>NZ_CP108825.1:0-4800000 GCF_045207375.1 Micromonospora sp. NBC_00860
CTTTCTCTCTGCACGGGGGAGGCCGGACAAACCGGCCGAGAACGGGCGCCAGGCTCGTGGCGGGAACGCCGAGCGAGACTGAGGATCGGGCGGTGCGGAACACTCCGGAAACGGGGTTGCGAACGCGGAGCCGACCGGGTAGAGTTCTGAAGCCGGCAGGAGCCGGGCGGAGAGCCGCGAAGCGGCGATCGGCCGGTCTGCGGCTTCCCACGACAGAAACGAACGTCGGAAACGATGTGCGTCATCGTGGACTCGAGCTAGCAACACTATCCGCATTATCGGGTGAAGCACGACGAACCGCGAAATATCGGTTTGACACGGCGGAAACGAGCGGGTAACGTAGTAAAAGTGCCTGGCGCTGAAAGCGCCGGACGCGGTACGGAAATTAGCCCCGGTTGGGGTTCCACTTGGGTGGGGCTTCTGGTCGGTGTGTGGTTGTTCTTTGAGAACTCAACAGGGTGCTTGTAAAGCCAGTGCCAATTATGATTTATACCCCGGACTGGTCAGTTTTTGCTGGCTGGTTGGGATTCCTTTGGCAACATTTGTTTGTTGCCGGGATAGCTGTTCAACTAATTTTTTGTTGGAGAGTTTGATCCTGGCTCAGGACGAACGCTGGCGGCGTGCTTAACACATGCAAGTCGAGCGGAAAGGCCCTTCGGGGTACTCGAGCGGCGAACGGGTGAGTAACACGTGAGCAACCTGCCCCAAGCTTTGGGATAACCCTCGGAAACGGGGGCTAATACCGAATAGGACTGCTGGCCGCATGGCTGGTGGTGGAAAGTTTTTCGGCTTGGGATGGGCTCGCGGCCTATCAGCTTGTTGGTGGGGTGATGGCCTACCAAGGCGACGACGGGTAGCCGGCCTGAGAGGGCGACCGGCCACACTGGGACTGAGACACGGCCCAGACTCCTACGGGAGGCAGCAGTGGGGAATATTGCACAATGGGCGGAAGCCTGATGCAGCGACGCCGCGTGAGGGATGACGGCCTTCGGGTTGTAAACCTCTTTCAGCAGGGACGAAGCGAGAGTGACGGTACCTGCAGAAGAAGCACCGGCCAACTACGTGCCAGCAGCCGCGGTAAGACGTAGGGTGCGAGCGTTGTCCGGATTTATTGGGCGTAAAGAGCTCGTAGGCGGCTTGTCGCGTCGACCGTGAAAACTTGGGGCTCAACCCCAAGCCTGCGGTCGATACGGGCAGGCTAGAGTTCGGTAGGGGAGACTGGAATTCCTGGTGTAGCGGTGAAATGCGCAGATATCAGGAGGAACACCGGTGGCGAAGGCGGGTCTCTGGGCCGATACTGACGCTGAGGAGCGAAAGCGTGGGGAGCGAACAGGATTAGATACCCTGGTAGTCCACGCTGTAAACGTTGGGCGCTAGGTGTGGGGGGCCTCTCCGGTTCCCTGTGCCGCAGCTAACGCATTAAGCGCCCCGCCTGGGGAGTACGGCCGCAAGGCTAAAACTCAAAGGAATTGACGGGGGCCCGCACAAGCGGCGGAGCATGCGGATTAATTCGATGCAACGCGAAGAACCTTACCTGGGTTTGACATGGCCGCAAAACTCGCAGAGATGTGAGGTCCTTCGGGGGCGGTCACAGGTGGTGCATGGCTGTCGTCAGCTCGTGTCGTGAGATGTTGGGTTAAGTCCCGCAACGAGCGCAACCCTCGTTCGATGTTGCCAGCGCGTTATGGCGGGGACTCATCGAAGACTGCCGGGGTCAACTCGGAGGAAGGTGGGGATGACGTCAAGTCATCATGCCCCTTATGTCCAGGGCTTCACGCATGCTACAATGGCCGGTACAATGGGCTGCGATACCGCGAGGTGGAGCGAATCCCAAAAAGCCGGTCTCAGTTCGGATCGGGGTCTGCAACTCGACCCCGTGAAGTCGGAGTCGCTAGTAATCGCAGATCAGCAACGCTGCGGTGAATACGTTCCCGGGCCTTGTACACACCGCCCGTCACGTCACGAAAGTCGGCAACACCCGAAGCCGGTGGCCCAACCCTTGTGGAGGGAGCCGTCGAAGGTGGGGCTGGCGATTGGGACGAAGTCGTAACAAGGTAGCCGTACCGGAAGGTGCGGCTGGATCACCTCCTTTCTAAGGAGCACCTTCACCTGAAAGGGTGCAAGGAGCCCGCGGCCTACGAATGTTGGGTCGGGGTGCTCAGATGGCGGAGACACTGGCAAGTTTTGCCCTGGCAACGGCCGGCGGCGCCTAGTACAGCCACCCTTGGGTGGTGGGAACGGTTGCTTCTGGTGCGGCTGGGGGGAGATGTAGGCACCCTGTTGGGTCCTGAAGGAACAACCCGTGTGGTTGTTGTTTCAGAGACGTGGCTGGCCTCCTGTGTGGGGGCTGGCAGTCTGCCAGGCATGGCCTGGCCTCACATACCGCTGACTGTTGTCGGGTTTGGTGTGGGGCGGATCGGGTTGTGGGTTGGTCGTTTGTTGAGAATTGCACAGTGGACGCGAGCATCTTTGTGGTCAAGTTGTCAAGGGCGAACGGTGAATGCCTTGGCACCAGGAGCCGATGAAGGACGTGGGAGGCCGCGATAGGCCTGGGGGAGCTGTCAACCAAGCTGTGATCCCAGGGTGTCCGAATGGGGAAACCTGGCACCAGTCATGTGGTGTCACCCACACCTGAACACATAGGGTGTGTGGAGGGAACGCGGGGAAGTGAAACATCTCAGTACCCGTAGGAAGAGAAAACAATTTAGTGATTCCGTGAGTAGTGGCGAGCGAAAGCGGATCGAGGCTAAACCGGCTGCGTGTGATACCTGTCAGGGGTTGCGTGGTCGGGGTTGTGGGACCCCGCTGAGTGTACTGACATGCACTCGAGGAGTTACAAAGTCAGTGGCTAGTCGAACAGTCTGGAATGGCTGACCGTAGACGGTGAGAGTCCGGTAGGTGAAAGTTGCTGACCTTCTGTGGGTGTTCCCGAGTAGCGGCGGACCCCTGAAATCTGCCGTGAATCTGCCAGGACCACCTGGTAAGCCTAAATACTTCCTGGTGACCGATAGCGGACAAGTACCGTGAGGGAATGGTGAAAAGTACCCCGGGAGGGGAGTGAAATAGTACCTGAAACCGTTCGCCTACAATCCGTCGGAGCCTTGCGGGGTGACGGCGTGCCTTTTGAAGAATGAGCCTGCGAGTTAGTGGCATGTGGCGAGGTTAACCCGTGTGGGGGAGCCGTAGCGAAAGCGAGTCTGAATAGGGCGATTCAGTCGCGTGTCCTAGACCCGAAGCGGAGTGATCTAGCCATGGGCAGGCTGAAGCGCGGGTAAGACCGCGTGGAGGGCCGAACCCACCAATGTTGAAAAATTGGGGGATGACCTGTGGTTAGGGGTGAAAGGCCAATCAAACTCCGTGATAGCTGGTTCTCCCCGAAATGCATTTAGGTGCAGCGTCGCGTGTTTCTTGCCGGAGGTAGAGCACTGGATGGTCTAGGGGGCCCACAAGCTTACCGAAATCAGCCAAACTCCGAATGCCGGTAAGTGAGAGCGCGGCAGTGAGACTGCGGGGGATAAGCTTCGTAGTCGAGAGGGAAACAGCCCAGATCACCAGCTAAGGCCCCTAAGCGTGTGCTAAGTGGAAAAGGATGTGGGGTCGCATAGACAACCAGGAGGTTGGCTTAGAAGCAGCCACCCTTTAAAGAGTGCGTAATAGCTCACTGGTCAAGTGGTTCCGCGCCGACAATGTAGCGGGGCTCAAGCACACCGCCGAAGCTGTGGCATTCACATTTTATCCTCGCTTGGACTTGATTCCTTGTGCAGGTGTGTGGATGGGTAGGGGAGCGTCGTGCCGCGAGTGAAGCAGCGGGGTGACCCAGTTGTGGACGCGGCACGAGTGAGAATGCAGGCATGAGTAGCGAAAGAAGGGTGAGAAACCCTTCCGCCGGATGACCAAGGGTTCCAGGGCCAGGCTAATCCGCCCTGGGTGAGTCGGGACCTAAGGCGAGGCCGAGAGGCGTAGTCGATGGACAACGGGTTGATATTCCCGTACCCGCGAAAGAGCGTCCCTGATGAACCTCGTTGTGCTAACCATCCGAACTTGGTGAGGTCTTCGGACTGAGTTGAGGGAGCGTGGGAACCTGATGGGTAGTAGTCAAGCGATGGGGTGACGCAGGAAGGTAGCTGAGCCCGGCCGGTGGTTGTGCCGGGGTAAGCGTGTAGGCCGTGTTGTAGGCAAATCCGCAACACACTAGGGCTGAGACGTGATGCCGAGCCGATTCAGGTGAAGTCAGTGATCCTATGCTGCCGAGAAAAGCCTCTAGCGAGTTCTTAGCGGCCCGTACCCCAAACCGACACAGGTGGTCAGGTAGAGAATACCGAGGCGATCGGGCGAACTGTGGTTAAGGAACTCGGCAAATTGCCCCCGTAACTTAGGGAGAAGGGGGGCCGGAGACGTGAAGCCCCGCGCGGGTGGAGCGTTGTATGGCCGCAGAGAGCAGGGGGAAGCGACTGTTTACTAAAAACACAGGTCCATGCGAAGAAGTAATTCGATGTATATGGACTGACGCCTGCCCGGTGCTGGAACGTTAAGGGGACCTGTTAGCTCTTCGGGGCGAAGCGGAGAACTTAAGCGCCAGTAAACGGCGGTGGTAACTATAACCATCCTAAGGTAGCGAAATTC
The DNA here is from genome assembly GCF_045207375.1 of Micromonospora sp. NBC_00860. Classification (NCBI taxonomy): domain Bacteria; kingdom Bacillati; phylum Actinomycetota; class Actinomycetes; order Micromonosporales; family Micromonosporaceae; genus Micromonospora; species Micromonospora sp. NBC_00860. Next base: position 4,624 of record NZ_CP108825.1, read on the forward strand.
CTTGTCGGGTAAGTTCCGACCTGCACGAATGGCGTAACGACTTCCCCACTGTCTCAACCACAGGCCCGGCGAAATTGCAGTACGAGTAAAGATGCTCGTTACGCGCGGCAGGACGGAAAGACCCCGGGACCTTTACTATAGCTTGACATTGGTACTCGAATTAGCTTGTGTAGGATAGGTGGGAGCCGGTGAAGTCCATACGCCAGTATGGGTGGAGGCAATCTTGAAATACCACTCTGGTTGATTTGGGTATCTAACTTCGGACCGTTATCCGGTTCAGGGACAGTGTCTGGTGGGTAGTTTAACTGGGGCGGTTGCCTCCTAAAAGGTAACGGAGGCGCCCAAAGGTTCCCTCAGCCTGGTTGGCAATCAGGTGTTGAGTGCAAGTACACAAGGGAGCTTGACTGTGAGACTGACAGGTCGAGCAGGGACGAAAGTCGGGACTAGTGATCCGGCACTTGCGAGTGGAAGCGGTGTCGCTCAACGGATAAAAGGTACCCCGGGGATAACAGGCTGATCTTCCCCAAGAGTCCATATCGACGGGATGGTTTGGCACCTCGATGTCGGCTCGTCGCATCCTGGGGCTGTAGCAGGTCCCAAGGGTTGGGCTGTTCGCCCATTAAAGCGGTACGCGAGCTGGGTTTAGAACGTCGTGAGACAGTTCGGTCCCTATCCGCCGTGCGCGTAGGATACTTGAGAAGGGCTGTCCCTAGTACGAGAGGACCGGGACGGACGAACCTCTGGTGTGCCAGTTGTCCTGCCAAGGGCACGGCTGGTTAGCTACGTTCGGAAGGGATAACCGCTGAAAGCATCTAAGCGGGAAGCCTGCTTCAAGATGAGGTATCCCACCCACCTTGGTGGGGTAAGGCCCCCAGCTAGACGACTGGGTTGATAGGCCGGAAATGTAAGCCCGGTAACGGGTTCAGTTGACCGGTACTAATAGGCCGAGGACTTGACTACTAAGCTGCTACGCGTCCACTGTGCAACTCTGAACAAGCGAACACCCGTGTTTGTGTGCCGGGGTTGTTTGATATGTTCATAGAGTTACGGCGGTCATGGCGGAGGGGAAACGCCCGGTTACATTCCGAACCCGGAAGCTAAGCCCTCCAGCGCCGATGGTACTGCACTCGTGAGGGTGTGGGAGAGTAGGACGCCGCCGGACAATCTTTCAGAAAAGGCCACCCCAATGGGGGTGGCCTTTTCTGCGTGCCCGATACGGTTGTCCTGATAGCGGGGTCTCACGGCCGCAGTGATGCCCCTACAACCAGAATGTTGCGCGATCATGTGGTCGGCGGGCCCGCGGCCTGCGGAGCGGCGCGTGGTGGTCCGCAGTGCGGGTCAGCCTCGGGTCTGCATGCCGTCGCGGAGGTTGCGCAGCAGGCCGCCGGCGTCGTCGACCGATCGGCCCGGGAACATCGCCATGACCACGCTGCCGTGGTCGGCCCAGCCGCACACCGCGAAGTCTCCGCCCTCGCCGCTGGTGCTGCCGCACTTCAACACCCCGCCGAGGCTGCCCGCGGGGAGCTCGCGCAGACCGTTCACCGCACCGGTCTCGTCCGACATCAGCCGGAAGAGGCTGTCCAGGTCCCGCTCCGGCTGCCAGAGCAGTGTGGTGCCCCCGAAGATGAGCACTGAGCGCTTCTCGTCGGCCGGGTCGCGGTAGACAGTGCCGAAGCTACGGTCCAGCTCGATGTTGGCGGCCAGGCCGCTGCGCAGATAGTCGGCAGTGCTCTTCGCTCGCTCACTGTCGTCGCGGGTCAGACCCGCCACCTGATCGGGTGACGTCAGCTGGGTGTCCTTCTGTTGCGCCACCCGCAACCCACCGACACCGAGCACTGCGGCGCCGGCGAGGCCGACCACCAGTGCGACCGTCCAACCGATCTTGCGTCGGCGGGACCAGCCGCCGGACCGCTCGTCGGGGTCGCCTCCGGGGTCCCGGGTGCTCAGCTGGATCGGCTCTTCGGTCAGCTCGACCGGCTCGCGGCCGCCGTCGCGCGACCGCTCGGTGAGATGTGCGTCGGACATAGCCGACACCGTACGCGAACGGCAGGTGGCGCACGTCAGGTCTGCGGAAGCCCTCCGTAGACTTGTCCGGTGACCGAGAGACTGGATGCCCGACGCCCCGACGCCCCGACCCTTGCCGGCCAGTACCAGCCCGGTGAGGTTGAGCAGCGACGGTACGAGCAGTGGGTAGCCGCCGGGCACTTCCGGGCCTCCGCCGACAGCGACAAGCCTCCCTTCACCATCGTCATCCCGCCGCCGAACGTCACCGGCTCGCTGCACATGGGCCACGCGTTCGAGCACACGCTGATGGACGCGTTGACCCGGCGTAAGCGGATGCAGGGCTTCGAGGCGCTGTGGCTGCCGGGCATGGACCACGCCGGCATCGCCACCCAGAACCTGGTCGAGCGTCAGCTCGCCGCCGAGGGGCTGTCCCGGCACGACCTCGGCCGGGAGAAGTTCGTCGAGCGGGTCTGGCAGTGGAAGGCCGAGTCCGGTGGCGCCATCCTCGGCCAGATGCGCCGCCTCGGCGACTCCGTCGACTGGGACCGCGAGCGCTTCACCATGGACGAGGGGCTGACCCGCGCCGTCCAGACGATCTTCAAGAAGCTCTTCGACGACGGGCTGATCTACCGGGCCAACCGGATCATCAACTGGTGTCCGCGCTGCCTCACGGCGCTCTCCGACATCGAGGTCGAGCACACCGACGACGACGGCGAGCTGATCTCGATCCGCTACAGCGACGAGGTCGTGGTGGCCACCACCCGGGCCGAGACGATGCTCGGCGACACCGCCGTGGCGGTGCACCCCGACGACGAGCGCTACCAGCACCTGATCGGCACCGAGGTCGAGCTGCCGCTGACCGGCCGCCGGATCCCGATCGTCGCCGACGCGCACGTCGACCCGTCCTTCGGCACCGGCATGGTCAAGGTGACGCCCGCGCACGACCCGAACGACTTCGAGATCGGCCAGCGCCACGGCCTGCCCGCGCTGACCGTGATGGACGAGCGCGGTGTGATCACCGTGCCCGGCCCGTTCGAGGGGTTGGACCGGTTCGAGGCGCGGCCCGCGATCGTGGCCGCGCTCCGGGAGCAGGGCCGGATCGTCGCCGAGAAGCGCCCGTACATGCACGCGGTCGGGCACTGCTCGCGCTGCAAGACCACCGTCGAGCCGCGGCTGTCGCTGCAGTGGTTCGTCAACACCGCCCCGCTGGCCCAGGCCGCGGGCGACGCGGTGCGCGACGGCCGGGTCCGTATCGAGCCGGCCGAGCTGGCCAAGCGCTACTTCGCCTGGGTCGACAACATGCACGACTGGTGCATCTCCCGCCAGCTGTGGTGGGGGCACCGCATCCCGGTCTGGTACGGCCCGGCGGGTGAGATCGTCTGCGTCGGCCCCGACGAGGCGCCGCCGACCGGCGAGGGCTGGCACCAGGACGAAGACGTCCTGGACACCTGGTTCTCCAGCGGCCTGTGGCCGTTCTCCACACTGGGCTGGCCCGAGCAGACCCCGGACCTGGCGAAGTTCTACCCGACCAGCGTGCTGGTCACCGGGTACGACATCCTGTTCTTCTGGGTCGCCCGGATGATGATGTTCGGCCTCTACGCGATGGACGGCCGGCCGCCCTTCGACGTGGTCGCCCTGCACGGCATGGTGCGCGACCAGTTCGGCAAGAAGATGTCGAAGTCGTTCGGCAACGTGGTCGACCCACTGGACTGGATCGACAGGTACGGCGCCGACGCCACCCGGTTCACCCTGGCGCGGGGCGCGAACCCCGGCCAGGATGTCCCGGTCAGCGAGGAGTGGTGCCAGGGCTCCCGCAACTTCTGCAACAAGCTCTGGAACGCCACCCGGTTCGCCCTGATGAACGGCGCACACACCACGGGCGACCTGCCCCCCACCGAGCAGCTCTCCACCGTCGACCGGTGGATCCTGTCCCGGTTGGCGCACGTCACCGCCGAGGTCGACGAGCAGTTCGAGTCGTACGAGTTCGCCAAGGTGTGCGACCTGCTGTACCACTTCGCCTGGGACGACGTCTGCGACTGGTACGTCGAGCTGAGCAAGCCGGTGCTCGCCGAGGGCGGTGAGCGCGCGGAGGCCAGCCGTCGGGTGCTCGGGCACGTGCTCGACCAGTTGCTGCGGCTGCTGCACCCGGTCATCCCGTTCGTCACCGAAGAGTTGTGGCTCGCGCTGACCGGCGGCGAGACGGTGCAGGCCGCCGCCTGGCCGGTGGCCGACCGGTCGCTGATCGACGACGCCGCCGAGGCCGAGCTGGTCGGCGTGCAGCGGGTGGTCACCGAGATCCGCCGGTTCCGTTCCGACCAGGGGCTGCGCCCGACGCAGCGGGTGGCCGCCCGGCTGGACGGCCTGTCCGGCGCGGGTATCGCCGCCCACGAGCCGCTGATCCGTTCGCTGGTCCGGCTGGACCCGGCCGGTGACGACTTCCAGGCCAGCGCCACGCTGGCCATGCCCGGCGCGGTCGGTGTCGCGTTGGACACCCGGGGGTCGATCGACGTGGCCGCCGAGCGGGCCCGGCTGACGAAGGACCGCGCGGCGGCCGAGAAGGAGGTCGCGCAGGCCCGGGCGAAGCTCGACAACCCTGCCTTCATCGGCAAGGCCCCCGAGCCGGTGGTCGCGAAGATCCGCGACCGGCTCGCCACCGCCGAGGCCGACCTGGTCCGGATCGACGCTGCTCTGGAGACACTGCCCTCGTGACCGACCGTACCGATTTCGCCGCCGTCGAAGCCGAGCTGAACGCCCGCGGTTTCACCCGCATGGTCTTCGAGCTGGACCGGATCGAGTCGCTGCTCGACCTGCTCGGCAGCCCACAGCGGGCGTACCCCGCGATCCACCTGACCGGCACCAACGGCAAGACCTCCACCGCGCGGATGATCGACTCGCTACTGCGGGCGCACGGGCTGCACACCGGCCGGTACACCAGCCCGCACCTGGAGACCGTCCGGGAGCGGATCAGCCTGGACGGGGAGCCGGTCAGCGAGGAGCGGTTCACTTCGGTGTACCGGGAGATCAAACCGTTGGCCGAGCTGGTCGACGCACGGTCGGACGAGCCGCTGACGTACTTCGACATGACCACCGCGCTGGCGTTCGCCACGTTCGCCGACGCGCCTGTCGACATCGCGGTGGTCGAGGTCGGCCTCGGCGGCGCCGAGGACGCCACGAACGTCATCCAGGCCGGAGTCTGTGTGATCACCCCGATCGGCCTGGACCACACCGAGTGGCTCGGCGACACGCTCCAGGACATCGCGCTGGCCAAGGCCGGCATCATCCATCCGGGCGCCACCGTGATCGCGGCGGCGCAGGAGGAGGAGGCCGCGGGCCCGCTCCTCGACCGCTGCGCCGAGGTCGGGGCCACCATCGCCCGGGAGGGCGCCGAGTTCGGAGTGGTGAGCCGGGCGGTCGCGGTCGGCGGTCAGGTGCTCAGCCTCCAGGGGCTGGGCGGCGTGTACGACGACGTGTTCATCCCGCTGCACGGCGCCCACCAGGCGCAAAACGCTGCGGTGGCGCTCGCCGCCGTGGAGGCGTTCCTGGGTGCGGGGGCTCGGCGGCAGCTGGACCTGGAGGCGGTCCGGGAGGGCTTCGCCTCGACCAGCTCCCCGGGCCGGCTGGAGCGGGTCCGCAACGCCCCGACGATCCTGCTGGACGGGGCGCACAACCCGCACGGCATGAAGGCCACAGTCACCGCGCTCCAGGAGGAGTTCGCGTTCAGCAAGCTGGTGGCCGTGATCGGCGTACTGGCCGACAAGGACGCGGAAGCGCTGCTGGAGCTGTTGGAGCCGGTGGTCGACCAGGTGGTGGTCACCCGCAACAGCTCGCCCCGGGCGATGCCGACGGAGGAGCTCGCCGCGCTGGCCGCCGAGATCTTCGGCGAGGAGCGGGTGGCCTCGGCCGAGGAGATGCCGGACGCGATCGAGCTGGCGGTGGCGATGGCCGAGGAGGACGTCCCCGGTGAGCTGAGCGGGGTCGGGGTGCTGGTCACGGGTTCCGTGGTGACGGTCGCCGACGCGCGCCGGCTGCTGAAGCGATGACCAGCCCGGAGCGGGAGCCGCACCCCACCGAGGACCCGACGCGCCCGCCGGCCGAGGAGCCGGTGGGGGAGGAGCCCACGGCCGGGCAGCCGCGGCGCTCCGGGTTGCGCAACCCGGAGCGGGCGGTACGCGGTCTCGGCGCCGGCACGCTCAGCCTGGAGGCGCTGGTGCTCCTGCTGGCGATCCAGCCGATCCGGGTGGTCGGCGGTGACCTCGGTGGGGCCGCGATCGGTGCGGTCGTGGCACTGGCGGTGGCCGCCGTGGTGCTCGCCGGCATGATGCGCCGCCCCTGGGCGTGGAACGCCGGCACCGTGCTCCAGGGCCTGCTGTTGCTGGGTGGTCTGCTGCACTGGTCGCTGCTCGGGCTGGGCATCATCTTCGCCCTGGTCTGGGCGTACGCGTTGCATGTTCGCCGGGTCATCCTCGGCTGACGCCGGACCCGACCGAGGCGGGAGCGGACCCGGGTCAGGCCTCGGCGCGTTCGCGCCACTGGGTGAGCGCGACGCCGTGGCCGTCCGGGTCGCGGAAGGCCGCCGCCCACCCCTCCAGCTTGGTGCCCCGGTTGACCACCCGGGGCGCGTACGTGAAGCGGACGCCCGACTCGCGCAGCCGTTCGTACGCCGCCTCGATGTCGTTGACCTCGAGGTTGACGTGTACGAGCCGGCGGCTGATGGGTGCTGCCCCGGTCACCTCGCGGAGGACGATCCGGGTCGTCCCGGAGGCGAGGACGGCGTTGTGGGCACCCTGGTCGACCTCGTTGAAGCCGAGCATGTCGCGGTAGAAGGTGAGCGACCGGGGCAGGTCGGTGACCAGCAGGGTGAGCCCGACTCCGCTGATCGGCGCGGTCGGGTCCGCGGCCGAAGCGGCTTCGAACCCGAAGATCGCCTGGTCCAGTTCCTCGTCGGTCACTGTCGCGCGTGCGGCCCCGGCCGGGGACGGATCGTCCAGCGGAAGGTCGAGTGGGTCCAGCGGGTCGGCCGCGCCGGGACCGGACCGCTGCGCGGGCGGTGGGTCGGAGCGCTGCGCGTTGGGCGGGTCGACGGGGTCCTCGACGGGTGGGACGGTCGTGCCGTGCTGTGCCGGAGCGTCGAACCGGTCGGCGGCGGGCTCGTCGAAGCGCTCCTCGGCGGGCGGGCGCGGCGCCGGTGTGGCCCGTCGGGGCAACCCACCGGGCTGCTGCTCGACGAGAACGCCCTCCAACACCACCGGGCCACCCGGGCTCTGGTGCATCACCACCGGCTCGCGTTCCTCGGGCACGACGACCGGGTCATCGCGCCGAAGGTCATCGCGCCGGAGGTCATCGCGCCGAAGGTCGTCACGTAGGAGGTCGTCGCGGGAAGCGTCGCTGCGCAGGGGGTCACCGAGCGGGTCCCGGAACGGGTCACCGACCGGGTCCCGGAAGTCGTCGCGGAAGTCGTCGTCGGGTGCGCGGTCGGCCCACGGCGGCGCGTCCTGCTGGATCAGCAGCTCGTCCATGGCCTCCGCCTCGGCGAACTCCGGCGGGAGATCGGCGACGGCAGCGGCGGTCTCGGCGTGGGTCGGCACCTCGTCCCAGAGGACCTTGACGTGCCGCTGGTCGTCCAACGCGACCCGGATCGGCAGGGTCTGGCCCAGCGACGGCCACTTGGAGACCGGCACCCTCGGCTCGATGATTTTCTTGGATCGCGGCGGCAGACCAGGGGCATCGATCACCAGTTGCAGTTCACAGCGGCCGAACGCGTACTGGGTGGGTGGTTCGGAGGCGCTGTGCACGTGCCCGACACCGACGACCCACGTGCGACCGCCGCCGCGTACGGTCGCCAGCGCGATCGCCAGCACCAGCAGGGCGACCCCGAGAGCCACGATGGCCCAACTGGTCATGCCCAGCCCGAACAGGACGACGAACGTGGCCACGGTGCCCAGCACCGTGCCGATCAGCTTGCGTACCGGCGCGATGGGTCGGTTCCCGCCATTCGCCACAGTGGACCTCCCGGGGGTCAGGGCCAGGCTAGGCCGGATCGGCCACCGGGGGAAAGACCGGCCGCCGCGCCGGCGCCGGGACCGGGTCGCTAGGCTGACCGTACCGATCCCAAGCGTTCCGCGCGTACAGGAGGAACCCAGCGTGTCCAGCAACAGCCCGGATGAGCGCAGCCTCGTTCTGATCAAGCCCGACGCGGTCCGCCGCGGCCTGGTCGGCGAGGTCCTCTCCCGCTTCGAGCGCAAGGGGCTGCGGATCGACGCGATGGTGCACCGGACGATGGACGCCGCGCTCGCCGACGAGCACTACGCCGAGCACGTCGACAAGGCGTTCTACCCGCCGCTGAAGGACTTCATGACCGGCGGCCCGCTGGTCGCCCTGGTGCTCTCCGGCGACCAGGTCATCGACGTGGTCCGCGGGCTGGTCGGCGCCACCGACGGGCGCAGGGCCGCCGCCGGCACCATCCGGGGTGACCTGTCGCTGTCCAACCGGGAGAACCTGGTGCACGCCTCCGACTCGACGGACAGCGCCAAGCGCGAGATCGCGCTCTGGTTCCCCGAGCTGGGCTGACGCCCACCGGCCCGGGGTCGACGACGCCCGGGTTCAGCCGACCACCGGCACCTTCGCCGGGTTTCCGACCACGTAGATCCCGGTGATCCGCCCGTCGGCCGCCGCGATGGTCAGCGTGTATCGACTGCCGTCCGCGCGGGTGATCAGCATCGCGGGCTCCCCGTTGAGCTCGATCGGATCCATTGTCACCCGGTGACGCGGGCCGTAGACCCCGGCGTAGAACCGGGCGATCCGGTCCGCGCCGGTGACCGGGTTCAGGGCGGCCCGCGCCCGACCGCCACCGTCGTTCCACGCTGTGGCGTCGGCGGCCACCAGCTCGGTGAGCCTCGCCAGGTCGCCGTCGCGGGCGGCGGCGAGGAACGCGTCCAGCAGTCGCTCCCGCTCCGGGCGGCTGGCGGTGAACCGGCGCTGCTCCTGCCGTACCCGCGCGGTGGCACGGTGGTACAACTGCCGACAGTCGGTGACGGACCGGTCCAGGATCTCGGCGATCTCCGCGTACGGCAGGTCGAAGGCCGTGTGCAGGACGTACACCGCCCGCTCCGGCGGGGTGAGTCGCTCCAGGACGTGCAGCAACGCTGTGGAGAGCGTGTCGCGTAGCTCCACCCGGTCCAACGGCCCGAACGGCGAGGGCGCGGTCGGCACCGGCTCGGGCAACCACGTCCCGACGTACGTCTCGCGGGCCGCCTGCCGAGCGCGCAGCCGGTCCAGGGCCAACCGGGTGACCACCCGGGACAGGTACCGGCGCGGCTCGTCGACCCGGGCCCGGTCCACACCCAGCCAGCGCAGGTACGCCTCCTGGAGCACGTCCTCCGCGTCGTGCCGGCTGCCGAGCAGGCGGTACGCGAGCCCAAGCAGCATGGGCCGGTGCGCCTCGAGCGCACCGGCCGCCTCCGCTGCCGCCTCGGTGGTCACGCCTGGGCCGGAGGCTCCAGCCGCATCGTCACCCCGATCCGGTTCCACACGTTGATTGTGGCAATCGCGATGACGAGGTCGGCCAGTTCCTTCTCCGACCAGACCTTCGCGGCGGCATCCCACACCTCGTCCGGCACCCCGTGCTCGCCGAGCCGGGTGACCGCGTCGGTGAGGGCCAGCGCGGCCCGCTCCCGCTCGTCGAAGAAGGGCGCCTCCCGCCAGGTGGCGACCGCGAACAGCCGCTGGCTCGACTCGCCGCCGGCGAGCGCGTCCCGGCTGTGCATGTCCACGCAGTACGCGCACCCGTTGATCATCGACGCCCGCAGCTTCACCAGCTCCAGCACTGTGTGGTCGACGTTCGCCTGGACGTACTTCTCCAGCCCCAGGACCGCCTTGTACGCCTGCGGTACGACCTCGGGCGGGTTCATCCGTTGCATGACTACCTCCTGATCGGTCCGACGCCGATACGACGGTTGGGCCGGGGTGGGTCGTGACAACCGGGGGTGTGACCCCGCTCATGCCGCCCGGCGGCCGGGGTGGGCGGCCAGCCGACCGACGCCCCGACGACAGGCGTTCGCGTTCGCGTCACCCGGGCCGCCGCTCACTGTCACCTCCGCCCGATAGACCCACGGGGTCAACCCATGATCGGGAGGAAGCATGACCGAGCTTGATCGACGTACCCTGCTGCGGACCGGCCTGGTGGTCGGCGCCGGCGCCGCCGGTGGCGCCCTGTTGGGCGGTGCCGGCGCGAACGCCGCCCCGGCCTGGCGCCCGGCGGAGCGCCCGGTGCTCACCCACGGTGTGCAGAGCGGCGACGTGACCGCGGACTCGGCACTGGTCTGGACGCGGGCCGACCGGCCGGGTCGGATGCTTGTCGAGGTGAGCCGTCGGCCGGACTTCCGGGGGGCGCGCAAGCTGCGCGGCCCGGTGCTCACCCCGAACGGCGACTTCACCGGGAAGGTCCGGCTGCGAGGGCTGCCGGACGCCGAGCGGCTGCACTACCGGGTGCGGGTGGAGAGCCTGGACCGGCACGGGGTGGTCAGCGAGCCGCTGACCGGGACGCTGACCACCGCGCCGGGGCGGCACCGGCGACGCGACGTGAAGTTCGTCTGGACCGGCGACGTGGTCGGGCAGGGCTGGGGCATCGACCCGAACTTCGGTGGCATGTCGATCTTCCGGGCCATGCGGCAGACCCGGCCGGACTTCTTCCTGTGCAGCGGCGACACCGTGTACGCCGACGGCCCGCTGGTCGAGTCGGTGACGCTGCCCGACGGGCGGATCTGGCGCAACCTGGTCACCCCGGAGAAGAGCAAGGTCGCCGAGACGCTCACCGAGTACCGCGGGCAGTTCGCGTACAACCTGCTCGACGAGCACCTGCGGGAGTTCGCCGCGGCGGTGCCGCAGATCAACCAGTGGGACGACCACGAGGTCCTGAACAACTGGTACCCGGGCGAGATCCTCGACGACCCGCGCTACACCGAGCGGCGGGTGGACGTGCTGGCCGCCCGGGCCCGGCAGGCGTTCAACGAGTGGCTACCGGTGCCGGTCGACGGGCCGATGTACCGGCGGCTGTCGTACGGGCCGTCGCTGGACGTGTTCGTGCTGGACATGCGCACCCACAAGGACCCGAACGACGGCAACACGTACGCCGACCCGAAGCGTGGCCTGCTCGGCCGGCAGCAGCGGGAGTGGCTGATCCGGGAGCTGAAGCGCTCCACGGCGACCTGGAAGGTGATCGCCAACGACCTGCCGATCGGTGTGGTGGTGCCGGACGGCCCGGGCGCGCAGGAGGGGGTCGCGCAGGGCGACCCGGGTGCGCCGGCGGGCCGGGAGCTGGAGTTCGCCGAGGTGCTGCGGGCCACCCACCGGGCCGGGGTGACCGGCATGGTCTTCCTGACCGCCGACGTGCACTACTCCGCCGCACACCACTACGACCCGTCCCGCGCGGCGGTCGGCGACTTCACCCCGTTCTGGGAGTTCGTCTCCGGCCCGGCGCACGCCGGCGCGTTCGGCCCGAACGCGTTGGACGGCACGTTCGGGCCGCAGGCGGCCTTCGTGCACGCGCCGCCGGTGGCCAACACAGGCCCGGCGGGAGGTTTCCAGCACTTCGGTGAGGTCACCATCGACGGCGAGTCGGAGGCCCTGACGGTCCACCTGCGCGACCGCGACGGCGCCTCGCTCTGGAACACCACCCTCCCGGCCCCCTGACCGCAGCTCGTTGATCATGAGGTTGGCGGGTGGCTCGGCGACCGACCGTCCCGTCAACCTCATGATCAACGGCGGTCGCCGGTCAACGGCGGTCGCCGGTCAGCGGCGGTCGCCGCCGAGGGTGAGGACCGGGGCGGGCGGCACGGTCCGATCGGACAGGTCGGAGGCGGGGCGGTTGGTGAGGGCGGCGGGGGTCGCGGGGGTGGGGGTCGCGGGGGTGGGGAGCGGCGGCTCGGCGGACGGCACCGGGGGGACAACCTTTCCTCGTCCGGAGAGCCGACGTCCCACAGCGATCATCGGCTGCTCCACCCAGCGGTACAGCAGGTCGGCGGCGAGCAGGCCGACAACTGTGGTGGCGACGAACAACCGGGTGCTGTGCCCGGCGTACGACGGCACCAGCGCGATCACCGCCGTCATGGCGAGGTACTGCACCAGGTAGAGCGAGTACGAGCGTTCGCCCACCAACACCAGCGGTCGCCAGGAGAGCAGTTTCGTCGGCAGGCCAGGGGTCAGCGTGGCGGGGAGCAGAAGCGCCACCGCCACCGCGTACACGCCGACCATCAACTCCGAGTGGCCGTCCTCGGCCGGCGGCCAGTAGTACAGCGACAGGTGCAACGCCACGAACCCGACCAGCACGGCGACGGACGCCACGGGATGGGTCAACGGCCGGAGCAGCGCGTACCCCCGGGGGTGGTGCATGACGATCGCCAGCAGGCAGCCCACCAGGATCGACACGTAGTGGATCGGCCAGTAGGGCCAGTCCTTCTCGAACGGGACCAGCGCGACGAGCGCGGCGATGGCCAGCACCGTCACGGCCACCCGGCGCCAGAACGCGGCGGTGACGAACGCGAAGGCGAGCAGCGGCCACACCAGGTAGAACTTCCACTCGATAGCGATCGTCCAGGAGTGCAGGAACGCCTTGTTCGGCGCGAACTCGTTGACCATGAGCAGGTAGTACGGCATCGATTCGCGGAGCCTGCCGGTGGCGCCGTTGAGGTGCGCGAGCGCGTACGTCGCGGCGAGCACCACCAGATAGACCGGCAGGATCCGGAAGAGGCGCCGGATGTAGAAGGACCGCAACGACACCCGTCCCCGCGACTCCTCCTCGCGCAGCATCAGCGTGGTGATCAGGAAGCCGGAGAGCACGAAGAACAGTTGGACGCCGAGCGAGCCGGACAGCCACGTCCATTGCGGCCCCCCGAAGTGGAAGGCGACGACGATCACCGCGGCGATCGCCCGGAGCCCGTCAAGGGCAGGAAACCGGCGCATCGCACGGTATTCGGCGTAACTGATCATGGCCACCGGTGAATTCTGGGGAGCGGCACACGCTGCGTCAAGGCGGCTCCCCCGGCCGCCGCTCCGGTTCGGCGTCACTCGTCGGCGTGGCGGTGGGCGCGTCGAGTATCGTTGAGCACCGTAAGGCGATGACCCGGCCATCACCGGTGAGCCTCCGGAAGAACAGCCGGGCAACCGGCCCAGTAGAACCGGACGGGTGCGGCCCGTCACAGCCGGTAACGAGCGGGCGGTCGATCCTGACCGCCAAGCGGGGTGGTACCGCGGACCACGGGAGCGCCGTTCCAGGCGTACCCCGGACGGTTCGTCCTCGCAGACCCACGTTGAGTGAGCTGCATGAGGAGAGCGACCCCCGATGGCCTATCCGTTGCACGACGCGACCGCCGCCGGTGTCCCGGCGAGCCCGGACCTGCCCTCGGTGGAGCGCCGGGTGCTGGAGCACTGGACGGCCGACAAGACCTTCGAGGCCAGCATCGAGGCAAGGCCGACCTCCGGTCGGCAACCGGAACGGACGGACTCCGCCGACGGCGGCGTCGCAGGCGACGCCGAAAACGAGTACGTCTTCTACGACGGCCCGCCCTTCGCCAACGGCCTGCCGCACTACGGTCACCTCTTCACCGGCTACGTCAAGGACGTGGTGCCGCGCTACCAGACCATGCGCGGCCGACACGTCGAGCGGCGCTTCGGCTGGGACTGCCACGGCCTGCCCGCCGAGGTGGTGGCCGAGAAGCAGCTCGGCATCACCAGCAAGGCGGAGATCATCGACCTGGGCGTGGCCCGGTTCAACGAGGCCTGCCGTACCTCGGTGCTGGAGTTCACCCAGGACTGGGAGCGGTACATCAACCGGCAGGCCCGCTGGGTCGACTTCAGCAACGACTACAAGACGCTCGACCTGGACTACATGGAAAGCGTCATGTGGGCCTTCAAGACCCTGCACGACAAGGGTCTGATCTACGAGGGCTTCCGGGTGCTCGCGTACTGCTGGCGCTGCGAGACGCCGCTGTCGAACACCGAGACCCGGATGGACGACGTCTACCGGGACCGGCACGACCCCACCCTGTCGGTGTGGTTCGGGCTGACCGCCGACGAGTCCGCGCCGGAGCTGGTGCGCGGGCCGGTCAAGCTGGGCGTCTGGACCACCACGCCGTGGACCCTGCCGTCGAACCTGGCGCTCGCCGTCGGGCCCGACATCGAGTACGCGGTGCTCGAACACCGGGGTTCCCCCGACAGCGAGCGCAGTGGCGACCGCTACGTCGTCGGCGCGGCGCGGCTGGCCGCGTACGCCAAGGAGCTGGAGGGGTACGAGCAGGTCGGGACGGTGTACGGCCGGGACCTGGTCGGGCGCCGCTACACGCCGCTGTTCGACTTCCTCGTCGAGCAGGCCGGGGAGAACGCCTACCAGGTGCTCGGCGCGGAGTTCGTCACCACCGAGGACGGCACCGGGATCGTGCACCTGGCCCCGGCGTTCGGCGAGGACGACCAGAACGTCTGCAACGCCGCCGGCATCCCCACCATCGTCACCGTCGACGACCACACCCGGTTCACCGCGCTGGTTCCGCCGTACCAGGGTGAGCAGGTCTTCGACGTCAACAAGCCGGTGATCCGGGAGCTGAAGGACCGGGGGGTGGTGCTCAAGCAGGACACCTACACCCACTCGTACCCGCACTGCTGGCGCTGCGACACCCCGCTGGTCTACAAGGCCGTGTCGTCGTGGTTCGTCGCGGTGACCCAGTTCCGGGACCGGATGGTCGAGCTGAACCAGGAGATCAACTGGACGCCCGGCCACATCAAGGACGGCTCGTTCGGCAAGTGGCTGGCCAACGCCCGGGACTGGTCGATCAGCCGGAACCGGTTCTGGGGTTCGCCGATCCCGGCGTGGAAGTCCGACGACCCGAACTACCCGCGGCTGGACGTCTACGGTTCGCTGGCCGACATCGAGCGGGACTTCGGCGTACGCCTGACCGACCTGCACCGGCCGGCGGTGGACGACCTGGTCCGCCCCAACCCGGACGACCCGACCGGCAAGTCGATGATGCGCCGGGTGCCGGAGGTGCTGGACTGCTGGTTCGAGTCCGGGTCGATGCCGTTCGCCCAGGTGCACTACCCGTTCGAGAACGCGGACTGGTTCGAGCACCACTACCCGGGTGACTTCATCGTCGAGTACATCGGGCAGACCCGTGGCTGGTTCTACACGATGCACGTGCTGGCGACCGCGCTGTTCGACCGGCCGGCGTTCCGCAACTGCCTGAGCCACGGCATCCTGCTCGGCTCGGACGGGCGCAAGATGTCCAAGAGCCTGCGCAACTACCCGGACGTCTACCACGTCTTCGACGCGTACGGCTCGGACGCGATGCGCTGGATGCTGATGTCCTCGCCGGTGCTGCGCGGTGGGGACATGGCGGTCACCGAGGCGGGCATCCGTGACGCCGTCCGGCAGGTGCTGCTGCCGCTGTGGAACGTGTGGTACTTCTTCACGCTGTACGCCAACGCCGACGGGTACCAGGCGCGGCGGCGCACCGACTCCACCCACCTGCTCGACCGGTACGTGCTGGCGAAGACGAACGAGCTGGTGTCCACTGTCGGCGCGCAGATGGACGCGTACGACATCTCCGGTGCCTGCGCCACCGTCCGGTCCTACCTGGACGCGCTGACCAACTGGTACGTGCGTCGGTCCCGGGACCGGTTCTGGTCCGGTGACGTCAACGCGTTCGACACCCTGTCGACTGTGCTGGAGACGCTCTGCCGGGTGGTGGCGCCGCTCGCGCCGCTGACCGCTGAGGAGATCTGGCGTGGCCTGACCGGGGAGCGCTCGGTGCACCTGACCGACTGGCCGGAGGCGAGCGAGTTCCCGGCCGACCACGACCTGGTCGCCGCGATGGACAACGTGCGGGCGGTCGCCTCGGCGGCGCTGTCGCTGCGCAAGGCCAAGGGGCTGCGGGTACGACTGCCGCTGTCGAAGCTGACAGTGGCCTCGCCGGCCGCCGAGCAGCTGCGGCCGTTCGCCGACCTGGTCGCCGACGAGGTCAACGTGAAGGCTGTGGAGTTCAGCGCGGAGTTGTCCGCGTACTGCGAGCAGGTGTTGACGGTGGTGCCCCGGGCGCTCGGCCCGCGGGTCGGCAAGCAGGTGCAGCAGGTGATCAAGGCGGTCAAGGCGGGCGACTGGGAGCTGGTCGACGGCGCCCCGGTGGCCGCCGGCGTCACCCTCGCCGAGGGCGAGTACGAGCTTCGCCTGGTCGCCGCCGACGCCGAGCACTCCGCGCCGCTGCCTGGCGGTGAGGGCGTGGTCGTGCTGGACACCGACGTCACCCCGGAGTTGGCAGCCGAGGGGCTGGCCCGCGACGTGGTGCGGGTGGTGCAGCAGGCCCGCCGGGACGCCGACCTGGACGTCTCCGACCGGATCGTGGTGTCGGTGTCGGCGTCCGACGAGGTGCGCGCGGCGGTGGCCGCGTACGTCGACTTCGTCTCCGCGGAGGTGCTGGCCGACTCGGTGGACTTCGTCGAGGGCCAGGAGGGCTTCGCTGGCGAGGTCGGCGATGGTGAGCGGGTAACGGTGGTCGTCCGCCGGGTATAAGGGACCATCGCCAGGGTGCGGGCGCCTCACCACCTCCGTCTGGGAGGTGTGGAGGCGTCCGCTACCGTGACACCGCCTGTTCGCACCTGATCTGCCGGAGGACCAGTGCCCCTGCTCTACACCATCGGCAAGCTCACCGTGGCGCCCACGCTGCGGTTGGCGTTCCGCCCGACCGTGGAGGGGCTGGAACACGTGCCGGAGATCGGTGGCGCGGTCTTCGCCGGCAACCACCTCTCGGTGGCCGACGAGCTGTTCCTCGGCACTGTCGTGCCCCGGCACCTGGCGTTCTGGGCCAAGTCGGAGTATTTCAAGGGCACCGGCGTGAAGGGTGCGATCTCCAAGTTCGTCCTCACCGGCCTGGGCGCCATCCCGGTCGAACGGGCCGGTGGCCGGGCGGCGCTGTCCGCGTTCGACGCGGCGATCCCGGCGCTCAAGGGCGGTGACCTGGTGGTGGTCTACCCGGAGGGCACCCGCTCGCCGGACGGCAAGCTCTACCGGGGGCGGACCGGCGCGGCCCGGCTGGCGATCTCGGCCGGCGTGCCGATCATTCCGGTCGGCATGATCGGTACGGACAAGGCGCAGCCGATCGGCGCCAGGGTGCCCCGGCCGGGCACTGCCAAGATCACGGTTCGATTCGGCAAGCCGCTGGACTTCACCGGCCGTCCGGACGACCGCGCCTCGCTGCGGCAGATGACCGACGAGGTGATGAGCGAGATCCAGAAGCTCACCGGCCAGGAGTACGTGCCCCGCTACGCCCCGCCGCGCGCCCACCCGGACCCGACCCGCGACGCCTGACCCCGCCGCCGGTCCCGGTCTCTGGCCGGCCGGGGTGCGGCTCAGCTCCGCTCGGGCTGGACGATCTGGGCGCGCAGGGTGGCCAGCAGGCCGGCACTGTCGGCGACGGAGAGCCGGGTGAACACGCCGGTGGCGATGCTGCCGTGGTCGACCGACGTGCAGACCACCACGTCACTGCCGTCGGCGCTCCCCACCGCGCACCGTTCGTGCCTGCCGCGCACTCCGGTGTCCACGCTCTCCGGGGCACTCAGCGCGTACCGCTCGGTGAGCCGGCTGATCTCGGCTTCCGCGTCCGACTCGGGACTCAGCCGGAAGCCGGTGCCGCCGAAGACGGTCACCCGCTTGCCGCTCGTCGTGGAGTAGACGCCGGCGAAGGTGTCCTCGGCCAGCCAGTGCTCCTTGCGTACCTCGCCCTCCAGCTTCTGGGCGGTCTCCGTGCTGCGGTTGTCCTGCCGCAGGCTGAGGTCGTCGACCTGGACGGGCAGCGCGGCGCGCGCCGGGTACTGGGCCGAGATCGGGAACCCGTAGTAGGCGGGGCAGCCACAGCAGCAGGCCAGCGTGAGCAGGAGCAGCCACGGCCAGCGGCGTCGCCGGCGGACCGGGACCGGCACGTACCCCTTCGGGGCCTGCCATCCGGGCGGTGGCGCCGGTGGCGCGGCGGATCGCCGGCCCCGGCGCTGCTTCGGCACCTTCGGCATCGTCGGCGGCGCGGGTGGCGACATGGGTCGGGCCGGCACCGTGGGCCCGATGGCCCGGGGGGCGCTCGGGGCGGCCGGCGGCGGTACCGGGTGCGATACGGCCGGGGGAGCGGGCGGCCCGGACCACTGCCGGGTGTCCGGCGGCGTCGGGTACGACATCGTCGGCGGCAGCGGGGGCAGTTCGGCGGAGGGCAGGTCCCAGCCGCCGGTGTCCACGCCGGCCCACGGGTCGACCGGGGTCTGGTGCTCCGGCGGCCCGACGGCCACCGGCGGGGGAGGGGTCGGCTCGGCCGACTCGCCCCAGACAGGTCGTCGGGGCAGCGGCGGTGGCACCGGGGCCGAACCGCTCCACCTGGGCGCCGGGACCTCCGCGGTCGCGGCAGGTTCCGGCTGGTCCGGGGGTTCCGGCTGGTCCGGGGGTTCCGGCTGGTCCCGGGGTTCCGGCTGATCCGAGGGTACGGGTGGGGAGGTCGGCTCGTCGGCGACCGCCGGGTCCCGCTCCGGCTCCGCGCCCGGGGTGCTCCCGTCGGCCGGCCGTGCTCCCGGCTTCGGCTCCGGCATCGCGGCAATCTCCTCTCGCGCCGATCCGAGGTTAGTACCGCCCCGCCACCACCGCCGATCGGGCGTGCGCGCGATCCCCGCCGGAGGAACGCGTACCCTTGGGCATCATGAGTGCCCCGTCCACGACGCCGCGCGCGGCCGCGACCAACTCCGTGTGGTCCCAGCTCGAGCCGCTGCTACCCCAGATCTCCAAGCCCATCCAGTACGTCGGCGGCGAGTTGGGTGCGGTCACGAAGGACTGGGACTCGGCGACCGTGCGCTGGGCGCTGATGTATCCCGACGCGTACGAGGTGGGCCTGCCCAACCAGGGCGTGCAGATCCTCTACGAGGTGCTCAACGAGTTGCCCGACACCCTCGCCGAGCGGACGTACGCGGTCTGGCCGGACCTGGAGACGCTGATGCGCACGCACGGCGTGCCGCAGTTCACCGTCGACGCGCACCGGGCGGTGCGCGGGTTCGACGTGTTCGGCATCTCCTTCTCCACCGAGCTGGGTTACACCAACATGCTCACCGCGATCGACCTGGCCGGCATTCCGATGCTGGCCGCCGACCGCACCGACGCCGACCCGGTGATCGTTGCCGGCGGGCACGCCGCGTTCAACCCGGAGCCGATCGCCGACTTCATCGACGCCGCTGTGCTCGGCGACGGCGAGGAGGCGGTCCTGGAGATCACCGCGATCGTCCGGGAGTGGAAGGCCGAGGGCTCGCCGGGCGGCCGCGACGAGCTGCTGCTGCGGCTGGCCCGCACCGAGAGCGTCTACGTGCCGCGCTTCTACGACGTCGACTACCTGCCGGACGGCCGGATCCAGCGGGTCGTGCCGAACCGGGCGGACGTGCCGTTCCGGGTGCACAAGCGCACGACGATGGACCTGGACGCCTGGCCGTACCCGAAGAAGCCCCTCGTGCCGCTGGCCGAGACGGTGCACGAGCGGTACGCGGTGGAGATCTTCCGGGGCTGCACCCGGGGCTGCCGGTTCTGTCAGGCCGGGATGATCACCCGGCCGGTGCGCGAACGGTCGATCACCACTGTCGCGCAGATGGTCCGCGAGGGCCTGGAGTTCTCCGGCTTCTCCGAGGTCGGCCTGCTGTCGCTCTCCTCGGCGGACCACTCCGAGATCGGCGACATGTGCTCGGGCCTCGCCCAGCAGTACGAGGGCACGAACGTCTCGCTGTCGCTGCCGTCGACCCGGGTGGACGCCTTCAACATCGACCTCGCGCAGGAGCTGTCCCGCAACGGGCGGCGTACCGGCCTGACCTTCGCCCCGGAGGGCGGGTCGGAGCGCATCCGCAAGGTCATCAACAAGATGGTGTCGAAGGAAGACCTGATCCGTACGGTCGTCACCGCGTACACCAACGGTTGGCGGCAGGTGAAGCTCTACTTCATGTGCGGCCTGCCCACCGAGACCGACGAGGACGTCCTCGAGATCGCGGAGATGGCCCACGAGGTGATCCGGGCGGGCCGGGCCGCGACCGGCTCCAAGGACATCCGCTGCACGGTCTCCATCGGCGGGTTCGTGCCGAAGCCGCACACCCCGTTCCAGTGGGCCGCCATGGACCGTCCGGAGGTCATCGACCACCGGCTGAAGATCCTCAAGCAGGCCATCAACGCTGACCGTTCGCTGGGCCGGGCCATCGGCTACCGCTACCACGACGGCGAGCCGTCGCTCATCGAAGGGCTGCTCTCCAGGGGTGACCGCCGGGTCGGCTCGGTCATCCGCAAGGTCTGGGAGAACGGCGGCCGGTTCGACGGTTGGAGCGAGCACTTCTCGTACCAGCGCTGGGTGGACGCGGCGGCCGAGACGCTGCCCGCCTTCGGCGTGGACCTCGACTGGTACACCACCCGTCAGCGCGACGAGCTGGAGGTCCTGCCCTGGGACCACCTCGACTCGGGCCTGGACAAGGACTGGCTCTGGCAGGACTGGCAGGACTCGTTCAGCGAGTTCGAGCAGGACGACTGCCGGTGGACGCCCTGCTTCGACTGCGGCGTCTGCCCATCGATGGACACCGAGATCCAGATCGGCCCCACCGGCAAGAAGTTGCTGCCGCTCACCCCGCTGGGCGGCAACGGCATGAAGGTCCCGTCGGGCCACCAGCACTCGCACCCCTGACCGGGCCGCCGTCGGGCAGCGCCCGCTGGCGGTGACCCACCACCCTCCACATCCGACATGTCACCCAACGGGTCCGCGTCTCGCGGGCCCGTTGGCGTTGTTCGGGCCCGGCCGCGCTGCGGCCCGGCACCGAACCTTCCGCGAGATCGGCCGCCATCTGTACCACGTGCTGGTGGCTGGGGCTGCCCGGACTGGGTCAGACTCGATACGCTGCGTCTGACATGGACCGACCCGGCGGGTCGGGGACGGGGGAGGAATCGCATGGGGAGCATCCCGCCGCCGAGCATCGGCGATCTGCAGGTCAGCGTCGAGGACCTGGACGCCGCCGCCACGTACGTCGAGCGGCTCAGGCAGTACATCGACGACACCATCAAGTACGAGATGGAACGCATCAAGACGCGGATGAAGGGCGACAGCAACAACGCCCAGACCGTCCCGAACGGCACCCCGTTCGGCGCGTACGAGGACGCCGTCATGCAGTGGCGGGCCCTGGAGACCTCCACGGCGAACATGGAGGCGCACCTCACGACGCTCTCCCAGAAGCTCGCCGCGCTGAAGGAGGGCACCGAGGAGATCGCCAAGGCGTTCCGCGACACCGAGGCGCGCAACGGCGCCAACGGCAAGGAGATCGAGCGGCTGCTGGAGTCGGCGGCGCCGCCGCCCACTGCCAGCGGCGCACCCACCTACCCGTACACGGCCTGAGGGGGACGTCATGGCTGGAGGAACCTGGGAGCGGTGCGTCCGCGAGGTGACGCTCTCCGCGGACCCGGAAACGGTCGGATCGGTCGGAGCGGGCTGGAGCAACCTCTCCAGCGGCCTGCAGCAACTGCGGGACGCGCTCGTCGGTCGATCGTTCGTCGGCCCGGTCGCGACGGGCCAGGAACGCCCGAACGTCGGCGGCCTGCCCGGGATGCTCGCCGGTTGGAAGGGCAGCGGTGGCGACGCGTACCGCGAGCACCTGGGCAAGATCGGCAAGCAGATCGAGGATCTGATCACCGACGCGACGAACGTCAGTGGCGCGTTGACGCGGATCGAGGGCGACATCCGCAAGTCGGTCTCCACAATTCCGATCCCGCTGATGGACGACTTCGGCTTCAACGAGTGGAGCCTGCCCAACGGCACCGAGCTCGACGATGCCCGCGACGGCGAGAGCTCGTCGGGTTTCCTCGCCGCCCTGCGGAAGGACTACCAGAGCAACCCCGGCTCGTACGCCGACGGCGCGTTCCGCGACAAGGCCGACGACCTGGAAGCGACAATGAAGGTCGACGGTCAGGCCGGCGACCAGAAGCGGGGCGGCTGGTGGGACACCGGGGCCCACCTGGACAACTGGTACCGGGACAACCAGCAGGCGGCGAACACGGCGATGTCGCCGCTGCCGCAGGCCGTGTACACCGAGCGTCCCAAGCTGACCGTGGTGGGGCCCGAGGGCCACGAGAAAATCGACGACGTCCGCCGCGACCCCCGGGTGCCGCCCACGGGACGGCCCGACATCAGCGGTGGCGAATTCGGCGGGAAGCCCGACATCGGTGGTGGCGGCCCCACGATCGGCAGTAGGCCACCGGGCATCGACGACACGGGCGGTCCGACGTCCAGTGTCGAACCGTTCTCCCCGACCAAGCCCGGTGGGCTCGGCGATGGCTCGCCAACCGGCGGCACCGGCCAGCTCACGGCCCCACCGACCGGTTCCGGTTACCCGGGCTACGGCGACGATGACTACACCAGCGGTCTGGCTGGTGCCACCCCGGGCGGTGTCGGCGGCCTGGGCGGTGGCGTCGGCGGCGGCGGGGTCGGCAGCGCCGGTCTCGGTGGCGCCGGCGGCGGTTTCGGCGGCGGGGCCGGGGTGGGCTCGGCCGGCGGCATCGGCGCCGGCGGCGGCCTGGGCGGTGGTGCCGGGATCGGCGTGGGTGGCATCCCCGGCATGGTGGGTGGCGGTAACGGAAAGCTGCCGCCGATGACGAGCGCCGCGAACGCGCTGCGTACTGCTGCCGCCGCCGGCCCTGGCGGCGCCGGGATGGCGGGCGGCGCGCGTGGTGCGGGCGTCGGCGGCGCCGGAATGATGGGCGGCGGCATGATGGGCGGCGCGGGCGGCGCCGGGCACGGTGGCGGCGCCGGCTCCGAGCACTCGTCGTGGTTGACTGAGGATGACGATCCGTGGGGCCCCGGTGACGGGGCGTCCCCGGGTGTCCTTCGATGAGGATGGACGGATGAGGGTGAACGTCGGAAGCCTCCGGCCGGTAGCCGCCTGTCTGCTGGCGGGGCTCCTCGTGGTGGGGGCCGCCCAGCCGGCGGCCGCCGCGCCGCGGCGGGCCGAGCAGTGGTATCTGGATGAGCTCAAGATCGACCAGGTGCACGAGATCTCCACCGGGCGGGGTGTGGTCGTGGCCGTGGTCGACACCGGCGTCGAGGCCAGCCACCCGGACCTTCGGGGTCAGGTGCTGGCTGGTGGTCGCAGCTACGGCGCCTCCGGGGACGGCCGGGTAGACGAGGACGGGCACGGCACGCACATGGCCGGCATCATCGCGGCGAAGGGCAGCGGCGACGGTGTGGACGGCATCGCCCCTGGCGCGAAGATCCTGCCCATCAAGTTGCGCAAGGGCAGCGGCACCACCAGTGACGCGGCGATGGCCCTCGGCATCAGGATGGCCGTCGACGGCGGTGCCAAGGTGATCAATATTTCCCAGAGTGGCCCGGGCCTCGTCACCGACGCGGAGGCGAGCGCGATCAAGTACGCGTTCGACCGTGACGTCGTCGTGGTCTCCGGCGCTGGCAACACCGCCAGGGGCAGCGTCGCCGTAGGAAACCCGGCCAACACTCCCGGCGTGATCGCGGTGACCGGGACGACCAGGGGCGGCGCATTCTGGTCCGGCTCTGTCCGGGGTCCGGAGGCGGTGGTCGCCGCTCCAGGCGAAAGCGTCTACAACATCACCAACGAGGCGGGCTACGGCTGGGGCGACGGGACCTCCGACTCCAGCGCGATCGTCTCCGGTCTCGCCGCGCTGATCAGGTCGAAGTATCCGGACCTCAGCGCTCCAAGTGTGATCAACCGGATCATCCGGACCGCGCGGGACGCCGGCCCGTCCGGGCGGGATCCGCAGTACGGCTTCGGGGTGATCGACCCGATCAAGGCGCTGACCGCGAACGTGCCACCGGTCACCGCCAACCCGCTGCTCGGCCCGGCCGCGGCGCCGGTGGACCCGGGCCCGACCCGCGCCGCGGGTCCGGACGAGGAGTTCGACGTCACCCAGCACGGCGATCGCGGTGGTCCGACCGACCAGCAGGTCATGGTGGTGGGCATCGGCATCGCAGTGGTGCTGGTGTTGCTGTTGGGCCTGGCGGTGTTCCTCATCTGGAACCGCCGGCGGTACCGGCGGGAGGCGGCCCGGGCCGCCGCCATCCCGGACGAGGCGTTGGACCAGGTTCTCTCTGGTGCCTACCCGTCGCCGGGTGCGGGTTACGCCCCGCCGCCCGGCTATCCGCCAGCCCCCGGGTACGCCCCATCCTCCGGGTATGCCGCTCCGCCCCCCGGTCAGGGCCCGCCTTCCGGCTACGGCCCGCCTCCCGGTCATGCCCCGCCTCCCGGTCATGCCCCTGCCCCCGGTTACGGACCGCCGGGCGGACCGCCTCCCGGTTACGGACCGCCGGGCGGGGCGCCGCCTGCCCCGCCACAGGAGCGGTAACCGGCACTGATCGTGGTGGCCGGCTGGTGACCTTTCCGGGTCACCAGCCGGCCATCGGGCTTTTCGGGTCGGTGGTCACGATCCACACGACCGTTTTGCACCCGTCTGCCGGGCCATTCGGCCGCCCCGGCTGCGTACCGTCACGAGCCCTGCGCCAGGATGGGCGGACACGCAGGTACACCTGAGGAGCCCACGATCGCCAGAAAGCCTCAACCCGAGGGCGGCCAGGCACCGGTCGTCCAGCGCGTCCGCATCCGGTACGCCAAGCGCGGGCCGCTGCGATTCACCTCGCACCGCGACTTCGCCCGGGCGTTCGAGCGCGCGCTACGCCGGGCCGCCGTGCCGGTCGCCTTCTCCCAGGGTTTCCACCCGCACCCGAAGATCTCCTACGCCAGCGCCGCACCCACCGGGGTGGCGAGCGAGGCGGAGTACCTGGAAATCGCCCTTCAGGCCGCCGTCGACCCGGAGGCGCTGCGCGCCGCGTTGGACGCCGCGCTCTCGCCGGGGCTGGATGTCCTGGACGCTGTGATCGCCGAGGGAGGCAACCTGCCGGACCGGATCGAGGCGTCGCACTGGTACATCGAGTTGCCCGAGGTCGACACCGCGGTGCTGCGCGCCGCTGTGGACGCCTTCGTCGCGGCCGAGGAGGTGCTGGTCGAGCGGATGACCAAGCAGGGACGACGCACTTTCGACGCTCGCGCGGCCGTGATATCGATCGATGTCCAACTGCCGACGCCGACGCCTTCCGGGGTGCCGGCCGTACCGTGTGCGATACTCGAACTGGTCGTGCGGCAGGTCACCCCGTCCGTACGGCCCGATGACGTCCTTTCCGGCCTCCGCGTGGTGGCCGACCTGGAGCCGCCGGTTTCGCCGAGGGTGACCCGGCTGGCTCAGGGCACGTTGACCGCGCAGGGTGCGATCGTGGATCCGTTGGATGCGGACCGCGACGGGGCAGCCATCGTTGGGCACTGACCGACGGTCGGTGTTCTGGCAGGCAGACTTCGGCGGTCGCGCACCACGCGCGCCCGGCGGAAACACTTTTGCGGCGACCCTGCGTGGCAGCGCTCACCCGCGCCCGGGCTAGCCAGAACTGGAGAACGTCCATGCTCGAGAACGAGCCCGAGGGCGGCGAACGGACCGGTTCACAGCCGGCCGGCGAGACCGCCGACCAGAGCACCACGGCCGACGGCGCCGCCGTCGCGCCGCCCACCACCGCTGTCGGTTCGGCCCCGATGGAACCGACCGGCGCGGAGAGCGCTCCCGGTGAAGCCGAGCCCGCTGCGCCAGTGCGGCGCACCCGGGCGACCCGTCGTCGGGCCGCCCCGCTCAACCAGCCGGAGCAGACCGACGCTCCGATCGAGGCGCCCACCGCTGGGGCCGGCAACGTCGAGTCGCCGCAGGCGGAGGTCTTCGCCCCGGTCTCCGGCGACCTGGACGTCGCACCGAAGACCCCCCGGCGCCGCCGCAAGGCCGCCCCCGTCGAGACGACCGCTGAGGAGCCGCTGGTCGCGGCCTCCGCGGAGCCGGCCTCGGCCGAGGTGGTGCCGCCGGTCAAGGTCACCCGTACCCGGCGCAAGAAGGCCACACCGGCTGCCGTCGAGGAGCCGCCCGCCACCGAGCAGCCGGCCGCCGTCGACGAGGTGCCGGTCGTCGAGGAGCCGGTCGTCGAGGAGCCGGTCGTCGAGGAGCCCGCGGAGTCCGACCTGCGCGAGGCTGAGGCCGAGTTGAACGACGCCGAGACCCTCCCGAGCACGTCCGCCGCCGAACTGGCCTGGAGCAGTGGCGCGCAGGACCGCTCCGGTGAGGTGCCACCGGGGGTGGCCGTTCCCGCTGTGACGGATGAGCCGAACGAGCCGGCCGAGATCGAGCCGGAGCAGCCGCGTACCCGTCGTCGGCGGGCTGCGCTCTCCGCGCCCACTGTGCTGTTCATGGCACCCCAGCCGGACGCCGTGCCGGTGACCCGACCGGTGGAGCCCGCCGCGGCGACCGAGGAGCCGCCCGTCGAGGAGGCCGCCGAGCCGTCCCGCCGCCGTCGGCGTGGTCGCCGCGAGGTCGAGCCGGTGGAGCCGATCGAGGCGATCGAGGCCGAAGAGGAGCCGACCGAGGAGGCCGACGAGGCCACCGAGGCGGATGAGGACGACGAGGACAGCGCCGCCGCGCGCCGCCGCCGCCGGCGTGGTCGCCGGGGCCGGGGCCGGGGCAAGGGCGGGGCCGACGACGCCGAGGACGACGAGTCCGAGGAGGCGGCGCAGGCCGATGAGGAAGAGACCGCCGAGGTCGAGGCCGAGGGCGACGAGGACGAGGAGTCCGAGGGTGGGGACGGCCTGACCCGTCGTCGCCGCCGCCGTCGCCGTCGTGGCGCCGGTGACACCGAGGGAGGCGCGGCCGACGACGGCGTGCCGACCGTTGTGAAGATCCGCGAGCCGCGTCGGACCGTCGACGAGGTGCAGGGTGTGTCCGGCTCGACCCGGCTGGAGGCCAAGCGCCAGCGCCGCCGCGACGGTCGGGAGCAGCGGCGTACGCGTCCGCCGATCCTCAGCGAGTCGGAGTTCCTGGCGCGCCGGGAGGCTGTCGACCGGGTGATGGCGGTCCGCCAGCGCGGTGACCGCACCCAGATCGCCGTCCTGGAGGACGGCGTGCTGGTCGAGCACTACGTCACCCGCAACTCCTCTGGGACGATGGCCGGCAACGTGTACCTGGGCAAGGTGCAGAACGTGCTGCCGAGCATGGAGGCCGCGTTCGTCGACGTCGGCCGGGGCCGCAACGCGGTGCTGTACGCCGGTGAGGTCAACTGGGACACCTCCGGGCTGGAGGGGCGGGCCCGCTCGATCGAGCAGGCGCTGCGCTCGGGCGACTCGGTGCTGGTCCAGGTCACCAAGGACCCGATCGGGCACAAGGGCGCACGGCTGACCAGCCACATCGCGCTCTCCGGCCGGCACCTGGTCTACGTACCCAACGGCAACGCCTCCGGGATCAGCCGCAAGCTGCCGGACAACGAGCGCAAGCGGCTGCGGGACGTGCTCAAGAAGCTGGTCCCGGACGGCGCGGGCGTGATCGTCCGGACGGCTGCCGAGGGCGCCACCGAGGACGAGCTGGCCCGCGACGTCAAGCGGCTCCAGGCGCAGTGGGAGGACATCCAGGCCAAGGCCGCCGAGGGTGGCGCTCCGGTGCTGCTCTACGGGGAGCCCGACCTGGTCATCCGGGTGGTCCGGGACCTCTTCAACGAGGACTTCCGCGAGCTGGTGATCGAGGGCGAGCAGTCGTACGACATGGTCGAGTCGTACCTGTCGCACGTCTCCCCGGACCTGGTCGACCGGGTGCGCCGGCACGTCGGTACGAGCGACGTGTTCGCCGAGTACCGCATCGATGAGCAGATCATCAAGGGCCTGGACCGCAAGGTCTTCCTGCCCTCCGGTGGCTCGCTGGTGATCGACCGCACCGAGGCGATGACTGTCGTCGACGTCAACACCGGCAAGTACACCGGCTCCGGGGGCAACCTGGAGGAGACCGTCACCCGCAACAACCTGGAGGCGGCGGAGGAGATCGTCCGTCAGCTCCGGTTGCGTGACATCGGCGGCATCGTGGTGATCGACTTCATCGACATGGTGCTGGAGTCGAACCGTGAGCTGGTGCTGCGCCGGCTCACCGAGTGCCTGGGCCGGGACCGCACCAAGCACCAGGTCACCGAGATCACCTCGCTCGGCCTGGTCCAGATGACCCGTAAGCGGATCGGCGCGGGCCTGCTGGAGGCGTTCAGCGAGACCTGCGAGTGCTGCAAGGGCCGGGGCGTCATCATCCACACCGAGCCGGTGCCGGAGAAGCCGCGCCCCGCCGGCGCGGGGGAGAAGGTCAAGGCGGTCGCCTCGGCGGTGGCTCCCGCCCCGGCTGCCGAGCAGGGTGCCACCTCGTCCCGCCGCCGGGCCCGCAAGAGCGCCCCGGCCGAGCGGGCCGTCGTGGAGGTCGTCGACACCGACACCGCCGCCGAACCGGACGCCGACTACCAGGACACGATGGGTTACGACCTGTCCCGCTACGAGTCGGACACCGCCGCCGCGCCGGCGATCTCCGACGCTCAGCAGGGTGAGTCGGCTCGGCTTGCTGCGGCGGACGACCCGGACGCGCTCGCTGACGGTGAGGGCGACGAGGAGACCACCGAGGGTGGTGGCGGCCGTCGCCGGTCGCGTCGCGGTGGCGCCCGTCGGCGGACCCGCCCCTGAGCGCCTGACCGGCCACGTGTTTGACGAGGTCCCTCTCCCGGCAAAGTGACGGGGGAGGGACCTCGCCGTTGCGGCCATCCGGTCCCCCGATCGGCCGCCCCAGGTCAGGAGAAGAAGATGCGCCGTCTGCTCGCCGTCACCGCGCTGCTCACCATGCTCTCCGGCGCGGTCGGCTGCTCCACCGACGGGTCCGCCGGCGGAACCGCCCAGGGCACCGGCTCGGCGGCCGCCGGCACCCCTGCCGGCCCGAGCGGCATGCCGGCCAGCGGTGGGGTGGCGGGTGGCAACGCCACCGAGGTCTGCACCGCCGCGCAGGAGGCCAGCACCACTGCCGTCCGGACGTACGTGGCGGAGCTGGGCCACATGCTCGCGGCGGTGGGCGCCGGGGACAGCCGAGCGGCCGAAACCGCCCGGGGGCGGGCCGAGGCGGCGCTGGCCGACTGGCGGACCGTGCTGCGGGAGCAGTCGGGGCGGACCAACGATCCGCAGCTCAAGACTCTGCTCACCGACCTCGGGACCGAGGTTTCCGCGCTCGGCGCCGACGTCGAGTCGATCGACGAGACGGAACTCGACCGGCTCCAGCAGCGCCTCGACCAGCTCTGCGCGCGCTGACCAGGGCGGGCCGGTTTGGGGTCCGGGCCAGCAATGGCGTACTCTTGCCTGCGGCCCACCTTTGGTGTGCCGAGTTCCCGTGTGCCCGCGCCGCCGTGCACTGCTACCCGGCGAGCCGCCGCGGGGACGACCGCCAGCAGCCTCAACGACAGGGAGTCCGCCTCCGATGTACGCGATCGTCAAGACCGGCGGCAAGCAGTACAAGGTCGCCGAGGGCGACGTGATCGAGGTCGAGAAGCTCACCGGTGCCCCCGGTGACGCGGTGAAGCTCACCGCGGTGCTCCTCGTCGACGGTGACGACCTGGTGACCGACGCGGCGAAGCTTGCCGAGGTCGCGGTGTCCGGCGAAATCGCCGCGCACACCAAGGGCCCGAAGATCCGGATCCACAAGTTCAAGAACAAGACCGGCTACCACAAGCGCCAGGGTCACCGCCAGCCGTTGACCCAGGTCAAGGTGACCGGCATCTCCAGCGGGAAGTAGGTCGTCCTCCAATGGCTCACAAAAAGGGTGCGTCCAGCTCGCGTAACGGTCGTGACTCCGCGGCCCAGCGACTTGGCGTGAAGCGCTTCGGTGGTCAGGTCGTCAGCGCCGGTGAGATCATCATCCGGCAGCGTGGCACCAAGTTCCACCCCGGTGACCTGGTCGGCCGTGGCGGCGACGACACGCTGTTCGCGCTGTCCGCCGGTGCGGTCCTGTTCGGTACCAAGCGCGGTCGCAAGACCGTCAGCATCGTTCCGCAGCAGTAGTTCTCGGGCTAAGCGGGCCGCGGACCTCCGGGTCCCGGCCCGCTTAGCCTTTTTCGCGAAGTGCGAGGTCGAACCTCGCTGGAAGGATTGACGCCGTGGCAACGTTCGTTGACCGGGTCGTTCTGCATCTGCAGGCCGGCGATGGCGGGCACGGTTGTGTCTCGATCCACCGCGAGAAGTTCAAGCCCTTCGGTGGGCCGGACGGCGGCAACGGTGGGCACGGCGGCAGCGTGTCCCTGGTGGTCGACCCGCAGGTGACCACGCTGCTCGACTTCCACTTCCACCCGCACGTCAAGGCCGACAACGGCAAGGGCGGCGCTGGCTCGAACCGGGACGGGGCCAACGGCCACAACCTGGTGCTCAAGGTGCCCAACGGCACCGTGGTGCAGACCTCCGATGGCACAGTGCTGGCCGACATGGTCGGCGCCGGCACCACCTTCGAGGTCGCCCGCGGCGGGCGCGGCGGGCGGGGCAACGCCTCGCTGGCCAACGCCAAGCGCAAGGCACCCGGTTTCGCCGAGCTGGGGGAGCCCGGCGACCAACTGGACATCGTGCTGGAGTTGAAGAGCGTCGCAGATGTGGGCCTGGTGGGCTTCCCGTCCGCCGGCAAGTCGTCGCTGATCTCGGTGATCTCCGCCGCGAAGCCGAAGATCGCCGACTACCCGTTCACCACCCTGGTGCCCAACCTCGGCGTGGTCCGGATGGACAACCACACCTTCACCGTCGCGGACGTGCCGGGCCTGATCCCCGGCGCGGCCAACGGCAAGGGGCTGGGCCTGGAGTTCCTGCGGCACATCGAACGCTGCGCGGTGCTGGTGCACGTCATCGACTCGGCGACCCTCGAGCCTGGTCGTGACCCGGTGGCCGACATCGACGCCATCGAGGCCGAGCTGAGCCAGTACGGCGGCCTGGCCGACCGCCCACGGCTGGTGGCGGTCAACAAGGTCGACGTGCCGGACGGCCGCGACCTCGCCGAGATCGTGCGCCCCGACCTGGAGGAGCGCGGTTACCGGGTGTTCGAGGTCTCCGCTGCCACCCGGGAGGGGCTCAAGGAGCTGACCTACGCGATGGCCGAGCTGGTGGAGGCGGAGCGTAAGGCCGCTCCGCCCGCCGAGCCGACCCGGATCGTGATTCGCCCGATGGCCGTGGACGACGACGGCTTCACCATCACGGCCGAGGCGGATGGCTCGTTCACCGTCCGCGGTGTCCGGCCGGAACGCTGGGTCAAGCAGACCAACTTCGACAACGACGAGGCGGTCGGCTTCCTGGCTGACCGGCTGGCCCGGCTCGGGGTGGAGGACAAGCTGGCCAAGGCCGGCGCGCAGCCCGGTGATCTGGTCCGGATCGGCGTGCGCGAGTTCGACTGGCAGCCGACGCTGTTCGCCGGCGTGGACTTCGTACCCGGCAACCGGGGCACCGACATCCGCCTGGAGGAGAAGTCGAACCGGGCTTCCGCCGCGGATCGGCTCGCCGCCCGGAAGGCTCGCCGGGTGCGGTCGGCGGACGAGGTGGGCGCGGACGCGTCCGACGACCTCGACGAGGACATCGACGACGAGGACGACGCCGAGTAGTTCGTTGCGCTCCGTGATGGGGTTGATTTCCAGAAACCTCCCCGAAATCCACGCGTCCTAGCGTGGGGTGATGCTGATCGAGTCCCGGCCTGCCATCGATCCGGAGATCGCCGCCATGGTCACCGCGCAGCAGCGTGAGCTGCGCGAGGCCGATGGTGGGTTGGATGGGCAGGTCTTCGTCCCCCATGACGACGTCCGCTACCTCGCGGTGGTGGTGAACGGTCGGGCGGTCGCCTGCGGTGGGCTCCAGGCGTTGGATGCCGAGACCGGCGAGGTCAAGCGGATGTACGTCCGGCCCGCGTACCGGGGGCGGGGGATCGGCCGTCAGTTGCTCGCCGCGCTGGAGGAGTGCGCGTTCCGGCAGGGGCACTCGGTGGTCTGCCTGGAGACAGGCGTCTACCTGCCGGCCGCTGTCGCCTTGTACACCGCGTGTGGCTACCACCAGATCCCGGTCTACGGCGAGTACGTGGGCAACCCGTACAGCGTCTGTTTCGCCAAGCGGTTGCCGGTCGCGGCCTGACGGCCGGCCACCCCGCCGCGCCGCCGTTGCGGGCGCTGGCTGGCGTTCAGGCGCCGGTGCTGGCGTGCTCGACGGTCACCGGCTTCGACTCCGGCGAGGCGTGCTGGCGTAGCACGATGCTGAGCAGGATCAGCGCGCCGACGGCGAGAAACTCGCTCTGCCAGTTCTGCATGGACTGGAACCAGAAGTCGCTGGTGCCGAGGAACTCCCACGCCCCGATCGGCGGTGCGCCGCTCTGGAGCGCCTGCTCCTGGTTGTATGCGGCGGTGCCACCGAGCAGGTGACCGACGAACGAGCCGGCGAAGATCAGCAGCAGGGCGAGGGAGAGGCTGTTCCGGTAGATCACCAGCGGCAGGCCGCCGACGCGTACCGGCCAGGGTGACTGCGGGGTGGCCCGGCGCTCGTCGTCCTCCGGTCGGTCGGTCTGGTCCATCGGCTTCGACTCGGCCGAGCCCCGCTGCACCAGGTACGCGGTGAGCAGCACGTACCCGCCCATCTGGAGGAACTCCGACTCCCAGTTCTCGAAGACCGACTCGGCGAAGTGCCCACTGGTCAGGTACGCCGGCCAGCTCAGCGGGGCGGCACCGAACTCGGTCAGCTCCTCATTGTGGGTCTGCCAGCCGAAGACGCTCTGCAACACCAGAAAGACCAGGAACGCCCCCAGCATGGCAACGGCCAGGGCGTTGTCGCGTAGCCAACGAGGCATGATCGCACCCCCTTCGCCGGTCGATTACCCCTGCGGGCATGACCGCGAAACCCCAAAAAGTCCAGGTCAGTGCCGGTCGGCCGGACTGTCCAGGCGTCCACCGGTGCCGGCCTGGTTCGACAGCAGCAACCCGAGCGCCAGCATCCCGAAGCCGAGCGCGAGGTGCAGCCAGTTGTCGGCGTCGTTGACCGGCAGGATGTTCGCCCCGCCCTCCGGGTTGACCGCCTCGATCGCCAGGCCGTACAGCCAGAGAGCGAGGTAGATCGCGCCACCGGCGGCCAGGAACACGCGGGCGCCGGCGATGCTGCGGGCCAGCACCAGGCCGACCAGCCCGAAGAGCAGGTGCACCACGTTGTGCAGGATCGACACCTGGAACAGCCCGAGCAGGTGGGCGTCGGAGTGGTGCCCGGCGAACCGCAGCTCGCCGTAGTCGGTGGTGATGCCGGGGATGAAGCCGAGGACGCCGATCAGCAGGAAGACCCCGGCGACGGCCAGTGCGGCCAACTGGACCCGGGGTCGGGGGTGGGCCGCTCGGCCGCCCCGTGCGTTTCGTGCCATCGCTGCCCCCTCCATGGATCTGCCGGCCTCGCGAACCTCACTGTCCGCGGCGGCGACGTGACGCAGCCCGACGATCCTCCATTTTGAAGACCAACCGGTGGGCCGCGCAGAGAAATGCACGAAGAGGTATGGAAGCCAAAACGCAGGGTAGGTGAATGGTCAGCGGTCGCGGCAACGCGTTCCGCATCCCCCCAGCACAACCGCGACGACTTTCTGAGCGGAAGGGAAATCATGACTTACGATCTTTCATCTTCGTCCTCCACGTACGGGCAGCAGTCGACCAACGGCGGTGGCGTCCGCGACCAGGCGCGCCAGGTCGGGTCGGAGGCCGCGCAGGCTGGTGGCGCGGTCGCCCAGACCGCCAAGGAGCAGGGCACCGAGGTCGGCCGCGAGGCGGCCCGGCAGGCCCGCAACCTGTACGGCGAGGCCCGCAGCCAGCTCGCCAGTCAGACCGGTGAGCAGCAGCGTCGCGCCGCCGGTGGGCTGCGTTCGCTGGCCGACGAGATGCGCTCGATGGCCGAGAACGGTGGCCAGGCCGGTCCGGTGAGTGAGCTGGCCCGCCAGGCCGCCGACCGGGTGCACGGCGTCGCCGGCTGGCTCGAGGAGCGCGAGCCCGGCGACCTGATCACCGAGGTACGCGACTACGCGCGGCGTAACCCGGGCACCTTCCTGGTCGGCGCTGCGGTCCTCGGTGTGCTGGCCGGTCGGCTGACCCGGGGCATCTCGGCCGGCGGCGACGACTCCGGCAACGGTTCCTCGGCCTACCGGGGCGCCGGGGCATACGACCCGGAGCAGACCGCTGTGATCCCGACGCAGCCGCCGACGTCCCGCGCGGTGCCGGACGCTGTCCCGCCGGGCGGCTACCTCGACCCGACCCCCGGTACGCACACCCCGCCGACGTCCGGTGGCTACGCCGACCAGACGCCCGGCACCTACGCCGACCCGGCGCCCGGTGGTTACGCCGAGCCTGGCCGGGGCGACACCCCGGAGCACTCCGGCACCGGTCAGCCGCTGCCGCCGGTGACCCAGACCGACCCGCTGCCGGGTGTGCCGTCCACCGGCAACCCTCGCCCGTGAGCCGCCGAGTCATCCGAAGGGAGGCGACGGCATGAGCATGCCGACGCAGGGGTCCGGACTGGACTCCGGTTACCACCCTGACGCGGGTGCCCCGCACACCGCGTCGGAGGTGAAGGGCAGCTCGCTGGGTGACCTGATGCGTCAGGTCACCACCGACCTGTCGACGCTGATGCGTCAGGAGGTCGAGCTGGCCAAGGCCGAGATCCGCCAGGAGGGCAAGAAGGCCGGCAAGGCCGCTGGCCTCTTCGGTGGCGCAGGCTTCGGCGGCTACATGGTGGCCCTCTTCGTGTCCATCGCCGTATGGCAGTTCCTGGACAACGTCATGGACTCCGGCCTGGCCGCGCTGATCGTGGCCGTGATCTGGGCCGTGGTCGCCGCGGTCCTCTACTCGATGGCCAAGAAGAACGCCCAGCACGTACGCGGGCTCAAGCAGACCAACGACAGCGTGCAGCGGATCCCCGACGCGCTCAAGCCGCACCCGGAGGGAGTCACCCGATGAGCACCGATCCCGATCAGATCCGCCGGGAGATCGAAGCAACCCGTAACAGCCTCAGCTCCGATGTGGATGCGCTGGCGTACAAGGTCAGCCCCAGCCGCATCGTCGACGACCGCAAGCAGCGGGCCCGCTCCGCTCTGCAGAATGTGAGGGACAAGGTCATGGGAACCGCGTCTGACCTCGGCCACGGCACCGGCCAGGCCGCCCACTCGGTGGGTGACCGCGCCTCGTCGGCGGCCTCCAGCGTCAGCGACGCCGCGCACTCGGCGGCGACCACTGTCAGCGACGCCGCGCACAGCGCGCCGCGGGTGATCCGGCAGAAGTCCCAGGGCAACCCTCTCGCCGCCGGTCTGATCGCGTTCGGGGTCGGCTGGCTGGCCTCGTCGCTGATCCCGGCCTCCCGCCGCGAGCAGCACGCCGCCACCCAGGTGAAGGCCAAGGTCAGCGAGCACGGCGGGGCCGTGAAGGAGAAGCTGGGCGAGGTGGCCAGTGAGTTGCGCGAGCCGGCCCAGCAGGCCGCCGAGTCGGTGAAGTCCACCGCTCAGGACGCCGTGCACGCGGTCAAGGACGACACGAAGTCCGCCGCCCACCAGGTCAAGGACCACGCCACCCCCTGACCCATCTCCCCAGACCCAGCGCGACAGCTCGCGGCCACCCCCGGGTGCCCGCGAGCTGTCGCGTTCCCACCCACCCCCGACCTGCCCCCGCGATCTTGCACTTACGGTTGGGTCTTTGTCGTCGTTGAGGTGTTTTGCCCCCACAGAAAGTGCAAGATCGCGGAGGTCCTGGGGTGGCGCGGGGCGGGGTTGGCGGCTCGGCGGATTCGGGTGTCGCCGTAGCGGACGCCGCCCAGCAGGAGGCGTTGGGCTACCGCGAGCCAGCTGCACACCCCGCGTTCCAGCAGCCAGAGCGGGGCCGCCAGCGCCGTGGCCGGCGGGAACACCCGGCTGCCCCCGGCTCGGCGGCGACCCGTCTCGGCCAGGGCGACGACCCCGGCCACCACGCCGAGCAGTACCCGGGGCCGGCGCGCCGCGACCGCCGCCGCCGGCAGCACCGCCAGCGCGGTCAGCAGGCGAACCGGCTGGGCCAGATCGTCGTACGCCTGACGAACCCGTTGGCCGCGGAAGTGCGCGGCGCCCGGAGGCAGCCGGCGGACGTACAGCCAGGCCGGGGCGGCCTCGGTGCCGCGGTGGGCGCGCACGGTACGGATCAGCTCCAGGTTCTCGAAGAGAACGTCCCTGTCGTACCCGCCGATGGCGAGGAAGGTGCCGCGCCGCACGGCGAGGGTTCCCGGGTAGTCCGCCCCGAGCGCCCGGTTGAGCAGCGTGCGGCCGGTGTCCCACCAGGCGTGCCAGGGCAGCGGGTCGAAGTAGTTCTGCGGTCGTACCAGGTCGGCCCGGCCCAGCAGGCGGTGCACCGCGGTCAGCGCAGCCTCGTCGTACCTGACGTCGTCGTCGGCGATCACCACGTGCTCGTGGCCGGCCGCGCGGACGCCGGTGTGTACGCCGAGCACCTTGCCGTTGAGCCCACGCTCGCTCGGGTCCGGTGGGAGGTGCCGGACCAGCCCTCGCCACGCCTCGGCATGCCGAGCGAAGTGGCCCGGAGGTGAGCCGTCGACCACGAGGACCTCGACCCGGTCACCGAGCCAGCGCAGGTAGTCGGTCAGCTCGGCCAGGCCGGCGTCGGTGTGCCAGCGCAACGGCAGCACGTACGTCATCGGTAGGCGGGTCGGTGGGGCGTCGGCTCGTCGTACCGCTTCGTCACCTCGGCCATCCACGATCGTCGTCCGCTCAGGCGGCGGAGCGGACGTTGGTGAGGGTCAGTCCGAGGGGAGGCAGCGCGGGCATCCGGTGCAGGTCCAGGGCCAGGTTCTGCACGGGCACGTCGTAGCGCATGGTGGTGGTCAGGTTGGTGACCGCCCGCTTCATCAGGTCGATGGTGATCCACTCGCCGGCGCAGCGGTGCCCGGCCCAGTGATCGCCGCCGCCCTGCGGGATCAGCTCGAACGGGTCCACCCGGCGGCCGGCGAACCGCTCCGGGCGAAACAGCTCCGGTTGCGGCCAGATCGCCTGATGGTGGTTGGTGCCGTAGAGGTCGAGCAGCACCCGCCGGCCCTTCGGAAAGTGGTGGCCCTGCCAGTCGAAGGACCGCCGGACCCGGGCCGCCGCGATCGGAAAGAACGGGTAGTAGCGGCGTACCTCCTGGACGAAGTGCTCGGTGGCCTCGTCGTCGTCACGGACCCGGTCCCGCCAGGCCGGATGGTCGTGCAGGGCGAGGGCGGCGAAGGTCATGTACTGGTCGACGGCGACCACCGGGCGCAGCACGTTGAGCAGCTCCACCGCCGCGATCCGCCGGGGGAGGAGGTTGCCGCGCTCGTCCCGGTGTTCGGCGATCACGGCCAGGGCGGTGCCGGCCGGCGCCGGAGCGAAACCGACCCGGGTCCGTTCGATGAGGTTGGCGAGCCAGTGTTCGGCGCGGTACCGGGCGACCCGTCCCCGCCAGTGCCGGGTGCCCAGCACCGCCGGAGCCTCGATCATGGCGTGCAGTTCGACGGCGCGCCGCTCGACCTGCGACGCGGGCAACGGCACCCCGGCCCAGGCGCAGACCACCCGGGTCAGCAGCCGACCCAACTCGTCGTAGAGCGACACCGGACCGGCAGCCTCCCAGGCCGTGACCCGGGTCCGCCACTCGTCGTCGAAGAGCTGACCGAGCCGCTGGATCGCCGCCGGCGTCATGATCGACATGAACATGGCCTTGCGATCGGAGTGCTCCGACCCGTCCAGCCCCTGCACCCCACCCCGACCGGTCAGGGTCCGCTGCACGCGCAGCGGCATGGCGGTGGCCCGCTGGAAGCGGTCTCTGTCGTAGAACAGCTCCGCCGCCGGCCGACCGCGCAGGCAGATGGTCGGGGCGAGCAGAATCCGGGTCGTGAAGATGTCGCTGCCGTACCGCTCGCAGCGCTCGCCGATGAATCGGTAACCGGCGCGGAGCAGCGCGAGGGTGCTGTCCGGGCTGCGGTCGGCCGGCATCGTCGCCATCGGGTCTCCTCACGCGCAGGTGCGGCTGGTCGCCGCCGACCACTGCGCTTACCCCCGCCGACGCCGCTGAATCCCGCCCGGCTGGCCCCTCCCAGGGGCGGCGAAACCTGGTTTGCTGCTGGTGGGACGAGCACGGGGAGGGCGAATGCGCGACAACAGATCGCCGCACTGGCGGCAGCGGCGAGCGGCCGGAGCACTCGGCGGGGGCCGCGACGGACGATCACTGATCGGGCCGCCGCGGCGGCCCACCCGTCCACACCGGTTCTTCACCGTGCACCTGGGCTTCACCGCGCCCGGCCCGGCCGAGGCGCGCGAGCTGGCCGTGGCGTACGCCGAGGCGCTGAGCCTGCTCCGTTCGGAGGTGGCACTCGGTGCGGCGGCCCTGTCACCTGCGGACGCCTGGCAGCGGGCCGAGCGGCTGTTCTGCGGCGCGCTCGGCCCAGACGGAGAGCGCTGCGTCGACGTGGCCGACCATCCGGGCTTCCACCACGCCCCGGGCCCGGGTGGCCTCGGCTGGGGCGACGGCGACG
This sequence comes from Micromonospora sp. NBC_00860, assembly GCF_045207375.1. Lineage (NCBI taxonomy): Bacteria > Bacillati > Actinomycetota > Actinomycetes > Micromonosporales > Micromonosporaceae > Micromonospora > Micromonospora sp. NBC_00860. The sequence goes on from NZ_CP108825.1 coordinate 43,090, forward strand.
GCCCCGGCGATGGCTGACATCCACCACCGGCGGGTCGGCCGGCACGATCAGTCCAGGTCGAACTCGCCGTCCTGCGCGCCGGCAACGAAGGCATCCCACTCGGCCTGGGTGAAGACCAGCACCGGCCCGTCCGGCTCGGCCGAGTTGCGCATCCCGATCAGGTCGTCGACGAAGGCGACCTCAACGGCGCTGTCGGAGGTGTCCCCCTCGGCCCGCTGCCAGACCGCCCGAGAGAGGTCGAAGTCGCCCTTGGGGTGCTGCGCCATGTTTCTTTCCTCCAGTGCCGAGGGTCGTGTGGTGACCGGGTGCCGATCCCCATCGGGCAGGATAAGCGGATGCCGAGCCTGACCCGTGTAGAGGCGACCGCGCGTGGCGCGGCGATTACTGTCGAGTCCTATCAGGTGGACCTCGACCTGACCGGTGACGGCGACCTGTTCCGCTCCCGCGTCGAGATCCGGTTCCGGGCCACCGCCGGCGCCGCGACCTTCGTCGAGGTCAAGCCCGCCAAACTGCTCGGCGTACGCCTCAACGACCGCGACCTCGATCCCGCCCTGCTCACCGACAACCGGCTGCCCCTCGACGACCTGTCCGTGGAGAACACGCTCCTCGTCGAGGCCGAGATGGCGTACTCCAAGACGGGGGAGGGGATGCACCGCTTCGTCGACCCGGCCGACGGCGAGACCTACCTCTACGCCGAGTCCTTCCTCGACAACGCGCCGCGCATCTTCGCCGCCTTCGACCAGCCCGACCTCAAGGCCCCGGTCACCCTCTCGGTCACCGCGCCGCCGCAGTGGATCGTCGCCGGTAACGCCGAGCTGGCCGTCAACCCGGTCCCCGGGCGCTGGGAGTTCGCCCCGAGCGCGCCCCTGGCCACGTACTTCTTCTCGCTGATCGCCGGGCCGTACCACGTCCGACGGGCCGAGCACGACGGCATACCGCTGGGCATCTACTGCCGCCGGTCGCTCGCCGAGCACCTGGACGCCGACGCCGAGGAGATCTTCACGGTCACCCGGCAGTGCCTGGACCGGTTCCACCAGCTCTTCACCGAACGCTACCCGTTCGGCAAGTACGACCAGGCGTTCGTGCCCGAGTTCAACAGCGGCGCGATGGAGAACCCGGGCCTGGTCACCTTCCGCGACGACTACGTGTTCCGTTCGGCGGTCACCGACACCCAGCGCGAGCAGCGGGCCGGCACCATCGCCCACGAGATGGCCCACATGTGGTTCGGTGACCTGGTCACCATGCGGTGGTGGGACGACCTGTGGTTGAACGAGTCCTTCGCGGAGTACCTCGGCACCCGGGTCACCGCCGAGGCGACCCGATTCGATCAGGCCTGGACCACCTTCGCGATGCGTCGCAAGGCCTGGGGGTACGCGGCCGACCAGCGGCCCTCCACCCATCCGATCGCTCCGCAGGAGGTGGCCGACGCCGAGCAGGGCCTGCTCAACTTCGACGGCATCTCGTACGCCAAGGGGGCCAGCGTGCTGCGGCAGTTGGTCGCGTGGCTCGGCGACGAGGCATTCCTCGCCGGCCTCAACGCGCACTTCGCCGCACACCGCTTCGGCAACGCCACCCTCGCCGACCTGCTGGCCAGCCTCTCCGCCAGCAGCGGGCGGGACCTGTCCGAATGGGCCGAGCTGTGGCTGCGCCGACCGCAGGTCAACACCCTGCGTGCCGAGGTCGCCGTGGACGCCGACGGCCGCTACACCGAGGTGGCGGTGGTGCAGACCGCGCCCGAGTCGTACCCGGTGCTGCGCCCACACCGCATCGGGGTGGGCCGCTACTCGATGGACGGCACCGGGCGGCGCGACGAGGTCGACATCGACCCGGACACCGACGGAGGCCGCACCGTGCTGGGTGGGCTGACCGGCGAGCCGGCGGCCCGGCTGTTGCTGCTCAACGACGGTGACCTCACGTTCGCGAAGGTTCGTCTCGACCCGGCCTCGGCGGATGCCGTCCCGCAGGTGTTGCCCGGTCTGACCGACCCGCTGGCAAGGGCGGTGCTCTGGCGCGAGGCCCTGGACGCGGCGACCGACGGCGAGCGGCCGGTCACCGGCCTGGTCGACCTGGTGACCGCCGCGCTGCCCACCGAGACCGAGGTGATCATCGCGGAGGACGTGCTGACGCTCAGCCGGTCCCTGGTCGACCGCTACCTCGATCCGCTGACCCGATCCACGGCGCTGGCCAGGGTCGCTGGGGCATGCCAGCGGCTGCTCGACGGCGCGTCGGCCGGGGAGTCGTTGCAGCTCGCCGCCGCCCGGGGTTGGATCGCCGCGACCACCGACGCCGATCTGCTCGTCGGTTGGCTCGCCGGCCGGGACGTGCCGGCCGGTCTGAAGGTCGACGCGGAGCTGCGCTGGGCGGTGCTGCGTCGCCTGGTGGTGCTGGGCGCCGCTGGCGAGGCGGAGATCGCCATCGAGGCCGCCGCCGACAACAGCTCCGCGGGCGCGGAACGGGCCGCCCACTGCCGGGCCGCCCTGCCCGACCCGGCGGCGAAGCAGGCCACCTGGGAGATCATCCTGCGGGACACCGAGCTGTCCGGTCGGCTGCTGGAGGCGATCACCGAGGGGTTCTGGCAGCCCGAGCAGGCCGACCTGACCACCGCGTACGTCGATCGGTACTTCGCCGAGATGCCGGCTGCCGCGCACCGGCGTACCGCCTGGACGGCCGACCGCGTGGCTGCCCTGGCGTTCCCCCGCTACGCCGTGGCGCAGCCCACCCGGGAGGCCGCCGCGGCACTTCTGGCCCGCGACGACCTGACTCCCGGGCTGCGCCGGGTGGTGACCGACGCCGACGACGACCTGCGCCGCGCGCTGGTCGCCCGGACGGCGGTGGCCGCCGCCTCGGCCTGAGCCGCTGACCAGCGCGGGGTGGCTGGCTGGCCACCCCGCGCGGGCACCGCTCAGCGCAGGGCGGGCTCCGTCGTGACCGGCGCGTCCCAGTCGATGACGTAGCGCTGCTCGTCGGCGACGGTCTTCTCCGGGTCCAGCACCGTGCGCACCATCAGCGGCATCAGCAACGGCATCAGCGTCCGCGCGACCGCACCGGGAGCCTTCGCATGGTTGATCCGGGCCGCCCGGGCCGCGACCTTCTCCACCCGGGTACGACGCAGCCGCACGTACGCGGCGAATGCCGCCTCGACGTTCGGCAGGTCACGCAGGCAACGGGCGAGCTGCACCGCGCTCTCGATGGCCAACGACGCGCCCTGCCCCGAACTGTTCGACGGCGCGTGCGCCGCGTCGCCGACCAGCACCATCCGGCCCCGATGCCAGTGCGGCACGGGCGGCATGATCTGCAACGACCCGACCACCTGAAGGTCGTCGGCGTTGCTGGTGGCGACGAGTTCCCGGCCCGGGTCGTCGTCGCCGTAGGTGGCGCGCAGCATGTCCAGCCACTGCTCCGCCGGCACCGCCCGGGCCTCGACGAGGCTCATCGGCCGCTGCTGCGGCAGGTTGGCCCCCCACCGGGTGCCGCCACCCGGCTCCGGCCAGTACAGGTAGTAGCCGCGTCGCCCGAACGCGAACGTCATTGTGCCCGGCTCGGCGTCCACGTCGTGGCGGGCGACCGCCTCGACGCCGAGCAGTCCGCTGAACCGGGGACCGGGCGCGGCCGGGTCGATGAGACCCCGGACCGTGGAGCGGATCCCGTCCGCGCCGACGAGGATGTCGGCGGTCGCGGTTGTGCCGTCCTCGAAGCGTGCGATGACGGCGTCGTCGGTCTGCTCGGCGTCGACCAGCCGCTTGCCGTACGCGAACGGCACGCCTTCGGCGAATGCCTGATCGTGCAGTGCCTGGTACAGCTCGGCCCGGTGCACCACGTGCAGCGGCGGCACCCCGGTCAGCGTGGGCATGTCGATGCGGCGGCGGCCGACGGCCAGAGCGCTGCGGACGATCGGCGTGGCGATCGTCGTCACCGCCTCATGGGTGCCTACGGTGCGCAGAGCCGCCATGCCGTTGGGCGCGAGGGCGAGGGTGCCGCCGATGCCGTTGGCCGTGGCCGGGTACGCCTCGTAGACGGTTGCGGTGATGCCGGCGCGGCGCAGCGCGAGCGCTGTCACCGGCCCGGCGATGCCACCGCCGATGACGATCGCGGTTCGTACCGTGGTCATGCTCTCTCCCTGGGTGTGGTCGTTGGTGCGCGGGCGCGCGGACCTGGTGGGGTCGGTGCGCGGACGCGCGGACCTGGGAGGGAGCCCGGTTATCCTCGTGGTTGCCGCTTCGGGCCGGGTGCCTTCCCAGGCGTCGGTTCGGGGTCAGGGCCCCGGTGAGGTGTTGGCGCACCTCGCCGGGGCCGTTCTTCAGCCGGTGGTGTCGGCTCGGCGGCTGCTGCTGTCGGGGCGTTCGGCGCTGTCGGGGCTGGCCTCCGGGGTGTGGGTGGTCGGGGTGTCGGAGCTGGCCGTCGGGGTGTTGCTTCTCGCGGCCAATTCGGTCAGCTCGGCCGGCATCTCGCCGGTCTCGTGGAAGGTGCGCCAGGTGTCCAACCCGGGGTAGCTCCCCGAGGTCAGCTCGGCGAGCAGTGCCCGCAGCCAGGCCGCCTCCGCGTCCCGCATGGCGAGGTCGTACTCCGACTCGACCAGGAACAGCCGGGGGATCTCCCGCAGGTACGCGTCGAGCGTCTCGCGGTCCTGGCGGATCGCGGCCTCCAGCAGATCGAGCCGTTGCCGCAGCAGGTCGGTGGCCTCGTCGGGATGCAGCGCGGCGAGCACTGACAACCCGGCCCGGAAACGGGGCTGCTCGGCCATCGGGGTGGAGACCAGTTCGCGGGCCCAGTCGACCAGCTCCGCCCGCCCCGCGTCGGTGATCCGGTAGACGGTGCGTTCCGGGCGTCGGCCTTCGCGCACACTCTCCACCGCCTCGATGAGGTGGTGTTTGTCCAGGTTGCCGATCACCGTGTAGAAGGACCCCCACTTGAACTCCATGTCCTGGTCCTTGCCCCAGGCGCGGAGTGCGGTGGCGATCTCGTACGGGTGCATCGGCCGCTGGACCAGGGCGGACAGCACGGCCAGCGCCAGCAGATTGCCGACCTTGCGCCGCTTCGGCACGACGACCCCCTCGCTCGTCGACGGTTACTCGTCAACGAATATACGCCGACGTGCGAGGATGCCGCGACCCCTGTCCCGCCCGCGACCCCGGCGCCCGCGTACGGCAGCGCCGGGCCGGGACGGTCGGCCACAGCGTTCGGCCTACGATCATTGGGTGGAGGAAGATATCCGGCGGATCGGGATCATGGGTGGCACCTTCGACCCGATCCACCACGGGCACCTGGTGGCGGCCAGCGAGGTGGCGGACCGGTTCGGCCTGGACGAGGTGGTCTTCGTCCCCACCGGGCAGCCGTGGCAGAAGGCCGACGAGCCGGTCAGCCCGGCCGAGGACCGGTACCTGATGACAGTCATCGCCACGGCCTCCAACCCTCGCTTCCAGGTCAGCCGGGTCGACATCGACCGCAGTGGGCCGACCTACACGGTCGACACGCTGCGTGACCTGCACGCCGAGTACGGCCCGAAGGTGCAGTTGTTCTTCATCACCGGCGCGGACGCTCTGCAACGCATCCTGTCCTGGAAGGATCTGGACGAGATCTTCGAGCTGGCCCACTTCATCGGTGTGACCCGGCCCGGTTTCCCGTTGAGTGACAAGCACCTTCCGGCGGATACCGTCAGCCTGATCCAGGTGCCCGCGATGTCCATTTCGTCGACCGACTGTCGTGCTCGGGTCGCCAGAGGTGAGCCGGTCTGGTACCTGGTGCCCGACGGTGTGGTGCAGTACATCGCCAAGCGGAGCCTCTATCAGCGCTGAGCGCACCCGTTATGCCCGGTTTCGTGCAGTTAACCGACCAGAACTGCACGATCGAGGCGCCGCCGGGTATGAGACGCTTGGAGGATCGCACGCTTGATCGAAGGAGAACGGTGACAGTTTCCGAACGCGCTCACGAGCTGGCTATCGCGGCCGCCCAGGCCGCCGCCGACAAGAAGGCGCAGGACATCACGATCATCGACGTCGGCGACCAGCTCGCCATCACCGACGCGTTCGTGCTCGCCGCCGCCCCCAACGAGCGTCAGGTGCTGGCCATCGTCGACGCCATCGAGGAGAGCCTGCTGGAGCTGCCCGAGAAGGCGAAGCCGGTGCGGCGCGAGGGCGAACGTGGTGGCCGCTGGGTGCTGCTCGACTACGTCGACATCGTGGTGCACGTGCAGCACACCGAGGAGCGCGAGTTCTACGGGCTCGACCGCCTCTGGAAGGACTGCCCCACCATCCCGTTCGTCGATCGCGACCTGGTCGAGGCAGACGCCAGCGGGTCCGCCGCCGCCGCCGAATGACCCGACTGATCGTCTGGCGGCACGGCAACACCGACTGGAACGCCGCCAACCGCGTCCAGGGGCAGACCGACGTACCCCTCAACGAGCTCGGCCGCGACCAGGCCCGCGCCGCCGCCCCGCTGCTCGCGGGGCTGCGGCCCGACGCCATCGTGGCCAGCGACCTGAGCCGCGCCGCCGACACCGCCGCCGCGCTCGCCGCGCTGACCGGGCTGCCGGTACGCACCGACGCCCGCCTGCGCGAGCGGCACTTCGGCCAGTGGCAGGGTCTGCACCTCACCGAGGTCGCTGAGCGATTCCCCGAGGAGTACGCGCGCTGGCGGGCCGGCGACCCCGACCCGGGCGCGGATCTGGAGCCTCTGCACGCCCTCGGGGAGCGGGTCGGCGCCGCGCTACAGGAGGCAGCCGACGCGGCTCCGGGCGGCACCGTGGTGATCGCCACTCACGGTGGCGGCTCCCGACAGGGCATCGGTCACCTGCTCGGCTGGGACACTGCCGTGCTGCGCACCATCGGTTCGCTGGCCAACTGCCACTGGACCGAGCTGCGCCACGACGACGTTCGTGGGTGGCAGTTGCGGGCGCACAACGTCGGCCTGATCACCGCCCCGGTCGCCGTCGACGCGGTCTGAGCGCTCGCGCCTCGGCGTTCGCGGTCTGGATCGGCTAGCGTGCCGGGCATGCCCGTCGCGGTTGTCATCGACTCCACCGCCTACCTTCCGCCCGAGCTGGTGCAGGCGCACCGGCTGACCGTCGTGCCGTTGACCGTTGTTCTCAACGGCGCGGAAGGGCTGGAGGGGGTGGAGACCCAGCCGGCCGACGCGACAGTGGCACTGAGCGCCCGCCGGGTCACGGCGACCACTTCCCGCCCGGCACCCGAGCAGTTCGCCCGGACGTACCGCCGACTGCTCGACGCCGGCGCCGATGGGATCGTCTCGGTGCACATCTCCGCCGCGCTGTCCGGCACGGTGGAGGCCGCCCGGCTCGCGGCCGCCGACCTGGACGGCCGGGTCGAGGTTGTGGACAGCCGCTCGGCGGGCATGGGGCTGGGCTTTCCGGCCATCGCCGCCGCCACCGCCGCCGAGGCCGGCGCCGACCTTGCCGGTGTACGCGACGCGGCGCTCGCCGCCGTCGCCCGCACCACCGTCTGGTTCTACGTCGACACGCTGGAGTTCCTCCGCCGGGGCGGCCGGATCAACGCGGCCGAGGCGTTGGTCGGCACTGCGCTGTCCGTCAAGCCGATCATGCACATGCCGGACGGGGCGATCGTGCTCCGCGAGAAGGTCCGCACCGCCAGCCGGGGAGTGGCCCGTCTCGTGGACCTGGCCGTCGAGGCGGCCGGCGACGACGACGTGGACCTCGGGGTGCACCACCTGGCCGCGCCGCAACGGGCCGAGGCGTTGCGCGTCGCGCTGACCGAGCGGTTCGGTGAGCGGCTGCACGACACGTACGTCTCCGAGGCGGGTGCCGTCGTCGGCGCGCACGCCGGGCCGGGTTTGGCCTGCGTGGTCGTCCACCGCCGTCCGGAGGGCTGAGCCCTGCCCACGTCGTGTGTGGTGACCGGGGGCGGACGCGGTGTCGGCCGGGCCGTTGTGGAACGGCTGCTGGCGACCGGCGCCACCATCGTCGTACTGGAACGCGACGCCGACGCGGTCGACTGGTTGGCCGGCCACCCGGCCGCCGACCGACTCGTCGCGGTGGTCGGCGACGCCGCCGACGAGCAGGTGGCCGAGCACGCCGCCGAGCTGGCCGACCGCGCCGCGCCACTGACCGGCTGGGTGAACAACGCGGCGGTGTTCCGCGACGCCACGCTGCACACCGCGTCTGCCGACACGGTGCTGGACCTGATCGGCTTGAACCTGCGTCCGGCGGTGGTGGGCGCCGCGGTCGCCGTCCGCCGCTTCCTGGCCCGCGCCGCCGGCGGCGCGATCGTCAACGTCTCGTCGCACCAGGCCCGCCGACCCGTGTCCGGTGCGCTGCCGTACGCGACAGCGAAGGCCGCCGTGGAGGGGCTGACCCGGGCGCTGGCCGTCGAGTACGGGCGGCACGGCATCCGGGCCAACGCTGTCGCCCTCGGCTCGATCGCCACCGAGCGGCACACCGAATTCCTCGCCACGCAGGATCCCACCCAGGCCCAGTGGATCGACGCCGAGCTGACCCGGCTGCACCCGGTGGGCCGCATCGGGCGGGCCGAGGAGGTGGCAGAGGCGGTCGCGTACCTGCTGTCGCCCGCGGCGAGCTTCGTCAACGGGGTGACGCTGCCGGTCGATGGCGGACGGGCCGTACTCGGCCTCGACCCGGAGGCCCGCTGACCCGTTCTCGTGGCGCCGCCGCTCCGGGGCAGCTGTGTTAGCCTCCGTGCGCGCCCCAGATGGGCCTACCCCCCGGAGGTTCTGGCTACTTCAGCCACCACGCCGAGGTTGACGCGATGTGCGCGTCTCTCGTGCGGGATCCGGGGCGTCGGTGCCCTCGGGGCTTTGTCATCTGCGTGGCTGGGTGAACGCTGTGGGCCTCCGGTCGGGTCTTCGGATCGACCGGAAAGAAGACGGCACGGATGACAGTCACGTTCAACCACACCATCATCGCCAGCAAGGACAAGAGCGCCTCGGCCGCGTTCTACCGGGAGTTGTTCGAGCTGCCGGAGGCGCCATCGTGGGGGCCGTTCGCCAACGTCCAGTTGGACGAGGGTGTGCTGCTCCAGTTCGCCGAACCACCGGTGGACATCCAGATGCAGCACTACGCGTTCCTCGTCGACGACGAGTTGTTCGTACGGTGCCTGGCGTTCGTCGAGGGGCGTGGGATCACGTACTGGGCCGACCCGCAGTTGAAGCGCGAGGCGGAGACCAACACCGAGCACGGTGGGCGGGGCTTCTACTTCTTCGATCCGGCCGGCCACGCCATCGAGATCATCACCCGGCCGTACCTGTAGGTCGTCTGCGTCGCTCGTCGAGGATGAGGTCGGCTCTGTTGGTTCGTCCACTGGAGCCGACACCTCACCGTTGTCGACTCGGCCTGCTCCGCCGGCGTTACCGTGGGCGGGCAGACGTGCGCGGACAGGTCGAGGAGGTCACGGGCGCCCTGCCGGAGCAACGCGGCGGCCACGGAGGTCCCGAGGGTGATCGGATCCGCCGCCCATTCGTGTACGTCGAGCACTGTCTTACCGTCGACGCTGATCACCCTCGCCCGTAGACCGAGGCGTCCGTCGGGTTCGGTACGGGCAAGCGCGGCGATGGGGGAGTGACAGTTCCCCTGCAGGATGTGCAGCATGGTCCGTTCCGCCACGGTCTCCCGCCAGGCTCGTGGGTCACCGAGGCTGGCTGCCAGGTCACGGGTGCTGGTGTCGTCTTCGCGGCATTGCAGGACCAGGGTGCCGGAGCCGACGGCCGGGACCATCGTGTCGACGTCGATCGGATGCGTGATCCGGGCGGCCTGCCCGATCCGCTCCAGCCCCGAGAACGCGAGCAGCAGCGCGTCGTACCTGTCGCCGGCGTCGAGTTTGGCGAGCCTGCTGTTCGCGTTGCCCCGGATGGGCACCGGCACCAGGCTCGGCCAGTGCAGCGCCAGCTGCGCGACCCGCCGGACGGCGGAGGTGCCGATCCGGGTGCCGGAGGGCAGTTGGTCGATTCGCAGCCCGCCCGGGTGCACGAGGCAGTCCCGGACATCGTCGCGGGCCAGGTAGGCGGCCATCACCGTGCCGGCTGGTGCCGGCCGGTCTCCGGGGACGTCCTTGACGCAGTGCACCACCAGGTCAACATCCCCGGCGATCAGGGCGGCGTCCACCTCCTTGATGAACGCCCCCTTGCCGCCCAGGGCGGCCAGGTCACCGTGCCAGCGGTCCCCGCTTGTCGACATCGACAGCACGTCCACTGTGACCTCGGGGTGCCGATCGGCGAGCATCGCGCGGACCCGCTCGACCTGCGCGAGAGCCATTGGAGAGTTGCGTGTGCCGATGCGCAGCAGGCGGGAGTCGGACATACCGGTGAGGGTAGTCCGCTCGACGCGGGTGCCGGCGACCAGACCGGCTGCCCAGGCCACGCGCCCTGGTTCGGCCCCCGCATAGCAGACCGGGACCATGATCAGGGCGTTGTCCACAGTGGCGGTGGTTGTCCACAGGACAGCGCCATCACCCGCCACCGTCCCGGTCGCCGCCATAGCGTCGCGCTGTGTCGCACGACGAGGAAACAGAGGTACGCCAGCGCCTGCGCCGGCTGACGGAGGCGGCTGTCGCACCGCCGCTCCGGCCGGAGGTGCCGCTCGCTGGCGTACCCCCGTCGTCACTGGTCGGCGCGCAGCCCGCAGACGTGCCGTCCTTCCGGCCCGCCGCCGTGCCGCTCGCGGAGCCGTCGTCGGACGGCCTCGCGGTCCCGCCCGAGTCACGGTTGCCCGGCCCGTCGGCGTTCGACCCCGGGCGGCGGGGTGTGCGGGCGCTGGCGGTGGTCGCCGTGGTGGTGGTCGTGGGTGCGGCAGGTTGGGCCTGGCAGGCCCGGCCGCAGTCGGAGCCGGTCGCCCCGCTGGTCAGCGAGACCGCGTCGGCCGCGCCAGCGGGTGACCCCAGCGTGTCCGGCCCCGGCGAGTTGGTGGTGGCGGTCGCGGGCAAGGTCCGAAAACCCGGTTTGGTACGCCTGCCGGCCGGGTCCCGTCTCGCCGACGCGGTTCAGGCGGCCGGCGGCGCGCTCCCGGGGGTCGACGTGGCGCTGCTCAACCCCGCCCGCAAGGTCACCGACGGCGAGCTGATCGTGGTCGGGGTGACGCCACCGCCGATGCCGGGCGGTGCGGCCGGGCCTGCGGCGGGCGATGGGGGACTCGCCGCCGGGCCGCTGAACCTCAACACCGCGACACTGGCGCAGCTCGACGCGCTGCCCGGGGTCGGCCCGGTGCTCGCCCAACGGATCCTCACCCATCGAGATCAGCACGGCGGGTTCAAGTCCGTTGGCGACCTACGCCAGGTCGACGGGATCGGCGATGCCCGTTACGAGCAGCTCAAGGATCTGGTGACGGTGTGAGCGAGTCCGAGCCGCCGGATCTGCGACTGGCTGGGCTCGCCGTGGCGGCCTGGCTCACCGCGCTCGCCGGGCTGCACCTCGGCAGCCGCACCGTTCTGCTGGTGGCCGCCGCGGCGGCCGGTCTGACGGCAAGTGGCGCCGTACATCTGCTCGGCCGCCTCGGCCGTCCCCGAGCCGTGGTGCGGCGTTTCGGGTGGGTGGCCGTGGCGGTCGGCCTCGGAATGGTCTGCGGTGGTGCCGCCACCGCCGCCCGGCTCGCCGTTCGCGACGCGCCGGCGATCCGTGCCCTCGCCGAGCAACGCGCTCCGATCACCGCCGACCTGGTCGTCCGGGACGACCCGCGTCCGATCCGGAGCGCCGGGCGACCGGGCATGTTGCTGGTGTCGACGAAGCTGGTCCGGCTCACCGGCCCGGATGGTCGGCGGATCCACGCGTCGGTGCGGCTGCTCGTCCTGGCCACCGACCCGGCGTGGCGGGGCCTGCTGCCCGGGCAGCGACTCACCGCCGACGGCCGGCTCGATGTTCCGCGCGGCGGCGACCTCACCGCGGCGGTGCTCAGCACCAACGATCCGCCGGAGCGGCACGGCGCGCCGTCCTGGGCGCAGCGCGCCGCCGGGACGCTCCGCACCGGCCTGCAACGGGCCTGCGAGCCACTGCCCGACGACCCCGGTGGGCTGCTGCCCGGTCTGGTGGTGGGCGACACCAGCCGACTGCCACCCGCCGTCGAGGAGGACTTCCAGGCCACCGGGATGACCCATCTCAACGCGGTCTCCGGCTCCAACGTGGCGATCGTGGTGGGTGCGGTGCTGTTGCTGGCCCGTTGGGCGCGCGCCGGTCCGTGGCTTGCGGCCGCGCTGTGCGGGGTGGCGCTGGTGGGGTTCGTCATCCTGGTCCGCCCGTCGCCGAGCGTCGTACGGGCCGCCACGATGGGAGCGATCGGGCTCGCCGCGCTCGCCGCCGGTCGACCTCGGGCGGCGCTGCCCGCGCTGGCCGCCGCCGTGACCGTGCTGGTGCTCGTCGACCCCGAGTTGGCTGGGGACCCTGGGTTCGCCCTCTCCGTGCTGGCCACCGGTGGCCTGCTGCTGCTCGCACCGCGCTGGCGGGACGGGTTGCGTCGGCGAGGCGTCCCACCTGGGCTGGCCGAGGCGTTGGCAGTCCCGGCTGCTGCCCAACTTGCCTGCGGTCCGGTCGTCGCCGGGATCTCGGGCACGGTGAGCCTGGTGGCGGTGCCGGCGAACCTGCTGGCGGTGCCGGCCATCGCACCAGCGACAGTGCTGGGCGTGCTGGCGGCCATGGTGTCGCCGATCTGGCCGGCCGGTGCCGAGTTCGTGGCGTGGCTGGCGAGTTGGCCTGCCTGGTGGCTGGTGGTCATCGCCCGGCAGGGTGCTCGACTGCCAGGCGGCACCCTGCCGTGGCCGGGCGGGGTGCCCGGTGCCCTGCTTCTGACCGGGCTGACCGTCGCGCTGCTGATCGCGGTGCGCCGGCCACTCGTACGGCGGCTGGTGGCGGTGGTTGGTGTCGCCGCCGTGCTGGGTGCCCTGCCGGTTCGGCTGTTAGCCGCCGGCTGGCCGCCCGTCGGGTGGGTCGTGGTGGCCTGCGCGGTGGGCCAGGGCGACGCCCTGGTGCTCCCGGTCGACCCCGGCCGGGCCGTGGTGGTGGACGCCGGGCCGGAACCGGGCGCGGTGGACGGTTGCCTGCGTCGGCTCGGTGTACGGGAGGTGCCCCTGCTGGTGATCAGCCACTTTCACGCGGACCACGTGGGCGGGGTGGCCGGCGTGTTCCGGGGGCGGCGGGTGGGAGCCGTACTGATGCCGTCGTCGGCGGACCCGGAGAGCGGTCGGGACCTGGTTCGGGCGGCAGCCACCGGCGGGCAGGCCGCGCTGCTGACCACCGTGGCCGGCGCTCGCCACCCCGTGGGCGGGGTCGACCTGCTGGTGCTCGGTCCGCCGTACCCGCTGGCCGGGACCAGGTCCGACCCGAACAACAATTCGCTGGTGCTGCGCGCCACGGTGGCCGGCGTGCGGATCCTGCTGGCCGGCGACGCGGAGACCGAGGAGCAGCACGCGATGGTGGCGCGGGCGGCCCCCGGCCAGTTACGGGCGGACGTGTTGAAGGTCGCGCATCACGGGTCGGCGTATCAGGACCCGGGCTTCCTCGACGCGGTCCGGCCGGCGGTGGCGCTCGTGCCGGTGGGCACCGGCAACACCTACGGCCACCCGAGCCCGGGGCTGCTCGCCCACCTGGGCAGGGGCGGTGTGCGGGTGCTGCGTACCGACACGGACGGCGATGTGGCGGCGGTCCGAACGGCCGACGGTCTGGCGGTAGCCCGGCGAGGTGTGCCCGCGGGCCGGCAGCCTTGAGTCGCCGGCGGTCCGGACTCGCGGCCGGCCGTCCGGGTCGCTGATCGACGCTGGATCGCTGACCTCGGGGTATCAGCGGCCCGAAACCGCGATTTCCGTGATCCCGTGTGGATCAAGAACGGGCCTCCGATTAATCGGGCGATTTGCGGGTTAAATGGGGAATTGACTTGGATGTCTGGATTTGCGCTGTGTGCGGGCTGCGCCGATCAAGCAGCTAATGAGCAGGCACGATCCCGCCGCAGGCCGTGCGAATATGGGCGACGTGACCCCCGCCAGCCTCGCCCCCATTCTGCTCGTCCTCGGTGACGAGGAACTGCTCGCCACGCGCGCGGTCACCGAAGCTGTCTCGAAGGTTCGCAGCGTCGACCCCGAGGTGGACGTCCGTGAGTACCAGGCCAGCGCGCTCACCGTCGGCGAGATCGCCGAGATGCTCAGCCCCTCCCTGTTCGGCGGGCGGCGGCTGCTGATCCTGCGTTCCGGCCAGGACGCCCGCAAGGACCTGGTCGCCGCGCTGTTGGCGTACGCGAAGAATCCCGACCCGGAGGTCCAGCTGCTGGTGCTGCACCTGGGGGGTGCCAAGGGCAAGGCGTTCGCCGACGGTCTGCGGGCGGCCGGCGCGACAGTCGTCCCGGCCGCCAAGCTCAAGGGGCACCGCGACCGGGTGGCCTTCGTCCGCGACGAGATCCGGCGGGCCGGCGGTAAGTGCACCGACGACGCCGCCGAGGCGCTCATCGCTGCGGTCGGCAACGACCTGCGCGAGCTGGCAGCCGCCTGCTCCCAGCTGATCGCCGACACCGACGGGCGGATCAGCGCCGAGACGGTCTCCCGTTACTACCGGGGCCGGGTCGAGGTGACCGGCTTCACGGTGGCGGACGCCACAATGGTCGGCGACGTGCCGGCGGCGCTTGAGGCACTGCGCTGGGCCCTGCACGTCGGCGTTGACCCGGTGCCCATCGCCGACGCCCTGGCCGACGGGGTGCGTACGGTGGCCCGGGTGGCGTCGGCCGGGCGGGGTAGCCCGTACCAGCTCGCCAGCAGCCTCGGAATGCCCGCCTGGAAGATCGAGCGGGCGCAGCGGCAGGGACGGGGCTGGACGCCGGAGGGCCTGGTCCGGGCCATGCAGGTGGCCGCCGAGTGCAACGCGGCCGTCAAGGGCGGCTCCGACGACCGGGCGTACGCCCTGGAGCGTGCGGTCTTCTCGGTCGTGGCGGCCCGGCAGGGCAGCACCAGGTGACGGGAGCGAGCCGCCCGGCGTGGGCCACCGTCCGCGTGGACGAGGAGCGTTACCGGCCGCTCTACGCCCGGCTCCTCGGCCTACGGTTCGTCAACCCCGGCGGCGTGCTGTGCTTCCTCTTCTTCGAGGGCGCCATCGCGCTGGCGGTGCTGCTCGCCCTCGCCGAGTTGGTCAGCTGGTGGGCGGTGCTGGTGCTGCCGGTCGTGGTGGCGGCCATGGTCAAGCTCAACGACATGGTGGCCGCGGTCGTGGTCCGCTCCGCCGCGCTCGTACCCGAGCAGGAACGGGATCGGTTTCGCCGGCAGATGGAGCCGGCGGTCGGGCGAGCGCAGGTGGAGTGGATGTTGCACAGTGTGCCCGGCGTCATCGTGACGGCGGATACATCGCCCCCGGGCACTGCCGAGCCGACGCGCCCACCGACGCATTCGTCGTAGACCTTGGAGCGGAATGGCCCCTCCAGGGGCACTTTCCTTCCAAGATCTCAAGGCGGGAGCGCAAGGGCGCGCAAGGCGGGCGCGCGGCTGAACGACTGGGGATGGGCACACGGAAACCCCGGGCCTTGGGCCCGGGGTTTTCCGAATCAGTCTGACGGTGAAGTCGTCAGGCGGAGAGCGACACCACGCGCTTCGCGATCGCGGACTTGCGGTTCGCGGCCTGGTTGGAGTGGATCACGCCCTTGCTGACGGCCTTGTCCAGCTTGCGAGAGGCGTCCAGCATGAGCGCGGTCGCCTTCTCGACGTCACCGGCCTCGGCAGCCTCGTGGAACTTCCGGACGGCGGTCTTCAGCGACGACTTGACCGACTTGTTGCGCAGCCGGGCCTTCTCGTTCTGCCGGTTGCGCTTGATCTGGGACTTGATGTTCGCCACGCGACAGCCTCGTCTTGATAGCTCGGGTTGGTCAGCTTATTGCGCGTGATGACGAACATGCGTCATCGCTGCGCGAAGAGCCAGGTTACCAGGTCGCCCGGGACGAGCCAAAACGGCTCGGCCTTCGCGCGGACGGACCCGGCCCGTCGGGCACCAGGTTACGCCCTCGACCCTGGCGGCGGCCCACCGCCAGCCCGACGGCAGCCGGTCCGGTCCGCGCCGCCAGCCCGACGGCAGGCCGGTCTGGTCCACGCCGCCAGCCCGACGGCAGGCGGGCCGCGTTACCGCCAACCCTGGCGGCGGGCCAGCCAGTCGAGCGACTGCTCGCCGCTCCACCGCTGGTGGGCCGGCAGGTGCGGCGAGGCCGTCGGCGGTGCCGCCGCGGCGCCGGTGAGGTAGTAGCCGGCCAACGCGGCCAGTGTCGCGTCCAACGCGTCCGGGGGTGCGCCGGTGGTGGCCGGGTGCGCGGCGAAGAGCCGGTCCGCGTCCAGCCCGCTGGCGTACGCGGTGAGCAGCAGGCCGGCCAGGTCGAACCAGGCCGGCCCGGTGCAGACCCAGGTCCAGTCGCAGAACCAGGCGCGGCCGGCCGAGTCGATCAGCACGTTGTCGACCCGCAGGTCGCCGTGGACCAGGCCGGTCGCCCCGGCGGCGTACCGGGGGAGGATGGACTCCAACTCCACCAGCTCGGGCAGCCGGTTCAGCAGCGACGCGGGCAGTGGTGGGGTCGGCTCGCGACCGGCGGCGACCTCCTCCCACCAGAGGATGTCCGACCGGGCCAGGTCGGCCAGGTGCGGCAGGCCGAGCGCGGTCAGCGCGATCGGCGGGTCGGCCAGGGCGGCGGCGACCTGCGCGTACCCGGCGAGGGTGGCGTCCAACTCGGCGGGCACCCAGGGCAGGCGGGGGGTGCGCCCGTCGACGGCGTCGGTGCAGAGCACGAACCAGCCGGCCGCGGAGAGGGTCCACCGGGGGCGGGGCGCCGGCAGGTCCGCCGGCAGCCGATCCAGGATCGCGGCCTCTCGGGCGTACCAGTCGACCAGATGCGGTTGCTCGGCGGCGGGTGCGGCCTTGACGAAGACCCGACCACCGTCGGCGGTGTCGAGCACGGCGGCGAAGCCCCGGGTGAAGCCCGCGTCCGCGACCCGGGCGGTGACCACCGGCGCGCCGAGCCGTTCGGCGACCGCGGCCCGCAGCGCCGCCGGCAACGCCGGCCACGACGGGCGCAGGGCGCTTGCGTGGTACGGCACCGGCGGCAGCAGGGGAGGGGACATCCCACCATGCTGCCCCGGGGTACGTGCGCGACGCACGGCGACACTGCCAGACTGCCAAGCCATGAGGACCGAGGACTTCTGGAAGCTGATCGACGAGGCGCGGGCCGGCGGCGGCGGTGAGCCCGGCCCGGTCGCCGCGCGGGCCGTCGCGCTGCTCGCCGAGCGCGACCCGGAGGACATCATCGGGTACGCGCGACACCAGACGCGGGTGCTGGCCGCCTCGCACAAGGCGGATCTGTGGGGTGCGGCGTACCTGATCAACGGTGGTGCCTCGGCCGACGGCTTCGAACACTTCCGGGGCTGGCTGATGACCCAGGGTCGGGCCGTCTTCGCCCGCGCCGTCGCCGAACCGGACTCGCTGGCCGAACTGCCCCAGGTGCGGGCGGCCTCGCTCAGCGGCGAGGAGTTCTCCGCCGAGCAGATGCTCTCGGTGCCCTGGGACGCGTACCGCAAGGCCACCGCTACCGAACTGCCGGCGGACCGCGACCCGGTGCGGACGCCGGACCTCAACGACTTCTGGGACTTCGACGACGAGGACGAGGCGCGTCGGCGGCTGCCCCGGCTGGCCGCGCTCTTCGTCGAACCGCCGATGGAGTGAGGGGTCCTCGCGCCGATCCATCGCCCGCGCAGCGGGCGCACCCCGGCGGCGTGGGAACATAGAGGGGGTCGGCGGCGCGCCGGCCTGTTCACGTCAGCCGACCAGAACGGACCGCTGTGCCACCGAAGCTCGATCCCGGCGCGAACGCCCCTGGTGCCACCGACCCCGGTCGCATCCGGAACTTCGGCATCATCGCCCACATCGACCACGGGAAGTCGACCCTGGCCGACCGGATGTTGCAGCTCACCGGCGTGGTCGACCCGCGGCAGATGCGCGCGCAGTACCTGGACCGGATGGACATCGAGCGCGAGCGCGGCATCACCATCAAGAGCCAGGCCGTCCGCATGCCGTGGACCATCCGTGAGGGTGAGCGGGCCGGCGAGCACGCGGTGCTCAACATGATCGACACCCCGGGGCACGTGGACTTCACCTACGAGGTGTCCCGGTCGCTGGCCGCCTGCGAGGGCGCGGTGCTGCTTGTCGACGCCGCGCAGGGCATCGAGGCGCAGACCCTGGCCAACCTCTACCTGGCTCTCGAGAACGACCTGCGCATCATCCCGGTGCTCAACAAGATCGACCTGCCGGCCGCGCAGCCGGAGAAGTACGCCGAGGAGCTGGCCCACCTGATCGGCGGCGACCCCGCCGACTGCATCCGGGTCTCCGGCAAGACCGGTGAGGGCGTCCCGTACCTGCTCGACGAGATCGTCCGGCAGTTCATTCCGCCGGTCGGCGAGGCCGAGGCGCCCGCCCGGGCGATGATCTTCGACTCGGTGTACGACGTCTACCGCGGCGTCGTCACGTACGTCCGGGTCATCGACGGCCGGATCAGCGCCCGCGACCGGATCAAGATGATGTCCACCGGCGCGGTTCACGAGCTGCTGGAGATCGGCGTCATCTCACCCGAGATGGTCAAGGCCGAGGCGCTCGGCGTCGGCGAGGTCGGCTACCTGATCACCGGTGTGAAGGACGTCCGGCAGTCCCGGGTCGGTGACACGGTCACCATCAACAGCCGGCCGGCGGCCGAGGCGTTGGGTGGCTACAAGGACCCGAAGCCGATGGTCTACTCCGGTCTCTACCCGATCGACGGGTCCGACTACCCCAACCTGCGCGAGGCGCTGGACAAACTCAAGCTCAACGACGCCGCCCTGGACTACGAGCCGGAGACCTCCGGCGCGCTGGGCTTCGGCTTCCGCTGCGGCTTCCTCGGCCTGCTCCACCTGGAGATCATCCGGGAGCGGCTGGAGCGCGAGTACAACCTCGACCTCATCTCCACCGCGCCCAACGTCGTCTACCGGGCGATCACGGACGACGGCGAGGAGATCGTCGTCACCAACCCGAGCGAGTACCCCACCGGCAAGATCGCCGAGGTGTACGAGCCGGTGGTCCGTGCCACAGTGCTGACTCCCAACGACTACGTGGGCGCGGTCATGGAGCTCTGCCAGGGCCGGCGCGGCACCCTGCTCGGCATGGACTACCTCTCCGCCGACCGGGTGGAGCTGCGCTACACGCTGCCCCTCGCGGAGATCATCTACGACTTCTTCGACCAGTTGAAGAGCCGTACCAAGGGCTACGCCTCACTCGACTACGAGCCCTCCGGCGAGCAGGCGTCCGACCTGGTGAAGGTGGACATCCTCCTGCACGGCGAGCCGGTGGACGCGTTCAGCGCCATCGTGCACAAGGACAAGGCGTACAACTACGGCGTCACCATCGCCGCCAAGCTGCGCACCCTGATCCCGCGCCAGCAGTTCGAGGTACCGATCCAGGCGGCCATCGGCAGCCGGGTCATCGCCCGGGAAACCATCCGGGCGATCCGCAAGGACGTCCTCGCCAAGTGCTACGGCGGCGACATCAGCCGTAAGCGCAAGCTGCTGGAGAAGCAGAAGGAAGGCAAGAAGCGGATGAAGATGGTCGGCCGGGTCGAGGTGCCGCAGGAAGCCTTCATCGCCGCCCTCTCCTCCGACTCCGGCGACGGCAAGGCCGCCGGCAAGAAGTAGTCCGCGACGCCGTACGCGCCCGGGTGCCACATGCACCCGGGCGCGTCGCGTTTCCGGACGCCTCGCGTGCCTCGCCCCTGCCCCCGTCGGGTCTGACGGGCCCGCCGAGATTGCCGGCCGAACGCGTCGGCGCGGCGGATGTGACCGCCGGGTGCGGGAAATTTCTCTGCCCCTGTTGTGGGGCCGGCGGGCGGGCGAAGTGGCCTCCTACCTGTGTGGACGTACTCACGCGTCAACCGACGCAGCTCCGGAACATTGACTGCTGGCGTTGCCGATTGAGGTGAGTCGGTTTGGGCTTTCGGTGGGTCGGGCACTTAGCGGTCACGACAGGAAGCACACACCTCGTGTGTCAGACATTCTTTGAAGGAGGGCGACCGTGGAGTTCACCGTGTGGGGCATCATCACTGCGATCGTTGTTGGTCTCATCGTCGGCGCGCTCGGCCGTCTGGTCGTCCCGGGCCGGCAGAACATGCCGATCTGGCTGCACATGCTGATCGGTATCGGCGCGGCCCTGCTGGGCACCGTCCTGGCGCGGGCCATCGGCATCGCGACCGAGACGAGCGGTATCGACTGGAGCGAGCTGCTGGTCCAGGTCGTGGTGGCCGCGATCGCCGTCGCGCTGGTGGCCGGCGTGGGTGGCCGTCGCCGCGTGACCCGATAACACCACAGCACCAACCCGCACCACCGCGACACCTCCGATGGGCGCCCGACCGACAGGTCGGGCGCCCATCGGCGTTCTCCCAACGCCTGGTGGCCAGGGTTGGCCTGCGGTGGAACGTGTCCTTGTTGGCCAAGTCGTGATCGTTTGGTGAGTGAAGGTCGGTTTGGATTTTCGATGGGTCGGGCAATTAACGGTCACGACAGGAAGCACACGAACCGTGTGTCAGACATTCTTTGAAGGAGGGTGGCCGTGGAGCTCACCGTGTGGGGCATCATCACTGCGATCGTTGTTGGTCTCATCGTCGGCGCGCTCGGCCGCCTGGTCGTCCCGGGCCGGCAGAACATGCCGATCTGGCTGCACCTGCTCATCGGCGTCGGCGCCGCCCTGCTGGGCACCGTCCTGGCGCGAGCCATCGGCATCGCGACCGAGACGAGCGGTATCGACTGGGCCGAGCTGCTGGTGCAGGTCGTGGTGGCCGCGATCGCTGTCGCGCTGGTGGCCGGTGTGGGTCGCCGCCGCAGCGTCACCCGATAACGACCCGGCATCATCTGACGACACCGCACCACGTGTAGGACAGCACGACTCGAAAGGGCGCCCGGCCGAGAGCCGGGCGCTCTTTCGTGCTGAAGGCCCGACTTTGGCCGGATGTTGGAGTGCCGGTCGTCGGGCCGCTGCGGTACGGTCGCCACGCTTCGGCCAGTCCCGCCCACTGTCGTAAAGGAATTCTCCGTACTAGGGTGCGGCGGAGAAGGTTAGTTCCAGGCGGCGCGAGGGGAGAAGTGGCGTGAACAGGTGGAAGCGGCTGGCCCCGGTCACCGCCATGGTGGCCTCGGCCGCGATGGTGCTGACCGGCTGTGGGGGCTCCGGCGACGACGCGGCCGACGACAGCAAGCTCACGGTCTGGATGATGGGTGAGGGTGGCGACGCGCAGAACTCCTTCCTCGACGGGGTCGAGGCCGAGTTCCGCCAGAAGCACCCCGACACCGACGTGGTCGTGCAGTACATCCCCTGGCTGGAGGCGCCCAAGAAGTTCCAGGCGGCGCTCGCCGGCGGTGAGGGGCCGGACATCACCGAGCTGGGCAACACCGAGACTCAGGGGTGGGCCGCCCAGGAGGCGCTCGCCGACGTGAGTGGTCGGATGGGCGGCTGGGCCGACGGCAAGGATCTGCTGCCCGACCTGGTGCGCAACGCGCAGCTCGACGGCAAGCAGTACGGCGTGCCCTGGTACGCGGGTGTGCGCGCCATCTACTACCGCACCGACTGGTTCGCCGAGGCCGGCGTGCAGCCCCCGAAGACCTGGGACGAGCTGGTCACTGTGGCCAAGGCCGTACAGGCGAAGAAGAAGGGCACCTACGGCATCGCGTTGCCCGGCAACTCCGAGCTGCCCTTCTACTCGTTCCTCTGGGGCGCGGGTGGCGAGATCGCCAGCAACCAGGGCGGCACCTGGAAGTCCGGCTACACCACGCCGGAGGCGCAGCGGGCCGTCAAGTTCTGGACCGACCTGGTGACCGTGCACAAGGTCGCCCCGCCGGCGGCGGCGGGTTGGAACGAAATCGACGCGCGTACCCAGTTCGCCACCGGTAAGGCCGCGATGGCCTTCGCCGGTAGCTGGCAGCAGGGCGCCATCAAGAAGGACAACCCCGAGATCGAGAAGGTCTGGGGTACGTTCCCGATCCCCGGCCCGGACGGCAAGGCGGCGCCCGGTTTCGCCGGCGGCTCGGACGTGGCGATCTGGAAGGACAGCGAGCGGCAGGACCTGGCCTGGGACTACCTGACCGTGCTGCTGAACAAGAAGAACGCGCAGAGCTTCGCCAGCAGCCTCGGCTTCTTCCCGGTCTACCAGGACCTGGTCTCCGGTGGCGCGTACGCGAACGACAAGGTGATGGCGTCGTTCGCCACCACCATGCAGAACACCAAGCTCACGCCGCTCACCCCGAAGTGGGTGGAGGTCAGCCGGACGAAGACGGTGACCCAGGCGATGAACAGCTCGGTCATGAAGGGTCAGAAGACGGTCGAGAAGGCTACCGCCGACGCGGCCGGTGAGATGGAAAGCATTTTGAACAGCAAGTGAGCTCACAGACAAAAAACCCGGAGACGTCCGCCGCGCGGGAGACCCCCGCGCGGCGGCGTCGCCGGGTGGACCGCCTGCCCTACCTGCTGCTCCTGCCCGCCCTGCTGATCATCGGGGTGCTGCTGCTCTGGCCGCTCGGCCAGGTGGTGGTGATGTCCTTCTACCGGCTGAACAGCGTCCGGCAGTTGCGCGGCGATCGGGAGTGGCCGTGGGTGGGGCTCGGCAACTACGTCGACATCCTCTCCGACCCGTTCTTCCTGACCGTGCTGCGCAACACGGTGCTGTTCGCCGCAGCGAACGTGCTGCTCACCATGGTGCTCGGCACCCTGGTGGGGCTGCTGCTCAACCGGCTCGGTCGCAAGATGGCGACGTTCGTGGCCAGCTGCGTGATGCTCGCCTGGGCCACGCCGGCGCTGACCGGCACCATCGTCTGGAAATGGATCTTCGACGACACGAGCGGCCTGGTCACGTGGCTGTTCAACGCGTTGCCGGACGGGCTCTCGACCAGCCTGTTCGGGCGCAGCGACTGGACCGGCTACGGCTGGTTCAACTCGCCGCTGCTCTTCTTCGCCATCCTCACCCTTGTGGTGGTCTGGCACTCGTTCCCGTTCATCGCGGTGAGTGTGTTGGCCGGTCTCAAGAGCGTGCCGAGTGAGCTGCACGAGGCGGCCCGGGTGGATGGCGCCAGCCCGTGGCGGGTCTTCTGGAAGATCACCTTCCCGTTGCTGCGCCCGGTCTTCGGGATCCTGATCGTGCTCTCCACGATCTGGGACTTCAAGGTCTTCACCCAGCAGTTCGTGCTGGCCGGCGGCACCCAGGACCGGCCGACGTTCATGCTCGCCATCTACTCGTACGCCGAAGCCTTCTCGCCGCCGCCGAAGTACGGGCTCGGCGCGGCCATCGCGGTGATCCTCACGCTGATCCTGCTCGTGGTCACCGGCTTCTACGTACGGATGGTGCTCAGGCAGGAGGACGAGTCGTGAAGAAGGTCGCCCTCAACGGCGCCGGGCTGCTTGTCGCGCTCTTCGCGGCGTTCCCGGTCTACTGGATGATCTCCACCTCGCTGAAGCCGAGCAACGAGATCTTCTCTTCCACCCCGCAGCCGGTGCCGACCCATCCGACGTTGGCGCACTACCGGGAGATCCTGACTGGCAACCTGATCCCCGGCGTCAGCTTCCTCGACTTCTTCCTCAACAGCGCGCTTGTCGCCGTCTCCACTGTGGTGCTCAGCGGCCTGGTCGCGCTGCTGGCCGCGACCGCGGTGGCGCGGTTCCGCTTCAAGCTGCGGACCAGCTTCCTGATCATGCTGCTGGTGGTGCAGATGATCCCGCTGGAGGCGTTGGTCATCCCGCTGTTCCTGATGATCCAGCGGTTGGGGCTCTACAACACCCTGCCCAGCCTGATCCTCACGTACCTCGGTTTCTCGCTGCCGTTCGCGGTCTGGATGCTGCGCGGGTTCGTCGCCGCGGTGCCGAAGGAGTTGGAGGAGGCGGCGGCGATCGACGGGGCCAGCCGGGCCCAGACCTTCCGCAGGGTGCTCTTCCCGCTGGTCGCGCCCGGCCTGGTGGCCACCAGCATCTTCTCCTTCATCACGGCGTGGAACGAGCTGATCTTCGCGTTGACCTTCATCAACGATCAGGGCAGCTACACCCTGCCGGTGGCGATGACCTTCTTCTTCGGTCGGGACGACACCAACTGGGGGCCGGTGATGGCGGCGTCCACACTGTTCACCCTGCCGGTCATCATCTTCTTCCTGCTGGTGCAGCGGCGGATGGTCTCCGGTCTGGTCGCCGGCGCCGTCAAGGGCTGACGGCGTGGCAGGACGCCCGGAGGGTCAGGATGGCGGCTTCGCGAGCCGCTCCATCCGGTTCCAACCGGACCAGCCGCGCTCGCGCATCAGCTCCCGCAGCTGCTGCGCCCGCGGGTCGGACTCGTCGGCGAGTGCGTCGATCAGGTCGTGCGGGAGGTCGTCGGCGGGCGCGTCGGCGAGGACGCCCTTGCCCGCGGCGTACGCCTGCTCTGCCAGGTCCGCCATGATGTCGGCGGCCTCCGCCAGGCGCGGGTCGTCCTGCACGTCGTCGTCGAAGATCTCCGACAGCACCCGATAGAGCCGGACGACCTGCGGATTGTCGAGGTGGGCGACCTTCTCCGGCATGATGTCGACGATGCGGTCGGGCCAGCGTGCCGCGACGAGGATCCATCCGTCCCGTTCGGCCTCCACCATCCGCTGTGACGCCCCGATGCCCCGGAGCCGGTCGAGGTAGGCGGCCACCTCCGGTGGGAGCGCCAGGCTGTTCCCGGCGGTGAGCTGTGCGATGTGTCTGCGGCTGGTCTGCAGTCGGTCGATCTCGTCGCGCAGGTGGTCGTCGATGGTCCGGATCGCTTTGGCGAAGGCTGACGCGTCGGCTTCGAGCAGCCGACTGATCTGCGACAGTGGCACGCCGGCGTCGGCGAGGGTGCGGATCTTGATGAGGGACACGACCGCCGTCGCGCCGTACCGTCGGTAACCCGAGGCATCGCGTTCCGGCTCGGGCAGCAGCCCGATCTGGTGATAGTGCCGCACCGCCCGTACGGTGACGCCGGCGTACGCCGCCAGTTGACCGATCGTCAGCATGCTCTGATCCTGCCCGCGATCGACCCCGCTCCGGTCGGCACCTGCTCAGGAGATCTTGCGCCGGTAGGTGATCGTGGCGAACAGGTAGGCGAGAACGAGGATGCCGACGCACCAGGCGAGGGCGATCCAGATGTCGGTGCCGACCGGCTGTTGGGTGAACAGGTCCCGGATCGCATTGACGATGGAGGTCACCGGCTGGTGCTCGGCGAAGGCGCGCACGGGGCCGGGCATGGACTGGGTGGGCACGAAGGCAGAGCTGACGAACGGCAGGAAGACGACCGGGTAGGAGAACGCGCTCGCGCCGTCGACGGTCTTCGCGGTGAGGCCGGGGATCACGGCGACCCAGGTCAGCGCCAAGGTGAGCAGAAGCAGAATGCCGGCGACCGACAGCCACCCCAGCACGCCGGCCCCCGAACGGAAGCCCATCAGGACGGCCACGAGGACGACGACGACGAGCGAGATCAGGTTGGCGACCAGCGAGGTCAGCACGTGCGCCCAGAGCACCGAGGATCGTGCGATCGGCATGGACTGGAACCGTTCGAAGATGCCGCCCTGCATGTCCTGGAAGAGCCGGAAGGCGGTGTAGGAGATTCCCGAGGCGATCGTGATGAGCAGGATGCCGGGGAGCAGGTAGTTCACGTACGAGTCGGAGCCGGTCTGGATGGCGCCGCCGAAGACGTAGACGAACAGCAGCATGAAGGCGATCGGCATGACCGCGGTGGTGATGATGGTGTCCGGGCTGCGGGCGATGTGGCGCAGTGAACGACCCAGCAGGACGGTGGTGTCGCCGAGGAAGTGCTTGTTCATCGTTGTTCCTTCTCCGTCTTGGCGCCGACGAGGGTGAGGAAGACGTCCTCGAGGCTCGGCTGCTTCTCGACGTACTCGATCTTCGCGGGTGGGAGGAGCTGCTTGAGTTCGTCGAGGGTGCCGTTGACGAGGATCCGGCCCTCGTGCAGGATCGCGATCCGGTCGGCGAGATGTTCCGCCTCGTCGAGGTACTGGGTGGTGAGCAGCACGGTCGTGCCGCCCTTCGCGAGTTCCTTGACGGCCTGCCACACCTCGATGCGCGCCTCTGGGTCCAGCCCGGTCGTCGGCTCGTCGAGGAAGATGACCGGCGGGTTCCCGATCAGGCTCATCGCGATGTCGAGGCGGCGGCGCATTCCGCCGGAGTACGTCGCCACCCTCCGGGTGCCCGCCTCGGTCAGCGAGAAGCGCTTCAGCAGGTCGTCTGCGATCGCACCGGGCTCCGTGAGGTGCCGCAGCCGGGCGACCAGGACCAGGTTCTCCCGCCCGGTGAGGATCTCGTCGACCGCCGCGAACTGCCCAGTGAGACTGATCGACTCGCGTACCCCGGCAGCCTGCGCCGCGACGTCGAAGCCGGCGACCCGGGCCGTGCCGCCGTCGGCCCTGAGGAGTGTGGCCAGGATCTTCACCACTGTGGTCTTGCCCGCCCCGTTCGAGCCCAGCAGGGCGAAGATGCTGCCCCGCGCCACGTCGATGTCGACGCCGCGCAGCACCTTCAGCTGCTTGAACGACTTCTCCAGGCCGCGCACGTGTATCACGGGCTGCTGGGCCTGATCCGTTCTTGGCGGGATGCTCATGGCGGCCAGCATGCAGGGTTGACGCAGCGTCAAGGTCAAGCCCGCACGGCGACTTCACCTAGGCTGACGGTCGTGACGGGCAGGGTGGCAGCGGTGAATCTCGGCATTGTGACCGAGGCGCAGTGGGCCGGCGACGCGAGCGGTCGCAGCGGCATCGACAAGCGGCCGGTGGACGGGCCGGTGCTGATCCGCGCCGACGGGCTGGTCGGCGACTTCATCGGCGAGCCAGCCCATCACGGCGGTCCTGACCAGGCGGTCTACGTCTACGCCGAGGAGGACGCCGCCTGGTGGGCGGGCGAACTGGGCCGGGCCGTGCGACCCGGGGGCTTCGGCGAGAACCTGACCACCTACGCGGTCGACGTCACGGGTGCGGTGATCGGCGAGCAGTGGCAGGTCGGGTCCGCCCTGCTCCAGGTCACCAAGCCGCGGACGCCCTGCACCACTTTCGCCGGGTTCTGGGGCGTACCGGATCTGATCAAGCGGTTCACCGCGCGGGCACTGCCCGGCGCCTACCTGCGGGTGCTGCGGGAGGGCGAGGTCGGCCCGGGTGACCCGGTCGAGGTGGTGGAGCGGCCCGCGCACGGCGTGACCATCGGCGAGGTCTTCCGGGCGACCAGCCTGGAGCCGGAGCTGCTGCCCCGGCTGCTCGAAGCGGAGGGCCTGCCGGAACCGCTCCGGGAGAAGGCCCGCCGCCGCCTCACCTCCCGCGGCTGAGCGCCACCGGCGACCAACCACTCCCCGATGAGGGTGAGTAGCGGGACGGCGGTCTGCGCCGCGCCCCGAACGGTGGGGTCCTCGGCCAGGCTGGCGGCGAGCCGGGAGAACCGCGGACGTGGAACGGCCCCCCGCCAACGCTGAGCGTCGGCGGGGGGCCGTTCTACGAGCAGTGGGTCAGCGGAGCCAGGGGATGTTGCGGTCGAGCAGACCGCGCTCCTTGAGTTCCTTGCGCAGCGGGATCTCGTCGTCGACGTACCCGTCCCAGTTGATGCCCCAGTAGTTGGCGGTGTGGGTGCCCTCACCGATCAGCTGGCGCTGCACGGGGGTGCGGTTGCGGTACCACTCGCCGTTCACGTCGGGGTGCAGCTCGTCCAGCGGGCGGATCCACCGGTAGGTGTAGCCGACGAAGAGCATCTTGCGGGTGATGGTCGACAGG
Organism: Micromonospora sp. NBC_00860; assembly: GCF_045207375.1. NCBI lineage: Bacteria > Bacillati > Actinomycetota > Actinomycetes > Micromonosporales > Micromonosporaceae > Micromonospora > Micromonospora sp. NBC_00860. The sequence continues at coordinate 70,821 of NZ_CP108825.1, forward strand.
TTCGTCGACCGCGAGTGCCACTGCCGGCGGTCGAAGATGAAGGCGTCGCCCGGGTTGGCGGTGATCTCCACCGTGCCCTCCGGGTCGGGGTTCTGCACCGTGAGGTCCGCCGGCCGGGGCAGCGAGTTCTTCAGGTGGCTACCCGGGATGACCTTGGTGGCGCCGCGGCCGGTCTCGGAGAGGTCCGACAGCACGTACGCGACCTTCAGCGAGAACATCGGCCGAGGCAGGTTCGGGTCCATCGTCTCCGGGTCGGAGTTCTGCCGGTACCCGTCCTGGTGCCAACCCCAGTACGGCTTCTCCGGCTCGGCGGCCGGCGGGGTGACGTCCAGGTGGTTGTGGTGCGTGTAGATGTTCCAGCCGGCCAGTCCCCACATGTACGGGAAGGCGATCGGGTGGGTCAGCAGCTCACCGAAGAGCTCGTCGCGCTCCAGGAAGCCCAGCAGGTGCAGGGTGCCGTCCTTCTTGGTGGTGCCCTTCGCCTGCTCCTCCGCGTAGACGCGGTCGACCGCCGCCTCCAGCGCCGCCCGGTGGTCCTCCGTCAGGACGTTGCGCAGCAGGAGGAAGCCCTGCTCGTGGAACTCCTTGCGGTCAGTGTCGCTGATCGGTTCGTAACCGGTCCGGTCGCCGTAATCGAACACCGCGTCGTACCCCTCCCCATGAGGTGAAACCTTTTCTGGCACAGGCCGCCGATCGTAACGCGGCGGTCCAGGCGTCGGGGAGGGTGCGGTGCGGGATTTGGCCCCGGTGGGACCCCACGCAGCGAGAGAAACGCACAGAGTGAGATCTACGCGTTCAATAGAGCGATTTAATGCGTCTTGCCCGATTGTGCGGTGACCGCCGGTTAAGAGATCCGGGTCGGTCAACCCTCGTTGAACACCTCGGCCACCACCTGACCGGCGGGGCTCTGCTGGCCGTCCACCCGGCCCCACGAGCCGTCGCGGGCGGTCCACTCCAGGTCGCCGAAGCGGACCCGCTTCACCCCGTGGTCCTGGGCGTGCGACACCAGCCAGTGCGCGTACCGCCAGCCGTCGCGCTGGTCGCCCGGAGTCACCGCCAACCCGGTCGGGTCGGTCGGGTCGGTGCCCTTCAACCCCCAGTCCAGCACCAGGTTGCGGGTCAGTTGGGCGGCCGCCGCCGCGCCGTGCATCACCGGGGTGCGCCCCACCGTGCAGGCGACCGCGCCGCTGGCGTCGCCGAGCAGAGCCCGGCTGAGCACCTCGGAGTCGTCGGCCCACTTCTGGTACGCCTCGGGGAATGCCGAGCGCTGCACCCGCTGGGCGGCGTCGGTGACCCGCATTTCCTCCCAGCCGCGCACCTTCTTCAGGGCCGCGTAGAACCGGTTGGCCGCGTAGCGCGGGTCGCGGATCTGCGCCGGAGTGCCCCAGCCCTGGCTCGGTCGCTGCTGGAACAGGCCGACCGAGTCGCGGTCGCCGTCGGCGAGGTTGCGCAGCCCGGACTCCTGGTACGCGGTGGCGAGCGCGACCACGACGGCCCGCTCGGGCATTCCGCGCTTCGCGCCGATCGCCGCGATGGTCGCCGCGTTGGCCATCTGGTCGGCGTCCAGCGCGACCCGTCCGTCGGCCTGCACTGTGCACTTGCGTGCCATCAGTGGCAACTTCAGATTGTCGCCGACCTGCCGTACGACGAGCCAGATCGCGATCACGGCGACGAGGATGAGCACCACTCCACCCGCCACGGTTGCCCGAGTTCGCACCCACACCCCCAGATCGACAGTCTGACAAGCGTACGTCCCCGCAGGCCCCCTCCGGGTCGTCCGAGCGGTTCGGGCCCGACCTGGTCGACTCCGACCGGTTCGGGGTCGGCTCCGCTGCCGCGTACCGGTTGGCGACGTTCCCGCTCCGGTCGCGATCTCACCTGCCCGCGTCGTTCCGTCACCCGCCCCGATGCGGGGCTGTCGCGCGCGTCACCGGGTAAGCGATATCGGGAAGCGATTGACCAGTCAAGGACTTAGGTCAGTTGACATGTCAATCCGACCTACCGCCCCGCACAGCCGGACGCGTTGGTCGCCCAACAAGGAGGAGTGCCATGGGAACGCTCGATGGCAAGGTCGTGCTGATCACCGGCACCGGCGGGGGGCTGGGCCGCGTCGCGGCGCTGACCTTCGCCCGCGAGGGCGCGAAGGTCGTCGGGGCCGACCTCCAGGTCGCCGGCAACGACGAAACTGTCGAACTCGTCCGCCGCGCCGGCGGCGAGATGACCGGCATCGCGCCGGTCGACCTCACCGACCCCGAGCAGGTGCGCAAGCTCGTCGACGACGCTGCCGCCGCCTACGGCGGGCTCGACGTGGTCTACAACAACGCGGCGGCGCTCCGCTTCGGCCCGATGCCCGACTTCTCCGTGGAGGACTGGCGCTACACCATCACCGGAGAACTCGACATTCCGTACTTCGTGTCGAAGTTCGCCTGGCCGCACCTGGTCCGGCGCGGTGGTGGCGTCATCATCAGCGCCGCCTCCATGGCCGGGATGATCGGCGGCCACGTCCCGCCGATGGTCGGTCACACCGCCGCGAACGCCGGCATCATCGGCATGACGCGACAACTCGCGCTCGAAGGTGCGCCCCACGGGATCCGCGCGGTGGCGATCAGCCCCGGGCCCACCCTCACCCCGGCCAGCGAACGCGACCTCGGTGACAACCAGGAGGCCCGGGACGCCATCACCGCCAAGACGCTCCTCAAGCGCTTCGCGCGCCCCGAGGAGGTCGTCGAGCTGGTGGTCTTCCTCGCGTCCGACCGGGCGTCGTACATCACCGGGGCGAACTACCCGGTCGATGGCGGCGCGACCGCCTGGTGACCCGACAGGACACCTGGGGCGTCGCTGAACGACGGCGGCGCTCAGCCAGCCCGGCCGGGCGACGACCCTCGTCTGCGTCCTTTGCTCTGCTTCACCGGACGCAACACCACCTGTCCGATATCCGGACAGCGGCTGTTGCGCCGGTTGAAGCAGAGCAAAGGACCGGCGAGCCGCAACGCCTACCCGGATGCTCAGTCGTCGAGAGCGGGCAACCAACGCGCCGGTCGCTTTTCCCGGAACGCGGTGACCCCCTCGCGCCCCTCGTCCGACCGGAAGTAGCCGGTCGAGACGGCGGAGAGCCGGGCCAGGTCCGCGCGCAGCTCGGCGGTACCCGGTCGGCGCAGCAGCTCCTTCGCGCCGGCCAGCGCCCCGGGCGCGCCGCGCACCAGCGAGTCGCAGTAGCCGCGTACCGCGTCGTCCAACCCGTCCGCCGGGACCGAGGCCGTCACCAGGCCGATCTCGGCGGCCCGGCGGCCGTCGAAGGTGTCGCCGGTCAGGTACAGCTCGGCGGCGGCGCGGGGGTGCAGCCGGGGCAGCACTGTCGCCGAGATGACCGCCGGGATCACCCCGATGCGTACCTCGGTGAACGCGAACGTCGCCTCGTCGGCGCAGACCGCCAGGTCGGCGGCGGCGATCAGGCCCAGCCCGCCGGCCCGCGCCGGCCCGCCGACCCGGGCCAGCACCGGCTTCGGGCACTCCCAGATCGCCGCGAGCACGTCACCCAGCATGCCGGCCGGCACCGTCCCGCTGGCGTACGCCGCGGCGGTCTCCTTCAGGTCGGCGCCCGAGCAGAAGACCGGGCCGGTGTGATCGAGCACGATCGCTCGCACCGCCTCGTCGGCGACCGCGTCCGCGAGCCCCGCCAGCAGCTGGGTCATGAGGCCGGTGGAGAGCGCGTTGCGGTTGTGCGGGCTGTCCAGGGTGAGGGTGGTCACCCCACGGGCCGTGGCGACCCGCACGAGGACGTCGGGAGAGGTCATGCCGGGCACACTAGTGGCCATGCCCGGCGTCCTTCCAGATGGTGAGACCGTCCCCGTCGACGGATCGTTGCCCGCCACCGCCACCACGGCGGTCGGCGCGCGCGGCTTCGGCGTGTACGTGCACGTCCCGTTCTGCGCCAGCCGTTGCGGCTACTGCGACTTCAACACCTACACCGCCTCCGAACTGGGCGGCGGCGCCAGCCGCGAGGGGTACGCCGACACCGTCCTGGCCGAGCTGACGCTCGCCGCCCGGGTGCTCGGCGACACCCCGCCGCCCCGGGTGGACACCGTCTTCGTCGGCGGCGGCACGCCCACCCTGCTCCCCGCCGACGACCTGGCCCGCATCCTCGACGGCATCGACCGCACCTGGGGGCTGGCCGCCGACGCCGAAGTGACCACCGAGGCCAACCCCGAGTCGGTCACCCCGGAATCGTTGAAGCTGCTGCGGGCCGCCGGCTACACCCGGATCTCGCTGGGCATGCAGTCCGCCTCCCCGGGGGTGCTGGCGATCCTGGACCGCAAACACAGCGCCGGCCGGGCCACCGCCGCCGCCCTGGAGGCGCGCGACGCCGGGTTCGAGCACGTCAACCTGGACCTGATCTACGGCACCCCGGGGGAGCGGGCCGAGGACTTCGCCGCCTCGCTGGAGCAGGTCGTCGCCGCCGGGGTGGACCACGTCAGCGCGTACGCCCTGATCGTCGAGGACGGCACCCGGCTCGCCGCCCGGATGCGACGCGGCGAGCTGGCGTACCCCAGTGACGACGTGGCCGCGGACCGCTACCTGGCCGCCGAGGCCGCGCTCGACGCGGCCGGGCTCTCCTGGTACGAGGTCTCCAACTGGGCCCGCACCGAGGAGGCCCGCTGCCGGCACAACCTGCTCTACTGGACCGGCGCGGACTGGTGGGGGCTGGGGCCGGGGGCGCACAGCCACGTCGGCGGGGTGCGCTGGTGGAACGTGAAGCACCCCTCGGCGTACGCCCAGCGGTTGGCCGCCGGCGCGTCTCCCGGCCTGGCCCGGGAGGTGCTCACCGTCGACGAGGCGCACATGGAGGACGTGATGCTGCGGCTGCGGCTGGCCAGCGGTCTCCCGTTGGCGGTGCTCGACGCCACCGGTCGGGCCGGCGCCGAGCGGGCGCTTGCCGGCGGCCTGCTGGCCGCCGACGAGTACGCCGCCGGCCGGGCGGTGCTCACAGTGCGTGGACGGCTGCTCGCCGACGCTGTCGTCCGCGACCTGCTGCCCTGAGTGGCCTACCGCCCCCCGACCGGGACCGCGGTGATCCGGACCGGCCGGGGGAGCGGCCGGCCCGGTTCACTTGATGAAGCTCGCGGCGAGCGGGTAGCGGTAGAGCTGGCCCTCGTTGGCTTTGATGCCGGCGATGATGCCGAACACGGCACCGAGGATGATGGCCGCCCCGACCCCGATGAAGCCGATCAGGATGCAGGACAGCACCCAGCCGACCAGACCGACGATCGACCAGATGAGCTGGAAGTTGAGCGCTGCCACAGCGTGCGCCCGCACCGTCGGGGACTGGTTGCCGCGTGCCAGCATCGCCACCAGCGGGGCGATCCAGCCGAGCACACCGCCGCTGATGATCATGCCGGCGGCGCCGCCGAAGTGCGCGACCAGCGACCAGGTCTTGTCCTCGTTGTTGGCGTAACCGCCGCCGGGGCCGCCGTAGGCCCCGCCGGCCGGGTAGCCGCCGGGTGGGGGATAGCCCCCGGGCGGGGGGTAGCCGCCTGCCGGAGGGTAGCCGCCTGACGGCGGTTGGTCACCGGTGGGCGGTGGATAGCCACCGGCCGGGGGATAGCCGGCCGGGCCGGGAGCCCCGGACAGTGGTGCGGTGGGCGGCTCGGCCGACGGGTACGGGCCCGGGGAGGTGGGCTCCGGCGGGTAGCTGCCGGCGTCGCCCGACCCGGGAGGGCGAGGAGGTTCAGTCATGGATGTCACGGTAGGGGCCGTTGGCAACGCCGCACCAGAGCGACACCGCCTGGCAGTGCGGGCCGATCGGCCCAACAAGGGTGGCGCGGGCCGCACCGACGGGTGGCCGTTGATCATCGCGTCGACGGGCCCGCCGACGTAGACTGGCACTCGTTACAGTCGAGTGCCAGGACGGCCCGACCGGCCCAGAGTGCCGGTGGCCGACGTGCGACAGGAGGTGCGGAGGATGGGTCTCGACGACCGGAAACTCGCCGTGCTCCGCGCCATCGTCGAGGACTACGTCTCCACCCAGGAGCCGGTCGGCAGCAAGGCGCTGGTCGAGCGGCACCAGCTCGGGGTCTCCCCGGCCACGGTCCGCAACGACATGGCCGTGCTGGAGGAGGAGGGCTACATCCGGCAGCCGCACACCAGTGCCGGCCGGGTGCCCACCGACCGTGGCTACCGCCTCTTCGTCGACCGGTTGTCCCGGGTCAAGCCGCTCAGCCCGGCCGAACGCCGGGCCATCGAGCGCTTCCTGGTCGGCGCTGTCGACCTCGACGACGTCGTACACCGCACGGTGCGGTTGCTCGCCCAGCTGACCCGTCAGGTCGCCGTCGTGCAGTACCCGAGCCTGGCGCGTTCCTCGGTGCGCCACCTGGAGCTGGTGCCGATCTCCACCACCCGGCTCATGCTCGTCATGATCGCCGACACCGGGCGGGTGGAGCAGCGGCTCGTGGAGCTGCCCGGGCCGGTGCCCGCCGACGACGTCACCGACCTGCGTCGACTGATCAACGAGAAGCTCGCCAACGCCCGGTTGTCCGAGACGCCGCCGCTGGTGCAGGCGCTGGTCGAGGAAGCGCCGACCGGGCTGCGTCCGACCATGACCACCCTCGCCACCGTCCTGCTGGAGACGCTCGTCGAGCGGCACGAGGAGCGGATCGCGCTCGCCGGCACCGCGAACCTCACCCGGGGCGGCCTGCTCGACTTCCAGGGCTCCCTGCGGCCGATCCTCGAAGCTCTGGAGGAGGAGGTCGTGCTGCTCAAGCTCATCGGTGAGACCGAGCCGAGCACGACCCGGGTGCTGATCGGCGACGAGAACGAGTTCGACAACCTGCGCGCCGCCTCGGTGGTCAGCACCGGGTACGGCCCGGGCACCACCATCGTGGGCGGCCTGGGGGTGCTGGGGCCCACCCGGATGGACTACCCCGGCAACATCGCCACGGTGCGCGCCGTGGCACGCTACGTGGGCGAGTTGCTGGCCCAGAACTGATTGGTCAGGGCCGATGCGGCCGGCTGCGGCCGCCGACCGGCGCAACGCGAGACGAACATGAGGACACGGAACGCAGTGGCCAGGGACTACTACGGCATTCTCGGTGTGAGCCGGGAAGCCTCCGATGACGAGATCAAGCGCGCCTACCGCAAGCTGGCCCGCCAGTTCCACCCGGACGTCAATCCGGACCCGGAGGCTCAGGAGAAGTTCAAGGACATCAACGCCGCGTACGAGGTCCTCTCGGACGACCGGAAGCGGCAGATCGTCGACCTGGGTGGCGACCCGCTCGCCCCTGGTGGTGGCGGTGCCGGCGGCCCGGGCGGCCCCGGAGGCGCCGGCCCGTTCGTCGGTTTCCAGGACATCATGGACGCGTTCTTCGGCGGTGCTGGCGGTGGCGCCCGTGGCCCACGGCCGCGTACCCGACCGGGCGCCGACGCGATCCTGCGACTCGAACTCGACCTGCACGAGACGGCGTTCGGCGTCGAGGCCCCGATCACGGTCGACACCGCTGTGCTCTGCACCACCTGCTCGGGCGCTGGCACGGCGGCCGGCACGCACCTGGCGACCTGCGAGGCGTGCGGCGGGCGGGGCGAGGTGCAGTCGGTGCAGCGCACCTTCCTCGGCCAGGTGGTCTCCGCCCGGCCGTGCACTGTGTGCCAGGGCTACGGCACCACCATCCCGCACCCCTGCCCCACCTGCGCCGGCGACGGCCGGGTGCGGACCCGCCGCTCGCTGACGGTCAAGATCCCGGCCGGTGTCGAGGACGGCATGCGGATCCGGCTGGCCCAGCAGGGCGAGGTGGGCCCCGGTGGCGGCACCGCCGGTGACCTCTACGTGGAGATCCACGAGCGCCCGCACGACGTGTACTCCCGCAAGGGCGACGACCTGCACTGCCGGGTCACAGTGCCGATGACCGCGGCGGCGTTGGGCACCCGGCTGACCATCAAGACGCTGGACAGCGAGGAGACCGTCGACGTCAAGGCCGGCACCCAGCCGGCCAGCACGCTGCGACTGCGCGCCCGGGGCGTGCCGCACCTGCGCGGCACCGGCCGAGGCGACCTCTACGTGCACCTGGACGTGCGGACGCCGACCAAGCTCGACCCGGACCAGGAGAAGATGCTGCGCGACTTCGCCAAGACCCGTGGTGAGGAGGTCGCCGAGCTGTCCAAGCAGGGCGGCTTCTTCTCCCGGATGCGCGACGCGTTCAACGGGCACGCCTGAGTGTCCGCGCCGCTGTTCCTGGTCGAGGCGCTGCCCACCGGCGACGCGCTGACCCTGGACGGCCCCGAGGGGCACCACGCCGCCACAGTGCAGCGACTGCGCGTCGGCGAGGAACTGCTGCTCGCCGACGGCCGGGGTGGCACGGCGGCCGCCGTGGTCACGGCCGTCGGCCGGGGCAACCTGGAGGTCACCATCACCTCCCGGGGGTACGCGGACGCGCCCGTACCCCGTCTGGTGACCGTGCAGGGCATCGCCAAGGGCGACCGGGGCGAGCTCGCCGTGCAGGCGATGACCGAGGTCGGGGTGGACGAGATCGTGCCCTGGGCGGCATCGCGCTCGGTGACCCAGTGGCGCGGTGACCGGGGCGTACGCGCCCGGGAGAAGTGGGTGGCCACCGCCCGGGAGGCGGCCAAGCAGGCCCGCCGGCCGTGGCTGCCGGTGGTGGCCGGCGCGCCGGACGAGTCCACCGCCACTGTGGCCCGTCGGATCGCCGGTGCCGCCGCCGGGTTCGTGCTGCACGAGGAGGCCGAGGACCGGCTCACCACGGCCGAGTTGCCCTCCACCGGCGAGATCGTCCTGGTGGTCGGCCCGGAGGGTGGCATCGCGCCGGCCGAGCTGAGCGCGTTCCGGGAGGCCGGCGGGCGACCCGTACGCCTCGGGCCGGCAGTGCTGCGCACCTCCACCGCCGGGGTGGCGGCCCTCAGCGTGCTCGCCACCCGCCTCGGCCGCTGGTAGTCCAGCCCGCCCCGCGCCGGTTACCGATCTTCTTCACCAAGATCTTGGAAGGAAACCGCCCCTCCAGTGGCGCTTTCTTTCCAAGATCTTGTCGGAGCTGGCCTCAGCTGCGCAGGTAGGAGGCCCCGTTGAGGTCGACGATCGTGCCGGAGGCCCACTCGGCCTGCGGCGAGGCCAGCCAGTGCACGGCGGCGGCGATCTCCTCCGGTTTGCCCACCCGGTCGAACGGGCTCTGCGCGCGGATGGCCGCGCCCTCCTCACCGCGCAGGTACTCGGTGACCATGTCGGTCGCCACGAAGCCCGGCGCGACGGTGGCCACCGCGATGCCGTACGGCGCGAGCGCCACGGCGAGGGACTGGCCCAGCGCGTTCAACCCCGCCTTGCTGGCGCCGTACGCCGGCTGCTCCGGCTCACCACGGAACGCGCCCCGGGACGAGACGTTGACGATCCGCCCGCCGCGTTCGCGCATGTGCTGGGCGGCGCACCAGGTGACGTTGCCGGCACCGGTCAGGTTCGTCTCCAGCACCTGCCGCCAGCGCTGCTGCCACTCCTCGTACGAGGCGCCGAAGATCGGGTGCGGGTCGTCGCGGTCGCCGTACGTCCCGGCGTTGTTGACCAGCACGTCCAGCCCGCCGAGCAGCTCGGCGGCCCGGTCCACCATGACCCGGACCGCGTCCGGATCGGTGAGGTCGGCGCGGACCACCGCGTGCCCGTCGCCGGGCAGCTGCGCGCGTAGCTCCTCGGCCGCGTCGGCGGAGTCGCGGTGGTGGATGGCCACCCGGTCGCCGCCGGCCGCGAACGCCTTCGCCACCGCGCGGCCGATCCCGCGCGAGGCCCCGGTCACGAGTACCGCCCGATCCGTCATGCCGGCCATCCTGCCTCAGCCATACCTTCGGCTGCGAACGGGCCGGCGGCGCATGCTGCGCCGGAGCGCCACCGGGCCGTTAGTCCTTACACTGCCCCGATGGGATCCGACTGCCTGTTCTGCCGCATCGTCGCCGGGGAGATCCCGGCCACAGTGGTCCGGGAGACCGACACCACCCTCGCCTTCCGTGACATCGACCCGAAGGCGCCGGTGCACGTCCTGGTCATTCCGAAGGAGCACTACGCCGACGTCGCCACGCTGGCCCAGGGCGACCCGGCGCTGGCCGCCGACGTGCTGGCGACGTCCGCCGCCGTGGCCGAGGACGAGGGTCTGCTCGGCGATGGTTTCCGGCTGATGTTCAACACCGGCGCGTACGGCGGGCAGGAGGTCTTCCACGCGCACGCGCACCTGCTCGGTGGTGCGCCGCTCGGCCCGATGCTCGTCCGGAACCTGGCGTGAGCGAGCGCAGCGAGGACGGTCGCGGCAATGAGCACCTGGACCGGTTGGTGCGGCGGGTGCAGGCCGAGGCCCGGGTGCCGGCGGTGTCGGCGGCGCTGCACCGGGCCGACCGGCCGCTCTGGAGCTGCACCGTCGGCGAGACCGGCACCGACAGCCCGCTGGGGCCGGGCACCCAGTTCCGGATCGGCTCGGTCACCAAGACGTTCACCGCGGTGCTGGTCCTCCAGTGCCGCGACGACGGGCTGCTGGACCTGGACGACCCGGTGGGCCGGCACCTGGACCTCCCGGCGCACGGCGACCTGACCGTACGCCGGTTGCTGTCGCACACCGGTGGCCTGCAACGCGAGCCGTTCGGCGATGTCTGGGACAGCCTGCGCGCGCCGGACGACGACCAACTGGTCGCCGAACTGGACCGGGCCGAGCGGGTGCTGCCGACCGGCCGTCGGTTCCACTACTCCAACCTGGGCCTGGCCGTGCTCGGCCAACTCGTAGCCCGGCTCCGGGGCGGAAGCTGGGCGCAGGCGCTCACCGAGCGGATCCTGACGCCGCTGGGGCTGACCGACACCACTGTGACCCCACGGCCGACGGCGGCCACCGGGTTCCTGGTGGACGCGTACTCCGACGAGGCGCACCCGGAACCGCCGACCGACTTCGGCGCGGTCGGCCCGGCCGCCCAGCTCTGGAGCACCGCGACCGACATGGCCCGCTGGGCGGCGTTCCTGGCCGACCCGGCGGCGCTGGACCCGGCCGGCGCGGTCCTCGCCCCGGCCACCCTGGACGAGATGCGCTGGCCGGTGACCACCACCGACGAGACGCTCTGGGGCGCGGGCTTCGGCCTCGGGCTGATCCTGATCCCGCAGGGGGAACGGGTGATGCACGTGGGGCACGACGGGGCCATGCCCGGTTTCCTCGCCGGGGTGTACGGCCGCCGAGGCGGCGACGGCACGCCCGGCGCGATGGGCGCCGCCGTGCTCGGCTCGTCCGGCACGGCGAGCGAACTGTTCGACCTGTCGCACCGGCTGCTCGCCGCGGCTGTCGAGCACGACCCGGCCGAGATCGAGCCGTGGCGGCCCGGCGCACCCGCGCCGGCGGCCCTGCGGGGTGCGCTCGGCCGCTGGTGGGGCGAGGGATCCGAGTACGTCTTCTCCTGGCACGACGGCACCCTGCGGGCGCGTGGGGTCGGTGACCCGGCCGGACGCCCACCGGCGATCTTCACCCCGCTGGAGGACAAGCCGGACGTGTTCCGCGTGGTCTCCGGTCGGGAGGCCGGTGAGCTGCTGCGACTGACCCGGGACGAGGCCGGCGCGGTGGTCCGGATGCACTGGGCGACGTACCGGTTCACCCGCCACCAGGAGACCTTCGACAGGTACGACTTCCGGGCCGGGAGTTGATCGCGGCCAGCGGAAATGGGCGCGATGCGGCCCGCGTTGAACGGATACGATGGGTGTAACGTCCGCACGCCAGGCCAGCAGGCCGGCGCCGAGATCGAGAGCAGGTGCGCAGGGCCCTTCGGCCCAACCTATGACCGGCACCCCACCTCCCGGCCCGCCCCGGGTGCAGACCAGGATCACCGTGCCCGACCCGAAGATCATGGTCAATCTGCTCGGCGCAGGCGACGAGATCCTCAGACTCGTCGAACGCTCGGTCAACAGTGACGTGCACGTTCGCGGCAACGAGATCACCATCACCGGTGACCCCGCGGACAACGCTCTCGCCGAGCGGGTCTTCAGCGAGCTACTCGAACTCATCGAGAAAGGCGAGACCCTGACCAGTGACGCCGTCCGGCGTACCGTCGGCATGCTCGAGCAGGGCAGCGCCGAGCGGCCCGCCGAGGTCCTGACACTCAACATCCTCTCCCGGCGCGGGCGCACCATCCGCCCCAAGACGCTCGGGCAGAAGAAGTACGTCGACGCGATCGACACCCACACCATCGTCTTCGGCATCGGCCCGGCCGGCACCGGAAAGACCTACCTGGCGATGGCGAAGGCCGTCCAGGCGTTGCAGGCCAAGCAGGTCAACCGGATCATCCTCACCCGGCCGGCTGTCGAGGCGGGCGAGCGACTGGGCTTCCTGCCCGGCACGCTCAACGAGAAGATCGACCCGTACCTGCGCCCGCTCTACGACGCGCTGCACGACATGCTCGACCCGGAGACGATCCCGAAGCTGATGGCCGCCGGCACGATCGAGGTCGCCCCCCTCGCCTACATGCGGGGTCGGACGCTCAACGACGCGTTCATCATCCTGGACGAGGCGCAGAACACGACGCCCGAGCAGATGAAGATGTTCCTCACCCGACTCGGCTTCAACTCCAAGATCGTCGTCACCGGTGACATCACCCAGGTGGACCTTCCCGGCGGGACGAGCAGCGGCCTGCGGGTGGTTCGGGAGATCCTGGAAAACGTCGATGACGTGCACTTCTCCCAGTTGTCCAGCTCCGACGTGGTCCGTCACCAGCTGGTCGGGGAGATCGTCGACGCGTACGCCCGCTGGGACGCCGAGCGGGAGAACCAGCAGGCGCAGGGCGTTCACGCCGTGCCTGGGCGACCCGCCCAGGGCGGCCGGGCCGGCCGCCGCCGCTAAAGCAGAGGAAAGCAGTTGTCCATCGAGATCGCCAACGAGTCCGGTATCGACGTCGACACCGACGCCGTGCTCGCCGTCGCCCGGCACGCCCTCGACGAGATGGGGGTCAACCCCCTCGCCGAGCTGTCAGTGCTGCTGGTCGACATCGACTACATGACCGAGCTGAACCACCGCTGGATGGGTGGCGACGGCCCGACCGACGTGCTCGCCTTCCCCATGGACGAGGGCAGCGTCGACCACGGCCCGGGTGAGTCCGCACCGGCCGGTGGCGAGCCCGCCCTCCTCGGCGACATCGTGCTCTGCCCAGAGGTGGCGGCCAAGCAGGCGGCGACCGCCGGGCACGCGCCCGCCGACGAGCTGCACCTGCTCACCGTGCACGGGGTGCTGCACCTGCTCGGCTACGACCACGCCGAGCCGGAGGAGGAGCGGGAGATGTTCGCACTCCAGGCTCGACTGCTGGCGAGCTGGCGGTCGACCCGCACCCAGTGATGTCCACTCCTCCGTTACTCGCGGCCGGCGCCACCGCCGGCCTCCCCGACTTCCAGCTGATCGTCTTCGCGGCGGGCCTGGTGGTGTTGGCCGGCCTGATCGCGATGACCGAGGCTGCCCTCGCCGCGGTCTCACCGGCCCGCGCCGCCGAGCTGGCCCGCGACGGCGTGCGCGGCGCCCGTACCCTCCAGGTCGTCGCCGGCGACGTCGTCCGGCACCTCAACCTGCTCCTGCTGTTGCGGCTGCTAGCCGAGCTGACCGCCACCACGCTGGTGGCGCTCGTGGCGGTGGACAGCTTCGGCGCAGGCTGGCGGGCCGCGCTGGTGACCGCCGGCGCGATGACAGTGGTCAGCTTCGTAGTGGTGGGCGTCGCCCCGCGCACCATCGGCCGGCAGCACGCCTACGCCGTGGGTCGTGCGGTGGCGCCGCTGGTCCGCTGGCTGGGCCGGGCACTCAACCCGCTCGCGTCGTTGCTGATCCTGATCGGCAACGCGGTCACCCCGGGGCGCGGCTTCCGGGAGGGCCCGTTCGCCACCCAGGTGGAGCTGCGGGAGCTGGTCGACCTGGCCGAGCAGCGCGGCGTGGTCGAGCACGGCGAGCGCCAGATGATCCACTCCGTCTTCGCGCTCGGTGACACCATCGCCCGTGAGGTGATGGTGCCGCGTACCGAGATGGTGTGGATCGAGGAGGGCAAGACCCTCGCGCAGGCGCTGGCGCTCTTCCTGCGCTCCGGTTTCTCCCGCATTCCGGTGATCGGCGAGAGCGTCGACGACGTGCTGGGCGTGCTCTACCTCAAGGACCTGATCCGGCGCTCCCGCGGCGGGGACCCGAGGGCAGAGCAGTTGCCGGTGGCCGAGCTGATGCGTCCGGCGACCTTCGTACCGGAATCCAAGCCGGTCGACGACCTGCTGTCCGAGATGCAGGCGGCCCGCAACCACCTGGTCATCGTGGTCGACGAGTACGGCGGCACCGGCGGTCTGGTCACCATCGAGGACATCCTGGAGGAGATCGTCGGTGAAATCACCGACGAGTACGATGTCGAGCGCCCGCCCGTCGAACGTCTGGCGGACTCCTCGGTGCGGGTGACCGCTCGCCTGCCGGTGGAGAATCTCGGCGAGATGTTCGACACCGACCTGCCCACCGACGAGGTGGAGACGGTCGGCGGTCTGCTCGCCCAGTCGCTGGGGCGGGTGCCGATCCCGGGTGCCGAGGCCGAGGTCGCCGGTCTTCGCCTGGTCGCCGAGGGCACCACCGGCCGACGCAACCGGATCGACACGGTGCTGGTCAGCCGGGTGGAGCCGGGAGACGAGCAGGACAGCGCGGGGCGTGGCGAGCACGCCGGCCCCGGGGACGACACTGACAACTACCGAGACGACGAGAGGCAACCCGCCGATGCCTGACACACCCGCCGCGCCTGCCGCCCGGCCCACCTTCACCGCGTCGGGTGCGCTGAGCGCCGAGGACGGCAAGCTCGTCGTCCTGGCCCGGGGAGCCCGCGCGCGGGTCGGCGCCGTGGAGGGCGCCGCGGTTCGTGACCAGGACGGCCGGACGTACGCGGCGGCCAGTGTCGCGCTGCCGTCGCTGACGCTCACCGCGTTGCAGTTGGCTGTCGCTTCGGCAGTGGCCGCCGGGGCGAGTCGGCTGGAGGCGGCGGTGGTGGTGACCGAGGCGTCGACGCTGGACGGTGCCGGGCACGCTGCGGTACGCGACCTCGCGGCGGACGCACCGGTCCACGTGGCCGCTCCGGACGGCACTGTCCTCGGCACGGTGACCGAGTGAGCCCGGTGCAGGATCCGGAGGCGCGACCGTACCGGGCCGGGTTCGGCTGTTTCGTCGGTCGCCCCAACGCCGGCAAGTCGACGCTGACCAACGCCATCGTCGGCACCAAGATCGCCATCACCTCGAACAAGCCCCAGACCACCCGGCACGTCATCCGGGCGGTGCTGCACCGCCCGGAGTCGCAGCTGGTCCTCGTCGACACGCCGGGCCTGCACCGCCCCCGTACGCTGCTCGGCGAGCGTCTCAACGACCTGGTCCGGTCCACCTGGACCGAGGTCGACGTGATCGGCCTGTGCATCCCGGCCGACGAGCCGGTCGGGCGCGGTGACCGGTTCATCACCGGCGAGCTGGCCGAGTTGAAGGCGACAGTGCTGGCGGTGGTCACCAAGACCGACCTGGTGGACAAGCGCCGCCTGGCGGAGCAGCTGCTCGCGGTCAGCCAGATGGGGGAGTTCGCCGAGATCGTGCCGGTGAGCGCGGTGTCCGGGCACCAGGTGGACACCCTCGTCGACGTGATGACCAAGTACCTGCCGCCGTCGCCGCAGCTCTACCCGGACGACATGCTCACCGACGATCCCGAGCAGGTGCTGGTCGCCGAGCTGATCCGGGAGGCCGCCCTGGAGGGGGTCCGCGACGAGCTGCCGCACTCCATCGCCGTGGTGGTGGAGGAGATGATCCCCGAGGGTCAGGTCATGAAGATCTACGCCGACCTGTACGTGGAGCGGCCCAGCCAGAAGGCCATCGTGCTCGGGCACAAGGCGAGTCGGCTCAAGGAGGTCGGCACCAACGCCCGCAAGCAGATCGAGGAGCTGCTCGGCGGTCGGGTCTACCTCGACCTGCACGTGCGGGTCGCGAAGGATTGGCAGCGCGACCCGAGGCAGCTACGCAAGCTGGGCTTCTGACCCACCTCGTTGGCGGCGCCCGACCGGCGGCATGATCGGCCCTCGGTCGGGCGGCGGAGGATGTTCACCTTCGGTTGAGGTCGCTGTCGTTTGGTGCGTGCGCGACGCAGGGTAGGGAAGTTGTGCCCGGCGTCCCCGACCCAGATGCAGGCTGATGCGCAACAGGTACCTCGACCTCCTCCGTTCCCTGGCCATCGTTCGAGTAGTGGTCTACCACGTCACCGGATGGGCGACTCTCACCCTCGTCTTCCCTGCGATGTCGGTGATGTTCGCGCTGGCGGGTTCGCTGATGGCCGCGTCGCTGACCCGCTCCGGGCCGGCGGCGGTCGGGCGTCGGCTGCGCCGGCTGCTGCCGTCGCTGTGGGTGCTGGCGGTGATCTTCGTGCCGGCCATGCTGTTCACCGGGCTGACGGTCAGTCCTCGGGTGTTGCTGTGGTTGTTCCCGGTCGCCGACCCGCCGGCCAACCACTGGGGTGCGCTGGCGCTGAGCGTCATCTGGTACCTGCGCGACTACCTGTGGTTCGTGTTCGCCTCGCCGGTCGCGTTCTGGCTGTTCCGGCGGGCTCCGCTGCCGACCCTGCTCGCCCCGTACCTCCTGCTGGTGGCGATCGAGGTGGGGATCTACCCGGCGCCGCCGGTGTTGCGCGAGTTCGGGCTCTACTTCGGTGCCTGGCTGCTCGGCTTCGCCCACCACGCCGGGATGCTGCGCCGACTTCCCGGCCGGCTGCTGTACCCGGTGGCGCTCGTTCTCGCAATCGGCGGCGGCGCCTGGATCGTCGGACATCCCGGCCCGCGCGGGTACGACCTGAACGACAACCCGCTGGGCAACGCCCTCTGGTCGGCCGCGTTCATCCTGATCGTGCTGGGCCGGGCCCCGGCTGGGGTGGCCTGGCTGAGCCGGAGCCGACTGGCCGACCGGGCGGTGACGGTGCTCAACCGGCGGGCGCTCACCGTCTACCTCTGGCACATGCCGTTCGTGGTGGCGCTCACTCCGCTTGTCGACGTGGTGGGCTGGTCCCACCAGGACCCGGTGGGCCTGGCCATCCGGGTGCTGCTGGTCTTCGCCCTGGTCGGGCTGGTCACCCTGGCCGTCGGCTGGGTCGAGGACGTCGCCGCCCGTCGCCGCCCGGAGCTGATCCCCGGTGGCCCGGCGCAGTCCGCCGACGCGGCCGTTCGGCCGGGTGCCGACGCTGCGGTCCGGCCGTGTGCCGACGCGGCGGACGGTGCCGGACCGGCCGTCGGACGAGCGGTGGTGCCGGCGCCGCGGACGGCCGGGGCCAGCGTCGAGATCAACGCTCGCTGATCGTGAGGTTGCCGCTGTTGGCCGAACCGTCGAGCACCAGGGACGCCGCCGGGTTGTCGGCGACGGTGATGGTCTCGTCGCCGGAGTCGGCGTTGGACCGGACCCGGTAGGCGCCCGCCGGCACCACGAGCGTGACGTCACCGCTGGAGGCGTGGACGCGGGCCGAGGCCGGCTTGTCCAGCTCGACGTTGACATTGCCCGAGCTGGCCTCGGCGTCGACAGTGCCGCCCAGCCGGCGTGCGGTGATGTCTCCGGACGAGGCGCGCAACCGTACCGCCGCGGCGGCCTCGCTCACCTCGATGTTGCCGGAACGGGCCTCCACCCCGACCGCGCCCGACGCACCGGAGATCCGCACGTCGCCCGAGCTCACCTGTAGCTCGACGGCGCCGACCCGGCTCAGCTCGACGTTGCCGGAACTGGTCTCGCCCTGCACCGCCACACCCTCCGGCACCGTCACCTCGTAGGAGATGCTGCACCGCGAGCCGCAGTCGGTGTCCAGCACCAACTCGCTGCCCTTGATCTCGTACCGGGCGTTGTCCGGTTCGCCGCCCTGGTAGCGCACCACCCGCTTGATCCGTACCTCGGATGCCGGGCCGGTGCCGCGGAGCACCACGTCGCCCGAGCCCCCGGAAAGCCGGACCGTGGTGATCCGGACCGCCTCGGTGTTGTCGTAGTCGAGCCGGCGGAACGACAGGTTGTCGCACCCGGAGAGCACGATGAGGGTGGTGACGAGCCCGAGTGCGACGGGAGCGGCGACGCGACGACGGCGCGGGGTGGTGGTCAGCTGCAGTGCCATGACCAGCACGCTACGGCCGGGCACGAGTTGGCCGCATCGGGGTTCATCCGCGTCTGCACCCCGAACCAACCCTGATTTCGCACCCCGAGGGAGAATGGCCCGATGGCCGGGTATCGCCGACAGCTCTACCGCGACGACGCGGTGGTCCTGCGTGTGCAGAAACTCGGCGAGTCCGACCGGATCATCACCCTGCTCACCCGCCGGCACGGCCGGCTGCGCGCGGTGGCTCGAGGGATCCGCCGCACCACCAGCAAGTTCGGTGCCCGGCTGGAGCCGTTCGGCCACGTCGACCTCCAACTCGCCGGTGACCCGAAGGGCAACCACGGCAGCTCACTGCACACCGTCAGCCAGGTCGAGGGCATCGACCTGTACGGCAAACGGTTCCTGGGCGACTACCCGCGCTACACGGCGGCCAGCGCGATCGCCGAGACCGCCGAGCGGCTGACCCCGGTGGAGCGGGAGCCGTCGCTGCGGCTGTTCCAGCTCACCATCGGCGCGCTGAAGGCGCTGTCCCGGGGCGAGCACGCCACCACCCTGGTGCTCGACGCGTACCTGCTGCGCGGGATGTCCCTGGCCGGTTGGGCGCCGGCGCTGGTCGCCTGCGCGGTCTGTGGCACGCCCGGGCGGCACCGGGCGTTCTCCGTGCCGGCCGGTGGCGCGGTCTGCCCGGATTGTCGGCCACCCGGGGCGGCCCATCCCGCGCCGGCCACCATCGATCTGATGTCCGCGCTGACCACCGGCGACTGGGTGATCGCCGACGCCACCGACGCCGCCGTACGTCGGGAGTGCAGTGGGCTGGTCGCAGCTCACCTGCAGTGGCACCTGGAGCGCGCGCTACGCTCGCTGCCGCTGGTCGACCGGGGTCCCTCGGCGGCCGGCACGGCCCCTCCGCCGGAAGGCACCGGGGCCGTGGTGCTCCGGCCACGTGGCGACGTCGAGGCCGGGGCGGACGGCGCGAGCAGGGAGTGACCGAGTGATCCGATCGAAGAAGGCCGGCCGGCGCGAGCCGACCCCGCCGGTGCCACACCCGTCCGGGGCCCGACCCCCGGCGCTGCCCAGCGAGGCGGTGCCGAAGCACGTGGCGGTGGTGATGGACGGCAACGGCCGCTGGGCGAAGGACCGCGGGCTGCCGCGCACCAAGGGGCACGAGGCGGGGGAGCACAGCCTCTTCGACACCATCGAGGGCGCCATCGAGATGGGCATCCCGTACCTGTCGGCGTACGCGTTCTCCACCGAGAACTGGCGGCGTTCGCCCGACGAGGTCCGGTTCCTGATGGGGTTCAACCGGGACGTGATCCGTCGTCGCCGTGACCAGCTGGTCGACCTCGGCGTACGGGTGGTGTGGTCGGGCCGGCCCGGCCGGCTGTGGAAGAGCGTCATCACCGAGTTGCAGACCGCCGAGGAGATGTCCCGCGACAACTCGACGCTGACCCTGCAGTTCTGCGTCAACTACGGCGGGCAGGCCGAGATCGGTGACGCCGCCGCCGCGATCGCGCGGGATGTGGCGGCCGGCCGGCTGGATCCGGCGAAGGTCACCGAGAAGACCGTGGCGAAGTACCTCTACCACCCGGAGATCCCGGAGGTGGACCTGTTCCTGCGCCCCTCCGGTGAGGAACGGATCTCCAACTTCCTGCTCTGGCAGACCGCGTACGCCGAGCTGGTCTTCCTGGACACGCTCTGGCCCGACTTCGACCGCCGCCACCTCTGGTACGCGTGCGAGTTGTACGCCCAGCGGGACCGACGCTTCGGCGGCGCGCTGCCCAACCCGGTCGCCCCGGCTATCTGAGCCGACGTGCTTACCGGCACGTCACTCTGGGTATCAGAGACGTCAGAAGCCACTGACGGAGGTGAACCCACATGATCCAGAAGCGCATTGCCCAGTGGGCGGTGATGGCTGTCGCGGTGCCGCTGGCCGCGGCCGGTGCCCGCCGGCTCAGCCACACCCTGGAGGCCCGGCGTGGTCCCTCCGGGGCGACCCGGTTGCTGACCAAGGGTGCGGACCTGATCCGTCCGCAGAAGGCCAAGCGCCGCCGCTTCTTCTGACCGATCCCCAACTGTCCCCGGCGCCGTCCGCACCCGTGCGGACGGCGCCGTCGCATCCCCACCCGCCCCCACCCCACCCCACCCCGCCCCCGCCCCGCCCGGGTCGATCATGGAGTTGTGGTGGCCGGATCAGCCGCTTTTGCGGTTTATGCTCACCACCACAACTCCATGATCGACCCGGCCCGGCGGGTGGGCGTTCGGTCGGCGGGGTAGGCGTGTGGTTGGCGTGGGTGGTTGCGGTCGTTTCGGCGTCCCGCGCACGGGCGGCGGGTAGGGTCCGGAGGTGGTGGGACGACGGCGGTTGGGGTGGGAATGCGGGATCTCCGATTCAAGATGATCATGGCGTTGAACGCCGCCGATCTGGGCGACCCGATCTGCGAGCAGGTGGCCGAGATCTGCGCCGAGATCGCCGAGCAGCACTGCGCCGAGTTCGGCCACACACCTCAGCTGCGGACCGGTGAGATCGCCGAACTGGCCACCGGTGAGCCAGCCCTGACCTGGGCGCCGTCCATCCCCGATTCCGGGCAGCGTGCCTGGTGACCGCGCCCGCGCCCGCTGTCGACATCCGTCGTGCCGACGATCGCTTCGCCACCCGGATCTCCTGGCTGGACTCCAAGCACTCCTTCTCGTTCTCCCGGCACTACGACCCGGCGAACACCCACCACGGCCTGCTGCTGGTCAACAACGACGACGTGGTCCGACCGGGGGCCGGCTTCGAGACCCACCCGCACCAGGACATGGAGATCGTGACCTGGGTGCTGCGCGGTTCCCTGGTGCACCAGGACTCCACCGGGCACTCCGGGGTGATCTACCCGGGTCTGGCCCAACGGATGAGCGCCGGCACCGGCATCCTGCACTCGGAGAAGAACGACGCCTGGCGGCTCAACAACCAGGAGCCGCACAGCGACCCGGTGCACTTCGTGCAGATGTGGGTGCTCCCCGACGAGCAGGGCGTCGACCCCGGTTACGAGCAGTTGGAGATCGAGGACGAGCTGCTCCGCGGGGGCCTGGTGCCGATCGCCTCCGGGATGGACCGCTACGACGGCGCGTCCGCGATCCGGATCCGCAACCGGTACGCGACCCTGCACGCCGCCCGTCTCGCCCCCGGCGACGAGGTCACCATCCCCGACGCGCCCTACGTGCACGTGTACGTGCCGGACGGCACGGTGACCCTGGAGGGCAGCGGCCCGCTCGGCAGTGGCGACGCCGCCCGGCTCACCATGACCGGTGGCCGGCGGGTCACCGCCGACGAACCGGCCGAGATCCTGGTCTGGGAGATGCACGCCACGGTCGGCTGACCGTCCCCCCGCGCGGCCCTCCCCATGATCTCGCCCGAACATTTTTGTAGTGGCCTCCCCACCGGGGGAGACCACTACATCAAGGATCGAGCACGATCACGGTGGCGCGCAGGGCGCCGCCCCGGCTACGCCGGGGACTCGGTGCGGTCGGCGGCCCAGGTGGTGTGGAACGAACCTTCGCGGTCCACCCGCTGGTAGGTGTGCGCGCCGAAGTTGTCCCGCAGACCCTGGATCAGCGCGGCGGGCAGCCGCTCCGCGCGCAACGCGTCGAAGTACGCCAGCGACGACGAGAACGCGGGCGTCGGCACACCGGCCCGGGTCGCGTCGGCCACCACCCGCCGCCAGCTCGGCACGCCAGCGCTGACCGCCTCCGCGAAGTACGGGGCCACCAGCAGCGTCGGCAGGTCCGGCTGCTCGTCGTACGCCTCACGGATCCGGTTGAGGAAGCGGGCCCGGATGATGCAGCCACCCCGCCAGATCGTCGCGGTGCCACCCAGGTCGATGTCCCAGTTGTATTCCTGGCTGCCCGCACGGATGTGGTCGAAGCCCTGCGCGTACGCGACGATCTTGGAGGCGAGCAGCGCCCGGCGGACGTCCTCGACGAACTTGTCCCGGTCGCTGACCTGCCACTTCTCACCCGCGTCGGGGAACGTCCGGCGGGCCGCCTCACGCTGGTCGACGTGCCCCGAGAGCGAACGGGCGAAGGTCGCCTCGGCGATCCCGGTGATCGGAATGCCCAGGTCCAGGGCGCTCTGCACTGTCCACCGACCGGTGCCCTTCTGCTCGGCCCGGTCCTGCACGATGTCCACGAACGACCGGCCCGTCGCCGCGTCGGTGTGCGCGAGCACATCGGCGGTGATCTCGATGAGGAACGACTCCAGCTCGCCGTTGTTCCACTCCCGGAAGATCTCCGCGATCTCGGCCGGCGTCGCGTCCAGGCCCGCCCGGAGCAGGTCGTACGCCTCGGCGATGAGCTGCATGTCGGCGTACTCGATGCCGTTGTGCACCATCTTGACGAAGTGCCCGGCGCCGTCCGGCCCGACGTGCATGCAGCACGGCACGCCGTCCACCTGGGCGGCGATCTTCTCGAACATCGGCCCGAGCTTCGCGTACGACTCGGCGGAACCGCCCGGCATGATGCTCGGCCCGCGCAGCGCGCCCTCCTCGCCACCGGAGACGCCGGTGCCGCTGAAGTGCAGCCCCTGCGCCCGCAGCGACTCCTCGCGGCGGCGGGTGTCGGCGAAGTGGGCGTTGCCACAGTCGACGATGATGTCGCCCTCGTCGAGCAGCGGCACCAACTCGTCGATCACCGCGTCGGTGGGCGCGCCGGCCTTGACCATGACGATGACCGCGCGGGGGCGTTCCAGTGACGCCACGAAGTCGGCCATCGTCTCGCCCGGCACGAACGTGCCCTCGTCGCCGTGCTCGGCGACCAGGCTGCGGGTGCGCTCCGGCGAGCGGTTGTGCACTGCCACCGTGAAGCCGTTGCGGGCCAGGTTGCGGGCCACGTTGCGACCCATCACCGCCAGCCCGGTCACACCGATTTGTGCCCTCGCCTGATCAGCCATTCGTGCCGCCACCTCTCGTCACACCACTATCAGCGTTTGGAAACTTACCGTGATGTGACCCGATACGGACCAGTGACGGGCGTCCCGTTACTGCACGTGATGTGGACGTTGCCGCTGGCGGCCCGGGCCGTCGGCAATGGTCGGTGAGTGCCGCGCAGGGAAACGTGTCGTCATCCCGCGCCGCGCCCGTCAGCCTTCGGCGAGACGGGCTTCGATTCGGGCGATCTTCCCGGTCAGCGCGTCGGTGACCCCAGGCCGGACGTCGGCCTTGAGCACCACACTCACCCGGGGCGCCCGCGCGGCGACCACGTCGACCGCCTGCTTCACCACCGCCATCACCTCGTCCCACTCACCCTCGACGGTGGTGAACATGGCATCGGTCCGATTGGGCAGGCCGGACGCACGGACCACCCGCACCGCCTCGGCGACCAGGTCACCCACGGAGTCGTCACCGCCGAGCGGGGTGATCGAGAACGCGATCAGCATGTGCCGATCGTGCCAGTAAAAACGGATGCGCGCCGGTCGGGCGGTGGCTACGGTACGGACATGCGTAACTGACGCCCCACTTCCGAGCCGGCCCGCCGTCCCGCGTCGCGGTCCGTGCGCTCCCGGGCGTCCCGCATTCCCTCCCCGCCGTTCGGCGGCGCTGGCAGTGCCCGACCCCCGGTGAGCAGTCCCTTCCCCACTCGACCGTCGCGCGACGGCGGTCACCAGCCGATCCGACCGACCGCCGCAGCGCGGGACCGGCCGTGCCGGTCGGCATTGAAGGAGGCCCGGATGCCTGCCAGGCGTAACCCGAAGAAGACCCGTACCCCGAGAGCGACGCCGCTCGGCGTCGACCCGGCGGCCGACCACGGCCCGATCCCACCCGCCCTTCCGGCCCTCGACCTCGCTGTCGAACCGGCCCTGCCGGCGGTGCTTGTGGAACCGGGAACGCTGGCCGAGCCGGCGCTGCTGGCGGTGCTCGCCGAGCCGGCACTGCCAGCGGCCGTCCTGGACGAGGTGGCGCTGCCGGTCGACGTGCCGGCAGCGGTCGACGCGCCGACGGTGGGCGACCTGCCGAAGACGACAGCGCGACCATCGGCACCGACGGCCGGCCCGCCGCAGGGTGGCGGCAACCGCTCCGGCGGCGGCCGCAGTCAGCAAGCCGGCCAGGCCCGCCGCTACGCCTTCCGCCGCAGCTGACAGAGCCACCCCACCCAGCCCACCCCACCCAGCCCTCCCAGCCCAGCCCAGCCCAGCCCAGCCCTGCTCCCGCGATCTTGCACTTTCTGCCCTCGCATCACCGGCATATCGGGATGAACCAACGACAGAAACCGCAAGATCGGCGATTGTGGTGCGGGGGTGTCGCGGGGGCGCTGGGTGGGACAGCAACATCAGGGATGTAGGGGTCTCCTTCGCCAGCGAGGCCACTACATCCCTGATGTTGTGCGGATCTTGTGGGCGGGGCAGCGGGCGGGGCAGCGGGCGGGGAGCAGGCGGCGGCGCTGAGTGGGGGTCAGCTGATCAGGGGGCGGAAGGCGCCGACCAGCACACTTGTCGTAAGGGCCGCGCCGGCCAGCGCGACCGCCCCGGCGATGAGCAGTGTGTCGGCAAGGCCGAAACGCTGGTGGCGGGCGACGGTACGAGGTGTGCCGGCGTCGAAGCCCCGCGCGTCCATCGCCACCGCCAACCGGGTGCCTCGACGGATCGCCCCCACCAGCAGCGCGAACGCGGTGGAGGCGAAGAGCCGCAGTTTCGCCACCGGATTGCGTCCCGCGTCGACGCCCCGGGCGCGCCGAGCCATGCTGATCATCTGCCACTCCTGACCGAGCAGCGGCACCAGCCGGAACGCCGCCAGCGCCCCGATGGCGAACCGGGCCGGCGCCTTCGCGTTCTGGATCAACGCGTCGGCCAGGTCGGTGGGGTCGGTGGTCGCGAAGACGATCACACCGGGCAGTGCCACCGCGAACACCCGCAGCACCAGGCCGAGCGCGGTGAGCAGCACTCCGGTGCTCACCAGCACCGGCCCCGCGTCGAGCAGGACCCGGCCGGACCGGTCGGCCGCGAACAGGACCAGGGTGACCAGGATGCCGGCGGCACTGAGCAGCAGTGGCCAGGCCCGACGGGCAAGCACCCGGTAGCGGATGCCGAACAGCGGCAGGACGGCCAGTTCGAGGGCGATGGCGATGGCCGGGGCCACCGGGTCCAGGGTCGACAGCAGGGTGAACGAGAAGACCAGTGCGGCGGCGACCTTCGCCACCGGGTTGCGGCGGGCCAACGGCGCGTCCGGCGCGGCGACCGGCTCGATACTGATCATCGGCCGTCGTCCGGGGCGCGTCGCAGGGTGACGGTGCGGTCGGCGAGCGCGGCCACGAAGTCCGCGTCGTGGGTGACGGTGACCACGCCGTGGCCGGCGTCGCGCAGGTCGGCGAAGAGGTCGACCAGCTCCCGCCAGGTCCGCCGGTCCTGGCCGAAGGTGGGTTCGTCGCAGATCAACAGGCGTGGCGCGGTGGCCAGGGCGGTCGCGACGCTCAGCCGCCGCGCCTCGCCACCGGAGAGGGTGTACGGGTTGGCGGCGGCGAGCCGGGCCAGTCGCAGCCGTTCCAGCAGCCCGGCCACGGTCTCCTTGACGACCGCCTCGGGTTGACCGGTGCGGCGTGGGCCGAGCGCCAACTCGTCGAAGACCGTGCTGGTGACGAACTGGTGCTCCGGATCCTGGAAGACCGACCCGATCCGTCGGGCCAGCGCGGGGGCCCGCCACCGGTGTGGGGGAGTGCGGTGGTCCCGGCCGGCCAACTCGGCGGACGCGGTGACCCGCCCTCTGCCCGGCCGGAGCAGGCCGCCGAGCAGCAACGCCAGGGTGGACTTGCCGGCGCCGTTGGGTCCGCGTACGGCGAGTGCCTCACCGGCGCGTACCGCCAGGTCTGTGGAGCCCAGCCGGGGCGGCAGGCCGAGCCGGTCGGCGGTGAGCAACAGCTCCCCGGGCCCGGCGGTGGCCGCCCGGGGCGCGATGGGGTGACCGGGCACCCAGACCCCCTCGGCGGCCAGGGCGGCGCCGTGGGTGGCGAATACCGCCTCGGGTGTGCCGTCCGCGCGGACGCCGCCACCCGGTTCCAGGACGACCACCCGGTCGACAAGCGGCAGCGCCTCGGCGACCCGGTGCTCGACCAGGATCAGCGTGGTGTCGGCGTCCAGTGCACCTGCCACCGCGCGCCGGACCAGGTCGGCCCCGGCCGGGTCGAGGTTGGCGGTCGGCTCGTCGAGCAGCAGCAGGGCGGGGCGCAGGGCCAGCGCGCCGGCCAGGGCGAGGCGTTGCTGCTCGCCGCCGGAGAGCGCCGCGGTGTGGCGGTCCCGGGGGTACGGGAAGCCGACCCGGTGCAGCGCCTCGTCCACCCGGGGCCAGATCTCGTCGGCCGGCACGCCCCGGTTCTCCAGCCCGAACGCGACGTCGTCGCCGCAGCGCGCCATCACCAGTTGGGTCTCCGGGTCCTGGAAGACGATGCCGACCCGTTCCCGCCCCTTGCGCGGGTCGAGCCCGTCGATCTCGACGGTGCCCTCCTGCTCGCCGGAGTCCTCGGGGAGCAGCCCGGCCAGCGCGCTGAGCAGTGTGCTCTTGCCGGCCCCGGACGGTCCGAGAAGCAGAACCCGCTCCCCAGCCTCAACCCGCAGGTCAACCCCGCGAACGGCCCAGGCGCGCCGCCCAGCGTGCCGCCACCCGAACCCCCGCAGCAAAACCCCGCCCACCGACCCACCCCCTCCACCCAACCGCGCGCCCCGCCTAACCCTGCACGGTCGATCATGAGGTTGACGGCGGTTATGAAGATCCATCCGCCCGTCAACCTCATGATCGACGCGAGTGGGTGGGGGTTAGATCAGGGCTCGGTTTCGGCCTGCGGGGAAGCGGTCCAGGACGCCGGTGTTGGCCAGGGCGTTGGTGAGCAGCCAGCCGCCGGCGCCGGCGATCACGGTGGCGCTGACGATGGTGAGCAGCGCGTACGGGATGCGGTAGTCGGTCAGCGCGTAGTCGACGTTCCAGACGAAGAAGTCGAACAACGCGGCGCTGAGGCCGGTCAGCGCACCGGCGAACACAGCGGTCGGCAGCCGGAACGACCGGTACCGGAAGGCGGCGAAGGCCAACTCGGCGCCGATGCCCTGCACGATGCCCTGCGGGATCACCGTGCCGGCCCACTGGCTGCCCAGCAGCGCGGACAGCACCGCGGCCACCGTCTCGCAGTAGAGCGCGGCGCCGGGCTTGCGGATGACCAGCCCACCGATCACCGCCGGCATCAGCCAGACGCCGTAGAGCAGCGTCTGCGCCGGCGGGAAGAAGGCGAACGCGCCCTCGGTGGCGCTCCAGACCAGGCCCCAGGCCCAGAAGATGACGCCGAAGGCGACAGCGATCACCGAGGCGACCACGATGTCGATGGTGCGCCAACGGTTGGTGTCGCTGGTGGATTTCATGTTTGCTCCCAGTTCAAGTGAAGAGAACCAGGAGAAGACGCACGCCGCGTCCGGTGGCACCGGACTGCGGCGCGGCTGGAGGTCGACCGAACTCCCTGCGCTGGCATTACCCAGATCAGGTTCGAGGGTCTGCGGGCGTGCCCGCACTCTCAGCGCTGTGCGCTCCCCTGTCGGATATGAAGTTGTCTCGCTGACGCTAACACCGACCGGGGTCGCGGGCCCAGCAGGGCATCCGCCTGACCTGCGGGAGGGGCCGGCCCGCCGCCGGCTGGGTACGCTTCCGATCATGCGGGTTGACGGGCGAGGCTTCACGTTCGAGGTGACCGTCGGCGGTCCGACGGACGGCGTACCCGTCCTGCTGCTGCACGGCTTCCCGCAGCACAGCGGCGAGTGGGACGACGTGGTACCGGCGCTGCACGCCGCTGGGCTGCGCACGTACGCGCTGGACCAGCGCGGTTACTCACCCGGGGCGCGGCCCACGGCGGTGGCCGACTACCGGATCCCCGAGCTCGTCACCGACGTGGTGGCGGTGCTCGACGCGCTCGGGCTGGACGCCGCCCACCTGGTCGGCCACGACTGGGGCGCTGTCGTGGCCTGGGCGGTCGCCGCCCGGCACCCCGAGCGGGTCCACACGCTGACCGCGGTGTCCGTACCGCATCCGGCGGCCATGGCGCACGCCCTGAGCACCGACGCCCAACAGAAGGCCCGCTCGTCGTACATCGCGCTGTTCCGCAAGCCGGACAAGGCGGAGAAGGTGCTGCTGGCGTGGCACGCCACCGCGCTGCGCAAGCTGCTCGGCGGGGTGGGCGACACCTCCCGGGTGAACCGGTACGCCGACCCGATGCGGGAGCCGGGGGCGCTCACGGCCGCGCTGAACTGGTACCGGGCGATGTCCCGCGCCGACCTGGCCGGCGTCGGCCCGGTCGCGGTGCCCACCACGTACGTCTGGAGTGACAGCGACGTCGCCATCGGCCGGACCGCCGCCGAGGCGTGCGCGGAGAACGTCACCGGCGACTACCGCTTCGTGCAGCTGCCCGGGGTGAGTCACTGGATCCCGGACGCCGCGCCGGCCCCGCTCGCCGAGGCGATCCTGGCCCGAGCCGGCGGAACGGCCTGAGCCGTGCGGGCCGGCGAGGAAAAGCCATCGTGACGACGGACGCCAGCGGGCCGGGCAGCCGTCGCTCGGTCGCCGCGCAGCTGCGCGTGCTCGGCGTACGCCCCGGCTCGACGCTGCTGGTGCACGCCGCGCTGCGTCCCCTGGGCTTCGTCAGCGGCGGCCCGCACGCGATGGTGCTCGCCCTGCGCGACGCGCTCGGCCCGGACGGCACGATCGTCGTGCCCACCCACACGCCCGACAACAGCGACCCCGCGCAGTGGCGCAACCCGCCGGTGCCAGCGGGCTGGTGGCCGCTGATCCGCTCGGAGATGCCGGGCTTCGACCCGGCGGTCACGCCGAGCCGGTTCATGGGTGCGCTCGCCGAGACGGTCCGTGGCTGGCCCGGCGCCCTGCGCAGCTCGCATCCGCACGTGTCGTTCGCCGCGCTCGGGCCGGCCGCCGAACAGGTGGTGGCAGGGCACACCCTGGCGGACATGCTCGGCGAGGGCTCCCCGCTGGCGCGCCTCTACGACCTGGACGCCGACGTGTTGCTCCTCGGCGTGGACCACTCGGTGAGCACCTCGCTGCACCTGGCCGAGTACCGCTGCCCCGGCTCGCCCCGGGAGCGACTCGGTGCCGCCGTGCGTACCGCCGACGGTGGCCGGGAATGGGTGTGGTGGCAGGACGTACGACTCGACGCGGACGACTTCGCCGTGTTGGGCGAGGACCTGGAGGCCACCGGGGTGGTACGCACCGCACCGGTCGGCACCGGGACCGGCAGGTTGATGCGCCAGCGGGCGGCGGTCGACTTCGCGGTTCGTTGGCTGGCCCGCAATCGAACGACGGAGGACGTATGACGGTGAGTGCCGAGGACTACCTGGCCGTGGTGACCGAGACGATCGGCCGGGTGGCCGCCAGTCAGCGGGAGGCGGTGGGGCGGGCCGCCGACCTGATCGCCGAGGCCGTCCGGGCCGACGGCGTGGTGCACGCCTTCGGCACCGGGCACTCGGAGGCCCTCGCCATGGAGATCGCCGGACGGGCCGGCGGTCTCGTGCCGACCAACCGGATCGCCCTACGCGACCTGGTGCTGCTCGGCGGCGAACCGGCCGAACGGCTCGGCCCGCTGCTGGAACGGGACCCGGCCGTCGCGCACCGCCTCTACGAGCTGGCCCCGGTGCGCCCCACCGACGTCTTCGTGCTCGCCTCGAACTCCGGGGTCAACGGCGCGATGGTGGAGTTCGCCACGCTGGTGAAGGAGCACGGTCACGGGCTGGTGGCGATCACCTCGGCCCAGCACTCCGGCCGGATGACCTCCCGGCACCCGTCCGGCCGCAAGCTGAGCGACCTCGCCGACGTGGTGCTCGACAACGGCGCGCCGTACGGCGACGCAACGCTGCCCCTGCCCGGCGGCGGCGCGGTCGGCGCGGTCTCCTCGATCACCGCGGCGCTGCTGGCCCAGCAGGTGACAGTGGAGGTGGTGGCGCGGTTGTTGGCGGCGGGGGAGCGGCCCCCGGTCTACCTGTCGGCGAACATCCCGGACGGCGACGCGCACAACAACGAGCTGGAAGCGCGGTACGCGGGCCGGATCCGACGCGGGTCCTGACGCCTCTGGCGGCCGACTTGCGTCCCGGAAATGAACGGCAGATGTCGTGAACCTGTTTCGCGCTCGGCCGGGTGGGGCATTGGCGTTGCTGCCGGCGGCCGGGACCGCCGGCAGTAGCGTCTCACCGGAGGTAGCGCGTGTCCAAGGAGACCGAGAAGCAGCGCTGGCAGCGCAACTTCGCCGACCTGCTGCAGGAGTTGCGGGTCGCCCAGACCGGCGTGCAGATCCTCTTCGCCTTCCTGCTCACCCTGCCGTTCAGTAACGGGTTCACCAGGACCACGGAGTTTCAGCGGGACGTCTACATCGTGGCGTTGCTCGCGGCGGCGGCCGCCACCGCGCTGATCATCTCGCCGGTGGCGTTCCACCGGGCGCTGTTCCGGCAGGGGCGCAAACCGGAGCTGGTCCGTTTCGCGCACCGGATGGCCACCGGCGGCCTCGCCTTCATGCTGATCGCGATGGTCAGCGCGGTGCTGCTGATCACCGACTTCGTGCTGGACCGGCCGATCGCCTTCGTGCTCAGCGCCTTGGCCGGAATCTGGTTCCTCACGTTCTGGGTGGCCCTGCCGTTCGCCCGGCGCAACTGGGGTGAGGACGACATCGACGACGATGACGACGACCCGGACACGATCAACGGCCGCTGACCAGGCCGATCTTCACGCAGCGCTACCCCTGGGTAACAACCGGGGGTAGCGTGGCGGTAGTCGCGCACGTCGACGCAGCCGCACCGAGCTTCGAGGGGGCAGCCGTGACCACGACGCAGGACGGCCGACCGGCACCGGACGGCCCCGACTCCGAAACCACGGCCGGTGCCGCCGCGCCGCTGCCCGCGGAAGCCGGGCAGGTCACCGAGAAGGAGGCCCGGCAGGTCGCCGAGGCCGCCCGCGAGTCCACCTGGGACCGGCCCAGCTTCGGCAAGGAGCTGTTCCTCGGCCGGTTCCGGCTCGACCTCATCGACCCGTGGCCCCAATCCGATCCGGACGACGTGGCGCGCGCGGAGAAGTTCCTTGCTCGGTTCCGCGCCTTCCTGACCTCCGAGGTGGATGGCGAGGCCATCGAACGGGACGCGTCCATACCCGACTCGGTGTTCCACGGCCTGGCCGACCTCGGCGCGTTCGGCATGAAGATCGACCGGAAGTACGGCGGGCTCGGGCTGAGCAACCTGCACTACTGCCGGGCGCTCATGCTCGCCGGCTCGGTCAGCCCGGCCATCGGCGCGCTGCTCTCGGCGCACCAGTCGATCGGGGTGCCACAGCCGCTGAAGATGTTCGGCACCGCCGAGCAGAAACAACGCTTCCTGCCCCGGCTCGCCGCAGGCGAGGTGTCCGCGTTCCTGCTCACCGAGCCCGACGTCGGCTCCGACCCGGCCCGGCTGGGCACCATCGCCGAGCCCACCGAGGACGGCACCGGTTACCGGCTCAACGGGGTGAAGCTCTGGGCCACCAACGGCATCGTGGCCACCCTGCTGGTGGTGATGGCCCGGGTGCCCGCCACGGAGGGACGTCGCGGCGGGATCACCGCGTTCGTGGTGGACGGCGACAGCCCCGGCATCACCGTCGAGCGGCGCAACGAGTTCATCGGCCTGCGCGGGCTGGAGAACAGCCTGACCCGGTTCCACGACGTGATCGTCCCCGCCGAGAACGTCATCGGCGGCGAGGGCAAGGGGCTGAAGATCGCCCTGACCACTCTGAACACCGGCCGGCTCTCGCTGCCCGCCATGTGCGTGGGCGCCGGCAAGTGGGCGTTGAACGTGGCCCGGGGCTGGGCCGCCGATCGGGTCCAGTGGGGACGGCCGGTCGGCGAGCACGAGGCGGTCGCGCAGAAGCTCTCCTTCATCGCCGCCACCACGTACGGCATGGAAACCATGCTCGACCTCTGCTGCCTGCTCGCCGACGAGGACCGCAACGACATCCGGATCGAAGCGGCGCTGGTCAAGCTGTACGCCAGCGAGATGGCCTGGAAGATCGCCGACGAGTTGATCCAGATCCGGGGCGGACGAG
Source organism: Micromonospora sp. NBC_00860 (assembly GCF_045207375.1). Classification (NCBI taxonomy): domain Bacteria; kingdom Bacillati; phylum Actinomycetota; class Actinomycetes; order Micromonosporales; family Micromonosporaceae; genus Micromonospora; species Micromonospora sp. NBC_00860. The sequence goes on from NZ_CP108825.1 coordinate 102,980, forward strand.
GCTACGAGACGGCCGACTCACTGGCCGCCCGCGGCGAACGCCCGGCCGCCGTCGAGCAGATGCTGCGCGACCTGCGGATCAACCGGATCTTCGAGGGCTCCACCGAGATCATGCACCTGCTGATCGCGCGGGAGGCGGTCGACGCCCACCTGTCGGTGGCCGGCGACATCATCGACCCGGACGCGGGGCTGGGCCGCAAGGCCCGAGCCGGCGCGCGAGCGGGCGCCTTCTACGCGAAGTGGCTACCCACCCTGGCCGTGGGCCGGGGGCAGAGCCCGTCGGCGTACGCCGACTTCGGCCCGCTCGCCGCGCACCTGCGGCAGGTGGAGCGCTCGTCGCGCAAGCTGGCCCGGTCGACGTTCTACGCGATGTCCCGCTGGCAGGGAAAGATGGAGCGGAAGCAGGCGTTCCTCGGCCGGGTGGTGGACATCGGGGCCGAGTTGTTCGCGATGTCAGCGGTCTGCGTCCGGGCCACCGCCGAACGGGACAGCCGCCCGGAGAACGTCGAGCTGGCCGACCTGTTCTGCCGACAGGCGCGGGTGCGGGTGGACGCCCTGTTCGCCGCACTCTGGGACAACACCGACTCGGTCGACACCGCCGCCGCGAAGCGCATCCTCGCCGGCCGCTACGCGGGCCTGGAGGAGGGTGTGCTCACCCCGTCCGACGAGCTGCCCTGGGTGGCCCAGTGGTCGCCCGGCCCGTCCACCGCCGAGGACGTCCGCCGCCGCATCCCCCCGAAGCCGTAAACCCCGCCGCGCGGGCTGACGCGGATCAGCGGGAGACCGCCCAGGCCAGCACTCCCGCCAGGATCAGACCGTTGAGCCCGGCCAGGGCCAGGTACGCCGCAGGTGGGATCTTCTTGCCCCGGCGTACGAAGGAGACCAGGACGGCGGCGTAGCCGAGCAGCAGGACGGCGATGACGACAAGGAAGTAGAACACCCGACGACCTTAGCGGCCCCGGCCGCGGAGGCCGAGTTGGCGCAGCTCCAGGGCGGCCAGGGCGTCGACTGTCGCGTCGTCGCCGCGCCGCCACGCCTCGGCGACGTCCGGACCGATCCGGGTCAGTTTGCCCAGTGGCTGGGTGGCCAGCGCGCGCAGGGCGAGCAGGTCCCGGCCGGCTGGCCCGGCAGCCAGCTTCGTCGCCGATCCGGCCCGGCGCATCCAGCGGACCCGCAGCGGCAGCCAGCCGAACAGCACGATGCCGAGTGGGAAGATCAGCACCGCGATGGCGAGGGCCAGGGCGAGCTGGTCGACCAATTGCTGCTGGTCGCGGCCGGCGTCGGCGAGCGATCGGGCGGCGTCGGCGGCGCGCTGGAACGGTGCGGTGAGTTCGTCGCCGACCAGTGGCACCCGGCCGACCTTGCTGCCGGCGTCGCCCAGGTTGTCGGCGAGCCCGCTGCCGGCGCCCTCCAACTTCTGCCCCGGCACGGCGAGCTTCTGCACCAGGTCGTGCAGCCACAGCGCGCCGCGGATCGCCACGTACACCCAGGCGACGACGAGCAGATCGGTGAGCAACTGACGGGCGGCGGTCGGGAACCGATCGGCATAGATTTTCACGTCGGCCAGCGTGCCACGAACGGACGCGGCGGGGCACCCGTCGGCGTTCAACCAGGACTTGGCCGAATGCACGTGCACTCTGGTGAATCCGACGACCGCTACCGATGGAAGCGATTCACCGGACACGTTCGGCGAGCCTCAGCTCAGTCAGGTAGCGCTTGACTACTTGGCCCCCGTAGTTGACGTCGATGAGCCGCGCGATGGAGTTCAGCAATGCGCTCTGCTGCGCGTCCGGCAAGGCACGGTGGCCGGAGTAGGTCAACAGCAGATCCAGGTAGTCCGCTGTCGAGTACGGCAACTCCCACTCGTATCGGTAGAAGCTCGCAGGCCCGAACCGCTCCGACGAGGTCAGCTCCCGATCGTCCTCCGGAATGTCTGGAGCACCTTCAAGACGCAGGCCCGGTGGGGTCGACGGATCGAAGCGCTCGTAAAGCTTCTGAATCTCAACGAAGAACGCCTCGGTCCAGGTGCCACCGGCGATGTGGTGGGTTCCCACGGTGGCCAGCAGACCACCGAGACGCAAGGCGTCAGCAGACTTCGACACCCGCACGGCCGGATCGATCCAGTGAAACGCCGTCGCGGAGAGGACCACGTCGAACGGTTCCGCAGGCAAGGGCCACTCCTCGAACGCTGCCGTCACCACCTCCACCGAGTCGGAGCCGGCAAGGTTTCGCCGAGCCACAGCAGCCATGTCTGCGCCCAACTCGACGGCCACGATCCGGTAGCCCCGTTCCGCCAGCGGCACGGTCGCCTGCCCGGTGCCACAGCCGATCTCCAACACCCTTGCATCGGGCGCTACGCCGGCCGCAGCGAGATCATCGAACATCTGTGCCGGGTACCGGGGCCGCGCACGGTCATACCGTTCAGCGTCCTCGTTGAAGGTTTCTCGCAGCCTCACGTAGTCATTGCTCTCGCTCACCCAGAGAGAGTACGAGTGCCGCTCCTACGGCAGGCACTCAATTCTCAATACCTGGCTCGCCGGGGCGCTGCAGCTCGCCCGCCTGCCGATCGTTACCGGAAATTCGCAACAACGTGCCACTTCAAGGCCGGCGGATCCCATGGGATCAGATTGAAGCACAGCAATGTAATGCGACGTTTCGGCGTGTAAACGCAGGCAGAGCGGTCCCTGGCATTCTGGGGCGAGGACCTTCGCGTGTCAGGGCTGCGCGGCGCGTGGTCAGCAACGGGGATCGGGCGTTCTGTTGGACCAGTCGCGTTGGACGAGGGCCGTGCGCCGGGTCAGCGGACGCAGGTCGGGCAGGTGCCGAAGATCTCCAGGGTGTGGCTGACGTCGGCGTAGCCGTGCTGCGCGGCGACCCGGTCGGCCCAGCTCTCCACGGCGGGGCCGGCCACCTCGACCGTACGCCCACACACCCGGCAGACCAGGTGATGGTGGTGCCCCTCGCTGCACCGGCGGTAGAGGTGCTCGCCGCCCGGCGGACGCATCACGTCGATCTCACCGGCGTCGGCGAGCCCCTGGAGGGTGCGGTAGACGGTGGTCAGGCCGACCCGCTCGCCGCGCTGCCGCAGCATCGCGTGCAGGTCCTGGGCGCTGTGGAAGCCCTCCATCTCGCCCAGCAGCGCGCTTACCGCCGAACGCTGCCGGGTGTTGCGCACCGCGGCGCTGCTCTCGCTCATGATCCCTCCCCGGCGTGACTGACCGCGTCCGCCACGATGTGCGCGACGTGCTCGTCGACCAGGCTGTAGGCGATCTCCCGGCCTCGACGGGAGCCGCGCACCACGCCCGCCCCGCGCAGCACCCGCAGGTGCTGGGAGACCAGTGGTTGCGCCGCGCCGAGCTTCTCCACCAACTCGTGCACGCACCGCTCGCCGCCGGCCAGCTCACTGACGATCGCCAGCCGGATGGGCGCGGACAGGGCGCGGAGCAACTCGCTGGCCCCGTCGAACCCGTCGTAGCCTGTCGCGCTGGTCATTCCGCAACGGTAACCAATACCACCGACGTCCCGCTGATCAGGCTCAGCTCAGCACGACCTCGTGCGGTTCCGGTGCCGGCGCGGCGGTCGGCGTCGTCCGGCGGCGTACGACCCGCCAGACCGCCCCGGCCACGGCCACCACCAGGAACGAGGCGATCGCCACCAGCACCACCGAGGCGCCCGGCGCGGTGTCCGCCGTGGCCGCCACCCAGACACCCGAGCCGGCGGCGAAGAGCCCGAGCGCCATGGCGGCGGCCATCGTGCTGCGGAAGCCCCGGGTGACCTGCTGGGCGGTGGCGACCGGCACCACCATCAACGCGCTGATCAGCAGCACTCCGACGGCCCGCATGGCGATGGTCACGGTGACCGCGGTGGCGACCGCGATCAGCAGGTTCAGGGTGCGGACCGGCAGGCCGGAGACCCGGGCGTACTCCTCGTCGTGGCTGACCGCGAAGAGCGCCGGCCGCAACGCGATCATCGTGACCAGGATCGCCGCGCCGAGCACCGCGATGGTGGTCAGGTCGGCGGGCGAGATGGTGGTCAGCGACCCGAACAGGTAGGCGTTGAGGTTCGCGCTGGTCGCGTCGGAGAGGCCGACCAGGAGTACGCCACCGGCGATGCCGCCGTAGAAGAGCAGGGCCAGGGCCAGGTCACCGGAGGTACGCCCACGGGCACGGACGACCTCGATGGCGATCGCGCCGAGGGTGGCGGCGATCACCGCGACCAGCACCGGCGAGCGGTTGAGCAGCAGCCCCGCCCCGACACCGGTCAGCGCCACGTGCCCCACCCCGTCGCCGATCAACGCCAGCCGGCGCTGCACCAGGTAGATGCCGAGCGCCGGCGCGGCCAGGCCGATCACCAGCGCGCCGATCAGGGCGCGCTGCATGTAGGGGTACTGGAAGAGTTCCATCTGTCAGTTGCTCCACAGCCCGGCGGGCTCGTCGTAGCAGTGCGGGTGCACGTGGTCGTGGTCGGGCTCCGCGTGATGGCCGGCCGGGTCCGGCACCGCGCCGTCGTGCGCGATGCGACCCTCGTGGACGACGACAGCCCGGCTGATCACCGGTCGCAGCGGGCCCAGTTCGTGGGCGACCAGCAGCACCGTTCCGCCGTCGGCGACGAAGTCGCGCAGCGCGCCGGCGAACGCCTCCTGGCTTGCCGCGTCCACCCCGGCGGTGGGCTCGTCGAGGACCAGCAGTTCGGGCTGGCCGGCCAGGGCGCGGGCGATCAGGGTGCGCTGCTGCTGGCCGCCGGAGAGCGTGGACACCGGGTCACCTGCCCGGTCGGCGAGCCCGACGGCGCGCAGCGCGTCGTCGACGGCGGACCGGTCGGCCCGACCCGGCGGACGCAGCACCCCGCGACGGGCCAGCCGGCCGGAGGCCACCACCTCGCGGACGGTGGCCGGCACGCCGCCGCCGGCGCCCAGGCGCTGCGGGACGTACCCGATGCGCGCCCACTGCCGGAAACGGCGCAACGGCCGGTCGAAGAGGGTGACCGAGCCGGCGCTGATCGGCACCAGCCCGAGCACGGCGCGGATCAGGGTGGACTTGCCGGAGCCGTTGGCGCCGAGGATCGCGACCACCTCGCCGGCGGTGACGGTGAGCGAGATGTCCCGGAGCACGGGGCGGCCGTCGTAGCCGACCACCCCGTGCTCGACGGTGATGACAGGTGAGGTCACGAGCAGCTCAAGGCCGTCTGCAGGGTCCGCAGGTTGGTGCGCATCACCGAAAGGTAGTCCCCGTTGCTGCCGGCGGCGAGCCCTTCGATCGGGTCGAGCACTGCGGTCTTCGCGCCGACCTGACCGGCGATGGTCTCGGCCACCTTCGGGCTGACCAGGGTCTCGAAGAAGATCGTGGTGGCCTGGTGCTCCTTCGCCTCCTCGATCACGTGCGCGAGGCGCTGCGGCGAGGGCTCGACGTCCGGGCTCAGCCCGGTGATGCCGACCTGGTCGAGCTGGTACCGGTCGGCGAGGTAGCCGAACGCGGCGTGGCTGGTCACGATCTCCCGCCGCTGGCAGGTCGCCAGACCGTTCTTGAACTCGCCGTCAAGGGTCGTCAGGTCGGCGCGCAGGGCGGTCGCCCGGGCGGTGTAGTCGGCGGCGTGGTCCGGGTCGGCCTTGCCGAGCCGCTGGGCGAGCTGGTCGCCGATGCCGGCCAGCCGGCTCGGGTCGAGCCAGACGTGCGGGTCCTTGCCGCCGCTCTCCTCGGCGTGCCCCTCCTCGCCCTCGTGGTTGTGCCCGCCGGCGGACGCGTCCAACAGCGGCTGCACGGTGGTCACGTCGAACGCCCGGTCGCCGCCGTTCTGGGCCACTGCGTCGTCCACCGCCGGCTGGAACCCCTTGAGGTAGACGATCAGCTCCGCGTCGCTGACCTGACCGACCTGGCTCGGGTTGAGTTCCAGGTCGTGCGGCTCGGCGCCGGGCTTGGCCAGGTTGGTCACCCGGACCGCGTCGCCGCCGATCCGTTCGGCCAGGAACTGGAGGGGGTAGAACGCGGCCACCACGTCGACTCGCTGAGGGTCGGCGCCGGCGGCGCCTCCGGTGGAGCAGCCGGCCCCGGCGCCCAGGGCGAGGAGGGCGGTCGTGGCGGCCAGGACACGGTACGTGGCGCGGTTGGTCATGTCATCAACTGTCCGTGGCAACGATAATGATTGTCAAAAACGCATGATTGCATGTCAGAGGAGCTTCGCGAGGCCCACCGTCACCAGCAGGGTCAGCATCACCAGTCGGATCAGCCGGGTCTGCGGCGCCTGAACCGCCCAGGTCGTCGCCAACAGGGCGATCAGGACCCCGGCGAGCGCGAGCGTCAACAGCCCGCCGATCACCCCGGGGGTGAAGAACGCCACCAGCACCACCACCAGGGTGAGCAGGAACACCGACGTCGGGTTCGCCCCGGCCAACCGGGCGAGCAGAGGGCGCTGCGTACGCTGCATCCCACAGACTCTACGAGGAGGAACCCCCGGTGCTGGTGACCAACCGGTTCGTGGTCGACGTCGATGCCGCCGACGGCTTCACCGAACGGGCGCACGCCGCCCTCACCGCGCTGGCCGCCCGACCCGGCTACCTGCGCGGTCAACTGGTCCGGGCGCTCGACGACCCCCGGCACTGGTCACTGGTCACCGAATGGGAGTCGGTCGGCACGTACCGGCGGGCGCTGGGCGCCTTCGAGGTCAAGGTCAGCGCCGTGCCGTTGCTCGCGGAGTCCGTCGACGAACCCTCCGCCTACGAGGCGCTGGCCACCGCCGCCCCCGGCGGGGCCGTGGTCGTCGCCGAGAGTGATCGGGCTGCGGGTCCTTACCGCTGAGCCGCCGGACACTACGCTGCTCCTATGACCGCACCCGCCCCGCCACCCGGTCCCGGGGTGGCTCCGCCGTTCGCCGCGCCGCCCACCGAGGGCCGCCGGAACCGGCTCTGGATCGGCCTCGGCGTCGGCGCGCTCGCCGTGGTGCTCTGCTGCGGCGGGGGTGGCACCGCCGTCGTCGGCCTGGCCGTCAGCGGAGTCCAGGCGATCCGGGAACAGGCCCACACCGTCACCAGCGACTACTACCAGGCGCTGGTCGAGCGGAACTACGGGCGGGCGTACGACCAGTTGTGCGACGACGCGCAGCGGCGTGAGTCCCGACCGGAGTTCGAGCGACGCGCCGCCGCCGAACCGCAGGTGACCGCGTTCCGGGTGGGCGAGGTGGACCAGACCTACCTGACCGTGCCGGTCGACGTGACCCTCGACGGCGGTGACCGGGAGCGGCAGCAGGTCAGCCTCGGCCAGGACGGGCAGACCGGGGGCGTGGAGGTCTGCGAGGTCAACTGACCCGCCACCGGTATTCTGCTGGGCTCGGGGGGACGGTGGTCGTACCGTTGTCCCGAACCGACCGTTCCATCCATCTCGCCCCCGCCGACCGCCAGCCGGCGTAGGAGGAAACATGCCAGCCGACCGTATCGACGCCGTCGTCAGCCTCGCCAAGCGCCGAGGCTTCGTCTTCCCCTCCAGTGAGATCTACGGAGGCACCCGATCGGCGTGGGACTACGGTCCGCTCGGCGTGGAGCTCAAGGAGAACGTCCGCCGGCAGTGGTGGAAGAACATGGTCCAGCAGCGCGACGACGTCGTCGGCCTGGACTCCGCGGTGATCCTGGCCCGCAAGGTGTGGGAGGCGTCTGGTCACATCGCCGAGTTCGTCGACCCGCTCACCGAGTGCCAGTTCTGTCACAAGCGGTTCCGGGCGGACCACCTGGAAGAGGCGTACGCCGAGAAGCACGGCAAGCCGCTGACCTCCCTGGCGGAGCTGAACTGCCCCAACTGCGGCAACAAGGGCACCTTCACCGAGCCGAAGATGTTCAACGGCCTGATGAAGACCTACCTGGGCCCGGTGGAGAGCGACGAAGGGCTGCACTACCTGCGCCCGGAGACCGCGCAGGGCATCTTCGTCAACTACAAGAACGTGGAGACGGTCGCCCGTAAGAAGCCGCCGTTCGGCATCGCGCAGACCGGCAAGTCGTTCCGCAACGAGATCACCCCGGGTAACTTCATCTTCCGGACCCGCGAGTTCGAGCAGATGGAGATGGAGTTCTTCGTCGAGCCGGGCACCGACGAGCAGTGGCACGAGTACTGGCTCCAGGAGCGCTGGAACTGGTACCTCGACCTCGGCCTCTCGGCGGACAATCTGCGGCTCTTCGAGCACCCCAAGGAGAAGTTGTCGCACTACTCGAAGCGGACTGTCGACATCGAGTACCGCTTCCAGTTCGGCGGCACCGAGTTCGCCGAGCTGGAGGGTGTCGCCAACCGCACCGACTTCGACCTCTCCACGCACAGCAAGCACTCCGGCGTCGACCTGTCGTACTTCGACCAGAGCAAGAGTGAGCGCTGGATGCCGTACGTCATCGAGCCGGCCGCGGGTCTGACCCGCGCGGTGCTCGCCTTCCTGCTGGAGGCGTACGACGAGGACGAGGCGCCGAACACCAAGGGCGGCGTGGACAAGCGCACCGTCATGCGGTTCGACCCACGGCTCGCCCCGGTCAAGGTGGCGGTGCTGCCGCTGTCCCGCAACGAGGCGCTGTCGCCCAAGGCCAAGGACCTCGCGACGCTGCTGCGCAAGCGCTGGGTGGTGGAGTTCGACGACTCGCAGGCGATCGGGCGTCGCTACCGCCGGCAGGACGAGATCGGCACCCCGTTCTGCGTGACTGTCGACTTCGACACCCTGGACGACAACGCGGTGACGGTGCGCAACCGGGACACCATGGCCCAGGAGCGCGTCTCCCTGGACCAGGTCGAGCGCTACCTGATCGAGCGTCTCCCCGGCTGCTGAGACTCTGCGCACGGGGCCTCGGCCGACGCGATAAGCGCCGGTCGGGGCCCCGTACACTTGTCCGGTGACTGCCTCGACCGTGCCCGCGCTGCGCCCGCTGACTCTCGGCCAGCACCAGGTGTGGCCGCCGGTCGTCCTCGCGCCGATGGCCGGAATCACCAACATCGGGTTCCGTCGGCTCTGCCGCGAGCAGGGCGGCGGCATCTACGTCTGCGAGATGATCACCACTCGGGCGCTGGTCGAGCGCAACCCGAAGACACTGCGCATGATCGCTTTCGGCGACGACGAGAAGCCCCGCAGCCTCCAGCTCTACGGCACCGATCCGGAGATCACCGCCGCCGCCGTGCGGATCGTCGTCGAGCGCAACCTGGCCGATCACATCGACCTCAACTTCGGCTGCCCCGTACCCAAGGTCACCCGGCGTGGCGGCGGCGCGGCGCTACCGTGGCGGCGCCGGCTCTTCGCGCGGCTCGTGCGGGCCGCGGTGGCTGCCGCGTCACCGTCCGGCGTGCCGGTCACTGTCAAGATGCGCAAGGGCATCGACGACGACCACCTGACGTACGTCGAAGCCGGGCTCGCCGCCCAGGAGGCCGGCGTGGCCGCGGTGGCCCTGCACGGGCGGACGGCGTCGCAGCGTTACTCGGGCACCGCCGACTGGGACGCGATCGCCACGCTGAAGCAGGCCCTCGACGTGCCGGTGCTCGGCAACGGCGACATCTGGGAGGCCGACGACGCGCTGCGCATGGTTGCCCACACCGGCGTCGACGGCGTGGTCATCGGGCGCGGCTGCCTGGGCCGACCGTGGCTCTTCGCCGACCTGGAGGCCGCGTTCAACGGTCGGTCGGACCGACGGCTGCCCACCCTCGGCGAGGTGGCGGTGACCATGCGCCGGCACGCCGAGCTGCTTGTCGACCAGTTCTCGGCCGGCGCCCGCAACCCGGCCCGAGGCGAACGGGACGGTTGCACCGACTTCCGCAAGCATGTCGCCTGGTATCTCAAGGGCTTCCCGGTCGGCGGCGAGCTGCGTCGCTCGCTGGCGATGATCGAAAGCCTGGCCCAGCTCGACGACCTGCTCGGCAAGCTCGACCCGGCGGAACCGTTCCCGGTGACCGCCCTCGGGCAGCCGCGTGGGCGTACGAACTCACCCGGCAAGGTCTTCCTGCCTGAGGGCTGGCTGGCCAGCCGGGACGACGACACGGTCCCCGAGGGCGCCGAGATGGACGACTCCGGCGGCTGAGCCGTCGGCCCGTCGAGCAGAGACGCCCCGCGAACGTCCCTTCCGAACGCGGCCTCGGCGCGGAGGCTGGGCATCTGAGTTCGAGGCCCTTTCGAGCTGATGTCGTGAACGATTCACCCGCTCGGCCTCGGCTCGGCTCGGCTCGGCTCGGCCTCGGCTCGGCTCGGCTCGGCTCGGCTCGGCCTCGGCTCGGCTCGGCTCGGCTCGGGCTCGGCTCGGCTCGGCCTCGGCTCGGCCCGGCTCGGCTCGGCCTCGGCTCGGCTCGGCTCGGCTCGGCCTCGGCTCGGCTCGGCCCGGCCCTGATTCGTTTACGACATCAGCTCCAAAGGACCCGTGACGGCGGTCAGTGGGGTGGGCCTTCTGTGCTCTGGACAGTGACCCGGTCATGCCGAAGGGCCGGGCCCCGTGGTGGGGTCCGGCCCTTCGTCGTGGTGCGGTGGGTCAGCTGGTGGCGTAGCCGCGGGTGGCGATCCAGTCCGCGAGGTGCTCGACGCTGATCCAGTAGGAGGCGGTGTTCGGGTCGGCGGAGTCGGCGATCTTCACCGTGTTGCCGTTGTCGCGGTAGCCGACGACGCTGATGTAGTGCCCGCCCTCGTAGGAGTGCACGCCGCCGTCGGTGTCGGTGCTGGTGCCGGCGATGTTGGCGACCACGGCCCGGCCGTCGTCGACGGTCTTGACGATGTCGGCGCGCAGCGTGTCGGTCTGCTTGGTGTTGGCATCCGGGGTGCTGATCTCGACCGACCGGTAGGCGTCGTTCTTGCCGGTTTCCTTGTTCAGCACGGGGGTGATGTCGTTGATGGAGTTGGTGCCGGCCTCGGTGGTGCCCATCTCCTTGGCCATGTCATCAACGTTGATGTCCTTGCCCTGCACACTCAGGGCGTTACGGGTCGCGGCGGGCCCGCAGTAGTAGAAGTTCGGCTGCGCCTCGTAGCGCACACCCAACTCGCGCTCGCCGTGGCCCTTGCGATCGGTCTGGGTCTGGGTGGCCGGCTTGCCGGTGGTGGAGGCGGCGAAGGCGGTGGTGACGGGGCCGGCGATGGCGCCTCCGGTGAACGCGAGGCCAGCGGCGGTCAGGGCGGTCTTACGGATCAGATCGGTACGCATGATGGCGTGCTCCTCTGCATCGGGGGTGCCCACACACAACCTCCGGGGGTGTGGTCGTGCGGGGGAAGTTCACGGCAACGTCGGCGATCCCGGGGGGACCTGCTCGGGCGTTGCGGGGGATGTAACCGGGGCGGCCGGCAGGGTGTTCCCGGCGGCTGCCGCGCCCCACGACTCGATGGTCGCGGTGGCATGCCAGGTATAACGACCCCGGCCGGCCGCCGATTCCACCGCCGGTGTGGCCCCGACCACCCGGCATCCCGGGCCAAACCGGACGATCCACCCACCTGACAACCGGACACCGGCGACCAGAATGACCTGATCGACTCGGGCTCACGGAAATCGCGGTGTCCCAGTGCCGGGGATACCCCGACTTCATGAAACCCGAGTGGATCACGGCGGTCTGCCCCGTTCGGGCACCCCGACCGGCCCGGAGCCCGGGGGCAGGGGCCGGGTGGACCGCTCTACTCGGGGGTCAGGTGGGTGGCGGTGTCGGGTTGGGGAACGTTGCGCTGCGTGGGGATGGTCGGCGTGGTCGACCAGGGGATCTCGGGCGCGCGGTGGAAGGTGATGCCGGCCGTCGTCCAGCGCGGGCCCTGGCCGGCCAGGCGGTCGCGGAAGCTGGCCCAGTCGTGGCTTGCCCGGGGTGACCAGCCCAGTTCGGCGATGGCCGGGAGGCGGGGCAGGAGCAGGAGTTCGATGTCGGCCAGCGAGGTGACCGATTCGGTCCAGAGCGGGGCCTCCACACCGAGCACAGCCTCGGCGGGTACGCCGACGACGTGTGTACCCGGATCCCAGTCGTAGGCCTTTCGTACGTCGATGAGGCCGGCCCAGTCGTGCCCGATCGGGGTGTCCGGGGCGTACTTCATGTCCAGGTAGGCGTGGTTGCCGGGGGAGACGATCAGCCGGGCGCCCCGTCGTACGGCGTCGACGGTGGTGGGGTCTTCGCCGTTCGTGCCCCACCACTGCAGCGCCCGCCCGTCGAGGTGGGCGGCGGGTGCGAGCTGGTGCCAGCCGATGACGGTCTTGCCGAGGTCGGCCACGATGCGCTGGACCCGCTCGACGAAACCGGTGTAGACCTCGCCCTTCACCTTGAACGCCTCGTCGCCGCCGATGTGCAGCCAGGGGCCGGGGGTGAGAGCGGCCACCTCGCCCAACACGTCGGCCACGAAGTCGTACGTCCGCTCGTCGGCTGGGTCGACGTAGCTGAAGCCGACCTCGGTGCCGGTGTACGGCGGCGGCGCCGTCTTGTCCGGTGCCAGCTCCGGGTACGCGACAAGCGCCGAGTTGGTGTGCCCCGGGAGGTCGATCTCCGGTACGACGGTGATGTGGCGGGCGGCGGCGTAGGAGACGATCCGCGCGTAGTCGGCAGTCGTGTAGTGCCCGCCGGAGCCGCCGCCGACCTCGGTCGTCCCGCCGACGGTGGTGAGCTTCGGCCAGGAGTCGACGGTGATCCGCCAGCCCTGGTCGTCGGTGAGGTGCAGGTGCAGATGGTTGAGCTTGTAGCGGGCCAGGTGGTCGACCACCCGCAGCACGTCCTCGACGGCGAAGAAGTGCCGCGCCACGTCGAGCATCGCGCCCCGGTAGGGGAAGCGGGGTGCGTCGGTGATGGTCCCGCCGGGCAGCGCCCAGCGTTCGGTGACCGGGTCGGGGCTCTCGATCGCCGCCGGTAGGAGCTGACGGAGCGTCTGGACGCCGTAGAAGAGGCCGGCGCCGGTGGCGGCGGTGACGCGTACCCCGCTGGTGGCGATGTCGAGGCGGTAGGCCTCCGCGCCGAGGTCGGCGCTGTCGTCGAGCACCAGCGCGATGCCACCGGCGGCCTCCGGCGTGGTGGCGTCGGTGACCGGCAGCGGGTAGCCGGTGGCCGGGCGCAGGAGGTGGGCGAGCTGCTCGGCGACGGCCAGCGCGGCGGGGTCGGCGCTGGCCACGATGACCGCGTCGGCCGGGAGGACCCAGTCGGCGGTCGGGTCCGGCTGGACCTGGAGCGGGGCGGGGACGACGTCGGTCAGCCGGTGCGGGGCCGCCGGGGCGAGCAATGCGCCCGCGGTCTGCTCGGCCGTGCGGGCCAGCGTGGCCGCGTCCGGTTCCACCGACGACAGCGGCGCGGGGACGGCGGTGGGGCCGGGGGAGGAGGTGGTCGACACGGCGGCGACTCCGGGGGGTGTATTCGCGTCGGTTATGGCAAAAGTGAGGTTCACCGGCTGGCGTGGCGTCAAGCGTACGACGCTCAGCCGGGATGCGTGATGGTGCGCATGGAAGCGTTCCCAAAAACCGGTACGAACACGGATAGTCGTGATGGCTGTGCCAATTGTCACCGAACGGTCCCAGGTCACTCGATGTTCGCTTAACCTTCGCCCACCGATCGACGTTGACCCCGGGATTACCGGCGGTCCGTCCCGGGGAAGAAGAAAACTGAACCTTCGTTAAGTGTCAATCCGGCGCGTGTGTTGTGGAGGCTCTGGTGGCAGCGCAAGAGACCGTCGATCACAAGTACGTCTACGACTTCTCCGAAGGCAACAAGGAGCTCAAGGAACTGCTCGGCGGCAAGGGGGCGAACCTCGCCGAGATGACCAACCTGGGTCTGCCCGTCCCGCCCGGCTTCACCATCACGACCGAGGCGTGCCAGGCGTACCTCGCGACCGGACGGGAGCCGGACGGGCTCGCCGGTCAGATCGAGGCGCACCTGGAATCGCTGGAGCGCGCGATGGGCAAGCGCCTCGGCGACCCGCAGGACCCACTGCTGGTCTCCGTCCGCTCCGGTGCCAAGTTCTCCATGCCCGGCATGATGGAGACCGTCCTCAACGTCGGTCTCAACGACCAGAGCGTGGAAGGACTCGCACGACAGGCGGGAGGCTCGGCTGGCCAGGCCGCCTCCGGCGGCGCAGACAGGTTCGCCTGGGACTCCTACCGGCGGCTCATCCAGATGTTCGGCAAGACCGTCTGCGAGGTGCCGGGCGAGGAGTTCGAGCACGCGCTCGACGAGGCCAAGCGCGCCAAGGGCACCCACAACGACCTGGATCTGGACGCCGACGACCTGCGCGGGCTTGTCGACGCGTACAAGAGGATCTTCCTGAAGCACACCGGTCGGGAGTTCCCGCAGCAGCCACGCGAACAGCTCGACCTGGCCATCCGGGCGGTCTTCGAGTCGTGGAACGCCGAGCGCGCGGTGCTCTACCGCCGCCAGGAGCGCATCCCGGCCGACCTCGGCACCGCTGTCAACGTGGTGACCATGGTCTTCGGCAACCTCGGGCCCGACTCCGGCACCGGGGTCGCCTTCACCCGCGACCCGGCCAGCGGCGCGCAGGGCATCTACGGCGACTACCTGGCCAACGCCCAGGGCGAGGACGTGGTCGCCGGCATCCGCAACACAGTGCCGTTGCAGGAGTTGGAGCAACTCGACGAGTCCTCCTACGACGAGCTGCTCGGCATCATGGCCCGGCTGGAGGAGCACTACAAGGACCTGTGCGACATCGAGTTCACCATCGAACGCGGCAAGCTGTGGATGTTGCAGACCCGGGTCGGCAAGCGCACCGCCGCCGCCGCGTTCGTCATCGCCGGGCAGCTCGTCGACGAGGGCCTGATCGACCTGGACGAGGCGCTGCACCGCGTCAACGGCGCGCAACTGGCCCAGCTGATGTTCCCGCGTTTCCAGCTCGACCACGAGTTCCAACCGGTCGCCAAGGGCATCGGCGCCTCGCCCGGCGCGGCGTCCGGGAAGGTGGTCTTCACCTCCGCCCGGGCCGTCGAGCTGGCCGCCGAGGGTGAGTCGGTGATCCTGGTGCGTCGGGAGACCAACCCGGACGACCTGAACGGCATGATCGCCGCGCAGGGCATCCTGACCTCGCGCGGCGGCAAGACCAGCCACGCCGCGGTGGTGGCCCGGGGCATGGGAAAGACCTGCGTCTCCGGTGCCGACCAGATCGAGGTGAACGTGCCGGCGAAGCGGTTCACCGTCGCCGGGCAGACCGTCAACGAGGGCGACGTCGTGTCCATCGACGGCACCACCGGCAAGGTCTACCTCGGTGAGGTGCCGGTCATGCCCTCCGAGGTCGTGCAGTACTTCGAGGGCAGCCTCGACCCCGAGCACATCGACAACGCGCTGGTCCGGGCCGTACACCGGATCATGACGCACGCCGACGGCAAGCGGAGGCTCGCGGTCCGCACGAACGCCGACACCGGCGCGGACGCCGCCCGGGCCCGGCGCTTCGGCGCCGAGGGCATCGGGCTGTGCCGCACCGAGCACATGTTCCTCGGCGACCGGCGGGAGTTGGTCGAGCGGCTGATCCTGGCCCGGGCCCCGGGCGAGCGGGAGGCGGCGCTGGCGGCGCTGCTGCCGTTGCAGCGGGCCGACTTCGAGGAGATCTTCCGCGAGATGGACGGCCTGCCGGTCACCGTCCGGCTCATCGACCCGCCGTTGCACGAGTTCCTGCCGCCGTTGGAGCAGCTCGCCGTCAACGTGGCGGTCGCCCAGGAACGCGGCGAGGACGTGGCCAAGGAGGAGGCGCTGCTCGCCGCCGTGCGGCGGATGCACGAGGAGAACCCGATGCTCGGGCTGCGGGGTGTACGCCTCGGCCTGGTCATCCCCGGCCTGTTCGCGATGCAGGTCCGGGCCATCGCCGAGGCGGCGGTCAGTTGTGCCCGTAACGGGGGCGTGGCCAAGCCGGAGATCATGGTGCCGCTGGTCGGCGCGGTGCAGGAGCTGGAGACGGTCCGCGCCGAGGCCGAGAAGATCATCGCCGAGGTGGTCGGGGACAGCGGCGTCGAGGTGCTGATCGGCACCATGATCGAGGTGCCCCGGGCGGCGCTGACCGCCGGGCAGATCGCCGAGGCCGCCGAGTTCTTCTCCTTTGGCACCAACGACCTGACCCAGATGGGTTGGGGCTTCTCCCGGGACGACGTCGAGGGCGCGTTCTTCTGGCGCTACCTGGAACTGGGCATCTTCGGCATCTCACCGTTCGAGTCGATCGACCGCGACGGCGTCGGCCGGCTGGTGCGGATCGCCGCCGAGGAGGGCCGGGCGGCCCGACCCGGGCTGAAGCTCGGCATCTGCGGTGAGCACGGTGGCGACCCCGACTCGGTGCACTTCTTCCACGAGGTCGGCCTGGACTACGTGTCCTGCTCGCCGTTCCGGGTGCCGGTGGCCCGGCTGGAGGCCGGTCGGGCGGTCGTGGAGAGCGGCGGGTCGGACAGCCGCTGACGCACGTCGGCGGCGGCCCGGTCACCCGGCCGCCGCCGACGTCTCAGATCGGCGGACGACGCCAGGTGGGTCGGGCCGCGCGGCGCAACTGCGCCGGCAGGGTCGCCATCGGGGTACGCGTGGCCAGCGGGGCGTGCGCGTCCGGCACGGAGGTCGCGCCGATGCCGCCGCCGCGAACGTCAAGGAACGAGCCCGCCCGGCGGGCCACCGCCCGCGCCTCCTCGTGCAGCGCCTCCAGGTCGCCCGCACCTGACACGGTGACGAGGGTCAACAGGGCGCTGCGCCCGGCCGGGTAGGTCACCACGCAGCCGGCGGTGGTGCACACGACCGACTCCCGGAACTCACCCTGCCGGACGGTGTCGGCCACCCGGTGACCGAGCCCGAAACTCGCGGCGGCGAGCGCGGCGAGATGGGTGGCGTCGGTGCTGGGCAGGTCGCTGGAGATGAGCAGGCCGTCGGTGCCCGCGAGCACCGTGCCGGCGATGTCGGGTCGACGTTGGCGCAGCCCGCGTAGCTCCGTTCCCATCACCGTGTCTGCGTCCACGAGCGTCACCCCTCACCGGTCGGCTCTTCGTGTCAGTCGGCTGGTCACGTTCCGCGCTGGGAACGCTACCGGCGGCGACTTCCAGCCGCGAGCCCGTAACCCTCGGCGATCGGTTGGCAACTGGGGGCCAATCGGTGGTTGTGTGCCCTTCGTCGATGCGTCGTGAGCGGGTCGAGCAACTGTGGCGGGCGTAATCTTGGCTCGCTCGTACACGGCCGATTGGGCGCCGCGTCGAACGGGAAGAGGTGACTGCATGACCAGTGTCTGGGAGAGCCTGACTGTCGACGCCCGCGACCCGGCCCGACTGGCCCGTTGGTGGGCCGAGGCGCTCGGCTATCAGGTCGTCACCGAGACTCCGAGCGGCGTGGAGATCCGGCAGTCCCCGGACCAGTCGCCCGCCCTGTTCTTCGGCCCGGTGGCCGAGGGCAAGGAGCGGAAGAACCGGCTGCACCTCGACCTGCGCCCCGCCAACCAGGAGGCCGAGGTCGAGCGCCTGGTCGACATGGGCGCCCGGCACGTCGACATCGGTCAGGGCGAGGTCGACTGGACGGTGCTGAGTGATCCGGAAGGCAACGAGTTCTGCGTCCTCCGTGAACGCGAGGAGTGAGCCGGGGGCGGCGGACGCGCGGTTGGTCGAGGAGCCGCCCAAGGACACCGGGCACCGCCGGTCGCCGTACGAGCGCGACCGGGCCCGGGTGCTGCACTCGGCGGCGTTTCGCAGGCTGGCCGCCAAGACCCAGGTGCACACCGCCGGGACTGACGACTTCCTGCGTACGCGGCTGACGCACTCGTTGGAGGTGGCGCAGATCGCCCGGGAGATGGGTGCCCGGCTGGGCTGTGACCCGGACGTGGTGGACGTCGCGGGGCTCGCGCACGACCTCGGGCACCCACCCTTCGGGCACAACGGCGAGGCCGCGCTGGACCTGCTCGCCACACCGTGCGGCGGCTTCGAGGGCAACGCGCAGACGCTGCGGGTGTTGACCCGGCTGGAGGCGAAGGTGCTCGCCCCGGACGGCTCGTCCGCCGGGCTGAACCTGACCCGGGCGTCGCTCGACGCGATCGGCAAGTATCCCTGGCCGCGTCGGCCGGGGGAGCGCAAGTTCGGGGTGTACGCCGACGATGCTGCCGTCTTCGACTGGATCCGGGTGGGCGCGCCCGGCGACCGGCGCTGCCTGGAGGCCCAGGTGATGGACTGGGCCGACGACGTCGCGTACTCGGTGCACGACGTGGAGGACGGCATCCACGGTGGCTACGTCACGTTGCATCCCCTGCTCACCGACGCCGACGAGCGGGCCGCGCTCTGCGCCGACGTGGCCGCCGCCTACTCCGGTGAGTCCGCGGCGGACCTGACCGAGGTGCTTGTCGATCTGCTGGCCGGTCCGCTGCTCGCCCCGTTTGCCGGGTACGACGGCAGCCATCGCGCCCAGGTCGCGTTGAAGGCCACCACCAGCGGGGTGACCGGGCTGTTCGTGTCAGCGGCGGTGGCGGCCACTGAGGAGCGCTTCGGTCCGGGCCCGCACCGCCGCTACGCCGCCGATCTGGTGGTGCCCCGACTGGTCCGGGCGCAGTGTGCAGTGCTCAAGGGCATCGCGCTTCGGTACGTGATGCGTCGCAGTGGCTTCCGGGGCCGCTACGAGCGGCAGCGGACGATGCTGGCGGAGTTGGTCGCCGCGCTGGTCCGGCGTGCCCCGGAGGGGCTCGACCCGGTCTTCGCCCCGCTGTGGCGGGCCGCACCGGATGACACGGCCCGGCTGCGGGTGGTGATCGACCAGGTCGCCTCGCTCACCGACCCGGCGGCGGTGAGTTGGCACACCCGCCTGGTCGGGGGAGGCACGCCGCCGATTGACCACGAGCCAGCTTAGGCTAACCTAACTGGCATGACGGAACGCCCCAGGAACGTCACCTCGGCCCGGGTGCTGCGCACCGAGCGGCCCACCCCGCACCTGATCCGGCTCGTCCTCGGTGGGGACGAACTGGTCGGCCTGCCGGTGGGCGAGTTCACCGACCACTACATCAAGGTCGTGTTCCCGCAGCCGAACGTCGCGTATCCGCAGCCGTTGGACCTCGCCGCGATCCGCCGGGACCTGCCCCGGGAGCAGTGGCCCCGGCTGCGCGCGTACACGGTGCGGCGCTGGGATCCGCTGGCCGGGGAGTTGACCGTCGACGTGGTGTACCACGGCGACGAGGGGTTGGCCGGCCCGTGGGCCGCCGCGTTGCGCCCGGGGGATCCGGTGCACTTCGTCGGCCCCGGCGGCGCGTACGCCCCGAACCCGGACGCGGACTGGCATCTGCTGGTCGGTGACGAGAGCGCCCTGCCGGCGATCGCCGCCGCCCTTGAGCGTCTGCCGTTGGGTGCCCCGGCCCACGTCTTCGTGGAGATCGCCGATCCGGCGGAGGAGCAGAAGCTGCTCAGCCCCGGGGCGGTCGAGCTGACCTGGCTGCACCGTGGCGAACGCCCGGTGGGCGAGGCGCTGGTCGCGGCGGTGCGGGCGTTGGAGTTCCCGGCCGGTCAGGTGCACGCGTTCGTGCACGGCGAGGCTGCGTTCGTCCGGGACCTGCGCCGGCTGCTGCGCGGCGAGCGGGGCCTACCCCTCGACCAGCTCTCCATCTCCGGCTACTGGCGGCGTGGCATGGACGACGAGGGTTGGCGCTCCACCAAGGCCGACTGGAACCAGCAGGTGGCGGCCGAGGAGACGGCCATTCCTGAGCCCGCCGCGGCGGCCTGAGCGCCGCTCACCCCTCGGGGGTGTTCATCTCCTTACCGGCCCGGGCGAGGCGCCGGCTGAGCAGTACGGCGTACCCGACGACGGCCAGGGAGAGCAGCGACAGCATCACCCTGGGCTGGTGCACCGTCGCGGTGATCAGGCTGACCGAGACCACCCCGTAGGCGGCGATCGCCAACCGGGCGGCGCTCGGTCGGGTCCACAACCAGTACAGGGCGAGCCCGCAGGCCGTCCACACCACCATCGAGGCGCCCAGCAGCAGCCGCAGCTCCAGCGGCAGCTGGTTCGCGTCGTCGTCGACCAGCCGGACCACCTGCCCGAGCGCCCAGCCGAGCAGCAACAGCGCACCGCCGAGCGGAATGTGCAGGTAGGTGTACGCCTGCCCGCCGCGCAGCCGGCTCTGGGTCAGCCGGGTGGTGACGAAGGTGGTGTAGACCCACCAGACCGCCGCCGGGATGAGGAACGCCATCGCGGCGGTGAGGATCATGTGGGGTGGGGGGTGGTCCGGCACGGCGAAGAGCAGGCTGGCCAGCGCGCTACCCAGCACGATGATGGTGAACTGGCCGATCCGTTCCGGCAGGTGCCGGTTGTCCACCGGCCAGCGGTTGAGCCAGCGCACGCCGGCCCAGGGCGTGGCCAGTTCGATGACCATCGCGACGATCCACAGGACCGGGCGTAGTTCGGCGGAAACGGTCAGCGAGACCAGCCAGATCAACCAACCCGACCCGAAGCCGATCAGATAGACAGTCGTCACCATTCGGGCGCTCGGGCTGGTCGGCCAGGCCCGCAGGTACAGCAGGAGCAGCACACCCCGCACGATCAGGTAACCGACCGGCAGCAGCACGCTCTCCGGGACCTCGTCGACGCCGAGGGTCATCGCGCCCGCGCCGACCAACGCGACAAGCACCAGCAGCCGGTGCAGCGCGTCGTCCGGATCGAACCGGGTGTCGTAGTAGACCTGCCCCATCCAGGCCCACTGGATCACCACGAAGAGCCCGATCACGGCCAGCACGGCCTTTGGCGACGGGGCCGGTTCGTTGCCCAGCCGGGCCACCACCGCCGCCAGCGCGTACACGAAGATGAGGTCGAGGAAGAGTTCCAGCCAGGTGGCGTGCCGGTGGCCGGCCTCGTCCGTCTGCGGGGTCTGCCCGGGTAGCCCCATCCGAGCGGCCAGCCATCTCGGCAGGCGGGGGGCTTCGGTCCGTACCCGGCGCATCTGGTCATGGTCCCCGTGCGGACCCGGCCTGCGGGCCGGAACCGCCCAGCCGGCAGCGGCCGCCGCCACACCGGCGTCCCCCGGCCGGCGTGTCGTCGGTCCGGCAGGGCAGGATGTACGGCGAGGGGGTGGCGCATGGCTGGGCGGATCCGGGACGAGGACATCGCACTGGTCCGGGAACGCACCTCGATCGGGGATGTGATCTCCGAGACCGTCACCCTGAAGTCCGCCGGCGGCGGCAACCTCAAGGGCCTGTGCCCGTTCCACGACGAGAAGAGTCCGTCGTTCAACGTGTCCCCGGCCCGCAACGTCTGGTACTGCTTCGGCTGTGGGGCCGGCGGGGACGCGATCAAGTTCCTGATGGACGCCGACCACCTCAGCTTCGTGGAGTCCGTCGAGCGGCTGGCCGGCCGCGCCGGCATCCAACTGCGTTACATCGAGGACGACAAGGGCACCCCGCGCCCGCGCCCGCAGCAGGGTCAGCGGCAGCGCCTGGTCGCCGCGCACGCCGCCGCCGTCGAGTTCTACCGCGCGCAACTGAGCACCGCCGGCGCCCGGCCGGCACGGGAGTTCCTGGCGCGACGGGGCTTCGACAGGGCCGCCGCCGAGCGCTACGGCTGTGGGTTCGCGCCGGAGGGTTGGGACCTGCTCACCAAGCACCTGCGCCAGCAGGGCTTCACCCACCAGGAGCTGGTCACCGCCGGGCTGTCCCGGGAGGCCCGTTCGGGCTCCCTGATCGACCGGTTCCGCCGCCGGCTGCTCTGGCCGATCCGCGACCTCGCCGGCGACGTGATCGGATTCGGCGCGCGCAAGCTCTTCGATGACGACGACGGCCCGAAGTACCTGAACACCCCCGAGACGCCGATCTACAAGAAGTCGCACGTGCTCTACGGCATCGACCAGGCCAAGCGGGAGATCGCCAAGCAGGGGCGGGCGGTGATCGTCGAGGGTTACACCGACGTGATGGCCTGCCACCTCGCCGGGGTGACCACGGCCGTGGCGACCTGCGGCACCGCCTTCGCCGCGGACCACATCTCCGTCCTGCGTCGGCTCCTGTTCGACAGCGACGAGGTGGCCGGCGAGATCATCTTCACCTTCGACGGCGACGCCGCCGGGCAGAAGGCCGCGCTGCGCGCCTTCGAAGACGACCAACGCTTCGTCGGGCGTACGTTCATCGCGGTCAGCCCGGACAACATGGACCCGTGCGACCTGCGGCTGGCCAAGGGTGACCTGGCGGTGCGTGACCTGGTCGCCCGCCGCGAGCCGCTTGTCGACTTCGCGCTGCGGCACGTGATCAGCCGCTTCGACCTGGACACCGTCGACGGCCGGGTCGAGGCGATGCGCCACGCCGCCCCCCTGGTCGCGCGACTCAAGGACCGGGAAAAGCGCCCCGAGTACGTCCGCAAGCTCGCCATGGACCTCGGCATGGAGATCGAGCCGGTGCAGCGGGCGGTGCTCGCCGCCGGCAACACCGCGCCGGCCGGCACCCGCGACGCCGCCCCCGCCGCCCGGCCGACCTCGGCCCGCCCTGAGCCTGCGGTGGACAGCCCGCAGTCGATGGTCGAGCGGGAAGCGCTCAAACTCGCCCTCCAGCAACCCGTTCTGGCCGGGCCGATGTTCGACGCTGTCGAGGCCACCGAATACCGCCACCCGGTGCACGTCGCGGTGCGTACCGCCATCGCGGTGGCCGGTGGCGCCGCGTCGGCGACCGGCGGGGCGGTCTGGATCGAGTCGGTCCGCGACGCCTGCGACGACCTGGCGGCCGCGGCGCTTGTCGGTGAGCTGGCCGTCGAACCACTGCGGATCGACGGCGAACCGGACCCGCGCTACGTGTCGATCACCATGGCGCGGGTGCAGTTCGGGTCGGTGACCGCCCGGGTCCGGGACCTCAAGTCACGCATCCAGCGGATCAACCCGGTCAACAACAAGGACGAGTACTTCGCCGCGTTCGGTGAGCTGCTGTCCCTGGAGCAGCACGCCCGGGCGCTGCGCGAGCAGGCCGCGGGAGGCCTCTAGATGGGACTGTTCAGCCGCAAGCCGAAGCTGCCGCCGGCCGACAGGCCGGCGCTGACCGCCGACGAGCGGGTGTTGGCCTGGGCCGCCGCCGGCAACGGTGAGGGCGACGGGGTGGTGGTCGCCACCAACCTCGGGTTGTGGTTGCCCGGTCGGGGGCACCGGCTCGGGTGGCACAGCATCCTCAAGGCGGTCTGGTCCGGCCGGGAGTTGACAGTCACCCCCGCCGAGCAGCTCGTCGAGCGGGACGGCTACACGGTGGTCGTCGACGGTCCGGCCGAAACGTACCTGCTGCTCGACCCGGGGGAGTTGCCGCACCAGGTGCGGGCCCGGGTGACCCGCTCGGTCGCGTACACCGAGCACCAGCCGGTGCCCGGCGGCGCGGCGCGGGTCGCGGCCCGCCGCGTGGCCGGGGTCGACGGTCTGACCTGGACGGTCCGACTCGACCCCGGCACTCCGGCGGACGACGAGGCCCTGCTCGCCGAGACCGACCGGCTGGTCGGCGTGGCCCGCGCCGCCACCGCGCCGGC
This sequence comes from Micromonospora sp. NBC_00860, assembly GCF_045207375.1. Taxonomy (NCBI): domain Bacteria; kingdom Bacillati; phylum Actinomycetota; class Actinomycetes; order Micromonosporales; family Micromonosporaceae; genus Micromonospora; species Micromonospora sp. NBC_00860. The sequence goes on from NZ_CP108825.1 coordinate 126,327, forward strand.
CGACAACTGACCGGCTGGGTCAGTTGGCGCCGAGGTCCTTCAGCGCCTTCTCGGCGCCGCGGTGCAGCGGCACCGGCAGGGTCCTGCGGGCCTTTTCCAGCGAGATCCCCTTGGCCGCCGGGTTGGCCTGGGCCAGGGCGTCGCGCTTGTCGAAGACCGTCCGGGTGATCGCGCAGGCGACGTTGGCGTCCAGGTCCTTACGGACCAACAACACGTTCGGTACGACGATGGTCGGGGTGTCGCTCGCCGTCCGGTACGCGTCCCGGCCGATCGTCCCGGCCTGGTAGGCGGGGCTCAACGCTGCCATCTTCGGCAGCAACGGCGAGATGTCGACGAACTTCACCGAGCCGCCGGCCGTGGTGAACAGGTCGGTGAGGCCACCGGTGGGCAGACCACCGGACCAGAAGAAGCCGTCGACGCTGCCGTCCTTGATCCCCTCGACAGTCTTGGTCAGGTCCAGTCGCTGCGCCCTGACGTCCTTGGCCGGGTCGAGGCCGGCGGCCTCCAACAGCCGGTTGGCGATCACCTCGGTGCCGGACTTCGGTGAGCCGGTGGAGATCCGCTTGCCCCGCATGTCGGCCACCGAGGTGATCCCAGAGTCGTTGCGGACCACCACCTGGGTGTAGTTGTCGTAGATGCGGGTCAGCGCCTCCACCGGCTGCGGCGCGGTGAAGCTGTCCTTGCCCTCGAACGCATTGACAGCCGTGTCGAACAGCGAGAACGCCACGTCGTACTGACCACCGACCAGTTGCTCGACGTTCTGCACCGAAGCGCCGGTCTCGGCCGCGGTGCCGGAGAGCTTGCCGCCCGTCGCCCCGGACAACTGCCCGGCCAGGGCGTTGCCGACCACGTAGTAGACGCCGGTCGCGTTGCCGGTGGCGATGCCGACGCGGGTCTCCTTTGTCACCTCGCAGGTGACCTCGCTGGCCGTGTCGTCCTTTGCCGCGCCGCCCTGCTGACCTCCGCACCCCGCGGTGCCGACCGTGACGAGGGCGAGCACGCTCAGGCCCGCCGCGAGCCGTACGTCGATTCGTCTCACAGTTGTTCCTCCACAGGGTTGGCTGGTGATCCGGACGATGACCGGCCGGCGGATCCGCGTCGGACGAACACACCCGCCGCCGCGACGGCGGCCAGCGCCGCGCCCACAGTTACCGGCACGGGTTCGAGCCAGAGCAGTGTGACGCCGGCGAGGGCACCCAGCACCCGTTCCGGCGCGCCGGCCGGGCCCACGCCGGGCAACCAGCCACCGGCGGCGACGGCGAGCACCGCCACACTGAGCGCGGTGACCGCCGCGGCGAAGGCGATCCGTTGAACGCCACCGATGCCGAGCAGACCGAGCCCGGCCGGCGTGATGACGAACGCGATCGGGGTCAGGTACGCCGGCAGCGCGTACCGCAGGGTCTGCCACATGGTCGGCACCAGCCGGCCGCCGGTGACGGCGGCGGCGGCCACCGCGGCGAGCGCTGTCGGTGGGGACACCTCGGACAGCACAGCGAAGTAGAAGACGAACATCGCCGCCGCCGGCGCGGTGACGCCCAGGTCGAGCAGGGCCGGACCGACGATCACCCAACCGATCACGAACGACGCGGTGACCGGCACGGCCAGACCCAGCAGGGTGAGCGCGACGGCGGCGAGCAGCGCGGTGAGCACCAGCACCAGCGTCGGGTCCGAGGTGACCGCCTGCGCCCCGCCGATCAGCAGCGCCGCCGCCTGCGGCCCGAGGCCGGTCTTCGTGGTGGTCGCCGTGATGATGCCGGCGGCGGCGCAGACCGCGGTGACGGCGAGGACGCCGCGTACGCCGCTGACGAGCGCGGTCACCAGCCGGCCCGGGGTGAGCCGGTGCGCGCGGTCCTCGTTCCTGGGGGCGCGGCCGTTCCTGGGGGCGCGGCCGTTCCTGGGGGCCAGGAACGACAACGCGACGGTGAGCACGATGGCGAACACGACAGCCCTCGTCGCGGACACGCCTAGCGCGAGGAACACGATGATGGCGATCAGCGAGGCGAAGTGGTAGCCGAACCGGGCCAGCAGACGCCAGGGCGAGCCGACGTCGATCACCACGGGGCGTACGCCCGAACGGCGGGCGTCGATCTCGACGGCGAGCAGGATGCCGAGGTAGTAGAGCACCGTCGGCACGGTCGCCCAGCCCAGCACCTGGAGGTACGAGACGCCCAGGTACTCGGCGATGATGAACGCCGCCGCACCCAGAGTGGGTGGGGAGAGGATGGCGCCCACCCCGGCCGCGGCCAACATGCCGCCGGCCCGCTCCGGCGGGTAGCCGGCGCGGCGCAGCAGCGGCCAGGTGACCGCGCCGATGCTCACCGTCGTCGCCGCGCCGGAGCCGGAGACGGTGCCGAGCAGGAACCCCGAGGCCACCGCCGTCCGGCCGGCGGCGGTACGCGAACGCCGGAACGCCGCGGCCGACAGCTCGACGAAGAACCGCCCGGCCCCGGACAACTCCAGCACCGCGCCGTAGATGGTGAACAGCACGATGTACGAGGCGGCCACGTCGAGCGGCGTGCCGTAGAAGCCGCTGTCGGAGTTGTAGAACGCGTCGACCAGCTGACTGAAGTCGAGCCCCGCGTGCGCGACCGGCCAGGACTGCGGCAGCAACCCGCCGTAGTAGCCGTACCCGAGGAACAGCAGGCAGACCGCCGGCAGGATCCAACCGGTGGTCCGTCGGCACGCTTCGAGCAGCAGAAGCAGCAGGACGGTGCCCAGCACCAGATCCGTCGGCGCCAGCAGGCCCTGCCGGTCGAGGAACGCGTTGTAGCCGCCGCCACCGCTGCCGATCCGGATCGGCAGGACGGGGTAGAGACAGGCCGCCACCGCCAGGACGACCAGGACCCAGTCGGTCACTGTGGGCCGCGTCGAGGCGGGTGGTCGCCGGGCGCGTAGCCGGGCCGGCAGCCGCAGGTCGGCCGGGTAGGCGAGGAAGACCAGCGGGAGTACGCCGGCCAGGAAGATGATCAGGTAGTACTTGCTGCCCTGCGACAGCGGGCGGAACACCTGCCACAGGGCGAGAGCGCCGATCGCGAGCGCCGCAGTGGTGAGGAGCAGACCCGCCGGCCCGGAGAGCGCCCGTCCCGGTTTCTCGTCCTCGAACTGGGCGGCGAGGTCCCGGGTCGACTGCTCCGGGATGTCGGGCCCGCTCGGGTCGGGCCCGCTCGGGTCGGGCCCGCTCGGGTCGGGCTCGCTTGCGTGGGGCTCGCTCGGGTCGGGCCCGCTTGCGTGGGGCTCGCTCCGGTCGGCTTCCGGTCGTGGTCGGGGTGGCCCGCCGTCGGGGCTCACCGCGGACCCACCGGCGGGAGAGTTGGCTGGTCGGGCAGGTGACGACGAACCATCTGGCGCGCTGATGGGCGACACGAAAGGACGATACACGTCGATTGGCTGACGGGTGGGGCATCGACCGGCGTTTCGTCGCCCGTGGTCGGGGTGACCGGCGGGTCGCGGGCGCCGTCGCCCTGCCCGTCTCGCGGCGGACGTCCCGGCACAATCGCGCGTATTTGCGTGGAGGGCTGTCGGACCCGGCGGTTAGGGTCGGACGGTGACTTCGGGGCGACCACTGATTCAGGCTCGGGGGCTGGTGAAGCGGTTCGGTGATTTCACCGCCGTGGACGGCATCGACGTCGAGGTGCGCCCGGGTGAGGCGTTCGGCTTCCTCGGGCCCAACGGAGCGGGCAAGTCGTCCACCATGCGGATGGTCGGCTGCATATCCCCGCCCAGCGGCGGTGAGTTGCGCATCCTCGACATGGATCCGGTGGCCGACGGGCCGGCGATCCGGGCGCGCCTCGGGGTCTGCCCCCAGCTGGACAATCTCGATCCGGAGCTGACCGTCCGGGAAAATCTGACCGTCTACGCCCGCTACTTCGGCATCTCCCGCCGGGCGGCCCGGGAGCGCGCCGCCGAGCTGCTCGACTTCGTCCAGCTCACCGAGCGCGCCGACAGCAAGGTCGAGCCGCTCTCCGGTGGGATGAAGCGTCGGCTGACCATCGCCCGCGCACTGGTGAACGATCCGGAGATCGTGCTGCTCGACGAGCCGACCACCGGGCTCGACCCGCAGGCCCGGCACCTGGTGTGGGAGCGGCTGTTCCGGCTCAAGCAGCAGGGCGTCACGCTGGTGCTCACCACGCACTACATGGACGAGGCCGAGCAGCTCTGCGACCGCCTGGTGGTGATGGACGGCGGCCAGATCGTCGCGGAGGGCTCACCCCGAGCGTTGATCGAGCAGCACTCGACGCGTGAGGTGGTCGAGCTGCGCTTCGCCGCCGAGTCGCAGGAGCCGTTCGCCGGCAAGCTCGACGGGCTGGGGGAGCGGGTCGAGGTCCTGCCCGACCGGGTCCTGCTCTACGTACCCGACGGCGACGCGGCGGTCGCCGAGGTCACCGCGCTGGGGCTCCAGCCGGCCAACGTGCTGGTTCGGCGCAGCGGCCTGGAGGACGTCTTCCTGCACCTGACCGGCCGCACCCTGGTCGACTGACGGGCCAAGAGTGATCGTTGGCAGCCCATCCCTGCGACATTTCCGGTGTATCGACCCCGGCCCGCGAAGATCCACTCGGCTTCCTGCAAGTCGGGGTGATGCGGCGAAGTGGATAGCCCGACTTCCTGAAACCCGAGTCGATCAAGCGGCCGGGGCCAGGGGTACCGGCCAGGCCGAGGCGGGCGGCTGGGCCGAGGCGGGCGGCTGGGCCGAGGCGGGCGGCTGGGCCGAGGCGGGCGGCTGGGCCGAGGCGGGCGGCTGGGCCGAGGTGGGCGGCCAGGCGGGGCGAGTGGCTGGGGGCGGGGGCCGGACGACTGGGTGAAACGCGGGCGACAAGTCGAAGGGAACGTCGTAGGGTGACCGGCGGTCTGTCGTAACCCGGGGGAACTTCATGTCTGATCTGGTGATCGCCAACCGACGTCAGGCCGGGCTCACCGCCCTCTACCTGGGCATCTTCGCGATGGTCTGGTTCAGTGTGCCGGCGGCGGAGCAACCGCTGCGTGCCCTGCTCGTGGTGGGCAGCATCGTCGCGCTGCTCACCGCCGTGCTGGGCGGTGTGCTGGCCTCCCGACTGCGGGGGGCCGGCAGCCCTCGGGACCGGGCCGCCGACCGCCCGTACCTGCTCATCGTCGTGGCCGAGTTCGTCGCCGCCGGGCTGGGTGCCGCCGTGTTGGTGGCGGCCAACTGGTCCGAGTACGTGCCGGTGCTGGTCTGCCTGGTGGTCGGTCTGCACTTCTTCCCGCTCGCCCCGCTCCTGCGGGATCCGTTGCTGCGCACGCTCGGTGCCGCGCTGTGCCTGGTGGCGGCGGCGGGCCTCGTCACCGGCCTCGCCTCGGGAGTCTCTGCCGGGTTGGTGGTCGGCGTCGGCGCGGGAGTGCTGCTGCTCGGTTACGCCGTGCAGGCGCTGGTCCGCGGTTACCGGCCGGCCTGACCGGCGCAGCCCGCCGAAGTCGGGGCCGCCGCCCGCCCGTCGACACCTCGGCTCGGCCACCGAGCACCCGGTCCGACCATTGACGATTCAACCGTCCGATCGTTGGCAGCTCAGCAGCAACCGTTCCGGCGTGTCGAGCTGCTGGGCTGCCAACGATCACCGCTCAACGGGCCCTGGCCCAGGTGATGAAACGGTCGGTCAGTCGATCCTGACCGGCCTGGCCGGCGAGGTCCCCGGCCGCCTCGTAGAGCAACGCGGCCAGGTAGATGAGCAGGCCGATCCGGTCCTCGCGGTACTCGCCCAGCAACGCCAGGCGGGCCGGCGAGCAGGGCCACGCCGCCCCGCAGACCCGACAGCGCCAGGACGGGCGCGCCGCCACGTGGGGGCGGTACCGGGGCATCAGCGCCCGCCGCCGTCATGAGCCGACCAGATGAGTCGCACGGGGGAACCTCCGTCGGGTGGGTGGGGAGCGCCCCGGATCGGGGGTCACGGGGCGCTCCCGGCCTGGTTCCGCCCGCCGTCTGATCCCGTGAGCGGTTCCGCTGCGTGACAGTCTGGTGAGGACCCGACTACGGTGGGAGGTTCCGCACGCTGACGACCAGCGCGTACGGCGATCGGCCCGGCACGGTACGGGAATGTACGGGGGTTGTCCATGGAGAGTTCGTCCATGCTGGAGCACTTCGCCGAGGAGCTGCGACTGGCCCGGGCCGCCAACGGGATGTCACAGGCCGCGCTGGCCGAGGCGTTGAGCTATTCCGGGGCGCTGGTCGCCAAGGTGGAGACATCCGAGCGCCGGCCGAGTCTGGACTTCGCCCGCCGGTGTGACGCAGTGTTCGGGGCCGACGGTCGGTTCGAGCGGATCCAGCGGCGGATCAGCCGGGAGGCCGTGGTGCCGTGGTTCCGCGACTGGGCCGGCATCGAGCAGGAGACCACCGCGTTGCGGTGGTACGAGCCGCTCTACGTGCCGGGTCTGGTGCAGACCGAGGGGTACGCCCGCGCCATCCTGGCCGGTGCCGGGCTCTTCGCGGCGGACGAGGTCGAGCAGCAGGTGACCGCCCGGCTCGACCGGCAGGGCGTGCTCACCCGGGACCGGCCACCGCTGCTCAGCGTGGTCGTCGACGAGTACGCACTGCGCCGCCACGTCGGCGGGCTGGAGGTGATGCGCGAGCAGTTGCGTCACCTGGTGAAGCTCGGCTCGGCCCTGCCGCGGGTCCGAATCCAGGTCGTGCCGCTGTCGGCCGGTGCGTACGCTGGGCTCGATGGTCCCTTCGTGATCGCCACCGCCACCACCGGCGAGGATGTCGTCTTCCTGGACGGGCAGCGCCACGGGCAGGTGATCGACCGGTCCGAGTATGTGCGGCAGATGGTCGAGGTGTGGGAGTCGATCCGGGGTGAGGCACTATCGCAGCAGCAGTCCCTCGACCTGATCGCGGAAGTGGCGGAGACATGGAGCTGACCGGCGCCCGCTGGCGCAAGAGCACCCGCAGCAACGGCAGCGGCGGTGCCTGTGTGGAGGTTGCCGCCAACCTGCCTGGGCTGGTGGCCGTCCGCGACTCCAAGGACCCGACCGGCCCCGTGCTCGTCTTCCCGCCCGACGCGTGGCGCGCGTTCGTCGGCTCCGACTCCGTCGGCCGGTAGGTAGGGAGCGACCACGCCGCCTTGATCGACTCGGCTTTCAGGAAGTCGCGGCATCGGGGTGGCTCTGACGCCGCGACTTTCAGGAAGCCGAGTCGATCAACCAGCGGCGCACAGGCCGACGCGGCGAAACCCGGGCGACACGTCGGCGGGGTCGTCGTAGGGTGACCGGCGATCTGTCGTACCCCGGGGGTAGACAGGTCGTGGTGGCTGGCGTGGCGGGCGGGGTGGTCGGGTGAGTGTGGCGGGATCGGCGCGGTTCCCATGGGTGCCGGCGTATGCGGTGTTCGAGCACTACCTGGTGGGTCTGCGACGCACCTGGCGGGCGGGGGTGTTCTCCTCGTTCCTGCTGCCGGTGCTGACCGTCCTCGGGTTCGGGGTCGGCGTCGGCGCCTACATCGACCAGGGCGTCGACGGGGTGCGTTACCTCGACTGGCTGGTCCCGGGGCTGATCGCCTCGACAGCGCTCCAGGTGACCGTCGGCGACTCGACCTGGCCGGTGTTCAGCAACTTCCAGTGGATCAAGACCTACTTCGCGCAGGGCGCGTCGCCGCTGCGGGTGGGTGACATCGTGGCCGGGCACCTCGCCTTCGTGCTGTTCCGGGTGCTCACCACGATCGTGGCGTTCCTGCTGGTCACCGGGCTGTTCGGGGCGTTGCGGTCGCCGTGGGCGGTGGCCGCCCTGCCGGTGGTGGCGTTGTTCGGGCTGGCTGTCGCCGCGCCGACCTTCGCGTACGCCGCGTCGGTGCCGAGCGACAGTTGGCTCGCGATGCTGTTCCGGTTCGCGGTGATCCCGATGACGCTCTTCGCCGGGGTGTTCTTTCCGGTCGAGTCGTTGCCCGAGGCGCTGCGCTGGCTGGCGTACGCGACGCCGTTGTGGCATGCCGTGGACCTGTGCCGCGCGGCCACGCTCGGCGTCGCCCCACAGTGGTCGATCGTCGGGCACCTGCTCTACCTGGCTGCCTGGGCGGTCGCCGGCTGGTTGCTGGCGGTGCGCGCGTTCCGTCGCAAGCTCGTCGTCTGAGCCGAGCAGGCCCGGCAGCCGAGCGAGCAAGAGCAACTCGTGGTTTGAAGAGCAAGCAGAGAGGGTGTCGTGGTCACGCTGATCCTGCCCCGGCTGGTCGATGTCTCCGCCGCGTCCCGGCGGTCGGCGTCGGTGGTCGGGCGCAACGTCGCGGCGCTGAAGTCGGTCTACTGGCTGCTGCTGCTCTCCGGCTTCGTGGAGCCGCTGCTCTACCTGCTCTCCATCGGGGTGGGCGTCGGCTCGCTGGTCGGCGACCTGCCGTTGCCGGACGGGCGGCTGGTCTCGTACGCCGAGTTCGTGGCCCCGGCGATGCTCGCCTCCTCGGCGATGACCGGGGCGCTCGCGGAGACCACCTTCAACTTCTTCGGCAAGATGAAGTACATGAAGCTGTACGACGGGATGATCGCCACCCCGGTACGGCCGTTCGAGATCGCCGTGGGCGAGTTGGGTTGGGCGATGCTGCGGGGCAGCGCCTACTCGGCGGCGTTCCTCGGGGTGATGGTCGCGCTGGAGTTGACGAGCGTCACCCGCGCGCTGACCGCCCTCCCGGCCGCGGTGCTGGTCGGGTTCGCGTTCGGGGCGCTCGGCATGGCGATCTCCACCTTCATGCGCAGTTGGCAGGATTTCGACCTGATGGGCTCCGCGCAGTTCACGCTCTTCCTCTTCTCCGGCACCTTCGTGCCGGCGCAGGCCTATCCGACAGTGCTGCACTGGCTCGTCGAGATCACCCCGCTGTACCGGTCGGTGCACCTGATCCGGGGGGTCGCCCTGGGCAGTGGCGGCTGGCTCTGGCTGCTCGACGTGCTCTACCTGGTGGCGATGGTGGCGGTCGGCCTGCTGGTGGCTTCCCGCCGAATGGCGAAGTTGCTCTACAAGTAGGGGGTTATCCGCGCCCGTCGACGGGGCATGTCCGGAGGTGACACCGCCGACCAGGAGGAGGGGCGATGGCCTCGGACGAGTCTTCCGCCCAGCGTGAGCATGAGCGTGATCCCGCCAGTGCGCCGGTCGGGCCCGACGCGGGCCCGGACAGCCCCACCGACCTGCCCGGCAGTGGCTGGAAGGCGGCGATGCGCCGGACGATCAGCGAGTTCCAGGACGACAGCCTGACCGACTGGGCGGCGGCTCTGACCTACTACGGGGTGCTGTCCATCTTCCCGGGCGTGCTGGTGCTGATCTCCCTGCTCGGCCTGCTCGGCGAGAGCGCCACCGAGGGCGTCAAGGACACCGTCAACCAGGCGGTGCCGGACGACAGCATCCGGCAGATCATCACCGAGGCGATCGGCACCGCGGACAAGAACGGTGGTCTGGCCAGCCTCGCCGCGATCATCGGTCTGGTGGCGGCGTTCTGGTCGGCTTCCGGTTACATCGGCGCGTTCATGCGCGCCTCCAACACCATCTACGACGTGCCGGAGGGCCGGCCGATCTGGAAGACCCTGCCGATCCGACTCGGCGTGACAGCGGTGATCGGTGTGCTGTTGCTGGCCAGCGCGGTGATCGTGGTCTTCACCGGCCGCCTCGCCGAATCCGTCGGCGACGTGATCGGGCTCGGCTCGACGGCGGTCGCGGTGTGGGACGTCGCCAAGTGGCCGGTGCTGCTGATCCTGGTCAGCCTGATGTTCGCGATCCTCTACTGGGCCTCGCCGAACGCCCGGCACGGCGGTTTCCGCTGGGTCAGTCCGGGCGGGGTGCTGGCCGTGGTGATCTGGCTGGTGATCTCCGGCCTGTTCGCCCTCTACGTGAGCAACTTCGGTTCGTACAACAAGACGTACGGGACCCTGGCCGGGGTGATCATCTTCTTGGTCTGGCTCTGGCTGAGCAACATCGCGATCCTGCTGGGGGCGGAGTTCGACGCGGAGTTGGAGCGTGGCCGGGCGATCTCGGCCGGCCACGCGGTGGACGACGAGCCGTACGTCGAGCTGCGCGACGACCGCAAGCTCCGCAAGAAGCGCAACTCTGCTGGCCGTCGCTGACGGTTCCGCGCCAAACGCCCCGCCACCGAGGATCGGCTGGCGGGGCGTTTGCGTGTCCGTCGATGGAACTGCGGGCGAGGGGATGCGGGCCGTCCGTGATCCTTTCCTTGATCGACTAGTAGCTTTTGTTCTTTCGGACAAAAGTTGGTCTCGGAACGGTTGAAGCTCTGGACAGGCGGCGTGGAACGCTCTTACTGTGTCGGACACAACACATCGGCATTGCGTCGATGTGAACGCTGCCAATGAAGAGGGGGACCCGGATGCGCACCGTCGACCCCCTGCACGTGCGTCTGTTGCGGTTGCTCCGCGACGAGGGCGCCGTGTCCCGAGCTGAGCTCGGTGACCGACTCCAGATGCCGCGTCCGCGGATGCTGGCCGAGCTGGATCGCCTGGTGGCGCTGGGCTACGTCGCCGAGGCCGGGCTCGCCGCATCCCGAGGTGGGCGTCGCTCGACCCTTGTCGAGCTGAACCCGAAGCTGCGCTTCGCCGCCGTCGACCTCGGTGCCAGTTCGATGGACGTCGAGGTGGTCAACGGCCGCCTCGAACCGGTGGCCCACTACGCCGAGTCAGCCGACATCCGCAACGGCCCGAAGGTGACCCTGCAACGGGTCAACGAGCTGCTGCACAAGGCCCGGGTCGACGGCGCGTACGAGCGACTGGACGCGGTCGGCATCGGCGTACCCGGCCCGGTCAGCTTCCGCGACGGCGTTCCGGTCTCACCACCGATCATGCCGGGCTGGGACCGGTTCCCGGTGCGTGAACTGCTCAGCCGGGAGCACGGCTGCCCGGCGGTTGTCGACAACGACGTCAACATCATGGCGATCGGGGAGCGGCACGGTGGGGTCGCCCACTCGGTCGACGACTTCCTCTTCGTGAAGATCGGCACCGGCATCGGGTGCGGCATCTACCTCACCGGCGAGGTCTACCGGGGCACCGACGGTTGTGCCGGCGACATCGGCCACATCCAGGTCGACTCGCACGGTCCGATGTGTTCCTGCGGCAACGTCGGCTGCCTGGAGGCGCTGTTCAGCGGCGCCGCGCTGGCCAAGGACGCGGCAGCCGCCGCCCGCAGTGGGACGTCGCCGGCGCTTGCCGAGCGGTTGGCCCTGCGGGGAGTCGTCACCGCGCTGGACGTCGCCGAGGGCGCCGTCGAGGGCGACGTGACCTGCATCCAGCTGATCCGGGACGGCGGACGGCGGGTCGGCGGGGTGCTCGCCGGCCTGGTCAGCTTCACCAACCCGTCGATGATCGTGATCGGCGGCGGGCTGGCCCAGCTGGGTCACATCCTGCTCGCCGAGATCCGCAGTGTGGTCTACCGCCGGTCGCTGCCGCTGGCCACCGGCAACCTTCCCGTCGTCCTGTCCGAGCTGGGCGGCCGTGCCGGTGTCACCGGTGCGGCGGTGCTCGCGAGTGACGTCGCCTTCGGGGAAGCCGCATGAAGCTGTTCGAGATTCCGTCGTGAGCGAGGAGGAGACTGTGGCTCTGCCCGAGGATGACCCCGCCACCGCGTCGGCCGAGGCCGTCGCCGAGGCGCCGCTGGTCGAGGCTCCCGCCGACACCGTCGCGGGCGAGGTGGTCCTGCGCCTCACCGACCTGGTGAAGACCTTCCCCGGCGTACGCGCGCTCGACGGCGTGCAGCTTGAGGTGCGTGCCGGCGAGGTGCACTGCCTGCTCGGGCAGAACGGCGCCGGCAAGTCCACCCTCATCAAGGTTCTCGCCGGGGTGCACCAACCGGATTCCGGGCAGGTGGAGTGGCGCGGTGAGCCGGCCACGTTCGCCAACCCGCAGGCCGCCATGAAGGCGGGCATCGCCACCATCTACCAGGAGCTCGACCTCGTCGAGGACCTGTCGGTGGCGGAGAACGCGTTCCTCGGGCACGAGTACCGCAGCTTCGGTTTCGTCCGGCGCGGCCGGATGGCCCGGCACACCCGGCAGATCCTCAGCCGGCTCGGCCACGGTGAGATTCCGCCCGGGCGGATGGTCCGGTCACTGCCGGCGGCCGGCAAGCAGATCGTCAGCATGGCGCGGGCGCTGTCGCACGAGGCCCGACTGATCATCATGGACGAGCCGAGCGCGGTGCTGGCCCACGACGAGGTCGGCAACCTGTTCCGGATCATCCGTGAGCTGACCGCGCAGGGCATCGCCGTCATCTACATCTCCCACCGGCTGGAGGAGATCCGCGAGATCGGCGACCGGGTCACCGTACTCAAGGACGGCCGGACCACGGCGGCGAACCTGCCGGCGCGCGACACCCCGACCCGCGACCTGGTGAGCCGGATGACCGGCCGCACCATCGAGTACGTCTTCCCGGACCGGCCGACCGAGGACTCCGCCGGCGCCGACCTGCTCCAGGTGGAGGGGTTGACCCGCGCCGGCGAGTTCGCCGACGTCTCGCTGAGCGTGCGCGCCGGGGAGATCGTGGGCATCGCGGGCCTGGTCGGCTCCGGTCGCTCCGAACTGCTGGAGACGATCTACGGTGCCCGCCTCCCGGAGGCCGGCACGGTGCGGATGGACGGGAAGGTCCTGCGTCCCGGTGTCGGCGCGGCGGTTCGCGCCGGCATGGGGATGGCCCCGGAGGAACGCAAGAGCCAGGCGCTGCTGCTCGGCGAGCCGATCTACCGCAACGTCACGCTGGCCACCTTCGGCCGGTACGCGCGGCTCGGCTTCACCAACGCCGCCAAGGAACGCGCCGAGGCGGACCGGATCGCGGAGACCCTGGAGCTGCGGCCCCGGGACGTCGACCGGCCGGTACGCACGCTGTCCGGCGGCAACCAGCAGAAGGTGGTGGTCGGGCGTTGGCTGCTCGGCGGCACCAAGTTGCTGCTCCTCGACGAGCCGACCCGGGGTGTGGACGTGGGCGCCCGGGCCGAGCTCTACCAGGTCATCCGGGCATTGGCCGCTCAGGGCGTGGGGGTGCTGCTGGTCTCCAGCGAGGTGCCCGAGGTGCTGGGTCTGGCCGACCGGGTGCTGGTGATGCGGGAAGGGCGGGTCGTCCGCGAAGCCGCGGCCGGCGAACTCGACGAGAACACTGTGCTTGACCTCGTGATGGCGGGGTCCTTGATGGAAGGCGCACCGGCATGAGCGACGCGACTCCCACTCCCACCGCGACACCGGAGCGCCCGCAGCTTCCGGCGCAGTCGCCGCCGGTGGACCCGGCGGAGACGGCGGTGGCCAATAACAAGGCAGGATCCGGGGGCAAGCTCTCCTGGTGGCGGGGTGACGGTGGCGACGGCGCCAAGCGCAACCTCGGTCTGATCGGGGTGCTGGCCGCGCTCATCGTGGTCGGCGCGGTCACCAAGCCCGACCTGTACGGCGACCCGAACTGGGTCTGGAACAACGTCCTGGCCATCCTCCAGTTGGCCTCGGTCGTCGGTGTGGTCACTGTCGGCATGACCTTCGTGATCATCGGTGGTGGCATCGACCTGTCGGTCGGCGCGATCGTCGCGCTGGCCGGGGTCTGGTGCACCACGGTGGCCACCCAGAGCTACGGCGCCGGCGGCATGATCTTCGCCGCCCTCGCGGTCGGCATCTGCGTCGGCCTCGTCAACGGTGTGCTCATCTCGTACGGGCGGCTGGTCCCCTTCATCGCGACGCTGGCGATGCTGGTGGCCGCGCGAGGGCTCGCGGCGTCGATCTCCAACAAGCAGACCCAGGTGTCGAGCAGCACGTTCATCAACGACATCGCGGCGCGCAAGGTGATCGGTATCCCGATCCTCGTCTACATCCTCGGCGCGGTCGTGCTGGCCGGTTGGGTGGTGCTCAACCGCACGACCTTCGGCCGGCGGACCATCGCCGTCGGCGGTAACCCGGAGGCGGCCCGGTTGGCCGGCATCAACGTCCGGCGGCACACCATGCTGCTCTACGCGCTCTCCGGTCTGTGCTGCGGCATCGCCGCGATCATGCTCACCTCGCAGGCGACCTCGGCGCAGGCGGCGATGGCCAACCTGTACGAGTTGGACGCGATCGCCGCGGCGATCATCGGCGGGACGTTGCTCAGCGGCGGTCGGGGCACCATCGTCGGCTCGCTGCTCGGCGTCATCATCTTCGCCACCATCACGAACCTCTTCGCCATCAACGGCCTCTCCATCGAGGCGCAGAACATGGTCAAGGGCGGCATCATCGTCGCCGCCGTCCTGGTCCAGCAGTTCCAGTTCAAGTCAGTCACTCGGCTCCTCGCGCGGAACAGGGTCACCACCGCAACCTGACGCACCGCACCGTTGTCCTGGCGACGTCGAGAATTCGACGCTGGCCGGGCCTCGCACACCCTCAACAAGTCAAATCCCGCTCCCAGGAGGTCATTCATGACCCAGCACAGTCGCGACCTGTCGCGCCGCCGGTTGCTCTTCGGTGGAGCCGCAGTGGGCGCTGCCACCCTGCTCACCGCCTGCACCAGCAACGAGACCCCGGCCGCCAGCACCCAGACCAAGGCCGCCGGAAACGCCGAGGGCAACAACGCCCCGGGCAAGAAGGTCGTCATCGGCTTCTCCGCCCCGGCCGCCGACCACGGCTGGATGGGCGCTATCCACGCCAACGCCAAGGCGCAGGCCGCGGCCTACTCGGACGTGGAGTTCAAGGAGGTCGACGGCGGGTCGAACTCCGAGGCCCAGCGTTCCACGCTCGGCACCCTGATCGCCCAGAAGCCGGACATCATCGTCGTGCTGCCGCACGACGGCAAGGAGGTCAACGCCGTTGCCCTCCAGGCCATGCAGGCGGGCATCCCGATCGTGAACCTCGACCGGGCGTTCCCCGACGCGCTGGCCTCGCGGCTGGTCATCAAGGGCGACAACTACGGCATGGGCGTCTCGGCCGGGCACTTCATCGGCAAGATGCTCAAGGACAAGGGCGTCGCCAACCCGGTCATCGGTGAGATCGCCGGTCTGGAGATCCCGCTGACCGTCGAGCGCAGCGAGGGCTTCAAGGCCGCCCTGGCGACCTACGGGTTCAAGGTGGGCAACCGTCGTTCGGCCGAGTTCACCTCGGACAGCGGCCAGCGCGAGGCGTCCCAGCTGCTCCAGGCGCTGCCGAAGATCGACGCCATCTGGAACCACGACGACGACCAGGGTATCGGTGTGCTCGCGGCCATCAAGCAGGCCAACCGGTCGGAGTTCTTCATGGTCGGCGGCGCGGGCTCCAAGCTCGCGATCGACGCGATCAAGGCCGACAACACCGTGCTGAAGGCCACTGTCACCTACAACCCGTCGATGGCCTCCTCGGCCGTCTCGCTCGCGCGGCTCATCGCGCAGGGTCGGGGCCTGGGCGACCTGACGGAGCTGCAGGTGCCCAAGGAAGTGACTCTGGCCTCGGAGACGATCACCAAGGAGAACGCGAGCAGCTACGACAAGCTCGGGTTCTGACATACGGGGGGAGACCCACCTTGTCCACGACAGACAAAGAACTGCGGGTCGGCATGGTCGGCTACGCGTTCATGGGCGCCGCGCACTCACAGGCGTGGCGCACCGTGAACCGCGTCTTCGACCTGCCGGCGCGGGCCCGGATGGCGTTGATCTGCGGCCGAGACACAGCGAAGGTGGCTGACGCCGCCGACACACTCGGCTGGGACGCGTACACCACCGACTGGCGTGACCTGATCAACCGGGACGACATCGACGTCGTCGACATCTGCACCCCGGGAGACAGTCACGCCGAGATCGCTCTCGCCGCGTTGGCCGCAGGCAAGCACGTTCTGTGCGAGAAGCCGTTGGCCAACTCGGTGGAGGAGGCACGGGCGATGACCGCTGCGGCGGATGTCGCCCGGGCCGCCGGAGTGCGGTCGATGTGCGGGTTCAACTACCGCCGGGTCCCCGCGGTCACGATGATGCGCCAGTTGGTCGCCGACGGACGGCTCGGGGTGATTCGACACGTCCGTGCGACGTACCTGCAGGACTGGATCGTGGACCCGCAGTTCCCGCTGGTCTGGCGGTTGCAGAAGGACAGGGCGGGCTCCGGCGCGCTCGGTGACATCGGTGCGCACATCATCGACCTGACCCAGTTCGTGACGGGTCAGCGGATCAGCGGCGTCAGCGCGGTCACCGAGACCTTCGTCAAGGAGCGGCCGTTGCCGGCCGAGTCGAGCGGTCTGGCGGCCTCGGTGGACGGCCACACGGCGCCCACCGGAACGGTCACCGTCGACGACGCCGCGGTCTTCGTGGCGCGGCTCGACGGTGGCGCCCTGGCCACGTACGAGGCGAGCCGGTTCGCGACAGGCCGTAAGAACGCGCTGCGTGTCGAGATCAACGGCTCGCTGGGCAGCGTGGTCTTCGACCTAGAGCGCCTCAATGAGCTGGAGTTCTACGACGCGACCCGCCCGGCTGTGGAGCAGGGCTTCAACCGCATCCTGGTGACCGAGGGCGAGCACCCGTACATGTCGGCGTGGTGGCCCCCGGGCCACATCATCGGCTACGAGCACTCGTTCACGCACGAGATGCGCGACTTCATCGAGGCGGTCGCCACCGGTGTCGACCCGACTCCCTCCTTCGCCGACGCGTTGCAGGTCCAGCTGGTGCTGGACGCGGTGGCCCGTTCGGCGGAGCTCGGCTCATCCTGGGCCGAGGTGGAACCGACGCTGACCGCGGCGGCTGTCTGACCATCGACCATCCGCGACGGCGGTGTTCGCACCGCCGTCGCCCGACCGGCTTTCCGACGCCGACCGGCGAGGGACCAGCCACGGATTGCGCCCCGTGGCCGGGACAGAGGTCGGCATCGGTGAGCGTGCAGCCGGGCCCCACGGCCCGGTGGCGCACGAGCAGGACGGTCGTCCGGTGCGACCGGACCGGGATTCCCCGGCCGCACCGGAGGACCGCCACCACCGGTGACTTCCGGAGGACCTGATGACACCGCCCGCCGCGGCGGCCTGAGACGCCCGGCCGGGGCATGCCAACGCCCCGACCGGCCGGATGCGGGGGAGGCAGGGTCGAGACGCCGACCCGACCCTGCCTACCAGCCCCGTCTGCTCGCACCTGCCGGGATCCGGTCCGGCGTCGTCGCCGCCGACGCCGACGTCGGAAGCCGGTGCTGTTCCGGTGCGGGGCGAGCGGACGGGGCCCATCCACCCAGCCCGAAACTTTCCGAAACCCGGCCGTATCTTTCCGAAACATATTCTGATATTCCTATATTTGCCGGTACCGACGGTTCCTCGCGAAGGGGAAGGAGCACCATGCGAACAGGTGTCTGGCTGGTAGGAGCGCGCGGTTCCGTCGCGACCACCAGCATCGTCGGGGGGCTCGCGCTGCGGGCCGGCCTGGCCGGGCCCACCGGCTGCGTCACCGAGCTTCCCGAGCTGCGCGGCCCGGCCCTGCCGGCCTTCGCCGATCTGGTCTTCGGCGGACATGACCTGGCCACCACCCCGCTGTGCAAGCGCGCCGAGGCCCTCGCTGACGCCGGTGTCATCCCCTGGCGGCTGGTCGCCGCGCTCCGCGACGAACTGGGCATGGTCGAGCAGGAGCTGCGCCCCGCGCCGGTCGGCGACACCCAGGCCGACCGGGCCGCCGCCGTGGTCCGCGACCTGACCAGCTTCCGCGAGCGCCACGAACTGGACCGGGTGGTGGTGGTCAACGTCTCCGCCACCGAGCCGGCCCCTGGACCGCACCCCGGGCACGCCGACCCGGCCGCGCTGCGCGCCGCCCTCGACGGGCCGGACGAGGTGCTGCCGGTCAGCTCCCTCTACGCGTACGCGGCAGTGCTCGCCGGCTGCCCGTACGTCGACTTCACCCCGTCCACCGGGCTGCGGCTGCCGGCGCTGGCCGCGCTGGCCGAGGAGGCCCGACTGCCGTACGCCGGGCACGACGGCAAGACCGGGGAGACCCTGGTCAAGTCGGTGCTCGCGCCGATGTTCGCGATGCGCAACCTGGCCGTGGGCTCCTGGTCCGGGGTCAACCTGCTCGGTGGTGGCGACGGCGCCACCCTCGCCGACCCGGCCGCGAACGCGGCGAAGGTGCAGAGCAAGCAGCGGGTGCTCGGCGAGACGCTGGGCTACGTTCCGCAGGGCGGCACCCGGATCGAGTACGTCGAGGAACTGGGCGACTTCAAGACCGCCTGGGATCTGATCACCTTCAGCGGGTTCCTCGGCACCGGCATGCGGATGGAGTTCACCTGGCACGGCTGTGACTCCGCGCTGGCCGCGCCGCTGGTGCTCGACCTGGCCCGACTCACCGCCGCCGCGCACGCCGCCGGGCAGGTGGGTCCGCTGGCCGACCTTGGCTTCTTCTTCAAGGACCCGCTGGGCACGCCCACCCACTCGCTGGGCGAGCAGTGGGCCCGGCTGACCGCCTTCACCCGGCACCTGCACGACGGCGGGGACAGTGACCATGACAACGTTGGCTGATCTCGCCGAGCTGGTCCGGGCACCGGCCGCGCTCTCGGTGCCCGGTGACGTGATCGCCGGGGCCGCGGCTGCCGGCGCGTTGAGCCCGCGTACCCCCGGCCTGGCCGGCGCCTCGGTGCTGCTCTACTGGGCCGGCATGGCCGCCAACGACTGGGCCGACCGGCGCCTGGACGCCGAGGAACGGCCCGAGCGGCCGATCCCCAGCGGGCGGGTCACCCCGGCCGCCGCTGTCGGTCTCGCGGCGGGCCTCACGGCCGCCGGCGTGGGCCTGGCCGCCGCCGTGGGCGGTCGCCGCGCCGCCGCGCTCGCCGTGCCGCTGGCCGCCACCATCTGGGGGTACGATCTGCTGGCCAAGAACACCGCCGCCGGTCCGGCCGTGATGGCCGCCTGCCGGGGGCTGGACGTGCTGCTCGGCGCGTCCAATGGCCGGATGACCCGGGCGTTGCCGGCGGCGGCCACCGTCGCCGCGCACACCTGGACGGTCACCGCGCTGTCCCGCCGGGAGGTCACCGGCGCCGACGCCACCCTGCCGATGCGTACCCTCGCCGGCACCGCGTTGGTCGCCGCCAGTGCCGTCGCCGCCCCTCGGCGGGTTGCGGTGCTGCCCGCAGTGCTGGCCGGCTGGTACGCCGCCCGCTACGGCGCGGCCCAGGCCGAGGTGGTCCGGGACCCGTCGGCCGGGCGGGTCCGCGCGGCCGTCGGCGCCGGGATCACCGGGTTGCCGGCCCTCCAGGGGGCCCTCACCGCACGGGGTGGAGCGGGTCTGCTCGGGGTGGCCGTCGCGGCGGCCGCGCCGCTGGGTCGACGGCTGGCCCGGAAGGTCTCCCCGACATGAGCGTCCCCGAGCCCCGGCCCGGTGCGCCGGCCGCCGACGCCACCACGCTGCGCCTCGGGTACGGCACGAACGGCTTCGCCAACCACCGCCTCGACGACGCGATCGCCGTCATCGCCGACCTCGGCTACGACGGGGTGGCGCTCACCCTGGACCACGACCACCTGGACCCGTTCGCGCCCGGGCTCACCCGCCGGGTCGCCGCTGTCGGTCGACGGTTGGAGTCGCTGGGCCTGGGGGTGGTCATCGAGACCGGGGCCCGCTACCTGCTCGACCCGTGGCAGAAGCACGCACCGACGTTGCTGCACGACGACCCGACCCGGCGGATCGAGTTCCTGCGCCGGGCCGTGCGGATCGGCGCCGACCTGGGCGCGGAGGCGGTCTCGTTCTGGGCCGGTGTCCGACCCGAGGCGGTGTCACCGCAGTGCGCCTGGGACCGGCTGGTGGCAGGCTGCGCCACAGTGGTCGACGCGGCCGACACCGCCGGCGTCACCCTCGGCTTCGAACCGGAGCCCGGCATGCTGGTGCAGGACATCGGGGACTGGCGTCGGCTGCACGCCGCACTCGACAACCCGGCCCGTTTCGGCATCACCCTCGACATCGGCCACTGCCGGTGCCTGGAGCCCTGGCCGGTGCCGCAGTGCGTCGCCGAGGTGGCCGACCACCTGGTCAACGTGCAGATCGACGACATGCGCCGAGGCGTGCACGAGCACCTGGAGTTCGGCGTCGGCGAGATCGACTTCCCGCCGGTGCTGGCTGCCCTGGCGGCGGCCGGCTACCAGGGGCTGGTCGCTGTGGAGTTGCCCCGCGACTCGCACGCCGCACCCGCCGTGGCCGCCCGGTCGATCGAGTTCCTGCGCGCCGCCGCGGCCACCGATCACGACAGTGTCCGCACCCTTTGCTCTGCACCCGCCGAGGCGACACCTGCCGAGGCGACACCCGCCGAAGAGGCCCCGGTGCATATGTAGGTGCAGAGCAAAGGGTGGCGGGGCACCGGGGAGCAGCACCAAGGGAGGAGACGGGATGACACCGGATTCACTACGGGCCGCGCTGCGAGGCGTACCCGATCCCGATTGGCTGGACACGGCGCTGCGCCGGGTCAGCACCGAGCCCACCGCGATCACCCGGCTCTTTCCCGCCGTCGGCCGACGCTGCGGTCGGGGCGCTCTGCCCGACGCCCCCGGCTGGACCGCCGACGACGCGGCCCGGGTGCTGCTGCTCACCAGCCTGCCCGGCGAGCACGCGGAGTACGCCGAGCGCCTCTACCACCACGGTGACGCTGCCGAACGACGAGCCGTGCTGCGCGCCCTGCCGCTGCTGCCGATCGGCGCCGACGGGGTTCCGTTGCTGCACGACGCGATCCGGACCAACGACACCCGGCTGGTCGCCGCCGCGCTCGGCCCGTACGCCCGGCACCTCGACCAGGCCGCCTGGCGGCAGGCGGTGCTCAAGTGCGTGTTCAGCGGCGTCCCCCTGGCCGGCGTGGCCGACCTGGACAGCCGGGCCGACAGCGAGCTGACAGCGATGCTGGCCGCGCTGGCCGCCGAACGGCACGCCGCCGGCCGGGACCTGCCCGCCGACGCCACCGACCTGCTCGACCGGCTCACCGCCGCACTGCCCCGGGAGGCGTGAATGCGCATCTTCGACCCCCACATCCACATGACCTCACGCACCACGGACGACTACGAACGGATGGCAGCCGCCGGAGTACGCGCGGTGGTCGAGCCGGCGTTCTGGCTGGGTCAGCCGCGCACCAGCGCCGCCTCGTTCACCGACTACTTCGACTCGCTGATCGGCTGGGAGCCGTTCCGGGCCGGGCAGTTCGGGGTGCGCCACTTCGCCACCATCGCGCTGAACCCGAAGGAGGCCAACGACCCGCGCTGCCGCCCGGTCCTCGACCTGCTGCCCCGCTACCTCGACAAGGACGCGGTGGTCGCGGTCGGCGAGATCGGGTACGACTCGATGACCCCCGAGGAGGACGAGGCGTTCGCGGCGCAGCTCGCCCTCGCCGTGGCGTACGACCTGCCGGCGCTGGTGCACACCCCGCACCGGGACAAGGCGCGCGGCTGCGAGCGGACCCTGGCCGTGGTCGCCGAGTCCGGCATCGACGCGGGACGGGTGGTGGTCGACCACCTCAACGAGGTGACGGTGAAGCTGGTCCGCGACAGCGGCTGCTGGCTGGGTTTCTCCATCTATCCGGACACCAAGATGACCCCGCAGCGGATGGTGGAGTTGCTGCGGGAGTACGGCACGGAACGGATGCTGGTCAACTCGGCGGCCGACTGGGGACGCTCCGACCCGCTGCTGACCCGGGCTACCGGCGAGGCGATGCTCGCGGCCGGCTTCAGCGACGATGACGTCGACAAGGTGCTGTGGCGAAACCCGGTGGAGTTCTACGGGCAGTCGGGGCGGCTCGACCTCAGCGACCTGGACGTCGCCGCGGCCGTGGACCCGCAGACCGGCAACTCGATCCTGCGCGGCGGCAGCTGATGCGGCTGCGACATGCCGGCGGCGAGGCCGTCCACCTCGGCTACTGCACCAACGTGCACCCCGCCGAGGACCTCGCCGGCATCCTCGGTCAACTGGACATCTACGCGGTGCCGGTCCGCGAGGCGCTCGGCAGCGACCTGCTCGGGCTCGGCCTGTGGCTGGCCGCCCCGGTCGCCGCCGAACTGGCCGCCGACCCGACGCTCCGCCGCCGGTTGCGCACCGAGCTGGACGCGCGGGGGCTGGAGGTGGTCACCCTCAACGGCTTCCCGTACGCGGCCTTCCAGGCGCCGGTGGTCAAGCAGGACGTGTACCACCCGGACTGGACCACCGAGCAGCGCCTGACGTACACGCTGAATCTGGCCCGGGTGCTCGCCGACCTGCTGCCCGACGACGCCGCCCGGGGTTCGATCTCCACTCTGCCGCTGGCCTGGCGTCGACCGTGGGACACCGGCCGGGCCGACGCGGCCCGACGCCGGCTGGACCAGTTGGCCGCCGGCCTTGCCGACGTGCAGCGGGACACCGGGCGTGAGGTGCGGATCGCCTTCGAACCGGAGCCCGGCTGTGTGGTGGAGAGCACCGGTCAGGCGGCCGGGTTGCTGTCCGGGATGGACACCGATCGGCTGGGTGTCTGCCTCGACCTGGCCCACCTGGCCTGCGCCTGGGAAGAGCCGGCCGAGGCGCTGGAACGACTGCGGGCGGCCGGACTGCCGGTGGTGAAGGTGCAGGTCTCCGCCGCCGTCGAGGCCGCCGACCCGGAGGGCGGGGCCGAGGCGTTGCGCCGCTGGGTGGAGCCACGCTTCCTGCACCAGACCCGGGGCGCCGGTTGCGCCGGTCTGGCCGACCCGGCCGACCCGGCGTACGCGGCCGACGACCTGGACGAGGCACTGGACCGGGCGCTACCGGGGCCGTGGCGGGTGCACTACCACGTGCCCCTGCACGCTCCACCCGAGGAACCGCTCGGCTCGACGGTGCCGGTGCTCCGCGCGGCCCTGAGAGCGCTCTTCGACGGCCCGACCGCCGGCTGTGACCACCTCGACGTCGAGACGTACACCTGGGGGGTGCTGCCGGCCGCACGACGGCCCGGCACCGACGCGGAGCTGGCCGCCGGCATCGCCGCGGAGCTGGCCTTCGCCCGGGACGAACTGGTCGGCCTCGGCCTGACCACAGAGCGAACCGTGAGCATGGGAGTGACGCGATGAGTCGGCGACTGGTGGTCCTCGACGTGGTGGGGTTGACGCCCCGACTACTGGCGCACATGCCTCGACTGCGGGGGGTCGCCGACGGCGGCTTCCGGGCCGAGCTGGGCACGGTGCTGCCCGCCGTGACCTGCTCGGTGCAGTCGACCTTCCTCACCGGCGAGGCGCCCAGCGGGCACGGGATCGTCGGCAACGGGTGGTATTTCCGGGAGCTGGGCGAGGTGTTGCTGTGGCGGCAGCACAACGCGCTGGTCGGCGGGGACAAGCTCTGGCAGGCCGCCCGTCGGGCCGAACCCGGCTACACAGTGGCAAACGTCTGCTGGTGGTACGCCATGGGCGCGGACGTCAACTGGACGGTGACGCCCCGCCCGGTCTACTACGCCGACGGACGCAAGGAGCCGGACTGCTACACCGACCCGCCGGAGCTGCACGACGCGCTCACCGGGCGGCTGGGCACCTTCCCGCTCTTCACCTACTGGGGGCCGACCGCCGGGTTGCCGTCGTCGCGGTGGATCTGCCAGGCGGCCGAGCAGATCCTCGCCGACGTGTCACCCGACCTGACCCTGGTCTACGTCCCGCACCTGGACTACGACCTGCAACGTTTCGGCCCGTCGTCGGCCCAGGCCGCCGCCGCGGCAGCGGAGCTGGACACGGTGCTCGGTCCACTCCTGGACGCCGCCCGAGCGCGGGACGCCACAGTGGTGGTGTTGTCGGAGTACGGCATCACCGACGTGTCCCGCCCGGTGGACGTCAACCGACTGCTGCGCGCCGAGGGCCTTTTGCGGGTGCACACCCAGGCGGGCATGGAGTACCTCGACCCGTGGACGTCGAAGGCGTTCGCTGTCGCCGACCACCAGATCGCCCACGTCTACGTCAAGGATCCGGCCGACGTGCCGGCGGTGGCGAAGCTCTGCGCCGGCCTGCCCGGCGTGGCCGAGGTGCTCGACGCCGAGGGCAAGGCCGCACACGGGCTGGACCATCCGCGCGCCGGTGAGCTGGTGCTGGTGGCCGAGCCGGACGCCTGGTTCACCTACTACTACTGGCTGGACGACGCCCAGGCACCGGATTTCGCCCGGCTGGTGGAAATCCACCGCAAGCCCGGTTACGACCCGGCCGAGCTGTTCTTCGACCCAGCCAACCCCGGTGCCGCGAAGGCCCGCGCCGGGGTGGCGCTGGCCCGCAAGAAGCTCGGCATGCGGTACCTGATGAGCGCTGTCGGCCTGGACGCCGGCGCGCGGGCGGTGCGGGGCTCGCACGGGCGGCTGCCGGACGACCCGGCGGACGGCCCGGTCCTGCTCTGCTCCGACCCGACGGCGGCGCGGGACAAGATCGCGGCGACCGAGGTCAAGGCACTGCTGCTGGAGCTGGCCGGCCTCAGCCCCGGCGGCACTGGCGGGTCGGGGGAGGGCTCATGACGGTCACCGTCGCGCCCACCGACGCCAGCGGACTGCGGGCGCGCTTCGACGCGGAGCTGGCCGGGTTTCTCAGCCGGCAGGGCCCGGACTGGCCGGACGGGGCGCCGCGGGGCGTGTTCACCGCGCTGCAACGGTTCGTGCTGGCCGGTGGCAAGCGGTTGCGGCCGCTCTTCTGCTACTGGGGCTGGCGCGGCGCGGGGGCGGCCGACGGCACCCCCATCGTGGTGGCCGCGGCGGCCCTGGAGCTGTTCCACGCGTTCGCGCTGATCCACGACGACATCCTGGACGGCAGCGACCGCCGCCGGGGTGAGCCGTCGGTGCACCGGCTCTTCGCCGACCTGCACGCCCGCTCGTCGTGGCGCGGTGACCCCGAGGCGTACGGCCGCAACACCGCGCTGCTCTGCGGGGACCTCTGCGCGGCCTGGTCGGATCAGATGTTCCACGAGTGCGGGCTGAGCACCGAGCAGGTGCACCGGGGCTACGGCGTGTTCGCGCTGATGCGTACCGAGGTGATCGCGGGGGAGTACCTGGACCTGGTCTCGGGCGTGGGTGACGGCTCGGTGGCCAGCGCGCTGACCGTGATCCGGATGAAGGCCGCCCGGTACACGGTGACCCGGCCGTTGCAGATCGGCGCGGCCCTGGCCGGCGCGGGGCCGGAGCTGATCGCCGCGCTCGGCGAGTTCGGTGACCCGCTGGGGGACGCGTTCCAGCTCCGCGACGACGTCCTGGGCGTGTTCGGTGACCCGGCGGTGACCGGGAAGTCGGTCCTGGACGACCTGCGTGAGGGCAAGCCCACAGTCATGATGGCGCTGGCCCGCAGCGAGGCCGACCGGCCGCAGACCCTCCGGCTGCGCGAGCTGTTCGGCAACCCGGCCCTGGACGCCGAGGGCGCGGCGGAGCTGCGCGACATCATCGAGGCGACCGGTGCGCGGGAGCGGATCGAGCAGATGATCCGGGTCCGGACCGAGGCCGCGCTCGCCGCCCTGCAGAACGCCATGGTGGCCGACGAGGCCCGCGCGGCCCTTGTTGCGCTGGCCGGACAGGCGATCGACCGACGCGCCTGACCGGCGACTTTCGATCAAATCGACAAAAGTTGATGCTGAACCGCCGGAAGGTATGGACACATCGACACGTGCGACTTAGTGTCGTGACCAACACGACAATGTTTCGTCGAGGTGAACCGGCGGCGCGGTAACCCATCGACCCCCCCATCACCGCTACGGCATCCGGCGCGACGGCGCGCGCCCGGCCTGGCAGTCACACGTCAGGAAGGGACAGCACAGATGTCCATGAAGGACGCTCCCAGACAACGGTCCCGACGATGGTTCTCCGCCGGATCAGCGCTGCTGCTGGCGGTCGCCGCCGGCACTGTCACCTTCGCCGCCGGTTCGGCCCCCGCCCAGGCGCACACGATCGTCGCCAGCGACTTCCAGCAGGTCGAGCTGGCCCGCGGCGTGACCGACATGGGTGAGCCGATGTCGCTGGCGGTCCTGCCGGACCGCTCGGTCCTGCACACCGCCCGCAACGGCACCCTGCGCCGCACCGACGCCAACGGCACCACCTCAGTGGTCGGCACCCTGTCGGTCTACACGCACGACGAGGAGGGGTTGCAGGGCGTCGGGGTCGACCCGGGCTTCGCCAGCAACCGCTACATCTACCTCTACTACGCCCCGCCGCTCTCCACCCCCAGCGGCGACGCGCCGGCCACCGGCACCGACTTCTCGGCCTGGAACGGCGTCAACCGGCTCTCCCGGTTCACCCTCAACTCGGACTTCACGCTCAACCAGGCCAGCAAGGTCGACGTGCTCGACGTCCCGGCCAGCCGGGGTGTGTGCTGCCACGTCGGTGGGGACATCGACTTCGACGCCGCCGGCAACCTCTACCTGTCCACCGGCGACGACACCAACCCGTTCGAGTCGTCCGGCTACTCGCCGCTGGACGAGCGGACCAACCGCAACCCCGCGTACGACGCGCAGCGCAGCGCCGGCAACACCAACGACCTGCGCGGCAAGATCCTGCGGATCAAGGTGAACGCCAACGGCACGTACTCCATCCCGTCGGGCAACCTGTTCGCCCCCGGCACGGCCAGGACCCGGCCGGAGATCTACGCGATGGGGTTCCGCAACCCGTTCCGGATCAGCGTGGACAAGGCCACCGGGGTGGTCTACGTCGGTGACTACGGGCCGGACGCCGGCTCCACCAGCTCCACCCGCGGGCCGTCCGGCCAGGTGGAGTTCAACCGTGTCGCGGCACCGGGCAACTACGGCTGGCCGTACTGCACCGGCACCAACACCAGCACCGAGACGTACAACGAGTTCGACTTCGCGACCAGCGCCAGCGGCGCGAAGTACAACTGCACCGGCGGGCCGACCAACAACTCGTTCCGCAACACCGGCCTGACCACCCTGCCGCCGGCCCAGCCGGCCTGGATCCGGTACGCCGGCGACGCCGGCACCCCGACCGAGTTCGGCGGTGGCTCCGAGTCGCCGATGGGCGGCCCGGTCTACCGGTACAACGCCTCGTCGACCTCCACCACCAAGTTCCCGCAGTCGTTCGACGGGCAGTTCTTCGCCACCGAGTTCGGCCGGGGCTGGATCAAGCCGATCCACGTCAACTCCGACGGCTCCCGGGGCACCATCGACACCTTCCCCTGGGTCGGCAAGCAGGTGATGGACTCGGCGTTCGGCCCGGACGGCGCGTACTACGTCCTCGACTACGGCACCGGTTACTTCAACGGTGACGCCAACTCGGCGCTCTACCGCTTCGACTACGTCGGCGGCGGCAACCGGGCGCCCACCGCGAAAGCCAGCGCCAACCGCACCTCCGGGGCGGCCCCGCTCGCGGTGACCTTCTCCTCGGCCGGCTCGTCCGACCCCGAGGGCGGCGCGTTGACCTACTCGTGGGCGTTCGGCGACGGAACCACCTCGACCGCCGCCAACCCGACGAAGACCTACAGCGCCAACGGCACCTACACCGCCACGCTGACGGTGCGCGACCCGCAGGGCGCCACCGGCAGCAGCAGCGTGCAGATCAGCGTCGGCAACACCGCGCCCACCGTCACGATCAACAACCCGGGCAACGGTCAGCTGTTCGGCTTCGGGGACACGGTGCCGTACAGCATCACTGTGACCGACCCGGAGGACGGCACCATCGACTGCACGAAGGTCAAGATGACCTACGTGCTCGGGCACGACCAGCACGGGCACCAGATCACCTCGAAGACCGGCTGCTCGGGCTCGATCACCATCCCGGTCGACGGTGAGCACGACGACGCGGCGAACATCTTCGCGATCTTCGACGCCGAGTACACCGACGCCGGTGGGCTGACCACGCACACCCAGCACACGCTGCCGCCGCGGCACCGCCAGGCCGAGTTCTACGGCACCTCGTCCGGGATCAACGTGTTCAGCAAGACCCCGGCCGAGGGCGGCAAGACCGTCGGCGACATCAACAACGGCGACTGGATCGCGTTCCAGCCCTACCGGTTGGGCAACGTGACCTCGTTCAACGCCCGGGTCTCCTCGGCGGGCGCCGGTGGCACCCTCCAGGTCCGGGCCGGCTCGGCCACCGGCACCGTGCTCGGCTCGGCCACGGTCCCGGTGACCGGCGGCTGGGAGACCTTCACCACGGTCACCGGGACGATCAGCAACCCGCCGACCGGCACGACCACGCTCTACCTGACCTTCGCCGGGTCGGGCACCGGGGCGCTCTACGACCTGGACGCCTTCACCTTCGTGACCGGGACGCCCCCGGCCGGTGGGGCCGGGGCGATCAAGGGCCTCGGTGGCAAGTGCCTGGACGTGCGCAACGCCGCCACGGCCGACGGCACGCAGATCCAGATCTACACCTGCAACGCCAGTGCCGCCCAGACCTGGGCGGTCACCCCCAACTCCACGATCAAGTCGTTGGGCAAGTGCCTGGACGTGTCGGGTGGTGCCACCGCCGACGGCACCAAGATCCAGCTCTGGACCTGCAACGGGACCGCCGCGCAGAACTGGGCCGCCCAGGCCGACGGCACCCTCCGCAACACGTCGTCGAGCAAGTGCCTCGATGTCTCCGGCAACAGCTCCGCTGACAGCACGGTGGTCCACCTCTGGACCTGCACCGCCGCCGCCAACCAAAAGTGGACCCTGCCCTGAGCTGGCGGGAGGGGCCCCTCGACAACGCCTAGTGTGAGGCGAGGGGCCCCTCCTAACCACAATTAGGAGAGCGATATGCGCAGACGCCTGCGACCCGTCCTCGGTGCGGCCATGGCCGCACTCGCCGTCATCGCCTGCACCACCCCGGCCACCCCGGCCAGCGCCGCCGACGCCCCGTACGACGTGCTGGTCTTCTCCAAGACCGCCGGTTTCCGGCACGACGCGATCCCGGTCGGCATCCAGACCATCCGCGATCTGGGGGCGGCGAACAACTTCACAGTCACCGCCACCGAGGACGCTGCCGCGTTCACCACCAGCAACCTCAACCAGTACGAGGCCGTCGTCTTCCTCAACACCACCGGTGACGTGCTCAACGCCAGCCAGCAGACCGCCTTCGAGTCGTACATCGGCTCGGGCCGCGGGTACGTGGGTGTGCACGCCGCGGCCGACACCGAGTACGACTGGCCGTTCTACGGCAACCTCGTGGGCGCGTGGTTCGCCTCGCACCCCGCCATCCAGCAGGCCAACATGAAGGTGGAGGACCGGGGGCACGCGGCCACCGCCCACCTTCCGCAGACCTGGACCCGCACCGACGAGTGGTACAACTACCGCACCAACGCCCGGTCGAGCGCCCACGTGCTGGCCACCCTGGACGAGTCGTCGTACTCCGGCGGCGGCATGGGCGCCGACCACCCGCTGAGCTGGTGCAAGAGCTACAGCGGCGGCCGGTCCTTCTACACCGGGGCCGGGCACACCCAGGCGTCGTACGCGGAGTCGGGGTTCCGGAACCACCTGCTCGGCGGCATCCGGTACGCCTCCGGTCGGAGCAAGGCCGACTGCCGGCCCGAGACCGGCTACACCCCGCTGTTCAACGGCTCGACGGCCGGTTGGTCACAGGCCGGCCCGGGCAGCTTCACCAACGCCGACGCCACCCTGACCTCGGTCGGCGGCATGGGGCTGTACTGGTACAGCGCCAAGCAGTTCACCAATTACTCGCTGAAGATGGACTGGAAGCTGGCCGGTGACGACAACTCCGGCGTCTTCATCGGCTTCCCGCCGTCGAGTGACCCGTATTCGGCGATCAACAACGGCTACGAGGTCCAGATCGACGCCACCGACGCGGTCGACCGCACCACCGGCGCGATCTACACGTACAAGGCCGCCGACATCGCCGCCCGCGACGCGGCGCTCAACGCGCCGGGGGAGTGGAACACCTACGAGCTGCTGGTCGAGGGGGAACGGCTGCAGGTCTTCCTCAACGGAGTGAAGATCAACGACTTCACCAACACCGACCCGGTCCGCTCGCTCGCCGGCCACATCGGCATCCAGAACCACGGCACCGGTGACGACACCTTCTTCCGCAACATCCGGATCAAGGAGTTGGGCACCACCCCGCCGCCCACCGGCACGATCCAGGCCGAGACGTTCAGCTCGGCCAACGGCGTCTCCGCGTTCACCAAGGAAGGCGCGAACGGCGGGCAGACCGTCGGTTACATCGACCCGGGTGACTGGGTCGCGTACAACGGGGTCAACCTGACCGGGGTCACCTCGTTCACGGCCCGGGTCGTCTCCGGCGGCGCGGGCGGCACCATCCAGGTGCGCACCGGCTCGGCCACCGGCCCGGTGCTCGGCTCGGTCGCCGTGCCCAACACCGGCAGTTGGACGACCTTCGCCAACGTCTCCACGGCACTGTCCAACGTCCCGTCCAGCACCCAGAACCTCTACCTCACCTTCACGGGCAGTGGCACTGGGCTCTTCGACCTGGACGATTTCACCCTGGTCAAGGGCGGCGGCACCCCCGGGGTCGGCCCGATCAAGGGTCTCGCCGGCAAGTGCCTGGACGTGCGCAATGCCGGCACCGCCGACGGCACCCAGATTCAGATCTACACCTGTAACAGCAGCACGGCGCAGACCTGGACCGTGTCCGGCTCGACGATCAAGGCGCTGGGCAAGTGTCTGGACGTCTCCGGCAGCGGCACCGCCAACGGCACCAAGATCCAGCTCTGGACCTGCAACGGCAGCGGCGCGCAGAACTGGGCTGCCGCGTCCGACGGCACCCTGCGCAACCCGTCGTCGGGCAAGTGCCTGGACGTCTCCGGCAACAACTCCGCCGACAGCACCATCGTGCACCTCTGGACCTGCCTCAACGCGGCCAACCAGAAGTGGACCCTGCCCTAACCAACCCCCTGACGCGTCGTCCCGCCGGCTCCACCCCGCCGGCGGGGCGCCGCCCCCGCGCCGCCCCGCGCTGCACCCCACCCCCGCCCCGTCGATCTTGCACTTTCTGTCGGGATGAATGCCGCAATGCCGGCGTTTCGTCGACACAAAGTGCAAGATCGGCGGGCTGGGGGGCGGCGCGGACCGGCTTGCAGCTTGCTGCCGTACCTTGACCTGCATGGGGTTGTTCGCGCAGTGGCGTGGGACGGTGCTGGCGCGAGGCCATCAGCTGCTCGGTGCGCTGGGCCGGGCCGACGAGCCCGAGGACCCGTCCGAGCCGGCGCCCAGCCTGAACCGCCTCGGCGCGTTGGTGGAGGGCTTCACCGCCGGTCAACCGGTGCGGTGGACCATGGCCGGGCAACCCCGGCCGCTGCCCGGCCCGGTCGACGTGGTGGCGTACCGGATCATCGAGGAAGCGCTGACCAACGCGTGCCGGCACGCGCCCGGCGCACCGGTCGGGGTCCGCCTGCGCTACGACGCCGCCGGCATCACCATCGAGGTCCGCGACGAGGGCGCCGGTCCCGCCCCGGCCGGCGGCGGCACCCAGACCGCCGGTCGGGGTCTGCTCGGGGTACGCAGGCGCGCCGAGCGGCTCGGCGGCACGTTCTCCGCCGGCCCCCGGGCCGGTGGCGGCTTCACCGTGCGGGCCGTCCTGCCCGCGCCCGAGGAAATGATCGGATGATCGGCCGACCGTGGGGCTTCCCCGAGGGGGCACTGCGGAAATAGGGTGGGGGTCGGCGACCGTGCTGGTGGCCGGTGACCCGGTGGGAGGCGCAACCCGCCGGGCTCAGGTGTGTTCCGCACCCACCGGTGACCGCTCGGGTGCCGCGCACGTCCGGTCACCCTCGCCCCGGTCCGCACAAGGAATCCCCATCACAACAGGGGAGAAGGACAATGGCGCGACCCATCACGCTCTTCACCGGCCAGTGGGCCGACCTTCCGTTCGAAGAGGTCTGCCGGCTCGCCTCCGAGTGGGGCTACGACGGTCTGGAGATCGCCTGCTGGGGCGACCACTTCGAGGTCGACAAGGCGCTCGCCGACGACTCGTACGTCGAGCGCAAGCGGGAGACCCTCGCGAAGCACAACCTTGAGGTCTTCACGATCTCCAACCACCTCGTTGGTCAGGCGGTCTGCGACCACCCGATCGACGAGCGGCACCAGGACATCCTGCCCGGCCGCATCTGGGGCGACGGGGAGCCCGAGGGGGTCCGCCAGCGGGCTGCCGAGGAGATCAAGGACACCGCGCGGGCGGCGGCGAAGCTCGGGGTGAAGACGGTCGTCGGCTTCACCGGTTCGTCGATCTGGCACACCCTCGCGATGTTCCCGCCGGTGCCGCCGTCGATGATCGAGCGCGGCTACCAGGACTTCGCCGACCGGTGGAACCCCATCCTCGACGTGTTCGACGAGGTGGGGGTGCGGTTCGCGCACGAGGTGCACCCCAGCGAGATCGCGTACGACTACTGGACGACGAAGCGGACGCTGGAGGCGATCGGCAACCGGCCCGCGTTCGGGCTGAACTGGGACCCGTCGCACTTCGTCTGGCAGGAGCTGGACCCGGTGAACTTCATCTTCGACTTCGCCGACCGGATCTACCACGTGGACTGCAAGGACGCGAAGGTGCGTACAGGCGACGGCCGGCGTGGCCGGCTCGCCTCGCACCTGCCCTGGGCCGACCTGCGCCGCGGGTGGGACTTCGTCTCCACCGGCCACGGCGACGTGCCCTGGGAGGACTGCTTCCGCGCGTTGAACGCGATCGGCTACACCGGCCCGATCTCGGTCGAGTGGGAAGACGCCGGCATGGACCGGCTGGTCGGTGCCCCGGAGGCGTTGCAGTTCGTCCGCCGGCTCGCCTTCGACGCACCGAGCGCCGCCTTCGACGCGGCGTTCAGCAGCAAGGACTGACCGCACGTCGGACAGACCACGGGCCGGTCGCCCTGCGGCGACCGGCCCGTCGACGTGCGATTGGTCAGAGCGTGCTGGCGTTCGTGCCCGAGCCGGACGGCTTGGTGCGGGGGTTGTTGGTGGACGACGGCGACCCGGAGGTCGTGCCGACCGTGCTGGTGCCCGCCTTGGCGCCCACGGTGGCGGGCGTGCCGGCGAACGCGTCGTCGGCGGCGGTCAGCTCCTGCTTGCCGGTGCTGCCGTTACCGTTGCCCAGCTTCTCGCCCAGTTTGGTCTGGCCGAGCTTGTCCTTGCCCTCGCTGTAGAGCTTGTTGGCCTGGGCCTGCGCGACCCCGGCCGCCTCCTGGACGGTCGGGTGGTCGAGCACCTTGCGGCCCCGAACCACGAGCTCTTCGTACTTTTCCCGGCCGGCACGGGCGCCCAGGACGAATCCCGCAGCCAGCCCGCCAAGAAACATGATCTTTCCGCGCATGGCGGCTCCTTCCGTACCTGACGCGCCGTCACCCCGGCGAGTTGCCCCGTCGGAAGGCGACCTGTTCGCGCCTGCGTCCTCTGTCCGCAGCTAACTACCCATCCTGCTCTCCGCTCAAGCATGCTTGTGCCGGGATGGCGATTTACCCCTATTGTCAATGCGACAGCGGGGAGGGAACCCACTGGACCACCACCCGGGGATGTCCTGTACTCTTGTCCCGTCGCACGGCGTCGGGGAGATCCGAAGTCGCGCGGAGCACGATCCCCTGTAGCTCAATTGGCAGAGCAGCCGGCTGTTAACCGGCAGGTTATTGGTTCGAGTCCAATCGGGGGAGCTTTTCCACGTACGCCCGTCAGCCACCGGCCGGCGGGCGTTTTCGTATGCGTGACCCGGTTTCACCCACCCTCGACCTGCTTGCCCGGCAGGATGGTCGATGTCGACTGAGGCTTACCGCTGCGTCGATTGATGCGTCGATCCTTGGGGTGAGTGCGGATGTCCGGACGAGGCGGCAAGGCCACGCTGATCGCGGTGGCGGTCGTGCTGGCCTGGTTGGTGATCGGCGGCGTGTCCGGCCCGTACGCGGGGCGCCTCAGCGAGGTCGCCACCAACGACAACGCGGCCTTCCTACCCACCGACGCCGAGGCGACCCGCGCCCAGGACCTCGCCGGCGAGTTCGTCGACCGGCAGACCATCCCGGCGCTTGTCGTCTACGAGCGACCCGCCGGGATCACCGACGCCGACCGGCAACGGGTCAGCGCCGACGCCGCCCGGTTCGCCCAGATCCCCGGCGTGGTCACCCCGCTGCCACCGCCCATCCCGAGCGACGACGGCCAGGCCCTCCAGGTCGTCGTACCCGTGGACGACGCCGAGGGCGAGGAGATCGGCGCGGTCGTCGAGCAGCTCCGCAACATCACCGGCGGTGACCGGGACGGGCTCACAGTGGACGTCTCCGGGCCGGCCGGCCTGCTCGCCGACCTGATCGAGGTCTTCTCCGCCATCGACGGACCACTGCTGCTGGTCACCCTGGTCGTGGTGCTGGTCATCCTGCTGATCGTCTACCGCAGCCCGGTCCTCTGGATCTTCCCGCTGCTCGCCGCCGGAATGTCGTACGCCCTCGCCTCGGTCTTCGTCTACCTGCTCGCCGACGCGGACGTGGTCAAGCTCAACGGGCAGGCCCAGGGCATCCTCACCGTGCTGGTCTTCGGCGCCGGCACCGACTACGCCCTGCTGCTGATCGCCCGCTACCGGGAGGAACTGCACCGGCACGACCGCCCCTGGGGCGCCATGAAGACCGCCTGGAAGGGCGCCGCGCCGGCCATCATCGCCTCCGGCGGCACTGTCATCGTCAGCCTGCTCTGCCTGCTGCTGTCCAGCCTCAACTCCAACCGGGCGCTCGGCCCGGTCGCCGCCATCGGCATCGCCGCCACCCTGCTGGTGATGCTCACCTTCCTACCCGCGCTGCTGGTGCTCGGCGGACGGTGGGCGTTCTGGCCCCGCCGGCCCCAAGCCGACCAGGCCGACCCGCGGGCCGAACACGGCATCTGGAGCCGCGTGGCCGGCTTCGTGGCCCGGCACGCCCGCCCGATCTGGCTGACCACCGCCGTCGTGCTGGCCCTGCTGACCCTCGGCCTCACCCAGCTCGGCGCCACCACCCTCGGCCAGTCCGACCTGTTCACCCAGCGCACCGACTCGGTCGACGGCCAGGAGGTGATCGCCCGGCACTACCCGGCCGGCACCGGCAGCCCGGCCACCATCTTCACCACCGAACAGACCGCCCGACAGGTCGCCCAGGTGGCGAAGGACGTGCCCGGCGTCGCCGACGTCCGCCCCCTCACGGCCGGCCCGCAGACCGGCCCACCCGACCCGAACGTCGCCCCCAAGGTCGTCGACGGGCGGGTGCAACTGGAGGCGACCCTGGCCGACCCACCCGACAGCGACGGCGCCGAGCGGACCATCCGCGAGCTGCGGGTGGCCGTGCACCAGGTGCCCGGCGCAGACGCGGTGGTCGGCGGCTTCACCGCGATCAACGTGGACACGTCGGACGCCGCGAAGCGCGACCAGAACGTCATCATCCCGGTCGTGCTGGTGGTCATCGCCGTCATCCTGGCGCTGCTGCTGCGCGCCCTGCTCGCCCCGGTGCTGCTGATCGCCACAGTGCTGCTCAGCTTCGCGGCGACGCTCGGCCTCTGCGCGCTGCTGTTCCGCCACGTCTTCGACTTCCCCGGCGTGGACTCGTCGTTCCCGCTGTTCGCGTTCGTCTTCCTGGTCGCGCTCGGCATCGACTACAACATCTTCCTGATGAGCCGGGTCCGCGAGGAATCGGTCAAGCGCGGCACCCGCGCCGGGGTGCTCGCCGGCCTCGCCGTCACCGGCGGGGTGATCACCTCCGCCGGCATCGTGCTCGCCGCGACCTTCTCCGCCCTCGCCGTCCTGCCACTCGTGGTGCTCGTCGAGTTGGGTACGGCGGTCGCCATCGGGGTACTGATCGACACCATCATCGTCCGGTCGCTGCTGGTGCCCGCACTCGCGTACGACATCGGGCCGAAGATCTGGTGGCCGGGCCGGTTGTCCCGGGCGAACGGTGAGCGGGAGGCGCGCGGTGCTGGCTGAAACCGATGTGGTCATCGTCGGCGGCGGCCTGGCCGGCCTCGCCGCCGCCCGCCGGCTGCACCGCGCCGGCGTGCCCTGGCGGCTGGTGGAGGCCGAGGGCCGGCTCGGCGGCCGGGTCGCCACCGACGTCGTCAACGGTCACCTCATCGACCGGGGCTTCCAGGTGCTCAACACCGCCTACCCGCGGCTCGGCACGCTGCTCGACACCGACCAGCTCAACCTCGGCTACTTCACCTCCGGCGTGCTGGTCCGCAAGGGCGACAACCTGCTGCGGCTGGTCAACCCGCTACGCGAGCCGACCGGCGGGCCCGGCACCGCACTCGCCGGCGTCGGCTCCCTGCTCGACCGGCTGCGCTTCGCCGCGCTCGCCACCGGCTGCGCCACCCTCCCCGCGTCCCGACTGCTCGCCGCACCCGAAACCACGACCGAGACGGCGCTGCGCCGCGCCGGCCTCTCCGACGCCATCATCGAGGAACTGCTGCGACCGTTCCTGTCCGGCGTGTTCATCGACCGGGAACTCTCCACCTCCAGTCACGTACTGGCGATGGTGCTGCGCTCCTTCGCCCGCGGCCGGATCGGCCTGCCCGCCGAAGGGATGGCCGCGCTGCCCCGGGCCATCGCCGCACCGCTGCCCGCCGACCTGCTCGACCTGGACACCCCGGTCGCGGAGGTCACCCCCGGCCGGGTCCGCACCCAGGCCGGCGACATCAGCTGCCGGGCCGTCGTGGTCGCCGTCGACCCACCCGCCGCGTCCGCGCTGCTGCCGGCCCTGGCGACGGTACGCATGCACAGCTACACCACCTACTACCACAGCGCCCCCGAGCCGCCGCTCACCGAGCCGATCCTGCTCGTCGACGGCGACCGACGCGAACTCGTCGCCAACACCGTGGTGCTCAGCAACGCCACCGCGACGTACGCGCCCGCCGGACGGCACCTCATCGCCACCTCGGTGGTCGGCCCCACGGCCCCACCCGAGCCGACCATCCGGGCCGAGTTGACCCGGCTGTACGGGCGCTCCACCGCCGACTGGACCCACCTCACCACAGTGGCCATCCCCGAGGCGCTACCCGCCGCGCCACCGCCGCAGGGACGGCTACGCAAGCCGGTGGCACTGGGGGAGGGCCTGTTCGTGGCCGGTGACCACAGGGACAGCCCATCGATCCAGGGCGCTCTCACCAGCGGCTGGCGCGCCGCCGGCGCCGTGCTCGACGAGCTGCGCGCCGGCTGACAGTCGTACCCGAGCACGCTGTTATATTCCTGTTGCCCATCGTGCTGGTGCAGGCGTGGGCGCCGGCCGGCTCGGTGCTGGCTGCTGATCGCCGAGCGGGATAAGATCCGGCGCGGTGTTCGGGGCGGTAGCTCAGCCGGTTAGAGCAGGGGACTCATAATCCCTCGGTCGCGGGTTCGAGTCCCGCCCGCCCCACCAGCCGTCTTCCCGTCGAAGGGCGATGCTGCCGAGTAGCGCTTCACGGAGCTGGCCGAGGTCGCCGCCTGTCCGCTCGATCGCGTCCGTGGTCACGATGTCGTCGGGGCGCGGCCCCGACGGGCTGCTTCCGGAAGCACGCCGGGCGGGATGATGCCGAACCAGGCTCCGGCGGCGGCCATCGAGGCGACGACGTACGCCACCCACCACCCGAGCAGCGCCCACGCACCCTGGGTGACGGCGCCGGCCAGGCAGGGCAGGACGAGCAGGAGAAGAAAGTAGGCCAGACGGCCGTACGAGAGGCTGTTCTCCTTCGGCAGCCTCCGGGCCTTGCGGAACGGGATGAGTCTGACTCCGTAGGGACGACGGCGCAGCGTGAGACTCGCCGGCCAGAGCCGCCCGTACCCGGCCACGTCGACCACGCTGACGCCGGACCCGTGCCGGACTGTGGCCTGACGCGGCCTGGTCAGCTCGCGCAACCACGGTTCCCAGACGACGCGTTGGTGCAGGACACGGCCGTCCCGGCCGCTCACCGTCAGCCACACGGCGTATCCCTTGGGACTGGTGTCGATCCCTCCGGCGGCGCTCACGGCGTCCGCCGCAGCGGTGACCCGCCCCGCACTTCCCGGCTGCGGCGACTGCGCCAGATGCGCGGTTACCATGACGCGCCTCGCGGGAGCACGAGCGGCACCCCACCACTGCACAAGGCGGACGAGCCAGGACAGCACCAGAAGGGCTCCCGGAGCCAGCGCCAGGAGGATGACGACCTCTACGTGCTCGACCCGCGAGTCGGTACCCAGCCGGTACCCCGGCGTGATGAGGGCGGCCAACGCGACGACGCTGCCGATCACGACCATCGGCGCGCAAGCACGCCGATTCGCCAAGGCCGCTGCACTTCCGCTGCTGGCCACCGCGTCGTCCTCCCCGTTGGCCCCTCCGGACGTCGCCCCGACGTTAGCAACGCCGAGCAAGGCTGACCTCGCGCGTCCGTTCCAGATTTTCACGTCTTACGGCGGTGGCAGGCTCTCGTGCAGTGCAGTGCAGTGCAGTGCAGTGCGGTGCGGTGCGGTGCGGTGCAGTGCAGTGCAGTGCGGTCGCGGACGGGGCCCTGAGCCGATCGCTTCGAACCGAAGGTGAGCGGGCGGCCCGCATCTGGTCCGCAAGAGGCCGACCGATAGCGGGGGAACGGTGTGAAATGTCGAGGAGGGTTTCCGCTGCTAGACGCCCACACGCCCAGGTCGGCGGGGGGAGCATTTTGATTTCAAAATTCCTCGGTTGCGGGTTCGAGTCCCGCCCGCCCCACCAGCCGTTTCCCTGGTCAGCCATGCTGTCGATGGCCCGGACGCACCGCATCGAGGTCCGGGTCGACGCCCTCGGTCCGCACTGAGTCCGCAGCAGCACGACCCGCCGCCCGGTCAATGATCGGATGCCTGGCCGCCACAACGAACGCTGGTTGCTTGGAACCGTGGCCGGACTACCCTCGTTGGCGTGCCCGTTGATGATCTTCCGTTGCCTCCCGCGTTCGGGGCGGTCACGGCCTGGGCCGGTACTGGGCGGGTGGTGCGTGCTACCGAGCTGGACGTGGCGACGTGGCGGCTTCCCGAGCCGCAGAAGGCCGCGCTGGTCTCCTCTGGCGTACCGCTGATCGATGACCTCGTGAGCGCGGTGTCATTCCACGCAGAGCCGACGATGTACCGGTTGGCGAACGCCGATGACCTGGACTGGGTGTACGGTGCCGCGCCGGGGACCGGTGAGGTGCAGATCTGGTCGTCGGACGGCAGCACCGGGTTCGTCAACTCGACGATCACCCACTGGCTGTGTTCGCTGCACATGGTTGGTAGCTGGCTGACCAGCTCAACCGTCGTCGACCGCTGGGACGAGGACGGACAGGCCGAAGACGAAGCACTCGCGGAGCTCGCCGACCTGTTGGAGCGAATCAAAGCCCTTGACCCGCCCGCGTTCGGGGACGGCGACCATACAACCCATTTCTGGCCCGCAGTGCTCGACCGATGGCTCTACTGATCGACGTAGCTACCCCCGGTAGCTCGGAGGACGATCTGCTGGGCTGCTTGGGCGGGCGTGAGGTGCGTGGTGTCAACGACCTCGGCCTCGGCATGCAGCCACGTGCGGGCCGCCTCGGCGTAGGGCTCAAGGTATTTGAGGCGGAACGGGGAGGGGACGGGGTGTTCCCCCTCGATACGCCTGCGGAGGGTGTCTTGGTCTGCGTGGAGGACGAAGTGCCTTACCGGTATGGCGTGCTGGGCGAGGCCCCCGTTGATTTCGCGCCAGTACTGCTCCACCAGGACGGTCATAGGCATCACCAGAGTGCCGCCGGTGTAGTCGAGCACGCGGCGGGCGGTCTCGACGACGAGCTGTCGCCACGGCGGCCAGTGCTGGAAGTTGTCCGTCTCGGGCAGCCCCGGCGTGATGTCCCATTAACGCGGGTGAGCAACCGGGCGGCGTATGGACGGGATCCGGCGGGACGATCGCCGTCGGGGTTGCTAGCTGTCGAGGGCAGGGCGATCGCTGCCGCGCAGGAGAGCTGCTTGCCCGCGGACTCTCGTGGGTACCGCCCGCGGCCGATGACGACGAGGCCCAGGGCGTGACCTATCCCCCGGCTGCCCGATCCCCTACGCCACCCCGCCCGGCGTCAATGGCGCTACGCGGGAACAAGCGCGCGAGGCGCGGCAGGCGTTGTTCGATCTGGGCGAGGCTGTCGCTGTCCCAGGGTTGATCGGTTGGTTCCGGGTCGACGTACGTGCGGTGGCCCCGGGCGTCCAGCGCTTCATCGAGGCTGTCTTCACGCCCGGTGATGTGGTCGTGGGCGCGGGGTGCCACGTAGGCGAGTCCTTCCCAGTGCGGCCAGTCCGCGTCGGCCCATTCCCGGGGGCTGCTTCCGGCGAGCGCCCGAACGGCGGGCAGGTCGGCGAGGTTGTCAGGGTTGTGGGCGGCGTGATGCCACCAGCGCTCGCCCTGGCCGATGAGCCATGGTTGGAAGTACCAGAACGCATCGCCGCTACAGAGGCCGTCCATGATCTGGTTGGCCGCGCCCCACATGGCGTAGGTATCGATCGGGCGGCGTACGGCCTCCAGGTAGAGCTGGAAGTCGGCGATGTGGTCAAGAGAGACGCGGCTGAGCCGGTATGCCAACCAGTCGAGCCTTTGGGCCGGGTCGGTCGTCTCCTCGGCTGATCGCTCCAGGAACTGCCAGAATTCCGCCATGTCCACGTAGAGGACGGTAAGGGTCCGGCAGTCGCGCATCGAGGGCTGGTTGCCAGTCCGCCGACTTGTTGCTTGCCAGCATCGAGCCGATGCTGTTGCCGTGGGTACAGCCAGGAAGCGTCAGCCGATCCGCCGCGAGCGAGCTGACCGCCTCACACTGGGCCTCGAAGACCTGGGACGCGTTGTTGGTGCCTGAGGACTACGCAGCGGCGACGGCGGACGGGCGCTGGGATCGGGACGTGCACGGCTTTCTTCGAACCACCCCCGGCCCGAGCCGTCGCTCGATGGCCCGGACCTCAAGCCGCATCTGGACATCAGCCCATCGCCGCCACCGCCGGACGACCTCGCTCGCATCGATGCCGGTCGCTTTCGTGATGTCCGTCAGGTCTGCGCCCGCCCGTAGGGCGGTGTGGATCGTCGAGGGTTGCCAGCGAGTCCACCAGGACGCCATCGCAGCGGGCATCGCCAGTTCCACAGCAGCACTACCCGCTGCTCGGTCTAGTCGGCCCGCCACCCGGCCCAGATCGTCCTCGAACAGGTCCCCGTCTTGCTCAGCGACGGAGCAAGACGTATCGCGGATCGCTCTGCACCCACGGACTGGCCGGAAGTCCTCGCCCCCACGGTGTGTGAGACTCCCGGCGGAGATGGCTCTGCGGCCCGTCGTGTGGCAGCAGGAGCGGGGACGCTCGACCGGGGCTCTGTTGTCGGTGGGCGATGGACGCGTCGACCTATTCGCCTGATGCTGGTCGCGGTCGACAGTGAGTAGCGTCGCCGTATGAGTGGCATTTCAGCGGCGTGGGGGCTGCTGGCTGTAGTACTGGCAGTCGGACTTGCTGCCGCCGGTCTGCTGTGGCGTCGTCGCAGGCATGCGGCTCAGCCGCAGGACCGTGCGGAAGTGATGCGGGCAGCGCGGTTGCTGCTCGCCAGATCGAGCGCGACAGGCGTCGAACCCAACGCGGCACCCTCCGCGGCAAGGGTGGCGGCGGAAACGAGAAGATTTCGCACGATGCCGCACATGGCAGTGACGGTGGAACGCCCGGCGGCATCTGAATCCTGCATTGCTGGCGATATCGGCCTAGCTGCCCGGCAACACTGGCCGAAGGCAGGCCTCACGTCTTAGCTGGGCTCGATGGCGTGTGAATTGCACGAGCAGCTGAATCAGCCGGTGGGCATCGCCGAGGTTAGTGGCCTGGAAGGCGACCGTCCGACCGCCGTCGACGCCGGCCACACCCGGCGCCAGAACGTCGAGGTCGACCATGTAGGGCTTACAGATCGACCTCGACGTCTAACCGCCCAGCCATCTTCGTCGGGGGCCCGATGCGTGACGGGTGATCGCATCGACGGCACCGTGGCGCAGCCGCGTTGGCTCACGTCTCTGGCTCCTACTCAGCCCATGGCGGTCTGCTGCGGCGGGAGCCGCAGTTCGAGTTCGATCGTCCGCACCGGCTTCTCGGGGCTCACCGCAATCGGTTCGGGTCGTCCGGTCTTGTAGCCCTGGGCGAAGTCGACTCCACACCTCTGCAGAAATTCGAGCGTCTCCTCGTCCTGGACATATTCAGCAGCAACACGGATGCCGAGCGTGTGGCACAGCTCCACCAGCTTCGAGACGACGGCCTGGTCGGCGGGCGATCGGCAGAGATCGACGATGAAGACCCCGTCAATCTTTACCAGGTCCACCGGCAGGTACTTCAGGTGAGCGAGGGCGCCGTATCCCGTACCGAAGTCGTCCAACGCGAGGTGGCAGCCGATCTCCCTGATCCCCGTTGCGAAGGCGAGGGCCTCGTTGCGGTTCTCGATGAGGGTGGTTTCGGTGATCTCGAAGGTCAGGCATTCCGGCTTCACCCCGTGTCGGCGGATCGCCTCCGTCACGTAGGTGAGCAGCCCCGGGTCGGCGAGGGACTTGCCGGATATGTTGACCTGGTAGTGGGAGGTCTGGGCGCCGCGGCCGATCAGTTCGAGGGCATGGTCGATGACCCACTTGTCCACGGTGAGGATCTCGCCGACGCGCTCGGCCATGTCGAGGAAAGCCCACGGTGCCACGGACTGGCCGGTATCGCTCCGAACCCGCAACAGGATCTCGTGGCGAGTGACCTCGTTGAGGCGGAGCTCGACGATGGGCTGAGCGTAGAGGGCGAACCTGTTGGCAGACACCGCCTGTCGTACCTGTGACCGGCATCTGTCTATCCGGTCCCTGGTCGCCACCGGCTCACTGAGGACGGTGGTCGGGACGCCGTCGCTGCGCGCGTCACGCGCCGCGTGTTCGCCGTCGACGAGCAGGTCGAACCCGGTTGCCGACACCCCGCTGCCGAAGAGCACCAGGCCCGCCGACGTGTTGAGGCGCAAGGTCTTGTGCTGGACGCTGAACAGGTGGCGTCGGAACGTGTCGACGATCCGAGCCGCCAGGGCCTCGGGAGCCTCCGTGTGCCCTTCGGCCGGAGCGAGGAGTACGCCCCACAGGCCGGGGCCGACCAGACCGCACGTCACCTCGTCGCCCACGATCGTTCGCAGGTGCTGTGCGATCTCTGCCGTCAGGTCGTCGTGGTTCTCGTCGGTGAGCGCGTCGGGTGGCCGGGTGGTGGGTTCGGTTGCCACGACGATGAGTGCTCCGCCAGTGGTGCGACGGGCTCGGTCGACCTCGTCGGTCAGGTAGCTGCGGGTCGGCAGTCCGGTGACAAGGTCCAGCGCGGCCAGGTCGGCGCACAGCATTTTGCTGCGAGTGGCGAGCCTGCGACGTTCTTGCCGGGCAAGTTCGAGCGCGGTGGCATCTGCGCCGGTGGCGATGATTCCCGATGGTGTGCCGTCGGTGGTGAGAATCTCGATGTGGCAGTGCACGTGGCGGACGGTGCCACCCGGCTGGATCACCCGGAACGTGACCTCCTCGGGGCGGCGGCGGTCCCATGCCGTCCGCACAACCTTGCGGACCGTCTCCACGTCTGCGGGATGGACGAGGTTGGCAAGCCTTTCGGGCGTGAGCCGCAGTGTTCCCGGAGCATGCCCGAAGATCATCGCCATCTCATCCGACCAGATGAGGCGCCCGAAACCATCGGACTTCCCTCCACCGGTCGTCCAGGTGATCGTGCCGAGCTTCGCCAGCTGCGCGGCACGGGCGACTCTGGTCGCCTCGTCGACAACCGCGGTCAGCGGATCGACGAGGTCGGCGTCGACAATGATCTCGTATCCCTCGGCGACGGACAGGTCGTACTCGCCCTGCGCCTTTCGCGCCACGCGGCGTGCACGGGCGAGTTCCAGAGGACTGGGCTGGTTGGTCTCGGCCAACGTCAGAATGTCATCGAGGTCCACGGCTGCCTCCCTGGCGCCGGCGGCCTTCCGAGTCCGTGTAGCCGGCTTCCTCGGCCAGCTCACGCAGGCGTTTCCTGGCAGCGAGCTTGTAG
Source organism: Micromonospora sp. NBC_00860 (assembly GCF_045207375.1). Lineage (NCBI taxonomy): Bacteria > Bacillati > Actinomycetota > Actinomycetes > Micromonosporales > Micromonosporaceae > Micromonospora > Micromonospora sp. NBC_00860. The sequence goes on from NZ_CP108825.1 coordinate 169,994, forward strand.
GAGCGAATGCTGGATTCGGCCAATCCGAGGATGCGCGCGATCTCCTGGTTGGAGAAACCCTCACGAGACATCTGGAACACCTCGGCCTGCCGCGACGGAAGGTGGTGCATCCAGTTCCTCAGCGTCTCCTGTGCCTCCCATACGTCGGCGATGTCGGTGTGCGGTGCCGGGGGCAGGTCCTCCGGCGCCACGGCGGCTTCGCGCTGACGTCGTTGCAACTCCTTGCGGATCTTGTTTCGGGCCGTGATGATCACCCAGCCGATCGGCTCCGTGTAGGTGCGGATCTTGAACCACTGGACGCGCCCGTGCAGGTACGCCTCGTTGAGAGCGTCCTGAACCACCTCGCGATCCCAGCACGCCGCCCGGAGAATTCGCTCCACCGTGTGGTAGCTGCCCTCGGCGAAAGCGGCGAACTCCTGGTCGTGCTCTGCCTTGAGGCGCGTGGCCTCCGCCCTGCGCGCCGCTTCACCGTCGACCGGCTCCGGTGTCAGGGCGGCGGTGCCCTCCACCCCCATCACGCGGCCTCCCTGGTGTCGTCGCGCCGCGTCGCGTCGCGGCTGCCCAGCTCCACCTCGCGATGCCCGTCCCGATCACGCTCCACGATCCGCACGACATCGTGCTCGGCCTCCGCCAGCCTGATCAGCCAGGTCGCCCGGGCGGCGGTTCGTGTCGACGCCTCACGCTCCTCGTGCAGACGTGTTCGGTGCGCAACGTATGCGCGTACCAACCCTGCCGCCGTTCCGGCGATGGCAAGAGCCAAGGCCAACGCTCCGTGATCGGAGACGGCCGTCGCCAGCGTTTCGTTCATCATTTCCCCTCGTCATCCCCGGTTAGCTAATTACTATCCGTGGCGAGGGGCGAATGTAGATGTCTCACCGTCCACAATATTCTGCTTGATCAGTGATCAAGCATTTGAACTGCTAATACTTCCCAAAGTCATGCTACCGGCACGTCCAGCGAGGGGGAGCTGCTCCGCCCTCACGCCCTATGATCTGCTCGCGTGACTACTGTGGGTGAAATTGCGATCACCTAGGCTGGGTACTCGAGGGCGGATCCCGCAGCACCGGACTCAGGACTGAGAGCTACCAGTGCGGTCCTTGGGCCGACAGGGCAGGCAGCGTTCCTCGTGCCGACGCCGCAGTTCCGGGACAGGGCCTTGCGGGCTCGATTCGCCGACGACGCGAGAGTCCGAGCGAACTGGGGCGACAGCGACCACAGCGAGGCGCTCGCTCTGCGGCTGGCTCGCGATGAACTGTGGGAGTTGGCGGCGAGCTGGACATCGCCTCGCCACAGAAGGTGGCGGAGGCGTTCCTCGGCGGCCTTCCGGAGGGCGTACGCCGGGAACGACACCGCTACCTGCACCTGCTGAAGGCGTTGACCGAGCAGGACGGCCGTCGGAGGTGGCACAACTTGGGCGTCTTCCTCACCGAGAAGGATGCCCAGGAGGCCAAGCGACTGGTTGAGCCCCACGTGACGATGTGCGACATCGAAATGATCTCAGTGGTGCTGTAGTAAGCGTCTGCTCTCTGTCCTGCCGTCTTACAAGAAACCCTGGCGCCCTGGGTGTGACGACGGATCACGCGCTGCGGGGGAAATCCTTACGCTTGATCTTGGCCCGCCGGCCATCCGGGTGGTGGAACACGATGCCCTCGGCCAGATGGCCCGGGGCGAATCGGCTCTCCAACGCGGCTAGATAGTCCTGCAGCTCGGAATAGCTGCGGGGCGCGTCCAGCAGGGCGGGCACGTGGAGGTTGAACGGCACACATGTGTGCTCTTCCAGGCCAAGTGGGTTGCCTTGAACGCGGGGACCGAGCGCCTCGCACGGGTGCTCGCCGTCGGGCCAGTCCGACACGTCGGTGTGGCGGGCAGCGACCAGAATCCACTTGTCCTCCGCGGCGTGATCGTCGGTGTCGACATACCACCCATCGACGATGCCCTGCTGCTTCTGCGCCTTGCTGGGGTTGCGGCGCTTCTCCACTCGCACCAACTGTCCAGAGCGGACGGTGAGGCGCACGTTGGAACCGTCGAGCTTCTCGGTTGGGGAGCCCTCGCCGTCGAACACCCAGGCGCAATCCGGCCTGGGGCGGTCGACGACCCGGAAGTGCTCGTCGCGTTCGAACAGCGTGGGGATCTTCTCCATGACCTGTGCCCCTCTCCTGACCTTCCCGATCAGTTCGTCGGCGGTGATGACCCCGTCGACCAGACCGCTGGCCAACGCACGAACCAGATCGGCCACGGCCACATCGGCCTCGACGGCGACGTGCTTGAGCGCCCTCTTCTCCTCTGGCGAGAGCCAGGCGACCAGGCGCGACCAGCCCTCCGGTGGAGTCCATCGGGCGAGCTGGCCGGGGGTCTTGCGAGGCCGTCCGGGCCGTCTGACCTCATCCATGGCGGAGAATTTATGGGCTGGATGATGTTGTGTCAATTGGCATAACAGGAAATAGGCAGAGTGGATCACGAGAGGCGCCCGATGCCGGCATGCTGCGCTACGCGCCCCCGCCTGAGACTCGTTCGTGGACACGATCAAGACGAACGCCCGCCGCGCCTGACCCGGCAGGACGGCGACATGGTTGATGGCACCCGCGAACGGCGCGGCTGTGCGCTGAGTGTCAGCGTGTCCGGCTGACGGACGAGACCTTCGGGTCCGCGGAGTAGCGGCGGACGACGTCGGCGGCGTCGCCAGCGGTGGCACCGGGATCGAACAGCACCTCCAGGCACGGCGCTTGCGGCCCTTCTGACCCGAAGCCCGCAATCACGTTGTTCGGGTCGAAGCGGTGGCTCTCGCGCACCAGCTCCTCAGCGGACTGCCCCTCCCGCACGCAAACCACCGCCTCGGGCTGCCTCCCACCCCAGGCCAGTGCTGGAGCCGACACGCCGATGGTGAGCACTACTGCCGTCCCCACGCCGAACACTGTCGTCCGGCCAAGCCCTGGCCGGCTGATCGGCGAGATCACCGCCGTCAGGGCGGACAGCACGTAAACCCAGAGAGCCCGCTTGTCGGCCGAGTCATGGAGAGCCAACACGATGACGCCGGCACCGACGGTCTGTGCGATCAGGCTGATCAGCCGGAACCCTGGCGAGCCGACCAACGCCGCTGGTACTGCAGCAAGCGCACCCAGCAACAGGAAGAGAATGACAAGCCCGTACGCACTCCATTCACGGCGCGCGTCCAGGGCGAGCAACACCAGAGCAGCCAGGTGTCCGCACACGACAAGCGGCGGCCGGAGGTGCGCCAGGAACCGTACGACCATCGGCAGACCCTACGTGATGTGACCGACGTCGATGGGGGTGCTAATCCGGGCCGACAGGCTAGCCAGTTCGCAAGAGATCGACAGACAGTGGGGGAGCGATGTGGGACGAGAATCGGCAGACATGGTTCAAGGCACCCGCGAGGAGCTGCTCCACCGCCTGGCTGAGGCAGTCGGGTCCGTCGCCGTGGCGCACCCGACGCGGGTTGCCGTCGACGGGCCACCCGCCGCCGGCAAGACCACCCTCGCCGACGAGTTGGCCGTCGTCCTACGTGATCAGGGCCGTGACGTCATCCGCGCCACGATCGACGATTTCCTCTTCCCCCGGCCCCAGCGCTATCCGCGCGGCGAGTACTCGGCCGAAGGCTGCTACTACGACACCCACGACAACGAGGCGCTGAAGCGGGTTCTGCTCGATCCGCTCGGCCCGGGTGGAGATCGACGCTTCCAACACGCGGTCTACGACCGGACCGCGGATGCCGCGCTGTCGCCGCCGGTCACGACTGCCCCAGCCGACGCCGTGCTCGTCTTCGACGGCGTCTTCCTCCTGCGCCCGGAACTGATTGATCGGTGGGACCTGCGCATCTTCGTGTCGACGGCACCGGAAAAGACCGTGGATCGTGCCGTGATCCGGGAGGAACGGGTGTCAACTCGGGTCGACGTCGAACGACGCTGGCGCGAGCGTTACATCCCTTCGCAGCAGCTCTACTTCGCTACGGCCCGCCCGACCTGGCACGCCGACATTGTCGTGCACAACGACGAACCCCAGCGCCCGGTCTGGGAGAGCGCCCGGCGAGGAGGTCCGCTCTCCGAAGCCCCCGGCAGCCGGTGAGTGAGCAGCGCCTACGGGTGGTCCACATACTCGCCAAACGGCTCGATGGACCCATCCCAGCCGTTCCAACCCTGTTGGGTGATCTGCCCGTCCGCGTAGGTGTATGACCAGCGGGCGCCGTCCTCGCCCTTGATCTGGACGGTTCCCGAGCGAACGAACGGCGCAATCGCGACGTAGAAGGCCGTCGCCTGGTCCGACCACTTGGGGTCACCCGCGTCGTCGTACCCGAACTCGATCCAGTCGCCGTCGCGAACGATCGTGGCCCTGGCCGGATCCGCCAGGTCAACCAGGGTGCCATCCGACGGAAACTCGTCCGGCCTGTACCAACCACCTCGTCCAACCAAAGCGGCCTGGACAGCGGCGACCGCAGCGGCGTCCTCCGACTCCGGGAGGTTCAGACGGCCTGAGGGCATCACCGTGTATCCCACGGCCCGCACCCTACAACGGTCGATGCCCCCACGCCGCGTGGTCCGTCGAGATCGTGGGGTGGTCCGGTGGGGCGTAAGCCGGCGAGGTCCTGGTGCAGGGCGCGGCCCGCGTGCCAGGTCTCGATCCTGGTGTGGGTGCTCACAGCGGCGGCTGCGGCGTGGACCATGCGGTAGGAGGTCAGGAGTGAGCCGTAGTAGCCGGCGGTTGAGCCGTCCGGGCCGGTCGGCGCGACTCTCGGACCCGGATGGAGTGACGCCATGACGACGGCGGTCATGACGCTGGTTGCCAGGTGCGCGTCGGCCCCGACGTACATGCCTGCATACGGTGCCTGGACCGGCCGGGGTAAGAAGTTCCGCCCCCTCTCCTTGATCTTCACCGGCCGCCGACAGAAGAACAAGACTGTTTCTTTGCCCGCGATATCGGCAGTCTCTGGTGGCATGGCCGCCGACAACCACCGTGTAGATCACGCTCGCTGCCTTTCGCATGTTCGATGGCTCGCCGGCGGCACCGGGTCAGGCAAAAGCACTCTCGCCCGAGCCCTGGCCGAGCGCTACGACGTGCTGATCTACGACGGCGACCGCGCGGAACGCGACTACGTCAGCCGGTGCACTGCGCACGAGCAGCCGTACCTCTGGGCGTTGCTGCAAGCTCCGTTGGCGCAGAATTGGAGCGGCCGCAGCGCTCAGGAGATCTTCGAGTCGATGCCGAGCCTGCACGGCGAGACGTTCACGTTCGTCGTCGACGACCTACTCGCGCTACCCACGGAACGTCCGGTCTTGGTGGATGATTTCCGGACTCTGCCCCGCGAGGTTGCTCCGTTGCTGACGTGGCCAGAGCAGGCGGCCTTCCTCCTGCCAACGCCGCAGTTCCGGGACGGGGCGTTGCGGACTCGATTCGCCGACGATGCGAGAGCCCGAGCGAACTGGGGAGACGGCGACCACAGCGAGGCGCTCGCTCTGCGGCTGGCGCGCGATGAACTGTGGGACGCAGAAGTCCGGCGCCAGGCGATCGAGCTGCGTCTGCCGGTGATAACCGTTGATGGATCGCGTAATGCCCACGACCTTGTCGATGACCTGGCAACCCGGTTCCGTCTCGGCCATCGGCAGCTCGTCGGATCGCCAACCTCAGTCTCATAACCCCTCGGGCGAACGGCGGCGTCCGCTCAGATCGGTCAGCGGCGCACCCGATAGCTCAGGTGAAGCACCCGGTTGCCCTGAATCACCACGTCAGGATCCTCCAGCAGGTGCTGCGCGTCGACCGACCCGAAGTAGCGCTTGCCGGACCCGAACACGACGGGTACGACGTCCATGCGCACCTCGTCGACCAGGCCCGCGGCAAGCACCTGGCCGCCGACGTCGCCGGCGGCGACCTCGACGATGCGGTCACCCGCCAGCTCCTGCGCCTTGGCCACGGCCGCCTCGACGCCGTCGACGAAGTGGAACGGCGCCTCGGGGGCCCAGCCCTCGGGCTTCGGCCGGTGCGTCACCACGACCACGTGGTCGACCCCGCCGGGAGGCTTCCCGTCCCAGCCGTCCGTCATGTCGAAGACGTGGCGGCCGGCGATTGTCGCCCCGATCTGGTCCCAGTACGGCCGGGTGTAGTCGTAGGACGTCTGTGACACCTTCAACGCACCGCTGTCGTCCAACGCCACGTCACCGCTGAGCAACCAGTCGAACAGTGGTCCGGGCTGGTCGTTTTCGTCCGCGATGAAGCCGTCCACCGACACCGAGCTGTACATGACTACCTTGCCCACGGGCACTCCTCTGCTGGGGGGTGCCCTCACATTAGGGTTTCGTGGGCTGTCGCTCTTGTAAGGAATCAATCGGCCGGCAGCGGCCAGCCGTCCAGCACGTGGCCGGGATGTTCGCGCAGGAACCGCCGCCTGACGTCGACATATCGCGTCGGCGTGAGGCCGGTGAAGGCCCGGAACTCGTGGCCGAAGTGGGCCTGATCGAAGTAGCCCGCGCTACTGGCGAGGTCGGCCCAGTCGACCGGTTCGGCAGGGTTGATCGACAGCACGGTGGCGGCGAAGCGGTAGGTCCGGGCCAACCGCTTCGGCGTGACGCCGATGACCTCCTTGAACCGCTGTGCCAGGTGAGTGCTGCTGACAGCGGCGGAAACCCTCAGGTCGTCGATGGCCACCGCCCCGCTGGTCGCCGCGATGACGCGGCTCGTATGTCGGACCAGCCCCAGGCCGGCCGTATCGCCCAGCCGTCGCATCAGCTCATCCTCGAGCAGCGTCAGCATCTCGTGCAGTCCCTCGGCCATGGCCAGCCGGTCTCGCAGCTCGGCAATGGCGGGCCGGCCCCAGACCTGCTCCACCGTCACCGGCTGGTCACGCAGTTCGGACGCGGGCATCGGCAGGAACGGCGCCAGCCCCCATGGCTTGAAGTGCACGCCGACGGACCGGGTCCGGAGGGGGTAGCCGAAATCGAATGCGCGGGTGGGCGTGGTGACCACGCAGCCGTCGGCGTACTCGGCCGCCTCGGCGTCGGTGCCGGCACGAATGAGGAACGGCGCCCCGAGGTTGACGATGAGCAGCGCCGCCGGACTTGCCGGCAGCGTCAGGCGGGCGTACGGCGGCGCACCCTCCAGGTAGTAAAGGTCGTCGATCAGCCCGTCCAGCGGCGGTCGCGGCACTCTGGACACGTACTCCACGCGCACAGTATCGCCGGCACCGCGCGCCGGGATGGTCCAGCCACGCTGCAACCAGCTATGGGTCGCCGAGACTCTGCTCGCGGGTGCGCTTGATGCTGGCGACCTCGCCTTTGATCGGCAGCCAGTAGAAGGGGATGAACGCGGTGACCACCACGAGGCCCACGACCGGATGAAGGGCGCCCAGCGCGGTTCCGGCGGCGATCCATATTGGCGCGGGGCGGAAGCGTCTGCTGATCGCCCGGGCGGTGTCGTTGTCGGTGGTGGAGGTCAGCAGGCGACGGCCAGATCTGGCGTATTCCCAGATCACATTGAAGAGGATGGCGGCCAACTCGTAGGTGGCGCCGTAGAAGATGAGTGCAGTTCGCTTGCCGTGGCCGGACTCGAACGCGTGGGCCAGGAGGGACGAGGCGAACGGCAGGAACGCGATCACCATCAGCAGCAGGGTGTTGAGCAGGAGCAGCATGCGGTCGGCGGAGCGGATGTGGTCGAACATGACGTGGTGATTCACCCACATCTGCCCGATCAGCAGGAAGGTGATGGCGTACGCCACGTACGAGGGCCACAGTTCGAAGAGGCCGCGGAGCAGGTGCTCGGTGTCCTCCGGCGGCTGGATCTCCAGGACGAGCAGGGTGACGGCGATGGCGATGACCGCGTCGCTGAAGATGACTGCCCGCTTCGGATCTCGTTCCGCACCGATCGGGTTGCGAGATCTGGTTGCGCCCTTCGTGGAGGCGCCGCGAGCCGCGCGGAACCAACGCATGAGCCTCCCCCAACGGTGAGAGCACCCGGGTACCCCACCGCAGGTAGGGCTGCCCGCGGTGGTCATCGAGACGCCTTCCGGTGCCGCCGGTTTCCCGCCGTCGCGTGAGCCAAACCGGCTATGGAACCTGCCCGCGACGATCAGGTGGCGGGGGTGGTGGCAACGACCTCGCGGACTGCGCGTTCGTACTGGCTCCGCTCGAATACGAATGGGCCGAAGTCCCCGTAGTCGCGCTGAGGGCGGTAGATCTGGGAGAAGCCGCGCCAGATCACCGAGTGCTCTGTGGTGATCACCTGGGCTTCCAGTGGCCAGCAGCCGAGCTCACCGCAGTCGCAACCGAGGAGTGCGATCACGCCGTTCTGCGACCGGTAGGCGAACTCCGGTCGTCCGCTGAGGTAGGCAGCCAGATCACCGACCTTGAAATGATCGAGAATGATCCCGGCATACGCGCCGGGCACATCGTGGCCGGCGGCGTGCTCGAAGCCCGAGACCAGGTCCACCAGGCTCACCTTGTCGACGTACGGCAACAGCTCGCGCGCCGGGTCGGAGCCGTGACCCCACGGACGGACCTCAAAGCGAACCTTGCGCGTGAGTGGCTGGGCTGGCACAGGGACAACTCTGCCGCAGACCGCCGTCTGGTCGTGCAGTCCGCATCTGGTCCGCAGGAGGTCGACAGACAGAGCGGTCGGTCGGCGTCAGCCGATGTTGAGCAGCAGAACCTGGTCGTCGCGGAGGTCGGAGATGCAGTCGCGCAACACCCTCAAGGTGTCCAGACCGGCCGCGCCGCTCTCCTCGAAGTCCACCCCCATCTCCTCGAAGTGGGCGACCAAATCCTCCTCGCGGTGCTGGGCGGGGTCGAGCTGCTCCGGTAAACCTGGGGCTGGAGTGATGAGCGTGGTCAGGCCGTACGCGCTGTTGATGGCCTCCGACTCGGCATTGAACTCCGACTGCTCCACGTCGATGCCGCGCTCCTCCAGATAGGTCAGGACGTACAGCATGCAGTAGCCGGACCAGTCGTACTCCTGCCGCGTCTTGCTCCCGTGTTCCGCCAGGTAGGTGCGGAACGACGACGGCGATGTGCGGGCCAGGCGGGCCAGCTCGGCGATGCTGTCCCTGGGGACCACTGTCAGTGAGGCGATAGCAGACAACGCATCCTCCGGCGGGTCAGGAGAGCACGCGGTAGGTGACGTGCAGGACAGTGCTTGCCGCCCGCGCCGTCACCTGTTCGAGCTTCAGCGGCGGGACACCCTCGAACAGCCGCACACCGGTGCCGAGGGTGAGCGGCACGATGTGCAGCCGCAGTTCGTCGACCAGACCGGCGGCGAGGTACTGGTTGATGGTGGTCGCGCCGCCGTGGATCAAGATGTCCCCGCCAGCGGCGGACGCGCGGGCCCGCGCGAGCGCCGACTCGATCCCGTCGGTGACGAAGTGGAAGGTGGTGCCGCCCGCCATCGGCTGCGGCTCCCGTGCGTGGTGGGTGAGCACGAACACCGGCTTGTGGAACGGTGGGTCGTCACCCCACCAGCCGTTCCACTGCCGATCCCACTCGCCACGCACCGGGCCGAACATGTTGCGCCCCATGATGACCGCCGAGGCCAGTGTGGTCTGGTCGAGCTCGGCCCGGTTCTCCTCAGCCGCGTCGAACATCCAGGCGTGCAGCCCACGGCCCCAGCCGTCACCGCCGTCGTCGCCGAACGGGCGTTCCTCGCTCTGGTTGAGCCCGGCCGAGTACCCGTCGACGGAGATGGTCTGGTCGACGATCACCTTGCCGTCACGTGTGGTCACAGCGCTCTCCATTGGCGACTCGTGGGCGAGGGGCCAGCCTACGGCCACCCCTGGTCGGGCTGCGCTCGAACGAACATGAAAGCAGCGCGGCGGCCATCACCACGGGGGCCAGGGCGCACGCGACACTCACCACCACCACCACCGTGACCCGAGAGCCGGGGTCGGTCTCGGTCTCGCGTTTCGGGAAGGCGTACACGCCCACCAGGAGGAGCACGACGCGACGCGCCGCAGCCGTGGGCCCATTGGTGCACCTCCCTGCCGTAGTGCGCTAGACGGTAGCTCCCGGAGTCCGTTTCTGGTGCCCCGTGGATCGTGTCCATTACGCGACGAATAGATCGAGTTTGCTGCGCTGGGGACGTTAGTTTGATTCGGTGATGTCGATGACTGGCACGGGCGTGCGCGTCAGGCTGCTCGGGCCGGTGGAGGTGGTCGTCGCCGGCAGTCCGCAGGCGGTGAACGGTGTGCGCCGCAAGGCGGTACTGGCGACGTTGGCGCTGCACGCGGGCCGGGTGGTCAGCGTCGACCGGCTCCTCGACGTGGTCTGGGGCGACCAGTTGCCGGCCACCGCGGCGAACACGTTGCAGCGTCACGTGTCCTACCTACGCGGGGTGCTCGGCGAGCCCGGATCGATCGTGGCGCGCCAGCCCGGTTATCTGCTCGACACCGGGCCGGATTCCACGGATGTCCAGGCCGCCGAGCGCCTCATCGAGCTGGCCCGGCGGTCGACGGACCGCAACGAGCAGGTGAAGCACCTGACGGCAGCTGTGGCACTGTGGCGGGGCCCACCGCTGGCCGACGTGGCCGGGTCGCCCTGGCTCGAGGAGCAGGCGGAACACCTGGCCCGCCTGCGGTTGGAGGCCGAACGGTCGCTCGCCGAGGCCCGGCTGTCCGTCGGTGAGCACGCCGGGCTCATCCCCGGATTGGAACGGCTGGTCCGACAGCACCCATTCGACGAGCACCTGCACGCGCAGCTGATGCTCGCCCTGTACCGCGACGGTCGGCAGGGCGACGCGGTCGCCACGTACCGGCGGCTGCGCGACAACCTGCGGGAGAACCTCGGCATCGACCCGGGGCCCCGGCTACGGGACCTGGAGTGCGCCATCCTGCGCCAGGACACCGCGATCGCCGCACCCGCCCCGCTGGCGGCGACGCCGGTCGCGGCGCAACTGCCTCCCCCCGTACCCACCTTCACCGGACGCGACGCGGAGCTCGCCGCCCTCGACGCGCTGGTCGACCGGGGCGGCGCCGTCGTGGTGTCCGGGACCGCCGGCGTCGGCAAGACCGCGCTCGCCGTGCACTGGGCGCACCATGTGGCCGACCGTTTCCCCGACGGGCAGCTCTACGTCAATCTGCGCGGCTTCGACCCGGGGGCCACACCGACCGAACCGGCGCGAGCGCTGCACGGCTTCCTGGAGGCGCTCGGCGTTCCGGCGGCACGGATGCCCAGTGACCCGGACACGATGGTGAGCTTGTACCGCACGACGGTGGCGGGCAAGCGACTGCTGGTGGTGCTGGACAACGCGCGGGACGCCGAACAGGTCCGGCCGCTGCTGCCCGGCTCGCCGGACTGCCTCGCGATCGTCACCAGCCGCGACCAGCTCATCCCGCTGGTCGTCACGGAAAGCGCCCAGCCGGTACCCCTCGACCTGTTGAGCCCCGGTGAGGCCCGCGACATGCTGGTCCGCCGGCTCGGGGAGCGCCAGGTCGCCGCCGAACCCGGCGCGGCCGACACCATCGCCGACCGGTGCGCGCGGCTGCCCATCGCCCTGGCCATCGTCGCGGCCAGAGCCGCCACCAACCGGCACTTCTCGTTGGCCGCCGTCGCCGGAGAGCTGGGCGACCTGGACGCCTTCCGCGCAGGCGACGAGGCCACCGATGTCCGGGCGGTCTTCTCCTGGTCGTGTCGGACGCTCAGCCCACCCGCGGCCCGGCTGTTCCGGCTGCTGAGCCTGCATCCCGGCCCGGACGTCGCAGCCCCGGCCGTGGCCAGCCTGGCCGGCGTCGACGGCCAGGCGACCGGTCCGCTGCTCACCGAGTTGACCCGGGCGAACCTCTTCACCGAGCACACCTACGGGCGCTACGCGTTCCACGACCTGCTGCGCGCGTACGCCGCCGATCTCGCCGACGAGGCTGAGCCGCCGGCCGAGCGTCGTGCCGCCATGCACCGGCTGCTCGACCACTGCCTGCACACCGCCCACGCCGCCGACCTGGCGCTGCACCCGCACTTCAGCGCGATCAGCCTTCCGCCACCGCGGGCCGGCGTGACGCCGGAACGCCCGAAGAGCCGGTCGGCCGCAGCGGCGTGGTTCACCACCGAGGTCCCCGTCCTGCTCGCCGCCGTACCGCTCGCGGCGCGGTCCGGCTTCGAGGGGCACGCCTGGCGGCTCGCCTGGACCATGGCCGGCTTCCTGCACCGGCAGGGGCACTGGCAGGACTGGCTCGGCACGCAACAGATCGCCCTGGCCGCCGCGTCCCGCATCGGGGATCAGGCGGGGCAGGGCCACGCGCACCGCAGCCTCGGTCTCGCCTGCTCCCGGCTCCGACGGTACGACGAAGCCGACGACCACCTGCGGCGCGCGCTCGACCTGTTCACCGACGTCGGCGACGACGCCGGACGGGCGCACACCTGCCTGAACCTCGGCCAACTGGCGGAGCGGCAGGGGCAGCACCAGCAGGCGCTGCGTCACTCCCGGCGGGCACTGGCCCTGTTCCGGGGCACCGGAAACCGGGCCGGGCAGGGGTACACCCTCAACGCGGTCGGCTGGCAGGAAGCATTGCTCGGCAACTACCACAATGCCCTCGAATCGTGCGGCGAGGCGCTGCGGATGTTGCAGGAGGTGGACGACGTCCAGGGGCAGGCCGACACCTGGGACAGCCTCGGCCACGCCCACCACCAACTCGGGGACGACCGGCGCGCGATCGCCTGCTACGAGCACGCCCTCGAACTCTTCACGCAGGTCAACGACAGGTACGCCGAAGCGAGCACGTACGTCAACCTCGGCGGCAGCCACCGGGCCCTCGCCGACCTCGCCGCCACCCGTGCCGCGTGGCGCCGAGCCCTGACCATCCTCGACGAACTCGGCGATGCCGACGCCGACTCGATCCGCGCCGACCTCCAAGAGCTCGACGCCACGCGGCTGCACTGACCGCCTCGCTTTCAGCGCCGTTTCCGGGGCGCTTCAGCGCGGCCCGGCACTCTTCGGACACCAGTTTCTTCCGCAGCAGGAATGGAGCGTTCGATGAGTCTTTTGGCACACCGCCTCGCGGTGATCGGGGTGGTCAGCGGGACGGTGCTGGCCATGTCCTCCGCCGCCGTGGCCCAGACCGACAAGCCGCCGCAGAAGGGCGCCGACTGCGTCGTCCAGCACGTGGACGACCGCGGCAAGATCCTCCGCACCGAGACCGCGTCCGAGGGCCGGGAGTACGGCGCGTTCCGCTGCGTCGCCGGGCAGTGGACGTTCGCCTGGGCGCCGTTCGGCGCGGACGACATGATCACGGCCGACGAGATCCAGATCAACCCGGCCGGTGACGCTTCGGTCCGACGGTTCACCGGCCCCGCCCTCGGCAACGACCTCACGGTTGGCGAGATGACCGGCATCGCCCAGGCCATCAGCGGCAGCCGTGAGGTGCTGATCGACCGCGCGATCGTGGCTGTCGACGACGGAAAGGAGCGAACTCCGGCGCAGGTCGCGGCGCTGCTGGCCGGCAAGGACGACACCGGGGTACGGGTGCTGGACATCATCGACAAGCCGAATGCCGCCATGTCGACGAAGGACGTCATCGACGAGGCCGGCGGAACCCCCGAGACGACAGTCGTCTACTTCAGCATCTGGGGCGCGATCAAGTCGGCGATCGCCTGGATCGTTGACACGATCGGCGACATCGGTGAGTGGATCGACGACCACTGCGACCTGGGGTCCCCCAACGACTTCGGCGACATCGTCACGTGTCGCTGGTAGCCCGTCCCACCCGGCCGACACCGATCACCGAGATGAGGACAGGATGACAACTCTGCGGGACATCACCAGGCGCGCCACCATCGTCACGACCGCCCTGATCGTCGGGCTGACCGCTTCGTACGCCCCGTCGCAGGCCGCCGAGGGTGACGCCCGGACGACGATCACCGACCACCCCGGTGCCCCGGGCACCATGCTTCAACAGTTCGAGGACCTGACCGGCCGGCCCGTCGGCGACCTGGACAAGGTGCTGGCCGTCGACACCGGCGGCCGGAACCTCACCGGCGACCAACTCGAAGCACTCGCCGCCGGCAAGCAGGTCGACGGTGTCAAGGTCGTCGGCACGATTCCGGGCAGCCGGGACGTCCTCGGCACCACCATGGCCGACCTCGCCGACGGGGCGTACGACGGCCGGGGCGACAGCGGGACAACGACGTCCCTGCTCTTCGCCTCGTCCACCCCCGACGGGCGGGAATGGTGCCTGACCATGTGCGTCGCCTCGGGCAAGTCCATCTGGGAATGCCTGCTGTCGCGCCGTACGGGCGACCTGATCCTCACCCTGAACCTCGCCGGCAGCACCACGATCGGTGGGACGAAGGCCGCCTTCGAGAAGGCCAACGGCGTCGCCGTCGAGGGCCCGTACACGGTGGACACGCTGATCGGCGACGGCGAGCCCTCGGCGGACGAGATCAAGACGCTGCTCGACGGCAAGGACATCCAGTCGATGCGCCGGGTGGCGACAGTGGACCGACCGGACCCCGGCTGGGCACTGGCCGACATCGCCGAGAACTCCGGCGTCGTGTACGCGAAGACCAAGGCCCACATCTTCACCCTCAACCTGCCGTTCCTCGGGAAGCTCCTCGTGGTCTGCATCTCGCAGGATGGCGGGAAGACCTGGAAATGCTCGGCCCGCCAATGGGACGGGTTCTAACCGGTAGACCGTCCACGGTCCCGCTCCGCATCGACCTCATGGGTCGACGCGGAGCGGGATTCCGCGCTTGAGCGAGCCGCTCATACTCGCAAGATGATCAGCAGCGACCCCCGCGTCCCTTGGCCGCCTCGGGCGTCCCACCCGGCAGACAATTCAACACTGCCGCTCTACATGGTCCTTTTCTTCCTCCTGGGCGTCTTTAGCTTCGCGACCTACGGGCTGAGCGACGGCGAGGGAGCGCTCATTCTCGCGAGCATCATCTCGGGAGTGTTCTTCGCGTGCTTCCTGATCCTCTTCGCGATCTACTGGGTTGGATACCTGCTCAAAGGACACGCCAGTTGGCTGGCCGAGCGCCAGGCTGATTCCGATGGGCCGTCCACGGGTCACCAACCGGAGGCGTGAGCCCGGCGAGCGATCTTCCACTCAACCCCGGACGCCGCAGGTGGCGTCTCACTCTGCGTCCGCACTTAGACGCGAGGTGGACGCGACCTGGAGGTGGCGTGAGTCGGCACGACGACGACGAAGAGTTTCGGCTGTTCGTCCAACGGCAGTGGGGGTCGCTGCTTCGAACGGCCTACCTGCTGACCGGTGACCGGGGGACCGCCGAGGACCTGACGCAGTCGGCGTTGGAGAAGACCCATCGGCGCTGGGGGCGGGTGCTGCGCAGGGACGCGCCCGAGGTCTACGTACGCCGGGCGATGGTCAATACGGCGATCTCCTGGCGGCGTCGGCGGCGGCCGTTGGAGGTGCCGCTGCTGACCTTCGACAGCCAGCCGACGCATGACGCGTACGTGCAGGTGGAGCAGCGGCAACTACTCCTCGCCGCGTTGCGGCGGTTACCGCCCAGGACGCAGGCGGTGCTGGTGCTGCGCTACTTCGAGGACCTCAGCGAGGCGGACACCGCCAAGGTTCTCGGCTGCTCCGTCGGCGCGGTGAAGAGCCAGGCGTCGCGCGGGTTGGCCCGGCTGCGGAGCGACTTCGCCCCACCCACCGCTCAGTCCCCGGTTCGGATCGAGGAGGAACTGGCATGACCGAGAGCTTCGCTCAGTCGACTGTCGGTCCCGCGCTGCGGCACGCCGCGCGCGGCGTCGACGTACCCGAGGACCCATGGCCCGGGTTCGCCCGCCGCGAGCGACGGCACCAGCGGACGCGGCTGGCCCGGACGGCGGTGGCCGCCGCGGTCGGGGTCGCGCTCGTCGGGGTCCAGACCAACGTGGTTCCGCTGCCCGGATGGGCCCCTGGCATCGCGGTCGCCGCCACTCCGACCGCGCTGCTCGACGCGCCAGCGCGGGGGGCGCTGGCCGGGGACCGGGCCTGGCTGGACGCACTGCGGGCGCGGATCAGCACCGATCCGCCGGTGAGACTCGACGCCCCGGTGGGTGCCTGGAAGATCGGCGACCGTGACCGGATCCGTCTGATCTACGGCAGTGACCAGCCGGGCCACCGGGTCGCGCTGGTCGCCGTGCCGCTGCGGTTCGGCCTGCTGACCAGGCAGGCACTGGTCTGGTACGTGGGCCCGGCCGGGGCCGGTGCCCAGCAGATGCGTTACGGCGGCCACAGCGAGGGTGACGACCCGGTGATGACATTGATGCGGGCCTACCCGGACCGGGCCGGGTTCGCGGTCGCCGTGGGTCCGGCCGAATCCACAGTGACGATCAGTGGCGAACCCCGGTACACGTCGAGGGGGACTGTGGAGTACCAGGACATCGCCAGGGCGGACGGGGCAGGTGTCGGGTTCGCCGTCCTGCCTCGCGAACCGCTTCCGCACGAACCCGTCGTCCGGGTCAGCCGCGGCGACCGGGTTTTCTTCCAGGGCGGTCTGGGCGGCGGCCCGTACGCCGGGCTCGATCCGACCGGGCCGGAGATGGACGCCCTGCTCACGGGCGCTCGCCAACCCGCCCTCGGTACGCCGCTCGACGAGGCCAACCTGCGCAACTTCGTCCACACGGCACTTCAGGACAGCCACCTGCCGGCCGTCGGCACGACGGTACGGGTGCGGTGGTCGGGCCGCGATCACGGCCAGGCCGCCGCGCTGCTCACCCTGCAACCGACCGGCGGCGGAGTGATCGCGTACGCCATGCACGGCGACGACCGGACCGGTTGGTGGACCGACCTGCGGTTGCTGTTGCCGGCGGAGGGCGTCGACAAGCGACCGATCGGCTGGCGGGTCCGGACCGAGGACGGCGCCCGGCCTCCCACGGGCCAGGTGCGGGTGATCGCCCCGCCGGACGCGGCCCGCGTCACGGTGACGGTCGGCGGCGCACCGCCGGCCACTGTCACGCTCGACGGGTCGAACGCCGGCACTACCCGGGTATCGCCGGATGAGCCGGCCACTCTCACCGCGTACTCCAGAAATGGTGGTGTCCTCGGGACCACGCCGTTGCCTCCGGTGGAGACGGCCAGCGACGCCGGAGGTCTGCCGGGCGACAGCCCGGCCACCCGGGTGACACCCTGACGCAGCGGCAGGCGGGCCGAGCCGTCCCAGGACGGCTCGGCCCGGGCCGGTCTCTAGGATCGACAGCCTTGACGGAGAAGACGGTCCTCGGGAGCGCGTGGTGACGATCGAGGCAGAACGGCCAGCCGACCGGCTCGCCGACATCGTCGAGCGGGCCGAGGCCGTCCTCGTCGACTTCGACGGTCCGATCTGCCGCCTGTTCGGCAGCAGGGCCGCGCCGCGCATCGCCGCCGACCTGCGTCAGCTGATCGTCGGCCGGGGCGTCGTCCTGCCCGACGAACTGCGCGACGGGGACGACCCGCTGGAGCTGTACCGCGCGACAGCTGTGTTCGCGCCCGCACTGGTGGGCGTCGTCGGTGCGGCACTGGCGGCGGCGGAGATCGAGGCAGCGGCATCCGCGGAGACGACGATCGGAGCCTTCGACGTGGTCGCGGCATGCCTGGCGACCGGGCGTCCCCTCGCCATCGTCAGCAACAACTCCGCCGCAGCAATCGGCGCCTACCTCGGGCGCCGTGACCGGGCCCGCTACTTCGCCGCCGTCATCGGGCGAGGCGAGCATCCCGACCTGCTGAAGCCCAACCCGGCGCCCGTTGTGCAGGCCCTGCAAGAGCTGAAGGTCGCGCCCGATGCCGCTGTTCTGGTCGGTGACTCGGTCACCGACGTCGAAGCAGCCCGAGCGGCCGGCGTCGCCTGCGTCGGGTACGCCAACAAACCCGGCAAGGCCGAACGTCTCGCCGCCGCCGGTGCCGACGCGGTCGTGACCGACATGACCGACCTGGCCCACGTACTCGCTCGTACGCGCACGCCGGTCAGTCTGCTGCCGTGGGTCGATTCGGGCGGCGGGCCGCTCATCGTTGTGCCGACGACAGCGCTCGGCGAGTGGAAGGGCGCGTCGGACGACGACGATGACTCCTGGGGTGACTACGACCGGGCCTGCCGGGTCGACGGTCACGTGGGGGTGATTGAGGTCGGTGCCGACCAGGCGCTCGTTCTGGCCGACGAACCGGCCTCCACCACGTACCTCCCGGACCGGCGGATCTTCGTGCGGTGGCTCTACGCGGCCTCGGAGGCAGAGGTCGTCCGCCTCGTTCCCCGGGCGGTCGAGATCGCCGACTGGGAAGACGCGGGTACGTGGACGACCGGCGGGCCAGCCGAATTGTTCGACTCCGCCTACAGCGGCGACGGGCTGGAGCACACCACCCACCTCACCGCGGACCTGGCGCGTGGCACGTACCTGATCCGCACCGCGTTCGTGCAACCCGACAAGAGGACGGCGCTGATGCTGGTTCACCTGGTCGCGTGGAAGTAGCCGACCTGAGCGCCCCGAACAACTCCGGACAGACCCGTGAGCAGCCCGGACAGGACGCGGCTGTTCGGAACAGGCATCGTCCGTAGCGGACGCCGAGCTGGCGTCAATACGCTGATGTCCGGTCACCCGGGACGCTGGCCAGCAGGATTGGGTGACGAGTTTCGCCGATACGTGGGGGCCCCAACGATCCGTCAGCGCTGTCGCCTATCCAGACGGCAGCACACACCCCTTGAGAGGGAGACTTCATGCGAATCCGTCGTGTTATCTACGCAACGGCCCTCGGCGCCATCCTGGCCGTCACCTGGATGGCCGCGCCAGCTCAAGCCGGTTGGGGTCACGGCTGGTAATCAGCTTCGGGCGAATGCGGGCGGGCCGGCGCCCAGCGGGACTCCGGCCCGCCCGACAACGCCACGCGGCCGGACTTCTGCCGCGTCGTGTCGTCGGGGTGAGGTACATCGCCTGCCGGTATCACTACGGGGACAGGTAGCAGTGACCCCGGGCTCAGCAGACGAGCCGATCAAACCGTCCGGCTACGAGTCGAGCCTGGGCTCGCACATCAGCAGGGCGTCCTCCTGCCAGGCGCTTCCGACAAGAGCGACCGGGTAGCGCACCTCTCTGAGCCGCCTGTCCTCGGTCTCGACGGAGAACCGCACCGACAACGGATCCGGCTGGAACGCGGTCGAGCATTCCAATTGCAGGTCGACGAGGATCTGGCCGATGCCGCCCGGGCGTACCTGCCGGGCCTGACCGATCGCGCGCACCTGGACGCCCAGCCTTTCCGCTTCTACGGCCCGAATCGTGATCGGCGCGGGGCCGGTGTTGATCATTGTCAGCTGCCCGTTCAGCCGGACGGTTCCCCTGGAGTTCGAGCCTCCCGAATAGCCCGACTCGGGTAGGGCCACGAGGGCCACCACAGTGGACCGCTCGCGCTGTGCGCGGGAGTCTCGCAACTCGCCGACACCGATGCCGCCGAGCACCACACCGATCAAGAAGGCGGCGACGAGTTGAAGGAGCGTCTTCCGACTGTTCGCGACGTTCCGCTGAGTGATGCCACTGCGTTCGACCGGCTCATGACCGTGTTCGTCGAGATCGATCACCACTTGTTCCGCCGCCATTGCGACAGCCTAGGGCTGGCGCACGGTCGGTCAGGAGGCGGCTGTGCGGACCTCTGACACAATGTGATCCGTGGATGGGGAGCAGCAGGAGCGCGCCGTCTTCATCGCTGAAGCCGAGTTGCTCGAACAGCGGCACGACTCCTGGGCTTCACTTCAGCGGAGGCAAGCTGCGTTTTGGCAACGCTGGAACACCTTGACCACTGTCTCGTCGGCGGTCCTCGCAGGCGCGTCGGGGGCGGCCGGGCTGGCCTCCGCCGAGCTGGGCACGGCAGCTGCGCTCGCGGCCCTGGTGGCCGCCGGCCTCGCCTCGGTAGCCAGCAGTTCCGGGGCCGCCCACCGCAGCGAAGTGGCGTTCACCTCCGCTGCGGCCAACCAGTCCCTGGCCGACCAGGCCAGGGCCTTCCGGACCATCTGGGCGCCACACCAACCGCTGACCGATGTGCGAGCACGGTTTGCCGAGCTCTCCCATCAACGTGATCAGGCGGTCACCAGCGCAGCGTTGAAGTTGGGCAGGCGGTCGTTGATGCGGTATCTCCAGAGGAACGCGCCCTCGGTAAGCCCGTGAGGACGCGGCTGTGCCTCAGCCACCTGTCAGGACGCGGCCGTGCGGATCTCCGTTCGGGTCGGAACGACGCGGTGGCGGCGCACCGGGTAGAGCACCGGGTGGGAGATGCTCCAGGCGGCGCCCGTGCAGACGAACTCCTTGTACCGGGCCGCCAGCTTCCCGGTGAGCTGGGCCGGCCTGGCCCGGTCGTCGGCGGTCACGTACTGGATGATGCCGTCGCGGCGGCCGAGGCTGATGCACTGGTTGAAGTAGCGCAGCGGGGCCTTGGGGAACTTCGCCCGACCGGTCAGGCGTGCGGCGATGGCGTCGGCGGCCTGCCAGGCCATCGGGATGCCCGACGCGCAGGACATCCGCAGTGGCTTGCCGCCCGGCCCTTCGGCGATCGCGGCGTCGCCCACCGCGTACACCTCGGGGTGTGAGACCGACCGCATGCTGGCGTCGACAATGATCTGCCCGGTGTCCGCGACCGCCAGGGTCGTGGCGGCGGCGATGGGGTGCACGGCGAAGCCGGTCGTCCACACCGTCACCTGGGCCGGGATCTCCCGGCCGTCGCGGGTGACCGCGCCGGCCGCCTCGACCCGCGCGATGTCGGTGTGCTCGTGCACGGTGATGCCGAGCCGGTCGCAGACGCCGCGCAGGTGCTGCTGCGCCTTGCCGTTGAGCCAGTCGCCGAGACCGCCGCGGGCGGCGAGCGCGACAGCGAGGTCCGGCCTGGCCTCGGCGATCTCGGTGACCGCTTCGAGGCCGGTGAGGCCCCCGCCGACGACGAGCACGGTCCCGCCGACCGTGAGGTGGGCGAGGCGGTCGCGCAACAGCAGCGCCGACGACCTGCCGGCGATGTCGTACGCGTGCTCGGCCACCCCGGGAACGCCATGCTCAGCGGTAGCGCTGCCGAGGGCGTAGACGAGTGTGTCGTAGGCGATCTCGTCGACGCCGTGGTCGTCGGCGAGCGCGACGGTCCTGCGGTCGACGTCGACGGCGGTGACCCGTGCCAGCCGAGGCGTGACTGCGGTGCCGGCGAAGACCTCGCTCAGCGGGCGGCGCTTGAGGTCCTGCCCGGTGGCGAGTTGGTGCATACGGACCCGCTCGACGAAATCCGCGTCGGCGTTGACGACGGTGATCTCGGTGTCGTCGGCGTGCAGCCGCTTGGCGAGGCGCCCGGCGGCCATGGCTCCGGCGTACCCCGCTCCGAGGACGACGATGCGGTGCTTCATGGTGGCACTCCTGTCTCGGTGGTGGTCGCTTCCTGAACCGGACAGCGACGCGATTCCTGACAGGAGCCGGCTATGAGCTGGATCACCAGACGTGCAGGGTGGGCTCCTCGTGCTCGGAGGCCGACCACTGCCGGGTGGCGCGGGCGAGCTTGTCGGGGTTGACCTGGTTGTGGATGGCTGTGACACCCTCGGGCGTCACCTCCACTGACATCACGCCGATGACCCGGTCGTCGATCACGACCACCACCGCGGGGGCGCCGTTGGCGGTGGTGACGTACATGGCCGGGCTGCCACCGACCAGGTCCCGTTTGACGTCGGCCGGTTTGAAGAGGCCACGCAGGAACTTCGCCACCGCCAGCGCGCCGACGATCGGCGCGGACCGGGCCGGGATCTTGCCGCCGCCGTCGGCGGTGCTCGTCGCGTCGTCGGTCAGCAACGCCACCAGTCGCTGGATCTCGCCGTTGTTGGCGGCCGTGAGGAACTCCGCGACGATCTTCCGCGCGGCGGTTTGGTCGACCTCCGCCCGGGCCCGCTCCGCGGTGACGTGCTGCTTGGCACGCCGGTAGGTCTGCTGGCAGTTCGACTCGGTGATGCCGAGGATCTCGGCGATCTCACCGTGCGAGTAGCCGAAGGCCTCCCGCAGCACGTACACCGCGCGCTCGTTGGGCGACAACCGCTCCAGCAGGGTGAGCACCGCCATCGAGACCGATTCGCGCTGCTCGGCGGTGTCGAGCGGGCCGAGCATCCGGTCCCCGGCGAGGACCGGCTCGGGCAGCCAGGTGCCCACATAGGTTTCCCGCCGGGCCCGCGCCGAGGTCAGCTGGTTGAGGCACACGTTGGTGAGGACCTTCGTCAGCCACGCCTCGGGCGTCTCGACGTGCTCCCGGTCGGCGCCCTGCCAGCGGAGGAAGGTGTCCTGGACGGCGTCCTCCGCGTCGCTGGCCGAGCCCAGCAGACGGTAGGCGATCGCCTCCAGGCGGCCTCTGGAGTGCTCGAACAGCTCGACCTCGTCCGGACTGAGCGGCATGACTAGACAGTATCCAGGCGGACGGCGAACGGCTCAGAGTTGGCTCGCGCTCGGCCCGGAAACCCGGCTCGGTTCCCGTCGACCCACGTAGAAGATCAGCCCGGTCAGCAGCAGCACGAGCGCCAGCGGCACCAGCACGGGAGCCAGAGCCGGCCAGACCGGCCACGTCGGCTCCATCAATCCATTCGCGATCAGGCCCTGCCAGATGGGAACGACGCCCGGGAGGAGAACGATCGTCACCAGCGTGCCAACCAGTCGAGGTACGGGTGGACGCTGTCGTCCTGTCAGCCAGAACAACGCTGCCCCAGCCGCGGCACCCAGGGCGGTGGCAGCCAGGGTGACGGTGAGGTAGCCGTCGGGCGCGGCTGGCGCGAACCTCAGGATCGCCCTGCGGTCCACCTGGGTGAGCGTGGCCGTCAGCCCGTCCCGCTCGCCCCGCCAGCCCTCGCAGGGCGCGCCCGGCACACGGTGACCGCCCTGCCAACCCAGTGCGGCGGCGCTGCGCCGCACCGATTCGGAGTGCGTGCAGTCGGCAGTGTCGCGGTAGTGGAATTCCGCGTACGACGACCCGAAGTCGTTGGGGGCCACGACACCGTAGATGAAGTTGCGGCCCTCCGCCGACGCGACTGGTTCGCTGCCGGGAAGCAGCTCCACCGCTGTGCTCCGTGCCTGGTCGAAGGCGACTGGCGGGGTGCCGCGGCCGGCGTACCAGGAGCCGAGGCTCAGGCCGGCCGTGCCGAACAGCGCCGCGCCGAGCAGCACCATCGCGACCTGCCGTAGGCGAGTTCTCACCGGTGGACCCCTTCCCTGGTGCGGGGGAGCGTAGCCAAAGCGAACCAGCTTCGGTGCCCTGAGAGAGGGTCGAGAGCGCGCTGTGGTCGTACCCTTGCCGGGGTGACGTCCGATTCGTTGCGCCGCGCCCTCACCGCACCCGCGGACCCGCCGCTGCGGCCCCTGCCCGACCGGGTCGTGGCCCTGCTGGAGGCGCTGGACGCGCCGCCACGCCTCGCCGCGCACCTGCGGGCCGTGCACGACGTCGCCGCGCAACTCTCCGACGCGCTGGCGCACCGGTTCCCGCAGCTCTCGTTCGACAGCGAGGCGGTGCTCTTCGGTGCCGCCACCCACGACATCGGCAAGGTCCGGCACCCGGAGGAGTTGTCCGGGCCCGGGTCCGCGCACGAGCCTGCCGGCTACGAGCTGCTGCTTCAGCACGGCGTCGCCGAGTCGTCGGCCCGGTTCGCGCGCGACCACGCGTCCTGGCACCGGGACGGCATCGACGTCGACGACCTGCTGGTCAGCGTGGCCGACAAGGTGTGGAAGGGAAAGCGGGTCACCGACCTGGAGGAGTTGCTCGTGGACCGGCTGGCCGGCGTCACCGGCCGTGAGCGGTGGTCGGTCTTCCTCGACCTGGACGACATCCTCGACCAGATCGCTGCCGACGCGGACCGCCGGCTCGCCTTTCAGGCAACCCATCCGGTACGCGGCTGACCCTGGTCAGCGGCTCGCCGGACCCGTTCCCGCCGTTCGGCGCGGCGGGGGCACGGTCGGTGTCTCGTCGGACGACGTGGACCGGCGGTAGAACGTGGCCGCTACCACGGCTGTCAGGCAGATCGCCGCGGCGGCGACGAGCGGCGGGCGGGCGCCGAGGTGGACGGCCGCTGAGCCGAGCGGGATCGCCGCGACGAGGGGACCGAACATCGCGGTGTTGGCCGACGCGGAAACCCGTCCCAGCAGCGCCGACGGTGTGTGGGTCTGCACGGCGGTCACCGCCGCGACCAGGGTCCAGGGCAGCCCGACGCCGGCCACCACCGCCCCGACGACAGTGGCCGGCCACCACGGCAGGCAGCGCGCCAGGCAGCCGACCGCGAACAGCGCCGTCCCGGCGACACCGACGGCACCGGCACCTTTCGCCGCGATGAGCCGGCCGACGATCAGGCCGCCGAGAATGGAACCGGCGCCCTGCGCGCTGGCCAGCACCCCCAGGAACGTCGTCGGCAGGCGCAGCTCGGTGACGACGACCGCGTAGATCCCCGCCGTGGTGAAGCCGGACATGGCGATCGACACCGCGGCGAGCACGACCGGCAACCGTGTCGCCCGCCGTCCGAACAGGACCACCAATCCGGTACGCGGGCCGCCTCCGCGTCCGGTGGACTGGTCAATGGGTGTCCGGGTCAGGCGGAGCACCGCGTACAGGATGGCGACCAGGACCGGCATGGCCGCGCTGAGGACCGCGACCGCGTGACCGCCCCGCCACGCGTAGAGGCCAGCCCCGGCCAGGGGAGCGACGAGCTTCATGCCCTCCTGGGCGCTGGAGCGCCACCCGTTGACGTGGCCGAGTTCGGTCGGTGCCAGCGCCGCCGGCAGCAGCGCCGTCTCGCCGGCGTCGATCAGCACGTAGCTGACGCCGTAGGCGCACGAGACGGTGAAGATGAGCCAGGTCTGCCCCGGCCCGCGTACGGCGAGGAGTGCCAGCAGGGCGGCTGCCAACATGAGGTTGACGGCGATGACCAGCGGCCGCCGAGGCGCCCGGTCGAGCAGACCGCCCAGCCACGGGCCGGCGAGCACCGGGGCGTACACGCAGAGCCCGGCGAGGGCCGCGAGGCTGGTGGAGTCGGTGAGGTCGAGGATCCAGATGCCGGCGACCAGGGACATGGTGCTGCTGCCGAAGCCGGACAGCAGGGAGATCGCCACGAACAGGCCCGCGTTGCGACGCATGAGCGCTCCGAGTTGAGTCGAGGTGACTCACACTCTCAAGCTTGAGTCGCGCCCCAAGCAATACCGCCGCGTACTGTCAACGGACCGTTGACAGGGCGATGTCGAGCTTGGTCGCGACGGTTCGAGCGGGCGCGGGCAGTCGCTCACCCGCCTCGGTGAGATCGGTGGCGAGGTGCACGGCCAACTCGTACAGCGAGCCCGGGGCGGCGTCCAGCGCGGCGTCCACAGTGCTCCGCACGAGTGCCGCTCGACGAAAGCGGCTGTCCCACCGCTGATCGGCGCCGATCCACCGGCCGAGTTCGGCCATCGCCGCCCGCAGCGCCGAGATCTGCGGAGGCAGCCGGAGGTCGAGCTGCTGCCGCCGCGACCACCGCGCCGCCACCAACCGCTGTCGACGCTGCTCGGCGGCCTGCCGGCTGCCGAGGCCGAGTGCCGTCGCGATCTGCGCCCACGTCGCCCCGTCGTGGCGCGCGCGGTCGATGATCTCCAGCTCCTGCTCGTCCAGGCGGGCGCGGGTAGCGCGAACCTCTGCCAACCGAGCCAGCTCCGACGTCATCTGTCAACGTTACATTGACACCGTCGGGGCCTCGCTGGTGATCGTGCCGGGTGCGCGGACCATGAACACGTCCACCGGATCCTCGGTGTCGAGCGTGAAACCGTGCCGCTCGTACAGCCGCCGGGCCGGGCTGCCCCGCAGCACGTTCAGCCGCACCGGCGTGCCGGCGCTGTCGCACCGGTTCAGCAGGTCGCGCAGCACTGCCGTGCCGATGCCGCTGCCCTGTAGCCGCGGGGCCAGGTAGAAGTGCTCCAGCCAGTGGGCGTCCGCGTCGGGCCGCAGCGCCACGCAGCCGGCGAACGCGCCGTCCACCTCGACGACCCAGGTGTACGCCGGTGCGAACCCGTCGCGCAGGCGCTGCCGCACCCGCTGTTCGTCGTACCGCCCGAGCCGCTCCAGATCGGCCCGCAGCACCACCGCCCGCAACTCGGCCACCGCCTCGACGTCCGCCATCGAGGCTGGCCGAAGCTCCCAGTCCGTCATGATCAATAAGCTATCGCGGCCCGGCGCCTTGGTGTTGGCGCAGCCCCGCGACGAGGAGTTCCACCATGCGGCGCGCGTCGTAGCGGGGTTCGCAGGCGCCGATGCAGAGATTGCCGACACCGCGCAGCAACTCGAAGGCTGTCACGTCGGGGCGTATCTCGCCGGCTGCGGCAGCGGCGTCGAGCAGGTGGGCGCACACCGGCACGAGGCGGTCCAGGAAGTAGGCGTGCAGGGTCTGGAAGGCCGCGTCGTCGGACTGGAGCGCCTCGGCGAGGCCGTGCTTGGTGACCAGGAAGTCGACGAAAAGGTTGATCCACTGGGCGAGGGCGGCGTGCGGTGTGCTGCTGTCGGCCAGCAGCCTCGGGCCGGCCTCCGCGCATGCCTCGACCTGGTGCCGGTAGACGGCGACGATGAGGTCGGCGCGGGTCGGGAAGTGGCGGTAGATGGTGCCCACACCGACGCCGGCCCGGGCGGCGATGTCGCGTACGGGCGCGTCCACGCCCGAGGTGACGAAGGCGGCGGCGGCGGCTTCCAGCAGTGTCGCCTCGTTGCGCCGGGCGTCGGCCCGCTTCCGCGGCGTCGACCGTCCTGCTCCGCTGTCGATGTCGGCCACCGCGCCGTTACCCCCATCACTCCACTTGGCAAGCGGAACACCGTTCCGTATCGTTCTTAGCGGAACCTGGTTCCACTTGCCCCAGGATGCCAGAACCTGTGGGCCAGTGCCACAACACCCTTCCGTGGAGGAACAACCATGCAGTACCGCACCCTGGGGCGCACCGGCGTCCAGGTCAGCACCCTCGTGCTCGGCGCGATGAACTTCGGCAAACTGGGGCACACGACCCAGGGCGAGGTGACGGCGATCGTCGACGCCGCGCTGGAAGCCGGAATCAACCTGATCGACACCGCCGACATGTACAGCCAGGGCGAGTCCGAGCAACTGGTCGGCGCGGCCATCGCCGGCCGCCGCGACGACATCGTGCTGGCCACGAAGGCCGGCATGCCGATGGGCGACGAGCGCAATCAGCGGGGCAGCTCGCGCCGCTGGCTGGTCACCGAGTTGGACAACAGCCTGCGCCGCCTCGGCGTCGACCATGTCGACCTCTACCAGATCCACAGGTGGGACCCGACCACCAGCGACGAGGAGACCCTGTCCGCGCTGACCGACCTGCAACGGGCCGGAAAGATCCGCTACTTCGGCTCCTCGACGTTCCCCGCGTACCGCATCGTGCAGGCCGAGTGGGCCGCGCGGGAGCACCACCTGAGCCGTTACGTGACCGAGCAGCCCAGCTACTCGATCCTGCAACGGGGGATCGAGGCCCACGTCCTGCCCGTGACCGAGCAGTACGGGCTCGGCGTGCTCGCCTGGAGCCCGCTCGCCTCGGGCTGGCTCTCCGGTGCGATCCGCGCCGGCCGGGAGATCACCACCAGCCGCTCGGCGCTCCTGCCCGCCCGCTTCGACCTCAGTGTCCCGGCCAACCAGGCCCGGCTGCACGCCGTCGAGCAGCTGGCCACCGTCGCCGACGAGGCGGGGCTCACCCTGATCCAGCTCGCACTCGGGTTCGTCACCGCGCACCCGGCCGTGACCAGCGCGATCATCGGCCCCCGCACCATCGACCACCTGCACGCCCAGCTCGCCGCCGCGGACACCGTGCTCCCGGCCGACGTGCTGGACGCGATCGACGCGATCGTCGCACCCGGGGTCGACCTTGCCGCAGCCGAGAAGTTCGACACCCCGCCCGCCCTGCTCGACCCGGCGCGGCGGCGTCGCTGAGCCTTCGGGTGCGGTGCTCGGCGCCGCTGGTCACCTAGGATGAGACTCATGAGCGCTGAGGCTGTCGGCATGCACATGCCCGCCGTTGTGACGCTCGACGACGTGGCGGCGATGAACGCCGCCGATCCGAACGGCCACCGCTACGAGACCAGCCCCGAGGGGGTCCTGTCGGTCATGCCGCCGCCCGATTCGGAACACGCCATGATCGCCAGTCGTCTCTTCGCCTGGTTGATCGTGGCGGGATGGCCCGCCGAGCAGGTGCTCCAGGCGGTCGGTGTGCGCATCTCCGGCCCGGACGGTGACGGTGGCCGCATCCCCGATGTGAGTGTGTGGCGTAAGCCGCCGCCCCGCAGCGTCTGGGCCGCCGTCGCCGACGTCGTACTCGTCGTGGAGATCGTCTCGCCGGGCTCGGAGGCGATGGACTCCGTGACCAAGGTCCGCGAGTACGCGTCGGCGGGGATCCCGCAGTACTGGGTGGTCGATCGGGACGGCGCGCAGACGGTCACCCTGCACCGGCTGAGCGGGGACGGCACCTACGAGGCACGGGCACGGATGCCGCTGGCCTGGCTGCTCCAGACCGCCCCAGCCGACCATCTCGACTGAACACCAGCATCGACAGCCATGGTCTGTCGTATCGTTCCGGAATGGCGCAGCCGGTGTGGGCGGACGGTGACGCGTACGAGGCGTACGTGGGTCGGTGGAGCCGCCTCGTCGCTGTGGACTTCCTGCGCGGGTTGGCAGTGCCGCCGGGGCGGCACTGGCTCGACGTGGGCAGTGGCACCGGGGAGCTGACCTCGACGATCCTCACCACCACGGATCCCGTCCGGGTGACCGGCATCGACCCGTCGGAGGGGTTCGTCGCTGTCGCGCGTACCCGGGTCACCGACACCCGGGCGGCCTTTGAGGTCGGTGACGCGCGGGCGCTGCCACTGCCCGATCGCGTCGTGGACGTGGTGGTCAGCGGTTTGACGCTCAACTTCGTGCCGGAGCCCGCGCGGGCGGTGGCGGAGTTCGCCCGGGTGGTCCGGCCGGCCGGGGTGGCGACGACCTTCACCGACTTCGCCGACTACTGGACGCCGTTCCTCGGCGGTCAGGGGTCGGCGCCGGGGTACGTCGCGACGTTGGCCGAGACCGACCGGGCCGCGTTGCGGGAGTTGCTGGCCACCCGGCTTCCGGTCGAGCCGGACCTGTCGATCCGGCTCACCGCGCGGGCCTGGGCCGTGCGGGGCACGAGGCCCGAGTAGCCGTCGCGCCGAGCCTCACCGGGCGTTGTCGCAAGTCGGACAAGACGGTAAAGCCCCTGGTAGAGCACCCTTGGGGTAGGTGGAGGTAGACGGGTGGCGGGCCACATCCCGATCCTCCGGCCCGGCGGGGACGACATCGTCCGCGTCGGTGCCGCTCTCACCCAGCCCGGCCTCGGAGCCGCGGCGGTCACGGCACAGCTGCCGCGCCGATCGCGCGCACGACAGGCCGTGGCTGCCACCGACACCCCTGCGGGCGCCCGCAGCGGTGCCTCCGCCCATCGGGACAAGGACGTCAGCACCGTCGGCAGTCAGGCAACGCCGTCCGCCGGTCGTGCCCACCGTCCCCGTGCCCCGCCGGCCTTTCGCACTGTGGACCCGCCGGGTCCGGCGTCGCATGACCGCGCGCCGAGCCCTGGCGATCGAGCCAGAAAGGGCCCGACATGGCCGCTCCCACCGCAACCGCAGCCTTGAACGCATCCGTCTTCGCGCCGGGTGACCAGATGCTGCTGACAGTCACCTACTCGGACGCCGACACCAAACCGCTGACCGTCACCATCGTGGTCACCGACGCGCAGGGCAACAGCAGCGCGCCGGTCAAGGTCACGGCGGTCATCGACCCGCTCACCGTGACCGTCACCGACAACTCCGGTCGTACCTGGACCCGGGTTTCCGACAACGGCTCCGTGGCCGTGTACCGGTCGGTGGCGTGATGCCCCGGGTCACCGTCCAGGTCCGCGACGCCGCCGGCAACACCGCGACGGCCACCGCCGACTACAGCCTGGGCCAACCCGTGCTCGGCGGCTACTACCTGTCCGGCGGCGCTGATCCGACCGCCGACATGGCCGGCGGCAACTTCCGGTCGCTCACCCAGTACCGCAGCTTCGCCGACGGCTACATCTTCCCCGGCTACAACCGACCCTGGCTGATCACCCTGGGCAAGGCCGGGGTGCAGATGAACATGGTCCTGGAGTTGAAGCACTACGGCGCTCCGACCTACGGACCGCAGAGCTTCACTGTGGACGGCGTCAACTACACCGTGCCGGCACCGACGATGACCATCCAGCAGCGGCCCGGCACGACCTGGCCGAGGGCGTACGGGTACGGCCAGGTGCTCAAGGGGCAGTGTGACGGGTTGTTCGCCCGCGCCCTGTCGCAGTACCGGACGCTCGGCTTCGGAGTGAACATCCAGCTCGCCTCGGAACTGGACACCGATCACGAGTTCGGCACCACCGAGGACGGCAAGGCGTACACCTGGGCCGAGTCGGACGCTCGGGCGGTACAGGCGATGAACTACATCCTGACGTGGTTCAAGGCGCGGACGCTGCCGACCGGAACGACCTTCTCGGTGGGGCTGGGAGGCTTCGACCGGGCCTGTTTCCAGCGCACCCACCCGGAGTCGCTGATGTCCCGCCTCGACTTCCTCCAGTGGAACGCGTACGGCACCAACGCCAGCCACACGGCGCTGGCCCGCTTTCGGCGCACCAAGGACTGGGCGGTGGCGGATCTCGGCCCGGTGGCGCTGTCCCGGCCCGTGATCATCGCCGAGTGGGGGGTCCGGGTGGCCGAGATCCCGAACCAGGCGGCCTGGATCGCCACGGTGCCGGCGGCGATCGCCCAGCTCAACGCCGAGGGTGGGCCACGGATCGTGCGGACCAACTACTTCAACTCCGGGTGGGGCACCCTGACGCCGAAGGCCACCGGGTTGGCCGCGCTCCGCGAGGCGTACGCCAAGCGGCCGTACGTCTGACCGGGTTCCGGCGGCTCCGGGCTCCGGGGCCGCCGGACCGCACCGGTCAGCCCTCAGCGAGCCGTTCGGCGTACGCGTCGCGCAGCTCGGGCCAGCCGAAGTCCTTGGCCTCCGCACCGCGGATCGGGCCGACCGGGTCGCCGTCGAGCAGCCGGTCGGCCACGTCGAGGCAGAGGTGCCAGCCGGCCGCGACCATCGGCAGGATGCCCTGGTCGGCGACGGTGTGCCGCAGGGTGAGCCGGGTGCCGCTGCCCAGCGGGCTCAGCTCCCAGCGCAGCAGGTCGTCGCCCCAGGTGTACTCCAGCAGGTGCGGCGGCTCGGCCCGGCGTACCGTCGCCGGGTGCTCCTGGGTGGTCTCGCCGTCGACGAGGGTGAGCACGGCGGCGCCGGCGGTGCCGAGATCGCGGTCGGCGAGGAACGGCGCCCACTGCGCGAGCTGGGCCGGGTCGGTCAGCGCCGCCCAGACGGTGGCTGGCGGATGCCGTAGGTCGCGGACGAAGACCAGTGTCGCGCCGTCGTGGGCGGCGCGTACGTCGGCGGGTGGGCTCGGGCGGAACGCGTCGCGGTTCATTCACTGCTCCTGACTGTCGAGGTGCCGTTCCAGGGCGTCCAGGTGTCGGGCCCAGAGCCGCCGGTACGGGTCGAGCCAGCCGTCGACGTCCCGCAGTGGGCCCGGGTCGAGGCGGTAGATCCGCTGTCGAGCGGCCGTCCGGCAGGTGACGAAGCCGGCGTCGCGAAGCACCCGCAGGTGTTTGGAGACGGCCGGCTGGCTGACCCCGAGCCCGTCGACCAGCTCGCCGACGCTGCGTTCGGCGTCGCGGAGCTGGTCGAGGATCCGGCGCCGGGTGGGCTCGGCGAGGACGGTGAAGGCGTCGGTGGACACCCACCTAATATGCCTCTTGCTTCATATGACTGTCAAAGCATATGAGTGAGGTCTCCATCCCGACGCGACACCGCCGATCGGCTCCCTATGCTCGGATCATGGAACTTCGGATCTTCACCGAGCCCCAGCAGGGCGCCAGCTACGACCAGTTGCTCGCCGTCGCCCGCTGCGCCGAGGACGCCGGCTACGGCGCGTTCTTCCGGTCCGACCACTACCTGATGATGGGCGACGTGAGCGGCGAACCCGGCCCCACCGACGCGTGGACCACCCTCGCCGGCCTGGCCCGGGAGACCAGCCGCATCCGGCTCGGCACGTTGATGACCGCCGCCACCTTCCGGCTGCCCGGCCCGCTGGCGATCACCGTGGCGCAGGTCGACCAGATGAGCGGCGGCCGGGTGGAGCTGGGCATCGGCACCGGCTGGTACGCCGAGGAGCACAGCGCGTACGGCATCCCGTTCCCGCCACTGGCCGAGCGGTTCGACCGGCTGGAGGAGCAACTCGCCGTGATCACCGGGCTCTGGTCCACGCCGGCGGGGGAGCGGTTCGACAATGACGGCCGGTACTACCCGGTCCGTGACTCGCCCGCCCTGCCCAAGCCCGTGCAGCAGCCGCGTCCACCGATCCTGCTCGGCGGAACGGGCCCGAAGCGCACGCCTCGGCTGGCCGCCCGCTACGCCGACGAGTTCAACCTGCCGTTCGCCTCGGTGCCGGACACGGCGGCGCAGTTCGACCGGGTCCGCGCGGCCTGCGTCGAGATCGGCCGGGACCCGGCCGGGATGGTCTGGTCCAACGCCCTGGTGCTCTGCTGCGGGCGCGACGACGCCGAGGTCGCCCGACGGGCCGCCGCCATCGGCCGCGAACCGGACGAGCTGCGGGCCAACGGTCTGGCCGGGACGCCCGCCGAGGTGCTGGACACCATCGGCCGGTACGCGGAGATCGGCAGCGAGCGGCTCTATCTCCAGGTGCTGGACCTCAGCGACCTGGAGCACCTGGAGTTGGTCGCCAGCGAGGTGATGGCGAAGCTCTGAGCCGGCCGGGTGGCCGGGGGACGACGCCGCCGGTCAGGCCCGGTGGGCACCCGTCCCGACCGCATTCGGGTCGCCGAGCACGGTGTCCAGCCGACCGTCGCGGTCACTGTCCACATAGGTGATGTCCGGGATCCCGTCACCGTCCACGTCGATCTGGACGACATCGGCGACGCCGTCACCGTCGAGGTCGGTGACGACCTCCACCGAGCCGTCCAGGTGACGGGTCACGATCGACTGGGCGCCGGGAGCGCGTGGCGGTGGCCCGGGTGTCGGCACCGGCGTCGGGGCGGGCGCGGGTGCCGGTGTCGGTCGAGGACCGGGAGTGGGCGACGGGTGGCCCGGCAACCCGCCGGACGGCGGCGCGCTGGCCTGCTCGACCCCGGTACCGGTGGGGTCCAGCTCCTCCTCGGAGGGGAAGACGTCGCCCCGCGGGGCCGGATCACGGTAGCTGCTCATGGGCGTAGGGTTCCCCGACGATGACGAGTACAACCGTGCCCGATCGACCGGTGTCCTCGGTGCCCGGTTTGGCGGAGGATGCGGAGACCGACGCCACGGTCATGAACGGGGGTCCGAGCGTGGAACTGCGCCGGAGTCGGGGCGCCCGGGTGCTCGCCCTGGTCTGCGTACTCGGTGGAGTGCTCTTGTTGGTCTATCCCAGCGACGGCGCCCTGCTACGGACGATCATCGCGGTGGGTGCCATCGCGCTCGGCACGGTGGCGCTGGTCAGCGCGATGCGGCGGTTCCGGTTCGGGATCCACGCGGACGGGCTCAGCATCCGACGGCCCGGCCTGCGCCGGGATGTCCGGTGGGCCGAGGTCGACGCGCTGGTCCTCGACGAGCCGCCCCGACGCGACGGTCGTCCGGAGCCGCCGCGACTGCTGCTGGTTCCCGTGCCGGGTGTGACGATCGAGCCGGTGACCGCCCGCCATCCGCTCGACGGCCGACCCGCCGTCGAGCTGCTCGTCCTCGACCAGGTCCGTGAGCAGCCCGAGCAGGTGTCGGCCGCGCTCACCCAACATGGCGGCGGCCGTTTCGTCGACCTGCTCGCGCTGCGTCGCGCCGCCTTCGACACCCCGGAGCTCCCGGTCGGCCTGCGGGGCTACCAGATGGACCGGGTCGACCGGTTGATCCGACGCGGCCAGGACGCGCTGATGTCCGGGGACGCGTCGGCCCGGCAGGCCGCCCGGGGGGAGATCGAACGCGCCACCGCGGCCGGTCTGCCGATCGCCCAACGTGGCTACAACACGTTCCAGACGGATACCGTTCTGGACGCCCTCGTCACCGCGTTGGCCGACCAGCAGAGCACCGATCGGGAGACCGCCACATGACCGCGCAGGGACCGCAGGCCGCCTCGATGACCGACGTTCCGCGCCGCAACTGGGCAGGCAACGTGCGGTACGCCGCGAAGGCGTTCCACCGCCCCACCTCCGTCGACGAGTTGCGCCGGCTGGTCGCCGGCAGCAGCCGGATCCGGGCGGTGGGCAGCGGGCACTCCTTCAACCGTATCGGCGACACCGACGGTGACCTGGTCAGCCTCGCCGGGCTGCCCCCGGTCGTCGAGGTGGACCACGAGCGGGGGCAGGTCACAGTGAGCGGCGCGCTGCGCTACGGCGACGTCGCCCGACAGCTGCACACCCAGGGGTACGCGCTGGCGAACCTCGCCTCGCTGCCGCACATCTCGGTGGCCGGCGCGGTGGCCACCGCCACCCACGGCTCCGGGCAGACCCACGGCAACCTGGCCAGCGCGGTCGCCGGCCTGGAGCTGATCACCGCCGACGGCGACCTGCTCCGGGTCGACCGTGACACCGACACGTTCGCCGGCATGGTGGTCGGGCTCGGCGCGCTCGGCCTGGTCACCCGGGTCACAGTGGACGTCGTGCCGACCTTCGCGCTGCGCCAGTACGTACGCCTCGGCCTCGACCGGACGGCGTTGGACGAGGCGCTCGGCTCGGCGTACAGCGTGAGTGTCTTCACCGACTTCCGTACCCCCCGTCTGCGCGAGGTGTGGCGCAAGCAGGTGGCGGACCAGCCGCCACCCCCGGCGGACTGGCTGGGCACCACCGCCGCCGACCAGCCCCGGCACCCGGTGCTCGGGATGCCGGCGGAGAACTGCACCCCGCAACTCGGCGAGCCGGGCCCGTGGCACGAGCGGCTGCCGCACTTCAAGCTCGGCTTCACCCCGAGCAGCGGCGACGAACTGCAGTCCGAGTACCACGTCGCGCGTACGTCGGCGGCTGACGCGCTCGCCGCCCTGGACGACGTGGCGGACCTGATCGCCCCGGTGCTGCTGGTCTCCGAGTTGCGCACCGTGGCGGCCGACGAGCTGTGGCTCAGCCCGAACTACCGGCGGGACAGCTTCGTGCTCCACTTCACCTGGATCGGCGACACAGCGGCGGTGCTGCCGGTGGTGGCTGCCGTGGAGGAGCGGCTGGCGCCCTTCGCGCCCCGCCCACACTGGGGCAAGGTCTTCGTCACCGACCCGGCCGAGCTGTCCGCCCGCTACCCGAGGTACGCAGACTTCGCCGCGCTCCTGACCAACCTGGACCCGAAAACCAAGTTCCGCACCAACCTCCAGGACCGCTACTTCCCCCGCTGACCCCCGCCCCCCTGCCCCCCACCCCGCCCCGCCGGTTGATCATGAGGTTAGCGGCATCGAAATCGGCGTGTCGCGCCCGCTAACTTCATGATCACCGGGAGCTGGCGAGGGTGCTGCGTTGGACGGCGCGGCTTATGTCGCTGGGGGAGACTATGCCCGTTAGGTGGCCGTCGTCCGTCACCACCAGGGCTCGGCCGTCGGCGCACTCGCTGAGCCGGGGGAGCAGGTCGTTGAGCTGTTCGTCGGGCTGGGCCAGCACCAACTGGTCGGCTCGGCAGGCCACCTCGGCCAGCGTGGTCGACGCCCGCCGCTCCGGCGGCACGCCCCGTACCCGGTCGACGGTGACCAGGCCGGTCGGCCGGCCGTCCTCGGTCAGCGGCAGCGCCGAATGCCGGTACGCGAACAGGTAGTGATCCACGAAGTCCGCGACAGTCATCTCCGCCGAGGCGGTCTGCGGCTGCGGGGTCATCACGTCGCCCACCCGAATCCCGCGCAGCGCGTTGCCGGTGCGGGCCTGCCGCTCCTCCATCCCGGCCGCGCCGATCAGGAACCAGCCGATCAGCGCCAGCCAGAGCCCACCGAAACCGACGCCGGACAGGAACTGCCACAACCCGAGACCGATCAGCAGCACCCCCAGCACCCAGCCGGCGCGGGCGGCGACCACTGACGCCCGGGTCCGGTCACCGGTGGCCTTCCAGACCGCGGCGCGCAGCAACCGGCCACCGTCCAGCGGTGCGGCCGGCAGCACGTTGAAGATGGCCAGCAGCACGTTGATGCCCGCCAGCCAGGCCACCGCCCCGAACAGCAGCCCGCTCTGCCCGGCCAGCGCCAGCAGCGCCGCGATGGCACCGAAGAAGGCCCCGATCAGCAGGCTGACCAGCGGGCCGACGCCCGCGATCCGCAGCTCCGCGCCCGGGTCACGCGGCTCGCCCCGCAACTCGGCGACGCCGCCGAACAGCCACAGCGTGATGCCGTCGACAGTCAGCCCGTTGCGCTTGGCCACCACCGCGTGCGACACCTCGTGGGCGAGCAGGCCGACGAAGAAGACCACCGCCGCGGCCAGCCCGGCGAACGTGTACGCCAGCGGCGAGTGGTCGGGGTACGAGCGGGGGAACTGGTTCGCGGCCAAACCCCACGCGATCAACGCGAAGATGACCAGCACGCTCCAGTTGACGCCGACCGGCACCCCCGCGACCCGGCCAAGCCGGAAACTGGCCCTCATCCCGCCGAGATACCCCGCCAGGCCGTGGGCATGCCGAGGAATCAGGCAAACCGCGTGATCCACTCCGCTTTCGTGAAGTCGGGGTGTCCTGGCGCCTTGGATACCCCGATTTCATGGAAGACGAGTGGATCATGCTCGGCTGTGTGGTGGCCGAGCCCCGGTCAGCGGCGGGGGGCTTCGCTGGCGATGGTCACGTCGCGGGGGAGGGCCGCCGCGCGCAGCGCCCAGTCCAGCGCGTAGTCGGCGATCTGCTCCCAGCCGTCCTGTCCGACGGTGAAGTGTGACCGGCCGGCGAACTGCTCGTACGCGGTGAGGGCGCGGGACTTCTGGTAGAGCCCGGCGTTGGCGCGCACCACCGACGCCGGCACCACGTGGTCGACCTCGCCGGCCATCAGCAGCAGCGGCGCCCGTTCGTTACGCCCGACATCGACCCGGGCTGGCGAGCGCGGGTCGAGGTTGGCGAACGCGCCCTCGAAGAAGACCCGCCCGGCGCCGGGGACGGCGTAGCGCCGCCACGCCCGGTCGGAGTCCTCGCGGCTCATGGTGTTGCCGAAGGTGTAGGCGAAGTCGTCCGGGGTGAACGGGACGGCCTTGTTGCGGTTGGCGGGGCTGCGCAGGATCGGGAAGCCCGAGCGCAGCTGACTCAGCGGCACCTTGAGTACGCCCTTCACCGCCGCGGGGTGCACCCCCACCACCGCTGCGCCGAGACCCCGGTCGGCGAGGACCTGGGCGAACAGGCCGCCGAACGAGTGCCCCATGATGATCGGCGGTCGGGGCAGCGCCCGGATGATCTTGTCGTAGTGCGCGACGATCGTGGCCATGCTCTGCTCGGCGATCGGGCCGGGATCGTCCCGCAACTCCTCCACGGACCGGTCCATGCCGGGCCAGGCGGGGGCGATGACGTGCATGCCGCGCTCGGTGTACCGCTGGGCCCACCCCTCCCAGCTGCGCGGCGTCATCCAGAGCCCGTGGATCAGCACGACCGTGTCGACCTGACCCTGCGGCGTGGCACCCATCGCGTCCTCCCGGTGTCGCGGCGTCGGCCCGGCGGTTACCCGCTGTGCCCGTGCGGAATCCGGCGGCCCTGACAAATGTCACGGTCGGGGCGTGACGACCGCTCCGGGCATCGGGGTACGCGCCACCGGAGCATCAGTGGCATGACCAGTACGCATCCGGCTGTCGAGTTGGACGGCCTCACCAAGAGCTTCGGCGCGGTCACCGCTGTCGACGGGTTGAGCCTACGAGTGCAGCCCGGCGAGGTGGTGGCTTTTCTCGGCCCGAACGGCGCGGGCAAGACCAGCACCATCGACATGCTGCTCGGGCTGTCCCGCCCGGACACCGGCACCGTCCGGGTCCTCGGCGGCACCCCGGACGAGGCGGTGGCCCGAGGTCGGGTCGCCGCCGTACTCCAGACCGGCGGGCTGCTCAAGGACCTCACAGTGGGCGAGACGGTACGGATGACAGCGCACTTCTACCGGCACACCCGCCCCGCGGCGGAGGTGCTGGAGCGCGCCGGTATCACCGACATCGCCGACCGGGTGGTCGGGCGCTGCTCGGGCGGTCAGCAGCAGCGACTGCGCTTCGCGTTGGCCCTGCTGCCCGACCCGGACCTGATGGTGCTCGACGAGCCGACCACCGGCATGGACGTCGAGGGGCGGCGGGACTTCTGGCAGGCCCTGCGCCGCGACGCCCGACGCGGACGGACCGTCATCTTCGCCACCCACTACCTCGACGAGGCGGACGCGTACGCCGATCGGATCGTGCTGGTCCGGCAGGGGCGCATCGTCGCCGACGGCACCACCGCGGAGATCAAGAACCTGGCCGCCGGCCGTACGGTGCGGGCCACCCTGCCCGGCGCCGACCAGGCGGCGCTCGCCGCGCTGCCCGGCGTGGATGCCGTGGAGGTGCGCGGCGACAGCGTGCTGGTGCGGACCGGGGACTCGGACGCGGTCGCCCGGCACCTGCTGACCCGGACCGCGGCCCGGGACGTCGAGATCACCTCCCGCAACCTCGAGGATGCGTTCCTCGCCCTGACCACAGCGCAGACCGGAGCCTGAGATGACCACCTCCACCCCCACCCGCGCCGGTGCCACAGTGCCGGACCGTCGGCAGCCCGCACTGGGCGGGTTCGCCCCGGGCGCCCTGCTCATCGAGCTGCGCCGGGTGCTGCGCAACCGTCGCACCCTCGCCTTCACGCTGATCATGCCGGGCGTCTTCTTTCTCATCTTCGGCCTGCCGCAGGGCGGGCAGAACCTGGACAACGGTCGGCCGGTGACGGCGTACGTCATGATCAGCCTGGCCGTCTACGCGGCAATGGTGGCGACCACAAGCGTCGGTGGCGCGGTGGCCACCGAGCGGGCGCTGGGCTGGAGCCGGCAACTGCGGCTCACCCCGCTACGCCCGGCGGCGTACGTGGCGACCAAGCTGATCACCGCGATGAGCCTCGGTCTGCTCGCGGTCGTCATCGAGTTCCTGGTGGGTGCCGTGGCCGGCGTCCGTGTCCCGGCGTACGTCTGGCTGCTGTCCGGGCTCGCCGCCTGGGTGGGGTCGCTGGTCTTCGCCGCGTTCGGTCTCTTCATCGGCTACCTGGCGCCGGCCGAGAACGTCATGCAGATCATCGGCCCGGTCCTGGCGGTGCTGGCCATGTTCGGCGGGCTGTTCGTCCCGGTCGAGGTGCTGCCGGACGTGCTCCAGCAGGTCGCGAAGTTCACCCCGGTGTACGGCATGGGCGTGCTGGCCCGCGCCCCACTGACCGGCGACGGGGTGAGCATGGCGGCGGTGGCGAACCTCGTCGTCTGGGCGCTGCTCTTCGGCGTCGGCGCGGCCCGGTTGTTCCGCCGGGACACCGCGCGGGTCTGACCGGCCGCGACCACTAGCGTGAACACGATGGACCTCTCGACCGGGCAGCCCTGGCCGGTGAGCCGCCACTGGCGGGTCACCGGCTGGCTGCTGGCCGCCGTCTGGCTGTTCTTCCTCAACGTCCCGCTGGCCACCGCGCTGCACCAGCCGGAGCCGTGGCGGCGGGTCCTCGGTGTGGTGGCCCTGGTCGTCTTCGGCATCGGTTACGTGCTGCTGTTCCAGTGGGCCCGCAAGCTGCGCCAGTCCCTGCTGCCGATCCCGGCTGGCCGGGCGCGGGCAGGGCTGGCGCTGCTGCTCGCGGTGGGCCTGGCCAGCCTCCCCGGCACTGAGGGGGACTGGCTGGCCACCCTGGTCTACGTGGCCGCGGCGGCGGTGTTCCTGCTGCCGCCGTGGGAGGCGTTGGCCGTCGTGCTGGTCTGCGCGGTGACCCCGGTGCTGGCGTCCTGGCTGGTGCCGGGATGGGAGGCGGAGAACGGCATCGTCTTCGCGGTGCTGCTCGCCTCGTTCGCCATGTTCGGGGTGTCCCGGCTGGCCCAGCGCAACAGCGAACTCCGCGCCGCCCAGCAGGAGATCGGCCGGCTCGCGGTCGCCGAGGAGCGGTCCCGCGCCGCCCGCGACCTGCACGACATCCTGGGCCACTCGCTCACCGTGGTGGCGATCAAGGCCGAGTTGGCCGGGCGCCTGATCGAGGTCGACCGGGAGCGGGCCGCCGCCGAGATCGCCGAGGTGGAGGCGCTGGCGCGGGCCGCGCTGGCCGACGTACGACAGACGGTCGGGGCGTACCGCGAGGTCAGCCTCGCCGCGGAGCTGGCCGGCGCCCGCTCCGCGTTGGCCGCGGCGGGCATCGCGGCGGACGTGTCGGCCGAGGTGCCGGAGCTGCCGGAGGAGTGGGACCGGTTGTTCGGCTGGGCGGTGCGGGAAGGGGTGACGAACGTGGTCCGACACAGCGGGGCGCGGTGCTGTGTGATCCGGGTGCACAGGGATCGGGTCGAGATCAGTGACGACGGTCGTGGCCCGTCCACTCCCGACGCGAGCGGGCACGGGCTGGTCGGTCTGCGGGAGCGGGCGCTGCGGCTGGACGCGGTGGTGACAGTCGGTCGTCGTCCGGAGGGTGACGGGTTTCTGCTGCGGGTGCACGCGCCGGGGGAGGCCCGGTGAGCGGCGGGTCCGCGCCGATCCGGCTGCTGCTCGCCGACGACCAGGCGCTGGTCCGGGGTGCGCTGGCCGCCCTGCTCTCGCTGGAGGAGGACCTGACAGTGGTCGCCGAGGTCGGCCGGGGCGACGAGGTGGTGCCCGAGGCTCGACGCAGCTCCCCGGACGTCGCCCTGCTGGACGTGGAGATGCCCGGCCTGGACGGTATCGCCGCCACCGCGGCGTTGCGCGCCGCGCTGCCGACCTGCCGGGTGCTGGTGGTGACCACCTTCGGCCGACCGGGTTACCTGCGTCGGGCGATGGAGGCCGGTGCGAGCGGTTTCGTGGTCAAGGACACCCCAGCCCGGCAGCTCGCCGACGCGGTCCGCCGGGTGCACGCCGGCCTGCGGGTGGTCGACCCGACGCTGGCCGCGGAGACCCTCGCCGCCGGGGTCAGCCCGCTGACCGAGCGGGAGACCGAGGTGCTGCGAACGGCGCGCGGCGGTGGCAGCGCCGCCGACCTGGCCAGGGCGTTGCACCTTTCCGAGGGGACGGTCCGCAACCACCTGTCGGCGGCGATCGGCAAGACCGGTGCCCGCAACCGGGCCGACGCGATCCGGGTCGCCGAGCAGAACGGCTGGCTGCTCGGCGAGTGACAGTCTGTGCCGGCGCTCAGGCGGTCGGCGGTGGGGCGGCCAGTTCGTCGACCACGACGACGCTGCTGCCGGGACGTACCTCGGCGAGCAGTTCCCGCTGACCGCTGCGGGTCAGCCGGATACAGCCGTTTGTGGTGTTCTCGCCCAGCTCGTCGTCGTGGAGCCAGGTGTGCACCCCGATGTGCGCGCCGCGCAGCCCGGACGGCACCGACTCCGGGTCGTCGGGCACCGAACCGAGGGCGTAGATGTCCACCCCGCCGTAGACCTCCTCCGGCGGTGGGGTGCGGCCCAGGATGAAGGTTCGCCCGAGTGGAGTCTCCTGGCCCGACTGGCCGAGGCTGACCTCCCAGGAGCGCACCGCCTTGCCGGCCCGGTACCAGGTGAGCCGGTGGACCTTGCGTTCCACAACGATCTGGTCGCGCAGCGGCACCGTCTCGAACCCGCCGGGCGGCAGCCAGGCGAGC
Source organism: Micromonospora sp. NBC_00860 (assembly GCF_045207375.1). Classification (NCBI taxonomy): domain Bacteria; kingdom Bacillati; phylum Actinomycetota; class Actinomycetes; order Micromonosporales; family Micromonosporaceae; genus Micromonospora; species Micromonospora sp. NBC_00860. The sequence goes on from NZ_CP108825.1 coordinate 211,633, forward strand.
CGGCGGTTGGCCGAGGGCAGCAGGACGGCGGTCCAGCCGGCACGCCGCTGGGCGATCGGCATGGTCAGCTCGACACCGCGGATTGTCGGTTCGAGGAAGGCTCGTGGCCGACCGCCGGGCGCGTCGTACGCGGCGATCCGTCGGGTCGGGTGGGCGCCGTCGGTCAGCGGCGTGACGTCCATGGCGTTCGGGTCGGCGGGGAATCCGCCGGGTGCGGGGTCGTAGTCGACAACCGGCAGCCCGTCCGGGGCGGGCGCGGCCGGGGGGATCGACTCCTCCGGGCTCTGCTCCACACTGCTCGGTGTCGGGTCGGCTGCCACCACGTTGCGGTCGTCGGGGGCCGTCGAGCTGGGGGTGAGGGCCTGGCCGACCAGCAGCGCGGTCACCAGCAGCGTGGGTACGCCGATCGCGGCGGCCACCCAGACGCCGCGACGACGGTACGGAGTCTTTCGGTCAAACGGCACGAAACCACTCTATGGTGGCGAACGCTTCGGGGCCCCCGGTTCGGCGAGACCCGCCGTCCGGAGGCCCCGCTCGAAATCAGATTCGTGCGCCGATGTGGATGGCCACGGCGTCGTGCGCCGGCACGTTGGCCGCGAACCAGCCGCTACCGTCCACCGTGATCACTGGACCGCTGCACGTGCCGCCCGCGTACGTGCCGTGGATGACGTCGCAGTATCGGCCGGCGGGCAGCCCCGTGTAGTAGGAGCGGCCGTTCACCGCGACGTCCTCGTCGTTGACCGTGAGGAAGCCCTTGCCGCCGCGGCTGAACGCGATGTGGTTGTTGCCGTTGTCGTACCAGTTGGCCACGCCGGCGCTCTCGGTGGCGTTACGGAAGCCGACCATGTTGGCGATCACCGGCCAGCGGTGTTCGCACTCCCAGCCGGAGTAGCAGGTGGTGTTGAGCGTCTTGTTGGCACCGTCCGACGGTGGGCCGGCGTCCCGGTTGCTGAAGGTGTAGCTGGACATGACGGTCGGGGAGCCGTACGGCCAGGCCAGCATGAAGGCGTTCGCCAGCGCGTAGATGCCCCGGTCGCGGTAGGTCAGCACCCCGCCGGAGTCGCGCTGGGTGTCGTGGTTGTCGACGAACACCGAAGCCGGGCCGGTGGGTAGGTGCCCCCAGCCCTCGCCGAAGTTGCGCAGGTACGCCAACCGCTCGGAGCGGAACACCCGGGCCAGGTCCTTGCCGTAGCGGAACTCGTGCACGTCACCGTTGCCGGTGTACTCGGTCGGCTGGACCGGCTCGCCGGCGCCGTAGATGACCTCCTGCACGAGGTACGCGGAGCGGGACAGCTTGCCCCTGATGGCCGCGATGTCGGCGGCCGGCATGTGCTTGCTGGCGTCCAGCCGGAAGCCGTCGACGCCGAGCGAGAGCAGGTCGTTGAGGTACGCGGCGATCTTCGTGCGCACGTAGTCCGACTCGGTCTTCAGGTCCGAGAGGTTGACCAGCTCGCAGTTCTGCACCTCGTACCGGTCGTTGTAGTTGGCGATGTCGTCGCCGCCGTTGCGCCCGCAGTGGTGGAAGTCCTGGGTCTGGTAGATGCCCGGGTAGTCGTAGTGCGAGTAGGACGAGCCGGCCCAGCCGGTGCCGCCGTTGTCCTGACCGGACATGTGGTTGATGACGGCGTCGACGATCACCTTGACCCCGGCCGCGTGGCAGGTGTTCACCATCGACTGGAACTGCGCCCGGGTGCCCTTGCGGGACTCGATCCGATAGCTGACCGGCTGGTACGCCAGCCACCACTGGTTGCCCCGCACGTGCTCCTGCGGGGGCGAGACCTGCACATAGCCGTAACCCTTCGGGCCGAGGGTGCTCTGGCACTCACTGGCCACCGAGGGCCAGTTCCACTCGAAGAGCTGGACGATGACCTTCTTGCCGCCGGACGGGGCGGCGACGGCCGGGGGTGCCGTCACGGTGGCGGGGACGAGCAGGCTGGCGATCAGGCTGAGGGCGAGGAGCGCCGTGCCGCGTCGACGTCGGTGCATGGGGACTCCTGACGGGAGCGGGGGGTGGTGGTGCGGTGGGGGAGAGCCAGGTTGCCGGAATCTTGCAAGTCTGGCTGAAATTTGCTGAAAGGTTACAAGCGTGTTGCAGCCACTGTCAATGCATGGACGCTTGTCACTGTCCAGGTCGGTGGGTGGGAGCGGGTACAACGCACGGCCGCGCCCCTCGGTTCGATTCCGGCCCAGAAATTTTCGTCGGCGGGTGATCCGCGCGCCCCGCCGGTCCGTACTGGATGGGGGAGCAGGGGTCGGCCGGTGGTACGCCGCCGCGAGACGATCGAGGAGCAGATGGCCCGGGCACAGCAGGACAAGAAGGCGGCGACGGTCCGGACCAGCGCCAGCAGTCGGGGGGTGCGTACCCCGTCGAGGTCGGCGAGCGCCCTGCTGATCGCGTCGCTGCTCACCGCGCTCTGGGCGGCGATCATGCTGACCGGCGCCGGCCAGACGGCGTACGCCTACGGCTTCTTCTTCACCGAGTTCTTCGCCGGGGTCATCTCCCTGGTGGCGTTGAGCCTCACAGTGATGCTCGGTCTGCTCGCCACCGACCGGCTGGTGCTGCGCATCCCGCACCGGGTGCTGATGCAGTCGGCGCACCGGGCCACCGGCGTGCTGGGCGTGGCCGGGCTCGGCTTCCACGTCCTCACCAAGATCGCCACCGGGCGGGCCGCGGCGACCGACGCGCTGGTGCCGTTCGTCGGCGGCCGTGGGCTCTACATCGGGCTCGGCACTGTGGCCGCGCTGCTGATGGTCAGCGTGATCTGGACCGGCATCATCCGGGCCCGCTTCGCCGACGTCGGTCCGAAGTGGCTGTGGCGGGCCCTGCACTCCACCGCGTACCTGGCCTGGCCGTTCGCTGTCTTCCACGGCCTCAACGCCGGTCGGGCCGCAGCGCCCTGGGTGATGTTCAGCTACCTCGGCTGCATGTTACTGGTGGTGCTGGCCCTGCTGGTCCGGTTCTCGGTCACCATCGGTCGGCGCAGCCGCGAGCAGCACCAGGCAGCGGTGCGCAACGCGGTGATGGTCGGCCGGGCCGAGGAGGCGAAGACCGCCCGATCGCTGCTGGCCGGGTTGGGTCGGCGCAGCAAGGCCGCCGACAAGCGTCCCGCCTGGGCGGAGACCACCACCGCCACCTGGGCCGCACCGGCCGCGCGACGTGACCCGGAACGGTTCACCGTTCCGGTGGTGCCCGAGCCCGGTTCCCTCGTCGAGCCGACCCGGCCCAGCCGGCGTCGGCGGGAGGAGGAGCCGGCGGCCCGCCGCGACACCGAACGGTCCTCGCGCAGCCGGCGGGCCGAGGAGACCACTACCAGCCGATCGGCTCGCCGCAGCGTGGAGGACACCGGCACGTTCCGACGCGACGAGGAGGAGCTGGAGCCGGTGACCCGGCGGCGCGGCTCCCGCACCCGCGACGAGGACGTGCCGACCGGCCGGCGACGCGCCGACGAGGCCACCGCTGAGCGGTCCCGTCGCCGGTCCCGCAGCGAGGACGACGGTAGCCGTTACTCGGCGCCGCCGCAGTCTACAGTGGACGAGGCCGAGGAGCCGTGGGACAGCCCGCGCCGGTGGCAGGCCGCCGAGCCCATCTCCGCCGGCCCGATCTCCGTCGAGCCGATCTCGGCCGGCCCGGTCTCCAGCAACCCCATCTCGTCGGCGCCACGCAGCGGCAGCGGCCGGCACAGCGTCGAGGACGACCTGCCCGAGGAGCCGGACTACTGGCGCCCGCCGGCCCGGTACATGCCGGACGAGGTGGCACCACCCGTCGACGACACCCCGACCCTTGTCGACCTGGCGTCCCGCCGTGCCCGCCGGGCAGCCGGCGAGGGCAAGTCCAAGCGCCGCAAGGCCAGCGCCGACGCGGTGGACGGGGCGTACTGGGCCGGGCTGCGGGGTGAGGCGAAGTGATGCGGACCGCCGTGCCACCGGTCGCCTGTGTGGGCGAACCCCGGCTCACCGCCGGCTTCGCCGAGTACGGCCGGCTCGACCTGCTCGCGCACGAGGAGGTGCACGGACCCATCGGCCCGATGGAGCCCGCACAACTGCTCCAGCTCGCCGAGGGCATGCAGCTCAAGGGCAAGGGCGGTGCGGGTTTCCCGTTCGCCCGCAAACTGCGCGCGGTGCTGGAGTCCTGCGAGCGGCAGGACCTCGCCGCCGTGGTGGTGGTCAATGCCACCGAGGGGGAGCCGGCCAGCTGGAAGGACAAGGTGCTGCTGACCCGCGCCCCGCACCTGATTCTGGACGGGGCGGCGCTGGCCGCGTACGCGCTGGACGCCGACGAGATCGTGATCGGCGTGGCGGACGACGGGGTCGGCCGGGACTCGCTGATGGACGCCCTCGAAGAGCGCCGGATGCCGGTGCAGACGACAATCGTCACAGTGCCGCACCGGTTCATCTCCGGCGAGGGCGGCGCACTGGTCAACGGGATCAACGGGCTGCCGCACATCCCGCCGGGCACCAAGAAGCGCTCCAGCGACTCCGGGGTCAGCGGCCTGCCCACCCTGCTGTCCAACGCCGAGACGTTCGCCCAGCTCGCCATCGGCGCCCGACTGGGCCCGTACGAGTACGCGGCGCTGGGCACCGACGACGAGCCGGGCACCGTGCTGCTCACAGTGACCGGCGCGGCGGGCCGACCGGCGGTGGTGGAGTGCACCGCCGGCATGCCGCTGCGCGACGTCCTCGACCTGTGCGAGGTGCCGGACGTCCAGGGCATCCTGATGGGCGGCTACCACGGCAAGTGGATCACCCCCGAGGCGGCGGAGAAGGCCGAGGTCTCCCGCAAGGGCCTGGCCGCGGTCGGCGGCACCCTCGGCGCGGGCATCATCGTCCCGCTCGGTGTCGACACCTGCCCGCTCGGTGAGGCCGCCCAGGTGGTTCGGTACCTGGCCGGTGAGTCCGCCGGCCAGTGCGGGCCGTGCAAGATGGGCCTCCCGGACCTGGCCCGCGCTGTCGACCTGGCCGTCGCCGGCAGCCAACCGGCGGACGTGGTGCGCGCCGCCGCCGGCGAGGTGAAGGGCCGGGGCGCGTGCAGCCACCCGGACGGCACCGCCCGGTTCGCGCTCTCCGCTATCGAGGTCTTCGCCGAGGACCTGCGGCTGCACAGCACCGGCGACGGCTGCGGCCGACGGGTCAAGGGCGTGATGGGGCTGCCGGGCGCGCCCGACGCGAACCCGCAGAAGCTCACCCTGGACTGGTCCCGTTGCGACGGACACGGCCTGTGCGCGCACGTCGTACCGGACTTCATCCGGCTCGACGCGAACGGATACCCCGCCTTCCCGGCCACCCCCGTGCCGACCTGGCTGCGGGAGGGCGCGCTGAAGGCGGTCAAGGTCTGCCCCGAGCTGGCTCTCCGACTCGCCAAGGCCGAATAGCGAAGCCTCAGGCCCAGCAAGGGTCCCTTCCGGACCGGAACGGAGAAGCGGATGCGGATCGGCATGGCGTGGACAGGGGTCGGGCGACTGCGCCGGGCCGCCACCGCCGGGGCGCTCGTGGTGGCCCTGCTCGGCACTGCCGCCTGCACCGGCACCGCGCCGGGTGGGCCCGCCGCCGCCCCGACCGGCGTTCCGGCCCCGACCGGCGCCCCGCCCACCCCGGCTGGCGCGGCGACCAGCGGACCACCCGCGGCGCAGGTCCCGGACGTGCTGCGCTTCACCGGGACCACCCTCGGCGGGGCCGCGTTCGACGCGGCGCAGCTCGCCGGCAAACCGGTGGTGCTGTGGTTCTGGGCGCCGTGGTGCGCCACCTGCGCCAGCCAGGCCTGGACCGTGGCCGAGATCGCACCCCGGTACCGGGACACAGTGCCGATCGTCGGCGTCGCCGGGCTGGGCGAACGGAAGGCCATGAAGGAGTTCGTCACCGAGTTCGACCTCGGCGCGACGCCGCAGATCGAGGACGGCAAGGGCGCGCTCTGGAAGCGGTTCAAGGTGACCGAGCAGAGCATCTTCGTGATCATCGACCGGAGCGGCACTATCGTCCACCAGGGCTTCCTGGACGGTGAGGCGCTCACCGCCAAGGTCGCCGCACTGGCCGGGGCGTGACCGCCACACTGCTGCTCGCGCTGACCGCCGGCATGCTCGGCGCTGTCAACCCGTGCGGCTTCGCGTTGCTGCCCGCGTACCTCTCGCTGTTGGTTGCCGGGAAGTCGGACACCCGCGGCGCGGTCGGCCGCGCGCTCACCGCGGCGGCCGGGCTGACAGTGGGGTACGTGCTGGTGTTCGGCGCGTTCGGCCTGGCGCTCGCGCCGCTGGCCGGCTGGCTGCGGCCCCGGCTGCCGTGGCTGACAGTGGCGCTCGGCGTGCTGCTGGTCCTGGCCGGCTGCTGGCTGCTCGCCGGCCGGCGGCTGCCCGCCCCCGGCTGGTCCGCCCGGGCGCCCCGGCTGACCCGGTCCTGGCCGTCGATGGCGCTGTTCGGCGCGGCGTACGCGCTGGCGTCGCTCGGCTGCGCCATCGCGCCGTTCCTGGCCATCGTGGTGACCAGCCTTCAGGCCGGCTCGACCGGCCAGGGGTTGGCGCTGTTCGGCGCGTACGCCCTCGGGATGGGTCTGGTGGTCGCGGTCGCCGCGCTCGGGGTGGCGCTGCTGCGCGACGGCCTGGTGGCCCGGCTGCGCGTCGCCGGCGCGCTGGTGCCCCGCCTCAGTGGCCTGGTGCTGCTGCTCGCCGGCGGCTACGTCGCCTGGTACGGCTGGTACGAGCTACGCCTGGCCGCCGGCCGCCGCGACGCCCTCGGAGACCCGGTCATCCAAGCGGCATCTCAGGTGCAGCACGCCCTGGCCAACGCCCTCGACAGCATCGGCCCGGCACTGCTGCTGGCCGCCCTGGCGGCCCTCCTGCTGGCGGCAGCCCTCACCAGGCGCCGCTCCCACCCCCGCGATCTTGCAGTTTCTGTCGCGACAAAAACCGCGGAACCCTGCATTACGGAGACCGAAACTGCAAGATCGACGGGGTGAGGAGGGGTCCGGGCTAGCGGGGGGTCAGGCGGTCGGTGCCTAGGCGGTCCTGGAGGACCTTGGGGATCAGGACACTGCCGTCGGCCTGCTGGTACTGCTCCAGGATGGCCGGGAAAAGCCGGCTGGTGGCCAGCGCCGACCCGTTGAGGGTGTGCACGAAGCGCGTCTGCTTGCCGCCCGGCTCGCGGTAACGGATGGCCGCCCGGCGAGCCTGGTAGTCGCCGGCCCAGGAGACCGACGACACCTCCTTGTACTTGCCGGTGCTCGGCATCCACACCTCGATGTCGAGGGTCTTCTTCATCGAGGCGCTGGCGTCACCGGCCGAGAGCAGCGTGCGCTGGTAGTGCAGACCCAGCCCCTCGACCAGGCTCTCGGCGTGGGCGAGCATCTCCTCCAGCGCCGCGTCGGCCTGCTCCGGCAGGGTGAACTGGAAGATCTCCACCTTGTTGAACTGGTGCCCCCGCACCGTGCCGCGCTCGTCCGAGTGCGAACCGGCCGACTCCCGCCGGTAGCACGGGGTGTACGCGAACGCCTTCAGCGGCAGCTTCGGGGTCTCCAGGATCTCGTCCTGGTACGCGCCGAGGATCGCCGTCTCCGACGTGGGCAGCAGGAACTGGCCACGCGGGGCGGACGCCGAGTCCAGGTGGTAGACGTCGTCGTAGAACTTGGGGAACTGCCCGGCGGCGAAGCCGGCCGAATCCAACAGCAGGTGCGGCGGGAGCAGGAACTCGTAACCGGCCTTGATGTGCTGGTCGACGAAGTAGTTGAGCAGCGCCCACTCCAGCCGGGCGCCGACCCCGGTGTACATCCAGAAACCGGACCCACCGAGCTTGACCCCGCGCTCGTAGTCGACAAGGCCCAACGCGCGGCTCAGCTCCACGTGGTCGCGGACCTTCTCGATCACCGGCGGCTCACCGAAGGTCTTCACCACCCGGTTGGCTTCCTTGCCGCCGGCCACGACGTCGTCGCTGGGCAGGTTGGGCAGCTCACTCATCGCGTCGCGCAGCCGGGCCTGCACCTCGTCGAGCTGGGACTCCAGTTCGGCGAGCTGCTTACGCTCCGCCTCCGGCGCGGCGACCTGCGGCTCCTCGCCGGCCCGCTTCGCCTGCGCGTACGCCCGGGCCTCGGCCTTGCGGCGCTGCCGCTCGGCGTCGATCTCCGTGATCAGGGCGCGGCGTTCCTGGTCGAGCCGCTGGATCTCGTCCAGCGCTCGGGTGACCTCGGCGGGATCCAGACGCTTCGCCAGCGCGGTCGCCACCGCCTCGCGATCCTTCCGGATCAACTCCATGTCGAGCATGCTGCTCCGTACGCCTCCGTCCGGGGTTCACTGGTGAACCATCAGATGTTACCGTCGCGCACGTTTCCACCCGGGGACGGGGAGCGCGAGGGATTTCTACAGCCGGATCGGCATGAGCACCGAGTAGGTGTCCGCGTCGTCCGGTCGGCGTACGGCCAACGGGGCGATCGGCCCATCCAGCTCCAACACCAGTTGCGGCGCGCCGGCCGCGTTCAGCGCGTCCAGCAGGTAACCACCGTCCACCCCGACCCGCAGCGCGTCGGAGCCCAGCTCGGCGGCAGGGAGCAGCCGCAGCCCGCCCTGGTCGTCGACGCCGAGCACTGTGACCGCCCGGGTCGTGCCGTCGTGGTCACGGGCGACAGTGGGGGCCGCCGGGTCGGCCAGTGCCGCGCGCAGCGCTGCCACGTCCACCGGGATCCGGCGCGCGGTGGGCCGCTCACCGACGGACTTGCGCAGCAGCCGGTGGTAGTCGGGGAAGTCGTACGGCAGGGCGTTGCCGGTCACCGTGCGGTCGGCCGCCCGCACCCGCAGGTCCGCTCCCGCCACTGTCAGCCGCACCGGCCAGGTGTCGGCGGTGTCGAGCAGCGGCCGGAGCTCATCGACGAGGGCCACCGGCACGAACACCCGCACCGGCGGCCCGTCGACGTCGGCCCCGGCCCTTGCCAGCGCCAGCCGGTACCGGTCGGTGGCGACGAGCCGGACACCGTCGGGCTCCACGTCGAACAGCACGCCGGCGAGCATCGGCAGCTCCCTGTCGACGCCGACGGCGAAGCGCACCGCGTCGAGCGCGGCGGCCAGGGCGGCGGGGGAGACCAGGAGCGTGGTGGCGGTCGGCGGGGCCGGATCGACCAGGGCCCGGAGCCGGTCGACCTCGCGGCGGGCGTCGCTGAGCCCGTCGGCGAGCCGGCGCAGGTGCGCGTCGAGCAGTTGGTGCACCACGGCCGGCTCGGCGCGGACCGCGGCGGCGATCTCCGGCACCGGCATGCCGATCCGGCGCAGCCCGGCCACCAGCCGGGCCGGGGCGATCTGCTCCCCGGCATACCAGCGGTAGCCGGTCACCGGGTCGACAAGTGTCGGCTCCAGCACCCCCGCCGAGTCGTAGAACCGCAGGGCGCTGACTGTCAGGCCGCTGGCCCGGGCCAGCTCGCCGATGCTGTGCAGGTCGCTCACGCTGGGCATCCTGCCCCCTCGACCCGGTTGAGGGTCAAGCCGAGGGCTCCCGCGTCTCCTGCTTGAGCACCCGGAAGGTGAGGCCGGCCCGGACGAGCCGGTCGAGCAGCGCGTCGCCCATCGCGGCGACCGGGGTGAGCTGGCCGGCGGTCGGCGGCAGCTCGTCGAGCGCCAGGCACAGCGCCGACTCGGCGAGCATCTTCGCCGTCTCGTCGTAGCCGGGGTCACCGCCGGCGACCTCGGTGACCACCCGCTGCCCGCCGCCGGTGCCGACGAACCGGACCCGGAACCACGACGACGCCCGCTGTTGGGCGGTGGGCCCCTGCCCGGACGAGAGCCGGCCGAGCAGCCAGCGGCGGCTGGGCGGCAGCTTCACCAGCCCGATCAGCGCGCCGAGCCCGGCCGCGCCGGCCAGGACGGTGGGTAGCCGCTTCACCGCCGCGAAGTGCCGGTAGCGGAAGTCCGGACCGTACTCCGGGCGGGCCGCCGCCGAGCGGCGGACCACCTGCGGGTCGATGGTCGGCAGCGGCACTGTCCAGATGCCCAGCTCCGCCGAGCGGGCGAGCCGGCCGGGCACCGCCCGGACCCGACGGTCGGTGGGACGCGGTTCGACCGCCCGACGGTCCCGGGCGGCCTTGCTGGCCTGCCCGGTACGGGAGAACGCGGTGAGCGCCGAGTGGTAGGTGCCGGCGGAGAACCGACCGCCGGCACGCACGTACCCGTCGACAGTGATCGGCACGTCGGCGGGCAGTTGCTTGACGGTGAACCAGGCGCCCAGGTCGTGCGGGACGGAGTCGAAGCCGCAGGCGTGCACCAGCCGCGCGCCCGTGCGCGTCGCCTCGGCGTGGTGACGTACGTACATGAGGTCGACGAACTCCGGCTCGCCGGTGATGTCCAGGTAGTCGGTGCCGGCTCGGGCGCAGGCCGCGACCAGCGGTTCCCCGTGGTGGATGTACGGCCCGACAGTGCTGGCCACCACCCGGGCGCTCTCGGCCACCGCCCGCAGGGAGTCGGCGTCGGTCACGTCGGCGGTGAGCAGCGGCAGGTCGGCCAGGTTGCTGTCGATCGCGGTGAGCCGGTCCCGTACGGCGGCGAGGCGCTGCGGGTTGCGCCCGGCCAACGCCCAGCGCAGCTCGGCCGGCGCGTGCCGGGCCAGGTACTCGGCGGTCAGGCCGCCGGTGAACCCGGTCGCTCCGAACAACACCACGTCGTACGTTCGCTCCCCAGCCATGCCCAGAGTGTGCCATTCGCGGTCCCCGATGGCAGCTCACAAGGAGGGCGTCAGGGCGTGAACACGGCGCGTACGCAGCCGTCGGCCCGGTCCCGGAACAGCGCGTACCCCTCGGGGCCCCGCGCCAACGGCAGTTGGTGGGTGGCCAGGTGCTCGGTCCGCAGCTCGTCGCGAGCCATCCGGTCCAGCAGCATCGGCACGTCCCGCAGGTCCGGCCGGCCGGCGCCGCGCAGCGTGAGCCGCCGCTCGGCCAGCGCACCCAGCGGGAACGCGTCGACGAACCCGCCCGTCCCGCCGAGCACCACCACCACGCCGCTCTTGCGGCACGCGTGCACCGCCTCCCGCAGCGCGTCCGGTCGGTCGGCGTGCTGGCCACCGAACCGGTCGGCCATCGACCGGGCCGGCGGGGTGCCGACCGCCACCACGCACACGTCCGGCCCGCGCCCACCGCTGCGGTCGCGCAGCTCGGCCGCGACGTCGGTGCGGCGGTAGTCGAGCGGCTCGGCGTCGGAGTGCCGCTCGGCCATCCGCAACCGCTCCTCGTGCCGGTCCACGACCAGGACCCGGGCGGCGCCGCGCAGCACCGCCGCCCGGGCGGTCAACTGACCGACCGCCCCGGCGCCCCAGACCGCCACCACGTCGCCGGGGCGCACCGCACCCAACTCGGTGGCCAGCCACCCGGTCGGCGCCGCGTCCGCGGCGAACACCGCCCGGTCGTCATCGACGGCGTCCGGCACCCGGAACGCGCTCACGTCGGCGTACGGCACCCGCACGTACTCGGCGTGGCCGCCCGCGAAGCCGCCCGCCGCCCGGGGCCGGCCGAAGCAGCCGGCGTCGGAGCGGGTCCAGTCGGGCTCGGCGCTGGCGAGGTCGGCATGGGCGTTGTCGCAGCAGGAGTGCAGGCCCCGGCGGCAGTACCAGCAGCCGCCGCAGGCCACGCCCGCACCGACGACCACCCGATCACCGGTGCGGTGTCGGCGGACCCCGGGGCCGACCTCGACCACCTCACCCAGGAACTCCGCGCCGAACACATCGCCGGCCCGCAGCAGCGGGTGCCGGCCGGCCAGCAGCGGCAGGTCACCTCCGCAGGTGGCGCTGCGGCGCACCCGGACGATGACGTCCCGCTCGTTGCGCAGTTCCGGGTCGGGCACCTCGCGTACCGCCAGCTCGCCCGCGGCCACCCAGCACAGCGCCCTCACCCGTGGACCTCGGGGCGGTCCAGCGCCGAGCGGTCCGCACGGAGCACCTCACCGGCCTCCACCCGTTGCTTGATCTGGCGCAGGGTCCGGCGGACCAGCAGACCCGGGTCGTTGCCGACCAGGTGCGCGGCCAGCCCGGTGGGCGGGGTGACGCCGGCCAGCGGCCGGGCGGCCAGCTCGGTGCCCCGGTCACCGGGCGCCGGGCGCACCCGCACCTCGACCGCGCCGTCCAGGCGGCGCAGCGGCTCCGGCCAGCGGCCGTCCGGAAGCACCTGCTCCGGCGGTCGGTCGACGGTCACCACCTCCCAGCGGGCCGGCGCGGCGGCGTCGCCGCCCGCGCCGGTCCGGCCACCCCGACGGGGTACGCGCAGCAGCCGCGCCGCCCCGGCCAGCGCCGCGCCGCCCAGGGCGGGTCCCGCCCGCGCCAGCCGTCCCATCGGTACCACCCGTCCTCCCGGTTCACGTCCCCCGATCGTCGGTCGCGGCCGGGTGAAGCGCGCTCGCCCGGAAGGGGTGAACCGGCCCGCGTCGGGTAACCGCTCGCCGACCGGGGGCGGAGCGCGTGGTGGGGGTGGGGCTGGGTGCCGGAACAGGATCACGTACGGGTCGAGCCGGCACCGGGGCCACCGCTGTTGGCGTCCCGGCTGACACCGGCCGTGCCGCCGGAGCCGGTGGTGGCCCGGCCCCGCCTGCTGCGCCGGTTGGACGAGGGCAGCGCGGGACCTGTCACCCTGGTGGCCGCCCCCGCCGGCTGGGGCAAGACCACCCTGCTCGCCTCGTGGGTGCGGTTGGGCGGCGCGCCCCCCGACGTGGAGCCGGGCGCTGTCGTACCGGACTCCGGTGACCTGTCGGTTTCGTCCGCTGACGAGCCGGTCTCGGCGTGGATGTCGGTGGAGGCCGGCGACGACTCCGACCGGCTCTGGGCGTACCTCGCCGCAGCGCTGCGATCGGCGACCGGGGCGGCGGAGAGCGGCGCGGTGCCCGACCGGCCGCCGCGCCCCGACCAGTTGGAGGCGTTGGCCGCCACGCTCGCCGCCGCCGACCGGCCGGTGCTGCTGGTCCTGGACGACCTGCACCGGGTCGCCGACCCGGCGGCGCTGACCGGCCTGGAGTTCCTGCTGCGGCATGCCGGGCGGCGGCTGCGTCTGGTGATCGGCGCGCGGGCCGGGCTGCACCTGCCACTGCACCGGCTCCGGCTCGCCGGCGAGTTGACCGAGATCGGCCCCGACGAGCTGGCGTTCACCGACGACGAGGTGGCCGACCTGCTCACCGCCCACGCCGCCGCGCTGCCGGCGACCGCCGTGCACCGGCTGCGGGAACGCACCGGCGGCTGGCCGGCAGCGCTGCGCATCGCGGCCCTGGCGGTACGCGCACAGCCCGACCCGGAGCGCTGGGTGGGGCAGTTCGGCGGCGACCAGCCGGAGATCGCCGGCTACCTGCACGAGGAGGTGCTCGCGACGCTCGACCCGGCCGAGGAGGACCTGCTGCGCCGTACCGCGGTCGTCGACACCGTCTGCGCCGACCTGGCCGAGGCCCTGACCGGCCGCCCCGACGCCGGGCAGGCGCTGGCCGACCTGGCCGGGACCGGTGGTCTGCTGCACCGGGAGGACACCCGGCCGCCCTGGTACCGGTGCGAGTCACTCCTGGCCGACCTGCTCCGCGCCGACCTGGCCCGTTTGCCCGCCGACGAGCTGCGCGAGCTGCACGTCCGGGCCGCCGACTGGTACGCGGGCGACGGCCGGCCCGCCGACGCGCTGCGGCACGCCCTGGCCGCCGGCCGGTGGGACCTGGCCGGCGACCTGTTCGTCGCCCACTGGCCGGAGCTGACCCGCTACGACCGGGATCCGGGGCACGCCCCGGCACCCGCGTCACCGCCGGAGGAGGTGATCCGCGCCGACCCGGAGGTGGCGTTGGCGTGCGCCGCCGAGCGCGCGTACGCCGGTGACCTGCCGGCCGCCACCGGTCACCTGCGGTCCGCCGCCGGGCACGCCGCGGGCCTGCCGGTGCCGCGCCGGGACCGGTTCCTGCGGTTGGTCACCGCGCTGGAGTTGACAGTGGCACGGCTCGCCGACGACCGCGCTGAGGTCCGGGCCGCCGCCGCTCGCCTGCTGCGCACCCGCCCTCCGGAGGCCACGCCGACCCGGGTGCCGACCGGGGTGGCCGGTTCCGCCCCGACGGCCGGCGGTGGCGGTGCGGCCGACGACCTGGACCTGCGGGCGTTCACCGGTACCGCGCTGGGGATGGTCGAGCTGGCCGACGGCGTGCTGTCCACCGCCCGGTTCGTCCGGGCCAGGGCGGCGGCCCGGGAGGCCGACCGACCGCGTACCGAACTGGTCGCCGCGAGCCGCGCCGCGCTGCTCCTCGCGGTGCGCGGTGAGCTGCGGGCGGCCGAGCAGGCGGCCCGGGACGCGCTCGTCATGCCGCAGTGCCGCGGCTGGTCCTGTCGGCTCGACTGCGGCTACGCGTACCTGGCACTCGCCGTGGTGGCACTGCTGCGCGACCAACCCGAGGAGGCCACGGCGAACCTCGGCCTCGCCCTCCCGGCGTTCGACGTGGCGGGCGGCTGGGCCGGCGACCCCGAGGTGGACGACGACTGGCTGGCCGCCGCCTCCGACGAACCGGTGGCGGCAGCGGTGGCGGCGCTGTGCCGGGCGCAGCTGCGGCGTGACTCCGGCGATCCGGCGGCCGGCCAGCGGCTGCTCGTCCGGGCCCGGGAGGCGTTGACGGACCGCCCGTCCGCCGAGTTGACCGGTCTGTTGCGGGCCGCCGAAGCAGAACTGCGGGCCGAGCGGGGCGACCTGGACTCCGCCCGCGACCTGCTGGCCGGCGCCGCCGACGAGGGGGCCCACCCGGGGCTCGCGGTGACGTTGGCGAAGGTGCAGCTGATGGCCGGCGACCCCGCCGCCGCCGGGCGGACCCTGCCGGACTGGCAGGCCCCGGCCGCCACAGCCTGGCCCCTACCGGTACGCCTGGACGCGGGGCTGCTGGACGCGGTGCTGGCCGAGCGCGCCGGGGACGGGCGTCGGGCGGGCCGGATCCTGGAACGGATACTGGACCTGGCCGGGCCGCAGGGCTGCCGACGGGTCTTCACCCGCGCCGAACCACAGGTGCGGGACCTGCTGGCCGCCCACCTGGACGCGGGCACAGCGCACTTCGCGCTGGTCAGTGACCTCGTGCGGGGCGCGGAGCAGAGCACCGCCGGGCCGGCCGCCGCGCCGAGGGGCGCGCTCGACGAGCCGCTCACCGAGCGGGAGCTGACCATCCTGCGCTACCTGCAGAGCATCCTGTCCAACGTGGAGATCGCCAGCGAGCTGTCCCTCTCGGTCAACACGGTGAAGACCCACGTCCGCAACATCTACCGCAAACTCGACGCGACCCGCCGACGCGAGGCGGTCCGGCGGGCGCGCGAGTTGCGGCTGATCTGAGTGGCTGACGGTCAGGGGTTGGCGGCGGCGTCCACCGCCGTCAGCAGGTCGGGTAGGTCGTACCCGCCGTCGTGCCGAACGCCGTTGACGAACAGGGTGGGGGTGCCGTTCACCCCGCTGCGGATGCCCCCCACGAAGTCGCGGCGCACCCGGTCCGCGTGGGCATGGTTCTCCACCTCGGCGTTCAACTCGTCCGGCGGCAACCCGACCTGCTCGACACCGAGCGAGAGGTGCACCGGGTCCAACTGGTCCTGGTGCTCGTAGAGCCAGTCGTGCATCTCCCAGAACCGGCCCCGCACCCCGGCAGCCTCGGCCGTCTCGGCGGCGCGTTCGGCGTACGGGTGCACGTTGGCGATCGGGAAGTATCGGTAGACCAGCCGTACGGTGTCGGCCCGCTGCCGTAGCAACTCGTGCAGGTTCGGGTACGCCGCACCGCAGAACTGGCACTGGAAGTCGCCGTACTCGACGACTGTCACCGCCGCGTCGGCCGGCCCCCGGATGTGGTCCTCGGTGGTCACCGGGTCTCGAAGTCGGGCGGTGACCTGCAGTGGCGTACTCATCCGGCCATCACCTTCCGATCGGCGGCGAGTCGGTCCAGCGCGTCGAAGATGCCGTCGGCGCCGGGGTTGACGTCGGGCGGCGACAGGTAGCTCCAGGTCACCGTCCCCGCCGGGTCCAGCACCACGAGCGCGCGGGCCGCCTCACCGTTCGACATGTACGCGCCGTAGCTGCGGGCCACCTCGCCCTTGGGCTCGAAGTCGGCCAGCAGCGGGAACTGGATGCCCCGGCTCTCCGCGAACGCCCGGTGCGACCAGATGCCGTCCACCGAGATGCCGAGCACCACCGCCCGGTACTGGGCGAAGACGGGTGCCGCCGACTGGTAGAGCGACATCTGGTCACCGCAGACCGGGCTCCAGTCGGCGGGGTAGAAGGCGAGCACGACCGGCCGGCCACGGAACTGCTCAGGTCCCAGCAGAGCCCCGTCCGGGGTGGCCGGCACTGCGAAACCGGGCGCGGTGCGCCCCGGTTGGATCAGCCCGTTCGGATCACTCATGCCGCCAGCCTGCTCCCGGGGTGGGTGAGGCGGCCTCACCCACCCCGGGTGGTTCCGCGCTCGCGCCGCGCTCGGCAGAGTGCGCTCAGCCCGCGTCCGCTCAGCGCAGCACCGGGGCGACCGCGATGTGGTTCTGCACCTCCCGGATGCCCGGCGCGGACCAGGCCACCTGCTCGACCTCGGCCCGTTCGGGCATCGAGTGCACCAACCCGGCGAGTATCGCTGTGTCGCCGTGCACCCGGACGCTGATCCGTTCGACCTCGGTAGCTCCGGCCCGGGCGAGGGCGTCGACGATCCGGTTGGCCAGGTCGCGGCCGTCCGGCGCGGTGGCCGGTCGGACGGTGATGCCGTTGCTCACCCCGCGTACGCCGGTCAGCCGGGCGACCGCCCGTTCGGCGGCTCGCCGTTGGTACTCCCACTCGACGTCGCCGTGCAGTGTCACCCAGCCGGCCGAGACGGTGACCTGGAGCTTCTCGATGGGCACGAACGCGTCCCACTCCAGCCCGTGGCTGGCCGCGGCGGCCAGGTCGCTGTCGGCGCGCTCGGTGTCGTTGGTGAGCTGTACGGCCACGTCGTTGGCGACCGCCCGGACCGACGCGACCCGGTGGGTGGCCCGTTCGGCGGCCCACTTCTTGGCGTAGCTGTCCACCCGGCCGGTCAGGGTGACGACGCCCTCGGCGACGGTCACGCCGATCTCGTGCGGCTGCACCCGTGGTTCCCAGGTCAGCTCGTCGAGCACGGCGGACTGGATGTCCTGGTCGGTGCGGTTGATCTCGGCGATGGCCATCTGTCCCTCCTCCGCTGTTCCGTTGGCGGACCGGGTGGTGGCTGCGGCCGGAGGTCCGCCGTGCTGCGATCCTGCCGCCGCCCCGGGTGAGCCGTCCTCGCCCGGACCGGGTGACGGCATGGCCGGACCTGGGCGGAGCGGGCGGGAGACGCGGACGAACATCGATGATGGGAGCGCTTCCAAAGCGAGCCGCTTTCGGTTACGGTAATCGCGTTCCTCGATCGCGGGAGCCGTCGCGTCGGGTGGTGGAGCCAGGGCAGCTCCGCCCGTCCCCGTCGTCGTGCTCGTCCCCCGAGCCACGGCGTCACCCGTGCGATCGACCCCGTCCCCCGGGGCTCCATCCGAGAGGAACCGCAGATGCGGAGAAGTCTCGCCGCCACGGTCGTGTCCGTGTTGGCCGCCGCCACAGCCGTCGTGGTGGTCCCGTTCACCGCCGCTGGGTCGGCCCCCACCCCGGCCGCAGCGGAGGCGTACACCTGGCGAAACGTCAGGGTGGGCGGTGGCGGCTTCGTACCCGGCATCGTCTTCAGCCCCACCGAGAAGAACCTCATCTACGCGCGCACCGACATCGGTGGGGCGTACCGCTGGGAACAGGCCAGCCAGTCCTGGACGCCGCTGCTCGACTGGGTCGGCGCCGACCGGTGGGGCTACAACGGCGTGGTCAGCATCGCCACCGACCCGGTGCAGACCAACCGGGTGTACGCCGCTGTCGGCATGTACACCAACGGCTGGGACCCGAACAACGGCGCGATCCTGCGCTCGGCCGACAAGGGCGCCACCTGGCAGGCCACCGAGTTGCCGTTCAAGAACGGCGGCAACATGCCGGGCCGGGGAATGGGGGAGCGGCTCGCCGTCGACCCCAACCGGAACAGCATCGTGTACTACGGCGCCGAGGGCGGCAACGGGCTCTGGCGCAGCACCGACCACGGCGTGACCTGGGCCCGCGTCGCCGCCTTCCCCAACGTCGGCAACTACCGCGCGGACCCCAGCGACCCGAACGGCTACAACGGGCAGAACCAGGGCCTGACCTGGGTCAGTTTCGACAAGAGCACCGGCACCGCCGGCTCCACCACGCAGACCATCTACGTGGGCGTGGCGGACAAGGAGAACCCCGTCTACCGCAGCACCGACGGCGGCGTCACCTGGGCGCGCATCCCCGGTCAGCCCACCGGCTACCTGGCCCACAAGGGCGTCGTCGACCCGGTCGGTGGACACCTCTACATCGCCACCAGCGACACCGGCGGCCCGTACGACGGCGGCAAGGGCGACGTCTGGAAGTTCACCCGGTCGACCGGGGCCTGGACGCGGATCAGCCCGGTGCCCTCCACCAGCGCCGACGCCTACTTCGGCTACAGCGGGTTGACCATCGACAGGCAACGTCCCAACACCCTGCTGGTGGCCACCCAGGTCTCCTGGTGGCCCGACGCCATCTTCTTCCGCAGCACCGACGGCGGGGCGACCTGGACGCGGATCTGGGAGTTCAGCAACTATCCGGAGAGGTCCCGCCGCTACACCATGGACATCAGCTCGGTGCCCTGGCTGACCTTCGGACTCAACCCGGCACCCCCGGAGGACGCGCCCAAGCTCGGCTGGATGAACGAGTCGGTGGAGATCGACCCGCACGACTCCAACCGCATGATGTACGGCACCGGCGCCACCATCTACGGCACCACCGACCTGACCAGGTGGGACACCGGCGGTCAGTTCACCCTCCGGCCGATGGTCCGGGGGCTGGAGGAGACCGCCGTCCTCGACCTGATCAGCCCGCCCAGCGGGGCACCCCTGATCAGCGCGCTCGGAGACGTGGGCGGCTTCCGACACACCGACCTGGACGCGATTCCGTCGATGCTGTTCACCCAGCCGGTGTTCACGAGCACCACCAGCCTGGACTACGCCGAGAGCAAACCCGCGGTGCTGGTGCGCGCCGGCAACTTCACCGACGCCGACCGGCCCAACGACAGTCATGTCGCCTTCTCCACCGACGGCGGCGCCACCTGGTTCCAGGGCACCGAACCGTCCGGGGTCAACCTGGGCGGCACGGTGGCCGCCGCCGCCGACGGCAGCCGCTTCGTCTGGGCACCCGGTGACGCGGGCCAACGCGTCGTCCACTCGGTCGGGTTCGGCAACTCCTGGGCAGCCTCGACCGGCATCCCGGCGAACGCCACGATCGAGTCCGACCGGGTCGACCCCACCCGGTTCTACGGCTTCAGCGGCGGGCGTTTCTACCGGAGCACCGACGGCGGGGCCAGCTTCACCCCGACCGCGGCGACCGGGCTGCCCACCACCGACGTGCGGTTCAAGGCCCTGCCGGGTCGGGCCGGCGAACTGTGGCTGGCCGGGCCTGGTGGTCTGTGGCGCTCCACCGACGCCGGCGCCAGCTTCACCAGGCTGGACGGCGTCAGCGCCTCCGGCAACGTCGGTTTCGGCAAGGCGGCACCCGGGCGGACCAACCCTGCGGTGTTCCTCTACGGCACAGTGAACGGTCAACCGGGCGTGCACCGCTCCGACGACGCCGGCGCGACCTGGGTACGCGTCAACGACGACCGCCACCAGTACGGCAATCCGACCGAGGCGCTGACCGGCGACCCGCGGGTCTACGGTCGGGTCTACCTCGGCACCAACGGTCGCGGCATCCTGGTCGCCGACCCCACCAGCGGCGAGCCCCCGACCACGCCACCGCCGACGACCCCACCGCCCACCACCCCGCCCCCGACCACTCCGCCCCCGACCACCCCGCCCCCGACCACTCCGCCGCCATCCACTGGTTGCGCGGCGACCTACCGGGTGACCGGCTCCTGGTCAGGCGGATTCCAGGCCGAGCTGGTGGTTCGCAACGCGGGAAGCGCCCCCATCGCCGGCTGGACGCTGGGCTGGACCTTCGCCGACGGCCAGCGGATCGACCAGCTCTGGGGCGGCACCCACACCCAGACCGGGGCCGCCGTGTCGGTCCGGGACAGTGGCTGGAACGGCGCGCTCGCCGCCGGGGCCAGCACCACCGCCGGTTTCCTCGGCTCGTGGACCGGCAGCAACACGTCCCCGGCCGCCATCACCTGCACGAGTCGCTGAGCAGGTGATCCGGGCCGGAACCCCGGATCACCACGAAGCACCGGTCCGCCGGGCCGCCTGAGGGGTCCGGCACCCGGCGGACCGGTCCCACCCCACTACCACTGCGGGCCCCGATCGACTCAGGTCGATCGGGGCCTGCAGTGGTGCTGTCGTTCAGACGGCGGGGGAGTTGGGGCGGTCGACATCGACGAACTCCACGTCCTCGACGGCACGGTCGTCCCGGCTGCCGGCGGCCCGTGCGGCGGAGCCGACGGCCCAGCCGACCGCCGCGCCGACGAGCGCGGCGCCGATCAGGAGCGTCCAGGGCAGTGCCGGCTGGCGGCCGGCGAGCGCGTCGAAGGCCAGCGAGGCGCGGCGTCGCGCCTCCTCGGCCGCGGATCCCACCAGGTCACCCGCTCCGTCGGCGAGGTCGCTGCTGTTCTGGCGGGCCGAGCGGGCGGTGTCCCGCACGCTGTCTCCGGCGTAGCTGACGGCTGAGAGCAGGTGCTCCCAGGCCTGGTCCGCGATCCGCTCCGGCTTGCTGCGGCGGTCCAGCAGGTTGGTTCCGAACATCGTGGTTACCTCCTCAGGTGCCGAAGCCGCCGGCCACTTCGGACTTCGGCGTCTTTCCAGCGCGTCACGGTGTCGCCTACCCCGCAGTGCCCCGCGTCAGCCGGCCGCAAACCCCGACCGCCGCGGAGCACCGGTAACTCGGGGCACCGGAACTCCGGCCCCCGACTCAGCGCACCGCTGACACGGCCACGCCCCGGGCGAAGTCGTCGTCGTCATCGTCGTCATCGTCGCCCCCGCCACCGAAACCGCAGGCCAGGACGAGGGCAAGCAGAACGCCGACGCCGGCCAGGCCGGCAAGTCGCTTGATCATCGAAGATCCTCTCCGTCGCGGTGGTGTCCCGGCCGATGCTAGGACGCGTCGGCAACCGGGGCGTGGATCGCCGCTGGCCGGCGGTGGGCGACACGCCGACGGCACACGGGGAAGGTGTAGGTGGTGGGCCGGTTGTCGGGTGTGCCGGCCGCGGACCGCTACCCTGGTTCGGCGGCGCGTCGGTCACGACCGATCGTCGGTGCTCAAATAACAAAAAGTCTTGAGTAATCAGATACTGAAAAGTGCGGATATGGGTGGCTTTGTGGGCCCGGATCCGCGAATTGCTCATCCCGAGGGGTGGCGACCGAGGCCGTCGGAGGAATACTCTCGGTCGCGGCCCGCGTACTGATGAGGCGCCCGGGGGACGGGCGGGTGGAGGTGCTCGCGTGAGCCTGTCGATCGTGAAGTCGGTTCTGTCCGGTGGTGTCGTGGAGATCGCCCCTCGGGGCGAGATCGACGTCGACACAGCGTACGAGGTGCGCGAAGCGATCGCAGAGGTGCTGGCCAAGGGCCGCCCGCTGCGCATCGAACTCAACATGAGGTTGGTCACCTTCATCGACTCCGTCGGCATCAGCGCCATGGTGGCCGGCTTCCAGACGGCCGAGGTCAGCGACGTCAAGCTGGTGGTCACCGAGCCGAGCCGGTTCGTGCACCGGCAGCTGTGGGTGACCGGTCTGCTCGGCCTCTTCGGTGCCCCGGAGCCCTACTTCGCCGGCGCCGCCACCCCCGAGGTGCTGCCCGGCGCCTGAGCGCGCCGCAGCACCCCGTCAGGGCTGCTCGTCCAGGCCGGTCAGGTCGATGTCGGTCGCCTCGGTGACCGCCCGGATGGCCGTCACCGACGCGTACCCGGCGGCCAGCAACGCCACGTCCGTGCCGGGCTGTGCGGCCTGCCCCGGCTCCTCCAGCGAGGTACGGACGAACCCGTGGCCGGACTCGGCCACCGTCATCTGCACCTGACCGAAGCTGGCCAGGCTGCCTCGCCGCACCCCGCGCAACTGCCCGTGCGGCAGGTCCGGGGCGTTCACGTTGAGCACGCTCTCCATCGGCGCGGAGGTCAACCGGGGGAGCAGGTCCAGGGCGACCCGCGCGGCGGTGCCCCAGTGCCGCTCGGCGTCGCGTACCCGGGCGGCGGCGTCCACCGCCGCGCCACCGCTCGCGGCCGTCGCCTCACCGGCCGAGAGCACGTCGAGGGAGACCGCCATCGCCCGGCAGCCATTCGTGGCGGCGGTGAACGCGGCGCCCACGGTCCCGGAGTGCAGCACCGCCCGGCCGGCGTTGGCGCCCCGGTTGACCCCGGAGAGCACCACCGACGGCGGTGGACCGAACGCCCCGTGCAGGGCGATCAGCGTGATGAAGCCGGGGGACCCGGCGACCCCGTACGCAGGCACCCCCGCCAGGTCCGGCAGCGGGTGGTCGTTCACGACGACCCGCCCGTCCCGCTCCATGGCGCTCATCGCGGCGCTGGTGCCGCTCGCCTCCTCCATCGGCGCGGCCACCACCACGTCCAGGCCCCGCTGCCGGGCCGCCCAGGCCAGCGCCTGGATGCCAGGTGCCGCGATCCCGTCGTCGTTGGTGATCAGCACCCGCACTGTCATCGCTCGACCACCCGGCCGGCCAACTCGTCAGGGGTGGTCCGCTCCTGTTGCCGACTGTCCGCCGGCACCAGCCGGACCCGGTCCACCAGGCCGGTGATCGAGTCCAGCCGCCCGGTGCCCAGGCCGTGCCGGGTGACGTTGAGCGCGCCGGCGGCGGCCCCGGTGCGGATGGCGGTCCTGATGTCACCGCCCCTGGCCACGACGGCAGCCACCCCGGCGGTCATCGAGTCACCAGCGCCGCGCGGGTCGGCGGCCTCCAGCCGGGGCATCTCGACCTGGAACAACTCCCCGTCGATGAGCGCCAACGCCGGCTGGTCGGCGCGACTCACCACCACCGTCTCGGCGCCGCCCGCGTGCAGCTCGTACATGGCCCGGGTCAGCTCCTCGGTGTCGTCGCTGCGGGCGCGGCCGTCGCGTATCAACTCCTCGTGACTGACCTTGAGGAAGAACACCCCGCTCTCCAACACCGAACCGAGGTGGTCGCCGGAGAGGTCGACCACCACCCGGCCGCCGTTGGCGCCGAGGTCGGCGGCGAAGCGTCGGTACAGGTCGGCGGGTACGAGCCAGGGCTCGTTCGGCCCACTGAGGATGCTCACCGAGGCCCGTAGGCCCTCGCCGAGGGCGAGGTTGTACAGCTCGTCGATCTCGTGCCGGCTCAGCGGCTGTCCGGGCACGTCGGCGATCTCCTGCCGGGAGCCCTCCCGGCGATCGTGCACGTACCCGCCGCTGCCGGAGTCACGGACCACCACCTTGAGGTTGACGCCCTCGCTGACCAGCAGCGGCTCCAGCACCTGGCCGATCTCACCGCCGAGGGCGGCGCAGAGCACCACGTCGACTCCGAGGGAGATCACCATCCGGGCCTGCCAGACGCCCTGCCCGCCGGGGTGCAGGTGCAGCTCGGGGTGGTCGTTGGGCTGGTCCACTGTCACCGTCAGCTGTGGAGTGGGCGCGAAGACCATCACGTGCCCGCTCATCGGTCGTCGCCGTTCATGCTGGCCGCCCTCCGGCATCTTCGGAAGATTTTGTACTAACCGACCTTAATGGCGCAGGTGGTGACAGGTCGTCGCATCCGCCCGGTCCGGCGCGGCGCTGGGGGCCGCCGGGCGTTGCCAGGCAGACATCGGTACGGGACGATCGGGCGACCAACGACGGCGGGAGACGGTGTGCTCAGCAGCGATACCTTCAGCTACACCGTCCAGGCCCGGTGCTCACCCGCCGAGGCGGCCGCGTTGCTCAGTGACCTGACCCGGCAGGGCGAGCTGCATCCGCTGATCGTCCGGGTCCGCCGGGTGCCGCCCCGGCCCGGCGCCCAGGCCAGTTACACGATCAACGACCGGTTGGCGGCCGGTCCGCTGCGCTTCCGGACCACCTACCACGCGGACGTGCTGATCAGCGAGGCCGACGAGATCGTCATGGTGGCCCGCCAGTGGCCCGCCACCACCGTGCGCAACCACACCCGACTACGCGCCGAGCCGGACGGCCTGGTCCGCATCGACGTCGAGATCACCCTGACCGCGCCGACGCCACTGTTCCGCTACGCGTTCCGCCAGGCGCAAGCCGCTCACCTGGCCCTCGCCACCCGGCTGGGCGCGGCCCTCGACCGCACCGGCAACCCGCCGCCCACCTGAACCCGGCGCCCCGAGGCTCGCGCACCCGCTTCGTCGATCTTGCAGTTCCGGTTGTCGATATCGGTGAGATGCCCCCTTTGTCGGGACAGCAAGTGCAAGATCGCGGCGCAGGGCAGGCCGTGACCTTGGCGCGTACCGCGGGTGGGCACCTAGGTTGTGGTCGCGGCGCGAGCGCGGTTCGTGCGGGTGGTTCGGGCGGCGGGACGCCGGCCCCACGGCTTGTAGGTGGACAGCACCGTCGCGATGATCATCAGGCTGGTCGACACCGCCGGCGCGATGACCAGATCGGCGCGATCGCGTGCGGGCAGGGCGGCGCCGACCGCTCCGGCGTGGCGCAGGTTGGGGGTGAGCAGGAACAGCACCAGCCCGACCATCACAGTGGTGAGCACCAGCTTGACCAGCACCCACCGGTGGCGCAGCAGGCCCCACGGGGTGAGCAGCGAGCTGGCGACTCCGATCAGCCAGACCAGGACGCTCAGCGGCGCGAACAGCAGCGTCCCGACCAGGGCCGTGACCGGATAGACCACCGCCGGGTCGGCGCCCCGCTGCACGGCGATGCCGAGGGTGAGTAGCACCAGGTCGGCGCCCAGCCAGCCGAGCGAGGTGACGAGGTGCAGGGTGAGCAGCGCCTTGCGGGTGGCGGGTCGGATCCGAGGCATACGCCGATGCTGCCCGCCGGCCCCGGCCGGGTCGTCCGACGAGCGACGACATCAGGGGTACGCCCGGCGACGTAGCCCGGCCCCGGACACGCGTGATGCCTGTGAGCCGTCCCGGTGGCTCACAGGCATCACGACGCGTGGGTCAGTAGACCGACAGGTGCACGTGGTTGGTGTGGTCGGTGGACGGGGTGCCGTGCGCCCCGCTGTACGACTTCCACCCGCTGCTGGGCAGCCAGATCTGCCTGTACCAGATCACGTAGAGCACGGCGAGCCGGTCGGCGTTGCGGATGAAGTACGCGGCCAGGTTGTTGCCGTACGTCTTGTCGCCGCCGGTGGCGTTTCCGCCGAAGCCGTTCTTTTGCGCGGCGAAGTCGCAGGCCCGGCCCTTCGGGTGCTCACCGGAGCCGCTGGGGCGGTGGCACGAGACGTACCGGGTGAAGCCCGCGGACTTGGCCTGGTTGAGCGCGTGCAGGGTGCGCGGGGTGATGCAGCCGTTGGCCGGCGTGGGGTCGTTGACGCTGCACGACTCGGAGGGCCAGGAGCCGTCGGAGTTGCGCGGCGCGGCCTTCGCGTTGGCGCTGGAGGTGCCCCGGTTGGAGCCGGCGTCGGCGGTGGTCTGCGGCTTGGGCGTGGTGGCCACGGTCAGGGCCCGTTCGGCCTGGTCCTTGCGCTTGGCCATCACCGCGACCTGCTTGCGCTGTTCGTTGATCTCGCCGTCCAGGGCCACCCGGGTGCGGTTGGCCTTGTCCTTGCTGTCGAGCAGGTCGCGAAGCACCCGGTCCTCGTTGGCGGCCACCGCGTCCAGCGCGGCGGCCCGGTCCATGAAGCCTTCCGGGGTGTTGCTGTTGAGCAGCGCCGACATCGCGCCGAGCCGGCCGGTGCGGTACGCCACCTCGGCGATCTCGCCGACCTTGCCGTTGCGCTGGCCGATCTCGACCTCGATGGTCTTCAACTGGGTGGCGAGCTGCTGTTGCCGTTTCACTGAGGTGTCCAGGGCGCGCTTCGCGTCCAGGTAGCCCTTGCTGGCGGCCTCGAGTTGGGCGCGCAACGCCGGGGTGCCGCCCTCCTCGTCTGAGTCGGGTGCGGCGGCCCGCAGGCCGGTCGGGGGAGCGGCCGAGGCGGTGCCGGCCGGGAGCGCGACGCCGAGGGTGAACATCGCGACGATCAGGGCCGCCAGTCGGGCGGCGGGTGGTCGTGCTGGTGCCACTGCGCATGTCCTTCCGTCAGCCGCCGACCGGGTTAGCTGACGGGTTCGGGACGGAAGATCCCTACCGCTGACGCGGATACACCCCAGGAACATGGTTCCCCGGTTCGCCCGCTTGGGCGATTAGGCGGCGGCCGCCACCGGCGCCGGGAAGGCGCCGCCTGGTGGAGGCCGGGACCGAGCCTACCGGTGCCGGTGGGGCGGCTGCAGCCAATGTGACGGACGGTGCGTGCGTCACCACGGAAAATTACGGCAAGAGCGGAGGAAAGCTCCGAAAAGCCCCCTCACCACTCGATGGAGCCGCACGCTCCGGAGGCGGCGCCCGGCTCGATCTGCAACGTCGCGTGCTCGATGCGGAAGTCGTCGTGCAGGGCGGTACGCGCCGCGGTGAGCACCGCGCCGACCTCCGCGCCGGGTGCCATGGTCAGGTGTGCGGAGGCCACCTCCATGCCCGAGGTGAGCGTCCAGACGTGCAGGTCGTGCACCTCGACGACACCCGGGACGGCGGCCAGTCGGTCGTGCACGGCGGTCACCTGGAGGTGCTCCGGGGCGGCCTGCACCAGGATGCGGATGGCGGCGCGGGCCAGCCGCCAGGTGCGCGGCAGGATGAACACGCCGATGGCGACCGCGACCAGGGGATCTGCCCACCACCAGTCGGTGACGGTGATGAGCAGGGCCGCGCCGATGACGCCGAGCGAGCCGAGCAGGTCGCCGACCACCTCCAGGTAGGCGCCCTGGAGGTTGATGCTCTCCCGGGCCCCGGCGCGCAGCAGGGCGAAGGCGGCGACGTTCGCGAGCAGGCCGAGCACTGCCACCGCGAGCATCGGGCCGGCGATGACCTGGTGCGGGTCGCCGAAACGGCGGATCGCCTCGATCACCACGTAGATCGCCACGCCGGAGAGCAGGACGGCGTTGGCCAGCGCGGCGAGCACCTCGAGCCGGTAGAGCCCGAAGGTGCGCTGCGGGTCGCCGGTGGCCCGCCGGGTCGCCGTGATCGCGGCGAGCGCCATCCCGATGCCGAGTACGTCGGTGAACATGTGCCCGGCGTCGGAGAGCAGGGCGAGTGAGCCGGTGTGCAGGGCGACCACCGCCTCGACCACCATCAGGGTGGCGAGCAGCCCGAACGCCGCCCAGAGTCGACCTCGGTGCTGGTGTGCGGCATTGGCGACGGACCCATGGTGGTGGTCATGACCTGCGCCCACGAGAACCACCTTCCGCCGCTGGTCGGGACCCGGTCAAATGTATGCTCACATCGCTATGTGTGCAAGTGTACGGGCAGCGCCTCCCGCCGGCGGCAGTCCGCACACGTCAGCCGGTCGGGTCGATGGTGGTGAGCCGCTGGGTGGCCCGGGAGAGCGCCACGTACAGGGTGCGTACCCCGGCGCCCGGATCGGCCCGGATCTCGCTCGGGGCGACCAGCACCACCCCGTCGTACTCCATGCCCTTGGCCTCCAGGCTGGTCACCACCTGCAACCTCGGCGCGCCGAGTGCGCCGAGCCAACCGGCGACCTCGTCCCGGCGGGGGACCGGCGTGATCACCCCGACCGTGCCCTCCACCTCGGCCAGCAGGCCGGCGGCGGCCTCCACTGTCGCGGTCTCCAACCCCGACGCGGGCACCACAAGCTCGACCGGCTCGACCCCGGTGGAGCGGACGGCGGTCGGCAGCGGCAGGTCGGGGTAGAGCCGACGGATCTCCGCCGCTGCCACCGCGAAGATCTCCGCCGAGTTGCGGTAGTTCGTGGTGAGCGTGAAATCGTGTCGCTTGCGCCGGCCCAGCGCCTGGTCGCGGGCTCGGGTCAGCTCCTCCGGGTCGCCGGTCCACGCGGTCTGCGCCGGGTCGCCCACCACGGTCCAGGACGCCAGCCGGCCGCGTCGACCGATCATCCGCCACTGCATCGGCGAGACGTCCTGCGCCTCGTCCACCACCACGTGCGCGTACTCCCGGTAGTCCTCCGGACGCTCCCGGGCCGCAGCGCGGGCGGCCCGCTGCCGTTCGCCGAGCGTGCTCAACTCGCGCACGCCGCCGGCGAGCTGGAACGGGTCGCGTCGGGCCTTGGCCGCCTGCGCGGGCTTACCGAGCAGGGCGTCCAACTCGTCCAGCAGCGCCACGTCGGCGATGGTCAGCCCGGCCGAGTCCAGGTTCCGGTACGCGGCGTTGAGCAGCCGGATCTCCGCCGAGGAGAGGATGCCCCCGGCGTAGCGGCGCAGCCGGTCGGGCTGCGCCAGCCAGCCGAGCACGTGCCGGGGGTGCAGCCGGGGCCACCACGCCTTGAGGAACTCCCGGAACTCCGACCGCTCGGCGATCTCCGCCTCGAAGGCCGGCTGCTCCGGCAGCCGGCCGCTGCTCAGCTCACGGGCCTGCGCCCAGAGCGCCGCGAACACCCCGTCGAAACCGGCCCGGCGCACCTCGTTGCGTCGTGCGCCGCGTTGCAGCGCGCGGTCCCGGATCCGGTCCAGCGCGGCCCGGTCCAACCGCAGCAACGTGCCCCGGTAGAGCAGCCGCAGCTCACCCGGGCCGCCCGGCACCGCGTCGCGGGCCGCCCGCTCCAGCACCCGGCGCATCCGCAGCGAGCCCTTCACCGCCGCCACCTCGGGCGGGTCGGGGCGGGTGGCGGTCATCCCCGGAAAGAGCGTGCCCAGCGAGTGCAGGGTCGCGGTGTCCTCACCGAGCGACGGCAGCACGGAGCCGATGTACTCGACGAAGACCGAGGACGGGCCGACCACCAGGATGCCGCCGCCCGCGTAGCGGCTGCGGTCGGAGTACAGCAGGAACGCGGCCCGGTGCAGGGCGACAGCGGTCTTGCCGGTGCCGGGGCCGCCCGCGACGATCGTCACCCCGGAGCCGGGCGAGCGGATCGCCTCGTCCTGCTCCCGCTGGATGGTCGCCACGATGTCGCGCATGCCCCGGCCGGTGGCCTTGGAGAGGGTGGCCAGCAGCGCGCCGTCACCGACGACAGTCATCCCCTCCGGGGCGGCCGACGGGTCGAGCAGGTCGTCCTCGATCCGGGTGACCCGCTCGGCGCGCGACTGGATGGTGCGCCGCCGCACCACGTCCAGCGGCTGTGCCGGGGTGGCCTGGTAGAAGGCGGCGGCGGCCGGCGCGCGCCAGTCGACGACAAGCGTGACGGCGTCCTCGTCGCGGATCCCCAGTCGTCCGACGTGCAGCACCTGACGGTCGCGCAGGTCCAGCCGGCCGAAGACCAGCCCCTCGTGCTCGGCGTCCAGGGTGTGCCGCCGCTGCGCCGCGTGGAAGACCATCGCGTCGCGCTCGACCAGAGCGCCGTGCGTGCCCACCCGGGCCATCCGGTAGCCGTCACGCTCGGCGCGCACGGCCGACCGTCGCAGCTCGGCCAGTCGGGCGTACACCCGGTCGAGGTGTCGTTGCTCGACGGCGATCTCCTGCTCCAGGCCGGTCTGGTCGGTCAACGCACGCTCCTTCAGAGGTCGCCGGCAGGCGGCGGGAACCGCGCGGGCCAACCGAGAAGAGTACGGCCCCGGGCCCGACCCGCCGCGCCCGAGGTGCGCGAACGTACTCAGGCGCCCGTCTCGGCGGGGGTCGCTCCAGGGTGGGCCGGCGACGATTCGGTGAGCACCCGCCGCAGCACGCCGGTGAGCGCGGCGTTGACCTCGTCCGGCCGTTCCATCATCAGCATGTGCCCGGCACCTGGGCAGACGGTCAGCTCGGTGGCCGGCAGAGCGGCCGCGATCGACTCGGCGCACGGCGGTGGGGTCAACCGGTCCCGGTCGCCGACCAGGGCGGCGGCCGGCAGGTGGGCCAACGCGGCGAGGGTGTCCAGTCGGTGCTGGGTGCCGATGGAGGCGCGGAACCCACCGATCGAGCGCAGCGAGGCCCGGGCCACCGCCGACGTCACCAGGCGGATGTCGGCCGGCTCGCAGCGGTCACCGAAGAGCATCCACCGGATGCTCGGTTGCAGCGCGTTCAGCAGTGCCCGGGGCGCGCGCCACGAGCCACACCGGGCCAGCACGCCGGCGCCGGTCGTCTCGGCCAGCCGGATCAACCGGGCGATCCGCGGCGAGAGCCCGTAGACGGTGTGCGTGTGCCCCTCGGCGGTGGTCGAGACGAAGACCAGACCAGTGGTGCGGGCGGCGAAGTGCGCGGGGTGGCGGTGGGCGTACTCCATGATCGTCATACCGCCCATCGAGTGCCCGACCAGCACCACCGGGCCGGTCGGCGCCACGGCGTCGATCACCGCGGCCAGGTCGTCACCCAACTGGGCGACTGTGGCCGTGGGCAGCGCCATGCAGCTGGACCGGCCGTGCCCCCGCGCGTCGTAGGTGACCACCCGCACCGCGTCGCCGAACGGTGCCGCGGTGAGGGCTTCGACCTGCCGGTGCCAGGCCCGCCCGTCCAGCGTCCAGCCGTGCAGCAGGATGGCGGTGACCTGGGCGTCCGTCGGACCCGTCGCCTCGACGTTGAGCCGTACACCGTCCGGCAGGCCGACCTCGAACCGCTCCGGCATCGCCACCTCCCCAGGGCCGCCCAGTACCACCAGCACCGGGATACCCGGCGGTAACACCGGCTACCCGCCATGACACCACGCCAATCGCGCCGTCGCGAACATTCCCGACCTCGCCCGTGCGGGACGGCGGCGGGCCAAGCTGAACGGCATGGGGTCGTCGGGAGCACCCATGGGGGCGACGTCGGGGCAGGGACGGCAGGCCGGCGGTACGCCCCGCGCCGCGCTGGCCGACCTGCTCGCCGGTAACCGGCGGTTCATCAGCGGTCAGCCGGTGCACGGGCACGACGTCACGGCCGCCGCCGCCGCGGCCTCCGGCGACCAGCAGCCGTACGCCGTGGTGCTGGGCTGTATCGACTCCCGGGTGCCGTTGGAGGCGATCTTCGACCAGACCTTCGGTGCGATCTGTGTGATCCGTACCGGGGGCCACGTGCTCGATCGCGCGGTCTGCGGCTCGATCGAGTACGTGGTCGGCCAGCTCGGCGTACCGCTGGTGATGGTCCTCGGCCACGAGCGGTGTGGCGCGGTGGAGGCCGCCGTGGCGGCGCTACGCACGGGGCAGCGTCCCGGGGGGTCGCTGGCGCACCTGGTGGACGAGATCGCCCCGGCGGTGGCCGAGGCGGGGATCGACGATCCGGCGGTGCAGCCGCTGGCGATCCGCCGGCACGTCCGGCGCACGGTGCGCACCCTGCGCGAGGACGACCTGCTGGCCGGCCCCGTGGCTGCCGGCCGGGTCGCCGTGGTCGGTGGCCTCTACGACCTGGCCACCGGCGAGGTCACCCTGCTCGATCCGGGCTGACCCGGACCATGGACACGCGAAACCGCCCGCCGGGAACTCCCGGCGGGCGGTTTCAGTGGTGCGGTGGTGGAGGGCTCAGCCCTCGAAGACGCCGGCCGCGACCAGGCGCTTCTCGGTGGCCTCCCAGCCGTCACCCGGGTGGGTGGCAGCCAGGTTGTTGATCTCCGCCCGGATCTTGGCGGCGTGGCCGGCGGCGGCCAGCACGCGGATCTCCTCGACGAAGGCGTCGGAGTCCGTGCGCAGGTGCGCGGTCTTGCCGTTGGTCAGGTTCCGCACGTAGGCGTGCTTGCCGCCGTTGAGCGGGATGAGGTACTTGAACTCGCCCAGCACGCTGAGGGCGCCACCCTGGCCAGCCTGGCCGGCCCGGACGGACGCGCGCGCGGTCTTAGAGGTGTTGCTCGCCACGGAGGTACTCCTTGCAAGACGTACGGGAGGACTGGACGTCCGGGGGCTGTGTGCGGGTCGTACGTGACTCGGCCCGCGAAGGTGTAACGCGGCATAAGCCGCCGGTGGAACTGTACAGGACCACGACATCATGCTGGTCGTCGCGGTGTCCTGAGAGGCAACGGCGACCACCCGTCCGGCTATTCCACCCGGCGTTTTTTCCGATTCCCTGGCGCACCACGCGTCACAGAAGTCATCATGTGTTGCAGCAGCCACCTGGGTGGACGAGGTCGTAGGGGAAGACGCACCTCGCTCTCCGGGAGGTCACCGTGCCAACGCGTGGCGTCGTATACGTCCACTCGACCCCGCTCGCCGTGTGCTCGCACGTCGAGTGGGCGATCGCGCGCGTCCTAGCCGCGCCGGTCAACCTGCAGTGGACGGCTCAGCCCGTCGACCCCGGCGCACGCCGGGCCGAGTGCGGGTGGACCGGTCGTCCGGGGACGGGCGCCGAGCTGGCTGCTGCCCTACGGCAGTGGCCCATGATCCGTTTCGAGGTCACCGAGGAGCCGAGTCCCGGTGCCGATGGTGAGCGCTTCATGTACGTGCCGGCGCGTGGCCTGTTCCGGGCGACGGTCGGCGTGGCGGGCGACATCCAGCTCGGCGAGGACCGACTTCGGGCGCTGATGGCGGCCTCCCGGGCCCCGGAGGCGCTGGCGCACGCCCTCGACAAGGCGCTCGGCACGGCGTGGGACGCTGACCTGGAGCCCTACCGGTATGCCGGCGACGGCGCCCCGGTGACCTTGCTCACTCGGGTCGGTTGACCCGGCCGCCGGACCGCTGGCCGTACGCCGTCGAGTCGGTGACGACCGGTAAGGTCAAGTTGCCCCGATAAGGGAGAAGCTGGTGGGATGGGCGGCGTGTCGAATCGCCCGTGGCGCGCCCGTGTCGCTGTCGCCGCCCTGACCGCCCTGCTCGTCTCCGGCTGCTCGGGTGGCTCGCCCCGCCCCACGCCGACGCCCAGCCCGGTCGGCACGTCCGCCGGCCCGAGCGTCCCGGCCGCGCCGCCGGCCAGCGACCCCGCCGGCCGGGCCGCCGCGCTGGTCGCGACGCTCTCCGACGAGGACCTGGTCGGCCAGGTGCTGATGCCGTACGCCTACGGCGACTCGGCGACGAAGGTCTCCGCCGGCTCGGCGGCCGGTAACCAGGCCCTCGCCGGGGTCGACACCCCCGCCGACATGATCGCCAAGTACCGGTTGGGTGGCCTGATCCTGGTCGGCTTCAGCGCCGACGACCCGACCAAGGGCAACCAGGAGACCACGAACGTCGACAACCCCAAGCAGGTGCACGAGCTCACCACCGGGCTGCGTACCGCCGCCGGTCGGCTCGCCGCAGGTCCCGCGCCGCTGCTGATCGGCACCGACCAGGAGTACGGCGTCGTCACCCGGGTGACCGACGGGGTCACAGTGCTGCCCAGCGCCCTCGCGGCCGGCGCCGCCGGTGACCCGAAGCTCACCGAGGCCGCCTGGCGGGCCGCCGGCGCCGAGTTGGCCGCGATGGGCATCAACATCGACTTCGCTCCGGTGGCCGACGTGCTGGCCACCCGCAGCACCGTGATCGGCTCCCGGTCGTACGGCGCCGACCCGAAGCAGGCCGCCACGCAGGTGGGCGGCGCGGTCCGTGGCCTCCAGGCGGCCGGGGTCGCCGCCACCCTGAAGCACTTCCCCGGGCACGGCCACAGCGCCGACGACTCGCACCAGGACCTTCCGGTGCTCACCCAGTCCGCCGCGGCGTTGCAGAGCGGAGCGTGGCCGCCGTTCACCGCCGGGATGGACGCGGGCGCGATGGCCGTGATGTCTGGTCACCTGGACGCGCGCGCGATCGACCCGGGGACCCCGGCGACGTTCTCGCACAAGCTGCTCACCGACGTGCTGCGCGGCCAACTCGGCTTCAAGGGCGTGGTGATCACCGACGGGATGAACATGCCGCCCGCGAAGCGCTGGGCTCCCGGTGAGGCGGCGGTCCGGGCGCTCAACGCCGGTAACGACCTCATTTTGATGACCCCGAACGTCGGTCAGGCGTACGACGGGCTGCTCGCCGCACTGCGCGGCGGATCGCTGCCCCGCACCCGGTTGGTCGAGGCGGTCACCCGGGTGCTGACCATGAAGTTCCAGCTCGCGCAGGTGCCGGCGGCGCAGATGTCCACGCTGAACACCCCGGAGCACCGGGCGGCCGCCGACGCGCTGGCCGCCGCCGCCGTCACAGTGCTGCGAGGCTCCTGCGGCGCAGCGGTACGCGGGCCGGTCACCGTCACCTCGTCCGGCGGTCGGGACGGCACCCGGGCCACGCTCACCGCCGCGCTGACCGCCGCCGGTGTGCAGGTCAAGCCCAGCGGCGGCACGATCGTGCACCTGGTGGGCTACGGCGACGGCGCCAAGGACCTGCGCCCGGACGCGGCGGTCACTGTCGCCATGGACACCCCGTACGTGCTGGCCGACGCCAAGTCACCGACGCTGCTGGCCACGTACTCGTCCAGTCGGGCGTCGATGACCGGCCTGGCCGCCGTGCTCGCCGGCAAGGCACGGCCGGGCGGCCGATCGCCGGTGACCGTCCCCGGACTGCCCGCCACGACCTGTCGCACCTGACCGGCCGACCCGGACGGGTCGGAGCCACCTCAGTCGCCCACCTCACTCGCCCTTCGTGAGGCCTCGCACCGCGAGCCGGTACGCCGGCAGCACGTCGGTCCGTTCGGCGATCAGCCCCTCGTTGACGGCGAAGACCAGCGTCTGCCCCGCCGACTGGACGGCCAGCGCCCAGTTCCGCGACTCATCCTCCTCCTCGACCAGCGGGTTGGTGGCGAGCCAGGTCATCTCGGTGGCGTCGAAGCCGCCGGCGCGGAGGTTGCGGAACTGTTGGCCGGCGACCGTCTCGCCGGCCCCGGCGGCGAAACCCTCCAGCGCGGCGCGCGGCGTGACCGTCGGCGAGTCCGCCGCCCAGATCCGCAGGAATCCGCCCCCGGCCGGGCGCCCGTCCACCTCACAGCGCACCGTGGTGCCGCCGCGCTTGGTGAGCGCCTCGCCGAGCAGTTCGGCCAGCTCACCCTTGGGCGGCTCGATCGCCTTGGCCGTCCACCCGTCGGCCAGCGGAAACGTCACAGGTACCCGGCAGGGGGAACCCGTGCCGCCGGCGGTGCCGCTGGGCGACGCCGGGGCCACCTCGTCGTACCAGGGCTCACCAGTGGCCTGCGGGGCCGGGGCGCCGGCCGCGGGCCCGGCGGGAGCGTCCGCGTCGTCGCCGCAGCCGGTCAGCAGGCCGAGGGTGAGCGCCGCCGCCGACACGGCGACGAGGGTACGAGTGTCCATGGTGGTGATCCCCGTCAGTCGATCTTCAGTCGGCCCATCTAAGCCGTGGGGTCTCCCGACGTCAATCGCGATCGCCGCACCCCCTACCGAAATCGGGTCGCCCCGCCCCGGTCGGTCTGACAACCTCCCCCCATGGGAGCGGCAGCAGGATTCCGGCACACGCAACGGGCGGACGGCACCGTGGTGATCACCCACCACGGACGGGTCGCCGGCACGCTGCGCGACGCTCGGGCCGCGGAGTTCCTGGCCGAGGTCGACGACGACCCGCAGTTGGTGATGGCCCGCTGGACCGGCAACTACCGCCACGGCAACGAGCGCACCGCGAAACAGCACCCCCGCAACCGGGGCTGAACGACGCGAAGGGCCCCTCCTCGATGAGAGGAGGGGCCCGTGCGGAGGATCTCAGGGACGAGCGAAGACGAGCGCCACGTTGTGGCCGCCGAAGCCGAACGCGTTGTTCAACGCGGCCGGGATCTCCATGTGGCGGGCCTTGTGCGCGGCGACATCCAGGGTGAGGCCTGGCTCCGGGTCGTCGAGGTTGATCGTCGGAGGGACGACGCTGTCGCGGATCGCCAGGATGGTGGCGATCGACTCCAGCGCACCGGCCGCACCGAGCAGGTGACCGGTCATCGACTTCGTCGCGGACAGCACCGGGTGGTCGCCGAGCGCCTTGTGCAGCCCGCCGATCTCCAGCATGTCCCCGACCGGGGTCGAGGTGGCGTGCGCGTTGACGTGCACGATGTCCCGCTTCGCCACGTCCGCGTCGGCGATCGCCTTGGCGATGGCCCGGATGGCGCCCTCGCCCTCGGCGTGCGGCTGCACGATGTCGTACGCGTCGGAGGTGATGCCGGCGCCGGCGAGGCGCGCGTACACCCGGGCGCCCCGGGCTGCGGCGTGCTCGGCCCGCTCCAGCACCACGATGCCGGCGCCCTCGCCGAGGACGAAGCCGTCCCGGCCCCGGTCCCACGGGCGGGAGGCCCGCTCCGG
This sequence comes from Micromonospora sp. NBC_00860, assembly GCF_045207375.1. Taxonomy (NCBI): domain Bacteria; kingdom Bacillati; phylum Actinomycetota; class Actinomycetes; order Micromonosporales; family Micromonosporaceae; genus Micromonospora; species Micromonospora sp. NBC_00860. The sequence goes on from NZ_CP108825.1 coordinate 247,760, forward strand.
GTCGTCGTTGCGGGTCGACATGGCCCGCATCGAGCTGAAGCCGGCGATCGGCAGCGGGTGGATGACCGCCTCGGTGCCGCCGGCCACCACCACGTCGGCCCGGCCGGAACGGATGATGTCCAGGCCGAGGGCGATCGCCTCGGCGCCGGTGGCGCAGGCGCTGGCCACCGAGTGCACGCCGGCCTTGGCGCCCAGCTCCAGCCCGACCCAGGCGGCCGGACCGTTCGGCATCAGCATCGGGATGGTGTGCGGGGACACCCGCCGTGGCCCGGAGGCCTCCAGGATGTCGTCCTGGGCGAGCAGGGTGGTGGCACCGCCGATGCCGGAGCCGACGCTGACGGCCAACCGCTCGCCGTCGAGGTCGGAGCCGGCGAGGCCGGCGTCCGCCCAGGCCTGCTGCGCCGCGATGATCGCGATCGCCTCGGAACGGTCCAGGCGGCGCAGGCGGACCCGGTCCAGCACCTCGGACGGCTCCACGGCCAACTGGGCGGCGATCCGGACCGGCAGTTGCGCGGCCCACTCCTGGGTGAGGGCACTCACCCCGGAGCGGCCGGCGAGCATGGCGTCCCAGGTCGACGCGACGTCCCCGCCAAGCGGGGTCGTCGCGCCGAGCCCGGTGACGACGACGTCAGGACGACTCATGATCAGGACTGCGCCGCGATGTAGCTGACAGCGTCGCCGACGGTCTTGAGGTTCTGCACCTCGTTGTCCGGGATCTTGACGCCGAACTTCTCCTCGGCCGCGACAACGACCTCCACCATGGAGAGCGAGTCGACATCGAGGTCGTCGGTGAAGGACTTCCCCTCGGCCACGTCGTCCGGGTTCACTCCGGCAACCTCTTCGAGGATCTCGGCGAGGCCGGTGGTGATCTCGTCACGGGTCATTGCGGTTGGTTCCTTTCATCGGGGTTCTCCGGCGGTCGGCGTCGCCGACCGCCACTCCTCGACGCGTACGCGCCCGAGGGGGTCATCAGGGGCAGCGGACGACCTGACCGGCGTAGGTCAGGCCACCGCCGAAGCCGAACAGCAGCACCGGCGCGCCCGAGGGCACCTCCCGGCGCTCGACCAGCTTGGAAAGGGCCAGCGGCACGCTCGCCGCGGAGGTGTTGCCGGACTCGACGATGTCCTTCGCGATGATCGCGTCGGGGATGTTGAGCCGCTTGGCGATGCCGTCGATGATCCGGGCGTTGGCCTGGTGCGGCACGAACGCGGCCAGCTCCGACGGGTCGACCCCGGCCCGCTCGCAGGCCTGGAGCGCCAGGGGCGCGATCGCGGTGGTGGCCCAGCGGAAGACCGCCTGACCCTCCTGCTGGATGTACGGGCGCCAACCCTCGATGCGGACCGCGTCGCTCTTGTCCGGCACCGAACCCCAGACGACCGGGCCGATTCCGGTCGGCTCGTCGTCGGCGGTGGCGGAGACCACCGCGGCACCGGCCCCGTCCGCGAAGATGATGCAGGTGGAGCGGTCGGTCCAGTCGGTGAAGTCGGACAGCTTCTCCGCACCGATGACGATCGCGTTGCGCGACGCCCCGGCCCGGATGGCGTGGTCGACGGTGCCCAGCGCGTAGGCGAAGCCCGAGCAGGCGGTGTTGAGGTCGAACGCACCCGGCGCGGTGATGCCCAGCTTGGCGGCGACCCGGCAGGCCACGTTGGGGCTGCGGTCGATGGAGGAGCAGGTGGCGACCACGACCAGGTCGATGTCGGCGGCGGTCAGGCCCGAGTTGGCCAGCGCCTTGCCGGCGGCCGCGGCGGCCATGTCGGCGACCGTCTCGCTGTCGGCGATCCGCCGGCTGACGATGCCGACCCGGTCGCGGATCCACTCGTCGTTGGTGTCGACGAGCTGGGCGATGTCGTCGTTGGTCACCACCCGGGAGGGCTGGTAGTGCCCCATCGAGACGATGCGACTGCCAGTCATGAACGACCTCCGATACGGGCGATCAGGTCCCGTGCGGCCGGCAGGTCGTCCGGGGTGTTGAGGGTGACGATCTCCGGGGCGCCGTCGCCCTTGAGTTCCCGCTTGACCAGGCCGGCGAGGGTGCCGGCCGGGGGCAGTTCGATCACGCCGGTGACCCCGAGGTCGGCCAGCGTACGCATGCACAGGTCCCAGCGCACCGGCGCGGTGACCTGACGGACGAGGCGCTGAACCATGGCCGCGCCGTCGTCGACAGCGGTGCCGTCGAGGTTCGACAGCAGGGTCCGGGCCGGGTCGGCGGGGGTGATTCCGGCGGCCTCCGCGGCGAGCGCGGTCTCGGCCGGAGCCATGTACGGCGTGTGGAACGCGCCAGCCACCTGGAGCCGGATGATCCGGGTCCGGGCGGGCGGCGCGGCGGCGAGCTTGTCCAGCCCGTCCAGGGCGCCAGCGGCGACGATCTGCCCGGCGCCGTTGCGGTTGGCCGGGTAGAGCCCGTTCGCCTCGATCGCGGCGATCACCTCGTCGGGGTCGCCGCCGAGCACCGCGGCCATTCCGGTCGGCTCCAGCGCGCACGCCGCGGCCATCTCCCGGCCGCGTACGCCGGCCAGGGTGATCGCGGCGTCGGCCGACAGCACACCGGCCAGTGCGGCGGCACCCAGCTCGCCGACGCTGTGGCCGGCGGTGAGCGCGATGCCGTCCAGCGGCAGGTGCTCGGCCGCGAGCAACGCAGCGGCGACCAGCAACGGCTGGGTGCGGGCGGTGTCCTTGATCTCGTCGGCGTCGGCGGCGGTGCCCAGGTGCAGCAGGTCGACCCCGGCCAACGCCGACCACTCGCGCAGTCGCGCCTCGGTGCCGGTCAGGTCGAGCCAGGGGGTCAGGAAGCCGGGTTTCTGAGAACCCTGGCCGGGACTAAGTACGGCGAGCACGCCTATGACTCTCCCGGATAAAGGCGGGTAACGCGGTGCCGCCTTCGACCAAACCACACTAGGACCTTTGGAGGTTTCCTACAAAGATCGGCGGGGATCATCCTCGGTTTGGGCAGGTTTCCGGCTGCCCGGGGTGATTGTCTGAGTCGGGACCGGCGAGGCGAGCGGGGCGACCGGGTCCAACCGACCCACTGTCAGCGCGACCTGAAGGGCGAACGCGTCCCGCGGCGACAGCGGCGAGAACCCTGTCACCTCGGCGATCCGGCGCAAACGGTAACGCACCGTGTTCGGGTGCACGAACAGCGCCCGGGCCGCGCTCTCCAGCGTGCCACCGGCCGCCAGGAAGGCGTCCAGGGTCGCCAGCAGTTCCCCACCGGCGCGCACCAGTGTCGCGTACACATCGTGACGGAGCCGCCGACGGGCCTCCGCGTCGCCGGCGAGCGCCCGCTCCGGCAGCAGGTCCGCGGCCGGTACCGGTCGGGGTGCGCTGGGCCAGGCCGGGGCGGCCCGAAAACCGGAGAGCGCGGCCCGCGCCGACTCGGTCGCCTCGTCCAGGCTCGGTACGGCGGGACCGACCACCACCGGGCCGTCCCCGAACGCGCCCAGCAGCTTCGCGGTAGCGGTCAGCGGGTCCGGTGCGCCGCCGAGCACGATCACCAGCCGGTCGCCGTGGACGCCGCCGATCACCTCCACGCCGATCCGGCGGGCCTGCCGGTAGACCACGTGCAGCACCGCGGAGACCTCACCGCCGGGCGACCGGCCGACCGCCACCGCCACCGGCGGCGCGTCCGCCCAGCCCAGCGCGGCGGCCCGACTGGCCAGGACGTCCGGCGAGTCACCGCGCAACAGCGCGTCGACCAGCAGCGCCTGCAACCGGGCGTCCCAGGCGCCGCGCGACTCGGCGGCCCGTGCGTACACCCGGGCGGCGGAGAACGCGATCTCCCGAGAGAAGCGCAGCACCGCCTCGCGTAGCTGCTGCTCCTCGCCCTCGGCGGCCAGGTGCGACACCTGCTCCTCGACCACGTCGATGGTCACCTTGATCAACGCGACGGTCTGCTGGAGGGTGATCGACCGGGCCAGCGCCTGCGGGGCGGCGGCGAAGACCTCGTCCGAGACCTCCTGGGTGCTGTCCGCCGTGCCGCCGCCCTCGCGCAGCCACTGCACCAGCGACCTCGCGCCCGCCTGGGCGACCAGCATCACCCAGGAACGCTGGTCGGCAGGCAGCGCCCGGAACCAGGGCAGCGTCTCGTCCATCCGGGCCACGCTGGAGGTGGCCAACGCCCCCGCCGATCGTTCGATCCGGCGCAGCGTGGCCGACAGCTCCCCACCGCCCGGCGTGCTCACCGCCCTAGCCTGACACGTCGTGAGCAGGCCAACCACGCCGGCACCGGTCCGCCGGCCAGCGTCGGCGCCCGTCTCACGGCTGCGGGGGAGGGGGCAGACCCACCTCCTGGGCCAGGATCGCGGCCTGCACCCGACTGCGCAGGTCCAACTTCGCCAGGATCCGGCTCACGTGGGTCTTGGTGGTGCTCTCCGCCAGCACCAGCCGGTCGGCGATCTGCTGGTTGGACAGGCCCAACCCGAGGCAGGCCAGCACGTCACGCTCGCGCGGGGTGAGGGTGCCCAACGCGGCCCGGGCGTCCGCCGACGCGCCGGGCGCGGTGGCCGCGAACGCGGTGATCAGCCGGCGGGTCACGGTGGGCGCGATGAACCCGTCGCCCCGCGCCACCGTCCGCACCGCGCCGACCAGGCCGTCGGCGTCGGTGTCCTTGAGCAGGAACCCGGCCGCGCCGGCCCGCAACGCCCCGAAGACGTACTCATCGAGGTCGAAGGTGGTGAGCACCAGCACGTCGGCGAGCCCGTCGCCGACGATCGCCCGGGTCGCGGAGATCCCGTCCCGGTGCGGCATCCGCACATCCAGCACCGCCACGTCGGGGCGCAACTCCCGGCACAGGCGCACCGCGGCGTCGCCGTCGGCCGCCTCACCGACCACCTCGACACCCGGTGAGCCGTTCAAAATCAGTGCCAGTCCGGCCCGTACCGCCGGTTGGTCGTCGGCGAGCACCACCCGTACCGTCGCCGCGCGCGCGGCGTCCGGTGGCCGCGCCGGCCCGGTCACCCGACCTCCCCGGTGGGCAGGGCCGCCCGCACCCGCCAGCGACCGTCGTGCGGCCCGGCGGTGAACCGGCCGGCCAGCAGGGTGGCCCGCTCCCGCATACCGATCAGCCCGGCCCCGGCGCCCGGCAGGCCGGCACCGCCCCGCCGGACCGGGTTCTCCACAGTCAGCACCACCTCGGCCGGCCGGTACGCGATCGTCAGCTCCGCCTCACCCGTACCGTGCTTGAGCGCGTTCGTCAGTGACTCCTGCACGATCCGGTACGCGGCGAGGTCCACCCCCACCGGCAGTGCGCCCGGCGTGCCGTCGGTCCGGACCCGCACCGCGAGGCCGGCCGCCCGAGCCCGCTCGACCAGTCCGTCCGCCTCGGCCAGCCGCGCGGTGACCACCTCCGGCGTACCCGGCCCGGCGCTGGTCCCGGGCTCGCGCAGCACCTCGATCATCTGCCGCATCTCCGCCAGCCCCTGCACGCTGCTCTCCCTGATCACCCGCAACGCCGACTCCACCTGCCCGCGATCCAACCCCGGCACGGAGAGCACGGCGGTGGCGTGGATGGCCACCGCGCTCAGGTGGTTCGCGACCACGTCGTGCAGCTCCCGGGCCATCCGGGCCCGCTCGGCGCTGACCGCCTGCCGACGGTCCAACTCCACCAACCGGGCGGTCTGTTCGGCCCGCGCCCGCTCGGCGGCGGCCTGGTCGCGGTACTGCCGCACACTGATGCCGGTCAGCACCGGCAGCAGCCCGACGAGCACCACCAGCACCCCGAGCGCCGCCCCGCTCCACTGGCCGTGCACGAGCACACCGACGACCACCCCGATCAGGCTCAGCGCCACGGTGATCCGCAGCAACCACCGCCACAGCCGGGGCGGGCCGTACACACAGGCGTCGTAGAGCACCTGCGTGTAGACCAGGAGCGTGCCCAGCGAACTGCCCAGCGCCGTGTCGGCCACCAGCGCGCCGGTCCCCACGGCCAGGCTGGCGCGCGGTGCGACCCGCCGCAGGCCGACGGCGACGCAGACCGCCAGCAGCGGCGGCAGGAACAACGCCGACGGCACGTCAGCGTCCGGACGGACCTGCGGTTGCCAACCCAGGGTGTAGAGCACCAGGCCGCCGGCCAGCGACGCACCGGCCAGCACGAGGTCACGGCCGAGGGTGCCGGAGTCGAGCCATGGTGGCGGACGCATGCCCCGATCCCACCACAGCCGTCGCCCGCCCAACTCCGACCGGGGGAGGACCTCGACCGCACCGCCATGCGCCGAAAGGGGTACCCGGACCACTCCCCGCAGCCGGTGCGCCCTCGGCCGTGACGCGCCGGGTGAACGGCGCGGAAAGAAGCTGTGAACTGCGTAACCGGGTCCCGCGCTCAGCGGCGTCTTCGCGGACCGGCCGGCCGGGACCCCGGGTACGCTGCGCGCGGCCCGTCGGTCCCGGCCAGTACGGTGACAGGGCACCTCGGGGAGAGCACCCGAGGGTGGGACGAGCGTGAGGAGACCGGGGATGGCGCACGGGGAGGCCGAGCACGGCTGCGCCCAGGGCGAGCCCTGCCGGCCGGGGCACCACGACCCGCAGGCGGCTGGCAAGCACCGCCGGGCGGTCGGTGGCGCACCATCGCACCCGGTGGAGCCGCTCGCCGGCCGGGCCGACGAGGACATCCCGCGTCAGCGCTCCGCCGAGCCCGCCGGTCCCGCCGAGCCCGACTCGGACGTTCCCGCTGGTTGCCTCAGTGAACTTCCCGGCTGGGCCGGGGCGCATCGGCATGGCGCGGTCCGGCCGCGGCCACGGGCCACCCGCCGGGAGCGCCCACCGCGTCGCTGGTGCTGACCGCCGCCGACGCACTCGCTGATCAGCGAGTGCGTCGGCTCAGCGAGTGTGTCGGGTCAGCGAGTGCGGCGGCGGATCAGCAGGGCGATTCCGGCGAGGCCGACGGTGATGGTCAGCATCACGCCGATGTTGAGCAGCAGCAGGCGTTGCAGGTCGCCGAGCGCCTCGTCGAGGTCCTTCGCCGGGTCGAGCGTGTCCTCCGGGAGCACCCGCTCGCCGCCGCCCGCGCCGCCGCTGACAGTGTCGAACTGCCGCTCCAGCGGCACACCGGCGGTGCGCAGGGTCTCGGACATGCTGAGCCGACCCAGGAACCATCCGGCGCTGGTCTTGCGGCCGTCCGGCTGCTTCGCCGGCCGGTAGACACGCGGGCCGCCGATCGCCTTGGGATAGAGGTCGTAGGTCTGTTTCGGCGTCTCGCCGGCGAGCACCACGACAGTGTATTTCGGACCGAGGTTGGCAGCCTTCGGACCGGTCGGCATGCCGGTGCGAGCGAGGAAGTTGACCTGGTCGATGACCGCGCCCACGAGGGCCGGCTCCTTGTCCGCGTGCATCCGCAGCGGCGCGGACAGTCCCGTGCCGGTGATGTCCACTCCGGCGGGTGCCGGCTTCGGCGCCGCCGAGGCCGAGCCAGCGGTGCCCAGCGTCAGCAGCGCCGCCGCCAGCGTGCCCGCCAACACGGCGGCCAACCGCCTCATGTGTCGGACCATCCCGCCTCCTCGCCCCGTTCGATGGATGGCTTCGTCGTGACGTCCGGACCGACCTGCCGGTGCGGCATCGACCAGATGGTCGCGTCCACTCCTACAGACTCCGCAGAACGTCGATGAGTTGCAGCTTTTGGAACACTAATTGGAACTATCTGCGATCTCTGCTCGACTAATGAGGAGCCGTTTGATCAGCGGGCGGATCGTACCCTTACGGAGGGGTTCATGGGGGGCAGGGTTACACGTACGGTGCGGGTCGTGCCAGTGGTGCTCGGCGTGGCGTTCGGTGTGTCGTTTCTGGTGCCGGCGACACCAGCCGCCGCCCACAACGAGCTGACCGGCAGCGACCCGCGCAACGGCGCCCGCGTGGCGACGGCACCTGCCCGGATCGAACTGCGGTTCCTCGCCAAGCCGTCACCGGCTTCGACGAAGATCACAATAACCGGACCGGACAATGTGGTCGCTGGCGGGACTCCCGCCTTCGACGGCAGCCGGGTGCGGGTGCCGTTCAAGCCGGCCGCCGCGGGGCTCTACATCGTCGGCTACCAGCTTGCGTCGTCCGACGGGCATCCGGTGAAGGGCGAGGTGCGGTTCACCCTGACCAGCGGCACCGCGGCGGACCCGTCCGCCTCGCCGTCGGCCGCCGCCAGCACCAGCCCGGTCGGGTCGCCCTCGGCTGGCGCGCCCGCCGTCGGCGCACCCTCCGCAGGGCCTACGTCGGCGACGCCCGGCAGTTCGACGGTGCCGGCGGCGTCGGAGCGGTCCGACTCCGGCAGTCGTTGGTGGCCCTGGGCGCTCGGCGGCCTGGTGCTGCTGGCCGCCCTCGCGGCCGGCCTCGTGTTCCGCCGCCGCTCCGCAGGCCACTGAACGACGGGCGTCACGGCGCCCAGCAGTCGGATGCCGATGCCGGCGGACCAGGCCGGTGCTGGACACCCACCTTTGCTCTGCTTCAACGAACGCAACACCGACCGTCCGATAGTCGGGCGGTCGGTGTTGCGTGGAGTGAAGCAGAGCAAAGGTGGCGTTGAGGGAATTGCCGGCCCGGCCCGGCCCGGCCCGGCCCGGCCCGGCCCGGCCCGGCCCGGCCCGGCTCGCCCTTGTCTCCGTCAGACCAGGCGCAGGCGGGCGGCGCGGATCCGGGTCAGGGTGCGCTCGCGACCGAGCACCTCCAGCGACTCGAACAGCGGCAGGCCCACGGTGCGGCCGGTGACCGCGACCCGCACCGGCGCCTGCGTCTTGCCGAGCTTGAGGCCCCGCTCGGCGCCGACCGCCTCCAGCGTCGACTTCAGCGACTCGGCGTCCCACGCCTCCAGTGCCTCGAACGCTGCGACCGCGTCGTCCAGCAGCTCGGCGGAGCCGTCCTTCATGGTCTTGGTCCAGGCGGCCTCGTCGATCAGCGGCGAGGCCAGGAAGAGGAAGTCGACGTTCGGCACGATCTCGCTGAGCACCGCGATGCGCGTCTGGGCCAGCGGCGCCACGGCGGCGAACGCGTCGGCGTCGAACTCCTCTGGCTGCCACGGCGGTGGCGGGATGGTCCCGGTGCCGGTCAGCCACGGCTGGCAGGCGTCGATGAACTCGGCTACCGGCAGCGCGCGAATGTACTCACCGTTGAACGCCCGCAGCTTCTTCTCGTCGAAGAACGCCGAGGAGAGGTTGACCTCGTCCAGCCGGAACTCGTCCTCGATCACCGACCAGGGGACGATCTCCCGGTCGCCGGAGGGGGCCCAGCCGAGCAGCATGAGGTAGTTGCGCATCGCGCCGGCGAGGTAACCCTCGTCGCGGTACGCCTCCAGGGCGACCTTGTCCCGGCGCTTGGAGAGCTTCTGCCGCTTCTCGTTGACCACCACCGGCACGTGCGCCCAGACCGGCGGCTTGACCCCGAGGGCTTCCCAGAGCAGCTGCTGCTTGGGGGTGTTGGGCAGGTGCTCCTCGGCCCGGATCACGTGGGTGATCCCCATGGTCATGTCGTCGACGACGTTGGCCAGCAGGAAGACCGGCGAGCCGTCGCCCCGGGCGATGACGAAGTCCTCGATGAGCTTGTTCTCGAAGGTGGGCTCACCGCGGATCAGGTCGACCACCACTGTCGTGCCCTCGTCCGGCGTACGGAAGCGCAGCGCGTGCCCCGGGCCCGGGCCGAGGCCACGGTCGCGGTGGTAGCCGTCGTAGCCCTGGTACTGCGAGCCGGTGCGGGCCTGCACGTCCTCGCGGGTGCAGTCGCAGTAGTAGGCGCGGCCCGACTCGTACAGGCGCGCGGCGGCGGCCCGGTGCTCGCCCGCATTCGCCGACTGGAAGTACGGGCCCTCGTAGCTGCCCCGGGAGATCCCGATCCAGTCCAGCGCGGAGAGGATGCCCTCGGTCCACTCGGGCTTGTTGCGCGCCGCGTCGGTGTCCTCGATGCGCAGCACGAACACGCCGCCCTGCTGCTTGGCGAAGATCCAGTTCTGCAGCGCCGAGCGGGCGCCGCCGACGTGGAACATACCGGTCGGGGAGGGGGCGAATCGCACACGTACTGTCACGTCCCCCAGCCTACGGCGGTACGCGACTGCTTTCCGCCACCGCCCCCAGGCTCACGGCACCGAGCGGATCTTGACGACCAGGGCGCTGCCGAGCACTGTGACCACGGCGGTGACCGCGTAGAGCGTGGGATAGCCACCCAGGTAGACCACGAGCGGGGCGGAGAGCGCCGGGCCGAGCACCTGCGGCGCCGAGTTGGCGATGTTGATGACTCCCAGGTCCTTGGCCCGGTCGGTGGCCCGGGGCAGCACCTGCGTGATCAACGCGGCGTCCACCGAGAGGTAGATGCCGTAACCGGCGCCGAGCAGCAGCGCCGCGACGATGGCCATCGGCCAGACCGGCGCGACAGCGAGCAGCAGCGCCGCCACTGCCATGATCAGCCCGGAGACGATCACGTAGATCTTGCGCCGGCCGGACCGGTCGGACATCCGGCCGGCGACCACAGCGGTCAGCATCATCCCGAGCGTGTAGAGCAGGATCAGCACCAGCAGGCCGCCCTCGGGGTCGGGGTGGCGCACCCCGTCGCTGAGGAAGTACAGCAGGTAGAGGGTGCCCAGCGCATTGCCCAACTGGACCAGGAACCGGGTGATCCAGGCCCAGGCGAAATCCGGGTGCCGGCGGGGGCTGATCCACATCGAGGCCAGCAGCGCCCGCGTCCGGATCACCGGCCGATGCGTACGCGGCAGCGGCTCGTCGGGGGTGAGCAGCGCGAACGGCAGCGACAACAGCAGGATGGCCACGGCGATGGCCAGGTAGCCGGCGGTGTTGCCGGTGACCACTGCGGTCACCAGCACCGCGCCGAGCACCAACCCGAGCGCCTGCGGGATGCCCACCCAACCCGAGACCCCGCCGCGCTGGCGCACCGGAACCCGGTCCGGGATGGCCGCGCTGAGGCTGGCCAGCATCGCGTTGAAGCAGACCTGCGCGGCGACCCAGCCGAGGGCGACCCCGAGGATGGTCTGCTGCTGGGCCAGCAGCACCAGGGCCGCCGCGCCCAGCACGGCCCCGCCCGCCGTCCAGATGTGCCGACGACCGAACTCGCGGCCGGCGATGCGCAGGCAGGTCCGGTCGGAGAGTGCGCCAGCGAGGGGGTTGGCCAGCACCGCGGCCAGCGCACCGAGGCCGGTGACCACGGCCAGCATGTTCTCCTTGTCGCCGGGCGCGATCTGCTCGATCTGCTGCGGCAGCAGCACCTGGATGGGCGTGAAGAACGCCATCCACACGCCGAGGTTGGCCGCGAAGATCAAACCGATCCAGCCGCGCCGCACCGGCACCGTCGGTTCGGCGAGCGACGCCGGCAGCGACGCCGGCGTCGGGTCGAGGGTGGTCACCGCGTCGACCCCGGCCGGCTGGCCGCGATCACGTCCCGCAACCAGGTGTACGACGACTTCGGCGTACGGGTCTGGGTGGCGTAGTCGACGTGCACCAGACCGAAGCGCTTGGTGAACCCCTCGGCCCACTCCCAGTTGTCCAGCAACGACCAGACGAAGTACCCGCGGACGTCCACCCCGTCGTCGACGGCGGCCCGCACCGCGCGCAGGTGCCCGTCGAGGTACGCGATCCGCTCCGGGTCGGTCACCTGCCCGTCGGCGTCGGGTACGTCGTCGTACGCGCAGCCGCTCTCGGTGATCTCGATGGGTGGCAGCTCGTCGCCGTACGTGTCGCGCAGCCAGCCGAGCAGTTCGCGTAGCCCGTCGGGGGCCACCGGCCAGTCGAAGGCGGTACGTGGGTAGCCGTCCAGCGGCACGAGGTCGAACGGCAGGGGCGAGCCCTCCTCGGCAGCACGTACCCCGGTGGGGTTGTAGTAGTTGACCCCGAGCACGTCGAGCGGCGCGGCGATCGTGTCGAGGTCGCCGGGGTGGATGACGCTCGGGTCGAAGCCGGGCAGCTCCGGGTAGCCGCGGCCGAGCAGCGGGTCGGTGAAGAGCCGGTTGTGCAGCGCCTCGTACGCGGCCCCGGCGGCCCGGTCGGCGTCGCGGTCGCCGAGCACCCGCACCGGCGAGTAGTTGTTGGCGATCGCCACCGGACTGGCGGTGTGCGCCCGCAGCGCGGCGACCGCGAGTCCGTGCCCGAGCAGTTGGTGGTGGGCGACCGGGAAGGCGTCGAACAGCAGCATGCGGCCGGGGGCGTGCACGCCCATGCCGTAGCCGAGGCTCATGTGGATGAACGGCTCGTTCAGGGTGATCCAGAGCCGGACCCGGTCGCCGAGCCGGGCGGCGGTCTTCTCGGCGTACTCGGCGAACCGGGCGGCGGTGTCGCGGTGCAGCCAGCCGCCGGCGTCTTCGAGGGGTTGCGGCAGGTCCCAGTGGTAGAGGGTGGCCACCGGGTCGACGCCGGCGGCCAGCAACTCGTCCACCAGCCGGTCGTAGAAGTCCAGGCCGGCCGGGTTGGCCGGGCCGGCGCCGGTGGGCTGGACCCGGGGCCAGGCGATGGAGAACCGGTACGCGGAGACGCCCAGGCCGGCCAGCAGCGCCACGTCCTCGGTGCGCCGGTGGTAGTGGTCGCAGGCCACCTCGCCGCTGCTGCCGTCGCTGATCCGCCCGGGGGAGCGCGCGAAGGTGTCCCAGATGGACGGGGCTCGGCCGTCGGCAGTGGTGGCGCCCTCGATCTGGTGGGCCGATGTGGAGACGCCCCAGCGGAAGCCGGTGGGGAACTGGGGCAACGGTGCGGTCGACATGCGCCCTCCCGGTCAACGTGAAACGTGCTCGGGACTTTAGGGCGCTGTCGATGAATGCGCCATAGGCCGGCCTGGCGCATTCCGCAATGGTTGATCGGCGTGTCTTTTTCCGAACCCGTCCAGGTAAGTCCGATTTAACGCATAGAGTGCCGATATCGTGGGATGTCCTCACCGGAGGAAAGACGGAAATGATCCTCGTGGAACGCAGTGCGCACGTGGCGGCGCCAATTGAAGTGGTCTGGGATGTCGTGCAGCGGGCCGAGCAGTTGCCGGCCTGGCTGGCCGGGGTCCGCGCGGCCGAAGTGCTCTCGGGAGAGGGCTTCGGGCGGCGACAACTGGTCCAGGCGGGGCGCGGCTCGGCGCATGAGGCCGAGGTGATCGCCTACCAGGAGCCGACGCTGATCGGCTGGCGGGAACGGGCCAAGGGAGCGGGATCTCGCGCGGAGGCGCGCACCGAGATCTACGTCCAGCTCACCGGAGACGAGGAGGAGGGCGGGACCATCGTGCGCCTCATCGTGGTCCGCTGGCCGGCCGGCCCGGTCAAGGCGGCCCTGCTGCGCCTCGGACTGCGTCGGGTCGGCGCCGACCTGGAGGACTCGCTGGCCCGGCTCACCGACCTGGCCGCCGTCGGCTGACGAGAGCCCATCCTCCCGGCGTCACCCGCGACGGCGGTGGTCCGGATCCCCGCCAGGGCCCCCGGACCACCGCCGCTCCGTACACCGAAAGGGCCCGGCGCGGATGCGCCGGGCCCTCCTCAGTGGTGCTGGGTCAGCTGTCGCCGCCGGTCTCGCCGACCGGGGCGGCGTTGACGTCGTCGATCGCGTACTTCTTGGCGGCCTCGGCCGGAACCGTGGTCGCCACCGCGCCGCTGCGGGCGAGCTGCCGCAGCGTGGCCACCACGATCGACTCCGCGTCGACGTGGAAGTGCCGGCGCAGCGCGTGCCGGGTGTCCGACATGCCGAAACCGTCGGTGCCGAGCGACGTGTAGTCGCCGGGTACCCAGCGGGCGATCAGATCCGGTACCGCACGCATGAAGTCGCTGACCGCGACCTTCGGGCCGTCCGCGTCGGCCAGCTTCTGCTGGATGTACGGAACCTTCGCCTCGGCGCCCGGGTTGAGCAGGTTGTACTCCTCGGTCTCCACCGCGTCGCGGCGCAGCTCGGTCCACGAGGTCACCGACCAGACGTCCGCGCCCACACCCCAGTCCTGGGCGAGCAACTGCTGGGCCTTGAGCGCCCACTGCATCCCCGTGCCCGAGGCGAGCAGGTTGGCCTTCGGGCCGTCGACCTGCGGTGCCGGCGAGTAGCGGTAGATGCCCTTGAGCAGGCCCTCCACGTCCACGTCGGCCGGCTCGGCCGGCTGGAGCGTCGGCTCGTTGTAGACAGTCAGGTAGTAGAAGACGTTTTCCTGCGCGTCCCCGTACATCCGGTGCAGACCCTGCTCCAGGATGTGCGCGATCTCGTACGCGAACGCCGGGTCGTACGCCACCACTGCCGGGTTGGTGGCCGCGATCAGCAGCGAGTGCCCGTCCTCGTGCTGAAGGCCCTCACCGTTGAGCGTGGTCCGACCCGCTGTGGCGCCGAGCAGGAAGCCCCGGGCCATCTGGTCGGCCGCAGCCCACAGCCCGTCGGCGGTCCGCTGGAACCCGAACATCGAGTAGAAGATGTACATCGGGATCATCGGCTCGTCGTGCGTGGCGTACGCCGAGCCGGCCGCGGTGAACGAGGCCACCGAACCGGCCTCGTTGATCCCCTCGTGCAGGATCTGCCCGGAGGTCGACTCCTTGTACGACAGGAACAGCTCGCGGTCGACCGAGGTGTAGCGCTGGCCGTGCGGCGAGTAGATCTTCGCGGTCGGGAAGATCGAGTCCAGACCGAAGGTGCGGGCCTCGTCCGGGATGATCGGCACCCAGCGCTTGCCGAACTCCTTGTCCTTCATCACGTCCTTGAGCAGACGGACGAAGGCCTGCGTGGTGGCCACCTTCTGCTTGCCCGAGCCGCGCTTGATGTCGGCGAACCGCTCCGGGCCGGGGATGGCCAGCCGCTTCGTGCTGGTCCGCCGGGACGGCAGGTACCCGCCGAGCTGCTCGCGCCGCTCCTTGAGGTACGTCAGCTCCTCGGACTTCTCGCCCGGGTGGAAGTACGGCGGCAGGTAGGGGTTGTCCTCCAGCGCCTTGTCCGGGATGTCCAGGTAGAGCCGGTCGCGGAAGGTCTTCAAGTCCTCCAGCGTCAGCTTCTTCATCTGGTGGGTCGCGTTGCGGCCCTCGAAGTGCGAGCCGAGGGTCCAGCCCTTGATCGTCTTCGCCAGGATGACGGTGGGCTGACCGGTGTGCTCGGTGGCCGCCTTGTAGGCCGCGTAGAGCTTGCGGTAGTCGTGCCCACCCCGCTTGAGGTTCCAGATCTCGTCGTCGCTGAGCGGCTCGACCATCTTGCGGGTCCGGGAGTCCCGGCCGAAGAAGTGCTCCCGCACGTACGCGCCGGACTCCGCCTTGTAGGTCTGGTAGTCGCCGTCGGTGGTGGTGTTCATCAGGTTGACCAACGCGCCGTCGGTGTCCGCGGCGAGCAGCGGGTCCCACTCACGACCCCAGACGACCTTGATGACGTTCCAGCCGGCACCCCGGAAGAACGCCTCCAGCTCCTGCATGACCTTGCCGTTGCCCCGGACCGGGCCGTCCAGCCGCTGCAGGTTGCAGTTGATCACGAAGGTGAGGTTGTCCAGCTCCTCGCGGGCGGCCACACCGATGGCGCCGAGCGTCTCCGGCTCGTCCATCTCGCCGTCGCCGAGGAACGCCCAGACGTGCTGCTGGGAGGTGTCCTTGATGCCGCGGTGCTGCAGGTACCTGTTGAACCGGGCCTGGTAGATCGCGTTCAGACCGCCGAGGCCCATCGAGACGGTGGGGAACTCCCAGAAGTCCGGCATCAGCCGAGGGTGCGGGTACGAGGGCAGCCCACCGCCGGGGTGCGACAGCTCCTGGCGGAACCCGTCGAGCTGGTGCTCGCTGAGCCGCCCCTCCAGGAACGCCCGCGCGTACATGCCGGGGGAGGCGTGGCCCTGGTAGAAGATCTGGTCGCCACCGCCCGGGTGGTTCTTGCCCCGGAAGAAGTGGTTGAAGCCCACCTCGTAGAGCGACGCCGAGCTGGCGAAGGTGGAGATGTGCCCGCCGACGCCGATCTCCGGGCGCTGCGCCCGGTGCACCAGCATGGCGGCGTTCCACCGGACGTACGCCCGGATCCGCCGCTCGACGTGCTCGTCACCCGGGAACCAGGGCTCGCGCTCGGACGGGATGGTGTTGATGTAATCGGTGGTGGTCAGGGGCGGAACCCCGACCTGGCGCTCACGGGCCCGCTCCAGCAGGCGCAGCATGACGTAGCGGGCGCGTTTGGCGCCGCGTTCGTCGATGACACCGTCAAGCGACTCGACCCATTCGCTTGTCTCTTCAGGGTCGATGTCCGGAAGCTGGCTCGGTAGGCCGTCGCTGATCACCGGGCGCTTGCGTTCCGTAGCCACAGGCGTTCCCTCGGTTGTGTGTGGGATAGGTCTCTAGCGCCATCCTGCCCCCTGGTGGCACCCCTCGTCACGTCTAGGTGCCCCCGACGCGATGCTGAACACAGGTACTCGCCGGTAACTTAGCGCGACGACCGGGTGGAACCTGAGTGGTTTGACCGCCACTCCTACCGTTGCCGACATGAACGGACGCCGTGTCGCGGTCGCCGCGAGCATGATCGTTGTCGGAGTGATCGGCCTGGTCGTCGGCGCGGTCGCCCTCGCCTCCGGCAGCCTGCCGATGGTCGGACTGGTGGCCGTCGGCGCCCTGGTGGCCGTGCTCGGCGTGGGCCTGCTGCGGGACGCGATCCGCGCGGCCCGTCTGAGCGGCCAGTCCGGAGGGCGTCGCCGTCGTCCGGACTCGGACGGCGGCGGGTACGGCTTCTACCCGGTGCCTGCCGGGGATGCCGGGAGCGGGCACGTCGGCCGCCAGCGGGACGGCGACCACGACAGCTCCGACGACACGGAGCCAGCCGGCAGCAGCGGCGATTCCGGGGGCGGCTGGTCCGGCTGGGGCTGGTCCGGCGGTGACTCCGGCGGCGGCTGGTCCGGCGGCGGCGACTCTGGCGGCGGCGGCGGTGGCGGCAGTTCCTGACCGCACCCTGCGGCAGAATGCGACGTATGCGCAGCGACGTGATCACCGTCCAGACCGGGTCCCGGCCGACCGTCCGGGACATCACCGCCGAGGCCCAGCAGTTCGTCTCGGGCGAGAGTGACGGCCTGCTGCACGTCTTCGTGCCGCACGCCACCGCCGGCCTGGCGATCATCGAGACCGGGTCGGGCTCCGACGACGACCTGCTCAGAGCCCTGGACGACCTGCTCCCCACCGACGACCGCTGGCGGCACCGCCACGGCTCGCCCGGCCACGGCCGCGACCATGTGCTGCCGGCGTTCATCCCGCCGTACGCCACAGTGCCGGTGCTCGGCGGCCGGCTGGCGCTTGGCACCTGGCAGTCGATCTGCCTCGTCGACACCAACGGCGACAACCCGACCCGCCAGGTCCGTTTCTCCTTCCTCCCGGCCTGACCGCCGTCCCGGTCCGTCGTCCCGCGCCGCCCTGTGCCTCAAGATCCGCACAACTTCCCCGAAACTGCTGCCTCAGCCCGTGGCGAGGCAACAAGTTCCCTCATGTTGCGCGGATCTTGAGGCGTCGGGCGGGTTACGGGCGAACTGTCTCCTGCTGGACGGTCTGCTGGCCGGGGTCCGCGGATGGCGTGGCAGTGCGGGCCGCTGACGGGAGCGGGTTGTCCGCCGTCTGGTGCAGGCCGGGCACGCGGTCCTCGATCACGAACGAGGCCCGTGTGTACGCGGGCGCGTCCGGCCGAGTGACGTACGGCAGCACGTCGAAGTCGGCCGTGAGCTGCCCCGGAGTGATCGTCGTGCGGACGTACCCCCGCAGGTTGTTCTGGAAGCGCAGGTGCGGGTTGAACGCGAACCACGGGTGCGAGCCGGAGACCGAGTCCGCGCCGTCGCCGGTCGAGGTGATCGACGAGCAGACCAGCTCGGTGCCGACCGTGCGTGAGGTCGGGTCGGAGTAATCCAGCTTGAGGTCGCTGGCCCAGTGGGCGTGCACGTCGCCGGTCAGCACCACCGGGTTGCGTACCCCGGCGCCGAGCCAGCCCCGGGTGATCCGGTCCCGGGAGGCGACGTAGCCGTCCCAGGCGTCCATGCTGGTAACGGTGAGCGGGCCCGCGTTGTTGTCCCGCTGGGCGAAGAAGACCTGCTGGCCCAGGATGTCCCACCGGGCGTCCGACCGGCGGAAGCCGTCCAGCAGCCACGCCTCCTGCTCCGCACCGGTGATGGAACGGGCCGGGTCCGACGCCGCCGCGCAGTCCCGGTAGCCGTCGCCGCAGGCCTGGTCGTCGCGGTACTGCCGGGTGTCGAGCATGTGGAACGTGGCCAGCCGCCCCCAGCGCACCCGACGGTAGAGCTGCATGTCGATGCCCCGGGGGATCGAGGTGCGTCGTAGCGGCATGTTCTCGTAGTACGCCTGGAACGCCGCCGCCCGACGCGTGGGAAACTCGGGGTCCGGCGCCTCGGGCACCTCGTCGGCCCAGTTGTTCTCCACCTCGTGGTCGTCGAACACCACCACCCAGGGCGCCACCGCGTGCGCGGCCTGCAGGTCGGTGTCGGTCTTGTACTGGGCGTGCCGCTGCCGGTAGTTGGCCAGCGTCCGCGTCTCCGGTCCCTCGTGGTCACGCGGGTTGCCACCCGGGATGTTGTACGTGTCCGGGGCGTATTCGTACTGGTAGTCGCCCAGGTGCAGGATCAGCTCCGGCTCGGTCTCGGCGAGGCGGCGGTAGGCGGTGAAGTAGCCGTGCTCGTACTGGGAGCAGGACGCGAAGCCCATCGCCAGGGCGGCCGGCATGCTCGACGGCGAGGGAGCGGTGCGAGTGCGCCCGATCGGCGAGAGGTGTCGCTCGGCGCGGAACCGGTAGAAGTATTCGCGCCCGGGCAGCAGGCCGGCCAGCTCCACGTGCACGCTGTGCGCCGAGCGGGTGCGGGCGACCGAAACCCCACGGCGCACCACGTGCCGGAACCGCTCGTCAGCGGCCAGCTCCCAGTGGACCGGTATGTCGCGGTCCGGCATGCCGCCGAGGCCGTCCTCGGCCAGTGGTTGCGGGGCCAGGCGGGTCCACAGCACGAACCCGTCGTGGTCGGGATCGCCGGAGGCCACACCGAGGGTGAACGGATAGGCCAGCGGCCGGTGGGCCGCCGCCGCGCCGGCCGCCACCGGCAGCCCGGTGACCGCGCCCGCGGCGCCGAGTGCGGCGCCGGACAGCAGGATGGTACGTCGGGACAGTGACACGAAATCCTCCCCAGAATCCGATCTCTCGTGACCAGGGCGTGTTTCAGAAGGGCGGTCGAGCCGAGGTGGAGTCCAGGCGGGCCAGTTCTTCTGAAACACGCCTAGGGGAGCCTCGCGAGCGTTGGTGGCCGGGAGGTGACGACGAGGGCCCCGGCCCGTCGCCGGCAGTCGAACACCGACTATCGCGGTCGATCCGTCAGTGCCGGGCTTCAGTCCTCGCCGAGGAGTTTGATCGATGACCCGGCGGCGAGATGGCGTGCGTACGATGTGGCGGTGGCGCAGCAGGTCGTTCCCGCAACAGGTGAGCCGGTGGATCGGGCCGGTCTCGCCGCCGACGTGGTGCGGCGGATGGCGCACGTCACCGACGCTCTGCGACACCGGCAGGGCTCCGCGTTCGCCGAGTTGGGGCTCACCCCGGCGGCGGCCCGGGCGCTGCGGGAGTTGGACCCGGACCACCCGCTGCCGGCCCGTGATCTCGCCGGTCAGCTGGGTTGCGACCGGTCGAACGTGACGGTGCTGGTCGACAAGCTGGAGCAGGCCGGGCTGGTCGAGCGCCGCACCGACCCGACGGACCGGCGGCAGAAGACGCTGCTGGTGACCGGGGAGGGCCGGGTCGTGCGGGCCCGGGTGATCGAGGTGATGTCCGACTCCCGACTCCTGTCCGGGATGAGCGACGAGGAGCTTGGCACCCTTCGTGACCTGGTCTGGAAGGTGTCCGACGACGGCTGTCCGGAGTCCTGCGGGTCGGAGTGAGCGCACCCCCGCCGGCCGTGTCCCACTGGGCGAGCAGGGCTTCCGTCGGTAATGCTGTCCGACGTGACCACCCCGCAAGATCTCGACGACCGGTTCCGGGAGACGCTGGCGGCGCTGCCTGCCGCCGAGCGGCGGCGTGACCCCGCCGACCCGGTCACCGACGACGCCCCACTGACCGGCGCGCAGGTGCTGGACCTGTTCGACGCGCAGGTGACCAGCCGGCAGCTCGACCTGGCCGGCCGCTGGTTGCGCAGCTTCGGGGAGGGTTTCTACACGATCGGCTCCGCCGGGCACGAAGGCAACGCCGCGGTCGCCGCCGCGCTGCGTCCCACCGATCCGGCGCTGCTGCACTACCGCTCGGGCGCCTTCTACTGCCTCCGCACCTCCCAGGCCGCCGCCGACCCAGCGTTGGCCGCCGACCGAGCCCTGACCGCTGACCCGTCGCGGGCCGCTGACCCGTCGCGGACCGCCGACTCCGGGCCGCCCGCCGGCCCCGAGTCGACAGTCGACGGGGGGCCGACCCCTGGCCCCGAGTCGACCGCCGATCGGGAGCTGTCCGAATCGGAGTCGCCCGGGACCGAACCGACCGTGGCCGCCAACGGGTTCGCCGCCTACGCCGACGCGGCCCGGGACGTGCTGCGCGGGATGGTCGCGTCCAGCCTTGAGCCGATCGCCGGGGGCCGGCACAAGGTGTTCGGCCGGGCCGACCTGGCCATCGTGCCGACCACCTCCACCATCGCCTCGCACCTGCCCCGCGCGGTCGGGATGGGACTGGCCGTGGAGCGGCTGCGCCGGCTGGACAGCGCCGGTCGGCGTACCGGCGCCGGGGTGCGGGTGGGCAGCGGCGCGGGCGCCGCGCACGCCCCCTGGCCACCGGACGCGATTGTGGTCTGCTCCTTCGGTGACGCCTCGGTCAACCACGCCAGCGCCACCGCCGCCTTCAACACCGCCGGGTGGTACGACCACGCCGGGCTGCGGATTCCGGTGCTCTTCGTCTGCGAGGACAACGGGCTGGGCATCAGCGTCCGCTCGCCGGAGGGCTGGGTCGAGGCGACCCTGCGGGCCAAGCCGGGCATCCGCTACTTCAGCGCCGACGGGGCCGACCCGGTGCGGACGTACGAGGTGGCGGCGGAGGCCGCGGCCTGGGTACGCCGCAACCGGCGGCCGGCCGTGCTGCACCTGCGCACCGTACGGCTGATGGGGCACGCCGGCGCGGACGCGGAGTCGGCGTACCGGAGCCCCGCCGAGCTGGCCGAGGACCTGGACCGGGACCCGGTGGCCGCCACCGCGCGGCTGCTGGTCGACGCCGGCGTGGCGACCGGCGAGGAGCTGCTGGCCCGGTACGACGAGACCGGCTGGCAGGTACGCCGGCTGGCCGAGGAGGTGCTGGGCGAGCCGAAGCTGGCCTCCGCGGCCGACGTGGTGTCGACGCTGGCACCCCGCCGTCCGGTGCGGGTGGCGCGGGCGGTGGCCGACGCCGCGGCGCGGGCCAGCGGACCGGGGGCGGGCGCCCGGGCCGAGGCGTTCGGCGGCAAGCCGCCGGAGCTGGCCGGGCCGATGACGCTGGCGCAGAGCATCAACGCCGCGCTCGCCGACGGGATGCTCGACCACCCGCAGATGGCGATCTTCGGGGAGGACGTGGCCGCGAAGGGCGGCGTGTACGGGGTGACGAAGGGGCTGCGCGACCGGTTCGGGGCGGCCCGGGTCTTCGACACCCTGCTCGACGAGACGTCGGTGCTCGGGCTGGGCCTGGGTGCCGGGCTGGCCGGGATGCTGCCGGTGCCGGAGATCCAGTATCTGGCGTACCTGCACAACGCCGAGGACCAGCTGCGCGGTGAGGCGGCCACCATGCGGTTCTTCTCGCAGGGGGCGTTCCGCAACCCGATGGTGGTGCGGGTGGCGGGCCTGGCGTACCAGGAGGGGTTCGGCGGGCACTTCCACAACGACAACTCGGTGGCCGTACTCCGGGATGTGCCCGGTCTGGTGATCGCGGTGCCGGCGCGGCCGGACGATGCCGCGCCCATGCTGCGGACCTGTCTGGCGAGCGCGGCGGTGGACGGCAGTGTCTGCGTGTTCCTGGAACCGATCGCGCTCTACCACACCCGCGACCTGTACGCGGAAGGTGACGGAGAGTGGCTGGCCGGCTATCCGGAGCCGGGTGGCTGGGTGGCCGGGCACGTGCCGATCGGGCGGGCCCGGGTCTACCGGGTGGGCTCGGCGGACGACCTCACCATCATCACTTTCGGTAACGGGGTACGGATGTCGCTGCGGGCCGCGGCCGTCCTCGCCGAGGAGGGGGTGGGCACCCGCGTGGTGGATCTGCGCTGGCTCGCCCCGCTGCCGGTGGCCGACATCATCAGGGAGTCCTCGGCGACCGGCCGGGTGCTGGTGGTGGACGAGACGCGCCGCTCCGGCGGGGTGGGCGAGGGGGTGATCGCCGCGCTGGTCGACGCCGGATATGTCGGTGCCGCGCGTCGAGTGGCGGGAGTTGACTCGTTTGTACCATTAGGTCCGGCAGCACGTCACGTACTGGTCTCCGCGGAAGCCATTACCGACGGTGCCCGTACGCTGCTGGCACGGTAAATTCCGTTCCACCCGGTGCGCCACTTGCGCGCAGACCAACAACTGTGTGGACTTTGCCTGACGGCGTCGCAGCGACGCCGCGAGCAGGGACGAGATGAGGAGGCACGCGACAGTGAGCGCGACCGCTGGTCAGGCCGCCGACGGGGTACGCAGCCTGGCGGACCGGTTCGGAATCGAACCGGGGATGGTCGTCATGGAGATGGGGTACGACGACGACGTCGACCAGAATCTCCGAGACGCCCTGACCGACCGCTGTGGAGATCTGGTCGACGAGGACACCGACGAGGTGGTCGACGCGGTGCTGGTCTGGTACCGGGACGGCGACGGTGACCTCTTCGAGCTGCTCGTCGATGCCCTCGGCCCGCTGGCCGACAACGGCGTCGTGTGGCTGCTCACCCCGAAGGCAGGGCGCGAGGGGCACGTCGAGCCGAGCGAGGTCGCGGAGTCCGCGCCCACCGCCGGCCTTCAGCAGACCTCGACCGTCAACGCCGGCCGGGACTGGAGCGGCGCACGCCTGGTGCTGCGCCGAGGGGCCAAGGCCAAGAAGTAGCCGCCGCCGCTCTCGCTCGCCCGACGGTCCGCCCACCGCCGGGTAGCCGGCTGGTGCCGTTCACCCGACTCGACGCGAGGAGAGTTCGCATGCCCATCGAGGTTGGTGCCGAGGCACCGGACTTCGTGCTCAAGGACCAGAACAACCAGGAAGTCCGACTCTCGGACTTCCGGGGCAGGCGCAGCGTCCTGCTGGTCTTCTACCCGCTCGCCTTCACCGGCACCTGCCAGGGCGAGCTGGGCGAGGTGCGGGACAACCTCGGCGAGTACGTGAACGACGACGTCCAGGTGCTGACCATCAGCGTCGACTCGGCCTACAGCCACAAGATCTGGGCCGACCGTGAGGGCTACCAGTTCCCGATGCTGGCCGACTTCTGGCCGCACGGCGCCGTCGCCCAGGCGTACGGGGTCTTCAACGACGTGGCCGGCTTCGCCAACCGGGGCACCTTCGTCATCGACAGGACCGGCGTGGTCCGCTTCGCCGAGATGAACGGCCCGGGCGAGGCCCGCGACCAGCAGGGCTGGCGCAAGGCCATCGCTGAAGCGACCAGCTGACCGGGGTACGCCGTGCGCCCGGGTCGGTGGCGGGCAGGTAAGCTTGCCAGCCACCGGCCCGCCACACGGGCGATCCGGGCGCGTAGCTCAGTGGGAGAGCACCCGCCTTACAAGCGGGGGGTCGCAGGTTCGAAACCTGCCGCGCCCACACTCCGACCAGTAAGCGAAGAGGGCCACCGGATCACCGGTGGCCCTCTTCGTCTCAGTTGTCGTCTCAGTCGGCCTTCCAGAGCAGCCCGGCGACCTGTGCAGCCATGCCCTCGACCTGGACACCCCATGAAACTGAACGCCGTCCCCGCCGCTGCGCTGCCAAGGCATTTGACCAGTTCCCGAGCGGTTCGGAGCACATCAGGGCAGTCCTTTCGGGCGTCAACGCGACGCGGGGCGGGGCGACCTGAGATCGACTCGACGGCCAGTCCGCGGAGCAGGTGCGGCGACAGCGCCGCTCGCCCTCGGACCTCGGCGCCTGAACACTTTCTCGCCTGATCGGCAATGACAGGTTGAAGCGCCGACTTTGCCGAGGAGGGCCATGGCTTCGGATGCGGATTTGATAGGCCGGTCGCTGGATGGCGATGTCGACGCCTTCGTGGAGGTGGTCGAGCGTCATGAGGTCGCCGTCGGTTCTTACCTCGTTCGCCGGGCGGGGCGGGATGCGGCTGAGGACCTCCTGGGCGAGGTGTGGGTTGCGGCGTTCGAGTCGCGGCGGTTGTACGACCGGTCGTACAACGATGCGCGGCCGTGGCTGTACGGGGTGGCATTGAATCGCTTGCGGCGCTACTGGCGGTCCCGGCCGGCCGAGGACCTGGTCGCGGACGTACCGGACGTGGCTACTGAATGGGATCCGTGGTCGGCGGTGGACCTCGGCGTGGACGCCCGGGCGGTGCTCCGGTCGGCCCTGACGCGGCTCAAACCCGAAGAGCGGGAGGTCCTGAGGCTCGTCGCCTGGGAGGACCTGACCGCAGCCGACGCCGCGCGGGCACTCGGCATACCGGCCGGCACCGCGCGGCGGCTGCTGAGCCAGGCCAGGACGGCATTGCGCGACGCGCCGGGAGTGTCCGCGCTTCTGAAGGACCGCAACAGCGCGAAGGAGAGACACCGATGACAGACGAGCTCGATCTGGTCGGTGCGTTGGGCAGCGCAGAACCACTGCGCCCGGAGGCGTATCAGCGGGCGCGGGCGGTGCTGCGGGCGGCTATGGCCGACCCCGGAACCGTGCGGCTGCTGGGCGCGATATCAGCGGAGGACACGACTATGGAGGCGACTTCAACCATGGAAACGACGACAACCACGCGGGACCACGAATCCAGCCCGGCGATTCAGCGCCGCCGCCGGATCGGTATCGCGGGCCGACTGGGCATCGGCGCCGGGGTGGGGGTTGCCGCCGCGGCGGCAGTCGTCGCTGTGGTGCTCAACTCGCCGGCGACCGGGGGCTTGGAGGCCGGCAAGGATTCGTCGGCCGCCACCTCGGCTTCGACCACCGTCGACGGGTCCGCCGAGCGCGCACCGCTGATGACCCTGGCCGGCTCCATCACGACGATCACCCCGTCGGCGGGCGACGCGTGGCTGGTGAAGGCGACGCAGGTCCACGGCACCAAGACCATGCAGGTCGTCTACACGCTGTACACCGACGGTCACGCGATCTATACGGGCAACAGCGTGCAGGACATCAAGCGTGCGATCGCCCGTAACCAGGACCAGATGACGGACGGCGGGTACGCTCCGCTCCTCAAGGCAGCCGTCGCCGCGGCGGACATCAGCCCGGCCGACGGCCGGACCCAGATGCTCAAGGCGGCCAAGGATCCGCTGGTGGGCCTCGACCCCGCAGCGCAGAAGGCGGTGTGGGACAAGCAGCAGGCCGCCGCCCAGGTGATTATCAAGCAGAAGGGCGGCAACGCCGAGCCGAAGCCGTACAGCCCTCAGGCCGTACAGCGGCACTTCGACAACGCCCTGTGGACGTTCAGCACCCAAGCGCTGTCCGCTGGCGACGGCAACACGCAGGTCCGGGCCGGTGTGTTGCGTCTGCTGTCCACCATCTCCGCGGTCAGCGTCAAGAACTCGACCACCCACGGCAAGGCCACGCTGACGATCACCGCTGGCCCCGAGGTGTTCGGCGGCGGGGTCAGCGAGGTGCTGACCATCGACGCCAAGACCGGCATGCTGGTCAAGGACGTCTCCACCGTGCCGGGCCTCCCCCAGTCCTCCACGACGTACGAATCCTCCCGCGTGACGAAGGCCGACCTGTAGGCCGGGAACTCCCACCCGCCAGCATTGCGGCAGACGGGCGTAACGCGCCCGGCGTTCGATAACGGTGCGGGCCGCCCAGAGGTGGCCCGCACCGTCCTTTTGGTTGTTCGCGCGGCCGAGGGTTGTGTGCACCTGGCAGAAGGCTGCTCACCATCCGGCTGGAGGGTCACCGTAGGAGGCGACCACCTCGGCCTCCGCCCGTTGGTCGGCCACCTCGGCCTCCGCCCGTTGGTCGGCCACCTCGCACACGATCATTCGGGGCGCAGCAGCCTGGCCAGGACGGTACGCAGCGCGTCGGCGGCCTCGCTCCGGGGCATCCGGCCGGCGTCGACTTCCTCGCCCGCGGCGTGGCCGATCTTGATAGTGATCGCGGCCAGCCAGGCGGCCGGGAGTCCTTTGTCGAACTCGCCGCTCGCCTGACCGCGCTGGATCACTCGGTTGATCCGGGCGGCGACCGGCGCGTGGCGTTCTTCGTCGACGTGCGGGCTTACCGGAATTGACGCGATCTGCTGGATGAGGGCCGGGTAGCGCCCGGCGGTCTGGGCGCCGGCCTCGAGGACGCGGATCAGCGCGTCCATAGCGGATCCGTTGTCTGGCTCGGCGGCGTCCATCGCGGCGACGGCCTCGTCGGTGATCCGTCGGACGACGGCTGCCATCAGGTGCTCGCGGGACGGGAAGTGGGCGTAGACAGTCTGCCGGGTCACCCCGGCGGCGCCGGCGATGGCGTCGAGGCTCGCGTCGGGTTGCGCGTCGAGCAGTCGGACCGCCGCGTCGAGGATCGTGCTGTTGTTGCGGCGGGCGTCGGCGCGTCGGTTGCGGTCTGCTGAGCCACTCATCTCTTACACCTTGCCAAAGTTCTCGGAGGTCGATATTTTACAAGCCGTAAAGGTTTGCCGAATCCCGAGCTGACGGTGGTGACATGGGCGTTTTCGCCGACATCGACCCGAAGGAGTTCATCGCCAACTTCTTCACCTCCTTCATGGGCGAGCTGGTTCACGGCGACGAGGATCCGGCAGTGGTCGTCGACCGGTACCACACGCCCGACATTGTGCAGGTCGCCGACGGCAACCTGATGGACCGCGCCAAGCTCATCGCGCACACCCGCCCGGCGCGGAAGCACCAGACCGACGCCCGGTGGGAGGTGCACGAGGCGATAGCGGACGGGGACCGGATCGCTGCCCGCTACACGCTGCATTTCCAGACCTCCAAGCGCGAGGGCAGTGTGGACGTCCACTTCTTCGGGCAGTTCGCGGTCGACGGGCGGATGCGCCGGGCGCACATGCTCACCCGCTCGGTCCCGGTAAAGGCCAACGGTGTCACCCCAGCCGAGGTCAGCTCGGAGCCCTCGCCACCGGAGGCGCCCGACCGAAGGCAGTCGCCGGCATGACCGTCAGCAGCTACCGGGTGATCGGGATGGCCTGCGGACACTGCGCAGGCTTCGTCACCGAGGAGATCGAACGGATTCCCGGTGTCACCGCCGTGGCGGTGGACGTCGAACGCGACACCGCCACGGTGACGAGCGACCGACCTCTCGACATCGCCGAGGTACGTGCCGCAGTCGAGGAAGCCGGCTACGAACTGCCCTGACGTCCAGCGGTACCGCAACTCCAGCCACCCCGGCGCATGCGATCCCCGGCAGCTCAGCAGTTAGGTTCTGGGTTGTGAAGACGATGGGTTGGATGCGGGCGTTCCTGGATGCGGGCACCAAGGGGCGTCCCGAGGGGCCGCCTGAGCCCGAGCCCTCCGCACCCGAGTGCATGTCGCTGCTTGAGTTGGCCCGGTTGCTCGCTGGCCGGGAATACAGCGAGCGAGTTGCCAGTGCGTACGTCGAGGTGGTGACCTTCGCGTCAGCCGACGAGATCGTGGCGATGCTGGAGGTGATGCTGGAGGAGGACTGGATGGGCCTTCCGGTGTGGGCGCGAAACCTCGCGTTCCGGCTGGCCTGCCTCCAACGGCCGGAAGATGTCGAGCTGTTGCGTGTGGCGGCCGCCGACCTGCACGCCTTCGGCCCCGACTGGGATGCGATCGCCGCGGAAATGCGCCGACGAGCCGACCGATTGGACGCCGCGCGGGAACAAGACCCCTCCTGACCTACACGGCGGCGCACCGGGCTGCGGGTGACGAGTCGATCCACCACCACCGGCGACGACGTTCACGTCGGCCACCGCCATGATGGGCGGGTGCAGGACACCGTCGCCGTCGCGCTGATCACCTCACTGTCCACCCTGGCCGCCGCCGCCCTGACCGGGCTGGTCGGAGCGCTCAGCACCCGTCGGCAACTGGCCCACCAGCTCACCGTGGCCCGACAGGAGAGTGTCGAGCGCCGGGCGACGCGTCGGGGCGAGCTGCGGCGGGACGCGTACGTCGGGTTCCTGAGCGCCTGCGACCAGGCGTACCGGCAGTTGGACCGGCGGTGGCTCGACGCCGGCGGGGGTGAGCCGGTGCCCGGCTACGACGAGGCGTACGCGGCGATGCGCGCCGTGGACGAGGCGTACAACCTGGTGTTGCTGGAGGGCCCGGCGGAGGTCGCCGCAGCCGGCCGGGCCGTGTTGACCAGCCTCACCACTGAGTACGCCGACCAGCGGCGGTTCGGCGACGAGCCGGGCGACGGGAGCGCGCCACTGCGGGACCGGCACCGGGAGCGCTGGCTCGCGGCGATCGAGGTACGGACGAAGCGCCGGATCTCGTTCGTCGACGCGGTACGCCCGGTGCTGGATCCCGACGCCGCTCAGTAGCCGGTGGCCGGCGTGTGGCGGCCGTCGAGCCACCGTCGGGTCCGTCGGCGGGTGCCGTAGAGGACGGCCCCGGCGACGAGCACCGTCACCAGTCCCGTCCAGAGCCAGAACCGCCCGCCCACCCCGCCCGGTGGTTCTGCGTCGCGGACTCGTCCGCCGCGGATCACCTGATCGGCGATGTCGACGGCGTTCACCTGGGCGGGCGCGGTCAGCACGGTCCGTGGCGCGGTGGCACCGGGCGTGAGCGCCAACACCCGTACGCTGCTCACCTGCTCGGCCGTCGCGGGCGGCCCGGTCTGCTCCTCCAGGGGACGCTCGGGCGCGTCAGGGTCCTGCTGGTGGGCGGCCACCAGTGCCGAACCGTCCGGTGCCCAGCCGAGCAACCGGACGGAGACCGCCCCGGTCACCGCGGGCAGCCGTAGTGCCTTGCCGTCGCGCCCGGTGCGGGGGTCGACCTGGCGCAGGGTCCACTCGCCGGTGTCCGCCCGACGGGTGGCCAGCGTCAGCGTGGCACCGTCGGGGCTCCACGCACCCTTGCCGGCCAGCCAGGATTCGTCGGGCAGGGGGAACGAGGAGAGTTCCCGACCCTGCGCGTCGGCCACCGTGACAGTGCGGCCGTACTGGTAGGCGAGTCGGCCCGGGGCGGCGGCGACTGTCGACCCGAAGCGCGCCTCCTGCGCGCCGGACGCCAACGCCGTCCAGCGCCCACCGTCCAGGGGGACGATGCTCAGCACCGACGTGTAGGTGGCACCGTCGAAGGCGACGGGCACCTCGTCCCGGACGACCAGCGACGAGCCGTCGGCGGACCAGCCGACCGGCGTGCTCGCCACTGTGTCGGTGACGCTGGACCTGAGGTGCCGGGTCCGGCCGGTGCCCAGGTCGACGACGTCGACGCCGGGCTCGTCCTCTTCGCCGTCGGGTCGGGCGACGTGCTGGCCGTCGGGGGAGAGGTGCACCGTCTCGCCGGCCGCCGCCTCCCCACCCACACGCATGATCCGATAGTTGTCGGAGTCCGCGCCGACCAGCCCGACGATGCTCGTGTTGTTCCACCCGCGCAGGCGTGGCGCGGGGCCGGTGAAGACGACCGAGGCGGACCCGAGCCGGGGACGGTCGGTGACGTGCAGCGTGCCGATCGGCGGCAGGCCGAGCCGGTCGGGCAGCGCGGCGTCCGCGGCGGCCGGGTCGAGGGCAGGGGTACGGGTCAGCGGCACCGTCACCCCGGCCAGCGCGAGCAGCGCCACCGCCCCGGCGGCAGCGGCCAACCGGCGGCGGCGGGAACGACGGGCGGTGGCGAGAGCGCGCTCGTACACCGGGTAGGTGGGCACGTCCTCGGCGGTGGACCGCAG
Source organism: Micromonospora sp. NBC_00860 (assembly GCF_045207375.1). Taxonomy (NCBI): domain Bacteria; kingdom Bacillati; phylum Actinomycetota; class Actinomycetes; order Micromonosporales; family Micromonosporaceae; genus Micromonospora; species Micromonospora sp. NBC_00860. Next base: position 277,543 of record NZ_CP108825.1, read on the forward strand.
CGCCTCGCGGAGTCGGACGGTCATCGGGTGCTCCTCTCCGCGGTGTCCTGCACCAACTCCGGAGCGACGGCTCGTAGCCGGCGCAGGCCGTCGTGGCCGTGTCGCTTCACGGCACCGACCGAGCAGCCCAGCACCTCGGCGACCTGGGCCTCCGTCAGGTCCTCGTAGTAGCGCAGCACGATCACCGCCCGCTGCCGGGGGCTGAGCTGACGCAGCGCCGCGTTCAGGGTCAGCCGTAGGGTGGTGGCCTCGCTGTGATCCACGTCGGCCCGCTCGGTGGGCGTCGGCTCCAGCCGCTCGACCAGTCGACGGCGTCGCCACCAGGAGATCTGCTGGTGGTACATGACCCGCCGCACGTACGCCTCCGGGTTGCCGTCGCGGACACGCCGCCAGTGCCGGTAGGTCCGGGCGAGGGCTGTCTGCACCAGATCCTCGGCGAGCTGGTGGTCACCGGTGAGCAGGTACGCGGTCCGGCACAGCGCCGGCGAACGATGCACCACGAACTCGTGGAACGACTCGACCATGCCCACCCCCTCGCACAGGAGAAACGCCTCCCGTCCAGGAGATGGTTGAGGCCGGGCGGCGCCGGATGTGCGCGACGACGCCGCCCGGGTTCCTCAGCTGGTGAAGCCGCCGTCCACGTTCACCACCGCACCGGTCACGTAGCCGGCCTCGGGGCTGGCCAGGTGCGCGACGGTGGCGGCGATGTCGGCGGGGCGAGCGTACCGGCCGACGGCGGTGAATCCGCTGATCGCCGCCGCGTTCGGTCCGTCCGCCGGGTTGGCGTCGGTGTCCGTCGGCCCGGGGTTGACCAGGTTGACGGTGATGGCCCGTGGGCCCAGTTCACGGGCCAGGCCCCGGGTCAGCCCGACCAGAGCGGTCTTGCTCATCGCGTAGAGCGTCAACCCGGGAAAGACCGCCCGTTCACCGACGTTGCTGCCGATGCTGATGATCCGTCCACCGTCGCCAAGGTGCCGCAGTGCCGCCCGCGCGGCGACGTACGGTGCCCGGACGTTGACCGCGATCGTCTGCTCCACCTCTGCCGAGCCGAGCTCGTCCAGGGCGCCGACCAGGAACACCGCGGCATTGTTCACCAGGATGTCCAACCGACCCAGTTCGGCGGCCGTCCGGTCGACAGCGCCCTCCACGGCGACCGGGTCGGCGCCGTCCGCCTGGATCGCCAGCGCTCTGCGGCCCAGCGCCTCGATCTGCTTCACCACCATCGCGGCCCGCTCGGCGTCCTGCCGGTAGGTCAGCGCCACGTCGGCCCCGTCCTGTGCCAGGCGCAGGACGATGCCGGCCCCGATGCCTCGGGAACCCCCGGTCACCAGGGCGACCTTGTCGTTGAGTGTCGTCGTCATGCAAACGATCATGTGGCCGAGCCGACCTCCTGTCTGGCGGTCATCGGACGCCTCGCTCCGACCGCCAGGTCCGATACCCGCGATCCTCGACGGCTTGCAACCCGGCGGGCACCCACGGTCTTCGCAACTTCACGGATCCTGCTGCCTCGGCGGCCGCGCAGGCAGCAGGATCACCGAAGTTGCGCGGATCTTGCGAGGTGGGGGAGGGTGGGGCGGGGACTCGGGGAGCGTGGTCGTGGAACTGGCAGGCATTGGCGCGGTGCTGTTCGACATGGACGGCACCCTTGTCGACTCCGACGCCGCCGTCGAGCGGGCCTGGGAGCGGTGGGCCGCCGAGTACGCCGTCGACCCGGCGGCGGCGCTGGCGATCGCGCACGGCAGCCCCGCCGACCGGACCATCCGTCGGCTGCTGCCCGCGCTGGACGAGGCGGCGATCGCCGCTGCCGCGGCCCGGCAGTTGGCGTTGCAGTACGACGACCTGACCGACGTGACTGCCACCCCCGGAGCGCACGAACTGCTGGACGCGCTGGCCCGGTTGGGTTTGCCCTGGGCGGTGGTGACCAGCGCCGACAGGCGGCTCGCCGAGGCCCGGCTCGGCGCCGCCGGCATCAAGGCGCCGGTGCTCGTCACGGTGGAGGACGTCAGCGTCGGCAAGCCGGACCCGGAGGGCTATCTGCGGGGCGCGGCGCTGCTGGGCGTACCCGTGGGGCGGTGCCTGGTCGTCGAGGACGCCGAGGTCGGCCTGCGGGCCGGGCGGGCGGCCGGGGCGATGACCGCCGCCCTGAAGGGCCTCGACGGCGACCTGCGCCTGCCCGACCTGGCCCAACTGGCCCGCCAGTTGGAGTCCACGCCGACGGCACCCTGACCACTGTCAACCAGTGCGCCGTTGAGTCAGCGGCGGCGACCATCACCGCGGTGCTCACCCGCAGGACCCGGTCGGCCATCGGCGGACGCTACCACCGCCGCATCGATGAACGCCACGACGGCCGCTGTGCCCGACGCCGGTTTACGGCGGCAGCGACGCGTACAGCTTGACCAGCTCCGCCAGGTAGTGCTCGGCGGACCAGCCCGTCGCCGCCGCCCGGCCGTCCCGGATCACGCCCGCGCGTAGCTCCCGCCCGGTCAGCAGCCGGGTGAGCAGCGCCCCGAACGCCACCGGGGTGGGCTCGGTGACCGGCCTGGTGGTGCCGGTGCCGGGCCGTTCGGCCAGCCGGGTGTCCACCATGGCCACCGGTAGTCCGTACGCCTCGGCCTCGGCGAGCACCAGACCCTGCGTGTCGGTGGTGGAGGCGAACGCCAGCACGTCCGCCGCCCGGTAGTGGGCGCCGACCCGGTGGCGTGGCACCGGTCGAAGCAGGTGCAGCGCGTCGCTGACGCCGTACCGGCGTGCCATCCGGCGGATCGCGAGCCGGTGCCGCCGGGCACCGAGCAGCACCAGCCGGGCGGCCGGCAACTCGCGGCGGACCTGGGCGAACGCGGCCAGCAGCAGATCCGGGTTCTTCTCCGGTGTGGCCCGGCCCACCGACAGCAGTACCGGCGCGTCCGCCGGGATGCCCAGCCGGGCCCGCAGTCGCCGCCGGTCGTCGGCGTCGGGATGCGGCGCGGCGGCCGGGGTCGGCAGGACCACGATCGGGGTACGCCCCGCCATCGCCGCCATCATCGTCGCGGTCTTCGCCGAAGGGGCGATCAGGACAGTGGTGTGGGCCAGCAGGGTTCGCCCGAGCGCCACCAGTCGGGCCTGTCGACCCGGCCCGGGGTGGGCGAGCGCCCACAGGTCCCGGGCCCGCCAACGCAGGCCCAGCCGCAGCCCGGCGTACGCGGCCCCGATCGGGATCTCCGGGTAGTGCGCGGCGTACGCGACGAGGTCGGTGTGCCAGGTCAGCACGGTCGGTACGCCCCGGGTGGCGGCCCAGCGCAGGCCGGCGACGCCGAGCGGACCGGTGGTGTGCACGTGCACCACGTCGGCCGGTGCATGGGGCGGCCGGGGCAGCACCAGCCGGTACGGCCGGGTCGGCACCGACAGCGAGGGCACCTCGCCCGGTTGGCGGCGATGCCGGGACAGTGGGCCGGGGCAGTACAGCACGACCCGGTGCCCGGCGGCGCGCAGCAGCGCCACTGTGGTGCCGACCGAGGTGGCCACCCCCTCCGGGTTGGTGAGGTGGCTGTCGCTGACGTGGGCGATCCGCACTGTGCCATCGTGGCCGGGCCGCGCACCCCCGCCGACCCGTCCGCCCCGGGCGGGGAAACAGTTGGCGTGGCCGGGCGTGTTCTGCTGCACTACCCGCTCGCGACGACGAAGGGGAGACGCGGTGGAGTTGACGTTGACGCCGATGACGGCCCAGGAGCTGGACCGCCTGCTGGGGTCACTGGAGCAGGGGTACGCCGAGGACCTGGTGGCGCACCGGGGGATGACCCCGGAGGCGGCCCTGGAACGGTCGGTCAGCAAGATTCGGGAGTCGCTGCCGGCGGGCGCGGCCACCGACGGGGCGCTGCTGCGGGTGGGCCGGATCGGTGACACCGAGGTCGGCTGGATCTGGGTGACAGTGCCGACGGCCGCTGCCCCGGAACAGGCGTGGATCCACAACATCGAGGTGCACGAGGAACACCGGGGACACGGGTACGCGCGGCGGATGATCCAGCTCATCGAGGCCGAACTCGCCCAGCTCGGCGTGCCCGAGCTGGGGCTGAACGTCTTCGGTACGAACGCCGTGGCGATCGGCCTCTACCGCAGTCTGGGCTTCGAGGTCACCTCGCAGCAGATGGCGAAGCGCCTCACCCGGGCGAGCTGAACCGGTCGGCGCCGACCCCGGGGGACGGGTCCCTTCGGCAGGACTGTTCACCTGCCCAGCGGGAAACCGGCGCGGACCGCACCTGGGGAGGAGCGACGGATGACGCACGGCGCCGGACTGACCATCGGTGTGCTGGGCTCGTACGGTGGGCGAAACCTCGGCGACGAGGCGATCCTCACCGGCCTGCTCACCGATCTGCGTACACAGGAACCGAACGCCCGGATCATCGTCTTCTCCCGGAACCCGGAGCACACCCGAGCCGCCCACCCGGATGTCGAAGCGGTGCCCTGGGAGGGCGTGAGCCGTACCGACTCGGCCCTGGTCCTGGCCCAGCTCGACCTGCTCATCCTGGGCGGCGGTGGCATCCTCTACGACCGGGAGGCCCGCCGCTACCTGCGGGTGGTCCGGGTCGCCCAGGAGCGGGGCCTGCCCCTGATCACGTACGCGGTGGGGGTCGGGCCGCTCAGCGACGGGGTGGACACCGGCATGGTCCGGGAGACGCTCTCCAGCGCGATCCAGGTGACCGTCCGGGACCAGGAGTCCCGGATGGTGCTGGAGGAGGCCGGCCTGCTGAACCCCATCACCGTCACCGCGGACCCGGCGTTCCTCCTGCAACCCGAGGAGTTCCCGGCCCACCTGCTGGCCGAGGAGGGTGTGCCGGTCGGCAAGCGGTTGGTCGGGATCAGCGTGCGGGAGCCGGGCCGCGCCGCCGAACGCCTCGACGTGGACGGTTACCACCGGCTGCTGGCCCAGATCGGTGACTTCCTGGTGCACCGGATCGACGCGTACGTGCTGTTCGTGCCGATGGAGCGCGACGACATTCGACATGCCCACGGGGTGCTGTCGCACATGGTCGCCGCCGAGCGGGGTCGAATCCTGCACGGCACCTACTCTCCGCAGCAGGTGCTGGGGTTGATGCGCCACTTCGACCTGGCCGTCGGCATGCGCCTGCACTTCCTGATCTTCGCGGCGATGGTCGGTACGCCGTTCCTGCCCCTGCCGTACGCCGGCAAGGTCTTCGACCTTGCCCAACGGCTCGGTGTGCCGGCGCTACGCGGCGTGGAACGCGAGGTCGAGGGGCCGCTGCTGGCCGAGGTCGACCGACTGTGGGACGAGCGGGAGCAACGCGCCGAGGCCACCGCACGGCGGGTGGCTGAGGTGTGCGATCAGGCGCGGGGCACCTCGGAGGTCACCCGCGGCGTGTTGGAGAGCCTGCGCAGCCAGTCCTTCACCCGGGTCTGAGCGGGGCGGGTCACACCGCCGGGCCGGTCCACCGGTAGCGCCACTCGCGGGCCTCCTCGCGGGCGGTCTCCAACTCGTAGATCTGCGCGTCGGCCAGCCCACCGGAGCCGAGGTGGTGGTGGGTCAGCGGCGGACGGCCGTTGCTGTCCAGTTCGACGGTGATGGTCTCGCCGTCCGCCGTGCCGCCGACGAGAAGGATCTGCACGGATGAAGCCATGCGCCCATCCTGCCCGGCGTGACGCCTGCCCGCAGCGGATAGCGGGGCAGCGGGGGATCCCGGCCCGTGACTAGGGTCGGTGGATGGAGCAGACGATCGATCCCACGCTCGGTCCGGTGCTCGCCCGCACCGGCGACGAGCGCGCCGTCCTGACCTCGTTCCTCGACTTCCACCGGGCCGTGCTGCTGCGCAAACTGCGCGGTCTCTCCGACGCCGACGCCCGCCGCCGGCTGGTGCCCTCGGCGACCACGCTCGTCGGGCTGGTCAAGCACCTGACAGTGGTCGAGCGGAACTGGTTCCCGACCCTGCTGGCCCCCGAGCCCGGCGACGTCTACCTGACCTCGGAGGAGGACGCCGTCGCCAGCTTCACGCTCGACGAGCAGGAGACCATCGTCGGGCTCACCGAGGCGTACGAGCGGGCCTGCGCCCGTTCCCGGGAGGTCGCCGCGAGCGTCGACCTCGACCACGTGGTGCCGCACCCGCAGCTCGGTGAGGTGTCGGTGCGCTGGATCCTGGTGCACATGATCGAGGAGACGGCCCGGCACGCGGGCCACGCCGACATCCTGCGCGAGCTGACCGACGGCGAGTGCGGCGCGCTCTGAACCCGGGGTCGGCGCAGGCCGTCGGCGGTCAACCGGTGGGCAACAGGCCCGGCGGGTATTCCATCCCGTCATGCGTGCAGGCCGCAGCGGCAACCCGCGCCGCGTACCGGGCGGCACGCGGCAGTGGCTCGCCGCGCAACCGGGCGGCGATCAGGCCGGCCGCGAAGGCGTCGCCGGCCCCGTTGCTGTCCACCACCGGCTTTTCCGCGGCGGCGGGCGGCACGGGCACCGCCGTTCCGTCGCCCGGGTACAGTTCGGCGCCGTCCGCGCCGCGGGTCACCACCACCGTCCGGGGCGCCAGCGTGCCGGCGAGCGACGCGGCCCGGTCGCCCAACCGCACCGTGCTCAGCAGCACCAGGTCGGCGACCTCGGCGAACGGCCGATGGTAGGTGTTCTCGCCGTCCCAGTCGTGCAGGTCGGTGGAGAGGGCCACGCCCGCCGGAGCGGCGGCCCGCACGGCGGGCAGCAACGGCACCACCCAATCCATGATCGAAAGGTGTACGTGCCGGGCGTCGCGGACCAGCGCGGCCAGCTCGGTGGCGGGAAACGGTGGAACGCCCTGCCATGGGCGCGGGTCGTACAACGACGTGCGCCGCCCGCCCGGTTCCACCAGGTTCACCGATCGGCGGGTGCCGCCCCGGTGCTCGGCCAGCAGCGCCGGCACCTCGGCCCGGGTCAACGCCGCCCGGACCAGCTCACCGGCCGGGTCCGCACCGAGGGTGTCGACAACCAGTACGCGCAGGCCGAGCGCCCGGGCGGCCAACGCCACCCCGGCCCCGGTGTTGCCGATCCGCAGCTCGATCGGCTCGACGGTGTGGGAATCGGCAGCCGGCAGCGGCAGCGCGGGCACCCGTACCCGCACGTCCACCCCGAGCCCGCCAAGAACCAGCAGATCGATCACGAAGCCGACGCTAGCCCGTTGCCGCTCGCACCTCCAGCGCCCCGCGATCTTGCGGTTTCTGTTGCGACAAAAGGCGCATCGTTCGCAGAACGCCAACACGAACGGCAAGATCGCGCAGGTGGGGGGCGTCGGTCCGGTCAGCGGGGCCGCCTATCCTGGGGGCGGGCGGCGACTAGGGGGAGCAGGTGCTGGTCATCCACGGGCTGTGGTTGCCCGGCGACAGCTCGACCGGCGGCCTCGCCGTCTGGGCCGAGGACAGCACCGCACCGATTCCCGCTGCGCGTTCGGGCCGACCGGCCCGGGAACGCCAGCACCCCTTCGCCGCCGGGCACACCGACCTCGCCGCCGCCCTCGCCGACACCGCCGAGCCGACCCGGCCGGACACCGCGCTGCTCACCCTGCCCACCCTGGCGGGCGCGCCGACCGACTCACCCGAGCTGATCCGGGCCACCGTCGCACCCGCGGCCCGCGGCCGGCTCACAGTGGCCGGGTGGCGGGTCCCCATCCTGGTGTACGCCCCGGACGACGCCCTGTCGCTGCTACAAGCCCTGGACGACATCCCGGCGGTGCCCGGTGCCACCCTGCGGCACCTCGCCGAGCTGGCCGACTTCGCCGCCGACCTGGTGACCCGTGGCCGCGTCCTCCCCGGCGTGCGCACGACGACGGGTGACCAGCCGCCCGGCGGGGCCGCGATGTCGGGCGACCAGACGGCAGGCCGCCAGACGGCCGGCGCCGGCGTCACGGCGGCGTCGGGTGCTGCCGAGCAGGTGCCCGCGCAGGCGGTGTGGCGTCCGCTGCTGACCGGCACCGACGCCGCCTGGGCGCGGTCGCTGGCGCTGGCCCTGCCACCCGCCGCCCGAGCCGCCGTCCTGCCGCCCGCTACCGAGTTGACCGCCGCCGCGCTGGTCGCGGATGCGCTCGACGCGCTGACCGACGCCGCCGCGCGGGCTGCGCTGGCGACCACCACGCTGGCCCGAGGGCTGCGCCCGGGCGGCCCGGCACCGGCCTGGTTGGCCGCGCTCGCCGGCCCGCAGCGGGACTTCACCATCGACCCGGCCGGGTTGACCGCCCTCGCCGCCGAACTGGACGCGTGGCAGCGCGACGCCGCCGGTGGCCCGGTGCGGGCCAGTTTCCGCCTGGTGGAACCGGCCCCCGACGAGGTCACCGAACCGATCCTGGCCACCCGGGCGGTGCCCGCCGACAGCGTGCCGGTGCCGGTGCCCGCCGAGAACGTGCCGGTGCCGGTCGATTCGCCCGGTGGTGGGCGCTGGCGGCTGGAGTTCGGGTTGCAGGCCGCGGACGAGCCCGGCCTGCACGTCGACGCCGCGGAGATCTGGCGGGCGCCGCATTTGCTCGGCGGCCTGGCCGGCCGGACCGCCAGCCCGCAGGAGACGCTCCTCGCCGAGCTGGGCCGGGCCAGCCGGCTCTGGCCGGACCTGGACGCCGCGCTGCGGACCGCCGCCCCGGAGGCGATGGAACTGGACGTCGAGGGGGCGCACCGGTTCCTCAGCGCGGGCGCCCCGGTGCTGCACGCTGCCGGTTTCGGGGTGCTGCTGCCGTCGTGGTGGCAGCGTCCGTCGGCGCGCCTAGGTGCTCGACTGAAGGCGCGCAGCCGTACCGCGCCGGGCACCGTGGGTGGCACCGACGCCGGGGTCGGTCTGGACGCCCTGGTCGACTACCGCTGGGAGATCGCGCTCGGGGACCAGCCGCTCTCCGCCGAGGAGTTGGCAACGCTGGCCGAGATGAAGACCCCGCTGGTACGGCTGCGCGGCCGGTGGGTGGAGCTGGACCCCGGGCGGCTCGCCGCAGGCCTCCGCCTGCTCCGCTCCGCGGGCGAGTTGACAGTCGCCGACCTGCTCCGGCTCGGGCTGGCCGACGGCGACGCCACCGGCGCGCTGCCGGTGCTGGAGGTGACAGCCGACGGGGCGCTGGGCGACCTGCTCGCCGGCGCGGTCGAGCGGCGACTCACCCCGCTGGACCCGCCGCCGGGCTTTCAGGGAACGCTGCGGCCGTACCAGCAGCGCGGGCTGGCCTGGCTGGCCTTCCTGCGCTCGCTCGGCCTGGGTGGTGTGCTCGCCGACGACATGGGGCTGGGCAAGACTGTGCAACTGCTCGCGCTGCTCGCCGGGGACCCGCCGGAGGCCGGGCCGACCCTGCTGGTCTGTCCGATGTCGCTGGTCGGCAACTGGCAGCGGGAGGCGGCGCGGTTCACCCCGGGGCTGCGGGTGCACGTACACCATGGTGCCGAGCGGGCGCGGGGGGCGGAGTTCACAGCGGCCGCGCACGGCGCGGACCTGGTCCTCACCACCTACTCGGTGGCTGCCCGCGACGCCGCCGACCTGGCCGGCATCGACTGGCACCGGGTGGTGGTGGACGAGGCGCAGGCGATCAAGAACGCGTCGACCCGGCAGGCCGAGGCGGTTCGCGCGCTGCCCGCCCGGCAACGGGTGGCGGTGACCGGTACGCCGGTGGAGAACCGCCTCGCCGACCTCTGGTCGATCATGCAGTTCGCCAACCCGGGACTGCTCGGGCCGGCCGCGACGTTCCGCAAGCGGTTCGCCGAGCCGATCGAGCGGCACGGCGACGCCGAGGCCGCGGAGCGGCTACGCCGGATCACCGGCCCGTTCGTGTTGCGCCGGCTCAAGACCGACTCGTCGATCATCTCGGACCTGCCGGAGAAGCTGGAGATGGAGGTGCTCTGCAACCTCACCGCCGAGCAGGCCGCGCTGTACCGGGTGGTGGTCGACGACATGCTCGCCCGGATCGAGACCAGCGACGGCATCGAGCGTCGCGGCCTGGTGCTGGCCACCATGACCCGGCTCAAGCAGGTCTGCAACCACCCCGCCCAGCTGCTGCGCGACGGCTCGCCGCTGGAGGGCCGCTCCGGAAAGCTGGCCCGGCTCACCGAGATCCTGGAGGAGGTGTTGGCGGCGGGGGAGCGGGCGCTGCTCTTCACCCAGTACGCCGAGTTCGGTGCGATGTTGCGCGGTCACCTGTCGGCGCGGTTCGGCCGGGAGGTGCTGTTCCTGCACGGTGGTCTCGGCAAGGCCGAGCGGGACGCCCTGGTGCAGCGTTTCCAGTCGGCGGAGGGTCCGCCGCTGTTCGTCCTGTCACTCAAGGCCGGCGGCACCGGGTTGACCCTGACCGCCGCGAACCACGTCGTGCACGTGGACCGGTGGTGGAACCCGGCGGTCGAGGACCAGGCCACCGACCGGGCGTTCCGGATCGGGCAGCGCCGACGTGTGCAGGTCCGCAAGTTCGTCTGCGCCGGCACGGTCGAGGAGAAGGTGGCCGCGCTGATCGCCGACAAGCGCAGCCTCGCCGAGCGGGTGGTCGGCACCGGCGAACAGTGGATCACCGAGCTGTCCACCGGACAGCTGCGGGACCTGTTCGCCCTGGAAGCCGGCGCGGTGGTGGAGTGAGCGAGCGGAGCGAGCGAACCATCAGGCACAGCAGCGTTCTGTCGCACGTCGGCGCGGAGCGCAGCGGAGCGCTGGCGTGAGCACGGACCGGTTCGCCGACTACGGACGTCCGCGTCGGGTCGACGGGGGCCTGCGGGCGCGCAGCGCCCGGGGCGCGATTGGCCGGTCCTGGTGGTCGCGGCGTTTCCTGGAGGTGTTGGAGTCGTTCGCGCTCGGCACCCGGCTGACCCGGGGCCGGTCGTACGCGAGGGCCGGTCAGGTGCTCACCCTCGACATCGGACCCGGGCGGGTCAGCGCGGTGGTGCAGGGTTCCCGGCCGCAGCCGTACCAGGTGTCGATCGCGCTGAAGCCGTTCCCGGCGGCGCTCTGGTCCCGAATCGAGGATGAGCTGGCCGGGCAGGCGTTCTTCAGCGCCCGGCTGCTCGCCGGGGACCTCCCCGACGAGTTGGAGGAGCTGTTCGCCGCCGCCGGCGCGCCGCTCTTCCCGACCGCCGTGGACGAGTTGACCCAGCGCTGCAACTGCCCCGACTTCGCGGTGCCGTGCAAGCACCTCGCGGCGACGTTCTACCTGTTGGCCGAGGCGTTCGACGCCGACCCGTTCGAGCTGCTGCACTGGCGCGGCCGGTCCCGCGCGGAGTTGCTCGACGCACTCCGCGCCCGGCGGGCCGCGACCACCGGTGCCGCCCTGCCAGCCGACCCACCGTCCGAACCGGACGGTGTCGTGTCGACAGTGGAGTCCCCGGCGCCGGTCGGCGCCGCCCGCGCGCTTGCCGGGCTGTCGGCGACGCCGCTGGCGGAGACGGCGGATCGCTTCTGGTCGGCGCCGGTGCCGCTGCCGGATCGGCCGCCCCGACTGGTGACCGGCACCGACCTGCTGCTGCGCCAGCTCGGCGCCCCGGCCCCGGCCATCGGTGGGCCGGGACTGCTCGAACGGTTGCGACGCGCGTACCGGGCGTTCGGCCCGGCCGACCGGTGAGCCGTCACGTCCACCGGCGGCGGAACCGCCACATGATCGCCGCGTTGGCCACCAGCACCACCGCGCAGATCGCGCCGGTCAGTCGACCGGCGAACACGGCTATCGCCGGCAGCGACGCCCACAGCACGATGGTCAACAACATCAGATAGCGGCCCCTGCGGGCCCGGGCCCGATGGTCCAGCCGGTTGAAGAAGGCCGGGTCACTTTCCCGGAGCTGACGGGTGATCTGGTCGAATCTGCGCTGATCCTCTTTGCTGAGCATGGCGCTGCCTTCCCCTCACGCGTTCAGCGGTTCGGCGGCATACCCGCTGCGGTGGCGGCTCACGCTCACCCGCTGTTGCTACTTTTCCTCCACGCGAGCGCGCTTCACGTCCGGCTTACCTGAACCTTAAGTTTGCCTGTGGTGGTGAACGGTGCCGAAAGTGTCGGGTACGGCGGTGTGGTCCGGTCCGTGCACGGCTGCCGCACGTACGCCCTGCTGGGAAGGTCTGCGAACCGGTACGCCCCACCGCGCTCCGCCGCTGTCGCACTGAGCGCTGTCTTAAGTGCCCTCACGAGTGGGTTCCGGCCACCTTGAAGGGCCCTGGGGCCTTGGTTACCTTGCCGTAGCAACCCCCCTCAGGCAACAGTCGCCGCACCTGCCGCACCTGCCCGGTAGCAGCTTTCGGCGCTCATCAGAAATCGGGATTGGTACATGGCCGACCAGAATGTGCCACCACGTCGACCGCGGGACGACCGCGGTTGGGACGGACATCAGCACCCCAGCGCTGACGGCTACGGCGACCCCCACCCGCCCGCGCCCTACGGCTACGACTCGCCCAACCCCTACCAGGCCGGCTACGCCGCGCAGGCCGACCCGCGTGAGCAGTACGCCGGGCAGCCCGCGCCCGCCCCGCGCGGTCCGCAGTGGGTCGGCCCGGAGGGCCTTGGCCGCCCGGCCCCGGCGCGACCGGCCGGCACCGGACTGCCCACCCTCGACGATGACGACGAGTCGGGCCGCAAGGTCGGCCGACGTAAGGCGATGGTGGCCCTCGGCGGTACCGCCGCCGTCGTCGCCGGTGGCGCGGCGCTCGCCATGACCCCGCAGATCCGTGGCCTCTTCGGCGACGAGGCGGCGGCTGGCGACGCGACCGGCAGCACGGTGACCGATGGCACCGCGGCGCGGCCCAGCGGCCAGCAGCCCAGCACTGTGCGTACCTACACCGAGCAGAACGAGAGCTACATGGGCTCCCGGGCCGGTGAGGCGCTGAAGAAGAACGCGCCCGTCGGTGGGCGGACCTTCTCCGGCCCCGCCGCCGCCGCGGCGGCGACCAAGGTGACAGTGAAGACGGTGCTGTCCAAGGACCCGATTCTGCACCTGGCCCGGCGCGCCACCTTCGGCGTGACGCCCGGGGTGGTCGCCGACATCAAGCGCGAGGGCATGGACGCCTGGATCCGCGCCCAGCTGGACCCGGACAAGTTGGAGCCGAGCAAGGGTGAGCTGAAGCTCGCCGAGCTGCCGACCCAGAAGCTCTCCGTGCAGCAGCTGCGCGACCAGCGGGACAACCTCAACGAGCAGGGCGCCAACCCGGAGCGGGAGATGGTCGACGCGACCATCGCCCGGCAGATCTGGTCCAAGCGCCAGCTGTTCGAGGTGATGGTCGACTTCTGGAACGACTTCCTGCACGTCGCGGCGGACTTCGACGGCGGCGAGGTGTACCGCAACTCGTTCGACCAGGACGTCGTGCGCAAGCACGCGCTGGGCAGCTACCCGGAGATGCTGATCGCCGCGAACAAGCACCCGGCGCTGCTGATCTACCTGAACCAGAAGGACTCCCGCAAGGACGCGATCAACGAGAATCTCGCCCGGGAGAACCTCGAGCTCTACTCGGTCGGCGTCGACGGCGGTTACAAGGAGCCGGACGTCCGGCAGGCCGCCATGTTGCAGACCGGCCGCGGTGTGGACGACAAGGGTAAGTACGTCTTCCGCCCCGAGCAGCACTACGTCGGCAAGGTGAAGATCCTCGGCTTCACCCACGCGAACAACTCGGCCGACCCGAAGAAGGCCGAAGCGGCGATCGACGCGTACATCACCTACATCGCGACGCACCCGTCGACAGCGAAGTACGTGGCGCAGAGTCTCGCCACCCGGTTCGTCTCGGACACCCCGCCGAAGTCCCTCGTGGACCGGCTGGCCAAGACGTACACCACCAACAAGGGCATGATCAAGCCGGTCCTGATGACGCTGTTCTGCTCCTCGGAGTTCTGGGCCGGTGTGGGCCAGAAGGTGCGTCGGCCGATGGAGTACCTGGTCGCCACGTACCGCGCCCTCGGCGTCTCGCCGGAGGCGTCGCCGAAGCACAACAACGGCGACAGCAAGCGCACCGCGTACGCCCGGGGGCTGCGCCAGATCCACGACAAGATGCGCGAGCTGGGCCAGTACCCGATGGGCCAGCCCACTCCGGACGGCTACCCGGACGTCTACGTCGCCTGGACCTCGGCCGGTGCCATGGTCAACGGCTGGAACGAGGCGGGCGAGATCCTCGCCGGCTACCGCACCACCTTCACGTACACGGCGCCGGAGAAGCTGGTCGCCAAGCCGCCGGCGACGGCCGGGGCGTACGTGGACGCGCTCTCCCAGCGGCTGGTGGGCCAGAAGTTGAGCACGCGGGAGAAGAACCTCATCCTCGGCGTGGCCGGTGTGGCGGCGACCGCCAAGGTCGACGCCACGTTCAACGGGGCCATCACCGCCGTCGCGCGGGCGATCCTCGCTTCCCCCCAGCACCACCTCCGGTGAGGCACCCGATGGAGAAGACTGTGTACAACTCTTTCCCCCTGCACCCCGAATGCCCCGACGTGCGACGGCTGGCCGACAACCCGGCTGAGGCGTTGCTGCGCGCCGAGGCGGACATCGTCGCCGCCGAGAACGCCGCCGAGTTCGACAGGTACCGCACCCTGGAGAACCTGGAGGAAGCCCAGCAGGACGGGCGGGGCGTGACCCGGCGGACCTTCGTCGCCGGTGCCGCGGCCACCGCCACCGCGCTGGCCACCGCCCAGTTCGTCACCACCTCGGCGTCGTTCGCGGCGACCAAGACCGGCACCCTGATCCACGTCTTCCTCTACGGCGGGCTGGACGGGCTGAGCCTTGTCGCGCCGGACAACGACCCGACGCTCAACAAGGCCCGCCCCGACCTGCTGCTCGGCAACGACTCGCTGGCCCTGGGCCGCGGCTTCAAGATGACCAGCGCGTTCAAGCCGCTGGAGAAGTGGCTCTCGGCCGGGCAGCTGGGCTTCATCCCGGCGGTCTCCGACGAGCGGCTGTCCCGCAGCCACTTCCAGGCCGCGGACGCCTGCAACCTGGGCGGCCTGCCCAACGAGACCGGCGGCCGGGGTTGGCTCGACGGTCTGGTCGACAACCTGGGCAAGGGCACCGCGTTCCGCAGCGTCGGCGTCGGCAGCACGCTGCCCCGCTCGCTGGTCGGCAACAACGGCGCACTCTCGCTGAACAGCGTCGGCTCCCTGCGCCTCAACGGTGACGAGCGGTTCCGCGCCGCCACCGAGAAGGCCATCAAGGGGCTCTTCACCGGGATCAACCACCCGGTCGAGGAGGCCGTGCAGGAGGGCATGGGCGCGCTGGCCACCGCCCAGAAGCTCGCCGCGAAGCCGTACCAGCCCGCCGAGGGCGTCAAGTACGAGGGCGTCGGCAACGCCTTCCAGCAACTCGCCCAGTTGATCAAGGGCGGCGCCAACGTGCGGGTCGCCACTGTCGGCATGGGCGGCTACGACACCCACGAGAACCAGGGCACCCGCGAGGGCGGCCAGCTGTACCGCCGGCTGAACGAGCTGGCCAGCGCGATGGCCGCCTTCTTCACCGACCTCGGCCCGAAGGCCGCCGACGTGACGATCATGGTGTCCAGCGAGTTCGGCCGTCGGGTCGGCTCCAACACCGGCGGCACCGACCACGGGCACGGCGGCGTTGTCACGGTGCTCTCCGGCAAGAAGCTGGCCGGTTCGCTGCTCGGCACCTGGAACGGCCTGGACAAGCTGGACTCCGGTGACGTGCCGGAGTACAACAACATGTTCAACGTCTACGGCGCGGTGGCGCAGGGCCGCTTCGGGCTCACCAACGCGGAGGTCGACAAGGTCTTCCCCCGCCAGAAGTACGCCCCGATGAAGCTGTACGCGTGACGTATTCGCACACCCACGCCGCCGGCCGTCGTACCGGGACCTCGTCCCGGCACGGCGGCCGGTCGGCTGCGCCCGTACCCCCGCAGATCCCGGACCGGCGCGGGCCCGGCGGCCGACGGCTGCTGGGCGTGCTGCTCCTGGTCGGCCTGCTCGCCAGCGTGCTGCCCTGGTGGCTGGGCACCCCCGCCGGATCGCTGCGGACCACAGCGGCCACCGTCACCGCGGCCGGCCGGATCACCGGCCTGGTCGCCGGCTACCTGCTGCTGGTGCAGGTGCTGATGATGAGCCGACTGCCGGTGCTGGAACGGTGGATCGGCGGCGAGCAGACGGCCCGCTGGCACCGGGACATCGGTGCCACCCTGCTGGTCACCGTGCTGGCGCACATGTCGCTGATCCTCGTCGGCTACGCCGACCTGCGTAAGCAGTCGGTCCTCGCCGAGGTCGGCACGTTGCTCGGCGACTACGAGGACATGGTCTCGGCGTTCGTCGCCACCGGCATCATGATGCTTGTCGGGTTCAGCAGCATCCGGGCGATCCGGCGGGCGTTGCCGTACGAGATGTGGCACCTGCTGCACCTGTCCAGCTACCTGGTCCTACTGCTCGGCTTCGGCCACCAGTTCACCCACGGCGCGCAGCTGTACCGGCCCGGCCCGGTGCGAACCGGCTGGATCGCGCTGTACCTGCTGGTGGTCGCCGCCCTGCTCTGGGGTCGTGTGATCGCGCCGTTGGTGTTCAACCTGCGCTACAAGCTGCGGGTCGCCGACGTGGTCGCCGAGAGCCCCGACACCATCTCCATCTACCTCACCGGGGAGCGGCTCGGCCGGCTGGCGATGCTCGGCGGCCAACACTTCCGCTGGCGGTTCCTCACCCGGGGCTGCTGGTGGCAGTCGCACCCGTTCTCCGTCTCCGCCGCGGCCAACGGCCGCTGGCTGCGGGTCACCGTCAAGGTGGTCGGCACCCACACCGCCGACCTGCGCGACCTGGAACCGGGCACCCGGGTCTGGGCCGAAGGCCCGTCGGGCACCTTCACCGCCGCGCACCGGCTCCGCGAGCGGGCGCTGCTGATCGCCGGCGGCAGCGGCATCACGCCGATCCGGGCCATGCTGGAGGAGTTGCCGCCGGGCGCGGCGCTGATCTACCGGGCCCGGACACCGGCCGACGTGCTGCTCAGCCGCGAGTTGGACTGGCTGGCCCAGGAACGCGACACCTCCGTCTGGTACGTCATCGGCTCCCGCGACGACCCCGGCCCCCGCCAACTGATGAGCCCGGACGGGTTGCGGCAACTGGTGCCCGACGTGGCGCGGCGCGACGTCTACCTGTGCGGGCCACCCGGTTTGGTGGAACAGTCGGTGCGGGCGCTGCGGCGGGCCGGCGTGCCCCGACGGCAGATCCACCTGGCCACGTTCGAGCTGTAGGAAGGGCATCCCCATGCGTCGCGCGCTCCTCGCGATCACCGGCCTGGCCGCCAGCACCACCGCGCTTGTGGTGTTCAAGGGCTCGCCGAGCACCAGCCAGGTCGCCCAGAACCTGCCGACCGCCCAGCCGGTCAACCCCTCCGGACCGGGCACCGACCCCGGCGCCGCAGCGGGTGCGCAGGGCACCGACCCGGCGGGCGGCACGCCGACCTCATCGGGAAGCGCCAAGCCGTCCACGTCGCCCAAGCCCGGCAAAACCACCGCCCGCCCGTCGGGCACCAAGACGACGAAGGCCCCCAGCGCTCCGCGGACCACCACCAAGGCGCCCCAGTCGACCACCCGCCGGGTCACCGGAACCGGCTTCGACGCGGTTGACGGCAGGGAGAAATACGGGTTCGTGCAGGTGCAGATCGTGGTCTCCGGCAACCGGATCGTCGAGGCCGTCGCGCTGTCGCTGCCCAGCGGAGGTGAATCCGACATCCACAGTGGCGACGTCCGCGGCTCCTACGACGGCGGCGGCGGCCAGGTGGTGCAGAAGCAGAACGCCAACCTGAACACCGTCTCCGGTGCCACAGCTACCAGCGAGGCCTACAAGAAGTCGCTGCGGTCCGCCATCGAGCAGGCATTCTGACGTGCGGGCCACGCTGACCCGACCCGGGCTGTGCCGGGTCGAACAGATCATGGGTACGACGATCACCCTGGACCTCGCCGACGACCTGCCACCGGCGACGCTGCGCCAGTTGGCGGACGAGGTCTTCGCCTGGATGCACGAGGTGGACGCGCGATTCAGCACCTACAAGCCGGACAGCGAGGTGTGCCGCTTCGACAGGGGTGAGGTGCTGCTCTCCGAGGCGTCCGCGGACCTGCGGTACGTGCTGGAGACCTGCGCCGACCTGTGGGGCGCCACCGACGGGTTCTTCGACGCGTACGCCACCGGTCGACTCGACCCGTCCGGCTTCGTCAAGGGCTGGGCCGCTCAGGTCGCCTCGGACCGCCTGGTCGCCGCCGGTGCCGTCAACCACTGCGTGAACGCCGGCGGCGACGTACGGGTGCGGGGTTTGTCGCCGTCCGGGGAGCCGTGGCGCATCGGCATCCGGCACCCGTGGGACGCGATGGCGGCCTGCCTGGTGCTCACCGGGACCGACCTGGCCGTGGCCACGTCCGGCGTCTACGAGCGGGGACGCCACGTGCTGGACCCGCGCCGGGGCGCGCCGGCCAGTGGGCTGCGCTCGGTGACCGTGGTCGGCACCGACCTCGGGGTGGCCGACGCGTACGCCACCGCCGCCCTCGCCATGGGCACCCCCGGCCTCAACTGGCTGAACCGCCTGGACGACCACACCCACGCGGCGATAACCGACAACGCCCGCCAGTACCACTCAGTCGCCCTCCCGCTGACCGACTAGCGGAGGGGGCGGTGGGTGCCGGCTGGGCGAGAGCCGGTGGGGCGTGGGCGGCCGGGGCGGGAGCCGGACGGTCGGGTGCCGGCCCACCGGCGTCCTGGGTGGCTGCGCCGGGGCGGCTCGGTGCCGCCGGGGTGAGGCGCTCTGTCGTTGCTGGACATCGTTCCCCCGTTCGTGGCGCGCGTTCGCACCGTCCCCCTGTCAACGAGGACCGGCGCCTCGGCGACGCTGTCGGGCACCGGATCGAATCGTCGATCCGGCCGCTTTCACATGCCTCGCCGGGGCAGCGGCAGGTGACCGGGGAGCAGGTCGGGGGCGAGCGTCACCCCGGTGGCCCGCAGCGCCCCGATCAACGTGTTCTGTACGAGGTAGGAATCCGGCAGCTGCCAGCGCGCCTGCTCGGGGGCGACCGCCCAGCGGACCGTGCCCTCCGGCAGCCGGGTGGGCGGCGCGGGGATCCACGAGCCCGGCCCGTGCCGGACCACGTGGAAGCAGTGCTCCAACTCCGGTCGGAGCGGATCGCCGGGGCGGACCAGGAACATCCACCTCCCGGTGGGCGTGACAAGCACCGGCCCGCGTACGCCGGTGCCGGCCGGGTGGATCTGGACCGCGTCGAGCACGTGCCGGCCGAGGTGGGCGGGCACCTCCAGCACGTCGAAGGCCCGGCCGGTGGGCAGCAGCACCCCGTGCGGTCGGCTCCGCCACCAGGTCGCCACCCGGGCCGGGTCGGCGCTGGCGGCCATCTCCCAGTTCTCCAGGGCGGGGTGGCAGCCCACTGTGGGACAGCCGGCCCGGCCGCAGACGAAGCGGCTGCGGGCCAGACAGGCACCCGGGGTGACCTCCCAGCCGTGTACGGCGTACCGGATGGCGACCCGGCGCAGCCGGACGCGTTCCAGCGGCGACAGTTCGGCGACGCGTGGTCCGACATTCCCCCACATGTGTGCCAACTCCTCTCGTCGGGCCCGGCGTTCGCCAGGTCGCATGTCGAGCACCGTCACTGCCGTAACCCACGATCGTTGAGGTTGACGAACGGCTCGTGCAACTTGCACGAAAAGTACGAGGACCAGCTGTACGGCTGACGTACATCCTGTGCGACCAGGCAAAACCTGAAAGTGAACAGAAGTCGCCGCACCCGCGGACATCGCCCCGACTCGATTGGTCGTCGGTGGCAGGGGAGGATGGGGAGATGGACGAGCTACCCATAGGACGGCGAGTTGCCTACTGGCGGGGGCGACGCAAGATGTCGCAGCAGGTCTTCGCGGACCGGCTGGGCAAGTCCAAGAGCTGGGTGGACAAGGTCGAACGCGGCGTCCGCCGGTTGGACAAGTTCTCCGTCCTCTACGAGATCGCCGACATCCTCCAGATGGATGTGCAGCTGCTCATGGGCAAGGATCCGGAGCGGCGCGCCGACGCCCTCAACTGCATCGACCAGGTCGAGGTGCAGGAGATCCGGGCGGCGCTGGAACGCTACGACTCGATGAGCGCGTATTTCGACGCGGCGCCGTACCCGCCGCCGATGGACGACATGCGCAAGGCCGTCAACCACGCCTGGCTCACCTACCAGTACGGCCGCTACGGGATGCTCACCCGGGCGCTGCCGAAGCTGCTGCGCGACGCCCAGGCGGCCGACGCCGCCTACGGCGGTGACCGGGCCGCCGAGGCGGCCCACCTGCTCGGGCAGGTCTACCAGATCGCCTCCTCGGTGCTGCGCAAGCTCGGCGAGTGCGAGCTCGCCTGGTTGGCCGCCGACCGGTCCATGGCGGTGGCCCAGCGGGCCGACGACCCGCTGCTGGCCGGGATCGCCACCACCCGGGTGTGCAACGCCCTGGTCGCGATGGGGCGGGCCCGTCCCGCGCTGGAGCTGAACGTCCAGATCGCCAACCGACTGGCACCGGGTGGGAGCAACGAGGTCTCCCCGGCCCGGCTTTCCGTCTACGGGATGCTGCTGCTCCAGGGCGCGATGGCAGCGTCCCGCATTGGCGACTCGGCCAGCGTCGACGACCTGATCAACTGCGCGCAGGAGGCCGCCACCCTGCTCGGCGGTGACCACAACCACTACTGGACGTCGTTCGGTCCGACCAATGTCGAACTGCACCGGGCCGCCGCCGCGGTGGAGCTGGGCGACGGGGGGCGGGCCGTGGAGGTGCACCAGCTGCGCATCGCGGAGCCCTCGTTCAACGCGCTGCTGCCCGAGCGTCGCGCCCACCACCTGCTCGACATCGCCCGCGGGTACGCCCAGCTGGGTGACGTGGCGAACGCCGGCGAGATGCTGCTGCTCGGTGATCGGCTCGCTCCGTCGGAGATCCGCTGCCGGCCGATCGCGCACGAGGTGATGTCCGACATCCTCCGTCGCACACGTGGTGCGCCGCCTTCTCCGGTAGCGGAGTTGGCTGAGCACATGGGAGTAGGGGTATGAGCGCGGAGCCGGTGTGATGGCCGGTGCAGCGCGCAACAGCGGGCGCCGCGAGGTGCTCTACGTCATCGCCTGCGGTTCGCCGCTGGCCCGGCACGTCGGTCGTCTGGTCGACCTGGCCCAACAGGACGGTTGGGACGTCTGCGTGGTCACCACGCCGGACGGCGCGAAGTTCATCGACCAGCCGGCCCTGATCCGGCAGACCGGCCACCCGGTGCGGACGCACTACAAGAATCCCGGTGACCCGGACGTGTTGCCGCCCGCCGACGCCATGATCGTCTGCCCGGCCACCGTCAACACCGTCAACAAGTGGGCGGCCGGGATCACCGACACCCTGGCGCTCGGGTTGTTGGTCGAGGCCCAGGGCAAGGGCGTCCCCATCGTCGCGGTGCCGTACACGAACGCGGCGATGGCCTGCCATCCGGCGTTCCGTGCCGGGGTGGCCCGGCTGGCCGAGTGGGGCGTCACTGTGCTCTTCGGCGACGATGTGATCGCCCTGCATCCACCCGGAACGGGGGAACAGCACACGCACACCTTCCCCTGGGCGATGCCGCTGGCGGCGTTGCAGACCGTCTCCTGGAGCGCCGCGTAGCGCCTCCGGCAGACCTCCCGCGCGACGTGGCCGGGCCGGGTGTGACCGCCCGGTGGCCTCCACGCCGGTAAGCTGGCCCGCCGTGAGCACAAGCGGATCCGCTTCCACTGTCAGCGACGTGGTGGCCGAGCTGGAACGGCGCTTTCCGCCAGTCTGGGCGGAAGAGTGGGACCGGGTGGGCCTGGTGCTCGGCGAGCCGGCCGCCCCGGTCCGCCGGGTGCTCTGCGTGGTCGACGTGGTGCCCGAGACCGTCGACGAAGCCCTCGCCGCCGACGCGGACATGATCGTCGCGCATCATCCGCTGCTGCTGCGCGGGGTGTCGTCGGTTGCGGCGACGACCTTCAAGGGGCGGATCATCCACCGGTTGATCCGGGCCGGGGTGGCGCTCTACGCGGCACACACCAACGCCGACGTGGCCTCCCCGGGCGTCTCCGACGCCCTCGCCGCCCGCTTCGGGCTCACCGACCTCCGCCCGCTCCAGCGGCCCGTGCCCGGTTCGCCCGCCCACGGCGACGACAGGGGTTTCGGCCGGATCGGCGAGCTGCCCCAGCCGATGACTCTCGCCGAACTGACCCGGCACGCCGCCTCGGTGCTCCCCGTCACGTCCTGGGGAGTTCGCGCGGCGGGGGATCCCGGGCGTATGGTTCGTACCCTCGCCGTCAGCGGCGGGTCGGGGGACAGCTTCCTCGGCGCCGCGACCGCCGCCGGGGTGGACGCGTTCCTCACCGCCGACCTGCGGCACCACCCGGCCGGCGAGCACCTCGCCGCCGATGGTCCCGCCCTGATCGACGCCGCCCACTGGGCGACCGAACGACCGTGGCTGGACGACCTGGCCGCCTTCCTCCGGGAGGCGCTGGACGTCGAGACGCTGGTGTCCGACCTGGACACCGACCCGTGGACCGTGCACGCCGCCGCACCCGTTGTGGACGACAAGGAGCCCGACCGTGAAGGCTGACCCTCAGGTGCAGCGCCGCCTGCTCGACCTCCAGGCGATCGACACCAACCTCGCCCAGCTCGCCCACCGTCGGCGGTCGCTGCCTGAGCGGGCCGAGCTGGAGTCGCTGGCCCGGGAGTTGTCGTCGATGGAGGACGAGCGGGTCCGCGCCCAGGTGGCGGTGGACGACCTGGACCGGGACATCGCCCGGTTGGAGAAGGACGTCGAGCAGGTCCGGGCCCGCAAGGAGAAGGACGAGAACCGGCTGGCCGCCGGCACCGGCCCGGCCCGAGAGCTGGAGGCGCTCCAGCATGAGCTGGTCTCGCTGAAGCGCCGCCAGGGCGACCTTGAGGACGCCGAGCTGGAGCTGATGGAGCAGCGGGAGACCGCGCAGGGCGTCCTGGACGGCGTGGAGCAGCGACTGGCCGAGACCCGGGACAAGCGGGCCGCGACCGAGCAGCGCCGCGACGAAGCGCTGGCCGAGATCGCCAAGGAGGAGGAGTTCAAGCGGGGGGCCCGTCAGCCGCTCGCCGGCGACCTCCCGAGCGACCTGGTCAACCTCTACGACAAGATCCGCGAGGACACCGGGTTGGGTGCCGCGCTGCTCACCGCGGGCCGCTGCGGCGGGTGCCGCCTGGACCTGTCCGGCGCCGACCTGGCCCGGATCCGCAAGGCAGCCCCCGACGACGTGGTCCGCTGCGAGGACTGCCGACGGATCATGGTCCGTACCAACGAGTCGGGCCTGTAGGTCGTGGCGCCACGCGTGGTCTCCATCGAGGCCGACGGTGGGTCCCGGGGCAATCCCGGCCCCGCCGGCTACGGCGCGGTGGTCCGCGACCCGGAGACCGGTGAGGTGCTCGCCGAGCGATCCGAGTCGCTCGGCACGGCCACCAACAACGTCGCCGAGTACCAGGGCCTGATCGCCGGGCTGACCGCCGCCGCCGAACTCGGCGCCGCCGAGGTGGACGTCCGGATGGACTCCAAGCTGGTGGTCGAGCAGATGTGCGGCCGGTGGCAGATCAAGCACCCCGGCCTGCGGCCCCTCGCCGCCCAGGCCGCCGCGCTGGTAGGCCGGTTCACAGCGGTCCGGTTCAGCTGGATCCCCCGCGAGCAGAACCGGCACGCCGACGCCCTCGCCAACGCCGCCATGGACGCCGCCGCGGGTCGTCCCCCGGCGACCGCGGCCCCCGCCCGTCCCGCGGCGGCAGGCACCGAGCAGCCCGCGGGGACACCCGCGACCGGCAGCGACCCGGCCACCGCGCCGGCCTCCTGGGAGCCACGCCCGACCTTCACCGCCACCCGGCTGATCCTGGTCCGGCACGGCGAGACCCCGTACACCGAGCAGAAGCGCTACTCCGGGCGCGGCGACGTGCCGCTCTCCGAGCGCGGGCGGGCCCAGGCCCGCGCCACCGGCGCCCGGGTGGCCGAGCTGGCCCCGTCCGTCGCGGCCGTGGTCAGCTCACCGTTGTCCCGGTGTACGGCCACCGCGGCGTCGATCGCCGGGGCGCTCGGTGACGTGCCGGTCCGCACCGAGGACGACCTGATCGAGTGCGACTTCGGCCAGTGGGAGGGGCGCACCTTCGCCGAGGTGCGCCAGCAGTGGCCGGGGGAGATGGACGCCTGGCTCGCCTCACCCCGGATCGCGCCGCCGGACGGGGAGTCGTTCACCCACGTCGCCGAACGCGCGCACCGCGTCATCTCCGGGCTCCTCACCGCGTACCCCGGTGAGACAGTGGTGGTCGTCTCGCACGTCTCGCCGATCAAGCTGGTGCTGCGCGACGCCCTCGCGGCCGGTGACGGCTTCCTGCACCGGCTCTTCCTGGACGCGGCCGGCATCTCGGTGCTCGACATGTGGCCCGACGGCGGCGTGGCCGTGCGCACCGTCAACGACACCGCCCACCTCTCCGCTCTCTGAGCCGTTCACCCTTCGGCTGGTTGGGCGCGCCGTTCGGCGCACCCGGTCGGCCGTTGGGCGCAGCACCTCCCAGGCGGGCACAGTGACCGCCGTCACAGAGTCGTAGCCTCCGGCCGTTACAGCCAATGCCTCGACTCCCCGGAGGTGTGTCAGATGACTGCACCCGAACCGGAGGCGCCCACCACGGCGCCGTCCAGGGCGAAGGACCACAGCCCCTGGAACTGGTTGCTCTTCATCCCCATCGTGGTGCCGCTGATCCCGGCGTTCTTCAATGGCGACTCGCCCCGGGTCTTCGGCTTCCCACGCTTCTACTGGCTGCAACTGGCCTTCATCCTGCTCGGCGTCGGCACCACCACGTTGGTCTACCAGATGACGAAGAAGCGGGGAGGCCGCTGATGTGGCGCGACCATCTCACCGAAATCATCGTCTTCTCCGTGCTGTTCCTCCTGGTCAGCGTGATGGGCTTCGTGGCCGCCCGGTGGCGGGCACCGAAGGACATGGCGCACCTGGACGAGTGGGGGCTGGGCGGGCGCAGCTTCGGCGGCTGGATCACCTGGTTCCTGGTCGGCGGTGACCTCTACACCGCTTACACCTTCGTGGCGGTGCCGGCGTTGATGTTCGGTGCCGGCGCGGCCGGGTTCTTCGCCGTGCCGTACACCATCGTCATCTACCCGCTGGTCTTCCTGGTGCTGGTGCGGCTCTGGTCGGTGTCGCACCGGCACGGGTTCGTCACGCCGGCCGACTTCGTCCGCAACCGGTTCGACTCGCCGGTGCTGGCGCTGCTGATCGCGATCACCGGCATCGTCGCCACGATGCCGTACATCGCGTTGCAGCTCGTCGGCATCGAGGCGGTGCTCAAGACGATGGGCGTCACCGGCGACAACGCACTGGCCCGACACCTGCCGATCATCATCGCGTTCGCCATCCTGGCCGCCTACACGTACCAGTCGGGGTTGCGGGCGCCCGCGCTGATCGCGTTCGTCAAGGACAGCCTGATCTACATCGTGATCCTGGTGGCGGTCGTCTACCTGCCGTACAAGCTGGGCGGCTGGGGTGACATCTTCGCCGCCGCCGACGCGAAGTTCGACGCCTCACCCAACCCGAACGACGGCATCCTGCTCAACGGCAACAACCAGCTTCAGTACGTGACGCTGGCCCTCGGCTCGGCGTTGGCGCTGTTCCTCTACCCGCACAGCATCACCGGTGTGCTGGCCAGCAGGAACCGCGACGTGATCAAGCGGAACATGTCGGCGCTGCCCGCGTACAGCCTGCTGCTCGGGTTGATCGCGCTGCTCGGCTACATGGCCATCGCGGCCGGTGTGAAGCCGTTGCCCGGCAACTCGGCCGGCTCGGTGGACAACAACACCATCGTCCCGCTGCTGTTCGACCAGCAGTTCCCGGACTGGTTCGCCGGTGTCGCGTACGCGGCGATCGGCATCGGCGCGCTGGTGCCCGCGGCGATCATGTCGATCGCGGCGGCGAACCTGTTCACCCGCAACATCTACAAGGAGTACCTGAAGCGGGATGCCTCCCCGGCCCAGGAGGCGAACGTCTCGAAGATCACCTCACTGGTGGTGAAGGTCGGCGCGGTGGCCTGCATCGTCTTCCTCGACCCGCAGTTCTCCATCGACCTCCAGCTGATCGGCGGCGTGATCATCCTGCAGACGCTGCCGGCGGTGGCGCTGGGCCTCTACACCCGTTGGTTCCACCGCACCGGCCTGATCGTCGGCTGGGTGGCCGGCATGGGGTTGGGCATGTGGATGCTCTACCAGGTGGCCAGCCCGACCCGGAAGCACTTCGGCGGCTCGGCGTTCCCGCTGTCGGAGTTCGGGTTCGACACCACCCGGACGATCTACGTCGGCATCGTCGCGGTGGCGGTCAACCTGGCCGTGGCGGCGCTGGTGACGCTCGCTTTGCGGGCCGCGAAGGTCGAGGAAGGGGCCGACGGCACCGAGCCGGACGACTACTTCGCCGACGAGGGCGACCCCCGGGTCACCCCGGGCACCGACCGCGACGCCGACTCGGCCCGCGAGCCGGTCGCCTGACCTCAGGTACGAACGCCCGGGTGCCGACGTCTGTCGGTGCCCGGGCGTCCGAGAGGTGGAGGGCCTGCTCAGCTTCTACGAAGCGACGCTTTCGGAGCGAGGGATCCGGCGGCCGTACTGATCCGACAGCCATCGACGGCAGTTGGCCGCACCAACCCGCACGGTCGTCGTCGTGGGGCGGACGCCCCGACCAGCGTGATGACTCACAGGCATCATGATGCCTGCGAGTCATCAACCTGTCCCGCGCTGTCCTCGCCTCCTCGCCTCCTCGCCTCCTCGCCTCCTCGCCTCCTCGCGCCCCGCGTCCCCCGCGTCGATCTTGCAGTTATGGTGCCCGGCCGGTGGTGATTCACGCTGTTTGTCCCCCACCACAAGTGCAAGATCGACGAGGCGGGTTGGGGTAGGGCGCGGCGGGGGGGCGGGGTGGGGTGGGGTTAGCGGGGGCGGTTGCGGTTTATCAGGGCCTGGTTTAAGCGGGCTAGGAGGGCTGCCAGCATGGCTCGGTCCTCGCCACTCCAGTCGGCCAGCATGTCGCCGTAGAGCCGGGTGCGGGCGGCCTGGACGGCGGCCATCCGTTGCAGGCCGGCCGGGGTGGGGGAGATGACAGTGCCGCGGCCGTCGGACGGGTCCGGGGTGCGGGTGATCAGGCCGTCGCGCTGAAGCGCTGACACCTGCCGGGTGACCGTCGAGCCGTCCAGGTTGAGCCGGGCGGCGAGCGCCGAGACGTTCTGCGGGCCGGCGTCGGCCAGGTGGCGCAGGATGACGTACGCCGCGCGGTCCAGCACCCGGTGCTCGGCGGTGCCGGTGGCCCGCCGGGTGGCCTCGCCGAAGCGCATCAGCAGGGCCACCTCGGTCTCGATCCGGCCGAGGGTGCTCTCGTCATGGTCGTCGCTCATAGCTGTATGATACAGAATAAGTACCTGTACGATACAGCTATCTGAGGAGTCGGAGTGGATCGGCGTTCCGAACCGAACCGCAGTGCCATCTACGCCACCACGCTGGTGGCCTTCCTCGCCATCGCCGGCATCGCCGTCGTCGACCCGATCCTGCCCGCCATCGGCGAGGCGATCGGGGTCACCGCCTGGCAGGTCGAGCTGCTGTTCACCGCGTACATCGCGGTCATGGCCCTTGGCATGATCCCGGCGACCCTCGCGAGCGGCCGGTTCGGCTTCAAGCCAGTGCTCATCACCGGCGTCTCCGTGGTCGGCCTCGCCGCCATCCTCGCCTCGTTCAGCGACAACATCGTCCAGCTGTCAGTGCTGCGCGGTGTCTGGGGGCTGGGCAACGCGATGTTCTTCGCCACCGCCATGGTGGTGCTGGTCAACCTGGCCGTCGACCGGGAATGGGTGGTGGGCCTCTTCGAGACCGCGCTCGGTCTCGGCTTCGCCGTCGGACCGCTGATCGGCGGTCTGCTCGGCGAGGTCAGCTGGCGGCTGCCGTTCTTCGTCTGCGGCGTCTTCATGGTCCTCGCCCTCGGCGTGGCCTCCCGCAAACTCCGCGAACCCACCAACCGGCAGGCCCCGGTACGCGTCGGCCAGATCTTCGCCACCTACCGCCGGCCGGCGTTCATCGCCCTCTGCGTGGTCACCGCCGCGTACAACTTCGTGTTCTTCGTGGTGCTCGGCTACACGCCGCTCTTCCTCGGCTTGGACGTCATCCCGTTGGGGCTCGCCTTCACCGGCTGGGGGATCGGCCTGGCCGCCGGCATCATGGTGATCGGTCACCGGTTGGCCCACCGCATCGGCGCGGTACAGACCGTCGGCGTGGCCATCGCCGGCCTCCTGGTCTGCATGGTCCTCTTCGCCACCTCCAGCAGCACCGCCGAGGCGCTCGTGGTCCTGGTGCTCGCCGGACTCTGCATGGGGCTCGCCAACGCCAACCTCACCGACCTGGCGCTCGGCCTCGGCTCCAGCGACCGGCGCGTCGCCAGCGGCGCGTTCAATCTGGTCCGCTGGGGTGCCGCCGCGCCGGCGCCGATCATCTCCGGCAAGCTCGCCGAGCAGTCGCTGTCGCTGCCGTTCTGGGTCGGCTTCGGGGTGCTCGCCGTCGGCGTGCTGGTCTACCTGGCCTTCGCACACGTGATGGCCGCCGGCTACGGCGAGCGGGTGCTCTGGTCCCGCTGGAACCGCGCCGCCGCGGAGACCGAACACACCGCCGAGGAACCGGTAGGCGAGGCCTACTGACCGCGGGGCTCGTCTCCAAGATCCGCGCACTTTCGGGGAAACTGCTGCCTCGCTGCCGGTTGAGGCAGCACTTTCCCTGAAGTTGCGTGGATCTTGCGCGGGCGGGGTCAGTTCAGGGCGCGCCAGAGCAGGTAGAGGCCGATCGTCGTGCCGAACACCACGATCACCGTCTTGAGCACCACCGACGGCAGCCGACGAACGAGCCGGGCGCCCGCGTACCCCCCAATCAGGGTGGCGGGCGCGACCACCGCGACCGCCGCCCAGTTCAAGGGGCCGAACAGGGCGAACACCACGAGCGTCGTGAACCCCACCACCGCCGACAGCAGATTCTTGATCGCGCTCACCCGGGCCAGTGTCGCGTCCAGCACCAGGGCCAGCCCGGCCACCAGCATCACCCCGAGCGCCGCACCGAAGTAACCGCCGTACACCGCACCGAGGGCGACCATCGTCTGCACCGCCACCGTCCGCCGGCGTGGCGACAGGTCCTGGGGGTGACCGACCAGCCGGCGCAGCGGATCCTGGAAGGCCAGGACCGCTGTCGCGCCGAGAACCAGAAACGGTACGACCAGCTCGAACGCGCGGGCCGGAGTGGCCAGTAGCAGCAACGCACCGAGGATCGTGCCCGCGATGGTGGTGGGCACCAGCGTGGCGAGTGCGCGGGGGCGCGGCAGGTCCTGCCGGCTGCCCGCCACGCTGGCAAGGTACCCGGGAAATACGGCGACGGAGTTGCTGACGTTCGCCGGCACCGGGGGCAACCCGATCGCGATCATCGCCGGAAAGGTGATCAGCGAACCGCCACCGGCCACCGCGTTGACAGTGCCAGCGGCGAGACCGGCGGCGAGCAGCAGCGCGGCGTGGGAGAGATCCATAGCCCCACGAGGCTAGCCGTTGCCCTACGGCACGCATTCGCCGGATCGTTCTTGAGCTGCGCGATCTTGCTCAGGCGGGGCGGCAATACCGGCAGCGCGCTCGTCGTTAGGATGAGAGCGCGACGGACGAGTCGACCGGGCGGCCGCGTCGGCGGGCTTCGGCCCGCCGCCGAGGAACGTCCGGACTCCACAGGGCAGGGTGGTTGTTAACGGCAACCCGGGGCGACCCGCGGGAAAGTGCCACAGAAAACAGACCGCCGACCCCAACGGGGACGGTAAGGGTGAAACGGTGGGGTAAGAGCCCACCAGCACCCCGGGTGACCGGGGTGGCTCGGTAAACCCCACCCGGAGCAAGGCCAAGCAAGGGCCGTCACCGCAAGATGACGACCCGGCGCAGACGCTTGAGGGCTGCCCGCCCGATGTCTGCGGGTAGGCCGCTGGAGCCTGCCGGCAACGGTAGGCCGAGATGGATGGCCGCCGCCGGCGCAAACCTTTCGGGGTACGCGCCGCGCACAGAATCCGGCGTACAGGTCGACTCGTCCGTCGCCCACCAGGTCAGAGCCGCGACCAAGGCTCTGGAGCTGATCGTATCTTCTGACGTTGGTTGGCGTTGATGGTCAACATTGGGCGACGTTTGACGCCCTGGAGACGCCCTGACGCCCTGAGCGCACCCTGATCTTTGGGCAGCACCGTCAGCTTGGGAACTCGCTGGGGCGCCGGTCCGGGCCGAAGTCAACGAACCGCGCTCCTGGTCACGGTGCCCGTGGTTGACCGCCGTTCCCCGTGGCTTCCCGGCGCGACGGGCACGTAGGGGGCACGCACCAACGTAACCGGCGCCACCAGCCAAGCTCAGTCAGCCGCACCAGCGCAAGCGGCTACGGGTCTGCGAGGATCGGCAGATGCCCCTCCTCGGCTATCTCAACCGCTTCCGCCCACCGGTTGATGCATCCGTGCTTGTCGACGCGACGCCGTGGCTTACTGACCCCTTGTTCTGGCCGGCGTTCCTGCTCTCCGTGGGCGGCTCCTACACGGCTGCGGTGGCCTTCGACCTCGATCCGGCAGATGTCGAGGTCTACGCGGAGGAGATGCACCAGCACGGCATCTGGCCCGTCATCTCTCTGAACCTCGTCCAAGGCCACCGCATGCACATCCTCTTCCGCAACTACGAGGACGATTCGGGATGGGACTACCTGCTTCAGCAAACGGGATCCGACGACGTGATCACCGCCGCGTCGCTGGAGGGCGGTTTCCACGGGCCGGCACTCGCCTGGCCCGAGCTGGTCAGGACAGCGAGTCAACCGGACCCGAAGCACAGTCAGGCGGAACGTCTCCTCCTGCTCCTTCCTGCTGTGGGTGATGCCGCCATCCCGCGCGGAGCCAACCAGAGGGTAGCGGCGGCCGTCACCGCTGTAGGCGCTCAACGGCGACAGAATGAGGTTGCCGGGGAGCTGCTGGCCGGAAGCAATCGATTCTGGGGCGACAGTGATTGGACAGAGCAGGAGGGGCTGCCCGTCTGCCTCGGCCACCACAGCCCTCGTCACCTGGAAGCGCCGGCTGACCGCCTTGCCCTGCTGGCCGAGGCCTTCGGCGGCTAGACCCGCAGCGGCTCGGTGGCAAGCCAATCCGGGCTGTGGACTGGCGCGGCAGCCGGAAGCCCAGAGGTCGACGGCGGCTAGCCACGCCGGCTTCCGGACCGCCGTGCTCCGCCTCCTGGTCGTGGTTTACGAGCCGGTCAGACTCAGTACCAGTACGGGAGCGGCGTCCACCGGGTGTCGGTGGCCTCCGCTCCGGCCGCGAAGCGAGCCGGGGCGGCTCCCAGCGCACCGTCGGCTGATCCTTGACAACGAGCTGAAGAGCCGCCGTGCGGTCCTGCGGTTCGCTCCCGCTCTGATGGACCGCCGCGACCCACGCGGCCAGTCGATACCGGCCAGGCTCGACCGTGACCGTGAACGGGGCCGCTGTTTCGGGGGCAATCAACGGATCGCAACCGACGAGCTGACCACTCGGCAGCGTCACCATGCCAGCCGGATGCCCCTTGATCACGTACTCGACGCCGCCTTGGGTGAACCGAGCACCGTCGACCAACACCGTGGTCAGATCAGGCAGGTATGGCATACATCCTCCAGCGCTACCAGCACAGCACACACCCCTAGGAACTGGCAGCGATCATGCCAAGCTTGGGCTGCCACCCATCGTCACGGGGCTGGTCGTGCCGTCAAGGTCGGCTGTCGTGCATGTCCTGGGGAGGATTCGTCACCCGGCGAGTGCGATCAACCGACGCACCTTCGACGACAAGAGTTGGCGACCCGCCGTGCTGGCGCCCGGCATCACGCCGACCCGGGCCACCAGGATGCACGCCCTACGGCACTTCTCTGCGTCGTCGCTGCTCGACGCAGGGGAGAGCATCAAGGCTCTCGCGTCGTACCTCGGGCATGCCGATGCCGGCTTCACCCTCCGGGCCTACACGCGCCTGATGCCGGCCAGCGAGGAACGTAGCCGGCGTGCGATTGATGATCTGTTCGCGGCATCGTAGAGCCCGAAAGCGGCCGTCGCGCGAGATACCTCGACAGACAGGATTCGAACAGATGGACCGACACGCCCTCCGACCTGGTGATCACTTCGAGCTTGCCTGCGAAGCGGTCGAGTGGGTGGACCGGGCCTCCTTCCCGGCCGTGGCCCGGGTCGTGTTCACCGATGCGCAGGGCCACGCATGGTCGCTCATCGACAAGGCGGCGATCTTCGGTACCGACCTCGATCCCGAGTCCGCGTTGCCGAGACCGGCTGTGGTGCGGTGCGTCGTCAAGGAGTTCCGGGATGAGTCCGATGGTTCGTCGGTGCCGCTGGTCCTGGTCTCGACCGATCCTGACGGCGTAGCGGCCGAGGACGGAACGGCCGTCTTTCTCGTGTCCCCGGACCTCTTAGGCCCGACGGCCGGGTAGTGGCGGTGCGATGCTCCGATCGGGGCATGAGCGGCTGCGCCAACCTCACCTACTAACGTGGATGTGGTGGCAGCAGAGGCAGCGGGGGCCTTTCGTCGGACCGCGATCGAGCGGTCAGATCAGCGCGTCGCCTGGGAACGGGCGGACAAGGCCTTCTTCGCTGCCGGAGCGTGTCACGTCCTCGCCTGGGTCTGTCGAGACTCGTACCCGGACCGGTCGATTGAGGTGGCGGCGGTGCGGTTGGCCGGCGACCTGCAAATCTTGCACGTCTATGCGATCTGGGCTGGCTGGGCGTTCGACCATTCTGGTTGGAATCCGGAGCCGCTCCTGCTGGCTGTCAACGCGGACTTCGAGGGCCACCCACTGGAGCGCATCGGAATCGCGGTCGATCTCGCCGAATTTTGTGGGGATCACCATCACCGAATGCCGGACCAGTATTGGCGTGACCCGCTCCCACGTGCTCGCCAATATGTGGGTCGATACACCCCGCCGTGGGCGTAACGCCCGGCAGGGGACAGCGGCGTTCTGGCGGTGCGGTACGCGCTTCGCCCAGTCCCGGGGATCGGCGCACTATCCTCCCAGGATGACGCGTTACCTGGTCGTGCCCGGTCGAGGAATTCCGTCCCCCGACCACTGGTCGCGCGGCTGGGTCAGGGACTGTCCGGAGTGCCATTGGGCGCCTGAACCCCCGGGGCCACCGTACGTCGCCGCTGAACGGGTCGCCGCGCTGCACGCAGCGATCAGCGCCGACAGTGAGCCGGCCATCCTCGTGGCGCACAGTGCGGGATGCCTGACCGTCGCCATCTGGGCCAGCCAGCACGTCGGTCCCGTCTGTGCCGCCCTGCTGGTCACACCGCCGTACCTGGATCCGGACTGGACTCCCGACCCGCGCGAAGCCGTCGATGTGTTCATCGGCCATGTGCCACGGGAACCACTGCCCTTCCGCTCGATCCTGGTCGCCAGCCGCAACGACCCATCTGCCACATTCGAGCAATTCGAGGCGTACGCGCGAGACTGGGGCTCGGAACTGTTCGACGCGGGCGCGGTCGGGCACCTGGACTCCAAGACCGGGTTCGGCGCGTGGCCAGAGGGTCTGGACCTGGTCCGATCGTTGGCTATCGAGGCGCGGCACGGGGCATGATCTGCCGCTCCCCGGTGTTGGCCATCGAGTGCAACATTCCGGCGGCGAGCGGGATGAGCCGTGCGAGGCCAGGTTGTTTGTTGCGCCGGGCCAGTTCGGGGCCGAGCTTCGTCATCAGCCGGGTCAGCGCCGGCAGGGGGCGAACGAAGAGCGTGATCTCGGTGATCAGGCCGTCGGCATCCAGGCGGAGGCGCTGCGCTTCATACAGGCGTCGGTCACCGACCTGAGCTTCGTAGAACAGCGCCACAGTGCGGCCCTCGGCAACCTGGTCGGTGTAGGTGATGCCGTCGATCGCGGCCAGGGCCACCTCAAGCAGGTCGCGCACCTGCTGGTGACCGTGGAACGTGAACTGCTCGGTGATCGGCGAGATCAGTGTGACATTCGGGCTGAGAGCGGCGATCGCTGCCGCGGCGTCACCTGCCTCGCCAGCGCCACGCCATGCGGCGACGGCGTGATACGGCTGATTCACCGGTACCCCTTTCGGGTCGTGCCCGGACTTCGACGCCGAGCGTGACGCTCACCGGGTGGATCTACGACTCGACCTTTCGAGTATCACCGTCGATGACGGCGGACGGATCCCTCTCTCGGACCAACGGCGTCCCCCGTCGAGGTGAGCTCGGCCGACCCCGCGTGGCGCAACCACCACGAGTACGCTGTCGCGGTTGCCTGAGCACGTCGGAGGACGCGGTGAGTTGGGACGTGCTCGTCTTCGCCGCCCCGCCCCATACCAGGTCGGTTGACCAGCTTCCGCAGGACTTCGCGCCGCCGCCCCTGGGCACCGGACCGGACATCAGGCGATGTCTACGGGAGAACTTCCCGGACCTCGACCTCGCGGATCCTGCGTGGGGGCAGATGGCCGGCCCAACGTGGAGCATCGAGTTCAACATCGGGTCGGACGATCCCGTGGATTCGATCATGTTGCACGTAAGCGGCGGCGGCGACGACATCTTGGCCGTTGTCGCACGGATCGTCGCCGTGACCGGTGGTCGCGCCCTCGACATTTCGACGGGCGAATTCCTGACCGGCGATTCCACTCAAACCGCTGGCTGGCACGGCTTCCAGCAGTACCGGGACCAGATCCTCCGTCGTAGCTGACGTCTGTCACCGGCTGGTATCGCGACGGCTGCGTCGAACGCGCCCTGCCCTGGGCGCTGTCGTACGTCGGCCTCGCTTACGGCCGCTCCGACACCTGTGCGACGAACGCGGCCCAGGCAGTTGGAGCGAAGGTCAGTGCCGGTCCGGCGGCGTCCTTCGAGTCGCGCACGGCCACAACACCGGGCAGGTTGCTTGCCACCTCGACGCAGTTCCCGCCGCTCGCGCCGCTGCGGGTGGACTTGCGCCACCGGGCGTTACTGAGGTCCATGATGGCTCTCAACTTCCTTCAGCAGGTCGATGGACTGCCGGCGCGGTAGAGCCTCGTTCCGGACGCTCTCCCACCTTACCTGAAGCGTAGCTACATCATCGTCCTTGTCGATGACGTCCCCGCCAAGCTGGTTTTCGAGGTGGCCAACCCACACGCCGTCGTTGGACCGGGCCAAGGCGAACGGTCCGGACAGCCCGATGTGCAGGCCGCTGCCGATCGGGATGACGTGGACGTGAACGTGGGGGAGTTCGGCCATCGCGACCAGGTGGGCGACCTGCAGGGCCATGATTCCGCCCAGACCATCACCCGTACGCCGGATCGCGGCTTCGTCCAGCACGGCGACGAACTGTGGCCGGCGCTCGCCGGTCAGGATCGCTTGCCGGCTCATGCGCCCCTGCACGCGTTGCTCAACCTCGTCATCGGTGAGGCTTTCGACTGTTCGCAGGACGGTACGGGCGTAGTGCTCCACCTGTAGTAGGCCGGGGATCAGGTTGGGCTCGAAGTAGCGAAGCTGTGTCGCTTCGCGCTCAGCGTCCAGCCAGGGCAGGAACCACGACGGTGCGCCGAACTTCGTCGCCAGGCGTTCGAAGAGCCCGCCGTTGTTGAGCCCTCGATCGGCACCCTTGATGAAGTCGATCGTCAGCGCTCGCGTGCCGCTCTCTATGGCGCTGACGTGTGAGGCGCTGAAGCCCGCAGCGCGGCCGAACGACTCTTGCGTCATGCCGGAAGCCCCTCGGGCGCGGCGGATCTCGCCAACGATGAACGCCGATAGCGGCCCCGGTACGTCAGCCATACAACGCCCCTCAACTCAAAGATCGACTACCCGAGGTGCCACACGTCGGGGCCCTGTTAGGCCAGGTCACCCCGGACGTCGAAAGCACCTTCCGAGCGTAATGGCCTCCACAGCAGAGTGTCACTAAGCGCGGCTGGCAGGCCCACGAGATCCGGCGGTCGCGTTCGTAGCGGGGCCGCTCCCGACGGGCGAGCACTCACGGGAGCGGCCCCTTCCCGACGGCACCAAGGGGAGACCGTGCCCGACGACAATCCCGAGACGATCGGGAAGATGAAGGCCGGCGACGTGGTCCACCTGACCACCGCGGCGAGCGTGCAGTTTCTGCGCCCGATCTTCGTTCGCGTCATCCGCGAGCTGCCCGAGCGGCACACGTACGACGGTTGGGTTTGGATTGAGGGTTACCAGCTGAACGCGGCGGGCGACGCGGTGGCGCGGCGCGAGTTGTACGTGATGCGTGCGGGCGTGCGGTTGGAAGCCCTGCCCGTCAAACCGACCAGCAAAGCCAAACGCCGGCGGCGTCCGGTGCGGGTCGGATGATCGCCCGCCCTCGCCCGCACCTGCCGATGCGCCCGGCGTGGCTGTGCCGCAACTGCGCCGCGCCCTGGCCGTGTGGCCCGGCTCAGCTCGCGCTCGTGACCGAGTTCTACGGTCATTCGATCGCGCTGGCGTTCTACCTGGCCGCGTCGATGCAGGAGGCGATCGACGACGTGTACGGCCTGGGCCTGCGCCCGGACCTGGCCGCCATGCACGCCAGGTTCCTCGGCTGGTTGTCGCTGGCCCGCCGGCCCCACCGACGCTGAGCCCCGCCAGGCAACGCACCGGCCGGGTGGGTTGCCCCACCCGGCCGGTGCGTGGATTCCTGCAGAACAGGCTTTAGTGCTTCTTGAACACCGGCATGGTGTCCAGCGTGGTGGTGATGTTCTGCGTGGTGCCGCCCCGGTATGTCTTCCCGGTGAAGATGTCGGTCCAGCTGTTGCCCGGCGGGAACCACACCGACGTCGTGGCGGTGGTGCCTGGCGTCGTCACGGGTGCCACCAGGTAGTCCGGGCCGTAGAGGTACTGCGAACCGGCGGTGGCGTAGGCGGCCTGCTCATTCGGGTAGGCCAGGTACATCGAGCGGACGATGGGCGTACCCGTGCGGGTTGCTTCCTTGGCGGCGGCGTAGGTGTACGGCTGCAGTTCCTTGCGCAGGTTCAGGAACTTCTTGGCCGACGCGTTGGCCGCCGGGCCGTACTGCCAGGGCAGCCGGTCGCTGTGGTTGGAGTGCAGCCGGTCGATCGGCTGGAACGTGCCGAACTGGACCCACCGGGCGTAGAGGTCGTCGGGCAGCTTGGTGCTGCCCGGTTCGGTGCCCGGCTCCTGGAGGCCGCCGGTGTGCCCGCCGATATCGTGGCTGACAGCGGCCAGCCCGGTCGCGGCCGACTCGCCCGGCGTGTAGCCGACCTCCATCTGCAGGGTCTGCCAGTCGGAGGTGGTGTCGCCGGTGAAGTGCAGCGTGGTGCGCTTGTCGGCCCACGGTCCGGTCGACACCGGGGTCGGGCTGCTGTAGCCGCCGGCCTGCAACGAGCCGTACGCGCGGGAGAACGCGAAGCCGGTCTTGTCGGCGTACTGCTGGTTGATCCACGCGTCGGCGGTCACCCCGGCGAGCGAGGACTTCGTGTTGTCGCAGCACCAGTCCAGCCACCACAGGTCCGGGCCCTTGCTGCCCTTCGGGATCATCCCGTCGTGGAGCTGCATGTACGCCTTGAGCTGGTCCGGGTCGCCGAAGTCGAACGCGTAGCAGTCGGGACCGCCGTTGCAGCCGACGCGCTGGAGCTTGCCCTTCGCGGTGGCCTGGGCCTGCGCGAACTTCGGGTCCGAGCCGAGGATGCTCGGGTGGATGTTGATGCCGGTGTGCAGGCCCTGCTTCCTGGCCCAGTCGAAGAACGCCTTCGGGTCGGGGATCCGGGTGGGGTCGATGCTCCAGCCGTTCCACTTGTCCGGCGCCTTGACGTCGGTGTCGAGGACGAGCACATCCAGCGGCACGCCCTCGGCCTTGGCCCGGGTCACCAGGTCTTGGAACTCGGTGGCGGTGCGGTCGTAGTACTCGGAGTACCACACCCCGTACGCCCACTTCGGCAGCAGCTTCGTGGGCCCGGTCAGGGTCGACAGGTCCTTCAGGCCACTGGTGAAGTCCTGCCCGTACGCGAAGACGTAGCCGTCCTGCTCGGCGGCGGGCCGGGGCTTGGTGGTGCTCAGGGCCGAGGCCGAGTCGTCGAGCAGGTACCAGCCGTCCTGGTAGAGCAAGCCCGGAGCGGTGAGGGCGGAACCGGTCACGCCGTCCAAGCCCCGGCGGTAGCCGCCGAGCGGCGCGTGCGGGGCGAGCAGCGGGGAAGTCTTGCTCGTGACGGCGACCGTGTCCACGTTGACGTTGCACCTGGCGTCCGTGGGGCAGCCCAGCGTCACCGTGTTGGTGCCGCGGTCGAGGTGGACCGGGACGGAAACGGTGTTCCAGTAGTCCCACCCGCTGGTCGGCGGAAGGGTCGCCGTGACCGGCGCAGCCGTTCCCGCGGTGACCGACATGGTGCGCGCCTGGCTCGGCTGGGCGCCGGCCTGGCCGTTGGCGTACCGGATCTGCACCCGGTAGTCACCAGCCGACGGAACATCCGTCACGGTGAGCGCGACGGCCGAGGTGGTGCTCTCCAGACCGGCCAGGAATCCCGTACCGGAGGCGCCGTTGTGGTCGTTCGCGGGCCTTGCGCCGCCGGTCAGCGCGCCGGTCTCGGCCTCTGCCAGCGTGCCGAACCGCAGGGGCTGCGGCTGGGGCGGAGTCGGCGCCGGGAACGAATCACCCGGGTTGACCACCGCGAGGCTGTCGACGTTCACGTTGCCGGAGTCGTTCGGACCCCGCACGACGCTGATCTCGTGCCGGCCCGCAGTGAGGTCGACGGGCACGCTGGCCAGGCCCCAGGTGTCCCAGTTCGCGGTGGGTGGCAGCGTCAGCGTGCGGCCAGTGTCGCCGTCGACCTGCACCGTCAGGGTGCGGTCCACGTTCTGGCCGTCGCCGCCGGTGCTGTTGGCGTAGCGGACGCTGAGCTGCTTCGCGCCGCCGTCCGGAGCGTCGAGCGCGAACGTGACCGAGTCGCCGGACGAGGCGAAACCGGC
Source organism: Micromonospora sp. NBC_00860 (assembly GCF_045207375.1). Classification (NCBI taxonomy): domain Bacteria; kingdom Bacillati; phylum Actinomycetota; class Actinomycetes; order Micromonosporales; family Micromonosporaceae; genus Micromonospora; species Micromonospora sp. NBC_00860. Next base: position 316,366 of record NZ_CP108825.1, read on the forward strand.
AGCGAAGCCGCGTCCGGTGAACCCCTGGTGGTCGGTGGCCACGCCAGGGCCGTTCAACTGCAGCGATTCGGCCTCGCAGAGCGCGCCGAACGCGCAGGCCGGGGCGGTGTGGCCGGCCCACGGTTGGCCCTGCACGGTCTGCTTGCCGGCCTTGAGCTGCACGGTGAGGTTGTCGGCGGTGAACGCGCCCGAGCCGACCCGGTAGCGCAACGTCATCGCGCCGGTGTCGATGGTGAGCCAGCCGTGATCGACGCGCTTGGTGAAACGCGTACGGGGGAAGTCGTCGCGCCCGACGGCGTTGAACGTCGCGGCGTCGGTGAACCTGCCGTCCTTCTGGTACTCGGTGCGGATCAGGGTCGGGGACAGCACTTCGAAACGTGCGTCACCCGACCGTACGGCTCCGTCTTGCGCCCGGTGGCGGCTGGCCTGGGCCGGCGCGGACGGGGCGAGCGCCAGCCCCGTGATGAGGATGCCGACCGCGGCGGCTGCCGTCGCGCGGCGGCGCTGTGAGTTCCGATAGAGCAAGATGCGCTCCTCGTCTCATATGGAGGAAATGAGTCGATGACAACGCTGTCACTGGACTGAAACGCATGTCAACGGGCCTCGCAGGGTGTCACTTCTCTCTTTCGCCAGCAGCGATCGCACTCGTCCGGCAGGCGCCGCCGCATCAGCGACGAGAACCTGTCGCGGCGGGGTAAGGACGGGGTCGCGGTGCGTGGTCGGACTGTGGGATGGTGCGGTCGTGGGTGAAACGGGGCAGACGGATCCGGCGACGGCGACGCCGGAGAAGCTGGATCAGTGGCATGACTTCCGAAAGAGCGTCGCGCTGGTGTCGATGGTGCTCTTCTTCTTCTGCGTGGTCGGCCTGGGTTTCCTGGTCTACCAGTTGGCGATCGTGGGAGACGACGACGGGACCTTCAGCGCCTGGTCGTTCTTCCGCTTCATGTCGGTGGCGGTACCCCTCGGAGTGGCTGCCGTGGCCGGCCTGGGTGTCTATCGAGCCAGCACCAATGCCGAGTCGAAACGGCGCGGTCGGCTCATGGCCCTCGCGTTGCTCGCTGCCGCGATTCTGCTCGTGGTGACCGGAGTGATCGGGGATCGCCTGTGAGCTTCTTCGTCGAACCCAGCGCCTTGGAGCGCGGCGCCACGCACCTCAACGAAGCCACCGTCGACGCGCAGACCGCCAAGAAATACATCCTCAAGCACACCGACATGGCCTGGCACGAGCAGGGCTTGCTCAACGAAGCGTGGCCCGCCCATCAGAAGCTCGTCGACGAGATGGACAAGCGGCTTACCCACCTGACGGACCTGCTCGACAAGTCACGCGAGGCGCTCCAGGAAACCGCCAGCTACTACCGGCGTACCGACACCGGCAACGCGGCGCAGCTGGATGCGACCTACCCGAGCACCGATCGCAGCGGCTACGAGCTGCCCACCGGGCAGCCGACGGGTGGCAACGCGCCATGAGAGAGCCCACAGAGTTCCTCGTCGAGCCCAGCGACCCCGACCCCACAATGACCAAGGGCTTCGCCAACCCGATCGGTGTCCTGGACGCGATCTCCATCTCGCACTGGGTCAACCAGATCATCAAGGACTGTGCCGGCTACGACGTCATCGGCACCATCACCAACGCCCTCGTCGGCGACTGGGAGAGCTTCTACAAGGCGGGCGACGCCTACGGCAACCTCGGCCAGAGCCTGCAGGCCCTCGGACAGAACCTCAGCCTGACCGCCTCCCACATGGATGAACAGTGGGATGGGCATGCCTCTGACGCGGCCTTCGTCTACTTCCGTCAGCTCACGAAGGCACTCGTTCAGCAGAACCTCGTCCTCATCGAGATCAAAGAGAAGTACCACGAAGCCGCGCGGGCCATCTGGCTCCTCGCCGACATGATCGGCGGTCTGATCAAGATGATGATCGACAAGGCCATCATCATCGGCGTCAGCGCCGCCGTGGGCACCGCGCTCATCGAGACCGGCGTCGGTGCCGCCGTCGGCTACGGCGTAGCCGCCTGGCAGGTGATCGAACTGGTCAAGAAGGTCAACGATGCCGCGCTGAAGATCCAAGCCGCGGGCACCGCGATCATGGGCTTCTTCAGCTTCCTCAAGACCCTCGCTGAACAGGGTGGCGACCTGTCCAAGGTCCCCCTGCCCGATCAGCCCTACACGAGCCCGGTGCTCCAATGACGCAACCTGAACCGCAACCAGAGCAACAGTTTCTCGACCTCACCGAGGGAGACCCGGGCCTCGCCAAGCTCCTGCACGCCAGCCTCACCCGGCTACGCGACGGGGTCGCTGGCGACGGCCTCCAGGAAATGGCCCGTGACATCCTCGCCGGCCACACCGACCTGCGCCAGATCGGCGCAACCGACGCCTACGGCGGAGATTTCCTCGACCGCTACCACCGGTTCAAGACCTGGGAAGAGAACCTCGACCCGGACGAGCGGCAACGCATCACCAACCAGGCCGAACTCGCCGCAGACCTGGGGCCTCAGGAACGGCAGTAGGGGGTGCAACAGCAAAGCGGGTCGTCTCGCCCGTCGACCATCACCTCAGACGCGTAGGTGAGCCCGCGTGCGGAGGGCCGAGGCGCGACGGTGGCAGCTACCAGATGTGCGCGCGCTCGTCGATGAACCGAGGCGGCTCGCCGAGGAAGGTGTCGACCGGCACCGCACCGTGCGCCAGGTTGAGAGTGTCCAAGCGGTACAGCGTGGCGCCGCCATTGATCCCGGCCAAGCGGTAGTTGATGTGCCAGCGCAGCCATTCGCCCTCGGCGAGGCGCACCGCGGGCGGCCGGCGGTGACGGCGCGGCATACCCCAGGCCGCCGCGATCAGTTCAACCTGAAGCCTGCCGTCCACCGGCCGCAGACGCATGTCGCTCCGGTGCGGCGGGCGGGTCAGGCCCTCGCGAGGCTCGAACCCATCGGCCTCCGCCATCTCGATCTCCTGGGTGAGCGGCGCCGCCCGCGCGGGCAGGGCAAACGACACCGGTACGGCGTTACGCCGGGTCGCCTCGGCTCCGCCGCGCGAACGCCTGGTCCACGATGTGCGAACCCACTGCACCACAGCATCCACACGGCGATGTTTCGCCGCTACCTGTCCTGACGCAACCCAGATTCGGTGTCCCACCGCTTCAGCACGAAAGGCCACCACGGCGTCGCCCACGGTCGTTGACACGTACCCGGAAACAGGTTCGGCTGGTTGTCGGATTGGGACCCTCGCTGGTCGTCTGGTTGGTGGAGGCGCCTCACCGCCTCGCCCCGCGGACCACTATTGGAGGAACTATGAAGTACGTGCTCATGTTCGTCGACACGCCACAGTTCGCCGCCGACCTGGCCGCCATGGATGAGCCCGAGCGGAACCGGGCCTACGCCCGCGTGCAGCAGTGGTTCGCCGACCACCATGACAAGATCACCCATCACGCCTACCTGATGCCGCCGGACACCGCCACCACAGTGCGGCTGGACCGGGCTGAACCGCTGGTGTCCGATGGTCCGTTCGTGGAAGGCAAGGAAATCGTCAGTGGCTACGCCGAAATCGAGGCGGCCAATCTTGACGAGGCACTGCGGATCGCCAAGTCGTGGCCAGCCTGCCCGGTGGTGGAGATTCGCCCCATCGCCGGATGAGCCAACCGACGTACGCTGAGCTGGCCCGCGTGGTCCGCGATCACGCGGGTCAACTCGCCGCGTCCCTGGTGCACCTGGTCGGTGATTTCAGCGCCGCCGAGGACCTCGTCCAGGACGCCATCGAGGCTGCGCTGACCCACTGGCCGGTCGAAGGGATCCCTGACCGGCCAGCTGCGTGGATGTACACGGTGGCCCGTCGCCGCGGTCTGGATCAGATCCGCCGCGAGCAGCGTCACCGACGGAAGCTGGCGTTGGTGGCGTGGCCGGCCGAGCCGCCACCAGACGACCGACTTCGGCTGATCTTCACCTGCTGCCATCCGGCTCTGCCCCGGGCCGCCCAGGTCGCCCTCACGTTGCGGGTGGTCTGCGGTCTGACCACCGCGCAGATCGCCCGAGCGTTCCTCGTCCCGGAGAGCACCGTCGGGCAGCGCATCACCCGCGCCAAACGAAAGATCAACGACGCGGGCATCCCGTACCGGATCCCGTCGGCGGACGATCTCGGCCCCCGGCTCACCGAGGTCCTTGCGGTGATCTACCTCCTCTTCAACGAGGGGTACCTGTCCACGGGCGGCGACCAGGCCCAATCCCGCGACCTGGCCGACGACGCCGAGTTCCTCGCCGCCCTGCTGCACCAGCTCATGCCCACCGAACCCGAGGTCGCGGGTCTGCTCGCGCTCATCCGGCTGCATCGAGCCCGAATCAGTGCCCGCTTCGACCGGGACGATGAGATCGTCCAGCTCCAGCACCAAGACCGATCTCTCTGGAACCGCAGGGCCATCGCCGCCGCTGGCCGGCTGATCGTCCAGGCGGCAGCGCGGAGAAGACCAGGCCCGTACCAGCTTCAAGCGGCCATCGTCGCCTGCCATGCCGAGGCCACCAGGTGGGAGGAGACCGACTGGACCCAGATCACTGTGCTCTACGACCTGCTGCTGCGCCTGGCACCGTCACCGGTCACCCGGCTTCACCGGGCGATCGCGCTGCGCTACGTCAGCGGACCGTCAGTCGCGCTCACCGAAGTCGACGCCCTGGCCGGCGAACTGAACGAATACCACCTTTTCCACGCCACCCGAGCCGAACTGCTCCGCGACCTCGGCGACGCCACCCAGGCCCGGACCGCCGACGAACGCGCCCTCGCCCTCGCCACCAACCCGGCCGAACGATCCCTCCTGCGCCACCGCCTCAACTGGGCCTGACCGGGAGCGACACGCGTACTGCCTCGGTTCGTGACTGTGTCGTCAACCGCGCGCCCTCGTGCTTGTCGAGAAACCCGGTCAGTCCACTGAGCGGGGCAGCCTCCATCAGCGGGTGATCATCGGCTCGCGGGGAGAACGCCGCAAGCAACGCCGACCGCAGGTCAGCGTCGAGCAGCGGCAAGACGTAGGGTGCCGTGGCGTCGGGGTGGAAGTCCTCTGGGCAGGTGCCGCGTAGGAACATCAGGTCGAAGACCCGGTGGGTGGGGCTGCCGAGTTGTGGCTCGTCAACTGTGGTCAGGATCGTCCCCAGCCGAAACCCGGGTGCAGACTCCGCAAGGCCGTCCAAGAACTCAGTTTCCTTGCTGTTCCACCAGCGTCTGACCTCGTCCTCGGGTACGTCCTCGACGATCGCGACCAGCCACAGCTCTTCGATCCAGCCATCCACTCGTGCATTGTGCCCGTGGTCGCTGCCGACGGTTACCGCTCGTCGCCGCTGCGGCTCGGTCAGCAGCGAGGGGCGTCCAACGGGGCGGCGCCGGCGAGCGCTTCGACTGTCGCCGTCGGTGCGGCCGACTCCGCCGGGGTCGGCGAGGGCGCAGCGCTGGGGGTCGGCGGGGCCGCGGGTGAGCTGCTGGGTGTGGGGGAGGCGCTGGCGAGGGTGGCCGTGCTGCGTTGCACCTGCTTCGTGACCAGGCGGATGCCGGTGGCGGTCGCCTGGCGTCCGTACACGTCGGTGACCCTGATGCTGTAAGGCCCGGGGCCGAGCCCGCCCTCGATGGTCCAGTGGTTGTCGCTCTGCCGGGCGGCCTTGCGGAAGCCGCCCGCCGGTCCCTTCGCCTCGACCGAGCGCAGTGGGTTGCCGTGGTTGCCGACCTGCACCGCGAACCAGTATTTCGAGGCGCCGCCCTTGATCCGGAAGGTGAGCCCTCCGTCGAGCGGCGGGTTCACCACCGCCCGGTACGTGACGGGAGCGATGCCCTGCGACCGGTCGGCGATCTTGGTGAACGCCTCGGTGGAGAGGTCGATCTTGCTGGGTCCGCAGCCACCGCACTGGTCCATGACCATGACCCGGACCTTGCCCTTCGGGCCGCTCACCTCCAGATAGCTGCCGCAGGCCGCCGATCCGGCGTACTGGGAGGAGCCGAGCGCCACGTAGAGCCGATCCGCTGGCGGGCCCGGGAACGAGCAGTTGCCACCCGAGCGGCCCGCGTCGTAGAAGCTGGCCTTTCCCTTGTGGACGGTGTTGCCGGTGGGAGGCGCGGCGCAGGCCGGGGTGGCACCGCCGCGTACGGCGAGGGTGATGCCGAGGACGGCGGCCAGGGCGGTGACTCCGGCGCCCGCCAACCAGTGTCTGACCCGTCGACCCGTCCGGGGCGTGCCGTCGTTGCTCGCCGGGATGTCGTTGTCGGGGGCCGCGCCTGGTGCCGTCACGGCGCCTGATGTTGCCGCACCACGCTGCGGCAGCGCAAAGCCGTCCCAGCGATCGTCACTCGCTGGATCGGCGGGGGCGCAGTCCGTTGAGGGCGGTGGCGACGACGAGGTCGGCGTACTCGGCGGTGAGCGGCCCGCTGCGTTGCAGCCAGCGGTTGAGCACGGGCCCCCAGATCATGTCCACCGCCACGCCGAGGTCGACGTCATCGGCGATCTGGCCGGCCCGCTGGGCGCTGCGCAGGCGCTCGCGTTTGGCCTCCTTCAACGGCCCGTCCAGCCGTTCGGCGTACGCCGCGGCCAGCTCGGGGTCGTGCGCGATCTCGGTGGCCAGCGCGCGCATCGGCTGCTCGTACCGGGGGTCGTTCATCTCCTCGACAGTGGCGCGCAGCACCACTGTCAGGTCCGCCGCCAGGTCGCCGGTGTCCGGCAGCGTGGGCGGCCCACCCTCGGTGGCCTCGCTGAGCATGAGGAAGGCGTCGAAGATGACAGCGCCCTTCGACGGCCACCAGCGGTAGATGGTCTGTTTGCCGACGCCGGCCCGCGTGGCGATGCCCTCGATGCTGAGCTTCGCGTACCCCGTTTCCTGAAGCAGGTCGAAGGCCGCGGTGAGGATGGCGCGTCGGGAGGTCTCTCTCCGGCGGGCCGTGTTGGGGGTCATGGGCCGAACGATACCAGTTTACGAGACGAACCGTCTCGTCTTGACGGCGGCGGTGTCGCGAGCCTAGTCTCGGTCCATCGCGAGACGGACCGTCTCGTCTTGAAATGAGGAGAAGTGCATGCGTACCTGGTTCATCACCGGTGCCAGCCGCGGCCTGGGCCGCGCCTTCGCCGACGCCGCACTCGACCGGGGCGACCGGGTGGTCGCCGCCGCCCGGACCATCGCCCAGGCCGACTTCGACGAGAAGTACGCCGACCGGCTGCTGGCCCTGACCCTCGACGTGACCGACCGGGCGGCCGTCATCGCCGCCGTGGACACCGCCGTCGAGCACTTCGGCCGGCTCGACATCGTCGTCAACAACGCCGGCACCCTGTCCATGGGCATGATCGAGGAGTTCACCGAGGCCGAGGCGCGCGCCCAGTTCGAGGTCAACCTCTTCGGCGCGCTCTGGGTCAGCCAGGCCGTGCTGCCGCACCTGCGCGCGCAACGCTCCGGCCACATCGTGCAGGTCTCCAGCATCGCCGCGCTCGGCGGCTTCCCGAGCACCGGCCTGTACAGCGCGAGCAAGTTCGCCCTGGAGGGCATGAGTGAGGCGCTGGCAATGGAGGCGGCGGCCTTCGACATCACTGTCACTATGGTGCAGCCGGGCGGATACTGGACCGACCTCTACACCAGCGTGCGCGCCACCACACCGCTGGACGCGTACGCACCACTGCGCGCCGAGTTGGAGCGGCAGTGGGCGGAAGGTTCCATCGACAGCGAACCCCGGCTGGCCGCCGAGGCACTGCTGCGACTGGTCGACAGCGACGACCCTCCGCTGCGGCTCCTGCTCGGCAGCATGGTGTACGACCTGGCGTTCGACATCACCCGCCGACGGATGGACACCTGGGCGGGTTGGGAGCAGGTCAGCCGCGCCGCCGAACACGCCGTCGCCGCCCCTGGCCATGACACATGAGAGGGCTGCTCGTATCGCCACGAGCAACCGGCACCGCGTTCTAGGCTCCGAGATATGGCGGCGGCGTGCCCAATCCATGGCACATAAGTCCGGGCAGTGCCTTCACCCCATGATTTCTCCTCGCGAGGCGCAAACCTAGACGGAGAGGAAACACGCATGGCTGTCAAAACCAAGACTCGTCCGGGCACCACGGAGATTCGGCCGTTCTCGGTCGACATTCCTCAGGCTGACCTCGATGACCTGAAGAGGCGCATCAAGGCCACCCGCTGGCCGGACAAGGAAACGGTGGACGACCAGTCGCAGGGCGTGCCACTCGCGACCATTCAGGCCGTCGCGCGCTATTGGGAGAAGGAGTACGACTGGCGCAAGGTCGAGGCGCGCATGAACTCCGTACCGCAGTTCATGACCACCATCGACGGGGTGGACATCCACTTCATCCATGTGCGCTCGAAGCACGAGGACGCGCTGCCGCTCATCGTCACCCACGGGTGGCCCGGGTCGGTGATCGAGCAGATGAAGATCATCGAGCCGCTCACCGACCCGACGGCGCACGGCGGGAGCCCGTCGGACGCCTTCCACCTGGTGATCCCGTCGCTGCCCGGCCACGGTTTCTCCGGCAAGCCGACCGAGCCGGGGTGGAACCCGCAGAAGATCGCAACCGCCTGGACCGAGCTGATGAAGCGTCTCGGCTACAACCGGTTCGTCGCGCAGGGCGGCGACTGGGGCGCGGTGATCGTCGACCAGATGGGCCTTCAGGCGCCTCCGGAACTGCTCGGCATTCACACCAACATGCCCGGTGCGATCCCACCGGAGATCGACCTGTTGTTCCAGGGCGACACCACCGGCGCGAACAACGCCATGGGCTCGCTGCCATCCGGCCTCTCCGACGACGAAATGCGTGCCGCCGAGGAAGCCAACTACGTTTGGAAGCACGTCGCGTACGCCCTCATGATGGCGACACGTCCGCAGACACTGACCGGGTTGGCGGATTCCCCGGTCGGCCTGGCGGCATTCCTGCTCGACCACGACGCGAAGAGTCTGGCGCTGATCGCTCAGGTCTTCGACGGCGCCAAGGCGGGCCTCACCCGCGACGACATCCTGGACAACATCTCGCTCTACTGGTTGACGAACACCGCGATCTCCGCGTCCCGTCTGTACGCGGAGAACAAACTGTCGTTCTTCGCCGCCAAGGGCGTGAACGTCCCGGTCGCCGTGAGCGTTTTCCCCGACGAGCTGTACGAGGCGCCGCAGAGTTGGGCCGAGCAGGCGTACTCCAACCTCATCTACTACAACAAGCTCGACGTGGGCGGGCACTTCGCGGCCTGGGAACAGCCGAAGATCTTCTCCGAAGAGCTTCGTACCGCGTTCCGGTCGCTGCGCTAGATGGCCGTGCACGTGCCCCCGCTCAACGGGGCGGCCGAGTGGCTCAACTCCGAGCCACTCGGCCCCGCCGACCTGGGTGGGCGCGTCGTCCTGGTCAACTTCTGGACGCTGACCTGCATCAACTGGCTGCGTCAGGAGCCGTACGTGCGTGCCTGGTCGCAGGCCTACCGGGACGACGGGCTGGTCGTCGTCGGGGTGCACACCCCGGAGTTCGGGTTCGAGCACGACGTCGACTGGGTGCGGCAGGCGGTGGCGGCCCGATCGATCGACTACCCGGTGGCGGTCGACAACGACTACGCGATCTGGAGTGCGTTCGACAACCACTACTGGCCGGCGCTCTACTTCGTCGACACCGGCGGCGTGATCCGCGACGAGCACTTCGGCGAGGGACGCTACGAACAGTCCGAACGGGCGCTCCGGCAACTGCTCGGCATCGAGCGGAACCCGGTACCCGTCAAGGGTCTCGGGCCGGAGGCGGAGGCCGACTGGGCCAACCTGCGCACGCCCGAGACGTACCTCGGGTTCAGCCGGGGCGAACACTTCGCGTCGCCGAACGGCCCGGCGCTCGACGAACGCCGCGCCTACCAGGTGCCGGCGAGCCTCGACCTCAACCAGTGGGCGTTGGCGGGGGAGTGGACGATCGGGTCGGAGAACGTCGTGCTCGACCAGGCCGGCGGCGGCATCGCCTTCCGGTTCCACGCCCGCGACGCGCATCTCGTGCTGGCCCCCGGGGCCGGACAGTCGATCCCGTTCCGCATATCGCTCGACGGCGCGGCCCCCGGCCCGTCACGCGGCGTCGACGTCGACGAGGACGGCAACGGCGTGCTTCAGGACGGCCGCCTCTACCAGCTCGTCCGCCAGGACGGCGCGGTCCGGGAGCGGACCCTGGAGATCACGTTCGGCGAGCCCGGCGCCCAGGCCTACGCCTTCACCTTCGGCTGACACGCAGATCGACAGTGTTCACCGTGTCGGAAACGGGTGAAAAGCTCTTCACCTGAGCGCCGGGACGCAGGCGGCTGTCGGTCGCGTACCGGTCGGCGAGCGCCTTCTCCGCGGCCTCGTCGCCGTCGTCGGCTTCGAGCAGCAGGGCGGCGATCTCGTCGGCGAGCGTGAGGTCGGCGTTGGTGAGGTCATCGGTCATCGCGCCGAAGCTGTCCCACAGCAGCAATTCGTCCTTCTGCCGATGGGCCAGCTCGTGCAGGACGTAGTCGTAGATGAACCAGGCGCCGTGGACCGGCACGTCGGGGGCCACGCCGTAGACGTCGGGGTCGATCGTCCCGGCCCGGTACGCCGACCACACCCGCGCGGCCGAGTCGAAGAGGCCGGCCTTCGGGTCGATGTCGTAGCCGTCGAACCCCCAGTCGCCGGCGGGGTCGAGCTCCGGGTCGGCCCAGACCCAGCGGTCGCCGTTCCAGTACTCCATCAGCACGTGATCGTGGTGCCAGCCGGGGGTGAAGTAGGAGGCGAAGCCGACCCGGCTGCGGCTGGGAATGCCGTGCTGACGGAGCACCGCCACCGAGAGCAGCGTGTGGTCCCGACAACAGCCGGCCACCCGATCGACGGCCGGACGCTCGGCGGCCAGGGGCAGCGGGAATCGGGACTGGTCGGTGTCGAGGATGCGGTCCACCCAGCGGCAGTTGACCTCCTCCAGCCGGTCGGTGGGCAACTCGACGCCGCCAGCGCGGTAATGGACGATCACGTTGCGGGCCGTCGCCGCCACGGTTGCGATGTCGGCAGGCACCGCGTCGAGCAGCGCGGCATGCCGACCGGGGTCGCTGTACGGGGAGTGCTGCCGGTAGTCCTCGATGTCCATGCGGCAAGTCTTTGTCCTGCCACCGTGTCAGGGTCAAGACGCTGGCACGAGATATCGTCGACTGTTGTGACAGCGCCCGAGATCACCATTGCCACCCCCACGGACCGCGCCGCGGTTGTCGAAACTCTGGTCGCCGCGTTCGTCAAGGATCCCGTGCTGCGGTCTCTCTTCCCGGACGAGGAGACCTACCCGCGGTACGCCGCCACCTTCTTCGGGCACCTCTTCGACAAGCGGGTGCAGCTGTCCTCGATCTGGACGATCGGTGGCGGCGCGTCGGTCGCCATCTGGGAGCCACCGGCAGGGCAGCCGGCTGACCCGCCGGCTCCCGGGCACGGATCGCCCGACGAGGCGCGATACCCCGCCGACGTGCTGGCCCGCGTCGAGAGCTACAACGAGACCGTGCACGCCGCGCTGCCGACGTTCCCGTTCTGGTATCTCGGCGTCCTGGGCACCCACCCGGAGAGCGCCGGACGCGGTTGGGGCCGTGCCGTCATGCGGGCCGGGCTGGAGCGTGCCGCCGCCGACGGACTGCCGGCGATCCTGGAGACCAGCAACCCGGGCAACATCGAGCTGTACCGCCGCGCCGGCTGGGAGGTGGTGGGCTCCCTGGCAGAGCCCGTGCCCACCTGGATCATGCAGCAGCCACCGCGCCGAGCACTGTGATTTGCCGCCTCCTACGATCGGCGGCGTGCACACCACCCCTTCCAGCCCCATCGACGTGCCACAGGTCTTTCCGGCGGTCGCCCCGTTTGCGCGGACGACCGTTCGGTTGCATCCCCGCCCGGGTGCGCCGACAGCGGAGCAGAGTTCGGTGGGCGGCCCGCTGCTGTGGCCGGCCGACGAAGCCTGGCCGGTGTGCGACGGACCGGAGCCCGGCGACCACTACCTCGACACTCCGGGTGAACCGGCGGCGCCGCTGGTGCCCGTGGTCCAGTTGCTGGCCGAGGACGTGCCCGAGGTGCCGTTCCCGGCCGGCGCGGACGTCCTACAGGTGTTGTGGTGCCCATTCGAGCATGAGCCGTGGACGTCACCTCGCCCCGAACTGCGGTGGCGTCGCCGCGCCGACGTCGGCGCCAGACTTCAGGAAATGCCCGCGCCGGATGTGGAGTCAGATCCATCGCACGTCCCCCACCCCTGTGTGCTCGACCCGGAGCGGATCACCGAGTACCCATCCTGGGACCTCCCGCGTGCCGTCTGGCCGCAGATCGAGGACACGATGAAGCGGGTGGCGCAGGAGACCGGTTGGAGGTACGAAAGCGATCTGGCGGTCGCATCGGGGATCAAGGTCGGCGGTTACCCCGGCTGGACGCAGTCTCCGCACTGGCCGGTCTGCGGGTGCGGCTCGTCCATGGACCATCTGCTGACGGTCGCCAGCTGGGAGTTCAGCCGAGGTGACGAGAAGAGATGGATTCCAGTAGAGGATCGTCCGGCGATGGCCGGTTGGGAGACGGCCACCACCGACGATCACCCGTGGTCGACGATCCAGAACCCCACCGGGCTCATGCTGGGCGACGTCGGCGGCATCTACCTGTTCGTCTGTACGACCTGCCCCACCAGGCCGTTCGACTACCGCTTCGACTGCTCCTGACGAACCCGGCTGGTCGCCGTCGGCGACCCGAGGTCATCCGGCGGCGAAGATGCGTGCGTAGATCTCGTCGATGACGTCGTTCTTCGCCAGGCTGTAGTCGCGGGGTCGGTGCGCCGTGTCCCGCGCGAGGCGGCGCTTGGTCGCGGCGTACCGCTCCCGGTCGTGCGGATGCGCGCGCAGCCAGTCGCGGAAGAGCTGCGTGGAAGCGCTGCACGACGTCCTGCGGATACTCGGCCACGTCAACCTCCTCGGGAAGCAAAGTCCGCCAGGCTACGACACGACGACCGGTGCTGCCGTACCCGACCGATGCGGGCATCGGATGTCGGGTGGGCTGCCGGTCCCGCGACCTAGCGTCGGTACTCGAAAGGGAAGGAGGCCCGGGTGCTGGATCGGCTCAACGAGGCCATGGCGTACATCGAGCTCCACCTCGACCAGAAGATCGAGGTGGCCGAGCTGGCGCGGATCGCGCTGACGTCGGAGTACCACTTCCGGCGGCTGTTCTCCGCACTGGCCGGGATGCCGCTGTCGGAGTACATCCGTCGGCGTCGGCTCACCGTCGCCGGTGCCGACGTGCTGGCGGGGGAGAGGACGCTGCTCGACGTCGCGGTGCGCTACGGCTACGGCTCGGCCGAGGCGTTCGCCCGGGCGTTCCACGCCGTGCACGGCGTGGGGCCCGGAGAAGCCCGGCGTACGGGGGCAGCGTTGCGCGCCCAGCCCCGGATGTCCTTCCGACTCACAGTCGAAGGGAGCGGCAGCATGGAGTACCGGATCGTCGACAAGGACGTGTTCGCGCTGGTGGGGCGCAAGGCCCGGGTCCCGCTGGTGCACGAGGGGATGAACCCGGCGATCGTCGCGTTCATCCGGAGCATCGACAAGGAGACGACCGAGCGGATCGAGGCGCTCTCCGATCAGGAGCCGAAGGGGATCGTCAACGTCAGTGACAACCTCGCCGACAGTCGGCAGGAGGGCACCGAGCTGGACTACTGGCACGGGGTGGTGACCAGCGCCGCGCCGCCGGAGGACCTGGACGCGCTGCCGGTGCAGGCCGGGTCGTGGGCGGTGTTCAGCACGTCCGGTGCGTTTCCGCAGGCGGTGCAGTACCTGTGGCGTGACGTGTTCACCCAGTGGTTTCCGTCCAACCCGTACCGCAGCCGGCCTGGACCGGAGATCTCCCGGGTCCGGGTGTCGGCGGACGGCACCCAGGCGGACGCCGAGCTGTGGATTCCCGTCGAACGGGTACCCACCCCTATGTAGAGTTCCGATACAGTGATCGGATGCGGATGACCATTCCAGTCGCGAAGGTGCTCGCGGCGCTGCTCGCCGAGCCCGACGAGCAGCGCTACGGGCTCGACCTGATGCGATTGACCGGCCTGCCCAGCGGCACCCTCTACCCGGTGCTGCACCGGTTGCAGGGGGCCGGCTGGCTGGCCGCCGACTGGGAGACGATCGACCCCGTCGCGGCCGGGCGGCCGGCCCGCCGCTACTACCGACTGACCGCCGTCGGGGTGGCGCAGGCCCGCCAGGCGCTCGCCGACCTGCGAGCCGCGATCCCCGACGGCCGTCGCTCGTGGGGCGGCACCGAACCCACCGGGGCGCCGGCGTGGTGACCCGCCGGGCCGCCGAACTGCTGTTGGAGTTGGCCGCGCGCCGCTGGCCGACCGAGGTTCGCGACGACCTGCGCCGCGAGTGGACCGCCGAGCTGCACGTGCTCGCCGAGAGCGGTCACCGGACGAGGATGCTGGGCTTCGCGGTCAGCCTGGCCGTCAGTCGTGCCGGTGCCCCGATCGTCGACCGCCGCCTGATGCGCGGTCGGGTCGGCCGCACCGCCGCCGCACTCCTGCTGTCCCCGCTCGCCTGCGTCGGGATCGTGCTCGTCAGTGCGTACGCCCTCATGCCGATCGAGCGCATGGTGACCCAGGACTGGTACGAGCGGTTGCAGAAGCCGATCTGGACGGCGCTCACCGTCGGGCTGGCGGTGCTGCTGGCGGTGTTCGCCGCGCGCTGGGCCCGGCACACAGCACTCGACGGCCCGCTACGCATCGCGCTCGGCGTGGTGCTTCCCGTCGGCGTGACCGCTGTCGTGTTCCTGTCAGCCATCTCCCCGGACGACCTGGTCACCTTCGTACCCGGGCTGCTGCTCTGGTTGGCCGGCCTGACGCTGGCCCTCTGGGCCGCGGCAAGCCTCGCAGGCCGGAATCGACTCCGCGCAGCCTGGTGGGTGGGCGTCCTCGGCGCACTCGCCGCCGCCGACCTCGCGGTGATTCTCGCTGTCGTCGACGTCGTCGCGGCGGGCGGTCGCGCCGGCCCGGTCAGCAGTCCGACGCCATTGGGCGGCGTCGACTGGATCTCCTCACCGCTGTGGCTCCTCGCCACCTGGACGGAATGGAACATCAGCCTGCCCCGGCCCACCATCTCATGGGAGATCTTCCACATCGTCACCAACGAGGTGCGGACGGAACCCATGCTCTACCTGGCCTGCATGCCGTACGCGCTCGCGTACAGCATCCGGGCGGCCCGGTCGGCGCCCGCCGCCCCCGTCGCCCTCGCGCCGACCCCGGTGTGAACCTCAGTCGGGTACGTCGTCCCAGGTCGTACCCGGCTCCAGGTAACCGGTCAGCTGGTTCTCCCGCAGCGCGTACGCGATGACCAGCAGGGCGTGCTTGTCCAGCTCGGGCAGCCGGTCCAGCGGGAACCACCGCACGGCCAGCGACTCGTCGTCGTTGACCCGGGCAGTGCCGGCCACCAGCCGGCACAGGAACCCCAGGTTCAGGTACTCGCAGCGGTCCCCGTTCGGGTACGTGTGCGGGTGCGACACGGCGCTGGACATCCGTACCGGGGCGACGTCCAGGCCCGTCTCCTCGCGCACCTCGCGGACCAGTGCGGTGGCCGGCTGCTCGCCGGGCTCGACGAAACCGCTGATGACCGACCAGCGCCCGTCGTCGGCGCGCTGGCCGAGCAACAGTTCCCCGGCGTCGTTGCGGACCACCGCGCTGACGCTCGGCAGCCAGAGCAGGTCGTGACCGACGTGCTTGCGCAACCCCACGATGTAGTCCGGTGTCGCCATCCGATGATCATAGGCCGCGCGACCCGCCGGACAGCGGTCACGCGGGTCAGCGGACGATCCGCACCACCTGTTCGGCGCGGACCTCTTCGCAGTTCGCACCCGGGCAGGCGTAGACCACCATCAGCAGCAGTGCCTCGCCGGTGTGGAACGGGGCGCCGGCGACGTCGGCCGGGATCAGCACGGACAGTGGTTGCGACTGCCCGGTGCAGTCCCAGAGGCGCCACTCCGGCACGGAACCGTTGGCGATGCGGTTCCCGGCGGCCTGGGTGATCGTGCCGCGCAGGTCCGCGTAGGAGCCCTCGTCGCAGGTCACCACGAAGTCCAGGCGCACACCGGCGCCCTTGGCGACCAGGGTCACCGACTTGATCTTGAGGGTGGGGGCGGCGGCGGCAGCTGGTGCCGCACCGACGAGCACGAGCAGTGGCAGAACGAGGGCCAGGATCATGGCGGGCAGGCGGCGGGTACGTGGCATCGCAGGGCTCCGTCTCCGGTGGCCCCGCCCAGGGTGGACGGAGGATGACCGCCTCTCATCATCGATCCCGGTCACTGGCCCGGTCAATTGTCGGAGTGTTCGGAAAAACTCCCGAGCTGGGCTTTCTTTGCGGTTTCGGCCCGCAGCGGGGAATGCATATCTACTGTGGAGATCGTCGGCGACTTGTGCGATCCGGTGGCGGCCGGCCGGTTCGCGGTGCACAGTGATTCCCATGAGCGACAGCGAACGTGGTGGGCAGTTCTACTGGTGCACCCGGCATCACCGGGTCGAGACGGACGCCAACGTGTGTCCGGCGAAACATGTTCTCGGCCCGTACGACTCGGCGGCCGACGCGGAGAACGCCCTGCAACGCGTGCAGGAGCGGAACGAGGCGTGGGATGCCGAGGACGCTCGTTGGGCCGGGGAGGACAGATAGGCGGCGCGGGACGGCTCGCGCCGAGGTATTTCGTGCTCCGCGAGGACGCACGCGAGAGCACGCCCCCGAGGAGGGAACCACGATGGCCGAAGCACAGCAGGCCACCAAGCGCCCGGCCGCCCGACGCACCACCGCGAAGAAGACCGCCGCGGCGGAGCGGAACACGGCGGCGAGCCGGACCACCCCCGTGCGCAAGTCCACCACGGCAGCCGCGAAGGCACCGGCCCGCAAGGCCGCCGGCGGGGCGGGCCGCGCCCCGGCCAGGAAGACCACCACGGCGGCCACGAAGGCCCCCGCGAAGAAGGCCACGACCAAGACCACCGCCGCGGCCAAGAAGGCCCCCGCGAAGACCTCGACCGCCACCCGCAAGACGACCGCCACCGCCAAGCGGGCCCCGGCGTCCACGGCGCGCAAGACCACCGCCGCCGCGAAGAAGACAACGGGTACGGCGAAGAAGACGGTGAGCGCGGCGAAGAAGACCACCGCCAGCGCGGCGAAGAAGACCACTACCGCGGCGAAGGCCCCGGCGCGCAAGACCACCACCGCGGCGAAGGCCCCGGCGCGCAAGACCACCACCGCGGCGAAGGCATCGACGCGCAAGACCACCACCGCGGCGAAGGCTCCGGCGCGGAAGGTGGCGACCAAGGCGTCCGCCGCCAAGAAGACAACGGCGAAGAAGACGACCGCCAAGAAGGCGCCGGCGAAGAAGACAGCGTCCACCCGCCCCAGCGGCGGTGCGCGCAAGGCCCCGGCCAAGAAGGCCCCGGCCGCGAAGGCGACGGGCACCTCGTCGACCACCGCCCGCAAGGCGGCGGCGAAGAAGGCCCCGGCGAAGAAGACCGTCGCGGCCAAGGCGCCGGCCCGCAAGGTGACAGCCCGCAAGTCACCCGCCCGCCCGGTCGCCGCCCGAGCCACCGCCCCCAGGGGGGCCCGCAGCGCCGCCCGGAAAGCGACCGGCTGAGCGCGGACCATCCCCGCACCGGGCGGATTTCCGGCCGGTCACCGGAAGCGGATCACCCGTGACGCTGTCAGGATTGACCCGTGGTCATCCGACGCGTACTCGCGCCCCGCATCGACTTCGGCGCGTTGCGCCGCGAGCTCGGCCTGTCCGAGGAGTTCCCGGCCGACGCCCAGCGTGAAGCCGACGAGGCGGCTGCGGCACCGCCGCAGCCGCCCGTCGACCGCACCGACATACAGTTCGTCACTCTCGACCCCGCCACCTCGCGGGACCTGGACCAGGCGATGCACCTCACCCGCCGCCCGGGTGGGGGCTACCGCGTGCGGTACGCGATCGCCGACGTCGCCGCGCACGTCACCCCCGGTGACGCGTTGGAGGCGGAGACCTGGCGGCGGGGGCAGACCATCTACCTGCCCGACGGCAACGTGCCGCTGCACCCGCGCACCCTCAGCGAGGGTGCTGCCAGCCTGCTGCCCGACGACGACCGGGCCGCTGTGGTCTGGACCATCGACCTGGACGCCGACGGCGGCACCGTGGCCGTCGAGCTGGAACGCGCCCTCGTCCGCAGCCGCGCCAAGCTCGACTACACAGGCGTGCAGGCGGCAGCCGGGGCCGGGCGGCTACCCGACCCGATTGCGCTGCTGCCGGAGATCGGCGACCGACTGACCGCCCGTGGGCTGCGCCGGGGCGCCATCAACCTGCCGCTGCCCGAGCAGGATCTGGAGCCCGACGGTGACGGCTGGCGGTTGGTGCTGCGCGCGCCGGTGCCCATGGAAGAGCACAACGCGCAGATCTCCCTGCTGACCGGCATGGCCGCCGCCGACATCATGCTGGCCGGGCGGGTGGGCCTGCTGCGGACGATGCCGGCGCCCAAGCCGGAGGCGGTGCAGCGGCTGCGGGCCGCCGCCGCGCCACTGGGCGTGCACTGGCCGGACGACGTGGGCCCGGGGCAGGTCATCGCCGGTCTGGACGCCGCCCAGCCACGCGCCGCCGCGTTCATCGACCAGGCGGCCGAGCTGATGCGCGGTGCCGCGTACACCGCCTTCGACGGGGAGCTGCCGGAGCAGCCGGAACATGGCGGCGTGGCGGCCGCGTACGCGCACGTGACGGCCCCGCTGCGGCGGCTGGCCGACCGGTACGCCACCGAGGTCTGCCTGGCCCTGCACACGGGCCAGCCGGTGCCCGACTGGGCCCGCGCCGCGCTGCCCCGGCTGCCCGAGGTGATGGCGAGCACCGACCGGACCGCCTCGGCGGCCGCTCGTGGCGCCGTCGAGTTGGCCGAGGCGGCGGTGCTGGAGCATCGGGTGGGCGAGACCTTCGACGCGGCCGTCCTCGACGTCGACGCCCCGCCCAACGGCAAGTCCCGGCCCCGACCGCCCGGCGGCACCGTCGCGCTGGACGCCCCGCCGGTACGCGCCCGCTGCCTCGGCCAACTGCCGCTCGGCGAACGGGTCCGGGTCCGTCTGGTCACCGCCGACCCGGCGGCCCGGACCGTCCTGTTCGAGCTGGCCTGACCGGTCCGCCGGTCCTCGCCGGCGTGGTCGGTGACGGCAGCGGGGATTCTCACAGTGCTCGGCGCTGCTGAGCTACCGAGTGGTTTGCGAGGATGAGGCCATGGCATACGACGCGAGCACGCTGCCCGACGTGTCCGGGCTGACGGTCGGCATCATCGGCGGCACCGGCGACCAGGGGCGGGGCCTCGCCTACCGGTTCGCGCGGGCCGGCCAGACGGTGCTGATCGGGTCCCGGTCGGCTGAGCGGGCCGCCGAGTCCGCGGCCGAGATCGCCGCCCTGCCCGGGGTGCCGGCCGGTGGCAGCGTCACCGGCGCGGCCAACGACGAGGTGGCCCGACGCAGCGACGTGGTGATCATCGCGGTGCCGTGGGACGGGCACGCCGCCACCGTCGCCGCCCTCGCCGAGCCGCTCGCTGGTCGGATCGTCGTCGACTGCGTCAACCCGCTCGGCTTCGACAAGCAGGGCCCGTACGCGCTGACCGTCGCCGAGGGCAGCGCCGTGCAGCAGGCCGCCGCGTTGCTGCCCGACTCCCGGGTCTGCGCGGCGTTCAACCACGTCAGCGCTCCGCTGCTGGCCGACCCCGAGGTCGACCGGATCGACCTGGACGTGCTGATCTGCACCGAGGACCGTGAGCTGGTCGACATCGTCGGCGCGCTCGCCGCCCGGATCCCCGGGATGCGGGGCATCTACGCCGGCCGGTTGCGCAACGCGCACCAGATCGAGGCGTTCACCGCGAACCTGATCGCCATCAACAAGCGCTACAAGGCGCACGCCGGCATCCGCGTCACCGACCTCTGACCCCAGCGGCCTGATCCACTCCGGTTCCATGACGTCGCGGTGTCCCGGTTGCCCGGGACACCGCGACTTTGGCAAACCCGAGTGGATCAGGCCGTGCCCGGTACTAGAAGGTGTGTTCGGCGGCCGGGAACTCGCCGCCGCGGACCTCGTCGGCGAAACGGCGGGTGGCGTCGGTGAGAGCGCCGGCCAGATCCGCGTACCGCTTGACGAAGCGCGGGGCCTTGCCGGTCCGCAGCCCCGCCATGTCCTGCCAGACCAGCACCTGGGCGTCGGTGTCCGGGCCCGCGCCGATGCCCACAGTGGGGATCGTCAGCTCGTGGGTGATCCGCTTGGCCACCTCGCCGGGCACCATCTCCAGCACCACAGCGAACGCGCCCGCCTCCGCCACCGCCCGTGCGTCGGCCAGCACCTCGTCGGCGGCGTCGCCGCGACCCTGCACGCGGTAGCCGCCCAGTGTGTGTTCGCTCTGCGGCGTGAAACCGATGTGCGCCATCACCGGAATGCCGGCGCCGACGATCGCGGCGATCTGCGCGGCGTTGCGGCGGCCACCCTCCAGCTTCACCGCGTGACAGCCACCCTCCTTCATGAACCGGACGGCGGTCCGCAGCGCCTGGGCCGGGCCCTCCTCGTACGAGCCGAACGGTAGGTCACCGACGACCAGCGCCTGCCGGGTCGCCCGCACCACGGCCCGCACCAGCGGTAGCAGCTCGTCGGCGGTGATCGGCAGGGTGGTCTCGTAGCCGAACACGTTGTTCGCGGCCGAGTCGCCGACCAGCAGCACCGGCACACCGGCCTGGTCGAAGATCGACGCCGTGTACTGGTCGTACGAGGTGAGCATCGGCCAGCGCTCGCCGCGCTCCTTGGCGGCCATCAGGTCGCGGGTGCGGACCCGCCGGGTGGCCGGGCCGCCGTACAACGCGGTCACCTCGTGCGGAGTGGACTCCACCATCTCTGTCTCCCTTCCTCGAGGCCGCCTGCGCGGTCCCCGGGTTCCGTCGCGATCGTCGCACCGCGAGACGGGCTGACGGCAGGGCCCAGTGCAAGATGTCACTCCACCAGCGCAAGGCTGGCCGGGACCGCGCCGCGCGCTCACCGCGTGGCGCTGCCGGGCCGCGCCACCGACCCAGCACCCCCAGGGGTACGGCTCAGCCGTGCTCGCGCCACCGGTTGGTGATCGGCAGACGGCGGTCCCGACCGAACGCCTTCATGGAGATCTTCGTGCCCGGCGCCGACTGCCGTCGCTTGTACTCGGCGGTATCCACCAGCCGCAGCACCTTGTCCACGATTGCCGGGTCGTGACCCGACTCGACCAGCCCGTCGCGGCCGAGGTCGCCGTCGACGTAGCCGATCAGGATCGGGTCCAGGACGTCGTAGTCGGGCAGGCTGTCGCTGTCGAGCTGGCCCGGGCTCAGCTCGGCGCTCGGCGGCTTGCCGATCGAGTTCTCCGGAATCGGGGCGGTCTCACCGCGCCGGGCCGCGTCCCTGTTACGCCACTTCGCGAGCCGCCAGATCAGCGTCTTCCAGACGTCCTTGACCGGGTTGAAGCCGCCCACCGAGTCGCCGTACAGGGTGGAGTAGCCGACCGCCAGCTCACTCTTGTTGCCGGTGGTCAGCACCAGGTGGCCCTCCTGGTTCGACAGCGCCATCAGGATCACGCCACGGACCCGGGCCTGCAGGTTCTCCACTGCCACGCCGGACAGCGACAGGTTGGCCAGGAAACCGTCGACCATCGGCTGGATCGGCTCGACGCGGTAGTCCAGGCCGGTGCGCTTGGCCAGGTCGGCGGCGTCCTCCCGGGAGTGCTCCGAGGAGTGCTGGCTGGGCAGCGACACCCCGACCACCCGGTCCGGACCGAGCGCGTCGACGGCGAGCGCGGCCACCACCGCCGAGTCGATGCCGCCGGAGAGACCGAGCACCACCGACGGGAACCGGTTCTTGTTGACGTAGTCGCGCAGGCCCAACACCAGCGCCTGCCACACCTCGGCCTCGTCGGCCACCGGCTCGATCAGCCCGCCGGTGGCGGCCGGGCCGGACGGCGTGGGCGGAACGCCGTCCAGCGTGCTGTGCACGATCCGCATGCCGTCGGCCACCGTCTCGGTGGTCGGCGGGGTGGCGGCAGCCGGCAGCTCGACGTCGTGCACGAGCAGGTGCTCGACGAACTGCGGGGCCCGGGTGAGCAGCTCACCGTCGGCGCTCACGATCATCGAGTCGCCCTCGAAGACCAGCTCGTCCTGGCCGCCGGTCATGTTGACGTACGCGATGGCGGCGCCCGCCTCGGCGGCCCGGCGGCGGACCAGCGGCAGCCGGATGTCGTCCTTGTTCAGCTCGTACGGCGAGCCGTTGATGTTGACGACCAGGCCGACGCCGGCCCTCCGGGCGGCGGCGAACGGACCGCCGGCCTGCCACAGGTCCTCGCAGATGGTCAGCGCGACGTCCACGCCGCCGATCCGCACCACCGTCAGCTCGTCACCGGAGACGAAGTACCGGTCCTCGTCGAAGACCCCGTAGTTGGGCAGGTGGTGCTTGAAGTAGCGGGCGGCCACCACGCCCCGGTGCAGCAGCGCGGCGGCGTTGCGGGCACCCCGGCCCGGCTCCGCGTCCCCGCTGACCTGCGGCGGGCCGTCGGCGTCCAGGTAGCCGACCACCACCGGCAACTCGCCGAGACCATCGGCGGCCAGGTCCGCGGCCAGCCGCTCCACGGCGGCCCGGGACGCGGCCACGAAGGAACGCCGGAAGACAAGATCCTCGACCGGGTACCCGGTCAGCATCATCTCCGGGAAGAGCACCAACTGGGCACCGGCATCGGCGGCCTGGCGAGTCCAGCTGCGGACCAGGTCGGCGTTTCCGGCGAGGTCGCCGACGCTCGGGTTGACCTGGGACAGGGCGAGACGCAGGGTGGGCATGCCTTCATCTTGCCCCAGCCTCGGCGCGACAATCCGTACCCTCGGACGAGATTGCCGCCACCTGCTGCGGCAGGCGCCCGCGAGGCCGCGGCGGCAGGAGCCCGGCCGTCATGGTGGCCGGCGCGGGTGGCACGGCCGGGGCCTGCGCTCGCCGGGCGGGACACGAGGGGACGGCCGGCGGCAGTTCGCGTAACGTCTGCGTAACCAGGCCCGGGAACACTGGGCGATCAGGTCGGGTAGAGCCCGGCCAAGGCGGACAAAAGAGTGTCGCGAGGGGTTGGGGAAGTGGACCGTCAGCAGGAGTTCGTCCTCCGCACGCTGGAAGAGCGGGACATCCGGTTCGTCCGGCTGTGGTTCACCGACGTTCTGGGCACGCTCAAGAGCGTTTCGGTGGCACCCGCCGAGCTCGAGGCGGCCTTCGAGGAAGGCATCGGCTTCGACGGCTCGGCGATCGAGGGCTTCGCCCGGGTCTTCGAATCGGACATGGTGGCCATGCCCGACCCGACCACCTTCCAGGTCTTCCCCTTCGAAGGCGGCGTCAGCGGCGAGAGCGCCCGGATGTTCTGCGACATCCTGCTGCCCGACGGCGGCCCGTCCTGGGCCGACCCCCGGCACGTGCTGCGCCGCGCGCTGTCCAAGGCGGCCGAGAAGGGCTTCACCTTCTACACCCACCCCGAGATCGAGTTCTTCCTGCTGGAGAACGGTCCGCAGGACGGCTCGGTGCCCACCCCGGTCGACACCGGCGGCTACTTCGAGCACACCACCCATGCCGTGGCCCGGGACTTCCGCCGCCAGGGCGTGCTGGCGCTGGAACGGATCGGCATCTCGGTGGAGTTCAGCCACCACGAGGTCGCGCCCGGCCAGCAGGAGATCGACCTGCGCTACGCCGACGCGCTGACCACCGCCGACAACATCATGACCTTCCGGCACGTGGTCAAGGAGGTCGCGCTCTCCACCGGTGTGCAGGCCAGCTTCATGCCGAAGCCGTTCACCGACCAGCCGGGCAGCGGGATGCACACCCACCTGTCACTGTTCGAGGGGGAGCGCAACGCCTTCCACGACAGCGGCGACCCGATGAAGCTGTCCAAGGTGGCGAAGTCCTTCATCGCCGGTCTGCTGGTGCACGCCCGCGAGTACACGGCGGTCACCAACCAGTGGGTCAACTCGTACAAGCGGCTCTTCCCGCAGCACCTGCCCGACCGGATCACCGAGAGCCCGGCGTACGTCTGCTGGGGTCACCTCAACCGGTCCGCGCTGGTCCGGGTTCCCGCGTACGGAAAGCCCAACTCGGCCCGCGTCGAGGTCCGCTCGCTGGACTCGGCGGCCAACCCGTACCTCGCCTTCGCGGTGCTGCTCGGCGCCGGCCTCAAGGGCATCGAGGAGGGGTACGAGCTGCCGCCGGGCGCCGAGGACGACGTCTGGTCGCTGACCAGCGCGGAGCGCCGTGCCATGGGCTACGAGGCGCTCCCGGAGAACCTTGCCGAGGCGATCGACGTGATGGCCGGCTCCGAACTGGTCGCCGAGGTGCTCGGCGAGCACGTCTTCGACTTCTTCCTGCGCAACAAGCGGGCCGAGTGGGAGCAGTACCGCCGCGAGGTCACCCCGTACGAGCGGCAGCGCTACCTGGCGCTGTAGACGTCGGGGCTGACGCGATTGCGCGCTGCCGCTATCGTCTCGATCACCGCGCCGGTACCCCCTCCGGGCGGAGAGTCGGGAGGCAGTCGGTGCTGGAGGATCTGCTCAGCGGTGCCTGGCAGAGCGTCGTGTTCGGGATCGTCGGCGTCGGGCTCATGGCCGCCGGCTTCGGGCTCGTCGACCTGCTCACCCCGGGCCGGCTACGCGACCTGATCTGGGTCGACCGCAACGCCAACGCCGGGTTGCTGCTCGCCGCCAACCAGCTCGGCATCGCCGGGATCGTCTTCACCGCGATCCTCACCAGCTACAGCGACTTCGGGAAGGGGCTCGCCTCCACCGTGGTCTTCGGGCTGGTCGGGTTGGCGATCATGGCGTTGGCCTTCGTGGTGCTGGACCTGCTCACCCCCGGCAAGCTCGGCGAGGTCATCTGCTCGCCCGAACCGCACCCGGCCGCCCGGGTCAGCGCCGCCACCCACTTCGGGGCAGCGCTGATCGTCTGCGCCTGCATCGCCTGAGGCGGCTGCCCGCGCCGCCGTGCGGGCGGGCGCTGGAGGGCGTCGTACCCCGGTCGTAACGTGCCGGGCATGAACCGCACGGATCGCCTCTACGCGCTGGTCGAGGAGCTGCGGGCGGTGTCACCACGGCCGCGCAGCGCCCGCTGGCTGGCCGCGCGCTTCGAGGTGAGCAGCCGGACCATCGAACGGGACCTCGGCGCGTTGCAGGAGGCCGGGGTGCCGATCTGGGCCGAGCCCGGGCGCACCGGTGGCTACGTCCTGGACCGCGCCCGCACCCTGCCGCCGGTCAACCTGACCGCCGCCGAGGCGGTGGCCATGGCAGTGGCGCTGCACCGGCTCGCCGGCTCTCCGTTCGCCGGACCGGCCGCCACCGCGCTGCGCAAGCTGGTGGCGGTGCTGCCGGCAGCCGACGCCGCCGAGGCACACCGTCTCGCCGGCCGGGTGCACCTGATCGGCGACGGGCCGGCCACGCCCGTCCCGGCCACCGTCGCCGACGCGGTCGCCGCGCGGCGGGTGCTCCGCATCCGGTACGCCGACCGCGCCGACGCCGACTCGACCCGGGACGTCGAACCGCTCGGCTACCTCGGCAACTCCCGACACTGGTACCTGGTGGCCTGGTGCCGTCTGCGCGACGAACTGCGGTGCTTCCGCACCGACCGGATCCGGAGCGTCCGGGTGCTGCCCGACGTGGTGCTCCGGGAGCTACGCCTGACGGATCTCGACATCCCGCACGAACGGGTTCGCCCGCTGAGCCTGGTCTGAACCGGGCTGGGCGCGGCGGGCCCGGGCGGGTCTCGTCGCTGGAAACCCCGCCGGGTGATCCGGAAACACCGACAGGACGTTGTCGCCAACGGCCCCGAGACTGCTCCAGACGACGGCCGAACGGCCGGCACGGAAATTTCTGGAGGCAGTAGATGTCGAGGTCCACCACGCCCATCACCTGGTTCGAGATCGGCACCGATCGGCCCGAGGACGCGGAGCGGTTCTACGGGGAGTTGTTCGGCTGGACCTTCGAGGAGCAGGGCTCGACCAACGGCGGGTCCTACCGCGTGACCGGGGCCGGCGGCGACAGCGGGATCGGCGGGGCGATCCGGGCGACCGACGGGACGGCACCGAACTACGCGGTGTTCTACGCCGAGGTCGCCGACGTCGCGGAGACCTGCCGACAGGCCGAAGCGGCCGGCGGCCGGGTGCTGGTGCCAGCGCGTACCGCACCGAGCGGTCTCACGTTGGCCCACCTCCTCGACCCGGCCGGCAACCACCTGGGCGTGTTCACGCCCCCACCCGCATAGCCCCGGTGATCGACTCGGTTTTCATGATGTCGCGGGGTTCGAGCGCCCGGGACACCGCGACTTCCTGGAAACCGAGTGGATCAAGCTGCGGCAGGCCCGAGCCGGCCCCGACCGACAGGGCGGACCGGGGCCGACGGGGGCCCATCGAGGCCGGCCGGGTCCGCCCGGGGCCCATCGAGGCCGGCCGGGTCCGCCCGGGGCGTACCGAGGGCGACCCCGGCCTGCCGGCGCCTGTCGCGGCCGGACCTACCGGAACTACTTGCCGGGCGTACCAGCGCCGTGGTGACCGCCCGGGCCGCGGTGGCCGCCGGGGCCGGGGAAGACGCCGGCCTCGACGGCCTTGGTGATCGCGTCGGCCTGCTCCTGGGTGAGCTTGCCGTCCTTGACGGCCTGGTCCAGGCGCTGCTTGAGCGCGGCCTGCCGGTCCTCGGCGGACGGGCGCTGCGGTCGGTCGGTCGGGCGGTGCTGCTCGCGGATCTTCTCCAGTGCGGCGGTCACCTTGTCGGTGGGCACGCCCAGCTCCTTGGCGAGCGCCTCGGCGAACTCGCCCTGCCGGTCGGCCTTCGCGCCGGGAGCCGTGCCCGGGGCCGGGGCGGTGCTGGCGCTCGGTGTCGGAGTGTCGGCAGCGAACGCGATCGTCGGGGCCGCGATCCCGACGCCGAGGACGCCGGCGGTGGCCAGACCGGCCAGCAGGTGCTTCCTACGGATGGTGCGGGACATGCTGTCCTCCAGAGGTTCGGTCATCCTGCGCTGTCGTAACCGACAGTGACCGGGCTGTCTGGGCGGAAGCCGTGGCGACCCTGTCAGCGAGCTGGCAATCCTGGGTGGCGGTGGCTGAAATCGGTTGTTCGTCGCTGGCTGAGCGGTCAGGGTGGATGATCCACCGACGGAAGGACACCGCGGAATGACCGTCGAAATTCGGGAGATCCCACTCGTCGAAACGGACGCCGGGCCGTACGGCATCACGCCCGGCCCGGACGGCGCGCTGTGGCTGACGCTGGCCCATGCCGGCGGCGTCGCCCGGCTCTCGCCCGACGGCGCGGTCCGGACCTACCCGCTGGAGCCGGCCGGCGGTCGCCCACTGATCATCACGGCCGGGCCGGACGGGGCTCTCTGGTTCACCCGCTCCGGAGACGACCGGATCGGGCGGATCACCGTCGACGGCGAGCAGCGCACCTTCGCCCTGCCGCCCGGTACCGGGCCGGGCGGCATCGCGGCTGGGCCTGACGGCGCGCTCTGGTACGCCGGGATGACCTCCGACACGATCGGCCGGGTGGAGACCGACGGCACCCACAGCGCGTTCCCGCTGCCGGTGACCGGCGGATTCGCCTCGATGATCACCGCTGGCGCGGACCAGGCTCTCTGGTTCACCCTCAACCAGGCGAACGCGATCGGCCGGATCGACCTCGACGGCAGGGTCACGCTGCATCAGTTACCCACAGCGAAGGCAGGCCCGGTCGGCATCGCTCTCGGCGACGACGGCGCCATCTGGTTCGTGGAGATCGCCGCCGGTCAGCTCGGCCGGATCGAGCCGGATGGCGAGATCGTCGAGTTTCCACTGCCGGACCGGGCGGCCCGCCCGCACGCGATCGTCGCCGACCCGGACGGCGGCGCGTGGTTCACCGAGTGGGGTGCCAACCGGATCGGTCACATCGACCCCACCGGACGGATCGAGGGCTGGGCCCTCCCCACCCCCAACGCCGAACCGCACGGCATCACCCGCACCCCCACCGGCATCTGGGCCGCCCTGGAAATCGGCGCAATAGCCCACCTGACCCCACCCACCCCCGCCTGACCCGGAGATCCGCCCGTCCCTCACCCCTGCCCTGGTTGACCAAGAGGTTCGCGTCAGGATCCGCTCCGAACATGACGCAAACCTCTTGATCACCGGGGCGGGGAGGGGCCGGAGGGCGGGGGAGGGCGGGAGGGCGGGGGAGGGGAGCGGGGTTATTGGACTGCCGGGGTTGCGGTGAGGGTGGCGGTGGTGGTGTCGAGGGTGGCGGTGGTGCCCACCGGGACTGTGAGCTGGTCGGGGCCGTGGCCGATGGGGAGGCCGCCGAGCACCGGTACGCCCAGGTCGCCGAGGCGCTCGGTGAGGACGTCGACGATGGTGGTGTCCCAGCCGTCGCCGCAGTCGGTGAACTGCCCGACCGCCACCCCGGCGAGTCCGTCCAGCGCGCCGGCCCGACGCAGGTGGGTGAGCATCCTGTCGACCTTGTACGGGGGCTCCTGCACGTCCTCGATCAACAGCACCGCACCGGTCAGGTCGGGCAGGTCCGGTGTGCCGATCGACGCGGCGATCAGGCACAGGTTGCCGCCGAGCAGGGTGCCGGTGGCACGACCCGGGACGCGTACGCCGAAGGTCTCCTCGGTGGGGACCGCGGTGATCGACACCGGTTCGGTAGTCATCAGCGCCGCGTGCAGGGATTCGGCGGAGCGCAGCGACGTCCGCTCGTCGCGCCAGGCCGCCCCGGGGCCGTGCACCCCGGCCAGGCGGGCGCCCCGCCACAGGGCGAACTGCAACGCGGTGATGTCCGAGAAGCCGGCGACCACCTTCGGATCGCGGCGTACGGCGGCCATGTCGATGGCGTCCACGATCCGTTGGGCGCCGTAGCCGCCCCGCGTGCAGATCACCCCGCGTACGTCAGGGTCGGCGAAGGCGGCGTTGAGGTCGGCGGCACGCCTGTCGTCGGTGCCGGCGAGGTAGCCGTGGCGGGCGTACGCGTTCGGCGCCGGCACCGGGCGCAGGCCCCAGCCGGTGAGCAGTTCCACGCCCCGGGCCACCCGCTCGGGCGACGTCGGCCCGGACGGCGACACCAGCAGCACCGTGTCACCCGGGCGCAGCATGGGCGGGCGTACGGCGGTGGTGTCCTCGCTGATCACAACCGCAGAGCCTAACCATCCCGCGGTGATCGGGACCCGCGCACGGGCGACGGGAGGGCGCGCGGCCCGTGCCGGGGCGTGGTGCCGTGCCGCGTACCGGCTAGCCTCGACGGGTGGCAACCGCGCTGGTGATCGAGAACGACCCGACGGACGACGCGCGCCGGCTGGGTGAGTGGCTGACCGAGGCTGGGCTGGAACTGTGGGTGGTTCGCCCGCACGCCGGCGACGAGCTCCCCGCCGACCTGGAGGGGTACGCGGCGCTGGTGGTGCTCGGCGGCGACCAACAGGCGTACCCGTTGCCGGACGGCTCGCCCGGCGCACAGTGGTTTCCGGCAGTGGAGGGCCTGCTGCGCAAGGCGGTCCGGTACCGGGTGCCGACCCTGGCGGTCTGCCTGGGCGCGCAGCTGCTCGCCACCGCGCACGCCGGGTTGGTGGAGCGCAGCCCGTCCGGGCCGGAGATCGGCCCCGGCGTGGTCGGCCGGCGCGACGCCGCCGAGAACGATCCGTTGTTCCGGTACGTGCCGTTGATCCCGGACGTGCTCCAGTGGCACGCCGACGAGATCACCGAGCTGCCTCGGGGAGCGACCCTGCTGGCGGCCTCCACCCGCTATCCGCATCAGGCGTTCCGCCTCGGTGACCGGGCGTGGGGGTTGCAGTTCCACATCGAGTGCGACGCCGCGATGATCGCCGACTGGGCCACCGACTCGGCCCAACTCGCCGAGCTGGGCTACGACCCGGAACTGGTGGTCGCCGCCTGCGCCTCGGTGCTGCCCGACGTCGAGGAGGTCTGGCAACCGTTCGCCGCCCGGTTCGCCGCGCTGGCCCTCGGCGAGTTGGACGACAGCACGATGCGGCGCGGCCTGCCGCTGCTCGGGCACTGATGAGCCGGCCGACCAGGGCACCGGGCCGGCTCGCCCGGTACGGCTTCGGCACCGCCGAAGGCGACGGCGGCGCGCGCGCCGCGGACCTGCTCGGCCCGGAGGGGCTGCGCCTGTGGCAGCCGGCCGAGCAGGAGCCGGTCGACGAGGGCGCCGCGGAGCTGCTCGCCGCGCTGTCCCGGGCCGCCGACCCGGACCTGGCGCTGCGCCAACTGCACCGCATCGTGGAGGCGGAGGGCCGCAGCACCGAAGGCAGCACCGCCGAATCGCCGCTGCTCGCGGACCTGCACAAGGATCCCGGGCTACGACGGCGGCTGATAGCGGTCCTCGGCGCGTCGGCGGCGCTCGGCGACCACCTGGTAGCCCACCCCGAGCACTACCGGGCGCTGCGCACCGCCCCGGACGGGCTCGCCCCGACCGCCGAGGGGCGGCTGGAGCCAGCGGACGGCGGCAACCCGGTGGCGGCGCTGCGGACCGCGTACCGGTTGGCGTTGTTGCGGATCGCGGCGGCCGACCTGACCGGCGGTCGCGGCCTGGAGCAGACGATGGCCGCGCTCTCCGCGCTGGCCGACGCCACGCTCTCCGCGGCGTACGAGATCGCGGTCGCGGAGCTGGCGGAGGGGACCGAGCGGCCCCGACTCGCGGTAGTGGCGATGGGCAAGTGCGGCGGCGGCGAGCTGAACTACGTCTCCGACGTGGACGTCATCTTCGTGGCCGCCGAGGACGCCGACCTGTCCGCCGCGACCCAGGTGGCGACCCGGTTGATCTCCATCTGCGGGTTGGTCGCCTGGCCGGTGGACGCCGCGCTTCGCCCCGAGGGCAGCCGGGGCCCGCTGGTGCGGACCCTCGCCAGCCACCTGGCCTACTACCGGCGGTGGGCGCGCACCTGGGAGTTCCAGGCGCTGCTGAAGGCCCGGCCGGCCGCCGGTGACCTGCCGCTGGCCCAGGAGTGGATCGACCAGCTCGCGCCGCTGGTCTGGCGGGCGGCCGAGCGGCCCGAGGCGGTCGAGGACGTCCGCGCCATGCGCCGCCGGATCATCGACCACATCCCGCCGAAGGAGCTGGAGCGCGAGATCAAGCGCGGTCCCGGCGGGCTGCGCGACATCGAGTTCGCCGTCCAGTTGCTGCAACTCGTGCACGGTCGCGGCGACGAGACGTTGCGCCCGCCCGGCACCATCCCGGCGTTGCGCGCGCTCGTCGCCGGCGGCTACGTCGGGCGGGCCGACGGCGAGGCCCTGCTGCGCGGCTACCGCTTCCTGCGCAGCGTCGAGCACCGGCTGCAACTCCAGGGCCTGCGTCGTACGCACACAGTGCCCGCCGAGCCGGGCGCGCTGCGCTGGCTCGCCGCCGCGCTGGGTTTCACTGCCACGCCGGGGCGCAGCGCCGTGGAGAGCTTCCGGGCCGAGTGGGTCACCCACGCCACCGAGGTACGCCGACTGCACGCCAAACTGCTCTACCGGCCGCTGCTGGAGTCGGTGGCCCGGGTGCCGGCCGACGGGCTGCGACTCACCCCGGAGGCGGCCAGGAACCGCCTGGAGATCCTCGGCTTCGCCGACCCGGCCGGGGCGTTGCGTCACCTCCAGGCGCTCACCGGCGGGGTGAGCCGCACGGCGGCCATCCAGCGCACGTTGCTGCCGGTGCTGCTCAGCGAGTTCGCC
The DNA here is from genome assembly GCF_045207375.1 of Micromonospora sp. NBC_00860. Lineage (NCBI taxonomy): Bacteria > Bacillati > Actinomycetota > Actinomycetes > Micromonosporales > Micromonosporaceae > Micromonospora > Micromonospora sp. NBC_00860. Next base: position 348,019 of record NZ_CP108825.1, read on the forward strand.
GACGCGCCCGAGCCGGACCGGGGGCTGCTCAACTACCGCAAGGTCTCCGACAAGCTGGGCAGCACCCCCTGGTATCTGCGGCTGCTACGCGACGGCGGCCCGGTCGCCCGTCGGCTGGCCCGGGTCCTCGCCCTGTCCCGGTACGTCGCCGACCTGCTCGCCCGCGACCCGGAGGCGCTGCGGTTGCTGGCCGAGGAGAACGAGCTGGCGCCACGCGCGCCCGAGGTGCTGCGGGAGGGTTTCCTGGCGGCGGCGGCCCGGCACACCGACCCGGTCGAGGCGACGAGCGCGGTGCGCGCGCTGCGACGCCGGGAGCTGGTCCGGGTGGCCTGCGCCGACCTGCTCTGCCGGGCCGGCGCGCTCGCACCCAGCCCCACCCGGGCGGACGGCGCGAACCGGCCCGCCCGCGGGCTGTCCGACATCACCGAGGTCGGTACGGCGCTCGCCGACGTCACCGATGCCACCCTGGCCGCCGCGCTGCGGGCCGCGCAGGCCAGCCAGCCGGCGTCGGAAGGGCTGCGGTTCGCGGTGATCGGGATGGGTCGGCTCGGTGGGTACGAGTCGAACTACCTCTCCGACGCCGACGTGCTCTTCGTCTACGACCCGCCGCCGGGCACCAGCGAGAGCGCCGCCAGCGCCGCCGCGCACGCCGTCGCCGAGGAGCTACGCCGCCTGCTCGGCGTACCCGCCCCCGACCCGCCGCTGGGCGTCGACGCCGACCTGCGGCCGGAGGGCCGCCAGGGTCCGCTGGTGCGCAGCCTCGCCGCGTACGCGCAGTACTACGCCCGCTGGTCGCGGGTGTGGGAGGCGCAGGCGCTGCTGCGCGCCCGGTTCGTCTGCGGCGACGCCGACCTGGGCGCCGAGTTCGAGGCGATGATCGAGCCGGTGCGTTACCCGGCCGACGGGCTGACCCGCGAGCAGGTCGTCGAGATCCGCCGGATCAAGGCCCGGGTGGAGACCGAGAGGCTGCCCCGGGGCGCCGACCCGGCCACCCACACCAAGCTGGGTCGCGGTGGGCTCGCCGACGTGGAGTGGGCGGTGCAACTCGTCCAGCTCCGGCACGCCGGCGCGATCCCGGAGCTGCGCGGCACGCGTACCCTCGACGCCCTCGCGGCGGCCGAGCGGGCCGGCCTGATCGACCCGGCGGACGCCGCGGAGATGGCCGCCGGTTGGTCCCTGGCTGCGCAGGTCCGCAACGCGTTGATGCTGGTCCGGGGCCGGGCCGGCGACCAACTGCCCCGGCACGGGGTGGAGTTGGCCGGGGTGGCCCGCCTGCTCGGCCGCGACGACCCGGGGGAGTTCCTCGACGAGTACCTGCGCACCGGCCGCCGCTCCCGCGCCGCGGCCGAACGGGTCCTCGATGCCTGACGCGTCGCCGCGCCCAACCGGGCTACGCATCGCGGGCACGGCGACCGGAGCCGCGGTGCTGCTCGCCGTCGCGTTCCTCCTCGCGCCGCCGATGGGCACCGACCTCGCCGCGCAGGTGGCCCGTGCCGGGTTCACCGAGCGGTACGGGGCCGCGCCTGTCGACTTCGGCTGGTACGGCGGCGTCAACCAGTACGGCTACAGCCTCTTCACCGCCCGGTTGGGCGCGCTGATCGGGGTGCGTCCGCTGGGGGCGGTCGCCGCCGTGGTCGGCGCTGCCGCGCTGGGTTGGCTGTTCACCCGCAACCGGGCGCGCCGGCCGCTGCTGGCCGGCGTCCTCGGCGCTGTGGTGCTGGTCGGCAACCTGGCGAGCGGTCGGATCACCTTCGCGGTCGGGTTGGCGTTCGGGTTGCTGGCGCTCTGCGCGGTCAGCGCGGAACGCCCACCGCGCTGGCTCCGGTTGACGCTCGCCGCCGTCTGCGCCGCCCTGGCGACGGCGGCCAGCCCGGTGGCCGGCCTGTTCACCGGGCTGGCCGGCGCGGCGCTGCTGCTGGGCGCCCTGCGGACCGGCGACGGGCCGGGTCGCCCACTGCCCGGTGGCTGGCGAGCCGAGCGACCACTGGCCGAGGGGTTCGTCCTGGCCGTGGCGCCCGCCGTCACGCTAGCCCCGATCGCGTTCGTCTTCGGCAACGGCGGCACCCAGCCGTACTCGGCCGAGTCGATGCGCATCAACGTCGCGCTCGCGGTGCTGGTGGCGGTCGTGCTGCCGCGTCGCCGCCGGGTGCTGCGCGTCGGCGCGGCGCTCACCGTGCTGCTCCTGATCGGGGCGTACTACCTGCCCAGCCCGATCGGTTCCAACGCGCTACGACTGCCGATGCTGTTCGCCCTGCCCGTGCTGGCCGGGTACGCCGCGTTGCCCGGGCAGTGGCTGGCCGCGCTGCTCGCCGCGACCGTGTGGTGGCAGTCCCCGGTGATGGTGAGCGACGTGACGAGGGCCGGCGCCCCGGAGAGCGCCGAAAGCTTCTACCAACCGCTCGTCGCCGAACTCGACAGGCGGCAACCGGCCGGGCGGGTCGAGGTGGTGCCGCTGCGCGACCACTGGGAGTCCGCGTACCTGCCGCCGACAGTGCCACTGGCCCGGGGATGGGAACGCCAGGTCGACAGCGACCGCAACGCGCTGTTCTACGACGGCAACCTGAACGCCCAGACGTACGAGCAGTGGCTACGGCACGAGGCGGTGAGCTACGTGGTGCTCGCCCCCGACGCACCCGCCGACCGGTGGGGCCGCGAGGAGGCCGCGCTGATCCGCGCCGGCCTGCCGTACCTGCGGGAGGTCTGGAGTGACCCGACCTGGCGGATGTACGCAGTGGTCGATCCGACCCCGCTCGTCGGTGCACCGGGTCGACTCGTCACCGCCGACCGCGGCGCGGTCCGGATGACCGCCACTCCCGGGGACGTCCCGGTCCGGGTGCGCTGGTCGCGCTGGCTCACGGTGGACGGCCCGGACGGCTGCCTGCGACCGGGCGCGGACGGGTGGACCGAGGTGCGGGTCCGCGCCGCCGGCGACTACACGGTCTCCAGCGGGCTGGCGCCGGCGCGCCACTGCTGACCGTCCGGGTGCCTGCCGTCGGCACCCCGCCGTGATGCTGGCAGCATGTCCGGCGTGCCTTCCCACCTCGCGCGCTGGACCGGCCTGGCCGGCTCGATGCTGCTCGCGCTCTCCGCTTTCCTCGGCGGCGCGTTTCCGAGCGGCCCCCTGCGCAGCACCCCGGTCAGCATCTGGCAGGGGCCCAACGGCCCGCTGATCCTCACCGCCTGGGTGGTCGGCACCGGCCTGATGGCGTACGCCTGGTGGGCGCTGCGCGACGGGGGGCCCTCGACACGGTGGGCCCTGGCCACCGTCGGGCTCTGGCTACTGCCGCTGCTGATCGCACCGCCCTTCGGCAGCCGGGACGTGTACGCGTACGCCTGCCAGGGCGCCAGCTTCGTCGGCGGCATCAGCCCGTACGAACAGGGCGTCTCCGCGCTGCCCTGCCCCTGGCTGGACACGGTCTCGGTCATCTGGCGCGACACACCGGCGCCGTACGGGCCGCTGTTCGTCCTCATCGCGGGCGCCGTGGTGAAGGCCACCGGTTCGCTGACCGCCAGCATCGTGCTGTTCCGTGCGCTGTCGCTGGTCGGCGTGGCCCTCACCGCGTGGGCCCTGCCGGCGCTGGCCCGCCGGGCCGGTGTGCCGGCGAAGCGGGCGGTGTGGCTGGCACTGGGTTCCCCGCTGGTCGCCGCGCACCTGATCGGTGGCCCCCACAACGACGTGCTGATGCTCGCCGCGCTGGTCGGTGGGCTGGCCGTGGTGGCCGCGCACCCGGGCCGGCGCGGAATGCTGCTGGTCGGCGGCCTGCTCCTCGGAGTCGCGGTGGCGATCAAGGTGACCGCCGTGGTGGTGGTGCCGTTCGCCGCACTGGCCGCCACCGCCGGGCCGTACCGGATCCGCACGCTGATCCGCGACGGCAGCTGGGTGGTCGGCGGCACTGTCGCCAGCGTGGTCGGCGTGACAGTCGCCGGCGGACTGGACTTCGGCTGGATCGGCGGGCTGTCCCAGGGTGGCGCCGCCATCGCCTGGACGTCACCGCCGACCGCCGTCGGACAGACCGTCGGGTACGTCGCGGCGCTGTTCGGCGGCCACATCGACGCGCTGCCGGTCACCCGCGGGATCGCCGTGGTCCTCCTGGCCGTACTGCTCGTCTGGCTCTGGTGGCGGGCCCGCACCCGCGACCCGCTGTATTACGCCGGCCTCGCGCTCGCCCTCACCGTCGCGCTCGCCCCCGTCGTGCACCCCTGGTACTGGACCTGGCCGCTGTTCGTGCTGGCCGCCACCGCCCAACGGACCAGATGGTTCACAGGTGTCGCCCTGGTCGCGTCGTTCCTGGTGCTACCCGACGGCACCGGGCTGCCCCGGTACACCAAGACGATCGGGGCGCCGCTGATGACGCTGTTGGTGATCGTGCTGGTCATCCGATTGGTACGGTCGGCTCGGGCGGCCCGTCAGCCGGTCGCCGCCGACTGAGGGAAGGTGCGCCGGTGACCGCTCCCGGCACGCCCGTCTCGCCGCCCTCCGTGTCGTTGACGGCCTCGGGTGCCCGGTACACGGGCCTGGCCGGCGCGGTCCTGCTCGCCGTGGCCGGATACCTCGGCGGGGCGCTGCCCGACGCCCCGCTGGGCGGGACACCGGTGTCGATCTGGCGAGCCCCGGACGGCCCGGCGACGCTGACCTGCTGGCTGATCGGCACCGCACTGCTCGTCGGGGCGTGGTGGTCGCTGCGCTCGGGTGCGCCGTCGACCCGTTGGGCGTACGTCACCGCCGGGCTGTGGGCACTACCGCTGCTGGTCGCGCCACCGCTGGGCAGCCGGGACGTCTACTCGTACGCCTGCCAGGGCTGGACGTACGCGCACGGCGTCGACCCGTACACAGTGGGGGTGGCGGCGGCGGGCTGCCCCTGGCTGGACACTGTGGCACCGATCTGGCGGGACACCCCGGCACCGTACGGGCCCGCGTTCATGCTGCTCGCGGCGCTCGCCGTCGGCCTCGGCGGCGGGCTCACCGGCACCATCGTGGCGCTGCGCGTGATCGCCGTGGCCGGGCTGCTGCTGGCCGCACTCTGCCTGCCCGGTCTGGCGCGAGCGGCCGGGGTGCCGACCCGGCAGGCCGCCTGGTTGGCGCTGGCCGGTCCGCTGGTCGGCGTGCACCTGGTGGCCGGCGCGCACAACGACGCCGTGATGCTGGGCCTGCTGCTGTCCGGGCTGCTGGTCGTGGTCCGCCGACCCGGCCGGCCGGCGGCTCTCCTGCTGGCCGGAGCGCTGCTCGGGCTGGCCGTCACGGTGAAGGCCAGCGCCGTGGTGGTGGTGCCGTTCGCCGTGCTGGCCGGGATGCCCGGCCCGTACACGCTGCGGGCGTTGCTGCGCCACTGTGGTTGGCTGGCCGGTGGACTACTCGCCGCACTCGTGGTCACCTCGGCGGTGTCCGGCCTCGGCTTCGGCTGGGTGGGCGGGCTGACCCACAGCGGCGACTCCGAGCAGTGGACGTCACCACCCACCGCCGTGGGCTTCGTGGTCGACTACGCCGGCGCGCTGGTTGGCCGGGACCCGCAGGCGGTGCCGGGAGTCCGGGCGGTCGCGTTGCTGCTGCTCGTCGGAGTGCTGACAGTGCTCTGGTGGCGTGCCTGGCAGACCCTGCGCCAGTGGAACGAGGTGGCGGGTTCCGGGGCGGCTCACGTGGGGGCGTCTTCCGGGGTTGCGTCGCTGGGGGTCGACTGTCATCAAGTGACGCGGTCCCGGGTTGCGCTGCACGGCGCGGCGTTGGCGTTGGTCGCCACCGTCGTCCTGTCCCCGGTCTTCCACCCCTGGTACGCGACCTGGCCGCTGGCGCTGCTCGCGCTCACCGCCGCCCGTACGACGTGGTTCGTGCTGCCCGCCGCGGCGGCAGCCTTCCTCGCCCTGCCCGACGGCACCAACCTGGCCCGCGTCACCAAGGCACCCGGTGCCCTGGCGATGACCGCCCTGCTCCTGACCGTCCTCGTACGCACCCCGTTCGCCGCCCGCCGCCGCCATCGTTGATCATGAGGTTGGCGGGGACAAGGTGGACAAAACTCCCGGCTAACCTCATGATCACCGAGGCGGGGTGGTCAAGATCGCGCCTGAACCTGGATGGTGTGGGCTGCCGGTGGGTTCGAGGCCCCTGCTTCCAGGATTGAGCACGATCTCGGTGGGGGTCTACGCCCAAGATCCGCGCAACTGCAGGGAAAGTGCTGCCTCCCGGGCGTCGGAGGCAGCAACATCCCCGAAGTTGCGCGGATCTTGGCGCGAGGCGCGAGGCGCGAGGGCGCGGGGCGCGGGGGTGCGGGGCGCGGGGGTGCGGGGCGCGGGGCGCTCGGCGTGCGCGGAGTGCGCGGAGTGCGCGGCGTTACGGGGGAGGTGTCGGAGCGGAAACGGGCCGGCTCCGCGGTGAGCGGAGCCGGCCCGGCCGGTGTTCTAGCGACTGCTCAGCAGTCGTCGTGCATCTGACTGCTCAGCAGTCGTAGTACATGGCGAACTCGTGCGGGGTCGGGCGCAGACGCACCGGGTCGACCTCGTTGGCGCGCTTCCAGTCGACCCAGGTGGAGATCAGGTCGGGGGTGAAGACGCCGCCGTCGAGCAGGTAGTCGTGGTCGGCCTCCAGCGAGTCGAGCACGGCCGGCAGCGAGCCCGGCACCTGCTTGACGTCGCCCCACTCCTCCGGCGGGAGGTCGTAGAGGTCCTTGTCGATCGGCGTCGGCGGCTCGATCTTGCTCTTGATGCCGTCGAGGCCGGCCATCATCATGGCCGAGAAGGCCAGGTAGACGTTGGCCGACGGGTCCGGAACGCGGAATTCGACGCGCTTGGCCTTCGGGTTCGCGCCGGTGACCGGGATGCGGGTGCAGGCGGACCGGTTGCGCTGCGAGTAGACCAGGTTGACCGGCGCCTCGAAGCCCGGCACCAGGCGACGGTACGAGTTGACCGTCGGGTTGGTGAAGGCGAGCAGCGACGGCGCGTGGTGCAGCAGACCGCCGATGTACCAGCGGGCCATGTCGGACAGGCCGGCGTAGCCGGTCTCGTCGTAGAACAGCGGCTCACCGTTGAGCCAGAGGCTCTGGTGGGTGTGCATGCCGGAGCCGTTGTCACCGAAGAGCGGCTTGGGCATGAACGTCGCGGTCTTGCCGTTGGCCCACGCCTCGTTCTTCACGATGTACTTGAAGAGCTGGAGCTGGTCACCGGCGTGCAGCAGGGTGGAGAACCGGTAGTTGATCTCGGACTGGCCGGCGGTGCCCACCTCGTGGTGCGAGCGCTCCACGTTGAAGCCGGTGTCGACGAGGCGGCGCACGATCGAGTCACGCAGGTCGGCGTAGTGGTCGACCGGCGGGACGGGGAAGTAGCCGCCCTTGTACGCGGTCTTGTAACCGAGGTTGCCGCCCGCTTCTTCGCGGCCGGTGTTCCAGGCGCCCTCGATCGAGTCGATGTAGTAGAACGACTGGTGCGCCGAGGTCTCGTGGCGGATCGAGTCGAAGATGTAGAACTCCGCCTCGGCGCCGAAGTAGGCGGTGTCGGCAATGCCGCTCGCCGCCAGGTACGCCTCGGCCTTCTTCGCCACGTTGCGCGGGTCGCGGCTGTAGGCCTCGCGGGTGAACGGGTCGTGGATGAAGAAGTTGAGCGCGAGCGTCTTCTGCGCGCGGAACGGGTCGATGAACGCGGTGGCGACATCCGGGAGCAGGAGCATGTCCGACTCGTGGATCGCCTGGAAACCGCGGATCGACGAACCGTCGAACGCGAGGCCGTCGGTGAAGAGGTCGTCGTTGACGGACTCGACCGGCAGGTTGAAGTGCTGCATCACGCCGGGCAGGTCACAGAAACGAACGTCGACGAACTTCACGTCCTCGTTCTTGAGGTATCGCAGCAGTTCCTCGGGATTGGCGAACACACATCCTCCTGGCACGTCCACGGGGTGGCTAGGCTTCTGGCGACGCTAGGGCCAAGCGGTTGCCCGGCCATGTCTTGAGTGTTTCTGCCGTGTTACGTCCCTCGCGGAGCGTCAGCGACGCTCCTGTCCACGCACTCAGCCTGCGCGAACGCCGTACCGGCTGGGCCAGTGTAATGACATCTGATGCCTTTGGCCCGAATCGGCACGCAGTGGTGGCGACACCCGGCAGCGCCTCATCCGGGCGCGGATACCCTTGATCGCTGTGAGCAATCCGCAGGCCCCGGCAGCGCCGGCCACCGACCCCACCTTCGCCCCACCGAGCCTCGGCAAGCGGTTCGGTGCGCTGATCATCGACTGGGTGCTCTGCCTGCTGGTGTCCAACTTCTTCGCCGACCCGGTACGCGACGGCTGGGCCCCGGTGCTGGTGCTGGTGCTGGTGTACGGCATCTTCCTCGGCCTGTTCGCCCAGACGCCGGGCATGTACATCACCAAGATCCGCTGCGTGAACTGGCACGATGGTGGCCGGATCGGCGTGCTCCGGGGGCTGATCCGTGGCCTGCTGCTGGCCCTGGTCGTCCCCGCACTGATCATGGACGAGCACCGGCGCGGCCTGCATGACCGACTCGCCGACTCGGTCATCGTCGACGCCCCCCGCGGCTAGGCCAACCCCGCCAAGGCCGATCCGGGAGTCCTGGATCGCGTCCGAGTTCGGTCGATCATGGAGTTGTGGTGCCTGGATTGGGGCTGTACGGGCACTTCGTCACCCACCACAACTCCATGATCGACGAGGCGCTGCGCAACGGTGTTGAGGTTCAGGACGAGCGCGAGGGCGAGGGTGGCCCGGGGTGGGGCGGCATGGGGTGTACGCGAAGGAGCCGGACCCGTGTGGGTCCGGCTCCTTCGCGTACACCTGGGGGGTCAGCGGCCCCGCGACTGGCGGAAGGCGCCTGGCGGCCGCATGTTCTTCGGGATCGCGCCCTTGGGCATTTGCGGCCGGGCGGTGAGCGCCTTGAGTCGCTTGTCCAGCGAGTTGACGTCCTTGCCGGAGAGGGCGCGGGGCAGGCGCAGCAGCGTCGTCCGCAGCTTGCGGATCGGCAGCTCGCCCTCCTCCTGACCGATCACGTAGTCGTGCAGGGGAGCGGAGCCGATCACCTTGGACAGCCGCCGCTTCTCCTGGCCGAGCAGGCCGCGCACCCGCTGCGGGTTGCCCTCGGCCAGCAGGATCACGCCCGGGCGGCCGATCACCAGGTGGACCATGTCCATCTGGGTGGTCGAGCTGACCGCCGGGGTCACCCGCCAGTCGCCGCGCATGTTCTCCATGATCTGCGCCGCCGCGCCGGGTTGCCCCTCGGCGGCGTTCATCATCGCCTTGTTGGACCGCAGGTTGAGCACGATCAGCACCGCGAGCAGGACGAACAGGATGCCGATCGGCAGCCAGATCCAGCCCCAGAGGATGACCGCGACCACGGTGAGCGCGAGCGGGATCAGCACCGCCGCGGCGACCAACGGCGCGAACCACCGGTCCTGCTTGGCGGTGAACTGGAACACCATCCCGATCTGCTTCAGCCGCTGGCCGAACGAGACCTTCTCCTGGGGCTTTGCCATGCCGCAGAGTCTAGTGGTCGCCGCCGGCCCGGTTGATCCGCGTCCGGGTGCCCGGGCAGCTGAGTACCTTACGTCGCCGTACGTGCCCGGACGGGCCGGGTAAGGAGGCTGTGGGCGGGGAAGATGAGGCGCCATGCCCATGCCCGGGTGGGGCCTTCGCGCGAAGAGTCGTCAACAGAAGACGACGACGCCACGAAGGAGCCCGACATGTTCGGCAACGACGCTGATTTCCTGCTCACCCTGCACCGTACCCACGCCGCCGAGCTGCGCGCCGACGCGGCCGCCGACCGGCTCGCCCGGTCGCTGTCACGTCCGGTCAGCCGAGGGTGGTTGGGTCGGCGCAGGCAGGCCGGTCGCACCAGCGACGCCCGCCGGTGACCGCGCCCAGCGCGGCTGCCACGTCCACCGCACCGGCCCGCCCCGACCCGACCCCGCCGCCCGGCCACCGGCCGATCGGCGGGGCCGGCGGGGCGGGCCGCCATGGCATGCTCGAACACGTGACCGTACGCGCTGCCAGCTCCGTCCTCGTCGGGCGTCACCGCGAGATCGCGGCACTGCGGGGCGCGCTGGGCCGGGCGCGGGCCGGGGAGCCGACCACAGTGCTGGTCGGCGGCGAGGCGGGCGTGGGCAAGACCCGGCTACTGGAGGACTTCGCCGGCTGGGCCACCGACGGCGCGGCGCGGGTGCTCGTCGGCCAGTGCCTGGAGTTGGGGGAGGCGGGTCTGCCGTTCGCCCCGTTCGCCGCCGCGCTGCGGGCGGTGCTCCGCGCCGACGGCCCCGAGGTCTTCGCCGGATACGAGGCGGAGTTCGCCCCGCTCCTGCCGGAGCTGGGCCGCGCCGCGACGTTGGCCACCCCGCGTGCCGTCCCGCTCAGCGACGCCCCGCGCGGCTACCTGTTCGACCTGGTCGCCGAACTGTTCCAGCGGCTGGCCGATGCTCGCCCGCTGGTCCTGATCATCGAGGACCTGCACTGGGCCGACCGCTCCACCCGCGACCTGATCGGCTTCCTCGTCCGGGCGGCGAGGCCGGGCCGGCTGCTGCTGGTCTGCACCTACCGCACCGACGAGTTGCAGCGCGGCCACCCGCTGCGCCCGTTCCTCGCCGAGCTGGACCGGGCCCGGGGTGTGGAACGGGTCGAGCTGGGCCGCCTGGACCGCGACGGCACCGCCGCGATCCTCGCCGATCTGCTCGGCGCCGAGCCGCTCGCCCGCGCCGTCGACGACGTCCACGACCGCACCCAGGGCAACCCTTTCTTCATCGAGGAGTTGGCCGTCGCCGGTGACCCGATCGGCTGCGCGGCGCTCCCGGAGACACTGCGTGACCTGCTGCTGGCCCGGGTGGACCGGCTTCCCGAGCCGGCCCAGCGGGTGTTGCGGATCGCGGCCGCCGGCGGCACCCGTTTCGCCCACGACCTGCTCGCCGAGGTCGCCGGGCTGCCCGAGGCCGAGCTGGAGGACGCGTTGCGCGCCGCCGTCGCCGCCCAACTGGTGGTGGCCGACCGGGACGGTGACTACGAGTTCCGTCACGCGCTGGTCCGCGAGGCCGTGCACGACGAGCTGCTGCCCGGTGAGCACGCCCGGCTGCACGCCCGCTTCGCCGCCGCCATCGAGGCCCAGCCGCACCTGGTCGCCGCCGGCCGGGCCCCGGCCGAGATCGCCCACCACTGGCACGCCGCGCACGACCACCCGCGTGCCCTCGTCGCCGCGCGAGCCGCCGCGTGCGCCGCCGCCGACCGGTACGCGTACGCCGAGCAGCGCCGACTTCTGGAGCGGGCGCTGGAGTTGTGGGAGCTGGTGCCGGACGCCGCCGACCTGCTCGGCATGGACCACCTGGCGTTGCTGGAGCAGACCTTGGACGCCGCGGTCACCGCCGGCGACTTCAGTCGGGCCATCACCCTGACCCGGGCCGGGCTGGCCGAGGTGGACGCCGACGCCGCGCCGCTGCGCGCCGCCCGCCTGCTGGACCAGCGCGGTCGACTGATGGCCCTGCTGGGCAAGAGCGACGGCAGCCGTGAGCTGGACGAGGCGTACCGGCTGGCGGCCGGTGGCCCGCCCGGCGCGGAGCGGGTTCGGCTGCTCGCCGACATCGCCACCCACCTGGTCAAGATCGACCCGCAGAAGGCGGCCCGGGTGGCAGCCGAGGCCGCCACCGACGCCGAGGCGTTCGGGGTGAACGTGGCCCTGCTGTCGACGCGGATCGCGCTGCTCTGCCACGGCGAGCGGGACCTGACCGGCGGGTTGGCCGAGCTGGGCCGGGCGGTTGCCGCCGCCCGTGCGGCGGGGGACGCGCCGACACTGGTGCTCGCCATGGTGTTCGAGTCGGACATGCTCTGCGAGTTGGGCCGCTACGCCGAGTCCGCGCAGGCCGCCGAGGCTGGCGTCGCCGAGGCGCGACGGGTGGGGATCAGCCGCTCCACAGGTGCGTACCTGCTCTCCAACCGGGCCGAGGCGCTCATCGCGCTGGGTCGGTGGGACGAGGCCGAGGCGGTCTGCGCGGAGGCCGCCCGGATCGACCTGTCCGGTGTGACCGGGCTGCACTGGCTCCAGCTGGGTGCCGGGCTGCGGCTGGCCCGCGCCCATCCGGGCGCCGACGAGCTGGTGGACCGGGCGCTCACCTTCCTCAACCGGCCGTACCTGTGGCCGAACCACCGGCTGCCCCTGCACGAGCTGGCGATCGAGGCGGCGCTGGCCGCTGACGACAAGGTCGAGGCGGTACGGGCGGCCCTCGTCGCGGTGGCCGACGGAAGCCTGCCGCAGCTGCCCCGGGAGGGTTGGCCGGTGCTCAGCGCCGCCGCGCGTACCGCAGCCCGGGTGGGGGACCGGGAGCTGGCGGTCGCCGTGGCGGCGCTCGCCGCCGACCTGCCGGCGCTTCACCCGGCGGCCCGTGCGCACGCCGCCCAGGTCACCGCGCTGCTCGCTGTCGGCGACCAGGCGCTGCCGGCCTGGCGTACGGCGGTCGAGGCGTGGCGGGCCGACGGGCAGCCCTACCCGCTGGGCCGGGCGCTGCTGGCGCTGGCCGAGGCGACCGCAGCAGCCGGGGAACGCGACGAGACGGCGGCGGCGGTCACCGAGGCCACCGAGATCGGGCGGCGGCTGGGCGCGGCGCCGCTGGTCGAGGCGGCCGCAACCCTGGCGCGGCGGGTCGGCCTGCGTGGCGCGTCCGGGGGCGGGGCCGGCGCGGACCTGCTGACCGCCCGGGAGCGGGAGGTGCTGCGTCTGGTCGCGGAGGGGCACAGCAACAGCCGGATCGCCGAGCGGTTGTTCATCTCTCCGAAGACGGCAAGCGTGCACGTCTCCCGGATCATCGCCAAGCTGGGCGTGACCAACCGGGTGGAGGCCGCCGCCCTGGCCCACCGCCTCGGCCTGCTCACCGAGACCGCCGCGCCGCGCTGACGCGCGCGCCGAAACCGCCGGGCCGCGCGCCGAGGTCGCCGGGCTGACGTGCACCGCCGAGGTCAGCGCGGCAGGTAGATGCGCCAGCCCTCGATGGTGACCAGGTCGAGGCTGCCGGGCGTGACCCGCTGCCGCTCGTCGAGCACCTCCGCCAGGGGCGAGCCGGCCGGCGCGACCCAGGCCGGTGCCGCCGCGCTGTCGACCTCCCGGCGGTACGCGGGGTAGCGGTCGAAACCGGGGCGCAGTGTGTCGTCGACGACGGCGCAGACCACCTGTTCGGCGCTGGCGAAGGTGAGCCGGTTGCAGCTCCAGTAGCCGGAGCGAACGTGTCGTACGCCGAGCTGGCGCAGGGTGCTCACCAGCTCGGTGTGCCGGGCCTCGGCGGCCCGGGTCGCCGGGACGGTCTGCGCTGCCTGCCAGGTGGCGTGGGCGGCGGTGCCCAGCGTGGCGGCGAGCACCACCACAGCGACCGACCGGGTCAGCGTCGACCCGACACCGTGCCGGTCGGCGACTGCCGTTCGCAGCCCGTGCCGGGCCGCCGCCCACACCGGCCAGAGCAGCGCCGGCAACGAGATGAGCAGGCAGGACAGGTAGCGGGAACTCTCCACCGGGGTGAGCCCGGCGGAGCTGCTCACCGTGTACGCGCCGAGGGTGACCACGGCGGCCAGCACGAGCGCCAGCCGGACCGTCGCCGCCACCCGGGGTGACACCGTGCCGGGGCCGACAGCGGCCGGTTCGCGGGTGCGCAGGGCCCGCCAGGCGGTGACGGTGGCGATGGCCAGCAGCAGCGGCAGGGCGAGCGCCCACCACAGTTGCCAGTTGGCGCACTGCCCGGGAGCGCAGAAACCCATGCCCAGCGGCGGGCCGAGCAGCAGGCCGCCGTGCAGCCGGTCCGTCCAGCCGGCGGTGGCGTTCGCGCCGCTGGCCGCGAGCACCGCGTGCAGCGGGTTGCGCCCGGTCAGCAGGCTGTGCAGCAGCAGCGGGGCCGCCCCCAGCACGGCCGCCGCCCCGAGCAGTGCCCCGGCGGTGCCCCACAGCTCCCGGCGGCAGAACCCGACGAGCACCGCGCCGGTCGCCGCGACGTACGGCAGCACGAGCGGGTCGACCCAGAGCATCAGCCCGGCCAGGAATCCCCACGTCGCCCAGCGCGCCAGTCGCCAGCCGGGTCGCCCGGTGCCGGTCGCCCGCCCGTCGGGTTCCCCGGAGCCGGCCGATCGTTGCCCCGGTCGACCGGTGGCCAGCTCCACGGCGAGCACTGCCAGCGCCGCCCCGGCCGCGTTCATCTCGGGGTAGCCGCCGCCGGCGATCAGCTGGTTCTTGACGATCCGGTCGGAGCCGAGGGCAAGCAGCGCCACCATCAGCAGCCCGAACCACCGGTCCCCGGTCAGCCGCAGCGTCAACCGCCAGGCCAGCAGCAGGAACAGCGTGTACAGCGCCAGCGTGGGCAGCCGCAGACCGAGCAGCGACGGCCCACCGGCGAGGGCGAACACCGGCGCGGCCAGGTACGCCTCCAGCGTGCCCATGTACTGCTGGCCGTAGAACCAGACCGGGAAGTCCTCGCCCCGGGCGATGTGCAGCGCGGCCAGCCCCATTGTGGCCTCGTCGCTGTTCGTCGGCGGCGCGGCCTGCGTCAGCAGCCAGAGCCGGTAGCCCACCCCGGCGAGCACCGCCAACCCGGTGAGCCAACCGACCAGGCCGGGGCGTGCGCCGGGTCGCGGGCGCGGCGAGTCCGCGCCGCGCGGCTGCTCGCGTACGCCGACGGTCATCACAGGATCATGACACCCGGACGCCGAACGGCCGTGCGGCGCTGCCGGCGGAGTCAGCTGGCGGTGGCGACCGACGCGGCGGCGCGGGCGTCGATGGCCTGCTTGTAGAGCCGACCGGCCCGGTACGACGAACGCACCAGCGGCCCGCTCATCACGCCGGCGAAGCCGATCTCCTCGGCCTCCTCGCGCAGCTCCACGAACTCCTCCGGCTTGACCCAGCGGGTCACCGGGTGGTGCCGGGGCGAGGGGCGCAGGTACTGCGTGATGGTGATCAGCTCGCAGCCGGCCTCGTGCAGGTCGCGCAGCGCCTGCGAGACCTCGGCCCGCTCCTCGCCCATGCCGAGGATGAGGTTGCTCTTGGTGACCAGACCGTCGGCGCGGGCCTGCCGGATCACGTCCAGCGAGCGGTCGTAGCGGAACGCCGGCCGGATGCGCTTGAAGATGCGCGGCACGGTCTCCACGTTGTGGGCCAGCACCTCGGGGCGGGAGCTGAAGACCTCGGCCAACTGCTCGGGGACGGCGTTGAAGTCCGGGATCAGCAGCTCGACGCCGCAGCCGGGCTGCAGGGCGTGGATCTGTCGGACGGTCTCGGCGTACAGCCAGGCGCCGCCGTCGGGCAGGTCGTCACGGGCGACACCGGTGATGGTGGCGTACCGCAGCCCCATCGAGACGACCGACTCGGCGACCCGACGCGGCTCGTCGGCGTCGAACTCGGCCGGCTTGCCGGTGTCGATCTGGCAGAAGTCGCAGCGCCGGGTGCACTGGTCACCGCCGATGAGGAAGGTGGCCTCCCGGTCTTCCCAACACTCGTAGATGTTGGGGCAGCCGGCCTCCTGGCAGACGGTGTGCAGCCCTTCGCGCGAGACGAGCCCACGCAGTTGGGTGTACTCCGGCCCCATCTTGGCCTTGACCTTGATCCATGGCGGTTTGCGCTCGATCGGCGTCTCGGCGTTGCGCGCCTCGATCCGCAGCAGACGCCGCCCCTCGGGGGCCGCCGTTGCGGTGCGCGCTGCCTGGCCGGTCGTCGGCGCGGAGTGCTCGATCGTCACGAAAATGAGCCTACGCCGGACGGCAGGTGTCTATGTGCGTCAGGCGACCGGCGTCACGCCCCAAACGTTGTGACGCCGGACACCGGGGTGTCGAAAATGTGCGTCACACGAGCGGGATTCGGGTGCTACGGTCACCGCCAACAGCGACGACGGAGCCGAGTAGCCCCCGACCCGCCAGTGCAGAGAGCCGCCGGTGCTGAGAGGCGGTCTGGCGCCGGGGCGCGAAGACCCTCCCGAGCTGCGGGAAGAACGGCCGCGGGTCACCCGCGCCCAGTAGAGCCCGCCCGGCTGGCCCCGGTCATCAGGCGACGAAAGAGGCCCCCGCTTCGGCGGGGGTGAAGGTGTGGTGGCACCGCGAGGTTCCCGCTCGCCCACACCTCCCTGGGGCTGATGCCACGCATCGCTTCCCCAGGGCGGCGACGGCGTGGCGATCGACCGAGGAGCAGTACGCCATGCAACGAACCCTGTCCCAGCAACTGCCCGCCAGGATCGGCACGACAGTGCGGATCGCCGGTTGGGTGCACCGCCGCCGACTGCTCAAGTCGGTCGCCTTCCTGATCGTGCGGGACGCCACCGGCCTGGCCCAGGTGGTCGTCACCGACCCGGCCGTCCGCGCCGAGCTGGAGAAACTCACCGAGGAGACGGTCGTCGAGGTCACCGCGACGGCCACCGCGAACGACACCGCGCCCGCCGGGGTCGAGCTGACCGACCCGACGGTACGTCCACTCGGGTCGCCCGCCACACCGCCACCGTTCGACCTGTACCGGCCGGCGCTCACCGCGAGCCTGCCCACCCAGCTGGACAACGCGCCCACCGCGCTGCGGCACACCACCCGGTCGGCCGCGCTGCGGATCTCGGCGGCGGCGGTGGCCGGTTTCCGGGCCGCACTCGACACCCACGACTTCGTGGAGGTCCACACACCGAAGGTGGTCAGCTCCAGCACCGAGAGCGGAGCGAACGTGTTCGCGCTGGACTGGTTCGGCCGGCCCGCGTACCTGGCCCAGTCGCCGCAGTTCTACAAGCAGCTGATGGTCGGCGTCTTCGAACGTGTTTACGAGGTGGGGCCGGTCTTCCGGGCCGAGCCGCACGACACCGTCCGGCACCTCGCCCAGTACACGTCGCTCGACGCGGAGCTGGGCTTCATCGCCGACCACCGGGACGTGATGCGCGTGCTGCGCGACACGGTGGCCGGGATGCTGGACGCGGTCAGCGGGCGGGCCGGCGCCGCTCTGGCGACGCTCGGCGTCACGCCGCCGCAGGTGCCGGCGCAGATCCCGGCGGTGCACTTCACCGAGGCGCTGACGATCGCCGGCGCGCCCGCCGACGAGCCGGACCTCGCTCCCGCCCACGAACGGGCGCTGGGCGAGTGGGCAGTGCGTGAACACGGGTCGGACTTCCTCTTCGTCACCGGCTACCCGATGGCCAAGCGGCCCTTCTACACCCACCCCGACCCGGAGCGGCCCGCGTACTCGAACGGTTTTGACCTGCTCTTTCGTGGTCTGGAGCTGGTCACCGGCGGGCAGCGGCTGCACCACCACGCCGACTACCTGGCGGCGTTGGCGGCCCGGGGTGAGCCGGTCGAGCCGTATGTCGGCTACCTGGACGCGTTCCGGCACGGCATGCCACCGCACGGTGGCTTCGCCATCGGCCTGGAACGGTTCGTGGCCCGGCTGGTCGGCGCGGCAAACATCCGGGAGGTCACCGCGTTCCCGCGTGACCTGCACCGCCTGACGCCATGAGCGAGGCGGCCCCCGGCGTCGCCGCCGGGGGCCGCAGCTCAGACCTCGATGAGGGTGGAGAGTCGACGCTCGACCACCGGCAGCACGTCGGCGACGCTGACCGGGCGGCCCAGCTCGGCGGTGAGCGAGGTGACGCCCGCGTCCCGGATGCCGCACGGGACGATCCGGTCGAAGTACGTCAGGTCGCAGTCGCAGTTGATCGAGAAGCCGTGCAGGGTGACGCCCCGGGCCACCCGGATGCCGATGGCCGCCACCTTGCGGGCCGGCCCCCGGTCGTCCTCGGGCACCCAGACCCCGCTGCGCCCCTCGACCCGACCGGCGGTCAGCCCGACCTCGGCGCACACGTCGATGAGCAGCTCTTCGGTCCGGCGCACGTAGGCGACCACGTCCACCGGGTCGGGCAGGCGCAGGATCGGGTAGCCGACGAGCTGCCCCGGCCCATGCCAGGTGATCTTGCCGCCGCGGTCCACGTCGACGACCGGAGTGCCGTCCATCGGCCGGTCCCACGGTTCGGTGCGCTTGCCCGCCGTGTAGACGCTCGGGTGCTCCAGCAGCAGCACTGTGTCGCCGCGCTCGCCAGCCACCACCGACTCGTGCAGGCGCCGCTGCTCGTCCCAGGCGGCCTGGTAGTCGAGCAGGCCGGCGCGGACGGCCGTCAGGCCGGGGGTCGTCGTCGTCACGGCAACAAGCCTAGTCCCGCTACCGGCGATCTTCCCTGGTGAGCCACCTCACCAGGGCTTCGTCGTGCCGGTCGCGGCACACCTCGGCGGCTCGTCGTCACGCCGGAGCCGGGGCCGTCGCAATGCGGCGGCGACGAGTCCGGCGGACGACGAGAGCGATCGCGAGCAGCGTTGGCACGGCCAGCGTCAGGTAGACCCAGAGCGGGGCGGCGAACGGTGACGGCCGGGGCTCCGGCCCGCCGAACGCGGCCCGGGTCAGCAGGTCGCCCGGCACCATCAGGTCGGTCGACCCGACCGGCGTGGTCACCAACACCTCACGACCGCCGTCGGGCGACAGCGCGGCGAGAAAGGCTTGCCGGTCCGTGTCCGCCTCCGTTTCGCTGACATACCGCAGGACCGGGTCGTCGCCGCGCCAGCCGATGATCCCGCTGGCCGAGATGCCGGCCGGCAGGGCCTGGCCGACGGCTTGGCCGGTGGCCGTGTCCAGGAACTCGATCCGCCAGGTGCGCGCCGCCGCCTGCTCGGATGTGCACCTGGGGCCGGCGCAGCCGTCGAAGGCGAGCAGCGCGAGCCGCCGGCCGTCGGGATGCCAGGCGGCAGGACCGGCCAACATCCGCCGGTCGCCCAGGTCGACCTGCCAACGAGGGCCGCCGCCGGCCGGGTCGACGACCACCAGTCGCTGGCGCTCAGCGAGCTGGGCTGGCACGTCCGGCGAGCCGGTGACCGCCACCAGGTCGCCACCGGGTGACCAGGCCGCTGCGGTGTGCGCGGCGAAGGTGCCGACGTCGAGCGTCCGCTCGGTGCCCCGGAACGGGTCGACGACGAGCAGGTCGTCGGGCTTCTCCGGGTCGTTGAGCTGCTGATTGTCCGGCCCGAAGCTGATCACACTGTCATCGTTGCTGCGGGTGCCCAGCACCTGCTGCCCGTCCGGCGACCATGCCATCGGGTACACGCCCGTGCTCACCGTGCGGCGCTGCCGGCCGGTGGTGAGATCCAGTAGCTCGCCGAAGTACGGCCGGAGGTAGTGCCGTCCATCCGGGGAGAGCAGTCCGTGCCCCTCGCCGATGCGTATCGGGATCAGCCGGTACGCGCCGTCCCGGTCGACCAGCACACCTGTCGACTCGAAATAGCGGGTGCGGTCGGTGAAGAACAGCAGCGCGGCCGGACCGGCCGGGCGTTGCCCCACCGTGGCCTGCCACAGCCAGGGATCGTGCACCCGGGTCGGCACCACCCCGGCCGCGCTCCCGGCGGCCGTTGCGGCTGGTGTGTCGAGCGCGACGAGCCCCAGCACGAGCGCGACCACGGCAGCACGCCGCAATCGCCCGCCGGTCAATCTCATCGGCCCATTAGACGCGATGGCGACCGGTCGTGATGCCCCCGCCGGCCGTGTCGCGGCCTACCGGTCGGCCGGTGGGATGCGCCAGAGCCAGACGTCGTCGACCCGTTGCGGCTCGCCGAACAGGGCGGTGCCGGTACGCCGCAGCGCCTCCTCGTCGACCTCGAACTTCGCGCCGTGCACCTCGTCGGCGAGCACCACCGTCTCGATGCGCCAGTGCCGCAGGTCCGACTGGACCTCCCGGATTGTCCCGTCGGTGACGATGGGAACCAGCCCGGTACGGCCGGCCTGGTCCATCAACGCGCTCAGCGTGCGCGGCACCGGGCCGATCCGGCCCCGCCCGTCCGGCCCACCGGGGCCGAGGAAGAAGCCGCCGGGGATCTCGAACTCGCCCTGCCGGTGCGACAGCGCGTACGCCTGCCAGCGTTGGCCGTCCGGGTAGATGTCCACTGTCAGCGGCACCGGGGTCAGCACCCCGTCGGGGGACACGTAGTCCCGCCACGTGCCGGAGGTGATGAAGCGCGGGATCGGCTCCCGCTCGTCGGTCAGCAGGGGGGTGGGCAGCAGCGGCACCAGGGCCACCGCGAAGCCGACCAGCCAGGCCAGCTCCGTGGAGCGGTGCCGTGGTGGTGCGGCGCGCAGCTGGTCGACGGCGTACGCCAGCAGCAGCCCGACCACTGGCGCGACCACCAGCGCCAGTCGGGCCGGCAGCGCGGCGTTCACCACCGGAAGTTGCCCGACCAGGTCGAACGGCATGGGGAGGTCGGTGCGTCGGCCGTCGACCTTGGCGACCGGGCCGAAGGAGAGCACCGTGAAGATCAGCGCGAGGGCGCCCAGCGCCCAGAGGGTGGCCCGGCGGTGCGGGTCGGCCCGCCGCCAGAGGGCGACGAAACAGACCACTGTGAGCACCAGCAGCGGGATGCCGAAGAACGAGTTCTCCTCGGTTGGGTTCGGCGCCAGCGAGGTGCCCAGCCCGGCCTCGCCGGACAGCGAGCGGCGCGGGAAGGCGGCGAACGCCGCGATGTCCTCGGAGTGGATCACCGGGTCGAAGCCGGTGCCGTGGAACCGTTGTGGCCCGGCGAAGTGCAACCACAAGGGGTACGACAGCAGCACGCCGGCGACCACGGCGGTCACGCCCAGCCCGCGCAGGAAGGTGGGCAGCGCGGCACGTGCCTCCGCGCGGTTGGCCGGGTGCAGCGCCCAGATGGCGACGAACACCCCCAGCGCCAGCGCGGTGAAGAAGAGCCCCTCGGCGGCGATCGAGAAGGCCACCGCGACCAGCACGCCGAGGATCACCCCGTCGCGCAGCCAGTGCCCCGCGCGGCGCAGCGCGAACAACCGCCAGATCAGCAGCGGCACCAGCCAACCGGCGGTCCAGTTCAGGTGCGCGTTGGCGTGCGACACCATGCCGGGGGAGTAGGCGATGAACAGGGCGCCGACCCCGGCGGCCAGCCGGCTGCGCACCAGGTGCCGGGAGAGCAGCCAGTACCAGACCAGCGCGGTGGCGAGCAGGTTCAGGGTGAGGATCACCAGGAAGGTCGCCGGTGGTCCGATCAGGTACGTGAGCGGGGCGAAGACCACCGCGTACACGGTGATCGAGGTGTTGACCGCGAGGTTCACGCCGTCCGGCACGTTGATCAGGTAGGTGAAGAGCGGGTTGTCGCCGTGGGTGACCGCGTGCCCGCCGAAGGCCAACAGCCACTCGAACAGCGCCTGGTCGCTGGAGTTGACGGTGATGGTGCGGACGTTCGGGTCCCGCCACAGCCCGCTGGTCACCCAGACGGCGAGCGCGAGCGCCACCAGCACGACGATCAGGTCGGCCCGGCGGTCCCGGACGGTGCGCGGCGTTGACGCGGGTGCGGGCCCGGTGGCCAGCGACGGGGAGGACGGCACGCAGCGGACGTTACCAACCGGACCTGGACGGGCCGGTCAGACCTGCAAGGAGGGGACCGTTGGGGACGGATTCCACCCGCCACGTCGACGGTTCGGCGTACACAGCGTCCGTCGTGAATGTGTGAGTGTGCCCCATGTCATAGCGGCGACACATCGTCGTAACGTCACGGCAACTCGACAGTGACCCAGTTCACAGTCCGCCCCTCAGGAGGCCGCCGTGCGCCGCTCCTCGTCCACCCTCACCCGGCTGCTCGGTGCGGTCGCCGGGCTCGCCCTCGCCGTAGCGGGCGTGGTCGCCGTCGCCGCACCCGCCCAGGCCGCCACCCTCACCCAGGTCACCGGGTTCGGCTCCAACCCCGGAAACCTCGCCATGTACGCCTACCGGCCGGACGGCCTGCCGGCCAACTCCCCGGCCGTCGTCCTGCTGCACGGCTGCACCCAGAACGCCTCCGGCTACTTCGCCAACTCCGGCTGGCAGAAGTACGCCGACCAGTGGAAGTTCGCCCTGATCGTCGCCCAGCAGCCGTCCGGCAACAACGCCAACTCCTGCTTCAACTTCTTCGAGGCGGGCGACACCACCCGCGGTCAGGGCGAGGCGCTGTCGATCAAGCAGATGGTCGACCACGCCAAGGCCAACTTCGCGGTGAACGGCTCCCGGGTCTACGTCAGCGGGCTGTCCGCCGGTGGGGCGATGAGCGCGGTCATGCTGGCCACCTACCCGGACGTCTTCGCCGCCGGATCGATCATCGCGGGGATTCCGTACCGCTGCGCCACCAGCATGGTCAACGCGTTCAGCTGCATGAACCCGGGGGCGGACAAGACCCCGGCCGCCTGGGGCGACCTGGTCCGTGGTGCGTACTCCGGCTACACCGGCCCGCGCCCCCGGGTGGCGATCTGGCACGGCACCTCGGACACCACTGTCACGCCTCTCAACGGCACCGAGTCCCGTGACCAGTGGACCAACGTGCGGGGCGTGTCGCAGACCCCGACCAGCACCTCGTCGCTGCCCGGCAACACCAGCCTGGAGGTGTACGGCAACGACGACGTACGCCTCTACCGGATCTCCGGGATGGGCCACGGCACCCCGGTCGACCCGGGATCGGCGGCCGAGCAGTGCGGCACCGCTGGCGCGTACTTTCTGGACACCATCTGCTCGACGTACCGTGACGCGCTCTTCTTCGGCCTGAACGGCGGCGGCACCAACCCGACCCCGACCCCGACGGCCACCCCCACCCCCACGCCGACCCCGACGGCCACCCCGACCACGCCGCCGACCTGCGTGACGGCCAGCAACTACGCACACGTGGCGGCCGGTCGGGCGTACCAGTCCGGCGGCTACGCCTACGCCAACGGCTCCAACCAGCGGATGGGCCTGTACAACACCTTCTACACCAGCGCCCTCAAGCAAACCGCCCCCAACCACTGGGTAATCGGCTGCTGAGTCCCACCCCACCCCCGGCGTGGGATCAGGTCAGCCGGGCCAGGATTGGGGTGAGCGGATCCAGCGCATCGTCGCGGACCACGAACCGGGTCACCCCCCAGCGCCGTTCGTGCTCGGTGACCGCCGTGATGATCTCGTCCACCGTGCCGATCAGCACGAACGGGGTGGCCAGCAGTTCGGCGACCGTCATGCCGTTGCGCCGGGCCTGTTCCGCGGCGGCAGCCTCCGCGTCGTCGGTGACCACCACCGTCTGCACCAGCGCCTCCAGCGCCGGCGGGTCGGCCCGGCCGGCTGCGCCGGCGGCCACACAGGCCAGCTGCGCCTCGATCTGGTCGGCCCGCCAGCGCGCCTCATGCTGGTGGCCGTCGGCGAGGGTACGCCCGAAGCCGGTCAACCCGACCACATCGGCGTGCGCGCCGGCCCAGCGCAGCAGCGTCGAGTTCGCCGTACCCATCGTCAGCGGGATCCGCTCCTGCACCGGCCGGGGTTCGCGCAGCACCGCCTCGCGCATCGTCAGCTCGGCCGAGTCGACGGTGACCGAGGCGCCGTCGAGCAGGGCGCGGACCGCCTCGGCGACGGCCACGCAACGGCGGACCCGCCCGGCCACGTCGGGGCGTTCCCGGCCCACCGCGCGCCACTCCGCCGGGGTGTGACCGGCACCGACACCGAGCCGGGCCCGTCCACCGGAGATCAGATCGAGGGTGGCCACGTCGGCCGCGAGCAGCATCGGTTCCCGTACGCCGAGGTTCGACACGTACGAGCCCAGCCCGATCGTCGAGGTGACCGGGGCCGCGGCGGCCAGCGCCACGAACGGTGACGTCACGTCCCCGGGGTGGTCGGCGGCGAGCAGGGCGTCGAAGCCGGCGGTCTCGGCCCGACGGGCCAGCTCGGCCCAGCTCGCCGCGTCGGTCGGGGTGGCCTGGAGGGAGAAGGTCGCCATTGGTCCAGCATCGGCCCACGCCGGCTCACCGACGATCCGGTGACCGCCGATTCTGCCGAGGGCCGAACCACCGGTCAGGGGGTCAGGGCTGCTTGGAGGGCTTGGGGGAGGGTGGGGTGCTGGTAGCGGTAGGCGGCTCGGGTGAGGACGCCGGGGAGGACGCGGGTGCTGGTGAGGGCCTCGTGGGCGAAACCGCCGAGGACCACCTTGAGCGCCAGTGCGGGGATCGGGATGATCGCCGGGCGGTGCAGCTGCCGGGCCAGTTCCCGGGTGAACTCGGCGTTCGTCACCGGGTTCGGCCCCACCACGTTCACCGGGCCGGCGACCTCGTCGTGGTCGAGCAGGAAGCGGGTCGCGTCCAGCCAGTCGGCCATCGAGATCCACGGCAGCCACTGCCGGCCGCTGCCCAGCCGGCCGGCGATGCCCAGCTTGAACGGCAGCAGTTGCGGCTTGAGCAGCCCGCCCTCACGGTGCAGCGGCAGACCGGTACGCAGCCGGACCACGCGTACCCCGGCGTCCTCGGCCGGCCGGGTCGCGGCCTCCCACACCCGGCAGACGTCGGCCAGGAAGCCCTCGCCGGCCGGCGCGTCCTCCTCGACCGCCCGGTCGCCCGTGTTGCCGTACCAGCCGACGGCCGATGAGTTGAGCAGCACCCGGGGTCGGTCCGCGGTGGGCAGCCCGGCGATGGTGGTCGCCAGCGTGGTGGTGCTGTCCACCCGGCTGGTGCGGATCAACCGGCGGTAGTCGTCGTCCCAGCGCTTGTCGCCGACGCCCGCGCCGGCCAGGTTGATGACCGCGTCGGCCTCGGCGACCACGGCCGGGTCGAGGTGCCCGGCGGCGGGGTCCCACCGCCGCTCCTGCGAGTCGCGCGGCGACCGACGGACCAGCCGGGTGATCTGGTGCCCGTCCGCCGCGAGCCGGTCGGCCAGCCGGGTGCCGAGGAAGCCGGACGCGCCGGCCAGAAGGATCCGCATACCCCCATCTTCGTCCAGAACGCCGCCGACGGATGCGTGGGGCGGCCGACGTCACCGGCTGTGGGACGGACCGGCGAAGAAATCTGCGGGCGGCGCCATGCGGCGCGGAGAAACGCAGGTCAACGGGTCTCCCAGGGGCTGAGAAAGGCTACCGCGCGCTTTCGGTGGTTGGCGCGTTTCCACAGGTCAGAGCGAACGTGAACGCGGTGTTCGCGATTGCTTCGCGCATCGATCTGGCTGACCATGAGCCATCCGAGAGCGCTCCCGTTTGGCGGGGTCGGCTCACCATGCCCCGCCGTCGGGCAATCAGTGAGGAGGAACCATGCCGATCCTGGTGACTGGAGCGACCGGAACCGTGGGAGGAAGCCTCGTCCGGCAACTGGTGGCCGCCGGCCACGACGTACGCGCACTGAGCCGCGATCCGGCGTCGCCGGCGGCCGCCGCGCTGCCCAGCGGGGTGGAGGTGGCGGCCGGCGACTTCGCCAGGCCCCACACGCTGGCGCCGGCGCTGCGCGGCGTGACGCGCATGCACCTGGTGGCGATGGATGGGTACGGACCGCTGACCACCGGGCCGGAGATCCTGGAACTGGCCCGGAAGGCCGGCGTCCGTCGGGTCACCCACCTCGGTCACAACGACCCGAGCCGGGCCGACGACGACCCGCTCGAGGCACCGCACCGGCCGCTGCACCGGGCTGTCGAGAACTCGGGTCTGGAGTGGACGCACGTGTTTCCCGGCGAGTTCATGGCGAACACCCGGGACTGGGCGCACGCCATCCGGGCCGAGGGGGTGGTGCGGGCGCCGTTCGGTGACTGGAACAGCGCCTTGGTCCACGAGGCGGACATCGCCGCGGTCATCATGGCCGCGCTCACCGAGGACTGCCACGCCGGCCGGGTGTACCAGCCGACCGGGCCGGAGCCGGTCCGCCGCCGGGACGCGGTCCGGATGATCGGCGAGGCGATCGGCCATCCGGTGCGGTTCGACGAACTGACCCCGGAGCAGGCCCGGGAGTACTGGAAGGGCACCTATCCGGCCGAGGTGATCGAGTGGTTCCTGGAGATGGGCCGGTATCTCGACGGCAACGCCTGGGTCGCCCCGGACGTCGAGCAGGTGACCGGCCGCCCCGGGCGCACGTTCCGGCAGTGGGCCGCCGAGCACGCGGACGACTTCCGGTGACGGCACCCGGGGCGTGGACCGGCCCGGTGGTCAGGCCGCGGGGGCCGGGCGGAGGTCGGCGAGGAGTCGCTCCACCTCGGCGTACGACTCCGCACTCAGCGGGCCCAACTCCAGGGTGGCCAGGTTCTCGTCGGCCTGGGCCACAGTGCGCAGGCCGGGGATCGGCACCGTACGGGGGCTGCGCGCCAGCAGCCAGCCGAGCGCGCCCTGGGCCAGGGTGCGCCCGTCGGCGGTGAGCGCCGCGCGGACCTGGTCGACCCGGGCCGCCCAGCGTGGCGTCGGACGGCCGTCGGTGAACCACTCCAGCCACTCCGGTGCCCGTCCGCGCACATCGTCGGCCCCGACCGCCCGGGTCGACCCGGTGAGCAGCCCCATCGCCAACGGCCCACGGTTGAGGCTGGCCAGGTCGTGCTTGTCGCAGACCGCCAGCACCGCCGCGTTGTCGCGCAGCACCGACTCGTCATGCTGGATCGCGGCGCAGTGCGGGCCGGCGGCGGCGAACGCCTCCGCCGAGGACGGGTCGTCGGTGCTCCACCCGTACGCCCGGATCTTGCCCTGGTCGACCAGGGCCTCCAGGGTGTCGACCAGGTCGAGCGCGGCGGGCACCGGCAGTGCGTTGATGTGCAGTTGGTAGAGGTCGACGTGGTCGGTGCCGAGCCGGCGGAGCGAGTCTTCCAGGCTGCGTACCGCGAAGGCCGGGCTGGCGTCGGTGCCCAGCGCCCGCCGGGCGGCCTCTTCGCTGACGTTGCCGAACTTGGTGGCGATCACCACGCTGTCCCGCCGCCCGGCCAGGGCCTGACCGAGGATCCGCTCGCTGTGCCCGGCGCCGTAGTTGCTGGCGGTGTCGAACAGGGTCACCCCGAGATCGAGCGCCCGGTGGATGGTCCGAATCGACTCGTCGTCGTCCACATCACCCCAGCCGAACGGCTGCCCGTCCTCACCCCAGAGCGGGCCGCCGATGGCCCAGCACCCCATTCCGATCGCGCTCACCGTGATGCCGCTGCGTCCCAGCGTCCGTGTCGTCGTCATGGTCACCAGCCTCCAACCTGGAGCGCGCTCCAGGTCAAGCACTACCATCTCGCGACATGAGCGGTTACGCCCCCTCGGAGGCCGCCCGCCGCAGCGGCTTCAGCCTGGACACTCTGCGGTACTACGAGAAAATCGGCCTGCTGGCGGACGTGGAACGGACCGCGGGTGGGCAGCGGGTCTTCACCGACGACGACCTCGGCTGGCTGGAGCTGTTCCGGTGCCTGCGTGACACCGGGATGCCGATCGCGCAGATGCGCCGCTACGCGCAACTGGCCCGCGCGGGCGAACACACCGCCGACGAGCGCTGTGAGCTGCTGCAACACCACGCGACGCGGGTCGAGGAGCAGATGGATCTGCTCCAGCGCCAGTACGACCATCTCCGGGAGAAGATCCGCTTCTACGAGCGACTGCCCGCTGCCGCCCCGGGCCCGGAGGCCGGGCACGGCACCTAGAGGGGACCGGGCGCGGTCAGGCCGAGTAGTTCCTCGGTCGTCCCGGGTCGGCCGGTCAGCGCGTTCAGGGCGGCGACCAGTCGCTTCTCCTCGTACCGGAAGTGCGACTCCAGCAGGGCGGCCAACCCGGCCAACTCGGCGCGCACCTGGGCGACCGGCACCGCAGCGTCGCCGCCCAGCAGCGCCTCGACCCGTTCCAGGATCCCCGCCACCACCTCGTGATCGGTGATCAGGTTTTGGATGACCGGGCGCAGCTCGGGGGCCTCCTCGGCCAGCAACTGGAACGCGCCCGCGTCCTCGCCGGTGTGGTGTCGGCCGAGTGCGGCGCAGAAGGTCAGGCAGTGCGCCCGCAGGTCCCGGGACGGGGTGTCGAGGCTTGCCTGTAGTCGGGCCAGTTCCGCGCTGAGCCAGAGGTGGATCTCGATCATCTGATTGCCGACGGCGGCGAGCCGGCCGGCCGGTGAACCGGTTGGGTGCACGTTCGTCCCATGCTGTCCCCGCGCCTCCATGCCCACGGCGGCCTTCGGGCCGGGTGCACTGCGACGCTGCGGGGAAGTCTAGGACCAGCCGCCAGACCCGGGAAGGCCGGAGTCACGGCGTGGTCGGCTCGTCGGTCTCCCGGACGTCGTGCCAGCGCGCCCGCCAGGCGGCCTCGTGGGCCTCGTGGGTGGTCCGCTCCTGGAAGACGGCGGCCCGCAGGGCGTGCCGGGACTGCGCCATCACCATCACCTCCACTGCCACCAGCGCCACGCAGATCACGGTCGCCAGGGTGAGCGCGCCCAGCGCCGGCAGGTGCTGGCCGATCGGGAGGGCCCCCGTGAGCACCACGATGACACCGACGCGGGTCCAGCTGACGGTGTGCAGGGTGCGTAACTGGAAGAGCAGGTTGACGGCGAAATAGCAGATCAACCCGCCGAAGAGCATCGGCACGGCCGGCCCTTCGACCTTCTCGGCGATCCCGCCCGCCGGGTCGGTGATCTTGTGCAGGACCTCCTCGTTGCCGATCGAGAAGAGGATCACCCCGGCGATCATCGGCAGGTAGAGATACGCGTATGCGTCGCGGGCCATCGCCACCCGGGGGGCGCCCTCCGCCGCGTGCAGGGCGATCCGGGCGGCCGGCCCGATGAAGTCGAAGTGTGCCCACCAGAGGGCGGCGGTGACCACGATGCCGAGCGCGGCGGCGGCCACCGCCGGCCAGGTGACAGGCTTGCCGAGCAGGTTGCCGCCCACCCCCGTGGAAATGATTGACTCGCCCAGCGCGATGATCAGGATGAGGTCGTAGCGCTCGGTCCAGTGCTCGGCGCTTGTCACCCCCCAGCCCCAGGTCCCGACGATGAAGCCGGTGGCGTACTGCACCACCACCACGGCGATCCACAGGCCGTCGCGGACCAGGGCGGCCCGGTCGGGGTCGGTGATCTGCGGCGGGATGAGCGCGGCGGCCAGCAGCAGCACGATGCTCACCGCCAGCTCCGGGGCGAAGCGCCGCAGTTGTCGCCGCTCCTGCGGGCTGTCCCGCACCACGTGCTGATAGAGGATCCAGTGGATGCCGCGGACCACGACGTAACTGATGGCCACCAGCATCGGGCCGGCGGCGCTCCCCTTGGGGTCGTTGAACGCCTGCGGCAGCGCCAACGCGAACGCGAACAGGGCGACCATCGCGATCACCATGAGCACCGGGACGTAGCCCTCGCCGAGCCGGACCCGGGTGGCGACCAGGCTGTGCACCACCCAGATCCACCAGAGCACGGCGAGCACCAGGCCGGCGTGCAGCAGTTGCCGGCCGGAGATGTTCGCGGCGGTGGCGCGGGTGATGATGAAGAACGAGAAGACGAAGACCAGGTCGAAGAAGACCTCGAACTTGTCCACCCGGGCGCCGGGGGCGATCGGGACGGCTGGTCCCAGCTGTCCACCCCGCCGGTAGCCGCCCACGATCCCACTCTGGCAGCGTCGGGGCTGGTCGGAGGCCCGAACGGCGATGGCGACGGAGTCCGGCGTTACCTCCCGCCGGGTCGGGGAAACACCGGGGCCCACGGCCTCCCGCAGCGGGCCGGCCGGTCCGCCCACCCCGGACAAGGATGGACAATGACGACCAACAACCCGATCACCACTTCGTTCGCCCATCAGTCCACAGCCATGGACGTGATCCGGGGCGTGGACCTCGTCGGGCGACGGGCGATCGTCACCGGCGGGTCCTCCGGGATCGGTGTGGAGACGGCCCGCGCCCTGGCCAGCGCCGGCGCGGAGGTGACCCTGGCCGTCCGCAACCCGGACGCGGGTCAGCAGGCCGCCAACGACATCACCGGCACCACCGACAACGACCGGGTCCTGGTCGCCCCGCTCGACCTCGCCGACCAGGGATCGGTCGCCGACTTCGTGGCCAACTGGGACGGCCCGGTGCACATCCTGGTCAACAACGCCGGCATCATGGCCGCACCCCTGTCCCGCACCCCGCAGGGCTGGGAGTTGCAGTTCGCCACCAACCACCTGGGGCATTTCGCACTCGCCAACGGGCTGCGCCCGGCACTCGCGGCCAGCGACGGGGCCAGGATCGTCTCGGTCAGCTCCGCCGCCCACCTGCGCTCACCGGTGGTCTTCGAGGACATCCAGTACGACAAACGGGAGTACGAGCCGTGGCAGGCGTACGGGCAGTCCAAGACGGCCAACGTGCTGTTCGCCGTGGAGGCGACCCGGCGCTGGGCCGACGACGGCATTCTCACCAACTCGCTGATGCCCGGCGCGATCCGGACCAACCTTCAGCGCTACGTGAGCGAGGAGGAGCTGGATCGCCTGCGCGCGGGTAACGCGGCGGCCTGGAAGACCGTCGAGCAGGGTGCCGCCACCTCCGTGCTGGTAGCGGCCTCGCCGCTGCTGGACGGCGTGGGCGGGCGCTACTTCGAGGACTGTCAGCAGGCCGCACCCGCCCAGCCCGGCGGGCGGACGGGCGTCGCCGACTACGCGCTGGACCCGGAGGCCGCCGAGCGGCTCTGGCAGGTCTCGACCGCGCTGCTCAAGGGCTGACGACCGCAGACGAAAGGGCGCCCCGGTCGACGACGACCGGGGCGCCCTTTCGGCGTTGCGGTAGATCAGGCCAGGCCCAGCTCCGACTCGAAGTTGCCGGCCTCCAGCCGCTCCTTGACCGCGGTCAGGAAGCGGGCCGCGTCGGCGCCGTCGATCAGCCGGTGGTCGTAGGACATGGCCAGGTAGACCATCGACCGGACGGCGATGACCTCGCCCAGCTCCGGGTCGTTGACCACGACCGGACGCTTCACCACGGCACCCGTGCCGAGCATCGCCGACTGCGGCGACGGCACGATCGGGGTGTCGAAGAGCGCACCCCGGCTGCCCGTGTTGGTCAGCGTGAAGGTGGCACCGGCCATCTCGTCCGGGGTGATCTTGTTGGCCCGGGTCCGTTCGGCCAGGTCGGCGATCCGCTTGGCGATGCCGCCCATGTTGAGGTCACCGGCGTTGTGGATGACCGGCACGAGCAGCCCGCGCTCGGTGTCCACGGCGATGCCGAGGTGCTCGGCGGCCGGGTAGGTGATCGTGCCGCCGTCCAGGTCCATGCTGGCCTGGATGATCGGGTGGGTCTGCAGCGCCTCGACGGCGGCGAGGGCGAAGAACGGCAGGAAGGACAACTTCACGCCGTGCTTGGCCTGGAACGAGTCCTTCGCCTGGACCCGCATCTTGGCGACCTTGGTGACGTCGACCTCGACGACAGTGGTCAGCTGCGCCGTCTCGTGCAGCGACTGCTGCATCCGCTTGGCGATCGTCGCCCGGATCCGCGGCAGCTTCTCCGTGGTGCCCCGCTTGGTGCTCGGCTGCGGCTTCGCGGCCGGCTTGGCCGAGGGCGCGGCTGCGGCGGGAGCGGCCGCCGGAGCCGGAGCGGCCTTGGCGGCCTTCGCCTTCTCGGCGGCCTCCAGCACGTCCTGCTTGCGGATCCGACCACCCACGCCGGTGCCGTTGAGCGCGGCGAGGTCGACGCCGTGCTCACTGGCCAGCTTGCGCACCAGCGGGGTCACGTACCCAGCGGCCTCCTCGCCGGCGCCCGGCGCCGGGGCGGACGGGCGTGCCGGCGCCGAGGTCGACGCGGCGGGCTGCGCGGCCTGCTCGGTCTTCGCCGGCTGCGCCGAGCTCTCGGTCTCCGCGGCGGGCTCGTTGTACGACATGCCGGGGGTCGGCTCCTCGACCTTCGGCGCCGGCTCGGCCTTCGGCGCCGGCTTGGCCTCCGCCTTCGGCTCGGGCTTCGGCTCGGGCTGCGCCGGGGTGGGTGCCCCACCGGCAACGCCGATGATCGCCAGGTCGGCACCGACCGCAGCGGTCTCGTCCTCGGCGACCTTGATCTCCAGAACCGTGCCAGCGACCGGCGACGGGATCTCGGTGTCCACCTTGTCGGTGGAGACCTCGAGCAGCGGCTCGTCGACCTCGATGGTCTCGCCGACCTGCTTCAGCCAGCGGGTGACAGTACCCTCGGTGACGCTCTCGCCGAGGGCGGGCATCTTCACCGCGGTGCCCTCCCCCGACGGGGCGGCGGCCGGAGCCGGCGCCTCGGCCGGGGCCTCGTCCTGGGCCACCTCGTCGGCGGTGCCCTCGGCGGCGGCCGTCGGCTCTGCGGCCGGCTCGACCGACTCGGCCGGGGCCTGCTCCTGCGGGGCGGCCTCGCCACCGCCGGTCGACTCGCCCTCACCGGCGATGACGGCCAGCTCGCTGCCGACCTCGGCGGTCTCGTCCTCGCCGACCACGATCCGGCTCAGCACGCCCGCAGCGGGCGACGGGATCTCGGTGTCGACCTTGTCGGTCGAGACCTCGAGCAGGGGCTCGTCAACCTCGACCGTGTCGCCCTCCTGCTTGAGCCAGCGAGTGACGGTGCCCTCGGTGACGCTCTCGCCGAGCCGGGGCATGGTGACCGATACCGGCATTTTCTGAGACTCCTTCATTCCCCTGGTGGGATCTTCGCCCGTCGCCGGACGCCGCGGTTTGGATGATCAGGCGTGCGAGTGCAGCGGCTTGCCGGCGAGGGCCAGGTGCGCCTCGCCCAGGGCCTCGTTCTGGGTCGGGTGGGCGTGCACGAGCTGGGCGACCTCGGCCGGGTACGCCTCCCAGTTGTAGATGAGCTGCGCCTCACCGATCAGCTCACCCACCCGGGCGCCGATCATGTGCACGCCGACCACCGGACCGTCCTCGACCCGGACCAGCTTCACGAAGCCGGTGGTCTTGAGGATCTGGCTCTTGCCGTTGCCACCCAGGTTGTAGTTGTACGTCTTGACCTTGTCGGCGCCGTACTGCTCCTTGGCCTTCGCCTCGGTGAGACCCACCGACGCCAGCTCCGGGTCGCAGTAGGTGACGCGCGGGATGCCGACCTCGTCGATCACGGCGGGGGTCTGCCCGGCGATCTCCTCGGCCACGAAGATGCCCTGCTGGAAGCCCCGGTGCGCGAGCTGGAGGCCGGGCACGATGTCGCCGACGGCGTAGACGTTCGGCACGTTGGTGCGCAGCCGCTCGTCGGTCAGCACGTAGCCGCGGTCCATCTTGACGCCCTGCTCCTCGTACCCGAGGTTGGCGGTGTTCGGGCCGCGACCGACGGCGACCAGCAGCAGCTCGGCCTCGACGGTCTCGCCGCCCTGGATGGTCAGCTTGACGCCGTTCTCGGTCTTCTCGACCTTCTCGAACGGCTTGCCGACCTTGAAGTTGATCTTCCGCTTGCGGAACGCCCGCTCCAGCGCCTTCGACGACTCCTCGTCCTCGGCGGCGACCAGTCGGGGCAGCGCCTCGACGATCGTCACGTCCACCCCGAAGGACTTCCACACGCTGGCGAACTCGACGCCGATCACGCCGCCACCGAGCACGATCACCGACGACGGCACCCGGTCCATCGTGAGGGCGTGGTCGCTGGTGATGATCCGCTCGCCGTCGACCTCCAGGCCGGGCAGGCTCTTCGCGTACGAGCCGGAGGCCAGGACGATGTTGCGGCCGGTGTAACGCTTGCCGTCCACCTCGACCACGTTCTTGCCGACCAGCTTGCCGGCGCCCTCGACGACGGTGATGTTCTTCGAGCCGCCCACCAGGCCCTGCAGGCCCTTGTACAGGCGGGAGATCACACCGTCCTTGTACGAGTTGACCCCGGCCATGTCGATGCCGATCAGCTCGGCCTTCACGCCGAACTGCTCCGACTCCCGGGCCTGGTCGGCGATCTCGGCCGCGTGCAGCAGCGCCTTCGTCGGGATGCAGCCGTTGTGCAGGCAGGTGCCCCCGAGCTTGCCCTTCTCGACCAGTGCGACCTTGAGGTCGAGCTGGGCGGCGCGCAGCGCGGTCGCGTAGCCGCCGCTGCCACCTCCGAGAATGACAATGTCGAAGGTCGCTTCGTTCGGCTCGCTCACGTCCAACTCCCAGGTCGCGTCGCTGCATCGGGGGTCACGGGGATGTAACACGGACACACCCCACCTCGGTCATCTTGTCACCACTGAGCACAGGGTGCGTACTGAGGTGCCCAACGACACGTCATCGACACGTACCCTTGGCACCGTTGTCGATGACGCACGGTGGGGGAGAGATCCGGTGGGGTTGTTCCGGCGCCGCAAACAGACGGCTGTGCCGAGCCGTGACCGTGCCGCCGATCGTGGCGATCTGGACCATCTGGAGAACTTCATCCGGAGCCGGCGCGGCGTCGAGGCGTTCATCGAGCCCCGGACGACCGTGACGGAGACCACCGTCATCCTGATCGCCGACGACGGGGAGTGGACCCGCCGCCGCATCGACGGCCCGGACGGGGCCCGGCGCTTCGCGTACCGGATGGGTATCCCGGTGTACGACGTCCGGCTGATGGGCTACCCGCAGCGGATGCGCGACTTCAACGAGCGCCGCAAACGCCGCCCCGAGCGGTACTGAGACACGCGAAAGGGGCCCCCTGCGCAGGGGGCCCCTTTCGCGTGTTCGTCAGCCGTTGGCGGCGACGTCCTCGACGAGCTGCACCAGCGTGCGGACCGGAACGCCGGTGCCGCCCTTGGTCCAGTAGCCGAACGGCTCGCCCGGGTGGTAACCCGGCCCGGCGATGTCGATGTGCGCCCACGCCACGTCGTCGGTCACGAACTCGCGCAGGAACACCCCGCCCTGCAGCATGTGACCGGCCCGGTCCATGCCGGCGTTGACCTGCGAGATGTCCGCCACATCCGACTCCATGCCCTTACGGACGTCGTCGGGCAGCGGCATCGGCCAGGCCGGCTCGCCCACGGCGTCGCCGACCACCTTCACCCGGTCGCACAGCTCCGGGGTGCCCATCACGCCGGCCATCCGCTTGCCCAGCGCGATGACCTGCCCGCCGGTCAGGGTGGAGGTCTCGAACAGGTAGTCGGTGCCGTCCGCGCAGGCGCGGGCGATGGCGTCACCCAGGATCATCCGGCCCTCGGCGTCGGTGTTGAGCACCTCGACCCGCTTGCCGTTGAACATGGTGATCACGTCACCCGGCCGGTAGCTGGTGCCCGACGGCATGTTCTCCGCCATCGGCAGGTACGCGCTGACCGCCACCGTCGGCTTCAGGGCGGCGATCGCCAGCATGGCCGCGCCCACAGCGGCGGCGCCCGCCATGTCGGACTTCATCTCCCACATGCCCTGCGCCGGCTTGATCGAGATGCCGCCGGTGTCGAAGGTGATGCCCTTGCCGACCAGCGCGACCCGCTTGCCGTTGCCGCCACCCTCCGGGGTGTAGGTCAGCTTCACCAGCCGCGGCGGGGCCTCCGAGCCCTGCCCCACAGCGACGATGCCGCCGTAGCCGCCGTCGGCCAGCGCCGCCTCGTCCAGCACCTCGACGCCGAGACCCGCCTCGCGCGCCGCGCTGGCGACCGCGTCGGCGAACGACGGCGGACGCAGCTCGTTCGGCGCGGTGTTCACCCAGTCCCGGCTGAGCCGGACCGCGCCCGCCACCGCCTGCGCCCGGGCGATCTCCGCCTGGGCGCCCGCG
This sequence comes from Micromonospora sp. NBC_00860, assembly GCF_045207375.1. Lineage (NCBI taxonomy): Bacteria > Bacillati > Actinomycetota > Actinomycetes > Micromonosporales > Micromonosporaceae > Micromonospora > Micromonospora sp. NBC_00860. The sequence continues at coordinate 383,292 of NZ_CP108825.1, forward strand.
TCACCGGCGTCCGGCACCGCGATGAGCACCTCGGCCACCGGCTCGCGCCGGGTCGGCTGGGGCCGGGTCTTGTAGCCGGCGAACCGGTACCCACCCAGCAGCGCGCCCTCGGCGACCGCGCGCAGCTCGGCCGACGCGTCCGCGTCGTCCGGCAGCGGCAGCGCCAACGCGACCCGGGGTGCGCCGGCCAGGGCCCGGATCGCCGCACCGGCAGCCCGGCGCAGCGTCTCCGGGGCCGGGGCCGCACCCGACGGCTCCGGGCCGAGCCCGACCGCGGTGACCAGCGGGGCGGTCACGGTGCCCAGCGTGGCCAGCTTGATGACCTCACCCGGCCCACCGGTCGCGCCGAGCAGCGCGAGGGTCTCGGTCAGCTTGCCGTCGAACGCGGCCGCGATGCTCTCCGCGCCGCTGGCGAGCAGCAGGGTGCCGGCGAGGCCGCTGGTGGCGCCCTGCTCTCCGGTCTGGCTGTGCACGCCGATCACGATCGCGTCGACGGCGAGCTCGGCCGGGTCGGTGTCGACCAGGCTCAGATTGGTGGTGCGGGGTGAAGTCACTGAAGCTACTCCGGGCGGGCCGGGCCGGTCGCGGCGTCGCGTACCAGCGGTGAAGGTCTCCGGCGGAACCTACCCGCCGGACGTCATGGCTGTCCCGCCGACAGCGCCAGCGGGCTCCCGCCGATGCTAACCAGCGACGTTGCCCCCGGTAAGTTGCCACCCATGACCGACGTGACCTCCGACGCCGCCGCGACCCGGCTGCGCCGTTCCCCGCTGCACGAGCGGCACCTCGCCGCCGGAGCCAAGTTCGCCCCCTTCGGGGGCTGGGAGATGCCGCTGGAGTACGCCGGCGGCGGAGTGCTCAAGGAGCACACCGCGGTGCGTACGGCGGTCGGGGTCTTCGACGTGTCACACCTGGGCAAGGCCCGGGTGAGCGGCCCCGGCGCGGCCGACTTCGTCAACTCCTGCCTCAGCAACGACCTGGGCCGGATCGGCCCGGGCCGGGCGCAGTACACGCTCTGCTGCGACGACGCCACCGGCGGCGTGGTGGACGACATCATCGCCTACCTCTACGCCGACGACCACGTCTTCCTCATCCCGAACGCGGCGAACACCGCCGAGGTGGTGCGCCGGTTGCGCGCCGCCGCGCCCGAGCAGGTGACAGTCACCGACGAGCACGAGGCGTACGCGGTGCTGGCCGTGCAGGGCCCCCGCTCGGCCGAGTTGCTGGCTGCCCTGGACCTGCCCACCGAACACGGCTACATGAGCTTCTCCGCCGCGAGCCTGGCCGGGGTGGAGCTGACCGTCTGCCGTACCGGTTACACCGGCGAGCTGGGCTACGAGCTGGTGGTGCCGGCGGAGCACGCGGTCGCCGTCTGGGATGCGCTCTTCGCCGCCGGTGCGGCGTTCGAGCTGCGCGCCTGCGGGCTGGCCGCCCGGGACACGCTGCGTACCGAGATGGGTTACCCGCTGCACGGGCAGGACCTCTCCCTGGACATCAGCCCGGTGCAGGCCCGCTCCGGCTGGGCGGTCGGCTGGGACAAGCCGGCCTTCTGGGGCCGCGACGCGCTGCTCGCCGAGAAGGCCGCCGGCCCCCGGCGTACGCTGCGCGGCCTGGTGGCCGTCGACCGGGCCATTCCTCGCCCCGGCATGACACTGCACGTGGGCGACACCCAGGTCGGCACCGTGACCAGCGGCACCTTCTCCCCGACCCGCAAGCAGGGCATCGCGCTGGCCCTGCTGGACACCGACGCCAACCTGACCGACGGCGACGAGGTCGAGATCGACATCCGAGGCCGCAGAGCCCCCCTGAAGCTGACGAAGCCCCCCTTCGTAACCCCCTCAGTGAAGTAACCCCACCCCCACCCCCACCCCACCCCGGCCCTTCCCGGCGTTGATCATGAGGTTGGCGGGGCGTTGGGAGATCAAATCCCCCGCTAACCCCATGATCAACCTGGGCTGGGGGTGGGGTTGGGGGGTGGGGGGTGGGGGGGTTAGCTGGAGGGGGTTGGGGGTTCGCCGGAGTCGAGGACTGCCTGGGTCCAGCCGCCTTCTATGACGCCTGTCGCGTCCAGGACGGCCCAGTCGACGACGTCGGAGGCCTCCACGACCACGGGGGCGCCGATGCGGACGCTCTCGTCGGTGTTGGCGTCACTGGCGCTCACACCCACGATGCGCTCCGGGGTCTCCCACGAGGTGACGCCCGCCCAGACATACTCCGGGCCGTCGTCCCCGGGCAGGCCGTACTTCACCACCAGCTGCGACTCGGTGGGGAGTTGACCGGCGACGAACCGGGCCCGCGCGTTGTCCAGCGCGGCCCGGGCGGTGGCGACCGCACGGCTCATCGCGTCACCGGAGCGGGCGTAGCGCACGTCCGGCTGGATCCCGGAGAACAGTGTCGCGCAGGCGGCGGCGTAGTAGCGCCCGTCCGGGCCGGGATGCCCGGCTGGCGGGCGGAGGCTGAGGAACGAGTCGGCCTCCGGGTCGGTCGCCGGGTCCAGTTCGAGGCGGAGCAGCACCGGGGCGGTGGCGCCGTGCTGCTCCGGGTTGCCGTACGCCACAGCGATGTCGTGCCCGGTGACAGTGGCCAGCACCGGCAGTTGCACGAACGCCGGCACCTCCTCGCCGGTGAGCCCGTCGGTCCAGTCCCGCAACAGTCGGCGGGCCGCCCCGGTCATCACCGCACCCCAGGCGCGGGTGAGGTGGTCGGGCACCCCCTGGGTCTGCAACTCCAGCAGGCCGAAGCGGCGTAGCCCCTTGGTGGTGAACCACAGGCCCTCGGTGTCCGACGAGTACGGCACCAGCACCCAGTCGACGAGTCGGATGCGGCCCTGCTCATCGGGGAGGGAGCGCAGCGCGGTCGCCGGGTCGAGGAACTGGAGGCCGAAGACGTCCACCACGTCGCTGTCGACGGATTCCGCCACGGCGGCCGCGACCGCCCGGGCGGCCCACTCGTGCGCGGGCGGCCAGCCGGGCCGGTACTCGGCCTGTACGACCACCAGGTGCGTCGCCGCCGCCAGCCGGGCCAGCTGCTCCGTGGTGGCACCGAACGCGGTGAGCAGATCCGGTGGCAGCTCGGGGAACTCGGAGATAGGCCGGGTGTCGACGCTCATCAGCGGGCTGTCGAGCATCTGCCGGGCCAGCCCGTGCACCGGCTCGGCCAGCCGGCCGGTCAGGGCCGCCACGGCGGTCTTCGCACTGACCTTCGGTAGCCCCGCCATCGGCACCAGGTAGGTCGCGCTGAGCGACTCCGGCACCGGTACGGGCAGGAAGTCGTCCGTGATGAGCATTGTGGGATCCCCCGGTGGCAGCGCCGGTGTTGTCGAGCCGAACGCTACCCGGCCCGCCGTACCCGGTTCAGCCGGACAGCACCAGACCCAGGTAGACCAGCGTGGTGACCACCTCGACGGTCGCCCCGAGGACGTCGCCGGTGATCCCTCCGAGCCGGCGTACCACGTGTGTGAGCAGCGGTAGTGCGACGGCGATCGCGGCGACGACGGCCAGCGGCCCCTGCCATGGACGGCCCGGCACCGCGGGCACCGCCAGCAGCACGACGACGACCGCGCCGGCGGCCAGTGCCACCGGGCCGACAGTGCCGGCCACCAACGCGCCCAACCCGTCGGGCCGGGCCGCCGGCACTCCCCGCCGGCAGGCCACAGTGACACCGAACCGCCCGGCCGCGGTCGCCGCGACCACCGCCGCGAGGCACCCCGGCCAGGACCGACCGGCGAGGTCGGCGAGCGCCGCCGCCTGCACCAGGAGTACGACCACCAGGGCGACCACCCCGAACGGGCCGACGTCCGGCTTCTTCATGATCTCCAGGGCGGCCGCGCCCCGCCGGTACGAGCCGAGCGCGTCCACGGTGTCGGCCAGCCCGTCCAGGTGCAGCCCTCGGGTGAGCAGCGCGGCGACGCCGACTGTCACACCGGCCGCCACCAGCGGGGGAGCGAGCGCCCCGGCCAGCAGCAGCACACCGGCCAGCAGGACGCCGAGCAGCGCGCCGACCACCGAGGCGAGGGCCATCGCCGTGCCGGCGACCGGGCGGTCGATGCGCCCGGCCCGCACCGGCAGCGTGGTGAACGTGGTGACCGCCAGCCGGGCTCCCGCGAGGAGCCGTGGCTCAGCCGGCACGCCAGCCCGACGCCGGCTGTTCGTCGACCTCGGTGCTGGCCGGGCCCGGACCGGCCGGCTCCGGCTCGACGAAGTCGGGCTCGGTGGAGTCGGGCTCGGTGAGATCCGGGTCGGCGTAGCTCGGGTCGGTGGACTCCGACTCGTCGGCGGCCGGATCGGTGTCGTCAGTGCCGGCCAGCGACGGGTGCACCGGCAGCGCGGCGGACAGCGCCAGCACCGAGCGCAGCAGCGGCAGCGCGACCAGCGCGTTCGCGCCCTCGCCGAGATCCAGCCGCAGGTCGAGCAGCGGGGTGAGGCCCAGCACGTCGGCGGCGAGCCGCACGGCCGGGTGCCCGCCGTGGTCGGCCAGCAGGCACCAGTGCCGGGCCTGCCCGGCCAGGTCACGGCTCACCATGCCGGCGGCCAGGCCGACCGGCCCGTCGAGCAGCACCGGCACCCGGCGGGCGGTCGCGCCGAGCAGCACGCCCGTGGCCACTGCCACGTCGCCGCCGCCCAGCTCGGCGAGGATGTCCTTGGCGCCGCGCGACGAGCGTCGGGTGCGGTGCAGCGCGTCGCGGACCGCCGCGCAGCGGATCATCCACGCCGCGTCGTCGATCTCGCCGGATTCGGTGATCACCCGGCCCAGCACGGCGGGTGGCTCCGCACCGGCGGTCGCCGCGAGCACCGCCGCGGCCGCCGCCTCGGTGCCGGCTCCGCACGCCCCGAGCACCAGCAGCTGTACGCCGGCGTCGGCGGCCTGCTCGGCCAACCGCCAGCCGTAGCGCAGCGCGGACTCCACCTGCTCGGGCGTGAGGGCCGGCTGGTCCTCGATCGGCGCGGCGGCCGGCGTGTCCACCACCTGGAGACTGGCGCCGCTCTCGGCGGCCAGCCGTGCCAACGCGCCCCGGCCGGCGCGGGCCTGCGCGGCGCGGCGCGCCGACTCACCAGCGACGGTGCCGGCCGACGCCCCGCCGGCGTGGTCGCCGTGCAGCAGCAGCACCCGCACCGAGCCCCAGGCGGCGGGGATCGAGGTGCCCTGGGTGGCGGCGGCGAAGCCCACCACCCGGTCCAGCACGCCCAGCCCGGCACCCGGTACGTCAAGCGTGGCCAGCCGGTCCACCGCCTGCGGGCCCGCGTACTCGTCGGGCATCGGCAGCTCCATGCCGGGCTGGATGACCAGCCCGGTGGACACCATCGGCAGCGCCATGGTCGGCGCGGCCCACGCGTTGCCCGGCTCCGGGGTCGGGGCGGCCGGCGGGGTGTGGGTCAGCACGTCGGGCAGCTGCACCTCGGGGGTCGGCTCGGTGTCGGCCAGGCTCGCCACGACCGGGGCGGTGGCGGCGGCCGTCGGCGCGGTCGCAGTGGCGGCCGGCGCGGTCACGGTGGTGGTGGCGGTCGACTCGGTCGCGGTGGCGACCGGCTTGAGCCAGACCGGCTGACCGGCGACGACCAGCACCACCGCGTCGCAGGCGTCGGCGACCGCACGGTTGGCCGCGCCCAGCGCGTCGGTGAAGGCCCGGCCCAGCGGGGTGGTCGGCACCAGCGACAGCCCCACCTCGGGGCTCACCAGCACCACCCGGGCGGCGCACCCGCGGATCGCCTCGGCCAGCTCGGCGATGGTCGCCACGTCGTCGGCGGGTTGGTGGTCCGGATCGAGCAGCACCGTCACCCAGCCGCCCAGGTCGTCGACGAGCAACGTCTCGTTGGGCTCGGCGGACTCGAGCACGTCGGCCAGCCGGCGCGGATCCTCGGTGGTCTCCTCGGTGGTCCAGCTGCCCGGCCGCCGGGCGCGGTGCGCCGCCAGCCGGGTCGCCCACTCGGTGTCCTCCGGGTCGCCCTCGGGCGCGGTGGCGACGTAGCGGACCACCGGAGCGTCGGTGACCAGGGACTCGGCGAACTCGGACTTGCCGGACCGGATACCGCCGAGCACCAGGACCGTGTTCCACCCGTCTACGGACATGCCCGTACCTTAAGGCCGCCCGGGGTTGCGGTGCCTGCCGGCCCGGTGCTCCCGGCCGTTCAGTCGCAGTGTTCGAACGCGCTGCCGTAACTGACCCCACCGGTGGAGCCGCCCCACTTGACGCACGTCCCGGCGGCGGTGGCCCGCACCGGTCCGGCGTAGTAGTCGAAGGACCCGCTGTCGGTGCTGCGTGTCCGCCCCTGCACCTCCAGGTACGCCGAGGCCGCCGACTTCGTGCCGACCGCGGTGTCCTTGAGGGTGACCACGCAGTTGGTGCCGGTGCCCGCGTGGTACAGCAGGTAGACCCGGCCCTTGCGCTGCCCGTCGCCGCCGGTCAGCGTCGCCGAGTCGATCACCTGGTAGCCGCTGCCGCACGCCTGGGCGGCCGTGTACGGGTTGGGCCGGCTGGACGGGGTGCGGCTGGGCGTCGGTCGGCTGCTGGCCGTACCGGTCGGTGTGCCGCCCGGCGTCGTGGTGCGGGCGGGGTCGCTGCTGGCCGTCGCGTCGACGGCGGCGGAGCCGGTCGGGTCGGCCGTCGCGGTGCGGCTGGCGCCCGGCGTCGTGGTGGGCCGGGGCCCGGTGGTGGTCGCGTCTGCGGGTGGTAGTGATCCGTCGGCGGCCGCCACCGACTCGCCGGCCAGCGCGGGCGGCTGGGCCGAACCCTGGTTGGCTTCGGGTCGCAGCGCCACCACGGCCACCGCGACGACCAGCGCGACGAGGACGACCGCGCCGGCCCCGAGCAGCAGTGGACGGCGCCGGCCCGCCGGCCCGCCCGGGAGCGCGTCCTCCCGGGTCGGCTTCGGCCCGGTCGTCGGTTCGGCAGTGCCGCTCGCCGGTGGGCGCGGCGCGGCGGGCCCTGCCGACACCGGCCCGGCGGGCGGCGCCGCCCCGACCGGCGGCGTGGGAGTCAGGCCGGCCGGCGGCACGGGAGCCGGGCCGACGGGAACGGCGGGGGCCGGGACGGCGGACGGGGTCGGAGCGGCCAGCGCCCACGGAGGGCGGGCGGAGACCGGGATGCTGGCCAGTGTCGCGTCGCGGGCGTCGGCGGCGGCAGCGGCCAACTCAGCGGCGCTGCCGAACCGGTCCTCCGGACGCTTGGCCAGCGCGCGGGCCACCACGGCGGCGACCGCCGGTGGGGTGTCCGCCGGCAGCGCGGCCGGGTCCTCCTGAGCGTGGCGGAGCGCCACCGCGAGGGGGTTGTCACCGTGGAAGGGCGGCTGCCCGGCAAGGCAGAAGTACGCCACCGCGCCGAGCGCGTAGATGTCGGTGGCGGCCGAGACCGGCTGCCCGGTGGCCTGCTCGGGGGACATGTACGAGGCGGTGCCGAGCACCATGTTCGCGGCGGTGAGCCCGGCCATGTCGCGGGACCGGGCGATGCCGAAGTCGACGAGCACCACGGTGCCGTCGGCCTTGACCAGCAGGTTGCCCGGCTTCACGTCGCGGTGCACGATGCCGGCGAGGTGGGCGGTGTGCAGCGCGTCGGCGGCCTGGGCCAGCACCGACATGGTGGTGGCCGGATCCAGCCGTCCCACCGCGCGCACCCGGGCGGACAACGGCTCGCCCTCGACGTACTCCATCACCAGGTAGTCGACCTGGCTGCCGTCGTCGAGCGCGGCCTGCCCCACGTCGTGCACCGGGACCACGCCGGGATGCCGCAGCGCGGCCAGCATCCGCGCCTCGCCCCGGAACCGGGCGGTGAACTCCGGATCGGCGACCAGCGACGGCAACAGCACCTTTACCGCGACCTCGCGTTCCAGCAGCACGTCCGTGCCGCGCCAGACCGCGCCCATCCCGCCCGTCGCCACCCGCTCGCCCAGCCGGTACCGGTCGCCGAGCAGTACTCCCCGCGTTAACACCGAGCCACCGTACCGGCCGGCGTCAATCGGTTTGATCCACCCCGTGGGTCCCGGCCGGGGCGAGCGAGCGGCCGTTGCGCGCCGGGCCGACTACGCTGGCGAGGGTTCGTCCCACGGGGACTTCAGCGGCGAGGGGAGACGCGGCATGGCGTGGAGCTGGCGGTACGAGGGCACGGACGGCCAGACGGTCGAGGGACCGGCGGAGTCGTTCAGCAGCCAGGCCGACGCCGAATCCTGGATCGGTCAGACCTGGCGGGAGCTCGCGGCGTCCGGCGTCACCTCGGTCGCGCTCGTGGAGGACGACCGGGTGGAGTACCGGATGAGCCTGCTGCCCACGGCCGAGTGATGGCCTACGACCGCCCGGGCGGTGACGGGCTGGTCCTCGGCGTACCCAGGGCGGCGTTCCGGCCCAGCCCGGTCTTCCTCGGCCTGGTCGCGCTCTTCGCGGTCAGCGGGGTGTTGACCTGGAACGGGTACGGCAGCGTCCGGTTCAACGTGTTCCTCTTCGTGGTGTCCGGCTGGCTGGTGTCGCTCTGCCTGCACGAGTACGCCCACGCGGTGGTGGCCTACCGGGCCGGCGACCGGGACATCGCCCACCGCGGCTACCTGACGCTCAACCCGTTCAAGTACACCCACCCGCTGCTGTCGATCGTGCTGCCGGTGGTGGTGGTGCTGCTCGGCGGCATCGGCCTGCCGGGTGGCGCGGTCTGGGTGGACCGGCACGCCATTCCGGGCCGACTGCGGCACACCCTGGTCAGCCTCGCCGGCCCGGCGACCAACGTGCTGTTCACGTTGGTGCTGGTGGCGGTGGTGCGGCTCGGCGCCCAGTCGGGTGGTCCGGTGGAGTTCTGGGCCGGGGTGGCGCTGCTCGCCTTCCTCCAGCTCACCGCCAGTGTGCTGAATCTTCTGCCGGTGCCTGGCCTGGACGGCGGCAACATGATCCAGCCGTGGCTCAACCCGCAGTGGCGCAAGATGTACGACCTGTTCGCGCCGTACGGCTTCATCCTGCTCTTCGCGTTGCTGTGGAACCCGCGCATCGGTGGGTGGTTCTTCGACGCGGTCTTCGCGGTCGGTGACCTGCTCGGTCTGCCGTCGTGGCTCTACGCCACCGGCCTGGAGCTGATCCGCTTCTGGCAGAGCTGACCTGAGCTGGGCCGACCGGCCCGGTCGGCGTGCAACACCCACGCCGGCCGGGCCGGACCCGTGTCAGGGACGCTGCGCGGGTGACTCGGTCTTTGCCGGGTCCCGCTCGGTGACCGGCCCGACGATGTCGTCGATCGCCTTGAGCAGGTCGGCGTCGAGCTTCACCCCGGCCGCCTTCACGTTGTCGTGCACCTGCTCGGGGCGGGACGCGCCGATGATCGCCGAGGAGACGTTCGGGTTCTGCAGGACCCACGCCACGGCGAGCTGGGCCATGCTCAGCCCGGCCTGCTCGGCGATGGGCTTGAGCTGCTGCACCCGGGTCAGCACGTCGTCGTTCATGAACCGGGAGATGAAGCCCGCGCCGGACTTCTCGTCGGTGGCGCGGGAACCGGCCGGCGGCGGCTGCCCCGGCAGGTACTTGCCGGAGAGCACGCCCTGCGCCATCGGCGACCAGACGATCTGCCCGATGCCCAGCTCCTCGCTGGCCGGCACGACCTCGCTCTCGATGACCCGCCACAGCATCGAGTACTGCGGCTGGTTGGACACCAGCGGGATGTGCAGCTCCCGGGCGAGCGGGTGCGCGGCGCGCAGCTGCTCGGCGGTCCACTCGGAGACCCCGATGTAGTGCGCCTTGCCGGAGTGCACGACGTCGGCGAACGCCTCCATCGTCTCCTCCAGCGGCGTGCTGTAGTCGTACCGGTGGGCCTGGTAGAGGTCCACGTAGTCGGTACGCAGCCGGCGCAGCGAGCCGTTGATCGACTCCATGATGTGCTTGCGGGACAGGCCACGGTCGTTGCGGCCCGGCCCGGTCGGCCAGTAGACCTTGGTGAAGATCTCCAGGCCCTCCCGGCGCTCGTTCTCCAGCGCCCGGCCGAGCACGTCCTCGGCTCGGGTGCCGGCGTACACGTCGGCGGTGTCGAAGGTCGTGATCCCCGCGTCGAGTGCGGCCCGGACGCAGGCGAACGCGGCGTCCTCCTCGACCTGCGACCCGTGGGTGATCCAGTTGCCGTACGAGATCTCGCTGACCATCAGGCCGGAACGGCCCAGGTGTCGGAATTCCATGTACCGACCCTAGCTCTAGTGGATCACCGGTGGCGATCGGTGACTCAGAGAACCGGGTTGGCGTCGGTGAGCAGTCGGTCGATCTCCTCCAGCACCTCGGCGCGATCGCCGTGCACCGGGTCGATGAGCGGCACGCCGCGCCGGTCCAGCGCGCCCCACCGCCCGTTGCCGCTCTCGACCAGGAACGCCACCGGGTGGATGACAAGCATCGGGTGCGACGGCGGGACCAGCACCGTGCCGGTGCGGTCCACCACGCCCCGCCGACCCGCCACGTCGACCACGGCGAGCCCCTCGTCGGTGAAACCGTCGATCTGCTGGCCGTCGGCCAACTCGGTGACGAAGCCGTGGTAGCGGGTCGGCACGACGATCCGGCCGGTCCGGTCGACCGCCCCCCACCCCTCGCGTCGCACCGCGGCCAGCCCGCGCCGGAACGGTCGTACCTCGGCGAAGTTGGGTGCGACCTGCACCGCGCCGGTCGCGTCGATCGCCGTCCAACCGCCCTCGCCGACCACCCAGGCCAGGCCGTCGCTGAACGGGTGCGCCGCCCGGAAGGACGGTGGGATCACCGTCGTGCCGAGCAGGTTGATCAGCGACCAGCGGTCGGTGTCCGGCCGCCGGACCCAGGCCAACCCGTCGTGGAAGGGCTGCGCCTCGGCGTACCGGGCGGGAATGACCACGTCGCCGTCCTGGCTGGTGTAACCCCAGAGCGGCCCGTCCCGGTGCGGCAACGGGGGCCGGTCCCGGTCGAGCACCTCGTCCCGACCCCGGGGGTACGGCCCGAAGCCATCCGCCTCGGCCCGGACGGTGACCGCGTCCAGGGCCACCCGGACCCGGTCCAGCAGTTCGGCGTCGCCCGCGCCGCGCAGGTCGAGCGCCTTCTCGAAGTGTTCGCAGGCCTCCATGAGCCGTCCCTGGTCGTAGGACGACCGCCCGGCGTGCTCGTGCAGCGCGGCCCGCAACCGGTCGGGCAACTCGACCGAGTTGGCCTGGGCGAAGAGCTGGTCCGCCTCGGCGAAGTCGCCGCGCCAGCGCAGCACGTGGGCCAGCCGGGCCTGGGCCAGCGCGGTCCGGCGCAGCTCGCCGGTCGCCTCGGCGTAGGTGAGGGCGAGCCGACCGTCGGCCAGCGCGTCGTCGAGGTCGCCGAGGATCCGCGACGCCACCGCCCGCAGGCTGAGCAGACGCGCCCGAGCACGGTTGTCGACAGCCGAGCCCAACTTCTCGGTCAACCGCCGCCGGATGGCCCGCAGGTCGTCCGGCTCGGTCAGCTCCTCGCGCAGGGTGACCGGGTCCAACCGCCACCGGTACGCGGCCAGCACCTGTTCCGGGTCGCCCGGGTCGGCCAGCGACGGGCGGGTCACCACCGGCGGCGCGTCGTCGGGTGGCGCGGACACCGGCACGTTCACCGCGTCTTCACCGCTGCGCGGACCGGGTACGGCCGAGGCGGGTGGCCCGGACGTCGGCTCCACCGACGCCGGCGGCCCGGAGACGGGCGCTGCCTCAGGCGCTGGCGGCGCGGAGACGGGTGTCTCGGCGAACGCTGGCGGCGCGGAGACGGGTGCTGCGGGCGGGGCCGAAATAGGCGGTGCCGGGGGCGCGGAGACCGGCGTGACCGAGGCAGTCGGTGCGGAGGCGGGCGGTGCGGAGACGGGCGGCGGGCTCGTGTCGTCCGCAGCTGGCACGGGCAGCGCGGTGTCGACCGGCCACTCGTCGTCCTGCCAGCCATCGGTCAGGCTCGTGCTCGGATCGTCAGCCGGTTCCGCCGGCTCGGCGTGTGGCGTGAGTTCGTCCGTCGGGCCGTACTCGACCGGATCGGTGTCCTCGGCGGGCAAAGCGGTGGAGAGCTGCTGGTCGGCCTCGCCCTCGGCGTCGAGGTCGGCTTCGGTCCGCTGGTGGGGCATCGCGACGACAGGTGCGCCGGAGACGGGCTGGTCGCCGTCCACCGTTCCCGCATCCGCAGCGGGAAGCGGGTCGTCCTCCAGGTCGTCCGCCCAGAGCCGGGGGGCATCGGAGACCGAGTCGGCGGGCGGCACGGAGACCGGGCGGGCGGGTGGCGCGGAGACGACCGGCGCGAAGGCGTCGTCTGGTGTCGACCCGCCGGGGTGCTCGTCGGCCACGTCGAGGTGGGTAACGACCCTCGGCGTCGACGTCTCCTCCGCGTCCGGTGCGGCCGGTGTCGTGGCGAGGTCGGGGTCGCCGGCCGTCGAGTCGTCGTCGGCCGGGTCGAACGACTGCTGATCCGTCGTCGGCTCATCCTGGTCGGATTCAGCGGGCGGGGCGGGGCTGAACCACGCTTCCGGCCCTCGGGCACGCGGGACGTCGTCCGGCTCGCGAACGGGCGCCACCGGCTCTTCCGAGGGCGGCGGGGGTACGTAGCGGCGCGGCGTACCGGGGGCCAGCGGAAGCGCCGGCACGACGTCCTCTGCCGGCGGCTGCGAGGCCGCAGGAGCCGAAGCCGCGGGGGTCGGGTCGGCTGGGGGCGGGGCGGGACGGGTTGCCGGTGGCTCCGGCGCCTGCCAGGTGGGTGGCGGGGCGACCGACGGGCGTGCGTCCGCCGTCGGGGCCGGTCGCTCCGGCGAGTACGGGCGCGGCGCGGCCGGGCGATCGGCGGAGTGTGGCCGCTCCGGGGAGGGCGAGCGGTCCGGGGAGACCGGGCGGCGGTCGGTCGGTGCGGTGCCGGCCGTCGGGTCGCCGACCCGACGGCGGTCCTCGTCGCCGCGCCGCTGCTCCGCAGGGTGGTCCCCGGTGCCGGGGCCGGGGTAACGCGGCGGCGGGGTGGGGTGGGCCCCGGACGCCGGTGGCGGTTCGGCCAGCGGCCGGTGTGCCGGTGCTGGCGGGGCAGCCGACCGCTCGTCGGCGCCGGGCGGGTCCACCGGCGCGGGCAGGTACTCCAGCCGCAGGCGGGCGGCGGGTGGCCCCGAGACGGGCCGGTCGGCGGCGGGGGAGACCGGAACGGCGGACACCGGTCGGTCCCGACCTGGCGCGGCGGGAGTGACGGGTGCCGGTGACACCGGCCGTTCCGGGGAGGCGGGGACGGCGGACACCGGTCGGTCCCCGCCGCGGGTGGCGGGGGAGTCGGGTGCCGGTGACACCGGCCGTTCCGGGGTCGCGGGGGAGACCGGGACGGCCGACAGCGGTCGGTCCCAACCGGGCGAGACGGGGGCCGGCGACACCGGTCGCTCCGGGGAGACCGGTGGCGCCGGCATGCCCCGGCCGGCCGCGGGCGGCGCGGTCGCGGCCGGGCGTACCGACCGATCGTCGTACCGCGCCGGGGTGGCCGGCGGTCGATCGTCGGGCCGGGACGGCGTGGCCGTCGGCCGTTCGGACCGGGCGGCCGGCCTCGACGCGATGCCCGGCTCGGCGCTGCGGTGGGGGTCCGCGCTGCGGTGCGGGTCGGGACTGCGATGCGGGTCGGTGCGGTGCGGGTCTGCGGTGCGGTGCGGATCGGCGGTGCGGGTTGGGTCGGTGCGGTGACCCGGCTCCCGGGCGCGGTCCGGGGTGCGGTCCTGGCGCACCGGACCCGGCGGTGGCCAGGGCAGGCTGCCGTCCGGCCGTTGGCCCGACTGCGGGCGGGGCTCGCGGTGGGCGTCCTCACGAGGTGCGTCCTCGCGGTACCCGTTCTCGCGGTACGCGTCCGGGCGGGCCTGCTCGCGGGGTCGCCGGTCCGGGTACGCCTCGGTGCGGGCCGCCGCCTCACGGGGCTGCCAGTGCGGGTCGGGGTCGGGTCGGCGCCGGTCGTCGTCGAGGCGGGGCTGGTCGGGCAGGTCCGTTTCGGGGCGACGCCGCCGTCCACCGTTGGGTGAGGGCGCTGCGCCGATGCCCTCGTCCGCCCGGTAGCGCGGCTCGGGGCGGCGCAGGTCGTCGGCGGCCCGGTCCGGGTATCCGTCGGCGCGGTATCGCGTGCGGCCGTCCACGGGCGCCCACGGGTCGGCCGCGTCGGCGATCCGGCCGTCGTGGTCGCGGGTGGGTCGGACGGCGTACCCGTCGTCGGGGTGCCGCTCGTAACCGGCGGCCGGTCGCTCCGGTGTGCCGCGCCGACGTGGTGCGTCGTCCGGCTCGGGCACCCAGCCGGGTTCGGGCCGGGGCGCGGGGGAAACCGGCGGCGTGCCCCGGTAACCCCGATCCCGCTCGGTGGGCTCCTGCCGCGGGCGACGGCTGTCGTACCGCTCGGGGTTGGGCTGGTCCCGATGCCAGGCGGCTTCCCGTGCGGGCCCCCGCTCCTCGACGGGGCGGCGGTCGGACCAGGCGGTACGCCGGTCCGACTCGGGGGAGCGGCGTTCGTCGCGGCGGGGTGGCTCGGGCAGCGGACGACGGTACGGCTCGTGGTCGTAGTGGCGGGAGTCGGCGGTGTCGGGCCGGCCGTAGACGGAGGTGTCCGCCGGGCGCTCGTCGCCCCGGAGCCGGCCGTAGGCCGGTGTCTCGCCCGGCTCGTCGTCCACCCAGGACCGGCCCTGGGGTGCCTGTTCCGCCGGTGGTTCGTCGGACCACGACCGGCCGAGGTAGGTGCCGTCCGGGCGGGTGGGCGCGAGCGGTGGCACCTCGGCGCGGCCGGACACCGTCGCCCGGCCACGCGGTGGCGGCTGGTGCGGCATGCCGATGTCGCCGGGGTAGCGCTGGCCGGGGAACTGGGGGTGCCACTCGGTGGTCGGTTCTACCACCCAGGACGGCTCGTTCGGGTCCGGCCACCGGTCGGTGTAGCGGCCGTTCATCCGTGGAGCCCGTCGCCACACCCGGCCGCGGGGCCGATTCTCGCCGGGCGTGAGCTGTCCGCAGCCGTCGCCGGGTGATCGCTGGGCGTCCGGTCGCCGCCTGCCACGCCCCGGTGGCCGGCTCGCGTCCGCTCGCTCACGCGTTGTCACCTCGTTGCAAATTGTCGCGCTGGGGCCGCACATGCCGGTCAGGTCGCCGCTCCGGCAGGCCGTGGCTGCGGATGGAGGGTAACGGCGTGGGCTCGCTCACCGCCACTGTGGTGCCGCCCACCGGCGCAAACGTTATCCCATTGGTTTCGGACATTTGGTCCTATAACCGAATCTGGACTCCGACCCTACCGCACTCGGAGACCATCCGGCTCCGGCGGGATCGCCGCGCTCGTTCAGGGATGCTCCATGATGAGGACGGCGAACGTACCGGGAGCGAGCGCCTCGTAACGGTGCGGGGCGTCCCCGGGGAACGTGGCGTAGTCGCCGGGGTCGAGTTCCACAGGCGTCGCCTCGGGCCCTACCCGCAGCCGGCCGGCGGCGACCACCACATGCTCGATGCTGCGGGGGGTGTGTCCGTGTCCGGCCCGGACCGAGCCCGGTTCCAGCCTGATCAGGTAGACGTCCCGGCGCAGGTGCGCCGCGCCGGCGCTGAGCAGCGTTCCGCTGAAGTCGGCCTGCTCGGAGCGGACGTGCGGCCCGTCCCCCGCCCGGATGACCCGTACGCCGTCGTCGACGGGCTCCACCAGTCGGCTGAACGGCACGCCGAGGGCGACACCCAACGCCCAGAGCGTCTCCACGCTCGGGTTGCCGGTGCCCGACTCCAGTTGGGAGAGGGTGGACTTGGCCACCCCCGCCCGGCGGGCCAGCTCGGTCAGCGAGATGTTGACCCGTTCCCGCTCCCGGCGCAGGGCGGCGGCGATGGTGGCCAGCGGGGCAGCCGGTTCCGAAGGCATGCCTTCGCTCCATTGGGTCGAACGTTCGGTGTGGCGAACAACGGCAACCCGTTCAGCATGATGAACCCGCGGCACAGTCCGCGCAGATACGGCGAAACTGCTGCCTCTGAGATGTCTGAGGCAGCAGTTTCGCTGATGTCGTGCGGATCCTGCGGGTGTGGGAGCCCGGGGTCAGACCTTGTCGCCGAGATTGACCTGGGGCGCCGGAGCGCGCATCCGCCGGAAGGTGATCGACCGCATGACCGCGTAGAGGTAGAGCGAGCCCATCCGCTGGTCGGTCTTCGGGAAGCGCTCCCGGACCAGCTTGCCGATCTTGCGGCAGATCAGCACCGAGTCGACGACCATGCCCAGAGCCAGCGCGCCCCAGACCACGTTGGAGATCAGCCGGACCAGCGCCGGCATGGCCGCGTTCGACCCGACCAGCGCGATCAGCGCGCCGCCGAAGAACCAGGTGCCGACGGTACGACGGGAGTCGACCACGTTGCGGGCCAGCAGCCGCTCCGGGCCACGGTCGCGGGGGCCGCCCTCGCGGCGGAACTCCGACGCGGCCTCGGCGCGCAGTTGGCGGCGACGCTCCCGCTCCTCCTCCTTGGTGAGGGGGCGGGTGGGGCCGGCCGGGCGACGGCCGACGGTGGGCCGCTTCGGCGTCTCCCGACCCTTGGCCGGGGTGTAACCCCGGGGACGCTCAGCGGTCTCCTCGGGGGTCACCGAGGTGACGGCCTCGTCGACGAGGTCGGTGGACTTGCGGCGAAAGAGCGACGGCACGCGGCAAGGGTAGCCAACGGTCCGCGCCCGGTGCACATCGCGGTACAGCGGCCGACGGCTCCAGGTCGCAGCGCGACCTGGAGCCGTCGTAGCCGAACGATGGGTGACCGAGGTTACGGACGCTCGGCGTGCGCGCCCAGGTCGGCGAGCTTCGCCTCGAAGTCCTCGTAGCCCCGGTTGATCAGGTCCACGCCGTACACCCGGGAGGTGCCCTCGGCGGCGAGCGCCGCGATCAGGTGGCTGAACCCGGCCCGCAGGTCCGGGATGACCAGGTCGGCGGCGTGCAGCTTGCTCGGCCCGGCGATCACCGCGGAGTGCTTGAAGTTGCGCCGGCCGAAGCGGCACGGGGTGCCGCCGAGGCAGTCCCGGTAGACCTGGATGTTGGCGCCCATCGAGTTGAGGGCCTCGGTGTAGCCGAGCCGCTGCTCGTAGACCGTCTCGTGGACGATCGACAGGCCTCGGGCCTGGGTCAGCGCCACGACCAGCGGCTGCTGCCAGTCGGTCATGAAGCCGGGGTGCACGTCGGTCTCCAGCGCCACCGCGTTCAGCTCGCCACCCGGGTGCCAGAAGCGGATGCCGCCCTCCTGGCCCGGGTCGCCCAGCTTCGGCGCGCGGGCGTCGGTGACCTCGTACTCGCCGCCGACCGAGCGGAAGATGTTCAGGAAGGTCATCATGTCGGCCTGCTGCGCGCCCAGCACCTCGACGTGACCACGGGTCGCCAGGGCGGCGGCCGCCCAGCTCGCCGCCTCGATCCGGTCCGGGATCGGCCGGTGGGTGTAGCCGTGCAGCTTGGGCACGCCCTGGATCTCGATCACCCGGTCGGTGTGGACCTTGATGATCGCGCCCATCTTCTGCAGGATGCAGATCAGGTCGATGATCTCCGGCTCCACCGCGGCGTTGCGCAGCTCGGTGACGCCCTCGGCCATCACGGCGGTCAGCAGCACCTGCTCGGTGGCGCCGACGCTCGGGTACGGCAGGGCGAACTTGGTCCCGTGCAGCCCGTTGGGCGCGGACAGGTGCAACCCCTCCGGCCGCTT
The DNA here is from genome assembly GCF_045207375.1 of Micromonospora sp. NBC_00860. Lineage (NCBI taxonomy): Bacteria > Bacillati > Actinomycetota > Actinomycetes > Micromonosporales > Micromonosporaceae > Micromonospora > Micromonospora sp. NBC_00860. The sequence continues at coordinate 400,868 of NZ_CP108825.1, forward strand.
GTCGACAGTGGCGCCGAACTCGCGCAGTGCCTGGAGGTGGAAGTCGATCGGGCGCGGGCCGATGTGGCAGCCGCCCAGATCCGGGATGAACGCGTGCCCGAGGCGGTGCAGCAGCGGGCCGCAGAACAGGATCGGGATCCGGCTGGAACCGGCGTGCACGTTGATCTGGTCGGTGCTGGCGCTCTCCACGTTCGCCGGGTCGAAGACGAGCTCGCCGTCCTCGGTGCCGTCGGTGACCTTGACGCCGTGCAGGCCGAGCAGACCTCGCACCACCTCGACGTCGCGGATCTTGGGCACGTCGAACAGCCGGCTCGGGCTGTCGCCGAGCAGCGCGGCGACCATCGCCTTCGATACCAGGTTCTTCGCGCCGCGCACGCGGATCCGCCCTTCGAGCGGAGTACCTCCGTGCACAACCAGGACGTCGTCGGTCAACGCAACCTCCAGCGCGTCGGTGCTGCCGTGTTGATGGTGGGGTGCCTGAACCTTGTCGCTACCCCGGATGCGGCCATATCGAAACGGCCCGCGTGTGTCGTCGCTTGGGCAGCATAGCCCTCGGTGACGAAAAAGGACTCGGTCACATCGGCGTGTGTGGCATTAATCGGTGATCCGGCACTTTTGCGTACCAAGAGCGCTACGGATCGTGATCAGGACACCGCCGGCGGTGGAGTGTCCGCGCCAGGCAGCGCGAGCATCTGATCCAGCGCCACCCGGGCGTGGTGCGCGGTGTCGGCGTCCACCGTGATCTGGTTGACCACCCGGCCCGCGACCAGCTCCTCCAGGGCCCACACCAGGTGCGGCAGATCGATCCGGTTCATCGTCGAGCAGTAGCAGACGGCCTTGTCCAGGAACATGATCTGCTTGTCCGGGTGCGCCAGCGCGAGCCGGCGGACCAGGTTCAGCTCGGTGCCGAGCGCCCACGCCGAGCCGGCCGGAGCAGCCTCGATGGTCTTGATGATGTATTCGGTGGACCCGACGTAGTCGGAGGCCGTGACCACCTCGTGCCGGCACTCCGGGTGGACCAGGACGTTGACCCCGGGCACCCGCTCCCGTACGTCGTTGACGCTCTCCAGGGTGAACCGGCCGTGCACCGAGCAGTGCCCCCGCCACAGGATCATCTTCGCGTCGCGCAGCTGCTCCGGGGTGAGCCCGCCACCGGGCTTGTGCGGGTCGTAGAGAACGCAGTCGTCCAGCGACAGGCCCATCTCCAGCACCGCCGTGTTGCGGCCCAGGTGCTGATCCGGCAGGAAGAGCACCTTCGACCCCTGCTCGAAGGCCCAGTCGAGGGCGCGCTTGGCGTTGGACGAGGTGCAGACCACGCCGCCGTTGCGGCCCACGAAGCCCTTGATGTCCGCCGAGGAGTTCATGTACGTCACCGGAACTGTCTCGCCGGCGATGCCCAACTCGGTCAGCGTGTCCCACGCGGCCTCGACCTGGCCCAGCACCGCCATGTCCGCCATCGAGCAACCCGCCGCGAGGTCGGGCAGGATCACCCGCTGGGCGTCGGTGGTGAGGATGTCGGCGCTCTCGGCCATGAAGTGCACGCCGCAGAAGACGATGTACTCCGCGTCCGGGCGGGCCGCGGCCTCCCGGGCCAGCTTGAACGAGTCGCCTGTCACGTCGGCGAACTGGATCACCTCGTCGCGCTGGTAGTGGTGCCCCAGGACGAAGACCTTGCTGCCCAGTTTCGCCTTCGCGGCGGTGGCGCGGGCCACCAGATCCGGATCGCTGGGCGCCGGCAGGTCGCCCGGACACTCGACGCCGCGCTCGGTGTCGGGGTCGCTGCCCCGGCCGAGCAGCAGCAGAGCCGTCGCCGTGTTGGAGGGTTCCACCCAGGTCGAAGTCACGTAGCCAATGGTCCCACAGCGCGAGCGCGACGCAGCTTCGCTCGGTGTGGGCTGCCACACTGCTCGGCATGCGCGTGCTGCTCTGCCCGGACAAGTTCGCCGGCACCCTGTCCGCACCGGAGGTGGCCGCCGCCGTCGCCGCCGGTTGGCGCACCGTCACCGAGGGGGACGATCTGCTGATCCGACCGCTCGCCGACGGCGGGCCGGGCTTCGTGGAGGTGCTCGCCGAAGCCCTCGGTGGCCGGCGGGTGCCGGTGTCGACTGTCGATCCGCTGGGCCGGCCGGCGGCCGGTGAGATCCTGCTCACCGCCGACGGCGCGACCGCCTATCTGGAGAGCGCGCAGGCGTGCGGCCTGCACCTGCTCTCCGGGGCCGAGCGCGACCCGAAGAGCACCACCTCGTACGGGCTGGGTCTGTTGGTGGCCGCCGCTGTGGAGAGCGGTGCCCGCACTGTGGTGATCGGGCTGGGCGGCTCCGGCACCAACGACGCCGGCGCCGGAATGCTCGCCGCGCTGGGCGTGACCCCCCTCGACCAGGGCGGCGCCGCTCTGCCGTACGGCGGGGCGGCACTCGCCGCGGTCGCCGCGCTGGACGGCGCGCCCCGGCTGCGCGGCGTCCGGCTGGTCGCGGCGACCGACGTGGACAACCCCCTGCTCGGCCTGCACGGCGCGAGCAACGTGTTCGGCCCGCAGAAGGGCGCCGACCGGGCTGACGTACTGCTGCTCGACGCGGCCCTGGAGCGTTTCGCGGCGGTGCTGGAACGGGACCTGGCCGGCTGCCCGGCGGGGCTCGGCGCGCTGCCCGGGGGCGGGGCCGCCGGCGGCATCGGTGCCGCGCTCCTCGCCCTTGGCGGCGACTGCGAGTCGGGGATCGGCCTGGTCACCCGGGCCACCCGACTCGACGCCGCGCTGGACACCGCCGACCTGGTGATCACCGGGGAGGGGTCGTTCGACCACCAGTCGCTGCGCGGCAAGGTCGTCGCCGGGGTGGCCGGCGCCGCCCGGGACCGGGGAGTGCCCTGTGTGGTGGTGGCCGGGCAGGTGAGCACCGGCCGGCGGGAGGCCGCCTCGGCGGGGGTGACCGACGCGTACAGCCTGGTGGAGCATTTCGGCGGCGAGGAGGGCGGCGGGCTCGACGCCGCGCTGAGCCGGCCCGCGGAGGGGCTGCGCGAGCTGGGCGCCCGGCTGGCCCGGCAGTGGAGCCGCTGAGCGTCCCGACCGCCCGTGCGCCCGCCCCGACCGGGGCCTACCTGGGGCGGCGGTCACGCCACGCGGGTGCACCCGCCCGAGGCGGCGTACGATCGGCTGAGGACCACAACCGGGAATCACTGGACGGCGTGCGACGTTGGCCAGTGCGTCCGGACCCAAAACCGCGCAGGGAGACTTCCACGTGACCACGCCAGCGCAGACCGAGTCGACCGAGGCCCAGGCCCCTACTTCCGTCGTCCTCACCGACGTCGCGGCGCAGAAGGTCAAGGCCCTGATCGAGCAGGAGGGCCGCGACGACCTGCGGCTCCGCGTCGCCGTGCAGCCGGGCGGCTGCTCCGGCCTGCGGTACCAGCTCTTCTTCGACGAGCGTTCGCTCGACGGTGACGTCGTGACCGACTTCGGTGGTGTCGAGGTCGTCGTCGACCGGATGAGCGCCCCGTACCTTTCCGGCGCGACGATCGACTTCGCCGACCGGATCGACGCCCAGGGCTTCACCATCGACAACCCCAACGCGGGCAACTCCTGCGCCTGCGGTGACTCGTTCAACTGAGTCACACCACACACACCAGCGACGATGGGGCCGTTCTCCGGAACGGCCCCATCGTCGTACCGGTCGGCGGTCGCGCCGGTCTGGGAGCGGTCCCGACGGAGGCCGTGGCGGGCTGGTTGCCGTTGTCCGACCGAGCGGTGACCATCGGGTTGCCGTGCCGGTAGGCTGACCGCGCCCTGCTCCCGACCCCGAGGGTTGACATGAAGATCGCCGTCACCGGCTCGATCGCCACCGATCACCTGATGAGCTTCCCCGGTCGCTTCGCCGACCAGCTCATCGCCGATCAGCTGCACAAGGTGTCCCTCTCCTTCCTTGTCGACGACCTGGTGCTCCGCCGAGGTGGTGTGGCGGCGAACATCTCCTTCGGGATGGGTCAGCTCGGCCTGCGCCCGGTGCTGCTCGGCGCCGTCGGCGCCGACTTCGCCGACTACCGCTCCTGGCTGGAGCGCCACGGCGTGGACTGCGACTCGGTACACATCAGCGAGGTGGCGCACACCGCCCGCTTCGTCTGCACCACCGACACCGACATGTGCCAGATCGCGTCGTTCTACGCCGGTGCGATGAGCGAGGCCCGCAACATCGAGCTGGCCCCGGTCGCCGACCGGCTCGGCGGTCTGGACCTGGTGCTGGTCGGCGCCAACGACCCCGAGGCGATGCTGCGCCACTCGGCCGAGTGCCGCAGCCGCGGGTACGCCTTCGCCGCCGACCCGTCCCAGCAGCTCGCCCGGATGCCCGGCGAGGACGTGGTGGCGCTGATCGAAGGCGCCGAGTACCTGATGACCAACGACTACGAGAAGTCGCTGCTGCAGAGCAAGGCGCAGCTCAGCGACGACCAGTTGCTGGACCTGGTCAAGGTGCGGGTCACCACGCTGGGCAAGCACGGTGTGGAGATCGCCGGGCGCGGCATCGACCCGATCCACGTACCGATCGCGCGGGAGATCCGGGCGGTCGACCCGACCGGCGTCGGCGACGGCTTCCGGGCCGGCTTCTTCACCGCGCTCTCCTGGGGCCTCGGCCTGGAGCGGGCCGCCCAGGTCGGCTCGCTGCTGGCCACGCTGGTCCTGGAGACCGTCGGCACCCAGGAGTACGACGTCCGCCGCGACCTGTTCGTCAAGCGGTTGGCCGAGTCCTACGGCGACGCCGCGGCGGAAGAGGTCCGCCCGCACCTCCTCCCGTAACCCGCTCCTGTCGAGTGGATCATGGAGTTGTGGTGGTCGAATGGCAGCTCTCTGCGGCTTTTGTCCCCCACCACAACTCCATGATCGACGCCTGGTGAGGCGGTGGTGGGGTCAGTGGGTGCGGCGGACGTCGTAGGCGGGGCCGTCCGGGCCGTCGACCGAGCCGAGGAACTCCTGGCCGCGCATCCGGCACCAGGCGGGGATGTCGACCGCCGCCGCCGGGTCGTCGGCCAGCACCCGGACCACAGTGCCGACCGGCACCTCGGGCATCCGTCGCGCCGCCGCGATCACGGGCAGCGGGCAGCGCTGCCCCCGGCAGTCGATCACCTCGTCCGGCATCGTCACAGCCCCACCACTCCGGCCTCGGCACGCAGCCCGGCGACGATCCCCGGCAACTCGGTCAGGAACCGCTCCACATCCGCCTCGGTCGTCTCCCGGTGCAGGCTGACCCGCACATTGCCGTGCGAGAGCACCCCCATGGCCTCCAACACGTGCGACGGGCGCAGCGTGGACGAGGTGCAGGACGAGCCGGACGACACGGCGAAGCCCCGCCGGTCCAGGGCGTGCAGCAGCGCTTCCCCGTCGACGTACAGGCACGAGAAGGTGACCAGGTGGGGGAGCCGGAGCACCGGGTCGCCCACCACCTCCACGTCGGGCACCTCCGCCGCGACCCGCTCCCGGACCCGGTCCACCAGGGCGGCCAGCCGGATCGCCTCGGCCGCCGCGTCGGCCGCCGCCGCCCGCAGGCTCGCCGCCGCCGCCACGACCGCCGGCAGGTTCACCACCCCGGGGGTACGCCCGCTCTCCCGCTCGTCGGCCGGCCAGGGCGACTCCCAGCGGGCGCCCTTGCGGACCGCCAGCACCCCCACCCCGGGTGGCCCGCCCCACTTGTGGGCGCTCGCCGTGAGCACCGACCAACCGGCCGGCAGTGGCACCCGGCCCACCGACTGGGCCGCGTCCACGTACAGCGGCACACCCGCGTCGGCGCACGCGGCCGCCGCCTCGGCGACCGGCTGCACAGTCCCCACCTCGTGACTGGCGGTGATCAAAGCGGCCAGCGCGACCCCCGGGGCCCGAACCGCGCTCGACCACGCGGCCAGGTCCAGCCGGCCCAACCGGTCGACCGGCACCTCGGTGGCGGACCCGCCCGCGCCGACGTGGCGCTCCGCCGCGTGCAGCACCGCCGAGTGCTCGATCGCCGAGTGCACAAGCGTCGACCCGACCCGGCGCCGCCCCGCCAGGCCGCCGAGCACCGCGCCGTGCGCCGCTGTCGTACCGCTGGGGGTGAAGGACACCTCATCGGCGCGGACGCCGAGCGTCAGCGCGGTGGCCTCGCGGGCGGCGTCGAGCAGTTGCCGGGCCCGGCGGGCCTGCGTGTACAGCTTGCCCGGGTCGGCCCAGCCGTCGTCGAGCGCGGCCAACAGCGCCTGCCGCGCGACCGGATGCATCGGCGCGGCGGTCGCCGCGTCCAGGTAGACCGGGGATGCGCTCACGGACCTGCCTTCGTTCGCGGCTGCGGGGCTCGCAACCCCGGCTCACTCCTCGCGCTCACAGGTGGCAACGCTATCGCGGCGGTATGCCTAGGATCCCCCCGATGGGGGTCGGACAGTGACCCCACCACGGCCGAGTCCGTCATGGTCGAGTAATCTGCGACCGTCGGTGACGCCTTTGCCGCCGGTGCTGACGAAGGACGCACCGCGGCGCGCTAGGGAGGCAGGACCAGGTGGTCGCAAGGAGTTCGGAGGTACGGCCGTCGGCCGTACGGCACAGCGCTTCCCCAAGGGTTGGTGGACGCCGGGGGCGTGGTGCTGGTCGCCTGGCCGGGCTCGGTCTCGGTGGCGTGGCGTTGCTGGTTCTGCTCACGGGCTGTGACGTCGGTCAGACGTTCGACGGCTTCGGCTGGCCGCAGGGCGGCATCTCGCCGGAGTCCAAGCGGATGTACGACCTGTGGATCGCCTCCTGCATCGCCGCGCTCGCGGTCGGCGTCTTCGTGTGGGGCCTGATCTTCTGGTGCGTCGTGCGCTACCGCAAGCGTGGCAACGCGCTGCCGGTGCAGACCCGCTACAACATGCCGATGGAGTTCCTCTACACCATCGCGCCGATCCTGATCGTCTCCGTGCTCTTCTACTACACGGCGATCGTGCAGACCGACGTCGACAAGTTGTCGAAGAACCCGGACGTCACGGTCGAGGTCGTCGCGTTCAAGTGGAACTGGCAGTTCAACTACCGCGACGGTCAGGGCACTGAAGCCCGCACCACGGCGTCGACGCTCGGCACCAGTGAGGTCATCCCGGTGCTGGTGCTGCCGACCAACCGGTCCATCCGGTTCGAGGAGACCAGCCGCGACGTCATCCACTCTTTCTGGGTGCCGGAGCTGCTCTTCAAGCGGGACGTCATGCCGGGCAAGATCCGCAACGTGTTCGAGGTCTCCAGCCTGGACGCCGAGGGTGCCTACGTCGGGCGCTGCGCCGAGCTGTGCGGCAGCTACCACGCGTTCATGAACTTCGAGCTGCGGGTGGTCTCGCCGGAGAAGTACGACCAGTTCCTCGCGGCCAAGCAGAGCGGCAAGTCCACCCAGGATGCGCTGTCCGCGATCGGTGAGCAGCCGTACGCGCAGACCACGCAGCCGTTCGACACGCGGCGGACGCAGGACAACTTCAACCCGGACGACGTTCCGGCCCGCACGGGAAGCTGAGGCAGCCGCATGAAGACCGAGTGGCGTATCTTCCTGATCATCGCCGGGTTCCTCTTCGGTGCCACCATCCTCTACGGCGCCTGGACGCACGGGGAGTCGGGCGGCGTCGAGTGGGTCGGCACCGTCGCCCTGCTGCTGTCGTTCCTGCTCTGCTCGATGTGCGGTGGCTTCTTCTGGTTCGTCTCCCGCCGCATCGACCTGCGCCCGGAGGACCGTCCGGACGCCGAGATCGCCGATGGTGCTGGTGAGGTCGGCTTCTTCAGCCCGGGCAGCTACTGGCCGTTCGGTCTGGCGCTGGCCGCCGCGATCGCCGCGCTCGGCATGGTGTTCTGGCAGTACTGGCTGATCGGCGCCGGCCTGCTGGCCGTCGTCTTCTCCGCCTGCGGGCTCCTGTTCGAGTACTACAGCGGCACCCGGCGTACCGCGGAGCACTGACCGACCCGGTCGCCGTCGCGACCGACCCGGCACGACGAAGGCCCGTTCCCCCAGAGGGGAGCGGGCCTTCGGTCATGTCCATCCCGCCTCGGGTGACACGGCGGTCGGGCGGCGCGGGCAGTCTGGGGGCGCAGCGGTCAGGCGGCGCGGGCAGTCTGGCGGTGCAGCGGTTAGGCGGTGCGCCGGTCAGGCGGCGCGGGGGCGGGCGGGCTGGCGTTGGCGGGCGGCCAGCCGGGTGACCGGGAAGGCGAACGTGCCGACCATCACGCCCGCGCCGCAGCCGATGCAGATCAGCTCTGGACAGTCGGTGCCGTGGCCGTCGACGCAGGGCGGCGCCTCGAACAGCGCCACGCCCTCGCAGACGTCGCAGTAGAGCTCGCGATGCGACACGGGCGTCTCCTCTCGGATAACCAGGCGGGCCACCCCCGGATGCGACAACGACGCACCGACGGCAGCAGAGAACTACTCACCTGTAGTTTCCCAGACGGGTCCGACAAATCTCCGCGCGCGGTCGCCCACTGGTCGCTGTCGGCACGTGATCCACTCGACATCATTGACGTCGGGGCATCCGGGCTGCCCGGACACCGCAGATTCACGGAACCCGAGTCGATCACCGGCCGAGTCGCCGCCCGCCGACGGGTCGGGCGGCGCTGGCGGGCCTTGCGGCGCCGGCGGGCCTTGCGGTGGTGAGGTCAGGCGGTGGCGGTCTCGATCCAGCGGTCCAGGGTCGCGGCGGCCGCGCCGGAGTCGATCGACTCGGCCGCGCGGGCCAGGCCGGCGCGGAGCGCCTCGGTCAGGTCGCCGTCCAGTGGGCCCTGGGTGGCCAGCGCCGCCGCCGCGTTGACAAGCACCGCGTCTCGGACCGGGCCCGTCTCGCCGGCCAACAGGCGACGGGCAACCCCCGCGTTGTACGCGGCGTCACCGCCCCGCAGATCCGCCAGGGTGGCCCGGGGTACCCCCAGGTCCGTGGCGTCCAGCACGGCCTCTCGTACGGTGCCGCCCTGGGCCGCCCAGATCCGGGTCGGCGCGGCGGTGGTGAACTCGTCCAGCCCGTCCTCGCCGCGCATCACGATCGCCGAGTCGCCACGGCCCGCGAACACGCTGGCCATCACCGGGGCCATCCGGAGGTCGAAGCAGCCGACCGCGCCCGCCCGGGGGCGGGCCGGGTTGGTCAGCGGGCCGAGGAAGTTGAAGAAGGTGGGTACGCCCACCTCGCGGCGGACCGGGCCGGCGTGCCGCATCCCCGGGTGGAAGCGGGCAGCGAAGCAGAACCCGATGCCGGCCTCCTCGACACAGCGGGCGACGTGCTCCGGGCCGAGATCCAGTGGGATGCCGAGGAATTCCAGCAGGTCGGCGGTGCCGCACAGGGAGGACGCGGCCCGGTTGCCGTGCTTGACGACGCGGACGCCCGCGCCGGCGACCACCAGCGCCGTCATCGTCGAGATGTTGACCGTGTGGGCGAGGTCACCGCCGGTGCCGACCACGTCGAGCGCGGTACGGCGTAGTTCCTCGGGGAGTGCCACCGGGACTGCGCGACCCAGCATCGCCTCCACCAGGCCGGCCAGCTCCGCGGGGGTCTCGCCCTTGGCCCGCAGCGCCACGGCGAAGGCGGCGATCTGCGCCGCGCTCGCCGAGCCGGTCATGATCTCGTCCATCGCCCACGCGGTGTCGGCGGTGGACAGTTCGTCACCGCGCAGCAGCGCGTTGAGCAGGTGCGGCCAGGTCCGATCGCCCATGGCGGGCCTCCCGAGCATGCGAAGTGCGGGTGGGCTGGAACCGGCGCCGAGGAGATCCGGCGCCGTGGGGGTGCCGGACGAGCGTGGGACGTCAGGCGGGTGCGTGAGTCCGCAGCAGCTCGGCCACCGTGCCGCCGGTGGTCACCGGGTCGAGCGGGTGCACCAGCGTCGCGTCGACCTCGGCGTACGCGGCGAGCCATCGGTCGGCGGCGCGGGCGATCACCAGGCAGGTCGGGGGAGCGTCGTCCCGGTCGTCCTTGATCTGCCGGGCGATGCCGATGCCGCCGCCCGGGCTCGCCTCGCCGTCGAGCAGCAGCAGGTCGATCTCGTAGTCGTCGACCAGCCGGATGGTCTCCGCGTAGGTCGACGCCTCGACGAACTCGATCTGCAGACCGGGCGCGGGCCGGGTGCCGACGGCCATCCGCATCCGATCACGGACCTGCGGGTCGTCGCTGTAGAGCAAAACGGTGCAAAGACGATCGCTCATGCCGGCACTCCGCTTCCACCTCGTAGCTGCCCGCAGATCGTACCGGTCGGCGTGACGTAGCCGACATCCCGCCCGGCGTCGCGCGTCGGGGCGTACCGTCCGGGCAGCTCAGGCGGGCGCGGCGTCGGCGGCGCGGTCGCGGGCCTCCTGGCGGTCCAGCTCGCGGTCCACCCGGCGGGCCTCCCGCTCGGACTGCTTGACCCACTGCACCACAAGCACCGCGAGCATCGTCACACTGACGAACTCGCCACCGGCCCAGAGGATGCCGCCGGCGACCACCTGATCCTGCCAGGGGTCGACCCAACCGAGGTTGAGCGACGGGTACCAGTCGCCGCCGAAGAGCGTGCTGCTCTGCATGATGGTGAGGCCGAGCACTGTGTGGAACGGCACGGAGAGCAGCATCAGCAGCGCCCGCGCCGGGTACGGCCAGCGGCCGGGCAGCGGGTCGAGGCCGAGTAGCGGCCAGAAGAACACGCAGCCGGTCATGATGAAGTGCGCGTGCACCAGCTCGTGCGCCCAGGCGTGTTCCAGGGTGTAGCGGTACAGATCGCTGAAGTACAGCACGAACGGGTTGACCACGAAGATGGCGAACGCCACCAGCGGGAAGCTGTAGACCCGGGCGACCCGGCTGTGCACGATCGCGAGCAGGCGCTTGCGTGGCCGGAGAGGCAGGGTCCGCAGGGCCAGGGTCATCGGTGCGCCCAGCGCCAGGAAGATCGGTGCCACCATGGACAGCACCATGTGCTGGATCATGTGCACGGACAGCAGCGCGGTGTCGTACGCGTGCAGCCCGCTGACCGTGACGAGCGCGATGCCGCCCAGCCCGGGGCCGAGGAAGAACACCGTACGGGCGACCGGCCAGCGGTCGCCCCGCAGGCGCAGCCGGTACACCCCGTAGAGGTACAGGCCGGCGGCGAGCACCAGGCCGAGGGCCAGCCAGCTGTCCAGCCGGGTCTCGCTCAGCACCGCGCCGACGGTGAACGGCGGCGGGGCCGAGGTGGCGGCGAAGATCGGATCGACGTGCAGCACGCTTTTCAGGCTAGGCCAGGCGAACCGGACCCTGACGCTCGGGCCACGGAAGGCGCAGGTTTGGCCCCCCGCTGATCGCCGGCCCCGGTCAGGGGCAATAATGACGGCGTGACTGCGGCCCCAGCCATTGACAAGAGCCGGATCCACTCCCTGACCCGACCGAACATGGTCAGCGTCGGGACGATCGTGTGGCTCTCCAGCGAACTCATGTTCTTCGCGGCGCTGTTCGCGATGTACTTCTCCATCCGCGCGGCTGCGCCGGAGCAGTGGGAGAAGCACACCGAGGCGCTGAACATCCCGTACGCGACCACCTTCACGGTGATCCTGGTGCTGTCCTCGGTGACGTGCCAGCTCGGCGTCTTCGCGGCGGAGAAGGGTGACGTGCACGCGCTGCGGCGCTGGTTCACCGTCACCTTCGTGATGGGCCTGATCTTCGTCCTCGGCCAGCTGAACGAGTACCGGCACCTGGTCGCCGACGGCATCAAGATCAACGAAGACGGGTACGGGTCGGTGTTCTACCTGACCACCGGCTTCCACGGCCTGCACGTGACCGGTGGTCTGATCGCCTTCATCATCTTCATGGTCCGTACGACCATGGGCCGGTTCACTCCGGCGCAGGCGACGTCGGCGATCGTCGTGTCGTACTACTGGCACTTCGTCGACGTCGTGTGGATCGGGCTGTACGCCATGATCTACTGGCTCCAGTGATCTTGCGCGTCACATTCCGCGCTGCTGCTCCGTCCCCTGAGACAGGTCCAACCGGTTAAGGACACCGCTCATGACTTCTGACAACGACCGCCGACGCGGTCTGCTCGCGCGGTTGCGTGAGCGGCCCGCCGCGCGCAGCAGGGGCCGCCGCCGGCTGGGCGCCGCGGTCCGGCTGATCGCCGCGCTGATGCTCGCCGGCGGCGCATACACCGTCTTCGCCCCGGGCGCCCAGGCGCAGGACAACCCGCAGCTGACCGGCGCCGCCGCCGAGGGCAAGGCGCTGTTCGACGTGAGCTGCGTGACCTGCCACGGCCGCAACGCCCAGGGTGTCGAGGGCCGCGGGCCGAGCCTGATCGGCGTCGGCGCGGCATCTGTCGAGTTCCAGGTCAGCTCCGGGCGGATGCCGCTGGCCCGCCAGGAGGCCCAGGCGCACCGCAAGCCCCCGGTCTTCACCGACGAGCAGACCCGCCAGCTGGCCCAGTACATCCAGGAACTCGGCGGCGGTCCGGTCGTGCCCGAGGGCGACGACCTCCGCGAGGACGGCAACATCGCGGCCGGCGGTGAGCTGTTCCGGATCAACTGCTCGCAGTGCCACGCCTTCGGTGGCGGCGGCGGTGCGCTCTCCTCGGGCAAGTTCGCCCCGAGCCTGCACCCCGCTACCGACCGCCAGATCTACGCGGCGATGTTGAGCGGCCCGCAGAACATGCCGGTGTTCGGCGACAACCAGCTCCGGCCGGAGCAGAAGGCCGACATCATCGCCTACATCCAGGAGACGCTGAAGCACGACCAGGACCCGGGTGGGTTCAACCTCGGCCGGTACGGCCCGTCCACCGAGGGCCTGGCGATCTTCCTGGTCGGCATCGTGGCGCTCGTCTTCGCTAGCCTGTGGATTGCGGGTAAGTCGTGATCGAGCAGGCCATCCGATTCAGTGCTGTGGTGCCGCTCGGCGCCACCCGTAGCGAGGTGACGGCATGAGCACCCACACCGAGCACCAGGCCCCGCAGGGCCAGGAGCCGCTCGACGTGAACGACCCCAAGCTGACCCGGTTCGACATCGTTCGTGAGGGCGCGCGCCGGGACGACATCGAGATCGTCCACTACGAGCCGCAGGTGCTGCCGGGCACCAAGGCGGAGCGTCGGCTGACCCGGGTGGTCGCCGGCTTCTTCCTGATCACAGGCCTGGCCGCCACCGCGTTCCTGGCCATCTACATCTGGTGGCCGTGGCAGTACGAGGCGGGCCGGGGCGGCGACAAGTTCTACACCCCGCTGCTCGGCTTCACCCTCGGCGTGGCGCTGCTCGCCGTCGGCTTCGGCATCCTGACCTGGGGCAAGAAGTTGCTGCCCAAGGAGGTCTCGATCCAGGACCGGCACGAGGGTCAGGTGGACTCCGAAGGCCGCACGATCACCGGTCAGACCATGCTCTACATGGCTGACGAGCTGGGCGTGAAGCGTCGCCCGCTGCTCGGCATCTCGCTGCTGGCCGGTCTCGCGCCGGTCGCCGCGGTCGCCGCGGCGCCTCTGGTCGGCGGTCTGATCTCGCAGCCGCACAAGAACAACCAGATGTTTACCACCGGGTTCTCCGCGGCCGAGGGTGGCCAGCGGATCCGCCTGGTCCGCGAGGACGGCCGTCCGATCCGCCCGGCGGACATCAGCACCGGTGGGCAGCTGACCGTCTTCCCCGGCATCGACCACGGCGTGAGTAACAGGCACGCCGACTCGCCGACGCTGCTGATCCACCTCCGCGACTCCGACGCGCAGGAGTCGCGCCGGGCCAACGAGCGGGTCGGTCACGGCGACTACATGTGGGGCAACTACGCGGCGTTCTCCAAGATCTGCACGCACGCGGGATGCCCGGCCAGCCTGTACGAGCAGCAGACCAACCGGCTGCTCTGCCCGTGCCACCAGTCCCAGTTCCTGATCACCGACAACGCCCGGCCCATCTTCGGCCCCGCCAGCCGGCGGCTGCCGCAGCTGCCGATCGAGGTGGACTCCGAGGGCTTCTTCGTGGCGAAGTCCGACTACACCGAGACCGTCGGGCCTGATTTCTGGGAGCGGCCATGAAGCGTCGAAAGCTTGACCTTGCGGCGACGCCGGGCAAGGCCGCGGTGGGAGTGGACGACCGCTTCGCGGTGGCCACCCCGCTGCGCAAACTGCTGAACAAGGTCTTCCCGGACCACTGGTCCTTCCTGCTCGGCGAGATCGCGCTGTTCTCGTTCGTCGTGCTGCTGCTGACCGGTGTGTTCCTCACCTTCTTCTTCGAGCCGGCGATGACGGAGGTGGTCTACGACGGCAGCTACGCGCCGTTGCAGGGCACCCCGATGTCCGCCGCGTACGCCTCCAGCCTGGACATCTCGTTCGACGTCCGCGGCGGTCTGGTGATGCGGCAGATGCACCACTGGGCGGCGCTGCTGTTCATGGCCGCGATCGTCGTGCACATGCTGCGGGTCTTCTTCACCGGCGCCTTCCGCAAGCCGCGTGAGACCAACTGGATCATCGGTTCGCTGCTGTTCTGGGTCGGCTTCCTGGCCGGCTTCACCGGCTACTCGCTGCCGGACGACGGCCTCTCCGGCACCGGCCTGCGGATCGCCTCGGCGATCATGCTGTCCATCCCGGTGATCGGCTCCTGGGTCACCTCGTCGGTCTTCGGCGGCGAGTTCCCGGGCACGATCATCATCAGCCGGTTCTTCATCGCCCACGTGCTGCTCATCCCGGGTCTGCTGGTCGCACTGATCAGCGTCCACCTGGGTCTGGTCTTCAAGCAGAAGCACACCCAGTGGCCCGGCCCCGGCCGGACCAACAACAACGTAGTCGGCGAGCGGATGTTCCCCCGGTACGCGTTGAAGCAGGGCGGCTTCTTCATGGTCGTCTTCGGCGTCATCGCGCTGATGGGCGGTCTGTTCCAGATCAACCCGATCTGGCTGTTCGGCCCGTACGAGGCGTGGGTGGTCTCGGCCGCCAGCCAGCCCGACTGGTACGTCATGTTCCTCGACGGGTCGACCCGACTCATGCCGGCCTGGGAGATCCCCATCCCGATCGGCGACGGGTACGTCATCCCGCCGCTGTTCTGGCCGACTGTCGTGCTGCCCGGCATCCTGGTGGGCCTGTCGACGATGTACCCGTTCCTGGAAGCCCGGCACCTCAAGGACCGCAAGAGCCACAACCTGCTCGAGCGGCCCCGGGACGCTCCGGCCCGGACCGCCGTCGGCGCCATGGCCGTCTCGTTCTACATCGTGCTGACGCTCTCCGGCGCCAACGACGTGATCGCGGACAAGTTCCAGATCAGCCTGAACGCGATGACCTGGGCGGGCCGGATCGGCCTGCTGGTGGTCCCGCCGCTGGCGTACTACGTCACCTACCGGCTCTGCCTGGGCCTGCAGCAGCACGACCGGGAGGTGCTCGCCCACGGCGTGGAGACCGGCATCATCCGGCGTATGCCGGACGGTCGGTTCGTCGAGGTGCACCAGCCGCTCAGCGCGTCCAACGGGCACGCGGACGGTCACGGCCAGCTGGACTACGTGGGCTGGGTCGTGCCCAAGAAGATGAACCGGCTGGGGGCCCTCGGCCCGGCCATCCGGGGCTTCTTCTACCCGATCGAGAAGCCGGTCGAGGCGCCGGTCTCGCCGGGGCACCCGCCGGTCGAGGCCCGACCCGAGCGCGAGGAGATCGGCAGCGGCGAGAGCCGCCGCTGACCGCCCAGTCGCACCGTTACGGGGCGCCCGCCGGATTCCGGCGGGCGCCCCGTCGTATCCGCGCCCCCGCCCCATCCGACCCGGAGTCGGACGGCCCTGATCGGAACGGTCGACCCCGCGCGACGGGCGATCGCAGGAATAACCCCGGTGAGCCGGGTATCCGTGCGGTCCAACGTCTCAAGGGGGGGAAGCATGTTGGGTATCAAACGCCTCGGCCTGTTGGCCGCGCTGGTACTGGTCGGTGTGGCGCCGGCTGCGGCCGCGCAGGCCGCGGCACAGCCGTCAACGCAGGACACCCAGTACCTGCAGGCGGTACACCAGGTCAACCTGTTCGAGATCACCGCTGGTGACCTGGCTCAGCAGAAGGGTCAGGACCAGGGGGTCAAGGACCTGGGCGCGATGCTGAAGACCGACCACACCCAGCTGGACCAGACGGTGCAGCAGACCGCGTCACAGCTCGGGGTGGAACTGCCGAACGAGCCGAACGCCGATCAGCAGGCGGTCATCGACAAGCTGAACAACGCCAGCGGTGCGGAGTTCGACCGGCTCTGGGTGACCAGTGAGCTGGCCGGCCACGTCCAGGCCATCCAGGCCACCCAGACGGAGATCTCGCAGGGCTCCGAGCAGTCGGTGGTCCAGTTGGCGCAGACGGCGCTTCCGACGCTGCAGACGCACTACGACGAGTTGGTGGCGCTCGCCAACAAGTTGGGCATCCCGGTTCCGCAGACCAGCGCCAGCGGTACGCCCAGCCCGGGCGGCACCGGCACTGAGTCGCCGGCTCCGGGCGGCACCGGCACCGAGTCGCCGGCTCCTGGCGGCGGTACCGGCACCGAGTCGCCGGCTCCGGGCGGCGGCACCACCGAGGTACCGGCTCCCAGCGAGAGCTGACGTAGCCACAGCAGACGGCCGGTCCACCCCACGGGGGTGGGCCGGCCGCCCTGTGCGCCGTGGGCCGGCACGGGCCCGCGGGTCAGTCGGCGCTGGCCAGGCCGATCGCGAACGCCTCCTCAAGGTCGTGCTGGGAGTACGCCCGGAAGGCGATGTGCGACTCGGTGTTGAGCACGCCCGGGACCTTGGAGATGCTGCCCGCGATGACCTGGGCGATCTGGTCGAACTCGCGGACCCGGACGATGGCGATGAGGTCGACGTGCCCGGCCACCGAGTAGACCTCGCTGACGCCGGGAAGGTTGGCCAGGTTTTCCGCCACCTCGGGGATCGCATCGGTGGCGCAGTCGATCAGCACGATCGCGGTGATCACGGGGCATTTCTCCGTTCGTCGGCGTCGTCGCCCATGCTAGATGTTCCGGCCCGGGACCGGAGGCGGGAGCCGTCGGGGCTCAACCCTGGGCGGTGCAGGGCACTGTCATGTCGTTCCCGGCCCGGATCACGTTCCGCAGCCGCTCGCCGGCGCGTACTGTCGCGCCCGGCCACACCACGGTGCGGAACACGTCGCCGTCCACCCGCGCGCCCGCGCCGACGACCGACTCCACGCAGGGGCCGGTGACCGTCGCCGACTCGTCGACCAGGGTGCCGCCGGCCGCGTGCAGGTTGGCCGCCAGGTAGTCGGCCGGGGTGCCGGTGTCGAAGAAGGTGCCCGGGTAGGGCACCACAGTCAGGGCTCCCGCCGCCTCGGCCGGCCGCCACACGGCGCGGACCAGGTCCGAGAAGACGACAGGCAGGTCCCGGACCAGCCGCCAGGGCAGGAGTGAGAAGCCGGTGAAGCAGTGCCCGGCGAAGGTGCCCGGCGCCGCCGGGTCCGCAGCCGGCTGGCCGAGCAGGCGTACGGTCCGCCCGTCCCAGCCGTCGAGCAGGGCGGCCAGGTCCGGGCCCGGGGGAGCAGCCCTGTCGGCGAGGTACGCGTCGGCGTTGCCGACCAGCACCGGCCGCCCGTCGATCCAGTCCCGCAGGTTGGCCACCCCGCCCGCGGTGCCCAGCGGGTCGCCCGGCTCCACCGACAGGTGTGCGCGGTCGCCGACGTGCGCCACCACCTGGTCGCCGAGGTAGCAGGCGTTCACGGCGACCCGGTCGGGACCGGCCAGGCCCAACCCGGCCAGCCGCGCCAACGCCCGATCCAGCAGGGGGACGTTGCCCGCCGGGCAGAGCGCCTTGGGCACCCGTTCGGTGAGCGGGCGCAGCCGCGTGCCCTCGCCGGCGGCCAGCACCACAGCGCACAACTCCGCCGGCACACCGGCCACGCCGGTCACGGGGTGTCGTCGGGCACCGGTGGCGGGAACTGCCCGGCCAGCGGCCCGATGTCGTAGTAGGCGAGCAGCCGGGCCGTCGGCCAGGTCAGCTTGGGCAGGTCGTCCAGGGGGTGCCAGGCGGCCTCGAAGACCTCCCCGCCGTCGACGACCAGCTCGGTGCTGGACGCCGGCACCTCGGCCTCGAAGACCATGTCCACCCAGCCCTTGGCGTGCACGATCGCGTTCGGCACCGCCGGGCGCAGCCGGGACGGGGCGAGTCGGACGCCGGACTCCTCGAACAGCTCACGGGCCGCGCCCACCACCGGGGCCTCGCCCCGGTTGAGCAGGCCGGCGGGGAGTGACCAACCCTTGCCAGGCGGCTGACGCAGCATGAGCAACCGACCCGCGCCCGTCGCCTCGGTGTCCCGGACCAGTGTCACCGCGCCGACGATGTACTTGGGCACTGCCAACCGGACCAGGCGCCGACGCACCGGCAACGGCAGCCGGTAGAAGGCCTGGTAGAAGAGGGCCCGACCGGTGGCGCGGGAGCGGGGGATCATGACTCCAGGCTAGTGGTCACGAATGTCCTTCGGACGCGCTGGGGCCCGCCGGGTCACTGTCGATGGTCGACCAGGTCGATGAGCTGGCGAACCACGGTGTCCGGTTCGATCACCCGGTCGAAGACCGCGACCAGCAGGGTCTCCAGGTCGGGATAGCCCAACTCCTCCGAGAGGCGCAGCAACGGCAGGTCACTGGCGAGGCCCCGGTTGTGCTGGCGCAGGGCGAGCCCGATGGTGGCCCGGCCGAGGCGCACCTTGTCGCTGATCGTGATGCCCGGCTCGGTGTGCTCGGCGAACCACCTGTTGATCTGCATCTGCGCGTGCGGCGACTTGACGAAGCTCAGCCACTCCCGGCGGGGCCCGCGCGGCGCCACCCCGGCCTCGAAGCCGTTGTCGCCGTCGTTCTCGGTGAAGATCTCCACCACGTCGCCCTCGTCCAGCTCCGAACTGAGCGGGGCGAGCCGACCGTTGATGCGTGCGGCGAGGCAGTGGTCGCCCCGGTCGTTGCCCAGCTCGTACGCGAGGTCGACAGGCGTGGCACCGGCCGGCAGCACGACCTGCCGCCCGTCGGAGAAGACCTGGATCTGCCCCTCGGCGAGGTCGCACCGCAGCGACTCGTAGAACTGTGCCGGGTCGGCGGCGTCCGGCTCCCAGTCGAGCACCCGGCGCAGCCAGTCCAACTGCTCGGCACGGGCTGCGGCGCTGCTGCTGCCGGAGCGGGGGAAACGGAAGTCGGCGGCGATGCCGTACTCGGCCGAGCGGTGCATCTCCTGGGTGCGGATCAGCACCTCCACGGTGCGGTCCTGCGGGCCGCAGACGCTGGTGTGCAGCGAACGGTAGAGGTTGTTCTTCGGCGAGGCGATGAAGTCCTTGAAACGGCCGGCCACCGGTCGCCAGGTGCCATGGATCGCGCCCAGCGCGGCGTAACAGTCGGTGGGCGGGCCGTCGACCACCACCACGATGCGGGGCAGGTCGTACGGGGCGGTGTGGCCGCCGGCGATGGTGTCCTTCCAGATCGAGTAGAGGTGCCGGGGACGGGGGCTCACCTCGGCGTCGACCCGGCTGCGGCGCAGCGCCACCCGGGTCCGGGTGACCACCGAGTCGAGGTACGCGTCCCAGCCCGGCCGGTCGTGCACATGCCGGGCCAGCCGGGCGTGCTCGTCGGGCTCGAGGTGCAGCAGCACCACGTCGTCCAGTTCGCGCTTGAGGGTCTGGATGCCCAGCCGGTCGCAGAGCGGGACCAGCACCTCCTGGGTCTTGCGGGCGATCCGTTCCCGCGACGACGCCGAGCGCACCCCGAGCGTCCGCATGTTGTGCAGCCGGTCGGCCAGCTTGATGATCAGCACCCGGACGTCCTTGGCGGCCGCGACGATCATCTTGCGGATCGTCTCCGCCTCGGCGGCCTTGCCGTAGAACGCCTTGTCGAACTTGGTCACCCCGTCGACCAGGTGGGCCACCTCGCCGCCGAAATCCTCGGAGAGCGCCTGGAGGGTGTAGCGGGTGTCCTCCACGGTGTCGTGCAGCAGCGCCGCGACCAGGGTGGTGGTGTCCATGCCCAGCTCGGCGCAGATCTGCGCCACAGCGAGGGGGTGGGTGATGTACGGCTCCCCGCTCTTGCGGAACTGCCCGCGGTGCATGTTCTCCGCGATGGTGTAGGCACGGCGCAGCACCGCGGGGTCGGTGCCGGCGTGGATGCCCCGGTGGGTGCGGACCAGTTGGGTGACCGGGTCCGAGTCGGTGGTCGGCCAGCTGAGCAACGACCGTAGTCGGCGGGCGAGCGGCAGCTCACCCGGCTGTGTCGGCAGGGCGCCCCCCAGGGCGGCGCCGTGTCCGGCGTCGACGTCCACGAGGGACACCTCCTCACCCCGGCTCCGCGTCGCCGGAACCCGGCGGCGGGAGCAGGCCCACGAATCGGGCAGGACTGCACTTCTCTAACAGCCTAAGCGAGTCGACGTAGTCCGATCGGTCAGTTGGTCATGAGCGTTCGGTCGAGAGTTGGTGGGACGCCCCGCCCTCGGCCTTCGCCAGCAGGTCACGGAACCGGCCCGCGCCACTCGCCGGAGAGGACCAACCGGAGGACATCTCGACGAGTCGGGTCTCCGGTCGCTCCAACCAGGACAGGATCCGCTCGGACTCCTCGGCGGTGGCGGCCGGCACCGGACCGTGCCCGCCCGACACCGTCTCGGCGGTGGCCCGGATCGTGGTCAACGTGGGCCGCGGGTGCACGCCCGGCGGGGACACCCCCGCGCCGGCCAGCCGGCCGTGCCGGACCAGCGCCAACTCCCAGCCGCCCCGGGCGGCCGGCCGGGCGGCGGCCAACTCGACGATCCCGGTCAGCGCGGCCAGCCGCTGCATCCGCACTGTGGCCCGCAGCACGGCGGCCAGCCGGGACCGCACCACTGCGGCCTCCTCGTAGCGCTGGTCGCGGGAGAGCACGTCGATCCGGGCGAGCAGCGCGTCCACCACCGGCTGGGGGTCGCTGGCCGTGGCGGTGCGGAAGGGCGCGGCGGCGGTGTCGTCGTACTCCTCGGGGGTGATCCTGTGTTCGCAGGGTGCCGGGCAGCGACCCAGCTCGGCCAGCGCGCAGGCCGGCGTGACGGTGCGCAGCGAGAGCCGGTGTGTGCACTGGCGCAGCGGCACCGCGTCGTGGAAACCGGCGGCGGCCAGCTCGGCGGCCCGCCGGGAGGTGAACGGCCCGAGGTACGCGGTGTCGGTGGGGGAGAGGTCGCGGACGATCGACAGCCGAGGGTACGGACCGTCGGTCAGCTTGAGCCAGACCATCCGTTCCGGGTATTTCGACCGGCGGTTGTACGGCGGGGCGTGTGCGGCGATCAACCGCAGCTCACGGACCTCGGCCTCCAACGAGTGGGCGCACTCCACCGCCTCGACCCGCTCGGCCGCGCCCAGCATCTCGGAGATCCGGGCGCGCTTCTCACCGGCGGTGAAGTAGCTGCGTACCCGGGTGGCGATGTCGACGGAGGTGCCCACGTAGAGCGGCCGGTCGTCGGCGGCCCGGAAGATGTAGACCCCGGGGACCTTGGGCAACCCCTCGGCCAGGTGCCGCTTGCGGCGCTGGGTCGGGGTGACCGCGCGGGCGAACTCGATGGCGTCGCCGATGGTGTCCACCCGGTGCCCGCCGAGCCGACCGATCAGCCCGTGCAGCACGTCGACGGTGGCCTTCGCGTCGTCCAGCGCGCGGTGGGTGGGCTGGGTGGCGGTGCGGAAGTAGGCGGCCAGGGTGCCGAGCTTGCGGTTGGGCACCTCGTCGCGGGTCAGCACCCGGCGGGCGAGCGCAGCCGTGTCCAGGACGCGGGGGTTGGGCCAGCGGTAGCCGTGCTTGGCGCAGGCGGCCTTGAGGAAGCCCACGTCGTACGGGGCGTTGTGGGCCACCAGCACCGCATCGTCGATGAACTCCAGGAAGCTCGGCAGCACCTGCTCGATCGGTGGCGCAGGGACCAGCATGGCCTGGGTGATGCCGGTCAGCACGGTGATGAAGGGCGGAATCGGCTGGCCCGGGTTGACCAGGGTCGCCAGCACCCCCAACTGCTCGCCACCGCGCACCTTGACCGCGCCGATCTCGGTGATGCCGCCACCGTCCGGCGCGCCGCCGGTGGTCTCCAGGTCGACCACCACGAAGGTCGTCGCGTAGAGGGGCAGCGCCGGGTCCACCCCGCCCACCGCCGGGTCGAGACCGGCCAGTGACTCCTGGACGTACTCCGCCTGTGCCATCGGCGGCACGCTAGCGCCCCGGTCCGACACTCCCGTCGCAGCCGTCCCATCCGTCACCATGGGGCTAGGATGAGAGATCGGCTCACTCACCGGGCGGTGGGCCCGGTTGCGGTGGGAGACTTGCCACATGCCCCTCACCGAGCCGTACGACGACCACCTCCCGCAGGAGGATCCGGTCGCGCTCGACGGTGCTGTGGGCAACCCGGACGACAACGTAGTCACCGACACATCGCGCGCATCGGACCCGACGACGGACGAAGCCCCCAGCGCCGAGCCGGACGATGCCCCCGCCGCCGAGCCCGAGCCCACCCTGCCCGAGCCGGTCCGGCAGCGGATCGTGACGCTGACCGCGGCGGTGCTGCCCACCCTCCCCACCGACGAGGTGCCGGTGCCGTTGCGCCGGGTGGCCAAGTTCGCCCCCAACCGACGCGCCCGGCTCGGCGCGCCGGTCATCGCCGCCCAGCTCACCGCCGACCCGCTGTTCCGGCAGCGGGTCACCGCGCGGGTCCTGGCCGACTCCGGTGACCTCGGCGCGGCAGTGGTCGAGGGCACCGCGCCGGCCGCCGCCGACCCGGTCGAGGTGGCCGCGCTGGCCTACCTGGCCCGACCCCGCGGCTGGCGGGAGCTGATCGACGCCAGCGGCGCGGCGGTACGCGCCGAGGCGGACAGCGCCGTGGTCGCCGAGTTGGTCCGCGAAGCCGAGCAGCGGGCCACCCGGGCCGAGCACGACCGCGCGGTGGCCCGGGTCGAGGCCGAGAAGCTCCGCGACGAGCTGGCCCGCGTCCGCGAGGAGCTGGGTCAGCTCCGCGAGGAGTCCCGGCAGGTGGCCCGCACCCTGCGGGAGACCCAGGCCCGTGAGCGGAAGGCCACCGAGCTGCTGGCCACCGAGCGCGGCCGGGCCGCCCGCGCCAGCGCCGACGTGGACGCCGAACTCCGCCGCGCCCGGGCCCGGCTGGCCGAGGCCGAGGCCGCCGCCGGGGTGGCCCGGGCCAGCGCCAAGGAGGCACGCTCGGTCGACGACGCCCGGCTCTGGCTGCTGC
Organism: Micromonospora sp. NBC_00860; assembly: GCF_045207375.1. Taxonomy (NCBI): domain Bacteria; kingdom Bacillati; phylum Actinomycetota; class Actinomycetes; order Micromonosporales; family Micromonosporaceae; genus Micromonospora; species Micromonospora sp. NBC_00860. The sequence continues at coordinate 423,938 of NZ_CP108825.1, forward strand.
TGGAGACCATCGGCCAGGCCGCCGTCGGGCTGCGCCGCGAGTTGGCCCTCGACCCGGTGGACAAACTCCCCGCCGACTTCGTCGCCGACGCGTTCGCCGAGCAGCCGGGCACCGCCCCGGCCGGCCCCGCCGCCCGCGCCCGCGACACCGACGACCCGGCCCGGCTCGACCAACTGCTCGCCCTGCCCCGGGCGCACCTCGTGGTGGACGGCTACAACGTCACCAAGCGTGGCTTCGGCGAGATGTCCCTGGAGCAGCAGCGCAAACGCCTGATCACCGGGCTGGGCGGGATCGCCGCGCAGACCGGCGACGAGGTCACAGTGGTCTTCGACGGCGCCGAACGGATGCACGGGCTGCCGCCCGCCCCGCGCGGCGTACGGGTGCTCTTCTCCCGCAAGGGCGAGACCGCCGACGAGCTGATCCGGCGGCTGGTCCGCGCCGAGCCGGCCGGCCGGCCAGTGGTAGTGGTCTCGTCGGACCGCGAGGTCGCCGACGGGGTACGCCGGCACGGGGCGTACCCGCTGGGAGCTGACTCGCTGCTGCGGCGGCTCGCCCGCTCCTGACCCCGTCTTGGGTAACCCGGCTGTCGTACCCGAGCGTTAGCGTCGCTGCTGTCGCTGTCGCTGTCGCTGTCGCTGTCGCTGTCGGGAGGGAGTCGCCATGACTCAGGACGACGTCACGGTCTTCGTCGACAAGGACCTGCGGGGTGCCCGGTTCAACAGCTCCACACTGGCCGGTGCGGTGATGCGGGGCGTCGACGTGAACGGCCTGGACATCGACGCGCCGTGGCTGGCCGAAGGCATGCTCGTGGTCAACGGCGTCGATGTCGTGCCGCTGGTCGAGGCCGAGCTCGACCGACGATTTCCCGGGCGCGATCTCCGGCTGGCCAAGGACCCGGACGACCTGCGCCTGGCGTGGACGGCGATCGAAGGAGCCTGGGCGTCCGCGGTCGACCGGGTCCGGTCCATGCCGCAGGGCACGGTCGACGTCTCGATCGATGGTGAGTGGTCGTTCGCGCAGACTTTGCGTCATCTCGTGTTCGCCGCCGACGCGTGGTTGGGCAAGGTGATCCTGCGCCTGCCCCAGCCTTTCCACCCGCTCGGTCAGTCGCACGTCGAGTACGAGACCGACGGCTTCGACATGTCGGTCTTCGCCACCGAGCAGCCGACCTTCGAGGCGGTCCTTCAGGTGCGGGCCGAGCGACAGGCAATGGTGCGCGACTTCCTGGCGACCGTCACGCCGGAGCTGCTCGCCGAGTCCCGGCCGAGCGCCTGGTGGCCGGAGCACGTCGTTTCCGTCCTGCACTGCCTTCACGTGATCCTCGGCGAGGAGTGGCAGCACCTCCGCTTCGCCCTGCGTGACCTCGACGCGCAGGGCTGAGACTTCGCCCGCAGCGGGCGCTCGGCCGCTCCGGCGCTCGGGCCGCCGCCAGTCAGCTAATCGGTAGTCGCCGGGCCAGCTCACGACGCAGTGCGTCTGGGCCCGGCGTCATCCAGGTGAGCCGGACGACCAACTCGTAGGGGCCGCGTCCGGGAGTCGACCACTGCCCGGGTCGCATGGGGGGCCGAGTCTGCTCCGGGTCGAGTGGCCTGACCACCAGCCGCGGATCCAGGCGGCCCCGAACCTGGGCGCTGGCCATGTTGACCCAGTCGATGCTGAGCCCGGTTCCGTTCGGTCCGGTCAGGTGCAGCGTCTCGTCGGTCAGCCGCAGCGGCAGGCGAGGCTGACGGCGCAGTTGCCAGTTGGTGGTCAGCGCGACGACGGCGCCGATCATCCCGAACCGCAGCAGCACCTTCCACCACACCTCGTCGAACACCACCGTGTAGAAGGCGAGGAGCGCCGCGGCGCCCAGCACGACGAGGACCATGGCGAGGCGATGTCGGCGCGGGGAGTACCGGAAGTCCACAACTGACGAAGCATCGAGGTCGGCCACCGTCGCTCAGTGCCCGGGTGGCCGGCCGGCCAAACGATGCCCTCCTTCGCTTGATCGCGAGAGTTCCTTGTTGTCAACACCGTTGCGTTGACGATCGGTTGCTGGGCGCAAGGGCACGGTGAACTCCCGCCACCCAGGTCCGTCACCCCAGAAACGCTCCCGCCCGCGCCGATCTTGCAGATTCTGTTGCCGATACGCACGGAATACCCTCTTATGTCGCGACAGTAAACGCAAGATCGCGGAAGAGGGGTCAGCCCGCACTCGTCGATCATGGAGTTACGGTGCCTGGTTTGGTGCAACGTGGGCACTTTGCCACCCACCACAACTCCATGATCGACGGGACGGCGCGGGGTTGACGAACAGCAACTCCTTCTAACGCAACGGTGTTGGCCTTGAGGTCGAGGGCCCCGGTCGGGTGGGATACCCCGATTTCGCTGATGTGGAGTGGATCTAGCCCTGAAACGGGCGGTCGGACGGGGTTCCTGTCGTACCCGGTGTTTAGTGTCGATGTCACCGACGGTGCTCGGTCGGCGACGAAAGGGCGTCGCCCGGGTGCCGCGAGCCGATCAGGAGGCACGATGCTCATCGACTGCGACGGGTGCGCGAAGCGGGCCGACGGCTGTTCCGGTTGCCCGCTGACCGCCCTGTTCGACGAGACGTCCCCGGCGGCCGGGTTGGTCGCCGCCGAGGTCGAGGCCATCGAGGTGTTCGCCCGGGCCGGCTTCGACGTGGAGGTGCTGGCCGCGCCCGCGCGCCCCGGCGTCGCTCGCCGCCGTCCCACTCGCCGGGTCGCCTGAGCGCGACCCCCGCACTCGGAAGTGCGCTTCTCGCGGGCCATAGGATGAGCGGTCACGGCGGGAGGAGCGCGATGAGCGGGGAACAACGGGCGGTGACGCGGTGACCCCGCGCGGCTGGGCGCTGCTGACCCTGGCCGGGCTGACCGTCGCGTTGGTCGTGCTGGCCGCGCTGCTCATCCCGTGGCACCGCCCGCCGGCACCCCGGGCCGACCAGCTCGCCGCGCTGGGTGACCTGCCGGCCGAGCAGGTGGAAAAGGGCCGGGAGTTCCGGGCCGCGCTGCGCCCCGGCGGCTACGCCGCGCTCGCCGTCGGGCTGCTCATCGCCCTCGCACTCGGGTTGACCCCGCTGGGCAGTCGCCTGGTCGAGCTGGTGGGCCGGCCGTTCGGTGGGCACTGGGCCGCGCAGGCGGTGCTCGGCGGGCTGGCGGTGGTGCTCGTCGCCGACCTGGTGACGCTCCCGTTCGCCGCTTGGCGGCAGAGCGTGCTCACCCGCTACGGCTTGAGCACCAACGGCTGGAGCGGCTGGGCTGTCGACCTGCTCAAGTCGTACGCCGTCAGCGCGGTGATCGGCGCTGTGGCGTTGTTCGGCTTCTACGCGGTCATCCGGCTCGCGCCGCGCTGGTGGTGGGCGTTCGGCGCGGGCGGCGCCGCCGTGCTGGTGGTGCTGCTGTCGTTCGTGCTGCCGGTGCTGGTGGAGCCGGTCTTCAACCGGTTCACCCCGATGGAGCAGGGCCCGTTGCGCACCGAGCTGATGAGCATGGCCGCCCGTGACGGGGTGCCCGTGCGGGACGTGCTGGTCGCCGACGCCTCCCGCCGCACCAGGGCGGTCAACGCGTACGTCTCCGGTCTCGGGCCGACGCGACGGGTGGTCGTCTACGACACGCTGCTGCGCGAGGCGACGCCGGCCGAGGTGACCGCCGTCGTGGCGCACGAGTTGGGTCACGCGAAGGACTCCGACGTGGCGGTCGGCACGCTGACCGGGGCGTTGGGTGCCGCTGCGGCCGTGGTGGCGCTGTACCTGCTCGGCTCGTGGGGGCCACTGCTGCGGTTGGCCGGTGTCGACTCGGTGGCCCAACCGAGCGCGTTTCCGCTGCTGGTCGCCCTGGTCACGGTGGCCGGGCTGGTCGCCGCTCCGGTCCAGGCGCTGATGTCCCGACGGGTCGAGGCGCGGGCAGACGCGCACGCGCTCGCGCTCACCAACGACCCGGAGTCCTTCGAGTCGATGCAGCGCCGGCTCGGCTCGGTCAACCTCGGCGACCCCGACCCGCCCCGCTGGGAATACCTCTACTCGGCCTCGCACCCGTCCACAGTGGAGCGGATGGCCGCCGCCCGCGCGTACGCCCGGGAGGCCGGCCGATGAGCCGTACCCTGCTTGTCACCAACGACTTTCCGCCCCGCCCGGGTGGAATCCAGTCCTTTGTGCACAACCTCGCGGTCCGTCAACCGGCCGGCTCGGTGGTCGTCTACGCGTCGAGCTGGCGCGGGGCCGCGAAGTTCGACGCCGACCAGCCGTTCGAGGTGATCCGGGAGCGCACCAGGGTGCTGTTGCCCACGCCGCTGATCGCCCGCAGGGCGGCCCGATTGGCTCGCGCGTACGACTGCGACACGGTGTGGTTCGGCGCGGCGGCCCCGTTGGGGCTGCTCGCGGCCGGCCTGCGGCGGCGTGCCGGCGTCCGCCGGGTGGTGGCGCAGACCCACGGCCACGAGGTCGGTTGGGCGGCGGTGCCGGCAGCCCGGCCGGCGCTGCGGCGCATCGGTCGGGGGGTGGACGTGACCACCTATCTCGGCGAGTACACCCGTAGCCGGTTGGCTCGGGTGCTGGACGGGGTGACCGAGCTGCGCCGCCTCGCCCCCGGGGTCGACGTGGACACCTACCACCCGACTGTGGACGGCGAACAGGTCCGGGCCCGGCTCGGGTTGACCGACCGGCCTGTGGTGGTCTGCGTGTCCCGGCTGGTGCCGCGCAAGGGTCAGGACACGTTGATCCGGGCCCTACCGGAGATCCGCCGCCGGGTGCCCGACGCGGCGCTGCTGATCGTCGGTGGCGGGCCGTACCGGGCCACCCTGGAGAAGCTGGCCCGCCAGACCGGTGTGGAACGGGACGTGGTGTTCACCGGCACGGTGCCGTCGGTCGAGTTGCCGGCGCACTACGCGGCCGGCGACGTCTACGCGATGCCGTGCCGCACCCGTAACCGCGGCCTGGACGTCGAGGGGCTGGGCATCGTCTACCTGGAGGCGTCGGCGACCGGCCTGCCGGTGGTGGCCGGTGACTCCGGTGGCGCCCCGGACGCGGTCCGGGAGGGGGAGACCGGCTACGTCGTACGCGGCCGGGACGTCGCCCAGCTCGCCGACCGGGTCGCCGGACTGCTCGCCGACCGGGACCTGGCCCGCCAACTGGGCGCGGCCGGGCGGGCGTGGGTGGAACGGGAGTGGCGCTGGGAGGCGCAGGCCGAACGCATGGCGGCGCTGCTCGCCGGCTGATCGCCGCCCGCGTTCAGCTCTCCCGGGCGGGCGCGTAGCGCGGCACGTACTCCTGGCCGGTGAGTTTCTGGATCGCCGCCATCACCTCGTCGGTGACCGTCCGGATGTCGCGTGGCCCGTTGATCCGGTCGGCGACCGGGATCGGCGGGCCGAACCGCAGGGTGATCGGGTGTCGACGGGGAAGCCGCGCGTCGACCGGCAGCACCTCGGCGGTGCCGGTCACGCCGACCGGGATGATCGGCACCTCCGCGTCGCGTGCCAGCCGGGTCATCCCGACCCGGCCCCGGTAGAGCCGCCCGTCGGGGGAGCGGGTGCCCTCCGGGTAGACGGCGACCAGGCCGCCGCCGCGCAGCACCGGTACGGCGGCGTCGAGGGCGCGCAGGGCGGCCCGGCCGTCGGCGCGGTCGACCGGGATGGCACCCATGCCGGCGACGATCCGCCGGTTGAGCCAGCCGCCCGGACCCCGCCCGTTGAAGTACTCGACCTTCGCCCAGAAGGTGACGTGTCGGGGAGTCGCGGTGACGAGGAACAACTCGTCGGCGACGGACAGGTGATTGCCGGCGAGGATCGCGCCACCGTGTCGGGGCAGATGCTCCAGCCCTTCCACGCGGGGCCGCCAGCCAAACCGCAGCGCGGTGCCGACGGTCAGCTTGGTGACGTCGTACAGCAGGGGCACGTGTCCTCCGGGGTCGAGTTTCAGGCGGGCGCCGGGCCGAGGTGGGCCTCCAACGCGGCGCGCAGCAGGGCGTCGTCGTCGGTGGCGCCGGTGGCCAGCGGCAGGCTGCCCCAGGCCCAGAGTTGGGCGATGCCGTGCAGGTTCGCCCAGAGCGCGCCGGCGAGCACCGCCGCGGGCGCGTCGGTGGGCCGGCGCGCCTGCGCCACCAGGTCGGCCAGGACGGCGAACAGCGGCAGGCTCGTCTCACGCAGCCGCAGTCGGCCGCTGTCCAGCAGGTCGTGGCGGAACATCAGCTCGAACATGCCGCGATGGGCCGCCGCGAAGTCCAGGTACGTCCGGGCCAGCGCGGTCAATCGGGTACGCGGGTCCGGGTCGACGTCGCGCATCGTCTCCTCGATGCGGGCGGTGAGGTCGGCGAAGCCCTCCCGCGCGATGGCCGAGAGCAGGTCGACGTGGGTGGGGAAGTAGCGGCGCGGCGCGCCGTGCGAGACCCCGGCACGGCGGGCGATCTCCCGCAGTGACACCGCCGACTGGCCCTCGCTGAGCACCAGGTCCACCCCGGCGGCTACCAGCCGCGCCCGCAGCCCCGTCTCGTCCGTGCCCATAGACAGTGTCTACCACTAGCGGTAGACGCTGTCTACTTGTCCACGTGGTCGGCGTGGTGCTGCGCTCGTTCACCTCGTCGGTGGGCCTGTTGGACTGTCGTCGGGGCGTGTCATGACCTGCCGAGTGCCTCAGGTCAACGTGATGCCTGTGAGTCATCAAGATGACTGACAGCCATCACGCTCGATGGAAAATACCGGGACGGGCTCAGCCTCGCGCCGTCGAGAGGCGGTGATGGGACTCGACCACGGCTATCGGCGGCCACCGGGCGGCGCGGCAGGGACACCAGGCAGCGCCGTCGGGGTTCAGCGGATGCGGGCCAGGATGCGATCGGCGGGGGCCGGGCGGCCGAAGTGCCAGCCCTGGGCGGCGTCACAGCCGATCGCGCGTAGCCGCTCGGCCTGCCCCGCGGTCTCCACCCCTTCGGCGGTGACGGTCAGGTCCAGCGCGTGCGCCAGCGAGACCAGCGACGCGAGGATCCGCTCGTCGGTGCGGCCGACCGAGGGCGACCGCAGACCGGCCACGAACTCCCCGGCCACCTTCAGCTCGGTCACCGGCAGGTCCCGCAGGTACGCCAGGTTGCTGTAGCCGGTGCCGAAGTCGTCGATGGCGATGCGCACCCCGAGGTCGGCGAGGACCCGCAGGGCACGTACCGGCTCCTCGGCGGTGCTCATCATCGTGCTCTCGGTGATCTCCAGCTGGAGCCGCTCCGGTGGCAGGCCGGTCTGCCGCAGCAGCGCGCGGACCTCCTGCACCAGGCCGGGCCGGTGCACCTGCCGTACCGCCAGGTTGACGCTGACGAACGGCGCGGCGGCACCCCCGGCAGACCACGCCTCGGCCTCGCGGCACGCCTCGGCCAGCACCCACCCGCCCAACTGGACGATCAGGCCGGTCTCCTCGGCCAACCCGATGAAGCTGTCCGGGCGCAGCACCCCCAACTCGGGATGCCGCCAGCGGACCAGCGCCTCCACGCCGACCAGGCTGCCGTCGCGGAGTGAGGTCAACGGCTGGTAGTCGAGGTAGAACTCGCCCCGCTCCAACGCCGCCGGGATGGCCGCGGAGAGCGCGTAGCGGGCCAGTTCACGTTGGTTGCGCTCGGCGTCGTAGAGCGCCCAGCGCGCCCCACCGGCGGACTTCGCCCAGTGCAGTGTGCTGTCGGCGGCCCGCATCAGGTCCGTCGGGTTGGCCCCGGCCACCTGGCGCTCGACGATGCCGATGCTCGCCGAGATCTGCAAGTCGTGCCCGTCGACGAGGGCCGGTGTGCGTACCGCGGCGAGCGCGGTCTCGGCCACCGCGACCATGTCGTCGGTGCCGGCCGTGCGTTCCACCAGGATGACGAACTCGTCGCCGCCCAGCCGGGCCACCAGGTGCTCACCCATGGCCTTGCGGAGCCGCTCCGCCACAGTGGCCAGCAGCAGGTCACCGATCTGGTGCCCCAGGCTGTCGTTGACCACCTTGAAGCGGTCCAGGTCCAGGAAGCACACCCCCACCCGCTGCGCGCCCCGGCCCGGCTCGTTGAGCGCGGCGGCGAGCCGTTCGGTGAACAGCGTCCGGTTGGGCAGGCCGGTGAGCGGGTCGTGGGTGGCCTGATGCCGGAACCGGGCTTCGCTGGCCCGCAGCGCCCGCTCGGCCTGGGTGCGGGCCCGCATCGCGGCGCGGCGGATGGACTCCTGTTCGTCGAGCGTCCGGTCGCGCAGCGCGCGGGCGTAGCCGGTCGCCACGGCCGCCAGCAGCCGGGCCATCCGGTCCTCGACGTCCTCGGCCACCAACCCCAGGTCGCGGACCAGGCGGAGTTGGATGACCTCGACGGTACGACCCAGCCCCTCGGCGGAAGCGATGTGCGCGGCGACCAGCTCGGCGCCGACCCGGTGCCCGGCACGCAGGTCGAACGGCTCGGTGAGCAACGCGCCGGCCAGTTGCCCGGTGAGCCGGTCCAGCAGGGACTCCAACTGGGCCTGGGTCATCGGCAGGTAGCTGGTGCCGGAGACCGCCTTCGCCCAGGCCCGGGCGAACGTCCCCGGGTAGGGGGTCGCCCCGGGCGACTCAGCCACCGAGGCGCCCGACGCCGCCCATGAAGACCGCGCGCTCGGCGTCCTCCGCGCCCTCCGGAGTGTCCGGTCGCCACTCGGGCACCCAGACCACGCCGGGGTCGAGCAGCTCGAACCCGTCGAAGAGCGCGGTCAGCTCGGCCCGGCTGCGCACCCACAGCGGGTTGTCGGTGCGCTGGTAGACCCGCTCCGCCTCGGCGCGTTCGTCCTCGCTGCGCCCGTCGTCGCTGGCTTGTGACAGCACCAGGTAGCTGCCGGGCGCCAACGCGTCCCGTAGCGTCCGCAGCAGCTCCGCCGGTCGATCGTCGTCAGAGACGAAGTGCAGGACGGCCACGACCATCACGGCCACCGGTTGGCTCAGGTCGAGCAGCTTGCGGACGTCCGGATGGGCCAGGATCGCCTCCGGATTGCGCAGGTCCTCCTGCACCACTGCGGCCTGCTCGTTGCCGGCGAGGATCTCGCGGCTGTGCGCCACCGCCACCGGGTCGACGTCCACATAGACCACCCGCGACTGCGGGTCGAGCTGCTGGGCGATCTCGTGCACGTTGCCGACGGTCGGGATGCCCGAGCCGATGTCCAGGAACTGCCGGATCCCGGCCTCGGCGAGGTGGTGCACGGCCCGGCGCAGGAACGCCCGGTTGGCCTGGGCCATCAACGGCGCCTCGGGCACCGCGGCGACCATCGCCTGCGCGGCGGCCCGGTCGGCGGCGAAGTTGTGTGAGCCGCCGAGGTAGTAGTCGTACATCCGCGCGACGCTCGGGCGCTCGATGTCGATGGTGTCGGGTGCCCAGTCCGGCCGCTGCATGCGTTTCACCCCTCGAATCCGCGACGCGAGCATCGTCGCCCGCGCGGGTATTGTGCACCCGCCACGCACGCCAGACCATAGCGCGCCGGAGGTTACCCGCCGACGTCGGTCGATGCGCGACGGTCCGCGCCGGCCGAAGCTGGCGCGGACCGTTGGTCGCGACGTCCCGCTCGACGAGCGGGAGGGCAGGTCAGAACTTCGGCGCGTCCGGTGCCTCGAGCAGGCCGAGCCGGAGTGCGGTCATCAGGGCCTGAGCCCGGTTGGCCGCGCCGAGCTTCTCGTAGAGCTTGGAGATGTGCGTCTTCGCCGTGGACTCGCTGACGAACAACTGCTTGGCGATGCCCGCCACGCTCATTCCGTCGGCCAGCAGCCGCAGCACCTGCCCCTCGCGGGGAGACAACTGCGGGCCGGACGGGGCGAGCCGGCGCTTCATCGCCTCGGCCAGGTCGGCCGCGGTGAACGCGCTGGGGGAGGAGGCGGCGTGCCGTGCGGCGGCCACCACCTCGTCGGCCGGGGCGGTCTTCGGCACGAAGGCGCTCGCGCCGGCCTCCAGTGCGCCGAAGAGCTGGTCGTCGCCGGCGTACATGGTCAACACCACGATGCCCATCGACGCGCTGGACTTGCGCAGCGCGCGGGTGGCCTCCAGGCCGCTGCCGTCGGGCAGCCGCAGATCCATGATCACCACGTCCGGCTGCAACGCGCCGGCCTGGCGTACCCCCTCCGCCGCCGTGGCCGCCTCACCGACGACCTCGAACTGGCGGTCGCGCTCGAAGGCGTGCCGCAAACCCTTGCGAATCAGGTCATGATCGTCGACAAGGAGGACCTTGGTACGGGTGGCCGGTATCGGACTTGTGGTCATCCTCGGGTTACTCCCCTTCTGGTGCTGCGCTGCCGCGCACGTTATCGCGCCGGGCCGAGGTGCCGAGAACCACCGCCACGGTCGTGCCGCTGGGTTGCCGCGGCCTGATCTCCAACCGGCCCCGGATACGTTCCGCCCTCTCGGCCATGATCGCAAGACCGTACCGTCCGTCCGGGCGCTGGTCAGCCATCCCCTGACCGTCATCCGACACTTCAATTTGCGCGTACGGGGGGTCGACCTCGCACGTGACCCACAAATTGGACGCTCCGGCGTGCTTGCGCGCGTTGGTCACCGCCTCCTGGGCGATGCGCAGCAACTCGGCCTCGGTGGCGGCCGGCAGCCGGGCGGTGGACTCGTCGAGCGAGAGGTGCACCCGCAGCCCGCCGGACGCGCCCACGGTGCGCGCGTACTCGGCGATCGCTGCGGCCAACCCGCCCTGCCGGTCCACCTCGCTGCGCAGTTCGAAGAGGCTCAGTCGCAGTTCCTGGATCACCCGGGTCACCTCACCGCGCAGCGTACGCAGGGCCTCGGCGGTCTCGTCGGCGTCGTCGAAGACGGTGGCCAGGGCATTGTCGATGCCGTAGCCGACCATCACCAGCTCCTGCGCCACCCCGTCGTGGATCTCCCGGGCCAGCCGCTGCCGCTCCTCGTTGGTGGCCAGCGAGCGCACCTCGTCGAAGAGCAGCGCCGCCTCCAGTCGCAGCGCGGCCGGGCGGGTCAGCCCGGTCACCCGCGACACCACCGGCGGCGGGTACGCGTGCGCGGCGTCGGCCTCCAGCACCACCAGCCCCACAGTGCGCACCCCGGCGACCAGCGGAATGATCAGCGCGGACACGTCGCCGCCGCGGTGCGAGCGGGACTGCGACCGGGCGGCAGTGGTGGCCTGCTGGGTGGCCCAGGCGTCGGCGATAGCCGAGTCCGCGTCCAGCGTCGTCTCCCAGTCCACCCGGTCGACGCCGGCCTGGGCGAGCACCACGAGCCGACCGCCACCGCTGGCCGAGAGCACAGCGCCCCGGTCGGCGCGGGCCACAGTGCGCAACTCCTCCAGCAGGTGCTCGGAGATGCCGCCCGGGTCCAGGGTCGCCCCGGGCAGCTGCCGGGCCACAGTGCGCAGCTGCGTCAGCAGCCGGGTGGCCTCGGCGTACGGCTGGGGTTTGCCCTCGCCGCGGACCGCCATCACCCGGTGCAGCGTGCCGGCGGCGTAGAGCCCCAGCGCCGCCAGGATCAGCCACTGCGCGCAGACCGCGAGGTAGCCCGGCTGGCCGAGCTGGGGCCCGCCGTCGACCCGGGTCAGCGCGCCGCTGATCAGCAGGGTGGCGGCGGTGACCACGAGCAGCGCGGCGCCCTCCGGGAAGCGGCGACGCAGCGCGGTGACTGTCACCGGTACCGCCAGGTAGGGCAGCACCGCCGACGCGCCCAGCCCGTCGACAGTGCCGCCGATGGACGCCACCGCGGCGACGTGGCTCGCGGCCAGCCCCAGCACCACCACCTCGGCCACCCGGCTCAGCGGGCCGACCAGGCGGTGCTGCGGTGCCAGCAGCGACGGCAGCCCGGCCACCGCCAGCAACGCGATCCACCACAGCTGGGTGACGTCGCGGGTGGCGAACAGGGTCAGGATGGCGACCAGCGCCAGCATCACCAGGCGGGCGGCCGCGGCGAGAGGATGCGGGTGCGGTGCGGTTGCTGTGGATGCGGGCACGTGACGGATGGTAGTCAGCCTCGGTAGATATCGGCGATCTCCGCCGCGTACGTCTTGTGGACAACCTGGCGCTTGACCTTGAGCGACGGGGTCAGCTCGCCGGTCGCCTCGGTGAAGTCGCGGGGCAGGACCCGGAACACCTTGATCGCCTCGGCCTTCGACACGGCCTGGTTCGCGGTGTCGATCGCGGCCTGGATCTCCTTGCGAAGACCCTCGTGCTCGCGCAGCTGCTCGACGGTCGTGTCGAGGGGCATCCCCGCGCTCTCCAGCCAGGTCGGCAGCGCCTCCTCGTCGACGGTGACCAGCGCCGCGATGAACGGCTTCCGGTCACCGACCACGACACACTGGCTGATCAGCGGGTGCGCCCGGACCAGGTCCTCCAGCACCGCCGGGGCGACGTTCTTGCCGCCGGCGGTGACGATCAGCTCCTTCTTGCGGCCGGTGATGCTCAGGTAGCCGTCGGTGTCGAGCTGGCCCAGGTCGCCCGTGCGGAACCAGCCGTCGGCGCTGATCGTCTCGGCGGTCGCGGTCTCGTTGCGCCAGTAGCCCTGGAAGATCAGCTCGCCGGAGATCAGGATCTCGCCGTCGTCCTCGATCCGCACCGTCACCCCGGGCAGCGGACGGCCGACGGTGCCCATCCGGGTGCCGCTGGGGAGGTTCGCGGCGGCGGCGGGCGAGGTCTCGGTGAGGCCGTAGCCCTCCAGGACCGTCACGCCGACACCCCGGAAGAAGTGGCCGAGCCGGGCGCCGAGTGGCGCGCCGCCGGAGATCGCGTCCCGGCACCGTCCGCCGAGCGCGGCGCGCAGCTTGCGGTAGACCAGCCGGTCGAAGACCACGTGCTGGGCGCGCAGCGCCAGGCCCGGCCCGCCCGGGGTCTCCAGCGCCTCGCTGTACGCGATGGCGACCTGCTCGGCGCGGGCGAAGATGCCGCCCTTGCCGTCCGCCTCGGCCTTCTGCTTGGCGGCGTTGTAGACCTTCTCGAACACCCGGGGTACGGAGAGCACGAAGGTCGGCCGGAACGCCTGCAGCTCGGCGACCAGGTTCTTGGTGTCGGCGCAGTGCGCCATGGTGGCCCGCGCCTGGACGACACCGATCTGGATGAGTCGGGCGAAGGCGTGCGCCAGCGGGAGGAAGAGCAGGGTGCTCGCGCCGGCGTTGAAGAGGTTCGGCAGCACCGGCACCGCGTTGGCGATGTCGGCGTACATGTTGCGGTGGGTGAGCACGCAGCCCTTGGGGCGGCCGGTGGTGCCGCTGGTGTAGATGATGGTCGCGAGGTCGCCGGCCCGGACGGCCTTGCGCCGTCGCTCGACCTCGGCCAACTCGACCGTGGCACCGGTCCTGACCAGCTCGTCGACCCCACCAAGGTCGATCTGCCAGACCTGGCCCAGCTCGGGCAGCCGGTGCCGGGCACCGGCGATCAGGGCGGCGTGTGCCTCGGTCTCGACCACGACGGCGACCGCGTCGGAGTCTTCGAGGATCCACGCGGCCTGCTCGGCGCTGGACGTCTCGTAGATCGGCACGGTCACCGCGCCGACGGTCCAGATGGCGTAGTCCAGCAGCGTCCACTCGTAGCGGGTGCGGCTCATCAGCCCGACCCGGACACCGGGCTCGATGCCGGCGGCGATCAGCCCGCGGGCCACGGCGGCCACCTCGTCGCGGAACTGGAGGCAGGTCACGTCGGTCCACTCGGTGACGGTGCCGTCGGCGCTCGCTGTGGGGCGGGCGAACTGGACGGTGTCGGGCGCGACTTCGGCGTTGTCCCAGACCGGATCGGTGAGGTTGGCCGCGTCGCCAACGGTGACGATCGGCGGGACAGAGAACTCGCGCACCTGCACTCCTTCGTGCTCGCACTGGTCGGACTGGCCGCCGCCGTGGGCGTCGGCTGTGTCGAAACCTACCCGGCGGGCGGTCGGGGTGGGACAACCAGGAGGCGGGTAGCCTCCCCCCATGGCGGACTCCTCCACCCAGTCGATCATCATCGGCGCCGCACCGGACCGGGTGACGGCGGTCATCTGCGACTTCGCGCGCTACCCGGAGTGGACCGACGCGGTGCGTCGCGCCGAGGTCGTCGAGGAGTACGAGGACGGCTACCCCAGTCAGGTGCACTTCACCATCGACGCCGGGGTGATGGCCGACGATTACGTGCTCGCCTACGAGTACGCCGAGGACCTGTCCCGGATCGAGTGGCACCTGGTCGCCCCGTCGAAGATGCAGAAGGCCCAGCGCGGTTCGTACGACCTGGTGGGTAACCCGGACGGCAGCACCACGGTGACCTACACGCTGGAGGTCGACCTGTCGGTCGGCATGCTCGGCATGTTTCGGCGCAAAGCCGAGAAGATGATCATGGACACCGCGTTGAAGCAGCTCAAGCGCCGGGTAGAAGCAACCGGTGCGGCGCAGTGACGTGTCCGGTGGCACGGTAGAGGAGCCGACGGTGGGCGGAACGGATCCGGGTTCGGCCCGGGAAGAGGCAGAGCGGCTGGTCGCCACCCTGCTGGCGGGGGCGCGACTGGCCTCGGCCGGCTCGGCGGGCGGCGCGTTCGGCTCGTTGGGCGGCATGTTGTCCGGTGTCCTCGGTCACAGCGCGGGCCCGGACGCACGCCCCGGCACCGGTGGTGCTTTCGCCACCGGTTCGGCCGAATGCTGCGTCTGCCCGGTCTGTCGGGGCATCGCCGCGTTGCGGGACCCGAGTCCGGAATTCGCCGAACGTCTCGCCACCGGCGCCGGTGACCTCGCCGCCGGTGTCGCCAGCCTGCTCCGGGCGTTCTCCCCGCCCGAACCGTCAGCGCCGGGCCCCGCCCAGCCGGCCGCCGAGCCGACCACCTCGCCGGCGCCGACCCCCGCCGCGAGCACCGACGACGTGCTCCCCGAACCAGCACCGGGCACCCCGCCCACCGCGACCGGCGACGACCACGTGTGGCGCGATGCCACCCGTACCGGGCATGATTCTCAGCCGGCGCCGGAGCGGGATGTCTGGTCGGTCGCCACCCGGACGGCGGACCCACTCGCCCCGGCCGCCGTACCACCCGTCGACGAGGCCGGGACGGCGACCGTACCGGCACCGACCACCCGTCCCGTGGTGCCCGCCTCGCGGGTGCCCGATGACGCCGACGCGGAAGCATCGGGCGACGGCGCCTGAGCGCGGGACATTCCGACCCGGACCGGCACTGGGCCGGGACCTGGGCCGGACAGCACAGCAGAGGGGGGCGGTAGCGGTGACGCTGACCATCGGAGTCGACGTCGGTGGCACGAAGGTGGCCGGCGGTGTCGTGGACGACACCGGCACGGTCCTCGTGCAGACCCGACGGGACACTCCCGCCGATGACGTCGCCAAGACCCGCGACGTCATCATCGAGTTGGTCGGCGAGCTGGCTGCCGGGCGGACCATCGAGGCCGTCGGCATCGGCGCGGCCGGTTGGATCGACGCCAGCCGTTCGACTGTGCTCTTCGCCCCCAACCTGGCCTGGCGTGACGAACCGCTGCGCGAGTACGTCAGCGAGGCCGTCGGTCTGCCGGTGATCGTGGAGAACGACGGGAACGTCGCCGCGTGGGCCGAGTTCCGCTACGGCGCGGCCCGCGACGCCGACGACTCGATGATCATGTTCACCATCGGCACCGGTGTGGGCGGCGGCATCGTCCTCGGCGGCGACCTCATGCGCGGCGCGCACGGCATCGCCGCCGAACTGGGCCACATGCTGGCCGTGCCGGACGGGCACCAGTGCGGCTGCGGCCGGCTGGGCTGCATCGAGCAGTACGCCAGCGGCAGCGCCCTGGTCCGGTTCGCCCGGGCCGGCGCCCGGCAGGAGCCCAACCGGGCCACCGCCCTGCTGAAGCTGGCCGGCGGTGAGGCCGAGGCGATCACCGGCCCGATGGTGACCGCCGCCGCGCAGGGCGGCGACCCGGTCTCCGCCGAGGCGTTCGCCCAGATCGGCCGGTGGCTGGGCACCAGCCTCGCCGACATGGCGCAGATCCTCGACCCGCAGACCCTGGTGGTCGGCGGCGGTGTGATCGACGCCGGTGACCTGCTGCTCGGCCCCACCCGCCGCTCGTACCTCGACGCGCTCGCCCAGCGCGGTCGCCTGCCGGTGGCCGAGGTGCTCCCGGCGGAGCTGGGCAACAGCGCCGGGGTGATCGGCGCCGCCGACCTGGCCCGCCGGATCTGAGGCGTCCGGGGATGGGCGTGCCGTTGCGCGTGGTGTCGTACAACATCCACAGCCAGCGCGACGACACCGCCGCGCTGGCGGCGGTGGTCCGGGCGGCGACGCCGGACGTGGTGATCGTGCAGGAGGGTCCCCGCCGGTTCCGGTGGCGGCAGAAGTCCGCCACGTTGGCCGAGTCGTTCGGTCTGGTGGTGGCCGCCGGTGGGCTGCCCGCCCTGGGCAACCTGCTCCTGACCAGCCTGCGGGTCCAGGTGCTGGCTACCCGCTGCCAGCGCTTCCCGCTGACCCCCGGCCGGCACCTGCGTGGCGCCGCGTACGCCGACTGCCGGGTCGGTGACGCCCGGTTCACCCTCGCCGGCTCGCACCTGTCCACCGACCCGGCCGAGCGGCCGTCCCAGGCCGCCGAGTTCAAGCGCGGCCTGGACGCGGCGACCAGCCCGGTGCTGGCCGGGGCGGACCTCAACGAGGGGCCGGACGGGCCCGCCTGGGCCACCGTGTCGCGCGGGTTGACCGACACGGCGGTGGCGGCCGACCGGGCCGAGCGGCTCACCTACTCCTGCGCCGACCCGCGCCGACGCATCGACGCGCTGTTCGTCGACCCGCGGATCACAGTGGTCGACTACGACGTGGTGGACACCCCGCAGACCCGCCGGGCCAGCGACCACTTCCCGGTCCTGGTCGACCTGCTGCTGCCCACCGCCGGCTGACCCCCGACCCCGGCTCGACAGTCGACGCGTCCGGTCCAGGACTGGACATCCGGCCCGGTTGTGGAGAGGATTTCGCGGCGACCGGCACGCCTGCCGTACCAAAAGGAGATGTCCCCGGTGTCCACCTCCACCGACCACGGCCGGCCCGACCCGGAGGCGACCTCGCCCGCGGCGAACAGCGAGGGCCGCCCGGTCTCCGACCGGGGCGACACGGTCTGCGTCATCGGGGCCGGGGCCAGCGGCCTGACGGCCATCAAGAACCTGCGCGAGCACGGGTTCGGCGTGGACTGCTACGAGCGGGAGACGGGCGTCGGCGGCGCCTGGAACTGGCGGCACGACCGCAGCCCGGTGTACGCCAGCACCCACCTGATCTCGTCGAAGCCGTTCACCCAGTTCCCCGACTTCCCGATGCCGGACTCCTGGCCCGACTACCCGCACCACGGTCAGGTGCTGTCCTACTTCGAGCGGTACGCCGACCACTTCGACCTGCGCTCGCACATCTGGTTCGGCACCGAGGTGATCAGGGTCCAGCCCGTCGAGGGGGACCGGTGGGACGTGACCACCCGCTCCACCGGCGGGTACGGCCCCGAGCGCACCGCCCGGTACGCCGCCGTGGTGATCGCCAACGGCCACAACTGGTCGCCGAAGCTGCCCCGTTACGAGGGCCTCGAACAGTTCCGTGGCGAGATCATGCACGCCTCCTCCTACAAGGACCCGGCGCAGCTGCGCGGCAAGCGGGTGCTGGTGGTCGGCGCCGGCAACACCGGCTGCGACATCGCCGTCGAGGCCGCCCAGCAGGCGTCACGCTGCTGGCACTCCACCCGGCGCGGCTACTGGTACGCGCCGAAGTACGTCCTCGGTCGCCCCGCCGACCAGGTCAACGACACCCTGTTGGCGCTGCGGGTGCCGCTGCGGGTGCGGCAGTGGCTCTACCACTGGACGCTGCGGCTGACCGTCGGCGACCTGACCCGCTTCGGCCTGCCCAAGCCCGACCACAGGGTGTACGAGACGCACCCCATCGCGAACAGCCAGCTCGTCTACTACGTGGGCCACGGCGCGATCGGCCCGGTGCCGGACGTCGCCCGGTTCCACCCGTACGCGGTGGAGTTGGCCGACGGCCGCGAGATCGACCCCGAGGTGGTCGTCTTCGCCACCGGTTACCTGCCGCGCTTCGAGTTCCTCGACGCGTCGGTGTTCTCCGACAGCGCGGGCGCGGGCCGGCCCACGCTGTGGCTCAACGCGTTCACCCCGGGGCACCCGACCCTGGCCGTCGCCGGCCTGCTGCAACCGGACTCCGGGCTGTTCACCCTGTCGCACTGGCAGACGGTGCTCTTCGCCCGACTACTCCAGGCCCGTCGGGACCGGCCGGAGCGGGCCACCGCGTTCGCGCAGCGGGTCCGAGAGCGGGCCGGGGAGCGGTACTCCGGGCCGGTCAAGGACAGCAGCCGGCACTGGTTCGAGGTCGGGCACGCCGACTATCTGCGCGCCCTCCAGCGCGCCCTTGTCGAGCTGGAGGGCAAGTGAGCGCGAGGAGTGAGCTTGCGAGCCCCGCAGTCGCGAACGAAAGGCTGGCACGGTGAGCGCGAGTAGTGAGCTGCGGATCATGCGGGGCCGGGAGTGGTCCCGCCCGGTCCGGCCGGCCCGGCGTGAGGTGCTCAGCGCGATCCCCGAGCTGGAGGAGGGGCGTCCACCGCTGCTCTTCGTTCCCGGGTTCGGGCACGGCGCGTGGGCGTTCGCCGAGCACTGGTTGGGTCACGCGGCGTCGCGGGGGTTCCCGGCGTACGCGGTGAGCCTGCGCGGGCACGGAGGCAGCGAGCCGGCGCCGGAGGCGACCCTGCGGGCGTACGCCCACGATGTGGTCCAGGTGGCCGCGAGCCTGCCGCGGCAGGCGGTGCTGGTGGGGCACGGTGCCGGGGCCCTGGTGGTGGCGCACGCGTTGGCCCGCTACCCGGCGCGCGGCGCGGTGCTGGTGGCGCCGGTCTTCGGCGGCTGGGGAGTGCTGGGCGCGGCGTTGCGCCGCAACCCCGCAGGTACGCTGCCGGCCGTGTTCGGCGGGCCGCTGCGGCTCAACCGGGGGCAGTTGTTCAGCCGCGAGTTGCCCGACGAGGAGGCCCGGCGGTACGTCGGACGCCTCGGTCGGGCGGCTCGGCGGGCGCAGTGGGCGCTGCTGGGTGAGCCGGCGGCCGAGCCGGCCGTGGGCGCGCCTCCGGTGTTGGTGCTGGGCAGCCCGGACGACCGGGTGGTGCCGGCGTCGACGCTGACCCGGGTGGCCCGTCGGTACGGGTCGGCCCCGTTGCTCTTCCCCGGGATGGGCCACGACCTGATGCTGGACGCGCGGTGGGCGGAGCCGATCGACGCGATCCTGGACTGGCTGGAGAAGGAGCCCGCGGCGCACTGAGCGGCCGGGCCGACGACGGTCAGCCGCCGGCCTGGTGGACCGCCGGGCTGCTGCCGGTCGGGGTGGCCGGCCGGGGCACCCGAGCGGTGCCGTCGGAGCCGGTGTCGGTGCTGGTCAGGCGACTGACCAGCGCGCCGTCCTCGTCGAGCGCGCGGAGGTAGGAGCGGGCCCAGGCCCGGATGTCGTGCTGGTGCAGGTGGGCGCGCATGGCCCGCATCCGCTGGGTGGTGTCGGCCGGGCTGGCCCGCAGCGCCGCGCGTAGGCCCTGCTTGAGCCCTTCCAGGTCGTGCGGGTTCACCAGGTACGCCTGGGACAGCTCGGCGGCGGTGCCGGCGAACTCGCTGAGCAGCAGGGCACCCGTGTCGTCCACCCGCGCGGCCACGTACTCCTTGGCGACCAGGTTCATCCCGTCGCGCAACGGGGTCACCGCCATCACGTCGGCGACCCGGTAGAGCGCGGCCAGCTCGGCCCTGTCGAAGGGCTGGGTGAGGTAGTGGATCGCCGGCTCGCCGACCCGGCCGAACTCGCCGTTGATCCGGCCGACCTCGCGCTCGATGCGCTCGCGCAGGATCTGGTACTGGCCGACGCGTTCCCGGCTCGGCATGGCGACCTGCACCAGCACCGTGTCGCGGACCTTGACGTCGCCGCTGGCGAGCAACTCGCTGTACGCCTTGAGGCGCTGCTCGATGCCCTTCGTGTAATCCATCCGGTCCACGCTGAGGATGACCTGGCGGGGGTCGCCGAGGTCCTGACGGAGCCGGTGGGCCCGGGCGGCCACGTCCGGACGGTCGGCGAGCGCGGCCATCTCGGCGGTGTCGATGGAGACCGGGAACGCGCCGATGCGCACGACCCGGTCGTCGATGCCGATCCGCCGGTCGGTGGCCGGCAGCTCCAGCACCCGGGTCACCAGCTGGGCGAAGTTGTGCGCCGCCTGCACCCGCTGGAAGCCGACCAGGTCGGCGCCGAGCATGCCGCGCAGCAGTTCGGCCCGGCGGGGCAGCTGCATGAAAAGCTCCGGCGGCGGGAACGGCACGTGCAGGAAGAACCCGATGCGCAGGTCCGGGCGGAGCGCGCGCAGCTGACCTGGGACCAGTTGCAGGTGGTAGTCCTGCACCCAGACCACCCCGCCCGGCTCGGCCACCTCGGCGGTCGCCTCGGCGAAGCGCTGGTTGACCCGCTGGTACGCCTCCCACCAGCGTCGGTGGTGCTGCGGCTGCTCCACGGCGTCGTGGTAGAGCGGCCAGAGGGTGGCGTTGGCGAACCCCTCGTAGTGATCGCGCAGGTCTTCCGGGCTGAGCGCGACGGTGTGCATCCGTACGCCGTCCACGTCCGGCAGTGCGGGGGCCGGCCCGGTGCCACCGGCCCAGCCGACCCAGGTCGCCGGGGTGTGCCGCAGGAGCGGGTGCAGTGCGCTGACCAACCCACCCGGGCTGCGCCGCCACTCGCAGGCCCCGTCGGGGGCCTGACTGTCGTCGATGGGGAGGCGGTTGGCCACCACCACGAGAGAACTCTGTCGCATCTCGGGCATTCCGATCAGCAGAGGACTGACCGCCGCGAGCAAGGAAAAACCGGTCAGTCAGCGGGGGAAGTGACGTACAGCGGTATTCCTACTGACAGTAAGTTACACCACTGTTACGCCCCCGGCGGGGCGCTGGCGTCCCGGGATGCGGGCCGACCTCAGACGACCGCGCCGTTGTCCGG
Organism: Micromonospora sp. NBC_00860; assembly: GCF_045207375.1. Lineage (NCBI taxonomy): Bacteria > Bacillati > Actinomycetota > Actinomycetes > Micromonosporales > Micromonosporaceae > Micromonospora > Micromonospora sp. NBC_00860. The sequence continues at coordinate 444,805 of NZ_CP108825.1, forward strand.
GTCGTCCTCGTCCTCGTCGCCGGGGCGCAGCCGCCAGATCAGCGTGACGAAACCGGCCAGGATGCCGGTGAAGCCGAACAGCGTGACCGCCGAGCGGTCGATCGGAAGCAGCCACGGGAAGAGGAACAGCACGAACCCGACGACCACCCCGAGCACGCCGATCACCGCGTACTTGCTGACCCGCGGCAGCGGCGGCGGTGGCGGCGGGTGGTAGCCCTCGTCGTCCTCGTCGTCGGGCAGGTCGGCGCCGAAGGTGTCCAGCCCGTCCAGCAGCGAGGGCTCGTCCGGTCGGGTGCCGCGCCCCACGGAGATCCCGGAGATGTCCGTCGCGGACGGTAGCCGGCGGACGTCGGTGGCGGTCGGACCGGGCTCGTCGGCGCCGGAGCGGGTCAGCTGCCCGGAGGTCGGCTCGTCCCGCGAGTCCCGTTCGTCCACGTCCTCCGAGGCCGGCCACGGGTGGTCACCGGGTGTGGAGGTGGTGTGGAAACCGGCCACGATCCGCGCCCACTCGGCGTCGATGTCCGGTTCGTCGCGGGCCGGCTGCTGCTCCGGCGCTGTCTCGTCGGCGAGCTGGGTCAGATAGTCCCGGGCGGTGGTCAGGTGCGAACGGTCGACGTAGAGCCGGTCGACCGGCCGGGCCGGCACTGTGGTGGTGCGGGTGACCGGGTTGAGGTCGGCGGAGGGCTGGAGGTAGGCGGCGATCCCGCCGGCGGCCAGCACGTCGAGCAGGTGCTCACCGACGCGCGGATCGACATCGCCGACGACGGCGTACTCGTTCGCGTCGAGCCCGTTGTCCCGCCGTCCCCGGCGGGCCCCACCCGCTGACACCCGGACATCCCCCTTAACGCGCCTTCCGGCGCGGCCACCGCTGCCCCTCGGCGCCCGTCCGCACGCCGTGCTCTGAATCGTGACACGTCAGGGCATGGTTCCGGGAGTGCGTTGTGTCGCGTCTTCCAAAGTCACGGCTGCTCCCGCAGGTCGTGGCGGGGCTCCTTTGTCCGTTCTTGCGCGACAAGTGCGATCTCGGTGATCGTCGGCAGCGGGGGTTTCGTCCGTTGTGGTGAGAGCGCTCGCTTCGTAGGCTCGGCGGCGACGACGGCTGGCGCTGTCGCGGGCACACCACGGGAAAGGACGCCGGTGCTCTACTGGCTGCTGAAGTACGTCATCCTCGGTCCGCTGCTCAAGCTGATCTTCCGCCCGCAGGTGGAGGGCCTGCGCAACGTGCCGGCGACCGGTCCGGTGATCCTGGCGAGCAACCACCTCTCCTTCTCCGACTCGATCTTCACACCGTTGATCACCGCCCGGAAGGTCACCTTCGTCGCCAAGGCCGAGTACTTCACCGGCAAGGGGATCAAGGGCTGGCTGACCAAGATGTTCTTCGTCGGCACCGGCACGATTCCGGTGGACCGCTCCGGTGGTCGAGCCGCGCGCGCCGCCCTTGACACACAGTTGCAGGTGCTGCGGGCCGGGGGAGTGGCCGGCATCTACCCCGAGGGCACCCGCTCCCCGGATGGGCGGCTCTACCGAGGCAAGACCGGGGTGGCCCGGTTGGCCCTGGAGAGCGGCGCGGTGGTGGTGCCGGTGGCGATGCTCAACGCCGACGAGATCCAGCCGCCGGGCAAGCTCATCCCCAAGATCGACCGGGTGAAGATCCGGTTCGGTGCGCCGCTGGACTTCTCCCGCTACGCCGGCCTGGCCGGCGACCGGTTCGTCGAGCGCGCGGTCACCGACGAGATCATGTACGAGTTGATGGAGCTCTCCGGTCGGGAGTACGTCGACGTCTACGCCCAGAAGCTCAAGCAGCCCGTCTCGGCACCGCTGGCCGCCTGACCGCCGCCGGGCCGGCCCTCTCGGCGGTCAGGGCAGGTGGAGCAGGGCGGGGGCGTGGTGGCGGGTGGCGAAGTCGTGCAGGCGGGCGCGAGTCGCCGCGGCGGCGGGTGGATCGGTCTCGGCCAACGGGCGGATCGCCAGCGCCAGCGTGATGACCTCGTCGGTCACGTCGGTCATCCGGGCGTAGCTCGCCGCCGCCGAGCGCAGCAGGTTCGCCGCCGTCGAGGCGTCCCCGGCGTGCCGGGCCAGCGTGGCGTCGGCGACCTGACCGGCGGCCCGAGCCCACGGGGTCGTCCGGGGCGCCCGGTCGAGCAACTGCCGGACCAGCCGGGCCGCGTCCGCGCCGAGCACCCCGGCGACGTGCCCGACGGCCGGCACCCACTCCGCGAACGGGATCATCCGGGTGCGCCGCCAATCCTCGTCCAACTCGGTGAGCAGCGCCATCGCCTCGTCCCGGCGGCCCTGCACCGCCCGGCACAGCGCGGCGTGCGCAAGGGTGGAGCGCAGCACCCGGTGGAATCCGCTGCGCCGCGCCGCGAGCAGCGCCTGCTCGATCAGGTCCCCGGTCGCTCGGTCCGGCCCCGCGGCGTGGCCCGGCCCCGCGGTTTCGTCGGCCCCCGCAGGCGGGACCAGCTCCGCTCCGGCCAGCCCGCGCATCCAACCCGAGACCGCCACGATGTGCAGGTCCCATTCGGCGGTGGGCCGTCGGGTCGACTCCGCCGCCATCGCCAGCGCCGCCGTCCAGTCACCGGCGTAGTACGACCGCGCCCACTGGTCCTCGAAGCTGGTGGCCAGGCTGTGCTCGCCGCCCAGGTCGAGGGTGAGCTGCTCGTCGACCAACCGGACCGAGCCGGCCAGGTCGCCCTCCTCCTGCAACGCCCAGGCCAGGTTCTGCACCGCCCGGCGCCGACTGGTCAGCCGCTCCACCCGGCAGTGCTCGGTCACCTCCGCCAGCTCCGGGAACGCCTCGGCGGAGCCGGCCAGGTAGCGCGCCACGGCCAGGGTGATCCGCGCGTTGGCCTGGACCTCGCGCAGCTGGAGCCGCTCGGCGAGGGACTCCGCCGCCCGCGCCGCGCTGCACGCCGGCTCGGTCTCCGCGTTCAGCATGTGCACCCGGGCCAGCTCCAGCAGGGCGCTCGCCTTCTCCTGACTGTCCGGTAGGTCGTTGTAGATGCCGATCGCCTGGTCCAGGAAGTGCAGGGTCGTCGAGCGGTCGGCGCGACTCCACGCGGCGGTGGCGAGCAGTGTCCAGGCGCGGGCCGCCCCCGTCCGGTCGCCGCTGGTGGTGAGCCGCTCGGCCAGCCGGGTCAGGGTGTCGGTGCCCCCCGCCACCAGGAAGGCGTCCCCGTCCCGATAGAACGCCAGCTCGGCCTCGAACAGCTCCAGCGCCGGGTCCGGCCCGACGTCCAGGGCCAGCGCCCGGCCGACCAGCGCGGCGGCGGTGTCCAGCGCGTGCAGCTCGTACGCCCGGCGGGCCGCCCGGTGCAGCGCGGCCCGCGCTGGCGGGGCGTAGGGGGCGGTGTCCAACCCGACGGTCCGAGCGATCTCGTGTGCCGCCCAGCGATGGTTGGCCAGCACCTCGGCCAGGTCGTACTGCCGGCCGTCGGTGAGCTGCGCCATCCAGTCGGCGGTGCGTTGGTGGCGCAGCACCCGCTCGGCCCTGGGCAGCCGCTGGTAACAGACGTCGCGCACCAGGATGTGCCGGAACCGGTACTCGGGCTGGCCGGGCATCGTCGACGTGCTCTGCTCGTACACCAGGTCGCGTCGTTGCAGGCGGTCCAGTGCGCGCTCCACCCACTCCACCGGCCGCCCCAGCGCCATCGCCACCGGCGCGGCCCAGAACACCACGCCGACCACGGCGGCGGCCTGGAGCACCGCCCGGTCGGCCGGGTCCAGCAGGTCGAGCCGGTTGGCGATGACCGCCTGCACGGTGCGGGGCATCTCCGCGCCACCGTCGAGGTCGAGGCGGGGGGTCGGACCGACAGCGTCGAGCAGGCCGCCGTCCAGCAGCATCCGGGCGTACTCCTGGGCGTAGAGCGGGTTGCCGTCGGCGAACTCGATCAGCGGCGTACGCGAGCTGGAGGGCAGCGTCGCCTGCCCGAGGAGCAGCGAGTAGAGCGTGTCGATGTCGGTGTCGTGCATCGGCGGCACCGAGATGGACATCGCGCCGCTGATCGTGCCGGTCCAGGCCGGGTTCCGTTCCCGCAGCTCCGGCCGGGCGGTCGCGACGACCAGCAGCGGTACGCCGCGCGCTGACGCGCCCAACTGCTCGACGAAGGCGAGCATCGCCTGGTCCGCCCAGTGCATGTCCTCGAAGACCAGCACTGTCGGGCCGGTGGTCGCCAGGGCGATCAGGAACCGCCGCCAGGCGGCCTCGGTCTCACCGGGGGTGAGTCGCTCACCGGGTACGCCGATCAGCGGCCCGAGCGCCTCGGCCAGCCGGGTCGCGTGCGGGTCGGCGAGCTGCCCCAGCCGGGACCGCAGCCGCTCGCGCAGCGCGGCCGGGTCGTCGACCTCCGGTACGCCCACCCAGGTCTTCACGATGTCCGACAGTGCGGCCCAGGTGACGTTCTCGCCGAACGGCGGGCACTGCCCGACGAGCCAGGTGATCGGCGGGCCGGGCATGCTGCCGGCGTGCCGGGCCAGCTCGCGCAGTAGCCGGCTCTTGCCCACACCGGCCGGGCCGAACACCGTCACCAACTGGGAGGTCCGCTCGGTCACCATCCGGTGCAGCGCGTTGACCAGCAGACCGCGCTCGTGCTCCCGGTCAACCATCGGGGTCAATTCGGCGCCGCGCGGGTCCCGGTGTGGTCGCACCTGGACGGCCAGCCAGATCCGGCTCACCGCGGACCGGCCGCGCAGGGTGACCGGTGGTTGGTCGGCGTATTCCATCTCGTGTCGGGTGGCCGACCAGGTGCTCTCGTCGACGACGACACCGCCCGGTGGGGCGAACCCCTGGAGGCGGGAGGCCGTGTTGACCACGTCTCCGGTCACGAAGGCCTGCCCGCCATCACGGGTGGCGGAGAGGTCGACCAGGGCCTCGCCGGTCGCGATGCCGACCCGGAAACCGAGCGGCGGCTGCGGACCGGCGGGCTGGCGGGCCAGGTTCCGTTGCAGCTCCAGGCCTGCGCGGACACACCGCAACGCGTCGTTGTCGGTGGCCACCGGCGCGCCGAACAGGGCCATCGCCGCGTCGCCGATGTACTTCTCGACCACCCCGCCGTACTGGTGCACGATCCGGCGCACAGTGGCGAAGTAGGTCTGCTGCAGACTGCGGGCCTGCTCCGGGTCGGCCCGCTCCGCGTAGCTGGTGAAGTCCACGATGTCGACGAAGAGCACGCTGACCTGACGCCGGTCCTCCTGCACCGCGACGACGTGGTCCCGCAGCGGTTGGCCACAGCTGGTGCAGAAGTTGACCTCGGTGCTGTTGGCGTGCCCGCAGTGCGCACAGTTGACCCCGAGCGGCTGGCCACACCCGCCGCAGAAGCGGTCGTCCGGCCCGGCCGCGCGGGCGCAGTGTCCACACTTGAGGTCGATGGTCAGCTCCGTGGGCGAAAGAGGTCAGTATCGCGGCCGACCTGCCAAGTCGGGTACCCGACGTGCGGACGGGCAACGTCGTCGATCGGTCGGGGTTAGTGTTCCGTACCAGGAAGTTTCATGTCAGGGAGAGTGCCGTGCAGGTACGACTGTCCGCCTCGTGGACCGATCCGGGTGGCACGCAGTGGGCGCCGGGCGACACGATCGACGTCGATGCGGTCACTCTCGCCGAACTGGAGGAGCAGGGCATGGTGGAAGAGCCTGAGGGTCAGTCGGGCGGGTCGGGGGAGACCACGACCACCTCGTCGAGCACGTCCACGGCTGGTAAGCCGACCGATCCGAAGAAGATCGGTCCGGGGCCGGGTGCGCCGCCGGCCGACGGCAAGGAGAACTGATCGTCCGGGTGCGGTCGGCGGGCCATCGGTCCGCCGGCCGCACCCGTCGTTCAGCCTCACCCGTTGGCCGCCGCGAACCTGCCCGGTGTCGGCAGCCGTAGCCCCAGGGCCCGGGTGAGCAGGGGAGCGATCAGCCCCAGGGTGGCCAGCACACCCAGCCCCGAGATGACCAGCACCCATCGTGGTCCGACCACCGCCAACAGCGGTGCGCCGACGGCGTAGGCCAGCGCCTCCGCCGCGTACGGGAACATGTAGACGGTGCCGAACACCACGCCGAGCCGTTCGGCCGGCACGTTCTGCTGGATGAGGGTGTCGGCGGCGACGTTGTGCCAGCCCGCGCCGACACCGGCCACCGCCTGTCCGGCGATGGCGAGCGCGATCACCGGGCTGAGGCCGGTGACCAGCGTTCCGGCCCCGAGCGCGAGCAGGGCGCCGTAGAGGACCAGGTCCATCCGGATGCGTACGCCGGTTCTCGCCAGACACATGGGACCGAGCACCATGCCGACGCCGTAGGCGGTGCCCAGCAGACCGATCGTGACCTCGGTGGCACCCAGTTCGGCGCGTCCGAGGGGGACGATGGCGAGGTTGTCGAGCGCGGCGAACATCACCATCACCAGGAACCCGACCGAGACCGCGCGGACGACGCGGTGCCCCCGGACCACTCGCAGCCCTTCGCGCAGCACCGTGTGCAGTGGCTCGGACCGGCGGGTGACCCCGGTCGTCGAGAGCGTCCGGACTCCGCCGATCAGCAGCGCGGAGAGCACGAAGGTCGCCGCGTCCACGAGCAGCGTGACGGTCAGCCCGAGGGTCGCCAGCAGGAGGCCGCCGACGGCCGGCCCGGCAGCGATCCCGATGTTGACGCCCGTGGCGAGTTGCGCGTTGGCCGCCGGCAGTTGCTCGCGTTCGACAAGGCGGGGTAGCAGGCTGCGCCCGGCGGGAGTGAACGCGGTGGCGGCCGTGGTAGCCGCGGTGATCAGCGCCAACAGGACGGGCAGGGGCGGCGCGAGCAGCGCGACGGCGAGGTAGGTCAACGCCTGGGCGGTGTCACAACCGATCATCAGTCGGCGCTGGTCGAACCGGTCGGCCAGGGCGCCGAGCAGCGGTCCGAACAGTCGGGGCACAGTCGATGCCAGCAGCAGCAGGGCGACCGCGCCGCCGCCGTGTCGGTCGTAGACGGCGATCAGCAGCGCCGTCCGGGCCAGCTGGTCACCTGTGTACGACACCAGGCGCGCCGACCAGTACCGACGAAATGCGACATTGCCGCGGAGTAATGACATGACGGGTGGCTCCTCACTGCTGCGGGTATGTCGGCACGGGCCCTGGATCCGGGGTGGGCGCGGCAACCTTGTCAGCGCGGTGTGGAGGCCGACAACCGCTCTTCAGCCAGTGATTCATGTCGATTTGTCCTATTTTGTCCCACGGCTTTGCGCCGTAGCGTCCTCGGCAGGACAGGCACCAGACATCGACCAGGGAGACGACATGGCGACCACGACGACCACCACCACTACCGCGAGCGGCTGGGCCGGACCGGGCATCTGGGCTGGGCCGGGCTTCTGGGCCGGACCGGGCATCTGGGCTGGCCCCGGCTACCAGTCGGTCGCGGCCCGTTGGCCGGGTGCGACCCGCTGGCTCGGCCCGACCCGCTGAGCCCGACGCGCTGAACCGCGAGAACGGTGACGCCGGCTGCCAATGGCAGCCGGCGCAGCCGTGCGTACGGGTGGGAGAGCGGGTGGCGACGGGTGGCGGGTGTCCAGATCGGATGCCCGGCCGGCGACGAACCGGGCGGGCCGGTCGGTCAGCGGTCGGCCATGCCGGCGCGGCGGCGCAGCGCGGCCACGTCGGTCACCACGATCCGGCGGCCCTCGGTACGCAGCCAGCCGCGGCTCGCGAACGAACCGATCGCCTGGTTGACGCTCTGTCGGGAACCACCGGCCATCTCGGCCAGCTGGCTCTGATTGAGCTCGATCGTGATCATCGGTGCCTGGCTCTCGCCGGCCAACCGGACCAGCGTCTTCGCCACCCGACCGGGCAGGTCGAGGAAGACGTGATCGGCGTTCTGCTCGGTGAGCCGGCGGATCAGCCCGCCCAGGGAGCGCATCACCGCGTCCAGGATGCGCGGGTTGGAGTGCACCAACTCCATGAACGCGCCCCGCGAGAGCGCGAGCGCCGCGCAGTCCTCGATGGCCTCCGCGGAGGCGGACCGGGTGGACGCGTCGAGCAGGGAGACCTCACCGAGCACGTCCGGTGGACGGATAACCGACAGCACGGCCCGCTCGCCGGTGGGCGCGGTGCGAAACACTGCCACCGCGCCTCGGCGCAGCACGATCAGCGACTCGCCGGGGTCGTTCTCCACGAAGAGCAGTTGGCCCTTGCGGTAGGTACGCGGGACGGCGGCAGCGATGACGCGTTGCCGCACCTCGGGCTCCAGCCCGGCGAACATCTCGACACCCGTGAGCGCGTCACCCGGCTCTGGCAGGCGAACCTCCACGGCCCAACCCCTCCCCCGGTCATGGACCACAACTCGCTCACCGGGCGAACCTGATGGGCCCCGACAAGGTGAACTGACACCGATTCGGCGTCCGGTAGCGGTACACATCAGATCATGACGGTCCGGTCGCTTGCTGTACACCCCTCGAAGCACTTCCGTGACCGTCACGAGCTGCGACGCGACGTTCACGAGGTGTGGCCGCGGCTCGGCGGGCCTCCGGGCGGGCCCCGCCGAGCCCGGCCGTGCGGCGGTGGGCGAGGATGCCCGGAATGGTCTACCGCTATTTCTACGACTGCGAGTTCATCGAGGACGGCACGACAGTCGACCTCGTCTCGATCGGTGTCGTCGACGAGTACGGCCGCGAGTTCTACGCGGTCTCCACCGAGTTCGACGACTCCCGCGCCGTGCCCTGGGTCCGACGCAACGTGCTGGACAAGCTGCCCTCCCCGGCGGACCGGGCCTGGCGCTCGCGTGAGCGCATCCGCGACGACCTGTACGACTTCCTGATGGAGCCGATCCGGGACCGGCCGGGGGAGCAGCTGGAGCTGTGGGCCTGGTTCGCCGCGTACGACCACGTGGTGCTCGCCCAGCTCTGGGGTGCGATGCCGGCGCTGCCCCGGGAGATACCCCGCTACACCAAGGAGCTGCGCCAGCTCTGGGACGACCGTGGCCGGCCGCCCCTGCCGGACGCGGACGCGGCCCGGCACGATGCCCTGGTCGATGCCCGGCATAACCTGGCCCGCTGGCGGGCGATGACCGCCCGTTGAGTGGCGGTCGTGCCGCCGTAGGTTTGACCGGTTCTGTCCCGGGCAACGGTTCGACCAGCCGAGCCGAGGGAGATTGCCATGAGCGACCAGCCGACCAGCGCCGCGGAGGCACGCGCCCGGGTCACCGGCCTGGCCCGGGCCGCGCGGATCTGCATGCTCACCACTACCGCTCTGGACGGGCGGCAGGTGAGTCGACCGATGGGGCTCCAGGAGGCCGAGTTCGACGGCGAGCTGTGGTTCTTCGCCTACGCCGACTCGGCCAAGGTCCGCCAGATCCGGGTGAACCCGGAGGTCAACGTCGCCTTCTCCGACCAGAGGCACAACGCGTGGGTGTCGATCTCCGGCACCGCCACCGAGGGATTCGACCGGGCCCGGGCCGAGCGGCTCTGGAACCCGCTGCTCAAGGCGTGGTTCCCCGACGGGCTGGACACCCCCGGCCTCACGCTGATCAAGGTGCACGCCAGCTCCGCCGAGTACTGGGACTCGCCGAACAGCACAGTGGTGAACCTGCTCGACTACGCGAGGGCCGCGGTCACCGGCCGGCCACCGGCGGCCGGCGAGAACCACGAGGTGACCTACTGACCGGGGGTGGGTGCCCGGGGCGCGCTGTCGTCGTACCGGCGGGCCGACTACAGTTCGCAGTGACGGCCCGCCCCGGGCCGGCAACGGCGCCGATGGTCTGACCTGACACATACCCTGGGGCATATCGGGCTTTACCTGATGCTCCAGGAGGATGAGCGGATCATGCGTATCGGCGTGCTCACCGGCGGCGGCGACTGCCCCGGTCTCAACGCGGTCATCCGGGCGGTGGTCCGCAAGGGCGTCGCCACCTACGGTCACGAGTTCGTGGGCTTCCGGGACGGCTGGAAGGGCCCCCTCGAGGGTCTGTCCCGGCCCCTGGACATCGCCGACGTCCGCGGCATCCTGCCCCGCGGCGGCACCATCCTCGGCTCGTCCCGGACCAACCCGTTCAAGATCGAGAACGGCGTCGAGCGGATCAAGGACAACCTCGCCGCCCAGGGCGTGGACGCGCTGATCGCGATCGGCGGCGAGGACACCCTCGGCGTGGCCACCAAGCTCTACGAGCTGGGCGTGCACGTCGTCGGTGTGCCGAAGACGATCGACAACGACCTCGGCGCCACCGACTACACCTTCGGCTTCGACACCGCTGTCAACATCGCGATGGAGGCCATCGACCGCCTGCACACCACCGCGGAGAGCCACCACCGCACCCTGGTCGTCGAGGTGATGGGCCGGCACGCCGGCTGGATCGCCCTGCACGCCGGCCTGGCCGGCGGCGCCAACGTGATCCTGCTGCCCGAGCGCCAGTTCGACGTCGACCAGGTGGCCGGCTACGTCGAGAAGCGCTTCCAGCACCAGTACGCCCCGATCGTCGTGGTCGCCGAGGGCGCCCAGCCGCTCGACGGCCAGATGGTCCTCGCCAACCAGGAGCTGGACTCGTTCGGCCACGTCCGCCTCGGCGGCATCGGCCAGTGGCTCGCCGAGCAGCTGGAGGCCAAGACCGGCAAGGAGGCCCGCACCGTGGTGCTGGGCCACATCCAGCGCGGTGGCACCCCGACCGCCTTCGACCGGGTGCTCGCCACCCGCCTGGGCCTGCAGGCCATCGACGCCGTCAACGACGGCGACTGGGGCAAGATGGTCGCGATGCAGAGCACCGACATCGTCCGGGTGCCCCTCGCCGAGGCCACCCGCGAGCTGAAGACCGTTCCGCTGGAGCGGTACGCCGAGGCCGAGGTCTTCTTCGGCAGCTGATCGATCGTCGGCGGCGCGGCGGGCCTGCGGGTCCGCCGCGCCGCGACCCAATGCGAGGGGGTACGGGCCGACATGTCAGCCGGAGTGCACACGGTCGCGGTGATCGGCGCGGGCAAGATCGGTGAGCTGATGCTCTCCGGGCTGCTGCGCTCGGGATGGCCGGTGGACCGGCTTCTGGCCACCGCCCGCCGGCCCGCTCGCGCCGAGGAGCTGACCGCCCGCTACGGCGTACGGGTGGTCGACAACCTGACCGCGGTGGACGAAGCTGCGGTGCTCGCGATCTCGGTGAAGCCGCAGGACGCCGCCGCGCTCCTCGACGAGATCGGCCCCAAGGTGCCGGCCGACAAGCTCGTCATCTCGCTCTGCGCCGGTCTGCCCACCAGCTTCTTCAGCCGCCGGTTGCCCGACGGCACTCCCGTGGTGCGGGTGATGACCAACACCCCGGCGCTGGTCGACGAGGCGATGACCGCGATCTCCGCCGGCGCGTACGCCACCGGGGCGCACCTGACGTTGGCCGAGGAGATGTTCAAACCGCTCGGCCAGACGATCCGGGTGCCCGAGTCGCAGCAGGACGCGGTCACCGCGCTCTCCGGCTCCGGCCCGGCCTACTTCTACCTGCTGGTCGAAGCCATGATCGACGCGGGGATCCTGCTCGGGCTGCCCCGTCAGGTGGCGCACGAGCTGATCGTGCAGACCGCGATCGGGTCGGCGGTGATGCTGCGCGACTCCGGCGAGCACCCGGTCAAGCTGCGCGAGGCGGTCACCTCACCGGCCGGTACCACCATCTCCGCGATCCGTGAGCTGGAGAAGCACGGCGTACGCGCGGCGATGCTCGCCGCGCTGGAGGCCGCCCGGGATCGCGCCCGCGAGCTGGCGGCACAGGCCGACTGAGCGTTCGGGGGGCGTCGCGGGGCCGTGCGTGCCGCATACTGGCCCGGTGTTCACACTTGCCCAGGCCCGGCACCTGGTGGCCACTCTGCAGCCGCGCGTCGACGAGTTGATCCGGGTCCGGGCCGATCTCGCCGAGTTGCGCGTCGACCTGGCCGACCACGGCGTGAGCGCGCTCGGTGGGCTTGCCGAGGTGAAGGCGCTGGAGGCCAGGCTGCACGCCGTCGTCGACGAGCTGCACCAGCACGACATCCAGGTCAAGGGCATCGCCCCGGTGCTGCTCGACTTCCCCGGCGAGCGTGCCGGCCGCGCCGTGCTCTGGTGCTGGCTGGAGGGCGACTCCGACGTGCGCTGGTACCACCGGGCCGAGTGCGGCTTCGCTGGCCGCCGCCCCCTCTGACGCCCCGCGCCCGCGCTTCGCGCCTTCTCGCGCCCCTACCCGCTTGATCCACTCGGGTTCATGGAAATCGCGGTATTGGAGCGCGGTGGACGCCCCGACTTCCGGGAACCGGAGTGGATCAAGGTGCGCGACGCAGCCTGCCGCTCAGCCGGCCGCGGACGTCGGCAGGACCGGGTCGGTGGCCTCGGTGACCGCGAACACCACCACGTTGTCGACGTAGTGGCCCCGCCGCCGGTCGAAGTCACCCCCGCAGGTGACCAGGCGCAGCTCCGCCCCGGGCGTCGGCCCGTAGACCACGGCCGTCGGAAACTGGTCCTTGCGGGTCCGCAACGACCCGGTCACCCGGAACGACAACCGCTGCCCGTCGCGCCAGACCTCCACCAGGTCGCCGTGCCGTAGCTCGCCCAGCCGGGCGAAGACCGCCGGGCCGCGTCGTGAGTCCAGGTGCCCGGCGAGGACGGCCGGGCCGGTGTCGCCCGGGGCCGGGCCGCCGCCGTACCAACCGGCGGTGTGGAAGTCGGTCGGCGGGATCAGCGCGCCGGCGCGGTCCAGACCCAGCACGGTGAGCGGTGAGTCGACGCCGATGCGTGGTACGCGTACCCGCGTGGGTGGACCGTGGGGCGCGGGCGCGGCGGCCACCGACGGGCAGTCGGCGCCGCAGCCGGGGTGCCAGCTCGCCACCGGCGGTGGCGGGCCCGTGGTGGCCAGCCCGACCCCGGTGCCGGCGGCCAGGCAGACCGCCGCGCCTGCCGCTACCAGCGCGGCCAGCGGTATCCGACGGTCACGGTGCCGCCGGATCGACGGGTCCGGCTCGGCGCTCACCAGGTGGTGCGCCGCCGACGCCAGAGCAGCACTGCCACCGCGCCGGCCGCCGCGGCCAGACCGCCGGCCACCAGGGGGTACGCGTCGAGCCCGGACCCGGCGGTGCCACCGGCGCCGGTGTCCACCCCGCCGGCCGGGACGACTGTGCCGCCCTCGGCGTCGCGGCGCAGTTCGGCGGTGAGCCCGCCCTGCTTCGCGTCGAGCACCAGCAGCGAGTAGACCGCGCCACCGGTGAGCCGCACCTCGGCGTCGGTGCTCGGCCCGCCGGCACCCGTCAGCTTCAGCCGCCAACTGCCCGGCTCGACCTGCTGGTAGTCGGTCGTGGTGGCGAACTGCACCCCGTCGGCGATCATCGGGCCGTCGGCGGCGGCCACGTCGAGCACCGGGGTCCGCACCGACGCCTGGATGACCCGCACCTTGGCGCGGCCGTCGGTGGGGGCGCTGAGATCGTCGTTGAGCACTCGCAGGCCGAGGTCGGCGTGCCGGCCCACACCGGCCACAGTGAAGGCGTCGCCGCTGGTCACCGCGACCTCGGTGGTCAGTACCGGGGGGTCGCTGGCGGGGGCGCCGGCCTCGCGCATGGCCACCGCGTACCGGCCCGGCGCGAGTTCGAGGTAGTCGGAGACCACGCCGTAACCGACACCGGGAAAGACCTGCGGCTTCGCCGCTCCCGGCGCGGCCAGGTAGACGTCCACTGCCGGGGTGTCCGGGGAGAGGTGCGCGAGCCGGACGTATCCGACGGTGTCCGCGCTGGACGCGGCGTTGGCAGGGACCGGAATGGCGGCGGTGGCGAGGGCGGTGCCGAGCAGGAGCGCGCCGGAGCCGGCCAACAGCCGGCGGGGCACGGTACGGAGCGTGTGCATGTCGCCTCCGGGGGCACGTTCGGTGAGCGGGCGGCAACCCAGAGAACAGGGTCCCGTGAACAGGACTGCGACGCAAGTTGCCACAGCGATGTTTTTGTCGGCTGCCGCTACCGATCGCGCAGGGCGAGGAGGCCGAACAGGTCGGGGACCCCGCCCGGGCCCGCCTCGACGACCCGGACCAGCCGAAGACCGGCCGCCACCGTCGCGTTGACCAGGTCGGCGAGGGGGAGGTGCCAGGCGCCCACCCGTACCCGCACGCCGGTAGCGTTCCAACTGTCGAAGCTGCGGGACCGGTCGGCGTACCGCGCGTCGACGACGACACGCGGATGCCGTCCCCAGTCGGCGAACGCGCCCACGAAACACGGGTGCACACCCACGTGCACGAAACGCCCGCCGGGGCGCAGCACCCGGGCGACCTCGCGCAGCACGGCCGGGTAGTCGGGCAGGTCGGTGCTGGCCAGCACACACATCGCGGCCGGCAGCGACGCGTCGGCGACCGGCAGGGCGACAGCGTCACCCCTAGCCACCGGCAACCGCCCCCGCGCGTGCCGCAACTGCCCGCCGGACAGGTCCACGCCCACCGGCGTCCAACCCAGACCCGCCGGCACCGAGGCGTGCGCGCCGGTACCGCAACAGATGTCGAGGCAGGACCCCTCGCCCGCGCCGAGCAGGTCCGCCACCGTCGCGTGCACCCGCCGCAGATAGTCGCCTCCGCCGGAGATGAAGCCCTCGTACCAGTCCGCGTAGGCGTCGTACGCCGGTCCGCCCGTCGTCCCCATTCGCTGAGGCTACGAATCGACACCCGTCCCGCGGCACCCGTTCTTCCGAGAGCAGACGTGGAACCGACCCGGGCGTTTGCGCCGCCGCGGGGCCCACGCGGGCCATCGCGGTCGCCTATCCTCGGGCGATGCGGGATCGCCGGGTGGCCCTGGCGTGGGCGGCCTTCGTCGTCGTCGCGCTGGTGTCCGGTGTGCTCGTTCTGCATCGGCCGGATCGCCTCTCCGACCTGCACATCTACTACGGCGCGCTGTCCGATCTGCGCGCCGGAAAGCCGCTGTACGGATATGAGGCGGAGAACGGCGGCCCGTTCACCTATCCGCCGTTCGCCGCTCTCGTACTGTGGCCGATCACCGCCGTCAGCGAGGGCGTACTCCAGGGGATCTGGCTGGTGGCGACGTGCGCGGCGGTCGTTGCCATCGCCGGGTCGGTCGGTCTCGCGCTGACCACCCGACAGTCCCGGCGCCCGCTCGTCGTGGCGCTGGCGGCCACCGTGCTGATGCTCTCCGCGCCGGTGCAGAGCAACCTCCGCTTCGGGCAGGTCAGCATCTTCATCGTGCTGATGGCCCTGCTCGACGGGCTGGGCGTCGTCCCACCCCGACTGCGCGGAACACTGGTCGGGGTGGCCGCGGCGATCAAGCTCACCCCGCTGCTGTTCGTGGTCTACTTCCTCGCCGTCGGGCGCTACCGTGACGCCGGCCGGTCGGCGGCCACCTTCGTGGCCTGCGCGGGGCTCGCCGCGGTAGTGCTGCCCCGGGAGAGCTGGGCCTACTGGACCGAGACCCTGCGACAGACCTCCCGCATCGGCAATCTGTCCTCGTTGGGCAACCAGTCAGTGCACGGCATGCTGCTGCGCGTCGGCGTCGACGAGACGGCGCTGCCAGTGCTCTGGGCCGGCATGGTGGCACTGATCTGCGCGGCCGCACTGCTGCGGGCCCGACAGTTGACGAGGCAGGGACGCCCCGGGCACGCCGCCGTGCTCGTCGGCTGCGCCACAGTGGCCGCGTCCCCGGTGTCCTGGACCCACCACCAGGTGTGGCCGGTGCTCGCCGCGATGCTGCTGATCGGCGCGTCCGGCGTCACCCAGCGGGCCGCCGGCGCGGCGCTGCTCGCCGCCATGGTCGTCTCGTTGGGCGCGGTGCTCAGCCCGGTCTCGACGCGGCCGGGAGTGCAGTTCCTCTTCGAGAACGCCCGTGCCGTCGGGGTGTGCCTCCTGTGCCTCGTCGGCTTCGGCGGTGTCGCCGTCGCCGCCCAGTACACGAGCAGACGACCGGCCGCCGGCCGTGCCTGGCTGCGGGTGGGCGTCACCGCCACTGTGGCTGTCGCGTTCTTCGCCGTACAGCCGCTGCCGGCCGGGGCCGACCCCACCTTCAAGGCGTACCGCCTCGACGACGTGGTCAACCCGCGATACTTCTTCGTCTGCCGTGGACCGGCCGAATGCGCCGAATACGCCACCGACGCGCCGGTCACCTTCGGCACCCGCGCCGAGAAGACCAAGGTCCGGGTCAACGGCGTGGTCTCCCCGCAGGTGACCCGCCTGGAGTACTACTCCGCACCGGGTGGAGCACCCAGGGCCATCCCGCTGCTTGCCGCGTACCCGGGTTCGCGTACCTTCTCGTTCCGGTCCGCGACGATGGCCCACGGCCGGCTCGTCGCGTACGCCTCGGACGGGCAGCCGATCGCCAGCTACGACGACGAGCTCGCCGCCGCCCTCCGCACCACCACCACCCCATAAGGGAATCGCGGGCAGGGCGGCGGCTGGCCTTGCTCAGCGGGTGGCGGCGGCCAGGGCGTCGCGCAGCTTCGCGGCGTCGCCCGGCGCCGGGTGCTCCCAGTCGGTCGGGCTCGCGGAGTAGAGCGTGCCGTACGCCGGGGTGTCCGGCTGGTAGCGCCACCCCTCGGCCAGCGGGCCGACGTCCACCGCGTCGTAGCCGATGCGGTCCAGGAAGGCGGTCACCTCACCCTTCGCGGCGGCGTCGTCGCCGGCGATCGCGAGGGCGCTGCGGTCGGCGGCGCCGGTCGGGCGGGGGAGCGCGGCCAGGCCCTTGAAGTAGATGTTGTTGAAGACCTTGACCACCCGCGAGTCCGGCAGGTGGCGCTGGAGCAGCTCGCTGCTGGTGGTCTCACCGGAGTCCAGCTCCGGGAAGGTGCCATCGCGCTGCGGGTAGTAGTTGTTGGTGTCGATGACGACCTTGCCGGCCAGCGGTTCCACGGGCACCGCGCGGTACGCCTTCAGCGGCACGCTGACGACCACCAGGTCACCGACCTGCGCCGCGTCCTGCGTGGTGCCGGCGCTGGCGTGAGCGCCCAGGGTCTCCACCAGGTCGGTGAGGGTCTCCGGGCCCCGCGAGTTGCTCAGCACCACGTCGTAGCCGGCGTCGACGGCCAGCCGGGCCACGGTGCCGCCGATGTTGCCACTGCCGATCAGTCCCACAGTTGTCATGCTCGTTCCCAACTCCGTCCACCCGCGACGCATTCCCGACCAGGCTGGTGGGTTATTCGGCTGCCGGCGGGCCGGGCAGGCTGCCGCGCATGCGCCGTCTCGTCGAGGGCTGCGCGACCTTCGCCGTCCCGGCGGGTGCCTGGCGCGCCGCGAGCCCCGTCCTGCACAACGTACTGCTCACGCTGGTCGGCGACCGGCTCTCCGGCGACGTGCCACTCTCCGGTGGCGTGCGGTTGGCGCGGTGGTGGGCGCGCGGAGGCGCAGAGGCCACCACATCCATGTTCGAGCGCGATCAAGGCGGCCCGGGCGCAACCCAGGCGTCGGGAGGGTCGGCAAGGCCGTCGATCATGGAGTTGTGCTGGGGGACGAGTCGGGCTGACCTGGGCAAGTCGGGCACCACGACTCCGTGATCGACCGCGTCGAGGGGCGTCGAGGGGCGTCGACGCGCATCGACGCGGCGCCACGGAGCGCCCCGGGGCGTCAGGAGGTGGGGAGGGTCTTTTCGATGGCCGCGCGTAGGTCGTCGGAGCCGGGCTCGACACTGGGGGCGAACCGGGCGGCGACCGAGCCGTCCGGGGCAACCAGGAACTTCTCGAAGTTCCAGCGCACGTCACCGGTGTGCCCGTCGGCGTCCGGGGTGTCCACGAGCGCGGCGTAGAGCGGGTGCCGGTCCGGGCCGTTGACGTCGACCTTCTCGGTCAGCGGGAAGGTGACCCCGTAGTTGACCTGGCAAAAGTCGCTGATCTCGGCGGCACTGCCTGGCTCCTGTCCGGCGAACTGGTTGCACGGCACGCCGAGCACGACGAGGCCCTGGTCGGCGTAGGAGTCGGCGAGTGTCTGGAGGCCGGCGTACTGCGGGGTGAGGCCGCAGCGGGAGGCCACGTTGACGACCAGCAACGCCTTGCCGCGGTAGCGGGCCAGGTCGGCGGGGCCGCCGTTGAGGGCGTCGATCGGGATGTCGAAGACGGTCATGGGCCGAGGCTACGCGCCGGCCGGGTGTCGGCCCGGGGTGGGCGCAGCGTACGCACTCCGTGCACCAGGAGAAATCGAAACATGCGCATCTTGACGAACTGATGACGCCGTGAGTACCGTCTCACCATCTCTTTTGGAAAGTTTCCTAACAGTTCGGGAGACGCCTCATGAAAAGATCGCTCCGCCGGGCCCTCTGGGCCGGTGCCGTGGTCGCCGTGACCGTCGCAGCGGTGCCGGTGACCACCGCGTTCGGCGCCGGCACGGTCACCACCACCTTCACCAAGGCGCAGGACTGGGGGACCGGTCACGAGACGAGGGTGACCGTCACCAACGGCTCCAGCGCCACGGTCACCACCTGGCGCATCGAGTTCGACCTGCCGTCGGGCACCACCATCAGCAGCGCGTGGGACGCCGACGTCACCAGCAGCGGCAACCACTACGTCGCGGTCAAGAAGAGCTGGGCCGGCGGCATCGCCCCCGGTGCCTCGTTCAGCTGGGGTTACAACGGCAGCGGCGCCTACAAGGCGCCGCTGAACTGCACCATCAACGGTGCAGCGTGCGGCGGCGGCACCACCCCGCCGACCACGACTCCGCCGACCACCACCCCGCCGACGACGACGCCGCCCACCACCCCTCCACCCACCACGCCACCGCCGACCACCAACCCGCCGAACCCGGGCGGCAAGAAGATCGTCGGCTACTTCGCCGAGTGGGGCGTCTACGGGCGCAACTACCACGTCAAGAACATCCAGACCAGCGGGTCGGCCGCCAAGCTGACCCACATCCTGTACGCCTTCGGCAACACCACCGGCGGTCGTTGCACCATCGGTGACAGCTACGCCGACTACGAGAAGGCGTACACCGCGGCGGAGAGCGTGGACGGCGTCGCCGACACGTGGGACCAGCCGCTGCGCGGCAGCTTCAACCAGCTGCGCAAGCTCAAGCAGCTGAACCCGCACCTCAAGGTGATCTGGTCGTTCGGTGGCTGGACCTGGTCCGGCGGCTTCACCCAGGCCGCGCAGAACCCGGCCGCGTTCGCCGAGAGCTGCCACAACCTGGTCGAGGACCCGCGCTGGGCGGACGTCTTCGACGGCATCGACGTCGACTGGGAGTACCCCAACGCCTGCGGTCTGAGCTGCGACAGCAGCGGCCCGAACGCGTTCAAGAACGTGATCAGCGCGTTGCGGTCGAGGTTCGGGTCCAGTGCCCTGGTCACCGCCGCCATCACCGCGGACGGCAGCAACGGCGGCAAGATCGACGCCACCGACTACGCCGGCGCCATCGGCAACCTCAACTGGCTGATGCCGATGACCTACGACTACTTCGGCGCCTTCGCCGCCCAGGGTCCGACGGCACCGCACTCGCCGCTCACCTCGTACACCGGCATCCCGCAGCAGGGCTTCAACTCCGACGCGGCGATCCAGAAGCTCAAGAGCAAGGGCGTTCCGGCCAACAAGCTGCTGCTCGGCATCGGCTTCTACGGCCGGGGCTGGACCGGTGTCACCCAGGCCGCTCCGGGCGGCAGCGCCACCGGCGCGGCGCCGGGCACCTACGAGGCCGGCATCGAGGACTACAAGGTCCTCAAGAACACCTGCCCGGCCACCGGCACGATCGCCGGCACCGCGTACGCCAAGTGCGGCAGCAACTGGTGGAGCTACGACACCCCGTCGACCATCAACGGCAAGATGACGTACGCGAACAACCAGGGCCTCGGTGGCGCGTTCTTCTGGGAGCTCTCCGGTGACACGAGCAACGGCGAGCTCATCGGCGCCATCAAGGGCGGTCTCGGCTGAGCCGAGGGCCGACGCACCACCCACACGGCGGGAAGGGGCCCGCACCGTCCCTTCCCGCCCGTGACACAGCGGTCCGGTCGACGCCCAGCGTCGACCGGACCGCCGCCGTTGGGTTCGGTCGGCTGAATGTGGCAGACTCGCGGCTCGGCACGTCTCGATCTCACCGCCAACGGAGGTGATCATGCGCGCGACCCACCGCAGGCTGGCGGCGACCGCCGCCGGGCTGGTGCTGCTGCCGGTCGCCCTGGTCGGCTGCGGGATCGGCGGCGAGGACCAGGACGAGTCCGCCGCCAAGCCGGCCCGAGCCCCCGCCGAGGAGGCCGCCACCCGCTCCCGTGAGCGCGTGCAGGCCTACCTCGACGCGATGGCGGCCAAGGACGTCGCCGCCGGCCGCAGCCAGCTCTGCGCCCTGCTGCACGACGGCTTCGACCTGGGCGCCACCGGCCCCAACGGTGACTTCGCCGACCACTTCCAGGTGCCGGAGGCGGCCATCACCGCAGTCCGGTCGGGTCCGCGCGGGCAGGAGGTCAGCGTCTCGGTCTCGGTCGCGGTCGGCAAGCGCACCGTCACCCGGCCGCTGGTCTTCACCGTCACCCGGGACGGCAGCGACTGGTGCATCGCCGGCGAAGCGCCGGGTGGGCCGGCCGCCACGCCCGTCGCTCCGTCGCCGACCGGCGTCTTCGTACCCGAGTAACGTGACCAGCGCCCGGCAGATTGATCTCCCATCTGCCGGAACCGTCCCCCTCGCCGCCCGGCCACCCCGACCGTCGCCGTACGCTTTCTGTCATGCGCCATGAGTGGCATCAGCTGAGCCATCCCGCGGTGAGCAGCCCGGGCCTGCAGACCAGCCGACCGACAGTCGACTCCGCCGAGGACGCGGCGCTCGGCCTGGACCGATGGCGGGAGCTGCCCCGCGAGCAGGTCCCGCCGTGGTCCGACCCGGGTGCAGTGGCCGCGGTCTGCAAGGTCCTCGACACAGTGCCGTCGGTCGTCGCGCCCTACGAGGTGGACCAGCTCCGGCAGAAGCTCGCCCTGGTCTGCGAGGGCAAGGCGTTCCTGCTGCAGGGCGGTGACTGCGCCGAGACGTTCGTGGACAACACCGAGAGCCACCTGCTGGCCAACGCACGCACCCTGCTCCAGATGGCGATCGTGCTCACCTACGGCGCGTCGCTGCCGGTGGTCAAGGTCGCCCGGGTCGCCGGGCAGTACACCAAGCCCCGCTCACTGCCGACCGACGCCCGTGGCCTGCCCGCGTACCGCGGCGACATGATCAACTCGCTGGAGGCCGACCCGGCCGCCCGGGTCGCCGACCCGCAGCGCATGATCCGCGCGTACGCCAATTCGGCCGCGGCGATGAACATGCTCCGGGCGTACCTCGCCGGCGGGCTCGCCGACCTGCACGCCGTGCACGACTGGAACAAGGGCTTCGTGAAGAACTCCCCGGCGGGGGAGCGTTACGAGGCGATCGCCCGGGAGATCGACCGGGCGCTGGCCTTCATCCGGGCCTGCGGGATGACCGACGACGAGGCGTTGCGCACCGTCACGCTCTACTGCTCCCACGAGGCCCTCGCCCTGGAGTACGACCGGGCGCTCACCCGGGTCTCCGACCGCCGGGCGTACGGGCTGTCCGGGCACTTCCTCTGGATCGGCGAGCGCACCCGGCAGATCAGCGGCGCGCACATCGACTTCATCTCTCGCATCGCCAACCCGATCGGGGTCAAGCTCGGCCCGACCACGTCCCCGGACGAGGCGATCGAGCTGTGCGAGAAGCTCAACCCGGACAACATCCCCGGCCGGCTCACCCTGATCAGCCGGATGGGCAACCACCGGGTACGCGACGCGCTGCCGCCGATCGTCGCCAAGGTCACCGCCGCCGGCGCCAAGGTGGTCTGGCAGTGCGACCCGATGCACGGCAACACGCACGAGTCGTCCAACGGCTACAAGACCCGGCACTTCGACCGCATCGTCGACGAGGTGCTCGGCTACTTCGAGGTGCATCGGGGGCTGGACACCCACCCCGGTGGCCTGCACGTCGAGTTGACCGGTGAGGACGTCACCGAGTGCCTCGGCGGCGCCCAGGGGATCGAGGATCTCGACCTGCCCGACCGGTACGAAACCGCCTGCGACCCGCGACTGAACACCCAGCAGTCGTTGGAGTTGGCGTTCCTGGTAGCGGAGATGCTCCGTGGCTGAGTTCGCGAACCCGGCAGTCGGCAGCCGAAAGGAAGACAGTGCCTGACCTGTTCGTGGACCTGCGGTCCGACACGGTGACCCGACCCACCGCCGGGATGCGGGAGGCGATGGCCGCCGCCGAGGTCGGTGACGACGTGTACGGCGAAGACCCGAGCGTCAACGCGCTGGAGGCCGAGGTCGCCGCGTTGTTCGGGCACGAGGCGGCGCTGTTCGCCCCGAGCGGGTCGATGGCGAACCAGATCGCCCTGCAACTGTTGGTGTCGCCCGGCGACGAGTTGCTCTGCGACGCCGACGCGCACGTTGTCACGTACGAGATCGGCGCCGCGGCCGCGTACGGCGGTATCTCCTCGCGGACCTGGCCCGCGGTGGGCGCGGACATCGACCCGGAGGTGGTGGCCGGGATGATCCGGCCGGACGGCTACTTCGCCGTCCCCACCCGCGCGATCGCCGTCGAGCAGACCCACAACCGCGGCGGTGGCGGGGTGATTCCGCTGGCGACCCTGCGGGATCTGCGCGGGGTCGCCGACGAGGCGGGCGTCGCGCTGCACTGTGACGGCGCGCGGATCTGGCACGCGCACGTCGCCGACCGGGTGCCGCTGATCGAGTACGGCCAGCTCTTCGACACGCTGTCGGTGTGCCTCTCCAAGGGTCTCGGCGCGCCGGTCGGTTCGCTGGTGGTGGGCAGCGCGGAGAAGATGCAACGTGCCCGGCTGATCCGCAAGCGGATGGGCGGTGGCATGCGCCAGGCCGGCATTCTTGCCGCCGGCGGCCGGTACGCGCTGGCGCACCACATCGACCGGCTGGCTGACGACCACGCGAAGGCGGCCCGGCTCGCCGAGGCGGTCGCGCCGTTCGGGGTGCTGGCCACCACGGTCCGTACCAACCTGGTCGCGCTGGACCTCACCAAGCACACACTGGACGCACGGGCCCTGGCCGCCGCGGCGCGGGCCGAGGGCGTGCTGGTCTCGGTGCTCGGCCCCCGTACCGCCCGCCTGGTCACCCACCTGGGCGTCAGCGACGCGGACATCGACCGCGCCGTGGCAGCCCTACCCCGCATCCTCGCCGCAGCCTGACACCCCCAGCGCTCACCTCGGTGATCAAGAGGTTTGCGTCATCCGGCGACCGGAATCTGACGTAAACCTCTTGATCAACCAGCAGGTTGGGTCAGGGGTGGGACAGGCGGGTTAGCGTGCTGATGTCGGCGGCGTGGCCCAGGTGCTTCTCGCTGGGGGTTTCCACGACGATCGGGACGCCAGCGGTCGCCGGGTGGGCCATCAGCTCGGCGAAGGCGGGCTCGCCGATGCTGCCCTTGCCGATGTTCTCGTGCCGATCCCGGGTGGAGCCGCACAGATCCTTCGAGTCGTTGGCGTGGACCAGCCGCAGCCGGTCCGCACCGACAGTGGCCACCAGGGTGTCCAGGGTCGCCGTCATGCCGCCCTCGGCCGCCAGGTCGTGCCCGGCCGCCCAGGCGTGGCAGGTGTCGAAGCAGACCCCGAGCATGGGGTGCCGGTCCACCGCGTCCAGGTAGGGCCCGAGCTGCTCCACCCGGGAGGCCAGTGACCGGCCTCCACCCGCGCTCGGCTCGACCAGCAACATCGGCCCGCCAGCCTCGGCGGTCCAGTCGAGCAGCGGCAGCAACACCTCGCGGACCTGTCGCATCGCCGCCTCGGCGTGCCCCTCGTCCACCGAACTGCCCGCGTGGAACACCACCCCCCGCGCGCCGATCGCCACGCCCCGACGCAGCGCGTGCGCCAGCGTCTGGGCCGACTTCTCGACAGTGGCAGGGGTGGGCGAGCCCAGGTTGACCAGCAGCGCGGCGTGGATGAACGTCGGAATGCCCCGCTCGGCGCAACCGTCGCGGAACAGGACGTCCTGCCCGGGGTCGCCGTTGGGCAGTGCCCAGCCGCGCGAGTTGGAGACGTAGACCTGCACCACCCGTGCGCCGGTCACGTCGGCGTACGGCAGGGCGGCCTTCGCCAGCCCACCCGAGGTCGGAGTGTGCGTGCCCACCGGCCGCCCGGAGATCGTCGGCATCAGAAGCACGTCAGGGTGACCGGGGTGCCGGGCGCCACCTGCGAATTCTCGCCCGGGAGCTGGATCTGGACCACGGCGTTCGGGTTGATCGCCATGGTCACCGGGAAGCCCTGCGCCTCCAACGCCTGCTTGGCCTGCTGGCACGGCAGGCCGATCACCCGTGGCATGGCGACCAGCGGTGGCCCCTTGCTGACGTCCAGCTTGACCTGGGTGCCCTTCTCCACACCGGCGCCGTCGGCCGGGCTCTGGCCGAGGATCTCGTCCCTCGGCTTGTCGGAGTCCTTGTAGTTCTCCACCAGCACCAGGTTGAGCTGGGCCAGGGTCGTCCGGGCGTCGGTCAGGCTCTTGCCGACCAGGTTCGGCACCGTCACCGGCGCCCTACCCCGGCTCAGGATGAGGGTGACCTTCGCACCTGGTTTGACCTCGGCGCCCACCTTGGGGGAGCTGTCCACCACGACCCCGGCCGGCAGGCTGTCGTCGTAGCGGGGGGTGCCCTTGGCCACCACCAGCTTCGCGTTGACCAGGTCCGCCTCGGCCAGCTCGAACTCCTTGCCGATCACGTCCGGTACGGGGAAACGCTCCGGGCCGAGGGAGAGGGTCAGGGTGATCGTGCCACCCTTGACGATCTTGGCAGCGGACGCCGGGCTCTGCCCCAGCACGCTGTCCTTCGGGGCTTTCTCGTCGAAGCGTGGCTCGGCGTACTTGAGGACGAGCCCGGCGCGGTCGGCCCGCGCCTGCGCCTCGGCCTTGCTCAGGCTCACCAGCTGCGGAGCGTCCGTGTAACGGCCGACGCCGAACCACCAGCCCCCGATCGCGGCCACCAGGCCCAGCGTCACCACCACGGCAGCGACGGCCCGCCGGCCGCGGGGATCGCCCAGCACAGTGCTGCGCAGCGCGGCGAGCCGGGCACCCAGGCCCTCCGCCGGCTCCGGGGCGGCCCGACGCCGTCCGGGCCCCTGGCTGCTGGCGCCCTCCGGCAGTCGGGCCCATGACGGGCGGTTGGGCGGCTGGACCGTCGCGACCATCATCGTCGGCTGAGAGAGCGACGGTTCGTCGCTGACCGGGCGGAGTACGGCGGTGTGGCTGTTGGCGTCGCCCAGACGGTCCCGGGCAACCTGCACCTCGGCCAGCAGTGCGCCGGCGTCCGCGGGGCGCGCGCCGGGATCACGCCGAGTGGCCCGCTGCACCAGGTCGTCGAGGACCGACGGCAGACCCGGCACCAGCGTCGAGGGCGCCGGCACGTCCCGGTCGACGTGCTGCCAGGCGACGTCCACCGGCCGGTCCCCGTCGTACGGCACGCGGCCGGTGAGCATCTCGAACAGCACGATGCCGGCCGAGTAGACGTCGGTGCGCGGATCGGCGCGGCCCTCGGTGACCAGCTCCGGGGCGACGTACGCCACGGTCGCCATCAGCTGGTTGCCCTGCTCCTCGTCGGCGCTCGCCTCGACGGCCCGGGCCAGCCCGAAGTCGGCCACCTTCACGACGCTGTCGACGAGGTTGGCGACGCCACCGGTGGGCGCCTCCGCGACCAGCACGTTCTCCGGTTTGACGTCGCGGTGTACCAGCCCGGCGCGGTGCGCGGCGGCGATCGCGGCGAGCATCTGCTCGGTGATGGCCAGTGCCTCGTCCGGGTTGAGCCGGCGTCGCTCGGCCAGCACGTCGCGCAGCGTGCGGCCACGGACGTACTCCATCACCAGGTACGGCAGGCCGGCGTGCGTGCCCTGGTCGTAGACCGCCACCACGTTCGGGTGGGTCAACCGGGCGATGGTCTTCGCCTCGTCGGTGAACCGGGCCACGAAGTTGGCGATCCGGGCTCGCGCCTCGCTCGCCTGGGTCGGGTGAATGATCTTGACAGCGACGGTGCGCTCAAGGCGTTCGTCGGTGGCGGTGTACACGGTCGCCATGCCACCACGGGCCACGCGACCGCGAATGCGGTAGCGCCCGTCGATCAGCGAGCCCAGCAACGTGTCGGCGACCTGAGTGTCCATCGGCAGGCAGTCTATGTGTCCAGGGGGTGAAGGATGAACAGGATGCTACAGCCGTACGCCGAACCGGTCCGTCCCGCCGCGCTCGCCACCCCTTATCCGCTGGTCAGCGACGATCAACGGAGTGGGCGCCGATGGGTCTCCCGGGGTGCCGGTGGCTCGTCGCGGCGGCGGCGTGGCAGGGTGGTCGGGTGACCGAACCCGTACCCGACCAGGCCGCGCCCGGCCTGGAGCTCGCCGGACCCACCGACCCGGCCGGCTGGTTGACCCTGCCCGACG
Organism: Micromonospora sp. NBC_00860; assembly: GCF_045207375.1. Classification (NCBI taxonomy): domain Bacteria; kingdom Bacillati; phylum Actinomycetota; class Actinomycetes; order Micromonosporales; family Micromonosporaceae; genus Micromonospora; species Micromonospora sp. NBC_00860. The sequence goes on from NZ_CP108825.1 coordinate 471,044, forward strand.
TCGCCGAACGCCTCGACGTGTCGATCAGCAAGGTGCACCAGATGATCCGTGACCGTGAGCTGTTGGCGGTCCGCCGCGACGGCGTCCGCCGGATCCCGGCCGAGCTGGTCGCCAACGAGACCGTGCTCAAGCACCTGCCCGGCGTGCTCAACCTGCTCGCCGACAACGGCTACGACGACGAGGCCGCCCTGCGCTGGCTCTACGAGCCGGACGACACCCTCCCCGGCGCCACCCCGGCCGCCGCCCTCTCCGGCGACCAGGCCCGCGAGGTGAAACGCCGAGCCCAAGCCCAAGGCTTCTAACCCCACCTCCCTGCGTTGATCATGAGGTTGGCGGCGCGACACGCCGAGGCGAAGGTCGCCAACCTCATGATCAACCGCGGGGGCGGGGGAGCGGGGGCAGAGCGGTCAGTCGGCTCGGCGGGTTGCGGCTATGGCCAGGTCTACCAGGGCTTGGCGGGCCTCGGTCTCTAGGTCGATGGCGGTCAGGGCGGCCAGGGCGGTGTCGGTGAGCGTGACGATCCGCTGCTCGGTACGGGCCAGAGCCCCACTACCCGAGATCACCTCGCGGAGCCGGGTCACCCCCTGCTCGTCCAGCTCCGGGTCGCCGAGCCTGCCGAGCAGCAGCTCGCGGCCCGCGTCGTCGGTGGCCTCCACTGCCGCCGCCACCAGGTAGGTGCGCTTGCCCTCGCGCAGATCGTCCCCGGCCGGCTTGCCGGTCAGCGCCGGGTCACCGAAGACCCCGAGCACGTCGTCGCGGAGCTGGAACGCCTCGCCCAACGGCAGCCCGTACGCCGAGTAGGCCGTCCGCACGTCCTCCGGCGCGTCGGCAAGCGCGGCGCCGAGCAGCATCGGACGCTCGACGGTGTACTTCGCTGACTTGTACCGGGCGACCTTGCTGGCCCGTTCCACCGAGGTGTCCCCGGTGACCTGCGTCAGCACGTCGAGGTACTGCCCGACGGTGACCTCGGTGCGCATCTCGTCGAAGACCGGCCGGGCCCGGGCCAACGACCACAGGTCCAGGCCGGCGGAGTGCAGCAGCTCGTCGGACCAGACCAGGCAGAGGTCGCCGAGCAGGATGGCCGCGGCGTCGCCGAAACCGTCCGGGTCGCCGCCCCAGCCGGCCTCCCGGTGTCGGGTGGCGAAGCGCCGGTGTATCGCCGGCTCGCCCCGGCGGGTGTCGGAGCGGTCCATCAGGTCGTCGTGGATCAGGGCGCTGGCCTGGACGAACTCCAGCGCGGCCAGGGCGGTGAGCACCTGGTCGCCGTCCACCCCGCCGGCCCCCCGGAACCCCCAGTACGCGAATGCCGGACGCAGCCGCTTGCCGCCGCCGAGCACGAACGCCTCGATCGCCTCGGCCACCGGGCCCAGCGCGTCGTCCACGGCGGCGAGGCGGATCCGCTGGCCGGCCAGGAACTCGGTGAGGGCCTTGTCGACCCGCTCCCGCAGGCCGGCGCGGTCGACGGGGGACACGGGAGCAGCGTGGGTCACGCCCCGACGCTAGCTGGTCGTCATGTTTCGTGCTCCACTGCCACGCGTAGTCCGGCTGGTGCGGCCGGGACCCGTGCGCCCACTCGGTCGCGCGCCGGCCACCGCGGCGCGGCCCGGCCCGGTGGCCCTCGTCGAGCCGGCCCTTCGGGTGGCCGCGGCGGCCTCGGCGAGCGCCACCAGCGGCACGTCCAGGACGACGGCGAGCCAGCCGAGCCAGAAACCGCCCGGCACGCGACGCTGTCGTTCCCACCGGGAAATCTCGTGCCGACTCAACGTCGGCACCCCGGCGGCGGCGCACAGCTCGGCGGCGGCTCGCTGCTGGCTCCAGCCCCGGTCGAGTCGGCAGCGAGCCAGCAGCGGCCCGAGCTGCGCGGGACGCGGCGGTGCGGGCGGGGTCATCTGTCCTCCTGGCGGGCGTCGGCGCGGCGCCCACCGGCCCGCCCGGAACGGGCGGGACCAGCGGCACCGCTCGGTTGCTGACCCCCGCGCGGGCCCCCGGGGCCGCCCCCGCCGCCCCTCCCGCACCACCCCTTCCTACCCCGGAGGTACGACGCCTTCCCGCCCGCCGGATCGGGACGCGGGGGGCCGCCCGGCCGTCGGAGTGGGAAGGGCCTGGGTCGTGGTGGCATCGACCGCTAGAGTTGGACCGTGGCGCTCGGTCTTCCCTCGGTACTCCCCAATCCCCAGCCGGCGATCGGGGAGCTCATCCGTGAGCACCAGCCGACCTTCTCGTTCGAGTTCTTCCCGCCCAAGACCGAGGCGGGGGAGCAGCTGCTCTGGCAGGCCATCCGCGAGTTGGAGTCCCTGCGCCCGTCGTTCGTGTCGATCACGTACGGCGCCGGTGGTTCGACGCGGGACACCACAGTTGCGGTGACCGAGCGGATCGCCACCGAGACCACCCTGCTGCCGATGGCCCACCTGACAGCGGTCAACCACTCCGTCGCCGAGCTGCGGCACGTGGTCGGCCGGCTCGCCGGGGTGGGCGTGCGCAACGTGCTGGCCGTTCGTGGCGACCCCCCGGGCAACCCGGGCGGTGAGTGGATCCGTCACCCCGAGGGCGTGGACTACGCCGAGGACCTGGTCCGGCTGGTGCGTGACGCCGGCGACTTCAGCGTCGGCGTGGCCGCCTTCCCGTACAAGCACCCCCGCTCGCCCGATGTGGCCAGCGACACCGCCCAGTTCGTCCGCAAGTGTCGGGCCGGCGCGGAGTTCGCGGTCACGCAGATGTTCTTCGACGCCGACGACTACCTGCGGCTACGTGACCGGGTGGCGGCTGCTGGCTGTGACACCCCGATCCTGGCGGGCGTGATGCCGGTGACCCAGTTCAGCACCATCGAGCGGTCCGTGCAGCTGTCCGGTGCGCCGTTCCCACCGGCGTTGGCGGCCCGCTTCGAACGCGTCGCCGACGACCCGGACGCCGTCCGCCGGCTCGGCATCGAGCAGGCCAGCGAGATGTGCCGCCGACTGTTGGACGAGGGCGTGCCGGGAATCCACTTCATCACCCTCAACCGGTCCACAGCGACCCGCGAGGTCTGGCAGAACCTGAAGGTCGGCGCCCGCGTGTGAACGCTGCACCTGCGACACCTGTTGACCGGCACGACGGTTGATCCGTGGTGGGCACACAGCTGAACTGGGATCAGTACGCCACGGCGTGGGCGCGGTTGCACGGCGGGTTCGACCCTCGGGTCGCGGCTCCGGTGGTGCGCGCCTGGCTGCGATTCGCGTACCACGTCGGATATGTGCTGGGCCGGCTGCGGGTGAGCCCCACCGCGGTCACAGTGGCCGGGGTGCTGCTCTGCTTCTGCGTACCGTTGCTGGTGGGTCGGCCGGGGGACGGGCCGTTCCTCGGCGCGCTGTTCGTGCTGCTCGCCGCCGTGGCGGACAGCGTGGACGGTGCGGTGGCGGTCGCCACCGGTCGCACCACCCGGCTCGGCTACGTCTACGACTCGGTCGCCGACCGGCTCGGTGAGGTGGCGTGGCTGCTGGCGTTCTGGCTGGTGGGCGCGCCGGGCGGGCTGGTCGTCGCGGGCGGCGCGCTGTCCTGGTTGCACGAGTACGTCCGAGCGCGTGCGGTCGCCGCCGGCATGCGGGAGATCGGCGCGGTGACGGTGGGCGAACGCCCCACCCGGGTTTCGGTGGCGCTGGCCGGTTTGCTGGTCGCCGGGCTGGCCGGGCTGATCGAGCCGGACCTGGCCGCCGGCACCATCACCATGGCGACAGCGGTCTGGGTGCTGCTGGCCGGTTTCGGCCTGGGGCAACTGCTCTCCAGCATCCGCCGCGCCCTGCTCGACGCCGACTGAGGGGGCCGGGCCGGCTGAACGGCCCAGCCCGACGCGCGGAAACAGACACCGGCTGGAGCATGCAGGGTCTACCAGGCGGGGCCGATCTCGTCGGCGACGATCTGCGCGGAGAGGGTGACCATCGGCAACCCGCCGCCCGGGTGGGTGGAGCCACCCACCAGCCACAGCCCGTTCGCCGGGCCCCGGTTGGCCGGGCGGAGCAGCCCACCGGCGGTGCCGTAGATCGAGCCGCCCGGCGCGCCGGTCGCCACGCCCAGGTCGGCGGGGGTGCGGATCTCGCGGAACAGCAGCCGGTCGCGCACGTCCACGCCGCGCCGCGCCAGCACGTCCAGGATCCGATCGGCGTACGCGTCGGCCAGCCCCGGGCGTCGCCAGTCGACCGCGCCCGCCGCGGTGCCCTGCCGCGGGGCGTTGACCAGCACGAACCACGCTTCGTTTCCGGCCGGGCGGACCATCGGGTCGTCGGCCACTGTGACGAACACGGCCGGGTCGGCCGCCGGTCGGGCCCGTACGCCGCGCCCGGGGTCACCGAAGACCGCGTCGAACTCGGCGTCGTAGTCGTCCGGGAAGAAGACGTTGTGGTGGGCCAGCCCGGTGCTGCCGGAGACGCCGAGCAGCAGCACGAAGCCGGCGAGGCTGCGGTCGGTCAGCCCGGCCAGTCGACGCGGGTGCGGCAGCAGGTCACGGTAGACGGTGAGTGCGTCCACGTTGGCCACCACCACGTCGGCGGGCACCGGGGCGGTGACGCCGGCGAGGCGTACCCCGTGCACGCGGCCGCCGGTGGCGTCGATCCGGGTGACAGTGGCGTCGGTCTGCACGACCACGCCGAGGTCCAGGCAGCGGGTCAGCAGCGCGTCGGCGAGCGTGCCCAGCCCACCGCGCAGGTACCAGCCGCCGAAGGCCAACTCGGCGTAGGGGACCGCGACCAGCGCCGCCGGTGCCCGACGTGGGTCGGCGCCGGTGTAGGTGGCGTACCGGTCCAGCATCATCCGCAGCCGCGGGTCGTTCAGGTGCCGGCGGCCCAGGCCGCGCAGGCTGCGGCCCGGGGCGATGGCGGCCAGGTCGCCGACGCGCCAGGCCAGCGACGCGAGGTCGCGGGGAGAGTCGACGGTACGGCGCAGGATGTCCCGCGAGGAGGCCTGCCACACCCGCGCCGCCCGACGCCACAGCCGCTGCCAGTCTGCTGCCGCCCGGTCACCGAAGGCGGCCCCGATCCGGGCGGTGAACTCCACCGGGTCGGCGCACGAGTCCAGGGCCGGGCCACCGTCGGCAAAGACGTGCCTGACGATCGGGTCCAACGGGACGAGGTCCAGGTATTCGTCGAGCTTCGCCCCGGTCGCCTCGAACAGGTCGTGGAAGACCTCGGGCAGGGTGAGCAGGCTCGGCCCGGTGTCGAAGTGGAACGACCCGGCCGGGGTGTCGTGGGCGTACCGGCCGAGCTTGCCGCCGACCGTGTCGGCGGCCTCGAAGACGGTCACCTGGTGCCCGGTAGCGGCCAGCCGGGCGGCGGTGGCGAGGCCACCCACCCCGGCGCCGACGACCACGATCCGCGCCATGCCGCGTCCTCCCTAGCTGACCGGGCGGCCCCGCCAGGTCAGGCGGCGTCGCTTTCGCAGATGGTACGACCGCAGGGTCAGCCAACCGAGGACCACGACCGACACGGGGTGTGCGAGCGCGTCGGGCCACCACCGTCCTCCGGTCGCGCGGGCGGTGAGCACCCGTCCGGTCACCCCGAGCAGATATGCGATGAGCGCAACCATTGACACCCGGGGAACTGTCGAGGCGAACCCCAGCGCGATCAGCGGTGGAGCGGTGTAGAGCAGCAGCAGCGCCGCCACCACGGCCGCCGCCGCGCCCGGGTGCCCGAACGACGCCCAGAGCGACTTCGAGTACCCGTCGCGCAGTTGGGGCCAGTCGTCGTACATCCGGCAGGTGGCCAGCCGGGAGCCGTCGGCCAGGGCGATCCGCCCGCCGGCCCGCTTGACCGCCCGGGCCAGCTCGACGTCCTCCAGGATCTTGTCGGCGACCGCGGCGTGCCCGCCGGCGGCGGTGTAGCCGGCCCGGTCCACCACCAGGAACTGCCCGCCCGCCGCGGCCAGCGACGGCCGCGGCGAGCGCTCCATCGCACGCAGCGGCAGGAAGGTCAGCCACAGCCACTGCAACAGCGGCTGCACCAACCGGTCGGCCGCCGTCGCCACCACGATCCGGGGGTACGGCGACAGCAGCGTCACCCGGGCGGCGCGCAATTCGGTGACGGCGGCGGCCACGGCGTGCGGGGCGAGCACCACGTCGGCGTCGACGAAGACCAGCGCTGTGGCGTCCGGGTCGGCCCGGGTGGCCAGCTGCCAGCAGGCGTGCGGCTTGCCCAGCCAGCCCGGCGGCGGAGCGACCCCGGTGAGCAGCGTGACCCGGGGGTCGTCACCTGCCACCGCGCGGACCACGTCGGCGGTGCCGTCGGTGGACCCGTCGTCGAGGACCACGACGCGCAGCCCGGGTACGCCGCGCTGGGCCAGCAGGGCGCGCAGGCAGGGGGTGACCCGGGTGGCCTCGTCGCGCAGCGGCAGCAGCACTGCCACCGGCTCGTCGACGTCGTCGGGCCGGTCGGTGGGCCGACGCAGCCAGCGGGCGGCGTTGAGCCAGGTGTGCCCGGTCAACGCGGCGACGGCGACCAGCAGGGCGAGCAGGACGGTCATCGGGTCGCGTCGACGCCGGGGCGGTGTGGCTGGTGGGCCTCCGGCCGGAGGTGACGGCCGCGCTGGGCACGGAGCACTGTCACCGCCAGGGGCACCGCGGTCACCGACATGCCGGCGGCGCCCCAGAGTGCCGAGGCGGGCAGGTCGAGGAAGACGGCGTGGGCCAGGATGCTGGAGAAGTACGTCCACAGGTAGAGCGCGAACATGGGGTGGTCCCGCCGGTCGGTGTGCTCGGCGGCCGGCCCGGCCAGCGGGCGCAGCGCGCTCATCATCAGCACCGCGAAGAGCAGCCAGCCCAGGTAGTTGCTGACCGGGATGCCGGCCAGGCCGGGCAGGGCCGGGGTGGCGTCGCGCCAGACCCAGTAGCCCTCGGCCACCATCTGCGGGTCGAGGAAGAGGTCCCAGGCGGCCAGCCCCACAGTGGCCAGCGCGATCCGCCCCACCCATCGACCCAGAGTCGGCCCGCCGCCGGCTGTCGACCTGCTGCCGTCGGCAGTCGTGGCGCCGCCGCCGGTCAGTCGGACCGCCGCCAGCCAGGCCGGCCAGGCCATCCAGGTCCAGGCCAGCGGAATGATCAGTGGCACGCCGGCCAGCTTGGGGCCCAGCTCACCGGAGTAGTCGTAGCTGCCGAACGGCACGCCGGTGGCCACCCCGATCGCCTCGATCGCGAACCCGCCGCCGGTGGCCACGGCCACCAGCGCCGCCGCCACCCGCAGACCCCGGCTGAGCAGCGCGTGGCCGACCGAGAGCAGCCAACCGAGGACGACGGTGGCCACGGTGAGCCCGGCCCGGGTGGCGCCGGTGGTGAGCGGGTAGCAGATCTGGGCGAGCACCAGGACGGCGAGCAGCGCCCAGGAGAGCCGCCGGGTCATGACGCCGGTGGCTCGAGCGGCAGATCCCTACCGAGTACGCCGAACGGTCGCTCGTCGCCGGGGAAGTGGAAGTCGCGCAGCACGTCGACGAAGCCGAACCGTCGGTACAACCGCCAGGCCCGTGAGGTCTGCTCGTCGGCTTCCGGGGTGGACAGCAGAGTGGTGTCGCCCTCCGCCATGCCGAGCAACGCGCGTAGCTGACCGGTGCCCAGCCCGTGCCCCTGCGCCGGGGGCCGGACGTGCAGCTCGACCACCTCGAAGCAGTGGGCGAGCCAGCGCGTGCGGGTCGGGGCGTCCAGCGCGCGGTGCACCTGGTCGTGCCACCACTGACCGGAGGCGCCCAGGTAGCCGTAGCCGAAGCCGGCGAGGTGACCCTCGCTGGTCAGGCTGGCGACCGCCCGGAAACCCGGCCGGCGGACGTGGGTGGCGATGTAACCGCGCCGGGCTTCCAGCAGGTCGGTGCGGTATCCCATCGCCTCGCCGTAGACGGCCACCACGTCGTCCAGCCGCCGGACGAGATCGTCCGGCGTCCAGCGCACCAACCTCATGCCCGTCCACCCTTCACCGTTTCCGGGCCGCCGTCGGCGACCCACCCGAGCACCGACCGGTCGCCGATCACGTCGCGCACCTCGAACCGGGCGAACAACTCCTCCGCGTACCAGCCCGCGGTGGGGGTTCGCATGATCGCCGCCCGGTGCTCCGGGTGACGGTACGCGAACGCCACCAGGTCCGTCGGGTCGCGCCACACGCTCACCGTGCCCTGCCAGCCCAGCGGGGCCTCTCCGACCCCGAACCGGGCCAGCAACCCTGGCGCGTCGCGCAGGGCGGCGGCCACCGGTGGGATCGCCCGCCAGAAGGTGGCAGCCCGCCGGGCCCGTAGCCGGGCCCGGGTCAGTGCCAGCACCGGGCCGGTGACCCGGCCGCCCGGCGGGTCACCGAACGGCCGCTGGCCGGACCACTCACCCCGGCTGGTCAGCGGGCGCAGGTCGATCCGGGCCCGGGCGTGGGCGATGCGCGCCCAGGCCCGCCCGACCGACGAGTCGTCGAAGTCGGCCGCCGCGGCGGGGGAGTCCCAGACGGTCAGCGCCGCCCACCGGGTCAGGTCGGCGTCCCTCGGCCCGAAGTCGGTGCCGGTCCCGGTGCCCAGCAGCTTGCCGAACCGGACGCCCGGGAGGGCCCGCAACCGGCGGGGGTCCAGTGCCATCCGGGTCAGCGCCCGGGGCAGCGCGCCGCGGGAGGTGCGCCACACGTGCAGCGTGACCAGCTCCGGAGCGTCGCCGCTGTGCCTGCTGGTCCGCTCGCTCACGCCTCCGCTTCGCGGCGGCGCGAGCGCGTCGCTGCTGTGCCTGCTGGTTCGCTCGCTCCGCTCGCTCACGCCACCTCGGCCGGGGTGCCGGCGGTGACCCGCAACAGCTCGGCGTAGGTGGTCGGGAAGACCGCCTGGGGTACGCCACCCGCGGCCCAGATCTCCGGGTACGCCGCCAGTGCCGTGTCCACCAGGGTGCGCAGTGGGTGCGGGTGCCCGAGTGGGGCGACCCCGCCGATCGGCTGCCCGGTGTGGGCCCGGACGAACTCCGGGGTGGCCCGGCGCAGCCGGGTGACGCCGATCGATGCCGCCAGGCCCGCGGTGTCGACCCGGTGCGCGCCGGAGGTGAGGACGAGCAGTGGCGTGTCGTCCGCGTCGAAGATCAGTGAGTTGGCGATCTGACCGACCTCGACGTCGAGCGCCTCGGCGGCCGCCGAGGCGGTGTGCACCGCGTCGGGCAGCAGACGGACCATGCTGGGCTCACCGGCGCCGTCGAGTGTGCCGGCGGCGGTGAGAGCGTCCTGCACCGCCCGTACGTTCGGGTGTGGCTGCATCCCGCCATTCTTCCCGGTCCGTTGGTGGCCGGTTCGGTCGGCCGGCGCGCTCGGCGCGTCACACGTTGCATTTTCGTCGGAGGGGAGGTGTACTGTCAGCAGCAGTTAGAACGAGTGTTCGATTGCCTCGAACGCCCGTTCCAACCAGCCGGAGCGCGGCGTTTCGCGGCGCCACCTCCGGGCGGTGCGGCTCCGCGGGCCGCACCTGGGTTTCCGGGCAGTCGCGAGCCTGGTCCCAACAGGCAGGAGCGTTGCCCGCCGCCCACGACCCCCGGGCGGCGGGCGACGCACCCGCCGGTCCGCCGGCCGGGTGTGGTGTGGGGAAGCATCCACACCCGGCCGGCCACACCCGGTGCGTCTTCCTCCGCACCACCCGACCTCGGCGTCGCGTCGGTGGCATCAGCCGCCGGAGTGACGTCTCGGCCACGTGGAGGAGAGACATCCATGCCGACCAACCCGGCTCAGGCACCGACGGTGCCGGCGCACGTGCTGCCGCACCGCACCCCCGCCCAGCTCCTCACGTTGGCCCGCCGTGGGCTGGTCGAGGCCGGCCAGACCCGACCTGACGGCCTGCGTTACGCGGCTGCCCACCTGGCCGCCCTGCGCGCGGCGGCGGCCCTGCTCGCCGCCCGGGCCCGACCCGCGCCGACTCGGCGTAACCGGATCACCAGCGTCTGGGTCCTCCTCTGCGCGGTCGCTCCGGAGCTCGACGAGTGGTCCCGGTTCTTCGCCGCGGGTGCCAGCAAGCGCGCCGCCGCCGAGGCCGGCATCCCCCGGGTGGTCAGCGCCCGGGAGGCCGACGATCTGCTCCGCGCCGCCGAACAGTTCGTCACGGTGGTGGAAACCGCGCTCGGCGTGGCACACCAACCGGCCCTGGACGGCCTCGCCGCCTGATCCCGCCGCGCCACCGGCCGCCCCGCGGGGGGAGCCGGGCGGCCGGTGGCGCGGCGTGCCGGTCCTGATCTGATCCACAGCAACGACGGGGGAGTTGGTCCAATGGCGGGCCGCATGGTGGTCGGTTCCGCCGCACTGGCCGATCTGGTGCGCCCGGCGAGCGCACCCGACCCGGTCGGTGGGCACCGGGTGCTGCCGGTGGTGCCCGAGCTGACCGGTCTGCTGCCCAACCGGGGCCTGCGCCGGGGCAGCACCATCGCGGTCGCCGCCGGCCAGCCCCGCCGCAGCGGTGGCACCTCGCTGATGCTGGCCCTGCTCGCCGAGGCGTCCCGGGCCGGCTCGTGGTGCGCCGTGGTCGGGGTGCCGACGTTCGGCGCGGGCGCGGCGGCTGAGTTGGGCATCGCCCTGGACCGGTTGGCCCTGGTGCCGAACCCCGGCCCCGAGTGGGCCACAGTGGTCGCCGCGCTGATCGACGGGGTGGACGTCGTGGTCACCACAGTGCCGGCCTCGGTCTCCGCCTCGGTCGCCACCCGGTTGGCCGCCCGGGCCCGGCAGCGCGGCAGCGTGCTCGTCCCGTACGGCCGGTGGGACGGCGCAGACGTGACGTTGCAGGTGGTCCGCGGGGTCTGGGAGGGGCTCGGGCTGGGTCGGGGGCGGTTGCGCCGCCGGGAGATCACCGTCTCGGCGCGCGGACGCGGTGCGGCTGCCCGACCCAAGGAGATCAAGGTCTGGCTCCCGGGTGACGAGCTGACCCGGGTGATCCCTCGTACGCTGCCGTCGCCAGTGGGCCGATCGGCCGCGCCACTCGCCCTGGTCGGTCGGGGGTGACCGGCGCGCCGGCACGCACGCTGCTGCTGTGGTGCCCGGACTGGCCGGTGCTCGCCGCCGAGATCGTCGACGGGGTGCCGGCGACCGGCCCGGTCGCCGTGCTGCACGCCAACCGGGTGGTCGCCTGCTCCGAGCGGGCCCGCGCCGAGGGGGTGCGTCGAGGGCTGCGCAAACGGGAGGCGCAGGGTCGCTGCCCCCAGCTCACCGTCGTGGAGTACGACCCCGGCCGGGACGCCCGGGCGTTCGAGCCGGTGGTCGCCGCGGTGGAGGAGTTGGTCGCCGGGGTCGAGGTGGTCCGTCCGGGCGCCTGCGCGGTGGCCGCCCGGGGGCCGGGCCGTTACCTCGGGGGCGAGGAGGCGGCCGCTGAGCGGATCATCGAGCACGTGGCCCAGTCGTGCCTGGTGGAGAGCCAGGTCGGCATCGCCGACGGGGTGTTCGCGGCCGGGTTGGCCGCTCGCGCCGGCCGGGTGGTGGCACCGGGCGGGACACCGGAGTTCCTGGCCGGGTTGCCGGTCGAGGCGCTCGGCCGGTCGGCGCTGGCCGACCTGCTGCGCCGGCTGGGGGTACGCACCCTCGGCGACTTCGCCGCCCTGCCGGCCGGTGACGTGCTGGCCCGGTTCGGGTTCGACGGTGCGCTGGCCCACCGGCTGGCCGCCGGGCGGGACCACCGCCCACTCGCCGTCCGGCAGCCGCCGGCCGACCTGACGGTGACGGCGGAGCACGACGAACCGATCGACCGGGTCGACGCGGCGGCGTTCGTGGCCCGGGCGCTGGCTGAGCAGCTGCACGAGCGGCTGGCCGGGCACGGGCTGGCCTGCACCCGACTCGGCATCGAGGCGGTCACCGAGCACGGGCAGGAGCTGCACCGGGTGTGGCGGCACGATGGCCTGCTCACCGCCGCGGCCATCGCCGACCGGGTGCGCTGGCAGCTCGACGGGTGGCTCTCCGGCAGCAACGGCCGTACCGGCGCCCGCCCGGCCCGACCGACGGCCGGCATCATCCGGCTGCGCCTGATCCCGGACGGGGTGATCGCCCAGGCCGGTCTGCAGGCCGGCCTCTGGGGGGAGACCGGCGAGGAGCGGGAACGCGCGCACCGGGCGTTGAGCCGGGTGCAGGGCATCCTCGGCCCGGAGGCGGTGGTCACCGCAGTGCTCGGTGGTGGGCGCTCCCCGGCCGATCAGGTACGGCTGGTGCCGTGGGGCGACGAACGACTCCCGGCCCTGCCCGAAGCTCCGCCGTGGCCGGGCGGGCTGCCGCCGCCCGCGCCCGCCGTGGTGCTGCCCAGTCCGCTCGCCGCGACCGTGCACGACGCCGCTGGTGAGCCGGTGGTGATCAGCGCGCGGTTGGCGGTGAGCGCCGCGCCCGCCCGACTGGTGGTCGGCACCGGTCAGCCAGCGGAGATCGTGGGTTGGGCCGGGCCGTGGCCGGTGGACGAGCGCTGGTGGGCGCCGGCCGAGGCCCGCCGCCGGGCCCGGTTCCAGGTCAGCCTGGCCGACGGTGCTGCCCTGCTGCTGGCCGTGGAGTCGGGGCAGTGGTTGGTGGAGGCGATCTATGACTAAGTCAGGTCGATCCCTGCCCGACGTCGGCTGGCTCCGCGCTGGCTGGGGAGCAGATGTCCTGATGAGCGTGATGACTCACAGACATCAAGATGCCTGTGAGTCATCACGCTCATCGCACCTCTCGCCGCCGGCGGGGCGACCGCCGTCGTGTTCGTCGTCGACCCGGTCGTCCAGCGTCCCTCGACCGAGCAGTACCGGGCCGAGCAGCGCGGCCAGAGCGGCCGGATGAGCTTTCACAACCCGAAGATGCCCTGGTCGGAGCTGGAACGCGTGCTCTCCGGCCGGGCCGGTGACACCCGAGCGGGTGGCAACCGCGGGAGCAGAGGTGAGCGGCACCTGCACGTGGTGGACCCGCTCGCGGTGGACGCCGATGGTGGCGACTCCCCGGCGTGGAGCCGCCGCCGCGAGCAGTACCAGCCGCCGGAGCTGACCCGTCCCGACGGCGTGGTGCCCTACGCGGAGCTGCACGCGCACACCAACTTCAGCTTCCTCGACGGCGCCAGCCACCCGGAGGAGCTGGCCGAGGAGGCGGCCCGGCTGGGGCTCACCGCGCTCGCCGTCACCGACCACGACGGCTTCTACGGGGTGGTCCGCTTCGCCGAGGCGGCTCGTACGCTGGGCCTGCCGACCATCTTCGGCGCGGAGCTGTCCCTCGGCCTGCCCGGCCCGCAGAACGGCGAGCCCGACCCGCACGGCGCGCACCTGCTGGTGCTCGCGCACGGCCACGAGGGGTACGCCCGGCTGGCCACCACCATCGCCCGCGCCCAGCTACGCGGCGGTGAGAAGGGCCGCCCGGATTACGGGGACCTGGAGGAGGTCGCCGCCGAGCTGCGTGACCATGTGCTGGTGCTGACCGGCTGCCGCAAGGGGCACGTGCCGGGGGCGCTGCTCACCGAGGGGGTGGACGCGGCGGCCCGCGAGTTGGACCGGCTGACCGCGCTCTTCGGTGCGGAGACGGTGGCCGTGGAGCTGACCGACCACGGCCATCCCGTCGACGCCGACCGCAACGACGCGCTCGCCGAGCTGGCCGCCGCGGCCGGGTTGCCGACGGTGGCCAGCAACAACGTGCACTACGCCAGCCCCGGCCGGCGTCGGCTGGCCACCACCGTCGCCGCGGTCCGGGCCCGACGCAGCCTGGACGAGATCGACGGCTGGTTGCCCGCTGCGGCCACCGCCCACCTGCGCAGCGGCGCGGAGATGGCGGCCCGGTTCGCCGCGTACCCGGGCGCGGTGGCGCGGGCCGCCGAGTTCGGCGCCGAGTTGGCCTTCGACCTCCAGCTCGTCGCGCCGCAGCTACCGGCGTACCCGGTGCCGCCGGGGCACACCGAGATGAGCTGGCTGCGGAAGCTGACCGCTGACGGGGCGCACGAGCGCTACGGGCCGCCGCAGGCGCACCCGACGGCGTACGCGCAACTCGACCACGAACTGAACATGATCGAGGAGCTGGGTTTCCCCGGCTACTTCCTGGTGGTCTACGACATCGTCACGTTCTGCCGTGACCAGGACATCTACTGCCAGGGTCGGGGTTCGGCGGCCAACTCGGCGGTCTGCTACGCGTTGCGGATCACCAATGTGGACGCGGTCCGGCACCAACTGCTCTTCGAGCGGTTCCTCGCCCCGGAACGGGACGGCCCACCCGACATCGACGTGGACATCGAGTCCGACCGCCGGGAGGAGGTGATCCAGCACGTCTACACCCGCTACGGCCGGGAGCACGCCGCCCAGGTCGCCAACGTCATCTCCTACCGGCCCCGGTCGGCCGTGCGGGACGTGGCCAAGGCGTTCGGCTACTCGCCCGGGCAGCAGGACGCCTGGAGCAAGCAGATCGACAGGTGGGGGTCGGTCGCCACTGTCGATGTCGAGAACATCCCCGAGCAGGTGGTGGAGTACGCCAACGAGTTGCAGACGTTCCCGCGGCACCTGGGCATCCACTCCGGCGGCATGGTGATCTGCGACCGGCCGGTGATCGAGGTCTGCCCGGTGGAGTGGGGGCGGATGCCCGGGCGCAGCGTCCTGCAGTGGGACAAGGACGACTGCGCCGCTGTGGGCCTGGTCAAGTTCGACCTGCTCGGCCTGGGCATGCTCTCCGCCCTGCACTACGGCTACGACATGATCGGGTCCCGGCTCGACCTGGGTGACATGACCCTGGACGACCCGGAGGTCTACGACATGCTCTGCCGGGCCGACTCGGTCGGGGTGTTCCAGGTGGAGAGCCGGGCCCAGATGGCCACGCTGCCCCGGCTCAAGCCCCGCGAGTTCTACGACCTGGTGGTCGAGGTGGCGCTGATCCGCCCCGGCCCGATCCAGGGCGGTTCGGTGCACCCGTTCATCCGGCGTAAGAACGGCCAGGAGCCGGTGACCTTCGCGCATCCGCTGATGCGCAACGCCCTGGAGAAGACACTGGGTGTGCCGCTGTTCCAGGAGCAGCTGATGCAGCTCGCCATCGACCTGGCCGGCTTCGACGCGGCCGAGGCCGACCAGCTGCGCCGGGCGATGGGCGCCAAGCGGTCGGTCGAGCGGATGACCCGGATCGCCGACCGGCTCTACGCCGGGATGGCCGAGCGGGGCATCACCGGTGAGCTGGCCGACGACGTCTACCGCAAGCTCACCGCGTTCGCCAGCTACGGCTTCCCGGAGAGCCACGCGATGAGCTTCGCCTACCTGGTCTACGCCAGTTCCTGGCTCAAGCGCTATCACCCGGCGCCGTTCCTGGCGGCGCTGCTCAACGCCCAGCCGATGGGTTTCTACTCGCCGCAGACCCTTGTCGACGACGCCCGCCGGCACGGGGTGGAGGTCCGCCGTCCGGACATCAACGCCAGCGGGGCGAAGGCGGTGCTGGAGTCCACCCCGGAGACCCGGTGGGGCAGCGGGCCGGGGGAGCCGCCGCACGCCTGGGGGTTGGGCGGTCCAGCCGTCCGGCTCGGTCTGTCCAGCGTGCGGACCCTGGGCGCCGAGGTGGCCGAACGGATCGAGGCCGAACGGGTCGCCGGTGGGCCGTACCGGGACATGCCGGACCTGGCCCGGCGGCTCGGTCTCACCGCCGCGCAGCTGGAGGCGTTGGCCACCGCGGACGCCTTCGCCTGTTTCGGGCTGAGCCGGCGGCAGGCGCTGTGGGCCGCCGGTGCGGCGGCCCAGGACCGGCCGGGTCGGCTGCCCGGCACGGTGACCGGCGCGGCGGCGCCCACGCTGCCCGGGATGGAGGCGGTGGACCGGCTGGTCGCCGACGTGTGGGCCACTGGGCTGTCGCCGGAGAGTCACCCCGCCCGGTTCATCCGGGGGCAGCTCGACGTGCTCGGCGCGGTGCCGATCGCCCGGCTCGGCCGGGTGGAGCCGGGGCAACGGATCCGGGTCGGTGGCATCGTCACCCACCGGCAACGCCCGGCGACCGCGGGCGGGGTCACCTTCCTCAACCTGGAGGACGAGACGGGGATGCTCAACGTCACCTGTTCGCCGGGGTTGTGGCAGCGCTACCGGCGGGTGGCGCGGACCAGCGCCGCGCTGGTGGTCCGGGGGCGGTTGCAGCGGCACGAGGGGGTGACCAACCTGGTCGCCGATCGGCTGGACGCCATCGAGCCGCCGGTCAGCCCCGCCTCCCGTGACTTCCGCTGATTCAGTGATCCACATTACGGTTTCCCGAGCCGTCGAGCGGGAGACTCGTCCCGAGCGGGCAGAGCGGCCCGTGATCCGTGAGGGGGAACGACAGTGACGGGAAATCACGCGTACACCGGTGGAATCGCCAACGCCCGGCGGACCCGACTGGGCAACGGTTGGGTGCCGTCGCACCTCGCCGACCCCCGCGAGTATGAGGTGACAAACGGTCCGGTGGCCAACGAGCGTCGGTCCCGGGCCGAGGACGAGGCCGAGGGCACCGAGGCCTGACCGACCGCCGCACTCCGCACCGATCGGGCGTGTGGTGGGCGCGCCGCCACACGCCCGCACCACCACCGGGCCGGGTGACTAGGCTCGACCGGGTGGAGCAGACCCGAGGCCGGTTCGCCGAGCCGCCGCTGACACCCCGTACCGCAGTGATCTGGTCGGTGCTCCGCGCCGAGCTGGACCGGCGCGGCGACGCCGAGCTCACAGTGCTGGACGTGGGCGGTGGCACCGGCGGTTTCGCCGTTCCGCTGGCCCGCGCCGGGCATCGGGTCACCGTCGTCGACGCCAGCCCCGACGCGCTCGCCGCGCTCACCCGCCGCGCCGCCGAGGCCGGGGTGGCCGACCGGATCGCCGCCGTGCAGGGCGACGGTGACGCCCTCGCCGGGCTGGTCGAGCCGGCCGGCGTCGACCTGGTGCTCTGCCACGCCGTCCTGGAGGTGGTGGACGACCCGACGCCGGTGGTGGCCGCGCTGGCCACCGCGCTGCGCCCGGGTGGCGCGGCCAGTGTGCTGGTGGCCGGGCGGGCCGCCGCCGTGCTGGGCCGCGCGATGAACGGGCACCTGGACGTCGCGGCCACCCTGGCCGCCGATCCGGCCGGCACCGCCGGGCCGCGGGACACACTGCGCCGACGCTACGACGCCCCGGGCGCCGCCGCGCTGCTCGGCGCCGCCGGGCTGGTGGTCGAGGAGATCCACGGGGTACGCGTGCTGGCCGACCTGCTGCCGGCCGCGGTCGCCGACGGGCAGCCCGCCGCCGTGGTCGAGTTGGAACGTGCGCTGGCCGCCCAACCGCCGTACCGGGACCTGGCCGCCCAACTGCACCTGTTCGCCCGCCGTCCGGCATGATCGCCGAGGCCGGTGGCCGACCGGCGCCGTTGGAGATCCTCGGGCCGGATCACGGCGGCGGCCGTCTCGCCGACGTGCTGCCCAGCGCGCTGGCCGTGCTGGGCGTGCCCGGCTCGACCGACCCGCTCGGCCTCGGGCCCGCGCTGGCCGGGGTACGCCGGATCGCCGTACTGCTGGTCGACGGGCTCGGCTGGTACCAGCTGCCGACCGCGGCGCCGTACGCGCCGACAGTCGCCGGGCTCGCCGCGACTGTGGCCCGGCCGCTCATCGCCGGTTTCCCGTCCACCACCCCGACCAGCCTGGTGTCGCTGGGCACCGGTGTCGCGCCGGGCGCGCACGGGGTGCTCGGCTTCACAGTGCGGGTGCCCGGCACCGAGCGGGTGCTCACCCACACCGACTGGGCCGCCGATCCGTCGCCGCTGCGCTGGCAGCCGGTGCCCACCCAGTTGGAGCGGGCCCGCGCCGCCGGCGTGACGACGACAGTGGTGAGTCGGCCGGAGTTCGGCGGCAGCGGGTTGACAGTGGCCGCCAACCGGGGTGGCGACTTCCGGGGCGCCGCCGGCGGGGACGCGGTGGCCACCGCCATGCTCGCCGCGCTGGCCGCCGGCACCGGGCCCACACTGGTCTCCGGCTACCACGCCGACCTGGACCGGCACGGCCACGTCAGCGGCGTCGACTCGGCACCCTGGCGGGTCGCGGCCACCGAGGTGGACGACCTGGTCGCCCGGCTGGTCGACGGGCTGCCGCCGGACGCGGCGCTGCTGGTGACCGCCGACCACGGGCAGCTCGACATCCCCGCCGCGCACCGCTTCGACCTGGACACCGATCCGCGACTGCGGGCCGGCGTGCGGCTGGTGGCCGGCGAGGCCCGGGTGCGCTACCTGCACGTCGAGCCGGGCGCGGTCGACGACGTGCGGGCCGCCTGGGCGGAGGTGCTGGGCCCGGCGGCCCGGGTACGCACCCGCGACGAGGTGGTGGCCACCGGCTGGTTCGGCCCGGTGCCCGAGGAGCACCTGGGCCGGATCGGGGACGTGGTGGTGACCTGCAATGACACGTACGCGGTGATGGCCAGCCGCACCGAGCGGCCGATGGCGTCGAAGCTTGTGGCCTACCACGGGTCGGACACCGCCGCCGAGCTGACAGTGCCGCTGCTGGTCGTCCGGGGCTGACCCGCCGACGGCTCGGCCCACTGGCCGACGGTGGTGTCGTACCCCCGGGTTAACCTGCCGGGATGGGCCGCAGTCAGTCGTTGCCCCGGGGCGACGATCCGCGCTTCGGGCCGGACGCCGACGACTCCGCCAGCCCGATCCTGCACGTCGACATGGATGCCTTCTTCGCCGCCGTCGAGGTGCGCCGTCGCCCCGAGCTGCGCGGCCGGCCGGTGGTCGTCGGCGGCGTCGGCCCGCGCGGGGTGGTCAGCTCGGCCAGCTACGAGGCCCGCCGGTACGGCGTCCGCAGCGCGATGCCGACCAGCCAGGCCCGGGCCCGCTGCCCCCAGGCGGTCTACCTGCCACCGGACTTCTCCGCCTACTCGGCCGCCTCCCGGGCGGTCATGCAGATCTTCCGGGACGTCACGCCACTGGTCGAGCCGCTCTCCCTCGACGAGGCGTTCCTCGACGTGACCGGCGCCCGGCGGCTCTTCGGCTCCCCGGCCACCATCGCCCGGCTGATCCGTCGCCGGGTCGCCGACGAGCAGGCGCTGACCTGCTCGGTCGGGGTGGCGCCGACCAAGTTCGTGGCCAAGCTGGGCTCCACCCGGGCCAAGCCGGACGGCATGCTGGTCGTGCCCCCGGGGCAGGTGCTCGACTTCCTGCACCCGCTGCCGGTGGACGCCCTGTGGGGGGTGGGGGAGCGCGCCGCCGAGGCGCTGCGCCGGCTCGGTCTGACCACCGTCGGCGACCTCGCCGAGGCGCCGGTGGGCATGCTCCGCCGAGCCGTCGGTGCCGCCTCGGCGGCCCACCTGCACGAGTTGGCCTGGGGGCGCGACCCGCGCGGGGTCAGCCCCGAGCACGTCGACAAGTCGATCGGCGCCGAGGTGACCTTCGACGTCGACGTGGCCGACCCGCTGGAGATCCGCCGTGCGTTGCTCGCGCTCAGTGCGAAGGTCGGTGTCCGGTTGCGCGGCTCCGGGCAGGTCGGGCGCACCGTCTCACTGAAGGTCCGGCTGGCCGACTTCCGCACCGTCAGCCGATCTCGCACCCTCGACGTTGCCACCGACACCGCGCGCGAGATGTTCGACACGGTCTGGGCGCTCTACACCGCGTTGGACCCGGGCGAGCGGATCCGACTCGTCGGTGTCCGGGTGGAAGGGCTCGCCCCGGCACAGGGCGCTGCCCGGCAACTCACCCTCGGTGCGCCCGAGCGCGGCTGGCGCGAGGCGGAAGCTGCCGCGGACGCCGCCGCTGCCCGTTTCGGGCGGTCCGTCATAGGTCCGGCCAGTCTGATGGGCGACCGTGATCCCCGTCGAAACGAAAATCCACCCCGCCCATAGGTCGTCCCGCTTTCCGACGCGCGACCCCCCTCGTAGACTTGCGGGTAAGCAGCCGGATGGCTGCCACGGTCTGTCGGCCCGAGTGGGCCCGACCAACGTGACCGGGGAGGAGTGCCGTGCCGCTCTCGGAGCACGAGCAGCGGCTGTTCGAGCAGATCGAGCGGTCGCTTGCCGAGGACCCCAAATTCGCCTCGGCCGTGCGCGCCAGCGATCCGCGCTTCCATGCGCGGCGTCGCCTGCTCGTCGCCGCCGGCGTCATCATCGCTGGCTTGGCTCTACTGGTCTATGGCGCGGTGATCAAGACTCCACCACTGGCGGTGGCGGGCTTCGTCGTCATGCTGGCGTCGGCCGCGTTCGCGGTGCAGTCGCACCGGCGGGCGCAGTCACCCGACCTGCACGTGGTGGGCGGCACGACGAGTCGTCGTCGTCCCCGCGGTGGCCGATCCGGTCGCCGGTCGTCGATCCTGGACCGCATGGAGGACAGGTGGCGGCAGCGCCCGGAGGGGCACCGCTGAGCCGGTCCCGCCGCTGAGGCGGGTCGTACGCCGCGACGAGCGGTCGCCGGGCACAGCCCCCGGCGACCTGCGTGGTATCCGTGCGTCCTTCTTCCCGGCTGCCCACCCTCCGCGCGATCATGGGTGGTCGTTGAGTCGCCGCTCCAGGCCCGACCCGGCGCCACCCATGATCACTTGATGGTGCGTAGTTGCGAGAACCTGTCGGCAACTACCGGCCACCAAGTGATCATGGGCGGTGGAGTGGGTGGGTCGGGTTTCGGTCAGCGAGCGGCCCGGTCGGCCAGCAGCCGTCGAGGGTTCCACCGCAGCAATCGGTACCGGGCCCGCCCGGTGAGCGCCACCATCCGACCGGACCTGTCCGCCATTCCGGTCCGCCACCGCAGCAGCACCGAGGGCGGCAGCACGGCGGCGAGCAGGCGGGTCCGTCGGTCCGCCCGCGCGGCGAGCGCCCCACGGACCGCGCGCAACGCCGGCAGCAACCGCTCACCGGTCAGCGGATCCCGCGCGTAGCGGGCCCGCTCCTCCGCCCGGCCGAGTAGCCGCGCCGACCCGATCGCGTCGTTGTCGTCGTCGAGGGTGTCCCGGACCAGCCGGTCCGCTGTCGCCCTGGGCGTCTCGGTCGGATCGACCGGGACCCGGAAGTCCACAAGCGTGTCGAGCAACTCCGCCCAGGCGGCGTGCGCGTCCGCGCGGGCCCGGTTGGCGTCCGCGCCGACCACCACAGGTCGCGTCCCCGGGTCGCTGCCCCCGTCGACAGTGGCGGCGGCCATGGCCCCGCTCACCGCCTGGCCACCCCGTCGGCGGCGCAGAGCCACCCGGCGCAGCGCGGGCACCGCGAGCAGCACCAGCAGGGCCACCAGGCCCGCTGCCCACCAGGGCCAGACCGGCGGTTGCTCGTCCGGCGTCGTCCCGCCGAGGGCGAGCCCCTCGTCGGTGTCCCGGTCGGCGTTGTCCGGACCGGCCGGCCCGGCCGAGGCCTCCGGCCCCGCCGGGGTGTCCGTGGCGCCGGTGTCCGGGCTGGACGGCTCCGGCGCGTCAGTGTCCGGTGCCCAGGCCGACCGGGTGGAGCCGGGCACCCCGTAGGCCGGGGTGGCGTCGAACGGCACCCAGCCGGCACCGTCGAAGTAGACCTCGGTCCAGGCGTGCAGGTTGAGGTTGGTCAGCGTGAAGGTGTCACCGTCGCGCTTGCTGCCGTTGGTGAACCCGAACGCCACCCGGGCCGGGATGCCGGCCGAGCGGACCAGCCAGGCCATCGCGGCGGCGTACTGCTGGCAGTAGCCGACCTTGTTGGTCAGAAAGTTGACGATGTCCTGACCGCTGCTGCCGCTCTCGGTGCTCAACCGGTAGCTGAACCCGTTGTCCGCCGAGAAGTGCTGATAGATCCCCAGCACCCGGTCGTAGTCCGTGCGCTTGCCCTGGATCAGCCCCTTGACCAGCTCCTCCACCTCGGGCACCGGCCCGGGGGTGGCGGTCATCTGTCGGCGTACCGGGTGGTCCGTCGGCAGTGGTTGCGCTGCCCGCAACACCGCCGGCGTGAAGGTCGAGCGAACGTAGTCGAAGGAGTACTTCCGGCCCCGGGAGTTCTCCCGGTTGGAGAAGACGACCTGCTGGTTGGCGTCGTAGAGCCAGTTGTCGCTGAGGTCGTCGGCGCGGGTCGGCTCGGCGTACACCGGCATCAACGACATGCTCAGGCTCTTGGTGACCTCGACGCTCGCCCGGTAGGTGGTCTGCTGCACACCTCGACCGGCCCGGTCGGCCGGGTTCGGCAGGTCCCGGTTGACCGAGCGGCCGCTGGGGTTGCGCGCCTGGAAACCAGCGGGGCGCAGCTCGTCGGCGACCGCGTAGCGCAGGTAGAACGGGTTCGGCTCGGACGTGGTCACCTTCACCAGGTCGGCCACCTGGGACTGGTTGAGCTGGCCGGCGAGCGACGCGAACAGGTCGATCCGACCCGACGTGCCGCCCGTGCCGGACCCGTTGCCATTGCCGTTGCCCGACCCCCGGCTGAGCGAGTCGAGCAGCCCGCCGGTCATCCCGGGCACCGCCAGCGGCAGCACCACCGCCAGGGCCACCCCGACCGCCGCGAGCCGGCGGCCGGCGGACGCCAGCGGAGAGGCCTCCCACACGTCCACGTCGCGGCCGTCACCGGTGAACCGACGTCCGAAGCGGCGTACCCGGTCGACGTTGTCGGTGACCAGCAGCCAGAGGTAACCGGCGGCACCCACCACGAACGGCACCGCGGGGACGCTGTCCACGTAGACGGCGACCGGCACCGAGTAGATGGCGAGCATCGGCAGCCCCGCCAGCGCGGGCCGGCGCAGCCCCACGGCCAGTACGTCCACCAGCACGGCGACCCCGCCCACGCCGAGCACGGCGATGAACAGCAGCGGGTCGGTGTCCGGGACCTCGACCCCGTACGAGCGCATGTCCTGCATGGAGCCGGCGAGCAGGTCGCCGAAGTACGCGAACGTGCCCGGGGTGGGCAGGATCGCGAGCAGCTCCTCGCCGCTGGGGAACAACCAGGTCAGGGCGAGCATCAGGCCGGCCAGCATGCCCAGCACCTGACCCCACAGCGGTGCCCGGGCGAGGCGGGTCAGCGCGGCGACCCCGGCCACCACGGCGACCGCGATGATGGACTCGATCAACCACGTCCAGCCCTGGAAGATGGCCGACAGCGGCGCGGCGGCCAGCAGCGTGGCAGCGGCCGCCACCATGCCGATGTTGCGAGTGCTGATCACGAGGGAAGCCTTCCGTTCATCGCACACCGCCGGCGACCGTCTCGGCCAGCGCGGCCCGCAGGGCGAAACCCTGGGCGCCCCGGCCGACCTGCGGCCACAGCGCCGGCAGTCGGCCGCCGTGGTCGACGCCGACCACCCGCCAGCCGCTCTGCAGCATGGCGAGGACGGCGGCGGCGTGGGCGTGCTCCGCCTCGGCCCGGGCCTTCTCCGGCAGGCTGAGCCAGGTGGAGCTGTTCAGCAGGAAGCCGACACAGGTGGCGCCGTTGCCGCGCAGCCCGGCCAGCAGCTCCGCCTCGGCCACGCTCACCGTGCCGAACAGGCCGATGATCAGACCGCCGTCGGCGCGTTGGCGGACCCGCTGCACGAGGCCGGTGACCTCGGCGCGCTGATCCAGTCGGACCTCCGCGAGGTGGTCGAGCAGCGCGCCGTCCCCGCCGGCCTCCGAGGCGTCCACGTCTGCCCCCGAGCCGGTGACCAGGCGCAACTTGTAACCGGCCTGCCGCAGGTGGACGGCGATGCTCGCGGCGGCCGAGACCGACCACTCGAAACTCGCCGTCGGCCCCTCGCCCCGGTGCCCGTACGCCCGGGTGTCCAGGACGACTGTGGCCCGGCTCTCCCACGGTTGCTCCTCGCGGCGCACCATCAGCTCGCCGGTGCGCGCGGTGGACTTCCAGTGCACCCGGCGCAGATCGTCGCCGCGCCGGTACTCCCGGGTCGCCGCGTCGTCCTCGCCGTGCACCGCCACCGAGCGGGCCCGACTGTCGCCGCTGCCCGCGTACTCCCCGGGGAGCCGGACCGACGGCAGCGGGGTGACCTGCGGGATGACCGTCAGGTGGTCGGTGCTGGGGAAGGAGCGGGTGAGCTCACAGAGACCGAACGGGTCGGTCATCCGGACGACCAGCGGGCCCACGTCGTAGCGACCCCGCACGTCGGCCCGCACCGTGTACGCCACGGAGCTGGCCTGGTGCGCGCCGAGCCGCTCCAACACCACCCGGGGCCGGCTGCCCAGTGCGTAGGGCAGCCGGTCCTCCAGGAGCAGGGTGCCGGTCGGCAGCCGGGAGAGGTTCTGGAGGCGCAACACCACACGGGAGTTGGCGCCGACCGGAACCCGGTGCGGGTCCAGCGAACGGTTGCAGGCCAGCTTGTAGCGGCTCCGCCCGACGTAGGCGGCGGCCAGCAACGGCAGGATGGCCAACAGCACGGCCACCCGGAGCAGGTCCTTCTCGCCGAGAATGCCGGCCGAGATCGCCGCCGCGACCGCAGCGGCGAGGAAGGACCGCCCGCGGGTGGTCAGCCCGCGTAGCCCGGCACGCACGTCATGGCCTCCGCGGCTCGTAGGGTGCGCGACCGTTGCCGGTGGCGGGGGGCCGGGTGTCGTACGGGTTGCGCTGCCGGTCGTGTGGCAGCGGCAGGCGGTGCACCAGCTCGGAGACGATCGCGTCGGTGGTGCGCCGGGCGAGCTGCGCGTCGGCCGTCGGGATGATCCGGTGGGCGAGCACCGGCACCGCCAGGGCCTGCAGGTCGTCGGGGAGGACGTAGTCGCGGCCCTCCAGGGCGGCGACCGCCCGGGCGGTGCGCAGCAGTTGCAGGGTCGCCCGGGGGGACGCGCCGAGCCGCAGGTCGGGGGCCTCACGGGTGGCGGTGACCAGGTCGATCGCGTACTGCTTGACCGCGTCCGCGACGTGCACCTGCCGGACGGTGGCGATCAGCTGCCGGACGATGGCCGCGTCGGAGACCGCGCGCAGCTCGTGCAGCGGGTCGGTGGCGCCGTGCCCGTCGAGCATGGCCAGCTCGGCGTTGGAGTCCGGGTAACCCATCGCGATGCGGGCGGTGAACCGGTCGCGCTGCGCCTCCGGCAGAGGGTAGGTCCCCTCCATCTCGATCGGGTTCTGGGTGGCGATCACCATGAACGGGGTCTGGAGCTGGTAGGTCACCCCGTCGACGGTGACCTGTCGCTCCTCCATGCACTCCAGCAACGCCGACTGGGTCTTCGGGGAGGCCCGGTTGATCTCGTCGCCGACCACCAGGTTGGCGAACACGGCGCCCGGGCGGAACTCGAAGTCGTGCGTCTCCTGGTTGTAGACGCTGACACCGGTGACGTCGCTGGGCAGCAGGTCGGGGGTGAACTGGATCCGCCGCACCGTGCAGTCGATGGACCGCGCGAGGGCCTTGGCAAGCTTGGTCTTGCCGACGCCCGGGACGTCTTCGATCAGGAGGTGACCCTCGGCGAGCAGGACGGCCAGGGCGAGCCGCACGGTGGCGGTCTTACCCTCGATGACCTGCTCGATGTTGGCCACGATGGCCTCACTGGCGGCGCGGAACTCGTCGTGCGGCAACAGGCCGCCCACCTCGTCCCAGGTCTGTTGTGTCACGGGCCTCCTCCTCGTCGCCGTCACGGCAGCTCTCTAGAGAGCACCTGGACCCGCCGTTGGGTTCGCGACGTCGAGCCTCGTTTGCCGCAGGAATCTCACTAGTCTCTCAGGCTAACCATGTTTGTCGTTATCGCCGACCCCCGCAGGTAGTCCGTCGGTTACGCACCGATATTCGCCAGCTCGGGGGAACCCGAACGACCCCGCCCGGGGGCCGGCAGGGCGAACCGTGGGCGAGGTACACTGCGGGGCATGGCCGGAGTCTTCCTGCTTCTTACCGGGCCGTGCTGATGCGCTGAACGCAGCGACAGCACGGCGGCCCCTCCTGCGCGAGGGGCTTTTTTGTGCCCGCCGCCGGCCCGGCCCGGCGGTGCCGAGACGAAGCGAAGCGAAGCGAGGAGAGACGATGAGTGAGGCAGCCGCACCGGCGGGCGACATTCCCCCGTTCCGGTACACCGCGGCCCTGGCCGACGAGATCGAGATTCGTTGGCAGGACACCTGGGCGCGCGAGGGCACCTTCCACGCACCGAACCCGACCGGCCCGCTGGCCGACCCGACCCACCCGCGCGCGGGCGCGGAGAAGCTGTACGTGCTGGACATGTTCCCGTACCCCTCCGGAGCGGGCCTGCACGTCGGCCACCCGCTGGGCTACATCGGCACCGACTGCTACGCCCGCTACCAGCGGATGGCCGGCCGCAACGTGCTGCACGCGATGGGCTTCGACGCGTTCGGCCTGCCCGCCGAGCAGTACGCGGTGCAGACCGGCACCCACCCCCGGACCACCACGGTCGCGAACATCGAGCGGTACAAGGCGCAGCTGCGCCGGCTGGGGCTGGCGCACGACGAGCGCCGCTCGGTGGCCACCATCGACACCGACTTCTACCGCTGGACCCAGTGGATCTTCCTGCAGATCTTCAACTCCTGGTACGACAGCGACGCCGGCCGGGCCCGTCCGATCGCCGAGCTGATCGCCGAGTTCGAAGGCGGTAGCCGGCCCACCCCGGACGGCCGCGCCTGGGCCGAGCTGAGCGTCGCCGAGCGCCGTCAGGTCGTCGACGACCACCGCCTGGCGTACGTCTCGCAGGCGCCGGTGAACTGGTGCCCGGGGCTGGGCACCGTGCTGGCCAACGAGGAGGTCACCGCCGACGGCCGTTCCGAGCGGGGCAACTTCCCGGTCTTCAAGCGCAACCTGAAGCAGTGGATGATGCGGATCACCGCGTACGGTGACCGGCTGCTGGACGACCTGGACAGCCTGGACTGGCCCGAGCCGATCAAGCTGATGCAGCGCAACTGGATCGGCCGCTCCACCGGCGCCCACATCGACTTCCCGACCAGCGCGGCGCCGGTGCGGGTGTTCACGACCCGCCCGGACACCGTCTTCGGTGCCACCTACATGGTGTTGGCGCCCGAGCACGAGCTGGTCGACACGCTGGCCCCGGCCAGCTGGCCGGAGGGCACGAGGGACGCCTGGACCGGCGGGCACGCCAGCCCCCGGGAGGCCATCGAGGCGTACCGCAAGGCGGCAGCGGCCAAGACCGACGTCGAGCGGCAGTCCGACACCAAGGAGAAGACCGGCGTCTTCATCGGCGCGTACGCCACCAACCCGGTCACCGGTGGGCAGATCCCGATCTTCATCGCCGACTACGTGCTGGCCGGCTACGGCACCGGCGCGATCATGGCGGTGCCGGCGCAGGACGAGCGGGACTGGGCGTTCGCCGAGGTCTTCGAGCTGCCCATCGTCCGTACCGTGCAGCCGGCGGAGGGCTTCGACGGCAAGGCGTACACCGGGGACGGCCCGGCGATCAACAGCGCCGCGCCCGAGCGCGGCCTGGACCTGAACGGCCTGGGGGTCGCCGACGCCAAGGCGGCGATCATCGCCTGGTTGGAGGCGAACGGGCACGGCACCGGCGCGGTGACCTACCGGCTGCGCGACTGGCTGTTCTCCCGGCAGCGGTACTGGGGCGAACCGTTCCCGATCGTCTACGACGAGACCGGCGCGGCCATCGCCCTGCCGGAGGAGATGCTGCCGGTCGAGCTGCCGGAGGTGGACGACTTCTCCCCGAAGACGTTCGACGCCGACGACGCCAACAGCAACCCGGAGACCCCGCTGTCGCGGCGGCGCGACTGGGTCGAGGTCGAACTGGATCTGGGTGACGGGCCGAAGCGCTACACCCGGGAAACCAACGTGATGCCGCAGTGGGCCGGCTCCTGCTGGTACGAGCTGCGCTACCTGGACCCGACCAACAGCGAGCGGTTCGTCGACGCGGAGAACGAGCGGTACTGGATGGGCCCGCGCGCCGACGGTGACTGCGGGGGCACCGACCTGTACGTCGGTGGCGCCGAGCACGCCGTGCTGCACCTGCTGTACGCGCGGTTCTGGCACAAGGTGCTGTTCGACCTGGGGCACGTGTCGTCGTTCGAGCCGTTCCGCAAGCTGTTCAACCAGGGCATGATCCAGGCGTACGCGTACACCGACTCGCGCGGCAGCTACGTGCAGGCCGAGGAGGTCTTCGAGCGCGACGGCGGCTACTACCTGGGCGACCTGGCGGTCAACCGCGAGTACGGCAAGATGGGCAAGTCGCTGAAGAACGTGGTGACCCCCGACGACATGTGCGCCGCCTACGGCGCGGACACCTTCCGGGTGTACGAGATGTCGATGGGCCCGCTGGAGGTCTCCCGCCCCTGGGAGACCCGGGCGGTGGTCGGCTCGTACCGGTTCCTGCAGCGGGTGTGGCGGGCCGTCGTCGACGAGCAGACCGGCGCCCTGCGGATCACCGAGGACCCGGCCGACGAGGCGACCCGCCGGCTGCTGCACAAGGTGATCGACGGGGTCCGTGGCGACATGGACGGCATCCGGTTCAACACCGCGATCGCCAAGCTGATCGAGCTGACCAACGGGCTGACCCGACTGTCGGCCACGCCCCGCGAGGTGGCCGAGCCGCTGGTGCTGATGGTGGCGCCGTTCGCGCCGCACCTGGCCGAGGAGCTGTGGCGCAAGCTGGGCCACGACACCTCGCTGACGTACGCGGACTTCCCGACCGCCGACCCGGCCCTGCTGGTGGCCGACACGGTGACCTACCCGGTGCAGGTCAACGGCAAGGTCCGTGGCCGTATCGAGGTCCCCGCCGACGCCTCCGAAGAGGTCGTCCGCGCGGCGGCCCTGGACGCGGTGGCGGCGACCCTGGGTGGCAAGGAACCCCGCAAGGTCATCGTGGTCAAGGGTCGGATGGTCTCGGTCGTCGCCTGACTGCGAGCGATACGCACCGTGACGTCCACGGAGGCGGGCACCGCGTTGAGCGTGATGACTCAGAGGCATATTGATGTCTCTGAGTCATCATGCTCTCCGGCGCATCCCCCGCCGGTCGCCGCACCACCGGCTCGTGCAGTCTTCGGATCAGCTCGACCAGCCGCCCGGCGGTTGCGCTCCGGTGGTCACGGGCAGGGCGGCAGTGGCGGCAGCCGGTCCGGACGCAGCAGCGAGTACGCGTGCTGCTGTGCGGGGTCCGAGTTGTTGTCCGGGTCCACCAGCAGCGCCTCGCCCGAGACGACCGCGTGGGCGTGATCGGCGGTCAGCCGCACGTACGACCCGGTTCGCAGGTCGGCCACGTACCAACCCAGGTGGTACTGGAAGATCACCAGGTCCCCGACGGCGGTGGGCGTGGCAACCGTGTGGAAGGGGTCGACGGTCGGGGGCCTGGTGCCCGGTGGCAACGAGGTAGCGGCGGCCGTAGCCGGCGGAGGGGTCACCCGGAACACGCGGACCGGCGCCGCCCAGTCCGGTCGCCAGACGGTAAGGGCGCGCTCGTCGCGGGACACCCAGGCCGTGGTCCGGCCGTCGGTGGTGACGTCGACTGTGGTGTCAGGTCCCGGGCTCGGCTGCGGCGCGGACCCGGCCTTACCGTCCGGACCGATCGCGTTCAGGCGACCCGTGGCCCGATCGAACCAGAGCAGGTCGGCGCCGTGGAACCCGACACCGCCCACCGGGCCGGTGGCCACCGTGCGGACCGTCCCGGCAGCCAGGTCGTGCAGGGTCAGCTCGTTCCGGTCCTCGGCGAGGATCCTGGTGACGGCGAGCTTCCCGTCGCGCAGCGGTGGCCGGAAGAGGAGGTCCGCGGTGCCCAGCACCTGCCGTGGTGCGGTCCCCGACTCCGAGTCCCAGGCGAACAGTTCGGAGCCGCCGCCGCCATGGGGTGCCGCTCGCATGAGGCTGCTGCGCGCGTACACCAGCCAGCGCCCGTCGAAGACGCCCCACAGTGGGAAGGTGAACATGTCCGGCATGGTGGCCACCTCCCTCCGTCGGCCGTCCTTCTCCTGCCAGACCAGCGTCATCGAGCCGCCGCGCTGCACAGTGGCGAACGCGGAGCGGCCATCCGGCGCCGGGGTGAGTGCCGCCCACTTTTCCCCGGGTTCCTGTGGAAGGCGACTGTCACGGATCGCGTCCTGCCAGCTTCGTGGCATGGCGACCGGGCAGAAGTCGGCGAGCGGTGGGGCGGTCACCCGCGTCGCGGGCGGCGCCTCGGCCGTAGCGGACGGCGACGACGCGGCCGGTGGATCACCCGGGGTGCACGCCGCGAGCAGCGCCGCCACGAGGGCCGCAACGAGGGCGACGGCTCGGGAGCCGATCCTGGCTCGGGGCAAGGGCTTCATGGCCGCAGACGCTAGATCGCGCCGGCGCTGCCCGATGCCCTGCCGGCGGGATCGTCGTCCGGCCGTTACCACCGCCGAACCGGCAGGATCCTGTCATCGACGTCCGCAGGGTTTTCGGCAGCGGGTCAGACCGGCATGGCGCGGCGTCGGCGCTCGGCTCGCCACCACTGGTGGATGAGCACCACGCTGGCGATCAGGCCGAGGCTGGCCGGGGCGGCGGCGTACCAGTTGACGTGGCCGGGGGAGCTGACCGCCGCGCCGATCGCCGCGTAGCCGAAGGCGGTCGGCGCGGACGCGATCACGCTGCCGGCCAGGAACGGCAGCACTCGGGCGCCGGTCGTGCCGTAGCCGTAGCTGACCAGTCCGAAGCCGGCGATCGGCAGCAACCGGACGGTCATCACACCGAGCACGCTCTGCCGGGCGAACCAGCCGTCGAGGCGGGCCAGCCGACCGCGGACCCGTTCGGCGACGAACTCCCGACCGAGCAACCGGCCGACAGTGAACCCGATCGCCGCGGCCACCAGCGCGGCGCCCAGGGCGTACGCGGCACCCTCCAGGGGGCCGAAGATCGCGCCCGCGGCGAGCGTGATGAAGGTCCGGGGCACCAGCGCGACGAGGAGCAACGCGCCCCCGAGGATCGCTGCCACCGGCGCGAGGTCGCCCAGCCGGTCGGCGACCAGCGGCAGCTGCGCCGGATCCGGGCGGGGCACCAGGAGCAGCAGTAACCCGCACCCGACGATCAGCAGCACCAGCAGGGCGAACCGGGCGGCCGACGGCTGCCGGAGCAACCGCCGGACGGCACGGATCATGCCCGGGCGGCGGCCACCGCGGAGCGGCGCTCGTTGCGGAGCCGGTCCGACCAGGTGTCGTCCAACGGCGGGAGCTGGTGTGCCCCGGTGGCCCAGCGCAGCAGCAGGTCGGCCAGGGCCGGGTTGCGAGCCAGCGCCGGCCCGTGTGAGTAGGTGCCCAGCAGCTTGCCGCGCCACGCGCCCTCGGTGGCGCCGTCGTTGCCCACCCCGGCGGTGACCCGGGCCAGCGGGGAGACCTCCGGACCGAGGTGGGTGCGGCCGCCGTGGTTCTCGAAACCGGTCAGCGGGGGCAGGCCCAGCCGAGGGTCGATCTCCCCGGCCAGCTCGCCCACGGCCCGGCTCTCGCCCCGGTCGGACTTCAGGTCGAGCAGCTCCAGCCCGCGGCACTGCACACCCTTGGCGAAGAACGAGGTGCCGAGGAGTTGGTAGCCGGCGCAGACGCCGAACACGACCGAGCCCTGGGCGACCGCGCGGTGCAGGCCGCCGTCGGCGAGCAGCCGCTGGGCGCCGAGCGCCTGCGGCCCGTCCTCGCCGCCGCCGACCAGGTAGATGTCGGCGGTCGCGGGCAGCCGCTCGTCGGAGCGGACCTCCAGCACCTCGACCGGCATCCCGCGCTGACGGGCCCGACGGGCGAGGATCAGGGCGTTGCCCCGGTCTCCGTAGGTGGAGAGCAGGTCGGGGTAGATCCAGACGATGCGCAGGCTCTCAGATGACACGGTCCAACTCCGCTCGGATGTCCTGGAACGCGGTGTAGTTCGCGATGACCTCCAGCCGCCCGGGCGGGACCGACCGGAGCGCGTCGTCGAACGTGCGGACGTGCTGGAACGGCACGTCGTTGACGTCCAGCCGGACCGCCAGGTCGTATGCCCGGTCGCCGGTGATCAACACCTGGCGGCCACGGAGCGGGGCGAAGTCGACGTCGTAGAGCCAGGAGGTGTCCAGGCCGTCGGGGTCGCGCGCGTTGATGGAGAGCAGGGTCGGCGCGTCGTCGGCCATGTCGAACGCCTCAAGCCAACTGGCCGGGTTCTTGGCCAGCAGCAGCCGGATGTTGCGGCCGTCCTTGTCGACCTGCGCGTAGCGGCCGGCCACCGAGGTGACGATGCCGAGGCGGGACACCGCGTCGACCGGGCGGACGCCGAACTCGGCGGCCACCGCCAGCGCGGTCGCCGCGTTGCCGAGGTTGACCTTGCCGGGCAGCTGGAGGGAGACCTTGTGCCAGGCGCCGGTGGGGTCGAGCACGCCCTCGTCCTCGACGACCCAGTGCGGCTCCGGCCGGCGCAGCGGGCAGCCCGTGCACCACCACTGCTCGCCGGAGCGTTGGATCGTGGAGCCGCACTCCGGGCAGACCCAGGAGTCGTCGTGCCAGCGCTGGCCCGCACTGAACCACGTCACGTGCGGCGGGTTGATGCCACGGGCGGGGTCGCCCGGCGGGGTGGCGGCCCACACCACCAGTGGGTCGTCGGCGTTGGCGACCACCCGTACGTCGGTGTGCCGGACCAGCGCGGCGCGCCAGAGCTGCGCCATCATGGCGACCTCCTTGGCGCGGTCGAGCTGGTCGCGGGAGAGGTTCAGCAGCGCGACCACGTGCGGCTCGGTCGCCTCCAGCACCTGGGCCAGGTAGTGCTCGTCGACCTCCAGCACCGCGTACGGGGTGCTGCCGGCCTTGGCCAGCGCCGAGGTGTGCCCGCTGGGCATGTTGGCGCCGAAGGAGTTGGTGGCGACCCGGCCGAGCACGCCGACCGCGGCGGAGGTCAACCGGGTGGTGGTGGTCTTGCCGTTGGTGCCGGAGACGAGCGCGATCGCGCGCCCGGCCGACAGGTGGGCCAGCAGGTCCGGGTCGATCTTCAGGCCGATCCACCCGCCGATCACCGAACCGTCGCCACGGCCGGCCGCCCGGGAGAGCGCCGCGGCTGTCCGTGACACGGAGCTGGCCACCTTGGCCCGTAGGGGCATTTTCGCGTCCGTCACGCGAGCGAGGTTACCGGACCGCTGGCCCCACCAGATCGCCGCCGACGGTGAACCGTTCGGCCGTGGTGGTGGCGCGGGCGGCCGGGTCGGCGTCCCCCGGACGGAGTCGATCTATGTCGGAAAGCGGACCACGCCGAGGGGTGGCCGAAGCCCTCCACTGCGCTCCACCCCTTGTGACGTGCGGTTTTGCCGTCGGGTCAGGCGCGCCACGCGGGCGAATTTGGTTGCGGGTGGAGGGAAGTGGAGTAGAGTGGGGACCAATGGTGAGGCCGGGAGGGCTCACCGGCCCGGGGGGTCAGCGGCGCCGCGAACGCCGCTCAGGGGCGAGGGGGTTGGGCCGATGTTTCTCGGCACCCACACTCCGCGCCTGGACGAAAAGGGCCGGTTGATCCTTCCGGCCAAGTTCCGGGATGAGCTGGCGGGGGGTGTCGTGGTCACCAAAGGGCAGGAGCGCTGCCTCTACGTCTTCCCGACCCCTGAGTTCCAGCGGATCGCGGAGCAGTTGCGCGCACAGCCGATGACCCACAAGGCGGCCCGGGCCTACAGCCGGGTCTTCTTCGCCAGCGCGCACGACGAGGTTCCGGACAAGCAGGGTCGGGTGACCATTCCGGCCCACCTGCGGGCCTATGCCGCGCTGGACCGCGAGCTGGTGGTGATCGGCGCGAGCACGCGGGTGGAGATCTGGGACAAGGTCGCCTGGGAGACCTACCTCGCCGAGAGCGAAGACGACTTCGCCGACATCGAGGAGGGGGTGCTGCCCGGCGGTCTGTAGGGCGGTAACGGCGCCCGACGTACTGCGAGATCTCCAGCCGCTTTCGAGTTCCTGGCATCACTTCCCCGGTGCCAGGCGCACGATCCAGTCATTGGGCGACGGTCCGGTGTCAGGCGGGAGCGGATGGGGATCTGGCGGTACGACGGCAGCGCCGTCCGACGACAGGCGCACGAGGAGAACGGACGTTTCAACCAGTGGGGGTCATCATGGGGGAGTTGCGCGGCACGCACGTGCCGGTGCTGCTCGAGCGGTGTCTCGAGCTGCTGGCCCCCGCGCTGGGTCGAGGCGGCCGGACGGTCTACGTCGACGCGACGCTCGGCCTGGCCGGGCACGCGGAGGCGGTGCTCGAGGCGCATCCGGAAACGGTCCTGATCGGGCTCGACCGGGACACCGAGGCGCTCGCCCACGCGCGGGTCCGACTGGCCCGGTTCGCCGACCGGGTGCACCTGGAGCACGCCGTCTACGACGAGTTGCCGGACGTGCTGGACCGGCTGGGCTATCCGGCCATCGACGGCATCCTGTTCGACCTGGGTGTCTCGTCGTTGCAGCTGGACGCGCCCGACCGCGGGTTCGCGTACGCCCAGGACGCTCCGCTCGACATGCGGATGGACCAGACCCGGGGGGTGACCGCCGAAGAGGTGGTCAACACGTACGCACATCCGGACCTGGCCCGGGTGCTGCGGGTGTACGGCGAGGAGAAGTTCGCCGGTCGGATCGCCTCGGCGATCATCCGGCAGCGGGAACGGGCCCGGATCACCTCGTCCGCGCTCCTGGCGGAGCTGGTACGGGACTCCATTCCGGCACCAGCCCGACGAACGGGTGGGCACCCGGCAAAGAGAACGTTTCAGGCTTTACGGATCGAGGTAAACAGAGAGCTGGCAGCGCTGGAGACAGCGTTGCCATCCGCGCTCGACGCACTGACAGTGGGCGGTCGCATGGTGGTCCTGTCCTACCACTCGCTGGAGGACAGGCTCACCAAGGCGGCTCTCACGGATCGGGTCCGCAGTAAGGGCCCGATCGACCTCCCGGTCGAACTTCCCGGGTCCGGTCCGACGTTCCGGCTGCTCAGCCGGGGCGCCGAACTGCCCGGGGAGGCGGAGGTCGCCGCGAACCCGCGCGCCGCCTCGGTGCGGCTGCGGGCCGCGGAGCGACTCGACCCGAACGCGACAGAGCAGGGGCGGACCGACCGCGAACGGTCTCGCCGACGGGTGAAGGGAATGCACCAACCGGGCACCGGGTCCGCCTGATCCGTGGGGGGTCAGGGGCACCGGGGACGGCTAGAGGGACGGATGTTGAGGGGGAGGGGACATGAGCATTGACAAGCGCGACCGCCGGGACGTCACCGGCGGCGGGCAGCGCGCACCGCGGTCGGGGGGCCGGACCGCGGCGGAGCGGGCTCCGCGCCTCGGAAACGGTACGCCACGCATCGATCGAGTGAACCGGCAGGGGGAGACTCGCGCCCGGGGGGCGCGCGAGTTCCCGACCCAGGGCACCGCCGCGCTGCGGCCGGTCGAGAAGGCCGCCACTGCCACCAGCGCCCGCCCGCCGCGGCTGCGGGTGGCGCCGCCACCGCCGATCTCGGTGCCGCGTGCGCCGTTCGCGGCGCTGATCGTGGTGCTGGTGGTCGGTGGGGTGCTCGGCATCCTGGCGGTCAACACGAAGATCAACGAGAACGCGTTCCGGCTCGAGCGGTTGCAGCAGCAGCAGGCTCGACTGGACCTGGAGAAGCAGCAACTGGACAAGCAGATCGCCGAGTTCCAGGCGCCGGGCAACCTGACCGCCGAGGCACGGCGGCTGGGTCTGGTCGACGCGGGCGAGCCGGGCTACATCCGGCTGCCGGACGGCAAGACCATCGGTGTGCCGCAGCCGGCGACCGGCCAGCCGTCGGTGACCAGCCAGGGTGCGGGAGGCTGACCGGTGCCACCAAGGTCGGACGAGCCGCGCCGGGACCCTACGGGGTCCCGGCGCGGTTCTGCACGTGACGCCCGGTCCGGTGACGGCGAGCCCCGCACCGGCGAGCCGGGCATCGGGGGCATCTCCGGCGCCCGGGCGTACACCCCGAGGGGTCGGACGGTCCGCGAGGAGCGCGCCACGCCGACGCGCGGCCAGGGTGCCGAGCAGCGGCGTACGCCGCGCAGCACCCGGTCCGGTGACCCGTTCCGGCCGGCGTTGCAGGTGCTCGATGGGGGCCGGGCCGCCGCCCGGGCCGGCCGGCGCGACGCTCCGGCCGCCGGACGCGGTGGGGTGGTGCGCACCGTCGCGCCGCGTACCCCCCGTGGCCCGGGTGGGGACGAGCCGCCTCCGCGTCGCCGGACAACGCCCCGCGCGCCGCGTCGTGCCGACCGACCGGCGGCCCGGCGGCCGATCCGCAAGCCACGACGCCCACCGAAGCTGGCCGACTCGCGGCTACGGCTGCGGCTGGGCACCGTGCTCGCGCTGACCCTGTTCGCCGTCATCGGGATCCGGCTGATCTTCCTCCAGGCGGTCGACGCACCGGCGTACGCCGGGGGCGGCGTCACCGACCGCACCCGCACTGTCGAGCTGCCGGCGCCGCGCGGCGCGATCTACGACAGCACCGGCGCGCCCCTGGCCCGCAGCGTCGAGGCGCGGTACGTGTACGCCGACCCGACCGAGGTCAAGGACCGGGCGGGCGCCGCGAAGGCGCTCTCCCCGCTGCTCGGCATCCCGGTGTCGAAGCTCATGGAGCTGATGAAGCCGCGCAAGCTGGAGAACGGGATCGAGTCCACGTTCTCCTACCTGGCCCGGGGAGTGGAGATCCCGACCGCCAAGCGGGTGCAGGCGCTGGAGCTGCCCGGCATCGGGGTGCACCGCGACGAGCGCCGTGAGGTGCCCGGCGGTGACCTGGCGGCCAACCTGATCGGTTTCACCAGCCAGGACATGGTCGGGTTGGAAGGGCTGGAGGCCCGCTACGACGACGTGCTCGCCGGTCAGGACGGCAAGCGGGTGTACGAGGCCGGCCTCGGTGACCTCGCCGCGCCGATCCCCGGCGGCTACAGCCGGACCACGCTCGCGAAGCCGGGCAGCTCGCTCGCCCTCACCATCAACGGCGACCTGCAGTTCCGTACGCAGCAGATCCTCAGCGCGGGCATGGCCCAGGCGCCGGGTGGCACCGGCGCGGCGGTGATCATCGAGATTCCCTCCGGCGCGGTGCTGGCGCAGGCCAGCAACCCCACCTACAACGCGGCGAAGCCGACGCCCAGCGACCCGGTCGCCCGGGAGGACGCCGCGACCAGCTTCGTGGTCGACCCGGGCTCGGTGCACAAGGCGATCACCTACGGTGCGGCGTTGCAGGAAGGGGTGATCACCCCGGACACCACGCTGCCCATCGCCAACAGCATCAAGATGGGCGACACCTGGTTCTCCGACACGCACCCGGCCGACGGCAAGCGGATGAGCGTGCCGGGGATGCTCGCCTACTCGTCGAACGTCGGCACCATCACCATCGCCGAGCGGCTCGGCCGGGACCGGCTGATCGACTACCAGAAGCGGTTCGGGCTGGGTAAGCCCACCGGCGAGGGGATGCCCGGGGAGGCCAGCGGGCGACTGCTGCCGGCCGACGAGTGGAGCGGGTCGTCGCGCGGGTCGGTGCCGATCGGGCACAGCGTCGACGCCACCCCGTTGCAGATGGCCGCCGCGTACGCCGCCATCGCCAACAACGGCACGTACGTGCAGCCGCACCTGGTCAAGGAG
Organism: Micromonospora sp. NBC_00860; assembly: GCF_045207375.1. Taxonomy (NCBI): domain Bacteria; kingdom Bacillati; phylum Actinomycetota; class Actinomycetes; order Micromonosporales; family Micromonosporaceae; genus Micromonospora; species Micromonospora sp. NBC_00860. Next base: position 508,278 of record NZ_CP108825.1, read on the forward strand.
CTGATCGGCCCGGACGGAAAGCGCACTCCCGCGCCGGCCCCGGTGACCCGGTCGGTGCTCAGCCCGCAGAACGCCGCGGCCCTGCGCACCATGCTGGAGGCGGTCACCACAGTCGACCACGCCACCGGCCTGACCGCCGCGGTCCCCGGTTACCGGGTCGCCGGCAAGACCGGCACCGGGTGGCGGCTGGTGAACGGCAAGAAGCAGCCCGGCGAGGTCTCCTCGTTCATCGGGATGGCCCCCGCCGAGAACCCCCGATACGTGATCGCCGTCTTCGTCTACGCGCCCAACGGTGGGGGCGCGGCGATCGCCAATCCGGCGTTCCGCGACATGATGCAGTTCACTCTGCGTCACTACCGGGTGCCGCCGTCCACCGGCGGATCCGCGCCCAAGTTCGTGGTCTATCCGCGCTGAGCAGCGATGGCGGGACATCATCGGTGAGTGCCGACGAACCACCGGGGCGGCTGTGCGGCCGGAACCGGACGACCGGGTAGGGTCTGACGCCGTGCCCGGCAATCCACGTCCACGTACCGTGACCGGAGTCCGGCTCGGTGATCTCGCCGTCCGGCTCGCCGTCGACCTTCCGGCGGACGCCGCAGCGGTGGTCGTCACCGGGGTCACCCACGCCAGCCAGGAGGTTCGCTCCGGCGACCTGTACGCGGCGCTGCCCGGTGCCCGTCGGCACGGCGCGGAGTTCGCCGCCGGCGCCGCCGAGGCCGGTGCGGTGGCCCTGCTGACCGACCCGGCCGGTGCCGCGTTGGCGGCGCAGACCGGTCTGCCCGCCCTGGTGGTGCCCGACCCGCGCGCCGTGCTCGGCGAGCTGGCCTCGGCCGTGTACGGCGACCCCACCGCCGACCTCACAGTGATCGGGGTGACCGGCACCGCGGGCAAGACGTCCACCGCGTACCTGATCGAGTCGGGGCTGCGGGCCGCCGGGCACACCACCGGGCTGGTCGGGACCGTGGAGACGCGGCTCGGCGATCTGGTGATCGACAGTGTCCGCACCACCCCCGAGGCGACCGACCTGCACGCCATGCTGGCCACCGCCCGCGAGCGTGGGGTCACCGCAGTGGTCATGGAGGTGTCCAGCCACGCGCTGGCCATGGGCCGGGTGGGCGGTGTGCGGTTCGCCGTCGGCGGTTACACCAACTTCGGCTCCGACCACCTGGACTTCCACGCCGACAGCGACGACTACTTCGCGGCGAAGGCCCAGCTCTTCGACGGGCGCTGCGCGGTCGAGGTGCTCAACCACGACGACCCGGCGTTGAAGCCGCTGCTCAAGCCGACCACTGTCACCTACTCGGCGGCCGGCGAGCAGAGCGCGACCTGGTGGGCCGACGGTGTGGGCGGCGAGGGGTACGCCCAGCGGTTCACCGCGCACGGCCCGGACGGCGTGGCAGTGTCCGCCGGTGTCGCGCTGCCCGGCCGGCACAACGTGGCCAACGCGCTGCTGGCCATCGCCGCGCTGGTCGGCGCCGGGGTGGACCCGGTGACCGCGGCGGCCGGTGTGGCCGCCTGCGGTGGCGTCCCGGGCCGGCTGGAGCTTGTCGACGTGGCCGCGCCGGTGCGCGGGGTGGTGGACTACGCGCACAAGTCGGATGCGATCGTGGCCGCGCTGGCCGCGCTGCGCGAGTTGAGCGCCGGCCGACTGATCTGTGTGATCGGCGCCGGTGGGGACCGGGACCGGGGCAAGCGGCCGGTGATGGGCGCCGCCGCGGCGGAGGGAGCCGACGTGGTGCTGGTGACCGACGACAACCCGCGCACCGAGGACCCGGGGGAGATCCGCGCCGAGGTGCTCGCCGGGGCGTACCGGGCCGGCACGGCCGCTCGGATCATCGAGGTGGCGGGCCGTCGCGCCGCCATCGACGAGGCGGTGCGGCTGGCCGAGCCGGGCGACGTGATCGCGCTGCTCGGCAAGGGCCACGAGCGTGGCCAGGAGGTGGCGGGGCAGGTGCTTCCGTTCGACGACAGCGTCGAGTTGGCCGAGGCGCTGCGGGCCCGCTTCGGGGATCTGGCGGGTCAGCGGTGATCACGCTGAGCCTGGCCGAGGTGGCCGCTGCGGTCGACGGGCGGCTGGTGGCCGCCGACCCGGCCGCCACCGTCACCGGTCCGGTGGAGTTCGACTCGCGCAAGGTGGGGCCCGGCTCGCTCTTCGTGGCCTTCCCGGGGGAGAAGGTCGACGGGCACGACTACGCGGCGACGGCGATCCAGGCCGGCGCGGTGGCGGTGCTCGGCAGCCGCGAGGTGCCCGGGGTGCCGATGGTGCTTGTCGACGACGCCCTGACCGCGATGGGGCGACTGGCCCGCGCGGCGGTGGACCGGCTGCCCGGGCTGACCGTGATCGGCGTGACCGGCTCGTCCGGCAAGACCACCACGAAGGACCTGATCGGTCAGCTCACCACCCGCCTCGGGGCCACTGTGGCGCCGCCCGGCTCGTTCAACAACGAGCTGGGGCACCCGTACACCGCCCTGCGGGCTGATCCGGACACCCGCTACCTGGTGATGGAGAAGGGCGCGCGGGGGGTCGGGCACGTGCGGTACCTGTGCGAGCTGGTGCCGCCCCGGATCTCCGTGGTACTCAACGTCGGCACCTCGCACATCGGGGAGTTCGGCTCGCAGGACGCCATCGCCCTGGCCAAGGGCGAGCTGGTGGAGGCGCTGCCGCCGGACGGGCTGGCAGTGCTGAACGCCGACGACCACCGGGTGGACGCGATGGCGAGCCGCACGCAGGCCCGGGTGGTCCGCTACGGCGAGGCGCCCGACGCCGACGTGCGCGCCGAGGACGTCACGCTGGACGAGCGGGGGCACCCGTCGTACACCCTGGTGACCCCGGAGGGTCGGGCGCCGGTGCGGCTGCGGCTGGCCGGCCGCCACCAGGTCGGGAACACGCTCGCCGCGGCGGCGGTCGCCCGGGAGCTGGGCATGCCGCTGGCCGAGCTGGCCACGGCCCTCGGCGAGCTGGGGCTGGTCTCGACCCGACGGATGGACGTCTTCGACCGCCCTGACGGGGTGACAGTGATCGACGACTCGTACAACGCCAACCCGGCCTCGATGGCGGTTGCGGTGCGGGCGCTGGCCAGCATGGGTCAGGGGCGGCGTACCGTCGCGGTGCTTGGTTACATGGCCGAGCTGGGCCCGTTCGAGTACGACGGCCATGCCGAGGTCGGCCGACTCGCGGCCGAGCTGGGTGTCGACCGGCTGCTCGTGGTGGGTGAGCCGGCCGCGCCGATCCACGAAGGCGCGACAGCTGTAGCAAACTGGGGAGGAGAGTCGGTGCTGCTCACCGATCAGGCGGCGGCCGTCGAGGTGCTGCGGAGCGAGCTACGACCGGGTGATGTCGTCCTGGTCAAGGGCTCCCGGTACCGCACCTGGGAGGTGGCCGACGCCCTGCGCGCCGACGCCGGTGGGGAGCCGACCCGATGAGGGCCGTCATCGTGGCCATCGGGGTGGCCTTCCTCGTCTCGCTCTTCTGCACCCCGATTGCGATCAAGGTGTTCACCCGGCTCAAGGCCGGTCAGCCGATCCGGTCCGACGGCCCGGCCATGCACCAGGGCAAGAAGGGCACGCCCACGATGGGTGGCGTGGTCTTCATCCTGGCCACGGTGATCGCGTACGTGGCCGGGCACCTCGCCCTGACCACGCTGCCGGACCAGCAGATCGCCCAGGTGGAGCCGACCATCACCGCTCTGGTGCTGCTGGGGCTGATGGTCTTCTCCGGCGCTGTGGGTTTCCTCGACGACTTCCTCAAGGTGCGCAAGCGCAACAGCGCCGGGCTGAACAAGCGCGGCAAGTTGCTCGGGCAGATCCTGGTCGGTGCGGTCTTCGGGGTGATCGCGCTGTGGTTCCCGAGCACGATGACAAACGGTTCGGGCCTGGCGACGAACACCGAGACGGTGGGCAGCACCACGCTGAGCTTCATCCGGGACATCGACTTCCTGGAGGTCAGCAAGGTCGGCGCGGTGATCATCTTCATCTTCGTGGTGATGGCCGCGACGAACGGTGTCAACCTCACCGACGGCCTGGACGGTCTGGCCACCGGCGCGTCGGTGATGGTGCTCGCCGCGTACGCGTTGATCGCGTTCTGGCAGTACCGGCACTGGTGCGCCGACCCGAACTACACCCAGCCGTACTGCTACGAGGTCCGCGACCCGTTGGAGATCGCGTTGATCGCCGGGGCGGCGGCCGGGGCCTGTGTGGGCTTCCTCTGGTGGAACACGTCCCCGGCGCGGATCTTCATGGGTGACACCGGGGCGTTGGGGCTGGGCGGTCTGATCGCCGGCATGGCGATGTCCACCCGCACCATCCTGCTGCTGCCGATCATCGGCGGGCTCTTCGTGATCATCACGATGTCCGTGGTGATCCAGATCATCTCCTTCAAGACCACCGGTAAACGCGTGTTCCGAATGTCTCCGCTCCAGCACCACTTCGAACTGGCCGGCTGGAGCGAGGTCAACATCGTGGTGCGTTTCTGGATCATCGCCGGCATCGGTGTGGCCATCGCCCTGGGCCTGTTCTACAGCGAGTTCCTCGCCAACATGACCTGATCCGCGGGGCCGACACGCCCGAGGGGGCGTTCTGGGGGTGTCGGGCGTGTTTAGCGGTGATGATGTCGGGGTGGGGGAGGACATCGGCACTGAGGGCAGGGCAGGCGGGCGGGCGCGGCGGTCGCCGGGCGCGGCGGGGCGTACCGCGGAGGCGGTATCAACCGACGACGCGCGGGGGCCGGAGCCGCGTGCGGCGGAACCGGCGGCGCCCGTGCCGTTGCGCGGCATCGACGCGGCCGGCGGGCTCGCCGCGCTGCGCGGCCTACTGGACCGGCCGCTGACCTCCTACTACCTGCTGCTGTCCTGCGCCGGCCTGCTGTTGCTGATCGGGCTGACCATGGTCTTCTCGGCGACCAGCGTGAAGGACTACGCCGAGGACGGCAACGCCTCGGCCTCGGTGACCAAGCAGGCCATCTTCGCGATGATCGGCATCGGCGCGTTCTGGGTCTGCCAGCGCCTGCCGGCCAGCACCTACCGGTCGCTGGGCCGGCCGCTGCTGTTCACCTCGATCGGGTTGCTGCTCCTGCTCAACCTGCTGCTCGCCTACGCCCGGCTGACCGACCAGGAATCAGGGCGGATCGGCCCGATCGAGGCGCGACTGAACTGGCTGTTCGTCGGCGGGATCCAGCTACAGCCATCGGAGCTGGCCAAGTTCGCGATGGTGCTCTGGGGTGCCCACCTGGTCGCCCGCAAGGGCGCCGCGTTGGGCTGGTGGCGCGAGCTGGCCACCCCGCTCTTCCCGGTGGTCGGCCTGCTCTTCGTCCTGGTCGGCTACAACGACACCGGCACCATGCTCTGTCTACTGGCCCTGGTCGTGGGCCTGCTCTGGGCCGCCGGCGTGCGGATGCGGGTCTTCGGCGCCCTGGCGGCGGCCGGTCTGGTCGGGATCGGCCTGCTCGTCGCGGTGGCCTCGCTGGGTGCCGGCTCCGGCGAGCGCGGCGAGGACAACTACCGCTTCGCCCGGCTGGCCATGTTCTTCAATCCGCCGGACCCGGAGACCTGCAAGCTCGGCGACTGTCTCCAGTTCTACCAGGGTCGGCTGGCCATCGAGCACGGTGGCTGGTTCGGCGTCGGGCTGGGCAAGGGCAGCCTGAAGTGGGACTGGCTGCCCGAGGCACACAACGACTTCATCTTCGCGATCATCTCCGAGGAGCTGGGCGTGATCGGGTGCGTCGTGGTGCTCACCCTGTTCGCCGTCATCGCGTACACCGGGTTCCGGATCGCCCGGCGGGTCGACGACCCGTTCCGCCGGCTCGCCGCCACCGCCGTGACCACCTGGCTGGTCAGCCAGGCTGTGATCAACATCGGTGGGGTGGTCGGGCTGCTGCCGATCACCGGCCTGCCGCTGCCGTTCATCTCCGACGGCGGAAGTGCGCTGGTGGTGACGTTGGCCGGCATCGGCATGCTGGCCTCCTTCGCCCGCGCCGAACCCGATGCGGCCAGAGCACTGCATGCCCGTCCGCCGGCCCGGTGGGTCCGACTACTCTGGGCCCCGTTGCCGCCGCTTCCCGGCCGGCGTCGCCGACCGGCGACGCCGCCCGCTGGCCGAGGGTCCGTGCCCCGGTCCCGCGAGCGGCGCCATGACGATCAGGCCGCACCGCGCGGGGTCCGACAGGACCGCAGCCGCAAGGGTACGGCGAGCGAGAGGAGACGCTGATGGGTCCGCTGCGTTCGGTGGTGCTCGCGGGAGGTGGCACCGGGGGGCACGTCTACCCGCTGCTCGCCTTCGCCGACTGCCTGCGCCGACACGACCCGGGCGTCCGGATCACCTGCCTCGGCACACCCCGGGGCATGGAGAACGACCTGATCCCGCCCCAGGGCTACGACCTGCGGCAGATCCCGGCCTACCAGCTGCCCCGGTCGGTCAACATGAACCTGGTCCGCACCCCGGGCCGGATGTGGACCGCGGCGCGCGCCGCGGGCAAGGTGATCGACGAGGTGCGCGCCGACGTGGTCGTCGGCTTCGGCGGGTACGTCGCGGTGCCGGCCTACCTGGCCGCGTGGCGTCGTGAGCTGCCCATGGTGATCCACGAGGTGAATGTGCCACCGGGCGTGGCCAACCGGCTGGGCATGAAGTTCACCAAGAACGTCGCCGTCGGCTTCCCGAACCAGCCGAGCCAGGCCGAGTCGCTGCGCGACGCCACAGTGGTCGGGGTGCCGCTGCGTCGCGCCATCACCGGTCTGGACCGGTACGCGCTGCGCAACGCCGCCCGCGCCCACTTCGGGCTCCGTCCGGACCTGCCGGTGCTCTTCGTGTCCGGCGGCTCGTCCGGCGCCCGTTCGATCAACCTGGCGGTCTCCGGGGCGGCCAAGGAGTTGGCCCGCAACGGCGTGCAGGTGCTGCACGTGATGGGCGCCCGCAACGAGCCGGTGCCGATCCCCACCGACCTGCCGGTGCCGTACGTGACGCTGCCGTACCTGTCCGAGATGGAGCTGGGCTACGCCGCGGCCGACCTGATGCTGGCCCGGGGCGGGGCGATGACCGTCGCCGAGGTGGCAGCGATCGGGCTGCCCACGATCTACGTGCCGTACCCGCACAGCAACCAGGAGCAGCGGCGCAACGCGCTGCCCGTGGTGGAGGCAGGCGGCGGGCTGCTGGTCGACGACGCGGAGCTCACCCCGGACTGGCTGGAGCGCACAGTCATCCCGCTCATCCGCGACCCACAGCGGCTGTACACGATGGGTGCCGCCGCCGCGTCGTACGGCCGGCGCGACGGCGACGAGGCGCTGCGGTCCTTCGTGCTGGCGGCGGTGGCCCGATGACCGCGCAGTTCACCCCGGCCGGCACGCTCACCGCCGAGGACCTGGGCGCCGTCCACCTGATCGGCGTGGGTGGGGTGGGCATGCTCGGCGTGGCCCGGCTGCTGCTCACCCGGGGCATCCGCGTCTCCGGCAGCGACCTGCGGGAGTGGCCGTCGCTGGCGGGCCTGCGGGCGCTCGGCGGCACCATCCACCTCAGCCACGAGGTGACCAACCTCGACGGTGTGGACACCGTCGTCTACTCGTCGGCCATTCCCCAGGACCACCTGGAGCTGGTCGAGGCGCGTCGGCGCGGCCTGCGGGTGCTGCACCGCTCGGAGGCGCTCGCCGCGGCGATGACCGGCCGTCGGGCGGTTGCCGTCGCCGGCACGCACGGCAAGACCACCACCACCTCGATGGTGACGATGGTGCTCCAGCAGGCCGGTGTGGACCCGTCCTTCGTGATCGGTGGGGAGATCTCCGAGGTCGGCTCGGGCGCCCACCACGGCACCGGCGAGCACTTCGTGGTCGAGGCGGACGAGAGCGACCGCTCGTTCCTCATCTACCGCCCGTACGTCTCGATCATCACGAACGTCGAGGCGGACCACCTGAACACCTACGGCGACTACGCGACGCTGGAGGCGGCGTTCGTGGAGTTCGCGCGCCTCACCGACCCGGACGGGTTCATCATCACCTGCGCCGACGACCCGGGCGGTCGGCGGCTGGCCGAGAGCCTGCGGTCCGAGGGGCGGCGGGTCTACACCTACGGCGAGGCGGCCGACGCCGACCTGCGGTTGACCGAGATCGTCTCCTCCGCGCGGGGGGTGCGCTACCTGGCCGCTGTCGACGGCCGGTCGCTGGGCGAGTTCCGGCTGCCGGTGCCGGGACGGCACATGGGGCTGAACAGCGCCGCCGCGGTGCTTGCCGCGTACCTGCTGGAACTGCCGTTGGAGGCGGCGGAGGCCGCGCTGGCGGTCTTCCCCGGAGTGCGGCGGCGCTTCGAGCGCAAGGGTGTCGCGGACGGCGTGCTGGTCTACGACGAGTACGCGTACCACCCGACCTCGATGACGTTGGCGATGCAGACGCTGCGGGAGGTCGCCGGGGACGGCCGCCTGATCGTCGTGTTCCAGCCGTACCGGCTGTACCGCACCCGCGACAACCAGGCGGAGATCGCCGAGGCGCTGGCCCTCGCCGACGAGGTGGTGCTGTTGGAGGTCTTCGGGCCGGGTGAGTTGCGTCAGCCCGGCGAGGGCTCGGCGGCGCTGATCGCGGCCGTGGACCTGCCCGACGACCGCAAGGTCTTCGTGGAGTCGTGGGAACAGGCCCCGGTCGAGGTGGCCCTTCGCGCCCGCTCGGGGGACGTGGTGGTCACCATGGGCGCCCCGCCGATCTCGCTGATGGGTGACGAGCTGCTGGCCGCCCTGGGTGAGCGTACGGACGGTTCGGCACCGACAGCGACCGTCGACCCGGTGGCCACCACCCCGGCGATCGGTGACCCGGTGCCGGGTGGGGCCACGTCCGGCGGTGACGGCGCGGCTCTCGGTGGCACCGCCGTGCCTGGTGGCTCGGCACCCACGGCCGGATGAGTCCCGGCCCGGCCCGAGGGCGGACCAGCGCCGCCGACGGCGGTGCCCCGCGCCGCGGTCCGGCCCGGCGGTGGCAGCTGGTCCGGGCGGGCCGCGACGCGGTGCCGCCCTCGACCCGCCGGTTCATGGCCCGTGCCCGGCAGCGTCGCATGCGGGCGGCGCTGCCGTGGGCGGTGGCCGCCGGGGTGCTCGCCCTGGCCGGGCTGGTCGCCTGGACGGTGCTCGGCACCGGGCTGTTCGGCGTTCGGGAGGTACGGGTGGAGGGTGCCGACCTGGTCACCCCGGTGCAGGTGCACGACGCGGTCGGGGTGCCGGACGGGGTGCCGCTGGCCCGGGTGGACCTGGCCGCCGCCGCCCGTCGGGTCGGCGCGCTGCCGGCGGTGGAGCGGGCCACTGTCTCCCGGGACTGGCCCGGCGCGCTGGTGGTGCGGGTGACCGAGCGGACCGCGGTGGCGGTGGTGCCGCAGGGCGAGGCGTTCGCCCTGATCGACCGTTCCGGGGTGGCGTTTCGGACGGTGGAGCGACGCCCCGCCGACCTGCCGCAGGTGACGGTGGCCCGGCCGGCCGCCGACGACCCGGGCACCCGGGCCGCACTGGAGGTGCTCGTCGCGCTGACGCCGCAGTTGCGCGCGGAGCTGGTGGACGTGAACGTGGAGGGGCTGGCCCGGATCAGCCTGCGGCTGCGGGGGGACCGGACGGTGGTCTGGGGCGACGCGACCCGGGGCACGGACAAGGCCCGGGTGGCCACCGCGCTGCTCGACCAGGACACCGACCGGATCGACGTGAGCGCGCCGGATGTGGTGACCTTTCGTTGACCGGTGAGCGTGCGGGGACGTGACCCGCCGCGCTCCGCTCGGCGACACGCCGCCCGGGTCCTTGGCTCATCGCGTGGTGGCGCTTACGTTGCCTCGAAGAGCTTCAGTGGTTGACATAACTGTAAGCCTCTAGTAGAGGGTTAGGGTTTACCCCTGATCCTCGTTGGTGACAGCTGTCGTCGGCCGCTGGTCTGGCCACGCCGTACCCGGTCGGCCGAAGCCAATCTCGAAGGAAAGGACCGGAGATGACACCTCCGCACAACTACCTGGCGGTCATCAAGGTCGTCGGCATCGGGGGTGGCGGCGTCAACGCCGTCAACCGGATGATCGAGGTTGGGCTCAAGGGCGTCGAGTTCATCGCGATCAACACCGACGCGCAGGCGCTGCTGATGAGCGACGCCGACGTCAAGCTCGACGTCGGCCGGGAGCTGACCCGTGGCCTGGGTGCCGGGGCCAACCCGGACGTCGGCAAGAACGCCGCCGAGGACCACCGCGACGAGATCGAGGAGGTGCTCAAGGGCGCCGACATGGTCTTCGTGACCTGCGGTGAGGGCGGCGGCACCGGCACCGGCGGCGCGCCCGTGGTGGCCAACATCGCCCGCAAACTCGGCGCGCTGACCATCGGCGTGGTGACCCGGCCGTTCTCCTTCGAGGGCAAGCGCCGGCAGGTGCAGGCCGAGACGGGGATAGACGAACTCCGCAACCAGTGCGACACGCTGATCGTCATCCCGAACGACCGGCTGCTGGCCCTGGGCGACCGCAACATCAGCATGATGGACGCGTTCCGCACGGCCGACCAGGTGCTGCTCTCGGGTGTGCAGGGCATCACCGACCTGATCACCACCCCGGGTCTGATCAACCTGGACTTCGCCGACGTCAAGAGCGTGATGAGCGGCGCCGGCAGCGCGTTGATGGGCATCGGCAGCGCCCGCGGCGAGAACCGCGCGGTCGAGGCGGCCGAGGCGGCCATCTCCAGCCCGCTGCTGGAGCAGAGCATGGACGGCGCGCGGGGTGTGCTGCTCTCCATCGCCGGCGGCTCGGACCTTGGCCTGTTCGAGATCAACGACGCGGCCCAGCTGGTCACCGACGCGGCCCACCCGGACGCCAACATCATCTTCGGCGCGGTCATCGACGACGCGCTCGGTGACGAGGTGCGGGTGACGGTCATCGCGGCGGGCTTCGACGGCGGCACGCCCGCGTACAAGGCGGCCGAGCCGACCCGCAAGACCAACACCAACCAGCCGGCACCGCAGAGCTCTCCGACGCCGGCGCCGGCCAGCAACCCGGCTCCGGCCCAGTCGCCGCGCCGGGTGCTCTTCGACGACGTGGACGTTCCCGACTTTCTCAAGAACGGGTCCTGAGCACCGCCGATGACCGACAGCTCAGCCACTGTGGGACCGGATCGGCAGGCCGAACTCGCGGCGGGTCTGGCACAGGTGCGGTCCCGGGTCGACGATGCCTGCGTGCAGGCCGGCCGGGACCGCGCCGAGGTCACGATGATCGCGGTGACGAAGACCTACCCCGCCAGCGACGTGTTGGCGCTGGCCGGGCTCGGGGTGACCGACGTGGGGGAGAACCGCGACCAGGAGGCAGCCGGCAAGGCCGCCGAGGTGGCTGCCGCAGGGGTGCGTCCCCGCTGGCACTTCATCGGGCAGTTGCAGCGCAACAAGGCCCGCTCGGTGGTCCGCTACGCCGACGTGGTGCACTCCGTCGACAGTGTCCGGCTGGCCCGGGCGTTGGCCACCGCGACCGCCGACCGGCAGGCGCCGCTCGACGCCCTGATCCAGGTGAGCATCGACGGCGACGCGGCCCGGGGCGGGGCCCTGCCCGACTCGGCGGATCCGGGCTCCGGATTGGAGCCGGTGGCCGAGGCGGTGGCCGACGCGCCGGGGCTGCGTCTGATCGGTCTCATGGCGGTCGCTCCGCTGGGGTGGGAGCCGGAGCGGGCGTTCGCCCGGCTCGCGGAGGTTGCCGACGCGTTTCGGGCTGTCCATCCGGGAGCCACCGCGCTGTCCGCCGGTATGAGTGGGGATTTCGAAATCGCGATCCGTTACGGCGCGACACATGTCCGCGTCGGTAGCGCGTTGCTCGGAATGCGTCCCACGCTGCGGTAGCCTGACCGCGAGACAAGCAAATTACATCAGTGTTGTTTCAGGGGCGGGCGTCTCCTAGTCGGGGGTCGTGGCGTGCGACGCGAATCGCGCGCCGGGGGATTGCCGTTCCGGTCCGATGGGCATGGTTGTCCACTCGCGACGGGCGACATGGCACGGGGGCGCGTGCCGCACGGCGGACGGAAGGGCGCGGGATGGGTGCACTGCGCAAGGCGGGGGTCTGGCTCGGTCTGGTCGAAGAAGACGACGAGCGGGCCTACGACGACGGTGGCTACGACAAGGGTGGCTACCGCGACTCGCGTTACCGGCAGAGCCGGTACGCCGAGGAGTTCACCGACGACGACGAGGACGACACCGAGGAGCCGCCGGCTCCCCGGCCGCGCGACACCGGGCGGGGTCGACTCTCCGAGCGGCCGAGCGGGCGGTTGAGCGAGTCCGAGCGCGGTGACGGTGAGCGGCCGGAGCGGATCGAGCGGTCCAGTGTCCGGTCGATCACCAGGTCGTCGGCGGGCGAGACGTCCGGTGCGCTGACCTACCACACTCGGGACAACCTGGCCCTCGCGCCGCAGGTCACGTCGCGCGAGCGCGCCCTGCCCGAGGAGGAGCAGCGCTACCAGATCACCACGCTGCACCCCACCACCTACCGCGAGGCGCGCACCATCGGGGAGCACTTCCGCGACGGTGTCCCGGTGATCATCAATCTCACCGAGATGGATGAGGCCGATGCCCGCCGTCTGGTGGACTTCGCCGCCGGGCTGGCGTTCGGCCTGCGCGGTACGATCGAGCGCGTGACCAATCGGGTGTTCCTGCTCTCACCGGCTAACGTCCAGGTCACCGCTGAGGACAAAGCCAAGATCGCTGAGGGCGGCTTTTTCAGTCTGAGTTGATCCCGCCCGACCCGAGGGACGTCGCTGACCGTGTTGTCGATCTTACTGCAAGTGCTGTACCTGATCCTTTATGTCTTCCTGCTCCTTCTTCTGTCCCGGTTCGTGTTGAGCGCCGTCCTGCAGTACGGCCGTCGCTGGCAACCGGGGCGTGGAGCATCGGCAGGATTGGAATCCGTGTGGAGCGTCACTGATCCCCCTCTCAACGCGTTGAGGCGTGTGATCCCTCCGCTGCGAATTGGTACCGTGAGCATCGACCTGGCCTCCCTTGTGCTCCTGGTTATCCTGTTCGTGCTGATGGAGTTCGTGTTAGGGCCGTCGATCAGGGCATCTGCCTGATGACCGACGCGCTTTCGCGGCCGCAACTGACCCGAGGAGTTTCGATGCCGCTGACCCCGGCCGACGTCCACAACGTCGCCTTCAAAAAGCCGCCGATCGGCAAGCGGGGGTATGACGAGGAGGAGGTCGACGCCTTCCTTGATGAGGTCGAGCGCGAGCTCGCCCGTCTCATCGAGGAGAACAACGAGCTGCGCGCCCAGGTGGAGCGCGGCGGCCGTGGCGGTGCCCCCGCCGGCCCCGGCGGCGACGCCCGACTGGCGGCGGAGCTCAACGACGTCAAGGCCCAACTGGACCGGGTGCAGCGCGACAAGTCGGCGGCCGAGCAGGCTGCCCGCGCGATGCAGGCCGAGCTGGAGCAGGTCCGCGCGACCGGCGGCCCGGCCGGCGGCGTCACCGGTGACGGTGAGCAGCAGGCCCTGCGCGTGCTGATGATGGCCCAGCGCACCGCCGACGACCACGTGTCCGACGCTCGCCGCGAGGCCGACCAGCTGCTCTCCGAGGCTCGCAGCAAGGCCGAGGAGGTGACCCGGGAGGCGCGCGCCAAGGCTGACGCCCTTGAGCGGGACGCCCGCCAGCGGCACCAGGAGGCCATGGGCGGCCTGGACGCCAAGCGCACGGCGTTGCAGAAGCACATCGAGGAGCTCAAGCAGTTCGAGCGCGAGTACCGCACCCGGCTCAAGGCGTACCTGGAGAGCCAGCTGCGTGACCTCGACGGTCGTGGCCAGGGCCTCGAGGCCGAGATGACCCGCTCCGAAGCCGGCCGGGTTGCTGGCGGCAACGGGCTGGCCGCAGCAGGTCTCGCTGGTTCGTACGGCGGCGGCGGGCGCTCCGGCGCCCTCGAAGCCGGACGCTGAGCACCGGCCGGCGATCGCTGTCCGCCAATGGTGACGGTCGCCGGCCCCGCCTGGACGGTTCGACGCGGCGGGGGTGAGCCGTGATAGTCGCAAGTCTTCTGCTCATCCTCGTCGCGGTGGTGCTACTGGTGCTCGGCCTGGCCGGTGGCTCCAGCTTCCTGTTGGTCATCTCCATCGCGGCCAGTCTGCTGGCCGCCGTGGCGTTGGTGGCGGGTGCCCGCCAGGCAGCCGCCAACCGCGCCATGGCGGATCCCGGCCGGACCGACCGACGGCCCCCCGACGCTCCCCGCACGGCCAGCCAGGCCACATCGGGTGTCGCGTACGGGCCGCCGCTGGTCGAGCCGGAGGTGCCGGTCCAGCACGTGCCCACGACGTTTGGTACCGGCGGCGCCGGGTGGCGGCAACCACCCGCGTCGCCGGTCGACCATGTGCCGCCGGTCGATGAGGCGTCGCCGCTCGACCCGCCACGCGTCGACGACGAGTCGCCGTTCGACTCGCGGGGCGACGACGAGTCGCCGTTCGTGGCCGCGACGGACGAGGGGCCCTCGCGTGCCCGGCCGGTCAGCCCGGCGTCGTCGGTCGCGGCGTCGACCGACGACGTGTTCGATCCGGCGGTCGCGGCGGTCGACGAGCCGGCCGCCCAGCAGATCACGGCCGCCGAGGCGGCCCGGGTGGCCCGACTGCTCGACGACGTCGAGGTCGTCGACGGCCGACCTCGTTACCACCTCGACGGCTGCCCCCACCTGATCGGCTGGCAGCCCGAGACGTTGCCGGTCGCCGAGGCCGTGGAACTCGGCTTCACTCCGTGCGCGCACTGCGCGCCGGCGACCGCTCTCCTCGCCGACGCCCGGCCGATCTGAAGCGGCGCCGGTGCCCGCGCAGGACACGCTCACCGTTGCGGTACGGGTGAAGCCCGGCGCCTCCCGGGACCGGGTGGGTGGCCGCTTCGACGGCCCGCACGGGCCCGCTCTCGTGATCGCGGTCCACGACCCGGCCGTCGACGGTCGGGCCACCGAGGCGGCCCGCCGGGCGTTGGCCGGCGCGTTGGGCGTCCGGCCGGCCGCCGTGTCGCTGCGTACCGGCGCGGCCAGCCGGGACAAGCTCTTCCTCGTCGATCGGCCCGGCCCGGAGTTGCCCGAGGTGCTGCGCCGCCTGCGCGACGGATCCGCCGAGTGAGGACAGCCCAGGCAAGGCAGCCGTGACGCCCGGCTTGGACATCGCGCTGCTGCTCGGTGCGGCGGTGCTGCTGGTCGCTGTCGGCGCGGTGCGACTGTCCACCCGGCTCGGCGTGCCCAGCCTCCTGGTCTACCTGGCGTTGGGTGTGGCGATCGGCGAGAGCGGGCTGGGCATCCAGTTCGACGACGTCGAGCTGACCCGGACCCTCGGCTTCTGCGCGCTGATCGTGATCATCGCCGAGGGCGGTCTCACCGCCCGGTGGACCACGCTGCGCCCGGTGCTCGGGCTGGCCTCCGCGCTCTCCACTGTCGGCGTGATCGTCAGCATCGTGGTGGTCGGCGTGGCCGTGCACCTGCTGCTGGGGCTGGACTGGCGTTTGGCGCTGCTCTACGGCGCGGTGCTCTCGTCCACCGACGCGGCGGCCGTCTTCGCCACCCTGCGCCGGCTGCGGTTGCCGCCCCGGCTGGTGGCGACCCTGGAGGCCGAGTCGGGGATGAACGACGCCCCGGTGGTGCTGCTGGTGGTGCTGCTCTCCCACCAGGGCTGGGCGCACCCGTGGTGGTACGAGACCGCGCTCGTCTTCTACGAGCTGGGCGTCGGCGCGGCGGTGGGTGTGGCCGCGGGCGTCGCCGGCACCTGGGCGCTGCGCCGGGCGGCGCTGCCCTCGGCCGGGCTCTACCCGATCGCCGCGGTGGGCATCACAGTGCTGGCGTACGCCGCGGGGGCGGTTCTGCACGCCTCGGGCTTCCTCGCCGTCTACGTGGCCGGGGTGTTGCTGGGCAATGCCCGCCTGTCGCACCGGCAGGCGATTCTCGGTTTCGCGGACGGGCTGGCCTGGCTCGCCCAGATCGGGTTGTTCGTGCTGCTCGGGTTGCTGGCCTCGCCGGGCCGGCTGGACGCGGCGGTGCTGCCGGCTGTGGTCGCCGGGCTGGCGTTGGTGCTGCTGGCCCGGCCTCTCTCGGTGGCCGTCTCGGCGGTGCCGTTCCGGGTCGGCCTTCGAGAACAGGCGTTCCTGTCCTGGGCCGGGCTGCGCGGGGCGGTGCCGATCGTGTTGGCCACCATTCCGCTCTCCGAGCGGGTGCCCGGCGCGGAGCGGCTCTTCGACGTGGTCTTCGTGCTGGTGGTGATCTTCACGCTGGTGCAGACCGGGACGCTGGGGCCGTTCGCCCGCCGGTTGGGGGTGACAGCGCCGGCCGAGGCCGCCGAGATCCATGTGGAGACCGCGCCGCTGGAGCGGATGCGGGCGGACCTGCTCCAGGTGGAGGTGCCGCCCGGCTCGCGACTGGCCGGCGTGCACGTCGACGAGCTGCGGCTTCCACTGGGCGCGTCGGTGACCCTGGTGCTGCGCGACGGCGTGGGATTCGTGCCCGCGCCGGACACCCGGTTCAAGACCGGCGACAGTTTGCTGATCGTGGCGACCGCCGGGGTGCGGGACGCGGCGGAACGGCGGTTGCGGGCGGTCAGTCGGCGGGGTCGCCTGGCCCGATGGTTTGGTGAGTACGGGGATGAGGCGGTCGAATGATCTGCTAGCGTTCCCTTTGCCCCAGTTAGGCAGGGCTAGGGGCTGTTAGACGGCGCGACGGTGCGGCACGTTGTCGGACGCCTGTACGTTCCGTATTCTTGCCAACCTCCGGAGTGCGCGGCCATCGTCGCCGCGCGCCCCTTTTCGTACATAGGGGACGCCGTGGTTGGCGCCCCCTGTCCAGGCGCCGCGGACCGCGCGGTTCCCCGGCCGAGGGAGCGACCCATGGCGAAGCCATCCGACACCAGGACCGCCGGGCGCAAGCCGGTGGCCAAGGCCACCCGCAGCACCGCGGAGACCGAGAAGATCCGGGCGGCGCTGGCGGCGCGGCGGGACGAGCTTCGTGCCGAGTACGATCAGACGCTGAGTGAGATCACCGAGCTGCAGCGCGATCGGCTGACCGACTCGGCCGGGGACGACCAGGCCGACACGGGCACCAAGACGCTCGAGCGGGAGCAGGAGATCTCTCTCGCCAACAGCATTCTGGAACGGATCACGCAGGTGGAGCGCGCTCTGGAGCGCCTCGACGAGGGTGGTTACGGCTGGTGCGAGCGGTGCGGCAACCCGATCCCGGTCGAGCGCCTCGCCGCCTTCCCGTCAGCCACCCTGTGTGTGACGTGCAAGCAGCTGGAGGAGCGGCGCTGAGGTCCGTTCCCCGGCGGCGATGAGACGGTGAGCGATCACCGCCAAGACTGTCGATGGGGAGCGCATGACCGCAGTACCGTCCGCCGAACCCGGCCGCACCGACCCGGGCGGCGGCACCCGCCGGCCCCGGGCCGTCGCGATTCTCGCCGGAGTCGCCCTGGTGGCCCTGCTGGCCGACCTGGTCACCAAGCACCTGGCGCTGGCCGCGCTGACCGACCGCGAGCCGGTCCGGCTGCTCGGCGGGTTCGTCTACCTGAGCCTGACCCGCAACAGCGGCGCGGCCTGGAGCATCGGCGCGGACCACACCTGGGTCTTCCCGCTGATCACCATCGGGGTGGTCGGCTGGATCGTCTGGATGGCACTGCGGCTGCGCTCGCTGCCCTGGGCGGTCTCCCTCGGCCTGGTGCTCGGCGGCGCGTTGGGCAACCTCGTCGACCGGATCTTCCGGGCGCCGTCCCCCTTCCACGGGCACGTGGTCGACATGATCAGCCTCTTCGACCCGTACGGTCAGGTCTGGCCGGTGTTCAACCTGGCCGACAGTTCGCTGGTCTGCGGTGTGTTGCTGGCCGTCCTGTTGGAGCTGACCGGCCGCCAGCGTGACGGCCGGCGGGCGGGCCGCGACAGCGACCCGGCCACCACTGACGCCACCTCGGGCGCCGAGCAGAGGGAGCGGGCATGACCTCCGCGTTCGCCGCTGGCGGCGACCACCGTTCCCTTCCCGTTCCGGACGGCCTCGACGGCATGCGCCTGGACCAGGCCGTGTCCCGCCTGTTCGGGCTCTCCCGCACCGCCGCCGCGGCCCTGGTCGACGCCGGCGACGCACTGGTGGACGGCTCCGCCCGACCCAACTCGCACAAGGTCAAGGCCGGCTCCTGGCTGGACGTCACGCTGCCCGCCCCGGTCGCACCGCCGACAGTGGTGCCGCAGGCGGTGCCCGGCCTGCGGGTGGTCTACGCCGACGACGACATCGTCGTGGTCGACAAGCCGGTCGGGGTGGCCGCGCACCCGAGCCCCGGGTGGACCGGGCCGACGGTGATCGGCGCGCTCGCCGCGATCGGGCACCGCATCTCCACCAGCGGCGCCGCCGAGCGCCAGGGTGTGGTGCACCGGCTCGACGTGGGCACCACCGGGATCATGGTGGTGGCCAAGAGCGAGCAGGCGTACACGGCGTTGAAGCGGGCCTTCAAGTACCGCGAGGTCGACAAGGGCTACCACGCGGTGGTGCAGGGGCACCTGGACCCGCTGCGGGGCACCGTCGACGCTCCGATCGACAGGCATCCCACCCACGACTACCGGTGGGCGGTGGTCTCCGGCGGCAAGCCGAGCATCACCCACTACGACACCCTGGAGGCGTTCCCGGCGGCGAGCCTGGTCGACGTCCGGCTGGAGACCGGCCGGACCCACCAGATCCGGGTCCACTTCTCCACCCTGCGGCACCCCTGCGTGGGTGACCTCACCTACGGCGCCGATCCCACCCTCTCGGCCCGTCTCGGCCTGGCCCGACAGTGGCTGCACGCCCGCGAACTGAGCTTTTTGCACCCCCGAACGGGGGACGAGGTCCGGTTCGTCAGCGACTACCCTGACGACCTGGACCGTGCGCTCCAGATCCTGCGTGACTGAGCGGCGACCGCCCGACACCGTTCCACAGAGGGGATCTCGCCCGTGCGCGCCGGCAACCTGCTGCGGCAGCTGGACCAGCGGCTGCTGCCGCCGCTGACCCGGGCCGTGGCCCGGCTGGGCGACCGGTCGGCGCGATCCGGTGTGCTCAGCTGGGCCGCCGTGCTCTCGGCGGCGGCGGTGCTGGGCACCGCGGTCTGGGCCGTCGACGACACTCCGGTCGGCGACCGGACGGTCGGCGAGGTGACCCGGGTCGGCGTCGCCGACGGCGACTCCGTCCCCGGCTACCTGCGGTCCGCCGCGGCCGACCTGGCCGCGCTGCCCGGGTCCGCCCCGGCCGCCGAGGGCGGGACGTACGCGCTGGTCACGCTCGAGGCGTACCTGCCACCGCAGCGGCTGGCGACGGTGCTCGGCGACGTCGGGGTCTCGACCGTCTTCGGGCGGGTTCCGCTGCCCGGCAGGCAGACCGAGATCGTCAAGATCCCCGCGCTGCGGGTGCCCGACGACGTGGTCGCCGGTATGCGGCAGGTGGCGGCCCGCAAGGAGACCGAGGCCGCCGACTACCGGGCCAGGGCCGCCGCGGTCGACGGCGACGGGGTGGGCGAGCGGGAGTTGCGGGAGCAGTACGCCAGCGGCGCCGAGGTGGCCGCCGCCGAGGCGGCCGCGTACCGCACCGGCTGCGCCTGCGTCTACGCGGCGGTGGTTCGCGCGACGCCGGTGGCGCTGCGCGGCGTCGCCGCCCGGCCGGACGTGCGGGCGGTCGACCCCGCCCCCGAGGTGTACCGGTTGGACCGCACGGTCTTCACGCCACCCCTGCCCGAGCAGTTCGACGTGGTGCGCCCGCCGGCCGACACCGGGTCGAGCCCCGCACCGACCCAGACCGAGCGGCCGGCGCCGGCGATCACCGCACCGGCGCCCTCGGCCCCCGTGGGCGAATCGTCGGAACCCGCACCGGTCGTGACGACCCCGTCACCCGAACCGTCGAAGCCGGAGCCCACCGAGTCGGCGCCGCCGAGCGCCACCACCTCGCCGGACACCACCGTCGCCGAGCAGTCGTCGTCGCCACCGTCGTCGTGATCTGCGTCGGCTGGTGTGCGCTCTGAGGTGTGGTCCGAATAGGGTTGGGTTCGTAGCCTGTCAGACAGAGATCGATGGCGCTGGGAGGGCGGGCCGTGGAGGGCAGTGAGACCGGCTGGGGCCGGCCGGCCGAACCAGCGCCGCGGTGGCGCGCGTTGTTGGACCGTGCCCGGCTGGGCGGTCGCGGCACGGAGCAGACCGAGCCGGAGCGGCACGGTGAGGAGCCGCCACCGGATCCGCTGCCACGGCGTGCGGCCCCCAACGGCTACGCCGGGCGGGCACCCGCCATCGGGCATCCGGCCGACCTGTCGTACGGCGCGGAGCCTGGTTACCGGGCCGAGGCGACCTACCGGGTCGACAGTGCCTACCGGGCCGAGCCCGCCTACCGGGCGGAGCCGGCGTACCGCGCGGAGCCGGCGTACCGGACCGAGCCGGGTTATCAGGCCGAGCCGGACTATCGAGCGGAGCCGGCGTACCGGACCGAGCAGCCGGACTACCGCGCTGAGCCCGGCTACCGGGCTGAGCCGGGCTACCGCGCTGAGCCGGGCTACCGCGTCGAGCCGGGTTATCGCGCTGAGCCGGACTATCGCGCCGAGCCGGGCTACCGCGCCGAGCCGGACTACCGGGCCGAGCCGACGTACCGGCCCGAACCCGAGCCGCCGGCGCGCGGCCCCGACCCGGTTCCGTCGCGCTACGCCTTGCTCGACAACGGCTACCGGCCGGGCGACCCGCCGATCGAGTCGCGGTACGCGCTGCTGGAGACCGGCTACCAGCCGGAGACCGGCTACCCGGCCGCCGCGCCGCCACCCCCGCCGATCGCCCCGCCGCCCGCGCCGCCGGTCGTCCTACCCGTTCCGCCGGCACCCGCCCCGGCGGTCGGCTCGGCGGTCGCCGAGCGTGCCTACCCGGCGCGGATCGAGTGGCGGCCACCGGCCGTGGACCCGGAGCAGGAACGCGCCAACGGGGTGCTCCAGCGGGACCTGGGCACGCCCCGGGTGTTCGCCTTCGCCAACCCCAAGGGCGGGGTGCACAAGACCACCGCCACAGTGCTCGCCGCAGCGACCGTCGGCAGCGTCCGCGGCAAGGGCGTGCTGGCCTGGGATGACAACGAGCTGCGCGGCACCCTCGGCCTGCGCGCCGGCAGCGCCCGGCACGCCCGGACGATCCGGCACCTGATCAGCGACCTGGCCCAGATCGAGATCCTGGAGGGCGCGACCCTGCTGGACCGGCTGGACGACTACCTGCGGCACGCCTCCGACGGCTCGTACGACGTGCTGGCCGGGGAGGAGAGCCCGCGCTTCGCCCAGCGACTGGACCAGTTCACCGTCCGGCGGGTGCTGGAGCTGCTGCGGCGCACCCACGACGTGGTCTGCGTGGACACCGGCAACAACGTGGAGAGCCCCAACTGGCGCACGGTGATGCAGGCCGCCGACCAGCTGGTGGTGACCACAGTGCCCAGGGAGGACGCGGCGTTCAGCGCGGACTGGATGCTCGACCTGCTGCATGAGGAGGGCATGGGCGAGTTGGCGGACAACGCGATCACCCTCATCTCCTGCCCGACCCCGGGTCGCTCGACCCTCCAGGACGACCTGGAGCGGCACTTCGCCACCCGTACCCGGGGCGTGGCCGTCGTGCCGTACGACCCGGCTCTGGAGACCGGGTCGTCGATCGAGTACCACCAGCTCCAGCCGGAGACCCGGCAGGCGTGGCTGCGGGCCGCGGCGATGATGGTCGAGCCGTTCGCCCGGTGAGCTGGTCTGCCGCCACCGGAGCCCCGGCCCCGCACCGGGCCTGAGAGGATCATCGGGTGAGCCCGGACAACCCCGACCCTGAGCGGCCCGTCGACGAGCCCGACCAACCCGCGCCACCCCGTACGCCGGACGAGAAACCGTCGCAGGTCGACCCGTCGGCGGAGACGGCGCCGAGCGGGTCCGACCCTGGCCAGGTGCCGGCCTCGGCGGCGTACCAGAGCTCGCTGGAGCTTCGGTTCGACGAGCCGCGTCGACCGCTGCGTGCCGTGGCGACCGTGCTGGGGGCCGTGCTCGCGCTGGCCGCGCTGGGTGTCCCGCTCGGGTTGCTCTGGGCCGCGCTCGCGCCGGACACTCCGGTGCTCAAGACCGCCGAGGGGGCGATCTACGCCGAGCCGCAACCGGAACAGCCGATCGCCGCCGACGGCTGGTTCAGCCTGCTCGGGCTGGCCTTCGGGCTGATCGTGGCGCTCGCCCTGTGGTTCGTGCTGCGTCGGCGGCGCGGCCCGGTCGGGCTGCTCGCCGCGGTGCTCGGCGCGCTTGTCGCCGCGCCGGTGGCCTGGCAGGTGGGGCGACGGATCGGCCTGGCGACCTTCGACCGGTTGCTGGCCACCGCCCCGGCCGGGCAGGCGTTCAGCAAACCCGCCGACCTGCGCGCCGGTGGGGTGGACTGGCTGCTCGGCGTGCTGCCGGTGCCGCACGGCAACCTGCTGCTGCCGGCGTTCGGGGCCGCTGTCATGTACACCCTGCTGGCCGGCTGGTCGCGGTGGCCGGGGCTACGCCCGGAGCCCGAGCCGGGGGAGTTCAGTTGGGTGTCGGCGGGGACGCCAGCTCCGACAGCGGCACCGGAACCGCCCGCACCTGACGCAGCAGAGCCGCCTCGCGGTTGAGCAGCCGCAGCTCGGCGCGGAGCCGGGAGGCGGTGTCGTCGATGGCCAGCAGCCGCTGCCGGTCGTCGACGGTGAGCGCCGCGGTCGCCGCCACCAGGTGCGAGAGCACGGTCGGGTCCTCCGGCAGTTGCTCGGAGATCTCCTCCGGGTCGGAGCGGATCAGGCCGAGGTACTGCCGGAACACAGCGATCACCCGGGCGGCCAGCAGATCGGCCACCTCGTCCGGGCCGCCCGGGTCGGGCAGCCACTCGACGTCGGCGGTCAGGTAGGGCTCGGCGCTGTCGTCGACCTCGGCGATCCGGAACCGACGGCGACCGACGGTGACGATGTCGAAACCACCATCGGCCAGCTCGGTCACCTGGCGCAGCTCGGCGGTGCAGCCCACCTCGTGCAGCGTCACCTCGCCGACGCCCGGCGTCGCCCGGCCGCCGGGACCGGCGGGCGCGACCTCCCAGCCGGCCTGGATGGCCACCACGCCGAACTCCCGCGGGGCGCCCTCGGGCAGGTCGACCAGGTGTCGGACCAGCGCCCGGTAACGCTCCTCGAAGATGTGCAGCGGCAGCACCAACCCGGGAAAGAGCACCGTTGCGAGCGGGAACACCGGCAGCCGTGCGGTCACATGGTCGAGCCTAACCAATCTCGACCCCGGGGGCGTGGCCCGGCTCACCGTCCCGGCGGACGGGCGGCCCGGGTGGACGTCGGGCCGGCCGCCTAGACTCGCAAGGGTGCTGAATCGGATCGACCTGCGCGACGGTCTCGGTGACCCGCGCCGCCTGCTGCCCCGTGCCCAGCTCGACGTGTCCGTCGCCGTCGAGCGCATCCGGCCCCTGGTGGAGGCGGTCCGTGAGCATGGGTACCCAGCGATCCGGGAGGCGAGCGAACGGTTCGACGGCATCTCCCCGGAGGTGCTGCGGGTGCCCGTCGAGGCGATCACCGCTGCGGAGGGCGTGCTCGACCCGGCGGTGCGTGCCGCGCTGCTGGAGTCCATCGCCCGGGCCCGTCGGGTGCACGCCGACCAGCGGCGCACCGACCACACCACCCAGGTGGTGCCCGGCGGCACTGTCACCGAGCGGTGGCTGCCGGTCGACCGGGTCGGCCTCTACGTGCCCGGTGGCCTGGCGATGTACCCGTCGACGGTGGTGATGAACGTGGTGCCGGCCCAGGCGGCCGGGGTGCGCTCACTGGTGGTGGTCAGCCCGCCGCAGAAGGACAACGGCGGCCTGCCCGACCCCCGGGTGCTCGCCGCGTGCGCGCTGCTCGGCGTCGACGAGGTGTACGCGGTGGGCGGGGCCCAGGCGGTGGCGATGCTGGCGTACGGCGCTGCGGTGGACCCGGCGGGTGAGCTGCGGTGCGACCCGGTCGACCTGATCACCGGCCCCGGCAACATCTGGGTGACCGCCGCGAAGCGGCTGCTGCGCGGCGTGGTCGGCATCGACGCCGAGGCCGGGCCGACCGAGATCGCCATCCTGGCCGACGACACGGCCGACCCGGCGCACGTGGCCGCCGACCTGATCAGTCAGGCCGAGCACGACCCGCTCGCCGCGAGCGTGCTGGTCACCCCGTCGGTGGCCTTGGTCGAGGCGGTCGAGGCGGAGTTGGCCCGGCAGGTGCCGGCGACCAAGCACACCGAGCGGGTCACCACGGCGCTGACCGGTGAGCAGAGCGGCGTGGTCCTGGTCGACGACCTCGAGGCGGGACTGCGGGTGGTCGACGCGTACGCGGCCGAGCACCTGGAGATCCAGACGGTCGACGCCCGGGAGTGGGCGCTGCGCGTCCGCAACGCCGGGGCGATCTTCGTGGGCGCCTGGTCGCCGGTGTCGCTCGGCGACTACTGCGCCGGGTCCAACCACGTGCTGCCCACCGGAGGCTGTTCCCGGCACTCCTCCGGCCTGTCGGTGCAGTCCTTCCTGCGCGGCGTGCACCTGATCGAATACACCGAGGCCGCGCTGCGCGACGTGGCCCCGCACGTGGTCACCCTTGCCAACGTGGAGGACCTGCCCGCGCACGGCCAGGCGGTCCAGGCCCGCTTCCCGGGAGGGGGACCGGCGTGACCAGCCTGGACGATCTGCCGATCCGCGCCGACCTGCGCGGGCTGTCGCCGTACGGGGCGCCGCAACTGGACGTGCCGGTGCGGCTCAACACCAACGAGAACTCGCACCCGGTGCCGGAGCCGGTGGTCGAGGCGATCGGCAAGGCGCTCGCGGCCGAGCTGCGCGAGCTGAACCGCTACCCGGACCGGGACGCGGTGGCGCTCCGCGCCGACCTGGCCGAATATCTCGGGCACGGGCTCACCGTCGACCAGGTGTGGGCGGCCAACGGCTCCAACGAGATCCAGCAGCAACTGCTCCAGGCGTTCGGCGGGCCGGGGCGCACCGCGCTCGGTTTCGTTCCGGCGTACTCGATGCACCCGCTGCTGGCCCTCGGCACCAGCACCCGGTGGGTGCCCGCGGCGCGCGGCGTCGACTTCGGGCTGACCGCCGCGGAGGCGGTCGACCAGGTCCGCGAGCACCGGCCGGACGTGGTCTTCCTCTGCTCGCCGAACAACCCCACCGGCACGGCACTGGACCCGGCGGTGATCGCCGCGGTGCTCGACGTCGCGCCCGGCATGGTGGTCGTCGACGAGGCGTACGCCGAGTTCGCCCGGCCGGGGACGGTCAGCGCCCTCGCGGTGCTGCCCGGCCACCCGCGGCTGGTGGTCACCCGGACGATGAGCAAGGCTTTCGGCTTCGCCGGCGGCCGGCTGGGTTACCTGGCCGCCGACCCGGCGGTGGTGCGGGCGGTGCAGCTCGTCCGTTTGCCGTACCATCTCTCCGCGCTCACCCAGGCCGCCGCACGCGCGGCGGTGGCCCACCGTGATGCCCTTCTCGGTACGGTGAGCGCGATCATGGCGCAGCGGGACCGGATCGTGGCGACGCTGCGCGAGCGGGGGTTGCGGGTCGCCGACAGCGACGCCAACTTCGTGCTCTTCGAGGTGGGCGGCGACCAGACCGTCGTCTGGAACGCCCTGCTGGCGCAGGGGGTGCTGGTCCGTGACGTCGGCCTGCCCGGCTGGCTGCGGGTGACCGCCGGCACCGCCGCCGAGACCGACGCCTTCCTTTCTGCAATGGAGACTTCGCAATGAGTCGGACCGCCCGGGTGGAACGGATCACCAAGGAGACCAAGGTCCTCGTCGAGATCGATCTCGACGGCACCGGTGCCGCCGAGATCAGCACCGGCGTCGGTTTCTACGACCACATGCTGCACCAGATCGCCCGGCACGGCGGCTTCGACCTGACCGTGCGCACCGTGGGTGACCTGGAGATCGACGCGCACCACACGATCGAGGACACCGCACTCGCCCTGGGCGCGGCGTTCGACCAGGCGCTGGGCGACAAGGCCGGCATCCGGCGGTACGGTTCGGCGACGGTGCCGATGGACGAGGTGCTGGTCCGGGCCGCCGTGGACCTCTCCGGTCGGCCCTACGTGGTGCACGACGAGCCGGTGCTCGCGCCGTACATCGGGCCGGTGTACGCGACAAGCATGACCCGGCACATCTGGGAGTCCTTCGGCCAGGCGGCCCGGGTCACGCTGCACGTCGACGTGCTGCGGGCGGCCCGGCCGGGTGGTCACCCGGACGCGCACCACGTGGTGGAGGCCCAGTTCAAGGCGGTCTCCCGTGCGTTGCGCGAGGCCACCTCGATCGACCCGCGTTCGGCCGGGGCGATCCCGAGCACGAAGGGCGCGCTCTGATGAGCGCGAGGAGTGCAGCGAAGCGGAGCCCCGCAGTCGCGAATGGAAGGCGGGTCTGATGGGCGGCGCGTTGCCGACGTTGCTGCTGATCCTGGCCGGGGTGCTGGTCGGTGGCACCTGGTCGCTCTACCGGCAGGGCGCGCCGAAGGCCGCCGTGTTGATCACCGCGGCGCTCGCGGTGCTCGCCACTGTCGCCGGGGTGCTGCGGCTGCTGCCGGAGAACGGGTGATCGGGGTGACGACATGAGTGACGTGGTGGTGCTCGACTACGGTTCGGGCAACCTGCGATCGGCGGAGCGGGCGCTGGCCGCCGCCGGAGCGGACGTCCGGGTGACCGACGACCTGGCCGCGGCGGCTGCCGCCGACGGTCTGGTGGTGCCGGGTGTGGGCGCGTACGCGGCGTGCATGGCCGGGATCGAGGCGCTGGGCGCCGGCCCGGTGATCGCCGAGCGGGTGGCCGCTGGCCGGCCGGTGCTCGGCATCTGCGTGGGCATGCAGGTGCTCTTCGAGCACGGCGACGAGCACGGCGTGGTGACGAAGGGGCTGGGGTTGCTGCCCGGCGGGGTGACCCGGCTGGCCGCCACCCGGTTGCCGCACATGGGCTGGAACACGGTCCGGGCTCCCCGGGAGTCGGTGCTGTTCGCCGGGCTGACCGAGGAGAGCCGGTTCTACTTCGTCCACTCGTACGCGATGGGCGACCCGGCGGCGCTGGCCGCTGCCGGTGCCACTGTGACCACCGCCCACCACGACACGGATTTCGTCGCGGCGGTGGAGCGCGGCTCGTTGTCGGCGGCCCAGTTCCACCCGGAGAAGTCCGCCGACACCGGTGCCGCGCTGCTGCGCAACTGGCTCGCCACGTTGCCCAGCGGTGACTGAGCGTCGTCGCGCGGTGCCCGACCGCCGGGTGTCGCGGTGAGCCGGGAGCGCGCCCGCCGGCGGGCGGAGCGGGAGGCGCAGCAGGCCCGGGAGCGGGCGGTCCGGCAGCGCCAGGTCGCTCGCCGGCAGCGCCGTCGCGCTGTGGTCCGCGGGTTGACGCCGCGGCTGCGGCGGGGTCGCTCTGGGCGGCTGGCCCGGCACACTCGGGGTGAGCGGGCCGCGATCGTGCTGCTCACCGGCGCGGCGTTGATCCTGATCTGGACGTTCGTCGACAACATGGCGTTGCGTATCGCGCTGATCGTGCTCTTGCTGCTCGTACTGCCGGCGATCGTCGTGATCGCCCTGGACCGTCGTACCTGATCGAGGAGAAGACCTTGAGCCTCACCCTGTTACCCGCCGTGGATGTCGCTGACGGCCGGGCTGTCCGGCTCGTGCAGGGCGCCGTCGGAAGCGAGAGCATCTACGGCGACCCGTTGGACGCGGCGCTGGCCTGGCAGCAGGACGGCGCGGAGTGGATCCACCTGGTCGACCTGGACGCGGCGTTCGGTCGGGGCACCAACGCGCACCTGCTGGCGGAGGTGGTGCGGCAGTTGGACGTGAAGGTGGAGCTCTCCGGCGGTATCCGTGATGACGAGTCGCTGCGCGCGGCGTTGGGCACCGGGGCGGCCAGGGTGAACATCGGGACCGCCGCCCTGGAGGACCCGGTCTGGTGTGACCGGGTGGTCGCGGAGTACGGCGACCGGGTGGCCATCGGGCTGGACGTGCGGGGTCACACCCTGTCGGCGCGGGGTTGGACCCGCGACGGCGGTGACCTGTACGAGGTGCTGGAGCGGCTGGACAAGGCGGGCGCGAGCCGGTACGTGGTCACCGACATCACCAAGGACGGCACGATGCGCGGGCCGAACCTGGATCTGCTGCGCGAGGTGTGTGCCCGTACCGACCGGCCGGTGATCGCCTCGGGTGGCGTGTCCACACTCGATGACCTGCGGGCGTTGGCGACCCTGGAGTCGGCCGGGGTGGAGGGCGTGATCGCCGGCAAGGCGCTCTACGCGGGTGCCTTCACTGTGGCCGAGGCGCTGCGGACGCTGGCCGAGGCGTGACGACGACCCGGCTGGGGTCGGGTGGCCCGTGGGAGCAGCGCTACGGCTACTCCCGGGTGGTCCGGGCCGGTGAGCGGGCCTGGACGGCCGGGTGCACGGCGACTGTGGACGGGCGGGTGGTGCACGTCGGTGACGCGGCCGCGCAGACCGCGCAGGCGCTGCGGATCGGGTTGGCCGCGCTCGCCGAGGTGGGTGCGGAGCCGGGCGACGTGGTTCGGACCAGGATGTACGTGACGGACCGGTTGCACGCCGACGAGGTGGGCCGGGCGCACAACGCGGTGTTCGGCGCGGTCCGGCCGGCGGCGACTCTGGTGGTGGTGGCCGGTCTGCTGGACCCGGAGCACCTGGTGGAGGTGGAGTTGGAGGCGTACCTCGGCGATCGCTGAGGTACGCCGCCCTGCGGCCCTGGCGGTCACCCGCGCCCCGATAAGTTGTGCACAATTTAATTGTGGGCTACGGTTCGGCGGTGACCGATGACCTGCTGTTGCGCCGACAGGTGTGCTTCGCGCTCTACGCCGCGTCGCGTGCCCTGACCGACGTCTACCGGCCGATCCTCGACGAGTTCGGGCTGACCTACCCGCAGTACCTGGTGCTGCTGGTGCTCTGGGAGCGCCCCGACGACGCCCCCACGGTGTCCGAGCTGGGCACCGAGCTGCGACTGGACTCCGGCACGCTCTCCCCGCTGCTCAAGCGGCTGGAAGGAGCGGGCCTGGTGGTTCGGCGGCGGTCGGCGCGGGACGAACGGCGGGTCGAGGTGGGCCTCACCGAGCAGGGGCTGGCGCTGCGGGAGCAGCTCTGCGACGTCCCGCTGCGGATCGCCCTGGCCACCGGGCTGGGCATCGATGAGCTCGTCGCGTTGCGCGACACGCTCACCCGGGTCACCGACACCATCCACCGACAGAAGGAGCAGTGACTCTCATGCAGGCTGTCTACACCGCGTCCGCGACCGCTACCGGCGATGGCCGCGACGGCCACGTCGAGACCTCCGACGGCACCCTCGTGCTCGACCTGGCCGTGCCGAAGGAGATGGGTGGCGCCGGCGGTGCCGCCAACCCCGAGCAGCTCTTCGCCGCCGGCTACGCGGCCTGCTTCCACAGCGCGCTGCGGCTGGTGGGTCGTCGGGCCAAGGCCGACGTGAGCGGCTCCGTCGTCGCGGTTGAGGTGGGCATCGGCCCGAACGGCAGCGGCGGTTTCGGGCTCACCGTGCAGCTCGTCGTCGACCTCCCCGCCGTGTCCCGCGAGACCGCCGAGCAGATCGTCGAGCAGGCCCACCAGGTCTGCCCGTACTCGAACGCGACCCGCGGCAACGTCGACGTCACGCTGACCGTCCGCGAGACCCTGGCCGCGTGACCTCGCGGCCCAGGCCCCCATCCGCGGACGAGAGGACGACCACCCCGTGACCAGCAACCGCGAGATCCACCTGGCCAGCCGCCCCCAGGGCTGGCCCACCGAGGACACCTTCCGGCTCGTCGAGACCGAGGTTCCGACGCCCGGACCGGGCCAGATCGTGGTCCGCAACCAGTACATGTCCGTCGACCCGTACATGCGGGGACGGATGAACGACGTCAAGTCGTACGTCGCGCCGTTCGCCCTCGACGCGCCGCTCGACGGTGCCGCGATCGGCGAGGTGGTGGCCAGCGAGGCGGCGGACATCGCCGTCGGGACCACAGTCCTGCACGGGCTGGGCTGGCGGGAGTACGCGCTGCTCGACGCCACCGCCGCCCGGCCGGTCGACCCGAGCGTCGCCCCGGTCAGCGCGTACCTCAGCGTGCTGGGCATGACCGGGCTGACCGCGTACGCCGGGCTGCTGGAGGTCGCCGCGATGAAGCCCGGCGAGACGGTGTTCGTCTCCGCCGCGGCGGGCGCGGTCGGCAGCCTGGTCGGCCAGATCGCCAAGCTCAAGGGCGCTGGCCGGGTGGTCGGCAGCGCTGGCTCCCCGGCCAAGGTCGAGCGGCTGCGGGCCCTGGGCTTCGACGCCGCCTTCGACTACCACGACGGGCCGGTCCGTGAGTCGTTGCGGGCGGCCGCCCCGGACGGTGTCGACGTCTACTTCGACAACGTCGGCGGCGATCACCTGGAGGCGGCGATCTCGGCCATGAACCTGCACGGCCGGGCCGCGATCTGCGGCATGATCTCGCAGTACAACGCCACCGAGCCGTCGCCCGCGCCGCGCAACCTGGCGCTGGTCATCGGCAAGCGGCTCACCCTGCGCGGCTTCCTGGTCAGCGACCACAACGACGTGCGGGGGGCGTTCGTCAGCGACGTCGCCGGCTGGCTGCGCGAGGGCACGCTGTCCTACGACGAGACGATCGTGGACGGCATCGAGAACGCCCCGGAGGCGTTCATCGGCGTGCTGCGCGGCGACAACCTCGGCAAGATGCTCGTCAAGGTGTGACCCAGGCCTCGTTAACGGCGGTCGACCCGATCGGGTCGACCGCCGTGCCGCGGGCGGAGGATAGGCTCGCGGCATGACGGTGGCGGTGCGGGTGATCCCCTGTCTGGACGTGGACGCCGGGCGGGTGGTCAAGGGGGTCAACTTCCTCGACCTGCGCGACGCCGGCGACCCGGTGGAGTTGGCCGCCGCCTACGACCGGGCCGGCGCGGACGAGCTGACCTTCCTCGACGTCACGGCGTCCTCCAGCGACCGGGGCACCATGCTCGACGTGGTGCGCCGCACCGCCGAGTCGGTGTTCATCCCGCTGACCGTCGGCGGTGGGGTCCGGCAGGTCGCCGACGTGGACACGCTGCTGCGTGCCGGCGCGGACAAGGTCGGCGTGAACACCGCCGCCATCGCCCGTCCGGAACTGATCGCCGAGATCGCCGACCGGTTCGGCCGGCAGGTGCTCGTGCTCTCCCTCGACGTGCGGCGCTCGCCGAACGGCGGCACGCCCAGTGGCTTCGAGGTCACCACCCACGGGGGTCGGCGTGGCACCGGCATCGACGCGGTGTGGTGGGCGCACCGGGGCGCCGAGTTGGGCGCGGGGGAGATCCTGCTCAACTCGATGGACGCCGACGGCACCAAGGCGGGCTTCGACCTGGAGTTGATCGCCGCCGTGCGAGCGGTGGTGGACGTGCCGGTGGTGGCCAGCGGCGGCGCCGGCGAGGTGGCCCACTTCCCACCCGCGATCGGCGCCGGCGCGGACGCGGTGCTCGCCGCCAGCGTCTTCCACTTCGGCGAGCTGACCGTCGCCGAGGTCAAGGACGCGCTGCGCCTCGGCGGCCATCCGGTGCGCTGAACCCTCAGCGCTCGCCGGAGTGCCCCTCCGGTGACCGGCGCGGGCTGGGGATCGAACGGACCGCGTACTCCTGAACGGCGGCCGCGTGGTCGGCCTCGTCCAGGATCCAGTCGGCGCTGCCAGGCGCGTGCCGGCGGGTCAACACTCCCTGCACGGTGTCCACCATCGTCGCCACACCCGCGCGCGGGCGGGTCCGCCACAGTTGCTCGCCCTCGGCGGTGATCCGGAACCAGCCGTCGGCGACGCTGACCAGCCCGGCGCCGACCAACCGCTGGACCGCGGCCTCCACCTCGTGTCGCTGCGGAATCGCGTGGTTGAGGTGGTCGGCGGTGGAGAGCACGTCGGTCAGGCGGACGCCCTCCGGCCGCCGGCTCGTCGCCGACCGACGGTGCCGTCCGGCCCCACTCGCGATGACGAGCGACACGAAGATCCAGGCGTCGTTCCAGCGCCAACCGTTCTCCCCCATGCAGAGATGATGACGGCGCGCGTCGCGGAAGGGAACACCCACCCGCCAACCGGTGCGCGGCACCACCGCCACGTACCGGTTCGCAAACGGTCGGTGAGGGTTCAGCCGGCCGGGGTGGCCGGCGCGGGGCTACCCGGCGGGGGCGCGGCGCTGTCGGGTGCGGTGCCCTCCGGCACGGCGCTGTCGGGTGCGGTGCCCTCCGGCACGGCGAACAGCGGGATGAAGAACTGGGCCAACGGACCGATGGCCAGCGCGTACGCGACGGTGCCCACGCCGACCGTGCCGCCGAGCAGCCAGCCCAGCGCCAGCACGGTGACCTCGATGACGGTGCGCACCAGCCGGACCGACCGGCCGGGTCGGCGGGCCACGTACCCGGTCATCAGACCGTCACGGGGGCCGGGCCCCAACCGGGCGCCGAGGTAGAGAGCGGTGGCGGCACCGTTGGCGACGATCCCGGTGACCAGCATCGCGATCCGGACGCTGAGTGGGCCACCCGCGGGCAGCAGGGCCACCGTGGCGTCCACGACCAGGCCGATCACCACGACGTTGCTGACCGTGCCGAGGCCGGGCCGCTGCCGCAGCGGGATCCAGAGCAGCAGGACCAGCGCGCCGACGCCGATGGTGACAGTGCCGAAGGAGAGGTCGGTCAGCTCGGAGAGCCCCTGGTGGAACACGTCCCACGGGTCGAGGCCCAGGTGGGAGCGGATCATCAGGGCCATGCTGACGCCGTAGAGCGCGAGCCCGAGGTAGAGCTGGACCAGCCGTCGAACCGGCCGGTGCCGCAGATTGCCAAGCAGTGCCATGCATGCCACCCTAGGTGCCAATCCTCGTTGAGGAAGAAGCCAATATCCGAGGAGTGGCTATGACTGGGCAGGTGCGCGGCGTCCAATTGGCCCGTCTGCTCGGGCAGTGGCACGCCCTGCCGGGCCGCCGACGCAGCCCCGACTACGCCGCGCTGGCCGGCTCGGTGCGTGGGCTGCTCGCCGACGGCCGGCTGCCATTGGGCGTCCGCCTCCCGGCGGAACGGGAGCTGGCCGAGGCGCTGCGGATCAGCCGGACCACTGTCACCGCCGCCTACCGGGAGCTACGCGAGACCGGGCACCTGGCCAGCCGTCGGGGCGCCGGCAGCTGGACCATGCTGCCCGGCAACCACCGGGTGGCCAGCACCGGCCTGTGGACCCCGCTGGACGACCGGGAGATGCTCGACCTCGGCGTCGCCGCGCTGGCCGCCCCGCCGCAACTGCTGTCGGCCGCACGGGCGGCCACCGAGGACCTGCCCCGCTACCTGAGCGGGGCCGGTTACCACCCGACCGGCATCATCGAGCTGCGCGAGGCGGTGGCCGAGGCGTACACCGCCCGGGGTCTGCCCACCTCGGCCGACCAGATCATGGTCACCAGCGGCACCCAGCACGCACTGGATCTGGTGCTGCGGCTCGCCCTGGCACCGGGTGGCACCGTGCTGGTCGAGTCCCCGACCTACCCCAACGCCCTCGCCGCGCTGGCCGGCCGGCGGGCCCGGATCAGCACCCACGGTCTGGCCGCCGACGCCGGCTGGGAGCCCGACCTGCTGCTGGGCAGTCTCCGACAGACCCGGCCCAACCTGGCCTACCTGATTCCGGAGTTTCAGAACCCGACGGGGCACCTGATGCCCGCCTCGCTGCGCGAGCGCGTGGTGGCCGCCGCGCACGCGGTCGGCACCGATCTGATCATCGACGAGTCCTTCGTGGACCTGTCGATGGACGGCACCGAGGTGCCACCCCCGGTCGCCACGTACGACCGGCACAGCCGGGTGGTCAGCATCGGCGGAATGAGCAAGCCCTACTGGGGTGGCCTGCGGATCGGTTGGGTGCGGGCGTCCGCGCCGCAGGTGCAGCGGCTGGCCGCCGTGCGGGTCGGGGTCGACATGGCCAGCCCGGTGCTGGACCAACTGGTCGCGGTGCACCTGCTCGCCGACGCCGAGGCCATCGTCGCCGACCGCCGCGTGCAGTTGTCCGTCCAGCGGGACGCCCTGCTCGGCGCGCTGGCGCACCAACTGCCGGAGTGGCGGGTCACAGTGCCACGCGGCGGTGTGACGCTCTGGGCCGAGTTGGACGGCCCGGTCTCGAGCGCGCTGGCCCGGGCCGCAGAGGAGGTCGGCGTACGCCTGGCCCCCGGCCCCCGGTTCGGCCTGGACGGCACCCTGGAGCGCTTCCTGCGGCTGCCGTTCACCCTGCCCGCGGCGGACCTCGTGGAGGCCGTCGGGCGGATCGCGGCGATCCGCTACGACCTGGACCGGGCCGGCCGCCAACGGTGGCGGGAGCCCGCCGTCATCGCCTGAGCCAGCGCCGAACCAACCACCGACATCCGCCGGCACCATTATGCCGGGAATATGTCATTCGCCCCAGCTCGGCTGCCAGACTCTCCTGGTGGACCAGGGTGGCGGGACACGCGGGGTCCGCCGCAGTGCGCCGGGCTCGCGGGCGACCCCGCTCGAACTCTTCTACGACCTGGTCTTCGTGTTCGCCTTCCTGCACGTCACCACGGCCACCGCGGGCAATCTGACTGTCCGGGGCCTGGCCCAGTGCCTGGTGCTGCTGGCCCTGCTCTGGTGGTGCTGGTCGGGGTTCGCCGTGCTGGGCAACCTGATCCGTACCGACCAGGGGATCGTCCCGGCGGTCGGCTTCGTCACCATCGCCGCCGCCTTCGTGCTGGCGCTGAGTCTGCCGAAGGCGTTCGTCGACCGTCCCGGTGGGCTGTTCGGTCCGCTGGTCTTCGCGACCTGCTACTTCCTGGTTCGGGTGAGCGAGAGTGTGATCTTCCTGTGGATCGGCCGCCGGAACCGCGACGTGCGTCGACGCTGGCAACTGCTCGCCCTGCCGGCGTTCGTGGCCACGAGCCTCATCGTGGTTGCCGGGTTGCTGCCGCAGCGACTCTTCGACGGTACGGCCGAGTCGGTGGCCCGCCTGCTGTGCTGGCTCGCGGCCCTCGGCGTGGAGTACGGGGCCGGACTGGCGCTGCGGGGCACCGGGTGGACGGTGCTCTCCGCCGGGCACTGGGCGGAGCGGCACGGCCAGATCGTCCTGGTCGCCCTCGGCGAGGCGATCATCGCGCTCGGGTTCAGCCCCAGCGCCACCGCCAATCTGCCGCTGACCTGGCCGGTGCTCTTCGCCGCGGTTCTCGGCATCGCGGTGGCCGCCGCGATGTGGTGGGCGTACTTCGACACACTGGCGCTCGGCATGGAGCAGACCCTGCACCGCACCCGCGACCCGGACGCGCGCGCCACCCTGGCCCGGAACGCCTACAGCTACCTGCACCTGCCGGTCATCGCCGGCGTCATCCTGTTCGCGCTCGGACTCAAGGGGTTGATCCACGAAGGCGCCGATCCCAACACACCGAGCTGGGGCGTTCCGCTGCCGAGCTTCGACCTGCTGGCGCTCTACGGTGGGGTCGCGCTCTACCTGCTCGCGCTCATCGTGCTCGGCCGGCTGATGCTCGGCGCCCCCCGCTGGCCCACCATCGGCGGGATCCTGCTGCTGGCCGCGCTGGTGCCGGTTGCCGGGTCGCTGCCGGAGCTGATCGCGTTGGGCATGTTGGCAGTGGCCACGATGCTGGCCGTGGCCGCGCAGACGGT
This sequence comes from Micromonospora sp. NBC_00860, assembly GCF_045207375.1. NCBI lineage: Bacteria > Bacillati > Actinomycetota > Actinomycetes > Micromonosporales > Micromonosporaceae > Micromonospora > Micromonospora sp. NBC_00860. The sequence goes on from NZ_CP108825.1 coordinate 543,841, forward strand.
CGTCGACTCGCGGCGCCGGGCCGGGGTCCGGCAGATGGCGTTCGAGGAGCAACTCGCCGCGGAAGAGGAACACACGAGGTGGCGGGGTCACCACCTGTGAGGGCCCCGTGCCGGCCTCCTCGCCGGCACGGGACCCTCGGTCGGCTCAGAGTTCGGCGAGGGTGCCGGCGTACATCTTGTCGATCTCGGCGGCGAAGTTGCTCTCCACACCACGCCGCTTGATCTTCAACGACGGTGTGATCTCGCCGTCCTCGATCGTCAGGTCGCGCGGCAGGATGGCCACCTTCTTGATCGTCTCCCAGCGGTTGAGCTTGGCGTTGAGCTGGGCGACGTACTCCTCGACCATCGTCTGGGCCTCAGCCGACGCGACGATCTCGGTGTAGCTGCGCCCTTCGAGGGGGCCGCCGGCGACCCAGCCCCGGACCGCGTCCGGGTCGAGGGTGACCAGCATCGTGCAGAAGTTGCGCGCCTGGCCGACGACGACCGCCTGCGAGGTGTACGGGCAGATGGCCTTGAACATGCCCTCGATGTGCGACGGCGCGATGTACTTGCCGCCCGAGGTCTTGACCAGGTCCTTCTTGCGGTCGGTGATGCGCAGGTAGCCCTGCTCGTCGAGGGTGCCGATGTCACCGGTACGGAAGAAGCCGTCCTCGGTGAACGAGGCGGCGGTCTCCTCCGGCAGGTTGTGGTAGCCACGCATCACCGGGCGACCCCGCACCAGGATCTCCCCGTCGGTGTCGATCTTGCACTCCAGGTCGCCCATCGCCCGGCCCACGGTGCCGATCCGCAGACCGGCCGGGGGGTTGACGAAGTTGCCGGCGCTGGTCTCGGTCAGGCCGTAGCCCTCGGAGATCGGCAGGTTCGCGGCGGCGAAGAAGGTGGCGATCTCCGGGCTGAGCGGTGCCGCGCCGGACACCAGCACCCGCATCCGGCCGCCCAGCCGGGCCTGGAGCTTGCTGAACACCAGCTTCTCGGCCAGCCCGTAGCGCAGCTTCAGCCCGGCCGGCACCGGCTTGCCGGCCTGCTCCAGGGTGACCTTCTCCTTGCCGACGCCGACGGCCCAGCCGAAGATCTTCGCCTTCGCGCCGCCAGCGCCCTGCGCGGTGGTCACGGCCTTGTTGTAGACCTTCTCGAAGACGCGGGGGGCGCCGCACATCAGGGTCGGACGGATGACCGAGAGGAGGTCGACCAGCTTGTCCACCCGCCCGTCGACGTAGGTGGGCAGGCCGACGTGGATGGCGCCGCACAGCAGGGTCTTGCCGAACGAGTGGGCCAGCGGCAGCCACAGGTACTGCAGGTCGTCGTCGCGCAGCAGCCCGACCTCCGCCTGCGCCACGGCCTCCCAGCACCAGCCGCCGTGCAGCAGCTCGACGCCCTTGGGTTGGCCGGTGGTGCCGGAGGTGTAGATAAGGGTGGCCAGGTGGTCCGGGCCGATGCCCGCCACCAGCATGTCGATCAGCTCCGGCTCGGCGGCCAGCGCCTGGACGCCGCGCTCCTCCAGGTCGGCGAGCGTCAACTGCGTGATCGCGGCGGTCGGGTCGACCGCGCCGTCGAGGAGCACCACATGGGTGAGCGCGGGCACTGTCGCCCCGGCGATCTTCGCCGCCTGGGCCGGGTTCTCCGCGAACAGCACCTTCGACCCGGAGTCGGCGATGATGTACGTCGCGTCCGCCGGCTCGGTGGTCGGGTAGACGGTGGTGGTCGCGCCGCCGGCGCACATGATGCCGAGGTCGGCGATCACCCACTCCAGCCGGGTGTTGGCGAGGATCGCGACCGGGTCCTCCTGGCCGACGCCCAGGCCGTGCAGGCCGGCGGCGACCGCCTTGGCGCGCTGGCCGACCTGCGCCCAGGTCAGCCAGACGGGCCCCGAGTCGTCAGGGTTCGGGGACGCGAACGCGTTCCGGTCGGGGGTGGCCGCCACGCGCTTGAGGAACATGTCCGGGATGGAGCGGTACGGTACATCGAGAGCCATCGCTGTAGCCGCCTTCGGGGGTGGTGGCGTGACGGTCGTCACGTCATGATGGTTACCGAAGAGTATTGCGTGGCACCGTGCATCGGCTAGTCCTGGTGATCGTCCGGCCGTCCCATCCCACCAACCGGTACGGCCGATCAGGCGTACCGGGCGGCCACCACCGACCAGTCGTAGGTGGCCCGGACCCAGTTGCGCCGAGTGGCCAACACGTCGCGCATCCCGTCGTCGCCGGCGGCGCGGAGCACCTCCTCCGCGTCCAGGTACGTCGCCAGCCCCTGGTTGAACCGGTGCGCCGCACTCCGGAGCGCGGTCGCCTCGTCGGCGTTGCTGGCCTGGGCGATCACAGTGACCAGGTTGTGCGCGTCCGGGTCGGCCTGGCTCTCCTTGCCGTAGGAGAAGAGGTCGTTGCACCAGCAGACCAGGTCCACCGCCAGAAGGTCCAGGGCGACCAGCCCGGGGTCGGCCCGCTGGGCTGGCCCCGAGGGCCGCGTCGACGCCAGGTCGGTCAGGGTGAGGCAGGGGTGCACCCCGCCGATGTGCCGGCGCAGCTGCACGTACTCCGCAACCTCGGGCACGCGCCGACGCTCCCGGTTGGCCGCCTCCCAGAGCAGCGCCAACAGGTACTCCCGCATCTGGCTGACGAACCGCAGCAGCAGTCCGGCGTGAGCGTGCAGTCGGGTCCGGCGGCAGAGGTCGTGCAACGCGTCGCCCAGTGGCCCGACGGCGGGCGGTGCGGCGTCCGGGTCACCGCACCGGTCCAGCACGTCGAGCAGGGTGCTGATCGCCGGGCCCAGTCGGGTCGGGTCGGCGCCGAGGCCGTCCTCGTCGCAGGCGTCGTCCATCACGAAGAGCCAGCTGATCAGGTCGGTGAGCAGACGCAGGCCCTCCACCGAGCCGTCCGGGCAGGCGCGGCCGGCCAGCCCGGCGGCGTCAGCCCGTTCCAGCCGACGCACACGTTGGCTGGAATCGACCAGCCCGAACGTGCCGGCCCAGTCGATGCTCTCACTCGCCACCTGGTCCGTGGCCCCATGGCGCCCGGTGGGAAACGGGGGTTCCCGCAGCGCCGAAATCGCGAAGTCCCGCACAATGTGCCCCCACTCCGTGCCGCTCGGCGCGGAGCGGCGCGGTGAAGCGTACGGGAGGAAGTATCAATGTGTGTCGCTGGGTGTGGAATTTCTACAGTTATCCCGTGACCGTTTATGCACAAACAGTCACATGCCCAGGTTGGCGGCGCGCAGTCGCCGAGCCGCCTCCGCCGAACCGTTGAGTTGGACCCGGGCGACCCGTTGCCGGCCGGAGAAGAACAGCACCAACTCCGCCGGGGCGCCGACCAGGCGCAGCGGCTCACCACCGCGACCGACGGAGACCTCACCATGGCCGGGCGCCTGCACGTAGAGGTCCGCCGGAAAGCGGCGCAGTGCCAGCCGGGCCATCGGAGCGGCCCGCTTCCAGAGCGCGCTCTGCAGGCCGACGGGCAGATCGCGCGGCTGCCACCCGGAGCCGGCCCGCCGGACGTCCTCGTGGTGGATGAAGAACTCCATCGTGTTGGCCAACTCGTCGGTCACCGGGTTGCTGATCGGGCTCCACAGCGGCGGTCGCCGCACCTGCGCCACCAGGTCGGGATAGGGCCCTGCGGCGAGTCGCCGACGGACCCGCTCGGCGTAGCCGCGCAGCGGCGGCAGCACGATCCCGCCCGCCGCGTCCGGACGGCGCTCCCGCAGCACCAGATGCGCGGCCAGGTCACGGGTCGCCCAGCCTTCGTTGATCGTCGGGGCGGACGGCCCGAGGGCCAGGAGAAGATCGGCCAGCGCCTCGCGCTCGGCTCGGGCGTACCGCGGCATGGCCCGATCGTAGGCCCGGTGGCCCGTCGGCGCGCGACAGCGGACGCCGGTCGGCGCCGACGGTACGCCGACGTCCGGTACGTGACGGTCGACATATCCGGTCAGGGTCGGCGGTGCTGGCCCTGACCGGTAAGGATGAGGGAGATAATTGCGGCTTACGGCGGGGGAGAGCGTGGCGAGCAAGACAAGTCGGGACGTTCTCAGTCGAGGGCTGGGCGTCCTGCGACAGGCGATCCGTGAGCAGCCACGGATCTTCTCGGTGGCGGTCGTCGGCAGCGTGCTCTTCGGCGGGATGATCATTGTCAGCGCCCGGGTCGTCGGGTCGGTCATCGGTGAGGTGGCGCTTCCGGCCATCGAACGCGGCGAGGTGGGCGCCGGCACCCTGGCACTGGCCGCTACCGCGTTGTTCGGGATCAGCGTGCTGCGGGTGGCGGGCATCTTCGGCCGCCGGCTCGGCGCCGGCTACATGCAGTACCGACTCCAGGCCTCCTACCGCCGCAGGGTCACCCGCCGGTACCTGGAGCTGCCGCTGTCCTGGCACCACCGCAACTCCACCGGCACCCTGCTGTCCAACGCCAACTCCGACGTGGAGGCGGCCTGGTATCCGATCGCGCCGCTGCCGTTCGCCGTCGGCACGTTGGTGATGCTGGTCGGCGCGATCGTGTCGCTCTTCGCCACCGACTGGGCGCTCGCCCTGGTCGGCCTCGCGGTCTTCCCCGCGCTGTTCGCGCTCAACGTCGTCTACTCCCGCCGGATGGCCCCCCGGCAGGCCCGGGCGCAGCGCCTGCGCGCCGAGGTCAGCGGGATCGCCCACGAGAGCTTCGACGGCGCCCTGGTGGTCAAGACGATGGGCCGCGAGGCCCAGGAGACCGCCCGGTTCGCGGGCCGCGCCGGTGAGTTGCGCGACTCGCTGATCGCTGTCGGCCGGCTGCGCGGCATCTTCGACCCGCTGCTGGAGACGCTGCCCAGCCTCGGCACCCTCGCCGTACTGGTGGTCGGGGCGTTCCGGCTGCGCCAGGGCGCGATCAGCGTGACCGAACTGGTCAGCGTGGCCTTCCTCTTCACAGTGCTGGCCTTTCCGGTGCGGGCCATCGGCTGGGTGCTGGCCGAGCTGCCACGCAGCGTCGCCGGCTGGGACCGGGTGCGCCGGGTGCTCGACGCCACCGGCGAGATGCCGTACGGGCAGCGGGTGCTCGATAGGGCCGGCGCCGGTCCGGCCACCCTCACCTTCGACGACGTGCACTACTCCTACCCGCCGGCCGAAGCACACCCGCCCGGCGCGCAGGTCCTCGGCGAGGTCGGCTTCACGGTGCCCGCCGGTCGGACGGTCGCCCTGGTGGGGCCCACCGGCGCCGGCAAGTCCACCATCGCGTCGCTGGCGGTGCGCCTCGTCGACCCGGACTCCGGCACCGTGTGCCTGGACGGCGTGGACGTGCGCGAGCTGACCTCCGCGTCGCTGGCCGGCACTGTGGCCCTGGTCGCCCAGGTGCCCTTCATCTTCGACGACACGGTCCGCGCCAACATCGCCCTCGACCGGCCCGGTGTCGACGACGAGGTGGTCTGGGCGGCGCTGCGGCTGGCCGAGGCGGACGGTTTCGTCGCCGCGCTGCCCGACGGCCTGGACACCATGGTCGGCGAGCGGGGCACCTCGCTCTCCGGCGGTCAGCGCCAGCGGCTCACCCTGGCCCGCGCGCTGGCCGGTCGACCGCGCCTGCTGGTGCTCGACGACGCGACCAGCGCTGTCGATCCTCGAGTGGAGGCGGCCATCCTGGCGGGGCTGCGGTCGTCGACCGCGGCGGCGGGGGTTCCGGCCGCGTCGATCCTGGTGGTGGCGTACCGCCGGGCCACCATCGCGCTCGCCGACGAGGTCATCTACGTGGAGCAGGGCCGGGTGGTCGCCCGGGGCACCCACAGCGAGTTGTTGGCCACCGTGCCCGGCTACGTCGACCTGGTCACCGCCTACGAGCAGGCCGAGGTCGAGCGTGCGCAGGAAAGTTCGTACGGCGACGACGTGGCGCCGCTGCCGTCGGGCCTGGAAATCGAGGTGGATCGGTGAGCGCGAGGAGTGCAGCGCAGCGGAGCCCCGCAGTCGCGAACGAAAGGCGGGCCCGGTGAGCGCGGCTACGGAAACGAGTGACACGCAGGAGGCGCGGGAGGAGACCACCTGGCAGACCCTGCGTCGGGGCCTGGCGCTCTCGCCGGAGCTACGGATCGGCCTGGTCGGCACGCTGGGCCTGGCGTTGGTCTACATGGTCGGTCGGGTCGCCGTGCCGGTCGCCGTGCAGCAGGGCATCGACAAGGGCCTCGTCGGCGGTCTGAATCTGAACGTGGTCTGGACGGTGGTGGCGATCACCGCGGCGATCCTGACGATCACCACGCTCTGCGGCTACCTGATGATGCGCCGGCTGTTCACGGTCAGCGAGACGGCGCTGGCCAACGTCCGGACCCGGGCCTTCCGGCACGTGCACGACCTGTCGATGTTGCACCAGCAGTCGGAGCGGCGGGGTTCGCTGGTCTCGCGGGTGACCAGCGACGTGGACCAGATCACCCAGTTCCTCCAGTGGGGCGGGGTGATCCTGCTGGTCAACCTCGGTCAGCTGGTGGTCACCACCGCCGTCATGCTGGCGTACTCCTGGCAGTTGACAGTTGTGGTGTTGGCCGCGTTCCTGCCGGCGGTGTTCGTCATCCGGCAGTTGCAGCGCCGCCTCGGCAGCGCGTACGCGACGGTGCGCCAACGCACCGGCACGTTGCTGGGCGCGATCGGCGAGAGTGTGGTGGGCGCGCCGGTGATCAGGGCGTACGGCATCGCCGGGCGCACCGAGCGGCGGCTGGACGAGGCGATCGACAGGCAGCGGCTGGCGCAGCAGCGGGCGATCCGGATCAGCATCGTGGGCAGCTCGGTCGGGGAGCTGGCGGCGGGGGTGGCGCTGGCCGGCGTGGTGGTGCTCGGCGTGCTGTTGGGGGTGGACGGCACGCTGTCGATCGGCCAGTTGACCGCGTTCCTCTTCCTGGTGACGCTCTTCATCCAGCCGGTGCAGATCGCCACCGAGGTGCTCAACGAGGCGCAGAACGCGATCGCCGGCTGGCGTCGGGTGCTGGACGTGCTGGACGTCGCCCCGGACGTGGCCGACCCGGGGGAGCAGGGGCGGGAGTTGCCGGGCGGGCCGCTGGACATCCGGTTCGCCGGGGTGCGGTTCGCCTATCCGGGTGGTCCGCCGGTGCTGCACGACATCGACCTGGAGATCCCGGCGAAGAGCCGGGTGGCGGTGGTCGGTGAGACCGGCAGCGGCAAGACCACCTTCGCCAAGTTGCTGACCCGGCTGATGGACCCGTCGGACGGGGCGGTGCTGCTGTCCGGGGTGCCGCTGACGGATGTCCGGTTCGGCTCGCTGCGCTCCCGCGTGGTGATGGTGCCGCAGGACGGGTTCCTCTTCGACGCCACAGTGGGGGACAACGTCCGGTTCGCCCGGCCGGAGTTGACCGACGAGCAGCTGAGGGCCGCCTTCACCGAGCTGGGCCTGTCGGACTGGCTGGAGGGTCTGCCGGCGGGTCTGGACACCCCGGTCGGGGAGCGCGGCGAGGCGCTCAGCGTCGGGGAGCGACAGCTCGTCGCGTTGGCCCGCGCGTACGTGGCCGACCCGGACCTGCTGGTGCTCGACGAGGCGACCAGCGCGGTGGACCCGGCGACGGAGGTGCGGCTGCAACGCACGCTGGACGCGGTCACCCGGGGTCGGACCACCCTCGCGATCGCGCACCGGCTCTCCACGGCGCAGGCCGCCGACGAGGTGATCGTGGTGGACCGGGGTCGGGTGGTGCAGCGCGGCCCGCACGACGAGTTGGTCCGCGACGCCGACTCGGTGTACGGCCTGCTCTACGCCTCCTGGCTGGAGCAGACCCGGTGAGGTGCGGCGGTGTGGTGGACGCCGACGGGTGGGTGCTCTAGGCTCCGGGTTAGGTAAGCCTAACCTCTGAAGGAGGTCGCGCCCATGCGGCCCAACTCCGCCGAGATCGTCCGTACCCTCGTCGCCGGCCGCCTGCCCGGCCTCGTGCACCTGGCCCACCGGCCGGGCCCGCACCACGCACGGCACGTCACCGACTCGGACGGGCGGGTGCTGCTGCTGGTGCCGGTGGCCAGCCACCTGGCCGCCGCCCTGCAACCGGCCGCCGGGGGCAGCGACGTCGCGGTGGTCCTCGACGTGCTCGACCTGCCGCCCGCCGCAGGCGCGCCCGGCCTGGGTCGCGCCTGGGTGTCCGGCTGGGCGGCCGAGCTGCGCGGCGACGAGGCCCGCCAGGCGGCTGTCGACTTCGCCGCGGTGGAGCCGACCGGTGACCTGCTCGACCTGGGCACCCGGTTCCGGCTGTTCCGCTTCGAGGTGGTCGAGGTCCGCTGGGAGCGGGCCGGCGTCGTGCACCGGATCGACCCGGTGGAGTACGCCGAGGCCGAGCCGGACCCGGTCCACCCGGTCGAGGCCCGCCTGCTCGCCGACCTCGCCGAGTGCCACGGCGCCCAGGTGGCCGATTACCTGCGCCGGCAACTCGGGCTGACCGAGCAGACGCCGGACGGGCCGCCCCGGGTGGTGCGCATCGACCGCTACGGGCTGGTGGTGGCCCTCGGCCGACCCGGCGCCCGGCGTCGGGTCCGGCTGGCCTTCCCCGGCCCGGTAACGGACCCGGCCGACCTGCCCCGGCTGCTGCCGCCGCTGCGCCTCACGGCCGACGCCCGCCCGCCGCGCTGACCCCTCCCCGCCCCGTCGAGAGTGCACTCGGACATGAGACTGTCAGTCGAGTTGGGCCACGATCTGGCCAGTGGTGTCGCGGCCGACAACGGCGGTGATATCGGTGAGGTTCATCCCGTCGGGCTCGGCGTCGCCGCGGGGAAGCCAGACCGCATACGCGCCGACCTGGCGACCGCCGGTCGCGGGCAGCGGATGGACAGCGGCCGTGGCAGTCTGGTCGAACATGGTCACGGAGACGCTGGTGACAGCACCGCGCACGGCCCCAACCAGAATGATCTCCCGCGATTGTGGGTCCAACGGCGCGGGGTAGGGCAGCGGTTTGGCAGGCAGCAGCGGTGGACCGATGGTGTCCAGAGCCGAGGGCGCGGGGTCGCAGAAGACGCTCTCGTTCTCCTTGCCTTTTTCGTGCTTCCCTCCGGCGCGGGCCGCGCGTACACAGAACGCGCCCTCGGCCAACCAGGCGGAGGTCTCCCAGCCGGGTATACGCGCGTCCAACAATACGGGGCGGCCTGTGGTCGGCGGATGCCCGGCGGAGGCGGTATGCCCGGCAGCACAACCCTGCACGGCGAGCAGTCCGGCTACGACGATCGCGATGATGCGAGTGCGCATGTCTTGAGTATTCCGGCTAGATGTCCCCGCGGCGACCAATAGCCCGCCGCGGGGACGAAGTTGTCACGTCAGCAGAAGCAGGCGTATTGCCAGCCGATGCGGTAGTTCATGTACACGGTGGGAGTGCTCCACGGCAGCCTTACCGTGCTGGCACCCGACGCGCTGCGGCTGTCGTTGGAACCGCCTGCGCTACCGCCGTGCCATTCCACCTTGTGGACCGTCTGGTTCCAGGTCACGTTCCAGCCGTCGTTGCAGAGCGGCACCTGGTACGAGAGTTCGACGACCTGGCTCAGACCGACGGTGAACTGGCCGCAGTTGATCCCGTTCTGGTTGGCAGACGGTGATGCCTCGATAATCTCGGCGCCGGAACCGGACCAGGTGATCTCGGTGAATCCCTTCGATAGTTCCTTGCCGCCGCCGAGCACGCCGGTGCCCCAGCCGTGCGCTGTCCCGGAGCCCGCCCCGTACCAAGCTGAGGCGTCTGCATCATCCACGTTGTACAGCTTGTAGCAGCCGGACCACTCGAATTCGGGGTCCGGGTAGTTGGTCTCGCTGTAGACACAGCCGGAGGCCGCAATCGGTGGCTCATCCAGGAGTGCGACGCCCTGTGGTTGTGCCTCCCGCCACGCCTCGGCAGGGCTGAATCCCGCAGCGAGTGCGTCGGCGTAGACGCTGCGGCCCGCAGCCGAGTATGCGGCGGCCTCGGCCGAGGACTGGCCTACGCCCTGTGGGTCAACGATCTGCACCTCGCGGTCGTAAACGCGCCGACCGTCCTGCGTGGTGGTCGGAGACAGGGAACCCGTGAAGATCACCTTCGCGCCGGCGGACGCGACGACGGTGATCCCTTCGGTGTAGCGCAGGCGAACGGCCGAGCCGCTGTACAGAGGCTCGGCGGACAGCAGGGCCGGGCTCCAGGCCTTCTCTTCGCCTGCCGGCGCGGCTTGCGCCGCTACCGCCATCAGCATCGGACCGGCCACTAGTGCGGCGGTCACGGTGCCGAGTGTGCGATGCAACTTCATTGACTGGCTCCTCCGTTAACCATTGATGCACGCTGCTACTTACACGCGAGGTCGGGCGGCGCATGCTGCACGCGGCGGCGGTCGACTTCCTAGATCGCGACGCAGTGCCTCGAGCGCTCGCGCGGTCTGGCTGGTCACCGTTCCCGTCGTGCACCCGAGCGCCTGTGCTGTCTGCGTGACGCTGAGGTCGCAGAAGAAGCGCAAGGTGAGGACGGCCCGCTGACGCGGACCTAGCCGTTGCAGCATGGGCAACAGGGATAAACGATCATCGACGGCAGTATGCGACGCAGGAGCCAGCACGATATCCGTTGCGGTGATGGGCATTGTGGTGCTCTCGTGTCGCCAGCGCGGCCGACGACGTTCTGTCAGAAAGTTGCGGACCACGACACGGTGGGCGTAGGCGCCGAGTCCTGTCCGCCGATCCAACCGGTTCCAGCGCTGGTACACCTTGAGTAGCGCCGCCTAAACAAGATCCTCCGCCTCGTACCAGTCGCCGCAGATGTAATAAGCCTCACGCCGTAGCCAATGTTGAATTGAGCGGACAAATCTTTCGAACTCCACCTTGTCTACTTCGTTCGTCATTGGCAGCGTCGCCTCCCCCGCAACTCTGGCTATGCAGCAAGCGGGGGTCAGCGCTGCGTGTACGCCTGAGAACCCCGTGCTACTCAGGTAGGCCAACATATCGACATAAGTCGATTAGGTCCAGTATTGATCTGCTATGTAACGTTTAGTTCGTAATCGTTGTGGCCTGTGGCCTGTGGCCTGTGGCCTGTGGCCTGTGGCCTGTGGCCTGTGGCCTGTGGCCTCGCGTCCCAGTCAAGATCAAACATGAATGCGGTCCGCCGCTACCAACTCGGCGTTGACCAGCCAATCCAGCGCCCGCTAGTGCTCGCGTCCCACGTGCCGGGATCACGGGAAGCGAGGTGACTGTCCGGCGACCGTCAGCTGGAGGAAGTCACCAAGGTTAGCGCCTAGATCAACTGCTTACCGTTGTTGTGGTCTGGAAACCACGGGCGGGCCCTTGGGTCGGGACAGAAAGTGCAAGATCGCGAGGGGTGGGCGGGGTTGGGGTCAGCCCGGCAGCGGACCGGCGAGGTAACGCTGAATGGTCGGACCGACCGCGGCGGCCAGCACTTCCGGGTCCGCTGAGGCGACCGGCTCCAGGCGCACCACGTGCCGCATCATGGCCAGGCCGATCATCTGGGTGGCCACCAGGGAGCCCCGCAGCGGTAGTTCGGCCGGGTCGACGTCGAAGTTTTCGAGCACCCGGCGCAGCACCTGCGTGGTGATGAACTCGCGGAGCAGCCGCGCGGTCCACTCGTTGCTGACCGCCGAGCGCAGCAGGGCCACCCCGGCGCTGCCGGCCGGAGAGTCCCAGACGCCGAGGAAGATCCGCACCATGCGTTCACCGACGGCGTCCCGGTCACCGGCGAGCACCTGCGGCACCAGCTGACCGGGGTCGACCGGGAAGTTCATCGCGGCCAGGAAGAGCTGGTCCTTGCTGCCGAAGTAGTGGTGCACCAGCGCCGGGTCGACCTGCGCCGTGCCGGCGATGGCCCGGATCGACGCAGCGTCGAAGCCACGTTCGGCGAACGCCGTCCGCGCCGCGTCGAGAATCGCCTCCCGGGTGCCCGGATTGCCGGGTCGCCGGCCGGTTCGCCGCGTCATCGCCGCCCTTCGTTCGTCCGCCTGGCCCGTCGTGGCCCGGCCCGCCCCGCGCCGGGGTCGGCTGCCGCACTGGCGGCCGGCCCCGGCACGGACGTCAGCCGCTGCGTCGGCGCAGGGTGGCCGCCGCGAGCACCAGCGCCAGCACCACCGCACCGAACACCACAGCGACGTCGCGCCACATCCGGCCGGTCGGTTCGGCGTGGGCGCCGACCTCCTGCAACGCCTCGATGGCGTACGACAGGGGGAAGGCGTCACTGAGCGCCTGGAGCCAGCCGGCCATCTGGTCGCGGGCCACGAACAGCCCGCAGAGCAGCAGTTGGGGGATCACCACGACTGGCAGGAACTGTACTGCCTGGAACTCGGTGCGCGCGAAAGCACTGCACAGCAGCCCGAGGGCGACGCCGAGCACGGCGTCGAGCACGGCGATCCCGAGCACCAGCCCGATGCTGCCGGCGGTGTCCAGATCGAAGATCCAGTACGCCACGGCGGCGGCGACGGCGGCCTGCACGGCGGCGGCCAACCCGAACGCGATGCCGTACCCGAAGAGCAGATCGAGCTTGCCCAGCGGGGTGGTGAGCAGCCGCTCCAACGTGCCCGAGGTGCGTTCCCGCAGCATGGCGATGCTGGTCACCAGAAACATGATCACGAAGGGGAAGATGCCGAGCATCACCAGCGCGATCCGGTCGAAGGTGCTCGGCTGCCCGGGTGGGGTCGGCTGGTCGGCGTACATGAAGTAGACCAGGGTGAGCAGGACAGCCGGCACCACCACGAGCAGCGCGATGGTCCGCCGGTCGTGCCGGAGCTGACGCAGGATGCGGCCGGTGGTGGCGGCGAGGATTCGCGGGTTCATGCTGTCTCCCGTGCGGCTGTCGCGTCGGTGCTGGTGGCGGCGGCCTCGCCGGCCCGGATGAGCCGTAGGAACGCCTCGTCGAGGTCGTCCACTCCGGCTGCGGCGCGGACCGCGGCCGGGCTGTCGTCGGCGATCAGCCGCCCCTGGCGGATCAGCAGCAGTTGGTCGCAGCGCGCCGCCTCGTCCATCACGTGGCTGGAGACCAGCAGGGTGGTGCCGGCGGCGGCCATCGCGTGGAACCGCGCCCACAGGTCGGCCCGCAGCACCGGGTCCTGGCCGACGGTCGGCTCGTCGAGGATGACCAGCTCGGGCTCCCCGACCAGGGCGCACGCCAGCGAGGCTCGGCTGCGTTGACCGCCGGACAGGGTGCCGACCAGTTGCCCGGCGGCCTCGGCCAGCCCGACGTCGCTGATCGCCCGGTCGGCCTCGACGCGCCCTCGCCCGTACAGGGCCGCGAAGTAGCGGGCGTTCTCCCGGACGGTCAGGTCGGCGTAGACGCTCGGCGCCTGGGTCAGGTAGCCCACCCGGTGCCGCAGCGCTGGGGTGCCCGCCGGTTGACCGAGCACGGTGACCGTCCCGCCACCGACCAGCTGCACCCCCACCACCGCGCGCATGAACGTGGTCTTGCCGCTGCCGCTGGGGCCGAGCAGCCCGGTCACCGCGCCGCGCGGGACCCGGCAGCTGATGCCGTCCAGCACCCGCCGCCCACCCCGGTCGACGACCAGGTCTCGGACGGCTATCGCATCGCCCATCACGCACCTCCACGGAAACTCATCATCTGTTGAACTCAACGCTAGATGAAATACCGCGTACCGCGCAACGTCCGCGCCGGTGGCCGACTGTCGGCCGTTGCGCGCAGCGCGAGAACGGGCAGTAGGCTCCGGACCGGACACGAAGTCCGCCAACGGGCATTGCGCGCTGATCGGACGTGCGGCACGATGGCGCGGTGGGTCACGCTCCGTTACCGGATAGCGGTTTTCTTGAGGACTGGGCCGCGCGGTTGCGGCAGGCCGCCGAGCGGCCGGTCGTCGGCATCCTGTTGCGCGGCAGCCACGCCCGCCGTGCCGCCACCGCGCACAGCGACGTCGACCTCGACGTGTTGGTCGGCGGCGCCCCGTACGCGGCCCGGCGGGCCTACCTGGCGGAGTCCGCAGGTCAGGTCACCCACGTCTCGGTGGCCGCCCGCGACGTCCGGTCCTGGGTGCACCACCTCGGCGAACCGGCCGACTGGGCCTTCGGGCTGCCGGTGACCGCGCCGGCACGGCTGCTGTGGGCCGACCCGCACTGGCGGCCCCGGATCGACCTGCCGGTGCTCTGTCAGCCCGCCGAGCCACCCCGCCTGGAAGAGCTGATCGCCACGCTGGGTAAGGCCGCCGCCGCCCGCGCCGCCAGCGACCGCCTCGGTGTCCGGCTCGCCGTCGCCGACCTGGCGCGGCTCTGCCCCTCGGTGCTGCGCCCGGCCAACCCGTCCGTGCGGGTCCACTCCCGCCGGGCGGCCTTCGCCGCGGCCCTGGAACTGCCGGTGGCCCCACCCGGCTACCGGACGGACATGCTGCTGTGCCTCGGGCTGCGTCCGGGCGCCACCGGGCAGCTCTGGGCCGCCGCCGTACGGCTGGTCGCCGGCACGCTGCCGTTGATTCGGCCGTACGCCGAGGAGATCGCCGACACGGCCGGCGCGGACCTGGCCGCCGCCCTGGTCGACGGTCGGCTGGACCGCTACGTCGCCCAGCTGGCCCGGCCGGCCGGGCCCCCGCCGCAGCCCTGCCGGGAGCGGTCGGCGGTGCCCGCGCCGCGTGCGGGAGAATTGGTGACTGTGCCCGTACCTGACCCGCCGGTGACCGGCGTCCCCAGCGATCCGAACGAGCTGGCCGCGCCCGCGCCGGCGCGCCCGTCCCGGCTCGACCCGGCCATCGCGGCCCAGCTGCGCCGCACCGCCGACGGCCTGGTCGCCGCCGTGGTGCGCGCACACGACTCCGGTGAGGTGCTGATGGTCGCCTGGATGGACGACGAGGCGTTGCACCGCACCCTCACCACCGGCCGGGCCACCTACTGGTCGCGCAGCCGACGCGAATACTGGGTCAAGGGCGCCACCTCGGGGCACCACCAGTACGTGCGGTCGGTCGCCCTGGACTGCGACGGGGACGCGCTGCTGGTGAGCGTGGACCAGGTCGGCGCGGCCTGCCACACCGGCCACCGGACGTGCTTCTTCACCGAGCTGCCCGTCACCGGGACGGAGGCACACCGATGACCGACGGCACACTCAGCCCCGACCTGGGCACCTTCACCGAGCTGGCCGCCGAGTGGCGGGTCGTGCCGGTCACCCGGCGGCTGCTGGCCGACGCGGAGACCCCGGTCGGGGTCTACCGGAAGCTGGCCGGTGGGCCGGGCACGTTCCTGTTGGAATCGGCCGAGCAGGGCGTCGGCTCGGCCGGCATGGCCTGGTCGCGGTACTCGTTCATCGGCGTACGCAGCAGCGCCACCCTGATCGAACGCGACGGCGTGGCGACCTGGCTCGGTCAGCCGCCGGCCGGGCTGAGCACCGAGGGTGACCCGGTGCGGATGCTGCGGGAGACGGTGGCGGCGCTGGCCGGCCCGGTCGGCGACCCGTCCAACGGCCTGCCGCCGCTGACCGGGGGCATGGTCGGCTACCTCGGCTACGACCTGATCCGGCGCTTCGAGCGGTTGCCCGAGCTGACCGACGACGACCTGGGCGTCCCGGAGCTGGGTATGATGCTCGCCACCGACCTGGTGGTGCTGGACCACTACGACGGCTCGGCGATCCTGGTCGCCAACGCGGTGCTGCCGCCGTTGGACGCCCCGGACCGCGCCCCGCAGGTCGCCGCCGCCTACCACCACGCGGTGGGCCGGTTGGACGCGATGACCACGGCGCTGTCCCGGCCCATCCCGCCGATGATCTCCACCGTCGAGCGTCCGCCGGCCGGCGAGGTGCTCTGCCGTACGCCCGACGGCGGTTACCCGAAGGCGGTGGAGGCGGCCAAGGAGGCGATCCGGGCCGGTGAGTGCTTCCAGATCGTGCTGTCCCAGCGTTTCGAGCGGACCACCCACGCCGACCCGCTGGACGTCTACCGGGTGCTGCGCACCAGCAATCCCAGCCCGTACATGTACCTGCTGCGCTTCGACGGGTTCGACATCGTCGGCTCGTCCCCGGAGGCGCACCTGAAGGTCACCGGGGCCGCGGACGGGCGGCGCCGGGCGTTGCTGCACCCGATCGCCGGCACCCGGCCGCGGGGCGGCACCCCCGCCGCCGACGCCGCGCTCGCCGCCGAGCTGCTCGCCGACCCGAAGGAACGGGCCGAGCACGTGATGCTTGTCGACCTCGGCCGCAACGACCTGGGTCGGGTCTGTCAGCCCGGCAGCGTGGAGGTGCCCGAGTTCGCCACCATCGAGCGGTACAGCCACGTCATGCACATCGTCTCCACAGTCACCGGCACGCTGCGTGACGACCAGAGCGCCTTCGACGCGCTGGCCGCGACCTTCCCGGCCGGCACGCTCTCCGGGGCACCAAAGGTGCGCGCCATGGAGATCATCGAGGAGTTGGAGCCGGTCCGTCGTGGCCTCTACGGCGGCACCGTCGGCTACTTCGGCTTCGGCGGCGACCTGGACATGGCGATCGCCATCCGGACCGCGCTCATCCGGGACGGCCGCGCCTACGTGCAGGCCGGGGCGGGGGTGGTCGCCGACTCGGACCCGGCCGCCGAGGACCAGGAGACGCGCAACAAGGCTGCGGCCGTGCTGGCCGCGATCGCGGCGGCCGAAACCCTCCGGCCGGCCCGATGAGTGGCGGGGAGCCCTCCGTCGTGGGCCGGCGCGCGTTGACGTACGCCGTGCTGCTCTGCCTGGCCGGCGCGGGCCTGGCGCTCTGGGCCGCGACGCGTAGCTGGTCGGTCGAGCTGACGGTGCGTCCGGCGCCGCTGCCACCGGTGCGTGAGGCCCGCAGCGGTGCGAGCCTGCTGCCCTGGCTGCCGGCGTTGGCCCTGGTGACCTTGGCCGGGGGTGGTGCGGTGCTGGCCACCCGGGGCCGCCCGCGGCGGGTGCTCGGTGTGCTGCTCGGCGTGCTCGGTCTGGCCGTGGCGGCCGGAGGTGGGTACGGGCTGGTAGCCGACGTGGGCGGCGCGGTGAGCCGGCAGTGGCCGGCGCTCTGCCTGCTCGGCGGCCTGCTGGCCGCGGTGGGCGGCTGGTGGACGGCGTTACGTGGCGGTGACTGGCCGGCGATGGGCGCGCGGTACGAACGTCCGGCGCGGACCGCTCCGGAGGCCGCGTCGACGCAGAGTGACCCGGCTGGGCCGCCGACGCCGCTGGCGGGGCGGCGGACCACCGAGGCGTGGGACGCGCTGGACCGGGGCGAGGACCCCACGACCGACTGAGGTGGTGGCCGCGACGGCCGACCGACGTGGGTGGCCGTCGGTTGTCAGCCGACCGGCTGGCGCTCCCACTGGGTACGGCTACTGGCGGCGCGGGCGGCGGTCAGTTCGGCGACCAGGCGGTTCAGCTCGGCGCGTTGGTCGGCGCGGGCCCGGTCGGCGCAGACCGCCTCCCAGGCGTTGCCCCGTGCCGTCCGCATCCGTCCTTCGCCCACCACGGCCCGCTCCACGGTGTGCACCACTCCGACGGCGAGCGACGCCACCGTCCGCGAGATGGTGGTCAGTCCGATGGTCGGGTGCGGCTCGGAAATGCTCATGGTCACCTCGCACGAGGAGTTGCTGCGGTCGGGGCAGGCGCGCCATCGAGTCTGCCCGAGGACGATGCTGGCCCGTCGACGTTTCGCCGCGGTGACCGCCCGGTCAACTGTCCCGCCTCGGCCGTGACCAGGGACCGTCCGTTCGGCCTTGAGCTTGCTCACAGCATCGATCGGCGTCGTTGTCGTGGGGCGCGGAACAGAAACTGGTGGCATGATCGATGGATCGGCCCGGTCTGACTGCGGCCGCCAGGCTCCCTACCGCGTGACGGTGGTCGATACCGGAGGTGGCGCTGCGTGACAACCCGTTCACGGCAAGTCGGCCATTATGCCGCAGCCCTTTTCGTGAGCAGCGCCATACCCCCGGCGTCCGGCGTCGATCGGCTGCCCCTAGCATCGGCCCATGACGCCCGGAGAGGGGAGTCCATTCGTGACTGCTGAGCATGCGCACGCGGAGGGGGACGAGGCCGGCCAGGCAGCGTCCGTAAGCGTGCTCGACGAGATCCTGGCTGGCGTACGTGAAGACGTCGCCCGCCGTCAGGAGCAGGTTCCGCTGGAGCGGATCCGTGAACTGGCAGCGGCTGCGCCGCCGCCCATGGACGCGTACGCGGCGCTGCGCAAGCCCGGCGTGGCCGTGATCGCCGAGGTGAAGCGCTCGTCGCCGTCCAAGGGCCGGCTGGCCGAGATCGCCGATCCGGCCGACCTCGCGGTCGACTACGCTGCCGGTGGGGCGCGGGCGATCAGCGTGCTGACCGAGGGGCGCTGGTTCGGCGGGTCGCTGGACGACCTGGCGGCCGTCCGTGCCGCGGTCACCGTGCCGGTGCTGCGCAAGGACTTCGTGGTCTCCAGCTACCAGATCCACGAGGCGCGCGCACACGGCGCCGACCTGGTCCTGCTGATCGTCGCCGCCCTCGAGCAGAACGTCCTGATGGGTCTGCTGGAGCGAATCGAGTCGCTGGGCATGACCGCCCTGGTCGAGGTGCACGACGAGGAAGAGGCCGACCGCGCGCTGGAGGCCGGCGCGCAGGTGATCGGGGTCAACGCCCGTGACCTGCGTACCCTTGAGGTCGACCGGTCGGTGTTCGAGCGGATCGCGCCCGGCCTGCCCAGCAGCGTCGTCAAGATCGCCGAGTCCGGCGTTCGTGGCCCGCACGACCTGATCCGATACGCCTCCGCGGGCGCCGACGCGGTCCTCGTGGGCGAGGGCCTGGTCACCCAGAAGAGCCCCCGCGAGGCGGTCGCCGAGTTGGTCAACGCCGGCAACCACCCGGCAACGCCCCGGCCGGTGCGCTGACCCCGCGCCGGTCTGACGTCCCAGCAGCGAGAGGATTCCCGATGAGCGCCGACGCGCTGGCCCCGGTGGCCGGCCCGCAGCCCGACTCCGCCGGCCACTTCGGCCGCTTCGGCGGTCGGTTCGTTCCCGAGGCCCTGGTGGCCGCGCTGGACGAGCTCGACGGGGCGTGGCGTACGGCGATGGCGGACGAGTCCTTCCGGGCCGAGTTCGGCGCGCTGCTGCGCGACTACGCCGGCACGCCGTCGCTGCTCTACGAGGCCCGGCGGTTCTCCGCGAAGGTCGGCGCGCGGGTGCTGCTCAAGCGGGAGGACCTCAACCACACCGGTGCGCACAAGGTGCGCAACGTGCTCGGCCAGGCGCTGCTCACCAAGCGGATGGGCAAGACCCGGGTGATCGCGGAGACCGGTGCCGGCCAGCACGGTGTCGCCACCGCGACCGCCGCCGCCCTGTTCGACCTGGAGTGCGTGGTCTACATGGGCCAGGTCGACACCGAGCGGCAGGCGCTCAACGTGGCCCGGATGCGGATGCTCGGCGCGACGGTCGTCCCGGTCACCAACGGCTCGCGCACCCTCAAGGACGCGATGAACGAGGCGATGCGCGACTGGGTGGCCAACGTCGACGAGACGCACTACCTGATCGGCACCGCCGCGGGCCCGCACCCGTTCCCGGCGATGGTGCGCGACTTCGTCCGGGGCATCGGTGACGAGGCCCGCCAGCAGTGCCTGGACCTCACCGGCGCGCTGCCGGACGCCGTCACCGCCTGCGTCGGCGGCGGTTCCAACGCGCTCGGCATCTTCCACGCGTTCGTGGGCGACGAGGCCGTGCGGCTGTACGGCTTCGAAGCCGGTGGCGACGGGGTGGCCACCGGCCGGCACGCGGCGAGCATCACCGGCGGGTCCGCCGGGGTGCTGCACGGCACCCGCACGTTCGTGCTCCAGGACGCTGACGGGCAGACCCTGGAGTCGCACTCGATCTCCGCCGGCCTGGACTACCCCGGCGTCGGCCCCGAGCACGCGTGGCTGCACGACACCGGCCGGGCGAACTACCTGCCGGTCACCGACGACGAGGCGATGGCCGCCTTCGAGCTGCTCTGCCGCACCGAGGGGATCATCCCGGCGATCGAGAGCGCGCACGCGCTCGCCGGCACCGTCGCGCTGGCCCCGAAGCTCGCCGCGGAGCTGGGCCGGGAGCCCACCATCGTGGTCAACCTCTCCGGGCGGGGCGACAAGGACGTGCACACCGCCGGTGACTACTTCGGCATCCTCGACAAGGAGCGGTGAGATGAGCCGGATCGGGGTGGCCTTCGACAAGGCCCGCGCCGACGGACGGGCACTGCTGGTCGGCTGCATGCCGGCTGGTTTCCCCACCGTCGAGGGCAGCATCGCCGCGATGACCGCCATGGTCGAGGCCGGCGTCGACGTCATCGAGGTGGAGATCCCCTACTCCGACCCGGTGATGGACGGGCCGGTGATCCAGCGGGCCAGTGACATCGCGCTGGCCGGGGGCGTACGCACCGCGGACACGATGCGCATCATCGAGGCGGTGGCGGCGACGGGCGCTCCGGTGGTCACCATGACCTACTGGAACCCGGTCGAGCGCTACGGCGTGGACGTCTTCGCCCGTGACCTCGCCTCCGCCGGCGGCACCGGCCTGATCACTCCGGACCTCATCCCGGACGAGGCCGACGAGTGGCTGGCCGCCTCGGACGCGCACGGGCTGGACCGCACGTTCCTGGTCTCGCCGTCGTCCACCGACGCCCGGCTGGCGATGACGGTGCGGCACTGCCGTGGCTTCGTCTACGCGACCGCCGTGATGGGGGTGACCGGCGCCCGGGCGCGTACCTCCGACGCCGCCCCGACGCTGGTCTCCCGGGCCCGCGCGGTCACCGACCTGCCGATCGGTGTCGGCCTGGGGGTGGGCACCGGCGCACAGGCCGGCACCGTCGCCGGTTACGCCGACGGTGTGATCGTGGGTAGCGCGCTGGTCCGGTGTGTGCTGGACGCGCCCACCGAGGCCGACGGGCTGGCCGCACTGCGCACCCTCAGCGCCGAACTCGCCGAGGGCGTCCGCAACCCCACCCGCTGAGCCGGCCCTCACTGAGCCGGCCCTCACTGAGCCGGCCCTAGCTGAGTCCGGCCGGACCGCGCAGCGCGGGGGCATGTCTTGTCTGTTGAGCCTGATGCCTGTGAGTCATATTGATGACTCACAGGCATCACGCTCAATCGAATCTGGCCTGGCAGGCGAGGCTGTCCGCGACCACGCGGCGAACCTCGGAACGGTTGCGGCTTGTCAGGGGTGCAGGGACCGTGCCGGACGGCCGTCCTCGGCTGGGCGGGCCGCCGGCAGCGGCGCGGAGGCGACGGTTCCTGGCGCGCAGCCGACGTCGCGGAGCACGCCGGAGCAGCCGGCGGTCGCGTCGGCGACGGCGGCTCGGGTGAGCGGGGTGACCACCTCGGGCAGCGCCTCGGGGAAGTGCCAGGACAATCGGCAGCCCGGTGGTGGGTCGGTGGCGGGTCGGATCCCGGCCGCGCGGGCCCGGAACACGTGCACGAGGACGTCGGGCAGTGGCCCGGCGCGTCCGGCCGCGGCCTCCCCGGGAGGGCCGGTCAGCTGGTAGACGCCGACCAGGTCGATCAGCTCGATGTCCCAGCCGGTCTCCGCGCGGATGTCCCGTAGGGCCGCCCGCACCGGGCCCTCGGCCGGGCGCAGCCGTCCGCCGGGCAACGCGTAGCGGCGCGCACCCCGGCCCTGCTGGCAGAGCAGCACCCGCCCGGTGTCGTCGGTGACGACCGCGGCGACCGCCCAGGTGAGCGCGCTCATGGACAAAGAGCCTACGGCGGTGCAAACCAGAAGTCACCGGGATGCGCGCTCCAGCGGCCCGGGGTGCCGCTGCGGGGGTGTGCAGCGGTAGCGTGTGCACCCGTGACCCTCGCCTCGCTCTCCCCCCAGGCGGCCCTGCCCAGCCCCAGCACCGCGGTCTGGCAGCTCGGGCCGGTGCCGATCCGGGCCTACGCGCTCTGCATCATCGCCGGCATCGTGCTGGCCTGCTGGGTGACGGAGCGCCGGCTGCGGCAGCGCGGTGTCGCGCCCGGCGCGGTGCTCGACATCGCCGTCTGGGCGGTGCCCGCGGGCATCATCGGCGCCCGGATCTACCACGTGGTCACCTCACCGGAGAAGTACTTCGGCGCCGGTGGGGACCCGATGAAGGCGTTCGCCATCTGGGAGGGCGGTCTCGGCATCTGGGGCGCGGTCGCCGGTGGCGCGCTCGGTGCCTGGATCGCGGCCCGACAGCTCGGCATTCCGTTCGGCGTGGTGGCCGACGCGCTGGCCCCCGGGCTGCCGCTGGCCCAGGCGGTCGGCCGGATCGGCAACTGGTTCAACAACGAACTCTTCGGTGGCCGGACGACGCTGCCGTGGGGCCTGGAGATCCATCGGATGGACCCGGACAACCCCGGGCACGCGCTCCGGGACGACGCCGGGCAGCCGATCCTCGAACCGGGCCTCTACCAGCCCACCTTCCTCTACGAGGCGCTGTGGAACCTCGGCGTCGTGGCCCTGGTCCTCATCCTCGACCGCCGGCTCAAGCTGGGCCGGGGCCGGGCGTTCGCGCTCTACGTGATGGGTTACACCGCCGGCCGGTTCTGGATCGAGCTGATGCGCACCGACGAGGCCAACCAGATCCTCGGCGTCCGGCTCAACGTCTGGACCGCCGCCCTGGTCTTCCTCGGCGCCCTGATCTACTTCGTCCGGGTGCGCGGCCCCCGGGACTACCTGATCCCGCTCGGTCCGGCGGCGACGACGACCCCGCCCCCCGCGTCCGACCTGTCCCAGGTCGACCTCTCCGAGCGGGAGACCCCGTCGCGGGCCGCCGCGCCGGAGGGCTACCGGGTGGTGAGCGAGGAGCAGTACGCCACCTGGCAGGACACCGGCGTCGTACCGCCGACGACCGACGACGACTCCCGGCCGGACGACGGCGAGCCGTCCGACGACGCCGCCGCGACTGACCTCGCGTCGAGCGACGACGAGCCGGCGGACGATCCGTCCGCCGCTCGCACCGACCGGGCCGACGCCACTGGCGCGCGTCCCGCCGACCGGGACAGCTGAGCGGGGGCGGCACCGATGCGAAGCGCGGTGGTGGTCGGCGCGGGGGTCGGTGGCCTCGCGGTGGCCGGCGCGCTGGCCCGTTCCGGCTGGCAGGTCACAGTGCTGGAACGCGCCGAACGGGTCCGACCCGAGCCGACCGCCGTCGTGCTCTGGCCCAACGGCGTCCGTGCGCTCCAGGCCCTCGGCCTCGGCGCCGGCCTGGCCGCCATCGCCACCCCGTTGCCCGACGGCGGGGTTCGTCGCCCGGACGGGCACTGGCTCGTGCAGCCCCGGCCCATCCCGGCCGACCGGATGCCGGTGGTGGTGCACCGGGAGGATCTGCACGACGCGCTGATCGCCGGCCTCGGTGAGCGGGTCGAACTGCGGACCGGGGTGACAGTGCGCCACGTCCGCGTCGAGCCGGGCGAGCGACCGGGAGTCAACGACGGGCGGCACACCATCGAAGCCGATCTGGTGGTTGCCGCCGACGGCACGGACAGCGGCATCCGCCGCCAACTCGCGCCCGAGTCCCGGGTGGTCAGCTCCGGGTGCGCCGCCTGGCGGGCCGTCATCCCCTGGTACCAGGCACCTCGACTCCCCGACGATCAGCCACTGGCCGGCGAGATTCTCGGCGCGGGTTACCGGTTCGTGGCCGCGTCGCTGGGCGAGCGCGGCTCCTCGGGCGGGTCCACCCGGGGCGGCATCTACTGGGTGGCCACCGCCGCCGGCGCGCCCCGCCCGGAGCCGCCGGAGACCCAACTCGCCCTCCTGCGCCGCTGGTACGCGGGCTGGCCCGCGCCGGTCGGCGCGCTGCTCGACGCCACCGACCCGGCCGACCTGGTCCAACAGGAGGTTCGCGAGCTGCGTCCGCTGCCCCGGGCGTACGGCTTTCCGGTCGGGCCCGGTGGGGTGGTGCTGCTCGGCGACGCGGCGCACGCCATGCCGCCGCACCTCGGGCAGGGCGCCTGCCTCGCGTTCGAGGACGCCGCCACGCTCGCGTCGCTGCTGCGGGAGGCTCGACTGCCCGACGCCGTCCAGGCGTACGACCGGGTGCGTCGCCCCCGGGCCGCGACGGTGGTCCGGCAGACCCGGCGGATGTCGGCGGTGCTCCAGACCCGGGGCCGGTTGGCGCTGCGCGCCCGGGACGCCGCGCTGGGCACGATCAACTCACGGCTGCTCTCCAGCGCCGTCGCCACCGCCGCCCAGTGGCGCCCCCCGACCTGAGCCGGGTCGCCGGGCAGGTCAGGGGATGAGGGCGGCGGGTTCGGCGATGCAGGCGGTGCCGATCCGGCGGAAGCCGACCCGCAGGTAGACCCGCGCGATCTCCTCGCTGCCCGCGGAGAGAAAGACCAGCTCGGTGCCGGCCGCCAGCAGTTCCCGGGCCAGGGTGGCGGTGAGCGCCGCGCCCAGCCCGCGTCGCCGGGCGGACGGCAGGGTGGCCACGCCGGCGATCTCCGCGACGTCGTCCACCCGCATCGCCATGCCGCTGGCCAGCGCCCCCTCGGTCGGCGTGCCGGCCAGCGCGGAGATCCGTCGGCCGTCGGCGATCCGGGCGCGTTCCTCGTCGAGCGCGGCCAGTTCGAGTTCGGTGACGGCGGCGTCGCGTTCGGCCGGGCCGGCCTCACCGGGGGCGGTGCCGGCGGCGGCGAACGACACCGCTGCCACCGCACGCCGGGCGGCGACGTCGGCGGCGAAGCCGGGGGAGTCCGCTGCCAGCACCCGCACCGCCGCGTCGGACAGCGTCGCCGGGTCGGGCAGCGCGCTCGGGTCGAGCACCATCAGCGGCGCCTCCAGCACGCTGAGCCCCGCCGAGCGGGCCACCGCCAGCAGTTCGGGGGTCGTCTCGTGCACCCACTCGAAGGCTTCCGGCAGGCCAAGCTTCCGCTGGCGCTCGCGGACCGCTGTCACGTCGGCCAGCGACGGCGGCTCGGTGGCGTCGATCCGGGGGCGGGCGTAGAACGGCCACCCGGTGCCTTCGCGGACGAACAGCACCAGCCCGCCATGATCCTCCGCACCGGCGACGTCGCGGGGCACCGCGTCGTAGAACTGTTCCAACCGGTCGAAGACGTGCTTGTGTCGCGGATCCACCGCGCGAGACTACACGTCCCAGCCAGTGGACGGTGTGATCAATCTCGGGTGGCCGTGCGACCCCGGCCCTAACGTAGACTCAATAGACCCACGGGCCGACGTCGTCCCCACCATGATCCAACCTGAGTGACGACAGGAGGCCCGGTGGCTCAGCCGTACGCGGACACAGAACAGCCGCACCCGCACAGCCCGCAGGCGTCCCCGACGCCCCACCCCCGTCCGTCGGCCCAGGGCCTCTACGACCCAGCCCAGGAGCACGATGCCTGCGGCGTGGCCTTCGTGGCGGACCTGCACGGCCGGCGTTCACACTCGGTCGTCGCCAACGGGCTCGGCGCGCTCTGTCGGCTGGACCACCGGGGCGCCCGCGGCGCGGAGCCGAACACCGGCGACGGCGCGGGCATCATGATCCAGGTGCCGGACGCGTTCCTCCGCGCGGTGGCTGACGTCGCGCTTCCCCCGGCGGGCGAGTACGCCACGGGGCTGGTCTTCCTTCCCGACGACGATGTCGCCGAGGCGCGTGCCCGTCGGGTGGTCGAGAAGTACGCGCTGGTCGAGGGCGCCGACGTGCTCGGTTGGCGGGACGTGCCGATCGACCCGAGTGACCTGGGCGAGACGGCCCTGGCGGCGATGCCCCGGGTCCGGCAGCTCTTCCTGGCCGCGCACCGCCTGACCGACGCGCCCGACGGGCCGGCCGGTTCCCCGCTGCGCGGCATCGAGCTGGACCGGGTGGCGTTCTGCCTGCGTAAGCAGGCCGAACGGGAGACCGCCGAGCGGGGCGTCCCGGCGTACTTCCCGTCGCTGTCCAGCCGCACCATGGTCTACAAGGGCATGCTCACGCCCGACCAGTTGCCGGCGTTCTACCCGGACCTGCGCGACGAGCGGGTGGACAGCGCCATCGCGCTGGTGCACTCCCGCTTCTCCACAAACACCTTCCCGTCCTGGCCGCTGGCGCACCCGTACCGGTTCATCGCCCACAACGGCGAGATCAACACGATCCGGGGCAACCGCAACTGGATGCAGGCCCGCGAGGCGCTGCTGCGCTCGCCGAACGTGCCGGGCAACATCCGGCGGGTCTTCCCGGTCTGCACCCCGGCCGCCTCGGACTCGGCGAACTTCGACGAGGTCCTGGAGTTGCTGCACCTGGCCGGGCGGAGCCTGCCGCACGCGGTGCTCATGATGATCCCCGAGGCCTGGGAGAACGACCCGGGGATGGATCCGGCCAAGCGTGCCTTCTACCGCTTCCACGCCAGCCTCATGGAGCCGTGGGACGGTCCGGCGTCGGTGGCCTTCACCGACGGCGAGATCGTCGGCGCGGTGCTGGACCGCAACGGGCTGCGTCCGGGGCGCTGGTGGCAGACCGACGACGGGCTCGTGGTGCTCGGCTCCGAGGCGGGCGTGCTCGACCTCGACCCGGCCCACGTTGTCGCCAAGGGGCGCCTCCAGCCGGGCCGGATGTTCCTGGTCGACACCGTGGCCGGGCGGATCGTGCACGACGAGGAGATCAAGTCCGAGTTGGCCGCCGCCCAGCCGTACGGCGAGTGGCTGCACGCCGGGCTGATCGAGCTGAACGACCTGCCGGCCCGCGAGCACACCGTCTACACGCACGACTCGGTACGCCGCCGGCAGCAGACCTTCGGCTACACCGAGGAGGAGCTGAAGATCCTGCTCGGGCCGATGGCCCGCACCGGCGCCGAGCCGCTCGGCTCGATGGGCACGGACACCCCGATCTCGCCGCTGTCCACCCGGCCGCGGCTGCTCTACGACTACTTCCACCAGCTCTTCGCCCAGGTCACCAACCCGCCGCTGGACGCCATCCGCGAGGAGCTGGTGACCAGCCTGGCGTCGACGATCGGGCCGGAGGGCAACCTGCTCGACCCGGGTGCGGCGAGCTGCCGGCAGATCGTGCTCCCACACCCGATCCTCGACAACGACGAGCTGGCGAAGATCCTCTCCATCGACGAGGACGGCGACCTGCCCGGCTTCAAGGCGGTCCGGGTCTCCGGGCTGTACCGGATCCGGGAGGGCGCCGCCGGGATCAAGGCACGGCTGACCGAGATCTGCCGGCACGTCTCCGAGGCGATCGAGGACGGCGTGCGCATCCTGGTGCTCTCCGACCGGGACTCCAACGCCGACCTGGCGCCGATCCCGTCGCTGCTGCTCACCGCCGCCGTGCACCAGCACCTGGTGCGCGAGCAGACGCGTACGCAGGCGGCGCTGATCGTCGAGTCCGGCGACTGCCGGGAGGTGCACCACGCGGCGGTGCTGATCGGCTATGGCGCGGCGGCGGTCAACCCGTACCTGGCGTTCGAGTCGGTGGAGGACATGATCGCCACCGGCGCGTTGGCCGGGGTGGAGCCCGCCGCGGCGGTGCGCAACTACGCGAAGGCGCTCGGCAAGGGCGTCCTGAAGATCATGTCCAAGATGGGCATCTCGACTGTCTCCTCGTACTGCGGTGCGCAGGTCTTCGAGGCGGTCGGCCTGGACAGCCGGCTGGTCGAGCGCTACTTCCGGGGCACCCCCAGCCGTATCGGCGGGGTGGGTCTCGCGGGCGTGCACACCGAGGTGGCCGCCCGGCACGCGCTGGCCTGGCCCCCGGCCGGCACCGCCACCTCCGACCGGTTGGAGGTCGGTGGCGAGTACCAGTGGCGCCGCGAGGGTGAGCTGCACCTGTTCAACCCGGAGACGGTCTTCCTGCTGCAACACGCGACCCGCAGCCGGCAGTACGACGTCTTCCGGCAGTACACCGGCAAGGTCGACGCGCTCGCCGCGCAGGCCGGCTCGCTGCGCGGGCTGTTCACACTGCGCACGGGGGTCCGGCCGGCGGTGCCGATCGAGGAGGTCGAGCCGGCCACCGAGATCGTCAAGCGGTTCGCCACCGGCGCCATGTCGTACGGGTCGATCTCCGCGGAGGCGCACGAGACGCTCGCCATCGCCATGAACCGGCTCGGCGGCAAGTCCAACACCGGTGAGGGCGGCGAGGACGTCGAGCGGTTGCACGACCCGGCGCGTCGTTCGGCGGTCAAGCAGATCGCCAGCGGCCGGTTCGGTGTGACAAGCGAATATCTGGTCAACGCCGACGACCTCCAGATCAAGATGGCCCAGGGCGCCAAGCCGGGCGAGGGCGGTCAGCTGCCCGGCAACAAGGTCTGGCCGTGGATCGCCCGGACCCGGCACGCCACTCCCGGCGTGGGTCTGATCTCCCCGCCGCCGCACCACGACATCTACTCCATCGAGGACCTCGCCCAGTTGGTGCACGACCTGAAGTGCGTCAACCCGGCTGCCCGGGTGCACGTCAAGCTGGTCAGCGAGGTCGGCGTCGGCACCGTCGCCGCCGGTGTGGCGAAGCTCAAGGCGGACGTCATCCTGATCTCCGGCCACGACGGCGGCACGGGTGCCTCCCCGATGAACTCGCTCAAGCACGCCGGCACCCCCTGGGAGCTGGGGCTGGCCGAGGCGCAGCAGACGCTGTTGCTCAACAAGCTGCGCGACCGGGTCACGGTGCAGGTCGACGGCCAGCTCAAGACCGGCCGGGACGTGCTGATCGCGGCGCTGCTCGGCGCGGAGGAGTTCGGCTTCGCGACCGCGCCGCTGATCGTCGAGGGCTGCGTGATGATGCGGGTCTGCCACCTGGACACCTGCCCGGTCGGCATCGCCACCCAGAACCCGGTGCTGCGGGAGCGCTTCACCGGCAAGCCGGAGTTCGTGGAGAACTTCTTCCTCTTCCTCGCCGAGGAGGTCCGGGGTTACCTGGCCGAGTTGGGCTTCCGGTCGATCGAGGAGGCGATCGGGCAGTCCGAGGTGCTCGACGTGGTCCCGGCGGTGACGCACTGGAAGGCGCACGGGTTGGACCTGGCGCCCGTCCTGCACCTGCCGGAGCTGCCCGCGGGTGCGGCCCGACGCGGGGTCCGCGCGCAGGATCACGGCCTGGAACAGGCGCTCGACAACGAGCTGATCGCGCTGGCCCGTCCGGCCCTCGAGGATGGGGCGCCGGTGCGGGTCGAGGTGGCGGTGCGCAACGAGCACCGCAGCGTCGGCGCGATGCTCGGCGGTGAGGTGACCCGTCGCTTCGGTGGCGCCGGCCTTCCCGAGGACACCATCGAGTTCGTGCTGCACGGCACGGCTGGGCAGTCGTTCGGGGCGTTCCTGCCGCGCGGGGTGACCCTGCGCCTGCACGGCGACGCCAACGACTACGTGGGCAAGGGCCTCTCCGGGGGCCGGCTCATCGTCCGTCCCGACGCTGCGGCGCCGTTCCTCGACCCGGACGCCGAGCCGGGCCAGCGGGCCGAGGATCAGATCATCGCCGGCAACACCATCCTGTACGGGGCCACGGCGGGCGAGGTCTTCCTGCGTGGCCGGGTGGGGGAGCGGTTCGCGGTCCGCAACTCGGGCGCGATCGCCGTGGTCGAGGGCGTCGGCGACCATGGCTGCGAGTACATGACCGGCGGCACGGTGGTGGTGCTCGGCGCGACCGGCCGGAACTTCGCGGCCGGCATGTCCGGCGGCACGGCGTTCGTGCACCACCTGGACCGGGCCCGGGTCAACGCGGAGCTGGTCGACCTGATGCCGCTGGGCGAGCAGGAGCAGTCGCTCCTGCACGAGCTGGTCCAGCGGCACGTGGCCGAGACCGGGTCGGCGGTCGCCGAGGAGCTGCTCAAGCGGTGGCCGGAGGCGGTCGCCGAGTTCACGGCGGTGGTACCCCGCGACTACCGCCGGGTGCTGGAGATCATGCGGGCCGCCGAAGCCGCCGGCCGCGACGTCGACGACGCGGTCATGACAGAACTGACCGCACCCGCTGTGCCGGCGATGCCGGTGCCGCCCGCCCCGCGGGTGGCTGCCCAGGAGGTGGCACGTGCCTGACCCGAACGGTTTCCTGCGCTACGACCGGCGGCTGCCGGCCCGCCGCCCGGTGCCGGTGCGGATCAGCGACTGGCGGGAGGTGTACCCGCCGGCCGGTGAGGAACTGGTCCGTGAGCAGGCCACCCGATGCATGGACTGCGGCATCCCGTTCTGCCACGACGGCTGCCCGCTGGGCAACCGCATCCCGGACTGGAACGACCTCGTGCGTACCGGCAACTGGGACGCCGCGGTGGAGTCGCTGCACGCCACCAACAACTTCCCGGAGTTCACCGGCCGGCTCTGCCCGGCGCCCTGCGAGGCGGCGTGCGTGCTCGGCATCTCCGGTGGTCAACCGGTGACCATCAAGCAGGTCGAGGTGGAGATCGCCGACGCCGCCGCGGCGCGGGGGTTCACCCCCCGCCCGGTGCCGGCGCCGTCGGGCCGGTCGGTCGCCGTCGTCGGTTCCGGGCCCGCCGGCCTCGCCGCCGCCCAGCAGCTGGCCCGCGCCGGTCACGCGGTGACTGTGTACGAACGCGACGACGCGATCGGTGGCCTGCTCCGGTACGGCATCCCCGACTTCAAGTTGGAGAAGCGGCACATCGATGCCCGGTTGGCCCAGCTCACCGCCGAGGGGGTGCGCTTCCGCACCGGCGTGAACGTCGGGGTGGACGTCACCGCCGAGCAGTTGCGCGCCGAGCACGACGCGGTGTTGCTGGCGGCTGGGGCGTTGCAGGGCCGGGACACCCCGGAGACCCCGGGGCGGGCGCTTCGGGGCGTACACCAGGCGATGGCGCACCTGGTCGCGGCGAATCGCGCGGTCGCCACCGCGGCCACCGACCAGGCCGGTGTGGTGGCCACCGGTGAGCGTCGGCTGGCGCCGGCGGTGTTGCCGGACGGCACCCCGATCGACGCGGCCGGCAAGCACGTGGTGATCATCGGCGGCGGTGACACGGCGGCCGACTGTCTCGGTGTCGCGCACCGCCAGGGCGCCGCAGGCGTGCACCAGCTCGACCTGTACCCGCAGCCGCCGCAGGAACGCGACGAGGCACGCGACCCGTGGCCGACCTGGCCGTGGGTGTTGCGCAGCTACCCGGCGCACGAGGAGGGTGGCGAGCGGGTCTTCGCCGTGGCGGTGCAGGAGTTCGTGGACGACGGCACCGGCCAGGTGCGGGCGGTGCGGATCGCCGAGGTGACAGTGGAGAAGCGCGACGGCCGCCGGGTCGTCACAGTGGTGCCGGGTTCCGAGCGGGAGCTGCCGGCCGATCTGGTGCTGCTGGCGATCGGCTTTGAGGGCACCGAGCAGCAGCCGCTGCTGGCCCAGTTCGGCGTGGCCCGCAACCCTCGGGGCGCCATCGACGCCAACGAGGGCTGGCAGACCGAGGCCGACGGGGTGTTCGTGGCCGGTGACATGCACCGGGGCGCCTCGCTGATCGTCTGGGCCATCGCCGAGGGGCGGGCGGCCGCCGCCGCCATCCACGGCTATCTGGGCGGTGTTGGCGCGTTGCCGGCCCCGGTCGGCCCGACCGCGCAGGCCCTCGCCGCTCGCTGAGTCGCGGGCGTCCGGTCGGTGCGGCAGCTACCGCTGCCGCGCCGACCGGGCATTCCCGCTGGTGAAGCCGCTCACAAAAGTGGGCAAAGAGGTTTAAGTCGGCAAGACTGGCTGGCTGCCGAACCGCGCCGCGATCGGTGTGAATGATCATGCTGCCGATCGTTGGAGGGTCGTCGTGGCCAGAGGTGCCACCTTCGCCGCGTTGCGCCACCGCAACTACCGGATCTGGGCGCTCGCCGGCTTCGTCTCCGTCATCGGCACCTGGATGCAGGTCCTCGGGGTCAACTGGTACGTCCTGAAGGAGACCGGCTCGGCGACGTCCATGGGCTTCGCCGTGCTGCTCCAGGCGGCGCCCACGTTGCTGCTCAGCGTCTGGGGCGGTGTGCTGGCCGACCGACTGCCGGCCCGCCCGCTGCTGATCGCCGCCCAGGTCGCCCACGCGGCGCTCGCCGCCGGACTGGCGGCGGTCGCCCTGACCGGGGTCGGCGGCCTGCCGCTGATCTTCGCGATCTCCCTGGCCACCGGTGCCGTCTCGGCGATCGAAGGCCCGGTGATGGGCCGCTGGGCCGCCAGCCTCGTCGACCGGGAGACGCTGGGCAACGCCCTGGCGCTCGGCTCGCTCACCAACTCCGCCGGCCGCATCCTCGGCATGAGCCTCGGTGCCGTGGTGGTGGCCGCCGTCGGCCCCGCCCTGCTCTTCGGCATCAACGCGGCCAGCTTCGCCGCCGTGGTGGTGGCGCTGTTCGCCGTACGCCCGGGAGCCGTGCCCGGCCTTCCGGTCCCGGACGGCGGACCGAACCGGGGCGGTGTCCGGGCCGGGTTCGCCTACCTGCGCGGGCAGCCGGTGCTGCTCCTCGCGCTCGCACTGTCGTTCGTGCTCGGCAGCCTGGGCCGCAACTACCAGGTGACCATGGCCGCGATGAGCGACGGTCCACTGCACGGCGGCGCCTCCGGGTACGGCTTGCTCTCGACAGTGTTCGCTGTCGGAACGGTGGTGGGTGCGCTCGTCGCAGCCCGGCGGCGATCCCTGGGCTACCGGACGCTAGTCGTCGCGGGCCTGCTCGCCAGCGGGTTGCAGATCGTCGCCGGCCTCGCACCGGGCACCTGGAGCTTCGCCGCGGTGATCCTGCCGATCGCCGCCGCCGCAGTGGTGATCGACACCACCGTCGGCACCCGCGCCCAGCTCGACACCGACGGCGCTATGCGAGGCCGGGTGCTCGCCGCCCTGGCGGTCACCGGCTCGGTCTCCGCCGCGGTCGGCGCCCCGCTGCTCGGCTGGCTCGCCGAACACGCCGGCCCCCGGCAGACGCTCGTCCTCGCCGGAGCCGCCGCGGCGATCGCCACGACGGCGGCCGGCGTCGCCCTGGACCGGCAGCGTGACCGCGCGGCGACCCTCGCGCTGGTCGTGCCGCGACCCCGTCATCCGGTACGACGGGCGGCGTTCCGGGCCGCCCGCATCGTCCGGCCCA
Source organism: Micromonospora sp. NBC_00860 (assembly GCF_045207375.1). NCBI lineage: Bacteria > Bacillati > Actinomycetota > Actinomycetes > Micromonosporales > Micromonosporaceae > Micromonospora > Micromonospora sp. NBC_00860. The sequence continues at coordinate 576,551 of NZ_CP108825.1, forward strand.
CCGGCGCGGTCTGTGTCATCGCGCCCGCCCACGCCGGTGCGGCTCGCCCAGGCCCGGTCCGGCTCAGGGAGTTGGCCACCGCCGGGCCGGCGGCGAACCGCTGAGACAGCTGTCACCCTCGGCGGCCCGCTTGCGGGACAGGGCGACACGAAGATCATCGTTACGCTGCGATCGTGGAGATCGAGGAACGCCTACGGCGAACCCGCCGATGGCTGTGGATCGTGCTGATCGGGCTCTTCCTGAGCGGTGTCACAGCGTTTCCGCTGGAGATCGAGGTGCGCTGGCTGCTGCGCGCACTGGACCCGCTCGCCGGCCAACTGCCCGCGCTGGTCGCCTGGATCGAGCGGGTGCACACCGGGCTCGTGACGGCCGGCGAGGACTACCCGTTCCTGCTCTACGGCACCGACTGGCTGGCCTTCGCCCACCTGGTGCTGGCGGTGGCGTTCTGGGGGCCGCTGCGTGACCCGGTACGCAACGTCTGGGTGGTGCAGGTCGGCATGATCGCCTGCGCGGGCATCGTCCCGCTGGCGCTGATCTGCGGCCCGATCCGGGACATCCCCTGGTTCTGGACGCTCGTCGACCTGTCCTTCGCGGTCGGGGCGTTCCCGCCGCTCTGGTTCGCGTACCGGCACATCCGCGCCATCGAGGCGAGCACGGCCGATGCGGCGACGCCGACGTCCTGAGCCATCCGACCTCTGCCCGATCTGCGCACGCTGTTCCGCGCTGGCACCGCCCCTGCTGCTGGCGACGGCCCCGTCGGTAGGCCAGCGACCGCTGTACGTCCTCACGTCCTTTGCTCTGCTTCAACCCAGGCAACGCCGCACGTCCGATATTCGGACAACCGATGTTGCGTCCGTTGAAGCAGAGCAAAGGACGTGCAAGGGCGGGACCCCCCCGGGTCGCAGTGATGATGGCGGCTGAGTTTGCTCCGGCAAGACCAGCGAGCACCGACGGAAGGGGCCGCCGCGTCAGCGACGGCCCCTCGTCGGTGCTGGCCTGCCTCTAGTGCGACATCAGGTGGTGGGCCTCGCGGATCTTCGCCCAGGACTTGGGCTCGGTCGGCGGGGCGGCCTTGCGGGCGGTGGTGGCCACGTCGGGCCGACCGGCGGTGAACAGCCAGGTGGTGAAGAGCTCGTCCAGGTCCAGTCCGGAGATCCGCTCGGCCAGGGCCTGGAACTGCTCGATGGTGCCGTTGCCGTACCGGCGCTCGGCGGTCCAGGTCGGCAGGATCTCGAAGAACGCGTCGTCGCCGACGGCCAGCCGCAGCTGGTGCAGGGTCATCGCGCCCCGGTCGTAGACGGCGTTGTCGAAGACCCGAGCGGCACCCGGGTCACCGGGCAGCACCTGCCAGAACTCGTCGTCGGCCGGGTAACTGGCGTAGGTGAAGTCGAAGACCTCCTGGGCGGTGCCCTCACCCTGCTCCTCGGACCAGAGCCACTCGGCGTACGAGGCGAAGCCCTCGTTGAGCCAGATGTTGCGCCAGTCGGCCACCGAGACCGAGTCGCCGAACCACTGGTGGGCCAGCTCGTGCGTCACCACGTAGGTGTTGGCGCCGCGTCGCCAGAAGCCCGGCCCGTACACCGGTCGGGTCTGCGTCTCCAGGGCGAAGCTGATGCCGTCGACCGGCCCGGCCACGCCGCCCTGCGCCTCGAACGGGTACGGGCCGAAGATCCCGCTCTCCCAGTCGACGATCTCGGCGGTCCGTTCGATGCTGGCCCGCGCGGCCGGCCCGAGGGCGCCCAGCGAGGTGCTGTACGCGTTGATCACCGGCTGGCCGCTGGGGCTGGTGTCGGTGACGATGTCGTACTGGCCGATGGCCATGAAGGCCAGGTAGGTGGCGGTGGGGGAGGTGGTCCGCCAGATCCACCGGGTGCGGTTGCCGGCCTCGGCCAGCGGCGGTCTCGGCTGCACGCCGTTGCTGATCACCTCGACGCCGGTGGGCACCGACACCGAGATGTCGTAGGTGGCCTTGTCCAGCGGGTGGTCGTTGCTCGGGAACCACCACCACGCCGACTCGGGCTCGTTGACGGCGAGGGCGCCGTCGTCGGTACGCGTCCAGCCGGTGTAACCGTTGACCAGGGCTTCCGACGGGACACCGGAGTAGCGCACGACGATGGTGAGCTGTTGACCACGGGTCACCGTGCGGGCCGGAGTGACCACCAGCTCGTGCGCCCCGGCGGTGCTGGTGCTCGCCGCCCAGCCGTTGACCCGCACCGACTCCACGTCGAGCAGGAAGTCCAGATTGAACGTCGAGAGGTCCTGGGTGGCGGTGGCGAGGATGGTGGTGGTGCCGGTGAGCAGATCGGTGGCCGGCTCGTAGCGCAGCCGGACGTCGTAGTGCTCGACGTCGTACCCGCCGTTGCCGTAGTCGGGGAAGTAGCTGTCGCCCAGTCCGGGCGCGCCGGGTTGCGGCGCGGCGGAGACGACCGGACGGCCCCAGGCCGTCGGGGCGGCCTGGCCGGGGGTGCCGGCGAGCATGGTGCCGGCGGTGGTGAGGGTCAGGGCGGTGGTGGCCGCCGTGAGGACTCGTCGCACGGGGTGGACTCCCTCCATCGGGTGTTCGCCACGCCAACCTAATCGACAACTGTGAACGTCGCCGGCCCGCCACACCCAGGGGCGGTCGTCAGCCTCTGGCGTGCCTTGCACCGCAAGGTCACACTGTGTTGATCGGAGGTGACACGTGCGGCGCTCGGAGTTACCCAAGCGGGAGTTGATCGGCCAACGGCAGTCGACAGCGGGCCGGGAGCGGCTGCCAGCCGGCGGTTTGGAGTTGTTCGCGCTGCTCGCCCGGCTGCTGCGGCGACCCCGTCGCGGTGACCGCCGGCTGCCACTGCTGTGGCTGGTCCGCTCCGACACCGCGGATCTGATGGTGCCGCTGCGTCGGTTCCTCGGCCAGGGCCCCCGGCGGCGGGTCCCGCACGCCGTGCTGGACGCCGACGTGCCGCCCGGCGCCGGGGACGTGCCGGCGCTGCTGCGCGAACTGCACCGGCAACTCTCCCTGGAGGCCTTCGGCGCGGCCCGACTGCGCTTCCGGCACTACCCGCTCGCCGACTGGCTGATGCAGCAGAGCCTCAGCCTGAGCATCGACGCCGACGACAGCCGCGCCGCCCTGGTCCGCCGGCTGCGCGACCGCAGGGGCCCGCGTACGCCGGAGGCGTTGCCCTCCGGCGGCGACGCCGTCAGCATCGTCTCGCAGGTGCTGCTCTGGCTGGTCCGACGGGCCGTGCCGGGGGTGGTCTTCCGGGCTGCCGTCTCCGGGCGGGTGCCGGTGCTCGGGCGGCACTACAACTGGTTCATGCGCCAGCAGTACCTGGCGCCCCGGCAGTCGGTCACCTTCCTCGGCTTCGCCGAGCGCCTCACCGCGGGCTGGCGCGACGGGGAACAACCCGACCAGGTCAACAAGCTGCTGCTGCACGCGTTCCTGGAGGACCTGCGGCAGGCGTACCGGCGTCGGCCGTGGCGTCCGTCGGACTGGCGGCGCACCGCGTACCCGGCGCTGCTGATCGACAACGTCGCCCCCGGCAACGTCGGCGGGGAACTGGTCCGCCTGATCGGCGACGTCCGCACCGAGACCGGCCGCAACGACCCGCTGCTGATCGTCGCGTCCGGTGGGCAACCCCCTCCGGACCTGCCCGAGCCGCACCCGTTGACGGAGGCCGACGAGGCGTACGACGAGTGGGCCGGTGCGCTGCCGGAGATGCGGCGGCTGCGCCGCCCCGCCACCTGGCTGGTGGCGTTGCGTCCGGACGAGACCGACACCGGCCCACCGTCCCGTGGCGGGCTGCGGCCCTTCTCCGCGCCGGACCCGCCGTGGTGGTCGCGGCGCTTCCTGCCGGCGGCGCTGTGCCTGGTGCTGGTGGCGGCGCTCGGCCTGTGGGTGGCCAGCCGGTGGGGGCCGGGGTGTCACCCCACCCTCACCGGCCAGGTGTCGGTCGAGGTGGTCGGCAGCGGCGAGTGTGTCGGCTACAGCGACAGCGCCGCGCAGGTGTTCAACAACGACCCCGGCCAGGATCGGCTGCGCACCGTCCAGGAGCGCATCTTCGCGCAGAACCGCGCCGCCGAGGAGGTCTGGCAGCGCAGTGACCGACGGCGGCCCTTCCTCACCCTGGTCTACCTCGGCACCCTCACCGGCAACCGGACCCGCGCGGACGAGGAGTCGTACGTCTCCGAGCGCGAGGAGCTCGAGGGGATGGCCACCGCCCAGTACGCGTTGCTGAAGGAGTCGGCCGGCGCGGACGGCGCGGCGCTGTTGCGCATCGTGGTTGCCAACGGTGGCCGGCAGATGATCTACGCCGACCGGGCCGTGGCGATGCTCGCCGAACTGGCCCGGGACGACCCCACTGTGCTCGGCGTGGTCGGGCTGGTGGAGAGCCGCAGCAGCACCGCCCGCGCGCTGCGCGAGCTGAACCAGGTCGGGCTGCCGGTGCTGGCGCCCACCCTCTCCGCGGACAAGATGGACGCCAACTCCCGCCTCTACCTGCAGATCTCCGCGCCGAACAAGGACCAGGTGAAGCTTGTCGACGCGTACGCCAAGCAGGTGCTGAAGGTCAACGAGGCGCACGTCTTCTACACCACACTGGAGGGCAGCTCCCTCACCGAGGACCTCTACGTGGGCACCCTCGTCGACGGGCTCCGACAACAGTTCGGCCCCCGGATCACCCGCCTCGACGAGTGGCGCACCGGGCAGCGGCTGACCGACGAGTGCGGCTACCCCGGGCTGCTCTTCTACGCGGGTCGATGGTCCGAGTTCGACGGTTTCCTGCGGGCGCTGCGCGAGTGCGGCGGCAACCCGCCCCGGCACCTCGTCGCCGACGACTCGGCCAACCGGTACATGGCCAACCCGGGGCTGCGCGCCGCCGCGCCCGGCAACCTGCCTGTCACGTACGTCTCCAAGGCGTCCCTGGCCACCTGCGCGGTGCTGCGGGCCGCCCAGGACCGGCGCGACGACGACGCCCGGGCCAGCTTCCTGTCCTGGATCCAGGCCGACGACCTGCTCGACCCTCCGCGCTGCCGGCCGGGCTCTGAGGAGCAGGTCGGCGAGCGGGTCAGTCTCTCCTACGACGCGTCGATGATGCTGGTCCGGGCGGTGGAGAGCCTCGCCGCCCGGCTGCACCACGCCAACCCCCGGCAACGCTGGGAGCCGGATTCGGTCAACCCGGTGGGTGTGCACGCCGAGGTGCTCCGGCAGAACGCCGGGCAGGGCTACCCGGGGGTGGCCGGGCTGATCCGGTTCACGCCCGACTCGGGGGAGCCGGTCGACAAGCGGCTGGCCCTGATGCGGGTGGAGCAGGTGCCCGACGTGGCGAGGGCGCCGGTGGAGGTGTTCCGCTGCGGGGCGGCCGACGCGTCCGGTCCGGCGGCGTGCGGCCCCGCCTGACCGGTCCGGCGTGACACGTCCTCGCAGGACTGTCCGGGTGCCGCCGGTGTCCGTTAGGGTTCCTGGGACCAGGCGGCCGTGGCGTTGGGGGCAGAGGGTGGGCAGGCTCGCGTCGGCGTACGGGCAGGCGGTCAGCTCCCACCGGGCGGCTCGGGCGCATCTGGACACTGCCCGCAACGCACTGGGTGCGGCACCGACCGCCGCCGCGCCGGTCGGCGACGACCTGGTGACCGGCCTCGCCCGCCTCGGCGCTGCCCTGGCCACCCCCGCCCCGGGCGTCACACCGCTGACCGACGAGCCGACAGCGGTGCGGATCGGCGAGGCGTCCACATCGGACGGCGCCTTTCCGGTGCTGGTCCCGCTCGGCGGCGGCCACCACCTGGCAGTGGACACCGACGCCCGCGACCCGCAGGTCGCCGGGCTGCTGCGGGCGCTGGTGCTGCGGCTGGTCGCCACCGCGCCCCCCGGTCAGGTCCGCGTCGCCGGCATCGACACCGCCGCGCTCGGCGCCACCTTCGGCCCGCTGCGCCCACTGCTCGACGCCGGGGTGCTCGACCCGCCGGCCACCAGCGACGCCGAGGTGGCCGCGCTGCTGGACGCCGCCGAGCAGCACGCCCGCGCCGCGCAACACGGTCAGCCCGCCGCCCGTCGCCTGTTGGTGGTGGTCGCCACCGCCGCGCCGCCGCCACGCGAGCTGGCCCGGCTCGCCGCGCTCACCCACGCCGGCCCGGCCGCCGCCGTGTGCGTGCTGCTCGCCGGCCACCCGTCCCGGCTGCCCGGCGAGACCGCGCCGCCGCTGGGCGGCACCACAGCAGTGCGGCTCAACCAGGGGTACGCGCACGTCGGCGACCCGCCCGGCACCCCGTTCAGCGCCGACGGCAGCGGGCTCGCCGCGCCCGTCCTGCTCGACGGCGACCCGCCGCCCGCCTCGGTACGCGCGCTCGCCGAGCACCTCGGCACCGCCACCCGTCGCGCCGACGCGTTGCCCTTCACCGACCTGCTGCCCGAACGGCGCTGGGCCGAGTCCGCCGGCAACGGCCTGCGGACGGTGATCGGCCGGGCCGGCGGCGCCGCGCTGACGCTCGCCTTCGACGACGCCACCCCGCACTGGCTGGTCGGCGGGCGCACCGGCGCCGGCAAGACCGTCTTCCTGCTCGACGTCCTCTACGGGCTGGCCGCCCGCTACTCGCCGGCCGAGTTGCAGCTCTACCTGCTCGACTTCAAGGAGGGCGTGAGCTTCACCGAGTTCGTGCCCACCGGCCGGGACCCGTCCTGGCTGCCGCACGCCCGTGCCGTCGGCATCGAGTCCGACCGCGAGTACGGCCTCGCCGTGCTGCGCGAGCTGCGTCGGGAGGCGCAACGCCGGGCCACCGCACTCAAACGGCACGGCGTCACCAAGCTCGCCGACCTGCCCCCTGACAATCCGCTGCCGCGCATCGTGACAGTCATCGACGAGTTCCACGTGCTGCTCGCCGGCAACGACGCGCTGGCCCGCGAGTCCGTCGACCTGCTGGAGGAGTTGGCCCGCAAGGGCCGCTCGTACGGCATCCACCTGGTGCTCGCCAGCCAGAGCATGACCGGCATCGAAGCCCTCTACGGGCGGGCCGAGGCGATCTTCGGGCAGTTCGCGTTGCGGGTGGCGCTGCCCGGCGGTGGCGGAGTGCTCGACCAGCTCAACGCCGCCGCCGCGGCCCTGCCGGTCGGCTCGGCCGTGGTCAACACCGCCGCCGGCGCGGTCGGCGCCGACACCGTGCTGCGCTTCCCCGACGCGCACGCCGCCGCGGCGGACCTCGCCGCCTTACGCCACGAGCTGTGGCAGGCCCGCCCGCCGGGCTCGCAAGCACCGGCGGTCTTCAAGGGGTACGAGGCCGCACGGATCGAGGACGACCCGACCTTCGCCGGGTTGCGCCCCGGTGGCCGACGGCCGATGGCCCTGGTCGGCCGAACCGTCGACGTGCACGGCACCACCGCTCTGTTCCTGATGGACACCACGCCCGGCCGGCACCTCGCCGTGGTGGGCACCGCACCGACCGGCGCGGACGTGCTGCGCGCCGCGACGATCAGCCTGGCCCGACAGCACACCCCCGGCGACGCCCGGTTCCACATTGCCTGCCTGGTCACCGTCGCCGACCCGGTCGCCGACGACACCGAGACGCTGCTGCGGGCCGCCGGGCACCCGGTGCAGCGCCTCGACGCGGCCGGGCTGCGCGACCGGATCACCGCCCTGACCGCCGAGCCAGCCGGCCGTGAATACCTGGTGGTGTTCGGCATGGACGCCGCCGCGCCCGTCCTCGGGGCCACCGACCCCGGCACCTTCCGCTCCGGCCTGGACGACCTGCGGACCGTCCTGCGCCAGGGCCCCGGGCACGGGGTGCACCTGCTCGGCTGGTGGCGGGGGCTGCGCCGGCTCGCCGACGACCTCGGCGGCACCCAGAACCGCGACGACGTCGCCTGCCTGGTCGCGCTCAACGTGCCCGGCGCCGAGCTGGCCCTGCACCTCGGAGCGCACGACCTGACCTACACGCCCCGCCCCGACCGGGCGCTGCTGATCGACCGGCACGACCAGCGCACCCGGCTGATCGTCCCGTTCGTCGGCGACGGGCACGAGCCGGACGGGGAGCGGTGACGGTGTCCTTCGAGGAGTACGCGGCGATGGCCCGACAACTCTCCGCGCAGCACCGCGCCGGGGAACAGCACGCCGCCGCCGAGTCCGCGCGCCGCCGCGACCTGCACGCCGCCGTCGACTACCTCCAGCAGCGGCTGACCGCCCAGGGGCAGCGCCTCGACCAGCTCGGCCGAGCCATCGGCATCGACCAACCACCTCCTGCCCCGGCCCCTCCTCCCACCCCACCCGGATCCGGGGACGGCGGACCCGCCGGCGCAGCCGGCGCGCCGGGGCGGGCGGACGTCGGGGCGTACCCCCAGCTGCCGGCGGGGGAGGCGCGGCTGGCGCTGCCGACGGCGGTGAGCCCGGCGGGCGGCGGGGTGCCCGCGCAGCGCTCGGCGGCGGCCGACCCGGCGGTGGAGTTGGAGCTGGCCCGGCGGATGGCCGACGAGGCCGACCGGCACGGCCAGCAGGCGGAGTTGCTGGCCCAGCGGCCCGCGCTGCTCCCGACGTGGTCGCCGCTGGCCCGCGCGGTAGCCGTCTACGCCGGGTGCGGGGCCGCCGCCGGGGTGCTCGTGCTGATCCTGGTGCTCGCCTCCGGGGTCGGCCTGGTGGACGGGTTCACCCTCGGCGCGTGGATCTGCGCGGGGTTGCCGGCCGTGGCGTTCTTCGGTGGGTACCTGGTGCTGGGCCGGTGGGGGCGGCCCGCGATGGTCGCCGGCACCCCGCCGCGATACCTGCCGCTCGGGTTCCTGATCTGCTTCCTGCTGGTGCCGATGGCCTACTGCGCGTACCTGCTGATGGTGCGCGGCCTGCGCTGACGGTGCGGCTGGCCGGCTCGGGCCGACCGGCTAGTCCAGGTGGTAGGTGATGCTGCCGGCGTCGCTGAACCTCTGCTCGGCGCCGCTGTTCGAAGGGCTGAAGACGCGGCAGGCGCAGCCGTCGACGGGCCGCCCCGCCGACGCTTCGGCGTAGTACCAGACCTGACCCAGCTGGGCCTTGAACGTGCGACTGGTCCGCGCTGGCACCTCGACCGCCCGGTGCGGTTCGCACTGAGCGTCGAAGAGCCACAGCACGTACGGCTCACTGGCCGCCGAGGCGGTGCCGCGCACCGGTTCACCCCACCGGCCCTCGGGGATGTCCCGTTGGAAGTACGCCACCGCTTCCTGGCCCTTGGTCCTGGCGATGCACGCCCGGTCGAGAGGTGCCCGAGATTCCAGGGTCGGGTTGGGCGCGCCCGGCGCCGATGACGATGACTGGAGGCTGCTGAGGATGCTCTGCCCGTCACCGGTCGCGACGGAGACGACGAGCAGGAGCGCGAGCAGCCCGATGAGACCGCCGGACAGGCCAATGGCGGGAGCCCGGCGACCACTGCCAGCCGATGTCGTGTCTGTCCTCTGAGCCGTCACGCCACGTCACCCCCGTTGCCAGCGGCCACCGAGTCTATGAGGCTTCGCGCTCCGGCATGGTCCCGAGCCTCGGCAACACGGTCTGTCGTCCGTTGCTCCACTGTGTTCGCTTGCCTCGCAGTCTGCGGCGCTGGGCACCACACCTCCCGGCCGTCCACCGTGTTCGGTCCCGTGCCGTAGTCTCGCGCCCCGAGCGCAGTCGGTGCGCCGTCCGCCTGCCGAGGGTCTGGATCATCACGCCTCGACGTCTCGCGAGCGGTAGGTCGAAAGGTTGGTCAGGGAATTGCAGGGACAGACGTCCACCCAGGTTGAGCCGATGCCGGCAGGTGGCGGGATTGCCGTTTCGCCGATCAACGCCGATGCTGCCGCAGGCACGGCGACGCCTCGCTCCGAGCCAGGGCTGTCGGTCGTCGCCGCATCGCAGCAGGCCGGCCCGGGCGCTGTGGTCGCGGGCTTCGGGCTGATCGCCGTCGGCGCCGTCGGCGGCTGGATGATCTGGCGCAGCGGCGCCTCCGCGGCGAAGATCCAGCCCGAGGACACCACTGGCGTCTTCCTCACCCTGTTGGTCTTCGCCGCAGCTGTCGAGCGGATCCTCGAACCGTTCTCGCGGTGGCTGCCGGGGCGCGCCGCCGAGGCCGCGCTGTCCCGGACGGTGGCCGACGTGACCGGTCGGGTCGACGGCCCCACCGAGGCCGACCGCGAGGCGGTCGCCGTGGCCACCGCCAAGGTCGCGCGGGCCAAGGCCAACCGCACCATCGTCGCGTGGGGTCTCGCCAGCGGGTTGGCGACCGTGGCGTCCAGCGCCGGCGGGTTCTACGTTCTGCACGCGGTCGCCGGCGGCGACTGGAACGGGGTGGCGGTCTGGGTCGATGCCGTCGTGACCGGCGTGATGGTCGGCAGCGGCACCAAACCGCTGCACGATCTGATCACCCGGGCACAGAACGGCCCGCCGTCGGCGTAGTTGGGCTGTTGTGGCCTGTCCCGGCCGCCGCCGGGCGTGATCCACTCGGTTTCATTGAAGTCGGGGTATCCCGCGCCAGTGGGATACCCCGACTTCAGCTATCCCGTGTCGATCTTCGGCCCTGTTGCGCTCACTGCCGCGCCGGTTCGCCTACCTGCTGGGGATCCGCATCGTGCGCCGTGTCATCGGCAGCGAGTGCGGCCGCCACGAGAACGTCGTCGAGTTCGCGGTCGGTGAGACCTTCGTCTTCGAGCAGGCCGAGCAGCAGCACCGTCCGCGCGACGATCGCCGCCACGTCGTGGGGCACCGGCGGACGCTCACCGAGCGCCGCCCACACCAGCGCCTCGGCGAGCATCGGGTCGACGTCGCGCCCGGTCGCGTCGTAGCGTTCCCGAGCGGACGCCACGAACCGGATCACCGGCGCGCGATCCTGCCCGGCGACGAACCGCCGCCGTACCGCCACCAACAACGCACCGGCGAGCAGGTCCGCGTACCGCCGCCAGTCCGACTCGGCAAACCGGCCCAGCCGGCGTTCGTGGCCGCGCAGCCGCCCGGTCAGCAGGCCGCGTAACGCCGCGTGCGGGTCGGTCACCATCGTCGCCTCCTGATCATCGTGAGTGCTCTCCGGTGTGCGCGTGGCCTGGTCAGACGATGCCGCCGGGTCACCAGCGCGCTCGCCGCCCGGCAGCCGCGAGCGATCACTTCGGCGTTGCCGGCGTCGCTGGCCCTGCCGTTGTCGCTGTCGTGATCGGCGTCGCTGTCTTGGTCGGCGGCGTTGTCGCGGCTGGTGGGCTGGGGCAGCGCGGGCGGTGCCGCCACCGAATGGCCGGTCAGTGCCGCCACCGAACGCTCGATCCGGCGACCGCCGACCGCGAGCCGGGCAACGACCAGGTCCAACCGGGTGATCGCCGCCGCGAGGTGCCGGGCCGCGACCACGTCCGCCACCTCCCGGGTACGCCGCAGCCGGTCCTCGGCCGCGCCCAGCCGCCAACGGACCCGAGCGGCCAGAATGGCGGCCCGGTCCGCGTCGAACCGAGCGGCGTGCAGACCGGCGAGCAGGTCCCCGACCGAGCCTCCCGGTGACTCCCGATCGGCGGCCAAGCCGGCGTAGACCAGACTCAACGCCCGCCAGCACTCCGTGACCGCGTCCTGCCAGGGCAACGGCCGACCGGGCGGCCCCGCCCCGTGCAACTGCGCGCCCGCCCGATCGGCAGCGGAGATGGTCGCCAGCCAGGCGGTCCGCAGGTCGTCCACGGCATCGGTGCTCATTCGCCCGCCTCGGCACTGGACTTGACCAGCAGGGCGAAGCGCACATCGGCACAGGGGTAGTCGACGCCGCACTCGCACAACCAGCGACGGACCACGCGGGGCGGATGGGCGAAGAGGACGTCATCGGCGTCCTCGACGTCCTGATCGGACACGAGGCGATGGCGTTGCTCGGGTAAGGCTTGGGCTGGTGGGTCGGCGGGGCATTCGTCGGGTCGATCGGGCATCGGGGGCTCCCGTCGGGTCGTCTCCTAGCTGCTCACGGCTCTTGCGTCGGGGCGGCGTGCGGGCACGCCCCGGCACGCCCGGCCGAACGGGGGGACCGACGACCGGGCGCTTCCTGCGCGGTGGGAACGAACCAGCTCCGGGTTGCAGACCTGGGAGCCAGCCAAGACAGAGCGTATATAACAAGTCATGTAAGCGCAAGCATCGACCGCACATTGCTTGCTATACAAAGTTCCTCGTGATCGAATGGCAGGGCAGACCTGGGAGACACCAATGCCCGCCAAAGCGAAGTGGGCGCTGATCGCCGACGGCATCCGCGCTCAGATCAAGTCCGGCGAACTTGCGCCGGGTGACAAACTGCCCTCGACCTCCGAGCTGTGCCGTCAGCACAACGTCTCGGCCATCGTGGTTCGTCAGGCCATCAACGCGCTCAAGATCGAGGGCTTGGTCGAAGGCGTGGGTGGCGTCGGAGTGTTCGTCGCCGAAGGCTGAACGTCCGACCCGCCCCGACGCCTCTCGGTCCTGCGTTGTTCCAATCTTGGACAGTTTCCGTTAGCTCGGCGGGCCCTCGTAACGGAAACTGTCCAAGATCTAGGTTGCCGCCCGGCTCGATCGAGGTTCCGTAGGCAAAACTCCGTCAAAGTCGCGCGCTCGGGGAGATTTCTGCCCCTGAGGTGATGCGGGAGCGAGGGGCCGGTCGCGCTGGGTGCGCGGATCTCGTACGCTCCCATGTGGTCTCCGCTGTGGTGGAGGCGATGGTCGATCACGGGGAGGTGCGCGTGAGCGCAGCACAGATCATCGCGAGGTTGGCGGCGGCGTCGCAGAAGCTGGACGAGGCGAAGGCCAAGACCGCAGCGGCAGCACAGGACGCGGCCGAGGCGCGGGCACTCGTTGCGGGCGCGCTGGAAGGCGTAGCCGCCGGTCCGCTGGTCGGCATGATCGACTCTTACCGTCAGGCGCTCGCGCAGGCGTCCCAGGGTGGCGACCCGGCCAAGCAGCATGTGCAGGAGACGATCGCCAAGGTCCGAGCGCTGGGAAACTGACCACGGGTGGTGGCAGCGCAATCCACCAACCACCCGCGCGACTTGCGATTCCGCTCGCTCAGCGGGTGATGCGGAACGTCTGCTCGAAGGTCGGGTAGTCGCAGACGTCCTGGTTGCACAGTTCGAATCCGCCGCTGATCAGTGCGACACCCTTGTGCAGGACCAGCCCGCCGCCCTCCACCCATGCTCGCCCGGTCACCGCCTGCGGCTCGCCGGTGCAGCTGTTGAGGGGCGCCCAACCGCCCGCGTAGGCGACCCTGTCGCCCGACCGCTGCCGGACGATCAGCTCTATCGCGCCGGACAGGCCGGCTGGGCAGGTCACGGTGAGGGTGATGTCCACGGCGACGCCGCGCGCGACAAGGGTCGCGGAGGTGACTTCGACGCTGCTCGCCGCGCTGGCCGGTGTCGGCGCCAGTACGACGGAGAGTGACAGCCCGAGCAGTGCGATGGTGGTGATGATGCGGCGCACGACGGTCCTCCTTGCCGGAGTGGGGTGCTTACCTGCCGTCACCCTAGCCCTCAGCAGCCATGAGGGACATCAATCGCATTCGATGACGACGACCGGGATCTCGCGGTCGGTCTCCTTCGCGTAGCGGGCGTACGTCGGGAAGACCTTCGTCATCACCGGCCACAGCCGGGCGCGCTCCTCGCCGGTCGCGGTCCGGGCCTGACCCGTGATCCGCTCCGCGCCGACCTGGATCTCCACCGTCGGGTCGGCGTTCAGGTTCAGATACCAGGCGGGGTGCTTGGCCGCGCCGCCGTTGGATGCCACCAGCAGGTAGTTGTCGCCGTCGCGCCCGTACATCAGGGCCGTGCGGCGCAGTGTGCCCGATCGGCGTCCGCGGGTGGTGAGCAGCAGCGAGGGTACGCCGTGGAAGGTGCCCCCGTCGGCGCCGTCGGTCCGCACGTAGCGCCGGATGTGGCTGGCGACCCAGCCGACCGGGCTGTCCTCGACCGTCTCGTGCTGCTCGTGTGTGGTCACGCCATCGCCTCCATCGTCGAGCCCGGACGGTCGAACGGGGTGTCGATCATACGCGGGCCTTATGCGCCGGCCGGCGCTCAAGAGGGTGCTGGCGGTTGTGGTCGAACGTGATGCCTGTGAGTCATCTTGATGACTCACAGGCATCAGGCTCTCCAGGGACATGGCCTCCCGGGGCCGCAGGGACCGAGCCGGCGGGGGAGGGTCAGCCGCGCGAGCGGGGCAGGCAGCACTTCTTGTACTTGGCGCTGGATCCGCACCAGCAGGTGTCGTTGCGGCCGGGCGGCCAGGCGGTCACGCCGGCCTCGTCGAGGCTGTCGGCGTACTCGTCGAGGGTTTCCTCGCTGGTGGGGTCGCCTCCGGTGCGTTCGGCGAAGGCCGCCAGGTCGGCGACCGTGCCGGCGACCACCCCCAGGTCGGCGCCGCCGATCCCGGAAGCCTCGACGAGGGCGCGTTCGAGCTGGGCGCGGTGCTCGTCCCAGGTGACGGGGTAGCTGTCGACGAGGGTGGGCCAGTGCAGCAGCAGCGCGGTGAACTCCGCCTGCGGCCAGAACAGCAGCGTCGCCGGGCCGTCGTCGAGGGCGTCGAGCGCGTGGGTGCTCGCGGCGCGCAGCCGGTCGGCGAGGTTGTCGTACTCGTCGTGGGGGAGGCCCTGCTCTTCGCGCAGGTCGTGCCGCTGCTGGGCCAGGCCGTAGATCATGGCGGCGGCCTCGTCCTGGGCGTCCTCGGACGCGTGCTGCTGGGTGCGGGTCCGTTCCAGGATGGCGTCCAGCGCCTCGGTGAGCCACTCCAACGCCGTGTCGGTGTGGCCGGACTCGGCCAGCTCGTCGATCAGGTACGTGGCCGTTGGGTCGGTCTCCAGCAGCGGACGCAGTGCGGTCAGCTCGGCCATGCCCTCGTCGGTGCGCCCGAGGCGCAGCAACAGGCCGCCGCGCACCGCTCGCGGGTACGCGTTGTCGTCCGGCTGCTCGGCGATGGCGCGGGTGGCCAGGGCGAGCGCGTCGGCCAGGTCGCCGGCCTGCTCCAGGATGTCCACTGCGACCAGCAGGGCGTACCCGGTGTCGTCGGGGTCCGCGACCCGCCCCTCGTCGACGGCGCCCACCAGTTCGGCGACGAGCGCGGCCGGGTCGGGGCTCTTGAGGCCCAGGGAGCCGATCTCTTCGATGCGGTCGGCGGTCAGCAACTCGGACATGGGCGCATCCTGAAAGACGACGGACGGTGGGTGGGGGAGCGGCCAGCGTACTCCTGGATATGCCGCAGCCCGGGCGGTGAACCGCCCGGGCTGCGACACGTTCCCTCAGCGGGTCGCTGGCATGGTGGCGAACTCGCCGGCTAGCTCCGACTCGACGATCGTCGTGGCGGACGGCCGGCGACCGGCCGACGCCCGCCGGGCGGACGGGACGGCGAGGGCCGCGAGCGCGGCGGCCAGGGCGATCGCCGTGAGGACGAGAAACCCCATGGTGAAGCCGGCCTCCCGGGGCAGGCCGTTGGCCTGCGGGTGCGCGGTGATCACGCCGCTGACCACGGCGGCGCCGATCGCGCCGCCGATGGTGCGGATGTTGGCGTTCATGCCGGTCGCCACGCCGGTCTGGCTGGCGGGCACGCTGGCGACGATCAGGTTGGCCATCGACGCGAAGGCCAGGCCGATGCCGAGGCCGACCAGGCCACCGGCGATGGCGACCTCCCAGCGGGTGTCGTGCGCGGTGGCGAGCATCGCGGAGGCGGCCACGTTGAACGTGGCACCGGTGGCGAGCTGCGCCTTGGCGCTGAAGACCGCCTGGAGCCGCCCGGCGACGAGGCCGGCGACGAACATCGCGACGAGCATCGGCAGCATGAGCAGACCGGCCTGGCTGATGCTGGCGCCGAAGCCGTAGCCGGCGATGGCCGGGGTCTGGAGGAACTGCGGGAGGAACGCGTACACGGAGAACATCGACGCGCCGTAGAGCAGGGCGACCAGGTTGGTGGTCCAGACGCCGGGCAGGCGCATCATCCGCATGTCGATCAGCGGGTTGGCCGAGCGCACCTCGGCGACCAGCCAACCGGCCAGCAGCACCACGGCCAGCGCCAGCAGACCGAGCACCCGGGTGGAGGTCCAGCCCCAGGTGGCGCCCTGGCTGATCGGCAGCAGCAGCGCGACCAGCCAGCCGGAGAGCAGCAGTGTGGCGCGCCAGTCGATCCGACCGGGGGTACGGACCGGCGACTCGGGCACGAACAGGTGCGCGGCCACGGCGGTCAGCCCGACCACGACCATCGGGATCCAGAACAGCCAGCGGTAGTCCAGCGTGCTGACGATCGGGCCGGCCAGCACGATGCCCAGGCCACCGCCGACGGCGACGATGGCCGAGATGGCGGCCACCGCGGTGGAGACCCGTGCGGCCGGGAACTCGTCGCGGATGATGCCGAACGACAGCGGGAAGACCGCTCCGCCGATGCCCTGGACGACCCGGGCGAGGATGAGGACGCCGATGTTCGGCGCGATGGCGGCCAGCAGGCAGCCGAGGGCGAGGGCGGCGAGCGAGACGACGAGCATCCGCTCCTTGCCGACCATGTCGCCGACGCGTCCGAGGATCGGGGTGAAGATCGACGCGCTGAGCAGGTAGGCGGTCAGGACCCAGGTCACTGTGTTCTGGGAGGTGTGCAGGTCCTGCTGGATGGTCGGCAGCACTGGGGTGATCAGCGACTGGAGCATCGCGAAGAACCCGGCGCCGGCCGCGAGCACGGTGAAGGTGAGCCGACGCGAGCCGCGTCGGGAGGTCACTGCCACGAGAGAAAACTCCCTGATTACGTACGGGAATGAAGGCTTGTCGCCCGTCGTCTGCGACGGGTGGTCTGTCGGGCCCGGGCGATCGGGGTGGCCAGGCGGCGATCGGGCGGGGTCCCGAGGTAAGCTAACCGGAGGCAGGCCTCCGGGATTCCGGAGGGGTGCCTCCACTAAGTTAGCGGAGGGGTGCCTCCGGATGCAACCAGGGTGAGGTGACGCACGTCATGACCAGCGCGGGGCAGGCGCCCGAGGTCTTCGCCCAGCGGCCCAAGCGGGCCGACGCGCGGCGTAACTACGACGCCCTGATCACGGCGGCGCGCGAGGCGTTCGCCGAGAACGGGGCTGCCGCCTCCCTGGAGGACGTGGCCCGTCGGGCCGGCGTGGGCATCGGCACGCTCTACCGCAACTTCCCGACCCGGCGGCACCTGTTCGAGGCCGTCTACGTCGAGGAGGTCCGGGAGCTGTGCCACTCCGCCGAAGGTCTGGCCGAGGTGCCACCGTGGGACGCGCTCGTCGCCTGGCTGCACCGCTTCGTCGCGTACGTCGCCACCAAGCGGGCGCTGGCCGAGCAGTTGCTGCGAGACTCCGAGATCTTCACCAGCTGCCGCACGGAGATCTTCTCGGCCGGTGAGCCGCTGATGCGTCGCGCGCAGTCCGCCGGTGTGGTCCGTGACGACATCGGCTTCGACGACGTGGTGCGGCTGATCAGTGGCCTCACCATGGCCCAGTTCCCATCACCCGAGCAGCGTGACCGGGTGCTCGGCGTGGCCATGGACGGCCTGCGTCCGCCCGCCACCCCACGCTGACGACCCAGCCAACCAGCCCGCGCTGACGCCTGTTCGGCCGGTCAGCGGTCGACCAGCAGCAGCCACTCGTCGTCGAGGGGTTCTGCCGTCGTGCCCGCCGGCCAACGGTGACCGGGATCGGTCACCGCCCGGGCCTGCTCGACCTGGGGTGGCCGGCTGAACTGTGTGTCGCGGAAGCTGGCCATGCCGTGGAACCGGGCCCGGCCGAAGTTCGCGGCGTCGACGAAGCGGGCCCTGTCGAACAGCGCCTCCGCGCCGAACACCGTCCAGCGGAACAGTGCCATGTTCGTGAAACGGACGGAGTGGAAGCCGGCCGACCGGCCGAACTCGGTGTGCTCCATCGACAGGGCGCCGTCGAAGACGGCCTCCCGGAACGTGGTGGTGTCCTCGAAGCGGGTCGCGTCGAAGCTGGTCGGCTGACCGAAGGTCACCCGGCTAAACGAGGTCGGGCCGGCGAAGCTGGCACGCCGACAGGACAGGCCGTCGGAGAACACGGCGTCGTCGAAGCTGGCCGTACCGCCGACGCGAACGTCGTCGAGCACGACCTCGCCGTCGGCCGCGAGCCCCTCGAAGACCACGTCGCCGAAGGTCGCCGCCCCGAGCAGCAGACGCCCCCGCGCCGTCGCGCCCGCGAAGGTGGTCGTACCGGTGAACGCCGTCTCGGTGAAGTTCGCGTCGACGAGCGTGCAGCCCGTGGCGTCGAAGTCGACGAGCGCGGCACCGGTCAGGTCCAGCACTACCTCCGGCCAGTGGGCCGCGTCGTCCGCGCGCAGGTGCCGGGTGAGCACGCGCTGCGCGCTGCGCCGGACCTCCGTCTCGCGCGGCTCGCCGTCGGGCGCCGGCATTCGCAGGTACGCGCAGAGCACCGCCGCGATCGTCGGGCGCTGCCCCGGATTGTCCTGGCCGAGGCGCTCCAACGCGTGCAGGCCGCCGAGGCGTACCGCCGCGCTGTCGTTGCCGAGCAGCTCGACCGCCCGGGTGTAGAGCTCGGTCAGCCGACGCTCCGCCGCGTCGTGTTCGGCGGCCCCGGACTGCCGGTCCTGGTGGCGCTGCGCGGCCTCGGCCACCGTCTCGGCGTGCGCCTGCACCCGGTCGCGGTGTACCTGGTCCCGGGCGGCGACGCTCTCCTGGTGCCGCTGCGCGCGTTCGGCGATCCACTGGCGGCGGGCGGCGAGCAGCAGCGCGAGCCCTCCGCCGGTGCCGGCGACGACGGTCAGGCCGGTGCGGATCGCGTCGATGCGCAAAGTGGCGCGGGTGTCCGGTTGGCTGGCCCGGTCGGCCTCGGTGAGCAGCAGATCCAGCACCAGCCAGCCCAGGGCGACGGCGACCAGCAGGCCGACCAGGACCAGCCACCACGGCATCACCCGCAGCTCGCGCTCGGTGGGTTCGTCGACAGCCACGGCCACAGCATGCCAGCCACCGTCGGTGTCCGATATGGAGCGTGGCGGTATGACCGTTTACGCCCCCGCCGGAACAACGGGTTACCGGCGCGTAACAAGTCATTGACGTTTCTAAATTGTTGCGGGGATGATCGTCGCACGGTCGACCGGAACCCCCACCCACCTGCCCGGTTCGCCGGGTGCCTCCCCCCGGAGGTGCAGCCATGCTGCTCCGAAAGACCGCCCTCGTCCTGGCCCTCGCCACCGCCGCGCTGCTCGCGTCCGCCGCCACGGCGACCGCCGCCCCCGCCTCTCCCGTCCCGGCCACCGCCGCCCCCACGGCACCCTTGGCCGCCGCGGCGGCCAACCCCGTCATCGTGGTCGGCGGGCTCAGCGGCATCGCCGTCGCGTACGAGCCGATCGCCGCCCGCCTACGCGCCGACGGCTACCGCACCTTCATCTACCAACTGCCCGGGCTGGGCCTCGGCGACATCCCCACCTCGGCCCGCGCGTTCGCCGGCTACGTCAACCAGGTACGCGCCAGCACCGGCGCGGCGACAGTGGACGTCGTCGCCCACTCCGAAGGGGGCCTGGTCAGCCGGTACTACCTCAAGCGGCTCGGCGGCACCGCCACCGTCGGCCGGTACGTCAGCCTGGGCACACCGCAGTACGGCACGTACGTCGCCAACATCGTGGCGTTCCTGGGCCTGGGCAGCTGCGCCGGCGTCGTGGCCTGCCAGCAGATGACCATCGGCTCGGCGTTCCTCGCCGACCTCAACGCCGGCGACGACACCCCGGGCGCCGTGCGCTACACCACCATCCGCACCTTGCAGGACGAGCTGGTCCGGCCGACCGGAAACGCCGCCGTCAACGACGGTGCGACGAACGTGCTGATCCAGGCGTACTGCCCGCTTCGGGTGGTGGGGCACCTCGGTCTGGTGCTCGACGGCACGGCGTACACCATCGTGCGGGGCGCCCTGGTCGACGGCCCGGTGCGACCCAACTGCCTCGCGCTCTGACCAGCTCCGGTGCGGCGGTCCCGGAGGGGACCGCCGCACCGGACCCGCGACGCTGAGTGTCGGGTGCGCGACGATCCTCCGAATCGGTATGGCAGACATCAGATGTCCTCGATAGCCTGCTCCGGCTGTCCATTCCCGACAGTGGACGCCATCCTCCGAGAAGGAGCAGCGCTCATGACCGAGCCGCCCACAGTGCCGCCGGAGAACACCCCGCCGACCGTGCCGCAGCTCGACGTCCGGGCCGCCCAACCGCCGTCGGCCGACACCCCGCCGCCCACCGGCGGGTTCGCCGACCGCCCACCGGGGTACCCCAGCGCGCTGGTCTGGCTGCGCGCCGGAATCCTGCGGGACTGGCGCGGCGTGCTCGGCGCGTTCGTCGCCACCTGGTTCTACCTGCCGGTCGCGCTGCTCCTGGCGTTCTGGGGCGGTCTCCTGTTCGGCATCGTCGGGCTCTTCGCCGTCGGGACCGGCGCCGACGACCAGGTGCCCCAGGTGCTGCGCGACGCCCCGCTGATCGGCTCCCTGGTCGAGGCGTTCCTGACCCGCTCCGGCGGGCTGCTCGGCGGCGTGGCCGGCTTCGCCATCGGCTTCCTGGTCGGCTTCCTCGCCGTGCTGGCCCTGCCCTGGATGGGCGTCGCCGACGAACCCTTCGCGCTGCTCACCGGCCTGATCGGCACTGTCGTCGCGGCGGCGCTGATCGGGGTCCTCTACACGCTCTACCGGGTGCTGCTCGAACCACGCCTGCTGGTCGTCTCGGGTGCGCGCCAGCCCAGCCGCCGCGAGTACGCGCGGCTGCGCCCCATGCTCGACGACTGCGCCCGACGGCTCGGCCTGCCCAGCGTGCCCCGGCTGCTCATGGAGGACGACCCGGTAGTGAGCAACGCCCGGACGTACGCCCGGCACGTGGTGGTCACCACCGCCGTGCTGACCGAACCGGACGACGAGGTGGCCGCGCTGCTCAGCCACGAACTGGTGCACTGGCGCACCGGGGACGAGATCACCAGCGCCTTCGTCCGCGGCGTCGGCCTGCCGCTGACCCTCGCGCACGCCCTGCCGACCTGGCTGATGCGGACGTTCCCGCACCCGGGCACCAACTTCGTGGTCTTCGTGTTCTTCTGGCCGATCCTGCTCACCATGCGGTACGTGGTGCTGCCACTGCACGCCCGCGACGTGCGGGCGGCCGAGTACCGGGCCGACCTCGGCGCCGTGCTCACCGGGCACGTCGACGGGCTGCGACGCATCCTGGAACGGCGGCTGTCCTTCGAAACCGGGCGCAGCGGCTGGGACGAGGCGGTCTGCGCCACCCACCCGCCGCACGAGCTGCGGCTCGACGCGCTGGAGCGGGCGTCGCTGGCCGGCGCGCCCGACGGGGCGGCCCAGCCCGTCACCGTCGATGGGCTGTTCAACTCCGCCGGCCCGGTCGGCACCCGCCGCACCTGGCTGCTGGTCGGCGCCCTCACAGTGGTCGCCTGCCTCGGCACCAGCGGGCTCGGCGTGGTGCAGTGGGCGTTCTTCCGGCCCCAGGCGGCGATCGACGGCTACTTCTCCGCGCTCGCCGACCGGGACAGCGAGGCCGCACTCGGCTACCTGACCGGCCAGGGCAGCGACACCGACACCAAGCTGCTCGCTCAACTGTTGCGCGGCAAGGGCTACCAACCACCGACCGACGTCGAGATCAGCTCGTTGGAGCGCGACGGCGACAGCGCCACCGCCACTGTGGCGTACCGGCTGGGTGACGTGCGGGAGACCACCACCCTCACCCTGTTCCGCACTGGCGAGACCACCGCCGGGCTGTTCCACGGCTGGCGGGTGAGGGGTGGGCCGATCCCGCTCAACACCGTGATCGCCGACCCCGGGGTACGGCTCAACGGTGTGGAGTTGCCGGTCGCCACCGAGGGCCCGCGACTGGTGCTGCTGCCCGGCGGCTACACCGCGACCGGCCCGTCCAGTGCGCTCAGCGAGACGCCGAGCGTGAACCTGCTGGTCGGCCCAGGGGAGACCGCCGCCGTCCTGCAACTGGCCCCGGTGCTCAAGCCGGCGGCGATCGAGGCCGTCGAGGCCCGCGTACGCGTCTGGTTGGACGAGTGCGCCAAGCAGACGGTCGCCGCCCCGCCGGGCTGCCCGTTCCGCTACTACGGCGGCTCCACGCAGAAGGTCACCTGGAAGATCCTGGAGTACCCGAAGCTCGCTGTCGAACTCAGCGGCCCGAACAGTGCGCAGGTCTCCACCCCGTACGAGACCCAGGGCAAGGTGCAGGTCAGCGGCACCACCACCTACTTCGGCGGCAGCTCACCGTTCAAGGACGAGGACGGGTTGAGAGTGACCGGCGTCGCCACCGCCGACGGGGACACCGTGACCTTCCGACCCGCCGCCGACTCATCGGGAGACTGACAGTGACCGACAGCGACACCGCAGCCCGGCTGCCCGTCCGGCTGATCATCAACCCCCGGCAGCGTCAGCCGTCGTCGGTCGACCTGCTGACCTGGATCCACCGCCGCCCCGAGTACCGGCCGGTGGTCCGGGCGGCCGGTGGCGGCGGGGGCCGGCCGGGGTTCAGCGACGCGGTGATCATCGCGGTGCTGGCCCAGGGACTGCTTCCGGGACTGTTCAACCTGTTGCAGTCCTGGGTCGACCAGCAGCGCACCGAGGCCAGCATCCGGATCCAGACCGGGGATGCCGAGGTGGAGTTGCAGGTGAGCGGGCGGACCGACTCCGCTCGCCTGCTGGCCCAGGCGACGGAGGCGCTGCGCGCCGCCCGGGAGCCCGGTCCGGAGCCTGGTTCCGCGCCCGGTCCGGACGCCGCCGGCTGAACCGACGGCGTCCGGGATCTCCGGGTTCAGGCACCGCCGGGTGACCCGACGGCGTCCGGAGCGGCGGGTCAGCTCGCCTTGGCGAGCGCCTCGAACTCGTCGTCGGTGAGCCGCACGTCGGCGGCGCCCACGTTCTCCTCCAGGTGCGCCACCGAGGACGTACCGGGAATCGGCAGCATCACCGGCGAGCGGCGCAGCAGCCAGGCCAGCGCGAGCTGCGCGGGCGACGCGCCGTGCGCGTTGGAGATGGCGTCCAGCGGGCCGCCCGGGCGGGCCAGCTCACCGGTCGCGATCGGGAACCACGGGATGAACGCGAGGTCGTTGCGCTCGCAGAACTCCAGCACGTCCTCGGCGCTGCGGTTGGCGAGGTTGTACAGGTTCTGCACCGACGCGATCGTGGTGATCGCCCGAGACTCCTCGATCTGCGCGACGCTCACCTCGGACAGCCCGATGTGCTGGATCTTGCCTTCCTCGCGCAGCAGGGCCAGCTCACCCAGCTGGTCGGCGAGCGGCACCTTCGGGTCGATCCGGTGCAGCTGGTACAGCGGGATGCTGTCCAGGCCGAGGTGACGCAGGCTCAGCTCGCACTGTTGGCGCAGGTACTCCGGGCGGCCCAGCGCCCGCCAGTCGCCGGGGCCGGAGCGGCTCAGCCCGGCCTTGGTCGCGATCACCAGGTCGTCGGCGTACGGGTGCAGAGCCTCCCGGATCAGCAACTCCGACACGAACGGCCCGTACGAGTCGGCCGTGTCGATGAACGTCACGCCCAGCTCGACCGCACGGCGCAGCACGCGAACCGCCTCGGCCGGGTCCTTCGGGTCACCCCAGACACCCGGGCCGGTGATCTGCATGGCCCCGTAGCCGAGCCGGTTGACGGTGACGTCGCCACCGATCCGGTACGTGCCGGACGCCTTCGCGGGCTGCTCACTGATATTTGTCGCCATTGCCCGATCCCCAATCGTCTCGTCGTGGCGGGCGTGGACAGCGCGGGCGTGAAGAGCCCACCCGCCACTGATGGATCATCCCCCGGAACCCCGCCCTCATGCCGCTGGTCGGCCGACTGTGGGCGCGGACACCCCGTCGGCGCGTCGAGCCGAGTTGCCGGGAAGCGCCCGGTACGACAGGGGTGTCCGTGCGACGCTGGCCGGAGCCGGTGCGTTCCGGCGTGACGGCGGAGGGAGCACCCATGGGAGTGCCGCAGGTCAACTTCGCGCTCGACACGTACGAGTGCATCGTGATCTATCCCGGCGCGGCCGGGCGGGCCCTGCCCGCGGAGACCGTGCAGCGGTTGCAGGCCGAGCACGCCGAACACATGCAGGCGTTGCAGCGACGCGGCATCGTCCTGGTCGCCGGCTCAGTGGACGGGCCGGCGCGCGAGCCCGATCCGCCGATCGGCTTCGGGCTGGCCCGCACCGGCAGCGTCGACGATGTGCGCAGCGTGCTGGAGGCCGACCCGGCGGTGCAGGCCGGGCTCTACCGGGTGGAGGTGCTCACCTTCCTCTGCCCGGCCGGTTCCCTGGAGTTCCCGCTGGTCAAGGCGGGCAGCTGAGCCGCCGGCCCATCGGTGGCTGTCGTGATGGTGACGGCGCTCGCCCGCCTGCCGGTGCTACGGTCGCGCCCAGCGCGGGCCGCCGCCGGGGCGTACCCGGTGTCGTGGGTCGGCCCCGGTCGAGGAGTCGCCATGCTCTCCGCCGCCACCCCCGATGTCGCGTCCGCCGCCGCCCGACTGCGTGCCCTTCTCGGCGACCGGCTGCACGAGCCGGGCGACCCCGGTTACGCCACCACCACCCGGCTCTGGAACGGCGCCGTGGCGCGCACGCCCGCGCTGGTCGCCCGGTGCCGGGACGCCGACGAGGTGGCCGGGTCGGTCCGAATCGCCGCCCGGTGTCACCTGCCCGTCTCGGTCCGCTCCGGAGGGCACGACTGGGCCGGCCGGGCGCTGCGCGACGGCGCTCTGGTGCTCGACCTGACCGGGCTGCACGCCGTCGAGGTCGACCCGGACAACGCCACGGTGACCATCGGCGGTGGCACCACGGCGGCCGAGTTGCTCGCCGCCGCCCGCCCGTACGACCTGGTGGTCCCCACCGGCGTGGTCGGCGCCGTGGGGATGGCCGGGCTCACCCTCGCCGGCGGGTACGGCCCGCTCTGCGGTCGGTTCGGTCTGGCCCTGGACAGTCTGCTCGGCGCGGAGGTGGTCCTCGCCGACGGCCGTCGGGTCACCGCCGACCCCCGCCACGACGCCGAGCTGTACTGGGCGCTGCGCGGCGGCGGTGGGAACCTCGGCATCGTCACCGAGCTGCGCTTCCGCGCGCACCGGCTGCCCGGCGTCCTGGCCGGCATGATCATGTTCGCGCTCTCCGAGGCGCCGGCCGTGCTGCGCGGCTACGGCGCGCTGGTCGCCGAGGCCCCGGACGAGCTGACAGTGATGGCCGGCTTCCTGCCCGGCCCGGCCGGTGAGCCGGTGATCTTCGTGTGTCCGTTCTACAGCGGCCCGGACCTGGCCGCCGGGGCGCCGTGGATGGACCGGCTGCGGGCGCTGGGCACCCCACTGGTCGACCAGATCGGCCCGATGCCCTACGCGGACGCGCTGCGGATGTTCGACGGCGGAATGGTCGACGGCAACCACTACCTGCTGCGGACCCGGTGGTTGCCCGCGCTCACCGACGGCACCGTTGACACGCTCGTCAACGCGGCCCGGCAGGTCACCTCGCCGTTCTCCGCGCTGGCAGTGCACCACTTCCACGGCGCGGCCAGCCGGGTCCGACCCGCCGACACGGCGTTCGGCCTGCGCACCGACCACCTGATGACCGAGGTCATCGCGGTGTGGGCGCCCGGCGACGAGGTCGGCCCGCACCGCGAGTGGGCCGAGCGGACCTCCGCGGCACTCGCCCCGCACGCCCTGCCCGGTGGTTACCCCAACCTGCTTGCCCCGGAGGAGACCGACCGGGTCCGGCTCGCCTACGGCGCGAACTGGGCGCGGCTGCGCCACGCCAAGCGCCGCTACGACCCCCGCGACCTGCTCCACGCGGTGCCCACCCTGCCGCCCTCGGTACCCCCGGAATGAGCCGCCACCGACCGCCGTCGGGCCACTCGGAGTGGGCCGCCGCCGGGAGCACCCCGACAGCGCACGTCACCGGAGGCGTACGATTCCCGGCGCGCGGTCGCTGATGCCCGTCGCCACAACGTTCCCGGTGCGGTTCCGCCCGCCGGCCCGACGCGCACCGCGCGTCGTTGGACAACTGTTCCACTGCCTGCAAGGGGTCGGCCCCGAGTCCGACCTGAAGGAGAGACTAGCCTGATGGGCGTGACACGCCGCGCGAAGATCGTCTGCACTCTTGGACCCGCCACCTCGTCCCCGGAGCGCATCCGGGGTCTTGTCGAGGCCGGCATGAACGTGGCGAGGCTCAACTTCAGCCACGGCAGCCACGCCGACCACGAGGCGGTCTATCGACTGGTCCGGGAGGCATCGGAGGCGGCGGGTAAGCCGGTCGCCGTCCTCGCCGACCTGCAAGGTCCCAAGATCCGGCTCGGTCGGTTCGCCGACGGCCCCCACGAGTGGCGCACCGGTGACTCGGTCGTCATCACTGGCGACGACGTCATCGGCACCAAGGATCGGGTCTCCTGCACCTACACGAAGCTGCCCCACGAGGTGAAGCCCGGCGACCGGCTGCTGATCGACGACGGCCGGGTCGCCGTCGAGGTCACCGACGTCACCGGCAACGACATCCGCTGCCTCGTCACCGAGGGCGGCCCGGTCTCCAACAACAAGGGCGTGTCGCTGCCCAACGTGGCGGTCAGTGTGCCCGCCATGTCGGACAAGGACGCCGAGGACCTGCGCTTCTCCCTGGGGCTCGGCGTCGACCTGGTGGCGCTGTCCTTCGTCCGCTCCGCCGAGGACATCAAGCTCGTCCACAACATCATGGCCGAGGAGGGCGTGTTCCGCCCGGTGCTCGCCAAGGTCGAGAAGCCGGAGGCGGTGGAGCACCTGGAGGCCATCGTGCTGGCCTTCGACGGTGTCATGGTCGCCCGTGGTGACCTCGGCGTCGAGATGCCGCTGGACGAGGTCCCGCTGGTGCAGAAGCGCGCCGTGCAGCTGTGCCGGGAGAACGCCAAGCCCGTCATCGTGGCCACCCAGATGCTCGACTCCATGATCGAGAACTCCCGCCCCACCCGGGCGGAGGCCTCCGACGTCGCCAACGCGGTGCTCGACGGCGCGGACGCGGTGATGCTCTCCGGCGAGACCAGCGTCGGCAAGTACCCGGTGCTCACCGTCAGCACCATGGCCAAGATCGTGACGACCACCGAGGCCGGTTCGATCGGGGTGCCGCGGTTGCAGCACGACCCGCGTACCCACGGTGGCGCCCTCACCGTCGCCGCCTCGTCGATCGCCCGGGCCATCAACGCCAAGGCACTCGTCGCCTTCTCGCAGACCGGCGACACCGTGCGACGGCTGTCCCGCCTGCACTGCGACCTGCCGCTGCTGGCCTTCACGCCGGTCCCCGAGGTGCGCGACCAGCTCGCCCTCACCTGGGGCGTGGAGACCTTCCTGATGCCGTTCGTGCAGCACACCGACGACATGTTCCGCCAGGTCGACCAGGCGCTGCTCGGCCTCGACCGGGCCAACCCCGGTGACTACGTGGTGATCGTGGCGGGTAGCCCGCCCGGCACCCCCGGCTCGACCAACACGCTGCGCGTACACCAGCTCGGCTCGCTGGTCGACGCCGCGTCGGCGCGGGCGCTGCAGTGAGCGACGGTCGGGTCGCGGTCGGCCAGGCGGCGGTGGACCAGCTGCTGGAAGTCCTGGACCTCGACCCGACCGGCGAGATGACCTTCCGGGGGATGAGCCCCCCGGTCGGCCCACAACGGGTGTACGGCGGCCAGGTCGCCGGTCAGGCCCTGGTCGCCGCCGGCCGCACCGTCGACCCGGAGCGGTTCGTGCACTCGCTGCACGGCTACTTCGTCCGCCCCGGCGACCCGGTCGAACCGATCGCGTACGAGGTGGAGAACATCCGCGACGGCCGGTCCTTCTCGGTCCGCCGCGCTGTCGCCCTCCAGCACGGGAAGCCGATCTTCTTCATGTCGGCGTCGTTCCAGCGGGCCGAGGAGGGCCTGGACCATCAGGCTCCGGCCCCGCTGGACGTACCCCCGCCGCAGGACGTGCCGACGATGACCGACAGGCTCTCCCGCTACCCGGAGCGGCTGGGCATCTGGGGTCAGATCCCGCGACCGATCGACGTGCGCTACGTGGGTGAGCCCGGCTGGGTCCGCCCCGGCGACCGGCCCGCCGACCCGCACCAGCGCGTCTGGATGCGCATCGACGGCAAACTGCCCGACGACCCCCTGCTGCACGCCTGTGCGCTCACCTACGCCTCGGACCTCACCCTGCTGGACTCGGTGCTCTCCGCACACGGCGAGGTGTGGGGGCCGGGCGGGTTGGTCGGCGCGAGCCTGGACCACGCGCTCTGGTTCCACAGGCCGTTCCGGGCCGACGAGTGGTTCCTCTACGACTGCCTGAGCCCGTCGGCGTCCGGCGCGCGTGGGCTGGCCACCGGCCGGATGTTCACCACCGACGGCCGGCAGATCGCCAGCGCCGTCCAGGAGGGTCTGCTGCGCCGCGTCGGCGCCTGACGCTCTCGTCCATCCCGCCAGTCAGCTGTCACTCATCCCCGCCAGGCCTCTGGCGGGGATGAGGCGCGTCAGGCCTGGTGGATGGCCTCCCCGGCGATCTCGATCTGCACCGTCTTGCCGACCAGCACCCCGCCGCTCTCCAGGACGACATTCCAGAGCAGGCCGTAGTCCTCACGGTTCATCTCGGCCGTCGCGCTGAAACCGAAGATGTTCTGCCCGTACGGATCCTGACGGGCACCACCGAAATTCACCGCCAGGTCGACGGCCCGGGTGATTCCCTTCACGGTCAGCTCACCGGTGAGGACGAATCGTCCGGGAACACCGTCGGACTGCGGCGGAACAATGTGACTCCGGCCTCGTCCGCCCAGTCGATGGTTGCGCAGACGCGCCCACTGGAATATGGGGTCCTCGTTGCCCTGCCATTTGATGCCGGTGCTTCGATATTCAAGGGTGGGAAAACGCTCCACGTCGAGGAAGTCGGCACTCTTCAGATGCGTGTCCCGGTCGACGCTTCCGGTGGTGATGCTCGCCGACATGATGGTGGCCGTCACCGAGGAGAGCAGCGGGTCCTCCGCCACGTAGATCTGGGCGGTGGCCTCGGCGAACTCGCCGCGTACCGGGCTCACCATCATGTGCCGGGACAGGAAACCGATCCGCTTGTGCGCCTGATCGAGAAGATAGGTGCCGGCCACCGGGATGGTCATGCCGTCCCAGGTGCGGGTGGCGATATCGGTCATCGTGTTGCCTTCCCCCCGAGCACAACCCGGGTGTTTATCAATATGTTGCTGGCGGCCGGGCAAATGGCCAGACATTCGTTCTCACGCCCAGCATAGGGACGCTCCGGACCGGCATTTCGGCCGCCACCGTGCCGTGGATCATGAGCTACTTCACCGGCCCTGCCGGCGGCCGTTCACCGGCCCTGCCGGTGGCCCGGACGGGCGCAGGCAGGGCCACTTTCCATCGATGCGTGGCCGATCGGCCGAGGGTCGGCCGCCCGCGCGGTTGACCAGGGACTAACCTTGCCGACATGCGCCTCTCCGCCCGGGTCGACTATGCCCTCCGCGCGGCCGCCGAGCTTGCCGCGACGGCCAGCGGCCCCGGGCGCGGCCGGCCGGTCACGGCCGATCAGATCGCCCGCGCCCAGGAGATCCCGCCGAAGTTCCTGGAGAGCATCCTTCTCCAGCTGCGCCGGGGCGGCATCGTGCACGCCCAGCGCGGCCCGGAGGGCGGCTACTGGCTGGCCCGCCCGGCCGAGGAGATCTCCCTCGCCGAGGTCATCCGGGTGATCGACGGGCCTCTCGCCCACGTACGCGGGCAGCGTCCCGAGCAGCTCGGCTACCACGGCCCGGCGCACGCCCTCCAGGAGGTCTGGATCGCGCTGCGAGCAAGCGAGCGGGAGATCCTGGAACTGGTCAGCGTCGCCGACGTGGCCGCCGGCACCCTGCCCGCGCGTGTCACCGAGCTGGCCGCCGACCCACGCGCCTGGATCTGATCGCCGGCTCGGTTTCCGGCCTCACGTCACCTGGCCGCTGACCTCGCGCGCCCGAAAAGCGCGCCGTTCGGTTCCCGGCCTTGCGGCACGGGACGCTGACCTGGCGCACCGCCCCGCCGCGTCCCATCCACCGATCGGGGGCTTGACCCTGACTGCCCCATCCCGCATTGTCGACCAAGTCGATAGGAGATGCCGAAAAGTCAGGGGGCGCTCGTGCGCAAGCTGTTGGTCCTCGCTCTGGTCGGGCTCGTCGCGCAACTGATCGATGGTTCGCTCGGCATGGCGTACGGCTTGACCTCCTCCACCCTGCTGCTGGTCGCCGGGGTCGCCCCGGCCGCCGCCTCGGCCTCGGTGCACCTGGCCGAGATCGGCACCACGCTCGCCGCCGGGTTCGCGCACTGGCGGTTCGGCAACGTCGACTGGCGGGTGGTCACCCGCATCGCCCTGCCTGGCGCGATCGGCGCCTTCGCCGGCGCGACAGTGCTCAGCTCCATCTCCACCGAGGCCGCCGCACCGTGGATGGCCGGCATTCTCTTCACGCTCGGCGCGTACCTCCTGGTCCGCTTCGCCCGACCGCTGCGCACCGACCGGGCCGGCGGGCGGCTACGCGGTCGTTTCCTCAGCCCCCTGGGCCTGGTCGCCGGCTTCGTCGACGCGACCGGCGGCGGCGGGTGGGGCCCGGTGGCCACCCCGGCGTTGCTGGTGTCCGGCCGCATGGAACCCCGCAAGGTGATCGGCTCGGTGGACACCGCCGAGTTCGTCGTGGCCGGCGCGGCCAGCGTCGGCTTCCTGATCGGGCTGGGCACGGAGGGGTTCCTGCTCCCCACTGTCGCCGCGCTGCTCATCGGCGGGCTCATCGCCGCCCCGCTGGCCGCCTGGCTGGTGCGAATCGTGCCCGCCCAACTGCTCGGCGCGGCAATCGGCGGCGTGATCGTGCTGACCAACGCCCGCACCCTGATCCGTTCCGCCGAACTGGACGGTCCGGTCCGCCCCGCCCTGTACGTCCTCCTCGCCGCCGGCTGGCTGGCCGCCCTGGTGTTCGCCGTGCGCGCCCTACGCCGTACCCGCCGCGCCCGCGCCGAAGCCGCGAACGCTTCCGCCGCCGCGAACGCTTCCGCCGCTTCCGCCGCCGCTGCCGGCCCGTCCGCCGAAGAAGAGGTCCCGGCCGATCTCGCCGCAATGGGTACGTCCGCCCCCCGCTGAATCCCGTTCCGCCCGCCCGCGGCCGATACCCGGTCACGTCGTCATCGCCGAGGTCGACTCACCAAGATCGCGCAACATCCTGGATGTAGTGGCATCCCGGCGCTTCGTGGCCACTACGTCCTGGATCGAGCGTGACCTTGCTGGCGGTGGGCGCCCGCGAATCCCGCTCCCGGTCGGCCGCGCGCGGCGTTCGTCGTCAAGATCCGCGCAATATCAGGGATGTTGGTGTCTCCCGCGCGTCGGAGGCGGCAACATCCGGGAAGTTGCGGAGATCTTGGCGCGGGCGCGGGCGCGGGCGCGGGCGCGGGCGCGGGCGCGGGCGCGGGCGCGGGCGCGGGCGCGGGGCGAACGGGGGGTTAGGGAGTGAGCAGGGTGTTGGCCGCTTCGGAGAGCAGGGTCCAGGCTTCGTCGATGTGCGCTTCGGCGGTCCGGGGTGAGCCGACCGCCAGCCGCAGCGTGTAGCGGCCGGCGACGCGGGTGTGCGTCAGGTGTACCCGCCCGGTGGCGTTCGCCGAGGCCAGCAACGCCGCGTTGGTGTCGTCGTCGGCGCGTAGGCGGAAGCAGACCAGTGAGAACGGGTGCGCCGCGGCCAACTCGAACCGGTCGTCGGCGCGGACCCGCTCGGCGAAGCGTTCGGCCAGTGCCACCCCGGAGCGGATGTGCGCCCGCAGCCCTTCGGCGCCGTACCAGCGCAGCACGAACCACAGTTTGAGGGACCGGAACCGCCGGCCCAGCGGCACCTGCCAGTCCCGGTAGTCGATCACCGCACCGGATTCGGAGGCCGCGTTGCGCAGGAACTCCGGCAGTACGGTCAGCGCCTCGATCAGTTCGGCGCGGTCGGCCACCCAGAACGCGTCGCAGTCGAAGCCGGTGAGCAACCACTTGTGCGGGTCGAAGCAGTAGGAGTCGGCGTACTCCAGGCCGGCGTGCGTCCACCGCAGTTCGGGGCAGACGGCGGCGGCGCCCGCGTACGCGGCGTCCACGTGCAGCCAGATCCCGTGTTCGGCGCAGATGGCCCCGATCTCGGGGAGCGGGTCGACGGCGGTGGTGGAGGTGGTGCCGATGGTCGCCACCACGACGGCCGGCACGTCACCGGTGGCCAGGTCGGCCTCGATGGCGGCCCGCAGCGCGCCTGGCAGCATCGCCTGGGTGTCCGGGTCCACAGCGATCGACCGGATTCCGTCGCTGCCCAGCCCGGCGATCCGTACCGCCTTTTCGATAGACGAGTGCCCGTGGAGGGAGGTGTAGGCGCGGTAGCGCCGGTCGATGCCGGTGTGCCGCCAGCGGCCGCCGCTGACCCGGTGCAGCGCGGCCAGGGTGGCCACCAGCGTCGCCGAGGAGGCCGAGTCCTGGATGACCCCACCGCCGGTGCCCGTGGAGCGGAACCGCTGTGGCAGGTCCAGCAGGTGGGCCAGCCAGTCCATCATCACCGTCTCCACCTCGGTGCAGGCCGGGCTGGAGGCCCAGAGCATCCCCTGGACTCCGAGCCCGGAGCTG
Source organism: Micromonospora sp. NBC_00860 (assembly GCF_045207375.1). Taxonomy (NCBI): domain Bacteria; kingdom Bacillati; phylum Actinomycetota; class Actinomycetes; order Micromonosporales; family Micromonosporaceae; genus Micromonospora; species Micromonospora sp. NBC_00860. The sequence continues at coordinate 609,008 of NZ_CP108825.1, forward strand.
ACCAGGTCGCCGAGCACGCTCGGGCCGGAGGTGTTGCCGGGGAAGTAGCCGTAGAAGCCCGGGTGCTGCCAGTGGGTCAGCCCCGGCACGACGATCGAGTCCAGGTCGGCGAGGATCGCCTCGACCGGTTCGCCGCCGGTGGTGGGCGGCTCACTGGGCAGTGCGGCGGCCACCGTGCCCGGGGGGTCGGCCGGGGCGACAGGTCGTTGCTCCACTGTCGCCCAGTAGTCGGCGATCCAGTCGACGACGGCGTGACCGGCGCGACGGAATTCGGCGGGGTCCATGTGGTGAGCGCTCACCCGGACGAGTTGATCAGGCAGGGATCGCGGAGGCAAGACCCACGGCAAGCGACAATCATCGATGTTGCGTGTCGGAAAGCGCTTGCCTTACGATGCGCGGTGAGTCGGATCCGTGAGTTCCAGGGCGTTTCACCCCCGATCAGAACGCCGTCCACCGCCGTCGCGGTGGGGTCGGTCCACTGTGCTTCCCGGGCAGGGCCGGTGGGTCATGGCGATCACCACCGGATCCCCGGAGGCAGTGCATGCACCCGTCCAGACATCGGCTGATCCTGCTCGCCGTCACGACGGCGGCCACCGTCGTGGCCGGCACCCTCGGCACGGTCGCCGCCTCGGCCGCCGCCGTCGGCTGCCGGGTCGACTATCAGATCACCAACCAGTGGCAGGGCGGCTTCGGCGCCAACGTCACAGTCACCAACCTCGGCGACCCGGTCAACGGGTGGGCCCTCACCTGGTCGTACGCCGCGGGCCAGCAGGTCACCCAGGCGTGGAACACCGCCGTCACCCAGTCCGGCGCCCAGGTGACCGCGCGCAACGTCGATCACAACGTCGCCATCGCGACGAACGGCAACGCCTCGTTCGGCTTCAACGGTTCGTGGACCGGCAGCAACCCGGTGCCGAGCAGCTTCGCGCTCAACGGCACCACCTGCACGGGCGCCCCACCCACCGACGAGCCGACCACCCCGCCACCCACCACCCCGCCGCCCACCACGCCACCCCCGACCACGCCGCCACCGTCGGCCGGGGTGGTGCAGATGGAGAACCTGGACCGAGGGTTGGTCAGCGTCCGCTCCGGCAGCGGCAACCTGGTCTCCTGGCGGCTGCTCGGCACCGAGACCTCCGGGGTGGCGTTCAACCTCTACCGGGGATCCACCAGGGTCAACGCCAGCCCGATCACCGGCGCCACCAACTACCTCGACAGCGGCGCGGCGGCCGGCTCGGCGTACACCGTGCGGGCCGTGGTGGGCGGCGCCGAGCAGGCGGCGTCGGCGCCGGCGTTGCAGTTCGGCGCGGGCTACCTGGACGTGCCGTTGCAGGTCCCGGCCGGGGGCAGCACCCCGAGCGGCGAGAGCTACAGCTACAGCGCCAGCGACGCCTCCGTCGGTGACCTCAACGGCGACGGCAGCTACGAGATCGTGCTCAAGTGGGAACCGTCGAACGCCAAGGACAACTCCCAGTCCGGCTACACCGGCAACGTCTACGTCGACGCGTACACACTCACCGGCACCCGGTTGTGGCGGGTCGACCTGGGCCGCAACATCCGGGCCGGCGCCCACTACACCCAGTTCCAGGTGTACGACTACGACGGCGACGGCCGCGCCGAGGTGGCCATGAAGACCGCCGACGGCACCCGCTCCGGCACCGGTCAGCTCATCGGCTCGTCGTCGGCCGACCACCGCAACTCCAGCGGCTACGTGCTGTCCGGCCCGGAGTACCTGACCATGTTCAACGGTCAGACCGGTGCGATCGCCTCCACCGTCAGCTACGACCCACCGCGCGGCACCGTGTCGTCCTGGGGCGACTCGTACGGCAACCGGGTGGACCGTTTCCTCGCCGGCACCGCCTACCTGGACGGGCAGCGCCCCTCGCTGATCATGGCCCGGGGTTACTACACCCGCGCGGTGATCGCGGCCTGGGACTTCCGCAACGGCACGCTGACGAAGCGCTGGACGTTCGACTCGAACTCCTCCGGCAACGGCGCCGCCGCCGGTCAGGGCAACCACCAACTCTCGGTGGCCGACGTCGACGCCGACGGCCGCCAGGAGATCGTGTACGGGGCCGCCACCATCGACGACAACGGCCGGCTGCTGCACTCGACGGGCAACGGTCACGGCGACGCCCTGCACGTCGGTGACCTGGACCCGGGCCGCGCCGGCCTGGAGGTGTTCAAGGTCGACGAGGACGCCAGTAAGCCCAGCTCCTACTTCGCCGACGCCCGTACCGGTCAGGTCCTCTGGTCCACGCCGGCGTCCGGGGACAACGGCCGGGGTGTCTCCGCTGACATCTGGGCGGGCAGCCCCGGCGCGGAGTCGTGGTCGTCAGCGGTCTCCGGACTGGCCAACACCCGGGGGCAGAACGTGGGCCGCAAGCCGTCCTCGGCCAACTTCCTCGCCTGGTGGGACGGCGACCCGGTGCGGGAACTGCTCGACGGCACGAAGATCGACAAGTACGGCACCGGCGGCGAGACCCGGCTGCTCGACGGCAGCGGGGTGGCGTCCAACAACGGCACCAAGTCCACGCCGGCGCTCTCCGGCGACATCCTGGGCGACTGGCGCGAGGAGGTGATCTGGCGGACCACCGACAGCCGGGCGTTGCGCATCTACAGCACACCCACGCCGACCAGCACGCGGATCTACACACTGATGCACGACCCGCAGTATCGGGTGGCTATCGCGTGGCAGAACACGGCCTACAACCAACCGCCGCACCCGGGGTTCTTCATCGGCAACGGAATGGGCGCTCCGCCCACGCCGGATATCCACCTACGTTGATGAAACCCCTGGCGGTCCCGAGCGGGGTCGCCTAGGGTGGCAGGCACCGGGCCGCAGCCGCGGAATCCGCTCAGCTCCGGCCCGGTGCGCCACACCGCGGCATTCCCAACCCGTCCCGACCGGGAATGCCGTACCACCACCGGAACCAACATTAGGCACCGTCCGGGTCGGCGGGGTGACGCTGACGTGAAGATCGTGTTTCACGCCGTCCGGCGTAGACCGCCCGCCACCTGCTCGGCGATCAATTCGTACGACCGCACCCGGTCCTTCACGTCGTACACCAGCGTGGTCAGCATCAGCTCGTCCGCACCGGTACGCTCCACCAGCTCGGTCAGTTGCCGACGCACCGTCTCCGGCGAGCCCATCGCCTGACCGTCGCGGCGCGCCACGACGAACTCCCGCTCGATCTCGGAGTACGGGTACGCCGCCGCCTCGTCCGGCGTCGACAGCGGCTCCGGCCGCCCGGAGCGCAACTTCAGGAACGACAGGGCGCTCGGCCCGGCCAACCATTCGGCCCGCTCGTCGGTCTCCGCGCACACCGCGTTGACCGCCACCATCGCGTACGGCTTGTCCAGCCACTGCGACGGCCGGAAGTTCTGCCGGTACAGGGCCAGCGCCGGCAGGGTGTTCTGCGAGCTGAAGTGGTGCGCGAAGGAGAACGGCAGACCGAGCAGGCCGGCGAGCTGGGCGCTGAAACCGCTGGAGCCCAACAGCCACACGGCCGGCTGCTCACCGCGACCCGGCGTGGCGATGATCTGCCCCGGCTTCTCCCCGCTGAAGTAGTTCATCAGGTCCGTCAGCTCGCGCGGGAAACCCTCCGCCGACAGGCCCTCCGTGGTGCGCCGCAACGCCAGCGCGGTCACCTGGTCGGTGCCCGGCGCCCGCCCGATGCCCAGGTCGATCCGACCGGGGTGCAGCGCCTCCAGGGTGCCGAACTGCTCGGCCACCACCAGCGGCGCGTGGTTGGGCAACATCACCCCGCCCGACCCCAACCGGATCGTCGAGGTGTTCGCCGCAAGGTGCGCCAGCAGCACCGCGGGGGCGGAGCTGGCGATCGCCGGCATGTTGTGGTGCTCGGCCACCCAGAACCGGTGGTAGCCGAACTCCTCGGTGCGGCGGGCCAGCTCGGTGGTGGCCTGCAACGCCGCGCCAGCGGTGGTGCCCTTGGCGACCGGAGCAAGATCAAGAACAGACAACGGTACGGTGATCACACGGTCAGCCAACCCGTCGCCGGCCGGTTTTGTTCCGGCATACGGGTTTTCGTCTGCCACCTCACCCGCCGCTCAACCCATCCCGCGCGCCTGCTCGAAGATCAGACTGGTCTGCGTGTGCTGCACCACCGGGTCCACCGCCAGGTGGTCCAGCACGAAGTCCCGCAACGCGTCACCGGACGCCGCCCGCACATGCAGCACGTAGTCCTCCGCGCCGGCCACGTGGAACACCGACACCACCCCCGGCAGCCGCACCGACCGGGCCCGGAACGCGTCCACCGCCGCCCGCTCGTGCGCTGTCAAACGCACCGACACCAACGCCTGCAACGGCAGGCCGAGCGCCGCCGGATCCACCTCGGCGTGGAAACCGCGGATCGCACCACGCTCGCGCAGCGCCCGGGTGCGCGTCAGGCACGTCGACGGCGCCACGCCCACCCGCTCGGCGAGGGCGTTGTTCGGCAGCCGGCCGTCCGCCGCCAGCTCGGTCAGGATCGCGCGGTCCACCTCGTCCAGGGCCGGATACGGCCGCACATCATTCGGCTCAGGGGGCATTGCGCCATCCTCGCCCGAACCGAACACGGAAACCAACCCGACTCACAGAATGATCTGCCGAACCATTGCCCACCGGCGGCCGGATGTTCGACGCTACCGCCATGACAACGATGGACACCCGGGCCGTACACGCCGGCCGCGACGACCTCCGCACCCTCGGCGTGCACGTACCACCCATCGACCTGTCGACCACCAACCCACTGCCCTCCGTCGACGACGGCGGCGCCGCGTACGAGCAACTCGCCACCGGCGGCACCCTCCCCACCGACGGCGGCGCCGTCTACCAACGGCTCTGGAACCCCACCGTCGCCCGCTTCGAAACCGCCCTCGCCGAACTGGAAGGCACCACCCAGGCCGTCGCCTTCGCCAGCGGAATGGCCGCCCTCACCGCCACACTGCTCGCCGCCGCCCGCGACGACCGCCGACACGTCGTCGCCGTCCGCCCCCTCTACGGCGGCACCGACCACATCCTCGCCACCGGCCTGCTCGGCACCACAGTCACCTGGACGCGCCCCGACGAGGTCGCCACCGCCATCCGCCCCGACACCGCACTGGTCATCGTCGAGACACCCGCCAACCCCACAGTCGACCTGGTCGACATCGCCGCCCTCGCCGCCGCGGCCGGCGACATCCCACTGCTCGTCGACAACACCGTCGCCACCCCCGTACTGCAACAACCCGCCCGGCACGGCGCCACCCTCGTCCTGCACAGCGCCACCAAGAGCATCGGCGGGCACGGCGACGTCCTCGCCGGTGTCGTCGCCTGCGACGACACCTGGGCCGTACGACTACGCCAGGTCCGCGCCGTCACCGGCGCGATCCTGCACCCCCTCGGCGGCTACCTGCTGCACCGCGGCCTGCAAACCCTGCCGCTGCGAGTCCGCGCCCAACAGGCCACCGCCGAGAAACTCGCCGGCTGGCTCGCCGACCACCCCGCCGTACACCGGGTGCACCACCCCTCGGTGCACGACCCGGCGGCGCTGGTCGGGCGGCAGATGTCCGGACCCGGCAGCCTGCTCGCCTTCGAGGTACGCGGCGGCGCGCCCGCCGCGGCCGCCGTCGCCGGCGCCTGCCGCCTCATCACCCACGCGGTCTCCCTCGGCGGCGTCGACACCCTCATCCAACACCCCGCCTCACTCACCCACCGGCCGGTCGAAGGCGACGCCAAACCCGCCGCCGCCCTGCTGCGCCTCTCCGTCGGCCTCGAAGACCCCGAGGACCTGCGCGCCGACCTCGCCCACGCCCTCGACACGATCGCCTGACCGTCAGCGCAGCTCGCGGTTGCCCAACACCCGCACGGGCGAACCCTGCCGAGCCACCCGCAACATCGCCCTACCGATCCCGTCGGTGGTGGTGACCTGGTTCGGCAGCAACCGACGCAGCACCGGAAACAGCGGACGGGTGACCGCGTACCCGAACCGGTACCACCCCGTCTTCGACACCGCCCCGTACGTCGGCTGGATGAACCCCGGCCGCGCCGCGTAACCGTTGGGCAGTAGATCCATCACCGCGTTCTCGGCACGCCCCTTGACCCGCGCCCACATCACCCGACCCCGCCCCGACGAATCGGTCCCCTGACCCGAGACGTAGACGAACGTGACCTGCGGGCTCACCTCCGCGAACAACCGCGCCGCCGCCATCGGGTAGTCGTAGCTGACCCGCGTGTACGCGGCCTCGTCCAGACCCAACGAGGACACCCCCAGGCAGTAGAAACACGCATCGACCCCGGTCAACTCGGCGCGCACCGCTTCCAACTCGCCGACGTCCGCGACCGTCAACTCCCGCAGCTTCGGATCCTGCCGGCCGGTCGGCCGCCGACCGACAGTCAGCACCTCCCGCACGTCATCGGCGAGCAGGCACTCGCGCAACACGCCCTGACCGACCATCCCTGTCGCACCGAAGACAACCACCCTCATCAGATTCCACCCCTGTCGTCACCCTCGCCACTCGCGTCCTCGCAGGCTCCCACGATCGGCATGACCGCCGACGGCTGGGGAAAGCACCGCCGACCCACACCACCAAACCGGCAGGGGGAGACGAACGTGCCGTTCATCACCGTGGGCACCGAGAACAACACCGCCATCGACATCTACTACGAGGACCACGGCTCCGGCCAGCCGGTCGTGCTCATCCACGGCTTCCCGTTCAACGGCGCCACGATGGAGAAGCTGGCCAACCCGCTGCTCAACGCCGGCTACCGCGTGATCACCTACGATCGCCGAGGATTCGGCGCCTCCAGCCAACCGGACACCGGGTACGACTACGACACCTTCACCGCCGACCTCGACACCCTGATGACCGAGCTGGACCTGCGCGACACCATCCTCGTCGGTCACTCGATGGGCACCGGTGAGGTGACCCGCTACCTCAGCAGGTACGGCTCGTCCCGGGTCAGTCGTGGAGTGCTGCTCAGCCCCCTGGCCCCGTTCCTGCGCAAGACCTCGGACAACCCCGAAGGGGTCGACGGAAGCGTCTTCGACGGCTTCAAGCAGGCCGTCCTCGCGGACCGGTTCGCCTACCTCACCGCCTTCTGCACCAGCTTCTTCAACTACGACAAGACCAAGGGCAAGCAGGTCAGCGAGGAAGCGTTCCGGGCGCACTGGGCCATCGGCCGGCTCGCCTCCGCGAGCGCCACGTATCAGTGCATCGACGCCATCTCCACCGACTTTCGCGCCGACGTGCCCCGTATCGACGTGCCGATCCTCATCGTCCAAGGTGACCAGGACGCGGTACTGCCCTACCCGGTCACCGGCCAGCGGCTCGCCCCGATGCTGCCCAACGGCAAGCTCGTCACCCTCAAGGGCGCCCCGCACGGCATCCCGTGGACGCACGCCGACGAGGTCAACAAGGCGATCATGGACTTCATCGGTGAGCCAGCCATGGCCCGCGCCTGAGCGTCAGGTCAGGACTTGGGGCCGACGTGCCGGTCCAGCGTGGCGACCGCGTCGCGTCGCGCCACCGACAGCGCGTTGCGTCGGCTCATCCGCCAGTCGACGCCGAGCAGATCGAGGCTCCACTGGCAGAGCCCCATGATGTCGGCCGACTCGTTGACGAACATGTAGCGCGGGTAGACGTACGCCCTGCCGCGGACGGTCACCCGGTTGGCGAAGCGGCAGCCGTCGGAGTGGAACAGCCCGCGCAGGAAGTCGCCCGGGTGTGCCGTCACGAGATCGCGCTGCCAGTCGGCCAAGATGATTGGGCGTTCGTGTTTCTTGCCAGGGCCGTGCTGGGGGAGCAGACACGGCCAGTGCTTGCCGGAACTTTGCACGCTGACGCAGCCGACCTGCCGGACGCGCTGCACCCTCGCGGCTAGCACCGCTCGCATAGCGGCGTCACAGGCGTCGATCAGGCCTGGCCAGCTGTCGCTGCAGGCGATGCGAAGCACCGGGACCCGGGCGGACGTGACGAGATGACCGTCGCCCAGGTAGAGGCCGAGCAGGTATAGGTATGAAGACGGATCTGTCTGAATGTTGACGTTGGGCCGGCAGCGGAAGCAACGGGACTCGGTGCCCTGCTGTTGTGGCTCAGCCTGCCCCCTGCACCAGCCGCGGACGGTCGGATAGGGAAGTCTCAGTCGTCGGGCGACCTCAGCGACCGTGCTGCCGGCGAGGTGCTGCTGCCGTGCTCGTAGGCGCAGTTCAGGTGGGTGCACAGCACGATTTTGGAACAGCCGTACGACAAGTTTGGTGCCCCCGGTGGGATTCGAACCCACACTGTCGGAGGTTTGAGCTCCGCTTCTCTGCCGGTTGGAATACGGGGACGCTTGGCCGAATGCTCTGGTGGCCTCCCATAGGTTACCTACTACGCTGAGGGCGGTGACACCCGGCTGGGCGGGTGTTGGGTTCCGACTGGTGGGGGTAGGGCTGGTGGCTGAGATGCCGACGGATGCCGAGCGCAGGCGCGTACTGATCGCCGAGGACGAGGCGCTGATCCGGCTGGACCTCGCCGAGATGCTTGTCGAAGAGGGTTACGAGGTGGTGGGGGAGGCCGGTGACGGCGAGACAGCCGTGCGCCTCGCCGAGGAGTTGAAGCCCGATCTCGTCATCCTCGACATCAAGATGCCGATCATGGACGGGCTGGCTGCCGCCGAGCGCATCGCCGGTGCCCGGATCGCCCCGGTGATCATTCTGACCGCGTTCAGCCAGCGTGACCTTGTGGAGCGGGCGCGGGCGGCGGGCGCTATGGCGTACCTGGTGAAGCCTTTCCAGAAGAGCGACCTGGTCCCGGCGGTGGAGATCGCGCTGTCGCGCTACTCGGAGGTCGCGGCGCTGGAGGCGGAGGTCGCGAGCCTGACCGACCGCCTGGAGATCCGTAAGTCGGTGGAGCGCGCCAAGGGCGCGCTGATGACCACGTACGGGATGACCGAGCCGCAGGCGTTCAAGTGGATCCAGCGCACGGCGATGGATCACCGGATGACCATGAAAGAGGTCGCCGAGCGGATCCTCGCGGAGACCGCCGGCGGCGAGGTGTCGCAGCAGCCGACGGTCTGAGCGCTCCTGGTGACAACGGGCTGCGCGGGGCCACCGTGCGCGGGGTGTGGTGGTTAGCATCGACGGGTGTCCGTCCGACGGGTGATCGCGGTGTTCGGCCTCTTCGTGCTGCTGCTTGCCGGGTGCGACGGGCCGGCCGCGCCGAGCGACGCGGGGTCGACGACCGCCGCCGCGCCACCGCTGCGGCCGGGTTGGCAGCCGCTGACGTTGCCGGCGCCGCCGGGTGGCCCGGGCCGTCCGCTGGTGCGGGACGCGGCGTCGTGCGCGGGTCGGTGGTTCGTGGTCGGTGGCGTCCTGGACGCCGAGGGCGGCACCCGTCCGGCGGCCTGGACCAGCGTGGACGGTACGACGTGGACGGTGTTGCCGGTGCGTCCGGATTCCTTCTACGGACGGCAGAACGTGTTCCTGTCGGCGGCCTGCCGCGATGGTCGGGTGGCGTTGATCGGCGCGAAGGTCGGTGGTGCGCACGGTTATCCGCGGGTGAGCACGTGGCGGCAGGTGGCCGATGGCGCGCTTGTCGAGGTGCAGGCGTCGTTCGAGACGTTCGGCGGGCCGACGGCGGTGAACGTGTCCCGGCTGGCGGCCGGTCCGCAGGGTTGGTTGATAGTCGGTAACCGGTCGGCGGGTGCCGCGTCCTGGGTGGGTTCGCCGGACGCGGCGGAGTTCGCGCTGGTCGAGGGGGCGCCGGAGCTTGCCAGTGACGCGGTGGGGGTGACCTGGGCGTTCGACGCGGTGGCGACGTCGTCGGGGTGGCTGACGGTGGGTGGTCTGTTGCCGGCTGGCCGGATCGACCGGGACCCGGCGGTGTGGTCGTCGCCGGACGGGCGGTCGTGGCGGCGCACGGTGTTGCCGGGCGGGTCGGAGTACGAGGAGATGCAGCGGGTGGTGCTGGCCGACGGCGTGCCGGTGGCGGTCGGGCTGCGTGGGGGGACGTTCGGCGCGTGGCGGCAGGAGGCGGCGGGTTGGCTGGCTGTCGGGGCGTTCGGGCGGCGGGCTGGGGCCGGGGTGCCGGGGGTGGGGTCGCTGGTGTCGTCCGGGGGCAGTCTGTTCGCCGCGGTGATGGATGGGGCGCGGCATTCGGTGTGGGTGTCGAGCGATCGGGGTGGGTCGTGGCGGGAGGCGACGATGCCACTCGATGTGCCGGCGGGTGTTGATCGGGATGTGACGCTGGTGGCGGTGGGTGACCGGTGGTGGTTGGCGGCGGACGACGGCACGCGCGCCGGGTTGTGGTGGGCGGCCGGCCCGGGCGCCTGAACGTTGACGGTGCTGTGGCGCTGCGCCCCCGGGTGTGTGACCCGTGCGGGCGTTTCCGCAGGTCAGTCGGCTTTTTGTCAGGGTGCAGGCGGTCCGGGTTGGTGCGGGTGGACTTCGACCGGGCGTGGATTTAAGGACCGTCTGGCGTATTCACCTGTTACGGACATCGACATGATTGCCCACGTCTTCGTAACGGTTTCGCAGACCCAGCCTTCAGGCCTTCCGGGACGGTATGTCGTGTCGGTACGCTCCGCCATCACGAGCCGTAACGCAGGGGGAGTCCCTGCGGGGTGGGTGGAATTGCGGGTTTGCTGCTGTCGCCGTCTCTTCGGGTCAGTCGCGTCCGCATCTCGAGGAGGTCAGGAAGCCGTGAGGCGAAGCTATGTACGGGCGCTGGGCACCGTGGCGCTCGCCGCGACCCTGGTGGTTGCGGCTGGTTGCCAGGATTCCGGTGGCGGCGACGGTGGGACCGCGTCGGGTGACTGCGGTGGCAAGATTGCGATCTTCGGCGCGTTCACGGGTGACAACGCGGGTCTGGTGATCCCGTCGCTGAACGGCGCGAAGCTGGCCGTGAAGCAGTTCAACGCGGCGAACCCGAACTGCAAGGTCACCATGCAGGAGTTCGACACCCAGGGTGACCCTGCGGTGGCGACCCCGTTCGCGAACCAGATCGCGGGGGACAACTCGTTCCTCGGTGTCATCGGTGGTCACTTCTCCGGTGAGTCGGACGCGACGATGCCGATCTACCAGGCTGCCGGCCTGGCGATGGTCAGCCCGTCGGCGACCCGCACGGACCTGACCCAGAAGGGCAACACGTCCTTCTACCGGGTCGTCGGTCACGACGGCACGCAGGCCGGTGCCGTGGCCAGCTACATGAAGACCCAGAACGCGAAGAAGGTCTTCATGATCGATGACGCCAGCGCGTACGGCGCGGGCATCACCGAGGAGCTGGGCAAGCAGCTCGGCCCGCTGGTCGTGAACAAGGACAAGATCCAGGAGCGGCAGGCGCAGTTCGACGCCACCATCTCCAAGATCAAGTCCGCGCAGGCCGACTTCGTCTTCTACGGCGGTTACACCCGTGAGGCCGCTCCGCTGGTGAAGCAGATGCGTGCCGCTGGTGTCCAGGCCAAGTTCGTCGGCCCGGACGGTCTCTACGACACCGCGTTCCCGAAGGGTGCCTCCGGCGGCGCCGAGGGTGCCATCATCACCTGCCCGTGCCTCCCGGCCGACAAGGCCGGCGGCACCTTCTCCGCCGACTTCCAGAAGGAGTACGGCATCCCGCCGGGCTCCTACGGCGCTGAGGGCTTCGACGGCGCGACGATCTACCTGGACGCCTTCAAGGCTGGCAAGAAGAGCCGCGCGGACATCCTGGCGTTCGTGAAGTCGTACGACAAGCAGGGTGTGTCGAAGTACATCAAGTTCGACTCCAAGGGCGACGTCGACCCGTCGAAGGTCGTCATCTGGGCGTACCAGATCAAGGGCGAGGCTATCGAGGCGCTGCAGGAGCTCAAGCTCAGCTGACGCCCACGAAATGGAGTGCGGCCGGGGTGTTTCACCCCGGCCGCACTCGATTCAAGGAGACCCCCGGTGCATTTCGATGAACTGATCGGTCATCTCGGCCAGCACACGGTCGATGGCCTTTCCAAGGGCGCCATCTACGCCCTGATCGCCCTTGGCTACACACTCGTCTATGGCGTCCTTCGTCTGATCAACTTCGCACACTCCGAGGTCTTCATGGTCGGCACCTTCTCGGTGCTGATCCTGTGGAACCAGCTCGGTGTGAAAAATAACCCCCCCATCGGCCAGGCGATCCTGTTCCTGGTGCTCGGCCTCATCGTCGCGGCGGTCGCCTCGGGCGGTACGGCGCTGGCGCTCGAGCGGGTCGCGTACCGGCCGCTGCGGCGCAAGAACGCTCCGCCGCTGATCTTCCTGATCACCGCGATCGGTCTGTCGCTGGTCTTCGTGGAGCTCTTCGGGCAGGTGCTGCCCAAGCTGCTCGGTGGCGCGCTGCCGGATGTGTTCGGCCGGCCCCGGCAGATCGTCGGCATGCCGACGATCATCCAGCAGGAGACCCTGTTCACCATCGGCAACACCGCGATCACGAACATCCAAGTGATCGTCTTCGTCGCGGCCGTGGTGATGATGGCGCTGCTGGACTGGTTCATCAACCGCACCCGGTACGGCCGGGGCGTGCGGGCGGTGGCCCAGAACCCGGAGACCGCTGCGCTGATGGGTGTCAACCAGGAGCGCGTGATCATGCTGATCTTCGTGCTCGGTGGCATCATGGCCGGCGCCGCCGCGCTGTTGTGGAGCATGCGGTTCGGCTTCACCCAGAACAGCATCGGCTTCGTGCTCGGCCTGAAGGCGTTCACCGCCGCCGTGCTCGGTGGCATCGGCAACCTGCGCGGTGCGCTGCTGGGTGGTCTCTTCCTCGGCATCGTCGAGGTCTACGGCGCCACGCTTTTCGCCTCCAACTGGGAGGACGTCATCGCCTTCGTGGTGCTGATCGTGGTGCTGATGTTCCGGCCCACCGGCCTGTTGGGTGAGTCGCTCGGGAGGGCCCGCGCATGATCGACAAGATTCGCTCCGCAGACCGCCGTCGGGTCGGCATGCTGACCTCCATCGGCGACCGCTGGCGGGCGCTGACGAAGTGGCAGCAGGCCCTCGGGCTCGCCGCCTTCGTGGCGATCCTCTACTACCTTCCACTGCTTGGCGTTCCGGGCCTGACCTGGTTGCGTACCGACTCGATCGAGGGCGGTAACAACTGGGCGGGTGTGCTCTTCGTCTGTGCCATCTACGTGCTGGTCGCCATCGGCCTGAACGTGGTGGTGGGTCTCGCCGGCCTGCTCGACCTGGGCTACATCGGCTTCTTCGCCATCGGGGCGTACAGCGTGGCGCTGTTCGGCTCGGTGAACTCGCCGGTGGTGAAGTGGATCCAGCAGGAGTTCAACCTGCCGCCGACCTGGGCGGTGACCTGGGCGATCTGCCTGTTCATCGCGATCGTGCTGACGATGATCTCCGGGGTGCTGCTGGGCTGGCCGACGCTGCGGCTGCGCGGTGACTACCTGGCCATCGTGACGCTGGGCTTCGGCGAGATCATCCGCATCGTGGCCCGTAACGCCACCGGCCTGACCAACGGCCCGGTCGGCATCTCGGCCATCCCCGGTCCCGAGGGTGCGCCGTCGCCGGACAACAAGGTCTTCGGTCTGATCGACGCGAAGCCCTGGTACTGGCTGGCGATCACGTTCGTACTGATCATGGTGTTCCTGGTCCGTCGGCTGGAGCACAGCCGGGTCGGCCGGGCGTGGTTGGCAGTGCGGGAGGACGAGGACGCCGCAGCGGTGATGGGCGTGTACCCGTTCAAGTTCAAGCTCTGGGCGTTCGCCATCGGTGCGGCGCTCGGTGGCCTGTCGGGCTTCCTCTTCGGCAGCCGGAACGCGTTCATCGACCCGACCCAGTTCAACGCGAACCTGTCCATCCTGTTCGTGGCCATGGTGGTGGTCGGTGGCTCCGGCAACATGATCGGAGTCTCGCTCGGCGCGGTGCTGCTGGCGTACCTGCCGGAGCGGTTCCGCGACTTCGCCGACTACCGGTGGTTGGTCTTCGGCCTGGCCATGGTGTTGGTGATGATCCTGCGTCCGCAGGGCCTGGTCCCGAGCCGGCGGCGTGCCCGCGAGTTGAAGGACCGCGCGGCAGAGGCAGAGGAGGCGCCCGCTCATGTCTGACCAGTCCACCAGCACCACCACGCCGAAGATCCCGACGCAGGCGGGGCCCCGGACGGTACTGCTCGAAGTCGACGACGTCACGCTCCGCTTCGGCGGTGTGGTCGCCCTCGACAAGATCAATTTCCAGATCTACGAGGGCGAGATCCTCGGCCTCATCGGGCCGAACGGTGCCGGCAAGACCACCAGCTTCAACGTGATGACCGGGGTCTACAAGCCGACCTCCGGCGCGGTCCGGTTCCGCGGCCAGAAGGTGACCGGTCGCAAGCCGCACCAGATCAGCCAGCTGGGCATCTCCCGGACGTTCCAGAACATCCGGCTCTTCCCGGAGATGACGGCGCTCGAGAACGTCATGGTCGGGACGGACTCCCGGCACAAGACGAGCGTGCCCGGTGCGCTGTTCCGGCTCTACCGGGTACGGCCCAAGCCGGAGGAGCTGCCGCAGGTCACCGCCACGTCCGGGATCGTCCGGACCTGGCAGCAGGTGCGCCTGTCGGCCGCCAAGATCTTCGGCCTGTCCCGGCACATCCTGGAGGAGCGGGCGGCCGAGAACAAGGCGATCGAGCTGCTCCGCTTCGTCGGGATCGCCGACCGGGCCAACGACGAGGCGCGCAACCTGCCGTACGGCTACCAGCGTCGGTTGGAGATCGCCCGCGCGTTGGCCACCGAGCCGAAGCTGATCTGCCTGGACGAGCCGGCCGCCGGCTTCAACCCGGCGGAGAAGGAGGAGCTCCTCACCCTGATCCGCAAGATCCGTGACATGGGCCTGACCGTCCTGCTCATCGAGCACGACATGCGCCTGGTCATGGGGGTCACCGACCGGATCGTGGTGCTGGAGTTCGGCCGCAAGATCGCCGAGGGTGCGCCCGCGGAGGTCAGCCGCGATCCGAAGGTGATCGCCGCGTACCTGGGGGAGCCCGCCGATGACGCTGCTTGAGCTGGAGAACGTCGCCGTCGCGTACGGCCGGATCGAGGCGCTGCACGGGATCAGCCTCACCGTCAACGAGGGTGAGGTGGTGGCCCTGATCGGCGCGAACGGCGCCGGTAAGACCACCACCATGCGGGCCATCTCCGGGACCCGGTCACTGGCCGAAGGCAAGATCACGTTCAACGGCGAGGACATCAGCAAGCTCCGGGCCGACCTGCGGGTGGTCCGGGGGCTGTGTCAGTCGCCCGAGGGACGGCAGATCTTCCCGGGTATGACGGTCATGGAGAACCTGGACATGGGGGCGTACACCCGGCGGGACTCCGCCGGCATCGCCTCCGACCTGGAGCGGGTGCTGACCCTCTTCCCGCGGCTGGCCGAGCGGCGCAAGCAGGCCGGTGGCACCCTCTCCGGCGGCGAGCAGCAGATGCTCGCGGTCGGTCGGGCGCTGATGAGCCGACCGAAGCTGCTGCTGCTCGACGAGCCGTCGATGGGCCTGGCCCCGCTGGTGATCCGGCAGATCTTCGACATCATCACCGAGATCAACCAGCAGGGCACGACGATCCTGCTGGTGGAGCAGAACGCCCAGCAGGCGCTGTCGCGGGCACACCGCGGCTACGTGCTGGAGACCGGTCAGATCGTGAAGGAGGGGTCCGGTCAGGACCTGCTGCACGATCCGTCGGTCAAGGAGGCGTACCTCGGCGTGGCCTGAGCCACCCGAATCGGCGGCCGGTCATCCCCTCGCGGGGGTGGCCGGCCGTTCGGCGTTCGGCTCGGCGTCGCGGCACCCCGTGCCGAGGGCCAGGGATGTCGGTGCGACGGACTAGAGTCGCTGCCGTGACAGCTACGACACCGCGCCTGCTTCTCGTCGACGGACATTCCATGGCATACCGGGCTTTCTTTGCCCTGCCTGTGGAAAACTTCTCCACCACGACGGGTCAGCCGACCAACGCGGTGTACGGCTTCACCTCAATGCTGATCAACGTGCTCCGCGACGAGCAGCCCACCCACATCGTGGTGGCCTTCGACGTCTCCCGCCACTCCTTCCGCACCGACAAGTACGCGGAGTACAAAGCCGGCCGCAGCGAGACCCCGACCGACTTCAAGGGCCAGGTGAGCCTGGTCAAGGAGGTCCTGGCCGCGCTGCAGATCCCGGTGGTGGAGAAAGAGGGCTTCGAGGCCGACGACGTGATCGCCACGCTCGCCTCCCAGGCCCGCGACCAGGGCATGTCGGTGCTGATCAGCAGCGGCGACCGCGACGCGTTCCAGCTGGTCGACGACCAGATCACCGTCCTCTACCCGCGCAAGGGCGTCTCCGACCTGGCCCGGATGGACCCGGCGGCGATCGAGGCGAAGTACGGCGTCCCGCCCCAGCAGTACCGGGACCTCGCCGCACTGGTCGGCGAGACCAGTGACAACCTGCCCGGCATCCCGGGCGTCGGCCCGAAGACCGCCGCCAAGTGGATCACCACGTACGGCGGGGTGGAGGGCGTGATCGCCCGGGCCGACGAGATCAAGGGCAAGGCCGGCGACAGCCTGCGGGAGCGGCTCGCCGACGTGATCCGCAACTACGAGATCAACTGCCTCGTCTCCGACCTGGAGCTGCCGCTGCGCCCGGAGGACACCCGCTGGACGGGGTGGGACCGGGAGGCCGTGCACCAGGTCTTCGACACCCTGGAGTTCCGCATCCTGCGCGACCGTCTCTACCAGTACCTGGAGGCGGTCGAGCCGGAGGCCGAGTCCGGCTTCGACCTCACCGGCGAGGTGCTCACCGAGCCCGGCGCGCTGGCCGGTTGGCTGACCACGCACGTCGCGACCGGCACCCCGGTCGGGTTGGCGGTCAAGCTCGACACCGGCCCCAACCGCCGGCACACCGCCTCGATCACCGGTCTCGCGCTGGCCACCGCCGGCGGCGCGGCGGCCTGGGTCGACCCGGCGCAGCTCGACCCGACCGACGAGAGCGCCCTGGCCAGCTGGTTGGCCGACGAGCAGCGCCCCAAGGTGCTGCACGACAGCAAGCCGGCCGTGCTGGCCTGCGCCGCGCACGGCTGGCAGCTCGCCGGCATCGTCCGCGACACCCAGATCGCCGCCTACCTGGCCCGCCCCGACCAGCGGTCCTACGACCTGACCGACCTGGCGCTGCGCTACCTGCACCGGGAGTTGCGGGTCGACGTCCCGGAGTCCGGCCAGCTCACCCTCGACGGCCTCGGCGACGAGGGGGTGGTCGAGCAGAACCTGATGCTCCAGGCCCGGGCCACCCTCGACCTGGCCGACGCGATCGACGCTGAACTGTCCCGCGACGGCGAGCAGTCCGCCCGGCTGATGGCCGGCGTGGAGCTGCCGTTGATGCGGGTGCTGGCCACCATGGAGAGCACCGGCATCGCCGCCGACACCCACTATCTGTCCGAGCTGGAGGCCCACTTCGCCGCCGAGGTGAAGGCCGCCGCGCAGGGCGCGTACGAGGCGGTGGGCCGGGAGTTCAACCTCGGCTCGCCCAAGCAGTTGCAGGAGATCCTCTTCACCGAGCTGGGTCTGCCGAAGACCAAGAAGATCAAGACGGGTTACACCACCGACGCCGACGCCCTGCAGTGGCTCTACGCGCAGCAGCCGCACCCGGTGCTGGCCCACCTGCTGCGTCATCGGGACGTGGCCAAGCTCAAGTCGACGGTCGACGGGCTGCTCAAGTCGGTCTCCGACGACGGGCGGATCCACACCACGTTCAACCAGACGGTGGCCGCCACCGGCCGGCTCTCCTCCACCGAGCCCAACCTGCAGAACATCCCGATCCGCACCGAGGAGGGTCGTCGGATCCGGCGGGCCTTCGTGGTGGGGGAGGGCTACGAGAGTCTGCTCACCGCCGACTACAGCCAGATCGAGATGCGCATCATGGCGCACCTCAGCTCGGACGACGCCCTGATCGACGCGTTCAACTCCGGCGCCGACTTCCACGCCGCCACCGCCTCGTCGGTCTTCGGGGTGCCGCTCGACGAGGTCACCCCCGACCAGCGCCGCAAGATCAAGGCCATGAACTACGGCCTGGCGTACGGGCTCAGCGCCTTCGGCCTGTCCCAACAGCTCAGCATCAGCACCGAAGAGGCGCGCGGGCTGATGGAGAACTACTTCGCCGGCTTCGGCGGGGTGCGCGACTACCTCCAGCAGGTGGTCGCCCGGGCCCGCCAGGACGGCTACACCTCCACCATCCTGGGTCGACGCCGCTACCTGCCCGACCTGGTCAGCGACAACCGGCAACGCCGCGACATCGCCGAGCGGATGGCGCTCAACGCCCCCATCCAGGGCTCCGCCGCCGACATCATCAAGGTGGCGATGCTGCACGTCGACACCGCGCTCGGCGAGGCCGGGCTGCGTTCACGGATGCTGTTGCAGGTGCACGACGAGCTGGTCTTCGAGGTCGCTCCGGGTGAGCGGGAAGCGTTGGAGGCGCTGGTCCGGCGGGAGATGGGCGGGGCGTACCCGCTGTCGGTGCCGCTGGAGGTGTCCGTCGGTCTGGGCCGGGACTGGAACAGCGCCGATCACTGATCTTGTGTTGGTCGCGGCTCTGGTGGTTGCGGTGGGGGGTTTCGGGGCAGCCCGACCCACTCCGGGCGGTCAGGCTTGATCCCTGCGTGGGTCGGGCTGCCCCGAAACCCTGACCGGGCTGCCCTGGTCGCGACCGTTGGCGTTGGCGTTGTGGATCAGGGCCGTCGCCCTTGGTCTGATCTGTGGTGTGGTTATTTCAGGGGGTCGTGGCCCCAGTTCATGAGGGACCAGCGCCACTTGGTGTCCCGGACGTCGCCCGAGGGGCGCTGCGCCATGTGCCGGCGTACGTAGCCGACCACCTTGCGCATGTGCTTGTAGTCGCCCTCGGACAGGTCGCCGCGCTTACGACGGAGCAGATTGATGATCTTCCGGCCGGACTCGTGCCCGACCGACTCGCCACCACCGGCGTGACCGCCCTTGTGCCAGCCGACCTGCTTCGACTCGTCGGTCTCCAACCACGTGGACAGCTCACCGGGCTTCATGTTCACCGCTTCGGTGAACTCCCGGTAGGTGTCCCGGCCGTCGTCACTTCTGCTCATGACGCAACGCCTCGGGGCGGTGGGCCACGTCGCGGCCCGTGCCGTCACTGCGGACCCGGTACTGCGGGTCGTCGGGAGCCGCGTTCACGGCCCGCCCGCGGATCCGCGTCCGCTCGGTGATCGTCCCCCGCACCACGCCGTACGCGCGGCTGCCGTGGGCCGACCAGGAGACATGGTCGCCCTTGCGGAATCTCTGTTCGGCCATGGTCGTCGGCTACCCGAGGCGGCCAGGGCGAAACGACTACGGGGTGATCTCGGCGACCGGCAGCTTGATGTCGAACGGCTCGGTCAGCTCGATCACGTCGGCGCCGTCGGCGACCAGCTCGTACTGCCGCTCACCGCCCGGCCCCACCCGGTCGCCGATCCGGTACGCGTACACATGCACCGGGTCCTGCTCGATGCGCCAGTAGAACGGGATGCCGGCGGCGGCGTACTCGCCCGGCTTCGCGAACCGGTCGATCCGTCGCGTGCCGGGCGAGACGACCTCCACCGCGAGCACGACGTCGTGTGGTCGTAGCGAGGACCGGTCGGACAGCCGTCGCACTGTGCGTGCGGCGCTCAGTCGGCGGGCTTCTCGGTGACGAAGATGGCGGTGCCCGGGAAGAGTCGTCCGCGCAGCGGGCTCCACTGCCCCCAGATCCCCTCGTGTCCCTCCGGCCACTCCGGCTCCACCAGGTCCAGCAGCCGGAAGCCGGCGCCGACCAACTCGCGGATCCGGTCGCCGAGGGTGCGGTGCTGCTCGACGTAGGTGGCCACGCCGGTCTCGTCCTGCTCCACGTAGGGGGAGCGGTCGAAGTACGAGTGCACGGCCGTCAGGCCGCCCTCACCGGGGTCGTCGAGGAAGATCCACCGCATCGGGTGGGTCACCGAGAACACCCACCGGCCGCCAGGGCGCAGCACCCGGTGCACCTCGGCGAGCAGTGCCGCCGAGTCGTCCACGAACGGGATCGCGCCGAACGCGGTGCAGGCGACGTCGAACGACCGGTCGGCGAACGGCAGGGCGAGCGCGTCGGCCTGCACCAGCGGCACGCGTACCCCGGTGCGGTCGGCGGCCTCGGCGGCGTGCCGCAACATGCCGGCGGACAGGTCGAAGGCGACCGGCCGGGCGCCCTGGGTAGCGAGCCAACGGGCGGCGGCCGCGGCGCCGGCGCCCACCTCCAGCACCCGTCGCCCCGACACGTCGCCGAGCAGCCGGGCGTCGGCCTCGCGCAGGCCCTCGGGGCACCACACGAAGTCCACGTCGCCGAGGAACGCGCCGTGTTCGGCCTGGTAGTCGTCGGCGTCGGTGTCCCACCAGCCGCGGTTGGCGCGCCGGGCCTCGGCGTCACCCACCCGGCGCCGGGTAACCCGGCTGTCGTCATCCACGCGCTCACGCTAGGCCCCACCAACCCCGGTGGGTACGGCGACGCGTCCACGATCTGCCCGACCCCTCGCGCGACGGCCTTGATCGTCTCGTCTTCGGTGAAGTTCGGGGTGTCCGGGCGGGCGGACACGCCGGACACGCCGGGGACACCGGGTCGAGCAAGCGTGGCGCGCGGGGCTGCTGTGACGCAGGAGACAGCAGGGGTCATTTCCGGGCGATTGTTCGGCTTTCGCAGGTCATCGCACGAAGAGAACCCGGGAGGGCTTGCACGCTGTGGTAATGCGCACGGTAGGCTAGACGATGCGCTCGCGGATCGCGTTGCCTCGGCAGGGAGCAGGTGCGCGGTCGACGGAGCCACATCATGATCTCACTAGGCGATCGTTCGGTGTGCCCGGCGACGGATCCGCTGGCGCGAACAGGTCACTGCGACACACCAGCCTGCTGTGACAACCCACCGACCGGAGCAACCGCCCACATGACGAGCAGCATCGAGGCCCCCTCGAGCGCCACCCGGGTCACCCACGACGATCTCGGTTCCGAGGAGGCATTCCTCGCCGCGATCGACGAGACCATCAAGTACTTCAACGACGGCGACATTGTCGAAGGCACCGTCGTCAAGGTCGATCGGGACGAGGTCCTGCTCGACATCGGCTACAAGACCGAGGGTGTCATCCCCTCTCGGGAGTTGTCGATCAAGCACGACGTGGACCCCGCCGAGGTTGTGACGGTTGGCGACCACATCGAGGCCCTGGTCCTCCAGAAGGAGGACAAGGAGGGTCGTCTGATCCTCTCCAAGAAGCGGGCACAGTACGAGCGGGCCTGGGGCACGATCGAAAAGATCAAGGACGAGGACGGCGTCGTCCGCGGTTCGGTCATCGAGGTGGTCAAGGGCGGCCTCATCCTCGACATCGGGCTGCGCGGCTTCCTGCCCGCATCCCTGGTCGAGATGCGTCGTGTGCGCGACCTGCAGCCGTACGTCGGGCGGGAGCTCGAAGCCAAGATCATCGAGCTGGACAAGAACCGCAACAACGTGGTCCTGTCCCGCCGGGCCTGGCTGGAGCAGACGCAGTCCGAGGTGCGCACCGAGTTCCTCAACAAGCTGCAGAAGGGCCAGGTCCGCAAGGGCGTCGTGTCCTCGATCGTCAACTTCGGCGCCTTCGTGGACCTGGGCGGCGTCGACGGTCTGGTGCACGTCTCCGAGCTGTCCTGGAAGCACATCGACCACCCGTCCGAGGTCGTCGAGGTGGGCCAGGAGGTCGAGGTCGAGGTCCTGGACGTCGACCTGGACCGCGAGCGGGTCTCGCTGTCGCTGAAGGCGACCCAGGAAGACCCGTGGCGGCAGTTCGCCCGCACCCACGCGATCCAGCAGATCGTGCCGGGTAAGGTCACCAAGCTGGTGCCGTTCGGTGCGTTCGTCCGCGTGGACGACGGCATCGAGGGCCTGGTCCACATCTCCGAGCTGGCCGAGCGCCACGTGGAGATCCCGGAGCAGGTCGTCCAGGTCGGCTCCGAGGTCATGGTCAAGGTCATCGACATCGACCTGGAGCGCCGCCGGATCTCGCTGTCGCTCAAGCAGGCCAACGAGGGCTTCGTCGAGGGCGAGGAGCACTTCGACCCGACCCTCTACGGCATGGCCGCGACGTACGACACCGAGGGCAACTACATCTACCCCGAGGGCTTCGACCCGGAGACGGGCGAGTGGCTCGAGGGGTACGACAAGCAGCGCGAGACCTGGGAGAACCAGTACGCCGAGGCTCGTCTGCGCTGGGAGGCCCACACCAAGCAGGTGCAGACCTCTCGGGCCGCCGACGCCGAGGCTGCCGCCAACCCGACTCCGGCCGTTCCGGCCGCTGCCGGTGGCGGTGGCGGTGGCACCACCTCTTCGTCCAGCCCGGCCCCGAGCCGGCAGGCCGAGGAGCCGGCCGGCACGCTGGCCACCGACGAGGCGCTCGCCGCACTGCGGGAGAAGCTCGCCGGCGGTAAGTGACCCGCTGAACGACGACGGGCCCCGTCCCCGCGATCTCCGGATCGCTGGGGGCGGGGCCCTCGCCGTACCCGCCGTGCCCCGCGCGAGCTGCGGGCGGGGAGTTGCCCGGGCGAGTTGCGGCCTCGGGTGCCCCGGGCGAGTTGTGGGCGCGGCGCTCCCGCGGGCCGGGGCTCCGCCGTGGGCGCGGCATGCGCGGCTGGCGCCGACCGCCCAAGATCGCGCTCGATCCATGATGGAGGGGCCTCCCGGGCACCGAACACCACTACATCCTGGTTCGAGCGCGATCTTGGCGGCCCGTGGGCGCCCGAACCCTGGTCCCGGTCTGTCGGGGGGCGGCGTTCGTCGTCAAGATCCGCGCAATATCGGGGATGTTGCTGTCTCCTGCTTGTCGGAGGCAGCAACATCGGGGAAGTTGCGGAGATCTTGGCGCCGGGCGCCGGGCGCCGGGCGCCGGGCGCGGGGCGCGGGGCGCGGGGCGCGGGGCGCGGGGCGCGGGGCGCGGGGCGCGGGGCGCGGGGCGCGGGGCGCGGGGCGCGGGGCGCCGGGCGCCGGGCGCCCGGCGCGGGGCGCGGGGCGCGGGGAGCCGGGACGGGCGCGGTCGCGGCTTGGGGCGGGGTGGTTGGGAGGTCGCCGGGCCGTGGGTGGGTTTGGCGGCGGGCTTGTCGATCCGGTTGACTGTTCGGGTGCTGAGAGTGGGGTTGACCGGCGGGATCGGGTCGGGCAAGAGCGCGGTGGCCGCGCGGCTCGTCGAGCGGGGCGCGGTGCTCATCGACGCCGACCGTGTGGCCCGGGAGGTCGTGGCGCCGGGTACGGACGGGCTGGCCGAGATCGTGGCCGCCTTCTCCGACGCGGTGGTGGACGCCGATGGCGCGCTGGACCGTGCCGCCCTGGGAGCGGTGGTGTTCGCCGACGAGAGCGCCCGGCGTCGGCTGGAGGCGATCACCCACCCCCGGGTGCGGGCCCGTACCGCCGAGCTGGCCGCGGCGGCGGCACCTGACGCGATCGTCGTCAACGACGTACCGCTGCTGGTCGAGGTGGGTCTCGCGCCGACGTACCACCTGGTGGTCGTGGTGCAGACGGCCGTGTCGACCCGACTGGAGCGGCTGGCGCGCGACCGGGGGATGGGTCGCGCGGAGGCCGAGCGGAGGATCGCCGCCCAGGCCGACGACGCCCGCCGTCGGGCGGCGGCGGACGTGGTGCTGACCAACGACGGGAGTCTGACGGCGCTGCACGACGCCGTCGACCTGCTCTGGAAGCAGCGGCTGGTGCCCTATGAGGACAACCTGCGCCAGCGGCGGGTGGTTCCGCCGGCTCCGGCCGAGCTGGCGGGGGCCGACGCGAGTTGGCCGGAGCAGTACGCGCGGCTGGCCGCCCGGATCCAGCACGCGCTGGGTTCGGATGCCCTACGGATCGATCACATCGGTTCGACGGCGGTGCCCGGTCTGGCCGCCCAGAACGTCATCGACGTGCAGGTGGCGGTCTCCAGCCTCGCCGACGCCGACGGGCCGTTGACCGATCGGCTGGCGAACGCCGGGTTCCCGCGGGTGCCGGGGCAGTGGTGGGACGACCCGCGTCCGGCCGGCCGGGGCCGGTGGGAGAAGCGGCTGCATGGCAGCGCGGACCCGGCCCGCCCGGTTCGTCTGCACGTGCGGCTGGCGGATTCGCCGGGCTGGCGGTACGCGCTGCTGATGCGCGACCACCTGCGTGCCGACCCGGATCAGCGGGCCGCCTACCTGATGTTCAAGCGGGACCTGGTCGACGCGGCGCCGGAGGTCGGCGATTCCGGCACGGCCCGGAACCCGTGGTTCGACGAGGAGTACCTGCGGGCCGAGCAGTGGGCCGCCCAGACCGGCTGGCGCCCCTGAGGTCAGCGGGCACCGGGCCGAGGGGCCGAAGACCGAGGGGCTGACGGTCGAGGGGCGGCAGGCCGGGGGTTGGCGGCCAGCCGCGGTACGACGGCGGGGCGGAGATCCAGGTGGGCCCACGCACCGGCGTCGGTCCGCAACTCGAGCCGGCGGAGCGACCCGTCGCGGTCGATCCAGTAGCGCAGCCGCGCGTCCGCCGGACCCGACTCGATGACGTCCACGGTCCGTCCGGCGGCGACGTCCTCGCGGACCCGCACGGCGGTGCCGCGGTGCCCGACGGATCCGGCGGTCACGGCGGCGTCGACCAGCACGCTCAGGGCGTCCCGGCCGGGTCGGGAGACCCGCCACGCCACGGCCGGGGGCGGCAACGGCGGCCGGGCCGGCGCCTCAGCGGTGCCGCCGCCGGCACTGGCCGCCGGCAGGTCCGCCCGGGCCAGACCGGCGGCGTCGCGTCGCAGCAGGGTCCGGCGATCGGGTACGCCCAGGTCGGCGACCCCGAGGTACGCGGTACGGGCGGTCCAGCTCAGCCAGCCGGCGCCCCGCAGGTTCGTGGTCGTGCCCATCGGCGCGGTCAGCGTCAGCGTGGCGCCACCCTGGGCGCGGAGTCGGGCTGGCAGCCGGTCGAGCCGACGTTGCTCGGCGTCGGTCAGCGCGCGGGGCAGACCGGGTCGGCCGCCGAGTGCGTCCACCGGACGTAGTGTCGGCCGGTCGGCCCGGTTGAAGATCATCGTGACCGGGCCGGCGCCGGGCAGCCGGGTCACCAGCTTGTGCAGCCGGGCGTCCTGGTCCAGCCAGTACCGGGTCTGTCCGTCCGGGGCGGGCGTCGCGGCGCCGGGGGTACCGATCGCGGTGCTGGCGGCCGGCAAGCCGCGAGCCAGCGGTGCCTGTATGACGTCCAGTGCTCCGGCCGGCACCGTCTCCCGGGCGATCCAGCGTGCTCCGCTTGACGGCGCCGTCCGGGTCGTGGTGTCCGGGCGGTCGGCGGCGAGGTCGAGGAGCAGGTCGAGCACCGGTGCCAGTTGCGCCCCGGGTGCCAGTCGGTGCAGCCGCCACCGGTCCTCCGGGGCTACCAGTGGTGGCGCGGCGGGAGTGGGTACCGCCGCCGGATCGGGCCGGATCACCAGCACCGGGCCGCTCTTCTGCAACAGCCCGCGTTCGGCACCCGCGCCCGGCCCGCCAACGTCGAGGTAGAGCAGCGACCGGGACCAGTCCACCCAGCCCACCAGCTCGATGCGGGTGGCGTCGGTGCCGGCCGTGACGCGTACGCCGGCGCGCAGGTCCCGCAGGTTGGTGACCCGCACGGCGGCCAGCCGCTCGCTCTCCGCCACTGTCAGCGGCCGGGCCGGCTCGGGTGGGTCGGGCGCCCAGCTCAACAGCCCGAGCACCAGGGCCGTCGCGGACGTCACCGCCGTCAGACCGAGCAACAGCAGCACCGTACGCCGACGACGGCCGGCCGAGGTCGGGCCGGTGGTGTCGGCGGCGCCGGTGGTGTCGGCGGTGTCCGGGGTGTCGTCGCGGCGGGCGGTGTCACGGTTCTCCGCGAGGCTCCGCGCGGCGGCGGCCCGGCGCGTGTCGTCGGTCTTGCGGCCGGCGGTGGCTCGGCGCGCCCCGCCGGCGGACCGGCCGGTCGTGGACCTGCTCTTGGTGTCGTTGGTCCGGCTCGCCGTGGACCTGCTCTTGGCATCGTTGGTCCGGCCGGCCACCGAGGCGCCACCGGCCGAGCCGGTGTGGTGCCGCCCGCTGCCGCTGGCCGGGCCGCTGCCACCACTGGTTGGGCCGCTGCCCCCGCCGGCCGGGCCGTTGCCGGTGCTTCCGGCCTCCGGTCGGGGTGTGGCGGTGCGGGCGGTGTCGGGCGCCGGGGTCGGAGAGGTGTCCACGGAGGTGAAACGGGCGGGGAGGCGCCGGGGTGACGAGCAGGGGCGCTCGCGGCGGCCGGTCTGCGCCTCGAGCGCGACCACACGGGTGCGCACGCCGGACGAGCCGGGTGCTGCGACCGCAGTGCCGGGGGTGATCGGCCGTGATGTTGGCCTGGCCACCGGCCCGGTCGGCCGCCGCGAGCGGCCTACATGAAGAGGGTAGTCCCGGTGACATGGGCCACACAATGGGAATATTGAAGCTGATCACGTACCTGCCGTGACGGCCGTTCCTGTCGGACCTCCGGCGTACCGTTGACGGCATGGCGCTTGACATTCCCCGGCTGGACAGCCGCTTCCAGGTCGTCAGTGAGTTTCAGCCGGCCGGCGACCAACCGGCAGCCATCGACGAACTTGAGCGCCGGGTTCGGCGTGGCGACCGCAACACAGTGCTGCTCGGCGCGACCGGCACCGGCAAGAGCGCCACCACGGCGTGGCTGATCGAGCGGCTGCAACGCCCCACCCTGGTGCTCGCCCCGAACAAGACGCTCTGTGCGCAGTTGGCCAAGGAGTTCAGCGAGCTGCTGCCGCACAACGCTGTCGAATACTTCGTGTCGTACTACGACTACTACCAGCCCGAGGCCTACATCCCGCAGACCGACACCTACATCGAGAAGGACTCCTCGATCAACGAGGAGGTGGAGCGGCTGCGGCACTCGGCGACGATGTCGCTGCTCACCCGCCGCGACGTGATCGTGGTGGCGACCGTCTCGGCGATCTACGGTCTGGGCACCCCGGAGGAATACCTCAACCGGGCGGTGAAGGCACAGGTCGGGCAGGAGCTCGACCGTGACCAGTTGCTGCGCCGGCTGGTCGACATCCAGTACACCCGCAACGACATGGCCTTCCAGCGCGGCACCTTCCGGGTCCGCGGCGACACCCTGGAGATCATCCCGGCGTACGAGGAGCTGGCGATCCGCATCGAGCTCTTCGGTGACGAGGTGGAGAAGCTCTACTACCTCAACCCGTTGACCGGTGACGTGGTCCGCGAGGTCGACCAGCTGGTGATCTTCCCGGCCACCCACTACGCGGCGGGTCCGGAGCGGATGGAGCGGGCGATCCGCGACATCGAGGTGGAGCTGGCCGAGCGCCTCGCCGAGCTGGAGCGGCAGGGCAAGCTGCTGGAGGCGCAGCGGCTGCGGATGCGCACCACCTACGACATCGAGATGATGCGGCAGGTGGGCTTCTGCTCCGGCATCGAGAACTACTCGATGCACATGGACGGGCGGCTGCCCGGCAGCCCGCCGCACGCCCTGCTCGACTACTTCCCCGACGACTTCCTCACAGTGGTCGACGAGTCGCACGTGACCATCCCGCAGATCGGCGGCATGTACGAGGGCGACGCGTCGCGCAAGCGGATGCTCATCGACCACGGCTTCCGGCTGCCCAGCGCGGCCGACAACCGGCCGTTGCGCTTCGACGAGTTCCTGGAGCGGGTGGGCCAGATGGTCTTCCTCTCCGCGACCCCCGGCACGTGGGAGATGGAGCAGGCCCAGGGCGAGTTCGTCGAGCAGGTGATCCGACCCACCGGTCTGGTCGACCCGGAGGTCGTGATCAAGCCGACCAAGGGCCAGATCGACGACCTGATGCACGAGATCAAGCTGCGGACCGACCGGGACGAGCGGGTGCTGGTCACCACGCTGACCAAGAAGATGGCCGAGGACCTGTCCGACTACCTCCTGGAGAACGGCATCCGGGTGCGCTACCTGCACTCGGAGGTCGACACGTTGCGCCGGGTGGAGCTGCTGCGCGAGCTGCGCAAGGGTGACTACGACGTGCTCGTCGGCATCAACCTGCTCCGCGAGGGTCTGGACCTGCCCGAGGTGTCGCTGGTGGCGATTCTCGACGCCGACAAGGAGGGCTTCCTCCGCAGCGGCCGGTCGCTGATCCAGACCATCGGGCGGGCCGCCCGTAACGTCTCCGGTCAGGTGCACATGTACGCCGACAAGATCACCCCGTCGATGGCGGCGGCGATCGACGAGACCGATCGGCGTCGGGCCAAGCAGATCGCGCACAACGAGGCGCACGGCATCAGCCCGGAGCCGCTGCGCAAGAAGATCCACGACATCCTGGACGACATCTACCGCGAGGCGGAGGACACCGAGAATTCCCGGGTCGGGGGCGCGGTGCGTCAGCTCTCCCGGGGCAAGGCGCCGGTCAAGGAGACCCGCAGCCGGAGCCGGTCCGCCGCCGGCACCACCTCGCGGGAGGGGATGGCCCGCGCCGACCTCGCCCAGCTCATCCAGGAGCTCAACGACCAGATGTTGGCCGCCGCCCGCGAGCTGCAGTTCGAGTTGGCGGCCCGGATCCGCGACGAGGTCTCCGACCTGAAGAAGGAGCTGCGCGGCATGGACGCCGCCGGGGTGAAGTGACGGCCACCCGGTCGGCCACGCCCAGCGCTCCGTTGGGGTCCGGCCGACCGGGTCACGCGAAGGGCGGGCACTGTTGACGACGGTGGTGCCGATCGGCGAGATGGTCCTCGGTCTGCCCGATGCCAGCCTGCGTCCGTTCGTCGACAGGTACGTGGGCTACCGGGAACGGGCGGACCTGCCACTGGTCCGTCAGGAGTCGGCGGGCGTCTTCGTGGTGCTGATCCTGGGTTGGGGCGCTCCGCTGGACGTGACCGACCCGCGCAGCGCGGAGCGCGGTGTCACAGCTGTCGACTCGTTCGTGGCCGGCACCTTCGACAGTTGGTGCACCACGCGCACCGTGGGTGTGGGGGAGGGCGTCGAGTTGCTGCTCGCCCCGCTGACCGCCCGTCGGCTCCTCGGCCTGCCACTGAGCGAGCTGACCAATCGGGCCGTCGGCGTCGGGCAACTCCCGGGCCGTTGGCTGGACCGGCTGCGCGGCCGGCTCGCCGAGGCCCCCGGCTGGCCGGAGCGGTTCGCCCTGCTCGACAGGGTGCTCACCGCCCGGCTGGCGGCGTCCCCGCCGGTGGACCCGCGGCTCGACTGGGCGTGGCGGTGGCTCGTCGCCAATGCTGGGCGGGGGAGCGTCGGGGTGCTCGCCGACGAGTTGGGCTGGAGCCGGCGGCACCTCGCGTCCCGGTTCCGGCAGGAGGTCGGGCTGCCGCCCAAGATGGCCGCCCGGCTGCTGCGTTTCCAGCAGGCCCACGCGGCGTCGACCCAGGTCGGCGCGACCGGGCGGGCCGTCGACTGGGCCGCCGTGGCGGCGGGCTGCGGCTACTACGACCAGTCCCACCTGATCCGGGACTTCCACCAGTTCGCGGGGGCGACGCCGGCCGCGCTGCTCGCCGCCCGCTGACGCGGGCCGGCTGACCGCAGCCGCGTCGGCGACCAGCGGAGGTCACATTCGTCCAATCCGGATCGGCGCCGCCGGCAGCAGAATCGGGTCATGCGAACCATCTATCCGATCTTCCGTTATCCCGATCCCCGCGCCGCGATCGACTGGCTCGGTGCCGCCTTCGGTTTCCAGGTGCATGCCGTGCACGAGGCGCCGGACGGCACTGTGGCGCACGCCGAACTGGTCCTCGACACCGGCATGATCATGCTCGGTGGACGAGCCGACGCCCGGCCCCGGCCGGCCGACGACGACTGGTCGGTCTACGTGGCCGTGCCGGACGTCGACGCGCACTGCGCCCGGGCCCGCGCGGCCGGCGCCGAGATCACCCGCGAGCCGTTCGACACCGACTACGGCTCCCGTGACTACGCCGCCCGCGATCTGGCCGGCAACGTGTGGTCCTTCGGCACCTACCGACCCTGAGCCCCCGCCGCACCGGCGGGACGCACGGCCCGCCGGGATCGGACCTCGCCGGCCGTAACCGCTGCTGACCTGTGGAAACGGTACGTGTGGGCCGGCCCGGCCGGTCAGCGGCACCGATTGCCCTGATTGCGGTGTGCGAGCGCGCTATTGCACTGGGTGATCGTCCTGCGTAGTCTCCCTCGGTGGGGAGGCCGGGATGCCGCTGCCAACAAGTCCTGTTATTCGACGTGCACGTCTCGGCGCAGAACTGCGCCAACTCCGTCGGCGCGAGTCGCTGACCCTGGAGCAGGTCTGCGACCGGTTGGGCTGGGCCTCGACGTCGAAGCTGTCCCGCATCGAGCTGGGCCAGAGTCGCCCGGACCTCGCCGACGTGCTCGATCTGCTGGACGTCTACAAGGTTTCCACGCCCGCCCGGGAGGCGCTGATCGTCATCGCCCGGGACGCGGCGACCAGTCGGGGCTGGTGGAAGACGCTGGGCGAGATGAGCGAACGGCAGCGCACGTACGCCGAGTTGGAGGCGGGCGCCGCCGACATCGTGGAGTACCAGCCGTCGGTGGTGCCAGGGCTGCTCCAGACGCCCGCGTACGCCCGGGTGCTGGTGGCGGCCGGCGCCCAGCTCACGCCGGAGGTCGATGTGGAGGCCGAGGTGCGCGCTCGGGCCTTGCGGCAGGAGGTGCTGCGGCGGGCCTATCCGCCGCGCTACACGGCGGTGCTCGCCGAGGCCGTCTGCGACCCCGGTGACCTGCCGGTGGAGATCTGGCGCGAACAGCTGCGGCATCTGGTCACCGTGACCGGCCTGTCCCACGTCACGGTGCGGCTGTTGCCCCGCGGGGCGGCCGGTGGCGGGCTGCACCCGCTCACACCGTATTCCTGCTACGCCTTTCCCGACCCGGCGGACCCGCGGACGGTGATGCTCGAGGCGTTGACCACCGACGTCCGGTTGGCCACAGTGCTCGACGTCGACCGCTACGAACGGATGACCGCGGCGCTGCTGGCCGCGGCGCTGTCACCGGAGGAGACGGTCACCGTGCTGGCCCGCCGCGTCGGCGAGTAACGGCTGCGGGTGTCGACGGTGCGGCGCCGCGCGGCCACCGGGCCCGGCGCCCCCGAGCCCGTCGGGACCGGCGGCCGGCGCGTGCGCCCGGCACGATAACCCTGGGGTACGACAGCTCGGCTCAGGCCGGTACGTCGAGGAAGTGTTCCACCACGGGCGGTCCCGCGAAGTGGGGCCCGATCAGCGCCCGCCACTGCTCGAACCGTTCGGTGGCCCGGAAGTTCTCCTCGTGCGCCTCGACCGAGTCCCATTCGACGAGCAGCACGAAACGGGTCGGTGACTCGATTCCTCGGGTCATCCGCACGGACCGGCAGCCGGTCGCCCCGGCGAGCACCGGGTGACCCTCGGCGTACGCCTTGGCGAACGCGTCCTCGTGTCCGGGAAGTACATCGATTAGCGCGACCTCAAGCACCATGTCGGACAGCCTCCCACGGTGGCCGGGGCCGGTGGTGTCGCGGGGGTCTGTTCCGGCGCCGGCTCCGCACCTAGGGTGGCCTCGTGATCATCGACTGGCTCACCGGCACCGCGTTTCGGGTGGCCGGTACGGGCACCACCTGGGCGGAGCTGCTGGGGTTTGCGACCGGTGTGCTCAACGTGTGGCTGGTGGCCCGGCAGAAGATCGCCAACTGGCCGATCGGCATCGCCAACGTGCTGCTGCTCATGGTGCTGTTCTGGACCGCCGGGCTGTACGCCGACGCGGGGCTCCAGGTCGTCTACGTCGCGCTCGGCTGCTACGGCTGGTGGCACTGGCTGTTCGGTGGCGAGCGGCGTAGCCGGCTCACTGTGAGCCGGACGGGGCGGCGGGAGTGGCTGGCGCTGGCCGCCGCCGGGGTGCTGCTCACCGGCGCGCTCTGGGTGCTGCTGGACCGGGGCACCGACTCGACGGTGCCGCTGCCCGACGCGTTGACAACGGCGCTGTCCCTGCTGGCCACGTACGGGCAGACCCGCAAGCGGGTGGAGAGTTGGTGGCTCTGGATCGCCGCCGATCTGATCTACATCCCGTTGTACGCGTACAAGGGACTGCACCTGACCGCAGTCCTCTACCTGGTCTTCCTCGCCCTGTGCGTACTCGGGTTGCGGGCCTGGCGGGCCGACCTGCGCCGGGCCGACCGGCCGAGCGCGGTCCCGCCCGGCCCGGCGCCGGTCACCGCGTGAACGCCGAGACGTCCGGCCCTGCTCCGGTGCCTCGCGGGCCGGCCCGCTCGGCGGAGTTCGGGCACGGGATGGTGGTGGGAAAGTTCTATCCGCCGCACGCCGGGCACCACGCGCTGATCGGGGCCGCCGCCGCCCGCTGCGCCGAGGTGACGGTCGTCGTGGCGCCCTCACGTCGGGAGTCCATTCCGCTCCCGCTGCGCCTCGGCTGGTTGCTGGAGGTGCACGCGGACACACCGTGGGTCCGTTTCGTCGGCCGGTACGACGATCACCCGGTGGACTACGCCGATCCGGCGGTCTGGGACGCGCACTGCGCGGTGTTCCGTGCCGCGGTCGGGTCGAGGCCGGTGGACGCGGTCTTCTCCTCTGAGGCGTACGGGGCCGAATTGGCGCGCCGCTTCGACGCCGTACCCGTGTCGGTGGATCCGGACCGGCGGACGGTGCCGGTGTCCGGGACGGCCGTGCGCGCGGACCCGGCAGCTCACTGGCGGTGGCTGAGCCCGCCGGTGCGGGCGTGGTTCGTCCGGCGGGTGGTGGTGGTCGGGGCCGAGTCGACCGGGACCACGACGATGGCGGCGGCGCTCGCGGGGCACTACGGCACGTCCTGGGTGCCGGAGTACGGCCGGGAGTTGACCGCTCGCAAACTGGCAGGGTTGCGCGAACGCACACCGGAGGCGACCGTCTTCGACGTCACCTGGGACCGGGACGACTTCCGCGCCGTGGTCCGCGAGCAGCAGGCGGCCGAGGACGCGGCGGCCCGGACGAGCGGGCCGCTGCTGGTCTGCGACACCGACGCGCGGGCGACGGCGGTGTGGGAGGAGCGCTACCTGGGCAGCGCATCGGAGGAGGTGCGGGCGGCGGCCCGCCGGCCGGCGCTGTACCTGTTGACCGATCACCGGGGGGTTCCGTTCACCGATGACGGGCTGCGCGACGGTGAGCACCTGCGGGCGTGGATGACCGAGCGGTTCCGCGCCGAGCTGGCGGGGTGCGGGGTGCCTGTGGTGGAGCTGACCGGGTCGCACGCCGAGCGGTTGGCCCGGGCGGTGCGGGCCTGCGACGACCTGCTCGCCGCCGGCTGGTCGCTCGCCGACCCGATCGCCGCACCCGACCTGCACTAGCCTCCTAGGAAGCCCTAGGCGAGGTGTGCCAGGCCGCAGGTGGTCAGCGCCACCCGGTGCCCGGGGTGCGATCACGGGGCGTGGTGGGCAACAATGGTCACCGAGGAGGGGAGTATTCCCCCGCAACGGAGTCGTCAGCACGGTCGATCGCCGGAACCACGGTGACCCGACCCGGCCCCGTAGGTCGCCGCCCCACTTCGGGGCGACGGCGGAAGAGACCTCCGACAGTCACCAGAGTGAGCGACAGCGGCACGCCGGCTCCCGCAGGGGCGTACGGTGTGCCCGACGCCGCGTGTCTGCCGGAGGAATGAACGTTGGACGTGTCCGGATTGGTGTGGGCGGGGACGCTTGTCGCACTGACTGCGGTCCTGCTCGTCGACCTGTTGATCATTGGTCGGCGCCCGCACGAGCCGAGTGTGCGGGAGTCGAGCCTCTGGGTCGCCTTCTACGTCGGTCTCGCCCTGCTCTTCGGCGCGGGTGTCTGGCTGACCTCCGGGGCCAGCGCGGCCGGCCAGTTCTACACCGGCTGGCTCACCGAGTACAGCCTCTCGGTGGACAACCTCTTCGTCTTCGTGATCATCATGGCCCGCTTCGGGGTGCCTCGGCAGTACCAGCAGAAGGTGCTGCTCGTCGGCATCGTGCTGGCGCTGGTGATGCGTGGCGGGTTCATCGCCGCCGGTGCGGCGTTGATCACGCAGTTCTCCTGGGTCTTCTACATCTTCGGCGCGTTCCTGATCTACACCGCGGTGAACCTGGCCCGGCAGGGTGAGCCGGACGAGGACGAGTTCTCCGAGAACGTGCTGATCCGGTGGAGCCGCAAGGCGCTGCCGATCTCGAAGGACTACGACGGCGCGAAGCTCACCACCCACGTGGCCGGGCGGCGGCTGTTCACCCCGATGCTGATCGTGATGATCGCGATCGGCACCACTGACCTGATCTTCGCGCTGGACTCGATCCCGGCGATCTTCGGCATCACCCAGGAGCCGTACCTGGTCTTCACCGCGAACGTCTTCGCGCTGATGGGCCTCCGGCAGCTCTACTTCCTGCTCGGTGGCCTGCTCGACCGGCTGATCTACCTGAGCTACGGCCTGGCCGTCGTGCTCGGCTTCATCGGGGTCAAGCTGGTGCTGGAGGCGCTGGCCGACAACCAGCTGCCGTTCATCAACGGTGGCGAGCACGTCGGCTGGGCGCCGCACATCCCGATCTGGTTGTCACTGCTGGTCATCATCGGCACCCTGGGCATCGCCACCGCCGCCAGCCTGATCAAGTCCTCCCGGGACCGGCGTCGCGAGTTGGCCGACGCCCGACGCTGACCGGTCACCGGCCGGGTGCGGACACGCGCCCGGCCGGTGAAGGGCGGCTTCCGAAACGCGCCCTAGACCCGGTGCGCGCCGACCAGCGTGGCGGTCCGGTCGGCCGGCAGTTCCTCTTCGATGACCCGCCGCCGCCGGTAGCAGGCGTGCAGCATCCGGCGCTGACCGCCGTCGCCCGGCGTGGCGGTGACGATGCCGATGTGGTGGATCTTGCGGCCGGGTCGGGCGAAGAAATAGAGGTCGCCGGGGCGTTCCGCGCCCAACGGCAGTGGGGTCGTGGCGACGGCCTGGTCGTCGGCGTCGCGGGGCAGCAGTACCCCGAACCGCCGCCAGGCCAGATGCACCAGCCCCGAGCAGTCGATGCCGTGCGCGGAGAGCCCGCCCCAGATGTAGACCACGTCCAGCAGTCGCTGTGCCACAGCGAGCGCCTGCTCGGCGGGCGGCGTCGCTGCCGCCGCTGGGACCAGGTGCCCGTCCGGCAGCCAGAGCGGCGTGGCCCGGCCGGGGACGTGCACCGGCCGCCAGCCGTCCTGCGCGGGGCCGGCCGGGACGAGGCGGGTGCCGACGACGACGCCGGGCAACTCCACCGGCCCGTTCGGGGCGGCGTGCAGCCCGGTGACAGTGGCATCGACCACCAGCGGGTGGTCGATGCCGGTGTGGGCCGGGTCGGGGACGGCCAGCTGCCCGGCGGGCAGCCAGCCCGGGTAGCCGCGCGGGTCAAGCTTGGCGGCTGGTTGTTCGACGGCGACGACCCGGGCCCAGCCGTCCGGGCGGAGCTCGCTGACGAGGACCCGTTCGCCGAGCAGGAGTTGGCTCAGCACGCAGTCACCGACCTGCTGGTCGGTGTCCAGTCCGGAGACCCAGGTCGGGATGTCGACACCGGCGGTCAGCGCTGGGCAGTCGACCGGGCGGACCGCCTCGGGGGAGGTCCACAGCGTCGCCACGGCGACCCGGACGACGGCCTCACGGCCCGGTTGCAGCTCCACGTCAACCCCCAGATCGTGTCGGCTGTCCAGGGAACCCTATGAAAGAAACCGACAGTCATCAACCACGAGCCTGCACTTTTGCTTCAGCGAGGCCGGAGATGCCCAGGCCAGGGGCATCCGGCAACACCACTGTCGCCCCGTCGTAGCGTATGCCGCCCTGCACCGGTGACCAGGCCAGCCACCAGGCGGCGTCCAGGTCGGCGACCGCCGTCGTGCCGTACGCGGCGACCAGACTCGCCGCCGCCCCGATGCCGACCTGGCTCTCCATCATCGAGCCGACCACAGTGCCGAGCCCGTGGGCGGTGGCCAGGTCGAGGAGGGTGCGGGCCGGATGCAGTCCACCGCACTTGGCCAGCTTCACGTTGACCAGGTCGGCGGCCCGGCGACGGATCACCTCCACCAGGTCACGAACCCCGAAGACCGCCTCGTCGGCGAGAATCGGCACTGACACCCGGTCGCTGACCCAGGCCAGCCCGTCCAGGTCCCAGCGGGCCACCGGCTGCTCGACCAGCTCCACGTCCAGCCCGGCGTCCTCGATGCCGCGGATCACCCGCACCGCCTCCCGGGGCGTCCAGCCCTGATTGGCGTCCAGCCGGATCCGGATGCCCGGGCCGACGGCCGCCCGTACCGCCCGCACCCGGTCCAGGTCACTCGCCGCGTCGGTGCCGACCTTCAACTTGAGCACGCCGAAGCCGTCGGCCTGCCGCTGCCGCGCCGCGGCCGCCAGGTCCACCGCGTCGCCCGCCGCCAGCGTCACGTCCGTCGGGACCCGCAGCGTGGTGCCCCCGAGCAACCGCACCAGGGGTACGCCCAGCCGCCGCGCGGCGAGGTCGTGCAGGGCGACGTCCACCGCCGCCTTCGCTGCCTCGTTGCCGACCACCGCGCGCTGCACCTCGCCGCAACGGGTCACCAGGTCGTCCGGGTCACGGCCGATCAGCTGCGGGCCGAGCAACTCGCTGACACACGCCTGTGCGCCAGCGACCGACGCGCCGGTGACCTGCCAGACCTGGGGGGCCTCGCCGAAGCCGGACCGGCCGTCGCTGTCGACGAGTTCGACGACAATGGTGTCCACTGTGGTGGTACGGCGCAGTGCGGTGACGAACGGGGTGTGTAAGGGGGCGGAAACCCGGTGGGTGCGTACCGCCGAGATCGTCATGTCAGGCACCCTATACGGAGGTCCACCGCGGGAGGGGAGACCGGATGACCGGGCAGAGCTGGGAACTGGTGGGTGCACCGAACGCACGTGACCTGGGTGGGCTCGTCGGCGCGGACGGGCGGCGGGTCCGCGTCGGCCAGTTGATCCGCACGCCGGCGCTGGGCCGGCTGACCGACGACGACCTACCGGTGCTGGCGAAGCTGGGGCCGGCGTGCGTGGTCGACCTGCGCGACGGCACCGAGATCGCGGTCGCCCCGGAGGACCGGTTCGCCGGTGAGCCACGGGTGGTGCGCCTGCCGGTGCACGACCCGGAGCACCCGGTCTTCACGTACGTCTCGGCGGTGCTGCTCGGTCACGACCTGGACGCGTACGCGGAGCTGGCCCGGCAGGGCACGGCGGGGGCGATGGCGGCGATCTACCGCTGGTTCGTGACCGGTGAGTCGGCGCGGGTCGGTTTCGCCGAGGCGGTGCGGCTGGCGGCCCAGCCGGAGAACCTGCCGCTGGTCTACCACTGCTCGGCTGGCAAGGACCGCACCGGTTGGCTCACCGTCATCCTGTTGACGGCGCTCGGGGTGGACGAGGCGGCGATCCGCGCCGACTACCTGCGCAACAACGAGCTGACCGAGAGCCTGCGGGCGGTGATCGTCGAGGCGATGCGACGGCGGAATCCCGAGCTGGACGTCGACGCGGTGCTGCCGGTGCTGGAGGTTCGCGCCGAGTACCTCGACGCCGGCTACGCCGAGGTGCGTCGGGTGCACGGCTCGTTCGACGCGTACCTGCGCGACGGGTTGGGGCTCACCGACTCGGACCTCAGCGCGCTGCGGGTGCAACTGCTGGAGTGACCGGCGCGCCCGGTGGTGTGTCGACGCGGGTGGCCCAACCGGTGACGATCAGCGCCTGACCGGCGGCGTAGGTCGCCATGACCAGCACCGGCGCGCCGGGTGGCTGGGCGACCTCGGCCACCCCGGCGGCGATCAGCAGGTCGGAGCCGAGGAAGAGCGCGGCGCCGAGACCGATCCGCCAGCCCTGGGTGGTGGCGGTGGTGGCCATGGCGGCCAGTGCGATCGCGTAGCCGGCCACCGGTACGGCCAGCCCGACGTCGGTCAGCCCCGCCCACATCCAGGTCAGGGCGACGACGGTCAGCACCGCGTACCCCAGGGGGACGGCGACCAGCGGCGTGCGGCGCAGCGCGGTCGCGGCGCCGTGTCGGGTGAAGGCCGCGAGGTAGCAGAGGTGCGTGCCGAGGAAGCAGGCCATGCCGGCGAGGAACCAGTAGGTGCCGTCGATCATCAGGGCGACGTCGCCGCCGGTGGCGAAGGCCAGCGCGGCGAGCAGCAGCCGGTCCGGTCGGGCCGCGCGTTCGGCGCTGACCCGCCAGAGGTACGCCGCCAGCAGCGGCATCAGCAGCGGCTTGGTGAGCAGGAAGGCCAGGCCGACGCCGGTGGCGTTGGCCAGCAGGTTCGCGGCCGTCACGACGAGGAAGGCGATCAGCACGGTGCGACTGCGGGGCATCGGCGGCTCCGGGGTGGGGGTGCGAGCAGCGTAGCCGCAGTCGGCGGCGTTGGCCTCGCCGCCGAGGCTGTCGGGTCAGAGTTGGTGGCGGGCGGCCCAGACCTGCGCCGAGATGTGCGCGAGCAGCAGGCAGGCGTCGTCCTCCACCTGGTCGTCGCCCCCGGCCAGGTCGGTGGTGGTG
This sequence comes from Micromonospora sp. NBC_00860, assembly GCF_045207375.1. Lineage (NCBI taxonomy): Bacteria > Bacillati > Actinomycetota > Actinomycetes > Micromonosporales > Micromonosporaceae > Micromonospora > Micromonospora sp. NBC_00860. Next base: position 647,349 of record NZ_CP108825.1, read on the forward strand.
CAGACGGCGATCAGGTACGGCGGGGCGTCGTCGGGCAGCACCACGCCGGCACCGTGACGGACGCCGCGTACCCACCCGTTCTTGTGCGCGATGCGGGTGCCCTCGGGCAGGCCGGCGGCGAGGTCCTCGCGGTGTTCCTGGGCGAGCAGGACGTCCAGCATGGTGGTGCAGGCCGCCGGTGAGGCGAGTGGGCCGGGGGTGTCGGCCCCGGTGGCCAGGGCGCCGAGCAGGGCGGCGAGGTCGGCGGCGGTGACCGTGTTGGTGATGCCGGCCTCGCGGGCGGCGAAGTCCTCGATGCCGCGGCCGGTGACGCTGGTGCGGGCGCCGGCGAGCGCCCAGACCTCGGCGACCGCGGGCAGCCCGACGTGGCTGAGGACGAGGTTGGTGGCGAGGTTGCTGGAGCGCACGATCATCCGGTCGGCCAGCCAGCGCAGCGTCGCGGTGCCGCCGATGCGGTCCCAGACCGCGTCGTCGTTGTCATAGGGCTGCGCGCACGTGAAGCGGGGCACGCCGGACTGGGCGGAGTCGAAGTCGTTGACGACCGGAACAGGGGCGTCCAGGTCCAGGGTGCCGGCCTCGGCGGCGCGGTGCAGCGCGGCGAGCACCGCCACCTTCATGGTGCTCGCGGCGTAGTGGGCGGCGTCCGCGTGCCGGGTCCAGGTCGGCGGCGCGTCGAGCCGCCCCACGTACGCGGAGACGGTGCCGGGCACCCGGTCCAGGTGGGCGTCGAGATCATCCCAGGTCATGACGGTGACCGTAGCGGATCACCTGTGGACGGGCCCGGGTACCCGTCGGGGGGGAAAGCGAACGGGCGCGCCGGCCGCAAGCGGCCGACGCGCCCGGTGTTCGGGTGCTGGTGGGTCAGCCGGCGTGCTTGCGGCGGGCGGCGGCCCGGCCCCGCAGCTGCTGGTCGAGCACCACCTTGCGGATGCGCACCGCGGTCGGGGTGACCTCGACGCACTCGTCCTCGCGGCAGAACTCCAGGGCCTGCTCCAGCGAGAGCTTGCGCGGCGGGATCAGCTTCTCCGTCTCGTCGGAGGTCGACGCCCGCATGTTGGTGAGCTTCTTCTCCTTGGTGATGTTGACGTCCATGTCGTCGGAGCGGGAGTTCTCCCCGACGATCATGCCCTCGTACACCTCGGTGGTGGGGTCGACGAAGAGCTGGCCGCGCTCCTGGAGGTTGATCATCGCGAAGGCGGTGACCGCGCCGGCCCGGTCGGCGACCAGCGAACCGTTGTTGCGGGTACGCAGCTCGCCGAACCACGGCTCGTACGACTCGAAGACGTGGTGCAGGATGCCGGTGCCCCGGGTGTCGGTGAGGAACTCGGTGCGGAAGCCGATCAGGCCGCGCGCCGGCACCAGCCACTCCATCCGGATCCAGCCGGTGCCGTGGTTGACCAGCTGCTCCATGCGGCCCTTGCGGGTGGCGAGGAGCTGGGTGATCGCGCCCAGGTACTCCTCCGGGGCGTCGATGGTCAGCCGCTCGACCGGCTCGCAGGTCTTGCCGTCGATCTCCTTGGTGACCACCTGCGGCTTGCCGACGGTCAGCTCGTAGCTCTCCCGGCGCATCTGCTCGACCAGGATGGCCAGCGCCAGCTCGCCGCGGCCCTGCACCTCCCAGGCGTCCGGCCGCTCGGTGGGCAGGACCCGCAGCGACACGTTACCGATCAGCTCCTTGTCGAGCCGGTCCTTGACCATCCGCGCGGTGACCTTGGAGCCCTTGACCCGGCCGACCAGCGGCGAGGTGTTGGTGCCGATGGTCATCGAGATGGCCGGCTCGTCGACGGTGATCAGCGGCAGCGCGACCGGGTTCTCCACGTCGGCCAGGGTCTCACCGATCATGATCTCCGGGATGCCGGCGACGGCGATGATGTCACCCGGGCCGGCGGTCTCGGCCGGCTTGCGCTCCAGGCCCTCGGTCATCAGCATCTCGGAGATGCGGACCCGCTGGGTGCTGCCGTCGGTGCGGCACCAGGCCACCGTCTGACCCTTGCTGATGGTGCCCTGGCGGACCCGGCACAGCGCGAGCCGACCGAGGAACGGCGAGGCGTCGAGGTTGGTGACGTGCGCCTGCAACGGCGCGCCGTCCTCGTACGCGGGCGCCGGGATGGTGTCCAGCAGGGTGCGGAACAGCGGCTCCAGGGAGGTGCTGTCGTCGGGCACCGAGCCGTCGGCGGGCTGGGTCAGCGAGGCGATGCCGTCGCGGGCGCAGGCGTAGACGATCGGGAAGTCGATCTGCTCCTCGTCGGCGTCCAGGTCGAGGAAGAGCTCGTAGGTGTCGTCCACGACCTCCTTGATCCGGGCGTCCGGACGGTCCACCTTGTTGATCACCAGGATGATCGGCATCCGGGCCCGCAGCGCCTTGCGCAGCACGAAGCGGGTCTGCGGCAGGGGGCCCTCGCTGGCGTCGACGAGCAGCACCACACCGTCGACCATGGTCAGGCCGCGCTCGACCTCGCCGCCGAAGTCGGCGTGGCCGGGGGTGTCGATGATGTTGATGGTGACCGGGTCGGAGCCGTCCGCCGGCAGGTAGTGCACGCCGGTGTTCTTGGCCAGGATCGTGATGCCCTTTTCCCGCTCCAGGTCCCCGGAGTCCATCACCCGCTCGGTGTTCTCGCCGCGTGCGCCGTACGCGCCGGCCTGCCGCAACATGGCGTCGACCAGGGTGGTCTTGCCGTGGTCGACGTGAGCGATGATGGCGACGTTGCGGAGGTCGGTGCGAAGCTGCATACCCTCTATCCTTCCGCCTGCGCTCGCGCAGGCTGCGTCGGGGTCACCCCCAGGTGCCCCTGATCTATGGTGAAACCGCTGTGCCGGTGGTTCCCCCGGCTGGCATGCTGGCTCCCGTGTCCCGGGGGCCTGAGTGCACGACCTGCTGACCTGGGTGCAGGGTCTGCCCACCCTGTGGATCTACCTGGTCGCCGCGCTGATCGTGGCGGGCGAGACCGCGGTGATCTTCGGCCTGCTCGTGCCGGGTGAGGCTACCCTGCTGCTGGTCGGCTTCCTCACCTACAACGGTACCTTGCGGCTCGGGCCGGCGTTGCTCGCGATGATCGTCGCGGCGGTCCTCGGCGATGGGCTGGCCTTTCGCGCCGGACGGCGGTACGGCTCCCGGCTGCGCGCCGGGCTGGGTCACCGGGTCGGGCCGCAGCGGTGGGCCCGCGCCGACGCCATGCTCGCCCGCCTGGGTGGGCGCGGGGTGTTCGCCGCCCGGTGGGTGGCTTTCGCCCGCACCCTGGTGCCCCGGCTGGCCGGAGCGGCCGGCATGCCGTACCGGCGGTTCGCCCTGTGGAACCTGGCCGGGGTGGTGACCTGGGTGGGCGGCTCGGTGCTGCTCGGTCACCTGGCCGGTGAGTCGTACGACACTGTCTCCCGTCTGCTCGGCCGGGCCACCGGGGTGGCGTTCCTGTTGCTGGCCGGCCTGGTCGGTGTGGTGCTCGTCGGCCGGTGGCTGGGTCGTAACCCCGACCCGGTGCGCGCGCTGCTGTCCCGGGCGGGCGCGTTGCCCCCGGTGCGGTGGCTCACCGCCCGCTACGGGGTGCTGTTCTTCCTGGTGGCCATGCGGATCGGCCCGGCGTGGACGCTGCTGCTCAATCTGGCCGCCGGGCTGCTGTTGCTGTTCGCCGCCGGGCTCGCCATCGCCGGTCTGCTCGCGGTGGCGGTGCGCAACAGTGGGCTGGCCGCGTTGGACGGCGCCATCGCGGGGTGGTTCGCTGCCCGGCGGACGCCGGACGCCGCCGACGCCGTGCTGGTCGTGGTGTCGGTGGTACGCGGGTCGGTGCTGATCCTGTTGGTGGCGCTGGTGGCGGCGGTGCTGGCGTGGCGCAACCGGCCCTGGCGGGCGGACCTGCTCAGCGTGGTCGGCACGGTGGGCGCGTTCGTGCCGTTGGTGGTGCTGGCAGTGGTGGCCGAGCTGACCGGCCCGAACGGGACCGCCCCGGGCGGCGGTGAGGCGGCCCCGCTCTCGACCCAGAACGCCGTGGTCGCGGCGAGCTTCTGCACCCTGGCCTGGCTGGTGTCGCGCAGCGCCCACTGGCCGGTGGCCGTGGCCGCCTGGACCGCCGCCGCTGCGGGGGTGCTCGGTGTCGGCGGCGCGCGGCTCTACCTGGGGTTGGACACGGCGAGCGGGACCGCCGCGGCTGTGCTGCTCGGTGTGCTCTGGACGGTGGTGTTCATGGTCGCGTGGGCGACCCGGGACCGGGCGGTGGGCAGTGGTCAGCCCCCGGTGGACCAGGCCCGGCGGCCGTCGGAGGGGCACCGCCGCCCGGTGGAACCTTGTTAGGGTGCGGCGACAGTCACACGGGGGAGGCAACGGCATGGTCCGACGGACCGATCGGCTGGCCGCCGCGGTGCTCGCCGGGCTCCTGCTGGCGAGCGCGCTGGTCGGCTGCGCCGGCAAGGGGGAGAGCCCATCGGGTCTGGCCGCGCCGGTCGCCGTCGCCGACGGGGCGACGGATGCCCCGTCCGACGAGGCCGGTGGGGAGCCGAGCCCGTCGGTGAGCGCCGTGGAGGCGATGGGTTCCGCGCCGAGTCGTAGCGCGACCCCGACCCCGAAGCCGACGAAGAAGCCGACCACTGTGGCGCCGAAGCCGCGTGCGGTGGCGAAGCCGCCCACCGAGACCGAGGTTCCTCCGGCGCCACCGAAGCCGGCGCCGAGCTCCTGCAAGCCGACGTACAAGGGCAGCCAGGCGACCCGGGCCGAGGTGAAGGCGGCGCTGACCGACGCGGCCAACCGCACCTACTGGCCGGTCTCGGCGCCGGACATCACGATCCCGCTCACACTTCTCAAGGCCACCGCCTGGCAGGAGAGCGGTTGGCAGTCCAACATCTACGCCTGCGACGGTGGGGTAGGGCTGTTGCAGGTGATGCCGGACACCGCGACCTGGATGAACCAGCGGTTCGAGAAGAGCTACAAGATCGACGCCTACCGGGACAACGCCTACCTCGGGGCCACCTACCTGGCCTGGGCGACGAAGTACATCGGCGACATGTACTTCGAGTCCGACTTCCGTCTCGACCCGGCACTGTGCACCAGCGAACTGGATTCCTGCCTGCTCAACGCGGTCATCGCCGCGTACAACTTCGGGCACGGCGCGGTGGCGCAGGAGGGGAAGCCACTGGCCATCCCCAACCCGTCGTACGTGCGCAACGTGCGGGCGCTGATGAGCGAGTGCGTCTGCCTGGCGTACTGACCTCGTCGGGGCCGTGCCGGATTGGCCACGGCCCCGACGTGTCGGTCAGTCGTGCGCGGCCACCGGCTCGGGCGAGCGCGGGGTGTCCGGCACCGGGTCGCGGGTGATGCGGCCGGGCCACCAGAAGCGGTCACCGAGCAGGAACGCCAGCGCCGGCACCAGGACCGTGCGGACCAGCAGGGTGTCGAGCAGGACACCGATGCAGACGATGATGCCGATCTGGGTCAGGGTGATCAGCGGCAGCACGCCGAGTACGGCGAAGACCGCGGCGAGCAGCACTCCGGCACTGGTGATCACGCCGCCGGTGACCCGCAGGGCGGAGAGCATGCCGTCGCGGGTTCCGGCGCTGCGGGCGTCCTCCCGGGCCCGGGTGACCAGGAAGATGTTGTAGTCCACCCCGAGCGCCACCAGGAACACGAAGGCGAGCAGCAGCACCCCGCTGTCCAGGGCGGGGAAGCCCAGCACGTGGTCGAAGAGCAGCCAGGCCGCGCCGAGGCTGGCGAAGAACGACGCGATCACGGTGAGCACCAGCAGCAGCGGTGCGAGCAGGCCGCGCAGCAGGAGCACGAGCACACCGCCGACCAGCAGCAGGATGATCGGCAGGATGAGGCGTAGGTCACGGTCGTTGGCCTCGTCGGAGTCGTAGGTGGCGGCCACGGAGCCACCGACGATCGCCCCGGACGGGGCGTCGGCGCCGGCGGCGGCCGGCGGCGCGGAGTCAGGCACGGCGGCGACAGCTGCGCGCAGCGCCTCGATCGCCCGGTCCGAGGCGGTGGTGCCGGGTTCGGCGTCGAGGACCACGTCGACCTGGGCGACGGCCGCGCCGGCGTCGCCGGGGCGCGCCGAGGCGACACCGGGAACCGCGGTGGCGGCGTCGGTGACCGCCCGCACCGCCGCCGGGGTGGTGATCACGGCGACGGGTTGGGTGCTGCCGGCGGGGAAGGCCCGCGCCAGGGTCTGCGCCCCGGTCACCGCCTCGGGCTCGGCCCGGAACTGTTCGGTCTCGGACAGGCCGGTGCGGATGCCCAGCCCACCCAGTGCCAGGCCGCCGAGCAGCACTGTGGCCAGCGTGGCGACCACCACCGGGCGGCGTTGCACTGTGGCGCCGAGTCGACCCCAGAGGCGGCCCTCGCGGACCGGCCCGCCGATGCGGGGTACGAACGGCCAGAACAGGCCGCGACCGAAGAGCACCAGCACGGCGGGGAGCACGAACAGGGCCGAGAGCATGGCGAAGACCACACCGGTGGCGCAGGCCACCGCCAGTGCCCGGTTGGTCTCCTGCTCACTGAGCAGCAGGGTGAGAACGCCGAGCACGACCGTGCTACCGCTGGCCAGGATGGGTTCCGCGGTGCGGCGCAGCGCGGCGCGCATCGCCGCGAACCGGTCCTCCTCGCGGCGCAGCTCCTCCCGGTAGCGGGCGATGAGCAGCAGCGCGTAGTCGGTGGCGGCGCCGAAGACCAGCACGCTGGCGATGCCGGTGACCTGGCCCTGCTGAAGGTTGATGCCGACGGCCGGCACGATGACGTCCACAGCGCGCAGGGTGAGCTGTTCGGTCGCGGCGACCACGACCAGCGGCACGATCCACAGGAACGGGCTGCGGTAGGTGATCAGCAGGAGCAGCGCGACAACGGCGGCGGTCACCGTGAGCAGGGTGATGTCGGCGCCGTCGAACACCGAGGAGAGGTCGGCGGTGAAGGCCGGGGAGCCGGTCACCTCGGCGGTCAGCCCGCCGGGCAGGTCCGCGAGGGCGGTGCGCAGCTGGGTCACCGTGTCGGTGACGGCCTCCTGCCCACCGGCGGTGTCCAGTGGCACGGCGACGAGGGCCACCGCGCCGTCCGGGGAGAACTGGGCGGGGCTGACCTGCCCACCCGCCGCGAAGCGGCGCAGGTCGTCGGCGCGAGCGCCGACGGTGGCCCGGTCGGCCTCGCTCAGCGCACCGCCGTCGCCCCGACTGACCACCACGATGGCCGGCTGCACGTCGCTGGAGGGCAGTTGGTCCTGGAGACGCTGCACCTGGGTCGACTGCCACTGCACGGACAGTCCGGTGGCGGAGACCGGTGCCGGGTTGTCCGGCTGGGGCGTTGCGAAGACGGCCGCGCCCACGACGATCGCGGCGGCCACTGTGAGCCAGGCGGCCAGCCGGCCACGAGCGACTCTGGTGAACACAGACATCAGATGACCCCAAAGTCTTTCGAAAGTCGAGTATCTTGATAGCCGAGATTATCCAGAGCTGTTCTATGCTGCAACCCGGGGGACCGACGACGGGAAGAGCGGCGCGAGGTGGCGACTCACGGCATGTACCGACGGCGCGACACGCGCCGCGAGCAGCTGGTCGCGGAGATCACCAACAACCTTCGGCGGTACGCGGTGGACGCCCAACAGGTCGGCCACGCCTTCGCCAACCTGCACGGCCTCAACCCGACCGACCTCCAGGCGTTGATCGCGGTGATGGACGCCGAGCTGCTCGGTGACCCCATCACCCCCGGCCGCCTCGGTGAGCAGCTCAACCTCTCCTCCGGCTCGGTCACGGCCCTGATCGACCGGCTGGAACGGGCCGGGCACATCCGCCGCGACCGGGACACCGTCGACCGGCGCAAGGTGCTGCTGCACTACGCCGACCAGGGCGCCGCCCTGGCCATGGAGTTCTTCCAACCGCTGGGCGCCCGTACCGACACGGTGATGGCCCGCTTCGGCGAGGACGAGCTGGAGGTCGTGCACCGGTTCATGGCCGAGATGAGCGAGTCGCTGCGGGGGCACCGCGACGCGGTGCGCGCCGCCCGGCCGGAGTCACCCCGCCGACCGACGGGCTGACCGGTGCCGGACCGGCTCGTCACCCGCCTCGCCAGCGCCGCGCTGCGCCTGCCACCGACCCGCCCCGGCCCGGTGCGGGTCACCCGTGACCTCCCGGTGCGGGCCCGCGACGGTGTGGTGCTGCGTACCGATCACTACGCCCCGGCCGTCGGCCCCGCGCCGACAGTGCTGATCCGCACCCCCTACGGGCGCGGTGGGCCCCTGCGGCTGCTCGGTCGGCTGCTCGCCGCCCGTGGTCGACACGCGGTGATCCAGTCCTGCCGCGGCACCGGTGGCTCCGGTGGGACGTTCGCCCCGCTGGTGCACGAGCGCGACGACGGGGTGGACACCCTGGACTGGCTGCGTCGCCAACCCTGGTGGTCCGGGCAGCTCGGCATGTTCGGGGTCAGCTACCAGGGCTTCGCGCAGTGGGCACTGGCCGCCGACGCCGGCGAGGAACTGCGCGCCATGGTCGCCGTGGTGACCGCCTCGGCCACCCGCGACTCGACGTACGCGGGGGAGTCCTTCGCCCTGGACACCGTGCTGACCTGGGCCGAGCTGCTGCACGCGCAGACCGTGCCGTGGCTGGCCCGGCAGTGGGAACTCAAGCGTGGGCAGCCCCGCCTGGCCGCCGCGCTGGAGCACCTCCCGCTGGCCGACGCCGACCGGGTGGCCACCGGGGTGACCATCCCGTTCTTCCAGGAGTGGCTGCGCCACCACACCCCGCAGGCCGCGTACTGGCGGACCCGGGTCTTCGCCGACCGGGTCGCCCAGGTGCGGGCGCCGGTGGTCATGGTCACCGGTTGGCACGACATCTTCCTGCCCGCCCAGCTCGACGACCACGCCGTGCTGCGCGCCGCCGGCACACCGTCGCGCCTGGTGATCGGCCCGTGGACGCACGGCAGCCCCGGCCTGTTCGTGGCCGCGCTGCGCGAGGGGTTGGCCTGGCTCGACGAGCACCTCCCGGCCGCGCCCCGACCGAACGGGCGGGCACGGTCAACCGTGCCACCCGTCCGGCTGTACGTCGGCGGGGCCGGCGGTGGCTGGCGGGACCTGCCGGACTGGCCGCCACCGGCGGTCGAGACCGCCTGGCACCTGCAACCCGGTGGTGGGCTGGCGGCGCGCCCTCCGGTCGCGTCGACGCCGGACGAGTTTCGCTACGACCCCGCCGACCCCACTCCGTCGCTGGGCGGGCCACTGCTCGTCGCCCAGCGGGCCGGCCCGGTGGACAACCGGAGCGTCGAGGCCCGGCGCGACGTGCTGACCTACACCAGCGCCCCGCTGACCGGGCCGGTCGAGGTGGTCGGCCCGGTCCGCGCCGAGATCCACGTCCGCAGCGACCTGCCGTACCTGGACGTCTTCGTTCGTCTGTGCGACGTGGACCGCCGGGGTCGCTCGTGGAACGTGTGCGACGGTCTGGTGCGGGTCACCCCCGAACGGTTCCCCGCCGACCCCTCCGGGGCGCTGCGGATTCCGGTGCCGCTCTGGCCGACCGCGTACCGGTTCGCCTCCGGGCACCGGCTGCGGGTGCAGGTCTCCGGTGGCGCCCATCCACGGTGGGCCCGCAACCCCGGCACCGGGGAACCCCTCGGCGCGGCGGTGACGCTGCGTGCCGGCCAGCGGCAGGTTCTGCACGACCCGGCACATCCCTCGGCGCTGCTGCTACCGATCGTCCACTCTGCCCCACCGCAACCTCCAATCTGAACAGACCCATCCTGAGCTGGGCGTTTGCCGAAAACGCGGGCTATGGTTGAGTCAACGCCCGGCGCCGTGCACCAGTAGGCCGGGCTCGTCCGAAGCCCAGCACCGCGTACGCGGTGTGATGTCGTGCCCGGTCCCCACCTCTCGGAAAGGGGGACCCCATGACCCGGGCCCCGGCTAATCTTCTGGCCGTCCGAAGCCTCCTCCTCACTCACCTCGACAACGCCCCCGGGCCGGACGACCTGGACCCGGGCGAGGTCGGCATCGTCGGCGACTCGGCCCACCGGGGCGGCTACCACTGCGGATCGGATCGGGTGGTCACCAACGACTACTCGGTGGTCGAGTCGCCCCGCGACCGGGCCGGGCTGACCCTCGACGCGGCGGCGCTGGATGTCGGCCAGTTCAATGTCCGCTCCGGTGGTCGTACGAACACCCTGCCCAGCTTCTCGGTCTGGTGCGTGGCGCAGTGCGCCGCGAACGCTGCCGACACCCGGGACATCCGCGAGATCATCTACAGCCCCGACGGCACCACTGTGAAGCGGTGGGATCGCCTCGGCAAGCGCACCAGCGGCGACAGCTCCCACCGCTGGCACACCCACTTCAGCTTCTTCCGCGACGCCATCAAGGCGGGCCGCGACCAGCGGCCCCTGTTCCGCCGCTACCTCAGCTCCATCGGACTCCTGGAGGACGACGACATGACCCCCGAAGAGCACAACTGGCTGGCCACCGTCCACAAGAACCTCACAGTGCTGGACGGCCGCAACCCGGTCGGGCAGATCTACACCCGGATGGCGATGGGTGAGGACGCCACCGTGAAGAACTACAAACCGGCCCACCCGACGCTCAGGACGCTCGCCGCTCAGCTGACCGCGGTGCAGACGGCGCTGACGGCGCTGTCCAACCAGGACTTCACCGACGAACCGGCGATCGCCCAGGGCGTGCTGGCCTCGCTGACGCCGGAGAAGATCGCCGCGGCCATCCCGCCCACCATGGCCAAGCAGGTCGCCGACGAGCTGGCCCGCCGGCTGGCCGCCTGAGCGAGGGCGGCCCGGGGCCGCCCGGGCCGCCCTTTCGGCGCATGTCCGCAACAGCTGTTGAGCAACAGATATTGCACAAGAGCTGTTGCGGATGCCATGCTCCTCGGCATGGACAGCTCCGACGTACGCCAGATCACCGACTCCCGGGTGCTGGCCGCCATGTCCCACCCCCTGCGCCGACGGCTGATGGACGTGTTCAAGGTCCACGGGCCCTCCACCGTCGGGATGCTCGCCGAGCGCACCGACCAGGCCCCCGCGAACGTCAGCCACCACCTCAAGGTCCTCGCCGCCGCGGACCTCGTCACCGAGGCGCCCGAGCTGGCCCGGGACCGGCGCGAGCGGTGGTGGCGCCTGGTCACCCGAGGGCTGCGCTGGTCCAACGCCGACTTCGACGCCGACCCGGCCTCCCGGGCGGTCGCCGACGCCGCCACCTCGCTCAACCTGGACCGGCACGTCGCCCTGGCCCGGGCCTGGCACGCCGCCGACGAGGTCGAGCAGGCATCCTGGCACGACGCCGCGTTCTCCACCGACCACTGGCTGCGCCTCACACCCGAGGAACTGGCCGAGCTGAGCCGCGAGATGATCGACCTTCTCGCGCGCTGGGCCGACCGGGACCTGCCCGACGACGACGCCGAGCGCAGGCCCGTCTTCGTGTTCGTCCACGGCGTGCCGGCTCGACCGTGACCACAGTCACCCGCGGCGATCCCACCGACGTCCGGCCGACCGGAGGGCTGCTGCGCCACCGCGACTTCCGACTGCTCTGGGCCGGCCAGGCGGTCAGCAGCGTCGGCAGCAACGTCACCACTGTCGCGTTGCCCCTGGTCGCGGTCGCCGTCCTCGACGCCGGCACCTTCCAGGTGGCGGTGCTCACCGCCGCGGCCTGGCTTCCCTGGTTGCTGATCGGCCTGCCGGCCGGCGCGTGGGTCGACCGACTGCCCCGACGACCGGTGATGGTGGTCTGCGACCTGCTCTGCGCGGCGGCCTTCCTCAGCGTGCCGCTGGCTGCCCTGCTGGGCCGGCTCACCGTCGCGCAGCTGCTGGTGGTCGCCCTCAGCGCCGGCGCCGCACGGGTCTTCTTCGAAACCGCCGACCAGGTCTACCTGCCGGTGCTGCTGCGACCGGGTCAACTGCCGGAGGGCAACGCCAAGCTCCAGGCGACCCAGACCGTCAGCTACGTCGTTGGCCCCGGCCTCGCCGGCCTGATCGCCCAGCTCACCGGTGCCGTCGCCGCACTGCTGCTGGACGCGCTCACGTTCCTGCTCTCCGCGGTGTTCCTGCTGCGCATCCGCACCCGCGAACCACGCGCACGCCGCGCGGAGCGGTCCCGATCGCTGCGCCGGGACATCACCGAAGGGCTGCGCTTCGTCATCCGGGATCCGTACCTGCGGGTGCTCACGGTCTTCGGCGCGGCCAGCAACATCGGGCTGACCGGCTACCAGGCCGTCCTGGTGGTGTTCCTGGTGCGTGACCTGCGTCTCGAGCCGGGCCTGGTGGGAGCGCTCGTCGGCGTGATGAGTGCCGGCGGTATCATCGGAGCGCTGGTCGCCACCACTGTGGCCCGGCGCTGCGGCACCGCGCGCGCCCTGCTGATCGCGGCGGCGCTCACCGGCCCGCCCGCGCTGCTCATCCCCCTCGCCGCGCCCGGCATCGGGCTGGCCTGGCCGGCCCTCGGCGGCCTGCTGATCGGCCTGGGGGTGGCCATCGGCAACGTGGTGAAGGGCGCCTTCCGGCAGACGTACACGCCGCACCACCTGCTGGGCCGGGTGACGGTGAGCATGCATCTGCTCAACTACGGCACGATCCCGCTGGCAGCCGTGCTGGCCGGTGTGATCGGCGCGCGCTACGGCGTCGGGACGGCAATCGTCGTGATGACCGCCTGGCTGGCGCTCACCCCGTTGATTCTGTTCGTTGGGCCAATCCGGAGGCGGCGGGACCTGCCCGCCGCCCCGGTGGCGTCTTGAGTGCGCTGCGACGGCGGCCGGAGAACCGACCGCCGCCACCGGCACGGAGCTACATCGGGCGGACGTTGTCCGCCTGCGGACCCTTCTGCCCCTGGGTCACCTCGAACTCGACCTTCTGGCCCTCGTTGAGCTCCCGGTAGCCGCTCGAAGCGATGGCGGAGTAGTGGACGAACACGTCCGGCCCTCCACCGTCCTGCTCGATGAAGCCGAAGCCCTTTTCCGAGTTGAACCACTTAACCGTGCCGGTTGCCATGCATCTCTCCCTGTTCAAAGCGGCTGACCCTCGGCCTCTGGCCGATGATCGCCCGTACCTGTTCGACAGTAACGGGCAAAACCCCGATCCGCTGGCCGAAGTGCCGTAGGTCTTTGACTGAACTCGGGTGAACTCTGCGCGGCGGCACGCGAAACCCGCCCCGACCAACCGCCGCTGGGGCATGCTTGCGCCGATGAGGGATGCCGCAGCCGACGCGCTGACCGAGCTGGAACGCGAGATCAACTCGCCCGGCGCCGGTCTGGACCGGCTCCGGTTGATGCCCACCCCGTTCGTCCCCGAGGTGCGGCTGCACCTGGCCGAGGACGCGATCGTCTGGTGGGCCCGGATGGAAGCCGTCGCCGGGCACGCGCTGCCGGCGCCGTACTGGGCGTCCGCCTGGGCCGGCGGGCAGGCCCTGGCCCGCCACCTCCTGGACCATCCGGAGCTGGCCGCCGGTCGCCGGGTGCTCGACCTCGCCTCCGGATCCGGGCTGGTGGCCATCGCCGCCGCGCTGGCCGGCGCCGCAGAGGTCACCGCGAACGACATCGACCCGTACGCCGTCGCCGCCGTCACCCTCAACGCCCGGGCCAACCACGTGGCCGTCGACGCCACCGGGGACGACCTGCTCGACAGCACCGAGGCGAAGGTCGACCTCGTGGTCGCCGGAGACGTCTTCTACGACCGCGCGATGGCCGACCGGGTGCTGCCCTTCCTGCAGCGGGCCGCCGCCGCAGGCGCCGACGTGCTGGTCGGCGACCCCGGCCGCGGACACCTACCGACGGACCGCCTGAGCGTGCTGGCCGACTACCCGGTGCCCACGACCGAACCGTCGGTCGACTCGTCGCTACGCCACGTGCAGGTGCTGCGCCCCGTCTGAGGCGGTACCCCGACTCAGGGGCGACCCCGAGGCGGATACCAGGGGTCACTGGGGGCTACGACCCGATGTCCGAAGTGGCACGTTGGCCATAGCGTCGACGCATGACGCAATGGCTGGCCCAGATCGGAGAACTACCGGTTCTGCTGCTGATGGGTGCGCTCGGGCTCGTCATGCTCTTCGACGCCGTACCCCTGCTGGGTGTCCTCATCCCCGGCGACATCGCGATCCTCGCCGCGGTCGGCGTCGGCCGCCCGAGCACCGGGCTTGCCACCTTCGCCGCGGTGCTGATCGGCTGCCTGGCCGGCTGGTCGCTGAGCTTCCTGATCGGCCGTCGTTACTCCGACCGGCTGCGCCACAGCCGCATCGGCGGCTGGATCGGCGAGACCCGCTGGACAGCGGCGGAAGGCATCCTGCGCCGCGGCGGCGGCCGGATGATGGTCGTCGCGCCGTTCCTGCCGGTCTTCAACGCGCTACTGCCACTGGCCGCCGGCGGGCTGCGGATGTCGTACCGCCGATTTCTCGGCTGCGCGACGATCGGCGCGGCCGCCTGGGCCGGTCTCTACCTCGCTCTGGGCACCGCGTCGCGGTCGGTGGCCGCGCTGCTGCCGGGCGACCCCAGCCCGCTGGTGGTCACGATGGGGGTCGGGCTGGTGCTGGCCTCCGTCGCGTTGCTGGGGGCGCGGCGGCGGCTCTTCGCTGTTGTCTCGTGATCGTTGGTGGTTGCGGTGGTGGGGCGGGGGCCCGCCGTGCCCGGCTCCGGGCGGTCAGGCTTGATCCCTGCGCCGGGCACGGCGGGCCCCCGCCCCCGTCGTGGTGCCGGTTCGTGCGGGGGTTCCGCCTACGCCGGTGGTTATTGATCTTGGTGGTTCTCGGTCGACGTTGGGTCTTCTGGTTGGCGGTGGGTTACCAGCCTCTTGCTTTCCACTGGGGGAGGGCGGGGCGTTCGGCACCCAGGGTGCTGTCCTTGCCGTGGCCCGGGTAGAACCAGGTGTCATCCGGTAGCTGGTCGAACAGCTTCTGCTCGACGTCACCGATCAACGCCGCGAAGCGCTCCGGGTCCTTGTCCGTGTTGCCAACGCCACCTGGGAAAAGGCTGTCCCCAGTGAAAAGATGTGGGGTGCCGGCCGGGTCCCGGTAGAGCAGCGCGATCGAACCCGGGGTGTGCCCCTTGATGTGGATGACCTCCAACGCGCAGTCGCCGACCGCCACTGTGTCGCCGTCGGCCAGCCGCTCCGCCTCGATCGGCAGCCCCACCGCGTCGTCGGCGTGCACCAGCGCCCGCGCACCGGTCTTGGCGACGACCTCCTCCAGCGCCACCCAGTGATCCATGTGCTGGTGGGTCGTCACCACGGCGGTGAGCCCACCGTCACCGATCAGTTCGAGCAACCGGGGGGCCTCGTTGGCGGCGTCGATCAACACCTGATCACCGGTGCCCGTGCACCGCAGCAGGTAGGCGTTGTTGTCCATCGGGCCCACCGAGAGCTTGCTGATGGTCAGCCCGTCCAGCTCCCGAACCGCCGGTGCGCCGCCGTGCGTGACGTCTCCGCTGTATGTCATGACGTTTCTAGATCCATTCCGGTGGAGTAGGCAGGGGGCCGTCGGGGATGACGGAGAGCGGGGCGCCGTCGGCACGGCCGATCAGCCAGGCGGCGAGATCGGGGGCGGGACCGGCGACGATCGGGGCGCCGACGCGTTCCCCGATCACCACCTCGTGCTCGGTGTCGTCGAGGCGCAGCACCATCGACGGCGGTGTCGGCCCCATGGCGTGGTGGCTGGCCGCCTCGCGCAGCAGTCGGTGGGCGAACGTCTCCGACCAGTGCGCGGCCCGGTAGTCGGCGGCCAGATCGAGGTGGTGAACCTCGATCTCCCGCAGCCGACCCCAGACGAGCAACGCGGCCGGCCAGGGGCCTTTACGCGCCTGCACCGTCGCCGCCCAGGCGTCGGCCGGCATCGCCGCGACCGCCTCGGCGAACAGGTCCGCGGTGCGGCGCAGGTCGTCCAGATGCTCGGCCGCTGGCCGGCTCGAACCGGCTTCGATGTCTGCCGTGCGGGCCTCCAGCGAGGCGTACATCGGCAGCGCCTCCCCGGTGCGGGCCGAGGTGAGCAGGTTGACGAAGCCGTCGGCGTTGCGCGCCAGATGCGCCAGCACGTGGCCGCGCGTCCAGCCGGGCAACAGCGACGCGGCGGCAAGGTCCGCGGCGTCGAAAGACGCAGCGGTACGGAGTAGTCGGCTGGTGGCCGCGTCCACCTCGCCCATCAGCAGCAGCGGATCCGTGGTCACCCGTCGACCCTAGCGGTCCGCCGTCGCGCCGTCGCCGGGGAAATCGCTTTCGGCGCGTCGGCGCGCGACCTACCGTCAGCGGCAGACGCGGCACCGGGACATCGGACGGAGGTGGTGATCATGCCGGACGTGGCACGCGTGTTCCGCCATCACCAGCTTCGACACCGATGAGGATGCCATGACGATCGATCTGACCGCCCTCGGCTGGGACGCCGAGCGGACGGCGTACGCCGCACGCCGCGGCGAGCACCAGCCGGGGCGGGTGGCCCGGGTGGACCGGGGGGTCTGCACAGTGCTCAGCGCGGCCGGCCCGGTCCGGGCCAGCCTGGGTGGGGCGGTGCTGGCCGCCGCGGCGCGGGACCCGTCCGCGCTGCCCTGCGCCGGGGACTGGGTACTGCTCACCCACTGGCCGGACCGCCGCGTCACAGTGGAGGTGGTGCTGCCGCGGCGTGGCGCGCTGATCCGGCGTACCGCGGGCAAGGACGCCAGCGGCCAGGTGCTGGCCGCCAACCTCGACGCCGCCGCCGTGGTGGAGCCGGTGCACCCCGAACCGGACGTGGGCCGGATCGAGCGGCTGCTCTCCCTGGCCCACGAGTCCGGCGCCCGGCCCCTGGTCGTACTGACCAAGGCGGACCTCGCGGCCGACCCGGCCGCGCTGGCCCGCCAGCTGGCCGCGGTCGCCCCCGGAGTGCCGGTGCTGCCGGTCAGCGCCGAACTCGGCCTCGGGCTGGACCCACTGCGCGCCGAGGTGGCGCCCGGTCGCACGCTCGGCCTGCTCGGCCCGTCCGGGGCGGGCAAGTCGAGCCTGGTCAACGCCCTCGTCGGGGCGGTGATGATGCCCACCCAGGCGATTCGGCGCGTCGACGGCAAGGGTCGGCACACCACCACCTGGCGGGCGCTCGTACCGATCCCCGGCGGCGGGGCGGTGATCGACACACCCGGCGTGCGGGCGGTCGGCCTGCTGGACGGCGCGGTCGGGCTCGACCGGGCATTCGCCGACATCGCCGGGCTGGCCGAGGGCTGCCGGTACGCCGACTGCGGCCACGACGGCGAGCCCGCCTGCGCCGTCAGGGAGGCGCTGCACACCGGCGAACTCTCCACCCGCCGGTGGGAGAGCTGGCGACGGCTGCAGGGTGAGGTGGCCCACGAGAGCCGACGGCGGGAGGCCCGGGTGGCGGCCGAGCGGCGCGGCGGGTGGCGTTCGGCCCGACGCCGGGCCGCGCGCCCGCCGACGCCCGGCGGCTTCTGACCGGGCGCCCGCCGACGCGCGGGCGCCCGGGCTTCCGGGTGGCGCGTGTTTTCGGGTGGCCCGGGCTTCCGGATGGCGCGGCCGACCGGGCTGAGCTGGGGGAATGTGCGGGCGAGGGAAACTGTCGTACCTCGGGGCTAGAGTTGCCGAGGCGTGTTTTCCGCGCCCGCACGACCGCTCAAGACCGCCCAGAGCGGGACACATCCTTCGCTTTTTCTTCTCCCGGGAGTACACGCACCGTGGCCGACCGACTGATCATCCGTGGCGCGCGCGAGCACAACCTGCGTGACGTCAGTCTCGACCTGCCCCGGGACGCACTCATCGTGTTCACCGGGCTGTCCGGGTCGGGCAAGTCGAGCCTGGCCTTCGACACGATCTTCGCCGAGGGGCAGCGCCGCTACGTCGAGTCGCTCTCCTCGTACGCCCGGCAGTTCCTCGGCCAGATGGACAAGCCGGACGTCGACTTCATCGAGGGCCTGAGCCCGGCCGTCTCGATCGACCAGAAGTCCACCTCGCGTAACCCGCGTTCGACTGTCGGCACCATCACCGAGGTCTACGACTACCTGCGCCTGCTCTACGCCCGCATCGGTGAGCCGCACTGCCCGGTCTGCGGCGAGCGCATCTCCCGGCAGAGCCCGCAGCAGATCGTCGACCGGGTCCTCGCCATGGCCGAGGGCACCAAGTTCATGGTGCTCGCCCCGGTGATCCGCGGCCGCAAGGGCGAATATGTCGACCTCTTCGCCGAGCTGCAGGCCAAGGGCTACGCCCGGGCCCGGGTCGACGGCGTGGTGCACCCGCTGACCGAGCCGCCGAAGCTCAAGAAGCAGGAGAAGCACACCATCGAGGTGGTGATCGACCGGCTCACCGTCAAGCCGAGCGCCAAGCAGCGGCTCACCGACTCGGTCGAGGCCGCGCTGGGCCTCTCCAGTGGCCTCGTCCTGCTCGACTTCGTCGACCTCCCCGAGGACGACCCGGACCGCGAGCGCCGCTACTCCGAGCACCTGGCCTGCCCCAACGACCACCCGCTCGCCATCGAGGATCTCGAGCCGCGGGTCTTCTCCTTCAACGCGCCCTACGGCGCCTGCCCGGAGTGCACCGGCCTGGGCACGAAGAAGGAGGTCGACCCGGAGCTGCTGGTCCCCGACCCGGAGCGCAGCCTGCGTGAGGGCGCCATCCAGCCCTGGTCCACCGGGCACAACCTGGAATACTTCCTGCGCCTGCTGGAGGCGCTCGGCGAGGCCCAGCACTTCGACATCGACACGCCGTGGCGGGCGTTGCCGGCGCGGGCGCAGAAGACGATCCTGCACGGCTCCGACGACCAGGTGCACGTGCGCTACCGCAACAAGTACGGCCGCGAGCGCTCCTACTACACCGGCTTCGAGGGCGTGGTGCAGTGGATCGAGCGCCGGCACTCCGACACCGAGTCCGAGTGGTCCCGCGACAAGTACGAGGGCTACATGCGCGACGTGCCGTGCGCGGCGTGCGGCGGTGCCCGGCTCAAGCCCGAAGTGCTCGCTGTCACGTTGGCCGGCAAGAGCATCGCCGAGGTCTGCAACCTGTCCGTGGGGGAGTGCGCCGATCTGCTCGCCGGCATCGAGCTGACCGACCGGCAGAAGATGATCGCCGAGCGGGTCCTCAAGGAGATCAACGCCCGGCTGCGGTTCCTGCTCGACGTCGGCCTGGACTACCTCTCCCTGGACCGCCCGGCCGGCACGCTCTCCGGCGGTGAGGCGCAGCGCATCCGGCTGGCCACCCAGATCGGTTCCGGCCTGGTGGGCGTGCTCTACGTGCTCGACGAGCCGTCGATCGGGCTGCACCAGCGCGACAACCACCGGCTGATCGAGACCCTGATCCGGCTGCGCGGGCTGGGCAACACGCTGATCGTGGTCGAGCACGACGAGGACACCATCCGCACCGCCGACTGGATCGTCGACATCGGGCCGGGCGCGGGTGAGCACGGCGGCAAGATCGTGCACAGCGGTTCGGTGCCGGCGCTGCTGAAGAACAAGGAGTCGATCACCGGGGCGTACCTGTCGGGTCGCCGGTCGATCCCGACGCCGACGGGCCGCCGTCCGCAGGATCCGGCCCGCGAGCTGGTGGTGCACGGCGCGCGGGAGCACAACCTGCGCAACCTGACCGTCTCGTTCCCGCTGGGCCAGCTGATCGCTGTCACCGGGGTCAGCGGCTCGGGCAAGTCGACGCTGGTCAACGACATCCTGTACGCGGTGCTGGCCAACCAGATCAACGGCGCCCGGCTGGTGCCCGGCCGGCACACCCGGGTCTCCGGTCTGGAGCACGTGGACAAGGTCGTCGGCGTGGACCAGTCGCCGATCGGCCGGACGCCGCGCTCCAACCCGGCCACCTACACCGGAGTCTGGGACCACGTCCGCAAGCTGTTCGCCGAGACGACCGAGGCGAAGGTACGCGGCTACGGCCCGGGACGGTTCTCCTTCAACGTCAAGGGCGGCCGCTGCGAGGCGTGCTCGGGTGACGGCACCATCAAGATCGAGATGAACTTCCTCCCCGACGTGTACGTCCCCTGCGAGGTCTGCAAGGGCGCCCGGTACAACCGGGAGACCCTGGAGGTGCACTACAAGGGCAAGACCGTCTCGGACGTGCTGGAGATGCCGATCGAGGAGGCCGCCGAGTTCTTCTCCGCCATCCCGGCCATCCACCGGCACCTCAAGACGCTCGTCGACGTCGGCCTGGGCTACGTCCGCCTCGGTCAGCCCGCGCCGACCCTCTCCGGTGGTGAGGCGCAGCGGGTCAAGCTCGCCTCCGAGCTGCAGAAGCGCTCCACCGGGCGGACGGTCTACGTGCTCGACGAGCCGACCACCGGTCTGCACTTCGAAGACATCCGCAAGCTGCTGATGGTGCTGGAAGGGCTTGTCGACAAGGGCAACACGGTGATCACCATCGAGCACAACCTCGACGTGATCAAGACCGCGGACTGGCTGATCGACATGGGTCCCGAGGGTGGCCACCGCGGCGGCACCGTGCTCGCCACCGGCACCCCCGAGGAGGTCGCCGAGGTGGCCGAGAGTCACACCGGCGAGTTCCTGCGCCAGGTGCTCAAGCTCGACGGCAAGGCCAAGGGTGCAGCTGCCGCCACCACCCGGGCCGCCAAGGCCAACGGCGCGACCAAGGCGCGGGCCAGCCGTAAGGTGCCGGCCGGGGCGCGCTGACCTCTGTGCGTGTTCGCGTGGCGGGGCGGGGCGGGTCGGTCGACGACCCGCCCCGCCCCATTTGCCGGGTCGGACGAATGCCGCGATGAACCATCCGGCACAGTTGCCCGTGTGGAGAAGTGTGGCCGGCTATCGACCGGCAGCGGGCTAGAGAGAGGCGAGGCATGAGTGACGATCAGGCGCTGACCGGTCCGGGTACGCAGACACGCCGTACCCTGCTCACCGGCGTCGGGGCGGTCGGCGCGGCCGTCGTCCTGGCTGCCTGCGGCAGCGACGACGGCGGCACCGGCAGTGACGCACCCACCAGTGGTGGCCCCGCCGTGCCCAGCACGGGTGACGCCGGCGGCGGCGACCGCCAGGGTTCCCAGTCGTTGGCCACCACCGCCGACATCCCGGTCGGTGGCGGCAAGGTCCTCGCCGCCGAAGGTGTGGTCATCACCCAGCCCACGGCCGGCCAGTTCAAGGGCTTCAGCCCGATCTGTACGCACCAGAACTGCCCGGTGACGAACGTCGACGGCGGCACCATCAACTGCACCTGCCACGGCAGCAAGTTCTCGATCGAGGACGGCTCGGTGAAGGGCGGCCCGGCCACAAAGCCGCTGCCGCCGAAGAACATCAAGGTCACCGGCGACCAGATCTCGCTGGCCTGATCCGACGCGGGGCCAGCGGGCTGGCCCCGCCGCCGGACGCTGACCGGCCGGTCGGCCCGGCGCCGCACTATCGAATCGCGTTTCGGCAAGTCGGGGTGTCTGCGGTGTGCCGGCACCCCGACTTCCCGGACGCGGAGTGGATCACGCTTGCGGTGGGCTGTCGGTGCTGCGGACTAGGCTTGTTGGCGTGGCTGACCCCTCGACCTACCGTCCCGCACCCGGCACCATCCCGGAGCTACCGGGGGTCTACCGCTTCCGCGACGGCACCGGCCGGGTGATCTACGTCGGCAAGGCGCGAAATCTGCGCAGCCGACTCAACTCCTACTTCGGCGACGTCTGGAACCTGCACGAGCGCACCCGGCAGATGGTCACCACCGCCGAGTCGGTGGACTGGATCACCGTCGGCACCGAGGTCGAGGCGCTCCAGCAGGAGTTCACCTGGATCAAGCAGTACGACCCGCGGTTCAACGTCCGCTACCGCGACGACAAGTCGTACCCCTATCTCGCCGTCACCCTCGACGAGGAGTACCCACGGCTGCAGGTGATGCGCGGCGCCAAGCGCAAGGGCGTGCGGTACTTCGGCCCCTACTCGCACGCCTGGGCCATCCGGGAGACCCTCGACCTGCTGCTGCGGGTGTTCCCCGCGCGGACGTGCTCCGCCGGGGTGTTCAAGCGGGCCGGCCAGGTCGGTCGTCCCTGCCTGCTGGGCTACATCGGCAAGTGCTCGGCGCCGTGCGTCGGCACCGTCTCCGCCGACGAACACCGGGCCATCGTCGACGGGTTCTGCGACTTCATGGCCGGGCGCACCGACACCATGGTCCGCAAGATCGAACGCGAGATGACCGAGGCGAGTGAGCAGCTGGAGTTCGAGCGGGCCGCCCGGCTGCGCGACGACGTGGCCGCACTGCGCCGGGCCATGGAGAAGCAGACAGTGGTGCTCGGCGACGGCACCGACGCGGACGTCGTCGCGTTCGCAGACGACCCACTCGAGGCGGCCGTGCAGGTCTTCCACGTCCGGGACGGCCGGGTCCGCGGCCAGCGCGGCTGGGTGGTGGAGAAGACCGAGGATCTGACCACCGGGGACCTGGTGCACCACTTCTGCACCCAGGTGTACGGCGGCGAGCACGGTGAGGCCGACGTGCCTCGCGAACTGCTGGTGCCCGAGCTGCCCGCGGACGCTGACGCGCTGGCCGAATGGCTCTCCAACCACCGGGGCAGTCGGGTGTCGCTGCGGGTGCCGCAACGTGGCGACAAGCGCTCCCTGATGGAGACGGTGGAGCGCAACGCCAAGGACGCGCTGGCCCGGCACAAGCTGAAGCGCTCCGGTGACCTGACCACCCGGGGCAAGGCGCTGGACGAGATCAGCGAGGCGCTGGGCATGAGCACCTCGCCGCTGCGCATCGAGTGTTTCGACATCTCCCAGATCCAGGGCACCGACGTGGTCGCCAGCATGGTGGTCTTCGAGGACGGGCTGCCCCGCAAGAGCGAGTACCGGCGGTTCATCGTCCGGGGCGCCACCGACGACCCCTCCGCGATGTCCGAGGTGCTCCGGCGCCGCTTCGCCCGCTACCTGGACGCCAGGGCCGAGACGGGCGAGGTGGGCGTGGAGTCGGCCGACGACTCGGCCGCCCCGGGAGGCGCCGTCGATCCGCAGGTCGGTGTCCTGATCGACCCGACCACAGGCCGGCCCCGAAAATTCGCGTACCCGCCGCAGCTGGTGGTCGTCGACGGCGGCGCCCCACAGGTCGCGGCCGCCGCACAGGCCCTCGCCGACCTGGGCATCGACGACGTGGCCCTGTGCGGGCTCGCCAAGCGGCTGGAGGAGGTGTGGCTCCCGGACGACGAGTTCCCGGTCATCCTCCCGCGCACCTCCGAGGGGCTCTACCTGCTGCAACGGGTGCGCGACGAGGCTCACCGGTTCGCCATCACCTTCCACCGGCAACGCCGCTCCAAGCGGATGACCGAGTCGGCGCTGGACCACGTACCCGGCCTGGGTGAGGTGCGGCGCAAGGCGCTGCTGCGGCACTTCGGCTCACTCAAGCGACTCTCGGCCGCGACGGTCGAAGAGATCACCGAGGTGCCGGGGGTGGGTCGGCGCACCGCCGAGGCGATCCTGGCCGCCCTGGACACTGACACGAGGGCCGGCGACGGCGCGGAGGCGAAGGCCGGCGACGACACAACGGCGAAGGCCGGCGATGGCACAACGGCGAAGGCCGGCGATGGCACAACGGCGAAGGCCGGCGACGGCGCGGAGGCGAAGCCCAGCACCTGAGCGCGGCTCGCGCTCGCCCTCGTCGGGTGGTCGCGACCCCGCATGATCGTGCTCGATCCTTGTTGTAGTGGCCTCGTGGCATGGGGAAGGCCCTGTTTCCTGGATCGAGCGCGATCTTGGGCTGGGTTCGCGCGGTGTTTCTATCCCGAAGTGGGCCTGCGCGCGTGGCGATCTGCACCCGGGGTGGCGCTCCGCGCCGGGGTGGCGATCTGCACCCGGGGTGTGGCATGTCCACGATCTGCGCACTATCGGTGAAAGTGCTGCCTCACGGCGTGCCGAGGCAGCACTTTCACCGACGTTGCGCGGATCTTGGGGCGGAGCGGCGTGGTGTGGGTTTCAGACAGGTCGGTGGGTTCGGGGCTGGGTCGGTTTGGGCCGGGCCGGGTCGGGCCGGGTCGGGCCGGGTGCACCAACGGCGCAGACCGGCTTGATCCACTCGGCTTTCATGATGTCGGGGTATCCCCGGCACCTGGACGCCGCGTTTTCAATGAACCCGAGTCGATCACCCCGCCCTGACCGCCGGTCCGTTTCGCCGGCTGGGTGCCTTGTCCGGTTTGACCCCGGTTGTCGGGTGGTCGGGGCCACCCCGGCGGTGGAATCGGGGGCCGGCCGGGGTCGTTATACCTGGCATGCCACCGCGACCGCCGGGTCGTGGGGCCACGGTAGCCGCCGGGAACATCCGGCAGGCCGCCCCGGTTACATCCCCGCACGGCCGAGCACCACAACGGCCAGCGGCCGAGCACCACAACGGCCAGCGGCCGAGCACCACAACGGCCGACCCCCAGCAGGTAGGCGGAATGACCCGCCACCGGCAACCGTTACACCCTGTCCCGACGCCGACCCCCCTCGCGGGTCGCCGGGCAACAAGCTTCCCCCGCACGACCACACCCCCTGAGGTTGTGCGGGCACCCCCGATGCAGAGGAGCACGCCATCATGCGTACCGATCTGATCCGTAAGACCGCCCTGACCGCTGCCGGCCTCGCGTTCACCGGTGGCGCCATCGCCGGCCCCGTCACCACCGCCTTCGCCGCCCCCACCACCGGCAAGCCGGCCACCCAGACCCAGACCGACCGCAAGGGCCACGGCGAGCGCGAGCTCGGTGTGCGCTACGAAGCGCAGCCGAACTTCTACTACTGCGGCCCCGCCGCCACCCGTAACGCCCTGTCCGTGCAGGGCAAGGACATCAACGTCGATGACATGGCCAAGGAAATGGGCACCACCGAGGCCGGCACCAACTCCATCAACGACATCACCCCCGTGCTGAACAAGGAAACCGGCAAGAACGACGCCTACCGGTCGGTCGAGATCAGCACCCCCGACGCCAACACCAAGCAGACCGACACCCTGCGCGCCGACATCGTCAAGACCGTCGACGACGGCCGGGCCGTGGTCGCGAACATCGCCGGCACCAGCACCGACACCGACGGCGGCGTGCACTCCTACGAGGGCGGGCACTACATCAGCGTCGTCGGCTACCGCGACAACGGCAACACGGTGAAGATCGCCGACTCCGCCGACCCGAACACCGCCTCCTACTGGATCAGCGTCGAGCACCTCGCGGACTGGATCGCCACCCGCGGCTACGCCACCAGCTGACCCACCGCACCACGACGAAGGGCCGGACCCCACCACCGGGGTCCGGCCCTTCGGCATGACGTCAGTCGGTGGCGAGGACGGCCAGGATCTGCTCGCCGTACTTGGCGAGTTTGTTCTCGCCGACGCCGCTGACCCGGGACAGCTCGGCCAGTGTGCTGGGCGCGTCGCTGGCGATCTGTCGCAGCGTGGCGTCGTGGAAGATCACGTACGCCGGGACGCCCTGCTCCTTGGCGGTGGTCGCGCGCCAGCCGCGCAGCCGCTCGAACAGTGACGCGGCGGCCGGGGTCAGCTCGGCCACGACTGTGGACGCGCCACGCGGCTTCGATGAGCGGCTCGACGCCGGCTTCTCCGGCTCACGGCGCAGGGTGACAGTGCGGCGGCGGCCGAGGACGTCGGCGCTCGCCTCGGTGAGCGCCAGCGTGCCGTAGTCGCCCTCCACGGCGAGCAGCCCTTCGGCGAGCAGTTGCCGGACCACGCCCCGCCACTCGGCCTCGCTGAGCTCGGAGCCGATGCCGAATACCGTCAGCGAGTCGTGACCGTACTGGCTGATCTTGTCGGTCTGTTTGCCGAGCAGGATGTCGATGCAGTGCCCGGCGCCGAAGCGTTGGTTGCGTTCGCGGTCGAGCCGGAAGACGGCGGAGAGCAACTTCTGGGCGGGGACGGTGCCGTCCCAGGACTCCGGTGGGGTGAGGCAGGTGTCGCAGTTGCCGCAGGCGGCGGTCGTCGTCTCGCCGAAGTATTCGAGCAGTTGGACCCGTCGGCAGCGCACCGTCTCGCAGAGGGCCAGCATCGCGTCCAGGTGCGCGGCCAGGTTGCGGCGGTGGGCGAGGTCGCCGTCGGACGTCTCGATCATCTTGCGTTGCTGGACCACGTCCTGCAGCCCGTACGCCAGCCAGGCGGTGGACGGCAGGCCGTCGCGGCCGGCGCGGCCGGTTTCCTGGTAGTAGCCCTCGACGGACTTGGGTAGGTCGAGGTGGGCGACGAACCGGACGTCGGGCTTGTCGATGCCCATGCCGAAGGCGATGGTGGCCACCATGACCAGGCCGTCTTCCCGCAGGAAGCGCTGCTGGTTGGCGGCGCGGGTGCCCGCGTCAAGCCCGGCGTGGTACGGCAGGGCGGCGACCCCGTTGGCGGTGAGGAACTCCGCCGTCTTGTCGACCGAGGCCCGGGACAGGCAGTAGACGATGCCGGCGTCGCCGGGGTGCTCGTCGCGCAGCAGGGTCAGCAGCTGCTTGCGGGGCTCGCGCTTGGGCACGATCCGGTACTGGATGTTGGGCCGGTCGAAGCTGGCCACGAAGTGCCGGGCGTCGTCCAGCTTGAGCCGGGTCGCGATCTCGGTGCGGGTGGCGCTGGTCGCGGTGGCGGTCAGGGCGATGCGGGGCACCTGCGGCCAGCGTTCGTGCAGCATCGACAGCGCGAGATAGTCGGGGCGGAAGTCGTGCCCCCACTGGGACACGCAGTGCGCCTCGTCGATCGCGAACAGGGAGATGCGGCCCCGGTCGAGCAGGGCGAGGGTGGATCGGACGCCGAGCGCCTCCGGGGCCAGGTAGAGCAGGTCCAGCTCGCCGGCGACGAAGGCGGCCTCGACCCGCCGCCGGGCGTCCAGGGTCTGGGTCGAGTTGAGGAACCCGGCGCGTACGCCGACCGCGGTGAGGGCGTCGACCTGGTCCTGCATGAGCGCGATCAGCGGGGACACGACGACGGCGACCCCGTCGCGGACCAGGGCCGGGATCTGGTAGCACAGGGACTTGCCACCACCGGTGGGCATCAACACCAGCGCGTCGCCGCCGGCGACCACATGGTCGATCACGTCCTGCTGGAAACCACGGAACGCGTCGTAGCCGAAGACCCGGCCCAGCACGTCCAGGGCGTCGGAGGCGGCACGCAGGTCGGTGGGAGAGGCCATCCGGGGAGTCTACGAGCCCACCCCGACGGCGCCTGTCCGGCGCACCCGGGCCGGGTGCACCGGACGTGCGACGCGGTCAGCCGGGCTGGCTGGACCGGTTGGCCAGGCCGCGTGGCGGGGCCTTCATCCCGACCACGATGTCGACGATCTCGATGTAGCGGGCCTTGTTGCCCATTCGGAAGGCGGTGGCCGCCGCGTTGATCTCCTCGAGGGTGTCGGCCTCGACCATGGTGACCTGGTCGTACTTGCCGTTCACCCCGGTGCAGACGACGTGGGTGAGCTGCTTGGCGAAGCGGCCCAGGTCGCGGGCGTGCTCGGCGGAGATCTCGTGGATGCCCTCGCGGCCGAGGGCGAAGTACTCGGGGCTGATCCGCATGAACAGGAAACCGACGTACTTGTTCTTGTCCGCCAGGTCGTGCATCGCACCCTCCAGATGTCGGTCTGACCTGCGACGATCACGTTGAGCGTATTGACAACTACTGATCGTCATCAAGTGCCCTCGGGTGTCGGGAGGGCGACCGTCGAAGAGGTCAGCGGGCGCCGCCCGGCCACGGGTGCCGGGTCGCGACCCGGTGGCGGGATAGAGTCGCTGATTGACCAATCGCGGCCGAGGGCGGCCGCGGCGCCACGGCTTGGGGGTACGGGTGAGCGAGGCGCGCACAACCGGTGACCGGATCGACGGCCCGGATGCCGGTGACGAGCAGGTGGCGGCCGAGTCGGAGACCACCCTCGTGGTGGTCACCGGCCTCTCCGGGGGTGGCCGCAGCACTGTCGCCCGGGCGTTGGAGAACGTCGGCTACTACGTCGTGGACAACCTGCCGCAGGCTCTGATGTTGGACATGGCCGAGCTGGCGTTCAAGGCGGGCGGCGCGGCCCGGCGTACCGCCATGGTGCTGGACGTGCGGTCGCGGGCCTTCTCGACGGACCTGGCCGGGGCGATCCGGGAGCTCAAGGAGCGCGGGTTCTCGCCCCGGGTGGTCTTCGTCGACGCCGACGACGAGGTGCTGATCCGGCGGTTCGAGAGCGTTCGGCGTTCGCACCCGTTGCAGGGTGACGGGCGGCTGGCCGACGGCATCGCCGTGGAGCGCGGTCTGCTGGAGGAGGCCCGCGACCAGGCCGACGTGATCATCGACACCAGCCACCTGAACGTCAACCAGCTCCGACGGCGCATCGAGGAGTTGTTCGGCGGCGAGGACGCCCGCCGGCTGCGGCTGACCGTGCTGTCGTTCGGCTTCAAGTACGGCCTTCCGCCGGACGCCGATTTCGTGCTGGACGCCCGCTTCCTGCCCAACCCGTACTGGGTGCCGGAGCTGCGTGAACACACCGGGCGGGAGGAGGCGGTCAGCGCGTACGTGCTGGGTCAGGAGGGCGCGGACGCCTTCGTGGCCTCGTACGCCGACCTGGTCAACGCCACCACGACCGGCTTCGAGCGGGAGGGCAAGCGCTACCTCACTGTCGCCGTGGGCTGCACCGGCGGCAAGCACCGCAGCGTGGCCATCGCCGAGGAGTTGGCCAGCCGGCTGCGTCACTCCGGGCTGGCGGCGAACGCCCAGCACCGCGACCTGGGGCGGGAATGACGGCCCGGCGGGTGGTGGCGTTCGGCGGCGGGCACGGGCTGTCCGCCTCGTTGCGTGCGCTGCGCCACTGCGCTCCCGAACTCGACCTCGACATCACCGCTGTGGTCACTGTGGGGGACGACGGCGGCTCCAGTGGCCGGCTGCGGGCCGAGCGGGGCGGCCTGCCCCCGGGAGACCTGCGCCAGGCCCTGGTGGCGTTGGCCGGGGACCACCCGGCCACCCGGCGCAGCGCCGGGCTGTTCCAGCACCGCTTCGCCGCCGTACCCGTGGGCGTACCCGAAGCTGGAGCGACCGAGCCGGGCCCGGCGGCGGGCGACGGTCCGGACCGCGACGGCGCGGCCCGGCGGGGCACCGACGGAGCGTCGGCCGGCACCGACGGTCTGACCGGTCACGCGGTGGGCAACCTGGTGCTCTGCGGCCTGATGGAGCTGCTCGGCGACCCGGTGGCCGCGCTGGAGCACGCCGGCGCGATGCTCGGCGCGGTCGGCAGGGTGTTGCCGATGTCCCGCCAACCGGTCGGCATCGAGGCGCGGGTACGCGGTGCCGACCCGGCCGCCCCCGACGAGGTGCGCACTGTGAGTGGCCAGCACCAGGTGGCCGTCACCACCGGGCGGGTCGAGTCGCTGCGTCTCACCCCGAGCGCCCCACCGGCCTGCGCCGAGGCCATCGAGGCGATCCGGGCGGCCGACTGGTTGATCTTCGGGCCGGGCAGCTGGTACACCAGCGTGCTTCCGCACCTGCTGGTGCCGCAACTGGCCGACGCGATCGTGTCCACCTCGGCCCGGCGGCTGGTCACGCTGAACCTCGCCGCGGAGAAGGAGACCCTCGGGCTCTCCGTCGCCGACCATCTCGCGGCGCTGCACTGGTACCTGCCCGAGCTCAAGGTGGATCTTGTGCTCGCCGATGCCAAGGCGGTGGGTGACCCCGAACCGGTCGAACGTGCGGCAGAATCGCTGGGTGCCCGCCTGGTCCTCGCCCCCGTCGCCGTTGTCGACGGGACTCCCCGCCATGATCCGGCTGCCCTGGGCGCCGCGCTGGTGCCTGTCCTGGGCGCCGATCGTTAGACACGTACGTAATCTCCGGCGACACGCCGGAACAGGTCCGTGAGGGGACGCACAATGGCGATGACGGCCGCGGTCAAGGACGAGCTGAGTCGGGTCGACGTGCCCAAGCCCTGCTGCCGACGGGCGGAGATGGCCGCACTGCTGCGCTTCGCTGGCGGGCTGCACATCGTCTCCGGCCGCGTGGTGGTGGAGGCTGAACTGGACACCGGGGCGGTCGCCCGGCGGCTGCGCCGGGAGGTCGCCGAGGTCTACGGCTACCCCAGCGAGATCCACGTGCTGGCCTCCGGTGGGCTGCGCAAGGGCAGCCACTTCATCGTGCGGGTGGTCAAGGACGGCGAGGCCCTGGCGCGGCAGACCGGTCTGCTCGACGTGCGGGGTCGCCCCGTGCGCGGGCTGCCCCCGCACGTGGTGGCGGCCAACGTCTGCTGCGCGGTTTCCGCGTGGCGGGGCGCGTTCATGGCTCACGGCTCGCTCACCGAGCCGGGTCGCTCCAGCGCGCTGGAGATCACCTGCCCGGGGCCGGAGTCGGCGTTGGCGCTGGTCGGGGCGGCCCGCCGGATCGGCATCACCGCGAAGAACCGCGAGGTACGCGGGGTGGACCGGGTGGTCGTCAAGGACGGTGACGCGATCGCCGCGCTGCTCACCCGGATCGGCGCGCACTCCAGCGTGCTGGCCTGGGAGGAGCGTCGGGTACGCCGCGAGGTGCGGGCCACCGCCAACCGGCTCGCCAACTTCGACGACGCCAACCTGCGCCGTTCGGCGCGGGCAGCGGTCGCCGCCGCCGCCCGGGTCACCCGTGCGCTGGAGATCCTCGCCGACGAGGCGCCCAACCACCTGACCGACGCCGGTCGGCTGCGCCTGGAGCACCGGCAGGCGTCGCTGGAGGAGTTGGGGGCGCTGGCCGAGCCGCCGCTGACCAAGGACGCCATCGCGGGGCGGATCCGCCGGCTCCTGGCGTTGGCCGACAAGCGGGCCCGCGACCTTGGCATCCCGGATACGGAAGCAGCCGTCACGCCCGACATGCTCGTGGTCTGATAGGACGGTGGGGCCGCACGGTGCGTCCGGGAGCACGACCCGGCGCAGCGTGGTCTCGCGCGCTCGGATAGGGTCGCTGCGTACGGCAAGGGGGCCGACACCGGCATTCCTCGTCGTGCCCCACCGCCTCGGGCGGTCAGGTCCTCAGACCGCGCGGCGGGGTGGCCGAGATGAACCGTCGACGGCCGGCTCCAACGGTCGGCGCACACCATTCCCGCCGGCCCGTTGTCTGAAGCCGGCGGACCAGAACGCGAGGAGATGGGACCTGTGACCATCCGGGTTGGCATCAACGGCTTTGGCCGAATCGGCCGTAACTTCTTCCGGGCAGTGCTGGCGTCTGACGCCGACATCGAGGTCGTGGCGGTGAACGACCTTACCGACAACGCCACGCTCGCCCACCTGCTCAAGTACGACAGCATCCTCGGTCGCCTGCCCTACGAGGTCAAGGCCACCGCCGACGAGATCACCGTCGGTGGCAAGACCATCAAGGCGTACGCCGAGAAGGACCCGTCGAAGCTGCCGTGGGGCGAGGTCGGCGCCGACGTCGTCATCGAGTCGACCGGCTTCTTCACCGACGCCACCAAGGCCAAGGCGCACGTCGACGGCGGGGCCAAGAAGGTCATCATCTCCGCCCCGGCGAAGAACGAGGACGTCACCGTCGTCATGGGTGTCAACCACGACACCTACGACCCGGCGAAGCACACCATCATCTCCAACGCCTCGTGCACCACGAACTGCCTCGCCCCGATGGCGAAGGTCCTGCACGACACGTTCGGCATCCAGCACGGTCTGATGACGACGATCCACGCGTACACCCAGGACCAGAACCTCCAGGACGCGCCGCACTCGGACCTGCGTCGGGCCCGCGCCGCCGCGCTGAACATCGTCCCGACCTCGACCGGCGCCGCCAAGGCGATCGGCCTGGTCCTGCCGGACCTCAAGGGCAAGCTCGACGGGTACGCCCTGCGGGTGCCGATCCCGACCGGCTCGGTCACCGACCTCACCGTCAACGTGGGTCGCGAGACCACCGTGGACGAGGTCAACGCTGCGCTGAAGGCCGCCGCGGACGGCCCGCTCAAGGGCATCCTGGTCTACAACGAGGACCCGATCGTCTCCACCGACATCGTGACCGACCCGGCGTCGTGCATCTTCGACGCGCCGCTGACCAAGGTCGTCGGCAACCAGGTCAAGGTCGTCGGCTGGTACGACAACGAGTGGGGCTACTCCAACCGGCTGGTCGACCTCGTCAAGCTGGTCGGTTCGTCGCTGTGAGCATCCGGACCCTCGACGACCTGCTCGCCGAGGGGGTGTCGGGTCGGCGCGTGCTGGTGCGCGCCGACCTGAACGTCCCGCTCGACAAGCAGACCGGTGCCATCACCGATGACGGCCGGATCCGCGCGGTGCTGCCGACTCTCGGCGCGCTGGTCGAGGCCGGCGCGAAGGTGGTCGTCTGCTCGCACCTGGGCCGCCCGAAGGGCGCTCCGGACCCGCAGTTCAGCCTGGGCCCGGTCGCCGGGCGGCTCGGTGAGCTGCTCGGCGCGCCGGTGCACTTCGCCACCGACACCGTCGGTGACTCCGCCCGCTCCACAGTCGCCGACCTGGCCGACGGTCAGGTCGCCCTGCTGGAGAACCTGCGCTTCAACGCCGGTGAGACCAGCAAGGACGAGGCCGAGCGGGGTGCCTTCGCCGACCAGCTCGCCGCGTTCGGTGACGCGTACGTGGACGACGCGTTCGGTGCCGTGCACCGCAAGCACGCCAGCGTCTTCGACGTGCCGGCCCGGTTGCCGCACGTCGCGGGTCGGCTGGTGCTGCGTGAGGTCGAGGTGCTCTCCAAGCTCACCGGTGACCCCGAGCGCCCGTACGTGGTGGTGCTCGGTGGGTCGAAGGTGTCCGACAAGCTCGCCGTGATCGAGGCTCTGCTGCCGACGGTCGACCGGCTGCTCATCGGTGGCGGGATGTGCTTCACCTTCCTCAAGGCCCAGGGCCTGGAGGTGGGCACCTCGCTGCTGGAGAAGGACATGGTCGAGACCTGCCGCAACCTGCTGGAGCGGTCCGGCGGCAAGATCATGCTTCCGGTCGACGTGGTGGTCGCGGACGCGTTCGCTCCGGACGCGGCGCACGACACGGTCCGGGTCGACGGCATCCCGAGTCACCGGCTCGGCCTGGATGTCGGCCCGGAGACGGTGGCGGGCTTCAGCGCCGCGCTGTCCCAGGCGAAGACGATCTTCTGGAACGGCCCGATGGGCGTGTTCGAGATGCCGGCCTTCGCGGCGGGCACCCGGGGGATCGCCGAGGCGATCACCAAGGCCGACGCGTTCAGTGTCGTCGGCGGCGGTGACAGCGCGGCGGCGGTCCGTGCCCTGGGGCTGGACGAGTCGTCCTTCGGGCACATCTCCACCGGTGGTGGCGCCTCCCTGGAATACCTCGAGGGCAAGACCCTCCCCGGCATCGCGGCCCTGGAGAACTGAATGTCGAGCACCACCCGCCGGCCGCTGATGGCCGGCAACTGGAAGATGAACCTCAACCACCTCGAGGCCAACCTGCTGGTGCAGAAGCTGGCGGCCAGCCTCACCGAGAAGCAGCTCACGGCCGTCGAGACGGTCGTGCTGCCGCCCTTCACCGACCTGCGCACCGTGCAGACCGCTGTGGACGGGGACAAGCTGCTGATCGGCTACGGCGGGCAGGACCTCTCCCCGCACGCGTCCGGCGCGTACACCGGGGACATCTCCGGGCCGATGCTGGCCAAGCTCGGCTGCACGTACGTGGTGGTCGGGCACTCCGAGCGGCGGGCCTACCACAACGAGGACGACGCGCTGGTCAACGCCAAGGTCAAGGCGGCGCTGACGCACGGCCTGACGCCGATCCTCTGCGTGGGGGAGGGGCTGGACATCCGCGAGCAGGGCACCCACGTGGCGCACTGCTCCGACCAGCTCGACGGGGGCCTCGCCGGGCTCACCCCCGAGCAGGTGCGGCAGGTCGTGATCGCGTACGAGCCGGTCTGGGCGATCGGCACGGGCAAGACCGCGACGCCGGAGGACGCCCAGGAGGTCTGCGGGGCGGTCCGTCAGCGGCTGGCGGAACGCTTCGACCAGGAGACCGCCGACCAGGTGCGGGTCCTCTACGGCGGCTCGGTCAAGGCGTCCAACATTGCCTCGATCATGGCGCAATCGGACGTGGACGGGGGCCTGGTGGGGGGCGCCAGCCTGGACGCGGAGGAATTCGCTCAGATCTGCCGGTTCCCGGAGCACCTCGCCCGCTGATCGCTCGGTATCCTTGACACCGCCCGTCCGCCGGTCGGTGCCGCCGTGCCCGATCAGACCGGGCGAGGATCGCTACGAGAGGAACTGACCCCAGCCATGCCGATCTGGTTCGCATACACGTTGATCGTGTTGCTGGTCATCACGAGCATTCTGCTCACCCTGCTGATCCTGCTGCACCGCGGCAAGGGCGGCGGTCTGTCGAGCATGTTCGGCGGTGGCGTCAGCTCCAGCCTCGCAGGCTCCTCGGTCGCGGAGAAGAACCTGGACCGCTACACCGTTCTGGTGAGCGTCGTCTGGTTCGCCGCGATCATCGGGCTCGGGCTCTGGCTGCGCCTCCAGATGAACAGCGTCACCTGAGCAGGCTCAGTAAGTCGTACAATCTGCGCGCGGTCCGTCACTCGACGGGCCGCGCGCAGGCTTTTCTCCGCTGCACCGCGTCGCCCGCCGCTCCACCCCCGAAGACGGCGGGTCCCCTCCGACGACAGGAGCGAGCAGCCGTGCCGAATGGCAACGTTATCCGGGGAGCCCGGGTCGGATCCGCACCGATGCGCCCGGACGAGCGGCACCAACCCGCCCCCCGACAGGACGTCAGCTACTGGTGCCGTAACGACCACCGGGTCGACATCCGGATCGCCGCGGACGTCGAACCGCCAGCCCTGTGGGACTGCCCCCGCTGCGGTCTACCCGCCGGTCGGGACGCCCAGAACCCGCCGGGCCGGGTCCGCGCCGAACCGTACAAGAGCCACCTGGCGTACGTGAAGGAGCGGCGTACCGCCGAGGAG
This sequence comes from Micromonospora sp. NBC_00860, assembly GCF_045207375.1. NCBI lineage: Bacteria > Bacillati > Actinomycetota > Actinomycetes > Micromonosporales > Micromonosporaceae > Micromonospora > Micromonospora sp. NBC_00860. The sequence goes on from NZ_CP108825.1 coordinate 682,018, forward strand.
GGGGAGGCCCTGCTCGCCGAGGCGCTCGCCGCACTACGACGTCGACGCGGCGAGTAGCGGGCTCCCCCTCACGCTCAGCGCAGGCTACGCAGCCGGGCGGGCACGTCTACTGCCGCCGCCCGGTCCAGCAGCCAGCGGGTGCGGCCCACGCCCCGCACGCCGGCCGCAGGCAACTGCACCGGCCCGGCGCCGGCCAACGCCATACCCACCGCGCGAGCCTTGTCGGCGCCGGCGGCCACCAGCCAGATCTCCTCGGCGGTGTTGATCGCCGCCAGGGTGAGGGTGGTCCGCGTCGGCGGCGGCTTGGGGCTGCCCCGCACCGCGCTGACCGGCCGGGTCTCGTAGCTGACCGGGTGCTCGGGGAAGACCGAGGCCACGTGGCCGTCCTCGCCGACGCCCAGCATCAGCACGTCGAAGTGCGGCAGGGTGGCGTGCCCGGGCCGGGCGGCACGGGCCAGCTCCTCCGCGTACGCGGCAGCGGCCGCCTCGGGGTCGTTGCCGGCCGGGCCGTCCGTGGCCGGCATCGGGTGCACCCGGGCCGGGTCCAGCGGCACCACGTCCAGCAGGGCGGCCCGCGCCTGGGTCTCGTTGCGGTCCGGGTCACCGGCGGGCAGGAACCGTTCGTCGCCCCACCACACGTCGACCCGGGACCAGTCCACCGCGTCGCGGGCCGGCAGCGTCGCCACCGCCCGGTACACGGCCGCGGCGACCCGACCTCCGGTGAGCACCACCGAGGCTTCGCCCCGGTCGGCCTGAGCGTCGAGCAGCTTCACCAGCAACCGGGCCGCCACGGCCTGCGCCAGCAGGTCGGCGTCGGCGTGGACGGCGACACTCGCCTCACTCATGGTTGCGCCTTCGTTTCCCGACCGCGGTGCGGTCGCTGTCGTGCCCGGGGCGGTGTGCCCGAGGTGGTGGGACGGAGAACCCCGGAGGGTGCGGGGCAGGGCCGGCGCGTACCGGCCCTGCCCGACGTGCTGCCCCGGCTGGGCTCAGCCCTCGCCGCTCGTGCCGACGTGCGCGGTGACCCCGGCCTCGGCGCGCTGCGCGGTGGCCGGATCCTTCCAGACGTGGACCCGCTGCGGGGGGCGCTGCTCCAGCCCGCGCAGCCCGACCGTCGCGCCCAGCGCCTCCGCGTACACCTGGTCGGCGTCCAGACGGCGCAGCTCCTCGGCCAGTTCGTCGCCGAGCGGGCGGCGGACCAACGGCAGGGCCCTGTCGTCCTGGCCGGTCCGCCGGAACACCGCCATGCTGTCCTCGCGGGTCAGCGTCAGCTGGTCGCCGTTGGCGCAGCTGAGCTGCACCTCCCGCATCCGCGGGAACTCGTTGCTGTCCACCCGTCGTGGGGTGATGCCGAGCCGGCTGGACAGCCAACCGGCCATCAGCGCCGCCGTCGGGTCGGTGGCCGGCGCGACGATGGTCGCCTCGGTGACCTGGGCGCTGGTGGTGTCGAACGCCCCGGCGACCAGGGTGCGCCACGGGGTGATCCGGGTCCACGCCAGGTCGGTGTCGCCCGGGGCGTAGTCCCGGGCCCGCTGCCGCAGCGCCTCCACCGGGTCGGCGGCCTGCGCGGAGTCGGTGATCCTCCGGTCGGCCACCACCCCGAGGAAGTCGGTCGCGATCTCCGCCGGCGGCTCGCCGTGCCACCAGGTCACCACCGGTACGTCCGGGACGAGCAGCGGCATCACTACCGACTCGGCGTGCAGGGACAACCGGCCGTACATCCGGGTGACCACCGCCTCGCAGGGGCCGAGCCGGCCACCCACCACGATCTCCGCGTCCAGTCGGTTGCGGTCCCGCTCGATCTCCGAGCGCACCACCACCAGGAGCCGGCACGGGTGGGCGGCCGCGGCGATCGTCGCCGCCGCCTCCGCCTCCCGCACCCGCTTCTCGTCCACGACCACGATGAGGGTGAGCGCCATGCCGCTGGCCACCCCGCCAGCGCTGCGCCGCTCGGCGGCGAGCGCCTTGACCACCTCGTTGCCGGTGGTGTCCCACAGCCCGATCATGCTCGTCTCCAGGCGCGGCCCTCGCGGGCCAGCATCTCGTCGGAGGCCCGCGGGCCCCACTCGCCGGCCCGGTACGGCTCCGGGGTGGTGCCCTCCCAGGCGTGCTCCAGGGGGTCGATCACCTGCCAGCTCTGCTCGACCTCGGCCGCGTCCGGGAACAGGGTGCGGTCACCGATCAGCACGTCCAGCACCAGCCGCTCGTACGCCTCGGGGCTGGACTCGGTGAACGCCTCGCCGTACTGGAAGTCCATCGCGATGTCGCGGACCTCCATGGTCGTGCCCGGCACCTTCGAGCCGAACTTGAGCACCACGCCCTCGTCCGGCTGCACCCGGATGACCAGCTGATTGTTGCCCAGCGACTCCATGTCGGCGTCGTTGAACGGCAGGTGCGGCGCCTTCTTGAACATGATGGCGACCTCGGTGACCCGCCGGGGCAGTCGCTTGCCGGCCCGGATGTAGAACGGCACCTCCGCCCAGCGGCGGTTCTGGATGCCCAACCGCACCGCCACGTACGTCTCGGTGGTGGAGCCGGCGGGGACGTCCCGCTCATCCAGGTAACCGACCGCGCGTTCGCCGCCGACCCAGCCGGGCAGGTACTGACCGCGGACGGTGTCCCGGGCGACGTCCTTGGGCAGGGTGATGGCCTTGAGCACCTTCAACTTCTCGGCCCGGATCTCGTCGGCGTCGAAGCTTGTCGGTTCCTCCATCGCCACTAGGGCGAGGAGTTGGAGCAGGTGGTTCTGCAGCACGTCACGGGCGGTGCCGACGGTGTCGTAGAAGCCGGCGCGGGTGCCGATGCCGACGTCCTCCGCCATGGTGATCTGCACCGAGTCGACGTACTTGGAGTTCCACAGCGGCTCGAACAGGTTGTTGGCGAACCGCAGGGCGAGGATGTTCTGAACCGTCTCCTTGCCCAGGTAGTGGTCGATCCGGAAGACGTCCTGCCGGGTGAACACGTCGTCGACGAGGTCGTTGAGTGCCTTCGCCGACGGCAGGTCGTTGCCGAACGGCTTCTCCACCACGACCCGGCGCCAACCGCCGGACTTGTCGTTGTCGGCCATCCCGGTGCGGGCCAGCTGCTTGAGCACGACGGGGAACGCGGCTGGCGGGATGGAGAAGTAGAACGCCGCGTTGCCGGCGATGCCGTGGGTCTGGCGCAGGTCGTCCAGCGTCGAGGCGAGTTGGTCGAAGGCGGTGTCGTCGTCGAACGAGCCGCCGACGAACTTGATGTTGCCGGCCAGCCGCGCCCACACCTCGTCCCGCCAGGGGGTACGGGCGTGCTTGCGGGCAGCCTCGCAGGCCAACGTCTCGAAGTCGCCGTCACCCCAGTCGCGGCGCGCGAAACCGAGCACCACGAAGCCCGGCGGTAGCAGCCCCCGGTTGGCCAGGTCGTAGACCGCAGGGAGCAGCTTCTTGCGGGCCAGGTCGCCGGTCACCCCGAAGATCACCAGAGCGCAGGGCTCCGGGATCCGGGGCAACCGGCGGTCCTGCGGGTCGCGCAGCGGGTTCACCGAGCCACCACCTCCTCGCTCCGCTTCAGTCACGTCGTCCATCCTCACGCCCGCAGATCACCGGCCGCGTCCAGTAGTTGGGCGACACCGGCGGCCCGGTCGGTCAGGTGCAACCGCAGCAGCGGCCGCTCCCGACCGGCGAGAGCCTGCCGGTCCCCGGCGGCCTGCGCCGCCTGGAGCTCACCGAAGGTGTACGGCTTGCCCGGCACGGCCAGATCCTCGGCGACCGCGCCGGTCACCTGGAGGTAGCTGCCCACCTGCGGGCCGCCCTTGTGGTACTGGCCCGTCGAGTGCAGGAACCGGGGACCCCAACCGAAGGTGACCGGCCGGCCACCCGCCTGGGCCAGCAGCGGCCGCAGCCGGGCCGCGTCGGCGTCGGCGAACCGGTCGAGGTACGCCATCACCGCGAGGTAACCGTCGTCGCCCAGCCCGTCGAGCAGCCAACGCAGCACACCGGCCAGGTCCTCGGGAGCGCCCTGCGGGGCGTACACCTCGATCGCGCCCTCGGTGAACGACGGCGTCTCCGCCGGCAGGCCCGAGGCCAGGATCTTGTTGGTGTTCTCCTTGGACTCGGTGACGTTCGGCTGGTTGAACGGGTCGATGCCGAGCACCACCCCGGCCACCGCGGTGGCGTACTCCCAGGCCAGGAACTGTGCCCCCAGCGGGCCGTTGACGGCCACGTCCGGGGCGGCGCCGCCGCCCGGCACGTCACCGGGAGCCAGCGCGCCGCCGTAGCTGACGGTCAGCACGTCCGCGCCGGTGGCGCCGGGGCTCTGCGGGGACTCCACGACCACCGGCAGGATGCCCACCCCGGCCTTGCCTGTCGACTCGGCGATCAGCTGCTCGGCCCAGTCGCCGAGCCCGTCGATGCCGGTGCCGTCGGAGACCAGGGCGACCTTGTCCCGGGCCAGCGTGGCTGCGGCGCCCAGGGCAGCGCCCAGCGCCAGCGCCGGGTTGTTCTGGTCCGCGCCGAGCGACGTGGCCAGCGCGTCCGCCTGGTCGAGCAGTTCCGCGACCTCGACCCCGGCCAGAGCCGAGGGCACCAGACCGAACGCCGTCAGCGCCGAGTACCGGCCGCCCACGTTCGGGTCGGCGAGCACTGTGAACGCGCCCATCTCGGCCGCAGTGGTCTCCAGCGGCGAACCCGGGTCGGTGACGATGACGAAGTGCCGTCCGGCCTCCGCCTCGGTCATCCCGGCGTCCAGGAACGCCTGCCAGTAGGCGCGCCGGTGGCTGTCGGTCTCCACCGTCGACCCGGACTTGCTCGCCACCACCACGACGGTGCGCTCCAGTCGGTCACCGAGCGCCGCCCGGACCTGGCCCGGGTCGGTGGTGTCCAGCACTGTCAGCGGGCGACCCAGCGTCCGGGTGATCACCTCGGGCGCGAGCGAGGAGCCGCCCATGCCGGCGAGCACCACGTGATCCAGGTCGGCCAGCTCGGCGGTCAGCTCGGCCAACTGCACGAGCAGCTCACGGCTGCGCCGGTGGGTGTCCACCCAGCCCAGCCGGACCTTCGCCTCGGCCTCGGCGTCCGGGCCCCACAGGCTCGCGTCCTTGCCCGCCAGCTTGCCCGGAACGCCGGCCTTGACCAGCGCGTCCCGGGTCGAGGCGGGCGCGGCCTTGTCGACCGCGTCCGCGCCGTACACGGCGAGCCCGGCGGCTGCCTCCACCGGCCCAGCGAGCAGGTCGCTCATGCGTTACCCCCAGCCTTCTCGGCGGCCTTGGCGTTGCCCTTGGCGGCCTTGTTCGGGGCACCCTTGCCCTTGGCCGCCGCCTCCAGGGACTTGCGGACGCCGTCGAGAAGCTCCTGCCAGCTGGCCTCGAACTTCTCCACGCCCTCGCGCTCAAGGGTGACGATCACGTCGTCCATGTCGACCCCGACCGACTCCAGGTCGGCGAAGACCTTCCGGGCCGCGTCGTAGGAGCCGGTGATGGTGTCGCCGCGGGTCTCGCCGTGATCGGCGTACGCGTGGATGACCGACTCCGGCATGGTGTTGACAGTGCCGGGGGCGATCAGTTCCTCGACGTAGATGACGTCCCGGTAGTCCGGGTTCTTCGTCGAGGTGGACGCCCACAGCGGCCGCTGCGGGTGCGCGCCTGCGGCGGCGAGCGCCTTCCAACGGTCGGAGGAGAACACCTCGGTGTAGCGCTCGTACGCCAGCTGCGCGTTGGCGATGGCGGCCTTGCCCTTGAGGGCCTTCGCCTGGTCGGAGCCGACCTTCTCCAGCCGCTTGTCGACCTCGGAGTCGACCCGGGAGACGAAGAACGACGCCACCGAACCGATCTTGGACAGGTCGTGGCCGTTCGCCTTGGCCTGCTCCAGACCGGCCAGGAACGCCTCCATGACCGCCGAGTAGCGGTCCAGGCCGAAGATCAGCGTGACGTTGACGCTGATCCCCTCGGCCAGGGTGGCGGTGATCGCCGGGAGGCCGGCCTCGGTGGCCGGGATCTTGATGTAGAGGTTGGGGCGGTCCACGAGCCACCACAGGGCCTTGGCCTCGGCCACCGTCCGGTCGCTCTCGTGGGCCAGCCGGGGGTCCACCTCGATGGAGACCCGGCCGTCGACACCGTCGCTGCCGTCGTACGACGGGCGCATCACGTCGCAGGCCCACCGCACGTCGTACGTGGTGAGCATGCGCACCGACTCCTCGACCTCGACGCCACGGACGGCGAGGTCGTGCAGTTGCCAGTTGTACTCGTCGGCGTCGCTCAGCGCCTTCGCGAAGATCGTCGGGTTGGTGGTGACGCCGGCCACGTGCTTCTCGCGGCGGAGCTTGTCCAGCCCGCCAGAGCTCAAACGCACCCGGGAAAGATCGTCGAGCCAGACCGCCACACCCGCGGCGGTGAGCTCATTCAGCTTGTCCGTCATGCCATCCACGCTCCCTCAGTTGCCGGTCGTGAAACCGGTGATGTCGCCCACCCGGGCCAGCGAGGCGTGTGCTGCCGCCACGATCCGGTCGGGGGTGAACCCGAACTGCTCGAAGAGCACGGTGTGCGGGGCGCTCGCTCCGTAGTGCTCCAGGCTCACGCTCTCGCCCAGGTCACCGACGATGCCGCGCCAGGACATCGCGATGCCCGCCTCCACGCTCACCCGTGCCTTTACCCCGCGCGGGAGCACCGACTCCCGGTACGCCTCGTCCTGCTCGTAGAACCACTCCTGGCAGGGCATCGAGACGACCCGGGTCGGGGTGCCGTCGGCCTCCAGCCGCTCCCGGGCGGTCAGGCAGAGCTGCACCTCGGACCCGGTGCCGACGATGATCACCTGAGGCTTGCCGTTGGACGCCTCGGCCAGCACGTACCCACCCTTGGCCACGCCCTCGGCGCTGCCCAGGACGTCGCGGTCCATGGTCGGCAGCGGCTGACGGCTCAGCGCCAGCGCGGTGGGCCGGTCGGTGTGCTCCAGCGCCTGGCGCCAGGCCCAGGCGGTCTCGTTGGCGTCCGCCGGACGGACCACGTCCAGGCCCGGGATGGCGCGCAGCGCGGTGAGGTGCTCCACCGGCTGGTGGGTCGGGCCGTCCTCGCCGAGGCCGATCGAGTCGTGCGTCCAGACGTAGGTCACCGGCAGCTTCATCAGCGCGGCCAGCCGCACCGACGGACGCATGTAGTCGCTGAAGACCAGGAACGTGCCGCCGTACGGGCGGGTGCCGCCGTGCAGGGCGATGCCGTTGAGGATCGCGCCCATGGCGTGCTCACGGATGCCGAAGTGCAGCGTGCGGCCGTACTCGTGGCCGGGGAAGTCCTTGGTGGCGTGCGCGGCCGGGATGAACGACGGCTCGCCCTTCATTGTGGTGTTGTTGCTCTCGGCCAGGTCGGCCGAGCCGCCCCACAGCTCCGGGAGCACCGGCGCCAGCGCCTCCAGCACCTTGCCGGAGGCGGCCCGGGTGGCGACACCCTTGGCGTCCGCGGGGAAGACCGGCAATGCGTCGGTCCAGCCGTCGGGGAGTACGCGACCAGCCAGCCGCTCGTAGAGCGCGGTGCGCTCCGGGTTGGCCTTCTTCCAGGCGTCGAACGCGGTGGTCCACTCCTGCTGGGCGTCGGAGCCGCGGCCCATCACCATGCGGGCGTGGCTGAGCACCTCCTCGTCGACCTGGAAGGTCTGCTCCGGGTCGAAGTCGAGGATCCGCTTGGTGGCCTTCACCTCGTCGGCGCCGAGCGCCGAACCGTGGATCTTGCCGGTGTTCTGCTTGTTGGGCGCGGGCCAGCCGATGATGGTGCGCAGCGCGATGAAGGAGGGGCGGGCGGTCTCTGCCCGGGCGGCCACCAGCGCCGCGTACAGCGCCTCGGCGTCCTCGTGGTAGTCGCCCTGGTCGGCGTCACCGCTGCGCCAGTCGACGGTCTGCACGTGCCAGCCGTACGCCTCGTAGCGGGCGGCCACGTCCTCGCTCTTGGCGATCCGGGTGTCGTCCTCGATGGAGATCTCGTTGTCGTCGTAGATCACCGTGAGGTTGCCCAGCTGCTGGTGCCCGGCGAGGGCGCTGGCCTCGTGGCTGATGCCCTCCTCGATGTCACCGTCGGAGACGATGCACCAGATGTCGTGGTCGAAGACCGACGCGCCGAGCTCGGCCTCCGGGTCGAACAGGCCGCGCTCGCGGCGGGCCGCCATGGCCATGCCGACCGCGTTGCCCAGACCCTGCCCGAGCGGGCCGGTGGTGGTCTCCACGCCCGGCGTGTGCCCGTGCTCGGGGTGCCCCGGCGTCTGCGAGCCCCACTGCCGCAGCGACTTCAGGTCGTCCAGGCTCAGCGGGTAACCGGAGAGGAACAGCTGGATGTAGAGCGTCAGGCTGGAGTGCCCGGCGGAGAGCACGAACCGGTCACGGCCGGGCCAGTTCGGGTCGGCCGGGTTGTGCCGCATCACGCGGTTGAAGAGGAGGTACGCCGCGGGCGCGAGGCTCATCGCGGTGCCCGGGTGACCGTTGCCGGATTTCTCTACGGCGTCCATGGCCAGCACGCGGACGGTGTCTACGGCCCGGCGATCGAGGTCGGACCAGTTCAGTGCGGAGTGCTCGGGTCGTTTAACAGCCACGATGGTTGTGCTCCTCGGCAGATGGGCGGAACCCTCACCGATGACCTTATCGAGCGTCCGTAAACGTGCGCCCGGGGATCTGTGCATGGTGTGCGCTACGTGACCATCCGGATGCTCGGTTCAACCCGGTGGTGTGACGGCCCGCACCGTTGTCGGGTCGGCCGGGCAGCCAAAACGACGACGCGTAGTGTGTGGGGCGGTATGCGGACCCGAGCGGTCCCGGCCAATCCGATCTCCCCGTGCCCGATGCCGGAAGGTGGCAATCCGTGAGCATGATCACCGAGCGCCCCGCGAGCAACCCGGCCGGGCAACACCCGGCGCGGGCGGCCGAGGGCCCGGTGGCCCGGCGGGACGTACGCGCTGTCCTCTCGGCGTACGTGGCGCTCACCAAGCCGCGGATCGTCGAGTTGCTGCTGGTCACCACCATCCCGGCGATGATGCTCGCCGAGGGCGGGCTGCCGTCGCTGTGGCTGATGGCCATCGTGCTGATCGGCGGTTCGCTCGCCGCCGGCGCGGCCAGCGTCCTCAACTGCTACATCGACCGGGACATCGACCAGCTGATGCGGCGTACCAAGCGTCGGCCGCTGCCGGCGCACACGGTGTCGCCGCGAAGCGCGTTGATCTTCGGTCTGGTGCTGGCGGCGGTGTCGGTCGCCCTGATGGCGGCGTTCACCAACCTGCTGGCCGCCGGGCTGACCCTCGCCGCGATCGCCTACTACGACCTCGTCTACACCCTGTGGCTCAAGCGCTCCACCCCGACGAACACCTTCTGGGGCGGCGCCTGCGGGGCGGCACCGGTGCTGATCGGGTGGGCGGCGGTGACCGGCTCGCTGGCGCCGGCCGCCTGGGGCCTCTTCGCCGTGGTCTTCTTCTGGCAGATGCCGCACTTCTACCCGCTCGCCATGAAGTACAAGGACGACTACGCCCGCGCCGGCATCCCGATGCTGCCGGTGGTGGCCTCGATCCGCCGGGTGAACGCCGAGATCCTGATCTTCGCGTGGCTCACCGTGCTCACCTCCCTGGCCGTCTGGCCGCTGGGGCTCAGCGCGATCTACGGGGTGCCGACCCTGGTGGTGGGTGCCATCTTCGTGGTCGAGGCACACCGGCTCTGCCGGCGTGCGACGCGCGGCGAGGCGGTCAAGCCGATGCGGCTGTTCCACTGGTCGACCACGTACCTGACGATCGTCTTCGTGGCCGTCGCGCTCGACGCGCTGATCTGACCCGCCCCGCTCTGGCGCCCCTGGTGCTTGGTGCGATGCGCCTCCGGTCCGCGGCTTCGCTGGCCGCCGGCTTCCGCGCCGCGGCTCCGCTTGTCGGCCCCCGCGCCGCCCGTCGGCTGATGCGCGGGGGACCGCGGTCGGGTGATGCGCGGAGCCATCGACGGCGAATCGCGCCGATGATCTCCCGACTAATCATGGACGTGGATGAGTTGTCCGGGTTTAACGTCACATCAGAGTAACTTTCGGCATGAGTCGGATCGGCTCAACCTGGGGTAGTTCGGGGGAGATTTGCCGACGTGCTTTGAGCGTAAAAGTCCGCATATAAGCGGACAGCAAACCTGTGGTCGTCCTTAAACCTGTAGGTAATTGGCATCACAAAACGTTCATGGTTCTCACCCGGCAGGGTGCAACTCTGCTTAGGCTTCGCGTTATGGCAGATGGTTCCGATACGACGCTGACGGCCGAGCAGACCGCCGGCGAGCAGGCGCCCCAAGGCCTGGTCGCGGGCCTCAAGGCGTTCGCGGCCGGACACGGCGGCGCGACGGCGGTCATCGAGTACGTCGGCAAGCGTGGCGCGCGGATCGTCCTGGTGGGCTCCGACGGCGAGTGGGGCGACCAGTTCGCCGACGACACCGTCACCGCCCGGGAGGCGTGCGCCAAGGCGGGAGTCACCGTCGAGAACGCCTGGGAGCGTGAACTGATGGACCAGATGCGTCCGAGCAACGACCTCTGGCGGTCGATGGCCCGGCGCACGATGGCCCGCTGAAACAGACACCTGAATTGACCACACATCACCAGTCGACCCGGGGGGAACCCCGGGTCGCTCTCGTCACCTGCGCCGACCTGGCCGACCTCGACCCGGACGACCGGCTGGTCCTCGCCCCGCTCGCCGCCCGTGGCGTCGCCGTCCACACCGTCGTCTGGGACGACCCCGACGTCGACTGGCCGTCCTACGACCTGGTCGTGCTCCGCTCACCCTGGGACTACGCGCTGCGCCGCGACGAGTTCGTGTCCTGGGCGGCCACCGTGCCCATGCTGGTCAACCCGGCCGACGTGGTCCGCTGGAACACCGACAAGCGCTACCTCGCCGAGCTGACCGCCGCCGGGGTGCCGACCGTGCCGACGTCGTGGATCGAGCCGGGGGAGAGCTGGCAACTGCCTGCCGAGACCGGCGAGTACGTGCTCAAGCCCGCCGTCAGCGCCGGCAGCCAGGACACCGGCCGGTACGACCTGGCCGACCCCGAACACCGGGACCTGGCCGCCGCGCACGTCCGCCGGCTCTCCGAGGCCGGCCGGGTGACCATGGTCCAGCCGTACCTGCGCGCCGTCGACACCGAGGGCGAGACGGCACTGCTCTTCCTGGCCGGCCCGGACGGGCTCGCGTTCAGCCACGCGATCCGCAAGGGCCCGATGCTGTCTGGGCCGGATCTCGGCCCGGACGGGCTCTACAAGGCCGAAGAGATCACCGCCCGCACCGCCCGCCCCGAACAGCTGGCGGTGGCCGAGCAGACCCTCGCGACGGTGCCCGGCGGCACCCGACAGCTGCTCTACGCCCGGGTCGACCTGATCCCCGGCCCGGACGGCGAGCCGGTCCTGGTCGAGCTGGAGCTGACCGAGCCGTCCCTCTTCATCGGGTACGCGGACGGAGCCCCGGACCGCCTCGCCACCGCGATCACCACCCACCTGGCCCGCGCCGCCTGACCTCCCACAACGAACCTCACCCCAGAACGGCCTCGGGGGGTGACGCGCGACCGCGCCACCGCGAAGATCGCGCAACATCCTGGTTCTAGTGGTGTCGGCGCTGCGCCGAGGCCACTAGAACCTGGTCCGAGCACGATCTTGGCGGCCGTGGGCGCCCCGAACTCCGTCCCCGGTCTCTCGGGCGCGCTGTGCGTCGTCAAGATCCGCGCAACATCGGGGATGGTGCTGTCTCCCGCGCCTCGGAGGCAGCAACATCGGGGAAGTTGCGGAGATCTTGGCGCGGAGCGCGCTGGGCGGGCCGACGCGCGTCGGGCGGGCCGGGCGCGGCAGGCGGGCTGGGCGGTCAGGCGGTGGCTGGGACCGGGGTGGCGGCGGCGGTCGGGGCGGCCTGGGGGGCCGGCGCGACCGGGCGGCGTTCCCGGGTGGACCACTGCACCGCCAGGGCGGCCAGCAGCACCAGGCAGGAACCGAGCATGTGCGCGCCGACCAGGATCGCCGGCAGGTGGGTGAAGTACTGCACGAACCCGATCAGGCCCTGACTCAGCTCCACGGCGACCAGGACGATCGCGGCGCGGGTGGCTCGCTGCGCACCGACGGCGCGGAACGCGAAGATCAGCGCCACCGACAGCCCGATCAGCAGGAAGACGCCGTCCGCGTGCACCTGCGCGATCGTCTCCGGGTCGAGCCCGTTGCGAGCGGCGCCGTGGTCGCCGGCGTGCGGGCCGCTGCCGGTGACCCAGGTGCCGACGACCAGCACGGCCACTGTGACGCCGGTGGTGACCCGGGCCAGCGCACGCAGGGGTGTGGGCACCACGGCCACGGTCGGGCCGTCGGGGTCGCCGATGCGTCGCCAGAGGGCGTACGCGGCGGCGATCACCGCCATCGAGGCGAGGAAGTGCAGCCCGACCACCCACGGGTTGAGGTTGGTCAGCACTGTGATGCCACCGACCACCGCCTGGGCGGGGATGCCCAGGAAAACCGCGACGGCAAGCGCGAGGAGCCCGGGTCGGCGAGGCCGGTGCAGCAGTACGGCCAGCACGGTGGCCAGCGCGATGAGACCCACCGCGAAGGTCAGCATCCGGTTGCCGAACTCGATCACCCCGTACACGCCCATCTCGGGGGTGGTGACGTAGGAATCGTCGGTGCATCGGGGCCAGGTGGGACAGCCGAGGCCCGAGGCGGTCAACCGGACGGCCCCGCCGGTGACGACGATGCCCACGTTCGCGATGATCGAGGCGAGCGCGAGGCGGCGCAGCAGGTTGCCGGAGACCGGACGGACGATTCGGTTCACGGCGCAAATCCTACGCACCGTAGTGATCGAGGTTCGTCCGACTCCGTTGAGTCGGTGGTTGGGATCACCGGGGCCCGGGTTTGCGACCCTCCGGGTAATTACGTAACGTTGGCGTTGTGAAAAACGCGGCGGCGCTCTCCGGGCACCAACCGACGGCCGTACCGGCCCTCGGTGCGCCCGCCTCCGCGCCCGTCGTGACCACGTCGGCCGGCCTGGCCGGGTCGGCGGCGGCCGAGATCTCCACCCGGGATCGGGTCACCCAGTTGCTGCTGGAGCAGGGTGCCACCACCGCCGCACAGCTTGGCGCGGCCCTCGGGCTCAGCCCGGCGGCGATCCGCCGGCACCTGGACGCGATGCTCGCCGACGGTGACGTGTACGCCCGAGAGCAGACCGTGCAGGGCAGTCGGGGGCGGGGGCGCCCGGCCAAGGTGTTCCTCCTGACCGAGGCTGCCCGGGTCCGCTGTGGCACACACCACTACGACAACATGGCCACCGCCGCGCTGCGTTGGATCGCCCGCAGTGGCGGCTCGGACGCGGTCGAGGCGTTCGCCACCGAGCAGGTGTCCGCTCTCGAGTCCCGTTGTCGGACGGCCATGGAGGACGCCGGCGACGACCCTCTCGCCCGAGCCGAGGCACTCGCCGCAGCGCTCACCGCCGAGGGTTACGCTGCCAATGCGACCACGATCGCCTCTGGCGGCCAGCTCTGTCAGCACCACTGCCCGGTGGCGCACGTGGCCGCCGAGTTTCCCCAGCTGTGCGAGGCCGAGACCGCGGTTATCTCCCGTCTGGTCGGCACCCACGTGCAGCGTCTGGCCACCATCGCGCACGGCGACGGGGTGTGCACCACGCACATCCCGACCCAGCCGGGCCGCGCTCAATCCGGTAATCCCGTAACCACTGTGAGGACAGATAGATGACCGAGCAGATCGTCCAGCCCCTGACCCAGGAAGAGCAGCTCGCCGCCCTGGGCCGGTACGAGTACGGCTGGTCCGACCCGGACGCCGCCGGGGCGGTCGCCCAGCGCGGCATCAACGAGGCGGTGGTGCGGGACATCTCGGCCAAGAAGAACGAACCGGCGTGGATGCTCGACCTGCGGCTGAAGGGCCTGCGGCTGTTCGGCCGTAAGCCGATGCCGGCCTGGGGCGCGGACCTCACCGGGATCGACTTCGACAACATCAAGTACTTCGTGCGGTCCACCGAGAAGCAGGCCACCAGCTGGGAGGACCTGCCCGAGGACATCAAGAACACCTACGACCGGCTGGGCATCCCGGAGGCGGAGAAGCAGCGGCTGGTCGCCGGTGTCGCGGCGCAGTACGAGTCGGAGGTCGTCTACCACAAGATCCGCGAGGACCTTGAGGAGCAGGGCGTCCTCTTCCTGGACACCGACACCGCGCTGCGCGAGCACGAGGACGTCTTCAAGGAGTACTTCGGCACGGTGATCCCGGTCGGCGACAACAAGTTCGCCGCCCTGAACACCTCGGTGTGGTCCGGTGGCTCGTTCATCTACGTGCCGAAGGGTGTGCACGTCGAGATCCCGCTGCAGGCCTACTTCCGGATCAACACGGAGAACATGGGCCAGTTCGAGCGGACGCTGATCATCGTCGACGAGGGTGCGTACGTGCACTACGTCGAGGGCTGCACCGCGCCGCTCTACTCCTCCGACTCGCTGCACAGCGCGGTCGTGGAGATCATCGTCAAGAAGAACGCGCGTTGCCGCTACACGACCATCCAGAACTGGTCGAACAACGTCTACAACCTGGTCACCAAGCGCGCCGTCTGCCACGAGGGCGCGACCATGGAGTGGGTCGACGGCAACATCGGCTCCAAGGTGACCATGAAGTACCCGGCGGTCTACATGACCGGCGAGCACGCCAAGGGCGAGGTGCTCTCGGTGGCGATGGCCGGCGAGGGTCAGCACCAGGACGCCGGCGCCAAGATGGTGCACGCCGCGCCGCACACCTCCTCGACCATCGTGTCGAAGTCGATCGCCCGTGGCGGCGGCCGCACCTCGTACCGGGGTCTGGTGCAGGTGCTGGAGGGTTCGCACCACAGCCGGAGCACTGTCAAGTGCGACGCGCTGCTGGTCGACACCATCTCCCGCTCGGACACCTACCCGTACGTCGACATCCGTGAGGACGACGTGTCGATGGGGCACGAGGCGACCGTCTCCAAGATCAGCGACGACCAGCTCTTCTACCTGATGAGCCGGGGCCTGAGCGAGGACGAGGCGATGGCCATGATCGTGCGTGGCTTCATCGAGCCGATCGCCAAGGAACTCCCGATGGAGTACGCCCTGGAGCTCAACCGCCTGATCGAGCTTCAGATGGAGGGCGCGGTCGGCTGACGCCGCCGCTCCCCGTGGCGGGCCGAAACCTCGGCCCGCCACACCCGGCCCCAACTCGTCGTCACGGAACAGACAGACCAAGGAAGAAATGACTACCCAGGCTTCCGCGCCGCCGCCCAGCACCAAGTCGCAGGCGCTGCGCTCGTACGACGTCGCCGACTTCCCGGCCCTCACCGGCCTGGAGGAGGAGTGGCGTTTCACCCCGCTCAAGCGCCTCCGCGGCCTGATAGGTGAGGCGCCGGCCGCTACCGGCGCGGTCCGACACGAGTACGGCGACCTGCCCGAGGGCGTCGCCATCACCCGCGTCGGCCGTGACGACGATCGGGTCGGCAGCGTGCTGACCCCGGTCGACCGGGTCAGCGCGTTGGCGTACGGTGCCGCCGCGGACGCCCTGCTGCTGCGGGTGGCGCCCGACGTGGTGCTCGGTGAGGCGGTGCGGCTGCGGGTGGTCGGCGAGGGCGTCGAGCAGCCGTCGTTCGGGCACACCTTCGTCGAGGTGGGCCGGTTCGCCGAGGCGACAGTGGTGCTGGAGCACGTCGGATCGGCCACGCTGGCCGACAACGTCGAGGTCGCGGTGGCCGACGGCGCCAAGCTGACGCTGGTCACTGTCGCCGACTGGGCCGACGACGCGGTCCAGGCCCAGCACCTGAAGATCAAGCTGGGCCGGGACGCCAAGGCCATCCACATCCAGGTGTCCCTGGGTGGCGACCTGGTCCGGCAGTTCACCAGCGTGGAATACGCCGGGCGGGGTGGCGAGGCCGAGCTGTACGGCGTCTACTTCGCCGACTCCGGCCAGCACCTGGAGCACCGGCAGCTGGTCGACCACACCGTCCCGGACTGCCGCAGCTACGTCGGCTACCGGGGCGCTCTGCAGGGCGAGAGCGCGCACACCGTCTGGGTGGGTGACGTGCTCATCCGGGCCGAGGCGACGGGCACTGACACGTACGAGATCAACCGGAACCTGCTGCTCACCGACGGCGCGCGGGCGGACTCCGTACCCAATCTGGAGATCGAGACCGGCGAGATCGCCGGCGCCGGCCACGCCAGCGCGACCGGCCGCTTCGATGACGAGCAGCTGTTCTACCTGATGGCCCGGGGCATTCCGGAGAGCGAGGCCCGCCGGCTGGTGGTCCGTGGCTTCTTCGCCGAGCTGATCAACAAGATCCCGGTGGAGTCGCTGCGCGAGAGCCTCGGCGACGCGATCGAGGCCCGGCTGACCAAGGCGGGCGCTTGATGATCCGCATCTGCTCCACCGAGGACGTGCCGAAGGGCACCGCGATCAGCGCGGACGTCGACGGCACGCCGATCGCCCTGGTGCACGGCGAGGACGGCGGCTTCTACGCCGCGTACGACGAGTGCTCGCACGCCTCGGTCGCCCTCTCCGAGGGTGAGGTCGACGGCTGCACGCTCGAGTGTTGGCTGCACGGCTCGCGCTTCGACCTGCGCACCGGCGAGCCGACCGGCCTGCCCGCCACCGAACCCGTCCCCGTCTACCCCGTCGAAGTCCGCGACGGCGACATCTACCTCAGCCTGACGCCGAGTAATGGAGTGACCCGATAATGAGCACCCTGGAGATCCGCGACCTGAAGGTGTCGGTCAAGCTGCCCGAGGGTGAGCTCAAGCCGATCCTGGCCGGCGTCGACCTGACCGTGAAGTCGGGTGAGACCCACGCGATCATGGGCCCGAACGGTTCCGGCAAGTCCACCCTGGCGTACTCGATCGCCGGTCACCCCAAGTACGAGATCACCGGCGGCACGGTGACCCTCGACGGTGAGGACGTGCTGGCTATGACTGTCGACGAGCGCGCCCGCGCCGGCCTCTTCCTGGCCATGCAGTACCCGGTCGAGGTGCCCGGCGTCTCGGTGGCGAACTTCCTGCGGACCGCGAAGACCGCCATCGACGGCGAGGCGCCGAAGCTCCGTACCTGGGGTGGCGAGCTGCGCGGCGCGATGGAGCGTCTCCAGATGGACCCGGCGTTCGCCCAGCGCAACGTCAACGAGGGCTTCTCCGGTGGTGAGAAGAAGCGGCACGAGATCGTCCAGCTGGAGCTGCTCAAGCCGAAGATCGCGATCCTCGACGAGACCGACTCCGGTCTCGACGTGGACGCGCTGCGCGTGGTCAGCGAGGGCGTCAACCGGGTCCGCGACAACGGCGACACCGGCGTGCTGCTGATCACCCACTACACCCGGATCCTGCGCTACATCAAGCCGGACTTCGTGCACGTCTTCGTGGCCGGCCGGATCGTCGAGCAGGGCGGCCCGGAGCTGGCCGACAAGCTTGAGGCCGAGGGCTACGAGCGGTACGCCGCCGGGGCCGGCACGGCCAAGGCCTGAGCGGGAGAGGCGCTGCCGAGATGACCAGCATCGCGATCCCTTCGGGGATGCCGCAGTACGACGAAGTGCCGCGTTTCGACGTGGCCCGGGTGCGCGCCGACTTCCCGATCCTCGGTCGGGAAGTCAACGGACACCCGCTGGTCTACCTCGACAGCGCCAACACCTCGCACAAACCCCGCCAGGTGCTCGACGTGCTCGACGAGCACTACGCGCGGCACAACGCCAACGTGTCGCGCTCGGTGCACACCCTGGGCACCGAGGCCACCGAGGCGTACGAGGGGGCGCGGGCGAAGGTCGCCGCGTTCATCAACGCGCCGAGCACCGACGAGGTGGTGTTCACGAAGAACTCCACCGAGGCGATCAACATCGTGGCGTACGCCTTCTCGAACGCCTCGCTGCGCCCGGACGCCGACCCCCGGTTCCGGCTGGGGCCCGGTGACGAGGTGGTGATCTCCGAAATGGAGCACCACTCGAACATCGTCCCGTGGCAGCTGCTCTGCGAGCGGACCGGCGCGACCCTGCGCTGGTTCCCGGTCACCGACCAGGGGCGGCTGGACGAGTCGGGCCTGGAGGATCTGGTCACCGAACGGACGAAGATCGTCTCGCTGGTGCACATGTCCAACATCCTCGGCACTGTCAACGCGACCTCCCGGATCACCGCGCGGGTCCGCGAGGTGGGCGCGCTGCTGCTGCTGGACTGCTCGCAGTCGGTGCCGCACCTGCCCATCGACGTGGTCGACCTGGACGCCGACTACATCGTCTTCACCGGGCACAAGATGTGCGGTCCGACCGGCATCGGTGTGCTCTGGGGTCGGGGTGAGCTGCTGGCGGCCATGCCGCCGGTCTTCGGCGGCGGCTCGATGATCGAGACGGTCACCATGGCCCGTTCGACGTTCGCGGCGCCACCGGCCCGCTTCGAGGCGGGCACCCCGCCGATCGCCGAGGCGGTCGCGCTCGGCGCGGCGGTCGACTACCTGACCGGCATCGGGATGCAGGCCATCCAGTGGCACGAGAAGGAGCTGACGGCGTACGCGCTGGACGCTCTCGGCTCGGTGCCGGACCTGCGGATCTTCGGCCCGACCGTGCCGGTGGGCCGGGGCGGCACCATCTCGTTCGCGCTGGGTGACGTGCACCCGCACGACGTGGGTCAGGTGCTCGACTCGCTCGGCGTGCAGGTGCGGGTGGGTCACCACTGTGCCAAGCCGGTGTGCAGCCGGTTCGGCGTCCCGGCCATGACCCGGGCCTCGTTCTACCTCTACACCACCACCGAGGAGATCGACGCTCTGGTGGCCGGTCTGGAGCAGGTGCGGAAGGTGTTCGACTGATGCAGCTCGACCAGCTCTACCAGGAGATCATCCTGGACCACTACAAGCGCCCGCACGGGCGTGGTCTGCGCGACGCCGACGACCCGGGCGACCAGGTCGCGGAAGCGCATCACGTCAACCCCACCTGCGGTGACGAGGTCACCGTGCGGGTGGCGACCGACGGCACGGTGCTGCACGACATCTCGTACGACGGGATGGGCTGCTCGATCAGCCAGGCGTCGGCGAGCGTGTTGCACGAATTGCTGCGGGGTCGGGGTGCTGGGGAAGCATTCGAGGTGCACGAGGCGTTCGTGGAGTTGATGTCCGGACGTGGCCAGGTCACGCCGGACGAGGACGTGCTCGGCGACGGGGTTGCTTTCGCGGGTGTGGCCCGTTACCCCGCCCGGGTCAAGTGCGCGCTGCTGCCGTGGATGGCGTTCAAGGACGCCGCGGCACGCGCCGGTGTGGGCGTGAGCCCGGAGGTGAAGGCGTGACGGTGCGTCAGCGAGCGAATGACACCGTGGTGCCCTGTGGCATCACACAGCGATGCGGAGGGACGGCATGAGCGAGCGTCAGCGAGCGAATCAGCGGTTCAGCGCGTTGGTGCCTCATGGCGTCACGGAGCGAAGCGGAGGGACGGCATGAGCGAGAACACCGCCACTGAGGCGACGCCGGAGGCCGGTGACACCACGGTGGTGCCGCAGACCGACGCCGCGACGACCGATGGCACCGGTGACGCCGCCGCTCCTGCGGGCGGCGTCAGCAAGGCCATGATCGCCGACATCGAGGAGGCGATGAAGGACGTCGTCGACCCGGAGCTCGGCATCAACGTGGTCGACCTGGGCCTCGTGTACGGCGTCCACGTCGACGACGAGAACGTCGCGACCCTGGACATGACGCTCACCTCGGCGGCCTGCCCGCTGACCGACGTCATCGAGGACCAGACCCGGCAGGCGCTGACCACCGGCCCCGGCGGCGGCCTGGTCAGCGACATCCGGATCAACTGGGTGTGGCTCCCGCCGTGGGGCCCGGACAAGATCACTGACGAGGGTCGGGACCAGCTCCGCTCCCTCGGCTTCAACGTCTGACCCGATCCACTTCGTCGAGCGCGGTACCCGGACGGGTACCGCGCTCGATGCGTTTCCAGGCCCGAAAGTAGTGGAACGGATCGTTCCGGTCTGCTAAGCTGAACTCATCGAACGGAGCGGAACATTCCGCTCCGCATGTGGGCGAGGTAGCTCGCAGGAGACCGGCGGAGAGGGCAGGACGATGAGCGAGATGGCAGCGGCGCAGTGGCGGATCGTGCTCGAGCAGGCGCACGAGGCGCTTCGTACGGCCGTCGAGGGGGTTCCGGCGGACGCCTGGGAGCGGCCCACCCCGTGCGAACGGTGGAACGTCACCCAGGTGCTTCAGCACGCGACCGGCGACCAGCTCGCCTTCGCGTCGGCGATCAACGGCGGTCCGGGGCCGACGGAGGACCCGTTCGCGCCCTCCGGTCGGATCGACGGCGACAAACTGGCCGACCTGCGCGCCGCCCTCAACGCGTCCGCCCGGGCCTGGAAGAGCGTCGCCGACGACGCCACGGAGGTGCCCACGCCGCTGCCTCAGGGCAAGCTGCCGGCCGAGGTGGGCGCCGTAGCGTGCGCCCTGGATGCGGCGGTGCACGCCTGGGACATCGCGGTGGCCACCGGCCAGCCGTCCCCGCTCGACGCCGAACTGGCCCGCCCTCTACTGGTGGTGGCCCGGCAGATCGTCGAGCCGCTGCGGGCCTACGGCGCGTACGCCCCGGCGATCGACCCCACCCCCGAGGCCGACGATGTCGCGGCCCTGCTCTCCTACCTCGGTCGCAACCCCCGCTGACCGCCTGACGTTCGGCTCCGCTCGGTCGGCCGACCCCGGAACAACCCACGATCGCGCTCGATCATCGATGTAGTGGCCTCGGTGCGTCGCCGAGGCCACTACATCCTGCTTCGAGCACGATCGTGGCGGCGCTGTGCGTCCCAAATCCCCTTCCGGTCTCCCGGGGGCGCTGTGCGTCGTCAGGATCTGCGCAATATCAGGGATGTTGCTGTCTCCCGCGTGTCGGAGGCAGCAACATCCGGGAAGTTGCGGAGATCTTGGCGCGGGGCGCGGGGCGCGGGGCGCGGGGCGCGGGGCGCGGGGCGCGGGGCGCGGGGCGCGGGGCGCGGGGCGCGGGGAAAATCGGTGGCGGGCGTGCGGGTTCGGCGCGGAGGATGCGCGTGTGATTGAGGCGTACCCGATGCAGGTTCCTGTCCGTGCGGCGACTGCCGTGCGTCGACAGCGGCCGCTCCGGGGACGAACCTCGACCCGCCACCGACGTCCGTGACCGGGGCGTTCCTCGCCGGCCTGGTCGCCGGCTACGGCGTCGCCATTCCCGTCGGCGCGATCGCGATTCTCATTCTGGGGCTCAGCGCCCGTACCTCGTTTCGGGTTGGTGCGGCCGCGGCGCTGGCCGTGGCGACGGCCGACGGGCTCTACGCGGCGGTGGCAGTGCTCGGCGGCGCCGGCCTGGCCGGGGTCATCGCGCCGGTCGCCGGGCCACTGCGGGTGGTCGCCGCCGTGGTCCTGCTGGGTCTCGCCGGGCACGGCCTCTGGCGGACCTGGTCGGCGCACCGCTCGCGGCGACCACCGACGGCGCGCGCCGGTCAGGGCATGGGTACCCCGGGGCGGGCCTACGCGGCGCTGCTCGGGTTGACACTGCTGAACCCGATGACGGTCCTCTACTTCACGGCGCTGGTCCTCGGCCGTCGGGACACGGCCGACTCGGGGATGCTCGCCGTGGCGCTCTTCGTGGCCGGGGTGTTCCTGGCGTCGGCGAGTTGGCAACTGGTCATCGCCGGCGGTGGCACTGTGGTCGGTCGGGCGCTGACCGGGCCGCGCGGCCGACTGGTCACCGGCCTGGTTTCCAGCGCGCTCATCGCCGCGCTGGCGGTGGCCGCCCTGCTTCCGAGCTAGCGGTCACCGCCGGAGTGTGCCGGGCCCGCCGGAGTGTGCCGGGCCCGCCTGACCATGCCGGGCCCGCCTGACCATGCCGGGCCCGCCTGACCATGCCGGGCCCGCCTGACCATGCCGGGCCCGCCTGACCATGCTAGGCCCGCCTGACCGCTCTGGGCCCGCGTGCCGCCCGGGGGTCCGGGCGGGTCCGCTGTGCCGTACGGTCGGGCGGTGACCAGTCGACCCGCAGCGGGCGGAGGCCGGTGGGTCGAGGTCGACCCGGCCCGCGTCGGCCGCTGGGTCGAGGGCTTCGCCGACCGGCACGGCCCGCCCACCGCCAGCGCGCGGGAGTACGGCCTGTTGCTCGCCGCCCCGGACGGGGCGACCGCCGAGCTGTACGCCCCACCGGGTGCGTCGGCGGGCGTGGATGTGGCCGGGTTCGTGGCCTCCGCCGTCATGCCCCGCCGGATCGGTCTGCTGCTGGCCCGCAAGGGCGCGGTGGCGCTCGGGGTGGCCGAGGGCGCCGATCTCGTCGTTTCCAAGGTGGACACCCGGTACGTGCAGGGGCGCACCGCAGCGGGGGGATGGTCGCAGCACCGGTTCGCCCGCCGACGTGACAACCAGGCGAAGGCGGCGCTGGGTGACGCGGCGGACCTGGCCGTACGGCTGCTGTTGCCGGAGGCGGCGACGCTGGCCGCGCTGGTCTGCGGTGGTGACCGGCGGGCGGTGGACGGGGTGCTTGCCGACCGGCGGTTGGCCCCGCTCGTGCCGTTGCGGGCGGAGCGGTTGCTCGACGTGCCGGAGCCCCGGCACGCGGTGCTGGTCGCGGCGGTGGGTGCGGCGCGGGCGGTGCGGATCCTGGTGCGCGACCCGGACTGACCTCGGCGATCCCCGGCGTCCGAGGGGAGACGACCGCCACCTGGAACGGGGTTCGCGGCGTGCCGCCCGGCTGGCGGTCGGAGGATGGGCGCGTGGAGTTTCTGGTTGACATGGTGACGACGGTGCCGCAGGGAACCTCGGAGGACGGGGTCGCCGACATGCGCGCGCGTGAGGCGGCGCGTTCGGCCGAGCTGACGGCGCAGGGCAGCCTCCTGCGGCTGTGGCGGCCGCCGCTGGCGCCGGGGGAGTGGCGTACCTGGGGGCTGTTCCAGGCCGCCGACGCCGATGAGCTGGAAGTCGTGCTGGCGTCGATGCCGCTGCGCGCCTGGCGGCGCGAGACCGTGACGCCGTTGACGCCGCACCCGAACGACCCGGGTCAGCCGCCTCGCTGAGCCTGGAAGGCACGCCATGACACCGTCCGCCAACAGGGAGAGCATCATGTCCGAGGCCCAGATTCTGCGAACCGTCCTCGACCGGTGGAAATCGGCTGTCGACGCCCACGAGCCCGATCGGGTCGCGGCGTGCTTCACCGACGACGCGATCTTCCAGGGGTTGCAGCCGTACACGGTCGGCCCGGCCGGCGTCGCCGCGTACTACGCCGCCCAGCCGCTCGGCCTGACCGCCGCGTACGACATCCGGGAGATCCGTCGTCTCGCCGACGACGTGGTGCTCGGCTACCTGGAGGTGGAGTTCGGCTTCACCGACCGGCCGGCCCTGACCGTCAACCTCGGCGTGCTCCTGCGGCGGGTCGAGGGCGACTGGCTCATCGGCCACTACCAGGTCTCGCGGCTCGCCTGACCCGGCTCCGCCGTCGACCATCCCCTCCCGGGCCGGGGTGGGGGACGGCCGACGGTGGTGCGGTGGCTACCGGGCGACCGTGGCCTGGAAGGTCAGGATCTCGGTGCCGTTGCCCTCCTCGCCGTTGTCCGGCGCGGCCCACATGGTGAGCCGGTTGCCGTCGGCGGCGAGCTTGACCGGGTTGCGGGTAGCCACGTGTCCGGCAGTGGACCACTGCTGGAAGGGCACCTCACGGAGCACGTCATGGCTGTGCAGGTCGATCAGGGCCAGGCCGCCGAGCTCGTAGGTGGCGTTGCTGCCCCCGGCGGCAGGGGTCTGCGGCAGGTTGGTGACACCACCGCAGATCATCTTGCCGTTCGGCACGTACTGGCAGTCCTGGTAGTCGACGAAGAAGTTCTCGTTGTCCCAGGTCCGCAGCTGCTTGCCCTGGAGGTTCCACTCCGCGAAGCGTCGCGATCCCCAGGTGTTGCCGACGAGGTGGCCGTTGGTCTTGTCGAGGACCACGCCGCCGAAGTGGTCGGTGACCTCGAACTGCTTGTGCACCCGCAGGCTGGAGGCGTCGACGCGGTAGACGATCGTGCTGCTGTTGGGGCGGTACTGCGCGACCGGCACCCAGATGTTCGTCCCGTCGAAGTCGATGCCGCCCGGGTGGTACATGTCGCCCTCGCCGAGGACGATGTCGCGTTGCAGGTTGCCCTGGCGGTCCATGACGAACAGGTGGCCCACCCCCTTGCCGGGGCTGCGGTCGTACCCGTTCTGCGGGGTGGGGTATTTGACGGTCGGTTCGATGATCTCGACCGAGGAGAGGAAGATCCGGTCGCCGGCGAAGGCGATGCCCTCGGTGTGGAACGTGGGGAAGTTCAGCTTCAGCTTGCCGGTCTGCTGCCAGGAGGTGTTGCGGTCCACGGCGCCGAATGCGGTGGCGAGCGCGGTGTCGCGGGGGTGGCCCACGCCGGGGTGCCCGGTTGCCGGGCCGGTGGCCTGGGCGGTGGCGGCGCCACCGAGGACGGCGGTCAGGGCCACGCCGACGGCCAGGGTCCACCTGGTGGTCGTCTTCATCGTTACCTCTTCACAGCGGGTTGCGGGGACCCGGTGAACGTAGGTAGCCGTCGTGAACGCCCTCTGATGCTGCGGTGTCATGGCCTGGAACGATCGTGGCAGGCCCGCCGAGGGGCCCGCCACGATCTTGCGGAGAGGTCAGAGCTGGTCGGTCCCGAAGGTGTCGCAGGTCTTCGGGTCGCCGCGGTCGTAGCCCTGGGTGAACCAGCGCTTGCGCTGCTCGGACGTGCCGTGGGTGAACTGGTCGGGGTTGACCCGGCCGCCGGAGCGCTCCTGGATGCTGTCGTCGCCGATCGCCTCGGCGGCCTGCACGGCCTCGCTGATGTCGGTCTGGGTGATGGACTTGAACAACGGTTCCTGGCCGGTCTTGTCCTTGCTCTCGGTGGCGTGCTTGGCCCAGGCGCCGGCGTAGCAGTCGGCCTGCAACTCCAGCCGCACCGAGGCGGAGCGGGGGCCGCTCTGATCGCCCTGGCCGGCCTTGGCGTTGGTGCCGAGCAGGTTCTGGATGTGGTGTCCGTACTCGTGGGCGAGCACGTAGGGCTGGGCGAACTCACCCTTGGCGCCGAAGCGGGAGGCCAGCTCGTCGTAGAAGCTCAGGTCGATGTACACCTGCTTGTCGGCGGGGCAGTAGAAGGGACCGACGCCCGAGTCGGCCTGTCCGCAGCCGGTGTTCACGGCGGCCTGGAAGAAGTTGGTGTCGGTCGGCTCGTACTTGCCGTTGCCCAGCTCCGGGTACGCCGTCTGCCAGTAGGCCTGGATGCTGTTGACGTAGAGCGCGTTGCGGCAGCGCGCGTCGTCGAGACGTTCGGGGTTGTCGCGGGAGCACAGCTGCTCCAGGTCGGTGCCGCCGGCCTGGCCGCCCTCGTCGCCGTTGGTCATGGCGTTGAGGCCGAAGCCGCCGCCGAGCAGCGCGATGAGCACTGCCACCACGATGCCGATGATGCCGCCTCGACCGCCGCCTCCGGGGATCGGGATGCCGAGGCCGCCGCCGCCGGATCCGCCACCGCGGCCCACGTCGTTGACCTGGGAGGTGTCGATTTCGGCCCGCTCGTTGAGTTCCATGGTGACCCCGATCGCCGTATGCCGGTAAGTATGTGTCGTTTCGTCCATCGAGTGCCGGACGGGGTCCGGACAGGCGTTCCGGTACCCGATGATCTTGATCGGTAATCCGGGCGGGCCGTCCCGGGGCGCCCGGTACACTTGTCGGGTGCTGCGCTGCGAAGGCTGAACCGCCCCGCGCCGTCGGGCCCTTGAGCCCGCCGGCCGTTTCGCGTGCCCCGAGTCAGCCTTCCAAACCCCGAGAGCGAGCCCGCAAACATGATCACTGCCACCGGCCTGGAACTGCGTGCCGGTTCCCGGATCCTGCTGTCCGACACCACCCTGCGCGTACAGCCCGGTGATCGGATCGGCCTGGTCGGTCGCAACGGCGCCGGCAAGACCACCACGTTGAAGGTGCTCGCCGGCGAGGGGCAGCCGTACGGCGGCCAGATCGACCAGCGCAGCGCCATCGGCTACCTCCCGCAGGACCCGCGCACGGGTGACCTGGAGGTCACCGGCCGCGACCGGGTGCTCTCGGCGCGCGGCCTGGACGTGCTGATGTCCCAGATGCAGGAGGTCGAGGCCCGCCTCGCCGAGGACGCCAACGACAAGCTGGTCCGTCGGTACGGCGCGCTGGAGGACCAGTTCGCCGCCCTCGGCGGGTACGCGGCCGAGGCTGAGGCCGCGCGGATCTGCGCCAACCTCGGCCTGCCGGACCGGGCGCTCGCCCAGACCATCGGCACCCTCTCCGGCGGTCAGCGGCGCCGCATCGAGCTTGCCCGGATCCTGTTCCGGGACGCCGGCGAGAACGGTGGCGGCATCCTGCTGCTCGACGAGCCCACCAACCACCTCGACGCCGACTCGATCACCTGGTTGCGGGGCTTCCTCGCCAACCACAAGGGCGGCCTGATCGTGATCTCCCACGATGGCGCGCTGCTGGAGTCGGTGGTCAACAAGGTCTGGTTCCTCGACGCCACCCGGTCGGTCATCGACGTGTACAACCTGGGTTGGAAGGCGTACCTCGAGGCGCGCGAGACCGACGAGCGGCGCCGCCGCCGGGAGCGGGCCAACGCGGAGAAGAAGGCCGGTGCGCTGATGGCGCAGGCCGACAAGATGCGGGCCAAGGCCACCAAGACCGTGGCCGCGCAGAACATGGCCCGTCGTGCCGAGAAGCTGATCTCCGGCCTGGAGGAGGTGCGGGTCTCCGACCGGGTGGCCAAGGTGCGTTTCCCCAATCCCGCGCCGTGCGGCAAGACGCCGCTCACGGCGACTGGCCTGTCCAAGTCGTACGGCTCGCTGGAGATCTTCACCGACGTCAACGTGGCGGTGGACCGGGGCTCCCGGGTGGCCATCCTCGGGCTCAACGGCGCCGGCAAGACGACCCTGTTGCGGATGCTCGGTGGGCTGCTCAGCCCGGACACCGGCGAGGTGCACGCGGGCCACGGCCTGCGGCTGGGCTACTACGCCCAGGAGCACGAGACGCTGGACGTGGAGCGGACGGTGCTGGAGAACATGCGCGCCGCCGCCGTCGAGCAGTCCGACACCGACCTGCGCAAGATCCTGGGCGCGTTCCTCTTCTCCGGTGACGACGTGAACAAGCCGGCCGGTGTGCTCTCCGGTGGCGAGAAGACCCGGCTGGCCCTGTCCACCCTGGTCTGTTCCGGCGCCAACGTGCTGTTGCTCGACGAGCCGACGAACAACCTCGACCCGGTCAGCCGGGAGCAGGTGCTCGACGCCATCGCCAACTACCCGGGCGCGATCGTCCTGGTCACCCACGACCCGGGTGCGGTGCTGGCGCTCAAGCCGGACCGGGCCATCCTGCTGCCCGACGGCGACGAGGACGCCTGGAGCGACGACCTGCTCGAACTTGTCGAGCTGGCCTGACCGAGGAGGCCCGGTCGGCTCTCAGCCGAGCAGGTCGACCAGTCGACCGAGCACGCCGGAGCTGACCAGGATCACCAGACCGATGGCGATGAAGATCGTCGGCACCAGCCAGGCGCCGGTGCGCTCGACCAGCCGGACCACCCTCCGGTGCCCGCCCAGCCAGGCCCCGGCCACGCACCACAGCGCGATGAGCAGCACGAAGACCAGCAGGAACACCACGCTGTCGGCCACACCGAGGGCCCGGAAGACGGGTACGTAGACAGCGACGTTGTCGGCGCCGTTCGCGATCGTCACCCCGGCCACGCCGAGCGCTCCGGTGACGACCGCAGGCGCCTCGTCGTCGCCCGAACTTCGCAGCGCGCGTACGCCGAGCGCGATCGGCAGCAGGCCGAGCAACCCCGTCCACGGGTCGGGCACGACCAGGAGCCCGCCCGCGATCACCGCGCTGGCCACCGCGAGCGCGCCAATGCCGAGGTATTGGCCGGCGACGATCTCCCAGGTGCGGGGTCGGCCGGTGGTGCGGGCCGCGACGAAGAACAGCGTCAGGATGACGATGTCGTCGATGTCGGTGGCGGCGAAGACCACCGCCGCCGCGCCCGCGGTGGTCAACAGGTCGATCACGACCGAAGGGTACGGGCTGTCGCCAGCCGTCAGCTTCCGGCGGCGGTACGCCCGGACGCCGCGGCGGGCCCGATCGCCAGGATCACTCTATCGGGAAGCTGACATTGCATAGCGTGTCGGTTGGCGAAGAGTTGATATCTGGCGCATGATCGTCCGAGGCGGTCTAATAGGTGGGACCGTATCCGAACCGCACAGTCTGGGACGTGAGGACACAGCATGGCAGCCACTGGCACAGCCACCAGCACTGAGAAGGGTCGCCGGATCGTCGGAGCCGAGCGTCAGACGCTCGCCAAGGACCTGGTAAAGCGGTACACCTCGGGGGAGAGCATCCGCGCGTTGGCGGCCTCGACCGGCCGTTCCTACGGGTTCATCCACCGAGTGCTCACCGAGTCCGGCGTGCAGCTGCGTCAGCGCGGTGGCGCCCGGCGCCGCAAGAAGGCGTGACCCGCCCCTCAGCGTCGTTCACCAGCGCCGCGCCCCGGGACGTCCGGTGACCGCCGAGGCGACCGGGGTTCGGCTGACTTGCGACGGGCCGGTCGCCACGGTGACGTTGTGCCGGCCCGACGTGCTCAATGCCCAGACGCCCGCGATGTGGCGAGCGATGAGCGACTTCTCCCGCGATCTGCCCGGCGACGTGCGGGTGGTGGTGGTCCGCGGTGAGGGTCGCGCGTTCTCGGCCGGCCTCGACCTCGCGGTGGCCGGCGCCTCCGGCCCGGGGTCGTTCGCTGAGCTGGCCACGCTGCCCGAGCAGGAGTGCGCCGAGCGCATCGCGGAGTTCCAGGCCGGTTTCACCTGGCTGCACCGGCCGGATGTCGTCTCCGTCGCTGCCGTTCAGGGCCACGCGATCGGCGCCGGCTTCCAGCTCGCGCTCGCCTGTGACCTGCGAGTACTGTCCGCGGACGCGAAGCTGTCGATGGCCGAGGTGACCCTCGGCCTGGTGCCCGACCTGGCCGGCACGAAACGCCTCGTCGAGTTGGTCGGCTATTCGCGGGCGTTGGAGATCTGTGCGACCGGCCGCCGGTTGGACGCCGCCGAGGCGGACCGGATCGGGCTGGCCACCCTGGTCGTGCCTCCGGCGGAGCTGGACGGCGCGGTGCGGGACCTGACCGCCGGCCTGCTCTCCGGGGCACGCGACGCGGTGGTGGAGATCAAGGCCCTGCTCGCCGGCGCGGCCGGGCGGTCGCACGCCGACCAGCAGCGCGCCGAGCGGGAGGCGCAGACCCGTCGGCTGCGTGACCTGGCTGGC
The DNA here is from genome assembly GCF_045207375.1 of Micromonospora sp. NBC_00860. Taxonomy (NCBI): domain Bacteria; kingdom Bacillati; phylum Actinomycetota; class Actinomycetes; order Micromonosporales; family Micromonosporaceae; genus Micromonospora; species Micromonospora sp. NBC_00860. Next base: position 711,231 of record NZ_CP108825.1, read on the forward strand.
ACTGGAGAATAGGTAAGGACCGCACGGGAAGATCCGGGTTACGACCGAGGTTGTCACACTCGTCGGGAGAATTGACCTGACGGTGCGGTCCGCCCGGCAACCCGGAGGTGAGCGATGTCCAACCCGATGTCCGGCGGTGGCATGGCCGGGTGGAGCATGCTCCGGTCGATGCGCAACCGCGACGAGGTCTCCACCCACCGGCTCAAGCGGGGGGTGGCCCGCCGCATCGTCGCCTTCGCCCACCCCTACCGGCGCGACATCATCGTCTTCCTGGCCACAGTGGTGTTGGCCGCCATCATCGGCGTGGCCACTCCGGTGCTCGCCGGCGACGTGATCAACGCGATCAACCGGGGCGGCACCGAGGCCGGCCGGCTCGTGGTGCGGCTGGCCCTGTTCATCGCCGCGCTGGCTGTCGCCGACGCGTTGCTGTCGCTGGCCCAACGGTGGTATTCGGCCCGCATCGGCGAGGGCATCATCCTCAACCTGCGCACCCGGGTCTACGACCACGTGCAGCGGATGCCGTTGCAGTTCTTCACCCGTACCCAGACCGGCGCCCTGGTCAGCAGGCTCAACAACGACGTGCTCGGCGCCCAGCGGGCGTTCACCTCCACCCTGTCGGGTGTGGTCAGCAACGTCATCCAGCTGGTGCTCACCGCTGCGGTGATGTTCACCCTCTCCTGGCAGATCACCGCGCTCTCACTGGTGCTGCTGCCGATCTTCATCATTCCGGCGCGCCGGGTGGGTCGGCGGCTGGCGGACATCACCCGCGAGGCGTACAACCTCGACGCCAAGATGAACGCGACAATGACCGAGCGGTTCGGGGTGGCCGGCGCGTTGCTGGTGAAGCTCTTCGGCCAGCCCGAGATCGAGGCCCGCCGGTTCGGCGACCGGGCCGAGCGGGTCCGCGACATCGGCATCCAGTCCGCGATGTACTCCCGCACGTTCTTCGTGGCGATGCTGCTGGTCGCCTCACTGGCGCAGGCGCTGACCTACGGGCTCGGGGGTTGGCTCGCGGTGACCGGCGGCGTCAGCGCCGGCACCGTGGTGACGCTCGCGCTGCTGCTCACCCGCCTGTACGGGCCGCTCACCGCGCTCTCCAACGTCCGGGTGGACGTGATGAGCGCGCTGGTGTCCTTCGACCGGGTCTTCGAGGTGCTCGATCTCAAGCCGGGCATCGTGGAGAAGCCCGACGCGGTGCCGGTGCCCCGGGGCGCCGGCCGGGTCGACTTCCGCGACGTGCGGTTCCGCTACCCGAGTGCCGCCGAGATCTCCCTCGCCTCGCTGGAGGAGGTCGCCACGCTCGACCGGACCGTCAACGAGCCGGTGCTCAAGGGGGTCTCGTTCAGCGTCGAGCCGGGGCAGATGGTCGCGTTGGTCGGTCCGTCCGGGGCCGGCAAGTCGACGCTGTCGATGCTCATCTCCCGGATCTACGACGTCACCGACGGGCAGGTGCTCGTCGGTGGGGTGGACGTGCGCGACGCGACGCTCGCCTCGCTGCGTGACGAGATCGGTGTGGTCACTCAGGATTCGCACCTGTTCCACGAGACGATCGCCGAGAACCTTCGCTACGCCAAGCCGGACGCCACCGACGACGAGATCTGGGCTGCCCTGGCCGGTGCGCAGGTGGCCGACCTGGTCCGGGCGCTGCCCGACGGTCTGGACACCACAGTGGGGGAGCGCGGCTACCGGTTCTCCGGTGGCGAGAAGCAGCGCATCGCGATCGCCCGACTGCTGCTCAAGGCCCCGTCGATCGTGATCCTCGACGAGGCGACCGCCCACCTGGATTCGGAGAGCGAGGCGGCGGTGCAGCGGGCCCTGTCGGTGGCGTTGGCCGGGCGTACCGCGCTGGTGATCGCGCACCGGCTCTCCACAGTGCGCGACGCCGACCAGATCCTGGTCCTCGACGGTGGGCGGATCGTCGAGCGGGGTCGGCACGAGGAGTTGGTCGCGGTCGGCGGGCTCTACGCCGAGCTGTACCGGACCCAGTTCGCGGTCGCCGACTCGCCCACCCCGTTCGTCGACGCGACCGGCCCCGAGCCGGTGGTCATGCCGCTGGGCACGTACCGCGCCGACGAGGTGCTGCCGCCCGCCGCCGCCAACTGACGTCTGGCGACCGGGCCGTCGACACCGGGTGTGCTCGGCTCAGTCCGCCACGAAGGCAGCGATGGTGCCGGCCAACGGCGTGCAGGCGAACAGGCCGTACGCGCGCCCGCCCGCCGGCACACGGCCGGCTCCTACGGGGGCGGGCGCAGCGCGGCCAGGTCCCGTTCGATCACCGAGGCGAGCAGGTCGGGGCGGGTGACGTTGAGGTAGTGGCCGCCGTGCTCGACGAGGACCAGGCGCCGCTGGGGCAGGAACAGGTCCCAGTTGCCGACCGCCGCCGGGTAGTCGGCTGTCAGAGTGTCGTCGCGGGCCAGGACCACGGTCGCGGGCGCGGCGACCCGGTGCCCGTCGACGTCGTCGAGGGCCTGGTACAGGGCGTGCGTGGCCAGCGCGGTATCCCGCCGGAACGCTTCGGCCAGGGCGGCGCGGCCCGCCGGATCCTGCTCGTGTGCCCCGCACGGGCCGGTGACCAGCTGGTCGGCGATCTCGGCGTAACTCAGCCCGGCGCCGGTCACGACGTAGTCCGCCGGGTCGGTCGAGCGCAGCAGCCGCGCCACCAGGATCAGCCGGTCCACCGGGACGCTGCGCGACTCCAGGGCCCGGGTCAGGTGCAGGGCGACCGGTGCGCCGGTGCAGTGGCCGAGGACCAGCACCGGGGCGTCGGCGGCCCGGCCGGTGACCTCCTCGGCCAGGTCCCGCACCAGGTCGTCTAGGCCGGCCGCGCCCTGGTCGGCGGCCACCTCCCGGCCCGTCGGGCGCACCCCGAGGATCCGTATCGGCACGTCGTGGGCCGCCAGGCTGCGCGCCAGCGGGAGGTACGCGGCCGGGCCGCCGCCGGCGTGCGGGACGCACACCAGCAGCGGATCGGTGGCACGGCATCGGGTTCCGATGGCGGCGCCCAGGTCGGTGAGCGGGTCGCGACGTGCTGGGACGGAGCAGCCGCCCCGGGCGGTGGGCTCGGTGGTCACGGAGGTCCTCGCCGGATCAGGGAGTGAGGTGGCCGAGGCCGAGCAGCCGGTCGGCCTCGGCGAGCCCGGCACGGCGGACGGCGGCCCGCTCGGACCAGCCGCGGCTGATCTCCCCCAGCTCGGAGAACTGCCGGGTGCTCAGCGCCCGGACCGCGTCGGGATGAGCCGAGCCGCCGGTGAGGTTGCGGTGCAGAGCGCTGTCGACGTCGCCGTCCACGCCCTGCTCGCAGGCGGCACGCATCCGATCGGCGCGGAACTCCAGACGGTCGAAGACGGCCGTGAGCAGCCGGATCATCCCGTCGAACGTGTCAAAGAGCTCGGGCAGCCGGTGGTCGACAGCGGCCGGTGCGCCAGCGCCGAACGCAACGCCGCGCCGGCTCAGGGACAGGGCGGTGGCGAGCGCGATCAGGTGAGAGGTCCGGACCCGGGCCTGGTCGAGGACCGGGAAGGGCCGGTCCGTCGCGACTCCCGCGATCTCGCCGGGCAGGTCGAGGTACCCGGCGTCGCCCCAGGCGCTGAGGTCGGTGACGTACCGGCTGACGGCGACCGCGACGGTGGCCAGCTCACCGGCCGGCTCGAGGATCCAGGATCCGGAGGCGACGGCAGCCAGGGCGTGCGGAGTGGCGGCGGCACAACCGAGCAGGCGAGCCATCCGGTCGCGGTCGAAGGCCGGGTCCTGACCGTTGCCGTCGCCCGCGCCGAGAGCGGCCGTGTTGCCGAGGTCGTACGTGTACAGCAGCCGCCGCCCGGAGCGCACCACCTGGTCGGCGACCGCCGCGAAGTAGAACCCGGGTGTGATCAGCTGCCGGTCCGGCCCGGCCATCGGCAGATGCGTGGTGCGCCGGGCGAGCGCCACCGCGGACCGGCCCAGCGCGACCAGGCAATCCCCCGCCCGGGCCAGCCGGTCCCGGGTGAAGAGCGCCTCCGCGCAGGCCCGCACGTCGGTCCGGCCGCCGCCCGCGTGCCATCGGCCCGGGGTGTCCCGCAGCCGCTCGCGGGCCCACTGCTCCAGCGCCGTGGCGACGTCCGGCGCAGTCCCGGCGCCGGTGATCGTCACGGCGCGCCCGGCGTCGTGCAACAACCGGCCGATGTCGGCCGCCTCCTGCTCGCTGAGCAGTCGCATCCGCTGGTATTCCAGCAGCCGCGCCTTCTCCACGGCGATGTGCCACGGCAGCAGGTGCTCGCCGGCGAGGCGGGCCGCCGGTCGGTGGCCGAGCGGTGTCGTCGGGGTCATCGGCCCCTCCTCCCGTGTGTCAGCGGCCCGGATGACAGCGAACCGGGCATCCGGTGGCTCGTGCGAAGATTTCCGGCATGGCAGACACCGAGCCGGCGCTGGCCGGCATCCGCACCGCGATCGACGAACTGGACGCCGAGATCGTCGGCCTTCTCGCTCGGCGCGCGGACCTGGTCCGGCAGGCCGCCCCGCTCAAGAGCGACGGGCAGGCGGTGCGGGCGCCGGAGCGGGTGGCGCAGGTGGTGGCCCGGGTGCGGGCCCTGGCCGGTGCGGCCGGCGCGGACCCGGACCTGATCGAGCGGATCTACCGGGGCATGATCCAGGCGTTCATCGACATGGAGACCGTCGAGCATCATCGCGTCTCCGGCGACTGATCGCTGCGGCACCGCGTCATGCCCGCATCGGTGCGGCCCGAACCGCGACGCGGCGGCTCGTCACCGTCTGCAGCGCGGCCACGCCGAGGGCGGCCACCACAAGCGCCCCGCCGAGGTATCCCAGCGAAGGCGCGGCGATCGTGTCCAGAGCGACGCCGCCGACCAGGCCGGACAGCCCGATCCCCAGGAAGGTGGCCGAGCTGTTCAGCCCGATCGCGACGGCCGGGGCTCCGGGTGCGAATGCCATCAGCCGGTGCTGTTGCGGCACGGTCAGCGCCCAGGCCGACACGCCCCAGACGGCCAGGACCACTGTGGTGCCCGCGACCGATCCGATGGCGGCCGGGAACAGCAGCAGGGCCGCGGCGAACACGGCCAGGCCGCCGAGCAGCACCGGGGCCGCGCCGGCCCGGTCGGTGAGCCGTCCGCCGAGGGCGTTACCGATCAGTCCGGCGACGCCGAAGACCAGGAGGAACCCGGCGAGCGCCGCGGCGGTCACGGCGGTGCCGCCGGACAGGGCGGGCGCCAGGTAGGTGTAGACCACGAAGCCGCCGACGTAGTAGAGGACCGTGGTCAGGATCGCGAGCAGCACCTGCGGGTGGGCGAGGACGGCGAGGCGGGCGCGCAGCCCCGCAGGCGGTGGCGCCGGGACCGCCGGCAGGACAACGGCCAGGGCGACAAGCGCGAGCACGGCCAGCCCGGCGACCACCAGGAAGGTCGCCCGCCAGGCAAGCTGCATGCCGACGTACGCGGTGATCGGCACCCCCAGCACCGTCGCGGCGGTGATGCCGCCGAGCACGACGGCCAGCGCACGCCCGCGGCGTTCCGGCTCGACAAGCGCGGCGGCGCCGGCGGCCGCGGTCGGCGTGTACGCGGCCGCCCCAGCTGCGGCCAGCACCCGGGTCAGCAGCAGGACCGTGAAGTCGGGCGCGAGCGCGGAGAGCAGGTTGGCCGCCGCGAACAGGCCGAGCGCGGCCAGCAGCAGGGTACGGCGCGGCACCCCGGCGAGCAGGGCAGCCGCGAGCGGCGCGAAGACGGCGAACGCCACCGCGAAGACGGTGACCAGCTGCCCCGCCGCGGCGACCGAGACGTGCAGGTCGCCGGAGATGGCCGGGAGCACGCCGGCGGTCACGAACGTGTCGGTGCCGATCGCGAACGACCCGAGCGCGAGCAGGTAGACCCGGCGCATCTCAGGCCGCCACCGGCACGCGTACCGCGTCCCGCTTGATCTCGCCGCCGAGCAGCACCATCTCGATGCGGTCAGGGTCACCCAGGACGGTGATCTCGGCGGCCGGGTCGCCGTCGGTGACGACCAGATCGGCGAGGCGCCCGGGTGCGACCACCCCGGCGTCGTCGCCGCGGCCGGCCAGGGCCGCGCCGTTGGCGGTGGCCCAGCTCAGCACGGTGGGGGCGGGGATGCCGGCCACCTCGACGTAGACGCGCAGCTCGTCGTTGTAGGTACCGTGCGGGGTCCAGGCGAAACCGAAGTCGTCGCCGGGGACCAGGCGGATGCCCAGCTCCTGGGCACGCGGCAGTAGCCAGAGCGTGTTGTCGATCTCGTCCTGGAACTCCAGCTTCTCCAGGTACTCCGAGCTCTTGCCGTGCTGCTCGCCGAAGAGCAGCAGTTGCCGCGGCTGATACAGGCTGGGGACGACGAAGATACCGCGCTCGGCGATCTGCTCCAGGCAATCCTCGTCGGCGTACGAGGCGTGGTCGATCACGTCGACGCCAGCGTTGATCGCGTTGCGGATGCCGTCGATGCCACGGGAGTGTGCCCGGACCCGGACGCCCCGGGCGTGCGCCTTCTCGACGACCGCGCGCAGCTCGTCGAGGGTGTAGAGCAGCTCCTTGCTCTTCGCGTTCGGGTAGGTGTCGTCGCCGGACGAGAACGTCTTGATGATCTCGGCGCCCTCGTCGATCTCCTTGTCGGTGCGCTCGACCATCTCGGCGGCGGAGTCGACGACCGGCATCAGCTCGACCGGGATGCGCCGGGCGACCGCGGGATCGCGGCGGTCAGGCGGCGCGGAGACCATCAGGTCGCGGCTGCACGCGGTGACCCGAGGGCCGGTGATCCGGCCCTCGGCGATGGCGCGTTTGAGGGCCATGTCGATGCCGGCGACCGAGCCGGCGCCGACCATGGCGGTGTAGCCGAGCTGGAGCAGCCGCTCGGCGTTCGCGGCGGCGATCAGGGTGATCTCAGGCAGCGAGTACTTGAACATGGTGTCCCGGGCGGTGACCACGTTGTGGTAGGCGACGTGGGTGTGCCCGAGGGTCATGCCGGGCAGCACGGTCCGGCCGGTCAGCACGCGCACGTCCACGTCGGGCGAGCCGGCGGGCGCGTCGCCCACCGGCATGACCGCCTCGATCCGGTCGCCGCGGATCAGGATCGAGCGACCGGGCACCGAGGCGCGGCCGAGCCCCTCCTGGACGGTGACGTCGTGCAGCAACAGCGGGCGCGTGGCGGGTGTGGTCATCGCTCGTCCTCGTCGGTGGATGCGGGTGCGGCGGGCGGGGTGTTCAGGGGCAAGGAGGTGAACAGCAGCCAGACGATCTGCGCGCCGGGTCGCCGGGCGAGCCAGTGCAGGTCGTGGGCGTGGCGGCCGTGATCGTTGGTAAGCGCGAGGTCGGCGTCGCCGCGGGACAGCACCTGGGCGGCGTCCATTGTCGAGCGGGCCGGGACCCAGTCGACGGCGCGGTCACGCAGGGCGGGCGGGCACAGCTCGGGGTAGAGCACGGAGACCTCGGACATGGTGGAGATCCGCAGCCGGGTACGGTCCGGGGCCTGCCCCTGGCGGGCGGCCAGGCCGTACGCCGGAGTGGGGTGGGCGAAGTGGAACAGCAACCGCAGCGCGGGGTGCCAGTGGAACGCGGTCGCGTCCCGGTAGGCGCTGGGCACCAGCGCCACCTCGGACCGCCCACCGGTGACGCTGTCGAGCACCGCGCCGAAGGTCGGGTGCAGGACGACCTCCGGCCCGGGGTACCCGGCGGCGAGCAGCCGCTCGCGCAGATGCCCGGCGGCGTGCTCGCTGCTGGTCCCAGCCGGGCCGAGGGTGCTCAGCCGCAGGGTGCCGTGCTCGCGCAGCACGGCGCCGAAGCGTTCAAGGCTGCGGGCGTAGGTGTCGCCGAAGGTCGTCACGTCGTGTACCCCCGCCGGGCGGCCATCGCCATCGCGACCTCCGTCTCGTGGTCCGGGGCGGTGCGCCGGTCCTGGATGCGGGCGGCCTTCCAGCTGACGAACGCGCCGGTGCTGACGATCTGGTCCAGTTCGCCGACGATCTCGACGGTGGCGGGCACCCCGAAGCGGTTGGCGAAGCGCCCGACCACACCGGCCCGGACCTCGTCCGGGTTGCCGCCGCCGTCGATCAGGTCGAGCCGGACGGTGACCCGGTCGCCGTCCGCGTCGGCATCGATGACGATCTGGAAGCCGAGGCAGTCGCGGACGCCGTGCAGGACGGCCTCCTCCAGTTCGGCGGCGAGGTGTCGACCGCGGCCCAGTTCGATGCGGTCCAAGACCCGGCCGACGACGTCCAGCCGCGGGCCCTTCAGCTCGCAGTCGCAGGTGTCCCGGCCGAGCCGGACCAGGTCGCCGGTGCGGTAGCGGACCAGCGGTTTGAGGCCGTCGATCAGGGTGGTGACGCAGAGCTCGCCGGTGCCGGTGCTGCCGAGCACGTCACCGCTGTCCGGGTCGATCAGCTCGGCGACGTAGTTCGGCGCGGACAGGTGCATGTTCTTGTTCCTGCAGGCGGTGCCGATGACGAAGGCTTCCTGCGAGCCGTACAGGATGTTGTAGGTGTCGACGCCCCAGACCGAGTCGATGTTGGCGGCCAGGGCCGGGGTGCACATCTCGCCGGTGAGGAAGAACAGTTTCACGTCGAAGTCCTTGGCCAGGTCGTACCCGTAGTGCCGGGCGGCCTTGGCCAGGTTGAGGCAGACGCCCGGGGTGCAGACGACCACCTCCAGCCGCAGATCCTTCATCAGCTGCAGGGCCTTCTCGAACCCGATGACCGGCGAGTACGGCCAGATCTTGGCGTTGCAGGAGCCGACGTTGCGGGCGACGTCGCCGAGGGTGTCGCCGAACGAGTGCACCTCGGTGGGTCCCATCAGGCCGATCGCCGGGCGGCGGTCACCGAAGTGGTGCCGGAAGATGCTGCGCCAGCTCTCGGTGACGTGGTAGTTGCTGGCGATCACCTCCTTGCCGTCGCGCGGGCAGGGGGTGGCGCGGCCGGTGGTGCCGGTGGTCTCGTAGAAGAAGGTGCCCTCGGTGATGTCGCCGCTGAGCACGTCGAACATCTCCCGGCGCAGGTCCGCCTTTGTGGTGAAGGGCAGGCCGGCGAGGGTGGCCGTGGTGGTCGTGGCCGGGTCGACGCCGGCCAGGTGGCGGCGGTAGAACGGGGACTTGCGCTGGGTGTGCGCGACGACGACGGCGAGGCGGCGGTCGTACCAGGCGCACCAGTCGGCCGCGGTCATGGTGTCGGCGTAGTAGCGGTCGCAGACGTCGAGGTATTCGGTGAGGAAGTCGCGGTAACGCGGGTCGGTGGGCAGCCACATAGGGGTCGGTGCCTTCTCTCGTCTCTCAGGGGTGGATCAGTGCAGGCCGCCGTTGACGTCGACGACGGCGCCGGTCATGTAGGCGGCGGCCGGCGACGCGAGCATGGCGATGACGGCGGCGATCTCGGCGGGCTGGGCGAACCGGCCCAGGGGGATGTCGTCCAGGTAGTGCCTGCGCCGGTCCGCGGGGATGCGGTCGGACATCTCGCTGTGCACGATGCCGGGGGCGACCGCGTTGACCCGGATCCGGTAACGGGCCAGGACTCCGGCGAGGCTGCGGGTGAGGGCGATGACGGCGCCTTTGGAGGCGCCGTACGCGGCGTCCGGGCTGCCGCTGCGCCCGCTGATCGAGGCGACGTTGACGATCGCGGCGGGTTCGCCGCCGCCGGTCGCGGCGATCCGGCGGGTGAACGCCTGCGCGCAGTGGAAGGCGCTCTTGACGTTGCCGGCGAGCACCAGGTCCAGTTCCTCGGGGGTGGTGTCGAGGAAATCCCGGGCCAGGTAGACGCCGGCGTTGTTGACCAGCACGGCGAGCCGGCCCATCCCGGCGGCCCGCTCGAACGCGGCGGTGACCGCGCGCGGGTCGCCGAGATCGACGCTCAGGTGCCGGTGCGTGGCGCCGGGTGCGGGCGGGCGCAGGTCCAGACCGGCCACCGTGTATCCGGCGGCGGCCAGGTGCTCGCAGGTGGCGGCGCCGATCGCACCGGAGGATCCGGTCACCACAGCGAGCCGGCTCATCGCAGCACCCGCTCGTTGCTGCCCGGCACCGGCAGGTCGTGCCCGGTCATCCGGCGGTGCTCGTGCAGCAGGTGGATCATGTCGGTCATCCGGTCGACGAGGCGGGTCACCGCGTCGACGCCCTCCCGGTCGGCGAGGGCCTCGCCGCGGTCGCCGGCGTGCACGACCGCCGGGAAGCCGCTGCCGACCAGCAGCATCCGGTTGAGCATCACGTTGTGCAGCAGTTGGGCGTGCACGTCGACGTGCGAGTAGCGGCGGCCGACCACGACGACCCCGCCGACCTTGTTGGTCAGAGGCCGGGCGAAGCGCAGATAGCCGACGCCGGCCCGCTCGATGAACTGTTGCATGAGGCTGGCGGTGCCGAAGCCGTGCACCGGGGTGGCGTAGATGATGCCGTCGGCGGCGATCATCCGGCGGACGATCCCGGGCATGTCGTCGGCCTGCCGGCACGTCTCGGTCCGGGTGTTGCACTCGCCGCACGGCCCGCAGGCGGTGAAGTCGGTTCGGGCCAGCTCGACCACGTCGAGGCGCACGCCGCGGGCGGCGAAGCGGGCGGCCGCGTAGCCGAGCACCTCTGCGGTGTTGCCACCGATCCGCTCCGAGCCGTTGATCGCGACGACCGTGGGTTCAGCGCCCATGTCAGGCCCGCTCCGGCCGGCGCTCGCCGGGCAGGTGCCGGTCGATGAAGGACCGGAACACGTTCAGCCCACTTGCGGTGCAGATGCTCTCCGGGTGGAACTGGACCGACTCGATCGGCAGGTCGCGGTGGCGCAATCCCATCACGTAGCCGTCGTCCTCGGCGCGGGCGCTGATCTCCAGGCAGTCCGGGACGGTGTCCTCCTCGACGATCAGCGAGTGGTAGCGGGTGGCCGCGAACAGCTGCGGCTGCGCGGCGAAGCAACCCCGTCCGTCGTGCATGATCCGGCTGGTCTTGCCGTGCATCAGGTGCTTGGCGGGGCGGACCGTGCCGCCGAACGCGGTGCCGATCGCCTGATGGCCGAGACAGACGCCGAACATGGGGATTCGGCCGGCGAATGTGGTGACCAGCTCGACGTGTCCGGATTCGACCGGGTGGCCGGGGCCGGGGCCGAGCACCAGCAGGTCGGGGGCCTCGGCGGCGATCCGGTCCGGGCCGGCCTCGTCGCTGCGTAACACGAGCGGTTGCGCACCGAGGCTGCGCAGATACTGGTGGATGATGTAGACGAAGCTGTCGTACGCGTCCACGACGATGGTCTTCACAGCAGCTCCTCGCCCGTGACGGCCCAGACCGCCGCGCTCATCTTGGCCAGCGTCTCGCGCCATTCGCGGCTCGGGACGGAGTCGGCGACCACCCCGGCCGAGGCCCGGGTGCGGTATCCCGTGCCGTCGCCGACGACGGCGCGGATGGACAGCGCCAGCACCATCTCGCCGGAGAAGTCGATGTGGCCGAACGCGCCGGCGTACAGGCCGCGGCGGCTCGACTCGGTCGCCTCGATGATCTCCATGGCGCGGATCTTGGGGGCGCCGGTCATGGTGCCGGCCGGGAACGTCGCGGTGATCACGTCGTACGCGTCGGTGTCCGGCTCGAGCCGCCCGGTGACGTTGGAGACCAGGTGGAAGACGTGCGAGAAGTCCTCGACCACCATCATCTCGTCGACCTCGACGGTGTCGGCGCGGCAGATCCGGCCGAGGTCGTTGCGGCACAGGTCGACGAGCATGACGTGCTCGGCGATCTCCTTGTCGTCGGCGCGCAGCGCGGCCACCCGCCGCTCGTTCTCGACCTCGTCCGCGCCGCGCGAGGTGGTGCCGGCGATCGGGCGCATGGCGATCGCGTCGCCCTCGACCCGGACGAACAGCTCGGGGCTGGAGCCGATCAGGGTACGTCCGGCGATCGGGAGCAGGCACATGTACGGCGACGGATTGCGCTGCCGCAGCCGCCGGTAGATCGTCAGCTCGTCCACGTCGCTCTCGATGCACAGTTCGTGGCCGATCTGGATCTGGTAGATGTCGCCCACCCCGATGTGGTGGAGGCAGCGGGCGACATCGGCGACGTACGCGTCCTCGGTGGTGCTGTCGCTGATCGACCGCGGGCGGGGCACGGGCGGCAGTCCGGCATCCGGCTCGGGTGCGGCGGTCAGCGCGGCGGTGACCGCGGTCAGGTCGAGCCCCGGCCAGTCCGGCGACTCGTGCACCAGCAGCCGGGCACTGTTGTCCCGCAGGTCGACGTGGACCTGACCCTGGTAGAGCACGAACGTCACGTCGGGCGGCCCGTCGGGGTCCTCGATGACGTACGGCAGCTTCTCGAGGTAGCGGACCGCGTCGTACCCGAGGAAGGTGAGGAATCCGAGGCCCGGCTGCGGCGTGCCGCCGGTGTCGAAGCGGGCCTGCACGGCCCGCACGAAGCCCCACAGCGCGGGGTCGTCCGGCAGGCGCAGCCCGTCGGAGGTCTCGACCAGGGTGCCGGTGCCGATCCCGGCCGCCACGGCCTTGTCGCGCACGGCGGCGACGCCGGTGACCTCCACGGCGCCCCGGCGCACCGATATCTCCAGCAGCGGCTGGAAGCCCACGGTCGCCGACCGGCGGTCGGAGGCGGGTCCGGACAGCGATTCGAGCAGGTAGACGCCGGCCGCTCCGAAGATGGGGCGCAGGGCCAGGTAGGCGGCCAGGGGGTTCGGGCAGGGCACGGCGGTCTGCCGGGTCCGTACGTCGATGCGGGATGCGTCCGGTGGATCGGAAAAAGGCATGGGGGTCTCTCCGGAGAAATGCGGGGAATGGGCGGGGAATAGTCGTCGACGGCGGCGATACGAGGTAATGCCGTCACGCTTATTTCTGTCGGGAATCTTCCAGCAATTCCACAGCATCGTTGGAGGCCGGGACACGGACGCGGGAATCGGTCATCGAGCGCCACGCCGCTACCGCGGACAATGCCGCGACCAGCCCGCAGAGCAACCAGAAACGGTCACCGGCAGCGGCCCAGACGGCGACGCCGAGCGGTGGCCCGATCGCGGCGCCGAGTCCGAACATCGACTGGGACGCGCCCAGGTACCGGCTGCGCAGCGCGACCGGTCCGGCCCCGGCCGGGTAGGCGGTGAGCGTCGGCGACCCGATCACCTCGCCGACCGACCAGACCAGCGTGGCCACGACCAGGCCGGCGAACTGCAGCGGCAGCGCGTAGGCGCTGAGCCCGGCGCCGACCAGCAGGATCCCGGCAGCCGCCGCCACCCGGCCGGACCAGTGCCGCACCCACCGGGTGACCACCAGTTCCAGCGCGATCACCACGGCCGCGTTCACCGCCACGCAGACGCTGTAGACAGTGGTCGGCAGTCCGGCGTCGCGCACGGTCAGTGGCAGCGTCGCGAGGTACTGGTTGTAGACGGCCGCGAACCCGAGGATCGCCAGCAGGAACAGCAGGTAGCGGCGGTCGGCCAGCAGTGCGCGGTAACTCGCTCGTGGCTCGGCCCCGGCCGGTGGCTCGGCCCCGGCTCGCGGCTCGGCCGGGGCCGGACGGTCGTGGGGCAGCGACAGCCCGATCGCGACCACGCTCAGCGCCGCCAGGGCCTCGACCCAGAACAGCACCGGGTACGAGATCGCCACCAGCGCCGCGCCCAGCAGCGGCGCGGCCGTGGTGCCGAGGTTCGTGGCGAGCCGGTACATGGCGAAGACCAGCACCTGCCGCTCGGCGGGGGTGTATCGGCTGACCACCTCGGCGGCGGCGGGCCGGTACAGCTGGCTGGCCGCGCCGACACCTGCCACCATCGCCAGCAACGCCGGATATCCGGGGACGTAGAGCACCGCGACAGTGCACAGCGCGGTCGCCGACATGCTGGCGGCCACCGCGAGCCGGCAGCCGACCTGGGCCGCCAGCCAGCCCCCGCCGAGAGTGCCGAGCACCGCACCCGCACCCAGCGCGCCCAGGGCCGTACCGGCCTGGACCGTGCTGAAGCCCCGCTGCGTCAGGTAGAGCACCAGGAAGATCTGCAGGAAGCCGCCGAAGCGGTTCACCAGAATCCCGGCGATCACGGCCTTGACTGGCCGCGGCGCCTGACGCCACGTCGCCAGGACCCCGTCGGCGGCGGGCGCGCTGCCCGGCGTACTCATCCGCGCACCGCCACCGCGGGCTCGGCGACGATCAGGCGAACCGCGTCCTCGGCGGCGTCCAGGATCCGCTCGCACTCCTCGGCGCTGCCGCCCGCGGCGACCAGGACCGCGTACCGGCCGGTGTGCGAGGCGGGCGGCAGCTCCAGGACGTGCCCGGGTCCGGCCAGGGCGCGGGCCAGCACGATCCCGGACGGCAGCCGGTCCGAGACGATCTCCACCTCGCCGACCACGGTCTCCACCGGTGGGTAGAGGAACCGCACGGCCGCCGCCGGATACCCGGCCGGGCCGGGCTCCGGGCGCTCCCCCAGGGCGAGGGAAGCCGCCGCCAGCGCGGCGTCCGCTCCGGTCACCAGACGACCGAGGTACGAGATCAGGTCACCGCCGCTGCGGGCATTGACCTCGACGAGCCGGGGACCGTACGCGGTGAGCCGCCACTCCGAGTGCGTCCAGCCCCGGGTGACCCCGAGCGCGGCGTGCACCAGCCCGAGCACCCGCAGCAGCTCCGGGTCGCGCACCAGCGGGTCGTCGCGCGAGACGACGTGTCCGACCTCCTCGAAATTCGGCAGCGGGCTGAGCTGCTTGCGGGCCACGTAGAGCGGGGTGACCACACCGTCCCAGACCAGGGAGTCGACGCTGATCTCCGGGCCGTCCAGATATTCCTCGACGAGCACCGCCGAGTCGAACCGCTCCCGCACCTCCGGCATGGTGATCCCCCGGGTGGCCGGGAAGATCTCGGCGAGTTCCCGCTCGTCGCGGGCCAGCCGGGTGCCGGTGCTGCCGACCAGCGCGCGGGGCTTGACGACCACCGGATAGCCGGTGGACCGGGCCGCGGCGAGCGCCTGCGGCAGCGTGTCGACCAGGGTCGACACCGGCTGCGGGCCACCGGCTGCGGCGACCGCGCGCCGGGTGGCGTGCTTGTCACGGCAGGCGAGCACCGCCGCCGGGGTCAGTCCGGGCAGGCCGAGCCGCTGCGCGACGTGGGCTGCGGCCAGGATCCGGGTCTCGTCCCAACAGACGATCGCGTCCGGGGAGAGCCGGCGGGCCTGCTCGGTCATCCGGTCCGCATCGAGCGTGTCGATCACGGTGTGACCGGCCGCGTAGGCGCTCTCCCAGGTGGGTTCGGTGTCGACGAAGAGCCAGACCCGATGGTGGGCGCCGACCGACTCCAGCATGTGCCAACGGGTCTCCCGGTCCATCGGGCAGACCACGATCAGCAGGGGTGAGGTGGACATGGCGGTTCCTTTCAGCCGTGGACGACCGCGCTGCCGGCCGGGAACAGCTCCCGGACGGCGGTGATCGCCGCGTCGAGCCGCTCCCGGTCCAGTCCGGGCACGCCGAAGGCGTAGAAGATCGGCTGGGTGGTGCCGTCGTCGATCCGGGTACGGTGGTCGGGTCCCTGAAAGACGGACGCGATGATCCCGGCCCCGTCGCGGATCACCGGCTCACCGGCCCGGCACACCACGTCACCGCGCATCCCCGCGAAGGTCTCCCCGTCCTCGGCGAGGTCGAGCAGCAGGTCGCCCCGCATCCCCTCGGCGTCCTGGACGCCGAGCAGCACGCCGGTGCCCATCTCGGCGTAGAGCAGCGCGCGGACGAGCGGCGGCACCGGGGGCAGGCCCTTGCGTCGAGCGCCGGCGAGTTGGCCGGGCAGGGGGCAGCGGTGACCCTCGACCCGGAAGAACGTGTCGGCCGCCGCGACCGCCCGCTCGATCCGGTCCGCGTCACGCTCGATCGTCGCGGCCACGTCCAGGGCGGCCGCCCTGGCTGGGAAATCGGCGTCGATCACCACGTCCGTGATCATGGCGAATTGCAGATCCGGGAATCGGTCACGCAACGTGGCGCTTCGCTCTGCCTTCATATTCCATTCCGTTCCATTGACTGGGACAACTGACATGCATTCCGCGGCGACTTGCGGCGGAGGAATAAAATTCAGCGCGAACCTATCTTGCAATCGCCGGAGGGTGCCTGGTGGTCCGAATCGCGCTTCGGTCCTCTTTCCATCGCCGAGGCTCGCGGTGGCCGTTGCGCAGCCAGATAGGGATAACCGGACGTGCCGCCGGAAGCGGCCGCGCCCGCCGGCAGATACCCCGGATCCTGCCGCCCCGCGAGCTGCCTGGTGTGGAAGGCACGCCACGCACGTATCCGCTGATCCAAGGTGACGATCTCATCGCGCAGGCCCCGCTCGGCCGGGCTGTCGCCGAGATCGGCCACCACCGGCACCAGCGGGACGAAGTCCGGTCGGTGCAGGGCCAGCACGTGCCGCACCTCCGGGGTGGTCTCCAGCGCGTCGACCTTCTCCGGGAGCACGCCGTAGAGGTGCGCGTCGAGCATCTGCCAGCTCTCGCACTGCACGGCGCTGGCGTTGCCGGTCTGCTCCCGGAACCCGTGGAAGTGGGCGGGCGGCATGGTCCGTACGGAATGAAAGATCTTGATCAGGGGCCAGGCGAACTGCCCGGCGGCGCGCACGTGACGGGTCGCGCCGGCCAGGTCACCCGCGCCGATCGCGGCGAGCGCCTGCCGCACGCACAGCAGCGCGCCCCAGAACAGGCACTCACCGAGCTGGATCTGGGCAAGGAAGGCGACCTCGTCGTGGCAGGTGGTCTGCGGGAACAGCAGCAGCCGCGCGATCGCGGCGGCGCCGGACCGGTCCCGCGCCACCTCCCCGAGGGTGCGCCCGCCGGCCGGCATGGTCAGCCACTGCGAGCCGACCGGGCGGCCGCCGAGCCGGCCCGGGACCATCTCCCGGATGTCGGCCAGCACGAGATACCTGTCGCGCGCCACCTGCGGGGAGAAGTCCCGCTTGGCCAGGCTGGTGACACCGGCCAGGGCAGCCAACTCGAACTCCAGTTGTGCCTCCAGGATCCGGCGGAAGACCAGCCAGACGTGGGCGCGCTCGGCCGGTGTGGCGGTGTTGCCCTCGACCCGCAGCAGGTGGCGCAGCAACCCGACCGACGCGTACTGCTCGTAGCGGGGTTTGTCGTGCGTGAGCAGGTAGTCCTGCGCGTCCAGGAACTGCCCCGCGGTCTCCACCGCCCGCCGTGCGAACGGGCCGAGCGCGCCGCTGTCCTTGCGGACCGCCGCTGTCGCCTCGGTCAGTGTCCGGACCTGCTCGGTCAGGGCCGCGTCGCCACGCATCGCGTCGCGTCCCTCCCGGTGCGCCCGGTCGGTGTAATCGGACAGGTTGAAGGTGTCGAGCAAGGTCCACAGCCGGTTCGTCCCGGTCATCCGCCTACCCCCGATGGCCTGTGTGCGGACGGCTTTGCGATCGAGCACTCGGCGACGCTGCCAGCACGAAGATCAGCAAGGAGATGTCCGACCAGGACTCTGCCGGTGTCCGGGGCGACGGAGCGAGTAGTCCGTACGAATCCGTACGCCCGGCGCCGACCACGGGGAAAGGCACGCCGATGAACGACGACACCAGCCGCCCTCCGGCGCCCGGCCCGGGCCAGCCGCGGTCCGTCGACGAGTTCGTCGGCGCCCTGAAGAATCTCTGGAACTGGGCGAACATGCCGTCGTACCGGGTCCTCGCGAAGCGCATCTCGGCCGATCCGGAGGCCGTCGCGGTCTCGCACAGCACGGTCGCCGACATCTTCAAGACCGGCCGCCGTCGCCTCGACATCGACCTGGTCGTCCGGCTGGTCCGGGCGCTCGGGCTGGACCCCGCCCAGGTCGCCGCATGGCGCGACGCGTGCATCACCGCGCACGCGGCCACCCAGCGTTCCGAGTCGGTCGAGGCGCTGCGTCAGCTACCCCACGAGCTGGCCGGGTTCGTCGGCCGCGAGCCGCAGCTGGCCGGCCTGCGCGCCTGGATCGACGAGGCCGGGCACTCCCCACACCCGCTGGTGGTCGTGGTCGAGGGCATGGCCGGCATCGGCAAGACGCAGTTCGCCATCCGGGTCGCTCATGAACTGATCCGCGACGGCCGGTACGCGGACGTGCAACTGTTCACCAACCTGCGCGGCTTCGACCGGCAGCGCGCCCCGATCGACCCGGGCGAAGTGCTCGACTCGTTCCTGCGGCGCCTCGGGGTGCCCGGCTCCCGAATCCCGGCCGACCTCGACGGGCGGGCCGCGATGTATCGTGACCGGCTCGCCGGGCGCGAGGCGATCGTCGTGCTGGACAACGTGGCGAACGAGGAGCAGGTGCGTGATCTGCTGCCGACCAGCCCGTACAGCCTGACGATCATGACGAGCCGGCGCAGCCTGGCCGGGCTCCCACACGTACGCCAGATCGCGCTGCCCGCGTTCACCCCGGACGAGGCGCTGCGGATGCTGCGCACCACGGCCAGCGCCGACAAGGTCGCCGACAGGCGCGCCACCACCGAGGTCGCCGAGCTCTGCGGCCACCTGCCGATCGCTGTCGCGCTGGCCTCGCAACGCCTGCGGGCACGCAGCTCGTGGACTGTGCAGAACCTGGTGGAGTACCTGCGGACGCACGGCCTGGACGGGCTGTCCGCCGGCGGCAGCACGGTCCGCGCCGTCTTCGAGCTGTCCTACCGCGAGCTGGACGACGAGCAGAAGCGGCACTACCGGCTGCTGGCCCTGCACCCCGGCGACGCGCTGACCCCCGGCTCGGTGGCCGCGCTGACCGGGCTGACCCCACCGGCCGCGCAGGCGTTCCTGGAGTCGATGCTCGACCAGAACCTGCTGCAACAGCGCGGGCCGAACGCGTACGACTTCCACGATCTGCTCCGGGCGTACGCGCGGGACCTGGCCGTGCGGGAGGACGAGCCAGCCCGGGACGCGGCGCTGGCCCGGGTCTTCGACCACTACGTGGCCACCGCGGCGGCGGCGATCCGGGAGCTGTACCCGTACCGGTGGCTGCCGGACCGTGGCACCGGGCCGGCCGACTACTTCCCGCACCCGGACGCGCTGACCTGGCTCGGTGAGGAGAGCACGAACCTGCTGGCGGTGGCGAGCGCGGCCGGGCCGGAGCGGGTCGTCGACATGGCCGCGATCCTCGGCCACCATCTGCAGGCCGGCGGGCACTTCGGGGCGAACGAGCAGCTGCAGGTCGCCGCCGCCGAAGCCGCCCGGAAGCTGGGTGACCTCGCCGGGCGCAGCACGGCCCTGCTCAACCTGGGGGCCAACTATGCCTGGACGAGCTTCCACACCGAGGCGCTGAGCTGCCTCGCCGAGGCACTGAGCGGATTCCGGGAGCTCGGCGACCGGCAAGGCGAGGCGGACGTGCTCAGCACGCTCGGGCTCTGCCACGACATGTCGAGCCAGTTGCTGGACGGCGTGCAGCACTACCTCGCGGCACTGGCCGTCTTCGCCGAGCTGGACGACCAGGCCGGGGAGGGCCGGGTGATGTGCAATCTGGGCTTCGCCTACGAGCGTCTCGGCCGCTACGAGGAGTCGCTGTTCTGGTCACGGCAGGCGGCGGATCGGCTGCGGGCGATCAACGCACGGGTGGCCGAGGGCCGGGTGCTGACAAACGTGGGGCGCAGCCTGGCCTGGACCGGGCGGTTCGAGGAGGCGACCGAGATGGTGAAGCAGGCCCTGGAGATCGGCCGGTCGACCGGCGACCGTACCGGGGAGGGCGCGGCGCTCAAGGGGCTCGCGTTCGTCCACGAGCGTGCGGGGCGACCGTCACGCGCGATCCCGCTGCTGCAACAGGCCCTGGAGACGTTCGACAGCACGGGCAACCGAGCCGACGAGTGCCGGGCGCTGAGCCGCACCGGCGCCTGCCTTCTCGACCTGGGCGAGGTCGTCGAGGCGATCGCGGTGCTGACCCGGGCCCTGGACGCGAGCCGGGCGATCGCCGACCGGGTGCTGCAGGCCGAGGTGCTCAACAGCCTGGGCGTGGCACTGCTCCGTACCGGGCACCCGGATCAGGCCCTGGAGTGCCATCGGGAGGCCGCCGAGCACACCGCGCGCACCGGCGACCGGCACGAGGCGGCGCGGGCCCAGCGGTACCTGGGCGACGCCTACGCCGAGCTGGGCGACCCGGTGGCCGCCCGCGAACACCGGGAGCGGGCCGTGCACGAGTTCCGTGCCCTGAACCTGCCGGAGGCGGACCTGGTCCAGGGCGCCCTCGACCGGGCCGCGATCGGCGAGGCCTCCCCGGGCGCGCCCGCCCGGAGCCGCTGACGGCCGTCGCCCACCCGAGAGGCCACAACAGCTTGACCGCTGGTCAGAACGCCGCCACGCGCAGCTCGGCGAACGCCAGGCCCAGGGTGACCGGGGTGAAGTGCGCGTTCAGGCCGCTGGGGTTGGGCAGCACCCACAGCCGGGCGCCGGCCAGCGACTCCGGCTGCGGCCCGAAGGTGGCCTTCGGCCGCTGGAAACCGATCCGGTACGCGGTCACCCCCACCACGGCCACCCAGCGCGGCCGGTACCGGGCCACCTTGTCGGTCAGGATCGCCGCACCGTCGAGGAGTTCCTCGGTGCTCAGCTCGTCCGCGCGGGCGCTGGCCCGGGCGGCCATGTTGGTGATGCCGAGCCCGAGCGCGGGCAGCTGGTCCTGTTCGCTGGGGTGCAGCAGTCGAGGGGTGAACCCGCCGCGGTGCAGGGCGGGCCAGAACCGGTTACCGGGCCGGGCGAAGTGCCAGCCGGTGGCAGCCGACCAGAGGCCCGGGTTGATGCCGACGAAGAGCACCGCCAGCCCCGGCGCGAGCACGTCGGGGATGGTCCGATCGGCGGCGGCGGCCAGCTCCGCCCGGGTCGGCCGGGGATGCCGGATGCCGGAGGGGCGGACCGGGCCGGGGGTCACAGCCCGCGCAGCGCGCCGCCGTCGACCGGCAGGGTGATCCCGGTGAGGTAGCTCGCGGCGGGGGAGAGCACGAACGCGGCCACCCGGCCGAACTCGGCGGGGTCGCCGAGGCGGCGCAGCGGGATGCCGGCCTCCGCGTCGGCGCGGGCGCGATCCGGGTCGCCGGTCGCGGCGAAGAGCTCCCGGTTGCGGTCGGTCATGATCCGGCCGGGCAGCAGCCCGACCACCCGGACACCACGCGGGCCGTAGTCGTCGGCGATGTCCTTCGCCGCGCCGACCAGGCCGGGCCGTAGACCGTTGGAGATGCCCAGGCCGGGCACCGGGCCGC
This sequence comes from Micromonospora sp. NBC_00860, assembly GCF_045207375.1. NCBI lineage: Bacteria > Bacillati > Actinomycetota > Actinomycetes > Micromonosporales > Micromonosporaceae > Micromonospora > Micromonospora sp. NBC_00860. The sequence continues at coordinate 732,312 of NZ_CP108825.1, forward strand.
GGGCCGAGGTGGAGAGCACCAGCCCGATCGCGCCGCCCTCGGGCAGCGCGGCGGCGACCGTGCGGACCGCGCGGATGGTGCCCAGGAAGACGGTTTCGAAGGAGAGCCGCCACTGCTCGTCGGTGATCGCCGCGGCGTTGCCCGCCGGTGGGCCGCCGACCGAGATCAGCGCGCCGTCGAGCCGGCCGAAGTGCTCTCGGGCGGCGGCGACGAGCTGCTCCGGGGTCTCCGGGTCGGTCAGGTCCGCGGTCAGCCCGACGGCGTGCTCCGGGCCGCCCAACTGCTCGGCGGCGGCGGCCACCGCGGCCGGGTCCCGGGCCGAGAGCACCACCCGTGCGCCGTCGGCGACCAGGCTCTGCGCTGTCGCGTATCCCAGGCCGCGGGAGGCGCCGGTGAGGACGTACACGCGGTCGGTCAGTCCGAGATCCATAACTCCGATCCTGCCGCATCCGGTACCCCGTCGCCAGCACGGGTGGATACCCGTGGGGCGGGGCGCAGCAGGCGTACCCGGCCGGCGATCTGCACCGCGACGGCGCTGCCGGCGCGGCCCACCGCCGGCACCCGGCGCGGACGCGGCGCCCGACGCCCGTCGTAGCGCAGGCGGGCCTCCCGGACTGCCAACTCCTCGGCCGCCGCCGGGGGGAGCGCGTGCTGGTCGTGCAGCGCCCGGGCCAGGTCCCAACCGTCGCGCAGCGATCCGGCGGTGGGCCGCCGGGCGGCCCAGTCGGCGAAGGTGGTCGACCACCTGGCACCGAGGCCGGCGGCGAGCAGTGGCCAGTGCCGGGCCACCTCGCCGGCCCGCTTGCGCAGCAGGGCCGCGCGGGTGGCGACCAGCGGGCCGGGCGCGAACCCCGCCGGTGGCTCAGCCCCGGCGACCAGCGCCGCGACCAGTTCGGCCTGCCGCTCGGCGAGCCCGGCGCGGGGGGTGGGCGCGGAGCCGCCCTGGGGTGTGCCCGTCATGTCACGGTCGGGAAGCCCGCGGCGGTGGCCAGGGCGTCCAGTTCGGCGCGGAGTTCGGCGGCCGGCGGATAGTGGCCGTCGCGCTCCAGCAGTAGCGCCGGCGGTCGCCGCCGGGCGCAGAGCGCGCCGACCAGCTCCAGCACCGCCGCCGGCACCGGGTCGGTGTGGGTGTCGTGGTAGAAACCGCCGTGCTCCGCGCCGCCGGCCACGTGGGCGTACGCGACCCGTTCCAGCGGCAGGCGGTCCAGCAACGCCAGCGGGTCGGTGCCCCGGTTGCGGGCGTTGGCGTGCACGTTTGCCACGTCCAGCAGCAACAGTGCCCCGGTCCGCTCGAGGATCTCGGTGAGGAAGTCCGCCTCGGTCAACTCGTCGTCGGGCCAGTCGAGCAACGCGGCGATCGGTTCGAGGGCGATCGGCACCGGCAGCTCGGCCTGTGCCCGCGCCACGTTGGCGCAGACCGCGTCGACGGCTTCCCGGCTGCGCGGCAGTGGCAGCAGGTGGCCGGCCTCCAGGCCGCCGGCCCGGACGAACGCGATGTGTTCGCTGACCAGCGGGGCGTTCAGGCGTTGTGCCACAGCGGCCAGGTGCGCGACCCGGGCCCTGTCGACCGGCTCGGCGCCGCCGAGGGAGAGCCGCACCCCATGGGGTACGACTGTCACCGCGCGGTCCCGCAGCTGCGTCAGGCCGGGCGGGAGCGGCCCGGAGGCGGAGACCCCCTCGGCCACCACCTCGACGAAGCGCAGGCCGGGCAGCTCGGCCACGAAGCCGGCGATCTCCGGACGCCAGCCGATGCCAACTCCGGACGGGCCGGTCATCCGCCGCACCCGCCGCCGCCCCCGCACCCGCCGCCTCCACCGCCGCAGGAGCTGCCGCCGTCCCCGCCGGAGCTGTCCCCGCCACCGGAGGACCCGTCGGAGCCGCCCGTCCAGCCGCCGCCGGAGGCGGCCTGGCGCTGAATCTCGGCCTGCTCGGCGAAGCCCGGGTCGAGCGCCCAGAGCGAGGCGGTGCCGTACAGGGCCACGCCCATCGCCGCGCCGGCCGCTCCGTAGGTGGCGTAGGCGGGCGCGGAGGCCGGCGCGAGGTGGGTGTGTTCGCGGCGGACGGACCGTAGGGCGGTGCGACCGGCCCGGGTGAGCATGGGTGCCCGGCGCAGCACCAGCGTGATGGTCAGCAGCGGAACCAGGGTCAGCAGCAGGTAACCCACCGGGCGACCGCTGACCAGGCCGGAGACCAACCGGAGCACGCCGAGGCCCAGCAGGGCGAACAGGACCATGGACCAGAAGCGGGCACGGGCGCGCTGCGCGTCGTCGGTGATCAGGCCGCGCTGCTCCAGGCCGTCGCGGATCTGGTCCAGCGCGGTGCGCACGCGCTCGTCCTGCGGCAGGTCCCGGACCCGGGAGTGCTGGTGCGCGGCCCAGTGGACGGCCTGGTCCAGCGGGGTGAGCCCGGGCGGCGGGGCACCGCCGGTGGTCAGCCGACGGTCCGGTCGTACGCCGACAGCGCCGCTGCCGCGCAGCCCGCCCAGCGCCGCGTGCACAGCGAGCTGAGGGCCACCGTTGAGGTACGCGACCTGCTGCGCGCCGAGTGGATCGACTGTGGTGTGCCCCGGGGCGGTCAGCAGGCGGATCCGGTGGTACACCGCGATCGCCACCACCAGGATGGCCGCCGCGACGTAGTACCGGAGGAAGGTCGGGCCGGAGATGCCCCAGGTGTCGCCGGACGCGGCGTGGACGTTCATCGACTGCTCCTGTCACCGGAGGGATCGGCGGCCCCATTGTGGAGCAGCCTCGCCACGGGCGTCCGACCGGTGTGCGCGCGGTCAGTGGCGGCGGACCGCCTCCTCGACGAGGTCGAGCACCGGGCCCAGGTCACCGGCCGGTCGGCCCATGGCCAGGTGCAGCACCAGGCCGTCGTAGGCCAGCTCCAGGAACTGGGCCAGCACGTCGATCGGTACGTCCTCGCGCAGCACCCCGGCGTCGCGTTGGCGGGCCAGCCGGTCCCGGGTCGCCTCCGCGATCGCGGCGGACCGCTCCGCCCACCGTCGGGCGAACGCCGGGTCGGTGCGCAGTCGCCGGGAGACCTCCAGTTGGCTGCCCAGCCAGCCGGTGGTGTCCGGCGAGACGGCGCGGGCGAGCAGATCGCGCATCACCTGCACCAGACCGTTGCGGGCCACCGTCTCGACCATGGCCGCGGCGTCGTCCTCGGCGACGGCGAGGAAGAGCGAGTCCTTGTCGCGGAAGTGGTGGAAGATCGCGCCTCGGGACAGGCCGGTGGCCTCCTCGAGGCGGCGTACGGTCGCCCCCTCGTAGCCGAGCCGGGCGAAACACGCCCGGGCCGCGGCGAGGATCTCCTGCCGGCGAGCGTCGAGCTGGTCCTGGCTTACTCTGGGCACAGGTCGATCGTTGCAGGTCACCCCGGGGCACGCAAACCGTACGTACGGCTTGGGATGTCGCCGATTACCATCGCCCGGTGACCCAGCCCCGCACCCTGCCCAGCTCCCCGCTGACAGTGGCCACCGTCCAGGCCACCCCCACACCGGGCGACGTCGCCGGCAACGCGGTCATGGCCGCCGACCTGGTCCGCCGAGCCGGCGAGCGGGGCGCCCGGGTGGCCGTCCTGCCGGAGCTGTTCCTCTGCGCGTACCACCCGCCGGTTCTCGCCGCCGACCCGGCCGGCACTGACGTCGCGGCCGATCCGGCCGGGATGGTCGCGGATCCCCGGCTCGACCCGCTGCGCGTCGCGGCGCGCGAGGCCGGCGTCACCGCGCTGGTCGGCGCGGCCGTCCGGCACCCGGACGGCCGGCGGACCATCGCGGCGCTGGTGGTGGACCGGACCGGCGAGGTGCGGGTCGGGTACGACAAGCAGCAGTTGTGGGGCGACGAACGGGAGCTGTTCGCCCCCGGCGATCGGGGTGCCACGCTGCTCGTCGACGACTGGCGGCTGGGGCTGGGCATCTGCTACGACGGTTGTTTCCCGGAGCACGGCCGGGCCGCCGCCCTCGACGGCGCGCACGCCTACCTGTGCCCCAGCGGATACCTGGCCGGCTCCGAGCACCGCCGCGATCTCTACTACCCGGCGCGTGCCCTGGACAACACGATGTTCGTGGTCTTCGCCAACGCGGTCGGCGGTGTCGAGCCGTGGCGGTTCAACGGCGGCGCGGCCATCTACGACCCCGAGGGGCGGGTGCTGGCTCGCGGCGCCGACGACGGGGCGGCGGTGCTGGTGGCGACGCTGGATCCCGCCGTGCTCGTGGCCACCCGGGCGGCCCACTCGATGCTCGCCGATCGCCTGTCGGACCAGGGCTGCCCGCGGCTGTCGATGCCTGGCTGAGCCCGCCGTCAGCTCGATACCCGCCGCATCTGTTGGCGGACACGTCGGTCCCGTAGGGTGCCCGAGTGCCACTGCTCCTGCTGGACCTGGACAACACCCTGCTGGATCGGGCCGGGCCGTTCCGCCGCTGGGGTGAGCGCTTCCTGGACAGCATCGGCGCGCCCCACACCGACATCGACTGGTTGGTCTCGATCGACGCCGACGGGCTGACCGATCGCTGGGACCTCGCCGACGCCATCCGGGACCGCTACGAGCTGCGCATCCCCTCGATCGACCTGGTCGAGGAGCTGCACGACGGGGTGGTGGCGCAGACCCGGCTCGACCCGCTGACCGCCTGCGCGCTGCGGATCGCCGACGACGCCGGCTGGGTGCCGGTGGTGGTCTGCAACGGCAGCGTACGCGTCGAGGACGCCAAGATCCGCCAGACCGGGCTGGACCAGTACGTCGCGGACTGGGTGATCTCCGAGGAGGCTGGCGTCAGCAAGCCCAACCCGAGAATCTTCGCGCTCGCCGCCCAGCGGGTCCGGATGCCGCTGCGGGGGGCGTGGGTGATCGGTGACAGCCCGGAGGCGGACATCGGTGGCGCCGCCGCCGTCGGGTTGCCCAGTGTCTGGCTGCACCGAGGGCGCACCTGGTCCGACGTGCGGTTCGCGCCGAGTCGCACGGTGGACGGGTTGATCGCCGCGGTCGCCACGGTCCTGGCCCGCTGAGGGTTCCCGCGCTGGGGTTGGGCGTCGGAGCGGCCCGTTCCGGTGGTGGCGCGGTAATTCGGTTGACCGGCCGCCGTGGTGGTACCAGCATTGTCCGCGCATGGTGCATCCCGGGCGTGTGCCCGGTCGAGGAGAGGGGGTCGGTCATGGCCGTCTTCGCAGGTCGCTTCCAGCCGCCTATCTCAGCCTCGACCAAGGGACCGTCACCACAGTGCGCGATCATGACCTTCCGGCGCTGGAGCGCCGCAGCCGCGGCAAGAGCCGCTTCGACGACGACGAACCGCAGTTTCTGAAGCGCGGGCGGCCCACCGAGCCGCTCGCAGACCCGGACAGCGAGCCCGACCCGGACACCGGCGAGCGCTGGTCGTCCTGGGACGACGCCGTACACGGGCCGCATCCGCATCCGGCCTGGCTGGTCACCGAGTTGGCCGCCAAGGACACCGAGTTGGGTGTGCTCAAGACCGGCAAGGAGGCGGACGTCCACCTCGTCCGTCGGGCGGTGCCCGACACCGACCGGTCCTGCCTGCTCGCTGTGAAACGCTACCGCGATCCTGAACACCGGCTGTTCCACCGCGATGCCGGCTACCTGGAGGGCCGCCGGGTGCGCCGGTCCCGGGAGAACCGGGCGATGGCTGGCCGGACGGCGTTCGGCCGGCAGATGATCGCCGGGCAGTGGGCGGCGGCCGAGTTCGCCGCGCTGGCCCGGCTCTGGGAGATCGGCGCCGGGCACGACCGGATCGCCGTGCCGTACCCGGTGCAGTTGCGGGGCACCGAGTTGATGCTGGAGTTCGTCGGTGACGCCGAGTCGGGGGAGGCCGCGCCCCGACTGGCCCAGCTGCGCCCCGACCCGAGCGAACTGCGTGACCTGTGGGCCCAGTTGGTGGAGGCGCTGCGGGTGCTGGCTCGGGCCGGTTACGCGCACGGCGACCTGTCGCCGTACAACCTGCTCGTGCATCAGGGCCGGTTGGTCGTCATCGACCTGCCGCAGGTGGTCGACGTGGTGGCGAACCCACAGGGGCCGGAGTTCCTGGCCCGCGACGTGCGGGTGGTCGGCGCCTGGTTCGCGGCCCGGGGTCTCCCCGCCGAGCAGGTCGACCCCGGCGTGTTGACCGGAGAGCTGCTGCACGAGGCGGGCCTGCGCTGATCGGAGCGGGTCGGGCGGTCACTCCGCCCGACCCGCCACCCGGCTATTGCAGGTAGCGCTCCACCTCGGGCTTGGGGCGTTCGCCCTGGGCGTCCGGGTCGCCGTGGGTCTCGCGGGCGGCCCGTCGGCGGCGCAAAAGGTCCCAGCACTGGTCGAGGGACTCCTCCAGGGCGCGCAGTCGCTCGCTCGCCTCGCCCTCGGTGCCCGACTCGTGGGCCTGGGCGTCGGCACGCAGCTTGTGTTCCTCGTCGACCAGCTCGGAGATCCGGTTCAGGATGGTCTTGTCGTCCATGCCACAGAGCCTGGCACAGGGTGCCGGGCATCGCCCGGATTCGGGGGTACCGGTGCGTCCCGGGTCACTGGCCCGCACCGTCCGGCCCGACGCCGCCCGTCTGGTGCCGATGCCGCAGCCAGGTCGGCCGCGCGCGGCCGTTTCGTGCGTCGCGCCGGGGTCCCGGCCCACCCGGCGCGGTGCTGCGCCTGAGTATCCATTCAGGATTTGCGCAAGGCAAGAACATCGATGAATGTGCGTGCGCTTAGATGGAAATTGCGCCATCCGCAAGTCTGGAGGTGCCCCTCGTTTGATGAGATGCTGCCGTCGGCCCAGAAGGTGAAAGTTTCATCAACCTGCCCGACCGAAGTGGACCGCTTCGGTCGCCGGGACGACGAGGAGACGTGGTTCGATGTCGCAGGTGTCCGAGGCGCGCCCCGCCACCGTCAGCACCGAGCCAAGGACGATTCCGTTACGCCGCGCTGTGCCGGCACTGGTCCGCGATCCGCTGGGCGCGCTCGTCGGCTTCGCCCAGGACGCCGACGGCGACGTCATCCGGCTCAACCTCGGCTCGTTCCGCCCCTACCTCGTCAGCCATCCTGAGCACCTGCAACGCGTGCTGCGGGACAACGTTGCCAACTACACCCGGGACGGCGACGGGTTGCTCTGGCGACCCGTCCGCCGGATCGTCGGTGACGCCATCCTTGTCGCCGAGGGTGAGATCTGGGAGTCCAGCCGAGGCGCGCTGCAACCGTTGTTCACCGCCAAACGAGCCGAGACGCTCGTCGACAAGATGGCCGAGGCGATCAACGAGGCGGTCGACGAGTGGCTCGAACCGGCACTCGCCGGTCGCCCGATCGACGGTGGCGCCGAACTGACCCGGATCGTCCTACGCACCACCATGCGGGTGCTCTTCGCCGACCGGATCTCCGTCCCCGACGCCCTGCGGATCAGCGCCGCGCTGGACACCGTCACCACCGCGATGCTTCCCCGACTGCTGATGCCCGCAGTGCCGTACGCGGTGCCGATGCCCGGCGACCGGCGCTTCCGCGACGCGGTGCGCACCATCGACGAGGTGGTGCTGCCGATCATCCGGGAGGCCAGGGCCCGTCCCACCGACGGCGACGACATCATCTCCACGCTCTGCCGGCCGCGCGCCGACGGCAGCGAACCCGACGAGTACGCCATCCGCGGCGACGTGGTCGCGATGTTCTCCACCGCCACCGAGACCACCATCGCCCTGCTCTCCTGGCTCTGGCCGGTGCTGTCGTCCCGGCCCGACGTGGCCGAGCGGATGACCGACGAGATCGAGCGGGTCGTCGGCGCCGAACGGGTCGGCCGCGAGCACCTGCCCCAGCTGCGCTACGGCCGGATGGTGCTCGACGAGATGCTGCGGCTCTACCCGGCTGGCTGGATGATCCCGCGCACCGCCGTCGCCGACGACGTGCTGGGCGGGGTACGGATCAAGGCCGGCGGCACCGTGCTGGTCAGCCCGTACGTCACCCAGCGGATGTCGACGTTCTGGACCGACCCGGCGCTCTTCGACCCGGAGCGGTTCGCGCCGGAGCTGCCCCGGCGGCGCTACCGCTACTCCTACTTCCCGTTCGGCGGAGGCCCGCACCAGTGCCTCGGGCAGTACCTGTTCCTGCTGGAGGCCCAGCTCATCGTCAGCACCGTGCTGAGCCGCTATCGCTTCCGGCTACGCGAACCGGTCGACCTCACCCCTCGGATGGGCGCCTCGCTGCAACCGAAGCAGCGGCCCGAGCTCATCCTCACCCCGGTCGAGCGCCCGGTCGCATCGTGACGGAGACCCCGCGACCGGCTCGGGCCGGTCAGGACGCGGTCGCCGAGCAGGGCCGGGTGTGCGCACTCGCCGTCCGGGGCGTACGCGACCTCCAGGATGTCACCGCCGCCCATCCCGAGCTGTTCGACGCGGCGCCGTTCGACGCGGCGCTGCTCAGTTCGGTGGCCACCGCCATCGCCTTCACCGCGCCGTGGCACACCGCCGCGGAGCTGCGGATCACCACCCGTACCCTGCTCTGGGTCTTCGCCGCCGACTGGCAGGTCGACTACCTCGCGCGGTCCGTCGACGACGTGCGGGAGGTGGTGACCGACTGCCTCGCGGTGGCCGACGGCGCCGCGCCACCACCGGGGCGCCACCTGGCCCGGCTGCTCGCCGACCTGCGCGACGAGCTGACCACCGTCCCGGCGTTCGTCCGGCTGCGACCGATCTGGCGTGACGAACTGGCCCGGATGCTCGCCGCAGTGGCGCGGGAGTGGGACTGGAAGCACCTGCCGACCGACCCGACCACCGGACGGCGGCTGCCGGACCTGGACCGCTACCTGGACAACGCCGACAACCTCGCCTGCTCCTTCGTCAACGTCACCCACTGGATCGCCACCGGCGACGACCGGACCCTCGCCCAGCTGACCGACCTGCTGGACGCCGGTCGTGGCGTGCAGCGCGTACTGCGGTTGGTCAACGACCTGGCCACCCACGGCCGGGACTCCGAGTGGGGCGACCTGAACGCCCTGCTGCTGGTCGACGACCCGGCGCAGGTGCACGACCGGCTGGCCGAACTGACCGCCCGGTGCCGAGGGGACCTGGCCGCCCTCGCCGAGCGGTGCCCCCGCCAGGCGGACTACCTCAACCGGCAGATCTCCTTCACCGGCGGCTTCTACCAACTGTCGGACTTCTGGGGGGCGCGCGATGAGTGACGGCGCCACCCGGGTGTTCGCCGACGAGGCGACCGCCGCCGACCCGGTCGCCGACGCCGCCCGCGAGCTGATCGCCGGCCTGGCGCTGCGGCCGTGGGGGCAGGTCGCCCCCTCGGTGTACGAGAGCGGCCGGCTCGTCGCCGGCGCGGCCTGGCTGCCGGGACACCACCAGCGGATCGGTTTCCTGCTGCGCGAGCAGCGCCCGGACGGCGCGTGGGGCCCACCCGAGGGGTACGCCCTGGTGCCCACGCTCAGCGCCACCGACGCTCTGCTCGCGGCGCTGGCCGACGGCCGATGGGCCGGTGCGGACCTGCTCGCCCCGGTGGCACGCGGACTGGACGCGCTCACCGGCCGGCTGCTCGCCACGCACGCGCGGGCGTTGCCGGACACCCCGGCGTTGGACCTCATCGTCCCCGCGCTTGTCGAGTCGATCAACGGCCGGTTGGCCAGGCTGGATCGGACGACCGCGGAGCGGCTGCCCCGTCCGCCGCTGGCGCTGCCCGCGGGGCTCGGGTCCGACCGGCTGCGCGCGGTCCGCGCCGCGGTGGCCGCCGGGGCGGCGCTGCCGACGAAGCTGGCCCACTTCTACGAGCTGCTGGACGCGACACCGGCCGACGCCGGACCGACCCTGACCGCCGTCGGCGCGTCACCCGCAGCGACCGCCGCATGGCTGACCGCCGCCGGCCCGGCCGCCGGCCCCGCCGCGCACGCCTTCCTGCGGGAATTGATCCGCGAGGCTGACGGGCCGGTGCCCTGCCCGACCCCGATCACCGTGTTCGAGCGGGCCTGGGTGCTCAGCGGCCTGCGCCGCGCCGGTGTCGCTGTCAATCCGCCGGCGACAGTGCTGCGGACACTGGCCGCCGCCACCGGTGCCGAGGGCATCGCCACCGGCGAGGGCCTGCCGACCGACGCCGACACCACATCGGTCACGCTGGACGCACTGGCCCGGCTCGGCCGCCGCGCCGACCCCGCCAGCCTGTGGGCGTACGAGACGGCGGACGGCTTCTGCACCTGGCCGGGGAGCGAGGACGGCTTCTCGGTCACCACCAACGCACACGTGCTGGACGCGTTCGGCCAGTACGTGGCCACACACCCCGGCGCGAACGCCCGGTACCACCGGACGGTCGAGCGGCTCAGCGCCGTGCTGCCGGCACACCAGCTCGCCGACGGCCCCTGGCAGGACCGGTGGCACGCCTCGCCGTACTACGCCACCGCCTGCTGCGTGCTGGCGCTGGCCGAGTTCGGGCGGGGTGCGGCCGCCGCCGAGGCGGTGGATCGGGCGGCCGGCTGGGTGCTGAACAGCCAGCGCGCTGACGGTTCGTGGGGGCGGTGGGACGGCACCGCCGAGGAGACCGCGTACGCCCTCCAGGTGCTGCTGGCGGTGCCGACGACAGTGCCACGGGTGGACGACGCGGTGGCCCGTGGGCACGCCTACCTGCACGAGTCCGCCGGCCGGCAGCACCCTCCACTGTGGTACGGCAAGGAGCTGTACTGTCCGACGGTCATCGTTCGCGCCACGGTGCTCGCCGCCTGCCGGCTGGCCGGCATTCGTGCCTCGGGCGTGGACCGATCGGTGGTGGATTGCGGTTACCAGTCAACAAAAACAGCGACTTGAGGGGTTGTGTGGACACTGCTAGCGTACGCAGAGCCTCAGCCCGGATGCCCCGCTGTGGTGGGACGTCGCCCCCTCTGATCATTCGTTGATGAGCTGAGTCAACGCCCAGCCTGGGACGGTTCAATGCGTTCTCGCGGTACGAGTATCCGCACCAAGGTTGTCGCCCTGCTGCTCTCCCTGATCGCGCTCTGGATGTTCGCGGCCTGGGTGACCCTGCGTGACGGCTTCAACCTGCTCGGTGTCCAGTTGCTCAACAGCAAGGTCTACACGCCGAGTGAGCCGCTGTTGCAGGAGCTCCAGGTGGAGCGGCGGTTGACCCAGGCGTACCTGAGCAACCCCGAGGCCGCGCAGCGGACGGCGCTTGAGGCCGAGCAGCGCAAGACCGCCGAGTTGGCTGCCGACTTCGCCGCCTCGGTGCGCAACTGGCAGGTCGACATCGCCGGCAGTTCCGCACTGGACACCCAGCTCGGTATGACGATCGCCCAGGTCAACGCGTTGGAGCAGACCCGCGCGGAGGTGCTGGACCGCAAGATCGACAAGATCGCCGCCGCTGAGGCGTACACCGGCGCGATCGAGTCGATCTTCCAGATCTACGACGTGACGGGCAGCCTGGACGACAAGCAGATCGCCGGCGAGGCGGCGGCCCTGATCCAGCTCAACCGGATGAAGGAGCTGATCTCCCAGGAGGACGCGCTGCTCAGCGGCCTCTTCGGCAACGGTCGGATGAGCGGCGCCGAGTACGCCCGCTACGTCGCGCTGGTCGGCTCGGAGCGGTTCCTCGGTGAGGAGACCCGGGTCCGGCTCGCCGACGCCGACCAGCGCCGTTACCAACAGCTCGTCGAGGGCGAGGCGTTCACCCGGCTGCGTGCCGTGCAGGACAGCATCATCCGCGAGGGTCGGCCGTCGACCCAGCTGCCGGTCGACGCCGAGCAGTGGCGGGGCACTGTCGAGCCGGTGCTGGCCGAGGTGAACGACGCCGTGACCGCCGGCGGTGAGGGCATCGTGGGTAGGGCCACCGGCGTGGCAGTGATGGTCGTCGTCCGACTGGTCCTCGCCACCGGCCTGGGTCTGCTCGCCGTCATCGCCTCCGTCGTGGTCTCGATCACCACCGCACGGAACCTGCTGCGCCAACTGGACCGGCTGCGGGAGGCCGCCTGGCAGCTCGCCGACGAGCGGCTGCCCCGGGTGGTGGAGCGGCTCGGGCGCGGCGAGGAGGTCGACGTGGCCACCGAGGCGCCCCCGCTGGAGTTCGGCACCGACGAGATCGGCCAGGTCGGCAAGGCGTTCAACGCCGTCCAGGAGACCGCGCTGCGGACCGCCGTCGAGCAGGCCGACCTGCGGCGCAACGTCCGCGAGGTCTTCCTGAGCCTGGCCCGACGCACGCAGGCGCTCGTCCACCGCCAGCTCACCCTGCTCGACGCCATGGAGCGCCGCGAACACGACGCCGAGGAGCTGGAGGACCTGTTCCGGGTCGACCACCTGGCCACCCGGATGCGCCGCAACGCGGAGAACCTGATCGTGCTCTCCGGCTCCACCCCCGGTCGGGCCTGGCGACGCAACGTCCCCATGGTCGACGTGGTGCGCGGCGCCGTGGCCGAGGTGGAGGACTACACCCGGGTCAACGTGCTGCCGCTCGGGCCGGTCTCGCTCGCCGGCCGCGCGGTCGGCGACGTCATCCACCTGCTCGCCGAGCTGATCGAGAACGGCCTGTCGTTCTCCCCACCACACACGACCGTCGAGGTCCGCGGCCAGCTGGTCTCCAACGGGTTCGCCATCGAGATCGAGGACCGGGGCCTCGGCATGAGCGAGGAGGACCTGGCCGCCGCGAACCACCGCATCGTCGACCAGTCCGAGCTGAACCTCGCCAACGCCGCCCGCCTCGGGCTCTACGTGGTGAGCCGGCTGACCGAACGGCACGGCGTGCGGGTACGGCTCAAGGAGTCCGCGTACGGCGGCACCACAGCTGTCGTGCTGATCCCCCTGGAACTGGTCACCGAGGCCGACGCCTCCCCGGAGGACTCCGGCTCGTTCCGGGCCGGCTCGGCCATCCCGATGCCGTCGGCGCCCGCCACGGACAGCGGCCGTCCGGCGTCTCTCGCACCGGTCGCGCTCGCCGCACCGACGACCACCGCGCCGGAGGTGGCGGTGACCGCGCCGGTGGCGGTGCCGGCCGACACCACTCCAGCGACGACTGACGAGGAGGCCGAGGCGGACACCGTTCTTCCCACCCGACAGCGGACCACCCCGGCAACCGGCGCCCCAGACCTGCCCACCCGCGCCCGGCGCGGCCCGGCCCAGCCAGCCCTGGAAGCCCCGACCGTGCCCACCGGCCTCCCCGCCGTCGACCGCACCCGCGCGGAGGCCCCCGACGGCGAGCCGACCCCGGCCGGCGACGGTGGTCCGATGCCCGCCCGCGCCGAGGCGGAGCGCACCGACTCCGGCCTGCCCGTCCGGGTCCGACAGGCGAACATCGTTCCCGAGTTGCGAGACGACCCGGCGGTGTCCGAGACCGACGACGAGGATGTGGTGCGCCCACCGGAGCAGGTTCGCCGGATGATGAGCTCCTACCAGACCGGCACCCGGCGTGGGCGGACCGACGCGGCTCGGCTGCTCGGGGGCGCCTCCAGCGCCCCGGCGGCGGCGACGCCGGCCGAGCCGACCGACGAGGATCCACAAGCGACCTGACCGAGCACCGACGACGCGGGTTTCCGCGCGGTGTGACGGTCAAGCCCCAGACGAACACGGCGCACAGCCGGGCGAGAAGAGGACGACGAAGTGACCCAGAAGACGGCTTCGAGCGCCGACCTGACGTGGTTGCTGGATGACCTGGTGGGCCGGGTGAAGCAGGCCGAACATGCGGTCGCGCTCTCCACCGACGGCCTCTTGATGGCCTCCTCCCAGGGGTTGAGCCGGGACGACGGCGAGCACCTCGCAGCGATGGCGGCCGGCATCCAGAGCCTCGCCCGAGGCGCCGGCAAGCGTTTCGGTGGCGGGCAGGTGCAGCAGACCATCATCGAGATGCAGTCGTCGTTCCTGTTCGTCACAGCGGCCGGCCGCAACGCCTGCCTGGCGGTGCTGGCCACCGAGGACGCCGACGTCGGCCTGATCGCCTACGAGATGGCGATGCTGGTCACCCGGGTCGGCAAGTACGTCGCATCGCCGTCGCGCGGCACTGATCAGCAGGTCGGCGAGAGGTAACGGCGATGACCGTGCAGGGGGAGTCCGCAGACCATCAGTGGGTGGATGACCACGCGGGTCCGGTGGTGCGTCCGTACGCGGTGACGCGTGGGCGGGCCCGCCCGGTCACCGGAACATTCGACCTGATCTCCCTGGTCACGGCGACCCGAGCCGAGGTCACGCCCGAGGTCGGTCTCGGTCCCGAGCATTTGGCGATCGTCGGGCTGTGCCAACGCATACAGTCCGTCGCCGAGATCGCCGCCCATCTCGACCTGCCGGTGGGCACCATCCGGGTGCTTCTCGGTGATCTGGCGGCCCGCAGCCTGGTGCAGGTCCGCGAGCCGCAGACCACGGCCGGTCTTCCCGACAACAGCATCTTCGAGGCGGTAATCAATGGACTACGGGCACTCTGACCGGCCGGCGGGAGCGACGCCACTGCCCACCGCGATCAAGATCCTGGTCGCGGGCGGCTTCGGCGTGGGCAAAACGACAATGGTTGGTGCGGTCAGCGAAACCCGGCCGTTGCGCACCGAGGAGGTGCTGACGGAGTCGGGGGTCGGCATCGACGACCTGTCCGGGGTGGAAGGCAAGACCACCACCACAGTGGCCATGGACTTCGGTCGGATCACCATCAGCGACGACCTGGTGCTGTACCTGTTCGGTACGCCGGGGCAGGACCGGTTCTGGTTCGTCTGGGACGAGTTGGCGTTGGGGGCGATCGGCGCGGTGGTGCTGGCCGACACCCGCCGGCTCGCCGACTGCTTCCCCTCGATCGACTACTTCGAGGGTCGGGGGACGCCCTTCGTGGTGGCGGTGAACTGCTTCCAGGGCGCCCGGCAGTACCGGCTCGACGAGGTGCAGGCCGCGCTGAACCTGGACCCGGGTGTGCCGGTGCTGCTCTGCGACGCCCGGCAGCGCGAGTCCAGCAAGGAGGTGCTCGTCACGCTGATGGAGCACGCCATGAAGACCCGCGAGGCCCGCCGCCGCGCCGCCAGCGGAGACTGACCAAAGTTTTTCGGGGGAGGGTGTCCGGAACACCGCCGGCCGATCGTCATGCTGGCGATACCCCGAGAAACCAGGGAGCGACCAGATGAAGTACATGATGTTCGTTTGCAGCGACACCGAGCCGGACACCGACCCCACCGAGCTACCCGACATCCACAAGTGGGTGGCGGAGAACGACTCTCGGGGCCGCCGCCTGACCGGCAACGTTTTCGCGTCGCCCAGCGCGGCCACCACCGTCCGTGTTCGCGACGGTGAGCTGCTCGTCTCCGAGGGGCCGTTCGCGGAGACCGCCGAGGTCATCGTGGGCTTCGACCTGCTCGACTGTGCCGACCTGGACGAGGCGATCGAGGTGGCCCGCACCCACCCGATGGCCCGCGAAGGGCGACTGGAACTGCGCCCGTTCGCCGACCTGTCCGACTGACCGGGATGTCCACCCCGCAGCGCCGGCCGGTGCGCACCCCGGCACCGGCCGGCGCGGCGGCGGCCGTCGCGGCCGCCAGCGTCGAGTCGTACCCCCGGATCGTCGCGACCCTGATCCGGGTGACCGGGGACTGGGCGTTGGCCGAGGACTGCGCCCAGGAGTCGTTGGCCGTCGCGCTGGAACGGTGGCCCGCCGACGGTGTGCCGGACAACCCGGGCGGCTGGCTCATGACGGTGGCCCGCAACCGGGCGATCGACCTGCTGCGCCGGGCCACAGTGGAGCGGCGCAAGCTGCACGACCTGGCGCTGCTCACGCCGGACGACGCGTCGCCGGAGCCGGAGGTGGGGCAGGACGTGGTGGACGACCGGCTGCGGCTCATCTTCACCTGCTGCCACCCGGCGCTGGCGCTCGAGGCCCGGGTGGCGTTGACGCTGCGGACGGTCTGCGGCGTGCCCACCGCCGACATCGCCCGCCTCCTGCTGGTCAGCGAGTCGACGATGACCCGCCGGCTGACCCGGGCCCGCACCCGCATCGCCCAGGCCGGCATCCCGTACCGGGTGCCGAGCGGGCCGGCGCTGACCGAGCGGCTCCCCGGCGTCCTCGCCGTGCTGTACCTGCTGTTCACCCGGGGCTACGTCGCCGACGGCGAACCGGCCTTCGCCGACGAGGCGGTCCGGCTGGCCCGGCTGCTGGCCCGGCTGATGCCCGACCAGTCCGAGGTCGCCGCGCTGCTGGCGCTGTTCCTGTTCCAACACTCCCGTCGGGACGCCCGCCGCGACGCCGCCGGCAACCTGCTCACCCTGGAGCGGCAGGACCGCGACCGGTGGGACCGCGCCGCCATCGCCGAGGGCCTGGCCGCCCTCGATCGGGTACGCCACGACGGGCCGTACGCGTGGCAGGCCCGGATCGCCGCCTGCCACGCCACCGCCGCCTCGGCCGACGACACCGACTGGCCGACGATCGCGCGGGCCTACGACACGCTCGCCGATCTCCGCCCCTCACCGGTGATCGCGCTCAACCGTGCGGTGGCGCACGGCTACGCGTACGGGCCGGCCGCCGGGTTGGTAGTGCTCGACGCGGCGCGCGCCGGGGGCGGGCTGGACGGCTATCCACTCACCGTGGCGGTGGAGGCCGACCTGGTGGCCCGGCAGGGCGACCGGCTGCGCGCGGCCGGACTGTTCCGGGAGGCGGCGGCAGCGGCCGGGTCGACCGCCGAGCGCCGAGCGCTGCTTGAGCGTGCCGACGACCTCGCCCGTTAGCGGAGCGGTCGCACGCCGTCAGGAGCGGTACGTCGGTCATCTGGACCGGCACCGCCTCGTCGATCATGGAGTTGTGGTGGGCAACAAAGCCCCCGTGAACTGCCAAACCAGGCACCACAACTCCATGATCGACGGGCCGGGTCTGTCCCCGCTCCGCGATCTTGCATTTTCTGTCCCGGCACAAGGGGCATCCCGCCCATGTCGACGACCGAAACCGCAAGATCGGCGCGATCTTCTCGCTCGACGTGGGCGGATGGGAGTCAGGCCACCAGGATCGGTACGTCGTACTTCTGGATTCGGTCGTCCCGGGTGACCAGGGTCAGCCCCTCGTGCAGGGCCTGCGCGACCAGCATCCGGTCGAAGGGATCCCGGTGGATCGCCGGTAGCCGACCAGCCACGATGGCGTGATCGTGGCGGATCGGGAGTTCCCGCAGTTCGGCGTCACGGAGCCGTTCGGCGAGGTCGGCCGGGCCGGCCAACTTGCCCAGCGACTGTTTGATCGCGACCTCCCACAGCGTGACCGGGCTCAGGTACACGTCGGGTTCGGTGTCGATGCGGTCCTTGATGTCCGCGGCGAGGACCGGATCGTCGGTCAGCCACCAAAGCACCACGTGCGTGTCGAGCAAGAGCCTCATCCGGACAGCCCGAAGTCGCGAGCCACCTCGTCGTTGACCTCGTCGGAATCCCAGTCACCGGTGAGATCCAGCGCACCGCGCAGAGACCCGCGACCGGTGCGTGTCGTACGACGAAGAGGAATGACCTTGGCGACCGGGTTGCCGGCCCGGCTGATCACGATCTCCTCGCCGTGCTCGACCCGTTCGATGATGCGTGACAGGTTCGTCTTCGCATCGTGGATGTTGAACTGCGCCGCAGCTTCACCGGCCACCGTGCCACCTCCTTAGCTAAGAGGTTAGCCCGTGGCGGGGCCCGGTACGAGGAGCGACCCGGGAACGACGCAGGCTCCCTCCCGCCGAGGGCGGGAAGGAGCCTGGTGACGTCGGTACGTCAGTTGGCGATCATGCGGCGCAGCACGTACTGCAGGATGCCGCCGTGCCGGTAGTAGTCCGCCTCACCCGGGGTGTCGATCCGCACCACGGCGTCGAACTCCACGCCGGTGTCGGTGCTGACCTGCACGGTGCGCGGGGTCTCACCGTCGTTCAGGGCGGTCACCCCGGTGATGGTGAACGTCTCGGTGCCGGTCAGGCCGAGCGACTCGGCGGTGACGTCCACCGGGAACTGCAGCGGCAGCACGCCCATCCCGATCAGGTTCGAGCGGTGGATCCGCTCGTACGACTCGGCGATGACCGCCCGGACGCCCAGCAGCATGGTGCCCTTGGCCGCCCAGTCCCGCGACGAGCCCGAGCCGTACTCCTTGCCGGCCAGCACGACCAGCGGGATGCCGGCCTCCTGGTAGGCCACCGAGGCGTCGTAGATCGAGGTCTTCTCGCCGGTGAGGTGGTTGACGGTGAAACCGCCCTCCACCCCGGGCACCAGCTGGTTGCGCAGCCGGATGTTGGCGAAGGTGCCCCGGATCATCACCTCGTGGTTACCGCGGCGGGAACCGTACGAGTTGAACTCGTGACGCGGCACGCCGTGCTCGGCCAGGTACGTGCCGGCCGGCGAGTCCGCCTTGATCGCGCCAGCCGGCGAGATGTGGTCGGTGGTCACCGAGTCACCCAGCTTGGCCAGCACCCGGGCGGCGGAGATGTCCACGACCGGGCTCGGCTCCTGCTGCATGCCCTCGAAGTACGGGGGCTTGCGCACGTAGGTGGAGTCGTTTTCCCAGGCGAAGGTGTCGCCGGTCGGGGTCGGCAGCGACTGCCACCGTTCGTCGCCGGCGAAGACATCGGCGTACGCGGCGCTGAAACCGGTGGCGCCGATCGCCTGGGCGATGACGTCCTGGATCTCGGCGCTGTTCGGCCAGATCTCGCGCAGGTAGACCGGGTTGCCCTCGGAGTCCTCACCGATCGGCTCGTTGGCCAGGTCGATGTCCATGGTGCCGGCCAGGGCGTAGGCGACCACCAGGGGCGGCGACGCCAGGTAGTTCATCTTGACGTCCGGGTTGATCCGGCCCTCGAAGTTCCGGTTGCCCGAGAGCACCGAGACGACCGACAGGTCGTGCTCGTTGACCGCGGCGGACACCTCCTCGGGCAGCGGGCCCGAGTTGCCGATGCAGGTGGTGCAGCCGTAGCCGACCAGGTTGAAGCCGAGCTTGTCCAGGTACGGCGTGAGGCCGGCCCGCTCGTAGTAGTCCATGACGACCTTCGACCCGGGTGCCAGGGTGGTCTTCACCCACGGCTTGCGGGTCAGGCCCTTCTCCACGGCGTTGCGGGCCAGCAGCGCGGCACCGATCATCACCTGCGGGTTGGACGTGTTGGTGCAGGAGGTGATCGCGGCGATCACCACGGCGCCGTGGTCCAGCTCGTACTCGACGCCGTCAGCGCCGGTGACCCGGACCGGGTGGCTGGCCCGGCCGCCCGCGCCCACCGCAGCGGTCTCCAGGTCACGCGGCTCGTCGGCCGGGTCGCTGAACTCGTTGGCCGGCGGGTCGCTGGCCGGGAAGGACTCGGCGCTGGCCTCGTCGGCCGGACCGTTGGCGCCGCGCGGCAGCTCCTCGCGGGGGACACCCGGCTTGAGGTCACGCTCACCGACGGAGTCGTCGGCCACGTAGTCGGTCAACGCGGAACGGAACAGCGTCTTCGCGGCGCCCAGCGGCACCCGGTCCTGCGGGCGCTTCGGGCCGGCGAGCGACGGCTCGATGGAACCCAGGTCCAGCTCCAGGCGCTCCGAGTACTCCGGCTCGGCGTCCGGGTCGTGCCAGAGGCCCTGCTCCTTGGCGTACGCCTCGACGAGCGCGACCTGCGCGGCGTCGCGACCGGTCAGCTCCAGGTAGCGGATCGTCTCCGCGTCGATCGGGAAGATCGCCACGGTGGAGCCGTACTCCGGGGACATGTTGCCGATGGTGGCCCGGTTGGCCAGCGGCACGGCGCCCACGCCGGGGCCGTAGAACTCGACGAACTTGCCGACCACACCGTGCTTGCGCAGCATCTCGGTGATCGTCAGCACCAGGTCGGTGGCGGTGGTGCCGGCCGGCATCTCGCCGGAGAGCTTGAAGCCCACCACCCGGGGGATCAGCATGCTGACCGGCTGGCCGAGCATCGCGGCCTCGGCCTCGATGCCGCCGACGCCCCAGCCCAGCACGCCCAGGCCGTTGACCATGGTGGTGTGCGAGTCGGTGCCGACCACGGTGTCCGGGTACGCCTGGCCGTTGCGCTCCATGATGGTGCGGGCCAGGTACTCGATGTTGACCTGGTGCACGATGCCGGTGCCCGGCGGGACGACCTTGAACTCGTTGAACGCGGTCTGACCCCAGCGCAGGAACTGGTAGCGCTCCTTGTTGCGCTCGTACTCCAGCTCGACGTTGCGGGCGAACGCGTCCTCGCGACCGAACAGGTCGGCGATGACCGAGTGGTCGATGACCAGCTCGGCCGGGGCGAGGGGGTTGACCTTGCTGGCGTCGCCGCCCAGGTCACGCACGGCCTCGCGCATGGTGGCCAGGTCGACCACGCAGGGCACGCCGGTGAAGTCCTGCATCAGGACCCGCGCCGGGGTGAACTGGATCTCCACGCTCGGGGCGGCGGTGGAGTCCCACCCGCCGAGCTGGCGGATGTGGTCGGCGGTGATGTTCGCGCCGTCCTCGGTCCGCAGCAGGTTTTCCAGCAGGATCTTCAGGCTGTACGGCAACCGCGCGTGGCCGTCCACCTTGTCGATCTTGAAAATCTCGTAGCTCGCGTCTCCGACGCGTAGCTGGGTCTTCGCACCGAAGGTGTCGAGGCTCGCCACGTCGTACTCCTTCACACCAGCGACCGTGAGTAGTCCTGAGCAGTCTGTCGCACCGGCCGGGGTGCCGCCGAGGTTAGGTGACACTTACCCGCCGATTCCGCTTCCAACAAAACCGTACGTCCGTCTTGCTATATGCGCAACCTGGCGTCAGGGTCGGGGCGGCCCACGACCACGGCGCGTCGTCAGATCGGCGGGGTAGGGTCGGGGCCGATCGGAAGGGGTGCCGAGTGATTGACGTTCAGCACTGGCTCTCGGCACTGCCCCCGGGCGTGGTCTACCTGCTCGTCGCCGGGGTGATCGGCGTGGAGAGCATGGGCGTCCCGCTGCCCGGCGAGATCGTCCTGGTCAGCTCCGCACTGCTCGCCGCCACCGGCGTGGTGGAGCCGGAGTGGGTGGCCAGCGCGGCGGCGTTCGGGGCCATCGCCGGCGACTCGGTCGGGTACGCCATCGGCCGACGCGGCGGTCGTCCGCTCCTCGCCCGACTGGGCAGACGGTTCCCCAAACACCTGGGCCCGGCGCAACTCGCCCGTGCCGAACAGAGCTTCGCGCGGCATGGCGTCTGGGCGGTCTTCTTCGGTCGGTTCGTGGCACTGCTGCGGATCCTCGCCGGGCCGCTCGCCGGTGCGCTGCACGTGCCGTACCGCCGCTTCCTGCTGGCCAACGCGGCCGGCGGGTTGGTCTGGGCCTTCGGCACGACGTACCTGCTCTACTCGGTCGGCCGGGCGGCCGAACACTGGCTGAAGGACATCTCCTGGGCGGGGTTGGTCCTCGCTGTGCTCGCCGGGCTCGGCAGCACCTGGTGGCTGCGCCGACGCGCCCACCGCGTCGAGTCGGCCGACGGCGTCTCTGGCGTGGAAGCCGCCGAGGTGGCTTCCGGTGGTCAGTCTGTTGGGGCGGCTTCGGGCGGTCGGTCTGTTGCGGTGGCCTCCGGCGGGAAGGCGGCTGTGGTGGCCTCCGGCGTTGAGCCGAGCCGCGCGGGCGACTGACCTGGGCATGCCGAAGGGCCGGACCCCGTGGTGGGGTCCGGCCCTTCGGTGTGGTGCTGGGTCAGCTGGTGGCGTAGCCGCGGGTGGCGATCCAGTCGGCGAGGTGCTCGACGGTGACCTCGTAGGAGGCGGTGTTCGCATCGGCGGAGTCGGCGATCTTCACCACGTTCCCGCCGTCGCGGTAGCCGACGACGCTGATGTAGTGCCCGCCCTCGAAGGAGTGCACGCCGCCGTCGGTGTCGACGCTGGTGCCGGCGATGTTGGCGACCACGGCCCGGCCGTCGTCAACGGTCTTGACGATGTCGGCGCGCAGCCGGTCGGTCTGCTTACCGTCAGCGTCGGGGCTGGAGATCTCCACGCTGTGGTAGGCGTCGTTCTTACCGGTCTCCTTGTTCAGCACCGGGGTGATGTCGTTGATGGAGTTGGTGCCGGCCTCGGTGGTGCCCATCTCCTTGGCCATGGCGTCCACGCTGATCTCCTTGCCCTGCACACTCAGGGCGTTACGCGTGGCGGCCGGGCCGCAGTAGTAGAAGTTCGGCTGCGCCTCGTAGCGCACACCGAGCTGACGCTCACCGGCGGGCTTGCGGTCGGTCTGGGTCTGGGTGGCCGGCTTGGCATCCGACGCGGCGTACGCGGCGGTCACCGGTCCGGCGATAGCCCCACCGGTGAACGCGAGGCCGGCGGCGGTCAGAGCGGTCTTACGGATCAGATCGGTACGCATGATGGCGTGCTCCTCTGCATCGGGGGAACCGCACGGCAGTCAACGGGGGTGCGTGCACGTGCGGGGGAAGCTTTTGCCCGGCGACCCGAGGGGGCCGGCGTCGGGACATGGTGTAACCGTTCGCGGTAGCGGTTCATTCCGCCGGGTCGGCCGTTGTGGTGCTCGGCCGTGCCGGGGGATGTAACCGAGGCGGCCTGCCAGGTGTTCCCGGCGGCTGCCGCGCCCCACGACCCGACGGTCGCGGTGGCATGCCAGGTATAACGACCCCGACCCGCCGCCGATTCCACCGTCGGGGTGGCCCCGACCACCCGACACTCGGGGTTAAACCGGACAAGCACCCAGCCGGAGAAACGGACATGGCGGTCAGGGCGGCGTGATCCACTCGGGTTCACGGAAAACGCGGTGTCCGGGTGCCGGGGATACCCCGACATCATGGAAGCCGAGTGGATCAAGCCGGTCTGCGCCGTTGGTGCACCCGACCCGACCCGACCCGACCCAAACCGACCCAGCCCCGAACCCACCGCCCTGTCTGAAACCCACACCACGCCGCTCCGCCCCAAGATCCGCGCAACGTCGGTGAAAGTGCTGCCTCGGCACGCCGTGAGGCAGCACTTTCACCGATAGTGCGCAGATCGTGGACATGCCACACCCCGGGTGCAGATCGCCATGCGCGCAGGCCCACTTCGGGGTGAAAACACCACGCGAACCCAGCCCAAGATCGTGCTCGATCCAGGAAACAGGGCCTTCCCCATGCCACAAGGCCACTACAACAAGGATCGAGCACGCTCATGCGGGGTCGCGACACCTGGATCGGGCAAGTGTCGCCGACCGGCGAGCCGGTAGCCCGTCGGCGCGGTGCGCCCTGCGGCCTTCGCTGGTCTTGCCCCTTCCGCGGCCTTGGTCATGCGGCTGGCCGAAGCGGGCCGAAACCGGGGCGAACGGTCAGGTTGTGGCGAGTAGTTCCAGGACGGCGTCGCGGGCGGCCAGTACGGCTGCCTCGGACTGCGGGCCGGGGTTGAGGATGTCGAAGGAGTGCTGCCCGTCCGGCACCTCGATCACCCGCATCGGCCAGTCCTGTGCGGTCGCCGCGGGGAGGAACGCGTCGATGCCGGCCAGGACCGGTGGGATGTCCTGGCCGGCCCGGGTCAGCACCAGTGGCACGCCCGTGCCGGCGCTGAGGGCTTCGACCGGCAGGAACCGAGCGGGCATCGCCGACAGCTCGGACACCTGGTAGCTGACCAGCGCGGTGACCACGCCGCTCGCGGCGAGCAGCGCGCCGTAGCCGCGGTAGAGCAGCCAGTCGCGAGGGTCGGGCGCGTCGGGTGGCAGCGGAGCGCCGTGCACCACCACGACGGCGGGAGCGGGACCGGTGTGGGTGGGCAGGTGCAGGTCGACGTTGCCGTGTCGTTCGACCGGCGCGGCCGGGGTGGACAGGACGAAGGGTCGTTGTGCGACGGGCGACGTCGTGGCCTGATCGTATCGATCATCGACCTGCCCGGTTGACCCAAACGATTTACAAGGGACAGCGGGTCAGGCCAGATCGCCGGGCTTCGCGGCGTCGCCGGCCTGGGCGTGCCGCTCCAGGAGTCGCTGCCGGATCTCCTCCGGGGTGTACGCGCGCCGCCGCCGTTCGGCCCGCGCGATGACCACACCGGACGCCGCGACGCCGGCGAGCCCGGCCAGCCCGAGAACCTTCCACCACCGCATTCGTTGCCGCATCGGCCTAGGCTAGACCCTCATGAGCATCAGCCTGGATGAGGCCGTCGAGTTGACCCGCACCGGTGACGTGTGGGTGTTCCGGGGTCGCAGCGTGCCGGACCGGGCGATCCAGTTCACCACCAACAGCCCGGTGAACCACGTCGGGATGGCGGTGGTGCTGGACGACATGCCGCCGCTGATGTGGCACGCGGAGTTGGGCAGGTCGTTGCCGGACCTGTGGTCGGGCAGCCACCAGCGTGGTGTCCAGCTGCACGACCTGCGGGACGCGGTCTGCGTCTGGGCCAACCGGTACGGCCAACGGGCCTGGCTGCGGCAGCTCGACCCGCCTGTCGACGCGGAGATGGAGCGGGCGGTGCTGCGGACGATCGCGCGGCTGGACGGTACGCCGTTCCCGTCGACCGCGCAGTTGGCGTGGCGCTGGGCCCGTGGTCGGGTGCCGGCGCTGCCGCGCCCCGGCCGGCTACCCAACCTGCCGCACCTCGGTCGGCTGTCGGCGTTGTCGCGCCCCGGCCAGCCGACACCCCGACCGACCCCGACCGACCAGGCCGACCGCGCCAACTCGACCGACCGCGCCGACCGCGCCCGATCGGCGGGGGAGCGGGACCGGGCTTTGGAGACGGCGTACTGCGCCGAGGTGGTGGCCGTGACCTACGAGGCCATGGGGTTGTTACCGGCGGGCCGGCGTCCGAACTGGTACGACCCGGGGCGGTTCTGGAGTGGGGACGACCTTGGTCTGGCCGCCGACGCCCGGTTGGGTTCGGAGATCGAGGTGCGGGTGCCGCCGCGTTGAGGTTTGACCTGTGCGGTGACCGGCAATTGCTGTGACCGTGAACGCCTCCACGGATCTTGACACGTTGGCCGACTTCTTCGACCGGTACGGCGTGGCGTTGACCTCCGGCGACCTGCCGGCCATCGCCGGTTGTTACGCCCTGCCAGGGTTGGTGGTGGCCGACACCTACAGCTTCTCGTTCACGTCCGCGGCGGCGGTGGCGCTCTCCTTCGTGGGCGCCGCGCCGGACTACCAGGACCGGGAGTTGGTAGCGGCGCATGCCCGGATCGAGGATGTGCAGCCGGTCTCCGCGCTGCTGACGATGGTGGCGGTGGAGTGGGAGTTCCTGGACAGTCGGGGGCAGGCGGTGCCCGGGGAGCGGTACCGCTACCTGCTGCGTATCTCGGATGACGGTCCACTGATCTGCACTGTCGTCCGGACGGGCTGACCGACCGGGGCCGGTCGGCCCGATCCGTACCCGCCCGGTTTCCGGTCCGTGCGGCGCTGGCTACGCTGTCGCGTCGGTGGGGGACGAGGGGAGACCTGATGGCGGTGCGGCCGGATGGTGCGGCAGTTTCGCGGGCGGCGCGGGTGTTGGCGTCGGTGCCGTGGATCGTGGTGCTGCTCGGCGTGTGCGCGCTGGTGGTGCTCCTGGTGATCGCACTGTTGTCGTTCCGGACCAGGGAGCGGGACGCCCCGCCGCAGGCCGCGCCTCCGGCGTTCCTGCCGACCGTGCCGGCCGCCGCGTCGGCCACCGGTGGGCCGACCCCGGCCGGTGTGGAGCGGCGTTCGGTGTCGCCGCGACCGTCTCGTAGTAGTCGGACACCGTCGCCGCGGGCCACCGCGGCCGGCTCGCCGACTCCGGGGCGGACGAGCGTCCTGATAGCGCCGACGGCACCGGCGGACGACACGGTCAATGCTCGGTACGAGGTCGGTACGGACGGCTGGGACGGAGACGCGGCGGTGCTGTCGATCGCCAACGAGTCGAGTCAGTCGGTGGACTGGCAGGTGGAGTTGGCGTACGACGACGACACGTGGGCTCTGCGAGTGGGTGATGACTCGGGCGTCTCGGTGCGGGGGCGCGGAGACGGGGAGTTCGTGTTGCGCGGCACCCGTTCGCTGGGACCGGGTGACTCTCGGACGGTGCGGCTGCGCGTCGGCTGGGGTGAGTCGGCGGAACGGCCGCACAGGTGCACGATCAACGGGGTCGACTGCCGGATCGGCTGATCTGGGAGCCGGCTCGCTGGCACTGAGGCACCGCGCCGCCAAGGCTTTCCGGCCCGGGCGTCGATCGCTACGCTGCCCGGACGGTCCGCTGAGGGAGGTACATGTCCGGCATGCGCCGCGTTCCGCGCCCGCCGCACGGTCCGGTCGCGATCGCCACGTCGCCCTGGATCGTGGTGGGCGCCGGTGTCGTCGTGATGGGGGTCCTGCTCTTCGTGGCCCTGGGCGCGTACCGGGGACGTAGCCCCGCGCCGGACGGCGCGCGGCCGCCGGCGCTGCCGGTGCCGTCCGCGGTGGTGGCGCCGAGCGCGCCCACGTCGGTGGCGTCACCAGTGCCGGCGCTGCCGGGGATATCCGGCCGTGCGAGTGGGCTGCCGCCGAGCGCCGCGTCCGGTTCACCGTCGGCCGACCCGACGGTCGGTTCGAGCGGGAGGCCGACGGCGACGCGGTCGCCGAGTCGGGCGTCGTCGGGTCAGCCGGCGATGACCGGGCGGTACCGGGTGGTGCAGAGCTTCGACGGGGGTTTCATCGGCGAGGTGGCGATGGTCAACGAGTCCGCGCGGAGCCGTGGTTGGACGGTGCGGTTGGAGTTCTCCGGCGGACGGCTGGTGACGGCCTGGGTGGAGGGTGTCCCGCAGGGGACGATCCGGGAGAGCGACGGCGGCTTCACGTACGTCAGCGGGGTCGAGGTGTCGCCCGGCGGTTCGGTGTCGCTGCGGTTCCACATGGAGCGGGCGTCCAGCAGCCCACGGGAGTGCACTGTGGACGGGGTGCGCTGCGACGGTCTCTGAGCGGTGCTTCCGCAAGGATGCTGCTTTGTTGCGACCATGTTTGCAAGGTATTGCAGAATGTTTCGGCAAGGGTTAGCGTGCGGCCAATCAGCGACCAGAGGAAGGCGTCGATGAAACCCCCGCCGATACCGCGCACCGCCCTGCTGGCCCTTGCCTCCCTGCTCACCGTCACGCTCGTCGGCGCTCCGGTCGCCGTACGTCCCGCCGCCGCGGGCCCCCAACCGTCCGACGGCGCCCCACTCGCGATCGGCGGCGCAACCCAGTGGCGTGCCGAACCCACCGCCGAGGCGCTGCTCAAGGCCGGCGGCAGCTCCGCCCGGGCCGAGCAGTTCTACTTCGTCCTGCCGGACCGGTTCGCCAACGGAGACCCCCGCAACGACAGGGGCGGTCTCAGCGGCGACCGACTGCGGACCGGCCTCGACCCCACCGACAAAGGCTTCTACCACGGCGGCGACCTCAAGGGCGTCATCGACAAGTTGGACTACATCCAGGGGATGGGCACCACCGCCATCTGGCTCGCCCCGATCTTCAAGAACCGGCCGGTGCAGGGTGCCGGCAACGACGTCTCGGCCGGCTACCACGGCTACTGGATCACCGACTTCACCCAGGTGGACCCGCATTTCGGCACGATGGAGGAGATGAAGCGGCTGGTCAAGCTCGCCCACCAGCGCGGCATCAAGATCTACCTCGACGTGATCGTCAACCACACCGCCGACGTCATCAAGTACGCCGAGGACAAGTACGCGTACGTGGACAAGGCGACCTCGCCGTACACCGACGCGCAGGGCCGGGCGTTCGAGGACCGCAACTACGCTGACGGCAGCCGCGCGTTCCCGCCGGTCGACAAGGAGTCCTTCCCGTACACGCCAACGTTCGCCGAGCCGAAGGACGCGAGCGTCAAGGTCCCGGCCTGGCTGAACGACGTCACCATGTACCACAACCGGGGTGACTCCACCTTCGCCGGTGAGAACAGCGAGTACGGCGACTTCTTCGGCCTCGACGACCTGTGGACCGAGCGTCCCGAGGTGGTCCGGGGCCTGACCAAGGCGTACGGGGACTGGATCGGCGCGACCGGCGTTGACGGGTTCCGGTTGGACACCGTGAAGCACGTCAACATGGATTTCTGGCCGCAGTTCAGCCAGGGCATCGAGCGGGCCGCCGAGAAGGCCGGCAAGAAGGACTTCTTCATGTTCGGCGAGGTGTACAGCGCCGACCCGGAAATCAGCTCCAACTACGTCCGGCAGGGTGGCCTGCCAGCCACCCTCGACTTCGCCTTCCAGGAGGCCGCGCGGGGCTTCACCGCCGGCGCCGGCTCCGCGAAGGCGCTCGCCGACGTGTACGCCCGCGACGACCTCTACGCGGCCCGGAACACCGACGCCGGCCGGTTGACCACCTTCCTCGGCAACCACGACATGGGCCGGATCGGTTCGTTCATCGCCGGTGGTGGCAGCGACCCGGCCAGCCACCTGCGTCGCGACCAGCTCGCGCACCAGTTGATGTTCCTGACCCGTGGCCAGCCAGTGGTCTACTCCGGCGACGAACAGGGCTTCACCGGCCCGGGCGGGGACAAGGACGCCCGCCAGGACATGTTCGCGTCGAAGGTTTCCGACTACCTCGACGACGACCTGCTCGGCACCGACCGCACCCACGCCAGCGACCAGTTCGACAGGGCCCACCCGCTGTACCGGACCATCGCCGACCTGGGACGGCTGCGCCAGGCCCACCCGGCGCTGCGCGACGGTGTGCAGGTCACCCGGTACGCGGCCGACGGGCCGGGCGTCTTCGCCGCCTCCCGGATCGCCCCGGCCGACCGCACCGAGTACGTGGTGGCAGTGAACAACGCCGACACCGCGCAGGCTGTCACGGTGGACACCTGGTCGGCCGGCGCCACCTTCACCGGCATCTACGGCGGCTCGGAAGACGAACAGGCCGGCAGCAACGGCGAGCTGAGCCTCACCGTGCAGCCGCTGTCGGCGGTGGTGTACCGCGCCGGCAGCCCCATCGCACCGGCGGCCGACAAGCCGACCATCACCATCAGCAGCCCGGCTCCGGACGCGCCGGTCGCCACCCGGGCAGCGGTCAACGCCCGGGTGACCGGCGACCCGCTGGCCACCGTCACCGTCGCGGCCCGCGTGGCCGGCGGCCGGTGGACGCTGCTGGGCAGCGCCGACCACGCCCCGTACACGGTGCAGCACGACCTGACCGGACTGGCCGGGGGTACCCCTGTCGAGTACAAGGCGGTGGTCCGCGACGGCAGGGGCCGTACCGCCACCGCCCGGTCCACCGCCGTCGTGGGCACCCCGCCGCAGGGCAGCTCGCGGGAGTGGGCGGTGGTGCACTACCAGCGCCCCGCCGGTGGGTACGACGACTGGGGGCTGTACGCCTGGGGCGACATCGACCCGGCGTACGTCACCGAGTGGCCGAAGGGGCAGCCGTTCGCCGGGGAGGACTCCTACGGCCGGTTCGCCTGGGTGAAACTCAAGCCGGGTGCCACGTCGGTGAACTTCCTGGTGGTCGACAAGGCTGGTACGAAGGACGTCGCCCAGGACCGCAGCATCGACGTCACCCAGACCGGCGAGATCTGGCTCAAGCAGGGCGACCCGGCGATCTACCCGAGCAGGCAGGCGGCCACCGGTGAGCCGGACCCGTCGGTCGAGGAGGGCACCGCCGTTCTGCACTACCGGCGGGCCGACGGCAACTACGACGGCTGGGGCCTGCACCTGTGGGACGGCGCGGCCAACCCGACCGAGTGGTCCGCCCCGCTGCGGCCGACGTCCGTCGACGCGTTCGGGGCGGTGTTCCGGGTGCCGCTGGCGGCCGGTGCGACCGGCCTGAACTACATCATCCACCAGGGCGACACCAAGGACCTGCCCGACGACCAGCGGCTCGACTTCGCCAGCGCCGGCCGGGAGGTGTGGCTGCTCGCCGCCACACCGGGCCGTCTGCTGCCGTCGACGGCCACCACCGCCAGCGGAGACACCGACATCAGCAAGCAGAAGGCGCACTGGATCGACAGGTCCACAGTGGCGTGGCAGACCCCGCCGACCGACGGCAGGACGTACGCGCTGGTCGCCGCACCCACCGGCGGGGTCAGCGTGGTCGACGGCGAGCTGACCGGCACGTACACCACGTTGCCGCTGCGGGCGCAGCGCAACGGGCTCACCGAGGCCCAACGCGACAGGTTCCCGCACCTGTGGTCGTACCGTGGCTTCGCCCTGGACCGGGCGGACCTGGCCAAGGTCCCGGCGGCGCTGCGGGGGCAGCTGCTGGTCACCGAACGCGACGCCGAGGGTGCGCTGCTCGCCGCGACCGGCGTGCAGATCCCCGGCGTGCTCGACGACGTGTACTCCCGGGCGGCCGACGCCACCCTCGGGCCCACGTTCGCGGGCCGGACGCCGAGCCTCGCGCTGTGGGCGCCCACCGCCGGCAGCGTGCGTCTGCAACTGTTCGACTCGCCCACCGCCGCGCCGAAGACGGTGCCGATGCGCCGCGACGACCGCACCGGCGTCTGGTCGGTGCGCGGCGACCGCTCCTGGACCGGCAAGTTCTACCGGTACGAGGTGCGGGCGTGGCAGCCGGCGGCGCAGCGGATGGTCACCGCGTCGGTCACCGACCCGTACTCGGTGGCCCTCGCCGCGGACTCCACGCACAGCCAACTCGTCGACCTGAACGACGCGGCGCTGGCCCCTCCCGGGTGGCGCACGCTGCGGAAACCGCCGCCGGTGCCGCCCGCGAAGGCACAGATCACCGAGCTGTCAGTGCGGGACTTCTCCATCGCTGACGACACAGTGCCGGCCGAGCGGCGGGGAACGTTCCTGGCGTTCACCGATCCGAAGACCGCCGGGATGACCCACCTGCGGGCGCTCGGTGACGCCGGGGTCACCCACCTGCACCTGCTGCCGGCGTTCGACTTCGCGACGATCCCCGAGAAGCGGGCCGACCAGCGCCAGCCGGCGTGCGACCTGGCGGCGCTCCCACCGGACTCGGCCGAGCAGCAGAAGTGCGTGGCGGCGGTCGCCGAGACCGACGGCTACAACTGGGGGTACGACCCGCTGCACTACACAGTGCCCGAGGGCGGCTACGCCGTCGACCCGGTCGGCGCAGCGCGGACCACCGAGTTCCGGCGGATGGTCGCCGGGGCGAACGACGCCGGGCTGCGGGTGGTCATGGACGTGGTCTACAACCACACGTCCGCGGCCGGCACCGACGCGAAGTCGGTGCTCGATCAGATCGTGCCCGGCTACTACCACCGGCTGCTGGAGGACGGCACAGTGGCCAACTCCACCTGCTGCGCCAACACCGCTCCCGAGCACGCCATGATGGGCAAGCTGGTGGTCGACTCGCTGGTCACCTGGTCCCGGCAGTACAAGGTGGACGGCTTCCGCTTCGACCTGATGGGCCACCACCCCAAGGCGAACATCCTGGCCGTCCGGGCGGCACTGGACCGGTTGACAGTCGCCCGCGACGGCGTGGACGGCCGGTCGATCCTGCTCTACGGCGAGGGCTGGAACTTCGGTGAGGTCGCCAACGACGCGCGTTTCGTGCAGGCCACCCAGGCCAACATGGCCGGAACCGGCATCGGCACCTTCAACGACCGGCTGCGCGACGCGGTGCGCGGTGGTGGACCGTTCGACGCCAACCCCCGGGTGCAGGGTTTCGCCTCCGGGCTCTACACCGACCCGAACGGCGACGCGGTCAACGGGTCACCGGCCGAGCAGAAGGCCCGGCTGCTGCACGCCCACGACCTGATCAAGGTGGGGCTCACCGGCAACCTGCGCGGCTACCGGTTCACCGACACCGCCGGGCGGCAGGTCACCGGGGAGCAGGTGGACTACAACGGCTCCCCGGCCGGCTACACCGCCGCACCGGGGGAGGCCGTCACCTACGCCGACGCGCACGACAACGAGATCCTGTACGACGCGTTGGCGTACAAACTGCCGCAGGCCACCACCGCGGCGGACCGCTCCCGGATGCAGGTGCTGGCGCTGGGCACTGTGGTGCTGGGACAGGGCACCGGGTTCGTCACCGCCGGCACCGAACGGCTGCGGTCGAAGTCGCTGGACCGCAACTCGTACAACTCCGGTGACTGGTTCAACCAGATCCGCTGGGGCTGTGAACGGGGCAACGGGTTCGGCGCCGGTCTGCCGCCCGCGCCCGACAACGAGGACAAGTGGTCGTACGCGAAGCCGCTGCTGGCCGACCCTGCGCTGGTGCCGGACTGCGCGGCGATCAACACCACCGACGCCCGGTACGCCGAGTTGCTGCGCATCCGGGCGTCCTCGCCGGTGTTCGGTCTGGCTACCGCCGAGCAGGTGCAGCGGCGGGTGGCGTTCCCGCTCTCCGGTGCGCAGGAGACGCCGGGGGTGCTGACCATGACCCTGGACGCCGGTGGGCTGGGCGGGCCGTGGAGGTCCCTGACAGTCGTCTTCAACGGCACCCCGTCGGCGGCCAACCAGACGGTCACCGGACTGCGCGGAGCGGACGTGGCACTGCACCCGGTGCTTGTCGACTCGGCCGACCCGGTGCTGCGTACCGCGGCGTTCGACACGGCCGCCGGCACGTTCACCGTACCGGCGCGCAGCGTGGCGGTATTCGTCCAGAAGTGACGTGAACCGGCCCCCTTCCGCGTCTCGCGGAAGGGGGCCGGTCCGTTGTGCTGGCGCTACGCCGTCGTCACCCGAGGGTGAGCGATCAGGCGAAGCAGTTGTCGATCGTGCCGCCCGGGATGGCCAGGCAGTTGGTCGGACGGTTCGCGGTGATGGCGGACTTGTCGTCCACGTTCACGTCTCCGAAGAAGCTGAAGACACCGCCCGGCTCGAAGGTGGAGAAGTTGTGGGCGACCTTCGTCTTCGACAGGTTGACCTCGCCGAAGATGTTGAAGATGCCGCCGCCGACCCCGATCGGGCCGATGGCCCGGTTGCCGACGACCTCGCTGTCGCGCAGCGTGGTGACGCTGCCGACGTTGAAGAGCCCGCCGCCGAAGAAGCCGGCGGTGTTGTCCTTGATGCTGCTCTTCTCGAAGGTGGCCACGCTGTCGAAGGCGATGGCCACACCGCCACCGACACCGGCGGTGCTGTTCTTCTCGATCGTGGCGTGGTGCAGGTTCAGCTGGCTGTCAGCTGCGGCGATACCGCCACCGGCGAGAACCGCGGTGTTCGAGACGAACTTGCTCTCGTACGCCGTGGTGTTGCCTTCGATGTCGAGGTAGCCACCACCGAAGCCGAGCGTCTCGTTGTCGGTGATCTCGGCCTTCTTGAGCTCGACCGTACCGCCGTCGACGTCGTCGGCGAAGATCCGCGCAGCGCCGTTGGAGATACCGCCACCACCGATGATGGCGGTGTTGTCCTTGATCTTCGACTCCTCGACCTTGAGCAGGCCGGCGTTGAACACACCGCCACCGAAGAAGAAGGCGGTGTTACGGGTGACGGTGCTGTGCCAGATCTTCGTGGTGCCGAAGTTGGCCACGCCACCACCGTTGCCGCCCGACTGGTTCAGGACGACCTCGGACTCCAGGATCTCGGCGGTGCCACCCGGCTGGACCAGGATTCCGGCGCCGTCGGTGGCGTCCGGGTACTCCACGAGCGGCGTGACGACACCCGCCTTCGCGGTCGGCGCGGCCTTGGGCGTCACCTTCGGCGTCGCCGTCAGGCCGGCCTTCGGGTTGGCCTGACGGGCGGTGAGCGCCTGGTTCAGCGGGACGCCCGCCTTCACCTGCGCCGCGATCGCCTCGGAGTCCGAGTACGACGCCCAGACGGCCGCCGGCTCGACGCTGTTGAACCGTTCGAGGGTTTGGCCACCCTTGATGGTCAGGCCCTTGATCGTGAGGTGACCACCGGCGCCGACGTTGAGGATGCGGAAGTAGTCCGCAGTGGCTTCCCGAGAGATCGTGGTGTGCTCGCCCTTGAGCGTGATCCGCTCGGTGATGACCGGCAGGCCGTTGCCCTGGTAGTCGTTGCGGCTCAGGTTGTAGGTGCAGCCCTTGGCCAGCTCCAGCACACCGCCGTGCTTGTTGTTGGCGAACACGATCGCCTGAATCAGCTTGTCGGTGTCGCAGGGCACCTCCTTCCCGCGCTCGTGGTCCTTGTCCCGGTCCTTGTCCTTGTCCTTGTCCTGGTCCTTGTTCCGGTCCTCGTCCTTGTCCCAGTCGCGCGCCTCGTCACCCCGCTGGTCGCCGTCCTTGCTGACCTGCGCGGTGTTCCAGTTGAGGCCGACCGCTCCGGCGCTGCCCGCGACGCCCACCGCCGCGAGACTGATCACGCCTGTCAAACCGGCCACGCCACTGGCGAGCCAGAGCTTGCGGCGGCTCTTGGCCGTCGCCCGCCCGGAGGCTTCTTTGTTCGTTAGGTAGTTGGACATCGGAGCTCTCTGCCCTCTCCTCGTACCAGACAGGGTCGCCGCCGTCAGACGGGTGTCCCCTGCTACAAATCGGTTGTAGCTCCCAAAACCACCGTATGAGAAGGTTCCTCGCCTCGCGGGCTTATCCGAGAGAAGCCCACATTCGGTTCATGTTGCCCCCAGCGAGGCCGGACCGACGCAGTGTGGCCCTAGCCGGCCGGCAAGCCCCTGACCTGCCCAAATGGGTACGCCCCTCCGAGCCGTTCACGGCTCGGAGAGGCGCGCCCTCTATGTGGATCAGCCACCCGTTCCCGTCAGAAGCACTCGGGAACGTTCAGGCAGTTGGTGGGGCGGTTGGCGGACACCACTGACTCGTCGTCCAGCCGCACCTGGCTGAAGAGGCCGTTGGAGATCCCGCCGGGCGGCAGGGTGGCGAAGTTGTGCGTCACCTTCGTCCGGTGGAGGCTGACCTCGCCGCCGTCGGTGTTGTAGATGCCGCCACCGCTGCCGAACGGGCCGACAGCCCGGTTGCCCGTCACCTCGCTGTCGCGCAGCGTGGTGATGCTGTCCTCGTTGTAGAGGCCGGCACCGAAGAAGCCCGCTGTGTTGTCCTTGATCCTGCTGTTCTCGATCGTCGCGACGCTGTCGAAGGCCACGGCCAGGCCGCCACCCACGCCAGCGGTGCTGTTCTTGGCCACCGTGGCGTCCTTGAGGGTGAGCTGGCTGTCGGCCACCGCGACGCCACCACCGGCGAGGACCGCGGTGTTGCCGCTGACCGTGCTCTGGTGCAACGTCGTGGTGCCCTCGACATCCAGGACGCCGCCACCGAAGCCGAGCGTCTCGTTGTCGGTGATCTCGCTCTTGTGGACCCAGACCGAGCCGCCGTCGACGTCCTCGGTGAAGATCCGCGCCGCACCGTTGGAGATGCCACCGCCGCCGATGATCCCGGTGTTGTCCTTGATCTTCGACTCGTCGACCTGGAGTACGCCGGCGTTGAAGATGCCGCCGCCGAAGAAGAAGGCAGTGTTGTGAGCGACAGTCGTCTTGCTGAGCCTCGTGCTGCCGAAGTTGGCCAGCCCGCCGCCGTTGCCGCCGGACTGGTTGTAGAGCAACTCGCTGTCCAGGATCTCCGCCCGACCACCGGGCTGCACCAGCACCCCGGCGCCGTCGGTGAACCCAGGCTGCTCGACCAGCGGCGCCACCGCCGGCCCGGCAGCCGCTACCGGCTTGGCGGCTGTCGCCGCGGCGGGCTTGGCGGCTGCGGCTAGCGGCTTGGTGGCCGCCGGGGCCTTGGTGGCCGTTGGTGCGGCCTTGGTCGCCGTCGCCGGGGCCTTGGCTGCCGCTGCTTTCGCTGCCACCGGCTTGGCGGCGGCCTTGGCTGCGGCGGCTGCCGGCTTGGCGGCCTTGGCTGCGGCGGCTGCCGGCTTGGCGGTCGTGGCGGCAGGCTTCGCTGCCGTGGCGGCCGGCTTGGCTGCGGTCGGCTTGGAAACGGTGGAGCGGACCACTGCCGAGTACGGCGCCCAGACCGTCGCCGGGTCGGCGGTCATCGGGGACTGAAGGGTCTGGCCACCCCTGATGCTCAGGCCCTTGAGAGTGAGCTGCCCGCCGGCGCCGACGTTGAGGATGCGGAAGTAGTCGGCAGTGGCCTCGCGGCCGATGGTGGTGTGCTCGCCCTTGAGGGTGATGTTCTCGGTGATCACCGGGAGGCCGTTGCCGTCCTGGTTGCGAGTCAGGGTGTAGGTGCAGCCCTTGGCCAGCTCCAGCACGCCGCCGTCCTTGTTGTTGGCGAACGTGATCGCCTGGATCAGCTTGTCGGAGTCGCACGGGACCTGCTTGGTGCGGTCCCTCTCGTCGTGCTTTCCGTCCCTGCGGTCCTCGCCATCCTTGCCGGACCGGTCGTCGAAGCCGCTCCAGTCGTCGCCGCTCCACTCATCGTCCTGACCGCCGTCGTCCTTGGTGCCGCCCTTGGCCGCGCCGCCGTCGTCGCTGACGTTCTGCCGATTGGTCGACGGCTGCCCGTCGGAGACCTGGTCGGCCTTTGGCTTGTCGTCCCGAGCGGCGATGCCGCCGAGGGCCGCCAGCCCGACCACGCCGGTCAGCCCGGCCACGCCGGCGACCCAGAGTGCCCGCCTTCGCCGTGTCGGCGGAGCTGCCGAGGCCCCGCCGTCGGTACTCGTTACGTCGTTGGACATCAGAGCCTTCCGCCCTTTCCTGCTACCAGACGGGATCGCATCGCCCGAGGCGCCACGACCAGCTACAAATGGGTTTGCAGCTACTGATCCCCACCGTATGAGAACCATCTTCGCGATGCGGACTTATCCGAGATAACCACGCATTTGGCGCAGGTCAGATGACCGCGGGCAACCGGGCCGGGCCGGCTGGAAAGGGGCCTGAGCAGCACAAACATCGACGGACGACGCCGCTGGGCCAGCCGAACCTCGCCACGGCCCCGTGCAGGCCGTCGCCACCGGTGTGCGGGTGTCGGTGGGGCGGTGTGGCTGGCCACCGGTGTGCGGCTGTCGGCGGGCCGTGTGGGTGTCGCCGCCGGTGTTCGGGTGTCGGCGCTCAACGGCGCGCAGGGCGTGACGGTGTTCGCGCGGCCGTGTGGCTGGCCACCGGTGTGCGGCTGTCGGCGGGGCCGTGCGGGTGTCGCCTCTGGTGTGCGAGTGTCGGCCCGTGTGGCGCCGCCGCCGGTTTTGCGGGTCGACGGTGCGGGGTCGGGCGCCGATGTGTCGCAGCCGGTGTCGCTGTCGCTGTCGGTGCGCCGGTACGGCCGTCGGGGTGTGCGGATAGCGAACGTTGCCCGCCCTCAAGGCGTGATCCACTCGGCTTTCTTGAAAGCGCGGTATCCGAGCGGCGGGGACAGCGCGACTTCAAGGAAGCCGAGTGGATCACGCTGGGCAGGCGGGTCAGCTGCAGGCGGGTCAGCTGGGCTCGCTGTTAGCTGGGCAGGCGGGTCAGTTGGACAGGCGGGTCAGCCGGGCAGGCGGGGGCCGGCTTCGCGCTGCTCGGCCAGCCAGGTCTCCACCTCGTCCGAGGTCCGGGGCAGCCCGGCCGACAGGTTGACCGCGCCGGTCGCGGTGACCAGCACGTCGTCCTCGATCCGAATGCCCACACCGCGCAGTTCGGCGGGAACCAGCTCGTCCTCCGGCTGGAAGTACAGGCCGGGCTCGACGGTGAGCACGTAGCCCTCACCCAGCGCGCCGTCGCGGTACGTCTCCTTGCGGGCGTTGGAGCAGTCGTGCACGTCGATGCCGAGCATGTGACCGAAGCCGTGCAGCGTCCACCGCCGGTAGACGGTCGACTTCTCGTCCATCGCCTCGTCCACGCTCACCGGCAGCAGACCCAGCTCGGACAGGCCCTCGGCGAGCACCCGCATGCAGGTCAGGTGGACGTCCTTGAACTTCACCCCCGGGCGGATGGCTTCGATGCCGGCCTGCTGCGAGGCGTACACGATGTCGTAGACCTGGCGCTGTAGCGCGGTGAACCGGCCGCTCACCGGCAGGACCCGGGTGACGTCGGCGGTGTAGAGGTTGCGGCCCTCGACACCCATGTCCATCAGCAGCAGGTCACCCGGTCGGGTGGCGCCGTGGTTGTGCACCCAGTGCAGGATCGTGGCGTGCTCGCCGGCGCCGACGATCGAGCCGTACCCGACGTCGTTGCCGTCGTGGCGGGCCCGCAGCGCGAAGACGCCCTCCAGCAGCCGCTCGGAGACCGCCCGGTCGGCCGGCAGGATCCGGGCCACGTCCTCGAAGCCGCGTACGGTGGCGTCGATCGCGTCCTGGAGTTGGCCGATCTCCCACTCGTCCTTGACCAGCTTCATCTCCGAGATGGCGATGGCCAGCTCCCGGTCGCGGGCCGGCTGACCCTCGGCCCGGGGCCCGTCGTAGGGGCGGACGGCCGCGTCCACCTGGGCGTCGAAACCGCGCAACACCCGGGTACGCCCCGGAGCCAGGTCGGCGAGCGTCGCCTCCAGGCCGGTCAGGTCGGCGGTGGGCAGGCCCAGCTCGGTCGACTTCTCGCCGAGGGTGTGCCGCCGGCCCACCCACAGCTCGCCGTTGCGGCTGCGGAAGAACTCGTCGGTCTCCCGGGAGGACCGGGGCCGCATGTACAGCGTCGCGTCGTGCCCCGAGCCGTTCGGGCGCAGCACCAGCACGCTGTCGGCGTCGTGGTCGCCGGTCAGGTAGGCGAAGTCGCTGCCCGGCCGGAACGGGTAGTCGGTGTCGTTTGCCCGGACCTTCTCGGTGCCGGTGGGGATCACCAGCGTCTCGCCAGGGAAGGCCGCCGAGAGGGCGGCCCGCCGCTTGGCGTAGTTGGGCGTCTCCGGGCGGGGCGTCACGGGAAGCGCGGTGTCGCTCCAGCCCTGCCGCATGAAGGACAGGAACGCCTCCGGGAAGTCCGGATCGTGCGATTCCGTACCGTCCGTCGGCGTACCGTCGGTCTGTCCCTCGGTCATTGCGCCGCTCCCTCCGCTTCGTTGCTGGTCCCGACGGTACCGCGCGTCCGGTTGGCGGTAACGCCCCCTGGGAGTCGGGTGGATCGACGGACGGCTGCAAGGGCCGACAGCGCGCGTGGAAAGATGGCCACCATGTGCGGACTTCTGGCCTTCTTCAGCGCGAACGGCAACGCCGCAGCGCATCGCGACCACATCGCCGGAGCGTTGGAATGCCTGCACCACCGCGGCCCCGACGAGACCGGGGTCGAGGTGGTCGGCGACGCCTCCGGCCGGTACGCGGACGGCGTGTTCGCCCACAAGCGGCTGGCCATCATCGACGTCGCGTCGAGCCACGAGCCACTGCCCTACGCGAACGGCCGTTACCTGCTGACCTTCAACGGCGAGATCTACAACTACATCGAACTGCGCGAGGAGTTGATCAGAAACTTCGGTGCCCAGTTCGCCACCGCCGGTGACGGCGAGGTGATCGTCGCGGGCTACCACTTCTGGGGTGAGCAGGTGCTCACCCGGCTGCGGGGCATGTTCGCCTTCGTCATCTGGGACCGACAGGAGCGCCGGGCGTTCGGTGCCCGCGACTACTTCGGCATCAAGCCGATGCACTACCTGGAGACCGCCGACGGCCTCTACCTGGCCTCGGAGAAGAAGGCGCTGCTGCCGTTCGCGCACAGCAACTACCAGGGCGACGCGGGCGTCGACACGGCCAACCTGAGCCACTACCTGACCCTTCAGTACGTCCCCGAGCCCGGCACCCTGCACAAGGGCATCAGCCGGATCGGCTCCGGGGAGTACCTGAACTGGACCCCGGGCGGCCGGATCGACGTACGCCGGTGGTACCGGCCGGTGTTCCGGCCCGCGCCGGTCGACGACGAGCAGAAGCTGTACCACGAGATCCGGGAGACGCTGCGGGAGAGCGTGCGCATGCACATGCGCTCCGACGTGCCGGTCGGCTCGTTCCTGTCCAGCGGCATCGACTCCACAGCTGTGGTGGCGCTGGCGCGGGAGTTCAACCCGAACATCCTCACCTTCACCGTCGGCTACGACGTGCCGGGTTACTCGGAGATCGACGTCGCCCAGGATTCGGCCCGGCACCTCGACGTCACGACGATCCCCACCAAGATCGGTCCGCAGGACATGATCGACGCGCTGCCGAAGATCGTCTGGCACCTGGACGACCCGGTGGCCGACCCGGCGCTGGTGCCGCTCTACTTCGTGGCCAAGAAGGCCGCCGAGCACGTCACCGTGGTGCTCTCCGGTGAGGGCGCGGACGAGTTCTTCGGTGGCTACACGATCTACCGGGAGCCGCTGTCGCTGGGCACCGTCAACGGCTTGCCCGGCGGCGTGCAGAAGGGGCTGCGCGCGGTCTCCAAGGCGATCCCGCAGGGGGTCAAGGGCAAGAGCTTCCTGGAGCGCGGCACCACCCCGATCGAGGAGCGGTACTACGGCAACGCCCGGATGTTCACCGAGGAGGAGAAGCAGCACCTGATGCGCCGCTACGACCCCTCGGTGCGCTACACGGACGTGACCGCCCCGATCTACGCCGAGTGCACGGAGCTCGACGACGTCACCAAGATGCAGTACGTCGACCTCTACACCTGGCTGCGCGGCGACATCCTGGTCAAGGCCGACCGGATCTCGATGTCGCACTCGCTGGAGGTGCGGGTGCCGTTCCTCGACCGTGAGGTCTTCGACGTCGCGGCGAAGATCCCGGTCGACCTGAAGCTGCCGCCGCGCTCCGACGCCACCAAGTACGCGATGCGTCAGGCGTTGCAGGGTGTCGTGCCGCCGGCCATCGTCAACCGCAAGAAGCTGGGCTTCCCGACCCCCACCCGGGTCTGGCTGCGCGGCGAGATGTACGAGTGGGCCCGGCACGTGCTCAGCACCTCGGGTGCGGGTGACCTGCTCGACCTGTCGTACGCGCTGCGGCTGCTCGACGAGCACAAGCGGGAGGAGGCCGACCACTCCCGCAAGGTGTGGACGGTGCTGATCTTCTGCATCTGGCACGCGATCTTCGTGGCCAAGACGCTCGACCCGGGTATCCAGCGCAACCAGTCCGCACTGCTCACGAAGCCGGTGGTCGGCTCCATGGTCCGCTGACCCTGCCCCACCCTGTTGATCAAGAGGTTTGCGTCATCCGGAGTGGTTCCGGTGACGCAAACCTCTTGATCATTTCAGGGTGGTGGTGGGGTGGTGGTTAGCGGCGGGCGCAGGTGACTGTGGGGAGTCCGTTGGTTCCTGTGGAACTCGCCAGGAAGCCGAACGTCGTGCTGCCATTCGGTGCGACAGTGCCGTTGTAGCCGACATTTGTCGCCGTCACCGTTGAGCCGGACGTTGTCTGGGTGGCACTCCAGATCTGACTGATCGCCTGTCCGTTGGGCCAGGTCCAGCTCGCGGTCCAACCGGCGAACGGCGTACTGCCGTGGTTCATGATCGTGACTTCGCCCTGGAATCCACCCTGCCAGGTGCTGGACACCTTGTAGGCGGCCATGCAGTCACCGCCGGACGGCGGTGGGGTGGTCGGGTCGGTCGGCGGATCCGTCGGGTCGGTCGGCGGATCGGTCGGCGGGTCGGTCGGCGGGTCGGTCGGCGTGCCACCCGGACCCACGCCGGTGACCTGGCCGTTGCCGCCGTCGAAGGTCACGTCGGAGCAGCCGAAGAAGTTCTCCTGCGAGTCCGAGCGGACCCAGCGGGAGTAGATGATGTGCCGGCCACTCTTACCCGACGGCAGGTTGCCGCTGAAGTAGTAGTGCCCGTCGTTGCTGCCGACCGAGCCGCGCTGCGGCGGGTTGGTCACCGTCAGGAACGGCTCCTCCAGGTCACTCCAGGCCAGGGCCCGGGTCGGGCTCCAACTGTTCTTCGTCACGTAGAAGTAGAACGTGCCCGGGTGGTGCGCCCAGTTGCTGTACTTGAAGTCCAGCCGCGCCCCGGCGGTCAGATGGGTCAGCGGCCAGTCGGTGCGGGGCAGGTCGTAGCCGCGGAAACCGGTTGCGCCGCCGCTGCACAGCTGCCCGTCCGGGATGAAGCCGGTGGTCCGGCCGCCAGCGTCGGAGCGCAGCACGCTGAACCAGTTGTACAGCGAGTTCGCTCCGCTCTGCGCCACCGCGGCGGAGCACGCGGGGTTGTTCGGCCTGATCTCACCGGTCTGGCTGCGGCCGTCCTGCCAGCACAGGTAGGTACGGCTGCCCGGCGTCATCGCCGCGCCGTGCGCGGCGGCCGGCTGAGGAGTGGACGCCAGGGCGACAACGCCCAGCGCGAGGGTCATGGCCGCGGTGAGCAACGCGGCCACACGGGAACGGTTCACGGGTTCTCCTGACTCGCGAGGGGCGCTGGCTGAGCCGCCCCGCCGCAATCGGGTGGGTTGTGGCGTGATCGCCCCGCTGTCGTGAGCGGTGCGACGATCACGGCGACGTGCCCCGGCGGAAAACAGCCAGTGGACGTGCGCCGTCGACGGTCCTGTCCTGGACCGGTGCCCTCGCGTCTAACCAACCCGGCAACCGGCGGCGCCGCAGCCCTCGCACCGCCCGGTACGCGTCATCCCACCACGCCGAACGAGCCGAGCGCAATAGGCGTTACTCGATGCATGAGAAGAGCCGCCGGTCGCCGGTGCACGCCATATCCTGCGTACGGGGAGCGGGAACGGAGAGGCGGCCACCGGTGCCGGACGTGTTCGACGAGGTGCACCGCCGGTGCCGCGACGGCGAGCCGGTCGCGCTGGCCACCGTGGTGGCCACCTGGCACTCCGCCCCGCAGCCACCCGGCGCCGCCATGGTGGTCGCGGCCGACGGCACTGTCGTCGGCAGCGTCTCCGGCGGCTGCGTCGAGGCGGATCTCTACGAACGGGCCCGGCGGGTGCTCGACACCGGCCAACCCGAGCTGTGCCGCTACGGGATCAGCGACGACGACGCGTACACAGTGGGCCTGACCTGCGGCGGCATTCTCGACGTGTTCGTGGAGCGGGTCGACGCGGGCGCCCTGCCGGCGCTGGACGCGGTCGCCGCCGCCCGCCGCGGTGGCCAGCCGGCGGCGATCGTCACCTGCGTGGCCGCCGACGACGGCACTTCTCCGGGGGCCGGGCCGACCGACCCGGCCCGGCGGCTCGGCCGGCGGCTGGTGCTGACCGGCCAACGGACCGTCGGCTCGCTCGGCGACGACCGGCTCGACGCCGCCGCCCGCGCCGACGCCCTCGGGCTGCTCGCCGCGGGACGCAGCGGACCGCTCCGGTACGGGTACCACGGGCAGCGGCGAGGCGACGGCATCAGCCTCTTCGTGACCGCGTACGCCACCCCGCCCCGGATGATCGTCTTCGGGGCGATCGACTTCGCCGCCGCGGTGACCCGGATCGGTGCGTTCCTCGGCTACCGGGTCACCGTCTGCGACGCCCGGCCGGTCTTCGCCACCGCGCGGCGCTTCCCCGAGGCGGACGAGGTGGTGGTGCAGTGGCCGCACCGCTACCTGCGTACCGAGCTGGCGGCCGATCGGCTCGACGAGCGGACGGTGGTGTGCGTACTCACCCACGACCCAAAGTTCGACGTGCCGCTGCTGGAGCTGGCACTGCGCCACCCGCTGGCGTACGTCGGCGCGATGGGCTCACGGCGCACCCACGACGAACGACACAAGCTGCTGAGCGAGGCGGGGCTCAGCTCGGAGCAACTGGCCCGGCTCGCCTCCCCGATCGGGTTGGACCTCGGTGGTCGTACCCCGGAGGAGACCGCCGTGAGTGTGGCCGCGCAGATCGTCGCGGCCCGATGGGGCGGCACCGGCCGCCCTCTCGCGGCGCTCGACGGAGCGATCCACCAGCCGGGGTAGTCCGCACGTCGGTACGCGGCCTTCGGTGCCCATCGGGCTGCGCGCTGTGCCAGCCTGGTGCCACGGCGATCGGCTCGGCGGGCGACGGCCGGTGGCGACGACGAGAGGATCGGCATGGGATACGCGGTGGTGCTCGGCGAAGCGCTCGTCGACCTGCTCGACAGCGAACTCGACGGGGAGCGGGTCTATCGGCAGGCCATCGGCGGCGCGCCGCTCAACGTCGCCGTCGGGGTGGCCCGAC
This sequence comes from Micromonospora sp. NBC_00860, assembly GCF_045207375.1. Classification (NCBI taxonomy): domain Bacteria; kingdom Bacillati; phylum Actinomycetota; class Actinomycetes; order Micromonosporales; family Micromonosporaceae; genus Micromonospora; species Micromonospora sp. NBC_00860. The sequence continues at coordinate 775,810 of NZ_CP108825.1, forward strand.
TCGGCGGAGCGGCACAGTTCGTCGGCTCGCTCGGTGACGACGCGCTGGGCGGCCGGATCCGCGCCTTCCTCGCCGCGGCCGACGTAGGGGTGGCCGGTGCGATCACGGTGCCGGCGCCGACCACGCTCGCGGTGGTCACGTACGCGGGGCCGGAGCCGGACTTCCGTTTCTACGGCGAGCCGGTCTCCTACGGACTGCTCGGCCCCGACGACCTGGACCTGTCGCTGCTGGAGGGCGCCGACGTGCTCTACTGCGGCTCGATCGTGCTGCTCCAACCCGACCCGCTGGCCGCCGCCCGACGTGCGTGGTCGCTCACCCCCGGCCTGCGGGTCTTCGACCCGAACGTCCGTCCCCGGCTGCTGAACGGGCCGGCCGCGCTGGAAGGGCTGCGCGAGGTGGTGGCCGAGTTCGCCGCCGGCGCGCACCTGGTCAAGCTGAGCGCCGCCGACGCGGTGCTGCTCTATCCCGGTGAGCCGGTCGAGGGGGTGGCGGTGTACCTGCGTGAGTTGGGGGCGGCCACGGTGGTGGTCACGCTCGGCGCGGCCGGTGCGGTGCTGGCCGCCGCCGACGCCGACCCGGTCCGGGTGCCGGCCCCCAAGGTCAACGCGATCGACGCCACCGGCGCTGGTGACTCGGTGATGGCCGCGCTGATCGCCGACCTGCTCGTCGACGGTGAACCGGAGAGCCCGTCCGGCTGGACCGACCGGGTCGCCTTCGCGCTGCGGGTGGCCGGCCTGGTCTGCGAATCCCCGGGCGGCGCCACCGCCATGCCCACCCGCGCCGCCGTGGAGAACCGCTTCCACACCTGACCCCACCCCACCCCACCCCCCGCGCCGATCTTGCACTTTCGGTCGACGGTTGGTCCGCTTTGCTCATCTATGGCCCCGCACAAAGTGCAAGATCGCGGCGGCGGGGGGGTCAGGCAGTGCCGGTCAGTTCCAGGTAACCGCGGTGGGCGGCGACCAGGGCGGGGCGGGCGCCGAAGGGGGCCTCGGCGGCCACCCGCTCCGGCGGGGCGCTGCCGGTGTGCGCGGCCCGGATCAGCCAGGCCAGCTTCGCCAGCTCCGCGTGCTGGGCCCGGACGAAGTCGACGTCCACCGGGTCGCCGTGGCCGGGGATGACCACCGTGCGCGCGGTGGTCAGCCGCAGCAGGTCCGCGACCGCGTCCGGCCACTGCAAGGGGTACGAGTCCTCGAAGGCGGGCGGGCCACTCTGCTCCACCAGGTCCCCGGCGACCAGCACGTCGGCGTCCGGCACGTGCACCACCAGGTCGGCCTCGGTGTGCCCCCGCCCCGGGTGGCGCAGCAGCACCCGTCGACCCCCCAGGTCGAGGACCGTCTCGACGTGCACCGTGTGCGTCGGGGCGAGCAGCGGGGTGTCGGCCAGCTCGGCGGCGAGCGCCGGATGCTCGGCACGCAACTCCTCGTACGCCTCGCGGCGCAGCCGCTCCGGCTCCTCGCGCAGGGCGGTGGCGGCCAGTTCGTGCGCGTACACCGGTCGGGGTGGGTCGCCGGCCAGGACGGCGTTGCCGAAGCAGTGGTCGTAGTGGTGGTGGGTGTTGACAAGCGTCAACGGGCGGTCGGTGATCGCCCGGACGGCCACGGCCAGCTCGGTGGCCTGCGCGGCCGACGAGAGCGTGTCCACCAGTAGCGCCTCGTCGTCGCCGACGACCAGTGTGACGTTGACCCGCAGCAGCGGCTCGGCCAGCACGTGCACCCGGTCGGCGACCTCGACGAAGCCGGCGTTCACGAGGCCCGCCCGGCGCGCTCGACGAAGCGTGCCCGGTCGACCAGGATCCGGTCCACCCGGCCCCGGGCCACCGTCTGGTCACCGTCGCTGACGGTGACCTCGAACGACAGCCGGCGACCGTCGACGGTCGCCAGCAGCGCCTGCGCGCGCACCGTCCGGCCGACCACTGTCGGCGCCAGGTGCTCCAACTCGACCCGGGTGCCCACCGTCGTCGACCCGGGCGGCATTCCGGTCGCCGTCGCCGCGACGGTGGCCGCCTCCGCCAGCGCCAGCACCCGGGGAGTGCCCAGCACCGGTACGTCCCCGGAACCGACCGCCTGGGCGGTGTCCGCGTCGGTGACGGTCAACTCGACCTGGGCGGTCAGACCCGGCGCGAAGGCCGGCTCGGGCTGCTCCTGCATGGTCGTCAGCCTAGGTGTTCGCCGGACACGTCGAGCACGCGCCCGGCGATCCGGGCGCACCCGCCCGCGACGACCTACGGGTGGTCCCCGTCGGTCTATGCCGTACCCGTCGTTAACCTTGACCCCGATGGCCGTCGTGACTGACCCCCAGCCCCCCGCCCGGACCGACCCGCCCGCGTCCCCGGACGGGGGTCGTCGGCGCGTCGTCGCGATGACCGTCTGGGCGGTCGCCTTCGTCGCCGCGTGGCTGGCCATCGGCCTGCCCACCGACCCGGCGTACGCCTTCGTCTGGATCTGGCTCGCGACCATCGCCTGGAACAGCGAACGGCCCTGGCGCAGTCACCTGCGCTTCGCCCGGGACTGGGTGCCGGTGGTGCTGCTGTTCGTGGTCTACAACCTCTCGCGCGGCTTCGCCGACAACGGGGCCACGCCGCACGCGATGGAGTTGATCGTCGCCGACCGGTTCATGTTCGGCTGGGCCACCGGCGGGGAGGTGCCCACCGTCTGGTTGCAGGAGCACCTCTACCACCCGCAGGTGCACTGGTGGGATGTCGCGGCGAGCTGGGTGTACTTCTCCCACTTCGTGGTGGCGCTCACCGCCGCCGCGGTGCTCTGGCTGCGCGACCGGCACCGGTGGGCCGCGTACATGCGGCGCTGGGGTTTCCTCTGCGCTGCGGGCCTGGTCACCTACTTCATCTACCCGGCCGCCCCGCCCTGGTGGGCGGCGCAGAACGGCCTGCTCACCGAGGTCGCCCGGATCTCGACCCGCGGGTGGAAGGCGTTCGGCATGCACGGCGCCGGCAACGTCCTCAACGCCGGCCAGATCGCCTCCAACCCGGTCGCCGCGATGCCGTCGCTGCACACCGCGTGGGCGTTGTTCGTGGTGCTGTTCTTCCTGACCGCCACCCGTCGTCGCTGGTGGCCGCTGCTGCTCGCGTACCCGCTGGCGATGACCTTCACCCTGGTCTACTCGGGTGAGCACTACGTGATCGACGTGCTGGTCGGCTGGGCGTACGTGGGGCTGACGTTCCTGGTGGTCGGTCTGGCGGAGCGTGGTTGGGCGGCCTGGCGTGTCCGCCACCCGAGCGCCAAGTCGGAACAGGCCACGGAACCCCCACCGTCGCCCACCGACCCCCCGCCCGGCGAGCCCGAGCCCCCGTCTCCACGGGAACCGGACACCACCACCCACCCTGCGATCCCCGCCGACCGTTAGATCCCATGAGGGTCGCTCAGCAGGGGTTCATCGGGTGGTAGCGACCGCACCTCGGGCCTGAGGCGACGGGCGAGGCGATTGATGCCGGCCATGGTGGCGGCGATCACCGTGATGACGATCGCCAGTGGCAGCGGCTGACCGTCGAAGTGCCGCATCGCCGTGTTGGAGAGCAGCGGGTCGGGGACGAGCCATCCGGCGATGAACCCGGTGAGTCCGACGCCGATGATGACGGCGGGCCGGTGGCGGCGGACCGCGACGGCGGCTCCGACAGCGACGGCGGTGGCGGTGAGGATCCCGATGACCGTCGGCACGGCGTCGGGAACGTAGACGCCGTGGCGCCCCCACTCTCCGGTGCCCTTCCAGGCGAGGATCCCGAGCGGGACGAGGGCCCACCAGAACAGGCGCGGCCGGGGCACGGCCCACCGCTCGCGGGCGGCGATCGCGAGCAGGGCGAGGGTCAGGACCGGTGGGGCGGCGTACGCGAGGACTTGTTGGCCGGGGTTGATTCCCAGGCTGGCGCCGCTGAGCACGTCGATGACGAGCCAACCCATGGTGGCCGTCAGGAACATCGCCTGCAGGGTGAGGGCGGTCCGGGTCGCGCCGCACAGCCAGGCGATCAGCGGCGCGAGGGGCAGCAGGCCGAGAGCGACAAGCTGCGGCCAGCTGGCGATGACGGCCGACATGTCGGGGGCGAGGACGGCGCCGGTAAACAGGTCCACTGTGTGACCGGCGGGCTGGGTGCCGGCGGCGACGAGCAGGGCGGTGAGCCCGGTGGTCAGGGCCGTGGTGGTGACGGGCGTGGTGAGTCGCAGCCGGATCGCCAGGGCGATGATGTGCAGTGTCTCGTGCCGGCTGGGGTGCCGGCGGCCGTCGTCGAGGTCGAGCAGCAGCCCGAGCAGTTCCTCGCCGCGGGTGGTCCGGTGCGTGGCGGGCAGCAGGCGCAGCAGCCGCCGATATCGTCGTTCCAGGGGGCCCATGTCCGGGCTCATCCGATGGTCCCAAGGTGTGGGGCGTTGCGGGCGGCACGCTTGTTGAGGCGCTCCTCGGCGAGCCGGACCGCGGTGGCCATCCGCTGGCTCTCGGCGCGGATGGCGTCCGCCCCCGCGTCGGTCAGTTTGTAGAAACGGCGCAGCCGGCCCTTCTCCACCTCGTCGTGGTCGGGGGCGATGAGCCCCTGGGTGACGAGGCGGTCGAGGGCCCCGTAGAGGGTGCCGGCGCGTAACCGGATCCTGCCGTCGGTCATCTCGTCGACCTCTGTCACCACCGCGTAGCCGTGGCGGGGTTGGTCGGCGAGGGCGGAGAGGATCAGGAACGTCTGCTCGCTGATGTCCATGTGCTATATATATCGCACGGCGATATATATAGCAACGACGTGGACCGGGGCGGGTCAGGGTTGGGTGCGGGCCTGGTGGGCTCTCGTGGTCAGATCGGCCGCCAGGGCCCAGGCCTCAGCCAGGTCGCGGTCCTGGGCGGTGGCGCCGGAGCCGCCCGCGGTGTCCGCGTGTACGGAGGCCAACCCCAGCCGGCGCTGGAGGGGCCCCTGGACCACTCGCACGCTCTGGATCCGGGCGTACGGCACGATCACCAGCTGCCGGGTGAGCCGCCCGGACCGGGTGGCGAAGACCTCCTCGAACAGCCCGGCGCCGAACGCGGCGCGGCCCAGTGGGTGCAGCCAACGGGTCCGGCGCGGAGGTGGGCTCAGCGTGAGCACGTCGAGGCGTACCCCGGGAAGCACCTCGGCGACGATCATCGTCGCCGTCGGCAGGTCGCCGACCGGCAGCAACCGGTCGGGCCGGTTGCGGTCGTCGGCCTCCGCGACGGAGTAACCGGCCACCTCCAGCCGCAGCCGCAGCCAGCCCTTCATCCGCCACAGCAGCGGCCAGGTGGCCCGCACGGTCTGCACCCGGTCCAACGGCACGGTCTGCGCCCGCGTCTCCAGCAGGCCGTTGTGCACCCGCAGTGTGCCGCCGTCGCGGGCCAGCCGGAAGTTCCAGTCGTCGAGGACCCGGCGGATCGGTTGCAGCAGCACACCCGCCATCGCGGTCAGTGTGCTCGCCACAGCGACGAACGACCATGATCCGGCGGTGAGGAACTGCACCACGACGAAGGCCACACCGAACGGGAGCAGGAACGCCTGCGGGGTGAGCAGTTGGCTGATCAGCAGGTTCTGGTTGCGTACCGCGTGCAGTGGCCGGCCCGGCACGGCCGCCGGCGGCGCTGTCATACCCGGCGCCACTGGGGCGGCCGCGTCGCCGGGCGCGGGCAGCTGCGCCACCCGCCCGGCCAGCGCCAGCAGACGCTCGCGCAGCACTGCCGCGTCGGCCACCCCGAGGTACGCCAGCGGCGCCTCGGTCTTGCCTCCGCCGACCACCTCCAGGCGCAGCTCGGCCAGGCCGGTGAGCTGGGCGAGCAGCGGCCGGACCACCTCCACGGCCTGCAACCGTTCCAACGGGATGGCCCGGGTACGCCGCCAGAGCAGCCCCTCGTACACCCGTAGTTCCCGGCCGACGACGTGGTAGCCGGTGTTGTACCAGCTGACCACCGACAGCACTGTCGCGCCGAGCGCCAGCACCGCCACCATGGCGGCGAACCAGCCGAAGCCCACCCGGGACAGCGTTGACCAGGACAGCCCGGCGATCACCACGACCAGGGACTTGGCGCCGTGCAGCACCGGGCTGAGCGGGTGCAGTCGCTGCCGGGGTTCGCCCTCGCCGCCGCCGGGTGGTGTCGGCCACGGCGCGGGCGCTCCCGGCGGCCCGGGGGGAGCCGCGTCGGTGGCTGACGTGCCAGCGGGCAGCACCGGCCGCGGTGGCGTCGGGCCGGTGGGTGGCACGGTGCTCGGCTCGGCGGGCCCGTCGCTCATCGGCGCGGCTCTCGGCGCGGCCGGTGGCCACCCGCGCGGGTGGCCACAGGGTCGCCTTTCGTTCGCGACTGCGGGGCTCGCAACCCCGGCTCACTCCTCGCGCTCACAGGCCCTCCGCCCGGTCCTCGCCGAGCGCGGTGAGCCGGTCGCGCAGCCGGGACGCCTCCGCCGGCCGCAGCCCGGGCACCCGGGCGTCGCTCGCCGCCGCCGCGGTGTGCAACTGCACGGTGGCCAGGTCGAAGGCCCGCTCCAACGGCCCGGCGCTCACGTCGACGAACTGCATCCGCGAGTACGGCACGATGGAGAGCCGGCGGACCAGCAGCCCGTGCCGGACCAGCAGGTCGTTCTCCCGCTCGGCGTACCCCCAGGCCCGGACCGCGCGGACGATCGCGATGGCCCGCCACACCCCGAACACCAGCACGAGGGCGACGGCGAGCCCGAACAGCCAGTGGCCGCTGAACGCCCAGCCGACCGCCGTCACCACCAGGCCGATGGCGACCACGATCGCCAGCCGGATCAGCTCCACCCAGATCAGGTCGGTGGAGATCGGCTGCCAGTTGACAGTGTCCGGCCAGGGCTCCAGCGGGCCTCGGCCACCCGGCGCGGCCGTCGACAGCGCGCCGGGCTCGGGCGGCAGGAGGCCCGGGAACGGCAGGTCGGGCGCGCGCTGGTCGGCGGCGGGTGCCGGCCGGTGACCGGGTGGCAGTGCGCCCGGTGGCAGCGGGGCGGGCGTCGAGACGTCCGGCGCGGCAGGCTCCGGGCCGAGCGTGCCGGGCGCTGGGAACGCGCCGGGCGGCGGCTCGACGCCGGGCGGCGCGGCGGCCGGGGTGGGCGGCCAGGACGGGGAGATGGGGCCGGGGGAAGCCGGAGGGTCGCCGCTCACACGTCGAGCGTAGGCGATCCGGGCACCGGAGTGACGGCACGCAGGAAGCCCCGAGCGTCGAGGAAGTCACCGAGGCTGCCCCGATGGTCGGCGCAGGCCAACCAGGTCTTGCGCCGATCGGCGTCGTGCAGACGGGGATTGTTCCACTCCAGCGACCAGACGGCGGTGGACCGGCAGCCCCGGGCCGAACAGACCAGGGCCTCATCGGCGGGGGAGGGGATGCTCATCCCGGCCAGTCTAGGGCGGCGGGACGGAAAGGTTGAGCGCCGGGCGACCACGGGGGGAGCCGCCCGGCGACGGGGTGAATCGTACACGCGACGGGCCGGTCCGCGCACACCCGAGATGCGCGATTCGGCTGCTGGGGACGGCGCGACCAAAATCGGCTTCTCCCCACCTCCACACTCAGGAAGGCGTGCGAGTCTTGATACCGCACGAGCCGCGACGACCGACAAACGCTGTGGAGGACCGGTGGCCCAGCCGACCATGCCCGACGCCCCGACGCCGAACGGAGCGGCACCCGCGCCGGTGACCACACCGGCGCAGGACGCCACCCTGTTGGAGAAGGGCCTGTTCGAGATCAAACGTGTGATCGTCGGGCAGGACCGGATGGTGGAGCGGATGTTCGTCGCGCTGCTCGCCCGCGGCCACTGCCTGCTCGAAGGCGTGCCCGGGGTGGCCAAGACCCTGGCGGTGGAGACCCTCGCCAAGGTCGTCGGCGGGTCCTTCGCCCGGGTGCAGTTCACCCCGGACCTGGTGCCCGCCGACATCATGGGCACCCGGATCTACCGGCAGTCCAGTGAGAAGTTCGACGTCGAGCTCGGGCCGGTCTTCGTCAACTTCCTGCTCGCCGACGAGATCAACCGGGCGCCGGCGAAGGTGCAGTCCGCGCTGCTGGAGGTCATGAGCGAGCGGCAGGTGTCCATCGGTGGGGAGAGCCACCGGGTGCCCGACCCGTTCCTGGTGATGGCCACCCAGAACCCGATCGAGCAGGAGGGCGTCTACCCGCTGCCCGAGGCGCAGCGGGACCGGTTCCTCATGAAGATCGTGGTGGGCTACCCGACCGACGCGGAGGAACGGGAGATCGTCTACCGGATGGGCGTGGCCGCGCCCGAGCCGACAGCGGTGTTCGACACCCCGGAGCTGATCGCCCTGCAACGCAAGGCGGACCAGGTCTTCGTCCACAACGCCCTTGTCGACTACGCGGTCCGGTTGGTGCTGGCCACCCGCGCTCCGGCCGAGCACGGCATGCCCGACGTCGCGCAACTGATCCAGTACGGTGCCAGCCCACGCGCGTCGCTGGGCCTGGTCCGGGCCACCCGCGCGTTGGCGCTGCTGCGCGGGCGTGACTACGCGCTGCCGCAGGACGTGCAGGACATCGCGCCGGACATCCTGCGGCACCGGTTGGTGCTCAGCTACGACGCGCTCGCCGACGACGTGCCCGCCGACCACATCGTGCAGCGGGTGATGTCGACGATCCCGCTTCCGGCGGTCGCTCCCCGGCAGCAGGCCACGCCGCCGTCGATCGCGCCGCCGCCGGGCGCTGGCTGGCCCGGGCAGCGGCCGTGACCTCACCCACCCCTCGTCCGGCTCCCCTCGCCGACCGCAGTGAGGCAGTGCTGTCCCGGCTTCAGTTGCTCGTCACCCGCAAGCTCGACGGTCTGCTCCAGGGCGACTACGCCGGCCTGCTGCCCGGACCCGGCAGTGAGGCGGGAGAGTCCCGGGAGTACCGCCCCGGCGACGACGTGCGCCGGATGGACTGGCCGGTCACGGCGCGGACCACCACACCGCACGTGCGGCGTACGGTCGCCGACCGGGAGTTGGAGACCTGGCTCGCGCTGGACCTCTCCGCCAGCCTCGACTTCGGCACCGGGCAGTGGCTCAAACGGGAGGTCGTGGTGGCCGCCGCGGCCGCCATCACCCACCTGACAGTGCGCGGGGGCAACCGGATCGGCGCCGTGATCGGCACCGGGGGCGGGGCGTCCGCGCCGGCCCGACGCTGGCGGGGCGGACCACCACCGGCCGGGCCCGGGGTGCTCACCCGGCTGCCGGCCCGCTCCGGCCGCAAGGAGGCGCAGGGCCTGCTGCGAGCCGTCGCCGGCACCGCCATCCAGCCCGGCCGTGGCGATCTGGGCGCCCTGATCGAGATGCTCAACCGGCCGCCCCGCCGTCGCGGGGTGGCAGTGGTGGTCTCGGACTTCCTCGCACCGGCCGAGCAGTGGGCGCGGCCGATGCGCAAACTGCGCGTCCGCCACGACGTGCTGGCCATCGAGGTGGTCGACCCGCGTGAGCTGGAACTGCCCGACGTGGGCGTGTTGCCGGTGGTCGACCCGGAGAGCGGCGAACTGCACGAGGTGCAGACCGCCGACCCGCGGCTGCGGCAGCGCTACGCCGAGGCCGCCACCGCCCAACGGGCCACGATCGCCGCCGCCCTGCGCGGCGCCGGCGCGGCCCACCTGCGTCTGCGTACCGACCGAGACTGGCTGCTGGACATGGTGCGATTCGTGGCCGCGCAGCGGCACGCGCGTACCCGGGGGACGACACGATGATCCGTTTTCTGCAACCGTGGTGGCTGCTGGCCGTGCTGCCGGTGTTCGCCCTCGCCGCGTTCTACGTCTGGCGGCAGTTGCACCGCAGGGCGTACGCGATGCGGTTCACCAATGTGGACCTGCTGCGTACGGTCGCGCCGAAGGGCCTGGGCTGGCGTCGGCACGTCCCGGCGACCGCGTTCCTGCTCTGTCTGCTGGTGCTGGCCACCGCGCTGGCCCGTCCGGCGGTGGACACGAAGGAGCCGCTGGAGCGGGCGACGGTGATGCTCGCCATCGACGTGTCGTTGTCGATGCAGGCCGACGACGTGGCGCCGAACCGGCTGGAGGCGGCCCAGGAGGCGGCCAAGCAGTTCGTCAGTGAGCTGCCGGAGAGCTACAACCTGGGCCTCGTGTCGTTCGCCAAGGCGGCCAACGTGCTGGTGCCGCCGGGCAAGGACCGGGACGCGGTGACCAGCGCCGTCGACGGGCTGGTGCTGGCCGAGGCGACAGCGACCGGTGAGGCGGTGTTCACCTGCCTGGAGGCGATCCGGTCGGTGCCGGCCGACGGCGCGGCGGGTATTCCGCCGGCCCGGATCGTGCTGCTCTCCGACGGTTTCCGGACCTCCGGTCGGGCGGTGGAGGAGGCGGCGGCGGCCGCGCAGGCGGCCAACGTTCCGGTCTCCACCATCGCCTTCGGCACCGACACCGGCCAGGTCGACATCGGCGGGCAGTTGCAGCGGGTGCCGGTGGACCGGTTGGCCCTCGCCGAGTTGGCCGAGACCACCGAGGGTTACTACTACGAGGCGGCTTCGGTGAGCGAGCTGAAGCAGGTCTACCAGGACATGGGCAGCTCGATCGGGTTCCGCACCGAGCCGCGTGAGGTGACCCAGTGGTACGCCGGGGTGGCGTTGCTGCTGGCGCTCTGCGCGGGCGCGTTCAGTCTGCTCTGGTCGTCCCGGATGCTGTAGCCGGTGCGCCGGCGGCGGTCAGTGACCGCCGCCGGCGAGCACGAAGACGATGGCCACCCAGACGGCGGCGAGGGTGAAGCCCAGCGGGGCGACGTAGCGGCTCATGACGGCTCCGGGTGGCGGCTGGACGGTCCGCGTGCGGGGGCGGACCGCAGGGGGTGGGGACGCGCACACGAAGTCGTGACCGGGCGGCTCCCGGCGACCGCCCGGAATCGGGCGGCGCGGCACACTCACCTCGGCTGCTGCCGAGGTGGTGGGGAGCGGAGCGGGGTCAGCTCACCAGACTGAGTCGTGGCTCAGCGGGACTGACCATCGGCCCGGCCACGACTGGGAGGATCGCTATCTCGCACAGCGATCACCTCCTGCAAGTCGGGCGGGCCGGAACGTCGATGATCGTACACCTGCGGTGCCGACGGAACGCACTCGGCCGACCGGCCGGCGAACCCTCCACCGCCCGGTTGGCGACGCCCTTCGCCACCAGCGCGTACGCGTCGCCGAAACGACAGCGGCTGGCCCACTCGCACGACAGTGACCAGCACCACGGCGAACAACGGCAGCCAGCAGCAGCGCGCCAGCACCCACCCCGGGCCGTCCGGGACGGTGTGCAGACCGGGCACTGCCAGCCCGGTGCGGGCGGTGAGCGCTGTCACCGCCACCAGTACCGGCTGGTGCCACAGGTAGATCCGCACCGCGGACCGGTTCACGGCGCTCACCGCCCGGCCCGGCAGCGGCCGGGTCAGCAACCGGTGCAGCGCCGGCCGGGCGAGCAGCCCCAGCCCGACCTGGGCGACCGCCAGCGCCACGACCAACAGCGACGGCGGGTTCAGGTTGGACACCCCGGCCCCGGGCACGCCGACCGCGCTCACCGGGTAGCCCAGCGCCAGCAGCGCCGCCAGCGCGACCGCCCCACCGGCCGCCACCGTGCCGCCCGCCCGCCGGCCGTTCAGCCGCCCGTCGGCGTGCGCCACGCCCAGCAGGTACGGCACCGACCAGGCCGCCAGCACGGTGACCGGGGGCAGGTCGGTGCCGGCCGGCAACAGCCGGACGGCCAGGTCGGCCGCGGCCACCACGGCCACCGCCGGTGTCCCGCACCGCGCCACCCCCCACCGGCGTACGGCGACACGCAACGGGCCGGTCAGCGCGACCAGGAACACCAGCGGTAGCAGGAACCACAACGGGCTGACCGCGAGGCGCAGCGCGACGGCGAGCGTGTCGTCCGAGGTGCCGACGACTGTGGCGGCGAGCAGCACGGCGGCCCCCACACCGAGCAGCGCCACAGTGGGCAGCAGCAGCCGGCGCAGCCGCCCGGCCAGCCAACCGCCCGCACCGCCGGGGTGGCGGGCCAGCGACCGGGTCGAGCCGAACCCGGCGGTGAAGAAGAACAGCCCGAGCGTCTGCAACACCCAGGTCACCGGGGCCAGGTCGGGCAGCGCGGTCAGCGGACTGGCCTGGTGCAGCCCGCCGTCGCCGGCAAGCACCAACCCGGTGACCAGCCAGTGCCCCAGCACCACACCGCCGATGGCGTACGCCCGCAACGCGTCGATCGCACGGTCCCGGCTCACCGGACGTCCCCGATCCGGTCGGCGTCGACGCCGCCCAGCACCACCGCCGCCACCGCTACCAGCGCGGCGCTGCCCGACGCGAGGTAACCGTCGTGCCCCGCCACCCCACCCACCGGCAGGGGTCGGGCGCCGAACGCCGGGTCGCCCGGTCGCCGGCCGAAGCCCAGGCCGGGCAGCCGCACCGGCGGTACCCGACGGATCCAGTCGGTCGGCGCCTCGGCCGCCCAGAACCGCCGCCCGCCGGGCAGGTCGTCGGCGCGCTGCACCCCGGCGCCGACGCCACCGAGGCTGACCACGTCGGTGACCTGGGACGGGGCGTCCGCCGCCGCCAGCGACACCACCAGCGCCCCGTAGCTGTGCCCGACGAGCGTGATCGTCGCCGCCGGACGCCGCCCGGCCAGCTCCCGCACCAGCGCGGCCAGCCCCGCCGCGCCGCGCCGGGCGCTGACGCCACCGGCGGCGGTCAACACCCCGTCGGGTGGGTCGTAGCCGAGCCAGGCCAGCACCGCCACCCGCGCAGCCGGGTCGGTCGCCCGCAGCTCCCGGAAGAGCTGCCCGGCCTGCACCGCCGGCGCCCGCCGGGCCACCCCGCCCAACCCCCTGTCGAAGTCGGCGAGGGTGCTGCCGACCCCCGGCACCAGCACCGCGATCCGGTCCGCGTCGGCGAGGTCGCCCAACACCTCCACCGCGCGGCCGTCACCGCGCGCGTCGAACAGCAGGAACCGACGTCCGTCGGCCGCCCAGTCCGCGTACGGGGGGCCGGCCGCGCGCATCGCCGCCGCCATCACCGGGTACGCCTCGACGAACCCCGCCGCCGTGGCCGGCTCGGGTCGGGTCGGCAGGACCAGGTTCACGCCGAGCAGCGCGGCCATCGCCACCCGGCTGGCACCTCGTCGTCGCATCACGTTCTCCCTCCGGAATGTCGTCCGGAGGGAGATTGCGCCCAGGGCCGGGGCCCCGTCGTCGTCCTGGAGAGCCGTCCCCGGGCTGGCTCCCCGGGGCTACTCCCCGGCGGCCACCAGACCCGTCTCGTACGCCAGCACCACTGCCTGGGCCCGGTCGCGCAGACCCAGCTTGGCCAGGATCCGCCCCACGTGCGTCTTCACTGTCTGCTCGGCCACCACCAGGTCACCCGCGATCTCCGCGTTGTTGCGGCCCCGGGCGATCAACCGCAGCACCTCGGTCTCGCGGGGGGTGAGCCCGGCCAGGTCGGTGGGGCGCGGGCGGCGGCGGTCCGGACGGGCCGCGAACTCGGCGATCAGCCGGCGGGTGACCCCCGGGGCGAGCAGCGCGTCCCCGGCCGCCACCACCCGCACCGCCTGCACCAGATCGGCCGCCGGGGCGTCCTTGAGCAGGAACCCGCTGGCCCCGGCGCGCAGCGCCTCGTACACGTAGTCGTCCAGGTCGAAGGTGGTGAGGATGAGCACTCGGGGTCGCTGCGCCGACCGGTCACCGAGCAGCTTGCGGGTGGCCTCCAGCCCGTCCATGACCGGCATCCGCACGTCCATCAGCACCACGTCCGGGTCGAGGTGGCGGGCGACGGCCACCGCCTGCGCCCCGTCGGCGGCGTCACCCACCACCAGCAGGTCCGGTTGGGCGGCGAGCAACGCGCCGAAGCCCTGCCGGACCATCGCCTGGTCGTCGGCGATCAGCACCCGGATCATCGGTCCCCGCCCTCCGCGTCGTACGGCAACTCGGCCGCCACCGCGTAACCCCCGCCGGGCAGCGGCCCGGCGGTGAACGTACCGCCCAGCGAGGTGGCCCGTTCCCGCATGCCGGTCAGCCCGTGCCCGGAGCCGCCGTCGGCGGTCGGTCGGACGTCGGCCGGGGAGTTCTCGACGCGTACTCCCAGACCGGATTGACCGGCGCGGACGGTGACGCGCACCGCGGCGCCGGCCGCGTGGCGGGCCGCGTTGGCCAGGCCCTCCTGCACGATGCGGTACGCGGCCAGCCCGACCGGCGCGGGCACCCGGTCGTCGTCCACCGGTTCGGCGTCCAGGGTGACCGGCAGCCCGGCCCGGCGTGCGGCGTCCACCATCGCGTCCAGGTCGGTGAGGTCCGGCTGTGGCGCGGTCTGCGGCCCGCTCGTCTCGCTGCGCAGCACCCCCAACAGCCGCCGCATGTCGGTCAGCGCGTCACGGGCCGACGCGGCGATGGCGACGAACTCCGCGGCTGCCGGGGCCGGCACGTCCGTCAGCCGGTACGGGGCGGTCTCCGCCTGCACCGCGATCAGCGACATGTGGTGGGCCACCACGTCGTGCAGCTCCCTGGCGATCCGGGTGCGTTCCTCCAGCACCGCGCGGCGCTCCTGCTCCCGTTCGCTCAGCTCGGCCTGCGCCGCCAGCGCGTGCCGGGACAGCCGGTTGCGGCGGATCAGGTCGCCGACGATCGCCAGCGCGCCGAGCAGCAGCAGGACGGGGACCCGGTTGTCGGGATGGACCAGGGTGAGCACCGGCACCGTGCTGATCACCACCACCCAGACCAGCACCGGCCGGTCGACCCGTGCGACGACCACCGCCACCACCGCGATCGACCCGAGCGCCAGCGGCGGGGTCCACGGCCAGGCCTGGTCGTCCGGCGCGTTGAACGTGCAGATCAGCAGGGCCAGCACCGTCAGCCGCCAGGCCAGCAGCGGACGCCGGGGCAACGCCAGCAGCGGTGCCACAGTCATCGCCGCGAACAGGAGCGCGATCGGCGGCGCCAGGCCCCATTCGCTCTCCACGGTCAGCGTGATCAGGAAGAGGCCGAGCGCGGCGAGCAGACCGACCGGCGCGGCGTAGCGGGCCGGCCCGGGCCAACGGGCCAGCAGCGGCCGCTCGGGCCGGGCGTCCGGGCCCAGCACTGTCTGCCGCAGGGCCCGCACTGCCACCGCGATCGGTTGCCGGTTCACCACCCGGAGGCTACGGGCCGACCCCGCCACGAGGCGTGCCACCAGGGGTTGATCCCCGTGTCGTACCCCAGTGTGACGCGACTCCCGTTAGCGCTTACCTGCCGGTAACGCCTAGGCTCCGACGCGTCCGTGCTGACCATTCGCAAGGGGGAACAGTGGCCCGTACCGTGCTGGTGACCGGGGGCAACCGGGGAATCGGCCTGGCCATCGCGCAGGCCTTCGCCAAGCAGGGCGACCGGGTGGCGGTCACCCACCGCAGCGGCGACGCGCCCGACGGGCTGTTCGGCGTCCGCGCCGACGTCACCGACGCCGCCTCGATCGACGCCGCGTTCGCCGCCGTCGAGGCCGAACTGGGTCCGGTCGAGGTGATCGTCGCCAACGCCGGCATGACCGCCGACACGCTCCTGCTGCGCATGACCGAGGAACAGTTCACCGACGTGGTGGACACCAACCTCACCGGCGCGTTCCGGGTCGCGAAGCGGGCCTCCGGCAAGATGCTCCGCGCCAAGTGGGGCCGCATGATCTTCATCTCCTCGGTGGTCGGCCTCGCCGGCGGCGCCGGGCAGGTCAACTACGCCGCCAGCAAGGCCGGCCTCGTCGGCATCGCCCGCTCGATCACCCGGGAGCTGGGCAGCCGCAACATCACCGCGAACGTGGTGGCGCCCGGCTTCATCTCCACCGACATGACCGCCGGCCTCTCCGATGACCGCAAGGCGGAGATCCTCAAGTCCATCCCGGCCGGCCGGATGGCCAGCCCGGACGAGGTCGCCGCCGTGGTCACCTGGCTGGCCTCCGACAGCGCCGGTTACGTCTCCGGCGCCGTCATCCCGGTCGACGGCGGCCTCGGCATGGGCCACTAACCCTTTTGACTACGGAGGAAATCAGCGATGTCCGGACTGCTCGCCGGTAAGCGACTGCTCGTCACCGGTGTCATCACCGACGCCTCGATCGCCTTCTCGGTGGCGAAGCTCGCTCAGGAAAACGGCGCGCAGGTCGTGCTCACCGGCTACGGCCGGCTCTCCCTGGTCGAGCGGATCGCCAAGCGGCTGCCCGAGCCGGCGCCGGTCATCGAGGTGGACGTCACCAACACCGAGCACCTGGCCGGCCTCGCCGACCGGGTACGCGAGCACGTCGACGGCCTCGACGGTGTCGTGCACTCGATCGGCTTCGCCCCGCAGAGCTGCCTGGGTGGCGGCTTCCTCGACGCGCCCTGGGAGGACGTGGCGACCGCCCTGCACGTCTCCACCTTCTCCTACAAGTCCCTCGCGATGGCGGCGCTGCCGCTGATGTCGCCCGGCGGCGCGGTGGTCGGCCTGACCTTCGACGCGACGAAGGCGTGGCCGGTCTACGACTGGATGGGCGTGGCCAAGGCCGGCCTGGAGTCCGCGTCCCGCTACCTGGCGCTGCACCTGGGCAAGCAGGGCATCCGCAGCAACCTGGTCGCCGCCGGGCCGCTGCGCACCATCGCCGCGAAGTCGATCCCCGGCTTCGACCAGTTCGAGGACGCCTGGGCCGAGCGGGCCCCGCTGGGCTGGAGCCTCACCGACCAGGAGCCCGCCGCGCGGGCCTGCCTGGCGCTGCTCTCCGACTGGTTCCCGGCCACCACCGGCGAGATCGTCCACGTCGACGGCGGCTACCACGCCATCGGTTCCTGACGGGCACCACGACGCTCCCTGGTCGCCGTTCGCGTGATCTACGCGTCCGGACCAGGGGGCGTCGCCGGCACGTCCCGGCCGAGGGGCAAGAATGACCCCATGTCGTACGACGCGGTGGTGCTGGTGTCCTTCGGTGGGCCCGAGCGGCCCGAGGACGTGATGCCGTTCCTGCAGAACGTGACCCGGGGCCGGGGAGTGCCGCCCGAGCGGCTGGCCGAGGTCGCCGAGCACTACCAGCACTTCGGTGGGGTGTCCCCGATCAACCAGCAGTGCCGGGACCTGTTGGCCGCGGTCCGCGCCGACTTCGCCGCGCACGGTCTCGACCTGCCCATCTACTGGGGCAACCGCAACTGGGACCCGATGCTCGCCGACACAGTGACCCAGATGCGCGACGACGGGGTCACCCGGGCGCTGGCCTTCGTCACCAGCGCGTACGGCGGCTACTCGTCCTGCCGCCAGTACCAGGAGGACATCGCCGCCGCCCGTGCCGCCGTCGGCTCGGACGCCCCGGTGATCGAGAAACTGCGCCAGTTCTGGGACCACCCCGGCTTCGTCGAGCCGCACGTCGACGCGGTCAAGGCGGCCCTGGGTCAGCTCGACCAGGCGTTGCGGGACACCACCCGGCTGGTCTTCACCGCCCACTCCATCCCCAGCTCCATGGCGGCCAACGCCGGCCCGCACGGCGGCCGGTACGAGGCGCAGCTGCACGAGACCGCCCGGCTCGTCGCCGCGGCCGCCGCACCCGACCTGGCGTACGACCTGGTCTGGCAGAGCCGCTCCGGCCCGCCGCAGGTGCCGTGGCTGGAACCGGACATCAACGACCACCTGGCCGCCCTCGCGCAGGGTGGCACCACCGCCGTGGTGGTCAGCCCGATCGGGTTCGTCTCCGATCACCTGGAGGTCGTGTGGGACCTGGACACCGAAGCGTTGGAGACGGCGAAGCAGCTCGGCCTGGACTTCGTCCGGGCCGGCACGCCGGGCACCGACCCGCGCTTCGTGACCATGGTGCGTGAGCTGGTCACCGAGCGGACCGACCCGGACGGCGCGCAGCTGCGCCGCCGCCTGGGCGAGCTGCCCATGTGGGACAGCTGCCCCACCGTCTGTTGCGTGCCGACCCGTCGCCCCTGACCCCTGAGGATCATCATGCATGACCGTAAGCCCGTGCAGAGTTGGCTGACCGACATGGACGGCGTGCTGGTGCACGAGGGCCAGCCAGTGCCCGGCGCGCCGGAGTTCATCAACCGGCTGCGCGCCTCCGGCAAGCCGTTCCTGGTGCTGACCAACAACTCGATCTACACCCCACGCGACCTGACGGCCCGGCTCAGCCGGATGGGGCTGGACGTTCCGGAGGAGTCGATCTGGTCCTCCGCCCTGGCCACCGGCCAGTTCCTCGCCGACCAGCGGCCGGGTGGCACCGCGTACGTCATCGGTGAGGCCGGGCTGACCACGGCACTGCACGCCGTCGGCTACGTGCTGACCGACTTCGCCCCCGACTACGTGGTGCTCGGCGAGACCCGCACCTACAGCTTCGAGGCGATCACGAAGGCCGTCCGCCTGATCAACGACGGCGCCCGGTTCATCTGCACCAACCCCGACGTGACAGGCCCGTCCGTGGAGGGCGCGCTACCCGCCGCCGGCTCGGTCGCCGCCATGATCTCCAAGGCGACCGGGGTCGAACCGTACTTCGTCGGCAAGCCCAACCCGATGATGATGCGCTCGGCGCTCAACACCATCAACGCGCACTCGGAGAGCACCGCGATGATCGGTGACCGGATGGACACCGACATCCTGTGCGGCCTGGAGGCCGGGCTGGAGACGATCCTGGTGCTCACCGGGATCAGCAGCCGCACCGAGGCGGAGCGTTACCCGTACCGCCCGTCCCGGATCATCAACTCGGTCGCCGACCTGCTCGACGAGGTCTGACCAGCCCCGGTCTCGCCGTGTGGTGCCGGCGCTGGTCAGGGGCGCAGGGGGGCGTTGCAGGCGGCCACCAGTGCCTGCCGGCAGGCAGCGGTGAGGGGGCGAAGTGCCGCGTCCCGTTGCTGTGCCTCGTAGTTGTTGATCGCCCCGCCGGGCGCGGAGTGCCCGGCCAGCGCGAGCACCCGGTCGAGCACCGCGGCCCGGGCGAAGAGCCGGCGGGCCCGCGGGTCGAAGCCCGGTGGCAGATCGGTGGCACCGTCGGAGCGGCGCAACGCGGCCAGCGCACCGGCCAGCTCGGGCCGCCACTGGGCCACGTCGAGGCGGGTCAGCGCGGCGGTCGTCTCGGCCAGCGCGGCGGCCAACTCCGCCTCCGCCTCGGCGGCGCCAGGCAACGACAGTGACGCGGCGGCTGCGTTGGCCGGCAGTGGGTAGACCCGCCACAGCACCGTCTCGAAACAGTCCCCGGAGCCGGAGGTGTGCGAGCGTACCTCCGGGATCAACCCGAGCCCGCCGGCGACGACCGCTTCGCCGGTGACCAACGCCGCGCCGGCGAAGTCGCCGGGGCCGGGCAGCCCCCGTGGGTCGCCCGGCGCGGGCAGCACCAGGCGGATCTCGTCGGGGGAGAGCTTGGCCAGGGTGGGCAGTGCGGCGCCCAGCGGGACGTCGGTCCAGGTGCCCGGGGCGTCCGCAACGAGGTGTTCCTCGTCGCCGGCGATGGCGTCGGCGACCTCGTCGTAGGGCACCAACCCGGCGCGCCACGCGCGCACCCAGGCAACGAACCGGCTGGACCGGCGCGGCGCGAGTGTGGCCGCGCCCGTTGCGGGGGTGGACATGCCGAAAGGGTACGTGGTCACGACCGGCCCTGTCTCGGCTGCCGCTCCGGTCGCCCGGCCTGCCCCCAACTGCCCTGTTCGCCCCAATCCCCGGCCCGTGGAGCGACTGTGTGGTCGGCGGTCATAGGGCGGGGCGGTGTGTCGGGGCCGAGGTGGGCGCGGGCCGGGTTTAGCGTGATCGACATGGCGGGGCGATACGGCGAGGACGTGTTGGCGGGCGACTGGCGACGGCGCAAGGTCACCCCCGAGGTGGACGCCGAACCGGATCTCGTGGTCGAGGATGCCGACTCCGGGTTCTGCGGAGCGGTGGTGGGCTTCGAGGCCGGCGCGGTGGTGTTGGAGGACCGGCACGGTAAACGGCGCAACTTCCCGCTGCTGCCGGCGGCGTTCCTGCTCGACGGCAGCCCGGTGACGCTGCGCCGCCCGACCCGGGCGGCGGTGCCGACGGCCCGTCGGCGGACCGCGTCCGGTTCGGTCGCCGTGGACAACGTGCGGGCCCAGGTGGCGAAGGCCAGCCGGATCTGGGTGGAGGGCATCCACGACGCCGCGTTGGTCGAGCGGATCTGGGGCGACGACCTACGGATCGAGGGCGTGGTGGTCGAGCCGTTGGACGGCATCGACGCCCTCGACGCCGAGGTACGCGACTTCGGCCCCGGCCCGACCCGACGACTCGGCGTGCTCGTCGACCACCTGGTGCCGGGCAGCAAGGAGAGCCGGATCGTCGCCCGGGTGAACTCGCCGCACGTGTTGGTGACCGGGCACCCCTACGTGGACGTGTGGCAGGCGGTCAAGCCGGCGGCGCTGGGCATCGCTGCCTGGCCGGTGGTGCCGCCGGGGCGGCCGTGGAAGGAGGGGGTCTGCGCGGCCCTCGGGGTGGCCGAGCCGGCCGACATGTGGCGGCACATCCTGTCCCGGGTGAACAGCTTCGCCGACGTGGAGACACCCCTGATCAACGCCATGGAACGCCTCATCGACTTCGTCACCGAGCCAGCCTGACCGCCTGGCCCGCCAGACCCACCCGCCGGCGGGTCAGGGAATCTCGTCCGGGCTCCGGGTGAAGACGAAGGTGGCGATGTCGACCGCCACCGCCCGTCCGCTGTCGTCGCGCAGCACCGACAGGATCTCGCCGTTCTCCGGGCCGGAACGTCCCCGCCAGCGGTCCGTCCCCTCGGCGGTGAACCGGCTGACCCGCTCACCGCGTACGTGGGCCACTAGGTCGCCCGCGTCCCAGCGCAGGTCCAGCGGAGTGCCCATCCACCACCAGCGACCGGTCAGCTCGGCCAACCCGGCGTCGGGCGCGGCGGTGGCCGGCCGCCACGGCTGCGGAAGCGCCGGCTCGGCGTCCAGCACCGTGGTCAGCAGCCGGCGGCCGAGCCCGGTGATCGGGAAGCCGTACGAGTTGGCGAAGCCGACCACTGCGGTACGGGTGGGCCGGTGCACCACGAGAGCGGCCACGTACCCGGGCATCGAGCCGCCGTGCCCGACGTACACGCGCTCGCCGTCCCGGTAGAGCTCCAGCCCGAGGCCGTGCCCGCCGGTCCAGGAGTCGTCGCTGATCACCACGGGGGAGCACATCTCGGTCAGCGTCTCGGCGGCCAGCACCGACGGGTCGGGGTCGGCCAGGAACGCGGCCCAACGACCCAGGTCCTCGATTGTCGACCAGAGCTGCCCGGCGGGGGCCATTGCGCCGGTCTCGGTACGGGGTTCCTCGCGCAACGTGCCGTGCCAGGGGTGGACGACGTAGCCGCGGGCGTACGGCTCGGTGGCCGCGTAGGTGGTGCGGCGCAGGCCCAGCGGGGTGAGGATCCGTTCGTCGAGCAGGTCGGCCCACCGTGTGCCGGTGAGCCGTTCGAGCAACCCGCCCAGCAGCCCGTACGCCAGGTTGGAGTAGTGGTACGTGCGGTGCGGTGGGTAAGCGATCTTGTCGGCGTCGACCCCGGCGAGCAGGGTGGTCAGATCGACGCCCGCTGTCCGCTCCCACCAGTCGCCCTCGGGTTCGCGTTGGATGCCGCTGGCGTGGCCGAGCAGTTGGCGCACTGTGAGCGCGCCCACGCCGGTGCCCGGCAGGTGCTGCTCCAGCGGGTCGTCGAGGGCCAGTCGGCCGGCGTCGCGCAACTGCATGATCAGGGTGGCGGTCATCGTCTTGCTGATCGAGCCCACCCGGTACTGCAGGTCGGCATCCGGGCGGGGGTTTTCGCCGGCGACGGCCACATGCGCCAGCGTGCCGTCGCGGACCACGCCCAGCACCAGCGACGGGGTGCGCCCGTCGGCCTGGGCCTGGGCGACCCGGATGTCGATCTGTCGGGCGGTCTCGGGGAGCACTGTCAACGGGATCTCCTCGGGTCGGGCCGCCGTTTCGTGGTGTTTTGGCGGGCTGGAAGGGGCCTCGCCGAGCCTACTGATCTTCGCGGGGAGGTCGCGCGTGCATTTGCGTGTCACGATCGGGGGGTGGACGCCGTGGTGTGGATCGTTTTGGGTGTGCTGCTGGCCGTCGCTGAGATTTTCACGACGACGCTATTTCTGATCATGTTCGGGGCCGGTGCGTTCGCCGCCGCCGGTGCGGCCGCCCTGGGCGCGCCGGTCGCCGTGCAGGCGCTGGTCTTCGCCGTGGTGTCGGCGTTGAGCCTGGTGGTGGTCCGGCCGGTCATCCGGCGGCACAGCCGTTCCGCGCTGGAGAGCGGTGAGCAGCCGTTCGGCGTGGAGGCGATCGAGGGCTCCACGGCGCTGGTGCTGGAACGGGTGGACGCCGAGAATGGCCTCGTCAAGATCGACGGGGAGTTGTGGAGCGCCCGGTCGTACGACACGACACAGGTTTATGACCCCGGTCAACGGGTTCGGGTGATAAAGGTCCGGGGCGCTACCGCCCTGGTGTGGCAGGACGATGTTTCTTCCGCCGGCGAGCTGCCGGAATCGAGAGGGTGAACGGGATGACCTTAATCGGGGTGGTGGTGATCGCGGTGGCGTTGATCGCCGTGATAACGCTGGCCAAGGCGGTGCGGATCGTGCCGCAGCAACGCCAGGACGTGGTGGAACGGCTCGGCAAGTACAAGCGCACCCTCAGCCCCGGCCTCAACCTGCTGGTGCCGTTCATCGACGCGGTTCGTACCAAGGTCGACATGCGGGAGCAGGTGGTCAGCTTCCCGCCGCAGCCGGTGATCACCTCGGACAACCTGGTGGTCTCGATCGACACGGTTCTCTACTTCAAGGTGGTCGACTCGGTCCGGGCGACCTACGAGATCTCCAGCTTCCTCCAGGCCATCGAGCAGTTGACCGTCACCACGTTGCGTAACGTGATCGGTTCGCTCGATCTGGAGCGGGCGCTGACCAGCCGCGACGAGATCAACAGGCACCTCTCGGGCGTGCTGGACGAGACCACCGGCCGCTGGGGCATCAAGGTGACCCGGGTCGAGATCAAGGCGATCGAGCCGCCGGCCAGCATCCGCGACTCGATGGAGAAGCAGATGCGCGCCGAGCGGGACCGCCGCGCGGCGATCCTGACCGCCGAGGGTCACAAGCAGTCGGTGATCCTCACCGCCGAGGGTGACAAGCAGTCGGCGGTGCTGCGGGCCGACGGTGACCGGCAGGCCCGCATCCTGCAGGCCGAGGGTCAGGCGAAGGCGATCCGGACGGTCTTCGACGCGATCCACCAGGCCAACCCGAGCCAGAAGGTGCTCGCCTACCAGTACCTGCAGGCTCTGCCGCAGATCGCCCAGGGCAGCGCCAACAAGGTCTGGATCGTCCCGGCCGAACTGACCAAGGCCCTTGAGGGGATGGGTGGCGCGCTCGGTGGACTGAGCCAGATGGTGGGGGACCTGCCCGCACCGGAGGCAGCCGAACACGCGAGCCAGGTCGAGCGCGAGGCCGCGGAGGCGGCGCAGGCCGCGGCGGACGCCGCCCAGCAGATCCACGACGAGGTACGCGTCGCCGAGGCGCAGGCCACCGGCGGCAAGGGGCCGAAGGGGCTGCCCGCGCCGGAGCCGGTGTCGCCGGCCAGCCTCGTCGAGGACCCGGCCGACCAGCGCGAACGCGACTGATCCCGTACGCCGGCCGCCCGGTCGGCTAAATACGAGAAAGACTCATGGGGCGCTCCGACGCCTGCCACGATCGGTCCTAGGACGGGTGGTGACCAGGCAATCGGGGCGCCCCGGCGCGTCCCGCACCGTTCGTCGGCGAGCGAGGTGACGCATGAAGGATCCGGCGAATCGGATGTGGTCCTCGGCCCCGGTGCCCGGCGCGCACGACCCGGTCGCCCCGCTGGGCTCCCGGCGCAGCGGTGGCGGGTTCGGCGTACTGCCCTTCGTCGGCGAGCCGACCCCGGGCGCCCCCGCCACGAACGCCAGTTGGGCCTGGTCGGTGCGCCGGTTCGCGCGGGCGGCGGTCTGGCTGCTGCCCGCGTACGCCATCCTCTACGGCGCGGTGGCGATGGCCAGCGACGGAGGGGTGGGCAACGACCCCTATCCGGCCGACGGCCGGGCGGTGTACCTGATCGGCTGGGTGGCCGCGGTCTGGCTGGGACTGCTCGCGCTGCTGGCCCTCACCGGGCTGCTGGCCGCGACCCGCAGCCGCCGGGTGGCCGCCGCCGGGCTGCTGGTCAGCATCGCCGGCACAGTGCTCATGCTGCCGTTCGCCGGGCTCGAAGAGCAGACGCCGGTCTTCGGCACTACCGCGCGGTCGCTGGTCCTGCTCGGCGCGACGTTCTACAGCGCGGGATGGTTCCTCACCGGGTGGGCGGTGGCCCGCTCCGGCACCTTCAGTCTCGGCGACGGCGTCATGCTGATCATCGCCGCGCCGTTGCTCGGCCTCGGCGGTGCCCTGATCGGCTCGCTGCAGACGTTCGGCGCGATCTTCGTACTGATCGCCGGCATCGGCATCGGCTACCGCTCCGGCCGCCTGATGCCCCGCGAAACCGCCAGAGACGCCGCCACCGCCAGCCTGAGCACCCCAAACCCCTAATCCACCCACCCACCCCCCACCCGCACCCCCGCCCCCGGCCCCCGGCCCCCGGCCCCGGCCTCCGGCCAACGCCGGTGATCATGAGGTTGACGGGTGATTCGGTGATCGAACCTCCCGCTAACCCCATGATCACCGGGGTGGGGGGCTGGGGTGGGGGGCTGGGGTGGGGCTGGGGTGGGGCTGGGCGGGGGGTGGGGGTGGGAGTTGGCTGGTGGGTGGGGGTGAAGTTGCTGACAATTGGCGGGCGAGGGTGGTCGGTTGGCGGTTTTTGTGGCAATCCTGGGTTGCATGGCCGCCCCCCGCTCGCCGCTGTCGCGGCTGTTCACAGTGCTGCTCGCCGGCGTGTTGGCCGGGCTTGTCCTGGCAGTCGCCGCGCTGCCGGGCAACCTGCTGCTCGGGCTCACCGCCCGCTCCGCGCTCGGGTCGTACGCCGCGTTGCCGGCCTCGTTGAAGACCCCGGCCACGCCGCAGCGTTCGTACCTCTACGCCAACGACGGCAAGACGCTGATCACCACGTTCTACGACGTGAACCGCACCGATGTCCCCCTGTCGGAGATCGCCCCGGTGATGCGGCAGGCGATCGTGGCGGCCGAGGACCGGCGTTTCTACGACCACGGCGGCGCGGACCTGCGCGGCCTGGCCCGGGCGCTGGTGGCCAACGTCAAGGGCGGCGGCACCGAGCAGGGCGGCTCGACGCTGACCATGCAGTACGTCCGTAACGTGCTCAAGACCGACCCCACCCGCACGGCCGAGGAGCGCGCCGCCGCGACCGACCCCACCGTCGGGCGCAAGATCCAGGAAATCCGGTACGCGAGCGCGTTGGACAAGAGCCTCGGCAAGGACGAGATCCTCGACAGGTACCTGAACATCGCCTACTTCGGCTCCGGCGCGTACGGGATCGCGGCGGCCAGCCAGCGGTACTTCGGCAAGCCTCCGTCGCAGTTGACCCTCGGCGAGTCGGCAGTGCTGGCCGGTCTGGTGCAGTCCCCGGACGCGTACAGCCCGATCAGCGGCGACAAGGACGCGGCGCTGGCCCGCCGGTCGTACGTGCTGGACTCGATGGTCGCCACCAACGCGATCACCGCCGCGCAGGCCGCCCAGGCCAAGGCCGAGCCGCTGGCCCTGCACCCCACCGCCCAGCCCAACGGCTGCACCGCCGTGTCCCAGGGCCACGACGACTGGGGCTACTTCTGCGACTACCTGCGCCAGTGGTGGCTGGCCCAGCCGGCCTTCGGGGCCACCGTCGCGGAGCGCGAGCAGGCGCTGCGTTCGGGCGGCTACACGGTTGTCACCTCGCTGGACCCGAAGGTCCAGGCCACCGCGCAGCAGCAGGCCACCAAGGTCTACGGGTACGACAACAAGCGCGCCCTGCCGATCGCGGCGGTCCAGCCAAGCACCGGGCGGGTTTTGGCGATGGCGGTCAACCGGCACTACAGCCTCGCCGACAACCCGGCCGGGCAGGCGAACTACCCGAACACCGTCAACCCGTTGATCTCCGGCGGGGCCAGCGTCGACGGGTACCAGGCGGGTTCGACGTTCAAGCTGTTCACCATGCTCGCCGCGCTGGAGTCGGGCCGTACCCTCTCCACCGGTTTCGACGCGCCCGCCAAGCTGCCCACCCGGTACCCCGCCGAGGGACCGGGCAGCTGCGACGGCCACTGGTGTCCGGCGAACGCCAACCCGGACTGGATGGACGGGTACCGGATGATGTGGGACGGCTTCGGCCGCTCGGTGAACACCTACTTCGTCTGGCTGGCCGAGCAGGTCGGCCAGGACAAGGTGGTCCAGATGGCGCAGCGGCTCGGCATCACGTTCCGCGCCGACTCGGACGCCGCCTTCGCGAAGAACAACGCAGCGAACTGGGGTTCGTTCACCCTCGGTGTGGCGGCCACGACCCCGCTGGACCTGGCCAACGCGTACGCCACGGTGGCCGCCGAGGGCACCTACTGCACGCCGGTGCCGGTGGTCTCGGTGACCGGCGCGGACGGCACGAAGGTGCCGGTCGGGCAGCCCTCCTGCAAGCGGGTGCTGGACGCCGACGTCGCCCGTGCCGCGACCGACGCGGCGCGCTGCCCGGTGGGTCAGCAGTCGGCGTTCGGGCAGTGCAACGGTGGCACCGCCACCGGTGTGAACGACATCCTCGACGGCCGGCCGGTGGCTGGTAAGACGGGTAGCTCGGAGGAGAACTCCACCGAGACGTTCGTCGGATTCACCCCGCAGGTCGCGGTGGCCGGTATCGCCGCCAACCCGGACGACCCGGCCGACTCGGTGGGGTCGGCGGTGCAGAGCAAGGTGATCGACGCGGTGGCCCGGGTCATCGCCACCGCCGTGAAGGGCCAGCCGGAGAAGGCGTTCGTGGCACCGAGCCGTGAGTTGGCCGGCGACGCGCGCCGCCCGGTGGAGCGCCCAGCGGTCCCGGAGCGCCGGCAGGACCCCACCACCGAGGACCCCCGCTCGGCCCTCCAACGCTGGCTGGACCGCCGAGGCTGACGGTCTCAGCGGTCGCGGCGGCGGGGGCGGTAGCTGGCCACTGTGGCGGGCAGGCCGCGGCGGATGATCCCGGCCCAGTCGGTGTCGCCGCGGAGCACCGCCGCGGCGGTCTTGCGGGCCTGCTCGACGGTGAAGTGCGGTGGCAGCATCAGCTCGGCCGGGTCGACCAGGGCGTTGATCACCACCGGCCGGTCGGCGGTGAGCGCCCGGTCCCAGACGTCGCGCACCTGCTCCGGTGAGTCGATCAACTCACCGTGCAGCCCGAGCACCTCCGCCCACTGGTGGTAGGCGATATCCGGCAACTGTTGGCTGTCGGGGAACATCGGCGTCCCCTCGGTCGAGCGCTGTTCCCAGCTGACGAACGCCAGATCCCGGTTGTTGAGCACCAGCACCACGAAGCGCGGGTCCGCCCAGCTGCGCCAGTACTTCGCCACCGTGATCAGCTCGTTGACGCCGTTCATCTGCATGGCGCCGTCGCCGATCAGTGCGACCAGCGGCCGGTCCGGGTGGGCGAACTTGGCGCTCAACGCGTACGGCATGGCGCCGCCCATGGACAGCAGCGTGCCGGAGAGGCTGGCCAGCATGCTCGGGCGTACCTGGATGTGTCGGGCGTACCAGGCGGTGGTGGTGCCGCAGTCGACAGCGAGCAGCACGTCGTCCGGCAGCCGCTCGTTCAGGGTGTGGAAGAGCAACTGCGGGTTGACCGGGTCGGCGGCCTGCTCGGCCAGGTCGTGTTGCACCCGGCGCCACGCCGAGGTGGCCTCGGTGATCTCCGTCCGCCAGGCGGTCGGCCCGGGGCCGGGGCCCAGTTCGTCCAGCAACGCCCGCAGCGTGGGGCGGGCGTCGCCGGTCAGGTTCACCTCGGTGGGGTACCGCAGCCCGAGCTGGGTGCCGTCCAGGTCGATCTGCACCGCGCGGGCCTGCCCGGGCGGTGGGTAGAACTCCGAGTACGGCATGTTGCTGCCCACGATCAGCAGTCGGTCGCAGCCGCTCATCAGCTGCCAGCTCGGTCGGGTGCCGAGCAGCCCGATCGCGCCGGTCACCCACGGTTCGCGGTGGTCGACGGCGGTGAAGCCGAGCAGTGCGGTGGCCACGCCGGCCCCGAGCCGGTCGGCGATCTCGCGGACCTCGTCGCGCGCGCCGAGGGCACCCTGGCCGACAAGCATGGCCACCCGCTGCCCGCCGCGCAGGACCTCGGCTGCCCGGCGTACGTCCGCCTCCGGTGGCACCGTCGGCGTACTGCTCGGCGCGTTGCTGGTCTGGTAGTAGCCGTGCGCGTGCGGGGGGTTCGGGACGGCCGGCTCGTCCTGGAGGTCCAGGGGCAGGATCAGGGCGGTGACGGTACGCCGGGCCAGCGCTGTCCGGCACGCCCTGTCGACCAGGTGGCGTACCTGTGTCGGGTGGTCGAGCTGGGCCAGGAACGCCGCGGCCACGTCCTTGTAGAGGGCGAGCAGGTCGACCTCCTGGTAGTAGCCGCCGCCCTCGGCGGTGGTCGCGGTGTGCCCGACCAGGGCGATCACCGGTTGGTGGTCGAGCTTCGCGTCGTACAGGCCGTTGAGCAGGTGGATCGCCCCCGGCCCACTGGTGACCAGCGCGCAGCCCAGTGGGCCGCCGCCGTACTTGACGTGGGCGGAGGCGGCGAAGCCGGCGGTCTCCTCGTGGCGGACCTGGATGAACTGGGCCCGCCCGTTGGTGCGTTGCAGCGCGGAGGTGAGGCCGTTGATGCCGTCGCCGGGATAGCCGAAGTAGCGGTGTACGCCCCAGCTGAACAGCCGCGAGACGATGTGGTCCGCGACGGTCGGACGCCGGGGCAGGGGGCCCGCTTCGCCCGCCGTGGTGTCGTCTGCGCTCACCTGGCTGGTCCTTCCCGTCACGTCCGATACCCGCCGGTCATTCCCGTTCTTCTTCGGACAAAACACCCCGTCGGGCGGGCGTCGAAGCGCGCTGCTCCGCGTCCGGCAGAATCGTCGGGTGCCCGTCCACGAGATCACCGACCCTGACGACGACCGGATCGCCGACTACCGGGCGCTCACCGACGTCGAGCTGCGCACCCGCTGGGAGCCGCCGCACGGACTGTTCATCGCCGAGGGGGAGCTGGTGCTGCGCCGGGCGCTGCGCGCGGGCTACCCGGCCCGGTCGTACCTGGTCGACGCCAAGCGCGTCGACCAGCTCGCCGACCTGGACACCGGCGACGCGCCGGTCTACGCCGCGACACAGGACGTGCTGCAACGGGCCACCGGCTTCCACGTACACCGGGGGGTGCTGGCGTCGTTCCACCGCCGGCCGCTGCCGACGGCGGACGAGGTGCTCGCCGCCGCGCGCCGGGTCGTGCTCCTGGAGGACGTGAACAACCACACCAACCTCGGCGCGGTCTTCCGGGGTGCCGCCGCACTCGGCATCGACGCGGTGCTGCTGTCGCCGTCCTGCGCCGACCCGCTGTACCGGCGCAGTGTCCGGGTCAGCATGGGTGAGGTCTTCGCCATGCCGTACGCGAAGCTCGACCGGTGGCCCGAGGGTCTGGACCAGGTACGGGAGGCCGGCTTCACGGTGCTGGCCATGACGCCCGCGCCGGACGCCGTACCGATCCAGCGGTTGACCTCGGCGCAGCGCGAGCGGGCGGCGCTGCTGCTGGGTGCCGAGGGGCCCGGCCTCACCGCGGCGGCCCAGGCCGCCAGCGACGTGCGGGTGGTCCTTCCGATGCGCCGTGGCGTCGACTCGTTGAACGTGGCCGCCGCGGCGGCGGTGGCGTTCTGGGAGCTGGGTCGCGACGATCCGCCGTTCGGCGGCGAGTAGACCGCATCAGCTTGCATGGCCATGCGTTCTATTGCATAATTTTCCCCGTGTCCAAGGTTCTCACCTCCCTGCCCATCGGCGAACGTGTCGGCATCGCCTTCTCCGGCGGCCTCGACACCTCGGTCGCGGTCGCGTGGATGCGCGACAAGGGCGCGATTCCCTGCGCCTACACCGCCGACATCGGCCAGTACGACGAGCCCGACATCGCCTCGGTGCCCGGTCGCGCGCTCAGCTACGGCGCCGAGGTCGCCCGCCTGGTCGACTGCCGCGCTGCCCTGGTCGAAGAGGGCCTGGCCGCGCTGACCTGCGGCGCCTTCCACATCCGCACCGGCGGGCGGGCGTACTTCAACACCACCCCGCTGGGCCGCGCCGTGACCGGCACCCTGCTGGTGCGGGCGATGGTCGCCGACGACGTCCAGATCTGGGGCGACGGTTCGACCTTCAAGGGCAACGACATCGAGCGGTTCTACCGGTACGGCCTGCTGGCCAACCCGATGCTGCGCATCTACAAGCCGTGGCTCGACACCGCCTTCGTCACCGAGCTGGGTGGGCGTAAGGAGATGTCCGAGTGGCTGCTCGAACGCGGCCTGCCCTACCGGGACAGCACCGAGAAGGCATACTCGACCGACGCCAACATCTGGGGCGCCACGCACGAGGCGAAGACGCTGGAGCACCTCGACACCGGCATCGAGACTGTCAACCCGATCATGGGCGTCCGGTTCTGGGACCCGTCGGTGGAGATCCCCACCGAGGACGTCACCGTCGGCTTCGACCAGGGCCGCCCGGTCACCATCAACGGCAAGGAGTTCGGCAACGCCGTCGACCTGGTGCTGGAGGCCAACGCCATCGGCGGCCGGCACGGCCTGGGCATGTCGGACCAGATCGAGAACCGGATCATCGAGGCCAAGAGCCGCGGCATCTACGAGGCGCCCGGGATGGCGCTGCTGCACGCCGCGTACGAGCGGCTGGTCAACGCCATCCACAACGAGGACACTCTGGCGAACTACCACAGCGAGGGTCGCCGCCTCGGTCGGCTGATGTACGAGGGCCGCTGGCTGGACCCGCAGGCGCTGATGCTGCGCGAGTCGTTGCAGCGGTGGGTCGGCACGGCGGTCACCGGCGAGGTGACGTTGCGGCTGCGCCGGGGCGAGGACTACTCGATCCTGGACACCACCGGCCCGTCGTTCAGCTACCACCCGGACAAGCTGTCGATGGAGCGTACCGAGGACTCGGCGTTCGGCCCGTCGGACCGGATCGGCCAGCTCACCATGCGCAACCTGGACATCGCCGACTCGCGGTCGAAGCTGGAGCAGTACGCCTCCCTCGGCCTGGTCGGCGGCGGGAACCCGCAGCGGATGATCGGCGCCGCGCAGGCCGCCTCGACCGGGTTGATCGGCGCGATGCCGCAGGGCGGCGCGGAAGCCATCGCCTCCCGGGGCGTCGCCTCCCCGGAGGACGAGGCACTCGACCGCGCCGCGATGGAGTTCGGCGTCGACTGAGCCCGGCCGACCCCCGGCCGCCGGTGGCAGGTACCGGGGCCGGCTGGCTCGGCCAGCGGTGGCAAGTCGAGTTCCGGCGTCACGGACGGTAGCGTGGCGGCCGTGTTCCCTACCGTCCGTGAGGTCCTCGCCCTGGACCCGGTCCGCCACGGCGCTCCACGCGTCGTCGCCGGCGACGAGGGGCTGGACCGACCCGTCCGCTGGGTGCACGTCGCCGAGGTACCGGACATCGCCACCCTGCTCGGCGGCGGCGAACTGGTGCTCACCACCGGCATCGGCCTGCCCGGGGACGACACCGGGTTGCGCGCGTTCATCGGCGACCTCGCCGACGTCGGAGTCTCCGGGCTCGTCGTCGAGCTGGGCCGCCGGTACGTCAGCGGTGTGCCCCGGGTGATGGCCGCCGCCGCCGAGCGGCGTGGGTTGCCCCTGGTGGAGCTGCGCCGGGCCACCCCGTTCGTCCGGATCACCGAGGCGGTGCACGCGCTGATCGTCGACGCGCAGCTCACCGAGCTGCGCGCCACCGAGGAGATCCACCAGCGGTTCAACGACCTCTCCGTCGAGGGCGCCGACGCCGCCGAGGTGATCCGACAGGCCGCCGAGCTGTCCGGTTGCCCGGTGGTGCTGGAGAACCTGTCCCGGCAGGTGCTCGGGTACGACCCGGCGGGGGAGAGCGCCGAGCTGCTGCTGGACGGCTGGGAGCAGCACTCCCGGCGGATCCGTCCGGCCGGGCGGACCGCGTACGACCCGGACAGCGGTTGGCTCGTGACCACAGTCGGCGCCCGGGGGCAGGACTGGGGTCGGCTGCTGCTCCGCTGGCCGGCCAGCGGCGACGTGCCCAGCGCCCAGGCGGTCGAGCCGAGCGTGGGCCCGCCCACCCGGCTCACGATCCTGATCGAGCGGGCCGCGTCCACCCTCGCGCTGGGCCGGCTGATCCGCCGCGACGCCGAGGGCCTGGAACGACAGATCCACCGCACCCTGCTCACCGCGCTGCTCGACCACTCCCGCCCGGTGGACGAGGTGGGGCTGCGGGCCAAGGCGCTCGGCGTGGTGCTCGACCGGCGACACCTGGTCGGCGTGATGGTCCGGCACCGCGCCGACGACCCCGCCGGGGAGGTCGGCCCCGAGGCCGGCCAGGCCCGGCTACGCGATCTTTCCGAGGCGGTCGGCCAGGCCCTGCGGGAGGCGAAGCTGACCGCGCTGACCAGCGCCGTCGACGACAACTCGGTGGGCGCGCTGCTGGCCCTGTCGGACCCGGCCGCCGAGGACCGCGCGCTGTCCGCGTTCGCCAACGCCCTTCGTCGGGTACGCCTCGACGCCGGCACCGGCCGGCCGGCACCCGGCGTCGAACCGGCTCGGGCCACCTCCGGTGTCGACGTTTCCCGTCCCGCATCCGACGCTTCCCGTGCGGCGGTCGGCGCCGATCCGGTCCGCACGGGCTTCGGCGTAGATCCGCCCCGCGTGGGTCTCGGGGTCGAGACCGCTCGCGCGGGGGTCGGTGTCGATCCGTCCCGGGGTGCTGGCCCGGGTGCCGTGATCGTGGCCGCCGGCTCGGGGGTGAGCACCCTGCGGGAGGCCCGCCGGTCGCTGGTCGAGGCGCGGCAGATCGCCGAGGCGGCCCGACGGGACCGGCGTGACCTGCGGGTCTTCCGGCTGCCGCACGTCGGCCTGGCCGGGCTGCTGCACCTGCTGCGCGACGAGCCCCGACTCCAGACGTTCGTGGAGCGCGAACTCGGCGCGCTGCTGGAGTACGACGCCCGGCATCCTCGGGAACGGCTGCTCGACACCCTGCGCGCCTACCTGGAGCAGGGACGGAACAAGTCCGCAGGCGCCGCCGCCGCCCACCTGTCGCGGCCGGCCTTCTACGAACGCCTGGCCCGCATCGCCCGCATCCTCGACGTGGACCTCGACTCGGTAGAGGCCAGCCTCTCCCTACATGTGGCCCTACTAGCCCTAGAAGCAGTCCGAACCCCCTAACCCCACCCCCACCCGGCCCTCTTCTCCGCCCCGCCCGCGTCGATCAAGGAGTTGTGGCGGGGTGCAGAAGTCACGAAAACGTCTATTGCGCCCACCACAGCACCATGATCGACACGGGCGGGGTCGGCCTGGCGTAGGGGTGGGCATCGGGGTCCGCCACGCTATCGAGTTGATGTCGTGAACGAATCGCTCGGCTCGGCTCGGGTCAACCACGCCCCGATTCGTCTACGACATCAGCTCCAAAGGAGCAGGGGCACACTCGCCTGGGCGGGGCGGGGCGGGGCGGGGCGGGGCGGGGCGGGGCGGGGCGGGGCGGGGCCTGCTCCTTGCTGTTTCGCTTCGCGGCGGTCCTCAGCGGGGAAAGTGGGTTCACTGCCGGGCTAGGTGAGGGAACTTAGGGCTTTTGCGTAGGTTGGGGGGATGTGGTTGGGGCCGCCGGGGGTGAAGACGTCCGAGTTGGCGACGGCGGACCAGGCCGTCTCCGGGACGGCGTCGACCAGGGCCTGGATCACCGGGGCGTCGCGCCACTGGTCCTGCTCGGCGAGCAGGCCGAGGGCCACCACCGACTCCTCGACCTCGCCCACGCACTCGAACGGCTTGTGCCCGTCCACGCCCAGCAGTTCGCGGTAGCCGGGGATCTGCGACTCGTCGGCCAGCAGGTCACCGCCGAAGATGTGGGTGACCCGTTCCCGGGGCATGAACGGCGCCATGGCCAGGAAGACGAACCGGCACTTCGGGCAGTCACGGCACCAACGCTCACTCGCGTCGCGCAGCTTGAACGCCTGGTTGCAGCTGGTCACCACGTCGTCGTACCGGGTGAACTCGGCGAACAGCCGGGCGATGTGCAGCTCGGACAGCGAACGCAGCAGCGAGAAGTACGGGTCGGTCAGGCCGGCGTGCTCGGCCAGCGACGCCCGCAGCAACCCCTCCGCCTCGACGCCCTTGGACCACTGGTGGTTGATCTCGTGGCCGTTCCAGGCCAGGTTCGGGTCGGACGCCGAACGCTCGTTGGACATCACCACCGGGCCCAGTCCGTGCAGGACGGCGGTGGCCACCGCGATCAGGGAGTTGATGGCGGTGACCGGGATGTGCCCGTTGAGCGCGCCGGCCGCGTTCAGGTCGAACAGCACCGGGTCGATGCGCCGCCGGGCGGCCAACGGGACCAGCCCGGACGCCTCGTTGACGGCGACGATCACGTGGTTCGGGTTGACCGAGAACGGCACCGGGTCCAGCTCGGCTCGGCGCAGCGCCTCCAGGCTGACGATCGAGTCCTTACCGCCGCCGACCGCCGAGAGCGGGCGACGGTCCGAGTCGTCGTACACCCGGGGTGACTCCGGCGTGCCGGCCGGCACCTCCGGGCGCAGTTCGAGCACGTGCGGCAGCTGGTTGCGGTACGCGTACTCGGCGAGGCCCCTGGTGTAGACGGCCGTGACGTAGTCGACGGTGGCCGCGCCCAGCGGCGCCGGCAGCACGAGCCGGGGCGGAGCGGCGGCCTTGTAGTAGCTGACCCCGGCGACGAGGTGCAGCACCTCCAGCACCCGGTTGAGGGTCGCCACCGTCTCGTCGGACGGCGGCTCCGCCGGCAGCGGAAGCGTGATCACCTCGGTGAACCGCTGCTCACCGGCCGGGCCGGTCAGGGCGTAGTCGAACAACACCTCGCCGGTGGCGAAGTCGATCGAGTAGGACGGGAAGGTGAAGGCGTCCATCCGCCGGAGCTGCTCGTTGGGCACACGCCATACTAGGCCCTGGTTCGTCCGGCCGTGTCCGGACCGGGCCCGCCCTGCCGCCGCCGTGACCCACGAGGAGAGCCCCGTGCGCCTTTCTGACCTGCGCGGACGTACCGTCGCCGTCTGGGGCACCGGTCGGGAGGGCCGGGCCGCTGTGACCGCCATCGCCGCGCACGGCCCCGCCGAGCTGGTGGCGGTCGACGACAGCGCCAACTTCCTGTCGCTGCCCTGGGACGGCCCGCTGGCCGAGGCGGCGCCGCTGGTCACCGGCGAGGCCGGCTTCGAACGACTGGCCGCCGCCGACGTGGTGGTCCGCTCCCCGGGGGTGCCGCAGACCCACCCGTGGCTGGTCGAGCTGCGCCGCCGCGGGATCATGGTGACCCAGGGCACCGCGTTGTGGATGGCCGACCACGCCGCGCGCACCGTCGGGGTCACCGGCAGCAAGGGTAAGAGCACCACCTCCAGCCTGATCAGTCACCTGCTCACCGCGATGGGCCGACCGAACGTCTTCGGCGGCAACATCGGGGTACCGACCCTGGACCTGCCGGACGCGGAGCTGTACGTGCTGGAGCTGTCCAGCTACCAGTGCAGCGACCTCACCGACTCGCCCCGGGTGGCGGTGGTCACCGCGCTCTTCCCCGAGCACCTCGACGCGCACGGTGGCGAACGGGAGTACTACCGGGACAAGCTCAACCTGCTCGCCCACGACCCGCAGACGATCGTGGTCAACGGGGGCGACCCCCGGCTCGCCGCGGAGCTGGGTGAGCTGCCGGCGGTCCGCGCCGGTCGCCCCGACACCACCCACGTCGCCACCGGCGCGGACGGCACCCCGTGGTTCCACTTCGGTGACCAACCGCTCTTCCCGCGTGCCGTGCTGCCGCTGGTCGGCCGGCACAACGAGGGCAACCTCTGTGTCGCGCTCGCCGTGCTCGACGCGCTCGGCGTGGACGTGGTGGCCGACAAGGACCACCTCGCCGTCGCGGTCGCCGAGTTCCAGGGGCTGGCCCACCGACTGACCGAGATCACCGACCCGTCCGGGTTGACGTTCGTCGACGACACCCTGGCCACCAGCCCGTACGCGGCAATGCACGCCATCGACGCGTACGACGGGCGGCCGTTGACGGTGATCGTCGGGGGCAACGACCGGGGTCTGGACTACACGCCGTTGGCCGAGCACCTGGCCGAGCGGGAGCTGACAGTGATCGGGATTCCGGACAGCGGCACCCGCATCGTCGAGGTGCTCGCCGGCCTGCCGAAGGTGCGCACCGAACTGGTCGACGACCTGGTGGACGCGGTCCGGCTGTCCCGGGAGGTGACTCCGGCCGGTGGGGTGGTGCTGCTGTCTCCGGCCGCGCCCAGCTACGGCCGGTTCCGCAACTTCGAGCACCGTTCCGAGGTCTTCGCGCAGGCCGTCGCCGACACCGCCCGCTGAGCTCAGCTCAGCGGCGGGTCCACACCAGCCAGGTCAGCGGGGGCGAAGCCCGGCGTGTAGGGCGCGCATCGAGCGGATCGCCGACCGGATCTCCTGGAGGTAGCGCCCCGGCGTGAGGGTCTGCTCGGGTAGCACCGCCAGGTCGGCCAACGTGGGGTCCACGCCGACAGTGTCGATGGCGCACCCGTACGGCTGGGCCAGTGTGCGCAGGGCGTCGCAGTGCTGGAACGGCACGTAGATCGGCGCGGTGACCATCAGGACCTGGTCGCCCGGGGCGAGCCGGACGTGGCCTGCCCAGAACCGCTGCGTGTCGGCGGTGTGCGCGCGTCGCTGGTCGGGTTCGCTGGACGGCGCGGCCAGCACCCGGATCGGCGGCAGCCCGTCCGGTCGGTAGGTCCGCGACGACCAGGAGTGGTGCGGGTGGCCGGCGTCGACGCCGTCCTCCTCCGTCGGGGCGGTCACCTCGAACACCCGGCGGACGGCCGTGTCCAGCACGTCCACCTCGGTGTCGTCGGCCGGCAGGCCCGCGTCGGCGAGCGTGCGGCGTTCCCAGTCCGACAGCGGCCGGAAACTGCCCAGGACGGCGACCTCGCCGCTCACCGGTAGGCCGGCGCGGAGCAGGTGCGCGGCGTACCCGACGCGGCGTACGCAGGCGTGCGCCAGACCGCCGAGTACCACCAGGTGGGCGTACGCCGACCGGGCCGGTGGCACCGGGTGGATCAGCCCGAGCGCGGCAGCCGCGTCGAGCACCAGTGTCGCGGTGGCCGGGTCGAGGTCGGGCTCCCGGGCGTCGGGCCGTTCCCGGCCGCCCCGGAAGTCCCAGTGGCGGGCGGAGAAGTCGTCGAGGAAGCGGAGCACGTCGGTGAGGTCGCCGTCGGGCCAGGTGCCGCCGAAGTGGGCGACCAGGCCGCGCAGCGGGGTGGAGCAGACCCAGGCCCAGACCTCCGCCGTGGTCCGCTCGTCGTCCGTTCCGGTCGACGGCGCCGCGTCCGTTCTGTGCACAGCCGGATGCTACCGGCCGCTGCGGCGGGGCCGGCGGTTGTGGTTGCTGTCTACGCTGGCGGGAGTGGTTGATTGGGGGATCTCGATGACCCGTGACGTGGCCCGTCAGCGGTTCCGGGAGGGCGGCGGCTCCGGCGCCGGCTTCGTCCGGCTGGTCGCGCACACCGACCCGGTGGCGTTGGTCGGCATCACGCTGTCGGTCACCCTCAGCATCGTGCTCGACCTCAGCAACGCCGCCTCCGGGGTGGAGTCGCTGTTGGCCGGTCTGATGGGCATCACCATCTCGCTGTTGGTGGACTCACTGGCCCGCGCGGAGCGCCGCTTCCACCTGCGCACCCTGTTGGACGGCCCGCCCTGGCTGGTCCGCACCACCACCGACCTGGCCGGGG
Source organism: Micromonospora sp. NBC_00860 (assembly GCF_045207375.1). NCBI lineage: Bacteria > Bacillati > Actinomycetota > Actinomycetes > Micromonosporales > Micromonosporaceae > Micromonospora > Micromonospora sp. NBC_00860. The sequence continues at coordinate 813,531 of NZ_CP108825.1, forward strand.
CCATGCGGGAGGCGGCCGAGCAGCACGCGGGCACCCGGGTCGCGGTCGAGGCGCAGCGGCGCTACGAGCAGTTCCGGTTGGAGGCCGAGCAGCTCGCCGACGGTCGGATCATCCGGCGCGGCGACGAGGACGAGGACCTGGTCGGCGCGACCCGCACCTGCGTGCGCCGGCTGGACGGGTTGACAAACGTGATGCCCCGGGTGAGCGGGGAGCTGAGCTGGTGGCGCAGCGAGATCGGCCGGCGCTACTGGGAGGCCAACGTGGAGGCCCTGCAACGGGGTGTCCAGATCACCAGGGTCTTCGTCTACGCCACGCTGACCGAGGAGCTGTCCGCCCTGGTGGAGAAGCAGCGCGCGGCCGGGGCGCGGGTGGGTCTGCTGCCCCTCGGGGTGGTGAGTCCGCACCTGCACGTGAATTTGACACTCTGGGACGGGTCGAGCTGTTGGGAGGCCCACATGACCGCGCACGGCGAGATCGGCGAGAATCAGTTCTCGGTCAACCGGACGGACGTTGCTCGGCTCACCCGCGTGTTCGACCTCTGCGCGAACGCCGCGACCTTCCAGGACTGACGGCCCCCGCCGGGGCGGGAACGGGTGAGCCATGACGTTGAGCGCGGTCCTGCTGGTGACGGCCGTGGTCTGGGCGGTCAGCGTGATCCGCTCCGTCCGGCTCCGCGCGCTGGTCTACAGTCTGCCGCTGCCGATGACGCTCGCCCTGGTCACCACCGACCACCGGGTGGACGGCGCGCAGGTGCTCGGCGTGCTCGGGCTCAACCTCTTCTTCGTCATCGTGGCGGTCACCCACCAGCGGTGGCGTTGGCCGATCCTGCTCGCCGACGTCGCGGGGATCGCCGGGTACGTGGCGCTGAGCGCCGGCCTGCTGGCCGTCGACATCCCGTTCGAGGTGGCCCTCGCCGGCACGCTCGTGCTCTGGCTGGCGGCCATTCTGTGGTTGCGCCGTCGCGCCCGCCGACGTGGCGCTCCCGCCGAGGAGACGGTCGCCGTCGCGGAGAGCCGCCCGGACGGGCTGCCGGTGTTGCTCAAGCTGCTGGTGATCTTCGTCGGGGCGGTCCTCACCGCGCTGCTCGGCGCCGTGCTGCGCGGCATGGTGGTGACCTTCCCGTACTCGGGGGTGCTGGTCGCCGTCGAGGCCCGCCGCCAGTTGGCCGAGTTCAGTCGGCACTTCGCCCGCAACAGCCTCGCGCTGGTCGGCTTCCTGACCGCGTACCACTACCTTCAGGACGTCTCGTCGGCTGTGGCGTTGGGCGCCGGCTGGGCGGCCTTCGCGGTGGTCGCCGTCGCCCTGCACCTGCCGTTGCGCCCCCGCCAGGTTGCCCATGCACGAGCGGCGAGCCTACGGATCAAGTGGAGGGAAGCCACTAAGGCTGCGGAAATCAGCGGTCAAGGCCGATCGTAGTCGTGGAAACCGTTGACGTGCTGTCAGCCGGTGACGTCCTTGCGCTACAGGGTGACAGTTGTTCGCATCGGCCGGCGGTGGGAGCGTGCGGTATCCACGAACGCCGCTGAAGGGTTGCCACGATGACCGACGACCTGCTGGCCCGGCACCGGGCCGTGCTCCCGTCCTGGATGCCGTTGTACTACGCCGAGCCTCTCGAGCTGGTCTCCGGCTCGGGCCGCCGGGTCACCGACGCGCAGGGTCGCAGCTACCTGGACTTCTTCGGCGGCGTGCTGACCAACATGATCGGGTATGACATCCCGGAGATCCGGGAGGCCGTCGAGCGGCAGCTCGCCACCGGCATCGCGCACACCTCGACGCTCTACCTGATCCGCCAACAGGTGGAGCTGGCCGAGAAGATCGCCCAGCGCTCCGGCATCCCCGACGCCCGGGTGTTCTTCACCAACTCCGGCACCGAGGCGAACGAGGCGGCGCTGCTGGTCGCCACCAACCACCGTCGTTCGCACCAGATCCTGGCGGTGCGCAACAGCTACCACGGCCGGTCGTACGCGGCGATGGGCGTCACCGGCAACCGCAACTGGTCGGCCAGCGGCCTCAACCCGCTCCAGGTGGCGTGGCTGCACTCCGGTGACCGGGTGCGCGGTCTGCTGGCCCGGCTCAGCGCCGACGAGCAGGTCGACGCGGCGGTGGAGGACCTACGCGAGGTGCTGGCCACCCAGACCGCCGGCGACGTGGCCGCGCTGATCGCCGAGCCGATCCAGGGCGTGGGTGGTTTCGTGCACCCGCCGGACGGGCTCTTCGCCGGTTGGAAGAAGGTCCTCGACGAGCACGGCATCCTGTTCATCGCCGACGAGGTGCAGACCGGCTGGGGGCGTACCGGGGAGCACTTCTGGGGTTACCAGGCGCACGGCGTCACCCCGGACCTGCTCACCTTCGCCAAGGGCATCGGCAACGGGTTCGCCCTGGCCGGGGTGGTCGGCCGGGCCGAGGTGCTGGAGTCGGTGCCGGCCATCAGCTTCTCCACCTTCGGCGGCAACCCGATCTCCACGGCCGCCGGCAACGCGGTGCTCGACTACCTGATCGCGCACGACCTCCAGGCGAACGCGGCCCGCGTCGGCGCGATCCTCGCCGACGGCCTGCGGTCCGCGGTCCGCGGGCTCGACTGCGTCGCCGAGGTACGCGGAAAGGGGCTGATGCTCGGCGTCGAGTTCGTCCGGCCGGGCAGCAGTGAGCCCGACCCGGCGCTGACCAACCGGGTCTTCGAAGCCGCCCGCGACGGTGGCCTGCTGACCGGCAAGGGCGGTCTGCACGGCAACGTGCTCCGGATGGGGCCACCGTTGACGTTGACCGAGGAGGAGGCCCGTGAGGGCCTGGCGATCCTCGTCGACGCGATCCGTACGGCGGCGGGGGTGGCGGCATGAGCATCGGTCACTTCGTCGACGGCAAGCGGATCGGCGGCACGTCGCAGCGGCGCGGTGACGTGTTCGACCCGGCGACCGGTCGGCGTACCGCCGAGGTCGAGCTGGCCTCGACCGCGGACGTCGACGTCGCGGTGCAGGCCGCCGCCCGCGCGGCGCGGGCGTGGCGGGACGCGTCGCTGGCGCGGCGGTCGGCGGTGCTATTCGCCTTCCGGGAGTTGGTGCACGCCCGTCGGGACCGGCTCGCCGAGGTGATCACCGCCGAGCACGGCAAGGTGCTCGCCGACGCCGCCGGCGAGGTGCAGCGCGGCCTGGAGGTCATCGAGTACGCGTGCGGCCTGCCGTCGGCGTTGCGCGGCGCGTTCAGCGAGAACGTGTCCACCGAGGTCGACTCGTACACCATCCGGCAGCCGCTCGGGGTGGTCGCGGTGGTCTCCCCGTTCAACTTCCCGGTGATGGTGCCGCTGTGGTTCGTGCCGGTGGCTGTGGCCTGCGGCAACGCGGTGGTGCTCAAACCAAGCGAGAAGGACCCGAGCGCGGCGTTGCTGCTGGCCGAGTGGTTCGCCGAGGCGGGCCTGCCCGACGGGGTGCTCAACGTGGTCAACGGCGACAAGGAGGCGGTCGACGCGTTGCTGGAGCACCCGGAGGTGCGGGCGGTGTCGTTCGTCGGCTCCACACCGATCGCCCGGTACGTCTACCAACGTGGAACGGCCGCCGGCAAGCGGGTGCAGGCGCTCGGTGGGGCGAAGAACCACATGGTGGTGCTCCCGGACGCCGACCTGGACCTGGCCGCCGACGCGGCGGTCAACGCCGGGTTCGGCTCGGCGGGGGAGCGGTGCATGGCCATCTCGGTGCTGGTGGCGGTGGAGCCGGTGGCGGACGCGCTGGTCGAGCGGATCGCCGCGCGGGTGACCGGGCTGCGCACCGGCGACGGCCGGCGGGGCTGTGACATGGGCCCGCTGGTCACCGCCGCGCACGCGGTGAAGGTGCGCTCCTACGTGGACGCCGGTGTCGCCGCCGGCGCGGTGCCGGTGGTGGACGGGCGGGACGTGACGCCGGACGGCGACCCGGCCGGTTTCTGGCTCGGCCCGACGCTGTTCGACAGGGTGACCCCGGACATGTCGATCTACACCGACGAGATCTTCGGGCCGGTGCTGAGCGTGGTCCGGGTCGGCTCCTACGACGAGGCGGTGGACCTGGTCAACGCCAGCCCGTACGGCAACGGCACGGCGATCTTCACCAACGACGGTGGGGCGGCCCGGCGTTACCAGCACGAGGTGGAGGTGGGCATGGTCGGGATCAACGTGCCCATCCCTGTGCCGATGGCGTACCACTCGTTCGGCGGGTGGAAGTCGTCCCTCTTCGGTGACCTGCACGCGCACGGCGAGGACGGGGTGCGGTTCTTCACCCGGGGCAAGGTCGTCACCAGCCGCTGGTTGGATCCGCGGCACGGCGGGGTCAACCTCGGGTTCCCCACCCAGACCTGAGCAGTCGCAGCACGCCCGCCCCGGCCAGGTACGCCACCAGCGCCGGGACGGGCGTGCCGAGCGGCTCCGGGGCCTGCTGCGGCGTGGTGCTGTTGACCAGCAGCGCGGCCACCACCGCGGCGTAGCCGGCCACCGCCAACGCCGTCCGGGCCCGGGTGCCCCGGCCGGTCCGCCGCCCGGTGCGGTGCCGGCCGCTGCGCGCCTCCACCGGCCCGAAGATGGCGACCAGCACCACCAGGACGACGCTGAGCAGCAGCAACCAGGGCACCCGCCAGGCCCACCAGGCGGCCGTGTCGACCGTCGGGGTGGGCAGCGTCCCGACCGCGTCGAGCAGCCCGATCAGCAGGATCGCGGCGCTCAGGTGCCAGAGGAAGACGGTCAGCACCACCAGGTTGACACCGATCACCAGCTGCCATGGCCGGCTGCGGCGCAGCATCCGCTCCGCCGGGCCGCGCAGCAGCAGGATCAGCCCGAGCTGGCCGGCGGCGACGGCCAGCAACGCGAGGCTGGGCGGCGCGGCGTTGTCGAGCCGCTCGTCGGGCACCTTGAGCATGGCCACCGGCCAGGGGCCGAGCACGGTGAGCAGCAGCACCGTGCCCAGCCCGCCCGCCAGGAAGACCAGGCCGGCCCGGCGGGAGGTGGGCAGCCGCCGTCGGCGTACCCCCGGACGGTCGGGAGTCGACGGGCCGGCAGCGTCGGCGGCGGCGTTCGCCGGCGGTGGCGGGGTTGGGCCGGCGGGCGACGGCGCGGCGCGGGCGTCGTGCCAGGCGAAGCCGAGCTGGTGGACGGCCAGCCAGCCGAACAGGTAGTTGCCGTAGCTCAGCTCCTCCGGCCCGCTCAGCCGGCCGAGGTCGCCGAGGCCGACCAGTGCGACGAGCACCAGCGGCACGGCCAGGCCGAGGCGGCGGTGCAGCGTGTACATCGGTGGGGTGAGCGCGACCGCCGCCAGGTAGGCGACCAGGAACCAGAGCGGAATGGTGGCGAACCAGAACACCTCGCGGATCTGGGTCGGGTCGGCCCCGAGCAGCCAGGCGACCGCCGCAGCGACGGTGAGCACCAGCAGCAGCGTGCTGGTGGGGCGGACCAGGCGGGCACTGCGGTCGATCAGCCAGCCGGCGGCGTCGCCGCCGCGGGCCCGCAGCCGGGTCAGCGAGGCCGCGTTGGCGTATCCCCCGACCAGGAAGAAGACCGGCATCACCTGGGCCAGCCAGGTCAACGGGTACGCCCAGCGCAGGTCGCCGAGCGCGGAGTGCCCGGTGGCCTGCCCGGTGGCGTCGCGGCCGATCACCGTGACGCTCCAGTGTCCGAGAACGACCATGGTGATGGCGAGCGCGCGGAGCAGGTCGACGTACCGCTCCCGCCCAGCCGGGGTGCGCTCGGCCAGCTGGCGCAGACGGCGCATCGCCTCAGGCTAGGCGACCCGGCGACGGCTGGTGGTGATAACGGTTCGACCGCAAGGACTTGAAGTCCGGGCTCGGCTGTCGTAGAAATTCTTCAGCAACAGAGCATGAACTGAAGAGAACTACCGCCCCTCGCGCGGCGGACGCCTCCCCCCACAGACCGGCGATCCGCCCGACCCGACCCGAGGAGAACCCATGAACAGGCGTGACATCCTGCGGCGCAGCGCCGCCGCCGGCCTCCTGGCCACCCCCGCCGCCGGCCTGCTGTCCGGCTGCGCCACCGGCGGTGGCGGTGACAAGAACGATGCCGAGACCTACCAGGGCACCAAGAGCGCCGAGAACCCGCTCGGCGTGAAGGAGGACGCCCCACTCGAGGTGGTGATCTTCGGCGGCGGGTTCGGTGAGGAGTACGCCAAGGCCCACGAGGCCATGTACACCGAGAAGTACCCGAAGGCGAAGATCAAGCACTCCGCCACCCAGGAGATCAGCAAGACCCTTCAGCCGCGCTTCGTCGACGGCTCCCCGCCGGACGTGGTCAACAACTCCGGCACCGGCCAGATCGACTTCAACGGCCTGGTCAGCCAGAACGCCCTCGCCGACCTCGGTGACCTGCTCGCCGCCCCGAGCCTCGACGTGCCCGGCAAGACGGTCAAGGACACCCTGCTGCCCGGCGCGGTCGAGATCGGCTCCTACGACGGCAAGTTCCTGGTGCTGAACTACACCTACACCGCCTACGGCATCTGGTACTCCAACAAGCTGTTCACCGAGCGCAAGTGGGAGTACGCGAAGACCTGGGACGAGCACATCGCGCTCTGCAAGCAGATCAAGGCCGCTGGCATCGCCCCCTGGACGTACGCCGGCCTGCACCCGCGCTACATGAGCTGGCCGCTGATCTCCACCGCGATCAAGCTCGGCGGCCCGTCGGTGGCCCTCGCACTCGACAACCTGGAGCCGAACGCCTGGAAGTCCGACGCGATGAAGGCCGCCGCCGACGCCTGGCACCAGATCGTCAAGGACAAGTACATCCTGGAAGGCTCGCCCGGCCTGGACCACAAGCAGTCGCAGACCGCCTGGTGCCAGGGCAAGGCCGCCTTCATCTCCTGCGGCTCCTGGCTGGAGAGCGAGCAGAAGGACGTCACCCCGGCCGGGTTCAACATGACCATCGCGCCGACGCCGAGCCTGGGCAGCGGCGACAAGCTGCCGTTCGAGGCGATCCGCGGCACCGCCGGCGAGCCGTTCATGGTGCCGGCCAAGGCCCGCAACGTCGCCGGTGGCCTGGAGTACTTCCGGACCATGCTCTCCAAGAAGGGCGCCCAGGACTTCACGAAGAAGGTCGCCAGCCTCACCGTGGTCGCCGGCTCCAGCGAGGGTGTCGAGCTGCCGTACGGGCTGAACACCGTGGTCAAGGCCCTCGACGCGTCCGGCGCCAACGGCTTCAACTGGGTCTACAACAACTACTACCGCAAGCTGGAGCGCAACCTCGTCGACGCGGCATGCGGCGAGTTCTTCAGCGGCCGGATCGGCCCCGCGGAGTTCCTCGACCAGTGTCAGAAGGGCGCCGACTCGATCGCCCAGGACAGCTCGATCAAGAAGTACAAGCGAGCGGCCTGACCGCCCGGCCGGTGGGGGAGAGGTCGCGCCCCCACCGGCCGTACCCCAACGGAGAGGTCCTCTCGTGAAACATGGCAAGTGGCCGCTGATCGTCACGTTCCTGGTGCCACCGGTGCTGCTGTACGTGTTCTTCGTCGTGTCGCCGTACCTCCAGGCGTTCCAGATCTCCACCACCGACTGGCTCGGCTACTCCGCCGACGCCAACCCGGTCGGCCTGGCCAACTTCAAGACCCTCTGGCACGACGACTACGTGTGGAACGCGCTGAAGAACAACGTGATCCTGCTGGCCCTCGTGCCGGTGCTGACCATCGTGCTCGGGCTCTTCTTCGCCACCATGCTCGCCATGGGCGGACGCAAGGGCAGCGCCGGCGTGACCGGCGTACGCGGTGGCGCGCTCTACCGCACTGTCTACTTCTTCCCGCAGGTGCTCTCCGTGGTGATCATCGCGCTGCTGTGGAAGGAGGTGTACCACCCCAACCAGGGGCTGCTCACCAGCGCCGCGCACGCCGTCGGTCTGCCCGCGCCGACCTGGCTCGGCGACCCGGCGACCGCCTTCTGGTGCGTACTGGCGGTGATGGTCTGGAGCAACGTCGGCTTCTACGTGGTGCTGTTCGGCGCGGCGATGTCGGCAGTGCCGAAGGAGATCTACGAGGCGGTGCTGCTCGACGGCGCGTCCCGGTTCACCACCCTGCGCCGGGTCACCCTGCCGCTGCTCTGGGACACCGTCCAGGTCGCCTGGGTCTACCTGGCCATCTTCGCCCTGGACGGGTTCATCCTCGTGCAGCTGATGACCAACGGCGGGCCGAACTTCTCCACCGACGTGATCGGCGTCCGGATGTACGACACCGCCTTCGGCAGCGAGACCAAGTTCGGCTACGCCTCGGCGATCGGCGTGGTGATGTTCTTCCTGACCCTCTCGGTGGCGGTGCTGTCGCTGCGCATCGGCCGGCGCGAACGGATCGAGTACTCGTGACCACTCTGGATCAGCCCACCGCGACCGCCCCGACCCCGGTCACCAGCGGGGACCGCCCGGTACGCCGGGAACTCGGCGTGGCCAACGCCCTCTCGCACGGCTTCCTGCTGCTCTGGGGCCTGCTGACCGTGCTGCCGCTGCTGTGGATGTTCATCAGCTCGTTCAAGACCAACGGTGAGATCCTCGCCGACCCGTGGGGGCTCCCCGGCGCGCTGCACCTGGACAACTGGGCGCGTGCCTGGACCGGCGCGCACATCGGCCGGTACTTCCTCAACAGTTTGGTGGTGGTGACCGGTTCGGTCAGCCTCACCATGCTGATGGGCGCCACCGCCGCGTACGTCTTCGCCCGGTACGAGTTCCGCGGCCGCCAGGTCGTCTACTACCTGTTCGTCGGCGGCCTGATGTTCCCGGTGTTCCTCGCCCTGGTGCCGCTCTTCTTCGTGGTCCGCAACGCCGGTCTCTTCAACACCTGGCTCGGGCTGATCCTCGTGTACGCGGCCTACTCGCTGCCGTTCACGGTGTTCTTCCTGACCGCGTTCTTCCGGACCCTGCCGACCTCGGTGGCGGAAGCCGCACTGGTCGACGGCTGCGGTCACTTCCGGCTCTTCTTCCGGGTGATGCTTCCGATGGCACGTCCGGGACTGATCAGCGTGGCGATCTTCAACTTCCTCAGCCACTGGAACCAGTTCCTGCTACCACAGGTGCTGTTGCAGGGCGACGAGTCCAAGTGGATGCTGGCGCAGGGGCTGTTCGCGCTGTCGGTCAGCCAGGGGTACGCCGGCGACTACGCCCGGCTGTTCGCCGGGCTGAGCATCGCGGTGCTGCCGGTGCTCGCCGTCTACGTGGCCTTCCAGCGGCAGGTGCAGGCGGGCCTCACGGCAGGGCAGCTCAAGTAGCGGTCCGTCCCTGCCTCCTCGCCATCGTGGCAGGCGTGACCGTGGGCCGTTACCCTCCGAGCCTGCGACGACGCGGACGACAACGGCATCGTCCGCCCTGGCAACCCAGGTCTGACTGATTCTGATCGTCCGAGGAGTCGAACTGTCCGGGGCCGCACGTCAGGGACCGTGGGACGGCCCTCGCTGATCAGTGAGGGGCGACTCGCGGGGCCGGCTCGACGCCGACGCGCCGACCGCCGGCTGCGGGGTGGGGGCGTGCCGCGCGGATCCCCCCTTTGCTCTGCACCCGCCCATGCGCCAGTTACGGACCGTGCATGGTGCGTCGGCGGGTGCAGAGCAAAGGGTCGAGGCTCTGGTGCGGCCGTCCCGAGCCGGCCTGTCCTCAGATCGCGAGGGCTCCGCCGTCCACGGGCAGGAGTACACCGTGGATGTGTGACGCCTCGTCGCTGGCGAGGAAGATCACTGCCGCGGCGGTGTCCTGCACGTTGCCCGTACGCCTGTCCGGGTTGCTCTCGGCGAGCTTCTCCAGGAGGGGGCGGAGGTTTTCGTTGCCCTCCGTGATGGTGGGTCCGGGGGCGACGGTGTTCACCCGCACGCCGTCAGCGGCCAGCTCTGCGGCCCACGACCTCGTCAGCGAGTGCAGGCCTGCCTTGCTGGCGCCGTAGAGCGAGGTGAACTTGATTCCGTCTACGCCGCCGATCGAGCCGATATTGATCACCGAGCCGCCGCCCTGCTCCACCATGCCGGGCACAAGGGCCGCCGTCAGCAGGAACGGGGCCTTGATGTTGACCTCCAGCACCAGGTCGATCTGTTCCTCGGTCGACTCCGTCATGGGGTGGGGTGGCACGAGAAAGGCCGCGTTGTTGACCAGGATGTCGATCGGCCGACCAGCCAGGGCCGTCGCCTCCTGTGCAAGGCGGCGGATCTCGGAGCCACCCGCGGAGAGGTCCGCCTCGACGAAGTGGGCGGTGCCGCCCTCCGCGACGATTCCGTCGACGATCTGAGCACCCTGCTCCGCGCCAAGTCCGGTGACGACGACGATGGCGCCCTCGCGGGCCATCGCCTCCGCCACACCGCGCCCAATTCCGCTCGTCGAGCCGGTGACCAGGGCAGCGCGTCCTTCGAGGCGATTCATGTCGGTACCTCCGGTTCTTGCGGTGATGTCGATGGACGTGGGACGGCTGAACCTCTCATCGAATCCATCATTGGTTGCTTGAACAAGCAAGTATACCGGGTGATTCCCTGACGGGTACGGGCTCTGGTGCAAATGCCACCACCTGACGGCGGGTGCCGAGACCGCATCCCCCGGAATCGGCGGTCCCGGCCGGGGCTGTGCCGAGCGCCGTCACCTGCTCGGGGTCGGGGCAGCCCGTGCGGATAGGCCGCCGTGCGCCGGTGATCGCGCTAAATCCTGGAAAGAGTCCCCTCATCGCGGCCGGAGGGCACTACATCCTGGATCGAGTGCGATCATGCGCGGCGTGCGGCGCGGTGGGGCGGGGCGCCCGGTGCGGTGCGCGGCGTGCGCGCCGCGCCGGGGGCGTCAGGGGGCGGGGAAGAGGTGGGCGTGCAGGGCGGCCGGGTCGGTCACCTCGGGTAGGCCGCGGGCGGCCAGCCAGGCCGCGGCGGTGGCCCCGTCTCCGGCGGTACGCAGTGGCGCGTCCGGCCAGTCTCGCGCGATCGCGGACCGGACGGCGGTGGCGAGCGGGGTGTCGGCGGTGAGCAGGCCGCCGCCGAGCACGATCGGCGTCACCGCCCCGGCGGGGCGGATGCGGCTCATGCTCTCGGAGAGGTGCGCGGCGGCTTCGGTGATCAGCGCGGTGGCGACCGGGTCGCCGTGGGTGGCGGCGTCGACGACCAGCGGCGCGAGCCGGGCCAGTTCGACGGGAGGTCGACGGGTCACCGTCTGGATGGTGGCGTCGACGGTGTCCCGTGGGCGGGCGGCGATGTTGGCGCTGCCCAGCAGTTCGGCGAGCACGGTCGTGGCCAGCGCGCCAAGCCCACGGCCGGTGTCCAGATCGGCGAGGAGTCGGCGCACCGCTTCCCGGCCGAGCCAGAAGCCCGAGCCGGCGTCGCCGAGGAGCCAGCCGTGGCCGTCGGCGATCCGGTCGAGCCGCAGCTCATCGACCTGCGCGGTGATGGCGCCGGTGCCGGCGATGAGGATGGTTCCGTCCGGGGCGGCGGTGCCGGAGGCGTACGCGACCAGGGCGTCGCCGTGCACCTCGTACGGGCAGCGCAGGCCGGCGTCGTGCCAGGCCTGGTCGAAGGCGGCCCGCCCGGTCGGGTCGGCGAGCAGCCGGCCGGCTCCGGCGAGCCCGATGGTGCCAGCGGCCACCCGGGTCGGGTCGACGTCGGTGAGCGCTTCGCGGAGGGCGGTCAGCAGTTCGGCGGCAGCGCGTTCGGCGCCGTGACTGGTGGGGTTGCCGCCGCCGGCGCGGCCGGTGCCGACGCGTTGCCCGGTGAGGGTGAGGACGGTCGCCCGGGTGGACGTACCGCCGACATCGAGGCCCACCACGACGGTGTCGGACATCGGCACGGGTCTCCTTGCGCGGAACGGCGATCTGGCTTGTTCATGCTGGTCGGCGGGGTCGTGTGGGGCAAGTTGTGGCGGACGTGAGGGGCTGTGCGCCAGGTAACAGTTTGAAAACTTCGCCCACAGTCTTGACACGGAGGGCCGTTCAGTAAGAACTTTTACCACTAACAGTTAACAGTCTTTTCGGAAAGCGGAGGCAACTCATGGTTGATCACGAGGTGGACACCGCCGCGGGGACCGCGGTGGTCGACGCCGATGTGATCGACCGACGCGCCTCGGCCTCCGACGGGGTGCTGGCCCGGGTCCGCAACGGGCTCGGCGAGTTGACCGGCGCCCTGCGCCGGGTCGCCGAGCACGTTCTCAGCGACCCGGAGGCCGCCGCCCGCTCGACAATCGTCGAGCTGGCCGAGCGCAGCGGCACCTCACCGGCGACCATCACCCGCTTCTGCCGGGCGATGGGCTTCGAGGGGTACGCCGACCTGCGACTGGGCATCGCCTCCGAGACCGGCCGGGCCCGCTCGGCCGGTTGGACCGTCGACATCGGACGGGAGATCCAGCCGAGCGACCCGCTCGCCCGGGTGCTCGACCAGATCATGGCCGCCGACACCCGGGCCATGCACGACACCGCCACCCTGCTCGACCTCGCCGAGGTGGAGCGGGCCGCGGTGGCGATCGCCGGCGCCAGCCGGGTGAACATCTTCGGCGCCAGCGGCAGTGCCCTGGTCGGCGAGGAGATGCAGTTCAGCCTGCACCGCATCGGTGTGGCGGCGTGGGCGTGGAACGACGTGCACGAGGGGTTGGCCAGCGCCGCGTTGCTGCGATCGGGAGACGTGGCGCTCGGCATCTCGCACACCGGGCAGACCCGGGAGACGATCGAGATGCTCGCCGAGGCGGGCAGTCGGGGCGCCACCACGCTCGCGCTCACCGGCTTTCCCCGCTCACCGTTGGCCGAGCTGGCCGACATCGTGCTGCTCACCGCCAGCCAGGCCACCACCTTCCGACCGGACGCGCTCTCCGCCCGGCACCCCCAGCTGGTGGTGCTCGACCTGCTCTACATCGCCGTCGCCCAACGCACCCACGACCGCGCGCACGCGGCCTTCCGGCGGACCGCGCAGGCCGTCGACGGGCACAAGGCAGCGAAGGGAGCCCTCTCATGATCAGCGCCCAGGGGTACGCGGACGCCGTCCGCCCGGTGCTCGACCGGCTGCTCGACTCGGAGGCCGACGGGATCACCCGGGCCGCCGACCTGATCGCCGACAGCCTGCGCGACGGCGGCGTGCTCCAGGCGTTCGGCGCCGGGCACTCCGAGGCGTTCGCCGCCGAGCTGGTCGCCCGGGCCGGCGGGTTGGTCCCCACCAACCGGCTGTCGGTGCGGGACCTGGTGATGCACGGCGACGCCCCGCGCGACGTGCTCGCCGACCCCAAGCTGGAACGTGATCCCTCCATCGCCCACCAGATCTACGCGCTCGCGGCACCCCAGCCGCGCGACGTGTTCGTGGTGGCGTCCCAGTCCGGCATCAACGGCTCGGTGGTCGAGCTGGCGGCGCTGGTCACCGAGCGCGGTCACCCGTTGATCGCGGTCACTTCGGTCGAGCACACCGCACGGGTGGCACCACGGCACCCGTCCGGGCATCGGCTCGCCGACCTCGCCGACGTCGTGCTGGACAATGGCGCGCCGTACGGCGATGCACTGCTGCCGCTCGAGGGCGGCGGCGCGGTCTGTGCGGTTTCCTCGGTCACCACGGCGCTGCTGGCGCAGTTGCTGACCGCGGAGGTCGTACGACGGTTCCACCAGGCCGGGGAGGTACCCCCTATCTACCTCTCCGCCAACGTCCCCGGCGGGGACGAGCACAACCTCGCCCTCGAGTCGCGGTACGCCGGACGTCTCCGGCGTACCGCATGACCCGAATTCCACAAGGAGAGACGACGATGTCGATTACCCCCGAACACCCGGCCGCACTCGACCGTCGCACGGTGCTGCGTCGCGCCGCCGCCGTGGGCATGCTCGCCACTCCGGCCATCGGCCTGCTCGGCGCCTGCGCCACCAGCGGCAGCGACGGTGACAACGAGCAGGTCGCCGGCGGCACCAAGAGCGAGAAGAACCCGCTGGGCGTCAAGGAGGACGCCGCGATCGAGGTGGTCATCTTCAACGGTGGCTACGGCGAGAAGTACGCCACCGACGTGCACGAGCCGCTGTACAAGACGGCGTTCCCCAAGGCCGAGGTCAAGCACCAGGCCACCCAGGCCGTCTCCACAGTGCTCCAGCCGCGGTTCGCCTCCGGTAACCCGCCGGAGTTCGTGAACAACTCGGGCGAGAAGCTGATGGACTTCGGCGCGCTGGTCGCCGACGGTCAGCTTCAGGACCTCACCGAGCTGTGGGACGCGCCGTCGGTCGACGACCCGACCAAGAAGGTCCGCGACACAGTGGTGCCGGGCACCATCGAGGCCGGTTCGTTCAACGGCAAGCCGTTCGTCCTGTACTACGTCTCCACGGTCTTCGGCATCTGGTACTCGGGCAAGCTGTTCAAGGACAACGGGTGGGCGCCGGCGAAGAACTGGGACGAGTTCATCGCCCTGCTCACCGCCATCAAGGCCAAGGGCATCACCCCCTACGGCTACGCCGGGGCGAACGCGGCCTACTACCAGTGGAACGTGATCCTCACCCACGCCGCCAAGATCGGCGGCACGGACGTGCTGAAGAACATCGACAACCTGGAGGACGGTGCCTGGAAGCAGGACGCCGTCAAGCAGGCTGCCACGGCGTGGGCCGAGGTCGGCGCGAAGTTCAGCGACAAGAGCTTCGAGGGGCTCAAGCACACCGACGTGCAGTTGCGGCAGAACCAGTACAAGGTGGCCATGTACCCCAGCGGTGACTGGCTGGAGGGCGAGCAGAAGAAGGACACGCCGGCCGGCTTTGAATACCAGCTCATGCCGGTGCCGAGCCTGTCCGCCTCGGACAAGCTGCCGGCCACCGCGCTGCGCGCGACCGCCGGTGAGGGTTACTTCGTCTCGGCGAAGAGCAAGAACCCCAAGGGCGGCCTGGAGTACATGCGTCAGATGCTGTCGAAGGCGGGCGCGAAGGGCTTCACCGAGGTGGTCAAGGCCCCGACCGTGGTCACCGCCGGTTCGGAGGGCTTCGCCTTCCCGCCCGGTGTGGCCAGCTCCCAGGCCGCGCTCAAGGCGGCCGGTCAGGACGTGTTCAACCTGTACTTCGACGGCTGGTACAAGGAGCTCGACACGGAGGCGCGTACCGCCACCAACGAGCTGATGTTCGGCCGGATCAACGCGGACGCTTTCGTGGAGCGGATCCAGAAGCGCGCCGACGCCATCAAGAAGGACAGCTCCGTCACCAAGTTCAAGCGCTGATCGATCGGAGCTAGGGTCATGCGGCACGGCAAGTATCCATTCGTGATCGGGTTCCTGTTCGCCCCGGTCGCGCTGTACGTGACATTCGTGATCTGGCCGTACGCGCAGGCGTTCCAGATCTCGATGACCAACTGGCGGGGGCTGTCCGCCCCGCAGTGGGTGGGCTTCGACAACTACCGGAGGCTGCTCGACGACGGCGCCTTCTGGAAGGCGGTCCAGCACCACGGCGTACTGCTGCTTGCCCTGCCGCTGATCACCATTGCCATCGCCCTGTTCTTCGCCTTCCTGCTCAACGTGGGCGGCAAGAGCAGCGGCGGGCAACGCCAGGGGGTCTGGGGGGCGAAGTTCTACCGGGTGGTGTTCTTCTTCCCCCAGGTCCTGGCGGTGGCCATCATCGCGGTGCTGTTCCAGATGGTGTACCGGCCGAACGAGTCCGGCCTGATCAACGGCGTGCTGATGAAGTTCGGCCTGGAGCCGATCCTCTTCCTGGTCAAGCCGAACCTGGCCCTCTGGTCGATCATCGCGGTGCTGGTCTGGCAGGCGGTCGGCTTCTACGTGGTGCTCTTCTCGGCCGGGATGGCCTCCATTCCCGGTGAGATCTACGAGGCCGCCGAGATGGACGGGGCGACGAAGGTGACCCTGTTCTTCCGGGTCACCCTGCCGCTGCTGTGGGACACCCTCCAGGTGGCCTGGGTGTACCTCGGAATCGCGGCGTTCGACGCGTTCGCCATCGTGGCGGTGCTCTCTGTGGACGGTGGCGGCCCGGACGGCGCCACCACGGTCCTGGCCATGGAGATCTACCGCAACGCGTTCGTCTACTCGAAGTACGGCTACGCCTCGGCGATGGGCGTGGCGCTGTTCTTCCTCACCCTCACGTTCGCGGCGCTGACGCTGCGGCTCACCAAGCGGGAAAGCGTGGAGTACTGATGAATCCGCAGTCGACGCTGCCGCCGACCCCGGCGGCGCTACCGCCGAAGACCGGTGACCCGTCCGCCCCCGCCGGGCCGGGGCGCAAGGGCCCCCGCTCGGAGGTGAAGCTCTTCGCGGGCCTGGGGCACGTCGCGCTCGCCGTGTGGGCGGTGATCGTGATCGTGCCGATCCTCTGGACCTTCCTCGCCGCGTTCAAGAACACCAGCGAGATCTTCAGCAGCCCGTGGACGCTCCCGGCCGAGCTGCGCTGGGAGAACTTCGGGCGGGCCTGGACCAAGGCGCACGTCGGGCGGTACTTCCTCAACAGCGTGATCGTGGTGTCGTGCAGCACGTTCCTCACCATGCTGCTCGGCTCGATGGCCGCGTACGTGCTGGCCCGCTACAAGTTCTGGGGCAACCGGGCGGTCTACTTCCTCTTCGTCTCGGGCTTGGCCTTCCCGGTCTTCCTGGCGTTGGTGCCGCTCTTCTTCGTGGTGAAGAACCTGGGTCTGCTGGACACCCACACCGGCGTGGTGCTGGTCTACACCGCGTACTCGTTGCCGTTCACCGTGTTCTTCCTGGCCGCGTTCTTCAAGACGCTGCCGTCGTCGGTGGCCGAGGCGGGCATGATCGACGGCTGTGGGCACAGCCGGCTGTTCTTCCAGGTGATGATGCCGATGGCGAAGCCGGGCCTGATCAGCGTCGCGATCTTCAACATCATCGGTCAGTGGGCGCAGTACCAGCTCCCGTTGGTGCTGCTCTCCAACGCGAAGGACAAGTGGGTGCTCACCCAGGGCATCGCCGACATCTCGGTAAACGCCGGCTACGAGGCCGACTGGTCCGGGTTGTTCGCCGCGCTGACCATCGCCATCCTCCCGATGATCCTCGTGTACGCGGTCTTCCAGCGTCAGATCCAGGCCGGCCTCACCTCCGGCGCGGTGAAGTAGGACGCCTCAGCGCTCGTCGACCCGGGTGTGCCAGGAGCGCCACAGCGCGGCGTACGCGCCGCCGGTCGCGACCAGCTCGTCGTGGCTGCCGATCTCGGTGATCCGGCCGTCGGCGAGCACGGCGACCCGGTCGGCGTCGTGCGCGGTGTTGAGCCGGTGCGCGATCGCGATGACGGTCCGCCCGACCAGCACGGCGGCCAGCGCGCGTTCGGTCCGTCGGGCGGTGGACGGGTCGAGCGCGGCGGTCGCCTCGTCCAGGATCAGGGTGTGCGGGTCGGCGAGCACCAACCGGGCCAGCGCGAGCTGCTGGGCCTCGGCCGCACCGAGTTGACGGGCCCCGTCGCCGAGCGACGTGTCCAGGTCGTCGGGGAACTCGGCGAACCAGTCGGCACCGACCGTGGCGAGTGCGGCGCGCATCTGCTCGTCGGAGGCGTCGGGCGCGGCGAAGGAGAGGTTGTCGCGTACCGAGCCGATGAAGACGTGGTGCTCCTGGGTGACCAGGGCGATCCGGCGGCGTCGCTCGGCCGGGTCGAGGTCGGTGACCGGGCAGCCACCGATGCTGACGACGCCCTGCCGTGGCGCGTCGATCCCGGCCAGCAGCCGGGCCAGGGTGGACTTGCCGGCGCCGGACGGGCCGACCACTGCCAGCCGCTCGCCGGGCTGCACCTCCAGGTCGATGCCGTGCAGCACGTCCGGCCCGTCGGAGTAGGAGAACCGCGCTCCTCGGACGACGAGCCGCTCACCTCGTGACGAGGCGGTCGTGCCGGGCGGTTCCGGCGGGACCATGCCGACGCCGAGCACCCGGGCGTACGACGCGAAGCCGCGTTGCGCCTGCTCGGTCCACTGCAACAGCCGGTCCAACGGGTCGATCGCCTGTTGCAGGTAGAGGGCGGCGGCGACCACCGCGCCGAGCGACACCATGTCCCGGGAGAGCAGGTAGCCCCCGACGAGCAGGACCATGGCGACCGGTAGCGGGTAGCTGGCCTCGACGACCGAGAAGAACACGGTACGTAGGGCGAGGGTCGCGCGGCGGGCCCGCCACACCAGTGTGATGCGGGTGGTGCCGTGCCGGATCCGGTCGTCGGCCAGCCGCAGCGCTTCCACGGTGCGGGCGCCCTCGGCGGTGGTGGTCAGGGTCTCGGTCAGCTCGGCCGCCGCCGCGCCCTCGGTGAGGTACGCGGAGCTGGCCCGGCGCAGGTACCAGCGGGTCACCGCCACGATCGACGGGAGCCCGGCCAGTGCGGCCAACCCGAGCAGTGGGTGCAGCAGGAAGACCGCCCCGAACAGCAACGTCAACTGCACGGTGGCGATGACGATGGTGGGCACCACGTCCCGGACGGTGGTGCCGACCGTCGACACGTCGACCGAGCTGCGGGTGGCCAGGTCTCCGGAGCCGGCACGCTCGACGACCGAGACGGGCAGCCCGAGCGTCCGGGAGACGAACTCCTCGCGCAGCTCGGCGACGGCCCGTTCGCCGAAGCGGTGGCCGGCGTACTGGGCGTACCGGGAGAGCAGAGCACTGACCAGGACGCAGCCGGCGATGGCGAGTGCCAGCCGGTCCACAGTGGCAACGCCCGCGCCCGCGGTGACCCGGTCGACGATGGTGCCCAGCAGCCACGGTGGGGCGAGCCCGGCGACCGCGGCGGCGCTGTGCAGCGCCAGTACGACGCCGACGGCGCGCCGGTGTCGGCTGATCATGTCCCGCAGGGCCCGGCGTACGGTGCCGCGGTCGGCCACCGGCAGTCGGCTCACCGGTACGCCTCCTCGCTGCCGCGGGCCACCAGGTGCCGGTAGGCCGGGTCCCGGTCGAGCAGGTCGGCGTGGCTGCCGGTGGCGGTGATCCGGTCGCCGCCGAGGTGCGCGACCAGGTCGGCCCGACCGAGCAGCAGCGGCGACGTGGCGATCACCACTGTGGTCAGCCCGGCCCGCGCCTCCCGCAGCCGCTCGGCGATCCGCGCCTCGGTGTGCGCGTCGACCGCCGACGTCGGGTCGACGAGGATCAGCACCTCCGGCTCGCTGTGCAGCGCCCGGGCCAGGCGGATCCGTTGGCGCTGACCGCCGGAGAGCGTCCGGGCTCGGGCGTCGATCGGGGTGTCCAGTCCGGCGGGCAGGGCGTCGACGACGTCCTGCGCCGAGGCGGTCCGCAGGGCCGCGCCGATCCGTTCGTCATCCTCGTCGGCCCCGGCGCCCAGGATCTCGCGCAGCGTGCCGGCGAAGAGGTACGAGTCGTGGTCGGCGACGAGGATCCGTGTGCGGACCTCGTCCAGGGCGACCGCGCGCAGCGGCACGCCACCCCAGGTGACGGCGCTGACGACGTACCGGCCGAGCCGGTCGGCCAACGCCACGGCCGCCGCCGGATCGTCTGCCGCCACGCCGGTCAGCTGGCCGGCGCGCACGGTCAGGCCGGTCACCGGGTCGTGCAGGTCGGCGGGGCCGTCCGGAGCGCCCGGGTCATCCGGCCGGCGTGTCTCGGGCACGGCACCCGGCCACCGGCGACCCGGGCCACCGACGTCGTCCGGCGTCACGGTGAGCAGGTCGGCGATCCGCCGGGCGGCGACCCGACCGCGGATGAGCTGGTGACTGCCCTCCAGCAGAAACCAGACCGGCACGATCAGGGTCGCCACGTAGCCGTAGACGGCGACCAGCTCGCCGATGGTGACGTCACCGGTCACCGCCATCCGGGCCGTCAGCCACACCACGGCCGCCAGGAACAAGCCGGGGATGGCGACGGTCACCGCGTCGATCCAGCTGTTGACCGCGCCGACCCGGTAGCCCTCGGCGCGAAGGTCCTGGGACCGGGCCGCGTACCGCCGGGCGAAAAGGTCCCGACCGCCCACCCCGGCGAGCACCCGCAGGCCGGCCACGATGTCACCGGATCGGGCGGTGAGCGCGCCCTGTTGCCTGCGGTAGACCGATTCGGCCCGCTCCAGGCGACGCAGCAGCGGCCCCACGACCAGACCGACCACCGGTACCCCCACCAGCACGCAGAGCGCGAGCATCGGGGAGATCGACCAGAGCACCACGGCGATCACCCCGTACGCGATGATCGCGCCGACGCCCGGCCCGGTCAGCGTCAGCACCTGCGCCGTCCAGTCGATGTCGGAGCCGCCGATGGTGGACACCTCGCCCGCACCGACCCGGCGCGGCAGCACCGCGCCGATGCGGGACAGGTGGCGTAGCAGGACCTCCGCGGAGCGGGCCTTGGCGTCCTCCCGGATGAAGGTCATCGTGCGGTGCCGCATGATGCCCAGGTAGGACAGGGCCATGCCCGCGACGACGATCGCCGCGACCCAGAGCGCCAGGGCCCGGGTGTCACCGGCGCGTAGCCCGTCGTCGACGGCACGGTAGATCAGGTAGGGCCGGGCCGAGAGCCCGATCATCCAGGCCGTGCCGAGCAGGCTGCCACGCAGCACCCGCCACGGTTGGCAGCGGACCAGCCACCAGAGGTAGCGCATCGGACCGCGGGTGTCGGGAGTGCCAGGATCGGGATGCGGGATCTGCGGAGGCACCTGGTCACGCTACCGACCGGCCCCGACACCCCACCGACCCGATCGTGGTGAGGTGCGCCTCCGTTCCTGTCGCACGGGACAGGCAGAATCGCGTTCGTGCTGGTGGCGGTAGTGTCCGACGAGCGGGGTGGGGGAGTGCTGTGCCCGCTGGACGCCACCGGCCGCCCGAGCGGCCCGGCCGAGGTCGTCACCGACCTGGTCGCCGCGGTCGCCGCCCGCGAGGCCGCCGGGCACCCGCGCTGGGTCTGGTCGACCACCCCGGCGGTCTACCCGACGCTGCTGCGCGCCGGCGTCCGGGTCGATCGGTGTCACGACGTGGAGTTGACCGAGGCGTTGCTGCTCGGGCACGCGGGCCGCTGGGGTGAGCCCCGCTCGCTGGCCGCCGCCTGGGCCCGGCTGACCGGCGCGGCGGTGCCGCCGGACCCGCCGCCGCGCGCCGCCGCACCGCCCGGGCACGGGCAGGGCGCGCTCTTCGACACAGTGCCCGGCCCGCCGGGCCCGGGCATCGAGGCACTGACCCAGGTGTACGCCGACCAACTCGCCCGCATCGCCGCGACCGAGCACCCCGGCCGGTTCCGGTTGCTGGTGGCCGCCGAGTCGGCCGGCGCGTTGATCGCTGTGGAGATGGGCGTCGCCGGGTTGCCCTGGCGTGTCGACGTGCACAACGAGATCCTGCACGAGCTGCTCGGTGAGGCGTCCCCGGTCGGTGGGCCGCCACGCCGACTCGCCGAGTTGGCCGCCCGGATCGCCGACGCGCTCGGCGTACGCGGCCTGCACACCGACTCCCCGGCGGAGCTGCTCAAGGCGTTCGCCCGGGTCGGGGTGGAGCTGCCCAACACCCGGGCCTGGGTGCTGCGCGGGGTGGACCATCCGGCGGTGCCGCTGGTGCTGGAATACAAGGAGCTCTACCGGATCTGGACGGCGCACGGCTGGGCCTGGCTCGATCAGTGGGTGCGGGGCGGCCGGTTCCAACCGGAGTACGTGCCGGGTGGTGTCGTCTCCGGCCGGTGGGCCACCCGGGGTGGTGGCGCGTTGCAGATCCCCAAGGTGATCCGGCGGGCGGTGGTGGCCGATCCGGGTTGGCGGTTCGTGGTCGCCGACGCCGGCCAGTTGGAGCCTCGGGTGCTGGCCGCGGTGTCCGGCGACGCACGGTTGGCGGCGGCGGGCGGTGCCGGCGACCTCTACGCGGCCCTGGCCCGGGACTCGTTCGGCGGCGACCGGGCCAAGGCCAAGGTGGCGCTGCTCGGCGCGATGTACGGGCAGACCGGCGGGGCGGCGGTGCCCGCGTTGGCGGTGCTCAAGCGCAGCTACCCGACGGCGTTCGGTTACGTGGAGGCGGCCGCGCGTACCGGTGAGACGGGTGGCTTGGTGCGGTCGTGGTTGGGGCGGACGTGCCCGCCCGGCTCGGCCGGGTTCGGTGATCTCGACGGCGAGCCCTCCGATCCGGAGGGGGCGGCCGATCCGCAGAGCCCACGGGCGCGTGCCGCGCGGTCGCGGGGGCGCTTCACCCGCAACTTCGTCATCCAGGCCACCGCTGCGGAGTGGGCCTCCACGTTGCTGGCCACGCTGCGCACGGAGCTGTCCGGCACCGACGCGCAGTTGGTCTTCTTTCAGCACGACGAGGTGGTGGTGCACGCGCCCGCCGCTCAGGCGGACGCGGTCGCCGAGGCTGTCAACCGGTCGGGCGAGCGCGCCTCCGCGCTGCTCTTCGGTGCGACGCCGGTCCGGTTTCCACTGGACCTGTCCATCGTCGACTGCTACGCCGACGCGGCCTGACCTGCGGGCCAACTCAAGCGGGGCACACCCCGGGGCGGTGCCCCGGTTAGTCTCGTGCGGTCGTGCGGCCGTCGGAATGGGAGGGTGCCCCATGGTCGTCGGAGTCATCCGTCATCTGGCCGGGATGGTCGCCGCCTGCCTGGCCCTCGTCGCCGAGGCGGTCCTGGGCTACCTCGGTCTGCTCGCGTACGCGTTGGCCACCGGCTCGGGTGTGGGTGGCCCGCTGGCCGGGCCGATGCTCGTCTTGATCGCCGCGGTGCTCGGCGTGGTCTTGATTCCCCTGCTCTTCCTGCCGGCTGTGGCGGTCGGGGAGGCCGTCGGCCGGCATCGGGGGACCGGCCGGGTGGTGGTGCTGGCCGCGCTCGTCGCGGTCGTCCTGGCCGCCGGGTACGCCGTGGCCGGGGCGATTGCCAGCGGGGTGTCCGCCGGCTACGTGCCTCTGGTCGCGGGAATCGCCGTGCTGCTGATCGTTGCTCCGGTGGTCCTGTACGCGCTCACCGCACGCGGCCTCGGCTGGGTGGCGCGATGGGTGCCCCCAGCGTTGGGGCGGCACCGCGGTCGCAATGTCCGGGGAGATGGGTTGATGGCCGACTCTTCTCGATGATCATCCGGTGCGCGTGTCGGCAGATGCCGGTCGTGTAACGGTTGTGCTATTTCTCCTTTTCGCCCCGCCACCCCCGGCTGGCCGTCCTCGTTGCAGTGTCCGTAGGAGGGGATGGATCGGTCACGGTCTGTCCCGTGCTGGAGGGGGCGCAGCTGAACCGGATCGCAGGAATGATCATCGCCGCAGGCGGGGGACGACGGATCGGTGGTCCCGAGGCGCTGCTGCACCAGGGAAGCAAGCCCCTGGTGAATCAGATGATCGACACGATGACCGAGGCGGGCTGCGAGCAGATCGTGGTCGTCCTGGGTGCCGCAGCAGAGCAGGTCCGGGAGACCGCCGACCTGGGCAAGGCCACCGTCGTGATCAACAAGGCGTGGGGCACCGGAGTTGGCTCGTCCATCCGGGCCGGCCTGGCCGCCATGGACGACGAGGGGATCGAGGCGGTGGTGGTGGTCCCGGTCGACATGCCGGGCCTGACCGCCACGGCGGTCAGCCGGGTGGCCGCGCTGCCGTACCCGGACGTGCTGGTCTGCGCCACCTACGACGGGTTGCGCGGCTACCCGATGCTGTTCGGTCGCCGGCACTGGCCCGGTATCGCCACCCTGGCCAGCGCCGACGTGGGTGCCCGGCCGTACCTGTTGGCGCACAAGGACCAGATCGTCGACATCGCCTGCGACTCGGTTGCCGACGGCAGCCGGATCGACACCCCGGAGCTGATGGAGCTCTACGGGCTCACGGTCCCGCCCCAGCGCGTCGGCGTTTGAGGGCCCCGTCCTGCCAGGCTCCCCGAACTGGGTGATGCCGGTGAGTCATCATGATGACTCACCGGCATCACGCTCTTCGTCAGTCCTGTGCCTGGTCCAGTTGCCCGGTGGCGGCGAGACGCTGGTACCAGTGGGCGCTGTCCTTCCAGGTGCGTACCTGGGTGTCGTAGTCGACCCGGATGATGCCGAAGCGACGGTCGTAGCCGTAACCCCACTCGAAGTTGTCCAGCAACGACCAGACGAAGTAGCCGCGCACGTCCGCGCCCTGCGCTCGGGCGTCGGCCATCGCGCCGATGTGCCGACGCAGGTAGTCGATCCGTCGGTCGTCGTGGATCCGGCCGTCGGCCGACACCACGTCGTCGAAGGCCGCGCCGTTCTCGGTGATCATCATGGGCTGGCTGGGGTATTCGCGCTGGAGGCGCAGCAGCAGCTCGGTCAGCGCCGGCGGGTCGATGTTCCAACCCATCGCCGTGTAGGGGCCGGGCTGCGGCAGGAAGTCGACGTTCTCCGCGCCGACCCACGGCGTCGAGGTCGACGCGCCGTGCCCGTCGGCGTCGGAGCGGGCCGACACCCCGTCCCAGGCCCGGACCAGGGTGCTGGAGTAGTAGTTGACCCCGAGCACGTCCAGCGGCACCGCGATCAGCTTCTCGTCACCCTCGCGGACGAACGACCAGTCGGTGACGGAGGCGGTGTCGGCCAGCAGGTCGGCCGGGTATTCCCCGTCCAGCATCGGGCCGAGGAACGCCCGGTTGGCCAACGCGTCGATCCGCCGGACCGCGTCCTGGTCGGCGGGCGAGTCGGACGCACCCCGGATGACGTGCAGGTTCAGCGTCACCGACAGCTCAGCGGACGGGGCCAGCTCCCGGACCACCCGGCCGGCCAGGCCGTGCGCGAGGTTGAGGTGGTGCACCGCGGCCAGCGCCGCCGCCGGCTCGGTCCGACCCGGCGCGTGCACGCCGGAGGCGTAGCCCAGGTACGCGGAGCACCACGGCTCGTTGAGTGTCGTCCAGGTGTGCACCCGGTCGCCCAGCGCGCCGACGATGCCCGCCGCGTACTCCTGGAAGCGCAGCGCGGTCTCCCGCGCCGCCCACCCGCCGGCGTCCTCCAACTCCTGCGGCAGGTCCCAGTGGTACATGGTGGCCACCGGGCGGACGCCCCGCTCCAGCAGCCCGTCCACCAGCCGCGAATAGAAGTCGATGCCGGCCTGGTTGAACCGGCCCGAGCCGCCCGGCTGCACCCGGGGCCAGGAGATGGAGAACCGGTACGCCCCGAGCCCGAGGTCGGCGATGTGCCCGAGGTCGTCGGCCCACCGGTGGTAGTGGTCCGCGGCCACGTCACCGGTGTCACCGTTGAGGGTCCGACCGGGTGTGTGGCTGTAGGTGTCCCAGATGGACGGTCCGCGCCCGTCCTCGGTCGCCGCGCCCTCGATCTGGTACGCGGCCGTCGCCGAGCCCCAGACGAAGCTCTCCGGGAAGTGGTGTTGCGTCATCGTTCCGTCCCCTGGATCTCGCAGATGTAGCCCGTCGAGGTGCCGGCGACCAGTTCGGCGCTGGCCGTCCCACCCTCGTAGCGCACGTCGAACTCGGCGCCCGGTCCGTTGCCGGGTGACGGTACCCGTACCCGGGTCCGCTGCCCCTCGGTCGGTGCGTACACCCGCAGCCGCACATCGTCGGCCCACTCGTAGTCCGGTCGGTCGGTACGGGAGCCGAACGGGATGACCGCGCCCGGTCGGGCCAGCACCGGCAGGCTGTCGAAGTCGTGCTTTTCGGTCAGCCAGGCCGGGCCGGTGACCTGCGCCCCTGTGACCAGGTGCGTCCAGGTGCCGGCCGGTACGTAGTACGTGACGTCGCCGTCGGCGCTGAGCACCGGGGCGACCAGCACGTCCGGGCCGAGCATGTACTGCCGGTCCAGGTGTGCCGTCGCAGGGTCGTCCGGGAACTCCAGGAACATCGGCCGCATCACCGGCGTCCCGTCGCGGTGCGCCTCCTGGGCGGCGGCCGCCAGGTACGGCATCAGGCCGAGCTTGAGGTGGGTGAAGTGCCGCAGCACGTCAACGGCCTCCTCGTCGTACGCCCACGGCACCCGGTAGGAGCCGGACCCGTGCAGCCGGGAATGCGACGAGAGCAGCCCGAAGGCGACCCACCGCTTGAACACCGCCGGGTCCGGGGTGCCCTCGAAGCCGCCGATGTCGTGGCTCCAGTAGCCGAAGCCGGACGACGCCAGGGACAACCCGCCGCGCAGCGACTCGGCCATCGCGACGAACGTCGACTCGCAGTCGCCGCCCCAGTGCACCGGGAACTGCTGCCCGCCGGTGGTGGCCGAGCGGGCGAACAGCACCGCCTCGCCCTCGCCGCGCTCGGTCTCCAGCAGCTCGAAGACCGCCTTGTTGTAGAGGTACGAGTAGTAGTTGTGCATCCGCTGCGGGTCCGAGCCGTCGTGCCACACCACGTCGGTCGGGATGCGCTCGCCGAAGTCGGTCTTGAAGCAGTCGACGCCCATGTCCAGCAGCGCCTTGAGCTTGCCGGTGAACCAGCGGACCGCGTCCGGGTTGGTGAAGTCGACGAGCGCCATGCCGGCCTGCCACTTGTCCCACTGCCAGACCGAGCCGTCGGGGTTGCGCACCAGGTAACCGGCCGCGCGGCCCTCCTCGAAGAGGTACGAGCGCTGCGCGATGTACGGGTTGATCCAGACGCACACCTTCAGGTCACGCTCGTGCAGCCGGCGCAGCATCCCCTCCGGGTCGGGGAAGGTCGCCGGGTCCCAGACGAAGTCGACCCAGTGGAACTGACGCATCCAGAAACAGTCGAAGTGGAACACGGACAGCGGCAGCCCGCGCTCGGCCATCCCGTCAACGAACTCGGTCACCGTCTTCTCGTCGTACGAGGTGGTGAACGAGGTGGACAGCCACAGGCCGTACGACCAGGCGGGGACCCGGGCCGGGCGGCCGGTGAGCGCGGTGTAACGGCGCAGCACGTCCTTCGGCTGCGGCCCATCGATGACGTAGTAGGTGAGCGACTGGCCCTCGACGCTGAACTGGGTCTGCGTGACGACCTCGGAGCCGACCTCGAACGACACGTGCTCCGGGTGGTCCACGAAGACCCCGTAGCCGGCGCTGCTCAGGTAGAACGGCACGTTCTTGTACGCCTGCTCGCTGGCGGTGCCCCCGTCGGCGTTCCAGATGTCGACGCTCTGCCCGTTCTTGACGAACGGGCCGAAGCGCTCGCCCAGCCCGTACACCGTCTCACCGACACCGAGTGCGAGCCGCTCGTGTACGTACCGGCGGCCCTCGGCGTCGGTGACGACGCCGACGCTGCGCGCGGTGGACGCGGTGACCAGCCGGTCGCCGTGCAGGAAGTCGACCCGCCACCCGTCGATGAGCGCGACCCGCGCGGTCAGCTCGCCGGTGGTCAGCGTCGCGCTGAGCCCGGTGACGTCGACGGTGACCGGGTGCGACTCGTCGGTGCTCAGCCCGAAGTGCGGCTCGCGGGGCAGCCCTCCGGTGTGGTGGGCGATGGTCACCCCGATGACGCCGGGGGCGGGGGAGAAGAACCGGACGGTGACCAGGGGACGGTTGAGGGTGTCGCCGCGGCCGGTGATCTGACCGGTCGGTGCGAAGACGGTGAAGCCGCGCTCGTCCGGCTCGACCGACTCCACGGTTCCGGGGCGCAGGACGCTGACGCCGGGGCGCAGCTGCCAGTACCCGTCGGTGAACTTCACTTCTCGGCTCCTGCCGTGATACCGCGCGCCAGAGTGCGCTGGAAGATGAGGAAGAAGAGGATCGCCGGCACCAGGCTGATCAGCGCGCCGGCGTTGGTGGTCGGAGCGTCCATCAGCCGGTCGCCCTGCAGCGACGCGAGCGCGACCGGAATGGTCTGCGTCTGGTTGTCGATCAGCATGACCAGCGGGATGAGGAACTCGTTCCACGTCCAGATGAAGAAGAAGATGAGCAGCACCGCGAGGGTGGGCCGCAGGTTGGGGAAGACCACCCGCCACAGCACCGTCCACTTGCCGGCGCCGTCCAGCGCGGCGGCCTCCAGCAGCGAGCGCGGGAACGTGCCCATCACCGAGGCGAGCAGGTAGGTGCCGAACGCGCTCTGGATCACGGTGAAGATGATGATCACCGAGAGCTGGGTGTTGTAGAGGCCGACCTGCTTCGCCACGTAGTACAGCGGGTAGATCAGCGCCTCCTGCGGCAGCATGTTCGCCAGCAGGAACAGCCCGACGATCCACAGCCGGCCCCGGACCCGGCCGATGCCCAGCGCGTACGCGTTGAGCAGTGACACGGCGACGCCGAGCACGGCCACCGAGCCGGCGATGACCGCCGAGTTCCAGAACTTGAGCGGGAAGTTCACTTCGGTCCAGTACGTGCGCAGACCCTTGGTGTAGAACTCCGTCGGCCAGCTCAGTGGGCCGCCCGACGAGTAGTCGCCGGGCGACTTGAACGCGTTGAGCAGCATGAACGCGAACGGCACCAGCATGACGAGCGCGCCGACGGTGACCAGGGCGAGCACCACCCAGCGGCTGACGCCGCGGTGGTGTCGATCGCGTACGGGCCGGGCCGGCGTCACCGGCGCGGAGGTCGGTGTGAGCGTGACGGCCATCTCAGAACCCCCGGTCCCGGCGCTCGCTGCGGGCCTGCATCCAGATGAAGATCCCGGCCACCACCACGATGATCAGCGTCAGCACCATGGAGATCGCGGAGCCGTAGCCGACCTGCAGCTTCTTGAAGAACGTGTAGTAGGCGAAGTACGACGGCACGTTCGTCGCGTTGTCCGGACCACCCCTGGTCAGGGCGAAGATCGGCCCGAACACCTTCAATGCGGCGATGGTGCAGGTCAGGGCTACCACGAAGGTCTCCGGCCGGATCTGCGGAAGGGTGATCGCCCGGAACCGGTGCAGCCAGTTCGCGCCGTCGACCTCGGCCGCCTCGTACAGCTCGGGGTCGACCCGCTGCAGGGCCGCCATGAAGACGACCACCGGGTAGCCGATCTGCACCCAGATCATCACGGCCATCACGGCCGGCAGTGCGGTGCCCGGGTCGCCGAGCCAGTCGTGGCGTAACGCGCCGAGACCGACAGCGTCGAGGAGGCTGTTGAACGCGCCGTCGGGGCGGAGGATCCAGCCCCAGACGATGCCGGCCACCACGACGGGCAGCACCTGCGGGAGGTAGAACGCGGCCCGCAGCGCGGCGGCGGTGCGGGGCTTGAACCGGCGGCCGATGACGTCGAAGAGCACGGCGGCGAGCAGCAGCCCGAGCAGTGTGGGCACCACCACCATCGCGACGAGCATCCAGACGGTGTTGCGGAACGACGCCCAGAACACGTCGTCGTGCAGCAACTGCTGGTAGTTGTCCAGGCCGACCCACCGGGGGTCGCCGATGCCGGACCACTTGGTCAGCGACAGGTAGAGCGTGCCGACCAGCGGCGCACCGATGACCAGGAGGAAGAGCGCCGCTCCGGGGAGCAGGTAGAGCCAGTACGCCGCGTTGCGGCCGCGGCGTCTGCGGCTGGGCGCGGGCGGGGTGGGGGTCGCGGCCGGCGGTGTGGCGGCGACCGTCTCGGAGACTGCCATGGAAGATCCTTCCCGGCGGGGCGGGCGGGCGCGCCGGTCGTGCCGGTCGCGCCCGCCGCTCGCCGTGTCACTTGCCGGTGATCTCCTTGACGCCATCGGCGTACGGCTTGGCGATCGTGTCGAGGACCTGGTCGGGCGACTTCGAGCCGTTGATCAGACCCTGGAAGCCGGAGACCAGCACGTCGTAGTAGCCGGGGACCGGCCAGTCCGGGTAGAAGGCGAGGCCGTCGGACTTGCTGACCGTGTTGAAGTCCTCGATCAGCTTGCGGTCCTTCGGGTCGCTGATCTTCGACGCGTCAGCGGCGACCGGAACACCACCGTTGTTGCCGATCAGGTCCTGGATCTCCGGACGCAGGGTGATGTCGATGAAGTCGTACGCCAGGCTCTTGGCCTTGCTGTTCTCCGGGACCACCCAGAGGTTTCCGGACGAGCCGGCCTGCAGGGTGTTGCCGGGGAAGAGGAAGGTGTCCCAGTTGGCCTTCATCTCGGTCTTGAACCGGCCGTACCACCAGCTACCCGAGACGATCATCGGAACCTTGCCGCCGATGAAGGCGGTGCCCATGTCCTCGGCCTTGAGGCTGGCCGAGTTCTTCGCGACGTAACCCTTCTGCACCCACTGGGCGAAGGTGTCCGCGCCGTACTTGAGCGGGTCGGCCTTGAAGTCGACAGGGTTCTTGTAGAGCTGGTAGTTGTCGACGAACTGCCGGTCGCCCTTGGAGAGGGCGAGCTGGTAGAAGAGCTGCCCGGCCGGGTACTCGGCGCCGGCCATGCCCAGCGGGGTGACGCCCTTGCCGACGAAGGTGTCCATGGCGGCGGTCATCTCGGCCATCGTGGTCGGAACCTTGACGCCGTTCTGCTGGAACAGGTCCTTGTTGTAGTAGACGGTGACGTACTCGCCGTAGTTCGGCACACCGAACCACTTGCCGGAACCCATCACGCCCTTGTCGCTGTAGCGGGCGGTGGTCTGCAGGCTGGGGCTGAGCTTGTCGGCCCAACCGCGCTTGTCGGCCTCGCTGCTCAGGTCGGCCAGCAGGCCCTGGGAGGAGAGCAGCCCGGCGGTCGCGTTGCCCTTGTTGTACTCCATGATGTCCGGGCC
The DNA here is from genome assembly GCF_045207375.1 of Micromonospora sp. NBC_00860. NCBI lineage: Bacteria > Bacillati > Actinomycetota > Actinomycetes > Micromonosporales > Micromonosporaceae > Micromonospora > Micromonospora sp. NBC_00860. The sequence continues at coordinate 843,804 of NZ_CP108825.1, forward strand.
CTCGGACGAGTTGATGATCATGCCCGCGTTCTGCTGGATCTGCTCGAACGCCTTGCGCTCGAAGCGCACCTCGACGCCCGGGTGCTCGGACTTGAAGATCTCGATCGCCCGGTTCCAGCCGATCCCCATGGCGCTGTTCTCGCTCTCGTAGTGCCAGAGCTTGAGAACCTTGGCGTCGCTGTTGTCCCCGTTGTCACCACCGCCGCAGGCGGCCACGGTGGTCGTCGCGGTCGCCGCCAGGGCGATCGCGGCGACGAGCCGACGGAATCGCTGCATTACTATCCTCCTCGTTGAGTACTAGCCGGTACTTCACAAGGCCCGTCGTCGCGTTGCAGCGCGATGACGGGCCGTTTTCGCTGGTCAGCCTCCGTCGTTCGACGATGGGGCAGAGCTGGCCAGTGCCGACCGCCGGGGCGCGGCGGTCGACCCCCGGACCTCCAACGCGCACGGCAGCAGTTGCTGGTGCCGAAGGTCTGCGGGGCCGTCCAGGTGGCGCGTCAGCGCCTCGATCGCGATCCGGCCGAGCGCCGAACCGGGTGACGTCATAGCGGTCAGCGCCGGGGTGGCCAGTTCGGCGACCTGCGGAGAGGTGACCATCGAGACGACGGAGACGTCATCGGGCACCGACAAACCGCGGCCGGTCAACTCGCCGAGGATGCCGAAGATCGCCGTCTCGTTCATGGCCAGCACCGCGGTCAGCTCCGGGGCCTGCGCGAACGCGGCGGCCAGGGCGGCCCTCCCGCCGGCGGCGCTGTCCTCGGCCGCGATCATCACCGGCTCCAGGCCGTGCCCGGTCATCGCCGCGGTGAAGGCGTCACGGGTACGCAGCGCGGGCCCGTAACCGCTGGCCAGCGTGGCGGCCGAGTGGTTGACGTAGACGATCCGCCGGTGCCCGAGGCCGACCAGGTGTGCGACGGCCTCCCGGACGGTCTGGTCGAAGTCGATGTCGACGTAGGAGAGCGTGCTGGTGTCGCCGGTGCGGCCGATCAGCACCAGCGGCACCCCCGCCTCCTGGAGCACTGTGACCCGCTCGTCGGCCAGCTGGACCTCCATCAGCACGACCCCGTCGAGCATCCGCTGGCTGGCCAGCCGACGCAGGTCGTCGAGGTTGCCCCCGCCGACCGGCGAGAGCACCAGGTGGTAGCCGGCGACACTGGCCGCGGCGGCGGCACCGGTGACGAAGGCGGTCTCGGTGGCGCCGAGGCCGCGTTCGTCCATCGGCATCAACAGGCCGAGGATCCGGCTGCGGCGACTGGCCAGCCCGCGGGCCATCGCGTTGGGCTGGTAGTCGAGCTGGGCCATCGCGGCGAGCACCTTGTTGCGGGTGGCCTGCGAGATCGGCCGGGTGCCGGTGAGTACGTACGACACGGTGCTGACCGAGACCTGTGCGAGGCGGGCGACGTCGTGCATGGTGGCCACCGCGCACCTCCTCCGGCCTGGGGTGGGACCGCTCCCGAACTTCGTCGAAGCGTTTCGACGAAGCGGTTCGACAGGACGCTAGGCCACCTGTTACGGCGACGTCAATAGCCGATGTCGAAAAGAATTCAGCCGCCGCGCGGCACCCCCGCCCACCCCACCCTGCGCCGCGCCCGGCCGCGCCGCGCCCGCCCACCCTGCGCCGCGCCCGGCCGCGCCGCGCCCGCCCACCCCGCGCCGCGCCCAGCCGAGCCTCGCCCGGCCGCGCCGCTCCCCGGTCGGTGGCACCTGATGGTCGCGGCCAAGATCCGCGCAACATCGGGGATGTTGCTGCCTTCCGCCCGCCAGAGGCAGCAACATCCGGGAAGTTGCACGGATCTTGGCCGCCGGCCTGGGGGTGCGACGGCAAGATCGCGCTCGATCCTGGATGTAGTTCCATCGGATCGTCGCGGAGGCCACTACATCAAGGATCGAGCACGATCTTGGGCGCGGGGCGCGGGGCGCGGGGCGCGGGGCGCGGGGCGCGGGGCGCGGGGCGCGGGGCGCGGGGCGCGAGGCGCGAGGCGCGGGGCGCGAGGCGCGGGGCGCGAGGCGCGGGGGTGCGAGGCGCGGGGGTGCGAGGCGCGGGGCGCGAGGCGCGGGGGTGCGAGGCGCGGGGCGCGAGGCGCGGGGGTGCGAGGCGCGGGGGTGCGAGGCGCGGGGCGCGGGGTGCGGCGGGCGTGTGTGCGGGGGCGCGGTGTGCGGGGGCGCGGGGCGCGGGTCAGGGCAGGTCGAAGAGGGCGGCGGCGTTGTTCCAGCAGACCGCGCGCAGCCAGTCGTCGCCCAGGTCCAGTCGGGCCAGCCCGGTCAGCTGGTCGGCGTACGGGTACGGGATGTTCGGGAAGTCGCTGCCCAGCAGCACCTTGCCGGCCAGCCCCAACTCCCGCAATCGGGGCAACTCGTCAGCGGGGAAGGGGACGAACTGGTCGAAGAAGGGCGTGAACGCCATTGTGGTGTCCAGTCGGACCCGCTCGTACGTCTCGGCGAGGTCGAGGAAGGCCCGGTAGTCCGGGGCGCCCAGGTGCGCCACCACAGCGGTCAGCCGAGGGTGGCGGGCGAGCAGCGCACCGAACGGGTCCGGGCCGGTGTGGGTGGTCCCCACCGGGGCGTGTCCGGCGTGCACCACCACCGGCACCCCCGCGTCGGACAGCATCCCCCAGACCGGGTCCAGCGCCGGATCGGTCGGTGCGAACCCACCCACCTGCAGGTGCAGCTTGAACACTTGGGCGCCTTCGGCGAGGGCCGCCTCGACGTACCCGAGGGCGTCCGGCTCGGGGTAGAACGTGGCCGAGGCGAGGCACCCGGGGGTGTCGTGGGCGAAATCCAGCGTCCAGCGGTTGAGCTCCGCCGCCATGCCGGGCCGGTGGGCGTACGCCAGGGCGCTGAATGCCCGCACGCCGAGCTGGCGCAGGTGCGCGACCCGGTCGGCGTCGCTCCACCGGTAGCGGATCGGCCATTCGGTGCCGACCAACGGCCCGGCGGCGTCGAAGTAGGCCCACACCCGACGCAGCAGTCGCGGCGGCAGGAAGTGCACGTGCACGTCGGCGAGGCCGGGCAGCCCCAGGTCGCGGCAGAACTCCGGTACGCGGTCGTCCGCGGCTGGCGGGGCCACCGTCGCCGGATCGGTCATATGTCGATGTCGAATCGACTGAGCACCGAGGGCGCGATCAGGCCGACTGTGGCGAGCGCCGAGATGACGGTCAGTGCGATGCGCATTCCGACCACCTCGGCCTTGCTGCCGACGCGCAGGGCGATGCTGTTCGGTAGGCCGATCATCATCCACATGCGCCGTTTGATCGGGATCGGCCAGAGGATCGGCACGCCGGCCCGGGTGATCATGTCGCCGAGGATGTGTACGAAGCAGCCCACGCCCAGCGCGGTGCCGATCAGCGGATAGCCGCGTCCGCCCGGCAGGTTGGCGAAGGTGAACCAGGCCGCTCCGGCCGATGCGAGAGTGATGATCACCCAGCCGGCCCGCTCGGCCCACTCGTCGAACAGCCCGCGCAGCGCCAGGCCGAACATGAAGAACAGGATGGTGATGACCGCCCACTTGCCGTAGGCGGCGCAGAGCGCTGTGGTGCCCCAGCCGACCAGCAGTGTGAACGGCAGCGTGTGGGTCAGCGTCCGGTGCCCGTTGTTGCGGCGGGGGTCCCTGCTGAGCTTCGTGGCGTAGTAGACCCCGAGGGAGATCTTCTCCATCACCTCGGCGGCGAAGAGTGAGAAGACTCCGAAGGTACGGGCCACGGTGGCCCCACCCTGGTTCTTGGTCACCTTGCCCGACATGTCGAGGTCGGGAAAGAGCGCGCCACCGGCGCACACCGCGGTGCCCACCGCCAACGCGAGCGGCGACTGGTGGTAGTCGGCGAACTGCTCCAGTGCCCAGGAGCCCGCCAACCACACCGCCGCGCCAGACAGCGCGTGTTGCGGTCCCATCATCTCGGCTCACCCTCCCCAGGGATCTTGAGCGCCCAAAACTACGCCACTGTAGTCAGCGCCGGCGCCGCAGGGGCATCACCCGGAAGGTCCACATCGGACCGTGTCACAGGGTGGGGGTGAAGCTCTGCCGGATCATCGGCAAGTATGCCGCGTTGACCTGCCAGTCGAACTCTTCTGTCAACCACGAGACGGTGTAGGAGCGGTCGGCCGAGGTGTTGGCCAGCAACCGGAAGCTGTGCACCGGAACGCCGACGGCGTTGCGCCAGCCGCACTCCCACACCGCGCCGCCGTCGAAGATGTCCATGGCGGAGATGTCCACCTTGCGATAGTCGGGCAGCGCCTCGGCCGCGGTCAGCCGGGTCTCCTCGGCCTTCCAGTGCGCCACCGGATCCGCGCGGGCGGGCCCGGCCTCGACGCTGAGCACGCGGGACCCGCCGGTCTTCCGGAAGCAGGTCACCGAGCCTTCGGTCCAGCGTTCCCACCCCACCGGCGCGGCGATCCGGAAACCGGTCGGGTCGTCGTACCAGGTCCAGCCCTCGCGCAGCCCGTACTTCACGTCGGCCGGCGGTGACACCGCCACCACCGGGGTCGCCGACGGTGGCGGGGACGACGTGCAGGCGAACGCCGCCGGCCGGGCGGTCGGCGCGCCACCACCAGAGCCGGACGGTGGGGTCCGGTCATCGTGCCGGTTGACCAACGCCAGTGTGACGCCACCCGCGACGAGCAGGGCGGTGGCCGCGCCACCCAGGGCGATCAGACGCCATCGCCGAGCGGGCCGGCGCGGTGGGCGTCGGCGCGGTGTCGCCGGCTCGGCTGGCGCGGCCACCGGTTCGAACGGGTCCGGCGCGATGGCCCGGCCGGCGCTGCGGACCGCCGCGACCGCCGAGGACCGGGCCGGGCCGGCGGGCTCGTCGTGGCTCGCAGCGGCGCTGCGTAGCAGCGGCTCCGCCTCGACGGCGGTCAACCGCCGCCAGGGGTCGCGCTGCAACAGACCGGTGAGGACGGGACCCAACGGACCGGCCCGACGCATCGGGTCCGGCGGTTCGGTGGCCAGTGCGCTGAGCGTCGCCATCGCGGTGGAGCGCGCGTACGGTGACTGCCCCTCGACCGTCGCGTAGAGCGTGGCGCCCAGCGACCACATGTCGGTGCGTGCGTCGGACACCCCTTCGCGGGCCCGCTCGGGGGCGACGAACTGTGGTGAGCCGAGCACCGTGCCGGGCCCGGTCATCACGCCGTCGCCGCCGTCGAAGGTGGCCAGCCCGAAGTCGGTGAGCACCACCCGCCCGTCGTCGGCCACCAGCACGTTGTGCGGCTTCACGTCGCGGTGCAGCACCCCGGCGGCGTGCGCGGCCCGCAACGCGGCGAGCACCGCCAGCCCGATCCGGGCGGTGCGTTGCGGGCTCAGCGGCCCCTCGGCGCTGATGATCTGCTGCACCGACCGCGACGGCACGTACTCCATCACGATCCAAGGGCTCTCCCGGTCGTGCACCACGTCGTAGAGGCGGACCACGTTGGGATGGTTGAGCCGGGCGGCGGCGCGCGCCTCACGCAGGGTTCGCAGCCGCAGTTCCTCGCGCTCGGTCTCGGCCAGCCAGGACGGCGGCACGATTTCCTTCACCGCCACGTCGCGATGCAGCATCTCGTCGCGAGCAAGCCACACCCGGCCCATTCCGCCGGTGCCGACCAGGTCGAGCAGCCGGTACCGACCCGCGATCAGCAACTGATGCACGGTCGCTCCCCCTCGGTCACCCCGGGGTCCACGATAGCCATCAATGCCGGCTTTCTCATCCACTGAGCGGCCTCGATCCACGCCGGACGGTAGTGCGGATCATGGCCATACGGTGCAGGTCAGCGGGGTGGTCGGAAACTCTTTCGCACCCGATCCCAGTCCGCGGCGGCGCCGGCCCAGTCCTCGTCCCGGGTGATCCAACCCAACGTCCACCGGTCGGCGCCGAGGACCTGTTGCCGGGCGTGCAGCCACGGTCCGTGCGGTGTCTGCCAGCGGAGCTCCCACTCGGCTCCGCTGTCGTTCGCGGCGAGCCGGATCTCGTCGTACCCCGGCAGGGAGCCCGTTCCGGCCGCCGTTTCGCGGGCGGTCCGTAGAAGTTCCAGGGGATCGATGGCGCTGCCCTCAGCCACGCTGAAGGCCCGGCCGGTCGCCGGGTCCTGGAAGCACGCCACCTCGCCGTCGCGGGAGGTCAGCCACGTCGCGGGTACGGAGACCCGGAAGCCGGCGGTGTCGGCGTGCCAGACCCAGCCGGGCGGCGGCTGGAACTCCTCGCCCGAGGTCGGCGTGTCGGCCTGCACTGGCGATCCGACGACGTCCGGGCGGACGCAGGCGAGCGGGGGCGGGGGGACGTTCCGCCCGTTCGGCGGGGGGCCGGGCGGCGGGCCGGGGCCGAACGGCCCGCCGTTGGGTGGACGGTTCGGTGGCGGGCTGGACGAGCCGGTGACGTCGGTGGGCTTGTTTCCGGCGACGGTCAGCGCGGTGCCGACACCGGCCACGACGGCGACCAGCAGCGCGACGGCGACCACCGCCACCCGACGCGCGGTGCGCCCGGCGGCCGCCGGGTCCGGGGTCGGCGTGGGGGAGGCGCTGACGGCTACGGCCGGGTCGGGCAGCGGAACGGTGGGGTCCTGGTCGTCGGGGTCGTCCGCCGTGGCGCGCTGGCCCACCAGCCCCGGCACCGGCCCGTCGGCCAAGGGTCGGTCGGTCGCCGGCGGCGGGTCGGCGCGACCGGTCGCGGCCGTCCTGAGCAACCGACGGGCAGTGTCATGGTCGAGGCGGTCGCGCGGGTCGCGGCGCAGCAGCCCGTCCAGGACCGGCGCGAGCGCCCCGGCGTGCGGGGCGGGGTCCGGCGGGCCGGCGGCCAGTGCGCTCAGGGTGGCCATCGCGGTGCTGCGGGCGTACGGGGACTGCCCCTCCACGGCGGCGTGCAGGGTCGCCCCGAGCGACCACAGATCGGCGGCCACTGTGGACGCACCCTCGGCGGCCCGCTCCGGGGCCACGTACTGCGGGGAGCCGAGGACCATGCCGGGGCGGGTCATCGCGCCGTCGCCGCCGTCGAAGGTGGCCAGCCCGAAGTCGGTGAGCATCACCCGCCCGTCGTGCGCCACGAGCACGTTCTGCGGCTTGATGTCGCGGTGCAGCACCCCGGCGGTGTGCGCGGCCTGCAGCGCGTCGAGCACGGCCAGGCCGATCCGGGCCGCGCGGGCCGGTTCCAGCGGCCCCTCGGTGTCCACGACGTCCTGGAGGGTGCGGGACGGGACGTACTCCATGACGATCCATGGGCTGCCGTCGACGGCGACGACGTCGTAGAGCCGGACCACGGCGGGGTGGTTGAGTCGGGCCGCGGCACGGGCCTCCCGCATGGTGCGTGAGCGCACCTCGGCCCGTTCACGGTCGGCCAACCAACTCGGTGGAACGATTTCCTTGACCGCTACCTCGCGGTGCAGCATCTCGTCGCGGGCGCGCCACACCCGACCCATGCCCCCGCGACCCACCAGGTCGAGCAGTTGGTACCGACCGGCGATCAGCACCTGTGCACGCTCCTCCTCAGCCGCTGTCCGGGCTACACCCTAACCAGCGGATCGGAAGTCACCTATCGGTCGTCCGACTCGGCTCAGCAGGCGGCGTGGTCGGCGGCGGCGAGCAGGTTGCCCTCCGGGATGGCGATCCGGGTCCGCCCGCCGGCCAGTCGGGCGGCGGCGCGTCGGGCCTGCACGGGGCCGTGTTCGCGACGAGCGGTGGCGTAGCTGGCGGCGGTGCGGGCCGCGATGGTGGCCCAGCCGTACCGCTCGCCGACCATCGTGCGGGCCCGGCGGGCCAGCCGCCGGGCGAAGACCTCGTCGCCGAGCAGTTGGCCGACCGCGCCGGCGAGCGCGTCCGGGTCGCTGTGCGGGAACGTCACGCCGGTAACTCCGGGTTCGACGATCTCGGCGAGGCCGCCGGTACGGGCCACCGCCAGTGGCGCTCCGGCGGCCGCCGCCTCCAGCGCCACCATGCCGAACGGCTCGTAGAGGCTGGGGACCACCGTCGCGTCGGTGGCGCCGAGCATCGCGGGTAGTTGGGTGGAGTCGAGGAACCCGGTGAACCGGACGGTCGAGCTGAGCGCCAGCCGCCGGGCCTCGGCTTCCAACTCGGTGCGGTACGGGCCGTCGCCGGCGATCACGACGCGCAGCCCCGGGTGTCGTTCGCGGAGCCGGGGTACTGCGTGCACCAGGTGCTGGACGCCCTTCTCGTAGACCAGTCGTCCGGCGTACCCGACCAGCGGGCCGTCCCCGGCGAACCGGGCCCGGGCCGACGCGACCGCTCGGGGACGGGCCCGCCAGGCCCGGTCGTCGACCCCGTTGGGCACCACGTCGACCTGGGCGGCCGGTACGTCGAACAGCGCGGTCACCTGGTCGCGCATGTACCCGGAGCAGGTGATCACGCGAATGGATGAGCTGCTGAGCCAGTGTTCGACGCCGTGGATGGTGCGGTTCATCTCCTCGGGCAGCCAGCCCTGGTGCCGGCCGGCCTCGGTGGCGTGCATGGTGGTGACCAGGGGGAGGTCCAGGTGCTCGGCCACTGTGACGGCGGTGTGCGCGACGAGCCAGTCGTGGGCGTGGATGACGTCGTACGAGCCGGCCTGGGTGGCGCGCAGGGCGGTGCGGGTGAGGGTGTGGTTGAAGGCCATGGTCCAGGCCAGCAGGGAGTTGGTGGCGAGGGGGAAGGTGACCGGGTCTTCGGGGGCGCGCAGGATGCGTACGCCGTCGGCGTATTCCTCGAGGGGTGCGCCGTCGGTGTGGCGGGTGACGACGGTGACCTCGTGGCCGGCGGCGGCGAGGGCGACGGAGAGGGCGTGCACGTGTCGGCCGAGACCGCCGACGAGCACCGGCGGGTACTCCCAGGAGAGCATCAGCACCCGCAGCTGTCGGGCGGGGTTGATGTCGATCACGTGGGCATCGAGTGACATGCGGCCCCCTTTGAGTTGTCCCCGGGCGCGCGCCGACCGACACCGGAATCGGTGTCGCCGTCGCGTCTGGATCGGGGCCAATCCTGCCGGGATCGCGATAACCAGCGGCGACACCACCATTGCGGTCGTGTAAAGCGCTACTGGCTCTTTCGCCGCACCCGCAGCAGCTCGGCCACCGACCATGCCTGGAACGGGCACCCGGTGGCGGTGTGCGGCGCGAGGCCATCGGCCGTCTCGCTTACCGAGCCTAACCCATATTCCATCAAATGGGCCTCAACGCCGACGAATACGTCATCGACGGACATCTTCCCCCGGCGTGCGGCGTCCACGTACGGGCCGAGCAACCACGGCCAGACGGTGCCCTGGTGGTAGCCCCCGTCCCGGTCGGCCGGACCGCCCCGGTGCCGGCCCACGAACTCGGTGGAATCCGGGGCGAGACTGCGCGGTCCGAGCGGGGTGAGCAGCCCGCCCCCGACCCGCCGCAGCGTCGCCTCGTCCGGCTCCATCGGCGCGTACGGCAGCGACCAGGCCAGCAGCTGGTTGGGGCGCAACGCGTCGTCGTCGTGCAGGGCGGCGCCACCCAGCGGGTACGCCGGCGCGGGCGCGTCCAGCACGTCGTGCAGCCAGCCCGTCGGGGCCGGGAACCGCTCCCGGAACGAGGCGGTGGCCTGCCGGTGGAGTCGCCACAGCTCGCCGGCATCCTGCCCGGCCAACTCGGTCAGCTCCGCGAGCCCGGCCAGCCCGTTGATCCACAACGCGTTGACCTCGACCGGCTTGCCGGTGCGCGGGGTGACCGGCACCCCGTACACCCGGGCATCCATCCAGGTCAGCGCCGTGCCGGCGGCGCCCTGGGTGAGCAGCCCGTCGGCCGGGTCGACGCGGATCCCGTACCGGGTGCCGGCGGTGTGGGCGTCGATCACGGCGCGCAGCGCGGGCAGCAGCTCGTCGCCGAGGTCGGTGTCGCCGGTGACGGTGACGTGCCGGCTCACCGCGTGCAGGAACCACAGCGTGCCGTCGACGGTGTTGTACTCGACCCGACCGGTGTCGGCAGTGTTGGCGAGCATCCCCTCGGACAGCGTCGCCGCGTACGCCCGCAGCAGTTCCCGGCCCTTGTCGGCGCGACCCGTGCAGAGGAACAACCCCTCGTACGAGATCATCGTGTCCCGCGACCACGCGCCGAACCACGGGTAGCCGGCGACCACGTCCACCGCCGCCTGGTCGGTGCGCACCACGAAGGCGTCGGCGGCCAGCGCCAGGGTGGCGTCCACGTCGTCGGCTGGCTTCGCCGTCGCCACCACCTGCCGGTTTCGCCGCCTCGCGGTCGCCACGATCTCCTCCGCCGGCGGAGGCTCCTCGTCGAGTCGACCGGCCCAGGCCCGCACCGACACCGTGTCACCGGGGCGTTCCAACTCCCCGGAGAAGCGACCCGCGTACCAGAGGTCCTCGTCCGGGTGCAGCCCCCGGTTGGCCTCCTCGCGATGGTGCACGCCCAGCCACCACTGCCCCTCGGGCGCCCAGCCCGGGCCGGCGAGCCGGTACGCGCCCTCGACCACCGCGCCGTCGGCCACCGCCTCGACCTGCGGGACCGGCCCGTCGGCCCGTCGTTCGCCGTGCGCGTCGCGCCAGGTGCAGGCGGCCGACAGCTCCAGCCGGACGGGACCACCGGCGACCAGCCGGTGCACCACCGCGACGCAGGAGCGGCCGGGCAGCATGGCCAGCTCCCGTTCGATCACCACCGCGCCGATCCGCCACCGCCAGCGGGGTAGCCCGTCGATCAGGTCGAAGCGCTCCAACAGCTCGAAGCCGCGAGGGTCCACGTCGCCGGAGGCCCACTCGTGGGCGCCGAGGCGTACCCGCGCGCCGGACGGCACTGTGACCGCCGGATCAAGGCTGACCAGTCCCACCTGCCGGGACGCCGGCGTTTCGCCGGGAACCACCAACAGACCGTGGTAGCGACGGGTCCGCAGCCCTCCGACAGTGCCCATCGCATAGCCGCCGAGGCCGTCGGGGACCAGCCACTCCCGGCTGGCCGCGCTGGTCAGGTCGCCGCAGATCTGCGGGCCGAAGTGAATGTCGATCAACTTTCCTCCACCGGCGGCGGGGTGTAACACGCCACGACGAGAATGGCCGCTGTGGTCAAGTACCGCGGCGACGTCAAAGATGTGCACGTGATCACTGACCGATCGTCCTCCGACGCCTCGCCACCCGACGCTGAGCGGCTCCGGCTCGCCCAGGCCGACTCGGGGGAGCAGGACTGGCGTGCATGGGGTCCCTATCTGTCCGAACGGGCGTGGGGGACGGTACGGGAGGACTACAGCGAGCACGGTACGGCCTGGGACTACTTCCCGCATGACCACGCGCGGTCCAGAGCCTACCGGTGGAATGAAGACGGGATGGCCGGCGTCTGTGACGAACGGCAGACGTTCGCGTTCGCCCTGGCCCTCTGGAACGGCAAGGACCCGATCCTCAAGGAGCGGATGTTCGGCCTCGGCGGCGACGGCGGCAACCACGGCGAGGACGTCAAGGAGTACTGGTGGTACGAGGACTCCACGCCCACCCACTCCTGGATGCGCTGGCGCTACCACTACCCGCAGGCCGCCTTCCCGTACGACGAACTCGTCGCGGTGAACGCGTTGCGCGGCCGCGACGACACCGAGTACGAGCTGGTGGACACGGGGATCTTCGACGACGACCGGTACTGGGCGGTGACAGTCGACTACGCCAAGGCGTCCCCGACCGACCTCTGCATGGTGGTGACTGTCGCCAACCGGGGCGACCAGGCGGCGACCCTGCACGTCCTGCCCACCCTGTGGTTCCGTAACACCTGGTCCTGGGGGCTGCCCGGCGGCGACCGGATCCCCCGGCTGACCGGCCAGGGCACCCGGCTCGTCGGGGAGCACCGGGTGCTCGGCCAACTACTGCTGGAGGGCGACGGCGGCCCGGTGCCGCTGCTCTGCGACAACGACACCAACGCCGAACGGCTCTGGGGCCTGCCCGGCCGCTCCCCGTACCCGAAGGACGGCATCAACGACCACGTCGTCAACGGCGCGGCCACCGTCAACCCGGCCCGGGAGGGCACCAAGGGCGCGCTGCACTACGTGCTCGACGTGCCGGCCGGCGGGCAGCGCCAGATCCGGTTGCGGCTCACCCGCACCGCGTCGCCACCGGCGGCCGCGCCGCCGCCCCCGGCCGACCTCAGCGAGGGCTTCGAGGCAGTCGTGTGGGCGCGGCGGGCCGAGGCGAACCGGTTCTTCGCCGGAGTGATCCCGCCGGCCGCCACACCCGACGAGGCGCTGGTCGCCCGGCAGGCCATCGCCGGGCTGATGTGGGGCAAGCAGTTCTACCACTTCGACGTCAAGCGCTGGCTCGAAGGCGACCCGGGCTCGACACCGCCGCCGGCCGGGCGTCGGCACGGGCGCAACAGCGCCTGGTGGCACATGACCAGCTTCGACGTCATCTCCATGCCCGACCCGTGGGAATACCCCTGGTACGCGGCCTGGGACCTGGCCTTCCACTGCGTGAGCATCGCCCGGGTCGACCCGGGCTTCGCCAAGGAGCAGATCCTGCTCCTGCTGCGCGAGTGGTACCTGCATCCCAACGGGCAGATCCCGGCGTACGAGTGGGCGTTCGGTGACGTGAACCCGCCGGTGCACGCGTGGGCCGCGCTGAAGGTGTTCGAGATCGACGGCGGCCGGGACTACGAGTTCCTGGCCCGGGTGATGCACAAGCTGCTGCTCAACTTCACCTGGTGGGTAAACCGCAAGGACACCGGCGGCAACAACGTCTTCGAGGGCGGCTTCCTCGGGCTGGACAACGTCGGGCCGTTCGACCGCTCGGCGGCGCTGCCGGTCGCCGGGGTGCTGGAGCAGTCCGACGGCACCGGCTGGATGGGCATGTACGCGCTCAACCTGCTGGACATGGCGATCGTGCTCGCCGAACACGACAGGACCTGGGTGGACACCGCCACCAAGTTCTTCGAGCACTTCGCCTACATCGCCGCCGCCGCGTACGAGCAGGGTTTGTGGGACGAGGAGGATGCTTTCTTCTACGACGTGCTGCGCCTCGCCGACGGCACGAAGGTGCCGCTGAAGGTCCGTTCCGTCGTCGGGCTGCTGCCGTTGGCCGCCACCACCCGGCTCACCGCCAGGACCCTGCACCACCTACCGGAGTTGGGCGCCCGGCTGCGCTGGTTCCTCACCAACCGCCCGGAGTACGCCCAGGTGATCGGCACCCGCCGCCTCGGCCCGGACGGCCGGCAGCAGCGGCTGCTGTCCATGGTCGGCCCGGAGCAGGTGGTCCGCCTGCTCGCCCGGATGCTCGACCCCGACGAGTTCCTCTCCGACTTCGGCCTCCGTACGCTGTCCCGCGCGCACCTGGACAAGCCGTTCTCGGTCACCCTCGGCGGGCAGGAGTTCTCGGTCGGCTACGAGCCGGCCGAGTCGACGAGCGGCCTGTTCGGGGGCAACTCGAACTGGCGCGGTCCGATCTGGATGCCGACGAACTTCCTGCTGATTAGCGCGCTGCGCGACTATGCGGCGTTCTTCGGCGACGACCTCCAGGTGGAGTACCCGACCCGCTCCGGGGTGAAGCGCACCCTGGACGAGATCGCCGACGACCTCTCCGCCCGGCTGATCTCGCTCTTCACCCAGGACGACTGGGGTCGACGGCCGATCTACGGTGCCGCTCAGATGTTCCAGACCCACCCGGACTGGCGCGACCTGATCGCCTTCCCCGAGTACTTCCACGGTGACAACGGCGCCGGCCTGGGCGCCTGGCACCAGACCGGCTGGACGGCTCTGGTCGCCGATCTGATCCTCACCCTGCGCCGCTGACGTCCTCGCGGAGGCGTCCAGAACCCAGGGCGGCTGCTGGAAAGTAGCTGAGTGATGCCCCTGCGTATATCGCCCGTTCCTAGCCTCCACCCGACGTGTCTGTCTCCAGACCGGAGGGAAACGGGTGAAGAAGAAATTGCGGGGTCCCCTGATCGGGGGGCTGGCGCTGGCCCTGGTGGCCACGCTGGGCGGGATGGAGGTCCTACCGGACCAACAACCCGACAGCGCGGACCGCGCGGCGAGCGCCGCGGAGGACGACGGTTTCCTCTCCAGGATCGGGAAGGCCGCCGACAACCTGGTAGGTGGGAGCGGATCGGGTCGGGCCAAGCCCGAGGCGGTCAGCGCCGCGTTGGCGGTGCAGGAGAAGCCTCCGCCGGCCCAGGCGTGGCCGCCGCAGAAGCGGGTCAAGGAGCTGACCGGTAAGCGCACCGCGAACAGCCGCGTCTACCAGCTCGCCGACGGGCGCACCCAGGCGGAGATCTCCGCGGTGCCGCTGCACTACAAGGACTCCAAGGGCCGCTTCCAGCCCATCGACACCACGGTCAAGCCCACCACTGGCAAGGGCTACGTCCAGGGCAACCGGACCAATACCTTCACCAGCCTCTTCGGTGACAGCTCCAAGGAGCTGGTTCGTTTCGAGCAGGACGGCCGCAGCATCGAGCTGGGCCTGGCCGGGGTCGACAAGGGTGCGAGCCCGAAGGTCACCGGTTCCACCGTCACCTACAAGGGCCTGGCCGGTGGTGCGGATGTCGTCTACGACGTGACCGCCACTGCCCTCAAGGAAAAGATCGTGCTGCGCAAGGCCCCCGGCGGGCCGGTGTCGTACACGTTCACCCTCGACACGGCCGGCCTCACCGCGCAGCAGCGCCAGGACGGCTCCATCGCCTTCGTGGGTCCGAACGGCGGTGAGCCGGTCTTCGTGATGCCGGCGCCATTCATGTACGACGACAAGGACGACGCGTCGTCGCCGCACGGCAAGGTGTGGAGCGACAAGGTCTCCCAGCGCGTGCAGCAGGTGTACGGGCAGACGACGGTCACGGTGTCCGCGGACGCCGCATGGCTGGCCGACCCGGCCCGGGTCTACCCGGTGGTGATCGACCCGACCATCAAGGTCCAACCGGTGCCGGCCGACGCGCAGGACGTGGCGATCTACTCGGGTGCCACCACCACGAACTACAACGACACCTACCAGCTGAATGTCGGCACGACCTCAACCGCCGCATGGCGATCGTTGCTGAAGTTCAACCTGGACACGATCCCGACGAACACGCCGATCGACGACGCCCAGCTTCAGCTCTACTACTCCCAGACCCACACGGACTGGGCCTACGACGTGCCGATGGAGGCCCGGCGGGTCACCGCCGCATGGGCCGAGGGCACCGCGACGTGGGCGAACATGAACGCCAACATCGCCGGTGCGCCGGCGGCCAACACTGTCACCAAGGACGACGGCGACGCCGGCACCTCGGTGACCGGTTCGTGGCCGTACTCCAGTAACACCACGTTGACGCCGAAGGCGATCAACGGCGACTACAAGTACCACTCCAGCAGCCTCTCGACGGACACCCACACCTGGGTGCCGACCATCACCGAGCCGGGCAACTACCAGGTCGAGGTCCACTACGTAGGCGAGTCGGACCGGCCGACGAATGCCCCCTACACGGTGTCCTACTCGGGCGGGTCAAAGAAGTACACCGTCGACCAGACCACCCCGACTGCCGCCGGCAAATGGTTGACGCTGGGCACGCATCCGTTCGTGGCGGGCACCACCGGCAAGGTGGTCCTCAACGGCGTGCCGGGCACGACCGCCAACGCCGACGCGGTGCGGTTCACCAAGGCCGGCGCGGTGAAGCAGTACGCCAAGTCCAGCGTGTGGAACTCCTTCCCGGTACGCAACGTGGTGCAGGAGTGGGTCAACGGCACGGCGAACTACGGGTTCATGGTCAAGGCCCTGGACGAGGCGACCAAGGGCCGCGGCGGGCCGATCTACGAGGCCTCCGAATACGCCTACAACAACGACCGCCGGGACTTCAACCTCCCGAAGCTGGTCGTGACGTACGGCCGGCAGGGCGTCACGGTGAACCCCCCGACGACGATCGCGGCGACTGGTGCGTTGCTGGACTGGCCGGCGTACACCGACCCGTCCACGGCTACCGGTGACGACATCGTCGAATACCAGGTGCACCGCAGCGTCCACCAGAACTTCGTCCCCTCGGGAACGACGCTTGTCGCACCGGTCTCCACCGGCACCCGGACGTATCAGGACACCACGGCGGTGCCGACGGCGGCGGACAACACCGACCCGATGGCCCGGAAGTTCTACTACTACATGGTCGCGGTGAAGACCCGCGACGGACAGCTGCTCGCCGGCCCGACGCAGCAGGCGATGCTGCCGAAGGCGGGCCAGATCACCCGGATCTACCGCACCGGTCAGACCGACACGACCCTGGCGGCCGGGCGGCCGACGGAGAACGTGGACGTCTACGACGGTGACCCGTACGTCAGCCCGGGCAACAACTCGCCGTACTACGGCGACACCCGCGGCCTGGTCAAGTTCCCGACCCTGACCGGCATCCCGGCCGACGCCAAGATCGTGAACTCCGAGCTGCGGATGTACAACACCTATCTGTACCCGGGCACGGACACCGACGAGTACGTCGACGTCTACAAGCTCAAGCGCGCCTTCAACGAGACGTCGGCGACCTGGAACAGCTACGACGGCACCAACGCGTGGACCACCGCCGGTGGCGACTACGACACCGCGTGGAAGGCCGGCTTCAACGGGTTCACCAACGACCCGGAGTGGGAGACCTGGGACGTCACCAACGCGGTCGACGGCTGGGTGAAGACCCCGGCCAGCAACTACGGCCTGCTGCTGCGCCAGCGCGACGAGGCGAACCAGACCGCGCGGGCGATGCTGCTGTCCTCCGAGGGCGCCGAGCCGCTGCTGCGGCCGACGTTGGAGGTCACCTACCTGGAGCAGACCGCCGAGTCGACCTACTACGCGGCCGCCACGCCGACGCTGACCACGCCGAACTCGACGTACAGCGTGCCGGTGACCCTGTCGAACCCGACGCTGGCCGCCTGGAACCCGACCGACTGGGAGCTGGCGTACGACTGGAAGCGGGCAGACGGCACCACCGACGGCGCCGACACCACCTACGAGCTGAGGACGCCGCTGCCCAAGAGCATCCCGGCCGGTGGCACTGTCGACGTGACCGCGCAGCTGAAGACCCCGCCGTCGTCGACGGAGGGGAACAAGCGCACCGACTACGTGCTGCAGTGGGACCTGCGCAACAAGCTGACCACCAAGAAGCTGTCGGAGACCGTCCCGGCGATCACGCCGCTGCCACAGAACGTGGCGGTGGCGGAGCCGACGTCCGACCAGCTCGGTCTGGAGAAGTTCTACTCCTACGCGGGGAAGAACACCGGCGCCGGCGGCACCCTGATGAACAACCTGTACGCCGGCAACACGGTGTGGTCGTACGACGCGTTGAGCAATCCGTCGCGCGGCCTGTCGACGTTCGTTCGGATGTCCTACAACTCGTTGGACACGTCCGACACTGTCGCCGGGTACGGCTGGTCCCTGCAGGCCTCGTCGCTCATGCGGCTGGGGAGCCCTCTGGACTTCCACCCCAACCCGAACCCCACCAAGGTCACCATGACCGATGGTGACGGCACCAGCCACTGGTTCACCTGGGACTCGGCGACCTCCACCTGGAAGAGCCCGAAGGGCGTCCACCTGTACCTGGAGAAGGTGACCAGTCTCGACTGCAAGCCGAACACCCAGGAGCCGAAGGCGTGGCGGCTGACCAAGCCGGACCGCACGCAGTTCTACTACGACTGCGAGGGCTTCCTGTCCAGCACGGTGGACAAGAACGGCAACACGATGACGTTCACCTACGAGGAGCGGAAGTCGAACAACAAGCCGACGAAGTTCCTCCGGTACATCACCGACGCGGCCGGCCGGAAGACCCTGACGATCGACTACTACGCCAAGGGTCAGTCGTTCGACTACATCAACGACACCACCTGGACGCGGCAGTCGGGCACCAACCTGACCAACCCGAAGATCATCGACCACATCTCGCAGATCACCGACATCTCCGGTCGGAAGATGACCTTCACCTACACGGACAAGGGGCTGCTCGGCGAGCTGGTCGACGGGTACGGCTCCAGCGGCACCATGGGTGCGCCGAAGACGTTCAAGTTCGCCTACGACATGACGCAGGGGAACAAGAACGTCAAGCTGGTCAAGGTCACCGACCCGCGGGGCAACGCCACCGAGCTGCAGTACTTCTCGCCGTCCGCCGGGGACGACCCGACGTGGCACTGGCGGACGAAGTACTACACCGACCGGAACGACAAGGCCAACCTGACCCAGTTCGCCTACGTCGACCCGGACGCCACCAGCAACATCCGCACGACGGTCACCGACGCGGAGAACCACTCCACCGGCTACCTCCAGGACGTTTACGGCCGGCCGATCGAGACCACCAACGCGAAGAACCAGGTCACCAAGCTCGAGTGGGACGACGACCACAACGTCACCAAGCTCATCGAGGACAACAACGCCACCTCGACCTGGGAGTACGACGCCAAGACCGGCTACCCGACGGAGATCAGGGACGCCGAGGCGGTCAAGAACGGCACGCCGGGCACGGTGCTGACCTACCAGCGCCAGCTCAACGGCTACGTCGCCGACCTCACGGAGAAGACCAGCCCCGAGGGGCGCAAGTGGATCTTCAGCTACGAGGCCGACGGTGACCTGGCGAGCGTCACCGACCCGATGGGCACCTCCACCGCGACGGCCGGCGACTACACCACCTACAACACCTACGACGCGTTTGGACAGCTCGACACGGCGAAGGACGCCAACGGCAACAGCACCAAGTACAGCCGTTACGACGCCAACGGCTACCCGCAGACGATCACGGATTCCCTGACCAGGGCGACCACCTTCGTCTACGACGTCCGCGGCCAGGTCACCACGGTCACCGACGCGCTGGGCAAGAACACGACCCAGGCGTACGACACCTTCGGCCGTCCGTTGGACAGCAGGACTCCGAAGGACCAGGCCGCCGGGGTGTACATCACCAATCCGGCACCGACCTACGACGCGAACGACAACGTCACCCAGTCGACCGCGCCCAACGGGGCAGTCTCCACGGCCTTCTACGACGCCGCCGACCAGCTCACCTGGACCAAGGCGCCGGTCGACGTGGCCGGCGACCCGGAGCGCAAGACGTCGTTCACGTACGACAAGGCCGGCAACCTGCGCACCACGACCGAGCCGAAGGGCAATCTGCCCGAGGCGAACCCGGCCGACTACCGAACGACGAACGCGTACGACGAGATCTACCAGCTGGTTTCGGTGACGAATGCCAAGGGCGACAAGATCACCTACCAGTACGACAACGTGGGCAACGTGGAGAGGGTGGTGGACCCGCGTAAGAACGCGACCACCGACACCCTCGACTACACGTCGACGATGACGTACGACCTTGCGCACCGGGTCACGAAGGCCACTGATGCGCTGGGCAAGTTCACCAGCAGCACCTACGACAAGGACGGCCTGGTCACCGGCAGCACCGACCAGCTCGGCAACACCACGCTGGTCAATCTTGACCGGCGAGGTAAGCCGACCGAGGTCAAGGTGCCGTACAAGAACGTCTCCGGCACCATCTCGTACCGCATCACGAAGTACGAGTACGACCAGGTGGGTAACACCACCAAGGTCATCAGCCCACGGGGTGTGGCGACCACCGACGACCCGGACGACTTCGCCCAGGTCACCGTCTACGACGCGCTGAACCGGGTGAAGGAGACCCAGTCGGCGTACGACAAGGATGACGCCCGCTACACCACCGCCGACAAGACCACCTACACGTACGACGAGGTGGGCCGACTGGCGACGATGTCTGCGCCACCGTCGGCGGGTCAGTCGGTACGCAACGACACCACGTACAGCTACTACGACAACGGGTGGACGAAGTCCTCCTCGGACCCGTGGGACATCGTCACCTCGTACGACTACAACGAGCTCGGTGCGCAGACGGCCCGCACGTTGACGTCGGCGGGCGGCTCCTCCAACCGGACCATGAGCTGGTCGTACTTCCCGGACGGAAAGCTGAAGGCCCGGTCCGACGACGGGGTGCCGGTGGGCAAGCACGTGGTGCTTGTCGACAACTCCGAGTTCAACAACACCACCGCGACGGGCACCTGGCCGACGGCCAACACGGCCACCAACAGGTACGGCATCGACTACGCCACCCACGCGGCGGGCACGGGCACCAACGTGTTCACCTGGCAGTTGAACGTGCCCCAGTCGGGCACCTATCAGGTGTACGCCCGCTTCCCGACGGTGTCCGGGGCGGCCACCGACGCGAAGTACACGGTCAATTCCAGCGCGGGCCCGACGGTGAAGACGGTCAACCAGACCGCCGGCGCCGGCACCTGGGTGAGCCTCGGCTCGTACAGCTTCGCCGAGGGCAACGCCCAGAAGGTGACGCTGTCGGACCAGGCCACCGGCACGGTCGTCGCCGACGCGGTGAAGCTCGTCCGGGACAACGCGGCCGATGTCGACAACGAGAAGCACGACTACAGCTACCGGTACGACGCCAATGGCAACCTGACCACGATCACGGACGCCTCCCCGGGCACCCGGGTCGACAGCTACGCGGTGACCTACACGAACCTGAACCAGGTCGACAAGGTCACCGAGTCGAAGTCGGGCGCGGTGGTGAACTCGACGTCGTTCAGCTACAACGAGAACAGCGCACCGCTGACCACCAGTCACGACAAGCAGTACGCGTCCTACGCGTACGACGAGCGCGACCTGGTGTCGAAGGTGACCAACGGCAAGTCGGCCACCGACGCGTCGCCGAAGGTGACGACGTACACCTACACCGACCGGGGAGAGAAACTCAAGGAAGTCAAGGGCAACGGCAACACCGTCGACTACACGTACTTCCTCGACGGGCTGTTGAAGTCCCAGACGGAGAAGAAGCCCAACGGGACGACCCTGGTCTCCGAGTCGGTCCTCGACTACGACCTCAACGGCAACCGGTCGCACGACGTCACCAAGAAGATGAACGCCGACAACCACGGCGCTTACCTGACCACCATCAGTGACTTCACCTACGACCCGCGGGACCGGTTGGCGTCGCTGACGAAGACCGGTGACGGCGCTGGCACGGAAACCTACGTGCACGACGCGAACAACAACGTCACCAGTCAAACGGTGAAGGGCACGTCGACGACGTTCAACTACGAGCGGAACCGGCTGCTGACCGCGGTGACCGGGGGTGCGACGGCGTCGTACAACTACGACCCGTTCGGCCGCCTGGACACCGTCACGGCGGCGGGGACCGTGATCGAGCGGAACGTGTACGACGGGTTCGACCACGTCGTCGAGAACCGGAAGAACAACGGCACCAGCACCTCGACGACGAAGTACACCTTCGACCCGATGGACCGCACGTCGACCAAGACCACCGACGCCGGCGGCGCCAAGGAGAAGGCCACGACCTTCAACTACCTCGGCCTGTCGGGCGAGGTCCTGGACGAGGAGGTCGCCGGGAAGCTGACCAAGTCGTACCAGTACTCGCCGTGGGGTCAGCGGTTGTCGCAGGTCACCCACAACACCGATGGCACCCAGGAGGACGGCTACTACGGCTACAACCCGCACACCGACGTCGAGACACTGACCGACAAGACCGGTGACACCAAGGCCACCTACGGCTACACCGCTTATGGCAAGAACGACGACACCCAGTTCACGGGTATCGACAAGCCGGATGCGGCGGACCCGACCAAGGAGCCGTACAACGCCTACCGGTACAACGCCAAGCGGTGGGACCAGGCCTCCGGCAACTACGACATGGGCTTCCGCGACTACAGCCCAGGTCTGAACCGGTTCCTGTCCCGCGACAGCTACAACGGCGCCCTGGCCGACATGAACCTCGGCAGCAATCCCTTCACCGGCAACCGGTACGCCTTCGGCGGCGGCAACCCGATCTCGAACGTCGAACTCGACGGCCACATCTGGATCAATGACGGTGCCGGCGAGTATGTCCCGCCGCCGCGGCCGATGCCGACGGCACCCGCTGAATCGGGCAGTTCTTCGCCGGGACCGAAACCTGCGCCGTCGCCGTCGGCTTGGGGCGACGGCGGGGACTACCCCCAGGAGTGGGTGACTCGCAGGGATCAGATGTGTTCGCAGGGTCTGGTCGAACAGCTCTGTGCCGAGGCGAACCGTCGTGACGGCGCGGAACTAGTCAGCTGGATGCCCTACGTTGGAGCCGCTGGGTCTGGCTATCTGATCGCCGATGCATACGAGCACGAAGATTATGTCGGTGCCGGTCTCGAAGCTGCTGCAATTGTTCCGCTCGGCCGGGTTGGAAAATTGCCTAAGGGCGTCAGGCTGAACAAGTTGGTGGGAGATGCCTACCGTGATCACGTCGCCGACTTTTTCAGGCAGGCTGGCAAGAAGGTGGTCACGGATGCCGACGATGCAAAGGCGTTAACGTTCGCTACTCCCTTCGGGGACCGGAAGTTGGACATTGCGGTTTACGGCGATGACGACAGTCTGCTGGGCTACATAGAGACCAAGTCCGGTCGCGAAAAGGCGGACCCGGACCAACTGAAGAAGGATGAATGGCTACGAGCTAATTATGGACTGACAATCGATTATGTGTACGACGACATGTTGAACGTTCTCTACTGATAATACGCCGGGTGTTATGATTGCCGCGGGGGGAAACCTCCGCGGCAATCCCCTAATTTGGAGGTCGGCAGGTTGTCTGAGTGGCGCTCCCCAGTCACGCTCGGTTCAGTCGGCGAGGTGAAGTTGATTGAACTCCTCTCGTCAGACACCGCTGAGGGTCGCGTGTCCGTCATCGCGGCTCTCGGGGACGTAAGGGGTGAGCTGGGCGGAACTGTACTGCGTCGAATCGCGACGGATGCGGCAGCTATGGAAGGTGAGCGGTGCGCGGCGCTGGTGTCGCTTACAAAGCGTGATGGAGTTGAGGCGTCGGACGTTGCCGCAGGATGTTTGGCTGACGAAAACGCTGCGGTGCGACGTTACGCCCTTCGCTGTTTAGCGGTCGCCGGTGACGGGCGATCTAGGGGCGGCGTCTCGGAACTTCTCGACGCGATACTCTCGGGTCCTCCGCCGAAGTTCGCAGGGGCCCTTAACCCTGCGATGCTTTCGGCGCAGTCTGAAGCGATTCCCGCAGTAGTGTACCTCCTGCGGCATTGCGCCACCGCTAATCAGACGGGGCTGCTCGCAAAGAAGGTCTCCGCTGGCTGGGGGAAGCTTTACAAGGCTGAACAGGTGTGGCTCAAGGCGGCCTGGCCTGCTTGCTCTCCCGATGTCCAAGGCGAGATGGCGACGCTGCGGCCCGATCTGACGGGCATGATCAGGTTCGTCATGCGACCACTGTTCGCGCCGCTCCCATAGCACTACGTGAAGAGGTGCTCCACATCTGGCAGGTTCACCCGGTCGCAACATTTTATCTTGGCAGCGCGGTTGGGCAGAGCGGTTCCGCCTTGGAGGGGGCTGCGGCCGCCGAGGGCATCTGGCTGGTCGGTGAGGCGGCCTCGCTGCGTGCGCAGCGACTCTGCCGGCCCTCGCGGGAGTGGTTGCCGCCCCCATCATCGCCGAGGGCTGCGAGCTGAAGCCGCTGCTGTGCTAGGTGGTGGAGTTCACCGGCAGACGTGCAGGCTTCTGGTGTGTCACGCGGGAAGTTCAGGCTTCGTCCAGGAGATGGCGAACCTGTTGGGCGTTCCGACCCGTGGCGCGACAGACCGCGTACGCGGTGTTCCTGGAGCTGGAACCGTAGTTGACAAGGGCGGTTTATTGGCGCATGTTCCTGCCCATCGTCGGAGGTTGAGGTGCTGAAGAAGGTCGGGTTTTTCCCGGAGCTGGATCCGAAGCGAGCTGTGGAGACGGGCGAGCCCAGCATCCACGCATCGGTGCGCGCCGTCGGGGAGCCAGACGAAGGGCAGATCCTGCAGTACCTGGCTGATGGCCATATGATCATTTCGGTCATGGAGGGTGGGCCAGATGTCATCACTGGTGAGTACGGTTACCAGGAGGCTTCAGGGTGTTCCTCGTGGATCAGCGATGGGGCTTGGGTGTGGCACTATGACCTTGCGCATTACCTGAGAAGACATCACGTAGAACTATCAACGGATTTTCTTTCGCACGTCAGGTCCAGTGGTTACATCGTTCCCCCGCTCGGTGACGCTGAAGGAGAAGTTGGTTGCCGACCTCGGAACTGGGCAGAACCTAGGATGGGAAGCTTTGCTCCTTCGGAAGCTGGCTCCTGACGATCCTGCGTCCTGGCTGCCCTTGGAGATACGGGATGACTCGTTCGATCGCCTGATTTGCCAAGCTCTGTTTGATCACCTGGAGGACCTTGAGAGCGAGGCGTAACAAGCCGCGCTGATTCACAGCACCGAGCCGGGGTCGTAAAGGATCCCGGCTCGATGCTCGTCTCGCTGGCCAATCCCCGGCTGCCACTTCGACCGGGACCGGGACCACTCACAGTTCACGGGCATCGACAAGCCGGGCGCGGCGGACCCAGCCAAGGAGCCATACAACGCCCACCGGTACAACACCACGGTGGGACCAGTCCTCCGGCAACTACAACATGGGCTTCCATGACTACAGCCCAGGTCTGAGCTTCCCCAAGTCGGGCGAAATGTGGGCACGGCGGAACGCGCGATCGATGTGAATGGGATATCGATCACCTACAACGCAGTCGAGATCGGTCCTGATAGGGTCGGCGTCAGCACATACTGGCTCAACTGACGGGGATGTGGAGGCCGAGTGGAAACATTGCTTGACCTGGCTCGGTCGTTGTCGTCGGATCAGTTCGGCGAGCGCGGTCTGGCCGAGGTCAGGAACATCGAGCAGGAGTTCGTCGAAGTGATCACATTCACACCGGCGGATGAAATCGTCGCCGTGCTCCATACCGTGCTCGACGAGGATTGGATGGGCCTACCGGTGTGGGCGCGCAATCTCGCGTACCGGATGGCCTGTCTGCAGAGGCCGGACGACGTGGCTCTGCTGAGAGAGGCGGCGACGGATCTGCGGAACTTCGGTCCTGACTGGAATGAAATCGCCGCGGCGTTGAATGAAAGAGCGGAATCGCTGGAGAAGGATCAGGATTGAGAATGGCGACGATGCCCACCGGATGTCCATCCGGTGGGCATCGTTCCGCACAGCCGTTTCATGATCGATAGAGAGGACACGTCGCCGCGTCCGACAGAGCCAAGATCGTGCAGTGGCTCAACGAACGTGCGCGGTCCACGCTTTCTGTCACTGACCGTGCCAGTGCGTTGATTGACTTGGGCGATTTGGGTCACTCGCAGCCCGAGTTTCTTCGAGATCACCACCCGGCGATGAGATTGGCGGCGGCTTTGGCGCCGGCCATGGCGGAAGATGATGACGCCACCGACGTCTTACTTGACCTGGCGGAGTCTCCCGCAAGGCTCGACTCCGTACTGAGCCCGGCGAATGATTCCTCATGGCAGACGTTGCCGCAATTTCGTGGTCGGCCAACTTCGGTGGTAGTTGCCGAGGTCGTCACTCGACGGGTGCGGAACATCGATCGTCTGGCACGTGCTGCTCTGGCGTCCCTCCCCTTAGCGACCTCCCCGGGCGGCCAGGCCATTGCTCGACCGTACCTATCGAGGATATTCCGCAACGGGGTGCCGCATCCCGAGGCTGCGACGATGACCCAAAAGCTGATTGCGCGAGGGATGGTTGAGAATAGGCAATTCTGGGATTGGCGCGGTCGCGCGAGCCTTTTTCAGTCCTTGCGGCTGCCGTCAGATGAAGAGTCCTGGCGTGTTGTGGTAGAGAGTTGAGGCTCCGCGGTGTCCTCCGGACTTCGCGCTTCGTCCCTGACGACTGGCGCGGTCGGACGGCGAAGACAACCGACGTCTCCTTCCGAATGGGCCGGGAATTCAAATGGATCGGGCGGACCACGCCCAGCTGTACAGTACCGGTGGCGGGCCCAATTCGAGGGCGGGAAATTATCGGGAGATGCAGCGGGACCTGGCCGCGCGAGGTGATTCGGCGGGTGCCATGGGAACGATATCAACGACATCAGGAGCCGCTTCGGCACCAAGCACGACGAAGCTATCAGGAGATGTTGAGGAAGCTGCGGCCTGGCATCTTAGGCTGAACTCACTACTTAGGGGGCTATGCCTTGTCGGGGCGAGATGAACCATTCGAGGTGTTGCCGGGGAAGGGTATACCCGAAGCGCGTTTTGGCGAGCCGCGAACCCTTCATCGGGAGAGGTTGGGCGATCACGTTCCGTTCGAGCGATTCCCAGGGTCGGTCCTGGACTCGTATTACGACATGACACTCATTCTCACGTACGACGTCAGTGACAGGCTGGTCGAGATCGACATGTCGGACTCAATCGACGTGTTTTGGCGTGGGATATCGCTCGTAGGGAGACCGCTTGGGGAGGTTTTGAGCGACCTCGCGAACGAGGGTTTCCATCCCGACGAGTTCGAATTGGAGTCGTTGAGGTGCAGTGCACTGGGACTGAGCCTCTACACTCCGGCGCCCGAAGAGCTTGAAGAAGATGTCAAGCACGTGATCCTAGACCCGATCCACTGACGCTCCTGCCGACGGGAATGCCGGCAAGGCTCCTGGCGCAAGCACCGCTTCACAAGGTGCTTCGCTGGGAGCCTTGCCTCAACCCTCCGTTAACAGGCTCCAGGTCGACGTACACGGTGCCAGCGTCGGTGCCGATCGCCGGGATACGGCTCGACCTACGCGACCCACGCGGCGGGCACGGGCCGACGTGTTCACCTGGCAGTTGAACGTGCCCCAGGCGGGCAGCTACGGCTCGGCTGGCTCGCCGTCGTCCTGGACGACACCTACTTCCTCGACGGGGCCAAATTCAGTCAATGTCGGCACGTACTCGCTCAACTATTGGGGGTGACTTTGAGAGGCCTGTTAGAACTGGGAAGGTTGCTTTCTGCGGCCAGTTGGAGCCAGGGCCAGGTGGAACTTGCAAAGGTTGAATCCGAGTTCCTCGAAGCGGTGACGTTCGCTTCGGCAGATGAAATCGTTCGCATGCTTGAAACGGTTCTCGACGAGGACTACGCCGGTCTTCCGGTCTGGGCCCGCAACCTCGCCTATCGCTTGGCCTGCCTGCAGCGACTTGAAGATTCGGCCCTGCTGAGGGAAGCATCGGCTGACCTATTCAATCACGGCCCAGACTGGGACCGTATTGCGGAAGAGTTGCGAAAGCAGGCTGACGCCGCAGAGAAATAAGATCGAGTCGGCGGGGTCTGTCGTCGTACTGGCGAAAGACCCCGCGCCCCGCGCTTAAGGTGACCAACGGCAACTCGGCCACTGATACGACTCACGATGTCGTCGTTCGCGATGGCAGAGTGTATGACGGGTTTACGGACAGGGCAGGTGTCCCTATGGAGGAGTTCGAATCCCGCTGGGAATACGGCGGCGATATCTTGAAGTGGAGACCTGTTTCGTGAATCGGCGGAGACTCATTCGGAATCTTCGGCAGCGACCTCGTATGTTCGGACTGGACGGCTCGTACGGCATGTACGTGGCTTTCCTTAAGGGTTACGAGGTGGGCTCTGGCGACGATCTGCTAGCCAAGCTGAAGGAGAAGTTGGTTGGCGACCTCGGTACTGGGCAGAACCTAGGATGGGAAGCTTTGCTCCTTCGGAAACTGGCTCCTGACGATCCTGCACGCTGGCAGCCCTTGGAGATACGGGATGACTCGTTCGATCGTATGATTTGCCAAGCTCTGTTTGATCACTTGGAGGACCTTGAGAGCGAGGCGTAACAAGCCGCGCTGATTCTAAGCCCCGAGCCGGGGTCGTAGAAGATCCCGGCTCGATGCACTCATTCGGGCGAGCCTTTTTCAGTCCTTGCGGCTGCCGTCTGGTGAAGAGTCCTGGCGTTGCCTGAGCGAGAGCTGAGGCTCGGTGATGTCCTCAGGGGCTTCGCGCTTCGTCTACGGGGATCCGGAGCCGACGTTAGCGATCGGGTAGGCCAGCTCCGCCGCCCGCTCCCGCAGATCCGCCAGTCGCTTCTGCGGATTGAGCGCCCGGACGATCTCCTCGGTCAAGGGCTGCAGCGTGAGGATCTGCTCGACCACGGTTTTGTCCAGCTCGAGGTCGTAGACCGACCAGGCGTACTCCAGGTACTCCTCCACGGCGCCGTCGCAGAGGATGTCGAGCAGCCAGGCCCCGTCGGGATCGGTCTCCTCGTCGTCGGCGGGCGAGAGGTCGATGCCCTCGCCCGCGCGCCACCGGTCGTCCGCGGAGCGCCGCCAGAGCACGAACGTGGCGTCGAGCGTGCCGTCCTCGTGGCAGAACGTGGGCTCGTGCACCAGCGGGGCGAACTGTTCGGGCAACCCCTCCAGGAGGCAG
Source organism: Micromonospora sp. NBC_00860 (assembly GCF_045207375.1). Taxonomy (NCBI): domain Bacteria; kingdom Bacillati; phylum Actinomycetota; class Actinomycetes; order Micromonosporales; family Micromonosporaceae; genus Micromonospora; species Micromonospora sp. NBC_00860. The sequence goes on from NZ_CP108825.1 coordinate 871,919, forward strand.
GGCCACAGTTGGCCGCCGGTGTAGTTGTGCATTGGTGAATCGTGGTAGACGCCGCGGATGAAAGCACCGTCGGTGGTGAAGGCGATGTCGTACTCCTCGCCGCTGCCGGTGCGCATCGACGCCACTTCGCTCTCGCCGCGTCGAGGGCTGTAGTCGTAGTAGACGGCGCCGATGATCGTGTCGAGCATCGCCAGGGCTCGGGAGCGGTCGCGGACCACATCGATTGGTGGCAACTTGGCGGCGGTGTCGTAGACGGTCACCGGGCGAGCCTACGAGGTCGGCGCCGGACGGCACCGTCGCGAGGCGCTTCAAGACCACTGCGGGTATCACAGCAGTAGACAATTGGTTTTCGGGCTTGGAAAGCCCCTGCGTGTTCGCTATGGTGCCCATGCTTAGCTCGGCGGATTGCGGACTCTACTGTCAAGCAGCTGACGATTCCCGCGTGTGTCGGTTACGGCTCGATTGGCACGGGCAGCCTGTTCTGTAGTCACCCCGTTCTCTCCAAAGTGGATGATCTCCTCGGTTTCATGACGGACGCCATGGGTAGGGATCGTGGCGAATGCCGGTCGGTTGGCGGGTGTTTATCTCGCCGCAGCGTCCTCCGTGCCGATTTCGTTACATGGACACGCTGCCTAGATACATAGACATTGGTCACCTTGTCGTGCCGTTACGCCGCCGCCTAGCCTGAGCGCGCTCATGGGTTAACGGGGGAGCGGTGAGATGAAGATCGATATTCGGCTGTTGGGCACTGTGGAGCTACGGGTCGACGGCCAACTCGTGACGATGGGTGCTGCCAAGCGTCGGGCGGTGCTCGCCGGGCTTGCCCTCGAGGCGAACCGGCCGGTCTCGCTGGACCGGCTCTCACAGATGGTCTGGGCCGGTCCCACCCCCGCGTCGGCGGTGGCGAACCTTCGCTCCCATGTGGCCGGTCTGCGCCGCGCTGTCGGTGACCGGATCGTCGCCCACCCCGGCGGGTATGAGCTGCGGTTGGCCGGGGGTGAGCTGGACGTCACCGAGTTCCTGCGGCTGGCGAGGGACGCCCGGGCGGGACGGGACAGCGCCGACCCGATGGCGGTGATCGGCCGGCTCGCCGCTGCTCTCGCCCAGTGGCACGGGCCCGCCGGTGACGGCGTACCCCGCAGCACCTCGTTGGACAACCGGTGGGCGACGCTGGACGAGCAACGACTGCAGATTTTCGAGGACTTGGCCGACGCGCGGTTGACCGTCGGTGAGCACGCCGGCCTGCTCGCGGGCTTGCGCGAGCACCTCGCGGCCCATCCGTTGCGGGAACGCGCCTGGGGCCAACTGATGCTCGCCCTCTACCGTTGCGGCGACACCCCCGCCGCGCTGTCGGCGTACCGGTCGGCGCGAGACAGCCTCTACGACCAGCTCGGCATCGAGCCCGGTAGCGAACTGGCAACACTGCACCGCGCTATGCTCGACCGATCGCCCGAGCTGATCTGGGTGCCGCCTGTGGTGGCCGAGCCGGTCGCTGTCGCCCAGCACCGGGTACCGGCCGTCGACGGAAGCTGGGTGGCGCCCCGCGAGCTGCCGGCGGACCTGGTCGCCTTCGTGGGGCGTACCCGGGAACTGGCCGACGTGGTCGCCGCGGTGACCGGCCCGACGCCCGCCGTCGCGGTGGTCTGTGGCCCCGCCGGCGGCGGCAAGTCGGCGCTCGCGGTCCGTGCCGCCCACACCGTCGCGGCCGCCTTCCCCGACGGTCAGGTCTACGTCGACCTGGGGTACCAGACCGACATGCCGGCCGAGGAGGTCGTCGCCCGGGTGCTGCGCAGCCTCGGCGTCGCCGCCGCCGACGTCCCACAGCACCCGGAGGAGCGGGCCGGCCGGCTCCGCTCCCGGCTCGCCGGCCGCCGCCTCCTCCTGGTGGTGGACGGGGTCACCCACGCCGCGCAGGTACGCCCACTGGTCCCCGCCGGCCCAGGGCCCGCGCTCGTCGTGGTCGCCCAGCGCCAACTGCGGAGCCTCGACGGGGTACGCCGGATCATGACCGGCGCGCTCGGTGACGCTGACGGGCGAGCCCTGCTGGGGGCGCTGGCGGGCTCGGAGCGACTTGACGCCGATCCCGCCGCGACCCGGGAACTGCTCCGGCTCTGCACCGGACTGCCGCTGGCCCTGCGGGTCGCCGGCGCCCGCTTGGCCGGCCGACCGGCGCTGTCCATGGATCGGCTGGTCGCCCAGATCGGCGACGGACGTTGCCGGCTGGACTGGTTGGCGCACGGTGACCTCTCCATGCGGGATCGGCTCGCCACCGGCTTCGCGGCGGTTCGCTCGGAGGACGAGGTGGCCGGTCGGCTCATCGAACTACTCGGCGGCGCACCGGACGGTCAGCTGCTGCCCGACAGCGCAGCCGTGCGGCTCGGCGTCACGGCCGAGCGCGTGTGGCGGGCGCTCGAGGAGTTGATCGACACGCACCTGGTGTACCTCGACGAGCCGGCTGGCTACCGGTTGCCGGCGTTGGTTCGTGAGTACGCCGCCGAACTGACCGCGCTGCCACCCGTGCCCCGGCAGCTGATCAATGGCTGGCGGGTCACCACTGGTGACCGTGAACGTCCAGCCTTCCAGGGCGTTCTCGAGCACCTCTGAGGTGAGCCGTTGACGAGGCACACTGATAGTCGACCGCCGATCTACGGCGCGCGCCGACTCCTTCAAGCCCCGCCCGCCTACCCCGGCATGATCGCGCTCGATCCATGTTGTAGTGGTGTCGTTCGCGTCGGGACGCCACTCGATCCAGGATCGAGCGCGATCTTGCAGGGCGACAGGGCGGTGGGCGACGGGCTGCGTCAGGTGGCGACCACACCGAGCTTGATGAGGCTGTCGGCGGTGTCGGTGATGGTCGTCTGCACCGGGCGGGGCCGCCAGCCGAGGACGGTGCGGGCCTTGTCGTTGCTGATCACCGGGATCTGGCCTCGCAGGGCGGCCGCGTCCCGCAGCGCCGGCTCGGTCTTCGCGGCCTCGCGGACCTCCTCGTCGGTGAGTTCCCGGGCGGGCACCCGGTCGGCGAGGCTGGGCAGGTGCCGCGCGAGCATCTTCGCCAGGTCGAAGAAGCTGATCGACGGGCCGCCGACACCGATGAACCGTTCGCCGGCCGCGTCCGGGTGCAGCATCGCGCGCAGGTGCAGGTCGACCACGTCCCGGACGTCGACCACCCCGAAGTACATTCGGGGTACGACCGGCATCGACCCTTGCAGGAACGCCTGCACCAGGCCGGTCGAGGCGGACACCCGCGAGCCGAGCAGCGGTCCGAAGATGCCGGTCGGGTTGACGACGCTCAGCTCGACGCCGCCGTTGTCCCGGACGTCGTCCCAGGCGGCACGTTCGGCGAGCGTCTTCGACCGGTGGTACGCCGGGATGTCGTCGTCCACGTTCGTCCAGTCCGCCTCGCTGTACCGGCCGTCGGGCTTAACGGTGTAGCCCACAGCCGCGTACGACGAGGTCAGCACCACCCGCCGTACCCCGGCCGCACGGGCGGCCCGCAGGACGCGCAGGGCTCCGTCGCGGGCCGGCCGGATCACCTCGTCGTCGTCCTCCGGCGGGGTGAACGGGAACGGTGACGCGTGGTGCAGCACGTACCGCGCCCCGGTGACCGCCTCGGCCCAGCCCTCGTCGGCGGAGAGGGCCGCGGTGCGGAACTCGACCCGGCCGTCCGGGTTCGTGCCCGCCTGCCGGACCCGGTCGAGCACCTCGTCGCCCTGCCCCGGCTTGCGGACGGTTACCCGCACCCGGTAGCCCTCGTCGAGCAGTCGGGCGACGGAGTGCCCGCCGAGGTGACCGGTCGCGCCGGTCACCAGCACCAGGGCATCGTCGGTGCAGCAAAGTTGAAGATCGGTTGACATGGTGTGTCCCATCGTTGTTCAGAAGTCCTGAAGAGCGCGCTCCACCTGCTCGACCGCGTGGGTCTCGGCAGCGGCGTCGCCTCGGTGCCGGGCGTCCCACATGTCCGCCTTGGCGCGCAGGTACGCCTGGCGTACCCGTAGGCGCTCGATCTCGGCGGCCAGCCGGTCGGCGTGCCGCGCGAAGAGGTCGCGCTGTTCGGCGGCGGCCGCCCGGTCGCCCTCGTCGAGCAGCGCCAGGTACCGGCGCATGTCCGCGACGCTCATCCCGGACGACCGCAGGCAGGCCAGGGCGTCGACCCGCTCGGCGAGCGGAGTGTCGTAGCGGCGGTGGCCGCTGCTGTCGTCGCGGGGTACCGCACCGAGCAGGCCGACCTTCTCGTAGTAGCGCAGCGTCGGCTCGCTGAAGCCCGACCGCTGCGCCATCTCCTGGATGGTCAGGGGCCATTCCGCCCGCTCCCGGCCGTCCTTCGTCGCTGCCATGGATGAAGCGTCCCCAACTTCAAGCGCTTCAAGTCAACCGATGTGACGCGGGGCACCCATCAGCGGTTTGCCCGTTCGATACCTCGCCGGACGAGGCCGCTGATGCCGGGGAGGGTGATCGCCCGGATGGTCAGATCGCTCATCCAGACGTGGAATCGGCTGGGTGGCGCGTACTGGGCCATTCCCCGGCGGGCGAGTGCCTGTCGTTTGCCGACCTCCGGGCGTAGTCCGGCCTCCCACTCGGCGAGTGCTGCCGGGAGGGCGTCGGCGTGCCGTCGCAGGGCGGTGCCGAGGTGGTCGGCGCCGGCCAGGGCGAGGGCCGCGCCGTGTCCGGCGAAGAGCGTCACGCACCACGCCGCGTCTCCGAGCAGCACGATGCGGCCGGCGCTCCAGCGCGGCATGACCACCTGGCTGACGGCGTCGAAGTAGGCGCTGGCCGGGTCGGCCTCCAGGTGGTCGATCGCGTCGGGCACGCCGCCTGACAGATCTCCGAACGCGGTCCGCAGCGCGTCGACCGGCCCGCGCCTCAGGTCGGCGGTGGGCTCCGCGCTGCGGTAGGTGAAGAACGCCGATGACCGTTTCGGCCCCAGGTTGACGATCGCCGCGGTGCGTCCGGGGCCGATGTACGTGGTGGCGGACGACTCGGGCACGCCGGGCACCGGGTGGGGTAGGGGGAAGGCGGCCACGAGGTACGGGAGGTCCACCCGGGAGTCGGGGCCGAACACGGCGGTGCGGGTGGCCGAGTGCACCCCGTCGGCACCGACCAGCAGGTCGGCCTGCTCGATGCTGCCGTCGCTCAACTCCACGCGTACGTGATCAGTGTCCTGTTCGACGGACGTGACGGTGGTGGCGAAGCGGATGTCGACATGGTCCCGCACCGCTTCGAAGAGGCTGGATTCCAGGTCGCCGCGGAACACCGAGAGGGCTCGCTTGCCGAGTGCGGCCTCGGCGATGGCGGACGGCACTGTGAACTTGGGTCGTCCGTCGGCGTGGACCAGCACTGTGGTGAACAGCCCCAGGTCGGCGGCGGACAGCGCGGGGAGCAGGCCGAGGCGTTCGGCGGCGTCGTAGCCCGGCCCGATCAGGTTCACCATGTAACCGCTGCTGCGTCGGGCCGGGGCCCGTTCGGCCACGGTGACCTGCCACCCGTCCTGGTGGAGTCGGAGGGCTGTGGCCAGCCCGGCTATCCCCGCGCCCACGATCACCGCACGTTTCATCAGGCACCTCGCCACCTAGAATGAGCATCTGTTCAAACTAGTATGAGCGCTTGCTCATACCGGCGCAAACGGCGGCGGCGGAACCGCCTAGACTTCGGACATGCCGCGCGGAGTTGCCATCCCAGCGCTCAGACAGCAGCTCTTCGCTGCCGTCGAGCGGTTGATCGTGGAAGAGGGTCCGAGCCGGCTCACCGGCCGGGCCGTGACGCGCGAGGCCGGGGTCGCGACCGGCCTGCTCTACGCGCACTTCGCGAACTTCGACGACTTCCTGACCGGGTTCGCGGTCGACCGGGTCTTCCACATCTCCGGCGAGGTGGCCGGCCTGCCGGAGCGCGCCGGCTCCGGCACTGTCGCCGACAATCTGCGCCAGGCCGTCCTGGTGACACCGCTGGGCACACTGACGGCGTTGACCCGGCTGACCGCATTCCGGCCGGAGTTGACGGCGAACGTCGAAGCGGTCCTGGGCAGCGGGATGTCAGGGCTACGGGGGATCGAACGCGCGGTCGCCGGCTACCTGGCCGCCGAGCAGAACCGTGGGCGCGTGCCAGCCGGCGTCGACACCGAGGCACTGGCCCTGGCGGTGGTCAGCGTCCTGCATCACGTCGCGCTGATTGGCCACACCGACTCGACAGCGGAGCACCGGATCCAGCGCGTGATCGACGCGCTCACCGCCGGTTTCCCCGCGGCGGCACCCTCCTGAGCGCCGCGCCACAACCTGCGGCGCTGCCCACGCCCGGAACAACTCACTCATAGCCGACGTGGATGATCAGCCTGCCCTCCCGGGGGTCGGCCCCCACGTAGACAGACGCCGGGTCGAACAGCGTCGGTGACAGGCTCAGGTCCTCGGAGAGACCCATTTCGCGTGCCAGGTCCTCCGGAGACTGCCCCGCTGCGGGCACCACTGTGATCGTTCGCCAGCATCCACCGGAGGCGCACTCCATGCTCTCGTCGGCGACCGTCGCTCCGGGCGGCACCTCCGGCATGCGCCACGTCGGCGGCAACGATCCCTCGGTCTTGAACACCTGCAACCACAGGAACGACAGGACCCACAGGCACGACAGCAGGCCCAGCGTCACGGACACGGCCACGAGGGTGCGCCTGGTGCGTCTCCTCAGCGCGGTCCGCGACGTCATCGCGCGATGGTAGCGGGGCACCGTCGGCCAGCCGGGCAGGAGTGGGGCCCCAGGTCAGCCGGTGAAGGGCTCGGGTCCGAGGCGGCCCCAGGCGACGAACGCGGCCATCGCGAGGTAGACCAGATTCAGCACGATGAACCTCGCCTCGCGGTAGCGCAGGTGGGTGATCATCGCGCCGACCATCAGCAGGATCCAGCAGATGGCGGTGACCGGCACCAGCACCGGTGCGATGTCGAGCACGCCGGGCAGGATCAGGCCGACCGCGGCCAGGATTTCGAGGACCCCGAGGGTCTTGACGAAGCGCACACTGGCGTCGCCGGTCCACCCGCCGCCGTTGGCCGCGGACAACTTCTGCTTGGGTACGAATGTCTTGGTGATGCCGCCGGCCAGGGCAATTGTGGCCAACAGGCCGGCCGCGATCCACAGTGCCAGGTTCATGAGTGTCCCCTCCGTATCGGGTCGTACAGGAGACACCGCCGGCCGGTGCGCTGTGACGGCTCGCGAAGTGACGAGGAGCACGGACACCCGACGTCACAGAAGTCGGGGGGCCGGTGTCTGGTGGGCGTCGCGGGCGAGTTCGGTGAGACTGGAGGACGCATGGATGCTGGAGGCGGAATCGTGGGTGCGGACGGCCGGGGGGACGGTGCCGTCGACGCGTTCGTCAGCCACCGGAACCTGCTCTTCACCGTCGCGTACGAGATGCTCGGCTCGGCCGCCGACGCGGAGGACGTACTCCAGGAGACCTGGCTGCGGTGGGCGGACGCGGATCTCGCGACGGTGCGGGACCAGCGCGCCTTCCTGGTCCGCATCACCACTCGTCAGGCGCTCAACCGGTTGCGTGCACTCGGCCGGCGCCGGGAGTCCTACGTGGGCTCCTGGTTGCCGGAGCCGTTGTTGACAGCTCCCGACGTCGCCGACGACGTCGAACTGGCCGAGAGCGTCTCGATGGCGATGCTGCTGGTGCTGGAGACGCTGGCGCCGACCGAGCGGGCGGTGTTCGTCCTCCGTGAGGTCTTCGACCTGGGATACGACGAGATCGCCGAGGCGGTCGACAAGAGTCCGGCCGCGGTCCGTCAGATCGCCCACCGTGCGCGGGCGCATGTCACCGCGCGGCGGCCGCGCGGGATGGTCTCGCCGGCCGAGACCCGACGTGCGCTCACGGCGTTCCGGCTGGCGGTCGAGACCGGCGACGTGCAGGGCCTGCTCGACGTCCTCGCGCCGGACGTCGTGCTCCTCGGCGATGGCGGCGGGATCAAGCAGGCAGTGCTGCGGCCTGTCGCCGGGGCGGACAAGGTGGCCCGCCTGCTCTGCAGCACACACGCGAGAATCGAAACCATGTCGCTGCACCCCGCCCAGGTCAACGGTCACCCGGCGTTGATCCTGCGGCTCGACGGCGCTGTCGACACGGTCCTCGCGCTGCGTGTCGACGACGGTCTCATCAGCGGGGTCTACGCCGTGCGTAACCCGGAGAAGTTGTCGCACATGCGGCGTGAGACCACCCTGCGCCGCTGACGCTAGTACGGGGGCGTGGGCGTCTCCGGCGACCGGTGGCGGGATCGTCGGGCGTCCGCTGCGGCGACGCCGAGCAGCACCACGGCGGCGACCGCGCCGGCGGTGAGCGGCTGGAGGTGCAGTGCTGCCGGCGTCAGTAGGCCGAGCGCCAGCAGACCAGCGATCCGGCTTCGGGAGACCCGGCCGAAGACCTGGTATTCGAGGGTGGATCGTCCGGCGAGGAAGAGTGCGGGGCCGCCGAAGATGGCGATGAGCCAGGTTGCCGGGAGGTGCCCGAGCGGCTCGGCGATGAACAGTTCGAAGCCGACGCCGGTCAGCACGATCGCCGCGATCATGATCATGTGGGCGAACGCCATGTCGGTCGCGAGCCGGGCCGGGTTGCGGGAGCGGTCGACGGCCGTGCCCAGCATCCCGCCCGCCACGTGGAAGTAGATCCGCCAGAGCAGGACGGTGCTCGCCAGCGCCAGGACAAACCCATAGGTCTGGTCTGTGTGGAACTCGCTGCCGCTGAAGGCGAGGCCGATGACGAAGATCGCCTCGCCGAGAGCGATGAGGAGGAACTGTTGGTACCGCTCGGCCAGGTGCTCGGCTGCGATCATCTGGACGCCGAGTCGCTGCGCGCCGAGTCGGGGGGTCGGCCAGCCGAGGAACAGCCCGGTGTAGTCGATCAGCACGGCGAGGGTCCAGAGTGTCCCGCGAACCGTGCCGTCGTTGACCAGCCCGCCGACGACCCAGAGCGGTGCGCTCAAGCCGAACCAGAACAGGATCCGGATGGACTGTTGAGGGTCCGGCCGGCCGTGCCCGGCGACGTGGAAGAACACCACTCGGCCGATCTGGAGGGTCACCAGGGTGATGGCGAAGAGCGAGGCCCGTGCGCCGAAGCCGTGCGGCACGGCGACCGCCATCGTCATGGCACCGACCAACGTCATGATGATGACGGTCTGGACGATCGGGGCGTCCGGGTCCAGCCAACTGGTCGACCAGACCGTCACCGACCAGACCGCCCACAGCGCCAGGAACAGCAGCAGCGCCTGGCCGAGGCCCGCGTACACGCCGCGTTGGCCGTCGGTGAAGTCGGCGATCAGCCGCGCGGAGATCCGGGTGAGGGCGAACACGAAGACCAGGTCGAGGAAGAGTTCCAGAAAGGTGGCCCGTTGACGGGTGGCTTCGCTGCGCAACAGTCCGTCGGGGGTGTTCCTCATCGGCTCGCCACTCGCCGGTGTCGCCGAACGGCCACGTGCCCTCCCGTCGCGGTGATCTCCTCACCTAACGAGCCAGAGGGCGGCTGTGGCACGTGGAGGAGGGGGCAGGCCCGCCACAAGAGTCACCAATCCGTCACCCGGCCGCTACGGCAGGTGTACGCCCTTACGCTCGTGGGCGTGCCCGGACCTGACGAGAAGGCCACTGAACAGGACCGGCGTGACCTCATCGTCACCGTCGCGCGAGAGTTGGCCGAGTCGGAGGGCTGGACGGGTGTGACCACCCGACGGCTCGCCGAACGAACCGGGATCGACATGGTCGACATCTATCGGCACTTCCCCGATCTGGAGGCGCTGATCGCCGCCGTCGCGGTGTGCGCCTTCGCCGACCTGGCCGCCGATCTCGCCGAGGCGCACGCCGAGACCGCCGGCAGCCCCGAGGGGGTCTGGCCGGCGGTCGCGACCGCGTACCTCGACTTCGCGTACACCAATCCCGAGGTCTATGACGCGATGCTCGCGCTGACCCCCGACCTGGCGCTCGGCGTGGATGGCGTGCCGGCCGCGCCGCGGGCGGTCTTCGCCGAGCTGCGGGCGGCCCTGACCCCGCTGGCCGAGGGCCGGGACCCGGACACCCTCGCCGAGGTGGGGTGGAGCCTGCTGCACGGCGTGGTGATGCTCACCCGCGGTGGCCGGCTGCGACCCGAGGGGCAGGAGGACCGCGAAGCGTTGATCGCGCAACGGCTGCTGCGGTGGCCGTGACCGCGCCGCCGCCCTCGATCGTGGTCAGTTGATGGGCTGTCGGTCGGCCGGACCCTTGTCGGTGAACCGGAACGTGGTGTTCAGCTTGGCGTTGCCCAACTCCTTGAGGACCAGGCCGTTGCCGGGGAGGTGCTGGAGGTATCGGGTCTCACTGCCGATCGCGTACGTGCCGTCGCCCTTGGCGATGATGGTGAACCGCTGGATCGGGTCGTCCGGGTCGCAGACGACCGCGCCGATGGTCAGTTCGGGCTCGATGTCCAGGCCGTTCACCTGCCAGCAGGAGGGGTCGTCGTTGGCGGGGTGGTCGTCCTTCACGCCGAATGCCTTGATCACGTACCGGTCGCCGCCGATCGGCGTCGGCACGAACAGGGTGCGACCGCCGGTGTCGCCGCCCTCCTCGAGCCGGCCGCTGATCTCCAGGGCCTCCCCGGAACCCTGCACCCGGGTGATCGTGACCTCGCGCTTGCCGGACAGCAGTGGGTCGGTCGCCGCAGCTGCCGAGGTGGCCGGAGCCGCTGCCGTCGGCGTGCCCGTCACGGCACCCGACGGCGTCGGCGTGCCCGCCGGCTCGTCGGCACCGCCCTGGCATCCCACCAGTGTGCTGGTGCAGACCAGCACTGCCGCGCCGATGATCCACTTCATGGTGACCATGCCGTACTCCTCAAGAGCCGTCCCGAGCTGTCGGGCGGAAATCATCATGGGTGTCGCATTCGCACGACGACGGGCCGCGACGGAACGGTTCACGAAAATCCAGAAGATCTCAAATCGTGTCCCACCTATCCTGTCCCTCGGTCTTTCAGTCGGTGGTATGGGGGAGGGGATCGCATGACGGTCGACGTGGCGGCGCGGCGGCAGGCGCAGGTGTTGATCTTCGATGCGGACGACACGTTGTGGGAGAACAACGTCGTCTTCGAGCGGGTGATCGACGACTTCCTGGGCTGGCTGGACCACCCCACCCTGGACCGGGCCGAGCTGCGGGCCGTCCTCGACGACATCGAGCGGGCCAACGCGGTGGCGCACGGGTACGGCAGCAAGGTCTTCCTGCGCAGCCTGGCGGAGTGCCTGGAGCGGTTGCGGGAGCGGCCGGCCACCGACGCCGAACGCCAGGAGATCGACCGGCTGGCGGTGGCCCTGGTCGAGCACCGGGTGGAGCTGATGCCCGGGGTGGCGGACGCGCTCGACGAGCTGGCCGGCCGGCACGAGCTGCTGCTGCTGACCAAGGGCGACCAGGAGGAGCAGCAGCGCAAGCTGGACGCCTGCGGCCTGCTGCACCACTTCGGGGCCGCGCACATCGTCCCCGAGAAGAACGTCGACACGTACCGGTGGCTCACTCGGGAGCACGACTTCGCGCCGGCCGACGCGTGGATGATCGGCAACTCCCCGAAGTCCGACATCCTGCCGGCCCGGGCGGCCGGGTTGAACGCGGTGTTCATTCCGAACGCGAACACCTGGGTGCTGGAGGACGACGAGCTGGACCCGACCGACGACGCGGTGCTGCGGCTCGCCGCGTTCCGGGACCTGCTGCGGCACTTCTGACCGTACCGAAGCCAAACAGCGTCGGCGATCATGGTGGCGTTACGCCGAGATGCCTGTTTTTCCCCGTGGCATCACTCCTGCCTCCGACGGTCCGACGCGGCTTGTCCGGTCGACCGGAGCACACCTAGCCTGGTCCGGCGCTCGCGGCCTTTCGGGGTGTGTCGGGGCGCGTCGGCGTTCGGCGGATGAGCACCGTGGAGCTGAGTGCTGACGGAGTGGCTGGCCCACCCCGTTCCGGCGTGCGGCGTCACGTGCCACGCCCGCGCCGCGGGGTGCCGGAGCTGTCCGCTTCCCTGTCGGACGGCCGAGGGTCAGGGCCGGGTAGTTGCGGACCCGGTCCTGACCCGGCCGGCGAATCGTTCAACCGTGGCGAGCGGGGCAGACCGCTCGCCAGATCGACTGTCAGGATGGCGGCATGAAGCGCAGGTCCCTTTTGCTCGGCGCGGCGGCAGGTCTGGCCGCCCCGGCGGTGCTCACCCCGGCCGCACCCGCACTCGGTGCGAGCGGGCCGCTGCGCCCGACCTGGGGCATTGCCCCGGTGCCCGGCCCCCGGTCGGCGCTGCCGCTCCACAACCGCGCCAGTGAACTGCGGACGCTGCCGGCGGAGACGAAGCAGGTGATCATCGTCGGCGCCACCAGCTACACCACCACCTACGCCACGCTGGAGGCGTACGTGCGGGTCCGCAACGGCTGGCAGCCGGCCGCGGCGAAGTTGCCCGCCCGGATCGGCTCGAAGGGCTTCAGCGACAACCACGTGGAGGGTGTGCCGACCACGCCGACCGGCGTCTACTCGATCGGCCCCACCATGTACGGCATCGCCGCCAACCCGGGCGTGCGCTTCCCCTACCACCGGCTGGTCAGCGGTGACTGGTGGAACGAGAACCCGTCGTCCGCGCTGTACAACACCTTCCAGCACAGTGCCACCAACCCGGGCGGGGCCAGCGAGGCGCTGTGGCAGGAGGTTCCCGCGTACACGCACTTCGCGGTGATCACCTACAACATGCCGCCGAACGTGGCGAAGCCGGTGCCGAACGCGGGCAGTGGGATCTTCCTGCACCAGTTCAGCACCACCGCCGGCAACGCCACCGCCGGCTGCGTCTCGCTCGCCCACGACCACCTGGTCGACGTGCTCAACTGGCTGGACCCGGCGCTGTCACCACGCATCGTGCTCAGCCCGTACGCCCAGCTCAGCCGATACTGAGAAGTGTGGTGGCTCAGCCCTCGCGTCGGACGATCGACACCGCCACCCGGCAGAACTCGTCCATGTCCGGGTTGAACCCGGCAGCGATGTCGGGATGCAACCCGGAGCGGGTCTCCTCCAACAGCCGCTGGCAGACCTGCTCGACCGGTTCGCCGGCGTAGTCGGCGCGGACCCGGTCGGTGGCGGCCTGAAGCGCCGAGGTCAGCTGCTCCTCCAGCGGGCCGCGCAGCTTCTGCTGCACAGGATCGAGCCCGCGGGGGTCGAGCGTGACATGTGGCTCCGACATCGGTGCTCCCTTCGTCGGCGTCCGCGGTACCCCACCGCGGACGTCGGTCAAACCCCGGTCGGTACGGCGGCGACCCGCACCTGGTACGAGAAGTCCTCCGCCGGTTCCTCGTGGTACGACAACCGGCGGATCTGCCGGTCGTCGTCGTACAGGGCGACGTCCACCAGGACGCCGAGGTGGGCGAGGCCGATGGTCGACACCCGCTTCTTGTCCTGCAACACCGCGCAGACGCCGCCGAGCAGGGTGCTGGCGTCGGACGTACGGTGCCCGGGCGGGCAGCGCAACACCAGGTCCACCTCGATCGGCCCGGGCAACGGCGTCCAGCCGGTGCGTTGGGCCGCGGCGAGGGCGGCCTGGAGCAGGGTGCGGACCCTCGTCGCCTGCCGATGCCCGGCGGCGAAGATGGACAACGCTTCGGTCTTGACCGGTGGCAGGCCGCTCACCTCGAACGTCAGGGCGAGAGCGCGGGTGTCCTGCACGACGGCACCTCCTCGTTGGGACGATCCTGCCGAACCGGGGCAGCGGCGGTGGGACGTTCCCGCGATAACCAACCGATCGGGCAGGCATGGGTCGGCCGGAGGCGTGTCGACGGCGGCGGCGAACGCGCCGGCTACGGCGCTAGGAAAACGCTAGCCGACGCCGCCCGCGCTGGGTAGTCGGTCGTTCACCCGGTGGGGCGTGGTGCGAAGGCGCAAAACTCGTTGCCCTCGGGGTCGGCCAGCACCCACCACCAGTGCGCCTGGTCGAGCGGTTCTTGCGGCAGCGTCGCGCCAGCCGTGATCAGTGCCACCGAGCGCGAGCGGGTCCGCGGCGTCGAGGCAGAGATCCTTGAAACGGGCCCGGCCGCCGATACCGTCGCGAGATAGCCGGACGATAGCTGTCGGTGTATGTCCTCTCCCTAGCTTCTACCCGACGTATTGGCCCTTGACCGGAGGGTAACGGGTGAGAAGGAAGCTACGGGGACCGCTGATCGCGGCCCTGGTGGTGGCCCTGGCGGCCACCCTGGGCGGGACGCAGGTCCTGTCCGAACAGAGACCGGAAGGCGCCGCGAGCGCCGACGACGACGGAAAGGGTCTGCTCGACCGGCTCGGGGGCGCCGCCCGCGGGTTGGTCGGCGACGGGCCGGACCGGCCCAGGCCGGAGGTCATCAGCGCCGGGCTGTCGGTGCAGGAGAACACGCCGGCGGGCAAGGCGTGGCCGGCGCAGAAGCGGGTCAAGGAGCTGACCGGCAAGCGTACGGCGAACGGCAAGACCTACCAGCTGTCCGACGGGCGCACCCAGGCGGAGATCTCCGCGGTGCCGGTGCACTACAAGGACTCGAAGGGCCGCTACCAGCCCATCGACACCACCGTCCGGCCGACCAACGACAAGGGCTACGTCCAGGGCAACCGCACGAACGCCTTCACCAGCCTCTTCGGGGACAGCTCGGATGAGCTGGCTCGGTTCGAGCAGGACGGCCGCAGCATCGAGCTGGGGCTGGCGGGCGCGCCGCAGGCGGTCACGCCGAAGGTGTCCGGCTCGACGGTGACCTACCCCGGCGTGGCCGGTGGCGCGGACGTGGTCTACGACGTCACGTCGACCGCGCTCAAGGAGAAGATCGTCCTGCGTAAGGCCCCGGCCGCGCCGGTGTCCTACACGTTCACGCTGGACACCGCGGGGCTGGTCGCGCAGCAGCGCGAGGACGGCTCGATCGCGTTCGTCGGCCGCGACGGCGGCCGGACGTACTTCGAGATGCCCGCGCCGTTCATGTTCGACGACAAGGACGACAAGGCCTCGCCGCACGGCAAGGTGTGGAGCGACAAGGTCACCCAGAAGGTGACGCAGTCCGGTGCCACCACGACGGTCACCGTCACCCCCGACGCGGGCTGGCTGGCGGACTCGGCGCGGGTGTACCCGGTGGTCGTCGACCCGACCATCAAGGTGCAGCCGGTGCCGACCGACGCGCAGGACGTCGCGATCTACTCCGGCGCCACCACCACGAACTACAACGACACCTACCAGCTGAAGGTGGGCACGGACGCCTCTCAGTCGTGGCGGTCCCTGGTCAAGTTCGACGTCAGTTCGGTCCCGGCGAACACGCCGATCGACGACGCGCGGCTGGACATGTACTACTCGCAGACCCATCACGCGTGGGGCTTCGACGTGGCGATGGAGGCCCGGCGGGTCACCCAGCCGTGGACGGACAGCACCGCGAACTGGTCGAACATGAACGCCAACATGGCCGCACAGCCGGCCGGCAACATGGTCACCAAGGACGACGGTGACTCCGGCACGTCGATCAGCGGCACCTGGCCGTACTCGGCCAACGCCGAGCTGACGCCGCTGGCGATCAACGGCGACTACCGCTACAACAGCGACACCACTGCCGGGAACACCCACACCTGGGTGCCGACCATCACCGAGTCGGGTGACTACCAGGTCGAGGTCCACTACGTCTCCGAGGCGGACCGGCCGACCAACGCCCCTTACACGGTCTACTACAACGGCGGGTCCAAGACCTACAACGTCGACCAGACCGGCAGCGGTCTCGGTGAGTGGAAGACCCTCGGCGTACACCCGTTCGTCGCCGGCACCACCGGCAAGGTCGTCCTCGGCGACGTGCTCGGCAAGTCGGTGATCGCGGACGCGGTCCGCTTCACCCGCTGGGGCGTGACCACCAAGAAGGCCGCGGTCTCCAACGTCTGGAGCTCGTTCCCGGTCCGCAACGCCGTGCAGGAGTGGGTCAACAAGTCCCAGCCGAACTACGGCTTCATGGTCAAGGCGGTCGACGAGGCGAAGAAGGGCCGCGGCGGCCCGATCTTCGAGGCGTCGGAGTTCGCGTACAACAATGCGCGGCGGGACTACAACCTGCCGAAGCTGGTGGTCACCTGGGGTACCCCGGGTATCGCGGTGAACCCGCCGACCACGATCACCTCGACCGGTGCGGTGCTGGACTGGCCGGCCTACCCGGGCACGGACATCGCCGAGTACCAGGTGCACCGCAGCATCTTCCAGGAGTACACGCCGTCGGCGGCCACCCTGGTCGCGCCGGTCTCCAGCACGACCCGCACCTACCAGGACACCACCGCGGTCCCCACGCCGGCGGACAACACCGACCCGTTGGCGCGGAAGTTCTACTACTACATGGTCGCGGTCAAGACCAAGGACGGGCGGCTGATCGCGGGTCCGACGCAGTCGGCGATCCTGCCGAAGGCGGGTCAGATCACCCGGATCTACCGCACGGGCACCACGGACACCACGCTGGCGCAGAGCCGGCCGACGGAGAACGTGGACGTCTACGACGGTGACCCGTACGTCAGCCCGGGCAACAACTCGCCCTACTACGGCGACACCCACGGTTTGGTGAAGTTCCCGACGCTGACCGGGATCCCGACCGACGCCCAGGTCGTCGACGCCGACCTGCGCCTGTACAACACGTCGCTGTTCCCGGGTACGGACACCGACGAGTACGTGGACGTCTACAAGCTCAAGCGGGCGTTCACCGAGACGAAGGCGACCTGGAACACCTACGACGGTGTCAACGCGTGGACCACGGCGGGTGGTGACTACGACACCACCTGGAAGGCGGGTACCACCGGTTTCACCAACGACCCGGAGTGGGCGAGTTGGGACATCACCGCTGCGGTTAAGGGCTGGGTGACCACCCCGACCAGCAACAACGGTCTGCTGCTGCGTCAGCGCGACGAGGTGAACCAGACCGCGCGGGCGATGCTGCTGTCGTCCGAGGCGCAGGAGCCGTTGCTGCGCCCGACGCTGGAGGTGACCTACCTCGAGCAGAATGCCGAGTCGACCTACTACGCGGCCTCGACGCCGGCGTTGACGACGCCGAACGCCACGTACACGGTGCCGATGACCCTGTCGAACCCGACCCTGGCGGCGTGGAACCCGACCGACTGGGAGCTGGCGTACGACTGGAAGCGGCCCGACGGGATCACCGACGGCGCGGACGCCACCTTCGAGTTGAAGACGGCGCTGCCGAAGAGCGTCCCGGCCGGCGGCACGGTCGATGTGGCCGCGCAGGTGAAGACCCCGCCGTCGTCGACGGACGGGAACAAGCGCACCGACTACGTGCTGCAGTGGGATCTGCGCAACAAGCTCACCGGCAAGAAGCTGTCGGAGACCACTCCGGCGATCCAGCCGCTGCCGCAGAACGTGGCGGTGGAGGAGCCGACCTCCGACCAGCTGGGTCTGGAGAAGTTCTACTCGTACGCGGGGAAGAACACCGGCGCCGGCGGCTCGCTGATGAACAACCTCTACTCCGGCAACACGGTGTGGTCGTACAACGCGATCAACAACCCGTCCCGCGGGCTGTCGACGTTCGTGCGGCTGGCCTACAACTCGCTGGACACCAGCGACTCGGTCGCCGGGTTCGGCTGGTCGCTGCAGGCGTCGTCGTTGATGCGCCTGGGCACGCCGTTGGACTTCCACCCGAACCCGAACCCGACCAAGGTCACGCTGACCGACGGTGACGGTACGAGCCACTGGTTCACCTGGGACGCGGCGGCGAACGAGTGGAAGAGCCCGAAGGGTGTGCACCTCTACCTGCAGAAGTACAGCAGCGTGGACTGCAAGCCCAACGTCCAGGAGCCGAAGGCGTGGGTGCTGACCCGGCCGGACCGGACGCAGTTCTTCTACGACTGCGAGGGCTTCCTGTCCAGCATCGTGGACAACAACCAGAACGAGATGCGCTTCGTGTACGAGGAGCGCAAGTCGAACAACAAGCCGACGAAGTTCCTCAAGTACATCCTCGACGCGACCGGCCGTCAGACCCTGACCGTCGAGTACTTCGCTAAGGGTCAGACCTACGACTACATCGACGATGTCACCTGGACCCGCAAGACCGGGACCGGCCTGACCAACCCGAAGATCATCGACCACATCTCGGCGATCACCGACATCTCCGGGCGGAAGCTCAGCTTCGCGTACACCGACAAGGGTCTGCTCGGTGAGCTGATCGATGGTGCCGGCTCGACCGACGGCGCGCCGAAGACGTTCAAGTTCGCCTACGACATGACCCAGGGCAACAAGAACGTCAAGCTGGTCAAGACCACCGACCCGCGGGGCAACGCGACCAACCTGGTCTACAACTACCCGCAGGCCGGCGACGACCCGAAGTGGCACTGGACCACCAAGTCGTACACCGACCGGCTCGGCTACCTGACCCAGTTCGGCTACGTCGACCCGGACGGCCCACAGGGCAACAACATCAACGCCACGGTCACCGACGCCGAGAACCACGCCACGGCCTACCAGCTGGACGGCTACGGGCGGGCCTACCAGACCACCAACGCCAAGAACGAGACCACGAAGTTCGGCTGGGACGACGACCACAACGTGGTCCGGCTCGAGGAAGCCAACAGCGCGGTCTCCACCTGGGCGTACGACGCCAAGACCGGCTACCCGACGCTGGTCAAGGACGCCGAGGCGGTCAAGAACGGCTGGCCCGGCACGGCGCTGACCTACCAGCGCCAGCTCAACGGCTACGTGGCCGAGGTGGTCAGCAAGACCAGCTCGGAGGGCCGCAAGTGGACCTTCACGTACACCGCCGAGGGTGACGTCGAGACGGTCACCGATCCGGTGGGCAACACCACGGCGACCGCCGGTGACTACACGAGCACCAGCACCTATGACGAGTGGGGCCAACTCCTCACCGCCAAGGACGCCAACGGCAACACCACCAAGTACGGTCCCTTCCACCCCAGCGGCTACCCGACGACGATCGAGGATCCTGGTCCGGGCTTCTCGTACTTCACGTACGACGACCGGGGCAACACCCTCGAGGTCAAGAACGGCAAGAACGCCAAGGTCACCCAGGCGTACGACACCTTCGGCCGGCCGAAGGCGAAGGTCGAGCCGATGGACGCGGCGAACAACCGCTTCATCACGACCAAGGCCCCGGTCTACGACGCCAACGACAACATCACCACGGCGTACGCGGCCAACGGAGCGGAGTCGACCTCGGTCTACGACAAGGCCGACCAGGTCACCGAGTCGTACGCGCCGAAGGACGTGGCAACCGACCCGGAGCGCAAGAGCACCACGACGTACGACAAGGTCGGCAACGTCCTGACCGCCACGGAGCCGCAGGGCAACCTGACCTCCACGGTCGGTGACTACACCACGACCACCAAGTACGACGCGATCTACCAGCCGATCGAGGTCACCAACGGCCTCGGCCAGAAGGTGGTCTCGGAGTACGACAACGTCGGCAACGTCACCGTCCTCTACGACGCGAAGAAGACCGCCAGCGCGGCGGACGACTACACGTCGAAGTTCGACTACGACTGGAACCACCGGGTCGTCAAGACCACCGACGCGGTGGGCAAGTTCACCACGGCCCGGTACGACAAGGACGGCCTGACGCTCGGGACCACCGACGCGGATGGCAACGAGTCGCTGGCGACGTACGACGCCCGCGGCGCGCTGGTCGAGTCGAAGGTGCCGCACAAGAAGGACGCCTCCGGCAACAACGTCTACCGGACGAGCAAGTACGAGTACGACCAGGTCGGCAACCAGACGAAGGCGATCACGCCACGCGGTGTGGACACCGCCGACGACGCCGACGACTTCGCCGTGGTGACCGTCTACGACGCGCTCAACCGCAAGAAGGAGGAGTGGTCGTCCTACGACAAGGACGACAGCCGCTACAACACGCCGGACAAGACCTTCTACACCTACGACGAGATCGGCAACCTGAAGAAGGTCAGCGCGCCGCCGTCGGAGGGGCAGAGCGTCCGTAACGACACCGAGTACACCTATTACGACAACGGGTTGACGAAGACGTCCAAGGACCCGTGGGACATCGTCAACTCGTACGACTACAACGACCTGGGCCAGCAGACCAAGAACACGCTGAGCTCGGCCGGCGGGTCGACCACGCGGACGATGACGTGGGAGTACTACCAGTCCGGCAACGAGAAGGGGCGATCGGAGGACGGCCTGCCGGTCGGCAAGGACGTGGTCCTGGTCGACAACTCCGACTCGAACAACACCGCCTCGCAGGGCAGCTGGACCAGCGGCGCCGCGACCGGGAACTACGGCTACGACGTGGCCACCGCGCCGGCGGGCAGCGGGTCGGCGCAGTTCAACTGGCAGCTGAACATCCCCCGGGACGGCAGCTACGAGGTGTTCGTCCGGCACCCGCAGGTCAGCGGTGCCGCGACGGACGCGAAGTTCACCATCACCCACAGCGGCGGCAGCGTCGTGAAGACGGTGAACCAGACCCAGAACACCGGTTCCTGGATCAGCCTGGGCAGCTACCCGTTCGTTGAGGACGGCGTCCAGAAGATCACCGTCACCGACCAGGCGACGGGCAAGGTGCTCGCCGACGCGGTCAAGCTGGTGCGCGACAACGCCGGTGACGTGGACAACGAGAAGAAGGAGTTCACGTACAAGTACAACCCGAACGG
Organism: Micromonospora sp. NBC_00860; assembly: GCF_045207375.1. Taxonomy (NCBI): domain Bacteria; kingdom Bacillati; phylum Actinomycetota; class Actinomycetes; order Micromonosporales; family Micromonosporaceae; genus Micromonospora; species Micromonospora sp. NBC_00860. The sequence goes on from NZ_CP108825.1 coordinate 892,505, forward strand.
GATGCTGGTCGAGGTCAAGGACCTCAGCCCGGGCGCGAAGGTTGACCGGTACGACATCGCGTACGACCAGCTGAGCCAGATCTCGTCGGTCAAGGAGTTCGTCGGGACCGCGACGGAGCCGAAGAACACCACGGCGCTGACCTACGACGACAACGGCAACCCGCTCACCTCGACCCACGACCTCACCTGGTCGAAGATCGAGTACGACGCGCGGGACATGGTCGCCAAGGTGACCAACGCCGACTCGCCGACGGCGGGCAACCAGCAGATCTCGACGTTCACGTACACCGCTCGCGGGCAGATGCTCAAGCAGACCAAGCCCAACGGCAACACCGTGGACTTCGAGTACTACCTCGACGGCGCCACCAAGCACCAGCTGGAGAAGACCTCCGGCGGGGCGACCGTCGCGGAGCACACGCTGGAGTACCAGGCCAACGGGCACCCGTCGCGGGACGTGCTCAAGTTGATGAACGCCGACAACGGGTCGGACTACATCGACAACACGTACGTCTTCAACTACGACCCGCAGGACCGGATCGCCAAGCTCGACAAGACCGGTGACAGCACGTCGACCGAGACCTACGTCTACGACGCCAACGGCAACACGGTGTCGCAGACGGTCGCCGGTACGACGAGCACCAGCAAGTACGACCGGAACCGGCTGCATTCCACCACAACCGGTGGCGTGACGGAGACGTACAACTACGACCCGCTGGGCCGCCTCGACACCGTGTCGGTCGGCGGCGAGCGGGCGCAGAAGTATTACTACGACGGTTTCGACCGCACCGCGAAGACCACCGCGGGTGTCGGCGCCACGGCCAAGTCGACCACCTACGTGTACGACCCGTTCGACCGGACGGTGTCGCAGACGGCGGACGGCAAGACCACCCTGTTCACGTACCTGGGGATGGACAACCAGGTGCTGCGCGAGGAGATCGCCGGCAAGGCGGAGAAGTCGTACCAATACGCCCCGTGGGGTCAGCAGCTGACCCAGATCAAGCACAAGGATGACGGCAGCCGGGAGTACTCGCAGTTCATCTACCGGCCGCGCGGTGACGTCATCGGTATCACGAAGGAGGACGGCAAGACTCGGGCGACGTACGGCTACACGGCGTACGGCTCGGACGACGAGTCGCAGTTCACCGGCGTGGACAAGCCGGGTGCGCAGCCGGAGGGTGAGGAGCCGTACAACGCGTTCCGGTTCAACGCTTCCCGGTGGGACGCGGGCTCGGGTACGTACGACATGGGGTTCCGTAACTACGACCCGGGTCTGAACCGGTTCCTGACGCGGGACACCTATGGCGGCGCCATGGCCGACATGGGTCTGGCGATGGACCCGTTCACGGGTAACCGCTACTCGTTTGCCGGCGGTAACCCGGTCAGCTTCATCGAGCTGGACGGGCACCTGTTCGGGATGTCGTGGTCGGATATCGGCCACGCCGCCTTGGACGTCGCCGGGATGGTGCCGGTGATCGGTGAGGTCGCCGACGTCGCCAACGGCATCTGGTACGCCGCTGAGGGCAACTACGTCGACGCGGCTCTGTCGATGGCTTCCGCGATCCCGCTGGCGGGTAACGCGGTGGCCGCGGCCAAGCTGGCGAAGACGGGTAAGAAGATCGCCGACGGTATCGACACGGCCAAGGACCTCGAAAAGGGTGTCGAGGCCACCGTCGACGGGCAGAAGGCGCTTCCCACCAATACGCCGAGTGCCAAGCCCAACGAGCCGTCCGCACCTTCCTGCCGCGTTCCTCCTCGTCCCAACAGCTTCGTGCCAGGCACGAAGGTGGTGATGGCCGACGGCAGCAGCAAGGTCATCGAGGAATTGAAGGTCGGCGACCGGGTGCTGGCCACCGACGTGGAGACCGGCCAGAACCAGGACCGTGTCGTCACCAACGCCCGCAGCGTCGAGGGTAAGAAGACCTTCGTCACCTTCACCGTCGACCTTGACGGCAAGGACGGCTCCAAGACCGGGAGCATCACCTCCACTGATGCCCACCTGGTCTGGCTCCCCGACGCCGGCGTGTGGGCCAAGGCCGAGCAGCTCAAGCCCGGCATGTGGCTGCAGACGGCTGCTGGGACTTGGGTTCAGATCACGGCGGTCAAGCAGACCGTCAGGCACGAGCGGGTTCACAACCTCACCGTCGATGGCGTCCACAGCTACTACGTGGTCGCAAATGGCACTCCGCTCCTCGTCCACAACAACTCCTGCAAGACGGACGCGGAACTCCAGGCCGATGCCGACGCAATTGCCAAAACCTGGCAAACGAGGTACGGAGACCGTGCGTACAACGGGACGACGGTGAGTACGGGTCACCTCAATGGGGAGCTTGTTTACACCGTCAATCGGAACAACACCAACCCGGATGCTCGCGCTCTGGCCGAGAAGCTCGGCTACCGGCGAGTTTCCGGCGCGGACCTGCGAGGCCCGAACCAGACGGATGCCGAGCAGATCATGCTCAATGCCGTCGACAAGGGCAAGGTGGGATCCGACGGTCGCATTGCAACCTCTCGAATCCCTTGTGGCCTGGTGCGTCCCACCGGTAAACCGGGCCAGAACTGTGGCGGCAGAATTGGAAGCGGTAAGTATCCGAACATCCGAGTAGTCGGTAGGTGGGGGGCCGGCGTCGGCTAACCGCACCTTGCCGGTCGGGTAGTTCACCGACTCTGTCGGATTGGTGCCAGCCACCGCCTCCTCGGGAATCTCGGGAGGCGGTGGCTGGTCGCATGCCACGCAAGGTCTTCGCTTACTCTGCACCGGTGGCCGGATCTTCGTCCTGAGCGTCGACGCATCGAAGAGCAACTGTGGCCGCGGCGTGAGGTGCGGCGGAGCAGGCTAGTCAACAAGTCTGTATGATCGCGTCATGCGCTTCCGTTCCCTGGTCCGCCACTGTGGAGTGGGCTGGAACGCACTGCGGGGCGATCGCCATACCGGCCACCTGGCCAGTCCTGATCGGGTCAGCAGAGCGGTCGACGGGGTGGGTGGCATCAGCGAGGATCAACTGTTCACTGTCCCGAAATCTCTTGACCATGTTTGTTTTGGATCGCTTCACTGGGCGATAGCGAAAACTGGAGGACCAGTTGCTTCTTTGGGACCACGAGATGCAGCCCTTGCGGGATGAGTTGCAGAGCATTCAGCCCCCGCAGCGGTTGGCCCTGGCAATGGCAGTGATGGAATGGACCCGCGATAAGATGGGTCAGATCGAGACAGCGGAAATCACCGACTACCTGGATCGGGGAATGGCGGCCGGCCGTGAAGCGCTGTCGGCCGGCCGGGACAAGATCGATCTCTCCGAGGAGATGCTCGACGAGTATCAGGACGTCCTGGACGTGGCGGACGAGCCCGGCACATCGCACATGTTGTCCGCCCTCTTGGCTTGTGCCGACGCGCCTGAGGGGCTGACGGGTGAGGTTCTCTACGGCGTCCTCTCCTTCTGCTATGAAGGGCTTCTCGATCGAGAGGAACTGCCGGAGTGGACGGTGGAAGCCGAGCGAGCGAACGCCAGGTGCGTTGAGACGATCGCCTTTCAGAAGAGGCTCGTGAACGAAGCACTCGGACGTTGAGGCGGATGGCGTCGTACGTCAATGACGGGCGCTGATGGCGCTGGCACACGTGAGGCCGGATCCACGACAGGTGATCCGGCCTCACGTCTGTGCGGGGTTAGGTGAAGAGCGTCTCGAATAGCGGCTCGTGCCTGTCGTGGGCGTCTTCGTCAGGCTGCCGGGCGGTTGTGGCGCCGGCGAGGGGCCCGGCACCCGCCATGGGTCTGTTCACGAGTCCAGGGGAGGGCACCCGCCCGCTCACGGGAGGCGGCGTTGCCAGGCAGGGACATCGAGAGCGTCTGCTTTCGGGCGTGCCGCACTCAGTGGTCGGTGAACGGGAGGTTTCCTGTGCTGTCGCAGTCACTCGAGGCGCTGTGGGCTCACTTGGCTACAGCTGGTCGACCGGTGGTTGCCGCGCGTGTTCCCGGCCCAGGCGTGGAAGACGTGAAGTCTGCGTTCGGCGAGCCGATCCCGGACGTGGTGGCTCAGTGGTTCAACTGGAGCAACGGAGTCGCTGGCACGCCCGGGCAGACGCAGGATGACGCCTCGGTCATACCCGGTTACTGGCCGCTGTCGATTATCGAAGCTAAGTCAATCATGTCTGGCTACATCGACGCCGACGCGGAGTTGGGCGATCACTGGGTGCCGTTGCTGGGTTCCGGTGGTGGTGACTTCTACGCTGCTGTCTTCGACGAGTCGCTGCATGAAGTGGGTGTCTTCACCGTCATGTCCGGCGGCGACACGGAGATTTCTTTCCATTCGGTCGAAGAGATGGTTGATGGGTTTCTCGAGCTCTATCAAACCGGTGTCTTCTTCGTGGATGTCGACGGCACCCTCGAAGCCGACGATGACCGCTGGGTGGAATATGAGTCCAGAGTTGGTGGTGCCGCGTAGTCGATGAAGACGAAGACGAAGGATGAGCAATCGTTGATTGAGTGAAGGGCCCATTCCTGGCGATAGGGGTGGGCTCTTCACTCATCTGCGGAAGCTGTAAAAGGCACCTACATCTGGGACGGGACAAGAGTTGCTGGCAATCTCAGCGTCCGCTCGGGGTGAGGCAGGCAAGGTAATGGACAAAAGAGTCGATCCGACCGATGTAGTCGGAAGGACTGGCGGCGTCTACGCCGCTCCTGAAGATTTTGAACGAGCCTTGGACCTATGGTGCTACAAGGCCGAGAAGGAAGGCTGGCCCGTGTCGGTACTCGACCGAGAGCGCGTCCCGGGCAAAGACGGACGATGCGGGACGGTTGACGTGGAGGGCCTGAGGTACCAGGTGCGTTATGGACCCCGAACCCGCACGATTGTTATCGACGACAGCAATGGACATGATGTCGAGCGACCTGCCTTTGCGTACGCCGTCTGGGCTGAACCGGTCGTGCTAGAAATATTCCTCGTCGAAGAGTAGCGCGCACCGCAGCGGGTGCCTCCGCTTAACCACAACGGGGCACCCGCCGCTTTGGGCGTCACCAGAAGCGGTAGCGGTGGGCAGGTGGGCAAACGCTCTCCATGCGCGCTGCGGCCGCTGGCGCTCTAGAAGGGCGGGGTTCGAGTCGCCGTCGACCGCGTAGCTCACGCGTTCTCATGGACGTTCTTGGCCGCGGCTTGCGCCGCCGTAACAGGACGGGCGCCGACAAGGCGGCGCTAGTAGCGTCCGGCATCCTCGTCGGAATAGCCGCTGGCGATTACGTCCGCATAGATCCGCGCGAACGCCTCACTACGAAGGAGTGGGACGGGGCCCCCGATCCGACGCCTCCTGTGCAGTTCGCACCTCACTCAAGTCCAATAGCCGGATCTCGCCCTCCAGGCGACGAAACTCGGCTACTTGTGCATCTTCAGACGAAGATTCATCAGTCGCCATGTCTTCAGCTGCCTCTGCGAGTTCCTCGGCATGCTCGAAGACACGTCTCAGCCGGTCTAGATCCTCTGGCCCTGCCAAGTAGTCGAAGACCTCCGTTGCCAACACCAGATGGTCAACGATCTCCGTCTCGAAGGGAGGGCCGTCTGGATCGCTGGACTCCAAAATGCGCTCGACCACTTCCCTTACCTGTCGAAATTGCTCGGTGGGTACCTCGATGCCAGCACTCGCCCAACGGTAGACATGAGCGCCGAGGGCCCGCACCTGCGACAGTGCTTCCCGATGTTGTTCGAACCAGGGCGAGAACTTCCGATCCTGATCGAAGCCAAAGTATCGGACGAGGACGAGAGCGGCAGCACTCTGACGAGCGGCAAAGCCGAGCAGAGACGCCTGGCGCATGTGCTCCTCCAGGTTCGTCACCGGAGTTTCCTCTCGCTCACGTGGTTGAACTCCTATCGAGCTATTCGAGCCTGTGCGACTTGGGTTCCATCGGCAGGGAGCCGAGATTGCTGCCCACGGCGAGTGCGACGAGGTGGCGGTGTGTAAGCGGAATACCCGCAGCAACAGCCGGACCAAGGCCGTGCCCAGCGCCGACACGGCCAGGTTCTCCGAGGATCACCAGGATTTCGGCCTCTCCCACTGGACGCACGTGGGCCGCTGCCCACCGGACAGACAGAACTCTTTGACCGCACGGCGCAGCAGATCGATCGGAATCTCCGAATTCGCTGGGAACTCCGTCACATGACTTACGCACGAATAACGAACCTCAGTGCGGCCCGCTTTTGGCCCTGCGGTCGTCCAGTTTCCGCTGGCATCCATGAACTCAAGAACGCCGACCTGAAGCCTATGGTCGGCACCGACCAACAACTCATGATCGGGAGTCCCGGAAGGTAGAGGTGACCGTTCCAGGGAATGCAGCTCCGCTAGATTCTGCTGAGTCGGCCCCGCCAACAGTGAATCGATCAGCCCGTCTACATCCGCTGACGCGGTAAGCAACTCACGCTTGTCGTCATGCTGCGGGCGATAATAGGCCTCTACCCGGAACTGCATCAACAACCCCTCCTGCAACCGGCGATTCTGGTTTCACGCCCCCCGCCCGCGAGGACCATCGGCTGCGGGCCACCCCGGACATCGGGACAGCTAGGCGGTGGGTGGAGACTTCGAGATCCGCCATTCGAAGTCCCCGCGTCGCGGATGACCGTCAAGGAGAGTGGCCAACGCCGAGGTCGGTGCCGCGGGGATGGTCACGGCAATCACGCGTGCGGCGTGTGCGTCGATCTCGCCGCCGACCTCGGCAAGCCGCGATTCCATGTCTCTGAGGTCCTCGAGTTCCAGGTCCCGGCGGTAGTAGATCTGCAGCGCGTAGTGGTCGCCGTCGCGAACCACTCGGTAGGTTCGCCCGCCATTTTCAATGCGAACGGTATCGCCGCGGGCCATACCGTCCGCCATCAGCGGTGAACGTTCCAGCACATACAAGTCTGGACCGACGGGGGTTGCGAGCAGCGATTCGAAGGAATCCTGACCCGCCCGTGTCGTGCCGATCAACACCTGAACGACTTCCGCCAAGGGAACAAGTCCGTTCTTTCCGTACGGGGCCCCGCACCTTCCCGGTCCGCGCAGGACCGGGCTGGCCTCGGAGCGCCCGGAGTTCCGAGCAGTGAGGTTACAGGCTGCACTCCGGGCGGACGTTGATCAAGGTCAAGTTGCCGCGCTGGAGCCAGAACTGATCAACACCTGGTCTTTGCACGGGTGCGTCCGCCCGTCATCGCCGGGCGCCGCGCGGGACTGTACGAACAGCGTGGCAGGTGGTTGGGTACCTCCCGGGTGTTGAATCAAGACGTGGATGGGGCTCAACGGTGGCGGCTCTGTGGGACCGGGAGATGGCCGACGAGATCCGTATCCTCGGGCGGCTGGACCCCGATTCGCAACTCAACCTGATCGTGCGGCTGCTGGAGTGGACGGTCGAGGTTCTGCCGTCCGGGGCGCGTGAGCTGCTGGAAGGGGAGGGCCGTGGCGCCGTCGATGCAGCGCTTGACTACGTTCGCGCGGCTGCGGCGGGGTCGCCACCGGATGTCGAGTTGGAGGAGTTCGAGGAACTCGAGGACCAGCTCTCAGAACTGGCCGACGAGGTCGAGCTTCAAGACCTGTGGCAGCTCTTTGTCGCGCTGAGTGATTCTGTCGGAGTATCGGCAGTGGACGTCACGGTGGACTTCACGTGGACGATCATGTCGGCCTGCTACGACGCCATCCGTGACTGTGAGGACCTGCCGGAACTCCCGCTGGGAACTGCGGAACCTGTCGTCCTCGACGTCGAGCGCGCGAACGCCAACTGCATGCGTGCGATCGAATATCAGAAGCAACTCGTCCGCACTGCGGCGCAGGAGTAGGTGGACGCCGACACGGGATGCTGCGTTGGGCCGGAGCCTAGGCCGATAGCGGGCACGTCGGATCGCGAGGTGTGCTTGTTCATGAACGCTGATCAATTCGCGGCCGTTGCTTTCCTCCAGCGCTGGGACGCTGAGAGCGTCACGAGATGGTCGTCCCACCAGGAGGCCGTCATCCGCCACAAGCGCGCCCGCGCGTTCCTCCTCCAGCAGGGGCTGCCCCGGCGGTCGCTGCTGTTCGAGGCGGCCGAGCCGACGGGCCGTACGCAGATCCGGCGCGGTCAGGTCTGCGTGTTGCTGGGAAGCTATGACGAGGGCGAGCAGTTCTTCCTCGACGTCGAGCGTGGGCAGGTTCTGTTCGGCGCGGAAGGATTCGACGATGCCTTCCCGGTCAACGCCACCGTCGAGATGTTCGCCCAATGCCTGCTCGTGTCGGAGCGCGTGTATCCCTACTACTCGGCGGACGCAGGACCTCCGGCGTTCCTGTCCGTCGCGAGACGACTGGAGGCCCTGTTGGCCGCGGTCGACCCGGCGACCTACGAGCTGGTGGGCTCGTTCTGGAAGACCTTCGTCCACGACGTGTCCGTCGGTGACTTCGCGGTCGAAGACGTGGACTGGTGGAGCCCCTGACCGGGCCGGTCGTGCGGGAGCAGCTACTGCTCCCGCCACATGAACTCGGTCAGGAGTCCCGGCACGTCGTGGGCGAGCCGCAGCGCGGCCAGCCCGGTCTCCGGCCGCACCAGCGCGCCGGCCGGGACCCACGACTCCTGCCCGCACAGCAGGATTTCCACCAGTTCCGCGGCCGGTGACTCCGCCAGCCAGTACCAGGTGCGGTCGTGAAGCAGCGAAACGGTGCTGAACTCCTCGTGCAGCGAGACGATCAGCACGTCATCGTCGCCGTCGCCGTAGCCGAACACCGGTTCGTGGTCTGGAACGTACAGGCCGGGCAACTCCTCGAGCGTGATGACGCGGGATGCCGCGTACGGCAGGTACTTCTCCATCTCGTAGCGCATGCCGCCGAGGGTAGGACCGGGTCGCCGGGGACCGACTGGCGGAGATCGAACCGGGTGGGGACAGCGGAGGAGAGGTGGTTCAGGTGGCTTGCGGAGTCAGCTGGTAGCGGCTGCAGACGTCGAGCAACAGAGCGGCCCTGACCTCGAACCGCTCGTCGTTGCCGTCCAACTCCACATCCACCAGCACGCTGTCCTCCGCGGCCGCGAAGTGCAGCTCGACGCGCGTCTGGCCGTCCAGTTCGAGGGTGAACCAGCGGTCGTCGTCGGCGTCGGAGCCGTCGACTCCGGCGGTGAGGCGGCTCGGATCGAGTTCGTACCGGACAAGGTAGGCGATCGTCTCCACGAACGGCAGCAGGTTCCGGCGCCAGATCCAGCCGTGCATCGTGCCGTGTGGCTCGTCCCGCATTGGTGCAGGCTGGATCCCGGCACGTCGGGTGGCAAGGAAGTGAAGGGCTCCGCGCCGGGGAGCGGCCCCGCCGCTGGACGTGGGACGCGCCGCCAGAGGGAGAGCCGGCCACCCAAACGGCCAGGTCACCGGCCGGATCGGCGGTGATTACCGAGCCGTACGGCGAGTTGGCGGTGGGGCCGTCGGCGGTGTGTGCTGATGGGACGATCCGGCGCCGGACATTGGTCCGGTCGTCATGGCGGGTTTCCCGCCTCTCGGGACGGGGTAGGACCGGTGCCGCGGGCCACCGATGCGACGATGACCATCGATGTCGCAGGTCGAGGGTGAGCACCTGTGGGAGCGTTTGCCGACGGGATCTCGTTACGCTGACACGCCGTCTCAGGACATTGGCTCTCGTCACAATAGCCGAGCGGTCGAATCGCTTGTTACCTGCTCCGATGTCCGTTTAGCCTGAGCGCGCTCAAGGTGCAACGGGGGAGCTACGACATGCAACTTCAGATCCGGCTACTGGGCACAGTGGAGCTGAGCGTCGACGGCCGGATCGCCACACCCGGCCCGGCGAAACGGCGCGCGGTGCTCGCCGGGCTCGCCCTGGAGGCCAACCATCCCGTCTCGCTGGCCCGGCTGACCGGGATGGTGTGGACGGAGGAGCCCCCGGCGTCCGCGGTGGCCAACCTCCGGTCGCACGCCGCGGCGCTGCGCCGCGTGCTCGGCGACCGGCTGATCGCCCGTCCCAACGCGTACGAGCTGAACCTGGGACCGGACGAGCTGGACATCACCGAGTTCCAGCGGCTGGCGGGGGAGGGGCGTGGCCTGCTGGTCGGCGGCGAGCCGGACGCCGCCGCGGACCCGCTGCGCGCGGCCCTGGACTGCTGGCGCGGCAGCCAGGCCGGCGACGGCCTCCCCCGCGGGACCGCATTGGACAACCGCTGGGCGAGCCTCGACGAGCAGCGGCTCCAGGTCTTCGAGGAGCTGACCGAGGCACGGCTGGCCGTCGGCGAGCACCGGCCGCTGTTGTCGGAGGTCCGGCGGCACCTCGCGGCCCACCCGCTGCGCGAGCGGGCCTGGGGGCAGCTGATGCTGGCGCTCTACCGGTGCGGTGAGGTGCCCGCCGCGCTAACCGCCTACCGGGACGCGCACGCCACCCTGCAGGAGCAGCTCGGCATCGACCCGGGCGAGGATCTCGCCCGGCTGCACCGGGCCGTGCTCGACCGGTCACCCGACCTGGCCCACGTTCCGCAGGCCACCCCGATCGTCGTCGCTGCGGCCGTCCCGGTCACCCCGGCCGCGGTCAGGGTCCCCCGCGAGCTGCCGGCCGACCTGGTCACCTTTGTCGGTCGTACGCCCGAGGTGGCGGACGTGGTCGCGGCCGTGACCGGCGCGACGCCGGCCGCCGTGGTGGTCAGCGGGCCGGCGGGCAGCGGCAAGAGTGCGCTGGCGGTGCGCGCGGCGCACGCGGTGGCCGCCGACTTCCCGGAGGGACAGGTCTTCGTCGACCTCGGCTACCAGGCGACGGTGACGGCCGACGAGGTGCTGGCCCGGGTGCTGCGCGCGCTGGGGGTGCCGGCCGCCGAGGTGCCGGCCAGCGTCGACGAACGGGCCGGCTGGGTCCGCTCCCGGATTGCCGGGCACCGTCTTCTGCTGGTGGTCGACGGGGTCACCGGGGCGGAGCAGGTGCGGCCACTGATCCCGGCGGGGCCCGGCCCGGCGCTGATCGTCGTCGGCCAGCGGCAGCTGCGCAGCCTCGACGGTGTGCGGCGGGTGGCCCTCGGCCCGGTCGGCGCGGTGGGGGCGCGGGCGTTGGTCGCCGCGTTCAGCGGCGCCGACCGGCTGAAGGCGGAACCGGCCGCCACGGCCGAGCTGGTTCGGCTCTGCGCCGGCTCGGTGCTGGCGCTGCGGATCACCGGCGCGCGGCTGGCCAGTCGGCCGGACCTCTCGGTGGCGGCGCTGGTCGACCAGTTGCGCGACCGCCGTGATCGGCTGGACCTGCTGGTCTACGAGGACCAGTCGGTGCGGTCGAGCCTGGCCCTCGGGGTCGCCGCGCTGCGCTCCGGCGACGAGCTGATCGGTCGTCTGCTCAAGCTGCTCGGCGAGTCACCGGACGCGCCCGCGCTGCCCGAGCGGACGGCGGCTCGGCTCGGCGTCTCCGCGCAGCGGGCGCGGCACGCGCTGGAGGAGCTGGTCGACGCGCACCTGGCCCAGCGGACCGATCCGGGCGGCTACCGTCTGCCGGCGTTGGTGCGCGACTACGCGGCGGAGCTGGCCGGCCCGCCGGCGCTGCTCGCCGCACACCCGCTGACCGGCTGGCGGGTCGATCCGGTCGCCGCCTGAGCGCCGGTTGGCGATAAGCCGTGGTCGGCGCGGACGATCGCCACCGCGACCCGGCAGAACTCGTCCATGTCCGGGTTGAAGCCGGCCGCGATGTCGGGGTAGCCCGGAGCGGGTCTCGTCGAGCAGCCGCTGGCAGACCTCGTTGCGGACGATCCTGCCCAACCGGTGGACCGGGGGAGGGAGTTCCCGCGAGAACCAACCGAACGGGCGGGTGGGGGTCGGCCGGAGGCGTATCGACGTCGACGGCGTATGCGCTGGCAGCGGAGCTATGAAAACGCTAATGCAACCGGCCGGCGCTGGGTAGCTCCGCCGCTCACTGGGTGGGACGCGGTGCGAAAGCGCAGAACTCGTTGCCCTCGGGGTCGGCCAGCACCCACCACCAGTGCGCCTCGTCGAGCGGCTCACTCAGCAGGGTCGCGCCCGCCGCGATCAGCGCCATCGGCTCCGGGTCGACCATGTCGACGTCCCAGTGCAGCCGGTTCTTGACCGTCTTGGGCTCGGGCACCCCGACGAACACCCAGTAGTCCCAGGGGAACCCGGACGCACCGGCCACCGACGAGGTGCTCGACTCGTGCTCGACGGTACCGCCGACCACCCCGGCCCACCAGGTCGCTTGCGCCGCCGGGTCGGCCGAGTCCACGACCAGCTCGAACGGGCCCGGTCGGGTGCCCTCCCGCGCCGGGAACGCGCAGAACTCGTTGCCCTCCGGGTCGTCCAACACCCACCAGGTGGCGTCGCCGGCCGGTTCGCGAACCAGTCGGGCGCCGTCCGCGAGCAGCGCCGCCGTCTGCGCACCGGCCAACCGCAGATCCAGGTGTACGCGAGTCTTGCCGACCCGAGGCTCGGGCACCTTGTTCACCCAGATCGACTCGGCGTTCGAGCGTGCCGAGCGCGGGTCCACCCGGGTGTCGTCGTCACCGGCATCGGCCACGTCACCGTCGAGCATCCGGGCCCAGAAGGCGCCGAGAGCGAGCGGGTCGGTGGCGTCCAGACAGAGATCCTTGAAGCGCGCGATCATCGGTCTGGGTGGCTCAGTGCTGCTTGGCGTAGTTGATGAACGCTTTCCAGGCCGTCGGGTCGACGTGCAGGGTGCCGCCGTCGCGGTCCTTGGTGTCGCGCACCAGCACCACGCTCGGCAGGTTGTCGGCGACCTCGACACAGGCGCCGCCGTTGCCGCCGGACCGGGTCGACTTTCGCCACTGTGGGGTCAGCATGCCCATGACTTCGCCACTTCCTTGATCAGCTCGGTTGACTGCCGGCGGGGGAGCGCCTCGTTCCGCACGATCTCCCACGTCTTCGCCAGCTTAGCGACGTCGGTTGGTGCATCGACGATCTGCGCGGTGAGTTGGTTGTCCGCATAGGTCACGCGCTCACCGTCGGGCATCTCGGCGATGATGAACTGACCGCCCATCCCCAGGTACATCCCAGCATCCGTCGGCACGATGTGCACCTGGATATGCTCCGCCGCCGCCAACTGGGCCAGGTGCTCGCACTGCTCGACCATGAGCCCCGGCTGGTCGAGCACCGGCCGGCGCAGCACCGCCTCGTCCAGGACGGCGATGAGCTGCGGCGGGCGCGGGCGGTGCAGGATCGCCTGGCGCTCCAGCCGGGCGGCGACGATCCGGTCCACGTCCTCGGCGTCGAACCGGCCGCCGGCCAGCGTCGCGCGGGCGTACCGCTCGGTCTGGAGCAGGCCCGGCACGTACGCCAACTCGAACCAGCGCAGCGTGGTCGCCTCCCGCTCGAACTCGATCCACTCGCGCAGCCAGGCCGGCTCGGCGTCGAGCCGCGCCAACCCGTCCAGCATGCGGAGGAAGCGTCCGCCGGTCTGGTGGTGGGTGTCGACCGCCCTCATGTACTCCTTCGTGGGCGGTCGCCCGCCGGTCTCCACCGAGCTGACGTGCGAACCCGAGTAACCGATGCCCCTGCCGAAGTCGTCCTGACTGAGCCCGAACCCCATCCGGAACAGGCGCAGTTCCTCCAGCACGTAGTCGGTGACGGTCCCCATCGATTCCCCAACCTTCGCTCAGTCAGGCTCGGCGTGTCCGTCATAGGTGCTCACCTGGACCGCTGAGCTGCACGAATGGCGCGAGCACGTATCGACGGTAGTCGCCTCATCACCACACTGTCACCAGTGGCGGGTCCGCTGGTGGCCGGAATGGCGGCGGCGGGCCCTGCCTTCCGGGGTCGCTCCCGTTTCCCCCTTGCGGGAGCGGCCCCTTCCCCATCCCGGAGGAGGTCGACGTGCTCACCCCGACAGGCCAGCAGCCCTCGGCGCGGTGGCGATGATGGTGGTCCGCCCGCCCGTCCCGCACGTCGCCATGCGCCCACTGTGGCGGTGCCGCAACTGTGGCACCGAGTGGCCCTGCCAGCCGGCCAAGCTCGCACTACTGACGGAGTACCGGACCAGCCGAACCGCACTGCTGATCTACCTCGGCACCCTGATGCACGAGGCGACGAACCAGCTCACCCAACTCCACCCGGATCATCCACCGACCAGGATGACCGAGCGCTTTCTCGCCTGGGCGAGGGCCCGGAGCTGACGCTCGGCCCGCCGTCGTTCATCCCGGAAAGTGGATCAGTGGCACCCCGTCGGAGTATCCGGGCCCCTCACTGGTCAGCACCGCGGCGTCGTGGGTCAGGCCCGCCACGGCAGCTGCGGCCAGGTCGAAACGGCGGGTCCTGCGCTGCCAGAAGGTCAGCTCCGGTAGATCCTCCGCCTGCTCGGGCAGCAGCGCGCAGGAAGTCAGGGCCAGCAGCTTGTGCAGCAGGGCCAGGTCCTTGCCGGTCGCCATGGTCAATGCTTCGGTCGCTGCCACCACCGGCACCCCGAACCGCACCCCGTCCTCAATCACCTCGTGGACGGGCTCGCCCACGTGCACCGTCCGGAGGACGGCGTATCCCAGCAGGGCCGACCGATCCAGGATGAGCCGGACTGGTGCTGTTGTCTCCGAGGTCATGCGGCGTCGGCGTGGGGCGCGGTGTCGTCACCGTTCATCTCGGCCTCCATGGCCGCGCGGATCGTGGCGCGCTCCGCCTCGAACCGCTCCGCAGACCACTCAGCCTCCACGCCCAGGCGGCGGGCCCGAGCCTCGGCCACACCCTGCTCGGTGACGTGAATGCCGGCGGCGAGCAACAACTCCTTGTGCTGCTCCACCCGCTTACGCCGACGCACCGACTCCGTGACGTAGGCACTGGCCATGCGGTTGCCCTGGCTCTCCAGGATCTGACTCACGTCCGGGGGGACGGAGATCGTGAAGCGGCGCTGAGGCTCTGTCATACGTGCAGCTTACACCTGTCATACTGTTGCGCCTTGACGCTTGGGCCCGTGTCGTCTGGGCCTGCGGTCTTCCGGCCCGCGTCTCGGAGCGTGATCGACTCGCCTTCGTGAAAGGCGGGGCTTCCCTGGCGTGGTGACTGCGCGACTTCCAGGAAGCCGAGTCGATCAAGTGCGGGGCCGTCGGCGCGGGGCTCCGATGGCTGGTCGCTGTGCGCACTCCCGGTGTGACAGCCAGGTTTCGCGACTTCACGGGCGGGGCAGAGTAGCCGCTACAGAGCATCCGGGCCGGAGTTTCCGCAGCTAGCCGACTCGGAGACGGCTCGCCGTGCGCCGGGGCACGGATGCCCCTCCCCGGTCTTTCGCCGAGGAGAGGGGGAGGGCGATGACGGACCCCGAAACGGCTCGACACCGACGCCGGCCGGTTGTTCGGCTGGGGGCGGCGGCTGCCGCGCTGGCACTCGTCGCGCCGCTGGCCGCATGCGGCGCTGACGACGCTGGCGGCCCACCGACGATCAACCTGTACTACCCACCTGAGCAGAACCTGCAGAAGGTCGTCGACGACTGCAACGCGCAGGCCCAGGGGCGCTACGAGATCGCCTACCGGGTGCTGCCCCGGCAGGCCGACGACCAGCGGGTGCAGATGGTGCGCCGGTTGGCAGCCGAGGACAGCGGGATGGACCTGCTCGGGCTGGACGTCACCTGGACGCAGGAGTTCGCCAGCGCCGACTGGATCCGTGAGTGGACCGGCCAGGACAAGGCCGAGGTCGAGCAGGGCACCCTCGCCGGGCCGTTGGACACCGCCCGGTACGAGGACAAGCTGTACGCGGCGCCGAAGAACACCAACGTCCAGTTGCTCTGGTACCGCAAGGACCTGGTGCCGCAGCCGCCGACCACCTGGGACCAGATGATCAGCGCGGCCCAGCAGCTCAAGGACCAGGGCAAGCCGTACCAGGTGCTCACCATGGGCGCCCAGTACGAGGGTCTGGTCGTCCTCTACAACACCCTGGCCGAGAGCGCCGGTGGAAAGATCCTCAGCGACGACGGCAAGAAGGCCGTGATGGACGACGGCACGGTCCGGGCGTTGGAGCAGCTGAAGAAGTTCGCCACGTCGGGCGTGACCTCGCCGTCGTTCAGCAACGCCACCGAGGACCCGGTCCGGCTGGAGTTCCAGTCCGGCTCGGGCGCGTTCCAGGTGAACTGGCCGTTCGTCTACCCGGCCCTTCAGGAGGCCAACCCGGAGCTGGCCAAGCAGGTCGGCTGGGCCCGGATCCCGGGTGTCGACGAGGGCACCCCCAGCAAGGTCACCATCGGTGGGGTCAACCTGGCGGTCAGCTCCTACTCCAAGCACCCGGAGCAGTCCTTCGAGGCGGCCCGGTGCATCCGCAGCGCCGAGCACCAGAAGTTCTCCGCCATCAACGACGGCGTGCCGCCCACCATCGAGGCGGTCTTCGACGACCCGGAGATGACCGAGGCGTACCCGATGAAGGACACCATCCTGGAGGAGTTGAAGGAGCCGGCGACGCGTCCGCTGACCCCCGCCTACCAGAGCATCTCCACAGTCATGTCGGCGATCCTGTCGCCGCCGTCCGGGATCCGTCCGCAGCAGACCGCCGACGAGCTGCGTGGCGCCATCGCCGACGCCCTCCAGTCCAAGGGGGTCCTGCCGTGAGCATCAACGCCACCCCGACCGGCGCCGACGTCGCCGCCGAGGAGACCCGCCGGCCCGCCGCCGTGCCGAAGCAACGCGGCGGTCGTCGCAAGCCCCCACTGAGTGAGAACAAGAAGGCCGAACGCCGGCTCGGTCTGCTGCTCTGCGCGCCGGCCGCGCTGGTCATGATCGCGGTGACCGCGTACCCGATCATCTACTCGGTGTGGTTGTCGTTGCAGCGCTTCGACCTGCGCTTCCCCGACCAGCGTGAGTTCATCGGGCTCGAGAACTACGTCACGGTGCTCACCAACGAGTTCTGGTGGACCGCGTTCGGGGTGACCGCGCTGATCACTGTGGTCACCGTGGCCGTCGAACTGGTGCTCGGCATGGGCCTGGCGATCATCATGCACCGCACCCTGGTCGGCCGCGGCCTGGTCCGGACCTCGGCGCTGATCCCGTACGGGATCGTCACAGTGGTCGCCGCGTTCTCCTGGCGGTACGCCTGGACGCCGGGCACCGGCTACCTGGCCGACCTGTTCAGCGACGGCGCGCCGCTCACCGAACGGGCCAGCTCCCTGGCGATCATCATGCTGGCGGAGATCTGGAAGACCACCCCGTTCATGGCGCTGCTGCTGATGGCCGGGCTGGCGCTGGTGCCGGAGGACCTGCTCAAGGCGGCCTCCACCGACGGCGCGACAGCCTGGCAGAAGTTCACGAAGGTGATGCTGCCGGTGATGAAGCCGGCGATCCTGGTCGCGTTGCTGTTCCGCACCCTTGACGCGTTCCGGGTCTTCGACAACATCTTCGTGTTGACCGCCGGCGGCAACGAGACCTCGTCGGTGTCGATGCTCGCCTACAACAACCTGATCCGGGGCCTCAACCTCGGCATCGGTTCGACGATGTCGGTGCTGATCTTCATCACCGTGGCGATCATCGCCTTCGTCTTCGTGAAGCTGTTCGGCACCGCTGCCCCGGGCAGCGACGACGGAGAGAGGCGCTGACATGGCTGTCGAAACCACTACCAGGGCAAAGCTGCGCTGGGGTCTGCTCGACGTCCTCGTGGTCGTCTTCGCGCTGGTCCCGGTGCTGTGGATCGCGTCGCTGTCGTTCAAGACGCCGGCCACCCTCACCGACGGGAACTTCATCCCCCGGGAATGGACGCTGGACAACTACCGGACCATCTTCGACACCGACCAGTTCGTCCGGGCACTGGTCAACTCGATCGGCATCGCGCTGATCGCCACGCTGATCGCTGTGGTGCTCGGAGCGATGGCCGCGTACGCCATCAGCCGGCTGGACTTCCCCGGTAAGAAGCTGCTTGTCGGCGTCTCCCTGCTGATCGCGATGTTCCCGCAGGTGTCGCTGGTGTCGCCGCTGTTCGAGATCGAGCGTCAACTCAAGATCTTCGACACCTGGCTCGGGCTGATCCTGCCGTACATCACCTTCGCGCTGCCGCTGGCGATCTACACGCTGTCGGCGTTCTTCAAGCAGATCCCGTGGGATCTGGAGAAGGCCGCGAAGATGGACGGCGCCACCCAGGCGCAGGCGTTCCGGCGGGTGATCGCGCCACTGGCCGCGCCTGGGCTGTTCACCACGGCGATCCTGGTCTTCATCTTCTGCTGGAACGACTTCCTGTTCGCCATCTCGCTGACCTCGACCGAGCGGTCCCGCACGGTGCCGGCCGCGTTGTCGTTCTTCACCGGCGCGTCGCAGTTCGAGGACCCCACCGGGGCGATCTGCGCGGCGGCCGTGGTGATCACCGTGCCGATCATTCTGTTCGTCCTCTTCTTCCAGCGTCGCATCGTGTCCGGTCTGACCTCCGGCGCAGTCAAGGGATAGGTGGGTAGTCATGGCTGACATCGTGCTGGACAAGGTGAGCAAGAGCTTCCCGGACGGGACCGTCGCCGTGCAGGACGTCGACCTGGAGATCGCCGACGGCGAGTTCGTGATCCTGGTCGGGCCCTCGGGCTGCGGAAAGTCCACCACCCTCAACATGATCGCCGGGCTGGAGGACATCAGCTCCGGTGAGCTGCGCATCGCCGGGCAGCGGGTCAACGACAAGGCCCCACGGGACCGGGACATCGCCATGGTGTTCCAGTCGTACGCGCTGTACCCGAACATGACAGTGCGGGAGAACATGGCGTTCCCGTTGCGGCTGGCGAAGCTCGACAAGGAGACCATCGACCGCAAGGTCGACGAGGCGGCGAAGGTGCTGGAGTTGACCTCGCTGCTGGACCGCAAGCCGGCCAACCTCTCCGGTGGCCAGCGTCAGCGGGTGGCGATGGGTCGGGCGATCGTCCGCCAGCCGAAGGCGTTCCTGATGGACGAGCCGTTGTCCAACCTCGACGCCAAGCTGCGCGTGCAGATGCGCACCGTGGTGTCCCGCCTGCAGAAGCAGCTCGGCACCACCACCGTCTACGTCACCCACGACCAGACCGAGGCGATGACCCTCGGCGACCGCGTGGTGATCATGCGCGGGGGTGCGGTGCAGCAGGTTGGGCCACCACAGGAGCTGTACGACCACCCGAAGAACCTCTTCGTGGCCGGCTTCATCGGCTCGCCGTCGATGAACTTCCTGCACGCCGCCGTGCAGGACGGCGAGTTGCACACCGCCCTGGGAAAGGTGCCGATCGGTGACCGGGTCCGCCGGGAGTTGGAGTCGGCCGACGCGCCCCGCGAGCTGATCCTCGGCATCCGTCCCGAGCACTTCGAGGACGCCGAACTGGTCGACGACGACACCCGTCGGCGGGGCATGGAGTTCGAGGCGCCGGTGGACATCGTCGAGTCGATGGGTTCGGACAAGTACGTCTACTTCACCGTCGAGGGTGAGAAGGCCAGCGCCGCCGAGTTGGAGGAGTTGGCCGCCGACGCGGGCGCCGCCGACTTCGCCGGCGCCGGCGGCAACCTGGTGACCCGGCTGTCCGCCGAGTCGCCGGTCGCCGAGGGGCAGTCCCGGCGGGTCTGGTTCAACCTGGAGAAGATCCACCTGTTCGACCCGGCCAACGGCCGCAACCTGACCCTGCACGAGGGCCGAGCCGCCGGAGCGCTCGCCGACTGACGGTCCATTTCGCGCCGATCTTGCACTTTCGGTTGTCGGTATGGGGTGGATTGCCCCTTGTGTCGGGACAGAAAGTGCAAGATCGGCGCAGTGGGGGCGCGCGGGGCGCGGCGCGGAGCGGGGCCGGGGTGCGGGCGGGGGCGCGTGCCCTGCGGTGTGGGGGCGGGCGTGGCAGGGTGGTCGCAGGTTTCGTCGTGAAGCGGGGGAACGGATGAACCGACGATTGGCCGCGCTGGCCAACGCGCACGGTGTTTCCACCTGGTACGAGGATTGGCGGCACCGCCGCGTCGATGTCGCACCGGAGACCGTGGTGGGTGTGCTGGGGCTGCTCGGCGTGGACGCCACCAGCCCGGCGGCGATCGCCGACGCGCTCGCCACCGCCCGCGCTGTCGACCGGAACGCCCTGCCGGAGACGGTGGTGCTCACCCACGGGCGCAGCCGGGCGCTGCCCGGCCCGGGGGTGGTGACACTGGAGGACGGTCGCCGTCGTGCGGTCGACGGTGAGCTGCCAGCGGACCTGCCGCTGGGGTGGCACCGGCTGGCCTGCGCCGACCGCGAGGTGACACTGGTGGTGGTGCCGCGCCGACTGCCGGTGCCGCCGTCGAGCTGGGGGTGGATGCTCCAGCTCTACGCGCTCACCTCGGAGCGTTCCTGGGGCATGGGCGACCTTGGTGACCTCGCCGAGTTCACCAGGTGGGCCGGTGACACCGGGGCCGGGCTGGTGCTGCTGAACCCGCTGCACGCGGTCGGGCCGGCGCACCCGGTGGCCACCTCACCGTATTCGCCGGCCAGTCGACGCTTCGTCAATCCGCTCTACCTGCGGGTCAGCGACACCGCCGCGTACCGGGCGGCGGACCCGGCGACCCGTGCGGTGGTCGACGCGTTGCGTCCCGACCGGGGGCCCCTGATCGACTACGACGAGGTGTGGGCCGCCAAGCGACGCGCCCTGGAGTTGCTGCACCCGTACGCCCAGCCGGTGGATCTTGCCGCGGACCCGGCGCTGGCCAGCTTCGCCACCTGGTGCGCACTCGCCGAGCGGCACGGCAACGACTGGCGTGCCTGGCCGGCGGAGCTGCACCACCCCGACGCCCCGGCGGTCGCCGAGCAGCGTCGGCAGCTCACCGACCGGGTCGCCTTCCACGCCTGGTTGCAACACCTCTGCGACGAGCAGCTCGACGCCGTCACGGCGGCGGCCCGCTCGGCGGGGATGCCGGTCGGCGTCGTGCACGACCTGGCCGTCGGCATCGACCCGGGCGGCGCCGACGGGTGGCAGCTCGCCGACGTGCTGGCCCAGGGTGTGCGGGTCGGCGCGCCGCCGGACGACTTCAACCAGCTCGGCCAGGACTGGGGGCTCGCCGCGTGGCGTCCGGACCGGCTCGCCGCCACCGGCTACGCCGCCTATCGGGACATGCTGCGCCGCACCCTGCGGCACGCGGGTGGTCTGCGGGTCGACCACGTTGCCGGCCTGTGGCGGCTGTGGTGGGTGCCGCCGGGCGGCGGCGCCGCCGAGGGCACCTACGTGCGCTACGACGCGGAGGCGATGCTCGGCATCCTCGCGTTGGAGGCTCACCGGGCCGGCGCGGTGGTGGTCGGTGAGGATCTCGGCACTGTCCAACCGGCGGTGACCCGGGGGTTGCGGGGGCGCAACATGCTCGGCTCGACAGTGCTGTGGTTCGCACGCGACGAGGCCGGTGACTTCGTCCCGCCGGCCCGGTGGCCCCGCAACGCCCTCGCCACGATCTCCACCCACGACCTGCCCACCGCGCCGGGCTTCCTGACCGGTGAGCACGTGCGGGTGCGCGACGAGTTGAAGCTGCTCGGCACCGACGTGGCGGTGGAGCGGGCCCGCGCCGCCGCCGACCGGGACCGGCTGCTCACGATGCTGCGGGCTGAGAACCTGCTGCCCGAGCCGACACCACAGCTACCGACCGTGACTGTCGCCTCCGCGGGTGCAGAGCAAAGGACGGATGCCGATCCGGCGTTGCCTGAGGCGACGGCGGCGCCCGACGACGGCGAGGTGGTGGTGGCCATGCACGCCGCGCTCGCGGCCAGCCCGACCCGACTGCTCGGCGTCTCCCTCTACGACGTGCTGGGCGAGGTGCGCCAACCCAACATGCCGGGCACTGTGGACGAGTATCCGAACTGGCGGCTGCCCCTGCCGGCGAGCGTGGCGCAGATCCGCGCGGACCCCCGGGTGGCCCGCATCGTCGACCTGCTCAGCGCCGCCCGCCCACGACCGGCCGCCCCGACGCCGGCCGCCGACGAGTGACGCGGCCGGGTCAGGTCAGCCAGTCGAAGCGGGCCGGCAGCCCGAGGAAGTCGGCGTAGCGCCCGAGCGCCCGCTCCACCCGGGCCCGCGCCGCGACGTCGAGCGTCGTGAGCGGCTGGATCGTCACGGTCACCGCGGTGCGGCCGATCCGGCGCTTCCACACGCCCACCACCCGCCCGGCGCGGACCACTGTGGCCTGGAAGATGCCGTTGTTGCCCGGCACCACTGCCGCCTGGTGGGCGGGGTCGAGCATCAACGTGCGGTCCCGGAAGCCGAGCAGGTACTCGTCGAAGCCGGGCAGCGCCAGCATGTCGTCCGGCGCGGTGCGCGGCGCGTCAGCCAGCGCCGCGTCGACGTACATCGGTGTGCCGTCGACCCGTACCGTGCTCAGCGCGTCGTCGGCGGCGGCCAGGCCGCGCCGGGCGTCGGTGACGGTGAGGCCGCTCCAGCCGGCGAACTCGCGGTCGGTGACCGGGCCGTGCCCGCGCACGTAGCGGTGGGCGAGCAGGGCCAGCGCCTCGTCCCGCTCCAGCCGGTGCGGTGTGGGCGCCCACTCGTCGAGCAGGGCGAAGGTCTGCTCGGTGCCGATGTTCGGTGCCACGCAGGTCACGCCGCGAACGCTCGCATACCACAGCAGGTGGTAGCCACGCTGCCCGTCGGTGCCCAGGCCGGCCGCCCGCAGGGTCGCCAGGCACTGCGCGCGGGTGAGCCGACCGCCGCCGGCCAGCGCGGCGCCGAGGACGTCCACCGCCCGGTCCGCATCGGCCTCGGTGAGCCCGAGCTGCGCCCGCCGGGTCGCCACGCCGGCCAGCGATCGTACGCCGGTCAGCTCCAGCATCCAGCGGGCGTCGGCGGGCGGGACGAGGTGCACGGTGCCCCGCATCGGCCAGGTGCGCAGCGCCTCCCGCCGCTCCAACGCCGCCTGCACGTCGGCGACACCGAAACCGGGCAGCCGGGCGCCCAGCGACCACAAACCGCTGGCCAGGTCCTGTGCCTGCATCGCGCCGAACCACTCGACCACCTCGGCCACGGAGCCGGGTCGGGTGCTCGGGTGTGGGCGCAGCAGCAGGCTGGCCATCCGCAGCGCCAGCGCGTCGGCCGCGCTGAGGTCGACAGGCATCGGGCGCTCCTTTTCGTGGCCGGGCGGCCAGCGAGGCCGGTTTGGTGGCCGGGCGGCCAGCCTAGGGCCGACCACCGACACTCCTGCTGGTGGGAGGCGTAACGGCGGTCGCGGGGGGAATGCGGCTCGCCGGAAGTACGCGCGCCGCGCGTACGGAAGGGAATCTCATGACTGCCGCAAGCGAGCCGGCGCGGGGCGCCGGCGTAACGGCTGGGTCCCGCGGCCATCGGGGGGGCGCCCGCGCGAAGACGAGCGCCGCGGCGACCTTCGCCCTGGTGTTCGGAGTGGCCGCGCTGTTCAGTGTGTTGACAGCGATCCTCGCCTGGCTGGGGTTGGTGCTCGGCATCATCGGGATCATTCTCGGCATCGTCGGGCTCAAGATGGCCCGCCGACCCGGGGTGACCGGTCGTGGCGTGTCCATCGGCGGCCTGGTGCTCAGCATCCTGGCCGTGCTGATCGGGCTCGGTCTGGCCGCGGGGATCACCACGTTCGTCAACAACGAGAACGCGGTGGACCGCCTGCAGACCCAGGTCGACAATCTGCGCGACAAGCTCGACTGACCCGCGCGTGCCGGTCTGGGCCGGCCCGCCACCCGTCCCGGCCGGCCACAGTAGGGTGGGCGGCGTGCTCCGCCAGGTCACCGCGATCCGCTACGTCACCCCACTGCGCGAGGGTGGGTCGCTGCCTGGCGTGGTGGAGGCCGACGACCTGGGCACCTACGTGGCGAAGTTCCGCGGCGCCGGGCAGGGGCCCAAGGCGCTGATCGCCGAGGTGATCTGCGGTGAGCTGGCCCGCCGGCTGGGGTTGCGGGTGCCACCGCTGGTCGTCCTCGACGTCGACCCGGTGATCGGGCGGGCCGAGCCCGACCAGGAGGTGCAGGAGCTGCTGCGCAGCAGCGGCGGCGCCAACCTCGGGATGGACTTCCTGCCCGGGGCGTTGGGCTTCGACCCGGTGGCGCACCCCGTCGATCCGGCGCTGGCCTCCCGGGTGCTCTGGTTCGACGCGTTCGTGGAGAACGTCGACCGGAGTTGGCGCAATCCGAACCTGCTCGTCTGGCACCGGGAGCTGTGGCTGATCGACCACGGCGCCTCGCTGTACTTCCACCACAACTGGCCGCGCGCCGAGGCCGCCGTGCACCGCGCCTACCGCGCGGAGGACCACGTGCTGGCCCCGTACGCGTCGCGGCTGGCCGAGGCCGACGCCGCGCTGGCCCCCCAGGTCACCCCGGAGCTGCTCACCGAGGTGTTGGCCCTGGTGCCGGGGGAGTGGTTGACCGCCGCCGACTTCGAGACGGCCGACGCGGCGCGCGGCGCGTACCTGAATCACCTGTCCCGCCGGGTCGCCCGCACGGCCGACTGGCTGCCATCGGGGAGCGGGGCATGAGGCAACCCTTCGAGTACGCGCTGATCCGGCTCGTGCCCCGCATCGAGCGCGGGGAGCAGATCAACGTCGGGGTGTTGCTCTACTGCCAGCAGCGCGACTTCCTGGCCGCGCGGACGCACCTGGACGCCGACCGGGTTCGCGCGCTGGCGCCCGACGTCGACCTGCCCGCGGTGGCCGCGGTGCTCGACTCCTGGGACCGGACCTGCTCCGGTGACGGGCCGGCGACCCGGATGCGGCTCGGTGAGCGGTTCCACTGGCTGGCCGCGCCGCGTAGCACGATGATCCAGACGGGGCCGGTGCACACCGGTCTCACCGTCGACCCGGCGGCCGAACTGGACCGGCTGATGGCGGCCCTGGTCCGCTGAGCCGAGGCGGGGCGCGGGAGCGGTTATCGTCCCCTGATCGCGCTACGCCAGCGCCGTTGCCGGCGGAGCGCGATCCCCCGTTCAGGTGCCCGGTGCGGGGCGGCGGCTCGATCCCGCCGGCACCGATGGCATCAGGATCGCGGTCCGCGCGCGGCGTCGGGTCGGAACGACCGGGAAGTTGCGGAAAACTTGAGCCGGCGGACCGGTATCCGGGAGCGCCTGGGCTGTCGTTAGAGCGCGTCCGCAGCGGGTAGTCGCGGGAGCTGATCCGAGACGAAAAGGGGACACTCAGATGGCTGCCCAGACCAAGGTAGCGGTGATCTACTACAGCGCCACCGGCATCACGTACCAGATGGCGCAGGCCGTGTGTGAGGCCGCCGGGGACGCCGGTGCCGAGGTGCGCCTGCGCAAGGTGCGCGAGTTGGCGCCGGACGAGGCGATCCGCTCCAACTCCGGCTGGCAGGCGCACCGCCTGGAGACCCAGGACGTGCCCGAGGCGATGGTCGACGACCTGGCCTGGGCCGACGTGGTGATCCTCGGCGCGCCGACCCGGTACGGCATGGTCGCAGCACAGCTGAAGCAGTTCATCGACACCACCGGCCCGCTCTGGGCCCAGGGTGCGCTGGCCAACAAGGTCTACTCCGCCTTCACCTCGACGGCGACCGTGCACGGGGGTCACGAGACCACGCTGACCTCGCTGTTCAACGTCTTCTACCACTGGGGCGGCGTGGTGGTCACCCCCGGTTACACCGACACCAGCCAGTTCATCGCCGGCAACCCGTACGGCCCCTCGCACACCAGCAACAACGGGGAGATCGCCCCGGACGCCGTGGCGCTCGGGGCCTGCGCGCTCACCGCCCGGCGCGCGGTGCAGATGGGTGCCGCGCTGAAGGCGGGCCTGGCCGGCTGACCGGTTGACGGGCGGGGCGACCGGTGGCGCGGGCGGGGGCTCTCGACCCGGCCGCGCCACCGGTCCATCCAGCCCTACCCCAGAGCCGAGGCGACTATGCGCCTGGGCGCGTCGCGGACAGCTCGTCCGGGCGCGACGCGGGCAGCAACTCGGTCAACAGCTCACTGAGCACGGCGAGCCCGTCCGGGCTGAGCACCGACTCCGCGTGGAACTGCACCCCGGCGAAGCCGCGTCCTCGCAGGGCGTGCACGGCGCCGTCGCCCGGGTCCCGGGCCAGCTCCACCGGCCCGTACGCGGTGGTCAGCAGGTCGGTCTCGGCGCGGGCGGTGAACGTCGAGTAGAAGCCGACCCGGCGGGTCCGGCCGAACAGCGGCACCTCCCGCTGCAACCCCTGGTAGGGCGCGTCCCGGCGGTGCAGCGTCAGCCCCAGCAGCCCGGCGAGCACCTGATGGCCGAGGCAGACCGCGAGGGTGGGACGGCCGGTGGTGAGCAGCCCGGTCAGCAGCTTCCGCAGGGCCAGCATCTTCGGCGCGTCCGCGCTGCCCGGGTCGCCCGGCCCGGGACCGGCGACCACCAGGTCGTAGTCGTCGACCGGGCCGCTCGCGTGCCACGGAAGGGTGGTCACCGCGAGACCCAACGCGCCCAGTTGGTGGGCCAGCATTCCGGTGAAGGTGTCCTCGGCGTCCACGATCAACACCCGGCGGCCGACCAGTCCGGGCAGTCCGGGCGCGTCCGGTGACCGCTGATCCAGCCAGAACCGCGCCAGCGGTGCGTTGCGCGCGGCCAGCGCGTCGCGTACCGCCGGGTCGTCGGCCAGTCGCGCGACCGGCCCGCGGTCGCCGACGGCCGCCGCCGGTCCGAGGCCGAGCGCGGCCAGCACCCCGGCGGCCTTGGCGTGCGTCTCGGCCACCTCGCCGGCCGCCGTCGAGTGCCGGACCAGGGTCGCGCCGACCGGAACCCGCAGTCGCCCGGTGGGGGAGATCTCGGCGGTCCGGATCAGGATCGGGGCATCGAGCGTCTGCCGGCCGGCCTCGTCGTGGCCGAGCAGCGCCAGCACGCCCCCGTAGTAGCCCCGGCCCCGGCGCTCGTGCCGGGCGATCACCCGGCAGGCGTTCTCGATCGGGCTGCCCGTCACGGTGGGTGCGAACATCGTCTCGCGCAGCACCTCCCGTACGTCGCGGGTGCCCCGCCCGGCGAGCAGGTACTCGGTGTGCGCCAGGTGTGACATCTCCTTCAGGTACGGCCCGATCACCTGCCCACCGTGCTCGGCGACGGTGGCCATCATCTTCAGCTCCTCGTCGAGCACCATGTACAGCTCTTCGGTCTCCTTCTCATCGGTGAGGAAGCGCAGCAGGGCAGCCCGGTCGGCGACGCCACCGGGGCAACGGAAGGTGCCGCTGATCGGGTTCATCATCACCAGTCCGTCGTCGACGCTGACGTGCCGCTCCGGGCTGGCGCCGACCAGCGTCCGGGTGCCGGTGTGCACCACGAACGTCCAGTACGCGCCGCGTTCGGCGATCAGCAGCCGGCGCAGCGCGGCCAGCGCGGCCCCCAGCGGCGGGCCCTGGACTGTGGCGTGCAGGGCGCGGTGGATGACGAAGTTCGCGCCCTCGCCGCGGCCGATCTCCTCGGACAGCACCTGCTGCACGTTTCGCGCGTACTCCTCGTCGCTGACGTCGAAGCCGGCGTCGCTGGTGTGGACCGGTTCGTCGGGCAGCGCGGCGAGGGCGTCGGCCAGTGCGATCCGCTGGTGCTCGCGGATGTGGAGGAACTCCAGCGGAGCGCCGTCGTCGACGCAGGCGAAGCCGCGCTCGGTGATCTGGCGGTACGGCACCACTGCCAGGGTCCGCGCCCCGGGCGGGCCGGGCGGCAGCGGAAGGTCGCCGAGCGCTTCGACGGTGTCGACCGGGCCGGTGAACAGGTCCAGGTCGTCAGTGCCCTCGCGGCGCAGCAGCGCGAAGGGGCCGGGGTCGACGCCGCGGGCGACGGCGGCGAGCAGGTCGGTCAGGTGGGTCATCGGAGTCTCCGTCGGGCTGGGTGCCGCCCTCGGGCGGCCCTCCGGCCGGGAGATCCGGCGACCGCCTCGATGGCGGCCGCGTGGATGGAGCTACGCGCGGGGGATGGCCGCCGGGTCGGCGGGCCACCAACTGGTCAGTTGCGCGAGCATGTGATCCACCCTACGCGCCCGTCGGCCGGCTGGCACGGGGTAACTTGACCGGCGATGAACATTCTCGCGCTCGACCTGGGCACCTCCTCGGTACGCGGGCTGGTGCTGGACGCGGACACCCAGCCGCTGCCCGGTGCCCTGGCCCGCCGCAAGGTCGACCTCGCCATCGGTGATGACGGCACCGGCACGCTGTCCGGTCGGGACTATCTGGCGAGCCTGGTCGAGTGTCTGGACGAGCTGGCCGAATCGGGGCACCTGCACGACGTCGGCCTGGTGGCGGTCTCCGCCCAGTGGCACTCGGTGCTTCCGCTGGACCGCGACGGCGCCCCGTTGGGTCCGGTGGTCACCTGGTTGGACACCCGGCCCGCTCCGGTCGGGCGCACCGCCGGGCCGGCGGACCCGGATGGCTTCCACCAGCGCACCGGCTGCTGGTGGCACCGTTCGTACTGGTCGATGCGGTTGCCCTGGTTGCGTGAGCAGTCCGGCACGCCGATTGCCCGGTTCGTCGGTCTGCCCGAGTACGTGCTGGGCGAGCTGCTCGACACGGCGCCCATGTCGATCTCCCAGGCCTCCGGGACCGGCCTGCTGGACCTGCGTACCCTGCGCTGGGACGAGGAGGCGTTGACGCTGGCCGAGGCGCGTCCGGCGGAGCTGCCGCCGCTGGGTGAGCTGGACTGGCACGGTCGGCTGCGGGTCGACCTGGCGCGTCGGTGGCCGCAGTTGGCGCAGGCCCGGTGGTCACCGCCGGTGGGCGACGGTGGGGCGTCGAACGTCGGCTCGGGCTGCGTCGACCCGAGCCGGGCCGCCGTCACAGTGGGCACCTCGGCGGCCGTACGGCTGATGCAGCGGATCCCGGCCGGCGAGCCGATGCCCCGCCTACCCGAACGGTTGTGGCGTTACCGGGTCGACCACGACCACGTGGTGACCGGGGCCGCGTACGCCAACGGCGGCAACCTCTTCGCCTGGGCGGACCGGGAGCTGCGGTTGCCCCGGGGCGCGGAGCTGGACGCGGCGCTGGCGTTGGTGCCGGCGGGCGGCGGCCGACCGGCGAACCCCCGCTTCGGGGGTGACCGGGCGCCCGGGCTGGCGCCGGCGGGCAGCGGTGAGGTGCGGGGCCTGAGCTTCAGCACCACCTCGGTCGACATCCTGGCAGGGCTGATGCAGGGGCTGTGTGAGCTGGTCGCCGGGGATCTCGGGGTGCTGGAGTCCACCATCGACAAACCCGTCGGCGTGGTGCTGGGTGGCGGTGCGGTGGCCGCCTCGGTGTGGTGGCGGCAGGCCTTCGCCACCGCGCTCGCACCGCGGCCGGTGTCGCATCAACGCAACCCGGAGATCGGCGCCACCGGTGCCGCGTTGGTGGCGCTGGGCCGCTTCGGTGACGCGATCGGGCTCGCCGACATCGGCCGGACGGACGAGCTGGTTTTACCGACCACGGCAGGACGTTCCCACCCGCAGTATCCTTCCTGAACCTCGGCCTCGCCCGGGCCGTTGACAGCGGTCCCGAGCCTGGTTGGATGGACTGCGCTCCCCCGACCGCGGTGGACGCGGTAGGACGGAGGAGGCAGGGTGGCGGCAGGTCCCGACCCGGCGAACGGCGCGGTGTCGAACCATCGCCGACGCCGCTTCGACGTCCGAGTCGTTCCGCATCGACGGCGGTCGCCGTTCCGTCTGCGCGACTGGCGGATGAGCACGAAGCTCGCCACGGTGCTGTTGGTGCCGTCGATGGCGTTCCTCCTGCTCGCCGGGGTGCAGACCAGCACGCTGGTGGGGCGGACGACGGCGTTGAACGACTTCTCCAGTCAGGTCGGCATCGGCCGGCAGATCACCGCGGCGGTGCACCAGCTCCAGGAGGAGCGCGACCGCTCCGCGGGGGAGCTGGGTGAGCTGCGGAAGGGTGGTGACCGGCAGGCCACGGCGAACGACCTGAAGCCGTTGCAGGCGGCCACCGACAAGGCCATCGTGGAGCTCAGCCGGGCCGCCGAGCCACTGGCGGACGCGGACGCGTCCTGGCGGGTCGCCTTCTCCGAGGCGTTGGAGACGTACGACCAGGTGGTCGACATCCGCTCGGCGATTCCGCCGGCGGTGCTCAGCACCGAGACCATCCTGGGCAACTACCACCGGGCCGTCGGGGCGCTGCTCGACCTGCTCGCCGAGCCGACACCGGGTCAGAACCAGCCGGCGTTGAACGACGCGGTGCTGCGCTACGTCCAGCTGGCCCGGGTCAAGGAACTCTCCTCCCGGGTGCGGGCCCAGCTCTACGCCGCCGCCCGCGCGGGTGGGTACGGCACCGAGGACCGGGTGACCCTGGCCGACCTGCGCGGTCAGCAGCTCACCGCGCTCGGCGCGTTCCGGGTGGCCGCGACCAGCGAGCAGATCCGCCGCTACGACGAGACGTCGGTGTCGCCGATGTTCCTGATCGCCACCGGGTTGGAGGAGCGCAGCCTGTCCTCCGGCGGCGCGTCGCCGCAGGTGCTGCCCTCGGAGCAGTGGTGGTCGGCCAGCCAGCAGCGTCAGGAGCTGCTGCGCCAGCTTGAGGCGGGCGTGCTCGACGACGCGGTGCGGCAGGCCGAGGAGGCCAGCGCTGATCAGCTGCGGACGACCCTGCTGGTCGTCGGCGGGGTCGTCACGGTCCTGCTGGCCGCCCTGCTCATCTCGTTGCTCATCGGACGGTCGGTCGCCCGGTCGATGCGGATGCTGCGCAGCCAGGCGCTGCAGATCGCCCAGGTGGAGTTGCCGGACGCCCTGGATCGCCTGAAGACCGTCACCGGCGGGGTGCCGCGCATCGACGTGGCGCCGGCGGTGGTCCGCTCGCTCGACGAGATCGGTGAGCTGGCCGAGGCGTTCGTCGCGGTGCACCGCAGCGCGGTCACGGTCGCCGTGGAGCAGGCGTTGATGCGGCGCAACGTCAACGCGATGTTCGTCAACCTGGCCCGCCGCAGCCAGGTGCTGGTGGAGCGTCAGCTGGAGCTGCTGGACGACCTGGAGCGCGAGGAGAGCGACCCGGACCAGTTGGAGAACCTGTTCAAGCTGGATCACCTGGCCGCCCGGATGCGCCGTAACGACGAGAGTCTGCTGGTGCTCGCCGGCACCGACTCGACCCGCCGGTGGAACCGGCCGGTCGGCCTCGGTGCGGTGCTGCTGGCCGCCGCCGCCGAGATCGAGCAGTACCAGCGGGTCCGGATCGAGTCGGTGGCCGACGTGCACGTGGTCGGGCACGCCGTCGGCGAGTTGGTGCACCTCCTGGCCGAGCTGTTGGAGAACGCCACTGCCTTCTCCCGCCCGGACACGGTCGTGGTGGTCACCGCCCAGGTCGAGGCGGGTGCTGCGCTGATCGAGATCGTCGACCGGGGTCTGGGCATGAGCCCGACGGCGCTGGTGCAGGCGAACGAGGTGCTGGCCAGCCCTCCGGCCGCGGACGTCGCGGCGGTGGAGCGGATGGGACTCTTCGTGGTCAGTCACCTGGCGGCCCGGTTGGGCGTCCGGGTGCGGTTGGACGGCGGTGAGGACGGCCTGGTCGCCCGGCTCGCCCTGCCCGCGGTGTTGCTGGCTCCGGCGGGCACCGTGGAGTTGGACGCGCCCCCGTCGGCGCGGATGCTGGCGGCGAGTGCGGCGCGGGGGTTGGTTCCGCAGTCGGGGGTAGGCCGGGAGGCCGCCGCCCCGATGCCGGGCGTCGTGGCGCGGGACCTGCCGGTGGCCGGTCGCCCGCCGGGCGTCGGTGTGCCGCGTCAGGGCCGCCCGATGCCGGTGCGCGCCGAGGACGTGTTGACCCCGGCCGGTGGTCGTGGAGCCGGCGGGGGCTGGTATTCGCGGCAGGGCCCGACCGCGCCGGCGGTGCCCGCCCCGGCGGCGCCGCCGAGCATCCCGGTGACCGCGGGCACCAATGAGCGGGGATTGCCGGTGCGGGTGCCGATGGCGCAGTTGAGCGCTGTCACCCGTTCGGCACAACCGATGACGGCACCGACCCGCACCGACCCGGACCCGGAGGCGGTCGGCGGCATGCTCTCGCGGCTCTACAGCGGAGTACGGCGCGCCGAGGCTGAGGACACCACCGAGATACCCGTGCCACCGTCCGGGGGGCACGACGAAGGGGGACGACGACAGTGACGACGTTGAGCCAGGAGGCGCGTGACCTGAGCTGGCTGGTGAGCGCGTTCGCGGAGCGGGTGCCGGGTGTGGCGCACGCGGTGGTGGTCTCCTCCGACGGGCTGCTGGTGGCGATCTCCGATCACCTGCCGCGTGACAACGCGGACAAGCTCGCCGCGGTGACGTCCGGGCTGATGAGCATCACGGCGGGCGCGGCCTCGATGTTCGACGGCGATGTCGTCAAGCAGACGGTGGTCGAGATGGGCCGTGGCTATTTCCTGGTGATGCAGATCCGCGACGGTTCGATTCTGGCCACGTTGGCCGCCGGTGACGCGGACATCGGTGTGGTGGGCTACGAGATGGCCCGGCTGGCCAAGCAGGCGGGGGAGATGCTCACCCCGGCCCTGCGGGCGGAGTTGCAGCAGGCGCTGCCCCGCTGAGTGGGTCGGCCGAGGCCCGGACGGTCACCGGCTCACCCGAGCCGAGCCGTCCGGGCCCGGCCGTCCGGGTGGCGGCGCGTTCAGAAGCCGCCGTCGGCGATGACGGAGCGGTACCAGGTGGCGGAGTTCTTGAGCACCCGCCGCTGGGTGGCGTAGTCCACGTAGACGAGGCCCCAGCGCTGGTCGTAGCCCTGGTCCCACTCGAAGTTGTCCAGCAGTGACCAGACGTGGAAGCTTTCCAGCGGCACCCCGTCGGCGATGGCCCGGTGTGCGGCGGCGAGGTGGTCGCGCAGGAAGCTGATCCGACCGGTGTCCTGGACGGTGTCGTCCGCGTCCAGAGTGTCCGGTGTGGGCAGCCCGTTCTCGGTGATGGTGAGCGGGATCGGGCCGTAGTCGCGGGTGATCCGGGTCAGTAGGTCGTACATTCCCTCGGGGTAGATCTGCTGCCACTCGGCCTCGGAGGTCGCCCAGCGGTGCGCGGTGCCGCCGTCGGCGGTGACGTAGATCGGGGTGTAGTACTGCACGGCCAGCAGGTCGACCGGCGCGGAGATGGTCTTCAGGTCGCCGTCGCGGATGCCCTGGACCATCCGGCTCTGCGGGCCCAGGTCGGCCAGCAGGTCCTCCGGGTAGCTGCCCTTGAACAGGGAGTCGAGGTAGAGGCGGTTCTCGTAGGCGTCGTAGAGGTGGGCGGCCGCGGCGGCCTGCGGGGAGTCGTCGGCGGGGTAGCAGGGGTGCAGGTTGAGTGCGGGGCCGATCCGGCTGTCGCTGCCGCTGGCCCGCAGCGCGGCGACGGCGAACCCGTGGGCGAGTTGCAGGTGGTGGGCGACGAGGTAGGCGGCGTCCGGGTCCTGCCGGCCGGGGGCGTGGTGGCCGGTGAGGTAGCCGTTCTGCACCACGGTCTTGGGCTCGTTGATGGTGAGCCAGGCCGGCACCCGGTCGCCGAGGGCGCGGAAGACCACGTCGGCGTAGTCGGCGAAGCGGTGGGCGGTGTCGCGTGACTCCCAGCCGCCGGCGTCCTGGAGTGCCTGCGGGAGGTCCCAGTGGAACAGGGTGGCCATCGGGGCGATTCCGCGCTCGTGCAGGCCGTCGAGGAGACGGCGGTAGAAGTCGAGGCCGCGCTGGTTGGGTGTGCCGGTGCCGTCGGGCTGGATGCGGGGCCAGGAGATGGAGAAGCGGTAGCTGCGCAACCCGAGGTCGCGCATGAGGTCGAGGTCCTCGGCGTAGCGGTGGTAGTGGTCGATGGCCACGTCGCCGGTGTCGCCGTTGCGGGTGCGCCCCGGGACGCGGCTGAAGGTGTCCCAGACCGACTCGCCGCGCCCGTCCTCCTTGGCGGCGCCTTCGATCTGGTACGCGGAGGTGGCCGCGCCCCAGCCGAAGTTGTCCGGAAAGCGCAGCGGGCCGGCGGGCCCAACAGGTATCGACATGGATTCTCCTCATGGATACGGGGCCACCGCCGAAAGGTTCGGGAGCGCTCCCATGATAGGGCAGACGCTGCCTGCCGGTCAGCCGGCCGTCAGAACGGCCGGCGCTGGCGGGTGGGCGGCGGATATGACCCCGAGCAGCGAACGAGGCCGTCCGGGCGGCGCGGCGCGCCTGTCCCGTCGGCCTCTTTTCCTATCGTGTACGGGGGTTTAGTGTGGGGACGGGGGAGGGCAACCCCCGTCCCCACCGTAACTGCACACGCGCGGGCGGAATTTTGGGTCCTGCCGTGCGTGTCGCGCGGGAGCCGGGCCACGCGAGTGGCTCTGGTTCCACCTCCCTCCCTGTGGCGGGGCGATGGCTGACGACGGCGTCCGGGCTGGCCCGTCGTCGGCCCTCGGTCTGGTTCCCTGGGCCCGTCAGAGACGACCCCAGCGATCTTCTTATGGAACCTTGTCGATGGAAGCGCTCCCATCGACCGATGTTGCGACTGTAACGCCCGTCACGCCTTTGTGAAAGACCCAAAACGAGATCGAAACAAGGAGCTGATCCGGCGCTCCGTGCGCTTGTTGTGGGAGCGCTTCCATGGCACACTGTCGATTCGACGCGACACGAGCCACATCGCGTGAGTGCGGGTCCACCGAGGGCAACCGGCAGCACCAGCTCCGGTCACGGTCACCCGATCAGCCGGCGGGACCCCCTCCCGTGCGGGCCGCACCGCCCAACCCCGGCCGGGCCCGGGGAAGACAACCTTCCCGGCGCCTCGACATCCCCGTGGACCACCACCCTCGCGGGCAGGCGCCTCGCCGGGGACCATCCCGGCCTGGTCCGAGGAGACACCGCGCACATGAGACAACTGGCACGACGCCGTCGAGTGGCGATAGTCGCCGCCGCCGCGCTCGCCATCGGCGGGGTGACCCTGCCCGCTGGCGCTGCACAGGCCGCGCCCGCCTGCGACGTGGTCTACGCGACCAACGACTGGAACACCGGCTTCACCGCCAACGTCACCATCAAGAACCTGGGCGACCCGGTCAGCAACTGGACGCTCAAGTGGACCTTCCCGAACAGCGGTCAACGCGTCACCCAGGGCTGGTCGGCCCGGTTCAGCCAGACCGGCAGTGAGGTCACCGCGACCAACGAGTCGTACAACGGCAACCTCGGCACCGGGGCCTCCACCACCATCGGCTTCAACGGCGCCCACACGGGCAGCAACCCGAAGCCCACCTCGTTCACACTGAACGGCACCCCCTGCAACGGCACCCCGGCCAACCGGCCGCCGACGGTCTCCCTCGGCCTGCCGGCCGGGCCGTTCACCGCGCCGGCC
This sequence comes from Micromonospora sp. NBC_00860, assembly GCF_045207375.1. NCBI lineage: Bacteria > Bacillati > Actinomycetota > Actinomycetes > Micromonosporales > Micromonosporaceae > Micromonospora > Micromonospora sp. NBC_00860. Next base: position 927,500 of record NZ_CP108825.1, read on the forward strand.
GACGTGCCGCTGACCGCCACCGCCAGCGACCCGGACGGGACGATCAGCAAGGTCGAGTTCTACCGCAACGGCCTGCTGATCAACACCGACACCAGCGCCCCGTACTCCTACACCCAGGAGGACCTGCCGGCCGGCAGCTACACCGTCCAGGCCAAGGCGTACGACAACGCCAACGGCATCGGGGTCGACGAGAAGGCGTTCACCGTCGGGGCCGCCAACGGCCCGACACTGGTCGCCACCCCGTCCGCGGTGAGCGTCGCCGAGGGTGGCAGCGCCACCTTCAACCTGAAGCTCAGCGCCGCCCCGACGGCCAACGTGCCGGTCACCCTCACCCGCACCGGTGACACCGACGTCACGGTCTCGCCGGCCACCGCCACGCTGACCCCGAGCAACTGGAACACCGGGGTCACCGTCACGGTCGCCGCGGCGGAGGACACCGACACCGTCGGCGGCGCCGCCACCATCACCGCCTCCGCCACCGGTCTCGCTTCGCTGGCGGTCAGCGCCACCGAGATCGACAACGACACCCCAGGCGGCGACAACGCCTACACCGCGAAGTTCCTCGAGCAGTACGGCAAGATCAAGAACTCGGGCTACTTCAGCCCCGAGGGCGTGCCGTACCACTCGGTGGAGACGCTGATCGTCGAGGCGCCCGACCACGGCCACGAGACGACCTCCGAGGCGTTCAGCTTCTGGCTCTGGCTGGAGGCCTACTACGGCAAGGTCACCCAGAACTGGGCCCCGTTCAACAACGCCTGGACGGTGATGGAGAAGTACATCATCCCCACGCACGCCGACCAGCCGACCGCCGGCTCCGCGGGGACGCCGCAGTACGCCGCGGAGTACAACCTGCCCAGCCAGTACCCGTCGGCGCTGAACCCGAACGTCTCGGTCGGTCAGGACCCGCTGCGCTCGGAGTTGCAGTCCACCTACGGCACCGGCGACATCTACGGCATGCACTGGCTGATGGACGTCGACAACACCTACGGCTTCGGCCGCTGCGGTGACGGCACCACCAAGCCGGCCTACATCAACACCTTCCAGCGGGGCACCCAGGAGTCGGTGTGGGAGACCGTTCCGCAGCCCTCCTGCGACACCTTCGAGCACGGCGGTCAGTACGGCTACCTCGACCTGTTCGTCAAGGACACCGGCGCCCCCGCCAAGCAGTGGAAGTACACAAACGCCCCGGACGCCGACGCCCGCGCCGTGCAGGCCGCGTACTGGGCGCTGACCTGGTCCAAGGCGCAGAACAAGCAGGCCGATGTCGCGGCCACCATCGCCAAGGCCGCGAAGATGGGCGACTACCTGCGGTACGCGATGTTCGACAAGTACTTCAAGAAGATCGGCAACTGCGTCGGGGCGAGCACCTGCCCCGCCGGCAGCGGCAAGGACTCGGCGCACTACCTGCTGTCCTGGTACTACGCCTGGGGCGGCGCGTACGACGCCAGCCAGAACTGGTCCTGGCGGATCGGCTCCAGCCACAACCACTTCGGCTACCAGAACCCGTTCGCGGCCTGGGCGCTGACCAACACCCCAGAGCTGAAGCCGCAGTCGTCGACAGCGGTCGCCGACTGGACCAAGAGCTTCGAGCGGCAGCTGGAGTTCTACACCTGGCTGCAGTCCGCCGAGGGCGGCATCGCCGGTGGCGCCACCAACAGCTGGGACGGCAGCTACGCCCAGCCGCCGGCCGGCACCAGCACCTTCTACGGCATGTTCTACGACGTCGACCCGGTCTACAACGACCCGCCGTCGAACCAGTGGTTCGGCATGCAGGCATGGTCGATGCAGCGCATCGCCGAGCTGTACCAGCAGACCGGCAACGCGAAGGCCAAGGCGCTGCTGGACAAGTGGGTGCCCTGGGCGATCGCCAACACCACCCTCGGCACCAACTGGTCGATCCCGTCGGACATGGCGTGGACCGGCCAGCCGACCACCTGGAACCCGTCCAACCCGCAGCCCAACACCGGCCTGCACGTCGAGGTCATCAGCAAGGGCCAGGACGTCGGTGTCACCGCCGCCTACGCCCGGATCCTGATCGCGTACGCGGCCAAGTCGGGCAACGTGGCGGCGAAGGACACCGCCAAGGGGCTGCTCGACGCGCTGTCGGCCGCCAGCGACGCCAAGGGTGTCTCCACCACCGAGAAGCGTGGCGACTACCGGCGCTTCGACGACGTCTACAACGCGTCCACCGGGCAGGGCCTCTACGTCCCGTCGGGCTGGACCGGGACGATGCCGAACGGCGACGCCATCGCCGCCGGCAAGAGCTTCCTCGACATCCGGTCCTTCTACAAGAACGACCCGGACTGGCCCAAGGTGCAGGCGTACCTGGACGGTGGTGCGGAGCCGAGCTTCAACTACCACCGGTTCTGGGCGCAGGCTGACGTAGCCATGGCGTACGCCGACTACGGCAGCATGTTCCCGAACGGCTGAGACGACCCGGGGTGGGTGGCGTGGACCGCCCACCCCGGGGTCCGGCCCGGGTCCGGGGAACGACGGACCGGGGCTGGCAGACGGCCTGACACCCACGGTCAGGCCGGGGTGGGCCGGCCATCTGGCCGACGCAGCGGATCGGTCGGCCCACCCCACCGCCCGGACTGGAGCCAGCCGCGAAAAAGCCCAGAAATTCGGGCCGTCGCGGGATCACACCGAGGTCCGTGACGGAGTAACGTACGTCACCGGAGAGGCCGCTCCCCCCGTGGCGGCCTCTCCACTTTTTTGCCCCGAGCACGGCCGTCGCCGATGAGATCAGTTGGGTGGCGCGACCGGGTGACGCAGCCCCGGATGCCCGGCCGGCAGCGAGCGCCGCAGCACCACCCAGCTCAGCGCCAGCGCCGCGGCGACCAGCGGCCAGGTCAGCGCCACCCGGGCCACCACCAGCGCGAGCACCTGCCCACCCAGGTAGAGCGGCACGAACACGGCCAGCCGCAGCAGGTAGGTCGCCGTCCACACCCAACTGGCCCGGCCGTACCCGCGCAGCAGTGCCGGGTCGCGCCGCCACCCGGCGCGTTGGCCCAGCACCGCGCCGACCAGCACGCCCAGCAGTGGCCAGCGCACCACGATGCTGACCGCCCACGCCAGAGCGCTCGCGGCGTTGGACAGCACCTGGATCAGAAAGAAGTTCTCGGCCCGGCCGGTGCGCACCGCGATCAACGCCGCGACGCAGACGGCCAACAGTCCGATCAGCACCGAGCGCGGCCGGTCGCCCCGACGTAGCCGTACGCCGGCCACCACCGCGCCCACGGCCAGCGCCGCGCCCACCCCGCCCCACAGCGACTCGCCGCCCAGCACCCAGCCCGCCGCGAACGCCAACGGCGGCAGGGTGGCGTCGATGGCGCCGCGCCGCCCGCCCAGCAGATCCGTCAGCGACTCGGCCCGCGCCGGCCCTCCCGGACCGGTGCCGGCGCCGGCCGGCGCCGGCGCTCCCGGGCCCCGGTCGTCGCTTCCGCGCTGCTCCGGACCGGGTTCGGCCGGGCCGCTGTCGCGCTCCGGTGTTCCGCTCACCACCGCCTCCTCGCCTCCGGCACAACCTAACCGGCGGTTGGTGGCGGGCCACCGCTCGGACCGCCGACACCTGCCGCTACGGTGTGCGGATGCGCGCGACGGCACGGGGTTGGACCGCGGTCTGGTTGGTCGTACTGGCCCTCGTCCAGGCGGCCGCCTTCCTCGCCGTGTGGCGAGTGGCCGTGCACCTCGAGATCGGCCAGTGGGTGGACACTGTCGCCCTCACAGGCAACCGGATCGGGCAGGACACCATCGACGGTCCGGTCGACCGGCTCCTCAACGCGATGTCGGTGGTCTCGCTGCTGGCCGCCACCGCGACGATCGGGTTCATCGCGCTGATCCGGGGACGGATCGCCCTGGCGATCACGGCGACCCTCCTGATCGCCGGAGCGAACGTCACCACCCAACTGCTCAAGTACGGCCTGAACCGGCCCGACTACGGTCTCGACCCGGAACGCGCCGCGGTGGGCAACAGCCTGCCCAGCGGACACGCCACGGTGGCCGCCTCGGTGGCGGTCGCGCTGATGCTCGTGCTGCCGCGCAAGGTGCGGGCCGCCGGCGCCTTCATCGGTGCCGGCTACGCCGCCGCAGCCGGTGTCGCCACCCTCTCCGCCGGCTGGCACCGGCCCAGCGACGCCGTCGCCGCGTACCTCGTGGTGGGGGTGTGGGCGGCGTTGGCGGGGCTGCTGCTGTTGGTCACCCAGCGGGAGCAGGCCGAGATCGCCCCCGGCGACGCGCACCGGGTCGCGGTGCTGGTGCTCGGGCTCGGCGGTGTGCTCGCCCTGGTTGTCTGCGGGCTCTCCCTGTCCTGGCTGCTCGACCTGCGCGGGATCGGGCCGGAGGAGCTGGCCCGCCGCCCCCTCTTCGTCGGGTACGCGGGCAGCGCCACCGGGATCGCCGGCACGATGGCAGTGGTGATGGCGTTGACGCTCACCGTCGTGCACCGGCTGGTGCCCCGGGTGAAGGGCTGAGCGGGCCGGTGGAGCCGGTCCTCGCGGCGTTCTCCGCCGAGTGCGCGCAGCTCACCGGGGTTCTGGCCGAGCTGGTCGACGCCGACCTCGATCGGCCCACCGAATGCCCTCCGTGGACGGTCCGGGACCTGATCGGACACATCCGCACCGGGGCCGGCCGGCTGACCGACATGCTCGCCGCGCCGGCCCCGGCCCGCGCCGAGGTGGACGCCGCCGGCTACTTCGGCGCGGCGAAGTTCACCCCGGAGGTGGACGCCGACCGGATCGCCGGCGGCCAGCGGGACGCGCCACGGGTGGACCGGACGGCGCTGGCGACCGAGTTCGACAGGGCGTGGCGGGCCACCGAGGCGGCGGTCGCCGCCGCGCCGCCCGACCGGGTGGTGCGAACCCGGCATGGCGACGCGATGCGCCTCAGCGAGTTCCTGCGGACACGGGTCGTCGAGGTGGGTGTGCACGGGCTGGACCTGGCCTCCGCGCTGGGCCGGCCGCCATGGCTCACCCCAGTCGCGGCCGTCGTCATCGCCGACCTGCTCACCGGTGGGCGACAGACACCGGCCGGGTTGCGCTGGGACCGGCTGACCCTGATCCACAAGACCACCGGCCGGGCGACGTTGACCGCTCCGGAACGGGCCGCGATCGACGCGTCCGGCTTCCGCTGGCTCGCCTTCGGCCGCTGAACCCGGGCTCTTGCGGGCCGCGGCCGCTGCTGGCGCTGGCCTGTCAGCTCGCGGAGCGAGGGGCGGGGACGTGCGGGGCGACACCACGCAGGTGCGTCAGCACCACCGGGTCGATCCGCCCCGGCACCAACCGCTCCTCCAGGTTCTCCAACCCGGCCCAGGAGACCAACGCCGCCTCCGTGCCGCCCTCCTGCACCGGATGGCCCAGCGCGCCGAGCAACGCCGCCACCTCGGCGGCGACCGCGCCGCTCAGGTCGAGCAGGGTGGCCGGGTCGGGCCGGCCGAACAGCATGGTGTGCACAGCGAGCAGGCGGCCCAACTCGGCGACCGGGTCCGGATGGTCGTCCACGCGAAGGTCGACCACCACGTCGCTGGTGCCGCCGTACCCGCCGCCGCGCTCGACCACCAGCAGGCCGGCGCTCTGCCGGCCACGCCGGTCGCCGCCGGCCTCGTCGCCGGCCCGCAACGCGGCGACCAGCCGCTCGGCGAACGGCAGTGTCGTTCCCGCCTGCCAGGCCGCGCCGAGGGCGTCGACGACCTCCGGACCGGTGAGCACGTTGCCCTGCGCGGCCCAGCCGTCACCGGTCCGCCCGCCGGCCCACGGGTGGCAGGCCGGCCCGGTCCAGGTGGCGCCCGAACCGCTGGCCCCCACGACGCCGAGTTGGCGGTGCTCCCGCTCGGGGTCGGCGGCGATCAGCCCGGCCACCACGTCGGCTGCGGCCACCCCGGTCCGCAGCAGGGTGAGGCCCTGCGGGCGGTAGGCGAGGTTGACGTGCGCCTGGGTTGCCAGCGCGCCCACCTCGGCGGCGGCGGCCGGCACCAGTGCCCCGGCGGCGAGGAACTTGCTGGCGACGGCCACGCCGTGCAGGCGGCCGTCGGCGGAGCGGGCGACGAGCGAGAAGGTCACCGGCCGAGAGTAGCCGTCCGCGCCGGCGCGACATCGGCGCGCGAGGCTCAGAACGGTGGCGCGGCGGCCTCCGGTGGGGCGCCGTGGGCCCGCCGGACGTCGGCCACCGCGACCGCGGCCAGCACCACCACCCCGACCGCAGTCGCGACCACCCCGGGCAGGTACAGCAGCGGCACCGACGAGGCCACCAGCACCGCGAGTGCGATCCACCGGGACGGGGAGATCCGCCCGAACACCTCGTATTCCAGGCGGGCCCGCCCGGCCAGGAACAGCGCCGGACCGCCGAGCACCATGGTCAGCCACGGCCCCGAGATCCGCTCCAGCGGATGTTCGATGATCAGCTCGTACCCGATCGCGGTGGCAGCGAGACCGATCACCATCAGCAGGTGGGTGTCGGCCGCCGAGCGGCCGATGCTGGCGGGGTGGCGGGCCTTCATCACCGCCTCGCCCAGGATCCGCCCGGCGCGCTGCACGTAGATGCGCCACAGCATGATCGAGGTGGCCAGCGCCAGCGCGAACGCCCACACGTGCCCCGACTCGTACGGCCCCCGGCTGTACGCGAAACCCGCCACCAGGATCGTCTCGCCCAGCGCGACGAGGAAGAACTGCTGGTACCGCTCGGCCAGGTGCTCCCCGGCGATATCCCACCTGGAGATCGTCGAACGACCCAGGCCGGGCACCGGCCAGCCACAGCGGGCGGCCAGGTATTCGATGACCAACGCCGCCGACCAGAACACCACCTGCGCGTTGGTGCTCAGCATCGCGCCGCTGATCCACAGCACCCCGGTGGCGGCAAAGACCACCGCCATGCGCACCTTCAACCGGCGGTACGGGTGCGGTCCCAGCGCGATCGACAGGATCACCGGCCGGGTCAGCTGCGCGACCACGTACGCCACCGCGAACATCAGCGCGGTCTCGCTGAACGCGCGAGGGACCGCCACCCCCATCACCATGCTGCACACCAGGGCGGTGAGCACCACTGTCTGCAACGACACCCGGTACGGGTCGTACCGGCTGGTCGTCCACGCGGTGCCCTGCCACACCGCCCAGAGCGCGAGCAGCAACAGCAGTGTCTTGCCGCCGCCGGTGACCGTTCCCCAACCGTGCTCGCGGCCCGGTTCCAGGGTCAGATCCTCGAACGCGCGCGCTGAGATCCGGGTGAGCGCGAAGACGTACACAAGGTCGAAGAAGAGTTCCAGGAACGTCGCCCGGCCGGGTGTGGCAGCGGCCGGGACCGGTTCCAGGTGCCCCGCTGCCCTGGAAGCCATGGTCAGCGGCCTGCGCCGTCGGTCCGGTCCACCTCGAATGGGTAGCACTTCCCACCGGGGCGCACGGCTGGAAACCGGCGATTCTGCCCAACCCGGGGATCTTGCTCGGACCCGCGTCAACGGGCACGATCGACCGGTGACGAATCGATGGGGCATGACGGTGCCGCTGGGCGGGATCGCACTGGCGCAGCACGACGCGGCCTACGCGGCCCTCGACCGGGCCGGGTTCACCGACGTCTGGTCGTCCGAGGTCGCCGGAACCGACGCGTTCACCCCGTTGGCGCTCGCCGCGGCCTGGCAGCCCGGGCTGCGGCTGGGCACCGCGATCACACCGGTCTTCACCCGGGGGCCCGGGCTGTTGGCGATGAGCGCGGCGGCGCTGGCCGAGGCCGCGCCGGGCCGGTTCGCGCTGGGCATCGGCGCGTCCTCACCCGTGCTCGTAAGGGACTGGAACGCCGTGCCGTTCGACGAGCCGTTCCGCCGCACCCGCGACGTCCTGCGGTTCCTGCGCGCCGCGCTGGCCGGCGAGACCGTCGACGAGGCCTACGACACGTTCACCGTCCGCCGGTTCACGCTGGAGCGACCGCCGGCGGTGCCGCCACCGATCCTGCTCGCCGCGCTGCGCCCGGGGATGCTCCGGCTCGCCGGCGCGGAGGCCGACGGGGTCATCCTCAACTGGCTCAGCGCCGACGACGTACCGCGTGCCCTCGCCGAGTTGGGCGAGCGGCGCGCCGGCTTCGAGGTTGCCGCCCGGATCTTCGTCTGCCCCACCGAGGACGCCGCCTACGCGCGGGCGCTGGGCCGCCGGCTCATCACCAGCTACCTCACCGTCCCGGCGTACGCCGAATTCCACCGCTGGCTCGGCCGCGACGAGACGCTCGCGCCCATGTGGGCGGCCTGGGCCTCCGGTGACCGGCGCGGCGCCAGCGCGGCGGTGCCCGACGAGGTGGTCGACGCGCTGGTGCTGCACGGCTCACCGGAGCGCTGCCGCGCCGAGGTGCGCCGCTACGCCGACAACGGGGTGGACGTGCCGATCGTCGCGCTGCTGCCCACCCCCGAGGTCACCGCCGGCGGCGCGAGCGAGCTACTCAGCCTCATCGCCCGGTTGGGCACCAACCCCGTAGGAGTTTCCGCGTGAACCTCACCGACCGGATCGTCGTGGTCACCGGCGGGGCCGGCGGCATCGGTGCGGCGCTGTCGCGCCGGTTCGCCGCCGAGGGCGCCGCCGCCGTGGTGGTCGCCGACCTGGACGCCGACGCGGCCGACGCGGTGGCCGACAGCATCGGCCCGGTCGCGCACGCCATCGCCCTCGACGTCACCGACGAGGAGCAGGTCCGCGACCTGGTCGCCGACACCGAGGAGCGGTACGGCCGGATCGACCTGTTCTGCGCCAACGCCGGGGTGACCACCGGCGGGGGAGTGGAGGTCGACGACGCCGGTTGGGACCGGGCGTGGCGGGTCAACGTGCTCGCCCACGTCTACTCCGCCCGCGCGGTGCTGCCCGGGATGCTCGCCCGCGGCGGCGGGCACCTGCTGCACACCTGCTCCGCGGCCGGTGTGCTGACCGCTGTGGGCGACGCCGCGTACACCGCGACGAAGCACGCCTCGGTGGGCTTCGCCGAGTGGCTGGCCATCACCTACCGGGACCGGGGCATCCGGGTCAGCGCGCTCTGCCCGCAGGGGGTGGACACCCCGATGCTCGCCGACGGGCTCGCCGAGGGTCACCTCGGCGCCCGGGTGGTCGCCGCGTCCGGTGCGGTGCTCACCCCGGACCAGGTCGCCGACGCGGCCATCGCCGGGCTGGCCGAGGAACGTTTCCTGATCCTTCCGCACCCCGAGGTCGCCGACTATGCGCGCCGCCGCGCCGAGGACCCGGACGGCTGGCAGGCCGGCATGCGCAAACTCATCCGACGGCTGACCGCCTGACCCGCTACCGCGCCGGAACGCGTCCGGTGGCCAGGAGATGGGCGCTGGAACTGATCAGCGCCGGCTCGCTGCTGTAGAGCCCGGCGAGGTCCAACGCGGCGGCGAAGACGGTGTCGGACGCCGGCCCGTTCGCCGCCGCCTCCGCCGCCGTCCAGGCCGGGCCCTCGACCCCGTGTACGACGACATCGGTCAGCCCGGCGGCCGCGTACTCGTCGGTGATCTCCTCGACCCGGTGGAAGTAGGCGTGGGTGAAACCGATCCGCGGATCGTTGACGCCGTCGCTCAGCAGCGCCCTGGCCTCGTCGAGCAGCCTCTCGTCGAGTCGTCCGGTGGCCGCGAAGTCCAACGGGCCGGCGAAGCGGGAGATGACGGCGGCCACGACGAGACCGCCGGGGCGGGTGACCCGGACCGCCTCACGGAGGGCCTGAAGCCGGTCGTCACGGCGTACCAGGTGGTAGAGCGGGCCCAGCAGCAGCGCGGCGTCATACCCGTTGTCGGCGTCGGGAAGCGCACGGGCGTCGCCCACCTGCGCCTCGACCGGAGGGTGCCCGTCGCGGGCCTGCGCGACGTGGCTCGGCACCAGGTCCACGAGGCGGACCTGGTAGCCGGCGGCGACGAGGGCCCGCGCGTACTCGCCGGTGCCCCCACCGATGTCCAACACCCGGGCACTCGGTGCGGGCAGGAGATCCCGCAGGAGCTGCGTCGTGCGGATCCACTCCAGTCGCGCCTGCGGGCGGGCGGTGAGCCGTTGATCCTCGCGGTAGCGCTGCGTGTAGTAGTCGACGATGTCGCTCGAATGCTGATCCACGCTCTGATGGTCACCGGTGTGCGGTGCGCGGGCCAACGGATTTCACCCGTCGAGCGGGCCGGTCATGACTGCTGCCGTACGGCGGTCACCAGGGTCATCCGCCGGGGTGCGGGTGCCTGGCGCACGTCGCGGAAGCCCGCTTCGGTGAGCTGGTCGGCGACCCATTCCGGGTCGATGCGCAGCTTGCGGTAGGAACTGGCGGACAGGGCCCAGTCCCGTTGGCCGGTCCGTTGATGGAGCAGGTCGTGGACGGTGACGACGTCGGGCTCGTACTCCAGGAAGCAGGTCAGGATCGCGTCGTCGTCGGCGTGCACCGGGATGAACCGGCTCGTCCCGGTGAGGCTCGTGGTGAGGTCACGGAAGCTGAGCACGAGGCGGCCGCCCGGAGCCAGGGCGGCGGACAGGTCGACGAAGAGTTGGGTGACGGCCCGGCGGTCCGGCAGGTGGGTGAGCGTGTCTCCCATGCATACCGCCAGCTCGGCCGCGCCGGCAGGAAGGCTCGCCGCGACCTGGCTCAGGTCATCGTGGACGGCGCGGATCGCCGGATGGTCACTGGCGTGCAGTTCCAGTTCGGCGAGGAGCTTGGCGCTGCTGTCGACCGCCAGGATGTTCGGATATCCCATCCTGGCCAGTGCGACCGACTGGAAACCCGAGCCGCAGCCGAGGTCGACCGCGAGGCCGCTGCCGTTCGGTACCCCGACGCCGGCCCGACGCAGAGCATCGAGCTGCTCCTCGACGAGGGCCGGGTAGGGCGCGTCGAACATCCACGTGTAGTGGTCGGCGAGAAAGCCGTCATAGTGCGGGTTCATCAGCGCTCCACCCCTGCTTGGCAGTTGGCCTTTGAGTAGTTCACAGGCTCAGGGACGGGGCCATCCCCCAGCGCCGGGAGCGCACTCCCCTGTGCAGGGGAGGAGACGCCCGTCGGTGTTGCCGCCGTGCTCCTGCTCATCGGGGGGAGCGGCGGGCGCGGCGCAGGGGAGTGGGGTGCACGGACCAGATGAGGCGGCGCCACCAGGGGCGCGCGGAGCGCAGGGTGGCCACGTAGGCGGTGGCCACCTCGGCGGCGCGAGCCGCCTGGTCGGGCGTCGCGGCGCCGGGGGCGAAGCCCACCTGATTGAGCAGGGCCGCCAACTCGTCGACCGCCGGGCTGGACGCGTCTGCCGCCGCTGTGCCGCCGGTGGGCGCGACGGCCTCCGGGTCGGCGGTCGTGTCGTCGCCGGTCGTGCCCGCCCGGGCGTCGGCGAGGGTCTGGCGGGCGTGCCCGGCGACCTCGGTGGCGGCCAGGTCGTCCCCGACCGGTCTGCCGGCCAGCCGGAGCGCGTCGGTGACCTCCCGCCAGGCGCCGGCGATGCGCTGGCCGGGGTCGCCCCGCACGAGCCGGCTGCGGGTGAGGGAGCGGCGCATTGCCAGCAGGGTGAGCAGAAGTGCCCCCACCACCAGCAGCAGACCGCCGCTGCCGCCAGCGACCAGCACCGGGGTGGAAACCCCGTCCGGGCCGGGCGGGGCGTCGGCGGCGGCCACCGGCTCCGGTGAGGCGCTGGGCTCCGCTGTCGGTGCCGGGGCCTCCGACGGCGGCGGGTCCTCCGGCGTCGGGCGGAAATCCTCCTCCACCGGTCGCGGCTCGTCGTTCGGGCGGGGCAACGGGTCGAACGCCACCCAACCCAGCCCGTCGAAGAGCACCTCCGGCCAGGCGTACGCGTCACCGGCCAGCACCGGCCCCTGCCCGCTGGTCCGGAAGCCCACCACCACCCGCGTGGGCAGCCCGGAGAGCCGGCCGAGGACCGCGAACGCCGCCGCGAACTGCTCCGAGGTGCCCTCCTGGCCGCCGCCGTTGCGGGGCCCGAACAGGAAGAAACCCAGGTTCGGGTACGCGTGCCCGCTCGGCGCGTCCGCCACCACCCGGTAGTGCTCGGCCAGGAACTGCTCGATCGCCGACGCCCGCGCGTACGGGGCGCCATTCTCCTCGGCGAGTTGGGTGGCCAGCCGGCGCATCGGGTCGGGCACCCCGTCCGCGACCCGCAGCACCCGGGCCACCTCGTCACCGGCGGGCACGTTCGCGGTGGCCAACAGGTTGGAGTCCGGTCGTTCCTCGGCGGAGGTCACCGTGTACCGCAGCCCCGGCGTCAGCCCCTCCGGCCGGATCAGCGTCCCGCTCGCCGGGTCGTACGCCACCCGCGCCCCACTGACCTCCCGGGGCGTCGCCACGGCGGGCAGCAGCCGACCGCTCAACTCGGCCACGCTGATCTGCTGCCGGACCGTCTGCACAGTGCTGTCCTGGGCGGCAGTCGCGGCCGGCAGGATCCGCCCGGCGTTGCGGTACGTCGCGCCGACCCGCCAGGTCACCCCGTCGTAGTCGCTGAGCACCGCCAACCGGATCCGCACACTGCGCGCGGAGTCCGCCGCCGGGTCGGCCTCGGGCGGTGCGTCGGGGCGTTCCGTGCTCACGTCGAGGAGCTTCTGCTCCGGGTGCAGCGCCCAGCCGGAGATCCGGATCAACGGGTTCTCGTCGAGCGTCTGCACCTGCGGCGGCTCCACGTACCGGCGTGGGTCCACCGGCCGGCCGTCGACCTGCTCGGCGACGACCGGGCCGAGCAGCGCGACCAGCCCGACCACCACTGCCACCCCGAGCGCCGCGCTGGTGGCCAGCCGCAGCCGCACCGCCGCGCGTACCCGGGGGGTCAGGTCGGCGGTCGGATCGCCGCCACCCGGCGCCGTCCCGGTGGGGGTGGCCAGGCCGAGGGCCGCGACCGCGACGAACACCAGCGTCGACCCCACCGCCGGTTCGGCGTTCGGGCCGACCACGTAGAGGGCGGCGGCGTACAGCCCCGCCGCCGGCAGGTAACCCAGCAGCACCCGGCCGGTGCGCAGCGCCACCTCCGCGCCGGTGAGCCCGGCCAGCCAGGCGGCGACGACCGGCACCAGCACGGTGTCCGGTGTGGGTTCCACCGGGATCATCGCGGTGAGCAGCCGGGGGATGCCGTTGCGGGCGGCGTCCGCGGTGACCTCCAGCAGGCCGCCCGGCAACTCCGCGCGGGTCGCGGCGAGCCGCAGCGACCACAGTGTCCAGCCGGCCATCGCGGCGACCGACACCGGCGCCACCAGCCATGACGGCAACCGGCGGGCGGCCACGCTGACCAGCACCGAACCCGCCGCCGCGCCGATGACCAGCCAGGTCAGCAGGCCACCGGCGTACACCCGACCGAGTACCACCCCGGCGAGCGCCGTCAGCCCGATCAACGCCAGTGGCAGGACCGCCGCCCGCAGCACCCGCACGGCGACCGTCACCACCGGCGTACCCCGTCCCACTCGGCGGCGAACTGCGCGCCGTCCGCGGCGTCGACGACCACCAGACCGGCGGTGCCCGGCGGCGTCGGCTCGGCCGCGCCGAACACCCCGACCATCACCGACGGGTACGCCCCGCGCAACGCCCCGACGTGCCCCAGCTCGTCCCGGCCACCCGGGCCGGTCAGGAAGATCAGCGTGTCGCCGAGGCGGTCCTGCCGCAGCCGGGTGGTTGCTGCCCGCACCGCGTCACCATCGTCGGACAGTTCGGCGGCGGCGAGCCGGTCCAGCGGCCCGAGCGCGCCGTCGGCCTCGCCGTCGGGTGTCGTGACCTGCGCCGGCTCCGCGGCGACCAACAGCAACAGCACCGGCAGGTCGGCGCGGTGCGCGGCGGTGACGATCGACGCCGCCGCCTCACAGGCCGACTCGAACGACTCCGCCACCCCGCCGACCCGCTGCGGGTGCGCGGCGACGCGATTGTCCAGCAGGACGACCAGGCGCGGCAGGCTGGTGTCCACGTTCTCCCGCACCATCAGCTCACCCACCCGGGCGCTGGTGCGCCAGTGCACCCGCCGCAGTTCGTCGCCGACCACGTACTCCCGCAGCGAGTCGAACGTGATCGACCCGTGCGGGACCCCGTCCACCCGGCCGTCGAGGCTGCGCCCCGCGCCTCGGGGCACCGCCGTCAACGGATGGATCCGGGGGTGCACCCAGACCGGCACCGCCGCACCGTACGGGCGGGCCAGCGCCACCAACCCCAGCGGGTCGCGTCGGGTCACCCGCAGCGGACCGACCGGCACCACCCCGCGACGGTCGGTCGGCACGTCGTAGCGGACCTCGGTGTCCCGCCCGGGTCGCAGGCGCAGCACCGGCACCGGCACGGCCCGCGCCCCGCACCGGTCCTCGGCCAGCAGGTTCGCCGACCGCAGCCGCCCGGTGTTGCGCACAGCCACCGTCATGCTGGCCGGCTCGCCGCGCGCCACCCGGTCCGGGTCCGCGTGGCGGGTCACCGTCAGCCGGGGCCGCCAGGCCGCGACCAGCGCGGCGTAGCCGACGGCCGCGCCGGCCGCCGCGCCGAGCAGCGTCAACTCGGGGTACGCGAACCGGAAACCCGCCCCCAGCAGCACCACGGCGGCGACGAGCAGCCCGACCCCACGGGCGGTGATCCCCATCGCGCTGCTGCCGGTCAGCCCTGCACCGGAGCGGGTTGCCCCGACGGCAGCGGCACCGGCACCGAGGCGACGGCCTGACGCAGCACCTCCGGGGCGGTCATCCCGCGCACCTGGGCGTCCGGGGTGAGCAGCAGCCGGTGCGCGAAGACCGCCTCGGCGAGCGCCCTCAGGTCCTCCGGCATGATCCAACCCCGCCCGTCGATCAACGCGTACGCGCACGCCGCGCGGGTCAACGCGATCACGCCCCGAGGGCTGACCCCGACGCGCACCTGCGGGTGGGTGCGGGTGGCCGCAGCCAGCCGGACCGCGTACGCGTAGAGCGGCTCGGCGATGTGCACCCGGCGGGCCATCCGGACCATCTCGCCCACGGTGGCGGTGTCGGTGACCGGCGCGAGCGCCTCGGGAGACCGCACCGTCGCGCCGCGCAGCACCTCCACCTCGACCGCCTCGTCCGGGTACCCAACGGAGAGCTTCACCAGGAAACGGTCCAACTGCGCCTCGGGCAGCCGGTAGGTGCCGTCCATCTCCACCGGGTTCTGGGTGGCCACCACCAGGAACGGCGACGGCACCGGGTGCCGGACCCCGTCCACTGTGACAGTGCGTTCCTCCATCACCTCCAGCAGCGCCGACTGGGTCTTCGGCGACGCCCGGTTGATCTCGTCGGCGATGACGATGTTGGCGAAGACCGGCCCCGGATGAAACTCGAAGTCCCGGGTCGCCTGGTTGAAGATCGTCACACCGGACACGTCGGAGGGGAGCAGGTCTGGCGTGAACTGGATACGCCGCCACTCACCCTTCACCGTGGCGGCGATGGCACGTGCCAGGGTCGTCTTACCGACCCCGGGCACGTCCTCCAGCAGCACATGACCCTGGGCGAACAGCGCGGTCAGCGCCAGCCGCACCACCTGCGGCTTGCCGAGCACCACCGCGTTGACGTTCTCGGCCAGCCGGGCGGCCAGGGCGGCGAAACCCTGCACCTCCGGCTGGGTGAGCGGCTCGTGGGTGTTCACGGTCGGTGGTGCTCCTCGCCTGGTGTCCTCAGCAGGTGGGCAGGACGTTGATGTTGTCGCCGCCCTCCAGGTTGAGCCAGGCCCAGGGGATGTAGTTCTTCCCGTCGAAATCGACCTGCACCCACCAGGTGCTGCGCTTCTGATTGTTGTAGATCCACGAGTCGACGTCCTCGCCGGACTTCTTGCAGTACGCCTGGAGCCGGCGGCCCGGCTTGGCCCAGCCCACCTGCTTGTCGTTGTCCTGCCGAGGGACGGAGAAGACCTCGTTGCCGTTGCGCTTGTCGGCAATCTCCCTGTTGCAGTAGGTGCGCTGGTCGCCGTCCGGGCCGTTGTTGCAGGTCGCGATCCCGTACAGCGGCTGCGTCTTCTGGGCCCGCGTCGCGGTGCCCTTGCCGGCGGCGTTGCTCGCCGTCACCGTGAACGTGTAGCTGGTGCCCGGCGTCAGGCCCGTCATCGTGATGCTGGAACACGCCCCGGCCTTCGCCGGTTCGCCCGTCGTGGTCAGCGTGCAGGTGGCCTTGCCGCCACCGGCGTCCACTGTGAACGCCACCGTCGCCCCGGTGGCCGTCGACGATGAACTGGTCACCGTGACCCGTGGCTCGGCCACCGTACGGGCGGTGGCGGTGGCCTCCGCGCCCGGCCCCGCCTCGTTGACCGCCTTCACCTTCACCGTGACGTTCTGGCCGTTGCCCAACCCGGTGACTGTCGTGCGGGTGTCGGTCACCTCGCTGACCCGCCCACCGACGTCCACCAGGTACTTCGTCACCGGCCGCCCGTTGGCTTCGGCCGGCGCCCACTGCACCGTCACCGCACCCGGCTGGTTGGCGACAGTGCCGGCGCGCAGGTCGAGCGGTCGACCGGGCGCCGCGAAGGGCACCACGGTGTTGCTGACCGGAGACGACGCCGACCCGGCGCCCTTGCTGTTGACCGCCACCACCGTGAACGCGTACTGGGTGCCGAACTCCAGCTCACCGGCGGGCACCACCAGCTCCGTTTTGGTCGACTCGCCGGCCGGCGCGTTCGTCCCCGCCGAACTGGCCGTCACCGCGTACCTCGCGATGGTGTTGCCCTGCCCGTTCGCCGCCGGCCACTTCACCAGCACCGTGCCGTCGGGGCGTTCCTGCGCGGTGACGCTCGCCGGCGGGTCGGGCACCGCGGCGGTCGGCGTCACCGGGTTGCTGGTGCGCGACGGGCCGTCGCCCTTGGCGTTGACGGCGTGCACAGCGAACCGGTACGTCTCGCCGTTGGTCAGGCCCTTGACCTCCACCGCCCGCTGGTTGGCGCCCACCTGCACACGCTGGCCGGCGCCCTCCACCACGTACTTGATGATCTCGGCGCCGTTGGCGGCGGCCGGCCGCCAGCTCACCCGCGCCTGGGCGTTGCCGGCGGAGGCGGTGACGCTGCGCGGCGCGCTCGGCTTGCCCACCCGCGGCTTCTTCGGCGGAGGCGGCGGCGGGGGAACCGGCGGCGGGTCGCCCCCGAGCACGTCGTTGGCGTACTTGTTGACCTCGCGCACCTGGTGCTTGTCGTCCACCACCCGGGCGGTCGCCGAGTCGGGGGAGTTGATGAACAGGTGATTCTCCCGGACCTCCAGCTCCAGCGGCCCGTTGGCCCGCCCACGGATGGTCTCGACCAGCTGACCCGCCGCGTCGAAGGAGTAGATGGTGCCGGTGGCCTCGTCGGCGCAGTAGAACCGGTTCGCCCAGGCCACCGCCGGGCTGAGCCGATCCCCCTCACCCGGCACGGTGAACCCGCTCTCCTGCCCACCGTCACCCACCAGCAGCACCCGCCGCTCGGCGGTCACAGTGACCGGCACCCGAGCGCCGCTGGTACGCGCGGGCAGCGCCGCCGGACCGGACAGCGTCAGCGGCGTCGGGTGAACCTCACCGTGCTGCACCCGCACCAGCTTCCCGGCCGTCCGGTCGAGCACCGCCACCCCGTCGTCCAGGGTGGAGACCACCAGCTCGTGGCTGGCGTCGGCGACGTCGTACGACTCGACCCGCTGCGGGCTGAGCCCGGCGCCCGCGGGCGCGGCCGACGCCGGCGCAGACGGCAGTGTGGCAGCGGTGATCGCCGAGACGGTGCCCTCGCTGGGCACCGCGATCCAGAGTCGACCCTTACCGTCGAAGGTGCCGCCGGTGATGCCGGGCGGGTAGCGCACCGGCTCGCCGACCGGCGTCAACGATCGCGGGTCGAGCTGCCGGACGATGCCCTGCACGGCGTCGACGACGAACGCCGCGTCCTCGTGCAGGGCCACACTGACGCCCAGGCCGGGGGTGGTCCGGGTGGTCGCGCTGAGCTGGAGGGTGGCCAGATCCAGGGAGCTGACCTGCCCCGTCTGCAGGTCCCGCAGGAGCAGCAGCCGGTCGGTCTGGGTGATCTGCATCGGATGCTGCCGGGCGCCGGGGATCTCGGTGCGGGTGTCCACCCGGGCGGTGACCCCGTTGACCCGGGCCAGCTCGCTGCGCGCCGTGCTCCACAGCCAGGAACTCGCGTCGTAGTTGGCCACCGCGTTGTCCGCCGCACCCAACCCGAGGACGGTCAGCCCCATGGCGACCAGCAGCGCGGACACCGTGCCGACGGTCACCAGCCCGCCGCGCAGCCGGGACCGGGAGCGGGGGGCCTCGGCCTGTACGGCGTCGTCGATGCTGGCCACAGCCGGCTGCCTCCCTGAGTTGTGGCAGGTGGCGCGCCTCGCGGCGACCCCTCCCCTGAGCCGGGTGCCATCATATGGCGCTGGTCGTGGCGGGGGAACCCGCACCGTCACCCCTGTGGATACCGAGCGTGTGCGTTGTGGACGTCCAGCTCAGACCCATGTCGCCGCGGTTCTCGCTCGACTCAGCGCGGCGACGGTCGACCCGACGGCTCCCCGCTCGACGTGGCCTTGCGTTCCCGGGCGGTGCAAACCTGCCCGGAAGTCGCAAAGCTGTCAGTGGAGTAGACCGCCAACACGGTGAAACAGTGATCCACTCGGGAGTTCAACCCGTTGACCGTGTAGCTGGTCCGGCCCGGGTCCACGGTGGCGATCACGCCCAACGCCTGCCCGGCCCGGCCGGCCGCAACCATGAACGGCACCGCACCGCCGGTCGGGTCCGTCCAGGTCAACGTGATCGTTGTCGAATCGTCCCGCAACGTCAGGTCGCCCGGCGCCGGCCCGGTCGCCGTCGGTGCCGGCGCCACGGCCGTCGGCGTGGTCCCGGCCGGCGGCGGGTCGTCGCGGGTCAGCACCACCGCACCCAGACCCGCCACCGCCACGACGGCCACCCCGGCCGCCACGACCGCGCCGATCACCGCCGCCCGGCTGCGGCCCGTCGACCCACCACCATCGGCGTACGCCGGCCGGTACGGCTCCGGCGCCGGGTGGTACTGCTGACCCGGGTACGGCGTCTGGTGCTGGCCCTGGGCGTACGGCGTCTGGGATGGCTGCTGGTGGTACTGCTGGACCGGTGGCGGCGCGGCCGGCGGCGCCAGTGCCGGGTCAGCGCCGACGCCCGGTGACCAGGCCGGCTGTCCGACGAAGCTCGGCTGCCCGGCGACGGCGCCTGCCTGAGCGACGCTCGGGTTCTCCGCGGCGGCGGTGACGTTCGCCGGCGAGGGGGTGGGGTTCGCGTGGGCGGCCGTCGAGGCGGGCTGGGTGGCAGCTCGCCAGCCCGGACTGGCCTCGACCCCAGCCGGGCCGTCATGCGCCGGAACGGACGGCAACACCACGGTCTGGTCGGAGAGCGCGCTACGGGCCTGGTGAGTGGGCCCCACCGGGGCGTCGAGGATGCCCAGCCCGGGGTCACCGTCCGCACCGGTGCCGCCCGTGTCCATCATGGTCTGCCCGGCGGACGTGCTCTTCCCGGCGGTCGTGGCCTGCCCGACGGTGCCGGCCTGCGCAGCCGCCGTGGTCTGCGGTGTCGTGGCGGGGGTGGGGGAGTCGGCAGCTGGATCCGGCAGAGGCTGTGATGGGGCGCTGCTGCTCCAGGGCGGTGCGGTCAACCCCCACGGCGGCACGGGTGGTGCGCTCACCGGAGGCGCGGAGACGGGTGGCCCGTAGGGCGGCCCGGAGACAGGCGACCCGAAACCAGGCGGCGCGGACACCGGGTAGGTGTGCCCGGGTGGTGCGGAGACGGGTAGGCCGTAGCCGGGTGGCGCCGAGACGGGCTGGCCGTGGGTGGGCGGTCCGGAGACGGGTGGGCCGTAGCCGGGCGGTGCAGAGACCGGGTACGGCTGCGCCGGTGGGCCGGAGACCGGGTACGGCTGGCTGGGTGGAGCGGAGACCGGATGCGGGGTGACCGGCGGTGCGCTGATGGGCTGGACCGGTGGCCCACCCACCGCAGACGCCGGCCCAGGGTGGTCAACGCTCGCAGAGGGCCTGCCCGACGATGTCGCCTCGGCGCCGGACACATTGTGCGATCCGCTCGGCGCTGTTGGTCGGGCGGCGGCTCGGGCGGCCTCCTCGGCGAGTAGGGGCTCGATCTGCCGTACCCGGATCGTGGGGTTGTCCCAACGAGGTGCCGGCACCGCCGGTGTCGCCGGAGAGGAGGTCGACGCCGAGGGTGGCACGTCGACCACCGGTGGGGTCGACTGGTCACCCACCCGCTGACGGGGTGCCACGGCTGGCCCGGACGGCTGAGGGTGCGGTGACCGCTGCCCGGCCTGCGTTGTCGGCGGGTCGTCAGCCCTCGGCCGGGACGGTTGCGCGTCGGGGTGTTGCCGGGGCAGCGTCGCGTGCCCGGGCGGTTGCTGGTCGACGCCCGCCGGTCCGGGTAGCTGCTCGTTGGCGCGTTGACGGGGTGGCATCGCGCGCTCGGGTGGTTGCCGGTCGGCGTGCTGAAGCGGCGGTTGCGCATTCGTGGGGGGGTGCCCGCTGACGCGTGAGCCGAGCGGCATCGCATTCGCCGACGGTGGCGCGTCGGCGCGCGGGCGCGGCGGCATCGCGGGCGTAGGTGCGGCCGTCGGTGGGCCGGGCTGCGCTGGCGCGTTCGAGGAGGCTGCCGGCTGAACGGGCGTCGCCCGAGAGGCGGGAACAGGTGCCGCAGTGGCGGTGCTGGGCGGCGTGGGGGTGGCTGGTGCGCGTACCTCTGGAGGGGTTGGTGGGGGCGTGGCCGGCGGTTGCGGCGGCGCCCACTGTGAGACGGCGGGCTGTGGGCCACCGGCTGATGGTGGGCCACCGGCGGAGGGCCGCATCGCGGCGAGGGTCGCAAGCGACAGCGTCGGGCCGGAGAGCGCCGACCGGGCATCCGGCTCGGTCATCGGGGCGGCCAGGGCTGGACCGGGCGTCTGCGCGGGGTGCTGCTCGCCCGGCGTCGACGCGGGCGGGCCCAGATAGGCGCGGGCGGCGCGTACGACCGGGTGGTTCTCCCCGAGCGCGGCGGGCCCGGCGGTGGCGACGCGGGTGTAGTTGCGGCGGGCCTCGTGCCGGTTGCCGAGCTCCTCCGCTACCTCCGCAAGTTCGAAGGCGAGCGCGAGCATCAGCGGATCGGAATGCTCCCAGCGCCGCTCGCCCGCCGCGAACGCCTCCTCCAACACCCGGCGGGCGGCGAGCGGGTCGTCTGCCTCCCGGTGTAGCCGTGCCAGCAGATGTGCGGTGTGCAGCACCTCGGGATGGTCGTCACCGTACGGCGGGGGTGCGGATTCGGCGGCCTCCGCGAGCAGTTGCCGGGCGGCGCTGAGGTCGCCCGCGGCGCGCAGGGCGAGGGCTCGGTGCTGGGCGGCTGCCAAGGGGGAGGGATGGGACACGTGGCAATGCTGCCGTCACAGGGCTGCCGGACGCTACCCGGACACGCCCCGATGGTGTGTCGGTGCGGCCGTTCGAGGCGGCCTGAGCAGCGGCGGAAGCGCCAGGGGAGAGGTGCCGGAAGGCGATGTGCATGATCCACGGGTGGCGTGTACAGTAACTCCCCGTGCGGCCCGCCGCGCCGACCACCAGATGGAAAGATCATCTGGCCGGCGAGGTAGGCTGAACGTGTAGGTCCGGGTGGCGGAATGGCAGACGCGCTAGCTTGAGGTGCTAGTACCCGTATAGGGTGTGGGGGTTCAAGTCCCCCCTCGGACACGAACCATAACCCCACGGTGCGCGCTGAGATCGATTGCAGCGCGCACCGTTTGCGTTTCGGTCTGGTAGGTGAGTCGGAGTCCGAGTTGCCGGTAGACCTCGGCTTTGTCGTCGGGGTCGGCGTCGCGGAGCACGGTGGCGATGTCGCCGAGCGCTCGGACTAGGTCGGCGATCTGGGAGTGGCTCATCCGGCGTGGCTCTGTCTGCTGGGTCGTGTGGAGATCAGCTTCGGCTCGTGTCCGTTCGGCCTGGGTTTGCGTGATCCAACCGGTGACTAGTGCGGGATCTGCGCCGGCATCGAGGGCGGCCCGGTACTGGGCGAGCTTTGCGTCACAGGCCGCGACCGTGGCGTGCGCTGCGGCCGTCTGTGGCGTTGTGTCCGTTGGTTGGGCGTCGCACATGGCGGTGATCGTTTGGTCGAGGTGGTCCGGGGTGAACGCGGATGCGAGCCACTCGTCGAGCGGGTCGGTGAGGGCGTCCTCGCGTAGGTAGACGTTGCGGGGGTGTTCGACCTCGTTGGCGAGGGCGTATTCCTGGGGGAAGCGGCAGCGGTAGTAGGCGGCGCCGTGGTTGTACTGGCCTTGCATGCGTCGCTGACAGACGGCGCAGTAGATCATTCCCCGGAAGACGTAGGGGTTGCGGGCGCGGCGTTGGCGCTCCTGACGGTCGACGGCTCTTGCGCGATGGGTGAGTAGGGCTTGCGCTTGCTCGAAGGTCTGGTCGTCGATCAGGGGCGGGTGGGTGATCTCCTTCGAGACCACCCATTTGTCACGCGTGTTCCAGCGCATGACGCCGGTGTGACCCAGTGCGACGTCGTCGACGTCGAGGAGGACTTCGTCGGTGCGTTGTTTGTTCCACACCTGCCGGCCGGTGTAGCGGGGGTTGGTGAGGATGACGCGGATGGCGCTTTTGGACCAGGCGATGCCGCTGCGGTGTCGGTTGCGGGCTCGGTCGTGTGCCGAGGGGCAGGGCACGTGGTTGGCGGTGAGTCCTTCGGCGATGGCGAATAGTCCGTAGCCGGCGAGGAATTCGTCGAAGATTCGGCGGACGATGGGGGAGGTCTGGGCATCCGGGGTGAGCCCGCGGAGGTGTTTGCCGTCGGCGGCCTTCGCGGGGTTGGGGTGAGGGCCGAGATCACGCAGGGTGTAGCCGTATGGCGGGCGTCCGCCGAGGTATCGGCCTTCCAGAAGTGTCTGGGCGGCCATGGCGGTGCGGACGCGTAGCTTGATCCGGTTGCGTTCGCCTTTGCTCATGCCGCCGAAGACGGACATGACAAGTTCGTGTGCCTCGTTGTCGGGGTCGATCGGGCCGCCGATCTCGGGTACCCAGAGTTCGACGCCGTAGTGCGCGAAGAGTGGCACCGTGAGACTGAACTGGTTGCCGTAGAACGCCCGGTGGGGTTCCCCCACAACGACGGCGGAGAAGCCCCGACGTGGGTTACGTAGCGCAGAGAGAAGAGTGTTGGCCTGGGTTCGGCGTTGCCAGGGCAGCGAGCGGCTCTGGCCCACGTCGAAGTACTCGGTGACGATGCGGCCGCCGTGGGGCTGAATGAGTGCCATCGCGCGGGTGAGTTGCCAACCTCGCGACGATTCTGGGTCTTGGTTGTCCTCGGTGGAGACGCGGCCGTAAAAGGCGAAGGGCTTTGGTTGGGGGGAGGTCATCCGTTCTCCTGCTTTGCTTGCTCGGTGTGGCGGTCGTTGAGGTGTGTGAGCAGCCTTAGTAAGGCGGCGGCAGCCTGAGGGTTCAGCTCGGGTGGTTGGTCTGGAGTCACCACACGGCTGACCCCCGCAGTTGCGCCGCCGTCAACGTTGCCGACCGTCCATGAACGGCTGTCGTCGTTGGGTTGGTCAAGTTGTCTGCCTGGTGCGGTCGGCGGTCGGGGGCGTGATGGCCGCTCGCGTGGGCCGCTGGGTGGCTGCGTCATGCGCCCCCGTCCGGCGGTCGAGCTGCAAGCCGGCTCTGTTGCGTTGCTCGCGTCTCGACTTCGACTACTCGAATCCGGGGCTCGGCCGTTGGGAGGGCGATGGCAGCGCCGGTGCAATTGCGAGGCAATTCTGCGGCGTGGTGCCTTGGGATGTGGCTGGTTGGCACCGTAGCGATTGGGTGGGTTGCCATGGGTGAGTTCCTCCGGGAGTTGGATGGCGTGCTGGTTGGTCGTCAGGGCATGAAGAAGCGGCCGACGCCGTAAGGCATCGGCCGCTGGTCGCGTAGGGCGGTCGCTAAGCGTGTGTGGCTATCGAGTGGGAACTGGCTGGGTTTTGGCGAGCGCCGCGGTGCTGGCGTGGGTAGCTGCGCTTCAGCACGAACGAGCTGGCTCCGAGAGCACTCCGTTCACGCCGAAGAGGTCGCTGGTTCGATACCAGAATCGCCCACCATGAATATGCGAGCTCAAGGCCCCTCAATCGAGGGGCCTTGACTCGTATCCGAGGGTCAGTCGTTGCCGGGAGGCAGCGAGAAGGCAGCGAAGGACTTCAACACCCGGCGGTCCCGCTCAGCGGTCGAATGGGTGTAGCGGTTCAACGTCGTCGACGTCTGCTCGTGCCCCATCACCCTCGCCACGTCGTTGATCGGTACGCCGTCGGAAACCAGCCGCGTCGCGTAGGAGTGCCGTAGGTCGTGGAAGCGCAGTGCCACCGGCAGACCGGCACGTTGCAGGGAGGGTTTCAGACTCGACTTCGGAAGGTGCCTCGCCGGATCGCCTCGCCTGTTCCCGTGGTGAAGACGAGCAGCTGCCCGTCGGTTCGGTAGGCGCTTTCGTGCTCGGTGAGCGCCTGTACCGCGGTGGTGGGATCGGTACCGACCGCCGACCCGCCTTCGACTTTGGATAGGCTTGATGCTTACGTGCCCCGACACCTCCTCGGCTACCCGGATGACCCGGACCACGCCCAGGGCGAGATCAAGGCGGCCCGCAGCGGGCCGCACGCGCCGCCCGCCTGGGCGCGTGCCGGCCGCTGCCGCTGTCGCTCTGCGGCCGTCACGCCTGGCGCCCGGCGGCTGGCGGGGACAGCGGGAAGCCCGGAGGGCCGCCGCGCGACGACAGGGCGTGGGTAACCAACTGTTGGGCCGGCAGCCAGCCGGGGTGCGGCGGCCGTCGCACCGCCGCGTCGTGGGGCGAGTCACGGCCGGTCGTGGTGGCGATGCGGCGCGGAGTGGGCGGGGCCGCCCTTCCAAGGTCAAGGGCGCTTCGCGTCGCTGCGCGACGGCACTACGGACCGCCCTTGACCCCGAGCCTCTGCGACCCCTCGGGCCGGCGTTGCCGGCAGGCCAGGGGCCTGCCCGGGCTACACGCGCCGCATCCCCACCACGGCCTAGTCGGTCAGCTGACAACCGGCCGCCGTAGCTCCTCAGTGGATTATTCCCGTAGGGTGTTGCCACTGTTGCCACTGAAAGGCAGGGAAGGGAACCACTCGTGACGTTGGTGCAATTTAGAGAGTATCGCGATTATGTTCAGAATCGGCAAGAGGCGAACAACGCCATCATGGCATTGCTCGCCGGCTCCCAACTTGCGAATCACGTTCTACATCTAACTCGCGGCTCGGAAATGCAGCTCTCTCAAATTTTTCCAGCCGTACCTCACATCAAAAGGTTCAACCTCCGCACAGACCGAGCTCAGCAATTCCTCGGCGAGGCCGAGGAGCACCTCTGCGCAATGGCGGTACCTTACGTACTAGCCATTCATGAAGATCTGCTAATGACGATGTTGAAGATGCTTGCTCGCGACGGCCACATGACCATGCGTCGCGCCGACGACGCCAAGTCTCACAACATGCATTCAACGTTTGAGAGCGTTACAGGCCATACCATTCCAGCAGCGTCAGTAAAACAGTTCCACCTGCTTCGGTTCATGCGAAATTGCCTCATCCACGCTGCGGGCACTGCAAACCAAGCGCTAGTTGGTCATGTTGCATCTCTCGATGCGCCTACGATCCAAGGCTGGGAGACCCTTACCGGTCATCCGCTCATGGGGTCAGTCACGGTCGGCCGGAAGGTGTCATTTAAACAGGGTGACCTGATCGCCAGCCTAGCAGTTACCAAGAGAATAGCCGAGGAATGCAATTCGGCCCTTGTTGGCAAGATTAGCCGACAGACGTGGGCAGACCACGTTCTCAGAGAATTCCAGGCTGACGGCGGAAGCAGTCAGGCCAACGATTGCCTTCGGAAGGTTAAAGGGATTGCGCGCTTCTACTACCGGGCGCTGCAATTGACGGAGCAAGAACTCCAAGACGCCATCGCTAGAGCGTGACGGGAATTAAAAGAAGGGGCTTTACCAATTAAGCTACGGCTAGGCCGCCAGGACTCGAACCTGGATCTCCCTTTTCCGTGGCAACGCCTGGTCGCGAACCATCGGGACCTACATCCCGCGCACCTGAGGAGAGCGTACCACACGGCCGCTCCCCATCCCGGAACGCGGGCCCCGCCCACTCATTCGACCTGTTCGTGGATGTAGTCGTCGACCCATCGGGGAGGACGCGGCGGTACTTGCCGTCCTTGATGGAGCGCAGCTCGCCGGTGGCGATCTTCATCTTGACCTTGGAGATGTTGAAGCCGAGCAGGGCGGCGACCTCGGCGGGGGAGATTCAGCTGAGGGCGAGGACTGCGGCCAGCCTGAGGGTCGTACCGTCAGTCGGACAGCCGTCGACCGGCTTCGAGTTTTCCGCCATCATGGACGGATGGATGTTGGCCGCGTTGGCCCTCGGATGCTCCTGCGGGCTGGATAGCCCACAAAGCAGCGGTAGCCCATGAGCCTTTCACAGTCCAACGTGGTCTGCGTCGAAGACCCTCAACGTGAGAGCTGCCTTGATTGAGAGTGGTAGACGGTGAGTAACCTAGCATTGAAGTGGCATAGCATTATTTCAGAGACTCAGTTCTCCCTCCATCAGACGGTGGACGGCATTCGGACGCTTGCCTATGTGACGGACCCTGAGCAACTCCTCTTTCCCGATGGTGGACTCGAACTTCGGTATAAGCTCCACAATGGGCTTCTTGGCTTCACTACCGGTCTGGAAAGGTTGGCCAAGCTGACCGTGTCGGCCAACCATTTTAGGCTTCATGGAGAGTATCCGAAAGTTTCGAAATACAGCCATGCTGTGACGCGATTGCTCGATGCGGTCGAGGATCTGGATATTTCAAGCATCCCAGACGGGCCAGGGCTAGCTGGGAAATATGTCCAGGCTGGCCGTCCAGAGGTGCCGGCCACGCTCGTTCCGCTGCTTGAAAAATATGCGAAGGGAGGAGGGCGGTACGAGTACCTCGACAGCCTTTCCGGTAGTGACGTCGAGCCAGGGCTGTACAGAGATTGGATAGCCCTTGCCGGAGGGTGCGAAGAGCCCGATTGGCTTGGTCCTTACCTGGCCTTGACTTCGTACATGCCGCACGCCCTCTACAAAATCGCGCATGCGGCAGAGGCGCAACGGGGATGGAATGCCGAGATCCTGCTGCAGCCCTACATCGATCAGTTCGACGTGCCCCTGCATCCTAAATCAGTGGCGATGGCTCTCCACTGCTTTCGCCTCGCCAGGTGGGTAACCGCTTTCTTGTCCGTGATATCGAACGAACTCTTCTATCCGAGCTCTGGCGTGCGGGGCAAGACTCCGACCTTTCCCTATCTATGCGAGGTTGTAGACTCGACGCTGCTGCATTCTGCGGAAAACTACTTCGGTTTCTTCGTCCTGCGACTGGATGATCCCACTGCAGTGCGTGAAGCTTTGGAAGGGCTTGTCGAACCAGGGGACTGGTACGATGAAGACGATGACGAGTAACCTATGACGCCCTCTTTGAAGGTGAGCGTGTGCGCGGGGCCCGTTGCCACCGCAAGTCAGTAGGGGATGGAGCAGTTCTCTGAAGTTGCCCACGATGGATCTGGTCCGCTGCCCTTATCGCTCAGCGGAGCCAGCCTGTTCGCGTAGAGGGTCGCAGTGCGGTTGCGGAGCGGGCTGCACTTTGGCCGAGCAGCCATCGGAGCTGCCAAGCCGCCGAGCAGCAGCGGGCCGCTGGCAAACCTGAGGCTCAGGTCGACGAGGAGCAGGACCGCAACGATCAGCAGGCTGCGATCGACTCACAATGCGGTAACAGCAACGGCGACAGCAACCGAGGCGAGCCCAACCAACCAGAGCCGTGGGTCGGCCGACACGACAGCCGAGGGGGCGCGGCGACCTTCCCCGCTCGGTGTGTGCCTCTTAATCCGGTGGTCTGTCGAAGCGGGCGAAGCAGCCGATAGGCAGCGAGACGCCCAGCAGTGCCCGGCAGCAGACGACACCAAGCAGCAGGCGGGTCCTGCTCGACAGTGCAGGACGGCAGTGGCTGACACAAAACACTGCGCCGTACCAGCGTCCACACCGAAGAGGTCGCTGGTTCGATACCAGCATCGCCCACTCTCAGTTTGCGCAGTTCAGAAGCCCGTTGCCGGATAAGCCGGTAACGGGCTTCGCCGTATGTGCCGCTTACATTGGGAGCTGATTGGGAGCAGCGGTGAGCGGCGCTTGCCGCGATGACCCGGGGCAGGCGTGCTCTGACGCTGACCCCTTCCCGGACTGGACCGGGTCGGCGGCTTCTTGGGTTTGCGGCAAATGGAGGGCTAGGGGACGGCGCGGTCCGGCGGTCGGTCGGTCGGTCGCGGACCCTTGCTGGCTTTGAGTTCCTGAGTAGAGGCCCGGGCTGCGGCTACATTTCTCGTCGCAGAGGTTGCCGCCAACGGTGCTGCACGACGACCTGCAGCGGCCTATTGAATGTCCGGGGTTCACGATTCGGGCGGCCTCGTCTCGGACTCTTCGTGTCATGGGCAGTGGAGTGTCACGGCCGTTGAGGTCGACGACGAGTGGGGTTGCGGACATCAGGCTGAACTGCTGATCGTTTTGGCGGGAGGTTGTCCGGAGTTCCGACGGTCAGAGTCACCACCGTCCAGGTGGTTGATCTGCTCGCCGCCTAGCAGTCGACCGGTTCGGTGCAGAGCGGCGAATTGGTCGAAAGCCATTGCGCCAATGTCCGGGACGGTGATGCGCTGCACCAAATGGTGCCGCCGGCAGTGCCTCCGGTGGGCCAACTGCCGAGTTGGGCCGACGTGGGCGGCCAGCCGGGTCACGTCGGCCGGGTTGGGGCCGGCGCGCCGGCGGTACGGGCGGGCCGCGGGTCACCAGTGGACAGCGGCTGATCAGGCGCCGCTGTGTCCGCCGAGGGATATGTCGCCGTGGACGTCACGCGCCTGCACCACCGATCCGCTGATGTCGCCGGAGACGGTGTTGGTCACATCGCCCTGGTTGGCCGCGACGATCGCCTGGACCTTCCTGAAGCGTTCGAGGAACTCGGCACCGAACGCGGGATCACCGAGCGTCTCCTGTTCGAGGAGTGCTCCGAGGCGCTGAACGGTATCCGTAGTCGGGTGGCGTAGCGCGACCTCCACGGTCTGCTGGGCTGTCTGCTCGTGATGGAATCGGTGGCGGAGATACTCGGTCAGGCCGAATACAGCTGACCGGGCTCCCTGTGCGAGTTCGGTGGTCGCCCAGGCGACCAGCGTCGTCGCCGCCGCGAGCATGAGCGGGTCCTCCACACCCTTCACCCCCAGGATCACCATCCGGGCCGGAGCCGTCAAGCATGACTATAATCCAACTTATTCGATGTTACTATCCGTGCTCTCGGCATCACCTAATCAGGGGGTTGGCATGAGTCCACGCCGGTGGGAGGCGGACCCGTCCGCCGAGCTGAACCGCCGATGGGGCAAGTCGTCGCACGAATTGGGCAACACCTCCGGGGACGGCAGCTGTCCCGACATCTGGGAGCTGAGCAACGGCGATGTCGCGGTGATCGGGCAGGATCTCACCGAGGCCTACCAGGACCGGCTGCCCGAGGGGGTCTCCGTCGACCCCGGCGAGCGGCTTATCATCATTCCCCGATCGACCATGATCGCGGCGAAGGTAGACATTCCTGATGCGTGAACTCCTGGGCGGAGATCCCGGCGAGCTGCTGGCCCTCGACGATTACTGGACCGACTTCGAACAACGGTTCTGGAAGACCGGCCCGCCAGGATTCTGGAAACTGGAACGGCAACAAACGTTCAAGGAGCCGCAGGATGAGGGCTGGCAGGCCTTCGCCGCTGGTCGATGGGAGGAGTCGCTGCGGATTCTCGACGCGCGGCGTCCCGAGTTCGGCGACTACTACCGGCGCATCGCCGACAGCGGGTTCGCCACCCGCCGGCTGCGGGTGGTGCAGGAGCCACTGACGCCCTACCTGCAGTGGGAGCTGCACGTGCTGCGGCTACGCCACGAGTACGGCGGGCTGACACGAGTGGTGGCACCGAACCAGGTCGTCGCTGCGGAGGCGGATGGTCAACTTCCGGAGATCTACACCCTCGGTACGGACGTCATGTACGAGGCGATCTACGACGCCGACGGCGTACTCGAGGCGGCGCGGCGCTGGCGGAACCCGGACGTGGTGACGCGGTGCCAAGAGTTCATCGAATCGCTCTACAACGACGGCGAGCCGCTGGACGAGTTCTTCGCCCGAGCGGTGGCACCACTGGAGCCTCCCCACCCGGACTGACAGATGGCGGCTAACGGCGCGGCGGAGCAAGGACGACCGGAGCACGTCAACCGGTCGGAGCTGTCCGGCCCCGCCGACCTGGTGCAGGCTCGCGACGTGTACGGCGGGGTGCATTTCCATTCCGGCGGCCCCTCCCTCGCCGACCCGCCTCCCCGTCAGCTGCCCGGTGATGTACGCGGCTTTGTCAACCGGGTCGAGGAGCTGCGCGCGTTGGACCGGTTTCTCGGCGATGAGGCCGCCGACGCCAACCTCGTCGTCGTCACCGGCACCGCCGGCGTCGGCAAGACCGCTCTCGCGCTGCGCTGGGCGCACGCCGTGCGGCACCGGTTCTCGGATGGTCAGCTCTACGCGAACCTCCGTGGATACGACCCAGGCCAACCCAGTCAACCGGAGCAGGTGCTCGACCGCTTCCTGCGGGCGCTGGGCGTCCCCGCATCCGCGATTCCCGCTGATCTCGAGGACCGCGAGACGTTGTACCGCTCCCGGCTGGCTGACCGGCGCGTCCTGGTAGTCCTGGACAACGCCGCTACGGTCCGGCAGGTGCGTCCACTGCTGCCGGGCACCAGCAGCTGCCTGGTGATCGTCACCAGCCGAAGCATGCTGTCGGGACTGGTCAGCCGCGACGGCGGCCGGCGGCTGACCTTGCGCATGTTGGCCGAGGAGGACGCGGTGACGCTGCTGCACGACGTGACCGTCGAGTATCGCACCGGCGATGACGCGGTCGAGCTCGCCGAACTGGCACGGTTGTGCGCCAGGCTGCCACTGGCCCTGCGAATCGCCGCCGAACGGGCGGCGAGCCGGCCGTTCATGCCGCTGTCCGAGTTGATCCAGGACCTGCGTGACGAGTCGGCCCTGTGGGGCGCGCTGACCGCGGAGGACGGTGAGGAGGCCGACGCCGTTCGGTCCGTCTTTGCCTGGTCCTATCGGGCACTGAACACATCGGCGGCCCGGCTGTTCCGCCTGCTCGGCTTGCATCCCGGCCCGGACCTCGGCGCCCCGGCCGCCGCCGCGCTCGCCGGCTGGCCGGTGTCACAGGTTCGTCCGCCGCTCGACGCGCTCGTCGGTGCGCACCTGCTGGAACAGAGCGCACCCGGCCGCTACCAGCTGCACGACCTGTTACGCGCGTACGCGGTGGACGAGGTCAAGCAGCTGGAGAGCGGCGAGGATCGCCAGGCGGCGCTGCGTCGCGTACTCACCTGGTACCTGCACACGGCGGACGCCGCGCTGGCGCGCACCCTCCCGTACAGCCGGACGATGCCGTTGGCACCACCGACCGAAGTCACGCCGCTGAGCTTCGCCACCGCTGAAGAGGCTGACGCCTGGTTCACCGCCGAGCAGGACAACCTCGTCGCCGCCACCCGCTCTGCGTTCGAGGCAGCGCTGCCTCGGATTGCTTGGCACCTGGCTGTCCTGCTGCGCAGCGTATGCATGCACCGCAACGCCTTCGACGCATGGTTCGCCACCGCGCGGATCGGTTTGTCCGCTGCGAGATCGCTGGGCGACCGAGGCGCTGAGGCGGAGGCGCTGGAAAGCCTCGGTAAGGCCCACTTCCAGGCCCGCGAGCTCGCGGAGGCGGCGGAGCACCACCACGCTGCGTTGGCGATCCGGCGGGAGATTGGCGACGAGCACGGCACGGCAGTGTCCATCAACGCGCTGGGACTACTGGCGCTGCGCCACCGCCGCCTCACCGACGCCCTGGCGCACTTCGGCGGGAGCCTCGACATCTTCGCCCGCCGCCAGGACCAACGCTGGCAGGCCCTGCTGCTGAGCAACCTTGCGGAGACCCGCTACGAACTGGGTGACCTCGCCGACGCCGTGATGCTGCTGAATCAGGCGCTTGGAGTGCAGCGGGACATCGACGACCGGGGGCAGGAGGGCAACTCGCTCTTCTTCCTCAGCATGATGCTGCGCGAACTCGGACGCACCGAGGACGCCCTGGCCGCGATCGAGCGGGCACTGTCCATCGCTGAACACGGCAGCCCGGTGTGGTTGGCGCACTGGCTGGTCGAATATGCGCGTGTGCAGCGCGCCGCCGGTCGGTCCGCCGAGGCGCTGGAGGCGACGCACCGGGCGGCCACGATCCAGCGCCAGTTGGGTGACCGCAGTCGGGAGGCGATGGCACTGGACGGGGCCGGCGAGGCGTACCGGGAGCTGGGGCAGCCGGAGCAGGCGATCGCCTTCCACCTGCGGGCGGCGGCGGTTCACCGGCAGCTCGGGGACGACTGGCAGCTCGCCCTGACGCTGGACCACCTGGCAACGGCGCTGATCGACGTCGGGCGCGCCGAGGAGGCACACCGGTGGTGGCGCGAAGCGGTCACGCTGTTGAGCAGCTTCCCGGACGCGCGCGCGGAACGACTGCGACGGCGCGTCGAGTCGGCGCTCGGGGACAGCGTTGCTTGACTCGACCACCGCGGAAGCGTGCGGCCTGCGGTGCGGTCACTGCTGGGTCAGTCCGACAGTGGCGGCCAAGCGGGCCACATCGGCGGGGGTGGGGCCGGCATGCAGGACGGCGGTCAGCGCGGCACGCGCTGCGGGGCGGATGCGCACCTCCGCGGGAGCGATCCCGTCGGCGGTGACCAGGGCGCGGCCGGCGGCGCGGGCATCGCCGAGGTCGAGGTGGGCACGGGTGATGTCGATCAGGTGCGCGGCCCGGTGCTCGGCGGAGAGCCGCTGCCAGACCTCCGCGCTGGTAGCGCGCCGGTGGATGGCGATGGCCCGATGGTGGTCTCCGACACTCATGACGGTTATGGCCCGGGCGAGTTCCACGGCCGTGGGGCCGAACCCGATGCCGTCGTCGTCACGGTGGTGCTGATCGCCGTAGACCGTAGCCAGGTGGGACGCTCGTGCGGTGAGGTCGGCCGCGGCGACATCTCCGCAGGCGGCCGCCGCGAGAGCCGCTTCGATCAGCAGTGTCCCGGTCAGAGCCACCTCCTCCGGCGGGCGTTCGCGCGACGGCGCCGGGTCGAGCTGGTGTACGGCAGCGAGGGCGGCGGCCATCGCCAGCCGGCCCCGCCGCAGGGCCCGGAGTGCCTGGGCGAGGGAGATCGCCGCGAGGCTGATCCGGCGTGGGTCGCCAGCGGCGGCGGTCATCGCCCGGTCGGCCGCCAGCCACGCCAGGTTGGACTCGCCGAGCTTGACGAGCACCTGGGCGGCGAGCCGGTGCACTCGCACCAGCAGGTCGGCGGCGGACGACTCCGCCACCTGCGCGTGGCAAACCCGACGGCTGTCGCCGAGCAGGTTGGGCAGCATCCGCAGCACCTGGAGATGGTGGCCGTTCCGGTACGCCGTCCACGCGTACCCCACCTGGTGGTCAAGGTCCCGCACTGACGACGGCGTCTGCGGGCCGTCGCTGCCGGAGCCGTGAACGTCGTGGCGAGCCAACGCCTCCCGCACCCGCTCCACGGCGCCGCCGACGTCGGTGGCCGGTTCCGGCCGCGTCTTTCCGCGAAGCAGGACGCTCGGGGCGACGCCCAGGGCGCGGGCGACCGCCTCGATTGCCGAGAGCCGGTCGAGGTTACGGACACCTCGCTCGACCTTGTCCACCCAACTCTTCGACTTGCCGACCCGGTCGGCGAAGACCTGCTGCGTCATGCCCCGGCGTACCCGCAACTCGGCCACCCGCCGCCCGATCGGCAGGTCGTTACGGTGCCGCCGGCCCAGCCCGGTCACCACTCCCGCTCCGCCGGACGCATGGCCTCGGTGGACTCCCCGCACCGTGGACACCACCGGGACTTCACCCGAAACGCCAGTAGCCCGAGCAGGAATCCCGGCACCAGACCACCAAACACGACCCCTACGACCTCGGTAATCACGGAGTACTTCCCACCTCTCTGGCTGGGGGTCACATCGGTGGTGCCCGATAAGAAGACTGGCGCATCATGTGATGCAAAGCAAGCACGTGCCTGTGATCAACACCTGTGTCTGCAGGCGATGCGATGCATGCGAGCGGATGGATGTGGTGCAGAATCACGACATGCCTCGATTCACGCCAGCGACACCGCGCTCTCGGCGGCTCGGCCGAGAGCTACGCAAACTCCGCGAGACCAAGGGCCTGACCGGCGAGGAGACAGCGAAGCTCGTCCGCTGCTCGTCGTCTCGGATCAGCCGGATCGAATCGGGCGAGATCAAACCCCGCGCCGGCGATGTCATGGAGCTGTTGGTCACGTACGGCGTCAGCCTCAACGAGGAGCCCGCCACGTCGCTGCTGCAACAGGCACGCGATCTGCGCGAGGACGGATGGTGGCAGCGCCTCGGTGGCCGTTACGCGACATACATCGCCTACGAAAGCGAGGCCGTCGAGCTCAAGAACTTCGAGCCGATGCTGGTGCCGGGACTGTTGCAAACCGAGCGCTACGCCCGCGAAGTCAACACCATCGGGCGCGAGTCCGATACGGAGACCATCAACCAACGAGTCGCCGCCCGGATGACCAGGCAAGAGGTGTTGCACCGGCAGCCGACGCCGCTACGGATGCACGCGATCCTCTCCGAGGCGGCCGTGCGGACCGAGGTCGGCGGCCCGGAAATCCTGCGCGAACAACTCGACCACCTGGCCACGCTGAGCCGAATGCCCAACGTCACGATCCAGGTCCTCCGGTTCGAGGCCGGGGCTCACCTCGCCGACAGCAGCGGCTTCGCTCTGCTCACCTTCGAGCAGGACGACCCGCCGCTGGGTTATATCGAGACCCTGGCAGGCGAGCTGTTCCTCGAATCGAGCCGCGACCTGGCGCGGCTCTCGGCCGCGTACGACAATCTGAGGACGCTGGCGATGTCACCGGCTGAGTCCGCAAAGTTCATCAAGGAGCTGAGCAAGCATGAGGCGTAACGCCTGGCGTAAGTCGAGCCGTTCGGGCAGCAACGGTCAGTGCGTTGAGGTACGCGACCGGGGCGTTCAGGTCGACGTACGCGACTCCAAAGCTCCGGCTGCCGGGATGCTGAGCTTCGACCTGGCCGCCTGGGGCGCGTTCGTCAACGGAATCAAGACGGACGGCAGCCGGAGCTGAGGCAATGCGCCAGGGGCGTCGCAGATTGGATGATTCGGGATGCTATAGATGCGGCCACCCCGATACCCGGTGTCTACACTCGCGCCCCCGTAGCTCAGGGGATAGAACATCGGTTTCCTAACCCGACGCTCCGCCGGTGTCCGCAGGCCGATTACCTGCTGCCTCCAATTTCTGCCTGCGTGTGTCGGTCGCACCGGGGCGTTGCTGCGATCGCTTGCTGAAGATCAGCCGGACGGTATCGTCGCCGCCCCCGTGACCTCGACGCGGCCAGCCTGGCTGCTGAGGCGCGTTAGTTGAACGGGTACTCCTTCCATGCCTGGTCGAGCAGCGGGTTGCGATCATCTGGTAGTCGGTACGGCTTGAGCGCGATCCCGAGCGACCACGTCGAGCGGTAGGGATCGGTCACGATTTCGGTCAGGATGGGACCGACCGGTGTGCGCTGACCGATGCCGGCCAGAAATTCGATGTCACGGGCGGAGCACACGGTGACGGGCACGTCGCAGGTCGGCAGCACCTCGCGCCCCAAGAAGCTGTTGGCCTTATACCAGGGGTCGAGGGTGGCGACCATGGCGAGGATCGGCCGGTTGTTCGGGATGTGCGCGACCTCGGGGGCGCCGGACTTGATCAGCGCGTGCGTGCGGTTGATCTGCTTGATGGCCTTGCCGACGGTGCGGGTCATCATCGTGGTGAGGGAGTCGTCGCCCGCGCGTCCTGCGACCGGCAGGATCCCGGCCTTGGCTTCCACGAGCAGCACCACGTCGTCGAACACGATGAACCAGTCGGTTGTGTCCATCCGGTCCTTGCCGCGGTGATATTCGACCTGCGGTTCAACGCTCGCGTCCGGCATCGTGGCGAACTGGCGGCCCACGTAGTCCTCGAACAGGTAGCCCAGGTCGACGGCGAAGTCGGTTCCCCATTCGTTGATGCCGGCGTAGTACCACTCGAGCGGTGACATCCGTCGAGAGATCAACTGTGGCACCGGGGCGATCAGCCTTTGTCTGAACCCTTGCTGCGCGCCGGATCACCGCCCTGGCGGGACGACTTGACCTTGGGCAAAAAGTGAGCGTCGATCGTGTTCCGTTGTCCGCCCGCCCTGCTGCGCAGACGACGTGACCCGTCGATGAAAGGGCTCCTGCCATGCCTCGTGAGTGCCTCAACCAGTTCGCCGTGAACCTCGAAGATGTGACCGATCGATTCCGGTGCCGGCTCGCTCTTGATGTCTCGACCCAGCAGCCCGACAACCACGGCGACAGCCTTCAGCGGCTGATCTGTGGGCGACGGACGGGGTGAGGAATTACGTGAGTACCGCTGTAGGTAGGGAACTCCGAGCGGTCAACACTCTGAGCTGCATAGGCGGTGAACCGTAAATCACTGCATAAAGCATCACTAAATCCTCGTCCGGCAGGCGTGGCCCCGGCCGGTCACCTCTGTGCGCCCGCCGGGAGTCGTCCGCTCCGAGATCTTTGTGTCGCGGATTCGACCACGAGGACCCGAAAACGTGACTCGCCGATAACCCAGCGCGCTCTTAACGACGCGGCAGCACCCAGAAGGGACGTCTAACGATGCCTGACCACCAGCGCATCACCTCGCCGGCGCAGGCCACTCGTGCCGCCCGCGCCGCACTCGGCGCCGTCGGCCTCGCCGACGTGCGTCGGGTCACGTCGCGAACCGTTACTGAGGGCGGACGGCTCTACGGCACGATCCGCACCGACGTGTACCTAGCCGCGCACCACGACCGCGGCGCCATCGCGGACCTGTTGCGCACCCTGCCCGGCACCGTCGCGGTCGACACGGAGGAAAATCATGTATACGCCTATCGGGCCGCCGCAGCTGAAGCGTCCGCCGACACGCCTTGAATCTGGGATCCCACGATGACACTGCGCGTCGAGCGCCTATGACGCCAGCACACCTGCATTGGCGGGCCACGGTTCGCGGTCGCGACTACCCCGCATATGCGGCAATGTGCACTGGCAGCGGTCCGGCCGCAGGTGACCGCCCGCGGCCGGACCGGCCCCGGCGGCCACTCGTACCATGACCAAGCCGCTGTCGCGGACTTGGGATCTCACCCGCTACCCGGCAGCGCACTCCTCACCGCATGCACGAGTCTCGCCGCCTGATTGCCGCGCGGGTCGAGCCGTGGTCGAGTCGCTGCACCGCCCGGTGGATCGTCCTGGGCAGCGGTGTCACGGGCAGCGATTCATCGGTCCTCGAACTTGCCGTCCACCTTCAGCGGGCCGAGGTTCTCCAGCACCTTCATTACCGTGTCGTCCGGGAAGCCCTCCACACGACGGGCGCTGATTTCGACGCGTACCTCCAGGTTCACACCGTCCGGCGCGGTTAGCAGTGCTAGGAGGTCTTGGCTGAGTCTGTTGAGGTCGCGAGAAAAGCGTTCAGGATCAACGGAATGTGATCCCCAGAAGCGCGTGTTCTTCACGGCCGTCGGCACTGCAGTCGTGGACGTGGCCGTCGAGCTCGCGCCACCGCCAGCCGGCCGCTCCGTTGGGGCTGCAGGGCCACGCTCCTGGTCGCCTTCCTCTTGCTGCTCAGCCCGCCGTGCGCGTTCTTCCTCCTCGCGTTGCGCCTTTGCAGCCGTGAGTTCCACGAGCAAGGTGCCATCCGTGATGGCGCTGATACGCTCGCCGGTGCCTGGCAGGACGAGTTCCACGAAGCGTTTGGTCTCGTCGTCGTAGGAGTGGGCCAGGGCGAAGCCTTCGACGTAGCCAGTGAGCTCGTCAAAGACGCCGAGGATTCCGTCCTCCAGAACCTGCCGGTTGCGCAGTCTGCTCAGGTAGGGAAACCGGCAGTAGTACTGCCACAGGTCGCCAACAGAGATGTGACCCTGCTGCCACACCGTCGGAAGTCTCTTTTCGAGGTCGTGTCGGATGAGGCGGGCACCCATCACGATGCGCAGTTTGTCGAGATTGCGCAGTTTGGTGCTGGCGCGTTCGGCGATGTAACCGCCATCCTCGTCGATCGTCGCCGCCTGCAGACCGATCCGTCCGGTTTCATCGTCCCAGAACGGGTACAACAACGTGTTGTAAGCCTGGACCACGCGTAGTGCGGCGGTCTCGTCGGCGCTCTTGTAACGCCTAGTCGCCATCGCGATCTGGTCAGGAAGCAGCGGAAGGTCCTTTTGATCAACGATAGATTTCCACGCCAGGTACTCGCGCACCACGTCCATCAAGTAGCCGAGCAGTTCGCGTTCGGCTACCGCGAAAACCAACATGTTTTGATTGACC
This sequence comes from Micromonospora sp. NBC_00860, assembly GCF_045207375.1. Taxonomy (NCBI): domain Bacteria; kingdom Bacillati; phylum Actinomycetota; class Actinomycetes; order Micromonosporales; family Micromonosporaceae; genus Micromonospora; species Micromonospora sp. NBC_00860. The sequence goes on from NZ_CP108825.1 coordinate 965,833, forward strand.
CGCGGTGAGTTGCCGCGGCTCTCCAGTGCCTGCGCGACAAAGCCGTGCGCCGGACTCTGCGAATTCTGGGCAGAGTAATGGTGACGAGGGTGAACGACTACGAGCCGGACTTCAGGCAGGTCCGGGATTTCATCACTCTTCGTAGGTGCCGGGTACACGCCACCGAAGTCGCCCTTAGCCTTGACGTGACGTTCCTTAAGCCGCCGCACGATGTCCGCGTACACATCCTCGGGGTGACTGCGGTACTCCTCCGCGCGGTCGCGGGCCATCCGGTTCACCGAGGCTTGCGTGTCGTACCAGTACGTCGTGCCTTCTGCGTAGAAGTACATGGCCTGCTCACTGAGCAGGTGAATGGCTGACCCGAAGTTGCCGACCACGTCACCGGGCAAGGCAGTGCCGAGCCAGATCCGCTTGCGTTCGATGCCTCGGCGCGCACTGCCGGACAGGGCGGCTGACCCAAGGAATGCCGCCCGGGCGAGCCTACGAGTCAGGTGGCGACGATGGAAGACCTCGCGACTCTTGTCGATTTGCTCCGGTGTCGAGCTTGGTCCATCGACGTCGGCGTCGATAATGGCCTTCCAGGCGTCCGACAGATGGTGAGTGACCTCACCCAAGACCCACTTATCGCTCAACGGCAGCGAACCCGGCATGATGAGCGGCGCCGGGTCCTCGGCTTCCCATAGCCGATTGATGACCGCGCTCATCAGCCGCAGGACGCCTCGGGTCCGCTGGAACCGCTCCAGCGTCGACCAGTCCTCGTATAGACGCTTGAACAGCTCCGGATGAATCGGGTACGCCGCCTTTATCTCATCCTCGTACTTGGGCTCAATAATCTCCCGCGGGAACTCGCTGGCGTGCTCCCGGTAGAATTTGACCAACGTCTTTGCAATAACATCCCGATCCCGCTGGCCCTGTGCCGTCGGCTCCTCAAACAGACGCCGGCGCACGATCTCGAACGACTCGTCCGAGGAGGCAGGCCGCCAGTGCCGCGCCACCCGGCCGATCACCTGCTGCAGTCGCTCCAGTGCCTCATGTCCGCGAACTCCGCCAACCTCGAGGTCGTCGGCGCGGCTCCCGCCATCGTTGACGCGATCATGGGAAGCCGGGATGGACACGACCAGCATCACGCCGGGGGTCCCCTTGACTACCTCAGTGAGGGTCTGCGCGAACGAGAACTGGGCCTCGAAGGTACCTGCAGGAAGATCGTCGCGACCGTAGAGCAGCCGGGCGTAGGCGACCCATTCATCGATTAGAATGACGCACGGGGCATACGCCTGTAGCAGCCGCTGCAGCGACTCCGCGGGGGGCGTTCGCGTCTGGTCTGCCGAGGCGACGATGTCGTACGCCTCCTGACCGCCCAGTTGCCAGGCCAGTTCACCCCACAGCGTGTTGATACTCGGTCGCCCATCCCGGCTGGACGGCTCGCCCGTGTCGATCCGGTTGCCGACCAGGGCCACCCGCCGCACGCCAGACCGGAGTGGAATCTCACCGAGCATGTCCTGCACCGGCTGCGGATAGTCGCCCAGCGCCCGGCCGGGGGCATAGAGGTGCCACACCGCCAGCATCGAGTGCGTCTTGCCGCCACCGAAGTTGGTCTGCAGGTTAAACACCGGTTCCGCGTTCAAGTCCCCAGCAACGCGCCGGGCGGCGTTAGTCAGCAGCTCCCTCAGACCCTCAGTAAGGTAGGTACGGCGAAAGAACTGGATGGGATCGGAGTACTCCTCGCTCTTACTCGTGCCCGTCGCCACCTGGTGCAGGTCGGCCGCGAACTCGGCCGAGGCGAAGTTCCCGGTCCGCACGTCAGGGTGCGGTGTCATCACCTCACGCCAAGACTTCAATCCTTGCCCGTCGACCGCCAGAGCCGCCGGGGTTGCCTTCCTGGTCTTCTCGCGGGCCTGGCTCTCATAGGAGGCGCGCTGATGGTCCTCCCTAAAGTTGTGAATCTGCTCGGAGGCTGACACTGCCCCCGCTCCGGTCAACAACCGTTCTATAGTGTCCAGCGCCCGATAGGTGTCGTCCGCGCTGAACTTCTCGTTGTGCGCCCACGCGTTACGTGTCTCGCGCAGCTCGCTGGCGAAGCGCAGGCCGCTGTGGGACAGCAGGTCCATGAAGACGCTGCGATGATCGGTGATCATCTTTAGTTGCAGTGCAGGGTCGGTCTTCGAAAACTTCTGGCTTCCGCCGTGCTTAGCCGACTCCCGCGCGGCGACAAGCTCCAGCCAGTCCTTGCCTGCCGGCGCGGCTTGGCTCATCAACCGGTCAACGATCGGCCCGAGACCCTCGGCGAGGATCTCAAATCCTCGGCTGACTCGGTCCCGGTTCGATAATGCCACGACTTCCCCGCCTCCCCTTGGGTCTCCTACATGATCGCCCTACGATGCTACTCGTCGTCGGTCTCCAAAAAAGAGAAGAGGTCGTCGGCATCTGGACGTGCATTGGTCGCAATGGTGCCCATGATCTGGGCGGCCGCGATGATGTCGGGCCATGCGGTGCCAAGTTGGTTAAACAGCGTGGCCGTTCTCTGGAAGCGCCGATCTGCAATCTTAAATATTCGGTGAACCAGACGGTTCACCCGGTCGATGCTGATGGCATCGTCGCTGCGGGAACGCACCGCCGCGACAAGGTGAGCCGCGCCATCAATGCCTCGATCGTCGAAGGCCTTGGCGAGGTGCATTGCCACTTCCCAGTGGGAGATCCGACCATCATCAAGTGGGTCGTAATCGGCTGGGAGTTCATCGACGCCGAGAAGGCTGACGGACCCCGCGGGCGCGTTGCTCACGATGCCCGCTCCCACAAGATCGCGGATGGCCGTGCCGGTCTGGCGGAGCACCACGTCGGCGTCACCGTACGCTCCACGGTCGAAGCCGAACTGCCGGAACCACCGCAGACAGAATCTTGTGGCAGCGTCGTACTCTGCCTCTTCACCGTCGATTACGGCGGTAGCCGCCTTGTCGATCTCGATTAGGGCGTCACGGACCTCCATCGGCCTGCCGTCTGGCAGCAAGACCTCCTTGTACTCCGAGAAGATTTTCATGCCGGGCCCCATCGCCGCTTGCCCCATGTCGAGCGGCGACACTCCACCCTTGCGGAGTGCCTCGACGGCCTCCGGAAGTTCCTTGTGGAGGCGAGACAGGAACGTGCCTTTGTCAGCGACATCCTCGGCCTGCCGAGGGCGGCACACGAGGATGATGTAGGAGGCGAGAGCGTTCGCGCCTTGACTTACCTGTCGCGTGCTCATCGTCGATTCGATCGGCATCGTACCGACGACCGCCAGGCCCGATGCGAGCACCGCTTGGAGCATGGAAACCCATGCCGAGGACACGGCTCCGCCAGCGTCGGCATCGTCCTGCTTAGCTGCATAGGCCACCACGATGGGCAGATCAGGCCTCGAGGCCTTCTGAAGAGACCTGAACACCTCAGTGAACCCGTCGACGAAATACCGCTGCGCCGCATCCTTGCTGCCGCCATGCCGAGCAGGGTTTGCGACCAACTCGATCGACTTGGGGGTGGCGATGGTGCCGAACAGGTCTGGATGCACGAGACGAAGCGCGCGGCGGAGCCACAAGTAGAAATAGTCACTAAGGTCGGCGTAGTTGATCTGTCCGAAGTACGGAGGATCCGTAACGATCAGCGCCGTTCCAGGCTGGACAAGGTCACCCGCGCGTCGAGCGTCGACCTGGACAACTCGACCAGGCATAGCGTCCGATGGCAGCGACCGAAAGACGGAAATTACCGAGTTGATCTGCGCTGACCAACTTCCGACGGAGTTCCCGAAGGGGTATGCCTCAGCAAAGTCCCAAAGCATGGGCATTGCTTGGGAGCCAAAGGCGGGCTCGGGCTTTGACGGGCCGACTCGGGTCCGCCAGCGAACCAACGTAGAGTTGGCCTGGGCCATCTTGCTTACACAGATCCCGAGAACTGTCACCACTGCCCGTGCATAGGTGGCGCTACCACCGTCTTCAACTATTCGGTCATAGGTAGCCGACACTTCGTCGGCGAATGCGGTCAGCACTGCTAGTTGGCGGGGAGTGTAAAGGTCGGTCTGGTAGTCTAGCCCGTAGAGCGGGTGGCTAAAGTTCTTGGTGTTAGCTCCAAGCGTGATCTCGTCAAGATCGTCAGGAACGTCGATGGCGAGATCGGAGCGCGGCACTTCGTCGGCGGCCAAGAAGGTCCGACCCTGCCTGGTGTCGATACACAGAGCCATGAGCTGTAGCCCGAGCTTTCCGTCTTTGCCGGCCTGTCGGAGTTCCCGCTCGCCGATCGGGGTTGAGCAGCGGGGGCAGCTGAACTGAGCTCGTCCGGCTCCTTTCGTTGACTTTGCAAGGCTGTTCTTGCCTTGGCGGATCTCGAAATCCACCTCGCCGCCACGCACGGCAAGCTCAATCGTTACCTCGCGGCCACGCTGTTTGCTCAGCCAAGGCGAGCCGTAAAGAGGTACACGGATCGGACACATCGGGTTGGCGCAGGGCACGGTGCGCGCCCACAGCCAGGCCACCGGCTCGCCAGAAACTGGTACGGGGTAGTAGTCGCCGAGCCGCTGCCGCACCGCATCCTGAACGAGTTCTCCGTAGTACCGCACGTCGTCGGCGAATCCGTCGTAAGGGACGTCATGGGCGCGCTGCTGGCGCTGCCTTTGAGAGATGGGTGGCACGTGGGCAATCGGTGGCAGCAGTTCGCCCAGGGTTCGAGTCACAATCACGGCCACGGGATTGAGGTCGGAACTTATTCCTGGCAGCCCCAGCCTCAGCGCCTCGACGATGGTGGAGCCCCCGCCGGCAAACGGGTCTAGGACAGTGGGAAGTTCGGGGTTCGACTTCTCGATCAGCAGTCTGGCCTTGACGAGAACCTCATCAGGCGGTGCCATGCCGTTGATCGGCACCAGCTGCTTGACGAGCTCAACGAGTTCCTCACGCTGGCTTCCCGGTCCAGGATCATCGACCAGCGAGGCGAAAATCAGCGCACGGAGGGCAGGCATCGGCATCGGAGCGAACCACTTGTGCAGGTTCTTGATCGTACCGACCTTGCGCTCTTTGTACGCGATACTGGCATAGCTGATCTGCGTCAGCGGAAGCGTTACGTCGATTAGCTTGCGCTGGTAGCCGTTGCTGCCCCCTCGCGTCATACCGGCTCTCCTCCTCGTCGCCACGTCTTGGCCCAGTCTCCGCCGAGCTCGGTGGCGTCGAAGCTGCCGAAGTCCACGTCCTTGAACGGGTCTACGACGTACCGGACCTCGTCGCGCTCAGACCCATCTGGGTGAACGCTGACCAGGGCCAGACGGAAGCTTGTACCGGAGTTCTTCCCGGTGAGGACCTCGGTGCGGGTGACGTGGAAGTCCTCAGCGCCCGCGGTGCGGCCCTTCACCTCGATGAACACCCACCGATCATCGACCGTGCTTGAGCGAACATCGTAGCCGGGGTTGTTGTGAGCCATCTCCTCCGGGATCCGTCCCAGTTTGCGCTCCTCCTGCAGGACCAAATCGACTGCGCGTCGTTCCACCAGCGCGGTGTCTCGGGCGTACACCTCTGGCGGGCCATCCCGAGAGCCGGCCAGCCGGTCGAGCAGCCCTTGCGGGATGACCAACGCGGCTCCAGCCACCCGCGGTGGCCGGATCTGGAGCCTCTCGGCACAGTCGAGTTCGACCATGCGGCGTTCCAGACGCTGTTCAAGGTCCCGTGCGCGCCGCGCCGCGATCTCAGACTTGATCTTTACCGACTTGCCAGCGGCTTCGGCGTCACGGATATCAGCCTGCCGAGAGTCCCAGTAGTTGATTTCTTGGAGAAGGCGTTGGCGGACCAGGCGCCGGGTCCGCTCGGTCTCGATCGACACCCGCTGCTGGATTTCCGCCACGTGCGCCGCTAGCCCGTCGGATATCGCCCAGCTGATCGCGATGTCCTCCACGCCGCTGGCAAGCCAATCCTGCTGGGTTACCGCCGCGACGAGGCGCCGCTCCTCCTCACTTGCCGGCGCGTAATCGAGGTAAGGGGCGGAACCCGCAGCACGGGCATGGAACTCGCCAATCTCGACGAAATCGAACCGCTTGCTGATGGTGCGGGGCCGCTCGTGCCCGTCGGCTATCTCCTGGGCGACAGCGACGAGTAGGTGCGGCTCTTCGCCGACGTCGCGACGGTTTACCAGCACGGCCCCTTGCTTGAGTTGCGTGCCGTAGCGCTCGACGATCAGGGCAACAACCGTGTCGAGAAGCGGGTGACCGGGGGCGACGAGGTCGGCCTGAGCCACGCCCGCGGGGCGGACAAGGTCCCGGTCGAAGGTTACACGCTCGTATCGGCGCAGGACCGGTGTGCCGATCTTTATGAGTCGCTCGTAGCCTAGTACGTCGCCGGGAACATAAGTGATCTCGTAGCGGCTCGGTTCGCGCTCGGAGATCCGGCCGCCTAGCAGCTTAAAGGCGGCGATGAAGAACGCCTTGATGTAGTGCGGTTGCAGGCGGCGAGCGCGCGCCTCCTCCATTCGCAGTCTCCAGGTCGCGACGTCAGACTCGGCCAGCTTCTGGTGCGCAAGGGCGCGCTCGGCGAGCAACTTCTCCAAACCCTCGCCTACCGATGCATCGATGACCTTGTTGAGCCGGTCACGGACCTCGGGCCGGTCACCATACTGGATGGCCTGCATGAGAAGTCCCCGCAGCGGCTGGTCCTGGAACGCCTCGCCGAGCACGTCGAAGACCTTGCCCTTGTACGCGCGGCGCTGCTCATCGATCTTGTGGAGGAGGCGGATAAAGACTGCACCTTCCCGGGTGTCCTCGGCGACGAGGTTCCACAGGTGGCAGACCTCGGTCTGCCCGATGCGATGGATGCGGCCGAAGCGCTGTTCGATCCGGTTGGGGTTCCACGGCAGGTCGTAGTTGACCATCAGGTTGGCCCGCTGAAGGTTGAGGCCTTCACCGGCGGCGTCGGTGGCCACCAGGATCCGGCAGTCCTTGTCCTGCGTAAATAGCTCCTTGATCTTGCGGCGGTTGTCCCGGGATACGCCGCCGTGGATGGACACGACGGCCTCTTCGCTGCCGAGCAGGGCGCGGATACGGCCGACTAGGTACTCCAAGGTGTCCCGGTGCTCCGTGAAGACGATTAGCTTGCGGGGAGTGCCGTCACTATCGCGGATCATGGGATGGCTGAGCAGCAGCTCGCTCAGCTCGGTCCACTTCTTGTCGGTACCCAGGTCCCGGACGCGGCGCGCAACCTCGACCAGGTCGGCGAGGATGGCGATCTCCTTGTCTAACTCGGCGATGGTTTGGGCGGTGGTGGCGGCGTTCACCACGTCGTCTTCGAGCGCTTCACGCTCGGCGCCGGGCATGTCTTCCAGCGCAGCGTCATAGTCCACCGGCCCTCGGCCGAGGATGCCCGCGAGGCGATCACGCAGTCCACCGTCCGGGGCGCCATTGACGATCAGTTCCTGGCGGAGCAACTGCAACCGGCGGTGGCGGCGTACCAGTGACTGAAGGATCGCCTCGGGGCTGGAGGCCAGGCGCCGCTGCAGGACGGTCAGGGCAAAGCCAACAGTGTTGCCCCGCCGGCTCTCGCCACGTTCGGCGAGTTGTTGGGCCTTGCCCATCTGTTCGCGCACGTACTCGGTGACCACCTCGTACAGCTCCCACTCGGGTTCGGAGAGCTGGTACGGCACCGTGTACGCCCGGCGCTCAGGAAACAGCGGCTTACCTTCGAAGGTGAGCAGGTCTTCCTTGACCATGCGACGCATGAGGCCGTCGGTGTCGGTCGAGCTGACACCGTCGCGATAGCGGCCCTCGAATCGGTCGGAGTCGAGCAGGCCCATGAACAGCTGGAAGCTCGCCTCGTTGCCGGCGTGCGGGGTCGCTGTCATCAGCAGCAGGTGCCGGGTGTGCTTGCCGAGCAGCTCACCCAGGACGTACCGCTTGGTCTTCTTCAACTCGTCGCCAAAGTAGCTGGCAGACATGCGGTGCGCCTCGTCCACGACTATGACGTCCCAGTCGCTTCGCGTGAGCTGCTCCTGCAACTCCTCTGAGCGGGCAAGCTGATCCATGCGGCCGATGAGCAGAGGAAACTTGTCGAACACGCTCTGATCGATCTGGCTGGCGATCAGGTCGCGGGTCAACACCTCAAATCGGAGGCCGAACTTATCGAGCAATTCCTCCTGCCACTGATCGATAAGCCCCCCGGGCGCCACGATGAGGCAGCGCTCCAAGTCACCACGAAGCATCAGCTCCTTGATATAGAGACCAGCCATGATCGTCTTGCCGGCACCGGGGTCGTCGGCGAGCACGAACCGAAGCGGGCTGCGGTCCAGCAGGTCGCCGTACACCGCCTGAATCTGGTGGGGCAGTGGTTCCAAATCGCTGGTAGTGACCGCGAGCATTGGATCGAACCTGGCCGCCATCTGGATGCGTAAGGCCTCGGCGGCCAGTTTAAACAGCGCGCCATCGCCATCGAACCCGTAGGCCGAGGAAACCTTTTGCACGCGCAGACGGGCCTCGTTGTCGCGGTAGAGCAGCTGATCGGCAACCTGACCGCTCTCGTCGCGGTAGGTGACGTTCACGGCATTGCTGCCGTACCACTTCGCAGCCACCACGACCACCGAGCCGGCTGCCGTCACCCCGCTCACGATGCTGCCCGGCGTGAGATCCTCCAACCTTGCGCCACTCACTGCTGCCCCTCTCGTGAGCCTCCAGCCCGCTGGCAAGGTACTTCGTGATCGTCTTGCGCCAGCCCTACAGCATAACCTGACCTTCGATACATGCACGTGATCGCCCCTGCGGCGAGAGGGCCATATAGCTCGCTCGGTCAGGACCTGACTATTTCGGGGAAGAAGGGATATGGCTCAGTTCTCGGGGCGGGTCGTTCGGGGACTGGCCGAGTAACGGTGCAACCGGTCGGGCCTGATACGCCGAGAATGGTCGGCTTGGCGGGAAGGGCACGCAATGAAGGAGATCGTCAAGTCTGTGCCGAGATCGAAGGATACTCGACAGTTCGTGCAGTAGCTGGTGAAGCAGGCCTGCGCCGAGGGGTGTGGACCTACTCGGCCAGAACGGGCTGCTGTCCGGTCTGACGAAGACGGTGCTGGAGACCGCCCTGAAAGCGGAGGTGACCGAGCACCTGGGCTGTGACTACACGAGCCGGCCGGCCGCGACGGCACCCACTCCCGTAACGGAACTCGGTCAAAGACCGTACTGGCCGAGATCGGACACTCCCTCGGCACGTGATCGGCTGTTGGCCACGGCCGCTATCAGCGCCCCGGCGACGAGGTACGGACCGAAGGCGACGCTGTGCGCACGGCGCAGTGCCAGGCGTGCCAGTGCTTCGGGGACGGCGAGCACGAAGGGCAGTAGGCCGCCGAGGAGCACCGCAGGCCAGCCGGTGGCGCCCAGTGCCGCGCCGAGCAGAGCGAACAGCCGCACGTCACCCAGGCCTATTCCGCTGCCCGCCACGAGTACCAAGGCCAGATACAGGCCGCCTAGCGCCGCCGCGGCGAGCATGGCGGTGACCAGCGTGTGGGCTTGGCCCGTCGTCGCTGCTTGGCCGGCCAGTACGACGCCGACGGCCAGGGCGGCGGCGCTGATCGCGGGGGGTGGGCAGCCTGCGGACTGCGATGTCGACGGCGGCGAGCAGCACGCCGGCGTGCACCACCACCAGCCAGACCCATCACCCTAGAGTCCAGGTTCCCACAGAGCTGAGGCCTCACGAGACACCATAGTGACCCTTATCGAGGCACGAAGTGACGTGCCCCCGACTGCGCTTGCGAGCTGCTCGCCGCCCGAGTCAAAGTCTGGTCCCCCCAGTATCGCCGCCCATACCTGATGAGACCCAGTCGCCGGGAAGGGTGAACTTGACCGCTTCGAACGCCTCGGCGGTGTCCGCCTGAACACGGAGGCGATGACGACCGTCGTCTCGCAGGACCACTTGCGGGCCGGAGAACCAGCGGACTGGCGGGCCGTCCGGGCGCGACCACAGCAGGTGGTCGGGGAGCGGCAGGCGGGGGTAGCGCCGCTCCAACTCGGTCAGGGTCTGCTCGTCGAGACCGCGGTGGCCGGCGAAACGGACGGTGCCGAATAGCGCCTCTGACATCATCATCTCCACGAAGGCCGTGGACACCCTGCCCAGGTACGGTCGCCACTCGCCGCCGGCATACCCATCGACCCGGATCATCACCGGCGTCCCGGCTCGCAGCGTGTCATCCAGCGGGACAGCCCACTCCGCGGCGCCGTCCTCGGCGACGCGGAAGACCAGCATCTCGCCGTCGACGTGTAATTCGGCCGGCCGCAGCAGCCGATCGCCGCGCTGCGCCGGGTCATCTCTCCCGCCAATCAGGTCGTACGCCCGCGCGAAGGCCCTCGGCAGACTGGTGCGCAGTTCCGGCGCTATGCCGTTTCGGTCCGGCCGATCGGCGCGACCGATCGGGCAGCCCTGGTAGGTGGCGTACTCGCGGAGGAACCGGAGCTCGGACGCGGTGTTCGTTACCGCGCGGGCCAGCCGGGCGGGCAAGTCGAAGCCGGTGGTAGCCATCGCTCGCACCTTGGCCTCGATCAGCGCAGGCGACAGTTCGGTGCTGAGCACGCCGCGGAGGCGGTCCAGCCACAGCTCGTCGTTGATTACCGTGCGAAGAAAGGCGAAGTGTGTACTGCGGTTCACCGGTCGCTGTTCGAACATGGTCATGAGCTGCGGCACATCGTCCAGGAGCTGCGGAAAGACGGAGAGCGAGACGACCAACGGCGACCAGTCGGTCCGGCGCTCGGTCCCGCCCTCGACGACGGCCGAGACGAGTGCGCGAACTTCGTCGTAGTCCCACTGGACGGTGACCAGCCCCAACGCGTTGATCAGCATCTGGCGGAGGTCGTCGGGCAGTGGCTGCCCGAAGGCGCTAGTCAAGGTGTCCGGGAGGTTCAAACCGCTGTGCAAGGCCGAACGCAAGTCGCCTCCTGCCAGCTTGGCAAGAATCTGGCGGCGGAGGTAGCCGGTGTGCGGCGCGTCCCGGTCTCCGCCGAGCCGCTCGGCTAGCGCGAGCGCCTGCGCCAGGGCCGGCATGCCCAGCAGTCCCGCTTCATAGGCGGAGGCCCGTCTCGGACGGTGGTCCAACTGGAAGATAATGTGGTCGCCGGGGCGCAGCGCCATCGACGAGGCGAGACCGCGCCACGAATCCTCGGCCAGTACGGCCTGCCACAGCCGCGCCATGGCTCGCCACTCACGCACCTCGTCGGTGGCGTCCGGCACGATCACGGAGAGAGGCACGCGGCCCTGGCAGGACAGCAATGTCACCAGATTCGCCGTGTACGCTGCCCGAGCTCGTACCGGATCGAGTTGCTCCGGCTGATATCTCTCGAACTCGACCGAGATCGTCCGCCGTCGCGCCTGCGCCAGCAACCGCGCGAGCACGCTCTGGACGGCCGCCCGCTCCGCGTCAGGCAGAGTGTCGGCGGTGCTCCGCAGGAATCCCAGCACGCGTGGCTCCGCCGCAAGGGCCCGGAAGGACAACAGCGCATGTAGCACGCCGTCGTCCAGACGGGGTGCCAAGCGCACTCGCCGCGCGGCCGGTTCCACCGCTGTTGCGATTTCCCGCACCTCGTCCAGGACACTGCTCGCCACCAGGTACTCACCGAACGTGCTATGCAGGAACTCGTACGATTCCCGCCGCTTGATGTAGTCCGGGACCTTCGCGGACGCCGCGTGCACGAAGAAAAACTGGCCGATCACCTCGTGACCGCCGCCAGCCGCTACCGGCGCGCCCAAGCCGGCCAAGTCCGCCTCTAGCTCGCTGTCGAGCACGAATGTCCGCCGTCGGTTAAACATCGACAGGGCCGCCACCCCCAGTTGCCAGCGGCGGCGGGCGATTTCGCTGGGCAGGTCCACCGGGGCGATCTGACCGTCCTTATCCACCTCGCGGCGGATGAAGTTGTCGATCAGGCGATCGTAGAGGTCGACCGCCGACGTGTCGCCGCGCAAGTCGGGGCTGTTCGGATCTGCGGCGTACAGGGCGATCAACAGGAGGAGCAGCGGCTGCCGGGCCAGGTCGGTCAGCGATCGCACGGCCTCGGCGCTTGGGAGTCGGATACCGTGCCCGCCCGCGTTGGCTGCGTGCCACCCGGTCACCCAGGCGCCGACCTGGTCATCGTCGAAGTCGGCCAGTTTGATCGCGAGGCAGTCGGGCGGCACCCACATCCGTCCGGTCACCAGGGTGCGTGAGGTGACTACGGCGCACACCGGCGAGCCGGCCGCCGCCTCAACATCCTGGAACTCCTGGATCTCGCGCAGGTAGTTGCGGCCCACGCCGACGCTCTGGATCAGCTCGTCCAGACCGTCGAAGATCACGACCCGGATCAGGGCACGGCTTTCGTCGGCCAGCACGTTCCACTGCGCGCGACCGTTGAGCAGGTCGTCGAGGGCCTCCTGCACCTGCACACGTACACGCTGATCGGCTGTGACCTCTCGCAGCGGCACCCGGACCACCAGGTACCGGTCGGCGGGTAGCCGGGCGGCAAGGACCTTGGTCATGGTCGACTTGCCCGAGCCGGGGTCGCCGAGAACCAGTAGCGGGGACTTAGCGGCAGCCGGCGACATGAGATGCCCGGCTAGGAAGGTGTCCAGGTCGTGGTTGACCGAGTGCTGGTTCCACCAGTTGTCGTCGGCGATGTTGTCGTCCCGGCTGCGCACCGCAAGCCGATAGTGCGGCGTGACGTAGCCTTCGTCAATCGACGGGAAGCGCAGACCCTCTACGTACCGCAGCGTGTCGGCGGTGATCGGGGGCCGGCGCAGAACGGCCAGGTTCGCCTGGTGCAACAGGACCGACTGCCCGGCCGGGCCTGGGCCGGGCTCGGGCGGCGTCAGCAGGGCGGTGAGTCGCGCCAGCCCGGCCGACTGCTCACCGGCCTGACGCGCGAGGTCGGCGCGCAGCGAGTCCTGCCCGGCCAGGATTGCCCAGATCAGGAACTCCCTGACGTCGGCCGCGAGCTGGAGATACAGCGTCCGGTACCGGTCGAGCGCGTCGCCCACCACCTCGTCGGCCAGTTCCGGGGCTGCCAGCCAGGTGTGCCGCTCCCCGGCGGCCAGCCCGGCGAAGAACGACTGACCGGCGGCGACTGCGCGGCTCAGGTACGGCTCCAGCTCGGACCGGCCCGCGAAGCCGGTCGGCATTGGAATCTCCGACCGGGCCAGCACCTGAACCAGGTCTTCGCCGTCCCGATCGGTCAGCAGCCGGATCCGCTCCTCGCGGGTGACCTCTAGCTCGGCCCACACAGGACCTAGCCGCGCTTGCCATGCCTCGAACAGCGCCGCTCCCACGATCGCCGTGTGCGCTGCCTGCAACAGCTCGAACCGGTCGCGGCCAGTTGCCCCCGACAGGCGCCCGGCGCCAGCAGCAACCAGTCCGCGTAGTAGCCGAACCGCCTCGTTCTTCTGATCCACCGCGCCCCACAGGAATGCCGCCGCCTGCGCCCCGCCGAACGATGTCGGCCCAGCCGCTAGGATCACGCCGCCGAGCAGACCGTCCAGAAGGGTCAGCGCCTTCAGGTCGTGCCGGCCGAGGAGACGCAGCGCGCCCTGGTAAGTGAGAGCGGGAGTCATCCCCGAACTTTAAGCGTCCGCAAGGATCTTGTCCGTCGCCCCGAATAGCCAGGGTTGATCCAGGGGGCGGATGATGGAGAGCCGTCTTCCACGTTTCGCAGCCTTGGCCGAGTTGCTCAGCCCCATCATCGTGGGCGAACACCAACGAGGGCCTGGCCGCCAAGTTGCCCCCAGGCGTCCCGGCAACGCTCAACGGTGCCCCCGTTACCCCCGAAGAACCCTGCAAGTGTCTACGCCCCACGGAGTTGAACACCATGCCACCAGTACCCGAGGACTGTCCGTGTCGCAGGCGGCGAGGGCAACGTAGTGCCTCTTATGCAGGCCGAGTTGCGGATGTCAGGTCCACGATCTCGCGTCTAGGTCTGAGTCCTTCGGTAAGGGTGTCGTCGTCAAGCCATCAGTAGGCCGTGATCTTGACGTACGACCACACCCCGCTCCTCGTGCCCGGGCGCGGCGCGAGCACGGGGCGCAACTCGGAGATTGGCTCGGGCCAGCCTAGTAAGGTGCTCGCGGGCACCCGAGGTAGGCGCCGGTCTGCGGCAGGCGGCGGGCCGATCGTTGATCCGTCTGAGAGATTGACTGCTATGATGCGATCGAGCATGGCCATCTTTGGGACGTGTGCCGCAGTTGCGGTGCCGCCGTCTGGTGTTCTGGCTCGTTGACGACAGCAGTTTGGGAAAGCTCAGCCGGCGGTCTCGGCACTGGCTTTGGTCGCTGCGCTCGGCATCGCGATCTGGGCCGCGCTGCGGCCCGACACCCGGAACTTCCGTTCGGCCTACGGCGGGGCCGGCGGTAGCGCGATCATCTGGGAGGTGATCAGCGGGCTGTCGGTGCGGCGTGGTCAATCGCTGTTCGAGCGGCACGTCGACATCGAAGGGACTGGGCGGCCGAGGCGTCCGACGGCGGACAGGCAACTAGCGGCGCCGCCCTCTGATCCACGAGAGCGAGCATCACCGATGCCACGACGGATTGCCGCCTCGCAGACTGGGGCGGCCACCGCCAGCCCGGGTGGCGTTGCCATTTCCGGTGTGCACTGTGGCGACATTTACGTGCAACCGCAGACGCCGTGCCGGTCGCTGTACCGCGACAGTGTGGTCACCCAGATAGCGCCGACGTCCTTGCAGGGGCGGGGGACCGAACTGGACGAGCTCAGGCACTTCTGCACCGTGCCGGATGGCGAACCCTACGTGTGGTGGCAGGCATCGGCCTGGTCAGGCAAGACGGCCATGCTGTCGTGGTTCGTGCTGAACCCACCGCCGGGCGTACGCATCGTCTCGTTCTTCATTACCGCGCGGCTCAAAGGCCACGCCGATCGATCGGCGTTTCTGGAGTTCGTGCTGGCCCAGCTTTCGGAGATCCTTGACGAGCCGATGCCGATGTTCACCGATGCTTCGGGCGAGGTCGAGTTCCGTGATCGTCTGGCACGCACTGCCCGGTTCTGCGCCGAGTTGGGTGAGCGTCTTGTCCTCGTGGTGGACGGGCTCGACGAGGATCGCGGGGTGATGGCAGGTCCGGACGCCTACAGCGTCGCGGCGTTGCTGCCGCAGGATCTACCCGACGGCGTCCGCGTGATCGTCGCCGGCCGTCCGAACCCGCCGATACCTGCTGATGTGCCAGCGGCCCATCCCCTTCGGCGGGCATCGGTTGTGCGGGCCCTAGCCACCTCACCGCATGCGACGGCGATTCAAACGGACATGCGCCTGGAGATCAGGCGGCTACTGCTCGGGTCGGACCTGGAGCGGGACCTGCTCGGTCTGGTCACAGCGGCCGGAGGTGGTCTCAGCGGCCCCGACCTCGCCGAGCTCACGCATACACCGGTGTTCATCGTCGAGGAGCACCTTCGCACTGTCACGGGCCGCAGTTTCGCCAAGCGGCCGGCTGATTGGCGACCCGATGCTCACCCCGAGGTGTATCTGCTCGGACACGAAGAGATTCAGGTGGAGGCGGTCAACCGTCTCGGGGAAGCCGTGTTGCGGGAGCACCGGAAGCGGTTGCACGAGTGGGCGGACAGCTACCGCACCCGCGGCTGGCCGGCGGAAACCCCGGAGTATCTGCTTCGTGGTTACGGCCGTCTGCTGCACGAGGTCGGCGCACTGTCCAGAATGCTAGCCATCACTACCGACCAGACGCGGTACGACCGCTTGTTTGCCATCAGCGGGGGGGATTTCGCCGCGCTAAGTGAGATAGGCGCCGTTCAAGAGATGCTTCAGACCGGGGCCCCTGGTGACCTCGCGAGTCTGGGACGTGTGGCAGTGCACCGGATTCGCATCACCAAACGAGCAGAGAGCATCAGGGTCAATCTGCCGCACGTCTGGGCCCGGCTCGGTCAGCCCGAGCGGGCGGAGACCCTCGCGCGGTCGATGCCGGACCCGGATCGCCGGGCGTGGGCGCTCGCGGGCGTCGCACGAGCGGTCGCCGCTAACGGTCAGACGGAGAAGGCAGCGCGGATCACGGACGCCGTCACCGTGCCGCGCTGGCGTAGCTACGCCCTCACGGGGATGGCGAGAGCCCTGGCTGTCAGCGGTGAAGTAGACCGGGCGCGGCAGTTGGCGCTGCAGGCCGAAGAGACCGCCGAGGGCGTGGAGGCGATGGCCGGCCTGATGGAGGTGTACGCGCTCTGCGGAGACAAGGAACGGGCACGGCACATGTTCCTATCCTGCAAACGTGACGATCAAGATGCATGGGCTCTTGCCGGGCCGCTGGCGACAGCTGGGGATGTCGCTGGGGCGCAGGAGATAGCGGCATCAATAGACCAGCCGCGGTGGCGCACGTACGCCCTGGTCGGGATCGCTCACGCCCTCGCGAGGAGCGGCGATCGAATCCGGGCTCAGGAATTCGCTGCGCAGGCCCGCGACCAGGCCGCGATGCTCGAAGGGTCCGGCCAGCACGGCTTCGCGATGGCACCCCTGGTCACCGTTTTGTTCGCGACCGGAGAGCAGGAACAGTCCGCCCGCCTCGCCGATCGGATTGAGGAGATCATAACCGCGGGCGAGCCGACCTTCTACCGGGCTTACGCATGGGCGGAACTGGCCAAAGCCGTCGCCGCGACCGGGGATCTGGACCGCGCCAGCGAGTACGCGGAGCGTGCCGAGCAGGCCACTGTGGCGGAGATTGGCATGGATCGCGAGTTGGCCGCCCTCGTACAGCCGTTGCGGGCAATCGGCGAGCCCGAACTGGCCCGGCGGGCCGCTCAGCAGATCACCGAGCCGTACGTGCGCGCCTGGGCGCTGACCGCGGTGGTCGACACGGCCGCCGATACCGCCTTGGCGCAAGCGAAAGCGGCGGCGATGTCCATCGCCGAGCCAGGTTTCCGTCTCAACGCGCTCGGCGCCGTCGCCGACGTGGCGTTGCGGGTTGGCGACGTACCGACGGCTCGGGCGCTCATCGACGAATCCGTCGAGGTTTCCAGAGCGCAGGGAGATGAATTCTATGCAGTCTCGGGCCTGGCATCGGCCATCGGGCTCGCCGGCCAGCTGGGGGAGAGCGGTCGAGCGCGCGAGTTGGCGAACCGGGCCGAAAAGGAGGCATCCTCGATCACCCATCCGTCGGTGCGGGCGGCAGCCATGGCTCCGGTACTGGCGGCCTTAAGCGTGTGCGGGGAAGTCGACCTGGCGTGGGAGATGGCTCAGCGCCTGGAACGGTTCGCCGTCGAGGTTGACGACCGCCTCGACGCTGATGTCGCGCGGGCACATCTGGCAGTGGCGCTCGCTCCGGCCAGCCGGGCGCACGCGACGGAGGTCGCCCGTCGCATAGAGAACCCGGTCGCGATGATGACCGGCCCCGACGTCATTGCTGTGGTGCTGACCGGTGACTTCGATCGAGCAGAGCAGACCGCCAGAGCCATTGATGATGGCTTTGCGTGGATTTTCCTGGCCCAGTTGGCAGACGCTGCCGCCGCGAACGGGGATCCACGACGGGCGCTCCGGCTGGCCCGCGAGGCGGCCCAGGGCAAGGATATCGACCTAATGCACGACGCCGCGCTCGTCATACTCATCGGCGCAATGGTTCGCCTGGGTGAACGCGGTAAGGCCGCCGACCTCGCCGCCAGGATTCGCAGCCTCCACAAGCGAGTCTGGGCGGTGGCCGAGTTTGCTCAGGACCCCGCCGAGCGCCGAGCGGCGGTCGCCTCCGCCCTGCGGGTCACCGACTGGTCGCCGGTCTGGCAGCCGGTCCTGTCACCTCTTGATTCAAGACCGCCGGAGCTACAAAAAGATCTGGTGCTTGTGCCCGCCCGCATCCTCGCAGCCGCCGCACCCGAGGCTCTGAAGACTGTCGCCGAGGAGCTACTTCTAATCACGGAAAATGAGATGCGACGGTGATCCGAGTCGTCTCCGTATCGATGCTCAGCCACCAGCGGGCTGGCGCTGCTCGCTGCGGATTAGGCGGAGGACGACATACCGCTGATCAGACCATCGGACTGCTTTCAGGCTGGTTCGGGCCGACCTCCGCCGAGGCGCTGGAGCCAGTCCGCCACCCTGCTCCGGACGCTTCGACTCGGCCTGCTCCCGCCGGGCCTGACAGCCACGGCCTCAACCAGGGCTCTTCGGTGGCCCATCGCTTGACGAGCACGTCACGATGACCATATGAAGCCGAGCCGTCACGTCGTGCTGTTGATCACCGGGTTGCTGGTCGCCGTATTGGCTACCGCCTTCATTGTCCTGCGGTGGGACTCGGCCGACAGGATCGCCACTGGGGTGTCCGCGTTGGCGGGGCTCGCTGGGGTCGGGGTGGCTCTGTGGGCCGCTCTCCCGGCGGTCCGGTCCGGAGTCCGCGCCAGGGAGACGGGGGCGACGCGGGCGCGGGGCGCCGGGTACGCCAACTCGGGCATCGATGCCCCGGCCGGCGACACCACGCCGATGGAGGTTTCCCGCACCGGGGACGCCACGGCCGGCGACGGTGGACAGGCGATCACCGGAATCGTTCGCCGTCCCTGATGAACCGGGACCACTCCGACGTACCCACCCCGGCCGGGTACACCCTCTCCAACACCGGCGACGCCTGGGCGGACGCCCCGGGCAGCATCGCCATCTCCGGGTTCGTCGACGGCGACGTCACCCTCGGGCTGCCGCGCTATCGACTGACCGCCCTGGCCGGCGCGACACCACGCGCGGCGGAGACCCTGCGCCTGGCCGAGCTGCTCGACGCGCGGCACCGGGTGGTCCCGTTCCTCGGCCGCGACGAGGAGCAGCGGTCACTGGGGGAGTGGCTGACCGCAACACGCGACCGGCCGGACCGCGCGGTCCAGCTGATCCACGCGCCGGGCGGCCAGGGTAAGACGCGCCTCGCTGACCAGTTCGCGGATACCGCCCGCAAGGCCGGCTGGGAGGTGCTGCGGGCATACCTTGATCCCGGTGAGCCGGATCGCTTCGCCACGGGCGATCAACGCCGGGCCATCGCCGGGCTCCTGGTGCTCGTCGACTACGGCGACTGGTGGCCCGCCACCGACCTGCGAGCCCTGTTCACCGACCCTCGACTACACCGCGGCGGCCCGGTCCGGGTGTTGGTACTGGCTCGGGCCGTGGGGTACTGGTGGCACGCGTTGCGGTACTGGCTGCGTGCCACCCTGGGGGTGGCGGTCGGTGAGTTCCAGCTGGCCCCGTTGGCACCCAACACGGACACGAGGGAACGGCTCTTCCGCACCGCCGCCGCCCGCTTCGCCGCACTCGTCTCCCATTCCCGAATCGACGCGGTGCGCGTACCGGATCTGGCCGACCCGGCGTACGGATCGGCACTGAGTCTCCAGCTCGCCGCGCTGGTCGCCGTGGCGGTCAGCCACGATCGGACCCTGCGGGTGCCGTCCACGTTGGTGGACATGTACGGATACCTGCTCGACCGGGAGGTCGGGCACTGGCGGCAGTTGCTGGCCGGCAACGCCGTCACCAGCGGAATCGAGCAACTCGATCGCGTGGTTCTCGTCGCGATGCTGGCCGGGCCCGTCCCGTACTACCTCGGCCAAGCGGTCGTGGGCTGCGCCGGTGTGGGCAGCGAACCGGGCAGGGTGGCCCAACTCCTAGCCGACCACTCGACCTGCTATCCGCCCCGGAATGCCGGGTGGGTGCTGGAGCCGTTACAGCCCGACCGCCTCGGGGAGGCGTACCTGGCGCTGGCAATTCCCGGTCACGGATGGTCGTCGCACGCTCCGAAGCCGTGGGCAGTCGGCGTCGTCCGCGCGCTGCTGCGCGGTGCGGGCATGCCCACCGCGCAGGCGGCTCGGGTCCGGGCTGGCGCGCTCACGGTGCTCGCCGAGGTTGCGGCCGGCTGGGCGCATGTGGCCGCCGCGGTTCTCCTGCCGGCCCTACGTGACGACCCGGCGCTCGCCACCGCCGCCGGCGGGGCGGTCCTCGCGAAGATCATCGACCTGCCGGACGTGGACGTCGAGCTTCTGGCACGGATAGAACCCTTCCTGCCACCCCGGCGCCACGTCGACTTCGACAACGTGGCGCGCGAGGTGGTGGCCCGCCTCGCCGCGGACCGCCTCGCCCGAAACCCGGACCCGGTCGAGCGGGCCCGCCTGCACATCGCTTACGGGCGCCGGTTGGCCAATGCCGGGGACCGCGAAGCGGCATTGGAGCAGACCGACCTTGCCGTCGCGGCCGGCGAGGCCGCGGTGACCACCGCCGCGTCGCCGGAGACGTTCGCGCTGCTCGCCTTGGCTTTGCACCTGCGGGCTCACCGACTCGCCGCCGTGAACCGTTATCCTGCGGCGCTGGCTAGTGCGGAGCGGGCCGTGGAGCTGCTCACTCCGCTCGCCCAGGGCCGGGGCGACAGTGCCGGGTCGTTCCGGTGGGCACTCGCGGAGGCGCTGGACAATCTCGCTCTCCGATTGTCGAACGTCGGGTCCCACGAGAAAGCCGAGGTGGCGGGTCGACGGGCGGTCGAGTTGTTCACCGGTGGTTCCCGGTCGGCCCGGGGTGAGCGGGGCCTGGCCGGGGCGCTCACCAACCTGGCGGTGATCGAGGCACACCTGGGCAGGGGCACGGAGGCGCTGGCGACCGTCCGTGACGCGGAGCGGATCTGGCGCCGGCTCACCGACGAAGAGCCGTCGGTGTACCGGCCCGAACTGGCGCTCACCCTGAACACTGTCAGCCTGCGCCACGCCGAGTTGGGGCAGATGAACGCCGCAGTCACGGCTGCCGAGGAGTCGGTAGGGATCTTCCGTAACCTCGTCCGGGCCAACATGGTCGCGTTCGAACTCGACCTGGCCGCCGTACTGGCGAACCTGAGCGGATACCTCTGGCAGCTGAACCGTCGCACCGAGGCGTTCCAGTACAACACCGAGGCCGAGGCGATCTTCGACCGGTGGGGCGGGGCGAACCCACAAGCATTCTCCCTGCACCTGCGCCACCTCCGGGAGAACATCGCGGCGATGCGCGCCCAGCAGTCTCCGGTCGACCTGCGCCGCTGGGAGTTGGGCGCCCAGTCGTTCAACAGCTGACCGCGTACCCCGCATACCCTGAACAGGCGGCCGGCGAGGCTGCGTGGAGTCGACCCGCCTCGTGCCCGCCCGCCGCTTAGCGTTTCAAAGTTTCCTGGCTGCTTCCTCACCCCTTCACAAACACGCCCTTCGATGGCCACGATCGTCAGAGACGGTTGCCGTCCACCCAGTACCGAGGAGGCCCCAATGCGGGTAACCCAAGTCTCTGCCCGTTTCCCACGCACCACGCGCCAGGCCGCCGCAGTCATCGCCGTCGCCGTCGCCGCCCTGGTCGGCATCAGCGCGCAGCCCGCGTCGGCCACACCTCCCGGGATCCCGTCGAAGGCCACGGCCCAGTCGCAGCTCAACGCCCTGACCGTGGCAACCCAAGGCTCGACCAGCGGCTACTCAAGGGACCTGTTCCCGCACTGGATCACGATCAGCGGCAGCTGCAATACCCGCGAGCAGGTCCTCAAACGCGACGGCACCTCCGTCGTCGTCGACAGCGCCTGCGCCGCCACCTCCGGCCGCTGGTACAGCCCGTACGACGGCGCCACGTGGACGGCGGCCTCCGACGTCGACATCGACCACGTCGTCCCCCTCGCCGAGGCATGGCGCTCCGGGGCCAACTCGTGGACGACCAGCCGCCGGCAGAGCTTCGCCAACGACCTCACCCGGCCGCAGCTGATCGCGGTGACGGATAACGTCAACCAGTCCAAGGGCGATCAGGACCCCTCCACCTGGCAGCCGCCTCTGTCGTCGTACCGATGCACCTACAGCAAGATGTGGATCACCGTGAAGTACAGCTGGAGCTTGACCCTGCAGTCGTCGGAGAAGTCCGCACTGCAAAGCATGCTCAACACCTGTAGCTCCTGAGCGCGATCCGGCTTCGGTCTGCGCCTCGAGGCGCAGACCGTCAGCCGGGTGCTAGGTCTGCTGTGGCGGCTGGCTGTCGCCGGACTGCTTGCGCCACTGGCCGCCCGCGTCGGCGGCGAGCAGACGCTTGACCATGGCGAGTGCCTCGTCCTCGGTGTCGAACTCCCACCGCAGCACCCGGCCGGTCTCGCTGTCGCCGGCTCGGGCGGTGACCTTCCACCGGACCTCGCGGGCGAGCCACACATCTCGGCGGCCCAAGCGACCCCAGATCCCGTTCCACCAGCGCGCCGCCACATCCTCCACCAGCGAATCGTACAAGTGTTCGATCAGTGGATGATGTTGGGTAGCGATGTGACCGGGCTGGGGTGGTGTCGTTCTCTGGTCGGAACGCGGGCCGCCGCGGCTTAGGTCGGTCGGCAGGCCATGCCGACGTCACTGGTCCTGGCCAACAGGGCCGTCGTACCGGAAGGTTGGCGGGTCGACCTCGCCGGCGCAGCGGAGGTAGCGGTGCTGCACCGGCTGGCTGGGATGATCGCGAGCACCGAGGTAGGCGCCGCTCTGCGGCAGGACGATGGCCTGCGGAAGGGACCCGTCGTCGTCAACCTCAATGTGGGTGAAGCGGCCGTCGGCAGGTCCGCCGAGCAGCCACGCCTCGACGGCGGGCATCAGCGGCTCACCGTCAGTGTGGCGGCAGCTGTCAGCAGCCCGGCGACGGCGGCGATGAGGGCGGCCGTCGCGCCGATCAGGCCAGTAACACCAGCGAGGTGCTCCAGCAGTGTCGGCCTGTCGGTGCGCCGCGATCGGCTGCGTCCACCCCGGGTCATGGCTGCGCTCCTTCGTCATCGGATGGGACATGGCGTCGTCCCCGCGCAGGTACTTCAGCAGTGGCGGTCCCGCCGATCAATGCCTGATCGCATTAGCTGTGGACAACTCAGGCGCCTGTGGATAACCCGATGATCACTGCGGCTTCTGAGATCATGCGCCTCGCGTTGCCGACCAGGAGCGAGGTGGGCCGATGAGAACGCCGTCATGAGCCCACATGTGGTGACCGTCGCGCCATTGAATAGCTGGCCCGCCGTCGGCATGGAGACGGTCCTGCTCGTCGAGTGTGAGCAGGGTGGGTCGCTCGCTCATGACCACGGTTTCCGGGAAGGGCCACCAGGGTCCGCTGGTCAGAGCGACGTCGCGGCAGCCCTGCCAGGCGGCGCCGGGGTCCGTATCGAAAACTCTGCGGTAGGTGTCGATGGCCGCCAGGACCATGAGATCGGGGTAGAAGCACCAGGCCGGGTCGAAGGATCGGTCGTGGAGCCCGGGTGTGCTGTAGCGGACGACGGCACGAGCCTCGTCGTCCTGGTCGACGAGCCCGTGCCCGTTGACCAGTACCAGGCCGGTTGGAGCGTGTATCGCGCTAATCGTGCGGTCGATTGCCGACCACATAGGGCTCAGGACGTGCGGGCAGGTCGCGCACCGGGCGGGGATTGCCGCAGCCGCGTCTGGCGGAGGCTCCGGTCGCGGTCGCCGAGTATCTGCTGACCACTGGTGTGCGGGTGCCGGTCGGTGCATTCCTTGTCCCTTGTGATGTCGGCGCTGGCGGGGAGGTGACGGTGCTGCGCCGCGGGCCGGCCGGGTTCGAGGTCCTCGCGACCCTCGCCGACGCCGCGGCCGGTGGCACGGCAGTCGATCACGCGCTCGCCAACTCCCCATCGGCGCGTCGACGGAAGAGGGCCAGCGCGCGTCGCGCACCTCGGTGGCGGGCAGCGTTTGGATTGCCAAGGCAGCGAAGCGTTGGTGCGTCTGCAAGGGGTACAGCTTCCGCAGGCCGACTTGCAGCGCCCGGGACTGGACAAGCGACGTCAGGATGGGGACTTGTTTGCGGCCATCCTGCAGGCGGCGCGCCTGGTCAGGGCGGATCTCGGGCGCGGGGACTTAAGCGGGGCGAATCTGCATCGCGCGAACGGCTGCGCCGAACCTCGAGCACGCGAACCTCAGCGACGCGAACTTGCAGCGCGCGGATCCGGCCGGGGCTGACCTGGGCGGGGCGCAGATGAACGGCGCGGACCCACGCTGGGGATGCGGCGGTTGCAGCCCTCGTACGTGGGTGCACACCGAGGTTAGGTGAAACTGCCTGGCGGCGGGAGTCGGTGCCACGCCCAAACCCGACTGATCTGTGACGTGCAACACATCTGTAGCTCATTGTTAGTGGGCGTAAGCAGATCGCGATCATCACGCAGAGTTATTCCTGCACTTCGCGCGGCATCGGCCGGTTGTCGGAGAATTCAGATGGGTATCTGGCCTCTGCCAGCGCCCGGGTGGCGTCGGTAGCGCATCTTCCGTAGACCCTCATGTTGGCTTACCGTCTGCCAAGTTGATACTGATCTTGGAATGACGGGGGACGTCATGGCGTCCGGTAGTGATCAATTTTTCGGCAATGATCAGAGCGGCGACGTGAGGCCAAGGCCTGGATCCATTATCGAGTTCATGCTGGTAGCTGCCATGGTGGTAGCAGGTTGCGTCGCCGTCGTCAGTTCGACTTCGATGGCGGAGTCGATGGATCCTGTGGCCGAATTCGCCAATGACCAGGCGGCGCCGGGACAAATGCCGCAGCAGGCTTCCGAACTCGCTCGTAGCTCCGCTACACGGGTCCGCGTCGACGAGTTGACGTCGGAAACCACCGAGGTGTGGGCGCTGCCAGAGGGCGGGTTCGAAGCTGTGCTGAGCGCAGGGCCAGTCCGGGTGCGGCGAGACGGCGAGTGGGTGCCAGTAGACCTGACCCTGGTCAAAGCTCCGTCCGACGGTTCCGTCCGAACGGTGGCTGACCCCAACGAGGTCCGGCTGTCCGGCGCTAAGCCGACCGGCTCGCACGAATTGGTAAGCCTGGGCAATGGCGAGAACCGAGTTTCACTCGGTTGGACCGGCGCACTCCCGGAACCCGTGCTCGACGGCAGCCGGGCCACCTACCGCGAGGCGATTCCTGGCGTCGACCTCGAGGTCGACGTCACGCGCGGCGGCGTGGAGACGTTCCTCGTGGTCAAGAGCCCAGCAGCGGCAGAACGGGTAGGGGACGTTAGTTTCGCGATTGGCGGGCCGAATACGTCTGCCCTCAGCCGCGACACCGTTGGCAACACGCAGATCCTCGACAGCTCGGGCAGACTTCTCGCCCGCTCCCCGGCACCAGAGATGTGGGATGCCGCGCGGGATCCGCGTACCCACGAGCCAACCAGGAAAGCTGTGGTGGAGACACCTCAACTCCGTTCACTGACCCGAGCTGCGGACACCGATCCGCTTGAACTGCGGCTCACCCCCGACCTGGAGTGGATGCGGGACCCAGCGACGAAGTGGCCCGTGACTATCGATCCGCAGATCAACCCTGCAAGCACGACCTTCGATACATACGTCATGGAGGGCGACCTCACCGAGAACGGCGGAGCGAACGACTACGAGCTCGGTCTCCTCTCCGGCGACATCACCCGGACGCTGGCCCGTTGGGACACGACTGCGCTGGTCGGCAAGCAGATCACCTCGGCGACAGTTAGTTTCTGGAGCTGGTGGTCGAACACCTGCACCGCCAAAAGTTGGGAGCTGTGGACTACCGGCCCCGTCGCCGACGGCATCCTCTGGGAGAACCAGCCGACCTGGAACAACCGCGAGGCCACCAGCACGACAACCAAGGGATTCGACTCGTCCTGCGCTGACGCCTGGGTATCTATCTCCGGCACCAGCTTCTTTCAGCGCGCTGCCACTGCCGGCGATACTCGTGCGGACATGGGGCTGCGCGCCACCGACGAGACTGACGGCGACGCCTTCAAGCAGTTCCGATCCCGCAACGCCGACGATTCAGCACAGGTGCCGTACGCCGTTGTGAACTACAACTCTTATCCAACTGTCGGTTCCCGGTCGACGGTCCCGGCGTCGAACTGCGTCACCGGCACAAGCCGCCCGACGATGAACACCGTCACGCCGCAGTTCACCTCGGTAATAAGCGATCCCGACGGCGGGACGGTCAAGGCAGAGTTCGAGTGGTGGGCCGTCGGAGGCACCACGAAGATCGGCTCAGCGGTGACCGCGCTTGCCGCCACCGGCTCTACATTCTCGACGACGGTACCTGCCGGCGCCTTCGCCGAAGCCGGCAGCTACCAATGGCGGGTTCGCGGCAACGACGGATCGCTAGACGGGGCCTGGTCGTCGTTCTGCGAATTCAAAGTAATGATAATGGCACCGCCAGTACCAGGCTGCAGCAGTAGCAGCGTCGACGGCGACGTCAACGGCGACGGCACGAAGGACGTGGTAATCGGTGACCCGAAGGCGACGGTGAACGGCCAGGCTGCAGCCGGGGCGCTCCACGTTGTCGACGGTGTGAGCGGCACCACCGCCACCGTCACTCAGGACGGCGCCGAGATTCCCGGTACCTCCGAGCCCGCCGACCAGTTCGGACACACTTTGTCGGTCTACGACGCCAACCGCGATGGCTGTGCCGACGTAGCGGTCGGCTCGCCATACGAGGACAACGGAACGGTCGCTGACGCCGGCGAGGTACAGATCCTATTTGGCTCGCCGGCTGGCTTGGGCAAGAGCCCCACCGCTACGGCGATCGTCTGGACCCAGGGAGTGAACGGCGTACCGGGCACCCAGGTAAAGGAGGACCTGTTTGGCTTCTCCCTCGCCAGCGGCCGGACCGCTGCGGGCGAGCCCTTCCTCGTCGTCGGCGCGCCCGGGGACGACGTCAGCGGCAAGCTCGACGCCGGCACCGTGACTTACCTGCGTGGTGGCACAAAGATCACTTTCGACCAGAGCTCGGTCGGTAACATTGGTGGAGGAGCGGAGCAGGACGATCGCGGCGGCTGGGCACTTGCGGCCACCCCGTACCACTTCGCGGTGGCGTACCCCGGCCAAAGAAGCAGCGCTGGAGCGGCTGGCGTGTTTTCCGGACGGGTCTGTGTGTTCACCCACATCCTGACCTCGAGCTTGCCGGGCGTGGTGGGCTGCGTTGACCAGGACAGCAGCGGTGTCAGCGACGCCATGGAATCCGGCGACACTTTCGGCAAATCTGTCGCGATGGCTTCCTATTGGCCGACGGGGGATTCGCTCCTGGCCGTCGGGGCGCCCGGCGAGGATGCCGTCGGTGGGTCCGACGTCGGTCTGGTGCACCAGTTCCGGGTGTCGGGCACGACCATTGCGCAGCTGGCAGCAATAGATCAGAACACCGCCATGATCGCTGACACCAACGAGCCAGGCGACCTCTTCGGCGAAAAGATCACTCTCGTCAATACGAACCCAGCGGTCGCACCAACCGCGCAGACACTCTTGATTGCCGTCGGCGTGCCGGGCGAGGACTATGGCTCGGCCGTTGACGCAGGCAACCTGCACGTCTTTGCCGCCGGCACCACCAACCCGACTTTCGACACCTTGGTCGAGCGGGCAGCCGGCAAGCTGCCCGGCAGCCCGGCTAAGCGGGAGCTGCTGGGCTTTGGCGGCGGCGGTTCTGCGAGCGCATTGTACGTGTCCTCCCCGTACGCGAATCGCGCGGTTTGGACTCTTCCCTGGCCTGCCCTGGCGGCCGGCAGCGCTGCTCCGACCCGGACTTTGCAGCCGGGTCTGAACGGAGCACCGGCCGACGCCGTCGCCTTCGGCGAGCAGGTCGGCTGATGGCAATGGAGAACCTTGAATGCGAACTTCGGAAAGGCGATCGGGTGCGAAGGTGGCAGGGACTGGCCGAGGCGCGCCATTCGTGGACGCGGCGTGGCGCGCTGGCGTTATCGGTAGCGCTGGTCGCTGCGGTGGCATGGTTCGGCGTAGAGACAAATGACATCGAGCTGCAGGCTCTGGGGCCGTCGGACCAGCCCAGCCTCGCAGCTCCATGGACCGAGTCGCAGGCGCGCGTCGAGGCCGTGAAGACCGGCAAACCGGTGGAGGTGCGCTCGGCGGCGACCGAGCGCGAGTCCACTTACGCCAACCCGGACGGCTCGTTCACGCACGAGTCACACGCGCAGCCCTTCCGCACGCGGCAAGGGAGCAGGTGGGTGCCCGTCGACATCACGCTGGTCCGCCACGACGACGGCACCGTCGGGCCGAAGGCCGCCGCGACGGCGATGCGCTTCTCGGGTGGTGGTAAGGGCATCCCGCTGGCGACCATCTCGCGCGCGGGCCGAGTCATGAATGTGTCGTGGCCAAGTGACCTGCCGCGTCCCACCCTGTCAGGAGCCGCCGCCACCTACCACGACGTGCTGCCCGAGGTGGACCTCGTGGTCCACGCCTCCGCCACCAGTTTCACCCACGTCCTGGTGGTGAAGACACCCCGGGCGGCAGCTCTGCCGCAGGTGAAGACCCTGTCGTATGGGCTTTCCGGGACGAACCTGCGCTTCAGCGCCAGCCAGGACGGTCGCCTCGTCGCGGCCGACATCGGTTCGAGTCAGCCGGTGTTCGAGGCGCCAACACCGAAGATGTGGGACGCCGGTGATCCCGCCGAGGCAGCCGCGGAGGGGAAGGACTTCGATGCCTCTCGATCGGCGCCGGACACCGCACGCCGGGCGGATCTAGGCGTGCGGGTCGACGGTTCCGTCCTGCGGCTCAAACCGGACTCGGCGCTCCTGGCCGACCCGCAGGCAAGGTTCCCGCTCTACATTGACCCGTACACCAGTCCGACCTCGAACACATCCTGGACGATGGTCGACTCCGGTTATCCGAGCGAAGAGTACTGGAAGTTTTCCGGTGACCAGCGGGTCGGTCTGTGCCCAACGGACGGGAGCCGCTGCGACAGTTCGAAGGTGAAGCGGCTGTTCTTCACCCTGCCGACGCCCTACCAGGACGACCGAATTATCGTCTCCAGCGCAACCTTCAAAATCACGATGATCCACGCGTACGACAGCACGGCCCGTAACGTCTCGCTGTACCGCACCGGCGCGATTTCCTCGGCGACCAACTGGGGCAATCAACCCGGAGGCTCATCCTGGAAGGGCGCGACCGAGCAGGACACCCGGAGTCCCACCGTGACGCAGGGCTCGTGCACGCCGACCAACCAAAACGTGACCTTCACCGCTACTCAAGCGGCGAGCGCCGCAGCATCTGGAAACTGGCCAACAGCCACCTTCGGGCTAAAGGCCGACAGCGAATCTGACTACCACTACGTCAAGCGCTTCTGCGGCAACGCGGTCCTATCGGTGACGTACAACCGGGCACCGGCTGCGCCGATCAACCTGTCCACCAACCCCGGCGGTGCCTGCAAGACCGGCACCCCGACCGTCGCCTGGTACGTCTCCAGCGTGCCAAAGCTGTCGGCGTACTTGTCGGACCCAGACAGCGGTGACGCCGAGCCACTGAACGCCAAGTTCACGGTCACTTGGACGCCCATCGGCGGCACTCTGCAGACGAAAACCTGGACATCACTCGCGAAGGCCAACAAATCCACGTTTGACTACAACCTTGCGGACGCGAGCACAGGCGTACCGAATTTGCCCGAGCAGGTCGTCGTCTCCTGGTACGTCGAGGCGTATGACGGCAGCGCGTGGAGCGGCAGGAGCCCCACCTGTGGCTTCAGATTGGACAAGACGAAGCCGGTCGGCCCGGACATCGACTCTGCGGAGTTCCTAGCTTCCGACGCGACAGACCTTGGTCCGAGCTGTGTGGAGAGCGGCGACTGGATCGACGGCCTTGGCCGGTACGGAAAGTTCACCTTCGACTCAGCCGCCACCGACGTGGTCTCGTACAAGTACGGCTTCGACACCGACCCGGTGCCGACGAACACGCTGAGTCCTACAACGCTGGGCGGTGCGGTCAGTTTGACGTGGATGCCCCTTACCGAGGCGCCGCACTTCGTGACGGTCATCGCGATCGACGGCGCCGGTAAGGAGAGCGATACTTCGATATGCCACTTCAACATCGCCAGCGGCCCCGCTGCCGGCCAGTGGAACCTCGCCGATGCGCCCGGCACCACTGAAGCCGCCGATGAGCGCGGGGCTAGCCCAGCCACGGCCGGTCCCGGTGTGACGTTCGCGCAGCCAGGCCCCGGTGGTGGCGCTCACCCCTCGGTCCAGCTTGACGGCACCAGTGGGGGCTGGCTGGCGACGTCGACCACGGGCCTGCTGGATACCTCAAAGGAGTTCGCCGTTTCGGCCTGGGTAAAGATTGACGATCTTACCCGACCGCAGGCGGCCGTCTCCCAAGACGGTACCGGCCAGCCCGGCTTTTACCTCGGCTACGAACCGAATGGAAGCCGTTGGCGCTTCGGCATCCCGACCACCGATGTGCAAGCCCTCGGCGCTTGGGAGGTGACCAGCACTCAGCAGGTCACCGCCTCAACCGGGTGGACACACCTGGTCGGGATCTTCGACCCGCTGAAGGACACCGCCTCCCTTTACGTCAATGGAAGCCTCTCGGCAACTGCGACCGCGACCGCACAGTGGGCGTCGCACGGCAATCTCCAGTTGGGCCGACGGACCGAGCGCGCGGGATACACCTGGGCCTGGCGGGGCGGACTCGCCGACGTCGCCGTCTATGACCGGATGTTGGGCACCGCCGAGATAAAGTCGCTTGCCGCTCCCCGTCTTCAGAGGCAGGTGTACTGGTCGCTGGACGGCGGCGACGTCCCGGACGACAACCCGAACGTCACCGTCAGCCCGGAGACAGTCAACGACGGCGCCACGCCTGACCCCAACCGCAGCCTCACCCTGTACAACGGTGCGTCGCTGATGGTTCCCGACCCGGAAGACATCTTTGCCGAGCCGGCGCTGGTAGGCGCGGGACACATGGTGCTCGACGGCATGTCCGGGTACGCGGCGTCGCCCGTCGCTCTGGTGGGCCAGACCCGAAGCTTCTCCGTTGCCGTTCGGGCGAAGCTCGCCGCCGCGTGTGCCCGGGAACAGGTCGTTCTCTCCCAGCCGGGCGCGAAGGTGAGCCGATTCCGGCTGCGGTGCGTAACCGTCAATGGTCAGATGCGCTGGCAGTTGAGCCTGGCCGACAACGACGCAGTCAACGGCGCTACCACCGTGCTAGTCGACGACGTCCACCTGCCCGACCCGGATGACGCGGATGGGCAACATCTGGTGGTCACGTACAACGCCTTTACTCACGAGGTGTTCCTCTACGTCAACGGGGAATTGGCAGTTAGCGCCCAAGGCACCGATGACGGCACCTGGAACGGCCCGGACAAGGGCGTGCAGGTTGGCCGGGCGCTCCTAGATGGCAGCCAGCAGAGCCCGGTCTACGGCGGCTACTTGTCGGGCCTTGTCGACGAGGTCCGCGTCTACAGCGGAGTTCTCGACCCTGCAACCGTGGTACGGCTGGCCAGCACGACCGCCCAGTCCGACCTCTGACGAACCGATACACCGGTCGGCGCCCCACCGTGGGCGCCGACCGGTCCTTAACCAGACCTTCCGCCCCTCCTCCTCCCGTGGTGGTAACGGCCTCATGCTCGCTCAACTGACTAATCCACGACCGGACCGCTCCCGCGCATTCCGGCTCGCCATCAGCCTGCTCGCCGCCGTCCTTACAGCGAGCCTCGTCCAGGTCCCGACACCCACTTCCGCCGCTGCCAGCCCAGGCCGTCCGGCCCTGCCGACGAGCTCGCAGGCGGCTAAAGGCAGGGCGTTGCCGACACAGCGACCCAGCCCCGACCCGACCGCCAACAAGGTGCTATCCGCCCCCGATGCCGTCGATTGGCCAGCCGGCGGCACCGCAGACGTCGACGATGCCACCACCGTGGGGGGTCTACCTGTTGCGGTCTCCCGACCTCGTGTTTTCCGCTCCTCCGCCCCCGTAGCAGGCAAGGCTCGGATCCAGGTGTACGACCGGACGGCATCCACCCGCGCCGGTCTTGACGGCCCAGTACTGCGAGTAGGCGCCACCGACACGACGTCGCAGGCAGCATTTAACTTGACGATCGGCTATGGCGCGTTTGCGCACGCCGTCGGCGGTGACTGGGGCGCCCGGCTTCGGCTGGTCCGATTGCCGGAATGCGCGCTCACCTCGCCGGCCCGCGCCGAATGTCGCCGAGGCACGCCACTGGGTTCAATTAACGACCCGACCACGGGGACCGTGAGGGCGGACCTGAGCGCCATCTCTGGCACCACTCTAATGGCGATGACCGCCAGCGATTCCTCAGTGATGGGCGACTACAAGGCCAGCAAACTGTCAGCCACATCTTCGTGGCAGACAGTGTTGGGCACAGGTGGGTTCGGTTGGACCTCCCCGATCCGCATGCCGGCGACCGCGAACGGCTTCAGTCCCGCCGTGGGGATCAGCTACTCGTCGCAGGCAGTCGACGGCCGCACCGCGGCCACGAACAACCAGGGATCGTGGATCGGCGAAGGCTTCTCCTACGAGCCGGGTTTCATCGAGCGCCGGTACAAGCCCTGCTCTGACGACGGGCACGATACGTCAGGCGACCAGTGCTGGGCCCGAGACAACGGCGCCATCATGCTCTCCGGCAGATCCGGCGAATTGGTCAAGGTTGACGACAACACCTGGAAGCTGTCCAACGACGACGGCTCGACCGTCGAGCGGCTCATTGGCGCGAACAACGACGACAACGACGGCGAGTACTGGAAGCTCACGTCTACTGACGGAACGCAGTACTTCTTCGGTCTCAACCGGCTACCCGGCTGGATGGACAAAAAGGAAGAGACGCGATCTGCCTGGTCGCTACCCGTTTACGGTGACGACTCCGGCGAACCCTGTCACAAGTCCAGTGGCTTTGGCGACTCGTACTGCAACCAGGCGTGGCGGTGGAACCTCGACTATGTTGTCGATCCACGCGGTAATGTAATTTCCTACTTCTACAGCCCGGAGCTCAACTATTACGCCCGCGGCGGTCGTACCGACATCGATGGCACCAGCTATGTCCGAGGTGGCTCGCTGGCTCGTATTGACTACGGGCAACGCGATCAGCAGGTCTATGCCACAGATGCGCCGGCCCGAGTAGTGTTCACCGTCACGGAGCGGTGTATTCCCGGCGGCAGTGTGGACTGTGACCCGCAAGACCTTAATCAGACTACGGCCGCCTCGTGGCCGGACGTGCCGCAGGACCGTATCTGCAGCGCTGCCACCCACTGCAAGGACACCCAGCTCTCGCCGACATTTTTCACCCGCAAGCGGCTCACCAGGATCCAGACCCAGGTCCGACAGAGCACTGGCTGGACGCCAGTCGAGTCATGGGATATCGATCACGTTTTCAAGGCTAACGACGATAACTCCCGGACGCTGTGGCCCAGAAAGCTCACCCACATCGCCCACTGGGGCGGTACCGATGTCACCGCGCCCGCCACGGAGTTCGACGGTATCCAGCTCGCCAATCGCATCGTCCGCAACGGCGACAACCTGGGTTCGCTCATCCGCTACCGCCTCGCGACGATCAAGACCGACACCGGCGCGCAGATCACTGTCAACTACAAGGCGCCAGACTGCACCAAGGACAGCATCCCCAAGCCGGGCGAATCAACACGGCGATGCTTTCCCGTCATCTGGAACCCGCTGGGTGGCGGAGACGAAAACAAGGTAACCGACTGGTTCCACAAATACGTGGTAGAAAACGTCATCAGCGACGATTTGGTCGGCGGCAATGACGACGAGGTAGTTTCATACCAGTACGTGGGCGATGCAAGCTGGCGCAAGGCCGAGCCAAACGGCATCACCAAGGCTGAGGACCTCACCTGGGCGGACTGGCGGGGCTATCGCCAGGTGATCGTCCGCTCGGGCGATGGTCAGTCAATGCCACTGCGCACCGATCACTTTTTCATGCAGGGTATGAGCGGCGCGAAAAGGCCCGACGGTAGCAGGCCCAGCATCTCCGTCAGCGACTCCACCGGCCAGGAATTTGACGACCATGATGAGCTATCGGGCCATGAATATGAGTCAATTCGTTATAACGGCTCAGCGATCGTCTCTAAGGAGATCAACGATCCCTGGCGGCTAATCAGCAAAACTCAGTCGGAGAGCTGGGGCGTCCTGACCGCCGCCATGGTCGGCACCGGCGTCGCGCGCAAGCTCACCGCGCTGCCCGATGGTCCTCAGGGAGACGAGCGATGGCTGGAGACCCGCCTCGCCAGCAAGAGGGACGGGCGTGGCCGCCTCGTTGAGATCGACGACCTAGGCGACGTGGGCACCGGCAAGACCAGCGACGACCGTTGTACCCGCACCTACTACGTCGACAACCCCGACAAGCAGATGTACTCGTACGTGTCTCGGGTGCAGACAGTCTCGGTCAGCTGCGCCGACGCCACGCCAGATCTCACAACCCAGCTGATCTCCGACACCCGCACCAGCTATGACGGCAAGGGTTGGAACATCGCGCCAACTACTGGCACTCCTACCCGGACAGAGGACCTCGACCGGTACGACGGCACCAGGATTGTCTACCTCACCACGTCCGAAACCACAGCTCTCGACGGTTACGGCCGACCCAAGACTGCCAAGGACGCGCTCGGCAACGCCACCAACACCGAGTACACCGAGACAAGCGGCATCACCACACAGATCAAGACCATCAATGCGCTGTCACACAACTCGATAGTCACGCTGGACCCGGCCTACTCGGTGCCTACCCGAACTCTCGATGCAAACGACAAGCGTACGGATCTGACCTACGATGCTTTCGGCCGGCTTACCTCAGTCTGGCTAGCCGACCGGGACAAGAGTCAAGGCGCAAGTCCAAATTTGAAGTTCCGCTACCAGCTACGCAACGACAAGACCACCGTCGTCACCACCGAACGGCTCAACAACGACGGCAGCTACCGGGCCAGCCACGAGCTATACGACGGCCTACTGCGGTTGCGGCAGACCCAGACGCCGGGCGCTGCTGGCGGCTGGCTCCTGACCGACACCTTCTACAACGGCACTGGACAGGCGTACAAAAACAACGACGCGTACCTTGCCACGGGAACTGCGGGTGACGTCCCGATCGTGACCGCCGAGGGCGCCGTCAACGGCCAGACGACCACCGTCTACGACGGCGCGGACCGGCCGATCAAGGGCACCTTCTCGGTTGCCGGCGACCCCCGCTGGGAGACCACAACCTCCTACGAGGGTGACCGCACCAACATCGACCCACCCGAAGGAGGCATCCCAACCACAGTGGTAGTCGACGGGCGGGGCCGCACCACCGAGCTCCGCCAGTACAAGGGCGACAGCCCGACCGGCCCTGCCGACACCACTCGATACACCTACACCTCCGCTGGCTCACTGGAATCCGTCACCGATCCTGCGGGCAACCTCTGGCGTTACCACTACAACCAGCGCAACCTCAAAGACCTCGTCGAAGACCCGGATACTGGGGACAGTACCTACCAGTACGACGCGTTAGGCCGGTTGACCGCAACCACCGACAGCCGAGGTAACAAGCTGTCGTATGTCTACGATGCTGTCGGCCGGAAGACGGAGACTTGGAGCGGTGACGCTGGCACTGGCACGAAGCTGGCCGCGTGGTTCTACGACAACACCGGCAATAAGGGCCAGCTCTCCTACAGCCAACGCATCGCCGGGAACCAGAACTATTACACCATCATCCTGACTCGCGACCAGCTTTACCGGCCGACGAAGACCCGCTACAGCTTTCCGTCGGGGGGAGTTGGGACCCAGTTAGGTAAAACCTACGACTTCACTACCGCGTACAACACCGATGGCACCACGCAGTCCATCGGCATGCCTGCGGTAGGCAGCGTCATGGCGGCCGAATCCGTAGGCACTACCTACGACAGCCTGTTGCGGCCGACCACGCTCATCGGTGCCAACAGCTACGTCACCAATGCCTCCTACAGCAACAACAATCAGCTCCTTCAAGCCGAGCTCCATACGGGTGGCAACAACAAGAAGGCCTGGCTCACCTACGATTACGAGCGAGGCACTAGCCGCCTGAAGACCGTCAAGGTCGACCGGCAGGGCGTTTCCACCGGCGACATGAACGCCACCTACCAGTACGATCCGGCGGGCAACGTCAGCACGGTTATCGATGCACCCGCGGGCGGCGCCCGAGACGTCCAATGCTTCACCTACGATCACCTGCAGCGTCTCACCGAGGCCTGGTCAACCAACAGCACCACTGCGGCTTGCGCCGACGGGGCTGGGCAAACGGGGGTCAGTGGCCCCGCGCCCTACCACCACTCGTGGACCTTCGACACGGCCGGCAATCGCGACGTCGAAACCATTCACTCAACCACCGGAGGCGCAGACACCAAACGCGACTACGTCCTTCCCCAGCAGGGCGCGGGACAGAACCAGCCGCACGCAGTCACCGCTATCGACGAGACCGGGCCGAACGGCGCTCGCACCTACAGATACGCCTACGACTCGGCTGGCAATACCCAGTGTCGGCCCCACACGGCGGCCACGAACGTTTGTGGACTCGGGGGCGAATCGGGGTACCAGACGCTGGACTGGGACGCCGAGGGACACTTGGCCACCAGCAAACCAGCGGGTGGACAGGCCACGACGTACATCTACGACGCCGATGGCAATCGAATCGTCCGAAAGGACCCTGGTGGCGCCACCCTGTACCTGCCGGGCATGGAGGTCGGACAGGTGGGGGCCACCCTTACCGCCATCCGCTACTACGCCTTCGCCGGCAAAATGGTCGCCCTTCGCACTACTAATGGCGTATTTTTCCAGGCCGCTGACCACCACAACACCGCCACGTGCACCATCAACGCCACGACTGGTGCAATCGCGTGGCGGCGCACCACGCCGTACGGCTCAACCCGGCAACCGGCCGCGCCGGCCTTTTGGCCCGACAGCCGTGGCTTCCTAGGCGGTACCCAGGACAGCACTGGTCTGACCCACCTCGGTGCACGTGAGTATGACCCGTTGCTGGGCAGATTCGTCTCCGTCGACCCGCTAATCGACCCGAACAATCCCAAAGACCTTGGCGGCTACGGGTACGCCGGAAATAACCCTGTCAGCGCGTCCGACCCTACTGGGCTGATCCCGTGGGAAGATTACAACGTTCCAGGGGCCGACAGCAGTATCGGGAGCGGTACCGGAAACACCCCACTGACCCAGCCCAACGCCACGACCTACGTGGACCAGAATGGCACCCCACATCGTCTAAGGCGGGCAGGATCGAAGGTGTCAGCCTCGGAAAGTGCTGGCGCGAGGTTCCTCAACGACCAGCTCAAGGCCTCCGGCCAGTTGTACGACCCGAAGACCGGAAACGGATCACGGTACTTCCTTCAGGACGAGGAGAACATCGAGTCGCAACGACTGAAGGGCGCCGTCACGCTCCCAAACGGAGACCTCGACGTAGCCGGTACTACTTCTGACACGATCAAGGTGTCATGGGTCAACGGCAAGATAGTTAGCGTTGACTCTGTCGACCTGACCGAGGGAGGAAAGGGCCGCGAGAGCTATCACGTCGGTACGATGCAAAACAAGTTGAGAACCTCCGGTGACGGGGCCAAGAAACAAGCGCAAATCTCCGTGTTCGTAGCCGCCGACGACGAACAAGCAGCAATCATGCGCGAAAAGTTGGCCGGCAACCCTAACGTCAGGGTGATTAATCCAAAGACCGGCTTCGACACAGGCGAGGTTTACACCAAGACGCATTGGGCAGCGATGGCCACCCTGCGCAACAGGACCGTTGCCCCCCGCGGACCGGCCGGGGAACCCGCGACAGGTCGAGGCCGCGTCGGGCCCGGTGGCCGCGGAATCGGAGGCGGAACGGCCGCCCTGGGCATCGTGGGCGACCTGTACTTCGTCTACGAGGGTTCCCAGGCGTTCGCGGATCCAGATAAGGGTGCCAACATGATGTGCGAGATGGGGTACACGGCTCAGTGCCCCATGCCCCCAGGTTTGGTGGGGTAGGGCACAGGCGCGACCCAGGTTGCTCCGGGGGGCCGGGCACCACCAGCCGGCTCCCCGGGCAGCGCCTTTAAATCGCGGAGGTGGGATCCCGGGTCTCGCCCGCTTGACTGCCGTTCCCGCCGCTGTCAACATGACGCGGCGTCGTAGGTTAGTACTCGAAAGGTGATGTTCGGTGAGCGTACTGGGTGATTTCGTACGGCTCGATCCCGAGACGTTGACACAGCTCCGCTCCACCCCCGTTGAGGCCTACGAACGACTCACGCTCTTCCCAGAAGCGGCAAGGCTCGACCTGGGCCAGGCGTGGCGACGATTGGCCGCTCTGATGGACGCTGCGCATTTCCCGATCAACCCCATCACGGCAGGTTCGCTTTATCCTGACGAACGCCACGCCTGGGGTGCACAGGCCGATAGCCGATGCCTCGGGGTCGAAGAAGTCAGTCGATCCTCGCTGCACCTGAGCCGGACCCCGTTCGATGTCCTCACACCCCACCTGCGGCAGATCTTGGAAGAGGAGCAGGGAATCCTGGTCGACCTTGATCCCGCGTCCCCCCAGTACCTCGAACCGCTATCCGCTGAGATGGCTGCGGACGGTCCTATGTCAAATGAGGAAATACACAACATCCAGCTCGTTCTTGCCGACCGCTACGAGGCGTTGGTCGCCTTCTTCGGTGCTGCAGCCAAAGGCGGTCAATGCACGGTCTTCTGGGCCGCGTAATGGGAATTGCCGATTCGGCCGTTGTCAGACTCTGCTTCCGATGTTTGCGGGGGGCGTGCAACTCTCGCCGCTTGGGCGGCGAAGAGTCCTGATGTCAGACGGCGACACAAGCGACCACTGCGTGATCGCGCCTTTGCAGCTGTTCAGCGCCGATTCTTGGCAATCATTGACGGGGGCCGGGATGGTTGTGGATGGCAACCAAGGTCGTCGGTTCGAATAGGGTCGACCCGACAGGCGAGCTCCGACCAACGAAGACGTTGGTCGGAGCTTCTGCCATGATATGAACACTTGCCAGAAGCCCATCCCAGTAACGTGGATATGCAACTAACTTCGTGGTCCCGTATGTCGTTGCGTGCTGGGGTTCACGTTGTCCATGCGGTGGGGCACCTAGTACTGCAACGGCAGTAGGCGAATCGAGTTCGGTTCGCGTTCGTTGGTCTGCCTGTGACGGACGTAGATATCGATCAGTGGCATGGCGAGTTGGACCGGTTGCATGCCCGGATCGGGCCTCGGTTTCGCCGGGCGGAACCACGACGGCGGGCGCGGCAGTACCTGTGTGGGCTGGTCTCCGGCCTGGGCCGCAAGAACGGCTGGACCCTCGCTGAGCAGGCCGGGGATCTGTCGCCGGACGGGATGCAGCGGTTGCTGCGGTGGGCGGACTGGGACGTCGACGCGGTCCGTGACGACGTGCGGGACTACGTCGTCGAGCACCTCGGCGACCCGGCCGGAGTGCTGATCGTCGACGACACCGGGTTCCTGAAGAAGGGCACCCGGTCGGCCGGGGTGCAACGGCAGTATTCCGGCACTGCCGGGCGGACGGAGAACTGCCAGGTCGGTGCGTTCCTGGCCTATCGTTCCAGCAAGGGCCACGCGCTGATCGACCGGCAGCTCTACCTCCCGGCGTCGTGGACCGATGATCGAGACCGGTGCCGGGCAGCCGGGATCCCGGACGAGGTGCAGTTCGCCACGAAGGTGCAGATGGCCCGGGAGATGCTGGCCCGCGCCTTGGACGCCGGGGTGCCGGTCGGGTGGGTGACGATGGACGAGGCCTACGGGCAGTCGAAATCCCTGCGGGTCTGGTTGGAACACCGGGATGTGGGTTATGTGGTCGCGACCCGCCGCAACGACGACATGATCACCACCAGCATGGGCACTGCCCGCGCCGACCAGCTCATCGCGAACCTTCCTGCTCGGGCGTGGTGCCGGCTGTCCGCCGGCGCCGGTGCCCACGGACCTCGCGAATACTGGTGGGCGCGGGTGCCGGTGCGTATCTGCTGGCAACCGGGCCGCGGTCACTGGCTGCTCGCCCGGCGCAGTATGACGACCGGGGAGATCGCGTACTACGTCTGCTACGGACCCCGCCGCACCCGCCTGGTCGACCTGGCCCGCATCGCAGGAGCCCGGTGGGCGATCGAGGAATGCTTCCAGCAGGCCAAGAACGAAGCCGGCCTCGACGAGTACCAGGTCCGCGACTGGCGAGCCTGGTACGCCCACATCACCCTGTCCATGGCCGCCCATGCCTGGCTGTCGGTGGCCCGATCCCTTACTGCAAAAGGGGATCCAGCTCCGGCGACGACATGATGATCGGCTACACGGTACCGGAGGTCCGAAGACTGCTCACCGCACTCGTAGTCCGATCAACGCACCCACCCGAGCATGTCTGGGCCTGGTCCCGCTGGCGCCGACGACGCCAACACCAAGCCCCGGACCTGCCACTACCGACGACACGGCTACCCCTGACCAACTGCCGTTGCAGTACTAGGCCCGGGCAGCACGCGAAGGTACTCCGCGGCGACGGCATCGATCGTAAGGGATGAGACCCGAAGCGAGGGCGTTGACCGCCGCCATCCATTCACCGTGCAGCGCCCAGGAGCACCGGCCGCAGTTCGTGCCGGTAGACGCTCTCGGTGACCGTCGTGCTGATCCCCCGTGGATCGAGGACTTCCGCGGTGACGTCGAGGCGGTCCGGCAAGCCGACCCTCATCCTGCACGGCACGAAAGGCAACGTCCCTGCCGATCACCGCGCTGAAGGGCTTCCTGTCCCAGTAGCGCACTGGTCGGCGGGGGGAGTCAGCGCTGACTGCCTCCGTGGACAGCACCGACGGGGCGGTGCTGCTGCTCACGGCATGTGGAAGTCGGCGAACTCGAAGCCTGGACTCACCACGCAGCTGACGAGAACGTGCTCGTCGCCCGCCGGTCTCGCGGACTGCCACTCGCCCGCCGGCACCAGGATCTGCGGGCACTCGGCACTCAGGATCGTCGGCGCGTTGTCCCTGCCGACGGTCAGCGCCAACGGGCCACCTGAGTGCCAGAACCAGATCTCGTCCGACCGCACGGTGTGCCAGGCCGACGAGTCACCCGGTTCGAGGAGGAAGAGGATCGCCGTCGCGGCGGCACGGCTGCCCGGGTAGCCGTCCGGCTCGAATGCGACAGCGGACCGATAGGTTTCCCGGAACCAGCCACCTTCGGGATGCGGCTGCAGATCGAATTGCTCGGCAAGAGGCGGACGTGCGGTCATGGAGGCTACTGTAGTGACGTCACCGCGATGCGGTCAGTGATCCGGTGTCGGCGAGGAAGGCCCGCAGCGTCCGCGCCGGCCGTCCGCTGACCCGCCCGACCGTCTCGGCCACCTCCGCGAAGCGGCCCGCCCGGACGCGTTCGAACGTCAATACGGCGAGATCTCGTTCGAAGCCGCTCGTGCCGGCGACCGCCTCCACGATGGTCACCTGCCGGTGGGTCACGGGGCTGCGGAGACCAGCTCTGCGGTACGCGGCAGCGACGGTGTCGCCGTACACGTAGACGCCGTGCCCACTGCCGTTCACGCTCACCAATCTCATGCGCGACACGCCGGATGAGTTGGCGACGATTCTGCTGGACGTTTCCGCCTCCCGCTGAGCAGCCAAATTGACCCTTAGCCTGTCGTATTCGGTTTCGTTTCGCCTGCCGGTCGAGGTACTGGTCGCGCCGGAAGCGGCCTGAACGCCGTGGGGGTGGTTGTTGGGGCGGCCGCACCGCGCTGTTGTCCCGCTTCCGCTCGCCACCTCACCGCAGGTCATCGGTCGGATTGCGGTGGGGGAGTCGACCGGCCGGCGCGGGCGCCGGATGCGGTGACCGCGCGTGGTAGGTCGAGGAGAGCTGCGCGAACCTACAGCAAGATGTGGATCACCGTGAAGTACAGCTGGGGTCTCACCCTGCAGTCGTCGGAGAAGTCCGCCCTGCAAAGCATGCTCAACACCTGTAGCTCCTGAGCGCGATCCGGCTGGCGGTCTGCGCCCCAAGGTGCGGACCGCCAGCCGGGTGCTAGGTCTGCTGTGGCGGCTGGTTGTCGCCGGACTGCTTGCGCCACTGGCCGCCCGCGTCGGCGGCGAGCAGACGCTTGACCATGGCGAGTGCCTCGCCTTCGGTGTCGAACTCCCACTGGAGCACCCGGCCGGTCTCGCTGTCGCCGGCTCGGGCGGTGACTTCCACCGGACCTCGCCTGCGCTGCGGTAGGCGGCGCGGGCTGCGGCTTCGGCGGTGTCGTGGTCGGCGGGTTCGGTTGTCAGGACTGCGCGGGTCCATGTGCGGGCGATGCCGTCGGTGGGGTGCGCGGGTGTGTTCGATGGCTTCACGGTTCCATCCAATGCGTGTTGGTGTCGTTGGCAAGAGGCACGCAGGCGGGAAACGGCCTCACCACGCGGATTCCTCGTGGAGATTCGTCGGCGGTTCGGCGGACGGTGACGCTGGTACGGTTCGGCTGGCCTCTGCTGGCCGTGAGTGATTGACAGGTGACGTGAATGTGATCCTCATGTTTGACTATGGACATGGGGTCGGGGGAAGCACGGTTGTCGATCGACTGCGGCAGCGCCGGCACCCAAGCCGTCCTGGCGTGGGCCGACGGCAGCGCGCACGTGCTGTCATTCGACGGGAACCCAGCCCTACACAGCGCGTCATATATGCCCGGGAACGGACAGGCGGCGGGGCAGCCCGCGGCGTTCATTCCGGGGCCGCGCCATCCGGTGGAGGACGCGACGGCAGGTGACGCTGGCGGCGACGCGCTGGAGGTGGCGGCGGCGCCGCTGCGCAGGGTCGCCGCCGAAGCCGAGCGGGTCGTCGGTCAGCCGGTGCGGGATGTGCGGGTGGTAGTCCCGGCGGGGTGGGGGCCTCGGCGGCGGACCTGGATGCGGCAGGTCGCGCACCGGGCCGGGTTGCCGCAACCGCGTCTGGTGGAGGCCCCGGTGGCGGTCGCCGAGTATCTGCTCACCACCGGTGTGCGGGTGCCGGTCGGCGCGTTTCTTGTCATCTGTGACGTCGGCGCTGGCGCCGAGGTGACGGTGCTGCGCCGCGGGCCGGCCGGGTTCGAGGTCCTCGCGACCCTCGCCGACGCCGCAGCTGGCGGCACGGCAGTCGATCACGCGCTCGCCGACGCCCTCATCGGCGCGTCGACCGGAGAGGGTCAGGGCGTGTCGCGCGCGTCGGTGGCGCACAGCGTTCGGGTGGCCAAGGAAGCGTTGGTGAGCCATCCGGCTGTCACGGTTCCGCTCCCGGACCGGCCGCCGGTAGTCGCGAACAGCGCGATGCTCGACGAGGCCGCCCGGCCGGTGGCGTGGCGCGTGGCGCAATTGACGCAGGAGACAGTCGCCGCCGCCGAACTCACGGTCGGCGACCTCGCCGGCATCTACTGTGTGGGCGGCAGCGCCCAGCTACCGCACCTAGCGGCGGCGATCGCCGAGCACACAGGCACCGCACCCATAGTCGTGCCCGAACCGGCGCTGGTCGCGGCCCGGGGCGCCGCGGACGTCGGCGCCGTCGATACCGCGACGGCCGAGCGGGTGGAGGTGCCGGTGCCGCCCGTGCGCCGAGCGGCGGCGATCGCGGTACCCGGCTTCGCGTCGCTGGCCCTGATCTGGCAGTGCCTCCTGACCGCCGAGGAGCACGGGGTGCTCGGTGTCTACTACTCGGTGAGTGTGAACTGGGGCGAGTTCACGATGGCGGCGGTGATGGCTCTGCTGGCGTGCCTGGCCGCGGGCACGGTCCTCGGTTCGCTGATCGCCGCCCGCAGTCCCACCCCCGGCACCCGAACCGAAGGGGGAAGGGTCAGCGTCGGGATCCTCGCCGCGGTGTCCCTCGGCGCGGCGATCGCCGGCCTGTACGCGGTGGTCACCAGCCAATACTTCGGAATGCCCGTCGGCCCGTACCTGAAATGGGCGCTGTGGCCGATCGCACCGGTGTCGGTGATGGCCGTGGCGATGGCAGTCGTCGCCGCCCGGCAGTGGCGTGCCCCACACGGCGGCTGGTCGGCGTTGCTGGCCGCGCCGACCGGATCCATCGTCGCCGCCACGCTCGGCATGGGGTTGATCCAGTACTCCCTGACCGCCGACCGGTGGCCGGACCGGATCCTGTGGATCGACATCGCCGGCCGCGTCGGCGGTCTCCTCCTCGGCGTCGCCGTGGTCATGGCAGTGGTGACACCCCTGATGTTCCGCCTCATCCTCGCCGCCCCCCTCGCGGTGATCTTCGCGGCGATCGTCAGTAGACGGGCCGCCGGGATGCTCGGCGTCATCTACGCCATCGCCGTCGCGACCTGGTGGGCTACTCGGCTATGGAGCC
This sequence comes from Micromonospora sp. NBC_00860, assembly GCF_045207375.1. NCBI lineage: Bacteria > Bacillati > Actinomycetota > Actinomycetes > Micromonosporales > Micromonosporaceae > Micromonospora > Micromonospora sp. NBC_00860. The sequence goes on from NZ_CP108825.1 coordinate 1,009,748, forward strand.
GAATCCTGCGCCCCACCCCACCCACTCCCACCGCACCTCCCCTGGGGCCGGTTCGGGCGGACATGTCACCGGGTGGAGGCGGGTGACATGCGGTGGCCGCGGCAGCTGATGTCGCTGCTGTTCGTCCTCACCCTTCTGACGGGCCCTCCGATAGTGCTGCTGTCACTGATCGGAGCACCCATACAAGGGTGGCCGACCGCCGCGCAGGCACGCGAGTGGGTGCAGAACCCGCTGACCGAACAGACCCTCACCGCCGCGCTGACCATCGCGGCCTGGATGGTGTGGCTCCTGCTCGCCTACACGGTCACGATCCGGGTGCTGACCCGCCTGAGCGCGACCGTGTCGTGGCTGCGGCGCATGCCGCTGCCGACACCCTGGCAAGCCACCGCCGGTGGCATCGCCGGCGCAGCCGTCCTCGGCGTCAGCTCCCACGCGATCGCCGCACCGCCACCGCCGCCCACGCAGCCGGTAGCGGCAGGAACCCTGGATGAGGCCGGTAAGCCCAAGCCACCAGACGGTGACGTCCTCGCCGACGCGGGGATCAGCGTCACCGGCGGCTGGCTGCCGCGTGAGACAGCGGAGCAGGTCAGCGCGGCGGCGGCGCTGGTGTGGCTGCGTCGCCGTCGCTCCTACCGGCCCCGCCCGCCCGGTCCACCGAGCCGCGAGGACACGGACCTGGCTCCGCTGCCCCCGACAGTGGCGGCCGTGCAAGCCGCCCTCGCCGACTCGACGCCACCGCCTACCGAACCCGGCGCCGCCTCGGCCGGCTCGCCGCCGCTCGACCGGCCAACCGTTGGCGAGGTTTTCCCCCGAACTGGGGTCGGTCTCACCGGGCTGGGGGCGCAGGACGCGGCGCGAGGCCTGCTCGTCACCAGCCTCCTAGCTGGGCGTCATCACCCGGCCGTGTCCGTGGTCGCCACCCGATCCGTCCTGGCCGGGTTGCTCGGCCCCACCGCCGAAACGCTGGCCCGGCGCCTGCCCGGGCTGGCCGTCATCGACAACCTCGGGCAGGCAGCAGGGTTCTTCTCCGGAGACCACCCTGGTCGTGGCCTGGGCGGACGAGACCCGGCACACCGAGACACGCAGGAGGGCGCCGGCCCACCTGGACCAACCCTCATCGTCGGCGAGGCGTCCGCGACGGACGACGCCGAGACCCTGGCGAGTCTGACCACCGCCTCCGCCGTGGTGGCCGTGCTTGGACGGTGGTCGGCCGGCCAGACATGGCAGGTCGACCCGTCGGGGCGCACCCACCACCAGGACGGCAGCGGGTCAAACGCGCCACGGATGTGTGTCCTTACCCAGGTCACGGCCACCGACCTGCTCACCGTCATCGCCCACCCCGACCCGGCACCGCCAGAGCCTGGCACCTCCGGCCCGTCGCGCAACCCCGCCCTGGCAGGCCGGTCCCCGCAGTGGGAGGCCACCGCCCAGGACCACCCCGTCCGCTCCGGCAACGACACACGACGCCTTCAGCTGCGCGTGCTGGGCGAACCGACACTGCTGCTGGACGGCCACCCTGTGGAGATCCGGCGTACCGCCGCGCTCCAAGTCCTCGTGTTCCTCGCCGCCCACCCCGACGGAGCCGACACCCGACAACTGACAGACGCTATCTGGCCGGGCCTGCCCCGCCGCTCTCTCACCGGCCGCCTCTACACCACCCTCAGCGACCTCCGCGCCACCATCCGGTCCACCGCAGGGGTGACCCTTATCGAGCACAGCGACGACCGGTACCGCCTCGACCCCACCGGCGTCACCGTCGACCTGTGGCACTTCCACCACGCGGTCCGCGACGCCACCATCGCCGTCGCCACCGACGCGACGACCTGGAAGGCCGTCATCGACGCCTACCCCGGCGACCTCGCCGCCCGACGGACCTGGCCCTGGCTCGACCCGATCCGCGAGGCCACCCGCCGGCACGTCATCGACTCACACGCGGCTCTCGCCAGCGCCAGCCCTGACGCCCGTGAAGCCCTGGCATGGCTGCAGGCCGGCATCCGCATCGACCCATACAACGCCGACCTGCACACCCGCGCAGTCAGCGCACTCATCACCCTCGGCGACCACGACGCGGCCGACCACCTGCGGAAGGATTACGCCCGTCGTCTCGCCGCAGCGGGCATCCTCCCCACCGACACGGCGCTCACGACAGCCACCCTCCGGGACCATCCCGCCATCCCCACCCGGTAACGCTGCCCGCCCCGAGCGCACGGGTAGCCCGGTTCGGGAAAGCCCGAAGTGTCCTACCGCCATGCGCTTCCGGCTTCGCTCCCGTTATCGCGTGCCCCCGTGCTCGGTCCCAGACAGCCAGCCCGTCCTCCCGGCAGAAGCCGCGTCCTGGCCTCAGCAGAGGCCGCCGATCGCACCGTCTCTACTCCTATCGCCGGCCTGTGAGCTGGGGTTGTGAGGTCGTGTGAGGTCGTGTGAGGTCCTGTCAGCTAGCGGAACCGCGTCGTCTTCTGCCGCTCGCCCTACGGTCGATTCGGGGCCAACGTTTCACCGCGCCGCCAAGCCGGTTCGGTGCCGGTCGGCGTCCGGGTCCCGCACATGGCAGCAAGGGAGGGGCGATGAGGTTCAGGGGCGCTTCGGCCGCTCACACGTCGGCGGTCACGCTGCTGGTCGTCGCTGTGCCGGTCACGCTCGTCCGCCTCGGCAGGTGGCCACGCCCGCAAGGCTCGTGGACCACTCTGCTCCGCGGCTGGGTCGAGGAGCCCCTCAGCGGCGGCTTCCTCGCCGGCATCGCCTACCTCGCGGCGTGGCTGCTGTGGGCAATGCTCGCCGCCGCCATCACGGCCCGCCTGTACGCCCAGGCCGCCCGGATGTCACGGCGACTGCCACGGCTGCACATGCCCGGGCCGCTGCAGGGCATCACGGCGGCTGTCCTGGGAGCGACCGCCGTCAGCACGGCGGCCACCGCGACACCCGCCCACGCCACCGCGACCACCGCCGCCGCGGAGACAACCCATGCACCGCAAGGCCCAGCAGCCACCGCGCGCACCCACGCCGACGACCAGACCACCTCACCAGCCAACGGCAAGGACCAGGCCGAGCACACCTACACGGTGCGGCGTGGCGACACCCTGTCCCGCATCGCCCAGGACCGCCTCGGCGACGCGGACCGCTGGCCCGAGATCTTCACCGCCAACCGTGGCACTCGCTTTCCTCACACTGGTGGGACACTTCGCGACCCTGACCTCATCTACCCGGGCTGGACACTGCGACTACCTCCCACGCTCGAAGCACCACGCCCGTCGCCCCGACCGGCGCCCGCCCCAACGCCGACGACATCAGCTCCGTCAGGACCGTCCAGCAGCCCGACCGGAACGGACACCGACGACGGCCTCGTCGAGTCCGCCCCAGCGCCCACGTCCGCGCCAGCCGACCACGCTTCGGCGTCGGGACCGGCTGCCACGCCCACCACTCGCACCGCCGACGACCGAACCGCCCCAACGCCGCGACCTCAGCCTGGTGTGTCGCTCGGCACGGGTAGCTGGCTCGACATGGGACTCGCCGCCGCAGTCCTCGCCGCAGTTGCCCTCGTTTGGGCACACCGCCGTCGCCGCTACATCCCCCAGCAACCCACCGCGCGCCCACGCCTCGACGACCCGAGTGTCGAGGCGATGCCGGCGGTGGTCACCCGGATCCGTCGCGGCCTACGGGCCCTCACACCGAGCGCGACGACGATTCCTGACCCCGGCCCCGACCTCGACCCTCCGCCCGACGAAGCCGTCGTGGACGCTGACTCGGACCCGGCAGACGCGGCCGACAACGCCACCTACAAGCTCACCGCGCACGGGTCGCAGTCGCCTATACCCCCGCCGGCCCGCCCGCTGATCGAGGTGTTGCCGTCTGCGGGACTCGGTCTGATCGGGCCCGGAGCCCAGGCAGCGGCCCGAGGCGCACTGGTGTCCGCCCTCGCCGCCGGCGGACCGGATGACCCCGATAGCCGCCACCACGTCGTCATCGCCTCGGACACCCTCGCCACGCTGCTAGGCACCACCACAACCACACTGGCGGACACCCTGCGGATGACCATCACCAGCGGACTCAGCGACGCTCTGACGCTGATCGAAGAGCGCACGCTGCACCGCGCACGCATGTGCGGCGACCACGAGCTCGACACGATCACCGACCTGCGCGACCGGGACCCGACCGCCGAGCCCGTGCCGCCGACGGTGCTGATCGCCGCCCCCACCGCTACTCATGAGCGCACCCGCATCGCCGCGCTGCTCACGCAAGGACACCGACTCGACATCCACGGCGTCCTGCTCGGCGCCTGGCCCGACGGCGACACCATCTCCGTCGCCGAAGACGGCTCCACCAGCATCATTAAGCACGACGCGAAACAACACAGCTGTCCATCCGCCGTCGGCCGCCTGAGCGTCATCAACCGCAGCGAGACCACCGAACTGCTGCGACTCCTCGCCGAGTCCCATACCGGCGAGCCTCAACCGCCAGCACCCGCGCAGCACACACCACTACCCGCAACCGTCGACGAAAACAGCAGTGCGACACCCCCGAGCGACAAAGAGGCTGCCCCGCGGCCCGGCCCGCGCCCCGCCAACGCCGGTCGCCTCAACGTCCTTACCCCGCCCCAGAGCGTCGACATTCCCGCCGAAGTGCAGCCCAGCGAGCCCCGCGCACTGGTACCGACCGCACCGCCGCGCCCTGTCATCGGTCAGGGACCACGACCGGCCGCAAACGACATGAGCGACCCCGACAGGCTGGTCAGCGCCGCCCACGAGCCGAACCCCACACCCGAGAATTCCGTCGCCGCAAACCCGCATCAACGCTGCGATCACGCCGGGAATGAACCGCACCCGGCGGGCGACGATCGGTCTTCCCGTACCGGCGGACGCGTCGACGTTCGAGTGCTCGGAGGGGCACGCATCGTGGACATGGACACGACCACGCCGCTGCGCGCGAAAGCCCTCGAACTGCTGGTCTACCTCATCGTCCAAGACGGCGACGCCGCACAGGACAACATCCTCGACGACCTGCTGCCCGACGCCCCCGCCTCGAAGGCACCGCACCGCCTGCACACCTACGTATCCGCACTACGCAAAACCCTCATCCTCACCGGAGGTCCCGCCACCTACCTCACCCACCCGTCGCGCCGCTACGCCCTCAACCGCGACGCCCTCGACACCGACCTATGGCGCATGCGCGCCGCACTGCGCGACGCCGCCCTCGCCACCACCGACGCCGACCGCACCGCCGCACTCCAGCGCGCCGTCAACGCCTACGACGGCACACTCGCCGACGGCTTCGACTACGAATGGATCGAGGCATACCGCGAGGGCATCCGCCGCCAAGCCCTCGACGCCCACCTCGCCCTCGCCGCCGCTACCACCGACCCGACACAAGCCCTGGCCGTCCTCGAAGCCGCCATGCGCCACGACCCGTACGCCGAAGCCATCTACCAGCAAGCGATGCGCGCCCACGCCGCACTCGGACACCTCGAGCAGATCCGCTCCCTACGCCGAGCCCTCACCCGCCGGCTCGACGAGATCGACGCCGAACCCAGCGAGGACACCCTCAGACTCGCCGATCGGCTCATCGCCGACCTGCGACGGCAGAAGCCCACCGGGAAGACCGACTTTCACAACAGCGGACTTCACCCATGACGACGGACCCTTCGGCGGCAAACGACGCACGTCGTGGCAGCCTGCACGATCAGCCCAACCGCTGCGGCGACGGCCCGCAGGCGACAGGCTGGGACCGCAACGGCACCGCGTGGCCCCTGCGAGCAGCCGTACGCACCGGCCATCCTGGGCCCGCCCGCGGCCCTCAGGGCGGGTCGACGCACCGGCAAGCTTCGTCCCCGACGACCCTCGACGCGGTGGACGCCGACCTGGCCACAGCAGTCCGGCACGCCGCCTGGATACGCCAGGTGTTCTACGTCCTGGTGCTGCTGGTCGCCCTCGTTGGACAAGTCACCGGCGCCGTCCAAACACTCGGCGTCCCGCTGGTCGTCGCGGTCCCCGCCGTCGCGGCGCTCGAACTGGGCGGCGTCGTCGTGATGGCCAACGCCGACGTGCGACGCCGGCTCGGTGAGCGGGCGATCGGATCACGCCTGCTGTCCTCCGCGATCGCCGCCGGAGCCGTCACCTTCAACTGGGCTGCCCACCCCGACCACCTAGCCGGCGGCTTCTACGCGGGTATGTCCGCCCTCGGATACCTCGTCTGGCTGATGCACGCCGGCAACCAGCGCCGCGACCGGCTGCGCGTCACCGGAGGCCTGCCGCCCACACCACCCGCGTACGAGGTGTTCGGGCACTGGATCTGCCACCCCGTCATCACCTCCCGAGCGCGGTCCATCGCCAAAGCCGACGGCCTCGACCTGTACGAGTCCCTCGCGGCGGCCCGCACCGCGATCGCCCGCCGACGGCGCGACGCCGCGATCGCCAAGGTGCTCCATCGCAAGATCAGGGCGGCGATGGACCCCACCACCGCCGACATCGCCGTGCGCGTGTACGACCTGGACGAGATCGCGACACGCCTCGCGGCTACCGCCGACTACAACGGGCTGACCATGCTCCTGGCCGCTGACCTCGCCCCGGAGCGGATCGTGACAGCTCATAGTTTCCGTCACCGCCGTCGCTGGTTCAGGGGAGAGCGCGTCGCCGACGCGCCATCGGCACCTGAGGCCGCCCCCTGCGCGTCGGTGGCGGACACGCCTCGCGATGACCGGCAGGAGCCGAATCCAGAGCCAGAGAAGAACCCTCGACCGGCCCCGAGCGGCCACCAGCAGAGTGCCGAGAGCCGCGACGCCGGCCCGCCTGAAGCTCTGTCCCCGGACGATCCGGCCGTCGCGGACCCGGCAGGCAGGACCGTGGATGACAAGGACGTCCTTGGCGCGAACGCCGACGATGAGGCGGACGGCGACGATCAGGATGCTGCCGCCGACGACGCCAACGACGACGAGGACTCGGAGGTGCCCCGGGGAACTGCGCAGGCAGTGGCCTACTGGCTGCGCAAGGAGCCGAACCTGGACCCTGAACTGCTCGCCGAGAGGATCGGCAAGTCACTGCGATCGGTCTACCGATACCTGCCGCCGGACTACCCCCGCCGACCGGGGATCGCCAGGCGACGGACCGACGCCAGCCCCGCCCCGCCCGACGCGCGAGCCACAGCGAGTGACGTCAACAGGCGCCCCGCCCGCCCGACGATCGAGGAAAGGGCTGCACTTCCTACTCGAGAACCCGCAGGTGGGCTAACACCGCGGAAGTGAGACCAGTGCGGGATGTCGCCCAGTCTGTAAGGGATGGTCGAAACGAGGTAAGCGAACAGGCAATGGATTTCGTTGCTGCTCAGCGGTATCAGGCTGCTGTCGGCGTACCGGCTCCCGTGCAGAGACAGGTACGGCTTGACGTGCAAGGCCGCACCGGGGCAGGCGAGTTTTGATGGTTGGCTGCCTTGACGTCTGTGGGACTGACCGGCATGCCCGGTCGATGACGTTGCGTGACGGGCGTCCAGTCGACATCTCCACACGGCATCCGCTCCTGCCAAGATGAGTGCGCCGACCGGCGCGCCCCGGCAGCTTTATGGGTGGCACGGCGAAGGCGAGCACGACCATAATCCGACCGTGACAAGTCCGGTGGTCGACTGGTCGCCTGCGGACAACCCCGAGGCGATTGCGGTCTCGGAGATCCAGTGGTGGCAGCGTGCAGCAGAGCTTGCCCTCTTGCGCATGCGCGATTCCGATGACCACCGGATCTCCTGGTTCAGCTCGCGTCAGATTGACGCGCGCCAGCTCATCTTGGCTCTGCGGCAGCTTCTCGGCGCTGTCGCACTCGTGGACGGCCGACTGCAGGAGCTCGGTCTCGATCAGGCTCAGCACGCTCTCAGTGAGGCAAAGAGCGAGTACGAGCAAGCCTTGCCGGGATTGACCGAGGTGCGAAATGCTCTGATGCATTTCGAGGCTTGGGCGCTCGGGACCGGCCGCGGCCCGCAGAGGCGGCGCATCGCCGCGGGCGCTCCGGCGCGTGAGGTCGCGAGTGAGTTCTGGGGGTTCGCATACGAGCCCCACACCGAGACAATCTCCCTCGGCCCGTACACCATCTCCGTAAATGCTGTTACCGGCGCCGTCGCTCGACTCGTGGACTCCGTGTATGCGGCTGCCCGGACAGTTGACCGCCGCAACGCGGTCGATTTGGGCGCCGACGTCATGAAGGCCCTGACTGCTGGAGGGATCTCGACGGATGAGGGACCATCGTCTCTAAGGCTGATTGTAGGCAGTGATAACAGGCTTCGACTGTCGCTGAACTCATACGGAGACGCCGACGAAATCGACCGTCATGCATTGGCGAACCGTGTCGTCAGAACTCTCCGCACGGTAAACTTCAAGGTCATCTGGCCTGAGACGCCCAACGAGGCCGATGTGGCTGGCCCGTTGGCTCGTGGGGTGGCCCTCTTATGCGAGAGAGGTCCCAGCTGAGCCGGCCGACGGGCAATTCGTCGTATCTGCGAGACGCAACTGTTGTAGACGATGGCCGATCGACTCGATCCTACGGACGGGTGACCTCGAGTGTGGTGCCCCTGCCTGCTGCCGAAGCTGCTTTCATTCAACGCGTGGGACGAGGTGGCGAGGCCGCGCTGGCATAAACGATCATCCGGGTTGTTCCTGTGCTGGTGCGCGAAGCGGTGTATCGAACCGCTGCACGTTCGGCGGATGGACGTGAGCCGTTCGTGCGCTGGCCGCAGGAGATGTGCCGGTTAAAACCGTCGACGGTGGGCCAGGGAATCGACCCAGACCATGGTGCCAGAACTCGCGACCATCCCAGAGCCACCGGAACCTGACCACGTCAGCGCCCAGCCCCGCAATGACGTCAACGACCGGAGTCCGTCTGCACCACCAGGTCGTCCGCGAGCAAGTCCGCGTTGGCCATGACCTGGCGGCGCTGAGCATCCAGGATCCGTGCCCGCAACTCCTCAGATACCTCCACGACGAACAACTCGACGCCGAACTCCGCAGCCGCCCGGGCGAGCCAGCCAGAGATCGAGTTACGTGCCTCATGACTCGCGAACGCGATGATCGTCCGGGTCCTCTCCCAGCCGGGCTCCCGCTTGAGCAGAGCCAGCTTGAGCACATCCTGCGCGATCTTCTTCGGCTGCGCCCCCTTCAATCTGCCCTGCCGGGCATATGCCTCGACCACCACACCCATGTCCGATGTCGCTGCATCCACCTCGACGAACACACCACCAGACAGAGCAACTCTCTCCGGCTTGGCCAGGACCACACCCAGAGACGCGGCAAGCCCCGCGAGGATCTCCTCCTCAGCCTCACGCTGTGTATGCGAGTCACTTTGATGCGAAGCACCCTCAGGCATGCTGCCGAGCATAAGGCCACCAAGTAGCGCAACGGCACAAGCCAGCTTGTATCGGAATCGGTCGCTTGGTCGTCCGGAATCCGGGTTGAGCGCCGGGCCGGTGAGCATCCAGGTTCCCCCGACCGAGTGACGAGGGGAACTCGGGTCGACCATCCTTGGCTCCGTCGTCATGTGGATCTTTGTACGTAACGGCGTACCGACCTCTGGACTCCGATCTGTACGCCGACAGCTGCCCTCACTGGTGCTGCCACCTTTGTGGGCCAGCGGTTCGGTCGTGCCCGGGATCCGGCGCCTGGGGGGCGTCCGGATCCCGGGCGGCGCCGCTTGGTCGCGCTACGTCTGGGCGATCAGTGGCTGTGCCTGCGGTTCGAAGTTGTACCCGCTGTCCCAGGGGAACCGGCCCTGCTGGTCGGGCCAGACGAGCTGCTGGAGGCGGATCTGGTGACGGCCGTAGCGCGCGATCGCCATCCCGGGCAGCAGGTCATGGGTGGGTGGCCCGTCGATGATGATCGCGTCGTAGCCGGCGATGAGGTCGCTGATGCGCTGGCCGTGGCTGAACCGTTCAGCCCTGTCATAGACCCGGCAGGCGAGGTCATTGAGCAGGCAGTGGGCGACCTCGGGGGGTAGCCCGGCGGTGAGTAGTTCGGGGTAGTGGTGGGCGGTGAGTCCGACGGTGTAGGCGAACGGGGTGGTGGTGTCGGGGTCGTCGTCGGTGGGCAGGACGTGCGTGACGGCCCAGCCGATGGTGTCGATGATCTGTTCCTGGCGTCGGAGGACGTCGTCGATGTTCGGCATGGTGGGTGTCTCCTGGTCACTTGGGAGTACGGGTGGGGTCGGGGTCAGGTGGCTCGACTTCGACGAAGCCCCAGAGTCGTTCCATGACCTGGAGTTGCCAGGTGCGGTAGCGGTCGGCGAAGCCGCGGCAGACCGCAGGCGGGACCGGGCTACCGGCGTACGGCAGGGTCGAGTGGCAGATGATGTAGCCGGCGTCGCCGCGCGCCGCGGTCACCATGTGCTTGAGCCGGCCGGGGTCGAGGTGCATCGGGTTGCCGGGCTTGAAGATGCAGGTGGCGCACTCGCGGGCGAGCAGGCGGGTTTTGCGCAGGTCCGGGTCACCGACGTTGAGCCGGGGCGGGCGATCGCCGGCCGGTTCGTCAGCGGGCTGCGACATGCTGTCCATCGTCAGCTCCTTGTCGTTGCGGCGTGGGGCCCGCATCCACGGATGCGGGCCCACGAGTCCGGGTGAAGGGGATGGCCCGGCGCCGGTTGGGCGCCGGTGCGGTTGTCAGAACTGCCTTAGCCAGGTCAGCACCGCGTCGATGTCGGCGCGGCGTAGCCCGTGGTACGGGTTGACCGGGCGGAGCAGAGTGGGCGTCCCGCCGGCGATGCGCTGGTCGGCGTTGGAGGGGTGCTTGCCGCCGACCTCGTCGTCGAGGACGGCGAGTGGCCGCCGCGCGGCGCAGGCGTTCAGAGGACTGAGTTTGCTCTGGTGGCCGAAGCGGCTACCGCCCCCTTGGACGGGGACGTGCGGCCAGGTGTCCGGTAGGCCCAGCCGTGGCGCGATCCATCCGGCGGCGAGGTGGTTCCAGCTGGTGCACCACACCGGCTGGGCGTGGTCGTCCAGTTCCGGCAGCCATGGCCCGTGGTCGGGGTGGAGCCAGACGGTGCCGGTGACGTGCCGCCGTCGGGGCCGGGCCCGTCGTAGCGGTGCGGCTGGTGGCCCAGCGCCGTGGCGTGGGTGGGGTCGTCGGGGTTGAGCACGCCGTCGACGTCGACGGCCACGATCGGTGCCAGCGTGGGGCGTGCCAGCGGTGGGGTGCTGTCACGGCCGGGCCTCCTGGACGGTGACCGTGTGCAGGGGCACGATGAGCCGGTCGGCGGTGCGGCCGGGGCCGTCGTCGGGTTGCCAGGTGTCGGCGGCGGCGTGGGTGGGGAACGGGCCGACGGCCGCGAGCCGGCCACCGGCGCGGTCGAGCAGCACGAGGACGGCGCTGCGGGCGTCCTCGAGTGCGGGCCGTAGGGCCCCGGCGAGGTCGGTGGGCAGGTCGACCCAGCAGGTGGCGGGCAGGGCCGTGGCGCCGGGGTCGTGCAGCGGTGTGGGCCTGGTCGCGGCGAGGGTGGTGCTGTCGAGCGCGAGCGTCGCCGCGTGGGAGTCGGCCGCAGTGGGGCCGCCGGTGGGGCCGTGCGCGGCGAGTTCGCCGCCGGTGTGGACGGCGAGCAGCGTGTATGGGTCGCGGATCTCGAGTGAGTCGAGGATCGCGAGGGTGATCGTGTCCCCGGTGTGCAGGTCGGCCATGGTGAGCATGACCGGCCGGCCGTCCGGGTCCCGGTTCCAGGTGATGACGTCGAAGTGTTCGCTGGCGATGTCGCCGAGGCGTCGCCAGGCACGGTTGTCCGTGTCGAAGGGGTGTTCGCTGTCGGTGCCGTAGCGCATGGGGTGAACTCCTTGTGATGGGCATCGTCGTATCGCGTCCGCGTCCGCGTTCGGTCGGTTAGGGCCTGTCGGGGACGCGATGCATGCACGCTTCGATGAGGCGGGATGGTCAAGTCGCGGACCGGCGGCGGGAAGCCGGCGGCGGGGCCGCGCGATCTGGAGGGCTGGGGTACTTCGCGGGACGCCGCGCGCGGCGCTGCCCGGCCGCAGCCGTTGCAGCGCGCGGGGGTGGGACTGGTTCGCCGTCCGGACGGGTCGGGTTTGGCCGGGGTTCAGGCCTGGGCGAGCGCCGTGACGGCGGCGTCGGCGATCGCGGTGATGGCTTCGACCGGGTCGGTGACGGTCAGGGTGGTGGTGTGCGTGAAGGTGTTTCCCCAGATCTGGTCTGGGTCGGTTGGCTCGCCTGCGGTGGGTGGGTCGGCGGGGTGTAGCCACAGCACGGCACAGCCGGCGCGGTGCAGGGTGGTGATGAGCTGTTGGCCGGCGGGGATGTCGTCGAGGTAGCCGTCGGAGACGACGGCGAGCATCCGTCGGGTGCGGCCGTGGCGCAGGTCGAGGAGGTGGTCGGCGACCTTGACCGCTTCGGGGAAGGTGGCGGTGGCGAAGTCGGTGCGCATGTGCAGCACCTGCCTGGGGTAGGTGCGTGGGGGTACCAGGACGGTGGTGCGGTCGCCGAAGCCGATGGTGGTGGTCGTCGCGTCGGCGCGGCGGGCGGCGTGGGCGAAGATCCACGCCGCAGAGGACATCGCCTCGGTGTGGCGGTCCATCGAGCCGGACAGGTCGACCAGGATCGCCAGGTGCAGACGGGGTTTCTCGGGCGGTAGGTGGGCGCGTCGCTGCCACGGGGCGGCCGTTGGCAGTTGCCCGGCGGCGGTTTGCGCGTCGGCGGTGATGGCGTGGCGGGTGCGCAGCCGGCCGGGTGGGATCGCGGAGGGCCGCCGGCCGGGTTCGGGGTGGCTGGTGCGGGCCTGCCGCAGCCGGTTGGCGAGGTCGCGGGCCGCGCGGTGTTCCTGCTCGGTCGGGTCCCGGCGGTCCCACTCCGAGGGTGGGCTGTGCCGGCGGGCCAACATCGATGCGGCGTACGCGGCGGGGGTGACGCCAGCGGCGACGGCGAGGTAATCGACGAGGGCCGCGGCGAGGCGGCCGGGGAACAGGCCGGCGTCCGGTACGGGGGTGTCGTACTGCTGGTCGGGGTCGATGCCGAGGACCTGACACCAGCGGCGGGCCAGGCAGATCATGGTGTCGGCGTCTGCGTCGTCGCAGATCTGGGCCTCGCGCCAGATGTCACGCAGCTGCCGCAGGCGTTTGCGTCCGAGGACGCCGGTGACGGCGGCGCGGACGGGGCGGACGTCTTTGCTGGTGACGATGCGGGCGTCGACGCGGGCCAGCAGCAGGGCGGCGAGTTGTCCGGCGTGCCACGGGTCGTCGACGGCCGCGCCGTCGGGGTCGAGGAGGGTTGTCACGACGTGGCGCAGCCATCGGCGGTCGCCCCGGCGGCGGGTGCGTTGACGTCCTTCGGCCCGGGATTCCTCGAGCATCTTGGCGACGTCGGCGAGGATCGGCGGGGTGCCGGGCGGGGTGGTCCAGTGGCTGTGCGCGGCGTGCGCGGCGCCGTGCACGAGCAGCCCGTAGCCGGTGGGCACGAGGCGCTTGTGGCGGGCCTTGGCCGGGTCGGTGATGTCGGGGCGCTCGGCGATGTAGGTGGCGTCGACCTCGATGCGGTGGAGGTCGGGGTAGAAGCATTCGGGTGCGTCGCCGGCGGCGCCGGGGGCGACGAGGACGGTGAGGTCGGTACGGCCGGTCAGCAGCGGGACGTGTTTGGTCCAGGCTGCGGACCAGTCATGCCAGTCGCTGGCGCCGGTCGGCGTCGGCGGTGCGCCCTGCTGTAGGTGGGTGCTGGGGTGTGACACGGATTGGCTCCTTCCAGAGATCCGTGGTGGATGAGGTCAGCGCTTGCCGAGGGCGAGCGCGGTGATGGGCGTGCCGGTGTGCCGGGACAGGGCGGCGGTGACGTCGTCGCGGGCGTCCTCGGGGGCGATGCCGGCCAGGTTGGCCAGGGCGGCGGTCATGCCCAGGTGGTCGCGGACTGTGACGAAGCCGAGCAGTTCGCGCAGCTGCGGTGCCCACACGGTCTTGCCCGCGGTCAGGTCGGCGTTGAGGTCAATCGCCGCATTGACCACCGGCTTGGGGACGCCGAGTTGGCGGGCGAGGTCCCAGTCGGTGGTGACGTGCAGGTGGACGGTGAACCGGGAGGCCAGGGCCTCGGTGAGCACCGCGCCGTGCACGCCCGGGTTGTGGCCGGCGACGATGTAGAACCCGTCGACGGCTTCCACGGTCTCGTTGCCGTTGGCGGGGATGGTGATGACCCCGCGGCCGTCCATGGCCGGGTACAGCACGGCCAGGACGCGGGGCGGGATGAGGGTGGCGTCGTCGACCAGCAGGACCCGCCCGTCACGCATGGCGGTGACGAGGGGCCCGTGGACGAACTCGTAGCCGCCGCCGGGGATCGGGTTGTAGGAGCCGAGGAAGTCGTCGACGACGGTGTCGCCGGTGCCGGCGACGGTGAGCAGGTCGGGGAACGCGGCCTCGACCATGGCGGTCTTGCCGGTGCCGGGCGGCCCGTACAGCAGCACCGGTACCTGCTGGGCGCGGAGTCGTCGCAGTTCCTCGACGTCCCAGCCCTTGCCGAGCCGCCGCGGGTGGTACAGCGTCCCGTTCGGGCGCGGTACCGGCGCGGGCCGGGACTGACGGCCACCACCACCAGTGCCGCCGGAGCGGGTGCGGGGCGCGGCGGGCGGCAGGGTACCGGCGGCGTCGACGCCGGGCTGGGTGATCTGGAAGCGGTGGTGCGGGTCGCGGTGGTGGATGGCGTGCCCGGCGGCGGCCATCTTCTTCAATGCCTCGAACACCGCCCCGGACGACGGTGCGCCGATCGCCCGGGTGATCTCCCCGACCTTGAAGATGGCGTCGGGATGGTCGGCCAGGTGCAGGGCCACTTTGCGGTAGAGGTAGCCGGACCGGCCGGAGGCGGCCTCGGTCATGGGCGTCTCGTCGGTGCCAGCAGGGGCCGGGCCGTTCTGCGGCGGACCGGCCTGCGGGGCCGGCGCATGTGGTGTGGTCATGTGGGTGCCTCGATTCCAAGGGTTGTGCCCGCGCACCCGTCTCCGGGTGCGCGGGCGGTGGGTACCGCACAGCGGAGACGGGTGGGGCCAACCCCTGCCGGCCCGCATCGGGCCGTGCAGGTGGGCGACCACACCCCGGTGGTGCTGAAGGGTTACGGCGACACGTCGGGTCGCCGCTGGTGCGTGCTGGTCGGTGTCGAGGCCGCGCGGGCGGTGTCGGCGCCGACGATGGAACCCCAGTCACCCCAATCGATCAAGTCGGATGGGTTGGCGGGTGTGGGATTACCGGGAGCGCCGGCTAACTACGTGTGCACCGTGAGGGCCGGGAGCGATGCGTGCGGTGCGGTCGTGGTCAGTCGGCGCAGCCCCGTTCGCAGCCCTGTGGGTCGCACTGCTGTCCCTCGGCCATCCGGGCCAGGGCCGGCCTGTCGTCGCCGTCGAGGTCGTCGAGGAACGGCCAGTCGAACCCGTCGGCGAACGCCTTGACCTTGGGTGCCCCGTACATCGGGTATCCGGCGTGATCCATCGCCACCACGATGTCGTCGCGGCCGAGGAGCCAGGCGAGTTCGCCGAGCTTGTCCACCGACCGGCTCGCCGAGTTGCCCCGGTGGTCGATGATCTTCCCGATGGCGAAACGCAGGTAGTCCCGGGCGTAGGACTCGTGGTCGACCCGCTGGGTCCACTCACCCGGGCGGCGGGGGGTGAGGACCTGGCAGGCGTGGTCGAGATCGAGCGCCTCCACGAGCACCTCCTCCCGAAAGCCCAAGATGTCCCAGCGGTTGGCCCGGAGAGCCCAGACCCGGGTGACGATTTCCTCTTGGGCGCGCATGGTCACTGGCATTCCTTCCTGAAGGTCTTACCTGTCGTGGCCGGGTCGCCGCGGCCGATGCTGGCCCGGCTTCCGGTGACGCGGTGGGGCTTGGTCTGCGGGCCGGCCTATGCCTGATCGGGGTCGGGCAGGTCGCCGACTATCCGGTCGCAGGCGTACGGGTCGACGGCTTCCCAGCACCAGCTGCGGCCCATCACCACGTACCGGCCGTCGCCGTCCGGGGTAATGCGTTCGACGGCGTCGGGGTCGTCGAACATGGCGCGTTGGTCGGCGATGATCACGTCGCCGTCGAAGGACAGGTTGGCCAGCGCGGCGTCGACCCGACGGTCCAGTTCGTCTGCTGGCACGCCGGTGTCCCGGAGGCTGTCGCGGTACTGGTCACGATGCCGCTGCTGGTCGGCGACGATCGCCTCGGCCACCAAGCGGGTGCAGGAGAACACCGCCCACCCGTTCCAGTGCTCGATCAGGGTGCCAACGAACCCCACCTCAATGCGGTCCCTGCCGTCCGGGTCGGCGGTGCGCGCCCAGTCGCCTGCGAACACGCCGACGTCGCCGATACGGACCCGGTCGGGGCGCAGGTGGGACACATCGACGCCGCTGGGGCTGGCCGCGAGGCGACACAGGTCGGCGATCCGGTCGGTGGCGGCGGTGTCGAAGGCGTCGCGGTAGACGGTCATCGCCTCGTCGTGCTGCTGGATGCGCAGCCCGAACCAGCCGCAGACGTCGCCGGTAGCGTCGGCGAACAGCCCCCATGCGGCGGTGTCGACCGCCTCTGCGGCGAAGGTGAAGCGGGGCAGGGCATCGAGGACGGCGGGATCCCCATCGTCAATGCCGGCCAGGACCCGGCGGGCGGCCAGGCGGGTGTCGCCGGTGACCCGGGCGCCGATCGTGTCCTGTGCCCACCATTCGGCGGCGGTGCCGCCGGCCTCGGTGCCGGCGGCGCGCATCCGCTGCAGTGCGGCGGCCCATCCGGCGGCCTCGTCGACGGGCCCACCGGTGGGCGGCGGTGTGGTGCTGACCGGTTGGATGCGGTCGCCGGCGTCGAGGCACATCGACAGGGCCGAGCCGCTGTCCCAGGTGACCTCGACGATGTTCTGCTGCTGGTCGTGGCGGCGGACGGTGCCGGTGTCACCGGGCCGCAGCCGGGTGTGCGGGTCGCTGGTGTGGACCAGGGCGACGCGCTGGCCGGGCTGGTAGGTCATGGTGCTCTCCGATCGGCGAGTGGATGGGACGCGGCTGGTGGGCGGCGGTGGCATCGGGTCGGGCGTGCTCATCGGGTGCCGCCTTTCGTGTCACCCGTCGTGGGGGCGTGCGGTGGCCAGGGCTTGCGGGTGAGGTGGGCGCCGAACATCGGGTCGGTGGCGACCGAGGAGCCGCAGCGGGTGCAGCTGGTGGCGGTGTCGTGGCCGTAGCCGGCCATGGACGGCACCTCGACGTGGTCGATCTCGTCGACGGCGCCGCAGACGGTGCACACGGTCATCTCCGGGCCGCCCTCGTCGAGGGCGGGTGCGGTGACGAACAGGTCCTCGATCGGGTCGAGGTGGTGGACGCTGTGCCGCAGCCAGCGGCCGTGGACCGTCGCCTCGTACACCACCAGCAACCGCTGGTCGGGGCGCAGCAGGTACATCCACTCGTCGAACCCGTCGAGGTCCTCGCGCAGCGAGCCCTGCCGGATGGTGTTGTTCTCGGTCACGGTCGGGTAGCCCAGCCCCGCTACGGGCGCCTGTCGGTGCCATCGCCGGGGCTTGGGGTTGACCGCGAGGCTCCACCAGTTACGGGCCAGCAGCGCGGCGGCCAGGGCGTCGGTGTCGCGGCCGAACGTGTCGGTCCAGATCCGGCGCAGCAGCGGCACCAGGACCTCCGGACCCTCGCCGAGCTGGATGGACCGGGCGGTGTACCTGCCGCGAAACGCGGCCACACCGATCAGCGCGGGTGTGCTCACGTGTATCTCCTCCTCAAAGGACGTGGGGTTGCGCGGTCGTCCCGGGTGGGACGACCGCCGGACTTGGATGGCATGGACCCGCCGGTACTGCTCGCGGCCGTCGCGGGTGACCGCGGTACTCGAACCGCGCGGTGTTCCTCCCAGCGGCCACCTCCGGTGACAGAAGGTGCGGCTGAGGCGGGCATGTCGGTGCAGGGAATTACCGTGCTCGTATGGCTGCACGGATGGACGACGCCCGGGACATCGCGGCTGCCCTGCGGGGGACTGCTCTTCAGGGCCACCCCGTGGGCGAAGGGCTCGGCGGCACCTTCCTGGTGGAGCAGGTCGATCCTGTTCGGCTACTCGATGCGTGGCAGGCTGCCCGTGCGGCCATGCCGGCTACCGGTCGGTGGCCCGTCTTCACGTTGCCGGGCGACCTCGACCACGAACCGGATGCTGATGAGCTCGCTGACCTGGACCGGGTGGCTCGGACGCTGGATCCGTGGTCGGTGTATCAGCGATACGGCCGCGAGGACGCCCAGGACCACGGAGACGTGGAACGCTATGTTCGGGCGTTTCTGGGTGACGACATGGTCGCCTCGGCTCTTAAGCAGTTGGCCCTGCCCACCACCTCGACAGCTCTACAGCGGTGGACCTATGACACTCTCCTCGCCGATCCGGAGCTCGCCTCCCGAGCCTTCAGCGGGTGCGAATACCTCGTCGGCACCGCCCGATGGCATACGTTCCCGGACGTGCAGCTGGTGCTGCTGCCCACGACGTCGCAGTGGCTGGCCCCCACCTGGGTGCCCTACTTCGGAGCCGCCCGCGACAACGGCATTCCAGGGTTGGCAGCGGCCATGTGGCAGTGGGATCAGCGGTGGGGCGCCGCCCTCATCGCCGCCTGGGGAACCATGCTGCAGCTCACCGCGCAACGCCGCCCGCAGCCCGGCCCGCAGGCGTGGGAGCTCGCCGGGCAACTGATGGCCGTCGGTGGCAGCTTGCAATGCGAACAGTGGCAACTCGCGATCGCCCTTACCCGAGGCGACGCATGGTTCCTGCACGACCGCCCCTGATCGGCGCCCCATCACCGTCTGCCCGCCCAAGCGGGGCGCCGTGTGCGGCCATGAAGGGCACCGGGTCGATCGCGCCGTTCGGGCTGGCATCATTGTTGTGCACCTCGTAGTGCAGGTGCGGGCCGGAGCTGTGGCCGGTGGAGCCGACGACGCCGATGGGCTGGCCGACGGCGACCGGCTGCCCGACCGTCACCATCGGGGGTTGGTCCATGTGGCAGTAGCGGGTGAGCAGGCCGCCGGCGTGGTCGATGTCGACGTACCAGCCGCACCCGCGCGTGCGAGCGGGGTCGCCGTCGCGGTCGCAGCCCCAATCGGCGCCGGTGTCGGCGTGGACGGCGTTGCAGCGCACGGTGCGGACGGTTCCGGCGGACGCGGCGCGGATGATGGTGCCGCGCGCAGCGCCGAGGTCGACGCCGTCGTGACCGGGCCGCTCCGAGCTACGAAACCTTGATCCGACAGGGGCGAGGACCGGCTGCGTCCACGGGCCGGTGGCCCCGCACCCGGCCAGGCCGTCGATGGGTAGACCCGTGGTGTCGGCGATCGCGGTTACCAGCAGGGTGGCTGGTGCCTCCCATGTCGCGTAGGCGTCGGGGAAGGCGCTGACCTGCACGGCCTGGGCGGCCTCGGTGAGCGGCATCGCCTGCCAGCCGCGGATCGTGGCCAGCTCGTCGAAGAACTTCTCCGACGCGTAGACGGGGTCCTGAAGCCGGGCGGGGGTGCCCCACCCTTGGCTGGGGCGCTGCTGGAACAACCCGACCGAATCCCGGTCGCCGCCGGCCAGGTTCCGCAGGCTGCTCTCCTGCATGGCGGTGGCGACCGCGATCACCCAGCCGCGCGCTGGTAGCCCGAGGCGAGCGCCGGTGGTGACGATCGCAGCGGCGTTGCCGACCTGGTCACTGTCCCAGTCACCAATCGCCGGCCACAGGATCGGCGGCCCGGGCGGCGACACCGCGCCGTCTGACGTGGACCCGGGAGAGGTGACCATAGGGACGCATCCGGCGGTGGCCGAGCCGCCGGCGAGGAATCCG
The DNA here is from genome assembly GCF_045207375.1 of Micromonospora sp. NBC_00860. Taxonomy (NCBI): domain Bacteria; kingdom Bacillati; phylum Actinomycetota; class Actinomycetes; order Micromonosporales; family Micromonosporaceae; genus Micromonospora; species Micromonospora sp. NBC_00860. The sequence goes on from NZ_CP108825.1 coordinate 1,029,484, forward strand.
CCGAGCCCACCGGCGCAGAGGATGAACACGGTGACGATCGCCACCGCGACTGACACCAGAGATCGGAGCTTCACGTCGGTCCCCAGCGGCCGAGGGGATAGGTGAGGTAGGGAGCGGGGTAGGGCGTGGAGTGGCGCTGGACGAGGGGAGAGGTGTGGGCGGGCATGACTGGTCCTCCTGGCTAGCCGAGGCTGTGAACACCGACCGGATCGCCGTCGCCGGTGTGCACGGTGACGGTGTCGTCAGCCGGGCTGATCACGTAGATCCACGAGGCGTCGAGGTCGCCGGCGCGGCTGAGCGGGAAGACGGTGGTGGACTCTGGCTCGGTGTCGTCGAACGTCACGCCGACACCGCCGACGGGGTGCTGGTGGGGGAACGACCGGGTGTCTGGGGTGACGTCGGATCCGAGGTAGTACCAGTCGTGGGCGAGGACCGCGTCGATGAGGGCTTGAGTGTCGCGGCGGGCGGTGGTGGCCCAGATGCCGCGCAGGTGCGCGATGAGCGCCAGGGGGTAGCCGTCGAAGTGGACGTAGCGGGCGTGGACGGTGCTCGGCTGGGCGGGATCGGTGGCGCTGACGTAGCAGATGGTTCCCACGGGTCGTGTCTCCTCGTCGTGGTGGTGTGTTCGGGTACGGCGACGACCGCGCGGCCGTGGTGGGCCACGCGGTCGAAGGTCGTGAGGTTCTTGGTCCGGGCCGGGCGGCGTTTGGTCGTTGCGTCTGGGCTGCGGCTACGCGGCGTAGGCGGCGGTCAGGGTCGCGCCGGGGACGCGGCGGGGCAGCCGCTGCGGGACCCGCGGCAGTAATTGCGTGGCAGCGGCGGCGAGACCGTTGGCGAACCAGCCGACGAATCCAAGGGAGTCGCGGGCCGGCCGCTGTGGTGTGGGCTCACGGACGGGTGCCGGCTGTGGCGGTGGTGTGGCTCGCGCAGCGCGCATCGCCCGTTGTGCCTGCCTGGCAGCCGAACACGGCCCGCTCTGGTCGGCGCACTGCAGGTTGACGCACCCGTTGCCGGGTCCGGGTTGGTGGGCGGTGAGGACGTCCACGGCCAGCCGCCACAGCAGGGGATCGGTGACGTCACGGGGGAGCAGGGCGCGGTGAGACGAGCGGGTTCGGCTGCGGTCAGACATGGCGGGTGACCTTCCGTCGGGGTTGTGGGCAGGGGTCACCGTCCGGTCGTGGCCGGTCGTGTTGTGCCTGATGGACGCCCCGGACAATGACCTGGTTGATCGACGCTTCTCTCTCGATGAAGGTCAAGTCGTCTGCCTGGGGTGGTGCCGTAGGGGCACGGGGTGTGACGCGCGGGTGAGGTTGGGACCCGCGCTGCTGGCGGGGCGTCGGCGGCCGTCAGGAGGCTGTCGGTGTGATTCGGCCAGGTCTGCTGGTGGTCTGGACGAGACGCGTCAGTGCGGAGCGAGTGGCCGCTGCGTCGTGGCCGACGTGGTCGTCGACGCGGACCACGGGGTGCGGTTCGCCCCGCAGCCTCGTGATCCGGTAGCCGCGGCGGTCGGCGTCGACCGCGTCAACGCGGCGGATCTCGTGCAGGCGGCCGTCGGACTCGACGAGGACGTCCTCGTAGCAGATGGCCCAGGCCAGCAGGCGGAGTCCGGGGGTGGGATCGGCGAGGAGGTCCGTGATCAGGCCGATGTCGACGCAGGCCGCGAGGGTGGGCCGGGCGACCGGCTGGTTGCTGTCGAGCGCGGTGGCGAGGTCGGGCAGGAGGTCGGCGAGTCCGGCGCGGTAGCGGCCCATGCGGGTGTCGTTGAGCGGTAGGTGCACGGCGCGGATCTGGCGTCTCGTGCCGTGTGGTGCGGTTGGGGCCGGCCGGTCCTGGACAAGCAAGAGGAGCGGCGGGCGGCCCCAGCCGACACGGTCGGCGTTGGCCTCAATGTCCAGCAGGCACCTGGTCAGGGCGTGGACGGTGTGGAAGGACATCACGGGGATCGGGCTCCTTGACATACGCGAAGCCCCGCAGGCCGAATGGCCTGCGGGGCTTCTGGGGCGGGCGGGGACGTGGTGCGGTTGGTGCCGGGGGCGTGTTACCGCAGGTCGCGGTAGCGGATGACAATTCCCGGCGGCGTGGCGTGGTCCGGGTCGTGGGCGCGGACGCCGCAACGCGTGCGTTTGGCCAGGTACATGGCCTGGTCGGCAGCGTGCAGGAGATCGCGGGACAGCATGTCCGGCTCGGCGAGCGCATAGCCGACACTTGCGGTGACGATCACCTGCTGCCCGGCGATCTCGTACGGGAGCTCCGAGATGCGCCGGTGGGCGGCCTCGGCGGCAGTCCCGACCTCGCCGGCGTCGCCGTGCACGACGAGGGCGAACTCGTCACCGGCGAGATGCGCCGCCAGGGCTACCGACGGCCCGAGGGCCCTCAGGCGGCGTCCGACCTCGCGCAGCAGGTCATTGCCGTGCTCGTGGCCGTAGGTGTCGTTGACCTGCTTGAACCGATCCAGGTCGATGAGGACGAGCCCGAGCGGTTCCCCGAGCGAGAACGTGGCCTGAAGGTGGGTCCACAGGGCCCGCCGGTTCGGTAGGTCGCTCGTGTCGTTGTGCGTGGCCAGCCGGCGCCAGTAGGACCGGTCACGGTCGCGGGCAGCCAACGCCTGCCGCTGATGGTGAATGATGTGCCGCTGCCGGGCGAGCAGTGCCGCGGCGACGGCGAGACCAGCGAGGATTCCGCCAGCCGCCGTGAGGTACGAGCTCAGGTGACACACTTGACATCGCTCCTTGTCTGTTAAGGAGCACCGGGGCGGGCGTGGATCCGCCAAGTTCGACGCCCGCCCCGGGCTACCAGCGGTAACGGGTCTGCTAGGTGGTCGTCGGGGCGAGTTGGAAGGTCGCCGGCTTCTCGGCGACCTGAACGGCGACTCCGTCGGTGACGAGCTTGTGCACGGCGTTGACGACCGCGCCCGCGCTGGCCTTGGCCGAGTCGGTGCCCTCGTTCGCCTGGTCGATGGCCTTGCACAGTTGGCTGGTCTTGAACGGCTGGCCCGGATGGGCTTCGAGCACGTCGAGGATGGCCCCGCGCAGGCTGCCCTTGGACCGGCGCGGCTTCCCGCCACCTGACGCGCTCGGAGCCTCGGATGGGCTGCTGGGCGCAGCGGTTTCGTCGCTGCCCGCCGGGTCCAGACTGGGCGCGGATTCTGCCTGACCGGACGCGTCGGCTGCGGCCGGATTCTCGGCGTCGGCCGGGGAAGCCTCGCCGGCCCCCGCGTGGGTCGTGGTCGGTGCGTCGGGGACGTTGTCCGGCTTGGCGGGTGAGTCCTGTAGGGCTGGCCGACCCGCGTCGCTGTCCGGCGTTGGTCGGCGTTCGTCGTCCGGCTGGAGACTGGTCGACTCGTCGTCCGGTCCCGCCGCCATGGCGGTGTCCGCCTCCTCTACCGGTCCGGGAGCCTCGTCCGGTCCGTGAGCCTCGTCCGCGTTGTCGTCCGTCAGTGCGGGCGGCGGGTCGCGCCTGGCGTCGGTCGTGGTCGCCTGCGGGTCGCCGCTGTCGGTGCTGGTCGCCGTGTTCGGCAGGTGCCGCCAGAGCGTGCGGCCGTCGTCAGCGCGCAACGATTCGGCCTGGCCTGCCTCTGCCAGGGTGCGAAGTCGTTTGGTGGCCGTCGAGTAGCCGACGCCGGCGCGCTGCGCGATCGCGGCGGCCGTGTCCTGGCCAAGTGCTGCCAAAGCGGCGGCGACCTTGTCGAGGGCGCTGGGCGCCGCGGTCTGATCGGTGGGGTTGTCCATGAGTCCTCCCTGTGGCTGTTGTTGCGTCTGCCTGGATGGGGGCGTGCACTGATGCACGCTTCGATGGCGCCTCGTGATCAAGTGCGGTGACCGGATCTCGGGATGCCATCGACGCTCGGGGCCTGCCAAGCCCCGTGCTGGTGGGGCGGTGCGGCTATGGCTGGCCGAAGACGTGGTCGCAGCGGCTCGGCTCGACCGGTAACCACGGCAGGCCCCAGCCGATCCGGTACCGCCCGCCGGTGGGCTCGACGAGGTGGACGCCGCCGCCGAGGGACACCGGCCGGGCGATGGTGAGGGTGTGTCCGTCGAAGCCGACGGTGCGCCAGTCATCGCCGACGTAGGTGGCCATAGCGTCGAACGTCTCGGTAAGAGCGATCACGGCCTCGTGGTCGAGGGCGAGCTCAAAGCTGCCGTTCCACCAACCGGTCACCGTCGCGAGGTATCCCTCGTGGTAGCGGTGGAAGCCAGGGACCGGTTCGTAGCGCAGCCACCGACCGGAGAAGACGGCTGTGCTGCCCTGACGTGGCGTGTAGTCAGGACTCGTCACTGCTGGCCCTCCGGCGGGTCGATATCGCCAGCGGTGGAGGAGGCGCCGAGGTGACTCGCGGCCGCGACCTTGCGGGCGCTGGACCAAGCCATCCCTGACGCCTGCGCCGATTGGGCGAGCGAGTTGGCCGCGTCCTGCAACCATGCGCGGATGTCGTCGACGGCGTCGATGACCTCGCTGCGCCCTTCGCTGTCATCGAGGCTGGCGAGGTGCGCCTGGCGGGCCTGGTCGAGGAGGTAGGACCCGGTCTGTGCGTGCGCCCGGGCGAGCAGCCGGGTGCTGCGGTGCAGGTGCCCGATCAGGGATGCGGCGTCGGAGGGTGCCGGCAGGGTGAGCAGCGCGCTGAACGGTCCGGTGGCCGTGTGCAGCCAGCGGCTGAGGTGCTCGGCGGCGGTGATGGCGCTGCCCAGTCGGGCGGGGTGGTAGGGACCGTCGACGGCGAACAGGCGGCTCATGTCGTCGAGCCAGGTGTTGGTCTGACTGTCGACCGGAAGCGGGTCGGCGACGAGGGCTGGCTGGGAGTGTTGGCCGTCGGCAGCCGCGCAGATGGGGCTGTTGTCCGCCAGATGCCACCACGGGATGCCCCCGCGGTAGGCGTTGGTCCAGTGCGTGGCGGGTTGGTCTGCCACCGGCTCATCGCAGACGGGGCAGATCGGAAGGTGGATCATGGAGCGGTGTCCCTTCAGGCAGGGTGATGTCGGCGACCAGGGCCTGGTCGCCGACGGCTCGGTGCGGTGCGTAGGGGTTGTGGCCGGCGTTCGCCGGCGCTTATGCGCAAGAGGGAAAGGGCGGCCGTCTCGCTGGCCGGCAGCGCAGTCAGCGCCCCTGCCAGGGGCGGCTGGCACGCCGGGGCGAGATGCGGCGGCTCGCGGGTATCTGCCGACACCGTGAGCCGGTCGCCAGGATGGTGAGCAGGGCATCGCGTCGGCGCGTGCGGCGGCCCGAAGCTGCGCGATGAGGTGCGCGTGAACGGCTAGCGGTTTGCGGCGCTGCGGCGCGGGGCGCGGACGCAGGCGGCGAGGCGCTCGACCTCGTCCGGCGGAACATGACGGGCCCGTCGGGCGTGTTTCCTTCTTGGCCGGCTCAGTCAGAGCGCGACCGCGAGCAGTCGCTGGTCGGGGTCGATGGCGTCGAGCAGCCGGTTGGCCTGTTCGAGGTAGGTCACCCGGTCGGCCATGGCGTCGCTGGCCGGGGCCAGCTTCGCCCCTTCGGCGGTGATCAGCGCGTCGCCCGCGAGGGCGGTGAGGGCGCTGTGGTGCTGGTAGGCGATGCAGCCGGCCTGGTACATCTCCAGTTCGCTGAGGCGGATCTGCCCGGCGCCGTAGGTGGCGGCGTTGTGCATTCGGATGGCGTTGACACGGGGTTGATGGGTGAAGTCCGCGACGGCCGTGTCCCACGGGTACTGCTGCGGGTCCGCCAGGTGGCGGGCCTCGTAGACGTGCCACGGATTGGCGTTGCGGGTGCCGTGCACGGCGCGGCTGAACAGTTGGTGGCGGATGCCCGCCCCGACACCGGCGGCGTGGCGCATGCCGGTCAGGTCGAGCAGTCGCGCTGGCCCGCCGGCGCAGTAGGCCGGGCGGCCCTTGCGCAGTCCGAACATCTGGCTGCGCTGCCACAGGCGCAGGGCGGGGCTGGCCCAGAAGCGGGGCGACAGCGTGCCCTGCACGCCGAAGTTGCGGTCGAGCTGGTGTGCGGTCAGGGACTCGCGGGGCAGGTCGCCCGGCACGCAGACGATCATGGTGCGGATCGTCGCCGTCGGTGTGACAGCCGGCGAGGTGGCCTTCCTGGTCGGGTTCTTGGGCATGAATCGTCCTCCTTGGGGTTGGCGCGTCAGGGCGCGCGCAGATGACCGGCCCACTGGGTGCGTGGGTCGGTTGCGGGAGAGGTGCGGGTGCGGGTTGGTGCGGTGCGACCTGGGGTCGCCGCGCGGCGCGGCGCCGACCGGCCCGGGGAGGGGCGGGTGGGCGTGGCGCACCGGTAGGTGCGGCGGTGGTTCCGAGGTGGGACCGGACCGGGGTGGAGATTTATGAGGTGGTGTTAGTGCCGTGAACGGTAGCGGTCTGTTCTGTCAGGTCGATCCGACGAGTTGATCGCCGGAGAGTGGGGTTGACCTGCGCTGTGAGGCATTCCGGTTCGTAGCGGAGTCCTCGTCGGCGCGGATGCTGTGAGCCTTCATGAGTCTCACAGGTGATCTTGTTTGCTGACAGACGTCGCCGACGGTGGTCGGCTTGCCGGAGGTGCTGACTCTGGCAGGTGTCGGCGCGCTGGCCCGCGGTGTGAGTTCTATGGGTGGTCGAAGCGCTGCGGGTTGGTGACCGTGTCGGGGCCGTGGTCGCAGGGCAGCTCGTGCAGGTACCGCCGGTGGGTAGGGTCCGAGGCGAGGGTCCACACCCGACCCGCCGGGTCGGGGCCGTGCACGGCGGTCGCGATCGGGCTGGCGCTGCGCAGTCCGGCGAGCACTGCGAGGAGGCTGGCCTCGCGGCGCCGGCTGGGGACCCAGAACAGCACGGGGTAGCGGGGGCCGAAGGTGGTGAGGCGTTCGTAGCCGCGCAGCTTGGCCACGACTCGGGCGAGGTTCTCGGTGTCGTTGTCGTGCTCGACGAAGAAGCCGGTCGAGGTGTTGCCGACGGTCCACACGCCGTGCCCGTCGGGGCGGATGCCCGCTTGGGCGTAGACGGTGGTGGCGTGCTGCTCGGACCACCAGCGCGACAGAAGAGTGTCGGGTGTGTGGCGGGCGGTGGCGATGAGGTCGGTGAAGAACTGGTTGACGCCGAGCAAATGGTTGACCTGGCCGCTGGCGGCGATCCGCTTGGCGCGTTCCAGGGAGCTGCGCGGCGCTTTGCCGCTGGTGCCGGTGGGGTCGTGGTAGACGGTTGGGTGTAGCTGCAGTCCGACGGGGCCGAGGGTGTAGAGCAGCGATCCGTACCGGCCGTGGGCGCCGCTGCGGCCGAAGCGGTGCAGCACGTCGAGGCGGTGCAGGATCGTCAGCCGTCGTTGGGCGGTGCGCCGGGTGTCGAAGAGGGCGCTGGTGATTTGGTCGGTGGACAGCAGGTAGTGCTCGGCGAGCAGCCTGAGGAGGGCGTGGTCGCGGGGAACGATGCGACCGAAGACGGCTAGGGGATCGGGGTTGCGGGAGGCGGGGGGTACACGGGAGTACACGACGGTTGCTCCTGGGCAGGATGGGGTTCCCTCCCGATCGGGAGGGGTGTCTGGGACGAGGGAGGTCAGTGCGGAGGACCTGTCAGGGGCGTGTGCGGCACTGACAGCCCAGGTCAGCACTGTGCTGCGGATGCTTATCGGTCACCGGTGGCGATCCCGGTGACGAGCCGGTGCGCGACCCGGGCGACGCCACCGTCTGACAGAGACAGTTAGCTCCGGGCGCTCTTCGGACGGGATCGACGGTCGTCGGGTCTGCGGCTGAGCCGTTCGACGAGGTCGTCGACGGCGCTGGTGTCCTGGGTCGGTACCGCTGCGGCGGCGGCCTGGCGGATGGCGGTCGCCTCCCCGACGATCGGCTTCGGCGGCCGGGTCTTCATGGTGAACGCCGGGGTCTGGCGGCCGTTGACGACCAGCCGCGCGGCGGCGGTGTACGCGTCGAGGTGGGCGAGGTCGTGCTCGCCCAGCTCCGGCAGGGTGTGCCGGGACAGGACTTTCGCGTCCTCCGGCGCCACGGTGAAGTAGACCTTGTTGCGGGCATTGGCCGATGCCGCGGCGAGCAGGTCGCGGGGGAACTGGGCGAGGTCCTGGTGGGCGAGCACGAGCGACAGCCGGTACTTGCGGGCCTCGGCGAGCATCGTGTCCAGGGAGTTGGCCAGGGTCAGGAAGTTCTGTGCCTCGTCGATGATCAGGGTCGCGTCGCGGCGCCGATCGGGCTCGACGCCGGCGCGGGCAGTGGTGGCCTGCCACACCTGCGCGAGGATCAGGGAGCCGAGCAGCCGGCTGGTGTCCTCGCCGAGCACGCCCTTGGGGATGCGGACGAGCAGCACGCCGCCGTCGAGGACGCGGCCCATGTCGAAGCTCGAGCGGGGGTAGCGCATGGTGCGTTTGACGAAGTCGCGCAGCAGGAATGCTCGCAGCCGGGCGAGGACCGGTCCGATGACCTGGGAGCGGAGGCTGTCGTTGAGGCTGTCGTACCACTGCCAGAAGCCGCTGAGCCCGGCCGGGTCGTCCAGGTCCACCGTCATCGCCGAGCGGAACTGGGGGCTGTTGAGCAGCGGGGGGATGTGTTGCAGGGTGACGTTGTTGTGGCGCAGCAGGGTCAGGCAGGCCACCCGCATGACGTCGTCCATCCGCGGTCCCCATGCCTTGGCGAAGATGTTCCCGAAGATCGACACGAGGTTGTCGACGACCAGGTCGGGGTCGTCGCCTTCGAGGGGGTTCAGTGTCGGCGGGTTGTCCTGGTCGGGGTCGAAGAGCACGACGCGGTCGGCGACGCCTGCGGGGAGCCGGTCGAGGATGTCCAGGACGAGGTCGCCGTGCGGGTCGATGACGACGGTGCCGCGGCCGGCGTTGATGTCGTCGAGGGCCATGTTGACCAGCAGGGTGGTCTTGCCGGAGCCCGTGGAACCGATCACATGCATGTGATACCTCGCGTCCGCCACCGTCAGCCCGACACTGTGGCCACCGATTTCGGCGTCGCCGAGCATTTTCACCCCACGGCCGCCGCCGGGGACGGCGACCGGTGCCGGCATGGACGCGGCCTGCGCCCGGTCGAGGCCGGGCACGGCGAGGTCTTGCGGCAGGGCGGCGAGGGCGGCGAGTTCCGGGGCGGAGGTGAGGAATCCGGGGCCGAGGCGGCGTGCGGCGAGGACGGTCACCGGTGCTCGCATGCGGGCGCGGTGGGTGAGCCGGTTGCGGCCGGTGTGGATGGCGAATGCCGAGGCGAGGGTGTCGGCGATGCCCCGCAGCCGGCCGGTCGGGTCGGCGCCGGGGCGCTGGTTGGTGGTGGCGACGGCGTAGCGGATTCCGGTCTGCCACAGCGGGTGTGCTGTCTTGTCCAGGATCGCCCGGACGTCGCGCTCGACGGTGGGGTCCCGACGGGACGCGGGCGCCGTAGCGCGGCCGGTGGTGCGGCTGCTGGGCAGGAACGCGTCCAGCAGCCACAACATCGGTGCGGCCGGGTTGATCGCCGGGACGGCGGTGGTGCCGGCCCGTAGCCGCCCGGCCGCGCGGCGGGCCCGCGTTACCCGCCGGGGTGTGGCCGGGCGGGCGAGAATCTGCACGCAGGCGTACTCGCGGGGTTTGAGCTGCGCGCCGGCGGCCATCAGCGGGCGCAGCGGGTCGGTGTCGTGGTCGGTGGCCAGCGGCAGCCACTCCGCGTACACGGGTAGCAGGTGCCCGCCGGCTGCGGGGTGGGCGTCCAGGGGGATTGGCGGCGGGGGGTTGTCGTCGGTGGTGGTGGCCGAGCTGGGCCACGCTGCCCGCACCGCGGCCTCGACCGCCCCCGGCGGGACGGTGCCGGGAACCCAGATCGAGATGAGCAGGTGCCGGCCGGACCACGTGTATTGCCACACGACGTGCGGGGCACCGTAGAGCAAGCGCCGCCGCCGTGACGGAGTCAGCACGCCGGCCAGGTTCGCCCACAACGCTGGCGCGCTGTGCAGGTCAACCTCCGGCGGCGGCGCGATCGTCACGAGGCGCGCGCCACGGGCGTGGTGGCGGTGCCGCCAGATCTCGACCAGGTTGCGCGCCGCGATCCACAGGATCAGCCCGCCGGCGGCGACAGCCGCCAGCCACGGCCGCTGTGTGGCCCACACGGCGGCGTCGAGCAGCGCGGCCGCTGGTCCGGTGGGGGGTGGGATGGGGCCGGCGCCCGGCCCGCTGGTGGGGCTGGGCGCCGGTGACACGAGCGTTGAGCGGAGGGCTTCGGTCGGCGGTGTCACAGGTCGCCCTCTTCCTCGTCGAGGTCGGCCAGCTCGTCCGGATCAGTGGTGCATAGGGCGTGTTCCGCGTCGGAGGCGATCGACTCGAAGCTGGTCCTGCTCGCCCCGGAGATCAGCAGCCCTTGGCCGCGGCGGGTCGAGAGCAGCAGTCGCCGTTCACCGTCGGTGAGCCCGAACGCCTCGCCGACGGCGTCGATGGCCTGCGGCGCCTGCCGCAGCAGCACCTGGGTGGAGGCGTTGGACACCACCGCCTGGCCGAGGTCGGTGCCAAGCACGTCGGCGGCGTCCTGGGTGATGACGGTCAGTCCGGCGTTGCGCTTGCGTGCCGCCTTCGACATGCGGAACAGGAAGCGGGCGCCTTCGCCGTCGCGCATCAGCAGCCACGCCTCGTCGACCACCACGAGCCGCCGCCGCGAGGGGCGTTGTGGGGCGTCGACGGTGCGCCAGATCGAGTCCAGCGCGAGCAGGGTGCCGACGGTGCGCAGTTCGTCGGGCAGGTGCCGCAGCGACCACACGACCAGGTGTCCGACCGGGGTCTGGGTGGTGGGTGCGTCGAACAGGTCGGCGAAGCTGCCCTGCACCCACGGTGCGAGCCGGGAGGCCAGCGTCGCGGCGGCCGGGTCGTCGTCGGCGCGTAGCGTGGCGGCCAGGTCGCGCAGCAGCGGCGCGGGCCGGTGGTGCGTGGTCGGGTCGGCGGTGATCCCGGCGGCCCGGTAGACGGCGAGGATGGCACGGTCCAGCGCGGCGCGCTCCGCCGGTGGCGGCTGGTGGCCGAGCAGCACGCTGATGAGCGTGTGCAGGAACAGAGCGCGGCGGGTCAGCGTGTCGGGTCGCCGGTCGCCGACGGGCAGGTCCAGGGGGTTGATCTTCACGCCGGGCATCCCCAACCGGACGATGCTGCCGCCGACCGCGTCGGCGAGGCGTAGGTACTCGTCCTCGGGGTCCACCACCGCGACCTGGACACCCTGGTAGAGGTTGCGCAGGATCTCCAGCTTCACGAAGTACGACTTCCCGGCTCCGGAGCGGGCCAGGACGATCGAGTTGTGGTTCTCCTGTGTCCAGCGGTCCCACCAGACGATGCCGGCGCCGGCCGGGTTGATGCCGTAGAGGACACCGCCGGTGGTCGGCGGGTCGCCGGGCAGCGGTGCGGGCAGGTCCGGGCTCGACAAGGGAAACGCGGCGGCGAGGGCCTGGGTGTCCATGGTGCGCAGCATCCGCAGCCCATCGCAGGCGAGGGGCAGGGTGGTGGTCCAGCCGGGAAGCTGCCGCCACGTCGCGGGCTGCACCTCCAGAAGGGTGGACGCGGCGGCGGCCCGGACCTGCGCGCACGCCTGCAGGAGTTCGTCTTCGGTGCGGGCGTGCACGGTCAGGTACAGGCCGACGCGGAACAGTTTTGCCGCTCCTTGGGCCAGTCGCTCGGCCAGGTCTCCGGCGTCGTGGGCGGCGGCGTCGACGTAGGGGTCGGCGAGCTTGCCGCGTTCGGAGTCGGTCCGCCGGGAGGACTCCAGCCGTGCTCGTTGTTTGCGGAGCCGGTCGGCGGCGATCGGGGCCGGCAGCGGTTCGATGTGCAACGCGAGGTCGAGCCGGCCGGGCCAGGACAGTAGCGGCTCCAGCCACGCCGGGCCGACCTCGGCCGGGTATCCGGTCACGGCGAGGGTCGCGGCGAAGCCGTCGCCCACGCGCAGCCACCGGGGTGTGACCTCGACCGTGGCTGGCGCGACCGCCGACGCCAGCGAGCCCGGCCGCGGCTGTGCCCTGTCGTCGCCGGACCGTCTGTTCCTGATCATCGGCTTCTCCTTGTCCTGGGGGTGGGGGCAGCGGCGGTGATGACGGCGTCGGGTGCGGCCAGGCGGCCAGGCTGCGGTGGCCGGTACGGGTCGGCGGCGCCGGCCAGAGCGGCGGTGACCTCCGAGCCGTCCAGCACCCGGGGACTGACGCCGAGGCCGGCCAACGCCCGCACCGTGTCATCGGCTCGCCGCCGCGCGGCATGGGCGCGCTCGCCGGCCGCCGTGCGGGTGACGACCAGGACCTGGCGACGCAGCGGGTCCCGCCGGGCGGCGAGGTCGCCGAGGAACTCGGCGTGATCGGCGCACGCCGCGCGCAGCCGCGGATGCGGCTGGGCGTCCACGGACGCGGTGAGAGCCCGGCTGTGGGAGGCCAGGTCAACCGGTTGCGCGGACACGACGATCTGCGTCTGCGTCGACAGGCTGTTGAGCCACCGACCCCACCCCTCGATCAGGGCCGCCTGCTCGGCGGGTGTGCGAAGCGCGAGGTTCACCGTGGTGGTGCCGACGATCGCCGCCCGCGCGCCACCGAGTCTGACTTCCCCGTCGTCGTCGATGGCGTCGGCGGGCAGCCGCAACGGAGCCGGCAGCGGCACCCGGCCGCTCTGGGGCGTGTCGACCCAATCCGGCGTTCCGGTGTCCGCGGCGACGGTGGCGGTGGACAGTGACCGGGGGGTGCGGGTGTGGCGGATCGCGTGCAGCAGCCACAGATCCATCGACAGGCCGTCGCGGCGGCCCAGCGCCAGGCCGATGACCAGCCCGCCGAGGACCACACCAGCACCGATGAACACCGGTGCCGGCACGACGTCGTGCACCGTGCGCCACGCGGCGTAGAAGCAGAGCGCGCCGGTGGCGACGATCGCCAGCTGGTGGAACGTCAGCCCGTAGGCGACCTTGTCGGGGGCATCGACGTCCGCGGGCATCCGTGCCCTGATCGGCGCTTCGGATTCGGGTCGGGTCATTTGATGGTCCTCCGAAGGGTGTTTAGGCCGGGGACGGTGCGGGCGAGCTGCTGCACCACGACGACGCGGACCACCGCGCCGAGCATCGTGCTCGTGCTACGTCCGGTCTGGCCCGCCCAGCGGGCCAACAGTGTGGGGATCTTGACGGTGGTCCAGAGCAGCACCACCACGACCAGGAGGTTCAGCGTGCCGCCCGGGTCGACGGGCAGGCCGAACACGGGCAGCATGGTCGCCGGGTCGAGCAGTGTCTGCTGCCCCGCGGTGAGGAAGAACGCCTGCGCCACGGGTATCGCCAGGCATCCGGCGTAGGCGCGCCACCACAGCCGGGCGAGACCGTCGGTCTGCGGCAATGCGTGGCAGGCCAGCGCCAGCGGCGCGATGCTCGTCATCACCAGCAGTGCCACGAACCGGCCGATCAGCTGAAACGCGGCCGTCACGACCAGGACGGTGATGAGCAGGATCAGGATCAGGAACAACAGCGGGACGGTGCGGTCCTGTGCCGCCGCGAGGTGGGTGCGGATCGCGGTGAACGCGCCGTCGCTGTCGTAGCCGCCCTCGCTGATCGCCGCGGTCAGAGCGTTGGCCACATCGATGAGCTGGTCGCAGGCCAACTGAGAGAAGTGCGCCGCGGTGAACCCGACAACCAGCCGCGGGAGAAGGTCCTTGACCGTGTACCGGGACTGTTCGTCGCCGCCGGCGACCATGACGAGCACGCCGGCGGCGACGAACGCCAACACGAAGACGGTGTCCACGATCCAGACCGACCGGCCGGTGAGCGCCTGCACCTGCGGCAGTACGGTGACCTTCGGGGTGGTGAGCAGAATGCCGGTGATGAGGTCGAAGATCGCGTTGAGGCAGGCCAGGATCGCTGTGGTGAGCCAATCAAGAACCTGGTCGAGGACCCATCCCACGACGATCAGCCCCCCACGATGCCCCGGACGACCTGCAGCAAGATCGGGGCCAGGACGGCCAGGCCATAGCCGACCAGCGCGTTGCGCAGGGCGAGCTTGGCTTTCTCGACCTGCGACGGGTCACCACCGGCGGTGGCCCAGTACACGCCGGCCAGGACGAGGAAGAGGGTGGCGATGGCGGCCAGGATGCCCATGACCCAGGCCTGCAGGTTGGCGATCACCACCGGCAGGGAGTTCGCCGTCAGGTAGACGGCGGCGCCCGGATCGGCGAACGCGGCGGCAGGGGCGGCGAGTGACAGGCCGACGCCGACCAGCGGTACGGCCGCACGGAGTGCGAGACGAACGACTCGCGGGATTCGGAGAGTGTGCTGTGGGGTGCGGGACATTGCGGTTCACCTCCCGCCGCCCCTGATCACGAAGACGTGTGACCGGGGGGCGGCGATTGCTCGAAGCGGTCCGATGGGACCGCCGGCGGGCGCACGGGAGCAGCGCACGAACCGCGTGAGCCCCGGGAGGAACTCGTCCTCCCTCAGGGGTGGGTTGCGGTCATTAATGTGGTGTCAGCGCATCAACTGGCGCGGCACCCGAGGCGTGTGGTTCGCGGCTGCTCGTGTCGCCCGGCGGCGGACGGGACCGGCGAGCGGTACGGCTCGCTGAAAGTCCCGCACCCCCAAACCGGGATTCGTGAGCCCCGGCGAACACTTGCCGCGCTCACCCAGCTCCGGGCACGGCTCACAGCGCAGGTCGCCACCCTTTCACCGCCGACAGCGCGGCCCACAGGCGAAGACCTACAGCCGGACCGAGACGGGCTGTCTGTGGGCGCTGTGAATGCAGCCGGCGCTCACAGCTCTTGACACGGCCGCGTCGGTTCGCCCGTTCCGGGTGCTCCAGACGGTGACGGACAGTTTCTGCTCGTCGGAGCGGAGGGGACGGCCGAGCGGCGCCCGCGCCGCAGAGAACGTGACGGCGGGGCAGGTCGGCTGCCAATCCTGCACTGGTTCTCTCCGTCACTCTGCTGCCAGCGCACTGCGCTGCCTCCAGACACCTCCACTAGAGACGGGTGCTCGGCACACGGAAACGGCTGTGGCCCGACGGTGCACGTCGGGCCACAGCCGTGCCGGTTGGCTGTCAGGCGGCTGCCGCACCGTGCTGCCGGGCGGCTTCGCGGCGGGCGGCCGCGGCGCGTCCCGCGCGGCGCAGACCGCGCTGCTCGGCCTGCTGCCGCAGTCGCGCCGTAGTCTCCGGCGACGCGACCCCGGTCAGCAGTCCGTCCGCGAGGGCGGCGGCGACGCGGCTGTCGATGCGTGACAGCCGCATGCGCAGGGCGTCGACGCTGACGCCATTCCTCGCGGCGATGGGCTCGATCGCCCGTCGACCGAGCCGCACGTCGATGTAGGGCTGCTCGTCCTCCGGGTCGAGGATCCCGAGGGTCACCGCGCGGCGGACCAGGAGATCCGGATGCCCGTACGGCACCGGCGGGGTGCGGGAGCCGGAAACGAGGTGCTCGATGTCCTGCACCGGCAGGCACTGATGCTGCTGCAGCCGCAGGTCCCGCCCGGTCCGCCACGCCGCCTTGCACAGGCTCGCGTACGGCGCGGGTTTGGTCAGGTCGGCCCGGTCGCGAAGCGCGGTCAGAAAGCCGGTCAGGATCTCGGCGTCGATATCGGCAGGGTCGCCGGTGTAGCCCTCGCACAGATGGGCCGCGTACTGCTGCAGCGCCGGCATCGCCATGCCGACCGCGGCGACGACCCAGTGCGGCCCGTCGAGCCTGGCGCGTCGGATCAGCTCCCGCCACACCTCGTCACGCGCCGTGTAGGCGCGGGGGTGGCGCAACAGCCAGTCCCGCAGCGCGGGCAGCGGCATCACCGGCTGCGGCAGACCCGCGGCGGAGAAGAACGCCGTGCAGTCGAGAGCCAGCGGCGCGGGCTCGCAGGTCAGTGCGGCATAGGCGGCCCCCGCCGCGTCGAGGGCGGAAGTCGGCCAGTTCGTAGCGTCGGACACGCTCATGTCAACACTCCTGTGACACCGAAGGGATTCGAATGCCGTCGCCGGCGTTGTCACGGCGATCGGTGGCATCGATTGCGCCACAGCGGGCTTACACGGTCCTGACAGAGCCGCTTACGGCGCTGTTCGTCGCCCTCGAACCGGGCCTCTGTCAGTGGCCCGCCCGCACGGCGTGCCATCGCCGCTGATCGTTAGCAAGAGTCTGACAAAGGCCGGTTGACCTGCCCTGTGACACCCTGACAGAGCCTGTTGCCGCACGCTGTTCGGAGCTGGTGACACAGGCTCACGTCGCGACCCGCGAGACGGCGCGGACGACCTCACAGGGGACACGCGCGGCCGGGTGTGACAACCGGGTCGGCTCATAGCGCCACTGTCACTGCTCGCCGGGGACGGCCCGCGCGGTCTGCGGACGTACCTGTGACAGTCGCGGGCAGGCTGTCACCGCTGGACATCCCGCACCCTGTGACAGGCGGCGCCGCGCCGATGACAACGGCCCCGTACACACGACGCTCGGCGCGTCTCACAGTGCCGGTCAATGCTCATATCTACGTCGACAGTCGACGCCCGACGCGTTCTCCTTAACCGGCGCCGGCACCGTCAGTGCCTTCTGTCAGTGACCCAGCGTCACTGACTGGGTTGAGTAGGGACGAGGCCGGTCCCGTCTCGGTAGGGCGAATGCCGATGGCGGCTGTTACGCCGCGCGCACCAGACAGACGAGGAAGACCGGGACAAGCCGCTGCCGGGTCGGCGTTGTGAGCGGTTGTGGGTTCGGCAAGTGTTCGCCGGGGCTCACAGAACCCGGTTTGGGGATGTCAGCGCTTCACGGCGCGGCGCGGAGCCGACAGCATATGAGCGAGCACACGCCGCACCCGCACCAGCAGGCCGACCACAGCGAGCCGGCCGACTCCACTCTCATCGACCTGATCGCCGGCGACCCGCCGGTACCGATCACGGTCTGGCGTACGGCCCGTACCGACGCCGACCCGCACCCCAGCCTGCCCACCCGTCTGGCCTACCGCCTCGTCGCCGCCTACAGCCGGCCCGGGGAGGCGGTGGCCGACCTCACCACTGACCACGTCCTCGCACCCATCTGCGCCCAGGGCGGTCGCCAGCACCACCGCGCCTGGTTCACCGACAGCTCCAGCCTGATCATCGGACCCGCCACCGCCGGCCCGCCGACGCCCACGACCGCAACCAACCCGCTCACCGCGCCCGAGCCGGAGGCCGGCGACGCGCAGGACCCGCCCGAGCTGATCGACTGGTTCGGCGACGACCTCACCGACCCCGACCTGCCCGGGGCCGACGCCACGGTCGTCCGGCCGCCCCACGACGGCCCGCTGGACGCGGCCATCAGCCTGGTGGTCGCCTGCTGGCCGCTGCATGAGGCGGGCACGACCGCCCGGGTCCGCCTCGCCTGGCTCCTCGCTGCCTGCGCGCGGTTGCTGCACCCGGGTGGCTGCCTCGTCCTCGTCGTCGGCGTCCCCGCCGGCACGCAGCCCACGCCGGAGGACTTCGGGCCGCTCGTGGCCGCCGCCTCCGCGGCGGGACTGGGCTACCTGCAGCACATCGTCGCCGTCGAGGCCGACACCGACGGCGACCAATTCATCTACCTCGGCACTGATGAGGAACTGCTCACCCTGGCCCACGCCAACCCCGAACAATGGTCGGTCGCCCACCTGCGGGTGCACGCCGACCTGATGGTCTTCACCCCACACTCGACTCCTGCGGCGGGGTCGGGGCGGCGCCGTGGCCGCGACGGTGGTGAGCGCCATGGCTGAGCACACCACCGCAGGATCCTTCGGCGCGAGCGAGCCGGACACCGATAGCCCCGCCGTCGGCAGGGACCACCCGGGCCGGCACCGCGACTACGAAGGCCGCCACCGCGCCGATCCTGAGGGTCTGTCCGTCTGGGCCACCGCCCAGTCGACCGGCCCCGTCCAGCGACGCGGCCGGTACGTGCCGGAATCGGTCAAGCATCCCGCCCGGATGCTGCCCGCGATCGCCGCCCACGCGATCGCCGCCTACACCCAGCCCGGCGATCTGGTCCTGGACCCGATGTGCGGCATCGGCACCACCCTGGTCGAGGCCGTCCACGCCGGCCGCGACGCCTTCGGCATCGAATACGAGCCGCAATGGTCGAACATCGCCGACGCCAACATCCGCCACGCCCACGACCAGGGCGCCAGCGGACGCGCATCGGTCATCCGCGGCGACGCGACCCGGCTGATGTCCCTGGTGCCGAAGGCCCTCACCGGACAGGTGGCGCTCGTGGTCACCTCACCGCCGTACGGGCCGACCGTCCACGGTCTCGTCCGCCCCGGCGAGCACGGGGTCGTCAAGTACGACGACCGGTACAACGACGGCGAGGACAAGGGCAACCTCGCCTACCGCGACCTGACCGGTCTCACCGACGGGTTCGCCCAGATTCTGCGCGGCTGCGCCACGCTGCTACGACCCGGCGGCGCCGTCGTGGTCACCGCCCGCCCGTGGCGCAAACGCGGCGAGCTGGTCGACCTGCCCAGCGCCGTCATCGCCGCCGGCCTGCGCGCCGGACTCGTGCCGACCGAGCGGTGCGTCGCCCTCCTCGCCGCCGTCCGTCACGGGCAGCTCGTCGCCCGCCCGTCGTTCTTCCAACTCCAACAGGTCCGCAAGGCCCGCACGTCCGGGGTGCCGATGCACCTCATCGCCCACGAAGACGTTCTGATCTTCGCCAAGACGCGCACGCCTGAGGACGGATCCGGGGTGGTCGCGTGAGCGCACCCACCCACCGCTACCTGTCCCTGGGCGCCGGCGTCCAGAGCTCCACGCTCCTGCTGCTCGCCGCCCAGGGCGCGATCCCCAGGTTCGAGGCGGCGATCTTCGCCGACACCGGCTGGGAACCGGTAGCGGTCTACCGGCACCTGGACCGCCTGACCGGCATCGCCGAGCAGGCCGGAATCGAGGTGGTGCGCGTCAGCGCCGGTGACATCCGAGCTGACGCGCTCGACCCACGCCACCGGTTCGCCTCCATGCCCCTGTTCACCCTCGGCCCTAACGGTGAGCGGGGAATGGCCCGCCGGCAGTGCACCTCCGAATACAAGATCAAACCCATCAAGGCTGAAGTGCGGCGCCGACTGGGCTACCCACACCCCAGGCGCGTCCCGGCAGGGGTCCGGGCGGAGGTCGCGATCGGCATCAGCCTCGACGAGATCGGTCGGGCTCGGGACTCCGACGTCGCGTACATGCGCAACGTGCACCCGCTGCTCGACGTCGGCTGGCGACGCACCGACTGCCTACGCTTCCTGACCGCGCACGGCCTCGCGGACACCCCGAAGTCGTCGTGCGTGGGCTGCCCGTTCCACGACGACGGCTTCTGGTTCGCCCTGCGCGAGCACAGCCCGCGGGAGTGGGCCGATTCCGTCGCCTTCGACCAGTCCATCCGCAACGGCTCCGCCCGGGCCAACGCGGACGGGCACCCCTTGCGCGGCCAGTTCTTCCTGCACCGGCAGCGAGTGCCGCTCGACGAGGTGCAGCTGCGCCCACGTCCTCAACCCGCGGAAGCGCCTGGTTGTGGCCCGTGGTCCTGCCCGCACGGCGAGCCGGTGACAGGCGACGCCGGGCACGGGGAGGTGACGTGAGCATTGCCCACACCACCGCCCCCCGCATCGGATCGCTGTGCACCGGCTACGGCGGCCTCGACATGGCCGTCGAGCTGGTGCTCGGCGGCCAACTGTGCTGGTACGCCGAAACCGACCGGCACGCCCGCACCGTCTGCGCCCACCACTGGCCCGGCGCACCCAACCTCGGCGACATCCGCACCGTCGACTGGACCCGCGTCGCGCCCGTCGACGTCCTCACCGCCGGGTTCCCGTGCCAGGACATCTCCAACGCCGGCAAGCGCGCCGGCATCACCGGGACGCACTCCAGCCTGTGGAGTGCCGTCGCCGACGCCGTTCGCGTCCTTCGACCGCCGCTCGTGTTCGTGGAGAACGTCGCCGCCCTCCTGCGGCGAGGATTCGACGTCGTCGAAGCCGACCTGGCCACGATCGGGTACGACACGAGCTGGCTATGCCTACGCGCGTCCGACATCGGCGCCGCCCACCGCCGCGACCGGCTGTTCCTGCTGGCCGCACCCACCACACGACCCGCCGGAGGTGCGGACGCTGCCGACACCCTGCGCCCGTGACGGCAAAGGACCCGGCCACCAGCACGGCCTGCCCGACCTCATCGAACCGTCGGGCTCCACCCACGGCCTCCTACCCACCTCCAGCGCGGGGCGCTTCGCTCGCACCGGTCAGCACGGGCACACGCGCACCGAGGGCCCACGGCTACTGCCCACCCCCAGGGCGAGCGACACCGGCACACCAGGGCGACGCGCGGGCGCCGGGTTCCGGCCCCCGCTGTCTGAGGTGCTGCTGCCCACCCCGCGGGCGACCGACGGCGAGAAGGGCTGCCCAGGGCAGCGCGGCTCGCACGGCGACCTCACCCTCCCCTCGGCGGCGGTGCGGGTCCCGGCCCGGATCCTGCCCACCCCGCGTGCGTCCGACGGGCGCGGCCCCGGGCGCCACGGTGACGGCGGCGCGGACCTGCGCACCACCATCGCCGCACTCGGGCAGCCCGACGAGCAGCGGTGGGGCGGCTACGCCGCCGCGGTCGCCCGCTGGGAGTTGCTGCTCGGCCGCCCCGCACCCGAACCCACGCAAACCGGCCGGCACGGCAAACCCGTCCTCGCACCGCCGTTCGTGGAATGGCTCATGGGCCTGCCCGAGCACTGGGTCACCGACCCCACCCTCGGGCTGCCCCGTACCACCGCACTGCGGGTCCTCGGCAACGGCGTCGTCCCCGCCCAAGCGGCGACCGCCCTGCGACTCCTGCTCTGCCAGCACACCTAGCCGCTGCCAGCCCAGGGTGGCTCGTCGTGGCTGCATCCACACACCGTCCGCGACGAGCCACCACCCGGGGTGTCCAGCCGCCAGAACCTCCGACGTTCGGGAGCCCACCCATGCCTGCCAACCTGCCCCGCGCCCGACGGCACCCGCCGCCGGCCGCCCCCACCCTCCAGCACACAACAGCGGGCCACGACGAGCAGGATCCGCGGCTCTACACCCCGGCCGAGGCTGCCGCCCGACTACGCGTGCCGGAGTCATGGCTGCGCCGACGCGCCGGCCGCCGCCAGATCCCTTGCACCTTCCTCGGCAAGCACCTGCGTTTCTCATCCGCCGACCTCGCCGCCATCATCGCCGCCGCCGCCCAACCCCCCACCGGCCGGCGCGGTACCCGACGACGCCGGCACCCCACCGGCGACTTGCCCCACCCCGACAGTCACGCGTCAATCACCCCCGCACCTGACACCGACCGGACGGAGAGCACACCATGGCCTGGGTAGAAAAACGCGGCACCCGATTCCGCGTACGGCTGCGCATGCCCGACGGCACCGTCACGACCGACTCATCCCACGATCTGCGTGCCGACGCCGTCATCCGCGCCAAAGAAATCGACGTCGAGGCGGCCCGCGACACCTACATCGACCCCCGCGGCGGACGCATCCCCCTCGCCGACTGGGTCCCGATTTGGGAAGCAACTCACCAAGCGGGCCCTGCCACCTGGGCCGCCTACCGCAGTCACATCCTGCCCGCCCTCGGCCGGCTGCCCCTGGTTGACATCCGCCGCCAACACGTCAAAACCCTCGCCGTCACCCTCGGCAAACGCCTCTCACCACGATCCGTCGCCGACGTGATCATGGTCCTGTCGATGGTCCTGCAAGAAGCCGTCGAAGACCGACGCGTCCCCTTCAACCCCTGCCGAGGAGTCCGCATCCCCAAAGGCATCCGCGCCGAGCGACCGCACGCCACCGCCGAGCAGGTCGCCGCGATCGTCGCCCGCCAAGCCCGCACCAGCGATGGGCTGCTCATCCTCACCGCCGCGTACACCGGCATGCGGTGGGGAGAACTCACCGGACTCACCCGCGACAACGTCGACCTCACTCGGCAGCATCCACGTGCACCCTGACGTCGGCGCGCTGCACGAGGTCGAAGGCAAGCTGTTCCTCGGCCCACCCAAGACCAACGACTCGGTGCGCCACATCCGGCTGCCCCGCTTCCTGACCAACCTCCTCGCCGTCCACCTCGCCGAACAACCCCACGACATCGTCTTCCCCGGCGCCCGCGGTCATCACCAGCGGCGCTCCAACTTCAACCGCCGCGCCTGGACCCCCGCGGTCGCTGGCAACCTTCAACGGGGCATCCCACCGGTCCTGCCCGGCATGCACTTTCACGACCTGCGCCACACCCACAAGACGTGGCTCATCGAGGACGGCATCCCCGAGATCGCCCAAGCCCGCCGCCTCGGTCACCGCCTCACCGGTGTACGGGGTATCTACAGCCACGTCACCGAGCCAATGATCACCACCGTCGTCGAAGCGCTACAACGTCGATGGGAAACCACCCAGCCCGACCGTAGCGGCGACGCCGTCCGACGACTGCGCGCCGTTGCCTAACAGGGGAGAGGATGAGTCATGCTCCAGGCCTTCGTAGCGGAACCACCGTGCGCGGTGTGTGGGCGACCGGCAGCACACGTCGAACTCGTCGCACCTGGTACCCGACCTGCGGACTGGCAGCGCTGGTCACCGCAGGAGCGCGACGCCTACACCGCTGCCCGACAGCGTCACGACGACCAGCAGTGGTGGCTGCTGTTCTCTGGGATCGAGGCGGGCAACGGATCCGGCAGACCGGTGGACCTGGCAGAAGCACAACGGATTGCCAACGCCTTCGCCCAGCCGTACCGGTACGCCGCCGTAACCTCCGCGGGCTTTTACGACGACGCCGGATTTTGCGGCCAGTGTGACGCCCCGTACTGCTACCAACATTGGAACGTCTCCAGCACTGGCTACGGCAAATGCCCGCGAGGCCACGGCAAGAGCCTTGATCCACACTGGTGGCCCGATGACCTTTAGGAGCCTTAGGCCGCGAACCCAGTGGGAGCACGTGGCTAATGCGTCCGCACAGATGGCGGGGACGCCGTGGTCGCGCTCAGTGCGTCCAGCCGGCGGCGTGCAGACTGTTGTGGAACCAGCCGCCTTGACTGAGCGGCCGGATTGTTCTGTCGTCGCCGACATGGTGTGGGAAGAGGGCCAGGACGTGGGCGAGATCCTGCTCGGCCGGTCGGGGCAGTTGGAGGATCGCCTCGTCGAGTGTCAGGCCGCTCGCCTTGACGAACTCGGGATGCTTCCTGAGGTATGCCACGACGTGGTTCACTACGGCGGCGAGACGCTGGCGCAGTCGGTCGGCGTCGGGTGCGTCGCGGCTGTCCCGTAGGTCAACCAGTTGCCAGGCCGGCCCGAACACCGGCACTAGTTGGCCGCCTGCCGCGCTGAAGAATTCCAGGGCCCCTCGACGGGTGTCGGCATCACCGAACCCTTCCTCGATCATTTGCCGCACGTTCGAGTAGACGTGGGCGAAGGTGTCGTCGGAGGCGATCGCGATGATCGTGGTGATCGTGCGCGGGGCGGTGGCGATTGTTGTCGAAGATTCGTCCACTCTGCTTTCCTCCCGTGCAAGCATGATGTGGAAGCTCGCCTATCTCTCATAGGCTAGGCAGTCAGGTCAACCGCTGACGCGCCGATGGGGCCCGACGTCTACGGGCTCACCTGCGTCGCATGATCGCGTGCAGTGTCCTGCTGCTCCCAACCTCCGTCACGTTAATGAGTTCCCATCCCGTGTGGCTGAGGTAGTCGGCGGCGGCGAGTGCCTGGCCGATGCTGGCCCCGCCGGGGGCGTAGGCGGCCACGGCAAGGTGGCGGTGGGGGTAGGCGCGTAGATCGACCAGTTGCTGCAGAACCGCCGCCGCGGTGATGGCGCGGGAGCGAGCGACAGATTCGATGGTCTCGCGGGGCATGCCTCGACGATAACGGTAACCAGCACGGGCGATCGCCTGGCGCAGCTGACGGTATGGTCAACAGCGTGGAAGCTCGGTCCCGGAAACGGGCGCTGGTGGTCGGCCTACTGGTAACGCTCGCGGTTACCGGAGGGTGTGACGACGGCGGATCAGCGACGCCCCGTGCCGTCACCACCTCGCCGATCGCCGGTACTCCCGCCACGAGTAGCCCGGCGCCCGCCGTCGGCCCTTCCTACGACGCCACCAACCTTGACTTGTGCCGGCGCACGGACCTGACGCCCCTGGCGGACTTGTCGGTGAGGGTCGCTCGTACCGATCCGAAGCCGCCGCTGGCGCGGCAGGGCTCGTCGTGCCTGTTCGAGATGCGCACCGCGGACGACCACCAGGCGAACTTGCTGGTGGAAGCCTCCTCGTTGACGAGCGCCGAGGAGGCGGGACGCCTCTACACGGCGACCCAGCAGGTGACCGGCATGACGGCGGACGGCCCCGTCGCCGACGTCGGCGAGGAGGCCGAGGGGTTCCTCAAACGATCGGACCCTGGCTTCAAGTACACCGAGTACATGCTCCACGCCCGGGACGCCAACCTGGTGGTGAAGGTCTGGCTCGCGGTCGGCGGTAATTCCTACCTGCCTAAAGAGGCACTCGCCGCGAAAGCTCTGACGATCCTCAAGGCGACCTTCACCGCCGTGCCGCACGCCTGACGACAGGCTCTACCCGCGGACGGCTTCGGGCCAACGGCCGCCGGGGAGCTTGGAGTAGTCACCGACCTGCGTCGCGATGTCCCGGACGTTACCCAGCGCGTCAACGAAACGTTCACCGATCCGCAGGAGGGTGTCCAACCCCGCGGTGACGATATCGCCGACAGACCCGGCCAACGTGTCGATGGCCCAGGGAATGTTGATGACCGTCGTCGCGTCGACGGCGGCCTGGGCGAACTTACCCGCCAGCTTGGTGACGATCGTCGCTAGCTCGACCGCGTAGTCAACGTTGGCCCTAGCGATCTTGAACAGCCACTGACTGATGAACTCCGCCTTGAGAACGGACTCGTCAACCGCCGCCCGCTGTTTGACAGCCTTGTCGGCATAAGCGCGGGCCGCGTCGCCGGTCCACTTGACCAGGTTCTGGTCGACTGGCTCACTGATCGCGAACGACAGCTGGGAGACGGGCGTCTTCACCTCGGTGACCCACCGGAAGCTCATCGAAATGAGCGACAGCACCGGCAGCTGGTGCTCCAACGCGTGATCAACCCGATCCATGACCTCCCGCAGGCCGCGGCGCGCGGCATCAATGTTGTGCTTGATCCACAGCAGCGCCGCCGGGCCGATCAGCCACGCCCACTCGTTGACCCGCGAGACGACGTCGTTGAACCCCTCGACGGCAAGGTCCACGCCGACGCGGATCTGGTCGAAGGCCTTGTTGAACGGCTCGCCGTATTCCAGGTCCGGCGGTGCGGGCTGCATCGGCTTGTGTGTCCTTTCGGGTCGTCGCGTCCGTGCTTAGGCTTTGTAGATCGTGTTGAGGTCCAGCGAGATCACCTCATCGGCCCGGTCGTAGGCGTCGGCGACGCGCCGAAGGGCGTCACCGACCTGCTCAAACTCCGTCGCCGCCCCGGCGAGGATCGCGACCATGAAGGTGTGGAAGTCGCGGTACGCGGCTGAGTGGACGCCGGCGTTGACGTCGCCGATGTAGAAGGCAGACGCGTCCAAGCTCAGCCCTTCTGCGGCGCCCTTGATGGCGGCTGCGCTGTCGGACAGCTGCAACCACTTGCCGCCCTCGGTACGCAACGCATCCGTGATGACGTTCAGCTCATCCACCTGGCCACCCCTCAAGGTCGTGTTGATCTGCCCCTGCCAGGTCGAAGGCGCGAAAGACGGACCGGGCTTCGAACTGCAGCTGACCGGCGTCGGCGCGGGCGATCCGTCCCGTGTCGCCGGTGATACCGACAATGCTGTTCGCGCGAATCCGCAATGTCAGACAACCGTTGGGGCTGGTCATGATCTGCTCGACTGGGGAGACGCGCAGTTGTGCCACCCGATCCAGCTCCGCGTCGAGGCCCTGCAGCGTGTGCCACGTCGCCCGGGACCACACGTCCGCGTCGAGCTCCTGCGACGCCTGCATATCGGTTCGGCGTGGCGGTGCCGGCGGAGCCTGCCCCTGAAGTTTCTTCAAGGCGGCCTGTTCCAGTGCGGCGCCGAGGCCGGCGCTGTAGGCCTCGAAGAGCGCGGTTGGGAACCGAGCCACGCCAACCTCGCCGCGCCACTCACGGCCAACCGTGACGGTTTCCACGCGGCGTTGCGTGTCGATGACCACGGAGACCGATCCGGTGGCATCAGATCCACGGAAACCACCCGTGCGGGAGAGATGCCCACTCTCCCGCAGTAGCTGCCCGACCTGTCGCTGAAGCGCGGCCTCGTCACCGAGGAAATCAAGGTTTGCTAGCGACAGGCGTGGGTCGCGTCTGTCGTTCATCCGTGCCTCGGTTCCTCACGTCAACCAACGAGTGGCCATCGGGCTGATCTCCAGAAGGCAGGACCACCGTACGTGAAACCTTGTCAACTCGCAGTACCCGTGCCCGCCCGTCGATGCGACGTCGTCATCGGGCGAACTGGCCGAAGACGCGGATCGGGCAGCTTGCCAATGCCTACGCCTTCGGGCGCAAGACCCACCGTCCTCTTCACTAGGGACGAGTGCTGATAGCAGCTACCCGCGCGGTAGCCCGTCCTCGGTGGCGGGAAAGGAGTTCGGCGGCGGCTTCGGCTTTGGCGCGTTCGACGTCGAGTTCGGCGATGACCGAGGTGTAGACGTCGGTCATGGCGGTGGAGGAGTGGCCGAGGAGTTCCTGGATGTCTTTGAGGTCGGCGCCGACGGCTTTGAGGTAGGTGGCGGCGCAGTGCCGCAGGTCGTGTAGCCGGATCGGGGGTAGGTCGGCGTCGCGGACGAGGGTTTCGAAGCGGTCGGTGACGGCGTTGGGGTGCCAGGGCTTCCCGTCAGGCTGAACGAAGAACAGTCCGGTGTCGGGCCAGGCCTGACCGGCGGCGAGTTTCCACTGGGCGCGGCGGGCGTGGTGGGCGCGCAGGACGACGCGGGTGATGCTGGCCATCGCCATGATCCGGTTGCCGGACTCGGACTTGACCTTCTTGATCACAGGTGTGTAGCCGTGGGTGGCCATCTGTTGGGTGACGCTGATCATCGAGGTGTCGAGGTCGACGGCGGTGTCGGTTAGTCCCACGGCCTCGCCGCGGCGCAGTCCGCGGTGCAGGATGAGCGCGAACAGCGGATAGAGGGCGACATCGTGCTCTTCGGCGTGGTCGAGGAACGCGCCGGCCTGCTGAGGTGTCCACACCATCACCGGGCTGGGCCGCTCGCCGGTGTCGCGCCACCGTTGTAGGGCTTTGGCGGTCCAGACCCGGGCTTTGGGGCGTACCCCGGAGGGCAGCTCGATGTGGGCGGCGGGGTTGAAGTCGATGAGCCGGTTGTTGCCACGGCGAATGGCGTCGTTGAGTGCCTTGCGTAGGGTGGCGCGGATGCGGTGCATGCTGGCCGGTTTGGTGGTGCGCAGGCCGCGGACGCTGGCACGGATGGCGGGGTCGTCGCTCTGGCGGGCGATCTCGATGGCGGTGCTGCCCTCGGCGATGGCGGCGAACATGGCCTCGACGTGCTCCACTCGCAGTTTCACCAGGGCGATGGTGCCGAGGTGTGGGACCAGGTGGACGCGGATGTGCGACTCGTAGGCCAGCAGGGTGTTGGGTTGGACGCTGCTGAGGCTGCGGCGGGACGCCAGCCACGACTGCAGGTACTCACCGACGGTGGTCGTGACGGTGGCGGGCAGTCCGGCGCGGACCCGTCGGGCGATGGTGTCGCGGTCCGGCAGGGGTGCGCCGGCGGTGACGGCGAGGAGCATGTCGGCGATCTCGGCGGCGACTGCCGGGTCGTCAGCGGCGAGGGCTAGCAGGGCTTTGGCATGGTCGCGGTCGCCGGTGGCGGCGTCGCGAGTGTCGAAGGTGCTGCGGCGTAGCTGCCGGCGCGCCTGGCCAGGGTGGGTGGGCAGTTCGAGTTGGTAGGCCCACCGGCCGTGGGTGGGATTCCACGCTCCGCTCGCCCGGCGGAGCTGCGGGCAGCGGTTGCCGAGTTTGCGGCCCTCGCGGTCCCGGCAGGAACAGCGTTTGAAAACGGACCCTTTCGCCCTGTTCACGTGTGTCCCTCGGACCGAGCCTGCGGCAGTAGGTGACCGCGGGATCGGTCGAGGACGGTCCTGAATTGCCTCTCCGCCTGCGGTTGGCTCGTGCTCCGGCGGATGGCCGTGCTGGTTGGGCGGCAGGTGCAGGGCGTGGAGGATGGCCGCAACCGGCACCCGGTAGCGGCTGCCGAATCGGAGCACCGGGACGGGGAACTGGCCGGATTTGGCCAGGTCGTACGCGACCGAACGAGACAGTCCCATGATCCGCGCAGTGGTCGTCAGATCGGTAACTGCGCCCAAGGCGCTGATTCGCTCACCAGTCCAACTGTTGTCCGGGCCGTCGCCGCCAAACCTGGCCGGTGACACCGCATTAGAGACATGTTCCGAGATCTTCATCGCAGAGCGGTCCGCCAATGACCAAGTAGAGACGATGCTGACTGTGAACGGACCTCAACGCCAAGCGAGGGCATCCTGGGAGAGAACGCGCCGACGAGTGCAGAACCCTCGCTGCTCCCTGCTGACAATTCGAACCGAACACTGACAGTTTGTGATCAAAGTGCTTGGCAGGTGCAGCGCATCCTGTCCGAGTCGGCTATCTGACTCGGGGGGACCGTTTTGGACGCAGCCGGCATGCGGCGGCGACGGCCAGCGCAGGACCCGCCGGGCAGATGCGAATGCCGGCTGCGGCCCGGCACCCTTCCGGTGTCGCTGTTCGCATCGCGCGCCTGGGCCGTCTGCCGGGCGGCCATAAAGAGCCCTGCTGATCAGGAGAGTTTGTGACTCAATGTGGGACCAGGACGCCTATCGGGTCTTCGAGTGGTCTGGTCCCGGTCTCTCATCGCCAGGTGTGGCACCGCTGGGCCGGCGAGGAACGCGCTGTGCTCGCTACGAAGGTCATGGGACGTATGCTGCCCGGATGAATTTCACTTGCAGCTCCCGAGTGTGATGGGACTTTACGTTGATTGATGGGGCAGAGCCACGACGGCAAAGTGCCGAGGCCTTACTTAGCTGGCGGCTGTTGGACGCGGTCCGGGGCATCGGCATCGAACGCGGCGCTGACCTGGTCTTGGAAGTCCTGTTTGTACGGTGGACAACGGCGGCGATGCGGCATCCTGCCGAAGGCGCGTGGTCTGCGCTGGCAGTGGCGAGCCCGAAGCGGAAGGCGGAGCTGCTGCCGCGGCTGTTTCCGTTCGCTGACACCGACGGATGGCGGGTGGACCAGTCCGACTCGTTCTGCCTTGCACTCGAGGAGTTAGTCAAGATCGTCGACCGGCTGGACACCGGGGACCTCGCTGATCTGCTCCGAACCGTGGCCCTGACCTACGATGCGGTCCTCGATGCGCTGGAGGATCGAGGTGGCCACAGCAAAGCTGAGTTCGCCGAGTTCACCACGCCGAGGTCCGTCGCGGAACTGCTCGCGGCACTGACCGTAGAGGCCGGCGACGACGTTCACGATCCAGCGTGCGGGTCGGGCAACATCCTGTTGGCGGCACACACCAGCGCACCCAATGTTCGTGTAACCGGCAACGACGCGAACGCCCGCGCCGCGATGAGAGCCCGGATGCGCCTCTACATCCACGACGTCTACCAGTGGATCAACGTCGGCGACGCCTTCGAGGAGTTCGAACCCAGCAGCGCGGACGTGGTCCTTGCGCAGCCACCATGGGGCCTGCGCAAGGAGGACGACAGCAAACGGCTGTTCGCTCGGTACCTGCAGGGATCCGAGGCGGCCTCTCGCCCAGCCGTCACGCAACCAGGCGATCTGGCTTGGCTCGCTCTCGCCCTCGGCACCTTGAGAATGGGTGGCCGGGCCGCAGTGGTCCTGACCCCCAACAGCGTCTTCCCGCCGCACACGGCGAGCCAAGAGGAACTTCTCGCCCGTGACGCCGTTGAGGCCATCATCTCGCTGCCTGGAGGGCTGTTCCGGCACACCGTCGTCCCCACGGTCATTTGGCTGCTGCGCAACGCCGCCACGAAGAGATGCCGGAACAAGGTGCTGTTCATCGATGCGGAGAGCACGATAGAGGCCACGGGCAAAGGGGAACTTGAGCTGCCACCCCCGGCGATCGAAAAACTGGCCAGCCTTGTCCGTCGCTACCGGCAGACGGGCACTGTCGATGCTGATGGCTTCCTGGCACGCATCGTTCCAACGTTCGACATCGACTGTCGTAAGGGACTTCATCCTCGGCGGTTCCTCGACGATCCGCCTCCGGAAGCGGTCACTCACCCCGCGCCTGAGCGCACCATGCTCACCCAAATCCAGATCGCCAACTTCAAGGCATTTGGGCCGAATGGGACCATCGACCTCGCACCACTGACCCTCCTGTACGGCGCGAACTCCGCCGGCAAGTCCAGCGTCATCCAAGCCATGTTGCTGCTTAAACAATCCATGGCACGTGACGGGCTCGTCACCCAGGGCCCGCTCGCCAACGCAGGAGGATTCCCGGCGGTGGTGCACCAGCACACTGCCGCCTGGGTCAGACTGGGCCTGACCTATGGCGTGCTGCCCTCTTGGCTGCCACCTGAGGGGACGGTAGACCCTACCCTTCCCCGTACGGTCGACTGGAGTTTCGCGACCGGTACGCTGCCTTCGGGTGCTCTACATACGACCAGGTTCGCTTTTGGCTCTCATGTATTGCAGTTTGATGCGGACGAAGACCTTCTGCGTACCGATCTCGAGCAGGCTGCGGAACTCTTCCGTGATATTGGCTTAGGTGCCCTGATCTACCCATTCAGCGAGGACCGTACACGTGGTGACGTAGCTAAATGGCAGCGTAACCAGCACAATAACGCCCGTCGCGCGCTACGGGTTCTCCGAACCGGAGGCTCCGATCTTTCACTTCGGCGCCATGGTCTTCTGCCCGGTCCGGAGCCGATCCTGTCACGATCCCTGCAGGTGATGCCCGGTTTTCAGGACCACAACCTCGCCACCGCGTACGCCGGCAGGGTGGCCCGGATCGCCTCGGGGATCTCCATCGAGGTCCAGCAACTGCTCGAAAGCCTGGTCTGGCTTGGACCGCTTCGTTCCGCGCCGAGACGCGTCT
This sequence comes from Micromonospora sp. NBC_00860, assembly GCF_045207375.1. NCBI lineage: Bacteria > Bacillati > Actinomycetota > Actinomycetes > Micromonosporales > Micromonosporaceae > Micromonospora > Micromonospora sp. NBC_00860. Next base: position 1,060,395 of record NZ_CP108825.1, read on the forward strand.
ACGACCGCACGTCGACCGGCTCGGATCCTGGCGACGGGATCCACACCGCGATGTTCCTTTTTGACCACCTCAGCGCGGTCGAGCAGGTGAACGAGTGGATGGCTCGCCTCGAGGTGCCGTACTCGATTGAGGTTGTGCCGCTGAACAGCGGATACACCGCAGATCTTGTGGGAGACCTCGTCACCATCGTACTGACCGACCAACGCTCCGGTGTTCGGGTTACCCCCGCCGACGTCGGGTTCGGCATCAGCCAGATTCTTCCGATCGTGGTGGAGCTACTGTCACGGCGAGAGTCGATCATCATGATTGAGCAGCCCGAGACCCACCTGCATCCCCGACTGCAGTCCCGGATTGCCGACCTCTTCATCGAGACGGCACAGGCGGGCGGCCGCGGGAACCAGCTCATCATTGAGACCCACAGCGAGCACATCGTGCTGCGCCTGCAGCGGCGTATTCGTGAAGGGGTACTCGATGCAAGCGACGTGGCGGTCATCTACATCGACCAGGACGACCGCGGCCGCGCCGTCGTGCACCGGCTCCGGCTCGACTCGGAGGGCAACTTCGTGGACGAGTGGCCACACGGATTCTTCGACGAGCGGCTCGATGACATGTTCGGAGCGTTCTAATGCACGCCCGCGTCGCTATCGCCTCGAACGCTCTTGACACCGCCGACCTGCCTCCTGCGGCAGCAGTGACCCTCCACCGCCTTCTACTCGATCGATTGCGGGCTTACGGGCGGCTTGCCTTCGCCAGCGATCCTGATGTCTCCGACCTGCTCTACGCGATCCGGAACGGTCCGGGGCTTCCTCCGGATGCTCGAAAACTGTGGAGTGAGGTGCTTCTGTCGTTCCACAAGCACCAGCGCATTTCCGTACAAAAGCCCAACACCACCCCGCTGGCCAATATCAAAGACATCGACGATCTCCGTGCTCGGTGGAAGAGCGCCGCCGACGTCGCTGTTGTGGCCTCCGCTTCCTGCTCGAAGCTTGGCGTGCCCGCGGACAAGGGCCTCCTGACGATCCCCGGCCTAAGCCCCGATGTGGCCACCACGTACGGCGCCGCATTCAGCCCAGCGATCGAGAAGTTCCGGAACCTTGCCGACGACGGATTCCTTCCGCACGGCAGCTCACGAAGCAGGTTCCAAACAGACGTGCTCGAGCCACTCGCCGCCGGGGCCCGCACGGCGACGATCGTCGACCGCTACTACTTCGCACGCCTCTGGCGAGCGACCACTGGCCACACCAGCAACGCGACCGGACACGTGGCTTGGATGCTCAGGCTTCTCGATGAAGTCATGGCCCCCGGCGCCGAGGTCCACATCATCGCCGATCGCTTCCCCAGCGCGCCATGGGTAGATGTCGACAACACCGCCGCGGCCCTGCTCGCGGCGTGGAGCCTCTCGCGTCCTGGCCGAGTCTGCAAAGTGTCATTGAGCCTCACCAGAGGAACGTCTGCCCATCCATTCCCGCACGACCGACACATCAGGTTCAGCACCGGCGCCGCCGTTCTACTCCCGTCGGGCTTCGACCGGTTCGAGCAACAGAACGTGACCGATGTCAACGGTGTCAACTGGGGCTATTGCTGGAAATCGGAGAAACTGGTTGCGCTGCAAGCGACGGAACAGCGAGCGGCAGCCCTGCCGCACAGCGCCAAGGTCATCGAGCGGCCATGACTTTGAGCGGCGCCGAGAAAACCTTCAAGCCGGCGATTAGGTGTCCGCCCAGGCGACATCACTCTTTGTCGCGTGGTGATGGACATCCCGAAAGTTTCGGATGCCGGGCTTGTCTGGACGAATGACCATGGGCCCTCGAGGTCCGGCACGTGAGCTCGGTTCTGCTGTCTAGCGCGCTCGGGTTGGCCGGCGTCGAGTGCCTGCTGAGTCCGGAGGTGCTGCTCCAAGTGCGTCGAGTGCAGCCTGCTCTGGCTACAACTGTCATCGGGGGCGGTCACGATGTCCGGCCGGTGGGGCAGGGTGAAGGGGCATCAGCCGGCGGGGCGAGCATGTCGACGGCAGTAGCCGACGCTCGGCGACGACGGGCGGCTCGCGGGAGCGTTCGAGGAGACAGGGGCGCCTGCCACTTATGCCGGTGCCGGGGATCGGCGTTCGTCGGCCGCCTTCGGTCGGTCGGCGAAGGAGCCGCGGCTCCGCGCGAATGGTGCCGTGGACGGCGCCGTGCTCTTCGTGCCGTGCAGGCTCTCAATCGCAATGGCGACATCCTCGCCTGAACCCTCCGGCTGGCACGAGGCTGAAGATCGAAGTGCCACTGGCGACGAAGATCCGACCGTCCTGGCCTGCGGCGAGGTCGTTCACCACGTCAACTACGTCGATAACGAAGACGTCGTCCTCCTGAACCCCGGTCGCCTGCACCGTGGCATCGTGGCCACCGGTGACTACGACGAGTTCGTTGCCGATGTAGGTGGCCGCCACATGGAACACCTCGCCGTCATGCTGCATCAGTTCTTCCACCGCGACCCCGGTCAGCGGATCGACGAGCAGTACCTGCCCGTCTTCGCGGGCGGTGACCACGATGTCTCGGCCTTGCAGCGATCCAGTGGCGACCGCCCACACCGGTCCGGCGGCTTCCGACAGATCGCTCAGCTGTTTCCCGGTCGTAGCGTCGAAGACGCGACAGGTGAAATCGTTGCCCACGACGGCCACGAAATTGTGCTTCTCCGCCCGCCCTATGGCCACTTCCCGCGCGGAGGAGAATATCTGGCAGATTTGATGGCCCGTCAAAGCGTTCAGCAACCGTACGCTGCCATCGTTGGCTCCGACTGCGAGAACGTCTCGGCCGTCGACGATCCCGAGAGCGAGAGCTGTCACGCAGTACCAGTTCTCATCGCTCCAGTCGCCGATTTCCTCGCGAGTCACCGCGTCGAAGACCTGCAAGGCGCCGCCGAAGCCGCCGCAGACGATGACGTCGCGGCCGGAGACGCGACCGGCGGTTATTGACATGTGCGACCGCACGCCTGACAACGGAGAGCCGACCGGCCGACCGGTGTCCGCATCGAACATACGCACGCCGTCGCCGGCGGACAGCACGGTAGATCGCCCGTCGATGAGCGCCACCGCCACTGCATCCACTTTGGTTTGGTGTCCAATCCGCGGGGTACCGGGGGCAGCCGTTAATCCGAGGTCATGGATGCGCACCATCGAATCGAGGCTGCCCGACACGACTACGTCACGTCCGCCAACCGAACCTACGGCGAGGCTTATCACTGTGTCAGTGTGTCCGCGAATCGTGCGTGCGACCTTTCCGGTGCTGCAGTCAATCAAGTCGATGGCGCCCCTCGTGTTGGCGGCCACCAGGAAGACCTGGTCGTCGCCGACGGTGGCGATGCATGTGGTCATCGCGTACCAACCGAGTTCACGGACCCGTTCGCCAGTGACCGGGTCATGCACCTGAATCGGCCCCATGCCGCTGGTGACCACGAGATCGCGGCCCTCCACACGGGTGAACGAAATCGCTGATACGCCGTCCTCAACGTCGCAGGAGAGCTCGTTGATGGTTGTGCCGTCGCGGCCGTCGAGTAGCACGACGCCGCTGCGTGCGGAGTACGCGATCACATCGCGCGTCCCGACGCGACCAATGGTTACCGCCGCATCGGTAGGCAGTTCATCTGCCACTCGATACACGAGCCGATCGGACACGGGATCATGCACCAAGAGGCCGGCGTCATCCCCAACGACTACCACGTCAAGCTCGCCTATCCGGCCTAGCGCCAGCGGGCCATGACCGCTGACCAGTAGCGAACTCGATGTCAGGGTGTCGGCGATGCGGACCTGGCCGCTTCCCGCCGTCACCACGACGTCGCGGCCTCCTATGTTGCCGACCGCGACGGCGTCTACTCCGCCGGGATGGCCGGGAAGCTCTGCCAGCAGACAGCCATTGACCGCGTCGGTAAGCTGCACCGCTCCCTTGGCGTCGCCACTGACAACTACTGTCCGCCCAGCGAACCGTCCGATCGACACGACCACGCCCTCACCCGTATGCCCGCCGATCACCTGGTGAGGATTGCCGAGGGAGTGTGCCCACCCGACTCGCAAACGGTCGGTGGACAGTGCCCCCATGGAAGCCTGGAGCTGGCACAGACCAAGGTGGGCCGCGCTGAGTGCGAAGAGGCGTCCCCGACGTCGCGGAGAGCGCCAGCGTGCATCGGTCGCCTGCCGTAGGACTGCGGCAATGGGTGCCACTTCCGGCGGCGGATGTGCCGGCAGTAGTGACAGCAGGCGGTCGAGGTCGGCCACTGTAAGGAACCGTGGATCATTGAGCAGCACCGGCAGCATTCCGGCCGCCTCCGCGTGGTCAGCGGCATGCGTGCGCCGATAGGCGTCGGCATCTGCCCAACCCCGTCCGCCGTCCGTGGCTGGAAGTAGCGTAGACAGCAGAGCCCGCTCGTCACGGTGTGGATCGTCTTGCTGGCGGAGCAGTTCGTCGTTCAACGCCTGGTGGAAGAGCCGAATGGTGCGGTCACCATCGTCGGTCTCATGATGTTCCAGGTACGCCGATGCCGGCGACTGCCGCAGGTCCTGAACGTGCATCCGCGTGACCGGATAGCCCAGCGCCTCGGCGAACTCAACCCAACGCCGCTCGTCGATGCCGTCCCCTCGTGCGTAGGCCAGCGCCGTCAGGAGGGCCCGCGTCATGGCTCGTTGCGAGGTCGGCACGGCATCGAGGTACTTGGTGATCGCCTCGCCTACTGTCGAGGGGATGACCGTGGGTTCGAATTCCGGATCGGCTGGGTCGACCGTTCGGTCACGCCAGCCGAGTTCAGTTGCCGCTAATGCTGCTACCAGGTAATTGCTTCCGGCGCGTTCGCCTATGGCCGTTGCAAGCCGTCCGGTAAGCGCCGGATCCGTCTGGTAGGAGGACCACGAGCCGCCTGGCAGGCCCTGGGTGAGCACCGCAGCGGCGAAGGCGCGCAGCCCGGCAGCGTCGAAGTACGTATCCGCATCGAGATCTATCAGATTGGCGCCTGCAGCAGAGCTGGCTCCCAGGCTGTAGAGCAGAGTGCCGGGGGCATGACGCTCTCGCCCACCCAGCGGGCGGGTGGCCACGACGACGCGGAGTCGCGGCAAATGGGCCAAGCCGACCAATAGATCAGCGATCGCCCGACGGTCGGTATCCGTGGCGGCCTCATCTAAGGCGTCGACCGCCAAAAGGAGGGATGGGCCACCCTCGCCGCTCAGGGCATGCAGCAGCTCAGTGGTGCTGTGGACGTCCCGTAGGTCCGCGAGCGGGGCTATCGCCTTGCGGACCTCGGCTTCATTGAGGCCGCGAGCGTGCACCGCCGCACCGCGGCCGACGTGGACGGCTTCTAGTCGCAGCACCGCATGGCCCAGCAGGGCCGATTTGCCGCCGCCTGGCTGTCCCGTTACCACCAAAGGTCGTCCCGGTGATCGTGCCGCAGTCCACCATGCGCATACCTGTGCCAGCGCCGCCTCGCGGCCGCGGAACAGGTCAGTCCCGGCCAGCCCGCTGCGGTGCCCACGGGCGCGGTGGGTGAAATGTCCCCGTGCCTCCGCCGACATAATCCATCTAGACGATGCCGCCGTCTGCGGCACGTCCGCTTGGCCCGGATAGATCCTCTGACGCTTGACTAGCCACGGACCATGCTCCTGCTCGAGCAGCCCGCAGCCGAACAGGAAGCCTCGCAGCGACCTCTCGGTAGCCGTCTTGCCGATGATCAGGTTCGAGGCGGTGCTACGAGAGATGCCTTTGCCCGCGCGGTGACTGAGTCGTTCCACGCTGTCGACGGAATGACCACGCTCGGCCATCAGCAGCCGCAGACAATCCCCGAACTGCTTCCGCTCCTGCGCCTGATCCAGCAAGGCAGAAAGATCCTGCTGGTCCCTTGGACCCACCGCACCCTCCAGTCCCGTCGCCACCGCCCCTGGATCTCGCCCAGGACAGAACCCGCATGAGATCAGATTATCGGCGCACACCGATTAGGAGGTCCATCGTCCAACTATGTCCAAGCCTCTTTCCGCTGGACCAATGGACTCCGATCGTGGTCATCACCGATGAGCTTCAGCCGTCGGACGCCGCGACACGACACGAAAAGGGGCTATCACATGACAAGGTTGGAAATGCGGGGCCTCTGGCTGGCTTGGGGACTGCTATTGAGCCTGATCACCGGTATCAGTGGCGGTGTACTTGTACACCTGAGCGGCGCCCACCCCGCTTCCGCGGTCATGACTGGTGCGGCCACGTTCTCGGCAACGCTGACGCTGATCCTGCTGACGATTTGCTTTCTCGCCTCTGCAACATCCACTACGTCCAGGCGGCGCCGATAGAGCCGACGCCGTCATTGTCGCCGGTCATCATGAGACCCCGCGCGTCCGTGAGAGTTGGCTGGGTGAGCTGGCACAGGGTGCGTCTTAGGCAGGGGAATGACACCACGTGGCCCGAAGCCCACACGGGCGCCGCCTGCGCGAAGGGAAGCCACGCAGGTCGGTCAACTGCCGGCGGTCTCGCGCCAAGATTGGGGGAGCGGGTTGGGAGCAGGCGGATGCACTGAACGGCGTTGAGCAGCGTCCAACGGCACCTAACGACATTCAACTGCACCCACCCCGACCTGCGCGTTCTCCTTTCCGCAGGTCAGAGTCGGTGCGGCGTCCTGCTTCACACCGGAGTGCTCTGCGGTTCTGCACAACAGTCGACAGCGCTCTATGTCGCCTGGTAGGGGAGTGTGCGCAGGTCAAGGCGGTAAGTGGCTGTTGGTTGGCCCGGCCTTGCAAGTGGGAGCAGATTGGGTGCAGGTTGGCGAAGTGGTCTCCGCGCCCGAAGTGCTCACCGACGCCAGACAGGGACGAGGCTTTGACCTGTGGTGATGCGGTGGAGCGGTGCGGCGTGACCTCCCAGTAGAGGTCGAAGTGGTCAGGCGTTGCTGCTCCCGGGATGGCTGGCGCCGGCCGGCGTCTCGGTTCGCCTAAGGACACGTCTGCAGACCGTGCTGCATATCGATGTGGAACGTTGCGGGTGAGCTTGCTGGAGTCCGCTGCAGTTCCGTCATTCGAGACACCGATCCCACGGGCAACGCCCTGAGCAGGCCCTTCAGGCTGGAGACCACTTCGGCGGCACCGAAGATGTCAGCCATGGTGCTCCCGGCCGTCAGTTGGGTGACGTCCGCTCAGCTGCCGGTGGCCTATCCTCCCGTGCGTGGATGAGCGCATGTGGCACCAGAGTTCCGACGTATCCCTTGTCATCCGTACCGATTTTGCCCATCCACAGGAATGGACAGCGATTCAGGCGGCGATCGCTGAACCGCAGACAGAAGATGGGTTCACCGCTTTCGTTGCATTCGTCGATGATCGTGCGTTCGAGGGGATCACGCCGTCGCAGCTCCTGGAGGTGGTGCCCGCGGATTTCAATCATGCCGTTGCCTTCCTCGTCGACACGAAGGCGCTGACCCACCCTGATCGGCCGATCCTGGTAGTCAACCTCTACGACTACGTGGAAGATCTAGAGGACCAGGGCAAGGGGCCGCAGTACGGTGCCACGTTCCGAGTCCTGCCGTCCGAGATGTGGTCGGTTCAAAACAACCTCACGATTTCGAACATGGACTGGGAAGATTTTTCCGACAATGCGAACGGCGAAGGCATCTTCCGCGGCTTCTACTAACACGCAACCTGATGCGAACATCTGCCGCCGACATGGCGCATTAGCCGTCCGTACACCCTCCCGGCCAGTACGGCATCGAGATCGCCCGCCGAATCATCAGGCGATGATCGTGGCTGCAGACCCGGCCGCCAGCGCCATGGTCGGCGTGACTCACCATGATTGCTGGACGAGTCAGCTGACGGACCTACCCGAGCAGCGCCGCCGCCGCGGCCAGGGTGGCCAGCGACAGCGTGGTGGTCACCACCACCGCCCGGTTGGCCACCGCCTCGCCGAGGCCGTACTCCTGGCTGAAGATGAACGTGTTCTGCGCTGTCGGCAGGCCCGCGCACAGCACCACGGCGAGCAACTGCGGCGCGGATAGGTGCAAGGCCAGCCCGGCCGCGTACGCGATGACCGGCTGTGCGACGAGCTTCAGCGCGGTGATCACGGCCAGCTCGGCCAGCTCGGCCGGCTCGGCCCGCGACGGCGCCGTGCGGTGCATCGACGCGCCGAGCGCGACCAGGGCGGCCGGAACCGCGGCGCCCGACAGTCTCGCCAGCAAATTGCTGACTGTGGGCTGCCGGGTCAGCGAGCGGTGGGGTTGGCTAGTCGGCCCAGTTCGGTTGCGGCGAGTTGGCGCAGGGTCTGGTCGGGGTCGCGGGTATACCGCTGGAGGATGTCCGGGGCAGCGTCGGGCGCGAGGTGTCTTGCCACGACCGCGACGCGCTGACGGACCAGTGGATCTGGGTCGTCCGCCAATTCGATCAGGAGTCGCCCCCGGAGTGATGGCCCGCGATCGGCGCTGGCGAGTCCGCTGAGGGTGGCCGCTCGTACTGCGGCCTCGCCGTCTCGTGCCAGCATCGTGAGTTGCGGCGTCACACGGGGATCCGAGTCGGCCGCCTTCGCCAGCGCTTTCGCGGCTTGGACTCGCAGTTGTGCGTCTTGGTCGGCAGCCAGCACCAGCAGCGCATCGACCGCCGCCGACCCTCCGACCGAGCCGAGAGCTTCCGCGGCGTTCTCGCGGACGTGCCGATCGGGGTCCTGGAGGAGCCGTTGCAGGGCCGGGGTCGCCTCGTGACTGCCGAGTCGCCCGAGTGCGTAGGCGACTATGGACCGTACTCGCGGTGTCGGATCGGCGGCGAGGGCAACGAGCGGTGCGACCGCGTCAACGCGGCCGGTGAAGCCAAGCCTGCTCGCGGCCGACACCCGGACCTGCTCGTCCAGGTCACGCAACGCCAGAACGAGCGCGCCGAATGCCCAGTCGTCGCCGGCTGGGTCAGGGATCGAGCCGACCGCCATAGACCTGATCTCTGGGTCGGCGTCGGTCACGGCAGCGGCCAGCAGCTCGACATCCTGTGCGTCGACCACGAACCCGAGCGCCCACAGCCCCACACGCCGCAGCTCCGGCGTATCACCCATGGCGAAATCACGGACCACACGCCGGCTGGTCGCCTGGTCTGCGTGCAGCAGCTCGATGATTTCGGCCTGGAGGCTGTCCTGGTCGTCCCCGAGATCCCGCGCCGAAGCGCGTAGCAGCACCGGCAGTGCCGCCACGCCCTCGATGCCTGCCAAGACACCGGCAATCAGATCCCGGCCGTAGAAGTTCCCCTCGTCGAGGAACCGGTCCAGCACCTCCCGCAGTCGGGGTACCAAGGTGGTGTCCCCGGATGCGGCCAGTGTCGTGACCGTCGGCGCGATGTCGTCGTAATCGTCCTCAAGCTCCACGGCATGCCGGACCACAGCCTCCAACGCCCCACGGCTGTCGATCATCCGGTCACCCTGCCACATCAACCGGCGGTGGAACACCGCACCCAAGCACGCATGGTCTATGGATCGAGCACGGATCTGCCGCAGACAACGCGCGCTACCCAATGTCACCACAACCCGATTGAGCCGGCCATCGGTCGTGCTGATGTCAGCGCAAATTCGAAGCTTCGATGATGGTGGCCGTTCCTACCGCGGGCCGGCCCTCGTGCATGGTGATCGTCATGCCCGGCCGCAGGTGACGCCAGAGGGCTGGGGACAGTGGGCCCAGGCGGACCGACCCGGGAGCGCCTGGTGGCAACGCTGGCGCGGACTCCACCCAGACGCGTGCCACGAGCAGATCGGGGTCGCCCGCTCCCGTACGGCGGCCGAGGTCCCACAGCGGTCGGAGGATGCCCTTGCCCGGGATCGGTGTTCGTCGGCCACCTTCGGCCGGCGACAGGAGTCGCAACTCCGCGCGGACGATTCCGTGGATGCTCTCCCACTGGCCCCAGTGGCACCACGCGGCGGCGTCGGGAAGCCACATCAGCCCGGCGCTGCCGATCAGCAGATCCCACCAGGCGGTCGGGGGTCGCCAACCCGTGTCGAGGTCTACTAGGAGATCGAGCGCGACTCCCACTCGTCGTGGTCGAGGTACTCACGTACGTCCACCACCGTCACGCCGGCTTCGTTGACGACATCAGCCGGGACCATGGCCGCAGCTCGAGCGAGCAGTTCGGCAACATCCACGCGCGGATTATTCAACGTCCCCGCAGCATCAGCGCAACGGCTCCCACCGGCCCATAGATCTGCCGCTGATCGGGCGAGTGAACGGCCGGTGGCCGCTCGGCAGGTGTGCGTTGCCGGTGCGAGTGCCCGGAAAGGGCTATGTCCAGGGTGGGATGTATCGGCCGATGTAGTCGCGGGCGCGGGGGCGCGGGTCATGCCAGTACTGGTTCGGCATGCGGTGGTGGTGCTTCTGGCAGAACTCAGCGAGACCGTCTGTGATCTTGAGGCGCTCTAGCGGTTGGCCTTCGAAGTCTGTGTTGACCGCCAGCAGTTGAGGCTCAAGATTCCAGCCTGAGTGGTCGAACGCCCAGCCGTCCCAGGCCGCGTAGGTGTGGAAGACCTGCCGCTGGCCCGGAAGGCGCACCGCGGCTATCTCGATGGACCTGTCTGGATAGGAATCCCGGCAGACCCAGGCGAGGATGTGACACGCTCCGGCAGCGAAGAAGGCCTGGTCCGTCCGGTCCCATGCGACCCGCTGGTCTGACCGCTCGATCGGCGTCCGACGAAACGCTCCCGCCGCTCTGGCTGCCATAGCCCGGACGGTAGTGGATGAGCCGACACATCCGGAGGGCTATCGCGCGCGGTTCCAGAGCGGTGTCGCGGCCAACGCGTCCAGAACGGCTCGTTCGAGGGCTACCGCAGCCGGCCTGTCTGCAGTGGTGGTCCATCGGAGGTGCAGGTCGGCCGACCCGGGCCCGATCGGGATTGTCGGTGACGAGGGCCCCGAGCACCAACGGAATGTCGAGCCGGGTGAGGCCGGCCAGTTGCGCGGTGATCATCGCCGCGGTGAGCGCCACGGTGGCCACCAACACGAACAAAGCCCATCCGGCCCAGTCCCTCTCAGCGGTGGTTGACGTCGCGGGCGTTCTCAGTCGGTACGGCCGCTTCGGCGGCGCAAGCGCCGGCGACGCCCGGTCTCCCGATGCAGGCGTCGGTCGGGCGCGCAGATGACCGGGTGTGAGCTGCCGAACCGCAGATCCGAGCTGTCGTCACCGGCACGCCGAGGTCCTCTCAGTCATCGCTCCACCCTCCGGCTGGACAAGGTGAAGATCCTGCGGAGCCGGACCGGACACCCGTTCCACACCAACAGGCGACGACAGTGGCCGCCCGGTTTATCGCCATAAGCGACCGGACCGATCACGCTGGCCTGCTCACCGAGATACGTGGAACGCCGTCACCATCACCATCGGCGACCGCTTTCCACCAGCCGCTGAAACCTGGTGCCCGCGTGACACTGCCCGGACGGGGCGAAGCGGGGGAGCGAGCTGGCGTCGCGCCGGCCTTAGCTGACCGTTAAGTAACGGGCCGCCTGGTTCACCCGGTGAGCCACACTCGGCAGACTGTGACAATGCCCGCCGCCGAGCCGTCCGCTCCCACCACCCACCGTCGTCGTACCCAGGCTCTCGTCGCGGTGGTCGTCGCGCTCGCTGTGGCGCTTGGGGTGGGCGGATGGTCGCTGCGGCACCGGGTTGTCGGCGACGGCGGCGCACCGAAGACCGGGGACGTCGCCGCGTTCGGCGCGGCCATCGACGCCGGCCCAACGGGCGGTCCGCCCAGCTGCGCCGGCCGGCCAGCCCGGGCGCCCCGCGAGCTGCGGGGCATGTGGATCACGACGGTGAACAACATCGACTGGCCGAGCCGGCGCGGGCTGCCGGCCGAGACGGTGCGGGCGGAGTTCCGGGGCTGGCTGGACCTGGCCGTGCGGCACAACCACAACGCCGTCTTCGTGCACGTACGGCCCAGCGGGGACGCGCTCTGGCCGTCCAGCTACGCACCGTGGTCGGAGTGGCTGACCGGGCACCGCGACGGCCGCGACCCGGGTTGGGACCCGATGGAGTTCATGGTCGCCGAGGCACACGCCCGCAACCTGGAGTTCCACGCCTGGTTCAACCCCTACCGGGGCGGCCAACCGGCCACGGTGGGCGGCCCCGGACCGAGGCTGGACCAGCTCGCGCCGGCCCACCCGTTACGGCACCACCGCGACTGGGTGGTGACCTACCCCAGCGCCGACCGGCCCGGCAGCCGCCTCTACTTCAATCCGGGCATGCCGGAGGCGCGCAAGTTCGTCGAGGACTCGATGCTGGAGGCGGTCCAGCGCTACGACGTCGACGGGGTGCACTTCGACGACTTCTTCTACCCCTACCCGGAGGCCGGGCAGGACTTCCCGGACGACGCGACGTTCGCCCGGTACGGCCGGCGCTTCGCGGACAAGCACGCCTGGCGCCGGGACAACGTGAACACGCTGGTCCGGGAGATGAGCGAGCGGATCAAGGCGATCAAACCGTGGGTGAGGTTCGGCATCAGCCCGTTCGGCATCTGGCGCAACGAGCGCACCGATCCCGCCGGCTCCGCGACCGCCGGCCTGCAGAGCTACGACGACATCTACGCCGACACGCGGCTGTGGGTGCGGAAACAGTGGCTGGACTACGTCGTGCCACAGCTCTACTGGCACGTCGGGTTCGCCAAGGCCGACTACGCCAAGCTGCTGCCGTGGTGGGTCGACACCGTGCGGGGCACCAGGGTGCAGCTCTACATCGGTCAGGCCGACTACCGGGTGGGTGAGCGCGGCGCCTGGCGCGACCCGGCCGAACTGGACCGGCAGTTGGCCCTCAACCGCCGAAACGGCGTGCACGGAAGCGTGCACTTCAGTGCCAAGCAGGTCCGCGCCGACAAGCTCGGGGCGGTCAGCCGCTACAGCCGCGCGCACTACGCCGGCCCGGCGCTGGTGCCCACGATGGCGCAGCTCCCGGCGGCGCCGCCCGCCGCACCCACGCTCACCGACGCCCGGCGTGCGGACGCCGGCGGGGTGGCGCTGACCTGGCGCGGCGACGGCCCCACCAGCTACGCCGTCTACCGGGTGGACGGCGACGAGGCCCGGCTCGTCGGCACCGCCCGAGGAACCGGCTGGATCGATCGCACCGCCCCGACCGACCGTCCCCTCTCCTATTGCGTGTCCGGGCTGGATCGCAGCGGGAACGAGGGCCGACTCGGCACTCCGATCTCCGTCGCCGGGCCCTGAGGGATACCTACGACAAGGAGCCGACCGCCAGCCGGTGAGGCGTCCTTCGTCAGCGCCCCGCGCCGGGCGGTAGTCACCGCGCCACCGTGGTAGCGGCGTTTCGTCGGTCTCGCGCTGCCTTTGCCTCCGCTCCGCGACGTCGCCACATGCCCCGCTCGCGCTGCCCCAGATGCCACCAAGGTCATGGGCCAACAGGGGCCACTTTCATCTAAAAATCTAAAAGTTTAGTTTGGTCAATCCAAAGTGATAGCGTCTGCGATCGATCTTTTGTGTTCCGAGACCGTACTGGCCCGTCCAGGGAGGAGAAAGTGCCTCCTACCTCGGCCAGGACCCACCCACCGGGAGGAACCATGCCCGCACCGAACCGATGGCGCCGTCGCCGTCGCGTCAGTCTCGTGGCCGCAGGTGCCGCTGTCGCGGCCCTGCTCGCTGCGGTCCCCATCACCCCAGCCGGGGCCGCACCCATCACCGCCGATGTCCCGCCGCAGGAACCCGGCGTCACCCTGCGCTCGTACGACATGGGAGCTCCGCTGTCGGCGCTGTGCGACCTCAAGCCGGCACAGACACCGAACGTCGACAAGCTCATGCCGCAGGTCAGCTGGACCACCACCGACGAGTTCGGCCTCTCCGACCGGTTCATCAGCCACGTCATCGCCAACCTCGCCGCGCCCGTCGACGGCGAGTACACCTTCCGGCTCACCAGCGACGACGGGTCACGGCTGACGATCGACGATCAGCGTGTCGTCGACCACGACGGGCTGCACGGCGAAACCTCCAAGGAAGGGTCGGCCACCCTCAGCGCCGGCCTGCACCCATTGCGCATTGAGTTCTTCGACAACGGCGGCGGCCAGGTCCTGCGGCTCGAATGGCGCCGCCCGGGTGCGACCAGCTTCGAGCTGGTACCGAACTCCGCGTTGAGCACCGACGCCGACGTCGTACGCGTCACCGCGCCGGGATGGAAGTACTGCGAGGGGGCCACCGACTCGGCCGGCGACGGCCTGCCGCTCGACCGGGTGCACCCGGGCTACACCCTCACCGACCTGCGCCCCGAAGGGCTTCAGCCGCAGGTCACCGGTATGGCGTTCCGGCCCGACGGCGACCTGATGATGTCCACCTGGGGCGGCACCGACAACGCGACTGGCGAGATCTACGTTGTCGAGGGCGTCACCGGACAGACCAGCCCGGAGCAGGTGGCCTACCGTAAGTTCGCGGAGGGGCTGCGCGAGCCCCAAGGCGTCGCCGTCGTCGACGGCACCGTCTACGTCAGCCAGAAGCACGAGCTGACGGCCCTGCGCGACACCGACGGCGACGGCCTCGCAGACGACCGCCGCACGGTCGCCACCTGGCCATGGGGCGGCAACTTCCATGAGTTCGCGTTCGGCCTGCTCTACCGGGACGGGTACTTCTACCTCAACCTCTCGGTCGCCATCGACCTGGGCGGCGCCACCACCGTGCCCCAGCCGGCGTCGAACCGCGGAACCTCGATCAAGGTGGACGCCAAGACCGGCGAGATCACCTATGTCGCAGGAGGGCTGCGCACTCCCAACGGGATCGGGTGGGGCCCCCGCGGGGAGGTCCTCGTCACCGACAACCAGGGCGGCTGGCTGCCCGCGTCCAAGCTGGTCCAGATCCAGCAGGGGGCGTTCTACAACCACTACACGACGCCCGCGGGTCCGTTCGACGACAAGGCCGTGACGCGTCCCATCGTCTGGATCCCGCAGAACGAGATCGGCAACTCGCCGTCGACTCCGGTGCTGCTGAAGCAGGGACCGTACGCGGGACAACTGGTCGTCGGTGACGTGACCTACGGCGGCCTGCAGCGCGTGTTCCTCGAGAAGATCGAGGGGCAATACCAGGGCGCGGTGTTCCGGCACACGCAGGGCCTGGAGGCCGGCGTCAACGAGGTCACCCTCGGCCCCGACGGCGCGCTCTACACCGGTGGCCTGGGCGCCGGCGGCAACTGGGGCCAGGAGGGCAAGCTCTCCTACGGCCTGCAGAAGCTCACACCCAACGGCACCTCGGTCTTCGAGGTCAAACAGATGCGCGCGTCGCGTGTCGGGTTCGAGCTGGAGTACACCGAGCCACTGTCGGCCGAGACCGCGCAGGAACTCGCCGACGCGTACCAGGTGACGCAGTGGCGCTACGGCGCGACGAGCCAGTACGGCGGTCCGAAGCTCGAGCTGGAGACGCTCAAGGTGACCAAGGCCGAGCTGTCGACCGACGGCCGCACCGTCAAGCTCAAGATCCCGGGCCTGAAGGAGAACCGCGTGGTGCACGTGCGCTCCCCGCGTCCGTTCTCGTCCGCCGACGGCGAGGAGCTGTGGAACACTGAGGCCTGGTACACGCTCAACGAGATTCCGGGCCGGGTGGTGCAGCCGCAGACCTTCTTCGAGGCCGAGGAGGGCCGTACGGCCGGCGTCGGCATGGCGACCGACCACGCCGCCTACTCCGGTGCCGGCTTCGCCGCCGGGTTCGCCCAGGACGGCTCGTCGACCAGGATCTCTGCCGATGTCCGCGAGGCCGGGACATACGACCTGGCGATGCGCTACAGCAACGGCCCGAATCCGTACTCCGGCGAGAAGCAGCTGAGCCTCTACGTCAACGGTGAACGGGTCGAGCAGACGGTCTTCCCCTCCACTGTGACCTGGGAAGAGTGGGGCACCGTCACCACCACCGCTCGCTTGAACAAGGGTCGCAACGTGGTCGAGTACCGCAAGGAGGCAGCGGACTCCGGGCACCTGAACCTGGACGTGCTCGCCGTCCGGCCACACGGCAAACGCATCACGCTGTTCAACGGCGGCGAGCTCACCGAGTGGCAGCACACCGACGGGCGCGAACCCTCGTGGTCCGTCGCCGACGGCGCCATGACGGTGCGTAACGGGGACCTGCGCACGGTGGAGGCCTTCGGTGACTTCCGGCTGCACGTGGAGTTGAACCTGCCGCTGTATCCGCCGGACGTGACCGGCCAGGCGCGCGCCAACAGTGGGGTGTACCTGCAGGACCGCTACGAAATCCAGGTACTGGACTCCTTCGGCATCGACCTGCCGCAGAAGAACGACGCCGCAGCCATCTACACCCAGAAGGCCCCCGACGTCAACGCGGCGCTGCCGCCGCAGACCTGGCAGACGTACGACATCGTCTATCGGCAGGCCCGCTACGACGCATCCGGGCAGAAGGTCGCCAACCCTCGCGTCACCGTGGTGTGGAACGGCGTCAAGGTGCACGACGACGTCGAGATCCTCGGCCCGACTGGCGGCAGCCGGCCCGAGGGCCCGGCGACGGGTGCCATCCGACTGCAGGACCACGGCAATCCGGTCCAGTACCGCAACATCTGGATCGAGCCGCTGGACCGGTAGTTTCGCCAGTGGTCAGAACGCGGATGGCCGGGTACCGGTACGCCGGCCCGGCCGTCCGCGGCACAGCCTCTGCCCTACTCAGCAGGGCACGCAGGTGCGGACTTGAGTGCCGTCCTCGTCAGCGAGGGCTACTGCCGAGGTGGTCCAGGCGCCCACCGCATGCCCACTCCACGAAGACATCCGCGCCCATCTGGCCGAGGGTGAGGTCAATGGTGATCAAAACATTTATAGAGCGTCGAAGACGGACGCCGAGATTGCCGACGTGCGGAACGGTGGCGGCGGCATCGTCCGCCAGGCGCAGAGGTAGAGAGCGGGGGATGCGGCGCCCATCGGCACCGCACCCCAAGAGCGTCATCTGGACAGCGGGCTGCCCGTTCGACGGCTACAGCACTGGCGTGCTGGCCTACCTGCGTCGAGGCATGAGACGGCGCATGAGCCCTTTGAGCTTGCCGTGTTCGTTTCCAGGCAGAGCCATCATCCGCTTTTGCCAGAGCCTGTTCTCATGCCAGGACGTGACATCCACCGTCGCACGCCAGGACTTGACCTCTATCGCGACGCCATCCAGCTCAAGGTCCTGGGCATACTCGGGCTTCCACTCGTCCACATAGAAGACACGCTCTCCCGATATCGGATGCTTGACGACTTGCAGGATTTTCGTGGCAGACGTCTTCCGTAGCCGGTAGCGGTCACGGGCCGAGCGGATGGCCCGATTGGCGGCCCTGGGTGCAGCTCGACCGGCAGCCCCGAGGGTGAACCGCACGGCGGTCAGGAGCTTCAGCAGCTTGCCGGGTCGGTCGTCGATGACTGCCGTCCACTCCTCGGCGTACCCTGCGGCCATCTCGGGGTCGGTCGTCCAGCGGTAGGCCGACCACTGGGCCAGCTTCCGCGCGGCCCAGGGCGAGATGTCGGTGACCTCGTTGACGAGGAGTCCGAACAGGATGCCGAGGATGATCTCCCAGTGGTTCACGCCTGGCACCAGCCGAAAGCCAGGCGGGTCCGAATGGTCGACGCGGTCTTGGGTTGCCGTTGGGCGATCAGCTGTCGGGCACTGGCCACGCCGTGTCCGGTGAGCTGGTAGTAGCGGCGGCGAGGCTTGCCGGGTTCGGTGTTCGTGTCCCAGCGGGAGGTCACCCACCGCGACTCACCGAGCCGCTCCAGGATCTTGTAGATGGTCGGTCCGGACTTCCCGGTGGCCTTCATGATCGCCCAGCCGTGCAGCTCGTGGTCGTCGGCTTCGAGTAGGGCGTTCAGGACGGCCAGGAGTGGTCCTGTAACGCGCACAGGTCCGTCAGGCATGCGCTTAATGATAGTAGGTGAAATAAGGCTCGTCTACTCTCGACGCGCTGTCACATAGGAGCCCACTTGCATTGGGGTCGCCTGGTGGCGGGCACGGTCCGTCGAGGTGCAGGCGTAAGAAGGCGGTGCGGTGCCGATCGGCACCGCACCGCCTCGCGTCTATCTCACGGGCCGCCACCTCCCGCAGGAGGTCGCGCGGCCTCCTCGGCGGGCTGCGGTACGGACGCAGCAGTCACCTCGGGTTGCGCGGTCTGATCCTGAGCCTCAGCACGCGAGTGGAGGCCATCAGGATTGGACGAATACTTGATGCGGAACGCGACGGTTTTCCAGTCGACCTCGAAGCTTCCGCCCTTCCTGTCGACCTGCCTCACCAGCAGGACTACGACAAGAAGGAGCAAGATCGCGATCGCCGGGGGAGTGGCCGCCGCCGCGCACGCGGTAGCGGGAACTCCCACAGTTGCGGACCTAGCTGCTCGTCATGGGCATGTGTGGCGCCCACCTTTCGTGGCTCGTCGGATGGCACACCGCACGGGCAGGCTGGAGCGTTCTGGTCGCCTGTCCGTGCCGACGCAAGCTTGGTGGCGAGGTGAGGCCGCCTCCGTCACGCCGAGGACCTCCAGACATCACCCATGCCTGGGATCCATTGGTTCCCTGCCATGTTGCAGCCCTGGCTGCCTTGATCGGAAGTGGCCCTCACTGGGTTACGCTGTGCGCTGAACTGCCGATGCTGGCTGCGGGCCGGTCGGGACTGAGATTTCTACCGTGCTGAGGAGCCGACGGTGGAATTCGAGATCCCTGGGAGCCTGGACGGGCTCGACCTCGACGCGCTGGGCCAGTTGGAGACGCAGGCCGTGGCGGCGTTCGACGCCCTGCGCGACGACCCGGCCCTGGACGCTGCCGGGCCGGGAACCACATCGTCGGCTGGGCGGCTCGGCCCTCCATGCTGCCGGTGTGGGCGGACAAGACAACCGAGCCGGAGAACCGGACGGCCAGCTTCGTGTCGGATCCGCAGTTGGTGCGATGTCGGTCGGATACATCTGCCGTCCGATAGTCCGGCGGGGGTTTCTCGGCGGCACGCGCGGCTCGTACTCTGCGCTCAAGCCGTTGCGGCCGCGGCATTGCTTCGCCGTCTTGCCGCACGCTCGTCGGTGACCTCGACGGAGGGATGTGTTGGTCGATGTCGAATAACGCCGCTGCCGGGGATCCCACCGCGAGCCCGGCTTTTGGTGCCGCGTTCGGCGCCGTCGAGTCTCGAGTTGTCGAATACGGACGGGCTCGCGATGCCCGCCTGGTGATCTACGATGATGCTTGGCGCGAGGCCATGACGCTGTTCGGCATGGCGGACCGGGCGTTCGGCGGCGAAGTGACCAGTCCCGCGTTCTTCCTTGTCGGTTGGCTTTGTTGGTGCCGTTACCAGGAGGCGGCGCCGGGCAGCGACATAGAGAACGACGCGCTCCACGCCGCCGTTTCGGCCTTCGCCCGGCTGCCACACGCGTTGCACTCGCGCATACCAGAACCGCTCCGTCAGCTCGTTGCGGTGATCTGGGACCGGTCGAAGCCCCGTGCGAACATGCCGGACCTTGGGGCAGATGGCCTCTTGAGCCTGTATCAGGCCTCGGGGGAGAAGGAAATACTTGAGCGCGCCATCGCGGCGGCACGACAGGAGCTGGCGGCCGATCCGTCGGCGGTGAGCTTGGTGCACTTTGTGTACGCCTTGAAGGAGTACTACAGCCGGACGGGAGACATGCATAGTCTCGACGAGGCCATTGATGTCGGCACGCAGTGGCGGAGTGAATTCAGGGGCCAGTTCTTCTACCCGTCGGTGCTTGCCAATCTCGGGACTTGTCTGCGCGAGAGGTTCGTGGCGACCGGCGCAGGGAATGACCTTAGTGAGGCTTGCGTGGCCCTCGGCGAGGCGTGTGAGGCCATGGGCCCAAATTATCCTTTTCGACCCGCTATCATTTCTGACCTAGCGCTCGCACTGCGGAGCCGGGCCTGCCGGGACGAGGATATTGAGGGGTTCGCCGTGCCGCTGCGGTTGGGGCGCGAGGCCGTTGATCTGTCGGCGGAGCCGGTAGAGCGCGCGAAGAGGCTGATCAATCTTGCGGAGACCTACCGGGCACGGTATCGGGTGTCAGACGACCGGCGTGACATCGACGCCGCGATGGAGGCCTGCACGCAGGCGCTGGGCCACTTCCCGATCAGCTACGATGGTCGATCGGTCGCGGTGCGCACGACGTTGGAGATCCAGGAGATGGTTGCCGCCGGGGCCACTCACGCCGCACCGGACAGCGCTGATCCGCTCAGCGCCGCGGCTCCACCCGGCTCTGCCGATGACTACGACGAATTCCAGCTCGGAAGTCTGAGACTTCAACGGTTGTTGGTCACCGGCGACACCGCCGATCTGGACGCATCCGTCGAGCTTCTCGGCGCCGCCGCGGCTGCGGTCGACCAGTCGAGTCCAGTTTTCTCAGCGGTTCACAACCAACTCGGAGTCGCTCTGCGCCGCAAGTTCCAGGCGACCGGTGATCTCGCCCTGCTGGGATCGTCCGTGCGCTCCGGTCGGCTGGCTGTCGCGCATGTCCGCCCCGAGAACGACCACGGCGCGGCCGAGTCCAACCTCGCACTTAGCCTCCGCCATCGGTATCGCCGGATCGGCGACCTTGCCGACCTCGATGAAGCGGTCACGCTGCTGTCGCGGTCCCTCGATCTCGTCACGGCGGTGGTCAACGGAGGCGCGGTAAAGGAGCCACCGGCAACAACCGGATCCGAGCTACCCGAGCCGGGCGGGGTGGCATCCGTTGACCCACGAGAGCTGTCCCTGACGCTCAGCAACTTGGGTGTTGCGTTGAGGCTCAGGTATGAGGCGTTGCGGGATCCGGCTGATCTGAAGCAAGCGATCGAGTGCGGCAGGCGCGCGGTTCAGACAGCCCGCGATGACGACCGTGCGAGAGGTCAGTTCCTCAATAACCTCGTCAGGGCCCTGCGGCTGGCCGCGCTGAGCGATGGGCTTGGGGAGGCCGTCGCCGCGCTGAGGAGTGAGCTGATCGAGACGGCGCGGGAGGCTGTCCGGGTGACCCCGCAGGGAGACCCAGAGAAGCCGATGCGGATGTCGACACTCTGCGAGGTGCTCAGCGAATGCGCTGATGGCGATCGTGCCCTGCTCGACGAGGCCGTGGTGATCGGGCGCGGTGCCCTTGCTCGCACCCCACCCGACATGCCCTCCATGCCGGCGTCGCTCGCCGCACTCGCCAGCGCTTTGAAGGGCCGCGTCGAGGCCGGATACGCCGACCGGTACGACCTCGACGAGACGGTGGCCGCACTGAGGATTGGCGCGAACCTACGGACCGCCACCACCGCCGAGCGCCTCCATTTTATGGCGCAGTGGGCCCACTACTCGCGGCTGCGGGGGCGCGATGAGGAGGCGGTGGCGGCCTACGCCTCAAGCGTCGAACTACTTCCTTTCGTCGCGTGGCCGAGCCTGTCGCGTGGTCGGCGTGAGGAACTCCTGGTGCCATGGCGGGATCTTGCCAGAGACGCCGCCGCCCACACCCTGTCGACCGGCCGGGCGGATTTCGCGGCGGAACTGCTGGAGGAGGGGCGGGGCATCCTGTGGACGCAGTCTCTCAATCTGCGGTCGGACCTGACCGCGCTGACGGAGGTCGATCCCGAGCTGGCCGAGCGCCTGCGGCTGGTGCGTCAGCAGCTGGTCGTTGTGCCCGGGGTGGGATTTAGGGGCCGATGTGCATGAACGGTGTCCACACGCTGGGGTTGTTCGGGGATCGCTGACGTAGCCGGGATACCGCGTCGTGGAGTGCGTGGCGGATCGGTCCGGGTGCAGGTTGCCGTCGTCGACGATTGCGCGGTACACGTCTTCGGCTACGTCGGCAGCACTGGCGTCCCAGACGACCAGAGGGTCGCGATCACGTGGCGGTATCCGGTGTAGTGCAGGGCAGCGGCCAGGGTGATTGCCTCGTCGGGGAGGCCGACGCCTCCGGTCGCCGTTTTGCAGGCTGACAGGAAGGCGAAGTCACCGTGATGCTGGCGGGCACTGATGTCCAGGATCGTGAGCATGCCGTCGTGTAGGCGCAGGTCTCCGCGGGATGGGTCGGTGAGGTTCTGGTCTCCGTGACAGCTGAAGTGAACCCACCAATGGGTGGGCAGCTGTGCGAGCACGGCCTGCGTCGTGGCTCGTGGGCCGTCGAGGAGCACCCTCGCGTCGGCCGGGAACAGCGCGTCCAGCAGTGCCACTTCACGCTCCACGTTGGGCAGCGGTGGCTGCCCCGGCGTCTGCGGAAGTGCGACGATCAGCATCGAGTTGTGAGAGGGCGGTCCGAAGTTACTTGATCTGATCTACGCGATGCGTCCGGTTGGAGGCCTTCCGGTAGGTTCGCTGTCGATAGCGGCTGGTCGATTTGCGGGATGTGAGTTTTGGTCGTGACTGTCGGGCGGTAGCGGCGTTAGCCTGGGCATGGGTGATCGAAAGCGGTATCCCAGTGACGTCAGCGATGAGCAGTGGGCGTTGATCGGGCCGTTCCTGGACGCGTGGAAGGCCCGGCGTGTCGC
The DNA here is from genome assembly GCF_045207375.1 of Micromonospora sp. NBC_00860. NCBI lineage: Bacteria > Bacillati > Actinomycetota > Actinomycetes > Micromonosporales > Micromonosporaceae > Micromonospora > Micromonospora sp. NBC_00860. Next base: position 1,082,768 of record NZ_CP108825.1, read on the forward strand.
GGTGTCGGTGTCGGGCCGTCATGGTGACTACGACTTGCGGGAGATCGTGAACGCGATCTTCTACCAGAACCGGACCGGTTGTCAGTGGGCGTAGCTGCCGCACGACCTGCCGCCGAAGTCGGCCACCTACTACTACTTCGCCCTGTGGCGTGACGACGGCACCGACCAGGTGATCCATGATCTGTTGCGGTGCCAGGCCAGGGAGACGGCCGGCCGTCGGGAGGATCCGAGCGCGGTCGTGTTGGACACCCAGTCGATCAGGGCGGCGAACCACGTCCCGGTCGCCACGACCGGCAAGGACGCGGCGAAGAAGGTGTCGGGGCGTAAGCGGGGCTTGGCGGTGGACGCGCTGGGTCTGATCATCGCGGTCGTGGTGACCACGGCGTCGGTCACCGACAACGCCATCGGCATCCGGCTGCTCGACAAGGTCGTCGAACATACCCCGACGGTGATCCGTGCCTGGGTCGATGCCGGGTTCAAGCAGAACCTGGCGTTGCACGGCGCCGTGCCCGTCCGGCATGATCGTGGGGGCACGACCTCACGGCTTCCCGCCCAGCCCGCACCGCCATTTCCAAATCGGCCTCGTCGCCGCCCCGGTCGAAACGAACACGCAACGCGGTGGCCAGGTTGGCGAGTGCCAGTGCCCTGACAGGCCCGGAGGGCAGTGCGGCGAGTTCCGTCGTCAGCCGAGCGACTGCGTGCTCCAGAGCTGCCGGATCGCCTGTGTTCGCCGCGCGTTCGAGCCATTTCGCTCCACTGTCCATGCCGCCGCCAGTGCGTTTCAGCAGGTACGCGCGGACGCCTGCAGGCATCACCAGGGGGTCCGCGTCGGGCAACAACCCGAACAGCACTACCGCCTCTTGAAGATCTGTTTCGCGCTCGCCGGGCGGTAGCACGGCCGCTCGGTACCAGCGGTACCACGCGAGCACGTGCAGAACCTTTGGCGGGTAGCGGCCCGGCGAGAGCGCCCCACACCGCAGTAACTCCCAGGCGTCGGCCATGATTGCGGGGTCGAGGATGCCGGCGTGGTCACCAGCTTCGTACGCCTGTATCCGCCGGCTGACCGTGTCGATCAACTGATCAACCTTGGACATCCGCGGCTCCCAACAATCTAGAGGCATGCTCCACGACATAACAGAACTGAGCTTCGAAACGGGTCCTCTGCGGCCACCGCCTACCGCACTGCTGAGGCCTACCTACCGGTGAATTGGCTTGGCGCCGCCCGCCTCAGCCATCATCGCCGCGACGTGGCTCAAACGGTCCGCCAGCTCCGGCGCGACCGCCCGCAAGCTGGCCAGGTCACCTCGGGCGTCCAGCAGCTGCGACCACTGCACGGTCCGCCCCCGCTCGACCAGCGTCACCGCTGCTTGCGGGTGCCCGGCGTGCAGGGCCGCCGCCGCCGCATCGGCGCTGAGCTGCTCCGCTTCCCTACGCAGCATGCGCTCCTTATCGGGCCGGGCCAACCCGCGCCAGGCAAGCCGGGGCAGCAGCTCGACAGCGGCCACGGCTGCATCCAGCGCTTCCGGCCAGTCCCGGTCGCCGGCGGCGAGAGCCAGCCAGGCCTTGGCGCTCTCCATCCGGTTCGGCGCGGAGGCCGCCTCGTCGCGGGTGGCCGCCCGATATGCCGAAATCGCCGCCTCCAGGTCGTACCGGGAGGCGGTCATCCGATGGCGGGCCGCGTGCGTCTCTCCGAGCCAGCGCCGGAACCACCAGGCCTCCGTCCGGGTACGCCGGAGCTCGATCGCGGCGGCTTCCGTGGCCAGGGTGACGGCCTCGTCGAGTGACGCGCGATCGTTCCGCTTCACGAGCAGGTGAGCGAGATTGCCCATCCGAACCGCCTGGTACCGGTGGCCAGCGGGCGTGTGCGCGACTACGGTCCGCATCACCTCAATAGCCTCGTACAGGTCGGCCGCGCTTCTCCGCAGGTCGGCCCGGGTCGATAGCGCCCCAGTGAGGCTGTTCAGGTAGCTGAGGCGGTCGGTGTGGTTTAGGTGCGGCATCGCCACGGCGGAGCGGGCGGCCTCGACCGCGCGGTCGGCGTCAGCAGCAACGCCCCGCACGACCAGCCGGTCGAGCAGTGCCATGCTGAGCCGCGAGAGCATGTCGGCCGCCGCCGGCGACGGCTCGCGGGGCGCCTCTAGCGTGGCGATCGCCGCATCGAGGTCCGCGACGTTCCCGAAGCGCACATGACGTCGCCGGAGCAGGTCGGCCAAGAGCGCTTCGTCGGCGTCCGGGGCGGCGCGCAGTGAGGCCACAGCGTCGTGCAGATCGGCAGGGTCGCCCGTCCAGTCGTACCGGGTCCGCAGCGCCTGGGCGTGACCCGCGACTGCGCCGGGGCGCATCGGCGAGTCCGTGCCAAGCCCGGCGACCCGGCCCGCGGCGAGGGTCACGATCCGGTCAAGGTCCTCGGAGTTGCGGGTCATTACGTACCGGCTGGTCAGCAGCGATTGCAGGTTGAGCAGCCGGGTGCCGGCCTCCCTGAGCTCCAGAGGTGTGCGCGTCACCACCCCAGTGAGCAAATCGATCGCCCGGTCGAGGTCGCGGACGTCGGCGGTCGCCTCGCCCCGGGCCCGCAGCGAAAGCGCGAGCATGGTTTCGTATGACGCCTGGTCGTCCGGATATTCGGTGTCGCGTACCGCCCGCGAGGCGCAGTTGACCGACTCGTCGAGGTCGGCGAGCCGGCCGGTCGCGAAGTAGCGATCTCGCAGCGAGACGCCGAGGTTTGACAGATAGAGGGGTAGCCCAGGCCCGCCCAAGGCGACCGCCGAGCGGGCCGCGTCGATCGCCGCATCGAGGTCCGGCTGGCTCCCGGTCCTCTCGTACCGGCTGCACAGCAGCGCACAGAGTCCATTGACCAACTGCGGCCGGGTGTCGTCCTCCGGCCCTGCCAGGGCGAGCGCACGCCGGTTGAGCCCGAGCGCCGTCTCCAGATCTTCCTCCGCGCCCGCGAGGAAACGGTCGTAAGCCAGTCGGGCGAGCGTGAACAACTCGCCGGGACGATCGCTGTGCTGTTCCAGTAGCTGTCGTGGCCCTTCCGGTACGAGGTCAGGCTGCCCGCGCAGCAGGTGGCGGTACAGGGTCATGGCGTGGTTTATGGCGTCACCGTCGTCCATGTCGGCCTGGTAGCGGGCGAGATGCACGTCGGCAAGCAGGCGCAGCACCGGCGGGGCGATGGTGCCCGTGGTGCCAGCAGTGGCCGTCCACAGAGCCTCGGCCTCGGTGGCGGCGGCCGGACCGCGTACCCAGGAGGCCTCGCCAGTGGTTAAGAAGGACTCCACACGCCGGGTGAGCGAGCGGTAAAGTTCGTCGACTGAGTCTGTCATGGGTAGGCCGTCATGGTCCGATGTGAATAAACGGGATCCAGACGCTCGGCCGGTCGAGGTTGCGCCCCCGTAGTTCCACCACGGCGCGATGCAGCGCGGCCGCTGACCGCTGAGGATGCACCCGGCCGTCCTGGACTATCTGTTCGTACACAGATTCGGTCACGTCGGCCGCACCGCGGTCCCACACCGACCACAGTGTGGCGATAACGTGCTTGTAGCCGGTGTAGTGCAGTGCGGCCGCCAGGGTGATTGCCTCATCCGGCAGGTCGAAACCTCCGGTGGCGGTCTTGCACGCCGACAGGAATGCGAAATCACCATGATACTGCCGGGCGGTGATGTCAGTGATGCTTAGCAGGCCGTCGTGGAGCAGCAGTCCCCCCTGTGACGGCTCGGCGAGGTTCTGGTCACCGTGGCAGCTGAAGTGAGCCCAGCGCCGGGCCGTCACTGTCTCCAGCACTGCCGCCACGGTCGCGTCCTCGCCGCACAGCAGCTCGAGCCGATCGGGCAGCAGCCGTTGCAGCAGTTCCACCTCGCGGGTCACGTTCGGCAACGACGTCTGTCCGGGGGTGTCGCTGAGTGCCACCACCGCCATCGAATCGCGCACTGCGGTGGCGGGCGCCGACGTGGAGCGGGTCTGTGCTTCCAGCAGTGCGCGAAGCGTCGGTGTGTAGGAGGACACCACCCGGTCGATCACGGATGCTCCGGGTATGTCGTGACGGCCGGCGGCGTGCATGGGCAGCAGCGTCAGCGCCCCGGTCGGGCACCACCACAACCGCGGCGGATCCTGATCGGCCGGCGCAGACCCGTTCAGTTTGAGCGCGTCGAGGACGGGTTTGGTGATCACGTCCCACATCCAGGCGAGGAGGCCGGTGAGATGAGCCTCGGTGGCCGCGTTCACCTGTTCATAGGCTTGTATCGCGGCGAGCAGGTCAGCACGGGAGATGTTTCCGGCCAGCTCCTCGTCGCGGGCATCCACCATCGCTAGGTGCGCTGTTTGATCGTCGTGCAATGCAATGAGGTAAGCCTGGACTCGGTCGGTTACCGCGTCCAGCGTTAGGTCACCGAGTTCGACTCCAGCGACCTCGACGCCGGCTCGCACGATCAACGCGTCGCAGCGCCACTGGCTGACATTGATGATTACCACCGGGCCGCCGGCGGCTGCCTCGCGCAACCGTTCGATGCGCGGCGGGCGCAGGAAATCCTCGAAACCCTTCAGGGCGCGGACCTGTTCGACGAGCTCGTCCCACTCGCGCGCCAGCGCCATGCGACGGTCGATTTGGCGGGATAGGTCGGGTTCGGTCACGTCGATCCTCTCCGCAGACAGAATTGGTATCAATGCATATCGCACCGAGACGGAGATCGGCGAGTGCCGCCGTGCCACGCCTGAACGAGGGTAGGAGGAGACCGAAAGCCCCCTCGGCTGTCAAGCGGGTGCGGGGCGGCGTTCGGCTAAGGTGAGCACTGTGGAACACGATCGGTACCGCGAGCGTGTCGAGTCCATCATGACGCTGCAGCTGACCTCCGCCGAGTGGGACCGCGTCCACCGGGAGCTCACGGCCGCCGTTACCGCGCTCGCCATCGGCGACGAGACCGCCTTGCAAGAGCCGATGACCCTGCTCCGGGCCTACGACGGTCTGCGGACACGCCGACGGTTCAACCCCGACATGGGCACGTCGGAACTGTCGCCGATGCCGGACTCCGTGCGCGCGGTCGCCAACGACCTGGTGCACCGTCTCACACCCGAGCCGCCGGATGAGCAGCCGCAGCCCAATACCCGCGAAACCTCCGATGACGATGCCGGCATCGTTGACCGTCACTGAGCCGGCGCTGCTGGCCCATGCGTTCTTCGCGGCGGACGGCCGGGGACCCGAGCACGGCGGCGAAACGGGCCTGCGTGCGTTGTGGGATGCGATGGCGAAGATCGGCCTGGTTCAGGAGATCGCCGGTATCCCCGAAGAGCTGCGGCCCGTCGCGGTCGGCGGTTTCACCGAGCGGCTGACCGTCCTGGGCGGGCTGCAGACGGCCGACGGCGCCGGACAGTTCATCGTCTACCAGGACCACGATGTCCTCGGAGCCAGCCTGCTCCTTGCTCCGGACACGGCAGGCACCTCCTGGATCGGCTTACAACGGGAGTGGGAAAAAGTACTCGGAGAGGAGCTGGCGGTCACCGGCGCATTCGGATCTGCGGTCGTTTATCTGGCTCAGGTCAACGGTGAGATTGCCGCCCACACATCGATCAAGCCGTTACTGGCGCTATTACCCGCCGCTGACCGGGCGAATCCGGCCAAGGCCATGTTCGATCGCGGAATCAGCTTGTGGGAGCTGCCACCGATCGGTGCCGGCGCGGTCGCCCAGCATCGGCGTTTCGCCGCGATCGCTCCTCCATCAGAGAAGGACGCACTCGACCGCTGGCTCTGGAGTGATGACCGCCCGGGGCTGGTGCCCTTCACCCGCTACCTGCTGCACGCCGCGAAACTGCGCTATCAGCAGCTCGTCCTGGTACGGGACCTCCCCGCCGTCCGCGAGGCCATCGCCGATGCCAGGAAACAATGCGACGCCCTGACCGCGGAGCTTCAACACCCCCTGCCGCCGGTCCGGCTGCGGGCCACCAGCGGACGGCTTGCTGGCGCTCAGTCGCGGGAACGAGGCCTGGTGGACTCACTGAGCCGCATCCGGGCGATGGCCGGAACCGTGCATACCGCCGAGCGCAACATGACGGCGGCACTCGAGAAGCCTGCCATCGACCAGCCGGGCAGCCCGCTCGACAACGACCGGCACATCGCTGCCTGGCTTACCGATCAGCTCGCAACCGAGGAGACGTATCTGCAGGCCACGAACGAACGCGTCAGCCAGGTAACCGGCATCGTCGCCACCGCCGTCGAGACAACACAGAGAACACGGCAAGAGTCGCTCACCCTGCTGCAGACCTCGCTACTCGGCGGCCTGGTCACCATGCTCGCCGCGATCCAGAGCCTGGAGTACAAGCTGCCAATCCGGCCGGCGCTCAACGCCCCGCTCATCGCCGCGCTGTCTGCGATCGCCGTGTGGCTGCCCACCGCGATCCTGCACTGGCCGCCAGGATCCCGGCGCGGCCGGTGGAGGCTGTTCGACGGGCTGCTCTACGGCTTCGTCGGGGGCACACTCGCCTGGCTAGCGACCGGGATCGTCGGCGTGCTCACCACAGGCGACACGCCGCACCCGCATTGGACACTGCCGATCGCCGCCATTGCCGGGTTGTGTGCCACCGCGGTGCCCCGGCTGCGCCGCGGAGCTTGACAGGTGGGTTCCGATCTGGCCGAGCTCGTGTTGGCCGCCAGCGAGACGCAATTGATGCGGCTATTGGATTCTTGGGCGAATCCCACCGATCCGCGCCTGACGAGCGAGCCTCGCGAGGTCATGGCGGCCGCGCTGCCGTCGGCCTTGCTGCTGAGGTACCAGGAGTCAGGCAACGCGACACTTCTCGACCGGGCAATCACCTTCATCCGAGGCTGCCTGCACGACGGCGGATTCGCCGCCGACCTGCAATCCAGCCTTCGCTCCAACCTGGCGACCTTCCTGTTGCTGGTATACGAGCGGACCGGCGCGGCCGCCCTGCTCCAGGACGCCATCGCCACCTTCCAGGCAGTTGTCGATGACGGCACCGCCCGAGGCGACGAACTCGCCGGGCGGCTCGCGGCTCTGGGCCATTCCTACGCCTTACGTGCTGACGGCTTCAACTCCCCGGACGACCTCGACCGAGCGATCACCTCGCTGCACGCTGCGGTCACCGTGCCCGGGCTAAGTGCGGACAAGGCCGCTGAGTGCTGGTCTGACCTTGCCGGCGCGTGGCGCGACAAGTACGCCCGAAGCAAGGATCCGGCCGCCCTGGCGAACGCGGTGAACGCCCTGCGGCAAGCCGTCCGGTCTGCGACACCCGGAACCCGGCCGGAACTTGTCAACCGGATCAACCTCGCTGGCACTATGCGGATACACGCCGGCCTGATCGGGGATCTCGCCGAGCTCGACGAGTCGATCCGAGAGCTGCTCGAGATCGCCGCCGGGCCGACACCCGATGGCCATCATCTTCAGTACAACCTTGGACGAGCTTACCTGGAGCGGCACAAGCTCACCGGAGCCGACGACGACCTGACGGAGGCGATCTCGGCGTTGCAGGGCGCGCTCGTCGCCGCGGACGCTGATGGGCAACGCTACGCCCGCATCGCGCTGGACCTGGCCGGTGCGCTGATCCGGGCCGGGAACGGATCCGGCGCGGCACTGCGACTGATCACGATCGCTGCACGGCATCCGTCCGCGACGGTCATGACGCGATTCGAGGCGGCGACGGCTGCCGCCCAAATGGAAGCGGCGCCCGCATCGCTGGCGTGGTGGCGTGCGGCCGTCGACCTACTACCCGTTCTGGCCTGGCGGGGTTCGCGACATCGGGACCGGCAGATGGCGATCAAACGGTCCGCCGGAGCTGCCCGGACCGCTGCCGCCTGTGCCAGCGCCATCGGAGAGCCTGCTGAGGCGGTCAGCATGCTGGAGACCGGCAGGACAATCCTGTGGAATCAGCTCTTGGAGGCCCGTGCCGGTCTGGACGAACTGGCGGCAGCACGGCCCGATCTGGCTGAACGCATGATCGTCATCCGACGCGATCTCGATCGAACGCATCACGGGTGACTGGCGAGCCCGGATCCTCGCTCGGCCACGGATGCCAGCCACCGCCGATGACGATGTGCTCAGGAGGGTGAGTCCAGTTGGGTACGAAGCCCATTGGGGCGCTGTGCGAGGTCGGTGCTACAGCGGAGACCTTACCGGGGTCATTAGCAAGCCCGCTGTGAGGCGGCCGGAGATCCCTGGGTCGACTCCGGCTACGTGTTCGTACGCAAGACGGCAGTCCCATCCACCCCGGCTACGGCATCCGCCGATTCCGGCTACTGACTAACCGGGCAGGTGGCCCGCTGATGTGGCTGCACGATCTGCGCTACGGCGCTGCGTCCCTCGCCCACGAAGCCGGCGTCGACCTCAAAGCTTGGTGAACGGTTCGGACACAAGCATCCTGGTTAACGGCACCTGCACCAGCGTCCTACCCCTCGCCGAGCGCCGCTGCGTCGATGCTCCCACCTAGGTCCGCGACCGTGCCTGAGAACCCGTGCACAGGTCCGCGGCCTACCGGTCGCAACGCAATGGGATACGGCGGGCCGAGCGTTCAACGGCGGCGACATGCGCGGGCGATGATGGCTGCGCGATCTACGGCAACGAGCGGTGCGCCGTCCGAAGGTACGGCGGCTATCGGAGGGTATTGATAGCAGGTGCCGGTGGGAACAGTTGACGCAGCGTCGGGCCGATGGCCGTGGCCAGTGTGCGTCGTCGCCGGAGTGCATGATCAGGTTGATTGCCCCTGTCGCAACGTGTCCGGTGCGGGTTTCGGCGGCCGCGGCCGCGATGTCGGGCAGGCTGAGGTCGGCGAGTAGTCGCCGTACCAGGACGCCTTCACCCCTCAAGGCCTCGGCGTTCGGATTCTCGCCGAGCAGCCGCGCACTCTCCAGGCACAAGTCTTCGCCGAACAGTTGGTTGCCGTGGGAGTCGGTGCCCCACGCGTAGTCGGCGCAGGCAGCGATGGCCCGCCATGTATAGCCTTCAGCCCGCCATTGCCTCACTTGGCGCGCGATGTTCGTGGTCAGGGTCAGCCCCCACGCCTCCAGCACTTTGCCAATCTAGGCTGAGCGTCCTGACGTAGCCGCCGGTGCGTCCGGATATGGCTCCCCTCTGTGTCAAGACAACGCTGGGAGCGGAGTTCTAAGCTGGGTCTTGGCGGGTCCGGGAAGTGACTTCTCCGAAGAGCCGGCTTGGGGATGCGAGCTGGTCACGCTGGAGTCAGTGGTCGTTCCCCGTTGTCCTCCCGGGCCCGCTGCCGTGGCGGCCACGGCGTCGTTGATCATGCACCGGTAGACGATGTCGGATAGGCGTCGTTTCAGCGCGCGCAACGCTTCCATTGACGTCTTGCCGGAGGCTTTCTTGCGGTCGAAGTAGGCGCGTCCTTCGGTGGGGTTGCGGAGCTGGACGGTGGCCATGATGTGCAGCACTCGGTTGATCTGCCGGTTTCCGGCGCGGGAGAGCCGGTGTCGCACCTGCTCGCCGGAGGATGCGTCGATGGGGGCGGTGCCGTTCCAGGAGGCGAAGTGGGCCCGGTTCGGGAACCGGGTGATGTCTCCGACCTCGACCAGGAGCCGGGCGGCGCCGGATGGTCCGATGCCGTGCAGGTCCATGAGGGTGGTGCCGGTGGAGGCGACGAGTTCTTTCAGTTCCTTGTCGGCGTCCTTGGTGCGTTGGTAGACCCGTTCGAGGTCGCTGATCAGCTCCGCGGCGACCCGGCGTCGGGCTTTGCCGACCGTGTCGCGGGGTCGGACCTTGGCCAGCAGTGCCTTGGCCTGGGCGGCGGACAGGCTCTTCTTCGCCCCACCGGGAATCAGTTCCAGCAGCAGTTGGTGCAGCTGGGAGACTATTCGGGTGTGGTCGACACCGAGGGAACGGCGCCTGTCGATCAGGATCCGCAGCAGGGCGAGCTGTTCGTCGTTGACCACTGGGCGCAGTCCGGCCATGCGGGTGCCGACCAGCGCGATGGAGTGAGCGTCGGTGGCGTCGGTCTTGCGGCCTTGGCCGGTGGCGAACACCCGCGCCCTGGCGGACAGCTTCGGCGGGACGTCGACGACCTGTTCGCCGTCGGCGAGTAGCCGGTTGGCGATGTGCCGGCCGATGCCCTGGCAGCCCTCGATCGCCCAGACCCGGTTCGGCCACTGCTTGGCGTACTTTGTCATCGCCGCATAGCCGTCGCGGTCGGTGTCGAACCGGCCGCCGCCGACGATGGTCTCGTCGCTGGTCATGACCTCGATCGTGGCGGAGCGTTTGTGCGGGTCCATCCCGATGACCACACGATCTGACATGCCACTCACCGCGCTCTCCGATGCTCGATCCGCTTGGGTTGTCGAGCCGGGAGGGCAACGCTACTTCGAGCCGAGCAAACCCCTCTTGAGCCTCTCCCCGCCCTGGGGCGGCGCCCGGGCCGCGCAGGCCAAATGAGAGCCACACGACCAGCGTGGGCAGCCGCAATGAGAGCGACAGCCCGGGCGCCTCGACCGAAGCCTGGCCGGGCCACGGTCGCAGGTCAATGAAACAAGTAGCCGCTGACAAGGCGCGGCGATCGTGGGTGGTCTCCCCGATCGGCCGATGCGGCTGCGGGAGCCAGCGCTGGTGCCCACCAGGGCCCCGGGCCGGCAGCTAATGATCGGCGGCCTGGTGCGAGCCCGGTTTGGGGGAGCAGGTTGGGAGCAATGGGCTGCCCTGAACGGCCCTGAACTGCGTCCAGCGGCATCGAACGGCGCTCAACTGCATCCACCCCTGCCTGCGGTTTCACGTTGCCGCAGGTCAGAGTCGGTGCGGCGTCCTGTTTCACACCGGAGTGCTCCGCGGTTCTGCATAGCGGTCGACAGCGCTCTATGTCGCCTGGCAGTGGAGTGTGCGCGGGTCACGGCGGTAAGGAGCCGTCAGGTGCTCCGGCCTTGCAACTGGGAGCAGGTTGGGTGCATGTTGGCGAAGTGGTCGGCGCGCCCGAAGTGCTCACCGATGTTGGACAGGGTGGCGGGCGTTGACCTGCGATGATGCGGACGATCGGTCCGGCGTGAGCTCCCAGAGAAGATCGAAGAGGTCAGCCTTCGCTGCTCCCGACCTGGCCGGTGCCGGCTGTCGTCGTGGAGTCCTCAGGCGCCCATTGAAGAGAGTCGGTCCCATCGACGTACCGCGCTTGGCCGTCCGTGCTGCTGTCGGTATGGATCCCGGAAGCCGAGACTCAAATCCCACCAGCAACCTTCTGACCAGGGCTTCTTGCTACGAGACCTCTTCGGCGGGCCCGAAGGCATCAGCACGAGCGGCTCACGCCTCAGGAGCGGGCTTCGTGCATACATAGCCGCTGTTCGCGAAGACGTGTGCTTATCTGCACCTGTGCGGGTGTCAACTACCGGCAAGGCGCTTGACGGGTGTTGCCGCTTGCTGAAGGGTGCGCGAGGGTGGGATCATCGCGGCCATGATCGAAAGAATCGAGTCCGCCGTCCGCCGGTGAGCGTGACGACCGAGCCTGAACTGCTCGGACCCCAGATTCCTCTGTTCGAGCACGCTCTGCGTCTCCATCAGCAACATCCCGACTGTGCTCTGCCTCGCGACGGTGAGCCGTATCCGGACGAAGACCGTCACCATTCGCGGCCGTCCACTCGACGTGTGAGGGATCGACGACTTTACGGAGCTGATGTCGCCGTCATCCTCGACAAGCACTTCAGCCAGCCTGACGCGCAGGCGAGTGAACTTGTCGACGCCTTCCGCGATGCCTACGTCCCGATCCATCGCAACGACCACATCGTTGCCGCGGCGCTGCGCGCGGATCGGCAGCGCATGCAGCAGACCGGCCGGTGGTTGGTGCGGCACAGCAACGAACGCAATGCCGCAACGGTCGGACTCGCGCTGCTGGCCGCCGGTTGGGCCGAGGAAGACATCCCGCTGATCCAAACCATCGGTCTACTGTCGAACCAGTTCGGGCCGTTAGCCGCAGACGCGTTGCAACGCCGCCGTGGAGGTGCAGAAGCACTGCAGTGGCTCGGCGAGCGTGTCGCTGGCTGGGGCCGGGTCTACATCGTTGAGGCGCTTTGTCGACAAGGCGCTGCCAGTTCCCGGCCATGGTTGCTGCGCCATGCCTGCGACGGCGACTACCTCAACGGCTACTTCGCCGGCAAGGTGGCGACCACAGCGCACCTGCACGAAGCGATCACTAGCACTGATGCCGACGACGAGCTGATCGATCACACCGGCCGGCTCCTGAGGACCATGGCGGACTGTGGTGGCATGGGTATGACTCTCGAGTACTACCCGTCGGCACCTGTCGTGCTGGCCGCGCATGCTGCTCACCTCGCCCAGCAGCCGCCGACCGCGAATCGGTACATGGATGCCGCGATGATCGCCAATTATCTGGTGGCCAAGGCTCCGAACCGATGTGGCTGCACTGCGGAGCAGCGGGACCGCATTGTGCAGCATTACCTCGCAGTACTCGACCAGCCGGATTGGCGCAACGCGGTCCGCGCAGGCTTCGGCCCGACCAGCAGCTTCTTCGCCTGGTTCGTCGACCACGTAGCAGCGCGGCTGCGTCTCGGCGCGTTGTCCGACGTGGCTGAAAGTGACGAGCGATGAACCCCGTCTCCCAATAGCGCTTGGTCGAAGCAGAAGGCTGTCCCTGACCGGTCCGGAGGGGCTGCTCCGGCAGTTGACCAAGATCTACACCGCCGTCAGCGCGAAGCTGCCAGGGCGGCGTTCGACGACCTGCCGGAGAAGTGGGGCGGGCGGTATCCGGCGGTGATCCGCCTGTGGGACAACGCTTGGGCGGATTCATCCCGTTCCTCGACTACGACGTGGAGATCCGCAAGGTCATCTGCTCCACGAAGGCGATCGAGTCGTTTACCCCCGCTCCCGGCGGGCGGTCAAAGCCCGCGGCCACTTCCCGAACAAGCTGGCCGCGATGAAGTGTCTGTATCTGGTGACCCGGTCCCTGGACCACACCGGAGCAGGCAAAACCCGATGGACGATGCGCTGGAGACCCGCATTGAGCGCCGCGCCGGATGTCTGGTGCCGCATCCCGTTCGAGGCCGCCCGCACCCCGCCGGAAACAGCGGCGCGGGCCGGGCCAGGGCTCAGGCGAGCAGATAGCTGGCAGGGACCGCGTTGGTGAGCCAGACGCCGTTGGCGCTGCGGTGGAACACGTGCCCGTCGGCGGCCATCGTCGCCGCGTTGATGGTGAGGATCACGACCCGACCGGCCCGTCGGGCGCCGACCCGGTGGGCGGTCTCGGTGTCGGGCCCCGCCGCGGAGTAACCGCGAAAGCGGACGGGCGATCAGTTCCAGGGATCGGCGTTCGGATTCTCGCCGAGTAGCCACGCACTCTCCAGGCACAAGTCTTCGCCGAACAGTTGGTTGCCGTGGGAGTTGGTGCCCCACGCGTCGTCGGCGCAGGCAGCGATGGCCCGCCATGTATAGCCTTCAGTTCGCCATTGCCTCACTTGGCGCGCGATGTCCTTGGTCAGGGTCAGCCCCCACGCCTCCAGCACGTTGCCAATCTAGGCTGGGCGTCCTGACGTAGCCGCCGGTGCGTCCGGATCTGCCGCTGAACATGCGCGACCCCTGCCAGCTATAGATGGTCGCGGTATGGAGAGCAACGACGGCCGAGGGGAGTAGGGCTCTCTGCTCGGTGACCTCTTCGGCGGACCCTAAGGTGCCAGCGTTGGCGCCCTCCGCAGCGGTGTAGGGCGGCGTCCGCTCATGCCGTTGAGAGTGCGGCCGCCGTCACTAACGCGTTGCGCGCAAGGGCTTCGCGGGCACCGTCCGGGCCGAGGGCAATCACCGCGCGAACGCGTTCGAGGATCTCATCCTCCCAGGCGACCGGGTGCGGGCGAGAACGGTTCAGTTCGCCGGCCTCCTCAGCCAGCGCTGCTGCGGCCAGCGCCGCGTCCCAGTCACCGCGGATCACCTGCAGGTAGGCGATTTCCTCGGACGCAACCATGTCGGGGTCGGTCAGGCCACGTTCCGCGTCCCGGGCTTCCCACTCTCGCCGGTACGCGAGGAAGCCCTCCACATCTCCGTAACGGTCCAGAAACGGAACGCCCTCCCTTAGAATAACGTCCCGGATGCCGGCCATCACCGGTTCGTAGCCGGCCAGGGTGTCCGGCTCAGGGAACACCCCGTGTAGCCGCCGGGCGCACGTGTAGCTGTCGGCGACCGGCACCGCGAGCAACCAGACGACTACCTCCATCTGGAAGTTGGGCCGTCGGTGCCGTGGTGGTAGCGGTTGCACCGTCTGTGCGGTCCAGCCGACCGACCCCCGCACCAACCGGCCCTCCACAGCGCGCCAGCCGTCACCCAGAGCGGGTAGTAGATACGTGTCGACGGCCTTCTCCCACCTGCCGACATCCACGTGCTCATCCCCTTCTCAGCATCGAACCGTGATCGCCACAACGTCTCTATATCTTGCCGGGAGCTGGTTCTGCAGGTCCCCGTACCACTTGGTCTCGAGTCCTTTGGCGCCGGTCTTCAGGTCGAGGAAGAGTTCCGGTTCCACTTCGTCCACGCCGAGCACGACATCCGGCGCCTTAGTACCCTTCTCCCAGCCCTCCCGCCCGGTGACCGGGTTTTTCCACTTGCCAGCGAGACGACCGCCGCGGTAGCCGACTTCCGCGAACAGGTTGGCCGAGGCCGGTTCCGCACCGACGAGTTCCGCGAGTCGTTTATGCACCCGGTCGCCCCAGTGCTGCGGTGACTCCCCGGGCCAGCGCTGCACGTCTTTGCAGGCCTGCTTCGCGAGCTGTTCGACACGGGTCTTCGCCTGCTGCTGACGGGTGTTCAGGGTCGGCGGATTCGCGCCGGTCGGCAGGTACTCGTGGGGTTTGTCCGCCGGCTTGACGCCCAACGCGCCGTTGCGCTTGATCTCGTCAGCGAGGTCCGCGGCCATCTTCTTGGCGTCCGCCGTGGTGATCGCACGGGCGATCGCCGTGTACGCGGCGTACACCTGGTAGGTCTTGGGTCTTCGGGACGGCGGAATGTAGTAAGACGCGCGGCACTTGATCGTGGCGGTGTCCTTCGGCTTCATAGTCAGGATTTGTGGTTGCGGGCAGGTATGCACCGGCTTGCCGCTCAACGTCATGGTGATGCTGACCTCGACGGTAACTTGCTTACCGACCGTCACGTACTTCGATGCCGACGTCACCCTGCTACGGAGATTCAGGTTCGCGGTGCAGCCGCTGGTGTTGCAGGGGCTGAGGGTCACCTTGCCGGTGAGCGACACCTGGACGATGCTGTCAAGGGACCGGGCCAGGACGCCCATCTGGCGTTGCACCTCGTCGAACAGCAGCTGCCGCTGGTCGTCGGTGAGGACCTGCAACTTCGCGCGCAACTCGACGGCGCTGACTCGGTGCGCGATCGTCTGGAAGCCGTTTCCTCCGTCGGCCACCCGGGCGGTGCTCACGCCCAGCAGCTGTTTCGGTTCGATCGTGCTGATCAGGTACGTGACACCGTTGAGGATCACCGCTCGTGCCTCAACGCCGTCCACCGAGGTGACCACGCCGAGTTCTAGCGACTCATCCTGTTGCGGGTAGCCGTCCTCCTCGATGCTCGGCACCATGCCGGTGGCGAGCAGAGCGGGCGCCAGGACGTCGCCGAAGTCGAATCCGAAGAGGTCGCCGGCTACCCGCACCCACCGGTTGGCAAAGGCGTTTTCGCGCCCGTCGGTGAGTCCGGCCTCGCGCCAGAACGCGGCGCCGACCTGGAGGAATGTTCGATCGCTCAGGTCCAGGATTTCGGCGGTCTGGCCTCCGATGGTCAGCTTGCCTCGCACCGTGCCTTCATTGGTGACCTGGACGTCCATGCTGATGCGGTCGCCGTCTGGTCCGGTGAACGATCCTCGGTAGCGGACCGCTGGCGTGGTGAGCAGCTGCTCAGCCGCCTGCCTCAGCTCCTGATCGGCGGTGTTCGCCGCCGCCTGCGCCTCAGTGGCTCGCTCCTCCTTGTCACCGGGCTTGCCGGTGAAACGGGGCACCATGATGAGCGCGCTGGTCACGCAGATCAGCAGAAAGGCCAGGGCCAGGCCACCGAACAGCAGCCCGAGCCGTCGCGGCCGTGTCTGTGCCTGCGGCGAAGGCGGTGGGGGCGGAGGAAATTGCGGCGGCGTTGGGAAGCTCATGGCCTCGGCCCCCGATCCATTGACGGTGAATAGGCCTTTGCCAAGGTATATGGTTCCGCAAGCCCGCATGTGCCACTGCGCTGGCGACTGGCAAGCAAGATCGAGTTCCCTCTTCTGCCGCTGACAAGGGGCGGCCATCGGGGGCGTGCTCCCCGATCGACCGATGCGGCCGCGGGAGCCAGCGCTGGCGCCATCCAAGGCGCTGACCGGCAGCTCAGGCGGTCGTGCGGTTCCGCCGTGCCGGACCAGGAGTTAGTCCCGTCGGCTGAGTCACCGATCCCACCCGCGAGGCGGTGGACAGCGCATCGTCTGTGGTGACATCCTCGGCGGGCCCGAAGAGGTCAGCATCGCAGCTAAGCCTGCGCGAGCTTCAGAGTCGCGCTGAGCGTTATCGGTTGTGGGGTAATGGTTCGTGTCGCCCCTCGGACACGAACCATAGGCCCACGGTGCGCGCTGAGATCGGTTTCAGCGTGCACCGTTTGCGCTTCCGGGTGGTACGTCAGCCGCAGACCGAGCTGACGGTAGACCTCGGCTTTGTCCGCAGGGTCCGCATCGCGGAGCACGGTGACGATGTTCCCGAGGGCGTGAACAGTTGCTGACGATCGAGGGGTCGGCTCCGGCGTCCAGAGCCGCCCGGTAGCGCTGAAGTTTCGCGTCGCACTCGGTGATGGTCGCGCGGGCGGCGGTGATGGCGGGGGATGGGTGGTCGCCCAGCTGGGCGTCTCCCATCGCGGTGATCGTGTTCTCGATCTGGTCGGGGTGGAACGCGGTAGCGAGCCAGGTGTCGAGTGGATCGGTGAGGGTCTCCTCGCGCAGGTAGACGTTGCGGGGATGGTCGACGTCGTTGGCGAGGGCGTATTCCTGGGGGAAGCGGCAGCGGTAGTAGGCGGCGCCGTGGTTGTACTGGCCCTGCATGCGCCGGTTGCAGGCGGCGCAGTAGATCAGGCCGCGGAAGACGTACGGGTTGCGGGCGCGGCGTTGTCTTTGCGGGATGTCCAGGCCCAACCGGTGTCGTGCGAGCAGTGTCTGCGCCTGTTCGAAGGCGGCCTCATCGATGATCGGTGGGTGGGTGATCTCTTTGGAGATGACCCACTTGTCCCGCGGGTTCCAGCGCATGACACCGGTGTGACCGAGCGCGACGTCGTCGACGTCGAGAAGGACCTCGTCGGTGCGTTGCTTGTTCCAGACCTGCCGGCCGGTGTACCGGGGGTTGGTGAGGATGACGCGGACGGCGCTCTTGGACCAGGCGATGCCGCTGCGGTGGGGGTTACGGGCCCGGTCGTGTGCGGAGGGGCAGGGCACGTGGTTACTGGTGAGTGCTTCGGCGATGGCGTAGGGGCCGCTGCCGCTGAGGAACTCGTGGAAGATCTGGCGGACGATCGGGGCGGTCCGCGGGTCGGGGGTGAGGCCGCGTAGGTGTTTGCCGTCGGCTGCCTTCGCCGGGTTGGGGTGGGGGCCGAGGTCCTGCAGGGTGTAGCCGTATGGGGGACGCCCGCCGAGGTAGCGGCCTTCGAGCAGGGTCTGAGCGGCCATGGCGGTACGGACGCGCAGCTTGATGCGGTTGCGTTCACCTTTGGTCATGCCGCCGAAGACGGACATGACCAGTTCGTGGGCTTCGTTGCCCGGGTCGATCGGACCGCCGACCTCCGGTACCCACAGTTCGACGCCGTAGTGGGCGAACAGCGGCACGGTGAGACCGAACTGGTTGCCGTAGAACGCGCGGTGGGGTTCTCCGACGACGACGGCGGAAAATCCGCGTCTGGGGTCGCGGAGCGCGGCGAGAAGTCGGCTGGCGTGCGGGCGGCGCTGCCACGGCAGCGAACGGCTCTGGCCGATGTCGAAGTACTCGGCGGTGATCTGGCCGCCGTGGGGCTGGATGAGGGTTGTCGCCCGACTGAGTTGCCAGCTGCGGGAGGACTCGGGGTCTTGGTTGTCCTCGGTCGACACGCGGCCGTAGAACGCGAAGGGTTTCGGTTGAGGGGCGGTCATCGGTTCTCCTGGTTCGAGTTGTCGGTGCGGCGGTCGTTCACGTGTCTGAGTAGCTTCAGGAGGGCGGCAGCGGCGCCGGGGTGCAGCTCGGGTGGCTGCCCGGGTATCACCACGCTGGTAACGCCGGGCGGTGCGCTGCCGTCGATGGTCCCGACCGTCCATGAACCGTTGTCTTCGCTGGGCTGGTCAAGTCGCTCGTCGGCCGGCGCGGTCGAACCCGGCTCTTTGTGATGTTCAGATTGGTGGTCGGGCGGCAGTGTCATGCGCCTCCGTCCCGCGGTCGCCCCGGCCGGGACGCGCGGCGGTGGGCGTGTGCCGTTCGCTCCTTTGCCTCCGTCATTTCGCGGTGAGAGGGGGCGGCTTGAAGGGCGATGCCAGCATCGGCCGTGTGGTTGGGCGGGATCGTGGCGCTGTAGCTCGTAACGCTGGTCACTCGTGTCGTGGCAGATGAGTGGGTTGTCATGGGAGACGTCCTTCGGGTTGGTCGGTGCCGGTTGCTCCGGCGGGCATGAAGAAGCGGCCGGTGCCGTCAGGCACCGGCCGCTCGCTGAGCAGCGGGGGCATTACGTCTCTGCGGTCGTCAGGTTGGTTGGCGGCGGCCGTTGAGGTGGGGGCAAGCGCATGATGGCGCGGCTTGCCGCGCGCCCGGGTGGGCCAACTTGCTGGGAAGACCACTCTGTTCACACCGGAGTGCTCTGCGGTTCTGCATAGCGGTCGACGGTTCTCTATGTCGCCTGGTGGGGGAGTGTGCACAGGTCAAGGCGTAAGGAGCCCTTGGTTGCGCTGGCCTTGCAACTGGGAGCAGATTGGGTGCAGGTTGGCGAAGAGGTCTCCGCGCCCGAAGTGCTCACCGTTGCCGGATAGAGACGAGCGGCCTTGGCCTGCAGTGATGGAGGTCGACTGGTGTGGCGCGACCTCCCAGTAGAGGTCGAAGTGGTCAGGCGTGTTGTTCACGTATGGCTGGCGTCGGCCGGTGTCTCGGGTCGCCTAACGCTACGCCTGTGGGTCTGCTGTAGATCGATGTGGAGCATTGCGGCGAGCCTGCTGGAGTCCGTCACGGTTCCGTCATCTGAGACGCCGATCCCACGGGCAGCGCGGTGACCAGGCCCTTCAGTCTGGAGACCTCTTCGGCGGCATCGAAGATATCAGCCATGGTGCTCCCGGCCGTCACTTGGGCGACGTCCGCTCATGTCGATGAGAGTGCGTTCGATGCTGCCGGTGGCCTATCCTCCCGTGCGTGGATGAGCGCATGTGGCACCAGAGTTCCGACGTATCCCTTGTCATCCGTACCGATTTTGCCCATCCGCAGGAATGGGCAGCGATTCAGGCGGCGATCGCTGAACCCCAAACAGAAGACGGGTTCACCGCTTTCGCTGCATTCGTCGATGATCGTGCCTTCGAGGGGATCACGCCGTCGCAGCTCCTGGAGGTGGTGCCCGCGGATTTCAATCATGCCGTTGCCTTCCTCGTCGACACGAAGGCGCTGACCCACCCTGATCGGCCGATCCTGGTAGTCAACCTCTACGACTACGTGGAAGATCTAGAGGACCAGGGCAAGGGGCCGCAGTACGGTGCCACGTTCCGAGTCCTGCCGTCCGAGATGTGGTCGGTTCAGAACAACCTCACGATTTCGAACATGGACTGGGAAGAGTTTGCCGACAATGCGAACGGCGAAGGCATCTTCCGCGGCTTCTAGTAACACGCAACCTGATGCGAACATCTGCCGCCGGCATGGCGCATTAGCCGTCCGTACACTCCCACGGCCAGTGCGGCACCGAGGTCGCCCGCCGAATCAGCAGGCGATGATCGTGGCTGCAGACCCGGCCGCCAGCGCCGTGGTCGGCGTGACTCACCATGATTGCTGGACGAGTCAGCTGACGGACCTACCCGAGCAGCGCCGCCGCTGCGGATGCCCCGCCGATAGCGTGGGCGGCAGCCGGTTCGGGTGGGCACACGTCCTGCTACTTGAGGATCGAGGGCTTCACCGCGGTGATGATCAGGACAGCGGCGGCGGCAAGGCCGAAGACAGACAGGCCCGCCATCCACACCTGGAACCCCTTAAAGCGTGCTAGGAGGCCGCTTCCTTGCTCTCGGTTGCGGTGTGCGGCCCAGGCGTGGCCATGCCAGGCTCGCCCGAAACGGGCAAGTTCGTAGTCCTCGATCCAGTGAGCATCTGTATGTTCGGCCTGCCGGTGGCGTGACATCAGGTGCATCGACAGAATGGTCATGACGATGGACAGCGTCGAAGCCACGATCCGCGCCATGCGGCTGCTGTCCGCCCCCAACGCGATCGTGAACAGGAAGGCTTGACCGGTCAGACTGAGAGTCGGGACCTGCCACAGCATGTTGTCCCATTGCAGGCGTCGAGCGGCAATCGCCGAATACATCACGGCGTCGTCGGGCTGAGCCGGAGCGTGGTGAGTCTCTCTTGCTGCGGGTAGATCGGCGGCTGTCACCCTTGCAGAGTGCCATCGCCATGCAAAGGGGTATGCACGCACTTCTGCAGCTTCGCGTGGGCGTAAGTAGACGAAGAGCGGTCACTCGGTGTTCGGCGCCCCTGCTGTAGGGCATCCTCCGCCAACGTGAAGTGGCTGGGTGAGTCGGCGACCATCTGACACGAGCGGTAGGGCTCAGGACTTGGTTGCCACCCGGACGACGCTTGCTCCGCTCACGGTTCCCCCACCCTGACGTACGGAAGTGATCAGGTTGTAGTAACCGGACAGGGCATCCGTGCCGATTGAGATGACGCTGACTGGCCGTTCGTCTGCCGCCCCGGATGGCCGCACCAGCGGAGCCTCGAAGGTCACCTCTCCCGAGGCGGGCTGAGCTTTGCCCCTCGAGGCGTTCTTCAGGTCGCCGACACTTGAATAGGGGCCGGTCAGACGAGCGGCGAGCTCAACCTGTGAGGGCCTTGCGGCGGGGTCAGTCCCCAGTTCGACGGTCCAGTGAACCGCCACGTGGTGACCAGGCTCGTAGATCGTGTCGACGTCCGTGCTATTGCAACACGTGTACGTCGTCGGAATGCTTGCCGTGGTTGTGGACGGCTCAGGGCCACAGCCCGATAGGACCGGTGAGACCAGGCAGGCAACAACCATCAGCCGCCACGCTCTCATGTGCATGATCGTAGCTCCAAGAACTCAACAGGCTCCCGTGCATCGTGTCTCCCAAGGTCTACAGCAGTCCCCAGCATGACTGCACTGCAAGACTGGCAAGCGTCGATTGAACGAGCGGATTCGCTCCGGAGTGCTCGCTCTCCAGAGGAGAGCCAGGTTTCCTACGTGCTCGGCATGTACGTGCTGGACGGGCTGAACGGACCACCCGTCGCCCGGGTCATTCGGCAGGTCGACCCGGGTCTGACCAGACTATTCCAGACCTCGATGGCCGCGGTGAGGTGCACCCAAGTACGGACCAGCTCTACCGGCCGGCGTCGCAGGGCAGCGGCCTGCCTCGGGCACCGCGACCAGCGCGGATCGGCTTACCCTTACCGTCCGAGCCGACGTTCGCCGCCAGCGCGGTGCCGAGAGTCCATGGGTGACTGCTGGAGGTGTTTGCTTGGCACCGCGCGGCGGCGGTCGCCCTCGGGCAGATGGCCGCCGAGATCCTCGCCATCAAGCACCGCATTTATGGCGTCGATGACCTCATCGCCGAACACCTCGATCAACACCCACTTGCACCGATCGTGAGCAGCCTGCCCGGCATGGGCACCCTGCTCACCGCCGAACTCCTCGTCCACACCGCCGGCATGACCGAATACCCGACCGCTGCGAAACTTGCCGCCCACGCCGGCCTGGCGCCTGTCAGCCGCGACTCCGGTGCCATATCTGGCAACCACCGCGGGCCCCGCCGATACCACCGAAAGCTGCGCCACATCCTTTGGATGGCCACGTTCACCGCCATCAGGCAATGCCCGACATCCCGCGCCTACTGCGACAAGAAACGCGCCGAAGGCAAGCAGCGCCGCCAAGCCAGATCGCCCTCGCCCGACGACACGTCGACGTGCTCTTCGCGCTCGTTCGCGACGGCACGACCTCACCCAACCCGCCCCACCCGCCAGCACCCCAGACTGACCGGCAACCTCCACCGACGACGCCTTGA
Organism: Micromonospora sp. NBC_00860; assembly: GCF_045207375.1. Taxonomy (NCBI): domain Bacteria; kingdom Bacillati; phylum Actinomycetota; class Actinomycetes; order Micromonosporales; family Micromonosporaceae; genus Micromonospora; species Micromonospora sp. NBC_00860. Next base: position 1,104,920 of record NZ_CP108825.1, read on the forward strand.
CCGCGCCGGCCGGCAGCATCCTGACCTGCAAGATCAGCCAGATTCGCATCGGGGCCCCATGTGCCTCTGCGGCCCCGTGTTGACCGCTCATCGGGCACGCAATCAGGCAAGGCCGGGCACCCGCGCCAATCGCCGCCGGCTTGCCAGAGGCCTGCGCGTATGGGGTGGTAGCTTACGGCTCCCTTGATCAGGAGAAGTGAGACCCAAGAATGCATGACTCCCAGGCCGCCCTCGGTCCCTCTACTGGCTCGAAATCTCGGCGCCGGTGGATCGGCCTGGCGGCGGCGTCGGTTGTTCTGCTCGCTCTGGTGGGTGGCGCCGCGATGTACTGGCAGCTAGCCGACCCTGGGGATGAAGACCCGGGGGTGACGGGATGCCGGTCGGCGGGGATGTTGTTACGCGCCGAGGACGGGCAGGTCGCGCCCGCTGACGAGCTGCGGCGAATCGGTGAGCTGTTCGAACGCTCGACTCACGAGGACCTGAAGACTGCGGGCGTGACAGCGGTGGGAATGGTGCAGCGTGTGCAAGACCCCCGCAATACGGGTCCGGGAGGGGACTTCCTGCGTGCCCGGTTACGTCAAGCCATTCCGGCGATGATCGCTGCCTGCGGGAACCACCAGGTCACCGTCAAGGCATAGCGCGGGCGTCCACGACGGCGCTTGCCTTCGCCTGTGGCACTCACTATCGCTCAGTCGTTAGCTTCGCCGAGCGGGACACCCAGAAAAGATCGGAGCGCCAGGGCTCGTTGTCGAGGAGGCGTTCGGCGGCGGTCGCTCTGCTTGGCCCGAGGGACGGACGTGGCCGCTCGTGCGGCGGGGCAGGAGCCGTCGAATCGGTATCAATCGCATCCGAGCGGTGACGCAGGTCCGAGTGCAGGGCCCGGGGCAAGCATCAATCAGGAAGAACAGCGGGATTTCGCGGGGTCCTTCTCGCGACGCGAGTGGCGTTATGCCTCTGCGCTCACTCGTTGTTCTGGACCTGGGGTGGGGCCGGGCACCACGGTGCCCGGCCCCACCCCAGCGGTTCACCAGCCGCTAGAGATCTGTGCGCGGGTGCCCAGCAGACCGTTGGCGGCACCGGGGTACATCCAGAGGATCCCGGTCGAGTTCTCTCTGGCGATGACGTCCGGTTTGCCGTCGCGGTTGAAGTCGGTGAGCCCGAATGAGGTGTAGCCACCCCAGCCGATCCCCGCCTGCGATACCGCGCCCGCCGGGAAGTCGTAGAGCCGCAGGATGCCGGTGCTCGTCAGTCGGGTGTATACGTCCGGTGTGGTGTCACCGACGACGTTGGCGATGCCGAACGGTGTGAAGTCGGTCGTCCATCCTTCGCCGATCGCCAGCCTGGTCGCCTTGCCGCCCTTCAGGTCTCCGGGGTAGTTGTACATGTCCGTGGAGGTCGCGGTGATGACGTCCTGGTATCCGTCTCTGTTCCAGTCGACGACACCGAAGGGGCGGTAGCTACACCATCCGCTGCCGAGGAAGGTGGGCGTCGGGCTCAGGTCGTCTGCTGTGCCGAGGAAGACTTGAAGGTTGCAGGAGATGTTGTCCCGAACCACTAGGTCTTGGTATCCGTCATGGTCCATATCCGCGATGCCGAACGAGGTGAACTGGTTCCATCCTGTCGATACAAGGCGGGGGGTGGGGTTCATCTGGGCGTTCTGCTTGCGGTACTTCCACAAGTTGCCGGCGGGGTCGGCGGCATAGACGTCGGTCTCGGTCGTTCCGGTGCCGGGAGGCGTCCAGGTGGTCGCACTGAACGGCGTGAGAGAACCAAGCCTGGTGGTGTTGCTCACCCCTACCTGCGTCGGCGTGAGCGCGCGTTTCCACACCTGGAGGTTGCTGATCTTCCCGGCGTAAAACGCGGTAGGTGCGGCTTGGTACTTGTACCGGCCGACGACGAACTTGCCGGTGCTCGGCCAGGTCGGGGTCGCGGTGAACTGGGCGCTGCCCTTTACCACTCCGTTGACGATGAGCGTGAGCATCCGGGTCTCAGCGTTGTAGGTGGCGACCAGGTGCGTCCAGACACCCAATGCCGTGCCGGCCGGGGTGACGACCTGCGTGTAGGACCAACCGCTGTCGGCGTTGCCCATGCCGAAGCGCCAGGTGTTGTCACTCTCGTTGTTCCACAGAAGGAAGCGTGAGGCGTTCGCTCCGTCTTCGGAGGCGATGACTCCTCCGGCCGTGGTGGGCTTGACCCAGGCCGAGATGCTGAACGATTTCGTCGTGTCGATCAATAGTTCGCTTCGTGACAGCTCACCTTTGAGACCGGTGTTCGGGGCCGCTGTTGCGGGGTCCATGTTCAGCATGAGGCTTGGGCTGAACATGTCGCCGCTGCGCCATTGCACCCCACTGGCGGTGGCGGTGAGGGTCTTGCCTCCGGTGGAGTCAATGGCGGATGCGGCGGCGCCGTCACTGCCGTTGGCGGTGCCGTCGTTGAGGAGCCAGGTGTGTTGTGAGGTGATCAGGGACTGGGCCGGCTGCGCCTCGATGGGGTTGGGGTTGGTCGTCGCGCCCACGAGCCAGGATGTGGCGGTTCCACTGGCGCCGATGGCCCAGAGGTCCGGGTTGGTGTCGCCGTCGATGTTGGCGGCCCGCAGGGTCAGGGTCGCCGCCTTGTTCCAGTTCGCGGTAGCGAGGGTGCGGGTGCTGTGGGTGAGTTGGGCGGTGTCGAAGTCGAAGTTGAGGTTGGTCCAGAGGTGCAACGCGCCGGTGGCGCGGTTCCAGAGAAACATGGCGGTGCCGGTGGCGGTTTGGGCGGTGGCGAGGGTCCAGTTGTTCCAGTCGGTGCCACCGGTAGGGGTCAGCGCGGTGGTACGGGTGGCTTGTTGGTATCCGCCGGGATACCCGGTGGGGTAGTAGGTGAGGTAGTAACCGCTGGTGCTGTTGCCGCTGGTGCCGATGAGGTCCGGATAGGGGGAGTCGACGTGGCGGGTGTCGCCCGCGTTGACGATCTGGATGGGCGACGTACCGGCTTCGTCGAGGAGTGACTCGCGTTGGATCAGGGCTTGTTGGTCGCCGCCTCCCTCCGGCTGAATCACGGAGCCGTCACCGTTGGCGTGCAGCATGACCCCGTTACCTGCAGTGGGGTGGTAGACCAGAATGTCCTGCAGACCGGTGCCGAAGAAATGACCGGAGAGCACCTGGGAGCCGTCGTAGTTGGCGGCGGTGCTTTCAGTGGCGACGCCGGTGCCCTCTACGCCGATGTTGGTGATGTTCGGGTTGACGCCGAGCCCTCCGTTGTTCTCGGCGAGCCAGAGACCTGACGACAGGTTGTTGGTCGCTCCTGGGGTAATCAGGTCCGCCTTGCCGTCGCCGGTCATGTCGCCGTCGGGGGCGGACGCGGCCGGGTCGGCATTGAACATTTTCAGCGCCGTGTCGCCGGCGTTGCCGCCAGCGGAGATGCCGGTAACGACGAGGGTGTTGGTGTATCGGGTGGGCTTAAGCGTGATTGAGGCGTTGCCGGCCGACGCGGCGATGATGATTGGTGGGGCGCTGTTCAGTTGGTAGCTGTAGCTGGTGGGGGTGCTGCCGCCGCTCGGCGCGGTGACGGCGAAGGTGACTGGTTGGCCGACGACGATAGGAGCGTCGGGGGAAGCCAGTTCGACCTCGGGCTTGCCCGTACGAGTGGGGTCGAAAATGAACTTGCAGGTGACCGACCAATCGCTGGGAGTACGGAAGTCGGTGGCCTGGACCCTCCAGGAAAAGCTGGTCACCGTGCCCGTGCCGGGACCGGTGTAGCCCGCGTACTTACGCAACTCACTCTGCGGAACGACGAGGACGGGGGTACTGCCGGAAGAGGCGGTGAGCTTGTTGGGGTCTGATGTGGCGACGCTCGCCCCGTCGCTGGTCCGGGTGACCTTGAAGCTGACGCCGAGAACGCCACCGTTGCGGTCGGAGACCGGCGCGTACAGCGACACCGAGGAGTCGCCGACCACCGTTGGTGTTGCCGCGGTGCATGAGGTTGTCGGGGAGGTCTTCAGGCCGGTTGGCGTGTTGGGCTTGTGGTTGTAGAGGATCTCCAGCGTGGGACTGTTTTCCTGGAACTCTTTCCAGCTCTGCACATCGCTGGCCTCGCTGGCGGCCTTCATCCAGAGGGTTCTGGTTCCCCTCTTGTCCGCCACGTCTCTCTCTACCTGTGCTTTGACATCGAAGGAGACCGGTAGGGCCGCGCATCCGCTGTATCCGTAGGCGAAGCTCTTGCTGGCAGCGAGCGGGCCGTTGCTTTGGTCGTCCCAGAAGTTCCAGGTCGCGTTTCCCGCGCTGAGCGTCGTGGCAGGGGCGTAGACGTTGACCGTCTTCGCCGTGCAGCTCCACGACCGAGTGTTCGTGATCTTGAAAGTCGCGGAGCTGATTTCGGCATTGGCGAGGGTGGCGTGCGGGATGGAGAAGTTGATGAGTGTGTTGGAGCGTTGCTCTCCGGAGTTGCCGACCTGCATCCGGTTGTACGGATCGGGCGTGTTCATCCAGTAGTTCGATGATGGGTGCTGGTAGGAGATGCTGGCCCACCCGCCCCGGCCAGATCCCGTGGGTGTCCAGTTGAACGTGGGGTCGATATAGACGGGGTAGACCGTCTTCGTATCGGTGAGAAGCTTCCGGTCCGGGGTGAGTTCGAGTCTTCCGGTGCTGATCTTCACCTTGATCGGAGCAGTTCGGGCGCTGCGTCCCGCGGTGGTGGGGGACGAGGTCGCCGCGCCGCGGGCGGCGGTGCCACCGGTCGCGTCGGTGGAGGAGTCCCACATGATCGGGGCGGGGGCGGTGATGACAGCTATGCCGGATCGGTCTCGACCCGCGATGTTGCCGTCCGCGTCGGCGGAGAGGGCGAACCCGGTGGCCTCGGTGCTCATGGCAAGAGTGGTGAGCTGCGGGTTTGCCGCCGCCTCCGGGGTATGCACCACAAAGACGTGGGAGAAGGCGCCGTCTTGGCCCACGGTGACGTTCAGGTCGACGTCGGGAAGCACGCCCGGGTAGGTAGCCGTGGCCCCGGACAGGGTGGGAGTGGGAAGTGGGAGCGGCGCGCCAAAGGTCAGCGCGCGGTCACCGGAAATCATCTCCGCCAGAGGTTCGGTGCCCCCTGGGGACAGACGGACCTCGTTGGTGGTCAGCGTGGAGGTGATGCTGCCGTCGGCGTGCCGAACCAGCGTCGGATTCAGTGCCTCCCACTTGCCGCCGACCCAGCTTCGGGTCGGCCCGGCGGACTGGGTCAGCTGGATTTGACCATCAGGCCGAGCGGTGACGACGGACGTCGACGTGCCAGACGCAGTTGCCTCGACTGGCTGGCCGGTGCGCCGAGCCTCGGCAACCGCCTGATCAATGCCCAGCGACGGGGGAGCGGAGCGTTGCGGCGACTGGGCGCTCGCTGGCTTGGCCACGGCGGGTTCCGGACTGTGCCAGTTGACGGCGGCGGTGAGGAGCAGGCTTGCCGCCACCGCGGACGCTGTTACTCGCGTCCGATGTAGAGGACGGTTTCCGGGCATGAAGAGGTGTCTCCCCGTGGGTCAGAGGGCGTGCCGGTGCACGCTCGGTGGCGGGCACAGTGAAGCAGCCAGGTTCGGATGCGGGAACGCCACGCGTCGGATCGGGGTGTCCCTTTAGGGGACTCTTCGGCAGGTCTGACCAACCCCAGACGATCTTTCGTTATGGTCCCGTGACCTGCGCTACCTCGGGACGTGAAACATTGTTCGCGCCACGGGGGTGTGCGACCTGACACCCTGCGTGGTTTTTGTCGGTCATCACTCAGGCTGGGGTTCGCATGGTCAGGCACGGTGGATCACGGCTGCTGACACAGCGCAGACGTCTGATCGCGCTTTTCTCAGTGGCGGCGGTCGCCGCAGGAACGCTGACGGGGACACCGGCGGCTGCGAGCCCGGACGGTCCCGCCCGGCCACCGGTACCGTCACCGGGCAGGTCGGTCAAGGGTGTCAAGCCCCTGCCCAGCACGTTCGTGACCCCACGCGACGCGGCGAAGGACAACTACCGGCCCACGCGCACCACCTGGCCGAAAGCGGCCGCCGCCCAGGTCGACCTGCTCACCCCCAGCGCCCGTACCTCGGCCCCGGTCAAGACCCACGCTGCGGGCACCCCGGTCTGGGTGCAGCCGGTAACCAAGCCAGGCGCCGCCTACGACGGCCCGACGCACGTCGACGTACGAGTGCTCGACCGTGCGCTGACCGAATCAGCTGGCATCGACGGCGTCCTGGTCAGCGTCGCATCCTCGGCGACGCCAGCCTCGACGGCGGCCACTGACGCATCGGTACGGGTCGGCGTCGACTACGCCGACTTCGCTGAGGCCTACGGCGGCAACTACGGCCTCCGGCTCAAGCTGGTCCGACTGCCTGCCTGTGCACTGACTACCCCGAAGCTGGCACAGTGCCGCACCGTCGAGCCGTTGGCCGCGACCAACGACGCAGCGGCGAAGACGGTTTCGGCAGAAATCCCGGTCAGTCCCGCCTCGGCGCAGGCCGGCTCGGCGAGCTCTGCCCCCTTTGTTCTGGCGGCGGTGGCCGGCGCTGGCGACGAGGGTGGTGCCGGCGGCACCTACGCGGCAACGGATCTGAAGCCGTCAGGTTCATGGAACGCCGGCGGCAGCACCGGGTCCTTCAGCTACTCCTACCCGTTGACGGTCCCGCCGAGCCGCTCGAAGCTCGCACCGCAATTGGCCCTGTCGTACGACTCGAGTGCCGTCGACGGGCAGACCTCCGCCACCAGCGCTCAGGCGTCCTGGGTGGGCGACGGCTGGTCAACCCCCCGCAACTACGTCGAGCAGACCTTCGTCTCCTGCGAGGACGAGCCGGGTGGCAGCGCCTCGCCAAAGGAAACCTTCGATCGCTGCTACACCGGACCCATCCTGACGCTGTCGCTGAACGGCTCGTCGACGTCAATGATCTGGGATGCCGGCAAGAAGACCTGGAAGCTGCGAAACGACAACGGCTCGGTCGTCACCCAGGTGACCAACTCGAACAACGGCAGCGGCACGTACAACACCGACTACTGGCGGATCACGGAGCCCGACGGCACGACATACGAGTTCGGCCGCAACCGGCTGCCCGGTTGGGTCGCCAACAAACCGGAAACCAAGTCGGTGGACTACGTACCGGTCTACTCGCCGCACGACGGCGACCCCTGCTACAACTCCGCCGGCTTCGCCTCCTCAGTGTGCACCATGGCCTACCGATGGAACCTTGACTACGTCAAGGACGTCCACGGCAACGCCATGGCCTACTACTACAAGCAGGACACCAACTACTACGGCCGCAACGAGGGCACCACCGACGTTTCCTACATCCGCGACAGCTGGCTCACCCGCATCGACTACGGCTTCACCGACAACAACGCCTTCGGCACCGTGCCGAACCAGGTTGTCTTCACCACCGGTGACCGCTGCCTCTCAGGTACCTGCCAGCCCTTGAACGCCGCCAACAAGGCCAACTGGCCCGACGTGCCGTTCGACCTGATCTGCAATGAGGGAACCGACTGCAAGTCCTGGAGCCCCTCCTTCTTCTCCACCGTTCGCCTCACCTCCATCCAGACCCAGCAGTACGACACCGCCACCAGCAAATATCTGCCGGTTGACTCATACGCGCTGGCTTACACGATCCCGCCCACCCTCGACGTCACCGCCCCGACCCTCTGGCTGAGTTCCATCACCCGCACCGGCCACGACCTCACCTCCGGCGGATCGACCACCCCGATCAGCCTGCCCTCGGTGTCGTTCACCAGTGTCAAACTCCCCAACCGGGTCGACACCTTGGGTGGCCTGCCCTCGTTCTTCCGGCAGCGCGTCGAGACCGTGACCACTGAAACCGGCTCGGTCATCACCGCCAGCTACGAGTTACCGGAACCCTGCACCGCTCCCGTCAGCGTCAGTCCGGCCTCGAACACCAAGTCCTGCTACCCCGTGTATTGGACCCCCGAAGGCCTCACCGACCCGCTGCGGGACTGGTTCCACAAGTACGCCGTCACCCGCGTCACGGCCACCGACCCAACCGGTGGAGCCCGGATCACGTCGACGAATTACAAGTACCTCAACGGCGCGGCGTGGCGTTATGACGACAATGAAGTGGTCAAGGCCAAGTACCGCACCTACGGCCAATTCCGCGGCTACGGCAAGGTCGAGACCCGCAACGGTGATGGGGTCAACGACCCGTACACGCTGACGACGTCCACCTACTACCGCGGCATGTCAAAGAACAACAACAGCACCGTCGTCAACGTCACTGACTCCGCCGGAGGAGCCCACGAGGACGTCGATCAACTAGCCGGCCGTGAGCTCGAGACCACCACCTACCGTGGCGACGGAGGCCCGGTAGAGACCTCCGCGGTCACCTCCTACTGGGTGTCCGAGGCGAGCGCGACGCGGTCCCGCACAGGCCTTTCCGCGCTGACGGCCAACAGGATGGCGCCGATCCAGACCTGGACCCGCCAGGCAGTCACCACCACCGGCGCCACCACGTGGCGCTACAGCCAAACCGACAAGGCCTACGACACGTCCGTCGACTCGCCGACCTTCGGGCTACTCAGGCACTCCTACGACCACACCGTGCCGACCAACCCGGCCTACGACCGGTGCACCACCACCGAGTACGCGCCCGCCAACGCAGCCAAGAACATCACCGGGCTGATCAGTCAGGTCGAGACCGTGTCGGTGGCCTGCGGCAGCTTCACCCAGGGATCACCCGCCTCCCAGCCCGGCAGCATCAACACCCTCACCGCTCCGGCCGCCGTCAACCGGCCGGCGCAGGTCGTCTCGCACCTGCGGACCTACTACGACGACCCGAGCTTCGCCACCGCCTTCCCGCAGACCACCGCACCGACCGCGGGCAACGTGACCATGGTGCGCAAGGCGTCGGACTACGTCTCCGGCGCGTACGTCTACCAGACCACCGACCGCGCCGAATTCGACTCCTACGGCCGGAGCACCGCGTTCTACGACGCGAACGGCCACAAGACCACCACCACCTACACGGACAACACCGTCGGCCTCACCACCGGCATCTCCACCACCAACGCCGAAGGCCACACCTCCTCCACGACCGTCACGCCGATGCGGAACCTGACCACCGTCTCCACCGACGTGAACCTGGTGTCGACCCGTCGGCAATTCGACGCGCTCGGTCGCGTCAAGGCGGTCTGGGCGGCAGGCCGTGCCACCAGCAACCCGCCCCACCATCGCTACACCTACACCGTGCAAAAGACCGGACCAACCGCGACGACGACCGAGACGTTGAACAACATCGGCGGTTATGCCACGTCCACGGTCATCTACGACGCCCAGCTGCGGGTCCGCCAAACCCAGGCCACCAGCCCGACCACGGGCCGCCTCATCACCGACAACTTCTACGACAGCCGGGGCTGGGTTCGCACCACCTACAACGGCTGGTGGGACGCCGCGAATAACCCCGGCACCAGCCCGGTCTCCGCCACCGACCTCAAAAAGACGGTCTACAACCAGACCTTCAACACCTACGACGGAGCCGGTCGCATCACCCTGACCGAAAATGCCCGCGACAACGAGGTGGTCTCCTCCACCAGGACCGTCTACAACGGCGACCGCACCACGGTCATCCCACCTGCAGGCGGTACCACCACCGCCACCACCACCGACCCGATGGGTCGCACCGAGAAGGTCCTCCAATACACCTCGGCACCAACCCTGAACACGCCCGCGAACGCCGTCACGGGCACCTACTACCTCACCGGCGGAACCACCGTCGCGACCAGCTACGGCTACGACGAACACGGCAACCAGTCAAACCTCACCGACGCCGACAACAACCCGTGGAGCAGCCAATTCGACCTGCTCGGCCGAGTGACCAGCAAAACAGATCCGGACGCCGGAACCAGCAGCACCAAGTACGACGCGGCCGGCAACGTCACCGAAGCCACCGACGCCCGACTCAAGACCGTCTCGTACACCTACGACAAGATCAACCGGAAGACCGGTAGTTACGCAGCAGCGGCCTCCGCTCAGTCATCGACGAACCGGCTCGCGTCATGGGTGTACGACAACGACAACTCCGCTGTCCTGAACATGGAGAACCCCGTCGGCAAGCTGACCACGGTCACCGCCTACCGCCAGGGCGCCGCCTACGTCACGCAGTACAAGGGATTCACCGCATTCGGCGCCTCCACCGGAGAGGCGATCACGATCCCCGCGGCTGACGGAGTGCTGCTCGCCAACACCTACAGCTTCGATCACAAGTACCTCGCCGTAACCGGCAATCCGTACAGCAACACCTACGAGGCCAAGGGCGGCCTGCCCTCGGAGACGGTCACCTACGGCTACACCAGCGCCTTGGAGTTGCCCAACACGGTCGGCAGCCTTCTGGGTGCCTACGGCAACTCGACCTACTACGACGCCTGGGGCCGGCCCACCGGCGGCGGCATCAACGCAAGCAACAGCCAGGCGACGCTCCTCAACGTCTACGACGAGCACACCAGTCGACTGAAGCACCAAAAGATCACCAAGACGACGACCACCACCAAGGACATCGGCCAGAGGAACTACGAGTACGACCTGTTCGGCAACATCATCAAGCAGGTCGAGACCCGCTCCGATCCCACCGCAGCCGCTGAAACCCAGTGCTACTCGTACGACTCGCTGCGCCGAATGACATCCGCCTGGACAGCTAAAGACAGCTGCGCGACCAAGCCGAGCACCGGTAACCGCTCGATGATCGGCAGTGGAATCGGTTCCACCAGCGCCTACTGGACCGAGTGGACTCTGGACTCGCTGGGCAACCGCAAGAGCCAGAAGCAGTACTCCACCAGCGGCGGCACCGACACCACCACCGATTACGCCTACAACGGCAACGGCAAGAAGCAGCCCCACACACTGACCAGCACCACCACCACCGGCGGGCTGACTGGCACCACCGCCTACAGCTACGACCAATCAGGCAACATGGTCACGCGCAGCGCGGGCCAGGGCAGCCAAACACTCACCTGGGACAACACCGGGGAGCTGACCGCCGTCACCGGCGGCACCGGCGGGACCAGTTCGTTCCTGTACGACGCCGATGGCAACCTGATGATCCAAAAGGATCCCGGGAAAACGACCCTGTACCTGCCAAATCAGCAGATCACCCTCAACACCGCCACGCAGACCCTCACCGGCGTGCGGTATTACCCGCTGCCGAATGGTGCCACCGCCGTGCGCACAGGCACTGGCACCAACTACAGCTACATGCTCCCCGACCACCAGGGCACACCAAGCCTCTACCTCAACAACACCGCCCAAACCCCGACCTGGCGCCAGTACACCCCCTACGGCAACCCACGCGGAGCCACCGTCACCACCCCCGACAACCGCGGCTTCCTCAACCAACCACTCAACACCAACACCGGCCTAACCCAGGTCGGCGCACGCAACTACGACCCCACCACCGGCCGCTTCGTCTCACTCGACCCCCTGCAAGACCTGGCGGATCCACAACAGTGGAACGGCTACGCCTACGCCAACAACTCACCAGTCACCTCCAGCGACCCCAGCGGACTGATCCCGGCAGACTGCGCCGAATTCGACTGCTACGGCTACAGCCCCACCACCGGCTGCCCCGGAGGCTGCGGCACCCCCGAGAACGAAGCCTGGGGCGAAGGCGGCGGCCAAACCGGAAGCGCACCCACAAAGCGAAACGACGTCCGGATCCTCGGCCACGTCATACGCGTACCCGAGACCGTGCCGCTGGAAGAATTCAGCCGCCGGTGGAACGAACAGCGCGGTGAATGGTTTGGGCGGGAATTCTTCTCCAACGCTGAGTTGGAGGCTGACGACGAGCGCACCCTTGCCATGAACATCTGCCACGAGATGGGCCGTCCTGGCGGCTGTCAGCAGTGGATCGAGGAGCTTTACAACCCCCACATCGATTTCCTGGCGGCCAACCTGCCCTCCGACGACATGATTCCGGGCGGGATCGGTGGACTGGGTGCCGCGGCGAGCGCGGGGCGCGCGACCGGGTCTGGTGTTGTCGGTCGACCATCTACCGGCGGTTGCAGAAGCTTCAGCGGCGACACCGAAGTGTTGATGGCGGACGGCAACACAAAGCGCCTCGACGAGATTGTAGTCGGCGACGAGGTGTTTGCGGCAGATCCGCAAACCGGCACCCAAGGCCCACGAACGGTAATGAATGTCTGGGTTCACCCAGATGAGCTGATTGACATGGAAATCGGCGGGGCAACCCTCACCACGACCGAGGACCATCTCTTTTGGAACCGCACGGATAATCAATGGCAGCAGGCCAACGAACTCGATCCCGGCGATCTGATCCTTAGTCCTGACGGTCAAATGCGCGCCGTCGGCGGTCTTCGTCCCGCTACCGCTCACGTTGCTTCGGCTTTCAATCTAAGCGTGAGCGGTATCCATACGTACTTCGTTCGAGCCGGCGACTATCTCGTCCTTGTTCACAACGATGGCGATTACTCAAGGCCTGGTTTTAGTAACTACGTCTTGTTAGACAAGTCCGGGAAGGTCTATTACTCGGGAATGTTTGGACCGGGTGATACGGCCGCCGGTGTTCAGTATCGGCATTCGAAAAACCACAATCGCTTTAACGGCGCGAGCGGTGACACGATGAGGGTGATGCCTGGAACTCGGACTTACGGTGAGTCTCGGTTGATGGAGCAGCGGCTGGCGGAGAAGCACGGTACAGTCATTGGACGAGGCGGGCAGAACTATCGCGGAAATCGGCAGAACCCGCTGTCCACCAAAAAGATGGCTAAGTATGAGGCCTACGAGAAGGGATGCCGGTGACGCACTTTTTGCCTCCAGCTGATACGCGCGCGGAGGCGAAGCGCCGTCTCCGCTTGGTGGTTCAATATCTTCAAGACGAGATCGGAACTCAGCCTCGGCTCGGCGATTTTCTCGAAGTTCTTAGCCTTTCCGTTCCAGGGAATAGCGAGGCCGTTCGTGATCTGCCGGTTCCGATAAGGTTGACTGTCAAGATGGCGGGTGGCGGGCGCTACTCATTCGAACGGAGTAATGCGGTGTCCGGGCTAAATGACGCCGCGTTCGTCGAGACAGCAGAACTGATTTCATTCGTGTCTGAGAACTCTCGGTCAGATTCGAGCAAGCCTACGTCGCGGGGAGAATTTGCATCCGGAATCCTATCCGCTATCCAGGATTCAGGGCGGTTGTTCGGTGATGTTGATGGCGGGCAAATCTCCTCCCTCTCGATAGAGTCGCCAGTGAGGAATGTTCGACCGAAACCCGGGGATGTAGTAGCGATACGCCCCAGGAATAACGACTTTCGACTCGCGGTCGTGCTGGCGCACAATCGGTTTGGCATGGCCGTCGCGTTCCTGCAGGGCACTTCTCGTTCTTCATTGAAAATACCTGATCGTCCGAAGTCTGCAACCCTACCCGTTTACACCGATGACCATCTGATCAGAAATGGTACCTGGCCTATTGTTGGGCACGACGAGGGACTGCTAACCTTATTCTCATCGGATCCCGAAATATACCACGCGCCTGATCCGATCTTTGCGGATGTTGGAATAGGCGAGTATGGCTCGGCCGAGACGGCTGCTGGTGTTCTGCGAAATTTGTCTGAGCGGGAAGCCCGCGAAGTTGGCCTTCTGGACGGAACGTACCGCCAGATCGTTACTAGTGAAGAAATCCACCGCAATCCTTCCTAGCCTTGAACCTCTCTTCCCTGGTGATCTTCATGGAGGTTCAGGTGTACCCGTCAGGAAGCTGCGGGGCATGTAGGCCTTGAGGACGACATCGTCTACGGCCGTCGCGGTGGCCCTGTAGTCGACGGGTACCAGGCACGGAGCAGCCATTGCTGGACGCGCTTGTGGTCACTTGCGGTGGTGCCGTGGTCCGGCATCGAAGCTGCCGTGCTGTGGACGCAACATGCCGGCCGACCACAGTCCCGTACGTCGGCCTGCAGCGGCGGCCGGGTCCGCCGCTGCTGTCAGGCGCAAGGGCACATGCTGCCCTCAGGCCGCGCCGTGGAGAAGCCGCGAAGACGGACGGGCGATCAGTTCCAGGGGTCGGCGTTCGGATTATCGCCGAGCAGCCGCGCACTCTCCAGGCACAGGTCTTCGCCGAACAGTTGGTTGCCGTGGGAGTCGGTGCCCCACGCGTCGTCGGCGCAGGCAGCGATGGCCCGCCACGTATAGCCTTCAGCCCGCCATTGCCTCACTTGGCGCGCGATGTCCGTGGTCAGGGTCAGCCCCCACGCCTCCAGCACGTGGCCAATCTACGCTGAGCGTCCTGACGTAGCCGCCGGTGCGTCCGGATCTGGCTCCCCTCTGTGTCAAGACAACGCTGGGCGCGGAGTTCTAAGCTGGGTCTTGGCGGGTCCGGGAAGTGACTTCTCCGAAGAGCCGGCTTGGGGATGCGAGCTGGTCACGCTGGAGTCAGTGGTCGTTCCCCGTTGTCCTCCCGGGCCCGCTGCCGTGGCGGCCACGGCGTCGTTGATCATGCACCGGTAGACGATGTCGGATAGGCGTCGTTTCAGCGCGCGCAACGCTTCCATTGACGTCTTGCCGGAGGCTTTCTTGCGGTCGAAGTAGGCGCGTCCTTCGGTGGGGTTGCGGAGCTGGACGGTGGCCATGATGTGCAGCACTCGGTTGATCTGCCGGTTTCCGGCGCGGGAGAGCCGGTGTCGCACCTGCTCGCCGGAGGATGCGTCGATGGGGGCGGTGCCGTTCCAGGAGGCGAAGTGGGCCCGGTTCGGGAACCGGGTGATGTCTCCGACCTCGACCAGGAGCCGGGCGGCGCCGGATGGTCCGATGCCGTGCAGGTCCATGAGGGTGGTGCCGGTGGAGGCGACGAGTTCTTTCAGTTCCTTGTCGGCGTCCTTGGTGCGTTGGTAGACCCGTTCGAGGTCGCTGATCAGCTCCGCGGCGACCCGGCGTCGGGCTTTGCCGACCGTGTCGCGGGGTCGGACCTTGGCCAGCAGTGCCTTGGCCTGGGCGGCGGACAGGCTCTTCTTCGCCCCACCGGGAATCAGTTCCAGCAGCAGTTGGTGCAGCTGGGAGACTATTCGGGTGTGGTCGACACCGAGGGAACGGCGCCTGTCGATCAGGATCCGCAGCAGGGCGAGCTGTTCGTCGTTGACCACTGGGCGCAGTCCGGCCATGCGGGTGCCGACCAGCGCGATGGAGTGAGCGTCGGTGGCGTCGGTCTTGCGGCCTTGGCCGGTGGCGAACACCCGCGCCCTGGCGGACAGCTTCGGCGGGACGTCGACGACCTGTTCGCCGTCGGCGAGTAGCCGGTTGGCGATGTGCCGGCCGATGCCCTGGCAGCCCTCGATCGCCCAGACCCGGTTCGGCCACTGCTTGGCGTACTTTGTCATCGCCGCATAGCCGTCCCGGCCGGTGTCGAACCGGCCGCCGCCGACGATGGTCTCGTCGCTGGTCATGACCTCGATCGTGGCGGAGCGTTTGTGCGGGTCCATCCCGATGACCACACGATCTGACATGCCACTCACCGCGCTCTCCGATGCTCGATCCGCTTGGGTTGTCGAGCCGGGAGGGCAACGCTACTTCGAGCCGAGCAAACCCCTCTTGAGCCTCTCCCCGCCCTGGGGCGGCGCCCGGGCCGCGCAGGCCAAATGAGAGCCACACGACCAGCGTGGGCAGCCGCAATGAGAGCGACAGCCCGGGCGCCTCGACCGAAGCCTGGCCGGGCCACGGTCGCAGGTCAATGAAACAAGTAGCCGCTGAACATGCGCGAGCCCTGCCAGCTATAGATGGGGTGGCCTTGTCCTGCCGTCCGCGCCGGGCATAAAACACCACGTCATCACCGACGGGGTGGCATTCCCGTCGCCGCGTCCCTGACGGCGGCAACCGTCACGACGTCACCCAACTACTGCCCCTGGTCGACAAGATCCCGCCGATCAAGGGCATCCGGGCCGATCCAGACAGCGACCGATACGCATCTACGCCGACCCTGGCTAACGGTTGACTGCGGCGGACGGGTTCGGCCTGAGCTGGCGCCAGGTGATGACCCGGCCGCGGTGGTGGTGGGTCGTCGGCTGAGCGCGATAGCCGGTCACCTCGAGCTCTCGCCCGGCTTCCCGCCCCAGATGCGACCGGGCGGTGGCATGCCGCGCGCGAGGACTTGGGCGAGAATGGGCCAGTTCGGACTCTGCGCAACCCTGGAAGGACCCTCCCTTGGCCAGTGGACTCGTAGCCCTGCTGGATGACGTGGCGGTGCTGGCCCGTGCCGCTGCCGCGTCGATCGATGACATCGGGGCGGCCGCCGCGAAGGCCGGCGCCAAGGCTGCGGGCGTCGTCGTCGACGATGCTGCCGTCACGCCGCAGTACGTGCGGAGCCTGGCGGCCGAGCGCGAATTGCCGATCATCAAGCGCATTGCGCTGGGGTCGCTGCGCAACAAGTTCTTCATCATCCTGCCGGCGGTGCTGCTGCTCAGTCAGTTCGTGCCTTGGCTGCTCACTCCGATCCTCATGCTCGGCGGCGCCTACCTCTGTTACGAAGGCGCGGAGAAGGTGTGGGCCAAGATCGCCCATCACGGTGCCTCCGGCGCGGGCGAGGAAGAGGTGCAGGACGAGACGACACTGGTGTCTGGGGCGGTACGAACCGACCTGATCCTCTCGGCGGAGATCATGGTCATCAGCCTTAACGAGGTGATCGATGAGGCGTTCGGGTCCCGCCTGGCGATCCTGGCTGTCGTCGCCGTCGTCATAACCGTCCTGGTGTACGGCGTGGTGGCCCTGATCGTAAAGATGGACGACGCCGGGCTGCGCCTGTCGCAACGTTCCGGCGCCGTCGCCACGTTCGGCCGCGGTCTGGTGAGGGCGATGCCGGTGGTCCTCACCGTGCTGACGGTAGTCGGCACCGCGGCGATGCTGTGGGTGGGCGGGCACATCCTGCTGCTAGGCACGAACGAGCTGAACCTGCACTTCCTGTACGAGGCCGTGCACCACGTGGAGGTCGCCGCCCACGACGCCACGGGTGTTCTCGGCGGGCTCGTCGGCTGGCTCGTCAACACGGTGGCCAGTGCGATCCTCGGGCTGATCGTCGGAGCGCTGGTCGTGCTGGTCATGACTCTCACGCTCCACCGCCGCAAATCCAAGGCTGCGGCTGCGACTGCGGCGGGCCCGACTCGTGCTGACGGCACCATCCCCGCGCCGCCGAGCCGTGCAGCTCAGCGTCGCGACGCTCCTGCGGACCAAGCGCCGCGCGGATGACCGGAAAATCATTGCAACTCGACCACGCGGTCAGGCGTTCTGGTGCCGAGCCGCGCTCAACCCGGCTGAGCTGCGCGGGTCGTCCCGGGCCGACCCGCGGCCCTTCGTGCTCTTCCTGGCCGCGGCGTGCTCACCGGCGGCAACCGCCACCACGTCACCCAGCTCATGCCCTTGGTCGACAAGATTCCACCGATCACAGGCATCCGAGGCAGGCCGCGACGACGACCCGAGCGGATCTACGCCGACCGCGGCTAACACTGCTACCGCCGTGAGTTACGTGCCAAGGGCATCACCCCGGTCATCGCCCGACGTGGCACCGGACACGGCTCAGGACTCGGTACCCGACGCTGGGTCGTCGAACAGACCATCGCCCTACTGCACTGTTCCGCTCGAGATCGGCTCGCCCGCCCGCATACTCGTCTGAACCTTTCGCCCCGGCGGCTGCTACCCATTTGGAGTAGGGGGGTGAGCGCATGGATCCGGGCAGTGACGACGCGTTGCTGCGGTCGGTCGCGTCTGGTGACGCCGCCGCGCTGTCCCGGCTCTACGAGCGGTACTCCGGCGCGCTCTTCGGCTATCTGCACCGGCTGGCCGGCGACCGGATGACCGCCGAGGAGATCCTGCAGGACACGATGCTTGCGGTCTGGCGGTCGGCCGGCGGCTTCGAGGGGCGGTCGAAGGTGACGACGTGGCTGTTCGGCATCGCCCGCCGCCAGGCGCACAACCGCTTACGCGGCCGGTCCGCGCCCGAGCCGGCCGGCGCCGACCTTCCCGACCGGCCCGATCAGGGCACCGGCCCGGAGGACCTCGCGATCGCGGCGGCCGGCGGGACCCCGGTGGCCGCCGCCATCAACCGGCTCCCCGCGCATCACCGGGACGTGATCGCGCTGGTGTTCGTGGCCGGCCTGCCGCTCGCCGACGTCGCCGAGGTACTCGCGATCCCGGTCGGCACGGTCAAGAGCCGGCTGTATCACGCTCGGGCCGCCGTCGCTGCGGCGCTCACCGCTCAGGAGGTGCCCGAATGAAGGACCTGTTGCCCGCATACGCCGCCGGCTCGCTCTCCGGGCCGGACCGCGATCGGGTCCGCGCGCATCTCGCCGGCTGCCCGCGCTGCCGCGCCGACCTGGCCTCCTGGCAGGCTATCGCGCTGGCGGCCGCGCCGGCCGCGACGCCGCCGGACCCGGCGTCGCTGGTGCGGACGGTGCTGAGCCGCAGCACCGTCGAACCCACCGTCCGCCGGCCCCCGCGGCGGGTGCGTCACCTCGTCGCGCTGGTCGCGGCCGAGGCGCGGCTGATCCGGCCGGCCACGCCGATCGCCTCGGCGCTGGTGATGGCCCTCGGCGCGGGGCTCGTGCTGCTGCGGACCACGGCCGGCGCGGACCTGATGCTCTCCCTGATCGCGCCGATCGTCGCCGCTGCGGGGGTCGCGGGCACCTACCGTTCCCGCCGCGACCCGGCCGCCGAGCTGCTCGCCGCCACACCTACGTCCGGCCGGCTGCTGCTGCTCATCCGCATCGTGCTGGTGTTCGGCTACGACCTGGTGCTCGCCCTGGGCGCCTCTGCGGTGCTGACCGCCACCGGCGCGGCGGGCGCGGACGGCCTGAACGAGCTCGTCGGTGCCTGGCTCGGGCCGATGGCGCTGCTGTCCTCGATCAGCCTGTTGATCGCCGTCTTCCTCGGGCCGGACGCGGCGCTGGGCACGGCCGTCGGGTTGTGGGCGGTGCGGGTGCTGGCGGGCGGCGTGCTGATCCCCGACGACTGGCCGGCCTGGTTCATCGTGGAGGTCTGGTCGACGAAGGCGCCGGTGCTCTTGGTCAGCGCCGCCCTCGCGATCGTCGCGGTGGTGATGTCCGGCCGCGGTGAACCTCACGGCGGCGGACGCGCTACCCACCCGATGTGAGACCACTGACCCTTTGGCGGTACGAGATGCGCCGGGCGGGATGGACGGCCTTCCTCGGCCCGCCCATCGCCCTCGTCCTCGGCATCACGGCCGCGCTCGCGAATCCGCAACCGAGCGACCCGACCACCGCCCGCATCTTGCTCGGCGCCCTGGAGATGGCGATACCGCTCGCCGCCGCGGTCGCCTGTTCCTCCCTCGTCGGCCGGGATCCGGCCCGCGAGCTCCAGCTCGCCTCGCCGACGCCGTACCGCGTCACGCTGCTGCGCCGGATGGTCGTGACGCTCGGCTGGACCGCGGCGGTCGCCGTGCCGGCGGCGGTCGTGCTGATCGCGACCGGCTGGTGGGCCCGCTGGCCGGAGAACCACGGCCCGTTCGCCGGCCAGCTCACCTGGCTGGCGCCGACCCTGGGCCTGAGCGGCCTGGCCTTCGCCGCGGGCGCCGTCTTCCGCAGCCCGGGCGCGGCCGGCGCGCTGGTCACCTCCGTGTGGGCGATCCAGCAGTTCTTCGCCGGCTCGGCGCAGGCGCACCTGCCGGGCCGGCTGCTCTACCTCTTCGCGACGACCCGGGGCGCGGCGCCCGGCGACTGGACCGCGAACCGCCTGACGTTGCTCGGCGCGGGCGCCGCGCTCATCGTGTTCGCCCTGGTCCTGCTGGGCCGCTCGGAGCGCCTCATCGGCGAGGAGGACGAATGACCACCTTTGTTGCCAGCCTGCGGTACGAGTTCCGGATGCAGGTCCGCAAGCGGACGGTGTGGATCGTGCCGGCGCTGACCCTGGTGCTGTTCGTGCTGATCGGGGGTAGCCTGCTGCGGGACCTGTTCGATCCGGGCGAACGGTCGGTCGATCCGCGGACCGCCGTGGTCGGTCTGGCGGTCCAGCTCCACGCGCTGCTGTCGATCGGGTTCGGCTGCCTGCTCGCCGACCGGCTGATCCGCGACGACCGGCTGCAGGTGGCGTCGATCCTGGACGCGACACCCGCGTCGCCGAAGGCGCGCCTGCTCGGCAAGTACGTGGGCGCCGGCGCCGCGACGGCCATCCCGGTCGCGGTGGCGTACTTCGGCTTCGCCGCGGCGTACGCGGTCGACACCGGGGAGCCCCGGGCGCTGGGCTGGGCCCTGGCCGCCTTCGGGGCCGTGTTCATCCCCGGCCTGCTGTTCGTGGCCGCCTTCGCGCTGGCCGCGCCGCTGGTCATGCCGGCGCCGCTGTTCCGCGTCCTGTTCGTCGGCTACTGGCTGTGGGGCAACGTGGTCTCGCCGGACATGATGCCGACGCTCGCACGGACCCTGGTCCACCCCCTGGGCGGCTATCCGCTCGCCGCGCTGTTCGACTTCCACGGCATCGACGGCCAGGACACCTGGGCCGGCCCGATACCCGGCGCGACACTCAACGCCCTGCGGCCCGACCCGACGCCGGCGCTGGCCTGGCTGTCCATCGCCCTGCTGTTGATCATCGCCGCCGCCGTGCTCGCGGGCGGCCACGCCCTGCGCGCGCGCCGCGTCCGATAACGAGCCCGCGTCCAACAACGAGAAGGAACTCCCATGCGAATCGAGATCTCCGGCCTGACAAAGACGTACCGAGGTGGGGTGGCCGCCATCGACGGCCTCGACCTGGCCGTGCCCACCGGGATGTTCGGCCTGCTCGGCGCGAACGGCGCCGGCAAGAGCACGCTGATGCGCATCCTGGCCGGCATCGTCCGTCCGACGTCCGGCCGGGTCACCGTGGGCGAGCACGATCTCGGCACCGGCGCCGGGCGGACCGCCGTGCAGCGTGACCTCGGCTACCTGCCGCAGGACCTCGGCGTCTACCCCGACCTGACCGCCCGGCAGTTCCTCGACTACGTGGCGCTGCTCAAGGGCATGGACGACCGGACCGTCCGGCGCCGGCGGGTCGGCGAGCTGCTGGAGGTGGTGGCGCTCACCGAGCACGCGGACCGGCGGCTGCGCGGCTTCTCCGGCGGAATGCGGCAGCGGGTCGGCATCGCCCAGGCCCTGCTCGCCGACCCGCAGCTGCTGATCGTGGACGAGCCGACCGCGGGCCTCGACCCGGAGGAGCGAATCCGTTTCCGCACGCTGCTGTCCCAGTTCGCCGGCCGGCGCACGGTCCTGCTGAGCACGCACATCGTCGACGACATCGGGCAGACCTGCCGGGAGGTGGCGGTGCTCGCCAAGGGGCGGCTCATCTTCCGTGGCACGGTCGAGGAGCTGACCCGCCGCGCCCAGGGGCAGGTCTGGTCGGTCGTCACGGACGGACCGGCGCCGACCGAGGGGACGGTGGTGTCCGCGCTGCCGCACGACGACGGCATGCGCTACCGGATCGTGGCACCGTCCGCGCCGAGCCCCGGGGCGCGTCTCCTGGAGCCCGGCCTGGAGGACGGCTACCTCGCGGTGGCTACGGTCGCGGTAACGCTTCGCGGCAGCCAGCTTCGCCGCCAGGACCTCGGCCGTGACCCGGGCCTTCTGCCCTAAGTTCTTAGGATTGCACCAGCGCTTTTAGTGTTTCGCATGGCCGCAACCAACGGGGCGGCCGGAATACGGCAGACAGGGGCCGCGAGGGCGAACGACGCGTGCTAGATGCCTGGTTCGCCGGCCCCGACCCTCAGCGCTCGGTACCAACACAAAAATCGGTGGCCTGGCCAGCCCGTCCCGCCCTACCTTGCAACTGGATCTTCTTTCTCCGACCCTCTCACGAGAGGACTTCACCCCGCGTGACGCCGCCTGCTCTTTAGACCTGACACCCTTCCCCACGCATCGGTCGCCGACGTCGCCGTCGGCTCTTTCCCATGCCTTTCGTCAGGTCTTCAGAGGGATCATGTCTACGCGTCCTCATATCGTTGCGTCCTGGACTCTTCGGCGCACGCACCTTCCCCTGCTCGCGTTCCGCTGCGTCCACTGCCATTCCGGCCTCGCCAGCGCTGGCGACGGCAAGTTCCGCGTCAATGCCAACGGCAAACTCTTCGACATCCCGCTCCTGGTCACCTGCGTTCCCTGCGACCACGCCAGCAAAATCGCGGTTCACGATCGCGTCCCGGTCCGGTACCCGGATCCGCTCCTTCTGGGGGGCTACTCCGCCAACTCCTCCCGCGGTTGGCCTGAGCTGGGGCGAGAGGCAAGGTGGCCTTGCCCCGGACTGCATCATGCGGCGGTCCGCGCGCGGTCGCTCATGACCGGGCGCGAACGAAGATCAGGGCCGGCCCGATACCGGCGACGAAGGTAAACGGCCGGGTGCACATCCGGTGCGGCTGCTGCTCCGCTCAGCCGATCCGGCGACCTGCGGCAGGCTGTCCGCCAGCTGCGGCCCGGCTGGGCGGAGACCGTCGCGGCTGCCGGCGATGCCAGGGGTTCCGAGTAGCAGCGCGTCTACGTGGGCCGCAAACGCGTCGAGCGGCTGATGGCGCAGCAGGGATGGCAGGGTGAGTTCCTGCGTCGAGGCTGGCGCGGCGGCTCCACGAGGCAGGACCCACGGCACACGCCGGCGCCGGATCTGGTCAACCGGCAGTTCACCGCCGACGGGCCGAACCGGCTCTGGGTCGCCGATGCCACCCGCATTCCCTGCGGTTAGGGCGTGTTCTGGCTCGCCGCGGTCCGCGACGCGTTCTCCCGCCGCATCGTGGGGTGGAAGACCTCCGACCGCTGCGACACCGACCTGATCCTCGCCGCCCTCGAATACGGCATCTGGTCCCGGGATGTCCGCGACGGCCAGTTGATCCACCACCGCAGCGTCATGGACGCTGGGAGATCGGGCTGTATCACGCTCGGTGCGCGTCGCCGTCACATCGCGATGCAGTGACGTCGCGAGGCTGAGCCGGCGTAGCCACCCCTGGGTCGACTCGCTGAACGCGGCGATCCTGCGGCCACCCCCTCAGTATCCGGCAGCCACCGGCCCTGGCCAGTGGCGCCATGTCACACGTATCGGTGAGGAGCAGCCTCAGGGTTGGTCCGGGCCGGACGTTACGAGCGCTCGGCCGAGGAAGTCGTTGATGAGTTCCGCCACTGTCCGCCCTTCGCTCTCCAGCAGAAAGTGCCCGCCGTCCAACAGGTGAATCTCCGCGTTGGGCAGGTCGTCCCGGAATGCCTCCGCACCCTCCGCGGAGAAGATCTCGTCGTTGCGACCCCAGACCGCGAGGAGGGGGATCTGGCTGTCACGCAGATACTCCTGCAGCCGAGGGTAGAGCTCACGGTTGGTGTGGTAGTCGCCGAACAGCCGCAGCTGCACCGCGTCGTTGCCGGGCCGCTGCAGCAGTGCGTGATCGAGCGTCCAGGTGTCGGGGGCGACCACGCTGGGGTCCGGTACGCCATGGGTGTACTGCCAAACGATCGCGTCGAGGCTGAGGGCGGGTCGGAGGGCGGCTTCGTTCTGTGCGTTCGGGTCGTCGCCGTACGCCCAGATCGGGGCCCAGAATTCGGGCACGAAGCCGGCCTCGTAGCCGTTGCCGTTCTGGCTGATGATGGCGGTCACCGGGGCGGTCGGCTGAAGCGCGAGGCGCCACCCGATCGGCGCGCCGTAGTCCTGGACGTAGATGGCGTAGCGGTCGACCCCGAGGTGGCCGAGCAGCCCGGCGGTGAGTCGCGCCAGGGCGTCGAAGCTGTAGTCGAACTCGTCAACCGTCGGGGCGTCCGACTGGCCGAAGCCAAGGTAGTCCGGCGCGATCACGTGGTAGCGATCGGCCAGCCTCGGGATGAGGTCGCGGAACATGAACGAGCTGGTCGGGTAGCCGTGCAGCAGTATGACGGCAGGAGCGCCGGCAGGGCCCGCCTCGCGGTAGAACAGTCGCCGCCCTTCGATGGTGGCGTACCGGTGATGAACCCGCATCCCTAACCTTCATAAACTAGTAGGAAGGTTAGGAGCCTACTGATAGACTTCTACCCTGTCAAACTCGTGAAGATGGTTAGGCGGTGCGATGCCGGTCTCCACTGGCGAGGAACTCCTCCTGTTCATTCTGAACAGCACCCCGCTGGTCAACGGCGATTCACAGGATCTGCTCGCCGATCCGACCGGCGCTCCCCCAGCGCTGCGGCGATTCGGCGGTACGGGCTCGCCCGAGGAGTTGGAGGCCGTACGCGCCATTCGTCCCCTACTGCAACAGGCGGTCCGCGGCGATATCCCGGCCGACGCTCTCGCTTCCGCCCTGACCGGTGTCCACCGGACACCGCGACTGACCGCGACCGGCCTCACCTGGCCGCTGGTGGTCGCTCCGGACCGGAGGCTCGCTGTCCAGGCCGTGCTCGCCTGGGCCGAGATGCGCGAAAGCGCCCCCGGACGGCTACGCCCCTGTGCCAACGACGAGTGCCGCCTGTTCCTGGTCGACCGCAGCCGGGCGAACACCGCCCGGTGGTGCTCGATGGCGACGTGCGGCAACCGACTCAAGGCTCGACGTCACTACCGCCGTTCGGTGAGCCCGGACGTCTGACGCTCCCGCTCGGTCCAGCCGGGATCGTCTACCTCCAAGCAGGCGACATCGTCCGACATGCTTTTCCACCCTGGGCCGATCGCTTCAAGGGCCTCGCCCTCTCGCTCGTGCAGCGTCGTAGGCGGTAGCCACCACGTCGAGAACGGACCTACGCCGGTTGAAAAACGCTCAAGGAAGGGCGTCAGATGAACTCACAGGTGCCACTGTGGTTCCACGCTTCGCCCAAAATGCCAGGCCTCCACTATTCCCCGCCGCCGAGGGCTGGACGTGTCCACGCTCAGGCAGCGCAGGGTGCGCCCGACCGTGAACCGCCGGCCGGACATGCCGCCGTCGCTGAGTTGGCCGATGCCGAACGGAACCACCAGTCATGCCCCTGCCGGTGCTTACCGTCTCGGTGATTCCCGTAAGGCGACAAGAACACCTGTCGCGCACCCTCGCCGAAGCTCTCGAGTTACCCGGTGAACCCGCTGACTATCACTTCGCAATCCCGGAGGTCATCTCCATCCTGTGGTCACGTCGCACCGAAGGGCCACAGGAATTGGTCGAGTTGGAACGGCTGTGCTGGCTAGACCTTCAACTGATCCAGGGCGTGCCCCAATGCGGTCACTACGATTTCGAGCTTGCCGGTGACCAGCTTCGCCATCCGGATCGCCGCCTCGTTCGACTCCGCGCCGGTGGTGAGCAGCAGCACCTGGGTAAGCGGCTCGGGCAGCGAATCGGGCAGCCGCCGCGCGAGGTCTACGACGGGACGGCTGAGCATGCCGCTGAACAGGTGGTCGAGCGTCGCCGTCTGCCGCTGGATCGTCGCGACGATGTGCGGGTGCGAGTTGCCGAGGATCCCACTCATCTGCCCCGATGTGGGGCCGAGCAGCCGCCGGCCCGACTCGGTGAACACCCACGCTCGACAGACCCGTGACCGGGGCGCGAGCACCGGCATGGTCTAGCCAGCGGGCCGCTCGCCCAGCGCGGCGCGGCCCCGCACGCCGCACTCGTAGGCAAATGGGTAGGTGGCGGGCGGTTCGGATCTTCACCACCAGCGTGGTTGGGCGCAAGCCCAACGGCTCATGCGCCAGTCGCCGCACGACCGTGGCAGGCCCTCGCAGCCACAGCGGTGACACCATTGAGGTGCTGATGATGCTCACGGTTCCTTCCGTGCGTCGGGTACTCGCGCCTGAACGCATGGACTTGGCACCTCGAAATGGCGAGACTGCGAATACGCACACGCCCTCCTCGGTCGCCCGTATGGTGACCGAGAGACTGCCGTCGGGACATCTTCCATGCTGAAGGGGAGTCGGTCGCGATGCGAGAAATTAGCGACGAGTTTTTTTTGACTATGGCAGAAGTTTCTGCTGCTCTTGTCGGCACACTTCTCGTCGGAGTCTTCTTCTACCTCGACTCCGACCTGCACAAGACCCGCCGGGGCGCAGCTGCGGCCGACCGCTACATGCGCTCGGGAGTGCGGTGGATCTTCTTGGTCTCGGCCATGCCGCTCATCGTGTCCCTCACACTCGCCGGCCTGGAGCCGATCTGGGGTGCTCTTACTTTCATCGCGCTCTCGGTCGTGCTGGTTGCCGCCACTGCCAACACGACCTACCGCACAGTCGCCCGCGGCGGCTCGGCAATATCGACCGCATTCATTGTCAACGAAGTGGCCACCACGGCAGCGGTCGTCGTCCTTGTCACGCTGCCCTGGGTGCTTGGTGGCTGGGTGCCACCACCATCTGCCTTCGTGCCCTCGCTTCTGCTGGCCTTGGGATCTGGCTTCTTCAGCATTGTGGCGCTCGTCATGACTCTCTTCGGTCCGGCGCGGCAAGACGACACCCCTGGATAGCCCCCGCCGTGCGCTCGGGCGGGCTTCGCCCTGCTTGAGGGGTGCTGCACCGTGGTACGCCGATTACAGAAGTTGAGGTCCTCGGTGGACAGTTGCTGATTCAAGCCACGGCTGGCGCGATGATCGCGCGGACGGCTCCGAAGATCTCCCGCACGATGTAGTGCTTGAAGCTGCTCGACGGCGCCGCGAAGTGGTCATTCATCCAACCGGGATCACGATCCCCGACTCATGTATCAGGGTATGAACTGCGGCACCACGTCGGCGAGTGCTTGGTCGAGGATTTCCAGGCCCAGGTCCAGCTCGGCGTGGGTGGAGGTGAGCGCTGGCGCGATGCGGAAGACGCCGCCCATGCCGGGCAGCTGCACCACGTTCATGTGCAGGCCCAGCTCCAGGCAATGCCCTGTCACTGCGGCGCCCAGCGCGTCGGCCGGTCGTTTCGACTCCCGGTCGCTGACCAGCTCGAGCCCGACAAGCAGCCCGCGGCCCCGCACGTCACCGATCACCGGGTGCCGTTGGCTGATCTCTTGAAGGCCCTTCCGCAGGTACGAGCCCAGCTGCGCCGCCTGTTCGTCGAGCCTGTCGGCCTCCAACACGTCCAGGACCGTGTTGCCGACCGCGGCCACCATCGGGTCCGAGACGTGCGTGGTGAAGAAGAGGAAGCCGCGCTCGTGCGCCGTCTGCTCGATCTCCGGGCTGGTCACCACAGCGGCCAGCGGCAGGCCGGCGCCGAGCGTCTTGGACAGGGTCAGGATGTCCGGCACCATGCCGTCACGCTGGAACGCGTACCACTCTCCGGTGCGGCACAGACCGGTCTGCGCCTCGTCGAGGATCAACAGCCCGCCCCGCTCGTGCACCTTGTCGCGCAGCGCCACGAGGTATCCCGGCGGCAGGTCGATCACCCCGCCGGAGCTGAGGATCGGCTCGACGATGCACGCCGCCAGGCTGCCCACCGACTGGGCGTCGAACAGCTCGAACGCGAACTCCAGCTGATGCCGCCAGTCCAGCTCGCCGCTGGGAAGGGTGAAGTCGGGACGGTATGCGTTCGGCGTGGGGATCGCGAAGTTGCCGGGCGCCGCGGGCCCGTACCCCTTGCGCCCCGAGCTGTAGGTGGCGCTCGCCGCAGCCTGCGTCATCCCGTGCCAGGACCGGGCGAACGAGATGATTTCGTGCCGGCCGGTGACCAGCTTCGCCATCCGGATCGCCGCCTCGTTGGACTCCGCGCCGGTGGTGAGCAGCAGGACCTTGTCCAGCGGCGCGGGCAGCGAGCCGGCGAGGCGGCGTGCCAGCTCGACCACGGGCCGGCTCAGCATGCCACTGAACAGGTGGTCGAGAGTGGCTGCCTGCCGCTGGATCGTGGCGACGACGGCAGGGTGGGAGTGGCCGAGGATCGCGCTCATCTGCCCCGAGGTGAAGTCGAGCAGGCGGCGGCCGTCGGCGGTGAAGACGAAACTGCCCTCGGCGCGGTCGATGATCTCGCGTACGAAACTGCCCGCGCCGATGTAGCGGACCAGGTGACGATCGGCGTCGGCCCAGAACGAATCAGTCATGGACCGACGCTAGGCAGCCCGGACAGGCGCGTCCATCGCACATTTCCGCTGTCGCTGTTAAGCAAATCCGTACAGTCGGGGGTCATGACGCTGAATCCGTGGCGGCTGCGCCTGCTCGCCGACCTGGCGACCTACGGCACCGTTCGGGCCGTTGCGCAGCGCGGCAACCTGAGCCCGTCGGCGGTGTCGCAGCAGCTGAGCACGCTGGAACGGGAGACCCGGACCGCTCTGCTGGAACGCACCGGGCGGCGGGTGCGGCTCACTGCGGCCGGAATGTTGCTCGCCGGCCGGGCTCGGGAGATCCTCGCAGCCATGGATGCGGCCGAGTCGGAGCTGCGCCGCCTTGCCGACGAGCCGGTCGGCACGGTCACCGTTGCCGCGTTCCAGAGTGCGGTGCAAGCCCTCGTCGAACCGGCGCTTGTCCGTCTTGCGGCCCGACACCCGGACGTGAGCGTGGTGTTGCTGGAGCTGGAGCCGCACGAGAGCATGCCGGCGCTGCGTCGCGGCGACGTCGACCTGATCATCACGACGGCCGACTTCGCCGGCGCCGAGCTCTCCCCGGAGATTCACCTGGTGCCGCTCGCCACCGACCCGATTGTGCTCGTGCTGCCCCCGGAGCATCCGCTGACCAGCGCCGAGTCGGTCGCCCTTGAGGCGTGCGCGCAGCAGCGCTGGACGTTCGACGTCGCCGGCTCGTACATGTCCGAGCTGTCCACCCGGCTGTGCCGGGAGGCCGGCTTCGAGCCTGTGGTGATCTGTCGGTTCAACAACTACATGCTGGCGCTCCAGCACGTGGAGAACGGCCGCTCGATTACCATGCTGCCGAAGCTGGCGGTGGACCCGCGATACCGGGTGGTGACCCGCCCGCTGAGCCCGCCGCTGACCCGGCGCATCACCGCCGGGGTCCGGCGACCGGCCGCGTCGCGCCCCGAGGTGACGGCCGTGCTCAATGCGCTGAGAGCAGGTGACTGACCTTGGCGGGGCCGTCGGTCGGCCAGCGCCCGCTCCTCGGCCTCGCGATTGGACCCGGTCGGCCCGCCGCCGTGCGTCTACGGTCGCCGACGGCCGGGCGGCGGATGCGTACGGGCCTGAGCCGCAGCGGCCCACGGGTCACCCCCCGGGCAGGCGAGGGTCGGTTGCCCGACCCGCTACCGCAGTCGGCCTACGACACCATCGCCGAGAACTCACGCGGTGCCGACGACAACCCATCGGGTTTTTGATCCTGGATGTCCGTCAAAGCGGGTCAGGCCCTCGGGCCTTGCCGATCAAGCCGAGGTGGGTGTGCTCGAATCCTTCGGCCGTCTTGAGGCCGTAGCCGAGGCCGCGATCGACGGCGATGTGGAACACCCAGGCAAGAGCCAGAACTCCGAGCCAACCGATCCGGTAGCCGAACCCGGCCGCGGCCACGGCTACCGCGCCCAGCGCGGCCGGCAGCGTGTAGGAGTGCGCCAGGTTGTAGCAAAAGGCCCCGAGGCGTGGCCCGCGCAGGTAGCCGAGCATGGACAGGTCGAAGACGAGGAAGAGGGCGAGCAGCGACCACCACGGGTACCCGGCGGTGACGGTCACGACGACGGCGAGGGCCGCGACGACGAGGCCCTCGACGCGCTGCACTGCGACCGGACTCAGATACGGCATGTCACACCTCAATGTCGGTCAGGGACACGGGTGGGTTGTCTTCCCGTCGCTGGCCTGACCTCGGGAAGAGGATAGACCGGCGGTGACGACCCTCGTGCTCCGTTACCGGACAACAGCTTCGTCGAAGGCGACGATCCGCCCCGCGAACCAGGCGGGGTCGGCCAGATGGGGGTAGTGGGTGACGGCCGGCGCCGACTTGACGAGCGCACAGGGAAGGCGGCTGCGCAGCCAGTCGGGGTAGCCGTCGGCGAGGGGCAGGCCGCGCAGTGACAGGTACGGCGTGGGTTGCTGCGGCGGCATCAGGTTCTCCACGTATGTGGTCAGGTCCTGCGGTCCGAGGTCGAGCAGAGGAGCCCACTCCGAGTAGGGCGTCCTGGCGTGCCTTGCGGCGTGCCTGGAGGTGTTCGGCGACGGGGGGGAGTTGCCCGTACATCTGGGTGAAGGTCGACATCATGACGTCGGCGATGGCGTCGCCGCGCAAGGGCTGGGCCATCGGTGTCGGCACGGGCGTCACGTCTGGTCTCGCTGGTCCTGCTGCCGCCCGGCCGGTTGCAATCGCCCCTGCAGCAGGTGGCCGGCCTGACCCACTTCGACTACCTGACCCCTCAGCCACATGTCGGAGGCACCCGACCGGCGCTGCGCGTTTCCAGGTGAGGTGGACCCGCCGATCATGGAGTTGTGGTGCCTGACTTGGCGTTTTGCGGGCGTTTTGTTTCCCACCACAACTCCATGATCGGCGAGGTGCGTGCCTCGTGCGGAGGTCGCGCGGGCCGCCCGGCTCCTGGACGCCATACGGGGAGGCGGCCCGGCTCCCGCGGTACGGCGGGCCTGCGCGTCCCCACCGGCCGCGCAGAAGTGGCCGACGTGCCCGGGGCCTCCCGTCGACCTGCTTTGTCAGCTCGCCGAGGCGGAGGCGGCGGTGTAGAACTCGCTCGGGTCCCCGGCGAGGGATGCCTTGACGTAGGCGCTCCATTCGTCGGCAATGACCTCGAGCTTGTCGGCCTCGATGCCATCGAGTGCGGCACGGACAACCTCGGCGGGGGCCATCTTGTCGCCGTCATAGCCGGCTGCCATGTCGGTGTCGGCAGCGCCCAGGTGCAGCCCGGTCACGAGGGTGCCCTGCTCGGCGAGTTCGATGCGGATGCCGTTGGTCAGGCTCCACGCGGCTGCCTTCGCCGCGCTGTAGGCGTTGGCCCCGTCGTAGGAGAACCATGACAGAGCTGACAGGGCGTTGAGAATCCCCCCGCCGCCGTTACTGGCGAGCACTGGCGCGAATGCCCGAACCATGCCGAGGGTGCCGTAGAAGTGTGTGTCCATTTCCAACCGGATCTTGCTCAGGTCGCCGCTGACCAGGTTTGCCCCGGTGGCGAGCCCGGCGTTGTTGATCAGCAGGGTGACATCGGGGGCGGCGGCCGCCGCGTCCGCGACCGACTGTGGGTCGGTGACGTCCAGGCGCAGCTTCTCAACGCCGGCGATGTCGATCAGTTCCGGGTTGCGGGCCGTGGCATACACCTTGCTCGCGCCCCGCTCCAGCAGGTGTTGGGTGAAGTGCTTGCCGAGTCCACGGTTGGCGCCGGTGACGAGCGCGACCGAACCAGAAATACGCATGGGTGCCTCCACAGGCTCAAGATGTTCCGTTGCGTGGGCTACGCTAGAACCTGACGCTGACGTTAGAGGCAAGTGTTGTGTCTGGCGTCACCAGTTGAGGGGGAGAAGTCGTGCGGATCGGTGAACTCGCCACCAGGACCGGGGTGTCGGTGCGAGCGCTGCGCTACTACGAGGAACAAGGACTGCTGACCAGCACACGCAGCAACGGCGGTCAGCGTCACTATGGCGACATGGCGGCCGACCGGGTGCACCTGATCCAGATGCTGTACGGCGCAGGCCTGTCCAGCAAGACGATCCTGGACCTCCTGCCGTGCGTCGACGCGAAGGTCACCACACCGCAGTCTCGAGCCATGATGGACAGCGAGCGCGACCGCATCGACAAGCAGATCACCCGACTCGTCGAGGTCCGGGACCGGCTCGACGCGGTCATCGCGCTCAGCCTGAGCCCGGCCAGTGGCTGCACCACGGTGGACACCGTCACCGCGACGGCGTAACGCACACCAGCGGCCGCGCGGTCAGCTCAGGACGTGCCGCCGCCGACGATACTGGCCTGCATCTTCATGCTGGAACTCGGTGGGGATCTGCGGTCGACCAGCCACCAAGCGGTGCAGCGACTGGTCGACCAGAATCAGTGGGAGGTACGCAGCGCCGGCACGGGTCTGGCCACCGCGCACCATGACGACGCCTCGCCGCTGCACTCGGCGAATGCGCCACTGGTGGAGCGGGCCGCCGCCCTGCCGGACCGGGCCAAGGCGGCCGGCAATGTGGCCGGAGAGTCACCGCGAACGAGGTGTTCGAACTGGGACTTGCCCTGTCCTGGGCGATCGACGGCTTCGGCGACGACGAGGCCGAGGCGCGGGCGTGGCTTGGTGCACACGCAGGTCAGTGATCACGTAGACGGTCTGAACTACGGCACACTCGCCCGAGAGCAACTGGTGTCAACTGGATAGTACTAAGCCACCACACCGTCCTGTGGCATCTTCACTAGGCTTCTGCCTCGTCGAAAACTCGCACAACACGCGCGCTGATCCTGCCGAGGGCGGCGGCATCCGCTGCGCCCAGGCTATCGAAAAGGACGTCTCGAATCTCTGCACGTTGCGCGCGTAGCACGCGTACCACGAGCAGTCGACCTTGCGAGGTCAAGGTGGCTTCGTAGGCGCGTCGTCCCGTTGGTACACGACCGCGGG
Source organism: Micromonospora sp. NBC_00860 (assembly GCF_045207375.1). Taxonomy (NCBI): domain Bacteria; kingdom Bacillati; phylum Actinomycetota; class Actinomycetes; order Micromonosporales; family Micromonosporaceae; genus Micromonospora; species Micromonospora sp. NBC_00860. The sequence continues at coordinate 1,137,190 of NZ_CP108825.1, forward strand.
TGACCAGATCCTGGCGTTCCAGAACGTTTAGCGTGTGGCTGACGCGGCTGGGCGAGAAGCGCAGCATGCCGGCGAGCGCTTTCAGGCCCAGCGTCTGATTCTCCGCGGCGCTAAGCAGGACCAGCAACTTGAAGTGCCCGTGCGAGATGTTCCCGTCGCGCTGGGATTGTCGTTCCAGCGCGACCTCGAGGAGGTGGGCCGCCAGCACGAAGTCCTGCCATACTGCGGCCCGGTCGAGGTCGTCGTCACGTCGCATCGTCACGGTGTTCATTTTGCGCCGACGCACCGGCATGTCGACCTTCCGGGCCTACACCATGGCGTTGCCGTTGGCGGAGGCTTCGGCGGTGACGATGTCCTGAACGACGTCCCAGTGTTCCACGATACGTCCGTTCTCCAGCCGGAAGATGTCGACGATGGCCACAGGGTTCGGGGCCCAGCCACGGACGATGCTGTGGGTAAAGACCAGATCGCCCTGAGCGGCAACCCGTTGCGGCTCCCAGGAGAAGCCCTCCAGCCCCGGGACGACGTTGCGCAAGGTGTCAAGCCCGTTGGGCATCTGCGGGCTGTGCTGGACATAGGGTTCGGCCCAGTATCGGTCGATCGCGGTGAGATCCTTCTCCGCGAACAACTCTCGCATCGCGGTGAGCACGATTTCGGTGTTTCGCTTTGCCTGGTCGTCCTGGGTGGCGGGGTACTGGGTCATGTTCAGGCCTCCTTGATCGTTCCGACGAAGTTGTAGAGCTTGCCGTCGACGGTCACGTTGGAATAGACCGTCCCGTTCTCGAAGTCCTCCAGGTGCGTGACGGTGGCCCCGCTCGCCTCGGTCCAGGAGTTCAGATAGACGCCTTCACGAATCTCTTGCAAGTTCAGAGCCACCGTTTCAGCGTGACCGTCGGGGGCGAGCCCCGCGCCCTGCACGACGACGAAGCTGCCCTGGGTCGGCGAATCAAAGGTGAACCGCACCTTCAGGTCGCCCAGATCGAAGCGGTAGCTACGGCCCGTTAATTGCCTGGTCATGACACTGCCCTTCTGTTGCTCGCGCGGCACGACTCGCCCCTGAGTTGAACTCTCAACTCAGGGGCGCGTTTCAGCAAGGGATTGGGATGCAAGTCACCCAGCCGCTGCGAGCGGCTCGTCCCGAACGTCCGGGAGAGCCCGCTCTCCTAGCAGGACACCCATCGGGGACGTACTCGCCGTGGATCGCGCGGACTGCGCCTGAACACAGGCACTGCCGGAGATCCGAGCACGGGCGCTGTGCCGGAGTTCGGCGTCCGGTGCCCCTCAATGACCTCCAGGGTCGAGGTCCTCCCGGCATCGTTGTTGCCGAGCGGCACGCGTTGCTCGCCTCGCCGTACCTGGAAAGACGGGTCCTTCACTGAATGAGTGCCGCTGTAGATGACGGTTAAGCCGTTCGACTTCGTGACTGGTTGGTGGACAGGCCTCCTCGAAACGCGTTCGCAGCCGGTCCGGTAGTGGCGCCGTGTCATCACCGCATGTGACGCAGTGTCACTGGTCGCGGCCGGTTGCTGACGCACACTGGATGGTGACCGCGGGATCGCCGCGTCACCGAGACGACGCGGGGACAGCTGCGCCCGCACAACTTGGCGAAGTCCAGCGACGCGTCGTCCACCAAGTCCTGACAACGGGTCGGCCCCGGAGGCCGGTGACGTTAAGTGACGCATCAACTAGACCGAACCACCGTGGCTTGAGATCCACGCTAAAGACACCTGGAGGAGACATGGCGGTAAGAGTGAGTGATGTCCCCGAGGCCAAGCGATACGAGGCCCGCGTCGACGGAGAGTCCAAGGTCGCGGGCGTCGCGCAGTACATCCGCACCACGGAACTCGTCGCGTTCGTACACACCGAGGTCTCGCCGGAGTACGAGGGAAGGGGAGTCGGGGCAGCACTGGCCCGCACCGCCCTCGACGAGGCGCGCGCCGCGAACCTGCTGGTCCTGGCCACCTGCCCATTTATCGCGGGGTGGATCGCCAGGCACCCCGAGTATCAGGACCTGGTGTACCAGGCCTACAGCAGGGTCAGTGACTGAACGGCCGAGCATGGCGACGACGCGACGACGGAGGCCGCTATGAGCAGCGGAGCCAACAAGAAGGCGTACAAGGGCCAGAAGATCACTGTCACGTTCGAGGCGAGGCGTTGCTTGCACGCCGCCGAGTGCGTCCGCGGCTTGCCGGAGGTCTTCGACACGGGCCAGCGCCCGTGGATTCGGCCCGACCTTGCCGAGGCCGAGCGCCTGGCCGAAGTGGTGGGGCGCTGCCCCTCGGGGGCACTGCAGTACGAAATCGTGAACGGCGGGGCCGAGACCCCGACCGGCCCACGCAGATCACGCGCAACTCCGTCGGACAGTTGAGGAGAAGAACTACGCCGCCGGGCAGTGGGTCGTTACCTATGACGCCACCCACGGGCTCGACCCGGCCGCCTCGCGATGGCCGGCGACTCCGTCGGCGGGAACGCGGCTATCGCTCTCACCCTGGCTGCCAAGCAGCACTGCGCCGTGCCGCTCGCCGGGCAGGTCTGTTCTCCCCGGTTACCGACGCAAGTTTCGACACACGCTCTACCGGCAGTTCGCGGAGGGCTTCTTCCTGTGCCGTGACGTCATGCAGTGGTAATGCGACCAGTACTCCACCGACGCCGCGCAGCGTGGCGAGATCACCGCCTCGCCGCTGCGCGCCATCGCCGAGCAACTGGCCGGGTTGCACGCTCCGCGGAATCCGAGCGGCCGAGGCGATCCGCCAGGCCGCCAACTTCCTGTCCGCCCTTCTGTCGACCCGATGAAAGGTACTGGAATGAAACCCACCATCGTCCTTGTCCACGGCGCGTTCGCCGAGTCCGCCAGCTGGAACAGAGTAGTCCAGCGGCTGCACGCCGACGGCCCGCTCGCGGCACACCGCTTCATGGCCGAGCCCGCCGATGCTCGCGCCAACGTGGAACTTCCCGGGACGTCGCATGCTATCGCCGCCTCAGAGCCCACCGCGGTGGCCGAGATCATTCGCAAGGCGGCCACGTCGAGCGGCTGGGAGGGTTAGGGCGATGCAGAACGCGATCACCGGGTCATGGCCCCGGCTGCGCGTGGCGGACTGGGCCGATACCCGTGACACGCTGCACATGTGGACCCAGATCATTGGCAAGATCCGGATGGCCTACGCGCCGACGGTCAACCACTGGTGGCACGTCACGCTCTATCCGACCGCGCGCGGCCTGACCACGTCGCCGGTGCCGTACCGCGAGGGGACCTTCGACATCGAGTTCGACTTCCTCGATCACCGGCTTCGCCTGCGCACCAGCGACGGCGGCTTGAGCGACATCGCGCTCGAACCGAAGCCAGTTGCGACGTTCTACCTCGAAACCTTCGAGGCGCTGGCAGCGCTCGGACTCAAGCCGCAGATCCATGCGATTCCCAACGAGGTCGAAATCGCGATCCCCTTCGCCGACGACCACAAGAACAAGTCGTACGACGGGGAGGCCGCGCGACTTTTCTGGCAGCAACTCTCGCAGGCCGAACGGGTTCTCGGCCACTTCCGCTCCGAGTTCGTGGGCAAGGCAAGCCCGGTGCACTTCTTCTGGGGAGCGATGGATCTGGCCTATACGCGCTTCTCCGGCCGCGTCGCCCCGGCCCACCCGGGCGGCGTGCCCAACTGCCCGCCGGCGGTGATGCATGAGGGCTACTCGCACGAGCTGGCGAGCTTCGGGTTCTGGCCGGGCGGCGGCGAGGAGGGCGCCTTCTATGCGTACGCCTACCCGGAGCCGCCGGGCTATCCAGAGCGCACGGCCGCCTTCTACGACAAAGACCTGCGGGAGTGCGTGCTGCCCTATGAGACGGTCGCCAGCGCGCCCGATCCCGACGCCGTGCTGACCGAGTTCCTCCGCTCGACCTACGCGGCCGCCGCCGACCTGGCCAGATGGGAACGCTCCGCCTTGGAGGCGAAGCGCTAGCGCGGTGAGAGACGCGGATCGTGCTGGCCTGCGGAGACAGGCCCGAACACCCCTGGTTGCTGCCCAACCGGCGATCGACCGGGACTCGGTGTGGACCTGTCGGTCACGGTTCGGCGGCACCGGCCCGGACGGGTTGCTGGACGACCCTGTCCGGGCCGGCCGCGGGTGGGGTGACTGCGGAGCAGGTGAAGCGCAGGTCGTGGTCGCGACCTTGAGAAAGCCTCGGCGGACGCGACGCACTGGTCGACCCGGTCTTTGGTCGCACGCCCCAGCATGAGCCGCCTGAGCGACGTGACAGAGCTGCGAAGGTAGTGCCACCCGTTGGCAGGGTTCAGTCATTGTCGTTCGGGTCGGGCAGATGAACGCCTTCTGGACCAGATGGCGCTGTCACAACCGATCACCGGTTTCATTGACGCCCTCTGCTGCGGCTTCACTGAACCTGCACCACCCGTGCCGCTGACTGGCGCCCGGATGCGGCTTGTCAACGCAGCACGCCGCCCGTGACCGTCCACCGTCATCAAGGGCGACAGTTCCAGGCTCCCTCTCCACGGGAGAGGTCCCGTCCCTCTACTCCCTGAAGAAACTCCTTATGAACAGCGATTCCTCTATTCCCCTGTTCCGTCCGTCGTCGTCCCGAAATCCGTTCAATAAGTCTCAGCGATTGTCGCAACTGCGTCGGCTGACCCTGCTCGACCGTGAGCTCCTCCCGTGGCTCGCTGAGCACTACGTGCTGTCCACCGCCCAGATCACCCGGGCGCTGTTCCCCTCGGAGCACTCGGCCCGGCTGCGCCTGGACACTCTGCACCGCATCGACGCCGTGCACCGGTTCGTTGATGTCACCACCGGCGATAACCAGCACCTCTACACCCTCGGCCCGCTCGGGATGCTCGTACATCCCACCACCTACACCGATCCCGAGCGGCCGGACACTCGACCGCCACGCAGCAGCATCGAACGCACCGAACGCATCATCAGCAGCCCTCGACTGCGGCACTTGCTCGGCGTCAACCAACTCTTCGTCGACCTGGTCGCCTACTCCCGCACCGACTCGCGTGCCCACCTGCGGCGCTGGTGGTCCGAGCAGCACGCCACCGCCGCCTACCATCTCGCCAAGATCCGCCCCGATGGTCACGGCATTTGGACCGCCTGCGGCCAGACCGTGGGATTCTTCCTCGAACACGACAACGGCACCGAACCGCTTGCCACGGTGCTGCGCAAGCTGCGCGCCTACGAGCGCCTCGCCGAGTTCGGCCCCCGATACCCCGTCCTGCTGCGCGTGCCGCACCGCCGCCGTGAGGCTAGCCTGCTCGACGCCCTCGCCGGGGTGCCCATCGCCATGCCCGTGGCCACCGGCCTGCACGACGAGCACCCCGCCGGCCCCGCCTGGACCCTCACCACCGACCCCGGCCTGCGCCATTGGCTGCACCATCTGCCGTCGGACCACGGCCCTCACAACACTGCCACCAACCCCGACCGGTACATCGATCCCGACGACCACTGACCCCATCTCGCGTGGCGGCTCACCCCCGCTCACACCGCAGGTCACTGTCCCCGGCACGCCCCTTGCCAGGGGCATCCCGGCGGGAGCCGGCCATTCCTATTGCGTTGGACCGGTGGATGACGCGACAGCCGTCGATCGCTCGCCCTGCTTGGCATCACCTAACGACTTTGCCGGGCCCTGCACCATCAGCGGAGACAGGCCAAGTGACGTTGCAGTAGCGCCCACGGAGCACCGGCGGACTCTTTACGACAACCTCGGACGCTGTCATGTGCGACGTCGTCCGCTCGATCGGGGACCGGCACACGCGGCTCTTGCGGGCACCGCAGGCCGGTGGAACCACACGCCGCAGCGCCCTGAGGTTCGACGACAGTTACAGCACCTCAGCCGGTCCGGAGCCGCTCGGACAGCTCGCAGACCGCCGCCTCGTATCGGTCGTCCGTCACGCACGGCTGATGACCGCACATCGGAGGCCACACGGTGTCACGGCCTCGGGCATCGAGATCCTGCGGATCCCGAAGCCGGCGGTCCACCTCGGACCGCTGCCGTAGTGCGTCGTCACCCCCGCGTCCGGACGTGAAGATCCAACTGCCGATGGGATCGGTGTCACGCCACAAGTTCACCCAGCGCCAGCCCAACCGGCGGCCGGCCTCACTCAGCACATCCCTGCCCACGTACGCCGGGAACAGCGTGCTGTAGAGGCATCTCAGCGGTGAACCGTGCGTCAGCAGGGCAACCCTGGAGAACGCGGACGGCTCTAGTTGCAGGACGCTCGCCAGAGCGAGTACCGACCCGTGGCTGTGCGCCGCTACCAACACGTATCTTCCTTGCCGGACCAGCATGCTGATACGGCAGGCGAGTTCGGGTACGGCGCGTTCGGCGTAACACGGTGGGGCGAAGGGGTGAGCGGCGCGCGGCCAGAACATCCCGAGGTCCCAGAGCGTACCGATATAGCGACGAAAAGTGGCCGTACGGTAGGCGAACAGCCCTCCGAAGAACAGGCCGAGAAACAGCAACGCCATCAGGTAGCTCCCCAATTGGGTGCCCGCGCTGACGAAATCCGCCGGCAGGCTGACCAGGCCCTCCACGGCGACACTGGGCTGCAGCTCGTCCAGGGCCAGAGTGGTGAAACCCAGGCTCAGCGCGACGAGGCAGCAGTAGGTCAATCCGAGCGTAAACAGCCGTTCCGTGAATTGCGCCCGGGCGATTGCGTCGCGCACTTGTGCCCGCCGTCGGGCCGTCCCCGCATCTGCGTCAGGAAAGTCGCGCGCGACGATTTCTTCCGCTGACCGTCGTCGATTCCTCCGCGTGAACAGCACCATCACCGCACCCGCGACCGCTGCGCCAATGACCGACACGAAGAACCCGAACATCGTCCACTTGTATGCCAGAACAGGGCTGGTGGGCAGCACGTCGGGGGTGGGCAGATCGCGGTCGAGGTAGTCCGATACGCGGTAGTTGAATTCGGTGGCAAAGCCGACCGCCAGTCCCACCGCCAGACACGCGAACAGCGGCGCACCCGACCAGCGCAGCCTCCTCAGGCTGCCCTCCCGGCCCACCAGTGCGGCGATCCCGAGCAGCGCGAGTAGGACGCCCTGCGTCCCGAAGAGCAGGACGACCGCGACGTCGTGGCCGGGCAGTCCGTTTTCGGCGGGCCACTCGCTGCGATCGAACGCGACCCGCCCGATGACGGCGATCGTCACCACCACGGCAGTCGACCGCAGGGCATGGACCACCCCATCGACCACCAGGGTGCCGGCTACGGCGTCGATGACGGAAGGTATGCACAGCAGTACGACAGTGACGACAAGGGTGAGCGCGGCGCCAAACGTGAGCAGAACGTCGAGGAGGTTCGGTCTACGAGCGGTCCACAACGTCGCAATCAAACTGAGATCGAGCACGGCGAGACCGGTCGCCACATGGATGGAGCGAAGTCGCACCACTCCCGGCGTGGCGTGACGTGTCCCGATCGCGCCCAGTGCCGTGTCGGCCGGCTCACCCGTAGGTGGGATGAAGTCGTCGTACCAGCGAGGGCACCGGGAGCCCACCAGCCACAACACCCAGATCGCGGCGACGGGCACCAGCGACAGCAGCGCAATGCGCAATCCGACCGGTTGACCGCCGAGCCAGGACAGCCAGGTCCGGCCCCCGAGGCAACTACCCAGGGACATGCACTTGCAGGCGAGCAGGTCCAACGCCACACCGACGAAAGACAAGACGTACAGGGCCGTGAGGCTCAGGCCGACCAGCCTGCAGCCTACCCAGACCACACCGCCGCTGACCTTCGCCCGCGGCCGCATCCATGCCGCCGCGTTGCATGCCATGAACGGCAACAGCAGCACCAGCGACAGCGTCCTCGCGGCGGCCCCGCTGCGTAGATCGCTCCACCGGTATGTCTCCAACACCACGCCGCAGGCGCCTCGGGAGTCACCGTAGCCTCTGCGGGGCCGGTAGAAGCCGCCCTTGCTGTCGCCGCCGACCCGCTGCACATGCGGCCGATCCAGGATGTCATCCGCGCCGGCACCCATCACGCCGTGCACCCGCAACTCAACGACGTCACCCGGCGGGTGGCACTCACCCTGTGCACGGCGCGGCGATGATTCGGGCATTCCTACCTCGCAGACTGGGACAGGCCTCGGAGCGAAGCGCTGGCCAGCCGCGCATACCCGAACGGGCCTATTCCAGACGGGGGACCCCCACCACCCTTCGTCTATGCCGACTACCCGGGGGTCGTGTAGGAGTGCTCGTCTAGGGGATCGGCCCGTCGTAGTCCATCCAGAAGTCGACGGCGTCGGAGCGTGGGTGAAGTGCCATCCCGCTGCCGCCAGTGAACTCCATGACGTGGTCGGGTGCTTGCTCGACCGTCGGCCAGGCCGGCAGGCCTGGCGCGTTGGGGTCGCCGGTGCGGACGAAGTTGACCCAGTACGCGCTCATCTGGTCGCGGAGCCGGTAGTCGGCCTCCGTGTAGTCGGCGGCGCTGTCGGCGCCGAGGTTGTCGTATGCGTACGCGACCTCGGCGCCGTGGTAGGCGCCGTACTTTTCGAGACCCTTCTCGGGAGGGATGTGTGAGAAGAAGTAGAGGTAGGCGTCCGACTCACCCGTCTGCGTCTGCAGCTGACCCCAGCGCCGCATGGCTCGGGTCATGATCTTGTCGGTTTCGGCCCGCAGGAGCGACTCGAGAACCTGTTCCGCTGTCTCCCCTGGATACAGATCGAGGAACCGATCCGCATCCTCACCGTATGTTTCGCGTGCGGACGCCCGGTACTCGTCGACGTCCGTGTCCGGTGGGCTGGCCAGCGCGAGCGAGGCCTCGTCCGCGTTGCTGCCGACCAAGGTCGGCACGTCCAGTTGCTCTCCGGACGCGTAGGTCTCCGCCGGCGATCGCTTGAGCACATGGCCGTCGACGGAGGGCTGCCAGTGCGCATCGAGCGCGCCCGCCGCGTCCACGACGCGCTCGACGGGCATCTCGCGCATCTCCTCGATGGTCGCCCCGCCCAGTTGCTCGCTCAGGCGGCGGCCGGCATCCTCTGCCGCCTCGCGCGTGTCAGTCTGGTCGCCGCGCTCGGTGTTGCCCGTGGTGCCCATGCACGCTCCGCTGCCGGCGACGATGCCGTCCACGAGGTCTTCGGCGAGTGGTGTCGCACCTAGGATGCAGACGCTCTCGCCCCCGGCGGATTCGCCCGCGATCGTGACCCGGTCGGGGTCGCCGCCGAATGCCGCGATGTTGTCGCGCACCCACGCTAGGGCGGCGATCTGGTCGAGGATCCCGTAGTTGCCCGACGCGTCGTGCGCGGACTCGGCGGAGAGTTCGGGATGGGAGAGGAAGCCGAGTACCCCCAGCCGGTAGTTGATGGTGACGGTGATCACCTCGCCGCGGGAGGCGAGCGACTCGCCATCGTAGAGGGGGAGCGCGCCGGAACCGGTCGCGAAGCCGCCGCCCGGGATGTAGACGAGCACGGGAAGGTCCTCCGAGGCGGGTCTCGTGCTCCGCCAGATGTTGAGGGAGAGACTGTCCTCGCTCACGGGATACGGATTGAGGAACGTGCCTTCCAGGGGCACCTCCACGATCTGGGAGAGCGCCCGCGTGAAGAACGTGGAGGTGCCCTGAACCGGAACGGCGGAGAACCGGTCTGCGGTGAACACGCCCTCGTGCGGCTTCGGCGGCTCAGGCGCACGCCAACGCAGATCCCCCACGGGAGCCTGCGCGTACGGGATGCCCGCGAAGACCTCGACGGTGCGCTCGTCGTTGTAGACCCCGGTGATCGGCCCCTGCTGCGTCTGCACCGGCCCGGACGGCGAGCGGTCCTCGCCGCCCGCGATGCGGGTCTGCGGCGGTGGATAGGCGAACACCGCCGCCCCGAAAACGAGCGTCCCGGCGAGCAGCCAAGCACCTATCCGGAGCAACGCGTGCCCTCGGGCCCACGAGCGCACGGTCGCACCAAGCACCACGAGCAGCCCCACGACAAGTACCCAACCCCACCACGGACTCCGGTTGAGCCACGCGAGCACGAACGCGACAGCCGTCAGCGGGAACAGGGGGACCCAGGGGCGGAGGGACCTCGCAAACCGTCGGCGCCCACCAAGCCTGGCACCCTCCTGGACGACACCGATTGGGCGCTGTTGCCGCTCGCTTCCCACTCTTCACTCCTGTTGCTGAATTCAAAACCGACACACGTTCGCGCGAAGCGCTTCACTGGCGTCGCACAGTGACGCGTTGCCTATCAGCGGACACCCTGGCCCCGAAACAGGGTCAAGCGCGGCGTCGCGGCATTCGACAGCGGGGGATTCACGAACGGCGCAGCGCTCGTCTGGCGGTGCGTGGTGGTCATCGGCGGGGTTCCCAGTGGAACAGTCGGGTGGTGAGGGCGGCGGCGATGGCGACCGAGGTCAGGGTCGTGCATGGTGCCGGAGGCCGGCCTGCGGCCGGACCGTACCTGGAAGGTGAGGTCCTTGACGGCGTGGAAGTCGCCGTAGGTGAGGTTCAGCCGGTCGACGTCGATGACAGGTGTAATGGACATGTACCCATGACAGCGCGGGCGCGGCCGACCCGTCAGTGGCGCCATGTCACGACCGCGTGTGACGTGGTGTCACTGGCCCCCGGCTGCCGGATACCCGACTTCGACTCCGGCGAACGCGTGCTCTCGGCCTGCCACCAGGGGAAGCTCTCCCGCGACGACGCGGTGCGGTATGGCCTGGGCGCGGTGCGCTCGCCCCGGTCTGTTGCGCCGCCCGGGGTCGGAGATCAATTCAGGCCGACCCGCCGGGGCCGCTATGCGGTCGACGGGGTGATGAGCTCATCGGCGACCCAACGTGCGACGCCAGCGGGGTAGGGCGCCGGCAGTATGAGCACGATGTGCCCGAAGCCGGCGCCGATCGTCCTGCCGATGGCGTCCCGGGTGAGCCCGGGCTGGTCGTAGGAGACGGGCAGGTTGATCGAGCGGGTGATCGACGCTGGGTCGCGGCCGATTTCGGCGCAGTAGCGTTCCAGCAGGGCGCTGCGGCTGACGGCGTCGTCGACGTCCCCGCTGGCGATGTTCCAGATGTCCGCGTGCTCCGCGACCACCCGCAATGTGGCGGCGGAGCGGCCACCGATAACGATCGGCGGGTGCGGGCGCTGCACGGGCTTGGGGCTGGCGAACGCTCCGGTGAGGTCGACGTAGGTTCCGTGGAAGTCGAACGGCTCGTTGTCGGTCCAGAGTCGCCGGATGACCGTGAGTGCCTCGGCGAGGCTGCCCACGGCGTCGGCGGTGTCGGCGAAGGGCAGGCCGTGCGCGGCGTACTCCCGCCGGGCCAGGGGGTGACCAGGCCGTGACCCGACGCCGATGCCGAAGTCGAGGCGCCCGCCGGAGACGATGTCGACGACCGTGGCGATCTTGGCGAGCATCGCGGGGGGTCGGAAGCGGTTGCTGGTCACCATTACGCCCAGTCGCAGCCGCTCGGTCTGCGCGGCGAGGGCGGAGAGCAGGGTCCAGCCTTCGTACGCCGATCCGCCCGGATCGCCACCGATGGGCATGAGGTGGTCGAACAGCCACGCGTGCTCGATCTCGGTGATGGCGTCCGCTTCCTGCCATACCCGCAGGATGTCGTGGTAGTCGACGTGCATCGGGGCGGTCATGAGCCCGAAGCTGGGCGAGGGCTTGCTTGGCATGGGTCCGTTCGTCCTTTCGGCGCCGAGCCTGGAAGGTCTGGCTGTGCGGCGGGTCAGCGGCAGGCGGACGCGCGGGCACACGTCCGTCTGCCGTCTGGTCACTGACGTGCCGAGTGATCAGCGGCGGCGCAGCGCCGGCTCGAGCAGAGCGGGCGGGGTGTCGTTCTTTTCGTGGGCGGCGAGGTCGACGCCGGGAGCCACGATCGCGTCGATCGCGTCCAGCACGTCGGCCGAGAGCACCGTGTCCGCGGCGGCGAGCTGCGAGCGGAGGTGGTCCATCGTGCGGGGGCCGATGATCGCGCTGGTCACGCCCGGGTGCGCGGTAACGAAGCCGAGCGCGAGTTGGATGATGCTGAGGCCGGCCTCGTCGGCGACTGTGGCGAGCTGCTCGACGGCGTCGAGCTTGGCGCGGTTGGCGGGGATGCTGATGTCGTAGCGCTGCTGCATGAAGCCCGAGCGGTTCGTGCTGATTTCCTGGCCGGCGCGGATCACGCCGGAGAGCCAGCCCGATGCCAGCGGGCTCCAGGCGAGCACTCCCATGCCGTACTCCTGGGTCGCGGGCAGCACGTGGGTTTCGATGCCGCGCTGCAGGATCGAGTAGTTCGGCTGCTCGGTGACGTACCGGCTCAGACGTCCCTCGCGGGCGGCCCACTGCGCCTGCACGATGCGGTAGGCGGGGAAGGTCGAGGAGCCGAAGTAGCGGATCTTGCCCGCGCGCTGCAGGTCCGTCAGCGCCGACAGCGTCTCGTCGTCGCTGGTCGTCGGATCCCACCGGTGCATCTGGTAGAGGTCGACGTGGTCGACGCCGAGGCGACGCAGGCTGTTCTCCAGCGCGGTGGCCAGCCAGCGGCGCGACCCGCCCCGCTGGTTGCGCTCGTCGCCCATCGGCAGGGTCGCCTTGGTGGCCAGAACGACGTCGGCGCGGCGGCCGGCGATGGCCTTGCCGACCATCTCCTCGGACTGGCCGCCGCTGTAGGCGTCGGCGGTGTCGATGAGGTTGATCCCCGCGTCGAGCGCTGCGTCGACGATGGTGGTGGCGTCCTCCTGGGTGGTGTTGCCGATCTTGCCGAAGTTCATGGCGCCGAGCACGAGGGTGCTGACCTGCACGCCAGTGCGACCCAAGGTGCGGTATTGCATGACTGCTTCTCCTTCAGACGTCCGGCGGTCCACGGGTTTGGTGGTAGCGCGCCCGGTTCATTATGCTGAGCAAGCGGAGCGCTGTTCCGGTAAACACCATACGGAACGGCGTTCCGGATGCCAAGTGGAGTGACGGAGGTAACGCGACGTGGCTGACATCGACAGCGACTCGGAGCAACCCGTCCCGCGCAAGCGGGCCGACGCCCGGCGCAACGAGAGGGCCCTGCTCGACGCTGCCGCCGCGGCGTTCGTCACGTCCGGCGTCGACGTGCCCGTGCGCGACATCGCCGTCAGGGCGGGCGTCGGCGTGGGCACGATCTACCGCCACTTCCCCAGCCGGGCCGACCTCATCGTCGCCGTCTACCGGCACCAGATCGAGGCGTGCGCCGAGGCGGGACCGGCCCTGCTGGCCGAGAGTGAAACACCGCACGTCGCCCTGGCGAAGTGGATCGATCTGTTCGTCGACTTCCTGGTCACCAAGCACGGTCTCGCCGCTGCGCTACAGTCCGACGACGCCGCCTTCCAGAGCCTGCACGCCTACTTCCTCGACCGGCTCGTCCCGGTCTGCGGCCAGCTCCTCGATGCCGCCGTCGCCGCCGACGAGATCCGCCCCGACATGAACGCCTACGGGCTGCTGCGCGGCGTCGGCAATCTCTGCATCGGCGCGGGCAACGATCCCCGTTACGACGCACGCCGCCTGGTCGACCTCGTCGTGGCCGGGCTTCGCGTCCGCTAGTGCGGTGTCCACGAACGTTCACCGGGTCCGGAGGTCGTTGTGGATCCTCGCCTGTGGGCGAGCGACTCCCCTCCGGCTGGTGGGCGGGCCTCCGCGGGCCACCTGAGCCTCGCGCCGCGCGTGGGCGGCGGGGATCACGTCGGGACCGGCCGGCACCGGGAAGGTGCCGGCCGGCTCGACGGTGCGTGGGCACCTCCGACAAGGTCGACCGCGATGTGGAATGCCCACGCGATGGCCAGCACTCCGAGCCAGTCGATTGGGTCGCGGAGTGCGGCCGTGATCACGGCCACCGCACCGAGTAACGCCGGCAGGGTGTAGGAGTGCGCCAGGTTGTAGCAGGTGGCGCCGAGGCGTGGCCCGTGCAGGTAGCCGAGCATGGACAGGTCGAAGACGAGAAAGAGGGCGAGCAGCCACCACCACGGGCACCCGGCGGTGACGGTCACGACGACGGCGAGGGCAGCAACGACAACGGCCTTGTGCGCTGCGCTGCGACCGGGTTCACATCTGGCATGTCACACCTCGGTGTCTGTCAGGGCTCCTGGCGCCGATTACGCGTGCGTCGACCGGACGGTGCCGCTCCCCACCGGCGCGCATTAAGAAACCTTTCCATGTGCGGTCAGGCGGCACGCAGGGTTCAGTCGAGGAAGGCCCTCGTGAGGCCGGCCGTCCCGGGTGTCAGCGATCCCTGCGCCGCAACGCCGGCTCGGTGTCGGCGAGAAAGCTCCGCAGCGTATGCGCCGTCCGTCCGGTGACGTGCTCGACGGTGTCGGTCACCTCCGCGAAGCTGCCGGCGCGCACCCGCTCGAACGTCAGCGCGGAGAGGTCTCGTTCGAAGCCCTCAAGACCGGCAACAGCCTCGTCGACGGTCACGTCCCGGTGGGTCACGGGATGCCCGGCCGCGGCGGAGAGCAGCTCCGCGGTGCGCGGCAACGACAGTGCCTCCGGACCGGAGATCCGGTACGTCCGGCCGGCATGCCCGTCCTCGAGCAGCGCCCGCGCGGCGACTGCCGCGATGTCCCGGGCGTCGATCCAGGCAACCGTTGCGTCGCTGCTGGGAAACGGCAGCTCACCGGCACCGACAATCTGGTCGCGGTAGAAGCGCGGATCGGTGAGCACCTGCATGAACCAGCCCGGCCGCAGGACCGTCCAGGGGCGCCCGCTGTCGCGTACCACACGCTCGACACGCGGCGCCCAACCGACGGGCCCCGGATGGTCCGGGCAGGGGTGGCCACCGTCCTGGTCGGACAGCAGGATCGAAGTGTCAGCCTTGCGCGATCCGGCGGAGCGACTCGCCTTGACCCTCACACAGGGGGGAATGCAACGCATGACCGCACGGGTCCTGGCAGCCTTGCTGTTCGCCGAGCGGGACACACGGACCGCAGGTGAGATCACGGAGCTGCTCACCATCAGCTCGGGCAGCGTATCGACCGCGTTGAAGTCACTCACCTCAGTCGGGTTGATCGAGAAGGTGCCCGCCCCCGGCAGCCGCCGGGAACACTTCCGCTTCCGCGAAGGCGCCTGGGCCACCCTGATGTCGGAAGAGAACCAACTGGTGAAAGTGATGCGGGAGGCCGCTGAGCAGGGCATCGCCGCCACCGGTGAGGACAGCCCAGCTGGTCGCCGCCTCGCCGAGATGCGGGACTTCTACAACTACCTGTGGCAGGAGCTACCGGCCCTGATCGACCGGTGGAAGGCCCAGAGGTAGAGCCATCAGCCGTTACGGGAGCCAGATGCGATGCGACCCCGCAGAAGGAGACAGCGACAGGCTTCGGCCCGACCGCCCCGACTCAAGCGGGAAGAGACGCCGCCGAGCCTGGCGGCAGCTTCGCCCGCGACCCAGGTCCATCGGCTACTGGATGCGCCGGCCAGAACCGTCCCTCGCCGCCGGAGCGTTGTTCACGGTGAGATCCCTGCTGTATGCGGGGCTCGGCGACGACGCGGCGGCGCTGATCCCGGCCTTCCTCATGGCGCCGTTGACCATCTTCGTGGGTACTCCCGGAACATCTGGCATCGCAACGCGGAACAGTAGCGCCTGCGGCGTCCGGACGCCTTCTGACCAGCCGCCGTCGGTGACGGCAGAATACGGTCAAGCTAGGGTCGTCGGGCTACGGCCCGTGGACGAGAGCTTCCTGTGGGCGTGATCGGTTTGGCAACGGGTGGGGGAACCGGATGCGTGGGTGGCGGCGACGGCTACGGCTGGGTGTGCTGGCCCGCTTTCAACAGCCGGCGCAGGTCGTCGTGGGTGGGTTCGCCGCCGCGGTCGCGGTCGGCACCGGGCTGTTGTCGTTGCCGGCCGCTACCGAGTCGGGGCAGCGGGCCGCGGTGGTAGACGCGGTGTTCACCGCCACCTCGGCGGTGTGTGTAACCGGGTTGGTCACCGTGGACACCAGCGGGCACTGGTCCCGGTTCGGCGAGATTGTCATCCTGGCACTGATCCAGGCCGGCGGGTTGGGCATCATGACCCTCGCAACCTTGTTCACGGTGCTGCTCGCCGGGCGGCTCGGCCTACGGGGCAGGTTGCTGGCGCAGGTGGAGACGAAGACACTCGGGCTGGGTGACATCCGCCGCCTGGTGCGCAACATCGTGCTGTTCAGCCTCCTCAGCGAGGCCGTCGCAGCAGTAGTTCTGACCGCCCGGTTCGCGGTCGGCTACGACGAGCCGTTCGGGAGTGCCGTGTATCACGGGGTGTTCCACGCGGTGTCAGCGTTCAACAACGCCGGCTTCTCCCTCAACACCGACAGCATGATGCGCTACGTCGCCGACCCCTGGGTGACTCTGACCGTGGCGGCCGCGATCATCATCGGCGGTCTCGGGTTCCCGGTGGTGTTCGAACTGGCCCGGAACTGGCGGCGGCCCGGGATGTGGTCGGTGATGACCCGCATCACCGTGTTCCTCACCGTGACGCTTCTGACGGCCGGCACGGCGGTGTTCACCCTGGCCGAGTACTCGAACCCGGCGACGCTCGGCCGGCTGGACGCCCCGGCCAAGCTGCTTGCCGGCTTTTTCCACTCAGTCAACACGCGCACGGCCGGGTTCAACAGCATCGACGTGTCTGCGCTGCGCCCCGAGAGTCTGTTCACCACCGATGTGCTGATGTTCATCGGCGGTGGTAGCGCCGGCACCGCCGGCGGCATCAAGGTGACCACCTTCGGGCTGCTCGCGTTCGTCATCTGGTCGGAGATGCGCGGCGAGCCCAAGGTTAACGTCGGGCGTCGTCGGGTTCCGGTGAGCAACCAACGCCAGGCGCTCACCGTCGCGCTGCTGGGTATCGGCGCGGTGACGGTCTCCACGTTCATCCTGCTGTCCCTGACCGCCCACAGTTTCGACCGGGTGCTGTTCGAGGCGGTCTCCGCCTTCGGCACCGTGGGCCTGTCCACCGGCATCACCGCCGACCTGCCGCCGGCCGCGGCGCTGCTCCTGGTCGGGCTGATGTTCCTGGGCCGGACCGGGCCGCTGACCCTCGCCTCCGCGCTCGCGCTGCGGGAGCGCACCCGCCGGTTCGAACTTCCCGAGGAAAGGACGATCGTTGGCTGACGTCACGGAAGAAATGGTGGTGGTCGTCGGGCTCGGCCGTTTCGGCGGCGCGCTCGCCGTGGAACTGCACCGGCAGGGCACCGAGGTACTCGCCGTCGACCACCGTCCGAAGGTGGTACAGAGCTTCGCGGGGCAACTGCCGCACGCGGTGACCGCCGACACCACCGACATCGAGGCGCTGCGGCAACTCGGCGTACCGGAGTTTCCCCGCGTGGTCGTGGCGATCGGCACCGACGTCCAGGCCAGCATCATGACTACCTCGCTGCTGGTGGACCTGGAGATCCCGGATATCTGGGCCAAGGCGATCAGTCGCCAGCACGGCAAGATTCTTGAACGGGTTGGCGCCCACCATGTGGTGCTGCCCGAACATGACATGGGGGAGAGGGTCGCTCACCTACTCACCGGACGCATCCTTGACTATATTCAGGTCGACGAGGACTACGCCATGGTCAAGACCAAGCCTCCCCGGGATGTCGTCAGCGTGCCGCTGCGCGAGTCTCGACTCCGCAGCCGGTACGGCGTGACTGTCGTGTCGGTCAAGCGGCAGGCCGACGGACGGGGCGCCGCCTTCACCTACGCCACTCCGGATGACGTGCTGATGTATGGCGACATTGTCCTCGTCGTGGGCAGGATCAGCGACGTCGAGCGGTTCGCCAACGCCCACTGACCCGCCCCGGGCAGGATCCCGATCGACTGGTCCTTCCTCTTCTATCTTTCGGCGGGGACGTGTCATCAGCTTGTACCGGGACGCCGACGAAGGAATCGGCCTCCTCGGGTAGGCAGCCGCACCGACCGGAGCCGTGCGAATCGCATGTGTCGCAGGAACGGCGCCTCCTCGTCGGTGACCGTGTACGGCTCACTGGTGCAGGTCGGTCTGCCGGAGGGTGACACGATTGGCTTCACCAAACGTACCGCCACCGTCTTCGATCCCGAGGTCGGTATTGAGTTCCTCAAGCTGACGTACATCTCCACGGGCGACTCGTACGCGATGACGGACGAGGACGGCAACACGGTGCTGTCCACCCGGGTCACCGGGACTGCCGCGGGCAAGTACTTCCCGACGTCGGTGACCGTGCCGGGCAGCAACCAGACCACGACGTTGGGCTGGGAGAAGGTCACTGTCACAGGCAAGGAGGTCGTCCGGCCGACCCGGATGCTGGCTCCGGTCCAGGATGGGGTGAACTGCACGACGCTGACCCGCGGATGCCGGGCGCTGACGTTCACCTACGCCACGACGACGACGGCGACCGGCACCGCCGAGTCGGCCTGGGGCGACTACACCGGCCGGGTGAAGGAGATCTCCTTCACCGCTTGGGATCCGGACCTAGCCACACCAGCGATGCGGACCGTGCCGATGGCCCGGTACGCGTACGACAACGCAGGCCGGCTACGTGAGTTCCCCCCCCCGCTTTGATGGAGCGGTGGGTACCTGCTGCCGGCTAGGTGAGCTTCAAGATCGTGCCGATCAGCATCGGTGGTGGGGCAACGGTTCGTGTTGCCCCTCGGACACAAATGTTTTGCCCAGGGTGTGCGCTGAGATCGATTGCAGCGCGCACCGTTTGCTTTTCGGTCTGGTAGTTCAGCCGGAGTCCGAGTTGCCGGTAGACCTCGGCCTTGCCGGCGGGATCCGCATCGCGGAGCACGGCGGCGAGATCGCCGAGCGCATTCACCAGGGTCGTGATTTCTGCTCGGCTCATCCTGCGCGGGGCGGTGCCCGTGTTCGCGCGGAGGTCTGTCTCCGCACGAGCGCGTTCGGCCTGGGTCTGTGCGATCCAGCCGGTGACCATCGTCAGGTCGGCTCCGGCGTCGAGGGCGGCGCGGTAGCGCTCCAACTTGGCGTCGCACTCGGTGATGATCGTCTGAGCTGCTGTGCTCGCTGCGGGCGAATGATCTAAGGGCTGGGCTTCGGTCATCCGGTTCCCCGCCCGTGTCGTTGCAGTGTCGCTTGGGCCTGCTTGAAGGTCGCGTCGTCGATGAGTGGCTCATGGGTGATGTCCTTGGAGACCACCCATTTGTCGCGGACGTTCCAGCGCATGACGCCGGTGTGGCCCATTGTCAGGTCGTTGACGTCGAGGCGGCCCGCGACACCCACATCGACCCCCGCGGCGGACGCATCCCCCCTCGCGCCCGGCGAGCCGTCGTCGGGGCCTCGGGTCTGCCGACGTGGGTAGGTCGACCGGCAGGATTTCCTGCGAGCGTCGTCAGTCCGGCTGTTCCGTTCAAGTGGTGTGCGCGAAACCGATGAAGAAATCAAGACACAAGGTGTCAGGTTTTGGGTCGAGCATGGGTTGCTGGTCGACGCCGATGGTGCGGCGTAAGCCGGGAACTCGGATAGATACGAACAGATAAGGACTTTCGTGCGCGAAACTTCGGAAGATCTCACAGAGCTTCAGGCTCTCCTTGATGCCTCCCTGTCCCGTTCCACCTCGCACCTCCGCTCGATCATCAGCACCGAACGCACCTTGACCGCGCAGCAGCTCACCCACGTCCTCAGTGGCATGTGCACCCTCGCCCTGTCCACCGTGACGGCGAAGGGCGAGCCGCGGATCAGCGGTGTCGATGGGCATCTCCTGCACGGCAAGTGGCTCTTCGGCACGGCGCGCGGCTCGGCCAAGGCGCGCCATCTCTCGGCGCGGCCCGCCGTGAGCGCCGCGCACATGCGCGGTGAGGACCTGGGCGTGTTCACGCACGGAAGGGCCGAGATCCTCAACCCCCACGACGGCGAGCCGGCCGAGGACTGGCCGGACCTGCTCGCGTACCTCAAGGACTTCTACGGCGAGGACCTCTTCGACTGGGACAACGACGTCGTCTACTACCGGCTGCAACCGCACTGGATGGCCGCCTACGCGCCCGACGTCGCAAAGTTCACTGCGCTGTCCCGGCCCTGAGCCCGCAGCAGTGGCCGGATCGGGACCAGCCATGTCATGAGAGATCGGTGAGGCATCCACGCAGGGCCCCTGGACGGCGACCTGCGGTGAAGCCCGTGTTCGGTTTGTTCGGCAGGGGCAGGGGCAGGGGCTGCACGCCCATGCCCTGCCTCATGGGCGAGAGGGTGGACGAAGGTTGACTGAAATCGGATCGGGCGTCGCAAGGATGGGACGCGACACCATCGACGTGGTGGGGGCTCGTACCAACAATCTGCGGGACGTGTCCGTCAGCATTCCCAAAGGACAGCTCGTCGCCTTCACCGGAGTGAGCGGCAGCGGCAAGACCTCGCTGGCCATCGACACCCTGCACAACGAAGCCCAGCTACGGTATCTGGAAGGGCTTTCGCCCTTCGTACGGCAGTACATAACGCAGCGCAATCGGCCGAAGGTCGACCGCATTCTGGGCCTGGGCGCGACCCTCGCGGTCGACCAGCGCCGCCTGAACCGTAACCCCCGTTCCACCGTCGCAACGATCACCGGCATCGACGGGCACTTGGGGCTGCTCTACTCGCGCCTTCCAGGCATCGGCGCAGAGCTGGCGGCGGGAAGTGGAAACGAGCATCTGACGACCGCTCACTTCGACCGCAATACGCCGGAGGGGAGCTGTGCGGACTGCCACGGGGTGGGCGGAAGCTGGCAGGCGCATGAGGACCTGGTCATCACCCACCCGGAGCTTCCGCTGTTCGAGGGGGCCTCGCCCTGGTACGCGAAGTGGCGCTCGGGGGAACACGTGTTCGTGCCGGCGCTTGCCGAGAAGCGGGGCGTGGACCTCGGCCGGTCGTGGCAGTCGCTGCCCGAGGAGTTCCGCCGTTGTGTGCTCCATGGCACAGGTGACGAGAAGATCGAGGCGACCGTCGACATGACGAACAGGAATGAGCGGGCCCTGGTGACCTACACCTCGAGCCAGCCGCTGCGGGGCGCGCTCGCCGAGGTGGAGCGGGTGTTCGTGAACGCCCAGACGTCCAGCGCCAAGCAGCGCTACCTGCCGTACATGCGCAAGCAGCCCTGCGGCACCTGTAGCGGCAGCGGATACGACGAGGTGGCCCGGTCCGTGCAGCTCGGTGGATTGACCTACCCCGACCTGCTCGAGGTGGAGGTGCGGGAGGTACGCGACTGGGCTAAACGCGTCGCGGATGAGCTGGACGCCCGGCAGCGTGAGGTGGGCGAACCGCTGCTGCAGGACCTTGGCCGCCGGCTCGGAATCCTTGATCGGCTCGGCCTGGCCCATCTCCAACTGTCCCGGAGCGCAGCGACACTGTCCGGGGGTGAGTTGCAGCGCACCCGACTCGCCGCGCAGCTCAGCACCGAGCTGAGCGGCATCATCTTCGTCCTGGACGAGCCCGGCACCGGGCTGCATCCGGCGGACAAGGCACATCTGCTCGACATCGCCCTGGAGCTGCGCGAGGCCGGCAACACCGTACTCCTCGTCGAGCACGACCCGGAGCTGATCGCCCGAGCCGATTGGGTGATCGACATGGGGCCCGGCGCCGGCCGATTCGGCGGTGAGATCCTCGTGTCCGGGCCTCCCGCCGACGTGGCCGCTCATCCCACGTCGCTGACCGGGCGCTATCTGGCCGGCGAAGGGCCGCGGCTGCACCGGACCCGCCGCCCGGCCGGGGACGACACCGACTGGGTAGAGCTGCGCGGCCTGCGTGCGCACAACGTGACCGCGAGCCTGGTGAGGTTCCCCGCCGGTCGGCTCACCTGCCTGACCGGCGTGAGCGGCAGCGGCAAGAGCAGCCTCCTCGCCGCGCTCGGGGCGAGCGTGGGGGCCGCCCTGGACGGAACGGCGACCGACGCGGTGCGGGAGGTGACCGGCGTCGAGGGATTCAGCTGGGTCGCCGTCGTCGATCAGGAACCGCTCGGACGGACGCCGCGATCCAACCCGGCGACGTACAGCAAGGCGTTCGACATCGTCCGCAAGCTGTTCGCCGAGACCGACATCGCGCGCGGGCGCGGGGTCGACGCCTCCTGGTTCAGCTTCAACACCGCAGGCGGTGGCCGCTGCGAAACCTGCACCGGTTATGGCCGAAAACTGGTCGACATGCACTTCCTGCCGGACGTGTGGGTGGTGTGCGACGGGTGCGAGGGCCGGCGCTACAAGCCGGATGCGTTGGAGGTTACGTACCGGGGATTGGCCATCGATCAGGTGCTGGAGCTCACCGTCGCCGAGGCCGTGGAGCAGTTCTCTGAGCCCCGGCAGCTCGCAGAAACCCTGGGAACTCTGAACCAGGTCGGGCTCGGCTATCTCCAACTCGGGCAGAGCGCTACAGAGTTGTCCGGCGGCGAGGCGCAGCGGCTGAAGCTGGCGACCGCCATCCAACGCGGTGCTGCGAGCCGCAAGGCTGGTCTCGTCGTTCTCGACGAGCCCGTCTCGGGCCTGCACCCGTCTGACATCCAGCGTGTGGTGGACGCGCTCGACGTGTTGCTGGACTCGGGCAACACCGTCGTCGTGGCCGAACACGACATCCCCGTCGCCGCGTCCGCGGACTGGGTGATCGACCTAGGGCCGGGAGCCGGTCCGGATGGGGGCGCGGTGGTCGCGGCGGGCGCCCCGGAGGCCGTCGCGACAGCCGACACCCCGACCGCCAGCTTCTTCCGGCGGTACGCGGCGGGCCTACCGCTCCTGGAGATACGTGAAGACCTGCGCTGCCCAGGGGCCGAGGCGGGTGCTGCCCCCCTGTCCAGGCACCAGTCGAGGAGGAGCGTCCATGCCTGATATCGGTTCGGGCTGCTCTGGTTGAACGAGTCAATCCGCACCAGCCGCCGCCGGATCTCCGCCCAGTCCTCCACGCGCCGCACCTCCCGTGCGTCAGGAGGTGGTCCGAATTCAGCCGGAACCACGCGGTCAGGTTTCAGCCATACTGGGCCGTCCGGCCCTCGCCGGACGGCCCAGTTCCGACGGTTGTCAGCTGCGTGCAATCAGGAGAGTGGGTTCGGGCGTGCCCGCCGGCGGCCGGGGGTCGTCGTGATGCGTGAACAGTTTGCTGGGCCACCACATCCATCGATCAACGTCCACTGTTAGTGCGGTGACCAGCACCGAGCGGACGATCATGGTGTCCAGTAGTACGCCAAACGCCACAGTGAACCCCAGTTGCGCCGCGAACACCAAGGGCAGTGATCCCAGCGCCGCGAAGGTACCGGCCAGGACCAGACCCGCTGAGGTGATCACACCGCCGGTGGCGGACAGCCCAGCCCGGGCACCCTGTCGGGTGCCGTGTAGCTGTGCCTCCTCCCGTACCCGGCTGACCAGGAAGATGTTGTAGTCGATGCCGAGGGCGACCAGGAACACGAACACTAGGAGTGGGAAGTTCGCGTCTGCCCCGGCGAAGTCGAACACGTGATTGAACGCCAGCGCGCTCACGCCGAGGGACGCTCCGAGCGACAGCACCACCGTCGCCATGAGCAGCAGCGGTGCGACGATCGCCCGTAGCAGCAGTGCGAGGATGAGGAAGACCACGATCAGTACGACGGGGATGATCACTTTGGCGTCGCGGGCGGCCGAGTGTTGTGTATCGAGTGCGATCGCCGTGCTGCCTCCGACCCGCGCATCCGCACCCTCGATCTTGTGGACCGCGGCTCTGGCCTGCTCGACGGTGCGCATCGCGGCCTTGCTGCCGGGCGCGTCCTCGAGCGTCCCGAGAACGAAGACGTCACCATCCTTGACCATCGGTGCCGCGACGTCGGCGATCCCTGGGACGCCTGACAGCGCGGTGACGACCTGCTCGGCCGAGGCGGCCTTGGCCACGACGTAGATGGGGTCACCCGACCCGGCCGGAAAGTGCCTGGACTGGATCTCCTCGCCGACGACCGCCTGCGGCTCGTTGGTGAACTGGCCCTTGCTCGGGATCCCATCGGCCTTGAGCCCCGTCATCCCGATCGCTATGACGCCGAGGACGAGCGAGGTGGCGACCCACACGATCCGCGGGCGGCGGGAGATGGCGGTGCCGATCCGCGTCCAGATGCTGTCCCTGGCCGTTCCGACCGAACCGTACGACGGCTTCACCGGCCAGAAGATCCAACGGCCGCAGATGACCAGGAGGGCCGGCATCAGGGTGAGCATGGCAAGTAGCCCGACGACGATACCGATGGCACAGGCCGGGCCGAGGCCTTTTGTGGAGTTGAGAGTGGCCAGCAGCAGCACCAGCAGGCTGACAGCGACGGTCGCGGCGCTGGCGATGATCGCGGGACTGGAGCGGTACAGGGCTTCCGCCATCGCCTCGTGCCGGTCCTCGTGTCGCCGCAACTCCTCCCGGTACCGGGAGATGAGCAGTAGCGCGTAGTCGGTGGCGGCGCCGAACACCAGTACGGTCAGGATGAGGCTGGTTTGCGTGTTGACGACGAGTCCGGCGTTCTTTGCCAGCAGGTAGATCACCGCTTCTGCCGTGACCAGGGCGCCGCCCGCGGTCAGGAGCGGCAGCAGTGGCAGCAGTGGACTGCGGTAGGTGAACAGCAGGATGACCACCACTACCAACGCCGTGATCATCCCCAGGGCGCCTCCTCCGCTGAAGGCCGTTATCGAGTCGGATGCGTAGCCGGCCGGCCCGGTGACGTGGAACCCGAGACCGTCGGCGCGCTGTTGACCTATCGTGGTCATTTCGCCGACCACCGTGTGGGCCCCGTCCCAGCCCTCACGACCGTCGTCGACCTGGACCACGGTCAGGATGGCCTTGCCATCCTGGGACTTCGACGGCCCCTGTGGCGGCCCCACGACCTTTTCGATGCCCTGGAAGGCTTCGGCGTCAGCTTGGGCCTTGGCCATGTCCGCAGAGGTGACGCCCTCGGGCCGGTCATAGATCACGATCGCGGGCAGGGTCTCGGCGGGCTGGAACTTCTTTGCCTGGTCGAGGACCCTTGTCGCCTCCGCGTTGCTGGGCAGCCAGGCCGAACTGTCGTTCTTCTCAACATCGCCCAGGTTGGCGGCCAGCAGGAAGGCCGGCACCATCAGGGCGACCCAGATGGCCACGATTGCCCATTTCGCAATCCTGCCACTGGGCAAGGTCATCACTTTCCGCAACATGGGAATTCCTCAGTGCTCAGTCGACGAAGCCGTGCCGGAGCGGGGAGCCCTACAGGCGTCCCACCGTCCATGGCCGGAGTTTGTCGGGGTGGCGTACCGCCCAGATGCGCTTGATCCGGTCGCCTACGACGTCGAAGGCGTACACCGATACGGTGACGCCGTCCTGTTGGGCGATAAGGCCGTTTTGGCCGTTGACCGTACGCTCCAGGATCGTCAGGTTTCGAAGTCTGCCCTCAAGGTGGATCAGGGAGCGAACGATCTGCTCGGCGCCTTCGATCGGGTGGAGCACGGCGCCGACAATGCCGCCGCCGTCGGCGATTGCCGTGGCGTTGGGGTCGAGAAGGCCGATGAGGGCGTTGATGTCCTTGGCTTCCCATGCCTGTTTGAAATTCCTGACGATGTCGGCGTGCTGGGCTGTCGAGGTCGCGGAGGTCTGTGTTGCGCGTACGCGCCGGCGGGCCGAGGAGGCCAACTGGCGGCACGCCGCAGGGGTACGACCGACGATGTCGCCGACTTCCGCGAAGGAGTAGCGGAAGACGTCGTGCAGGATGAACGCGACGCGCTCGGCCGGGGTCATCGATTCGAGTACGACGAGGAAGGCCATGTTGATCGACTCGTCGAGGGTGATGCGGTCAGCCGGGTCGATGGTGGTGGCGTCGGACCGTCCGCTGGTCCACTCTGTGGGTTCGGGTAGCGGCTCGGGGATCCATTCGCCCACGTAGGTCTCGCGCCTAACCCGCGCCGAGGAGAGCAGGTTGAGGCAGATCCGGCTGGCGACCTTGGTCAACCAGGCGCCGGGGGATCGGATCGCCTCCTGCTGTTGGTGGGACATGGCGTACCAGCGGGCATAGGTCTCCTGGACGGCGTCTTCGGCGTCGGCCAGGGAGCCGAGGAGCCGGTAGGCGAGATTGATCAGCTGACGCCGTTCGTTCATGACCGCGGTCAGGCTCGGATCGGGTCCGGCGTGTCCTGGCTCGGTTGGTCTGGTCATGGTGTCGCCGACTCCCCTTGGTCGCGTCTGCCCTCACTTGGTTCGACAAGACAGCACACCGAACTGTGAGGTTCGCGCGTCGCCTCACATTCCGAGGCGCCCTGTTGTCGTACCACTGAGACGAACAGCCACCCAGCCGGCCCAAAGCGCAGTGAGACCGTGGCCCTTCCCTCCGTTCTGACGATCGCAACTGACCGGAACCCTGGCCCGTCCCGACGGCACCGACTACACCGCCAGCGTGGACAGCTGCTTCCGGCCCCGACGGTCTACTTCCAGTGCGCGATCCCGGCAATCTCCGACACATCAGACCGACTTGACGAGGCGACTGAGATGCGAACTCAAGCGACCAGAAAGTTCCAGGAAGCGACCGACAAGAGGTCGGCTACCGTCACACGAAGCGGCTGGAACTGGAGCCGGATCAGCCCCATCGCCTTCTGGGCCACGACGTTTGTAATCGCCCTCGAGTTGGCTGCTGGATCGGTGTGGAACCTGCTGACGATCGAATGGGTGGAAGTCCAGTTGCACCACCTGGGGTACCCGCACTTCTTCGCCTACATTCTCGGCGCGTGGCAGGCCGGCGCGGCCGTCGCGATCGTCGCGCCCGGGCTCCCGCTACTCAAGGAATGGGCGTACGTGGGCGCCTTCTTCCTGTGGTCCGGTGCCGTGGCGTCGCACCTGTCAGTCGGTGACGGCCTTCAATCGTGGGGGGTGCCGCTGATGTTCGGTGCGTGCGCGATCGCCTCGTGGGTGCTGAGGCCAGCCGACCGCCGGCTTCCGGAGACGCGGCTCCGTCGGGCCCGCCCTGCCGACGCTGGACCGGATGGCTTCGGGACGTTGGAGATCCGTCCTCGCACGTGGGCAGCCCGTCCTCGCGCTTGGATCGTCCCGATCGGACTCATCGCTGTTCTGTATGCCGTCTCGTTCCTGACGCTACCCGTGATGGAAGACGTCATGCTCGAGCAGGCAGTCGAGCTCGGCTGGATTGACAGGTAACGAGTAGGGCCTCGACGTTGCGCGATGCTTCCTCGCCCTGTCGTGGGCGCACGACATCCGTGTCGGAACCGTTCAGGGCGCTAGGTGATGCCACGGCTGGTAGCTCGCCCAGCACCCCGCAGAGTCGTCGAAGACCACGCCTGCGCTGGAAGACGGTCACGAAGCTGCCCCGTCACCCGTCAACCAGTGAATATCAAAGGAGACGACCATGACTCACCGCCTGGTGGTACTCGGCGCCGGGTACGCGGGCCTAGGCGCCGCTCGGCGCGCCGCCCGCCGGCTGCGCCGCACCGACGTCGAGGTGACGCTGATCAACGCCACCGACCGATTCGTGGAACGAATCCGGTTGCACCAGCTCGCCGCAGGGCAGACCCTGCGAGACCGGCCGCTGCGAACCATGCTGGACGGTGCCGACGTGAAACTCGTCGTGGCCCGGGTCACCGCCATCGACGTCGACGCCAGCATCGTCCGAATGGACGCCGAGCCGTACACGGCCGGTTACGACACCTTGGTGTACGCGCTGGGCAGTGGCGCGGACGTTGGCAGCGTGCCGGGGGTACAGCAGCACGCGTTCACGATCGCGGAGGCGGCTCAGGCGCAGCGGCTACGGTCGCATCTGCTCGGTGCCTCGGCCGGCGATGTCGTTGCCGTCGTCGGCGGTGGCCTGACCGGCATCGAGGCCGCCACCGAGCTTGCCGAGGCATATCCAGGGCTACGGATCGAACTGGTGACGAGTGACGACCTCGGTGGTTGGCTGTCTCCGCCCGCGCGGCGCCACCTCGGCCGGGCGTTCGGCAGGATGGGCATTGGCGTCCACCAGGGTGTCCGGGTCGAGACGGTCTCGGCGGCAGGCCTGCGCCTCGACGACGGGCGAGATCTCGACGCGGAGGTCGTCGTCTGGACAGCCGGCTTCCGGGTGTCCGCGCTGGCCGATCGGGCCGGTCTGGCCGTCGACGGCCGTGGCCGGATGATCGTTGACGAGACCTGTCGATCGGTGTCGCACCCGCAGGTGTACGGGATCGGTGACGCCGCAGCGGCACCCGCACTCGGCGGTGAGACCCGGATGTCCTGCCAGACCGGCCTTCCGATGGGTCTGTACGCGGCGGACGCGATCGCGGCCGTTCTGAACGGACGGACGCCGAGGCCGCTTCGGATCCGTTACGTCTGGCAGAACATCAGCCTCGGTCGACGGGACGCGATCACCCAGTTCACCCGAGCCGATGACTCCCCGATCGGTGCGGTACTCACCGGCCGATCCGCCATCAGCTTCAAGGAGGCGATCAGTCGCAGCACGGTGTACCGCCTGCGCCACTCCGGCCCGGTGCGCTGAGGGGAAGGGTGTCGTCATCGTGGAGGTGACGTCGTGGCGCACGCTGACGGCGGCGAGCACCGCAGCGACCAGTCCGGACAGGACGCGTCGAGATTCACGAGGTTCTTCCTGATGGTCAACAGGGTGAGTGCCCTGATGGGTTGACGTGGGCAGGCAGCGGGATGCCGTTACTGAGTGGGGACGTTGAGGTCGCGGAACGGGCCGATCTTGACTCTTCTGAGGGTGTCGGCGGTGTCGGGTAGGGCGAAGAGGGTCCAGAACTCGCGGGTCTGGCCTGGTGCGAACTTTTCGGTGTTGATGCGGACGCCGGAGACGGCTGTGCATGCGCAGTAGGAGTCCACGCCGTCGTCGGTGGGAACCTCGAGGCGGCCTGGCCGGTACTGGCGGCGGGCCGCGAGGTCGGTCAGGCGGACGTTGGTGGCGGCCTGGTATTTGTACGCCTCCCAGTCCTGAGCGTGGTGCAGGTCTCTGAACCAGGCCTCGGACGAGCCCTTATTGGTGATCTTGTAGGTGAGCAGGCCGAGGCCTCCGGGTAGCCGGCGCAGGCCGGTGACCTCCATCGCGATGGGCTGACCGTCGGCCTGGGCGCTGCCGGTCAGGTCGGTCGAGCCGGTGGTGGTCGTGGTCACCGGTTCCTGGACAGCGGGTTGAGGTTTGGGGAAGGTCACCGTGACGCGGCGATTGCGGCGTTTTCCCTCGTCGCTGTCGTTGCTGTAGAGCGGGCGGCGTGAGCCGTACCCCTCAGTCTGGAAGCGGACCCCGTTCCTGGTCAGCAGGGCCGACAGGGCGTGTTGTACGGCCTGGGCGCGGCGCAGCGACAGTGGGTTGTTGATGGCGTCGGTGCCGGAGGAGTCGGCGTGGCCCGCCACCGTCACCACCGTGGCGGGCGAGGCGTCGATGAGCGTTGCCGTGCGGGCCATGACCGACCTGGCTTTGGGGGTGAGGGTGGCCCGGTCCACCGCGAACAGTACGTCGGCGGAGAGGTTGACCTGTAGGTCCTTGCCGTCGTCGGCGGTTTCCTCGGACTTGTCCAGGGATTCGGAGGGGAGGATGAGGCGGCGGGTGACGGGGGTGACGGGTTCGGCATCGGGGTCGGGGAAGTCGCCGGCCGGAGCGTCGTCGCTGATGGGCACGTTGAGCATCGGTGGGCCCACGGGGGTGACGACGGTTGTTGTCGCGGGGTTGCCCGACGGTGCGGGCAGCACCGCGTAGACGCTGATCGAATGGCCAGGGTCGATGAAACGGCTGGGGACGTCGCGGTCCACCGCGCTGCACAGGCAGGGGGAACTGGCGGGTTTGTAGGGCAGGAGCCAGGTGCGGGCCTGGGCGTCGAGGATGCCGATGCCGGAGGCCCACTTGATCTCGCCGAGCGGGCGCGTGTGGTCGCCCAACTCGCCGGGCCAGGACAGACGCTTCTCGGTGCCGGTGTTGGACAGGCGGATCTGGGCGATGAGGTGTTTGCCCTTGACACGGTTGAGGCCGACGACCTCGACCTTGAGGTTCTCGGTCATGGTACTGCGGGTTCCGGCCAACGCCGCGCCGGTGCTGGCGCTGCCGGTGGCTGCCGGAGTGTTGGAAGCGGGCGGGGACGGGGAGTCCTTATTCGGCGATCCCTCGCACCCGACCATTGCCAGGGTGAGTACGGCGCTCAGGGCCAGCCTTCGGCTGGAGCTGGGGGAGGCGTCCTGCCATCGGAAATGACGGAGCTTGGTCATGATCCTCGTTCTCGGTCGATGCGGTTGGTTGCGAGCGGACCCCGGGGTGGCGCAGCAGGTGGTAGTACGCGCCGTTGTTCGCACCGGGCCGCGTCCGTTGTTCCGGCCTATGCCCGGCTCCTGCCTGTCAACCGTGGTCTCACCACACGCACTGGACGAAGCTTCATCCCGTTTTGTGACAGCCACGACCACCTCCCACGCCGAGGACTGTCCAGGGTGGGAGTTGCCGGCGGATCCTGTAGTGCTCACTACAATTAGAGTGATCGTTACGGTAGATTCGTGGCCCCGGCATCGTCAAGGTCGCGGTGAGGCGGGAGGCGTGCGGAATGACAGGGACACGGCCCACGCGCAGGAAGCGCGCCAACGGCGTGGAGTCGCGGCAACGCATCCTCGACGCCGCCGTGCAGATCGCGAGTGAACGTGGGTATGAGGGGACCTCGATCGCGGCGGTGAGTGCCCGCTGCGGGTTGCCCGCGAGCTCGATCTACTGGCATTTCAAGGACAAGGACGACCTGCTCGCCGCAGTGATCGAGCGCAGCTTCGAGACCTGGCTGGCGGCCCTCGACCTGCCCGGCGAGGAAACCGGTACACCGCTGCAGCGTTTCGTCGCCGTCGGCGCGGCGGTGGCCGCGTCGCTCGTCAACGCCCCCGACTTCCTGCGCCTGGGTCTCATGCTCGCCCTGGAGCGGCGGCCCGAGGAGCCCCGAGGGCGGGCCGTGTTTCTCCAGGTCCGCGAGGTCGCCCGAGAGAGGTTCATCGAGGTGATCGAGACGCTGCTGCCGGGCCTCGATCCGGCGGACGTGCGGACCGTCGTGACGTACGCCCTGGCCGGGGCCGACGGACTGTTCCTGCAGCGCGAGATCCACGGCGATGCCGTCGATCTCGCGGCGATGTTCGAGCTGCACGCGCGGCTGGTCTACGAGGCGGCCCTCCGGATGGCCCCAGGGGCTTCCCATGACCATGCCAAGCCGTAGCTGCGGTCAGCGGTGGTGGGGGATGGAGTTCACAGCCGTTCCGCAGCAGCAGTGTCTAGCGCGTCGAGAGGAACCACAGTATGACCGGCCAGTTAGCCAGGATCGACGTCCATCAGCACATCCTGCCGCCCTTCTACCGCGCCCTGCTCGCTGAGGCCGGCATCGCGGCAGCGGGCGGTCGGGCGCTGCCCACCTGGACACCCGAGTCCGCATTGGACCAGATGGACCTGCTCGGCACCGCCGTGGCCCTGCTGTCCGTCTCGACCCCCGGCACCAGCTTCCTCACCAGCCCGACCGAAGCCGGCGACCTTGCGCGGCAGCTCAACGACTACGCCGCGGGGCTGGCCGCCGAGCATCCAACCCGATTCGGGTACTTCGCCACCCTGCCGATGCCCCACATCGCGGCCGCCACCACCGAGGCCCGCCGCGTCCTCGACGAACTCCGCGCCGACGGCGTCACTCTGCTCGCCAACAGCAACGGCGACTACCTCGGTGGCCCCGACCAGGATGCGCTGTGGCAGACCCTGGACGAGCGCGCCGCCGTCGTCTTCGTCCACCCCGCTGACCTGCCCGGACCGGCCATCGACGGCATCCCACCGTTCGCCGCCGACTTCCTGCTCGACACCACCCGAGCGGCCTACCTCCTCGTCCGAACCGGCGTCCTCCGGCGATACCCCAGAATCCGGTTCGTCCTCAGCCACGCCGGAGGCTTTCTGCCCTACGCCTCACACCGCATGGCCCTGGCCATCGCCGCCGGCACCGCACGCAGCCCGCTGGACATCCTGGACGACTTCCGCACCTTCTACTTCGACACCGCCCTGTCCTCGAGCCCGGCCGCCCTGCCCACCCTGCTTGCCTTCGCCCGACCCGGGCGTGTGCTTTTCGGCAGCGACTGGCCCTTCGCGCCCATCCCGGCCGGGCAGTACTTCGCCAACGGAATCGACACCTGCCTCGAACTCGGGCAACTGCGAGCGGTAAACCGCGCCAACGCCGAAGCCCTCTTCCCACGCCTGGCCACCGGCAGCACGCCAGACCCGGACCATCGGGTGGCCGCGCGCCTGCAACGGGCAGCGCAGCGGAGCGCCGCCCGGTTCTTCTTCCGACTCGTCCAATCCGGCGACGGGGAGAAACAGATTCCGTGAGCGCGACGGCGGACCGTCTGTCCGGCGGCGTCATGACCTGAGGTGACGCGCGTCACGTCGTGTCAGGTGTCGGTGTTCCGCGGTGTCTTGATGGGCATGACTGAGCACACGGAGGAGTTCCAGCGTGACGCGGTCGACCTGGTCCGCTCGTCGGGCCGGCCGATCAATCAGGTCGCCCGTGAGCTGGGTATGAGTCACGAGTCGCTACGACACTGAGTTCGTAAGCAGGAGCAGCGGTTTGGGACGGGTACCGCGGCGGCCGCGGAAGGGCTGTCGGTGGTGGACAGGGACGCCGAGATTGCCCGTCCGCGGCGCGAGATAGCTGAGCTGCGGCAGGAGAAGGAGATCCTGCGCAAGGCAGCCGCCAGCGGCGACATCGTCGGCCGTACCCCTGCGGCGTGCCGCCAGTTGGCCTCCTCGGCCCGCCGGCGCGTTCGCACGGCGCATGCCCCCGCGACCTCGGCAGACCGGCGCGCCGACATCGTCAGGCGTTTCAAGCAGGCATGGGAAGCCAAGGACATCGACGCCCTGATCGGCCTTCTCGACCCCGACGCGACGGCGATCGGCGGCGGCGTCGTCGGCGCCGTGCTCCGCCCGACCGAAGGCGCCGAGCAGATCGTGCGCTCACTGGTCCATCTCGAGGGCAGACTTCGAAACCTGACGATCCTGGAGCGTACGGTCAACGGCCAACCCGGCCTGATCGCCCATCAGGACGGCGTCACCGTATCGGTGTACGCGTTCGAGGTCGTCGGCGATCGGATCAAGCGCATCTGGGCGGTACGCCATCCCGACAAGCTCCGGCCGTGGACGGATCGCCGGCCGGGTGGTCGGGGTCGCGCGGGATCGGCCTGAACTCCGTCCTTTCGGTCGCGTGCAGGGGTGTGCAGCCGCCTCATCTTCTTCGGCGGCACGGATCGGCGGCCCCGTCACACGGACCCTCAGCCCCTGCACCGCAAAGGCCGATCAGCGATCGATCAGGCGCTCGTCGACGCGAAATGCCCCACGGCGGCGACGGCGAGGACGAGGAAGACCGCGGGAAACGCGATGTTGTGGAACGCCCGCGCGCGGGCGTGAGCCAGGAGCGCGCCGACGAAGAACAGGACGAGGCCGAGGGCTGCGGCCAATCCGAAGGGACGTACGCCGAGAAGGCCGAGCACCAGACCCACGACGCCGGCCCCCTCGACCAGTGCGAGGTAGGGGATCCACCGCGCGGACAGCCCGACCTCGGCGCAGTTGCGCATCACGAAGTCGGCCCTGATCACCTTGGCGGTCACCTCGATGGCGTTGGCGAGGGCGCACAGGATGGTCGCGACGACCAGGACTCCCTCCAGTACGGCGATCATGACGCGCGCCGGCGCGATCGAGCAATCGGTAAACTCACAGGTGCCTCCACGTGCGCGGGTTCATCAGGTTGTGGTCTCTCGCCCCTTCTGACGCCCGGCACGCAGGAAAGGTGACCAGACGTGGAACTCGTCGAACACTTCGAGGCATCGAGGGCCCGACTGATGTCGTTGGCCTATCGCATCGTCGGCTCGCACAACGATGCCGAAGACGCGGTGCAGGCCGCCTGGCTGCGCGCGCGGTCAGCCGACCCGGCGCAACTGGTCAACCCCGAGGGCTGGCTCACCACGGTGACGGCACGCCTGTGCCTCGACCAGCTTCGCGCCCGCCATCGCCGGCGCGAGGTCGCGCTCACGGCCGACGACATCCCCGCCGAGCAGCTCGCGGCCGACGAGGCGTTCATCCGTCGTGAGGACGTCTCCCGGGCGCTGCTGGTCGTGCTCCACGAACTGTCTCCCCCGCAGCGGGTGGCCTACGTGCTGCATGACCTCTTCGCCGTCCCGTTCGACGAGATCGGACCCGTGCTCGACACGACGGTGGCCGCGGCGAAGAAGCTCGCGAGTCGAGCGCGGATCCGGCTCAGGGACGCTCCCGCGGTCGACCTGCCGGGATCCGCCCACCAGATGGAGATCATCGACGCGTTCCTCGCCGCAGCGCGTGGCGGCGACATCCCGCGGCTCGTCACGCTCCTGGCGCCGGACGTCGTCCGCACGGCCGACCTCGGATTCCTCGCCGACGGCACCGCGCCTGTCGTCCGGGGCGCCTGGGCGGTCGCGGAGGAGACCAGGGCGTTCGTGGACCGCATCGCGGCCGCCGCCCCGGTCCTCGTTGAGGGTCACCCGGGAGCGGTGATCGCCCCTGGTGGGCACCCATTCGCATTGATCCGGATCGGCGTCCACGACGGCCTCGTCACGAGCATCGACATCACCCCCTACGAGCGCGGCACCGTGTCCCTCCCGGCGGCCTCGGTGCGTGATGCTCAGTCCACTCAAGATTGCATACCATACCGTATGGTATGCTCGATTGATGGGAACACGTGATCTCTGGCTCGGCGAGGGCATCGTGGTATTGACCGACGAGGGGCCGGCGGGTCTGCGGATCGACCGTCTGGCTGCCCGCCTCGGCCTAACGAAGGGGTCGTTCCATCACCACTTCACGGGGGTCGCCGACTACCACGCGGCGTTGCTGACTCATATCGAGCATGGACAGGTCAACCTGTTGGATGGGCTGTCAAGCGAACTCGCGACCGTCGATCCGGTCGACGCCCTGCGGGCCCTTCCCTCGCGGCTCGACGAGCTGTTTGACGCCGAGCTGGATCGGGCCCTTCGGGCGTGGGCGATCGCGAACGACGGTGCGCGTGGCGTGGTCGAACGCGTCGACAGCGCACGGCTCACTTTCCTCGAGACCCTCTGGAACCGCGCTGTGCCCGACCCGACCCGGGCGCACACCGCCGCCCTGCTGCCGCATCTCCTCCTGATCGGAGCGAACGCCATCCGCCCACCGCTCGACGCTGCCAGTCGACGTGCGGTGTTCGACCTACTGCCAGACCTGATTCCCCACGTCTGAGGTCCCGTTCGGGCGCCCCCGCCTGCGGACGGGCCCCGTAATTGCCGTCGCTGTTGCGCTCGCGCCGAGCATCGTGACTGCTACCGGGCTTCATCGCCTAGAAGGAGGAGACAGATGCCCGCCGTCGATGTGCTGATCGTCGGGGCCGGCCCGACCGGGCTCACCCTCGCTGTCGATTTGGCCCGCCGTGGAGTTCGCGCGGTACTGATCGAGGCCGCGCCCGCACTGCCTCGTCAGTCCCGAGGCAAGGGCCTGCAACCTCGAAGCCTGGAGGTGCTTGACGATCTCGGTGTTATCGACGCGGTTCTGGGACACGGCCAGTCGCGCCAGGACATCACCCTGTACCGCGATGGCCGGCGCCTTGCGCGGATACCCGCCGGTCTCGCCGAGCCGCGCGCGGACTTGCCGTACCCGAACATCGTGATGATTCCCCAGTGGCGCACCACCACGCTGCTCGCACGGCGGCTGCACGAACTCGGTTCCGCGATTCGGTTCAACACCCGCCTTGAGTCGTTCACCGCTGGTAGCGACGCGGTGCGCGCCGTGGTCACCACACCGGACGGCGGCCGGGAGGATCTGACCGTCCGCTACCTCGTCGGCTGTGACGGCGCGCACAGCATCGTGCGCCGCACACTCGACCTGGAGTTCGCCGGCTCGTCCGACGAGACGCAGCGCTACCTGCTCGGTGATGTCACAGTTCCCGGTTGGCGCCCCGAAGTCGACGGAGCCGTTCGCTCACACGCATGGCTCGGCACGGACGGGTCATTCCTCGGTCTGGCTGGCCTGCCCGGGACCGGGCAGTGGCAGATCGGCGCGAGCATCGCCGTCGGCGACGACCTCGAGCCCACCCTGGAGGCCCTCCAGCGGCTATGGGACGAACGCACCGGCCACCCGCAGGTCCGCCTGTCCGACGCGACCTGGTTGTCGAACTTCCGGGTCAACGTCCGCATGGTCGAGGGCTACCGCCGCGGCCGAGTCCTGCTCGCCGGCGACGCCGCGCACGTGCACCCGCCCACCGGAGGGCAGGGAATGAACACCGGCATCCAGGACGCCTACAACCTGGGATGGAAGCTGGCCGCCTGCCTCAACGGCCACGACGACACCCTGCTCGACACCTACCCGGCCGAACGCCTTCCCGTCGCCCGTCGTGCGTTGGCGCAAAGCACCAACATCCTCGACGTGGTCACCAACCGCAACCCACTCGTCCGGTTCGCCGTGCAACGACTGCTCCTGCCGCTACTCAGCCGACCCTCGATCAACCGCAGGCTCACCGCTCGTGTGTCCCAGATCGACATTGGCTACCACGACGGGCCCCTGGCAGACGACGAGCTGTCCGGCGGCCGCGTCCGACCCGGCGATCGGGCCCCCGACGCCCGCCTCGTCGATACCGCAACCGGGCAGCCGCTGCGGCTGTTCGACCTACTGCGCGGGCCACAATGGACGCTGCTCCTCGTTGGCGACGCCTCCGCCGGTCGCCTCGACTGTGATGCTCTTCCCGACGAGGTGCACACCTGCTTGATCACGCCCGCGCGGTCGACGTCGTTCTCCGGCCGGGTGGTCATCGACCGCGACGGGACGTTTCGCCGGGCCTACCGAGCAAAGCCCGGCACAGCGTTGCTCATCCGCCCGGACGGCTACCTCCACTGGCGCGCGCACACCCCCTGCGCCGACGCGGTGGCCAAGCACGTCCTCGGCGCGGGCGCGCACCCCCCACCCGCTGCCGCCACCCGACGACAGCCGGGCACGTGAGAAGGCCAAGACACCGAGGAGGGCTGAGCCTTTCCGCTGAGGCAGGGTGGCTGACTGGCACGGCAGCAGAAGTCGAGAACGGGCCGTAGACGATGGCGGGTCACCGTTGTCCGACATGGTGAGGCTCCATTCACGTCCAGTGTGGTTGATCATGACCCATTACCTGAGGAGTCCTTCGAGATGGTGCAACCCTGGTGGCCGCTGGCCTTGTTGGCAGTGATCCAGCTCTGCGACGCGCTGCTATGCGTAAAGCCGGTCGCCTTCATTCGGCAATGTTTGACCGACGTCCGGTTCCCCGAACGCTTCTGGAAGTTTCTCCCCCCGCTCAAGGCTGCCGCAGCGGCTGGGCTCATCGTCGGGATCTGGGTTCCGCCGTTGGCGGTGCTCGTGTCTGCGGCGCTGGTCTGCTACTTCGCGGTGGCGGTCTCGGCGCACGTCCGCGCCCGCGATTTCGGCCGCAACCTGTTCCTGAACGCGACGGCCATGTTGGTCATCTGCTCGGCGACGCTGGCCTTCACCGTCCAAATTGCATGATCGAACACGCGACGACGGCGCGGGGGTTGGGTCATCGCGTGTAACGCTTCGTATTCGGCTGGTGGGACGTTGAAGCGCCTGCGCCGGATCGCAACCTGCAGCGCGTCCAATGCCAGGTCGATCTAATCGATCGCGGCATAACGGCGAACAATCGGGGGGTTAGGACCGTGGAGTTTCGGATCCTGGGCACAGTCGAGGCATGGGCGGGCGGGAAACAGGTCGATCTCGGTTCGCGCAAGCAGCGCCTGGTGCTCGCGGTCCTGCTGCTGGAACCCAACCGAATGGTGCCGCTGGACCGGCTGGTCGACCTCGTCTGGGGCGAGGATGTGCCGGCGTCCGCACGAGCCTCGATCCAGACGCTCGTATCCCGGCTACGTGCGGCGCTTCGGCAGGTCGGCGACGGGCCCGCCATCGTCGGCCGGGGAGCAGGTTACGTCATACACGTGGATCCGCTCGTGATCGACGCGCATCGGTTCACGGACCTGATTCTCGCGGCCCGCTCGTCGGACGACGAGCGCGCGGTCGAGCTGTTCGACCAGGCGCTCGCCCTCTGGCACGGCGAGGCACTCGCAGGCGTGGCGTCCACCGAAGTCGCCGAACGCCTGTGCGGTCACCTCGATGAAGCCCGATGGACCGCCCTGGAAGACCGCCTGGACGCCCAACTGCGGCTGGGCGACGGCCGGCGGCTGCTCGCCGAGCTCACCCGGCTCGTGACCGACCACCCGCTGCGGCAGCGGCTCGTGGGCCAACTCATGCTGGCCCTGCACCGCGACGGCCGCACCGCCGCCGCGCTCGACGTCTATCGCACGCTGCGGAAGCGACTGGCCGGCGACCTCGGCCTCGATCCGGCACCAAAACTTATGCGGTTGGAATCCGCGATCCTGCGCGCGGACCCGGCTCTGGATCCGGCCGCGAGACCCATGGACACATCACCACCCGAGCCGGTACGACCGGCGCAGTTACCGCCCGCCGCCCACGGATTCGCCGGACGCGCAGAAGAACTCGCCCGGCTCGACACCGCATTGGAGTCCGCGTCGGGCATGAAGATCTGGGTGATCAGTGGCACCGCCGGCGTCGGCAAGACGGCGCTCGCCCTCCACTGGGCCCACCGCCACCGGGAGAGGTTCCCGGGTGGGCAGCTCTACCTCGACCTCCGTGGCTTCGACGCCGAGCACGACCCGCTCAGCGAGTCCGCCGGACTCCTCCAGTTGCTCAGCAGCCTCGGTGTCGATCACCGGCTGATCCCGGCGGATGCGGCGGGCCGGGCTGCCCTGTTCCGCTCACTGCTGGCCGGCCAACGCGTCCTGCTGGTGCTGGACAACGTGCGCGACGCCGCCCAGGTGAACGCGCTGATCCCGTCGGCGGGAACGGTCATCCTCACCAGTAGGCAGCGGCTCGGAGAGCTGATCGCCCGCACCGGCGCGCAAACACTGTCGCTGTCCGTGCTCACCGCCGCCGACTCTCGCCGGCTGCTGGAGGCCGCGCTCGGCGTCGACCAGGTCGCCACCGAAGCAGCCGCAGCCGGGAAGCTGGCGGATCTCTGCGGTCACCTGCCGCTCGCACTGCGGATCGCGGTGGCCAACATCGTCGCTGTCCCGAAGGCGGAGATCACCGGGTTGGTGCAGGAACTCTCCGATGGCGACCGGTTGGCCGGGTTCACCGTGGACGGCGCCGAGGAAAGTGCTGTCACGAGAGCGTTCGCCTCGTCCTACTGGGCGCTTCCGGCGGAGCATCGCCTGCTCTTCCGTCGCCTCGGGCTGCTGCCGGGACCGACGTTCACTGCGCTGCCCGCGAGCGTGGCCGCCGGGCTGCCCCCGGCTCGGACTGACCGACTGATAAAGGCATTGGCCGCGGCACACCTGATCGAGCAATACACACGCGGGCGCTTCCGGCTCCACGACCTGCTCCGAAGGTATGCGGTCGGCCGGGCGCTGGTAGAAGACACTGCTGTCGAGCTCGAACACGCTCGCGGACTCGTCCTGGACCATTACCTGCACACGGCTGACGCGGCGGGCAGGCAGCTCATTTCTCACTTTCTGCGGCTGCCGAGGAAGGTGGAGAACGGGATCAGCTTCCCGGACAACAACAGTGCGCTCGCCTGGCTCGACGCCGAGTGGCCGACTCTCGCCGCCGCGGTCGGTCAGGCAGCGGCGCGAGGTCCACGACCGCTGGCATGGCACATCGCCGACGCCCTCCGCGCCTATTTCCACCAGCGCGGTCACCGGACGGAATGGGTGGAGATGGCCTCGTTGGGGCTGGAAGCCGCGCACGGCGAGGGCGACGAACGGGCGCAAGCTGCGATGCACCAGAGCATCGCGCTCGCCTACGTCAACATGGGCCACTACGCCGAGGCACAAGACCATCTCGACAGTGCACTACGGCGGAACGCAGCCGACGGCTGGCACGAAGGCCGCGCCGCCGTGCTGAACAATCTCAGTGCGGTGCACCAGCGCCTCGGTAATCCCCACGCGTCGATCGACTGCGGGCTGGAATCGCTGGACCTTCAACACGAGTTGGGGAATGGCGCCGGGAGCGCCATGACACTGGCGAATCTCGGCTTCGCCTATTGGCAGTTGGGCCTGCTGGATAAAGCGCTGGAGCACTTCGGCCGGGCGCTGGAACTGGGGGAGCGGCAACGCGCCAGCTTCAGCGTCGCCGTCCTGCTCGTGGATCTAGGGAACGTGCACCGTGACCTCGGCAACCCGGACACGGCCGAGGAGTTCTACGCCCGGGCGCTGGCCGCCAACCGTGAACTCGGGTATCACTACGGCGAAGCGACCGCGCTGTCCGGCCGCGCGCTGCTGCACTGCCAGACCGGCCCCTCGGAGCAAACCCTCGACGACGCCCGGTCGGCAGTCGAACTGACCAGGAAGATCAGTGACCGCGGTACCGAAGCGTGGGCGCTCAACGCCCTCGGTGATGTCTGTCTGCGGTTGGGCCTGCCCGCCGAAGCCGCAGACCATCACAACCGAGCCCTGCAGGTGGCGCGCTCGACCAGCTTCCGCTGGTGTGAGGCTGACGCGTTGCGCGGCTCGGCCATGGCGCTGCTGAACCTCGACGTCCTCGACGAAGCCGAGGCCCGAGCCACGCTCGCCATCGACCTCGCTCACCGGGCCGGGTACCGGCTCGTCGAGGCCCGCGCATCGCACGCCCTCGCCGAGATCCAGGCGAGGCTAAATGGGGCGTCTCGTAATTCGGTGAAGGAGTAGCCGGGGAGGGCTGCTGGTGTCACCCGACGTTCAGGTAGAACGGTCCTCACGTCGACTGGACACGGCCGACATCATTAAGAGCTCCTAACTCTTTGAGTGGTGGAGTCGGCACCAGCAGGTGATAGCGCGGGCGAGGGTGAGGAAGGCTTCGTGGATGTCGTCGCGGATCTCCCAGCGGATGCGCAGGCGGCGAATCAGTGCAGTAGGGCTCAATCGAGCTTCAGGCCCTCCTTGACGACTCCCTCTCCCGCTCGGCCGCGCACCTGCGGGACGGGGCGCGCGTCAGAGGGGTCGGGATGCTCACT
The DNA here is from genome assembly GCF_045207375.1 of Micromonospora sp. NBC_00860. Taxonomy (NCBI): domain Bacteria; kingdom Bacillati; phylum Actinomycetota; class Actinomycetes; order Micromonosporales; family Micromonosporaceae; genus Micromonospora; species Micromonospora sp. NBC_00860. Next base: position 1,177,990 of record NZ_CP108825.1, read on the forward strand.
ACGTCACGGCTGCGCTGTCGCCCCTACTCCCTAGTCGAGGTCGATTTGCGAGCCGACCCGGACGAGTGCATGGCTTTTGCAAGCGCGTCACGTGACAGTGGCCGGACTCGCCCATCAACTGGCAGGAGCCGATACGTGCGGAAGATCCTCAGCCTGGTCTTGACTGTTCTGTCAGTCGTCATGTCCGCGGCGACAGTCGCGCATGCCGACGACGGGCCCGTGACCCGGGTGACGCTGACCAGCGCGAACAGTTTCCACTCGCGGGTCGAGGAGCGTCTGCTGAGCAGGACGGTCACCCTCGCGGCCGGTGAATCCCGGCACGTGCGCGGACGCCTCCAGGCGACCAGCAGCGTGCAGCAAATCGTGTCGATGAACAACACCCTGAAGTGTGTGAACCCAGCCGGAGCAGTCGTCGGCACCACATCAACGTCCTCGCGGAACCACGAGGGCTCGGACACCACCTACTACGCCAGGCCTGGGCACCTGCCGATCTACGCCGACCTGCTCTTCACCGCGCCATCGGCGGGCACCTACACCTGCGGCATGTACGGGTACACGGCCTCCACCTCGCTCGACGGCTACTACCTGACCGCTGTCGCGACAGACACCTGGCTGGAGGTGAGCGACACCAACCAGGTGGGAGCGCGGTGGTGGCAGAACCCCGCTTGCAGCAGCACCGGCACGTCGAGCACCTGCACCTACGTCGGCGCCGGCACGTCCACGGCCTGGGTGTTCTACGACGACGGCACCCCCGTGCACAAATGGAACGCCGCCGCCAACGCGACCTCGGCTCAGGCGCTGGCGACGCTGGAACTGACCACCTGCTACACGGGCACCGCGTCATGCAAGAGCGCCATCGACGCCTACGAGCAGCCGCGCGGGACGAATGCGGTGGTCGACGTGCGTTTCGAGTTCATCCAACTCGACCCGACCGCCCACACGTGCCGGACCACGAGCACCGCAACCTCACGCAAGACGATTCGCGACGACGCCCACCACTACGTCGCGAACTTCGCCCTCACCGGCGTGCCGATCGACCCGACCTGCGGAACCCGGACCTTCATCATGCGGATCTTCGTGAAACACGTCTCTGGCAACCCGATCAAGATCGACGGGGTCCAGAGCACGACGTCCTTGACGAACGGCATCGCCATGAACATCTTCTGACCGTCGCCGGTCCCGGTCGCCCGACCGGGACGGCCGTCAAAGAAGGACATTGAAAGGATGCGGGCCCTCCACGGGAGGGGCCCGCATTCGTGCGTTCCGCAGGCCGAGGTGGGGGCCACCGCGATCCGGCGGGAGGCGGACTGCAGGCGGATTGCAAGCGGACTGCGGGCATCCCGCGCGAAGGTAGCGGCATCGAGCCCATCGCCCCAACAGGAGGTTCCGTGCGTAGACGCATGGTGTTTGTGAGTTGTGTACTCGTAGCGGTCGCGGGTACGACGTCCGCAGCCCAGGCAGCGGTGTCCCCGGACCGAGCGGCCGCACAACCGTCGCTCGCCGGTTTCGCCCCGGCCGTCGACGTCGACGCGATGAACCGGCAGTTCCACCACCTGGAAGCCATTGCCGCCAGAAGTCCGGAGGGCTCGGGCGGCACGTACTTCGACGAGAAGACCGGGCAACTGGTCGTCCGGCAGGTGGCGAACGCCGACGGCGCGCGACTGCGGTCCGAGGTGACGGCACGTTCGCGACAGGCGGGCGAGGTGCCGGTCCGGTTCGAGACCACGACGGTGTCAATGCAGCGGCTGGAGGCCGCCACGAAGGCGTTGAAGAGTTCCCGGGCCTGGGCCGGCGGCAGCGCCGGGAGTGTGCACCAGGTATGGCTGGACCGCCTGACACCGCAGATCGTCATCGACGCCTCCGGCGACGCCGAGGCCCTCGTCGCGGCGGCGGTCAAGGCCACCTCCCTGACGCCGAAGGTGTCCCTGTCGAAGACCGGAACCGTCGAGGCGAGCCGCCGGGTCGACAGCGTCCCCTACTACGGTGGGCTGGCACTGTTCAACAGCGTTCCCGGGAACGCCCGTACCGCGGACGCGTGGTGCACGACCGGATTCCGGATGACCCGCGGCGGGACCAACAGCAACTGGGTGACCACCGCCGGACACTGCGGCCCGAACCAGCGCAACTTCTGGCACGGCGGCTGGAACCTGCGGGTCAGCTCGAATTACTACAGCCTGGGCACGGACGTCGCCATGCTGGCGGGGGAGAACGGCGCTTACTTCAGCCGGCACTCCTGGTTCGGTGGGCGGGACACCAGCACGTCGCACCCGGTGACGGCGAAGTTGACCGGATGGCCCGCCATCGGGTCGGCGGTCTACCTGTCCGGCGCCAACGGCGGTCTGGTGTACGGCCTGGTCCGGGACACCAACAACACCGACTGCAACGGCACGCCGACGGTTGTCGTCGACACGGTCACCGGGCACCCGAGCGACGGTCCGGTACTCGGCGGCGACTCGGGCGGGCCGGTCACGCGGTGGAACACCGCCACCTCGGCGACGAACGACCTTACCGCCGAGGGCATCATCACCTGTAGCGACAGCTCGAGCCGGGCGGACTTCACGCCCATCCACCGCGTCGAGGCGGCCACGGATGCCGTCGTGGTGATCGGCGGCAACTGACCGGTCCGGTACGCGGGCGGCGAGCGTGCCGCCCGCGTGCCGGTGCCTTGGGGTCGGGGTCAGTTCGTGTACGACGACGTTGTCGGCTCGGAGGCGAAGGCGCGGCGAGTCCAGGTGCCGTTGCTGTCGGTCCAGGTGGAGGTGGCCTCCCCGGTCCGGAAGTCGGTGATGTCGGTGAGCCACTGCGGCCGGGTGTAGAACGCCGAGCCGGTCATGCCGCAGGGCTTGAAGATGTCCTCCTGGATGTAGTCCCAGTACGTCTGCCGGCCACGGCCTCCACGATCAGCGCGGAAATGGTGACCTCCGCCTCGGCATGGGTGGTGGTGGGAATGCCCGGGACGCCCACCAGTTTCGCTTGCCGGGCCCGCTGCTCGTAGTATTCGTGCACCTCGTCCCGGCTCTGGAAGACGCGTTGCACGTCCTCATCAGGGGAGTCCAGGCCGGAGGTGCCGGACAGCAGGTGGTGGATGTTCGCCTGGTCGGCGATGTCCGTGGCGAAGCCGTTCAGGTGGGCGCCTACCGTGTCTGACAGCCGCAGCTTGCCCTGCTGGGCCAGCTGCAAGATGGCCGCCACATGGAGCGGCTTGCCCGCCGAACTGAGGCTGAATGCCGTGCCCTCGTGGTTGCGGATCCCCTTCTCCTGGTCGCCCATGCCGTAGCTGCGGGACAGCACCGTCCGGCCCCGGTGCGACAGCAGCACCACGCCGGAGAACCTGCCTGCCTCGGCGAGCTGAGCAGGGACGTGCCGTGTCCGGACCGCCTGGCGCCGAGCCGTACGACGAGGAACGCCAGGTGGTAGTGGGGCTCACTGGGTGGGAGCCTGAACGGCCTTCAACTGCGGCCAACGGCGTCGAACGGCCTCAACAGCACCCACCCCTACCCGGGGCTCTACGTTCCCGCAGGCCAGAGCGGGTGCGGTGTCCTGTCTCCCGCGGAGTGCTCCGCGGTTCTGCGCAGCGGTCGACGGCGCTCTATGTCGTCTGACAGGGGAGTGTGCGCAGATCAAGGCGGTAAGGAGCCGTTGGTTGGCCTGGTCTTGCAACTGGGAGCAGATTGGACGCAGGTTGGCGAAGATGGTCAGCTGCTCCACCCAACAGCCCGACACCATGATCAGCCTAGTCGCATCGCATTGATGCTCTTGACACGCTCCAAATAGCACCGTTAACATCACTGAAACGTTGTTAGCGCTAACAGCCGCCGGTCGCTGATCCGCGCCGGACGAGGCCGAGTCGATAGCGTGTGCGCTGGAAGCCCAACTGGTCGAGCGGAAAGCCCTTCTCCCACCCTTCGTTATCACCGTCGAAGGATGCCTCACATCCAGCAATTAGCCACGTCAGGCCGGCTGATCGTGAAATCGGACGTTTTCTGCCCGTTGTTAGCGCTAAATACGCTCAGACGGAAGGTGGGACCTAATGGTTATCGAGAAGACTGCCGGCAATCGACGTCGAGGTTTAGCGGCGATTGGCCTTGCTCTCGCGATAGGAGTGGGCGTGGGTCAACTGACACCGATCGTGCCGGCCTCGGCGGAGAAACCCGTGCCGCCGGCAGCACCCGGCACCGGACCTCAAACCCCGTCCGCCAAGGTGCCACTGGCCGGCGTCGACATGGCTCAGACATACGTGAACCCGATCAATTTGCCCGGAATGGCCGTGCGCAACATCGTAGGGACGATGCCGCCTACGGACGAGAATGTCGCAAACACTTCGCAAATCCCGGCCAGCTTGAACCTGGAGACGTGGACGGCAGCGTCCGGGCGGACTCTCGCGAGCCGATCCACCGCCGGGTTCACCAGGATTTCCGAGAACTCTGCACGAACCGGGGCGGACTGGTCCGCCCTGAACGTCGACGGGGCCATCTATCTCTATGCATCAGGCGCCATGCAGAACGCCCCGAACAACAACCGCACTGTCTGGTCTACCACTGACTACCTCACGTGGACGCCCCATCAGATGAACCTGGGCTTGGTCGCACCAACCGTCGTGCAACTCGGCGACAAGTTCTACATGGCCGGCAACAACACGCCGGTCTATCAAGCGGACTCGCCCACCGGGCCGTGGACCAGCATGGGAAGTTTCCTGCGCCCGAGCGGCCAGACCCTGAGCGTTGGCGACGTGCAATTCTTCCCGGACACGGACGGCCGGCTGTACTTGACGTACAACATCGGCTCGCCGATCATGGGCGCCGAGCTCGACCCGAACAATCCTCGGCAGCTCATCAGCGACCCGGTCGTGCTCTGGACCTTTGACCCGCGCCAGGAGTGGCAGCACATCGGTGACAACAAGGCGACCTACACGCATGGGTACGTGGAGGGTTCGCAGCTGTTCAAGGTGAGGGACACGTACTACCTATCGGTCGCATCCGGTGGCACGGAGTTCACCACGTACGCGACCGGTGTGATGACGTCGAACAAACCGCTATCCGGGTTCAAAGTCACCCAGCAAAACCCGATCGGCTACGGAAACAACCACCCGAGTGCGGTATATCCGAACGCTGGGCACGGCAGTTTCGTGCTCGACAAGTCCGGCAACCTGGTGTTCTTCTACACCTATGTCATCGCGTACGAGGAGTTCTTCGAGCGGCGACTGGGGATGGACATCTGCAACGTGATTCCCGCCGGTCCGAAACGGGGAGCAATCGATTGCGAGTTGTCCAACACGCCGCAACTGGCCCCGGGGAAGAAGATCTCGGGCAGGGACGACACCGGACTCTACAATGTGGCCACCAACAGCCAGGCCTACTGGGCAAGCAGCTATGCGCCCGGGCGCAACCCGTACTACGGAAGCGACCGCTCCCTATCCACCTGGTGGGAGCCGGCTGACAGCGATACCGCGCCCACGTACATCAGGGGCTTCGGGACCGTTTTTCACATCTCCGCCGCGCAGATTCAGTGGAAGGAGCTCGGACGCACGTTTACCAAGGACAACGCGGTGCAGTACACGCTGGAGTACAAGGATATCCCCACCAACACGTGGCGGCCCTTGGTCGACAGGAGTACGAACTCCACCGCGTACACGGCTGACTACGTCACCTTCGACCGGGTGCTGACGAACGCAGTCAGGCTGAAGGTCCTGGGTACGACCGAGACCGTCAAGGTCGGAGTCCACGAACTGAACGTTTTCGGGGAGAACTACAACCTGGCCGTCGAGAAGGGCATGATCACTCGATAGTCCGGTTGCTGGGCCGTGCAGTAGGAGCGGGCGAGATCAACAGATCTCGCCCGCTCCTACTTGTGCCGCATCTCAGCACGCCTAGGGGTGCCTATGCGGCTTCCGCACCGTCAGCTTCTGGTAATTGGCGGCGTGGGGCTGGTAGGTCGGGTTGCCGGAGTAGGCAACGTGGACCCGGTAGGCCCCGGGCTGCAGATCGGCGGTCGGCAGTTCGACGACGGCCTTACCGTCCGCCAGTGGCACGACGTGCACGGTGCCGCCGAAGGTGACGGTGACCTCGCCGGTCGGGGTCGGAGCGTGGTGCTTGTGCCCGCCCGCCGGTCCAACAGTCACGTTCAATCTGAACGTGCCCCCGCGGACAACCGATGCCGGCGCGGCTTTCGCCTGGACCTTGACGGCGGCCGGGCCGGAGGGCACCCCGAACGAAGCCGTACCCACCGACGCCTTCAAATAGTCGAAGCCGAGGTACTCGGCCTTGACCGTCCGGGCACCCGCGGGCAGACCTGTCGGCAGCGTGACCGTGGCTGCGCCGTCGCTCAGGCGGGCGAGCTTCGACCACGAGCCGATGCTGAGCCGCACCTGACCGCCGGTCTCGAACCCGTCAGCTGCCGTGACTGTCACGGTGGCCGTGGTCGTCTGGGCGCCGCCCGCGTACGGCTCGACAGCCACCTCGGTGGTGGTCGTGACGTCGCTGTTCGGGATTCCGCGGATATCGTTCCACTCGCGAACGGTCAGCGGGATCACGGTGCCGTGACGCGGACGGACGACACCCGCGTTGGTCATCGTGATCGCCTTGGCGTTCCAGGTCGGGGCCTCGACGTTCTCGTGACACGCGGCCTGGTAACCCCCACCGTTCGTGTACCGGTCACCCCAGAGGTAGAACTGGCCGGGGCAGGAGGTGTCACCGGGGTTCGCCTTGAAGATGACCGGCCCCTCGTACCCCTGGTTGGCGACCCACGTCGTGCGCCCCAGAGCCGGCGCGACCAACGTCCAGTTGTCGATGTTGCTGTCCAGGAAGTCGGTGTGCTTCTCCGAGAAGATGTCCGAGCCCTGGTTGCCAGCCTCGTTCTTGGTCACCCGGTAGTAGTGGTCACCGACCCGGATCGCGGTCGTGTCGATCCGCGACAGCGGGGCCGGATCCTGCCAGACCTGGGGAGCGGAGAACGTCTGGAAGTCTCGCGTCGTGGCATACCACATCTGCGCGTTCCCCTGACCGGTGCGGTTCACGGGGTCGCTCCACAGCGACTGCGCCCAGAACACGACGTAGGCGCCGATTTCCTCGACCCACAGCGACTCTGGTGCGAAGGCGTTCCCCGCGTTGCCGGGCGCGACCTTCACGTGCCGCTGAGGGGTCCAGTTCACAAGGTCGTGTGATTCGAACACCTCGATGTACTGGGTGTCGTTGATGGCGTATCCACCCTGGTCGTACCAGTTCAGGTCGGTGGCGATCATGTAGAACGTGTCGCCGTCAGGTGAGCGGACGATGTGCGGGTCACGAAGCCCCTGGTCACCCAGTTGGGAGATGAGTGACGGCCGACCTCCGGTCAGACCGGTCCAGTCCAGGGCGGTGTTTCCGTTGGATGTGGCGAACATGATCTGCTCGCCGTCGGCAATTCCCTCGCCCTTGAAGTACCCCATGAAGTACCGCTCGTACTCCTCGGAACGTGGCATGGCGGTGATGGTCACCGGGAACGACTTCTTCCGCGAGGCCGTACCCTTGGTGATGGTCGCCGTCAGGGTGGCGGCAACATTCTCATGGCCGAAGGCCGGGCGGGTTACCTCACCCGTCGGGGTGACGAGGCTTGTGGTCGACCTCCAGGTGATCGTGGATCCGAACTCGCCCCTGGCAGCGAGGTCGAGGTTTCCACGTACGTCATCGGTAGCGTCCAGGGTCAGGTCGGAGGCGTCACGGTCGGCCGCCTGCCCATCGTCGAACTCGGCCTTCACCACGACGGGGATCTCCCGTGTGGTGACCTCCTCGGCACCCTTGCGGACAGTCGCCGTGAGCATGACTGTCGCGTCGGGCTGCCCCTGGGCGGGCCGGGTGATCCTGCCGGTCACCGCAACCTTGCGTGCGCTGGCGAGGGCGGGCGGGGTGTAGACCTCGACGACCGACGGGTCCGAACTACTCCAGGTGATGGCCGAGCCCGCCACGGAACCCACCTTGGGCAGAACGACATCTCGTACGACCGCACTGGTCAGGCCGAGGTCGATGGCCGCGGCGTCGGCGCGAACGCCATCGGAGACGGTCTTCTCCGCCAGGACGAGTGTCTCGTCGAGACTCACTGCCCGGTCGTACACGCGGAAGTCCCGGATTGTTCCGCGGAACGAGTAGTGGCCCGACGTCTGCGAGCGACCGAGGAAGTTGCAGTTGGTCCCCGCAGCGTTCACCGACGGCGCCGTGGTCAGGTCAGTCGACGTCGCGTGCAGCACGCCGTCGAGGTAGAGCCTGCCGGTCCAGCTCGTGCCGTTCGAGTTCAGTGACTGGGTGTAGGTGACATGGGTCCACGCTCCCTCGAGCATACGGACCCGGTTCTGTTGGAGGTTCGCCGGACCCACCGCGACCCGGAACCGCTGCGTGTTCGACGCGAAGATGGAGCCCTCGGCGCCGGTGTCGACGTCGCACGACCCGGACTTACGGCCAAAGCCCCACATCTGGTGCTCGCCGACGTTTGCTGGGTCGACCCACACGTCATAGTCGACGGTGAGGTTGGACATACCGGCGGTAATGTCGTTCGGCAGTGCCACGTATGCGCCGTCGCGGGCGCCCTGGTAGGAGTCGGGGTTGAACCTGACTCCTTCGCCGGTCAAGGCCGCCTTCTCGGGATTCACGAGCGTGGCGTTCGCCGCCGCGCCCGCGCTACCCGAGTTGACCAACGTCGTCCCACTGGTCTCGTCGAGGGCGAAGTGGTGGACCAGACCCTCGTTGAGCTGCTCCTCGGCAGCGTGCGACGGCGTCGCCGCGAACGAGACCGAAAGAAGCACACCCAGTGCCAGGACCGCGACACCTCTACTCTTGCGACTCAGCCCGAGACGTGGCCTTCGCTGTCGCAGTCTCAACTGATCCTCCTTGATCGGGGTGGGGTTCTCTCTAAGGTGGACGGAACTGTTAACGCTAACTACGGTGTGCTGCCAGGTCAACGCAGTGCGTTGCGGCCCAAGGGTCACGGAGCCCCGAGGTGGATGTGCCCACCGGTCGGCCTGTCGGGGTTCAGATGGCGATGCGGTACGCCAGTTGTCCCGGATCCCTTGCCGGACCGGGCCGTACGCGGGCCAGGAGGCTAGCCATCAGTGGTGGAGGCCGGACCGGCCGGGCGTCCAGAACGCCGCTACCTCGCCGACCCGATCCTCTAGTGGCTGGCCGATCAGTCTCCGCGCCCGAAGTGCTCACAGATGCCGGACGGAGACGGGTCTTTGACCTCCGGTGATGGAGCTCGAGCGGTGCGGCGTGACCTCCTAGTAGAGGTCGAAGTGGTCAGGCCTGTTGTTCCGGAATGGCTGGCGCCGGCAGGAAAGCGCGGACGTGCTCCCCGCCGGCCTTTTCTCCGGACGCTACTCGTCGTTCACGGTGAACGCTCGAAGCCCAAGGCTTGGTGCCAGCGCTTCGACAAGCCAGGTAACACGGTGATCACCAGCGGCCAGCCCAGCGCGAGCGACCGTGCACCAGTCGTCGCGATCGAGCAGGGAAAGATAGCCGCTCAGAACGCGCTCTCGTCCGCCCTCGGGCCAAGCTATTCGTTGCGCCGCTGGGTGATGTAAATGCTCAGCCAGTTGCGCGGCGATGACGAAACGCTCTACCGACGGCTCTAGGCGGCCGGCGTGTTCGCAGTGGGCCTCTAGAACGGCGGAGGCGGGCGGGTAGTGCTCGAGCGTGATGCCCGTGCCGCCGCTGTCAGCCATGATGGTCAGCAGCAGGCCGGTGTGATCGACCAACTCGCTGTCCGGATTCGCTGCGGTGATCGCCTCATGTAGGTGCGCCGCAGTGGCGACCGTTCCGGCGAAGTAGCGGTTGAGGTAGTCGCCATCACAGGCGCGTCGCAGCATCCACGGCCGCGCTGCGGTGCTGCCGATCGTGCACAGGGACTCCACGACATAGACCCGTCCCCAGCCCGTGACCCGCTCGGCCAGCCACAGCAGTGCCTCCGAGCCGCCGCACCACGACCGCCGTTCGAGCGCGCGGGCGGCCAGTGGGCCGAAGTGGTTCGACAACAACCCGATCGTCTTGATCAACTCGATGTCGTCGTCATCCCATACGGTGGTCAGCAACGCCAGACCAACAGTTGCAGCGCAGCGATCGGTCGCGTGCTGGACAAGCCAGCGACCGGTCGCTCGGACACGTTCGGCGTCCACTCGACAGGCAGCAGCCGCGATGTGTTCGTTGGGATGGATCGGAACATAGAGGTCATGGAACGCCCCGGCAAGATCGCCTGGAACGGTGGACCGATCGGCGAAATGCCTGTCCAAAACGCTGGCGACATCAGCACCGCTGCGGCGCCGATCCTCCGGCTCTCGAGGACGGGACTTCCGACCTCGGTGCTGTCCATCATCCGGATACGGCTCACCGTCACGGAGAAGAGGCACGTCGGGATCCGCGCGATGCATCCGCAATGCATGATCAAATAACGACAAGTTGGGTCCGAGCAGTCCAGGCTCGGGTGTCACGCTCACCAGCGGACGGAGGACTCGATTCTTTCGATCATGCCCAGATCATGCCAGGCACTTCAGCCGACCAGCAACCGAGCCCCGCCCCGCGTCGGTAGAAATTGCCTGTTCGGGCCGGGGTAGGCTGGCCGGCGTCCGATCCGCCGCTACCTCTCGGGATTTACATGCGGACGGGGTCAACGCGGACGCGGTGATGGGCGAGTTCGGACGCCGCCTATTGCCTGAGCGGCCTCCAGGTCCGGATCCGGTCCCGTCAACCCAGTCGATCCAGCTTCTCGCGAGCGGTGGTGTCGGGCCGAGGCGTGAGGACCACGAGGCGCAGGTCGGTGTTCTGGGTGGTCAGGACGTTGGCGTCCAGCGGGATGGCGCCCACGTCCGGGTGTACGGCGGTCTTGTGCGCGCTCTCGTGATGGGCCACCGCGCGGAGGGCCCAGAGGTGGCAGAACCTGTCGTTCCCGGCCATGCGCGAGATCAGTGCCGCCACGTCGGGATCGTTTGGATAGCGGGCGCTGGTCGCGCGCAGGTCTGCCACCAACGACTGCTCGAAGTAGGCGCGCTCGGTGTCGGTCTGGCGGACTCGGGGGTTTCGGGATTCGAACTGGACGATCAAGGCGTTGCGATCGTCGGCGGTGGCGCCGGCGGGGTCGCCGAAGACGGCTGCGAACAGCCGGTTCCAGTGCAGCAGCCGCCACACGGCGTCGTAGACGGCCACCGGGGTGTCGTCGAGGTGGTCGATGACGCGGTGCAGGCTGGTGGGGATCAGGTGGGGTATCCGGTCCGGGGTCGCGGCGAAGCCGGCAAGGCGCATCAGGTGCGCCTCCTCGTCGTCGGAGAGTCGTAGCGCGCGGGCCAGGGAGGTGCACACCTGCGCCGATGGTGTGGCGGCCCGGCCTTGTTCGAGGCGTGCCACGTATTCGGGGGAGATGCCGGCCAGTGCTGCCAGCTCACCGCGCCGTAGCCCGGCGACGCGGCGAGGTGATGCGTTCGTGAGGCCGACCGCGGCCGGATCCATGCGATCCCGCCAGGCCCGCAGCGCGGCTCCGAGGTCATTCATGAACCCCATGATCCGCCATCGGCCCGGGGAGCTGGGTGGTACCAGCGGTACGCGGATGAGCTGTGCCTTCCACAGTGGTGGTTCCGCCCTCGAAGATGGGGATCATGAGCAGAGTGACAAGGATGCATCACATCGGAGTGCCGGTAAGCGATTTGGCGCGGTCGGTGAGGTGGTACGAGGATGTCCTCGGCATCGCGCCGAACGGCGTGACGATCTCGGCGACGAACCCGGCGATCGGTGCGGTTGTCGAGGTCGAGAACGCGTCGATGCGGGCATCCTTCGCGTTGGCCGGTGACAACGTCCTGCTGGAACTCATCCAGTACGACAGCCCGCAGCCGAGGCCCTTCACCGGGCGCAACTGTGACGTTGGGGTGATGCACCTGTGTTTCGAGGTCGACGACCTCGACGCGGCGCACCGCGACCTGGTAGAGCGGGGGGTGCACGTCAACGCCGATCCGGTCGTGCTCCAGGACGGCGATGGCGTCGAAGCGGGGGCGCTGGCCGGGACGAAGATCCTCTACCTACGTGACCCCGACGGCATCCAGCTGGAACTGTTCGAGTTGCCCTCGTAGGAGCGCCGACTCCGAACCCGGCGGCCGCCCCCGGTGAGCTGTCGACCCCATCGGTGCACTGCTGTGGATACCATCGTTCGGGCCGCTACCGACACCGCCGTGGGCACCGCACCGACCCCCACCACCATTCGTCCGGCGACATGCAGAAGTTGATGACAGACAACACATCCGGATCTTTCGTCGCTCGAGAGGCGGAGCTGGGTGAGATTGCCTCGGTGACGGCAGCCGCGGCGCGGGGCCGTGGCGGGGCGATGCTCGTTCTCGGTGACGCGGGGATCGGCAAGTCGACGCTCATCGGTGAGGCCGCTTCGCGGCTCGACGGATGGCAGGTGCTGCGGGCCGGTGGTGTCGAGTTCGAGAGCGAACTGCCCTACTCGGCCCTGCACCAGTTGTGCGCGCCCGTGCTCGACCACCGCGCTGGGCTCCCCGTACCGCAGCGGAGCGCGCTCGACGCGGTGTTCGGGCTGCACGCCGGGGTCAGGCCGACCCCGATGCTTGTCGGGCTGGCCGTCCTGGGCCTGCTGAGTGCCGTAGGCCGGCGCAGGCCGGTGTTCTGCGCGGTCGACGACGTGCAGTGGATCGACGCCGGCTCGCGGCTGGTACTGGCCTTCGTCGCGGCACGCGTGGCTGTGGAGCCGGTCGCCATGGTGTTCGCTGCCCGCGACGCCGCCTCGGTGTCGGAGTTCGGTCGCCTACCCGCCCTCACTCTCACCGGGCTCTCCGATTCGGAAGCCCTCACCCTGCTGCGGTATCGGGCACCCTTCGGCCACGAGGCAGCGATCGTGCAACGGATCCTCGCCGAAGCAGCCGGCAACCCTCTTGCCCTGGTGGAGTTCGCCCGCGACGCCGGACCGTTCGGGCTACCCGGGGACGCCGGGCACCGCGCCGTGGAGCACCGGTTCGTGAGTCGGTTCCTGCGGCTGCCGGCACCCACGCGCTCGGTTCTGGCGCTGGCCGCGGCGGAGCCGACAGGTGACCTCGTTCTGCTGCGGCGTGCGATGGCGATCCAGGGGCTGGACGCCGTGGACCTGACCGCGGCCGAGGACAGCGGCCTGTTGGTGACCTGGCCCCGGGTGCACTTCCGGCATCCGTTGGCGCGTTCCGCGGTGTACCTGTCGACTGGCGCCGGGGCGCGACGGCAGGCACACGCGGCGCTCGCCGCCGGTACCGACGTCGACGTCGACCCCGACCGTCGCGCCTGGCACCAGGCGAACGCGCTTACCGGCCCGGATGAGGAGACCGCGGCCGAGCTGGAGCGTTCGGCCGGGCGGGCACAGCGCCGCGGCGGACTCGCGGCCGTGGCCGCGTTCCTCGAGCGCGCGGCTCGACTGACACCTGGCCGGTCGCGGCAGGCCCGCCGGTTGTTGGCCGCGGCCCGGGCGCGGTTGGGTTCGGGGGCGCCTTCTGCCGCCCGGGAGTTGGTGGACGAGGCCGAGCGTCTCCAGCCGGACCCCGTCGACCGCCGGGCCGCGCGACTGCTGCGCGCGACGATCGACTATCACGTGGCGCGCAGTATTCCGGCGACGATCGCGCTCATCGAGGCGGCCGACGGCGTGGGGCCCGACGAGGTCCGCGAGACCTACCTGGAGGCGTTCGCATCGCTCATGTTCAGCGTCGACGAGCCGGGGAGGTTGCGGCGGCTCGCCCTGCACATCCGGGAACGGGTGCCCCAGCGTCAGCCGCCACGCCCGGTCGACCTGCTGCTGCAGGCGTTGGTCGAGCAGAACCTCCGCCCGGTGGACGAGGCGATGCCCCTGATGCGCCGCACGGTCGACGCCTTCCGGGACCACGCCCGCACGTCCGACGCGGATCCGTGGTGGATGGAACGCGCCTGCGTGCTGAGCGTCGACCTCGGTGACAGCGACGCCATGGAGGAGATCGCCGACCGTCAGGTGGATCTCGCCCGGGCACAGGGCGCCTACGCGATCCTTCCCCATGCGTTGCGCTTCCAGGCGGCAGCCCGGACGATCGTGGGCCGCTTCGCCGACGCGCAGGTCTGCATCATCGAGGCGCGTGCGGTCGACGAGGCCGCCGGGACATCCAACCTCGTCGGGTCCGACCTGATGCTTGCCGCCTGGAGCGGGGACGTCGACCGGTACCGCGAGATCCGGGAGAAGCTGCGCGGCTGGGTGGGGGTGAACTTCACCGCGCTGCACTACGCGGAGAGCGTGCTGTGCAACGGCAGCGGCGATCATCAGGCCGCGCTCGACGCGTTGCTGCTCGTGCGGGACCAGCACCGGCGCGGCGCGTACGCCGTCACCGCCTTCCACCACGAGCTGGTCGAGGCAGCCGCGTACCTCGGACGTCCCGAAGAAGCCAAGGAATCGGCTGACTGGATCGGGGATGTCGCACGGGTCAACCCGAACGCGTGGACGACGGGCGCGCATCTGCTGGCGTGTGCGCTGCTCGACCCGGGGCTCGGCGCGCAGGACCACTATCGTGCCGCGATCAGCCGGTTCGCCGGGAGCAGGATGCGGGTCCACTACGCGCGTGCCCGACTGCTCTACGGACAGTGGCTGCGACGGGTCGGCCGTCGCGCCGAGGCACGGGTGGAACTGCGCGCCGCGCACGAACTGCTCTCCACCATCGGCGCGCGCGGGTTCGCCGGCCGCGCCGCCCGCGAACTGGATGCCATCGGCGAGCCGACCCTGACCGACGACGCCGATCCGCTCGCGGGGCTGACCGCACGGGAACTACTCGTCGCCCGCAAGGTCGCCTCCGGCGCAGGCACCAAGGAGGTCGCCGCGCTGCTGTTCGTCAGCCCGCGAACGATCGACGCCCACCTGCGCAACCTCTACCGCAAACTGGGCATCACCTCACGCCGGCAGCTACGAGAACTACTCCGCTGACGGAGCCGGGCCGACCGAGCGACGAAAGGGCCCCGCCGGTACGAGACCGGCGGGGCCCTTGGGTCACGTCAGCGCCGGGCCCGATCACACTCCCGTTCGGCACGTGTCTTCAGCTCCGTCAGCCACGTCTCCAGGCCCGCCCCGAGAGCCACGGTGGAGAAACCGACGTCCTGCTCCACCTGGTCACCGCGCCACGTCTCCTCGGTACGCACGAGAACCCGGCCGCCGATCTCGGTGAAGGTCCACACGTGCACCCCCTCGTCGATGCGCAGACCCGCACCGACCGCCGGACCGTCCCACCGAAGACACCTCTGGTGCTGAAGCTGCCGGACGGTGGACGTGACGACGAGGGTCGTGGCGGGATTCAGCGCGGTCTCGAGGACCGGTGTCGTCCATCGAAACGACGATCCGGGACGCAGTGGTCCACGATCGAGCCGCTTGCTGGAGGAGACCGGCTTCTGCCACGACGGCCAGCGTTCCACGTCGGTCTGGATCTTCCAGACGGTCCGCAGTGGAGCGTCGATCGTCGTCTCCGTCCGATAGCGAATCTTCGCCGCGGTGTCGACAGTCCTTCCCGCACATCGCACCGTCGCGTGGTCGGAGCCGACATCGCGCCTGACCTCGGCCCGAGCCGGCGCACCTGCGGTGCCCACGAGGCCGGCCACGACCACTGCCGTCGCGACGGCAAAAACTCGATTCTTCACGAGGCGGTCACCGCCTCGGCGGTGCCCTTGAGTCGTTCCAGCCACATGGCGAGGGTCGTGTCGAGGCCCTCCTGGAAAGGCCCAGGGTCGGCATCGACAGGCGGGCCGGCGAAGGACTCCTCGGTCGACACCTCCACACCGTCGCCGGCCGGAGTGACCGCCCAGACGTGGACGCCGAGGACCCCGTCCGGTCCGTCACCGTATCCCCGCCACACGAGGCGTTCCCGCGGTCGTACCTGAACGATCGTCGACTCGATCTCCATGCCCGCGGCCGACCAGCGGAACACGGAGCCCGGGGCGAGCGGACCGGGTGTTTCCACGCGTGCGTACGGGATTTCTGGCAGCCAGGTTGTCCATGCGTCGATGTCGGTGAGGATCCGCCACACGGCTTCCGCCGACGCGGTCACCGTGACGCTGTGGCGGCTGACCACCGGGGCCGACACGTCAATGCCGGCCTCGTCGGTGTCCGTAATGTTCTCCATCGTGAAGCCTCTCTGCGGTCACTGACCATCGGATCGCCGGGCATGAGAGCGAGCCGCTAGATCCACACCCGGCAGATGCGATCGTGCCAAGACGGCAACCGCTACACATCGGCAAGAACTACCTAGTTCGCGGTACGTGGGCCGGCCACGGTGAAGGGTGCGCTCCACGACCCACCGGCGTGGGTGGACCGCAAAGCCGCGCTGGTCGGCGGGTTTGCGGACGATCTCCAGCCTGGTGCGCAGGGTCTCACGGGTCCGTCTGCCACGGCGGCAGGTCGGCGGGCAGGTACCGCCACGGGCACCCCGACCGCACCACGTAAAGGGCCGGAGGCACGCCACTCACGGCGCCTCGCGCTATTCCCTATACAACCGAAGAAGGTCCTGGAAACAAGGTCTGCTACTGCCGCATGCCCTGGGGTACGACGATGGAATTCATCACCACTCCGGACCGCATGCCCTATCATGACCAGACGGATGTACGCAGGTGGCAGGACGAGGACTGAGCAGGGACCTCCACGGACCGGACTCACTGTGCGACACACCCGGCCGACCCACATACCAAACGCGCTCTGACCCACCCGGCGTGGCGGCGCTTGGCGTGGCACAGGTACTGGCGGCCGTCGACGGGGTCGAAGACTGGCGGGCGCCGGCCGGAAGTCTGGCGGCCCATTGCCGGAGCCGCTGCGACCGGTGCCTCTGACCGCCTGTCTCAGGCATCAAGGATTTGCCATTCCTGGCTGATCTCGCCGCTGACCGGTTGCTGGACCGCCCTGGCGCCGTCTGCAGTGGAGCCGCCTTCGACCCCGACACACCAACCATTACCCACGTTGACGAACCGGTAGTATCCGCTGGTCGTCGCCGGGACGAGATTCCACCACTGGTTGCGTCCGCCATTGTCGGCCCATTGAACGAGTCCCGCGCCCTGGCCCGAGCCACCTGGACTGTCCAGGACCTTCCCGCTTTTGACACCGGACAGCCGGAACGAGCCATCGGTGTTGGGCAGCAGCCGCCACTGCTGGTTGGTCGCGCCAGTCCACGGCCACTGGATGACAGCCGCCCCGTCCGTGGTGGAGCCACCGTTGACGTCCAGCACCTTGGCGCTGCGCCGGTTGACCAGTCGAACGACGCCGCCGGTGGCGGGCAGACCTACGACAACCTGTATCTGTTGCCCGGCCGTCAACGAGATCACCCGGGCGTGCGGGCCGAGCGGCGAGGGGGTGACCGTCGCGGACGTGGTGATGGATGCCATCCCGCGCCGGCTGAGGAGGGTGATCGCCTGGGTGATCGTCGAGGTGAGTACCACGGTTACCGAACGGCCAGGAAGATCCCAGGAGAGGCTGTGGATGCGGACCTGGTTGCGTCCACGGACGCCGGTGATGGTGCCCCTGGCGAGCTGACCGGGCACGGCGGGCAGCAGTTCGATGACGCCGGGCCTTGTGTACACAAGCGCTTCGCTGAGCACGGCCGGCAGCGTGTTGGCCGCATCGGCGTTGTAGGTCTCCAGATTCGGGTTGTGTGCCGTCATCAGCGACCGGAAGATCATGTTGTTGCCGATGATCTTCCGGAGATTGCTGTAGACGCCGGCGCCGTCCTTGAGCCGGGCGGAGGCGAGGGCTCGATGCAGGCTGCCGTGCGCCGAGGTGTTCTCGTCACCGCGTAGCGCCAGGGCCCTGAGCGCGGCGGTGACCAGACCGGGCGCCTCCTCGGGATTGATCTCGTGCAGGGGCCACGCGCCGTACAGGTGATGGACGTGCCGATGGTTGTAGCGGTCTGTGAGTCCCGGCCAGGACCATTCGGCGAGGGCGCCGCTGCCGTTGACGGTGTACGGCGGTAGCTTCGCCAGCAGGGCCGTCCAGCGTGCGACGCCTTGGCCGGCGCCCTGTTCGACACCGAGCGCGTTGGCGGCCTCGACGGCCGCCCGCAGGGCGTGTCTGCCGGCCTGGATGTCGCCGGTGGCGTTGATCGCCAGCAGGACGTTCGTGCTGGCCGGCGAGTTCTCCATCGAGAACGACGGCACGAACACCACACGGCCGGCCGAGTCGGTGCGGGTCAGGAAGTCCTCGTAGAACAGCGCCAGCTCCATCAGCGCCGGTCCCAGCTTCTCAGCCAGGAACGTCCGGTCCCCGGTGACCTGGTAATACTCCAGCAGCGGGTAGAGCAACCAGTCCGCGCCACCGGTCCAGCACTGGCCGGGGAAGCCGGGGTCGAAGTGCAGCATGTACCCGTACTCGCCGTCGGTTCGCGATGGGGCCAGGAAGCCGCGGGCGCCGTACAGGTTGCGAGCGTTCGTGCGCCAGTGGGCGAGCTGACCGAGGATCAGGTTGAAATAGCCCTGCATGGCATCGGTGAGGTCGAGAATGTTGCCGCCGGCGACCTGCAGGTTGATGTTGGCATCGGTGGTGAAATCGTCGGCCCAGGCGCCATTCCATGTGCCGGCCCAGATTCCGGTCAACCGCGGCGGCAGCACGCCGCTGGAGCTGATGAACAGGTAACGGCCGCTGTCGTAGAGCCGTTCCAGCAGGGCCACATCGATGGTGTTGCGGTTGGCGTTCTGCCGGGCGATCAGCTCGGTGGTCGGCAGCTGCCGGTCGACGGCGGACACGTTCAGGTCCAGGCGGGAGCGGTCGTACATCGCCGAGTGAAGGGCCACATGCCGCGTCCGTAGCTCGGCATAGTCGGCGCGCACCGCGGCCAGCGCCGCGTGCAACGGCCTGCTGTCCCAGGCCGTGGGGGACTCGTACCGATCGAGTTTGGTCAGCAGGAGGAGCCTGGTTGCCGCGGTGACGACGATGCTCGACCCGTTCGCGGCTACCGTGCCACCGGTGGCGACGACCCGGGTGACGCCCTCGAAGCCGAACGCGCCCTGCCCGGACGGGTAGGTGCCTCGCAGGTTCAGGTAGCCAGAACCGTCAATGACGCTGGCCAGGGTGGTGAAACGGACCGAGCCGGGGACACCGGCGAGGGAAGTGTTGGCGCTCAGCGTCGCGTCGATCGATCGGCCGGATGCCGGGGTCAGTTCGTGTACGACGACGTTGTCGGCTCGGGAGGCGAAGGCGCGGCGGGTCCAGGTGCCGTTGCTGTCGGTCCAGGTGGAGGTGACCTCCCCGGTCCGGAAGTCGGTGATGCGGGCGTACCCGTTGGCGGTGGTCATGCCGGGGGTGCTGATCTGCAACTCGAAGCCGGGGTGGTAGGTCTGGGTCCAGCGCAGGCTCCAGCCGGCCGCGAAGTCCGTGTTGGCTCCGCCGTAGTTTCCGGCCAGCGCCTTGTCTCGTACGCCGGCCAGCCGCCCTGAGATTACTGGCGGGGTCACGCCCCGGCTGCCGTTGGGCATCACGAAGCGATGGTGATTGAAGATCACCTTTTCGAGGGTCGGCGTTCCGTACAGGACGGCGCCGTACTCGCCGTTGCCGGTGAGGAACCCGTCCGTCCAGGTTGTCGCCGCGGTCGCGTCGTAGATCCCGCGCTCGGGCAGGATGACCTGAGGCGCAGCGGCGGCGCCCCGTCCGGCGCCCACGGCCGGGATCAGGGCCGCCGAGCCGGCGGTCAGGGCGGCGGTGGCGAGCAGGCGCCTACGGCTCACGGGCAGGTCCGTCATCAGGAGTTCCTCTCGACACCGAGGCTGAAGGGGTTGTGCGTCATATCGTCCGGCGCCCGCAGCCCGTCGGGTCTGGGCTACGGACAACGGTTCTGCATGTTCGAATCGATTCGGCAAGAAAACCGCCGTAGTTGGCCCGGTCGTAGTCGGTGCCCTGCAGGCTGTCGCCCGGCGCGGCCAGGGCCGGCTCGGGGGTCGCCAGGGTCAGGCCGGCCAGCGTCAGAGGCAGGCTGAGCGCCACGGTCGCGGCCAGTCCTCTGGCCGACGCCGACGGTCGGCCGCCGCAGCGGACGTTCGTATGGTGCACGGCAACCTCCTGTGACTCACCCGGCAGCCTCACGACTTCGGGTCAAGGCTTGGCCGCTGACGGTGGTCGAATCGATTCGACGGCCGGCCGGCGTCGTCGGTCATCCGGGAGGGTGAACACGGCCGACACGTAGATGTGATTAACCAGCAACATGGGCACTGAGTCAAGGATTTAGGCTCGTCTATCTTGCATCGAAGCCTGAATTTCTATCAATCCCGACAAAATCCGCAGCAAAGGTAGGATGAAAGGCCCATGATGTGGTTGCACGCGGGCCGCGAGACAGCTCTCAAACTGCTCGTGGAGACATCGCGTGACGTGGCCGGCGATCGGCGGGACGGCTGTCTGCTACGGCGCGATGCTACGCAGAACGCAGAACTCGTTGTCTTCCGGATCAGCCAGCACGACCCAACTCTGCCTGCCCTGACCGATGTCGACTCGCCTGGCGCCGAGATCGATCAGCCGCTCGACCTCCTCGTCCTGGCTCACGTCGATCGGCATGACGTCAAGATGGAGCCGATTCTTCGTGACCTTGTCCTCCGGGACCCTGATGACGGGCCGGCACCCACAATGGTCACATCGGTGTGCTTCATGCGCACCTGTCCAGGTCGTCGATGCTGCCGGACATGATCGTGCGGACGTGCTCGGTGATGCGCTCGAACGGCCAGTCCCACCAAGCTACGGCGAGGAGCCGGTCGATGTCGGCGTCGCTGTAGCGGCGGCGTAGCAGCCGGGCCGGGTTGCCGCCGACGATGCCGTAGTCGGGGACGTCGTCGACCACGACGGCGCCCGACGCGATGATTGCTCCATGGCCGATATGGACACCCGGCATCACCATGGCTCGGTAGCCCAGCCAGACGTCGTTGCCCACGACGGTGTCGCCTCGCCCCGGCAGACCGGTGATGAGGTCGAAGTGCTCGGCCCAGGAACCACCCATGATCGGGAAGGGGAACGTCGACGGGCCGTCGAGGCGGTGGTTTGCGCCGTTCATTATGAACCGCACGCCTTCGCCCAGTGCACAGAACTTACCGATGACGAGCTTCTCGGGCCCGTAGTGGTAGAGCACGTTGCGAGTCTCGAACGCGGTTGGATCATCCGGGTCGTCGTAGTAGGAGAACTCTCCGGCTTCGATCAGTGGCGAGGTGATCAGCGGTTTCAGCAGCACCACCCGCGGTTGGTCCGGCATCGGGTGCAGCGCGGTGGGGTCGGCGGGAACGGGCATCGCAGTCTCTCCTCGTCGGAACGGCACGGGCCGTGCCGATAGGATCATGCCGGGGAGGCCTCTCCGAGTCAAGTACGGCACGTGCCGTACCGTTAAGGTGTCGGAATGACCGACGCACCCCGCCGCCGTGGCGCCGAGCGAACCGAAGCCATCATGCTGACCACGCTGGAGCTGGGCCGGGAGATCGGCTACGCCAGGCTGAGCATCGAAGCGGTCGCGGCCCGCGCCGGCGTCGGAAAGCACACGATCTACCGCCGCTGGTCATCCAAAGGAGCCTTGCTACTCGACTCGCTGCTGTCGCTGAACGAGTCCAGCCTGGACTATCCCGACACCGGCGACATCGCCGCTGATCTGCGGGCGCAGATCTACGCGGCCGTGGACCTGCTCGGTGGGCCGCCCTTCGGCCCGCTGTTCCAGGCCTTGGTAGGCGAGGCCCAGCATGATCGCCAGGTCGCCGTCACGCTGAACGAGCGCTTTATCGCCCCGCAGGCGGACAAGACCGTCGCCCGGCTCAAGGCGGCCCGCGACCAGGGTCAGGTGGCACCCGACTTCGACCTGGAACTGGCGATGGCGATCCTGTCTGGGCCGCTGTACTTCCAACTGCTGATCACTCAGGAACCGCTGACCCACGAGTATGTGGACCGGGTCCTCGACGCACTCTTCGCCGGGCTGCGGCCTTCCTGATCCGCGCTGGTCAGGTGATCGGGTCGCCGTTGAGGGCGGTGGCCTGTGTGTATGGGCGGTGGCGCCGATCGCCCCGGCGTTGCGGGCGATCTCGCGGGCCAGCGTCCGCGCCCCGGCCTCGCCCCCGGTGTCCCGGCCAGCACGCGCGCGAACACTGACCCGCGTCTGGGTCGCCGGACCCTCGATCCGCACAGTGACTTACTTCGCAATACTTGCCTCTAACGCCAACGTTAGGTTTTAGCCTGGCGGCATGCAGATCAACGGCAAGAAAGCCCTCGTAACAGGCGCCAACCGTGGGCTCGGCAAGGCCTTTGCCGAGGCTCTCCTCGCCCGCGGCGCCACCACCGTCTACGCCACCGCCCGCCGCCCTGACCGCATCAACATCCCTGGCGTCGTCGCCCTCCAGCTGGACATCACCGACCCGACATCCGTCGACGCCGCGGCGGCCGAGGTGGGCGACCTTGATGTTCTCATCAACAATGCTGGCATCTCCACAAACGCGCCCCTGCTCGGGCCCTCTACGGAAAACGTCCGCCGCGAATTCGACACCAACTTCTGGGGCACCCTCAACGTCACCCGCGCCTTCGCCCCCAGGCTTGCCGGGGGCGCCATTCTCAACGTCATCTCAGCCCTGAGCTGGTACGCCTTCGCCCCCGCCAGCAACGGCTACGCCGCCTCCAAGGCTGCGGAGTGGTCTCTCACCAACGGCATCAGGCTCGAGCTGGCCGACCAGAAAACCCAGGTCACCGCCTTGGCCCTGGCCATAGCCGACACCGACATGATGGCCGCCTACGACATCCCTAAACTCCCACCCCACGAGGTGGTCACCATGGCACTGGACGGCTTGGAAGCGGGCAAGCTGGAAGTCATCGCCGACAGTCCCACCGCCAACGTCAAGGCCTCGCTCTCCCGCGATCCCGCCCTCTTCTACGCCGACATCCCCGCCGCCCTCTTCGGCTGACCATCCTCACGGCAAGCCCCGCCAGCCGCAGGCGTTCCTGAAGATCATTCGACGGACCTTACCCAAACCCGACCGGTTGGCGGGGCACGTCAATCCCGTGAGCCGGCAACAGCGCCGACAGCCGCCGGTGCGGATCCTCCCAGCGTTGTCTGACGACTGCCCCCCGTGCGTTCCCGCCGGGAATGAACACTTTGGTGGACCCGAAGGCGTCAGCGCTGGCGCTCCCGCGGCGAGATCCGGATGTTGACCTACGCCACCTCCCAGAAGGTGGCCAACCTACGCCGCGATCCCCGCGTGGTGTGCCTGGCCGAGGACGGCGACGACTACTCCAAGCTGCGGGCGGTCCAGCTGACCGGGACGATGGAGCTGATCACCGATCCGTTGTGGATCGCCGACGTCGTGATGCGCCTGCGGATGAAGTACGAGCGGATCCCGGTCGATGACCCGGCTGCCGCCACGCGCGCCGCCCTGGACGGCGTCGCGAAGCAAATCGGCCTGCGGGTCCGCGTCGACCGGGTCGTCTCCTGGGATCACCGCAAGCTGCGCCGTTGACGGCACCGCCCGGCCGGTCAGCGTGGCCAGCTCGCGTCGATGGCGCGCAGGGTCGTGTCGAGATCCTGCCGGCCGGCGATCCACGCGGTGGTCTCGCGCCAGAAGGATCCGGCGCCGACCGCGGGCGGCATGGAGTCCGAGCCGTCGAACCGGAAGGTCCGCACACGGTTCAGGATCTGCGCATGGGTCGCGTCGACCGGATGCGCGTAATCGCCCGGGCTCACGTCGGTGAAGGCCGAGAGGGTGCCGCCCTCGTGCGCCCGCGACTGACGGAACCAGTCGGCAGTCGTCATCAGCCGGGCGGTCTCCCGCACCGCCGGCCGGTCCTGGACCAGCGCCAGGATGTCGCCGCCGATGACCGCCCGGCTGCCGTCGGCCGCGCCGGAGCCGGCCGGGGCCGGGAACGGGAAGACGTCGTAGTCGCTGCCGGCCTTCGTGCCCTCCGGAAAGGAGCCCACGATGAAGCTGCTCTGCTTGTTCAGCCAGCATCCGGGCGGGGACTGGAACATCGGCTTGAGCGCCTCGGGAAAGGTGGTCGACACGATGTGGCCGCGTCCGCCGAGCGCGTTGCCGTCGGCGAGAGCGACCTGCTCGAACATCGTGAACGCCCGCTTGATCTCGGGCGCGGTGAACGGCAGCTCGCCGGCCACCCAGCGGTCGTAGACCTCCGGTCCGGCGGTCCGCAGGACCAGGTCCTCGATCCAGTCCGTGGTCATCCACCCGGTCGCCCCACCGTCGGCGATGCCGATGCACCAGGGCGCCGCCTTCTGCTCGTCGCGGATGCGCGCAGTGAGGGCCAGCATCTGCTCCCAGGTGGCCGGCGCCTGGTACGCCGCCTTACGGAACGCCTGGGGCGGGTACCAGACCAGGCCCTTGAGGTTGAGCGAGAGCAGCACGCCGTGGAGGTTCCCGCCGATCACCCCGTTGTCGATGAGTCCCGGGCGCATCCGGCGGCCGAGCTCGTCGCGGTCGAAGAGGCCCATCTCCTCCAGATCCTTGACGTCGCCCTTCTCGGCGAACTGCGACAGCAGTGCGGGCTGGGCAGCAGCAGCAGGTCGGGCGGGTCGGCCGAGCGTAGGCGTTCGGGGGCCTCGTTCTCGAAGTCGCTGGAGGTCACGTATGTGACGTGGATGCCGCTCGTCTTGGCCCACTGGTCAAAGTGTCTCTGCATGTACTTCTTGTGATCGGAGGTCGCACCGAGGATGGTGACGGTCTCCGGCGGGCCGGTCTTCGCGCTGCCGTCCGGTTCTTGTTCGCTGCATCCGGCGGCCGCGGCCAGCAGCACCGCCAGGGCGTAGATCCCGGCGCGATGACGCAACATCGTTGTCCTACCTCCTGTGACAGCCTGGGCGGGGACCACGACAGCAACCACATCGTTGCCCTTCGGTGGCCATTTCTGCCGGACCGTGCCCGGCGCGGAGGGCGGCAAACCGACCCCGCGGTGGCCACGGCCGGACAATCCCCGCGATGACCGGTTCCTGCCCGGCTACCCGGCGCTACAGCCAGCCCCGCTGTGCCGCCTGGACACCGGCCTGGAATCGGCTGGCAGCGCCGAGCCTGTCGAGCAGCAGGGAGACATGGCGCCGGACGGTCCGCACCGAGATCCCCATACTGCGCGCCGCCGACTCGTCGGTGACACCGAGCGCCAGCAGTTGCAGCAGCCTGCGGTCACTGTCGCTGAGCCCACCACCGGCCGACGCCGTATGGTCCGGGCCGCCGAGCCGCTGGGAGTGTGCCCAGCAGGACTCGAAGAGGGCCGCCAGCGTTTCGGAGACGGCGGGGTCGATGACGATGACGGTCTCGAGACGGCCTTCGTGGCCGGTCGTGAGCACGGCGGTGACCCGGTCGACGACGATCGCCGTGGCAGCCACATCGGCTGCCGTCCGAACCTGACCGCCCTCGCTGACCAACTCGCCCACGTACGCCAGGTCGTCCTGATGCACCAGCCGGCCGTGGGGATAGAGCGCCCGGATCGCCACGCCTCGGCGCAGCGCACAGCGGTCCAGGTCGGCAGAGGCGCCGGTGAGCCCGTGCACGGCGGGGCGGTGGCTCTGCAGGGCGACGATCTCACGGCTGGCGCCGCGGACCAGCTCGTCAAGCTTGGCCTGGCGCAGCGGCCAGCTGCGGATGCGCTGCCCCGGGCCGCCGCCGTCACCGGTCAGCTGCGCCGCCATCATCGCGGAGAGGTGTACGCGCGCTCGCATGGCGTTCGCACGCTGACGGGCCGCGGCGGCCTCGATGTCGGCGAGCCGCTGGGCGAGCACGACGTCGGGCACGACCGGCGCGAGCTGCCCGAGGCGCCGAGGATCGTCGACCAGCAGACCCTCCCGGATCAGCGCCGCCCGGCTGGCGAGTACGGCGTCCTCTTTCTCACCGAGGTGCCGGGCGACCTGCGCCGCTGTCCATGACGGGTTCCGCAGCCAGGTTTCGTACGCCTCCTGGTCGATCGTCGTCAGTCCCAGTGCTTCGAGCATCGATACCCCGATCGTCGATGTTGTCGGCCGGGTCCGCGAGCCCGTGCCGGTGACCCGCTGCAGGTGGGTGCCAAAAGGGGTGGCGGCATCGGCATGCCAGCCGATCGGCGTTTGACCGAAGCCGGCCCGGAAACCGGACCGGTGAGCAAAATTCGACGTACGTCGATACTTTCGGAAGGGGAGCGTCCATGACGAGTGCGCAGGAACCGCCCGACGACGAGATCACCGCGGAACTCGAGCGGTACTCCCGGGTAGCGGTCACCGGAGGATCCGGATTCGTCGGCCGTCATCTGGTTTCGGCCCTGGCCGCGCGGCACGGGGATGTGGTCGCCCTTGACGTGGCACCCCCGCCCGTACCGCATCCGCGCCGCACCCAGACCCGCCATGTGGACCTGCGCGACGCCCAGGCCGTCGAGGCCGCCGTCGCCGATGCCGACCTGGTCATCCATCTGGCCGGGAACGCCAGCGGAACGGTCTCGGTCGAGCGGCCCCGCTTCGACTTCGAGACCAACGCGGTGGCGACTTTCAATCTCTGTGAAGCGCTGACGAAATCGGGCGTCGCCCGGCTCGTCTACCTCTCCTCGGCGATGGTGTACGGCGTCCCGCAGGTGGCTCCCTTGCCGGAGACGCACCCCGTTGCCCCCTTTCTGCCGTACGCGTCGTCGAAACTGGCCGGCGAACACGCGGTGATCGGCTTCTGCCACGCCTTCGGCCTCGAGGCCACCATCGGCCGGGCCTTTACGCTGTACGGCCCGGGGGAGAAGCCGCAGATCGCCGGCGGCGAGGTGTCCCAGTTCCTGCGCTGGCACCTGCGGGGCCGGCCGATCCACGCCGCCGGTGACCCGGACCGCAAGACCCGCGACTTCTGCCACGTCGAGGACCTGGTCCAAGGCCTGCTCCTACTCGCGGTGCGGGGCCGCAGTGGGGAGGTCTACAACATCGGCTCCGGCACCGAGACGTCTCTGCGGGAGCTCGCCCACGTCATCGAGACCGTGACCGGCGAACCCGCCCGGCTGGTCAGCGACGGAACGGTCACTGAGGACACGTACCGCATGGTTGCCGACATCACCAAGCTGGGTGGGCTTGGCTACCGTCCTCGCATACCCCTGCTGGACGGCGTCCGGAACCTCGCCGACGCGCTGGGCGACCGGCCCGAGTTGCCCGGCGTGGACACCATCTTCCGCGCGGAGCAGCGCCTCGCCGCCAGTTCCGGTCGGGCCTGACCAGCACCCCGCCCTCATGCCCGGTGCTCCGGGTCCCGCGCCGGAGCACCGGGCATGATGAGCAGAGTCGTGAGGACCGACGCACCGACGACCACGGCCCCGATGAACTGCGTGGAGCTGTATCCGGAGCCGGCACCGATCATGGTGAGGTAGACGGCGACCGAGATCGCACCGCCGACGTGCGTGGTCGACTCGAACAGCGCGGAGGCGAGCCCGCGATCCTCCGGCGCGGCGTCGCCGATGCACTCTCGGGTCAGCCCCACGTAGATGGGGCCCGCGCTCAGTCCCCAGAGGACCAGGTACACCACCAGCACGGTCAGGGACCCGGCGGTGCCGAACGCCACCAGGGCCAACGTGATCGAACACAGCAGGAGAGCCAGCGCCACGACGCGGCGGGAGCCGTAACGCCGTACCAGCCGGCCGGCCGGAGCGGCACTGATCACGGCGCCGAGCAGCACCGGAGCCAGCGCGATGCCGGCCTGCGCCGCGGACAACGAGTACACGTCCTGCAACTGCAGGCTGCCCACGACCACGACCGCGGCGTACGCCGCCGAATGCGCACCGAATGCCAGGCAGCTGGCCACCAGCCGGCGGGACCGCACCACCGACGGCTTGATGATCGGGTTGCGAACCCGCCGCTCCCACCACACCAGCGCGTTCAGCATCAGCACGCCAGCCAGGACCGGCGACACCGTCGCCAGTCCTGGCCCGTGCTCACCGATCCGGGTGGCTCCGTAGATCACGGCGAGCAGCCCACCGGTGACCAACGCCGCCCCGGTGACGTCGAGCCGCTCCTGCCGGCTGCCGGACGGCTCGTCGGCCGGCAGCAACAACAGCCCAGCCACCACGGCGAGCGCCGCAGCCGGGACAACGACGATGAACACCCACCGCCAGCCGAGGTACGAAGTGATCACGCCGCCGAGGACCGCCCCGGCCATGCCGGCCGTGTTCGCCGCGGCCGCCACCACGGAGAACACCCGGCTGCGCCACGGCTCATCAGGAAAGAGGGTGGCAGCCGACGCCAGCGCCGCGGGAATGGCGAACGCCGCCCCGAGGCCCTGCATCACCCGGCCCACCAGCAGGAGCGCCAGCGTGCCCGCCACCCCGGAGAGCAGCAGCCCGGTCCCGGTCAGCGCGAGACTGGCGACGATCACCCGGCGCCGGCCCCAGACGTCGCAGACGCGGCCGCCGAGGACGAGGAAGCCACCGATGGTCAGCGAGTAGAGGGTCACCACCCACTGCAGCTGCGCGGGCGGGACTCTGAACTCCGCGCCGATGTCCGGCAGCGCCGTGGCGACGGCGAGGCTGTCGAACAGCACCAGGAACATAGCGCCGGCAAGCACCAGAGCGGTGGGCCAGCCATGCCTCACCGGCCGCGCCGCGGGCGCCATCGTCTGCGATTCCATCAGTCCTCCGTGCTCGCCGTATGACCGTCCTCGCCCTCATCCCCGGCTCGGCTATCCGGCCGATTGCGCCTGTCCAGTGGGCGCCGGCAGGTCGTATCCGTACTGCCGGGCCACCGCACCGAGCTCGGGATCGGAGAAGTACCCGGCCAGGCCCGGTGTCATCCAGGATGTCCAGCCCGACACCGCGCCCTTGCGGATCATCCGCGGTTGCTGCTCCCCTGCGGCGTCCTGCGCCAGCACGGCGTCCTCGTGCGCCCGCATCCGCTCGAAGCTGCTGGCCTCCGCGGCGGCGCGGAGGGTGTCCGCGGTGACGTCCACCGGAAGCTCGCGCAGCGCCGGCTCGAGTACCTCCACCGGGCGCTGCTTGAGGTCCTCGAAACGCAGTACCGTGGCATGGTCGTACCCTTGGGCCCGTTCTTCCCAGGCCTGGTAGGAGCGGCGACTGGTAGAAACGGCGGCAGTGCCTTAACCGCTAACCCCAGTCGTCGCGTCGCGCCGGTGACCGGCCTATGCAGTTGGCGATACGGGGTTAGCGTGGGGTCGAGGCGGGTCAGTCGCGCGTCGCGCCGAGGGATCTGGGTGATCGACATCGTGGACATGTTTGCGTTCGAGACTTCAGCCGGCCTGTTGGAGACACCGGTCGGGGTCGTCGGCTCGCGCCGGGTCGAGGTCCGGTGAGCGCCGTCGAGGTTTTGGTGGTCGGGGCGGGGCCAACCGGACTGGCCATGGCCGGGCAGTTGGCCGCCTTGGGTGTGCGGGTCCGGGTGGTGGATCGATCTCTCGACCGGGTGCGGGAGTCCCGTGCCCTGGCGATTCAGCCCCGCACCCTGGAGGTGCTCGCCAGTCTCGGGGTGACTGACGAGATGGTCGCCGTCGGGAACCGCGCCGTGCGGCTGTGTCTGCACGCACGGGGGCGGGCGCGTACCGTGCCGCTATTCGATTTGGGTCTGTCCGGCACCGCGTATCCGTATCTGCTGTTCCTGTCGCAGGCGGAGACCGAGCGGATCCTAGGTGAGCACCTCGCGGCGGTGGGGCTTGACATCGAACGGGGTGTCGAGCTGGTGGGGCTGGACCGTGCCGCCGACGGTGCGGTGGCGACGCTGCGGCACGGAGACGGCCGGGCGGAGCGGGTGGCGGCCCGGTACGTGGTGGGTTGCGACGGCGCACACAGCGCCGTGCGGCACCTCGCCGGCATCGGCTTCGAGGGCGCTGCGTATCCGCAGACGTTCGTCCTAGCTGACCTGGAGGCCGACGGCCTCGACACGGGGACGGCGCATGTCTTCTTGTCCGAGCGGGGAATGCTGTTCTTCTTCCCACTCGGCCATCCGAGGACCTGGCGGCTGCTGGTCATGCGGCCACCCGCCGAGGTGGCCTCACCAGACGCCCCGGTCACCCTGCACGAGGTGCAGGCACTCGCCGACACCTACACCGATGCGACGGTGCGACTGCGTGATCCTGTCTGGATGACCAATTTCCGGCTGCACCACCGCGCCGCCACCCACTACCGGGCCGGGTCGGTGTTCCTGGCTGGCGACGCCGCGCACATCCACAGCCCCGCCGGCGCGCAGGGCATGAACACCGGCATCCAGGACGCCGTTAACCTCGGCTGGAAACTCGTCCAGGCCCTGCGGGGCAACGCCACCTCGGCCCTGTTGGATACCTACGAGATCGAACGGGCGCCTGTTGGCCGGATGGTGCTGCGCTTCAGCGACCGGGCGTTCATTGTCGCGACGTCCACCAATCCGGCAGTCCGGTTCGCTAGGACCCGGATCGCCCCCGCCCTCATCCCGGTCGTGCTCGCGTCGCGGTTCGTGCGGGCCTCCGCCTTCCGGACGGTGTCGCAGCTGGGCATCAGCTACCGGAACAGCCCGCTGTCGGTGGAAGGGCCGCGCCCATCGAGGACCGGTCCACGCCCTGGGGACCGGCTGCCCGACGCCCCGCTGCCCGGCACCGGAGACGCCAGCACGTTGCATCGGCTCACCTCCACGCCCGGATGGCACCTGCTGCTGTGTGGACTATCCGCTGCCTGGCCTGCCGGCGACACCGTGAGGCTGGCTGGGGAGCAACTCACCGTGCACCGGTTGGCCGAACCCGACGCCACCGCAGCGGCCGCCACGTCCGATACTCAGGCCTTGCGACGGTTGGGGTTCGGCCCCGGCGCTAATGGCGTGTTACTGGTCCGTCCCGACGGACACATCGGCTACCGGGCTGGTGGCACCGACCTGACCGGGCTGTTCGCCTACCTGGACCGCTGGCTCGGCTCCTAACCCCGCCCGCTGCTGTCATCGGGCGTACTGCGCTGGAGCAGCGACGGTGCGGCAGCCGAGGCCAAGGGGCAGCCGGTTGACGAGCGTCGCGCCCCGCCGGCCGATACCCCGTCTGTCCGGGCGGTACTGCCGGAAGCGGTTTCCTGAGGGCGGGGTGCTGTGGCTTCCCAGTGCTGCTACTCGAGGCCAAGGCGCCGACGGCGGGCAGCGATTCGACGGGTCAGGCAGCAGGGATGAGTTCGGCGAGGAGCTTCTCCACGCGGCTGCGGATCTCGTCGCGGATGGGGCGGACGGACTCGACGCCCTTGCCGGCCGGATCGTCGAGCTTCCAGTCCTCGTAGCGCTTCCCGGGGAAGACAGGGCAGGCGTCACCGCAGCCCATGGTCACGATGACGTCCGACGACTCGGCGGTGGCGTACTCGAGGAGCTTCGGGCTCTGGTCGGTGATGTCGATGCCGACCTCGTGCATGGCCTGCACGGCAGCCGGGTTGACGGTTTCTGCGGGGGCGGAGCCGGCGGAGCGGACCTCGACGGTGTCGCCGGCGAGGTGGCGCAGCCAGCCGGCGGCCATCTGGGAGCGACCGGCGTTGTGCACGCAGACGAACAGGACGCTGGGCTTGTCGGGCATCAGGAGCCTTCCTTGCAGTAATGGGTCGTGGGGCCGGTGGAGCAGCGCCTGGTCAGGAAACCCGGCGAGGTGCCGGCGGGGTCGCTGTTGCGGTCGAGTAGCTGGTAGCGGCCGGCGGGCCAGGGTGGATTGACCAGGCCCCGGTGTGCCTCGTCGTTCTGCGGCACGGTGTTCACGTGCGAGGGTCGAGCGCTGGATCGCGCTCGCTGGTCGGGACGACAACCTGGTCGGCGGCCTTCCCGGCGTCGGGGTAAAGGGCGGCCAGGAGGCAGATGCCGATGGCGAGGCCGACGATCTGGGCGATGACGAAGCCGGGTACGGAGGCGGGGGCGATGCCGGCGAAGGTGTCGGTGAACGCCCGCCCGATTGTCACGGCCGGGTTTGCGAACGAGGTGGACGAGGTGAACCAGTACGCCGCGCCGATGTAGGCGCCGACGGCGGCGGGGGCGACCGGCGCGCGACCGGAGCGGGCGAGGGCGAAGATCAGCAGGATCAGCCCAGTGGTCGCGACGACCTCACCGAGCCACAGGTGTCCGGCCGCGCGGTCCTTGCCGGCGAAGTCAACGGCGGTCAGGTCGAACATGAGGTTCGCGAGGATCGACCCGCCGATTGCCCCGAGGATCTGGGCGGGGACGTAACCGGCGAGATCACGGCTGGTGAGGCCGGTGCCGGCGCGGCGGCCGAGGAACCAGTCCGCGGCGGAGACGACCGGGTTGAAGTGCGCGCCGGAGACCGGGCCGAAGATCAGGATCAGGGCGCCCAGGGCGAACGCGGTGGCGATCGAGTTCTCCAGCAACTGGAGCCCGACATCGTCGGGGGAGAGGGTGGTGGCCATGATGCCGGAGCCGACCACGGCGGTGACCAGCAGTGCGGTGCCGGTGAACTCGGCCAGCAGGCGCCGCCGGAGTGCGATGGTCATCAGTCTGTTCTCTTCCATTGCAGTGACGTCCCGGAGCAGGGTGTGGGCGGGGTGCGGTGATTACCGGTTCGCGGGGACGTTGAGGTCGTCGAGCAGGCGGCGGACGCGGCGTTCTATTTCGTCGCGGATGGGTCGGACGTCGGCCAGGTCGAGGCCGGCCGGGTCGTCGAGGTCCCAGTTTTCGTAGCGAGTGCCGGGGAAGACGGGGCAGGCGTCGCCGCAGCCCATCGTGACCACCACGTCGGCGGCGCGGACGACCTCGTCGGTCCAGGGCTTGGGAAACTCGTCGGAGATGTCGATGCCGCGCTCGGCCATCGCGGCGACCGCCGCCGGGTTGACCTCGATTCCTGGTTCGCTACCGCCGGACCAGGCGACGGCTTTGGCGCGGGCGAGATGGGTGAAGAAGCCGAGCGCCATCTGAGAGCGACCGGCGTTGTGGGTGCACAGGAACAGCGCCACCGGGAGGCCGTCGTGGTGGTGCCCCTCGACGCGGGCAAGAGCCTGCAGGCGCTGGCGGGCGAAGCGCTCGGCCAGCAGGGGCAGGTAGTTGGGGACACTCCCGACAGTGGCGAACTGGTCGTAGC
Organism: Micromonospora sp. NBC_00860; assembly: GCF_045207375.1. Lineage (NCBI taxonomy): Bacteria > Bacillati > Actinomycetota > Actinomycetes > Micromonosporales > Micromonosporaceae > Micromonospora > Micromonospora sp. NBC_00860. The sequence goes on from NZ_CP108825.1 coordinate 1,210,917, forward strand.
TGGCGTGCAGAAACCGCTCCACAGTCTCGGTGCCGTAGGTGCCGTCGAACTCGGCGGCGAGGCGGGCGGCGGCGGTGCGCAGAGCGAGCTGCTGGTCGATGGAGAGGTCTTCGCGCAGGTACGCGCTGGTGTCAGTCATGGCGGTCTCCCGAACTCGTGGCGGGGGTGATGACGGGGGCGACGCGGTCGATGCGGGCGGCGAGGTCGGCGAACGCGGCCTCGAACGCGGCGTCGGTGTCGACGCGAACCGGGTCGGGCACCGACCAGTGCAGCCGGGGCCGGACCGGGCCGTTGAGTTCCTCGTGGGCGTTGTCGCAGACGGCGATGAGCAGGTCGTCATCGCGCACAATGTCCGTGACGTGCGCCGTGCCGGCCACGTCCAACTGCAGCCCATGGCGGTGAGCCACGGCGACCGCGCGCGGATGAATCCGCTCTGCGGGCTTCGTTCCGGCGGACGCCGCCGAGGTGTGGGTGCGGTCGGACCAAAGGGCGGCGGCGAGCTGCGAGCGGGCCGAGTTGTGGGTGCAGACGAAGACCACCCGACCCACGCCGGTCAGTGGCGCTGGCGTCAGCGTGGCCAGGGCCTCGGGTCGCAGGCGCAGGTAGGTGCGACGGCGGTCTCCCTCGGACCGGCCTCGGACGAGCAAACCGGCTTCGCTGAGGACCTTGACGTGGTGGGCGACCAGATTCGTCGGCATCTGAAGGTCGTGGGCGATCTCGCCGGGAGAGGCGTCGCCCAGGGTGAGCGCGTCGACGACCGCCAGGCGCGCAGGATCGCCGAGCGCGGCGTGGACCCGGGCGCGCGCCTGCAGGGAAGCAAACTCAATAGCCATTGACTCAACTATCACTGAGCAATCGCGATGTTGTCAAGCGACGACGAGTCAGCGGTCGGTGTGGAGCGCTATGGGTGCACGCGGCGAGCTGAGGTTGGGCCGAGAGGCTGCTTCTCCTGGGCCTGAAGTGGCTGTTCTTCCAGGTGATTCCCGCCGGGGTGATGGGCGCGGACGAGAGGGGTTGGCGTCTCGGCTCGGCCGTGAGGCTGCGGTCAGCAGCAGGTCATGAGGTACGACTGCAGCTCGGCCAGCGCCGCGACAGCGCCGTCGCGGTCGGCGCGGTAGTACACCGTCTTCCCCGCGCGCCGCGAGGTCACGATCCGACCCCGGCGCAACAGGGTCAGCTGCTGCGACGCCGTCGCCTGGCTGATGCCGGCCTGCTCAGCGACTTCCCCGACGGACAGCTCAGCGCCTCGGGAGAACAGCATCATGATCCGCTGTCGCGTCGGGCTGCCCAACGCCTTGAGGAACTCCTGCGTGTCCGGCGCCAGTCCGGTCGGTCCGACGCCGGGCGCGACCGCTGCCGGCTCTGGCTGATCCATGGTCACACCTTCCCGCATCACCATCATATTGTCATTCAACAAAACGACGATATGATCATTGAGTGATCACCTCCTCAGAGCCGGTCGTCATCGTCGGTGGCGGCCAGTCCGGTCTCGCCGCCGCCCGCGCCGCCCTCTCCGCTGGCCTGCGCCCCGTCGTCCTGGAAGCAGGCGCCGCACCGGTGGGGTCCTGGCCCGACTACTACGACAGCCTCACCCTGTTCTCCCCGGCCCGATACAGCTCCCTGCCCGGCGTGGCGTTCGACGGGGGAGACCCCGACCGCTACCCGGCCCGCGATGAAGTCGTCGCCTATCTGCGCCGCTACGCCGGGAGCATCGACGCCGAGATCCGCACCGGCGCCCGGGTCACCGCTGTGCACCCGCGCCCGAGCGGTGGCTACCTCGTCCACACCGACAACGGCGACGAGATCGCCGCGGCGGGCATCGTCGCCGCGAGCGGCTCCTTCGGCAATCCGTACCTGCCGGTGCTGCCCGGCCAGGACGCCTACGCTGGCGAGGTGCGGCACGTCGCGCACTATCGGCGGCCCGTGCCGTATGCCGGCAAGCGGGTCCTCGTCGTGGGCGCGGGGAACTCCGCCGTCCAGGTCGCCTACGAACTCGCGCCACACGCGAGGGTCACCCTGGCCACCCGGGCGCCGATCCAGTTCCTGCCGCAGCGCATCCGCGGCCGGGACCTGCACCACTGGCTCCGCGTCACGGGCGCGGACCTGCTGCCCAGGGCGATACTCGCCCGCCTGATTCGCCACGCGGCCGTGCTCGACACCGGCGTTTACCGCGACGCGACCACAGCCGGCCTGCTGACCCGCCGGGAGATGTTCACCGCCTTCACCGCCGACGGCGTCATCTGGGCCGACGGTACGCACGAGCCGGTCGACGCGGTGCTCTTCGCGACCGGCTACCGCCCGAACCTCGACTACCTCGCCCCGCTTGGAGCCCTGGATGACGGGATGCCCCGCCATGTGGGGGGTGTCTCCACGACCCACCTGGGACTGGTCTACCTCGGGTTGGAGTTCCAGCGGTCGTTCTCGTCGAATACCCTGCGCGGCGTCGGGCGCGACGCGTCCCACGTCGTCGCCGCCCTGGCTGGCGACGAGTCCGGCGGATCGCGGCGCCGCCGGCAGTCTACGAAGCGGTCACCGGTTCGACGGTGAGCAGCGCCGCGAGTTGGCGCAGCACCGCCGGTCGGGCTCGGTAGTACACCCACGTGCCGCGCCGCTCGGAGTCCACGAGGCCGGCCTCACGCAGGCTCTTGAGGTGATGCGAGATGGTCGGGCCGCTGAGGTTGAAGGCGGGGGTGAGGTCACACACACACGCCTCGCCGTTGTCAGCGGAGGCGATCATCGACATCAGCTGCAGGCGGACCGGGTCACCGAGGGCCTTGAACGCCGGCGCGAGCACCGCGGCGGTCTCGGCCGGCACACGGTGCTGCGCCAGAGGCTGGCAGCAGAACGCCTCGGCGGTCACGTCGGCGAGGGTGAGAGACGCAGCTTGCTTCGACATTTCTCTAGGTTGACATCCCTCTAATCAATGTGCAACTGTCTGTTTTGACAGACGTCAAGACAGTAGGGGAATGGAGGAGATCATGTTCAGGCTCACCCGCCGACAGAGGGCATCCACCATCGGTGTCCGATTCTGCGACTCCTGTGCCGAGGTCAGCACCGCTGAGCAGCGTGCCCAGCGCCGCTTCGACGCGGCACGGACCGCCCACGCGACCTTCGGCCGATAATCGCCGCCTGCGGTTGGTAGGCTTCATCGTCTATCGGCGATGAACGATGAAGGGGTGGTGGGGGTGACCGAGCTACTCGATCGGACGACAGCGCAGACATACGCGTCGTGGTTCCGGGCGCTGGCCGACCCAACCCGGGTGCAGATCGTCGAGTACCTTGCCCGCCAGGCTCAGGCGATGAGCGTGGGGGAGATCGTCACCGCGATCGGCCTGGCGCAGTCCACCGTCTCGCAGCACCTGAAGATCCTCACCGAGGTGCGATTCGTCCTCGTCGAGCCGGTCGGCAGTGCCCGGCACTACCGGATCAACGACGCCTGCGTCGACTGCTTCCCCTCCGCCGCGGACGTGGTCATGGGTCGGCCCGCTCCCAGTCCGAACGGAGCCTGCTGATGCCCGACATCACCGTGCGCCCCCTGCGGGACGACGACGCCGAGCGGGTACTGGCCATCTACCAGTCGGGACTCGACGCCGGCAACGCCAGCTTCGAGACGACCGCACCGACCTGGTCGGTGTTCGACGCGGCGAAACTGCCCGAGCACCGCTTCGTTGCCGTCAACCCGGATGACACGGTGCTTGGTTGGATCGCAGTCGCACCCACCTCGGCCCGTGCGGTCTACGCCGGTGTGGTGGAGCACTCCGTCTACGTCGACCCCGCCGCGCAGGGCCGCGGCGTCGCCCGGCTGCTGCTGGACACGCTGATCGCCTCCACCGAAGCCGCTGGTATCTGGACCATCCAGTCCGGAGTGTTCCCCGACAACGCCGCCAGCCTCACCCTGCACGAGCGGGCCGGCTTCCGGGTCATCGGCGTGCGCGAGCGGGTCGGTCGCCATCACGGCCGCTGGCGCGACGTCGTGCTGCTCGAGCGGCGCAGTCCCGTCGTCACCTGACCAGCCCCAGCCCCCGCACCAGTGGGTTCCGTTTACGTATTTGATTCGACAGTTATCAACACAGAGGAGTTTGCTCGATGAGCACTATGAACGGCCTACCCGTCGTGGTCATCGGCGCCGGCCCGGTCGGCCTGGCCGCCGCCGCGCACCTGCACGAGCGGGGCATCGCTTTCACCGTCCTCGAAGCCGGCGACACCCCCGGCGCCGTGGTCCGCCAGTGGGGCCACGTGCGGGTGTTCTCCCCATGGCGCTACAACATCGACCCGGCCGCCCGCCGGATTCTCGACGAGGCGGGTTGGGTCGCCCCTGACCTGGAGGCGTTGCCGACCGGTGCGGAGCTGGTCGGCGACTACCTCCGGCCCCTCGCGCAGCTGCCGCAGCTCAAGCCGCACCTGCGCTACGGCGCCCGGGTCGAGGCGATCAGCCGCCTGGGCCTGGACCGGCTGCGTACCGCTGGCCGTGAGTCCACCCCGTTCCTGATCCGTCTCGCCGACGGCGATGAACTGCTCGCCCGTGCGGTGATCGACGCGTCCGGCACCTGGGGTACCCCGAACGTCCTGGGTGCGTCCGGCTTGCCGGCCCGCGGTGAGAGCACTGTCGCGGCGTTCCTGGAGCACGCGTTGCCCGATGTTCTCGGCGCGGCCCGGGACCGCTTCGCCGGCCGGCACACCCTCGTCGTCGGGGCCGGGCACTCCGCCGCGAACACGCTGCTGTCCCTGGCCGAACTGGCCGAGTCCGCGCCGGGCACCGAGGTGACCTGGGCGATCCGGACCGCCTCACCGTCGCGCACCTACGGCGGCGGAGACGCCGACGCGCTGCCCGCCCGCGGCGCCCTGGGCTCACGGCTGCGCGCGCACGTCGACGCCGGCCGGATCCGGCTGCTCACCGGCTTCTCGGTGCACGCCCTCACCCCGACCGACGGCCGGGTCAGTGTGGTGGTGCGCCACGCCGACGGCAGCGAGGAATCGGTCACCGTGGACCGGATCGTCGCCGCCACCGGCTTCCGCCCCGACCACTCGATCGCCGCCGAGCTGCGCCTGGACCTCGACCCGATCATGGGCGCCACCCGCGCCCTCGCGCCGCTGATCGACCCGAACGAGCACTCCTGCGGCACCGTGCCGCCGCACGGCGTGAACGAACTCACCCACCCTGAGGTCGGCTACTATGCCGTCGGTATGAAGGCCTACGGCCGGGCCCCGACGTTCCTCATGGCCACCGGCTACGAGCAGGTCCGCTCCGTCGTCGCCGCCCTCGCCGGCGACTGGGCCGCCGCCCGCGACGTCCAACTCGACCTGCCCGAAACCGGCGTCTGCAACAGCAACCCCGCCGACACCGCCACCGGCGACAGTTGCTGCGGCCCGGCACCCGCCGCCGAACCCGCAGCGCGCGGACTCGCCACCGGCATCTCCGGCGGGCTGCTGTCCACACCGTTGAACCTGGTCACCCTCGACGCCGCCCCCGGCGGCGCTCAGGCCGGCGGCTGCTGCAGCTGATGCCCACCACCGCGACGGTGCCTGCCGACCCCACAGTCGGCGGGCACCACGCCCACGGTTGGCGAATCGTCGCCGCCCTGGCCATCACCTCCACCGTCGGCTACGGCACCCTCTACTACGCCTACCCGGTGCTGCTGCGCCCCATGGCCGCGACCCTCGACGCCTCCACCACCGCCGTCACCGGCGCGCTCACCGTCTCCGTCCTCGCGGGTGCCCTCATGGCCATCCCGGTCGGCAGGTGGCTCGACCACCACGGCGGACGCGCGCTGATGACCATCGGGTCGATCGCCGCAACCGCCCTGCTCGTGGCCTGGTCCCAGGTGCAGACCATCGGTCAGCTCTACGCCGTCATGATCGGCATCGGAATCACCGGCGCGATGGTGCTCTACGAGCCAGCCTTTGCCGTCATCATCGCCTGGTTCACCCCCGACCGGCGCGCCACAGCCCTGCTGGCCGTCACCATCGTGGCCGGCTTCGCCAGCACCATCTTCATGCCCCTGACCGGTCTGCTGGCCGCGCACCTCGGCTGGCGCGGCGCGCTGCTCGTCCTCGCCGTCATCCATGGGCTGCTCACCGTGCCCCTGCACGCACTCACCATCCGCCGACCCCGCACACCATCAGCGGCGCCGACACCTGCTGACCCCAGTCCGCCGGCCCACGCCCAGCGGCGCACGATCGTCAAGACCGCGATGCGCGACGCCCGATTCTGGATCCTGACCGCAACGTTCATCGCGCAGGGCGCGGCCACCAGCACCATGACCGTCCACCTCGTCGGCTACCTGATCAGCCGCGGCCACCCCGCCACCTTCGCCGCCACCGTCACCGGCCTGCTCGGCGTCCTGTCGGTCACCGGCCGGCTCGTCCTCACCGCCGCCCGCCGACACCTACGCGTCACCACGATCGTGGCCGCCGTCTTCGCCACCCAAGCCGCCGCCATCCTCACCATGCCCCTGCTCGCCGACACCCGCACCGGCGCTGTCGTCACCGTCGTCGGCTTCGGGCTCGGCTTCGGCATCACCAGCCTCGCCACCCCAGCCCTGCTCGCCGACCGCTACGGCACCACCGCCTACGCCAGCGTCGCCGGACGCCTCGCCGCACCCGTCACCATCGCCAAAGCCACCGCGCCCCTGGCAGCCGCCGCCCTCCTGCACACCACTGGCGGATACACGCCGCTGCTCGCCGCCGCCGCCACCTGCTGCGCGCTCGCCGCCATCGGCATGACCACCCGAGCAAAAACCGCCGTGCCACGGCCTTTCACCGTCCAGACCTGAGGCGATCGCCGCAGCCTTCGCCCATATAGCGGGGCGGTCGCTGTTGTACCGATGTGTTCGCCGAGAAGTGGCCGTGGGTGCCGGCCTGGCCGCACAGGTCTCGCATTGCGACCGTACTCCTCGGCGATGTGCGGGCCCGCTGGCAAACGCTGATTGTCGGCGGGCTACAGGTTGTTGATTCGGGCCAGTAGGTCTGCCTCGGTCAGGTTTTCCAAGACCGCGTCCTGCTTGCGGCCCAGGACCGCCAGCAGCTTCTCCTTCTCCAGCTTCTTGGCCGCCGCCGCCTTCGCCGCCTGGTCCTCCATGAGGCGGACGGCGATGACGTGCTTGACGACCTCCAGCTTGGTCTCCAAGGTTGCCTTGGCCGGATTGGCCTCGGTGGCCACGAACGACTCAGTGTCGACGGCCTTGAGCTCGGCGTTGACCGCCTTGGCCACATCATCGAGGCTGAAGCCGGACCTGGCGGTCAGCGGAAGCTCCCACAGCTGTTCCGTGGTCAGCAGTCCCTTGGCCGACGGATAGCGGAACCTGCCCCCACCCGCGGCTTCTCGTTCTGCGGATCAGAGTGAGTGCAGCGTCCTGTTTCCCGCGGAGTGCTCCGCGGTTCTGTGGTGCTTCTGCTGGGCCTCGCCGACCGCGCGGAGGTCCGCGACGGCGCAGCCGCGTGGACGGACGAGTCAACACCGTTACCGCCCGCGCGGACCGTGTGGACGTCGACGCGTAGCTGATCCGGCCCGACGGCTGCGTCGCCTGGGCCTTGCCCACCGCGCAGGATCTGGATCTGGACCTGGACACCTCCGCGCTGGTGCGTGCGCTCGGCACCCGGTTCGGCCACCCGGCCTGATCGGCGCATTAACGGTCGTCTCAGATTCGCTCGGTACGAAGTTGGCCTCAGACAAGCGATGCAACCCGTCAGGAGGCTATTGATGTCAGTCAACGCAGCGCCGCCCAGGGAAGCGCCGCCCGGTCGCTTGGCAGGCCGGTGGGTGCCGTGGCTGGTGATCGGCTTGTGGCTGGCGCTGGCGGCGGTCATGGTGCCGTTGAGCGGGAAGTTGAGCTCGGTAACCACCGACAGAGCTGTGGACACCCTGCCGGCCAGCGCCGAGTCCACCAAGGTGGCGGTGCTGGAGGACAGCCTCCCCGGCGGTGAGGACAACACGTTCGTCTTCGTGTACCACCGCGCCGGCGGCATGACCGACGCCGACCGCGCGACGGTCGAGCGCCACTACAACACCCTTGCCGAGCGGTACCCGCCGAAGGCGGCGGCCGGCGAGGACGACGAGGGCCCGGCGACAAGACTCTCCACCGACGGCAAGGCGATGATGTTCACCCTCGACGTGAGCACGACCTACGGCGCACCGGAGGCCATCGTCGGCCCGTTGCGTGACGCCGTGAAGGACCGCCCCACAGGCCTGGAACTCGACGTGACCGGCCCGGCCGCGATCGACGGCGACATGGACGCTGTCTTCGACGGCATCGACCTGCAGGTCTTCCTCACCACGGTCGCCGTCGTCACGGTCCTGCTTATCCTCACCTACCGCAGCCCGGTGTTGTGGTTCATCCCGCTCATGGCTGTGGGCGCGGCCGCACTGACCGCGATGGCGACCGTCTACCTGCTCGTCAAGGGCTTCGGCATCGTGGTCAATGACCAGAACTCGGCGCTGCTGACGATCCTGGTGTTCGGCGTCGGCACGGACTACGCGCTGTTGCTCATCGCCCGGTACCGGGAGACACTGCACCACCACGAGAACGTCCGGGTCGCGATGGTCCACGCGCTACGCGGCGCGGCGCCGGCCATCGTCGCGTCCGCGGCCACCGTGGTCGCCGGCCTGCTCTGCCTGCTCGTCGCCGACCTGAACAGCACCAGCGGGTTGGGCCCGATCGGCGCGGCCGGCATCCTGTGCGCGCTGGTGGCCATGCTGACGCTGTTCCCGGCGATGCTCGTGGTGCTCGGCAGGCGAATCTTCTGGCCGGCCATCCCGCGGTTCAGCAGGGCCGTGCAGGACAAGCCGGGGTTGTGGGGACGGCTCGGCACCGGCATCAGCCGCCGACGGTGGGTCGCCACGCTCGGCTCGCTCGGAGTCCTCGGCGTGCTCGCCATCGGGCTGATGGGCAACACCGGCGCCCTGCGGGAGCAGGACCAGTTCCTGTCCGCGCCGGAGTCCGTCACCGGCTTCACCGTCCTCCGCCAGCACTTCCCGGAGCTCGGCGGCCAGCCGATGACGATCTATACGCGGCCGGCGTACCAGGAGCGGGTGGTCGACGTCGTCAAGCGCACTCCCGGCGTGGCAGAGGCCGTCCCGGGCCAGACCGTCGGAGGCTGGGCCGACATCTCCGTGTTCCCGACCGACGCGCCGGACACCGCCGCGGAGTACGACACGATCAAGCGGGTGCGCACCGCTGTGCACGCGGTGAACGGGGCGGAGGCGATCGTCGGCGGGCCGAGCGCGGAGAACCTCGACACCGAGGTCACCACCACCCGCGACGAGAAGCGGGTGATCCCGCTGGTGCTCGCCGTCGTCCTGATCGTCCTCGGGCTGCTGCTCCGCGCGATCGTGGCCCCGCTGGTCCTGATGGCGACTGTGATCGTCTCGTTCGCGGCGGCCTTCGGCGGCAGCGTGTTCGTCTTCGACACGATCCTCGGGTTCAAAGGTATCGACTATTCGGTGCCGCTGCTGGCATTCCTGTTCCTGGTGGCGCTCGGCGTCGACTACAACATCTTCCTGGCCAGCCGGGCCCGGGAGGAGACCGTGCGCCTCGGCACCCGAGAGGGCATGCTGAAGGCCCTGTCGGCCACCGGTGGCGTCATCACCTCGGCAGGCCTGGTCCTGGCGGCCACGTTCGCGGTCCTCGCCACACTTCCGCTGGTGATGCTGATCGAGGTCGGGTTCCTGGTCGCCTTCGGCGTGCTGCTCGACGCCCTGCTGGTGCGGTCGGTCCTGGTGCCCGCCCTCACCCTGCTGATCGGCCGGCGGATGTGGTGGCCGAGCCGGTTGTCCCGACCGGTGGAGCTGCCGGACGATCAACGGCCGCTCGTGGAGGGGCCCGCGCCGCAACGGTGAGCGCGGCGGCACAGTCGAGATCCGGGACGGGCTCTTGCCCGTCCCGGATCTTTGTCATGGCCCGGCGGTCGTCACCGCGTCCGCCGCCCTTGTCCTGCGCCGCCCGCTGCGGCGGGTCCTGGCACCGCGCGCCGTGGCGGTCCCGGCGCCGTGCCGCAGCGGGTCAGCGCGCCACCGTGCCCAACCCCTCGGTGAGCCGCGTGATCCGAGCGGGCGGGGCGGCGGCCGGAAGGATGATCCGCAGCAGCGCGCCACCGCGTGCGGACCGGGCGACGGTGACGCGGCCGGCGTGGGCGTCGACGACCCGCTGCACGATCGACAGCCCCAGACCTGATCCCGGCAGCGCCCGGGCGCTGTCGGCACGGTAGAACCGGTCGAACACCCGCGGCACGTCGACTGCGTCGATGCCCGGCCCGGCGTCGTCGACCTCGAGCACCGCCGACGCGCCCTCGGCACGAAGCCGGACCTGGACCGGCTGGTCAGCGGGGGACCACTTGCCGGCGTTGTCGATGAGGTTGAGCACCGCCCGCTGGAGCGCAGCGGGACGCCCGCTCATCCACACGGAGGTCACGTCGAGCGCGACCTCGATGTCAGGCACGCGGGAACGCGCCCGGGTTGCGGCGGCCACCACCACGTCGGCGAGGTTGAGCAGCTCGGTGCTCTCGTCGCTGACGTCGCCGCGCGCCACCTCGGTCAGCTCGGCGGCAAGGGTGCTCAACTCGGCCACCTGGGCGCCGAGATCGTTGAGCAGCCGGGTCCGGCTCTCCGCCGACAGTGCGCTGTCCAGGGTGCCGCGCCGATCGAGCCGGATCAGCAGCTCGACGTTGAGGCGCAGGCTGGTGAGCGGGGTCTTGAGCTCGTGGGCGGCGTCCTCGGCGAGCAGCCGTTGGGCCTGCCGGGAGTCCCGGAGCGCGGCGAGCATCTCGTTGATCGACTGGATCAGCCTCCGGATCTCCCCACCGCCCTCGTCCGGGATGTCGGCGTCGAGAACCCGGGTGTGCGCGACACGTACCGCTGCGGCAGTCAGCCGGTCGATCGGTGCCAGCCCGGCCCGCGCCACGGTCCGCCCGACAAGGGCGCCGCCAACCACGCAGAGCAGCCCGATCAGCAACATCCCGAACCCGAATCGGTTGATCGGGCTGTCGTCGGCGACGCGGGCCACCTGGACCGCGCCGTCGCCCGCCCGCAGCGTGTAAATGCGGTAGCCGTCGTCGTCGCTGTCGTTCGACTCCATCAGGGCGGCCGACGCGCCCTGTGCCACGCGCCACGCGTGCCCGCTGACCGGAGGCAGCGCGGGTTGGCCGACCGGCGTCCGGGTCGAGCCGTCGGGCAGGATGACCCGTACCAGCCGACCGGACCCGGGATACGGCGGTAGCTGGACCTGCGCCACACCGGCGTGCTCCGCGTCCGCCGCCAGGACGCGGGAGTCGGCGCGCAGCTGATCCTCGGCGGTGTCCCGCAGCTCCCAGTCCATTAGCTCGCTGGCCACCTGGAAGGCCACGAACACGCTGACCGCGATGGCCGTCGCCGCGATCACCGTCAGCCTGGTCCGCAGGGACCGCCGGCGCCACCATCGGGTCAGCCGACGCGGTTCCCGGCCGGCGGGCCTGCTCACGGAGGAGTCTCCCGCAACGTGTATCCCAGGCCGCGCAGCGTGTAGATCAATCGCGGCTCACCCTCGGCCTCCATCTTGCGGCGCAGGTAGCTCACGTACACCTGGAGGTTGTTGGCGGTGGCGCTCATGTCGAAGCCCCAGATCGCCTCGAACAGCGCGTCGCGGGTCAACACCCGGGTCGCGTTGCGCACGAGAACCTCCAGCAGGGAGAACTCGGTCCGGGTCAAGCGCAGCGGCCGCCCGCCACGCCACGCCTCGAACCTGTCGGGATCGACCCGGACGTCGGCGAACGACAGGATCTGCGACTCCCCGTCGGCCGGCGTGCGCCGGCGCAGCAGGGCGCGCACCCGGGCCAGCAACTCCTCGGTGGCGAACGGCTTGGGCAGGTAGTCGTCAGCGCCCGCGTCGAGCCCCGCGACCCGGTCGGAGACCTGGTCACGGGCGGTCAGCATCAGCACCGGCAGATCCCGACCCGCGGCCCGCAACCGCCGGCAGGTCTCCAACCCGCCGAGGCGGGGCATCATCACGTCGAGGATCAGCAGATCCGGCGCCGCGCCACCGATCCCGTCGAGCACGGCGAGACCGTTGGCGGCGGTGCTAGTGCCGTAACCCTCGACCTGGAGAACCCGCTCCAGCGACTCACGGATGGCCGCCTCGTCATCGGCGATCATGATCCGCACGCCGGCCCGCCCCCTTCCAGTCGATGCTTTGCCGCTCATCCTCCCCGATCAACCTGAAGCCAGGATTAGAACCGTCGCCTCTGTGGTGCCCGCGGGCCGTGCCCTTACGGATGCCTGAGCTCAGGCTTGACCACTGACGGGACGGCAACGGTCGAACCGGCCCAACCATCCGTCCTCGACCAGGGCGATCCACGCCTACCTGCGGTGGCGCGACGCCAACGCCCGACACCCAGACGTCCTCGCCGCACAACGCCGCGAGCGCGCTCGCATCCGCTCCGAACGCCAACGATGATGGGGTCAGCCCGCCGTACGAACGGCAGCCTGACCCACACCGTGAACGTTCAGCATCAGAGCACTAGCAGGGCTTGGCGTACCAGTACGGGTCGAATTCCACCCAGCTTGCGCCGGCTCCGTCGACGAAGCCGTGGGCTTCATTGCCGTTCTGGTCCAGCAGATAGGCCCAGTAGCTCGGAGTCTGGTTGTTGTAGACGGACCCCCAGCCGTTCCAGTTGAACAGCGCGTAGTTGCCGCAGGCGTAGATCACGAACATGCGGCCGCGGAAATCGCCCTCGGTGTAGAGGCACAGGGCGGTGTAGGGGCAGGAGCCAGCGGTCTGCGAGGAGATCCCGGAAACGCTTGCGTTGTTGTTGTCGTCGGGGCCGGCCTGGATGGCCTGCGCGGAGATTCCGGCAACGCTCGCGCGGTTGCTGTCGTCGGGGTTGGCGTGGGCGGCCGAGGGCACCGTGAGGGTGGCGACGACAGCGGCGAGTGCGGCGATGAGGAACAGCCGTGGTTTCATGCGACTACAGTCATCAATACATGGCACTGCGTCAATAGACTCGATCTGTGGGGAAAATAACGCATGCGTCCCGTTCTAGTGAATCGGGCCCGTGCCCAGCACTGACGCCGCCGACACCCTCGCCGCCCGGCTGACGCCGTGGACCACCGGATCGTTCCGGGACCTCTTCGACGGCCCCACCACCACCGTCCCGAGCGGGCAGCTGGTGTGCTGGTCCACCCGGCACCTCGCCGACGAACTGCGCGCCCCCGGCATGCTCCTGGCGCTGGATGCGATCTGGCGGGAGGTCGACACCCCGGCCGTCCGCTGCGCGCAGACACCCCGGCGGCTCGTCGTCGTCGACGAAGCCTGGACCCTGCTGCGCGACGGTGAGGGCGCCCGGTTCCTGTCGCGGCTCGCGAAGTCCGCCCGCAAACGTCGGGCCGGGCTGGCGGTCATCACCCAGGACGTCGGGGACCTGCTCGGCTCCGAGCTCGGGCAGGTGGTCATCGCGAACGCCGCCACCCAGGTGCTGCTGCGGCAGGCACCGCAGGCCATCGACGTCATCGCCGACGTGTTCGGCCTGACCGCCGGTGAAGCCCGGGTACTGCTCTGCGCCGGCCGCGGCGAAGGCCTGCTGATCTCGGGCACCCACCGGGTGGGTTTCCAGGCGGTGGCCTCCCCGCAGGAGCACCGGCTGTGCATCGGGGACCTGGAGGTGCCCGACGACGAGTGACACCCGACCGGCCGGGACCGATCACATATCCGGGGGCCGCGGGCCGTCGGCAACGGCGGCGCCCGGCCCCTCTTGTCGGTGCTCTCACTGACGGGTCCGACACGTGAACATCAGCTGCACCACGAGGGCGGCCTGACCAACCCCGACCAACGGTGCGGTCACGGCGCTAGTCGGGGCCGACCAGGAGGACGAAGGTGCGTGCCAGGCCGAAACGGTCGGTACGCGGCCAGTCCAGGGCGGCGAGCGCCGCGGCGGACGGTTCGTGCCGCTGGCCGTTGATCCGGACCTCGCACTCGGTGGAGTCACCACCCTGGCCGACCAGCATGCGAACGCCATTGAGATACGGGCGGTCGAGCCCGGCCGCGATCACCGGCGCCAGGGTCGACCACGGCATCGCCTCGGCGAACCACTCCTGCTTAGCCTGTGATCCGTCAACGGACCACCCGGTCACACTGCCGACTATCGCATGCCAGCCGGCGAACCCGCCCTGGTCGCCGGACCTGAAGTGGTTCGCCAGTCGCCCTTGCTGCTCGATCATCTCCAGGACCGTCACCAGGCAGGTCTCCATCCACGCCTGGATCGCCTGACGGGCCGCCTCGACCGGATCAGCCGCAAGACCAAGCGTGCAGTCGACGACCGTTGGCACGTCCGGCCGGTCGACATTCAGCAGGATCTCCAGGTCCAGGTGGCGGTAGTCGTCGCTGTCCGACGGAAGAACCCGGACACCCAACGATCCCGACCGCAGCATCGGCCCTTCGGTCAGCAGCCACTCGCCACCGACCTCGGCAAGCATCGGCGCGGCAAGCTCCAACACACGCTCGGCAGGGAGGGGCTGTGGGGTCGGCCGCTGGTCGATCATGGTGGTTCACCATACCGGCAACGCTCAGTGCCGTGGGCCGAGCAACATCGTGAACGTTGGTGGTCAGGGCACTAGGCGTCGCGGCGCAGCGTGAACCAGAAGGTCGGCACCGAGTTGGTGCCCGGTGTGACGTCGATCAGTTCCCAGCCGGGGAACCTGGCGCGGAGCTCGTCGGCGGTGACGCCCGCCGCCCACGACGTGACGTCGTGGATCGGATTGCCGAGCGGCTCGGGGCCGTACCCGAACATCAGCAGCCGTGCTCCGGGGGCGGCGCGGTGGGTGAGCCCGGCGGCGTAGGCGTCGCGGCGGTGTAGCGGGATCCCGCAGTAGCAGCTCAGGTCGAAGAACAGGTCGAAGGGGCCCGGCACGTCCAGTTCGTCGAGGCGGGTGGCGTCTCCGTGCAGCAGTCGTACCGTCACTCCCGCCGCCGCGGCCTTCTCCCTGGCCTGGTCGACGGCGTGGTCGATCAGGTCGACGGCCGCCACCTCCCAGCCGTGCCGTGCGAGGTAGGTGGCGTTGGTCCCCGTGCCGCAGCCGAGTTCGAGGGCGCGGCCGGGCGGCAGTGCGTCGTGCCCCTCGACCAGGTCGACCAGCTCGGGCGGCGTTACGCCGGTGTCCCACGGTGGCGTGCCGGTGCGGTAGTAGCCCTCCAGTGCGCGGTGGACGGACTCCTCCTCCGGGTCTCGCTGCGTGGGGGTCAGGTCCGGTGGTGGCGTCCGAGTGGCGGGGGGCCGGTCCATGTCTCCTCCAAGAATTTAGAGTCGAACTCTAGTGACGTGCTCTAAAGATAAGCTCGCCATATGGACAGGGTCAAGCGGCCGGACAAGCGAGCCGAGCGTTCACGCCGTACCCGCGAAAAGGTCGTCGAGGCGGCTCGCGAGCTGTTCGTCGCGCAGGGTTACGGGGCGACGAGCCTGCAGGAGGTCGCGGACCGTGCGGGCGTCGCCGTCCAGACGGTCTACTTCGTCTTCGGCAACAAGCGCACGCTGTTCAAGGACGTCGTCGACACGTCCATCGCCGGGGACACCGAGCCGGTGGCCACCATGGATCGTGAGTGGTTCCGCGCCGCGTGCGCCGAGCCCACCGCGGCCGGGCAATTGCGCGCGCACGTCCACGGCACCCGCGAGATCCTGGGCCGGGTCGCCCCGATCATGCCGCTGATCGCGACAGCCGCAGCCACCGACCCCGAGATCGCCGCACAGTGGCCGGACGGCCCCGACCCGCGCTACACCGTGCAGTACGCAGCGGCCGAAGCCCTGGCCGGCAAGCCCGACATCCGTCCCGGCCTCTCCATCGAGATGGCGGCGGACCTGTTGTTCGGCCTTCTCAGCCCGCAGCTCTACCTGATCTTCGTCCGCGACCGCGACTGGTCACCGGACACGTGGGAAGAGTGGGCCCGCACCGCTTTGACCTCCCACATCTGCGCCGACCCCGGCTAGGGCCAGCCTGTCCTTCCGATCATGGATCGGTGCGGCAGGGTGTCTTGGCTAGAGTCTCGCCGTGGTTGTGGTCAACATGGTTGAGAAGTTCGGCGTGGACGATGTCCTCGAACGCTCGTGGGAGCTGCCATCAGCGGTCATCGAGCCGCTGCGCGCGCATGTTGAGGTGACGCCCGACGGGTGGGTCGTGGACGTGTGGCCCATGACAGCGCGGCTCGCCGCCATCGTGCAGCCTTGACGCGAGTCATCGGAGCCAGATGGTGGCGGCGATGAGGACTAGGCTGGCCCGGCAGAGGGATGCGCGTTTGGCGTAACGGATAGCCAGATCACGCCACTGCTTGAGCCGGTTGAAGCAGCGTTCCACGACGTTGCGCTTCTTATAGACCTGCTTGTCGAAGGCCGGTGGTCGGCCGCCGGCGCTGCCCTTGGCGGCCCGGCGAGCGACTCGGTCGCTGCGTTCGGGGATGACGTCTCGTGCGACTGACCCGCTTGGGCTTCACCGTCTGCCGGGGGTGGCGGTTTGCGTGGCTCTGACCTCCCGAGGCTGGAACTTGCCTGGAACCATCAGAGCCGTGACGACCTTCCGCCTCCTGCAGCAGACGAATCGCTCCTCGCGATTCGCCCAGGTCACCGTCGAGGTCGCAGCATCGAGCTGGTTCGACGTAGAGGTGACCGCCGCCGCGGTCGACGAACACCGGCGGGAAGCTGAGCTGGGCGCTCGGTGGGCTCTGCGTGGACTCCCCGCAGCGGCGAGGGTAACCGTCACCAATCTTGTCGTCACCGAGGTCGACACCAGTGTGGGCGACGTCTACGAGGCCACTGCCCGCGCTGTGTGGCAGGCGTTGCGCGTCGAGTACCCGGTGCCGTACCTGGGTTTCAGCGATCCTGGGATGGTCGCGTCGTGGCTGGGGAGCATGGTGGGCCGACGGCTCGAGGCTGTGACGGAGGCCCGGTACTGGTCTGAGGGACGGCGTGAAGCGGATGTCGAGAGCCTGCTGCACGCGTGGCTGTTCTTCGGAAGCGCGATGCCGGTGGGTCTGCACGGTGGTGGCGATCAACTCCTGCTCGCGAAGGAGGATCCGTACTGTTCCTACGACATGGACGAGTACGGAGAGACGAGGGTCGGACCGGCGCGGCGTCCGGACGTGCTGTCCGGGTTCGTCGGCGCCCGGCTCACTGACGGCGCTGTGATCGTCGGCCAAGACGTTGACGAGGTCTGCGCTGGTCTCGTGTTGCGGTTCGAGGACGGCGACCTCGTTATCGGCACGCTCGGCGACGAGTGGGTTCTCGCCGTTGGCCCGGTGCCGTCGGCCGCCGCTCAGTACTGGGCTGTGCAGCCGTTCGTGCATGGCGGTTGCCGGTAGGGTGCGACGGTCGACGTGCAGTCGGACCTGGCCGAGGATTACGTAATTGCGACACGGTGCCTGCCAGCGGCGTGATGCCCTTGCGGAGGTTGAGCGCCCCGTAGGGTCAGGCGGGGCGTGTCGGTGGCTGGAATTACCGTGCTTGTATGGCTGCACGGATGGACAACGCGACTGACATCGCATCTGCCCTGCGAGCGACCGCCCTGCGTGGGCATCCCGTCCGGGAGGGACTCGGCCGTACCTTCCTGGTGGAGGATGTCGATCCTGCTCGACTCCTTGAGGCTTGGCGGGCGGCTCATGCCGCCATGCCGGTTACCGGCCGATGGCCGGTTTTCACGTTGCCGGGCGACCTCGACCACGAACCGGACACTGATGAGATCGCTGAACTGGACCTGGCAGTTCGGACGCTGGACCCCTGGCCGGTGTATCAGCGATACGGCAGCGATGCCGTCCAGGGCCAGGCAGAGGTTGAGGGCTATGTTCGAGCGTTCCTGGGTGGCGAGATGGTCGCCGCGGCACTCGAGCAGTTGACCCTACCGACCACCTCGGCGGCGCTGCAGAGGTGGACCTATGACACCGTGCTCGCCGACCCGGAACTCGCCTCCCGAGCCTTCCGCGGGTCCGAATACCTTGTCGGCACGAGCAGATGGCACACCTGGCCCGAGGTGCAGCTGGTGCTGCTGCCCACGACGTCGCAGTGGCTGGCCCCCGGCTGGGTGCCCTACTTCGGAGCGACCCGCGACAACGGTATTCCGGCGTTGGCAGCGGCCATGTGGCAGTGGGAGCAGCGGTGGGGCGCCTCCCTCATCGCCGGCTGGGGCACCATGCTGCAGTTCACTGCCCAACGCCGGCCGCACTCGGGCTCGGAGGCGTGGGAGCTCGCCGGGCAGCACATGGCCGTCGGTGGCAGCTTGCAGTGCGAGCAGTGGCAACTCGCGATCGCGCTTACCCAGGGCGACGCATGGTTCCTGCACGATCGCCCCTGACCGGTGCCTCATCATCATTCACCGCTGGCCGGGATTGAGCCGTCGGCGCCAGCCGTCGGTGCCGAGACGGCACGCTAGGTAGTGGTGGCCTGTGCCTGCGGCATGAGGCTCTCGATGAGTTAAATTGCCGTCGTGGAAATGCGGATCCAGGTGCTGGAGGGTGCCCTCGTTGAAACCTCGACGGCCGACGCCACAGGCATGGACCGGCGGGCGTTCGGCGAGTTCGTGGGGCCGCACGGTGAGTTGGCCTCGTACGCGTTCGGCTGGACCAGCGGCTCGGACCCGCACGTCGCCCGTCTGTCCGTGGGGATTGGTGCCGGCAATCCTGGGGGTGGCACCTTCCACGCCGTCATCTTCGCGGACGAGGACGGTCACGCGTTCTCCCTCGTCGACGAGCCGTTCGAGCGGGTGCCGCAGGGCGGTCCGGACCTGACCGCGGAGCAGTCGCGGGCCCACGAGGACCTGCCGTTCGTTTGGTGGGTCACCGACCACGTCATGCGGCACGACCGGCGAGCCTGGTGGATGCGGCACTGGCTGCTGGGCACCGTCTGTATCCAGACCCCTGAAGTCTTCGAACGCCATGAGCCTGTTCTATTCGTCAGTCACGACGCCGACGACGGAGTCTGGCAGTTGATCGGAGCCTCCGACGCGAGCGGCAGCAACGGCAAAGCCGGGCACCTGCACCATGCCGCCGACGAGGACCCCACCCTGATAGATGTTCTTGACCTGTCACGTGGTCGCAGCGTGGTACGCGCGGGCGTGGGACAACCCTGGACCGGCCACGTCTAACCCGATCGAGAACTCTTTCACCCTCTTTCGGACACAGCAGCAGGGAAGCGGTGTACCTGTAGCTGGATCTGCCGCTGTCTGGACGATACGCGTCAGGGTGTCGGGGAAGGTGAGGCCGACGCAAGCGAAGAAGGTGCAGGCCGCTGTCGAGGCCATGTGACCAACGGCGGCCTGAGGTGGTCACCGCTGCGGCTCTGCCGCAGTTCCAGCGTCCTCGCCGTCGAACCGCCACGCCATCAGTCGATCCGCTGCCTTAGCGGGCGTCCCGTCCGCCAGCAAATCCTGGCGGTAGCCGCGCAGCGCATCCTTCACTCCGTCGAAGCGTTCCTTCACGACGAACGCCCGAGCGCTCGCCTCGTTTACCGCATCCTCGGCAGCGCGCGGGCGGCCCATCACGTCGTCAAGTTCGACAGCGGCGGCGCCAAGGGTGGCGTGGGATGTGGGCGCGGCGAGCGTGTCGTGTCGGCGACTGCGTTCGACGAGTCGGCCATGGAGGTCCACTCGTCCTGCTGGTATCGGCCGGTGTGGCTTTCTGTGGCGCTTCTCTTGACTTCCCTCAAAGCCGGGCGTAAACAAAGCACAAGCAAAACGAAACGGCGGTGAAACAACACCATGTACGCCGAAGAACGACAGCAGGAGATCCTTCGCATCGCCCGGGACGTGGGCCGGGTCGAGGTCGCTGGCCTGGCCGATGGGCTCAACGTGACGTCGGAGACCATCCGCCGCGATCTCACCATCCTGGAGCGGGCCGGCGTGTTGCGCCGAGTCCACGGTGGAGCGATCCCAGTCGAACGGCTCGGGTTCGAGCCCGCGCTGGCGGCGCGTGACGCGGTACTCATCGAGGAAAAGGAGCGCATCGCCAAGCTCGCCTTGAGCGAGGTGCCGGAGGAGGGCGCGATCATCCTCGACGCCGGCACCACGACCGCCCGGCTGGCCCAGCTGCTCCCGGTCGACCGTGAGCTGACCGTCGTGGTCAACTCGCCGGTCATCGCCACGACCCTCGGTACCTATGCCAACCTCAACGTCCTGCTGTTGGGTGGACGGGTCCGCGGGAAGACCCTGGCGACCGTCGACGACTGGGCGCTGTCGCCGTTGGCGGACCTCTACGTCGACGTCGCGTTCATCGGAACCAACGGCATCTCGGTCGAGCGTGGGCTGACCACCCCGGACCCGTCCGAGGCGGCGGTGAAGCGGGCGATGGTCCGTGCGGCCCGCCGCACGGTGGTGGTCGCCGATCACACCAAGCTCGGCAACGACTATTTGGCCCGGTTCGCTGAGCTGGCCGACGTCGACCTGCTCATCACCGACAGTCGTGCCGACCTCGACCTGGTCGGTGACCTGGAGTCCGCAGGCGTTCGGGTGGTACGCGCATGAGAGCGGGCCGGGCATGATCGTCACCGTCACCCTCAACCCCAGCCTCGACCGGGCCGTAGAGGTCGACTCACTCACCCGGGGCGAGGTCATCCGGGCTGCCACCGCTCACCTTGACCCCGGCGGCAAGGGCGTCAACGTATCCCGTGCCCTGCTGGCCAACGGGGTGCCGTCGGTAGCGGTGTTGCCGTGCGGCGGTGACGAGGGCAACCAGCTCATTCGCCTACTGAAGGCGGAGGGTGTGGACGTCCTCGCCGTGTCGATTTCCGGAAGGACCCGTTCCAACATCACTCTGGCCGAGCCCGACGGCACGGTCACCAAGATCAACGAGCCTGGCCCGGCCATGTGCCGCGCCGAGTTCGACGAGGTGATCGACCGTGTGCTCGCCCGTGCCAGCGGTGCCGACTGGGTCGTGCTGTGCGGCAGCGTCCCGCCCGGCCTGCCCGCCGACGCTTACGCTCAGTTGTGCCGGAAGTTGCGCGCTGCCGGCGTCAGGGTCGCCGTCGATACCAGCGGTCCTGCCCTGCGCGAGGCTGCCCTGGCCGGGGCGACCCTGCTCAAGCCCAACCGCGACGAACTGGCCGACGTGGTCGGCACCCCGCTGAAGGACCTCGGCGATGTGATCGATGCCGCTCAGCGCCTGCGGGCATGGGGAGCCAGCACCGTCGTGGCCAGCCTCGGCGCTGACGGCGCTGTCCTGGTCGATGCCGAAGGAGTCCGCACCGGCACCTGTCCGGTCGCCCGGCCCCGGAGCACCGTCGGCGCCGGCGATGCGCTGCTCGCCGGCTTCCTCGCTGCGGGCGCGCAGGGTGCCGTCGCTCTCGCTGAGGGCCTGGCCTGGGGCGCCGCCGCGGTGAGCCTGCCCGGCAGCCGGATGCCCGGCCCAGCGGATCTGTTCCGCCACGACGTCACCATCCACCCCTAGCCGGACGAGCTTCTTCCCCTGCGGCCGTCTGGACCGCCCCTCGATGAAGGAGATACCCCCGTGACCTCCTCTTCCTACACACCAGAGGTGAAGGGCCAGGGCCTCAGAGCCACTGTGCAACGCCTCGGCGGCTACTTGGCCGCGATGGTCATGCCCAACATCGGCGCGTTCATCGCCTGGGGCCTGATCACGGCACTGTTCATCCCGACCGGCTGGATCCCCAACAAGACCCTGGCCGAACTGGTCGGCCCGATGATCAGCATCCTGCTACCGGTGCTCATCGGTTACACCGGCGGCCGGCTGGTCCACGGCCAGCGCGGTGCCGTCGTGGGCGCGGTGGCGACCATGGGCCTCGTCGTCGGCGCGGATGTGCCGATGATCCTCGGCGCGATGATCATCGGGCCGCTCACGGCCTATGTCCTCAAGCTGTTCGACGGCCTGATCGAAAACAAGATCCGTCCCGGCTTCGAGATGCTGGTCGACAACTTCAGCGCCGGCATCATCGGCGCCGCGATGGCCATCGGCGGTGTCTACGGCATCGGTCCGGTGGTCGAATGGCTCACCAAGCAAGCCGGCTCGGGCGTCGACTGGCTCGTCGGCAAGGACCTGCTGCCGCTGACCTCGGTGCTCGTCGAACCCGCCAAGGTGCTCTTCCTCAACAACGCCATCAACCATGGCGTGTTCGGCCCGCTGGGCATCGCCGAGGCGGCCGACAAGGGCAAGTCGATCCTGTTCATGATCGAGTCGAACCCTGGCCCCGGCCTCGGTCTGCTGCTCGCCTTCATGGTCTTCGGCCCCCGCGCGCTGCGCCCCAGCGCCCCGGCCGCGATCATCGTGCAGTTCCTCGGCGGCATCCACGAGATCTACTTCCCGTACGTGCTGATGAAGCCGAAGCTGATCCTCGCCATGATCGCCGGAGGTGCGGCCGGCGTCGGCACCTTCGTGATCACCGGTGCGGGCCTGGTCGCCACCCCCTCGCCGGGCAGCATCTTCGCCTACCTCGCCGTCACCCCCAAGGGCGGCCACTTCGGGGTCATCCTCGGCGTCGTGATCGCCGCCGCCGTCACCTTCGCGGTCGCCTCAGCCCTGCTCGGCTTCGGCCGCGGCGAGCCCGCCGCAGACGCTGTCGGCCCCGACGAGGAGACGGCCGTCCGCCCGGACGAGGAAAGGGTTGTCGACCCCGACGAGACCCTGAACAAGTCTGCGAAGCAGGAGGTCTGAAGATATGTCCACCATCAACGGCACCGAGATCAAGAAGGTCGTCGTCGCCTGCGACGCCGGCATGGGCAGCAGCGTGATGCTGGCCAGCCAACTACGGCGGCAACTCGCGAAGAACGCGGTGACCGTCGAGCACACGCCGGTCAACTCGATCCCGGCGGACGCGGACGTGGTCATCTGCCACCAGGGGCTCGCCGCACGGGCCCGGGTCAGCGCGCCCGACAAGGTAATCGTGCCGATCCAGGTGTTCATCGGCGACCCGGCCGTCACCAGGGTCGTGAACGCGGTGCAGCGCGGGGGTGAGCTGAGTGGCTGAACTGCTGGCCCGTGACGCGATCCGGCTCCACGAGCGGGCCGGATCGCGGGACGAGGCGATCAGCCGCTGCGGCGCGGTACTCGTCGAGGTCGGCGCGGTCGCCCCGGCGTACGTGGACGCGATGCTCGCCCGTGAGCAGAGCGTCTCCACGTATGTCGGGGAGGGCGTCGCCATCCCGCACGGAACGCTGAACAGCAAGGAGTCGGTCCAGCGCGACGCCCTCGCGGTGCTGCGCTTCCCGGACGGCGTCGACTGGGACGGCTTCGACGTGCGGGTCTGCGTTGCCATCGCCGCGGCCGGCGACGGACACGTGGACATCCTGGCCCAGCTCGCCTCGGTGCTGATGGACCCAGCGCAGGCGCAGCGGCTACGAGAGTCGACGAGCGCCGATGACGTGATCACCATCCTTGAAGGGAAGCCCTCGTGAAGGTTGTCCGATTCCACGCACCCGGTGACGTCCGCATCGAGGACGCCCCCGAGCCCACGCCGGGTCCCAACGACGTGAAGATCCGCGTCCGGGCATGCTCCACCTGCGGCACCGACGTGAAGATCTCCCGCTTCGGCCACCACCACATCGCCCCGCCGCGCGTCATGGGCCACGAGATCGCCGGCGAGATCGTCGAGGTCGGCGCCGACGTCACGGGCTGGCAGCCCGGCGACCGGGTCCAGGTCATCGCCGCCATCCCGTGCGGTCAGTGCGCCGAGTGCCGGCGCGGCCGGATGACGGTGTGCCCCAACCAGGTGTCGATGGGTTACCACTTCGACGGCGGGTTCGCCGAGCACATGGTTGTGCCGCACAACGTCCTCGCCGTCGACGGACTCAACCGGATCCCCGAGGGACTCAGCTTCGCCGAGGCATCCGTCGCCGAGCCTCTCGCCTGCGTCCTCAACGGCCAGAACCTCGCCGGTGTGGGGGAAGGCGACGACGTGGTCGTCGTGGGCTCCGGGCCGATCGGCTGCCTGCACGTCCGCCTGGCCCGCTCGCGCGGCGCGGCCCGGGTGTTCCTCGTCGACCTCAACCGCGAACGCCTCGACCTGGCCGCCAACCTGGTCCGGCCGGACGCGGCGATCTGCGGCGCCGAGACCGACGTCGTCGACGCGGTACTCAAGCTCACCGAGGGCCGGGGTGCCGACGTCGTCATCACCGCCACGGCCGCCGGCGTCGCACAGGAGCAGGCGGTGCAGATGACGGCGCGGCAGGGCCGGATCAGCTTCTTCGGCGGCCTGCCGAAGGACAAGCCGGTCATCTCCCTGGACTCCAACCTCGTGCACTACCGCGAACTGACCATCGTCGGCGCCAACGGCTCCAGCCCGGAGCACAACAAGGAAGCGCTGCGACTCATCGCCAACGGCTCCGTGCCGGTCGCCGACCTCATCACCCACCGCCTGCCGCTCGACCGCGCCCTCGACGCCTTCGGCATCGTCGCGCGCGGCGAAGCGATCAAGGTGACGATCGAACCCTAGGGGGATCCGATGCCCACCAGAACAGTCCTCGTCGGCTCCGCCAGCGGGCTGCACGCCCGACCGGCGGCGCTGTTCGTCGCCGAGGCGGCGAAGCAGCCGGTGCTGGTCACCATCCGCAGCGGCGACAAAAAACCCGTGCCGGCCCGCAGCATGCTCGCCGTGTTGTCGCTCGGCGCCAAGAAGGGCACCGAGGTCACCCTGGAGGCCGACGGCGACGGCGCTCAGGCCGCCGTCGACACCCTGGCCGACCTCCTCGAACGTGATCTGGACGCCGTCGATGCGTGAACTTCGGGGGATCGGGGCCAGCCCCGGTGGTGCGGCGGGGCCGGTCTACCGGCTGGCCCCGCCGCCGGCCCTGCCGCCGCTGGTGGAGAGCGTTGATCCCGGGGCCGAGAAGGCGGCCGTCCGGGCCGCGGTCCTCGCCGTCGCCGCCGACCTGACCCGTCGCGCGGACACCGCCCTGGACGTGACCGCCGCCGAGGTCCTGCGCGCGCAGGTCATGATGGCGCAGGACGAGACGCTCATTGACGCGGCCGACATCGCCATCGACGGCGGTGCGGACGCGCCGCACGCGATCACCGACGTGCTCGCCGGGCACCGGGCCGCCTTCGAAGCCGCAGGCGGGTACCTCGCCGAGCGGGTCAGCGACCTCGACGACCTGCGGGACCGCCTCGTCGCGGCGTGCCTCGGGCTGCCGATGCCGGGCGTGCCGGACCCTGGCCATCCGTACCTGCTCATCGCCCGCGACCTGGCGCCCGCCGACACCGCCGGCCTCGAGCCGGGCCTGGTGCTGGGCCTGATCACGGCCGAGGGCGGGCCGACCAGCCACACCGCGATCCTGGCCCGGACACTCGGTATCCCGGCCGTGGTCCGCTGCCCGGGCATCCTGGACGTGACCGACGGCGTGCTGGCGAGTCTCGACGGCACGAGCGGCGTCGTGGTGGCCGGTGTCTCCGCCGAGACGGTGACCACTGTCAACGCGGACCGGCTCGCGGAGATCGACCGCCGCGCCCGCTCCCGAGGCCCCGGGCGGACCGCGGACGGCCATCCCATCGCGCTACTGGCCAACATCGGCTCCGCTCGCGACCTCACCGGCGAGGTTGAAGGCGTCGGCCTGTTCCGCACCGAGCTGCTCTACCTCGACCGCAGCGACCCGCCGTCTCACGAAGAGCAGGTAACCGCGTACCGCGACGTCTTCGCCGCGCTGCCCGGCCGCAAGATCGTCGTGCGCACCCTCGACGCCGGCGCCGACAAGCCGCTGCCGTTCCTGCGTCTGGCCGATGAACCCAACCCTGCGCTGGGCATCCGCGGTCTGCGGGTCGCGCGGCAGACACCTTCCGTACTCACCACGCAGTTGGCCGCGATCGCGGCGGCGGCTGCGGCGACGGACGCCGACGTCTGGGTGATGGCGCCGATGGTCGCCACGGCGGCGGAGGCGGCAGCGTTCACTGAGTCCTGCCGCGAGCACGGCCTGCCGACCGCCGGCGTGATGATCGAGGTGCCGGCCGCGGCCCTGCGCGCCAGCCAGGTGCTGCGCCACGCGGACTTCCTCAGCGTCGGCACCAACGACCTCAGCCAGTACACGTTCGCTGCTGACCGCATGTGCGGCGACCTCGCTGACCTGCTCGACCCGTGGCAGCCCGCGCTGATCGCGCTGCTCGCCTCCTGCGCGGCAGCCGGCGTCGAGGCGGGCAAGCCAGTCGGCGTGTGTGGAGAGTCCGCAGCGGATCCCGATTTCGCCCTGGTGCTGGCAGGCCTGGGCATCACCAGCCTGTCCATGGCGCCCCGCAGCATTCCGGCGGTGCGCGAGTCCCTGGCCCAGCACACCCTGGACGAGTGCCGCCAGATCGCCGAGGCGGCCCTGGCCGCCCCCAGCCCGGAGGCAGCCCGGGCGGCGGCGGCCGGTGCTTCGCGCCAGCTCCGGATCGGCGACGGCGTGTCCGTTCGGTGAGCCGGTCACGGTCAACGACGATGGTCTTGGCTGCCGACCGGCGAACCCGCCCGCGTCGACGCCGAAATGGCCGACATGGCAACCACCCTGCGCACCCTCGCCACCGGCCACCGGCCACCGGCCACCGGCCACCGGCCATCGGCAGCAGGCCCACAGCACATCCTGGGCGCCGCTCCCACCGGTGTCCATACCAGGTTGGACAGCGGGCGTGCGTCAGCCTTCCGGGTGTCCGTCGTAGACGCGGATCTTGTACTCGGTGGTCTCCAGCGCCAGCCTGAGCTCACGGATCTGCCGCGTGATCCGGTCGTGCTGGTCGCGCATGATGCGTCGGCGTTCCGTGACGGTGCTCGGGCCCTGCTCGACGAGCGAGATGTAGCGCTTGAGGTCGGTCATGGTCATGCCGGACAGGCGCATCCGGGTGAGGAAGACGAGGCGGCGCAGGTCGGATGCGGAGTACTCGCGGTACCCGGAGGCGTTGCGGGCGGGCCGCACCAGTCCCTCCCTGCTCGTAGTACCGGAGGGTGTGCGTCGGCCTGTGACGTAGCATTCGTGCAGCACCGTCTCCCGGGAGTCGGTGCACCTGCGCTGACACCCTTGCCTCCCCGCTGGCGGGGGTCAGGTGAGTCGTGATCGCCCGCGCCCTCGTTGGCGCGACGAGTAGATCGCCGAGGCGCTCGTACCTCCCACTGCCGGTCGCATCACCGGAGCCGGCGCCGCTGCCGACCTTGCCTGCGCCCGCTGCCCGCAGTGGCGATGGCGTGCAATTGACGTGGGCCGCCCCGACGCCGCCGGCCGCGTCACCGCTCGTGCACTGCTGCGGGCCTTGGGCTGGACGCCGGGCCTCACGCTGCACATCGACGTCGTGGCCGGCGCGCAGGTCGCCGTAGCCACGGCATTGCTGAGACACCGCGAATTGGACCCCCTGATCAGCGCAGGGCCGCGCGGTCTTCGGAAGCCGCGTCGACCATCTCGGCGGCCTCGCGACGGATCCGCTCGCTACCCCAGGCACCGAGCGGCCCGAGCGCCTGGTTGAGCGTGCGCCCGTGCTCGGTCAAAGAGTATTCCACCCGCGGCGGCACCTCGGCGTGGACCTTCCGGTGTACCAGGCCGTCCTCCTCGAGCTCGCGCAAATGCTGTGTCAGCATCTTTTCGCTCACTCCGGGCAGACCCCGACGCAGCTGCGCGAAACGGCGTACGCCATGGGCCTCGAGTTCCCAGAGGATCAGGCCCTTCCACTTGCCGCTCACCAGGTCGAGCGCCGCATCGATGCCGCAGATGTAGGGCCCGCGTCGGGGTGCCTTGGCCATCGCTGATCCCCTTACTTAAAGGTAAGTACCGCAGAACTTAGTGGGTACTTACGAGAATAGTGACACGTCGCCGAGCATGGAGAGGTGAACAACCAACAGCACAACAGCGCCGTCACCGTGATCGGGCTCGGCCCGATGGGCCAGGCGATCACCCGCACCCTCCTCGCCGCCGGCCATCCCGTCACGGTCTGGAACCGCACCACCGGCCGGGCCGAGGGCGTCGTCGCCGACGGCGCGACGCTCGCGGCGACACCCGCCGAGGCGGTCGAGGCGAGCAGCCTCGTCATCCTCAGCCTCACCGACTACCAGGCGATGTACGACATCCTCGGTCCGGCCACCGCGTCTCTCGCCGGCCGGACGTTGGTCAACCTAAGCTCCGACACCCCCGACCGTAGCCGCGAGGCGGCATCCTGGGCGGCGGCCCACGACGCGGCCTTCCTCACCGGTGGCGTCATGGTCCCAGCGCCGATGGTCGGCACGGACGCGGCCTACGTCTACTACAGCGGCCCCAGCGAGGTGCTGGACAGCAGCCGAGAGGTGCTGGCCCAGATCGGCGAGCCGAAACACCTGGGCGAGGACCCGGGTCTCGCCCAGCTGATGTATCAAGCCCAGCTCGCGGTATTCCTCGGCACCCTGTCCGCTCTGATGCACGCCACCGCGATGCTGGGCGCCACGGGAATGAAGGCCACGGAGGCTATGCCGGAGTTGATCGCCTCGGCCGAGTCGATCGGCGCCCTCCTCCGCGCCGGCGAGGAAACCCTCGGCGCCGCAATGGACGCCGGAGAACACCCCGGCCACCTCAGCACGGTCACCATGATGGGCGCGACCGCCGACCACATCGTCGAGACCAGCACGACACTGGGCCTCGACCTCGCGCTTCCCCTGGCCGTGCGAGCGCATTACCGGCATGCAATCGAGAATGGGCACGGCGGCGACAACTGGACCCGCATCATCGACAGCATCCGCGAGCCACGGGACAAGCGGCGACCTCTCATCAGCTGACTCGCGGAACCGGACCTTGCCGTCGTTCGTCGTACGGCGGGCGGCGGCGACGTCGGTATACAGGTGCAACCGGCCGCACGGCACGGTCTTGCGGGTGACCGGGCACTGGGTGGTGTCCGTCCACAGGTCCGCCCAGCCGCACCGGCTCGATGATCCCACTCGGCGTCGGTCAGGTCGGAAGGGGCATCGCCGCACTCGATCCACGCCTGTCTACCGACCGCGCTCTGACGCTGACCCGGGCCAGGCTGGCGGCTGTCAGACGCCCTCAAGTCTCCCGGGCGACGGGCGCATGTACACGAACCAGGTGATGACGAAGCAGATCGCGTAGAAGGCGATGAAGGCGATGTAGGCCGCATCCGCGGTCTTGTAGGCCAGGAACGACTGCCGGAAGGCAAGATTGACGAGGACTCCGCCAAACGCGCCGATGGCACCGGCGACGCCGATGAGCGCGCCGGAGAGGCGCCGGGCCTCGTGCTCCGCCGCCCGGTCATGCGGGTCGGCCGCACCGCCGGCGGTCAACTGCACACCGCACCTGGCCCGGAAGATCGCCGGGATCATCTTGTACGTCGAGCCGTTGCCGATGCCGCTGAACACGAACAGCGCGATGAAGCCGACCAGGTACAACGGCAGCGAACGTTGCTGGGAGGCGAGCAGGACGATCGACGCGCCGGCCGCCATCGCCACGAAGTTCACGAAGGTGACCCGGGCCCCACCGAGCCGGTCGGCCAGCACGCCGCCCACCGGACGGATGAGCGAGCCGAGCAGCGGTCCGAGGAACGTCAGGTACGCGGCCTTCACCGGGGTGTCGAAGGTGTCGGCGAACTGCACCTGAAGCACCTGGCCGAAGGCGAACCCGAAGCCGATGAACGACCCGAACGTGCCGATGTAGAGCAGGGACATGATCCAGGTGTGCGGTTCGCGGGTGACGTCACGCATGGCCCGTTTCTCGTTGCGGGCATGGCTGAGGTTGTCCATGAACATCGCGGAACCGAGCGCGGCCAGCACGATCGCCGGCAGGTAGATGCCGGCGACGATGCCGGGACTGGCCGTCCCCAGGACTGCCAGCACGAACAGGCCGACGAGCTGGACCGCGGCGACGCCGAGGTTGCCGCCTCCGGCGTTGATGCCCAGCGCCCAACCCTTGAGCCGGTCGGGGTAGTACGCGTTGATGTTCGCCATCGAGGAGGCGAAGTTCCCGCCGCCGACGCCGGCCAGCGCGGCGATGAGCACCAGCGTCGAGTACGAGACGCCGGGCCGGATCAGGAAGGCGCCGAGCAGGCTCGGGATCAGCAGCAGCGACGCGCTGATGACGGTCCAGTTGCGGCCGCCGAACCGGGCCACGGCAAGGGTGTACGGGATCCGCAGTACCGACCCGACCAGTGCGGGCACGGCGGTGAGCAGGAATTTCCCGGCCGGATCGATGCCGTACTGCGGCCCGAGGAACAGCACCAGCACCGACCACATCGTCCAGATGGAGAAGCCGATGTGTTCGGAGAAGATGGAGAAGATCAGGTTGCGCCGGGCGATGCGGGATCCCCGGCGTTCCCAGAAGATGGGGTCCTCGGGCCGCCAGTCGTCGATCCAGTGTCCGCGAAGGGTCAGGCTGCGCGGGTCCTGCTCGATGCTGCCGGGCACGGCCGTGGTCATGGTTCCTCCCAGGTGAGTCCTCGGTCCGCTCGACACCGTGATTGCTTCGTTCCTCAGGCCGGCGGCAGACCCACCACCAGGCGTCCGTCGGCGTCGGCGCGGACCGGGTACACGGTGAGTGGGGACTGGCCGGTGGTCGAACAGCCGGTCGCCAACTCGAAGGTGTTCTGGTGCAGGGGGCAGACGACGACCTTCATATCCACCAGGCCGTCCGCGAGCGGCCCGCCGGCGTGTGGGCAGACCGCCGACACCGCGCGCAGGCTGCCATCACGCAGCCGGAAGACGGCGATCATGTCGTCGCCCACGGCGTAGGCACGTCCCTCCCCGAGGGGGATCTCGTCGACCGGCCCGAGCTGGTGTTCCACGGCGACGAGCCTGGCCATCACACCCGCCTCGCGGATGCCGGACCGGCACCGTTCCCGTTGTCGGCCGAGCCGCCCCCCGGCACGGCGGAGCCGATCGACGGCACCACCGGCCCCGGGACAGCGACCGGTACGGTTTCGCGGACCGGCACCTGAGGCAGGACCGCCAACGGAAGGGAGGTGCGGAACTGCCCTGGAGTGACCGGGTCGCGCCGTTCCAGCCACGGGTCCCGGTACGCGGCGACGGAGGCAGCCATGGCCGCGTCGAGCCGCGCCGCGATGCCGTCGCTGTCGTCGACGACCACCGCCCGGATGTGGTCGATGCCGAGGCGCGGCACCCACGCGTACGTGCGTTCCAACCAGTTCGCGCTCTCCCGGTAGTACTGCAGGAACCGGCCGGTCAGCGTGATGACCTCGTCGGGCGAGTCGACGACGGCGAGGAGGTCCCCCTTGCGGACGTGGGCGCCGGCGGCCCCGCCGACGTAGATCTCCCACCTGCCGCCGTCGATGGCGACCACACCAAGATCCTTCACGTACGCCTCGGCGCAGTTACGGGGGCAGCCGGTGACGGCAAGCTTCATCTTGCCGGGGCCCTCGATGGCCTTGAACCGATCCTCGATCGCGATGCCGAGAGCGGTGGAGTCGCCGACGCCGAAGCGGCAGAAGTCGGAGCCGACGCAGGTCTTGACCGTCCGGAAGCTCTTGCCGTACGCGTACCCGGACGGCATGTCGAGGTCCGCCCACACGCTCGGCAGGTCTTCCTTGCGGATGCCGAGCAGATCGATGCGCTGGCCGCCGGTGATCTTTACCAGTGGTACGGAGTACTTCTCGGCCACCTCGGCGATCCGCTTGAGCTGCGCCGGTGTGGTCACGCCGCCCTTGATCTGGGGGACGACCGAGAAGGTGCCGTCTCGTTGGATGTTGGCGTGCACCCGGTCGTTGATGAAGCGGGCGTCGCGTTCGTCGACGTACTCGTCGCCCCACATCATCCGCAGCAGCGAGGCCAGGCCCATCTTGCTCTTCGCGTCCTCCTCGCCGCCGGGCACGAGGGTGGCGAACACCGCGGAGACGGATTTCAGGCCGTGTTCGCGGATCACCGCCATCAGCTCCGCCTTGGGCATCGGCACACCGGGGACATACCAGCTCGCGGCCGGGTCGTCCTCGACCTTGCCGTCAGCGGCCCACTCGACGATCTGGGCGACCAGGCCCTTGCACGACCCGCAGCCCTTGCCGGCACGGGTGGCGTCCATGACACCGGTGAGCGTCTTCACGCCGCCCTGCACGGTGTCGACCAGCGCCCGCTTGGTGACGCCGTTGCAGTTGCACACCTGCACGTCGTCGCCGAGCTCCGCGGCACTCACGTCGGCCGACGGCGCGCCGAGGTCGAACAACATCTCGACCCGCTCCTTCGGCAGGGCAAGCCCACGGTCGAAGGCCTGCATGAGGAACGCGACCTTCTGCACGTCGCCGAGGAGGGTCGCGCCGACAAGCCGGTCGTCGCGGATGATGATGCTCTTGTAGACGCCCTTGCGCGGCTCGGCGAAAACGACGGTCTCGTCGTCGTCGCGTTCCGCCTCCTTCAGGCCCATCGAAGCCACGTCCACGCCCGCTACCTTGAGCTTCGTGGCCAGCCGAGAGCCGTGGTACGCCGCGTTCGGGTTCGTCCCGGTGATGTGGTCGGCGAGCACTCGCGCCTGCTCCCACAGCGGAGCCACCAGGCCGTACGTCTCGCCGCGGTGCTGGACGCACTCGCCGACGGAGTAGATGTCGACCTCGTCCTGCACGCGCATCTGGTCGTCGACGACGATGCCCCGCTCCACCGGCAGCCCGCTGGTCGCGGCCATCTCGGCATTCGCCCGGATGCCGGCGGCCACGACGACGACGTCGCAGGCCACGGTCCGACCGTCCTTGAGCTTGACTCCCGTCACGGCGTGCTTGCCGAGCACCTCGGTGGTGTGCGCGCCGAGGACGACCTCGATGCCGAGTCGCTCGATGCTGCGCCGCAGGATCGCCCCCGCCTGAGCGTCCAGTTGAGCGTTCATCAGATGGCCGGCGGCGTGCACCAGGGTCACGTGGGCCAGGTGATTCTGTAGGCCGCGGGCGGCTTCCAGACCGAGCAGGCCGCCGCCGATCACCACCGCGCGCTCATGCTCGCGGGCGTACCGGATCATGTTGCGGGTGTCGTCGATGGTGCGAAATGCGAACACCCCCTGGTGGTAGCCGCGCCCCGGGCGGTGGATGCCGGGAATCGGCGGGACGAACGCCCGGCTGCCGGTGGCGATGATCAGCTTGTCGTACGGCGTCTCGGTGCCGTCGTCCGCGTAGATCCGTCGCGCGAAGCGGTCGATGCGGATGACCCGGGTGCCGGCGTGCAGGGTGATCCCGTTCTCGGCGTACCACGACATGTCGTTGAGGAAGATGCCCGCCTCGTCGTCGACCCCGGAGAGCACGTTGGAGAGCAGGATGCGGTTGTAGTTGCCGTACGGCTCCTCGCCGAACATCGTGATGGCGAACTGGTCGCCCCCGCCGCGTTCGAGGATCTCCTCGACCGTGCGGGCGCCGGCCATCCCGTTGCCCACCACGACAAGGCGCCGGCGCTGGTCGACGGCGTCCATCAGACCTCGACCAGCCCCAGGTCGACGATCACGGTGCCGGACACCCCGGCGGGCGCCGCCACGTGCACCTCGATACCGGTGCCGGAGTCGAGGTCCTCGACCACCCGCAGCGGCACGTGGACGTCGGACTTGGCGCCGATCGGGAAGTACCGCATCGGCTGGCCGTCGCGCATGAGCAGGACACAGATCAGCTCATCACTGGCATTGCCGCCCCGGAAGTAGACCGGCTGGGCAACGACGCCGCCCGGCACCACGTAGCTGAGCGTGCCGTCGACGAGCCCGGGCCGGTCGAGGCCCTTGCCCTCAAAGCTGTAGACGCCTTGCAAGAAACGGGGAGTGGTGTGCACAGCGACGCTCCCTTGCTCATTGAGGTGCTGGATTGGGCGGTCGGGTGGTCAACAGGTCCGTGTCGTCCGGGCCGCCCGCGCGCGCGATCGACACCGCGCAGGACTTGAAGGCCGGCATCCGCGAATGGCGGTCCAGCGCCGGGTCGGTCAGCGCGTTCACCGCGGAGCTGCCGGCCCAGTGGAACGGTGCGAAAATGGTGTCGCGGCGGATGCCGTTGGTCAGGCGCGCCCGAAAGAGAGCCCGCCCGCGTCGGCTGCGCAGTTCCACCACGTCGTTGTCGGCGATGCCGTGCCGGAGGGCGAGGTCCGGATGCAGCTCCGCCCGGGCATCCGGCAGCGCCATGGTCAGGGCGGCGACCCTGCGGGTCTGGTTGCCGCTCTGGTAATGCTGCATGTTGCGGCCGGTGGTCAGCACATACGGATAGTCGGCGTCGGGCAGTTCCGCCGGATCGCGGTGCTCCACCCGGAAGAACTTCGCCCGCCCATCGGCGGTCGGGAACTGGTCGGTGAACAGCCGCGGCGTACCGGGATGGTCCTCGCTCGGGCACGGCCAGAAGACTCCCTGCTCCGCCTCGATGCGCTCGTACGTGATTCCGGCGTAGTCGGCCGTCCCGCCGGCGCTGGCCCGGCGCAACTCGTCGAAGACGCGGCGCGGATCGTCGTCGAAGTAGCGGCCGCGCCCGAGCCGACCGGCGAGGTCGGCGAGCATCCGCAGGTCGGTGCGGACCTGCGGCGGCGGCGACAGGGCCCGCTTACGGCGGATGACGCGCCCCTCCAGGTTCGTCATCGTGCCCTCCTCCTCCGCCCACTGAGCC
Source organism: Micromonospora sp. NBC_00860 (assembly GCF_045207375.1). NCBI lineage: Bacteria > Bacillati > Actinomycetota > Actinomycetes > Micromonosporales > Micromonosporaceae > Micromonospora > Micromonospora sp. NBC_00860. The sequence goes on from NZ_CP108825.1 coordinate 1,245,338, forward strand.
GTGGGCAGCACCACGTCGGCCACGGCTGCGGTCTCGGAGAGGAAGATGTCGGAGACGACCAGCAAGTCCAGTGCCTGCAGCCGGTCCATCACCCGGTTGGTGTGCGGGGCCGACACGGCGATGTTGCTGGCGAACACGAGCAGCACGCGTACTCCGTCGTCGGTCCCGAGCCGGTCGAGCATCTCCCAAGCCGACCGGCCCGGCCGGGGCAGCTCGTCCGGGTCGATGCCCCAGACGGCCGCGACGTGTGCGCGCGCCGCGGGGTCGTCCAGGCGCCGGTAGCCGGGCAGTTGATCGGCTTTCTGTCCATGCTCGCGGCCACCCTGCCCGTTGCCCTGCCCGGTGACCGTGCCGTAGCCGGAGAAGGGCCGTCCGGGTAGGCCCAGGGCGAGGGCCAGATTGAGGTACGCCTGCGCGGTGTCCGTGCCGTTGCTGTGCTGCTCGGCGCCGCGAGCGGTGAGCACCATCGCCGACGTCGCGGTCGCCAGCAGCCGTACCGTCTCCCGCAGGTCCCGTTCCGGTACGCCGGTCATCCGCTCCACCCGGTCCGGCCAGTACGCCGCGACGGTTGCCCGGACCGCGTCGAAGCCACTCGTACGATCGCGCACGTACGTCTCGTCGACCAGGCCCTCGCGGATCGCGATGTGCAGCAGCCCGTTCGCCAGTGCGAGGTCCGTGCCCGGCAGTGGCTGCAGGTGGAGATGAGCTCCCCCCACGGTGGTCGTACGGCGGGGGTCGACGACGACGTGCCGCGCGCCGGCGGCCCGTCCGGCGTCGAAGTACTGCATGGACGGCGGCAGCGCGTCAGCCGGATTTGCGCCCACCAGCAGCACGGCCTGCGCCTGGGCGATGTCGGCCAGGGGGAACGGCAGGCCACGGTCGATCCCGAGGGAGCGGTTCGAAGCGGTCGCCGCGGACGACATGCAGAACCGGCCGTTGTAGTCGATCGACGCCGACCGCAGCGCCACCCGGACGAACTTGCCCAGCGCGTACGCCTTTTCGTTGGTCAGCCCGCCGCCACCGAAGGCCCCGACGCTGTCGGGGCCGTACCGGTGTTGGCTGGTACGGATGGCGTCGACGATACGGTCGAGGGCCTCGTCCCAGCTTGCCGGTCGCAACGGGCTGGTGCGGTCGGCGGGATCCTTACGGACGAGCGGGCTCCGCAGCCGGTCACTGTGGTCGAGAAGGTCGGCAGCCGTCCATCCCTTGGCGCACAGACCGCCCCTGTTGACCGGGAAGTCGTTGGGCCCCAGCAGAGGCGGCCCGTCGCCGATCGTCAGGGATATCCCGCACTGCATGGCGCAGTAGGGGCAGTGCGTATCGATCATGGACGATGCGCTCACCCGTCCGATGTTTGCCGGGCACTGTTTCCGATCCATACCGAGGTCGTAACGCTCTGCGACCCTCGGCTGCTCCGCCAACCAGGAGGTCTTCGTGGCCCACGCAAACGCTGCTTTGAGATCCTCAACCGGATCCGGGAGATGTTCCCCAGTGCTGGCGCCGGCGCCTCGGTTCGCCTGATTCCGCGCCTGGTTGAGGTGGGCGGTCGCTCGGCGGGTGGGTGCATCTGACGTGGGTGGTGCTGTCGCCGATGTCTTCCTCGTCGCGTGACGCCGTCTGGACGATGTGCCGGCCGGATCGGCGTTGCCGTGGTTGTGCGGACTGGCGCGTTTAAGGGTGTGCGGGCTTCAGATCCCGTTGAGGCGCGGCTGCGGCCTGACGCACGGATGCTTCCTCAGTGGGGTCGTTGCGTAGCGTGAGCAGCCAGCGGTGCGTCTGTTCTGTGAGCGGGGCGTGCTGAGCGGCCAACAGCCACGTGGTTGGCGGTGAGTCCTTCGGCGATGGCGAAGAGGCCGATGCCGGCGAGGAACTCGGCGAAGATCCGCCGGAGTCGTGGTGGTGATGTGCGCTGTTGAGCAGCGGGGCGGAACGCGACGTGTTCCTGGTTGCTCTGCTAATGGCCTGCGCTATCGGACACTACGCGTAACCCCGGAGGGCGAACCTCGAAGGCACGTGACCAGCAGCTTTTCCTTCTCCGGCAAACGTTTGGCGCCCCGACAGTTATAACCGGGAGAATGCTCGCAACGCGGGGAGTGTAGGCATTGTTCATCGACGTGCGTGCCCGCTGACTCTGATCCCGCCGCTATTAACATCCCATAGGAGGTTCACGGAATGACCACACGCAGGACACGGGCGCGAGTAGGTTTTACGGCGCTCGCCGCGCTTGGGCTCGCATTGTCCGCCGCAAGTCCAGCCTTGGCCGCCAACACATACGCTTTTGAAGGTAGCGACTACGCCGCAACCAACCCAGCCTGGAGCAACTGGTTCGAGGTATGCGACGTGGAGAAGGACGGCAACGGCGTTTATGCACAATTCCGCGACAGCTACGAAAACTACATTGGGGGATTTGACGCCAAATACTGGGACAGTGATGGGTCGGCTGGCGGGTGCAGGAGCGGAAACCTCTCTGGTTATGTCGCAAAGATCCAGGTCTGCGAGGACGATTGGGGCGATGACACCTGTTCCGGCTGGAAGCCTGTAACTCATTAGTGCGGCAGTTCTTGCAGCGCCGTTGCACGAACATCGCAGCCACTGAACGGTAATGGAGACGGAGGCCCGCGGATCTCTCCGGGGGTCTCCGTCTACGACCCCACAGCACCGGCACCATGATGAGGCTTCAGCGGTGCGGCGATGGCATCCATCGGCTGAGTTATACCGACGAGTTTCCTCCTCGGCGGAGGCCCTCACCATCTGGTCGGCGTTGGCCATCAGTTGTTGTCAGAGCGCTGCGCTGCGCGAACGGGTCACACTTGCGCGCGCAGCGGGCGGAAGAACGCTCGCAGCTCCTCGGCGAGCAGCCGAGGCTCCTCGATGGCCGGGAAATGTCCGCCGCGCGGCAGCTCGGTCCAGCGTTCGACCTGGTAGAAACGCTCGGCCAGCTCACGCGGCGGCTTAGGCAGCGGCACGAACTCGTTGGGGAAGAGCGCGAAGCCGGCCGGCACCGGGATTCGCTCGGTCACCGGCGTGGGTTGCCGGCGGTGCTCGTAGTACATCCGGATCGACGGCGTAATGGTGCCCGTGGCCCAGTAGAGCGTGAGCGTCGCGAGGAGGTGCGCACGGCCGATCCGTGCGTCGACGTCGCCGTGACTGTCCGACCAGTCGCGGTACTTCTCGACGATCCAGCCGGCCAGCCCGGCGGGGGAGTCGGTCAACCCGTACCCCAAGGTTTGGGGTTTCGTCGCGTGTTGATGTGCATAAGCGCCCTCGGCGGCTTGCCACTCGTCCATCCATGCGAGGTACCGCTGCTCCGCGTCGCTCCACGGCTGCTGCGGCCGCGGCATCGCCGTGGCGCTCAGGAGGATGCCGGTGACACTCCTCGGATGCAGCTTGGCGAGCTGCGTGGTGACGCCCGCGCCGAGGTCGCTGCCGTGGGCGGCGAACGTGCGGTAGCCGAGCCCTTCGGTCATCAGCCGATGCCAGCGGTCCGCGACGAGGGCGTTGACCACGCCCGGGGATGCCGGCCAGTCGGAGAACTTAAACCCCGGCAGCGACGGCACCACCACGTCGAAAGCGTCGGCCGGGTCGTCGGGCTCGGTGAGCAGCGGGATGAGGTCGCGGTATTCCAGGAAACTGCCGGGCCAGCCGTGGGTGAGCACGATAGGTAGCGGGTCTGGCCCCCGGCCGCGGGCGTGGACGAAATGCGTACCCTCGAATCGGTAGTGCGGCAGCTCGTTGAGCGTCTTCTCGAAGGCCGGCCAATCGAAACCCTGCCACTGGCTCAGCAGCTCGCGCAGGTAACCCGGCTCGGTGCCCTCACCACCGGTTTGCGCACGACAAGCAGGTAAAGCCCGGTCGGCGACGACGCGGGCAGCCTCAGCGAGACCCAGCACCGGCGGGCCGAACAAATAGCCGCCTTCGTCAGCTGAGACACGCTCATACTCGACGCATGGCGCGGGATGCTTCACCGACTGCCGCTGTTCGGCGGTTCGCCGCTGATTTGCGCGATATTCGTGGTCGGCTACTTGCCGACTTGCTTCCCATCGCGGACATCGCGGATCTTCTGACAGCGGTTCGCTCGCGGCGGGAACTGCCCCGGGAGGGCCTCACCCGTAGCGGGATCGGGTACACCGTCCACGGCGCAGGGTGCCGCATGGTCAGCTCCGAAGGTAGAGAAGTCGACGTCGACTTGGTCACCGATCCCGTCCTCGGGTGCGCGGTTGAAGCATTCGACGCTTGGCGCGTTCGCTGGTTCCTTGATGAAGCCGCCGATGACGGCTACAACCATGAGGACATCGTCGAGGCCTGTAGCCGCCTTGCCCGGGCGGGTCACCTACGCGAGGTGGTCGAGGGCCGCTGGTTCGCGTTGCCTGATGCTTCAGGTGGCTCAGCCTGAGACACCCACACAGCAGCCAACCGCCGTCCGCCTTGAACCATCGCACGTCGCAGGAATCCGGATCTGCCGCTGGGTGGGTGCCTGGGCTGTCCGGTGTCGACCGCCATTCGTAGCGGCTCTGCCAGCGGGAGCGGGCTGCTGGGGACGTCGAGAGCTCCAACTCGCGAGGGTCATCCAAGGACTGTCAAGGCACCCCACTTCGACCTGGAACTGGCGATGGCGATCCTGTCTGGGCCGCTGTACTTCCAGCTGCTGATCACTCAGGAACCGCGGGCCTCGTCAACGCCGACCGCACTGTGCCGGCGGGCCTTCATCGCCTCGTAGAAGGCATCGTCGTCACCACCCGTTACCTGCTCGTAGGCCTCGCTGGCCACGTAGTTCACCGACTCGGCGAACAGCGTGCCGTCATCTGCCTCGATCGCCGCTTGTCGTACCACGGGATGGTCAGCCAGTCCGTCGGGCGAGGCCAGGACACGTTCGTACCACTCGCGCCCGAGCGCGATGACCCCCGCCCGGAAATCGATGAAACTGTCGTCCGAGCATCCCCCGCCGATCAGGTACGCCGCCGCCCACACGTCCCAGCGATAGAGGGCGTCATGGAGCTGATCGAACAGCTCCTGGAACTCGAGGATGCCCTGCGGTGATGTCGCCGAGTGCGGTCATCGGGGCCGTGATTTCTGCCCGGCTCATCCGGCGTGGGGTGGTGCCCGCAATCATGCTGGATCTGCTTCCGCACGTGGACATAACTTCAGATCTGGCGGTGGCCGCCTCGCGTCCACACCCGCGCCTGCTCCGATCCTTACGGTCGCACTTCGACGAGGGGGGCATCAGCCGGACGGAGTGGGCCGGCGCGGTGGAACTCCACCAGGTGCGGCCGGAGTACTTAAGAACTTCTAACGGCCGCTGTGGTGGCTGCCGGTGGAGCGGAGTGACCGGTGACCGCCTTGCTGATCCGGCTCGTTGTCCGCCACCGGATTGCCCAGCTGGGTCACCCAGTCGACGAACTCCGCGTCCTGCCTCGGCAGCGGCTCGCCGTCCGCTGGGGTGCCCCCGTCGGCCCGGGACTTGTTGCGCCGGAACAGGCCCAGCCGCCCGCTGGCCCGTCCCGCCTCGACGCCGGATGCCGGGTCGGCCGGCGCGGGGACCGGGTCGGTCCCGGCGGGGCGGGTCGGCACGCCATCGGTCGTGCGCGTAGGCCCGGCGCGCCGGGCGGTCGCGAGGGCGTCCCAGTTCGCGGCCCGGCTCAGGTTGGGCAGTGGCGGCCGGTGCCGAGGTGGGAGCGCCGGTTCGGGCCTCTCTTGCGTGCCGGCTGACGGGGTCGCCTCGGCACCCGGAGCGGGCTCGGCCGAGGGCGGCACCCGCCGCGCCGGAACGACCGGCCAGATCGCCTGAACCCGCGTCCGGTCGGTCTTCGGCGGCTGGTACATCCGGAGGGTCCCCGGAGCGACGAGGCCCCCGTCGGGCGGCATCCCTTCGGGCTCGGTGTTGTCGACCTCCGCCTCCGCCGTCCCGGAGCCGTCCCCGCCAGGTCCCGCGGGAAGGTGGGCCGCCGTAGCGGGGGCCGGTTCCGATGTCGCCGGGGTGTCGTCGAGGTCGGCGGGTGCGGCCAATGCGGCGGTAACAACCGGTGCACCGAAGCTCAGCGGTTCGGCTGCGGTCGGGAGCTTCGCTGCGGTCGCGCCGGCGACCGGCCCCGTGCCGGCCAGGTCGACGGGCTCCGGCTCGTCGGTCGTGCCACCAACGGCCGGCCTCGTGGCCTGCCGCACGGCGGGACCGGCGGCCAGCGGACGGAGGATGTCGGCTGACTCGTCGACCCGTGTTTCGGCGGTGCGCGGCAGGAGCGGCCATCGGAACGACGCGGCGGCGGCCGAGCCGAGCACACCGGCGGCGACGGCGAGCAGCGCCCCGTAGTACGGCGTGATCTGGTACCGGTCGACGGCGTCGCCGGGACCGGCGGTCAGATAGGTGAACGCGACCAGCACCGTGCCGGCTGCGCCGGTCACGCCGTTGACCAGCGGCGGATGCCCGCGCCAGCGGGCCAGCCCGCCGGTCGCCGCGCCGATGAGCAGGGCCACCGACGGCAGAGTCAGGATCGCCAGCCGGTGTGCCGCGTCGGCGTCGAGCCAGGCCGGCTCCAGCACACCGAGCCGTACGGCGGGCAACGGCCCAGCGGTTGCGAGCGACGGGACGACCGAGACGAGCGCCAGCAGCCAAACGATGCCGCCCACTGCCGCCATGTTCCAACCCAGTGGCGGCTTCACCAGTACGGCGATCGCGGCACCCGCGCCAACCAGCGCGCCGAGGGTCGCGCAGATGCCGAGGGCCCAGATCGGGTCCACAGAGAAGCGCTCGGCGGCCTGGGCTGGCCGGATGCAGAGCGGCGCCACGACGGTGGCGCCCAGTGCGGCGGCGGCGGCTACGGCCACCAATCTGCCCGTGCTCCGCAGCGCCCCGTACCGGCGGGCCAGGCGTGCGGCGACGACGGTGCCGGCTACGGCGGCGTGTGCCGCGAACCAGGCCACCCAGACGAGCTGTGCAGGCCACTGGTTGACGGCGGCGCCGGTGGAGGCGCCGGCGAGCTGGACGATGCCGAGGCTGAACGCGATGCCGAGTTGACCGGCACCGGCGAGCATGCCCATCCCGAGCGCTGTGAGCAACAGGTTACGCGTTGTGCGAGCGAACATGTCCGGCACGTTACGCACCTAGTGCGGCTATTTTTACGGAATTGCGGTTTTCGCGTCCGACCGCCGTGCCAGCTTTGCCTCAGTTCGACCAGGCGCGATGCACCTGGTGCCGCCCACATCGCTGAGCATGTGGACGCTGTCCGGGTCGCGACAGATGACGCCGGCGGTGGGTGCGAGCCGGCTCCCACCCACCGCTGCGCGCCGATGGTGCGACCAAGCGATCAGGCTCAGCAGCGCGGTCACACTCGTTGTGGCAGGGTCACGCGGAGTTGCGCCACTTGCGGCCGTGCCGGCCGATGAGCCGGTCGGCGTCGGTCGGGCCCCAGGAGGCGGCCTCGTAGGTGGGGATCGGCGAGTTGTCCTTCTCCCAGTTGTCGATGATCGGGTCGACGATCCGCCAGCACTGCTGCACCTCGTCGCTACGGATGAACAGCGACGCGTCACCGATCAACGCGTCCAGGAGCAGACGCTCGTACGCCTCCGGGGACTCCTCGACGAACGTCTGGTCGTAGGAGAACTCCATTGTGGCGGTGCGGACCCGGAACGAGTGGCCCGGCACTTTGGCACCGAAGCGCAGCGAGATGCCCTCGTTCGGCTGGATCCGCAGGATCAGCGCGTCAGCATCGAGGCCGGTGAGCTGGTCGGTCGGGATCGGCAGGTGCGGCGGCCGCTGGAACTGCAGTGCCACCTCGGTGAGCCGGGCCGGCAGCCGCTTGCCGGTGCGTACGTAGAACGGCACCCCGGCCCAGCGCCAGTTGTCCACGTTGAGCCGCATCGCGGCGTAGGTCTCGGTCCGCGACAGGGGGTCGACGCCGGCCTCGTCGCGGTAGCCGGCCATCAGCTCCTCCCGCGTGCCGCCCCGGGTGTACTGTCCCCGGACCGCGGCCTCGGCGATGTCCCGGTCGGTGGGGAGCCGGATCGCCTGCAGCAGTTTCACCTTTTCGTTGCGTAGGCCCTCAGCCTCGAATGAGGCCGGTGGCTCCATCAGTGCCAGCGCGAGAACCTGGAGCACGTGGTTCTGCACGATGTCCCGCATCGCGCCGGCGTCCTCGTAGAAGCCACCGCGGCTGCCGACGCCGAGGGTCTCGGCGACGGTGATCTGCACATGGTCGACCCAGGAGCGATCCCAGATGGGCTGGAAGATCGAGTTCGCGAAGCGCAGCGCCAGCACGTTCTGGACGGTGTCCTTGCCCAGATAGTGATCGATACGAAAGACCTGGTGCTCGTCGAACGCGCTGTGCACGACGCCGTCGAGCTCGCGGGCCGTGACCAGGTCGCGCCCGTACGGCTTCTCGATGACCAGGCGGGAGAAGGAGCCTTCGCGTGGCTGGTTGAGCCCGACACCGGCCAGTCCGTGGATCACCGGCTCGAACGCCCCGGCCGGAGTGGACAGGTAGAAGAGCCGGTTGCCGGAGGTGCCCCGCTGTGCGTCCAACTCGTCGAGGGTCTCCACGAGCCGCTTGTAGGTCTCCGGGTCGTCGTAGCCGCCGGCCACGTACCGCACGCCGCCCTGGAGCTGGCGCTTGCTGGCGAGGGTGCGTTCGCCGAGGGCGCTCTCGGCGAACTGCTCGTCGGTCATCGACGTGCGCGCGACGCCGACCAGCGCGAACTGGTCCGGGAGCCGCTCGTGCCGAGCCAGGCTCTCGATTGCGGGCAGCAGCTTACGCCGGGTCAGGTCACCGGAGGCACCGAAGATCACCAGCGTGGCCGGCGGGGCACTCCGCTCCTGGATGAGCTGAGAGGTGTGGTCCATGGTCTGCGTTCCTCCGGGCACAAGGGGTGTGGGGTCAGTGGGTGCCGTCTGTCATGCCAGGAATTGTGCGGCTATGGCGGTGGCGTCCGGGGGCCACGCGGCGTGGCCCGTTGGTCTTGGAGCTTGAGCGTCGCATGCCGGGCTGACGGGTAGGCGACTCGGTGGCGATTCGGTGCGGTCTGTCGGCGCGCGATGTGGTGGTACGAATGATCGTGGCTAGGCGGCCCGGGGCGGTCAACGGGCTCGCCGACGGCGGCGTCACTCTCGACCAGTTCGACACCGCGGGGATTGTGCCCTGGATAAGGTCCGGGTGGTTCCGTGCGGGGCCGGAGGCTCAGGACAGGAAGCGGTGCAGCGCTGCGGTCAGGTCGTCGGGGTTCTCCTCGGCGACGTGGTGGCCGGACTCAATCGAGTACCCGCGGAGATCGGCGGCCCAGGGGCGCCAGATGGCTAACGGATCGCCGTACAGGTCTTCCAGGTCGTCCCGGGTCGACCACAGCAGGAGAGTGGGGCAGCGGACAGTGCGGCCGTCACGCCGGTCGGCTTCCTCGTGCGCTCGGTCGACGCCGAGGCCGGCCCGGTAGTCCTCCAGCATGGCCCGCACGGTGGCCGCATCGTGGATGGCCTGCCGGAACTCCTGGTAGTTCTCGGCTCCCATGCTCTCGGGCCGGGCCTTATCGGCGTACCAGGCATCGGGGTCGGCGGCGATGGCTCGCTCCGGCTTGTCCGGCTGGGCAAAGAAGAACCAGTGGTACCAGTCATGGGCGAACTTCGCATCGCAGCGGGCGAGGGCCTCGCTGATGGGTACGCCGTCGATGACCACCAGATGACTGACCGAATCGGGGTGATCGAGCGCCAGGCGTAACGCCACGTACGACCCACGGTCGTGCCCGACCGTGGCGAACGCCGGGTGGCCCAGTTCAGCCATCAGCTGGATCAGGTCCGCGGCAACCACCCGCTTGGACTGCTGGGAGTGATCCGCGAGGATCGTCGCCTTGCCTGATTGCCCGTAGCCGCGCATGTCGGGGCAGACGACGGTGAACCCGCGATCAATCAGCTGCGGCGCGACTCGATGCCACGTCGATCCCGTACGCGGATGTCCGTGGATGAGGAGGACCGCAGGTCCGTGCCCCGCATACCGGACCCGGAGCTCCACCTCCCCGACGTCGATCCGCTCGTCCTCGAAACCGTCGAACATGGGCGACAAGTATCCGATCACCCGCCGAGCAAACATCCACTCATCGCCGTGACCGGGCACCGGAACTGTGCGGCGGCCGATGAGGGCGCTCGACACCCCGGGCTCACGCCGGCACCACCGCCTCAGATGCCGAATACCGGGCAACCCGTCGCCGGGGTCGGGTCGGTGTCAACGCCGCCCTGCTCAATACACTGTCAGCCCGTGATCGTGGAACTGGCCACGGACCCGATGCAGCAGCGCCTCATCCGGTGGCTGCGTGTCCGCCAGCGGGAACGGCAGGCCGAGGGCGGCGTACTTCTGAGCGCCGAGCCGGTGGAAGGGCAGCACCTCGACGCGTTCGACGGTGGGCACGTCTGCTGCGATGGAGGCGACCGCGTCGACGTTGCGCGGATCGTCGGTGAGGCCGGGCACGAGGACGAAACGGACCCAGATCGGCACGCCGCGGTCGGCCAGGCGGTGCGCGAACCGCACGGTCGGCGCCAGCCGCCCGGTTCGGGTCACCGTCCGGTACGTGGCCGGGTCGCCGGACTTGATGTCGAGCAGCACCAGGTCGGTGGCGTCGAGCAGGGCGTTGTCGGCGCGGTCGCCGAGCAGGCCGCTGGTGTCCAGGGCGGTGTGCAGCCGCATCTCCTTGCACTGGCGCAGCACCTCGCGGGTGAAGGCGGGCTGTTGCAGCGGTTCCCCGCCGCTGAGGGTGACGCCGCCGTGGGCGACCTTCAGGAAGCGTTCGTAGCGGCGGATCTCGGTGAGCAGGTCGTCGACGGAGGTGGGTCGGCCGAAACGACGGTACTGGGTGTCGGGGCTGTGGCAGTAGAGGCAGCGCAGCGGGCAGCCGGCCAGGAACGCGACGAACCGGGTGCCCGGCCCGTCCACTCCGGTGGAGATGTCGAAGGAGTGGAGCGAGCCGGTCACCGGGGCCGTGACGGCGGTCATCACAGCGATCCGTGGAAGGTCCGGGAGATGACGTCGCGCTGCTGCTCGGGAGTGAGCCTGACGAAGTTCACCGCGTACCCGGAGACCCGGATGGTCAGCTGCGGGTACTTATCCGGGTGGGCCATGGCGTCCTCGAGTGTCGCCCGGTTCAACACGTTGACGTTCATGTGGAAACCGCCGCTGTCGGTGTAGCCGTCGAGCACGCCGGCGAGGTTGATGATCCGTTCGTCACGGGTGTGGCCGAGGCCGTCCGGAGCGACGGTGATCGTCAGCGAGATCCCGTCGCGCGCGCAGCGGTACGGCAACTTGGCGACCGACAGCGCGGCGGCGACCATGCCGTGCGTGTCGCGGCCGTTCATCGGGTTCGCGCCCGGCGCGAACGGCTCACCGGCGCGTCGCCCGTCGGGCGTGTTGCCGGTGTGCCTGCCGTAGACGACGTTCGAGGTGATCGTGAGAACAGAGAGCGAAGGCTCGGCGCCCCGGTAGCTGGGCTGCCGCCGGATCTTGGCCATGAATCGTTCGACCAGGTCGACGGCGATCGCGTCGGCGCGGTCGTCGTTGTTGCCGAACGCCGGGAAGTCTCCGTCCACGGCGTAGTCGACGGCCAGACCGTTCTCATCGCGCAGCACCTTGACATGGGCGTGCTTGATGGCGCTCAGGCTGTCCACGGCGACCGACAGGCCGGCGATGCCGGTGGCGAGGAAGCGGTGCACGGGGTAGTCGTGGAGGGCCATCTCGATGCGCTCGTAGGCGTACTTGTCGTGCATGTAGTGGATGACGTTGAGCGCGTCGACGTAGGTCTCGGCCAGCCAGTCCAGCGTCCGGTCGTACGCGGCCAGGACCTCGTCGTAGTCGAGCACGTCGTCGGCGATCGGTTCGGCGACGAAGACCTGCTCGCCGGTCATCTCGTCGCGGCCGCCGTTGATCGCGTACAACAGGGCCTTGGCGAGGTTGGCGCGGGCGCCGAAGAACTGCATGTCCTTTCCCACCCGCATGGCCGACACGCAGCAGGCGATGGCGGTGTCGTCGCTGTACGCGGGCCGGATCAGGTCGTCGTTCTCGTACTGGATGGCGCTCGTGTCGATGGAGACCTGGGCGCAGAACCGCTTGAACCCCTCGGGCAGCGCCGGCGACCACAACACTGTCAGGTTCGGTTCCGGGGCCGGACCCAGGTTGTACAGGGTCTGCAGGTAGCGGAAGCTCGTGCGGGTGACCAGCGGGCGGCCGTCGCAGCCGATTCCCCCGAGCGCCTCGGTCACCCAGGTCGGATCGCCGGAGAACAACTGGTCGTACTCGGGCGTGCGCAGGAACCGGATGATCCGCAGCTTGATGACGAAGTCGTCGACCAGTTCCTGCGCCTCCCGCTCGGTGAGCCGGCCCTCTTCGATGTCACGCTGCAGGTAGACGTCGACGAACGTGGCGGTCCGGCCCAGGGACATTGCCGCGCCGTTCTGCTCCTTGGTGGCCGCCAGGTAGGCGAAGTACAGCCACTGGATCGCCTCGTGGCCGGTGCTCGCCGGGCCGGAGATGTCACATCCGTACCGGCTGGCCATGAAACGCAGCTCCTCCAGCGACCGAATCTGCTCGGCCAGCTCCTCACGGTCGCGGATCACGTCGTCCGATGACAGCTGAGCGTCGAGCGACGCCTTCACCGCCCGGCGCTCGGCGACCAGGCGGTCCACCCCGTACAGCGCGACGCGCCGGTAGTCGCCGATGATCCGGCCCCGGCCGTACGCGTCCGGCAAGCCGGTGATGATGTGCGAGCGGCGGGCGGCCTTCACGTCGGCCGGGTAGGCGTCGAAGACGCCGTCGTTGTGGGTCTTGCGGTACCGGCTGAAGATCGCCTGCACGGCCGGGTCGAGGGTGAAGCCGTACGCCTTGAGGCCGGCCTCCACCATCCGCAGCCCGCCGTTAGGCATGATCGCGCGGCGCAGCGGCGCGCTGGTCTGCAGGCCCACGATGAGCTCATGGTCCTGGTCGAGGTAGCCCGGCTCGTGTGAGGTGATCGTGGACGGGGTGTGCGCGTCCACGTCGTAGACTCCGCGACGGGTCTCCTCGACGAACATGCGCTGCAGCCGCCGCCAGATCCGTTCGGTACGGTGCGTCGGCCCGGTCAGGAACTCCGGCCCGCCGGTGTACGGCTCGATGTTGTCGTGGATGAATCCGCCGACGTCGATCGTCTCGCGCCAGCCGGTGCCGCGGAACCCGTGCCAGGCTTCGTGCGATGTGGTGGCCATTACTCCTCCTTCATCTCCTCCCAGCATTGCCGAGCGACCACTCGCGGCTTAAGGGTCAGAGGTCCCGGACGGGTCGGGACCGTCCGGGACCTCCAGGGCGGACGGAACGCTCAGCGCTGCTCGACGAGCCGGTGTGCCCGCAACAGGTGCGCCCACCAGGGCCGGCTCGTCGAAGCGGCGCGCAGCGGTGGCCTGCCGGTGCGCTTGAGACTGATCCAGCCGCCGGGACCCATCGTCACCGTGCCGATCGCCGGGCGCCGACGCATGGCCAGGCCCGCCGACACCGCCGCGGTGGCTACCGCCGCGGTGGCCAGCGCGGCCAGCGCGACGGTGGTGGCATCCACTGCCGGCACGAAGCGTCCGTCGATGTAGGCGCCGATCTCCCGATCGCCACGGCGAACCGGTGTCACCGTCGTTGTCATCGTGACCTCCTACCGGCTGTCCGAGCCGGCCGCTGCGCTCGCGGCGCGACCGGCCTCGAGCCGGGCGATCGGCACCCGGAACGGCGAGCAGGACACGTAGTCCAGGCCGGCGTCGTGGAAGAAGCGCACCGAGGCCGGATCGCCGCCGTGCTCGCCGCACACCCCGATGGTCAGGTCGGGCCGGATGGCGCGGCCGCGTCGGACGGCGGTGCGGACGAGCTCGCCCACGCCGTCGCGGTCGATGCTCTCGAACGGTGATACCGAGAAGATGCCCAGCTCGAGGTACCGGCCGAAGAACGCGCCTTCCACGTCGTCGCGGGAGAAGCCCCATGCCATCTGGGTCAGGTCGTTGGTGCCGAACGAGAAGAATTCGGCGACGCCGGCGATCTGCCCGGCGGTCAGGGCGGCCCGGGGCACCTCGATCATGGTGCCGAGCCGGATCGGCGGCGCACCGGGCACGCTCGCCAGCACCGACTCCGCTTCCGCGCGTACCGTCTCGAGTTCTTGAACCGCTCCGACCAGCGGAACCATGATCTCCGGCTGGGGGTCGCCGCCTGCGGCGATGCGAGCGGCCGCGGCCTGCGCGATCGCGCGGACCTGCATGGCGAACAGACCCGGGATCACCAGGCCCAGGCGTACGCCGCGCAGCCCGAGCATCGGGTTCTGCTCGTGCATGCGCCGCACCGCGGTCAGCAGTGTGCGGTCGTGGCCCGGGTCCACGCCGAGCGCCTCTGCGTGGGCCACCCGGGCGGTCAGCTCCTCCAGCGGGGGCAGGAACTCGTGCAGCGGTGGGTCGATGAGCCGCACGGTCACCGGCAGCCCGTCCATCGCGGCGAACAGCTCCTCGAAGTCGGCCCGCTGCAAGGGCAGCAGCGCCTGGAGGGCTTCGGAGCGGGCGGCGTCATCCTCGGCCAGGATCAGCCGCTCGACCAGCCGGCGGCGGTCGCCGAGGAACATGTGCTCGGTGCGGCACAAGCCGACCCCGGTGGCGCCGAAGCGGCGGGCTCGGGTGGCGTCGACGGCGGTGTCGGCGTTGGCGTGCACGTCGAGCCGGGCCTGGTGATCGGCGTGGGCCATCAGCCGCTCCACCGCGGAGAGCAGCGGGTCGCCGTGCGCCGCCAGCTCGCCCTCGAAGTACCGCACCACCGCGGAGGGCCGCACGGCGACCGATCCCGGGTAGACGTTCCCGGTGGTGCCGTCGATCGAGATGATGTCACCGGCGTGCAGGGTGCGACCCGCCACGGTGACGGCGTCGCCGTCGATGCGTAGTTCCTCGGTGCCGCAGACACACGTCTTGCCCATGCCGCGGGCGACCACCGCGGCGTGTGACGTCTTGCCGCCGCGCGAGGTCAGGATGCCTTGAGCAGCGATCATGCCGGGCAGGTCGTCGGGATTGGTCTCCCGGCGCACCAGGATGACCGGCTCGGTCGCCGCCACCGCGGCGGCCGAGTCGAAGACGATCGCGCCGACGGACGCGCCCGGAGAGGCCGGCACGCCGGTGGTCAGCGGTGGGGGAGCGGCGGTGGTGTCGAAACTGGGGAACATCAGCTGGGCCAGTTGCTCACCGGTGACCCGCTGCAGTGCCTCATGCAGGGTGATGCGGCCCTCGTCGACCAACTGGGCGGCGATGACGAACGCGGCGGCCGGGGTGCGCTTGCCGACCCGGGTCTGCAGCATCCACAACCTGCCGTTCTCGATGGTGAACTCGATGTCGCACAGATCGCGGTAACGCTGCTCGAGCCGCTGCATGATCGACAGCAGCTGCCGATGGCTCGCTGGATCGATGGCGGCGAGCTCGGCCAGCGGCACAGCGTTGCGGATCCCGGCGACCACGTCCTCCCCCTGAGCGTTGCGCAGGTAGTCGCCGTAGACGCCACGCCGTCCGGTGGCCGGGTCCCGGGTGAAGGCGACCCCGGTTCCGGAGTTCTCCCCCCGGTTGCCGAAGACCATCGCCATGACGTTGACCGCGGTGCCCAGGTCCTGCGGGATGCGCTCCTGCCGGCGGTACAGGATGGCGCGTTCGGCGTTCCACGAGCGGAACACCGCTGCGATCGCCAGGAACAGCTGTTCGTGCGGTGCCTGTGGAAAGTCTCGGCCGGTGTGCTGGTGGAACACCTTCTTGTACGCGTGTACCAGGTCCTGTAGTTGAGTCGTGCCGAGTTCCGGGTCCGTTGCGACGCCCGCGATCGACCGCGCGGCCGTCAGCTCCTCTTCGAAAGCTTCGCCGGGAACGTCGAAAACCGTCTTGCCGAACATCTGGATCAGGCGCCGGTACGAGTCCCAGGCGAACCGCTGATCCGCGCTCTGCCGGCCGAGGCCGACCACGCTCGCGTCGTTCAGGCCGATGTCCAGGATTGTCTCCATCATTCCCGGCATCGAGAACTTGGCACCGGACCGCACCGACAGCAACAGCGGATCTGCGGCGTCACCGAAGGTCTTGCCCATCCGGTTCTGCATCAGCCGCAGGTGGTGTTGGACCTCGGTGAGCAGGCCCGCGGGCATCGTGCCGGTGCGCAGGTAGGCGCGGCACGCCTCGGTGGTGACGGTGAACCCTGGCGGCACCGGCAGGCCCATCAGGGTCATCTCGGCCAGGTTGGCGCCCTTGCCGCCGAGCAGGTCCTTGAGGTCCTTGTTGCCGTCGGTGAAGTCGTAGACGTATCGGGTCATGGCACTTGTCACCCCTTCCCTTTCCTTCCTTTGTAGACCGGTCGGGGTTCTTCGCCGTAGGGCCGGACGACCCCCATCGACGGGCCGTGGCGCGACGCGCGTGGTGACGCGCTCTTGCGGCCCTGACCTGCGTCTTTGCGGGCCTCTACCGTCACAGGTGGGAAGCGGGGAGGCGGGTGGCTGACCGCCACCCGCCTCGAGGTCCCGCCGCTGCCGCCGGGCATCGCCGGGAGACGGCGGCGCCCGCCGGCGCCACCGTCTCGGTGAAGCTCAGCCGCGTGCGGCCCAGTCGCCGAGCGCCCAGTCGCGGACCTCGGGCATGTCCTCCAGGTGCTCCACCACGTACGCCTCGTGGCGGTCGAGCTGACTCTGGCACCAGGCCTTGAGGTCCGCGGCGCCGCGGGGGAGGCGCCTGGCGTTGTTGATGGCGTCCATCACGAGGTGGTACCGCGACGCCTTGTTGCGCACCGTCATGTCGAACGGGGTGGTGGTCGTGCCCTGCTCGATGAAGCCGCGGACGCGGAACCGGTCCGCGTCGGGGCGGCCGTGCACGAGCTGGTGGATCGCGCCGGGGTAGCCGTGGAAGGAGAACACCACGTCGACGGTGTCGGTGAACAGCTCGGTGAACAAGGTCTCGTTCATGCCGTGCGGGTGGTCCTTGGGCCGGACCAGCGTCATCAGGTCGACCACGTTGACCACGCGGACCTTGAAGCCGGGCAACCGGTCGCGCAGGATCTGTGCGGCCGCGACCGTCTCCATGGTGACGACGTCGCCGGCGCAGGCGAGGACGATGTCGGGGTCGCCGGTGCCGTCGTCGGTGCCGGCCCAGTCCCAGACGCCCGCGCCGCGGGCGCAGTGCTCGATCGCCTCGTCCATGGAGAGGTACTGCAGCTGCGGCTGCTTGTCGATCACGATCAGGTTGATGTAGGACCGCGACCGGAAGCAGTGGTCGGCCACCGAGAGCAGGGTGTTGGCGTCCGGCGGCAGGTACACCCGGGCGACGTCGCCGCGCTGGGTCAGCACCACCTGGATCAGGCCGGGCCCCTGGTGGGAGAAGCCGTTGTGGTCGTTGCGCCACGCCGTCGAGGTGAGCAGCACGTTGAGGCTGGGTACCTTCTCGCGCCACGGCAGATTCTTGGCCTCCTGCAACCACTTGCCGTGCTGCACGGTCTGGGAGGCGCTGACCATGGCGAACGCCTCGTACGTGGCGAACATGCCGTGCCGACCGGTCAGGTTGTAGCCCTCCAGCCAGCCGTGGCAGTTGTGCTCGCTGAGCACCTCCATGACCCGGCCGTGGCGGCTGATCGCCACATCCTCTGACGTCACGCGCTCCATGAAGGCGCGGTCGGAGACCTCGAAGACGGAACCGAGCCGGTTGCTGTTGGTCTCGTCGGGGCAGAACAACCGGAACCGGTCGGCGTTGCGGGCGTAGATGTCACGCATCATCTCGCCCAGCTTGCGCGTCGACTCGGCCCGCCGCTGTGCGGGCCGGGGCACGTCGACCGCGTAGGCACGGAAGTCCGGCAGGTCCAGATCGCGGGTCAGCACCCCGCCGTTGGCATGCGGGCTGGCGCTCATCCGTAGGTCACCGTCGGGAGCCTGGTCCCGGATCAACGCCACGGGCGCGCCGGCGGAATCGAACAGCTCCTCCGGACGGTACGACTTGAGCCAGCGTTCGAGCAGTGCGAGGTGCTCCGGATTGTCCTTGACGCCGGACAGCGGCACCTGGTGCGACCGCCAGGTCCCGGTGACGGTGATCCCGTCGACGGAGTCCGGCCCGGTCCAGCCCTTCGGTGACCGCAGGATGATCAGCGGCCAGGCCGGGCGGGTACCGTCCCAGGAACCGTCGCGCGCGGCGGTCTGGATGTCGCGGATCCTCGTCCAGGCAGTGACGAGGGCGGCGGCGAAGCGGTGGTGCATGCCGGGCAGGTCGGAGCCCTCGACCTCGATGACGTCGTAGCCGTGGCCACGCAGCAGGTTGCGTACCTCCTCGGGATCCTTGCGCCCCAGCACGGTGGGGCCGGAGATCTTGGCGTCGTTGAGGTGCAGGATCGGCAGGACCGCGCCGTCGCGCTCGGGGTTGAGAAAGGACACGCCCTTCCAGGAGCCCTCGAGGGGCCCGGTCTCGGCCTCACCGTCGCCCACCACCGCGATGGCCAGCAGGTCCGGGTTGTCCATGACCGCGCCGAACGCGTGGACCAGGACGTAGCCCAGTTCGCCGCCCTCGTGGATGGAGCCGGGGGTGGTCACCGACACGTGCGACGGGATACCGCCCGGGCTGGAGAACTGCCGGAACAGGCGCAGCATCCCGGCCTCATCCTGACTGACGTCCGGGTAGATCCCGCTGTAGGTGCCTTCCAGGTAGCCGGCGGCCACCAGTGCCGGGCCGCCGTGACCCGGACCGGCCAGGTAGATCGCCTGCTGACCGGTGTGCCGGATCAGCCGGGAGACGTGTGCGTAGATCAGCGACAGACCGGGGCTGGTTCCCCAGTGACCGAGCAGGCGTGGCTTGATGTGCTCAGCCGACAGGGGCTCGCGCAGCAACGGGTTGCCCTGCAGGTAAATCTGCCCGATGGTCAGGTAGTTGTTCGCCCGCCACCACGCGTCCAGACGGGCGAGTTCGGTGTCGTCGAGCTCGGCGAGCGTACGGGGCTCGGATACGACCGCGGTCACGGCGGCTCCTTTCACAGATCTCGGCTTGTCAGGAGTCACGCTAGGCCCGGCCGACGTCGCCCCCAAGGGCCAGAAGCCGTCCGCCGAGGGACGTTCGGCCCCCAGTTCCGGGACCTCAGGGCACCGCCGGTCTGATCAGGAATACCGGGTAATCCGGCGCGATCGTCATGAACTCAGCGAGTGGGGAATGCCGATCGACCGGGAAGTGCGGGCGGGCGCCCGGTGCCTTGGCGAGATACTCGCGCAGGATCGGCGCTCGTTCCGCCACGTCCACCTCGACCAACCGGACCGACTCCCGCCGGCCACGCCGAAGGGTGGCCGCACCGTCGGCAGCCCGCACGTTGGCCACCCAGTTGGCCCGGCGCCCGAGCATCGAGACCAGGTAGCGCTCCCCGCCATGAATGGTCATCACCAACGGCACGGCCACCGTCCGCCCGCTTCTGCGGCCGACCACTTCCACTGTCACCCAACCCGACGGTGCCAGGAATCCGCTGCTGTGCTGGGCAGCGGCGATCCGGTTGAGCACCCGCGCCAGGCGACCGGGGCGTCCTCCCCGGTACATCCGGGCGCGCCATGATCGTCGAATGGTCACTGGTCGCTCCTTCGCAGAACCTCGGACAGCGGCCGGCGCGGTGTCACCGCGGCCTGTGGTCCGTATCCGATCCGGATGATCATCTGGGCCCAACGGCCGGCCGCGGTGTCGGTGAGCAGTTCGCGGATCGCCGGAACCTCGACCGGTTGGCTGATGGGAGTGGTGGCCAGCCTCAGCCGGGTGGCCGCCAGCAGGACGTGCTGAAGGGCCTGACCGGCGCGTACCCAGTCGTGCGGGCCGTCACCGAGCGTCGCGAGCACGGCGATGGTCGGGTGCGCCTCGAAGAACTCACTTGTCCGCCAGGGTTGTGGGTGGACGAGGCCGAAGTCTCGGATCGGCATTCGTTCGAGGGCGTCCCACGGTCCGATGGCGGCGGCTGGGATGCCGTCGTGGCGGCCCGACGCGGGCCTCGTCCAGCGGCTCAGCTCGGCCCGGTAGCGGCCGCTCGTGCGCAGCCGGCGCTCAGCCTGGTGCCCGAGCCCCAGGATGGCGTTGCGGGTGACCGGACCGGCGACCGTGAGTGCCACCCCCTGGTCCGCGGCGGCCACGGTCAGCTCCTCGATCGCGTCGGCAGAAACCGCCGAGTCGGCGAACGGCCACCGATTGGTGTGCCGCCGGGCGATCGCTTCGGCCAACGTCGTCACGGTTTCCGGCGGTGGGGATTCGCGATCGAGCAGCACCCGGGCCACCAGGTCGGGCGAGTCCGGTTCCGGGAAGAGGACGTACGTCGTGCGCCAACCCTCTGCCCGCAGAGCCAGCCGCAGGGTGAACACTGCCGCACCGACACTGATCAGGAGTTCGCGCCCGGACGCGTCCAGCGCGTCGAGTTGGCGGCTGCGGTCCGCGTACACCCGCACCTCCCGGCCGCTGACGCGGAAGAGCCATGGCTGGCTGTTGTGCAGCGAGGGGGCCAGCGTCGCGGCCGCCACGCACCGGGCGAGCAGGTTCATGACGCGCCTTCCGCGCGCTGCTTGATACCCAGCAGCATCCGGCGTTCCATGATCAGACTGCCCGGTTCCATCACCAGGCGGTACGCGATCCGAACCGGTCCCGGACTGCCCGCCAGTGCGATCCGGTTGCGGCTGATCAGCCGGGTGCCCGCCCCGTCGGGCCGCAGGTGGAAGGCCCACACCCAGGCGCCATCGGCGGACCGGAACACCAGCGTCCGCTCCGGGTCGAGGATCTCGACCCGCATGGCGGGCCCGTTCCTGCCAAGCGGTAGTTCGTCGCCGGTGGCGAGGTGCTGGAACCGTGGCAGGATCTCGTCGGCGCTGTGCATGTCGAGCCCGAAGAGGTTCTCGATCCAGTCGTAGGTGTAGGCGCCACCGCGACCGCTGCCCATCTGCACGAGCCAGGGCCAGACCGCCTTGGGTGGTGCCTCGATGGTGACTGCCCGGGTGGAGACGATGTCCGGGTCGGCGAGGAACTCGTCGCCGGGCAGCGTGCCCGCCACCTCGCCCGTCGTGGCTCCCCACGTGAGCAACCGCCCGGGTCGTTGGAGCACTGTTCCCTTCATGGCCTCTCCCTTTCTGAGCGAAAGCGGCACCTCCCGGTCTACTCAGCCGGCGGTCGCCGATCCGTGGTACGCGGCGCGCATCAGTTCCTGCATGTCGGCGAGCATCGGCATCCGGGGATTGGCCGGCGCGCACTGGTCCTCGTACGCGTTGAGCGCCTGCTGCGGCAACGCCGCGAGGAAGGCCTGTTCGTCCACCCCGACGGCCGCGAACGAGGGTTCGATGCCGACCTCGTCGCGCAGCCTCTCGATCGCCGTGGCCAGAGCTTCGACCGCCTCGGCGTCGGTCGCCGCGGGCAGCCCGAGGGTGCGGGCGATGTCGGCGAAGCGTTGCGGCGCCCGGTAGCTCTCGTACTTGGGCCAGCTGGTGAGCTTGCTCGGCACGGCGCCGTTGTAGCGGATGACGTGCGGGAGCAGGATCGCGTTGGTGCGTCCGTGCGCGACGTGGAAGGTGGCGCCCAGGGTGTGCGACATGGCATGCACGATGCCGAGGAAGGCGCTGCCGAACGCCATGCCGGCGATCGTTCCGGCGTTGTGCATCTTCTCGCGGGCCTGCGGGTCTGCCGCGCCGTGGTGCACGGCCCGGGCCAGGTTGCCGAAGATGAGCCGGATGGCGTGCAGGGCCAGCCCGTCGGTGAAGTCGCTGGCGTAGACCGACACATACGACTCGATCGCGTGGGTGAGCGCGTCGAAGCCGCTGTCCGCGGTGACCACCGCCGGCAGGTCGGCGGCCAGCACCGGGTCGACGATCGCCACACTCGGCGTGAGAGCGTAGTCGGCGAGCGGGTACTTCTTGCCCGACGCGGTGTCGGTGATGACGGCGAACGGGGTGACCTCGGCCCCGGTGCCGGAGGTGGTCGGAACGCAGACGAGTTGGGCCAGCGTGCCGAGGGTGGGGAATTTGAAGGCGCGTTTGCGGATGTCGAAGAACTTCTCCCGCAGATCGGCGAAGACCACCTCGGGGTGTTCGTAGCGCAGCCACATCACCTTGGCGGCATCCATCGCCGAGCCCCCGCCGAGCGCGATGATGGTGTCCGGCCGAAACGAGCGCATCAACTCGGCGCCGCGGTCGACAGTGCGCACGCTGGGCTCCGGCTCGACGTCGTCGATGATCTGCAGAGCCACCTGCTCGCGGCGGCGGTGCAGCACGGACAGCACGCGGTCCACGTACCCCAGCTTGGTCATCGTGTGGTCGGTGACCACCGTGACCCGGTGTACGTCGGACATGTCGGCGAGGTAACGGATCGCGTTCGGCTCGAAGTAGATCTTCGGCGGAACCTTGAACCACTGCAGATTGTTCGTACGCCGGGCAACCCGCTTGATGTTGATCAGGTCGACCGCGGTGACGTTGTGCGACACCGAATTGTGGCCGTAGCTGCCGCAGCCCAGCGTCAGCGACGGCAGGAAGGCGTTGTACATGTCACCGATGCCGCCCTGCGAGGCCGGTGCGTTCCAGATGATCCGGACGGCCTTGACCCGACGGCCGTACGCCTCGGCCAGATCTGCGTCCTGCGTGTGGATGACGGCGCTGTGGCCCAGACCGTCGAGCTCGACCATCTGCTCGGCGTACGCGAAGGCCTGGTCGTGACCGGTGGCCGACAGCAGGGCGAGCACCGGGCAGAGCTTCTCCCGGGTCAGCGGCTCGGCCGGGCCGACCTGGTCGACCGGGGTCAGGATGATCGAGGTGTCCGGGGCGACCGGGAAACCGGCGTGTTCGGCGATCCAGGTCGCTGACTGCCCGACCACGTCCGGGTTGAGTTTTCCGGAGCCGAAAAGCAGCGTCTCCAGCAGCGTCTTCTCCTGTGGCGTCGCGACGTGGGCGTGCAGTCGCCGGAACTCGGCGAGGGCGGCGGACTGGATCGCGTCGTCGATGATGACGGCCTGCTCGGAGGCGCAGATCATGCCGTTGTCGAACGACTTGGACAGCACCACGTCGTTGACAGCGCGGGCCACGTCGGCCGAAGCCTCCAGGTACGCCGGGACATTGCCGGCGCCGACGCCGAGCGCCGGTTTGCCGGTGGAATAGGCGGCTCGGACCATGGTGTTGCCGCCGGTCGCCAGGACCACCGAGACACCGGGATGCTGCATCAATTCGTTCGTCGCGGCCACCGACGGCGCCTCGATCCACTGGACGCAGTGCTCCGGCGCGCCGGCGGCGACGGCGGCATCACGGACCGTGCGGGCGGCCTCCTGGCTGCAGCGTTGCGCCGCCGGATGGAAGGCGAAGATCACCGGGTTACGGGTCTTGAGGGCCAGCAGAGCCTTGAAGATGGTGGTCGAGGTCGGGTTGGTCACCGGCGTCACCGCGGCCACCACCCCGACCGGCTCGGCGATCTGAGTGATTCCCGCGATGTCGTCCCGGGCGATCACCCCGACGGTGCGGATGTCGGCCATGTGGTTGGTGACGTGCTCGCAGGCGAAGATGTTTTTCGCCGCCTTGTCCTCGAACACGCCGCGGCCGGTCTCCTCGACCGCCAGCATCGCGAGTGCGGCGTGCCGGCTGAGCGCGGCCACCGACGCCTTCTTCACGATCTCGTCGACCTGTTTCTGGTCGTAGGAGTCGTAGTCGGCCAACGCCTTGAGACCGTTCTCAACCAAGGTCTCGATCATGCTTCTGCCCTCCGTTGGTCCTTCCTCTCGAACGTAGGTCTCCGTCGATCGGTAGCGGCACGGCCGATGGGCCCGCGAGGACGGGACCACCGGCCCGCGCTCGTACCGGGCGGCCGCCCGTCTGGTTGACGGTGGACCGCCCCGGCCGGCCGGGGCGGTCCAGCGTTCAAACCAGAGTTCAGGCCTGCGGGATTTCCCGGACCACCGCCACCGTGCACGGCGACTGGTGCAGCAGGTGGGCTACGCCTACTCCTTCACACCGATGTTGTCGATCGGAGGAGCGCCGAGCAGGCGTCGGACGGGCCACACGGTCGTTGCCAACGCCAGCAGTGTCGTGCCGCCGAGCACCGCCACCCAACCGAGCGGCGGGACGTACGGGATCGGGCTGCCGGTCAGTCCGTTGACGATCGCGCTCAGGGTCAGCGCCGCGATCGTCACGCCGATCAGCACCGCGGTGCCGAGCAGCCCGGCCTGTTCGGCCTGGACCATCCTCCGGATCTGACGGCGGGTGACCCCGACCAGTTGTAGCAACGCCAGCTCGCGGCGGCGGGCCAGCGCGGCCAGCACCATCGTGGTGGCCGCCGCCAGCGCCGCGTACCCCACCATCACGCCGATCAGCAGCCGGTTCAGCCAGGCGCCGAACGCCATGTCGGTGCTGATCAGGCGCGTACGGGTGGCGGCGTCGAGAACCTCGGTGCCCGGATGCCCAGCCGACCAGGTGGCCAACGCGGTGTCGGCGTCCGGGCCGGCGCTGACCAGGATCTCGTCGTCGGTGCCCCCGGCCGTGTGCCCGGCGACCGTCTCGGCGGCCAGCGTGACGTCGCCGAAGCCGAGGCCACGGCCGTAGATCGCGATGACGTCCAACGTGACAGGGGTGCCGTCGCCCAGCCAGAGTTGCGCCTGGTCGCCGACGTCCCAGCCGGACGAGGACGCCTGCATCGCCGACAGGGCGACAGTGCCGGCGCGCAGCTCGGCCAGGTTGCCCTCGCGCACGGCGAGGTCCATCGTCGACGTGATGCCCGCCGGGTCGACCGACTGCGCGCTGACCGGCTCGATTCCGCCGAGCGCCCGCACCACCACCTGCGTACGGTGCACACCGGTGGCCGCCTGCACCCCGGGCAACTCACGGATCTCCCGCGCCGCGTCCTTCGGCAGCCCACCCGGAGCGACAAGCACCCGCTCGGCGAGCGTTCCCGCGCTGCTCTGCGTGGTGGTCTGCCGTTCCAGGTTGTTCTGCAGGAACCACACCGAGCCGCCGAACCCCACTGACAGCACAAGGGCGGTCAGGACGGTCGCCATGCCCTGCGCGTTGGCCCGCAGGTTGGCTGCGGCCAGGTAGCCGCTGACCCGCCACATCCGCGGCAACAACGGTGTGAGCAGACGTGCCGCGTACGCGTTGATCCTCGGTGCGAGCAGCGCCACAGCGATGACGAACAGGTACAGCATGCCGACCGCGCCGGCCAGTGCCCCGGTCGACCCGGCGGCACCGAGCGTGAACGCCCCGGAGGCGCCGGCCGCCGCCAGCGTCAGCACGCCGGCGATCAGCCGCACCCGGCCGCTACGCCGAGGCTCGACAGCGATCTCGCCGAGCGCCTCGATCGGCTTGATCCCGGTGACCCGGCGTGCCGCGAGCACCGCGGCGAGCACCGCCACGAGGACCGCCACGAGGACCGCGGCCGGCACCGCGAACAGGCCGTCGGCCATCGGGAAGCTGGCCGGCACGAACCCCCGTCCGACCAGCTCGCCGTGCACCCAACGGGCCGCCAGCAGGCCGGCCGGGCCGCCGATCGCAGAGCCGAGCAGGGCGAGCAGCGTGGCCTCGGCGACAAGCATGCGACGCACCTGCCCCGGCGTGGCCGCGACCGCGCGCAGTAACGCCAGGTCACGTCGACGGTGCCGGACGGACAGCCCGATGGTGCCGGCCACCACGAAGACGATCAGCAGGACGACGTACCCCCCGAAAACCGATCCGACCTCGATCAGCAACGTCTGGGCGGCCTGGTCCTCCGACTGCTCGACGTTCCCACGGTCTTTCCCGGCGTACGTCGTGGCGCCGGCCGCCGACGCGATCTCGCGTACCGCGCCGAGGTCGGCGCCGGGCACCATCCGCACGCCGATCGCATCCACCCGGCCCGGGTGGGCGGACAACCGGGCGGCCTGCGCGTCGCTGAAGAACACCGCCGCCGAACCGGTCTCGGCGGTTCCGCTCACCCGGTACGACCGGCTGACCCCGCCGACGACCAGGTCGATGCGGTCGCCCGGTGCCACGCCGAGACGGGTGTCGACAAGCACCTCGTCGTCGGCCCGTGGCGCGGCACCCGCGGCGATGGGACGACCGGTGAAGGCGTACGTGTCCCAGCCGTGTCCCACGGCAGCGGGTGAGCCGATCAGCAGCCCTTCGTCGCCGGTGACGGCCGCGACGCCCGGCACCTGGCGGATCTGCTCCACAAGGGCCGCGTCCACAGTGCCGCCCTCGGGCAGCGTGACGGTGCTCGTGGTGGTGTCGCCGCCGAACTCTTTGAACGTGTGGCTGACCGTGCGGTTGGCGACGACCACGTCGGCCGTTGCCCAGAGCCGTGGCTCCGGGCGGAAACGCAGCCCGGACTCGACGAGCGTGCCCATCGCCACCAGGATCAGCACGCCGGCGATCAGGGCCAGCAGGGTCGCGGCGGCCGGGCCGGCGCGGTGCCGCAGCAGGCGGGCGGCGAGGCCGATCATCGGAGGACCCGCCGATCCAGCGAAGCCAGGTGCTCGGCGATACCGGCGGCTCCGAGCTGCGGAAGGTCGGCGACTATCGCACCGTCGGCCAACACGAGCACGCGGTCCGCGTACGACGCGGCGATCGGATCGTGGGTCACCATCACCACGGTCAGCCCGTGTTCGTCCACGACCGCGCGAAGCAGCGTCAGCACCTCCGCCGCGGTCCGCGAGTCGAGGGCGCCGGTGGGCTCGTCTGAGAAGATCACCTCGGGGCGGGTGGCCAGCGCCCGGGCGATCGCCACCCGCTGCTGCTGGCCGCCGGAGAGCGCGGCCGGCCGGTGGTGCAGTCGGTCGGTGAGGCCGACCCGCTCGACCACCTGGGTCAGCCAGGCCCGGTCCGGACGGACGCCGGCCAGGCGCAGGGGCAGCACGATGTTCTCCTCGACGGTGAGCGCGCCGATCAGGTTGAATGCCTGGAAGACGAACCCGATCCGGGTACGACGCAGCTCGGTCAGGCGGGTCTCGGACAGCCCGGACAGGTCGGTGCCTCCGATGACCACCCGACCGGAGGTGGGCCGGTCGAGCCCGGCCGCAGTCTGCAGCAGCGTGCTCTTGCCGGAGCCCGAGGGTCCCATCACCGCGGTGAAGGTGCCCCGGTCGAAGCCGACATCGATGCCCGCGAGCGCAGTCACCTGGTTACGGCCGGCGCCGTACACCCGGGTGAGGTGTTCGACGCGTACCGCCGGTTCGATGGTCTGTCCCGGATAATCCGGCATTCTGGTGGCCTCTCTCCGTGTCATCGGCAAGAACTGCGCGCACCAGAAACGCTATTGACGTGGGAGAACGGCGACCATCCCGCGGGCTGCCAGGTCCGGGTACAGCAGGCGCTACCGCCGACCACCGTTCAGGTAGCGCAGTACCGCGGTGACCCGGCGGTCGGCCTGGTCGTCCGGTGGAAGCTGAAGCTTCGAGAAGATGCTGCGGATGTGCTTGTGCACCGCGCCGTCGGTGACGAACAGCCGCTCGGCGATCGCGCTGTTGCCAAGCCCTTCGGCCATCAGCCCCAGCACCTCACGCTCACGCGGCGACAGCTCGCTCAGCGCCGTGTCCGTCCGGCGGTTGCGGGCGAGCAACTGCGCCACCACCTCCGGGTCGATCACGCTGCCGCCGTCAGCGACGCGGTGCAGCGCGGCGAGGAACTCCTCGACCCGGCCCACCCGCTCCTTCAACAGATAACCGAGCCCGGCGGCGCCGACCGAGAACAGGTCGGTGGCGAACGCCTGCTCCACGTACGCCGACAGGACCAGCACCGCGAGGCCGGGGCGGCGCCGCCGGGCCTCCACCGCGGCCACGATGCCCTCGTCGGTGTGGGTCGGCGGCATCCGTACGTCCACGATCGCGACGTCCGGAGCATGGTCGTCGACGGCGACCAGGAACTCGCCCGGAGTACCGGCTGTGGCGACCACGTCCAGATCCTCGGCCCGCAGCAGCAGAGCCAACCCCTCACGCAGCAGCGGGTCGTCCTCGGCGATCACGATCCGCATGGCAGCTCCACGTCCATTCTCGTCGGCCCGCCCGGAGGGCTCGTCAGTGTCATCCGTCCGTCGTACGCCTCGACCCGTCGGCGGATACCGGTGAGCCCTGAGCCACGTGTCTCGTCCGCGTCGCCGTGCCCGTCGTCCATAATGGACACCAGCAGTCGGCCGCGCTCGCGGCGCACGGCCACGTCCACCTGGCTCGCACCGCTGTGCCGGACGACGTTGGTCAGCGCCTCGGCCACCACGAAGTACGCGGTGGCCTCGACCGAGGCCGCGCACCGCACAGCCACGTCCACCTCAAGTCGGCAGGGCACCACGCAGCTGCCGGCCAGGCCCGCCAGCGCGCCGGCGAGACCCCGGTCGTCCAGCACGGGCGGCAGGATCCCGCGCACCACCGTACGCAGCTCGCCGAGTGCCTGTTCCGCAGCGTCCTGCGCCTGCCCGAGGATCTCGTCGGCGCGGTCCAAATTACGGCGCGCGGCCCGCCGCGCGGCGCCCAGCAACACGTTGACCGCGACCAACCGGTTCTGGGTGCCGTCGTGCAACGAACGCTCGATCCGGCGCAGTTCGACGGCGTGGGCGTCAAGCGCCGCAGCGCGGGTGGCGGTCAGCTCGGCCACCCGCAGCGACAGGTCGACACCCGGCGGCGGAGGCAGCAGCAACCGGCCCGGCCATGCCTGAAGACGGGCCAGGACCGGGCTGAACCAGATCGCGGCGGCCAGCCAGCCCACCCCGAGCACCCCGACCGCGAGTGCCTCGGACAAACCGTCGATGCGCCACCAGACGATCCCCGGCCCGCCGGCGTCGGCAGGGAGCAACTCGTACCACAGCGGGAACGTGACGTACTGCACGGCAGAGAGTGGCAGCACGAGGCCGACCAGCCCGGTCACCAGGCCGATGAGCGAGTACAGCGCGACCCAGCCGAGCTCCCGGCGCACGAAGGGATCACGCGTCGCCGTCCGCAACCCGGCCGGCACCGGCCCCGGCGTGAGGATCGGCTCACCCCAGCGGGACAGCCGGGCCCGCTCGCGGTCGGCCACCGAGCGCACCGCCCGCAACGCACCGGGCGCCGCCAGCAGCCCCACCCCGCCCAGGCAGGTCACCGCCACGATCGCCGCCCAGAGCAGCGCGCCCAGCGCCAGCGCGGCGGTGCCCAGCCCTCCGGCGAGATGCTCCAGGGCGTCGACCGAGGCGCGAACCCGGGCCCGCACGTACGCCATCGACCCACCTCCCACGCCAACATAGGCCACCGCGGGCCCCGCCCGACAACGCCCGGCGCGGAAGGTACAGCCTGCTGTACCACTGTCGTCGAGCTGACGGGATCGTCCCCGCCGCGCCACCCGCCTAGCGTTGACGGCGTCGAGAAACGTTCACTGAAGGAGGTAGTCATGACCGATCCGTACCGCATCACCGAGACCCCGGTCGACGCACCGAAGAAGCCGGGCGGCGGCCTGCTACGCCCGCTGCTGTGGCTGGTGCTCTTCGTCAGCGCCGCGGCCAACGTGGTGCTGTCGACCGCGGCGGACAACCAGTGGATCAGCTCGGCGTTCGGCCTGGTGGCCGTGCTCTGCGCGGTCGCGTTGATCGTCCACCACCGCCGTAACCGCGCCCGAGAGTCGTAGGAACACGAACCTCACCCCCGTCGCGCTCGATCAGCCTCGCCACGGGGCGCCCGGTCCGTTCGGGTCCGTCGGTCCGCACGGGTAGGTCCGCTGGGGGTGTGGTCGATCTGAGGGCGGGCGGGCGCTACTCGCTCGGTTGACGGCGCTCGTTCTCGGCGCGCTCCCGGCTGAGGAAGAACGCACCGACCGCGCCTGCGAGGGTGCCGAACACCGCGACGGAGTACGCGGCGAGCGCGAGCTCCAGGATCTGCGCGAATGTGTCGTCGGCGCGCAGCGGTTCGCCGGTGATGGTGGTGAGGGCCGCGTCGTGTAGGGCCTGGGCGAGGCCGGGGTAGGAGCGGGTGACCACAAGCAGTTGCCCGGCCGCGAGGATGACGGTGACGGTCACCGCGGCGAGCCAGGCCAGCCGGTCGGTGAGCAGCCGGCCGGCGGAGCGGGACCCGCGTACGGCGGCGGCGACGACGCCGCCACCGCGGGCGGCTCGCAGTGCGCTCGCCGCGCGCAGGAAGCGCAGGAACGGCACGGCCAGGAAGATCAGTTGCCACCAGTTGTGTTTCCAGAACTCGCGTGCCTGGTGGCGGGCCAGCCAGGCGCGGAGCGTGAACTCGGCGACGAAGACCGCCCACAGGACCCAGCTGGTGACGGTGAGTCCGGTGCTGAGCGGTCCGTCGTGAACGAGCGCCTGCGCGAGGACGAGCAGCAGGAAGAGCAGCCCGAGGACGCCCATTGGCTTGTCGAGCCGGTGGGCGAGGCCGTTGAGGCGGGCGTCGTCCTCACGTGGTCGCCGGCCGGGATCATCGATCACCCTGCCGCAGCCTACCCGCAGCCTGGTCCGAAAACGGCCACTCCCGTCGGGACTGTCGACTCGCGAGGGCGGGCGAATCGGCACGGGGACGCTCGCGTCAGGGCAGGAGGTGGAGGCAGGGGGTCCGAACAGCGCAGCCAGCAGTGGGAGGCCGAGTGTCTGGGCGGGATGGTTGCGGCGATGCCGATGCGGCCCCGATGCCGTAGTTGGCCCGGAACAGGTTGGTGAGGAAGACCGCTGCGCTTTCGTCGAACGTGAACGGTGCAATCGACGCGGGAGTGACCATCAGCGTTTGGCCTGAGCCTTCGGCGATGATCATCCTTCCGGGGATGTCGCCTGTTCCGCGTGACGTGCGGTCTGCCGGACCTGCCGGTTCGCCTCGTCCGCCGAGCAGCCGGTTGCCCTGAGCAGGTCGCTGGCGGTCACCCGGACTTGCGTGGCGGTGGTGACACCGAAGTTCTGCAAACCGGTGGCTGTGGCCCGGCCGGCCGCGTCAGCGGCCCGCAGGGCGTGGCGTCGGGTCCGGTCGTGGGGTTTGTCGGCTCGTGTCTCCCGGTGCAACTGGCGAATGGCCTCGGCCAGGGCGGCGACGGCGTCGGGAAGGTGGTGGGGCAGCTTTTCCTGATACTGGATCATCGTGGCTGACCGTCGGGCCAGCGCTCTGCTGTCGTCGATGACTCGAACCAGGTAGTTGACACCTCGGTCGTAGCGTTCGACGTGGCGCCGCCAGTGCCACCGGGCCGGTGCGACAGTCACCACCTCTTCGGCGCCGCTGAGGGCTTCGCGGAGTCGTTCCAGGTCCGGTCCCATGGCGCGTAGTCCGTTCAGTGCGCGTGTCGCGCGGTCCGGGTCGCTGGTGCGCATCGCGGTCTCGATGTCACGCAGGTACGCGGCAAGGGCGTCGAAGACCGGCGCGGCTGCGCGGTGGAGGACGCGCATGGGGTTCAGGGGCAGCAGCAACGCCACCACGACCAGGCCGACCACGCTGCCGGTGACCGCGTCGACGACCCGGGGTAGTTCCAGATTCCGTTGGCTGGAGGAGAGCGTGGCGATCAGCACCGCGGTGCCGCCCACCTGACTGACCACGGTGCCGCCTCGGCCCACGAGGCCGAGGGCGACGGCGATGGCGAGGGTGACGATGATGCCTGTCTGCCATGCCCCGGTGCCGATGAGGAGGACCAGTCCGTCGCCGATGGCGATGCCGAGCCCCACTCCGAGCAGCAGTTCGAGGGTGCGCCGTGTCCGCTGGCCGATCGCCGCCGCGATGGTGCCGACCGCCGCTGTCGGGGCGAAGACGGGGTTTGGGTTTCCCAACAGGTCGTGTGCCAGCCACCAGGCGAGCGCTGCCGCGAGTCCGGCCTGCACCGCGATCAGCCCGATGATTTCCATTTGGCGCCGACGTAGCCGACCCGCTCGGCTTCCCTGCCGTCGGGTGCCGGCCGCCAAGCTCCGGATGCGGCTACCCACCGCGACGAGCGGCGCCTGATCACCGGATTCGGATCGGGAAGCGGCCACGTGGCGGACTACCCGTCACGTGGCCTCCCGAACCAGGCCACCGGCCGTCGGTAGGTGCGGCGCCAGCAGGCGGGGCGGAACCACTTCCGTGCCTGCCGAGGGTACGACGAGACTGGCATCCCGTAGTGGGGCCGACCATGGTGCAGCCACCCATACCGCCGACGAATTTGCCATAACGTCCGCGCTAATCACCTCTGTAGCCGAGGTTATCGGTCCCAGACCGTCACCTCCTGTGCGGCAAGTGCCCGGCCGCCTTCGAAGGTCCGGTACGGTCCCGCAGACCCGAGGTGGTAGCGACCGGATAGGTCGCGGTGCAAGAACGGGACCACCGTGCCCACCACGGTGACCAACTGCGGCGGAGCCGGCGCGGAGTGACCTGTCGACAGCACGAGCAGGGTCCCGTCGGTTAGATCCGCGTCGCGGACGACGAACGCGTTTTCGGTGATGACCTGCTCCACGGTGGCGGTCACGGTGAGGCGATCGCCCACCTCGGCCCGGGCGACAGTGCCTGCCTGGGTCGCCGCTTCGGGATCAGGGCGGGGTTCTGGAGTCGTATCCGGGTGAGTGCAGGCCACGGCGAGTAGGACCACCGGTGCGAGAGCTGCCAATGCCGGCCGCATCCGGTCACGCCACCTGTTCATACGCGGTTCCGCCTCCCTGTCCCGTTCCATATCAAGGAAGTTCCCTGAGATGTGGCGGTACGACGGCAGAACCATGACGGTCGTATGACACTCTCGACCACTTCCACGGCGAGGTGTTCAGCAGGGGTTTGGTCCGAATCAGCCCGGGTCCTGAGCATCCTCGTGCACGGCGTGACCGCGATGCCTGCTCGACTGGTACACCCGTGGTCAACACCGTCCGGGGGATTGAGCGGCCGGCACGCCGGGTTTCGCCGAGGCCTTCCCGCGGCATTGACGCGGGCACCATTGCAGTGGTCACGGGTTCAGGCGGCGGAGGATGTCCGGCAGGTGCTCCGGCAGCGCCACGGTTCGCAGATCTGCGAGCACGGCGTCCAGCAGCCGGGCGACACGGGGTTGGTCGCGGCCGGCCCGGCGTACGTCGTCGATCGCGACCGCGAGGAAGCTGTCGAAGCTCTGCGGTGTCGCATGGACCCGGAGCGTGCCGTCGTCGTCGCGTACGAGCCATGGATGCTGGAGCCGTGCGGCGAGACGACGCAGCAGGTCGTGCGCCTCCTGGATGGCTCGTATTGCGGTCGTGGTGTCGTTGAGACCGGGGGAGAGGGCCCGTTCGGCGATGTCGGCGAGCTGGCGAAACCCGAAACCCACGTCCTGACCTGCCTGTCGTTCCACCGCCAGGGTCACCGCGGCGCGTACCCGTGCTTCGGGCACAGGTGGTGGCGGCGCCGCCTCGGTGGCGTGCACTGTCACGAGCGGCTGCCCGGCGACGACGAAATCACCCGGCGTGGGCAAGACCGAGAAGGCGCAGGCGTGGGCTCGGGCGAGTCGGGCGAGGCTGCCCAGGTCGATGTCGTCGACCAGACCGGGTCCTGGCGCGGTGACCACGCTGACGGGCGGTGGCAGTCGTACCGTTGTCTCCTGCGCTGATGTGCGGGGAACGTGCTCGTCGATGCTGCGGCGCGTTTGTGCGCCGATGGCGGCGACGATGTGCGACACCCGCATGATCGACGTGATGTGGTGCAGGTAGTAGAGGAACAATCCACTGCTGACCAGCACGAGGATCATCGCGACGGCGAGGGACAGCTCCGGCAGTCGGGCGCTGGACAGGTCGGGCAGCGCGGCGAGCACCACCATGGCGAACAGTGCCGTGGCCAGGAAGGTGCCCAGGGCGAACTGGGTCACCCGGTCCTGCAGGAAGGTGCGCAGCACTCGTGGCGAGTACTGGCTGCTGGCCAGTTGCAGGGCGACCACCGTGATCGAGAAGACGAGCGCGGTGAACGAGATCATCGCGGTGATGATCGACGACAACAGGGACCGGGCGCCGGCCAGACCGCTGGGCAGGACGTTGCCGAAGGGCAGACCGACCCGCAGCTCCAGCACGGACAGGCCGATCGCCAGCAGGATGGCTCCCGCCGCGCACGCCGCTGGGACGGGCCAGAAGCTGGTCCGCAGGGCCGTCAGCCGGGATTTCACCGTGTGCGGAGTGCCCGTCATCCCTTGCGGTGTGCCCACTGCGTCCGTGCCCACACGTTGTCGGGAACTGAATCACGGTTCGTCCGTCGTGCTGCTGGACGACGACGAACGTGCCGTCCACCGGGTGCGGACGCGGCGCTCGACGGGGTATGACCGGTACATGTGGCTCAACGACCCTTCGGATCTGCTCGAGTCACCTGCGTGACCCTGCGCGACCAGCTAACCGACGTGCTCCGCCGGCTGCTCGACGTGGTGGAGTCCGCAGACAGGGTGCGGGTGGTGCCAGCCTTCGCCCGAGGACTGTGCGGCGAGGTGGATCAGCGACGAGACAGCGGAAACCGGGCGCGGCCAGTGTTGCGTGGCGCTCCTGGGGTACCCGTGGCCGCCGTGTTTCTGGGCCGTATCGGGCTGGCGCAGGTAGCTCGTCATACCAGGGGAGGACGCCGTGCCGGACAAGCATGAGCAGGCAGTGCAGATGCGCGAGAACGTGCCCTCGACCATCGCCAGGTCTGACGACAAGGCGGTTCGCACGTACAAGGAGACCCTGGAGTCCGCCGAGGACAGCTACGGCGACGGGGAAAGGGCGCACCGCACGGCGTACGCGTCGTTGAAGCACACCCATGAAAAGGTCGGGGACCACTGGGAACCCAAGGAACACAAGGGGCCCTCCGACCCGCAGGCGGAACAGGGCACGCCGGCCTCGCGCGACCGCGGGCGACCGACGGCGCAGGGCGTGGACGCCAACGCCAGCAAGGGCCATCTCGACGATGTGGCCCGCCGGGTGGGCATCGACGACCCGCCACCACTCGGCGCGGCGGCGACCGGAGAATCGGTGCGGCCGGCCTCCGGCGGTGATGGGGCAGTTTCCGCCGGGTCGACCTCTGCGGCCGGGTGGACCTCCTACGCTGGTACCACCTGCCAATCGCCAGCAGCGTCATGGGCGGTCATGGCGTCCTGCCGGCCGGGTTCCTCTCGCAGGATTGCGCAGTGCAACCACGTGTCCGGGACGGCGAAACCGTCCACGAGCGTGCGCAGATGCGGGCGCAACTCTTTGAGCAGGCCATTCACGACGCTGGTGATCGCCTTGGAGCGGGCCGGCGTGAGTCGGCCGTGTTCCAGGAACCAGCCCTTGTTGGTCTCGATGACGCTGAGCGCGTACAGGTCACAGACCCGGGACAGCAGCGCTCGAACTGCAGGGTCGGCGGTGTCCTCGATCCCGGCGACGAACGCCTCCAGGGTAATCCGGTCGATGTGCGCCGCGGCGACGGCGAGGACATGGTCCTGCACGTCGTTGAAGATGTCGAAGGGGTGACTCGCCTTCGCGGCCGCACCGTTGCGCAGCCGGCGGACCGCGCCGTCGAGGAGATGCCTCTCGCGGTCCTCGAAGACCTTGAGCTGCCAACCGCGGTCGGTGACGGCGACCTCGTCGTCACGGCCGGGCACGGCGCTGATCAGCCGCTCAATGAGCGAGCGTGCGGCGGTTCGCTCGAGCACCATCTCGCGGACCTGCTCGGCGACGAAGGAGGCGCGCCCCCAGCCGTCCAGCGAACCGAACTCGTCCCGGTAGCCGGTGAGCAACCCCTTCGCCACCAGTTGCAACAGCACCGTGTTGTCGCCCTCGAAGGTAGTGAAGACGTCGGTGTCGGCCTTGAGGCTGGGTAGCCGGTTCTCGGCCAGGTAGCCGGCGCCGCCGCACGCCTCCCGGCACATCTGGATGGTGCGCGTCGCATGCCAGGTCTGCGCGGCCTTGAGCCCGGCTGCCCGGGACTCCAGCTCGCGCTGCCGGTGTTCGTCGACCGGCCCGTCGCCGCCCTGCACCTCGTTCAAAGCGGCCACCAACTCGGCTTGGGCGAAGTGCAGCGCGTACGTGGTGGCCAGGGCCGGCAGCAGCTTGCGCTGGTGAGCCAGGTAGTCGTTGAGCAGCACCTCCCGACCCGCGTCGGGCGTGCCGAACTGCCGGCGGATGTCGCCGTAGCGCACCGCGATGGTCAGCGCCGACTTGGTGGCCGCAGACGCCGCGCCGCCCACGCTCACCCGGCCGCGGACCAGGGTGCCGAGCATGGTGAAGAAGCGCCGGGAGTCGTTCTCGATCGGGCTGGAGTATGTCCCGTCCGGCGCGACCTGACCGTAGCGGTCCAGCAGCATGTCCCGCGGCACCGTCACGTGGTCGAAGCTGAGCCGCCCGTTGTCCACGCCGAGCAGGCCGGCCTTGGGCCCGGCGTCGCCGATGCTCACGCCGGGCAGCGGGTGGCCCTGCGCGTCGCGGATCGGCACCAACAACGCGTGTACGCCATGCCGCTGACCGTTTGTGATCAACTGTGCGAAGACGACCGCCATCCGTCCGTCGCGGGCGGCGTTGCCGATGTAGTCCTTGCGGGCCGCCTCGTGCGGGGTGTGCAGGTCGAAGGTCTGCGTCTGCGGGTCGTACGTGCAGGTGGTGCGCAGCTGCTGGACATCGGAGCCGTGCCCGGTCTCGGTCATGGCGAAGCAGCCGAAGATCGTCCCCGAGATGATGTCCCGGAGATAGGCGTCGTGGTGCCGTCGGGTGCCGAGGGCCGCGACCGCACCGCCGAACAGGCCCCACTGCACGCCCGCCTTGACCATCAGCGACAGGTCGACCTGCGCCAGCATCTCGCTGGCGATGATCGAGCCGCCCACGTCGGAGCTGCCGCCGTACTCGGTGGGGAAGGCCGACGCCATACCCAGCTCGACGGGAAGCTCGGTGAGCAACCGGGTGATCCGCTCCCGTGCCTGGTCACCGGTCTCGCCGTACACCGGGAGGAAGCGCTCGTCGAGGTGCTCCCGGTGCGCATTGCGCACCGTGGCCCACGGTCCGTCGAGCACTTCGCGCAGGCGAGCGAGGTCGATGTGGTCGAGCATGGTTCCCCCCTCAGCTGACGGGCAATGGTGTCGGCAGTGCCCGATCAAGAATACCGACGCCTCGGTGAGTCGCTAAGGGAGACCGCGGTGAGAGGGCGCACTGATCACGTGACCCCGCGCCTGCCCGATCGCTTGTCACGACGATTCGGGGGTGTTGGCTGAATATGGAATATGACAGTTGTGTGACAGTTTTCTATCAACCCCAACAAATTCTGGAGCTGCTCTTCCGGTCGGGCGTCGACCCACTGGTGGGAGGTGTTCCAGCGGGACGATCGGCGCAGGCTGTGCCAATCCTGCCGGGTCTGACCGCTGAGGGGTGGTGGGTTGCGCAACATCTGCCGGACGACCAGTCGCCGCCGGTACTCGCGAATTTTTGTGTGCATATCCACAACCCTGCGGAGCCGACTGGATTTGTGGCGAGGGCGTCGGTAGGTTTCGCCGCCGGGCCTATGTGACCCGCGGATTGTGATCGATGTTGATATCGACGAAGAGACGCGAAGATGGCGCCGGTGATGCGATACACCAGCCGGTTTCCGTCGAGAGGGGGAGCGTGTCCGCGCTCATAGTGCAGTCGCTGTACAAGATTTTCGGCAGCCGGGCTGACGAAGCGGTACGACGCCTGGCGGACGGCAAGCCTCGCGCCGAGGCGCTCGCCGGGCTGCCCGCCACGGCCGCGGTGATCGATGCGAACTTCGAGGTACGCCCCGGCGAGATCTTCGTCGTCATGGGCCTCTCCGGTTCCGGAAAGTCGACCCTGATCCGGATGCTCAACGGCCTGCTGCAGCCCACCAGGGGAAGCGTGCGGGTCGATGGGGTCGAGTTGACCACGCTCAAGCCGGCGGCGCTGCGCAAGCTGCGTCGCGAGAAGATCAGCATGGTGTTCCAGCATTTCGCGCTCATGCCGCATCGGACGGTGCTGGAGAACGCCGGGTACGCGCTGGAGGTTGCCGGGCTGCCCAAGGCCGAGCGACGTGAGCGAGCCATGGACGCGCTGCGCATGGTGGGCCTGACGGAGTGGGCGGACAACCTGCCCCACGACCTTTCCGGCGGCATGCGGCAGCGAGTCGGGTTGGCCCGCGCGCTCGCGGCCGGAACCGAGATCCTGCTGATGGACGAGGCGTTCTCGGCGCTGGACCCGCTGATCCGCCGGGAGATTCAGGACCAGCTCCTGGAGCTTCAGGCCGAACTCGGCAAGACGATCATCTTCATCACGCACGACCTGAACGAGGCCATGCGGCTCGGCGACCGTATCGCGGTGATGCGGGACGGTCGGATCGTTCAGATCGGCACCGCCGAGGAGATCCTGACCGACCCGGCCAACGACTACGTGGCGCAGTTCGTCGCCGACGTCGACCGGACCCGGATCCTCACCGCCGCGTCGGTGATGGAGAAGCCCCAGCAGGTGCTGGACGTCAACGCCGGCCCCCGGGTCGCCGTCAAGGCGTTGCGGGAAAGCCAGACCTCGGTGGTCTACGTGACCGGTCCGATGAAGAAGTTCCTCGGCACGGTCACCGAGGACGAGGTGTTGCGGGCGCTCCGCGAGGGCCGCCCCCACCTCGACGGTTACGTATCGACCGAGCGGGTCCGCACGGTCACCGCGGACACCTCGGTGGCCGACCTCTTCGCCGACTGCGCGGAAAGTCAGCACCCGGTTGCCGTCCTCGACGAGCGCGATCGGCTGATCGGGGTGATCCCCCGGATCACCCTGCTCAGTGCGCTGGCCGCCGCGACCCCGGACGAGCCGACGCAGGAACAGGACCAGGTGGAACTCGTCGGAACGAAGGGAGAGCCGGCATGAGCCTGACGAAGTCGCCGCTCGACAGTTGGCTGCCCCGGGTGCCGCTGGGCGCCTGGACCGAGTCCGCCGTCGACTGGGCCACCGGCACCCTCGGCCCGTTCTTCGACGGTGTCGCCGCCGTGGTCGAGGCGTTGGTGCGACCGCTCAACGACCTGCTCACCGGCGTACCGGCGGTAGTGGTCGTGCTGGTGCTCGCCGGGCTCGGCTGCTGGCTGCGCGGGTGGAAGTTCGCCCTCGGTACCGCGGTCGGCCTCGGCCTGGTGGCCGGAATGCCGTACTGGGAGGAGACCATGAGCACGCTCGCGCAGGTGCTGGTGGCCAGCACCCTGGCGTTGCTGATGGCTATCCCGCTGGGTGTGCTCGTCGCCGAGAACAAGCGGGCCTCCGCGGTGGCCCGGCCGGTGCTGGACCTGATGCAGACCATGCCCGCGTTCGTCTACCTCATTCCGGCGATCTTCTTCTTCGGCATCGGCACCGTGCCGGGCGTGCTCGCCACCCTGGTCTTCAGCATGCCGCCCGGCGTCCGCCTGACCGAGCTGGGTCTGCGTCAGGTCGACAAGGAAATCGTCCAGGCGGCTGAGTCCTTCGGCGCGCCACCGTGGATGGTGCTGCTGCGGACCAAGCTGCCACTGGCACTGCCCACGATCATGACCGGTGTCAATCAGGTCATCATGCTGGCCCTGTCCATGGTGGTGATCGCCGGCATGGTGGGCGCCGGCGGCCTCGGCGACGTGATCATGTTCGCGTTGTCCCAGGTTGAGGTGGGCAGCGGCTTCGAAGGTGGGATCGCCGTCGTGATCCTCGCCGTGGTACTCGACCGCCTCACCGACTCGGCGGGCGACCGCTTTCCGTCCGCCCGGGCGCAACGCCTCGCGCGG
This sequence comes from Micromonospora sp. NBC_00860, assembly GCF_045207375.1. NCBI lineage: Bacteria > Bacillati > Actinomycetota > Actinomycetes > Micromonosporales > Micromonosporaceae > Micromonospora > Micromonospora sp. NBC_00860. Next base: position 1,284,860 of record NZ_CP108825.1, read on the forward strand.
CAGGCCGCCTGACCCCTCGCTCTCCGCCGGCAATCCCCTTTCCCGCGTACGCGGGGTCCGTCGGCATACCCGAAAGAGGAAGGACAACCCCTTTGTTCATGACACTGAAGCGCGCCCTCGCGCTCACGGTGACCGCCGCCCTGGCCCTCGGTGGCGCTGCCGCCTGCGGCGAGCAGGACGACGCGTCCGACAACGGCAAGAAGATCACCATCGGTTACATGGCCTGGGACGAGGCGATCGCGGCCTCCCACCTGTGGCAGGACATCCTGCAGGACAAGGGCTACGAGGTTGAACTCAAGAACCTGGAGGCCGGTCTCGTCTACGGCGGTCTCGCCAACGGCGACATCGACCTGTTCCTGGACAGCTGGCTACCCCAGACGCACGCCTCCTACCTGGAGAAGTACGGCGACAAGCTGGAAAAGCTCGGCGTCTGGTACGACGACGCCAGCCTGAGCATCGCCGTGCCGACCTACGTCGAGGGCATCAACTCGCTGGCCGACCTGGCCGGCAAGGCTGGAAGCTTCGACGGGGAAATCATCGGCATCGAGCCGGGTGCGGGTCTGACCAAGGCCACCCAGGAGAAGGTCATCCCCGAGTACGGCCTGGACGGCAAGCTGAAGCTGAAGACCTCCTCCACCCCGGCGATGCTGGCCGCGTTGGACGGCGCGATCGCCGACAAGAAGCCGATCGTTGTCACCCTCTGGCACCCGCACTGGGCCTACGCGAAGTACGAGTTGAAGGACCTCGCCGATCCGAAGGGCACCCTCGGCCAGGCCGAGCAGATCAACACACTCGCCCGTACCGGCTTCGGCAAGGACTTCCCCGAGGTCACCGCAATGCTCAAGAAATTCAAGATGGACGGTGAGCAGCTCGCGTCCCTGGAGGACCTGATGTTCAACACCCACAAGGGCGACGAGGAGAAGGCCGTCGAGGAGTGGCTGAAGGCCAACCCGGAGTATCTCAACACGCTCTCCTGAAGCCGCATGACTCGAGGGGCCCCGCCGGTTCGGCGGGGCCCCTCGTCGTCTCCGCCAGTCGCTCGACGACCCGTCAGGAACGGGCACGGCGAGCCGTCACGAAAGTGGGCAGGAACCGTCATCGATTCGTCGTCTAGTCCCGGCCGTTCCTTGGGTAGCGAACAAGAACCAGACGCTACGGAAGGAGCAGCTCATGCCACACGACACGACGGCGATTCTGGTCAAGCTCAGTGACTCCGGGCAGACGATCGCTGCTGCCGAGCAGGACGTGCGTGGCCGGCGGGTCCTCGACGTCGACGGTGACGACCTGGGCAAGGTCGAGGACCTGCTGATCGATCGCGAGGAGCTCAAGGTGCGGTTCCTGCGCGTCGAGCACGGAGGAATTCTCGGCATCGGCGCCACCGCCACCTTCCTCCCCGTCGAGGCGGTCAGTGACGTCACCGACGACACCGTGCGGGTCGACCTGACCCGGGAGAAGGTCGAGCAGGCCCCAACGTACGACCCGGAGGTCGTCGAGGAGGCCGGCTACTACGAGGACGTGTACTGGTATTACGGCTACGCGCCGTTCTTCAGCCCGCGTGGGGTTGCTGCGCCGTACCCGGTGCCCCCGACCCGACGCTGAGTTTCCGGGTGCCCGCGACCGACCGGTGTCTCGGCCGCTGGACACGGCCGCCGAAACACCAATCACCTGTGAGGAAACGTCATGACCTACGTTCCCTGGTTTCTGCCCGACGATTTTCCGTCCCTGATCCAGGTCCAGCCCGCCTCTCCTGATGCCCAGCTGGCCTGCCGGCTGCTGGAGAGCATGCAGCGCGATCCCCGATTGCGTCACGAACGCATCTGCATCGAAGTGCAGAACCGCGTGGTCATCCTGGACGGCGTGGTCACGTGCGCCGACGTGAGCAGGGAGGCCCACGCGCGCGCCTGGAGCACTGCGGGAGTGCACGACGTCAACAACCGGCTACGACCGTTGGAGCGATGAAGGGTCGTCCAGCGGACACCGCTGGCGACGAGTGTCCTGGCCGAGTACATGCAGGTGGGGCGGCTGGTCTGATGACAGAGGAACGGACCGGCCGCCTCGGCCTACCTACGGGCGTTCGCTGTCGATCTGAGCCCAGACGGTCTTGCCATCACCGAAGGCAAAGAAGCCCCAGTCGTTCGCCAGGGCGTTGATGATCGGTAGGCCTCGGCCGCCTTCGGCCAGCTGATCCGAGTCCGCCGCCACAGTCGGGCGCGGGACTCCTTTCGTGCGGTCCCGGACGCTGATCCTCAGCACGTTCGCCAGGGCGGCAACCGTGATGTCGACTTCGGTTTCGGCATGCATGACCGCATTGCTGATCAGCTCCGAGGCGACCACCATGGCCCGGTCGGCCGTCGAGTGCATACCCCAGTTGCGGCAGTGGTGGGCGATCAAGCGGCGACCGGCGGCGGGTGACTGATTGTCGGCGGCCAGGCGTAGATGGGCCCGGCGAGGGTCGGACGATTCGCATCGGAAGGATTCTCCGGTGGCGGCTAGCCTGAGCCTCTGACGATTGCCGAGGGTGGCGTGTAGCAACCGACCCGTGGGGGCCAGGGTGTCCACGGACAACACCAGCTCCGGTCCGTCCGGGCGGTCACTCGCCCATCTGCCAAGGAAGGCGGCGACGGTTGCCGCGTTCGAGGGCGGGATGGCATTGAGATCGACGATGAGCGCCAGTGGGGCGTCGAGACCGCCTTCGAACAGCAGGTCGGCGAGGCGTGGTTCCTCGTCCGGGGTGAGGATGCCCGTGAGTGTGACGGTGGTAGTGCCGAATTCGAAGTCGCGGAGAATTCGCCAGGTTATCCGTTTCACGGACACCGTTCCCGGACCGACGAGCCGTGGCTCGTTCCGGTCGGTCTGTTCCCGAGGTGACCGAGGGTGCCCGCCGCACCGGCGACGCTCTCGACGGCGTCGCTGAGGTGGCTCGAGGACGCCGTGCCCGGTTCTTCGGCCGGGAAGATCGGCTGTGGCCTAAGGCCGTCACCCGGGGTCCGGATGGTGAACACGAGGAATGTCGTCGCCTTCCCGGTCCATGCCGTCGCTGAAAGATGCGTGCACAGTTGCAGGTAATAGGGCTCGAGGCAACAGTAACGTTGCTGGTCGTGACCAGAACCGCAGGGATCGCCCGCAGGCAGGGCTGCGACGGCCGCAGCTTGGAGGCGGCAGGGACTACCGCGCAATCTGCTCCCAGTGGTGCCACCACTGTTCTTCCGTGGGCTCGCCGGCCGCGATCACCAGCGAGTTGATCAGCTCGGCGGTCGTCTGGGGCTCGCTGCCGACAGTCCGTACGAGTTGCCGGATCTCCTGGGTCCGGTGTCGCATCACGTCGCCCACCAGCGTCTTGCCGGCCGCGGTGAGAGTCAGCAGAGCGACTCGTCGGTCCGACGGCCGGTGGTGCCGGGCCACCAGGTCCCGACGCACCAGCCGGTTGCAGGTCCTCGTCGCTGTGGACGGGTGCACGTGCAGCGCGGCGGCCAGGTCCACGGTGCGGAGCGGACCGCGGGAGGCGAGGATGACCAGGGTCCGGTACTGCGAGAGGGTGACCTCGACATTCAGACTCGCCAGGGCTCGAGCGGTGATTCCCACCAGGGCCCGGCTGAGGGCCGAAAGTCCGTCGACCAGTTCCTCAACCCCGGCCGTCGACCCGACGTCACTCTCCGCATGGATCTCCACGGAAAAATGATTGCATGTGCCGATGCCTTCGGCGTCGGGCTCATGAGGTAGGCGAGTAACCACGACCGCGCGGTGACACGGTCCCGCTCGGTAGGGCGTTGACCATGACGTGGTCCGATGACCAACGACCGTCAACGCTCGCCGGTCGGTACGGTCACGCTCTCCAACGGCGGCATTGTTGGCAGGGCGTTATGATCTGCGGGATCCGTGGAGCGCCGGGAAGTCTGGTCGGCACCGTGTTGAACGCTGCGCCCCGGAGGCTCCTGTGCTGCTTCTCTGCTTCGCCGCTGTCCTGCTCGCCGCCGTGCTCGTGTCGGCGCTCGCGCACCGGACGATCCTGTCCACGGCGGCGTTGTTCCTGGTCGCCGGGTTCGTTCTCGGTGAGGGCACCACCGGGGTGCTGCACCTACAGGCAGACTCGCCGATCGTGGCGCAGTTGGCCGAGTTGGCCCTGTTCGCGGTGCTGTTCACCGACGGGATGCGCGTGGGGTGGGCGGACCTGCGCAGCGCGTGGCGGCTGCCCGGTCGGGCGTTGGGCTGGGGCCTGCCCCTGACGTTGCTGGTGACGGCATTGCTGGCGCACTATGTGGCCGGGTTGGGCTGGCCGGAGGCCTTTCTGGTCGGGGCGATCCTGGCGCCCACGGATCCGGTGTTCGCGGCCGCGTTGGTCGGCAACGACAAGGTGCCCACGCGGCTGCGCCATCTCCTCAATGTCGAGTCCGGGGTGAACGACGGATTAGCGCTGCCGTTCGTGGTGGTGCTGCTGGCGGTCGCGGCCGGCTCCGACAACCTGCACCTGGGCGAGTTGACCACCGAACTGGCCGTCGGCCTGGCGATCGGGGTGCTGGTGCCGCTGGCGGCGCTCGCGCTGGAGCGAACTCGCTTCTTCGCCGCCTCAGCGGCGTACGCGCCCCTGAACGGGGTTGCGATCGGGCTGCTGGTACTGGCGCTCGGGAAGGCCACCCACGGCAATCTGTTCCTGGCTGCGTTCGCCGCCGGCATCACCGTGGCGACCTTCGGACCCCGGGAACGCGCGGCGTTCGAGCACTTCGGGGAGAACGTCGCCGAATTGCTCAAGCTGGGGGCGCTGCTGGTGTTCGGAGCCCTGATCTCGGTGGAGTTTCTCGGCGATATCTCCTGGACCGGTTGGGTCTTCGCCGTTCTGGCGATCGTGGTCGCCCGCCCGATCGCGCTGTGGATCTCGTTCCTGCGGTCCGGGCTGAGCCTGCGGGAGCAGGCGGCTGCCATGTGGTTCGGGCCCAAGGGCTTCGCCTCGGTCGTCTACGGCCTGTTGGTGATCGAATCCGGCATCGCCGCAGCCGACGAGGTCTTTCACCTGGTCGCGTTGACGATCGTCATCTCGATCCTGGCGCACTCCTCGACCGACGTCGTGATCGCGCAGGCTTTTGACGACACCCGCGACACGCCCAACTGGCACCACGCGTTGCGTCGAGTGCGGCCGCTGCGCCGCAGGAAAGCGGTCTCGCGTCGGCCTGCCGGCGACCCCTGGGAGGCTGCCGCGCCAACCGCGACGCGAAGCGACAGTGAGGCTACCGACAGGCAGCCGAATGCCGAGTAGCACAACCCAGGTAGCGGATCGTTGGTCACCAGTGGGTTCGCCGCGGGCCGCTGAGCCGCAGTGTGTTGCAGATGTCGAAGACGCCCGGTACGTCGTAGGCGAGTTCCGCCGCGACCTGCCGCGCGTTCGCGTCGCTGACCACGCCGGCGAGGATGACGACCCGGTTCTGCACGGTGACGATGATGTGCTGACGCCGCGTGGTCCAGTCGATGCTCAGTCGCTGCGCGACCAGCGCCTCGATTCGTAGGTCCTCGCAGTCGGGCTCGGGCTGGTCCGAGGTGTCGGCGAACCAGTTCTCATCGGGTAGCGGCCATGGCATGTACACGGTCAGCTCCTAGATTGTGGCGAGGCCCGGGGGAACCGGGGACGGCGCTGCGTCGTTTCCGGTTCATCGCGGGTCGGATGGGTCGAGTCCGGCGGTGGCGACGACGAGCACGACGCTGCTGCCGGCGAGCCCGACCTGGATGATCAGGGCCAAGAGGTTGAGGGTGCTGGTATCGATGCCCGCCAGACGGGCGACGATGGTGCCCGCCAGCGCGGCGACCACCCCGACGGACACGGTCAGCCAGGCCGGGGCCTCCCGGCGTCCTGGGATGATGAGCTTGCCGAGCAGGCCGGCAGCGACGCCGACGAGGAGCGCGGTGACGAGACCAGCGATGCTCATGGGCTTTCCTCGGACGTTCTTCGAGACGGGGGTGCTCCAGCAGGTGGTGGCCGTGTAGGAGGTTCGATCAGGAACCGGCAGCGGTAGTGGCGATGGCGGTTGGGCGCTCCGACGCCGAACCCTCAGACAGTTTGGCGAGGGCGTCGTCGCGGCTGTCGAAGATGGGGAAGGCTCCGTCCAGGCGCATCGTGTGCAGGACGGTGCGAATGAACCGCGACGGCGCGGCCAGGCAGAGCGTGACCCCGCGGTCGCGGGCGTCGCGGTGGGCGCGGACGAGGTGCCCGAGGCCGGTGGAGTCGATGAGGTGCACCTGGCTCAAGTCGACCACGACATGTCCGCCCATGTCGGCCGCGTGGCGCAGGGCGGTGCGCAGGTTGTCCCCGGTGTCGAGATCGACGTCACCTGTCGCGGCGACGACGGTCACGTCGTCGAGGTGGTCGATGCCGAGGATGCCGCCAGGACCGTGGTCGCCGCACGACGCGTGGCCGCCAGCAGGGAGCGGCAGGAGGCTGCAGTGTGGGCAGCGGTGTGGGCCGGTAGCGAAGGGGGAACCGCTCCAGCCCTGTTCGGACACCAGGGTCCAGACGACCTCGGCATCGGGGAGCACGCACGCGGTGGCCTTGACGGTGTCGCCGCAGGTGTCGCAGATCAGGGTCATCAGGTGGTCGTCCGGGACAACTGTCATTCTGCTGGTCCTTCCTGGGGCCATGTCTACCGACGGGGTGGGACACGGCGATCGTGCGGAGCGATGCGGAGGCCCGCTCTCGAGCGTGACGTTTCCCCGATGGCGGGCAGGGGAGCCGGCTGGCGGTCGTCAGTGAGCGACCTTTACCGAGGCGCGACCATGAGCGACCAGCGTCGGCTGGGTGCGGCTGAGTTCCTGCCCGCCCGGCGGGGTGCCGGGCGGCGACGATGGGGCAGTGTCGACGACCGGAAGGATCTGGTCCAGGCGGGCGGCGTGCAGGATGCGCCGAATGCGCGGGTTCGGATCGCGGACGGTGAGGACCCCGTCGGCGCGGGCCAGCCGCCGGTGCACATCGAGTAGCAGGCCGATCGCAGCGGCATCGATGTGCCGGCATCCGGACAGGTCGACCACCACCTGTGCGGGATGCAGGGCGAGCAGGCGGTCGAACACTGCTCCGGTCGCCGGCATGCAAGCAAGGTCGAACTCGGTGACGCGTACCTCGACCAGCGGCAGCGTGCATGGCGTGGTTGCCAGTGGCCCTGTCACAGGCGCACCCCTCTCCCTCGCGGATCCGGTCGTCTGTCACCCTGCCGGGCGGGTTTGGCGGCCACCACGCGGATCTGTGACAGTTCCGTGACAAATCGGCCAACCGGACGCCACGGTTGGCCACCGAGCCGGTCGGCTGGGGATGATGCCGGGTATGACGGCCGTACTGGTGATCGAGGACGACGACCGCATCCGCTTGGCGTTGTTGCTCGCACTGGAGGACGAGGGTTACGACGCGGTGGGCGCGGCGACGGCCGAGGAGGGGCTGCGTGCGCAGCGCCGCGACCCCGCCGACTACGTGCTGGTCGACCTGATGCTGCCCGGTCTCGACGGCTTCGAATGTATTCGGCAGCTGCGCCGTGACGACGACGTCCCGATCGTGGTGGTCAGTGCCCGGGACGACACCCGCGACATTGTCGCCGCCCTCGAAGCCGGCGCTGACGACTACGTCGTCAAGCCGGTGGCGATCAAGGAACTGGCCGCTCGGCTGCGCGCCCTGCGCCGCCGGGCCCGTAGCGGCGTCGCGGGGCACACGCCGGCGCCGGTGCCCGTGCTCGTCGTCGGCGAACTGGAGATCAGCCCTGACGGGGGAGAGGTGCGCCGAGCCGGCCAACCCGTACCGGTCACCCGCACGGAGTTCCGGCTGCTGTGCGAGTTGGCAGAGCACGCCGGCCGGGTGCTGTCCCGCCAGCAACTGCTGGAACGGGTCTGGAGGTACGACAGCGGCGACGAACGGCTCGTCGACGTGCATGTGGGCCGACTGCGGCAGAAGATCGAGCCGGATCCGGCGAACCCACGCCATCTGGTCACCCTGCGGGGTCTCGGTTACAAGTTGCAGCGATGAGACGCCTCGGACTGCGTACCCGGGTCACCGCCGCATTCGCCGTCGGGGCCCTCCTGCTCGCCGCGTCGATGGCCCTGGTCTCGTACGAGTTGACCCGCCGCTCCCTGATCGACGAGCGGGAACGCGCGGCTCTGCGCGCCGCGTACTTCGACGCGACAGTCGTCCGTGCCGGGATCGACACCGACACCCCCGACGTCGTACAAGTGCTCCGATCGCTGGACACCGGAGGTGGCCGCCGCCCGGTGCTGCACCTCAACGGCGAGTGGTACGCCCGCACTGCGGATCCCGGCCCCACTGCCGCCATCCCCGTCGACTTGCGACGTCTCGTGGCGTCCGGGAAGCCAGCGGTGCAGCGGGTCCGCGTTGACGGACAATCCGCCCTGGTCGTCGGCGTGCCCCTCTCCGCGACAGCGACGTACTTCGAGGTCAACTCGCTGCGGGAGCTGGAACAGACTTTTCAGGTCCTGGCGCTCGCGCTGACCACCGTCGCGATCATGGTCGCCGGATCCGGCGCGGCCCTCGGCTGGTACGCCACCCGGCACGGGCTGCGCCCACTGACGGCTGTCGCTGATGCTGCCGAGAAGATCGCCGGCGGTGATTTCACCGCACGCCTCGACACGGCCAGCGACCCTGACCTGACCCGCCTGTCCTCCTCGTTCAACCAGATGGTCGACCGCCTCGCCCACCGCATCGAGCGCGACCGACGTTTCGCCGCCGACGTCAGCCACGAGCTGCGCTCCCCGTTGCAGACCCTCGCCGCCGCAGCCAGCGTCCTGGCCCGTCGTCGAGAACAGCAGGACGAGCGAACGGCGATCGCGGCGGGCCTGGTCGCCGACGAGATCGACCGCTTTCAGCGGCTCGTCAACGACCTGATCGACCTGGCCCGCAGCGACCAGCCCGCCCACCGCGCTCCCGTGGACGTCGTGGCGCTGGCCAGGGACGCCTGCCATGCCCTGGATCTGCCAGCGTCGATCGTCCGCCTCGCACCGGAGGTGTCCGCGACGTGGTTGGTCGAGCCGCGGCGTGTCGCGCAGGTGCTGGCGAACCTGTTGGACAACGCCGTCACCTACGGCGGTGGGCCGACGTGTGTTCTGCTCGATCGCGACGGCAGCGTGGGCGTCATCGAGGTCCAGGACGACGGCCCGGGTGTGCCTGTCGAGGACCGAGAGGTGATCTTCGACCGTTTCGTCCGAGGGCGGGCCGCCCACACCCGGGGTGCCGGCGACGGCACCGGACTCGGCCTGGCACTGGTCGCCCAGCACGCCGCCGCACACGGCGGACGCGTTACGGTCACCGACCGCCCCGGCGGGGGCGCCCGCTTCCGCGTCACGCTGCCGGAGAGCCTGACGTGAACCATCGCCGATTTCTCGCCGTGGGGCTCGTCGGGCTGCTGACCGGTTGTGGCATCCCCACCGACAACGCACCCCGCGTCGTGCAACCGCCGCGCGGGCCGTTCCCGACCTCCGCCCCCGCCGAGACCGCACCGGTCGGCCCGGCCACCGAGACCCTCTGCCTGGTCCGCGACAACCGGATCGTCCCGGTGCTCCGGCGCGTGGACCGCCCACCCACCATCGAGGACCACCTGCGGCACCTGCTCGCCGGGCCCACCGAGGCCGAACGTGACACCGACCTGACCAGCGCACTGCCGGGTGCGGTCAACGCCGCCGGTGCGACAGTGACCGGTACCCAGGCGGGCGTCACGGTCGACGAACCCGGCGATGACGCCGGGCGCAGCGACGAGGTCCTCGCCTTCGGGCAGATTGTCTGCACCCTCACCAGCCGCGATGACGTCACCAGCGTGGCGTTCCTGCGCGACGGCAGGCCGTTGGGCGTGCCCCGCGCCGACGGTTCACTGTCCGAACAGCCGCTCAGCCGAACCGACTACGCCCCACTGATCACCCCACGGTGAGCCGCCCTTGTCCCGCAGACCATTGGCCGGACCGCCGCGCAGAACCGCGTCGAAGCCGTGCGCGAGCAACTCGCCCCCGCCGAAGGTTCAGCGAACAGGCAGAACCGAAGTTGGCCCACACCTGGGCCTGACGGGCGACGTGCACGATGGCCGCCAGCACCTGCCGGTCGTCCGCGCGGCGTCGGCCGCTGCCCTGCGGCCGGCGTACGACCGTGACCGGCACTACCTGCCGGAAACTTCTCCGCCACCGGCAACAGCCTCCGCCATGTCCGGCTCAGCTATGTCGCCGCACCGTCGGCCTCCGACGTCGACGACGCCATCCGCCGGCTCGCACCGCTGCTCATCGAGCGCTGATCCCAGCCGCCCGGCGATGGCTTCCGCGAAACGCGTCGGCCGTTGGTCGGTGAACGGCAGGTTCAGCGACGGCTCGCACAACTCCAGTTCCAATAGGCAAAGCCCCGGCAGCCCACCGATGTGTCATCCTCACGTCGCTGCTTCCCGTGCCCGGGAACTGATACCCGCTGTCAGCCGAGATCGATGGGCGGGCCGAGGTCAACCGATCCGCTGATTCTGGCGACGATGCCGTCTGCGGTGTATGTCGCGCTGGCGAAGACCGATGATGGGCTTTGGAACCTGTCACCCTGGTGGATTTCGATTGCGCCGTTGCCGGAGGTGTCGAGCAGGTGGGCGGCGAGGCAGCCGACACTGTTGGCGTTCGCGATGTCCTCGTCGACGCCGATCGCTGGGGCGAACATCCGGGCGGCGCCCGTTCTCGCGGTCGGCGACAGCGCGTAGGTGAAGCAGCCGAGATACCCGAGTCGCCGACACTCGGTTGCCAGCCGGTCGAAGTCGGGCTGCATGGACAGCAGCGTCCGGCGATCCCGGACGGGGACGAGGAGTCGTGGCATGCCGGGCGAGGCGACCCGTACGTCGGCGGCGATGTCCGCTCGTTCCAGGCCGAGGGCCGCGATGATGCCACCGCCGGTCGCGTCAGCGTCGTCCGGTAGGGCGATGACGCCTTGGTCGAACCAGACCTCGATGCCGTCGTGGCGCCGGATGGCGGTCGTGGCGAAGGTGCGGCCTCCGGTGCACTGGCGGCCGTGGTGCTCAGTGGCGCCGCTGCGGTCCAGCAGCACGGCCTGCGCGGCGATGATGCCATGCCCGCAGTTCGTGAGTTCCCCGGCGCTGGTGAAGAACCGCACCCTGGGTGGACCCGCTGTGCTGGTATCGATGAACGCGGTGTGGGAGGTGCCGGCCCTACGGGCGATCGCGTGCCGTTCGTCGTCGATGAGCATGGCATCGTCAATCACGACTGTGGTGGGGCTACCGCCTCTCCCGTAGCGGGTACAGGCGTTCACCACCACCACCACTGGCGGGCCGGCCATCAGGCGGCCGTGACGTCGGCGACACGGCAAGCCCTCGGAACGACAGCGACGCCGATCCATACAGCAAGGTCAGGGCTCACTCGAGCAGATAGCCGGCCGGGACCGCGTCGGTGAGCCAGACGCCGTTGGCGCTGCGGTGGAACACGTGCCCGGCGGCGGCCATCGCCGCCGCGTCGATGGTGAGGAGCACGACCCGACCGGCCCGCCGGGCGCCGACCCGGTGGGCGGTCTCGGTGTCGGCGGAGAGATGGACGTGGTGACGGCCGCCGCGGTGCAGGCCGGTGGCCCGGATCGACTCCAGCGCACCGGCGCTGGTGCCGTGATAGAGCCGGTCCGGTGGGGTCACCGGGGGCAGCCCGAGGTCCACCGGGACCGAGTGGCCCTGGTTGGCCCGGATCCGCAACACCCCGTCGGTGCCGCGCTCGACAGCGAACCGCTGCTTGTCGTTGCCGGCGACGACCGCGTCCAGCTCGGCCCGCTCGATCCGTAGTGCGGCGAGCAGGGCGTCGACGGGGGTCCAGCCAGCTGGGTCGAGCACCAGGCCGGCCCGCTCGGGATCGTGCCGGAGCGCCTTCGACATCCGTTTGCTCAACTTCACCAGTCGCTCGCGTTCCATAGTGGCATTGTGGTCGGTCCGCGTCGCTCGAATCGAGAGGTTTTCCGGCGACACCGGTGGGGGGCGTACACCCGCTCGTGCTCGGCGGCGGCAAGCCGGTGCTTCACACCACAAAGGACCGGATCAACCTGCGGCTCGCGGGCTCGCGGACCTTCGACGGCCGGGGCCATACTGCTCCGCCACGAATCCGCGGAACAGGGACGTAACGCAAATGGCGGCACTTGCACCGGCGGCCGATCGGCTGACCAGGGGTCGGCGGGACCCCGAAATCAGCCCAGGGCTGGCGGATCTTTTCCGCAATAGGGCATCGGCCGTAAGGGCCACAGTGGCTCCTCAATAGGACCTACGTGCCTCGTCCCCGGCGACCACCATCGATCCCGAAGGGACCAGCGGCCTGGCTTTGGTTTGCCTTGGAGCGGCATGATGTAGTGACTCGACAGAGGAGTGGCGATGCGATCGGTTGACGCGGCACGCTCCATCCCGTTCGAGCTACCGTTCGGCTTTCCCAGCGCCACCACTTTGACGTACAACTATCTCTACCCGGCCGCCGCGTTCGTCGTGGCCTTCGTCGTCGGTGCGTTCGTCGCGCGGATAGTCCAGACGCTGATCCGTCGCCGCCGTGCGGCGGCGCCCGCGATGGCGGTCGTGCCCGGCGGTCTGGACCTGGCCTCCGGCAGCTCGCGACGGCAGCGGATCGTGCCCGCCGAACTGCCCCCGCCGCCCGGCCTGCTCGCCGGCCGGGACCGCGAGTTGGATGAGATGTGTGACCACCTTGCCCGGCCCGACCGGGACGGCGACGCGCTGATCGTCATCCACGGCGAACCCGGGGTCGGGAAGACCGCGTTGGCGATCAGGATGGCCCACCTGGTGTCGGACCAGTATCCCGACGGGCAGTTGATGCTCCGGTTCGACAGCTCCGACGACCAGTTGACCGAGGACCGGTTGGAGACGTTCGTGCGGGCCCTACGTGGGCCACGGGAGGACATGCCGGAGCGCGCGGATCTCGGCCGCTGGTACCGGGACCGGACGCGGCGCCGGCGGGTGCTGGTCATCCTCGACAACATCGGCGACCCGGACCAGATCCGACCACTGTTGCCGGCCGGCCCCGGGTGCCTCACCATGGTCACCGCCCGCGCTGCGGTCCCCGGGTTCCCCGGACAGTTCCCGGTGGCGCTGGAGCCGCTGCGGAACGACGCCGCCACCGCCCTGCTCGACCGGCTGGTCGGGGGCGACCGGATCGGCGCCGAACCGGAAGAGGCGAAGCAGATCGTGGCCGCCGCGGCCGGCTATCCGGTGGCGATCCAGATGGCCGGGGCGGTGCTCGCGGTACGCAAGAACTGGACCCTGGAGATCGCCGTCCGGCGCATGCGGGACATGGCCACCGATCTGCAACGAAAGAAGGTCGTCGCCTTCTCCGGCATCCTCGACCTGGCCTTCGCCCTGCTCACCCGCGAGGAGCGGGAGGCGCTGGTCCTGCTCGGCCTGACCGACCGGCGCCGGGTGGAGCGGTGGATGCTGGCGATGCTGTTCAACGGCGCCTTCACCGAGCGCACCATGCCCGAAAACGTCGCCGGCCGATTCCTCGACCGCCTCGCCTCCGCCCGGTTCGTGGAACGGCGGGTGGACGACCACTCCGGGCTGCTGACCTTCCGGGTGCCGGTCTACGTCCACGCCTACGCCGCCACCCATCTCGGCAGCCACCTGACGAGCCCGGAGCAGCAGCGCGCCCGGCGGGAACTCACCGAGGGACGGCGCCGACGCAACGAACGCAACGCCGACGAATACCTGCGCAGGACGGTCTTCGCGTTCCTGGAACGGGGTCAACTCGACGACGCCCTGAACTCCGCCCGGGAGTCACTCGCACTCTGCCGGGAACGCGCCGCCGCGCTGTCGAACAGCGACTCCGGGGCGCTGGCGTTCGCCACCGAGGAAGGTCTCACCCTCGCCGCGCTGGCCGAGGTCAACGCCGAACTCGGCTGGATCGACGAGGCCATGACCGGCGCCGAAGACGCCGGAGAACGCGGCAGCCAGTCGCCGCGCACGCTGGCCCGGGCACTGCGGGTGACCGGCAGCCTGCGCCGGCGGTTACGCCAACTGCCGCAGGCCGAGGCGGACCTGCTCGCCGCCGAGCGCAGCGTCCAGAACGCCGACGACCGCGACGAGCACATCCGGGTACTCCGCGAGTTGACCGCTCTGCAGGCGCCGCGCAAGGACCTGGAAACGGCCAAGGGGTACTTCGACCAGGCTCAACGGCTGTGTGCGGGCGGGGGACAGTCCGGCGCGCGGCAACTTCCCGCCGTGCTGCTGGCGTACGCGCAGGTATTGCGGGAGTGCGGGGACCCGGCGGCGGCGGCCACCACCCTCGCCGATGCCGAGCGGCTCACCGGTGACCCCGAAGGCTGGCAGCGGCTCCGCCGGCCGTGGATCCGGCTGCACCGCGCCCTGACCCTGCTCGACCTTGGGAAGTACGACCAGAGCCGCGAGTTCAGCTCCGCGGCGTTGGAAGGGTTCACCACGTTGCGGCACCGCTATGGCAGCGGAAACGCGCGACTCGCCCTCGGCCGGGCGCACCTCGCCGACGGAAACCTCAGCGGGGCCACCCCGGAGCTGGAGGAGTGTCACGGGACGCTCCGCCGCTGCGGGGACCGCTGGATCGAGGCGGAGTCGGCGACCTGGCTGGCGGTGGCGTACCACCGGGCCGGGCGCGGCCAGGAAGCGGTCGACCTGCTCTCCGCCGCCGAACAGGCGTTCTCGAAGCTCGGCGACGAACAAGGCGTGCGGCGGGCCGGCCGGCTGCTGTGGGAGGTGGAGTCCTCACTGCCTGTCCAACCGCTGAGACCGTTGCCGGGTGTCCGGGAGTGGATCACCGCGGTCGGTCGGCAGCCGACCGACCCGGCCGGCACCCGAGCGGGAATCTGATGCGCTCCACCCGGCCCAGATGGGATGGCTTCCTTGTCGTTACGCTGGTCGATCCGGCGGTTACGCCGACGCCTCAGGCGGTTCCGGCTCCTGATCGCCGCTGCGGTGACAGTGCTGGCCAGCGTGCTCGGCACCGTCTACGACAAGATACCCGCCGACCTGCAACTGGCGGCGCTGCTGGCGATAGGCACGCTTGGCGCGGCAGCGGTGATCCTGGTCGAGTCGCCGGAGGCCAGTTACGAACAGTCGCTGGTGGACCAGCCGGCCGCCCGCAAGAGCAAGCGCGCCAAGCTGGCCCGACCGCACCGGGGCCGGACGGAGCCGCGCTTCCGGTTCACCCAATGGCTGGGCTGGTGGCGCAACCAGGTGGTGCCCACCCTGCCGCCCCGGGACGAGCTCTTCCGGGGCCGCGAGCGTGAACTGGCCGACCTGCAAGAACTGCACGACCAGCAACGGGCGGCCCGCGCCGGCGGCGTAAGATCGATCTTCCGGCGCGGCGGACGGCGGCCGGCGGACCGACGCGGAGCCGCCGGCCCGGTGATCCTGCTCCTGCACGGCATGCCGGGGATCGGCAAGACCGCCTTGGCCGACGAGTTGGCCCGGCGGCTCGCCCGCCGCTACCCGCACGGGCAACTGTTCGTGAACCTCGGCACCGGTGGCGCCGCCCGTACACCGATGGAGATCCTCAACGAGCTCCTGCTGGCGCTGGGCTGGACCGACATGCCCGACACCGCGGTCGGCCGGGCGATGGTCTTCCGCTCGCTGACGGCGAAGAAGAAGATCCTGTTCATCCTGGACGCCGCCCGCAACGCCGACCAGGTCCGGCACGTACTGCCGAGCGACTCCGCCGCCGCCGTGATCATCACCTGTCGGCGCGGCATGACCTGGTCCGATCCGCTGGCCGAACCGTCGTACGCGTTGGGCCTGCCGGACGACGACGAGGCGCTGGCCATCTTCCGGGCCGTCTCCCGGACCGCCGAGAGCGTCCGGCCGGAATGTGCCGCCGAGATCGTCTCGTTGTGCGGACGGCTCCCGCTCGCCGTCCGGGCCGCCGCCGAGCGGGTCTCCAACGACGGCGCCGATATCTGCCAGATCGCCGGGCTGCTGCGCGAGCCACGGTCCCGGCTCGGCTGGTTGGACCGCCCCGGCCGGTCCCTGCGGGCCCACCTGCAGACCGAGTACGGCCGGCTGCTGCCGAAGGAACAGCGGGCGCTGGCCATGCTCGCGCTGATTCCGTCGCCCACCTTCGTGCCGTGGGTGCTGGGTCCGCTGATGGACCTGCCGCCGGCCGAGGTGGAGGCCCTGGTCGACCGGCTGTCCGCGGCCCAACTGCTGGAAGACCTCGGTATGGACGAGGTGTCCGAGGTGGCCCGGTACCGGCTCCACCCGCTGGTCCGGCTGTTCGCCGGCGCGCAGGCCGCCCGGATTCCGGCCCACCAGCGGGAGTGGGCGCTGGACCAGCTCACCGCCGCCTACGTCCAGGTGGTCAGCGCGGTCCTCACCGTCCTGCACGACGACTTCGCGTACGACGGGCCGATGGACTGGCTCGCGCCGGATTCGAAGTTCCCGCAGCGGATCGCCGACCATCCCGAGGCCTGGGTCCGGGCGGAGTACCCCAACCTGCTGCGGGTGATGGACGACACCGCGACCCTGCCGCACACCGGTTTCGGCACGCAGTTGCGCTGGCGGGTCGGCGCCTGGCTTGACGGCTGTGTCGCCGAGGGAGTGACCTCCGCCGCGACCCTGGCGGCGTACGGCCAGGCGGCCCGCGCCGCCGAGCGCGACGGCAACGTCCTCGCCCAGGTGGACGTGCTGCTCGCCAAGGGCACCTTCCTGGTGGCAGTCGAACGGTACCGGGACGCCGAGCAAGGCCTGGACCGGGCGATCGCGTTGTCGCACCTGCTGCTCGGGGACCGGTCGGCGGCGCGCGAGGAGGCCGAGCGTCGGATCGCGATCGCCCTGCGGAAGATGGGCGAGGGATTCCTGCAGGCCGCCGCGTACCAACGCGCGGTCGAGAAGCTGGAGGATGCGCTCGCCCGGGCGGAGACCATAGGGGACGGCCCGGAGCAGCGACTGATCCGGATCCTGTTCGCCGAGGCGCACCACGTCGACACGGCGGAGGCCGTCTACGACGAACTGCTCGACCCCGGGCTTTCCGACGCCACCCGCTACCGGATCTATCTCTCCCTGGCTGAGGCGGGTCGCCGACGGGGGGACTGGCAGTCCGCCGGTGACTACCTCGGTCAGGCCGCCCGGCTGGTCGACGGGGACCTGCGCCGGGTCGCGAACGTGCGGTACCGGACCGCACGTCTCGCGCTCGACCAGTACGAGGACAGGCCCGGCGGCGGTCGCGACCCGGAACTCGCCGCGACCGCGGTCCGGCGAGCCGCCCACGCGTTGCTGACCTTCCGCCAGATGGGCAACCCGCTCGGGACGGTGCGGACCCAGTGCCTGCTGGCCCGGGCGCTCCTGGCAATGGGCCGGCCGGTGGAGGCGGACCACGTCGCGCACGCCGCCGAGGGCGAGCTGGCCGCGGTGCAGGGATCAGGCGAGAAACCCGAGGTGCTGGCTCCGCTCACCGCGCGGCTGACCCGGGTCAAGGGCGAGATCCGGCTGCGCGCCGGGGATCGGACCGGCGGACGGCAGCTGTTGATGGACGCCGCCATGGCGTTCGGCGAGCTGAAGGACTGGGCCGGGCTGCGCGCGGTGCTCGGCCTGCTGGAGGAGGTCGCCCCGGCCGGGGCCGAGGCGCCCGGCGTCGGGCTGCCGGTGGCCGTCCCGGTCGACGGATGGCCGGGGCGCGGTCCGATGCCGATGGGCGGCGGTCCGGTCAGCTTGTCGCCGGCTGTCACCGATCGCCTGGCGGCCCGGCTGAGCAGCCAGGTGGTCGACCGGGTGCAGGATGAGCTCCGGCAGACGCTCACCCCGGCCGAACCGGTCGCGTTCCGCGGTGCGCTCGGCGCCGGGCTGACCGGCGCCGAACCGGCCCACGACGAGGACCTGCCACCGACGTGGCGCATCCCGGTCGGCGAGCTGTGCCACCTCACGGTGCTCGTAGCGACCGGGCAACGGGCCTTCGCGGACGAGCCGGGGCGGCGGCCCGCCCTGGCCGGCCCGCAGGTCTGGCGCCCGCTCGCCGTCAGCACCGGCGTCCGGGCCGACGACGTCGACCTCACCCTGTTGGTCGACGCCCCGTTCGTCGACGTGTCCGACCCGGAACTGCGTACCACCTGCCGGGTCGACGGCGGACTGGCCCGCTTGGACAGCACCCTGCGGATCGACGTACCCGGTGAGAACGAACTGCGGATAACGGTGCTGTCGTCAGGTCGGCTTGTTCAGTCACTGCCGATCCTGCTGGTGGCGGTAACCGGAGGGGAGGGCGCGGGTGGACCTGCCACTGTTCCGCTCTCCTGATGTGACGGCCCGGACCACGGTCAACGACAAGGGCATCTGCCTGCGACTCACGGCCGCCCGCGGGCCGGCGCCGACTGACATCCAACTGGTCGACGCGGATGTCGTGCGCGAACATTGCGCCAAGCTCGGGAAGCGAGTCGGTCGGGTAGCGGCGAGTTGCCGGCAGCGCTGGCCGGTGGCGACCGGCGCTGCGGGCGAGGCGCTCGGCAACCTCGCGGCTGCCGGGCGGATATTTCTCTTCGACGTGCTACACGACCCGCAACGGGACTTCCCCCGGTTGTCGCTGTTCCTGCAGGCGGCCTGCCCGACCTGGCAGAGCCGGCAGACCCGTACCCCGTTGATCCACGCCATCGCCGAGACGAACCAGTACTTCCCCTGGGAGTTGTTGCCGTTGTTCGCGCCGACGTCCACGGTGCGGGCCGGCAACCAGGCAGAGTTGGAACGGGCCGCGCTGGCCTTCCCTGGCTTCGCGGCTGTCGTCGAACGCCGCGACCCGGACCACCTGCCCGATTCCACCTCCCTGAACGGCTGGGACGGACTCCCGATCCGGATGGTGTACGACGCCAGTTTCCCGGGAGTGCAGCAGGAGGTGGGCTTCTTCCGGGGCAAGGATGCCCTGTTCCTGCTGAGGGGGCCGTACCCGAAAGACAGCGACGACCCGGCGGCACCGACGCTGGCGCAGCAGCTCTGTGACCCGGCGCTGGGGCTTGACCACAACCGGGACGGCCCGCTCGACCAGGTGGTCCACTTCTCCTGTCACTGCCAGGCCGCCGACGGCGACAGCACCAGGTATGCCTACCACCTCTCCGACGAGCAGGGCCGCAAGCTGGTGGTACCGCTGGAGGAACTCGTCGAGGAGATGATGCGGATCTGGGCCGCCGAGGTGATGGCCGCCCGACCGGGGCCGCGACCGGACATGCCGTTGGTGTTCCTGAACGGCTGCGGCACCGTGGCGATGGACCCGACGAGCGCGGCGTCGTTGCACAAGCCGTTCCGGCACAACCGCAACCGAGGCATCATCGGCACCATCGCGAACGTGCCGGACCGGATCGCCGCCGAGATCTCGAAGTGGTTCTACCTGAACCTACTCGTCGAGCGGCACGACGTAGGGCAGGCACTGCACGAGGCGAAGTGGCGGCTGCTGCAGGACCGCGGCAACCCGCTCGGACTGCTGTATTCCATCCACGCGTACGCGGGCCTGCGGATCGAGCCGGTTCCCACGTACGCCGGCCCCGCCGACGGAGGCGCCCGATGACCAGCCTGCTGACCAGTCTCTGGCACGAGACCCGGGGTCGGTTCGACCGGCTGCCGGTCTGGCTGCCCGGGGCCCGCATGGAACTCGGCGACGTCGGTGTCTTCGACGACGGGGGTTGGGTGAAGCACACCACCCTGGACGCACTCGGCATCCCCTTCACGCCGGACCTTCCCGGCGTTCCGACCGGCTACGACTACGCCTCGCACGACGGCGCCCAGGTGAGTACCTGGCTGGCGGCCGACGGCGACCCCACGGTCAGCGGCATCGCCCAGGGCAACGCCGGGCTGCGGATCCGGTTCTCCCGGGCCGGCGCGTTCGTCCTGAAGGCCGACGAGGTGACCGTCCAGAGCCTGGCCAATCTCGCCGACGTCGACCGGCGGATCCTCGCCCGGCACCGGGCCGGGAAGTGGGAGCGCGGCTGGGTGCTGGTGAGCGAGGTGGCCCGCGGCGGGCCGGCGATCACGGTCGTCTCGGGCAGCTCCGACGGCGAGGCCTTCGTCGACCTCGGCGTGACGGCGGCCGCCGCCGGCCAGCCGCTGGCCGCCGCCGGCGCGGGGATCGCCCTCGGTACCCGGCGGGGCCTGGCCGGCTACTTCGTCAGCCCCACCGAGACGACCCTGCTGTGGCGGGGCCGCTGCGTACGGGATCCCTGGTGGTCGTCGAAGACCTCGATGACCGACCGGGGCGACCAGATCCACGAGGAGTTGCCGGTCGACGGCCTGGACCCACATGTCGTCGAGATCGAGCACCTCGAGGACGTACCGACCGACGACCGGTAGTCCGCCCGACGCCGATTCCGCCGGCGGGTTCGGGGCAGCGGTGGGTGGAAGCCGGATCCCACCCACCGCTACCGACGCGGGGTGGGCGCATTACGTGTCGCAGGGGCCCCGATTGAGGTTGAGGACCAGTACGCAGGGGTCGAGGTCGATATCGACGTCAGACGTGGTCGGGGTGCCGGACATGGGCTCGTCCGGCGCCTTCTGGATCACGTAGTAGCCGTTGAACGTCCACGCGCGAATCTGCCCGCCTGGATCCTCGATGAGGTAGTCGGCCCTGCGGTCCCCGTTGAGGTCGGCGAACCGAACCCGGCCGCCGGAGACGCCGACCCCCGACGCGACCAGCCCGTCGAACCTCCAGCCGAAGCGTGATTCTTTGTATGCGTTGATCCAGACGTAGACCCGTCCTGCGGCGTCGACGACGAGGTAGTCGGCGCGCAGGTCACCGTTGAGGTCGGTCAGGTGGACCTGGTCGCGGCCCGCGCCGACGCCGGGTGAGATCTGCCCGACGTAGTCCCAGCCGTACCCGGAGGCGGAGCGCTTGTTCAACCACGCCCTGACCTCGCCGGCGTCGTCGACGACGACGTAGTCGTCCTTGCGGTCGCCGTTCATGTCGGCGAAGCGCACGCGTTCCTTCGCCGCGCCGACGCCGGCGGCGATGACTCCGGCGTAGTCCCAGACGAACCCACGGTCCGGGGCGTAATTGTTGATCCACGCCTTGACACCGCCGACGTCGTCGATGACGAGGTAGTCGTCCTTGCCGTCGCCGTCGACGTCGGCGAACCTGACCCGCTCCCGTCCGGGGGTGACGCCGGCGGTGATCTGTCCGGCGTAGTCCCAGCCGTAGCCGCCACCCTGGGTCAGCCGGTTGATCCAGGCGGCGACGGTGCCGTCCGCCCGGATCGCGACCCAGTCGGCCCGGCCGTCGCCGGTCAGATCGACCATGCCGCTGGTGGTGTCGGCGTTGGGGTTCTGGCCGACGACACCCTGCCAGTCCCAGGTGTCCGGCTGGCCGTACCGGTCGTTGAGCGCGCCGACGGCCTTTCCGGTGGAGTCGACGAGGAGGTAGTCGTCCTTGCCGTCGCCGTTGAGGTCGGCGAAGCCCACCTGGTCCCGGTTCGCGGCCGTCGCGGTCAGGGTCTGGCCGTGGTTCTGCCACTCGATGCGGGGCGTCGGGTGGCCCGGGGCCTGCACGACGAACCTGGGAACCGTGTTCAGCCATACCTTCACGTGACCCTCGTCGTGCACGACGAGGTAGTCGTCGCGGGCGTCGCCGTTGAGGTCGGCGAAGCGGACCCGGTCCCGGGCAGCGCCGACGCCGGCGGCCACCAGGCCCAGTGACGACCATCCGTACGCGCCGCCCGGGTGGAACTCGTTGGAGTAGGCGGTGATCCGGCCGCTGTCGTCGACGACGAGGTAGTCGTCGAGGCCGTCGCCGGTGAAATCGGCGAAGCGGATCTGGTCGCGGGTCGCGCCGACGCCGGTGGCGATGACCCCGGCGTAGTCCCAGCCGAATCCGGTTCCGGGAGTGAACTGGTTGATCCAGGCCGACACCCGGCCCGTGCCGTCCACGACGAGGTAGTCGTCGAGCCCGTCGCCGTCGACGTCGGCGAACCGCACGTTCTCCGGGACCGCGCCGACGCCGGTCGCGATGGTGTCGCGGCCACGCCAACCGAACCCTCCACCGAGGGTGTGCGCGTTCGTCCACGCCTTGACCCGGGCCTGGTCGTCGAGGACGAGGTAGTCGTCGAGCCCGTCGCCGTCGACGTCGGCGAACTGCACGCGGTCCCGGTTCGCGCCGACGCCCGACGCGACGACGCCCTGCCAGCGCCAGCCCTCACCCTGCGCGGAGGTGTCGCCGGAGACGGAGTCCGGAACCTTGCTGACCTCGCCCCCGCACGCGACCGGGCTTGCGCCGACCGGGTCCTCGATGAGGTTCTCGGCGCGGGCGCTCCGGACGGCGCCGAGGAAGGCGTCGGCCATCTTGCGGTAGCCCTCGGCGTTCGGGTGCACGGTGTCGGTCAGGTCGGCCCGGGTCACCGCGCCCATGTCGACCAGGCGTACGCGCTTGCCGGCCGCCCTGAACCGGTCGACGACGCCGGGAATCGCCGCGTTGTACCTCTGGACGTTGTTGTTGGCGCCGGTGTTGAACGCCGGAACGAGCTTCGCGACCAGCACCGTGGTCTCGGGAGCCAGTCTGACGATCTTGCCGATCAGCCCTTCCAGCCGGGCAGGGGCGTCGTCGACCGCATCGTTGAACTGCATGTCGTTGGTGCCGATGTGCAGCAGCACGACATTGGGGCGGTACCTCGGAATCACGCAGTCGACCTGCCGGTCGATATCCGCGATCCGCCACCACGGGTGGCCCTCGTGGTTCCGATCGGGCAGGGTCCCCGAGTTCATCGAGCCGACGAAGTCGAGCACCGGCGCGTCGGACAAGCCGCTCCAGAGCCGGGCTCGGTATCCGGTGCCCTCCGGGTCGGAAACACCGACGCCGTACGTGATCGAGTCACCGAGCGGCATCACCCGCAGGGCCGTCTCCCCGCGCGGGAGGATCGCCCGGAACGTCGTCGAGATCGCGGCGGACAGGCCCTGGTAGGCGGCGCCGAAGACCCCTCCGCAGACGACGCAGGCCCTGGAGAGCCCCGCCCACACGGCGTTGAGTACATTCGCGACGTTCGTCCAGAACGTTCCGCCGTCCCTCACGATCGCGCCCTGCAGGGGGTGCTCCCACAGGAAGGCGAACTTGCCGGCGACGGCCGCGGCGAGGGTGTTCGCCCCCCACGTGTGCCCGTCACCCAAGGTGCCGTCGTAGTGGCTCTGCACCGCCTTCAGGAGGAAGTTGCTGAGGAACTCGGCGATCCCGACGCACAATCCCTTCATCACCGTGTTGCCGGCGTCGACCTGCCGGTTGAGGGCGCCGCTCAGGCACGCGCTGCGGATCAGGAGCGTCGCCACGGTGATGCCGGCCGTGAAGCCGAAGTGCGCCCACGTCTCCCCGTTGGCCGACGGGGGCTTGTCGTCGTGGATCGTCACCGCGACCCGGTTCTCGCCTGGCCGTAGCTCGATCCTGAAGTCGTCCGGCGCGTCGTTCGACGTCGGCACGTCGTACACCTTGCGCACCAGGCACTCGCCCAGTTCCTCCGCGCTGAGCTGCTTGATGTCGCCCTCGCACAGAACGCCCCGCTTGAACAGGTCGTCGTTGTGTTCGATCAGGAAGCCCTGGTCGCTGTCGTAGTACTGGGCGTCGTAGTTCTCGTTCAACCCCTCCTCGATCAGGGGCTCCTCGTTCGCGGGATAGCTGAACTCGTACACCTGTGTGTAAGCGTCCGCGGCCCCTGCGGGCGTCGCGACCAACCCGGCCGAGACCAGGACGGCGGCGAGGATCGCGGCGACCGTCCTGGTGCGACCGCCGTGCGCCGACCTCCGGTGAGGGACTGTCTTCGAAGGGCTCAAGGCGGGGTACGTCCTTCCCGACGTTCTTCCGACCGGGCCCGCAGCGCTGAGTCCCCGGAGAGGCGCGAGGCACTCCAGGTCACAATCCTGCCGATTCCGGATGACCGTGAATTGGCGACCGTGTAAACAGGAGAGAGTCGTCAGCGAATGAGTAATTCCACACAAGCAAGTGGTAGACGCCAATAGCTGGGGAAATGCCCGATCCCAGACGGGCTGGAAGATCGGCTGAGCCCGACACCTCATGGTCGCCGCCACCCTGAGCCTCGTCGTTTACCATTCGCCTGTGTCCGAAGACACCAGACAGGGCTCCACCGCGGAGCCGGCACGGCAGCGGTTTGTCGTCTGTGGGGACGGTGCGGTGGCTCGCCGTCTGGTCACTGAACTAATAGACCGCTACGGTGTCGCGGCCACCGTGGTCCTACCAGCGTTGAGTGACCACCAGGCACCCGACTTTGCTGACCTCGCCTTGGAATTCAACGTGGCGGAGGGACAGCCAGAGATCGTCATGGCCCGCCGCCTGACCGGGGAAGTGCTCGATCAGGCTGGGGTCCGGGAGGCTGCGGCCGTGGCGTTCGTCGGTGTCGACGACGTGACCAATGTGGATGCCGCCATGATCACCAGGGAACTGGCTCCCGATGTTCGGCTCGTGGTCCGGCTGTTCAACCCGGTGCTCGGCGAGGGCGTGGCCGCGATGCTCGGGGACTGCGCCGTACTCTCCGGATCCGAGATTGCCGCACCGGCGTTCGTTGCCGCCACGCTCGGGGACGCCACGCCGACGTACCTGCGGATGCCCGACGGTGAGCTTCTGCGGAGCGCGATGCGCGGCGCCGTTGACCCGGCCGGTGCGGAGGTGGTTTGCGGCTTGGCCGACACGACCGGCACGGAGCCGGTCGTCCTTCCAGCGGACCAGGACTCGGCAGACCTGGTACTTGTCCGCGCATACGGGCGGCCCCGAACGGACCCGCCGCGTCGAAGGCCGCGCCTGCTTCGGGCCCTCGGCTTGGTGTTCAGCCGTAATCTGCGACTGGCCTTGATCGGCACGGCGGCGGTACTCGCCGCGGCCAGCGTCCTGCTGGCGTACACCCGCGGCGTGAACCTCGCGCAAGCCGTCTACCTGACGCTGCTGACAGCGATGGGAGCCGCCGACGTCGACTCCGCCGCACCGCTCATCGAAAAGGTGACCGCAGTGGTCCTGGTGACCACCGGGATGGCGCTACTTCCCACCGTCACGGCCCTGGTGGTCGACTCGCTGGTGCGCGCCCGGCTGACGGTCGCCGCTGGCGGCATGATCGAGCCGATCGACAACCACGTCGTACTGGTGGGACTCGGCAACATCGGCACCAGAGTCCTGGAGGAACTGCATTCCGCCGGCGTCTCAGTGGTCGCCGTCGACCGCACCGAGTCGGCACGAGGCATCGGTGTCGCCCGTGAGCTGGGTCTGCCGGTGATCGTCGGCGACGCGACCCGCCCCGAGACACTGCGGGCCGCGTCCGTACACACCAGCCGGGCGCTGGTGGTGTTGACCGACGACGATGTCACCAACCTCGAGACCGCCCTGTCCGGGCGGGCCTCGCATGAGGCGGACCGAGCGCGGTCGGCAGCAGTCAGGCCCCCATTGCGGGTGGTGTTACGGCTGTTCGACGACGGCTTTGCGGAGCGCACGCAGCGCATTTTGAACATTGACGAGTCACGTAGCGTCTCATCCCTGGCAGCGCCGGCGTTCGCAGCCGCCATGATGGGCCAGCAGGTCATCGACACCATCTCGGTCGGCCGCCGGGTGTTGCTGGTGGCCGAGTTCCCCGTCGGCGCCGGGTCCGAACTCGAGGGGCGGTACTGCCACGACGTCAACCAGCCGGGCGCAGTGTGGGTGATCGCGGTGCGGACCGGTCGGACGGGACAGACCATCTGGTCGTTGCCGGAACGTCGGCCACTGGTCCGCACCGACCGGCTGATCGTGCTGGCCACACGCGCCGGTCTCGCCGCGCTGCTGCCCCGAACCGTACCCAGCCCCGACGCCGAACCACTGGCCGATACCGCGCCCTTGCGGCTGCTTGCGCCGGCACCGCGCGACGGTGAGTGAACGGGGTTGTTCATGCTGATAGCCGGCTTCAAGGGTTTCCAGTCGGGCCGGCTTGAAGCGGGACACCGATATGCCGAAGGCGGTGTCTGGGGACACCAGCGGCGGCGAGGCGTTCGGCGATGGATGGGGAGGAGTGGTCGAGAAAGACGACGACCTGGTGATCGTCGCCGAGCTGACAGGCTGTAGCGAGGGTGCCGAGGTTGATCCCGTCCAGGTCGTCCAGGTCATGGAGGTCGAGGACCAGCCGCAGTGGGCGGATCCGTCGAAGGACTCGCACGAGGGTCTGGCGTAGCTCGACGGCATCCTCGGCGTGCAGCGTGCCATGCGGTTGGATGACCAGGGTGCCGTCGGTGGTGGTGTCGACGTCGACCGTCACGTCGCTCATCGCGTTACCTTCCGTTCCCCGCCGTTTTCCGAGCCGTTAGGTTAGAGCCTTTCGGGGGACACCGTCGAGCGTTCACCGACGTGCTGGACCAGGCGACCAGACGGTCGAACCGAACGGCCGGCAATAAGCGTCAAAGAGCACGCGCTTGCCGGCCGCTCTCCACTCCCATCCATGCTTCGGCCGATGCAGTACGAGGCGTACCGCACTGTTCGCCTGACCGACGACTGGGTGTGACGTCTCAGCCAGCTCCATCAACGCCTATGTATTCATGACTGGACATCACCCGCATCACTGCCATCACGATCATGGATCCGACGACGGCGTGCCGTACGGCCAGGTCGAGGTCCCCGCAGGCTTCGGCCGACGGGCGCTTCTGGCCGGTGCCGGCGGGACGCTGATGCTGGCCGCGCTACCGACCTCGGCCCGGGCGGCCAACACGACGATGGCCGGCGCCCCGACCGGTGCCGGCCGGACATCTCGGATCACCCAGGGCACGATGTTGGTCCACACGGACATGCACAACCACACGGTGATGTCGGACGGCGACGGCAGTGCCGAGGCCGCGTTCGCCTCGATGCGCGAGGCCGGCCTGGACGTCGCCGCGCTGACCGATCATGCGACGCTCTTCTCCATCGAAGGGCTCAGCTCGTCGGAGTGGCGGACCACCGGCGACCTGGCCAACGCGGCCAACGATCCCGGTCAGTTCACCGCGATCCGCGGGTTCGAGTGGTCGCATCCGTTGCAGGGGCACATCAACGTCTGGAACACCTCCGACTTCGCCGACCTGTTGCGGGCCGGCAGCCCCGGCAGCCTGTACAACTGGCTCACCGGCCGGCCCGGGGGGCTGGCGAGCTTCAATCACCCCGGTCGTGAGGCGGGCCGGTTCAACAACTTCTCCTTCAACGCCTCGGCCCGCGATCAGCTCGCGGGGCTGGAGATGTTCAACCGGACCGACGACTTCCTCTTCGAAGGCTGGTCGTCGGGTATGACGTCACCGCTGGTGGCGTGCCTGAACGCCGGTTGGCGGCCGGCGCTGACCGGTGTCACCGACGAGCACGGCACCACCTGGGGCTTCCACGAAGGTAAGGGACGCAGCGGCCTGTGGGTCGCCGAGAACACCCGCGCGGCGGTGTTCGAGGCGATGGCCGCCCGTCGTTCCTTCGCCACGCGCGTCTCCGGGCTGCGGGTGGACGCCACCGCCAATGGCGTACGCATGGGCGGGGTCCTGAACGTGACCTCCGGCGACGTCCGGTTCCTGCTGGACCTGGACCGCG
Source organism: Micromonospora sp. NBC_00860 (assembly GCF_045207375.1). Classification (NCBI taxonomy): domain Bacteria; kingdom Bacillati; phylum Actinomycetota; class Actinomycetes; order Micromonosporales; family Micromonosporaceae; genus Micromonospora; species Micromonospora sp. NBC_00860. The sequence goes on from NZ_CP108825.1 coordinate 1,312,316, forward strand.
GCGCGGCCTGGGACGGCAAGCCCCTGCGGATCCAGGTTCTCCGCCCCGGCACCTCGGCGCCGACCGTCGTCGACGTCATTGACACCGTCAACGGTCAGGTCACGGACTTCACCGTGCCGCTCAACGTCGCCGACGGCGACTGGGTGGTACTCCGGATCTCCGACCCGTCCCTGCCCAACGGCACCCCCGGCCCAGCCGGTCACCCGTGTAACGACTTCGCGGTGGCCTACACCAGCCCCTGGTGGCTCCGGCCCTGACCTCCGAGGTGCCGGTCCCGGAACGGCGTGCCGGCCGCAGGTGGCTGCGGCGGTCGTTCCGGGACCGGCATTCGGTTTCGCGTCATGGTCGTGTCATGTGCTCAGCGAGGTAGCGGGGGCAACGTCGGGCTGTCGAGCCAGGCACCGAACAGACCGTCCAGGGGCTCGCGGGCGAAGCGTTGGGCGTGCAGACGGAACTGCTCGGTCGTCACCGTCGCGTGTGGGTGCTCGGCGACCCAGGCTCGCAGGAGCGTGAAGAACGTCTCGTCGCCGACCCTCTTCCGCAGGGCGTGCACCGTCAGCGCGCCACGCTTGTAGACCAGCGGGTCGAACATCCGGTCGACGCCGGGGTCCGCGACGACGACGTGGCGCGGGCGAGCCGCGACCCACGCGTACCACTGCGCGGCGAGAGCGTCTGTTGACATTTCACCGCAGACGCCGGACCACAGCCACTCGGCGTACGTGGCGAAGCCCTCGTTGAGCCAGATGTGCCGCCAGTCCGCCACGGTGAGGCTGTTGCCGAACCACTGGTGGGCCAGTTCGTGCACGATCAGCCGCTCGTGCGTGCGCCGCCCGTCGACGTGGTTTCGCCCGAAGACTGCCATGCCCTGCGCTTCGACCGGATCGTCGAGGTCGTCGTCGGTGACGACGACGACGTACTCCCGGAAGGGGTACGGCCCGAAGAGCCGCTGCAGCGCCGACATGATCTCACCGTGTCGGCCGAAGTCGTGGGCGACGTTCCTGCGCAACGCGGGCGGGATCGCCGCGCGCTGCGCCACCTCACCGACAGCCAGATCAACCATCTCGTAGCGTCCGATCTGGACGCTCATCAGGTATGGCGAGGTGGGCTCGCGGCGTTCGTACACCCAGGTGGTGCCGCTCGCGCCCCGCCGCTGGAGCACGGGATCACCGGTCACCAGCACTGTGTACGGGGAGGGAGTCGTGACTGCCACCCGGAAGGTGGCCTTGGCGCCGGGCTGGTCATCGCAGGGGAACCAGGACGGTGATCCGTTCGGCTGGCTGGCCACGAGCACCCCGTCGGTGAGTTCCTCCCACCCGAGTTCGCCCCAGCGGCCGGAGATGGGCACCGGCTTTCCCGCGTACCGGATCTCCACCCGGAAGGTGTCGCTGGCGCCGATCGGCCGCTCGGGTTTGATCTGCAGTTTGTCCGGGCGGTGCAGGTACTTCGCCGGGCGGCCGTCCACCCGGACGTCCTGGACGCGGAGCCGACCGAGATCGAGAGTGAATCGGGACAGCGACTGGACGGCCACCGCGGTGATGTCCGCCCGGCCGCCGAGGCGGTTCGACACGACCCGGTAGTCGAGGTCCAGGTCGTAGTGCAGCACCCGGTAGCCGCCGTTGCCGTGCTCGGGCAGGTAGGAGTCGCCGGAGCGGCCGGCGCCGGGCGTTGCGCCGCTCGACGCCGACACCTTCGGATTCATGCCGACCGTGCCGCTGGCGCCGGCCAGGTGGTGATCGGATTGCCCCACCACCGGCTGTCGCAGGGTACGGCGTCGCCGCGGGTCACCAGCGAACCGGGCCCAACGGTGGTCCGCGCGCCGATGCTCGCGCCCGGCAGAACGATGCCGTGCGGGCCCAGCGCGGCACCCGCGCCCAGTGTCACCTCGTCCATACTCATCACACGATCATGGAACAGGTGGGTCTGCACCACACAACCGCGGTTCACCGTCGCGCCATCGCCGAGGCGCACCAGGTCGTACTCGGGCAGCCAGTAGGTCTCCAGCCAGACGCCCCGGCCGATCTTCGCACCGAGCGTGCGCAGCCACGCCGTCAGTAGTGGCGTGCCGGTCGCGAAGCGGACCAGCCACGGTGCGGCAAGGACCTCGACGAACGTGTCCGCGAGCTCGTTGCGCCACACGAAGGAGGTCCACAGCGCGCGCTCGGTGACCCGCAAGCGCCCGACCAGCAGCCACTTCGCGGCCGTCGCGAGGGCGGCGGCGACGATCGCCGCGCCCAGCAGCACCGGCCCGGCGCCGAGCGCGGCCGCCCACCACCCGGCGGCCCGCCAGACGAGTGCGAGTGCGGCTAGGACGCCGACCGCCAGGGCGCCGGCGCACATCACCGGAACGATTCGGCACAGCTCGATCGCGGCACGGGCCAGCTTCAGCCGGAAAGGCGGGTCGAAGGTGCGGCTGGTATCGGCGGCTTCCACCGTCCGGCGCAGCGGCATCGGCGGCGCGCCGAGCCACGACGAGCCCTTCTTCGCCTTGAACGGCGCCGACGACAACACCCCGACAAGCCCGCGCTTGGGCACCGAACGCCCGGGCGCCGCCATTCCTGAGTTGCCGAGGAATGCCTGCTTACCGATGCGAGCCGGGGCGACACGCAGCCACCCGTGGCTCAGCTCGTACGTCGCGACCATGGTGTCGTCGGCCAGGAATGCCCCGTCGGCGACCGTGGTCATCGCCGGCAGCGCGAGCACGGTGGAGGCCTCCACCCCGCGTCCCACCTTGGCGCCCAGCAGCCGCAACCACACCGGCGTGAAGAGACTGGCGTAGAGAGGGAACAACCCGACCCGGGCCATCCCCATCAGCCGCTCGGTCGTCCAGGCCTGCCACGCCACCCGCCCCTGCACCGGGTGGTGTCCGGCGCGAAGGCCGACGCTGAGCGCTCGGACCGCCCCGAGCACCAGCAGCGCATAGCCCGCGACGTAGGCGACGGTCGCCGCCGCGACGGCGGCCAGCACCGCGCCGACCGTCGGTCGGACGGTGAGCGTCCAACCGAGCAGGGCGAGCGCCGACAGGGCCGCCACGACCGGGACCAGCCCCAGCAATTGGGCGGTGATCCCGTACGCGAGCGGCCAGAGGCGTGCACCCGTGCGCGATCGAGGGGGACGCTGCCCGGGCCACCCGTCCGAACCCTTGACAACTGCGGCTGCGGCCGGTGAGCCGGCCCAGTGTTGGTTGGCCGGTACGGCGCCGGCCACCGTCGAGCCCGCGCCGACGCGGGCGCCCTTACCGATCCGAGCGCCGGGCATCAGGGTGCTGCGGGATCCGACCCGGGCGTCGGCACCGACGCGGACCCTGCCGATGCGGACGACGTCGCCGTCGACCCAGTGGCCGGACAGATCGACCTCCGGCTCGATCGCCGCGCCGCGGCCGAGCTTCAGCAGGCCGGTTACCGGCGGCGCGGAGTGCAGGTCGACGTCGGCCCCGATCTGCGCGCCGAGGGCCCTGGCGTAGGTGATCATCCAGGATGCTCCGGCGACGCTGGTGGCGCCGGTCAGCTCGGCGAGGCGTTCGGCCGCCCACAGCCGCAGGTGCACGCCGCCACCGCGCGGGTAGCTGCCGGGGCGCACCCCGCGCAGCAGCAGTCGCGCTCCCCCGGCGGCCAGGGCGATCCGGCCCAGCGGGCTGAACAGCAGGAGCCAGCCCAGTGCCACCCACCACCAGGACACGACCGGTGCCCACGGTGCCGGAGCGAGCAGGGCGAAAACGTTGCCGAGGGCAGCCAGGACGGTCAGCCAGCGCAGCCCGACCAACGTCAGCATCGGCACCATCATCGCCGCCTGGATCAGCCCGGCGCGCCTCGGCGTGGGCCGGACCTCACGGCGCGTCGCCGCCGAGCTGTCGAGCCCGTCGAGCACGGCCGCGAGCCGCGACAGTTTCGGGTGGAGGTAGATGTCGGCCACCGAGACGCGCGGGTGCCGGCGCCGAATCCATGCCACCAGTTGCGCAGCGTTCAGGCTGCCGCCGCCATGGGTGAAGAAGTCCGCGTCCGCCTCCGTGGGGCGTACGCCCAGGATCTCCGCCCAACCGCCAGCGAGCCAGTCCTCCGTCGCGGTCAGCTCACCCGCGGTGTCCTGCGGGGTCGCCAGCGGCCAGGGCAGCGCGGCCCGATCCACCTTGCCGGACGTCCGGGTCGGCAGTGCCTCCACCACGGCCAGCAGCGGCACGAGCGCGGCCGGCAGCTGTTCACGGATCCGCAGCGCCGCCGTCGCGGCATCGAACGTGACCTCGTCGTGCGGAACCACGTACCCCACCAGCAGTTGGCTGCCCGCGGCGGTGCGCTGCACCGCCGCGGCGGCGCCGGCGACGTTGGGTAGCGCCTGGAGTGCGGCGTCGATTTCGCCCAGCTCGATCCGGCGTCCGCCGAGCTTGACCTGTTCATCACCGCGACCGACGAACAGGAGCCCTTCGGGCTCCGCCCGGACGATGTCACCGCTGCGGTACGCCCGCTGCCAGCCGAGCGCGGGCAGCGCCGCAAACTTCTCGGCGTCCTTGCCCGGATCCAGATAGCGGGCCAGTCCCACCCCGCCGATGACCAGCTCGCCGGTCTCACCCATTGCCGCCGGAGCGCCGGACGCGTCGACCACGGCGAGCTCCCACCCGGCCAGCGGCAACCCGATGCGGACCGGTCCCTCGCCGGTCATCCGCGCGGCGCACGCGACCACCGTCGCCTCGGTCGGTCCGTACGTGTTCCAGACCTCGCGACCCTCGACGGCCAGGCGCTGCGCGAGCTCCGGCGGGCAGGCCTCCCCGCCGAAGATCAGCAGCCGGACCTCCTCCAGCGCTTCGACCGGCCACAGCGCAGCGAGCGTCGGCACCGTCGACACCACCGAGATGCGCTGCTCGGCCAACCACGGACCGAGGTCGACGCCGCTGCGGACGAGTGACCGCGCGGCCGGCACCAGGCACGCGCCGTGCCGCCACGCAAGCCACATCTCCTCACAGGACGCGTCGAACGCCACCGACAGCCCGGCCAGGACCCGGTCCTGCTGGCCGATTGCCTCGCTGGCCTCATCGGCGAGGAACAACCGCGCCTCGGCGTCCACGAAAGCCGCCGCCGCGCCGTGGCTGACCGCCACACCTTTCGGGGTGCCCGTCGAGCCAGAGGTGAAGATGATCCAGGCGTCGTCGTCGGGGCTGGGCCGGCCGGTCCGACCTGCGGGGGTACGACGCAGCGACACCGTCAGCCCGTCGCCGAGGACCGCGACGACCCCCGCCTCGGCGAACACGAGCTCGGCGCGTTCCGCGGGATCGTCCGCGTCGACCGGCACGTAGGCGGCGCCCGCCGCGAGAACGCCGAGGATCGCCAGGTACAGCTCGGCCGTACCGGATGAAATCCGAACTCCCACGCGGTCGCCGACACCGATGCCGTGCCCGGAGAGCGACCTCCGGACGGCCTCGACCTCGTTGGCCAGGTCGCGGTACGTCAAGGTGGTGGCACCGCTGTCGAGCGCAACTGCGTCGGCGTGCGCGCGCACGGAGTCGTCGAGAATGTCGACAAGCGTGCGGCGGGCCGGGGCCGATGCGGATCGGAACACCGCAGGAATCGTCGGTGCGGCAGCTGACGGCGGTAGCGCGACCACCTGGGGTTCACTCGTCAAGGGCACCCGACGTTCACCATTTTCGTCTTGCGGATCGGCGTCAACCAGGCGCGCGGCATGCGGACCCGCCCTGGGCAGCCCTCAACGCTACGTCGCATCGGGCCGGAAGCACGGGCAAAAGACGGCTTCGTGTCCACCACCACAGGGACCCGTTGCGGAAACGTCGAACGGCGCGACGTGCCGCCGGCCGATCACACTCGTGTCTCTGCTCAGGCCGTGTCGGCGGCCTGGCCGTCGGTCATGGGACTCCTCCTACCCTGCGCGGCCACGGCCCCACTCCTGCGTGGTCGAGTTCACGCACAGTTCATCGCAACTGGGTGTGAGTCATCGGTGTTCCCGCAGGCGGCGGCAGCGTTTGGCCGGTGGGCCGTGGCGTTCACCAGGTGAACGCGCCCGTGATCAGGATCCTTCCGAGCGACGGTCGGTGTTCATCCGCGAACCTCACTTGGTCCCTAGGGTCTTGCGCCGGCACGCCTTTCGCCGTCTGCGACACCCGGGAGCACGTCATGAGTCAGGCCATCGACATCCGCACATCGCCGGTGGGGGAGGGTCCACTGTGGCAGGCCATCGCCGCCCAGGCCCAGCGCCGGCCCGCGGCCGCTGCGGTGGTCGACGGCGCGGGTGAGCTGACCTACGCCGAGCTGGTTGCCCGCGTCGAGGAGCGGGCGGCGGAGTTGACGGTGACGGGGGTGTCGGACGGCGACCTGGTGGGGCTGCGCATGCCGCGTAGTCGGGACGCGGTCGTGGCGATGCTGGCGGTCCTGCGGGTGGGCGCGGGCTATGTGCCCATCGACCCCGCCTATCCGGTGGCGCGTCAGGAGCTCATCCTCGCCGACGCGAAGCCCCGCGCGGTCATCACATCGGACGGCGTCGTCGCGACGGACCCCCTGCTGCGAACGGAAGCGCACGCATCGGCTGGCGCGGGAGCGGCGTACGTCGTGTACACGTCCGGGTCGACCGGGCGGCCCAAGGGCGTGGTCGTGCCGATGTCCGCGCTCGCCGCGTTCTGCGCCGCCGCCCGGCAGCGCTACGAGCTCACCGAGGCCGACCGGGTCCTGCAGTTCGCGTCACTGAGTTTCGACGCCAGCGTCGAGGAGATCTTCCCGGCGCTGACCTGCGGGGCGGCCGTCGTGCTGCGCGACGATGACATGATCAGTCGCCCCGACCTGTTCCTGGACCGCTGCGCGGGACTCGGCATCACCGTGCTGGACCTGCCGACCGCGTACTGGCACGACCTGGTCGCCGCCCTGGACCGTGCCGAGGCGACAGTGCCCGCCACGGTCCGGCTGACGATCATCGGGGGCGAGGCCGCGCGGCCCGACGCGGTACGCCGGTGGCAGCGCGCCGCCGGCCCCGGGGTACGGCTGCTCAACACCTACGGGCCGACCGAGACCACAGTCGTCGCCACAGTCGCCGACCTGACCGGATGGGCCGGCGACGCCGTGCCGATCGGGCACCCACTTCCCGGCGTCACGTGTCGCGTACTGGCCGAGGACGACACCGAGACCCCGGACGGCGAAGCCGGGGAACTGGCGATCGGCGGAGCCCAGGTCGCCACCGGGTACCTGCGCCGGCCGGACCTGACCACCGAGCGATTCCGGCCGGGGCCTACCGGCCGGGAGTACCGCACCGGGGACCGGGTGCGCCGCGCCGCGGACGGGTCGCTGGAGTTCCTGGGGCGCCTCGACGCGCAGATCAAGATCCGTGGCTTCCGGGTGGAGCCGGGGGAGATCGAGGCGGCGCTACGGACCGCGCCGGGCATCGAGGACGCCGTTGTGGTGCTCGGTGAGCGGGGCGGCCAGGCGCGGCTGACCGGACACGTGGTGGCCGCCCGCGAGGTCGACCTGACCGCGGTTCGTGCCGCCCTGGCCGAGGTGCTGCCCGCGTACCTGGTCCCGGCTGCCCTGGTGCGCCACGACCGCCTGCCGCTCACCGTGCAGGGCAAGGTCGATCGACGGGCTCTGGCCGCGGTGGTCCCGGACAGCCCGGTCGTGGACCCCGGCCTCACCCCAGCGCAGCGCGCGGTGGCCCGGATCTGGACGGCGGTGCTCGGCATCCCGCAGGTACGCCAGGACGACGACTTTCTCGCACTCGGCGGCGACTCACTCGACGCCGTACGGATGATCAGCGCCCTGCGACACGAGCACGGTGTGGAGCTGACGTTGAGCCAGCTGTACGCGGCGCCCACCCTGGCGGAGGTGGCGAACCTCGTCACGAGCGCCGACACCGGCGGGGTGGCCGAGACGGTCGCCGTGGCCGAGGGCGTCCCGGTGGCGCTGAGCGCACTGCAGCGGGACTTCTGGGTCGCCGAGCAGGTCTGCGCCGACCTGCCCGCGCACACCCTGGGCATCCGCTACCGCTTCGCCGAGCCGGTCGACCCCGCCGCGCTGGCCCGAGCCCTCACTGCGCTGGCTCGTCGACACCCACTGCTGCGCGCCGGTTTTCCCGACGACGGTGCCGAGCCACGGATGGTGATCGGCTCCGACGCCCTGCTCGAGCTGGTGCAGGGGGAACCGGTCACGGCGAAGTTCGACCTCGCCGCCGGGCCGCTCGCGCGGGCGTACCTGGGCGCCGACAGTACGGAGCTGGTCCTGGTCGTGCACCATCTGGTGTTCGACGGCTGGTCCGCAACGGTCGTCGGGGAGGAATTGGCCGCGCTGTACCGCGCCGCCCGTACCGGCACGGAGCCGGACCTGGCCCCTCCCGCCGCGCTGCCCGATCTGGCGGCGCGGAACACGACCGCTCGCTCCGACGCGGACCTGCGGGAGTACTGGCGGCAGCGGTTCGTCGACGCGGACCTCGACCTGGAACTGCCCGCCGACCGGCCGCGCCCGGTGGCGCGGTCCTTCACCGCCGCGCGGCTGACCCGTCACGTCGACCCCGCGCTCCTGAATCGGCTGCGCGCCTACGGCCGAGGCGAGCGCGCGAGCCTGTTCATGGTGGTGCTGGCCGGGCTGCAGACGGTCCTCGCCCGCTACACCGGTCGAACCGACGTGACAGTGCTGACTCCGGTCGCCGGACGCACCGGACCGGGCGAGGCCGCCCTGGTCGGTCCGCTGCTCAACATCCTGCCCATGCGAGGCGACGTGGCCGGTGCACCGACGTTCGCTCAGTTGGTCGCGCGGGTCCGCGACGCCGTCCTGGCCGACCTCGACCACCAGACGCTCGCCCTGCCCGACCTGGTTGACGCGTTGGCGCGGCCCGGCAGCGGTAACCGGAACCGGGTCAGCCCGGTGATGCTCACCGTGCACAACACGCCGGCGCCGCGCGATACGGCTGTCCGGTACGCCGGGGAACTCGCGCCCGCCGCCACCATGGTGGACCTCGCCGTCGGCTTGGACTTCCCGGCCGACGGACCGCTGCTGACCATCGACTACGCGACCGAACTGTTCGACGAGCCACGGGTGGCGGCGCTGGCCGACCATCTGCTCACCCTGCTGGCCGCCGCCGCGAGCGACCCGGGCACCGAGGTACTACGCCTGCCGCTGCTGACCGCCGAGGAGCGGCACCGGATCCTGCACGACTGGAACGACGTCGCGGCGCCCGTGCCGGACGCGACGACGGTTCACGAGCTGTTCGAGCGGCACGCCGCAGCCACGCCCGACGCGCCGGCGCTGACGTTCCGCGGCGATACGATGAGCTACGGCGAGCTGAACAAGCGGGCCAACCGGATCGCCCGGCGGTTGCGGGCCGAGAGTGTCCGACCTCGCGACCGCGTGGCGATCTGCCTGGACCGGGGTCTGGACCTGTTCGTCGCGATGTGGGGCGTGCTCAAGGCGGGCGCGGCCTACGTGCCCCTCGACCCCGCCTACCCGCGCGAACGGCTCGACTACATGCTCGCCGACAGCGGCGCCGCAGTGCTCGTCGACGCCGCGTACCTACGGGACCCGCTGCCGGAGGACGGCAGCGACGTGCCGCCGGCCGCCTCGGCCGACGACCCGGCGTACGTCATCTACACCTCCGGCTCCACCGGCAAGGCCAAGGGCGTCGTCGTGACACACCGCAACCTGGTGCACGCCGCCGGCATGTGGCAGCGCGCCTACGACCTGCGGCCGGAATGGACCTACCAGCAGGCGGCCAGCTTCTCCTTCGACATGTTCGTCGGGGAGACGCTGCGGGCCCACACCATCGGCGGGCGGCTGGTCGTCGTGCCCCGGGAGACGCTGCTCGACCCCGCTGACCTGTACCAGCTGATGCGCACCGAACGGGTCGAGTGCACCGAACTGGTCCCTGCGGTGCTGCGCGGGCTGCTCGCGCACGCTGACCGCACGGGCGCGGGCCTTGCCTGGCTGCGGATGCTCATCGGCGGCGGCGAGAAGTGGCACGTGCACGAGTACGAGCTGGCCCGCCGCCTGGTCGGGCCGCACGGCCGGGTGGTCAACGCGTACGGCGTGACCGAGGTGACCGTCGACAACGTCTGGTTCGACGGCTCCGCGGCGCACCTGCCCGCCGAGGCGCCGCTGCCGATCGGCCGCCCGTTCCCCAACAACCGTGTGTACGTGCTGGACGCCCACGGCGAGCCGGTACCCGCGGGTGTCGTCGGCGAGCTGTACCTGGGCGGCGCCGGTGTCGCCCCCGGGTACCACCAGCGGCCCGAGCTGACCGCCGAACGTTTCGTCGATGACCCTTACGCCCCCGAACCCGGGGCCCGCATGTACCGCACCGGCGACGCGGCCCGCTTCCACGCCGACGGCACCGTCGATTTCCTCGGCCGCCTCGACGACCAGGTCAAGGTCAACGGCTACCGGATCGAACTGGGTGAGGTGGAGGCCGCGCTGGGCGCCCTGCCGGGCGTCGCGTCCTGCGCGGTCGCCGTGCACACCCCGGCCTCGGGTATCGCCCGGCTGATCGGATACGTGGTCACGGCGACCGGCCAGGAGGCCGACGAGGCCGCGCTCCGCGACGGGCTGGGCCGGGCCCTGCCCGTGCACATGGTCCCCGCCCGCGTGCTGACCCTGAGCGCGCTGCCGTTGACACCCAACGGCAAACTCGACCGGCGCCGTCTGCCGACGCCGCCGCAGACCGGTGCCACAGTGGCCGGCCCCGCGCCGGGGACACCACGGGAAAAGACGATCGCCGCGGCATGGTCCGCCGTGCTCGGTGTCGCCGACATCGGTCTTGACGACAGCTTCTTCGCCCTCGGCGGGGATTCGTTCGCGGCGCTGAAGGTGGTCCGGCAGATCACGCCGGCACCCACGCTGCTCGACCTCTACCAGCAACCGACCGTACGCCGACTCGCGGCACTGCTGGACGGCCGCGCGGAAAGCCCGCCCGTCGGGCGGCGGATGCTGCACCGGCTCACCCCGCGCGACGCGGACCTCGCCGCCGGTGGCATGACCGTCGTCGGCGTCCCGTACTCCGGTGGCAGCGCGGTCGCCTACCAGCCGCTGGCCGACGCGCTGCCGTCCACCTGGGCGCTGCTGGCCGTCGAGCTGCCCGGGCACGACTACGCCCGCCCCGACGAGCCACTGCTGCCCTCTGCCGAGGTGGCCGAGCGGGTGCTCGTCGAGCTCCAGGAGGTCAGCGGACCGGTGCTGCTGTACGGCCATTGCCTCGGCGTCGCCGTCACCATGCAGATCGCGCGGCGCGCCGAGGAGGCGGGCGTCGAACTCGCGGGTGTGGCGCTCGGTGCGGGCTTCCCGACGGCCCGGCTGCCGGGGCGGATCTTCGACTGGTTCTACCGGTTCGTGCCGACGGACGCGTTGACCTCGGACCGCGAGTACCTGGCCTACCTGCGGGGCCGCGGCGGCTTCACCGACGTGGACGACCCGCAGCAGCAGGCGTTCGTGCTGCGCAACGTGCGGCACGACGCCCGCGACGCCGAGGAGTTCTTCACGGCCGCCTACCTGGGGCAGACCGCCAGACTGAAGGCGCCCGTGCTGGCCGTCGTGGGCTCCCGCGACCGGGTGACCGAGCACTACCAGGAGCGCTACCGCGAGTGGGAGCACTTCGGCGAGGGCGGTGTGCACCTCGCGGTCCTGTCCAAGGCCGGGCACTTCTTCGTCAAGTCGCACGCGCAGCCGCTGGCCGCCGAACTCGTGGCGTTCGCGGGCGGCGTAACGACCGAACCGGTGCACCGGAACCACCAGGCGGGGCCCGCGCCAAGTCTCGCGCGCTTCGCGACGGTCGCCGCCGGTCAGTTCCTCTCGATGATCGGCAGTGGACTCAGCGCTCTCGTACTCAGCATCTGGGTCTTCCAACGCACCGGATCCCTCACCGACTTCGCCGTCGTCAACGCGATCGGCCTGCTACCCGGCATCCTCATCGGGCCGATCGCCGGCGCGGTCGTCGACCGCTGGGACCGGCGACGGGTGATGCTCGCCAGTGACGCCGTCGCGGGCCTGTCCATGGTGGCGCTGGCCATGACGGTGTTCGCCGGTGGCGGACTGCAGCTCTGGCAGATCTATCTGGCGGTGTCGGTCACCTCGATGGCTGGCGCATTCCAACGGCCCGCGTACCTCGCGGCCGTCGCCCAACTGGTGCCCAAGCGGTTCCTCGGGCACGCCAACGGCATCAGCCAACTCGGCGTTTCGGTCGGCACAGTGTTCGCCCCGCTGCTCGGCGCCGGCCTGATCGCCACCGTCGGCGTTTCCGGCGTGCTGCTCATCGACACCGCCACCTTCGCGGCCGGGGTGCTGTCCCTCCTGCTCGTGCGGTTCCCGAACCTGATGTTCCATCGACGGGAGGAGACGTTCCGCACCGAGATCGCGAACGGTTGGCGCTACATCACCCGCCGCCCCGGCCTGCGCGCCGCGTTGCGGTTCTTCATCGTCGACCATGCCTTCTACACGCTCGGCTTCGCCGTCATCACCCCGATGCTGCTCATCGAGCAGAGCCCGGCGGTGCTCGGTCTGGCCCTGGGCGCCGGCGGCGTCGGAGGGCTCGCCGGCAGTGTGGTCATGGGCGTCTGGGGTGGGACCGTCCGTCGCGCGCACGGCCTCATCCTCTTCATGGGCCTGGCCAGCATCGCGATGACTGTCGTCGGGCTCGGCGCCGGCCCGGTGTGGGTGATCGTGGGCATGTTTCTGCTGACTTTCGGTGAGTCGCTCGCCGAGGGGCACTGGATCGCCGTCGTACAGACGAAGGTCGGCTTCGAGTTGCAGGGCCGCATCCTGTCGATCTTCATCTCGCTGATGATGCTCACGATGCCGATCGGCTACCTGGTGGTCGGCCCTCTCGCCGAACGGTACGTCCAGCCGCTGCTCGAACCCGGAGGCGCCCTCGCCAACAGCGTCGGCGAGGTGCTCGGCACCGGACCCGGCCGCGGACTCGCGCTGCTGGTGACCATCAGCGGCCTGCTGCAACTCGCGTGGGCCGTTCGGGGCTGGCTCGACCGCCGGCTGCGCCTGCTCGAGGACGGCCTGCCCGACGCCCTCCCACCCGCCGAGATCGGCTCCCGCGACGACCTGCAGCGCGCCGCCGACGCCGCCCTGCCCACCCTCCGCTGACACCCACCCCCACGGAAGGCCACCACGTGTCCGTCGACACCCACATCGAGCACCCCATCGACGCGTACGGGACCCCGCTGATCGACGCACAGAACCTCGTACCCGGGGCCCGGATCCTCATCAAGGACGAGACCCGGTACGCGTCGGGAAGCCACAAGGAACCCGCCGCACGCCAGGTCGTCGCCCGGGCGATCGCCGAAGGTCGACGGCGCATCGTCATCGCCACCTGCGGTAACTACGGGCGCGCGATGGCCATGGCCTGCGGCGCCGTCGGCATGCCCTGCACCGTCGTGCTGCCCACCGGCTGGAGCGACGGCGGCGCCTTCATGCGCTCGGCCGGCGCGGACGTGCACCTGATCGACGGCAGCTACGAGGACGCGGTCGACGAGTCTCGACGACTGGCCACCTTCGACGGCGCGATCGACGGCAACGTCGACGGACCCTACGTCGAGGCGGTGTTCACCGGCCACGGCACCGTCGCCCACGCCCTGCACGCCGAGCTCGACGAACCGCCGGCGGCGTTGTGGATCCCGGTCGGCAACGGCACCACAGTCATCGCCGTACACAAGGCGCTGGGCCAGCTCGGGTGGGACGTGCCGCTGCACGGCGTCGGCTCGGCCGGCAACAACCCGCTGGTGACGAGCTGGCCGGGACCGTACCGGATGCTCGCCCCGGACGGCGTCACCACGACCGACCACAACCAGCCGCTGGTCAACTGGCACGCACTACAGGGCCCCGAGGCCCTCGATGCGATCAGAGCCAGCGGCGGTGCCGTGCACGCGGCCACCGACGACGAACTGCTCACCGCGCGACACCTGCTCGCCGAGTACGGAGCCCAGCCCACCGCCGCCGGCTCGGTCGCCCTGGCCGGGCTGCTCGCTCACGCCCGCAGCACCGCGTTGGCCGGAACCCACGTCGTCCTGCTCAGCGGCCGCTGATCCCACCCACCCGCCCCCGAGGAAAGAACCATGACGCTCACCGCCGCGCCCGCGTCCATCCCTACCCCCGCGCCCTCCCTGCTGTTCGCCCGCGCCCGCACCACCGGCGCCGACGAGCGCGTCTTCCTCGGCAAGCTGGGCGTCCTGGCCCTGATAACCGCGGCCGGGGCCACCCTCGCCCTGCGTCCGGAGCCGGTCGCGGTCGTCGCAGGTGTGCTGCTGCTGGCCGCCATGTACACCCACGCGGTCGAGCTCCAACACCAGGTACTGCACCACTCCGCGTTCCGCAGGGCGTGGCCCCACCGCCTGGTCGGGGTGCCACTCGGCCTCCCACTGTTCGTCGTCTACAGCCACTACCGGGTACGGCACCTGCAGCACCACCGCTTCCTGGGCACCCCGCACGACACCGAGTTCTTCGGATTCGACACACGCCAATCGCTGACGCTGGCCACGCTGCTGCGCGGATCGTTCGACTACCACCGCGTCCTGGTCGTGCTACGGGACGTCGTCCGCAGCGCGGCCGGCCGGTGGAACTACGAGTTCGGTGACATCAGTCCGAAAATGCGGCGTCACGTCGTGCAGGAGCACCTGGTCCAGGGCGCTGCGGTTCTCACCGCCACCGGTCTGGCCGTCGCGGGTCTCGGTGAGTACGTGTTGCTGCTCTGGGTGCTGCCGCTCGTCGCCGCCGTGCCGATGCACTTTCTCGTTGAGCTGCCCGAGCACATCCTCTGCGACACCGATACCACCGACGTGCTCCACAACACCCGTTCGATCCGAGGTAGCTGGTTGAGTACCTGGTACACCAACGGCAACAACCTGCACATCGAGCACCACGCCGCGATGAGCGTGCCCATCAACCAGCTCCCCGCCCGGCACGAGGAAACGAGGCGGCTCGCCACACACGTCGAGCGGACCTACACCGACTTCTACCGCACGCTGTGGCAGGCGCTGCGCGCCCCGAAGTAGCCCTCGAGCAGCCGCGAGCGGACGGTGGCAACCCCGATCACCCCCGATCTGGCCGAATACCGCTGAGTGTGACAGTAGGTACTCAGGCACGCGGTCCGACCAGGCCGTTGTCGTACGCGAAGATGACTGCCTGGATGCGGTCTCGCGCTCCGATCTTGGCCAGGACGCGTCCGACATGCTTCTTCACAGTGGATTCGGTGAGGGTGAAGCGTTCGGCGATCTCGGTGTTGGTGGCGCCCTGGCCGATTGCTTCGAGGACCTCTCGCTCTCGTTCGCTGAGTGTGGTCAGGCGAGGGTCGGCGTGCGTGGTCGGTTCCGGATGCTGGAGGTAGGCGTCCATCAGCTTGCGGGTCAGGCTGGGGGCTACCACTGAGTCTCCGCTCGCGACGGCGCGGATGCCGGCGATCAGCTCCTCTGGGCGGGCGTCTTTGAGCAGGAAGCCGCTCGCTCCGGCTCGCAGTCCGGCGTAGACGTATTCGTCCAGGTCGAATGTGGTCAGGATAAGCACGCGGGTACGTGAGCCGGCCGCTGTTATGCGGCGGGTGGCCTCGATGCCGTCCATGCCGGGCATGCGCACGTCCATCAGCACCACATCAGGCCGAATCTGATCGACTTTCCGCACTGCCTCGGCGCCGGCGGATGCCTCACCCACCACCATCATGCCCGGGGTGCCGTCGAGCAGCATCCGGAAACCCATCCGTTGCAACTGCTGGTCGTCGGCGATCAGGACGGTGGTCATGAGGGCTCCTTGAGGACCACGTCGACGAGCCAGCCTCTCTCGGCCGGGCCGGCGGTCACCTCGCCGCCGTACATGGCGGCGCGTTCCCGCATGCCGAGCAGGCCGTGACTCGGGTGAGCCGGCCCGCCGCGACCGTTGTCGCGTACCTGTACCCGTACCTCGCCGTCGGCGACAGCCAGAGTGACGTCTGCGGCCGCGCCGCGGCCCGCGTGTTTGAGGGTGTTGGTGAGCGCTTCCTGAACGATGCGGTAGACCGCGAGCTGCACGCCCCGACCGAGGGTGTGCAGCTCACCCGAGGTGGAGTAGGTGACTGGCAGCCCGGTCGCCCGCACGCTCGGCAGCAGCCGGTCGAGATCGTCGATTCCGGGCTGCGGGCTCAGCTGCGGATCGGCGTCTTCCTCGCGCAGGACGCCCAGCACCCGGCGCAGCTCGGAGAGCGCCTGCCGGCCGGTGTCACCGATCAACCGGAGCGGCTCGGCGGTCTGCTCAGCCCGCGCGGTGGCGAGCGCGGCGCCGCCGTCGGCCAGGCCCACGATCACCGAGACGTGATGTCCGACGATGTCGTGCATCTCGCGGGCCACCCGGGCCCGCTCCTCGGCGACGGCGAGGCGGGCCCGCTGATCCCGCTCGACCTCCAGGCGGGCGGCGCGGTCCTCGAGAGCGATGAGGTACGCCCGGCGGGTGCGCACCGCGACGCCGGACGCGACCGCGGCCCCCGACGTGCCGAGAACCAGGAACAGCGTGATGATGCGGTTCTCCGTCACCGGGTTGAGCAGGTAGATCTCGGCGACCAGCAGCGCGATGGTGATCACGGTGGCCCATGCCAGCGCCCGCCACGAACCGCGGGAGGCCACCCCGAAGAGCATCACGAGCAGGATCACCCCGGCGCCGACGCCGACGTCCAGCAGCCCCTGGATCAACTCGATGAGGGCGGTGACCAGGAACGCCGGGAACGGGTACCGCCGCCGCCAGTACAGCGGCGGCAGCAGGGCCAGCGTCGCGATCGTCGCCGACAGGGGATTCTCGATGATGTTCGGGATGCTGAAGAGCACGATAGGAATGGCCACCAGCGTGTCCATGACCCACGGGCGGAGCCGGTCGAAGGCCCGCAACCGCGCCTGCCGGTCCACCAGCCATCCCTGCGTGCTCATCAGCCGATTCTCCCCTTACGCGCTTACGCGTCGGTCCTTTTGAGCCGGTACGCCGCCGCGGCGAGCGTCACGATCACATACCCGGCGAAGACCGCGAGGCCGGCCCAGGGCGCCAGGGTGCCGTCCGCCTGGGTCAGCGCCATCACCGCGCTGCCGGCGTTGCTGGGCAGGTACGGGGTGATGGCCTCGGAGATCGAGTCCGGCAGCAGCGCGGCCAGACCGGGCACGATCAGCAGCAGGCCGGACAGGATCGCGATGGCGCCGGCGCTGGAGCGGACGAGCATGCCGAGCGCGACGCCGAGCACCGCGACCAGCCCCAGATAGAGGCCGGCGCCGACCAGGGCCCGCAGCACACCGTCGTCACCGAGGCCCAGCCCGGCGACCTTGTCGTTGAGCACGGCCGACCCCGACGCGAAAGCAGCGAAGGCGCCGGCGGTCATCGTGACGAAGGCGGCCGACCCGGCCACGAGGCTCTTCGACCACAGCACCGGCAACCGGCGCGGCACCGCGGTGAGGGTCGCCCGGATCATGCCGGTGGTGTATTCGCTCGCCCCCAGCAGCGCGCCGAGCACACCGACGGACAGAGCAGCCAGGGCGCTGCCCGACAGGGCCAGGTCGACCGAGGTCAAGTTGTCGCCCGAGAAGGAAGCCGAGGCGATCATGCCGAAGGCGATCAGGAGGAGAGCGGAGATGCCGGTCGTGATCCAGGTGGAACGCAGGGAGGAAAACTTGGTCCATTCGGCGGCGGCGACGCCACCAGGGGTGATCTTCATCGGGAGGCCTCGTATTCGACAGCGTCGCGGGTCAGGTCCATGAACGCCTCTTCCAGCGAGGCGTTCTGCGGGGTGAGCTCGAACAGCGGGATGCCGCGAGCGGCCGCGGCCAGGCCGATCTTGCGGGCGGAGGTGCCGGCGACGAGCAGTTCCTCGGCGCCGGTCGAGGTGACCGTGATGCCCGGGCCGGCAATCGTCGTGCGCAGCGCGTCGGGGGCGGGAGTGACGACCCGGACGCCCTCCGCGGTCACGAAGTCGGCCACGGTGCTGTCGGCCAGCAGCCTGCCCCGGCCGATGATGACCAGGTGGTCCGCGATCAGCGAGACCTCGCTCATCAGGTGTGAGGACAACATCACGGTGCGGCCCTCGGCGGCCAGGCCGGTGAGCAGGTTGCGCACCCAGAGGACCCCCTCGGGGTCGAGTCCGTTGACCGGCTCGTCGAGCATCACCACGGCTGGGTCACCGAGCAGCGCGGCGGCGATGCCGAGCCGCTGGCCCATGCCGAGGGAGAACGCGCCGACCCGCTTGTGCGCGACGGCCGAGAGGCCGACCATGTCGAGCACCTCGTCGACGCGGGAGCGCGGGATTCCGTGCGTGCGAGCCATGGCGAGGAGGTGGCTGACCGCCGTGCGGCCGGGGTGCATGGCCTTCGCCTCGAGCAGCGCGCCGATCTCGCGCAGCGGTGCCTGCGACGACGCGTACGGCTTGCCGTTGACCAGCACGTCGCCGGAACTCGGCGCGTCGAGGCCGACGATCATCCGCATGGTCGTCGACTTGCCGGCGCCGTTGGGGCCGAGGAAGCCAGTGACCTGTCCGGGCTTCGCGGTGAACGACAGGCGGTCGACGACCGTCTTCGCACCGTATCGCTTGGTTACTTCGCGTACCTGAATCATGCGAGCAACGCTAGATGTGCGCAGGGTCAGGATCGTGGTACCGCAGTCGACACTTCCCGGCCGACAGTGGTACCCGGGTACCACTGGCCACCCGTCGGCGGCTCACTCAGCGGCCTGCACATTGTGACTACAGAAAGTGACTAATTGAGCCGCAGTCCGCACCGACCAGTGGGCGACCAGTGACGCCACGTCATACGTCGGAGTGACGTGGCGCCACTGCCGGACGGCCACGGCGGCTGGTGGCATGGAGGCACCGAGCCGGCGCGAAAGACGCAGCCGTGAACAGCCGACCGAGGGGTAGGCCATGCGGCCGGTCACACCGAGGACGCCTCGGGCGTACGTGTGGAAGCGCGATGAAAGGAGCCCCCTCCTCGTCAAACGCCTCGTCGGATTCGCTCGGGCGGTGCCCTTTGATCGGCGCCGGTGATGCCAGATCAGCATGAACACCGCCAGTTCCGTCTTCGACCACATGGCGGATCCCTGTCAGGGTCGAGTCCTGTCCGACCAGCGCCGCCCGCGCTGGACCGACGCAGTGACCAAGGAGCGATGATGAGCGTTGCGACACACCGTCTGGTGGCCGCGGTGGCGGCGGTGTCCCTGGCCGCGTGCGGCCCCGCTGATGCCGCCCGGCAACCGACGCCCGACCCCGTGGCAACGGCCGCCTCCGCCGCCGACCGAGACCACGAGTTCCGGCGACTGGAGGGGATGTTCGACGCACGGTTGGGGGTCTACGCCATCGACACCGGCACCGGCCGGACCGTGCAGTACCGGGCCGACGAACGGTTCGCGTACGCCTCGACGTTCAAGGCGTTGGCCGCCGCCGAGGTCCTCGACGAGACCACCGACGCCGAGCTGGACCGGGTGGTGCGGTACTCGGCGGACGACCTGGTGACCTACTCGCCGATCACCGAGCAGC
Source organism: Micromonospora sp. NBC_00860 (assembly GCF_045207375.1). NCBI lineage: Bacteria > Bacillati > Actinomycetota > Actinomycetes > Micromonosporales > Micromonosporaceae > Micromonospora > Micromonospora sp. NBC_00860. The sequence goes on from NZ_CP108825.1 coordinate 1,331,747, forward strand.
ACGTCGCCGGCGGCATGACGCTGCGCGCCATCGCCGACGCCGCCGTGCGGTACAGCGACAACACCGCCGGCAACCTGCTGTTGCGCCACCTCGGCGGACCGCAGAAGTTCGAGAAGGAGCTGCGGGAGGTTGGCGACAAGGTCACCGATCCGGCGCGTTACGAGACCGAACTCAACGAGGCGCGGCCCGGTGACCGGCGGGACACCAGCACGCCGCGGGCGCTGGCCGAGGATCTGCGGGCGTACGCCGTCGGCGACGCCCTCGACCCGGCGGACCGCGACACCCTCAACGGTTGGCTGCGGGGCAACACCACCGGCGGCGAGCTGATCCGCGCCGGTGTTCCGGACGGCTGGGTCGTCGGGGACAAGACCGGCGCTGGTGGGTACGGCACCCGCAACGACATCGCGGTGATCTGGCCGCCGGACCGGGCGCCGATCGTCCTCGCGGTGCTGTCCAGCCGCGACGAGAAGGACGCCAGTTATGACAACGCCCTCATCGCCGAGGCGACGAAGGTGGTGATGGCCGGCTGGTGACCGGATGACCGGCACCCACTCGTCGCCGAGCGCCCGCACGGACGTTCCGGACACTGCGGGGCGGCAGCGGTGAAGGAGCCGACGGGGGCGTGGGACGCCGGTTGGCTGGCCGCTGCCGCCCTGCACCTTGCGGCCCGACGACCCCGAGGAACCCGACCGTGATGAGCGCTGCAATGGGAATGTCACGCCACCCGAGAGGAACCTCATGAACACCCCAAGATCCCACGACCCCTGGGAGACGACGAGTCGTCCGAGCACCTCTCCGGCAGGAAGCTCGCGCCCGGTGACGCCGGAGCATTCCCGGTCGGCGGTCGACAGCACCCGACCCTTCGGCGCCCACCTGCGCATGAGCTGGTGGAAGCCGCTCGTGGTCATCCTTGTGCCGTCGCTGGTGATGCTGGCTCTCCAGGTGGTGCTCTACCAGGTCGTGGGCGTCATCGAGGGCAGTGACAACCCGATGTCGCCCACGATGACACCGTTGAAGTCCCTGGCCATCAACATCAGCATCGGCACGACGGGGGTCGTGGCGGTCCTGCTCCTGGCGCGGATCGCCAAGGTGCCGTGGCGCAGCCTGATCAGCTCACCCCGGGCCTTCGACGCACGCCGCCTGACGTACTACCTGATGGCAGCCGCGTTGCTCGTCGGCGCGGGGATCGGCGTCGTGGCGCTGGTCGCACCCGACTCGACGCCTTGGGTCGGCTTCGGTGTCAGCGGCACGACGATCGGCCTGCTGGTGGTCACCGTACTGAGTACGCCGCTACAGTCCGCAGGCGAGGAACTGCTGTGGCGAAGCGCCGTGCTGCCCGCCGCCGCGTCCTGGGTGCGTGCGGTCCGGCCGGCTCTGGCAGTCGGGCTCGTCGTCTCCAGCCTGGGCTTCGCCATGCTTCACGGGTCGACCGACCCCTGGCTGTTCGGCTACTTCACCTTCATCGGCCTCTGCACCGGCCTGATGGCCATCATCAGCCGCGGCATCGAGGCGCCGGTCGCCTTCCACGTCGCCAACAACGTCCTGTTCGGGATCGTCAACACGGTGATGGCCGACGGCGAGCCCTACGCGATCGACCGGTCCACCGACACCGGCGACGCGTCCCTCTTGATCCTCGGCGGCGTCAACATCGCCATGGTGGCGCTGGTCTGGCTGCGCGAGCGGCGGGCCCGGGCCACCCGCTGACTAGCCCCACCAGGGCGGGGTTCCCGTCCGTAGGTGGTCGTGCAGGGCGCGGGCGACCTGTGCCATCGTCGCCTCACTGCCAGGCTGCGCGACGGCGGGCACCCGGGAGGCGGTGAGCGCGGCGACCGCGTACGACTGCCCGTCGGCGTGCTCCACCACCCCCACCTCGTGGCGCAGGTGCAACAGCGTGCCGGTCTTCGACGACCAGCGGGAGGCGTCGGAGGTGAAGTCGGGCGCGAGCCGCTGCCGATGCAGGTTGTCGCCCATCAGGGCACGTACCCGCGCGGCAGCGGTCTCCTGGATCGCCGACGGCCGCCAGAGGGCCTGCAACAGGTCGACGAAGGCCCGCGCCGACCCGGCGTTGGCGCGGGTGATGTCGAGTTGGGCGACCGGGTGCCCCTGCCCGGAGGTCGCCGCGCCGATGGCGAGGGAGTGAGCCAGGTGCACCTCGTCGGGGCCGAGACGTTCCGCCGGAGTGTCGGCGAGGTCACCGACCCGGTGCCGCACGGCGATGCCGTTGATGCGCAGTCGGCGCAGTTCGGCTGTGACCGTGGCCGGCGGGGTGAGGTCGAACAGGGCGTCGGCGGCGACCCCGTCGCTGATGGCGGTGCTCAGGTAGAGCAGGTCGTCCACGGCGATCCGCGCCGGATGGCGGAAGCGGCTCAGCCCGGTCGGGCCCGGTGTGGTGATCCGACCGGGCGCGATATCGACCGGCGTCGCCGGGTCGAGTTCCCCGCGCGCGACCCGTTCGAGCACGGCGACCGCCAGCGGCACCTTCACCAGCGACGCCGCCGGATACGGGGTGTCCACGTCGAAGCCGATCTCCTCGCCGGTGTCGAGGTGGCGGACCAGGAAAGCGCCGTGCAGCCCCGCCTCGTCGAGCAGTTCGCGCGCGTTGCGGACGACGGCGCTGGCGCTCATGCCGCCGCGCCCAGGCATTGCGCCAGGTCCGCGTGCAGGACTGTTCTCAGCTGTTCGAGGTCCTCACGGAGGCCGGCGGCGATGTCGTAGCCCCGTACGAGTGGAGGGCCGGCGAGGGGACACCAGTGCAGCCCGAAGTCCTCGGCCTGCTGACGGGAGCAGAGCAGCAGGTCGGGCGAGCTCAGCGCCGTCGCTGCGGCGTCGACGAGGGACGGCGCGACGGTGACCTGGGCCGGCGCCAGTCCGGCCGACTGGCCGGCACGGGTCAGTGGGTCCCGCAGGTGGGCGACGTCGTCCTCGGGCTGGATGAGGATCCGCCGTCGTGCCTGTGTGCGGGCTCGGCCGCTGCGCAGCGTCTCCAGGAACACAGTCGACGCCGGGAAGGGGGTCCGGGCGGCCAGCCCGAGCGGAACCCGCCAGGAAGCCGCCGCCTCCGTAACCGCTACGAGCCCCGCGCCGACCTCCAGGGTCTGGCAGAGCCGGGCGCGTTCCTGCGGGCCGGCCGGCCGTACCTCCAGATCGAGCCGATGACGTCGGCTCGCGACCACCAGGGCGGCGAGGCGGTGCGGCGGGCAGATTTCGGGTACGGCGACCCGTAGCGGGCGCAGCCGGGCCCGCTCGGCGTCGTCGGCCATCGCGTCGGCGAGATCGACCAGGCGTCGGGCCGTGGGCAGCATGTCCTGCCCGAACGGCGTCAACCGGACCGCGCGGGACGACCGGTCGAACAGCCGCGCCCCGAAGTGTTCCTCCAGCCCGGCGATCCGGCGACTGGCGACCGACTGGGGGATGCCCGCCGCGGCGGCGCCGGAGGTGAAACTGCCGTGACCGCTGACGGCGACGAAAGCCCGGCAGGCGGCGACCACATCCATCCACCGAACCTATACCTGGAACGCATGGAAGCGACGGCAGGAGGCCTGAGCGGGATTGTTCCCCTCCTGGCTCCTGCGCTCGGTGCCGACAATCCTGGCGCGGAAGGTGCCCAGCACGACGGCACGGTTGCCGTCCGCCAGGCTGTTCAGTCATCGGGGGTGCGTCTTGTCCGTGGGCGGCGCGGCGACGTGGTACGACTGCTTCAGTAACAAAGCCGACGAAGCGGGCGGGCCGGGTGGCGAGGAACAGAGTGGCCAATCTGCTGCGCAGGCGTGAGAGTCCGCAGCGGCCGACCTTCCTGGAACTGTTCTTCGATCTCGTCTACGTCTTCGCGCTCACCCGGATCGTGCACGAGTTGGTGTTGGACTACACCAGGGGTCACGTCGCGGAGCGGTTGACCACATCCCTTGCGGAGAACGGCGAGACTCTGCTGCTGCTTTTGGCCCTCTGGTGGATCTGGACCCAGACGGCATGGGTGACCAGCAGATTCGATCCATTCCAGCCGCCGATCCAGTTCGTTGTCGTTGCGACAATGTACGGGAGCCTGCTCCTGGCGGTCGCGATCTCGGGGGCTCTCGCCGAGACTGGCCTGCTCTTCGCGAGCACCTATGTCGCGATTCAGGTGGGCCGCACCCTCTTCTTCGTAGGCATCGTGCGCGGTCACAATCTGCGCCGCGTCAATATGCTGGCGCTCATCTGGTTCGGCGCGTCGGCCGTACCGTGGCTCGCCGGAGCCTTCGCTCCCGAGGTGACCCGCAATTCGCTGTGGACGGTGGCCCTGGCGATCGACTACCTGGGGGCCAGACTCGGTTGGCCGGTACCGGGGCTGGGTCGCTCGCGGGTGTCCCCGTGGGCCGTCGCGGGCGAGCACTTGGCCGAGCGCTACTGGCAGCTTGTCATTGTCGCGCTTGGTGAGACGATCCTGACCTCCGGATCGAGTCTTCTCCGCGGTCCGATCGTGGCGCAACGAACAATGGCCCTTACCTTGTCGTTCCTCACCACGGTGTTGCTGTGGCGGATCTACTTCTATCGAGCTGGCCAAATCCTGGGCGAGGCCATCGCGGCATCCGCCGACCCCGGCCGGCTCGGTCGGTTGGCCGAGTTCGCACACCTACTCATGGTGTCCGGCATCCTCGCCAGCTCAGCCGGCTCCGAACTCGTCCTCATAGATCCGTCCGGGGACGCCAAACCCGCCTGGGTCGGGGCCATCCTCGGAGGGCCTGCGCTCTACCTCGCCGGGCGCTCAGTATTCGAGTACGTGGCCTTCGCCCGAGTGTCCTGGCCGCGGCCGATCGGGATCCTCGTCCTCGCGGCCATGGCGCCGATCATGGTCGGCCTACCGCCCCTCGGGGTCGCTGCAGCAGCAGTCGCGGTCCTGCTCGGCGTCGCCGTCACTGACACGACCCGAGCCCGCGGACGTCCATTGGAGGAGGCCTCGCCGCCACGCTGACGCGTCCCGGGTACCCCACCAGACAAAGTCAGTTCGCTGGTGACGTTTCAGATCGGGATCAAGCCTGCTTGCGTGGCTGCTGCTGTCACCGTAATCGAGGAACGGGATGAACCCGGTTCAGGCGTTCTTCCACAGGTGGATCACCGCCGGCCACCGGTCGCCCCCGCCCGGCTGGGTGCCAGGGCCCGCCGTTCGACGGACCCTGGCACCCGGGGAAGATCAGCGCAGGGTGTCGATGTCGATGACGAACCGGTACCGCACGTCCGAGGCGAGCACCCGCTCGTAGGCGTCGTTGACTGCCTCGGCGCCGATGACCTCGACCTCGGGGGCGATGCCGCGCTCGGCGCAGAAGTCGAGCATCTCCTGCGTCTCGGCGATGCTGCCGATGCTGGAGCCGGCGAATGAACGTCGGTTGCCGAACAACGCGAAGACGGGCACCGGCAGCGGCTGCGGCGGGGCGCCCACGCTGACGAGCGTGCCGTCCAGACGCAGCAGGCCGAGGTAGCTGGCCATGTCGATCGGTGCGCTGACCGTGTTGATGATCAGGTCGAAGCTGTTCTTGAGCGCCTCGAACGTCGCCGGGTCCTTGGTGGCGTGGTAGTGCTCGGCGCCGAAGCGCAGGCCGTCGTCCTTCTTGCCCAGCGTCTGTGACAGCACTGTCACCTCGGCGCCCATCGCCGCGGCGATCTTGACTGCCATGTGGCCCAGACCACCCAGGCCCACCACGGCGACCTTCTTGCCGGGACCGGCGTTCCAGTGCGCCAACGGAGAGTACGTGGTGATGCCCGCGCACAGCATCGGCGCGGCCGCCTCGTACGGGATGCTTTCTGGCACCCGCAGCACGAAGTTTTCGTCCACGACGACGTGGGTCGAGTATCCGCCCTGGGTCACGGTGCCGTCCCGGTCGACGCCCGCGTACGTCTGGGTGTTGCCCTTGAGGCAGTACTGCTCGTTTCCGGTGCGGCAGTTCTCGCACTCGCGACACGAGTTGACCATGCAGCCCACACCGGCACGGTCGCCGACCGCGTGGCGGGTGACGTCGGCGCCGACCTCGGTGATCCGGCCGACGATCTCGTGGCCGACGGTGAGCGGGTAGGGAACGCTGCCCCAGTCGCCGCGCACGGTGTGGATGTCGGAGTGGCAGATGCCGGCGTAGCGGATTTCGATGAGAACATCGTGCGGGCCCAGGTCCCGCCGCTCGATCGTGGTACGCACGAGCGGTTCGGTGGCAGAAGGCGCGGCGATGGCGTTGACGGTGAAGATGGTGTCCTCCGGTGACGTGATGCTGACCAACCTGCACCTCACCACAGCCGTGGCGGCGCTGCGAGTCTCTGTCAAGGCGCGTACTGCTGTACCCCTCAGGAGCGCCGGGTGTCGCTCCGGCCGATCAGGGTACTTCTTTGCTGCGCCCACTTTCCTGGCAGCACCAGCGGGCAGGCGGTGATAAATGCCCTGCTCTAGGTGGTAATACCAGGGCATCCTTTTCTGGGTAGCCTGCAGCACGTGCTGAAGGCGATCGGTGGTGCGGGTGCGCGCCGGTGACACCGTCATCTGTCCGCCCGGTGAAGAGCACTGGCACGGTGCCACCGGCGACACCTTCCTGAGTCACTTCGCGTTGCTGGAGGCCAATCCCGACGGCTCTGATCCCACCACCTGGCTCGAGCCCGTCACCGACGAGCAGTACAACGCGGCGCACCAAGCCTGAGCACACGACCGGCGTCAGGAAGGCGACGGTGCTCGAAGCCGCCGATCAACCAACCCGTTCGATCGTCACCTTAAAACCATCCGGCCGCACTTCGAGCACATGCCGGTCGCCGTCTCGACAGCACCGCGCGCCGCTTCTACCCCGGCTGGAGGCACCAAGCAGTTCCACCACCACGTCGTCGGCGAGCTCACCCTGGCGTACGAGAGCTTGGACCTGCGTGCCGAGTCGGACCTCACCCTGACCATCTACGCCGTCGAGCCGGCCTTACCAACCGCCCAGGCGCTGGCCCTTCTCGCCTCCTGGGCCGCCACCGCCGTCGACAGCGACAAGTCGGTGCAACCGCAGTAAGGGTCGGCACGGCGGCCACCAGCGACTCCTGGCCACAGCATGCGAGGCGGCTCAGTCGAAGTCGATTCGCATCAGCCTGCTGGCGGTCCAGTCGTCTGGATGGGGCGGCCTGACGGTGCCGGGGTCGTGGGGCTGGTTGAGGTCGTCGACGATGGCCGCGATCACCGCGATCACCGCGGCCCGTTCCGTGGAATCGGTGACGATGGTCGCATGCGCCGGCAGGTCCGCTCTGATGCCGTTCTTGAGGTGAAAGGTGAAAGCGGGTCGAGCGCGCTGCGCTCACCGTGCTGGTCTGCGGGGTTCATGCGGCTTCTTTCTGCAGTGCGGGGCCGAGGAGCAGTCCTCCGTCGATGACGTACTCGGCGCCGGTGATGAAGGCCGCCTGCGGCGATGTGAGGAACAACAGCAGCGCAGTGATGTCGGCGGGCTGCCCGAGTCGCGGGACGGCGAACGGCTCGGGCGAGTAGAAGTCGGCGATCGGGGCGTCGCTGCCGGCCGCCGGCTCGGTGATGAACGGAGTGGCGACAACGCCGGGGTGGATGGCGTTGACGCGGATGTTGTCGCGGCCCAACTCGAGGGCAGCGGTCTGAGTGAGCCCGCGAACCGCCCACTTGCTGGCGACATAGGGAGCGTAGAAGGCGGTACCGCCGGTGCCCATGGTGGAGGCGATGTTGACGATCGCTCCTCCTCCCGCGCGACGCAGCGCCGGGGCCGCTGCCTTGATGCCGAGGAAGGTACCGGTGAGATTGATGTCGAGGATGCGAGCCCACGTAGCCCGGTCAGTGGACTCGATGAGGGCCGGCGGGTTCTGCACCCCGGCGTTGTTGACCAGGATCGTGAGCGCACCGAAGGCCCTCTCGGTCTCCGCGACGGCGGCGGCCCACGACTCCTCCTGGGACACGTCGAGGCGGACGAAACGTGCCCCATCTCCCAGCTCGGCCGCGAGGCCAGCACCACGCTCGGCGTTGATGTCACCGATGACGACGTTGGCGCCTTCGGCATGCAGGGCGCGAACGTGGCTGGCCCCCTGTCCACCGGTGCCGCCGGTCACGAGAACGGTCTGATTGGCGAAACGGGACATCAGATCCTCCGGGTACGTACGAGGGACGACAAACCCGAGACCGGGTGGTGAGTCGAGCGACTCACCACGCCGAAGTTACGCTCCCGCGAGTGGTGAGTCAACCCACTCACCTCGCTATGATGGGCGCATGACCCCAGCGCCGTCGGCCTATCACCAGCGCGTGGCGGAGGAGAAGCGCGCGCTCATCGTGCAGGCCGCTACCGAGCTGTTCCTTGAGGTGGGCTACGACCGGGCATCACTGGCGCGGGTTGCCGACAGCGCTGGCGTGTCGAAAGCAACATTGTTCAAGCAGTTTCCGACGAAGGCAGCACTGTTCGATGCCATCGTCATCGACTCGTGGGCCGAGAACGACGTCGACGACCTGCCGCCCGCCGGTGACCTGACGGCCGGCCTGACGGTTCTGGGACGGCGCTACGCGACGCTGTTGATCCAGCCGGAGATGACCGACCTGTTCCGCATCGTCATCGCCGAACTGCCACGCTTTCCCGAACTGGCCAAGGCACATTTCGCACAGGGCAAACTGCCGTACTTCGAGTCCGTCCGGCTCTACCTCCAGGCCGAGCGCGACGCCAGAGCCGCAGACATCGCTGACCCGGAGATGGCCGCTACGCAGTTCCTCGGGATGATCTCGAACTACCTGTTCTGGCCGCGCCTTCTGCTCCCGGACTGGACGGTGACCCCTGCCCGCACGACCGCTGTCGTGGAAGAAGCCGTCCGAACCATGGTTGCGCGGTACGGCACCGATGTTCACCACCGGGACCGTGAGGCCGTTACCGCAACTGCTGCGGAAAACCCGCAGGGCCGCTGACAAGTCCTGGCAACAGGCTCCGCGGACAAGCCCCGGCCGGATGCTTCTGCGGACCCTCGGTCCGCGACCCGTGCAGCGGCCCGCCGCCCGCGGCCCCCGGGCTGGCCCTCCGACGTCGCTCCCGTCCCCGCTGCCCGGCCGCGCCCGACGGGCACGGTGCCGGCCCACGCCGCGGGACGGACGCCGGCCGGCACCACATCTCGGTCGCGCACGCCGGTCGCTACAGGGCAGCGCTGGTCTTTCCCAGGATGCCGGCGAGTGCACCGAAGTCGACGTCCTGCCCTTCGGTGATGTCGACGGTCTTGCGCTCGCCGTTGCCCATCGCCCGGAGGAATCCCTTGACCTCGGGGACGTCCGCTGCGTTGAACACCATGAACGAGACCTTGGCCTTGGCCACCGCGATGACGGCCGCGTAGTGGCCGTTCTTGAGGTAGTGCGGCTTGCCGTACTGGAGTCGTTCCTCCACGCCTGGAACGGTCTGGTCGATCATCGCGCGCAGCTTCTCGCAGACCTCGATCTGCCACGGCTGCGTCTTGTTGATGTACTGGGTGACCTCGTCGTTCACGGCGTTCTCCTTCATCGGTGCTCACTGGTCTTCAGAACGTGTCGTAGCCGAGGGTCGGCGACCGCCTCGCTGCCCGACTGCCAGGGAAGCCGAGTCGATGAACCCAGGACCTGCCGGTGGACGGTCACCGTATCCAACGATCCGAACTGCAGTGATCCCTTGCGGTCAAACCGGGCGAGCACTCACTCGCCACAGCAGGCGCACGGGGCGCAGGGATCGCTACCTCCTCGGCGTCCGAGGGCCATCGATTCCAGCGACCGCACGTCTGGCGCTTCTGCCCCACGTGACAGGAGCAGGCCGGCGGCGGGCGTCGGCAGTGGGTTCGTCGGAGTAGATGCGGTACGGGATCCGGACGTGCTCTTCGCCGACGAAGACACCGAAGGACCCTCCCGGTGGGAGTCCAGCGGCCGGCATCACCGCCAGCCCGGCGGCGACATCGGCGCTGAGAGTCTTCGGGAAGGCGGCATCGAGACCAGAAACACCGCCGGGCTCAAGGCTGCCAGCCCTCGTTCCGGGAACGGGCTCCATGATCCGAAACTACGGAGCGGGCGTCGGGGTGGGCAACTGCGTTCGGTAGCTCTGCGGCAGCTGCCAGCCTGTTTGCCCGGGCGGCTCGGGGACCGACGCACTCCCGGAGCAGCTCAGCCAGACAATCGTTCTACGGCCCGCGCATGGCGTTACGCAGGGGGAGGGGCACTGAACTCGATTGCGAGCAGCGGCCAACTGGGTCACGATGGCGATCATGCGTGATGTGAAGGGCGGCCCGCGCCCGGTGCGGTGAACGGGTTGGCGCCGGCGGACGAGTCGGCTGACCTGGTCTGGTTGGACGCTGCGGTCGTCAGCGGTGACGTAGCCGTCGGTGGGAACAGGGTCCGGTCGAGGGTCTTCGCTGCGGTGAACGCGGACCGCACCGGCCCGGTCGTGCGCCGTCTCTTCCGGCTGGCTGGTGACCCGCGTTCTGCGGTGCGACTCACGGTGCTGACGTTGCTGAATGGTTTGTTCACTCCGGACGGCGGCGGGGATTCCGTTGCGGATGTCGCGGCGGTCGCCTTGGCGGATCCTGACGACGCCGTTCGACGCGCGGCGTGCTGGCTGTTCGTCGCTTCGGCCGGCGTTGATCGTGCGGCCGATGCGATGTCGTCGGCGTCGGATCCGGTGGTTCGGGTGGCGTTGGCCGAGGCGATCTACCTCGAGCCGCCGCAGCGTCCCGACGATGACCGGTGGTCGCGGTTGGTCGCACAGATGAGGCGCGACGAGTTGCCTGCCGTGCGGGTTCTTGGGTCGTTGGCCGCGCTGCGCACCGCAATCCCAGGGGACTGGACCGGGTTGGATGCGGCGCTCCGCGGGGACTTGGAGGCGGCGGCCGGGGCGCTCGGCGGGCAGGGCGGTCGCAGCACATGGGGAGCGGGGCAGCGGTGGGCTGCTGCTCTCAGCCGCCTCGACCGGGAAGAAGATTCGTACTCGTGGGTTGAACGGCTGCTGCGACGACACGAGCCGGAACGGGCACGCCAGGCCGGCCTGGATATCGCCGCTGAGGCGATGCGGACGTGGCGGGCTGCGCCAGCTCGGCTGACACCGGCGCTCTCGACGGTGTTGAACGAACCGCCGTCCCCGGTCCGAGTGACAGCGGTCGAGGTGGTTAGTGCTTCGCTGACCGCGACCCGTCTGGCCGCCGACAACCTCGTGCCGCTACTCGCCGAGCCCGCGTTGTCGACGACAGTGGCGGCCGCGCTCGGCAGCATCGGGGATCCACGGGCCTTGCCGGTGCTGCTTCGTATGCTGCGCGCCGGCGCCCGGAGTCCACGGCTTGCCAGGGCGCTCGCCGCGGTGGCGCCCGCACTGTCCGACCCCACCGAGGTGGTCAAGACCGCGCGGGATGTGCTGGCAGGGCACCGGGATCCGTGCCACGCAGGCCGATCGTGGCAGCCATGCCCGGCGGTGGCCGCCGTCCGCGCCCTGGCGACGATCGGCCCGGCCGCCCGTGCCGCCGTACCGGAGCTGACCGTACGCTTGCGCGCGGCTCTCGACCGTGGCGATCCGGCGGCGGCCGGTCTCGAGGTCTTCGCCCTGCAGCAGATTGGACCGCCCGCGACACCGGCGGTGGCGCTCCTGCGACCGCTGATGACCGGCGACCATCGCGACGCCGACTGTGCGGCCAAGGCGGTCCTGGCGATTACAGAGGACCGGACGGTCGCGGACGACTACCTCGACGCCCGCCCCGAACAGCTGCGCCGTTGCCGGATCGCCCCACACCTGCTGACATGGCTGACCCACCACGGCGGTCTGACCGACCGGCAGGTCCGCCAGATGAACCACCTGTTCACCCAACCCGGCGCGATGCAGGTCGGCGTCGCCGCCACCCTGTGGCGGCACAACGGTCCCGCTGCGGCGCCGCGCCTGCTCGCCGAGTTGCCCAAGTACCTCGACGACGACGCCTTCGGCCCGACCGCCATGGCGGTCCTTAGCGAGATGGGCCGGTACGCGGGGCCCGCGCTGTCGCATCTCGACCGGCTGATCGAGTCACCTCATCGGACACCCGTCTACCTCGGTGATCCCGACGCCGAGATGCGCGCCGATGAACAGCTCTTCGACCTGGCGGTGGCCACCAGGACCGTGGTCCGCGGCACCAGCGTTTGACCGACGCCGGATGCTCCGTACCGAGTAGACACTGATCAAGGAGGAACCTTTTGGGCCCTAGGGCCGAGCGTGAGCAGGCGAGCTTGCGCCGGCGGATGGAAGCCCTCCGGCTTCCTGCCGTGCCGCTGCGACATGCGGGCTACCTGCATCCGCCCTCCGCGGACCCGCAATGGGACAGGACCCCGCAGGCGGTCGGAGTGGGACCAGGTAACCAGGCCTACGCGGTGTGGGCGAGCAGGGACGGGTCGGGGCAGCGTCTCGTCACGATCCACGACGGCGACCGTCAACCGGTCCGATCCGTTCGACTCGACGGCTGTCTGGATCCCTCGTTCGTGCAGCCGCTGCCCGACGGCTGCGTCCTGCTCGTCAAGGCGCGCAGTCGCAGCGGCGCCAACGCAGAAGTCTGAAGCCCCGACGGGAACCGTCTACGGCAGGGCGACTTCGGCGACGCGATTGAGACCGTCCTGACCACGCCCAGCGGAGCGATCTGGGTGGGCTACTTCGACGAGGCGATGGGTGGCCACGGCCCGCAAGGTCACGGACTGGCCAGGTTCACGCTCGACCTCGAACCCGCCTGGGTCTACCCGCATCGAGCAGACCTGCCACCGATCGACGACTGCTATGTGCTCAACCTGGAGGGGGAGACGGCGTGGAGTTGCGCCTACACCGCCTTCCACCTCGTCGCCGTCCGCGACGATCAGCCAGTCGACTACGGAGCGGTCCCCTGCAAGGGAGCATCGGCCTTGCTGACCGACGGCGCCACGGGGGCGCTGATCGGCGGCTACGGACCCGAGTACGACCTGGTCGCGCCGTTCCGCATCGGCGAAGAACACGTGATGCCGGTCGGCGTGCCACGCCGGCTCGTCCGGCCCGACGGTCTTGAGGTGAGCGCACGTCGCATCTACGGCCGAGGGACGGAGCTCCACGTCTTCGTACAGCACTCCTGGTACCGGCTCGACCTCGCCCAGCTCGTGGAGTCGATGCGGCCGGCTGGTTGGCCGACCCAGCCCGAAGCCGACCAACGTCGCCCGGGCGGTGAGTAGGTAGGTCATTTGTTACACATCGGGGCGGACCCCACGGAATGAGGCAGATGAAGCGGAGCGGCAACCAGCTATGACATAGATGGGATTACATGTCTCGCGTGATCTCAGGTATGAAGGCCGAAGGCACGTCTCGGTACTGAATCCTGAGAAGGAGCGACAGATGACACATGCCCTGCGCCGCCTACGAACGGGGGCGGTCGCGCTCGCTGCCTGCACACTTGGGCTGAGCCTACTGTCGATACCCGCGGCCGAGGCGTACTCGGTTGCCCCTCTCGCGCCACGATCCGAGCGGGCACCGGAATCGAACCAGTTCTCGGCAGAGGGTGTGACAACGATCGGTGAACTCCGCACCGTCGACAGTTCCGTGTCCTACGCCCCCGCCGGCGGGACACAGATCATCCAGCACCCCGGTGCCACCTACGTCAAGGTGCACTTCAGCTCGCTGCGACTGGCCCAAGGCGACTACGTCACCGTGTCGAGCCGCGACGGCAAGGAGAGCCACCGGTACGACCGCCACCTGAACCGGGCGACTGGTTCGGACTACACCACCGACGGACAGCCGGGTTTCTGGGCGATGTCGGTGGAGGGCGACACCGCCGTGGTGACACTGCACAGCAACCGCCCCTCACGTGGCAGCGCCGCCACCATTGACCGGTTCTGGCGCGGATACGACAGCACGGAAATCGCCGCGCACAACTTCTCCACCCAGTCCGTGTGCAGCACCGACGCCCGCCGGGACGTGGTCTGCTACCAAAACAGCCACCCCACCGAGTACGCCCGCGGCAGGGCGGTGGCGCGGCTGCTGATCAGCGGCGGTGGACTGTGCACCACCTGGCGGGTCGGCAACACCAACCGGATGCTGACGAACAAGCACTGCTTCTCGACGCAGTCCGCTGTGAGCGGCAGCGAGATGCAGTTCAACTACCAGTGCGCCACCTGCGGCGGCGCGAATCCCGGCGCCGGCACCAAGGTCAGCGGAGCCACCCTCTACAGGGTGAGCAGCGGCGGCTCCAGCCAGCTGGATTACACCCTGTTCTCGGTCAACAACTTCGCCGCCATCCAGGGATTCGGCACGCTGTACCTGGCAACTACCGCCACCAGCAACGGCACCCGGATCTATGTCCCCGGGCACGGCGACGGCACCGCGAAGCGACTGTCGATCTACGAGGACACCCAGAACGGCGCGACCTGCGCCGTCCGGAACGCGAACTACAACACCTGGAACATCAGTTACAGCTGTGACACCTCCGGCGGCAACTCGGGTTCACCCGTGCTGAACGCCAGCCACCGCGTGATCGCCCTGCATCACCTCGGCGGTTGTCCGTCGAACCAGGGCGCGAAGGCGCACCTGATCTACAACGAGATCGCCACCCTGATCGACAACGGCTGAGACGGCGGGCCGCCGATGCGCGCTCTGCGCCTTGGCGGCCCACCGGCATCCCCGCCGCTCGACCTCCGTGACGCCGCCGGACGACGCCGTGCGTCGATGACGCCAAGCACGCGCCAGCTAGCCCTTGGACATCGAGGGCCCCGCGCCGACGCGGACAACGCGTCGGCGGAGGTGGGCGGTCAGGCGGATTGCCGGTGGCGGCCGAGTGACAGGAGCAAGCCGGCGGCGGCCAAGACGACTCCGGCGGCGGCGGTGTACGCCGGGAGTTGCGCGGGGATGCCGAGGTGGACGGTGATGCCGAGGATGCGGGACAGGCCCCAGGGCAGCAGCGCGAGCTGGTCGTTCCACACCGTCAGCGCGCGTTCCAGGCCCACCACGGAGACCAGGGCGGACAGCACGCCGAGGGGCACACCCGCGGCGGTGAGGGTCAGCCCGACAGCGCTTCGGCGGCGCAGGCCGTAGCGGTCCCGCAGGACCACGGCGACGACCACGAACAGCCAGCAGAACGCCGCGAACGGGTAGGGCCGGCGGACATGGGCAACGTGAGCCACGCTCGCATGGTAGTGGCCTCACCGGCCGCCGTCCTCGACGTGCGGCGACTGTTCATGCCGAGATGGCGGAGGCGTTCGAATGATGAGTCACCGCAGCGCCGCTGCGAGTTCGGCGGCGTTGTCGAACGCGGGTGCCGCCCTTTCGGACTCGTCTTTCGTGAGCGTGACGGACTGGGCGCGGGCCAGCAGCTCGGTCGCAGTCTGTGGATCGTGCAGCACCATCGCGAGTTCGGCGCGGTACACCAGGACCTCCACCTGCTCGACCGGGTCGTCGTCGGCTTGCGGTCGGGCCAACGCGCTGTCGAGGATCCGAACTGCCTGTCCGGCGTTTCCCCTGGAATCGGCCTGCACGACGGCATTCGCCAGGGCCTTGGCCAGCCGCCCGGCAGGCGTGGCGGCCGGCATGGGCGCGGTGGTGGCGTCCCGAAAGACGCGGATCCAGTTGCCGCCCGGGTCGATGACGCTGAATCCGCCCAACCCGTCGGCGTTCTTCCGCGCCCTGGGCCGGGTCATCCGCGGCGTCCCGGACACCAGTACCTTGCCGTACGCGGCGCGCATGCCGGCTACGAAGGCCCGATGTAGTCCTTCGATGTCCGCAGTGATGACGAGACAGGAGCCGTAGGACTGCTCCGGGTCGAATCCGGCGATCTCGAAGAACTGCAGGTGCAGGTCTTCCCGCTGCACCCCCACGCACGCGTTGGGCTTGCGTTGCTTGTACGTGGTGCGGAAACCGAGAACTCCGTAGAAGGTTTCGATGTCGTCGATGGACGCGCACGGCAGCAGGGGAACGGTCACCTCGTTGGTCATGCCTCCTTCCTAGGCGTCGCAGGGTGTCCGTCGCACATGGAAATAGCCGATCGCCGCCTTCGAACATCCGATCGGCTGATGACCCGGAACGCGACGCCACCCAGCCGACCGGCGGCGCGTCAGGGCAGGGTGATCGGGAGCGGCACACCCTCGTGGCCGCGGGCGCAGGCGCAGCCGAAGGAGTCGGGCGGCAACGCCGGAACCGCCCGGTGGAGCACCTCGCGTAGTCGCTCGACGTTCGCGGCGAAGATGCGCAGCACCTCTGCGTGGCCGACCGAGTCGGTCGCATCGACCCCGGCGTCAAGGTCGGTGACCAGGGCGATGGGGGTGTAGCACAGCTGCAGCTCACGAGCGAGGATCGCCTCCGGGTGCCCGGTCATGTTGATCACCTGCCAGCCCTGGTGGGCGTACCACTGTGACTCCGCTCGGGTGGAGAAGCGTGGGCCTTCCACCACCACCATCGCGGCGCCGACGACAGGTTCGAACCCGATCTCGCGGGCGGCGGCGGCGACGGTCGCGCGCCCGTTGGGGCAGTACGGGTCGGCGAACGACGTGTGGACCGCACCGTCGTCGAAGTAGGTGCAGGCTCGTCCGCTGGTCCTGTCGACCATCTGGTCGGGGAGGACGAGCGTCCCGGGGACCAGTTCCGTGCTGAGCGATCCGACGGCGCACGGTGCGAGAATCTGGCGTACCCCGAGCGCGCGTAGTGCCCAGAGGTTGGCCCGGTAGTTGATCCGGTGCGGGGGAAACCGGTGGTCGGCGCCGTGCCGCGGCAGGAACGCCACGGTACGGCCACCGACGCGTCCGACGGTGACCGGGTCGGACGGCGGGCCGTACGGTGTGGAGACCTCGACCGCCGTACCACCGTCGACCAGTTGGTAGAGGCCACTGCCACCGATCACCCCCACTTCGGCCTGGGGCAGTTCAGCGGACCTGGTCATGCTTGTGCCTTCCTTGGGACAACGACGGGGAGTCGCCTGTTCAACGCTCCGAACCATCGACCCGTCGCCAGCGGATCTGCCGCACGAGGTACCAAACGCCGCTGACCAGGAACAGCGCGGCGGTGAGTGCCAGCCAGCGGGCCAGGTACGGCTGCTGGTTCTGACCGGTGGCCGCGAGATAGGTTTCCCGGCCCTGCCGCAGGATGCCGGGGAGATACACCAGGAACAGCAGCCCGGTGGCGAGCGCAGGCACCCGGACGTGGTTCAGGAGGGAGGGCCGGAGCGGTGCCTGCCCGGCGCGAGCCGGCATCGGGTGGTGTACAGCCGGTGGCAGGCCCTCTCCGCCGGAGCGCCCGAGTGCACCGCGCAGCACCCGGTCGGCCGACGCGTAGATCGGAAAGAGGACGAGGTCGTGGGCGACGGCCGCCCCGACGAACCAGAGCAGCATTCGCCCAGCAGTGGCCTCCTCGGCGATTCGGAGCGCGACCCAGCCGGTGAGGGTGAAGCAGGCGATCATGACGATCAGGTGCTGCAGGGACGATCCGTAGGCCGCCCGGAATCGGAGGATGGGCTTATCCATCGGCACCGGTCCGGAAGGTGATCTCGGCGACCCACTTCGTGCAGTGCACGCCGGGCAGGGCGGGGACGATCACCCGGGCCGGAAAGCCGTGGTCGGCCGAAAGATCGACGCCGTTGACCCGCAGAGCGAGCAGAGAGTCGGCGTCGAGCACCTGATTGGCCTGGAGGATCGCCTGGTTGAACAACCCGGCCTTCTCCAGCGACCGGATCTGCGCCGACGCCGGGTCGTCCACACCGACCAGGGTGGCGAGGTCGCGCAGTCGTACACCTGACCAGGTCTGTCGCGTCGACCACCCCTCCACGCAGGCGATCGGCAGGCGGGCGGTGTGCTGACCCATGGCCAGCAGGCGGGGACGGTCGAGGGTGACGAGGCGGTCGCCGCCCCGCACGGTCAACCGCCATCGTTGCCCCACCTCGTCCGGTTGAATGCCTGCCGCGGCGGCGGTGCGGTTGATCGGGAAGCCGTTCGGTCCGGTGCCGGGCTCACGTCCGCGCGGTAGCAGCAGTGCGGTGCGGCGCCAGCGGCCGTCGAGGGTCTGCCCGATCGTGAGGGCGCCGAGCAGCACGGAGAGGCCACCGACCAGGGCAATCGCGCCGCGCCGGCTCATCGTCGCTGCGCCGGGTGCGGTGGCCACCAGGTCGTCCGGATCGGGTGGCTCGGGCCGGGTCGCGGCCAGCGGGGTACGCAACTCGGCCCGCAGTGGTTCGCGCTGCCCCGGTCGGCGGCGGTCCCGCAGGGCCGGCCGGGATCGGAGTGCGCTGACCATCCGGGGAAGCTTCAGTGTCACGTGCGCCACGAACGCTGCGATGAAGACCCAGGCGCCGAAGTAGTGCGCGGTGTAGAAGTCGAAGCCGAACAGGTATGCGTACTGGATGTTGAGCAGGCCGGTCGCGATCTCGAAGAGGATGCCGCCGACCAGCAGCAGCAGGGACAGCCGCTCCAGTACCTGGGCCAGGGACCGGGCCGGCGGCCAGCTGAAGAGCTTCGGGATCACCGACCAGAGCTTCGCCAGCACCACGGGGATCAGGATGATGCCGAGCGTCACGTGCAGGCCCTGGGTGACCCGGAACAGCCACGACGGTCGAGTCGGCCAGTCGAACGGCGGTAGCCGTAACCAGCCCACCTCGCGGGGTAGGGCCTGATCGAACTGGGGGCCGTAGGCGGCGTAGTCGAGCAGCCCGGTGATGATCACCAGCGGCAGCCCGACGAGGAGCACGGCGCCGTACACGGCGGTGAGCCATGGACCCCGCAGCGGGCTACGCCAGCGGTCCCCGGTCAGACCGGGGACCGGTGGGGGGTGTCGTTCCAGGGCACGCCACCACCGCTGGGGGAATCCCGTTTGCCGGTCCGTCACACCCATACCCCGGGACGCTAGACGCCACTGGCCCCCAAATTTGGGCATACCGGGATACCGATCGCCTGGCAGGCGGGCGATCCGGCCTCGCCCGGGCCGAGTGCGGTCTACGGTCACCGGGATGCGGGTACTGCTCACCGGCGCGGCCGGTTTCATCGGATCGCAGATCGCCGACCTGCTCGTCGCCGAGGGCCACGACCTGGTGGCGCTCGACGCGCTGCTGCCTCAGGCACACGGCAGGGACATCCCCGAGTGGTCCCGGCGGCACGCCCCGGTGGTCGGTGACGTCCGCGACGCCCCGCTGCTGGACCGGCTTCTTCCCGGTGTGGACGCGGTGTGTCACCAGGCGGCGATGGTGGGACACGGGCTGGACCCGTCCGACGCCCCCGACTACGTCAGCCACAACGACTACGCCACAGTGGTGCTGCTCGCTGCGATGTACCGCGCCGGTGTGACCCGGCTGGTGCTGGCCAGCTCGATGGTCGTCTACGGCGAGGGTCGGTACGTCTGCGCGACGCACGGCACCGTGCGGCCCGCCTCCCGCAGCATCGCCGATCTGGCCGCCGGCCGGTACGAGCCAACCTGCCCGGACTGCGCCGGCACCCTCTCGCCAGCTCTGGTGCCCGAGGACGCGCTACTCGAGCCGCGAAGCACGTACGCGGCCACGAAGCTTGCCCAGGAACACCTGGCCGCAGCGTGGGCGCGGCAGACCGGCGGAAGCGTCTGGGCGCTGCGCTACCACAACGTCTACGGCCCGCGGATGCCCCGGGACACCCCGTACGCGGGTGTGGCCTCGATTTTTCGGTCCGCGCTGGCGGAGGGTCTGCCGCCGAGGGTGTTGGAGGACGGCCGGCAGCGCCGCGACTTCGTCCACGTCACCGACGTCGCCAGGGCCAACCTGCTGGCGTTGACCGCCTCGCCACCGCTGGGCCTCGTGCCGGTCAACGTCTGTTCGGGCGAGCCGCACACGGTGGGTGAGTTGGCCGTCGCCCTCGCTGAGGCGATGGCTGGGCCGGCGCCGCAGATCGCCGGTGGTGGCCGGGCGGCCGACGTCCGACACGTGGTCGCCGACCCCCGGCGGGCGGCGGAACTGCTCGGCTACACCGCCCGGGTCGGGTTCGCCGAGGGGGTGGCCGCCTTCGCCACCGATCCGCTACGGGAACCGGCCGCCCTCACCGCCTGAGACTCTCGCACCACCTACCGCCGGATCAGGACACCGTCCAGAGCAGGTGACTGACCGCGAGAGCGGTGAGCACCTGCCCAGCCAGCCACAGCCGTTGGGCAGCCGGCGGCAGGTGGGCGGCGGCCACCAGCAGCCAGACCACGAACGGTAACCAGATCCGTTCCACCTCCGCCTTGCTCAGCCCGGACAGATCAGCCACGACGACCGCCAGCACGGCGACCAGCGGCAGCAGCATCGTGGGCCCGGCTCCCCGCAGGGCGTCAAACCAGGCGATCACCGGGGCGCGGTCAGGACAGCGCCATCGCCTCGCAACGGTCCGCGCCGGACCGATCGACGCGTGCGCGGTCCGGAGCAGCGCCGGCCCGAGCGCCGGGCCCGCACAGAGCAGAAGCGCCGCCACGTTCGCCCACACCCAATAGCCGTACGGGCGCTCCGCGGCCCAGCCCTGGTGATACCGCTCAACCACCAGGTGGTAGCCGTCCAGCCACCAGAAACCGGCCAACGTGAAGGTGGCAACCACCGCACCGGCACCGGCCAGTGCGGCGAGCACCGCCGGCCACCGGTCCCGCGGTCGCAGTGCCACCACCGCCAGGGCGAGGACGCCGACCAGTACGAGGCCGTATGACAGGTAGAGGGCGAAGCCGAGCAACAGGCCCCCGACCGCGGCGGCGGCCACTCCCCGCACCACCAACAGGGCCAGCCCCGCCGCGACCACACCGGCGAAGATGCCGTCGGCCGAAACTCCCACCCAGATCGCGCCGGGCAGCAGCACCAGAAACGGCAGCACCTGGCGGGCGGCCTCCTCCGCGCCGAGGGCCCGCAGCGTCACCGGCACCGACACGGTGACTGTCGCTCCCACCAGCACGCAGGCCAGGGCGGCGACGGTGGGGCCGCCGAGACCGATCCGGTCCAACCCGACGAAGAGCAGCAGCGGCCCCGGTGGATGGCCGGCGGTGTGGGTGGACCACGCGTGCGGCTGGAAATCGAGGATCCGGGCGCTGAAGCCGGCCAGCATGGCCGTGATGTCGGTGACTCGGGGCACCTCGTGCAAATACTCGGCCTGCGGGGTGAGTCGCCGGGTGAAACCGGCCGACCAGCCGTCCACCAGCGCCAACGACATCGTCCACGCCACCGCCGCGACGTAGGCCGCGACCAGCAGCCGGCCCCACCCGGCGGTCCGGGCCCACTGGACACCCCAGCCGATCACCCCGGTGGCGACCAGCAGCGCGGCCGGGGTACCCCAACCCAGGTGCGGACGCCAGCTGGCGTAGAGCGGCGCGGCGTCGGCGTGTAGACCGACACCGCGCGCGTTGAGCAGCACGCCCACCGCCACCGCAGCGGCGACCAACGCCACCTCGACGCCGAGCACCACGAGGTCGGCGTCGACCCGCCGGGCGGGCACGTCCGGTCCCCGGCGCAGGGGCGCGAGCACTCTCATGACGACCGGACGGTACGGCCATCGCCGGCCCGGTGGTGCGGGAATGGGCAGGACATCACCCTTCGATGAACGGGCGATGCTGGCAGAATCGCTGATGGTTCGATTTCGCCCATCCAGGGCGGCTTGGCGTCCTAGCGTTTCCGGTATGCCATCACCGATCGACGTGGTACTGCCGTGTCTCGACGAAGCCGCGGCGCTACCCGGCGTCCTGACCGCCCTGCCACCCGGCTACCGGGCGATCGTGGTGGACAACGGCTCCCGGGACGGCTCACCGGAGATCGCGGCCCGGCACGGCGCCCGGGTCGTCCACGAAGCGCGCCGGGGCTACGGCGCCGCCGTACACACCGGCCTGGAGGCGGCGCAGGGCGCACTGGTCTGTGTGCTCGACTGCGACGGCTCCTTCGATCCCACCGAACTCCCGGCGCTGGTCGCGCCGGTGGCCAGCGGGTCGGCTGATCTGGTGGTCGGTCGTCGCCGGCCCGTCGCCGCCGGTGTCTGGCCGTGGCATGCCCGGGCCGGCACCGCGCTGGTCGCGGCGCTGCTGCGGCAGCGGGGCATACCGCTGCGCGACCTCAGCCCGATTCGGGTGGCCCGCCGCGAAGCGCTGCTCGGCCTCGGAGTCACCGACCGCGCCTTCGGATACCCGTTGGAACTACTCATCCGCGCCGCCGCCGCGGGCTGGCGGATCCGGGAACTCGACGTGCGGTACTTGCACCGCGCTGCCGGCACCCGGTCGAAGGTCTCCGGCTCGGTACGCGGCACGCTCCGCGCGACCCGGGACTTCGCCGGGGTCCTGCGCACGGTGGAGCGATCGCGGTGACCGTCCTGCTGGTGATGGCGAAGGCACCCGTGCCGGGTGCAGTGAAGACCCGTCTCTGCCCCCCGGCCAGCCACCTGCAGGCGGCCCGGATCGCCGCCGCGGCACTGCTGGACAGTTTGGACACCGTACGCGCCACTCCCGGCGTCACACCCGTCCTCGCCCTGCACGGTCGGCTGGCCGACGCCGAAGAAGCCGCCGAGCTGACCGCGGCGACCGCCGGCTGGCAGATCCTGCCGCAGCGCGGCACCGACCTCGGCGATCGTCTCGCCAACGCTCACGCCGACGTGGCTGACGACTACCCGGGTCGACCGGTGCTCCAGATCGGCATGGATACGCCACAGCTGACGTCGGCGCAGCTCGATGCGGCCGTCCACCGCCTCACCCTCACCGACGCCGTGCTCGGCCCTGCCATCGACGGCGGGTGGTGGGCCCTGGGCCTGCACAACCCCCGGTACGCCGCCGTGCTTCGCGCCGTGCCGATGTCCACCGCGCTGACCGGGCACCACACCATCGTGGCCCTACGCAACGGGGGTTTGCGGGTAGATCCCTTACCCCTGCTTCGAGACGTCGACGAGTGGGCCGACGCACTCGCGGTGGCCGCGTCGACGTCCGGCGATGCGTCGACATGGTCGACCGACGTGATTGCCGACGGTCGTCCCGGGCGGCCCGCGGCAGTCTTGCCGGAGCGGCCCGGGGGCCAAGAAGCCGCCCACCTGGAGGCCCGCCCGGCGCGGCACGGTACCGGCAGCCGCTTCGCGCGCCACGTCGCGGCGGTTCAGCGCAGCCTGACGCCCGGGATCCCTCGATGAGCCGCAGCATCCGGGCCAGACCGACCGAGGCATTCGGCAGCGCGTTGCGACGCCGCACCGACGACCACTGGCTGGTGCACGGCGACAACGGTTGGCGCAGCCGCCTGCCGGTACGCCGGTGGCACGGCCCAGCCGAACCGGCGGTGGCCGCACTGGTCGCCCGATGCACCGGCCCGACGCTCGACCTGGGCTGCGGTCCAGGCCGGCTCACACTGGCACTCACCCGGGCCGGGCTGACCGCCGTCGGAGTCGACATCTCCGCGCACGCGGTTCGGTTGACCCGGGCCCGAGGCGCAATCGCCCTCCAGAGAGACGTCTTCGCCCCACTGCCCGCAGAAGGGCGCTGGGCTCACGTGCTCCTGATCGACGGAAACATCGGCATCGGCGGTGACCCCGTCACCCTCCTCGGCCGGTGCCACGACCTGCTGCGCCCCGGCGGCACCGTGCTCGTCGAACTCGAAGCACCAGGCCCAGGACTCTGGCGCGGTCAGGCCCAACTGGCCCTCCAGGCCGCGGGCGGTGGTTCGCGCCTCGGGCCACCCTTCCGGTGGGCCCGGCTCGACACCACGGCGGTCACCGGGGTGGCCTCCACCGCCGGGTTCACGGTCCCCGAGGTGTTTCGCCGCGACCGCCGCTGGTTCGCCGAGTTGGCCGAGGACAGCTCTGGCGCGGCCACCCCGATGAGGTGAGGTCAGTGCCGGCTTGCATCTGCCCGGCGGCGCGGGAGGCGTTGTCGTGCCGCCGCGCGTGAACCGCCAGCCACAGCGGGGACCGGCCCTCCGACATGCATGAGTTGGTGATGGGGTTGGTCAGGCAACCAGGTCACGCCGGCGGTAGCCGATTGTGCCGGCGACCACTCCTGCCGCGGCGATGCCGGCCATCACGGACGCCGCGACCCAGGCCGGCGTGGTGACCGGCACCGTGGCCAGGTGCGCGAACGGGGACAGCGCACGGATCCAGGAGGGCGCGTCGATGCTGTCGGCGATGACCTGCCACAGGAACCCGCCGGCGGCCGGAAGGGCGCCGATAGCCGCGACGGCGCGTGGTGCCCATCCGAGCGCCAGGACGGCAGCTCCCAGACACAGCAGCACAATCGGCACGACGTTCCAGGCCCCGGCGAGCGCGTCGCCGGCCCCAAGGCCGGCATGGACAGTGGCCGTACCGGCCCACATGGCGACGCCGGCCGCCGTGATCAGGACCAGCGCGGCGCAGCCAGCGACGGCCGCTTCGGCGGCCATCAGCCGTACCCGGGTCACCGGTGCGGCCAGCAGCAGTGTGAGACGCCGGGCATTCTCGTCCGCGGCTACCGCGGCGAGCCGCACGGCGACGAACACCCCGACCGGAACGGCCAACAGCGCGAACAGGGTGGCCGCGTAGCCCTCGACCGTGTCGAGCGCCGGGAAGCCAGCCTGGGCCGCCATCGTCGCGAACTCGGGGTTGCCGGTCAGGAACTCGGCCATGGACCGGGCGATCAGGCCCAGGAGCAGGAAGTACGCGCCGATCCCGGCCGACCATGCGGCCAGCGGCCGCACGGTCCGCCGTACGGCGAAGGCGGGCACCGAACCGAGCAACGCGGTACGCGCCGGCCGGCTGCCGGCCGTAGCAAGAATCGCCGCGCCGACGTCACGCCGAGCCGCAAGCCGACCGGCGAGGGCCAGTAGCAGCACCGCGGCGAACGCCAGCACCGACACCGGCAGCCCTCGATTGCTGTCGAACGGGCGGGTCAACGCCAACAACCCGAACGGGGACAGCCACCGAATCCAGGCCAGCGCGGGCACACCGTCGCCGACCATCCGCGTGAGGAGCCCGACGACCAGGACGGCCGCCGCGACACCGTTGGCCGCCGACCGGCTGACGAACATCTGCGCGGTGACGCCCCCGACGGCGACGAAGAAGAGCCCGACAACAGCGAGGCCGGTGCCGTGCACCAACGAACCTGTGGCGTCCACTCCCGCAGCGATCATCGCCGCGGCGGTCGCCGCGCCAACGAGGACCGGAACGACGGCCAGCACACCGAGGTGCTGGCGGACCGCCTCGGCGAGGGTGACGCGGCCGGATAACAACAAGCTCCACCGGCCAGCGTCCTCCTCCCCACGGGTGATCCGGGTGGCGGCCAGCATTGCCCACACTCCGAGCAGGACCGCCAGGACGGTGCCCGTGCGCCACACCGTGAACCCGCCCGCCTGATCGAGCGCGATCGGCTCGCCGAACAGGGTGCGGATCGCCGGGTTGCGGGCCAGCGCCGCCAGGGCCGCCGGATCCAGCGCCTCGCTGTGGTAGCCGACCACCACCAGGGCGGACATGCCCGCGCACACAGCGGTCACGACCACGGCACCACGGCGCACCTGGCGCACTGCGAGCCCTCTGAGCACCCGCTCCGGGCCGGCTGCTGCCGCCGTGGTCGCGATCATCGGGCGTTCTGCCCGTAGTAGGCGAGGAAGATCTCCTCGAGGCTCTGCTCCCGGACGACGATCGTCGCCACGTCTGCGTCGGCCAGGGCGCGCAGCGCTGCGGCGGGGGAGCCGCTCAGGGCGAACCGCACTGTCGCGGCGCCGTCTGCGTGCAGGTCGTGGACGCCGTGGACGCCGTCGAGGTCCGGTGGTGTGCCGGTGAACGTCGCGGCAACCTCGGTGTGGTGCAGTCGGCGCAGCTGTGCGACGGAGGCCACCTCCACCAGTTCGCCGGCGCGCAGGATGCCGACGCGGTCGCAGACGGCTTCGACCTCGGCGAGCTGGTGGGAGCTGAGGAACACCGTCTGCCCATTGTCGCGGGCAACCCCGACCGCCTGTCGGAACTGCAGTTCCATGAGCGGGTCCAGGCCGCTGGTTGGCTCGTCCAGCACCAGCAGAGGCGCCCGGGTGGCGAACGCCGCGATCAGAGCGACCTTCTGCCGGTTGCCCGTCGAGTAGGTGCCGGCCAGCTTGGAAACGTCGAGCGCGAATCGTTGGATGAGCTCGTCGCGGTACGCGGTGTCGGTGCCGGGGCCGATGCGGGCGAGCAGGTCCAGCACCTCGGCGCCGGTCATCCGTGGCCACAGCGCCACATCCGCCGGCACGTAGGCGAGCATGCGGTGGGCGGCGGCAACATCGGCGGCGTCGGTGTCGAAGATCCACGCTCGTCCGGAGGTGGGTCGGGCAAGACCGAGCAGCAGCCGGATCGTCGTTGACTTTCCGGCGCCGTTGGGGCCGAGAAACCCGAATACCTCGCCCGCCGCGACGTCGAGGGTGAGGTCGTCGAGGGCGAGCAGCCGCCCGTACCGCTTGGACAGATGTTCGGTGCGTAGGGCAGAAACGCCCATCGGAGCCTCCAGAAGCCGCAGCACGACATGACCTGCCGACCAGACTTCCCGGCGCACCTGATGCGAGAGTACTCCCGGCGGTCGGGGCGCGCCGCCCGCCCGGGCTGGCATTCGGGCTATTACCTTCCGATGTTCGGCAACGGCATCAGCGGTATGTCGACCGGATGCTGACCTGATGCCGGGACGGAAAGCCCGCGACGATGGGGGCATGACAAGCGACATCGCCCTACTCACCGAGGACCTGACCAAGTTCTATGGTCAGCGTCGCGGTATCGAGGGTCTCAGCCTGGAGGTTCGGGCCGGGGAGGTGGTGGGGTTCCTTGGGCCGAACGGAGCCGGGAAGACCACCACGATCCGGCTGCTGTTGGACTTTCTGCGCCCCACTCGTGGGCGCGCGACTGTGCTCGGGCTCGACCCGCGCAGGGACAAGGCCGCACTGCACCGTCAGATCGGCTATCTGCCCGGCGAGCTCGTGTTTCCCGGGCGGGACAAGGCGGAGGACCTGCTGCGCTTCTTCGCCGCAGCGCGCGGCGGCGTGGCCTGGTCGCAGGTGACCGACCTCGCGGAGCGGCTGGACCTGGACCTCTCGCGCTCGGTACGGACGATGAGTAAGGGCAACAAGCAGAAAGTCGGGTTGGTGCAGGCGTTCATGCACCGGCCGGCGGTGCTGGTCCTGGATGAGCCGACCAGTGGGCTGGATCCCCTCATGCAGCAGGAGTTCCTGGCCATGGTCCGCGACGCCAGTGGTGCTGGGCAGACCGTCTTCATGTCCTCTCATGTCCTGACCGAGGTGCAGCAGGCGGCCGACCGGGTCGCCATCGTCCGCGACGGCCAGTTGGCCGCGGTCGAGCGGGTTGAGTCACTGGGGAAGCGGGCGGTCCGCGCCGTCGAGATTCATTTCGACGACCCGGTGGACCCGGCGGAGTTCAGTGTCCTGCCCGGAGTCAGTGACGTGGTGGTGTCCGGCCCGGTGCTGAAATGCACCGTCGACGGCCGCATCGACCCGCTGATCAAGGCGGCGGCGCGTCATGAGGTGGTGGACATGTTGTCGGCCGAACCCGACCTGGAAGAGACGTTCCTGTCGTTCTACTACCACGGGGAAGGAGCCGGCGATGCTTCCCGCGCTGGTGCGTAAGACCTGGCGTGACGACCGCCTGGCACTGATCGGTTGGGCCGGTGGCGTCGCCGCCTTCACCGCCATCTACACCTCCTTCTACAGCCAGTTTCAGGGAGCCGCGGAGCTGAAGCAGGACGCTCTGCCCCAGGGCATGCTGGACTTCCTCGGCATCGCCGACATGCTGTCGCCCGCCGGCTATCTGCAGGCGACCATCTTCAGCCTGATCGGCCCACTGCTGGTCCTGATGGGCGCCATCACGCTGACTGCCCGCACGATCGCTCGGCCGGAGGAGGACGGCGGCATGGAGCTGATGCTGGCCAACCCGGTCTCGCGCACCGCTTTCGCCTGGCAACGGGTGGCCGCAGCCGGCAGCGCACTCACCGGGATCGCCGCCATCCCCGGGATCCTGCTGATGATCATTGTTCCCTGGATCGGCATGGACATCTCCCTGTCCAACGTCGCCGCCGCGTCCGCTGGCCTGGTCGCCCTGGTGTGGAGCTTCGCCGGCGTCGCCTTCCTCGTTGGCGCCGCCACCGGAAAACGGGCTGCCGTCCTCGCGATCACCGGTGGCCTTGCCGTGGCCGCCTACATGGCCAACGCCATCGGCGGCATGCTCGACGGGTGGCACTGGGTGCGCTGGCTGTCACCGTTTCACTACTTCATCGGCACGGACCCGCTGCACACCGGCTGGCACCCGCCCGAGCTTCTCGCCCTCGTGCTCCTCGGTGCCGCAGCCACGACCGCCGGAGTCATCGTGTTCG
The DNA here is from genome assembly GCF_045207375.1 of Micromonospora sp. NBC_00860. Lineage (NCBI taxonomy): Bacteria > Bacillati > Actinomycetota > Actinomycetes > Micromonosporales > Micromonosporaceae > Micromonospora > Micromonospora sp. NBC_00860. Next base: position 1,359,928 of record NZ_CP108825.1, read on the forward strand.
ACCGCCGCGACATCGGTGTGTAAACCTGAGGCTGGTGGCCTCCGGTTACCGGCGGCCACCAGCACGCCGACAAGGAACAGCCCATGAACGACGCCAATTGGCTGGCGGCAAACTGCCAGGATCTGCTGTACGTCCCGGCCACTGCCCGGCGTCAGGCAGCGGTCAACCTGGGCGCCCGCGCAGCGGATGAGGGGCTGACGCTGCCCGAGCTCGTTACCGGTCTGCTGGCTGCCGCCACCGCCTACTGGAGCGCCACCCCGGTCGCGTCGACCGACACCGCCGTCGCCGTGCATTCCCGCGCCGAGACACTGCTGGACACCGCCCGTGTCCTGCTCACCGACGCCGTGGACGGGTACACCCGGCAGAACCGCGCCGAGCTGGATCGCCACGACAACGAACGTGCCGCGTTCGTCAACGACCTGCTCACCGGCCGCGCCGACCCGGGCGGTCTGGCCGAGCGCGCACACCGGTACGGCATCCGCCTGTCGGCCACCCACACCGTCCTCATCGCCCGTGCGGCGGGCCTGACTCCCGGTATCACCCACCGCATCGATGGCGCACTGGCCTCCAGGTTCGGCGAAGGAAACACCCTCACCACCCTCCGCGACGGCGATGTGGTCTGCATCAGCGCCGGTGGCCTACGCGGCATCGCTGCCGAACTCGCCCACCTGCTCGTCACTGAGCTCGGCGCGGGTAACTGGCAGATCGCCGTCGGCCGCACCCAACCCGGTGTCCATGGCCTGGCCACATCCCTCGACGAGGCCCGCCAGACCCTCGACTACGCCGTCAGGCTCGGCTTCACCACGCCCGTACTCAATGCTGCCGACCTGCTGGTGTTCCCCGTGCTGCTGCGTGACCGCGACGCCATCACCGACCTGGTGACCACGGTCCTCGGGCCACTGACTGCGGCGCGCGGCGGTGCCGGGCCGTACCTGGAGACCCTGACCGTGCTCTTCGACAACCAGGGCAACCACACCGCGACAGCGCGGCAGATGCACCTGTCCGTCCGCGCGGTCACCTACCGACTCGACCGCATCCGGGACCTGACCGGCTACCACCCCGGCGAGCCGACCCAACGCTTCACCCTGCAGACAGCTGTACTCGGCGCTCGACTGCTCGGCTGGCCGCCATAGCCCAGGAGCGCCGGATCAGGACGGCGTCGTTTTTGTCGGCTGCTCCTCATAGACGTCTGGCACCCCGTCGGCGTCGCTGTCGCGCTCCTCCAGCGCGCAGACCCCCTGGTAATGCCGATTACGAGCGCGTAGAACGACGGTTGCCAGCACCGCCGACAGCAGCGACCCGAGCAGAACGCCGATCTTGGAGTGGTTGTCGCGTTCGGTGCCGGCGCCGAACGCCAATTCACCGATCAGCAGGGACACGGTGAAACCGACTCCGGCCAGCAGCGCCAACCCCACCATGTCCCACCAGGTCAGCCCTTCCGCGAGCCGGGCCCGGGTGAACCGCTGCACGAGCCAGCTGGCGCCGAGAACGCCAGCCGACTTACCCACCACCAACCCCACCATCACGCCCAGGGCGACCGAGTCGGTCAGGGTTGCGCCGAGACCGCCCGCCCCGGCTACCGAGACTCCGGCGGCGAAGAACGCGAACACCGGTACCGCGACCCCCGCGGACAGGGGCCGGATTCGGTGTTCGAAGTGCTCCGCCAGGCCAGGGCCAGGTCCCGGCTTGCGGCGTAGCACCGGCACGGTGAAGGCCAGCGCGACCCCGGCGACGGTGGCGTGCACCCCGGAGGCGTGCACCAGCGCCCACGTCGTGACCGCCAGCGGCAGCAGCAGCCACCAGGACCGCACCCGGCGCTGAACCAGCAGACCGAACAGCGCCATCGGGGCCAGCGCGAGCAGCAGCAGCCCGAAGTGCAGGGTACTGGTGTAGAAGACCGCGATGATCACAATGGCCAGCAGGTCGTCGACCACCGCGAGGGTGAGCAGAAACGTCCGCATCGCCGAGGGCAGGCTTGTGTTGATCACTCCGAGCACGGCCAGGGCGAACGCGATATCCGTGGCGGTCGGGATCGCCCACCCCGTCAAGGTCCCGTCGCCGGCCCCGACGTTGAACGCCACATAGATCAGCGCCGGCAGCGTCATACCGCCGAGCGCGGCGGCGACGGGCAGCATCGCCCGGCGGGGCTCGCGCAGGTCACCGGCGACGAACTCGCGCTTGAGTTCCAACCCGGCGACGAAGAAGAAGATCGCCAACAGGCCATCGGCGGCCCACTGCGCCAGTGAGAGGTCCAGATGCAGCGCCTCGGGGCCCACTGTGACGTCAGCGAGCGAGCGGTACGCGTCGGACCAAGGGGAGTTCGCCCAGGCGAGGGCAAGCACGGCGGCGACCAGCAGCAGCACCCCACCGACCGTTTCGGTCCGGAGAATGTCTCCGATGCGGCGTACCTCAGGCCAACTCCTGCGGCTGAGCAGGAGTGGCGTGCGGTTGGCCGGGGGGCGGCTCATCGTGGTCCTCCGGTGGGGTCGGTGACGAAGTCGCCGACCAGTCTTCCCGGCACACCGGCTACTACGTTAGCCAAACGACGACCATCAGCCTGTCACCGCCCCTGAGGACGGGAGCGTGTCATCCACGGCCAGGCAGCGTGCAGCCTGGGGGTCATTCGCGCCTGGTACCGCATCTCATGAACTGACGCAGCGCATCGAGTGTCGCCGGGGCGAGCACGTCTGGATTCGCGGGGTCGGCCAGATCGTGAGCCACGCCGGCCAGCACGATTCGGCCGGGCCCGCTGGTGTGCGCCCGCTCCAGCGCCACTGCCAGCGGCGTGGTCGTGTGGCACGGGACCTGTTGGTCGATGGTTCCGCAGGTGAGCAGGGCAGGAGTCCGAGGCGGAAGCTGGTGTGCGACCGAGGCAGGGTTGATAGCGTCGATGGTTTCCACGTACCGCCGGCTGGTGCCTTTATCAATTCGCCCTTGCTTCTGGTGAAGTTTCGCCCCTCATTCTCGTCGATGACGTTCTCGTCGAGAGAAGCTGGCGCTCGCCGGACACATCCACAATTCCGGGCCACTGCCACCTGCCGCAACTCTGCGGCCGCAGCGGCAGGTGGGGATCCGACGATCGTCAGCCCCCACCTTCATCGCCGCATTCGGATAATTGAGCGATGCTGCCGGCTTTAGCGGCCGGTGGGCACGATGTTTGAGGACTGCCCGTTCTGCTCGTCGCGCTTCAGGCGCTTCGCAGTCTGCTTCTCCTTGATCGTCTTACCCTTCTTCTTGACGTTCGCCTTGGTCGTCGAGTCCTTGGACATGATCGAACCTCCTGAAGCAGGTCGGTGAACGTGCAGCGTGGTACTCGCCTGATCGCGGCGTGCAGGTGACGGAAGTACCGCGCGGCGGGCGCGAAGTCTTCACTGCACGCCGACCCTACGCTGTTTCAGCTCTTGCGGACGTTGGGAGTGCATCGCCGCTGCTGGGGCAATGGCTCGTGTCGCCCCTCGCCACCGTGGGTCGCCGCCCAGGGATCTCCGTCACTGGCTGCGTCACCCACCCTCATCTGGATAGCCGTGGCTGACGGGCGCGAGACGTCATTGGGCATGACCTGCGGTGAACACCGTCTGAGCGGGGTCGCCGAAAGATCTTGAAGAAAAAATCTCGTTGGCGGCAACCTGCGGGCGACGGATCGCATGTACCCGGATGTAAGCGATGATCGCCACGAGCCATAGGGGCCCGGAAATGTCTGCACGTCACCTTCTGCTGCTGCCCGTTGCGACTGTCCTTATTGGACTGTCCGCCTGCGACTCCGCGACGCCGTCCGGCCCCAGCCCAACCGCACCTGCTCCGACGTCGGCTGCTGCGGCCACTGGCACCCCCGGTGCGTCGCCCGATGCCCCGGCGGCCGGGATTGCCGAATGTCCCTCGGTGACGACCCTCCAGACGCTGGTCGAGCTGCCGAAGGGCTGGTCTCTCGGGAAGGTGAACTGTTTCAAGGGCTGGGCGGCGGCCGATCCGCAGGGCCCGACCGCGGGTGACGGGGTCTACCTGTTCCGCTACGTGGCCGACACGGGCTGGAAGTACTACGACCAGGGCAGCGGATGGGACTGCAAGGACCTCGGCCTCAACGAGCCGGCGCCGTTCTGCATCTCGGATCCGGCGACGACGACCAAGCCGGCGACCAAGCCGGCCACGAGTGCCAAGTGTCCTTCGGCGAAGACCCTCGCGGGCCTGGTGGAGCTGCCGAAGGGCTGGACGTTCGGCAGTGTCCAGTGCGTCAAGGACTGGGCGGGAGCCGATCCGCAAGGCCCGACCGCTGGAGACGGCGTCTACCTGTTCCACTACGTGACCGGCACGGGCTGGAAGTACTACGGCGACGGCAGCGGATATGACTGCAAGGATCTCGGCCTCAACGAGCCGGCGCCGTTCTGCATCTCCTGACCCAGGAGACCCCAGTCCTTGCTGTGGCGCACACCAGCTAAGGTGTGCGCCACAGTCAACCGGCCGCATCGACGCCGCCGCTGCCTGAAGGACTTGGGGTACGTGGGGGGACGAGCGGGGCATGGCGGACTCCATAGACGATCTTTTCTGTGAGTTCGTGCGGACCCGCTCGTCGGCGTTGCTGCGGACGGCGTTCCTGCTGACCGGCGACCGGCACCTCGCCGAGGACCTGGTGCAGGATGCCCTGGCCCGCACGCATCGGGGCCGGCGCCGGCTACATGATCCCGGGCACTTCGAGGCGTACACCCGTACCGCCATGTACCACCAGCACGTGAGCTGGTGGCGGCGCCGCAAGATAGCCGAGTCCCTGCCCGGCGAGCTGGCCGACGTGGTTCAGCCCGGCAGCGATCATGCTCGCCGCACCGATCTCAAGGTCGCCCTGCACCAGGCTCTCGCCCAACTCACCCAGCGGCAACGGGCCGTGCTGGTGGCACGGTTCTTCGAGGACCGCAGCGAGGCCGAGGCCGCGGATCTGCTGCAGTGCTCGGTCGGCACGATCAAGAGTCAGACCAGCAAGGCGTTGGCCCGCATGCGGCAGATAGCGCCGGAGCTGCTCTCGGCCGTGATGGAGGAGGCCTGATGACCGACAACCTCGGCCCCCTGCGGCAGGCCATGTCCGATCTGAGCGAGCTCGGCGGCACCGCCGACATGTACGAGCGCGCCCTACGCAAATCACGCCAGGTACAACGACGGAGGGCGGTCACCACCGGCGCCGCGGCCGCGGCGGTGGTGTTCGCCATCGGCGGTACGGTCGCCTTCGCCACCCAGAACCGGCCCGACCCCCCGACGCCACCCGCATCCACCCGCACCAGTGACGGACCCCAGAATCCCACCTGTCCATCGACGCAGACCCTCGGGAACCTGGTAGAGCTGCCGGCCGGCTGGACTTTCGCCTCCAGGGCAGTGGAGTGCGTCGAGACGTGGGCGGCGGCCGACGTGCAGCGTCCGGACGCCAGCGGCGTCATCTACCTGTTCCATTACACCGCCGGCACGGGCTGGCGATTCCAGGACCAGGGCACCGGATGGGACTGCAAGGACCTCGGCCTTACCGAGCCGGCGTCGTTCTGCACCTCCTGAACGCCCGCCTGGAAATCCCCGGCCGACGACGGCCGTCAGTCGGGTGCCCATCAAGGCCCGTCGCTAAGCCGGGCGCACCTCGCGCTGGCACAACGCCGCCGGCTCTCGGGTCCCTTCGTCATGCCACCTCCTTCAGCCATGCGAAGGCGATGCACGCCGCGTGCGGCAGCGAGACCGGTCGGGCACAGCTAGCATCTGCGGCGTGTCGATCTTTCCGTACGCGCCAGACAGCCCGCAGGGGTTGGCGGCCCGGTGGGTGCAGTGGGCCGCCGCGACCGGACCGTTCCGCAACCCCATCCTGGACCGGACCGGCCGGCATGCGCACCACCGTCAGCCCAACGACGTGTGGTTCCTCGCCGGCTGCTTCGGCGGAAACGTCGAACGCCGGTGCACCGTGCCCGTAGGGCGCCCGCTGTTCTTCCCGGCCTTCAACATGTGGTGCCCGCACGGTACGTACATTCCACCGCTGCCCGCGGCGACCGGCGAGGCGCACGTCGACCAGGTGCCGCATCCGGTCACCACGATCGACGTGACAGAGCTCTTCGACGTCCGGGGCGCTTTCCTGAACCCGGTCACCCGCCGCCGGCGCCGGGTACCCATGCGGGTGTGGGGCATCTGGGCTCGCGTGGACCCGCTCGCCCCAGGACCCCATACGGTGGCCTTTGCCGGCACCGACGGGCACGGCTTCCACGTCGCCGCGACGTACCAACTCCAGGTGGCCTGAGAGTTACGAGCCGTCCCTCAGGTCTCCCACATCCTCGGTCGTTCGCCAGCGGAAGGCAGCCTGCTGGGCCGCCCCGCTGCACGCCTCGGCTGGCCGGGCCAGGCGGCGGCGACCGCCGTGGGGGAGTGGCTGGTCGTCGGGGACGAGGCACGGCAGGCGGTTCGCCACGAGAACGCTGTCGCGTACGGACGTGGACCAACCTCCATGGCGATCAACGACATCTATCGCTACGATCCGATATCGAAAGATTACCGAGCGTTGATGTGTGCTGTCCATGAACCCTGGACGCTGGCAGTCCGGCGCCGTGCGAACGTACCGGCCCGAGGATCACGCCGTCTCGACGAAGGGAATCCGGATGACCGAGAGCGCGCAGACCACCGAGAGCCGAACCGTTCCGCCCGCGCGGCCGTACCCGTTCAGCGTGCCCGACCGCCTCGTCGTCGATCCGACCTATGGCGAGCTGCGCGAGAACGAACCGATGACCCGGGTGAAACTCCCCTACGGCGAGGAGGCGTGGCTCGCCACCCGGTACGAGGACGTCCGTACGGTCCTCGGCGACGTACGGTTCGGCCGCGCCCCAGCCGTTCACCGCGACGAGCCCAGGCTCACCGCGCGCCAGCAGTACAGCGGCATGCTGACCATGGACCCGCCCGATCACACCCGGCTACGCCGGCTGGTGGCGAAGGCGTTCACGGCACGTCGGGTAGAGGCCCTCCGACCCCGAACCCAGGAGATCGCCGACTCCCTGGTCGACAACATGCTCCGGCTCGGTCCTCCGGCCGACCTGGTGGAGCACGTCGCCACACCGCTGCCGATCCAGGTGATCTGCGAGCTGCTCGGGGTCCCGTACGCCGACCGCGACCGCTTCCACCTCTGGTCCGAGGCAATCGTCTCGACCACATCCCTGCCAATGGAAACGATCCAGGAGTACCTGAACAATCTCTGGGGCTACATGGGTGATCTCGTCGCCGAGCGCCGCCGCGAGCCGGGGATCGACGACCTGCTCGGCGCGTTGGTGCGGGCCCGCGACGAGAATCAGGATCGGCTCAGCGAGACCGAACTGGTCGAGCTGGCCGGAGGGCTGCTCGCGGCTGGCCACGAGACCACGGTGACCCAGATCCCCAACTTCGTCTACGTCCTGCTGCACAACCCGGACCAGCTCGCCCGGCTGCGGGCCAACCCGTCGCTGGTGCCGGCCGCGGTCGAGGAACTGCTGCGGTACGTGCCGCTCGGCGTCGGCTCCTCCTTCGCCCGGTACGCCAAGGAGGACGTCGAGGTCGGCGGGGTGCTGGTCCGGGCCGGTGAGCCGGTTCTCGGCTCACTGTCGTCGGCGAACCGGGACGGCACCGTCTTCGCCGACCCGGACCGGCTGAATCTCGACCGCGAGCAGAACCCGCACCTGGGCTTCGGGCACGGCGTACACCACTGCGTCGGCGCGCAGCTGGCCCGCATGGAGTTGCAGGTCGCCGTCGCCACCCTCGTGACCCGCCTGCCCGGATTGCGGCTCGCCGTACCGGAAGCCGAGCTGCAGTGGAAGCGGGGCATGCTGGTGCGGGGCCTGCTCAGCATGCCGGTGGCCTGGTGAGCACCGCCTGGCGGATCGCCGTGGACACGCGCCGCTGCATCGGCACGAGCATCTGCGCCGGCACCGCCCCCGAGCACTTCCGCCTGGTCGACGGCCTGTCCACGCCGCTGGCCGACGTCGTCGCCCCGGCAGAGGTCATCCTCGACGCCGCCGACTCGTGCCCGGGGGAGGCAATCACGGTCCACGACGCCACCGACAATCGGCTGCTCGCGCCCCAGGAGTGACCCGAACACCCCCTATAGCTGGCTGCCAGTCACATGAAGGTGGCTCGGAATATCCGTTGCCATTCGATCGACACAGCGCCTACCTTGAATGAGCAAGGCCGGCCCAACGAACCCAAGGAGTTCCCCGTGTTGCAGTACGCCTACGCCGAAACCACGCGGTTCATGCCGCGCGGCGGTGTCGTACTGCCCTCGATCGGGCGAGCCCACGATCTGTGCGCGAGTGAGCAGAACTGGAAGCCGGGGTGGCGGCGCGAATAGCGCCAGCGCAAGCTGCGAAGCCGCCCACCCCGACAGGGATAGGGCGGCTTTCTCGTTGCTGGAACAACTTCATAGGGGCGTAGCTCAACTGGTAGAGCACCGGTTTCCAAAACCGAAGGTCGCAGGTTCGAGTCCTGCCGCCCCTGCTTTTCGTCCCGGCTGCGGCCGGAGGCGTTGCAAATTCTCAACTCCACAGTGGATGGCATAAGAAGTACCCCGGCCGGCGCCGGTATGGGCCGGCCGGGGGCACTACCTCCGGGACGAGGGAGACGGCTGACCCGCTCGCTTTGGGAGCGAGAGACACGGGGTTCGACACCCCGGTCCCGGACTTTGGGGTTGTAGCTCAGCTGGGAGAGCGCCGGCTCGGTGGCACCGGAGGACGAGGGGTCAGCACCCTCCAGTCACCCCAAGGGAGTGCGCCACCGATGGTGAGGTGGGCCGGGCTGTAACCCCGGTGCGTTCGCGCTCGGAGAGTTCGAATCTCTCCACTCCCACGCATGCCCGCGTAGCTCAGGGGAGAGCACCAGCTTCCGGAGTTGGGTGTCGGGGGTTCGATTCCCTCCGCGGGCGCTTCTGCCTGGTCGTGTGCCCGAGTGGTCAGGGAGCGGTCTGCAAAACCGCGCACGCCGGTTCGATTCCGGTCACGGCCTCGAATGCCATCCATTGTGGAAGAGAACTGGTTCGGTCAGCCGCCGGGGCAGCGGGTGTCACCGCCGCTGTGTTCCACGCAGTGCCCCGGCGGGCCGGGCGTCGTCGCTGCCGGCGCGGGATCGAGGTCCCGGCCGGCGAGGGCGGCGATCGGTACGGCCGGCACGCCGATCACGACGGTCAGCACCAGGAAGACGACTGCGGTGCGTACGAGCCGGAGTTGGTACGCGACGAGCGCGATGATTGCCGGTCCGGCGGTCGCGACCAACGCGGCGACCATCAGGGCCACGCTCGCCCAACGTTTGAGGTCCTCGAATGCGCCGGGCTGGTCGCCGTAGCTGACGCTCCACTGCTGCAGGCCGATGCCCACCCACCACACGGCGGTCGCGATCAGTGCGCAGATCCAGACCAGAACGAGGAGTCCCACGGTCGGGGTGCCCCGTCGATCCGTGCTGACCGCCTCAGACGTCATGCGGTCCAGCATGGTTGGCTCAACTTGGCCGGGCATGAGTTGGCGTACTCAGGTTTACTCGGCGAGGGCTTCGCTCAATCCGCACCCTGCCTGCGGCTCCGGGTTGCCGCAGGTCAGGGTGGGTGAGCCGCTGTCTCGGGCTTTGCCCGGACCGCCGCTGGAGGGGGCGGGGTCCGGGGCGCTGCTGCGCCCCGGACCCTTCCAGCCTGCTCCGCTGGTGGGGAGTAGGGGTCTCTCAGGTCAGCCGCAGCGTTGTCCGTTGAGGGTGAAGGCGGTTGGTGCCGGGTTGGTGCCGCTCCACGTGCCGTTGAAGCCGGTGCTGGTGGATGCGCCGGGGGCGAGTTTGCCGTTCCAGCTCATGCTGTCCGCGGTGACGCTCGTTCCGGTCTGTTTCCAGGTGGCCGACCAGCCCTGGCCGACCTTCTGGGCGGTGGTGGGGAAGTCGAAGGCGAGTTTCCAGCCGTCGATCGCGGTGGTGCCGGTGTTCTTGATTGTCACGGTCGCGGTGAAGCCGCCCGGCCAACTGGTCGCCGTGTAGCCGACCGTGCAGCGGACGGTCGGGGCGGTGGGCGCGGTCCGCACGGTCAGGCCGGGCGAGGCCGTCGAGACGTTGCCCGCCGCGTCACGGGCGGTTACCACGAAGGTGTACGGGGTGTCGGGCGTCAGCCCGGTGACGGTGTACGTGGTGCCGGTGGTGTTGCCCACCTTCACGGTGCCGGTGGTGTCGGCCCGGTGCACGTCGTAGCCGGTGACGGCGGTGTCGTCGGTGGATGGCGTCCAGGCCAGGGCGACGCTGTCGCCGGTGATCGTGCCGGCGGTCGGCTTGCCCGGGGCGGTCGGCGCCTGGGTGTCGGCGGGCGTGGTGGCGCGCGGCAGCACCAGGTGGGTGATCGAGTTGGCCGGGAAGGTGGCCGTGAGGCCGCCGGCGGTCACCGGCTGGTCGGCCTCCCGGACGACGCCGGCGAGGTTCGCCTCGCTGTAACGGTAGACCTGGGCGGTGCTGGCGGAGGCGCCGGTGAGGGCGACCGGGCTGGTCAGGTCGTCGCCGGTTTTGTTGACTACGACCAGGGTGAGCGCCTTGTCGGCGCTCCGCTCAGCGGCGTACACGGCCAGCTTGCCCTGGTCGGCGCTGGTCGCCTGGACGGAGGTTTCGCCGAACGCGCCGCCCTTGCCGTCGTAGTTGCGGTAGACGCGGAAGGCGTTGGCCACGGGCTGGTCGGCGGCGGGTGCGGTCCAGAGGGTGGCCAGGTCGAGCCCTTCGCGGCCGAAGATGCCGAGGACGTCAGCCTGGGCGAGGGCGCCGTTGAGCGACCCGTGGGCGCCCCAGTTGTATTCGGTCATCGCGATCTTCGTACCCGGGTAGTGCTGGTCGACCAGCTCGCGTAGGCGCGGGATGTACCGGACCGGACTGTTGATCCAGCTCTCGTCCACGTAGGTCGGGTCCCAGAGTTGGCGGGTCGAGCGCAGTCGCAGCGCCTGGGTGTTGGCGTCGCCGGCCGCTTCGCCCAACACGCCGGACTGCTGCGGGTAGAGGTGGACGTCGAAGTAGTCGAGGATGCGTGTGCCGTGTTGCTGCTCGTACTCGCGCATCCGGTCCAGGTACCACGGGCCGAGGTCCTGGCCGCCGTGCGCGGCCTTGTCCGGCGGGTTCGACCAGCAGCCGGTGCGCGAACAGGTGTCCTGGTCGAGGCCCGAGTAGATGATCGAGTTCAGGCCCCAGCCGACGGGACCGAGCGTCTTCGCGCCGGGGTCGGCGGCCTTGATCGCGGCGGCGTATTCGTAGGTGCGGTCGCGTAGTTCGTCGTAGCCCAGCCCGGTCGGGCGGACGTCGCGGTGGGTGGAGTGCCACAGGTCCGGCTCGTTGTCCAGGTTGTAGAACTGGACCCCGCCGTCGGCGGCGGCGCCGAACTGTCCCTTGAGGTGGTTGACGAAGTCGGTGGCGTACTCCGGACCGACGGCGACGCTGGTGTCCTCCGGGTCGTTGCCGGTGACCGGTGATCCGTCCGGCTTGGTGCCGTTGCCGCAGTCCGGTGCCCACTGGTCGGTGGACTGCTGCGGGCCGTACTTGGCGACGCTGAAGCCACACGCCCGCGACCGGTCCTTGGCGATCCAGCCGAGCATCGGCATCGTCATGACGGTGGCGGCGCCGGTGGCCTTGTTCTCCTGCACGAACCGGTCGCTCTCGGAGCCCTCTGGGAGGTCTTCCGGACTTGGGTTGTCGTTGGGGATGTTTTCGAAGTACCAGTCCGATGCGCGGTTGGTGGTGTCGGCACGGAAGTTGTAGCGGGTGGTGGCGTTGCCGCCGTAGCGGTGCACCGGCAGCCGCAGGTCGCGGGCGAGGGCCTGGTCGGCGAAGTTCATGCCGTAGATGTACGGGCTGATCTGGTGCCGGGCGGCGGTGGTGTCCACGGTCAGCGCCGGGCCGGTCGCGGCGATGGCGGGCTCCGGCAGGGCCAGACCGCCGAGGGCCGTGGCGAGCACGACGGGGAGTAGAGCGGTGGTGGGTCGCACGAGCATTCCTTTCGAATAGAAGCTCGACGATGGGAGCGCGCCCACAGCGTTACGCCTTCCTGGCTCCGAGTCAACGCCGGAAGGCTCATTGTGGATCATGTCGAATCGACTCGACCTGTGACGGTCGGCCGGCTGCCGGCCAGCCGAAGCCAGCCTCGTCACCTATAATGACGCCCATCGATGCGACCGGAGCTGGTGCTGTCGTGCCGGAACAGCTCGGACGCCGCAGCGCGGAGGCAACCGCGCCGCAGCGGAGCGAGCGGGAGCACCTCAGCGTCGCATGGCCGGAAAGTTCCCGCTGGCCCCGCCCCTGTGGTGGGGACCAGCCGTCCTGGAGGATGACGATGCGCAGTTTTCTCGCGGTGTTCAGTGCCGCCCTGATCCTCGGCGCCGCAGTCGGCAGCGTTCCGGCCGGTGCCTCCGGGGCCTCCCCGCCCTCGTGCCCCCGCGGCCTGCTCTTCTGTGAGGACTTCGAGCGACTCCCTCCCGGGGGTCCCAGCACGTTGAACTGGGGCGTCGACACCCGCCACGGCACGCTCACCGTCGAACGTGCCCGTCGCGGCAACCAGGTGCTGCACATCCACACGGTTGACAACGGACGCGCCTTCCTGCGCGTCGACGATTTCGCCGCGCCGGGCAACCGCTTCTACGGCCGGATGCGTCTGCGCGTCGATGCCTTCCCCACGGCCCCGGACTGGGCACACTTCACACTGGTGGAAGCGACCGGCACCGGCAGCACGGAGGTCGTCCGTCCGGTCGGCGGCCAGTACGCGCCCACGGTCCCCGGAACCTTCTGGGGGGTCGGCGCCGACGGTGGTCCGACCGGCGACTGGACCAACTGGCGGGAATCCGCCCCGGTTGCTGAGGACACCTGGCAGTGCTTCGAGTGGAAGATCGACGCGGCGGACAACCGCGTCGCGGTGTGGATCGACGGCGTGGCGAATCCGGAGCTGACGGCCTCCACGACTGACCACGGTGGCAACGATGTTCCCTTCGTCCTGCCGACGGTCGACACGGTGAAGATCGGCTGGCAGCTCTACCAGGGCGGCACGACACCGGGCGAGTTCGACCTCTGGATCGACGACGTCGCCCTTTCGAGTAAGCGGCTCGGCTGCTGATCCGGAGCCCCGGGTGGCTCGGTCCGACCGGTCCGGGCACCTTCCTGGCCGGCTGGCCGGCGGCATCTCCCGGCCGGCTGAACCATCGCCCCGTGGGCGCCGAAATGCTACGAAGGGGTGGTGCCTGACCTGACAAGTTCTCGTGATGCCCTGTCCCTGGAGACTCCGCGGCTGCTGTTGCGCCGCTGGCGAAGCGGTGATCTGGACGGGTTCGCCGCGGTCAACGCGCAGCCCGAGGTGATGCGCTACATCCATGACGGCCGCACCCTGGACCGGGCCGCGTCCGCGGAGCGTCTGGCCATCTATCAGCGGCAGTGGGACGAGCACGGCTTTGGCCTGTACGCGGTGGAGATCAAGGAGACCGGCGAACTGGCCGGTTTCACCGGACTGGCGGTGCCGACCTTCCTGCCCGAGATCCTGCCGGCCGTGGAGATCGGCTGGCGGCTCGGCCGCGCGTACTGGGGGCGGGGCCTGGCCACCGAGGCGGCCCGGGCCGTCGTCGCCCACACTCGTGCCGAGCTCGGCCTGCGGCGGCTGGTCAGCATCCACGTCGTCGGCAACGAGGCGTCCGCGCGGGTGATGGTCAAGCTGGGGATGTCGCTGGAGCGCGAAACGGTGCAGCCGGACACCGGCCGCCAGGTCCGGGTCTACGCGATGGACCTGTAGGACGAACAGCATCGCGGCATCGAGCCCGGCGGACGCCACGGAATTCCAGCGTCGGGCGGCGGCCGAATCGGCCCGCCCGCGACCGTCCACCTCGCCCCCGCCCCAACGTGCAGGAGCGATGTCCTGTCGCAACGAAGCAGCCTCGTCGTCGCTGTCGGACATCGTTTCTGATCGTGGTCATAGGTCCCGTCGGGGACCGTCAGAAGGTAGCCTGTGACGACCGGGGCCCGCCCGGTCGCGAACCGCCATGCCCTTAAACCTGTGAGTACATGAAGACTGCGCAGACCAGCGGTGAACAGGTGCGGCACCGGATTCAGACGGTGCTCGTCGGTGTGCTTGAACGCACCCGGCTGATGCGGGGTCAGGCCAGCCGCCAACTCCTCGTCGAACAACTCCAGGATCGTCTCGGCCCCTTCTCGCTGCGTGAGCACCCCGAGTTGCGGCTGCAGATGGCCGAGCTGGTGCGTGCGTGCAGCAGGCGCGCCGACGGGCTGCAGATTCTGGTGGAGACGGTCGAGCACCTGGAGCCGGGCACTGAGGAAGTCGTCTGGTTGCAGCGTCTCCGGGACGAGTGGGAGGCGGTCGAGGTCCTGACCGAGGAGGACTGGAGCCGGCTGCGTCCGCTCTTGAGCAACCTCGCGCCCGTCAACCTGACCGTTCTGTATCAGCGCGCCACCGAGCACCGGTCGCCCGGGCCGCCGTCGTGGTGCGTCGACGCCTGGCAGGCGTTCGTCCACCTGGCCGGGCAGAACGCCGGCCCCGACGGCCTGCCGCCGAGCATGGCCTTCCTGGCGTTGCTCGAGGACCAGGTCGACGCGCAGGACGCCCGGTGGATCCGGCTGCGGAACAGTCGGGTGGCCACCGGACAGGGGCTGACGTCACAGCTGGAGGATCGGCGGGCATACCTGCACCGCGGCGGTGAGCAGCCGATGGGCACCACTGCGTATCTGGTCGTCCAGGTCGAGCCGCACCTGGATCCCGACGGCAGCGACGACACCTACGCGTTGTCGCACTTCCGCCAGTGGTATGGCGCAGACTCCTGGCATTCCCGGCAGGGTGAGCCCCGCCTGGTCCATCTTCACGACCTGGAGCGTGAGGTGGAGCGGGTGATCGAGCAGATGGAGATCGAATGGTCGGACCGGACCGGCACGGTCGTGGTCGAGTTCGTCCTGCCGTGGGAACTGCTCAACGTCGGGGTGGATCGCTGGCGCAAGGAGATTGACAGCTCGCGACCGATCGCTCTGGCCATGGACTATCCCGTGGTGGTTCGCAGTCTGGAACGGCTGCGCACCCGGCGGTGGCACCGTGCCTGGCACCAGCGCTGGCGGCAGCTGCTCGCGGCTCCCGCCCACAGCGTCGTCCTGTGGAGCCAACCCAGCGGCACGGACTACTTCACCCGGCTCGAGACGGAGCTCAAGGCGGACGATCGTGTGGTCTCACTCGTTCTCAGCGAGCCACCGACGCAGCGCGGCGAGACCGGTCAGCAAGAGATCGAAGCGGCCCTGCGGGCCGGGCTGCCGGTGATCATCTGGCATCGGGGTGACTGTAGCAGTGCCGAGTTCCGGGAAGCGGTCTCCAGTCTGGTAGATGATGGAGGTCTGGGACAGCTGCCGATGCGTGTTAAAGAATTGCGGCATCAGGCGCTACAGCTCGAGCCCGCGTTGCGGGACGGCCACATCGGCCACCACCTGACGATCCTCTGGGACGATCCGGAGCGCAGGCCCGACGCGCTGGGCGCTCCCGCTGGTCGAGGAACAGGGGAGAGTTGGTGACCGGAGGTGACGCGGAGGGCACCTGGGAGGCGATCTCTCAGGCGCTGGGCCCGCTGTCCGGTTCCTTGCCCGCCCCGGCGGCCGGGTGGGGCGTGACGGTGCTGGTCGATGCCGTCCGCTCGATGGCGGTGTGGCGCGACACCGTCGACCGCGTGGTGGCGGTGTTGCGCGATCACCAGGGTTTCGCCGACGTCGAGGTGGTCCCGTTCGACTCCTCCGAGACGGGGCAGGCCGTCCTGGCCGGGCAGGTCGCGGTCGACGGGCGGATCGTGCTGGTGCTGTCCGACGGCGCCGGACCGGCCTGGCACGCCGGGACGATGTCGGCGTTGCTTCGGGTCTGGGGCCTGCGCGCGCCGGTCGCCATCGTGCACCTGCTGCCGCAACTGCACTGGTACCGGACCGGTATCCGGCCTCGTCGCCTGCGGATGCGGCGGACCGCGCTCGGCGGTGCCGCCAACGCCGATCTCACGTGGGAGGTGCACAACCCGGTCCCGGACGTCCTCGACGATCCCGGGCCCGAGGGCGGCGACCCCATCCCGGTGCCCGTGCTCGAACTCGACCCCCGCTGGCTCGGCGCCTGGGTCCGGCTGCTCACCGGCGGCGAGGCCCAACTGCCCGCGGTGCTGGCAGCCACCGGGCTCCCGGACACCGTCGCGCTGCCCACCCCGGCGGGGGCACCGTCCGCGCGGACGCGGGTGCGCGAGTTCACCGCGTGGGCGACGCCGACCGCGGTCACGCTCGCCACGCAGCTCGCCGCCGCCCCGCTCAACCTGGCCGTGATGAAATGGGTGCAGCGGGCCCTGATCCCGGAGTCGCAGACGTCACATCTGTCCGAGATCCTCAACAGCGAGCTGCTGCATCCGGTGGCCGTCGCGGCGTCGATGGCCGAAAGCGCCGAGGTCACGTACGAGTTCCACAGGGGAGTCCGCGAGGAGCTGCTCGCGGCCGGGCGCCGCGCGGACGCGGTCCGGGTGTTGCGGGTGGTCGATGAGCAACTGGGGCCCACGGTGCCGGCGGTTCGTGGGCTCAGCCGGATGCTCGATGACCCCGACGCCACGCCGGTGCCCCCGGTGACCCCGGAGACCGCCCCGTTCGTACGGATCGAACAGGCCGTGCTCCATGCCCTGTCCGGCCGCTATCTCGCCCGCGCGCGCCATCTGCACGAGGCGCTCGGTAGCGACGCCGAAACGCCGTCGAGCACTGCTCCGCCGAGCACGCCCCCTGTGACAATGGTGGCGGCGGTGGGCACCGATGATCGGACGTCAGAAGGAGTGCCAGTCGTGTCGAGCAGCGTGGCGGATGTGGTCGTACCGCAGAGAACCCCGGCCGGCGCGCCTGCCATCTGGGGCAACGTCCCACCTCGCAACCCGAACTTCACCGGCCGCGAGTCGCTGCTGGTGCACCTGCACGAGCAGATGCTGCAGGGTGTGACGGCGGTGCTGCCGCACGCGCTGCACGGCATGGGCGGCGTCGGCAAGTCGCAGCTCGCGATCGAGTACGTCTATCGCCACCTGGACGAGTACGACGTGATCTGGTGGATCCCGTCGGAACGTCCGGCCCAGATCGGCAACGCGCTGGCCGAGCTGGCCCAGCGCCTGCAACTGCCGGTGGGGCTGGAAGCCAACGCCGCCGTGCCGGCCGTGCGGGAGGCGCTGCGGCTGGGGCAGCCGTACGCGAACTGGCTCTTGATCTTCGACAATGCGGAGAGCCCGGAGGCGGTGCGGCGTTACTTCCCCAACGGTGGATCCGGCCGCATCATGGTCACCTCCCGCAACCCGCAGTGGTCGAACGTCGGCCGCCAGCTCGCGGTGGACGTGTTCGCCCGGCAGGAGAGCGTCGATCTGCTCCGTCGCCGCGGCCCGGACCTCAGCGAGGAAGACGCTGATCGGCTGGCCGAGGCGCTCGGCGACCTTCCGCTGGCCCTGGATCAGGCGGCGGCCTGGCTCGCCGAGACCGGCATGCCCACCGACGAATACCTGCGGCTGTTCGAGGAGAAGCGCATCGAACTGCTCGAAGTGTCGGTGCCGCTGGACTACCAGCTCCCGGTCGCCGCCGCCTGGAACGTGTCCCTCGATCGTCTGGCCGACTCCAGTCCCGGTGCGCTGCGACTCCTGCAGGTGTGCTCGTTCCTCGCCCCCCAGCCCATTCCCCGGACCCTGTTCAACCGTGGCCGAGCCGGCAACGTCCATCCGGTACTCGACGAGGTGCGTCGCGACCCGATGCGGCTCAACCGGGCCATCCGCGAGATCAACCGGTACGCCTTGGCCAAGATCTACCATCGGACCAACTCGATCGAGATGCACCGCCTGGTCCAGGCGGTGCTGATTGACCGGCTCGACGACGCCGAGCAGGCGACGATGCGGCACAGCGCGCACCTGATGCTCGCCGACAGCGACCCGAACGACCCGAATTCACCGGCCAACTGGCGTGCCTACGCGGACCTGTACCCGCACGTCATCGCGGCCCAGGCGTTCCGGTCCATCGATCCCTGGGTGCAGCAGCTGGTCGACAACATCTCCCGCTATCTCTACTGGTGGGGCGACCACCAGACCGCATTCGACCTGGCCGAGGTGGCCTACGAGGCCCGGCGCGACCAGCTGGGCGCCGCTGACGCGTCCACCCTGCGGATGGGCCACTGGATGGGCTGGCTGCTGTTCGTCCTCGGCCGGTTCGAGGAGGCGGCCCGTCTCAACCAGGAGGTGCTCGACACCTACCAGGAGACCGTGGGGGAGGACGACGAGGACCTCCTGCGCGCGCTGGGCGCCGTTGCCGCCGACCGCCGGGTGGCCGGGGATTTCCAGGGTGCCCTGGAACTCGCCGAGGAGATCTATCAGCGGCACGTGCGGGCACTGGGCCCCGACGACGTGGAGACCATCACGGCGGGCCACAACCTCGCCGTGAGCCTGCGGCTGTGCGGTGACCTGAAACGGGCCTACGAGATCGACCAGCAGAACCAGCGGCTGCGAATCCAACTCTACGGCGCGGACCATCCGATCACCCTCGAGAGCACCCGTAGCCTCATCACCAACCGGCGTGAGCTCGGCGACTACGTGGGTGCCCGCGCCGAAGCGCAGTCGGTCGCCGACCAGCTGCGCCATCAGCTCAGCCCCGGCCATCCGCAGACCCTGCGGGCGTTGCGGTTACTGGCGGTGGCGCTGCGTACAGCCGGTGACCACCAGGGGGCCCGCCAAATCTCCGGTGAGGTCCGCGACAGCTTCGTCCGCCGCTACGGTGAGAACCACCCGGACACCGTCGCCGCCTCCCTGAACCTGTCGACCGACCTGCGGGAGACCGGCGACCTCGACGGCGCCGCCGAGCTGGGCGAGCAGGTGTACACCAGCTACCAGCGGCTGCTGGGCAACGACCGGCACCCGCACACCATCGCCGCCCGGCTCAACTGGGCGGTCACCGAGCGGCTGCGCGGCCGGGTGGCGCGGGCGCGGCAGATGGACGAGGAGGGTTTCGCCCAGTTGCGGGAGCAACTCGGTGACGACCACCCGCTCACCCTGGCCGCGGCGCTCAACCTCGCGAGCGACCACTACGCCGAGGGGCACTACGCGCAGGCGTACGAGCGGGATGTGGACGCGACCGAACGGCTGCGGCGGGTCCTGGGCGCGGAGCATCCGACCACTCTGGCCGGCTACGGCAATCTCGCCATGGACCTGCTCAAACTGGGTCGCGAGCAGGAGTCCGCAGAGCTGCACGCGGCAACGGTGGCACAGTTCCGGCGAATCCTCGGCGACAATCACCCGGCCACTGCTGCCGCAGTGGACCTGAACCTGCGGGCCAACTGCGACATGGATCCACTGCCGCTGTAGAAGGCCAGCCCGTCACCGCGGCCCGATCCAGGCGGCGAGCTCCACCGGACCGGCGTCACCGCCGCAACCGCGGATGGCCCGGTGCACGGCACGTACCAGCTCAGGCCGGTCGCACAGCGCATCCGCGGCGGGGCCCGGCCGGGTTTCCGCCAGGATCAGCCCGAGCCCGGCCCAGGCGCCGGGCCGGTCGGAATCCGTCGACAATTCGTGCAGATATCCGCGCCGGGCGGTTTCCCGATCACCGGCCACGAGGGCCAGGTCGGCGGGGCGCGCGCCCGTCACCAGCGCGCCGATCGCCGCCGGGTCCGCCCGAAGGCGCTCGAATCCGGCGGCGTCGGTCAGGCGCCAGAGCTCCAGGACCGCTCGCGCGTCGAGCCCCTGGGCGTTCGGGTCGGCTTCCACGGCCGGCGCGACGGCAGGCAGGTCCGGTCGGTCGGCGCCGGCCATCCAGCACTCCGTGAACGCGGTGACCACCTCTGCGGGCGGCCGCAGATGATGAAGCCGCCACCGGGCCCGATGGTCGGCGACGGCGTCGTGGGCGGCGGCGAGTGGTTGGTCGGGGACGCTGTCGGTCTGCCAGCGGTCCGCGGTCACGGTGAGGCCTGCCACGACTCGACGACCGACCTCGGTGAGCTGCGGCAACTGCGCTATCAGAGCGAGTACGGTGCGCACCTGCCGACGCCACCGGGCGAACTCGAAGTGCGCCAACGCGCCGGCGTCGTCAGTGGCCCAGTGGCTTGCCGACCGCCAGAACTCGGTGATGCCCGCGAACGCGTACACCCCCTGCAGCAGGCCACCCAGCGGCCGGGGGTCGTCTCGCCACGGCGCGTACAGCCGCCCGGCGGGCTCGCCGGTGTGCAGGGGAGCCAGGTGCAGGAGCGCGCCCAACTTGATGTGCTGGAACTCGTGCACCATCGTCACCGCGAGCTCGGTGGCATCCCGCGGCTCCGACATGGTCATGCAACCGAAGGCGTCGCCGGCCGAGGCGCTCATCGTGCGAAATCGCTCTGCCGGCGGCTGCGGCACCACCGAGAAGAGGCCCCGGGTCATGGGCAATGCAAGCGCTGGGCTGGTCTCGACGAGCAACTGCCAGGCCTGCGTGAGCAGACCGCGCCAATGATTGAGCTCCGGCTCGCTCAGCGCCCGGGGCGGCGTCGGAGCCCGCAGATTCCGGTACGGGTCGAGGCAGTCCAGCCGCACCGCGAGGGTGTGCCCGTCAGCCTGGATGTGCACACTGGGCATGGCCTGCCAGCCGTCGCCGCCGATCCGCACCTCGCCTGCCGGCGTGCCGACGACACAGTGGCCGGCGGACCCGCGCACCTCGGTGCTGTCCCACCGGGTTGCTCCCGGCACCGCGACGGCACCGAGGGTCGGCAGCACCGCGAAGCCGTCGCGGACCGGCACGGTCATCCGGAAATCGATGCCGGCAGACAGGGCTGCCGCGGCGGCGAGGGAATGCAGATAGCCGAGGTCGACCCAGAGCGGCACCGTGGAGCGGGCGGTGCCGCGGAGACGCCGCAACGTGTAAGCCGCCCAGGCACCCGCCTGGGGGTGCAGCAGCAGGTCGTCGACCTTGGCCGGGTCGTGTCGTTCGGCTTCGATGAGCAGGTCCCAGGCGTCCCGGACGGACGGGAGCGGGCCGGTGTCGTGGTCGGGGCCGACGATGTCGAGCAGGGCGCGCAACTGCAGGAGACGCCAGCTCCGCTCGACGGTGAGGAGCTCAGCGATCGTGTTCACATCACCGCCGCCGGAGGCGAGCGCGCTGACGTGCTGCTCGTCGAGTCGGTGTTGGCGGAGCGGCCTGCTCACGGCGTCGTCACCGCCCATCCAGGAGCTCCAGGCCACACATGTCAGTCGACGCGTTGAGGGTTGTAGCCACTGGTGATGCTTTCGGGATCGTCAATGCGACGCAGTAGTCGCCGTATGGTCGGAGCGAGGATCCGCTCGTCATACGTCGGCAAATCGGCAAGTGTCACCTCCGTGAGGTCTATCAGATCCGACTCGATGTCGTCGATCGATCGGCTCACTACCGGCTTCTCCTCACGTCGTGCGGTCCCTGCAGCCATCATGTCGCACGCAGAGACGATTCCGGAAGCGGCAGGTGACGTCATGGGTCCACTCCGGACGCCGCCAGAATTTGCCCACTCACGGTAGCTTGTCGCTATGCCCGAGCCCCTCGGAGTCGTTTTCGTACATGGGTTTCTGTCATCGGCGGCCACGTGGTCGCCGATGCTGCGGCTGATCGAGACCGACGCCGCCCTCGGGTTCCTCGACCCCCATACCTTCGAGTACCCGAGCCCACCGGTCTCGCTGAACCCACTGCGCCGTATTCCGGACATCAATGACATCGCCGACAGTCTTCGCACCTATTTGTCACATCTCCGCGACGACCACTCCGGAATTGTTCTGGTCACGCACAGCCAAGGCGGCCTTGTGGTGCAGCGGATGCTGGCCCGGACCCTCGCCGTCGGATGCGGACCCGAACTGGCCCGCATCCGCCGAATCGTCATGTTCGCCTGTCCCAACTCCGGGTCCGACCTGGCCCTGCTGCTTCGCCGGAGCGGCCTGTGGCGACACCCCCAGGAACGCGAACTGCGACCGCTCGACCAGGCCATCTCCGACGCGCACCGGATCGTCGTCAACCAGATCATCCACGCCACCGCGGTCACGGCCGCCACCTGCCCGATCCCGGTCGTCGCGTACGCCGGCGAACGCGACGGAGTCGTGACGCCCGCCTCGGCGAGGAGTGTCTTCCCCGAAGTGGGTGTGCTGCCCGGCGACCACTTCTCGATCATCAAGCCGGACTCGCACGGGCACCGGTCCTACGTGGCCCTGAAACGCCACCTGACGGAAGCCCACTCGATGACCGACATTCCGGCGCCGCGACCGTCCGGCGAACGACTGACCCCGACGCCGCCGCCGGCCCCCTTGACGGCCGCCGGGTACCGCGCGCTGGTGGATCGGCTGCTTGCCGTCCCGCGGATGACCGAGCCGGCCTTCCGCGAACAGGTCTACGATCTGCTGCCGCCGGTGATCGTGCACCAGTTACGGCGCGACACCGCGGCCCGGGTGGAACTGTTCTCTCTGGTGCGGAGTTTCGAGCACTACCGGCACCTGGCGCCAGGGGACTCCCTCGCCTCCGCCCTGGAGACACTCGTCCCCGACCATCCGGCGGTCACCGACGTGATCGACGCGCTGAACGGCGCGGGTCTGCACGACCCGTCGGTGTGAGCGCGCGTCAACCGCTCACCGCGGGCTCTCCTTTATCTTCGGCAATAGTGTGCCGTCGTCGCACCGCGCCCTGATCTCGCTCTTGTTGCCTGCGGACAGCAGCACCACCTGGATCTCCTTGACCGGCCCGGCGCGGTAATCCCTGAGGCTGTAGCCGGGGGCAGGATCGACGTTGAGAACGCGAACCTGATCGCCCGTGCAGAGCACAGTCACCACGCCACCGAGCGCCCGAAGGGGCGTACCTGGACTCGGGGAGGTTGGCGCCGGCGCGGCACTGGAGGGCCCCGCCAGTTGCTCGGCACTCGGTGACGTCGCAGGGGCAGGGCCGGCCGAGGAACCGGCTCTCGCGGTCGGCCCAGCCGGAGCGGTCAGCGTACGGCTTGGTCGTGAGACTGGTGCAGGCCCCGCGGACGTCTGCAGCGGTGCAGGTGACTCAGTGGCTGACGCATCGAAGGCGGCGTCGGGCGGGTTGGCACCGTCACGTGTGGCGACCCCGCCCGATCTGCCATCGGCAGGTACGAACTGGGGGAGCACGAGCGAAATGGTCAGTGCCGTCGCCGCGAGAACGGGGATCAACACGGCGTTCGGGATGCGGCGCCGCCGACCGGCAGAGGAACCGGCGGTAGTCGGTGCCGACTCGGGTACCCGCTGCGTCGCCTGTTCCACAGGCCGCTCGGCGTCATCGGTCAAATCGTGCAGGGCCGTCGCCACCTCCGCGGCGGCCGGCCGATCGGCGGGATCCCTGGCGAGGCAACGGTCGAGGAGGCGGTGAACCTCGGGTGACACTCCCTCGATGTCAGGCAGCGGCGCCGGATCGACGTACACGTGAGCGGTCAACATCTGCGTGGGGGTCTCCACCGACCACGGCAGCTCATTGGTCAGCGTGCGGTACAGCAACAGCCCGAGCGCGTAGACGTCGGAGGCAGGCAGGACGGTGCCACCGGCGAGCCGTTCGGGCGCGAGGTAGGCCGCGGTGCCCAACAGTTTGCCGTCCGCCTCCAGCTCCGGCCGGCCGACAGTTGTGGCGATGCCGAAATCGACCACCTTCACACCAGCCGGTGTCAGCATCACGTTGGACGGCTTGATGTCCCGGTGCACCAGATGGCGTTCATGCGCGGCGGCAAGCGCCTCGGCGACCTGCGCGCACGTCCGCAACGCGGCGGCCGGCAGCAACGGGCCGGCGGCAAGTCGCTGAGACAGGGTCTGGCCGGGCAGCAGTTCCATCACCACGTACGAGACCTGGCGGCCGGCGGCATCGGTGTGCTCGCCATAGTCGTACACACTCGTCACGTGTGGGTGCCAGAGGCCGGCCGCGGCCCTGGCCTCTGCCTGGATGCGTTGTCGTGCGCCTCGGGCGGTAGCCTGTGCGCCGGCCAGGACCTTGACGGCCACCGCGCGTTCGAGGACCCGGTCCCACGCCCGCCAGACGGCCGACATGCCACCAGTACCGAGACGGCTCTCGACCTGGTACCTGCCGTCCAATAGATCACCGACCATCACTGGGACAGCTTGCCAGAGTGGACTCGCAGCGGCATGGCGACTCAAGTCGATGCTGTTCAGAAGCCTTCAGCTTGAAGGCTCTGGGCGCTTACCGGCCTCGGA
Organism: Micromonospora sp. NBC_00860; assembly: GCF_045207375.1. NCBI lineage: Bacteria > Bacillati > Actinomycetota > Actinomycetes > Micromonosporales > Micromonosporaceae > Micromonospora > Micromonospora sp. NBC_00860. The sequence goes on from NZ_CP108825.1 coordinate 1,384,086, forward strand.
CGCCACCGAGGTTTTGCGACCCGCTGGGGCGGCCGAGGCTTGAAGGAACATCTGTTCCGAGATGATCCGCCAGCCTGACCAGCCCGCCAGTAGAGGGCACCTCATCCTGGCGGCATTCGACGCCACCGACGGTGATGGCGTTGGCTGGTGAAGACGCGCGCTGGCGAGCGGCCTGTCCCACGTACGCTGCCTTGGTGCAGATCGATTTGGTTGCCCTGATCGTCGACGAGTACGACCCCGCGATCGCGTTCTTCACCGAGGTACTCGGCTTCGACCTCGTCGAGGACTCCCCATCGCTGACCAATGACGGTCGACCCAAGCGGTGGGTCGTCGTTCGCCCACCGGGCGCCCAGACCGGGATCCTGCTCGCTCGCGCCGACGGAGAACACCAACGCGCCACAAGCGGTAACCAGGTGGCCGGCCGAGTCGGGTTCTTCCTCCGCGTCGACGACTTCGACGCCGCATACCGGCGGATGGTCGAGGCCGACGTCACCGTCGTCCGGGAGCCGCGGACCGAGCCCTATGGCCGGGTCGCGGTCTTCCTCGACATTGCCGGCAACCGGTGGGACCTGCTGGGAGCCAGCTGACGTCGCGCACGTGCCGGCTGAGGCGCCAGGGTCAACCATCCGGATCGCCGCTGGTGGAGTGGTTTTGCCGGTGCCAGCGCTAGTGGAAGGGCTCTACGTCCAACGGCGCCGTGATCGCGAAGTTCTTGTCGATCGCTTCAACCAGAGCAGCCCCGCGCTGCTGCAGTCCTACTCGCGTGGCCCATCGGGTGAGGGCCTCGAGGAAGCCGACCAGGTCCCGTTGCACGCCGTTCAGTAGCCCGGGTAGCGCACGGTGTGGCAGGTCGACGTGGACGCCGGCCCATCGGCCGCGATGCCGGTTCGGGCCGCCGTCCTGCCACACCCGCAGACCGTCGCTGACGAGTTCGACCTCCGGACCCGGGTCATGTCCCAGCCACGGGGAGTCGCCGCTCACCACCTGCGCCCAGTCGCGCCAGTCCTCCAGCCCGGCACAGCAGCCTGGCGTCCACCACCGTCGCGGTCGTGCTGTCGCGGACCTGCAACCCGCCGGGAGCGATGAGAAGCTCGTCAGCCAGCAGCGCGTTCACTACCTCGTCGCGGCTGCCAGGAGGCTGAACCTCAATCCGAGCGGCGAGCGCGGCCACGAACAGCCCGACCTGGTCATCGGCACAGCTGGCGTCGAGCACCAACCACGAACCGGGTGCCATCGCTGCCACGGGCCACGGCGGTGACGACCCAGCGGTGACCGCGGGGATCTCCATGACCGCTTCCATCGTGATCACCACGGTATTCAACCGGATGCTGCGGGCACGGCGGTGATGGCCGGCGGTGGAATCGCACCTTGCTCACCCAGCCGTGGTCGGCGGCTGTTCGCCGATGTTGGCCCCTGGCACTGGACGGGGTGACACCCTGGGCACGTGGACTGGGCAGTGAGCCGGGGGAAGCTGGCGTCGGGATTACGGTGAACGGCCTCTGATGCGTACCGCGTTGATCGTAGTAGCCGTGCTGGCCGCGGCGGTGGTCGTGGACCTGATCTTTGGCGTGCTGGTCCGTCGCGTGGCCCATGGCCGTTACCAGTGGTTGCTGGAGCCGCTGCGGCAGGGTTGCCGGCGCCCGGCGGCAACGGTCCTGCTGGTTGGGACGCTGTACTACGCGCTGCCGTTGGGTCCGGCCGGGTGGCAAGATCATCTGTGGCACGTCGTCGTTGTGGCTCTGGTGTTATCCGGGGCATGGTTAGTGATCAAGGCGTTGCACGTCGCCGAGGCGGTCGCGTTCAGTCGACTCCGGGATGACACGATCGCCAGCCGGCGGGTCCGGCGGGCCCGGACGCAGATTCGCCCCGTGCGGCGGCTCACCGTCGCCGTGGTCACGATCGTCGCGATCGGCCTGATCCTGATCACCTTTCGGCCGGTACGCCTCTTCGGCGTCTCCGTATTGACGTCGGCGGGGGTGGTCGGCGCGTTGATCGGTCTGTCCGCGCGTACCGCGCTCGGCAACGCGTTCGCCGGTGTCCAGATCGCTTTCGCCGACGGTCTGCACGTCGGGGACGTGCTGGTGGTCGACGGCGAATGGGGCCGGGTTGAGGAGGTGAAGCTGACCAACGTGGTGATCCGGCTCTGGGACGAGCGGATGCTCGTCCTGCCGACCACGTACTTCACCGAGCGGCCGTTTCAGAACTGGACCCGGAACGAGTCCCGGGTCGTCGGCAAGATCCAGATTCATGTCGACCACACCGCCAACCTGGACGACCTGCGCCGGGAGGCGCGCCGGCTGGTCGAGTCCTCACCGCTGTGGGATCGCCACCAGTGGGTGCTCCAGATGGTCGATTCCACCCCGCAGACAGTGGTCATCCAGGTGCAAGCCTCGGCCGCCGACGGCGCCAGCGCCTGGGACCTGCGCTGCGACCTACGCGAGGGACTGGTCGGCTACCTGCGCGAATGCCATCCCCAGTGGCTGCCCCGCACCCGCGGTCAGTATCAGCCCTGAACGGGCGGGCCTGGTTCTCACATCTGCTCGATGGTGATCACAATCCAGACCGCATCTCGTGCGCACGACCCGTCAAGTACTTGGCGTCGAAGGCGGGGCGTTCGGAGCGGATCCGGGGCATGCGATCGAAGTTGCGCAGCGGCGGCGGGCAGGTTGTCGCTATCTGCAACCTGATCCGGTAATCGCTTCGGCTATTCCCTACATGATCCGTTCGAGCTGGAACGCTGAGCAGGTGGAGCAGCTATCGGGACGACCGGCGCGGGGACGGCTGCTGTCGGTCAGGCGTGCCCTGTGGTCGTTGGCCGTCGGTGTCGTGGCAGGGATCGCCACCGCGCTGGTCGGGGCACCGGAGTTGACGCCGCTGGTGATCTGGACGATCGCGGCGGGCACTGTCCTCGTCTGGGTGTGGCGGGTCTGCTGGTCGGCGAGCCCACGGCGTACGGAGCAGCTTGCCGAGGCGGAGCAGCAGTCCCGTTCCACGGATGCCGCGATCCTGATCGCGTCGGCCATCAGCCTCGCCGCCGTGGCCGAGGCGCTCGTCCGCTCCTCGAACCAGCAGGACAGGGTGGCTGTCACTTTGGTGATCCTCAGCGTCGTCGCGGTGGTCCTGGCGTGGGCGCTGGTGAATACGGTCTTTGCGTTCAAGTACGCCCGGCTGTATTACCGCCATGACGGTGGCATCGACTTCAAGCGGGAAGATCCACCGGCGTATTCCGACTTCGCCTACGTCGCCTTCACGGTCGGCATGTCCTACGCCCCGGGCGAGAACGAACCGAGCAGCAACCGTGTGCGCCGGGTCGCGCTCGGGCACGCGCTGCTCTCGTACGCCTTTGGAACTGGCATTCTGGCCGTCGCCGTCAACCTGGTCACCAACCTGGGCCAGTCGTGACGTCTGCGGAGCATGCAGTGGCCTGACTTGGCCGACGCTGTGCCACCACCACGGCGGGCGCCGATCAGCCCGGCGGCTGTTGCCCCTGCGGTCCTGCTAGCCGCGTCGTGACCTGCCTCAGTGGCTGACTGCTGTGGATGGTTTTCTTCATTCGTCGCCACGCCGCTCGGGCCGGAGACCCGCCCAGCACGCTGCCGAGACCACCCGCACCACCGCCGGCCGCCGTCTCGGCGTTCTGAGCCAGTTGCTGGGTCGTCTGTCCGAGCTGCTGGGTGGTCTGTCCGAGTTGTTGACCGAGCTGCTGGGTGGCCTGCTGCAGCGTCTGCGACAGCGGCCCATTGGGCCCCAGCGCCTCCTGCGCTGTCTGCCCGACCTGGTTCACGGCGGTGTCCACCGTCTTTAGCACCGACTCGATGATCTGAGGGTTCCGCTCGATCGTGCGGAGGGCGCTGTCGAGGATGCCCCGGACCTCATCGAGCCGAACCTCGAGCATCGCCTCGGCCTCGACGCCCTTGATGTCGATCTTCACCGTGCCGAGATGTGCCTGAACGCCCACGTCCAACTGGAGTAGGCTGCCCAGCCGCGCTCGCAGAGAAACAGAGGCGTCCAGATTGTCGACCTCGACGTAGATCTGTTCGACCTTGACCTGCGGAATCTGGAGAACGACGTCCGGGTCTGACATCGTCTTGCTGCTGTGCCCGCCAGCCGGCTGAGGAAGGCCCTGTTCACCACTCGGGACGACAGGGCGTCCGCCGGGCTTGGCACCTGTTGGCCCGTTGGTGCCGTCGAGGTTCTGGCCTCGACCGGCGGATTCCGCGCCTTCCTCGGCGTCGCGCTGCCGATCAACCTGCTCGTGCGGTTGCGCGCGCGACTCCCGTGCACCCGTGTACCGGCTCTCCGGTTCGGCCATCCCGCACTCCTCGGGCCTCGCCTAGCATGCGGACCGTGGGGTTGTGTGGCCTAGGTGCCGATCCGGCGGGGCTGGAGCTGTCCCGACCCCGGCCCGGTCAACTGCCAGAACTCCTGCGGCAACTGGTCGACAAAGTCCCCGTACTCCTTCGCGCTGGCAGCCTCATGGAGGGTGTCGAACACGGCCCGCGCTCCGTCGGTGGCCACCTGGCGATCCACCCCGGCCCGGGACTGCACCCGTTCCAAGAATTCGGTAAGGCCGAACCGTTCCGGATCTTCGGTGGGTCTGGACACCAGGCCTCGTAGCTCCTCGGGGAGCTGGGAGGCGAGGTCCCTTGCCTGGCCACCAGTGATCCGGTTTGCCACGGTCTCGAGTGTGGCGCGGGTGATCGGTTCGGCTTTCCCCGATGGAACCTTGGGTCGTGCTGCCACAGACTGAATGAACTCGCTGTAGTTCACCTCGGATCCCCTCTCGAAGCGGATTGCGGCGGGTACCCACCCCCATCGGGGTGAAACGGCGGTTCGCCCGCCCTCAGGGTGGTGGTGGCGGAGGTCGGTGGGTGATACGTCGGGTCATCCGCAACTGGTACAGGCCGGCGCTGGTGATGGCGTAGAAGACGGGTAGGAGGAGAAAGATGACCAGGCCGATCAGGGGCGCCACCAGGTAGCCGATCAGCCCCGCGACGAGGTACAGGACGACCCCGGCGAGGGCCCGGAACCGCTCGACGTGAAAGAAGCTGCCCGTGACCTGCTCCTTCAGCAGATCAGGGTTTCGGGCCAGGTAGTGGTAGAACGCCAGCCACGTCGCGCACAGCAACGCGCCGATCAGCGCGTAGAAGGCGATCGCCACACGCTGGTCCGCGTTGTTGTGCTCCTGTAGCGCGTGCGACACGACGATCGTCGGAAATGGCAGCAGCGCCGTGCTGAACAGTACGAGTAGGTTCATCCAGTGCAGGCCACGATCGACCTGCCGAATGCGGTTGAACGCCGCCTTGTGGTTGAGCCAGACGACGGCCACGTACGAGTAGGACGCGAGATAGGCGACGTACGACGGCCACTGATCGAGCAAGCCGGACAGGAGGCGACCGGGCGGGACGTCCGGTACCCGGAGGTCCAGGACCAGCAGCGTGATGATGATGGCGAAGATGGCGTCGCTGAACGCCACGGCACGGCTGGTGTCCGATCGGGTGCCTAGGTCTGTTTCTGGCCCGCTCACCGATTGCGCCTACCCGTGGTCATCTGCGGCAAACAGCTGAGCAGCTCGGTGCGAATGCAGGTGCCGCAGACTGGTTCCTGGGGACAGACGCCGCATCCGGCCACCGCGTGTGCCACGGTGGCCGGATGGGGGTGGTGGTCAGGGTTTGAGGACGACCTTCTCGCAGTTTTCCTGCTTGTTCTTGAAGATCTCGAAGCCGCGTTCTGCCTGGTCGAGCGGCAGAGTGTGGGTGATGACCCGGGTCGGGTCGATCTCCCCGCGTTCGATGCGCTGCAGCAGCGGCTTCATGTAGCGCTGCACGTGGCATTGACCGGTGCGCAGGGTCAGCGACCGGTTCATCCACGCCCCGGCCGGGAACTTGTCGAGGAAGCCGCCGTACACGCCGATCACCGACACGATGCCACCGCTGCGGCACGACAGGATCGCCTGCCGCAGCGCGTGCGGGCGCTCGGTCTCCGAGCGGACGGCCTGCTTGACCCGGTCATAAGCGTGCACGTGCGCGCTGCCGTGGCTGGACTCCATGCCGACCGCGTCGATGCACTTGTCCGGTCCCCGCCCACCGGTCAGTTCCAGCAGCCGCGACCGCACGTCCACCTCCTCGAAGTTCACCGGCGTGTGGCCCGCCCGTTCGGCCATCTGCAGCCGGTACGGCTCCTTGTCGATGGCGATGACCTTTGCGGCGCCGAGCACCCGGGCGCTGTCCATCGCGAACTGGCCAACGGGGCCGGCTCCCCACACCGCCACCACGTCGGTGGACTGAATGTCGCACATCTCGGCACCCATGTAGCCGGTGGGCAGGATGTCCGAGAGGAACAGCACCTGCTCGTCGCTCAGGTCTGACTCGATCTTCAGCGGGCCGACGTCGGCGAACGGCACCCGCGCGTACTGCGCCTGACCGCCGGCGAAGCCGCCGGTCAGATGTGAATACCCGAAAATCCCGGAGACCGGGTGACCGAACATCTTCTCCGCGATCCCGGCGTTGGGGTTGGAATTCTCGCAGCAGGAGTACAGCTCGGCGCCGCAGGCGCCGCAGGCTCCGCAGGCGATCGGGAACGGCACGACGACCCGGTCCCCGACGCGCAGCCGGCCCGGATCGACGCCCCGGCCGACCTCAATCACCTCGCCCATGAACTCGTGGCCCATGACGTCACCGTCCTGCATGGTGGGCACATACCCGTCGAGCAGGTGCAGGTCCGAGCCGCAGATCGCGGTGGAGGTGATCCGTACGATGGCGTCGCGCTCGTTCAGGATCTTCGGGTCCGGCACGTCACGAACCTTTACCTTGTTGCGGCCCGCCCAGGTGGTCGCCCTCACGACTCGGCCCCCTTCGCGAGCTCGGAATCCGACAGCGGTTGCGCCGGACGCTGCGGGAACTCCTTGCGGGCCCGCTTGCCCCACGGGGCGCCGTCGGATCGGACCACCTGGCCGGTCTCCAGCACCTGCTTGAGCCGGCGCAGGTCGTCGTCGAGCTGCTGGTGCGGTTCCTCGCCGAAGTACCTGGCGACCGCCTTGCCGATCGCGCCGCCCGGGATGTCGTACGACAGAACGACGTGCACCTCGGTGCTCACACCGTCCGGGGCCGGCACGAACCGGACCGTACCGGCGTTGGGCACGTCGGCGTTCCCGGTCGACCGCCAGGCGATCTTCTCGCCGGGCGTCTCGTCGACAATCTCCGCGTCCCACTCGACGTTCTTGCCGAACGGAGCGCTGGCAGACCAGTGGCTCGTACGGTCGCCGGTGGTGCGGATCTCCTCAAGGTGGGCCATGAACGTCGGGAGGTTGTCCAGGTCGCGCCAGAACGCATAGACCTTGGGCGGGGGTTTGCGGATGGTTGTCGTGGCTGTCAGCTCCATGGCCCCTCCTTCGCGTACGCCTCGTACCGCCGGCGCTGAGCCGGTCTTCCTCGCCCGGGTGGCCTGCACGGCGGTCAGCAGGTCCACCACCGTGATCCCGACGACGGCGCCAGTGACAGCGAAGAGGCGACGCCGGCGGCGCCCGCTGCGGTGGGCGATGGCCACCCCGAGCGAGGCCAGGTCCATCGCGTCGCCCACGACCCGGGTCCATGTCCAGATGCTCTTTCGCCGGCTCGTCAGCAGCCCGGCCGCGTGTACCAACTCCCGCGCCCCGACCAGCGGCACCACCGCCCGGGTCGTCGCAGAGTCGTCCACTCCGCTGACGCGGCGCACAGTGTCCGGTGCCGCCAGTTGTGCCACGCCCAGGCCGAGACTCATCCAGCCGAGCCGGCGCCCTCGCCGCTGCACATCGTCCTGCCTGACCTTCGCTGCCTTTCGGGTTTCTAGTTGAGTCACGGGTAGCCTCCGTATCCGGTCGCACCCCGGTCGCGCCTTCCCGGTTCACGACGGTCCGGGGCGACCCGTAGAGGCCGGGATACCCCTCGGAAACCGCCTCAACCCGCCCATCGGGCCGCAATGTGGAGCCGATCCCTGTCCCGCTGCTCAGCCCGAGGCCACGGTCGCGATCACCAGCACCGGTACGGCCAGGTCGTCGGTCACATACCGCGCTTCGGGCGGCGGGATTGCCGCCGCCTCGGGCTCAGGACCGGCCTGATCCTCCCGGCCCTGAGCCCATCGGTCAGGCCGTCGCCATCTGGCGGACGTTTTCACCCTGGGCGAACTCCTCGACCATTTTGGCGCAGAAGGCCGGAAGGTCGCTGGGGTTGCGGCTGGTGACGAGGCCATTGTCCACCTGCACTTGTTGGTCGACCCAGTTCCCGCCGGCGTTGCGGATGTCGGTGCGCAGGCTGGGGAATGAGGTGAGGGTCCGACCCTTGACCATGCCGGTCTCGACCAGGGACCAGGGGCCGTGGCAGATTGCTGCCACCGGCTTCTGCTGTTGGAAGAACGCCCGGACGAAGTCCATGGCCTGCGGGTTCATCCGGAGGCGGTCGGGGTTGACCGTTCCGCCCGGCAGCAACAGGGCGTCGTAGTCGGCTGCATTGACGTCGTTCACGGTCCGATCCACCCGGTAGCGGTTGGCGGGTTCGATGTCCTGGTTCATCGACTGGATCTCGCCGGATTGCAACGAGATCAGGTGAACCTCGGCTCCGGCCTGCTCCGCGGCGGCTCGGGACTGGGTGTATTCCACGTCCTCCACTCCGTCGGCGGCGAGGCAAGCGACTCGCTTGCCGTTCAGCGGCTGTTGGCTCTGTGCCATTTCTGCGGCCTCCCCTTCGCAGCGCCGCCCCGTCGGCGGGCGCGTCGCTAGATCGCGGTCGGCTTCCCGGTGTGGGGGACGGGCAAACAGGCCAACGAAGCCCCCGCTCCGCGGTGTGCTGCCTGTCGCAGCGGGTACCGCAGACATCCCACTGGTACTCGGGAAGGCCGACATGACCCTCGCCCACGATGCGATCGAGTTGCCGTCTGGTCAGACCATGCCCGTGCTCGGGCAGGGAACGTGGTATCTCGGCGAGCACCCCGCGCGGCGGCCGGACGAGATTGCCGCCCTGCGCACCGGGCTCGACCTGGGCATGACCATGATTGACACGGCGGAAATGTACGGTGACGGCGCTTCCGAGGAACTCGTCGGCGAGGCGATCGTCGGACGACGCGCCGACGTCTTTCTGGTCGACAAGGTGCTGCCGTCAAACGCCAGCCGACGGGGAACCGTGGAGGCCTGCCGGCGCAGCCTGCAACGACTCGGCGTCGACCACATCGACCTCTACCTGCTGCACTGGCGCGGCACGCATCCACTCGCGGAGACGATCGAGGCGTTCACCGAACTCGTCGACGCCGGCGACATTGGGCAGTGGGGTGTGAGCAACTTTGATCTTTCGGACATGACGGACCTCCTTGAGGCGGGCGGAAGCGCCTGCGCGACCAATCAGATCCTGTACAACCTCACCCGCCGCGGCCCCGAGTACGACCTCCTGCCGTGGCTACGCGAGCACGGCATCCCGGTGATGGCGTACTCGCCGATCGAGCAGGGACGACTGCTCGGCCACCCCCAGGTCGCGGAGGCCGCCGCCCGGCACGAGGCCACGCCCGCTCAGGTCGCGCTGGCCTGGCTGCTGCGGCAGGAGATGGTCGCGGCCATTCCCCGATCGTCCAAGGCCGAACACACCCGGGAGAACGCCGAGGCGCGCGACGTGCAGCTGACCGAGGAGGACGTGGCGGCACTCGACACGGCGTTCCCGCCGCCGGCAGGCCCGCAACCGCTGGAGATGTTGTAGGGCCTGCGACCGTTTCGGCGGGAGCCGCTTGACAGCGCACACTCGATGGCCCGCGGCGAGCTGGTCACCGAGCATCTCGCTACGCACACCATGCCGTTGGACGAAGCGCCGCGCGGCTACGAGATGTTCAAGCAGAAGCTTGACGGCTGCGTCCGGGCCGTCTTCCAGCCCACCAGCTGAGCGTCGCGACTCGGGCCTACGCCCACTTACCTTCCGCTGTGGGGCTGCCCGTTCTTCTGGTCCCGCCAGCCGTCGGGTTCGGGGTGATAGCCGTAAGCGGCAGCCCGGACCGTTTCCTCGTTTTCCAGCCCGGAGCCGATCGCGCCGCCCACGGTGGCCAGCGAGCTGGTGATCCAGGCGAGCGTCAGATAGTCGGTAAAACTGACCGGCCGCTCCAAGATCTGTTCCAGCACGGATGTGTCGATCAGCAGTGCCCCGACGAGCACCGTTCCCACGAACAACACCACGTAGGACACCGCCGTGGCCAGAGTGAGGGTGAGGATCGTACCCAGGTTGAACAGCCGAGCCAGTTCAGCCGGCGTGTCACGGTCTGGTTTCTCCCACAGGTCGTGCGCGACGATCAGCCAGGCCACCAATGCGGCCAGCCCGAGCAGCATGATCACGCTGAGCCGGAGGCCGCCGAGCGCATCGCCCATCTGCCAGATGGTGTCGGTGGTGAGCGCGAAGGCGGCCGTGCCGAACGCGCCGACCAACAGCTTGGACAGGCCCAGCAGGGCGCGCCCGGGGCGGTTGGCGCGGACCATGCCGGTCAACAGCCGCGCCCGGCCGATCAGCCCCGAGGCGACGTAGCGCTGCTCGCCGGCGTCGGCCTCGCTGAGCACCCGGTGGACGGCGGGAAGCCGACGTGCCATCTCGGCCGGTGCCTCGCCGGCTGACGACACACGCTGGTCGGAGACGTCGCTCAGCAGCCCGCTCACCAGATCCGGAACAGCCGCGCTGGCTGCCCGCAGCTGGTGCAGTCCCAGCGCGGGCAGAGACACCACCGCGACTCGGCGCCGGGCGGAGGTCTGCGCGACCAGGGGCATCCGCTCGGCGTGCAGTGGCAGGTCGGTCAGGCAGATGGCGACGTCCCACTGGTCGTCGGCGCGCCGTTGGGCAAGATCGTCGAGCAGGGCCTCGGCGCCCCCGTCGCGGCGCGGCGCCACCTCCCCCCAGCCTTCCCGGACGATCCACCGCACATCCGCGCTCACCCGCTCGGTGAGCCCGCTGGCCAGCTCCGCAGTGAGCCTCTCGGCCACCCGGGCCGGTTGGTCCGGTGGGGTTGCCACCAGTCCCACGACGATCTCCGGGCGTTGCTGTTCGCTCTGGGTCATCGGTGCTCCTCACCGGTAGCCGGGCTCGGCCGCCGAACGGCGAAAACCGGGGGCGTCACGCACCGTTGCGGCAGCTCCTGTGCCAACTGACGTACTGGTAGAGCCAGGCCGCCGAGAGAAGCACGCCGGCCAGCCGGTACAGCGCCACCTACGACGCCCTCGTCGAACGGGCGCCCCGCCCAGGCAGCCTAAGAGACCACCCCGAAAGGTGCAGCGGATTCGGTGGATGGCGCTTACGTGTACCGGGTGGTCGACCAGGACCCGGGCCATGGAGCTGCTCGCCCCATTCGCAGGGGCCCGGGCGGTGAGACCGGGTCGTTCCGGTGGGCGCCTCGATTGTGGACAGCCGGAGACATTGACGGGCATCGGGTGGACGGCCACGGCGGGCGATCTGATCATCGCGCGAAAGGCGGCTACGGCAGCGGTCTCGGTGGCCGGCTGGCCCCGCTGCTCGTACCGCAGATCACAGCGATGACCGAGCGGGCGAGAGGTGGCGCGTTACGGCCGGTCGGGCGAGCCTGGCGATAGTGACGACTGGCCAATCGGCAATCGGGTGCCCGACGGCGGTAGTTCATGGGCGGAGAAAGCAGTTCGCCGTCGTGAGCAGATGTTCGTGTGGAGAATGTGCGAAGTGGAGCCCAGCAGTGAGGCGGAGATTGACGCGGGTCGCGGGTGTGCCGGATTGCTCTCGGCTCATTCCGCCGCTGACCGCTGCTGTGGTGAGGGCACCGGCTGCTGGTGTGATCGCGGGTGCCGAGGTGGTGCCACCCTGAGCCATGGTGGTTGCATCCTGAGCCAGATGGTGCCAGAGTGGCACCATAAGAGGTTGGTAGGCGGCCCGTCACGGGTGACCGTCGCGGCAGCTCATCATCGATGACAGGAGTTCTCCCGCATGTTCGCCAGATTCGGACGCGCCATCGTCCTCAATCCATGGAAAGTGATCGCGGTATGGCTCGTGCTGCTCGTCGGCTCCTTCTTCGCGCCGTCCCTCGCTGATCAGGTCAGCACCGATCAGGCCAGCTTCCTGCCGTCCCGCTACGAGTCTGTGCAGGCACAGGAGGTCGCGGAACGCGCGTTCGGCCAGGGCGACGGGGCGAGCGCCACCATCGTCGTCAAGCGCGCCGATGGGAACCCGCTCGGCGCTGCCGACACCGAGCGGGTCGGGCAACTCGCCCAGACTCTCCAGGGTGCCGGCATCGACCGGGTCGGCGCCGCGGTCACCGGGCCGCAGGCCGTCTCACCGAACAAACTGGTGCAGCTCGTCAACGTCTCGCTCACCGGCCCACCCGCCGACCCGGTGCTCGGCGACGCAGTCGTGTCGATCCGCGACAAGGCAAAATCCACACTGGAAGGTTCGGGCCTGTCGTACGCGGTGACCGGAGATGTCGCCCTGCTCGTCGACAACCAGGACGCCTTCGACACCGCTCTGCTGGTCGTCAGCATCGTGACCCTGGCCCTGGTCGTCGGCCTCCTGCTCATCATCTACCGCAGCCCGGTCGCGGCCTTCCTGCCGGTCGTCGTCGTCGGCGTGGTCTCCGCGGTGTCGAGTGCGGTCATCACCCTGTTCGTCAAGGCCTTCGGCATGCAGGTGGACCAGTCACTGCTGACCATCCTCACCGTGGTGCTCTACGGCGTCGGCACCGACTACATCGTCTTCCTGCTGTTCCGCTACCGGGAGCGGCTACGCGCTGGTGACGACCCGAAGAACGCGCTCGCCACCGCGGTCAGCCGGGTCGGTGAGGTCATCGCGTCGGCTGCCGCGGCGATCGTGATCGCGTTCGGCGCACTCCTGCTCGCGGTGTTCGGCGGCTTCCGGAGTCTCGGCCCGGGCCTTGCCATCGGGGTGGTCGTCATGGCGATCGCCGCGGTCACGCTGGTGCCGGCCATCGTTTCGCTCATCGGCCCCAAGGTGTTCTGGCCGTCGAAGTCGTGGCAGCGCACCCCTCGGGGCAGCGTCTTTCAACGCCTGGGCCGGTTCACCGGGCGTCGGCCGGCCGTGGTCGCCCTCGCCTCGGGCGGCGTCATGGTCGCGTTGGCGCTGGGTGTGTTCGGCCTGAAGGTCGACTACGACCAGGTCGCGCAGCTGCCCGCCAACACCGAGTCGGCGCGCGCCCTGGATGACCTGAAGACCGGGTTCCCCGCTGGAGCCCTCAATCCGACCACCGTCTTCGTCCGCGCCGACAACGGCCAGCGTCTCGACCCGGCGACACTCACCGGGTACGCGCAGTCATTGGCCCAGGTGCCCGGGGTCGGCAGTCTGATGCCCGCCGCTGACGGCAGTCCTGCCGCCATCAGCTCGGACGGCACGGTCGCCCAGATCAGCCTGCTGCTGAACACCAGCCCGTACTCGACGGCGGCCCTCGACCTGGCCGGTGACGACCTTCGGCAGGTAGCCCACGACCAGGCCCCGGCAGGAACGACCGCGCTGGTCGGCGGCGTCAGCTCGGTCTTCGCCGACATCCGCGACGCGAACAACCGCGACCTGTGGGTGATCTTCCCGGTGGCCGGGGTGCTGATCGCCGTGATCCTGGGGCTGCTCCTGCGCAGTCTCGTCGCCCCGGTGTACCTCATGATCGCGGTCGGCCTCGGCTTCATGGCGACGCTCGGCGCGACCGTCCTCGCCTTCCAGGGCATCGGCGGCCGGTCGGGCCTGTCATTCTCTCTGCCGATCATCCTGTACCTGTTCGTGGTCGCGATCGGCACCGACTACAACATCCTCATGATCGCCCGGCTCCGCGAAGAGGCACGAGCCGGCAACGATCCGCGCACCGCCGCCTCGTTGGCGATCCAACACGCTGGACCGTCGGTGGCCGCCGCCGGTCTGATCCTCGCCGGTACGTTCACCTCGATGCTGTTCGCCGGGGTGTCGTTCCTGACCGAGATGGGCTTCGCGGTCTCGGTGGGAATCGTGCTGTCCGCGTTCATCATGTCCCTGTTCCTCGTCCCGGGGGTCACCGCGATCCTCGGTCACACCGCCTGGTGGCCGGGGCACGGCGACGCCACCCGATCCGACCGGTCGGAGCCGACCACTGCCGGCCATACGGAGTCCGAGGCCACACCAGCGCACTGACCGACCGCGACACGCGGTGGGCGAGGCGAACAGCCCCGCCCACCGCGACCGCGGTTTCCGGTCGGCGTGCTGGCTTCCGAGCCGGTGCCCCGCCTGAAGAGGGTGGTGCGGATAATTTCCGGCATGTCTGCTGGAGCGAATCGTGTCGACGATGCTGCGGACGCGGGGCACGTGGCCCCCACCACCGGTCGGACCCAGGTGGCGGTGGGCAATCGTCAGGCATGGCGGGTGGTCGTCGGGTTCGGTGTGGTGAGCCTGGCCGCGGACATGGTGTACGAGGGCGCCCGCTCGATCTACGGGCCGCTCCTGGCCTCGTTGGGCGCATCGGCCGTCCTCGTCGGCCTGATCACGGGTGCCGGGGAGGCCGCGGCGTTACTGCTGCGTCTGGTGTCCGGGCCGATGGCGGACCGGACCCGCTGGTACTGGACCCTGACGATCGTGGGCTACGGGCTGACTGCGGTCTGCGTACCGCTGCTTGCGGTGACTCCGATTCTGGGCGGCGCCGGCCTGGCAGTGGCCGCGGTGCTGATCCTCGCCGAGCGGCTCGGTAAAGCCATCCGCAGCCCGGCCAAGTCGGCACTGCTCGCCGATGCCGCGAGTCGGGTCGGGATGGGCCGCGGGCTGGGCGTACACAAAGCCCTCGACCAGATCGGCGCGTTCGCTGGTCCGCTGCTGGTCGCCGCGGTCGTCGCGGTCACCGCCGGCGCGCTGTGGCCGGGGCTGGCGGCGCTGACCGTGCCGGCCGTGGTGGCGATGCTCCTGCTGACCACGCTTCGGGCACGGGCCCGTAGCTCTCCGGCAGAGCGGGACACCAGCACACGGTCAGAGGCTGCGGCGAAGACCGGTCGGGAACCGCTGCCGCGCAGATTCCACTGGTTCGCGGCGGCGATGGCGGTGTGCACAGCGGGCCTGGTGACCTTTGGGCTGATCGGTTTCCATCTGGTGCGCGCGGGCGTGGTCGCGACGGCGGCGGTGCCGCTGATGTACGCGACGGCGATGGCCGCTGGTGCGCTCGCCGCACTGGTGACCGGGGTGCTCTACGACAGGGCCGGGGCGTGGGTCTTGCTGGCGCTACCCGCCATGATTGCCGTCGTGCCGCCGCTGGCGTTCGGTGGTGATCTGCCGGCGGCGGTGTTCGGGGTCGTGGTCTGGGGCGCTGCCGTCGGGCTGCAGGACTCCACCGTCAAGGCCATGGTCGCCGATCTCGTGCCACGGGAGCGGCGGGCCACCGCGTACGGCATCTTCGCCGCCGTGCAGGGCACCGGAGCCCTGGCCGGCGGTGCCGCGGCGGGGCTGCTCTACGACCGCTCGGTGCCAAGCCTGATCGTCGCCGTGGTGCTCGCCCAGGCCGTCGCCCTGCTCATGCTCATCGGCGTACTGGCTCGAACGCGCCAGCACCGACGCGACCCTGCCTGAATCCGGCTCGTAGTAGCGCAGCGTCTGCGGGTTCACCCCGGCCGCAACGGCGAGCTGGCTGCTACGCAGCCCGTTCATGACGTCATCCTGGCGGTGGCCCGCTGCGCGAGCGCGTCGAGGACGTCGACGTGCGTGGCCGGCACCTGCACGTCGAGGCGCAGCGCATCGGTGTCGCCGGTGATGGTGAACGAGAAGAACGAGCAGCAGGAGCTTTCCCGGTCGGTCAGGTCCCGGGCGGTCGTCTCGGCGGTGGAGTCGAGACGCCACAGCAGGTGGGTGGGGGACAGTCGATGCTGCCCTCGCAGGGCGGTGGTGAAGAGGTCGTCGAACTCGGCCAGCCGCAGCGGCCGTTGGACGTTCGGCAGGGTGCACGACTCGGGCACCCATGCCTGGTCATCGCTGCTCATATCCATGACGGTAAGCCTGTACCTGGGAACCGGATGCAGGCCCACGCGCGGTGGTGCAGCAGCCGTCGGCGCATTCGCTGGTGTCGCCGCCTGCGGCGGGGTATCGCAGGGCCGCAGCCGAGGCGCAGCAGCTGTCGCCGCGCCAGGCTTCGCGGCCTTCCTTGACCGCGACTGCGGCGATGATCAACGCGGCGGCGGGGTCGGCCCACCACCAACCGAAGAGCGAGTTGACCGCGAGCCCGACCAACAGCACCGCCGAGAGGTACGTGCACAGCAGGGTCTGCTTGGAGTCCGCGACGGCCGACGAGGATCCGAGTTCGCGTCCCGCGCGGCGTTGCCCGGCCGACAGGACCGGCATCACCGCCAGGGACACCGCGGCCAGGACCAGACCGATCGTGGAATGCTCCGCGCGGTCCGCGCCGACGAGCGCGCGCACCGACTCGACGGACACGTACGCGGCGAGGGCGAAGAACGACAGCGCGATGACCCGCAGCGCGGCGCGCTCCCGGCGTTCGTGGTCGGGACCGGAGAACTGCCAGGCGACGGCGGCGGCCGAGGCCACCTCGATGACGGAGTCGAGCCCGAACCCGATCAGCGCTGTCGAGGAGGCCATCCTCCCGGCGCTGATGGCGATGACCGCCTCGATCAGGTTGTAGGTGATCGTCGCGGCGACGAACAGGCGCACCCGCCGGATCAGGATCAACCGGCGGGCCGGTGACGGGCCGACCGACATCGACGGAAGTGGCGCGTTCATCAGCAGCACCCCTCGGACTGGGCGGCGGAGCAGGCGGCCGGATCGACGGCCAGGACCAGACCGAGGAGGTCTCCGAGGGCGTGCGCGAGGCGGGCGTCAGCCAGTGCGTAGCGGCTACGGCGACCCTCCGGCACCGCGACGACGAGGCCGCAGCCCCGCAGGCACGCCAGGTGGTTGGACAGGTTCTGCCGGCTCGTGCCCAGCAGGTCGGCGAGGTCCGCCGGGTAGCCGGGCCCCTCGCGCAGAGCGAGCAGGAGCCGGGCGCGGAGCGGGTCGGACAGGGCGTGACCGAAGCGGGCCAGGACCTGTCCGTGCGTCAGAGTCTCCATCACCCGACAGTACATCGCCCAGTGAATAAACAGTACACTGAACTGTCCGGTCCTGGGCCTTGATGGGCCACGACCACGGTCACTTGTGGAGCGGACCGACGACGGCGGCGTGAGGGCACGGCCGGCACTTCCCCGCCTGGTGGGGGAGAATCGAATCATGTTTGTCATCAGGGAGCGGTTCTTCTCGATCGGCGACGACTTCGACGTGCTCGACGAGCACGGCACCAAGGTCTTCCACGTCGACGGCAAGGTGCTCAGCGTCCGCAACAAGGTCGTGATCGAGGACGCCGCCGGCCAGGAGGTCGCCACGCTGCACCGGCACCTGGTGGCGCTGCGTCCCACGTACGAGATCCGGATCGGCGGCGAGAAGGCCGCGGAGGTTCGCAAGAAACTGCTCACGCCGTTCCGCGACAAGTTCACCATCGACGTGCCGGGGCCCGACGACCTGGAGATGAAGGGTGACCTGCTCGACCACGAGTACGTGATCGAACGCGACGGCACCGAGGTGGCCGCGGTCTCCAAGCGGTGGCTGACGATCCGGGACACCTACGCCGTGCAGGTCAGCGCCGGCGTCGACCCGCTGCTCATCATCGGCAGCGTCCTCGCGCTCGACCTGGCCTTGAACCGTGACAAGAAGAAGAAGGTCGACGACGACTGACCCCTCGGCCGTGCGTCGTGAACAGCCCTAACCCAGGCTGGGCGGGAGTAGGCGGCTGCGCTACTGGCTGTCGGGCCGGATGTTGTGGTTGAGGTGGAACACGTTGTGCGGGTCCCAGACCGTCTTGAGTGCGGTGAGCCTGGCGAGCTTGGCGGCCGGATACGCGCGGCGTATCCCGCGTTGCCCCTCGTCGGCGGCGAGCGAATTGACGTAGACGCCGTCGGCGTACGGGTCGAGTGCGGCTCCGGCACTGCGAGCCGCTGCCATCCGACTGTCGTCTTCGGACGGGTCGGTCCAGCGGGAGCCGGCGCCGAACTCGAACATGGTGGCGCGGTGGCTGAACGCCGCGTCGGCGTCCGCGACGTCGGCGATGGCGCCGCCGTGCGCCTGCAGGCCGACGCTGGGCAGTTGGGTGTCGGCCCGCAGGTCCGACGCGCCGCGCAGCAGGAACGCCTCGATCGCGGCGGTGGGGAACTGCCGCAGGTAGTGCGCGCTGGAGTACCGGCGGTAGGCGTGGCCGCCGACGGTGTCGTCGCGTTGCTGCAGTTCCAGGTACGACGGGGTGGTGACCCGCTCGGCGACCGGGCGCCCGAGCGCGCGCATCGTCGGCAGCAACCGGCGACCCTGTGCCGGGTCGCCGACCCAGACGAAGCCGACGGTGGCGACTGGGCCCCCGGCCGTGCTGTTGACGTCGGCGGTGAAGGTCGCCTGCCGCGGCGCGACGGCGTTGAGGTCCCGCCAGCCTTCGAGAACCGGTACGGCGTCCTCGGCGGGGAAGTCGAACTCGGCGACCAGGGTCTGCGTTCCGGTGTGGTGCAGGTGGAAGTCGAAGTCGGTGACGATGCCGAAGTTGCCGCCCCCGCCGCGCAGACCCCAGTAGAGGTCGGGGTTCTCGGTTCGGCTCGCGGTCACCACTTCCCCGTCTGCGGTGACCATCGTGTAGGAGACGACGTTGTCGCAGGCCAACCCGTGTTGGCGGGCGAGCCAGCCCATGCCACCGCCGAGGGTCAGGCCGCCGACCCCGGTGTGCGAGACGTTACCCGCGGTCGTGGCGAGGCCGTATGGCTGCGACGCCCGGTCGAGTGCGCCGAGCAGCGCGCCGCCCTGGACCCGGGCGCGTCGCCGGATCGGGTCGACCCGTACCCCGTTCAACGGGGTCAGGTCGATCATCAGACCGTTCGCGGGGACGGCGAGGCCGGACACGTTGTGCCCGCCGCAGCGCACCCCGATCTCCAGGTCGAGTTCGCGGGCCAGGCGCACAGCGGCCACCACGTCGGTGACGCTCGCGGCCTGCACGATAATCCGCGGGCGCCGGTCGATCATGGCGTTCCAGACGGTGCGGGCCGCGTCGTAACCAGGATTACCCGGCGTGAGGACGCGGCCGTCGAAGCGGGGACTGGTCGTTGTCGTCATAGGTCTGAGCCTGACGGAAATTGGTACACCCGGTAAGGTCCGATTCCATGGGCCGAACCAGGACCAATTCGAGCACTGCGGAGGACCTGCTCATCCAGGTCGACCGCTTCGCGGGCGAAGCGCTGCACCGGCAGATAGCCGCCTCGATCCGGGGCAGCATCCGGGCCGGCCGGTTGCGTCTCGGGACCTCCCTGCCGCCCACCCGCACCATCGCCGCCGACCTGGGAGTCTCACGCGGCGTCGTGGTCGAGGCCTACCAGCAACTCGCCGCCGAGGGCTACCTCACCAGTCGGGCGGGCGGCTACACCCAGGTCGCGGTCGAACCGGTTCCGCCCGCGGCGGGGCGTCGCGGCGGGGATCGGGCGACGGCCCGGATCGACTTCGGGTACGGCCGCACCGACGTGTCGTCGTTCCCCCGGGCCGCCTGGCTGCGCTCGGTGCGAACCGTCCTCACCACCACGCCGAACGAACGCTTCGCCTACCTCGACGGGCGTGGCGTACCCGAACTGCACGCCGCCCTGACCGACTACCTCAGCCGGGTCCGCGGCACATCGGCCCGCCCGGAGAACGTCGTGATCTGCAGCGGCTACGGCCAAGGCGTCGCCCTGATACTCCAGGTGCTCGCGGCGCGCGGCGCCCGCAGGGTGGCCGTCGAGGACCCCTCCGCTGATGACGACGCCCGCCTCGTCGCGGCCGCACTCGGCCTGGACATTATCGGCGTCCCGGTCGGGCCAGACGGCATCCTCGTCGAGAAGCTCCAACAGACCGACGCGGATGCCGTCGTGCTGACGCCGTCGCACCAGTGGCCCACCGGCGGGGTCCTGTCAGCCACCGCGCGGGCCGGGGTCATCAGCTGGGCGCAGCGTCGCGGCGCCGTGGTGATCGAGGACGACTACGACGCGGAGTACCGCTACGACCGCTCGCCCGTCGGCGCCATGCAGGGGCTGGCACCCGACACCGTCGTCTACTGCGGCACAGCGAGCAAGACGCTGGCGCCAGGGCTGCGCCTCGGGTGGCTGCTCGCGCCGTCACACCTGGTCGATGACATCACGGCGGCCAAGGTACGGGCCGATCGCGGCTCTCCCGTCATCGACCAACTGACCTTCGCCGACTTCCTCACCTGCGGCGAATTCGACAGGCACCTACGGCGCATGCGCCCGGTCTACCGCCGCCGCCGCGACGTACTCCTGGCCGCGCTGCGCGCATGGCTACCCGACCTGGAACCGGTCGGTGTCGCGGCGGGCCAACACGTCGTGACCTGGCTCCCGCACGACCTCGACGAGGACCTGGTGGTGGCTGCCGCCGCCCGGCGCGGACTGGTCGTGCAAGGCGTCTCCCGGTACCGACTGAGCCCCGACGGACCCGGCGGGCTGATCTTCGGGTACGCCACCCTCACCGAACGCTCCATCACCGACGGAGTGGAAGCCCTCGCCGACGCGGTCGCGGAGGTCCGTGCGCGGATCTGCCGCGGGTATGAACATCCCCAATTGGAGGAGACATAAAGGTCATACCGGTGTCCGTGCACACGACGATCGCCCAGGTGACCTGACGCTTGGCCCCCGAGGTGAGGGTGATGGAGGATGGGCGAATGCGTGCGCGGGACCGTAACAACGTGATGCTGACCGGTCGTGAGGGTGGCCCTACTGTCGTGCTCGCGCACGGCTTCGGTTGTGATCAGCACATGTGGCGCCACGTGGTCAGCGAAATCGGACAGTGGGCCCAGGTGGTGCTATTTGACCACGTCGGATCCGGCAAGGCTGATCCGGCGGCCTGGAACGCTGACCGGTACGCCTCCCTGGATGGCTACGCCGACGACGTGCTGAGCATGTGCCGGGACCTTGACCTCCAGCAGCCGATCTTCGTGGGGCATTCGGTCAGTTCGAGCATCGGGGTCCTTGCGGCGAACCGCGAACCGGATCGCTTCTCCGCGCTTGTCCTGGTCACGCCGTCACCGTGCTACATCGACGACGAGGACTACCGGGGCGGTTTCACTCGGGAGGACATCGACGACCTGCTCGAGTCACTCGACAGCAACTACCTCGGCTGGTCGTCGAGCATGGCACCCCTGATCATGGGCAATCCGGAGCGGCCGGAGCTGGGCGAGGAGCTGACCGCGAGCTTCTGCCGGACGGATCCCGCGATGGCGCAGGTGTTCGCGCGTGCCACGTTCCTGTCCGACAACCGTGCCGACCTCGCCGCGGTGAGCGTTCCGACCCTGGTCCTGCAATGTGCGCAGGACGCCATCGCGCCGCCCGAAGTCGGCGCGTTCGTGCACGCGCAGATCGCCGGAAGTCAGCTCGTCACACTGGATGCGACCGGGCACTGCCCGCAGCTGAGCGCTCCGGAAACGACGGCCGCGGCGATCACGTCGTTTGTCAGGGCCGCCTACCGATGACCGCCACCGGGGGGCGTGATCCGCACGGCCCGGGTCCCAACGATGACGGAAGCGCCCGACCGAGCGAGGCGGGGTTTCCCGCGTTGCTGGAAGACGACCTCGAAGACCTGTACGAGAACGCGCCGTGCGGGCACCTGTCCACCCTCCTGGACGGCACCATCGCGAAGATCAACGGCACGCTGCTGGCCTGGCTCGGCTACCGCCGCGAGGAACTCGTCGGCCGGCGCCGCTTGAGCGACCTGCTCACCGGTGGGGGCCGGATCTACCACGAGACCCACTTCGCGCCGATGCTGGCCATGCGAGGCGAGATCGGCGGTGTCGCCCTCGACCTTCGCACGAAGGACGGCGTTCGCATGCCGGTCCTCGTCACGTCCGTCGTCAAGGCTGGCAGCGAAGGTCAACCGCAGCTCATCCGGACGGCCATCTTCGACGCCACGATGCGCCGCTCCTACGAACGAGAGCTCCTCAGTGCCCGCAAGGCTGCGGAACGCGAGGACGAGCGGCTACGACATCTCGTCGGCAAACTGCAGCGCAGTCTCCTCCCGGCCGTGCTGCAAACCCCGCCGGGACTGGAAAGCGCCGCGTACTACCGGGCAGCCTCCACCGACGAGGTCGGCGGCGACTTCTACGACCTGTTTCCCCTTGAGGACGGCCGCTGGGGCTTCTTCCTCGGCGATGTCAGCGGCAAAGGCGTCGAAGCGGCCGCCGTCACCGCCCTGGCCCGCTACACGTTGCGGGCCGCGACCGTCTACAACCCGGACCCTGCCGCCGCGCTGCACAACCTCAACACGGTGCTCTGGCAGGAGTACCGCCAGGACGCGCGCTACTGCACCGTTGTGTCCGGCATCCTCACACCCACGCCGGCCGTCAACGGGTTCACCGCGATCATCGCCAGCGGCGGGCACCCCGAACCACTGCTGCTGCGCGCCGATGGCTCCGTGCACTACCACCCCACGAAGGGCCGCATCGTCGGGGCCTTCCCCAACTCCCGATACACCAACACCACCGTCGTGGCGAACCCCGGCGACACGTTACTTCTCTACAGCGACGGGCTCACCGAGGCGCGTCCCGCCAGCAGCGAGACTGCCGATGGCCGTTACGGAACGGCAGCCCTCGCTCGATTCGCCCACTCCCTCGCGCCGACCAACGCCACCACTGTCGTCGCCGCGGTCACCGAGCTGCTCCGCACCTTCGGCGCCGGGCTGAGCGACGACACCGCCATCCTGGCCATCAGCGCACCACCTGCCTGACCCGAGTGCTCATACCGCCGATGTCGTCTGACCCCGGGCCGGTCAGGCTGGACCGTCCACCAGCGGGTCGTGAACCCGGCCGAGGAACAGCGGTACGCCGGTGAGCCGGTCGTGGATGACGTACAGGAATGGCCGGTTGACGAAGAACTGCGGTCCTTGCGGGATCGACGGCGGCCGGACGATGACGGCCGACGCGGCGGCGGCCTCGGTACCCTTCTCGTCCACCGCGATGAACGTCTCGTGCACCACGTCGTCGATGCACAGGGCCGGCTCGGTGCTCATGCCGGTGAAATCGGCCTGTGACGTGAATGCCGTGGGCATGCCGAGGCTGCCCAGCGCGGCACCCAGCTCGGCCGGCAGGCGGAACGTCCACCGGGGCAGGCGCAGTTGGACGTCGGTGATCTGGAACCCGGTCAGCAACGCGCCCAGCCAGGTCGCGTCGAGGTTCGCCTCGACCGCTGCGAGATCGTCTCGGGTCGGCATGACGATGGCCATGGCAAGCCCGTCGCCCGCGTACGGCACGTCGACCGCGCGCCACCCGTCCCCCTCCAGGTAGCCCATCCTGTCGAACGGCCCGCGCATGACCGGGACGTCGACGACGGCTCCGTCATCCCTGGTGAACGGCTCCACCGCCGTGGCCGTGAGGTTGAACGAGTACTTCCAGGCCGCTCTGAGGTAGATCGTGTTGGTCAGCATCAGGCTGGTGTCGGGGCCCACGGCGTCGGGCTGCAACAGCTCCGGGATCTTCGCGTTGGTCCGATCGGACACCCAGGTGTTGATCTCCTGACGGGCTGCCTCCGGCGCGCCGCGGAAGTCGACCGGTAGCGGCGCAGCGCCGTAGTAGCCGGCCAGGGTGTCCCGGAACCCGGGTCGCAGGACCAGGTCGAGTCGTGTCCACAGCGCGTTGGCAGTGGTCAGCCGAGGCTGCTTGATGCCGTCACCGTCCTGGTACCGGCCGGCGAGCATCTGCTCAACGGTGTTGAACCCGCTGTCGAGCGCGCGGGGACGCGGATGCGGCGCGTGGAGCACCGCGTCCATCTCGTCCGCTGTGGTCGAGCCGGCACCCGCCCTGGTCATCGCGAGCGCGAGCCCAACCGAGTACGGCGCGCACACCACGTTGCCGCCCGCCCGGGTCGACGCGAGCGTGCGGTAGAGGTCGGCCGTGAAGCCGCGAACGGCGGTAGCGGCGGCCTGCATCGTGGCCGGGTCGGGTGGTACGCGTTCCGTATTCGTCGAGGTGGACGGCGAGCCGAACCGCTCGGGATCACCTGGGACGGCGGTAAGGGCAGCGGCCGCAAGCGGCACCGCCCGCAGAACCGATCGACGCGAGACCATGTGTCGACGGTAGAGCAGTCCCATGACGACCCACCAGAGACAGACCCAAATTCATCGATGTTCAGCAATGGGCCATCGTGGCGATACCCGTACGCTGGTGTGATGATCGACTTTCGCGCGGCGGTTGAGGCACGGGATCCGGACGCCGTCGCGGCGGCCCTGGCCGACAACGTGGTGTTTCGCAGCCCGGTGGCGTTCAAGCCCTATCCGGGCAAGGCGATCACCGCAGCGATCCTGCGGGGCGTGCTGCGGGTGTTCGAGGACTTCCGGTACGTCCGTGAGCTGAGCGGTGACGGCGGTCGCGATCACGCGCTGGTGTTCGAGGCCCGGATGGGCGACGTCGCCATCGAGGGCTGCGACTTTCTGCACCTGGACGAGAGCGGCCTGATCGACGAGTTCACGGTCATGGTTCGTCCGCTGTCCGCCGCGCAGGCCCTGGCCGCCGCGATGGCCGCTCAATTCGCGCAGATCCAGCGTGAGGCCGCCGACGGTTAGTGGCGAGCAGGTTTGGGGGTCTGTCCTCCAGTCAGGTGAAACCTGAGCGATTCTCCTCTTCTGTCCGAGGCTTCCGCTGAACGCCGTTACGGTGTGATTTGGGCGATCAGGCACGTCGCCGCGGGACCGGAGCCCGGCCGCTGTCGGGGCACGCGCCGCTCGATGGTGCGTCCGACCGGTCGCGGCTTCGGCGAGTTCGCGTAGACGCCATGCGCATCTGCCCGCGTTCGGAGACCACTGACCAACGAGGGGGAAGAGACATGCTCGGTATCTCGCTACGTCGGCCGAAGACCATCGCCGCAACGCTCGTCGCCGCAACGCTGGTGACGGTGCTCGGCTCAGCAGCCCCAGGCGTGTCCGCGGACGGCGGTCCGCGACCATCCCCGGACGAGGGGCGTCGCACCAAGCCGACAATCGTCCTGGTGCACGGCGCCTGGGCCGACGGCTCGAGCTGGAGTGGGGAGGTCCGCAGACTCCAGGCACGCGGTTTCGAGGTCCAGGTTGCGCCGCAACCCAGCCGGGGGCCGACGATCGACAGCGGCTACCTGAAGGATTTCCTGTCCACCATCGAGGGTCCCATCGTGCTCGCGGCGCACTCGTACGGCGGGTTCGTGGTAAGCGACGCCGCGACCGGCAACAGCAACGTCAAGGCACTCGTGTTCGTCGACGCCTTCGCCCCGGACAAGGGGGAGACCGTGGAGGAACTCACCGCCGGCTCCGGCTCGGTGCTGGAGCCGGCCTTGACCGACCCCGCGAGCGTTTTCAAGCTCGTGCCGTTCCCGGGTGCCCCGGAAGGTGCGGTCGACGCGTACGTCCTGCCGAAGGTGTTCATCCCCGGCTTCGCCAACGGTCTGCCCCGGCGGCAGGCGGAGGTGCTCGCCGTGACCCAGACCGCCCTGGCCACGAACGCTCTGGGGGAGCCCGCCACGGAGCCGGCGTGGAAGACGATCCCGGTATGGGCGGTGATCGGCACCGAGGATCGGGTCATCCCGCCGGCCCGCCAGGAGGAGATGATGAAGCGGGCGGGAGCCGACATCACCCGGATCGACGCCGGTCACCTGGGCCTGATCTCGCACCCCGGTGAGGTTACCGAGGTCATCCTGGAAGCGGCCCGGACGACCGACTGACGGGACCTCGGGACATCAGCAGCAACCGTGGCCGAGTCCCGCGTGGTGACGGGTTCGCCAAAAGGCCGTGGCATCGCGGAAAGCGATGCCACGGCCGGTTGTCGTGTCAGTTGGTCGCCTTGGCGGCGGCCTCGATCTGGTTGGTGACCGCACCCGCATCCGTGACCATGGACAGGTGGGGGGCATTGATCTCGATGGTGTGCGCCTTGGCCCTCTTGGACATGGCGATCTGCTGAGCGGCGGGGATGACGGCGTCCTGCTTGCCGATCACGGACCACGAGGGGATGGTGGTCCAGGCCGGCGCGCCGGCCTCCTCGACCAGGGCGTTGTAGGCCAGGGGGCGTTGCCGGGCGGCGAGTACCGCGACGTCCTTGGCGGGGATGCTCTTGTCGGCGAACGCCTTGCCGAAGACCGACGGCTTGACGTAGAGGTTGGGGTAGTGCGGGTCGCCACCGGGGATCGCGACCTGGTCGAAGACGGTGGACGCTTCGGCGGCGAAGACCGAGCCCGGCACGGCCGAGGTCAGCGAGTAGACGGTGTCGTGCTGGTCCGGGATGTACGCGTCGACGTACACCAGGGCCTTGACCTGCTTGTCACCCAGGGCGGCGTTCGTGATGACCATGCCGCCGTACGAGTGACCGACGAGGACGACCGGTCCGGTGATGGTGTCCAGGTACGCGCGGAGATTCGCGGCGTCGTTGTCCACGCCCGACAGCAGGTTCGGCGGCGTGACCACCCGGTAGCCGTCGTGCTGGAGCTTGGCCGCCACCTTGTCCCAGCTGGACCCGTCAGCCCATGCGCCGTGCACGAGCACGACTGTCGGCTTGACCGATGCGGGGCGCGAATGCTGGGCCGTCGAGGCCTGCGCGGTGCCGATACCGGCACCAACCAGGGTCAGGGCGCCGATGGCCACGCCTACGGAAAAGAGGCGCCGCCGGAAGAGCAATTTCACGGTGTTTCCTTTCACTTCTGAAAAAAGTCGAGCAGGGCGGCGTTGACCTGATCGCTGTGGGTCCAGGCAATGGCGTGCGGCCCGCCCTCGATGACGAGCAATCGCGTATCCCCGATGAAGGCGGACACCCGCTGGCCGGTCACCCCGATGGGTAGGACCCGGTCCTGGTCGCCCTGAATCACGAGTACCGGCACGTCAATCTTGGACAGGTCTTCACGGAAGTCGGTGAGCCAGGTCGGGATACAGGCCACCGCGGCGAGGGGAGATCCGGCCACGGCTACGGCCAAACTGGCCTGGAACGCCTCGTCGCTAACCAGCGAGCCGCCGTAGACGTCGAGGTTGTAGAAGTTCTCCAGGAACTGCTTGAGCCACCCGTTCCGGTCCGCCCGCGCCGCCTGGATGAACCCATCGAACAACGACTGCGGTGCGCCTTCGGGATTGTCCTCCGTACGCAGGAGGAACGGCGGGATCGGCGACATCAGGACGGCCTTCGCGACCCGCCCGGTGCCGTAGCTGCCCAGGTAACGGGCAACGTCGCCGGTTCCCATCGAGTGACCCACGAGGATGGCGTCGCGTACGTCCAGTTCCGTGAGCAGCACGTCCACGTCGCTGGCGAACGTGTCGTAGTCGTATCCACCGGCGGGCTGGCTGGAATTGCCCCAACCCCGCCGGTCATACGTGATGACCCGGTAACCGGCAGCGAGTAGTGCGGAGACCTGCTTCTCCCAGGCCTGCCCGCTCAACGGGTAGCCGTGACTGAGTACCACTGGCGTACCGGCGCCGTGATCCTCGTAATAGATCTCGATGGGGTTGGCTCCCTCTGAGCCAACTGTGACACGGGGCATGCGCACTCCTTGGGCTTGCGTTCCGCGCTGGGAACCTTGCCGAAGGTACTGATCTGGCACCGCTTCTCGAATCACCCGAATCACGTAGTCCCCGTGTGTGGCGACCGACTCGACGGACAACGAGAGATGGGGGATGCGGGGACCCCGGGGCAGGCCGCAGGCTGGGCCGAAAAGCGAAGCCGCTGCCCTTCCATCTCTAGGATGTCAATCGTGACGACGCCCGACCGCAGGCTCCCGGACGGGCCGCAGTCCCACTGCGAGTTCAAGGTATTCGGCGGTCTTGGTTGCCGACGGGACGGCTCGGACGTCGATCTTGGCCCGGTACGCCAGCGGATCATCCTGGCGAAGCTCCTCGCCGCCGGGGGTGACGCGGTCAGCCTCGAGAACGTCATCGACAGCCTGTGGGACGAACAACCGCCGGCCAGCGCCGCCAACCAGATCCACCGGCACGTCGGGAACCTCCGGCGGATTCTCGAACCGGACCTGGACGTCCGCGAGACCGGTCGATACCTCCTACCGGCCGGTACGGGCTACCGCTTGATCCTTGCGACCGAGGCCTCCGATCTGGCCATGTATCGCGAGTTGGTCCGGCGGGCCCGTGAGGCGCTCGCCGGCGGGGACGCCGTGGCTGGTGTGCGGGCGTACCTGACCGCACTGGAGCTTGGCCGCAGCCCCGCGTTCACCGACCTGCCAACCAGTGCGTTGAGTTCGCCGGAGTTCGTCGCCATCGAACGGGAGCGCGTCGCGGTGGCGCTCGCGGCCGGCGAAGCCGCGATCGCCCACGGCATGGCCGGCACGGCGCTGACCCCACTGCTGAGCGTTGCCGCCGCGGCGCCGCTGGACGAGGCGCTACAGGCGTGCCTGATGCGCGCGTACGTGGCCACCGGTCATCGGGCGGAAGGGGTGCGGGTCTTCGAGCGGACCCGTCAACGTCTCGCCGAGGAACTGGGGGTGGACCCGGGGCAGGAACTGCGGGAGGCGTATCGGGAACTGCTCGCCAGTGGCTGGACCCTGCAGGAGGAACTGCGCCCGCCGGAGGCTCCCCGGCCCGCACAGCTGCCGCCGCAGGTCGCGGGCTTCGTCCGCCGAAACGACGTGGCAGCCGTGCTTGACGACCAACTGTCCGACGCGTTCAGCGATGCGACCATCGTGATCACCGTGCTCGGCGGGATGGGTGGCGTCGGCAAGACCGCGCTCGCCGTGCACTGGGCCCACCAGGTCGCCAGCGAGTTTCCCGATGGCCAGTTGTTCCTGAACCTGAGGGGTCTCGATCCGGACGGACGCGTCATGTCATCGGAGGAGGCGCTCGCCACGTTGCTCGCGTCCCTGGGCGAGCCGGCGGTCTCGTCACCGCAGGAGAACGTCGACGCGCAGGCAGCGCGTTACCGCAGTCGCCTCTTCGGTCGTCGGCTCCTGATCCTCCTGGACAATGCGCGCGACTCCGAGCAGGTCCGCCCGCTGTTGCCAGCCTCCCAGGGCTGTCTGGTCATCGTGACGAGTCGCAACCGGATGACGAGCCTGGTCACCCGGGAGGGCGCGCGTTACCTGCAGGTCGATCGGCTGACCGGGGCCGAGTCCCGCCAACTTCTGATCAACCGCCTCGGCGCCCGTCGCGCCACCACGAACCCGGACGCGTTGGACAAGGTCATCGCGCTCTGTGCCGGGCTGCCGCTCGCACTGGCGATCGTGGCGGCCCGCGTGGCCCTCAATCCGGCCCTGCCATTGAGCGCGGTCCTCAGCGACGTCTCGGCGCCGTCCGCCAGACTCGACGCGTTGTCCAGCGCGGACTCGTCCGACGATGTCCGGTCGGTGTTCTCGTGGTCTTATCGCGCCCTCGATCCGTCGACGGCGCAGGTGTTTCGTGCCCTCGCCGTCCATCCGGGCCCAGGGATCTCGCTGGAGTCGGCGGCCAGTGTCGCCGGAGTCGGGCGCGCACAGGCGCGCGCACTGCTCATGGAACTGGTGACCGCGAATCTGCTCGACGAGTCGCAGTTGGGGCTTTACGGTCTGCACGACCTGTTGCGGGCCTACGCGGGCGAGCTCCTCGACGAGGATCAAGAGCGACCGGGGTACGAGCGGCGTCTCGTCATGCACTACCTGCACTCGGCCCGCGCCGCCTACGCGAGCCACCACCGGCAGCCAGTCGGCACCGTCCGCGAACCGCCGTCGGAGGTGACGCCTGAATCGTTCGACAGCGTGCCACAGGCTGCCGCCTGGTATGCGCGGGAACGGTCCGCGTTGTGGGCGACGATCGATCTGGCCCTCGCACACGGCCTGGGGCGCGACGCGGCGGCCATGGTCCTCGCCGCCTCAGCACCGGGCAGCAACTCCGTACCCGCGGGCCGGACAGAGACCGTACTCGCGATCCTCGACCTGGTCAGCGTGCTCGGCGAGCCGCTGATGGAGGCGGAACTTCTTCGTACCGTCGGTGAGGTCTTCGCCCCGCTGCCACAGGCCGACGAATATCTCCGTCGAGCCCTGTCCATCTTCGACGGCGCCGGAGAACTCGCCGGACAAGCCGAGGTCCTGCGGAACCTCGCCGTACTCTCGTTGTCGCGTGGCGACCACGACGCCGCCAACGCCTACGGTGAACGCTCGGTGGGTCTTGCCCGGCAGACGGGGCACCAGGAACTGCTCGCCGTTTCGCTGCTGACACTCGCGAGAGCGCTCCTGGGATCCGACCAGTTCGAGGCTGGCACGCGG
Organism: Micromonospora sp. NBC_00860; assembly: GCF_045207375.1. Lineage (NCBI taxonomy): Bacteria > Bacillati > Actinomycetota > Actinomycetes > Micromonosporales > Micromonosporaceae > Micromonospora > Micromonospora sp. NBC_00860. Next base: position 1,414,285 of record NZ_CP108825.1, read on the forward strand.
GTCGCGGACGAAGGGCTGGCTATCGCAGTGGCGCAGCACCTCGATCACCTGAAGATCTACTACGCCCAGCTCATCGCGGAGTCCTCCTGGAAACTCGGCCGGCTCGAACGAGCGGCGAAGGTGTCGGAGTGGGGGTTGACGGTGGGTGTCTGTGAGTCGAACGGTCCCCGGTGTGCCGTCGCGGCGATCCTCGCGCGGGCCGCATTCGATCTGGGCGACCTGGTGCGCGCGGAACGGGGGTGCCAGCAGTTCGAGAACCTGATCGCCGACAACGGCTTCCGGGAACTCATCGAGTTCTCCGGCATCGAGGAGGCCGAGGCATACCGGACCATGGTCGCGTATGTCCGGGCCCGGCTGAGCTTGATGAGGGGCGCTTCGTGAGCGGGTAGGGCGAGCACTGAGTCTGCACTCGTCGTGCACAACGGCGCGATCGGATGGTCGTCGAGACCCCGATCCCTCGCCCGAGGAGCACCATGCACTGCGTCGTAGCCGAGCCTGCCCGAGTCCTTCCCCGTGCGGCGCTGACCCCACGACAGGAACAGATCGCCCTGCTGGTGGCGGCGGGCTCCACGAACATCGAGGTCGCGACGCACCTGGTCATCAGCACCCATACCGTCAAACATCACCTACGCGGAGTGTTCCACAGGCTGGGCGTCGCGTCTCGCCGCGAACTACGCAGCAGGCTGGCCTGCCACGACACGACCAACCACTTCGCCCGCAGCTGCTGCCTGACCAGCCAGGAGCGGGACATCGCGCAGCGGGTCTCGAACGGCGCGTCCAACCGCGAGGTGGCGGCACAACTGTTCATCAGCCCGAGCACTGTGGACTATCACCTGCGCAAGATCTTCCGCAAGCTCGGCATCAGCTCACGCCGAGAACTCGCGAGACGAGACACCCTTGCCTAAATTATCTTAGTCATTAAGATAACCGCATGGGCATATCGACCGACTTCTCAGTGGCGATCGCCGGCGCTGGCCTCTCCGGCCTCTGCCTCGCCCAGTACCTGACGCGCGCCGGCATCGACGTGCACGTCTACGAGCGGGATTCGGGCCCCTTCGTCCGGCGGCAGGGCTACCGGATCATTCTCGACCGGTACGGGCTGGAGGCGCTGCGCGAGAGCCTGCCCCGCTCGCTGTACAACCTGGCGCTGACCACCGGCGACGAGCCCGGAGGGCACCTGCGCTTCACCGACAGCCGGCTGCGGGACGCCTTCACCATCACCTTCAAGGACGAGCCGCACGCGACCCGCCAGGTCGACCGGCTGACCCTGCGGTCGATCCTGCAGTCCGGGCTGGACGGGCGCATCCACTACGGCAAGGACGCCGTCGCGGTGGACAGCGCCGACCCGGCACGGCCGCGGCTGCTGTTCTCCGACGGCGGGGCCGCGGCGGCAAGCGTCGTCGTGGGCGCGGACGGCGTCGGCTCGGCGCTGCGCGCGCAGCTCATGCCGGACGCCGACCCGGCGAACACCCCGATGGCGGGCATCTACGGTCGGTCGCCCCTCCTGCGGAACGGCGAGAGTGTCATCCCGGACGCGCTGCGTACCAGCGGGGTCCTGGCCATCGCCGACCGGCCGGGCCGCGCCTTCTTCTTCACCTCCATGCGGTTCGGCGAGAGCCCGCGGGAGGCGTTCACGCGCCTGGCCCCGGGCAGCTATGCGCCCACGGGCGACGACTACGTCATGTGGGGACTGCTGCTCCGGCAGGAGGAGGTGCCCATGGGCATCCGGGGCGACCTGCTGGCGCTGTGGAGACTGGCCTCCGGGATGAGCATGGACTTCCACCCGGTCATCCGGCGGCTGGTCGGCACGGCCGAGTTGGACGCCACGGTGCTCAACCTCTTCGCCACCGGCCGGCGCCCGCGCCGGTGGGCGGTGCCCCGGGCCACGATGATGGGCGACGCCGTACACGTCATGCCGCCGTTCGGCGCCCACGGCGGCAACACCGCCCTGCGCGACGCCGCAGTGCTCGGCCACAGGCTGGTCGAGGCCCGGGCCAGCGGCGCGCCGGTGGAGGAGGCGATCGCCGGCTACCAGGACGAGATGGTTCCCTACGCCTTCCGCGCCGTCGACACCGCCGCCGGGCTGATGCGCCGACTCACCGGGGGAGCGGCAGCACCACACTGGGTGCTGACCCGCGTGTTACCTCGACTGCACCGGGTCACCGTACCGGAGGCATGATTGCGGGCATGCTCCACGAGCCGGCCCGCGCGTCCGCGACCGCCGACCTGATGCGCGCCGGGCGGGAGACGGCCCGGCTGTCCATGGTTTTCCGGTACGCCATCGCGGAGCGGTTGGGCCTCACCGTGAGCGACCTGGAGTGCCTGGACTACCTGGCGGACGTCGGATCCGCTACCGCGGGGCAGGTCGCCGAGCGGACCAACCTCACCACCGGGGCGGTGACCAGCATGCTCCGCCGGCTCCAGCAGGCGGGCTACGTGACGGCCGATCGCGATCCGGCGGACCGGCGGCGGGTGATCGTCACCCTGCGGCCGGAACGGAGCGCCGAGTTGGAGCGGCCGTACGAGCGGTTCGCCGAGCGGGCGGAGCGGCTCATCGAGGGCTACAGCGTCGAGGAGGTCGAGCTGTTGGTCCGGCACTATGACCGCATGCAGGCGATGTACCTCGCCGAGCTGGACCGCCTCCGCAACGGCGACAGCGCGCAGCGGTCCTCCTGAGGCGACGGGGCGTCACTGACCGCGTTCCCGGTCCGCTGTCCGACGACGAGATGCTGCCGTCATCGAGAAGCCTGCTGCTGCGCTCACCAGTGCTTCATGGCCGCCCGAGAGCATTCGATTGCTCCTGCGGTGCTGCCTCCCGATGCCATGTCTCGGCGAGGAGGGCGTAGGTGTAACCGTCCACCCAGCCCAGTTCGGCGTGCCAGGAATCGCCGAGGCCGTGCTGCTCACGACGCATGCCGACCTTTTCGAGGATTCGCACCGAAGCGAGGTTGTCCGCGAAACAGCCGGCGGTGATTCTCCGGATTCCCAGCCGTTCGATCGCGTACGCCACCACCGCGGAGACCGCCTCGGTCGCGTAGCCATGCCCGCCGTAGGCCGGATCGAAGATGTAGCCGAGATCGGCCTCGGTCCGTGGCGGCATGCCGGGTTGACCCATGCCGTCGACGACCTCGAGCGAGACGGTTCCGATCACCACACCGTCGAGCGTGGCCGCCATGCTGTGGTCGTCGGGGTCCGCGGCCGCGCGTCGCCACGTCGCGCGGAAGGATGCGGGGTCGACCTGCGTGCGGAGTAGCCAGCGCGTGACCTGCGGCAGATTGCGGTACTCCAGGATCCGGTCGACGTCATCGTCACGCACCGGGCGAAGCTCGAGGCGCTCGGTGCGTACGGTGCTGTTCTCCATGCGGCGGACGCTAGTGGATGCACCCCGGTGAGACCCGCGAATTTCGAGCCGCCGACAGCGCTATGCGGCGAAACGTCGGCATTGGCGCCTGGTGAACGACGGGTATCCCGGACGGGGATTCGGCGTCGATCATTGCCCGAAGATAGATGCGAGTCACTCTCACCTCCTGGCACGACGCCCGGGCGCGGAGGGCGAGACGTCGGCACCGTAAGCCGGGCGTGACCGAACGGCCCGACTCCGCGTCCCCGGAGGATCGCCATGCCCCGTCCCGCTGTCCGTACCCGGCTCGCGGCGTTCACCGCCGCCGTCCTGACCGCGAGCGTCCTGACGGTGACCCCGCCGTCGCCGGCGCTGGCCGCCAGCACGTTCGCCGCCAACGACTACTGTCTCGGCCAGTGCGCCGACATCCTGCCCCCGGGGCAGAACGGCAACGCCACGCTGGTCGCCATCCTGGCGCACCAGGCGCTCGGCACCCGCCCGGCGCACTCCAGCGACCAGCTCGACGAGTACGCGAACCTGGTCTACAACTACGCCGGGCTGACCGACGAGCAGATCGCCCACTTCTACAACGACGCCTCGTTCGGTGTCCCCGCCGCGCAGGTGGAGAGCACCGTCTCGCCGCGCGCGGACGTCACCATCGTGCGGGACAAGGCCACCGGCGTCCCGCACGTCACCGGCACCACCCGCGCCGGCACCATGTTCGGCGCCGGCTACGCCGGGGCGCAGGACCGGCTCTGGGTGATGGACCTGCTGCGGCACGCCGGTCGCGGGACGCTCACCTCGTTCGCCGGCGGCGCGCCCGGCAATCGTGAGCTGGAGCAGAGCATCTGGGCCAACTCGCCCTACTCGGAGACGGACCTGCAGGCGCAGGTCGACGCGCTGCGCCTCAAGGGTGCCCGTGGCCAGCAGCTCTACACCGACGTGGTCGACTACATCGCCGGCATCAACGCCTACATCGACAAGTCGATCGCCGATGACAACTACCCCGGTGAGTACGTCCTCGCGGGCGCCGGCAAGCCGACGCACTTCACAATGACCGACCTCATCGCCACCGCCGGGGTCGTCGGCGGGCTCTTCGGTGGGGGCGGCGGCAGCGAGATCCAGTCCGCGCTGGTCCGGGTGGCCGCCCGCGCCAAGTACGGCGCCACCGAGGGCGACCGGGTATGGGCGGCGTTCCGCTCCCAGAACGACCCGGAGACCGTGCTCACCCTGCACGACGGACAGAGCTTCCCGTACGGGGCGACGCCGCCCGGCGCGACAAGCGCGGTGCTCCCCGACGCCGGCTCGGTGGTCGCCGAGCCCCTGGCGTACGACGCCAGCGGCGGGGCCGCCGCCCGCACCGGTGTCAGCACCGCCACGCAGGGGCTGCTCGGCGGCCTGTCCAACCTGCGCGCGCACGGCATGTCCAACGCGGTGGTGGTCTCCGGACGGCACACCACCACCGGCAACCCGGTCGCCGTGTTCGGGCCCCAGACCGGCTACTTCGCGCCGCAGTTGCTGATGCTCCAGGAGTTGCAGGGGCCGGGCATCAGCGCTCGTGGCGCCGCGTTCGCCGGGCTCAACCTCTACGTGCTGCTCGGACGGGGCCAGGACTACGCGTGGAGCGCGACCTCCGCGTCCCAGGACCTCACCGACACGTACGCGGTGCCGCTGTGCACCACCGACGGCAGCGCCCCGACGTTGCGCACCAACCGCTACCTCTACCACGGGCAGTGCCTCGCCATGGAGGCGCTGGAGCAGCGCAACTCCTGGTCGCCGACGCTTGCCGACTCCACCCCGGCCGGTTCGTACACGCTTCGCGCGCTGCGCACCAAGTACGGGCTGGTGTCCTACCGGGGCCTGGTGAACGGGCAGCCGACCGCGTTCACCAAGCTGCGCTCGACCTACCGGCACGAGGCTGACTCGGCGATCGGCTTCCAGGCATACAACGACCCGTCGGCTATGGGCAGCGCGGCGGCCTTCCACGCCTCCGCGGCCACCGTCGGGTACGCGTTCAACTGGTTCTACGTCAACTCGACCGAGGCGGCGTACTTCAACTCCGGCTCGAACCCGGTCCGTCCGGGCACCGTCGACCCGAACATGCCCACGAAGGCCGAACCGGCGTATGAGTGGGCCGGCTGGAACCCGGACACCAACGACGCCACCTACACCCCGGCGTCGGCACACCCGCAGTCGGTCAACCAGGACTACTACGTCAGCTGGAACAACAAGCAGGCGCGGGACTTCGGGGCCGCTGACGGCAACTTCAGCTTCGGCTCCGTACACCGGGCTCAGTTGCTCGACGGCCCGGTGCGCGCCGCGATCGCCCAGCGCAAGCTCGGCCGCGCCGACGTCGTCAAGATCATGGCGGATGCCGCGGTGACCGACCTGCGCGGCCAGCAGGTTCTCGGTGACCTGCTTCGCGTGCTGGACAGCACGCCGGTCACCGATCCGGCGTTGGCCGACGCGGTGGGCAAGCTGCGCGCGTGGCAGCAGGCCGGGGTCCGCCGGGTGGAGACGTCCCCCGGCTCCAAGGTCTACCAGCACGCCGACGCGATCCGGATCTTCGACGCCTGGTGGCCGCTGCTGGCCTCGGCGCAGTTCCGCCCGGGCCTCGGGCCGGACCTCTACGCTGCGCTGGTCGACGCCATCGAGGTGAACGAGGCACCGTCGGGCGGCCAGAACGGGGGACGCGACGGCGCCGCGAACTGGGCGTTGCAGGGGCAGGCCCACAAGGGCTCGTCGTTCCAGTACGGCTGGTGGGGCTACGTCGACAGGGACCTGCGCACGGTCCTCGGCGACCCGGTGGCCGGTGGGCTGGGCCGCGCATACTGCGGCAACGGCAACCTCGACGCGTGCCGGCAGGCTCTGCTCGACGCGCTCGGCCAGGCCGCCGCGGTGCCGGCCACCACTGTCTATCCCGGAGACAAGTCCTGCGGGGCCGGCGACCAGTGGTGCGCCGACTCGATCGCCCAGTCCGGGCTCGGCGGCATCACCCACCCGCTGATCGCCTGGCAGAACCGCCCCACCTACCAGCAGGTCGTCTCGTTCCCGGCGCGCCGGGGCGACGACGTCACCAACCTGGCGCAGGGCCGCCCGACCACTGCGTCGAGCACCCAGTTCCTGACCGGCCACACGCCGGGCAAGGCGGTCGACGGCAGCCTCGGCAGCCGGTGGGCCAGCAGTTACAACGACAACCAGTGGCTCCGGGTCGACCTCGGCGCGGCCCGCAGCGTCAGGCGGGTCGTGCTGCGCTGGGAAGCCGCTTACGGCACCTCGTACCGGATCGAGGTCTCCGGCGACGGCAGCTCCTGGACGCAGGTGTTCACCACCACCACCGGCAACGGCGGCGTCGACAACGCCACCTTCGCCCCGGTCACCGCCCGCTACGTGCGGGTGTACGGGGTCAAGCGGGCCACCTCGTACGGGTTCTCGCTCTACGAATTCGAGCTGTACGGAAAGTGAGCCTGCCCGGAGGGGTCGGCCGGAACCACCCGCCGGCCCCTCCGGACGTGCGCAGCGCCATGGCTGGCAGCCGGGGTCTGAAGCGATCAGCACGGCTGCGAGCCTGCTCCGATCACAGCGCCGGGTATCACCTCACACGGCAGGCGCCGTCGTGGGCATGGCACCCTCGGCGAGCTTGAGTCGCGTCCAAATGTTCATGTTGATGACAACAGCCACGATCTCCTGGATCTCGTCCTCCGTGAAGTGCGCAGACACCCGGTCGTGTGCCCCCTGAAGCCGCGTGTTGACTGTGACGTCGGAGGCCCGGGTCAACGCCTCGGCGTAGGCCAGGGCGGCTTGTTCCTCTTCGGTGAACAGGTGCGTCTCCCACCACGCGGTGAGGGTTTCGACCTTGGACGGCGGGATGTCGGCGACGCGGGCGGCGGCGTGGTGCACCAGAAGGCAGTAGCTGCAATTGTTGATCTGCGCGACGCGTAATCGCAGCAGCTGAGCCAGGGCCTGGTCCACCTGGAGCGTCGCGGTATGGCCGAAAGCTGCGGCCCCGGCGTTTGCCAGAGCCATGAGTTGTTCGTTTGTGACGTTCAGTCGGACGTTCTGAATCCTGGTATCCAAGAGGTGACCTCCTATAGGTGACAACGACAAGACCAGTGGTGGGGACGTCCACTTGGTGCGCAGCCCCCAACATCGGAAGAAATCCTCCGACCTCGCCGGAACGGGCTGAACGCTCACAGGTCGGCGCCGGGTCGTCGCCGAGATGGGTGACGGGCGCGGACCCGCGGCGTGTGATCAGATGGTGCGACGAGCGCCGGAATGTGGTAAGCGCGGAGACGCGCCCACGGTGCGTGTTGCTGGTCCTAGCGGGTAATGATCCCCAGCAGGCCGAGCGTCGACGCAGCGAATAGGAGCGAGCGATGGGCACACGACACTCGTACGCCGATGGCCTCGCCTCCGTGGGTTTCTCAGTCCTGCGCTGCGCGTTGGCGACGAACATCTTGTGGATCGGTGCGCTCAAGTTCAAGCCGTACGAGGTGGAGAACGACGAGCCCCTGGTCACTGCGAGTCCGCTGTTCTCGCGGCTCCGCGCGAGGCTGGGCGCAGAAAAACTCAACCGACTCATCGGGGTCACGGAGATTACTCTGGGTTCTCTGATTGTCGCCAAGCCCTTTGCACCCAGAGCCTCGGCGGTCGGTAGCTTCGGTGCGATGGGGATGTTCGTTACCACGCTCAGTTTCCTGGCCACGACGCCTGAGGCCCGGCAGAAAGGGCAGGGGATATTGAGCCTTTCTCAGCTGGGACAATTCCTGCTCAAAGACACAGTGCTTCTCGGTGCCGCTCTCGTGACAGCTGTCGAGTCGCTGCGCGCGGCCGCCCTGCTGACCGGCCCGCGAGCGCGATGAATCAGGAGCTTCGCGTCGGGCAAGAGTCCGCGTGGCAAGATCTGCCGGCCGACGGACGTGCCGTCGTGTCAACAGAACGCGTCTAACTACGAATCGATGGCGCGTCGCGGCCGAGGCGGGCGCGGGCCCGGGCCCGGGCCATACGAATGGCCGCGGTCAAGGCCGTGATGTCGTAGGCGCCGTAGTGGCGGCGGCCGTTGATGAAGAACGTCGGGGTGCCGGACACTCCGCTGTTGTCGGCGGACTCGATGTCACTGTCGATGCGGGCGGCGTGGGCATGGCTGGTCAGATCGTCGTGGAACCGTTTCTGATCCAGACCGAGGTCGTCGGCGTACTTGATCAGAGCGGTGACGTCCAGTTCGCCCTGGTGGTCGAGCAACAGGTCATGCATCTGCCAGAATTGGCCCTGAGCGGCGGCTGCTTCGGTGGCCTCGGCCGCGAGTCGGGCGTGCGGATGCACGTCTGACAGAGGCAGGTGACGCCACACGAAGCGCAGGTCGGCGTCGCCCAGCAGCTGCCGGATGACTGGTTCGGCCTTCCCGCAGTACGGGCACTGGAAGTCGCCGTACTGCACCAGCGTTACCGACGCATCGGCTGGGCCGCGGACGTGGTCCTGCTTCTCGTCGACCGCCGGGGTGAGGTCGATCAGCTCCGTCATGTGGCCGAAGAGCGCCCGGATGCGCTTGTCCTGAGGCAACGTGTTGGTGGCGCGGAACGCGATCCACGTCAGTGCTGAGGATACGATCGCGGCGCTGAGCACCCCGACTTTGGCCTCGGCCAGTTGGTCGCCGGTGAAGGCCAGGCTGGCGACCAGCAGTGACACCGTGAAGCTGACACCGGCGATCGTGCCGCTGCCGAGCACACCCGCCCAGCCCACGGCCGGACGGATACGCCCGTGGGAGAGCCAGGTGAGCCCGGCCGAGGTGCCGATCACGGCGAGCGGCTTGCCGACGACATACCCGAGCAGCACGCCCCAGGTGACAGGCGACGCGAACGCCTGGGCCAGGAACGGACCGTCGATGCTGATCCCGGCGTTGGCCAGGCCGAACAGCGGCACGATGACGTAGCTGGACCATGGGTGGTAGATGCGCTGAAGGCGGTCGTTGGGCGATAGGGTGTTCGCCAGGCCGATCGAAGCCGTACGCGCGAGCGTGGGCGTCGGCTGCTCACGGAATGACCGGAACAGCCCGGTGACTTTTTCGAGGTCAGATCGGCCGGGAGAGTAGGCAAACGCGGTCAATCCGATGGCCAAGCCGGTCACCACAGGGTCGACTCCGCTGACCAGCAGCGCGCCCCACATCACGACGGCGACCGGCACGTACGCCCAGCCTCGTCGGACGCCGCCTGCGCCGATGGCCAACATGACCGCGAATGCCGCCCCGGCCACCACGATGGGCAGGACCCTGATGTCCTCGCTGTAGACCAGGGCGATGACGATGAGTGCGACCAAATCGTCGACCACGAACACGGTGAGCAGGAAGATCCGGACCCGGTCGGGCACACCTCGGCCGAGCAGGGCCAGCAGACCCAGCGCGAGGGCCGTGTCGGTCGACATAGCCACGCCCCAACCATGCGCGCCCGGCCCGCCGTGGTTGATCCCCAGGAAGATCAGTACCGGGATCAGCATGCCAATCAGGCCGGCCACGCTGGGCAGCACGAAACGTCGCCGGTCGCGGAGGTCACCGAGGTCGAACTCGCGCCGCGCCTCAAGGCCGACGACAAGGAAGAACAGCGTCATCAAGCCACTGTTGATCCAGGTTTGCAGGTCGCGGGAGAGTTCGAGGTGCCCGAGGCGAAGGGACAACTGGGTGCGCCATACGGCTTCGTAGGAGCCGACGTCGATGTTGGCCCAGAACAGTGCGGCGACGATGGCGGCCACGAGCACGCCGGCGCTGCCGGACTCGATTCGCAAGAATGCTCGCAGCGGTGACGCCAGGTTCCGCTTCCGGATCGTTCGGCCGGTCTTGGTTTCGGTCACACGTCACCTTCCGACGTGCCGGCCGCGCCAGCACGGATAGCTAGACCACGTGGCGCACGCGACCCCCCGACCCGGCGCTGCTGGTCACCACTCAGCAGCACCAGGCGTCCGGTTCAGTACTGATCGCGCCGCCCTGGCGGCCGTCGGCTGCCGAGAGAGCGCCGAGCAGCAGACGGCCTGTTCTCAGCGCGGCCCGACGAACGCGGTCCGCACGCTCCACGCGAACTGAATCAGCAGGGTCACCGGGGACCTCTCGGCAATGTCGTGCATCACCTTCAGGTCGTCGGGGTCGGGCTCCTCGCTGAGCGTGATCGTGCGCTGCAGGTAGCGCTCTGCGCCTTCCTGCTCGGGTTCGTGGTAGTCGATTTCGACGGTGATATCGCCGGCGGTGTCGTACTTGTAGTCGACATACTGCCGCAGCGTCTGAGCAGTGCACGACGCGAGCGCCATCAACAGGTACTCCGTCGGCGTCGGGCCGTCTCCGAGTGCGCCGTTGTGTGGTTCATCGGCGACGAACGTGAAGCCGCGGGTAGTCATGTCCGTGCGCCGACGCTCGGTGGCCGGAAGGACAACTCGGGCCGATGCGACGACATGATCATGAGTGGTTTCCATCAGCCGTGCCTTCCTGTAGATCCAGTGGTGAGGGTCCAGGGATACGCAGCCAGCAGCAGCCGGAGCCGCAGTCTGAGCAGGGGGCCGTGGCCAGGCGTATCACCTCATGGCCGGGTGCCTTCGGAGGTTAGCCTCAGCGGACTAGTTAGTCCAATCGTCCGTTCGCTCCAAGGGTTGGGTGCTGGGCGAATCTGGACGGCGTGGTGTATCAAGCTGCACTGACAGCGGCGAGGGGTCAGCATTGCCCCGGATGGCTCGATCAACACCAGGCCCGATAATGGACCAGAAGGTCTGTTGATCCTGCGTTGGCGGAGGGCCTGCCGGATGGGATCCAGGGTCGCCGCCGGGATCGATCCCGCTGGTGGTGGTTACGGAGGTCGGGGTGCCCCAGTTAAGGGGTCGGCTCACCGGACGGCTGCACGAGGAACGATTTGATGTGTTCCAGTGCCATGTCCAGCGCGACTCCCATCGGTGCGACGTCGTGCGCGGCGTTCGCCAGCAGGTAGCCGCCCTGCAATGCGGCCATCAACCCCGTGGCCAACTTCTCCGGGTCGGCGTCCTGGCGCAGTAGACCGCTGTCCCGCATCCGGTGCAGACCGTCACTGATCAGCTTTTCCCATGCCGCGAACGTCTCCGACAGCGACGATCGAGCCTGCTCATCTTGGTCGGACAGCTCAAGAGCCATCGACCCGAGGCCGCACCCGTATTTGCCGTTGTTCAGCGAGTTGGCCTGGACCAGCGCGTTACGCCATCGGACCAGCCCTGAGAATGATCTCAGTCGTTCGAGCCCTGCACGCTCACGCTGAAGCACAAGCGCGCCTCGATACTTGACCAAGGCGCGCACAAGTTCCTGCTTGTCGGCGAAGTGGTGGTAGAGCTGAGACTTGCTCGTCTGGCTTGCCTCGCGGATGTCGTCAAGGGTCGTCGCGTTCACTCCGCGTACGAGCATCAGCCGGTTCGCGGCCTCGAGGATTCGTTCGCGGGTCGCGATGCCCCGCTGACTGATCCTCCGCCTATTTGTCGGCGCAGCCACCTGCTCGTCGCTCATCTGTCAAGTGTATCCAGCGCACCAGATAATCCAGGGAGAATGGGACCTTGGAGTCCATAGGTGTCGTGTCCGCTCGATGAGCGTGCTACAGCTCATCAGACCATCTTTCGGGGGAGTCTTAATGGACTATTTGGTCCTGCTGGAAACAGGTTCCTGCTGTTGTTGGGCGATGCCTCGTGAGCGGCACTCCGGCTAGAGCCCGAACCGATCTGGCGGACTCCTCGTCCGGGCCGATCACTTCGGCCCGGACCGGCGCGCGGACCCGGGTCCGCGCGCCGGAGGTGTCAGGCCGTCGGCCGCTTCGGAAGCTTCCACCCCGGGCGGGGGAAGTGGCAGGTGTATCCGTCGGGGTAGGTCTGCAGGTAGTTCTGGTGCTCAGGCTCGGCTTCCCAGAAGTCGCCTGCCGCGGTGACCTCGGTGACGACCGTGCCAGGCCACAAGCCCGAGGCGTCGACATCGGCGATCGTGTCCTCGGCGACCCGCTTCTGCTCGTCGTTGGTGTAGAAAATCGCCGAGCGGTAGCTCATGCCGATGTCGTTACCCTGGCGGTTCTTCGTCGACGGGTCGTGGATCTGGAAGAAGAACTCGAGCAGCGAACGGAAGTCGGTCTGGTTGGTGTCGTAGACGACCTCGATGGACTCCGCGTGGGTGCCGTGGTTGCGGTAGGTGGCGTTCGGGACGTCGCCGCCGCTGTACCCGACGCGCGTGGACACGACGCCGGGCTGGCGGCGGAACAACTCCTCCATGCCCCAGTAGCAGCCGCCGGCCAGAATCGCCTTTTCGGTGTTCACATCGTCTCCTTGCCTGTCGTCGTGCTGGTGTTGGTGTCGCTCGTGAACAGGGCGCGGTATTCGCCGTACCCTGCGTTTGCCAGGTCGTCGAGGTGGATGAACCGCAGCGACGCCGAGTTGATGCAGTAGCGCAGTCCGCCCTTCTCGGAGGGACCGTCGTTGAAGACGTGGCCGAGGTGGCTGTTCCCGTGCAACGAGCGGGCCTCGGTCCGGATCATTCCGTGGCTGGAGTCTTCGCGCTCGACGACGTTCGTCCTGGCGATCGGCTGGGTGAAGCTCGGCCAGCCGGAGTTGCTGTCGTACTTGTCGACAGATGCGAACAGCGGCTCGCCGGACACGACGTCGACGTAGATGCCGGGCTCATGGTTGTCCCAGTAGGCGTTGGCGAACGGTCGCTCGGTGCCGTCCTGCTGGGTCACGCGGTACTGCTCCGGGTTGAGCCGCGAAACGGCCTCCGGGTTCTTGCGGTACTGGGTGTGCTGGTGCACAGCTCTCCCTTCATGGCCTTGCGACGCACAGCTGCGGAGCCAGGCGGGGTGCACCTGGACACGTAAGTACAGACAATCCCCGGGTTGGCCATATTCCCGCAGCCGCTGTCTTGAATGGACCGCAGAGTCCAGGGCGAAATCTGCGGCAGGGACGGAAGATCACCTTTCGCTGATGCTGAGCTGGGATTTATCCTGACCTCAGCCGTGACTGCCTGACTCAATAGTGGACTTGACAGACCAGTTTCGCCGCAACTAGGTTCGGGATCTCCGACGGGATGCCTCCGGTAGCGATGCGCTGCCCGACCTGCCCGCCGGCTTTGAGTTCGGCAGACGTCCCCGCCACTCGGCGACAACCTCGCGCCGCAGCCGCTGCCGGTCAGCGTGGTGTGGCACGGCGCCGAGGCTTGGCGCCGCCAATGCTGGGAACGGAGTTGTGCTCCTCGTGGCAGTGCGGCGAGGACCGGATGCAAGGAGGTATCTGATGAAGGCGATCGTGGTGACGGACGAGGCTGCGGGAACGGCCGGGATGACGCTGGTGGAGCGGCCTGAGCCGGAACCGGCCATCAACGACGTCGTTGTCCAGGTTTATGCGTCGGGGTTCGTCCCGACCGAGATGGCATGGCCCTCGACCTGGACAGATCGCCTCGGCCGTGACCGGACTCCGTCGATACCCGGGCACGAGCTGGCCGGAGTGGTAAGCGCACTCGGCTATGGCACGACGGGACTGTCGGTGGGACAGCGGGTCTTCGGCCTCACGGACTGGACCCGCGACGGCACCCTGGCGGAGTATGTGGCCGTCGAGGCGCGCAACCTCGCACCGCTGCCCGGCGACGTCGACTTCACGGTGGGCGCGAGCCTGCCGATCTCTGGTCTGACCGCGTGGCAGGGACTGTTCGAGCACGGCCGCCTTCGGGCGGGGCAGAGCGTCCTCGTGCACGGCGCGGCCGGCGCAGTCGGTTCGATGGTGACGCAGCTCGCACGTGAGTTCGGCGCCTACGTCATCGGTACCGGACGCGCTGCCGACCGGCAGAAGGCGTTCGACTTCGGCGCGCAGGAGTTCGTCGACCTCGAGAACGACGTCCTCGAAGACGTCGGTGGAGTTGATCTGGTTTTTGACGTCATCGGCGGCGACATCGGGAAACGGTCGACAGGCCTGATTCGAGCCGGAGGAACGCTCGTGTCCGTCGTCGGGCCGCCCGAGGTGCGGCCCGTGGACGCCCTGACGATCGATTTCGTCGTGACGTCTGATCGCGGCCAACTGGTTGAAATCGTCCAACGGGTACGAGACGGGCGACTGCGGACGAACATCGGCAACGTCGCGGGCCTCGACGACGCCGTCGCCGCTCTCAACCCGACCGAGCGGATCACCGGAAAGACGATCATCCGCGCTCGCTCGTAAGGATTCGGGGGCGGCTACCGGTTCCGCTGTCCTCGGGGATCACCGCCGACGGCATGGTCGGCGGCAACTGGCCCTCGGAACGTAACACCGCGATCTCGCCGGCGGAGCTGCGGACGTGCCCACGCGTTCGCAGCCCGCAGCCGCCGGGGAAGCCGAGCGCGACGACGCGTGTTCAATGCCCCCGCTCGGTGGGGTGCGACCGAGGGGATGCCGGGTCCAGCACGTCGGCATACTCCAGATGAGCGCTGACGAATGCCGCCGCGAACGGACACGTCACGGTAGCGGTCTTCCCCTGCATGCGCAGCTCGTCGAGGACGCCGGCGATGAGCCTGCTCGCTACTCCCTTCCCCCGGAACTCGGGGAACACGGATGTCGCCGACAGGATGACGCGGCTTCCGACCTTGCTGTAGACCAGCCCTGCGGCTGTCCGGCCCCCGATCGCAGCCTCGTAGATGCCGCTCGCGCCGTTGTTGGTGATGACGAAGTCTTCCGCGCCGGGCGGGGTGGCTACCGACAGGTTCGAGCCACCCGAGTCCTGCTCGGCGCTGGTCAACGTGATCATGTCTCCGGTGTTGTTCACCAATTTCTCCTCAGATCACTCCGCCGCGATTGTGCGGATTCCTCGATGTTCAGGTGATCGGCAGCGGGATGCTGACGACGAGCGACCCACGCAGGTCGACCAGGGCCCGATCGGCCGTGCGCACCAGGCGCATGACGACGTTCTCGCAGCCGGGACATCGGGCGACGAGGCCCGGCGCTCGGTCGAACACGCGCATCGCTGCCAGCGGACGGGTCATCCGGCAGCCGGCGCAGGTGAGCTCGGCAACGGTGAGGTCAGCCCCGATGATCTCACCGAGCGGTCCGGCGAGGGCGTTACCGTCCACCCAGGGTCGATCGTCTGCTCCGACGTCGGTGGTCGGCACGGTCATCCTCCAGTGGGTCCGAAACGTTCGGTGCGGATGTTCGAGGGGTTGTAGCCGATGTCGACGAGAAGGTCGGCCACGGTTTCGACGAATCCGGTGGGCCCGCAGACGAACGCGACAACGTCGGCATCGCGGGGCCAGGCGACGCGGGCAAGGATGTCCGCGTCCAGTCGTCGAGGTGGGGCCGGCCAGCCGGACGGCACAACCCTGGTATAGACGTGGGTGACGGCGACGGGAGTATCGCCTGTGGCTTGTGCAGTCGCAAGATCCGCCGTGAACAGTGCATCCGACGGGGACCGGGTCGAGTAGAGCAGCCTGGTGGGAGTCGTCGCCGCACGCACCATCGACATCAGGGGCGCCACGCCGGATCCGCCGCCGATCAGCAACGCCGGGCGCGGGTCGGCGGGTCGGCGCACGAACCAGCCGCCGAGCGGTCCACGGATCTCGAGGTGGTCACCCGGCTCCGCAACCTCGACGAGGTGCGGCGAGACCTCGCCGTCAATCACCGCCTGGACGGTCACCTCGAGCCGGCCGGGCCCCGGGGCGGACGAGATCGAGTAGCTGCGGTGCGCCATGTAGCCGTCGGGAGCCGACAACCGGACGTCGACGTGCTGGCCCGGTACGTGACCTGTCCAGCCGTCGACGTCGAGGACCAGGGTCCGCGCCGTCGCAGTCTCCGCGCGCGTGGCGGCGACGGTCGCCGGCTGCCAGGTCAGTCCTCCAGGTATCGCTGCTCGCGCCATGGGTCACCGTCGTTGTGGTAGCCGGCCGTCTCCCAGAACCCGGGCTCGTCGTCGAGACGCAGTTCCAGAGCGCGCAGCCATTTCGCGCTCTTCCAGAAGTACAGGTGAGGAACGAGGAGGCGAGCTGGCCCGCCGTGCACAGGAGCCAGCGGCTCGCCGTCAAACTCGTACGCCACCCAGGCCTGGCCGTCGAGAAGGCCCTCGAGCGGGATGTTCGTGGTGTAGCCGCCGTAGGAGTGGGCGACCACGTACTCGGCAGTGGTCTCGACGTCGGCCAGCAACGTGTCCACGGAGACGCCTCGCCAGCTCGTGCCGAACTTCGACCAGCGTGTGACGCAATGGATGTCCACGGTCGGCTCGTCGGCAGGAAGGGCGGTGAACTCCGCCCACGACCACGTGCTTCGCTCACCGGTCTCGGTGACGACGGCGAGCTCCCACTCGTCGAGGTCGATGCGCGGTGTCGGTCCCGCCGACAGTACCGGGAAGTCGTCCGTGCGGTACTGGCCGGGTGGGAGATCGGCGTCGTCGCGTCTGCGGCCACCGAAACCGCGGGTGATCACTGCCATGCGCCCCGCCCTGAGTTGTGGCCGCATGGCCGCACTCCGGCGTAAGTTAACTGGACCATATCGTCCAGAGTACGCTGATGTGGCGACTGTCGGCAACCAACCGTGGGTAGTCGTGGTCAGAGCCTCCCCGGCGAACTTGCCGAGGAGGCTCTGACCACTGCTGGTGAAACTGGTTCTCCAGCTCAGAGGCGCGGGTCCTGCTGGACCTTCAGGGCGTTGAGGATCGGGTCGCTCTCGCCCTTGTCGCGGCGAAGCTCGATCTTCAGATCGCCACCGGCGTGCTCGACGGTGACCGCGTTCAGGTCCGCGGTCAGCGCGCCCACCTTCGCCTGCACGTCGTGGTCGTAGAGCACGACCTTGCCGTCGGCCAGGACATCGAAGGCACGCTTACCGGCCTTGACCTTCTCGATCTCGGCGAAGTCGAGGCCGATCCGGTACGTCCCGGCGGGGGCGTTCTTGAACACGTAGCTGAACGTCTGGCCGCTCCGCTGGGTGCGGAACAGCGCGTCGTCCTCGGTGCCGGCGATGTCGGCCTTGGTGGCATGCGCCTTGCCGCCGACGTAGCCCCACTGCCGCGAGCCGAGCGCCTGGTCGGGCGCCCAGAAGAAGCCGTCGGCATCGACGTACCCGGACCCGCCCACGTCGACGCCCTTCCAGTAGGCCGAGGTCGCCAGGCGGACCGGCTTGAGCTGGGTCTCGCCCTTGCCGGCGTTCGACGCCACCAGCACGTCCCCGACGAGCACGCCCGGCTCGACGCCGGCGTTGTTCGCCGTCGCCCTGACAGTGGTGGACTCGCCGGCCGCGAGTGTGACCGTGCCGGTTGCGGCCGGGCCCGTGAGGGTCAGCCAGGAAAGGTCGGCGGCTTCGTGCCCACCGTCGCTGGCGCGCTTCTGCTCGCTGACCCGCACCTCCAGCGGAGCGGAGCCGCTGTTGGTCACTGTCACGTCGGCCGTCGCCGTCTGGCCCTTGTCGAGGAGCCAGTCGAAGTCCCCTCCGGTGACGGTGGCGACGCCCGTGGTCAACGCCGCGTCGACCACCTCGGCCTGGTCCTTCTTGGCGATGGTCACCGGCTGGCTGGCGGTTACGTAGTTCGGCGACTCGACCTGCACGGTGGTCTCGCCGACCAGTGCCTGAGCCTTCCAGCGGCCCTTGGCGTCGGCGGTGATGACCCGTTCACCGGCCGGCCCCTTGAGCGTGATGATCGCGCCTTCGATCGGCTTGCCGTCGTTCTTGTCGGTGACAGTGCCCTCGATCGTGCCGGCGGCCGGGAGGGTGTACTCCAGGCCCATGCCGGCCTTCAGGACGGGCTGGTTGAAGGAGTACTGACTCGCGGGGTTGCGGTTCAGGCTCTCCACGCCGACCGTCGCCGACGAGCCCTTGGTGAGGGGGTTGTCGCCGCCGACGCCGTCGCCGTACCCGATCTGGATCCGTCCGTCCGCGATCAGGGTGACCGAGAAGTTCACGCGAGCGGTCCGGTCGCTGTAGAAGGCGATGTTGCGCCACTCGATGACCTGCGCCGCCAGCCCGTCCACCTCGGTCGTGCCGAAGTAGATGCCCGCCTCGTCGTCGACGATGAGGTCGTCCCAGAGCGGATAGATCGCGTCGATCGGGTACGACGACGGCAGTGCCGTGTTGTTGCCCAGCGTGCTGGCGCGGTCGAAGGTCAGCGTGCCGTTCGTCGTCACGCACACCCCGTCCCAGGCCGTGTCGTAGAACGGAGCCAGGAAGCTGGAGTCGAACCACAGAGGGCCGCAGAGGTCGTCGCCGTGCCACCCGGACTCCTGCGTGCCCTGGCGGTAGAGCCCGTCGGTCACCTTCATGGAGTACGAGCGACCGGCGGGGGCCACCGGCACCGGGCCCGGCTCCGGCTCCTCGGGCTGAGGCTCCGGCTCCGCCTCGTCCGCGCGCGGGTCGAGCGTCACCCGCAACGCGGCGATGGTCGGGGCCTTCAGGCCCTTCGAGCCCCGTAGCTCCACGGACAGCGGACCGCCCTCGTGCTTCACGACGGCGGTGCGCCAGTCGGCGACGTTCGGCCCCACGGCCGCGGCCGGGTCGTACGCGTAGTCGGTCAGCGTGCCGTCCACGAGGACGTCGAACACCCGCTTGCCCTTGGCCACCTTCTCGATCTCGGCGAAGCCGAAATCGATCGCGTAGGTGCCCTTGGGCGCGTCCGGGAAGCGGTAGAACAACTGCTTGTCCGGCGTGGTGCGCTGCGACTGGAACAGGGCGTCGTCAGTCGTGCCTTCGATTCCGGCCTTCGTGGCGGTGACCCTGGTCTTCCCCTCGTAGCCCCACGCCTTCTTACCGGCGGCCTGGTCGGCGAGCCAGGTGTAGCCGGAACCGTCGGTGAACTTTGCGCCGCCGGCGTTGACGCCTACCTGGTACTTCGTGGTCGTGAGCGTCACCGGGACGTAGGTCTTGGACTGGCGTCCGGAGTCGGACCTCACCACGATGTTCGCGCCGAGGACCCCTGGCTTGGCGTCCTTCGAGGAGATCGAAACCTTGACTGTCGTCGACTGACCAGGGGCGAGGGTGCCGCCGGTCGAGGAGAGCGACAGCCACGGCAGGTCGGTGAGCAGGTCGTCCTCGACGTCGACAAGCACGACGTCGTCGGCGATCTGGTCCGCCGCCCACAGCGCACCGGTCGAGTCGGTTTCGAGGCCGCCGCCCTGGCCGGCCTTCTGGCCGGGGAACCACCACGCGTTCACCAGCGAGCAGTCGTCGGGGTCGACCTGCAGCAGGCGGGTGGGCCGGTTGGAGGTGAGGTCGGTGTACCAGATGGTGTCGGACGCCTGGTTGTAGGCCAGGCCCATCACCTCGGGCAGCGGCGGGGCGCAGAAGGACAGCAGCGCACCCGGGTTGTCGTGCGACGTCCCGGCGACGGTGCCGATCATGCCGTTCCGCCGGCCGCCGACGTAGAACACGTCTTCGGTCGGGTTGTAGGCGAGGCCGGTCAGTTGCAGAGTCGACCAGTCACCCTTGATCTGCCGCGTCTCCTTCCCGGTCTGCCTGTCGAAGCAGTGGATGTAGCTGGCCGGGCTGTCCTCCATCTGGCACATGTCACCGGTCTTGGTGTCGAGCGCCATGTCGAACGCCCGGTACGCCGGGTTCCACGACGCGTCGAAGACCTTCCCGGTCGGCTTGCCCGCCACCGTCCAGGCGGTGTTCGTCCGGGCGTTGTAGTCATGGACCCAGACGTCGCCGTCGTACCCGACGCCGGACGGCTCCTTGTCCTCGATCTTGCCCGGGATGGCGATCCGGGTGATGACGTCACCGCCGGAGGTCGGACCGACCTTGCCAGCCGCCTGTGCCTCCGCGGCGGGTGCCGTCGCGGCCTTGCCGTCGACGCTCGACGGCTTCATGCCGCTCGCACCGGCCTTCCACGCGGCGAGGTCGATCGTGCTGGCCGCACCCGTGCCGGTGCGCGTGGTGGCGTCGGCGGCGTCGAGTTCGGGGTGGCGGGCGGCCTCGCCCAGGTCGTACGTGAGTGGGGCGGAACCGTTGTTGGTCAGCGTCAGCGAGCCCACGCCGTTCTGGTCGGTACCCAGCAGCGCGTCGAGGCCGTCAGCCTTCAGGCCGGCGGCGCCCGTGGTCAGGCGCGCGTCGATCTTGGCTTTCGCGTAGAGCTTGTCGAGGGAGAACGGGTACGCCGCGGTCGTGTAGTTCGGGGCGTCGACAGTCATCGTGTAGTCGCCGACCGGAAGCTGGCGATGCACGATGCCCGTTCCGTTGGTCGTGACGGCCTCGACGAGCCCGGACTTGTTGGTGAAGGAGACCTTGGCCCCGGCCACCGGTAGCCCGTCGTTCTGGTCGACGACTGTCGCGTCCAGGTACCCGAAGTCAGGCATGTCGTAGGTGACGATCATCCCGTCGCGCAGCACCGGGGCCTTGTCGGAGAACCGGATGCCGTCGACGCCGGCCCAGCCCTGGATGCCGGTCACGGCGTGCGCGCCGGCGGTCACCGGGTCGTCGGTCCCGACGCCGTCGCCGTACCCGAAGATCATCGTGCCCGAGCGGGTGAGCGTGGCCGAGAAGTTGACCGGCTCCGTGTATTCCGTCCGGTCCGGATAGGCCCAGAGCTTGGCCTTGCGGTACTCGATGACGAACGCGTCCTCACCGTTGACCTTGGTGGCCGCCGTGAAGACGCCGCCGTCGGGAGCGAACTCGACGGGGGTCTCGACGTAGAAGGGGAAGATACCGGCACCGCCATAGCCGGGTCCGGTGGCGCCGTCCGGGGCGATCACGCCGCGCAGGCCGATGCCAAGGGTGTCGTGGCTGCCGTTGTAGAGCGCGATCGGGAACGGCAGCTTCACCGTCGCCCACACGCCACTGCTGAACGCGACCGGGTCGGTGCCGCGCAGGTACTCGCCGTCGGAGACGGCGCAGCTGTAGCCGCCCTCGTCGACGACGAGCCCGACGTGGTACTCGCGCGACTCGTTCTGCGCGCCGACGGTCAGCGGCACTGTGGTGGGGGAGAAGCAGGCGTTGGGCTTGACGCCCAGCGTGTACCCGCCCTCGGGGACAGCGGTGATCGTGAACGCGCCGTTGGCATCCGTGCGTACCGGCTTCAGCGGCGTGTCCTTGACGGAGACGTCGGCGTTCGGGACGGGGCGCTTCTTGTCGTCGACGACCCTGCCGCTGATGTCGTGCTTCACGGCGGCCGTGAGCGGCAGCTTGACGGCGGTGTCCTGGCCGAGGGTGATCGTGACGTTGGCGCTCGAGGTCAGGTAGCCGAAGACCTTGGTGCTGAGCTGGTAGTCACCGACCGGGAGGTTCGTGGTGAACCGGCCGTCCTTGTCGGTTCCGATCGACCGGCTGAACGGCCCGCTGATTGTCACCTCGGCAGCGGGGACCGGGGCGCCGTCGGCGGTGACGACACCGGTGAGGGTGCCTCCCTTGCGGGGTGCCAGCTCGAGCAGGCGGACGAGGTC
Source organism: Micromonospora sp. NBC_00860 (assembly GCF_045207375.1). Taxonomy (NCBI): domain Bacteria; kingdom Bacillati; phylum Actinomycetota; class Actinomycetes; order Micromonosporales; family Micromonosporaceae; genus Micromonospora; species Micromonospora sp. NBC_00860. The sequence goes on from NZ_CP108825.1 coordinate 1,435,966, forward strand.
GAGCCGGCCCTCGCCGTACTTGTTGTTGACCTCGGCGGTGCCGCCGCACTCGGTGTCGTCGACGTCGACGGCCGACTCGCCGAGCAGGCGGCGGGTTTCCTCGACCTGCCCGATGAGGGTCGGGTCGTAGCTCCACAGCGCCGCGACCGCGCCGGCGACGTGGGGTGCCGCCATCGAGGTGCCGGACATCTCGACGTAGCTGCCGCCCGGGTAGGACGAACGGACGCCGTCGCCCGGAGCGGAGATCTCGGGCTTGATCCGGCCACCTTCACCCTCGCCCTTGCGGGAGAACAACGCGAGCGTGCCGTCCGGCCGGTACGCGCCGACGGAGTAGGCGCTCTCGGCGGAGCCGGGCGAGGAGACGGTGTCGCAGGCCGCGTACGGCGTGGTGTTGCCCGACGACCAGACGCTGAAGATGCCCGCGGCACTCCAGGCCTCGTCGATGGCCTGGAAGAAGTCGTCGAAGTTGTGCTCGACGTTCTGGCCCCACGAGTTGTTGATGACGTGGGGGCGCTTGGACGGGTCGGGGTTGTTCCCCTGGACGTCGGTCGGGGCGAGCAGCCACCAGCCGGATCGCAGCAGCGACTCGACGCCGGTGCTCTCACAGCAGCCGTTCGTCGCGATCCACTGCGCGTCCGGGGCGACGCCGACGTGGTTGGTGCCGTCGTCGCCGACCATGGTGCCCATGGTGTGCGTGCCGTGTCCGTTGTCGTCGCACGGTGCGCCCGTGCAGGTGCCCCGGGTGCCCATCCAGTTGTAGTTGTGGTCGACGGTGCCGTCGGGCTTCGTGCCGCGGTACTGGTGCGCCAGGGCCGGGTGGTCGAACTGGACGCCCGAGTCGAGGTTGGAAACGGTGATGCCCGCGCCGGTGGCGCCCATGGCCCATGCCTGCGGGGCGTGGATGGCGTCCAGACCCCACGAGACGGTGCCTGCCTCGGCGGTGGCCTTCGGGGCGGCGGGGCGGGCCGCCTGGTCAGTGGGAACCTTCTCGTCGACGGGCTCGACCAGCGCGACCTGCGGCGTCGCGTGGATCTCGGCGACCTGCACCTTCGTGGCCACGTCGAGGGCGAGCTTCTCGGTGCCCCCCTTGACGAGCACGGCGTTGGCGATCGGGTAGGAGGTGTACTTGACGCCCGCCCGGTCGAGGTCGCTGGAGACCGATGCCAGGGAGTCCTTCGCCGCCGCGGTCAGCGCGTCGTAGACGAACTGACCACGAGCCGTCCAGTCGGCGAGCTTCTTCGCTGGCCCGAGGTCGGCTCTGGTCTCGAAGGTGATCCAGAAGTCGGAAGCCGGAGACGTACGGAAGCGGTCCTTCAGGGGCGACGCGATCTTCTTGGCGGCCGAGCCGGGATCCGGCTCAGCGGCGGACGCCGGTGGTGCCTGGATCAGGCTCAGGCCGACCGCTGCGGCAAGCGTTGCCGCGAGGGCTTTGAGTCTCATGAGAATCCTTCGACCTACAGGGGTTGGTAGGGGTCGTGGTTCTTGTGGTCGTCGGCACCGTCGGCGTCGCGGGCGTCGGAGGCGTCGCGGGCGCTGTCGTGCGACTCGCGGGACAGCTCGAGAGGTGGCTGGTGCTCGATGACGGAGTCGTCACGCGAGACAGGTCGCTCAGGCATGCATTGCCCGATGGCTATGAATCATGGAGTCATGCTCGGCGCGAAGGGTGACCGTTGCTATCCAGCGGATACGTCAATTTTCACGACGCGTCGTCGAGGGAGTCCTCTTCGGCGAACACTCCGGCCTCCACTGCTTTGACCGCGAGCGCGGTCCGGGAGCTCACCTTCAGCTTGCGCATCGCCGCACGCAGCTGCTGATCCACTGTGGCCGGCGACTTGGCCAGGATCCGGCTGATCTCCCGGTTCGTCTTTCCGGCGACGACCAGTTGGACCACGTCGAGTTCGCGAGGTGAGAGCTGGTCGCCGTACCCGCGTCGGCCGCCGCGCCACAGTCGCGGGACCTCGGCGCCGTGTTCACGCAGCCGCTGCGCGACCCGGTCCGCGTCGCCGCGGGCGCCAAGCCTGAACAGCTGCTCGTACTGTGCGGCCAGCAGCTCTCGGCCCTGGTCGACCCGGCCTTGCGCGATGAGCGCCTCGGCCTGACGTTCACGGGCGAGCAGAGCATCGTAGGGGCGCGGCAACGCGCTCCAGGCGCGCGCCGCCCGATCGAATGCCGTCGCCGCGCGGGCGTGGTCTCCGACGGCCGCGAGCAGCAGGGCACGGCACACGGTGAGCGCCGCGCGAGGCGCAGGCGCCGTACGGCCACGCAGCCCTCTGCCGAACTGGTCGCCCAGGCGTGTCGCGGCCTTCAGGTCGCCCGCGGCGAGGTGCGCCTCGATCCGGGCCGGAACGAGGTCCGTCGCCCAGACCCAGATGCCCTTTCTCCGGACGGTGTCCATCGGCTCGTCCGTGATCTGCAGCGCCCGACCGCTGTTGCCGTCGGTCAGCCACAGCCTGGCCAGCGCAGCGGCGGCCTCCATCGTGTCGTCGGCTGCGCCGAGACGGGCAGACTCCTCGAGGACCAACCGGAACTGCTCCTCCGCGGCGCGCCGCCGTCCGGCTGCGGCTGCCAGCCGGGCAGCCAGGCGAATGCTGCCGAGGTAGTGCGCCGGCCGGTCTCGGTCGGCATCGGCGAGTGCCGCGCTCCGCTCCGCGAGGCCCTCCCACCGACCGGTGAGCCACGCCAGATTGGCCTGTTCGAGTCGGACGTTGTGGTGCAACCGGGACGCCTGCTCGGCCTCGGCGAGGCGCATCGCCACGGCGAGGTGTTCCTCCGCGTCGGCGTACCGGCCCCAGATCAGTGCGCCGGTCCCGATATTCGCGTGGATGCGGGCCACGTCGAGACGCTCCGCCGCGGTCGCGCCGTCGGTGGGCAGCTCAGCGACGACGTCCCAGGCCTCCTCCTCACCGAGCATGAGCAACGCCGCGGCCCGGTTGCCGGCCAGATTGAGCCGCTCGGCGGGGGAATCGAATCCGGCGGTGAGGTCGGCGGCGCGATCCAGCCAACGCCGATGGGTCGACGCCGGCCACGGCCCCGCATAGGCCCAGCCGAGATAGGTCATCGCCCGAGCCGCCTCGACCGGGTCATGGTCGAGGTTGGCCACCGCCTGCTCCAACTCGCTGAGTGCTGCCTGCGCCTCACCCCCGGTGATCAGGAGCCGACCGAGAGGGTTGCGGATCTCGGCCTGCTGACGGGCGGAGAGACCGGGGGTCTCCAGCACCGAGCGCAGGGTACGGATCACGCGGTGGTAGACCTCGTCGACCTGTTCCCGACGGCCCAGGGCGGCAACTCCGGCGCTGCGCGCGACCCGTGCCCGGTCCACCGGCGGCAGCACTGCCCACGACATCAGATCGACCAGCAGGTCGACCGCCTTGGTGTGGTCACCCGAAGCCATGGCCAGCTCGGCGCTCTGCTCGGCGTACCGCGCCCAGGACTGCGTATCGCCGGCCTCGCGGAAGTGGCGGGCAAGACGTGCCACCGGCGGTGGATGGCTGTGCTCCAGGGCCCGGCCGGCCAGCAGGTGGAAGTGTCTGCGGTCGGTCAACGGAATCGCCTCGTAGACGGCCGTGGCCGCCAGCACGTGCCGGAACCGCCACCGGTCGCGGTCGTCTCCGTCCAGGACACCGGCGGTGGCCGCCTCCGCGACAGCGCCTCGGCAGGCAGCTGGTGACAGACCGGCGGTCATCGCGATCGTGGCCACCGACGACCGCTGAGCCAACGTCGCCGCGGCTCGCAACACCTGCTGTGCGATCGGCGACAGGCGGCCCACCCGCTCCCGGGTGGAGTCGCGCACCGTCGGCGGCACCTGTAGCTCGCGCAGCTTCAGTCGAACCCACTGTCCGTCGCGGAAGACGAGGTCGGCGCGGTCGCACATGAGGCGGACCGACTCCTCCACGGCCAGCGGAACGCCACCGGTCCGCTCGTGCATGAACGTCGTGAACTCCTGTGAGATCGCGTTGCCGTCCAGCATCGAGGACACCAGCGCTGCCGTGTCGTCGGGTCGCATGGGCGCCAGGGCGATCCTCAGCTGGGTCACGCCGGCAGGCAACCGGGACGTCAGCCGCAGCAACAGCGACCCGTCGTCCACCTCCTCCGGCCGATAGGAGACCACGAGGCTGGGCCCGTGCGCCTGCTGTCGGGAGGTGACGAACAGCAGGAACTCCAGGGTCACCTCGTCGGCCCAGTGAGCGTCCTCGAGCACGAGAACGTCGACACGCAGAGCCCGAAGCAGCTCGTCCAGGGCGCGGAACAGACGATGCCGGGCCGCCTTCGCATCGTCCAGGGGCGGCAACGCGGGTGGCAGGTCCGAGGACCACTCCGGGAACAGGGGCCGTAACGCACCCGCGAGCTCGGTGAGCCGCGATCGCGACACCGGGCGGTCGATCCCACGGAACGCGTCGACGATCGGCCCCAACGTCAGCGACTCGCGAAGCGGTGGGCACACCGACACCAGGGCGGTGCGCTGGTCCGGTGCGGCCAGCCACTCCCGCAGCAGGCGGCTCTTCCCGATCCCCGCCTCGCCCTCGACCAGCACGATCGCCGGTGGCCGGGCCAGGGCGCCCCGAAGCGCCGCCATCTCCCGGTCACGACCCACGAAGTGCGGCGTGGAAACGGTTGGTGAAGTCCGGTCGTCCTCAGGCGAGGGGTCGAGCATGCGTGATGATCTCGCTTTTCGCTGCTCGGACACAAGTACCCTCACGTGACCCGCGTCGCGGGATGCTCATGCAAGGGCTCTGCGCGACGCCACCGCCACCACACTCGGTACCGACCGGGATGCACTGGTCCAACGCCTCGACGGCGCCGGCTTCGGTCACCTGCTCCGCCCCGACATCATCGACGCCTGCCGCAAGCGTGCCCGAGAACTGCGCAGCCATAACGATCTTCTCAGGTGACGGAGAGCACCAACCCGGTTGTCGGTCGGGGCGGGACTGCCTAGCGTGCTCATCGTGGAGCACGAGGGTCGTAACGCAGACGAGTACGTCCGATGAGCGGTCGTCTTCGCGAGATCGCCCGGCAGACGGTCGCCATCGCTGATTCGGGTCGCTATCGCAATGGCGCCGGTGACGAGGTCGGCATCGGCGAGATGGTCCGTGCCGCAGTCGCCGGCACGCATCTCCACCTGCCAGACGAGGAACCCGGGGCGGACAACGCGGAGCCCGGCGAAGGCAGGGTGGAGGTGACGAACGAGTCGACGTTGCAGGCAGCCCGTCGACTGGCGCCCGGAGCGGCCTGCCTGGTGTTCGCCTCGGCAAAGAACCCGGGTGGGGGATTCTTGGGCGGGGCGAAGGCGCAGGAGGAAAGCGTCGCCCGCTCCTCGGCGCTGTACCCGTGTCTCCTTGCCGCCCCGGAGTTCTATGCGTTCCACCGTGAACAGCGGGACCTGCGGTACAGCGACCGCGTCATCTTCTCCCCGGACGTGCCGGTGTTCCGGGACGACAAGGGCAATCTGCTCGACCAGCCGTACACGACGTCGTTCCTGACCGCTGCGGCGCCGAACCTGGGCGCGATCCTCCGCAACCAGCCCGAACACGTTACGGACGTACCCGCAGTGCTGGCCCGGCGTGCCCGCCGCGTGCTGGAGGTCGCGGCCGCGCACGGACAGCGGACGTTGGTGTTGGGCGCGTGGGGATGCGGCGTGTTCCGCAACGATCCCGCTACGGTCGCCGAGACCTTCGCCGACGCGCTGCGGGAGGTCGATCGCTTCGACCACGTGGTGTTCGCCATCCGCGACAACCTGCCGGGAACACCTGTGTACCGCACGTTCGCGGAACACTTCCCGGGAACCGCCGCGGACCCGGCGGTGGACAGCGAGCGCGGGTGAGCGGCGCAATTGTCACCGGATGACGGAGCGCGTCGTCAGTTAGCGGAGGTCCACCACGTATGTCCATGCCCTCGTCGCGAGATGAAGCTGTACAGCAGCAACCGCTGACCTTCGATGTGACGCTCGCCCGGATCAACGAAGGTGTGCAACTGCATCATCATCAGGGCCAGCCTGCGGCTGCCCGTGACCTGTTCACGCGGATTTGCCCGCGAATACCTCCACCGTGCACAGGCGGGCATCGGCGCGCTCGGCGACGACCAGTACGGCCAGCTGATCAAGGGCGGCCTGGATCGGCTGACTCAGCAGCTGACCCCCAGGTAGACCGGAGCCCGCGTTAGGGGCGAGAAGAAGAGGGCGGGGTGACATACGGGATATCCGGGGAGCGGGCGGCCGGCGGTACGCGGACAATGGCGGGATGAAGCGAGAGGTACGCCTGATGCGGTTGACCGGGGCGCGCGCCAACGGCGCGGTGGCGACGGGAGCGGCGGCGACGGGCGCGCGGGCTGCGGGGGCGGCCTCGCTCGGCGCGCTCGCCGTGGGGGCAGTGGCCGTCGGGGCTGTGGCAGTCGGGGCGCTGGCCATCGGGCGGCTGGCGATCCGCCGGGCGGTCGTGCGGGAGCTGCGCGTCGGTCGGTTGGAGATCGACGAGTTGGTGGTGCACAGCCGACCCACCGCTGAGGGATAACCGCCCCGCCTGTGGGCGAGGTGCGGGCAGAGGCGCGACATGAGCCTGCCGGGCATCAGCGACTGCGCGCTGCGCTAGGACGCCGGTGGCCACGAGGCAAGCTCAGCGGCACCGAGACGTATCTTCGTCCAATCGACATCGCGACGTGAAGCCAGACGCTGCTGGAGCCAGTCGCTGCGCTGCGTGTGCTCCACCCGCAGCTGCTGGAGATCCAGATCCACGTCTGAAGGCGGCCCGCTGTGCTCCAGGCCAGCGACTCGAACCTCCATCGCCGCAACGAGCCGCCGATCGAAGTCGTCAATCGCTGCGAGGACCTCTGCGGCCGGCATGGTGACGTCCAGCCGATCGGGACCCTCGAACGCACCCCGCGTCCAGGGCGGAATCTGCTGGCTCAGCGTCACCACGTCCGAGCCGTCAACGGCATGCCGCCAGCACCTCAGGTCTGGCGCGTTCCTCAGGTGACCCAGGTCGAGGGCGTAGTCGCTCTGAATGTCGAACGCGGCGTCCACGTCGTCGCCGTAGTCGTCTCGGTCGGGGAACTCCCGTGGCAGAAACGTCCCATCGACAAACGGGATCAAATCCTCCGGTACCGGCGCTTGCAGCGCCCAGCGCAGGACGATCAGGTCTTCCCACAGCCGCGCGACGTAATAGTCGGGGTATGGCCGCTCAAGGTTCCAGACGCCGACAGCCGCGTCGGTGTAGCGCAGGAACTCGCCGTCCTGGACCCTTATCCAGTACCAACCGCTGGTCAACCCGAACCAATGCAGGCTCGGGCGGTCGCCTCCCCAAGGCGGCACCTCGGTCAGGGGTCGAAGCTCAAACTCGAAGCGGACCACCGATCACCTCAAGCTCGGTCGACACGGGCACGTCGGCGATCCGCTCGTCAGCCCGGCTTCCGGCCGCACCGTCCCTCGGGGTCGCCGCAGTCTGTCCACGATCGGCGACACTACTGTCGGTATTCTGCACCTGTCATCCGACAAACTCCCCTGCGTGTTCGTCCTCGGTTGACCTGAGCGCCCAGGGATGCGGCCATTGAGAGGACCCGGCCATGCGCCTGTCGTTCCCGTTGCACCAGAATCCGAGCCCGGCGAGCGCGGAGCGGCGAGCCGAGATCATGGCGAATCCGGGGTTCGGCACGTACTTCACCGACCACATGGCACGGGCCGTGTGGAAGCCGGACGGCGGCTGGCAGGCCTCCGAGATCATCCCCTTCGGGCCGATCCTCATGCACCCGGCGGCGGCCGTGCTGCACTACGCCCAGGAGATCTTCGAGGGGATGAAGGCGTACCGGCACCGTGACGGGTCGATCTGGTCCTTCCGGCCGGAAGCCAACGGCGAGCGCTTCGCCCGGTCCGCCCGGCGGCTGGCGCTGCCCGAACTGCCGGTGCCGGACTTCATGGCCTCGGTCGAGGGCCTGGTCCGCGCCGATCAGGCCTGGGTGCCCGAAGAGGATGAACACAGCGTCTATCTGCGGCCGTTCATGTTCGCGTCCGAGCCGTTCCTGGGCGTTCGCCCGGCGAAGGAGATCACCTACATGGTGATCGCATGCCCGGTCGGGGCGTACTTCTCCGGTGGTGTCAAACCGGTCTCCATCTGGCTCTCCACTGAGTACACCCGGGCGGCGCGGGGCGGCACTGGCGAGGCGAAGTGCGGCGGCAACTACGCCTCCAGCCTGGCGCCGATGGTCGAGGCCGCCGAGCACGGCTGTGAGCAGGTCTGTTTCCTGGACGCCGCCGAGGGCCGCTACGTGGAGGAGCTCGGCGGCATGAACGTCTACTTCATCACGGCTGACGGCCGGATCATCACCCCGGAACTCGGCACGATCCTTGAAGGTGTCACCCGGGGGTCGATCCTCATCCTTGCCAAGGATCTGGGTCTGGAGGTCGAGGAACGCCCGGTGGAGATCCGGGAATGGCAGGAGGGCGTGGCGTCCGGCGCGATCACCGAGGTGTTCGCGTGTGGCACCGGCGCGGTGGTCACCCCGGTCGGTCGCCTGGTCTGGGAGGGCGGCGAGGTGACGGCCCCGAAGGCCGGCGCCGAGGACTCGGTGACCATGCGGCTGCGCCGCCATCTGCTCGACATCCAGTACGGCCGTGCCGCCGACCCGTACGGCTGGATGACCCGCCTCGTGTGACGAGGAGCGTTCCAGCCGCGCGTCGTCACGGCGTGCGGTAGTCGCCGCTGAGCCGACCGAGCTTCATGGCCAGGTGCAGACACAGCCGCTCGTTGCCGTCCTTGAGGTCGGTCCCGGCGAGCTGCTCCACCCGTTGCAGCCGGTAGTAGAGGGTCGTCCGGTGCAGCCGGAGCTTCTCGGCGGTGGCGTGTGCGTTGCCCGCCAGGTCGAGGTAGGCCTCCAGGGTCTCCAGCAGCACCTGGTGGGCGTCGTCGCGTAGCAGCCGTTCCAGCCCGGGATGGACGCCCGCGACGTCGAGGTGCTGGCTGTCCAGTTGGGACAGAACCCGGTAGATGCCCAGGCCCGCCCAGGAGACGACCTGGCCCAGCGCGGGCAGTTGGGTACCGACCCGGGCGGCCTGCGCGGCCTCCTGGTAGGACTCGACCGCGCTGGACAGCCCGGCGCGGGGCTGCCCGATCCCGGTAACCGTCCGATCCACCGACGCCAGACCGCGGGTCGCGATGCGCAGCGCCTCGTTGAGGTGCCCGGCGGAGGCTTCCGGCGAGGGTCGGCCGGCGATCCGGTCGCCGCAGACCAGCAGCACCCCGTGGTCGTGCCAGACCAGGTGCAGTGTCTCCCGTACTCCGATCCACCGACGGGTGGTGACCAGGGCCTGTTCCAGGGCGATCCGGGCCACCTCGTCGGGCTGCCGCCCGCTGGCCGGCACGAGTTGGGCGACGAGCGCGACGGTCGACCCGTCGGCGACCACGACGCCCTCCTCCAGCAGCGCCCGCGCCGCGTGCTCGCGTGCCTGCCGGCTCTCCACCAGTAGGGTGCGGGTGGCCTCGGTCTCCCGCTGGGAGGCGAGCTCGCCGAGCAGGTTCTCCCGGTACAGCGCCAGCGACAGGTCGGTGAAGGGACCGGTCGCGGTGGCGATGTCGGCGTCGGTCATCGAACCGTCCGCGTCGATGAACCAGACGAATCCGAGCAGCAGGTCGTCGTGTCGGATCGGCACGCAGACCCTTGCCAGCAGGTCCAGTTCGGCGCACGCGGGGGTGCGGACCGGCGCGTGGGCGGTGAGCACGCCCATGCCTCGGAACCAGGCGATCACCTCCGGCGTCGTCTGCCGGCGCAGGATCGACGTGCGGCGGACGTCGTCCATCGGGCCGTCGTGCTCGCTGTAGGCGACCACCCGCTGTCGCCGGTCCTCGATGAGGGCGGGTCGCCCCACCCGGGCGGCGACGGCGTCGACGATTCGCTGGAGCTCACCGTGCATGTAACTCCCAAGGTTGCGCTGCGTGACAGGGATCGCGCGACCGCCAGTCCTTACCCTCCGGTGCGGGTGGGTCGTCGCGCAAGGTCCACTGTCGAAGTCGCGACAAAAAGACGGGCGGCGACGCGGTGGTTCCGGCATCTGTCCGAAGACCGGGGGCGACAGACGTTTCTAGGGTTCCGGTACGGACCGCACCAGCGCCGCCGCGCACGGCGCGGGTCTGATGACGGGCGGTGCCGGCGGGGAGGGGACTTCGGAGTGGGAACTGGTCGGCCCTGGCGGGGCGTACTGGTCGCCGTCACCACGCCGTTTCGCGCCGACCTGTCGGTCGACTTCGACAAGCTCCAGGAACACGTCCGTTGGCTCGCCGCCGAGGGGTGCCACGGGGTCGCGCCGTGCGCGTCGTTGGGGGAGTACCGGGCCCTCTCCGACGACGAGCGGGCCGCCGTGGTGAGGGCGACGGTGCAGGCCGCGCCGCCCGGCTGCGCGGTGGTGCCCGGCGTCGGCGGCTACGGCAGCAGGCAGGCCCGCCGCTGGGCGGAGCAGGCCGCCGAGGCCGGCGCCCACGGCGTGCTCGCGCGGCCACCCGACGGGCCCGCAGCCCGCGCCGCCGACGTGGTCGCCCACTACCGGGAGGTGGCGGCGGTCGGCCTGCCGGTGGTCGCCCACAACGACCCGTACGACACCCGGCTGGACCTCACGCCGGACCTGTTGGCGACCGTCGCCGAGATCGACGGGATCGTCGCGGTCAAGGAGGTCACCGGCGACGTCCGCAGGTTGCACCGCCTGCGGGACCTCTGCCCGCATGTCGACGTGCTGGTCGGCGCCGACGACGTGGTGCTCGAACTGGTGCTGTGCGGCGCCACCGGATGGGTGGCCACCCTGCCCAACGCCCTGCCCCGCCACGCCGTGCGCCTGTACGAGCTGTGCGTCGCCCGCGACCTGGGCCGGGCGCTGCCGCTCTACGCTGAGCTGCACCCGATCCTCGGCTGGGCCTCCCGGCCGGAGGCCGTGCAGGCCGTCAAGCTCGCCATGGAGTGCGCGGGGCGTTTCGGCGGGCGGTGCCGCCCACCGCGCGGACCCCTGTCCGGGGCTGCCGCCGATCGGGTGCGCCGGGACGTGCTGCGGGCCCTCGCGGCCACTGTCGATCCGGCTTCCGGGGCCGGTCCTGGCTGATCCGCCGGTGGGCACCGGTCCTTCAGGTGTCGGAAGTCGCCGGCCCACCTGCCGACATCTGCACGGTGACCGGCACCGGCCCGTACTCCTAGATTCGCTGCGCGGCCTGCTGACAAACGTTCCGCGACACCCCCCATCGGGACGCCGGCGCCGCGTTTCCCTCCGACGAGAGGTGGTTCCGTGCACCGTGCTACCCCCCACCGCACCCGGCTGAGGCGGGCCGTGCTGGCCGCTGCCGTGGTGACCACGCTCGTGGCGACCGGGGCGGCGCAGGCCGCCGCGGCCCCGGCCAACCCGGCCGGCGGCACTGCGCCGTTCCAGGTCCTCGACCCGCAGGCCTGGCAGAACCCGGACACGATGACCTGGAACGACTACAAGGCTGTGCCCGGCAAGAACTGGGCCGACCCGAGCGTGTCCGGCTCGGTCCGCAACTTCAAGATCGCCCTGGTGGCGCTGGACTATCCCGACGAGACGTTCGCGGTCTCCCAGCGGGCCCGCTCCACGGTCTTCGGCAACCCCCAGTCCGTCGCGACCAACATCCCCCGAGCGGACGTGCCGAAGTTCTACCAGGACTTCCTGAACACCCCGAACACCCTGAACAAGGGCCACACCCTGCACGAGTACTGGATGCAGGACTCCAACGGCCGCTACGGCGTCGACCTCACCGGGTTCGGGCCGTACCAGATGCCGGCCAAGTCCTACCAGTACGGGCTGGACAACGGGTTCAACCCGGGCGCCTGCCCGAGTGGGGACGTGTGCAGCAAGAACATCCGCACCGACGGCCTGGGCGCCTGGCGGGCGGCCGTCGGCGAGGAGGTCGCCAACCAGTACGAACTGGTGTTCATCCTCAGCGCCGGCCAGGACGAGTCGTCGACCTGGCAGGAGTTCGGGCAGATGATCTTCCAGAACAAGGAGGACGTGCCGGACGCCTGGGGCCCGCCGGACCCCAACCTGCCGAACTGGGCGAAGACCCGCTACGTGGACTGGACCTCGTGGAAGGCGGCGGCGACACTGTGGCCGAACGCCGGCGGTGGCTCCTCGACGCAGGGGGAGAGCTCCGGCATGGGCGTCTACGCCCACGAGCTGACCCATCTGCTGGGCATCGGCGACAACTACAACAACCCGTACGGCGAGCCGCTGCGCAGGGCGTACACCGGGATCTGGAGCATGATGTCGCGCGGGTCGTTCAACGGCCCGGGCGGTCCGCACACCCGCTGGCAGATTCCGCCGACCAACGGCGGCTCGATGGGCTCGCTGCACACGGTGCGGGACAAGCTCAAGATCGGCCTGCTCGGTGAGGAGCACGTGCTGCGGCTGTCGCGGGAGTCGCTGGCCTCCTCGGGCCTGGTGGTCGCGCAGGTCACGGCCCGGGCGGTCGACGCCGGCCCGAAGGGTCTGAGCGGCGTGAACATCGCGCTGAACAAGGACCTGTCACCGACGTGCGGTGTCAGCACCGACCCGTTGTGCGACGGTGGCAGCTTCAACAACTACACGGTCGAGGTGGTCGACCGAATGGGTGCGGACTCCTTCACCCCGGACAGCGGCGTGCTGGTGAGCAAGACGAAGAACGCCGACAGCGCGCCGTTCCAGTGGGTGGTGGACGCCAACCCGCAGGACATCGACATGATCGACTTCTACCGGCCCGACGGCACCCCGCAGAAGATCACCATGGGTGACTACCGGCAGCTCTCCGACGCGCTGTTCCACGCTGGCGCGGACACCGGCAGCCAGTACGAGTACGTCGATGAGGCCAACCGGCTGCACTTCTACATCATCGACCTCAAGCGGGACTCGGCCGGCTCGCTCTCCTACACGGTGGCGGTGCGGTCGTTGGACGGCACCGGCGGGCCGAGCAGCCACGACGTGCTGCTGGGCAAGGGCGAGGTGACCGGCGGTGGCAAGCCGACGAACCGCGGGGTGACCTGCTCGTTCGAGCTGACCAACACCGGTTCGTACTCGGCCGGCGGGCAGCAGCACCCGGAGGACGTCAGCGCGTACCTGAAGTCGGACGTCTACCGCCTGTCGGCGGAGGTGGCCGGCAAGGGCTGGCGGACCTGGCTGCCCAACCAGCTCGCCACCGCGCAGTTCGGCAAGGCCACCACTGTCAAGGTGTCGGTGGGTGCCACCGCCGCCGCCGCGGACACCGGTTTCGTGAAGCTCACCGCGACCTCGGAGAGCGACCCGACGAAGACGGTGACCAAGCAGTGCCGCGTCGAGAAGTCCTGACCGGCGCCCGAGGTTGAGCCCGTTCCTGCTCGGGTCCGCGGCGGCCTGCCGCCGCGGACCCGAGCAGGCGGGCGGAAGGAGGATGACGTGCGGCGAAGCATCATGACTCTGCTGCCCCTGCTGCTGGCCGGCGCCACCGGCTGCGGCGCCGTCGGCGCCGCCCAGGAGGCGGCCTCCCCGACGACCGTCCGGGTCCTGGTTCGCGACATCAACATCCGGGCCGCTGGCGTGGACTGCGCCGGCACCGGCCCGTACCAGCACTTCCACAACCGGGCGCCGTTCCGCGTGCTCGACCCGGATGGGGCGGCGCTGGCCAGCGGGCAGCTGCCGGCGGGGACCGCGGTGGCCGCCTTCGCCGAGGATCTGGGGGTCGAGCGCGTGCCCACCTACTGCGAGTTCGCCGTCGGAGTGCGCGTGCCGCAGCGGGCCTCCTACCGGTTGGAGGTGGACGGCCGGCCGGCGCTCGACCTGACGCCGGACAGCAGCGAGGGTCCGGCGTTGGTGGCGGTGGTCCCGTCATGAGGCAGGCACTCCTGCCGCTGCTGCTGGCGGCGGCGCTGCTGGGCGGATGCAGCACGCCCGAGCCCGCTCCCGCGCCGGCGCCCGCCGGAGGGGCGGCGGCGCTGCCCGGGCCGGTCCCCGCCGACCTGGCGTTGCGCCCGGCGCCCGGCACCGCCCCGGCCGCCCCGGCGTTCACCGGTGTGCTGACCGACGGCACCCCGTTCACCGCTTCCGAGGTGTGGGCGCAGCGCCCCGTCGTGCTCACCTTCTTCAGCTCCTGGTGCACCACGTGCGCCAGCCGCCAGGCCGCCCTCGGTGAGCTTGCCCGCGCCTATCGGGACCGGGTGGTCTTCGTCGGTGTGGCCGGCGCGGACCAGGCCGACGAGGTCCAGGACTACCTGCGCGCGCACCGGGTGGAGTATCCGGTGGTCCTGGACGACCAGCAGACGATCTGGCGTTCGTACGCGGTGCGGGAGCCGCCGACCGTCGTGCTGGTGGCCAAGGGTGGCGCCCTGCTCCGGGGCTGGCCGGGTGGGCTGGACGCCCCGACACTCGACCGGCGGCTGCGGGAGCTGGTGCTGGCCGACCAGCCGTAGTCCGGTCGCCCAGGGTCGCACCCCGTCGAACCACACCCGGCGAAGTTCCTACACGTGCAGGTGGTGGCACCGGCCACCGGCTCGTAGCGTTCGCAGCCTCGGACACATCAAGGAGACTGCATGGCTACAGTGGGAACGCGCTGGCGCACAGGCGTGGCCGTACTGTCCGCGACGGTGCTCGCCGCCCTCGGCGCGGCGCCGCAGGCGCAGGCGGCGGACGGCCCGCCGATGATCGTCGTCCAGGACGGCGTCACCCAGCCGGTGTTCGGCTACGCCGACGCCATTCGGGAACGCCTGTTCATCGACTCCACCTTCGACAGCGACAACGACGGTCTGCGCGACATCATCGCGTTCGACCTGATGCGGCCGGCGGCCACCGCGCAGGGGCTCAAGGCCCCGGTGGTGATGGACGCCAGCCCCTACTACTCGACGGTCTGCCGCGGCAACGAGGCCGAGTGCAAGGCGGACCTCGACGGCGACGGCCTGCTGGACAAGTGGCCGCTGTTCTACGACAACTACTTCGTGCCGCGCGGCTACGCGGTCATCCTGCTGGACATGGTCGGCACCAACAACTCCACCGGCTGCCCGACCACCAACGCCAACCAGGACAACCTGAGCGCCAAGCAGGCCGTCAACTGGCTCAACGGCAGGGCCACCGCCCGTAACGCCGCCGGTGAGATCGTCAAGGCGGACTGGCACAACGGCAAGACGGGGATGATCGGCAAGTCGTACGACGGCTCGCTGGCCATGGCCACGGCGGTGACCGGCGTGAAGGGCCTGACCACTGTCGTGCCCATCAGCGGACCGACCGAGTACTACGACTACGTGCGCAGCAACGGCGTGGTCACCCGCGGCAACAGCTACGTGGCGTCGCTGGCCAACACGGTCACCAACCCCGAGCGCCGGGACTACTGCAAGCCGGTGCGCGACGCGATAGGCGCCGCCGACGGCGACGAGCACGGCGACTACACGGCCTTCTGGAACGAGCGCAGCTACGTCAAGAAGGTCCCCAACGTCACCGCCAGCGTGCTGCTCTACCACGGCCTCAACGACGACAACGTCCGGCCGGACCACTTCAGCAAGTTCTGGTACGCCCTCGCGGAGAACAACGTGCCGCGCAAGCTGTGGCTGTCGCAGGAGGGCCACGTCGACCCGTTCGACTCGCGCCGCGCGGTGTGGGTGTCGACGCTGCACCGGTGGTTCGACTTCTGGCTGCAGGGCGTCGCCAACGGCATCATGGATGAGCCGCGGGTGGACCTGGAGCGGTCCGCCGACGTGTGGGAGACCCACGCCGACTGGCCGATCCCCGGCAAGGCCGACACGGAGGTGTTCCTGCAGCCCGGCACCACCGGCGCGGGCGGTCTCGGGCTGGTGCCCACCGCGAAGCCGGCGACCGGGGCGTTCCAGGACAGCCGCACGCAGAGCCAGAACACCATGATCCTCAACCCGGACGTGGTGCAGCCCAACCGGCTGGCGTTCGTCTCCGCGCCACTCTCCGCGCCGCTGCACATCTCCGGCACCCCGACCGTGCAACTGCGGGCCTCCGCCGACCAGACCGACACCAACCTCGGGGCGATCCTGGTCGACTACGGCACCGACGAGCGGGTCGCGCACCGGGCCTCCGGCGAGGGGATCATCACCCTGACCACCGAGGACTGCTGGGGCCAGAGCAGCCCGACCGACGACGGCTGCTACAAGCAGACGACGAAGCGGGTGGCTACGGCGGACTACGAGCTGGTCACCAAGGGCATCATGGACGCCCAGAACCGGCAGTCGATCCGCGTCGGCGTGCCGCTGGTGGCGGGGGAGTCGTACAACTTCAGCTTCCCGCTGCTGCCGGAGGACTACGTCTTCAAGCCCGGCCACCGGATCGGCGTGATCATCGTGGCCAGCTACCCGCAGTACTCCAGCCAGGCGGACACCACCGCCGCGAACCTGCAGGTCGCGCTGAAGAGCAGCAACATCGTCCTACCAGTGGTCGGCGGCACCGCCGCCGCGCACGCCGCCGGCCTCTGACCGGCTGAACGGCGGGCCGCCCGGCGCGGCTCACCACCGGGGCGGCCCGGCGATCACCCCTCCACGGAGGGTCCTCGATCGCCGGGCTGTCCCGTCGACGTCGCGCCCTCGACAGGTTCGACGCCGTCGCCCGTCAGCGGCCCTGCAGGCGCTTCACGTTGTCGCCGAAGGTCCACCCCTTCGACCCGTCCCAGTTCGCCGACCAGGTCATCAGGCCCTTGAGTCCGGGCACGGAGTTCCAGGCCTGCGTGACCAACGACGTCGACAGGTGGCCGCCGCCCGCCCCGATCTGCGCCGGCAGGCCCGGGACCTGCCTGTCGTACGGCACCCGGATGGTGGTGCCCTGGATGGTGAGGCCGTTGTTCAGGCACTGCGTCTGCACAGTGAAGCCCTGCACCGTGCCCGCCGGGTACGAGTCGCCGGCGCAGCCGTACATGCTGCCGTTGTAGTACTGCATGTTCAGCCACCAGAGCCGGCCGTTGTCGACGTACTTCTTGATGATCGGCAGGTACGAGCCCCAGATCGAGCCGTAGACCACGCTGCCGCCGGTGACGTACGCCGTCTCGGGTGCCATGGTCAGGCCGAAGTTCGACGGCATCCGGGCCAGCACGCCGTCGATGATCCGGATGAGGTTGGCCTGCGACGTGGACAGTGTGTTGATGTTGCCGCTGCCGGTCAGGCCGGTCTCGATGTCGATGTCGATTCCGTCGAAGTGGTAGGCCGTCAGGATCGGCACGATCGTTGCGATGAACCGGTCGGCGACCGCTGTGGAGCTCAGGTCGATGCCTGCGGCGGCCCCGCCGATCGACATGAGGATGGTGGCGCCGGCCGCCTTGGCCTGGCACATCTCGGCCGGGGTGGCCACCTTGACGCCAACATCCATGCCGTTTTCCCAGAGGACCGTGCCGTCCGAGCGGATCACCGGGAACGCCGCGTTGATCACGTTGTAGCCGTGCTGGTTGAGCCGGCTGTCGGTGATCGGGATCCAGCCGAGGCCCGGGTGTACGCCGTTGGAGGCCCCGTCCCAGTTCTCCCAGTAGCCCTGCAACACCTTGCCGGTGGGCCGCGACTTCACCGCGCAGGTCCCACCGGTCGGCGGCGGCGTGGTGGGCGGAGGTGTGGTCGGTGGTGGCGTCGTGGGCGGCGGGGTCGTCGGTGGTGGCGTCGTGGGCGGCGGCGTGCTTCCCGAGCACGCGCCCAGGTCGCGCCAGAGCGACGGGGTCGCGGCGGGGTTCCAGCCGGCGCCGGGGTGGGCGGTGTGGGTGACCAGTGCCTGGTAGAGCCGGCCGCCGTAGGTGACCTGGGCGCCCGCCTGGTAGGTGGTGCCCTCGGCCCAGGCCGGGGCAGCGCAGGCAACCATCGGGACGGCGTTGGCCGAGGACACGGCCGCCATGCTGCTGGGGACGAAGGCGACGGCGGCGGTGAGGGTCATCGCCGCCCCGGCGACCACTGCGAAAATCCGACGGCTTCTCATGGCTCACTCCCCAGGGTTCGACGACCCGCGACCTCCACATATTGACGTTCGTGAAGTTTAATATCAAGGGTTGTTTACAGATCCGGGGGAAGTTGGAGTGGTGCTGCTCGTTCATGAGCGCTTGCGCCGTTCGACGACATCCACAGCCCGCCGATCGTGACCGACGCCGTTGACCGCTGCTCCTTTGGTGGCGAAGTGGACCAACCACGGTCTTCCGTCCTGCGCCGCTGACAATGCTGGGTTCGCACGCGGGTGACGTCCGGAACATCGACACGCCTGGACAGGCATACCCCCTGGGGGTATATCGTGAGGGTGAGGAGGCGATGAGGATGTCGCACGAGAACGAGCACCAGGTAGAGCCCATGGGTGGGGCGGTGGACCGACACGGCGACCACGGTGATCATGGGAGCCGCCGAGGGGACCCGAGCGGCCAGCCGGTACAGCCCGGCGCCCACGGCGGCCATGCCGGGCACGCGGGGCATGACAAGCACGCCGGGCACGCAGGGCATGACAAGCATGCCGGGCACGCAGGGCATGACAAGCATGCCGGGCACGACCCGGAGATGTTCCGCCGCAAGTTCTGGCTGAGCCTGGTCCTGACGGTGCCGATCGTGGTCACCAGTCACATGGTGATGGACTGGTTCGGCTATCAGCTGGACTTCCCGGGCGTCGACTGGGTGGGCCCGGTGCTGGGCACTGTGGTGTTCGTCTACGGCGGGTGGCCGTTCCTGCAGGGCGCGGTGCGGGAGGTCCGTGACCGGGCGCCGGGGATGATGCTGCTGATCGCGATGGCCATCACCGTCGCGTACGTGGCCTCGGCGGCGACCGCGCTCGGCGTGTTCGACCTGGACTTCTGGTGGGAGCTGGCGGCTCTGGTCACGATCATGCTGCTCGGGCACTGGCAGGAGATGAAGGCCATCGGTCAGGCCCAGGGCGCCCTGTCGGCCCTGGCCGCGCTGCTGCCCGACGAGGCCGAACGCCTCGGCGGTGACGGACAGCCCGAACGGGTACGGGTCAGCGACCTGCGCGTCGGCGACGTGATCCTGGTGCGCCCGGGCGGGCGGGTGCCGGCCGACGGCCGCATCACCGACGGCCGTGCGGAGTTGGACGAGTCGATGATCACCGGCGAGTCCCGGCCGGTCGGCCGCGAACGCGGCGACCGGGTGGTGGCCGGCACTGTCGCCACCGACGCGGCCATCCGGGTGCGCGTCGAGGCCGTCGGCGAGGACACCGCTCTGGCCGGCATCCAACGCCTGGTCGCGCAGGCCCAGCAGTCCAGCGGCAGGGCGCAGGTCCTCGCTGACCGGTTCGCGGCCTGGCTGTTCTACATCGCCACCGCCGCTGCCGCCGCGACGCTGCTGATCTGGACACTGGTCGGCAACCTCGACGAGGCCGTCGTCCGCACCGTCACAGTGCTGGTGATCGCCTGCCCGCACGCGCTGGGGCTGGCCATCCCGCTGGTGATCGCCCTGTCGACCGCCGTGGCCGCGAAGGGCGGCATCCTGGTCAAGGACCGCCTCGCCCTGGAGCGGATGCGCACCGTCGACACGGTGCTGTTCGACAAGACCGGCACCCTGACCCGCGGCGAGCACGTCGTCGCCGGTGTCGCCGCCACCGGCGGCGTCAGCGAGACCGACGTACTGGCCGTCGCGGCGGCGGTCGAGGCCGACAGTGAACACCCCCTCGCACGGGCCATCGTCGCCGCCGCTGCCCAGCAGGGCGCCCGGCGCACCGCGACCGGTTTCCGGTCGCTGACCGGTCGCGGGGTGCGCGCCGACGTCGACGGCGTCAGCTACGCCGTCGGTGGACCCGCCCTGCTGCGCGAACTCGACGCCACGGTGCCCGGCGACCTCGACGAGCGTCGGGCCGAGTGGTCCCGCCGGGGAGCGGCGGTACTGCACCTGCTGCGTCTCGACAGCGAGCAGGCACGCGTCATCGGTGCCCTCGCCCTTGAGGACCAGATCCGCCCCGAGGCTCGGCAAGCCATCGCCGAGCTACGTGAGCAGGGCATCCGCAAGATCGTCATGATCACCGGGGACGCGCGGCCGGTGGCCGAGGCGGTCGCCGCCGACCTGGGCTTCAGGCCCGGCGAGGACGAGGTGTTCGCCGAGGTGCTGCCCGCCGACAAGGACGAGGCGGTCGGTGAGCTGCAACGCCGGGGGCTGCGGGTGGCGATGGTCGGTGACGGCGTGAACGATGCTCCCGCGCTGGCCCGCGCCGACGTCGGCATCGCCATCGGCGCCGGCACCGACGTCGCGATCGAATCCGCTGGCGTCGTGCTCGCCTCCTCCGACCCGCGCGGGGTCACCGGGGTCATCCGGCTCTCGCGCGCCTCGTACCGCAAGATGATCCAGAATCTGGCCTGGGCCGCCGGCTACAACGTCGTCGCCCTGCCCTTGGCCGCCGGCGCTCTGGCCTGGGCCGGAGTGAGCCTGAGCCCCGCGGTCGCCGCGGTGCTGATGTCCGCCTCGACCATCGTGGTCGCGCTCAACGCCCAACTGCTGCGCCGCGTGCAGCTGCGCCACCCGGATCTCTGATCGGGGTACGCGGGTTCACCCCGCCGGGAACTGATGAGGTGGCACCGGGCGCGCGGTCGGGTCTGCCACGAGCGCCCGGTCCTCACCGCGCCGGCGGCAACGAAAACAGCCACCGCCGGCGCGGCCCGGCCTCAGAGCCGGGAGGTGAAGGTGGCCAGGAAGCGGTGCGGGGTGACGACGCCGGCGTTGTCGAAGCAGATGACGTCGACGTCGGCGTTGGTGGTGTACGTCCAGGGCTGGGTGAGGTGGCAGTAGTTGCTGCCGGCGCCCTGCGCCACCACCTGGGCGTGCGTCTCCTTGACGCCGACCTGCGGGAAGGTCGCCAGGTAACGGCCGGCGGGCGCCAGCGGTGCCACAGCGTTCGCACCGACACCGAGCACCGAGTTGTCGTTGGTCGGCCCGCCGACGGCGGTACCCAGGTAACCGAAGTACGACGGCGGGCCGAGGGAGCCGATCACCGGCCGCCGACGGTGGTACGAGAGGACGAAGTCGGTGTTGATGAACGCACCAGCCTGGTCATAGCAGAAGACGTACACCTGCACACCGGTGCCGACAGCGCTCCAGGAGTAGACCTTGCAGCGGCGGGGACCGGCGTTCGGCTGCACGGCGGTGACCTGCACGTTGCCGGCGAGCACTCCGGCCAATCCCACACCAGGCAGCCGCACCAGGTACTGCCCGACGCCCACCGGCCCGACAGTGTTCACGACGCCGGTGGAGTTGTACGACTGCGCCACCAGGCCGCTGCTCCACTGCACGTACGCGTGGGAGGTGCCGGCCGGCAGTACGCCCGAGCTGGTCGTCCAGAGCACTGTGAACGGAGTGTCCTCGCGCGTGCCACCCGGCTTGTGGCACTGCACGTCGACGATCTCGTCGGTGCCGGACTGGAACCAGCGGACCACCTCGCAGTAGTGACCGGTCCGGTTCACCGGGGTCACGTGCGGCACGCCCCGTGAGCTGGCACCTATCTGTGGGAAGCGGACCTGGAACCGGCCGGGTGCGAGCTTGATGCCGTCGGCCCAGGCGGCCGGGAAGGCGGTCTTCCAGCTACCCCATTGCCGGCTGGTGTCCAGCACTGTCCAGACCGGCGCGGTGGGGTCCTTGACGTACGCGAAGCCCCAGCGGTCGGCGGTGGCCGCCGCAGCCGGTGCCGGCGGCACGAGTGCGCCGGCGGCCAGGACGACGGCGAGTGCCGCGGTGACGAATGATCGGAGACGCATCTGTTCCTCCAGTCGACGGGAACATGTCGGGGAGGAGTGTGCGCCTAGTGATCTGATGGTCACAGTCGGCTACGTCGTGCTCAGGTGTCGGCTGTCCGCTACTCGTGGTCGAGCTTCTGGGCAGCGCCTCGACATCGGCGCGTGGGAAAGATGGCCGCTGCAAGGCCCGGAAGGCGTGAGCCGTAGGCCCACGGATCATCAGCGGAGCTGAGCCGGCGCGACTGCTTGCTCAGCGGAGGTGGTCGGCGAGGTGACGCACCGACTCAGTGAACGCCTCCTCGGATTCGCAGGGCCGGTGGCTTTGATCGGTGGCGGGAAGATGTCGCCGGACGGAGGTATGACGCCGTACGGGTCGCAGAGCCGTCGGTCCACCGTCGCCTCTCTGTCGGATGCGGCGGGTGTCTCGTCGGGGCCGTGCGGCGGAAAGACGCGGCCACCGATGGGATCGGTGTCCCGCCACAGATTCACCCACCGCCAGTCCACTCGGTCGGCGATCTCGTGGATCACCTCGTCGCTGACGTATGCGGGAAAGAGGCGGGCGTACAACCGTCGGAGCGGCGAGCCGTGGGTCAGCAGCGCGATCCGCTCGGTGACCCGTGGCGGCAGTTGGAGCACGGTCGCGGCGAGCAGGACGGAGCCGTGGCTGTGTCCGGTGAGCACCACCGTGTTGCCGGAGTCGACGAGGTGGGTGATCCGGCAGGTCAGTTCGGGAACGGCCCGTTCGGCGTAGCAGGGTGGCGCGAACGGGTGCGCGGCTCTGGGCCAGAAGGTGCCCAGGTCCCACAGCACGCCGACGTACCGGCGAAAGCCGGGGGTGCGATAGGCGAAGATGCCGCCGACGATCAGACCGACGATGATGGCGGCGATCAGGTAGCTGCCGACACCGATGCTGAAGTTGACGAAGCTGACCGGTAGCCCCACGTAGCGCTGGATCAGTTCGCCCGGTGGCGTCGGCAGCAGGCCGAGCGCGACCATCGTCATGCCGATTCCGGCCAGGCAGGCGTAGAGCACCGCGAGTGGCACCAACCGCTCGGTGAACTGGGCATGGGCGATGGCCTTGCGCACCTGCCGCAGCCGTGGTCCGGCATCGTTCGGCGCGTCCGGGAAGTCACGAGCAACTATCGACGCCGCTGCGCGTTTCCGTCCCGGTCGTGACGTCAGCGATACCACGCCGCCGACGGCCAGCGTCACCAGCACCGCCAGCGTGAAGCCGAGGATCGCCCAGATGCAGGCACGCGGAGGGCTGGTGATGAGCGCCTCCGCGGTCGGTGCGCCTCTGTTCAGGACGTCGGACACCCGGTAGGCGAGTTCGGCGGAGTATGTGAGCGCCAAACTGATCGCGGCGACGGAGGCCGCCAGAGCGCCGAACCCGAGCGAGGGCGAGGCGTCCGACTGTCGATCCCGGTGCCAGAACAGCACCGCACCCAGGGCAGCCAGCAGTATCGCCTGGCCGATGAACAGCCCGACGACCGTCAGGTTGTAGCCGGGTAACCCGTTGCGCTCCGGCCAGGGGGCGGGATTGGTCAGGACGTGGATCCAGACCAGCACAGTCAGACCGAGGGTGATCGTGCGTAGCACGCTGACGAGGCGGTCGAGCCGGCCTTCCGTGGGTGCGGTCAGGGGCGGGGTGCAGAGCAGGACCGCGCAGGTGACCAGCAGAAGTCCGGCAACTGCCGTCAGCGCGACGGTGCCGATCGACAAGCCCTGTGCCGCCCGGGCGCCGAGCAGGCTGAGGTCCAGCGTGGCGAACGCCGCCGCGACGTGAATCGAGCGCAGTCGGCCGACCAGCGGCTCGTTGTCCCACCGGCCGACGGCGGTGAGCCGGTGCGCCGGAAGGGGTTGGTCGGCCGCGCGGAAGACGTGAGACGGGAGTGCCGGGCGGGCGCTGAGCCCCCACACCAGGCTGATGGCCGCGGCCGGCGCGAGCGCGAGCACCGCCAGGCGCAGTCCGGCGGGACGCCCCCCGAGCCAGGAGAGCCAACTGCGTCCGGCCAGGCACTCGGGCGAGGACATGCACTTCCACGCGATCACATCCAGCGCGATTCCCACCATGCTCAGCACGTACATCCCGGTCAGGGTGAGGGCCAACAGCCGGCACAGGGCCTTGATCACCGGGTCGCCGGCTCCGGCCGGACGCATCCAGATGGCGAGGTTGATCAGCATGAAGGGCAGCAGGATCACCATCGACAGCGTTCGCACCGCGGTGCCGGCGGGCAGGTTGTTCCAGCGGTAGGCCTCCAGCGTCACGCCGTCCGCCTCGCCGCCCTCGTGGTTTCCCGGTCGGGGTCGGTAGAAGCCGCCTCGGTGGTCACCCGCCACCTGCTGCACATGCGGCCGATCCAGGAGGTCATCCGGGCCGGTGGCGGACACCCCGTGCACCCGCAGTTCCACGAAGCCGTCAGCCGCAGCGCGCCCGTCCGCGTCTTGCTGATCCATCCGGTACCGGCCCCCCGGCGTGTACGCGGCTCACACCGACCCGCTCGGCTGATCCGACGGCGCCCGCGTGGCGCAACGGGCGTACCCCGCGAAGGGAGATGCAACCCCGTGCTCGTAGCGCGCTGCTTCGTGCCGATTACCGGTGGCGGACCGACCATCGGAGGAATGGGGATCGCGACGCCTACCAAAAGGTGTGTGGTCCGCTGGCATTCTTCGGGTATCGACTCGATGACCTGCCCGGCGTGGTACCAATACCCAGATAGGCGAAGCCGGCGGGGATGGGCGGCCCATGTCGACAAGGGCAGCAGCGCTGCTTCGGAAACCCGGGCAACCGCAGCGACCGAGCCTTCTGGAACTCTTCTTCGACCTGGTCTTCATCTTTGCCCTGAATCGGGTCTCGCAGCGGCTGGTCGAGGAGCTCTCCGAGCAGCGAGTCGTCCTCATCGAGGCTGGCGAGACGCTGTTGTTGCTGCTGGCCTTCATGGTGCTGTGGTTCGTCACGGCGTGGGTCACCGACCTCTATGATCCGCAGCGGCCGCAGCTCCAACTGCTCGTCTATACGGCGATGCTCGGTGCGCTGGTGATGGCGGTCGCGGTGCCGCACGCGTTCGGGGACAGAAGTCTGGCCTTCGCTGGTGCGTACGTCGCGGTCCACATCATTCGTGGGCTGATCATCGTTCCGATGCTGCGCGGCCACGAGGCTCAGCGTCGAGCGGCTGGGGTGTTCTTCTGGTTCACGCTGTCGGCCGTGCCGTGGTTCGCCGGCGCGATCGTGACGGACCTGGCCCGCACCCTGTTGTGGACGCTCGCGATCGCCATCGACGGCGCGGCACTGCTGCTGTTCTATCCCGCGCCGTGGTCTCGCCCCACCCAACGGCAGTGGCCCGTCCTGGCCGAGTACCTGTCTGAGCGCTACCGACAATTCTTCATCATCGCCCTCGGCGAACTGATTCTGACGACCGGCTCGGCCTACAGCGACACGTCGTTCCGGCACGGCGGAGCCGCGGCAGCCTTCGCGGTCTCATTCGCCACGACCGTGCTGCTGTTCCGCGTCTACCTTTTTCGGGCGGGCCAGCTGTTGCCCGAAGCGATCAGAGTCGCCGTTGAGCCCGCGCACCTCATCCGGGAGGCTTTCCTCGCCCACGTACTCATGGTCGCCGGGATCGTCGTCGTCGCCGTCGGATACGAGATCGTGATCGAACATCCGTTCGGGCACACCAAGCCGGCGTGGATCCTCGTTGTCCTCGGCGGACCGATGCTCTTCCTGATCGGGCGAGCCCTGGTGGAACATGCCGTATTCAACCGCGTCTCCCGCCCTCGGATGATCGGCGCTCTGGCGCTCGCCGCCGCCTCGCCGTTCATGATCTTCCTGCCGCCGCTGGCAGTGGCCGTCACCGCCGTCTTCGTCCTCGCCGGCATCGCCGTTTCCGACGCCGTGCACGCCAGGGGGAAACCGCCCGAACGGCCGCACCCACCCAATTCCAGAAAGGACATTGCAGACTAGCTGGGGCCACCACCCACCTCTAACGCCGACTTCGCCATCAGTCCGTGGGAGGCCGGGACCTGAGTAGCGGGATGATTTCCCTTATCAGGGTTTCCTGACCGCTTGAAAGCTCCGGGTCGGGAAACCTCTGGGATAGCCCACCTGGGTGCGGGCGGCCGTCTCCATGCGCCGCAGGACATCGGCACGCGCGATTTGCTCTTGATCATGCATGGTCATGTTCTCCCTACTGGCGGGTGCCGGTTCGGGCGGCCCGCTCAACTCTGGCGATGAGGCGGCTGTTGTGAACGGCGTGCCCGAAGCCGGGCGTGTGGTGGGTTCCGTTGGCGATGTCGCGTGCCAGGCTGGCGTACACCTCGCCCACGTTGATGGAGGCGCCGCTCCAGATCTCCGCGGCGGTCGGGCCGGCCCCGGTGGCGACGGGGCGGTCGGGTACGGCGAAGTCGACGCTCGACGACAGCATGAGGTCGCCGACCTGAACGCCCGCCGGGTGGTTGCCGGTCAGTCTCAGCCAGCCATCGGAGCCGCGGACCTCCAGGCTGAATGCGGCGTCCGTCGGGGGCACGCCGGCCAGGATCTGCACACCTACGGGGGCGCCCGACGAGGTCTTGACGATGGCGTCGAGGTGGTCCGGCACCTCCCGGACGGAGATGGCACCGGTGTCCATCAGCTTCACCTCCGGCCAGAGGGTCTCCGTGCGCGCGTCGACCTCGGTGATGTCACCGAGTACGGCCTCGACCACGTCCAGAACGTGGCCCGCCGCGATCGTCAGGAATCCGGCGCCCGTTGCGGCCCTGTCGAAGTACTCGTAAGCGCTCACCGACTCGGGGCCGTTTCCGAAGGTCGTCGCGGCGACCCGCGCCGAGAGCAGCCGGCCGAGTCGCCCCGCCTTGATGATCTCTGCCGCGCGGCGGACCGAGGGGTTGAGCCGGCCCTGGAGGCCGATTGCGGTGTGCAGCGATCCGGCGGCTTCGGCCATCTCCTCTGTCTGCGCGACGGTGGCTCCCAGCGGCGACTCGGAATACACGGCCTTGTTTGCGGCGAGGGCGGGAAGCACGAGGTCGCGGTGGGCGGGGACCTTGACCGCCACGGTGACGAGGTCGATCGACGGATCGTTGATGAGCTCGAGGGGATCGGCGTACCAGCGCTCGGCACCGAAAGCCCCTGCGGCATCGCGAGCGCTCTTCTCGTGACGTGTGGCCACGGCGGCCAGGACGAACTGCGGCTGTGCCGCGAGTGCGGGGATGTGTGCTGCCCCGGCCCAACTTGCCTTCGTGTCCGCACCGATGATGCCGACCCGAATCATCTTGCCCTGCATGCTGTTCGGCTCCATTCCTTGACCTGCGAACGTGGGGCGGCCGCTGGTACGTCTGCTCTGCTCAACCGTCGATGGCGGCCATGTCGGCCTGTGCGTGGCGATCGCCGGCCGCCGGGGTCAGGTTGTTCAGCCGGGCGATCTGGCCAGCGGTGAGTTGGATGTTGTCGGCGGCGCAGTTCTCCTCGACCCGGTCGACGCGCCTGGTGCCCGGGATGGGCGCGATGCCCTCGCCCTGCGCCAGGAGCCAGGCCAGGGCGATCTGCGCGGCCGTGGCACCCACCTCGCCGGCGACGTCGCGGACCTCGTCGGCGATGCGCAGGTTGTGCGTGAGGTTGTCGCCGGTGAACCGGGGATTGGTGCGCCGCCAGTCGGTGGCATCCAAACCGTCGAGGGAGCGGATGTCGCCGGTGAGGAAGCCATGCCCGAGCGGCGAGTAGGGCACGAGGCCGATGCCGAGTTCCCGCAGCGTGGGCAGCACGTCGGTCTCGGGGTCGCGGGTCCACAGCGAGTACTCCGTCTGGACGGCGGCCACCGCATGAACCGCGTGAGCCCGACGGATCGTGGCCGCGGACGCCTCCGACAGGCCGATGTGGCGCACCTTGCCCACTGTCACCAGCTCGCTCAAGGCTCCCATCGTCTCCTCGATCGGGGTGTCCCGGTCGACCCGGTGCTGGTAGTAGAGATCGATGTGGTCGGTGCCGAGCCGCCGCAGTGACCCGTCCACGGCCGCGCGGATGCTGGCGGGGGTGCTGTCCGGCCCTGGCCTACCGGTGTGGGAGATGAGGCCGAACTTGCTGGCAAGGATCACCTCGTCCCGGCGGCCGTTGATCGCGCGACCCACCAACTCCTCGTTGACGTACGGGCCGTACACCTCTGCGGTGTCCAGGTGGGTGACGCCGAGGTCCAGGGCGCGACGGATGGTGCGGATCGATTCGGCTTCGTCGCGGCCGGCGCCGGTGTAGAAGGCCGACATTCCCATGGCTCCGAGCCCGATGCGCGAGACCTCAAGGCCTCCCACTGATGTGCTGTGCATCGCATGGTCCTTCCTAGATCGACGGGCGGTCCGCGCTCCGATGAAGCGTCCGGCTGAACTTGACGCTTCAAGTTCTACACCCTCGAACTTGAAGCGTCAACAAGTGGTCAGTAGGGTGACCTCATGACTGAGAAGGAGACGGGTAGGCCGGCCGGGACCGATGCCGGAACGCCGTGGCTGAATGACGACGAGCGGGCAGCGTGGCTGGCCAACTCCGCGCTCATGATCAGCCTGCCGGCTGCCCTGGATGCGCGTATGCAACGCGAGTCCCAGTTGACCTTCTTCGAGTACGTGGTGCTCTCGGTCCTCTCCGAGGAGCCGGAGCGCATGATGCAGATGAGCCGCCTCGCCGAACGAACGGCGGCGTCGCTGTCCCGCCTGTCGCACGTCGTCGGACGGCTGGAGAGACGCGGCCTGCTCGCGCGCGCCCGGATCCCTGGCCCCGGCAGAGCCACCAACGCGATCCTGACCGAGGCCGGTTACGAGGTTGTCGTGGCCGCGGCACCGGGACATGTCGCGGCGGTCCGCGAATACCTGATCGACCAGCTCGAACCCCACGAGCTGACCGCGTTGACGCGCATCGGCACCGCGGTCGAGGCCGCCGTCAACCGCCCCTCGGCGACGTCCGCACCGTAGCCGCCGAGGGGCGGACGTCACCGCATCGGGTGGCGCTCGGCGAACCGCCATACGATCTCGCTGGCGTCGGGACCCGCGTGATCGGTGTAGCGGCCGTCGCCGTCGGGGCCGGGCCAGGCGTGCCCCATGTCCTGGACGCGGTACGACTCGACGATCGACGAGCCGTCCGGTGCCGTGATCGTCGAGTGCGTGTACGCGTGCCGGCCCGCTTCGGCCGGCACCGACACGGTCTTCTCGGTCAGGTCGAGGCTGTCGTTGGGTAGTCCGTCGTCGACGAGGTCGCCCACTGCGGTCCAGTGCGCGACGAGTCGGGTGGCGACCAGGGGTGGCACGACCTCGTCCTGTTCGCCCTGGATGACCAGCAGCGGCACCCGCCGGGCCCGCTCACCCATCTGGGCCCAGGCTTGACGGGCCGTGTCCAGCGGCGACGTCGAGTCCGGGTCGTCCGGGTCGACCTGGTCGAGCCCGTACTCCCCGCCGGCGACCGAGGTCGCCGTGGCGAAGACGTCCGGGTGGGTGACGGCGAGGATGACCGCGGTCCCCGCGCCCGACGAGGCGCCGGCCACGTGCACCCGATCCGGATCCGCGTCGTACCTCTCGACCACCTGGCGGGCGACACCGGCGAGCAGCGCGGGTTCGCCGCTGTCTCGATGCTGCTCCCGGGGGTCGGTCGAGTTCCAGCAGGCGATCACGTTGCGGGAGATCAGTTGCGTGGGGTAGACGACGATGAAGCCCTCCCGGTCGGCCAGGCGGTTGAACTGGGTCGTGGACTTCATGGAGTTCCACCCGTAGCCGGTCATCGCACAGCCGTGGATCGCCATGACGACCGGCAGCCGGGCCGTCCCGTCGTGTTGGGGAGGAAGGTGGACCTGGTAGCGCTGCGAACCGGCGTCGCCGTCATAGACGTGGTTGCGGTCGCCCTCGCCCATCTGCCAGGGCAGGCCGAGCTGAAGAGCGGCGACACCGATGCTGACGGCGGCCACGACAGTGGCGAGGACGCCGGAGACGATCCGCAGCCAGCGCCGTCGCACGCGACGGGTGGGCCTGCTGCCAGCAGGCGAAGCGGGAGGCGGGGAGGTCACGCGGGCCTCCTTTCCAGATACGGGGACAGGCCCTAGCTTCGAGGAAGCACGGTGATGGCCACGATGGCGCTGTTGACGACAGTGGCCGTCACGGTGCGGGTCACGGCTGCCGCCGCGGCGTCGGCACCCCAGTCGCCCCGCTCGAGTTCCTTGGCCCGGCTGATCACCGGTGACGTCCACGGGATCTCGCGGTGGAACTGTGGGAGCGTTCCGCTCGCCGAGAGCAGCGCCGTGAGCGCGGCGATACGGGCTTGCGGCTCCGCGCCGTCCACGAGGACCCGCCGAACGTCGGCGAGCAGGCGGGCCCGTCGTTCGGTTCTGCCCTCCCGCAGGGCCGTCGTCCGGAACAGGCCGAGCACCTTACGGGGCTCCTGGTCGATGTCGCCTCGTGCGACGAGCCGCTCCAGAACCGGCTTGCGCAGGGCGGGGCCGATCGCGGCCAGTGCCGTCTGCACCCCCCTCGGTTTCTCGACGAGGTAGTCCCATGCCGGCCGCAGGAGGCCATCCGACGGTGGGTGACTCGCCACGCTTCTGACCCGCCCCCGGGCCTCCGTGGTCAGGTGATCGCCGAGGGCGAGATCCGCGAGGACGGCCCCGCCGAGGACGTAGAAGAGCGTGTTCTCTCCCGCGATGGTCCCGGATCTGGGTTGGAACAGAAGCAGTAGGAGATCTTCCACCAGGGTCGGGGCGTCGAACTGGGGTTCGGTGGTCATCGGCGGGGCTCCCAGCGGAAGAGTCGGGTGGCGAGGGCGACGGCGATGGCGACCCAGGCGAGGGTGGGTGCGAGCAGGAGCAGGGAGTCGGTTACGGCGACGCCGCCGTTCCAGGCGTTCATGGTCAGTTCGGTGGCGGCGCCGCCGGGCAGGAGTCGCTTGAGCCAGGCGAGGTTCTCGGTGCCGGAGATGCCCACCCAGGTGGTCACGGCGATCACCCCGAGTGTGACGGGCAGGGTGGTGACCTGGGCGTGTTCGGGGGAGTTCGTCAGCCCGGCGGTGGCCAGCGCGAGGCCGATCAGCATGGCCAGGGCCGCGATGGTCGCCACCACCAGCAGGGCGACGTTCGCCGGTCCGCCGGCGACCACGGCCAGGGCGGTCAGGATCGCTGTCACCTGCACCACGGCGAGCACGACCACGGGCAGCAGCAGCCCGGCGAGGATGCTCGTGTCGCTTGCGGCGGTGGAGCGCAGCCGCTTGAGGAAGAGATTCTGCCGCCGGGAGGCCAGGGTGGTGACGGCGGTGGCGTAGAGCCCGAACGCGGCGATCGTGAACATGACGATCGCGGCGATGTAGCCGAGACTCCCGATGTCGGCGAAGGTCTCGTGCTGACGGACGAAGTACGCGCTGACGACTACCGGGATGATGAGGCTGGTGATCAGCACCAGTCGGTTGCGGAAGAGTTGGATCAGTTCGCTGGACGCGATGGACAACACGGTGACGCTCCTGTCGGAAGAACGAATCAACTGTTGATGGCACGGAAGACGTCGTCGAGCCGGGTCGGCCCCGCCGCCAGGTCGCGCAGCTCCACGCTGTGGTCCTGCGCCCAGCCGAGTAGGAGGTGCAGGTCCCTCTGCAGCTCGAAGGTCTCGACGACGGCCTTCCCGTCCGCGTCGACGGCGGCCCGCACCGGCAGCGTCGGCGCCGATGCCGGGAGGGAGAAGCGGATGACCGCGGGCAGTGTTCGGGTCAGCTCGGAGACGGTGCCCTCCCGGTGGAAGGCGCCCTCGTGCATCAGCCCGATCCGGTCCGCGCGCTGTTGGGCCTCCTCCAGGTAGTGCGTGGTGAGCACGATGGTCGCGCCGTTCTCCCGCAGCCGGTCCACCGTCGCCCAGACGGCGTCGCGGGACTGGATGTCGAGGCCGGTGGTCGGCTCGTCCAGGAAGATCAGCTCCGGGGTGCCGTAGACCGCGGTGGCGAAGTCCAGCCGCCGCTTCTCCCCGCCGGACAGCTGCGACACCTTGCGGCGGGCCCGGCCGGTGAGGTCGACCAGGTCGAGCACCCGGTCGACGTCGTCGGTGCGTCGGGTGAGCCGGCCGACCAGACCGACGGACTCACGGACGGTGAGGTCCGGGGAGAATCCGCTCTCCTGGAGCATGACGCCCATTCGGGGACGTACCGCTCGCCGGTCGTCGGGGCTGCGCCCGAAGACGCGTACGGTGCCCGAGGTTGGCCTCCGGTGTCCCTCGACAACCTCCAGGGTCGAGGTCTTTCCAGCTCCGTTGGTGCCCAGCAGCGCGTAGAGCTCTCCGGGCCGTACCTCGAAGGAGAGGTCCTTCACGGCGTGGAAGTCGCCGTAGGTGAGGTTCAGCCGCTCGACTTCGATGACAGGTGTGGTGGACATGTACCCAATGACAGCGCGGGCGCGGCCGACCCGTCAGTGGCACCACGTCACCACCGCATGTGACGTGGTGTCACTGGTCGTGACCCCTTGCTGCCGGATACTGAGGTGGTGACCGGGAGATCGCCGCGCTTCACCGAGTCGACGCAGGGAAGGCTGCGCCGGCTCAACCTGGCCACGTCACTGCCGCCGGTGGTGTTCGCCGCGGCGGTCCTGCTCTACACCGATGCGCGTACCTGGTGGCACGTCGTCGTCCTGGCGCCGGGGGCCGTGGCGGGCGTGGTGGCCTTCGAACGGTGGACGGCCAACGACCTCGCCCGGGTCGCGCTGCCCTGCCTGGTCGTAGCGGCAGCGGTCTGGCCGCTCGGGGTCCTGGTGGTTGGCAGCCCCAACGCCTACTGGGGTTTCTGCGCCGTCGGCTCGCTTGCCCTGCGCGAGGTGCGACGACACCGGAAGCTGGTGGTGGCGGGACTGTTCACCTACGTCGCCGCCGTCGGCGCGGCGCGGCTGCTGGTGCAGCGGGACGACGTAGGTCACGTCCTGGTCACCTACGTCCTCATCCCGACCGCCCTCACCGTCATCGTGACGGTCTTCACCGTGGTGGGCGAGCGGTTCTACGACCTCATCCGGGAGCTCGAACAGACCCGGGAACGCGAGGCGGAGCTGGCAGTGGTCCGGGAGCGCGTGCGGTTCGCCAGCGACCTGCACGACATCCAGGGCCACACCCTGCACGTGGTCAAGCTGAAGATCGCCCTCGCCCAGCGACTGCTGCTCAACGACACAGCTCGGGCGGAGAAGGAACTGCGGGAGACGTACACGTTGGTCAGCGACACCATCGCGCAGACCAAGGAACTCGCCTACGCGCAACGGCGGCTCAACCTCACCGCGGAGATCGAGAACGCGAAAAACCTGTTCGAGGCCGCCGGCATCCGGGTCCGGGTGACCCGGGAGGCCGAGGTCGACGCCCGCGTCAGCGAACTGCTCGGGCAGGTGCTGCGGGAGACGACCACCAACATCCTGCGGCACGCGCAGGCCACCCAGGTGCAGATCACGCTCACCGCGTCGGGCATCACCATCGTCAACGACGGCGTGACCGCCACCACGGCCCCCGAGCTCAGGGGACTGGCGGCGCTGAGGCAACGGGTGGCAGGCGACGGAGGCGACCTGACAGTGGAACAGAAGGACCAGCGGTTCCTGACCGCAGCGGTCTTCCCACCCGCGCGGGCCGACGCGGCCCCGACCGTCACGGGAAAGGACCGCCGATGACCACAATCGTGCTCGCCGACGACGAGGCACTGCTGCGCACGGCCCTGGCGGCGCTGCTGCCGATGGAGGGCGACATCACTGTGCTCGCCGAAGCGCAGGACGGCCAGACAGCGATCGCCGCCACCCTGCGACACCGCCCCGACGTGCTGGTCATCGACCTGGAGATGCCGGGTGTGGACGGCCTGGGCGCGGTCGCCGAGATCCGCCGCGAGCGACCGGAGCAGGTGATCCTCATGCTGACCCGGCACGCCCGCCCCGGCGTGCTGCGTAAGGCGCTGAAGCTCGGCGTCCAGGGCTTCGTCAGCAAGTCCGCCGAGCCGGCCCACATCACCTCGGTCATCGCGACCCTGCACGCGGGAAAACGCTGGATCGACCCGGACGTGTCCGCGCTCGCCGTCACCGAGGACTGCCCGCTCACCGACCGTGAAGTCGACGTCCTGCGGGTCACCGGCGAGGGCTACTCGGTCGTCGACATCGCCGCGCGGCTCCACCTCGCTCCGGGCACCGTCCGCAACTATCTCTCCAACGCGATGCGGAAGACCCAGACCCGGACCCGCCACGAAGCGGCCCGCTACGCCCGCGAACACGACTGGCTGTAGACGCACCGTCATCAGCACGGATCGGACCGTTCGTGTAGCCGGCAGCCGCGCATCGAACCTCGCCTGGGTAGCCTGCCGGCATGGCGAAGGTTGTCACCTACCTGGAGATGAATGACCCCACGGACCTGCGACCGGGGAAGGTGGTGCCGGAACTTCTCCTGCGGCGCGTCGACGGTGGCCTGCCGCTCGTGCGTGCCACCAATGCTCAGGTCGGAGCCCCTTACGGGTGGCGGAGTGCGTCTCGCACTGACGAAGAGTGGCAGGAACTGATGCGGTGTCGTCCGCTGCGCCAGTACTGGTTCATCAACCTGGAGGACGAGACCGTGGGGGTTGCGAATCTGGAACCCCAGCCTGACGGAGATGTGGAGATCACCGCCTTTGGGCTGTTGCCCGAATATGTCGGGAGGGGTCTCGGTGGCCATGCGCTGACGCTGACCATCCGGCAAGCTTGGGACAGTGAGGCCGTGGAGTCTCCGGCTATACGCAGGGTTTGGCTGCACACATGCTCGTTGGACCATCCGAATGCATTGCGCAACTATCAGCGACGCGGCATGACTGCCTACCGCACCGAGGTCGAAGCCGAGTAATAAGCGGCTGGCCGAATCAAGGCGTGGCCTTCACCGGATGCGGGCGGACCCGGCGTGACGCCGGGCCCGCCCGTTCCAGTCCGTCCTGTGTCAGGTGTTTCGCCCTACCGCTGGCGGGATCTGCACACCCTCGAACAGGTTGTGCGCGGAGCCAGCCGTGATCATCGTGCGAGGGCGGCGAGTCGGAACTGCTGGTTGGTTCGTCCGTGGCAGTCGTAGAGCTGGATCTGGGCTCCGTTGGTGGTGCTCCAGGTGTCGAGGCAGCGTCCGGACTGGACGTTGCTGATGGTGCCGTTGGAGTTGAGGTTCCACTGTTGGTTGGTCTGGCTGTGGCAGCTGTAGATCTGGACCGCCGCACCGTTGCCGGTACCTGCCGCGTCGAGGCACATGGTGCCGTACACCTGCAGTTGTTTGCTGGAGGTGTAGGTCCATGCCTGGTTGGTCTGCTTGTTGCAGTCGTAGAGCTGGACCCGCGTGCCGTTGTTACGCGAGGCGTTGGGTACGTCGATGCACCGGCTGGACTGGCTGCCGACGATTTCGCTGGCGGAGCCGGGCGGGACGGTGGGCGTCGGGGTGGGGGTCGGCGGATCGGTGGGGGTCGGCGTCGAGGTGGGCGGTGTCGAGGGCAGCAACGGGCACGTGCTGCGGTAGGTGACCACGCCGCTGGAGTCCAGCAGTGGGCAGAGGAACTGGCTGTACCGGGTGTCGTTGTCGATGAACATCTTGACGAACGGCAGCATGGTCCGGACCATCACCGGGTTCGACCGTCCGACCATGAAGCCATGATCGGCACCGGCGACCTCCAGGTAGACGCTCTCCGTCGTAGCCGGGAGGCTGTTGTACAGGCCGGTGGCGTAGGACGGGGTGACCACCGTGTCCGCCTGTCCGGCGAAGATCATGGTGGGCACCCGGTCGTTGGCCAGGTTCGACGACGGCGAGTACGGCGCGATGCCGACCACTGCTTTCAACGACGGGCGGCGGGTGGCTGCGCTCAGCGCGCCACCGCCGCCCATGGAGTGACCGGCGACCGCCAACCGGTTGGGGTCGACCCGGTCACGTACCGGGCTCTGCTGGGTGAGGTAGTCCAGTGCGGCGAGCAACTGGGTGCCTCGGGCGGTGTCGAAGTCGTTGCGGCTGTTGGTCTCGATGCCGATCACGACGAAGCCGTGGGAGGCCAGCCACGGTCCCATCCAGGCGAGTTCGGCGGAGAACAACGCTGTGTAACCCGGCGAGATCGCGATGGCCCCGAAGGTGCCCTGACTGGTGTCGGTCGGGTAGTAGATCCTGCCGCCGTTGAAGCCGTACCCGGTCGGGACGCTGACCGAGGTGTTGGCGAAGGGGCCGTTCACGGCGGTGACGCTGGCCTGCGTGGGGTCCGGGCCCCGCTGGTACGGGTTGTCGGCGGCCGACGCCGAGCCGGTCGCCACGGTGATGGTGAACAACCCGACGACGGCTGCGATCCCGGCCGCGGCGAGCTTGACCATCCGTCCCCGAAACCGGGCGGACCCTCGGTCGCCATGGGTGTTCCCCGAGGGCGGGGGGTGGTGTCCGTGTCCTCGCACTATCGCTACCTCCTGGTGGTGGATGGGTGCGGGGCGGGTGGGCTCGGTGTGGTGCCGAGCCCACCCGCCCCGGCGATGTCCGGTCGTCAGCGTTGCAGCGTCAGCAGACCCGGCCGGTACGGCAGGAGCCCGTAGTCACCGCCAGAGCTGGGAGAACGGCCCTGGTAGAGCAGTTGCAGGTTGCAGGCGTCGACGGTCATGGTCTGATCGGCGTTGGTGCGCAGCAGCTCGCCGTGGCTGATGTCGTTGGTCCAGGTGGCGCTGCTGTTGGCCTTGCCGGCGAACGGGTTGCTCTCGGACGTGGCCTGCGGCGTCCACGTACCACCGAGGCTGGTGGCCGTGAACGACCGGAAGTAGCGCCCGTTCGCGCCGATCGCCTCGACGATCATGAGGTACTTGTTCAGGCCCTGGAGCTTGTAGACCTGAACGGCCTCGAAGAGGTTGTTTGTCGTGTCGGTCATGATCGTCGTGTAGTTGGAGCCGAAGCTGCCCGGGAAGTTCCCGATGGGCATGCTGGCCCGGTAGATCCGGCCGTTGTCTCCGGCGAAGAACAGGTACATGTTCTGGTCGTCACCGATGAGTGCCTGGTCGATCGGGCCGGTGCTGGAGTTGGAGATGCTTCCGGTGAACAGTGTCTGCGGCGACGACCACCCGTTCGGGTTGGTCGGGTCGCTGGAGGTCCGGTACGAGAAGGCCGTGCCGCCCCACTGGTAGGCCAGCACCCAGATGTTGCGCGGCGCGAAGTAGAACAGCGACGGTGCGACGGTTGCCGAGTTCATCGCGTTCTGGCTGGCCGAGCCCATCTGCGAGTAGTTGCTGAAGAGGCCAAAGTTCATCGAGCCCCACGTGGTGCCGGTGTCGTGGGTGGTGGCGTAGACGAGTTGCTGGCCGTTGTAGGGGGCGACGGTGAAGTCCTTGAGCGACACCCACCCGGACCTCGGCTGCGCCAGCGCGCCCGTCGACGACCAGCGGTACGACGAAGGAAGGTCACACGTGCCGCCGGTCGGCGGCGGCGTCGTCGGTGTCGGCGTCGGGGTCGAGCCGCCGCCCAGGGCGGCAAGCCGGAACTGCTGGTTGGTCTGTCCGTGGCAGTCGTAGAGCTGGATCTGGGCACCGTTGGCGGTGCTCCAGACGTCCAGGCATCGTCCCGACTGCACATTGCTGATGGTGCCGTTGGAGTTGACGTTCCACTGCTGGTTGGTCTGGCTGTGACAGCTGTAGATCTGCACCGCCGCACCGTTGCCGGTCCCGGCGGCGTCGAGGCACATGTTCCCGTACACCTGTAGCTGTTTGGCCGAGGTGTAGGTCCATGCCTGGTTGGTCTGCTTGTTGCAGTCGTAGAGCTGCACCCGGGTGCCGTTGCTGGTCGAAGCGTTGGGCACATCGACACACCGGCCCGACTGCGTGCCGACGATCTCGCTGGCGGAGCCGGGCGGGTTGGTCGGTGGGTTGGTGGGCGGGTCGGTGGGTGGGTCGGTGGGCGGGTTGGTGGGGCCGGCGCTGTTCAGCGCCTCCAGGGTGGAGGTGTAGGCGGCCTTCTTGTTGCCGTTGCACTCGAAGAGCAGCGGAGTGCCGCTGGAGCGCCACGAGTCGCAGTCTCGCACCCCCCACACGGTGACCCCGTTGCAGCGAGCCACGGCAAGGCAGTCGTTGACCACACTGCGGTAGGTGTTGGCCTGCGTCGTGCCGGATCCCTCGATGTCCAACTCGGTGATCTGCACGTCCACCCCGAGAGCGGCGAAGCTGGACAGCGTGGTGCGGTAGTTGCTGTTGTACGGCGAGTTGGCGTTGAAGTGCGACTGGAAGCCGACGCAGTCGATCGGCACCCCACGAGACTTGAAGTCGCGAACCATGTTGTACACGGCCTGCGTCTTGGCCCAGGTCCAGTTGTCGGTGTTGTAGTCGTTGTAGCAGAGCTTCGCGTTCGGGTCGGCCGCGTCGGCGGCGCGGAACGCCGCCTCGATCCAGTCGTTGCCGGTGCGCTGCAGGTTCGAATTGCGGCGGGCGCCGCTGTTGCCGTCCTCGAACGCCTCGTTCACCACGTCCCACGAGTCGATCTTGCCCCGGTAGTAGGTGGCCACCCGCGTGACGTGGTTCAGCATCGCGTTGCGCAGCGCGGTGCCCTCCATGCTCTGCATCCAGCCCGGCTGCTGCGAGTACCAGGCCAGGGTGTGGCCCCGGACCTTCCAGCCCCGGGAGATGGCGTGGTTCACGATCCGGTCCGCGTTGCTGAAGGTGAAGTTGTTCTGCTGCGGCTCGGTCGCGTCGATCTTCATTTCGTTCTCGGGAGTGACGCTGTTGAACTCGCGGTTCAGGATCGTCGTGTAGGCGCTGTCGTTGAGTTTGTTGGCGGCGACAGCGGCACCGAAGTACCGGCCAGACTGGGCTGCGGCGGCGCCGAGGGTCGTCTCTGCGGCCTGGGCGAGATTGGGCAGCAGCGACACGGCCAGGGCCAGAATTATCGCCGCCGTTCCGGAAAAAGTGAGAGTTCGTAGTCGGGTACGCCCGGTGGGACGGGTCCGGGAAACCATGCTGATCCTCCAGTGGTGGGGTAGGGGATTGCTGTCGCTGTTCCGGTGGGAGGCCCCGATCGGATCGCGGCGGGCACGATGGTGAGTCCGCCCGATCGGGCCGGGACTCACCTCAGGCGTCCGCCCGGATACGAGTCGACTTGGGCTGCCTGGCCAGGGGTGAAGCGTGGTGGCGTGTAGGCCCGGTCGCCCGTGGGGAGTGATCGTGAACGTTGGGCTCTTCCGGTGGTGGACGTGGTCACCTGGCAGGTGGTGGGCCTGATGGTCGCGTGAAGCGCCTCCAGTGCTGAGGGGATCTTGTTAACGTTCACACTTGTCGATGGCTCTCAGGCTGGCAGAAAATTCCAGAGTTTTCAACCGGTAGTTTCGGGCCTGTTACGGATCAGAGGGGTAGGGACCTTCCGGCCTCTGGGGTGGGGCGTCAGCTCACACCTACCGCAAGCGCCGGACGCCGGCGTTACCAGCCAAGACGAGGGCGGTCCGGCCAGAGGTGACACTGCCGCACCTCGCTCGCCTGGGGGAGTGGAAGCAACCCAGGGAGGGAGGCGTCACGGTGCTGGCGCGGCCAGGGTGCTGGTATGCCCGCTATCAGAGGTCCTCGCTGGGCGTACGGCGCCTTCGCTTGGCTGATCTTCTTCGTGGTGTCCCATGTGATCCTGGTGTTCTTTCCAGGCGACGATCCGACCGGTGATGGCCCCTGGGACATGAGGGCCTACGTGATCTTCAACGTCGTGCTCATCTCGATGTCGGCCATCGGAGCAGCCGTCGTTCTCGCCACAGTCCGCCCGCGGGCCCGGCATCTTCCCCGGTGGTTACTTCTGACGCCACTGTTGTCGGGCAGCGTGCTGCTCGTCATCCGGGGTGTCCCAGGGATGGTCGAGAATATTCTGATGGTCACGGGTGTCCGTCGCGGCGGCTTCGTGGGGGTAGCCGACATCTCCACAGGAGAGTTCTGGACCGGCATCGGAATCAACACGTACTTCTTCGCAGGAGCGGTGTTGCTGGTTGGGACAACCGTTTCCTACGGCCACCGATCGGCGGAAAGCGCTCCGAAAGGATCGTCCGACCCGCCTCGGTGAGGCGTACCGGTTGTCCATGGCGGGCGTCGTTTCCCGATCTCACCGCATCCTGTGGACCGCGTCGGCGACCTCCTGTCTCAACACCGCCGCCTCGTCGTCGCGTGAGTTTGTGCCCGGGAATCAGCACTGTACGACGGGCAGGGCTCGACCGAATGGCCGGATCTGCCGTGCCCCGTTCGGTGTCAGCGGACGATGACGAGGTTGGCCATGTCGACGACCGGCCGGTAGCCGAGGGCGGCGTAGATCTTGTTCGACGTCGGGTTGGCCTGGTCGGTGAACAGGCAGACCCGCTCGCCCTCGGCCTGGATTCGTCGGGAAACCTCGGCGACCGCGTTGCTGGCCCAACCACGCCCGCGCTGAGCCGGCGGTGTGTACACCGGGCCCACCCGGGCCACCCCGAACGACGGTGGGTTGGCACCGGTGAGGTGCACCGGCTTCCCCGTCTCGTCGACCCACAACCACAGCCGTCCGGCGTGGAGTCGGCGCAGCATCTCCGCCTGGTCGGGCGCTTCGTGCGCACTGGAACCGCGCGGACGGCCCGCCTGTTCGTCGGCGTCGCCCATGAACGCGGCGACCCACTGCGTGACCAGTGCCACGTCGTCCTCGGTCGCGGCCACCAGGTTGCCTGGCGCTGGTGGCGGCCACGTCAGCTCGCCGAGCTCGTGCAGCCGAGTGTGCTGGGTGACCTGGACTCGACCTCCGCCGAGCCGGGTCAGCTCGGCGGCGCACAGCTCAACGGCAGGCAGGGCCCCGTTGACCGCGAGGACCTCCTCCCCGCGGTTGTGCAGGGCACGAGCCAGCGCAACGGCTGCCTCATCGGGCATGGGCAGCAGGAACGGCGGGTACGGGGCATACGGCGCGGTGCGCATCCCGGCGCCGACGACCGTGCCGGAACCGTCGCTGACCACCAGCCACCAGGTGCGGTCGGACTGCGGGATTCCCTCGGCCCGCTGCGACAACAGCCGGTGCGCGATGGTGGTCACGACCGTGCTGACGACCGGATCGGCACCCAGGTAGTCACCCGCAGCGGCGAGGAACTCGCCCGGACCGGTGCAGAACCACAGGCGCAGGCCGGCATTCGGGACAGTGCTCATCCGCGTACGCTAGCCACCGCCTGCGTCGTGGCGACACGGATATCTCCTGGCTGAGGACTGCGAACGCTGAGCCGAAGTTATCTCCCGGCCGCTTGGACGCCACACACGGCAGCCTTCGACGTCCGCCTGGCGCAACGCTCCGTCAGCGGGACGCGGCGGGCTGAGCCCGAACGACGCGATCGCCAACGGTGATGGCTGATGCCTGGCTCCGGGACGGGACATTCGACGACCTAACCTCCTAGGACGCTCTGCGGGTTGTGCCTTGACCGACTGTGCCGCCCGCGCGGCCAGGGCCAGGACCGGCGGCAAGGAGAACCTGACGCTACGGAAGTGGCCGCACACGTACTGGAACGCCGCGTCCCGCCGACACAGGTGGCTGAGAATTCGCCCCGAAAATTCGGTAACCAAAACGGCGGGTCAACCCGTCAGGTCAGTGATGGATCGCCACTGCGGGCGGTCGGCCGAGGAGGGGTACGGGACATGGGTGACGTGCGTGGGCGTTTCAGGGACGACCTGGCCCGGCACCCCGCCCCACCGTTGGGTGACCTGGTCCAGCAGTCGGTGGTGCAGGGCCGCCGGCTGCGCCGTCAGCGGCGCCTGGCGCAGTTCGGCGTCGGCGGATCGGCGTTGGCGATGCTGCTCGTCATCGGCCTGGCCGCCGGGCCGCTCGGCGTCGGTGCGGATGATGCCGGTCAGGCCGGCGTGCCGAACGCCGGCTCGCCGGGTGGGTCGGTCGACGCCGCCACGCCGTCTCCGGCTGGGTCCCCGGACGGCGCCCCGGGCGGGTTGGAGGGGGGCACC
Source organism: Micromonospora sp. NBC_00860 (assembly GCF_045207375.1). NCBI lineage: Bacteria > Bacillati > Actinomycetota > Actinomycetes > Micromonosporales > Micromonosporaceae > Micromonospora > Micromonospora sp. NBC_00860. The sequence continues at coordinate 1,477,457 of NZ_CP108825.1, forward strand.
GACGAAGAACAGCGCAGAGACCCCTTTCGGCCAGGGCCGCCGGTTTCCTCGACCACGGTGATCGACACCCTGAGGATCGGGGCCGGGCCGGACGGTGAACTGCTGACCACCACACCGCAGGGCGCTCTGGAGTTGCTGACCCGGCTTCTACCCAAGGGAAAGACCAGCGGTTATGCGAGCCTGGAGAGCATCGGCGCGCGCCCCGGCATGCCCTACGTCCAGGTCTACCTGGACCGGGGATATGGGCCGGGGATGGTGCGGCTTGCCATCTACCGGGACGACCGCGGCGGCGACCCTGTCCCGGGAACGGTGGAGCTGACCGAGATGCCCGACAACTGCGTGCAGAACAAGATGGTCACCGTGCACCACCCCGGTGGCCTCCGGGTCGATCTGATGATCTCCACCTGTCTGGTCTGGGACGCCAAGGGGACGGTGCCGACACCGCCCGTCCTCTCCGTGAAGGAGGCGACCGAGATTGCCGGCAACCCGACCTGGGGGACGGAACTGCCGGCCGAGTACGTCGTCAACGGTGCCAAGAGGTTTTCGACGCTGGCCCGGTCGAATGGCTGACGAAGACTTCGTGGAGTTTGCGCAGGCGGCCGCTGGCCGGCTGCGCGACGCCGCGTTCCTGATGTGCCGCGACTGGCATCTCGCCCAGGACCTCACGCAGACCACGCTGGCCAAGGTGTACGCCAACTGGAGGCGGGTCCGCCGGGCCGACGACCCCCACGCGTACGCCCGCAAGATACTGCTGCGCTGCATGATCGACCAGCAGCGGCGCCGCTCCAGCAGCGAGTTGGCGATGTCGGCGCCGCCGGAGCGGGGCGAGGAACATCCGGCCGAGCTGCGCATGACGTTGCTGGACGCGGTCGCCACACTGCCGTTGCGGGATCGGGCGATCATCGTCCTGCGCTACTGGGACGACCTGAGCGTGGAGACGACCGCCGAGGTTGTGGGCGTCTCCACCGCGGTCGTCAAGAGCCAGAGCATGCGCTCCCTCAACCGCCTGCGCGAGTTGCTGGGTGAGACCCGTTCCGAGTTGTTCGCCGAGGAACGCCATTGACCGGTCCCGTCTGCGGTCGAGGTGCGACCGATCCCGGTGGTGTCGGGCCGTCGACCGACAACCGCCGCGCCCTTGCTGCGACGGCGAACGCGCCACCACGCATCGTCGCCTGAAGCGCCACCCGCGGTGGCAAGTATCTGCGTCTGGGGAGGTTTTCGGTGTCCGTATCGAGCGGCAGGACAGGCCGAGGCCGGACTCGCGGCAGCGGCCGAGGTTCGGTCGCTGTCGTGCCGGCGGTCCTGTCGGCGTTGCTGGTGATGGCCGCAGGGTGCCATCGGGAGTCCGGCGCCGGCCCCGATGAGCGACACACCGCGAACGCGGATCGCGGTGAACTGAGCCTGCTGCTGGGTGCGGGCGAGCTGGGAGCGGACTGGCATGAGGGCGGCGCTCCTCGCACCGGCCTGCCGCCCTGGCCGTGGGAGCAGGACAGCTGCCCCGACTATCGGAGCAGCGACTACCCGGCCAAGTCGCATCGGCGCAGTGCCGTGGAGCGCTACTACCGGCTGTCCGACGGCTCGTCGCCGGCCCACCACGTGGTGGAGACGTACGAACCTGGTTGGGCCGAGCGGAACGTCGACGACGTCCGTCGGGTCATCCTGCGGTGCGCGAGCTACTCGGTTCTCGGATCGCAGGTCTCGTTCGACGTCGTCGATCCCCATTATCTGAAAGGCGCCGGCATGCTCATCCGAGGTCGCATCGCGCATGCGGACGGCCCGAACACCGTCACGTACTTCGTCATGCTGAAACGAGGCGAGACGGTCTCGACGGTCCGCCTGCCCGACCCGGGCAGCCAGGCCGTGGTGGACTCGATCGCGGCGAGGGCGGTGGCCCGCCTTGGCTGAGCGCGAAGGTCGGCGGCTGCCGCGCCGCTGGGTCGTCTCCGCGGTCACGCTGTCTCTGGCCGGTGTCGCGACGGGCGCCTTCGGTGCCACGCGCGCCCGCGACGGCGATCGTGCCGGCCCATCGCACGGTCCTTCCCCCGCCAGTCCGATCCCCACCACGCCGGCCATCGACCGGATCGACCAGGCGAGAACGCGTATCAAGGCCTACGTGCAGCGGTACGACGGTCACCTGGCGGTCGCGGCACTGGACCGACAGGGAACGGCCGCGGTGACGGTCGGCGCCAGACGATTCGAGACCGCCAGCATCGTCAAGGTCAACATCCTCGCGGCCCTTCTGCTGCGCCAGAACCCGCCGGGCAAGGCCCTGAGCGCTGACACCCGACGGTCGGCCGAGGCCATGATCGTGTCGAGTGACAACGACGCGGCGGTAGCCCTGTGGGAGCGGATCGAGGGCTCGCGCGGCCTTGCCGCCGCGAACCGTGAACTCGGTCTGCGGGAGACCAGGCCCAACGTGCACTGGGGAATCACCACGACCACGGCTGCCGACCAGCTCCGTCTGCTGACCGCGCTGACGTCGCCGACGGGACCGCTGACCCCGCAGGACCGTACGTTCATCATGGGCCTGATGAAGAAGGTGACCCCCGAGCAACGATGGGGGGTCAGCGCCGCCCGGGAGTCGGGCAGTCGTTCCTACTACGTCAAGAACGGCTGGGACACCGCCGATGTCGACGGCGGCCGCTGGCTGGTCAACAGCATCGGACGGATCGTCGAGGCCCGTCATGACTGGCTGATCGCCGTGCTCTCCGACCATCACGTGAGCCAGAAAGAGGGCATCCGCGTCGTCGAGAGGGCCGCCACGTACGTGCTCAAGGAGCTGCGCGCCGCCACGGCGGACGACCATCCTCCGCAGGGATAGGCCCCACCCTCCGGGCACACCGACAGTGGGTTGGGTCGACCTGCCCCGACCCACGCCCGGGGCCGGGTGGGGCGTCCGTCGATTCGGCGCCACGATTCGTGAAGCACCTGCCAGAGTGGTTCATGCCCTTGAGTACGTACCACCTCAGAGCCTCGGTCGCCGTGTCCGACATTCAGACGGCCGTGGCCTTCTACGAAGGCGCGCTGGGCCTGCGGGCGTTGCGGTCCGGCCCCAGCGCCACCATCGCCGACGGCAGCCGCGTCTACGGTTCCGGTGGCGGGCCGGCGCTGAACGTGTACCAGTCGGTCACTGCCGGACAGACCTCTGCGACGGTGGCGACGTGGTACGTCGACGACATCGACCAGATGGTCGACGAACTCACCTCGTCCGGCGTCGAGTTCGTTCGTTACGAGCAGTTCGAGCACGACGAGAAGGGGATTACCGCGCGGGCCGGAGGTGGGCGTATCGCCTGGTTCCAGGACCCGGACGGCAACACCTTCGCTCTCGAAGCCGACGCGTGACCCTCCACCCGAGCTGCGGACCTATCGCCGCCACACATTGATGACCTGTGGTGGCGCCGGTGGGCGTACGAAAGTCCGTGCCGCAGTTGGTTGGGCGGACGGAAGACTGATCCGGCTCAGGGCGTCAACGCCCTGAGCCGGATCAGCGTCCTAGTTGTCGGTCCTGCCGATCAGGTGACGTTGATGTCGCTGCACCACATGTAGGTCTGGTCCAGGTGCGACGCCCTCCAGAGCACGAACAGGATGTGGTTCCCGCTGCGTGACGGAAGCGAGACGTTGAACGAGATGTTCTGCGCTGGTGCGTAGCGCCCGGTCGTCGTGATCAGGTCGAGGTTGCCCCACCCGAGTTTCTGGGTGGACGGGTTGAACCCCTGCTTGGTGACGTAGACCTGGAAGTAGTCAGCGCCGTGGCTGGCCTGGTCGTACAGCTGGACCGTGAGGTTGCGGCTGACGGTGGTCGTCTTCCACGCCCCGGGCTGGTTCACGCTGTCGTTCCGGGACAGGGCGTTGCTGCACAGCTGCCCGTCCGGGGTGCGAGCCTGGTACTGGCCGCCGAGGCCGTCCCGCAGCTGGCTCATCCAGTTCCACATGGTGTCGGGGTTGGCCTGGAAGGCCCGCCAACACATGGGGTCCTGCTGCTGCATGGCGGGGTTCATGTGCTGGTTGCCCCAGGTCTTCCAGCACTGGTAGGCGCGACTCATCGGGTTGATGATCGTGCCGTGGGCCTGGGCGGCCCCGGTGAAGGGCAGCATGCCGGCCACGATGGCGAACACCATGACGAACGCTCGCAGGGACCGACGGACTGGTGACCGGGATCGTCCGCCGGATCGATCGGACTTGAGTGAACGCACTGTTCATCCTCCGCTCTTCGGGACTACAGATCAGAATGGGAACGCTCCCAAACCAACTGTTGCATCTATCGACTCAAATATCAATCGTTATCTATCTTTGGTCGGATGTGGATCGAGCTGACCGGGCTGTCCGCAGCCGCCCGGTTCGGATCAGGGCGCGGTGCGACCTCGCTCCCTGCTACCCGGCACGGTCAGAGGCCGGCTGCGGCGTCGTACCGGCGACGCTGGTCGGCCATCTCCGACTCGGTCAGCGCCTCCTTGAGCGCCAGGTCCGCGTACTTGGGCGGGAGCATCTGCCGCACCCGGTCGGTGAACATGACCTCGGCGGTCGCCTCGACCACCTGGATGCCCGGCGGCTCGGTGGACATGTCCATGATCACGGGACCGGCCAGCTTGACCGCCACGTCCCAGGGGCGCTTCTGCTCGGCGACCCCGCAGAGGTGGAAGCCGTAGACCGTCTGCACGTCGGCGAGCGCGGTGACCTCCGACGGCTCGTAGCCGTAGACGCGGACCCCGCAGATCACTGCCGGCTTCTCCGTGGCGGCCGCCTGCTGGACGTTGTGTCCGGCGTGGTTGTGCTGCCCCGGGTCTGCCTGTTCGAGCGTGCTCCGCATCCGGGCGGTGATCTGCGCCTGCAGATCCGCTGGCTCCGCCTCCGGGCCGGCCCGGTTGACCAGTACGACAGTGCCGGCCGACACCGCCAGCAGGATCACCGCCACCCACACGAAGCGGTTCCGGTACCAACCCGCGAAGTTCACTCGGGAAATCATGATTGCTTCTCACCTCGTCGCCGGTTCTGGTGGTGGCAGGCCGAATCGGACGCCCCCGGCGGGTCAGGCGTCGAGTGCGTCAGCCGTTGGGGACACGTGCCGGGGGTTACCTACGGCGGGCGAGGATGATTGCCCGGCAGGGCGCCCGTCGTCGTGGAGATGGCCCGGCGATCCGCCAGGCGAGCGTCCGCCAAAGGCGGCGCGCTGCCGGCGCTGCGTTGCTCCCGTGCTGGCCGTTCCCAGCGCGGTTGCCCCCGCGCTGCGGCGATATGAGCCATTCCAACACGTCTGGATCGGCTTTGGCAACATCGACGAGCATCAGCGTGGAGCCGGCCCGGTCACCCGCTCCTTTGGTTGGGGATCACCGCGCCCGCAATGCCGCCTCTGTGGCCGCGACGAAGCCGTCGGGGTTGTCCAGCATGATGTTGTGGCCAGCCTCTGGTACGGCGACCACCCGCACGCCGGCATCGGTCAGGGCGCGCGCACCTCGCGGCTCGTTGTCGGCCGGATGGAGGTATGTGCGGGGCACGGGCAGGTCGACCAGCAGCTCACGCACGGTGGGGGTGGTGCCGCGGCCGAGGTGTGCCGCGGTGCGGTAGAGCGCCTCCGGGCCGGTAAGCCGCATTGTCGCCGCCCAGGCCGTGCCGACCCGGGTGAGCGTCTCGGACCGGCCGCCGCCGTGGACGAACTGCTCCTCTGTGTAGCGGGCGCCGATGCCTTCGCCCGGAGGCTGCGGGTCGAGGGTGGCGTCGACAAGGACCAGTGCGGAGACAAGGTGCGGGTGGCGGGAGGCCAGGACGACGGCGACGGCGCCGCCCATGCTGTGTGCGATCACCTGCGCGGCGCTGACCCCGGCTGCCGACAGGGCGACAGCGAGGAGATCGGCGTGCTCCTCGAGTGTGTACGAGGCGTCGGTCGGCCGGTCGCTGATGCCGTGTCCGAGCAGGTCCATCAGCAGGCTGCGCTGTCCGCTGAGGACGGGGTTGGTGGCCACCGCCGCGTAGTACGCCGGCGAGGAGGCGCCGAGCCCGTGCAGGTAGATCCGAGTGGGTTCGGTCCCGGGGAGTTCCACCCAGCGGATCGTCGTGCCATCTGGTCGCACCTGGGCGCCGCGCATCACATACCTCCTGACCGGTACCTCGTGTTCGAGGTATCTCCTGGCCGATGTAACCTAGCAGGGTGTTGGAGTTCGCGATAATGGGCTTCCTGGCCGACGCCCCGCTGCACGGTTACGAGCTGCGCAGGCGCGTGGCCGCACTCACCGGCCACGTCCGGCCGATTGCGGACGGGACGCTGTATCCGACGATCAAGCGCATGGAACGTGCGGGCTTGCTGCGCCGCGACGTGCAGGCTGGCCAGATGGCAGCACCACGACACGTGCTGACCCTGAGCCCGGCCGGGCAGGCGGAGTTGCTGCGTCAGCTCCGCGCACCCGACGAGCTGTTCATCACCGACGAGAACCGCTGGTTCACGCTGCTGGCCTTCCTGCGCCACCTTGACGACCCGGCGGCCCAGGGGGCCGTACTGCGTCGGCGGCTGAATTTCCTCACCCAGCCGGCGAGCTTCTTCTGGGACGGCGACCGGCCACTGCGCGCCGACGACTTCCCCGACGACCCCTTTCGTCAGGGACTGTTCCGCATCGCCACCGTCACCAGCCGCACGGAGATTGCCTGGCTGCGGGAAATGCTGACATCCCTCACGCGATGACCACCGGACCGACTTCCGGTAGGCCGACTGTCCGCAGCCCCGCGTCAATGCGCGCATCTGCTGCTGGTCGTGCGCGCCGGCCTGTGGGAACCCAAGGTGCAGTCCGGTGAGTGGCCTGCTTCGCGAACGTCATCGTGGTCGGAACAGCGGTATCCGAACAGATCGGCGGCGGGCGCAACGGGGATCGGGATATGGTCCGTAACACCCGATTTGCCGCTTGTAAGGGGAAAACGTGAGTCGCCTGCCGTACGTGAACCCCGCCGATGCCCCAGCGCCGGTCGGCGACGCGCTGCAGGCCGCGCTTCCCCTGAACTTCTTCCGCGTCATGGCCCACGCCGAGACGGCGTTTCCGGCCTGGATGCGCTGGGGCGGCACGCTACTCAAGGACCTGGCCCTCGACCCGCTGCTCCGCGAAATCGCGATCCTGCGAGTCGCCCAACTGAGCGACGTCACATACGAGTGGGTTCAGCACGAGCCCATCGCCCGATCCGTCGGCGCCACCGACGAGATGATCCACGCCCTCGGGCGCAACGAGATCGAAACCGACTGTTTCACGTCGGACCAGCGGATCGTCCTGCGTTTCACTACCGAAGTCGTCCGCGACGTCTGCCCGCCCGACGACACCACCGCCGCACTGACCGGGTTGCTCTCCCCGCGCGAGGTGGTCGAACTCCTGATGGTGATCGGGCAGTACATGATGATCGCCCGCGTCGCCGCGGTAGCGGACCTGGAAGTCGACAAGCCGATGGGCGCCGCCGTCTACGGTGTGCGGGCCTGACTAATGTCATGAGTACCTGTGCACCCCACATCGAAGGTCGTGACTAAGCGCACTGGGGCGCACCACGTCCCGTCGATGAGACTCGATTCGACGCCGGAACAGCAGCCGGCCGGATTCGAGGGGCGGCGGGACGGTGGACGAACGCTACGACAGCTACTGCGCCGCGGATCCGCTGTTCTACGACTCGCTCGGCAGCGCCGTCGCACAACCCGTCTTCCCGGCCGCCGAACGGCCGATGCCGACCGGCTGGCGCCGCGAGCCGCTCGACGACTGGCTGATCTACGCGCCCGACGGCGGCTCGCTGCCGCAGCAGGGCTGGAAGATCCATGTCTCGGCGGGTCTGGCGAACGCCGAGCGGGTGCTGGACGCGGTCTGGGACTACTGCGTCCCCCGCGGCCTGTCCTTCAAGTTCCTGCGCGGGCCGCGCACGATGCTGCTCCGCAATTCCAAGTACGCCGCCCGGGCCGCCAGCGGCAAGTTCGTCACTGTCTATCCCCGCGACGACGCGGAACTGGAGCTGGCCTGCAAGGAACTCGACGAACTGCTCACCGGCGAACCCGGGCCGTACATCCTCAGTGACCTCCGCTACGGCGCCGGCCCGGTCTACGTGCGCTACGGCGGCTTCGCCGCCCGCTACTGCCACTCTCCCGACGGCCAGGTGGTGCCGGCGATCGAGGACGACTCCGGCACGCTGGTGCCGGACCGCCGGGAGCCGGTCTTCCACGTACCGTCCTGGGTCACAGTGCCCGACTTCCTCGGCCCGCACCTGGCCGCCCGCGGCGGCACCAGCACAGACCAGGTGCCGTACCGGATCGAGCGGGTGATCCACTTCTCGAACGGCGGCGGGCTGTACGTGGGCAGGGACCTGCGCACCGACACCGCTGTGGTGCTGAAGGAGGCCCGACCGCACGCCGGCCTGGACGCCGACGGCACCGACGCCGTCGCCCGGCTGGCCCGCGAGGCGCAGGCCCTGCGGCAACTCGCCGACCTGCCGCAGGTGCCCCGGGTGCACGACGAGTTCGCGCTCGGCGAGCACCGGTTCCTCGCGCTCGAGTTCATCGAGGGGCGACCGCTGAACAAGGTGCTGGTCGACCGGTACCCGCTGATCGACGCCGACGCGACCGACGGCGACCGGGCGGCCTACGCCCGATGGGCCCGCCAGACGTACGAGCAGGTCGAATCCGTCGTGGCGGCGATCCACGAGCGCGGCCTGGTCTACGGGGACCTGCACCTGTTCAACATCATGATCCGACCGGACGACCGTGTGGCCCTGGTCGACTTCGAGGTGGCCGCCCCGATCGCCGGGCACCGCCGTCCCGGGCTGCGCAACCAGGGCTTCGCGGCGCCGAGGGACCGGACCGGGCCGGCGGTCGACCGGTACGCCCTGGCGTGCCTGCGGTTGGCGCTGTTCCTGCCACTGACCCAGCTGGTCCGGCTCGCCCCGGCGAAGGTGACCCACCTCGCCGACATCATCGCCGCGAACTTCCCGGTGCCGAGGTCCTTCCTCGATCCGGCGGTCGAGGAGATCACCGGTGGTCAGCAGGTCACCGCGGGCCCCGCAGGGGAGTTCGGCGCGCACGACTGGCGCACCATGCGCGAGCGGCTGACGACGGCGATCGTGGCCAGCGCCACCCCCGAGCGCGACGACCGGCTCTTTCCCGGAGACATCGAACAGTTCCGCAGCGGCGGTCTCAACCTCGCCCACGGGGCGGCGGGAGTGCTGTACGCGCTCGACAAGAGCGGTGCCGGTCGGTGGCCCGAGCACGAAGACTGGCTGGTGCGGCGGGCGACAGCGCCTCCGTCCGGCACCCGCTGCGGCTTCTACGACGGGCTGCACGGCGTCGCGTACGCCCTCGAGCACCTCGGACGCCGGCAGGACGCGCTGGACGTTCTCGACATCTGCCTGCGGGAACCCCTGGACGGGCTCGACCACAGCCTGGCGAGCGGACTGTCCGGCATCGCGCTCAACCTGGCCGAACTGGCCGCGCGGACCGGGGAGGCGTCGCTGTACGACGCCGCGTGGCGGGCGGCCGAGCAGGTGATCGGGCAGCTGGCCGACGACCCGGGCCCGGACATCAGCGGCGGACGTAACCCGTACGCCGGGCTGTTGCGTGGCCGGACCGGGCCGGCGCTGATGCTGGTGCGGCTCTACGAGCTCAGCGGCGACGACGAGCTGTTGGGGCACGCCGCCACGGCGCTGCGTCAGGACCTGCGCCGGTGCGTGCTGCGTCCGGACGGTGCCCTGGAGGTCAACGAGGGCTGGCGCACCATGCCCTACCTGGCGCACGGCAGCGTCGGCATCGGGCTGGTCCTCGACCAGTACCTGCGCCACCGGGACGACGACCGGTTCGCCGAGGCGAGCGCGGGGGTCCGCCGCGCCGCACGTTCACCGTTCTACGCACAGTCCGGGCTCTTCGCCGGCCGGGCCGGCATCATCACCTACCTCGCCGCCTCGGCCGACGACACCGACCGTCGCGAACTCGACGCGCAGGTGGATCGGCTGGCCTGGCACGCGCTGCCGTACCGGGACGGGACCGCCTTCCCCGGTGAGCAGTTGCTGCGCCTCTCCATGGACTTCGGCACCGGCACCGCTGGCGTGCTGTACGCGCTGGCCAGCGCGCAACACGATCAGCCGCCGGCGCTGCCCTTCCTCGCGCCCCTGCCGGGCGCGAACAGACTCCCTCGCGACAGCGGGGGCGACCTGATCGGCGAACGGATGGAAGGGAGGTGAACGACATGGCACTTCTGGACCTCCAGGGCCTGGAGATGGCTCCGGCCGACCGCACCGGTGGCGGTAGCCGGGCGAGCCTGCTGCTCTGCGGCGACAGCTCGCTCTCCGTCACGACCTGCAACTGATCCACGCACACGTGGGGCCCTGGGTGGGTAGACGTGCCCACCCAGGGCAACCGCGTACCAACGGGAGGACCGATGCCGACGTTCGCCGTGGGGGACAGGCTGCTGCGGCAGACGGTCCTGGCGGGCGGCGGCTGGACCGCCGCACTCGCGGCGGTCGCGCTGCTCGGCGCGGCCGCCGAACTGCTGCTCCCCGCGGTCCTCGGCCGCGCCGTCGACGCCGCCCTCGACCACGGCTCCGGCTGGTGGGCGGTGACCGCCTGCGCACTGGTCGTCGTCCTCATCTGCGTCGACACCCTCACGGACCTGGCCAGTGGGTTCGGTGCGGCGCGCGCCACCGCCGGTCTGCGCCGGCGCCTGCTGCGTCACCTGTTCGCCGTGGACGTCCGCGCCACCCGCCGGCACCCGGTGGGTGATCTCGTCGGCCGGCTGGTCGGCCAGGCCGCCGACGCGGGGCAGGCCGGCAACGCCGTGGTCCTGTCCATCGTGGCGGTGCTCCCACCGCTCGGCAGCGTCGTCGCGCTCGTCATCATGGAACCGGTCCTCGGGGTCACCCTGCTCGCCGGTCTCGGCCTGCTCGCCGTCCTCATGCGCGCCTTCGTGACCGACGCCTCGGCCGCGACCGCCCGGTACCAACGGGTGCTCGGCACCATCGCCGGCCGGCTGCTGGAGTCGCTGACCGGTGCCCGGACCATCGCCGCCGCCGGCACCACCCCTCGCGAGGAGGACCGGGTGCTGGCGGCCCTACCGGAGCTGGACCGGCACGGCCGACGCACCTGGGGACTGCTGGCCCGGGCGAGTGCCCGCACCTCGGCCGTGGCGCCACTGGTGAACCTGAGCGTCATCGCGGTCGGCGGGTACGCCCTGACCGCAGGCTGGCTCACGCCAGGTGAACTGGTCGCCGCGGTCCGGTACGCGGCCCTGGGCGCCGGGCTCGGTGCAGTGCTCGCCACCCTGAACCACCTGGTCCGCAGCCGCGCGGGCGCACACCGGGTCGCCGAGCTGCTGACGCAGCCCGCCACACCGGCAGGCGATCGGCCCCTCCCACCCGGTCGCGGCGCCCTGCGACTGCGCGGGGTGTGCGTGCACGCCGGCGACGGCCGGCCCATCCTGGACGGCATCGACCTGGACGTGCCGGCCGGGGCCACAGTGGCCGTCGTCGGAGCATCCGGTGCCGGCAAGTCGACACTGGCGGCCGTGGCGGGACGGCTGTACGACCCCGACGGCGGTGAGGTGCGACTGGACGGTGTGCCGCTGCGGGACCTCGACGACGCGGCGCTGCGCCGGGCCGTCGGCTACGCCTTCGACCGGCCGGTGCTCATCGGCGCGACCGTCCACGACGCGATCGGCTTGGCGCTGCCGGCCGACTCGGCGGCGCCGCCGGCCGATCGGAGCCCGGCCACGCCGGCGGTTCTGCGGGCGGCCCGGATGGCGGCGGTCGCCGACGTGATCGACCGCCTGCCCGGCGGCTACCGCACCCCGCTGGTGGACACACCGCTCTCCGGGGGCGAGACCCAACGCCTCGGCCTCGCCCGCGCGTTCGCCGCCGAACGGCTGCTCATTCTGGACGACGCGACGTCCAGCCTCGACACCGCTACCGAACACCGGATCACCGAGGCGGTGCTCGGGCGCGCCGGGGGCCGTACCCGACTGGTGGTCACCCACCGGACCGCGGCGGCCGCGGCGGCCGACCTCGTCGCCTGGCTGGACGGCGGACGGCTACGTGGCCTGGCGCCGCACCGGCAACTGTGGGCCGACCCGGACTACCGGGCCGTCTTCCAGCCGGCCGGCGGTGGGTCGTGAGCCGTCCCGGCGTACGCCAGGTGACCTGGCGGGCGCTGCGGGCCCGTCGGCGGGAGCTCGCCCGGCTCGGCGGCTGGTCGCTCGTCGAGTCGCTGCCCGCGCTGCTCGCCGGCTACCTGGTCGCCCGCGCCGTCGACGAGGGATTTCTGGCCGGACGTCTCCTCAACGGCCTGGCCTGGTTGGGGGTCCTCGCCGTGGCCGTGCTGGTCGGCGCGGCGGCCACTGGCCGGACGTACCGGAGCCTCGGCGCCGTGGTCGAGCCGTTCCGCGACGAGGTGGCCGCCCAGGTGGTTCGGGGCGCGCTACGCGACGCCACCAGGGCGGGTGGCCGCCCGGACAGCGTCGCCGTGACCAGGCTGACCCACCAGATGGAGATCGTCCGCGACACCTTCGCCGGTCTGCTGATGGTGACCCGCGGTTTCCTCTTCTCCGCTGGCGCGGCAGTGCTCGGCCTGCTCGCCCTGGCACCGGTGGCGACGGCGCTGGCGGTCGCGCCGCTGGTCGCCGGTCTGGTCGTGTTCCTCGCCGCGCTGCCGGCGATGGTGACGCACCAGCGCGCGTACGTCCGGGCCGGTGAGCAGCTCGGCCAGTGCGCGGCGACCGCGCTGGCAGGTCACCGTGACGTGCTGGCCTGCGGCGCCCAGGCACGCGTGACGACGGAGGTGGCGCGCTGGGTGTCGGCGCAGGCCGCCGCCGAACGCATGCTCGCCCGGATGGCGGCGATCCGCAGCCTCAGCCTCGGCATCGGCGGCTGGCTGCCACTGCTGGTGCTGATGGTGGCCGCCCCGTGGCTGGTCGAGCGGGGTCTCACCGCCGGCGCGGTGCTGGGAGCGCTGATCTACGTCTCCACCGGGTTGCAACCCGCCCTGCACACCCTGGTGCAGGGCCTCGGCGGTGGCGGGCTGCGCTACGCGGTCACCCTGGAGAACATCCTGCGCACCTGTCCGGTCTCGGACGACCCCCGCCCGTCGACCCCCGCCGCCCGGACGCCCCGCCGCCGACCGCCCACCGGTCCCACCGGCCGCCCGCCAGCCGTCGAGGTGCGGGGACTGACCTTCGGCTACGGTCCGCACGCCCGGCCCGTCCTGCAGAACTTCTCACTGACACTGGCCGACCGGGACCATCTCGCCGTGGTGGGCCCCAGCGGTGCGGGCAAGTCCACACTGGCCGCCCTGATAGCCGGTCTGGTGCCGCCGCAGGCAGGCACTGTCCACCTGGCCGGCACGACTGTCGCCGAGATCGAGCCGGCCGCCCTGGCCCGGATGCGGGTGCTGGTGCCCCAGGAGGCGTACGTCTTCACCGGCAGTCTCGCCGACAACCTCCGCTACCTCCGGCCGGACGCCGACGACCACACGCTGGAAGTCGCCCTCGACGCGCTCGGTGCGCGTCCCCTGGCGACCCGCCTGGGCGGCCTGGGGGCGCCGGTCGCGCCGGCCCTGCTCTCCGCCGGCGAGCGGCAGCTCATCGCGGCGGTCCGGGCCTGGTTGGCACCCGCGCCGTTGGTGGTCCTCGACGAGGCGACCTGTCACCTGGACCCGGCGCTGGAAGCGACAGTCGAGGCCGCCTTCGCCCGGCGGCCCGGCACTCTCGTGGTGATCGCACACCGGATCAGTTCCGCGCTGCGGGCCGGTCGGGTGCTGGTCCTCGACGGCGACGCGCCAGTGGTGGGCACGCACGAACAGTTGTTGGCCCGCTCGGCCACCTACCGGGTGCTCGTCGGCTGCTGGGACGACTCGGTGGTGCCATCCCCGGCGGCGTCAGCGCGTCAGGGCTGAAGCCCGTACATCCGCGCCCGACTGTGCCGGTCAGATCCAGCCCGCCTCGCCTGCCATCCGCACGGCCTCCACCCGGGTACGCGCGCCGACCTTGCGGGTGATCCGGCCGAGATGGTTGCGGACGGTGCCTCGGGTGAGCCCGAGCGCCGCCGCCACCTCCGCGACCGGCGCGCCTGCGGCCGTCAGCCTCAACACCTCGGTCTCGCGGCTGGTCAGTGGGCCGTCCGAGTGCAGTGCCGCGACGACGAGATCCGCGTCGAGCACGGGTTCCCGGCGGGCGAGCCGCCGGATCCCGTCGATGACCCGCTGGGGGCCGGCGTCACTGCGCAGGATGCCGACCGCCCTGGTCGGGCACAACATGCCTCGCAGCCGCCGGGCCCGATGCGGGTGGGCCAGCACCAGGACGGGGCACCGGCCGAGGCGGTCGGGATCGACTCCCTCGACGAAGTCGAGGTCGGCCACCACGACGTCGGGGCGCTGGGCGCGGACGGCCGCGGAGACCGCGTCGCCGCGATCCACCTCCGCCACGACACGGATGTCCTCCTCGGCGGCGAGGACGAACGACAGCGCGCCCAGAACCAGGGCGCCGTCCAGGGCGAGCAGGGTACGGATCACGATGAGCCTTCCCGCACTCCGATGGCGATCACACAACGTCAACATTCAAACACGCTCCCGGCGGGGCCGCACGGCGACGGGGGCGGGTCCGGCGGAGTTTCCGGACCCGCCCCGACGGCTAGGGCCTGTTTCATAAGAACTGGCCGGCCTGCGGCGGGCCAGGACGACGACCGGCGGCGTTGCGGTTTCGTCCGGATACGACACCGGTATCCGGACGAAACCGCGCCTTGCCGGATCGCCGCCCGGACTCCGCCTCGGCTCGACCGCCCTTATGAAACAGGCCCTAGAGCCAGCCGTTACGCCTCGCGCGCGACACCGCCTCCAACCGGTTGCGAGCCCCGGTCTTACGCAGAATCACCGACAGGTGATTGCGCACCGTCCCGTGCGCCAGGTAAAGGCGGACCGCGATCTCCTTCAGCGGCAGACCTTCGGCCGCCATCCGCAGCACGTCCATCTCCCGGGGCGTCAACGGCATCTCCGGTGGACTCAGCGCTGCCACGGCCGCGGCCGGGTCGATCGCCCGCTCGCCAGCCGCGAGCGCGCGGATCGCCCGCACCAGCTCGGCCAGCGAGCTGTCCTTCCCGACCAGGCCCCGCGCGCCGGCTGCCAGCGCCGCCTCGACCAGCGCCGGGCTCCACCGTGGGCTCATCGCCAGCACGGCGGCGTGCGGCGCCTCGACGTCGATCCGGGCGACCACCTCCACCGGGTCGGGCAGCTCCGGTGTCAGTGCCAGCACCACCACCTGTGGTCGACACCGCCGGACCACCGTCAACAGTTCGCCGACACCCTCGACGTCGGCGACCACCTCCATGTCCTCCTCACGTGACAGCGCGGCGCAGAGCGCCCCGCGGAGCAAACCCATGTCCTCGGCGATGACAACGTGGATCACCACGTCTTCTCCGATCTCAGGTACGCGTCACGACGGCCACTGATCCCGGAACATCCACGGTTGGTCAGTGCGGTCGTGCGCTACAGACGAGTAGGCGTCGGCCCGCCGCACCGTCGCGGCGGACGGGCGCGGGCACTGATCGACCGACCAGCGGGTGGAACAGGCCGCGTGGACCAGCCACCGGGGTCGGTCGACCCGCCTCAGCCAGGGCGGGCGATCGCAGAAGGGGTTTGGCTCTCGACCAGAAACGGCACGAGATCGCAGGGTTGCCCGGCACCGAGGTGCGACTGCCGGTCGAGCGGCCGGACCAGCCCCGGACCGGGCGCCGATCCATTGTCAACACCGGCGGCGTCCTGGTCGGCGGGCGCGACCGGCTCACCAGAAGGCACACCCCGCGCGGCCACCGGTGCCCGGCGTGCGGCGAGGTGCCCCGTCGGGGCCGTGGACCGCGTGGGGCCGACGACGGACATCGGCGGTGGCGCGGCCGGGGTCGACGGCACTGCGACGCGTACGGAGGCCAGCGCCGGACCTGCCGGTGGCGTCGGCACTGTCGGTACGGGAGCCGGCTCGGTCACCGGCACGGCGGTCGGCCCGAGTGCTGGGGGAGCGGGCAGTGCGGGTGCCGTCCCCGGAACGATCACCGGGCAGAGAGCGGGTGGTAGAACGGCATCGGCCACGCGGAGGAGCGCCATGACGACGGGCCTGATCGGCACCGTGCTCACGATGTCGACGACGTACGGCAGAGGGGCGGTGACCAGGCCGACCACTGGCGAATCGGCCGGAGCGTGCACCGCCGACGCGTCGGGGACGGCGGTGGCCGGCTGTCGCGGTGGATCGGTGGACGGCCGCGACAGGTCCAACCGCGAACGATGAGCCGCGCGGGCCACGGAGGCCGGTCGGAGCCGTTCGCGCTCCGCCGCGCGGGGTGCGACGGATGCGCCAACCCGGTGCAGCGGCACGGACACGGGCGGAGCGCTCGTCGGCCGTCGAGGCTCCGTCGAGGGTGCCTTCTCGCGGGGAGTGACGACGCCAGCGATGGGCCCTGCCAGCGGGGCACGGGATTTGTCCTGGCGGCTGTCGTCGGCGGTCGCTGCTCTGTGACGGTCCTGGCTGGGGCGGTCGGCGACCGCGAGCCGCGCGACCGACTCGACCAGACCGCCGATCCTCCGATGAGGCTCGTCACCGGAGCCGCTGCGCATCCCGTCGGCGGCGGCCGGCCCCTGAAACAGGGCGGCCACGACGAAACCGGCCCCGACGGCGGCCGCGATCAGCACCAGCCGCCGGGCGAGCCTGCGCAGCCGGCCGGCCGCAGGCGGCGCGGACCGCTCCGGCGCAGACGCCGACGGGGTTCCGTTGACGGGACTTCGCACGCGGGCACGACCCCTTCCCTCTGGGTTGCTGACCCATGGTAGCGATGCGCTCACGTATCCGCATCCGGTGGAGGTGCGCGTGCTCGTCGGCAGGATGCGGCAACACCACGTCTGATGTGGAGGCCGGTTGCCCGCTGCCCGGCGGGTCCCTGACCGGCGGACGTCCTGGTCCGGGGGAGACCGCCTACGCGGGTGGCGGCGCGGTCGACCCCCGGATCCGCAGCGACGGGCTGATGACGATCCGGTGGGTGGGGCGGTCGGGGTCGGCGAGCCGGTCGGCGACGAGACGTACGGCGGCTCGTCCGATCGAGCGTCGCGGCGGTCGGACCGCGGTCAGTGGCGGGCTGAAGAGCCCGGCGACCTCGTCGTCGTACGCGACGATGGAGAGGTCGCCGGGAACGGACAGGTGCCGCTCCTCGCAGTGCTGCACCAGCGCGATCGCCTCAGCGTCGGCGTGCACCAGCAGCGCCGTCGTCCCGGTCGCCTGGCACTGGTCGAGGATGCCGTTGAGCACGGTGTCCCGCTCGGGTGACCGGGCGTCGGGTACCACAGCCACCACCGTCGCGTCCGAGTCGAGGCCGCACTCGGTCGTGGCGTCGAGCCAGCCGCGCCGCACGTGCTGGCTGGTGGGGCTGTTGGCGTCGAGCACCAGGCCGACCTTGCGGTGTCCGAGCGAGGTGAGGTGGCGCACCGCCATGGCCGCACCGAGCGCGTGGTCGGTGACCACCGACTCCATGACGGCGTGGTGGCTGCCTACCGTGGCGGTGCGTTCCAGCAGGACGACCGGGACGCCGACCTGGTCGAGCCACTCGATGGTGCGCTCGGCGGTCGGTGCCGCCATGCTCGGCGCGATGATCAGCGCGTCGACGCCCATCCGCTCCACCAGGCGGGCCAGTTGCGGCTGGTCGTCCTCACTGTCGTAGGAGGAGCCGCGCAGAACCACACGCATGTCGAGCTCGCGGGCGGCCGATTCGACGCCGCGAGCCACGTCCGGCCAGTAGTAGTCCAAGGAGGGCACGAGCATGCCGAGGGCGCGCCCGACAAGTGGGTCCTGACCTGCGGCGGGTGGCTCGTCGGCTGCCGGGACGTCGTCCGGCAGGATCAGGGCGACCCCACCGTGGACCCGACGAACCAACCCGTCGGCGGCGAGCTCCGCGATGTCGCGCCGGATGGTGACCGGCGCGGCGCCAAGCACGTTCGACAGGTCAGAGACGCGCATCGAGCCGTCGCGTTGCAGGGCCGCCAGCAGTTGCTGGCGGCGGGCGACCTGAAGCGGCCCTCGGGAGGCCTCCGCCGTGGCGACGACGGGGGTGTCCTTGGTCATGGGGGACCTCCGAGGAACGCTTCGTGCGACGCGAGCACCCGTGCCGGCAGTTCCGTCCTCCTCGGACGGTAGAGCGGCTATGAACGATTGTGATCGTATCAGACCGCTTGACGCTTCAGGGCGGTGTTGTGCGCCTACTTGATCGATAGTGTCCACATCGGTTTGGGAGCGGCATTGACTTGCTCCGTTGTGAGCGTTTTACTTCGGAAACCCTGCGGATGCCTGCGCGTCACATTCATGGGCAACGCCCCGCTCGCCACATTCCATGGAGACGGATCGATGCGACAGGACCACGGATGACGTACGGGACGACCGGCCAGGTGACCCCGGGGACGGGCTCGGATGTCGCCACCGCCGGGACCTGGAACCGGGATGACTGGTTGGCCCTCGCCGACCGGATGCTCGCCGCCGCCCGACCGTTCGCGTCGCCCGGACACGCCCTCGTCACCTTTCCCGGCCCGGAGGGCGGTTATGGGCGGGCCGTCGACGGACTGGAGGGTTTCGCCCGCACCTTTCTGCTGGCTGGTTTCCGCATCGCGGGTGCCCGGGGAGTGGGCGTGGACGAGCTCGTGGACCGGTACACGGCTGGTATCACCGCCGGCACCGACCCGCGCTCTCCAGACCGTTGGGTGCGCTTGGACGAGCACCCCCAGGCCAAGGTGGAGGCCGCCTCCATCGCGCTGGTCCTGGACATGACCCGCCCATGGATCTGGGATCGGCTGCCGTCCGTGGTGCGCGGGCGGGTGGTGGACTATCTGCGCCCGGCGGTCGGCGACGACACGTACCCACGGATCAACTGGGTCTGGTTCCGGCTGGTCGTCCAGACGTTCCTGCGTTCGGTGGGCGGGCCGCACTCGCTCGACGAGATGAACGAGGACCTGACCACCCATGACGGCTTCGTCCGCGGGAACGGTTGGATGTCCGACGGGTCGCACCGCGCCTACGACCACTACGTGGGCTGGGCCCTGCACCTCTACCCGACGCTGTGGGCCCGGATGGCCGGCGCCGCGGGCCTGGCCGAGCAGCGCCGCGAACGGGACCTGGCCGGCCTCGACCGCTTCCTGAGCGACGCTGTCGCGCTCGTGGGCGCCGACGGATCACCGTTGATCCAGGGGCGAAGCCTGACCTACCGTTTCGCCGCGGCGGCGCCGTTCTGGATCGGCGCCGTCGCCGACGTGCCCTCGGTCAGCCTCGGCCGGTTGCGCGGCGCGGCCACCCGCATCGTGCGTCACTTCGTCGCCAACGGCGCCCCGGACGAACGAGGCCTGCTCACCCTCGGCTGGCACGGGCCGTGGCCGCGACTTGCGCAGTCGTACTCCGGGCCGGGCTCGCCGTACTGGGCCAGCAAGGGCCTGCTCGGCATCGCGCTGCCCGTCGACCATCCGGTGTGGACGACTCCCGAGGAGCCGCTGCCGGTGGAGGAGCGGGACGCGGTGCGGGCGATACACGCGCCCGGCTGGCTGGTCTCCGGCACCCGTGCCGACGGTATCGTCCGCGTCGTCAACCACGGCACCGACCACGCCGTCGAGGGCGCCACCGTCTCAGATTCCCCGCTCTACGCCCGACTGGGTTACTCCACCGCCACCACCCCGGTCCTCGACGACAGCGGCTGGGCCAGTCCGCTCGACCAGTCCGTCACTCTCGTCGACGACGCGGGCCGGGTCACCCACCGCGCCGGTATGCGCCTGCTGACCGTTCAGGTCGACCCCGACGGTGTGGGCGTGGCCGGGTCACGTGCCCTCGCCCACTGGGTCGACCCGGAACCGGGTCAGCGCGATCACGGCGGCGGTCGCGTGGGCCGGTCCCGACCGGCCGGGCACCTCACCGTGTATTCGCTGGTCCGCGGCCCCTGGGAGCTACGTCTGACCCGCGTCGACGGCCTCGCCGACGGCGTCGAGGCGGCTGCGCTGCGGCTACGGATCGGCGGCTGGGCCGTTGCCGGGGATGCCACGGCCACGGCCGGTGGCGGTGTAGCGGTCGTGACGGGGGCCGACCTGACCAGCTGGCTCGAGAGCGTTCACGGCGGCGGAACGGCCGGCGTCACCGCCGTTCCGCACGGCGGGCCCCTTGCCGGCGGGCTGGTCGTGCCCTGGCTGGACCACCCCGTCCGGCCGGGGGCATGGGCCGCCACCTTCACGGAGCTGTCCAGGGCGCCGGTGGCCACGGCCGGGCAGGCATGCCAGGCCGTGGTCGACGAGGACGGCCGCGGCCTCCACCTGGCGGTCGACTGGCCCGACGGGATCAGCACGTCGACCCGTCTGGACACGGAGCATGCCAGGCCCACCCAGGCGACCTGGTAGCAGTGCGGGCCCGTCCGGGCCCCTTGACCTGAAGGAGCGAGCATGAAGCGTGCGATACCGGCCGTCATCAGCGCCGCGACGGCCCTGGCGCTGGTTCTCGCGGGCTGCGGGGGCGGAGACGAGCCAGTCGACCCCAATGCCCCGGTGACCATCACCCTGGCCGGCTGGAGCCTGTCGTCCACACCCGAGTTCAAAGCGCTCGCCGACGGCTTCAAGGCGACCCACCCGAACGTGACGGTGGAGCTCAAGGAGTACGCCCCAGGCAACGACTACGACACCCAGATGATCACGGACCTGGCCGCCGGCACCGCCCCGGACGTCTACGTCATGAAGAACCTCAAGAACTTCTACACGTACCAGAGCGGTGGTCAGCTGCTCGACGTCTCCGACGCCACTTCCGGTCTCGGCTCGAGCCCGGCGCTCGCGTCGTACCAGGTGGATGGCAAGGCGTACGCGGTGCCGTACCGGCAGGACTCCTGGGTGTTGTTCTACAACAAGGACCTGTTCGCGAAGGCGAAGGTGGCGCCGCCGGACGGCAACTGGACCTGGGACGACTACACCGACGCGGCGAAGCGGCTGCACACCGGGCTGAAGGGGGCCGGCTCGAACGCGACCGGCGCCTACCAGCACACCTTCCAGTCGACGGTGCAGGGATTCGCGCTCGCCCAGACCCCCAACGCGGACCTGCTTTCCGGGGACTTCGGCTACCTGAAGCCGTACTACGAGCGGTCACTGGACCTGCAGGCGGCCGGGGCGCAGCCGACCTTCGGCACCGCGAAGACCAACAAACTCACCTACCAGGCGCAGTTCGGCAAGCAGCAGTCGGCGATGCTGCTGATGGGTACCTGGTACGTGGCCACGCTGCTCAACCAGCGACAGAGCGGTGACGCCGACACGTTCCAGTGGGGGATCGCCCCGGCGCCGCAGTTCGACAAGTCCACCACCGGCACCTCCGCCACACCTGTCACCTTCGGCGACCCGACCGGCCTGGGGATCAACCCGAAGATCAGCAAGTCCAAGACCGCCGCGGCCAAGGCCTTCCTCCAGTACGCGGCCGGCCCGGACGCCGGCAAGGCGCTGGCCGGGATCGGCATCACCCCGGCCCAGGTCACCGACGCGGTCACCGCGACGCTGTTCGGGCTGGCCGGCGTACCGCAGGACGACCTGTCGAAGTTCGCCTACGCCAAGCACACCGTCAAGCCGGAGAACCCGGTGTCGAAGCACACCGCCGGCCTGCAGAACCTCCTCAACGAGACGCACTCGGCGATCCTCTCCGACAGCAAGGGCGTCGACGCGGAGCTGAGCAAGGCGCAGGCCCGCGCCAAGAACGAGGTCCTCAACCAGTGAGCTGATGGCGGGTCCGGCGCGCCTCCGCCGCACGCCGGTCCCGCCACCACGCCGAACGCTCCCGGAGACTCCCTATGGCAACATTGCCGCGCACGAGACCCAGGAACCGGCGGCTGGTGTCGCGCAACACGGTCGCCGGCTGGTCGTTCATCCTTCCCAACTTCGTCGGCTTCGCCGTGCTCACCCTGCTACCCGTCGTCGTGCTGTTCTACGTGGCCTTCACCAACTGGAACGTCTTCGGGGTGGCCGAGTGGACCGGCACCGCCAACTTCCGGCGGATGTGGGACGACGCGAGCTTCTGGACCGCGTTGCGCAACACCGTCTACTACACCGTCTTCCACATCCCGCTGACCCTCGCGGCGTCACTCGGGCTGGCGCTGCTGCTCAACCGCAAACTGCGCGGCGTACGGTTCTTCCGCACCGTCGCCTTCTTCCCCTACATCACCTCGATCGTGGCGATCGCGGTCGTGTGGAACCAGCTGTTCAGCCCGGAGTACGGCCCGATCAACGCTCTCCTCGGTGCCGTGGGGGTGGACAACCCGCCGGGCTGGACCACGTCGTCGACCTGGTCGATGCCGGCGGTCATCATCGTCGGCACCTGGCGGTACATGGGCTACTACATGCTGCTGTTCCTGGCCGGCCTGCAGACCATCCCGGCCCAGCTCTACGAGGCGGCCGAGACCGACGGCGCCACACCGTGGCAGCGGTTCGTGCACGTGACCCTGCCAGGGCTGCGACACACGACCTTCTTCGTCACCGTGCTGCTGACCATCGAAAGTTTCAAGGTCTTCGACCTCATCCTCGTGATGACCGGCGGCGGACCTGGCCAGTCGACACTGGTGCTCTCGCAGTACATCTACCAGAAGAGCTTCGAGGAGAACCAGTTCGGCTACGCCTCGGCGGTCTCCATCGTCCTGTTCGCCATCTGCTTCAGCATCACGGTCATCCAGTTCATGGTCAACAAGCGGAGGAACAGCTGATGACCGCGACCGACCTCTCCCTGGCCACCCCCGCCGTCGCCGCGCCCGACAACCGCAGCGCGCCCGGCCGACCGGTCCGGTCCCGGGGCTGGCGGCTCGTCGGGTACGCCGCCCTCGTGCTCGCGGCGGCCGGGCTGCTGCTGCCGTTCTACTGGATGGTGGTGGCGTCGTTGAAGACCAACAGCGACGTCTTCACCATCCCGATCACCTGGCTCCCCGATCCCGTGGTGTGGCGCAACTACCTCGACATCTGGCAGCGGTCGGACATGACGACGTGGTTGGGTAACACCCTGCTGCTGTCGGTGGTCGTCACCCTCCTGCAGGTGGTGACCGGCAGCTTCGCCGCCTACGGCTTCGCCCGGGTCCGCTTTCCCGGCCGCAACGCGCTCTTCCTGGCGTACGTCGGAACGATCGCGGTGCCCTGGCAGTCGTACATGATTCCGCAGTTCATCCTCATGTCGAAGTTGCAGTTGTCGAACACGCTGTGGTCGATCGTCGCGCTGCAGGCGTTCGGCGCGTTCGGCGTGTTCCTGATGAAGCAGTTCTACGAGACGATCCCCGAGGAGCTGAGCGAGTCGGCGCGGGTCGACGGTCTCAGCGAGTTCGGCATCTACCGTCGGATCATGCTGCCGCTGTCCCGACCGGCGCTGGCCAGCCTGGCCCTGCTGACGTTCGTGACCACCTGGAACGACTACCTCGGCCCGCTGATCTACCTGCGCAGTCCGGAGCTGCGCACCATCCAACTCGGGCTGAACACCTTCATCTCCCAGTACAACGCCGAGTACGCGCTGATCATGACGGGCTCCGTGCTGTCCGTGCTGCCCGTCGCGGTGATCTTCCTGCTCGGCCAGCGCCACTTCATCGAGGGCATCGCCTCGACCGGACTGAAGGGTTGAGGCCCATGCGTTCGCGCCACCACACCATCACCGCCGTCTTCGACGGGTTCTACGTCGCGCTCGTCACCAACCTGCTGCTGGTGCTCGGTTGCCTGCCACTGGTGACGCTCGCGTTCACCACCGAGGCGGCACGCTCGTGGCCGCTGTACGCGCTGACCGCCCCGCTCTGCGCGCCCGGGCTCTGTGCGGTCTTCGCGGTCATGTCCGCCTACTCCGCCGGCGACTCCGGCGGGGTGCTGCGCACCTACGGCCGTGCCTGGCGAGCCACCGCCCGGCCGGCGATGCTCTGGACGGCGGCAGCCATGGCCGCACTGGTCGTGCTCGCCGTCGACGCCCGCGCCGCGTGGGGCCATCGGGTCGGCGCACTCGCCCTTCCGGTCCTGGCGACCCTGATCGTCCTCACCATCGCGACCACGCTGCTCGGGCTGGTGACCCTCGCCGACCGACCCACCGCGCGGTTGCGTGACGTGGCCCGTGCCTGCCTGTATCTGGCGGTGCGCCGCTGGTACCTCACCGCCGTGTCTCTGCTCGTCCTCGTGCTGCTCGCCCAGATCCTGGCCGCCCGCCCCGCGATCGCGCTCGGCCTCGCCGCCGCGCCACTGCTCTACGTCGTGTGGGCCAACTGCCGCTTCACCATGCGCGCCGCCCTCGACCCACCGACGACAGCACCCCAGACCACGTGAACACCAGGTTCCGGCCACCGATCCGGGACGCCGATGAGACACCTGCCCGGCACCGGACCGGACACACGAGGGAGATCAGCATCCATGACGGCGACCGACGTCCGTCCCAACTCCGACGCAGAAGCCACGGCGGCCGCGGTGGCCGCCGCGATACGTACCGTCGGCGCGAACATCGCCACCTTCGGCGACCGGTACCCCGCGGACACCACCGACGCCAACCGCTACCCGCTCCGGCCACCGAGTGCTGGCCAGCCCGAGGGTGCCAACGTCGGCTGGACCACCAGCTTCTGGCCGGGCATGCTCTGGCTGGCACACGACCTGACCGGTGACGATCGCCACCTGCGGGCCGCGATGGCGCACGTGGACAGCTTCGCGGCCCGGATGACCGACGGCATCGACCTGGACACCCATGATCTCGGGTTCCTCTACACCCTCGCCTGCGTCACCCCGACCCGTCGTACCGCCGACCAGCGGGCCCGAGACGCGGCTCTCGCCGCCGCCGACCACCTGATGACGCGCGTTCTCGAACCCGCCGGAATCATCCAGGCCTGGGGCGACCTGAACGACCCCCGCCAACGCGGCCGCACCATCATCGACAGCCTCATGAACACGCCGCTGCTCTTCTGGGCCAGCGAGACCACCGGCGACGACCGCTACGCCGCCGCGGCTCGCCGGCACACCGCTCAATTGCGCCAGCACATCCTGCGTCCGGACGGCACCACCTTCCACACCTTCTACTGGGACACGGACAGCGGCGCGCCACTGCGCGGGGAGACCGAACAGGGCCACGCCGACCACTCCTGCTGGGCGCGTGGGCAGGCCTGGGGCATCTACGGGTTCAGCCTCAACCACCGGCACATCGGCGACCCCGCGCTGCTCGCCGCCGCGAGGACCTGCGCCGACCACTTCCTCGCGCGCCTGCCCGACGACCACGTCGCGTACTGGGATCTGGAGTTCGGCGACGGCAGCGGCCAGGAGCGGGACAGCTCGGCAGCGGCGATCGCCGTCTGTGGCCTGGTCGAACTGGCGGACGGCCTCGCCGACACGCCCGGCGCCGGCCGGTACCGGACAGCCGCCACCAAGATCCTGCGCTCGCTCATCGACAACTACTCCACGGGCAGCCATCCGGCCTCGAATGCGCTGATCCTGCACGGCGTCTACGACAAACCCAAGAGCGTCGGCGTCGACGAGGGAACCCTCTGGGGCGACTACTTCTACCTGGAAGCCCTCACCCGGGCCACGATCCCTGGCTGGATCAGCCCCTGGTAGCCGCCCCGACCGACCCGCACTGCCCGCATTCTGCGAAAGGTGATCATGAACTACCGCTACCACTGCTCCATCCCCGCCCTCGACGGCCGGAACACGCTGCCCTTCAACCCCTGCCGGCTGCTGGACTTCACACTGCTGCGGCTGTCGGCCGGCGAGTCCTGGACCGGCGGGTCCGGCGACCGGGAGATCCTGGCCGTCATCCTCGGTGGCACGGCCAGCTTCACCGTCGCCGACCGCCACTTCCCGCAGGTCGGTCAGCGTGCCGACGTCTTCTCCGGTAAGCCGCACTCCGTCTACATCCCGGCCGGCTCCGAGGTGACCGTCGAGGCCGTCACCGACGTGGAGATCGCCCTGCCCAGTGCACCCAGCGAGTTGGCCACCGACCCCTATGTCATCGCACCGGAGCAGGCCGCGAACGGCCGCTGGGGAGCGGCCAACTTCGGCCGTACCTACCACCAGATCCTCACCGAAATCTCGCAGCCGGACCTGCCCGCCCGCCGTCTCATCGTCGGCGAGACCTACACGCCCTCGGGCAACTGGAGCACCTACCCGCCACACCGGCACAAGGTCGACGACCTGCCAGCCGAGGCCGCACACGAGGAGATGTACTACTACCGCGTCAACCCGGCGAACGGGTTCGGCATCAGCCGGGTCTACACCGACGACGGGTACGAGGAGAACGTCACCATCCGTGATCATGTCATGCAGATGATGCCGGAGGGGTACCACACAGTGGTGAGCGCGCCCGGCTACACCACCTACTTTCTGTGGTTCCTGGCCGGCACGCAACGCACCCAGGGTGCTCGCGAGGACGCCGACCTCGCCTGGGTGGGCCAGACCGTACCGACCCTGCGGAGCCTGGGCCTGTAGTGACGTCCGGTGGAACCCATCGCACCGTCGACGGGTAGTCGTCCGAGATCCCACGACGTCATTCGGTAGCGGAGAGGCCGTCCATGGCCCTATTGTGCTAGGCAACTAGTGGAATGGGGTGGCGAGGTGATCGAGTTTCACCTGGACGCACGGTCCGGGGTTGCGCCGTACATGCAGCTCATCCGACAGGTACGGCACGCACTCCGGCTCGGGGTCCTGAAGGAAGGCGACAAGCTGCCCACCGTCAAGGAGGTGGTGGCCCGGGTCGCGATCAACCCGAACACGGTGTCCAAGGCATACCGCGAGCTGGAGTACGAGGGCCTGGTCACCGCCCGGCCAGGACTGGGCACGTTCGTCACCCGCACGCTGGGCGGCGACTCGCTGAGCAAGCACGAACCGCTGCGGCAGGACCTCGCGCGCTGGCTGACCGAGGCACGGGAGGCCGGCCTGGACGACGAGAGCATCGAGGCGCTCTTCCTCAGCAGCTTTCGCGCGTTTTCGGAGGCCCGAGCATGACTAGCGCGCTGATCACAGACGGTCTGACCAAGCGGTACGGGCGGCGCTCCGCACTGAAGGACTGCACTCTGGACATTCCGGCCGGCCACGTCGTGGGCCTGGTCGGGCCGAACGGCGCCGGTAAGTCCACGCTGCTGCAACTGGCCTGTGGGCTGCTCGATCCGACCTCGGGGCGGATCGAGGTGCTCGGCGCGCGGCCGGTCAGCGGGTCGCCGCAGGTCGGGTTCGTCGCACAGGACACACCGGTCTACGCCGGCCTGACCGTCGCCGACCACCTCCGGATGGGTGCACACCTGAACCCGTCCTGGGACGGTGCGCTCGCCGAGCGGCGGATCGCCCAGGTCGGCCTGGACCCGGCACAGAAGGCGGGCAAGCTCTCCGGTGGCCAGCGCGCCCAACTGGCCCTGACCGTCGCCGCGGCGAAGCGCCCCAATCTGCTGCTGCTCGACGAGCCGGTGGCGGCACTCGACCCGCTCGCCCGACGCAACTTCCTGCAGGGGCTGATGGAGCTGACCGCCGAGCAGGGCATGAGCATCGTGATGTCCTCACACCTGGTCGCCGACCTGGAACGGGTCTGCGACTACCTGATTGTGCTGGTCGCCTCTCGGGTGCGGGTGGCCGGTGACGTGGACGACCTGCTCGCCACCCACCACCGCCTGGTCGGGCAGCGGCGCGACACCGCCGACCTGGGCGCCGGGCGAGCCCTGGTCGAGCAGAGCCACACCGATGTGCAGTCGACCCTGGTGGTGCGCAGCACCGCGCCGATCGTCGACCCGACGTGGCAGGTCGACCGGCTGGACCTGGAGGACATCGTGTTGGCGTACATGAGCGGTGCCACCGGCGACGGGCCGGATCGGGTTCTGGAGGGACAGCGATGATCTGGATGACCTGGCGGCAGTTTCGCACCCCGGCCCTGGCCACCGGCACCCTGTTGCTGCTGCTCCTGGGCGGTCTGGCGCTGACCTGGGCCGAGGTGACGGAGCTGGCCACGCAGACCGG
The DNA here is from genome assembly GCF_045207375.1 of Micromonospora sp. NBC_00860. NCBI lineage: Bacteria > Bacillati > Actinomycetota > Actinomycetes > Micromonosporales > Micromonosporaceae > Micromonospora > Micromonospora sp. NBC_00860. Next base: position 1,505,394 of record NZ_CP108825.1, read on the forward strand.
GTACACCGGCTGCCAGGGCGACGCCTGCCTCGCCGCCGGCGAGGCATTCCTCCAGGCCCTGCAACCGGGGTGGGCCAGTGAGTTCCACATCGCCGCCATCGGCGCCCTGTACCTGCTGCCCGCCCTGGTAGGCATCTTCTGGGGTGCGCCGTTGGTGGCCCGGGAGTTGGAGACCGGCACGTACCGCATGGTCTTCAGCCAGTCCGTCAGCCGCGACCGCTGGCTGCTGGTCAAACTCGCGGTCGGTGGCGGTGCCGCCGCGCTCGGTGCCGGCGTGCTCAGCCTGGTGCTGAGCGAGTGGGCGCAGCCGATCGACGGGGCCTCGGCGGACCGGATGAACCCGCTGGTGTTCGCGGCCCGGGGGATCGTCCCGGTTGGCTACGCGACGCTGGCCTTCGTGGTGGGTGTCGCCACCGGACTGCTGCTGCGGCGGACCCTCGCCGCGATGGCGGTGACCCTCCTGGTGGTCGTCGGCCTCCAGATCGCCGCTCCGTTCGCGATCCGCCCCTGGCTGGCTCAGCCGATCACCACGGTCAGCCCCCTACGGTTCGACGGTGATTTCGGGATCTCGATGAGCCCCGACACCGGGCGGATGATGGTCCATGTCGAGCCCGACCGCAGGGGTGACTGGGTCGTGTCGAGCACCACGATCACCTCGACCGGAGCGGAGTTCACCGGTCCGGCCGATATGACCCAGTGCGGGCCGAGGGCGCTCGGCGGGCGCGATGCGTGCCAGAGATGGCTGGGGGAGCAGAACCTCAGCCTGAAGGTGAGCTACGTGCCCGGCTCGAAGTTCTGGACCCTGCAATGGCGGGAGTTCGGCGTGCTGATCGCGCTGACCGTCGTGCTGGCCCTGTTCTCCCTCTGGTGGGTCCGCCGCCGACTGGTCTGACCGCACAGCCGGAGGCATCAGATCGCGGCGAGTGCCTTGGCGATGTTCCGCTCGGCGAGGTCGCGCATCCATCGTCGGTCCGGGAAGTCGGTGTCCGCGATGCGCAGTGGACCCTCGATCAGCGACAGCACCTGCGCGTACCGGTAGAGCTCCAACCTGTCCGCGTCCAGATCGACCGGACGCAGCGCCGGATACGCCTCGCCGAAGCGCATCTGCAGCCAGGCGTGCTCCCATTCGACGTCGAAGTAGGACAGCCCTTCGATGTCGATCATCACCGGCTCGCCGGCCGGTGTGACGAGTACGTGATCCGGTCCGAGTTCACCGTGCACCAGCGCGTACTCCCGCCGTGGCGCGACCCTGCCATGGAGGTGATGCAGGTGGGCGGCAATCCTCTGCTGCGCAGCAGACAGCCTGGGGTCGCGGGCTGCTGCTGCGTCGAGGTGGCCGAGCGCCCGGTCCACGATGATGTCCTCGGTGCGTCGAGTCTGGGACGCCTCGCCCTGGGCGATGGCCGCGAGCCTGCCATAGCGTGGGTCGAAGGTGGTGTGCATACGGCGCAGGGCGTCGCCGAGAATCGACAGCGGCGCGGCGGCCGCAGCGGGATCGCGTTCCATGAGGGTCTCGAGCCGTAGCGCGCCGGCGTCTTCGAGCAGCGCCATGTCAGCGTCGAGGTAGCGGCCGTCGCGGTCGAGCATGATCAGTCGCGGCACGCGCACACCAGCGGCGACGAGTACCGCGTGGTTGGCTGCGAAGAGTTCCGCGCCCGACGCGTCGGTGAACGGGTCATCCGGGACCGTCGGCGACGGCGGCCAGTAATTCTCGCCCGCTGCCCACACATACAGAATCACGGTCTTCTGATCGTCGAGACCAAGCCGGTAGACGCCCTTCTTGCTGCCACCGGTCAGCCGCTCCAGGTCGGTAAGCCGGCTCGTGGAGCCGAACTGCTCCGCCACCAGATCGTGCAAATCATCCGACTGCAGAAACGTCCGCATCATGGGTGCCTCTCCTCAGGTCGCGGCGCTCGCCGGCCACGGCCGACGGCTCGCCTCGATCGGCGCGGCGTTGCTGGCCCTCACCGCACTGCCTCTGATGGACACGTGCATTGGCATGGTCCCGATGCCCCGCTCCGTCGGCAGGGACAACGCCCGGTTCGCGTGGCATGCCATCACGCCCACGCTGTCCCTACCGCAACCGATGCCGGCGCTCACGGCGGTGGTCGAACTGACCGCGTACCTGCTGCTCGTCGCGGGCCTCACCGATCGTCCCGTCCGGACGCGCGCGCCAGCGGCCGGGGTCTGAGAGCATTCTGTCGACCGGGCGTACTCCTGGATCAACCGCTGGGCCGGTCGAGCTGGTGGAGTCGGCCGGTTTCCAGGTGGGAGATGTCGCCTTCGGAGTCGAGGGCGGCGTCGAGCAGCTGCGCGAGCGAGGTGCCGTACACGGGAACGTCGGCGGGCTCGTCGATCAGGCGGACGAGCGCGTCGAACTCCTCCGACTGTGCGGCCGTCACTTCCTCGGCTCGGCAGAGGATCCAGTGGGTCGACTGCGTTGCGTAGTCGACGGCAGCACAGATCTTTCGGCCATCGGCGAGGTCGATGATCGGCAGGAGTGACCGCTCGTCGTCGTCGCGGTAGATCCAGCGGTGCTCGGCGGCCGGCAGTAGCCGCCATGCGCCGAACAGGGTGGCGGCACCGATGCGCTGGTAGAGCGCCACGACCTCGGCGGGCGCGTTCAACAGGCGTACGGGCTGGGGCGGTGTGGTCTCGTGGTCGCGCACCATCCGGTCGATGACGTCGTCGATCTCCACCGCGCTCGGCGCGAGGTACCAGCCGGCAATGGGCCGCAGTCCACCGTTGTCGTCCTGCGCGACGCCGACCAGGCCGGCGTGCAGGGCGACCGCCCGGTTCTCGCCCGCCACCAGATCGTTGACGTTCACTGTCACCCGTGACAACGTCGCGGGGACCTGATCGGTGCGGAGGCCGGGACCGTGGTAGAAGCCGCGTCCGTCGACTGTCGCGTCGCGAGGCTCGTCGATGGGCAGCTCCAGCAGCGGGTTCGGCCGGTCGAACATGCCCTCACCGCGAAGGTACGGGTACAGGCGCGCGGCCCAGCCGGTGACCACGTCACCGCCGTACGCGTCGACCGGGTTGTAGATGCGCCGCCAGAACGCCACGTCCTCGTCCCCTGCCGCGGCGCGGACGAACTGGTCGGCGATCGGCCCGAGCGAGCCGCACCACTTCTGCAGGCCGAACCCGGCGAGCGCGTCCACCCGCGCGCGAATCTTCTGCCAGTCCGCCACGTCGCCGGTCAGCGTGATCGACGGGATTCCGCACACGCATACCAGCCAGAGCGAGAAGTACGGCGAGTAGGCGTCGAGCAGGGCAACTCGTCCCGCGATCCGGTCGACGTCAGTGCTGGTGGAAAAGTCGCACTCGAACAGGTCCGCGTCGGTGATCTCGGCCGCGAGCAGTTCATGGAAGGACGCCACCAGGTCCTGCCAGGAAGCGGCGTCCTGCGGCATCTGCCCATCGACGGTGACGGTGAGCCGCTTATGGCCGGCGTGACTCACCAAGCGGGGGCGCAACTCCTCGGCGTGCAGCCGGATGTGTTGCGCGACCCCCTGCGCGATGGTCAACCACACCGCGTCCGGAGACAACACCAGCGGGCGATGGTCGGCGAACGCCCGGCCGACGGCGTCGAGCAGCGGATGCACTCCGTCGGGCACGAGCACCGGCATCGCCGGATCGCCGCCAATCACCAACGCGTCATCGAACAGTTCGTTGAGCGGCCGGGTGGGCAGGCGCACGGTCGCGGGGCTCACCTCGTCGACCCGGAAGATCGCCATTGGGCGACTCTAACGCTCCTTCGCCCGGACCAGATCCCACCCTGTCAGCTTCAGGCAACGCCAACCAGTGCGGAGTGTCGCTCGACGGCTGCGCTCGTGATGGCCATCCGTCGACCAAGCTGGGTTGAGCGGCGGCTCAGTCTGCCGGTGCTGGAGCGGCACCCACCGCAGCCCGCGTGCCGGTGCCGCGGTTTCTGGTCGTCGCTGTGCGACCTGCTCGGGCCGGCGCGGCTGCGGACCAGGCCAGCAGCCACCGCCGAGCCATGATCAACTCGCCGACGGGAAACCGGTCGCGGCCCAGCGGTTGCCCGGAGGCTCAGTCCGACGGTGGTTGCCGGCGGATGACCAGCAGAGCGATGTCGTCGACAGGGTGCTCCTCCGCGGTGGTGGCCATGATGTGGTCGCACAACGCTTCGGCTGGCCCGGACTGCACGGCATCGGCGAGGCGCTCGATGCCGGTGTCGATCAGTTCGCTGCGGCGTTCGATGAGTCCGTCGGTGTAGAAGACGAGCGCTGCGCCCGGCGGTAGGTCCAGAACCGTGGTGCGTCGATTGGTTGATGGTCGGCCCACACCGAGTGGCCGGTCCACCGTCAGGTTGACTGGCTGGGTGGGATGACCGGGGACAGCCAGCAGCGGTGGTAGATGGCCTGCGGAGGAGAGGTGCACCCTCGTGCGGTCGGGTGTGATCAGGGCGTAGACGGCGGTGGTGAGGGTGCCCGCTTCGAAGTGGTGGATCTTGCGGTCGAGGGAGGTCAGCGCCTGGGCGGGATCGTCGGAATCGAGCGCGTAGGCGCGTAGCGCGCTGCGGATGCGTCCCATGACGACGGCGGAAGGCAGCCCATGGCCGGAGACGTCACCGATGACCGCGCCCAGCCAGCCCGAGGGCAACGTGAACACGTCGTACCAGTCGCCGCCGATGCCCAGGTCGTGGCCGGGCACGTACCGGGCGGCAAGGTCCAGGCCGGGAATGTCGGGTAGCCGGCCGGGCAGCAGGCTGTGTTGCAGGGCCAGCGCAGCCTGCCGGTCGAGGACCTGCACTCGGGCCTGACCCGCCAAGCTGGCACGATCGGCGACGAGCTGCAACAGCTGCACGTCGTCGGGCCCGAACCGCCGCATTGCCAGGGAGCCGACGTGCAGTACGCCGACGAGGTTGCCGTTGGCAATCATGGGCACGCCCAGCAGGGCACGGATGCCCGTGGCGAGCAGGATCGGATTCACCACGTCGTCGGGCGTCACGTTGTGGATCGTGACCGGGGCGCGTGTCGCCGCCACTCGGCCGGCGAAGCCGCGTCCGACCCGGATACGGAACCCGCGGCGCACCTCCTCCTCCAGGCCCTTGGCCGCGGTCGCGACGAGCTCGCCGGTGTGGTCGTCCAGCAGGAGGATGGTGGCGGTATCGACCTTCAGTAGGTCCCGGACCCGTTCGAGTAGCTCGTCGAGCAACTCGGCGATGTTGAGCCCTGACAGGGCGGCGTCGGTGATCGCCTCGATACGTCTCAGCCGCTCGTCGTTCGTCACCAGTTCGGCATCGGGCACCCAGGCAGCCTAGACGCCGACACGCGGCCGATGGCACGTCAGGAGCGAGATCAACAGTGTCGTGCCGTCGGCGTGGGGTACCTTCCCATGTCACATCGATGCAATGGTCGCCGGGTGAACCCGTTGCGGAGCGCTATCCTCCCTCGTGCCACCGGCTCCACGTCCGACAGGGAGGGGAAGCAGTGGGTGACCCACCGCTCGGCCACCACGTCCCCACCGCCAGCAAGCCCCTGTTCTCGACGTCGTTCACCCTCGCCGACCTCAGCCGCGTCCGACACGAGGTCGAGGTCGTCGGTCGCCAATGCGGCCTCGACCACGACGAGATCGAGAACTGGGTCATCGCTGTCAACGAACTCATGATCAACGTGATCCGGCACGGGGGAGGGGCAGGTTGGCTACGCCTGCTCCTGGACGGTCAGCTCACCTGTGAAGTCACTGACCAGGGGCTGGGCTTCAACGCCGCTCGCTACGTTCCGTGCGCCGAGCGACCGCCTCTGTCCGGTACGGGAGGAATGGGCTTGTGGGTGGTGGGGCAGATGGCCGACTACCTCCTCGTCGACAGCGGACCCGTAGGCACCACCATCCGCATCGCGGCACGCAGCCGCCGCCTCGGATAGCCGTCAGTGGTCGACCGAGAAGGCCGGCAGGCAACGGTGGCAGCCATACGCTGGTTCGTGGCAGCGGCACGGAGGCCTCGCCAAGTGGCTCCGTTCGATGGTCCATCATGGAACATGAGCGGGTGTACCGTCGCCGCATGACGGTGCTCCAGGAGTTTGTCGCCGCTCTTTCCAGCGGCCGGATCCAGGTTGTCGACCTCACCGCTCCGCTCTCGGACCAGACCCCGATCCTGGGTCTGCCCGAGCAGTTCGGCCAGACCTGGCCGTTCCGGCTCAGCGAGATCAGCCGGTACGACGACCGAGGCCCGGCCTGGTACTGGAACAACTTCTCCACCGGCGAGCACACCGGCACCCACTTCGACGCCCCGGTGCACTGGGTCACCGGCCAACAGGGCGCCGACGTGTCGCAGGTCCCGGTGAGCCAGCTGATCGCCCCGGCGGTGGTGATCGACCACGCCTCCGACGCCGCCGACGACAGTGACTTCCTGCTGGAGGTCGAGCACGTCAAGGCGTGGGAAGCGGAACATGGCGCCCTGCCCACCGGTGGCTGGCTGCTCTACCGCACCGGCTGGGACGCCTACGGCGACGACCCGGAACGGTACGCCAACGCCGGGCGTACCCCGGGCATCTCCGTGGAGTGCGCCCGCTGGCTGGCCGAGGAGTCACCGATCCAGGGCGTCGGGGTGGAGACGGTCGGGACCGACGCGGGCGCCGCGCATTCGTTCGACCCGCCGTTCCCGTGCCACTCGTACCTGCTCGGCCAGGACAAGTACGGCCTGACCCAGCTCCGTAACCTGGCCCTGTTGCCGGCGACCGGCGCGGTGGTGATCGCCGGACCGCTGCCGATCGTCTCGGGGTCGGGCAGCCCGTGCCGGGTCCTCGCGCTGGTCGAACGGTAGGCCGGACCACCGATGCGGGTAGCCGAGGTGGTCGGGCGGGTCCTGTACGGACACGGCGCACGGCACGTCTTCGGGGTGGTCGGCAGTGGCAACTTCCATGTCACGAACGCGCTTGTCGCGGCCGGCGCCCGGTTCGTGGCGGCGGCCCACGAGGGCGGTGCGGCGAGCATGGCCGACGGGTACGCCCGCACCGCCGGGGCGGTGGGACTGCTCTCGGTGCACCAGGGTCCGGGTGTCACCAACGCGCTGACCGGCCTCACCGAGGCCGCGAAAAGCCGTACCCCGATGGTGGTCCTGGCCCCGGAGGCGACAGCGCCGCGGTCGAACTTCTTCATCGACCTGCCGGCGCTCGTCGCCGCGGTCGGGGCCGACTTCCACCGGGTACGCGCGACGCACGCGGCCGAGGACACGGGCGCGGCGTACCGGGCTGCCGCCCGGGGCGCGACGGTGGTGCTGGGCCTCCCGTTGGAGGTGCAGCAGGCCGTGACCGAACCGTGGTCCGGCCCGGTCCAGGCGGCCGTGCCGTCCCCGGCCACCGTTCCGCAGGTCGAGCCGTTGCTGGCCGCGCTCCAGGCCGCCCGTCGACCGGTCTTCATCGCCGGTCGGGGCGCCCGGGCAGCCCGAGAACCGCTGACCGGGCTCGCCGACGCGTGCGGCGCGCTGCTCGCGGTATCGGCCGCCGCGAAGGGCCTGTTCGCCGGGAACCCGTGGAACCTCGACGTCGCCGGCGGCTTCGCCACCCCACTCGCCGCCGAGCTGATCGGCACGGCGGATCTGGTCGTCGCGTGGGGCAGCACGCTGAACATGTGGACCACCCGGCACGGCGAACTGATCCCGCCCTCCGCCGTCGTCGTCCAGGTGGACCACGACCCGGCCGCGTTCGGGGTCAACCGCCCGGTCGACCTGACGGTGGCCGGCGAGGTGTCTGCGGTCGCCGAGGCGGTGCTCGGGCGGTTGGGGGACCACTTCACGGGGTCCGTCGACGGCGGGTGGCGTACGCCGGAACTGGCCCGACGGATTCGCGACCACGGCCGGTGGCGGACGGTTCCGTACCAGGATGAGGGCGGCGGCGCGCCGGCGACGATCGACCCGAGGACGCTCTCGGCCGCCCTGGACGACCTGCTGCCACCCGACCGGACGGTGGTGGTCGACTCCGGCAACTTCATGGGCTACCCGTCGATGTGGCTCGACGTGCCGGACGTGGCCGGGTTCTGCTTCACCCAGGCGTTCCAGTCGGTCGGGCTCGGCCTGGCCAGCGCGCTCGGCGCGGCTGTCGCCCGCCCGGACCGGCTCACCGTGGCCGCGGTCGGCGACGGCGGCTTTGTCATGTCCGCGACCGAACTGGTCACCGCCGTTCGGCTGGCGCTACCCCTGCTCGTGGTGATCTACGACGATGCGGCGTACGGCGCGGAGGTGCACCACTTCGGTCCGGACGGGCACCCGCTGGAGACCGTCACCTTCCCCGACTCCGACCTGGCCGCGATCGCCCGCGGTTACGGCTGCGACGGGATGACCGTCCGGACCGTCGACGATCTCGCACCGGTACGCCGCTGGCTCGCCGGTCCCCGTACCCGGCCGCTGGTGATCGACGCCAAGGTCTGCGCCGCGCGCGGCTCATGGTGGTTGGAGGAGGCGTTCCGTGGCCACTGAGCCACCACCGCCGTGCCTGATGCCACGCCCCAACGCCGTCGGGTGTCAGCCGGGCAACACCCGGTCGGGTCGGTGACAGGGGTGTCACAGCTGACGTACGTTGGCGGGGTGGCCACTCTCTGGACCTTGGGATGCGATGCCGACGATCCCCAGCGGATCGCCGCTTTCTGGGCGTTGGCCCTCGGCTATGTCAAGGAGCCCGGTTTCGACGAGCCCGACAACGCGTCCGTCGTCGACCCGGACGGTCGGGGTCCTGCCATCAGCTTCCTGAAGGTCCCCGAGGGAAAGTCCGCCAAGAACCGTATGCACATCGACATCCGGGTGGCCGGTCCCGGCTCCACGGACATGGCCGAGCGCGCCCGGTTGATCCGGCAGAAGGTGCCCGACCTGGTTGCCGCTGGCGCGACGGTGGTCCGCGAGGAGTGGTACGGCGACGTCCTCGGGCACGTCGTCATGCAGGACCCCGAGGGCAACGAGTTCTGCGTCGCCTGATGCCATGATCACTGCCGTGGCGACGCCGCGGGCTGCTGATGGCGTCCCGGCCAAACAGGTGCCGATCGGGCAGCGCCGGCGGGACCGTTTGCTGGTGGAGCCGGAGGGTAGGTGGGAATTCATGACCACGCCTGAGCAGAGTCAGCAGGAGAGAGCCCTCGAAACCGGCGCGGTGTACCAGGACGCCGAGGGACGCCGAACGACGGATCCTGGCTCCGGGACCGCGAATGCGGACAGTGAGGCCGACCGCAACGCGGAGCACCTGAAGAGGGGCGAGGTCGGGCCGCGCGTCCCGGAGGAGTAGCGGGCCGGGGTGTACGGAAACCCCCTCGGGGTAGCGGTAGGGGACGAGCGAAAACCCCCGAGGAGGACGAGATGACCGATCCCAGGTACGTACCGATCGGACTGGCCGACGCCGGGCGGCTGATCGACGACGACGGCGCGGACACCGGCCCTGCCGGGGAGATCGTCGGCGCGGACGACGCGAAGGCGGACGCCGCCCGGACCGGCGCCGACGTGGACCTGTCCCACGCGGCCCGCGACGGCGATGGCGCGGCGGACGCCGACGCCGACGCCGAGCGGTAAGCCCCTGGTCAGCGCCTGGTTTCTCCGGCTGCCCCGTCCACCAGGGCCTGCGCCACGTCGCGGAGCTTGCGGTTGGAGTCCTGCGACACCTTCGCCAGGATGTTGAACGCTTCGGTGGCGGTGCACCGGCGTTCAGCCATGATGATGCCCTTCGCCTGTTCGATGACCGCACGGCTGGCCATCGCGTCCTGCATCTGGCGGGCGAGGTTGGCTGTGCTCTCGTAGAGCTGGGCGTTGGCCAGGGCGACGGCGGCGTACGCGGCGAAGGTCTCCAGCACGGCGACCGTGTCGTCGTCGAAGGCGTGCGGGGTGCGGGCATAGACGTTGAGCGCGCCGACCACCGCCTCCTGGATCGGCATGCCGATCGACACGGAACTGCCGACTCCCGCCTTGCGGCCGCGTTCGGCCCAGTCGGGCCAGCGATCCTCGGCGGTGATGTCGGGCACGGAGAGGATGTCGCCGCCGGCGGCGGCGGCCAGACACGGGCCGCTTCCCTGGGCGTACTGGCGTTCGTCCAGGTCGAGAGCCAGCTCGTGGGTGAACGCCGCGGTGTGCCCGGTTCCGCCGCGAACCAGCGTGACCGAGACCTCGACCGGCACGGGCAGCACCCGTTTGGCCAGTTCCGCGACGCGCTGCAGAACGTCGTCGAGGCTGGTCTCAGCGAGTTTGATGCGGCCGAGCTCGGCGAATGCGTCGGCGGGGTCCGTCGGCGAGTGGGTCATGGCACCGAGTCCTCACGGCCGGCGCGCCCATGGAGAATCGAAGCTCGGGATGGCGTGGGCGCGCGGATGGCAGCCCGCGTGACGCGGACCGCTGCACGGACCCCCAACCGGGCGGAGCCGGGACCAACGCCGGTTGCTCGACGCTGGTTCGTCACATCCGGTACGCGGATGTGAACTACAGGCCCGCCAGGATACCCGGGATATCAGTCGGCGACGACGAGCGCCTGGGGCGCGGAGGCCGGTAGCCGAAGACCTGGCCCACGCCCCAGCCGGCCAACCGGGCCGCCACCAGGTCCGCCGCTGTCGCCTCCTCGCCTCGACCGCCTTCCAGCATGTGGCCCTACCCCGGGCCGGCGGACCGAACCGGACGGGTAGTACCTCTTCGGGATCTTCGCGATCAGTGTCGGATCGGACTCGTCCCCGGCGATGGGTGTCGGCAGCGCACGTCGTGGGTAGGGTGGTCCGCGGGTCAAGACATGCGCCCAGGTCCGCCGCCCGCGCCTCGTCGCCGCGGGAGGGTCCGACTCACCGATGAACCAGATCGGGAGGCGTCATGTCCATCCTCGAACAACCCACTCGGCAGCACGCTCAACCCATTCGGCAGCACGCTCGGCCCGCCAAACCGATCATGACGCTCGACCTGAACAATGACCCGCATGCGCCACTGATCGTCGTTTCCGGCGAGGTCGACATGAGCACCGCTCATCTCATCAGTGAGCTGGCCGAACACGTGATCACCCGGCGGCCCGCACGTCTGGTGCTCGATCTCTCCGGGGTGACCTTCTTCAGCGCCCATGGCATCAGCGCCCTGCTGCGAACACAGCGTGCGGCCGAGTCTGCCGAGGTCGCGTTGGCCCTGCGCGCCGCGGCTCCGTGCGTCACCTACCTGCTGGCGGTCACCGGCACCCGGCTAGACCTGGATATCCCGGTGACCAACGCGAGTCGGTGATCCCGTTTTCGATTGGGGCTGCGCCGCTCGGGGTGAGAAGCCCTCCGACTGTGCTCCAGGGAGGCTGAGCCGATGCCGCGCGCAGCCGACCCGACCCCGCCGAGGGAGGACGCGCCCACGCCGGCCGCCCGGTGGCAGGTGGCAGACTCATCGGCGTGGACGACGTGGCCGCATCGACGGTGGATGGTGAGCTGGAGAGCGTCAGCCTGGTGGACCTCGCCGTCTCCCGGCTGACCCGGGAAATCCTCAGCGGCAAGAGCGACCCGGGCGAGCGCCTGGTGGAAGAGCAGTTGACGCGGCGGCTCGGGATCAGCCGGGCTCCGTTGCGGGAGGCGCTGCGGTTGCTGGCCCAGCAGGGGCTGGTCGAGCACGTGCCCCGGCGTGGGGTCCGGGTGGCCACCCTGTCGGACCGCGACGTGCGGGAGCTGTACGAGCTGCGTGACGTGCTGGAACGCTTCTCGGTGCGGGCGGGGATCCCCGTCGGCCGGGAGAGCGACCTCGCCGGGTTGCGGGCGACACTGGACCAGCTGAGGGAGGCGACCCGGGTCGGCGACCGGATGGCGGTCGCCGAGTCGCACCGGGAGTTCCACGTCGCGTTGGTGGCGCTCGCCGGCAACCGGCAGCTCTCCGCTGTGTACGGCTCGATCCTGGTGAAACTCCAGCTCTACATGGCGATCAACCTGCGCCGGGAGGCGGAGCTGGCGCAGCCGCTGGACGGGGTCCACCGGCACGAGCGGTTGTTCGAGGCGGTCGCCGGGGGAGACCCGGAGGAGGTGCTCGCCGTGCTCTCTGGGCACGGCGCGCGTTCGTACCTCGGCTAGCTGGAGTCAGCCGTGGGCACGCCCCGTCATGTCGTCGTTACGTGACGCGCGGTTTCCCGAAACAGAACAGTCGACAATCGACTGTATGCCAGAGCGAGTGAAGTCCATTGCGGAGCTTCGGTCGGCGTACCGCGAGGGCGGCCTGACCCCGGCGGACCACGCCGAACGCGTCCTGGACGGGCTTGCCGGGCACGACGACGGGCCGGTCTGGATCAGCACCGTCCCGGCCGAGCGCCTCCGTGAGCGCGCCGAATCGCTGACCCGCCACGGTGATCCCGCGCTGCCGCTGTACGGGATCCCCTTCGCGGTCAAGGACAACATCGACGTGGCCGGCATGGTCACCACGGCGGGCTGCCCCGACTTCGGGTACCTGGCCGCCGAGGACGCACCGGTGGTGCGGCGGCTCCTCGACGCGGGCGCGCTACTGGTCGGCAAGACCAACCTCGACCAGTTCGCCACCGGCCTGACCGGCGCCCGCTCGCCGTACGGCAGTTGTCAGAGCGTGTTCGGCGGCGGCCTCATCTCCGGGGGCTCCAGCTCCGGCTCGGCGGTCGCGGTGGCCGCGGGCCAGGTCAGCTTCGCCCTGGGTACGGACACCGCCGGCTCCGGCCGGGTGCCGGCGGCTCTCAACGGGATAGTGGGCCTCAAGCCCACCCGGGGTCTGCTCAGCACGGCCGGCGTGGTGCCCGCCTGCCGCTCACTGGACTGCGTGTCGGTCTTCGCCCCCGACGTGGCCGGCGCCCTCGACGTCCTGCACGCCGCCCGTGCCGTCACCCCGGCAGACCCCTGGGGACGCCCGTTCCCGGCCGAGCGGGTCGCGCCCCGCCCGCCGGGGACGCTCCGCCTCGGGGTGCCCCGAGCGGAAGACCTGGAGTTCTTCGGCGACACCGGGCAGGAGACCCGCTTCGCCGCGGGCGTGGAACGGCTGCGCACCTTCGTCGGGTCCCCCCGGTCGGTGCCGCTCGGCGCCTTCTTCGAGGCGGGCGACCTGCTCTACCGGGGGCCCTGGGTGGCCGAGCGGCTCGTCGCCCTGGGCGGCTTCCTGCGCTCGCACCCCGAGTCGGTCCTCGCGGTGACCCGGGCCGTACTCGAGACCGGGTGGCGCTACGACGCGATCGACGCCTTCCGGGGTCAGCACCGCCTGCGCGAACTGCGAGCGCAGGTCGAGCAGCTCTGGCAGGACATCGACGTGCTGGTGGTGCCCACCGTCGGCACCACCTTCACTCTCGACGAGATCGCCGAGGACCCGATCGGGCGGAACGCCATGCTCGGCCGCTACACCCAGTTCGCGAACCTGCTCGACCTGGCCGCGGTGACCGTACCCAACGGGTTCACCAACTCCGGCCGCCCGGCGAGCCTGACCCTGGTCGGCCCGGCGTTCAGCGACACCACACTGGCCCGGCTGGCCGCCACCCTCACCGAGGGCGGTGCGCCGACCGGCGCGGTCGAGGCCGGCTCACCGCCGCCCCAGCGTACGGCGGAACTGCTGATCGCCGTGGTCGGCCGGCACCTGACCGGCGAGTCCCGCAACGGCGAGTTGCTCGGGCACGGCGCGGTCCTCGCCGGCACCGCCCGCACCGCACCGCCTACCGGCTGTACCGGATGGACACCCCCGACGGCGACGGACTGCCGGGCCTGGTCCGGACCGGCCCGGACGGGTCGCCGGGCCACCCGATCGAGGTGGAGCTGTGGCGGCTGCCCAGCGCCGCGCTCGGTGGGCTGCTGGCCGGCGTGCCGGCCCCCCTCTCGGTCGGCTGGGTCCGGCTGCACGACGGGCGGGATGTGCTCGGTTTCCTCTGCGAAGCGTATGCGGCGGGCCCGCCGGCCGAAGACATCAGCGCCAGCGGCGGGTGGCGGGCGTACCGCCGTTCCGCGGCCCGGCGCTGACGCGGCAGCACCAGCGATCACGACAGGAGGCGAGAGGATGGGCAGCATCGGGCCGGTAACGGCCAACCCCTACCCGTGGCCCTACGACGGCGCGGCGGACACCGCGCGTACCGCACTGCTCTGCATCGACTGGCAGACCGACTTCTGCGGACCGGGCGGCTACGTCGACGCGATGGGTTACGACATCGGCCTCACCCGGGCCGGCCTGCCGGCCACTGCCCGGCTGCTGGAGCACGCACGATCGCTCGGGATGCTTGTCGTACACACCCGGGAGGGGCACGACCCGCAGCTGTCGGACCTGCCGCCGAACAAGCGGTGGCGTTCGGCGCGCATCGGCGCCGAGATCGGCGCCGCCGGCCCGGCCGGCCGGATCCTGGTCAGGGGCGAGCCGGGCTGGGAGATCGTGCCCGAGGTGGCCCCGGTGGCCGGTGAGGTGATCATCGACAAGCCCGGCAAGGGCGCCTTCTACGCCACCAACCTCGACCTGGTGCTCCGCACCCGGGGCATCACCCACCTGATCCTCACCGGCATCACCACCGACGTCTGCGTGCACACCACAATGCGCGAGGCGAACGACAGGGGATACGAGTGCCTGATCCTCTCCGACTGCACCGGCGCCACCGACAAGGCCAACCACGACGCGGCACTGCACATGGTCACCATGCAGGGTGGCGTCTTCGGCTGCGTCACCACCTCCGACGACGTCATCGCCGCCACGGCCAGGTGAGGTGCGCCCATGTTGACCATCGCCGCCGCGCGGCCCGGCCCGTACTCCTTCGACCTCTCGACCACCGCGCTGCTCGTCATCGACATGCAGCGCGACTTCCTGGAACCCGGCGGGTTCGGTGAGAGCCTGGGCAACGACGTCGGCCAGTTGCGCCGGACCATCGCGCCGCTCGTGGCGCTGCTGGCCGACGCCCGCGCCGTCGGCCTGAGCATCCTGCACACCCGCGAGGGGCATCTGCCCGACCTGTCCGACTGCCCGCCGGCCAAGCTCAGCCGGGGCGCGCCGAGCAAACGGATCGGTGACCCCGGACCCAAGGGCCGCATCCTGGTCCGTGGCGAGTACGGCCACGACATCATCGACGAGCTGACGCCGCTGCCCGACGAGCCGGTCATCGACAAGCCCGGCAAGGGCGCCTTCCACGCCACCAACCTGGACGTCCTGCTCACCGAGCGGGGCATCCGCAGCCTCCTGGTCACCGGGGTCACCACCGAGGTGTGCGTGCACACCACCGTCCGGGAGGCCAACGACCGCGGGTACGAGTGCCTCGTGCTCGCCGACTGCGTCGGGTCCTACTTCCCCGACTTCCACCGGGTCGGGCTCGACATGATCGCCGCCCAGGGCGGCATCTTCGGCTGGGTCGCCGACTCGGCGCAGGTACGCGCCGTGCTGCCCACCACCCCCGTGTTGCAGCCCTCCTCCTGACCGGGAGCAGCCATGACATCGACCAAATCCACAGTCGCCCCGCTCCCGTACTGGGTCCGCGGCGACACCAACGCGTTCTTCGGTTTCGGCGTCAACGTCCTGGTCAACGTGCTCACCCTGACCGGGCTCTGCCTCGCCGTGGTGAACCTTCCCGAGGGGGAGGTGTTCGGCACCATCCTGCCGGCGCTCGGCATCGCCCTGGTCGCCGGGAACGTCTACTACACCTACCTGGCCCGCCGGCTGGCCCGACGGGAGAACCGCGCCGACGTGACGGCCCTGCCGTACGGGCCGAGCGTGCCACACATGTTCATCGTCATCTTCGTCATCATGCTCCCCATCTACCTGCGCACCCAGGATCCCGTGCGCGCCTGGGAGGCCGGGCTGGCGTGGGCCTTCATCATCGGCGTGATCGTGCTGATCGGCGCGTTCGTCGGGCCGTACATCCGCCGGTACGCGCCCCGGGCCGCGCTGCTCGGCACCCTCGCCGGAATCTCCATCACGTTCATCTCGATGAACCCGGCCGGGCAGATGTGGCGGATGGCCTGGGTCGCGCTGCCGGTCTTCGCGTTGCTGCTGATCGGTCTGCTGACCGACGTGAAGTTGCCGTTCAACTTCCCGATCGGGCTCGCGGCGCTGCTGCTCGGCACCGCGATCGGCTGGGCCGGCGGGGCGATGTCGGTGCCGGACGTCACGGCTGCGGCCCGGGACATCGCCATCGCCGTCCCCTCGTTCAAGCTGGACCTGCTCTTCACCGGGCTGGCCGACATGGCGCCCCTGCTGGCGACGGCGATCCCGCTCGGCGTCTACAACTTCACCGAGGGCATGACGAACGTGGAGAGCGCGGCCACCGCGGGGGACAACTACAACCTGCGCAGCGTGCTGCTCGCCGACGGTGCGGGTGCGGTGATCGGGGCCGCGCTCGGCTCGCCGTTCCCACCCGCTGTCTACGTCGGGCACCCGGGCTGGAAGGCCGCCGGTGGACGCAGCGGCTACTCGATGGCGACCGGTGTGGTGATCGCGTTGCTCTGCTTCCTCGGCATGTTCGGGCTGCTCGGCGCGATCTTCCCGACGGCGGCGATCGTGCCGATCCTGCTCTACATCGGATTGTTGATCGGGGCGCAGGCGTTCCAGGCGACCCCCAGGGCGCACGCCGCGGCAGTGGTCGCCGCGCTGATCCCGAACATCGCGGCCTGGGCCACCGGGCAGATCGACAACACCCTGGCGGCGGCCGGTACCACCGCCGCGGCGGTCGGCGACGATGCGCTCAACGGCGCCGGCGTGATCTACGACGGGCTGCTGGTGCTGGGTCAGGGCGCGATCCTCGCCGGCCTGGTGCTCGGCGCGGTGGTGGTCTTCATCATCGACAAACGGTTCGGTCGGGCCGCGATCTTCGCCGGCTCCGGCGCGCTTCTGTCGTTCATCGGGCTGATCCACGGCGAGCGGATCGAGTGGAACGCCAACGGTCAGGTGGCACTGGGCTACCTCTTCGTCGCGGTGATCTGTGTGGTCTTCGCGCTGGGCCGCCCCACGCCCCGCGAACCGGACCCGGAGGAGGTCGAACCGGAACGGGAGCCCGGTCGGGCCGATCCCGCCAATGACCCGTCGGCCGACGGGCAGCGGACGTCAGCGCTGAGCGGCTGAGCCGGTCGGCCCGGTCGGGAGCGTCACGGCTCCCGACCGGGCCGGCGAGTTCCCTGACCGAACGGACCGAAGGGACGTACCGCATGGAGATCGACCGGACGGACGTTGTCGCCGAGGTGGCGGCGGCCTTCGCCGACTACGAGCGGGCGCTGGCCGACGGCGACGCCGACCGGATCTGCGGGTACTTCTGGGATTCCGAGCGCACCGTGCGGTTCGGCCTCGCCGACCATCAGTACGGGCTGGACGAGCAGCGCAAGTGGCGTGCCGCGCAGCCACCGCTGCCGCCCGGTCGCCGGCTGGTCGATCCGATCATCACCACGTTCGGCCCGGACCTGGCGGTCGTGACAACCCGATTCGGGTACGACGGCAGCGCCGCCACCGGTCGGCAGACCCAGACCTGGGTACGCCTGCCCGTCGGCTGGCGGATCGTCACCGCGCACGTCTCGGTCTCCGCCGCTGCCACCGCCTGACGCGACGCGCCGCTCGGGACAGGACCCGAGCGGCGCGTCTCCGACCTGGCGGGCCGTGCTAGTTGCGCGTGCTCCACTGCTGGTTGGCCCCGCCGTGGCAGGCCCAGAGGTGCAGCTGCGTGCCATTGGCCGTGCCGGATGCGACGGCGTCGAGGCACAGCCCCGACTGGGCGCTGGTGATGGTGCCGTTGGCGTTCAGGTTCCACTGCTGGTTGGCTTGGCCGTTGCAGTCCCAGATGAGGACCGCCGTGCCGTTGCTGCTGCCCGCCCCGCTGGCGTCCAGGCACTTGTTGCCGTAGACGGTCAGGGTGCGGTTGGCGGTGTGGGTCCAACGTTGGTTGGTGCCACCGTGACAGTCCCACAGTTGCGGGCGTGCGCCGTTGCTGGTGCTGGAGTTGGGGACGTCGATGCACCGACCGGACTGGCTACCCGCGATCAGCACGTTCTGCTGGCCGGCCGGCGGGGTCGTCGGCGGGGGAGTGGTGGGCGGCACGTCCGACCCGAACTGGGTGAAGAACCGCCACACCTCCTGCTTGACCCAGCTCCGCGCGCCGCTCTCACAGCCGGCACACCCGTCCACCGGGCCTTGCTGGTGGCCGCCGTCGAACGCCGCCCAGACCACCGGATAGCCGGCCCGGCAGCCCGAGTAGGCGGTGGTGATGTGGGTCAGGCTGCCCGCCCTCGGCTCGGGTGGGTTCTGTGCGGCGCATCCGTTGTTGCGGACGAACCTGTCGCGCAGCGACCGTCCGCTCGGAATGTTGTCGTTGATGCCGTGAATCCCCAGGTACGCCACCGGCTGGGTGCCGCCGCTGCATCCGCTGATCGCCCCCGGGGCCGCGATTGCCGCGACCGCACGGAACACCGTCGGCCGGGAACACGCCAACGAGTAGCTCATCGCGCCGCCGTAGCTGAACCCGACCGAGAAACGTTGGGTGGTGTCGACGCAGAGAGCGTTGTCGATCGTGCGGATCATGTCGTCGGTGAAGGTGACGTCTTCACCGTTGGAGTTGCCCCAGCCGTTGTTGAGGCCCTGTGGGGCGACGAAGATCGTAGTGTTGTTCGACTGGGAGAGCATGCCGTAGTAGGCCCACGCAGCTCCGTCGGAGCCGCCACCCGCGACCTGACTGGCGGTGCCACCCAACCAGTGGTACCCGAAGGCCAGCCGGTGTGCATAGGTGTTGTTGTAGTTGTCCGGCAGCCGAAGGATGAAGCTGCGGCTCTTCCCGCCGCTCTGGATGGTGTGGGTGCCGCTGTTCAGCCCGGGCGCCTTGCCGCAGCCGGCAGTGGTGGCCGCCGCCGCCGGTGCGACGGTCGTGACGACGTACGTTCCGACGGCGATCAGGACCATGACCGCCATGGCTGCCCCCAGCCAGGGGGCGGAAAGTTTGCGAAGTGGCACGGCTGAGCCTCCTTGTGGGTGGTGGAACATCCGTTGGGCCGGTCCCCTCTGCGGGAACCTCGCCGGGCTCAGCTCCGGCTCCATCGTTGGTTGGCCGCGCCGGTGCAGTCCCAGATCTGGACGCGCGTGCCGTTGGCAGTGCCGTTGCCGACCATGTCCAGGCACCGGCCCGAACCAACTCCGGTGATCGAGCCGTCGGTGTTGAGCCGCCATTTCTGGTTGGACTGGCCGTTGCAGTCCCAAATGATCACCGAGCTGCCGTTGGCGGTGCCGGCGCCGTTGACGTCGAGGCACTTGCCGCCGAAGACACGCAGCTCCTGAGCGGCGGTCGAGGTCCAGCTCTGGTTGCTCTGGCCGTGGCAGTCCCAGATGATCGCCGCCGCGCCGTTGGCCTGCGAGGCGCCGTTGACGTCGAGGCACCGTCCGGAGGACGTGCTGCGCAGGGCCGACGTGCCGCTCGGTGGCGGGGTGGTCGGTGGCGGCGTCGTGGGGTCGGTGCCGCTACCGAACTGGGTGAAGAACTTCCACACCTCGCCCTTGGTCCAGGTCCTGGCTCCGCTGTCCCCGCCGCCGTCCACCGGCCCGGGGGTGTGCCCGCCGTCGAAGGCGGCCCAGACCACCGGATAGCCGGACCGGCAGCCGGAGTAGGTGGTGGTGATGTGGGTCAGGCTGCCCGCCCTCGGCTCGGGTGGGCTCTGTGCGGTGCACCCGTTGTTGCGCACGAACCTGTCGCGCAGGGACCGTCCGGCGGAGACGTTGAGCACCGCGTCCCCGATGCCGTGGATCCCCATGTACGCGACCGGCTCGGTGCCGCCGCTGCACCCGCTGAGCTGTCCGCCGGAGTAGACCGCGACAGCGCGGAAGACACTTGGCCGTGAACAGGCCAGCGAGTAGCTCATGCCCCCGCCGTAGCTGAAGCCGAGCGCGAAGCGTTGCGTGGTGTCGACACAGAGGTCTGCCTCGATCACCCTGATCATGTCGTCGACGAAGGTGACGTCCTGGCCGCCGGGGTTTGCCCAGCCGTTGCCGTTGCCCTGGGGGGCGACGAAGATGGTGCTGTTGTTCGCCTGCTGCCGCAGCCCGTAGTAGGACCAGGCGGCCCCGTCGGACCCACCGCCGTCGACGTCGTTGGCGGTGCCGCCGTTCCAGTGGAATCCGAAGATCAGCCGGTAGGCGTGGTTCCTGTCGTAGTTGTCGGGAATCCTCAGGATGAAACTACGGTTCTGGCCGCTGCTCTGGATGGACCGTTGGCCGCTGGTCAACGTGGGCGCCTTGCCGCACCCGGCGGTCGCCGCGGCCGCGCCGATGTCCGCGGCCGACGCGGTGGTGCTCACGCCACCGGCCAGTGCCGCCGCGCTCACGGTCACGACGACGGCCGCCGCCGTCGCGAGAAGACCAAGGATGGGTCTACGTCTTGTCATGAAGGGGCTCCCGCCACTCGGCACGAACTGGTTGGAAGGGGTCCGCGGCAACCCGTACGCCGTCACGACGCGGCACTCCGGGTCACCCCGCGACCACTGTCGTCGCGAACGAACCCCAGAAGACGCGACGCGTCGGCGGCGCCCCCGGCCGGCTCATCGACACAGGTTTCCGCCACTGGTCTCGCCGCCCACGCAGGACCAGTCGGTTGCCGAATCGATGGTGGCCACCAGTGCGCCCGAACACCACGCGACCGTTCGACCGGAGGTGCCGGAGCACCTGGCTCGGCGTCGAATCGATTCGCTCCGACGCTAGATCCCGCAGTGAAAGATGTCAATGCCGTGTCCGGCTGGTTGCGGCCAGGGTGGCGCGGTCAGGCCCCCGCGAGATCCGCCGCGCCGAAGGAGACCGCGAAGCGCTTGCACCAGATCGAGACGCTCCGGAAGTCGCTTGGGTCCACCGATGCCGGTAGCGCGTACACCTGGTTGCCCTTGTTGCCCTTGAGCTTCGCCAGCTCGACCCACTCGCCGTCGTCGAACACGCGCCAGCCGGCCGTGCCCCGGATGACCGGCTGATCGGTCAGCCACACCCGCAGGTCCGGACCGTTCGACGTGTTCAGGTCTCGGATGACGAGCTGATGGCGACCGTCGGCGAGCCGGTGGATCTCGGCACTGCCTGTCGTCCGGTGCTCATGGGTGACGAACTCACCGCTGGTCAGGATCTCGTTCGCCGCTGGGGTGGCTGCCGAGATCGCGGGGGCCGGCGTCGAGGACTCCGGGCTCGCGGACGCCGGGACCGGGGTGGCCGATACCGTTCCAGAGCCGGGAATCGCTTCGTCGACATAGGTGTCGGTGAACAGCTTCCACGGCTGGAACCAGTAGAGGCCCAGCATCGCCACGACGACAGCACAGGCGAGACCGGCTCGGACCAGCGGCGAGCGGAACATCCGTTTTCCCACCCCCGCAGCGTACGGCCACGGCTGCCGTCGAACCGTTCGCGAACCCTTTCGGAACTCTTACGACGCTCACGGCTCCATATCGGCCAGCGCCTGTCCGCACGGGCAGGCCCCCTGCTCCGCTGGCAACGTCTTCACCGCGTCGCCGAGCAGCAGGCGCAGGCGATCGATGTTCCGGGCGAAGACCGTGAACACCTCCTGCTGGGTCACGCCGTGACCAACCTCGACGCCCGAGTCGAGGTCGGTCACCACTGACACCGCTGTGTAGCAGAGCGCCAGTTCACGGGCCAGCACCGCTTCCGGGTGGCCGGTCATTCCGACGACGGACCAGCCCTCCCGGCCGTACCACTGTGATTCGGCCCGGGTGGAGAATCGGGGCCCTTCGATGACGACCATGGTTCCGCCGTCGACCGGCTGCCAACCGGCGGATCGGGCGGCGTCGAGGACCGTGGCCCGTCCGACCGGACAGTACGGGTCGGCGAAGGGCACATGGACGACCTGGGGGAGTTGCCCGTCCGCGCGTGGCTGGCCGTCGTGGTAGGTCTGCGCGCGGCCGCTGGTCCGGTCGACCAGCTGGTCCGGTACGACGAGGGTCCCGGGGCCCAGATCCGGTCGTAGGCCGCCCACGGCACCCGGTGCGAGTACCTGGCGTACCCCGAGCGCTCGCAACGCCCAAAGGTTGGCCCGGTAGTTGATGCGGTGCGGAGGGAGGGTGTGCCGGCGTCCGTGGCGGGGCAGGAACACCACCGGCCGCCCGGCGAGACTCCCGACGGACAGCGCGTCGCTCGGCGGTCCGTACGGTGTGTCCACGGTGACCTCGGCGACGTCGTCGAGGAACTCGTAGAAGCCGGATCCGCCGATCACGCCGATCGGCGGACGGTCGGTCGTGCTGATGTCTCCTGCTGACATGGGTATCCCTCCTGGGCGAAAGTGGAGAACGTGTGGGGCCGGCTCAGGAGCGGTCGGTTCGCCGGTCCGTGCCACGCCGGTCGAGCGCCGTGGCGACGACCAGGACGATCACGATCGCGGCCCAGAGGACAGCCAGCCCGACGGTGAGCCCCAGCGGGTAGTCGCGGTCCGGTAGGCCGGGGTTCGGAGGTGCCGAGGGCGGTCGCCACAGCAGGGGCACCGCGATCAGCAGCAACGTGGCGCTGGCCAGCAGACCCGCGGCGATCCAGGCCCGGCGTAGCCGGTTCGTCACCAGTCGGCTCAGCGCCAGGCCGACCAGTCCGACCAGCGGCGCCACCAGGAGGTCGTGCAGCACCGGGCCGCCGATCAGCCACGGCACCGTGGTGCCGAGCTGGGGGAGGAGCAGCCAACCGCCGTACGCCGTGAACGCGGCGCCGACCACGAGCAGGAGCAGTCGGATGGCTCTCACCGCAGCACCTCCAGCCGGGCCACCCACTTGGTCTGGAGGACGCCCGGCCGGCTCGGCGCGATGAGTCGGCAGGGGTAACCGTGGTCGGGCGACAGTTGCTCGCCATTGATCCGCAGGGCGAGCAGGGTCAGCGGGTCGCGGGCATGGGCCGCCGGGAGTGTGCTGGCCGCGTACAGGCCGTCGGTCTCCAGTGAGGTGACCCGAACCGGTCGGCCGGTCGGTGCGCCGGCCCGTCGGAGCAGCTCGACGACGGGCACGCCGGTCCAGTGGGCCGAGGCGCTCCAGCCCTCGACACAGGCGATCGGCAGCTCCGCCGTGCGTTGCGGCAGGGCCGCCAGGTCGGCCAGGGACACCGTGTCCCGCCCGCCCGGCCAGACGATCTCCAGTCGCCAGTCCGGTGGAACGGCGATGCGCGCGGCAGCCGCCGTACGGTTGATCGGTACGCCCTGCGGCCCGGTCGCGGACCGCCACGCCAGCGGCGACACCCGACGGAGCCACGGCACTGTGACCCCGGCGGTGGCCAGTACGGCGACTCCCGCGACGCCCGCGGAGGTACGCAGGAACGCGCGTCGCTGCGCCGTGTCCCGATCTTCAGGCCCCGGCGCCGCTCTCCTGCGTCGCAGTGGCGTTTTCAACGCCGCGCGGGCGACGGGCAACTTCACAGCGACGTGCAGCAGCATCGCCCCGACCACCAGCCAGGCGACCGCGTAGTGCGCCGTCGGGAAGAAGAAACCCCACGGGTACGACTGGGCGACGTTGAACAGGCCCGTGACCAGTTCGAAGAACGCGGCGCAGACCAGCACCAGGACGGAGATCCGTTCGAGGGCGTGGGCGGACAACCGGATCGGCTGGCGTACTGGCGGGCGGACGAACAGCCGGGGGTAGACGCTCCACAGCTTGGCCAGCAGCAACGGAATGGCCGCGACCCCGGAGAGCACGTGGACGCCCTGGGTGATCCGGTACAGGTTGACCGGTCGGGTCGGCCAGGTGAACCAGCCCGGCGGGTGCTGAAGGTAGTGGCTGAGCAGTCCGGTGCCGAAACACAGCCCGAACGCCACCCCGAGCCAGAGGCCGAGCCGGGCGGTGACCAGCGGTGAGTGCGAGGGCGCTGTGAAGTCCTCCGGGGCGGGGAGACGTGGCCGGCGGATCATGAGCGTGCCAACTCGGCGAACCAGCGTGGACCGAACCGGAAACGGTCGGCGACCCGCAGGCCGGCGGCGTCGGCAGCCTGGGCCACCGCCTCCGTGTCGACCCGCGCCCAGTGAAACGCCGGTCCCCGCAATTGCCGTTCGCCGGACGATCCCGACAGGACGTACGCCTGTCCCTGCCACAGCCCGGCTCCCGGCGGTTCCACCTCGACCACGAGCGTTCCGTCGGCTGCGATCAGTGCGCCGCACCGGCGCAGCAGTCGGACCGGGTCACCGCCGATGCCGATGTTGCCGTCGATGAGCAGGGCGTGCGCCCACCTGCCCTCGCCGGGGAGTGGTTCGAAGACGTCGCGTCGCAGGGCGACGACCCCCCGGTCCTGAGTCAGACGTACCGCCTCGGCGGAGATGTCGACCCCCAGCGCGACGAGGCCGCGTTGGGCGAGCGCCCGGGTCAGCCGGCCTGGGCCGCAGCCGAGGTCGATGGTGGGCCCGGTGCAGCGTGCGGCGACGGACTCGATCGCCGGTTCGGGCGGGCCGTGCCAACGCCGCACCGGCAACAGGTCACGCCGCCCGTCGGTGTGCACGAGCCAGTGGTCGGGTTGGGCCGCGGGCATCGGGCCGACCGGTGCACCGCGCAGGTCATGGTCGGCGGACCATCCGCCGAGTCTGCGCAGCACCACGTCGAAACCGTCGAGACTGATCGTCGAGGTCACCGGGGGCGTCCAGTCACCAACTGGCCTACCGACGCGACGGCCTGCGCGAACCGGGTGCCGGGCAGATCGGCCGCGACCGCCAGCGCCGCCGGCCAGTCGTCGACGTCCCGCTGCACGGGCAGGATCGCCGGACGGACGCCGTGCTGCCGCAGGGCGGCGAGGGTGCGGCGACCGGTGTCGCCGGTCGACATGGGTACGTCGCGTAACACGCTCGCGTACGCCGGGTCGCGCAACCCGAGTGCCCACCAGCCGCCGTCGAGCGCCGGCCCGAACACCGCCTCGTGTTCGGCGAGCCGCTCCAGCGCGGTGGTGAGCAGGGCCGGCCGGATCTGCGGTGTGTCCATGCCGATCTGCAGCACCGGTCGGCCGGGGAACGACGCGGCGGTGTCGGCGTGGGCGTTCGCGAGGCGGTCGGCGAACGTGCCGCCGCGCTGCGGAAGCAGGTGCCAACCCGCCAGCGCGGCGGTCAGCTCACCGCCGTACTCGGCGTCGGCGAACCGACCGGTGTGGGCCAGCACGGGAATGGTCGAGGCGGTGGCGCGCACCGCCGCGAGGGTGTCCAACAGTGACGCGGCCGCGATCCGGGCCGCCTGGGTCGGATCAGCCGGCGGGCAGAGGCGGGTCTTGGCCAGCCCGGGGACCGGCGCCTTCGCGACCAGGAGCAGGACGTTCACCGGCCACCACCGGCGTCGGCGCGCAGCACTCCGGCGAAGTCCCGGGTCGCCCGCCACGTGCCCCGGACCGACCCGGAGACCTTCGAGCTGGTGCCGGCCGCCCGGGGCGCGTACGCGACGTCCAGTTCGAGGATCCGCCAGCCCGCCCCGGCCGCGCGCAGCAGCAGTTCCAGGGGGTAGCCGAACGCGCGGTCGTTGACACCGAGGCCCAGCAGCGCCGCCCGGTGGGCAACGCGGATCGGGCTGATGTCGTACACCGGCACGCCTCGACGCCGCAGCAGGGCGGCGACCAGCGCGTTTCCGGTGCGGGCGTGCCACGGCCAGGCGTCCGCCGAGACCGGCCGACGCCGCCCGACGGCGAGATCGGCTCGACCGTCACACACCGCCGCGACGAGCCTGGGCAACTCGGCCGGGTCGAACGAGCCGTCCGCGTCGAGCACGCAGACCAGATCCGCCTCCGCAGCCAGCAGGCCGGTGTGCACGGCGGCGCCGTACCCGCGTCTCGGCTCGTGGACGACCCGGGCCCCGTACTCGGCCGCGATGACCGGCGAACCGTCGGTGGAGCCGTTGTCGACCACGATGGCGCGGTAGCCGGGCGGAAGCCCGCTCAGTACGGCAGGCAGTGCGGCCGCCTCGTCCAGACACGGCAGCACCACGTCGATCGTTGTGTGCATACCGGCGACGCTAGGCCCGCCACCGCCCGTCCGGACCGCCGTTTCTCCTTACGAATCGCTTACGCGGCAACGGATCTTACGACTCGCTGACGTCTCACCGTTCGGCCATCGAATCCCTGGTCGGAGGTCGTAGCGTCGGCCGTCACCATGACCATGATGACCCGGCCGGGACGACCCCGGTCCGCCGACCTGATCGTCCTCGGTGCCGAGGTGGTCCTGCTCGCCGTTGCCGTCGCCGTCGGCGCACTGCTCAATCGGCAGGGCGTGCGGCTTCATGCCGACGCGGCGCCGATCTACGCCTCCTGGCAGCCCCACCTGGGGCCCGGCACTCCCGTCGCGCTGCTCGTCGCGGCGCTGTTCGTCTGGCGGGGCACGCGCTGGGGAACCCACACGCCGTGGCCGCGGCTACTGGGGGTCGGCTATCTCGCCTCGGTGCTCTGGACACTGTCGTTGGCCCTGGTCGACGGCTGGTCCGCAGGGTTGACCGAGCGGCTCACCGTGCAGGCCGAGTACCTGCACGAGGTGCCCCGGGTGACCGATGTCGGCATCATGCTGTCCGGCTTCGCCGACCGGATCCTCGACTTCCAGCCCGATTCGTGGTCCACGCACACCGCCGCTCATCCACCGGGCGCGTTGCTCCTCTTCGTCTGGCTGGAGCGGATCGGCCTGGGCGGCGGGACCGCCGCCGGGCTCGCCTGTGTGCTGCTCGGCGCCACCGTCTCGGTGTCGGTTCCGGTCACGTTGCGGGCGCTCGGTGCCGAGGACGCGGCCCGGGCGGTGTGGCCGTTCGTGGTGCTCCTCCCGGGAGCGGTCTGGGTGGGCGCGTCCGCGGACGGGATCTTCACCGCTGTGGTCGCCGCCGGGCTGGCGCTGCTGGCGGTGGGCGGACGATCCGGGGCCGCACTGGGCGGGTTGCTCCTCGGCTTCGCGCTCTACCTGTCGTACGGGTTCGTCCTGGTCGGGTTGCTCGCGTTGACAGTGGTGCTGCTCAGGGCGCGGGACCGCCTCGGTGTGCTCCTGGTCGCGGCGACGGGGGTCGCGGCCGTCGTCGCCGTGTTCACCCTCGCCGGCTTCTGGTGGCTCGACGGCTACCACCTGGTGGCACGTCGTTACTACCAGGGTTGGGCGGCGGATCGTCCGTACGGTTACTGGGTCTGGGCGAATCTCGCCGCCCTGCTCCTCTCGGTCGGCCCGGTGGTCGGGCCGGCGCTGCGGCGGGCGGTGACCGCCGTGTCGATCCGAGCACCGCACCCACCGCTCGCGACCGCTCTCCGGCAGCGGATCGCCGGCCCCGGACCCACCGTGTGGTTACCCGTCGCCGCGATGGTGGCCGTGCTCGCGGCGGACCTGTCCGGGCTCAGCAAGGCCGAGGTGGAGAGGATCTGGCTACCGTTCGCCGTCTGGCTGCTGGTCGCCACCGCCCACCTGCCCGCCGGTCACCGGCGGTGGTGGTTGGCGGCCCAGGCCGCCACAGCTCTCGCCGTCAACCACCTACTGTGGACGGTGTCGTGACCGATGCCGGATCCCGCATCACCGCTGTGGTGAAGTCGGCGATGCCAGCGACGAAGCCGACTCGGGCGGTGAAACCGAGCAGCCGGGCGGCGCGGGCCGGATCGGCCACGACGTGCCGCACGTCCGCCGTCCGCCCGCCCCCGACCGTGACCGGCGCCGGTCCCCCCATCGCCGACGCCAGCTCGTGGGCCAACTCACCGACGGTGTGCGGCTCACCCGAGCAGACGTTGACCGGGGTCAGGGGCTCCGGTGCCGGTGTCGTCAGGGCCAGCAGGTTGGCAGTGGCCACGTCGGTCACGTGCACGAAGTCGCGCCGTTGCCGGCCGTCCTCCAGCACCCTGGGCGGTCGCCCGGCCGCCAGGGCCGACCGGAAGATCGACGCGACCCCCGAATACGGAGTGTCACGCGGCATTCGCGGACCGTAGACGTTGTGGTAGCGCAGGGCCCAGACCGACCCGCCGGTCTGCCGGGCCCAGGCGCCGGCGAGGTGTTCCTGGGCCAGCTTCGTGGCGGCGTACGTGCTGTGCGGCTCCAGCGGTGCGTCCTCGGGCACGAGACCGGGGGAGAGCGCCTTGTCGCAGCGAGGGCAGGTCGGCTCGTACTGGCCCTCGGCCAGGTCGGCGGCACGGCGGCCGGCGGGCCGGACGATCCCGTGGGTCGGGCAGTGGTAGCGGCCCTCGCCGTAGACCACCATCGAGCTGGCCAGCACCAGTCGGCGTACCCCGGTGGCGTGCATCGCCGCGAGGACGGTGGCCGTACCGAGGTCGTTGTGAGCGGCGTACCGGGGGGCGTCGGCCGGGTCGATGCCGTGGCCGACCATGGCCGCCTGATGGCAGACCGCGTCGACCCCGGCCAGTAGCCGGGTCAGCAGCTCGCTGTCGCGTACGTCGCCGACCACCAGGTCGTGCCGCTCGGTCCAGGGCGGTGCCGTCGCACCGTGCGCCTCCGGTAGGAGCGCGTCCACGGCCACCACCTCGTGCCCGTCTTCGGTGAGCAGGTCAGCGACGTGGGAGCCGATGAACCCGGCCGCACCGGTGACAAGTATCCGCATTCCGGTCACCGTAGGACCTCGCGTACGCCCGCTCGGGTTTTCGCACGCAGCCGTAAGAACCTCGCAAGCTTTGCCGTTGCGGGCCGAGCCCGGTGCGTGGCTACGCTGGGCCGATGGACATCTGGGGGAGACGTTGACGACGCGGGACGGGGAAGGTCCGTGACGCAGCGCGTGCTGGTGGTCGACGACGATCAGACAGTGAGCGACGTCATCCGTCGTTACCTGGAGAACGACGGCTTCCAGGTCAGCCTCGCCGCGGACGGCGCGGCGGCACTGGCGGCGGTGGAGCGGCAGGTGCCACACCTGGTCGTGCTCGATCTGATGCTGCCCCGGGTCAACGGCCTGGAGGTGTGCCGGGCGCTGCGGGTACGACCGGACGGCGTACCGATCGTCATGCTGACCGCACGCGGTGACGAGGCCGACCGGATCCTCGGGCTGCAACTCGGCGCGGACGACTACCTGACCAAGCCCTTCTCTCCCCGTGAACTGGTGCTGCGGGTCCGTTCGGTGCTCCGTCGCGCCGGTGGTGGGGCACCGTCCGAGCGGCCGGAGGCGCTCACCGACGGAAATCTGGTGGTGCACACGTCCTCCCGAACCGCCCGCCTCGCCGGTGCGGATCTGGCGCTGACGCTGCGCGAATTCGACCTGCTCGTCCACCTCATGCGGCATCCGTCCCGGGTGTTCGGCCGGGCCGAACTTCTGGAGCAGGTCTGGGGCTGGAACTTCGGGGACCACTCGACAGTGACGGTGCACGTACGCCGGCTGCGGGAGAAGATCGAGGCCGACCCGGCCGATCCGCAGCGGATCGTGACCGTCTGGGGCGTCGGCTACCGCTACGAGCCAGCCCATGCGTGACGTACTCCTGATCTTCGCGATCGCCCTCGTCGCGGCACTCGGCATCGGGCTCGCCGGTGCGGTGCTGCTCCGAGCGCTTCGGCGTAGCTCGATCACCGTGCACCTCAGCGTGCTGCTCACCACCACTGTGGTCGCCGTCGCCGTCGGGGTGATGGCGGTCGCGGAAGCGATGTTCCTCTCCGCACACGACCTTGAGGTCGTGCTGATCACCGTCGCGGCGGCAGCGGTGGTCAGCCTCGCCGTCGGCGGGCACTTCGGGCGGCGGCTGGCCCGCGCCGCGGTGTGGCGCGACCAGGCCCGGGAGCGGGAACGACAACTGGAGAAGGGCCGGCGCGACCTGGTCGCCTGGGTCTCCCACGACCTGCGTACCCCGCTCGCCGGGCTGCGGGCCATGGCGGAGGCGTTGGAGGACCGGGTGGTGCGTGATCCGGACACTGTCGATGAGTACCACCGACGCATCCGGCTGGAGACCGACCGGATGACCCGACTCGTCGACGACCTGTTCGAGCTGTCCCGGATCAACGCCGGAGCGCTGCGGTTGTCGTTGACGGCGGTGCCGCTCGGAGAGGTGGTCTCGGACGCGTTGGCCAGCACCATCCCGCTGGCCGACGCTCGCCGGATCAAGCTGATCGCCAGCGAGTCGGGGTGGCCGACGGTCGCCGCGAGCGAGCCGGAGCTGGCTCGGGTCGTGGCCAACCTGCTGCTCAACGCGGTCCGCTACACCCCCGAGGACGGCACCGTACGTATCGAAGCCGGACGGGAGGAGGACCACGCCTGGCTGTCGGTAGCCGACACCTGCGGCGGCATCCCCCCGGCCGACCTTCCCCGGCTGTTCGACATCGCGTTCCGTGGCGAGCCGGCCCGCACTCCCGGCCCCGGCGACGGTGGGGCCTCCGGTGGGCTCGGCCTGGCCATCGTTCATGGCCTGGTGGAGGCGCACGGCGGTCGGGTCGAGGTGCGAAACACCTCCGACGGCTGCCAGTTCATGGTCCGCCTGGCCACCGCCTGACGGAACGAACGCTCGGAGTGGCGGGATGGGGCCGTCGGGTTGCGACGGACCCACCCCGTTGGCTGAGGGCGAGGATCAGGCGTCGGCGTGCTGGGCGGCGACGTCGAGGATCCAGGTGATGCCGAAGCGGTCGGTCAGCATCCCGAACGCTGGTGCCCACTGCGCCGGGCCGTACGCCTCGACGACAGTGGCGCCATCGGCCAGCTTCTCCCACAGCGCGCCGACCTCTTCGACACTCTCGCCGCGGACGGACAGGAAGAACGGCTCGCTGGTCAGCGTCATGCCGTTCTCACGGCGCGTGGAGGGCAACGGGGCGATGCCGGCTCCAGCCCGGCTGGGCACGTCGTAGACCATGACGCGGAATCCGTCGTCGGTGGCGACCTGGCCCCAAACGGCCTTGCCGGCGTCGGGCAGCTCCTTCGGCATCCCGAAATCGCCGTACGTGATCACCATGATCTCGCCGCCGAACACCGAGTGGTAGAACTCCAGCGCCTCCCGGGCGTTGCCCCGGAAGTTGAGGTGGGTGGTCGTGGTGATGCTCATCGAGACTCCTGGTGAAGTTTGTTTCCGGCAACGGTGTCCGGCCGGCGTCAGCACCAAGGGTCGACGACGTAGGTGACAGGATGTGTCACCTACTGCGAATAGATTCCATTCATGCCGAAGGCCTCGGGTCGACTGTTGGCCCTGTTGTCGCTCCTTCAAGCGCGCCGCGACTGGCCGGGCACGGTCCTGGCCGAGCGGCTCGACATCAGCCTGCGGACGGTGCGCCGCGACGTCGACCGGCTGCGCGAACTCGGCTACCCGATCGCGGCCGTGAAGGGTCCCGACGGTGGCTACCGGCTCAGCGCCGGCACCGAACTACCGCCTCTGCTCTTCGACGACGAGCAGGCCGTCGCCCTCACCCTCGCGCTGCAGATTGCCGCCACCACCCTGGGCGACGGCACCGGCGAAGCGGCAGCACGCGCGTTGACCACGATCCGGCAGGTCATGCCGTCCCGGCTCCGGCACCGCGTCAACGCCCTCCAGGTCACCGCCGTCGAACGGCCCGTCACCCGACCGGCCGGCCCGATCGACGACGACGTGCTCCTGGCGATCAGTTCCGCCGTGCAAGCTCACGAGATCCTCCGCTTCGGCTACGGCCCCGAGGCTGTGGACAAACCCCCGCGCCGCGTCGAGCCGCACCACCTCGTCACCTGGGACGGACGCTGGTACCTCGTCGCGTGGGACCTCGACCGGTCAGCCTGGAGTACCTTCCGCGCCGACCGGATGACCCTGCGCATCCCGAACGGACCCCGCTTCACGCCGAGGGAACTGCCCGGCGACGACGTGGCCACCTTTGTCACCGGCAGGTTCCGCGGTGCCGACGACGGCGTCATCGGCTGGCCCTGCCAGGGCACCGCGATCCTCGACCTGCCGGCCGCCACAGTGGCCCTCTACACCCGCGACGGGACCGTCGAGGACCTTGGTTCGGGCCGCTGCCGGCTCACTCTCGGCTCCTGGTCCTGGCCCGGCCTGGCCGCTGCCATGGCCCGGTTCGACACCGAGATCGACGTTGTCGGCCCCACCGAACTTGTCGACGCCTTCGACCACCTGGCCCGCCGCTTCGCCAGGACCGCCGCCAGCGCAACCCTGGCCTGACTCCTTGATCGGGTGCTCGTGCATGCCGCCGGTCGCGTGCGGCAACTAGCCTCAAGTCATGCTCAGCTTCGAGATCACCCCGATCGGTACGGTCCGGAATGACAGGACCGATGTCCAGCACACGGACAACTGGGGTGCCGTCCGCAGCACGATCACCATCGACGAGCGCTTCGGTGATTTGTGCCTCCAGGGCCTGGAGGGCTTCTCCCATGTGGAAGTCCTCTTTATCTTCGACCAGTTCCCAGCACACGGTGATCACCGCGAACCCCGTCCCTACCGTGGTCGCTCCGACCTCCCGCCCGTTGGTGTATTCGCAGGCCGCGGCCCTCGCAGACCAAACCGCATCGGAGTGACGTGCTGCGCCATCGAATCCGTCCACGGCCGCGAATTGACGGTAGTGGGTCTCGACGCGGTCTCGGGCACCCCGGTCGTCGACCTGAAGCCGACGATGGTGGAGTTCGTCCCGGTGAACGTCGAGCAGCCAGAATGGGTCAGCCGCCTGATGTCGGAGTACTTCCAGCCTTGAGCGGTAGTTAGCCGCTGTCAGGTGCGCCGGTCGAGGGACCTGCGTCGGGCGTACCCCCGCTGCGTGCAGCTTCGTCGATGGGCCGCATCCGTCGACGGGCTTCGATGGAACATCCGCCTCCCGGGACCACACGATTTGCCGGTTCTGACTACGCTTTCCACTGTCTCGGACGCGATCGAGGGAGGGCGCATGTCGGTGAATGAGCCGGCGAGCGGGGAGTTCGCTCGCATGCTTGACGCGACGGTTGGCGCGTTGCGCGCCGCCGGCACCGCGCCGGAGGACGAGGAGGCCGTGCGCCTGCGCCGGGTCGGTGAGTCCGCCGAGGGGCAGGTCCGTGCCGAGTTCGGCGCCGATGGTCGGCTGGAATCGCTGACGCTGGACCCGCGGATGATGCGGCTCGGCGCGGCCGAGGTTTGTGACCACGTGATCGCGGCCGTGAACGCGGCGATCGACTCGATGCGCGGCGGCGGCCCGGCGGTGGCCTCCGGCGACCTCTCGCAGCTCACCGAGCAACTGGAACAGGTTCGCGACACGGCCGTGCCGCGGCTCGGTGCGTTCCTGCAGGCGCTCACGGACGCACAGGAGCGGATGGCCCGAGGAGGTTCCCGATGAACGGCTTCGAGGTAGAGCCCGCGCTGCTGCGTTCCGGCGGTGACGAGGTCATCGGCGCCGCCGAACGCTTCATCGGGCAGTTGGAGAGCTTCGAGGCACAGATGCAGGGGTACGGCGAGCCGTGGGGCGCCGACGACATCGGCTCGCTGATCGGCATCGCGTACACGGAGGCGTCCACCTGGGTTCTGGACTGCATCGGCGTGGCCGCCGAGGAGATCGGCGCGGCCGGCAGCGACCTGACGAAGATGGCCGACAACTTCGAGTTGGTCGAGGAAGCCTCAGCGGGCGCGCTGCGGGACATCCAGGGAATGCTGGGGTGACGACATGGGACTCCAACTGCCGGGTGAGTTGATCACGGCACTCGGCTGGATCGGCTACACCTGGCCCGAAGCCGACGAGGAGAAGCTGTTCGAGATGGGCCAGGCCTGGCTGGACTTCTCCGGCACGGTCGCCGAGGCCTCCGGGGAGGCCAGCTCGGCTGCGGCGGCGGTCTGGTCACAGCACCAGGGCGAGTCGGTGCAGGCGTTCCAGAAGTGGTGGTCCAAGCCGGAGAGCGGCCCCGGAACGCTGCCGGACTACTCCGAGGCCGCCATGCTGATCGGCACCGGGCTGATCATCGCCGCCGCGATCGTGCTCGCGCTGAAGATCCAAGTGATCGTGCAGCTGGCGATCCTCGCCTTCGCGGTGGCTCAGGCGATCGCCACCGCCGTCGTCACGTTCGGCGCGTCGCTGGCCGAAGTCCCGATCTTCCAGATGATCACGCGTGAGATCGTCGGTCTGCTGATCGACCAGGTGGTCCAGGAGCTCCTCGATGCCTAGCAGGGCGCCGAAGAGCTCGAAGAAGCGCGGCGGCGCGGGTAAGCCGAAGGTTGGTAAGGGCGTCCGCGCGGCGGTGAAGAAGGCCGCCGCGAAGCCGGTGGTGCGCAACAACGACCTGCCCGAGGTCACGATCAAGGTGCAGCGCAAGTCGTTCCACGCGCGCGGCCAGTTTGACCGCAAGATGAACGCGCTGAAGAAGCTCAGCGACGAGGGCAAGCTGTTCAAGCAGGCGAACCCGGTCGGCCGGGACAAGAAGATCACGGCCGACTACAAGAAGCGCATCCGGCAGAAGATCTTCGACAAGTACTGGCCCCACGACAAGAAGATGGCGAACGCCCTCGCCGCCCGACTCCGCAAGCAGCAGCCCGACCATGTGTGGGAGCTGCAACTCGGAGGCGCCGACGACGTTAGTAATCTGAAGCTCCTGCACGGCAGAACAAACTGGGATGTCGGCGGGCAAATCTGGCATCAGATCAAGAACCTGCCCGATGGCACACCGATCCGAATAGAGGTAGTGGGTTGAATCCCGAGTTGCGGGAGCTCATCGCGGAGCTGCGTACCGACCTGGAGGCGGACCAGCCGGCGACGCTGGCGTGGGCCCAGATCAACGAGGGCGCTCCGGCCGACCAGATTCCCGCCGAGCTGCCGCAGCCGGTCCGGGAGCTGCTCGAAACCGCCAACGGCATCCTGGCCGGCGCGTTCGACCTGCCAGCGGTCGCGGACCTCGACGACATCCAGTACTACCTCGAGCAGATGCCCGAGTTCACCGGCGTCGCCGACGAACCCGCCGAGTGGCTGGTCATCGGCACATTGAACGACGAGCCGCTGCTGATCCGACGCGACACCGGCGCGGTCTGGTACTTCCCGGCGGAGACCACCGACGAGTGGTTCATGCGTGAGATGTTCCTCGACGTCGCGCCGGACCTCGACTCGTTCCTCGCCTACTACGTCTTTGGCGCCGGGTACGGCGAAGTCGCCTCCGACGACGACGAGTGGTGGGACTTCCTCGACGAACACGGTCTGACCACGCCCGGTGACGATGACGAGGAGGCGGACGATTGACCGCGACGCATGAGGAGCTCACCGCGCTCTGGGGCGCCGATGGGATGATCTACTTCCCGGTCGACCGGTTCGACGACGTCCTCGGCCCCCTGACGCCAGAGGTCTTTCCGCCGTTCGGGGCCATCCCGGTCGACGTGCCGATCCTGTTCACGGTCGACGTCGACGTCCCCGGCATGGAGCTGTTCTCCAAGCTGAACATCGAGATCGGCGACGCCAGCCCACGCATCCACATCGTCCTCGGCAGCTCGCCCGAGGACCCGCAGCTGCTCTTCTGCCTCGACGCGCTGACCGGAGCCGTCGTGTTGCTGGACCTGGAAACCCCCAACTTCGAGGCGGTCAACGCGACCTTCGCCGCGTTCGTCGAGTTCCTCTACCGGCTCGGAGGGCTCATCGCGACGGACCCGGGCGGTCGGGCTCGCGCGGCCCGCGCCGCAGCGATCCGGGCCGACCTGATGGACGTCGACGCGTCCGCGTTCGCCGACCCGAAGTCGTGGTGGAGCCTGGCCTTCGAGCAGCTGGAATCCACCAGCGGCTAGCCCCGTCGCTGCGAGCGGCCCGCACCTGATGACCAGCGGGGCTCTCCGACGGCTCCTCCTGTCAGCGCCACGTGGTTGGATGCAGGCCGCTGATCAGGAGAGGGAATCATGACGCGCACCACCCCACCGCGTCCGTTGGATGTGGTCTCGTTGTTCCCGGAACTGGCAGCGAGGGCCAGGACCGCCACCCGCCTTCATCCCCGCCCGGGAGACCCGACGGTGCATGACAGCTCGGTGGGCGGGCCTTTGCTGTGGCCGGAAGACGAGGCCTGGCCGACATGCGGCGACGAGCACGAGCCGTACGGGTTGACGACGCTGGAGGACGTCCGCACGCGTCGACGTGTCCTCGCCGCGGCGTGGCAACGGCCCAGGCCGCCGGGAACGAATCTGCTGACTCCCGATGAGAAGGTGGTCGTGGACCGCGTAGATTCCGGTTACGACCCGGCGCTGCTGCCGGTGGAGCCGCTGCCGCTCATCCCGCTGGCCCAGCTCTACGCCCGGGACGTCCCTGATCTGCCCTGTCCCCCTGGCACGGACATGCTTCAGGTGCTGTGGTGCCCGTTCGACGAAATCATGGATGCGCGGTCGGCGGTGCGCCTACGGTGGCGGCAATCCACAAGCGTGCGGAACCCGCTGATGCACCCGCCCGAGCCGGCCTTCGTCGGTCAGGGCTGTTACGTGCCGGAACCTTGCGTTCTGCACCCAGAGCAGGTCACCGAGTACCCGGCTTATCACGAGCTGGATGACAAGCTGGCGGAACGCATCATCTCCCGAGAAAGGGAGCTCCTCCAGTCACCGGACGAGAAGCAACCGGGTTACCGGGGCGATCTGTCAATCGCTCCCGGTTGGAAGGTCGGTGGCTGGGCCGCCTTCTTCACCTTTCGGAGCCCGGCGGGCCCTGATGAGCTCCGGTGCTGCGGCGCTCCGCTGGAACCACTTCTCACCATCCCCAGCGACGAATGGGACGGCGACAGCCGCAGTTGGCGTCCCATCGCTGAGGAGGACGAGTCGGCCGATCACACCCCGACCCAGGTGGAGATCGGCCGTGGCTACACGCTCCAGGTCTATCGGTGCACCGCCTCACAGGAGCACCCACCGGTCACCATCATGCAGTAGCTATCCGTAGCTGCTCTTCTGCCTCGGCGCGCTGACCGTAGCCGTCGTGTTGCCGGACCTGGAACGGCCGCGCTCGTGCGAGCCACCTCCGCACTGCGGCCGTCCACGAAGGAGCGGAGGTCGTCCACCAGAACGACCCGGGTCATCCGGATATGGCTCCCCTCTGTGTCAAGACAACGCTGGGCGCGGAGTTCTAAGCTGGGTCTTGGCGGGTCCGGGAAGTGACTTCTCCGAAGAGCCGGCTTGGGGATGCGAGCTGGTCACGCTGGAGTCAGTGGTCGTTCCCCGTTGTCCTCCCGGGCCCGCTGCCGTGGCGGCCACGGCGTCGTTGATCATGCACCGGTAGACGATGTCGGACAGGCGTCGTTTCAGCGCGCGCAACGCTTCCATTGACGTCTTGCCGGAGGCTTTCTTGCGGTCGAAGTAGGCGCGTCCTTCGGTGGGGTTGCGGAGCTGGACGGTGGCCATGATGTGCAGCACTCGGTTGATCTGCCGGTTTCCGGCGCGGGAGAGCCGGTGTCGCACCTGCTCGCCGGAGGATGCGTCGATGGGGGCGGTGCCGTTCCAGGAGGCGAAGTGGGCCCGGTTCGGGAACCGGGTGATGTCTCCGACCTCGACCAGGAGCCGGGCGGCGCCGGATGGTCCGATGCCGTGCAGGTCCATGAGGGTGGTGCCGGTGGAGGCGACGAGTTCTTTCAGTTCCTTGTCGGCGTCCTTGGTGCGTTGGTAGACCCGTTCGAGGTCGCTGATCAGCTCCGCGGCGACCCGGCGTCGGGCTTTGCCGACCGTGTCGCGGGGTCGGACCTTGGCCAGCAGTGCCTTGGCCTGGGCGGCGGACAGGCTCTTCTTCGCCCCACCGGGAATCAGTTCCAGCAGCAGTTGGTGCAGCTGGGAGACTATT
This sequence comes from Micromonospora sp. NBC_00860, assembly GCF_045207375.1. NCBI lineage: Bacteria > Bacillati > Actinomycetota > Actinomycetes > Micromonosporales > Micromonosporaceae > Micromonospora > Micromonospora sp. NBC_00860. The sequence goes on from NZ_CP108825.1 coordinate 1,542,827, forward strand.
CGGGTGTGGTCGACACCGAGGGAACGGCGCCTGTCGATCAGGATCCGCAGCAGGGCGAGCTGTTCGTCGTTGACCACTGGGCGCAGTCCGGCCATGCGGGTGCCGACCAGCGCGATGGAGTGAGCGTCGGTGGCGTCGGTCTTGCGGCCTTGGCCGGTGGCGAACACCCGCGCCCTGGCGGACAGCTTCGGCGGGACGTCGACGACCTGTTCGCCGTCGGCGAGTAGCCGGTTGGCGATGTGCCGGCCGATGCCCTGGCAGCCCTCGATCGCCCAGACCCGGTTCGGCCACTGCTTGGCGTACTTTGTCATCGCCGCATAGCCGTCCCGGTCGGTGTCGAACCGGCCGCCGCCGACGATGGTCTCGTCGCTGGTCATGACCTCGATCGTGGCGGAGCGTTTGTGCGGGTCCATCCCGATGACCACACGATCTGACATGCCACTCACCGCGCTCTCCGATGCTCGATCCGCTTGGGTTGTCGAGCCGGGAGGGCAACGCTACTTCGAGCCGAGCAAACCCCTCTTGAGCCTCTCCCCGCCCTGGGGCGGCGCCCGGGCCGCGCAGGCCAAATGAGAGCCACACGACCAGCGTGGGCAGCCGCAATGAGAGCGACAGCCCGGGCGCCTCGACCGAAGCCTGGCCGGGCCACGGTCGCAGGTCAATGAAACAAGTAGCCGCTGTTCGAGGGCGGGTCTGGCCGGTGCGCTCTGCTCCTGCTACACAGGGCGCGTGGGGGCGGACATCTACGACCGGTACGAGCGGGACGCGGAGGACCACTTGGCGGCCTACGGCTTGCGCGTCAGCGATGACCAGGTCCCGATCATTCGGAACATTCTCGTACGGGAAACCCGGCACGAGGCGGACACCTACGCCGGATTGGGCAGCGTCCCCGGCAATACCCAGCTGATGCGGATCTGTGCCATCCAGCTCTGGCACGCTGGCGCCGTCGAGGACGTGTTGCTTGTTCACCGCGCTCGCGGCACCAGCATGGACGCGACCGGCGCGGTCGATGTGGAGTTGATGCTGGGGGCAGGCGTGGCCAGGACAAAGGAGTACCTAGCCGCCCTGGGCACCGCGGAAGCCCAGGGGATCCTCGACGAGATCGCGTGGGTGGAGGAGTCCTACGACGCCGGGCACTATGGGGCTTTCCTCGACAGGTACTACCTGACCACGTGATTGGCTGGGGACGGTTGTGACTCTTCCCCACGACAATGGTGTCAGCCAGGGCGACGTCCGCTCACCGCGCAGCCCGTGAGGACCGCTCAGGTGGTCGGACTCCATACCCACGGGGTGGTGGTGCCCACGGCGTGGAGGCCGAGTCGTTGGAGAATCGGCCTGCTGTCCTTGGACGCATCGACCAAGAGGTACCTGATGCCCCGGTCGGCAGCGACCTGCGCACGGCGGGCAACAAGCGCCCGGTAGATGCCCTTTCGGCGCCATTGCGGCAGGGTAGAGCCACCCCATAGTGCGGCGAACTCGGTGCCGGGGATGACGACCAGCCAGGCGGCCGATACGACCTCGCCCGCGGCCTCCGCAACGAGAATGATGATGTTCTCCGGGGCGGACTCGATGCGGTCGCGTAGGTCATCAGCCAGCCAGGACCAATCGACGCTCCAGACCTCGGATTCCATGGCCGCGATCCGGCGTAGGTCGGCCAGGTCGGTCGTCGCGCGGATGGCGATGCCGTCGGGGGCTTCGCCGGCGCCGGTCAGGTCGGCTGCCAGACCGATGACGACTGTTTCCTCGTCCTCCGGCGCGAACCCGGCCAGCCGCAGCCGCTCGGTGAGATCCTGCCGGTCGTGGCCGTACGTCTTCCACTCCATTGCCTGGCCGCGCGCCGCGGAGCGGTCACGAACTCGACCAATGAGCGCGTCCAAGTCGCCAACGCTGAGGTGATCGAGGTTCTGGGCGAAGGCCAGTCCTCGCGTCGGGGTAGCAATCTGCAGGACGGGGCCATCCCAGGACGGCTTCCAGTTGTTCGGCAGCCGGGCCGCGATGGTGCCGCGCACCTGCTGGTCGTGCAGCGCGAGAAGATCACTCCGTGTCGTCATCACGGCGGAGGATGGCATCGGTGTTGCCGGTCAGCAAACCCTTTTCGTCGTGTCCGCGACGGCCGTGCCGGCACAGGAACGCCCACATCAGCCGCGTGACGCAAACGAGCACGAGTGTCGCGACGCGTCTCCTCGGTCGCCGTAGACTTCGATCATGAGGCGAAACCTCACCGAGGTCGCGGCTGAACTGCAGGCACTCGAGTTGGTGGACTTCGACGTGATGCGGCTCGACGCCAGTGGCAGCGAACAGCTCGACGCGATCTGTACGGAATTGGCCGGGCGGGACGACCCACAGCAGTGGGCTCCGCTGCTCTACGCCTTCTTGGAACGTCTGGACGCGGCGGATCTGGGGAGTCCCGGGCCTCTCGTGCACACCTTGGAGACCTGGCCTGGCTACCGTCCCCTGTTGGTCGAGTCGATGCGGCGCAAACCGACTCCGTTGACCGTCTGGATGGCCAATCGCGTGCTCAACGGGAATCCGTCGGATGCTCCTCAGTGGCTGCAACTGCTGCGGGAGACGATGAGCCATCCCATGGCATCGCCTCAAAACCAGGCCGATGCCCGCGGCTTCCTCGAGTACCAGGCCACGCGCTCGTAGCAGGGGCACCGGCTCTCCGGTCAGCTCAACGAGGGTGCCTTCCAGGCTCAGCGGCGTGGACCACTGCGCTCGGCGAGTTTTTTCAGGTTGAGCAGCTGCCGCCGAGCCATGACCAGGTCGCCGATGGACAACCCGGGTGCGGCCCAGCGGGTCGTCCGCATGACGACCTTGAGCAGCAAGCGCGTCGTGTCATGCTCCTGAGGCACGAGGACGTAGGACATGAAGGCGCCCATGATGGTGCTCGTCAGTTGGCTGCCGGGATCGACCGAGACGATCCTGCCCAACCTTCGGCCGCCAGCGGTGGTGAACGCCTCTCCGACCTGGGGCTCGGGCAGGCCCTCCAGTTGTCGAGGTGAGCGGCGGCCGAGGTTGTCGATCCAGTCGTACGAGTACGGGGCAAGCCTCACTTGGGCTACCCACGGCCACACCGCTGCCGCGGGCGCATCGATCCCCACTCCCCGCCACGCTCGGAGAGTGGGCGAGACGACGAAGTCGTCGCAGGGATAGGTGCGCAGGGTCTCGCTGGTGGTCACGCCCCACCGGTCACCGATCACGCATCCATCGTCCGCCATGTGGCGGCCTCAGTCGACCCGCTGGGCCAGCACCTGCCCTGGCCAGGATCCGACCAGGAAGGTCTCGGTGGGAGTGAACCCGTGGCGCTCGTAGTACGCCACCAACTCACCTCCGCCGCCCGCCCAGCAGTCGACCCGTAGCAACCGCACGCCGGCTCGCCGGGTTTCCTCCACGGCACGTGCCAACAGGGCCGACCCGAGTTTCTGGCCGGCGAATCGACGGTTGGAGACCAGGAGGCGAACGTACCGCTCGGGTTCTTCCACGGGCGCGATCGGTACCCGCGGATCGGGCCCGGAGTCCAGCACCAGGGCCGCGGCCGGGGTCCCGTCCACTTCCGCGATGTACGGGAGGTATTCGGTCAGGTACCGATCGACCTGTGCGGCCCGTTCGGGTTTTTCCGAGAACGGCGTCGTGCCCCACTGCTCGGTGTTGCCACGCTCGTTCATCCAGCCCACCGCGGAGTCGAGCATGTCCAGTACGGCAGGTGCGTCGGCCGGGCCGCCGCGTCTGATGCGTACGCCGCGGGTGGTGTCGTCCATGGCGGAATGGTAATCCGCGGGTCGGCCCGTCACGACCGAGGCCGTCATCCGGCCGGACCTCCGTCCTCTGGTCCGAAATCTCCGGAGTCCAGGGTCTGGTTCATCGCCGCCAGTAGGCGCTCAAGGGTTTTGCGGTCGTTGTCGGTGAGGTCACGAAGGATGGCCGCCTCGTTTGCCAGGTGTTCCTCGATGAGCCGGTCGGTCAACGCCACGCCGGCCGGAGTCAGCCCGACCACTCTGCCGCGCGCGTCGGCTGCGGAGACCGAGCGGGACACGAGGCCGCGGGCGATCAGTCGGTCGACCCGCTTGGTCACGGCGCCGGTGGTCACGAGCATCCGGTGACTCAACTGGCCCGCTGTGAGCGTGTAGGGCTTGCCCTCGCGGCGCAGTGCCGCGAGCACGTCGAAGTCGCCGTTGCCGAGGTCCGCCGCGGCGAAGGGCGGCCGCAGGGCCACATCGAGTACGGCGGCCAGCTGCTGGATGCGGCCGATGATCAGCAACGGAGTGGGGTCGAGGTCTGGTCGCTCGCGGCCCCACTGACAAACGATCTCGGTGATCCGGTCGTCATCCACTGTTGCATCTTACCTTCCAGGGAAGATAACTTGTCTTCCATGGAAGACAAGTTGACCCCAACGTCGGCTCCGGTGGTCACGGCATACGTGGATCCGTCCTGCCCGTTCGCCTGGATCACCTCCCGCTGGCTCATGGAGGTCGCCACGATGCGGCCGCTCGCTCTGCGGTTCGAGGTGATGAGCCTCGCGGTGATCAACGAGCATCGGGACCTGGAGCCCTGGTACCGCGAATTCAACGACCGGGCGTGGGGACCGGCCAGGGTGTGTGTGGCGGCAGCCGCGCAACACGGCTCCGCCGCGCTTGCCCGGCTGTACCCGGCGCTCGGCCGCCGGATCCACGACGCCGGCGACAAGGACTTCGATACCGTCGTTCCGCTGGCACTGGCCGAGGCCGGCCTCCCCGTGGGTCTGGCCGAGGCCGCCCATCGGAGCGACGTCGACCCACAGATGCGGGCCAGCACCGCCCGCGCACAGCAGTTGGTGGGCGAGGACCTCGGCACCCCGATGGTCGTCGTCGACGACGTGGCCTTCTTCGGTCCCGTACTGACCTCTATCCCTCGCGGCGAGGAGGCCGTCCGCGTCTTCGACGGCGCCCGCCTGCTCGCCGGCTGCCGGGCCTTCTCCGAACTCAAACGCGCCCGGTCCGACGGTCTCACTTTCGCGTAGCTCCACCACGGCCACCGGCAGAGCCGGTCACCCCGCACCGGCCGACCCAGGGCCGTCGATCCTTCGTTACCGGCCGTTCGACATCGCGTTCACTCGAATCGATACGGTTCGTTGGCCGCCACCGACGGCGGTTTGTGCGAAGGGACATCGATGCGCAGGACAACGGACTGGTCGGCCCGCGCCCTGGGCGCTCTCGCGGGGGCGGTCGCGCTGGTGGCGGCCCTGCTGCCGACGGTCCCTGCGGCCGCCGCGAGCGCCGGCTTCAAGGCGGCGACGCTCAACATCTACTACGGGCTGAGCCAGGCCGACTTCGTGCACGACCTGAACCTGATCGCGTCCAAGGCGGACCTCGTCGGTCTCAACGAGGTCGGTGCCCGCAAGGGGCTCCTGGAGGGCTGGGTGGCCGACAACGGCTGGTGGTTGTACGCACCGGGCGGGACCAACCAGGCTGGCGAAGCGTTGATCGCGAAGAAGAACATGTTCGACGTACTCGACAAGGGCTCGATCTTCGTCTGTGACACAAACGGCCCGGGCGAGGTGCCGCCCGCGCGGTACAACAACTGGGTCAAGTACCGGCACAAGGCCAGTGGCCGCAACGTGACCCACATCAACGCCCACGCGGTGGCCAGCATCGAAACCGCCGGCCGGCCGGAGGACCTGCCGCGCACCAGGTGTGCCGAGGCGCAGTTCCAGGGCCTCAAAGAACTGGCGGTCGACAAGCAGGACGAGGGCCAGGTCATCGTGAGCGGTGACCTCAACGTCGACTTCAGCGCCGACCGGAGCTACGGGTACGCGAAGTTCCCGTGGCAGTTCTTCGAGGCCAACGAACTGCCTAATCTGCGCTCCAACTACAACCTCTACGGCGAGAAGGGCACCGGAACGCACGGCAACCGGCACATCGACTACGTCTACTTCTGGAAGCGGCTGCCCGAGTACCAACTGATGTGGATGACCGACTACGACATCGTCGGTGGCACGAGGTCCGACCACAACGGCGTCGTCTCCACCTTCTCCATCCAGAGCTGACGCCTTCGGTCCGCCGGCTACGAGCCTCGGCGCTCGGGATGTCCCCGGTGCGCCGCCCACTCGGGCGCGAGGATCGACATCACCGTGGCGTCAACCCAGCCGTCGCCATCGCGCAGGACCTGCCGCAGCACGCCCTCGGCCACGAAGCCGACCTTCTCGTACGCCCGGCGGGCCCGGGGGTTGAAGGCGAACACTTCCAGCGAGATGCGGTGCAGGCCGAGTCTCTCGAAACCGTGGCCGACGACCAGGCGTACCGCCTCGGTGCCCAGGCCGCGGTCGCGGCCGGCGGCGGTGAGCAGCGTGCGGAAGTTGCAGTTCCGGTTGACAGGGTCCCAGTCGTTGAGGACCACCTCGCCGACGCAGGCCCCAGTGGCGCGGTCCACGACCGCCAGGTCGAGTCGGTCGGTCTGGGCGTTGCGGCTGCCGTACCAGGAACGCAACCGCTCCTCGTCGGGAACGTCGGCGGCCGCGCTGCCGGTCAGCCGGGCCACCTCGGGGTCTGCCACCGCCGCTCGGAAGGTGTCCAGGTCGTCGTCGACGAAGGGCCGCAGGATCACCCGCTCACCGGTAAGGGTGGGCTTGATCGAGAAGTCGGGGGTCGCCTGGTCACTGGGCATCGACTGATCGTCGGCGGGACCCCGGCTACGTGCAACCAGTTTCCGGGGGCAGGATACGAGGGTGATCCTGATCGTTCCCGCGAACCCGCTGCGTCCACGCCATCCGGACGAGCACTTCACTGCCGAGGCTGAGGCGGCCCGTGCCGCCGGATTCCAGGTGGCGGTCGTCGACCACGACGCCGTGGCACGGGGCGGTGACGTACGTCGGGCGGTGGCCTCAGTCTCGGGCACCGGTGCGGCGGTCTATCGCGGTTGGATGCTGCGCAGCGAACGGTACGCGGCGTTCGCCGAGGCTCTCGCCGAGCGCGGTGTGGTGTGTTGAGGACCGGTGGTGAGCAGTATCGGCGGGCACATGAGCTGCCGGGCTGGTACGCGGCGCTGGCGGCGGTCACTCCCGCCTCGGTGTGGACCCGCGGTTCGGATCGGGCAGATCTTGACCATGCGCGCGTCGCGCTCGGGGCGGGACCAGCGGTACTGCGTGACTACACCAAGTCGATGAAGCACTACTGGGACGACGCGGCCTTCATCCCCGAGATCGACGACGCGGTCGCTGTCTGGAGAGTGGCGAGCCGGTTCCTGGAGTTGCGTGAGGACGACTTCGTGGGCGGGTTCGTGCTGCGCCGTTTCGAGCGGTTCACCTCCGCCGAGGTGCGCACCTGGTGGGTCAACGGCGACTGCGTCCTGATCGGCCCTCATCCGGACAGCCCGAACGACCGCCCTTCTGTGGAGGTCGACCTGGAGCCGCTCGCGCCGATGATTGCCGGGCTCGGTCTGCCCTTCGTCACAGTGGACCTCGCCCTACGCGCCGACGGCGTGTGGCGGGTCATCGAACTCGGCGACGGGCAGGTCAGCGATCGACCAACCAGCATCGAGCCCGAAGCGATGATCGCCGCCCTACTCGGCCCGCCACGCCCCTAGCGTGCGCACCGCCGTCGACGACACAGCGGCCAGTTCGGGCTGCGCTGGCAGGAACACCGTGGCTACGCCCAGCGACTGGTTCATCGCTGCGAGCTGGTACTCAGCCCGGAGGTCGGTGGTGTTACGCACCCCGCGGACGATCACTCCTACTTCCCGGAAACGACAGTAGGTAGCGGTCAACCCGCTCCAGGCCGCAACGGTGACCGAGGTCCACTCGACCGGCAGCACGGCCCGGACGGCGGCTGCCCGCTTCTCTTCGTCGCTGCCCGGATGCTTGATGCTGTTGACCGCGACGAGCACGACCACCTCGTCGAAGAGATCGCGTGCCCGGCTCACCACATTCAGATGCCCCGGAGTGAAGGGATCGAAGCTGCCGGGGTAGACGGCTCGCACCCGTACGCGGCCGGAGGTCCGTGCTGTCGGACGCGACGATTCGGGTGTCACTGCCGCAAGACCCGCTGCGCGTCGCTGATGACCTGCTCCGAGGCGATCGGGGCCCACGACGCGAACAGCTCCCGGAAGTAGGCCCCGTGCCGGTCCGCCACCGCAGGATCCTGCTCGATGACGTCCAGCTCGTTGACGATGCTCAGGTCCACGAGCGAGCGAAGTTGAGTCTCACCGGGCGTCCACACCTGACGTGCGAAGCGGTCGAACACCTCGCCGGTCCTTGCCAGCTCCTGCCAGCTGCGTCCACGGTCGCAGGCCCCGTACAGATAGACGAGCTCCTCGGCGTCGGCGCCAACGAGATCCCGCAGTACCGCACGATCGGCCCGATCAAGCAGGGTGACGTCGAACCCGTCGGTGCCGTAGGCGGCGTGGGTGAGGCCCGCTGCCTGCACGTCACGGGCGCAGCCGAGCACAGCGAGTCGTTCGCTGACTCGACAGAGGTGGACGTACAGGTTGCCTCCGGGATGGGCGATCTGCTCAGCGCCCTGCCGGCGGAGCCAGGCCCGCACGCCGTCATCCGTGCTCATGGTCCGACTGTAGGCATCGACCGTCGGATGCGATGGCCGCCGGACGTGGGCAATATGTCACAGCGCCGTGGGCATGCCTGGCATCGCGGCGGCCGCGAGCACGTCCTCGCGGTCGAAAATGCGGGGTACGCGCAACGCTGGTGCCGCACACTCGCCATCATGCTGGCATCGGTTCGTAGCGTCGGGGATCTGGCCGCTGCGCAAGCGCAGGGTCATCGGGTCAAGTTCCTGTTCTTCTGGGGGCACCAGCCCGAGCGGGACGGGGGTGTCGGCGCAGGCTGCTTGAGCCAGTGGTGGCCGGCGCCCTTCATCGCCGACAAGCTGCGGTTCGCCACTGCGGAGCACTACATGATGTGGCGCAAGGCCACCCTGTTCGGCGACCGAACGATGGCGGAACAGATCCTCGCCGCGCCGCATCCCCACGCCGCGAAGGTGCTGGGGGGACGCGTCGCGGGTTTCGATCAGCAGACGTGGAGCGAACATCGCTTCGCGATCGTGGTGGCCGGCAACCTCGCGAAATTCGATCAGCATCCCGCGCTACGGGCGTTTCTGCTGGCTACCGGGCAGCGAGTCCTGGTGGAGGCCAGCCCGGTCGACCGGATCTGGGGCATCGGCCTGAACCGCGACGATCCGGCTGCTGGGGAACCGGGCCGTTGGCGAGGGCTCAATCTGCTCGGCTTCGCGCTCATGCAGGTGCGTGAGGCGCTCAGGGAGCAGGGTCGTCAGGGGACGGTTCTGGCGTGACTCCCGGCTTCGCCGGACGTCCGGTGATCTTCCTTGATGTGGACGGACCGCTGATCCCGTTCAAGGCCCGCCCAGTTGTTCAGAGACGTCCGTCGGGCGATACCACCCGAAGGCAGACGGAAAATACCGGCAACCCCCTCCTTGACCGTCTCAACCCAGAGGACGGTCGTCGGCTGCTCGCCCTGGGGTGCCAGTTGGTCTGGGCACGACGTGGATGGCGGAGGCGAACGAGGTCGTCTCCCCCCGGCTCGGGCTTCCGGACCTGCCGGTCGTTGATTGGCCCGACGACGACGAGGAGACGGGGCGTGGCCTGCACTGGAAGACCGCCTTCCTGACCCAGTGGGTAGCAGGTGGCCCCTTCGTGTGGCTTGACGACGAGATCACTGATGCCGACCGTCGATTCGTGATGGCTCACCACCCGGCGCGGGCGCTGCTGCATCGCGTTGACCCGTACACGGGTCTGACCGAGGCGGACTTTGCCGTCGTCCATCGATGGGTTCAGGAGGGTCACGGCACGGTCTGACCGGGGTTGTGGAGGACGGGTGACGTGATCGGGGTCGCGGGGGAGCGGCCACGGTCGATCCCTTGACACTCGTAGATGCGATCGCTAACACTTGTCCGCAACGCGAACTTAACGAACCGAACACATTGCGCCCGCGGTCGCGTAACGCGTCAGAGGCGCCGCATGTGAACTTTCCACCCGACCCCAGGGTCGCCCAAGCCTGAGCCTGCTTTCTGCCTGCGCTTGTTAACGTTAACATAGATGATCTTGCGAGAGGAGCCGGGATGGTGGTTCTGTCGGATGCATCAACCATGCGTCTACGCGCCCTCCTCGTGCTCTCCGCCGTGGCCGCCGCAACTGTCGTGGTTGTGGTGGCCGACGGGCCGGCGCATGCCGCCACGCTGCCGACCGGCGCCGTCTCGCTGGAGGCGGTCAACCAGGCCGGACGGTACGTACGCCACATCGACTATCTCGGTCAGCTCGACCCGGTCACCTCCAGCAGCGCCAACCAGACCAAGCTGGATGCCACCTTCACCGTGGTCAACGGTCTGGCGTCGCCGACCTGCTACTCGTTCCAGACCAGGGCCGGCATGTTCCTGCGGCACCGCGACTACCGGCTCCGGGTCGACCCGAACACCGGCGACGCCGCGTTCCGGGCCGACGCCACCTTCTGTGCCGTGGACGGTTCGGTCAGCGGATCGGTGGCGCTGGCCTCGTACAACTACCCGAACCGGCGGATCCGGCACCGCGACTTCGCACTCTGGCTCGACGCCCACCAGGACACGGCCGCGTTCCGAGCGGACAGCTCCTTCCGCCTCGTCGCGCCCTGGGCGCCCAAAACCACCAGAGGGCCGGTGATCCCGGGCCTCTTCGCCGACCCGCACGTCGCCGTCCTCAACGGCCGCTACTACCTGTACCCGACCACCGACGGCTACGCGAGCTGGTCCGGCACCTACTACAAGGCGTTCTCCTCCACCGACCTGGTCAACTGGACCGACCACGGCGTGATCCTCGACCACGGTCCGGACGTGTCCTGGGCGGACAACTCGGCCTGGGCGCCTGCGGCGGCCAGCGCCAACGGCCGCTACTACCTGTACTTCAGCGGCGGCGCGGCCAGCGGCAACACGGCCAAACACCTCGGCGTGGCGGTGGCCGACAGCCCCACCGGGCCGTTCCGCGATGCGCTGGGCCGACCACTCATCCGCAGCGACCAGTTCTCTGGCGGGCAGACGATCGACCCGATGGTGTTCACCGACGACGACGGGCAGTCCTACCTGTACTGGGGGCAGGGCGTCGCGCGGGCGGTGCGGTTGAACTCCGACATGGTCTCCTTCGACACGGCACAGGCGCGCGTCATCACGCCGTCGGGCTACAACGAGGCGCCATTCGTGTTCAAGCGCAACGGCCTCTACTACTTCATGTGGTCGGAGAACGACACGCGCAGCGAGGACTACCGGGTCGCCTACGCCACCGGCTCCTCACCTCTCGGGCCGTGGACCAGGCGCGGCGTGGTGCTGCAGAAGAGGCTCGACGTCGGCATCAAGGGCACTGGCCACCACTCCGTGGTCCGGGCACCCGGCAGCGACACCTGGTACATCGCCTACCACCGGTTCGCGGTGCCGGCCGGCAACGGCACCAACCGTGAGACCGCCATCGACCGGATGGAGTTCAACACCGACGGCACCATCCGCCCCGTCGTACCGACCCTCTAGCTGACCCGTACGCCCCTGCGCGAAGGAGAGAGACACATGTCGAGAGTCCTCGCCCGGCTCGGTGCGGTTGCGGTCGCCGCGTGCCTGCTGTTCACCACCTGGTCGGCGGCGACACCGAAGGAGGCGGCCGCGCTCGACCCGACCGTCGGCTACCTGATGGCGCACTTCACCGGCGAGTCCTCGACCGACCAGCAGATCTATCTCGCCCACAGCACCGACGGCCTGCGCTGGACCGACCTCAACAATGGTGGGCTCGTGCTGCGCTCCACCGTCGGCACCCGTGGCGTCCGTGACCCCGCCCTGGTCCGCTCACCGGCCGGCGACCGGTACTGGATCATCGCCACGGACCTCTGTATCGGCTGCGGTCAGGACTGGTCGACCGCGATCAACAACGGCAGCCGCAACCTCGTCGTGTGGGAGTCCACCGACCTGGTCAACTGGTCGGCGCCATGGCTGCTGAACGTCGCCGGCGCGATCCCTGACGGACGCAACGCCTGGGCTCCGGAGGCGATCTGGAACCCGGCCACCGGCGACTACGTCCTCTACTGGGCGACCAACGTCCCGCTCAACGGGGCGACGAAGCACCGCATCTACTACGCGCGCACGGCGAACTTCCGCAGCGTCACCACCCCGCAGGTCTTCGTCAACCGGCCGGGAAACCAGGAGATCATCGACACCCAGATCGTCGAGGTGCCGGCCGGCGTCGGCGCCTACCGCTACGTCCGGGCCTCCCGGGACGGCCAGATCGCCATCGAGGGCAGCAACTCCATCCTCGGCACCTGGACCAGCCTCGGGAACCTCTCCGGCATCGGGCTGACCGGCTCCCAGGTCGAAGGCCCGATGTGGATGAAGATGAACACCCGCAACGAGTGGGTCCTCTACCTCGACCAGTACTCCAGCGGGCGCGGCTACCTGCCGGTCCTGACCACCGACCCGTCGAGCCCGGGCAGCTACCGACTCCCGGCGTCCGGCTCGTACGCGATGGGTGGCACCAAGAAACGGCACGGCTCGATCCTCAACCTGACCGCTGCCGAACAGAACCGGGTGCTCGCCCGCTGGCCCGCCACCGCGGTCAACCGGATCCAGTCGTACAACTTCCAGGACCGGTACGTGCGGCACTACGACTACGACGTCCGCATCGACCCGAACGTCAGCCCCGCCCAAGACGGCCAGTGGCGGCTGGTGCCCGGCCTGGTCGGCTCCGGCACGGTTTCCATCCAGTCGGTCAACTACCCGGGCCACTACCTGCGCCACTACGGATACGACTTCCGGCTGGAAGCCAACGACGGCACCGCCACCTTCGCCGCCGACGCCACCTTCCGGCAGGTCGCTGGCCTCGCCAACTCCTCGTGGACGTCGTTCCAGTCCTACAGCCACCCGGACCGATATCTCCGGCACTACGCCTACCTGCTCCGGCTCGACCCGGTGTCCGACGCGCAGAGCCGTGCCGACGCCACCTTCCGCGTGACCAGCTGAACCTGGTCCCTGTCCAAGGAGTTTCGACTGTGGCACTACATCGACGGGTGCTCTCCGCCCTGGTGGCCGCGTTGACGGCGATGGTTGGCATCGTCGCCGTCGCGTCGTCGCCGGCCACCGCCGCCACCAACCAGTTCCGAGGCATGAACTGGGCCATGTTGGGTGACAACTTCAAGACCAGTCCGCTCGTCGTGCAGGGCCTGAGCATGTCCGACAGCAACGCAACCGTGCGGGCCAAGGCCAATGCGCTCTACGACGACATGGCGTCCACAATGGGGGTCAACACCGTCCGACTGCCGATCAACACCCACACGGTGGGGACGGCCTGGTGGGAGGCGTACCGCGGCGCCATCGACGCGGCCACCGCCCGCGGCTTCAAGGTCATCCTCGCCTACTGGGAGGACGGCGCCGCCTCCGGTGGCAGGATCACCAACCTCGCCGCGTGGAATGCGATGTGGTCCACGGTGACCAACACGTACGGCTCGAACACGAACGTGTACTTCGAGCCGATGAACGAGCCGCACGGCTACAGCTCGGCGGAGTGGCGCACCGTCGCGGCGAACTGGCTCAGCTACCACTACTCGGCGGTGCCCGGCCGGGTGCTGATCGGCGGCACCGGCTTCAGCCAGGACCTGCGCGACATCTGCAACGACAGCCGGTTCAACGCGACGCTGCTGTCCTTCCACTACTACGCCTTCTTCTACGGCGCGATGACCTACGACGCCTTCCGCAGCCACATCCAGGCCCGCCTCGGCAACTGCGCCTCCCGCGCGGTCGCCACCGAGTTCGGCGCGCCCATGAACGACGGCCGCAACTACGCCGACGCGGGCAGCACCGACAACTTCGTGCGCTACATCCGCGCCATGGCCCAGGTCATGCGCGACAACCAGATGGGTGGCACCTACTGGCCCGCCCTCGGCGGCAAGACCGGCAGCATCGGCTACGACTGGTACTCGATGTTCGCCCTCGGCGGCAGCGGCACCGACCTCAACCTGACCGTCCGCAACACCTCCGGCGCGGACCGGATCCGGTACGCGTGGGGCGACGCCATCGGCGGCGACCCGACGACGCCTCCGCCGTCGACGGGAACGTACTACCGGATCAACGTGCGGCACAGCGGCAAGGCCATGGACGTCCAGCAGCCGAACACGGACAACGGTGCGCGCGTGGGTCAGTACACGTACGGCGGTGGTGCGTGGCAGCAGTGGCAGTTCCAGGACGCCGGCAGCGGCTACTGGCGCATCATCAGCCGAAACAGCGGAAAGTGCCTCGACGTGGTGAGCGCGTCGACCGCAGACGGCGCGGAACTCGTCCAGTACACCTGCGGCACCGGAGCCAACCAGCAGTTCCAGATGGTCGCCAACGGCGGCTACTTCCAGCTCCGGGCACGACACAGCAACAAATGCGTCGACGTGCCGGCAGCGGCGACCGCGGACGGCGTTGTCCTCAAGCAGTACTCGTGCAACACCGGCACCAACCAGCAGTGGTCCCGCACGGCCGTCTGACTGTCGTTCCGACCTGACGACCGGTTCTCCAGGACGATCGGCGCGTGGTGATCGGCGAGCCGGCGGTGACAGCGTTTGCGCTGTCACCGCCGGCGGGCCTATCCAGCGGCAGTTACGGCAGCGGACGGCCGAGGCGGGCACAGGTAGGGGTTCCGTAGGTTCCGCCCGTGTGGGCGGGGAACTTCAGGGAGGCGCGTGACTGCGGTCCGAACTGGCCGTCCGCGGTGATGCCCGCCTTGCTCTGGGCGAACTTCAGCGCGTTGAAGGTCAGTTGACCGAACGCCCCGTCATCGCTGAGCAGCGCCTTGCCGGCGGGTGCGAGGTAGCAGTCGTTCAGGGCCCACTGAAGGGCCACAGTGCCCGGCCCGGCGTCGCCCCAGACCAGCGAGCACGGCAGGACGCCGTACCTGCCGATCGGTGCGGCGACCTGATAACCCGCCTGGTTGCTGACGACGGTGTAGGACTCGCATTCCGGCTGGCTGCGAGCGTGGGCGGGGCTGGCGGCGACGAGCGTGCCCGCGAGCACGGTCATGAGCAATGCGAGCAGTGCTGCCAAACGCTTCATCGAGTTCTCCTTCATCGCAGTGTCGTCCGGTGCCCGGGGCCCCCGTCGGGCTGCTCCCCGGGCAGTCGGACTCCTCGGCGGACACCCGCCGCACGGCTCGTGTCCTGGAGTCAGGCTGGTTCGGGGCGAGGTTGTCCGACAGGGCGGCGGCGCCGGACAAACAACGTCGGACAATCCGTCGGATGTCTGCGCAGCTCAGTCAGCGGCTTGGCGGCGCACCGCAGGAGGGGTCGTACGGCTCTGAGGGGATGTGCGTCGCCCACTCCTGCCGGGTCAGCTCGCGGCCGACGGCGGCGCAGATCTGGGCCCTGGCGGCGCGGAGATCGAACGACCAGCTGACGATTCGGCCGTCCTCGGCGCCGGAGATGAGAGTTCCGGCGGCAGTGAAGGCGAGCCCGCGAACTCTCGCGCCATGGCCGCTGAGGGTCGCGACGCGTTGCCGGGTGACGGTGTCCCAGACGACGACGGTGCGGTCGTCGCCAGCGGACGCGATCCTGCGGCCGTCACGGCTGAAGGCAAGGACCTGGACGGGCGCGGTGTGGCCGTGCAGAACGGCGAGTTCGCTGCCGGTCGCGGCGTCCCAGAGCTTGACGGTACGGCTGTCGCCGGCGGTCGCGAGCAGAGCTCCGTCCGGGCTGACCGCGATGTCCTGCACTGTGCCCTGCTGACTCTTCACTCGGCTGAGGAGTTTGCCGGTGGCGACGTCCCACGTGTTGACGAAGCCGCCCACGCTCGCGCCCAGGAGGCGGCGGCCGTCCGGGCTGAAGGCCAGCGACGTGACGATCTGCGCCGGGAACCTGGCCGTGATGTCGGTCGGGTCGTTGATGTCGCCGACATCCCAGATGAAGGGGCCGAGCGTGGCGGCTGCGACGAGACGGCCACCAGGATCGAAGGCGACGTCCGTGGACGCACCGATTCCCTTGGACACGATCGGTCGGGTGGCGTGTCGTCGACGGTGGAGATCCCAGATCGTGATGATGTTGTTCCGGGTCACGGCGGCGAGCCGGAGCCCGTCGGGGCTGAATGCCACGGCCTGCACCTCGTCTGCGTGCCCGGCGAGGGCTGCCACCTGTCTACCGTCGGTGTCCCAGATGCGGACGGTGCCGTCGCTGCCCGCCGAGGCGACACGGCTGCCGTCCGGGCTGATCTTCAGGTCCTTGACCTGGGCCGCGAAACCACTGAACGGGGCGTCCTCCAGACTGTGGAGCACGATGGTTCCGTTGAAGCCGGCGGAGGCGAGCATCGCCCCGTCCCGGCTCAGGGCGACGGACACCGTCTCGGTGCGGCCCCGGTCCTGAAAGGTCTGCAGGGACTCGCGGCGTCGCACGTCCCAGATGGTGATCGCGCCGTTCTCGTCGGCCACGGCGAGCATGCTGTCGGTGGGCGCGGAGATCGTCCATGCGTAGCGGCCGGCCAGCGGTAGCGGCGGAAGGCGGACGGGCTGGCCGCCCGCAAGATCCCACAGGTACACCCCGCGGTCGTCGGCGGAACCCGCGAGGACATACCCCGAGGGACCAAAGGCGACCGAGAAGACATGCTCGGCGGGCAGTCTGGCGAACACCGTGCCGGTCGCCACACGCCAAGCGGCCGGGTGCTCCACCCCGTCGCTGGAGACAAGGATCGCGCCGTCGTGGCTGAACGTGAGAGATCGGACCGGACTCCGGTGCTCGCGGAGAAGGGTGCGAGTTGTGGTCCGCAGATCGTAGAGGGCGATGTCGCCGGCACGGCCGGCAGTCGCGTCAGGGCCGCCGGTGAGGCCGACGGCGAGCTTGGTCCCGTCGGGGCTGAAGGCCATGCCCGACCCGAGGTTGTTCTCCGTCAACCGGGTCTTCTGTTGGCGCGTCGCTACGTCCCAGATGATGATGGACCTGTCGATCCCGACGGAGGCGAGCAGCCTTCCGCGGTCGGCGAAGGCCAGGTCGGCGGTCCGACCGGTGTGGCCGGAGAGGGTGGCGAGCCGCGTGCCGAGGGTGGGGTCCCACAATCCGATGGTGCCGTCGCCGGCCGCGGAGGCCAACAGGGAATGGTCCGGGTTGAACGCGACCGTGTAGATGGACGGCCCGCCGACGTTGAGCTCGGTGCGGCGAGGCGCGGCCGCTGCGCTGAGTACGCTGCCCTGGGTCTCGGTGTTCGAGTTGAAGTTGTCCGCCTCGACGGCCAGCAGGCCGGCCAGGTCGGGATCGGTGGCGAGCAGGGATCGGGCTTGCAGCGACAGTTCACCAGAGAGTGTGGCCACCTGCTGTCGGCGGGTGTCCTGGCGTTGTCGTACCGCGACGCCGCCACCCAACAGGGCGAGGACGAGCAGCGTGGATATGCCCGCGACGAAGCGCTTGAACAGGCGGGCCTGACGCCGGGCGGCGTTCTGCTCGGATTCGGCGAGAGCGGAGCTGGCGTGCAGGAAAGAGCTTTCGAGTTCGTTGAGCTCCTCCGGATGGTCCTCGGCCAGGGCCTGCGCGCCCAGGAGTTGGGTTCCCCGGTACAGGGCTCCGGCATCACGGTGGAGCGTCGACCAGGTGTGCGCGGCTTCGGTGAGTCGCCGGTGGATCAGCAGGTTCGCGCGACCATCGGTCAGCCATCGGTGTAGCCGCGGCCAGGCCCGGATGAGTGCCTCATGGGCCACCTCGACAGTGCCGTCGCCCATGACCACCAGACGGGATTCGGCCAGCTGGTCCAGAACTCGGGCGGTGACAGCCTCGTCGGCGATACCGTCGAGTTCGGTACGCATGATGCGCCGCCGGGTGTCCTCGGTGCCGTCGCCCAATGCGGTGAGCCGCAGGAAGACCCGGCGAGCGGCTTGTTGCTCGGCTGACCCGAAGTCGCCATAGGCCCGCTCGGCGGTCTGGGCGATCGCCCCGCGCACACCGCCGCTCGCCTGATAGGCCGTCAGGGTGAGGGTCTCCCCGGTGCGTCGCTGCCACGTCTCGAGGAGCGCGTGCGAGACGAGCGGCAACGCGCCCGGCTCGTCGGCGGCATCGGCGAGCACCGTGCTGACCAGGTCGGCGTCGACGCCCATGCCGACCTGGGCGGCGGGCCGGATGATGATGTCCCGCAGGTCGGTGGAGCTCACCGGCCGCACCAGGAGGTAAGCCTCGTCGTCCAGCGCGGCGGCGAGGTTCGGATACTGCAGGAGGTGGGCGAGGAAGTCGGCCCGTACCCCGAGCACCACTGTGGTGCGGCGGTCGGGCCCGTGCGCGGCGTCCAGCAGCGCCTCGATGAACCGGCGGCGCTCCGCCTTGTCGGGGCAGAGTGTGAACACCTCCTCGAACTGGTCCACCACCAGCAGCGCGCGGGCCTGCGGCGGGCCGCCCGCCAGTGCGCTCCGCACCGCGATGTCGAGCGTGGCCGCATCCGCCGCCAGGTTCTTCCGGATCTCTGGGGCATCCTGGCCGGTCAACTTCGCGACCTCGGCGGCCAACGCCTCCAGCGGGCGTTCGGTCGGCGTCAACAACATCGTCTGCCACCGCTGCGCGAGCCCACGGTCGGCGGTGATGGCTCCCAGCAGACCGGCCCGCAGCAACGAGGACTTGCCGCTTCCGGAAGCCCCGACGACAGCGGTCAGGCACCGCCGATCGGCCCGTGCCAGCAGCCGTTCGACCAGCTCCGTACGGCCGAAGAACAGCTCCGCCTGCTCGGGCTGGAATGCCGTCAGCCCCTGGTACGGGCAGGACTGCGCGGTGGTGTCGGTGGCGCGGGAGGCGACCGCTGCTTCGGCGATGGCCGACCACCGTGCCCGCCACTCGGCCGGGTCCCCGCCGCAGGCCTGGACATACCCGAGCGTTACCTCCAGCGACGGCAGCCGATCACCCTTCGCCGCGTCCGCCAACGTGCTTGCCGAGTAGTGCGCGCGCCGAGCCAGGAGCCGATAGCTCGGGTTGCCCGCGTGCTCTCGCAACTGTCGTAGCTGCCACGCCAACCGTTGCACCGGGCCTGCCGTGGGGTCCACCGGCTTCTCCGGACGGCCCAATACCCACCTCCGCATACTGGGCCGTAACTCTCGTCGCGCGACCATGGCGAGCTTCGGCACGGGCGCCCATCGGATCGGGCGAGAAGAAGTATCCAGTTGCGGCGATGCGTCGCGGCCCGGGGGTTCGGTCCGCGCCGGCAGGCAGCAGGTAACGGCTGTCCCATCGGAGCGGGGGAACACTCGCCTCGGCCTGGCGTTGCGCTACCGTCAAGGCACGCACCCCGGCGTCGACCAGTCCGCGTCCGGCGGCCGTCGATGGCCCGTAGGACCCACCAGATCCAAGGAGAACCCGATGCCGGAGCCTGAGCCCGCCCAAGACGCCCCCGCGGTGGATGCCGACACCTCGACAGCGGCCGAGACCGAGACCGACCCGCCTGCCGTTCCCGCGAATCGGGCCGCCCGACGGGCGAAGGGCAAGGTGGCCTCGCCTCAACCGCATGGAAAGGGTCAGCACCTCGGCGGCCGGGGCTCGGTCCAGAGCCCTCGCCAGTGGGGTAACCGCCGAAGCGGTTGATTCAACCCGGCCGGCCCGGAACCCCCGCGCCGGTCCAGCGTCGGCGTCGTTCGTGGTGCGGCCCGAGCAGCCCGGGCACAGTGGAATCCGCAAGCCCGACGTCCGTCGGCTTTGTCGGCGACGACGGGTACGGTTTTGGTGCTCGACACGCATGGGCATCGGCGGCACGTCGCCGGAGCGGAAGCGGCCAGCCTGGTGGCGACGGGAGCCGTGGGAGGGAGCGAGGGTGGCGCAGCGCAGAGCATTGGTGGTTCGGGGCGGTTGGGAGGGTCACCAGCCGGTCAAGGCGACCGAACTGTTCCTCCCCTTCCTCGAAGGTAGCGGCTATGCAGTGCGGGTCGAAGAGTCGCCGGAGATCTACGCCGACGCCGCCGAGATGGCCGAGACCGACCTCGTCGTGCAGTGCATGACGATGTCGCAGATCACCGCCGATCAGGTGGCGGGCCTCAGCGCGGCGGTCATCGCCGGTACGGGCTTCACCGGCTGGCACGGCGGCATCGTGGACTCGTTCCGCGCGTCATCGGAATACCTGCACCTGGTGGGCGGCCAGTTCGCGACCCATCCGGGTAAAGAGCCGTGTGAGCGTCACGGCGGCCCGGAGGACAACTTCCTGCCGCACACGGTGCGCATCACCGACCTCGGCCGGGAGCACCCGATCACCGCGGGCATCGAGGACTTCGACCTGGTCACCGAGCAGTACTGGGTGCTGCACGACGACCTGATCGACGTACTGGCCGTCACCACCCACCCGACCCAGGCGTGGCACCCGTGGCACCGTCCGGTCACCTCGCCGGCGATCTGGACCCGACTGTGGGGTGCCGGACGCATCGTCGTGACGACCCCCGGGCACAGCCTCGACGTGCTGGAACACGCGGGCGTCCGTACCGTCATCGAGAGGGGAATGGTGTGGGCGACCCGCACCGCGTCGGCGTCGTAGGTCTCGGGGTCATCTCCCGCGCCTACCTGGACACACTCGCGGACCACCCCGAGGTGAGCATCGCCGCGGTGGCCGACCTCGACGCCTCCCGGTCGGCCGCGGTCGCGGCCACGATTCCCGGAGCCGAGGCGATGAGCGTCGAGCGCCTGCTGGCCCGTCCGGACGTGCAGACGGTGCTCAACCTCACCATCCCCGCGGCGCACGCGGACATCTCGCTGGGTGCGATCGACGCCGGCAAGAACGTGTACGTCGAGAAGCCGCTCGCCGTGACGTTTTCGGACGGCCGCTCGATCATCGAACGGGCCGCTTCGGCCGGCGTCCGCGTCGGGTGCGCGCCGGACACCGTCCTGGGTACGGGTACGCAGACGGCGCGGGCGGCGATCGACGGAGGGCTCATCGGACGCCCGATGTCCGCGTCGGCCGTCATGGTCACTCCGGGGCACGAACGCTGGCATCCCAACCCCGACTTCTACTACGCCCCGGGTGGCGGCCCGATGCTGGACATGGGGCCGTACTACATCTCGGCGCTCATCCACCTGCTCGGGCCGGTCCGGGCGGTGACCGGAGCCGCCAGCCGCCTGCGCGCCGAGCGCGTCATCGGCTCGGGCCCGCGCACCGGCCAGCGGATCCCGGTGGGGGTGGACACCCACCTCACCGGCGTCCTCGAACACGCCAACGGTGCGCTCTCCACCATCACGACGAGCTTCGACGGCGTCAAGACGACGGCCGCACCGATCGAGGTGCACGGAGAGACCGGCACGCTCGCCGTACCCGACCCGAACTACTTCGACGGCGAGGTCCGCCTCTTCGCGCTCGGCGGCACCGAATGGCGCGCCCTCGAACCGCGGGCCGGCTACGCCGAGGGTTCCCGGGGCATCGGTCTGCTCGACCTTGTCAGGGCCGACGATCAGCGTCCGTCGCGCGCCGGAGGCGACGTCGCACTGCACGTCCTCGAAACGATGACCAGCCTGCTCCGGTCCGCGGTGGAAGGCCAGCGGATCGAGCTGACGACGACGGCACAGCGGCCGGCAGCGGTTCCGTTCACTCCGCTTGAGGACTGGAAGGCGTACGCGAAGACACGCTGACGAGGGCCGGACCGGAATTGTCTCATGGTCATCGTGGAAGGCCGAAGTGGTGGGCGAGCGAGGCGCGCAGCGTGGCGGCGTCCCCGGCGGACCAGGCGATGAAGCAGTCGGGGCGTACGAGCAACGCGGTCGCCGTCGTGCCCTCCAGTGAACCGGCGACCACGTCGACCCGGTCTCGCCATGGTGCGGCGATCCCGGCATAGGAGCCCGTGGAGTCCAGTAGCAGTGGGCGGGCGGTGCGGGTCAGCTCGGCGAGGCGTGTCGCGCCGTGGTCGGTCTGCACGACCACGTCGGGGGCGCAGCGGCCGGCCAACGGGTCGGTGGGGTCGGCGGGGTAGCTGATGTCCGCGCCGGACATCAGGGCCGCGATGTGCCCGGTCACCTCCGGCTTGCGCAGCAGTTCGGCGAAGAGTTCCCGCAAGCCGCTGATCTCGTCGCCGGGGCCGATGAGGGCCGACTGCGCCTGGGTGGACATGACGACCCGTTCGGCGACGGGACGACGTTCGCTTTCGTACGTGTCGAGCAGACCCTGCGGTGCCCAGCCGCGCACCGTCGCGGCGAGCTTCCAACCCAGGTTGACCGCGTCCTGCAGGCCCAGGTTGAGGCCGGGGCCGCCCATCGCTGGGTGCACGTGCGCGGCGTCGCCAACCAGCAGCACCCGGCCGGCGCGGTAGCGGGCGGCGATGCGGGTGTTGCGTCCGGTCAGCCGCCGCAGCAGGCCGGGGCCGTCCGGCGCGCCGAGGGGGATGTCGGTACCGAGCACCCGGGTGACGCTGGCGCGGAGCTCCGCCAGGTTCATCGGGGTCTCGTCGTTCGTTGGCGTGTCGGGCCACTCCGTCGTGCTCAGGATCGCCGGGCGGCCGGGGAACGGGGCCCAGGCGATCAGGCCACGCGCGGTGCGGGTGTGCTGGAACGGCGGGACGACGCAGTAGCCGGGGACGCGCAGGCCGCCCGTCTCGGGGTGGAGGAATGACGCGGGCACGGTCACGGTGGCGGTGCGGGAGATCGACCGGTCGTTCGTGACACCGGGAAAGTCGATGCCGGCGAGGCGGCGCACCGCGCTGCGCCCGCCGTCGGCTCCGACGACGAAACGACTGGTGAGCTGCGTACCGTCGGCGAGGTGGACCTCGACCGCGTCGGGGCGTTGGAGGAGGTCGACGACCTCGTGGCCGCGGCAAAGGTCGACTCCGAGCTCGGCGGCTCGGACGGCGAGACCGGCCTCGAGTTGGGCTTGCGGCACGCCGAGGACGTAGTGCGGGTTCTCGGCGAGCATCGTGAGATCCAGCGGGAAAGCGCCGAAGGTGAAGGCCGGTTGAGGGGTCGGCGGGGTGCTCTCACCGCTGAGCCGCGCGTAGAGGCCGCGCCGGTCGAGCAGTCGGACGACCTGGCCCACGAGGCCGTTGGCGCGAGGCTCGCCGGTGGGCGCGGCGTGGCGTTCGAGGACGACGGGGTGCACACCGGCGAGGGCCAGTTCGCAGGCGAGCATCAGGCCGTTGGGGCCGGCTCCGACGATGACGACATCGATCATGATCTTGATTCCTTCGGGGTGTGCGTCATCGCCACGGCAGACGCGGCACGTGGCCGGCCCGCCGCGGGAGTGGGACGCGGCTGGAGACGTGGGTGAGGTGGTGCCCTGCGAGAGGGCGGAGCTTCAGCGGGGTGGGGCCGGGAGGCCGGCGGCGACCTGGGTGAAGGCGTCGGTGATGAGGCGTTCGATCGGGGCGGGTGGGTCGGCACTGTCGAGATAGTGCTGCATGGCGACGGCGACGGCGGCGCTGGCGGCGGCCGCGACGAGCCTCGGATACATGTCGGTGGCGAGGTCGGTGCCGGTGCGCTCGGCGACCGCGGCGGCAAGCTCGGCCTCGGCGAGGGCGGTGGCGCGCAGCCGTTCGCCCTGTAGCGCGGGCTCGGCGAGCATTGTGCGTACGCCGGCAACCCACTGGGCGTGGGAGGGGGAGGGCATCGCCTCGACCTCGGGGCCGCGTGTGAACTGCTCCAGCGAGGCCTGGGTGAGCGCCACCCAGAGCGGCTCGTCGGCGGGACGTTCGCGCAGCGCGGCGGCGGTGCGCAGGCTGCGGTCGAGGTGGCGGGAGGCGATCGCCTCGGCCTTGCTGGAGAAGTAGTTGTTGAAGGTGCGCGGGGAGACACCAGCCGCCTCGGCGATGTCCTCGACGCGGACGTTGTCGTAGCCGTGCTCAGCGGTGAGGTGGATCGCAGCCCAACCGAGCGCCGCCCGCGTCTCGGCCTTCTTGCGCTCCCGTAGCCCCGTCATGCCACCAGGCTAGCACTAGTTGCGTGGCACGCAAATATGCGTGCCACGCAAAAAGCCGCTGACTGCGTGCGGTGATCGCGTCGACAGGCGGGAGGGTTGGCCGGCGCCGACAATGGGGGAGTGGCACCCGCCTTCGTCCTGCACCACCACCGTAAACCGCGACCGCACTTCGACCTGCGGCTCGAGGAGGACGGTGTGCTGCGCTCGTGGGCGGTGCCGCGCGGTCTGCCGGACAGCCCCAGCGACAACCGGCTCGCGATCGCCGTGCCCGACCACGACCTCGATCACCTCACCTACGAGGACGTCGACAAGTCGATCGCCGACATCGGCACCTGGGAGGAGCACGATCGCACCGAGCGGCGGATGCTGTTCACACTGCACGGCCGCGCCGGCCGCCGGCGGTACGCGCTCATCCGCACCGGCGAGGGTTGGCTGCTGCACCTGACAAAAGAGCAGCTTCCGGACGACACCCGGCGGTAGCGCGCGTGGACGGCGATGACGGTCAGCGAGACGCGGGCGTAAGCCCTAGCATCGCCGGCATGGTTACACGGCTTGTGCAGATCAACATGAAGGCTCGGGACGACTCCGCGTTGGGCGGGTTCTGGGCGCAGGCGCTCGGTTGGGAGGTCTCCAGTGAGGGACCCGGCGTGACCAACCTCGAACCCGAGGGCTTCGTCTACCCCGACCCCGTCGCAGTCTGCATCGACCTCGTCGTCTCCCAGGAGCCCAAGACGGTGAAGAACCGGGTGCACGTGGACCTCGCCACCACCTCGGCGGCCCACCAGGCGCAGGTGGTGGCCCGCCTGAAGGATCTCGGCGCCACACCTGCCGACGTGGGCCAGGGTGACGTGCCATGGACGGTCATGGCCGACCCGGAGGGCAACGAGTTCTGTGTGCTGGACCCCCGACCGCTCTACCGGGACACCGGACCGATCGCCGCCGTAGTGGTCGACTGCGCGGATCCGCGAGCCATGGCCCGGTTCTGGAGCGAGGCCACGGACTGGACAGTGCACGAGGTGACCGACAAGGGTGCGCGACTGCGCTCCGCCAAGGGCGTCGGCCCCTATCTGGAGTTCGTCCGTACACCCGACGTGAAGAGCGGATGGAACCGCGTCCACCTCGACGTCCGCCCGTACCCCGGTGACGACCCGGAGGTCGAGGCGGCCCGGCTGCGGCGTCTCGGCGCGACCCCCGTCGACCTGGGCCAGGACGTCCCGTGGAGGGTGCTCGCCGACCCGGAGGGCAACGAGTTCTGCCTCCTCACCCCGAGCTGACCGTCCCACCACCGGTCGGCCTGAACGACGAGCGCCGCGTTTCAGGCCGAGAAACTCGGCCCTGACGCGGACGCCTCGACCGTCTGCCGCGCACCGTGGACGGCAACCCCGGTCAGCCGGATGTTCCCCAGCGCCTCGGGAACGTGCGGATCGGTGGCGAGGATCCCGTCGTTGACGTCGAGCCCGAGCATCGTCCGCAGGAACAGCAGGGGAGCACCGCTGGCCCAGGCCTGGGGATTGCAGGCGGTGGGGTACGGCACGGGTCGTCGGCCGAGCGAACGGTCGTACCCGGAGATGGCTTCGGGCAGGCGGTGCTCGAATTGGGCGGCGGCCTCCAGCATCGCCATCGCGATGCGGTTCGCGGCGTCGCGGTGACCGTACCGGGCGAGCCCGGCGGCGATGATCGAGTTGTCGTGTGGCCACACGGTCCCGAGGTGGTAGCCGATGGG
Source organism: Micromonospora sp. NBC_00860 (assembly GCF_045207375.1). NCBI lineage: Bacteria > Bacillati > Actinomycetota > Actinomycetes > Micromonosporales > Micromonosporaceae > Micromonospora > Micromonospora sp. NBC_00860. Next base: position 1,568,360 of record NZ_CP108825.1, read on the forward strand.
GTTGTAACCCACGTCCTCGGTGGAGAGGGTCCGGACACCCCAGCCGGAGAACATCTGGTCAGACATCAACTGCCGGGCCACCGCGGCGGCACGATCCGGCGGGACGATGCCGCTCCACAGCAGGTGGCCCATGTTCGAGGTCATCGAGTCGATGGGGCGCTTGTCGGCGTCGAGGCCGATCGCGTAGTAGCCGCCGCGGGCAGGCAGCCAGTAGTCGCGGTTGAAGCGTTCGCGCAGCTCGGCGGCCTCGGTACGCAGCCGTCGCGCCAGTGCGTGGTCGGCCCACGGGCCGTCGGCGAGTTGCGCGGCGCGCAGCTTCGCGTCATAGGTGTAGCCCTGGATCTCACAGGTCGCGACCGGCAGGGTGGGAAGGCTGCTGTCGGCGAACTGGACCCCGTCCGGTGAGTCGCGCCAGCAGTGGTTGCGCATGCCTTCGGGGGAGCGGGTGGCGTACTCGACGTATCCGTCGCCGTCGCGGTCTCCGAAGTTGTCAATCCACCGCAGCGCGGCGTCGGCGTTCGGCCGCAACCGCCGGACCAGCGCGTCGTCGCCCGTCCACCGCCAGTACTCGGAGAGCAGGATGAGCCACAGCTGGGTGGTGTCGGCCGAGCCAAAGCACGGACCGTAGGGCATGATGCCGAGCTGCGTCAGCTCGCCGGATCGGAACTCGTGGAGGATCTTTCCCGGTTCCTCGTCGCTGAAGTCGTCGACGGCAGTGCCCTGGTGCGCGGCGAGAGTGATCAGCGCGCCCCGGGCGACGTCGGGTCCGCAGCTGACGCTTTGGTAGGCGGTGATCAGAGTGTCCCGTCCGAAGACTGCCAGGAACCAGGGCATACCGGCGGCCAGCAGAACGACCTGCTCACCCCGAATCTCCTTGGCGATCCGCATCGACACCAGGTCACTGGCCGACTTGTGGTACACGTCGCGCAACAGGTCTGATTCCGCGCTCAGGTGTGGCTTGTTGGCCCTCCACCGCCAGGCTGCGTCGTCAGCGCCGGGATCCTGCTCTTCGCCGAAGGTGCGGATAGCCGGCTGGTAGTCCCTGCCCCGACAGTTCAGCAGCACCCGCAGCTCACAACCCCAGGTCTGACCTCGCCCCAGGTGCACATCCCAGATCAGTGCGTCGCCCTCGACCCGATCGGCACGCGGCTCGGCCTCCACCGTGGTGACGGCCGACCAGTGCGAATTCTGGTAGGAGAAACGCAGCGCCGAGCCGTCCGACCGGTGGGTCCGCCGGATGTCGGCCAGCCTGCTCCGTCCCGTTCCCTTTATCTCGAACAGATCAGCGAAGTCCGCGCCGACATCCAACCGCAGACGCACGGAGACCGGCTCGGCACCAAAATATTGCACAGTTATTCGCTCATGCATGCCGTCGCCGACGAACCGTTCCCGTCGCACGCCGACCCGGTTCGCCGCCAGGCCCTCGATTTCAGGGTTCGCGAGAAAGAAGGCCGCCGAGTACGGATCAACAGGGTTCGCGCTGAGGACGAGCGGAGCCTTCCCGTCGACTGTCAACTCCCAACGGCTGAGATAGCGGGTGTCGTCGTGCACCAGACCAGCGATGGAGTCGGCCGGCACGTCCCCGGCCGGATTGGACAACATGAAGGTCCGGCCTTCGAAAATGCCGACCGCGTCCGAACCCAACTCCGGCGGCATGTCGCGGTTGGCGCCACCGTGAGCCTTGTCGGGTTGTTGCGTCGTCGACGGGGACCCGGACGGTGTCGCTTGAGATTGCATGGCATTCTCTCCCCCCGGTAGGCAGGGCAGAGACCCCGCCACGCACCGCAGTCTAGGACTCGAAAAGATGACCTCGCTGCGATATCGAAGGGCGCCCACCGGGTTCGGGCAACGGCCCTATTGCGGCGAAAAGCGGCAGTTCGAGGCCGGAATGAGGCCCCACCGGGGACGTTGGCATTGGGGCAACGTCGCTCTATGGTGGGGGCATGCCGCCGGTGACCTTCCGCTCGCCCGCCGCCACCGAGGTGGCGGTGGGCGGTGCTGTCCGCGTGCCGACGGCGACCCGCCCCAAGGCCGACATGCGGGTGCCGGTCGTCCGCGCGCCGCACACCGTGCCCACGCACACACAGTCGAGCCCGGTGCGAACCGGCCGAGGCCCACCCGCGGAGTCGTTGCATACTCAGAACGACCGCCAGGGCGAAGCTATCCAAGCTTCGGCCCTTTTTGTTTTTCCCGCCCATTCCCCTTGAAAGGCAGATCATGAGCGTCGATCATCGTCGTACTCCCGACCAGAGTTGGCTGGCTGACCTGCGAGCGTCCCTGGCGGACGACTTCGCCACCCAGACGGCTCGGCTGCGGGAACTGACCGAGCTCAACGCGGACACCGGCGACCCCGGCGAGGCCCACAACCAGGCTGCGCTGCTGCTGGCCACCCGCCAGAACATCGAGCAGATCACCGGTGCGCTGAGCCGGATCAGCGACGGCACCTACGGTGCCTGCCAGAGGTGCGGCCGGAGCATCCCGGCCGAGCGGCTCGAGATCCTCCCGCACGCCCGCTTCTGCGTGCCGTGCCAGGAGAAGCAGAACAGGTGACCCCGCGGTATGGCTGCCGCGCCGCCGGCACGGCAGCCATACCGTCAGGCGTGAGAGGCCGGCCTTTCATCCAGTGAAAGCTCCGGTTCCCCAGCGGGGACAGCGCACGGGACGATCCGGCTCCATCGACGTCCGTCTGCATGGAGGTCCGGTCGCATGACATTCGCGCGTAACCAGTGGTATGTGGCGGCCTACGGCAGTGAGGTGGGGCGGGATCTGCTCGCTCGTACGGTGCTCGGTGAGCCGTTGGTGCTGTACCGCACCGGCGCCGGGAAGGCGGTGGCGCTCGCCGACCGGTGCGTGCATCGGCGCTTCCCGCTGTCGGAGAGCCGGCTCGACGGCGACACGATCGTCTGCGGTTACCACGGCTTCACCTACGATCCGACCGGCGCATGTGTCTTCGTACCCGGTCAACAGCGCATACCGCGCACCGCGCGGGTGGCCTCGTTCCCGGTGGTGGAACAGGACTCCTTCATCTGGGTCTGGATCGGCGACCTGGACCGGGCCGACCCGACCGCGATTCCCCGCGCGCCGTGGCTGGCCGACCCGCGCTACGCGGTGGTGCGGGGCATGGCGCCCCTGAACGCGCGGTACGGCCTGCTGGTGGACAACCTCCTGGACCTGTCCCACGAGACCTACCTGCATGGTGGTTACATCGGTACACCGGAGGTGGCGAACACTCCGATCACCACCGAGGTGGACGAGGACCGGGGCATCGTCTACGTCAGTCGGCACATGGACGACGCCCAGTGCCCGCCGTTCTACGCGCGCTCGACCGGGATCCAGGGCCGGATCACCCGGTGGCAGGACATCGAGTACCACCCGCCCTGCCTCTACCTCCTGCACAGCCGGATCGCACCGCAGGGTGTCTACCCGCCCGCCAACGGCGAGGACAGCGAAGCGTTCCACGCCGAGATCGTGTACGCCATCACCCCGTCGACCGAGCACACCACCTATGACTTCTGGGCCGTGGCGCGCGACTTCGCGATCGACGACGAGTCGGTCAGCGAGTACCTGCACCACAGCAACCACACCGTTGTCATGCAGGACGTGACCGCGCTCAACATCCTGGAGCAGGTGATCGCGACCGAGCCGGACAGGTATCAGGAGTTGAGCATCAACATCGACACCGGCGGTCTGGCCGCCCGGCGGCTGCTGGCCCGGATGGTCGGGCCGGGGACGGTGGGAGCGGCGCGGTGAGGACCCGAGCAGGCGCCCTCGGTGGGGATCGGGTCTACCGGATCCACTGGGTGCCGGGCACCGACACCCTGCGCGGGATCTGCCACTGCGGGGCCGAGCGCCTCGCCGAGGATCCGGTCGAGTTGTGGGAGTGGCTGCTCGCCCATCCGGAGGGCCATCAGGGCGTGGCCGGGCCGGCGCCCGGACCGCCGAGAACGCTGGCGATGCGCGAGTGACAGTGGACGTTCTGATCGGTGTGGAGCTGGTGGTCGCCGGCCGGGATCAGGTGGCGGCCGAGGTCGTGGCGATCCGCCTGAGTCGGGCGGACGGTGGTGACCTGCCCGAGTGGACGCCGGGCGCGCACATCGACCTGGAGATGAGCGCCGGGCTGGCCCGTCAGTACTCCCTCTGCGGCGACCCGGCGGACCGGTCCGTCCTGCGGATCGCGGTGCAGCGCGAACCGAACGGACGCGGCGGCTCCCGGCTGGTGCACGAGCGGCTCACCGTCGGCGCGACCGTCCGGGTGAGCGGGCCGCGCAACACCTTCCCGCTGGTCGCGGCCCGGCGTTACCTCTTCGTCGCTGGTGGCATCGGTATCACCCCCATCGCACCGATGGTCGCCGCCGCCGACGCCGCGGGCGCCGACTGGCGGCTGGTGTACGGCGGACGCAGCCGCGCCACCATGGCCTTCGCCACCACCCTGCGGGAGAAGTACGGCGACCGGGTGAGCCTGCACCCGCAGGACGAGACCGGGTTGCTCGACCTGGTCGGGTTGCTGGGTCGGCCCGGCACCGGACTCGTCTACTGCTGCGGCCCGGAACCGCTGATAACCGCGGTCGAGGAGCACTGCCGCGGCTGGCCACCCGGCTGCCTGCACGTCGAGCGGTTCACCGCACGGGGCGACACCGGCGCTCCAGAGACGACGATCGAGGTCGAACTCGCGCTTTCCGGGCGGACGGTGACCGTCCCGCCGGGCACGCCGATCCTGCAGGCGGTCGAGGAGGCCGGCGTGCAGGTCCTCTCGTCCTGCCGGGAGGGCACCTGCGGCACCTGCGAGACGCCGGTGCTCGCCGGCGTGCCGGAGCATCGCGACAGCCTGCTCACCGAGGAGGAACGGGCCGCCGGGGACACCATGATGATCTGCGTCTCCCGGGCCCGTACGCCCCGACTCGTGCTGGAGCTGTGACTGCCCGGCGCGGGCGAGGATGATGACGGGGTGCGCGCAGAACCGGGACGGTCGGTGACGAGCAAGGTGCTGGCGCTGCTCGACGCGTTCAGCCCGGCCACCCCAGCGTTGACATTGAGCGAGTTGGCCCGTCGTACCGGGCTGCCCCTGCCCACCGCGTACCGGCGGGCTGCGGAACTGGTCGCGTGGGGGGCACTGGAACGCGGCGACGACGGGCGGTACCGGATCGGTCTGCGGCTGTGGGAGGTGGGCTCGCTCGCCCCGAGGGGCCTGGGGCTGCGCGAGTTGGCCCTGCCGGTCATGGAGGACCTGTACGAGGTGACCCACGAGAACGTCCAGCTCGCCGTCCGGCAGGACCTCGAACTCGTCTTCATCGAACGGATCGCCGGACGCCAGGCGGTGCCCGTGCTCACCCGGGTGGGTGGCCGTTTCGCGCTGCACGCCACAGGCGTCGGGCTGGTCCTGCTCGCCCACGCGCCCGTCGAGGTTCAGGAGCAGGTGCTGGCCGCGCCGCTGGAGCGGTACACCGAATTGACCATCATCGACCCGAAACGGCTGCGTAGCTACCTCGCCGAGGTGCGCCGGGTCGGGTACGCGGTCAGCGACCGCCAGGTCACGATGGACGCCCTCTCGGTGGCCGCACCGATCCGCGTACCGGAGGGTGTGGTGGCGGCGATCTCGCTGGTGGTAGCCCACGACCGGGCGGACCCGGTGGCCTTGGCCCCGTTGGTCCAGGCCGCGGGCCGGGTGGTCTCCCGGGCGCTGAGCAGCTCCACCCCGCCCCGCCGTCTGATGTAGACAGACGGCGGATCGTTGACGCCCGGTCAAATTTTGCATTACGTTTCCCGTGCGCGTGTTACTCCCCGCCTTCGTGCGCGGATCGGCATCGACGACAGGGAGCACTTCATGTCACTGGACGGCAAGGTCGCCATCGTCACCGGGGCCGGGCGGGGTCTCGGCCTCTCCTACGCGCAGGAGTTGGCGCGGCGGGGCGGCTCGGTGGTGGTCAACGACGTCGATGCCGAGGCTACCGCCGCCGCCGTGGCAGCGATCCAGGCAGCCGGCGGCCGGGCCGTCGCGGTGGTCGCACCGGTAGGCCCGACCGAGACCGCGAAGGAACTCGTCAGCACGGCGGTCGAGCACTTCGGGCGGCTGGACATCCTCGTCACCAACGCTGGCGTCCTGCGCGACACGGTGCTGTGGAAGATGAGCGACGAGGACTTCGACACCGTCATCAACGTGCACCTGCGCGGCACCTTCACCACCGTGCGTGAGGCGGTGCAGCACATGCGGCAGGCCGGCGAGGGTGGGCGGATCATCTGCGTCGGGTCACCCACCGGGCAGCGGGGCACCTTCGGCCAGACCAACTACGCGGCCGCCAAGGCGGGCATCGTCGGCATGGTCCGGACCTGGGCGCTTGAGCTCAAGCGGGCCGGCATCACAGCCAACACCGTCGTTCCGGTCGCCGCGACCGCGATGACCGCCACCGTCCCCTACTTCGCCGCAGCGGTGCGGGCCGAGGCGAACGGCGAGCCGATGCCCGCGTTCTTCCGACACGATCTGGGGTTCGGCACGGCGGACGACGTGGCCGGGCTCGTCGCGTTCCTCGGCTCCGACGCGGCGGCCTCGGTGACCGGGCAGGTGATCGGTGTCGGTGGGGACCGCCTGCAGATCTGGACCCACCCGGAGGCGGCGCTGACCGCGCACCGCGAGGGCGGCTGGACGTACGACGCGCTCGTGGACGCCTGGCCGACGAGGTTCGCCGGCGCCGCACAGAGTGTCGGCGAACGTTTCCCGAAGCTCCCCGAGGAGTTCGAGCCCTCGGCCTCCTGACCAGCCCGAGCAGACCAGCCCGCACAGCCCCGCCCGACGAAGGTTGGCCCCATGTACCAGCCCGCGATCGACCTCGACGACGTCACGGCGATCGACATGCACGTGCACATCGAGGTCGACGGCCACGGTCACACCTCACTGCCGGAGCCGCTCGTGGCGGCGGCGTCGGCGTACTTCAAGACGGACGGGCCACGGCCTGCGGTCGACGCGGTCGCACAGTACTACCGCGAGCGGCACATGGCGGCCGTCGTCTTCACCGTTGACGCGCGTACGCAACTGAAGCACCAGCCACTGTCGAGCACCGACATCGCCCGCGCGGCGGCCGAGCACGCCGACGTGCTCATCCCGTTCGGGTCGGTCGACCCGCGCACCGGTGGAGCGGCAGTCGAACTCGCCGACCGGCTGATCCAGGAGGAGGGCGTACGCGGCTTCAAGTTCCACCCCACGGTGCAGGGCTTCGACCCCAGCCACGACGAGTACGCGCCGCTGTGGGGCCTCCTGGAGCGGGCGGGCGTCCCGGCGCTCTTCCACACCGGGCAGACCGGCATCGGCGCGGGTATGCCGGGCGGCCACGGCCTGCGGCTCGGCCTGTCGAATCCGATCCTGCTCGACCCGATCGCGGCCGACTTCCCCGACCTGCAGATCATCATGGCTCACCCCTCGGTGCCCTGGCAGGACGAGGCGTTGTCGGTGGCCACGCACAAGCACAACACCTGGATCGACCTGTCCGGCTGGAGCCCGAAGTACTTCCCGGCCGAGCTGGTGCGCTACGCCAACTCGGTGCTGAAGCGACGGGTGCTCTTCGGCACCGACTACCCGATGCTCACCCCCGATCGGTGGCTTCGCGACGTGCAATCGACCGACCTCAAGCCGGACGTGCTCCCGGGCATCCTGAAGGACAACGCGGCCCGCTTACTGGGCCTCGCCCGGTGACGACGAGAGGAAACGCCATGACGACGACCATCACCTACGACCGGCTCGGCGACCTCGCCGGCACCGATCTCGGCTACACCGGGTACCGCACTGTCACCCAGGACCAGGTGGACCTGTTCGCCGACGCCACGGACGACCACCAGTGGATCCACGTCGACCCCGAACGGGCGAGGACCGGCCCGTTCGGCGCGCCGATCGCGCACGGCTTCCTCACCCTCTCCCTGGCGGTTCCCTTCTGGACCGAGCTGCTCGAAGTCAAGGGCGTGACCACGAAGGTGAACTACGGCCTCGACAAGGTGCGCTTCCCCGCGCCCGTCGTGGTCGGGGCGCGGGTGCGCATGCGGGCCACCGTCGTCGAGGTCGTCGAGGTGCGCGGCGGCTACCAGATCGCTGTCGACCAGACGATCGAGATCGAGGGCGGGACCAAGCCGGCGGTCGTCGCGCGAGGGCTGTACCGCTTCTACGCCTGAGCCCGGGGGCATCCGTCGAGCCGGGTGAGCACACCACCTCCACCCCCAGGAGAATGATGATGCATCAGCACGGAATCGGCGCCTGGGTGGCCAAGCGCCGGCTCAAGTCCCCGGACCAGATCGCGATCATCCACGGCGACCGGTCGCCCATGACGTACGGTCAGTTCGCCGACGCTGCGGACCGGATCTCGGCGGTGCTGCGGGAGCGGGGTGTCGGCAAGGGTGACTCGGTCGCCTACCTGGGCGAGAACAGCCCCGAGCTCCTCCAGGTGATGTTCGGGGCGGCGCAGCTCGGGGCCGTCTTCGTCCCGGTCAACACCCGGCTCGCCGCACCCGAGATCGCGTACGTCCTCGCCGACTGCGGCGCGCGGGTGCTGATCCACGACCCGGACTTCGCGGTGCCGGTGGCCTCCGCCGCGCCGACCGCCCGGACCCCGTCCGTCATCGTCAACGGTGAGGGCACCGCGGACCGGCCCGGGCTGGCCCACCTGACACGGGCCACCGTCACTCCGTTCACCGACCAGGCGGACACCACCCACGAGGATCCGGCGGCGATCGTCTACACCTCGGGCACGACCGGCCGGGCCAAGGGCGCCGTGCTGACCCACGGCAACCTCACCTGGGTGGCGCTCAACTGTGTGGTGGACTACGACGTCGTTTCCACCGACGTCGCGCTCATGATCTCGCCGCTGTTCCACGTCGCCTCGCTCGGGATGGGCGCCCTGCCCGTCATCCTCAAGGGCGCCACGATGGTCATCGAGAAGGGCTTCGAGCCGGGCCGCGCACTCGCGCAGATCGAGCGGCACGGGGTCACCATGCTCAGCGGCGTGCCGACCACCTACCAGTTGATGGCCGACCACCCCGCCTGGGCGTCGACCGACCTGTCCACGCTGACGAAGCTCACCTGCGGAGGCTCGGCGGTGCCGGCCCGCATCCTCAACGCGTACGAGGCACGGGGCCTGTCCTTCTCGCAGGGTTATGGCATGACCGAGGCCGCGCCGGGCGCGACCGCGCTGCCGCCGACGATGACCCGCGTCAAGCAGGGCAGTGCCGGTCTGCCGCACTTCTTCACCGACGTGCGGATCACCGACGCGGGCGGCGCGGTGGTGCCCACCGGCGTTGTCGGTGAGATCGAGGTGGCCGGGCCCAACGTCTTCCCCGGGTACCACGGCCTCCCGGAGGCGACCGCCGAGGCGTTCACGGCCGACGGGTGGTTCCGCTCCGGCGACCTCGGCCACCTGGACGCTGACGGCTACCTCTACATCTCCGGTCGCCTCAAGGACATGATCATTTCGGGGGGCGAGAACATCTACCCGCTCGAACTCGAGCAACTGCTCACCGAGGTCGACGGGGTGACCTCGGCGGCTGTCATCGGGGTACCGGACGCGCGTTGGGGGGAGGTGCCGTGGGCGATCGTGACCGTACGGGAGGGGGTGTCCGTGGACACCGCCACCGTCCGGGCGTGCCTGGACGGCAGGATCGCACGCTACAAGCTTCCGAAGAACGTCGTCATCGTGGATGAGCTGCCGCGGACGGCGTCGGGGAAGGTGCGGAAGGCCGATCTGAGGAGCCGATTCGGCGCTTAGCCGCGGGCCGGGCCGCGACGAGTTCGGCGAACTCCGCCGCGGACGCCTCGGCCAGCTTCTCGTGCATCCGACGGTAGGTCTCCACCGATCTCGTGGCGGGCCATTCCGCGTCCATGAACTCGGCCGGCAGCCTCGGGTCGGCGCGCAGCAGCGCGAGCCAGTCCGCCACGAGCATGGTCCGAACAGTGAGGGCGCTCGGCGCCATCGCCATCGCGGACGGGTCGTCCCACACGTCGATGAAGGCGAGGTGCGCCCGCCGGATCGCCTCGATGTCCCACGCTGAGCGCACACTCTCGCCGATCGGGAACCCGGCGAGTTCGCGGGCGTGGAAGGCGACCACGGTGTTGGGCGCGAGGTCCTGCCGCAGCGGCTCCAACGAACCGGCGAGGTCGACCTCGCCGGGCGCGAGCCAGAGCCCGTCCCGGAGCGGCGCGAAGCCCTCCCAGGTGAGGGTCGAGCGCAGCCGGTGCCGCAGCATCCGCTGGCCCTCCGGGATGGAGAAGGTGACCAGCGTCCACCCGCTGCCCTGGGGGTCGAAGGGCCGCGGGCCGCGAACGCGGTACGTCGCCTCGCGTAATACAGCGACCCCGTGCTCGGTCAGTGAGAACAGCGTCTCCCGGCCGCTCCGGCTGCGGGCGAGGATGCCGCTGTGCACGAGACGGTCGAGGGTCGCGCGGGTGGCCGGCGCGGCGACGTCGGCACCCTCCAGCACGGTGATCAGGACGCTCGCCCGGATGGGTCCCGTGGCGCCATCGACGACGTGCTCGCCGAAGAAGGCGAGCAACAACTGCTTCGGCTGACGACTACCCACAGCCCTTCCCTTCGGCGCACTCGTTGCCGTGGCCGCCGATCACTGCGCGGATCGCGGGGCCACAGCCTGCCCGCGCTTGGCCCGCTGGATCTGGTCGTAGACGTGCGTCCGCAGTTCCGTGAAACGGGGCAGAGCGCGGGTCGTGATCTGATCGCGCTCCGGCGGCAGGTCGATCGCGAGGTCCTCCTGGACCCAGGTCGGCGACGTGGACAATACTAGAACCCGCTGACCGAGATACACCGACTCGTCGATGTCGTGGGTGACGAAGACAACCGAGATGGTGCGGCTGGCGTGCAACTCGCGGACCAGGTCCTCCAGGTCGGCCCGGGTCTGCGCGTCCACGGCGGCGAACGGTTCGTCCATGATCAGCACGTCGGGCTGGTAGGCGATCGCCCGTGCGATCGCCACGCGTTGCTGCATCCCCCCGGAGAGTTGCCACGGGTGGCTTCGCGCGGCGTGCGCGAGGCCCACCGCCTCAAGAGCGTCGACGACCAGCTTGTTCCGGGCCGCGCGGGTGAGCTTCTTGTGCCGCAGTGGAAGCTCGACGTTTCCGCGCACCGTCAGCCAGGGGTAGAGGCTGCGACCGTACTCCTGGAACACGACGGCCATGGCCGGGCTGGGCCCGGTCACCGGCGAGCCGTCCATCTCGACCACGCCGCCGGTTGGCCGCAGCAGACCGGCGAGGCACTTCAGGAGGGTGGTCTTGCCGCAACCGGACGGGCCGACGATGCAGACGAGCTCACCGGCGTCCATCGTGAAGCTGATGTCCCCGATCGCCTCGACGTCGCCCGTCGCGGCCTCGTAGACCTTCCGTAGGTGCTCCACTCGCAGCAGCCTGCGCCGATCAGGCACGGTTGACCTCCCTGATTCCGTGGTACCAGCGCAGGACGCGCCGTTCGACGAGACCGAAAGCGACGGCGAGGAAGACGCCGACGAGACCGAGGAGGAGGATGCCGCTCCACATCTCGGCGATCAGGTAGTTGCGCTGGAAGTAGGCGATCCGGTAACCGAGGCCGGAGGAGGAGGCGAATATCTCGGAGATGACCATCAGGATCAGCGCGACCGAGAGGGCCTGACGGACCCCGGCCATGATCCGTGGGCTGGCGGCCGGGAGCACGAGGAACCAGAGCCGTTCCCACCAGGAGACCTGGAACGATTCCGCGGTCTCCGTCATGACGCTGTCCGTCCCCCGGACACCCTCGATGGTGTTCAACAGGATGGGCCAGACCGCGCCGGAGACGATCACGACGACCTTCATGATGTCCGTGATCCCGAGCAGGAGCATCACCACCGGAATCAGTACCGGCGGCGGGATGGCCCGGAGGAACTCCAGCAGCGGTTCGAGGAGTTCGCGCAACCAGTGGGTCAGGCCGATGACGGTGCCGGCGGCGATGCCGAGCACGATCGACGCGGCGACACCGAGGCCCAGGCGGGCGAGGCTCGGCAGCACGTCCTCGACGAACGCCGGACCGACCCAGGTCTCCCGGAAGGCTTCGGCGATCGTCAACGGATCGGGGAAGAACCGGCTCGTCGTCCTCGTCGCCACCAGACCCCAGAGCACCAGAAGCAGGGTCGGCAGCCCCAGCGGGTAGAGGAGGCTCGCCGCGATCCGGGACCCGACCGTCCGGCGGCGTGCCGTGGTGGCGACCCGCCCGGTGTACGCGGTCACAGCGGCTCCTCTCCGCGTACCGACTGGTGCCAGGACAGCACCCGACGCTCGATGAACCGGAAGACGATGTTCACCATGAGCCCGAGCAGGCCGGTGACCACGACCAGCGCGTACAGGCCGGCGGCGTCTCCGGAGGACCGGGACAGCTCGATCATGCGCCCGAGGCCGGGGTTGCCGATCACCATCTCCGCGGTGATGGCGAGGATGAGCGCGACCGCCGCCGCGAGCCGTAGGCCCGTCATGAGGTACGGCAGGGTGGTCGGCAGGACGAGGTGCGACAACTGCTCCCGCCGGGTCAGACCGAAACTGCGGGCGGTGTCGCGAGCCACCACGTCGACGTCGGCGACGCCGTAGATCACCTGCACGAACACCTGCCAGAACGACGCGTAGATGATGATGACGAGGGCGGCCTCCCGCTGGATGCCGAACATCAGCACGGCGAGCGGGATGAGGGCGACCGACGGGATCGGTCGCAGGAACTCGACCATCGTGTGGGTCGCGCGCCGCAGGAACGGCACCAACCCGACGACCGTGCCGAGGACGACGGCGGCGACCGTCGCCACCGTGAGGCCGATCGCCCAGGACGTCATGGTGCTGCCCAGCCGTCGCCAGAACGCGAGGTCGACGAACTGCTCGAACAGCCGCGCCAGCACGTCCGTCACGTACGGCAGATACAGCGGGTTGATCAGGCCCAACGTCGGGATCAGTTGCCAGACGACGAGGAACCCGGTCAGGCCGACGACGCCCAGCATCGCTTTGCGTAACGCGCGCAGGCGTCGGGTGGGAAACACGCGCATTGTCACTCCCGTCGTCAGGCGGGCGGCGAGGCCCTCCCCGGTCCGGAGGCCGGGGAGGGCGGGATCGCGCCGGCTACTGCTGCTGGATGAGACGGTCGAAGTTGGGCTGCTTGTCGAGCACCTTGTACTTCTGCGCGAGCTCGGCGAGCGTCTGCAGGCTCGACCGGTCGACCTCCCAGCCGAAGGCCGGTAGCCGCACCGACTCGGCCACCGGTGGGGGCAGCTCCAGATTGTCCTTGATGGCCTGCCGGAGCGCCGCCTCGTTGGCGGGGGCCTTGGCCCACTCCAACGTCTTCTTCATCGCCGCCGTGAAGTCCTCGACCAGTTTGGCGTCCTTTTCGGTGCGTTCCTTGGTGGTGATGGTGGTGAGCGTGGTCAGGCCGGGCACCACCGCCTGGTAGGGCGCGACGATGAAGGTGTCGCCACGGGCCTTCAGTTGAGTGACAAAGGGTTCGGGTACCCAAGCGGCGTCGATGTTGCCGGATTCGAGTTGGGCCGGGGCGTCCGGGAAGGCGACCTCGACGAACTTGATTTTCGACGGGTCGCCGCCATCCTTCTCGACCGCCGCCATGATCGTCACGTCGCCGGCGGCGCCCAGGCTGTTGACCGAGACCCGCTTGCCCGCGAGGTCGGCCGGCCGCTTGATGCCGGACTTCGCCGAGGCCACCACGGCGTTGATGTCGTCGCCGTCGGCGTACGAGGAGGCGTAGTTGCCGATGATGACGACGCCGAGATCCCGCAGGTCGGCCCGGAACGGGCCGAAGGGCTGGCCGATGGCGAAGTCGATGTCGCCGTTCATGAGCGCGGGGATGGCCTGCGCGCCGCCCTGGGCGGGCAGCACCTCGACCTGGAGCCCGCGTTCGGCGAAGATGCCCGCCTTGATGCCGCCCCACAGCGCGGCGGTCTCGGTGATGGGCAGCGCCGCGACCCGGACCTTGCGCAGGTCGCCCGAGGTCTGCTCGGACGGGTTGGACGCGTCGGAGTCGGTACATCCGGTGAGGGCGATCGCGGTAGCGGCGATCAGCCCGAGAGCCATGACCTTCTTCATTGACGAGGCCCTTCCTGGGCGGGGGTGGTGGGTGCGTCGGAAGTCGGCGGATGCCTCGGATCTGCAGGTGAACTACCGCTGCGTGGGGGCGCACGCCGCTGTGCTGGCCATGGTCAGTCACCTCGGCATCGAAAGTCAATAATTTCTGACGCCCGTCATGGATTAGTTGAACGACGCTCTACGTGGCGACGTCGCCACGCTCGCTTTCAGACCTCGGGCAGACCCACGTAGTTCTCGGCCAGGCTCGTGGCGTAGGCGTCGGAGCTGGCGACGTACCTCAGCGTGGCGGTCTGCAGCTTCGTCTCGTACGGGTCGTCACGGTCCAGCCGGTGCAGCATGGACGTCATCCACCAGGAGAAGTGCTGGGCCCGCCAGACCCGGCGCAACGCCGTGGCCGAATAGGACTCCAGCAGATCGGTGCGTCCCCCGTCGTACCACCCGGCGAAGGCGTCCCCGAGCAGCGCGACGTCGGCCAGGGCCAGGTTCATGCCCTTCGCGCCGGTGGGCGGAACGATGTGCACGGCGTCCCCGGCCAGGAACAGCCGCTCCCACTGCATCGGCTCGACCACGAAGCTGCGCATCGGGGTGATGGACTTCTCCAGGATCGGCCCCTCGTTGAGCGACCACCCCGGCACCGTCTCCAACCGCGCCCGCAGCTCTGTCCAGATCCGCTCGTCCGGCCACGCGGCGATGTCCTCATCCGGCGCGACCTGGAGATACAACCGAGAGATCTCGGGGGAGCGCATGCTGTAGAGGGCGAAGCCCCGTTCGTGGTTGGCGTAGATGAGTTCGTCCACCGCCGGCGGCGCGGCGGCGAGGACGCCCAACCAGGCAAACGGGTACACCCGCTCGTAGGTGGTCAGCACCCCCTCGGGCACCGCGCCGCGACTCACCCCGTGGAACCCGTCGCAGCCGGCCACGAAGTCGCAGTGCAGCTCCTCGTCCCGCCCATGGCGTCGAAAGTGGACGGTCGGCGAGTCCGAGTCGAGACCGTCCAGGCGTACCGCGTCGGCCTCGAAGAGGATCGAGCCGCCGGCCGCGAGCCGGGCGGCGATCAGGTCCTTGACCACCTCCTGCTGCCCGTAGACGGTGATCGCCCGCCCGGTCAGGTCTGCCATCGGCACGCGGTGCGACTCGCCGGCGAAGCGCAGCTCGATGCCCTCGTGGCGCAGCCCTTCCCGTTGCAGCCGCTCGCCGACGCCGCTGCGGCGGAGCAGGTCGACCGAGCCGTGTTCGAGGACGCCCGCCCGGAGTCGGTGCTCGACGTGGTCGCGGCTGCGGCTCTCCAGCACCACGGACTCGATCCCGCGCAGGTGCAGCAGGTGCGACAACATGAGCCCCGCCGGCCCGGCGCCGACGATGCCGACCTGGGTACGCATTCCCGGCATGCCCCTCTCCTCCCGGTGTCAGAACGGGTACCGCGTGATGGCGCCCTGCACGGTGAGCCACTGGGTCTCGGTGAACGCCTCGACGTTCGCCGCGGGTCCGCCGAACCGGGAGCCGGTGCCGGACGCCCCCACCCCACCGAACGGCGCCACCGCCTCGTCACTCACCGTCTGATCGTTGATGTGCACGACCCCGCTGGGGATCCGGTCGGCCAGGGTCATCGCCCGCATCACGTCCCGGCTCAGGATGCCCAGCGACAGGCCGTACTCGGTCTGCCGGGCCAACTCCACGGCCTCGTCCTGGTCGGCGAAGGTGATCACCGGCGCGACCGGGCCGAAGACCTCCTGGGCGTACGCCGGGGTCGCGGGGGTGACGTCGGTGAGCACCGTGGGCCGGTAGAACAGCCCCTCGTACGTGCCACCGGCGGCCAGCCGGGCACCCGCGTCGACGCTCGCCGTGACCAGTGCATGGATCTTGTCGCGTTGGCGCTCGTCGATGATCGGCCCGAGTGCCACCTGCTCCTTCGCCGGGTCGCCGACCGGCAGGTGGTTCGCCTTCTCCGCCAGCCGCTCCACGTAGCGCTCGGACAGACTCTCGTGCACCAGGTGCCGGCCTGTGGTCATGCAGATCTGGCCCTGGTGCAGGAACGACCCCCAGGCGCCGGCGGAGACCGCGAGGTCCAGGTCGGCGTCGTCGAGCACGATCAGCGCCGAGTTGCCACCGAGTTCGAGGTGCGCACGTTTGAGGTGGCGTGCCGCCGCCTCGCCGACCTTGCGGCCGGCAGCGGTCGAGCCGGTGAAGCTGATCACCCGTACGTTCGGGTCGGCCACCAGCGCCTCCCCGACCTCGACCCCGCCGGGAAGGACGTGCAGCAAACCGTCGGGCAGGCCGGCCTCCTCGAAGACCCGAGCGATCGAGACACCACCGCAGACCGCCGTGCGCGGATCGGGCTTGAGCACCACGGCGTTGCCCAGCGCCAGGGCCGGGGCCACGGAACGGGTGGCCAGGATGAGCGGGAAGTTGAACGGCGCGATGACGCCGACGACGCCGACGGGCAACCGGCGAGCCAGGCTGAGCCGCGGTTGCGCGCTCGGGATGATCTCGCCGAGCGGGTGCGAGGCCAGCGCCGCCGCCTCGTAGCACTCCTGCGCCGCGGTGTCGGTCTCGACGCCGGCCTTGGGTGGGATGGACCCGGACTCCCGCACGATCCAGTCGCCGATCTCGGCGGCGTGCCGCTCGAACAGGTGCCCGGCCCGGCGTAGCACCGCCGCCCGCTCGGCGTAGCCGGTGCCGGCCCAGGCGCGCTGGGCGGCGGCGGCGCGGGCGCAGGCGCGCGTCACGTCCTCGGCGTTCGCCACGCCGACCTGGCCGATCTGCTCCCCGCTGGCGGGGGATCGCACCGGCGCCGTGCCGCCGGCGGGTTCCACCCAGCCGTTGCTGTGCAGCGTGCCCTGCCAGGTCGTGGCGTCCAGCAGTGTCATGGCGGTCCTCCTCGGAGGTGTTCGCTTACCGAACGGCTGTTCTCTCCATGAACGTTGGCACGTGGCTCGGCTCGCGTCAACGCATCGTCCGACGTGAGTACCAAACACTGTGGACGTGTCACGCGGGCCGGGCCAGCCTGTCGTTGACGGATGCCATCCTCCGTCGTACGTTCGATATGAGTACGGCAGTCCGCATAGCGAACGGCTGGCGGCAGCACGGTTTTCGCAGGAGGCGGGGAGGCCCATGGCGAAGCTCGTCTCGCTGGCCGACGGCGTGGCGCACCTGGTCCGCGACGGTGACGTGGTGGCCCTGGAAGGGTTCACGCACCTCATCCCGTTCGCCGCCGGTCACGAGATCATCCGCCAGGGACGGCAGGACCTGACCCTCGTGCGGATGACCCCCGACGTCATCTACGACCAGCTCATCGGCGCGGGTTGCGCCCGTCGCCTGGTCTTCTCCTGGGGCGGCAACCCGGGCGTCGGGTCGCTGCACCGCTTCCGGGACGCCGTGCAGCACGCCTGGCCGCGTCCGCTCGAGCTGGAGGAGCACAGTCACGCGGGCATGGCGAACCGGTACGTCGCCGGGGCGTCCGGGCTGCCGTTCGCCGTCCTGCGCGGCTACACCGGCACCGACCTGCCCGGGCACACGACGAACATCCGGCCCATCACCTGCCCCTTCACCGGCGAGACACTCACCGCCGTCCCCGCCCTGCGGCCCGACGTGACGGTGGTGCACGCCCAGCGCGCCGACCGCAACGGCAACGTGCAGATGTGGGGCATCACCGGGGTGCAGAAGGAGGCGGTGCTCGCCGCCCACCGGTCACTGGTCACCGTCGAGGAGATCGTGGACGAGTTGGAACCCGTACCCGGGCAGGTCGTCCTGCCCGGCTGGGCGGTCACCGCGGTAGCCGAGGTGCCCGGCGGCGCGCACCCCTCCTACGCCCACGGCTACTCGGTGCGCGACAACGACTTCTACCGGGACTGGGACGCCGTCAGCCGGCACCGCGACACCTTCCGCGCCTGGCTGGACGAGCACGTGCACAAGGCCGGGGCGGCGGCATGAGTCAGCGCGACGAGCGAGGGAACGCGATGGCGGACTGGACCGCCGACGAGATGATGACAGTCGCCGCCGCGCGGCAACTGCGCGACGACACCGCCTGCTTCGTGGGGATCGGGCTGCCCAGCACCGCGGCGAATCTCGCCCGGGCGACCCACGCCCCGAACCTGGTGCTCATCTACGAATCCGGGTGCCTCGGCGCGAAGCCCGACCGGCTTCCGCTCTCCATCGGCGACGGCGTCCTCGCCGACACGGCTGACGCGGTGGTGTCGGTGCCCGAGGTGTTCAACTACTGGCTCCAGCCGGGCCGGATCGACGTGGGCTTCCTCGGCGCCGCGCAGCTCGACCGCTACGGCAACATCAACACCACGGTCGTCGGTGGCGACTACGACGCCCCGACGGTTCGGCTGCCCGGCGCCGGTGGCGCCCCGGAGATCGCCGCCTCCTGCGGCGAGGTCGTGGTGATCGTCCGGCAGGACCTCCGGACGTTCACCGAACGGGTCGACTTCGTCACCTCGGTCGGGTACGGGACGGGCCCGGGCGACCGGGAGCGACTCGGCCTGCGGGGCGGAGGCCCCCGAGTGGTGATCACCGACCTCGGCGTCCTCGAACCCGACCCGGTCACCTGCGAACTCACGCTGACCCGCCTGCATCCCGGCGTGACGCGGGAGCAGGCGCGGGCGGCCACCGGCTGGGACCTCGCCGTCGCCGAAGGGCTGACCACGGGTGAGCCACCGACGGCACGGGAACTCGCGGTGCTGCGGGCGCTGGAGGCGACGAAGTCCGACAGGAGACGACAATGACCACTCAGGACACCCGGGCCAGCGGCGGCCTGGTGCTACCGCGGTACCGGCGCGACGACGTCGAGACCCACCCACCCCTGCTCAGCCCCGGCTACAAGTCGACAGTGGCGCGGGCGCCGAGACACCCACTGATCTACCTGCCGCAGCGGCTGACCGAGGTCACCGGGCCGTTGCTGGGGGAGGGGCGGCTCGGTGCGCTCGACCACGACCTGACCCGCCAGCACGACGGTGAGCCGCAGGGACAGCGGATCATCGTGCACGGGCGGGTCCGCGACGGTGACGGCCGACCGGTACCCCGGACCCTGGTCGAGATCTGGCAGGCAAACGCCGCTGGCCGGTACCGCGACGCACGCGACACCTGGCCCGCGCCGCTCGACCCCCACTTCGAAGGGGTGGGCCGGGCGCTCACCGACGACCAGGGGCGATACCGGTTCATCACCGTGCA
Source organism: Micromonospora sp. NBC_00860 (assembly GCF_045207375.1). Taxonomy (NCBI): domain Bacteria; kingdom Bacillati; phylum Actinomycetota; class Actinomycetes; order Micromonosporales; family Micromonosporaceae; genus Micromonospora; species Micromonospora sp. NBC_00860. The sequence goes on from NZ_CP108825.1 coordinate 1,587,594, forward strand.
GCCCGGCGCCTACCCCTGGCGTAACCACGACAACGCCTGGCGGCCGGCGCACATCCACTTCTCCCTCTTCGGCCGCGCGTTCACCCAGCGGCTGGTCACGCAGATGTACTTCCCGGGCGACCCGCTCTTCTTCCAAGACCCGATCTTCAACTCGGTCCGCGACCCGAAGGCCCGGGAACGGATGATCGCCCGCTACGACCACGCCACCACGGCACCGGAGTGGGCGTTGGCGTACGAGTTCGACATCGTGCTGCGCGGCCGGGAGAGCACCCCCTTCGAGGACGAGGACGACGATGAGTGAGCAGTTGGGCCTCATGCCCGCGCAGACCGTCGGGCCGTACCTGCACATCGGCCTGCGCTGGCCCGACGGCCCGTACGTCGTACCCGAGGGCACGCCGGGTGCGTTCTGGATCAGGGGTCGGATCGTCGACGGCACCGGGACGCCGGTGATCGACGCGATGGTGGAGAGCTGGCAGGCCGACCCGGACGGCCGGTTCGACCATCCGGACGACCCTCGGGGGGCCCGGCCGCCCAGGCTCGCGGGCTTTCGCGGATTCGGGCGGAGCGAGACCGACGGGCAGGGGTGGTACCGGCTGTTGACCGTCAAGCCGGGTTCGCTGCCCGAGCCGGACGGCGGCACCGAAGCCCCCCACCTGAGCCTGTCGGTCTTCGGGCGTGGGCTGCTGCACCGCCTCGTCACCCGGCTCTACTTCCCCGACGAGCCAGCGGCGAACGCCGCCGACCCCGTGCTGTGCAGCGTCGACGCGGACCGCCGTGGCACCCTGCTGGCGAGTCCCGCCTCGGACGGGTTCCGGTTCGACATCCAGTTGCAGGGAGACCATGAGACCGTCTTCTTCGCCGTCTGACGGCCTGCTCGGCGGCCTCTCCGGCGCCCCGGACGTCGACGCGGAACTCAGCGACCCGTCACTGCTCCAGGCGATGCTCGACGTGGAGGCCGCGCTCGCCCGGGCCGCGGCGGACGCCGGCATCCTGCCACCGCCGGCTGCCGAGGCGATCGTCGAGCAGTGCCGCGCCGAGCGGTACGACCCGCTGGCGCTCGGCCGGGCGGCCGACGCCACGGGTAGCCCGGTCGTCCCGCTGGTGGGTGAGCTGACCGCCGCCGTGCCCGAGGACGCCCGAGCCTGGGTGCATCTTGGGGCGACCAGCCAGGATGTCCTGGACACCGCGCTGGTCCTGGTGGCTGTGCGGGCGCTCGGGCCGCTGCTGGATCACCTCGACGCCGCCGTGGACGCCGCCGCCCAGCTGGCCGACGCCCACCGGGACACCGTGATGGTCGCCCGGACACTCGGGCAGCAGGCGGCACCCACCACGTTCGGGCTCAAGGCCGCCGGCTGGTTGACCGGTCTGGTCGAGGGCCGGGACCGGCTGCGTCGGGCTCGTGTCACACAGCCGGCGCAACTCGGGGGCGCGGTCGGCACCCTGGCCGCGTACGGCCCAGCCGGTGCCGAGGTCACCGAGCGCTTCGCGGCGCACCTGGGCCTCCCGCCGAGCCCGCTGCCCTGGCACACCCGCCGTCAGCCCTGGCTCGATCTGGCCACCGCCCTCGGTGGGCTGCTCGTGGCCGCCGGCAAGGTCGCGCTCGACGTCGGGCTGCTCGCCCAGAACGAGGTAGGCGAGGTCGCCGAGGGCGGCGCCGGACGCGGCGGATCCTCGGCCATGCCGCACAAGCGCAACCCGGTGGACTCGATCCTCGTCACCGCCGCGGCGCGACGGGGTCCGGGTCTCGTCGCCACCCTGTTCGCCGCCGCGGTGCAGGAGCACGAGCGGGCCGCCGGCGCCTGGCACGCCGAGTGGGAGCCCTTGCTCGATCTGCTGCACCTCGCCGGTGGCGCCGCCGCCCGGTGCGCCCGGATGTTGGCCGGGCTGCAGGTCCGTCCGGAGCGGATGCGGGAGAACCTCGACGCGACCGGCGGCCTGCTGCTCGCCGAGGCCGTCGCCGCGCGGCTGGCACCCGCTGTCGGTCGCGGCGTCGCACATGACCTGGTGACCCGCGCCGCCGCCGGACCCTCGTTCCGCGCCGCGCTGCTCGCCGACCCGGAGGTACGCGCCCACCTGTCCGACACGGAGATAGCCGAGGCGCTCGACCCGTACCGCTGGCTCGGCTCGGCCGGCCGGTTCGTCGACAGTGCTCTGGCCGCCGCTCGGGGCGTGGACGGATGACGTCCCGGTTGCACCTCACCGTCGACGGCCCGGCCGCCGCGCCGGTGCTGCTGCTCGGCAGCTCCCTCGGCACCGCCGCCGCGATGTGGGGACCCCAGGTCCCGGCGCTCGCTCAACGGTTCCGGGTCATTCGGTACGACCACCTGGGCCACGGCCGCTCGGCGGTGCCGCCCGGGCCGTACACGTTGGACCTGCTGGGCCGGGAGTTGCTGCGGACGCTGGACGACCTCGACGTGGCGTGGGTGCACTACGCGGGGCTGTCCCTCGGGGGCATGGCGGGCATGTGGCTCGCCACGCACGCGCCCGAGCGGGTGCGTCGGCTGGCGCTGCTCTGCACGTCGGCGTCGCTCGGCCCACCTGAGCAGTGGCGGGAACGAGCCGCGACGGTACGCGCGAACGGTCTACCGGCGATCGCCGACGCGGTGGTGGCTCGCTGGTTCACCCCGGCCTTCGCCGCGGCCCGGCCGGAGGTGGTCGCCGCGCACCGCGCCATGCTGACCGCGACGTCGTCGGCCGGATACGCCGCCTGCTGCGAGGCGATAGCCTCGATGGACCTCCGACCCGACCTCGACCGCGTCACCGCGCCGACGCTGGTCGTCGCCGGAGCGGACGACCCGGCAACCCCGGTGGTGCACGCCCGCGAGATCGTCGGGCGTATCCCACAGGCCCGGCTGGCCGTGCTCGACGCGGCGGCGCACCTGGCCAACGTCGAGCAACCCGAGCAGGTGTGCCGACTCCTGTTGGAACACTTCCACGAGGGACGTGGTGACGAATGAACGACCGCGAGCGGCACGAGGCGGGCATGACGGTACGTCGACAGGTGCTGGGTGACGCGCACGTGGACCACGCGGTCGCCAACACGGAGGAGTTCACCGCCGACTTCCAGGACTTCATCACCCGCTACGCCTGGGGGGAGGTGTGGAGCAGGCCGGGCCTCGACCGGCGTACCCGCAGTTGCATCACCCTCGCCGTGCTCGCCACCCTGCACCACGACGAGGAGCTGGCGATGCACGTCCGGGCCGCGCTGCGCAACGGGCTCAGCCCGGACGAGGTGGCGGAGGTCCTGCTCCAGGTCGGCGTCTACGCTGGCGTACCGGCGGCGAACCGGGCGTTCAAGGTGGCCCGGGAGACCCTGCGACAGGAGGCCGGGTGAGCGTGAGCGAGGAGGCGACGAGGTCGCCGGAGTTCGTCCAGTCGTTGGAGCGCGGCCTCGCGGTGATCCGGGCGTTCGACGGCGAACATCCGCAGCTCACGCTCAGTGACGTGGCAAGACGGACCGGACTGACCCGGGCCGCGGCGCGCCGGTTCCTGCTCACCCTGGTCGAGCTGGGCTACGTGCACACCGACGGCCGGCTCTTCTCGCTGCGGGCACGGATCCTCGAACTCGGCTACGCGTACCTGTCCAGCCTGAGCCTGCCCGAGGTCGCGCAGCGGCACATGGAGGCGCTCGTCGCGCGGGTGCACGAGTCCTGCTCGGTGTCGGTGCTCGACGGCGACGAGGTGGTCTACGTCGCGCGCGTGCCCACCAAGCGGATCATGACGGTGGGGATCAGCGTCGGCACCCGGTTCCCCGCGTACGCCACCTCCATGGGCCGGGTACTGCTCGCCGCGCAACCGGCGGACTGGCTGGACGACTACCTGGCCACGGCGCAGCTGCGACCGCTGACCCGGCGCACCGTCACCGACCCGGCCAAGCTGCGCGCCGTCCTGACGAAGATCGCCACCCAGGGGTACGCCATCGTGGACCAGGAGTTGGAGGAGGGGCTGCGCTCCGTGGCCGCGCCGATCCGCGGTGAGAACGGGTCGGTGATCGCGGCGGTGAACGTCTCCGCGCACGCCACCCGGGGGTCCTTCGAGATGATCCGTCGGGAGCTGCTCCCGCCGCTGCTGGCCGCCGCGAAGCGGATCGAGGAGGACATCCGGGGCGGCCTGACCCGGACGGCCGACGCCGATCCATCGTGATTCAGCGCAGGGCCGCCGCGGTGACGACCGGAGCCGGACGCCGCAGGTACCACTCGGCCACCGCAAGATTGATCAACCAGCCGGCGACCACCAGGCCGGCCCGGGCGTTGCCGTCGGGCTGCTCGCCGGTCGCGATGAGGTACGGCGCGTGGGTGAACGCCTGGGTACCGGCTCCGAGCCCGATCGCGTAGCCGCGCACCATCCACCTGCGGTGCTGGGCGATGTCCCGGCGGAGCACGGCGGCGAGGCCGAGCAGGATCGAGCCGGCCATGGCCGAGCCGAAGACGAGTCGCATGCCGGCGAGCACGTCGTTGTCATGGGCCGGCAGGTCGTACGCGACGGCCATCCGCAGGCCGGTGAACGCGACAGTCAGCCCACAGGGGACGAGCAGCCGGCCGGCCCTGCGGTGCCAGGAGTGCCGGCGCAGACGGGGCACGAACTGGAACGCGCCGAGGATCGTGTAGACCACGGCGCCGACGATGTGCAACACCACAGGCAGCGGATCGGCGACGAAGCGCGCGTTCGCCGGGGTGACCTCCGGTCCGGCGCCCAACTCGGTGAGACGTCCCGCGCCGGCGAGTATCGGTATCAGTCCCAGCAGGATCAACGCGGCGGGTAGCCGCCACTCGCGCATCGTCATGCCACCGATGGTGGACGCCGCACCCGTCCCCGCTCATCGGCACATGGGCCGCGATCGGGTCGGCCCATGGTCGCACCCCGTCGTCGTACTTCCGGCGGTCACCAGTGCCGTCGGCGGCGGTTGGTCTCGTACGCCCACATCGCCACCTCGACCCGGTTACGCACCCCCAGCTTCATCATCAGGCTGGTGACGTGCGACTTGACAGTGCTCAACGTGATGTACAGCTCGTCGGCGATCTCCTGGTTGGTGCGTCCCCGCGCGACGGCGACCAGGACCTGCTCCTCCCGGTCGGTGAGCGCCTCGACGGGCTGCGCGCGCGGCGCGGCCGGGTCCGCGTCGGCGAACGCCTTCAGCAGCCGCGTGGTGACGCTCGGCGCGATCAGCGCGTCCCCGTTGGCGGCCGCGTGCACCGCCTGGCTGAGCAGGTCGGGGCCGGCCTCCTTGAGCAGGAAACCGCGGGCGCCGGCCCGCAGCGCCGCGTACACGTACTCGTCGAGGTCGAAGGTCGTGATGACGACCACCGCGAGCGGCTCCGGGACGGTTGGCCCAGCGAGCGCCCGGGTGGCCTCGATGCCGTCCATGCCCGGCATCCGAATGTCGAACAGACACACGTCGGGGCGGAGCCGCCGGGCGAGCTCGACCGCCTCGCGGCCGTCGCCGGCCCCACCGACGACCTCGATGCCGGGCTGAGTGTTCAGGATGATGGTGAGGCCGGTACGGACGATCTCCTGGTCGTCAGCCACGAGCACGCGAACCGTCACGCGCCGACCCCCTCGCGGGGGAGCACGGCCGTGACCGTCCACCCACGGTCCGGGTTGGGGCCGGCCTCGCAGGTGCCGCCGAGCAGGTCGGCGCGCTCCATCATGCCCACCAGCCCGAAACCGGACGAACCGGTCGGACGGGCGCCGCCGGCCTCACCGTCGTCGCTGACCCGAAGGCACACCGACGTGTCGTCGGCCGCGACGCTGACCTCGATGCGGGTGGCGTGGCGCGCGTGCCGACGGGCATTGGTGACCGACTCCTGAGCCAGGCGGTAGAGCGCGGAGCCGACAGTGGGCGGAAGGCCGCCGAGGTCGCCGCGCAGATCCACGTCGACGGTCGGCCCGGTGCGGAACTGGCCGGCGAGCCGCCCGATGTCGGCGATCTGCGGGTTGGGACCCAGGTCGGCGGGCTCGTTGCGGCGCAGGACGCGGACCATCGCGCGCATCTCGGCAAGCGCACGGGACGCCTCGGCCTCGATGGTGTGCAGCGCCTCGACGGCGGCATCCGGCTGACTCGCCGACGCGGCGATGCCGGCCTGGGCGCGGATCGCCATCGCCGACACGTGGTGGGCCACCGTGTCGTGCAGGTCGCGGGCGAGCCGTTCCCGCTCCAACAGCTTCACCTGATCGAGCTCGCGCAGTCGGGCGGCGGCGCGGAAACGGATCGCGACACCCAGCGTGGCGGCGGCGAACATCACCGCGAAACCGGCGACCAGCTCACCGCCGTCGATCGAGCCGACCAGGCCGGCGGTGGTCACCTTGGCCACCACGAAGAACGAACCGAGCACCGCATCCCGGCCGGAGCCCCAACGGAACAGCGCGTAGACCAGGAGGACCAGGAAGCTCGCCGTGAACAGCTGGCAGGGATCGCCGGGCAGCACGAACGGGGCGACCGTCGTGCAGCCGAAAGCGATCACCACCATCGCCAGCGGTGCGGTACGCCGCCACAGGAGCGTGGGCAGCAGCGCGAGCGCGACGACGACGCAGCCCACCCGCCACGGCAGATCGGGTCGGAAGACCCCTTCCACCAGGATCGCCGGCGCGAGGGCGGCGATCACCGCCCAGTCGCGCCACGTCCGCGACGGGGCGGGTGAGACACGCGGCTCGGCCAACACCACGTGCAGGCGAGGGTGCATGGGACCCATCGTACGAACGGTGGTGCGACTCCAGATCGTCCCAAAGTACGACCCGGGTGGCCGGTTACTGGCGATGGTCTCGATCAGGGGAGCTGGAGTTTCGCGCGGACGGCGGTGGCGTCCGGGTGGTTGAGAGCCGTGAAGATGTCCAGTGCCCGCTGCCAGTCGGCCCGACCGGAGGTGGGGTCGCCGAGGGCGTGGCGGGTGTCACCGAGCCGGCTGAGGGTGTCCGCCTCACCCCAGAGGTCGCCGAGGTCGCGGGTCAGCTCAAGCGTGCGCTGGTAGAGCTCCACGGCCCGGCCGTACTGGCCGAGGTGGTGGTGCGCGAAGCCGAGGCTGTCCCAGGTGGCGGGCTCGCCGGCGCGGTCGTCGAGCTGTTGGAGGAGTGCGAGGGCCTGCTCGCAGTACGCCAACGCGGCGAGGTGCTCGCCGAGCTGGGCATGGCACCAGCCGACCGCGTTGAGCGCGTCGGCCTGGGCCCGGCGATGGCCGGCGGCCTCGGCCAGCGCGAGGGTCCGCTTCGAGTGCTCAAGGGCCTTCCGTGGCTCGCCCTGCCGGTCCCACAACGAGGCGAGGTTCTGGTGCGTACGCGCCTCGCCCTCGGCGTCACCAGCGCGGACGTACAGGTCGAGGGCCCGTTCGAGGTGGCCCAGCGCGTCGGCGTACCGGTTGACCACGGTGTGGGCGCCGGCGAGGAATCGGTGCGCGACCGCCTGTGCGACCGGGTCGCCGAGACGCTCGGCGGCGAGCAGGGCCGAGCGGCAGGTCTCGACGCGGTCCTGCCAGTGCCCCTGCCGGTCCAGGAACGTGTCGAGGGCCCGACCCAACCGCCAGGTGTGCGCGTCGAATCCCGCACCGGCGGCCTGGCGGAGCGCGGCGAGCAGGACCGGATGCTCGGCGGTCAACCAGGCCATCGCCTCCGCGTGGGTGGTGGGCCGCTCAGGACGCACACCGGCTGCGGGCGGGGTGATGAGGTGGTCGACCGGGTCGCTGTGCGGGCGCAGCAGGGCGTCGGCGGCGTGGGTGGTGTGGGTGTAGTGGTCGAGAAGCCTTGTCGTGGCGGCCCTGCGGTCCGGCTCGGGATCGGTGCTGTCGCTGAGTTCGGCGGCGTACGCCCGCAACAGGTCGTGCGCCGTGAACCGGCCGGGCCGGTACTCGGCGAGCAGGTTCGCACGGGTCAGCTCGGTCAGTGACCGGCGGGTGCCGTCCGCCGGAAGACCGGCCAGGCTCGCCGCCGCGGCCACCGTGATGTCCGGGCCGGGGTGCAGGCCCAGCAGCCGGAACAGGCCGGCCGCCGGCGGGGTGAGGGCGGTGTACGACCAGGAGAACACCGCCCGTACCTCGCCGACCGCGTCACCCGCGTCCAGGACGCCGAACCGCCGACCGGCCGTCCCCAGCTCGGTCGCGAGGGTGGCCAGCGGGAAGCCGGACTGCTGGACCCTGGCGGCGGCGATGCTCAACGCCAGCGGTAGCCGGGCGCAGGCGGCGATGATCGCCTCGGCGGCCTCCGGCTCGGCGGCCACCCGTTCGGCGCCGAGCCGACCGGTGAGCAGACGACCGGCCGCGTCGCGGCTGAGCAGGCCGAGCGGGATCGGGTGCGCGCTGTCGAGGCTGACCAGAGAGGTGAGCTGGTTGCGGCTCGTCACCAGCACCACGGTGGTGGGTGTGCCGGGCAGCAGCGGACGGACCTGTTCGGCGTCGCGGGCGTTGTCCAGCACGATGAGGACCCGTTTGCGGGCCAGCGCGCTGCGGTACAGCGCGGCCTGGGCGTCGAGGTCGGCGGGCACCCGGGCGGCCGGCACCCCGAGCGCGTCCAGGAAGCCGTGGAGCGCCTTCGTCGCAGTCAGCGCCTGCCCGCGCGGGTCGAAGCCGCGCAGGTTCACGTAGAGCTGACCGTCGTCGAACTGGTCCGCGACGCGGTGCGCCCGGTGCACGGCCAGGGAGGTCTTGCCCACCCCGGCGGTGCCCGAGATGGCGGCGACCACGACGGCGGTGGGCGCGGCGACGAGCTTGTCGAGAAGGGCCAACTCGTCGTCGCGGCCGGCGAGGCTGGCCACGTCGGCGGGCAACTGCCGGGGCACCAGCCGGTCGGTTGGGCGCGGCGTGCGACGGCGGCTCTCCTCGATCCGGTCCCGGGCGGTGGCCAGCGCGCCCTGCTCGGCCGGCGTGGCACCGAGGAGCCGGACCAGAGCGTCGAGCCGGTCGGTGGGCGGCAGCGTCTTCCCGGTGAGGTATTCCGCGATCGCGGTGTGCGACCAGCCGGTGCGGGCGGCCAACTCGCGATAGGTCAGCTCACCGTCACCCTGTTGGCGTGCGTGCCTGCGTCGCAACGCCCGCAACAACCCGGCAAGGTCGTCGGACGTTCGCACCCCCGCAGCGTCCAGTGTCCCGCCCCCCGTTGGCAATCGACGTCCGTCAGTGTACGGCGGTGTACGGAATCCCGGCCAGAGGCTCGGCCCGGTCGGCGATCCTGCTCGGGTGCAGAGCGCACTGATCGAACCATTGGAGGTCATGTGTCCGTACATCTCAAGTCTCTGGTCCTGGCCCTGACCGTGCTCGCGGCGACGCTCACCGTCCCGGCGGTGGCCGCGTCGGCGGCGCCCGACGCGGCCATCTGCAAGACGAAGGCGTCCTGCGCCGACGGCGGCCTGCGGGCGACGTCGTCGGGCGGTTCGGCCCGCACCACCGGTGACATCACGACCAACGCGATCCCGGTGCCCACGCCGCCCGCGTTTCCGCCGGGCACCCCCTGCTACCGCGAGGAGGTCTCCGAGCAGGTCTACGAGACAGCCACCTACACCACCATCTACGAGTTGTACTTCCAGGCGAGCGTCTGCCTGTTCTCCAACGAGATCGTGCTGTACGGCCTGGACACGTCCCTCTCCTTCCCCAACGACGTGCAGGACCCTCGACTGACCTCGATGCGGTTCGTCGTGCGCGACCAGATCGTCACCTACAGCCCGACCGAGAAGGACGGGTACTCCGAGCTGTGGGTGACCTTCTGCCCCGACCCGGCGCAGCCGAGCACCTGTCAGCGGTACCTGCACCGGCTGGGCCTGATGTTCAACCCCGCCTGGGTCTACCCGTTCTCCGTGTTCGAGCGACTGAGCTGACGGTGTCGGGGACGGCGTTGCGCGCATGATCGATCAGGGCGTCTCCCCGGTGGCTCGTGGGGCGCCCTGATCACCCGTGCCGGCATCGGTTGCCAGCGGATCACCACCACGTTACGTTGAGATGCCATCGACGAAGGTCTACATCGCAAGGTACGGGGGCCCGCATGTCGTCTGTCACTCGTCGCACCGTTCTGGCCGGTGGGGCCGGTGCCGCCATCGGCCTGGCTCTGCCCGGCGTCGCCGCCCACGCCGACGGTCACCAGCCCACCAGCGTGAGCTTCACCCTCGACGCCAGAACGCTCGACGGCGGTGAGCAGGTCACCTCGGTCACCCTCGACACCGGCCGGCTCGGGCCGATCGACCCGGCCGGGCTGACCCCCGGCACGTTCAGCGTGCACGCCAGGGCCACCAGCCCGATCCCGATCGCTCCCGGGGACCAGATCTTCAGCGAGTACGACCTGGACCGCACGGTGACCGCGGCCCGGCTCGACCGGCACGGAAACATCGTGCTGGACTTGAGCCACGCCGAGGGTCAACCCGGCGGTGGCACCCTCGGCTACATCCTGAGCAGGGGCCGCAACGTCCGGCTGGACCTCGTCTACACCATCACGCAGAACACCCCCATCGTCGGGCGCCGCGGCGCGCCGATCACCATCACCCGCTTCGTGCAGGCAGGGCTGTCGAACCCCGAGGTGGACGCCTTCAGCTACCACGTCTCGGGCTCGGGTATGAAGTACCGGCTGTACTCGCCCGACCACTCGCCCCGGCACGGCCGGCGGCCGCTGATCGTCTGGCTGCACGGTGGCGGCGAGGGTGCCTCGCTGCCGGACGACTACTACGACAACGAGACCACGCTGCGGGCCAACCGGGGTGCGCTCGGCTTCGCCACCCCGCAGGCTCAGCGGATCTTCTCCGGCGCGTACGTCGTCGCTCCGCAGAGCACCTCCTACTGGATGGAGGACGGCCCACGGTTCGCCCCGCTGATCCGCGAGATCATTCAGGACCTCGTCCGCCGCAAGCGGGTCGACCCCGACCGGATCTACGTGGTCGGTTGCAGCAACGGCGGCTACATGTCCCTGGAGATGACCACCACCTATCCCGACCTTTTCGCCGCGTCGGTGCCGATCTGCGGTGTCGTCGAGCCGCTCAGCGGGGAGGGCCCGCCGCTGATCACCGACGCCGAGTTGGCGAAGATTCGGACCCCGACCTGGCTGGTCACCTCACGCGACGACGACACAGTGCCACCCGAGACCAACACGATCCACGCCCATGACCTCATCCCTGGATCCCTGATCACCCTGTACGACCACGTCGTCTGGAACGGCTACCAGTTCCCCGGCCACTGGTCCTGGATCTACGTCGCCCGCAACGACCCGAGCCTCAACGGCACCCACATCTGGCAGTGGATGGCCCGCCGTCGTCGGTGATCTGCCCTCCGGGCAGGTCGAAGAGTGCCGCGCCGCCGGCCGGCACGGACTACTTGCGGCGTAGCTCGCGCAACACGCCGTGCCGGCGCACCGCCCACGTGAGGCGCCGGACACGCGGGTGCCACACGAACAGCACCGCTGCCCGACGGATCAGGCCGAACCGGTTGTCGCTCAGCTGGTTCTCGATCGCCTGCCAGATCAGCTCGCGCACCTTGGCGCTGGCCAGCACCGCCCGCACCTCACGCCGCACCGCCGGATCCTCGGCCGCCGACGCGATGGCGGCAGCCTGACCCGGCCGGTCCGCCAGCGGCTCCACCGCCGCCGCAACGAGCGGCCTGCGTACCTCGTCGCGCTCCAGCAGCAGCAACACCGCCTCCCGGATCTCGACAGTGTCCAGGGCGGACCGCAGCAGGCTCAGCAGGCTGCGCTCCACCTCGTGGTCATGGTCCGGAACGGACAGGGTGGCCAGCAGCCCCGCGATCTCCTCAAGATCGACGACGTGTCGCACTCCAGAGCGGAACTCCGGCAGCTCCCACGCGACCTGCAGAGCCTTGACGAGGTTGCGGTTCATGGGCCATCCGCTACCCGGAAGCGCCGGCCGACGAAACCCCGCGACCGGTCCGGGCCGAAGCACCACGATCCGGCGCAGGAGCGGCCACTCGAACCCGAGCGGCCGCTCCTGCGCGGGTCAACACCAGGTCAGTGTCGAGTTGACCCGGGTGACGTTGCTGATCGTGTTGTTCGCGCCACCGCAGGGGCTCTGGGTGATGTTGGTGCCGCTGACTGTCAGATTCTGGAACCGGATGCCGGAGGAGATCGGGAACTCGGTCCGGGCCGCGATCCTCACCTCACCACCGCCCGTCACCGTCCCCGACACCCCGGCGATGACCACGTTGTAGCAGTTCTCCACCAGGATCGCGTTGTTCCCCGTGTTCGAGATCGTCACCCGGTCGATCACCGCGCCACCGGACTCGGACACGCAGAAGATCCCTCGGCCACCGCCGGACGCGAGCACGGTTCCGACCCGGATGTTTGTCGGGTACGAGTTGCCCACCCGGCCGTTGCGGTTGGCCATCCGGAACGCCGCGTACCCGGTGCCCGCCCCGGCGCCCTGCGCGTCGACAGTGCCGATCGTGGCGTTGATCGTGTCGTTGAGCAGCAGGCCGGAGTCCCGGGTGTTGCGCGCCGTGACCGTGCCGATCGTCAGACCATCCACGCCGTACGTCTCCACCCCGTGGGTGCCGGTCCCCGACACGTACACGGTGTCGATGCGGATGTTGCGCACCTTGACCGCCCGATCCCCACCATGGTTGTCGATGCGGACGCCCAGACCGGCCGAGAGCCGCATGTCGATCTGCCCGAGGGTCAGGTTGTTCACGTTGCGCATGAAGATCCCGTACAACGGCGAACCGGTCAGCGTGAGGTTCTGCACCTCGACGTCAGTGGTTCCCCGGGAGTACACCGGTGCCTGGTCACCCGAGCCGGACCCGGTCACGTTGATCGTGCCGCACACGGCCAGGGCCGTGTACGACGGCAGCGACAACCGCGAGCCGGCGCTCACCGAGCCCGAGCCGCGCACCACCACCCGCTGCTTCGACGTACGCCCCGCCGAGAGCGAGTTGACCGCCGCCTGCATCGCCGACAGCATGTCCGAACCCGAGTAGACAGTCGACGAGCCGTTGCGGGCCGTCCAGGTGCTCCCGCTCAGTACCGCCTCGGCGTTGGTCGACCCGCTGCCACAGCCGGTGGTCGGCGGTGTGCTGCCACCTCCGACCGCGATCAGTTGCCACTGCTGGTTGGTCCCGTTGAGGTCGGCGTACTGGCTGATCCGGCCGCCGTCGGCAGTGGACCGCTCCCAGACCTCAAGTGCCTTCGCGGAGTGGCGGTTGATCAGACGGACATGGCCGCCGTCGGAGTCGAGAACCTGGAACTGCTGGTTAATGCCGTTGACATCGGACCACTGGCGGTACTCGGCGCCGTCGGCGGTGTTCCACTCCCAGAGGTCGACGACCTTGCCGCTGTGCCGGGCCTTGAGGCGGTAGTAGCCGCTGCCGGAGGAGACGAACTGGAACTGTTGCCACGCGCCGTCGTTACGGGACCACTGCTGGATCACCGCGCCGTCCGCCGTCGAGGTGTCCCGGACGTCGAGGACCTTGCCGCTGTTCCGGTTGACCAGGACGTAGTAGGCGTTGGTGTCGATGCTCGCCGCCGCTGCCGGCGGTGCGCTGATGAGAACGGCACCGGCCGCGCCGACCAGCATGGTGATCATGGCGAGCACCACTGCGGTACGCCGGCCGCGACGGATCGACCCGCGGCCGAACGGTCTTCTCGTGATGGTGAAGGGCATGGCTCCTCCTACTCCAGGTGGAAGGTGGCCGAGGCGCGCTCGGCGCTCGAACCGACCGCCTCGATGTAGAGCAGTCCGTCACGGTGGCGCACGTGGCGGCCCGGGAAGTTCTGCGACTCCAGGGAGATCCCCGCGCTGTCGGCGAGGCCGGCTTGGCGACGGAAGCTCGCGTCGCCGCCGAAGAGCGCCGAGCCGTCGTTCTTTTCCACGTACAGCGCGTAGCCCCGGTGGCGTAGGTAGTAACCGGGGAAGTTTGTCGACTCCAGCGACACCGATCCGCCGCCGGCGAGGCCGGTGACGATGCGGAACTGGGAGTCGGCCAGGTTGGCCACGTTCGGCTCGATCCGCGCCCGGTAGTCGTAGTGCCGGATGTAGCTGCTGGCCTGGTCATGTGAGCGCAGCCGCACCGGTGTGGCCCCGTCGGGCACCGGGATGCCGAAGTTCGGCGTGCCGTCGGCGTTCCAGTACACCTTCTGCAGCCGCGTGCGTCGGTTCGGGTCGTTGAGCGGGTCGCCGGTGATGTCGCGGTAGTTCCGGTCGTGGTAGACGAGGATGTCGCTTTGCCCGTCTTCGGAGACGGTGAACGAGTTGTGGCCGGGGCCGTACTGGCTGGTGGCCGCGTTGCTGGCGAACACCGGGCTGGGGCTCTTGCTCCAGGAGGCGGCGTCGAGCAGGTTCGCGGTGGCGGAGGCGCTCAGCATCCCGAGGCAGTAGTTGGCGTCAGTGGCGCTGGCCGAGTAGGTCAGGAAGATCCGGCCGTTGCGTTGGATCACCGCCGGGCCCTCGGCCACCCGGTAGCCGCGGGTCTCCCAGTCGTACGTCGGCACGACCAGCCGGGTCACCGTGCCGGTGATCTGCCACGGGTTGGCACCCATCCGGGCGAGATAGACGTTGGAGTTGTTTCCGATCGAAGGCTCCTGCTGTGCCCAGGTCAGATAGCGCACCCCGTTGGCGACGAAGGTCGAGGCGTCCAGGCTGAAGGTGTCCCAGGGTGTGGTGATGCGGCCGCGTTCCGTCCACGAACCGGTCAGCGGATTGGCGTTGGCGTTCTCCAGCACGTACATCCGGATCCGCCACACGTCGTCGGTGCGGCCCGCTGCGAAGTAGACGTACCAGCGGTTGTTGATGAAATGGATCTCCGGCGCCCAGATGTGGGCGCCCATCTCTCCGCTGGTGTGGCGGTTCCAGATCGTCGTCTCCGCAGCCGTCGCCAAACCCTGCAGTGTGGTGGCCCGGCGCAGCACGATCCGGTCGTACTGCGGCACCGTCGCGGTCAGGTAGTAGTAGCCGTCGGTGTGCCGGAAGATGTGCGGGTCGGCCCGCTGGTTCACCAACGGGTTGGTGTAGTTCACGGACGGTGCAGCCTGCGCCGGCCCGGCCACGGGCAGGCCGGCCGACACGGCGAGGACCACCAGCACCGCGGCCAGCACCGACCGGAGACACCGGGAGCCGCTGCGGCCGGCGGGCTCCCGGCGGATGGCTCGGCGGGTGTTCGGGTCGGTTCGAGGGGATGGCAGCGGCATCTGTCCTCCGCGGGATTGGGAACGGCCATTGACCAGCACCTGTAGCACCGCGGCGACGCCGTAGCCGAGCCGGTCGACGCCGCGCGGCGACGTCGGGCAGGGCCGGGGGAGAGGCGCGAAGGGCTGGGAATGTGACGGTGGCGTTGCCACCAGGTGGCGGAGTTCATGTTGGCGTTAACATCGATATCTGTCAAGGTCTGGCGGTCGCTCACCTGGCCGGAACAGCGGGCATCGCGTACCTGGAGGTAGGGTCCTCGACGTGCTTCGACGGTGGGTTCCGGCGATCCTGATGGCGGCGTTCGGCGTGCTGGTGGCGGTGACGCAACTGACGGCCGGTCTGCCCGTCGTCGGCGGCGTCGAGTTGTTGGTCTTCCTGGCGTTGGCGCTGCTGCTGTCGCCGTGGGCCTTTCCCCGCTCGATGGGCGCCTACGAGGCGCAACGGGCCAGCGCGGTGGACGGCCGGCCGATCGTCTACTGGCGTCCCGGCTGTCACTACTGCCTGCGGCTCCGGTTCTCCCTTGGCCGGCTCGCCCGGCGGGCGCACTGGGTCGACATCTGGCGCGACCCGGCCGCTGCCGCCGCCGTTCGGGCGGTGGCCGACGGCAACGAGACGGTGCCCACCGTCGTGCTCGGCGATCGGGCTGTCGTCAACCCCGACCGGGCCTGGTTCCGCGAGCAGCTCCGCGCGTCCTGACCCGGCGAGACCCTCATCTCACGAGGTCACCGGCGAGGTACACCGCGAGCGGACGGCGCAGCAGAGTGATGTCGCTCGTCGGATCGCCGTCCACGATCAGCAGGTCGGCGTCGAACCCGGGGCGGACGCGGCCCTTGCGTCGCCCCAGGCCACACACCTCGGCGCCGACCGAAGTCGCCGCGGCGAGGGCGGCGGTGGCGGACATGCCGCAGACCACGTACTCGACGAGCGTCTCGGGCAGGATCCCGTGCGGCTTCGCGGGGCCGAGGCCCGCGTCCGAACCGGCCACCAGGCGGACCCCGGCCCGGTGCATTGTGGCAACGCCGTCCCGCAGCGCGGCCTCGCTGAGCCCGGCCCGCGCCGCCATCTCCACCACCTCCGCTGGCGTGACCACGGCCGGGTCGGTGCCGAGCGTGGCACAGACCGCCACCCCGGACGCGGCCAGTCGATCCGCGAGCTCTGGGGGAACACGGGCGCCGGCCGCGGTGACGCAGGTGCAGTGCTCGATGCCGTCCACACCGACGCGCAGCGCCTGCTCGACCGCGCTGACCGCGTGCGCGTGGGCGGTCACCGGCAGGCCCAGATCGTGGGCCTGCGTCAGCGCGGCGGTCAGCTCCTCGTCGGTGAACTGCGGTCTCGTGGTGTCGGTGCCCGGGGTGAACACCCCGCCGCTGGCCATGACCTTCACCAGATCGGCGCCGACCGCCGCCCGCAGACGTACGGCCTCGCGGAGCCCGTCGACACCGCTCGCCTCACCCCCCAGCGACCAGCAGTGCCCGCCGACGCTGGTGAGCGGTGCGCCCGACCCCACCACCGTCGGAAGGTCGTGACGCACCCCCCGATCCCGCCAACGGAGCACCGCGTCACGCCGGTCGCCCAGGTCCCGGACCGTCGTGACGCCGGCCGCCAGGTGCGTACGCAGTGATGCCTCGACGACCCCGTCGAGGTCCGACTCGGGACGATCGGCGAGCCGGCCGAGCGCGTCGGGCCCGGCGTCGGCGCACAGGTGCACGTGCGCGTCGACCAGGCCGGGCAGCAGCGTGCCGTTCGGCTCCTCGCGCACCGACCAGCCTTCCGGCGCCTCGGCGTTACCCAGGTGAACCTCGGCGATGCGCCCCTCGTCGAGCAGGACCAGCACCCCGCCGTCCACGAGCCGTTCGCCGTCGAACATCCGCGCCACCCGGACAGCACGCTTCGTCATCGTCACTCCAACCCGCCCCGCTCGGCCACAACTGCCAGCACCGACGCCCGCGACCTTCCCGCCACTGCCGGCCACCGGTCATGGCCTGACCATCGCACCACCGCACGGCGCACAGCCTCCCCCGCCAGAGCGATATCTCGTCCCCTGCCGGGTTAACGGCCTGCCGAGACATTCCTGCGGGTCGAAGGGTGTTCCTCTCGTCGTACCTCGATGGCATCATGCTCAGCGTCATCCCGGTGGCGCGGTGGTACTCCCAGCTGGAGAAGGAGCAGCACCAGCTGACGAGCGAATGGGTGTCGCTCGCCCGGTTCTCCCTGGGCGACGAGTTCTACTACGGCAGTTTTGTCATCCGCCACGACGACCTCGCCGCCGGTCGGCTGAACGAGGCGCTCTCCGTGACCGAGTTCAGTGAGTAGAACAGACCTGCGCTGCCTGCGATCACCCGTCGATCAAGCGGCGGGCTACCCTGACCGGCGGTGCCTCGAACCGCGTGACCAGAGGAGTCGGTGCTGACATGACGGCAGGACGACCGATGCCGACCCAGGACGACGTGCTCGGGTACTTCGACACGCTGTCGAACTGGGGGCGGTGGGGCGACGACGACGAGCGCGGAACGCTGAACCACATCACCGACGATGTCCGGCTCGCGGCGGCGCGGGCCGTGCGGCACGGCAGGAGTGTGTCCTGCGCGTGGGAGGTCGCCGCACCGGCAGACATGGAGCGGTCGACGACGACGTGCCCGTGCACCGCCGACATGCCGGGTGCGGAGAACATGCCGCCCGCCTTCCACGCCGACCGGCGCTGGGGCTTCTCGTCCGAGCGGCTCGGCATCTCGTACCACGGCAACACCATCACCCACCTCGACTCGCCGTGCCACATCTACTGGGACGGCACGATGTACAACGGGCGGTCGCACTCGTTTGTCGACGCCGCGACGGGCTCGGCATGGGCGGCTGTCACGGCGGCCGCGACCGGGATCGTCACGCGTGGTGTCCTGCTGGACGTCGCGGCGGCCCGCGGTGTGCCGTGGCTGGAGCCGGGGGAGGGCGTGTATCCCGACGATCTCGTGGAGGCCGAGCGTCGCCAGGGTGTGCAGGTTCGACCCGGCGACGCGGTACTCCTGCGGACCGGCTATAGCCGTTTCCGGCACGAGAACGGTGCGGCCAGCGGCTTCACGCAGGCCGGCTGGCACGCGTCCTGCCTGCCGTGGCTGCACGAACGGGGCGTGGCGCTGATCGGCGCTGACACGCCCCAGGACGTTCAACCGTCGGGGTACGACGACGTGTTGATGCCGGTCCACGCCGTGAGTCTCGTCGCGATGGGTCTGTGGATGCTCGACAACTGCGACCTGGAGGCGTGCGCGACGACGGCTGCCGAGCTCGGCCAGTGGGACTTTCAGCTGGCGGTCGCACCGGTCCGCTTCTCCGGCACGTCCGGCAGCCCGGTCAACCCGATCGCCACGTTCTGACCGTTGCGGCGGTGCCGAGCGCGTACCAGGTGGTGCAGCACCATCAGGGGAACCACGCCGGCCGGATACCAGGCCAGGTCAACGGGATCGAACTGCACACCCAGCGCCAGCCTCGCGGCCACGCTCCGCGCCGACAGGTCGGCTGGCACCCCGGTCAGCTGCGCGAGTTCGACCACCCAGCAGAAGGCGATGGCGAGAACTCCGGCCGGTGCCGGCGCCACCCGCGGCCACAGGAACAGCACCATTGCCCAGACCATCGACGCGTACAGCGCGGTGCCGGAGTACTGCCGAAGCGCCCCGTCGTCAATGGCGCGGATCAGCAGGGCGAGGCCCAGGAACAGCAGTGCCGCCACCGACATGAGCATCCGCACCGTACGGGCCGTGATCGGTGTTCTCGCCGTGGTAGCCACCGCACCACGGTACGGGCCCCGGTCGGCCGTGGTTCGCGCCGCTCAGCTCAGTTCCACGGCGGGTCGGGTCAGGATCTCGTCGGCGTTACCCGTCGTCAGAGGCGGGCCACTGGCCGAAATCCTTGTCCCGGTAGGCGGTCGCGAGGGCAAGCCACCCCAAGAAGAAGCCGCTGCCGCTGCAGGTGGTGCTGCCGCCGCACACGGTAGTGCGCTCGATGGTTGCCTCGTGCCTGTACGGATCTTGCCCGATCGTCAAACCCCACAGGTTGGTCTCGCGGGGCGTGCCGACTGGCTCACGCCGTCCAGCTGTGCCCTCAGGCCGTACTCCTCGGCGCTGTCGGCGTAGCTGCCAGCTGGTGAGGGGTGGGCCGGAAACGGACCGCGTCGTGACCGAGCGTGGGTCGGCCGCCGGGCACCAGCGCGAACCGCATCCCGTCCCGCTCGAACAACGCCACCCGGTGCGACCGCCCCGCGTACACCGTGTCCTGAAGGCCGACCGGCACGGTCAGACCGTGCCGGTCGGCGATCTCCTCGGAGAGGCGGCGCGCAGCCCCGTCGGCGAGGTCGTTCCACTGCGCGACAGTGAGATCGGCGTACGACGCCGCGCAAGGATAGGACCGGACGCCCCGCTCCCGCAGGGGCGATCCTGGCGGAACCGTTACGACCCGAACGCGTAGCCGCCGGGTCGGACCGGGTAGCGAACGAGGTTGTACGGGGCGGTGTCGATGCAGTACCGCTTGGCGGGTCTGTTCGGATCGCCGCCGGCCTGGAGCGTTTCGATCTGGTCGGCTCGACCCGGACCGCCGTCAATGATCTTGATCGCGAAGACGTGGTTGACCATTGGGCTGCCGCCTTCCGGGACGACAGCGGTTACCAGTGCGGTGTCGCCCACCACGCTGACGCACGTCACCTCGGCGTGTCCCTCGCTCGCCACGCTCCCGTCGGGCCACGCGTGCCGGAATCGGAACACGCCGTGGCCTGTCCCGTGGCGGTCGACCCAGCCCAGGACGCCGAACCGGATCTGATGATCGACCAAGCCGGGCTCGTCGTAGACGAAGCCGCCGACGCCGGCGATCCACGCGCCCGGCGTGGCCGGCACCTCGGGTGGGTCCTGGTCGTCGGCCCGCGCCGATGCCGGGGCACCGACCACCGTCACGACCCCGGCGAGCATGGCGACAAGCAACCTGCGGATTGTCATGGCTTCTCCATTCTTCGAACTATGGCTGCGCGCCGGCCGTAGTCGGCCGCCACGGCGATGACGAGCGGTCCCCACCCGAGCATCGGGGCGTAGTAGCGGAGCACCTCCCAGCCGGGAGCCGGGTGCACCGGTTCGTCGTCGCCGATGCCTACCCAGGTGCTCTGCACGAGGTGGAACCTCTGGTTCAGGAGGAAGTAGACGCAGATGGCGACGAGCGACCAGCCGCCGATCAGCGCGACGCGCACGACCGGACGCGTGGGGACGCGGCGGCCTCCGACGCGGGGTAACCAGTGCGGAAATCGCTGTCCCCACCTGTGCACCAGTCCGAGCGTCAACAGGGCCAGTCCCATCGACAGCGCGGACAGGAAGATCATGTACCACTGTGTGACCGCCTCGTCGGTGAACACCAACGACAGTCGCCAGAGTGCGGACGGCAGGACGCAGATGGGTACGGCGTAGGCGGCCCAGACCGCCCACCGTGGCGGGGCGGCGGTCGAGACGCGGGCAGTGTCGGTGGTGCTCATGGGTGCTCCGATCCTGGAAGGTCGGTCATGGAGGTCTTGGCCGAGGTGGTGAGGGCGTAGCCGGTGGTGGTGACGACCAACGACACTCCCCAGCCGAGGAAGACCAGCAGCGTGGCGGTGACGGCCCATCCGTCCCACACGTCGGACCAGCGGGTGTCACCTGCGAGTAGTTCGCCGACGAGCACCGCGATGCTCAGCACGCCGTAGGTGACCAGCGTGAGCGCCACCACGCCGGCCGGGATCACCGCCAGCCGTCGGGGCACCTGTCGACCGTGGAGTCCCGGCACCCAGTGCGGAAACTGCTGCCCCCACCGCTGTACCAGCCCGAGAACGAGCAGGCCGGCGACCGGCGGAACGAGCGTGATCGCCACCCCCGTCGGCGTGGAGAGGTCCCGCTCGATGTCGTTCAGTGCCCGCTCGGAGATGCCGACCGGCACGCCGAGCACCCACAGCGCGTGGGGCACGGCCCAGCCGACCACGGGCAGCGCGACGGCGACGTACGCCCAGCGGCGTGTCCACCGTGGCACTGGTCGGTAGCCGGCGGCGACCGGTCCGCGCCGGGGCCCGGATGCATTCGCGAGCCCGGCGAACAGGACGCCACCGGCCACCAGTACGAGCCGGGCTCCGAGGTCACGCCAGTCCGAGGGCCGACCCGCCAGCGCCGCCGGGACCTCGAAGACCAGGTGCAGCGGGAACGCGACCACCAGGAGCAGCGCGGCCGCAGCCCAGCTACCGACGGTCGCCCACTTGCCGGGAAACCGGACCGTGCAGCCGAGCACCACCGCGAGGCCGACGCCGACTCCCAGCGCTCCCCACCCCGACCAGAACGGCACCGTCACGACCTGGTCCGCGCCGCACCCGCCGGCCGGATCGACAAGTTCGGTGCGATCGCAGGCGGTGTATCCCCACCGGCCACCCGCGATCCAGTACAGCCGCTGCGCCACCGCGGCGGCGACGAACACGACGCACGCCAGCGCCCACGGTCTGGTACGGCTCGGTTTCTCGACGACAGCCATGGACCAACGATCGCTGGCTGCGGGTCAGCTCTCCTCCCCGACAGATGGGGAAGGGCTCCCTCCGCCGAGGGACGGGTCGACCGGGGGACGGACGCGCGGAGCGGGATCGGCGGCGGTCGCCTCAAGGAATGCTCAAATTCGATCGACGTGAACCGCTGCGGCGCTGATCGCACATACGCTCACCGGACCCGGCCCGCCGGCAATCACCCGTCGTAAGCAGAAGGAGGGGATATGCGGCGTCATCAACGGCGTATCGCGCTTCTCGCACTGTCCACCCTGGTGGGCAGCGTCCTCGTGACGACCGGCCCCGCGGGCGCGGATCCCACGGAGTCGTCAGCCGCCGCCAGCCGATCCCAACCCGAGGATCGTGAATCGGTACGCCTCGTCCACATCCGGCTGACCGGCGCCGACATGCTGGACAAGGTGGCCGCGGCCGGCTTCGACCTGGAGCACGGCCTCCGGCGCGTGCCGAACGGCATCGAGGGCGAGGCGGTGGTGAGCGCCGAGCAGGTCACCGAACTCACGGCGATGGGCGTCGAGGTGCTCGGCGACGACGCCGGCTTCGCCTGGAGCGACGAGGCCGACGGCGGCATCGGCGTGGCCAGCGCGCGGACGGTCCAGCCGGCGAACCACGAGGCGACGGTACGGGTCGTCCGCGCGGACTGGTTCACCACAAAGGGGCAGGGCTTCCTCTACGTCGAGGCGCGGACCACCGAGGGGCAACAGGCGGACCCGATCGTCGGGATGCAGGTGGAGAACGACTCGGGGAAGGGCACGCCGTTCGGCTTCGCCCGGACGATGAGCCGGTTCGTCGACTCCGGGCAATACATGTTCCACCGGAACCTGTTCAAGCTCGACGTGCGCCCCAGCAAGATCCAGGTGACGAGCTCCACCGGTGGCGTCACGACCGGCGTCGTCTCCAACTGGTTGGAGGACGCCCCGCCGCCGCTGACGGCGAACCCGTCCTACAAGTCGGACTTCGTGGACGGCTACCGGCATCCGCAGCAGCTCTACAGCCGCGCCAAGGAGATCGCCCGCCAGTACCCGGACATCGCCGAGATCGTCTACCTGCCGAACCAGACGAACGGGTACCAACGCAAGGCACAGGCCCAGATCGGCGGCACCGGGCAGGCGGCGGTGGTCGTCACCTCGGCGGCGTGGGGTCACCAGGGCGGCAACGACATCACTGTGGACTTCGTGGACCGCCCCGACCCGGATCTCCCGCTGGCGGTGGAGGTCACCGGCACGGCGGTCCGTGTCCTGCTCGCCACTGACGCCTCGGGTGCGCCGACGAGCACGGCCGCCGAGGTGGCCGAGGCGCTGCGGACCCGCTCGGCGGGGCTCATCGACCGTGCGCACCCGTACCGCACCAACGAGGGCACCGGCATCGTCGCACCGACGGCCGGGCCGGTCGCGCTGACCGACTTCCTCGACCAGAAGCGGGTCGGCGCACCAGCGGGGGAGGTGCCGCGTGGCCCGGCCACGATCCCGGTCCTGCGGATCGGCAAGCACCGTGACGGTAAGAAGCCTGGTGTCCTCATCCAGGCGCAGGACCACGCCCGCGAGTGGGTGCCGGCGACGACGAGCCTGGAGTCCGCCGAACGTCTGGTGCACAACTACCGGTCCGACCGGGAGACGAAGAAGATCGTCGAGAACACCGACGTCTTCTTCATCCTGTCGAACAACCCCGACGGGGCGAACTACAGCTTCTACAACTTCGCCTCCCAGCGCCGGAACCTGACCAACCACTGCCCGGACGCCAACGCCGATCCGGGTCGACGCAACTCGTGGGGCGTGGACTTGAACCGGAACTACCGGGTCGGGTCGGGGCACGACGGCTACGCGGGTGCGTCGACCAGTTGCGTCAGCGACACCTACCAGGGCCCGGAGGAGCTGTCCGAGCCCGAGGCGAAGAACATCGTCTGGCTGGTCGAGAAGTACAAGAACATCAAGTTCATGATGTCGGTGCACTCCAACGGCGGTCAGCTCTTCTGGCAGCCCGGCGCCTACATCGCGGACGGCCGGATCACCACGCCGCGCCCGCCGCTGGGTGACGAGGCGTTCTACTGGCAGTCCGCCGCCCGGATCCTGTCGCAGGTCAAGGCGCACCGGGAAACCGTCGTCACGCCGGAGAACGTCGGCGGCTCGTCCGACGTCCTCTACTCCTCGGCGGGCAACGTACGCGAGGACCTGTACCACACCTACGGGATCTACGCGTTCGGCTGGGAGGTCGGCGGCTCCGTCTACAACCCGGCTACCGGTGACTGGCAGGGCGGTTCGTTCCAGCCGGAGTGGGACGGCAACCCCGAGCTTGTCAGTGGTCACGCCGAGACGATGGAGTACGCCAACGGGATCATGGAGATGTTCCGGGTCGCGGCGGACTGGGGCAGGGACAAGAAGGACCCGACATCGCAGCTGGTCCCGGGCGCGGGGCGCTACTCCGGGCCTGTCGACGTGCACTTCGAGACCAGCGAGCCGGCCACCATCTACTACACGACCGACGGCAGCCGACCCACGCTCGAGTCACCCCGCTACGCGGCGACGGAGTTCCGTGAGCCGGGGCAGGTGTTCCACGTGACCGAGACGACGACGTTCCACTGGTTCTCGGTCGACAGCGCCGGCAACATCGAGAAGAACTACGACCCGACGAAGAACGACAGGCGCAACAACTACCGCACCGCGACGATCAGGATCGCCAAGAGGTAGCGCCAGTCCGACAGTCGTTGCCCCGTCGGTGCGGTCGCCCGCGCCGACGGGGCAACTGTCGTCCGCGGTCACCGCTGCCCGGGCAGGTCGCGCCGGTCAGCCTCGTCGGCCGGCCCACAACGGGCTGTCCACGTAGTGGTTGTCGTAGCGGTCCTGGGTTTCGCCGACGTCCTGCCAGGTGGCTTCGCCCCGGTGCACCTTGTCGAGCAGTCGGTAGTAGTCGAACCGGGGCTTTCCGGGGGTGATCACGACGAGGAAGTCGGCGTCCCGGCCGTCGACGGGGGCGAAGGCGTGCGGGGTGTTCGGCGGGACGAAGAGCGCGTCTCCCTGGTGAAGGGTGTGCAGTTCGTCGTCGACGAGCATCTCGAGGGCGCCGTCGAGCACGAAGAACAGCTCACCGGAGTGGATGTGCAGGTGCGGGGGCGCACCGTCAGTGCCGTGCTTGAGCACTGTGCGGTTGCTGGTCAGGGCGCCGCCGGTGTGCTC
Organism: Micromonospora sp. NBC_00860; assembly: GCF_045207375.1. Lineage (NCBI taxonomy): Bacteria > Bacillati > Actinomycetota > Actinomycetes > Micromonosporales > Micromonosporaceae > Micromonospora > Micromonospora sp. NBC_00860. Next base: position 1,612,387 of record NZ_CP108825.1, read on the forward strand.
GGGGTCGAGGAGCAGTGTGATCACGCTGGCCGGGTCGCTGTCGAGAACCTCGGCCTGGGCTGCGCGTACCAAAGTCATTGTCGGCTCCTTCGTCGTCCGTCGATTCCTAGACATTAGATGTCCAGGATCTGTCGCCGCCAGCGATCATGGTGATCGTCACAAATCCTGGACAGGTAGAGTCCAGGAATATGCGGATGAGTCAGGGCGTCGAATGGGCCCTCCACACGTGCCTCAATCTGAGCTGGCTGGACGCCCCGGTGCCGACCAGCACCCTCGCGGCGTTCTACGAGCTGCCGCCGGCGTACCTGAACAAGCAGCTCCAGGCCCTGGCCCGGGCCGGGATCCTCACCTCGACCTCGGGGCCGCGCGGAGGCTTCCAACTGGCCCGGACCCCGGCGGCGATCTCACTCCTGGACATCGTGGCCGCGATCGAGGGCCCGGAGGAGCTGTTCCAGTGCGACCAGATCCTCCGCAAGGGCCCGGGCGAGCACACGGGTGTCGACTATCGACAGTCCTGCGCGTTCGCCCAGGCCATGCGGGGTGCCGACCTGGCCTGGCGGCGAGAGTTGGCCGGCAGGACCGTCGCCGACGTCCGGGCCGACGTCGAACGCGGGCACCCCGAGGCCCCGGCCGACACCCGGGCCAGGATCGCGGAACTGCGCTAGCCGGCGCACGCTCAGCTGCCGTGGACCTCCAGCTTCCACAGCGAGTAGCCGTACGCCGGCAGGGCCCGCTGGGTGCCCTGGACGCGCAGGTAGCGACCGGTGGCCGAGATGGCGATGTCGTCCACACCGCCGTCGCCAGTGGTCGTGGTGTGCACCGGCGTCCAGGTGACGTTGTCCGGAGAGACCTGGATCTGGTACGCCCGCGCGTACGCCGCCTCCCAGGTCAGCCGGACCCGGTCGAGGGTGCGGGACGCGCCGAGGTCCACCGCGATCCACTGCGGGTCGGCGTACGCGCTGCCCCAGCGGGTCGTGGCGTTGCCGTCCACGGCGTTGCCGGCCACGTGTGTGCTGCCCGGCTCCACGCTGGACGCGGTGACCGGCCGGCCCCGGGAGAGCAGGGTGCCGCCGGCGGCGGTGCCGTAGACGTTCAGGTCCCACAGCGAGTAACCCCACTGGGTGGCGCGTTGGGTGCCGTACACCCGCAGGTAACGACCGGTGCCGGTGACCGTGAGGTCGTCGACGCCGCCGTCTCCGGTGGTCGTGGCGTGCACCGGTGACCAGGTGACGTTGTCCGGCGAGACCTGCACCTGGTACGCCCGCGCGTGGGCCGTCTCCCAGGCCAACCGCACCCGGTTGATCGCGTACGTGGCGCCCAGGTCGACGGTGATCCACTGCGGGTCGGCGTACGCGCTGCCCCAGCGGGTGGTCGTGTTGCCGTCCACGGCGTTGCCCGCCACGTGCACGCTGCCCGGCTCGACGCTGGACGCCGTCACCGGCCGGCCCCGGGCCAGGTCGGTGGCGGGTGGCTCACTCGGGCCGTCGGCCTTGATCCGTACGTTGCGGTAGTTGATGTCCATTCCGGCGCCGTCGTTCTGCAACCCGATGTAGCCGTTGGCGATCGCCCGGCTGCTGACGTAGTCGTTGACCTTGACCCCGTTGAGCCAGATCTCGACCCGCTGGCCGTGCACGCCGATCTCGTAGGTGTTCCAGGAGCCGGGTGGCTTGAGCGCCGCAGCGCGGGCGGCCTGGTCAGGTGCCTGGAAGCTGTAGACGCTGCCGGTGGTGCGCGTCGGGTCGCCGTCGGTGGCGTCGATCTGGATCTCGTGACCGGCGGCGACCGGGGCCCAGGGGTCGCCCTGCGGATCGGGGAAGCCGATGAAGACCCCGCCGTTGTCGTCGCCCGGCATCATCCAGTCGACCTTGAGCGAGTAGTTGGCGAAGGTGCGCACCGGGTACCAGAGCAACCCCATGCCGCCATTCGACGTGAGGGTGCCGTCGGTCAGCGTGAAGCCGCCCGGCCCCGCCTGCCGCCACTGCCCGAGGCTGGCCTGGGTGCCGTCGAACAGCGGGGTGTAGCCGGGCTCCGGCCGGCAGTCGGCCGCCACCGCCCCGGCCGCCACCTGGATGCCGCCGAGCAGCATCCGGGTGAAGTTCGGGTCGGTGTAGCTCTGCGCGGTGTGGCCGAGGCCGGTGTACCAGGAGCGTCCGCCGCCGTAGCTGTGGCACCAGGTGATCGGGTGATCGCCGCCCATCGACCCACCGGAGTACGACGACTCGTCGAGGCTGGCCAGCACCTTGACCGCCGAGCGGGGGTTGGCCCGGTAGTTGTACCACTCGTCGGTGCGGGTCCAGGTCGACGGCAGGTGCGCGGTCGAGGCGTTGGCCCGGTCCTCGGCTCGCACTGTCGCCTGCTGGGTGGCCGGATGCGAGGCGAAGTAGGCGCCGACCAGCCCGCCGTACCACTGCCAGTCGTACTCGGTGTCGGCGGCGGCGTGCACTCCGACGAAGCCACCACCGGCGGCCACGTACGCCTCGAACGCGCCCTGCTGGGCGGAGTTGAGCACGTCGCCGGTGGTGCTGAGGAAGACCACCGCCTGGTATTGCGCGAGGTTGGCAGTGGTGAAGGTCGCCGCGTCCTCGGTGGCGGTGACGGTGAAGCCGTTCGCCGCGCCGAGTTGCTGGATGGCGGCGACGCCGTTCGGGATGGAGGAGTGCCGGAAGCCGGCGGTCTTGGAGAAGACCAGGACCTTGCCCAGCGGTGCGGCCTCGGCCGCAGTCGATGCCGTGCGTGCCGCGGTCACTGGTCCAGCCGGTCCGACGGCGACGACGCCACCGGCGAGCAGAACAGCGAGCGCGATTCGTAGCGGCGGCGTCATCTTCATCTTCATCGACACGATCTCCTCTGGATCGTCGCGGATGCAGGTCTCGCACCCCGGGAAGTGCCCCGGTGTGCCCACGTCCGCCGAAACGAGGGCGATGTCGAGACGACGCGGAGCGGTGCCACCGTGCCGGGTTGACGGCTACCGGATGAACATCGATCCACATCGCTGATGTGCAGTTAACATCGGGCTTCGGTGAGGGTCAATCCCTCGGAATTGTCAGCACCGCTTCAGGAGCGGTGAGCAGCCACGTTGATGACGTTGCCGTCCGGGGCGCGGACGAAGAACCTCCGCACGCCCCACGGCTCGGTCGTCAGCGGGTGCACAATCTCGTAGCCGAGCCGCTGTGCCTCGGCATAGGCGCCGTCCACGTCGTCCACCTGCACGCTGATCACCGAATCCTCGGGTGCGGTGGCGTCGCCGGAGACGAGCTGCACGGCCACGTCGGGGTCGGACGAGGTGTAGCGGGCCACCCAACCCAGGTTGAACGCCTCGGTGCTCAAACCGAGAAAGTCGGTGTAGAAGCCCTTCGCGGCGCTGACGTCAGCCACCGGAAGGTTGGGCAGAATGCGGACGACGCGCATGGAGACCTCCAGCTCAGGCGATCGATAGCTCCTGATTATCCCGACCCTCAGGCCCTGATCCGCTCGGCGACCCGTACCGCGACGGCCCTGAGCTGCTCGGCGGAGAGCGGTGGCTCCGGCTGCGCGGCGACTGCCCGCTCGTCGACCCCCACCATGTTGCTGACACTCGCGCTGAGCGCCCGGTTGCCCGGCAGTTGGATCGAGACGATGTGCTGCAGGCTCGCGGTCCGCTTCCCGGTCAGCGTCTCGGTCTTCATCCGGAGGCCCCCGGGGGTCGTCCCGGCCACGCAGACGCGGTGGTAGCGGTTGTCTCCCGCGCCCTCCGGCAGCTCGCACGGCCAGTGGAATCCGGCGGGCCCGTCGGGCGCCGAAGGATCGACGGGCTGGCCGGTCGGTCCCGGTTCGAGGACGTCGGGGTAGATCGACACTCCCAGCGGACCCTTCCGGCCCCGATACGACAGGCCGGATCCGCCGTCGACCATGTCGTCCCGGCCGTTGTGGGTGAACACGGGCGGCCGCCCGTCCGGCTGGCGTGCCTCGCCCACGTGGTTGGGGATCCAGAACCACGTCGACCCGGGCGCCACCGCACTCAGCGCGGCATCGAACTCCGCGCCGAGGCGCTTCGCGCTGGCCTCGGCGCTCTCGTCGGTGTCGAAGACCAGGCGGAAGCCGGTGCCCACGGCGGTGGGGGAGGGCGCGGCCAGCGACCGAGCCGGCTCCTGATCGTGTACGGCGATGCCGACGCCGACCGCCAGCGCCAGGACAGCGGCCAGCGGACCGCCGGCCAGCCGGGCACGGCTCGCGCGCCGCTCGCGCCGGACGATGCCCTCCACGTCCACCTGGGGAGGCGGAGGCGTCCCGATCAACTCATCGAACAACTGGTGACCCATCTGCTGCCTCTTCCTCAGGAGTGGCCGGTGACGACGGCGCGCAGGTTCGCCAGCCCGCGGGCCGACTGACTCTTGACGGTGCCGGTGGAGATGCCGAGGATCTGCGCGGTTTCCTCCACCGAGCAGTCCAGGTAAAAGCGGAGCACGAGCACTGCCCGCTGCTTCGGGCCGAGGGAACGCAGCAGCGCGGCGAGTCCTTCGCGGTCGGTGACCGTCTCCGGGGCCGCCGCGGCCACGTCCGGCAGCGTCGCGCTCGCCTGTTCCCGCCGCTTCCAGGGCCGGCGCCGCTCATCGAGCCAGGCGCGGGTCAGGACCCGCTGGGCGTACGCGTCCCGGTTGTCCGCCCGACCCGCCGTGCGCCAGTTCCGGTAGAGCTTCGCCACGGTCACCGACACGACGTCGTCGGCGGTGTGCCAGTCCTGGCAGAGCAGGAACGCGCTGCGTCGCCAGCGATCCATCCGGCGCGCGACGAAGTCGTGGAAGTCGGTCTCGTCGGCCCGCCTCACCGGGTTCTGTCCTCTCCGGCGACCATCACGGGTCTGTTCTCTGCGCTGACTCTCACGGCCGTACGACGCGGCCCTCCCGCCCGGGGGTTGCACGCCGGTCGGCTGTCATTGCCGCGGAGGATCTGGAGGCGGTCAGTCGGTGCGGATGCCGGCCAGGATCTGCATCGCCTGGCGTTCCCGGTCGGCGAGTTCGCTGAGGATCGCCGAGGCGTGGGTGAGATGGTCCGGGTCGCAGGTCTGTCCGGCTAGCGCGATGTGGTGGGAGACCTCGGTCCACATCGGGGCGATCTCGGCGTACATCTGGTGAGCCAGGCGGAGGTCGCCGTTGTCGACGATCGTGGCGCACTCGGCGAGGAAGTCGCGGTACATGGCGCGGAACAGGGCGCCGCCGGTTCCGCCGTGTTCCATCAGCGTCGCGGCGAGCGGCAGGTCGCGTGACGGGTCGCGGGAGCGGTCCAGCCACCGGGTGACCTGCCGGGCCGCCTTGGCGATGCCCCGGTGGCCGAGGTTGGCGATGGGCGGGTTGAGAAAGGTGTCGGCGTTGCTGCGGATGCTGGCCCGGATGGCGGTGCCCAGGTCCGGCTGGCCGGTCGGGCTGGCGACGGTGTAGGAGAGGTGGCGGGCGGTCATCGGACCGCGTTCGTTGCGGGCCTGCGCCAGGCTCGTCAGTGTGGTCGTCACCGCGCCGCCCTGCTGAGCCGTGTCGATCAGGTAGGCGTGGGTGTCGTCGTAGCCGTACATGGCCACGAAGTGGCCCCCGAAGTGGACCTTCGTGGTGAAGTAGTCCAGGTGGTAGGAGTCCAGTTGCAGGCCGACCGGGCGTCCGGCGGCGAGGGAGGCGGCGACGTTCCGCCACGCCTTGGCGGGTGATGCGGTCTCCTGGATCTGCAATGTCAGGCCCAGCCGGTCGGCCACGGTCCGGGTGATCGTGGTCGGCTTGGTACGGCCACCGAGGAACGGAAAGTCCATGCTCCTGGCATCCCAGTAGACGAAGCCCAGACCTTCGCCGAGGCCGAACAGCATGGGCTCGGACAGGTCCAGGCCCTCGTGGCGCAAAAGGGCACCGAGGGTGGTGGTCTCACAGTGCTGACCGGCGGGGAACGCGACATTCTCGATGATCATCCGGCTTCCTGATCTGGGTGTTCGGGCGGGCCGGCCAGACGGTCTGCCGACTAGACTGCCGGGCCTAGCAGGTAGTGGCGATGCCAGCGGGGGCGACGATGAGCACCGACGATCGGATCGTACGGGCCCGAGAAATCTATGAACGGGCGGTGTTCGGCGGCGACACCAGCGGGCTGATCGACGCCGAGCAGGGCCTGCACGCCGTCGAGGCTGATGCGGCGTTGGCGCGGGGGATGATTCTGCACGCCCGGTTTCAGGGCGCCCCCGCCGACGGTGACTCGTCGCCTACCGAGGATCCCTCCGAACTGCTTCTGTTCGAGCGCGCGCTCGAGCTGTACCGGGCACTGGGGGACCCGCGCGGCGAAGCCGAGGCGTTGTTCTGGATCGGTTGTCTGCACCAGTTCATCCGGCGTGACGACGAGACCGCGGTTCCGTACCTGGAGCGGTCCTGCCGACTGGCGGCGGAGACCGGCGACACGTCGACCCGGTCCGAGGCGCTACGCCACCTGGGCATCGCTGCGCACGCGGCTGGCCGGCTGGACGAGGCGCGCGAGCGGTTGGAGGAGTCGACCCGGCTGCGCCGGGAGGTCGGGGCGCTGCCGGGAGTGGCCTCTAACATGATCGGGCTGGCCTACATCGCCGCCGCCCAGGACCGTCGAGCGGACGCGCTCGCCACCCTCGACGAGGCGGACACCATCGCGCACACACATGGTGCGCACGCCATCAAACGGCACATCGAGCAGGCGAGAACGCAGATCTGAGCCTGCGGCCACGGGCAGGCGAGCGGCGATCAGGTGCCGGCCGGGGGTTGTGGAGGAGTCAGCTCAGCGTGGCCGCCTTGCGCAGCAGCACCGAGCGTTCGCGCTGGTTGGCGCAGAGGCGGGCGGCCAGCTCCAGCTCGGCGCGGGCTTCCGGAAGCCGGCCGAGGCGGGTCAGCAGCTCACCGCGTACGGTCGGCACGAGGTGTGAACCGGGGAGCCGGTTGGAGGCGATCAACTCGTCCACGATGGCCAGAGCCGGCGCCGGTCCGGAGGCCATGGCGACGGCGACGGCCCGGTTGAGGTCGACCACCGGCGAGGGTGCGACCCGGCCGAGCGCCCCGTAGAGCCGGGCGATCCGGGCCCAGTCGGTCTCCTCGACCGAGGGCGCCGACGCGTGGGTGGCCGCGATCGCGGCCTGTAGGCCATAGGGGCCGAGGCACTGCCGCGACGCCCTGGCCAGCGCGGCCAGCCCACGGCGGATCGCCGGGACGTCCCACAACCGGCGGTCCTGGTCCTCGAGGAGGATCGGGGCGCCGTCCGGATCGGTGCGGGCCGGGAAGCGCGCGGCCGTCAGCTCGCACAGGGCGAGCAGACCGTGCACCTCCGGCTCGTCCGGCTGGAGCGCGGCAAGCGTGCGGGCCAGCCGGATCGCCTCGTACGCCACGTCCGGGCGCAGCAGCCGGTCGCCCGACGTGGCCGTCGAGCCCTCCGTGAAGATCACGTAGAGGACGCTGAGCACACCGCCCAGCCGCTCCCGGCGCTCGCCGGCCGGTGGCAGCTCAAAGGGCACTCCGGCCGCCGCGATCGTCTTCTTGCCCCGGGTGATGCGGGCCTGCACGGTCGGCACGGGCACCAGGAACGCGCGGGCGATCTCCTCGCTGGACAGGCCGCCGACCACCCGCAGGGTCAGCGCCACCCGTGCCTCACGGGAGAGCACCGGATGGCAGCTGACGAACATCAACGCCAGCACGTCGTCGTCGATCCGGTCACTGTCGATCTCCTGGTCGGGTGTGGGATCGGCCGCCAACAGGGCGTACCGCTCCTGGAGGGCGACCCGGCGGCGGATCGCGTCGATCGCCCGCCGCCGGGCCGTGGCCATCAGCCACCCGGCCGGGTTGGCCGGAGAGGCACGCGGCCAGGACACCAGCGCCTCGGCCACCGCCTCCTGGGCGGCGTCCTCGGCCAGCCCGAAGTCACCTGTGAACCGGGTCAGCGCGGCGACGATCCGCGCCGACTCGATCCGCCAGACGGCCTCGACGTCCGCCGTACCCATCAGATCTGGCCGCTGCTCTCGCCGCCCTGCGGGACCTCGTCGGCCTCGGCCACCCGCCGGACCTCGATCTTGGACCCGCGGACCGCCGGGACCCGCCTGGCCCACTCGACCGCCTCCTGCTTCGTGGCGACATCGAGCAGGAAGTAGCCCCCGAACAACTCCCTGGTCTCGCCGTACGGGCCGTCGGTGACCACCGGTGCCTCGCCGCCGAAGTCGACCACGACGCCCTGGCGCGGATCGTCCAGCCCTTCGGCCGCGACGAGAACGTCCGCCTTCATCATGTCCTCGATGAACTGGCGGGTGGTGGCCATCATCTCGTCGAGGTTGGCCATCATGGCCGCGTTCGTCTCATCGGTGCCCCGCATGATCAACATGTACTTCGACATCGCGTTCTCCTCATCCGACGGGGCCGCCTCCCGGCCCCAGCATCCCCACGTCGAACGAGCGGCCGACGGATCGACACGGACCCGGAACATTCTCCCTCTGACCGAGGCAGTCAGGGTCAGTCGTCCTGCGGCGGCGCGGTCAGTTCGGCGTGCCGCACTGTGAAGTTGCCACGTGTCACAGTGGCGAACGCGGCCGGCGCGAGGCACGTACCGATTCGGGCCGGGCCCCATTGGCCCGCCTCGTCCTGGTCGAAGCTGGCTGACCAGGTGAAGCCGACCCGGTCGCCGTGGCGCCCGCCGTCCTGCACGCTGAAACCGACACGCTTGCCGACGAAGTCACTTGCCCCCTGGTCGGCGCGGGTGACGATGCCGGTCAGAGTCGCATGGCCAGGGCTGGTGATCATGCAGTCCACCGACGCCTCCCACCGTACGGTGATGTCGGTTGCGGACAGCCAGTGTGAGACTCGCACCGTGCCCGCCGCGTCCGCGGGGCTGCCGTGCCCCCCTCTCGGAATCGGGAGCGGGCGGCTGTACGGCGCCGACCGGGCGTCGAAGGTGAACGACTGCACGTCATCGTCCTGCCCGTACGGTAGGGCGAACTCCCCCGATCCGGTCACCCGCGCCGGTCGGTGCTCTGCCGCCCGGGCCGGCGTCGCCGCTGCAACGAGCATGGCCACTGCGGCCATGCTCCACCCGAGTGTTCTGCGCATCGTCGTCCTCCTCATCCGGCCGCTGCACCGCGGCCCTGCGATGCCTCCAGAGTCGGCGAGGTGGGAGTAGGAGTGATCCCCTCCGAGAGGGGAGTGGCTCCCTCGCACCTGGGACGCCGGGCCTCGATCGCCGGGAAGCACACCCGGCCGGCGACTATTGATTCAATAGGCAATCATCAATAGATTGAGGGTGGGCGCCGCCGGGGTCCGGGCACCGGGCCGTCGGCGACTGACAGGTCCACCTCGAGCCGGGCACTTCGGTCGTACGCACGACCGGCCGCTGTGGCGCACCGCCGCGCCGCATCCAGGGCACGTTGTCACGCCGCGTCCGTCCAGGACGCGCCGCCGTGCCGCCTCCGCTCAGCTCGATGGCAGAAGGACCCTTCATGACGATTTTCCGTGCCCGCCCGGCCGCGACCCTGGTGGTCGCCGCCGCGCTGGCCGCCGCCACGACCACCACCGGAGCGGCAGTGCTGACCGGCCCGGCCGCAGCCGCCCAGGGCTGCCGGGTCGACTACACGCCCAACCAGTGGCCCGGCGGATTCACCGCCACCGTCAAGGTCTCCCCGGGGGACGCGGCCGTCTCCAGTTGGACCGTCACCTGGACGTACGCCGGGGACGAGCGGGTCACCAGCGGCTGGAACGCCACGGTCAGCCAGTCCGGATCGACGGTGACCGCCCGCAACGCGTCGTACAACGGCAGCATCCCGGCCGGCGGCTCCACCGAGTTCGGGTTGCAGGGCACGTACGGCTCCAGTGGCGGCGTGCCGACCGGGTTCAGCCTGAACGGCGTGCCGTGCAACGGCGCCACCCCGCCGCCGACGACGCCTCCGCCCACCACCCCTCCGCCCACGACCCCTCCGCCCACCACGCCTCCGCCGACCACCGAGCCGCCGGTCGGGTGTGCCGGCGCGGTGCTCTGCGACGGCTTCGAGGGCCAGACCGGTTCGACGCCGTCCGGTGACTGGACAGTGGTGAGCCCGGACTGCTCCGGCGCCGGTACCGCCACCATCGACACGGCGACCACGCACAGCGGCAGCCGGTCGGTTCGGATCAACGGTGCCGCCGGATACTGCAACCACGTCTTCATCAAGGCCACGAAGAACCTCAGCAGCGTGGGCAGCGTCCGATACGGCCGGGTCTGGGTCCGGCACACCACCGCCCAACCCACCGAGCACACCACGATGATGGCGATGGCCGACGCTGCCGACGGCAACAAGGACCTGCGGTTGGGTGGCCAGAACGGCGCGTTGCAGTGGAACCGCGCTTCCGACGACGCGACCCTACCCGAGCAGAGCCCGGCCGGGGTCGCGCAGAGCCTGCCGCTACCCACCAACCGGTGGACGTGCGTCGAGTTCATGGTGGACGGCGCGGCCGGTCAGCTGCGTACCTGGGTGGACGGGACCGCAATCCCCGGGCTGACCGCGGACGGCGCACCGACGCACGACATCGACGGCCAGTGGTACAACCGCGCCTGGCGGCCGCAGCTCACCGACCTGAAGCTGGGCTGGGAGAGCTATGGCGGCGGAGCCGACACCCTCTGGTACGACGACGTCACGCTGGGGTCCAGCCGGATCGGCTGCTGACCCGTCGAGGTCGTGGTTGGGGGCCGTCAGCGGTGCCCCGCCGTGGGGATGAATGCGTCGAGGGTGTGACCCAGGTTCCGGGTCACACCCTCGACTGCGCCGGCGTCGGTCTGAGCGGGCGCCGGCCGGAACGCGGGCCGGCGTCCGCCGTCGGCTGATGCACCGCACCCCCGCCTGCCAGGCCGCGCAGGCGCTGTTGATATGTTCCCGCCCATGAAAACCGTTTTCATTAAGGCGGGCCTGTGCCTGGTGCTGGCCGTGGCTGGCTGCTCCGATCGGGGAGCCTCCGCACCGCCCGCGCAGGACCACCTGGCCACCCCCATCCACCTGACCAACTGCGGACTGCCGGTCAGCGTCTCCGCGCCACCCCAGCGAGCGATCGCACTGGAACAGAACGCCACCGAGATCATGCTCAGCCTCGGTCTCGCCGATCGGATGGTCGGCACCAGCTACCAGACCGACCCGGTGCTGCCCGAGCTGCGCCCGGCGTACGAGGAGGTGCCGGTGCTGGCCAAGCTCTACCCCTCACGAGAGGCGGTCCGGGCGGCGACCCCGGACTTCGTCTACTCGACCTACACCTCCGCGTACGCCCCGGACGCCGCTGGCTTGCGCGCTGACCTGGCCACGCTCGGCGTGCCGGCGTACCTCTCCGAGTTCGCCTGCGAGAAGCCGGCGGACGCGACCCAGACGGTCACCTTTGACGGGATCTTCGACGAGATCCGCGACATCGCCAGCGTCTTCGGCGTCCCGGAGCGGGCCGACAAGCTGATCCACGACCAGCAGAGTCGGTTGGACGCCGCCCGAGGTACGGCGCCAACGGCCGCGCCGAGCGCCGGCCCGTCACTCCTCTGGTACTACTCCGGAACGAGCACCCCGTACGTGGCCGGGCACGGCGGGGTACCGGACGCGATCAGCTCGCTGCTGGGCGCCCGCAACACGTTCACCGATGCCAGCCAGAAGTGGCCGGCCGGCAACTGGGAGGAGATCGCCAAACGCAACCCGGAGGTGATCGTGTTGGCCGATCTGACCCGGGGCGGCGACGGCGACAGCGCCCAATCGAAGATCGACTTCCTGCGCCGCAACCCGGTGACGTCGAAGCTGGACGCGGTGGTCGCCGGACGGTTCGTCACAGTGCCCGGCTCGTCGATGGACCCGTCGATCCGCAGCGTCCAGGCGGCGGAACTGGTCGGCGCCCACCTGCACGGGACCGCCCGATGACCCCGCTGGCCGGCGCCGAGGGCGCCGCACTGGACCAGTCGGCCGCCCGCCGCCTGCTCGAACTCTGGAACGACCAGCAGTCCGCCTACGTGGCCCATCGCGACCCGCGGTTCGACGCGATGGCCGACGTGCTGCGGCTGCACTGCCCGAACGACCTCACGATCCTCGATCTGGCCTGCGGTCCCGGCGCGATCAGCGACCGGATGCTGGCGCAGTTCCCCCGCGCCACCGCCGTCGCGGTCGACTACGACCCGATCCTGCTGGAAATCGCGCGGCGTGCCTTGGACCGGTACACCGCACGGGTCGAGGTCCACGACGTCGACCTGGTGGCCGACGGCTGGGAGGAGGCGCTGACCGGACGGCGGGTCGACGCCGTGCTCACCTCGACGGCACTGCACTGGCTCGCGCCGGAGGAACTGCTGCGGGTCTACACCACCGCGGCGCGGCTGCTGCCCCCCGGTGGTGTGCTGCTCAACGCCGACCACCTCCGCTACGACGAATCGGCGTCCACCCTGCGCGACATCGCCGGCCGGCACGACGCGCAGGTGCAGCACGAGACATTCGCCGCCGGGGCGCTCACCTACTCCGCCTGGTACGCCGAGGCGACCCGACACCCGGAACTGGCCGGCCTGGTTGCGCAGCGGGAACGGCGGTTCGCCGACCGACCGCCGCAGGCCCCAGCCTCACTGGCGTTCCACCTGGCTGCCCTTCGCACGGCCGGGTTCGCCGAGGTCGGCACCGTCTGGCAGTACCTGGACGACTACGTGGTGTTCGCCCGCCGATGAACCCGCGAGTCGCACGGTCCCCAGTCTCGGCGAGCGGCCGGCGGGACTCGCCGCCCCCTGCCGGCATCTCGAGAAACGGGCGGTACGTCCTTCCGATGGCCATGCTCCTGCTGCTGGTCACCATCGCGGCGGCGGTCAGCGTGGGTTCGGCCGATCTGCCGGTCGGCAGCGTTCTGCGCGCGGTGGCCAGCCATGTGGGCCTTCCGGTCCAGCCCCTGCCGGCGTTGCCGGACAGCATCGTGTGGGATCTCCGGTTGCCCCGGGTGCTGTTGGCCGCGTTGGTTGGTGCCGGTCTGGCGGTGTGCGGGGCGGTGCTCCAGGCGCTCACCCGTAACCCGCTGGCCGACCCGTTCCTGCTCGGTGTCTCGTCCGGCGCCTCCACCGGAGCGGTGGCGGTGCTGGTACTCGGCATTCGGATCGGCGCCGGCCCGGTCGACCTGACCACCGGCGCGTTCGTCGGCAGCATGGCCGCGTTCGGCGCGGTGCTGCTGCTGGCCGGCCGGAGGGCCGGCGAGCCGACCCGAATCGTTCTCGCCGGGGTGGCCGTCTCGCAGCTCTTCAGCGCGGTGACCAGCCTGATCGTGATCTCCGACGCGCACACCCAGGACACTCGTAGTGTGACGTTCTGGCTGCTCGGTTCGCTGACGGCGGCCTCCTGGCCGTCGGTGGCGCTGAGCGCCGTGGTCGTCGGCGTCGGCGTGCTGGTCTGCTGGGCCAGTGCGACGGCGCTGGACGCGTTCGCGTTCGGCACCGATACCGCCCGCTCGCTCGGCTTCTCTCCCGGGCGTACCCGGCTGCTGCTGTTCACCGTCACCGCTCTGGTGGCAGCCGCGCTGGTCGCGGCGAGCGGCGCCATCGGTTTCGTCGGGTTGACCGTGCCACACGCCGTACGGTTCCTGTTCGGCTCCCGGCACCGCACGTTGCTGCCCGCGTGCGCGGTGATCGGCGCGATCTTCCTGATCTGGGCGGACACCGTGGCGCGGACCGTCTTCTCGCCACAGGAGCTACCGGTGGGCGTGCTCACCGCGCTGCTCGGGGTGCCGGTGTTCGCGCTGGTCATGCGACGCCGGACGGGTACGCCGTGATCGCGCCGGGCACCGCCGACCGGGGAGTGGGCGGCAGTGGTCGGGCGACCGGCGGTGACCCGTACCCGGCGGGAGCGTCGCCGGCGCGGCTGCACGCGGACCGGATCGGGTGGGGCGTGCCCGGCGTACGGATCCTGGCCGGGGTGGCGCTCACCGCCGAACCGGGTGCCACGGTCGGGCTGCTCGGGCCCAACGGCTCCGGCAAGTCGAGCCTGCTGCGGCTACTGGCCGGGCTGGCCCGGCCCGATTCCGGGCGGGTGCTGCTCGACGACGTCGCGGTGGACGCGATACCCCGGCGTGCGCTGGCTCGACGGATCGCGGTGGTCACCCAACAGGTGGCCACCGACGTGGAGATGTCCGCGCTGGAGGTGGTTCTGCTGGGCCGGACTCCGTACCGGCCACGCCTCGCCGGGGTCGGCGCCGCGGATCTGGAGCTGGCGCGGCGCGCGCTCGCCGAGGCCGGCCTGGCCGGCTTCGAGCAGCGCCGCTGGTCCAGCCTCTCCGGTGGTGAGCGGCAGCGGGTAGACCTGGCCCGCGCGTTGGTGCAGGAACCGGATCTGCTGCTGCTCGACGAGCCGACCAACCATCTGGACATCCGGCATCAGCTGGAGTTGCTGCGGTTCCTCGCCGAGTCGGCCAGCACCGTCGTGGTGACCCTGCACGATCTCAATCTGGCCGCGCAGTACTGCGACCGGCTGGTGCTTCTGTACGGCGGGCGGGTGGTCGCGGCGGGTACGCCCGTCGAGGTTCTCACCACCAGCCGGATCGAGCAGGTCTACCAGGTGCGTACGGACGTCGACATCGCCGCTGACGGCCGGCCCCGGATCTGGTACCGCAGCCACGCGCCGTAGGCGCCGACGGAGCTGACGAAGCGCGGGCCGAGACACCGCGACACTCAGTCGCGTACTCCAGGCGGGAGGATGTCTAGCACTGTTTGGTCCGCGCGGTGGCAAGGGGCGGGAAGCGTATTGCCGCGTCCACCCTCGGCGGCGTGCGGTCGGGGACCGAAGAGAGGCGACAATGAACCGCACGTTGACCGACATCCTGGACGCGGCGGCGGATGGGCACTTCCCGCCACCGGACGGCGGGACCACAGTGGTGCCGCAGCCAAGCCGCCGCGACGCCGGAGTCATCGCCTTCACCGGACACTCGGTGGTGTTCACCGACGAGGACCCCCAGTGGGTACGTCATACGCTGGCCGCCCTCGACTGCGACTCCCTGGCGGCTACGATGAATCCGCGTTTCCTGGGTGCGTTGCTCGACCGCACCCGGGGCTCAATGGACAGGCAGCGGGCTTTCGACCGGTGGGTGCCGAAGCGCTTCTACTCCAGACGTGGGCGCCGCACCGGGCGAGCCGCACGTGCCACGTGGGCCGAACTGTGATCAGCAGGAGGTTTCCGAGATCACGCCCGGGGGCATCCCGGCGGATGAAGTCAGCCGCTCGTTACCCCTGATCGAGGAGAGCACCATGTCGGTCCAGGCATTTCTCTACGTTGTCGCCGTAATCCTCATCGTGCTCGCTGCTCTGCCGCTGCCGACGAGGGGTGTCTCGCTCGCGCTTCTGGGTGCCGCCTGCGCCCTGCTCGCCTACGCCTGGCCGGTGATCACCGACTGACCTTTCCGTGAGTCGTCGTTGGTGCGGTCGGTGGCAGGCAGCCAGAGCGTGATCTGGCTGCCGGCCACCGACCGCGATTCTGTTGCCTCATGGGACTGCTGCATCGCCGGCGGCGTGCTGCTGCGGCGCTGCCCACGAGCGGTTGCGGGCGGACACATCGACGCTTGCTGAGTTTCTTTCACAAGCGTAGGAAGGACACCACCCGTCGATCCGCCGTGCAGCGTCGAAGGAGATGCGTGTGACCACCTCCAGAGGGCTCCGTCTCACCGTGTCCGTGCTGGTGACGGCGGGCGCCGTCCTGCTCGGCACGGCGGCCCCCGCCGCGCCGCCACGGACTCCCGCGCCGGCCGGGCACCCGTCCTGCGACCCGATCGACCCGACCGCCTGCCTGCTGCCGTTTCCGAACGACTACTTCACGGTGCCGGACCGGAGCAGCCCCACCGGGAAGCGGGTGCGCTTCGCCGCCGCCGCGATGCCCGCGAACGTGCAGGGAACCCCGATCGACCCGACGGAGTGGAACCGGCAGGACGGGTTCAGTCCGGGCTCGCCGATCCTGGTGCGGGTACCCGGCCTCGACGCCGCGGCGAGCGGGATCGCGCCGGTCACCGACATCGGCCGTTCGCTGGCGCCGAACGCGCCGATCGTTCTGCTCAACACCCGGACGGGGGAGCGCACGCCGTACTGGGCCGAGCTGGACGCGCACGCCACCGGGCAGCCCGACCGGCAGTTGCTGATCATCCGGCCGGCGGTGGCGCTGGCCGAGGGCACCCGCTACGTGGTCGGGCTGCGCGGTCTGCGCGACGGCGACGGGGCGTCGATCCGGGCGCCGAAGGCGTTCACGTCGTATGTGACCGGTGCCGGCGTTCACCAGCGGGACGCCCGGGCGCCGCAGCTGAGGCGGATCCTCACCGAGCTGACCCGGGTCGGCGTCCAGCGGCGCAGCCTTTACCTGGCCTGGGACTTCACAGTGGCCAGCCGGCACGGGCTGACCGGTCGGATGTTGGCGGTCCGGGACGACGCGTTCGCCGGCCTGGGCCGGGCCGCGCCGCCGGTCACCGTCACCCAGGTGACCGACTATTCGCCGGAGCAGGATCCGCTGATCGCCCGGCAGGTGACCGGCGCCATCGGCGTACCGTCCTATCTGACCGGCGACGGCGGGCCCGGCTCCCGGCTGCACTACGGGCCGGCCGGTGGCGCTGGGACGCCGCCCACGCTGAACGCCCTGCCCACGCCGTCCGGGGCGACGGTGGCGGCGGACTTCGTCTGCAACATTCCGCGCAGCGCCTCGGCCGCGCGGCCGGCGCACCTCTCGCTCTACGGCCACGGCCTGCTCGGCCGACCGACCGAGATCAACGCCGGCAACGTCAAGACGATGTCGAACACCCACAACTTCACGTTCTGCGCGACCAGCTGGATCGGCATGGCCGCCGCCGACGTGCCCTACGTGGCCGGCGCCTTCACCGACCTCAGCGCCTTTCCCGCCGTGGCGGACCGGTTGCAGCAGAGCTTCCTGAACTTCCTCTTCCTGGGGCGCGCGATGATCCACCCGGCCGGCTTCGCCGCCCACCCGGCGTTCCGGGACGCCACCGCCCGGCCGCTGATCGACCGCCGTGGCGGACTGCACTACGACGGCAACAGTCAGGGCGGCATCAACGGAGGCGCGCTCACCGCCATCGCCCAGGACTGGACCCGGTCGGTGCTCGGCGTACCGGCGATGAACTACTCCACGCTGCTGCAACGCAGCGTGGACTTCGCACCGTTCCAAACCGTGCTGGACAGCTACTACCCGGACAAGGTCGACCAACAGTTGATCCTCGCGCTGCTGCAGATGTTGTGGGACCGGTCCGAGGCCAACGGGTACGCCCAGCACATGACCGGCCAGCCACTACCGCGCACCCCGGCGCACCAGGTGCTGATGCACGTGGCCTTCGGCGACCAGCAGGTCTCGCCCGCTGCGGCGGAGGTGCAGGCGCGCACCATCGGCGCGCGCCTGCACACCCCCGCGCTCGCCGCCGGCTGGTCACTGGACGTGCGGCCGTACTGGGGCATCACGCCGATCCGCCGTTACCCGTACACCGGCTCGGCGATCGTGATCTGGAACAGCGGCGCGGCCCACGCGCCACCGCCGACCAACCTCGCCCCGGCCGGGCCGGAGTTCGGCGACGATCCGCACGAGTTCCCCCGCGCCCAGGCCGGGGCCCAGAAACAGAAGGCCGTCTTCCTGCTCACCGGCAAGGTCGTCGACGTCTGCGGGCGGACACCCTGCCCATGACGCCGGATCCGCCATCCCGGCGGGCCGGGGCGCGCTACCGAAATGCAGGCTAGTGCGCCGCCCTTCAGGCGGTGGTGAAAGCCCGCGCGGAGGGTCGCCAAGGCCCGAGCGTGCCCCGGAATGTCTCCCGGATCGGCCGTGAACCAATGGCAGACTGTGGTGGTGTTGCTTCGGTTCAACTACCGCGTCTATCCGACGTCGGGCCAGCAGGAAGCGTTGGCGCGGGCGTTCGGGTGTGCGCGGGTGGTGTTCAATGATGGGCTGCGCGTACGTCAGCAGGCGCGGGAGGCTGGCCTGGCGTATGTGACGGACGCGGAACTGTCCCGGCGGGTCACGGCGGCCAAGCTCACCCCGGAGCGTGCGTGGCTGGGTGAGGTGTCGTCGGTGGTGTTGCAGCAGGCCCTCGCGGACCTGAACACCGCGTACCGCAACTTCTTCACCTCAGTTTCCGGCAGGCGTAAGGGCCGCAAGGTGGCTGCGCCTCGGTTCCGGTCGCGTAAGGACAACCGGCAGGCCATCCGGTTCACGGCCAACGCCCGGTTCAAGGTGCTGGACAACGGACGGCTCAGGCTGCCGAAGATCGGCGACGTGCAGGTGCGCTGGTCGCGGACGCTGCCCGCCATGCCGACGTCGGTGACGGTGATCCGGGACGCGGCGGGTCGGTACTTTGCGTCGTTTGTCGTGCAGAGCACGGACGAGCCGCTGCCGTCGGCCGCGTCCGAGGTGGGTATCGACCTGGGCCTGACGCACTTCGCGGTCATGTCCGACGGCACCAAGGTCACCGCGCCGAAGTTCCTGCATCGCGCGGCACGCAAACTGAAGCGGTTGCAGCAGGACCTGTCCCACAAGACCAAGGGCAGCAACCGGCGTAAGAAGACGGTGGTGAAGATCGCCCGCGCCCATGCGCGGGTGGCCGACACCCGGCGAGACTGGCAGCACAAGCTGTCCACGGCAATCATCCGCGACAACCAAGCGGTGTACGTCGAGGACCTGTGCGTGACCGGGCTCGGCCGCACGCGGTTGGCGAAGTCGGTGCACGACGCCGGATGGGCGCAGTTCACCGCCATGCTGGAGTACAAGGCAGCCCGGTACGGGCGCACCTTCGCTCGGGTGGACCGGTTCTTCCCGTCCACCCGGATGTGCTCGGACTGCGGCCGCGTCACCGACAAGATGACGCTCAATGTTCGTACGTGGGTCTGCCCGTGCGGCAGTCACCACGACCGGGACGTGAACGCCGCCAGGAACATCAGGGCCGCCGGACGGGCGGACCTCAACGACCGTCGAGCGCAGATAAGACCGGCACCCGTGCCGGCACCGCGCAGCGAAGCGGTAACCCACCGGAAGCTTGCCCCTTCAGAGGCGTAGCAGACCGGAATCTCCGCCCTCCAAGGCGCAGAGGACGTCAATACTACAACAGCGGCAACGATCGGTCTCGGACTTCACCGACTCACCCGCGCCGCCCGCCGCAGCTCTGCGGCGGGCGGCGCGCTCGTGGGTACGGCACTGGCTACGCCGGCGGCTCGACCGCCTCGACGAGCACCTCGAGCACATGCCGGTACGCCCGGCCGGTGGCCCGGCTCATGCCCATCTCGCAGGTGCGGTTGCAGGAGGCGTATGCGTCGTGGTCGCGCTCGTTGATCTCGGCGGCCTGCGCCGCGGTGGCGCCGGCCGTGACCTCGGGGTGCAGTAGCCCCCGGTCACCGGCGAAGGCGCAGCACCCCCAGCTGTCCGGCACGGTGACGGTGTCGGCGACCGCCCCGGCCACCGCGCGCAGGTCGTCGATGCCGCCCAGGTGCACTGTGGAGCAGGTGGGGTGCAGGGCCAGTGAGCCCAGTCGCCGGGGCTGCGGCAGCGCCGGCAGGAGGTGCTCGGCGGTGAAGGTCACGCTGTCGACGAAGCGCAGCGCGCCGTACCGGGCCTGGTCCTCCTCGGCCAGCGCGGCAGTCAGCTGCGTCAGCCCGTGCGTGCAGGATGACGCGTCGCACACGACGGGCAGGCGACCCTCGTCGCTGGCCACCCAGAGCGCGGTCAGGGTCCGCTCGGCCATCTCGCGGTGGCCGGCGGGGTAGCCCTTGGACTGCCACGGGGTTCCGCAGCACAGACCGGCCGTGCCGGTCGGTACGACGAGCGGCACCCCCGCCAGTTCGCAGAGGCGAAGGAACGCTGCCGCCGAACCGCCGGACGAGCTGTCCTCCGGTGCGAAGAGGCTGCCGACGCAGGCCGCGAAGAACACCGCCTGGGCGTCCGGCGCGCTGCGGGGGTTGGGCCGGGGCGCACCGGCGCGCGGCATGTCGTCGCTCCACAGCGGCACGAGTTCGCTGGCGCCGAGCCCACGGATCACCCCGGTGGCGGCGCGGGTCACCGGCGTCGGTACGGCGTGCGCGGCGGTCAGTCCCACCCGGACGCCCGCGACGGCGGCCTGCCAGTGCCGTGCGGCGGTGCGGGCGGTGCGCTGGGCGCGCGGGGTGTGCCGCTCGGCGCGCAGCCGCTTCATCGCCGCACCGGTGTCGATGCCGACCGGGCAGGCGGTGACGCAGAGGCTGTCCGCGGCGCAGCTGTCCACCGCGGCGTACTCGTAGTCGGCGGTCAGCTCCCGGCGGCGCTCCTCGTCGCCGGCGGCGGTGGCGAGGGCGATCTGCCGTTGCAGAACGATGCGCTGCCGGGGCGTGGTGGTGACGTCGGCGGTGGGGCAGACCGGCTCGCAGTAGCCGCACTCGACGCAGGCGTCCAGCTCGGGGTCGACAGTCGGGACGGCCTTGAGCTGCCGCAGGTGCACTGTCGGGTCGTCGTTGAGCAGCACACCGGGGTTGAGCAGTCCGCTCGGGTCGCACAACCGCTTGAGTTCGCGCATCACGTCGTACAGCTCGTCGCCGTACTGCCGGCGGACGAAGGGCGCCATGGCCCGGCCGGTGCCGTGCTCCGCCTTGAGGGTTCCCCCCTCGGCCAGCACGAGGTCGACCATGTCGTCGGTGAACCGGGCGTAGCGGTCGATCTCGGCCGGGGTGTCGAAGGACTGGGTGAGCATGAAGTGCAGGTTGCCGTCGCGGGCGTGCCCGAAGATCACCGCGTCCGGGTAGCCGTGCCTGTCGAACAGGCGGATCAGCCCGTCGCAGGTGCCGGTCAGGCGCGGCATCGGCACCGCGACGTCCTCCAGCAGGGCCGTGGTGCCGGGCGGGCGGGCCCCGGCGACGGCGGTGTAGAGGCCCTTGCGCAGGTGCCAGAGGTTGGCCCGCTCGCGTGGGTCGCGGGTCAACTCGGTGCCGGTGACGGCCGGCAGTCGGTCGAGCACGGGCCGGGCGTCGGCCAGCGTCGCGGCCAGCCGCTCCGCGCTGTCCTCGGCGAACTCCACAAGCAGCGCGGCGTGGCCGGCGACCGTCAACCCGCGCAGGGCCGGGCTCGCACCCGCGTCGCGCTGACTGACCCGCAGCGCGGCCGCGTCGAGCAGTTCGGCGGTACGGGCGCCGGCGGCGAGCAGGGCCGGCAGCGCGTCGGTGGCGTCGGTGAGACCGGGCAGGATCAGCAGGCCGGTGGCGGCGTGGTCGTGGATCTCGACGGTACGGAAGACGGCCTCGGCCACGAAGCCGAGCGTGCCCTCGCTGCCGATCATCAGGTGGGCGAGCATCTCGACCGGGCTGGTGTGGTCGAGCAGCGAGTTCAGCCCGTACCCCATGGTGTTCTTCATCGCGAACAGCCGCTCGATGGTGGCGCGCGACCCCGGCGCCGATCGCACCCGGTCGCGCAGTCGCAGCAGCCCGGCGTGCAGCTCGGGCTCGTCGACCCGTAGCCGGTCGTCGGCGTCGCGGGCGCCGGAGTCGACGACGGTGCCGGACGGGAGCACGAAGCGCAGCGACTCCATGGTGCGGTACGCGTTGTCGGTGGTGCCGCAGGTCATCCCGCTGGAATTGTTGGCCACCATGCCGCCGACCGTGCACGCGGCCTCGCTGGCCGGGTCCGGGCCGAGCCGGCGCCGGTAGCGGGCCAGCCGGGCGTTGGCCTGCCGGATCGTCAGGCCCGGCTGGAGGCGGATGCGGCGGCCGTCGTCGAGGACCTCGGCGTGCCGCCAGTCGGTGCGGACGTCGACAAGCACGCCCGCGCCACCGGCCTGCCCGGCGAGGCTGGTGCCGCCGCCGCGCAGGGTCAGCGGCACGCCGGCCTCCCGGGCGCCGGCCATCAGCGCCCCCACCTCGGCGGCCGAGGCGGCGCGAACCACTGCCTGCGGCTCGAACAGGTACGGCGAGGCGTCGTGTGCCGCCGCGAGCCTCCGGGGCAGCTCGGCGCTGGCCCGGCTCGGATCATCCAGGCGCGAGCGCAGCAACTCGGCGACCGCGCGGGCGCGAGCGCCGGCCGCGGTTGGTGTGGGTACCACGGTGCTCATGGGCGATCCTCCCTGGAAGGGACGGTCAGTCGGCGACGATCAGCAACCGGTCGGGAGCGGTTCCGACCGGGGCTGGCAGCCGCAGCGGCTGCCGGCCGGGGGTGATGCTGCCGAGCACGGAGGCGTGCCGTGCGCCGGTGCCCGACGGCAGTGTGCCCGGCAGTCCGTGCGCGGTCAGGTAGCCCAGCAGCGCGAAGGCCAGCGCCTCCTTGGCGTCCGACGCGATGCCCAGGTCGTCACTGGAGGACAGCTCGATGCCGGGCAGCTCGTCGGCGATCATGCGCATCAGCGTCGGGTTGTGTGCGCCGCCGCCGGAGACGACGAGCCGGGTGACGCCGTGGTCGCGGCAGGCGTCGGCCACCGTGACCGCCGTCAGTCGGGTGAGTGTGGCCAACACGTCCTGCGGGTCCGGTGTGGGCGCGTCGGCGAGGGCGGCGAGCAGGTAGGGCAGATGGAACAGCTCCTTCCCGGTGCTCTTCGGGCTGGACAGCCGGTAGTACGGCTCGTCGAGCAGCCGGCGCAGCAGGTCCGGGTTCACCTGCCCGGCGGCGGCCCCGCGCCCGTCCCGGTCGTACTCCTCGGTGCCCCCGCTGAAGTGGCGGGCGCCAACGTCGAGGAGCGCGTTGGCCGGCCCGGTGTCGAAGGCGAGCGGGTCCGCGTTCGGCGCGACGACGGTGATGTTGGCGATTCCACCCAGGTTCAGGGCGGCCGGGACGCCGGGCAGGCCACCCAGCAGCAGCGCGTCGAAGAGGGCGACCAGGGGAGCGCCCTGTCCGCCGGCGGCCACGTCGCGGCTGCGCAGGTCGGCCACGACCGGGAGGCCGGTGGCCTCCGCGATCCAGGCCGGCTGGCCCAGCTGGAGAGTGCCCCGAACCGTGCCGGCCTCGACCCAGTGGTGCATGGTCTGCCCGTGCGAGACGACCAGGTCGGCCTGGCCGTCGCACAGCTGGGCGAGGGCCCGTACGCCGGCCTCGGCGAAGGCCTGGCCGATGCCGGTGTCCAGCACGCAGATCGCCTCGGTGGTGGTCGCCGCGGGCGGCAGGGCCGCGGCGATCTGCGTGCGCAACTCGTCGGAGTACGGGTGGCTGAGCCGGCCGAGTGGTCGCATCCGCAGTGTGTCGCCGCTCAGCTCGAACTCGGCCGCGGCGGCTTCGATGCCGTCGTAAGAGGTTCCGGACATCAGGCCGATCACGCGCATCACGTCCTCCTTCACGCCCGGCCGACGGGCGTCGCCGCCGCGTCGTCGTCGACCTCGTCGCTACGTCCATGGTCGTACGGCGTCTCCGGGGCCGGGTGGAACCGGCTGGACACCGCGCCGACGACCAGGGTGATCAGGACGCCGATCGGGACCAGCCACTGGGCGGCGATGGCGGTGGCCGTGGTGGTACCCGCCGTCGTCACATCGATCTTGACATAGCGGACGATGTAGGTCATCACCGCCACTGTGACGAGGAAGGCGATCACCGCGTCGACCTGGTTGGCCCGCTGGACGAGGCGGCCGAGCAGGAAGGCCCCGAGCAGCGCCCCGTAGGTGTAGCCGGCGATGGTCAAACCGGTCAGGTAGACGTTTCCGGTGCTGGAGCTGAACGCACAGGCGAAGACCGCCATCAGCACCGCCCAGACCAGGGTCATCACCCGGGCGAGTCGGAGCATCGCGTCGTCGGACGGGACCTTGCGGAAGAAGCTGTGGATGAAGTCGGCGACGGTGGAGTTCGACATCGAGTTCAACGCCGAGGACAGCGAACCCATCGCGGCGCCGAGGATGCCGGCCACCAGCAGACCCGAGATGCCCACCGGCAGGGCGTGCAGGATGAAGCTCGGGTACAGGTTGTCGCTGCTCGCCAGGCCGAGTTCCTTGAAGGTCTGACCCTTGTTGTACGACCACAGCAGCGCCCCCACCAGGGAGAACGCGGCGAACTGGATCACCACGAAGATGCCCGAGGAGATCATCGCCTTCTGCCCCTCCCGCAGTGTGCGGGTGGACAGGATGCGCTGGACGATCAGCTGGTCCGACCCGTGGCTGGCCATCGCGAAGATCGCGCCACCGATGATCGCGGTCGGCAGGGCGAACGGGCTGGTGAGCACGTGCGCGAGCGTGAAGTTGGTGTCGAAGAGCTGGAACTTGCCGGCGTCCAGCGCCTGTGAGTAGCCGTCGAAGCCGACGGCGTGGCTGAGCACCGCGATGGCCAGGATCGCCCCGCCCAGGTACAGACCCATCTGGATGGCGTCGGTCCAGATGACCGCCTTGATGCCACCGAGGTAGGTGTAGATCACCGTGATGAGCGTGAGCACGATGATGATGGCCTGATAACCGACATTGAGCCCGAACTCGTCGAGAAGGAGCTTGATGGGGATGGCCGAGGCGAACAGCCGTACGCCCTCGGCGAGGAGCCGGGTGAAGACGAACGTCACGGAGGCCAGGCCCTGGAGCTTCAGGCCGAACCGCTCACCGAGGTACTGGTAGGCGCTGACGAACCCACCCCGCTTGTAGAGCGGGATGAGCACCGCGGCCACGACGACCCGACCGATGACGTAGCCCAGGGCCAGCTCGACGTTGCCGAAGCCCTGACCGCTGTAGGCGCCGCCGGGAACACTGATCACGGTCAGGACGCTGGTCTCGGTGGCGACCACGGAGAACGAGACGGTCCACCAGGGCAGTCGACCCTCGCCCACGAAGTAGTCCTTGGCGGACTTCTGTTTACCGGACAGGCGAAGTCCGACGAAGGCGATCACCACGAGGTACAGCACGATCACGACGAGGTCGAGTTGACGCACGGCTCGCTCCCAACCAGCGATTGTCAATAAGTGACGCTGACCCACCCTAACGCGAAACTTTTTGCCACCGCCCGTCCGGGCTGGTTACGCTGTGGTTTCAGCCTGCTGATACGGGGACTGTTCGCGGCTGCGCCCTCAGCCTGGCCGCGGCGGCAGGTCGCGAAGACGCGCTCGACGGCGAGCCGTCGCCGCCGCCGGGCGACCGGAAACCTCTCCCCGCCGGCTGGCGACTGCACACCAGCGAGAGGAACGAGCACCCCGTGGACCTCAGCACCCTCGGCACCGAGACCCGCAACGACAAGACCAGCGACCTCGACCGGATGTCTCCCACCGAGTTGCTTCTCGCGATGAACGACGAGGACCGGACCGTCGCCGACGCCGTCCGCCGGGCCGTGCCGGACATCGCCGCCGCCGTCGACGTCATCGTGGCGTCGCTCCGTCAGGGCGGACGGCTGATCTACCTCGGCGCCGGCACCAGCGGCCGGATCGGCATGCTCGACGCCGCCGAGATCCCACCCACCTTCGGTACGACGCCCGAGCGGGTCGTCGGTCTGCTCGCCGGCGGGGCACGAGCCTTCGGCGTCGCCGTCGAGGGTGCGGAGGACGACCCGACCCGCGCCGTCGCCGACCTCGACGCGGTCGGCCTGACCGCCCGCGACACGGTGGTCGGGCTCGCCGCCAGCGGCCGTACCCCGTACGTGGTCGGTGGGTTGGACCATGCCCGTGCGATTGGCGCGGCTACCGTCTCCGTGGCCTGCAACACCGACGCGGTGACCAGCCGGCACGCCGACGTCGCCATCGAGGTGCCCACCGGCCCCGAGGTGCTCACCGGCTCCACCCGGCTCAAGGCCGGCACCGCCGAGAAGCTGGTCTGCAACATGCTCTCGACCGCCACGATGGCCCGGCTCGGCAAGGTCTACGGCAATTTGATGGTGGACATGAACGCCACCAACGAGAAGCTCGTCGACCGGGCGCGGCGGATCGTCGCCGAGGCCGCCGACACCGACCTCGACACGGCGGCGCGGGCGCTCGCTGCGGCGCACGGGCACGCCAAGACGGCCATCGTCCTGCTGCTGGCGAACTGCACCGCCGAGGAGGCCTCAGCCCGGCTGCGCGCCGCCGACGACGACGTCCGGGCGGCCGTCGCGGCCTGACCCAGGGGGTTCGCGGTGGGGTCGTGACCGGGCAAGGGTGAGCGGTAGCTCGTTGCCCGGTTCGGGTCAGTCCTTCAGGTCGAACGCGAAGGTGCCCGCCTCGATGCGGTCGATGAGCTGACTGACATCGTCGGCCTGCCGGATGGCGGTGTCCCACCCGTCGCTGGCGATGTCGACAAGCAGCACTGGGGCGGGGTCACTGCGCAGATCGAGGACGAGCTGTTCCCTGGAACCGTCACCGCCGATGATCGCGATACCGGGGTGCGTGACGGTGGCCTGGTCCCACGCCTCGTGCACCTCGAGCGTCTCGCGTGGCGAATTGAGCCACACGTAGGCCTCGGTGGTCATCCAACCTCGCCGGAAGCACGACTCGCCCTGGAGGTAGGTGCGCCACGCCTCGGGCAGCGCCCGACCCAGGGCCTCCTCCGCGTCGGTGAACTCCTCGTCGTCGACGGGGCCCCGGTACTCGGCCTCCGCGATGATCGCGCCGACGAGGTGGGCGTTGAAATCGTCAAGCTCCTCGGCCGGGATCCAGTACTCCAGCACATCGCGACCACCGGCCTGCTGAACCTGGTAGCGGTCCAGGTAGGAACGCCGCACGTCGAACCGGGTCACGTAGCCGACGCCTTCGGCGGGGACGTTCCACTCGCGGGCGATCTTCGTGGCGTACCAGCGGTTGAGCACGGGGTAGAAGATCGGCTGGTCGGGCAGGCGTGGTGGCCAGGCCCGCCAGCCGGCCGCCGCCACGAGGTCGAGTTCGGCCTGCCCGGTGGGCCGCCACAGCGTGATCGTGTCGGAGGTGCCGATGGTCTGCTCCCTGTCGGTCCCGGTGATGGCGGCATGATGCCACCGCCCGACATTCTGGTGGTACGGGTTCCCGGGTGGACGCCGCGGCTCGTGCCGGCGACGATCGCCGTGCTGTCGGCACGGATTCGCTGTCGGTCAGCCCGCCTAGAGTGCGCCGCATGTACTTCGTCTGCCGGTGGCGCGAGGAATCGCCGTTCAGCAAGCGGGTGGTCACCGTGCCCGACACGACAGTGCTCGACTGGTTCCGTCGGGGCTGGGGCCGCGACGACCCGCGAGGCTGGATCGAAAGCGAGCTGGGCGAGATCGTCTACGGTCTGGACTCGATCTTCGACGAGGCCCAGGAGCGGCACCTGCCACCGCCGGAGACGGTTGACGATCTGCGCGACCTGCTGAACGAGCACCTCTGGGTGGAGGGCGACGACGACGGCGCGTTCATCCGGCTTGGTGAGCACGCCCTGCGTGTGCGGACCGACGACGACGAGGTGGATCTGGCCTACTACTTCATCGACGAGGACGCCGCCGCCGCGTCGCCTGACCGGCTCGCGTACCTGCTCCACGACACCTGGCCGCTGCCCCCCGACGCCGCCGCGCCCGGTGCGGTCTTCGAGCATGGCGTGCCGGTACGTACCGTCCGCATCGCTCCGTCCGGGCCGGAGGCCGTCTTCTCGGTCCGTCTGTGCTGGGATCCGCCTGGTATCGAGACGAACCTGGATCTGGCTGGCGCCCTCGTCTTCCCCGGCCTCACTCTGTCGGGCTTCGCCGCCCGTCTTCGGGCCGTCGACGCGCCCGGCACCCGGCTCTGGCCGCACGACGCCCGGTTGCTGCGGGCCCTGATCGCGCCGAACGAGGAGGACGTTGGCGTGGCGCTGGCGCGCTACGCCCGGCTGCCCGGATACGACCCGTCGCCCGCCGGCCTTGACCGCGTGTCCGCACACCACGAGATCCACCGGGAGGCACTGGAGATGATGGCCCCGGAGTCTTCCGTCGGGTCGTTGATCCGATTGGACCCGCACATCGTGCAGGTCGCTCGATACATCGACGACTTCTTCGGGTTCGACCAGTGGTTTCTGTTCGACACCAGATGGGCGGCGGCGAACCCGGACCTGGCCCGCTCGCTGCTGCGCTACGCGGCGCACTGGGACCCGTACGACGGCGTCACGCCGAAGTAGCTTCTGCCGTCGTCCACGGCGTCGCGTTGATCAGCACTGTGTCTGCGTCGAGAAGCCAGATCGACGAAGCGCCCCGTCCATAGCGGACGGGGCGCTTCGTGGTGTCAGCCGAACTGCGTGTCCGGAACCGTTCGGTCCCCGTCCGCGTCGATGCCGGGGGAGCTGGCCAGCTCGATCCGGGGGGACCGATCCGGCGGGAGGTGGGCGAAGTCGGCGATGACGACGACATCCACCTCCCCGTCGATCATCGTCTGCTCGACGGTCTCCCACGGGGCCCGCATGATTCCTGCGAATCGGTAGGAGTGTCGGCGAAGGTGGCTGAGACACCTCGCGACGGCGGGCTCCGACGGCTCGATGTGGGCGGGAATCCAGATAACGGCGATTTCCATGAACCTCTCCTGATCAACGTCGTGGACGTGGGTGGGTGATCAGGAGTTGTCGGGGCGGGGGAGGGCCCCGCTCCACGGGACGGCTGGTAGCGCGCCTGTCGACGCTGGTGACGGTGAGCCCTGGGCGCAGCGGCGAGGTGGGCGGCGGAGCGTCGGCTGTCGACGTGGGTGGGTCAGCGCCGCCGGTGCCGGCGCCGGTCGGTGCCGACGCGAGGGCCAGCACGACCGCCGGCGGCCCCGGTGCGGGACGGGCGGGCGGGTTGGGCCGTTGCCCGGTGGCGCTGGTCATCGTCGCCCGCGCCCGCTTCGACGTCCGGCCATCGAACGTGCTGTGGCCGGCGTCCCGGGGCGTCGTCGCCGGCACACGCGTCGACGGCGCCGGCGATGGCCGCGAGGCAACGCGTGCCCCCGAGGCCGACGGTGCCGGTGTGGCCCGCGGCGACGACGATGGCGTACGGGCCGGCCGACGTGGCGGGGCGGTGGAGGGTGCGGCCGACGGCGTCGGCAGCGGAACGGCCGACGGCAGCGGCAGCGGGTCCGTCGACGGTAGCGGCAGGGGCAGGGGAACGACGGCGGTCGGCAGGGGCAGGGGGACGATCGGCTGCGCCTCGACCACGTCGGCCACCGAACCCGTGATGGCCTTCGGCGAGGCGGTGACCTCCATCAGTGGCAGACGCGACGGCGACGGCGTGTCGGCATGGGCGGGGTCGGCACCCAGAGCCGCGCCGAGCGCCACTGCGCCGAGCGCCACCGGGGGCAGGCTGTGCCTCAGCCGCATCAGACGGAGGCCGTCGGCCGCGGGGTCGCCAGCCCTGCCCGGTCCGGCTCACCGATCCGGTGTCGCTGGCCGAGCAGTCGCCCCTCGCACAGTGCTGCTCCCTCCATGCGCGGTTCTTGCCCCGGCAGATCGCGGGCTACACCTTCCGTCGATATCCCGACCGAGCGATGTGGACAGAGGCCGGGAACGCACCCGGCCGGGTCAGACCCGGGCCTCGCTGGGTGTCGGCGCGGGGTCGAGCGGCAGGTCACGCAGCCGACGGATCGGCGTCGACAGGTAGATGATCGGGGACAGCACGGTGAGCGCCCCGAAGATCAGCAGGGTGGTGCGGGCGCCGAGTGGCCCGGCCAGGATGCCGGCGAGGAGACCGCCGACCGGGATGGCACCCCAGGAGACGAACTTGACCGTGGCGATCACCCGGGACAGCAGTTCCGGCGGGCTGGCGAGCATCCGGTAGGTACGGGTGGTCACGCTGAGCACCACAGTGGAGCCGGCGAAGATGAGGTTCCCGACGGCGAAGGCCAGGAACGCGGCGGTGCCGGTGCCCAGCGGGATGATGAGCGCGCCGACCACGCCGACGAAGGCCGAGATGATCAGGCCGCGGGCGGTGCCGAACCGGTCGGTGAAGCGGGTCGTCAGTGCGGCGCCGATGAGCGTGCCGAGGCCGTCCGCGGCGAGCAGCAGCCCGACCATGAATGGCGATGCGTGCAGTTCGCGCACCAGGTAGAACGGGAACAGGGCGAGCATGGCGCCGTTGACGAAGTTCGTCGCGGTGGCGTCCCACATGGCCGGCCCGATGATCGGGTGTCGGAGCACGAAGTGCCAGCCCTCGCGGATCATCGTGACCATCGGTGGCCGCTCGGTCGGTCGCTGCACCCGCCGGGCCGGCAGGGTGCGCAGCAGCACGGCGGAGAGCAGATAGCTGACGGCGTCCACGAACAGCGTCGGGACCGCACCCAGCACCTGCACGGCGAGGCCGCCCACTGACGGTCCGCCCAGCGATGTGGCGGCATGCGTGCCGGAGGTGAGGCTGTTGCGGGCCTGCAACTGCGCGGCCGGCACGATCTCCGGCAGGAAGGTCTGGTTCGCCACGTCGAACAGCACGTTGGCGAAGCTCACCACCAGGGCGACAGCGATCAGTTGGGCCACCGTCAGCATGTCGAACCACCAGGCCAGCGGGACCGACGCGATGGCGAGGGCCCGGACCAGATCCAGGGCGACCTGCATGCCACGCAGCGGCACCCGCTGCACGATCACCCCCGCCGGCAGGCTGATCAGCAGGTACGCCAGGTAGCTGGCCGCCGTGATCAGACCCATCTCGAAGGCCGACGCGTCGAGCACTGTCAGCGCGGTCAGCGGGAGCGCCACCGCGCCGACCGCCGAGCCGAGTTGGCTGGTCGTGCCAGCGACCCACCACCGCCAGAACGTAGTAAGTCCCATAATGGAACTCACTATAGGGGTGCGCGCGAGACGGCGTCGACCCCGCCCATGCGGGCTTATCCCGCTCTGCGCACCATCTCGCCGATCCAGATCGGCGCGAACGGGGACGTGCAGCCGGGGGAGGTGGGGTAATCCTTGAGCACCTCCAGGCGTTCGCCGATGTCGATCGCCCGGGCGCGGTACTCGGCGTGCTCGATGCCGATCTGGGCCAGGCAGTGGTTCATCGCCCACTGCAGGCGATCCGGCGCGTCCCTCATCTCGGTCTCGATCACATCGAGCAGTCCCGGGAGGTCGAGACTCCCGGGATTCTTCGTCACGCGGTCGGTGGTCAACGCCCAGCCGGCACTCGCGACCACGGGATCCGCGTCGGCGAACCAGGCCAGTCGCAGCTCGTCGGAGTGCGGGCTCTTCTTCACCACGTAGTTCACGAGCCAGTCGTGCACCTTCGGGGTGCGCGCCTCGCGCACCATGGCGTCCAACTCGTCCCGCTCGAACGCCCTGGGACGGCAGATCAGGACTGCCAGCAGCCGCGCCGAGGCGTCACCCGTCGCCCAGAGCTGGCGCGCGAGATCGTGCTGCGTCTTCAGCCGCTTCGCGAGCGCCCGAAGCGCGCCGAGGTGCACACCATGATCGTCACCGTGTCTGGCGTTCACCTCCCGTGCCTTCGGGTCCTCCAACTCGGCCAGCTCGGCCATCACGTCGGTCACCGTCGTCGTAGCCATCGCAGCCTCCTGCCACATCGGGACCGGACGTTTCACACTCGCGTAACGGGTATCCAGGCGTACCAGTGCGACCGGCGGTGAACAGCTTCACGGAGTGAGGGGGCACCTATCATGCCTGATCCACAGCCCACCATCGTGCTCGTGCACGGCGCGTTCGCCGAGTCGGCGAGCTGGAACGGTGTGCTCGAGCGGCTGAGCGGCGCGTACGACTTGGTGGCCGTTGCGAACCCGCTGCGGAGCCTCGCCGGCGACGCCGCGTACGTGCGGGATGTGGTCCGTAGCATCGGTGGTCCGGTCGTCCTCGTCGGCCACTCGTACGGCGGCATGGTGATCACCCAGGCCGCAGCCGGCGACACCTCGGTGCGCGCCCTCGTGTACGTGAACGCCTTCGCCCCGGACACCGGTGAGTCGGCGCTTGCGCTGTCCGCGAAGTTCCCCGGCAGCACGCTCGCCGACACGCTGGTGCAGTACCCGGTGTCGACCGGTGGGAACGAGGTGGCGATCGGTCAGGACCAGTACCACGCGCAGTTCTGCGCGGACGCGTCGGACAAGCTGGCCGCGCTGATGGCGCGGACCCAGCGGCCGATCACCGAACAGGCCCTGGGCGACACGCTCACCGGCGACCCCGCCTGGCGATCGCTGGCCAGCTGGTTCGTGTTCGGGGACGCTGACAAGAACATTCCCGCCGAGGTGCACCGCTTCATGGCCGAGCGGGCCAATCCCCGGGGGCAGCGCGAGGTCGTCGGCGGCTCGCACGCGATGGCGGTGGCCCGGCCGGGTGAGGTCGCCGAGACGATCATCGAAGCGGTCCGGGGCGTGAGCTGACGGCCCGGACGGACAGCTGACGGGTGGGCCGACGACGAGAGGTCGCCGGCCCACATGCCTGTTGGTCAGCGAACCCGCAGCTGCTGGTGGACCGCCGCGGTCGGGGCGTGGACCCTGTCGCCGGAGTAGGCGACGTGCACCGGGTACGACCCGGAGGGCAGCCCGTCGGTCGGCAGCGTGACGACGGCCGCGCCATCGCGGAGCGGCACCACCCGGGTGGTGCCGCCGAAGGTGACGGCGACCTCGCCGTTCACCGCCGTGGCAGCTTTCCGGTGCGGATGCTGCGCCCGCACGTCGACGGTCAGCGTGAACGTGTCACCACGGACGACCGAGGCGGGCGTGGCCTTCGTCTTCACCGTGACTCGCGCGGGGCCCGGAGGCGTCAGGGTGACCTGGGCCGAGCGTGATCTGGTCGGGTCGACCACCGACGTCGCCACGACGGTGAGCGACGACGCGGTCTCCGCGGCGGCGACCGAGAGCAGACCCTCCGCAGAGATGGTGGTGCCGGTGGAGGTCGCACCCTGAACCGACCACGTCACCGCCGGGCTCACACCCTCGTTGGTCGTCACCTGCGCGGTGAACTGCCTGGTCCAGTTCCAGCCCGTGGTGAGGTTCACCGTCGCCGGCGTCACCGACACGGAGTCGACCCCCGACCACAGGTGATCCCGGGCGAAGATCGTGAACAGTTGACCCGCCGTCATCCCGTCGTGCGCGCCGGGGACCTGGGTCGTCGCGGCGGAGTACCCCCGGGCCCGGAAGTTGTCGGCGATGGCGTTCTGGGCGTTGAGGTTGCCCTCGAAGACACCGTTGCCGAGAAAGACGGAGAGGTCGTCGTCCCCGACCGCGTTCGCGATGGTGTCGTAGTCCTGGGTGGTGAGGGACGGGTTGCCGGAGAAGTGTCCGTAGAACGCGAAGGTGGTCGGGTAGTTCTTGATGACGACGCCGCCGGTCATTCCGCCGTACGAGAACCCTGCGTAGGCGCGCCCGGACCGCTCGGTCGAGACGTTGTAGCTGCGCTCGATGAGGGGCAGGATCGTCTGGACCAGGTTGTTGGCCGCGTTGGTCTGGTTGTAGGACGCGAAGCCGAGGCCGGTGCCCGTGAAGTGGTTGCCCATGGTGACGACCACCGTCGGCTCGATCTCGCCCCTGGCCGTCATGTTGTCCAGGATGTTCGGGACGTTCGCGGGGACCATGAAGTCGGTCTCGTCGCCGAAGATACCGTGGGCGAGATAGGCGACCTTGTACGGCTCCGCGCGGTTGGCGTCGTAGTTGGCCGGCAGGTAGACGCCGAGGTAGTGGCCGCTGTCACCCAGGATCGTGGTGTACGGGACGTACCGGACGGTTCCCCGCTTCGCGCGGTCGGCCAGCGGCAACTCGTAGTCCGCACGCTCCTTCAGCACCGGGTCGTTCTGCTTCTTGGCGTACGGCACGTACACGGCATCGAGGACGTCGTTGTTCCGGACCCGGAACGAGGACTCGCCCGGCGGCCGAGGGTTCGTCGAGGCGGGATCCCAGATGCGCTTGTTCTCCCAGCCCTGGGTCGGGTCCCAGACGCGGTACCAGTAGCTGAGACCTCCGGCGTGCAGCGGGAGCGAGACCGACCAGTTTCCCTTCGGGTCCCTCGTCATGTCCCGGAGGAACTCGGTGCCGCCGGCGTGGTAGCGCCCCGGCTGCCACTCTTCCGGCTGATAACGCGTGCTGCCGGTGCCGACGTCGAGCAGGGTCAGGTCCCCGGCGAGACGGACCTGGGTGGCATGGGGATTGCGGTAGACGAATGTGACGGTGTAACCGGTCGGTGAGGTGCGGTCCGCCTTGACCGTCGTACCCGGCACGGGCGCGGGCCTGCCGGCGGCGGCAGCCGGCGCGGGGAGGACGGCCCCCGCAGCGAGTGCCGTGAACGCGAGAATCGAGATCGCAAGCCGGAGCCTGCGTCTTCCGGTCGTTTCCCTCATGCGCGAAGACTCCTTTGTGGTGGTCGCTCGTCGCGGTCTGGTCCGGTGGTGGGAGTTGAGGGCTCCGATGGCAGCTAAATCGAATTAGCATCGGGAGTGTGGCTGGCTACACCCGTCGATGTCAAGGGTGTCCGAGGCCCGAGGCTGGCGAGCGCCCCGATGGGTGCGTTACCCGCGGCCTGCGGGTTTTCGCAGCTGGGCGGCCCCCGGATGGCAAGGTGAGGGGCATGGACAGGACGCACGTCGAGGAGTGGCTTGCCACCTACGAGCGGCTCTGGCGGACCCCGGGCACTGACGCGCTGGTCACGCTCTTCACCGAGGACGCGAGCTACCAGCAGGGGCCGTACTGGACGCCCGTCGTCGGCCTGCCGGCCATCGCCCGGATGTGGGAGAAGCAGCGCAAGGGCCCCGACGAGGTGTTCCAGCTGACCACGGAGATCGTCGCGGTCGACGGCGACACCGCCGTGTCGCGCCAGGAGGTCCGCTACGGCGACCCGGTCGACCAGGAGTACCGCGACCTGTGGGTCATGCGGTTCGCCGACGACGGACGGTGCCGCTCATTCGAGGAGTGGCCGTTCTGGCCGGGACAGCAACCCGCCGATCCTCCCGACGGCTCCTGACCGCGAGTGGCTGCGGTGACGCCCCAGCCATCGGGGTAGGAGACCTGACCGACACCACGTCGGACCGGTCGCGCTACCTGCCGAGAGCTGGGGCGTCACAGTGACGACCTCGCCCCGTCAGACCGGGGCGGCCGGACAGCTCGCGCCGACCGGTGGCGTGGTTCTGGTGATGAGGTACCGCTCCACCTGACGACGGGTGCACTCGGTCCGTGGGTAGCTGGCGTGGCCCGACCCCTCGTAGGTGACGAGGTGGCCCCGGCCGCCGAGCTGGCGCACCACCCGCTGGGCCCCGTCGTACGGGGTGGCCGGGTCGTACCGCCCGTTGAGCACCAGCAGCGGCGCGCTCGTCCGTACCCGCAGCTGATGTTGTGGGTTGGTCGCCGTCCACCCCAGGCAGATCGCGCCGAAGCGGACGGCCAACGGGGAGGCCCGCAGGTGCGGTGCCGCGGCGCGGGACAGTTCGAGATACCGGTTCCAGTCGGCGAACCCGTCGATCGGCAGCGACCAGTCCTGGCAGAACGCCGGTAGCGCGTACTCGGTCAGGTCCGTGTCGCCGTCGACCGGCACCATCGGGGACGCGAGTGAGGCGGGCTCGCCCCGCTCCAGGGCGAGCAGCATGTTTGCGAGATCGGCCCAGGTCGCGTCGAAGAAGTTGACGAATGTCGCGAACCCGAGCTCGAACCAGGTCAGCGTGGTGCCGGTGGCCGCGTCGACAAGCGTGCCGGCATCGGCGCGGCGCACCAGTCGGTCGTAGAGCGCCGGCACATCGCGTCCGTGCAGCGCGCAGCCGGGGCTCCGCTGGCACCAGGTCACGAACTCGTGGAACAGCGCCTCGTTGCTGGCCGCCCCGCTGCGGAAGTATTCCCTGACCCCCTGGCTGTGGTCCATCACGCTGTCCATGACCAGTGCGCGGACGCGGTCAGGAAACAGCTCCGCGTAGGACTGCCCGATCAGTGTGCCGTAGGACCACTGGTAGAAGCTGAGCTGCCGCTCGCCGAGTGCGGCCCGGATGGCGTCCGTGTCACGCGCGACGCTCACACTGTCGAGGTGGTCGAACAGCGGGCCACTGTGGGCGCGGCAGTCGTCGCGCAACTGGCTGTTGTAGGTACGGAGCCGCTCGAACTCCGCAGCGTTGGCGGGCGTCAGGGAGGGGTGCCGGCCCAGCAGCGCCGACGAGCAACGCACCGGTTCGCTGCGGACCGTGCCCCGCGGATCGAAGCCGACGATGTCGAAGCGGCGCAGCACGTCCGGCCCGAGCTGGCTGGCGGCCGTCAGCGCCACGTCCACCCCGGACAGGCCGGGACCGCCGGGGTTGAAGACCAGGACACCGATGCGGGCCGCCGGGTCGGTGGCGGGACGCCGGGCCAGGGCCAGTTGGAAGGTCTCCCCGCCCGGACGGGCCCAGTCGACCGGCAGGCGCAGGGTGCCGCACCGCGTACCCGGATCGTCGGGCTGTTCCGGGCACGCCTGCCAGTCGATTCGACCGTTCCCACCGCTGGCGGTGTTCGCGGCGACCGGCCCGGTGCCGCCGCCCGCCGACGTGGTGGTGCCAGCGAGCGACGGTGGAGCGTTGAGCGAGAGGGCGACCAGGACCGCGACGACGGCCGAGAGGCTACCGAGGAGCCGTCGGCGTCGCCGGGCGCCCCCGCGGGGATGCCGGAAGGTGGTGCTCTTCGTGGTCAACATTCGCCCAGCCTGCCGACGCCCGGTCCACGTCTGATCCATGCCGGTCCGGGGACGGTCGGCGAAAGGCATTCACCGGTACGCCTCAAGCCGCTCGGACAGCGCCGTGGCCTGCGGATGACCGACCCGGTCGAGGATCGCCAACGCCTGTCGCCACAGGTCGACCGAGGTGTCGTGGTCGCCCACCGCCTGGTGGGTGTCGCCGAGGCGGACGAGTGTGTCTGCCCTTCCGCACGGGTCCTGGACGTCGGAATAGAGCGCCAGAGCGCGCCGGTAGCAGTCCGCCGCGGTCGGATGTTTCCCGAGGCCCTGATAGGCGAAGCCGAGGCTGTCCCAGGTGTGGGCCGCGCCGAGCCGGTCCTCGGCCTTCTCGTAGAGCGCGAGCGCCTGCTCGCAGTAGGAGATGGCGCGGTCGTGCTCGTCCAGCCGCGCGTGGCTCCAGCCGAGCGCGTTGAGCGCAGCAGCCTCGCCGAGCCGGTCGTCGATGCTGCTGGCCAACGCCAGCGCCTGCCTGGCATGCGGCAGTGCCGCCCGGGCGTCGCCCTCGATGTCGGAGAGCCAGGCGAGATGCAGGTGTGCGCTGGCCTGCCCCGGGCGGTCGCCGGCCTGGTCGTACCGTGCCATCGCGCGTTGAAGGTGATGGTGGGCCGCACCGAACCGGCGGTACTGGATGTGTGCCAGCGCCAGGTCCCGGTGTGCCAGCGCCTCGGCCCGCGGATCACCGAGGCGCTGCGCGACAGTGATCGCATTGGCCTGTACGGCGGCCAGGTCGTGCCACTGTGACAGCCTGCTGAGCAGGGGAGTGAGGGCCTGGGCGAGGTGCCCGGCGTGGGCGTCGAAACGGTGCGCGACCGCGTCGTCGACGGCAGCCAGCAGCACCCGCTGTTCGATGGTGAACCAGGCCAGCGCGGCCCGGTGGTCGGCAAACTCCGGCGGTGACGTGTCGGCGGGCAGGGGCGGCGGATCGAGCGGCTGCCAACCGGTGTCGACCAGCCTCGCCGCGTCACGGGCGACGCGTAGGTAGTGGTCGAGCACGCGCCTCCGGACGGCCCTGTGGTCGGCCGGGCAGTCGAGCGCGTACGTCAGTTCCTCCCCGTACGCCCGGAGGAGATCGTGACAACGGAACCGGTTGGGGGACTCCTCGGCCAGCAGGTTCGCCCGGGTCAACTCGTCCAGCGCCGGCCGGATCAGGTGCGGCGGCGCCCCGGCGAGGCTGGCTGCCGCCGCCGCGCCGACGTCGGCGGCGGGGTGCAGGCTGATCTGCCGGAACAGTCGGGCCGCGTCCGCGCTGAGCAGTCGGTACGACCAGGACAGCACCGTTCGCACGTCGGTGGCGGCATCGTCGGTGGCCAGGGCGGCGAGCCCGCCCCGAGTCGCCGCCAGATCGTCGGCGATGGCCTGGAGCGAGAACGTGGGCCGGGCGGCGGCTCGCGCGGCCACGATGGCCAGGGCCAGGGGCAACCGCGCGGTACGGCTGATCAGCTCGTCCACAGCTGCCGGCTGGGAGGCGGCTCGCTGCGCACCCAGCCGGCGTACGAGCAGCTGGCGCGCTTCGCCGTCGCCGGGCAGGTCCAGCGCGAGGGGATGGGCGCCCTCGGCGGCGACCAGGCCGGGCAGGGTGTGGCGACTCGTCACGAGCACACCGCAGCCTGTCGACCCCGGAAGCAGCGGTCGCACCTGCTCCGCGTCGCGGGCGTTGTCGAGCAGCACGAGCAGCCGCCGGTCCGCGGTCAGGCTGCGGTACAGGGCGAACTGGGCCGCCGACTCGGCGGGGATCTCCAGAGGCTTCACACCCAGGGCGGGCAGGAGCGATCGGACGACGACGGCCGAGGGTGACGCCGCCTGCGTCGCGGTGCCGAATCCGTCCAGGTCGACGTGGAGCTGCCCGTCGGGGAAGTGGTGCAGGTTGTCGTGCGCCCAGCGCAGCGCCAGCCAACTCTTTCCGACGCCGCCCGTACCGGTGATGACGACGGTGCCGGCCGAGCCGGGGTCGCCGAGCAGCAGCGTGGTGAGCCGGGCCAGCTCCCTGGCCCGGCCAGTGAACAGGGTCGGCGGGGCCGGCAGCTGCCGGGGGACGA
This sequence comes from Micromonospora sp. NBC_00860, assembly GCF_045207375.1. Taxonomy (NCBI): domain Bacteria; kingdom Bacillati; phylum Actinomycetota; class Actinomycetes; order Micromonosporales; family Micromonosporaceae; genus Micromonospora; species Micromonospora sp. NBC_00860. Next base: position 1,650,771 of record NZ_CP108825.1, read on the forward strand.
CCCGCGGGGGGCATCGTTCCGGTGACCGCGCCTCGGATGTCAACAGCTCCCGCTCGGCCCGCAGGACGCGGGTGTGCAGGAGTTGGAGATCGGGACCGGGCTCGACTCCCACCTCGTCGGCGAGGAGTTGGCGTAGCTGCCGGTAGGTGGCCAGCGCGTCGGCGCGTCGGCCCGCCCGCGCCAGGGCCACCATCAGTTGCCCCCAGGGGCGCTCGCGCAGCGGATCGGCGTCGACCTGGCTCCGCAGCGGTTCGATCAGCTCCTGGTGCCGTCCGGCGCGCAGCTGCAGGTCCACCACCTCTTCCACCAGGCTCGACCGCTGCTCCTGGAGCCGCGCTCGGACGGAGAGCAGCACCCCCCAGCCGGGAAGGCCCGCGAACGGCTCCCCACGCCAGAGTGCCAACGCGGCCTCGAACGACTCCTGGGCGGCTGACCAGTGACAGTGCCGCAGCGCGGAATATCCGCGCTGGGCCAGGTCGTCGAAGGCCACACTGTCCATCGTCAGCCCGTCGAGGGCGAGGCGGTAGCCGGTGGGCCCGGCGAGGATGGCGGCGTCGGGGGAGCCCGGGGACCGCAACGCCCGGCGCAACGCCCAGACATAGGTCTTCACGTTGCCGGCTGCCGTCTTCGGTGGGCGCCCCTGCCACAGCTCGTCGACGAGTTGGTCGATGGACCACCCGGTGCCCGGCTGCGACATCAGGACGGCCAGGAGGCGCACCTGCATCGGCGTGCCGAGGGCCAGCCGTTCCCCGTCGGCCGACCGCACCTCGACCGGCCCGAGCAGGTGGTACCGCGCCGCCGGTGGCGCCCCAGCGGGGTCCATCGCCTCATCGTAGGGGCCCGAACCGTCCCGCCTCATCGGCTGGACGGCCGCGGCCCGCGCCCGTCTGCCGAGTGGTGTGCTCCGTCACCCGAGTGGGCATCGTCAGGACGTTGGGGTGTCGCGAGGCGGCTGCTACAGTCGAGATTGTTGCGGCCGCAAATTTATCAGCGGCAACTACTTTGGGAAGGATGCCTCCGATGACCAAGCTCTCCGTCATCTACTACTCGTCCACCGGCACTCTCCACGCCATGGCCAAGCGCCTGGCCGAGGCCGGCGAGAAGGCTGGCGCCGAGGTGCGGCTGCGTCAGGTTCCGGAGCTCGCCCCGGCAGAGGCCATCGCCTCCAACGCCGCCTGGAGCCAGCACTTCGACGCCACGAAGAACGAGCCGAAGGCGACCGCCGACGACGTCGTCTGGGCGGACGCGGTGCTGTTCGGCACGCCCACCCGTTACGGCAACGTCGCCAGCCAGCTCAAGCAGTTCATCGACACCCTCGGCCCGCAGTGGGCGCAGGGGCTGCTCGCCGACAAGGTGTACGCCGGCTTCACCGCGTCGATGACCGCGCACGGCGGCCAGGAGTCGACCCTTCTCGCGCTCTACAACACCGTCCACCACTTCGGCGGCCTGGTCGTCGCCCCGGGTTACACCGACCCGCTGAAGTTCGCCGACGGCAACCCGTACGGCGTCTCGCACGTCACCGGCGGCAGCAACGACGCCCCGCTGGGCGACGCGCAGTTCGCTGCCCTCGACCACATGGCCGAGCGGGTCGTCAAGATTGCCGGGAAGCTCAGCGCCTGAGCGCTGCCGCCGTACCGGACGCCCACGTCGATGCGGGTGCCCAGTTGGGCGAGGGCCGGTCTTCCGCTACGGGAGGCCGGCCCTCGGCGTCCTCACACCGCGATCGCCGCGATGGCGGCAAGCGGCCGATGCTCGTCGGTGCCGGGCCGCTGGACGCGTTCGACCTCCCGGAAACCGGCTCGGGCGAGACGCTCGGAGATCTCGTCGGGCGGCCAGCGGTAGGCGGTCAGGACCTTGTGGTCGAAGGCGCCGACCTCCTCGGCGGCGAAGACGCCCAGGACGAAGCGTCCGGCCGGGACCAGCACCCGCCGGAACTCCCTGAGCACGTCGTCGAGCTCCGGCGGCGGAAGATGGATCAACGAGTACCAGGCCAGGATGCCGTCGATGGAGTCCTCGGCGATGTCGAGGCGTTCCATCGAGCCGAGGTGGAACTCGACGCCCGGGTGGGTCGCCCGCGCATGGGCGATGAACTCGGGGACCAGGTCGATCCCCATCGCGTCGACGCCCAGCTCGCGAAGGTAGCCGGTGAGGTGGCCAGGCCCGCACCCCAGATCGAGCACCCGGCCGGACCGGCTGCCCAGGTGTCGTCTGATGAGGGCGAGGTCGTCGGCGTCCACCTGCTGTTTCGTGCCGAACAGCTCGATGTAGAGCTCCGCGACGGACGTGTAAGCCTGCCGTACCGTGTCCGTTTCCATCGCGGAACTATACGGGTCACCGGACCTTGCTCAGGCGGCCTACCGTGATGGCCATGACACGTCGAGCCACGCTGGCCGGCATTTCTGCGGGCCTGCTCCTGCTGGGTTGCTCGGTCGGCGCACCGACGGAGAACGAACCCCAACCCGAATCCGCCCCGGTGTCGGCCGCCAGCGCCGATGCCACCACGACGGCCGAGGCGATCGGCCTGCTGCGTGGGGGCACGGCGTTCGTCAATCAGACGAGTTATCGCAGCGACGTCGACATCGCCAGTCAGATCACGACGCTGTCGCACACCGACAACGTCCACAAGCGCTTGACCGCCAAGGTTTCGGCGCCGGGTGGGGTCATCGAGGTCCGGATGATCGACGACGAGGTCTACATGAAGATCGGTCTACCCATGCGCGGTGTCGGCGACGGATGGATGGTCCTGGACCCGGCCCGGGTGCCGTCGGACTTCGCCCTGAGCTTCGCGCCGGGCAGGAACGACTTCGGCGGCTCCGGCCGCCTCATCGACGCGATCGTCACCGCCCGGGCGAACGGGTCTCAGATCACCGGGACGATCGACGCGACCCGGATTGGCGCCGGCAACGGGATCAGTTTCCGCCCCGCTCCCGGTGCCGTCTTCCCGGACAGTGCGCGCAGGCACGCGTTCCGGGCATCACTGGACACCGAGGGCCGGCTGGTCAGCTTCCTGATGCCGGAGGCGAGCGGATTGCCGAACGCCTCCCTGCGCTACAGCGATTTCGGTGCGACCGTCACTGTCGCTCGGCCTCCCGGAGCGGTCGCTGCCCCCGACGCCCTCTACCCCCAGCTCGGCCTGGGTGGGGGCGGGTAGCGGCGGCGGGCTTGCCCTCCGGGGCTAATGCGGTTAGCCTTTAGCTAATCGCATTAGCTCACTTGGAGGGCGTCATGACCGAACGTCTCGGCATTGCCGGCAACACCATCGCCTACGAGGTGACCGGGCAGGGTCCGCTGGTCGTCCTGGCGCACGGCATGGGCGACAGCCGGCACTCCTACCGGTTCGTCGCTCCGGCCCTGGCCTCGGCCGGATACCGGGTCGCCAACGTCGACATCCGTGGCTGCGGCGACTCCAGCCTCGGCTGGGACGGCTACAGCCGCACCGACATCGCGGGTGATCTCGTCGCCGTGGTGCGTCACCTCGGCGGTCCGGCCGTGATCATCGGTCAGTCGATCAGCGGCGGTGCCGCGACCATCGCGGCCGCCACCGCACCCGACCTGATCACCGGCGTCATCGAGCTGGCGCCCTTCACCCGCGCACAGTCCTTCGACCTGGGTGGGCTCGTGCGGGTGAAGCGCTTCCGGGCCGGCTTCATCCAACTGGCGCAGGTCCTCCTGCGCGGGAGCCTGGCGAACTGGAAGAAGTACCTCGATGTTGCGTACCCCACCAAGCCCGCCGACTGGCACGGCGAGCTGGCGCGCATCGAGGCCACGATGAGTGAACCCGGCCGGATGAAGGTCCTCCAGGCCATGGCCAAGACCAGCCCGGCCGACGCCGGTCGGCAACTGCCCAACGTTACCTGCCCGGTCCTGGTGATCCAGGGCAGCGCCGACCCCGACTGGGTCGACCCGCGAGCCGAGGGCGAGCGCATCATCGCCGACCTGCCGCGAGGGCTCGGCGAGCTGGCAGTCATCGAGGGCGCGGGCCACTACCCGCACGCCCAGACGCCCGACCAGGTACTCGCCCTCGCCCTGCCCTTCCTCGCCCGAACGCTGCCCAATGCCTAAGGCCCGGCTCACCCCAGCAGCGGTCACCGAGGCCGCAGCCGCGCTGGTCGACGAGGTCGGCTTCGACAACCTCAGCATGGGCCTGCTCGCCGAACGGCTCGGGATCAAGACCCCCTCGCTCTACAAGCACGTCAGCAGTCAGGCCGACGTGGCGCACCGGATCGCCACCCTGGCCATGACCGAGGCCGGCGACACCATCCGCGACGCCATTCAGGGCCGGTCCGGCAGCGATGCCCTCGCCGCCGGCGCGCAGGCCATGCGGACCTACGTGCGGGAACACCCGGGCCGGTACGCGGCCGCCAACGCCACCCGCCCGACCGGCCCCGACGATCCGTTCATCCCGGCCAGCGAGCGGGTGCTCGCCTCCTGGGCGGCCATGCTGAGCGGGTACGGGCTGGAACCCGGCCAGGAGATCCACGCCATGCGGACGCTGCGCAGCGTCCTGCACGGGTTCGCGACCCTGGAGGCGGCCGGTGGGTTCCAGATCGACGCGTCAGTCGACGAGAGCTTCGACTGGTTGATCAAATTCATCGACCAGGGCCTTCGTGTCGGCGCCACCAGCGGCAGCGCCGTCACCCACTGACCCACCCGTACGAGCTGCCTCGCCGCGCGGTGCCTACCCCTGGCAGGGAGTGGTTGGGACAGGCGGGGCTCGCAATACTTCGAGTCATGAACGCGAGAGGACAGCTCGGCGATTTCCTCCAGGCCCGGCGCTCCCAGCTACGGCCGGAGGACACCGGCGTGGCGACGTACGGTGAGCGGCGCCGGGTTCGAGGGCTGCGCCGGGAAGAGCTGGCCCTGCTGGCCGGGGTGAGCGTTTCGTACTACACCCGGTTGGAGCAGGGGCAGGCCGTCAACGCCTCACCCGAGGTGCTCGACGCGCTCGCCCGGGCACTGCGACTCGACGACGCGGAACGCCGCCATCTGAACGAGCTGGCGGCCGGTACCCGCCGCCGGCCCGCCGTCCGTCGCCCGGCCCCGGAGCGGCTGAGCCCGGCGGTACGCCAACTCGTCGCGACACTTGGTGACGTACCGGTGGTGGTGCTCGGTCGCCGCGCCGACGTGCTGGCCTGGAACACCGCCGGTCATGCCCTGTTCGCCGGCCACGTGGACCCGGAGATCCCGGAGCGGCCGAACCAGTACCCGAACATGGCACGGCTGGTGTTCCTGGACGCCCACACCCGCGACCTGTACGTGGACTGGCCCGCCAAGGCCCGCGCGGTGGTGGCGACGCTGCGGATGGCTTCCGGGCAGCACCCGGACGACCCGCTGATGACCGCGCTGGTCGGTGAGCTGACGGTGCGGAGTTCGGAGTTCGCCGCCATGTGGGCCGACCACCGGGTGAAGGCCGGCGGCGACGCCGTCTACGAGATGCGTCACCCGCTGGTCGGCACGATGAACGTGACACAGCAGTCCCTGCGTACCGAGGACGGCCAGACCGTCGTCGTCGCCACCACCGAACCCGGCTCGGCATCTCAGGCTGCGATGACGTTGCTCGTGCACGGCGCCGTTACCCGTGCCGTGGCGTCGCAGCCGCTCGTCAGGCGCGAATAGCGCCGTCCCCATCGGCTCGACACGAGGTGCTCCGCAAGGAGCGCCGGACCCGTCGCGCCCATTTCACGCCCACCAACAACGCACTGAGTAAGGACAGAAATGCGCAAGAGAACGATGACCCTCGCAGTCGCTGTCGCAGCAGCGGGGATCGGCGTCACAACGGTCGTACCGTCGAGCGCCGCACCGGCTGCTACCGCGCTGGCCCTCACCGTCGGGCCGCCCCGGGTGTCGGCCGCACCGGTGCCGTCGCGGATCGCTGTCCACTTCGACCTGGCGAAGGGGCAGTTGCCGGAGAACGTCGCGCTCGGCCCGGACGGCACCGCCTACGTCACCTTCGCGGCCGCCCGGCAGGTCGCCGCGGTCAGCCCGTCCGGCGGGACGCGGATCCTGGCGACGCTGCCGGCCCCGGCCGACGGTGGCGTCAACACCCCGGTGCTCGCGTTCGCGCTGACCACGGGCATCGTCCGGATGGCTGACGGCACGCTCTACTTCCTCTACGCGAGCGGCGATGCCGCCACCACGGGGCTGTACCGGCTACGCCCCGGCCGGTCCCCGCACCGCATCGCGGCCCTGCCAGCCGACGGGCTCCCCAACGGCCTGGCGTTCGACGCGGAGACGAGGAGGTTCTACCTCGCGGACTCCGCGCTCGGCACGATCTCGACGGTCGCTCTGGAGGGCGGTCGCGCCGAGGTCTGGTCCTCGGCACCCGAGCTCGCCGCGGCGGGCTTCCTCGGTGCCAACGGCATCAAGGTCCGCGCCGGCGCGGTCTGGGCGACCAACCTCGACCAGGGCACGCTGCTGCGCATTCCGTTGCGGCACGGCCGACCCGGGCCGGTCCGGGTGGCGGCGACCGGCCTGGTCGGCATCGACGACTTCGCCTTCGCCGGTGCCGGTGACCACCAGGTCATCGCCGCGCTGAACGGACCGAACACGGTGGTGAGCATCGACGCGGCCGGCCGTTCGCGAACGCTGATGAACGCCGTCCACGGGTTGCAGAATCCGACCTCGGTGGCCGTGCGCGGCCGCACCGTCTACGTGCTCAGTGCCGCGTACACCACCGGCATCGACCCCAACCTCGCGCTGGCCACCCTGCCGCTCCGCTGATCCGTCACCCTGTGGAGGAACCCATGCACGAGATCCAGCTCGGTGACGTGAGCGTCACCCGCGTCGAGGAGACGCACGGCCCGATCATGCCGACCGGTGCCTTCTTCCCCACCATCCCAGCTGACGCCTGGCGTACGGACCGCGACCTGCTGACTCCGGACCACCTTGGCGCGGACGACGACATGGTGCACGTCGCCATGCAGAGTTGGCTGCTGCGCAGCGAGGGCCGCACCATTCTTGTGGACACCGGAGTCGGCAACGACAAGAACCGGCCCGCGGTCGAACCCTGGCACCAGCAGCAGGTGAACTACCTGGACCGGCTGGCCGAGGTGGGGATCAAGCCCGAGGATGTCGACCTCGTGATCAACACCCACCTGCACGTCGACCACGTCGGCTGGAACACCCGGCTCGTCGACGGCCAGTGGCTCCCGACGTTCCCGAACGCCACCTACCTGATGCCCGCTGTCGACTTCCAGCACTGGAACCCCGCGAACAATCCCGCCATCGCCGGCAGTGTCAACGAGAACGCGTACGACGACAGCATCGTTCCTGTGCACGCCAACGGGCAGGTCCAGCTGTGGGAGGACACGTACCTGATCGACAGCAACCTGCGGCTGGAGGCCGCGCCCGGGCACACGCCCGGCCATGCCGTGATCAAGTTGGAGTCGGCTGGCGAGCGGGCGTTGTTCGCCGGCGACATCCTGCACACCCCGCTCCAGTTGCGCCAGCACGACCACAGCAGCTGCTTCTGTGAGGACCCGATCCAGGCCGCGATCACCCGACGCCGCCTGCTCGGCTGGGCGGCCGACACCCGGGCGTTGGTGCTGCCGGCGCACTTCAGCGGTCACTCCGCCCTTGAGGTCGAGCGGCAGGGCGAGTCGTACGCCGCCAAGCAGTGGGGCCCGTTCCCTCGATACTGAGCGCGCGGATCGCCCGCCGCCGTCGGATGACGGCGACGGGCGATCCGACGCTCTCGCCCAGGCGGGGGAGGAGTGGGCCGGTCACGGCGCGGCCCGGAAGTACGGCCGCCCGCTCGACGACCGGTCGGGCGTGCGCGGGCGCCGACGGCCGAGGTGGAAGGCCGTAGCCGCGGCCAGCGCGGCCACCACGATCAGTGCGGCGAAGGCCGGGTGCATGTCCTTGGACAGGCTCGGGGCGCGGTCGGGCCCGATGGCCCAGAGGATCAGCGGGATGGCGTAGGCGGTGGCGAGAGCGACCGTCCAGCGGCGTAGCCCGCGGAGGTATGCGTGCCGCAGGCTGACGGTCAGCGCAAGGACGACCGGGACGATGGCCAGCATGGCGAACTGGCCAACCACCAGGACCGGGACCGCCCAGATCGAGATGATGACGGTCCGGTCGGCGCGCCTGGGAGGCGAGGCGGAGGGCATGGTCGTCGCCGTCATCGGGTCGGGTTGGTGGTCGCGGGACGCCACGCCAACCAGCCGCGGCACAGCACGTAGGCAGCCGCGACGACGGCGACGAGCCCGAAGTCGATGATGGCCGACGGTCGTGCCTCGGGGACGTCTCCGATCAGCGCGCCGAACACGACGAGAGCGGCTTTGCCGACGAGCACGATCTCCCAGACGCCGGCCGCTTGACGGGGCCTGGCCGCGAGCAGGGCGAAAAGCGCGGCGAAGATGCCGAAGCTGGAGACTCGCCAGCCTTCGATGAACAGGCGGTCGTCGTTGGCGTTGATGGTCAGCAGTACGCCGTTGACGAACGCGACGCCGGTGGCGAGGGACGCGAGAGCCGCCAGCCCCCGGCCGGCGAGGTCTGCGCGGTGGGTGGGGGCGGTGATGTCGATTCGGGTAGCTGTCGTGGCGGTCATGAGAGGCCCCATCTGTAGGAATCAGCCGTAAACTTACGTTCGTTAACTTACGCCCTCGCCTAACGCCTGTAAAGTCAGGGAGTGACCACACCGAGAACACGGGCCCGCAACAAGCGCGGCGAAGGCGCCCAACTGCGCGACGAGATCGTCGACGCCGCGATGACGCTCCTGGAGGACGGCACGGCGCAGAACGTGACCCTGCGGGGGATCGCCCGGCAGGCCGGCATCTCCGCGCCGTCGATCTATTCGCACTTTCCGGACCTGGACTCGATCCTGCTCGCGGTCGCCCAACGCGCGTTCGGCATCCTGGAGCAGGAGTTGGGCGCGCCGGATCACGCGGATCCGGTCGAGCGCCTGCGCGCGATCTGCGCGGCCTACCTGACCTTCGCCGAACGCCGGCCCCACCAGTACCGGGTGATGTTCGGTGCCGTCTGGGACGCCGGACAGGCCCTTGAACGGGCCCCGGCCATGGCGGACGAGCTCACCGTGCTCGGCATGGGAGCCTTCGAGGTCATCCGGCGTACGCTCGCCGACTGCGTTGCGGCGGGACGATCGACCACCGCGGACCCCTTCGGCGACGCGACGGCACTCTGGGTCGGGCTGCACGGATTCGCCCAGCTCCGGGTGGCGGCGCCACTGTTCCCGTGGCCACCGGAGTTGCGCGACTCCATCATCAACCGATTGGCGCAGCTGCGCTGAGCGAAAGGCTCAGGCGTACGCGAGCAGGAAGTCGACGGTGCCCGTGCCGCCAGGCTGGCCGGCCGGGACGGGCAGGCCGGGCTCGCTGTTCAGGACGTAGAACCCGCCGCCGCCGGTCAGGCGGGGCGTCACCGCCAGCATCTGCGCGGCCATTGTCGCGCCGGTCGGCCGTACCACGCTGTCGAGCAGGAGCCGGAAGAGGTTCCCGTTCAGGTTCGCGACGTGCAGCACCCGGTACGAGCGCGGGGCGGGCTGGCCGGTGCCCGTCAAGCCCCAGACCGGAACGATCTGGTTCCGCCACCGCGACGGGTCGTTGCTGATCGCACTGTCGTGGTTGTTCAGTTGCGTCTGGATTCCCGAGTGGATCCCGGCCAGGTGGATGTGCAGCTGGTCCTGCATCCGGATCGTCGGGTCGGCGGAGTTGACGCCCAGCCCGATGTGCGGGTAGACGACGTGCCCCGGCTGCCCCGGCTGCGCGTTGTCCCACGCCTCCAGCCAGTAGTTCGGCGCGTTGGCGGTGGTGATGAACGGACACTCGATGCCGCTGATCCGGCAACTGGGGACGAGCAGGAAGTCGTGGTTCGAGCCCGACCCTCCATTGAGGATGACGTACGTGGGGGTCGTGCGCAGACACTGGGGGAACGGTGGGCCGGTCTTCGTGCCCTCGCAGACCTGGACCCGGTCCCACAGGTCGTACCTGCCCCCGGTGTCGGTGGGGTAACCACACAGGGCCGAGGGTGTGGGGCAGGCCGCAGCGCCGGGGCCGCCGGGTGTCGATGGGGACGGCTCGGGGGTCGGGCCTCCGTCGGCCAACGCCCGGTCCGCGCCGACCAGACCCAGCAGTCCCGTGGCACTGGCGGTCCCGGAGAGTCTGACGAACTGACGCCGTGGCATTCCGCCCATCGTCACCCTCCATGGTTGCCGTGCCGAGGCGAACATGAACGTGTCGAGATTAGGGTTAAAGCGGGCATTCGGCGCGTCGGCCGGCGAACGAGTCGCCTGATCGTGTCGTCGTCGTGCGAGGATTTCCGGCGTGGTAGAGGCTGCGGCGACGTTGACCGAGATCCGTGTTCGGATCGACGAGCTGGATCGGGAGTTGGTCGGGCTGCTCGCCCGGCGGGAGGCGCTGGTCCGGCAGGCCGCCCCGCTCAAGAGCGACGCCCGGCGGTCCGTGCCCCGGACCGGGTGGCGCAGGTGGCCCGGGTCCGGACGTTGGCCAGCGAGGCCGGTGCCGAGCCGGATCTGATCGAACGGATCTACCGGGGCATGATCCAAGCCTTCATCGACATGGAGACCGACGAGCATCACCGCATCACCGGCGGGTCGGCGCCGAGAACGCGGTGATCGCCCGGGACGTGCGCGGTCAGGTCGCTGCGCGGATCTCACTGTCCGCGCTGGCCACGGAGGGCGGCGCGTAGCCCAGCTCGTACGAGATCTTGTTGGCGGTCTCCAGGAGCAGCGGAAGGTTGCTCTTCAGCTGGTCGAGGCTGGCGATGACCTCGATCGCCGTGATCGAGGCGGCGGCGATGACCTGCCCCCGCGAATCCCTGATCGGCGCGGCCACGCACATCACGTAGGCGTCGTGCTCGCCGTTGTCCACGGCCCAGCCGCAGTCGTGGATGCGGGCAAGTTCGGCTTCCAGGGCGTCGTGGTCGGTGAAGGTGGTGTCGGTGAATCTCTCGAAGACGACGTGGGAGAGAAGGCGGTCGCGTTCCTGCCGGGGAAGGTAGGCCAGGATCGTCTTGCCCACGGCACTCGCGTAGATGGACACCGCGCGTCCCACCCGCGACGGCAGCTTGACGGCGTCGAACGCCGGGCTGTCCACCTTGTCGATATAGATGATCTCATCGCCGGTCAGTTGCGCCAGGTGTACGGTGTGGCCGGTCTCGCGTTGCAGCGCGCGCAGGTGTGCGGCGGCGGGTTGGCGGAGGTCCATCGAGCCGAGCGCTAGTTCGGACAACTCGATCAGGCCGCTGCCGAGCACGTAGGTGCCCGCGCCGGTCCGGCGGACGAAGCGCGCGGACTCCAGTGTCTGCAGGATGCGCAGGGCTGTGGACTTGTGGACGCCGAGCACGTCCGCAGCCTCCGTAAGGGACAGCGGGTGCTCCGCGGATCGACGGATGAGGTCGATCGCGCGGCGAATCGATTGCGCCAAGGCTGTGTCTCCCCTCGCGCGACGGCAACACCGTCGCTGTCATTGCACATTATGCAATATAGATGACGCCATGCGCAATCGCCACTTGACACCGTTGCACATGGCGCTACGATCGTTGCAATTTCATCGGCTTGACGTCATCTCGTAACAGTGGAGTAACGATGGGTAATAAGCGCGCTCATTTCGGCATCGCCAGGGCGACATGTGCCCTCGGCCTGGTCGCCACCCTCCTGACCGGTTGCGGTTCGGACGGCGATTCCGGCGACGGCGTCACCAAACTGACCTTCGCCGCCTCGACCTTCGGCGACCCGGGCCGCGGACCCCTGTTGACGAAGTGGCTCGACGAGTTCAACCAGAGCCAGACCAAGGTCCAGGTCTCCGCCGCCGCGGTGCCGTACCCGACCTTCGGCCAGACCGTGCTCACCCAGATGGGCAGCGGCAAGGGCCCCGACCTGATCCGCTTCGACATGCCCGAATTCGAGGCAGCCTCGGACGCCGGCCTCGTCGCGCCGCTGGACAAGGTGATCGACGCCAGCAAGTACGACCTGCTCAAGCAGCCGGACCAGTTCATGGTCCACGACGGTGTCCGGCACGGCGTCATCTTCGAAGCGTCGAACTACGCGATGTTCTACAACGCGGACCTGATCCCGACGCCGCCGACCACCTACGAGCAGTTCACCTCCACCGCGAAGTCGCTGACCAAGGGTGACGTCTTCGGCCTGGCGTTCCGTCAGACGGAGGCCGAGGAGGCCGGTGTCTGGCAGGACATCTTCAACTACGTCTACGGCTTCGGCGGAGCGTGGTCCGACGGGAAGAACCTGACGATCAACTCGCCCGAGAACCTCAAGGGCCTGCAGGCGTTCAAGGACCTGTACGACGCGAACGTGATCCCGCGCGGCGCGGACGCGGCGACGTTCCGGCGGATGTTCGCCGAGGGCAAGGTCGGGATGGAGCTCAACAACGGCGGCTACGTGACTGCCACCCGCGGCCAGAACGCGAAGTTGAACTTCAACGTCGCGCCGATCCCGTTCCCGGTCCGCAAGCAGGGCGCGATCCTCGCACCAATCGTGATCAACGAGGCGAGCGAGGGCAAGGAGGAGGCCGGCACCTTCATCAAGTGGGCGCTGGAGCCGCAGAACCAGGTCAAGCTGCAGGAGATCCTCGGCGCGAGCAGCGTCGCCACCGCCACGCAGCGCAGCGCGGAGGCGCTCAAGGCGACCGCGTTCCTCCCCGTCTTCGACGGGCTCACCGAGACCAGCCTGCCGCAGATCGTGCTGGGGTTCGAGGCGAAGACGCCGGACATCCGCAAGGTGGTCGTGCAGAACGTGGTCGCGGCACTGCAGGGCAAGGCCGACCTCAAGTCGGCACTGGATCGCGCCCAGCAGCAGGCGACCGAACTGGTCCGCTGACCGCTCGACACGGCGACGCTGCCGGCGCGACGTTCCGTGCGCCGGCAGCGTCCTTCCCCCGAAGGACCGAACCCGATGACTGTGGTCGAGCAGACCGGAGCACCGAAGACAACACCCCCAGGCCGGCCCCGGCGTCGGCCCAGCCCGCTGGGTAGCAAGTGGACGCCCTACCTGTTCCTGGCACCCGCCGCCCTGTTCATCCTCGTCTTCCAGGCGGTACCCCTCGTCCAGGAGGTGTACCTCAGCTTCACCAGGACGAGGCTGCTCAACCCCACCCGCAGCGAGTGGGTCGGGCTCGAGAACTTCAACCGGATCTTCGGCGACCCCGAGTTCCACCGCACCCTGCTGATCACCGTCGTCTACGTGATCACCTGTGTGGTCGTCGCGATCGGCGCCGGACTCGTCGTCGCACTCCTGCTCAACAGGAAGTTTCGAGGCCGGGGCGTGGCACGGGCGCTGGTGACCGTCCCCTGGGCCGCCCCGGGCATCGCGGTCGCGCTCATCGCCACCTGGATGCTCAACGCGCAGTACGGCATCGTGAACCGCTTCCTCGACGCCGTGGGACTCGGCGTCCCCGGCGGCGCCATCCTGGACAGCCCGCGCTACGCGCTCCCGGCCGTGCTCGCCACGACCATCTGGCAGCTGTTCCCGTTCACCTCCGTGGTGCTGCTCTCCGCCCTCCAGTCCGTTCCGCAGGACCTCAACGAGGCCGCGACCGTCGACGGCGCGGGGCGATGGGCCACCTTCCGCGCCGTCACCTGGCAGGTCATCAAGCCGACAGTGGGTCTGCTGGCCCTGCTGATGACGATCTGGTCGCTACGGCGGTTCGAGCTGATCTGGTTGATGACCAAGGGCGGACCGGTCGGTGCCACCGAGACGCTCGTCATCGACCTGTACTCGCAGGCGTTCGACTCGAAGGAACTCGGATCGGCGGCGGCCATCGGAATGGTCGGCGTCGTCATCTCGCTCATCGTCATCATCGGCAGCCGCCTGGTCGCCCGTGCCGTGGAGAAGGGGGACGTCCGATGAGGCGCTTCCGTTTCGGTGTCACCGCACGGATCGTCGCCGTGCTCGTCGTGCTGGGCATCGCGGTGTTCCCGCTGTACTGGATGTTCGTCACGGCGCTGTCCAGCAACAGCGACCTCTTCGCCGATCAGCCCCGGCTCACGCCCGACCTCGGCCAGTTCGGGGTCTTCGTGGACGCGCTCGCCGAGGGCAAGGCGGCCGGCTGGCTGCTCAACAGCCTGATCATCGCCGTCGGCACGATGGTCCTCTCCGTCGGCCTGGGCATCCCGCTCGGTTACGCGCTGTCCCGGTTCTCGTTCTGGGGCAAGGCCGTGCTGACCGTCGTACTGCTGTTCACACAGATGCTTCCCGAGGCACTCATGGTCGTCCCGCTGTTCGCGCTGTTCCGCCGTTTCGAACTGCTCGACTCGCTGACCGGCCTCGTCCTGGTGAACTCCGCCTTCGTCCTGCCGATCGTCGCGCTGATCCTCAAGGGCGCCATCGACGGCATCCCGAAGGAACTGGAGGAAGCCGCACGCGCCGACGGCGCCCGGCCCTTCACCACGCTGACCCGCATCAACGTGCCCCTCATCGCACCGTCGATCGCGGCCACCGCTGTCATCGCCTTCTTCCACGCCTGGAACGAGTACGTGTTCGCGGTGACGTTCATCTTCAACCCCGATCTGCAACCCGCCTCCGTCGGCATCGCGAACTTCATCGGCGAACTGGGTACACCGATCCAGACGGTGATGGCCGTCGCCTTCCTGTTCACGCTGCCCGCCGTCGCCTTCTACCTGTTGGTCCAGAAGTACGTGGTGTCCGGCATGACCGCCGGTGCGGTGAAGGGTTGAGCCGAAAGATGAAGATCGTCTCTGTCGACACACTGGTCGTCGACTTCTACCGCACGAACCTCGTCATCGTGCGCGTCCACACCGACGAGGGGATCGTCGGGCTCGGCGAGGCCACCCTGGAGGGCAAGGAACGTGCCGTCCAGGGTGCCATCGCCGAGCTGGCCGAGGCGGTGGTGGGCCTGGATCCCACAAGCATCTCGAAGATCCTCTACGAGACCGCGCGGGACTGGTACTGGCGCGGCGGCCCGGTCATCATGACGGCGTTGAGCTCGCTGGAGATGGCCCTGTGGGACATCTCGGCGCGCCAGCTCGGCGTACCGGTGTCCCGGCTGCTCGGCGGTGCGACCCGGGACCGGGTCCGGGCGTACGCGAACGGTTGGTTCTCCGGCGCCGTCACGCCGGAGGACTACGCGGCCGCCGCGCGCCGGACTGTGGAAGCCGGCTTCCGGGGCCTCAAGTGGGACCCGTTCGAGAACTACGACCTCACCATCACCACCGCGCAGTTGGACCGGGTGCTCGCCCAGATCGACGCCGTGCGCGGGGCAGTGGGCCGCGAGGTGGAGCTGTTCGTCGAGGGCCACGGCCGCTTCGACGTCCGCCACGCCATCAAGGTCGCCAAGGAGATCGCCCAGTTCGACCCGGTGTGGTTCGAAGAGCCCTGCCCACCGGACAATCTCGACGCGCTCGTCGACATCCGTCGCGCGTCGCCGGTGCCGATCGCGGCGGGGGAGCGGTGGTACGGCCGGCAGGGCTTCGCGCCCGCGCTGGCCCGCCAGGCCGTCGACTTCGTCCAGCCCGACGTGACGCACGCCGGCGGGATCGCCGAGCTGGCGTTCATCTCCACGCTCGCCGCGACCAGCTACGTGGGCTTCGCGCCGCACAACCCGAGCGGTCCACTCAGCACGGCCGCGACGCTGCAACTCGGGGCGACGCTGCCCAACTTCCGGTACCTGGAGATCATGGCGACCGACGTGCCCTGGCGTCCCGAGATCACCAACGAGCGGCTGGTGCTGACCGACGAGGGCGACATCCTCATCCCGACCGGGATCGGCCTGGGCATCGAGGTGGATCTCACCGCGATCGAGCAACACCCGTTCACACCGCACCCGCTACGGATGTTCCAGGACGCCGTCTTCGACATCCGTCCCCGCGACGAGCGGTCCTTCTTCAACCTGGAGAGCGACTCATGACCGTGCCACGGCCCCGAGGGCTGGCCGCGGACGCGGACTGGGTCGGTACCGCCGCCGAGGCGTTGCCGGACGACGCCGACAGCATCCTCATCGGCCGGATCTGGGACCCGTCCGGCGACGGCCCCTCGCCGGTGACCGTCCGCGACGGCGAGGTCATCGACATCAGCCACCGGTTCCCGACCGTCCGCGACATCTGCGAGCTGCCCGATCCCGCCGCGACGGTGGCCGGGCTCGACGGGCCGAGGGTGGGCGACTTCGGGGAGATCCTGGCCAACACGGGGGCCGCGACCCGGGACCCTAACCGGCCCTGGTTGCTCGCCCCGGTCGACCTCCAGGCGCTCAAGGCCGCCGGGGTGACCTTCCCGATCTCCATGATCGAACGAGTGATCGAGGAACGGGCACGGGGAGACCTGGCGCTGGCGGCGGACATCCGACACCGCATGCTCGCCGACGTCGGTGTCGACCTGCACAGCCTGGAGGCGGGCTCGCCGGAGGCCGACCGGCTCAAGAGTCTGCTGGTCGCCGAGGGCATGTGGAGTCAGTACCTGGAGGTGGGAATCGGCCCGGACGCCGAGATCTTCACCAAGGGCCAGATCCTCTCCGCCGTCGGCACCGCCGTTCCGGTCGGCGTGCTCGCCGCATCCACCTGGAACAACCCGGAACCCGAGGTCACGCTCATCGTCCAGTCCAGCGGTCGGATCGTCGGCGCCACCCTCGGCAACGACGTGAACCTGCGTGACATCGAGGGCCGCTCGGCGCTCCTGCTTCCTCTGGCGAAGGACAACAACGCCTCCTGCGCCCTCGGCCCCCTGATCCGGCTCTTCGACGACAGGTTCGGCATGGACCGGGTACGCGAACTCGAGGTGCGCCTGGAGGTTCGCGGCGTGGACGGCTTCCACCTGGAGGCGGTCTCCGAGATGACCCAGATGTCGCGTGACCCGGAGGAACTGGTCCGGCAGTTGATCGGGCCGCACCACCACTATCCCGACGGCGCCGCCCTGATGCTCGGCACCATGTTCGCGCCCATCCAGGACCGGGACCGCCCCGGCGAGGGCTTCACCCACAAGGTCGACGACGTGGTACGGATCAGCTGCCCGGCGCTCGGCACCCTGGTCAACCGGGTGCGGCACGCGGAGGAGTGCGAGCCCTGGCACTTCGGTGTCCGCGATCTGATGGGCAATCTGGTGAGGAGAGGACTGCTGTGAACGTGGTCATGACGGTCGATCCGCGCGACGGTCAGCGTCGCGCGACGGAGCTGACCGAGACCGACGAGTCTCGACTGGAGGTGATCGCCGGTCAGACGTCCCCGGCGGCGCAGTGGCTGGCCGCCCGCGGGAGGCTCGGCCGCGCCGAGTTGCTGGACGCGATCGCCACGTCGCTGGAGTCCCGCCGGGTGGACCTGGTCGCCGCCGCCGAGGCGGAGACCGGGCTGAGCCACGCGCGACTCGACGGGGAACTCACCCGGGCGGCGCTGCAGTTCCGGATGTTCGGCGAGGTGCTGCGCGACGGGGCGTACGTCGAGGCGACCATCGACCACGCCGCCGACACACCGCTCGGACGTGGCCCGGACCTGCGGCGGATGCTCGTACCCCTCGGGCCGGTCGCCGTCTTCGGGGCGAGCAACTTCCCGTTCGCCTTCTCGGTCGCCGGCGGTGACACGGCCGCGGCCCTCGCCGCCGGGTGTCCGACGATCCTGAAGGCCCACCCGTCCCACCCGCTGACCTCGCACGCCTCCGCCGCAGCGATCGAGGCGGCCGTCCGCGACCTCGGCGGGCCCGAGGGTGTCGTCGCGACCGTGTACGGGGAGCAGGCCGGTCGGTCGCTGGTGCGCCACCCGGTGATCCGCGCGGCCGCGCTGACCGGCTCGGTGAACGCCGCCCGCGCCATCCAGGCGGCCATCGACGAACGGCCCGACCCCATTCCCCTGTACGCCGAGCTGAGCAGCGTGAACCCGATCGTCGTCCTGTCCGACGCGGCCGCCGGTCGGGGCGACCAGATCGCCGAGGGGCTGTTCGGCTCCTTCACGAACTCGGGCGGTCAGTTGTGCACCAAGCCCGGCCTGGCGTTCATCCCGTCGGACCCGGGTGGTGACGGCCTGGTCGACGCGCTGCGGGCCAGAGTCGACGCGTCCGGTGGCACGGTGCTGCTCAACGAGCGGATCCGGGACGCGTACGAGAACCGGGCCACGGAGTTCGAGCGGGCCGGCGCCCGCGTCTCGGCGCGACCGAAGATCGACCCCGGCGCGGGCTTCACAGTGGCCCCGACCCTCCTGGAGGTCGGCGTCGCCGGCCTGACCGCCGAGATCGCCGACGAGTGCTTCGGTCCGCTCCTGATCGTGGTCCGGTACGACGACGCCGCCGACCTCGACGCCGCGCTGGCCACCGTCCCGCCGTCGCTGACCGGCTCGCTTCACAGCGGACCGGGCGATGACGCCGACGTGGTACGCCGGCTCGTCGACGTGCTCGCCGCCCGCGCGGGTCGCATCGTCTTCGACGGCTACCCCACCGGTGTCCGGGTGTCGTGGGCCCAGCACCACGGTGGACCCTGGCCGTCGACCAACGCCGTGCACACGTCGGTGGGCGCCACGTCGATCCGACGGTTCCTCCGCCCGCTGGCGTGGCAGGACGCCCCGTCCTGGGTCCTCCCCGAGGAGTTGCGCGACGAGTACACGGTCATTTCCCGGCGAGTCGACGGGAGGTTGCAGCCAGCGGCCGAATAGACCGCGTCCGCCGGTCTCCTGGGTGCGTTTCCGGGCCACCTAGACTGGCGCGCGAATTCCTTGACGAATTGACCCGACAGAGAATTCGCGCGCCAGTTGTCCTGGCGCCGATGAAGCGCGCCCCACATTGTTTCGACGCGATTCTCTGCTGCGATTTCCGTCTTGACCGTCAATGCAATTCATGGTTCTGTTTTCGACAGGGAACGATGTTAGCGCTCGCACTGCTGCATCGCTCGTTACTGGTATCCCCTCCACCTCACCATCGAATGGTCGGTCGGCCGCTCGGTGCGGTCTGACCACACGCCGAAGAGGGAGCAGGAACATGCCCGTCGCACTTCCCCGTCCCCTGAGGCCGGCACCGGCACGCCGGCTGATGCTCGCGCTGCTCACCGCCATCACCATCACGGCCGGAACGGCGGCAGCCCCGGCGGCCTCGGCCGCACCGCCCGCGCCGCTGGGCCCGACCGTCACCCGCACCGACAAGCCCCCGACCGGTTACACCGTCACCTTCCGGTACCGGGCGCCCGAGGACGTCCAGCAGGTCCACGTCTACGGCGACTGGTTCTACTCCCGACCGGAGAACCTCCCCTGCCAGGACTGCGGCGACGCGCGGCCGCCCGCCGAGTGGCAGCCCGGAGATGTCGCGGCCACCCCGTGGCACATCCAGGCCATGAGCAAGGGCGCCGACGGGGTGTGGACCTTCACCACCCCGCTGCCGGCGGGCACCTTCCGTTACGCGTTCACCCACGACTGTGCCAACGAGCTCGCCACCGGCTGTGCCCTGCACGACGACCCGGCCAACCGGTGGCAGATCCAGCCGCAGTACCCGGGAGCGCCCGGCGCGGTACGCAGCACCATCTACGTCCCGGCCAGTCGGAAGTTCCCGACGTACGACACCGGTTACCAGGCGCCGGTCGCCAAGGTCGGCCGGCTGGAGTCCCGGCGGTACACCTCGCCGTTGTCCACCAACCCGGCCGGCGTCCACGACATCGTCGTCTACCTGCCGCACGGCTACGACCCCAACCGGGCCACGCCGTACCCGACCCTCTACCTGAGCCACGGCAGTGGCGACCACTCGACCGCCTGGACGATGCAGGGCGTGGCCCACCTCATCCTGGAGAACGCGATCAAGGACCGCGCGGCGCAGCCCATGGTGATCGTGTCCACCGACTTCAACGGCCTCCCCGGTGGCAACGAGGGCTACGTCGACGAGCTGCGGAACAACATCTTCCCGTTCGTCGAGCAGAACTACCACGTCTCGACCCGGCCGCAGGACCGCGCGTTCGCCGGCTTCTCCGCAGGTGGCAGCCGGGCCTACACCATCATGTACAACCACACCGACCTGTTCGGCTACCACGCGGCCTGGAGCGCGGGCGGCCCCACAGCCACCCAGACACAGGTCGACAGCATGAAGTCGGTGGCCGGCGGCATCATGATCGGTACCGGGCTCCAGGACCGCCTGGGCAACATCGCCGAGAACTCGCAGCGCAACGCCGCCGCCCTGCGGGCCGCCGGCGTCCAACTGGACGAGTACAACGTGCCGGGCGTACACACCTGGCACGTCTGGCGCCCGCTGCTGAACCACTACCTGCGCAGCCTGGCCTTCCGGGCCACCACCACCGACCTCGACGTCACCACGTCACCGGCGGGCCTGTCGCACCACACGAAGGTCACCGCCACCGCGACGGTCAGCACGGTCAGCACCAGCACGTCGGCCCCCTCCGGCACTGTCGACTTCTACGCGGGGGACACCCACCTGGGGTCGGCCCCGGTGCACCACGGCGTCGCCCGGCTGAAGAAGACCGTCCACGGTGAGCTGGGCGGGCCGGTGGTCGCCCGCTACCAGGGCGACAAGCTCTTCAACGAGTCCCAGAGCGCACCGGTCGACGCCCGGTAACAGGCTCGACCCCGTACTCCCTGTGGTGGGGAAGCCCCGGCCGCGCAGCCCTGGTGAAGCCAGGGTGTGCGCGGCCGGGGCGCGTCCGGAATCGGCGGGCCGGCGGTTCGTCAGCCGATCACGGGGTCGTGTCGGTGGCGCGGAGCCGCAGCATGGTCCAGGACGCGGGCGGGAGAGTCACCAGGACGCTGGCGTCGGCGCCGCGTGCCGTGCCGTTGGGGCGCGGCGCGGCGTGGTCCGGACCGTCGGCCGTGTTCTTGGCGTGCAGGTCGGTGCCACCGACGCTGACGCACTCGAGGATGTCGCTCACCTGGGCGCCGGCGACGTCGATGGTCACCTCGGCCGGGGTGTCGAGGACGCGGTTGACGAGGAAGATGGTCATCTCCCCGGTGGTGTCGTCCCAGGTGGAGACCGCGTCGACGGCGTCGATCTCACCGTACCGGTCGGTGGTCGTCGTGCTGCTGTCGCGCAGCACGTCGAGCACTGTGCCCTGGGCGTGCCGGGCGGTGCGGGCGAAGGGATGGAAGATGGTCTGGCGCCAGGCCGAGCCGCCCGTCTCGGTCATGATCGGTGCGATGACGTTGACCAGTTGGGCCTGGCAGGCCGCGCTCACGCGGTCGCTGTGTCGGAGCAGGCTGATGAGCAGGCCGCCGACGACGACCGCGTCGGCCACGCTGTAGTGGTCCTCCAGCAGTGGCGGTGCCACCGGCCAGTCCTCGCCGCTCGGCGGCGTGGACGGGGCGGCGGACTGGTACCAGACGTTCCACTCGTCGAACGCGATCATGATCTTCTTCGTCGACCGGCGGATCGCTCCGACCGAGTCGGCGATGGCGGTGACGGCGTCGATGTACCTGTCCATGTCCTCGGCCGAGGCGAGGAAGCTGGCCAGGTCGTCGTCGACCGGCTGGTAGTAGGCGTGCAGCGAGATCAGGTCGACGTCGTCGTACGCCTCGGTCAGCACGTCACGCTCCCAGCTGCCGAAGGTCGGCATGCCGAGGTGCGAGGAGCCGCAGGCGACGAGTTCGAGATCGGGGTCGAAGCGGCGCATGGCCTTCGCGGTCTGCGCCGCGAGCCGCCCGTACTCGGTCGCGCTCCGCTGGCCCACCTGCCACGGGCCGTCCATCTCGTTGCCCAGGCACCACAGCTTGATCCCGTACGGATCGACCGCGCCGTTGTCGCGGCGCTGGTCGGCGAGGTGGCTCCCACCGCGGTGATTGGCGTACTCGAGCAGGTCGACGGCCTCGGCGGTGCCCCGGGTGCCGAGGTTGACCGCCATGATCGGATCCACGCCGGCCTTGCCGACCCAGCGCATGAACTCGTCGAGCCCGAAAGCGTTGGTCTCCAGGCTGTGCCACGCGAGGTCGAGCCTCGCCGGTCGCTTGTCGACCGGGCCCACACCGTCCTCCCAGCGGTAGGAGGAGACGAAGTTGCCGCCCGGATAGCGCACCGTGGTGACGCCCAACTCCCGCACCAGCGCGAGGACGTCGCCCCGGAAGCCGTCGGCGTCGGCCGTTGGGTGCCCCGGTTCGTAGATTCCGTTGTAGACGCAGCGACCCAGGTGCTCCACGAACGAGCCGAAGAGCCGACGCGGCACCGGTGCGACGCGTCGGCGGGGATCCAGGGTCAGGCGGGCCGTGTTCACGACGTTCTCCGGCGCGCTGTCGGGGTGGGTGTTCAGGGCTGGCTCCCTTCGTGCAGGTCCGACGCGGAGGTCTCTGCCCGAGCGCCGGAACCGAGGGGTGGTGGAGGCGGTGTGAGCTCTGGACAACGTGATCGACTTCGATTACGTTCTCGATCTATGTAAACGTTACCGATTACGTTTACGTAAGGGAACACGGCACCTGGATCAATGTCTGGCCGGCACACCCCCGCAGGGCCTGCCGCCCCGGCTGAAAGACCAGCTTGTCGCGGTGATTGGGGTGACCGGGTGACCACTGTTGAGCCGGAGATCGAGGCGACCTACACCGACGCGACCGCGCCCGTCGACGAACGGGTGTCGGATCTGTTGGCCCGGATGACCCGCGAGGAGAAGCTCGCGCAGCTGGGCAGCACGTGGGCGTTCGCCCTCCTGGAGGGCGGTCGGTTCGCCCCGGAGCGGGCCCGCCCGATCCTTCGGCACGGCCTGGGGCACGTGACCCGCGTCGCGGGCGCGACCAGCCTGAAGGCGGCGCAGGTGGCGCGGGTCGCCAACGCTGTCCAGCGCTTCCTGGTGACCGAGACCAGGCTGGGGATCCCGGCGATCGTGCACGAGGAGGTCTGCTCGGGGGTGATGGCCCGCGAGGCGACCATCTTCCCGCAGGCGATCGGCGTCGCGAGCACCTGGGCACCGGAGCTCAACCGGCAGTTGGCGGACGCCGTTCGCGCACAGATGCGCGCCATGGGAAGCCACCAGGGGCTCTCGCCGGTGCTGGACGTGGTGCGCGACCCACGGTGGGGCCGGACGGAGGAGACCTACGGTGAGGATCCGTACCTGGTGTCCCGGATGGGAGTGGCGTTCGTCCGGGGCCTCCAGGGCGCCGACCTGACCGACGGTGTCCTCGCGACCGCCAAGCACTTCGTCGGCTACGGGGCGTCCGAGGGTGGGCTGAACTGGGCGCCGGCCCACCTGCCGCCCCGTCTGCTGCGCGAGGTCTACCTGTATCCGTTCGAGGCGGCGGTCCGCGAGGGCGGGCTGAAGTCGGTGATGGCCGGCTACCACGAGCTCGACGGCGTTCCGTGCCATGCCAACCAGGAACTTCTCGCCGACGTCCTTCGTGCGCAGTGGAGCTTCACCGGCAGCGTGGTGTCCGACTACTTCGCCGTCAACGACCTCCACTCGTACCACCACTTCGCGCAGGACAAGCAGCAGGCCGCGACGGTGGGCCTCGGCGCGGGGGTGGACGTCGAGCTTCCGGCGACGGACGCGTACGCGGACGCCCTCGTCCGCGCCCTGGACGCCGGCGAGGTCAGCGAGGCCCGGCTCGACGAGGCGGTCTCACGGGTCCTTCGGCACAAGGTCGAACTCGGGCTCTTCGAGAACCCGTACGTCGACGAGGATGCGGCCGCGACGTCGGCGAACGCCGAGCGGCACCGGGACGTGGCGCTGGAGATCGCCCGCCGCAGCCTCGTCCTGCTCAAGAACGACGGCGTCCTGCCGCTGCTCGCGGGAGCCGGAACTGTCGCTCTCATCGGCCCGAACGCCGACGACGCCCGACACATGCTCGGTGACTACTCGTTCGCGGCCCACATCGAGGCGTTGGTCGAGGCGCGCAAGCGGCGCGGCCTGCTCGGCGAGATGATGACGATCCCGGACGATCTGGAGATCGACGAGAGCACCGACGGTGTGCCGACGGTGCGGGACGAACTCGCGGCGCGGCTGGGCGACCGGCTGCGCTTCGCCCCGGGCTGCGACGTGCGACGTCGCCGTGCTGGTCCTGGGGGACCGCTCGGGTCTGACGCCCGGGGCCACCACTGGCGAGTCGCGAGACCGGTCCAGTCTGGACCTACCGGGCGTGCAGGAGGATCTCGTCCGTGCCGTCGTCGCCACCGGCACGCCCGTCGTGGCGGTGCTCGTCGCCGGCCGACCCGTGGGCAGTGACTTCCTGCACGACGAGTGCGCCGCGGTGCTGATGGCCTGGTTGCCGGGGGAGACCGGGGCGCAGGCGATCGCCGAGGTGCTGCTCGGTGAGGTGAACCCGAGCGGAAGGCTGCCGATCTCGTATCCCCGTGGCGTGGGCCAGATCCCCGTCTTCTACGGCCACAAGGTGTCTGGAGGGCGGTCGCACTGGCACGGCGACTACGTGGATTCGCCGGTCTCGCCGCGATATGTCTTCGGCCACGGCCTCGGGTACACCTCGTTCGTGATCGAGGACGCCACTGTGGGAAGCGCCGAGGTCCGCGCCGGGGACAGCGTCGGTGTCGAGGTCACCGTCGCCAACACCGGAGACCGGGCGGGGGAGCAGGTCGTGCAGCTCTACGTCCGCGACCCGCAGGCCACCATCACCCGGCCGGTGCTGGAGCTGAAGGCCTTCGCCCGTGTCGAGGCCGCGGCCGGTCAACGGGTAGCGGTGCGGTTCGCGCTCCCCACCGGTCAGCTCGGGTTCTACGACCGGAGCATGGCCTACGCGGTGGAGGCCGGGCAGATCGAGGTGTACGTCGGCTTCTCGGCTGCCGACCATACCCACGCCGGCACCTTTGTCATCAGCGCGGACCCGGACCGACCGGTGTCGAAGGTCTTTACCGGAACCGCCGAAGTTCGACAGCTGTGATCGTTCACCCGGGTCGGAGAATGGTTCTTGACGGAGCGTGCCGTCCCGTTGTCAACGGGTAGCACCAGCGCAGAAATCGTGGCCTCACTCCGGCCGCCGGGAGAGCCGCCGATTGCGTTATTCGCAACGGCATCCAAGGGTCAACCACGCCCTCGTGAGCATCCAGTTAGGACGTTCTTCCCGATGGTCGGGTAAGGACGAAGAGGTCTTGTGTTCGTAATCGTTCTCAGTTACGTTGGCAACATCCTGGAAACGTAACCGATAACGATTGCAGTCCAGAGAGAGCGGCATGATTGAAGTCAATGCGCCGGTAACCATGAGTGATGTCGCCCGAGCGGCCGGCGTTTCCACCGCCACCGTCTCGCGCGTCGTCAACGGGCATTACGGCGTCAGCGCTCGCACTGTCGCTCAGGTGCGCTCCGCCATTGAGCAGCTCGGCTACGAGTCGAGCCTGGTGGCCACGAGCCTTCGGCGCAGCCGCACCAACGTTCTGGGCCTCGTGGCGCACAGCTTCCAGTCGTACACGGCGGAGGTGCTCAAGGGCGTGATGAAGGCGTTGAGCCGCTCGGGCTTCGATCTGATCATCTACGCCAACAGCGACCTCTACGGGTCGTATTCGGAGGGTTGGGAGCAGCGGCACCTGACCCGCCTGTCGGGCACCCTCACCGACGGGTGCATCGTCGTCACGCCCTGGGGTGAGGTCCGGAGCCGGACTCCGGTCGTGGCCATCGACCCGGTGCGCGGTTCGACGGCGCCCTCGGTGACGGCGGACAACCTCGCGGGCGCCACCACCGCTGTCGAGCACCTGCTCAGCCTGGGCCATCGACGCATCGGGTTCATCGCCGGCCGCGACAGCCTGGCCTCGGCCTGGTCGCGGGAGGAGGGCTACCGGGCCGCGCTGACCAACGCCGGCGTTCCGGTCGACCCCACGCTGATCGGCCGGGGCGATTTCAACCCCGAGTCGGCGACTCCCTTGGCGCGCGTCCTGCTGCAACGACCGGACCCGCCGTCGGCGATCTTCGCGGCGAGCGACGGGATGGCCCTCAAGGTGCTGGAGGTCGCCAGGGAGCTGGGGTACTCCGTGCCGGGGGACCTGTCCGTCGTCGGGTTCGACAACATCCCCGAGTCGGCGTTGACCGAACCGGGTCTGACCACAGTGGACCAGTCGATGTACCAGCTCGGGTATGAAGCCGCCCGGATGCTGAAGTCACTGGTGACCGGCGAGTGGGACGAGCCTCGCCAGATCGTGCTTCCGACCAGCCTCGTCGTGCGCAGCTCGACGGCACCACCGACGAGCGCGGCACGACCATGACATCCACCCATGGGCGCGCAGGCCTGATCGCTCCGGACAGAGCGATCAGGTCAGGTGTGGCCGTGGCAGCGGCCTGAAGGAGGTGCACGCACTACACGGCAGATCCACAGTTGAGTTGAGCCGGCCAGTCGGGTCGCATCCGCTGCCGGCACGTGAAAGGAGTGGAGTGTGGCTACCGAACAGTATCACGGGCGTTTACGCCGTCTGGGCGTACGTCGGCGGCTCTCGGCGGCGTTCACCGCCGGGGTCATCGCCACCGCGGCGGTGCTCATCGCGCCGCAACCGGCAGCGGCGGACACGCCGTGGCTGAACGTCTCCGCGGACCGCTACGCCACGTTCGCCGTCCCGGCAGCGTACGTCCAGGAGAACCTGGGCACCGTCTCGCAGGTCGTCGTCGAGGGAAACTTCGGCCCGTCGGCCAGCTGGGCGGAGTTCGGTCTGACCCGCCGGGGTGACGTGTGGTCGGGTGTTCTCGGCGCGCTGGAGCCCGGGCTGTACAACTACCAGCTCACCGCCGACGACACCAAGACCATCAAGGACCCGACGAACAGCACCGGTGTCACGTCCAACCCGCTCCTGAGCACCTTCTTCATCGCGGGTGACTCGGCCCGGTGGCTGGTCGATGCGCCGGCCGGCACCGGCGGGAAGATCGAGACGCTGACCTATCGGACCAGGAACGCACAGCGCTCCGCCCTGGTCTGGACGCCACCGGGTTACGCGGCCAAGGGCTCCAAGGGATACCCGGCGCTCTTCCTGCAGTCGGGTGACGGTGTGGCCGCCACCGACTGGCTCGACCTCGGTCGATCCAAGCAGATCCTCGACAACCTCTCGGCCGCGGGCGCCATGAGCCCGATGGTGGTGGTGATCAACGACGCCGACGCCTCGGACGACAAGGAGCTGAAGGACCTCCGGAAGGCGGTCACCGACAACTACCGGGTCCTTCGCGATCCGGCGCACCAGGCGATCGCGGGTGTGTCCGACGGTGGCACGCAGGCGCTGCGGGCAGCGCTCACCAGGCCGGGTCAGTTCGGCCACGTCGGTTCGTTCTCGGGCACGTCGGCTCCGGAGATCGACCGCAAGGACGCTAAATCGATCAACCGCGGCGTCAAGCTGCTGCGCCTGTACACCGGTAACGTCACCGATCCCGCGTACAACCCCACCTACCGGCTGACGAAGGCGTTGACCCGAGCTGACGTCCGGTTCGAGTTCGACGGGGTCAACCCGGACGGCGGCGCGACCTGGACCACCTGGCAGGAGAACCTCGTCGACTTCGTGCCGCGGGTGTTCCGGCACGTGGCGGACCACGGGCCGAGCCCCGGTCACCAGCCGCTCAAGCGGGAGTTCACCCCGCCACCGGCCGGCACCACCCCGACGCCCTTCATCAGTGAGGACGGGTTCGTCACCTTCGAGACGACCACGGACTTCGCTGACGCCCAGCACGTCACGGTCTGGGCGAACGTCGCGCCGGGCGGCAGTTGGCTGCGACTGCCACTGACGCGCGACGGTGACCGGTGGCGGGCAACAGTGGGTCCGCTGAAGCCCTGGTTCTACTACTACCGGCTGATCGTGGACCGGGTCGCGGTCAAGGACACCTCCAACCCGACGACTGTCACCACCGAGCCGATGTGGAGCACCTTCTTCATCCCCGGGCCCGGCGCCCGACTGCTGTCGGACGTGCCCGCCGGTCGCGGCGGCAAGGTCGAGAGCATGACCTACACCAGCACGGTGGCCGGCCAGGACCGCACCGCGCTGGTGTGGACCCCACCCGGGTACGACCCGGGCCGGGCGCAGCCGTACCCCGTTCTCTACCTCCAGCACGGCGGTGGCCAGAACTACACGGACTGGGTTGAGATGGGCCGCGCCAAGCAGATCCTCGACCACCAGTACCTCGACGGCGATCTCACGCCGATGGTCGTCGTGATGGGCAACGGCAACTCGTCGAACTTCAACCGGGAACTGCGGGAGAACATCGTTCCGACGGCCCGTGCCCGCTACCACATCTCCAGCGACCCGTCCCAGCAGGCCCTCGCCGGCCTGTCGATGGGCGGCGGGCAGGCGTTCGGGGTGCTGCGGGCCTACCCGGGCGAGTTCGCCTACGTCGCGGCCTTCTCGGCCGGGTTCGGGAGTGGCACCGGCGTCGACGTGGAGGCGATCAACAACGGCACCAAGATGCTGCGCCTGTACGTCGGTGACCAGACCGACTTCGTGTACCCGAGCTTCATGACGTCGCTGACCACGTTGGACAACCTCGGTATCCGCTACGAGTTCGACGGGGTCACCCCGGGGCCGCACGGCTGGGACGTGTGGCAGAAGAACCTCATCGACCTGGCGCCGCGTCTGTTCAAGCGCTAGGAGCCTTCGCCGGCGACGCCACCGGGAGCAGGGCTTCCTGCCCCGGTGGCGCCCGCCAGCGTATGGATGCAGTGCACCGCCATCGCCGAAGGGAACCATCTCAATGAAGAGAAGACGGATACTCGCCACGGTAGCCATGCTCGCGGCGGGGACCGGCCTCGTCGCCTGCTCCTCCGATGAGGGCGGCAGCGACGCGAGCAATTGCACGAACACCATCACCAAGCAGAACGTGCCGGTCGTGACGATGTGGGGCTGGTACCCCAACACCCAGCTCGTCGTCGACAACTTCAACAAGCAGCACGACGACGTGCAGGTCTGCTGGACCAACGTCGGCCAGGGCGGCGACGAGTACGACAAGTTCCAGACCGCCATCTCGGCGGGCACCGGCGCGCCTGACGTGATCATGGTCGAGGCGGACCGGATCCCGACCTTCCAGATCCAGGGCGCGCTCGTCGACATCAAGCAGTACGGCTACGACGCGGTCAAGGCCAACTACAGCGAGGGCGCCTGGAAGGACGTGTCGGTCGGCGACGCGGTCTACGGCGTCCCGGTCGACGGTGGCCCGATGGGCATGATCTACCGCAAGGATATCTTCGACAAGTACAAGATCACCCCGCCGAAGACCTGGGCCGAGTACGAGCAGGCCGCGCAGAAGGTGAAGGACGCTGGCGGCCCGCTCTTCGGCGACTTCGGCGCGAACGTCCCGGCGGTCCTGATGGCGCTCCAGATCCAGAAGGGTGCCACGCCCTTCACCTCCGATCCGGCGCAGCCGAACGCTATCGGTGTGAAGCTCAACGACCAGGCGTCCAAGGACGTGCTGGACTACTGGGGTGGCCTCGCCAAGAAGGGCCTGGTCGGCACGCAGAACCAGTTCACCCCGGAGTACATCTCCGGCGTGATCAACGGCAACTACGCGACGTACATCTCGGCGGCGTGGGCACCCGGCTACCTCACCGGCGCGGGCGTCGGCAAGGGCCAGGACACCGGCAAGTTCGCTGTGGCGCCGCTGCCGCAGTGGGATCCGGCCAACCCGGTGCAGGTGAACTGGGGCGGGTCGGCGTTCTCGGTGACCAAGCAGGCGAAGAAGCCGGAGCTGGCCGCGAAGGTTGCCTACGGGCTCTACGCCGACAAGGAGTCGCTCACCGACGGCTGGACCAACCAGATCATCTTCCCGCTGAACCTCACGGCGCTCAAGGATCCCGCGTTCGTCGACCTGAAGGTGGCGTTCTTCGGCGGCCAGCAGGCGAACAAGGAGGTCTACGTCCCCGCCGCCGACGCCTACCAGGGCGTCCAGTACGCCCCCTTCGGCCAGTACTACCTCGACGCCATGGAAAAGCAGGTCAGCGAGGTCATCAAGGGGTCCATCACCGGATCGCAGGCTGCCGACCGGCTCCAGGAGGACGTGGCGAAGTACGCCAAGGAACAAGGCTTCACCGTTCAGTGACCGGCTGGGTGGGCCGCGCCCGCAATGCGCCGGCCGGCCCACCCGCCACCTCTCAGCGTCCACGTCCCGGAGACCAAGATGACATCCCTGACCGAGAAGCGCGCAGCGCGTACACAGCCTGAAACGCGCAAGATCCGTGGCAAGGTACACCTTCGCGAACACCTGATGGGATGGCTCTTCGTCGGGCCGTTCGGGGTCGTGTTCCTGGCGTTCCTCATCGCGCCGCTGGCGTACGCGCTGTATCTCAGCCTCTTCCAGAAGAAGCTGATCGGCGGCACCAGCTTCGTCCTCTTCGACAACTACGTGAAGGCGTTCACCGACCCGAGCTTCCTGTCCGGGGCGTGGTTCGTCATCCGCTTCTCGCTGGTCTCGATCCCGGTGCAGATCATCATCGCGCTCGCGATGGCCCTCATCCTGGACTCGGTGACCACCCTGTTCGCCCGCTTCTCCCGCCTCATGATCTTCCTGCCGTACGCGATCCCGACCGTCATCGGTGCTGTGATGTGGGGGTTCCTCTACAGCCGGGGGTTCGGCCCGCTCACCGACATCTTCGGGCTGTTCGGCGCCAGCGCACCCGACTTCCTGGGCAGCGACCTGATCTTCTACGGCCTGCTCAACGTCGTCACCTGGCAGTGGGCCGGCTACTACATGATCATCCTGTACGCGGCGTTGCAGGGCGTCGACCCGACCCTCTACGAGGCGGCCCGGATGGACGGCGCCGGGCGGTGGCAGATCGCGACGCGGATCAAGATCCCGCTGATCGCGCCCGCCCTGATCCTGATCCTGGTCTTCTCGCTCATCGGCACCCTGCAGTTCTTCAACGAACCGCAGATCCTGCGGTACCTCGCCGCGGGCACGATCGGCTCGGACTTCACCCCGAACATGTACGCGTACCAACAGGCGTTCTCGCTCGCCAACTTCAACTACGGGTCCGCGATCTCCTTCGCCCTCGGCGGGATCGTGTTCATCTGCGTGTACGCCTTCCTGTTCTTCACCCGCAAGCGGAGGAGCTTCCTCTGATGACCGACCACACCAGCGTCCGCGCCGGCGCCCGCCGACCGCAGCGCTATCTCCCCCTTCAGATCCTCCTCGGCTTCCTGGTGATCTACTTCCTCGTACCGTTCTGGTGGGTCATCGTCAACAGCTCCAAGGACGCGCCCGGCCTGTTCGGTGGCGGCAACACCCTCTGGTTCACCGACCAGGTCGACTACCTCGGAAACCTCCGGCAGCTCTTCACCTACGACGGCGGCATCTACCTGCGGTGGATCCTCAACTCCACGCTGTACGCCATCGCCGGCGGAGTCGGCGCCACGATCCTGGCGGTCATGGCCGGCTACGGGTTCGCCAAGTACCGGTTCGCCGCCCGACGCTTCAGCTTCGCCGTCGTGCTCGGCGCGCTGATGGTGCCCGCCACCGCCCTGGTCATCCCGACCTTCATCATGTTCTCCCGGCTCGGCCTGACGAACACGGTGTG
Source organism: Micromonospora sp. NBC_00860 (assembly GCF_045207375.1). Taxonomy (NCBI): domain Bacteria; kingdom Bacillati; phylum Actinomycetota; class Actinomycetes; order Micromonosporales; family Micromonosporaceae; genus Micromonospora; species Micromonospora sp. NBC_00860. Next base: position 1,682,073 of record NZ_CP108825.1, read on the forward strand.
GGCGGTGATCCTCCCGTCGCTGCTCAACCCGTTCGGCGTCTACCTGATGCACGTGTACGCACGCGACGCGGTGCCCGACGAACTCCTCGACGCGGCGCGGGTCGACGGCGCGGGGGAGATCCGGACGTTCATCCAGATCGCCCTTCCGCTGATGCGTCCCGCGGTGGTCACCGTGCTGCTCCTGTCGGCGGTGGCGTCCTGGAACAACTACTTCCTGCCCCTGGCCATGCTCTCCGACAACCGGCTCTTCCCGGTCACCGTCGGCCTCGGCCTCTGGCAGGGAATCGCGTCCGCGAACAACGCGGGAACCACCTCGCTGTGGAGCCTCATCATCCTGGGCTCCCTGGTGTCCGTGATCCCACTGATCATCGCGTTCTTCAGCCTGCAACGACACTGGCGCGGCGGCCTGTCCGTCGGAGGCCTCCGGTAGGTCGCGCCGCTACCACCAGCCAATCCACCACACGCGCTTTGATCGCCGCGCAGGACGCGGCCGGACGGATGACAGAGAGGTGTGCTGATGTCGACGACGAATCGACCGCTGCGCAGCGGGGAGTGGTTCGGTGCGGAAGGCCGCAACGGGTTCATCCATCGGTCCTGGATGCGCAACCAGGGGTTCGCGGACGACGTCTTCGACGGTCGCCCGGTGATCGGCATCGCCACCACCTGGTCGGAGCTGACGCCCTGCAACGCCCACCTGCGCGACCTGGCCGAATCGGTGAAGCGGGGCGTGTGGGAGAGCGGGGGCCTGCCGCTGGAGTTCCCGGCGATGAGCCTGGGCGAGCCGCTGATGCGACCCACGACCATGCTCTACCGCAACCTGCTGGCGATGGAGCTGGAGGAGTCGGTCCGCGCCAACCCGCTCGACGGGGTGGTCCTGCTCTCCGGCTGCGACAAGACCACACCCGGCCTGCTGATGGGAGCGGCGAGCGTCGACCTGCCGACCCTCATGCTGACCGGCGGCCCGATGCTCAACGGCAAGTTCCGCGGCCAGGACATCGGCTCCGGCACTGTCGTCTGGCGCTTCACCGAGGAGATGCGGGCCGGCCGGATGACCGCGGCCGACTGCTCCGAGGCGGAGGTCGGCATGTCCCGCAGCCGGGGCCACTGCATGACGATGGGTACGGCGTCCACGATGGCCTGTGTGACCGAGGCGCTGGGCGTGCAACTGCCGGGGGCGGCCGCCGTGCCAGCTGTCGACTCCCGGCGGTACGCGCTCGCGCACGCCGCCGGACGCCGGATCGTCGCCATGGTCGAACAGGACCAACGGTTGTCCTCGGTGCTCACCAGGCAGGCCTTCGAGAACGCCGTTCGGGTCAACGCCGCGATCGGTGGCTCCACCAACGCGGTCGTACACCTGCTCGCGATCGCCGGGCGCCTCGGAGTCCCCCTGTCGTTGGAGGACTTCGACATCCTCACCGCCGACGTGCCCATGCTCGTCAACCTCATGCCGTCCGGGAAGTACCTGATGGAGGACTTCGCCTACGCGGGCGGCCTGCCGGTGGTGATGAAGGAGCTCGCCCCACTGCTGCACATGGACCACGTCACCGTCAGTGGCAGGAGTGTGGCGGAGAACGTCGACGGCGCCCAGTGCTGGAACCGGGACGTCATCGGCACCATGGAGGAGCCGTTCCAGCCCGCCGGCTCGGGCACCGTCGTGCTGCGCGGGTCGCTTGCGCCGTCCGGGGCGGTGTTGAAGGTCTCCGCCGCCTCCGCCCACCTCCTCACGCACACCGGCCCGGCGCTCGTCTTCGACCGGATCGAGGAGTACGTCGTCGCCGCCGACGACCCGGACCTCGACGTCACCCCCGACACGGTGATCGTCGTCCGCAACGCAGGGCCGCGGGGCTACCCCGGCTTCCCCGAGGTGGGCAACGTGCCCATGCCACGACGGTTGCTCGCCGACGGCATCACGGACATGGTGCGGATCTCCGACGCGCGCATGAGCGGCACCGGCTACGGCACCTGCATCCTGCACGTGGCACCGGAGGCGTCCGTGGGCGGCCCTCTCGCACTGGTACGCACCGGCGACCTGGTCTCCGTCGACGTTCCGACGCGCCGCCTGGACCTCCTGGTCGACGACGCGGAACTCGCCCACCGCCGCACCGCCTGGCAGCCCCCGGGACCGGTGGCCGACCGGGGTTGGGTACGGCTCTACAGCGAGCACGTCCTACAGGCGGACAGCGGCGCGGACCTCGACTTCCTCGTCGGTGGCAGCGGCAGCGCGGTGCCCCGTCACTCACACTGACGGCCACGAACGGACGAGGCCCACGAGAAACTGATTCCATGGAAGAACGGACGGCCCGCCAGTGCGAGTTCACGCAAAGGCCGCTGTGACAGCGGCCGACCGGCCACCGGTCATGGCCGACGTCGCTCGCCTGGCGGGCGTGTCACACCAGACGGTGTCCCGGGTCATCAACGGGGCACCCAGCATCAGGCGCGAGACGCGGGAACGGGTCCTCGAGGCCATCCGACGACTCGACTACCGCCCCAACACGGCCGCCCGCGCGTTGGTGCGCGGACGGTCCGGGATGATCGGCATCATCGGCACGGCCAGGACGTTGTTCGGCCCGACGAGCATCCATCGCAGCGTCGAGGACGCCGCCCGCGCCGCCGGCTACTTCGCCACCTCGGTGAGCCTGTCCGAGGTGACGGTACGGGCGCTCAGCGACGCCACCGAACACCTCATGCGCGTCGGCGTGGAGGGCGTCGTGATGATCGCTGGCAACGACGAGGCGCTCGAGGTGGTGCGGATGACGCGCTCGAGTGTCCCCTTCGTCGTCGTGGAGGGCGACCTGTCCAGGGCCAGCGTGACCGTCGGCGTCGACCAGGTGCTCGGCGCCCGGATGGCCACCGACCACCTCCTCGAACTCGGACATCGGGAGATCGTCCACGTGAGCGGCCCGCTCAACTGGGCGGAGGCCCGCGCCCGCCTCGAAGGTTGGCGTCAGGCGATGAGTGCCGCAGGGCTACGCCCGCCGGAGCCGGTCGAGGGCGACTGGAGAGCCCACAGCGGGTACGTCGCCGGGCTGCGGGTCGGTGCGATGCGCGGGACCACCGCAGTGTTCGCTGCCAACGACCAGATGGCCATCGGCGTGCTGCGCGCGCTGCACGAGCGCGGGCGACGGGTGCCAGAGGACATCTCCGTCGTCGGATTCGACGACGTCCCCGAGGCGCCCTACCTCATCCCGCCGTTGACGACGATCCAGCAGGATTTCGACGCTGTCGGTCGACGGGCCATCACCGCCGTCACCCAGGCCATCGACGACACGGTGCCGCAGCGCCTGCCGTTGGTCGTCCCCAAGCTCGTGGTGCGGCAGAGCACGGCGCCGCCGCTGTCGGCCGACAAGTCGAGTGGCCGATAAGTCATTTCACCGACATTCGACCTGCTGTCAGGTTCTGTCCGGTGAGTGCTCAGCTGACCTCGCCAGGCTCAGGACATGACCTGACGGAGGTCACCGCCAGCAGGGTCCTGGCCGACGGCGTGACCCTGACCTAAACCGTGCTGGCCTCGCGTACGATCCGGTTCGCAGTTTCGGGCTCGGAGCCTGTCGCGCGGAGCAGGTCGCTGGCCATCGTGCGTAGCTGGATCACCATCGCGTCGGAGAACGGCTTCCTGCCCTTGCGATAGGCGTGGCCGGCCAGTCGCGCGCCGTCCAACACCGCCGCGTACGTCTGGTCGAAGGGTCGACCCGCCCGAGCCTCCCGCCTGAGCAGGTACACCGCCTCGGCGATCTTCTCCACGGCTGCCGGGAGTTCCTTCGGCACCGGTTCGTCGTACTCCAGTGTCGTGACCGCCCACCGGGCCAACTCGCGGGCCTCGAGACTCACCCGATCGATGTGCGGGATACCTACCTGGTAATGCTCGACATCGTGACGGCGTTGCCAACGCACTGGCGCAATCACTGTGACCTCCTCGGCGCCGCCGAGGGCCTCGTGCATACGACCCAGGTCAGGATCCATGGCACTCAGCTGATCCAGTGCGCGCGTCGCCCGGCCTCGGTCACGCTCGGCCAGTGCGTAGGCAACCTCCCGCAGTTGCGTGCAGAGTGTCGCGACGACGGGTGCGGTGGCGCGTTCGAGGATCCGCATCGGATTGATGGGTAGCAGGATCGCGACCACCACCAGTGCGATGATGCTCCCGACGGCGGCGTCGACGATCCGCGCCCACTGGAGGCCCCGTTCGGCCTGGGCGAACGTGGCGATCAGCACGGCGGTGCCGCCAGCCTGGGCAACCAGTGCCCCGCTGTGCCCGCTCGCCAGCAGGGCGACGGTGATGGCCAGCGCAACCACGAGGCCGATCTGCCACAGCCCGAAGCCGATGACACGCACCAGGAGATCACTGACCACCAGACCGACCCCCACGCCGAGCATCAGTTCGGCGGTGCGTCGAGCCCGCTGTCCCAGGGCGGCGACGATCGTCCCGACGGCCGCGCTGGGCGCGAAGATCGGCGAGGGGCGGTCGAGAAGGTGGTGCGCCACACCCCAGGACAGGGCCGCAGCGAGCCCGCACTGAGCGGCGACGAGCAGGATGATGGAGAACAGCCGCAGCCTCAACCGTCCCGCCTCGCCAGCGCGGCGCCGAGCCTTCGTCGCCGCGCCCCTGGCGAGCCCGGAAGCGGCGGTGGGGCGGGAGACGTCCCCCCGGTCAGCAGCCATGGCGAGAATTACCCGGCCCGGCGGGCATAAACCGGCCGTTCGTTCCTCCCTGACGCCGTCGACGCGATCGGTGGCTCGCTGAACACCTCCGGGCTGATGGGCGCACTCCGGTCCCGACTGTGCACCGTCGCGGCGGCGGCGTCAGACAGGTGGGTGCCCCAGCGCGTGGCTGGGGCACCCGCGACGCCGACCGTGCCAGGGTCGAGCAGAGTTCTCAGAGGGTGAAGACGAGGGTGGAGATGCTGCGGGCGCCGACGTTGATGGTGGCCTGACCGCCGTTCACGGTGGTCGGTTGGCTGGCCGCGTTGGCGTTCTGCGAGGTGAGGTAGTGCTCGGCCCGGCTGACGTTCTGCGGGGCCTGGATCACGGCGTTGTTGACCGCGCTGTTCGAGCGGTTGAGGATCACCAGGGTGATCTTCCCGTCCCCCTGGTAGGCGGTCACCTCCAGCGGCGACGCCTTCGAGCTCTTCGTCAGGGCGACCCGCTGGTAGCCGGGGCGGACGTACTTCGCGTACTGGGAGAAGGCGTACCCGCGCTTGAGCGGAGCGCCGGCGGTGGTGCCGAATGCGGCTTCGCCGTCACCGATGAAGGAGTAGTAGCGCTTGCCGTACCACCAGATGTAGGCGTTCCAGTTGGCCTCCATCGACTTGTGCACGGTGCGCATGATGTCGTCGAGGGTCTCGTTCCAGACCGCCGTGTTGGCGGGGTTGCCCCAGATGTTGGAGCCGCCACCGTCGGCCGCGTGCAGGTTCCACTCGGTCATCCACACCGGCTTGTTGTGCTGCTCCGCCAGGGAGTACGGCCGCAGCCGACCCGACTCCTCGGTGCCGTACAGGTGCCCACCGATGTAGCCGATGTTGTTGCGGGCGGCCGCGTCGTTGAGGGTCGGGTCGGTGAAGTTGTAGTTCATGTTGACGGCCTCGGCCACCATCAGCTTGGTGTTCTGCACCTTGGTGCCCTGGTCGCGGACGAAGGTGCGCAGCTCGGTGCCGCTCCAGTCCATCGAGTCGTAGTCCGGGTGCCAGTCGGGCTCGTTCTGCACCGAGGTGACATCGATGGGTACGCCCTGGCCGCGCATGTACTGCACGTAGCTGTTCAGGTGGTTGGCGTAGTCGTCGTAGTAGTCGGTCTTCAGCTTGCCACCGTTGACCCGACTGTTGTTGGTCTTCCACGCCGCCGGCGCGGTCCACGGTGAGGCGAGGATCTTCACGTTCGACCCGTACGACTTCGCCGTCTTCAACGAGTTCACGTGCGTCGCCCACTCGCTGGATTCCGGCGACAGGCCGGTCCGCACGATGGACAGCCCCAACTGGTTGGCACCCGTCCCGACGAGCGTCTGGGTGTCCGTCGTCGACCAGGCGCTACCCCAGATCGACTGCGCGGCCCCGAAGCCGTCGACCGTCTGGTACCTGGTCGCGCTGTTCACAGTGATGTCCGCCGGCCCGTTGGGCGGCGGGGTGGTGGGCGGCGGGTCGGTCGGCGGCGGGGTCGGCTCGGTGCCACCGGTGCAGCCCACCCCGTTCAACGCGAAGATGGTCGGATCGGGGTTGCTGCCGGTCCACGAGCCGTTGAAACCGAACGAGACGGTCCCGTTGGTCGGGATGGCCCCGTTGTAGCTGACGTTCCTGGCGGTGACGGCAGTGCCGCTCTGGGTCAGTGTCGTGTTCCACGCCTGCGTGACGGTCTGACCGGCGTTGTAGTTCCAGGTCAGCGTCCAACTCGTCAGCGCGTCACCGAGATTGGTGATGGTGACGTTGGCGCCGAAGCCGCCCTGCCACTGTGACGACACGCTGTAGTTCACCTTGCAGCCGGCGGCTGCGGCCCCGGCCGGCACCGCCACGGCCACCGCCGCCGACGCCAACAGGACCGCGCCGGCCGACACCAGGGCGGCGGTGGTCACTCTTCTTTTGCTCATGAAACTCCTCCTGAAGTGGTGGTGGCTTCCACGCCTCGGGAGGGCTCGTCTGCGGCGAGATTCAGCGGTAGTGGGCGGCGGAAGGATTGGGAGCGCTCCCAGGTGGTGATCCCAGAAAGCTAATTCGTATAACGAATCCTGTCAATGCAATCGACCCGGGCGCAGTGGTGCCGTCAACGGCCGCAGGTGCCGCACTGCCTGCGAGTGCGCAGGTGGTAGTCAGTGGACCCGATCACCAGGCCCACCCCCATGACGAGGTACGCCGACATCGCCACCCACAGGAACGCGTCGGAGAACTCACTGTGCGAGCCCGACGACACCTGCACGATCCCCATGCCGAAGTAGGCCACGATGCCCGCGCCGAGCCCGAAGCCGGGCACCAGCAGCAGCGGGCGAGGAATCGTGCGGCCGGCGAGCAGCGGCACCCACCCCGGCCAGACCTCACCCCAGTGGTGCACCAGCGCCAGCGGCAACAGCACTCCGGCCAGCACCAGGCCGATCTCCAACCCGTACAGGGCGGCGCTCTGGTCGACGCGGTCGAACCCCACCACGAACTGGGCCGCGAAACGGGTCACGAGACCGCCCACCGCGGCCCACGCGGCCCAGCGCGCCCACCGCGCCGGTGCCGAGCGTCGCACGCCCGGTGGGACCGTCCGGCAGCAGTCCGAGCAGTCGCCTCTGGTCCGCCGCTGATAGCGCGCGGTGGCCAGAGCGAGCAGGGCTGCTCCGGTGACACAGCCGAGCCGGCTGGCGAACGCCAGCGGGTCGAAGAACGGGCCGACGGTGAACAGCAGGAGGCCCACCAGTTCCGGCAGCAGGATCGCGGCTGCCGCGACCAGCGCTCCGGCGACCGCCCAGGCGAGCCCCGCGAGCGCGGGCCGCCAGGTCGCCACCCGGTCCAGGGCGACCGCCAGCCCGCCGGCGGCCACGCACAAAGCCACCGACCACCAGCCGGTGAAACCGAGCAGGTCCAGCCCGAGCCGCCCGAACTCGGGGGCCTCGCCGACCGTCCACGCCAGACGCACGCCCCCGTATGCCACGGCCCAGCCGAGCACTGCGTACGTCAGGCCGTGGACGCTCCGACCGACGATCGATGCCGATGTCGTCATGCACCCGATCCTGCCGATGGCCCGCAGCTGGCAGGCCCCGCTGGCAGGGGACGGCGCTCCCTCGCGGGAGGGACGTACCGACGGCGCGGGGCGGTGATGCGCGCGGGGCGGCGCCCGCTAGCCGGACTCGGTCGGGTCATCGGACCCGAACAGCACCGAGGTGGGCGGTGCCGGACGCGGCTCAGGGACGGTGCGGTCTTCTGTGGAGTGACCGGGTGTTTGTGGATCCCCGGCCTTCGATACCGTGGCACGGTCAGGGGTGGCCACTTCCTCGACCGGGCTGTCCCGCGACGCCGTCGCGTACGCGTTGGATATGGGGGTTCGCCGTGACCATGGAATCGCCGACGACCGGCCGGCCCGAGGCTGGTGAGGCTGGGGAGCAGCAGAAGATCGACACGTCGGTGCCGCATTCGGCGCGGATCTGGAACTACTGGCTCGGTGGCAAGGACAACTTCGCTGTCGACCGCGAGGCCGGGGACCAGTATCGCCAGGTCTTCCCCGGCGTCGTCGACGTGGCCCGGGCCTCCCGGCAGTTCCTGGTCCGCTCGATCATGTTCCTCGCCGCCGATGCGGGCATCCGCCAGTTCCTCGACGTCGGCACCGGGCTGCCGACCGCCAACAACACCCACGAGGTGGCCCAGCGGATCGCGCCGGACGCGCGGATCGTTTACGTCGACAGCGACCCGCTGGTGCTGGTGCACGCTCGCGCGTTGCTGGTCGGCACGGCCGAGGGCAGGACCGCCTACATCGACGGTGACCTGCACGACCCGGCCGCGGTCATCGCCGAGGCCGGCAAGACGCTCGACTTCACGCAGCCGATCGGTCTCATCCTCAGCGGCGTCATGGGGCACGTGCCCGACTACGAGACGGCCCGCTCGATCACCCGGCAGTTGGTGGCGGCGCTGCCGGGCGGCAGCTACCTCTCACTGAACGACGGCACGAGCCTGATCAGCGCCGAGATGCAGCAGGCGCAGGACGACTACAACGACACCGGAGCGACGCCGTACACCCTGCGCTCGCCCGACCAGATCGCCGGCTTCTTCGACGGCCTGGAGTTGGTCGAGCCCGGCGTCGTGCCGTGCCCGCAGTGGCGACCGGACGACGCGGTCGACACACCGGCCGACATCGACGCCTTCGGCGGGGTGGGCCGCAAGCGCTGACGCTGTCTCCCGGCGGCGTTCGGCACCGGGGCGGGTCGTCCTGGTGCCGAACGCCGCCGACAGGACCGAGGGTCAGCCGGACTGGTCGGCGGGAGGAAGGACGCTCTGCACCGCCACGCAGGGGTCCGTGGCGGGTGCGGCGGCGTGGATCGCTTCGGCGGCCCGGGCGGCGAGGTCGCGGAAGATCGGGCGCTGCTCCTCGGGTAACCCGCCCAGCACGTGGTCCTCGGCGTGGGCGACCCGCCGTTCGGCCTCGGCGAGCGTCTGACGGCCGCGTTCGGTGGCCACGACCCGTCGGGCCCGGCGGTCCTGGGGGTCGGGCCTGCGCTCGATGAGACCGGCGTTCGCCAGGTCGTCGATGACGTACGTCAGCACGCTCCGGTCGATGGCCAGGCGAGCGGCCAGGGCACCCTGCGTGGGCACCTCCTCGTGTACGACGACGGCCAGGATGTGGTAGCCCCGGCTGCCGTGCGGCAGGTCCTTCAGTAGCTCCTCGACGCGCTCGTGCCAGCGGCGCAGCACCATGCCCAGCGACCAACCGAAGGTCGAGCCGCGCTGGCGGTCGGCCGGCAGCTCGCAGGGATCGGTCACGGACATGTCTCGATGCTAGTGGCCGGCACGTTGATCACCAGCGGACATCGCGGCAACCCAGGAATGATTGGCCGAGAAGACAGGTTGCTAGACAAACGATAGGCGCACAACATGATTGGTTGATCAAACGACTGCGTGGATGGTGGAGCAATGTCGGACTACGGGCACGAACTCCGGTTTGGGTCGTTCCTGACGCCGAGCGTGCACGACCCGGATCAGGTGGTGGCGCTGGCCGAGCTGACCGAGGCGGCGGGACTGGACCTGGTCACCTTCCAGGACCACCCGTACAACGCGGAGTTCCTCGACACCTGGACCCTGCTGAGCTGGGTCGCCGCCCGCACGGAACGGCTCCGGATCTCGGGAAACGTCCTCAGCCTGCCGCTGCGCCCGCCGGCCGTGCTGGCCCGGGCCGCGGCGAGCCTGGACCGGCTGTCGCACGGACGTTTCGAACTGGGCCTCGGCGCCGGCGCCTTCTGGGACGGGATCGAGGGCATGGGCGCTCGTCGGCTGACCGCGGGGCAGGGGGTCACGGCTCTGCGGGAGGCGATCGACGTCCTGCGCGGTGTCTGGGACGACACCGCCACCGGACCGCTGCGGCTGGACGGGGAGTACTACCCCGTACCCGGCATGCAGCGCGGCCCGAAGCCGGCGCATGACATCGACATCTGGCTCGGCGCGTACCAGCCGAAGATGCTGGCCCTGACCGGCCAGAAGGCCAACGGCTGGCTGCCGACGCTGGAATACCTGCGATCTCCGGACCGGGTGACCGCCAACCGGCTCATCGACGAGGCGGCCGTCGCCGCGGGCCGCGAGCCGCGGGAGATCCGCCGGCTGCTCAACCTGTTCACCGTCGACGTCTCGTCGCGCAGCCGCGGCTTCCTCCAGGGACCCGTCGAGCAGTGGGTCGAGCAGCTTCTTCCGCTGGTCCTCGAGGAGGGGTTCAGCACCTTCCTGATCGGCCGCGACGACCCACGCCTCATCCAGACCCTCGGGCAGGAGATCGCCCCCGCGCTGCGGGAGGCGGTCGCCAGGGAGCGCGCCGGCGGTGAGGTCGGCACCGGACCGGTCCGCACGACCGTCGCGCTGGCCGAGCGGCACCCCGGCCTCGACTACGACGCGCTGCCCTCGTCGCTGGCCACCAGGTCCGTCGAGCCCGGTGACCCGGAGTACGAGCGGGTACGCCACACCTACAGCAGGCACGGGTCGCCGGCCCTGGTGATCCGTCCGCAGAACGCCGCCGAGGTGGTCGACGCCGTGTCGTACGCCCGGACCCAGGACGTCCCCCTGTCGGTGCGCAGCGGCGGGCACGGCATCAGCGGTCGGTCGACGAACGACGGGGGAGTCGTCATCGACATGTCGAGGATGCACAAGGTCGAGGTGCTCGACCGGGCGACCCGTCGGGTGCGGCTGGAGCCTGGTGCCCGGTGGGGCGACGTGGCCCAGGCGCTCGCCCCGTACGGCCTGGCCATGAGCTCGGGCGACTACGGAGACGTGGGCGTCGGTGGTCTCGCCACCACCGGCGGCGTCGGATACCTGGCGCGCAAGCACGGCCTGACCATCGACCACGTCGTCGCCGCCGAGATCGTCACAGCCGATGGCCGCCTGCTCCGCGTCGACGACGAGCATCACCCCGACCTGTTCTGGGCCATCCGGGGCGCCGGTGGAAACTTCGGTGTGGTCACCGCGCTCGAGTTGGAGGCGTACGAGGTCGACAAGGTCGTCTACGCCCAGCTCGTCGCGGACGCGACCGACACCGCCCCACTGCTGCGCCGGTGGGGCCAGCTCGTCGAGGATGCCCCACGGGAGCTGACGAGCTTCCTCTCCCTCTTCCCGGGCCGCCGTGGCAACCCGCCGGCTGCCCAGGTCACCCTCGTCTACGCCGGTGACGACGTCGAGGCGGCGCAGTCCGCTCTGAGCCCGTTCCTGGAGATCGGGCCGATCCTCGACCAGCAGGCGCAGCTCGCGCCGTACCCGGCGATCGTCGTGCCACCGGGCAACCAACATCGGGGGCAGGGGCTTGAGGACACCCGCAGCGGTCTGTTGCACCACGTCACTCCGCAGGCGGCCGACCTCATGGAGAGCATGATCCATTCCGGCGATGTGATGATCATGCAGTTGCGATCCGTCGGCGGGGCGGTCAACGACGTCGCCCGCGACGCCACCGCCTACCCGCACCGCGAGCAGAACTTCTCGGTGCTGGCCGCCACGGTCCCGGACCGCCGGCCCCAGCTCGACAAGCTGTGGGCCGAGCTGTACCCGCACCTCGACGGCCTGTATCTCAGCTTCGAGAGCGACACCGATCCGGCTCGACTGCTGGATGCCTGGCCCGAACCCACCCTCGGCCGGCTGCGCACCATCAAGGCCAGCTACGACCCGGACAACGTCTTCAACCGGAACTTCCCGATCCCACCGGCCGATCCGGTCGCCTAGAGGGCACCGGCCAGGTAGTCACGGCGACGCTGCGGTTCGAACTTCTCGATCGCGTACCGCAGCATCACCCGTGGCATGACCCGGTAGCGGCGGGCGAGGAACTCCTCCTCCGCCGCTCTGTCCCGGTTGCCCACCTCGCGCAGCATCCAGCCCACCGCCTTCCGAACGAGGTCGTGCGGGTCGTGCAGGAGCCGGTCGCCGAGTCGGAAGGTCCACTCGAAGTCACCGGCCCTGATGAAGGCGAAGGTCGCCATGATGGCGATCCGCCGCTCCCACACGAGGCTCGACTCCGCCAACCGGTCCAGGACGCTCCGGTCCCTGTCGATCAGCCAAGGGCCGACGATGTACGGCGCGGACGAGTCCACCAGGTCCCAGTTGTTGATCCGGTCGGTATTGGCCAGGACGATGTCGAAGACCTGACCTCGTTCCGGCTCGTCGCCCTTGGCGAACTTCCGCACCAGGATGAGCAGCGAGGTCAACCGCTCCTCGTGCGCGCCGTCGATGAGCAGCTTCGCCGTCTCGGCCAGCGAGAGGTCGCGCCAGTACCGGGCGGCCACTGTGCGCTGGTCGGGCACGGAGACACCGAGGGCCCGGTCGCCCTCGCCGTACCCGCCAGGGACCATCTGGAGGAACCGGCTCGACGCCTCGGCTCGACGTGGATCGGCGAGGCTGGCGAGTTCCCGAGACACGTCGACGCTGGTGGCCATGACGCTCCACGTTACCGAGGGCCAGCTGGCGCGGCGGAGGCGTCCGAGCAATGGCCTGCCGCATGCGAACCGACCCGCTTGAGCTGGTCGACGGACACCCGTGCCGCTACCTCCTCAGCAGGGTGTGAGCCGGTGATTCCGGGGGTAGGACCACGATTGCCGACGACCGCCCCGGGGCGGAACTGCCGGGCATCTGGCGAGGTGCCGGCCGCGCCGGAGGTTTCCCATTCCGGCGGACGCCGATCGAGGAGGGCGTACTGCGATGACGCAGCCGACGATGGATCCCGCCGACGCGTTGGCCGAGCTGGGCCGGGTCAGACTCGATGAGGTCAGCCTCGACGACATGCTCCTCCGGATCGCCGAGCTCGCCAAGGGGAGCATTCCCGGGACGAGGGAGGTGACTGTCACCCTGGTTCGGGGTCGGGTCGGTTGGACCGGGGCGTTCACCGGCGAGTTGGCCCGTGAGCTGGACGAGTGGCAGTACGAGCAGCACCGGGGCCCGTGCCTGGATGCCTCCGCCAGCGGTGACACCATCTCGGTGCCGGACATGGCCACCGAAGAGCGCTGGCCCGTATGGGCCGAGAGGGCTCGCGCCGCCGGTGTGGAGAGTTCCCTCTCCATCGGGCTTCCCATCCAGGGGTCGGTGGTCGGCGCGCTCAACGTCTACAGCGATTCGGCGAACGCGTTCGATCCGTCCTCGATCGCCAGCGCGGAGGGCTTCGCCGCGTACGCGGCGGTCGCACTGGCCAACGCGCACCTGTACGAGAACGCCGCCACGCTCGCCGCACAGATGCAGGAGGCGATGCGGAGTCGGGCCGTGATCGAGCAGGCCAAGGGGATCATCATGGGGAGCCGGCGGTGCTCGTCGGAGGAGGCGTTCTCGCTGCTGTCGAAGATCTCCCAGGACACCAACCGGAAGGTGCGCGAGGTCGCGGAGGCCCTGGTCGCCCAGGCGGTGAGTAAGACTCAGGGGTGAGTGTGGGGTGCCTGGGCTGGCGGGACGGCTGCATCATGCTGAAGCGAGCGGTGTGGCAGGGACTGGTTGCGGGCCTGGCCGGGGCGGCGGACGTCGGCCCGCTGCCCCGGGAAGCCGCCCGTCGGGCATAGCCGCCGCGGAGCCGCCGACGGCGAGGAAGCTGCGTGCGGGGCCGCGAAGTGTTTAGCTGCACGGATGATCACACCCGTTCCCCTCGGTACGTGGCCGACGCCGTTGGAGGCCGCACCCCGGCTCGCCGCCCGGCTCGGGCTGGCCGAGCTCTGGTTCAAGCGTGACGATCTGACCGGCCTCGGCGGGGGCGGCAACAAGATCCGCAAGCTGCGGTACGCCTGCGCGCAGGCGATCGCCGCCGGCGCCACCACGGTCATCACCTCGGGGGCGCCGCAGAGCAACCACGCCCGGCTCACCGCGGCCGCGACCGCGCGGCTCGGTCTCTCCTGCGTGCTGGTGCTCGCCGGTCCGCTCCCGGAGCGGCGGCGAGGCAACCTGCTGCTCGACGGGCTCGCCGGCGCGGAGATCGTCTGGGCCGGAGACCGTCCACTCGCCGAGGTGGTGGCGGTGGAGGCGGAGCGACGATCGGCGTACGTCATTCCGTTCGGCGGCACCTCACCCGCGTCGGTCCAGGGTTACGTGGACTGCGCTCGCGAGCTGCGAGCCCAGCTGCCGACCGTCGACGGGGTCGAGGTCGTGACGGCGCTCGGTTCCGGCGGGACGATGGCCGGTCTGGTGCGGGAGTTGGGCCCGCAGCGGGTGATCGGCGTGGATGTCGGTGCCGTGCCGGACCCCCGGGCGACCGTCGCCGGGTTGCTCGTCGGCGAGGTCGAGCCGGACGCGCTGCGGATCGACGGCACCCAGGTGGGTGCGGGGTACCGCACGCTGACCGACGCCGCCCGGACGGCGCTGGAGGTGACCGCGCGTACGGAGGGGGTCTTCCTGGACCCGACGTACACCGGTCGGGCGATGGCGGCGCTGCTGGCCGGCAGCTTCCCGCGCGGCGACCGGGTCGTCTTCCTGCACAGCGGCGGGCTGCCGGGACTCTTCGGCCACCCCGAGCTGTAGGGGCAGCAGCCGGGAGCACGGAGGTGCCCTCCGGGCAGGATCACGCCGGAGGGCACCGTGCCGGGCTGTCGACGGATCAGGCGCTGGCGAAGTGCTCGCGGTGATCGCTGGCGAACTCGGCGAAGGTCCGCGGCTGCCGGCCGACGATTCGCTCGACATGGTCGTTGGTGAAGTCGCCCCACCCAGAGCCGTAGGCGACCCGGTACTCGGCGAGGACCTCGGCCGACCACTGGTCGAGGCCGGACTGGAGCAGGCCGTCGCGTGCCTGCTCCGGGCTCTGCGGCACGTAGCGCACCGGCTGGCCGAGCGTGCGGCCGATCTCGTCGGCGGCCTGGTCCAGCGTGATGCTCTCCGGTCCGGTGGGGGTGTAGATCATGCCCTCGTGCCGCTGCGGCGCGGCGAGGATCGCTGCCCCCGCGGCGGCGATGTCCCGGGCGTCGATCAGGCCGACCCGTGCGTCACCGAAGAGCCCGTAGAGGTGCCCACCGGCCTTGGCGCCGAGCAGGTTCTGCATGAAGTGACTCGGCCGCAGGATGGTCCAGGGGATGCCCGACTCCTGTAGTTCCGCGTCGGAGAGCGCGTGCAGGCGGCCGTTGCGGGTGGGCGCGTCGTGCGCGGCGCCGATCGCGGAGAGCCGGACGATGTGCCGCACGCCGGCCTGCCGGGCCGCCCACACCGCGTTCATGCTCTGGCTCGGTGCCAGTGGGCCCATCGGCATCAGCAGCCAGAGCGTCGTCACACCCTCGAACGCAGAGGTCAGTGTGGCGGGGCGGTCCAGGTCGCCGACGACGTACTCGACCCCGTCGAGCCCTGGCGTGCGCGACGCGTCCCGGACGAGGGCCCGGACCGGCTGCTTGCCGGCCAGCTCCCGCAGCACCTCCCGCGACACAGTGCCATTTGCCCCGGTTATCAGAATGGTCATGGTCATCCTCTCGGTCAGGCGGACCGAGGTCGGACCACGGTCGCCGCCAGTGACGATATAGTCCATAAGTTGTACCGTCCAATGATTGGACCAAATTATGAAGCGCAGCACACTGAAGGAGCAGGACCCCGACCTCGGGATCCTGGCCGTGCAGCTCTCCGCGCGTGTCCAGCGGGAGATCTTCCGACGCTCGGCGGAGCAGGGGTTCGACGACGTCCGACCCCGCCACGGCGCCGTCCTCGCTTACCTGGACGCCGAGGGCACCAGACCCGGCGAACTGGCCCGGCTGGCCGGCCGCAACAAGCAGACGATGGGCGCGATCCTCGACGAGTTGGAACGGCTGGGCTACGTCCGGCGTACGCCCGACCCGGCCGACCGCCGGGCGAAGCTGATCGTGCCGACGGATCGGGGCCTCAGCTTCATGGCGGCCTCCGACGGCTTCGTGCACCTGATCGAGCAGAAACTCGCCGACACGCTCGGCCCCGATCGGTACCGCGACTTCCGGGACGCGCTGGCCCGTGGCGTGGCGAGCCTCCCGGCGACCGGCCAGGACACCGAGGGCTGAGCTGGCATGTGCCGTCGCCAACCGGGTACGCCGCCGTGGCCCCGGGGGTCGGCGGAACGCCCAGGCTGACCGCTTTTCACGCAGCCGAGGAGCACCGACATGCCTAACGCGGGGCGGGCCCGACTCACACCGACGGTCTCCCTGGCGCTGCTGGCGTCGATCCTGGTGTCCTTCCTGGCCGCGTCGGCGGCCCCGACCCCGCTCTACGGCCTGTACCAGGAACGCTGGCACTTCTCGCCGGTCACCACGACAGTGGTGTTCGCCGTCTACGCGCTCGCGGTGCTGGCGTCGCTGCTCACGTTCGGCAGGTTGTCCGATCACGTCGGTCGGCGGCCGGTGCTGGCCGTCGCGATCGCGGTGCAGATGCTCGCGCTGGTCGTCTTCATCTTCGCCAACGGCGTCGCGGCCCTGCTGGTCGCCCGCCTCGTGCAGGGACTGGCTGCCGGCGCCGCCACCGGCGCCGTGGGCGCCGCCATGCTCGACATCGACCGTGCCCGGGGCACGCTCGCGAACTCGATCGCCCCCGGCATCGGAACCGGGAGCGGTGCCCTGCTCTCGGCGCTGCTCATCCAGTTCCTACCCGCACCGACGCGACTGGTGTACGTCGTCCTGCTCGTCATCCTGCTGATCCAGGCCGTCGGGGTCGCGCTGATGCCGGAGACGGTCACCCCGATGGCCGGAGCCCGACGCAGCCTGCGACCGGACGTCACGCTGCCCCGCTCGGTGCGCCAGCCGGTCCTGGTCGTCGTCCCGGTGCTCTTCGCGGTCTGGGCGCTGGCCGGGTTCTTCGGCGCGCTCGGCCCGGCGCTCGTCCGCAGTCTCATGAACACGTCGATCGTGGTCGGCGGTCTGGTCCTCTTCGTCTTCGCCGTCTTCGGGTCGATCGCCGTGCTGGTGCAGCGCAACACCGCCGCGCGGACCGTGATTCTGACCGGGATCGTCGCGCTCATCCTGGGCATGATCGTCACGGTGGTGTCGGTCATGGCGCAGTCCGTCCCGGGCTTCTTCGTCGGCCTCGCGCTGGGGGGCGTGGGCTTCGGCAGCGGCTTCCAGGGCAGCCTCAAGACGGTCATGCCGCTGGTCGAGGCGCACCAACGCGCCAGCGTGCTGTCAGTGCTCTACGTCGTCTGCTACGTCGGGTTCGGTCTCCCCACGGTGATCGCCGGCTTCCTCGTGGTCTACGCCGGCGGCCTGCCGCGGACCGCCGACGAGTACTCCGTCGCCGTCATCCTGCTCGCTTTGGCCGCCCTGTTGGGGGTACGCAGGGCCACCAGGATGGCACCGGGTTGAGGCCGGGAAGCCGGAGCCGAGCACTGACGCCAGCAGTGGCGTGATGATCAGAGAGGGAGGGGCGATGAGCCCGAAGGTGGCCCAGGGCGAGGCGAGCGCGACGTCGCGGATCGAGAGCCTCGACGTCAAACTCGAAGTGATCGTCATCCCGGTGTCGGATGTCGACCGGGCGAAGGCGTTCTACGAGCGCCTCGGGTGGCGGCTCGACCAGACCCCGCCCGGCATCGTGCAGTTGACGCCGCACGGCTCCGCGTGCTCCGTGCAGTTCGGTCCCGGGCTCACGTCGGCGGCACCCGGCTCGGCCATGGCGTACCTGATCGTGTCCGACATCGAGGCGGCCCACGACGCGCTCGTCGCCGCCGGTGTCGAGGTCGGCGACGTCTTCCACGTCAGCCCGGACGGCCCGGTCGACGGGCCGGACCCGCAGCGGCGCAGCTACTTCTCGCGCGCCACGCTGCGCGATCCGGACGGCAACACCTGGCTGATGCAGGAGATCACGACCAGGCTCCCTGGACGCATCGAAGGGGGCCTGACGTCCTTCGGCTCCGCGAGCGACCTGGCCGGGGCGCTTCGACGCGCCGCCGCTGCCCACGGCGAACACGAAGAGCGCACCGGCGAGCATGACGAGAACTGGCCCGACTGGTACGCGGAGTACATGGTCAGCGAGCAGTCGGGGGCCAAGCCGCCCGAGTGAGCCGCAACGGCGCGCGCCGGTCACCGGTGATGCCCTCGGTCCGTAACCGGCGTTGGTGGCCGCTGCTCCGGGGTTGGTGGTCCGGCTCGATGCCCCTGCGCGGCAGGGGCCGGCGCACGGCGCGAGCGCCACCGGCGGATGCCGGTGGCGCTCGCAGGTGGCCGTGATCGCATGTCAGCGGGCGAGGCCGCCGTCGGCCATGATCGTCTGACCGGTGACGAAGGCCGCGTCGTCGCTGGTGAGGAACGCGATGGTCCCGACCAGGTCGTCCGGCTGGCCGCTGCGCTTGATCGCCTGGGCCTGGGCGACCGCCGCGAGGGTTTCCGGCGGGTGGACCTCCCGCACGCCCGGGGTAATCGTCAGGGTCGGGCCGACCGCGTTCACGGTGATACCGAAGGGGGCGAGGTCGTTGGCCAGACCCCGGCTGAACCCGATGTTGCCCATCTTGCTCGCCATGTAGTGCGACAGACCAGGAGCCGCGGTGACGATCGAGTTCGAGGTCAGGTTCACGATCCGACCCCAACCACCCTTCTTCATTCCTGGCAGAACGGCCTTGACCATCAGGAACTGCGAGTCGAGGTTGACCGTGAGCACCCGCCGCCACTTGTCGTAGTCGAGCTCCTCAATGTCCCAGAACGGGAAGATACCGGCGTTGTTCACCAGGATGTCCACCCGGCCAAACCGGCGGATGACCTCGGCGCCGACCGCCGCTGTCTGCTCCGGATCGGAGACGTCGGCCGTGAGACCAATCGCCGTGTGGCCACTACTGGTGAGCAGGTCCACCGTCTCTGCCGGGCTCTTCAGGTCGACCGCGACGACCGTCGCGCCGGCATCGGCGAGACGCTTCGCGATGGCCTGACCGATACCCCGGCCTGCACCGGTAACGACAGCCACCCGGCCTTCATGCGTGGCAAAAACAGACATGGTAAGACTCCTTTGTCTTCGACTTCTTGTGCTCCGGTGCCCCGTCTCGGGCACGTATCCACTGCGATCCGGTGTCGTGGCGGAGCGATGACGGTCATGCCATCGACAACAGGAGAGCTGGTCAGAACCTATTCAGGTCCGGCAGACATGGTTGAGATGGTGCGCATCTCTGCAGGAGATAATGTGCGTGTGTGGAACTGCGAAACCTGCGGCACTTCGTCGCCCTCGCTGAGGAACGGAGCTTCACCCGCGCGGCCGCACGAGAGCTGATCGTGCAGTCCGGGCTGTCCACGTCGATCCGGGCGCTGGAGAGGGATGTCGGGGCGCCGCTGTTCGTACGGGGGACCCGGCCGGTGCGGCTGACCGCAGCGGGTGACGCACTCGTCGGAGCGGCTCGGCGCGCACTGGAGGCGGCAGCCGCAGCCCGGCAGGTCGTCCAGGACGTCGAAGGCACACTCTCGGGACGGCTACGAATCGGAACCATCAACAGTGTCGGGCACACCCTGCCCTTCAACGCCTGGCTGGCCGAATTCGCCCACACCTACCCAGGAGTCACCATCGTCGTCACACAGGATGCGACGCTACGGATGCTGGAGATGGTGCGAAGCGGTGAGTTGGACTGCGCGCTGCTCTCGGCCCCGCAGACCAGCGGATTGTCCGCCGTCCAGCTGATCTCCGATCCAGTGGTGCTGGCCTGCTCCAATGATCATCCGCTGGCGGGTAACAGTACGGTCCGGCTGTCCGACCTGGACGGCGAACGATTCGTGGACACGCCCGTCAACTGGGCGGTCCGGGTGTTGGTCGACGAGGCGTTCCAGGCCGCGAACCTCTCGCGGCGGATCGTCTGTGAGGTCAACGAGTGGACGAGCGTGCTCGACCTGGTCAACGCCGGCGTCGGCGTGTCCCTGGTCCCCGCCGGCTTGGACTTTGGGCACTATCGACGTCAGCTCGGCATCCGGCTGATCCCGCTCGCCGACGTGCGGATGGAGCGCCGCCTGGACTTCGTGTTCCCCACGGGGGAGGCGATCAGCCCCGCCACGCGCCGCTTCGCCGAGTTGCTCAAGCGTCGGTGCCCGCCCGACCCGGGGGAGGGGCCCGCCGGAGGTCAGGGGGACTGACCCACCTCGGGGTCCCCGGAAAGGCGCCCGTAGGGTCCGGTCGATCCGTGGCATGGGCCCCCGGGGCGTGACCGCCGGCCGGTCAGCGCAGTCCGCGGATGAGGTTGTCGACCAGGGTGCGGGCGAAGTCCTCGGTGAGCGGCAGGTCGGCGATGAGGAGCCGGTGGTAGCAGGCGCCCCAGAGTTGGTCGACGACGGATTCGGGATCGATGTCGGCGCGTAGCTGCCCCCGGGCCATGGCCCGGGTGAGGGTTTCGACGGCGAGGGCCCGACGAGGGCCGGAGTAGCGCTCGCGGTAGGCAGCGGCCAGTTCCGGGTCGGTCTGGGCCTGCCCGATGAGCTGGCTGATGACCCGACCGGCGGTGGTGTCCCGCACCAGGTGGACGAAGGCGACGAGCTGGTTGGTCAGGTCGGCGACGATGTCGGCGGTGTCGGGGAAGGCCAGGGTGGGCGCGACGACTGTGAAGTAGCCGTCCAGGGCGAGCGCGCCCTTGGACGGCCACCACTTGTAGATGGTCATCCGGCTGGCTCCGGCGCGGGCCGCGACCTTCTCGATGGTGAAGCCGGCCATGCCCTCGGCCAGCAGGAGTTCACCGGCGGCCGTGAGGATCTCCGCGCGTACCTGGTCGGCGGGGCGACGGCCGCGACCGCGTCGTGCTGGCGTCTGGGCATCCGGCGTGAGCTCGGCCACTGGTCCTCCGGTTATATGGACACGCTGTCTACTTGCTGGTTATATGGACACAGCGTACACAGCGGTGCCCGGACACCACGACGCACCGCGACGACGACCGAAGGAGACGAGCGACATGACGGGTCTACGACGGCGACGGTTGGGTGCCTCCGGGCCGGAGGTGTCGACCATCGGGCTCGGCGCCATGGGCATGTCCGACCTGTACGGGCCGGCCGACGAGGCGGAGAGCGTCGCGACGTTGCATGCGGCGATCGACGCCGGTGTGAACCTGATCGACACCGCGGACTTCTACGGATCGGGTCACAACGAGTTGCTGATCGGCCGGGTGCTGCGCGAGCGTCGCCGCGACGAGGTGGTGCTCAGCGTGAAGTTCGGCGCACGCCGGACACCCGACGGCGGCTTCCAGGCGGCACCGTACGACGTGTCGGCGGCGGCGGTGAAGGACCGGCTGGCGTACTCGCTGCGACGGTTGGGCACCGACCACATCGACATCTACCGGCCGTCGCGGCTGAACCCGCAGGTGCCGATCGAGGAGACCGTGGGCGCGCTGCTCGAGATGCAGCAGGCCGGCTACATCCGGCACATCGGGCTCTCCGAGGTGGGCGCGGACAGCATCCGCAGGGCCGCTGCGGTGGCGCCGATCAGCGACGTCCAGATCGAGTACTCGTTGCTCTCCCGGGGGCCGGAGGCCACCATCCTGCCGGTGCTGCGGGAGTTGGGCATCGGGCTGACCGCCTACGGGGTGCTGTCCCGGGGTCTGCTCAGTGGCCACTGGTCTGCCGACCGTGCGCTGACCGGCACGGACTTCCGGGCGAACAGCCCACGGTTCCAGGGCGAGCACCTGGCCGCGAACCTGCGCCTGGTGGACGCGCTCGGCCGGGTCGCACAACGGCTGGGGGCGACGACGAGCCAGGCGGCGATCGCCTGGGTGGCGGCGCAGGGCGAACAGGTCGTGCCGTTGGTCGGGGCGCGGCGACGCGACCGGCTGGCCGAGTCCCTGGCCGCTGTCGACGTGGTGCTCGACCAGGACGCGCTGGACGAGATCGAACGTGCCGTGCCGGCCGGCGCCGCCTCCGGCCAGCGGTACGCGACCGCGATGATGGCCCTGCTCGACAGCGAGAAGTGAACCCCGGCGGGTGGGTTCAGGACGCTGCTCGCCAGACCCAGTTGCGGCGTTCGTAGAGCGGCACCAGCCCGGCCCGGCGCATGTTGTTCAGCGACGGGTTCTGCTGGCCGGGCGCGGGCTTTCCGGTCTCGGCGAACAGCCACCGGCATCCCGCCTCGGCGGCGGCGCGGGCGCGGGCGGCGATCAGCGCCGACTGCGCCCCGAGGCCGCGGTGGCCGGAAGCCGTCGCGGCGGCGTTGAGCGACGCGGCCTCGCCGTGCAGGAACAGGTTGCCACCCGCTACCAGTTCACCGTCGTCCCAGGCCGCGTACGGTCGCCACGCCGGCTGGCCGACCGTCGCGGCCAGCATGTCGGTGAGCCCACCGCTCGGCATGCCGAACCCGGCGAGCAGTACGTCGGCCCAGCGCCGCGCCTCGGCGGCCGGCACCGGTGCGACGCGCAGACGGGTCTGCGCGCCGGTGACGTCCTCGGGTCGGGCGGCGAGCTTGATCCAGGTGCTTCCCGGCTCAAGCCCGCGCGCGGCGGCGACCTCGTCGAAGCCCGCGGGCAGCACCGATGGGACAAGCTGGAGCACTGCCTGGTCGACGCCCTGCTCCCGGTAGAAGTCGAGGACGCGATCCAGGACCTGCACGGTGAACGGCTCGGTGGTGCCGAAGCCGAGGGCCTTGCTCCAGTACCCGCCAGAGGGATCGTTGCGCATGGCGAGGGCGACACCGCCGCCGACGCGGGTGGTCGCGATCCCGAGATCGGTGTACGTGGGCCCGGGCGCCTGCGACTCGTAGGAGTGCATGAATTCGCACTCCACGGCCTCGGCGAGCGGGGTCAGGTCGGCTGGCGCGGTCATCGGCTGATTATCGTCTGGTCCGTTCCCAGGCCCGTACCAGCTGCATCCGGTTGTGGATGCCCAGCTTGTGGTATATGGAGCGGAGTTGGGTGTCCACGGTGTGGAAGGAGACGAAGAGGCTCCTGGCCGCCTCCTTCTTCGTGGCGCCGGAGGCGAGCATCTCGGCCACCCGCTCCTCGGCGGGGGTGAGCGCGCCGATGCCCTGGCTTGGCTGCTCGTCGATCGACGGCCGGCGCTGTGGGCGGGCGGCGAGGTCGGCGTAGCGCCGGTCCGCGATCGCCTGGTCGCCGGGAGCGCCGATCCGGGCGTAGAGGGCAGCCGCCTCGTGCGCGGCATCGCGCGCCTCCTCGGTTCGCGCCCGGGGGTTGTTCGCGAGGTCGAGCAACGCGTCGGCCAGCGCCGGCCGGGCTGCGGTGGTGCGCAGCTGGTCCACCGCCGACCGGAGGGCGTCCGGGTCGCCGTCGCGCAACCCTCGGCTCTGGTCGGCCAGCGCGTGCCACAGCGGCACCGGCGTACGGGTGGACACCAGCTCGACCAGTTCGGTGACCCGGCGGGCGGCCCGGACGTCGCCTGCGGCCACCGCCGCGCGTACCAGTCGGGGGCCGAAGTGCGGCACGGGCAGGAGCGACCGGACCGACCGGTGCAGGTCGGCGACGACAGTGGTGAGCAGGCCGGCCGGCTCGCTGAGGGCGCTGTCGCGCACCGCCACACAGAACGCGAACGTCCACATCGTACGGTCGGGCCATCGGTCCTCGGCGAGGCTGGCGCGGAGGATGGCGCGGGCGTCGTCGTGTTCGCCACGGCGGTAGCGGACCTCGCCGATCACCGCGACCAACAGGGCACGAATCTCCCTACTGAGGTCCGCCGAGCTGGAGCTGAGCGTCGTGACGGCCAGAGCGGCCGCCTCTGGCAGCTCTCCCACCGCCACCATGCGCAGGCAGTCCAGCGCGGTCAGCCCGGTGAGTGAGACGTCGGGCGCCTGGCGGGTCGCGGCCTGCGCGTCCTGGTGCCGGCCCAGGCCGAGCTGCACGAGGATCCGTTCCGCCCGGATGGACGGGGCGTCGGCGCGTGCCGCCCAGGAGTCCGGGTCCAGGGCCGCCAGCACAGCCTGGGCGCCCGGCAGATCACCGTGCGCGAGCGAGCGGGCGGCTCGGCCGAGGGCGAGGTGGCGAGCGGATGCCTGAGTACCCGAAGCGGCGTGCGCGGTGCCAGCGTCGCGGAGCAGGGCATCGGTGTCCGGATGCCCCGTGCGGGCCGCGATCGTGGCGACCAGCGCGAGCAGGGTGCCGCGGCTGCCGGCGTCCAATCGGAGGTTCAGCGCCTCCCGGAGGCCGGCGAGGGCGATGGTCGGAGGCTCCAGGGCCACGATCTGCGCCAGCCGCCCGAGCAGGTGGGCGCGGTGGCGCTCGCCGTCGCGACTCGTGGCGATCTCCGCCGCCAGGACGTGGAGCGCCTCCATCCCGCGTCCGGCCAGCCGGAGCTGGTCCGCCGTGGCGAACAGCCGATGCCGTCGTTGCTCGGCGTCGGTGGTGAAGCCGCCGGCCGGAAGCGTTCCGGCGTTGAAGGGTGATTCGGACAATGGCGTTCTCCCCGGTTGGTACCAGGCGCGTCGAAATGCCGTCCTGCGACCGAGCCTAGCCATGCCGGCAGGTACGGGCGACTGGATGGACGAACCGGCGGGATTGCGCCGAATGCCCCCGCCGTCCGGGATTTGACCTGCCGTAATGGCGCGATCACGTGATGCGACCTGCGGTGGTCGACGCCGATCATCGAACCATGGCTCAGCTCACCGAACTTCCCGGTCTGCGTCGACTCCGGGTCGTACTGCTGATGTTCGTCCTCTACGCCGGCACCGGGGCCGGTGGTCACGCTCCGGCGTGGACCCGTCTGGTGCTGATGGCGATCGCGGCGGCGGTTCCGGTAGCGATCGCGGTCCAGTACGGCTGGCCCGGAGTGCGTGCCCTGCTGGGGATCACGTCCCGGCTGCGGCTGCGAGGCGGTTCCGTTCCCGCACCGATCCAACCCGAGTGAGGAGACAGCGACCATGGCGAACAGCGATCCCGAGCCGCGGCGCGGCGACCAGGGCGCCGCGCCCTTCGCGGGCCGTAACGTCGAGCTCGAGCGGCAGAACCCGGACCTCCTGGTTCCACCGACGACCGACAGCCGGCTGGTTCCCAACCTCAAGTTCTCGTTCTCGCAGGCGCACACCCGGGTGGAGAAGGGCGGCTGGACCCGGGAGGTCACCAGCCGCGACCTTCCGATCGCCAGTCAGTTGTCCGGCGTCCAGTTCGGTCTCGAGCCCGGCGCGTACCGGGAGATCCACTGGCACCAGCAGTCGGAGTGGGCGTACATGCTCAGCGGCAGCTGCCGGATCAGCGCCGTCGACCACGAGGGCCGCAACTTCATCGAGGACGTGAAGGCGGGCGATCTGTGGTTCTTTCCGCAGGGTGTGCCGCACAACATCCAGGCGTTGGAAGACGGCGCGCAGTTCCTGTTGGTCTTCGACGACGGCGCGTTCTCGGAGAACAACACGTTCCTGCTCAGCGACTTCTTCGCCCACACGCCTCGACACGTCCTTGCCAAGAACTTCGGCTGGACGCTGGAACAGATGGAGAACCTGCCCGAGCGGGAGAAGTACATCTTCCAGGGCGACGTCCCGCCGCCCCTGCAACAGGACCGGGTGGTCAGCCCGACCGGCGACATCCCCCGAAGCTTCAAACACCGGATGCTCGCGCAGACCCCACAGCGTTTCCGCGGCGGAACAGTCCGGATCACCGACTCGACCAACTTCGCCGCCTCGGTGACCACCGCCGCGGCCCTGGTGGAGGTCGAGCCGGGAGGGATGCGCGAGCTCCACTGGCATCCCACCACCGACGAGTGGCAGTACTACATCTCCGGCACCGGGCGGATGGGTGTCTTCGCCTCGCAGGCCGCGGCTCGGACGTTCGACTTCCAGGCCGGCGACGTGGGTTACGTCCCGTTCGCGTACGGCCACTACATCGAGAACACCGGCGACGAGCCACTGGTGTTCCTGGAGATGTTCCGCCATCCCCGGTTCGAGGACATCTCGGTGATGCAGTGGATGGCCAACACCCCCCACGAGGTCATCGCCGACACGATCAACGTGCAGAAGTCGATAGTCGACAGCCTGCCGAACACCAAACAGGTGGTCATCTGAGCGAGGCGTCCGGCCGTCCGCCGGAGGACGGACGGCCGGATCGGTGGATCAGCTCCCCGCGGGTGCCGGGGAGGTGGGAGCCGCGGCAGGTCGTCGGCGTCGAGACACCGCACCCACCACCACGTCGATGACGAGGAAGGCGATCACTGTGAGCCCGAACAGGGGCAGCGCCCAGCCGATGGCCACGGTCACCGGTACGCCGATCAGCAGCGCCCAGAGCGGCAGGCCGCGTACGCCGCCTCGGGCTGGCGGGGTGCCGGCGATCGCCCGGCGGTCGGCGCGGGTGGGTCGGCGTTGCCACCACATGCGGTAGCCCCAGAAGATGACGCAGAGCAGGCCGAGGGCGAGCGCGGCGAGCAGGATCTGGTTGACCAGGCCGAAGAGGATTCCCATGTGGGCCTGGATGCCGAGGCCGCTCATTTTGGCCAGCAGCGGCCAGTCGGCGAAGTCGCTGCGGGCGGTGACCGTGTCGGAGGCCGGGTCGACGGCGATGCGGTCCTTCCTGACCGGCCAG
The DNA here is from genome assembly GCF_045207375.1 of Micromonospora sp. NBC_00860. NCBI lineage: Bacteria > Bacillati > Actinomycetota > Actinomycetes > Micromonosporales > Micromonosporaceae > Micromonospora > Micromonospora sp. NBC_00860. The sequence goes on from NZ_CP108825.1 coordinate 1,708,563, forward strand.
GTGTTGTCGACCTGCGTGACGGTCCAGGCAGAGCCCGGCTCCGGCGCGGGGGTGATCTCGACCGGCCCGGAGAGGCCCGCGCCGCGAGCGACAGCCAGGACCCGATCGAAGGCCGCCGACTCGACGACCCCGCCCGCCCCGGCGGCACCGTGCTCGTGGCCTCCACCGGTCTCGGCGGGGGCGGGGGGACCGGCGGTGAGGCTGGTGGAGATCTCCGGAGTGCGGGCGCTCAGCGCGTCGAGGCCGGCGGCGAAGTTCGCGCCGGCGTAGCGGGACCAGGTCAGGCCGGTGACCGAGAGGAAGAGCAGGCCGACGGTGAGCCAGATGCCCGTGGTGGCATGCCATCCCCGGGTACGGCGGACACCCTTGCCGGTGGACAGGTCCGGCACGAACAGGTGCCGGGCGGCGGCTCGGGCGGCGCCACGTCGACGCCACCAGAGGACGACCCCGCCGAGCGCCATCACCCACAGCCAGCTCGCGGCCAGCTCGGAATAGTGCCGGCCCACCACGCCCAGGTGCAGGTGGCGGTGCAGGTCGTCCAGCCAGGTCGTGGCCGGGGTGGAGCCGAACCAGGTGGTTAGTTGGCCCTGGACCCGAGCGGTGTACGGGTTGATGTAGACGGTGTGCTGGTTCTCGCCGAGTTCGGGAAGGGAGAACACCACAGTGGTGCTCCGGTCGCCGTCGCCGGGTTGCACTGTGGTGATGCTGCCGTCGGGGTGCGCGTTGCGCGCGGCGCCGATCTGCTCGGCGAGCGGCAGCTGACGGTCACCCACCTCGGCGACGGTCAGCTGGTCGCCGTAGAGGATCGTGTCGAGTTGCGGTGTTGTGGTGTAGGCCAGGCCGGTCAGTGCGGCGACCACCAGGAACGGGGCGACGAGGATGCCGGCGTAGAAGTGCAGCCGCAGCAGCAGCGCGCCGAACGGTGACGTGCGCCGGGCCGGCGGGGCCGGTTTCTCAGCGGTCGTGGCGGGCTCCGGCGTCGGCGCGCCGGACAGTTCGGTGAGAGACATGGTGATCCGATCGGAAGAGTCGGGAAGCACGAAGGTGTTTCCCGTACTGGTCTGGTCGCCCGGTGAGGTGTCGCGTCGGCCCTGACTGGTAGTCGGGGGAGCGGCGCCGGTGGTTCCCCGGGAGACGGCAGGTCGGGTCCCCGACGTCAGGGCTGGTCGGGTCGGGCCGCCCGTCGCCACAGCAGCCCAGCCGTCGCCAGGACGAGGAGGGCCAGCGCGGCAGCCGCGACGAGGACACCGGCGCTCGGACCACCGCCCGACTCCACGACGGCGGCGGCGGATGGGGTGGGCGCCGACGTGCTGACGTTGGCGACCGGCGCGGCGGTGGACGTCGGATCGGCCACAGTGAACGGATACGACCCCTGCACCGGGTGCCCGTCGACGGAGACGACCCGGTAGGCGACCGTGTACGTCCCGTTCGGCAGTGTGTCGGTCACCTGGACCGTGCTCTTCGCCCCGGTGACCACCGGCGCGCCGGTGGGAAGCTTCCGCTTGGCGGCGTCGGTGAGCACGATCGTGGTGAACGCGGGGTCGAGTCGCTGCATGAATTCGAGCGTGACGGCGGTCGGTGCGCTCGGCAGCGTCGCGTCCTGAGCGGGCACTGCCGTCTTGAGCGAGTTGTGCGCCCAGGCCGGGCTGGCCGGGATGAGCACCGCCACGAGGACGGCCAGCACCGCCGCGCCGAGCCGGACAGCGGTGGGCCGGGACGACGGTGCGGTCATGACGGTTGGCGTGGTCATCCCAGCACCTGCTCGCCGATCCACCCGCCCGGTTGACATCCGGGCGGGATGGCGAAGACGGCGGAGCCGATCGGCGTGGTCCATTCGTTGAGCAGGTCCCGGTCGGCCAGCCGGCGCTGAATGGGCAGGAACTGCCGGGCGATGTCGGCCTGGTACGAGGTGAAGATCAATCCGCTGTCGGCGTGACCCTCGGCTGTCGGCACCCCGTCGTAGTTGTAGGGCCGGCGCAGGATCTTCAGCCGGTCGTCGGTGACGTGCGCGCGGGTCAGGTGAGAGAAGTCGGGGATGACGGTGAGGCCGTCGGCGTCGGTGGCGGCGAAGTCGGGTTCGTCGTGTTCGGCGGTGCCGGTGAGCGGGGCGCCGGTGTCGAGCCGCCGCCCGACGGCGAGTTCACGGTCGGTCCGGCCGAGCAGGTCCCAGGTTTCCATGTTCATGCTGATCCGCCGGACCACCACTGTGGTGCTGTCGCGCAGCCACGCCGGGCCGTCCGGGACCCAGAGGGCGGTGTCCATGGGCGCGCCGGGTCGGGGGTTGGCGGTGCCGTCGAGCTGACCGAACAGGTTGCGCTGGGTGTGGCCGCCCGGCTCGACGCCCGGGCTGCGCCGGAAGCCCTGCTGGACCCACCGCACTGTGGCGAACGGTCGGCTGTCCTTGATCAGGACCCGCTGGGCATGGGCGACGGAGATCGCGTCGTCGGCGCAGATCTGCAGCAGCAGGTCACCGCCGGACCAGGCCGGCTGGAGCCGGTCGATGCGGAACGACGGCAGGTCGCTGACCGATGCTGGCCGGCGGTCGTCGACGCCGGCCGCCCGGTAGAGGCCGGGCCCGAAGCCGAAGGTCACTGTCAACCGTGCCGGCAGCAGCCCGAGTTCGGCCTCGGTGTCGGCCAGCGCGGGCCGGCCCTGGGTGAGCCGGGCGGCGTCGTCGGTGAGCAACCGCAACATCCGACCCAGCGCGGCCCGGTCGCCGCCGGCCCGCACTGTGAGCGCCACGAACGAGGCGTGCGCCTGCGGTTCGGTGGCCACCCCGGCCTGTCGAGCACCGTGGAACGGCTCGACCAGCCCGCCGACGGTCGCCGCCAGCGTCGTGTCGGCAGCGGTCGCCGACGGCGGCTTGGTCCTCCCCACACGGGTGGCGGCGATCGCGGCGCCGCCGGCCAGGGCCCCGCCGGCCGCCAGGGCTCCGCCGGTGAGAAGGCCACGCCTGCTCACCGGCCGGACGGGTGGCGTCTGCGTCACGACGCCGGGCTCATGCTCATCTCCGGCGTGGCGCTCGTGCCGGTCATCGGCTCGCCGTGCCCGGGGGCGTAGCTCTCCTGCGCGCCGGTGAACGGCTTGGCCACGGCGCGGAACTGCTGGGTCCTGCCGTCGGCGAAGGTCAGGGTGAAGGTCATCTCGTCGCCGGCCTGGACGGGCTTGGTGAGGTTCATCAGCATGAGGTGGTCGCCGCCGGGCTCCAGGGCGTGCGTGCCCTTGGCCTTGATCACGATGCCGCCCTGCTTCTGCTGCATGACCATCTTGCCGTCCTTCATGGTCATCTCGTGCAGTTCCATCGGCGACAGGGAGGTCGTCGCACCAGTCACCGTGACATCGCTGTCGCCGTCGTTGACCAGGGTCCCGAAGGCCGCCGTCATGCCCTTGTCGGCCGCCTTCACCCACGGGTCACGAATGCCGAGCACACCAGCGTCCGGGTTGGCCGAGGCCGACGCGGGCGGGCCCGCCTGCGCTGTCGACGGAGAGTCGGACGAGCCGCAACCGGCGACACCCACAGTCAGGATCGCGGCGGCGAGGATGGCGGCCGACCGGCGGCGTGAAGCGTTCGGGCTGGTGGTGCGCATGTGTTCTTCCTCCGATGGTTGCTGCTGGGAGGGTGGTCGGCCGCAGCTCGGAGAAAGTTCCGGACTCAGGAGATGTTGATCGTGAACTCCCCGGTGTGCACCTTGCCGGCGACCTGGAAGTCGAAGAAGGCCCGGTACCGCCCCGAACTCGGCGCGGTCAGCCAGAACTTGACGGTTCCGTCGACCAACTCCGGCTCCGGGTGCACGTGCACGTAGCCGAGGTCGCCCTCACGAACCACGACCAGGTGCCCGTACGCGCCCAGGTACGGCTCCAACTGCGCCGGTCTGGTCGGATCGGCGCTCACCTGGAAGTGCATCGGCGCCGTCACCCCCACCGTCGGGGTGCCGGTCATCGACACCGCGTACGGACCAGCCGTCGCCTGCGCCTGCGCCGGCGGCAGCGCGGTCGGGCTGTGCGCGCCGGGCACAGTGTGGTCGACGCCCAGCACGAGTGGCTGCTGCCTGCCGTCAGCCGTGGTGACGGAAAAGTCGGCGTAGACGCGGTAGCCTCCGGGTCGGGCCAGCGTCAGGGGAACACTCCAGGTGCCGTCAGGTGCCATCGTCGGATGTAGATGCTGGTAGCCGGACAGGTCGCGGCCCACCACGATCATGTGCAACGGCTTGTCGTGGACGACCGCGAAGCGGGTCGCCGCCTGCCGGTCGGTCCCGACGATCCGGAACCGGTAGTCCGCCCGTACGCCAGGCGATTGGGACCGCTCCAGTGGTTGCAGGGTGTACCCACCGGCGCTGACCGTCGTCCCGGTCGCCAGCGCCTGCCCCGTCCCGCCGTCACCCGGATGTGTGTGCGGACCCGTACCGGCCGGGTGTTGGTGCCCGTCGGTAGCGGAGCCCACCTGCCCCGAGGCGGGCGGTCCGCCAGCTGACGGTCGTGCGTTGCCGGTCGCCGGGCTCTCGTCGGCGGTGGCGATACGAGCCAATCCGAAGCCGGACAGCAGGGCCACCACCAGCCCACCGACGAACAGCGTCAGGTGGGCGTTGCTCAGCCGCGACCCCGGTGTGCCGGCGGCGGCGTCCACGTCGGGCCGCGGTTCGGAGTCGAGAGCGTCCGGCGACGCACCGTCCGTCGTGGCGACGGTCCGTGCGGACGCTACGGTTCTGGGTCGCTGCTTGCCCCCGGCGGCGGGCGCGCCGACACCGCCGCCGGTCCTGGCGCCGACGGTCTTGTTCGTGGAACGGGGACCGGCGCCGCGGCGGGCGGGCGTCGCATGCGAGGTACGGCCCCGGCCGGTGGGTTTGCCGGTGCGAGCAGGTCGGCGACGCCAGCCGACGAACCCGGCCAACCCCACGGCCACCATGATCGCCACCGCCCAGCCGGTCCAGGCCCGTGCTCCGGGGCCGCTCTCACCGGTCGACTCGGCTGGCGGAGCCGCCGCGGCCGTCGGGGTCGACGGGTCGGCGGGCGTGGTCGGCACCGCCGAACCCTGCGCGGACGTCTGGTGCTGCTCGGTGGCGGCCAGCAGCGCCGGGTCCGGCTGGGTCGACGGCGGGGTCCACCCCTGCGGCGCCGCCGTCACCGGTCCGTTGTAGCGGAACGTCATAGTGCCCCGCACGGCGTCGCCGTCGGACGCCATCGACAGGTAGCTCACCGAATACTGGCCCTTGGCGGGCAGATGCGCGACGGCCACGACCGCCGGGAATCCCGTCGTGTACTCGCGTGGCTCGAACTGCCCGTTGACCAGGAAGTACTCACGCACCGGCTTGGCGAGCGGCTTCGGTTCCCCGTACGACCAGCCGTTGTCGACCCGGGTGCCGCCGGGGGCGGTGATGGTGAAGTACGCGTTGGCGGCGGCCTTCTCGGTGAAGAACAGCCGCACCGCCGTCACCGGCTCGCGCACCGTGGCGCCCCCCGCTGGTGTGGACTCGGCGAGGGTCCCGTGAGCTGCGGCGGGCTGAGCGGGTGCGAGCAGAGCGACCGCCGAGGCGAGGAGGAGCGCGAGGAGGCCCGAGACCATCCGCCCAGGAATCTGAGGGTGACGACGCATCTGAATATCCTCACTGTGCCGAGACTTTTTACAAGAGGTGACGATCTTTTTCCTCAGACGGCAAAAGCCGGTCAGCCGTGACCGGTGGCATCCGGGTGGTCGGCCGAGCCGGCCAAAAGTTCCGGCGGGCGCCCGTGCGGGTCACCGAGGAAGCCACCCCGGCCGGCAATCAGGTCCGATAGCGTCCACGTGACGTCTCGACCACGGAGAGTGTGAATCCATGCGTGCTGCGCTGCTGCGGGAGTTCGACGTTCCGCTGACGATCGAGGAGATCGATCAACCGACTCCCGAGGCGGGGCAGGTGCTGGTGCGGGTCGGCGCCAGCGGGGTCAACCCGCTCGACACGAAGATCCAGGCAGGTAAGGCCGCGCACGCGCGCGTCCAGCTGCCCGCGGTGCTCGGCCTGGACCTTGCCGGTGTCGTTGCGGCGGTCGGCGCGGACGTGACCGGCTTCGAGCCGGGGGACGAGGTGTACGGGCTGTGCGGGGGCGTCGGCGACCTGCAGGGCTCGCTGGCCGAGTACGCCGCCGTGGACGCCCGGTTGCTGGCCCACAAGCCGAGGAGCCTCTCGATGCGGGAGGCCGCCGCGTTGCCACTGGCGGCGATCACCTCCTGGGAAGGGCTGGTCGACCGGGCCGGGGTCCGCGCCGGGCAGAAGGTGCTGGTGCACGGCGGCGCCGGAGGCGTCGGGTACGTGGGTGTGCAACTCGCCCAGGCGCGAGGCGCCGAGGCGTACGCCACCGGGGGGCCGGCGAGCATGCGGGTGATCGAGAGCCTGGGCGCCGTGCCGATCGACTACACAGTGAGCAAGGTCGAGGAGTACGTCGAGAGGTACACCGGCGGCGAGGGGTTCGACATCGTCATGGACAACGTCGGTGGCGCGACGCTCGACGCCTCGTTCGCAGCGGTGCGCACCTACCACGGGCACGTCGTCAGCGCGCTGGGCTGGGGCTCACACTCGCTCGCTCCGCTATCGTTCCGTGGCGCGACGTACTCCGGCGTGTTCACTCTGCTGCCGATGCTCACCGGGCGGGGCCGCGAACACCACGGCGCCATCCTGCGCGAGATCGCGGCGCTGGCCGACGCCGGCGCGCTGCGCCCCCGACTGGACGAACGCAGGTTCACGCTCGACATGGTCATGGACGCCCACCACCTGGTTGCCGGCGGCACCGCTGAGGGCAAGGTCGTCGTGGACGTCGCCGGTTGAGCCGACGATGATCAACACCGACGTCGAGCGGTGCGGTGTGACCTCCCAGTACCGTCGTAGGTCAGAGGTAGTTGACGCCGGTCAGACCCGCGGCTGCCGCCCACAGCCGCGTGCCGACGGCCGGGTCGGCGGCCTCCTGGCTGAGCCGCGCCTCGGTGACTCTGCCTCGCGTCTCCCAGAGCCCGGACGGGCCGAAGAACTGGCCACCCCGCACACCGGGCTCGGTCGCAGCGCGCAATTGCGGCAGCGCGCCCTGCGCCACTGGCTGGGTTGCCAGCAGGCCGGCCGACGCGATCAGTCGCCCGAATCGGCCACGGTGTTCCCAGGCACGCGGAGTCAGGTTGGTGCGGGTGAGACCCGGGTGGGCCAGGGCGCTGACGATCGGTGTTCCGGCGGCCCGCAGGCGGCGGTCCAATTCGATGCCGAAGATCGTAGTGGCGAGCTTGGACCGGCCGTAGGCGGTGGCTGCCCGATAGCCGTGTTCGAACATCAGGTCATTGAAGTCCAAGTGTGCGTTCTTGTGGGTGATCGAGCTGAGACTGACCACGCGGGCTTCCCGCGCCGCGGCCAGGTTGCCGAGCAGCAGGCCGGTCAGTGCGAAGTGGCCCAACATGTTGGTGGCGAGGTGCAGTTCGAATCCGTCGGCGGAGGTGCGACGTGGGCCAAGCAGCACCACGCCGGCGTTGTTGACCAGCAGGTCGATCGCCGGGTGGTCGCCAGCCAGCTTCGCCGCGAAGGTCCGCACGGAGGAGAGGGAGGCCAGGTCCAGCTCGCGTACCTCGACGTCGCCACCGATCCGGCGGGCGGCCTCCTCGCCGGCGGGAGTGTGACGAACGGCGAGCACGACGTGGGCGCCGTGGTTGGCCAGTTCGGTGGCGGTGACCAGGCCGAGGCCCGAGTTCGCGCCGGTCACGACGGCAACCCGGCCGTGCTGGTCGGGGATGTGGTCGGTGGTCCATCCGGTCATCTGCTGCTCCTGGAGGTGTCGGTGCGCTGGCCCATCGACGTTAGGAGCGATCCCGATGGGTTCAGTCGTTCTCGGTTGCCTAGGTCTGAGCGACCTACCTTCGGCGGTCCGGGCCGCTGCACACTTGCGGCATGAACAGCCTTCATCCGTATGCTCGTGAGCTCGGCGACTTCCTACGCGCTCGGCGTAGTCGGCTGCGTCCGCACGACGTCGGCTTGGAGCCGGGCGGCCGGCGCAAGGTCACCGGGCTACGGCGCGAGGAGTTGGCCCTGCTGGCCGGGCTGAGCACTGACTACTACCAGCGGATCGAACAGGGCAGGGAGGTACGCCCGTCCGACGACGTCCTGGACGCGCTTGCCGGCGCGCTCGGCCTCGACAACAAGGAACGCCGGCACCTGTTCACCCTGGCCCACGCTGCCCGCCGGTCGATGCCCAGCCGGGTGAACCGCGACCCGGAGCGGGTGCCGGAGGGCACACGGCGCCTGCTGCGGGTGATGGACACTCCTGCGGTCGTACTCGGCCGGCATCTCGACCTGCTCGACTGGAACCCGATGGCGAAGGCGCTGCTCGGCGACCCGGACGCCTACCCTGCCGACCGGCTCAACATGCTCCTACTGCTGTTCGACGACACGCTGACCGGCGAGCGTAGCTGCCCGGACTGGGAGCAGCAGGCTCTGGACTACATCGGCATGATGCGCGCCGCCGTCGCCACCGACCCCACCCACCCACGCGCCGCCGCGATCGTTGGTGAGCTGAGCATCCGCAGCGCCCAGTTTCGGCGGCTGTGGGCCCAGCACGACGTACGTGAGTCGGTCAGCGGTACCAAGACCTTCCGGATTCCCGGTATAGGCGACACCGTCCTGGACTGGGACACCTACCCGCTACCGGGAAACCCCGGCTCCGTCATGCTCGTCTTCACCGCCGAGCCGGGCAGCGCCGACGCGGACCGGCTGCAGCTCCTGGCATCGTTGCACGCGACCCGCTCAGCGCTCACCAACGAGCGCCCCTCCCAGACGGTCTGGACCGCCGCCGGCCCCACCCCTAGCGGGACTTCATGATCGGATGCATGCTGAGGGGCCGAGTCCAACCTTGTCGGCCACGAGCCAGCAGGATAAATCGAGACCAGCAGATGGGACCAGAGGGCATGGACACCCCTGTGATGATCCGACAAGCCACGCTTGCAGATGTCGAGGGCATTGTCGAGGTGCACACTCAAGCGCGCACCGCCTACTACATCGCCGGAGGACTCAGCGCCGACGACCTCGCCGACCCGGCGCAGACGCAGCAACGCCATGACGGGTGGGCCCGCGCCATCCACTCACCGGCCCGGGTGGTGAAGTGCGCCGCTCAAGACGGCAAGATCGTCGGCATCCTGAGCATGGGACGCCCAAACTCGCCGACCATGGACGCCCGCACGGTGGGCCAGCTCTACCAGATCCACGTCATACCCAGCCATTGGGGCAACGGCATCGGCGCACGCCTGCACACCAGCTTCGTCGACTACCTCACGGACTCATCCCTGTCGACAGGGCTGCTCGAGGTGTGGGAACGCAACACCCGCGCACAGTCCTTCTACAGCAAACTCGGCTGGAAGCCCGACGGCGACCGCCGGCCCGGTCCAGATGGCAGCGACTACGTCTTCCTGCGCCTCGCCGCACCTGCCGCGCGCTGACCACCGCACTCAGCCATACGGTGGTCTGGACAATGGACGGACACTGAACCGGCTTCATTTGTCGACGTCAAGCCCCTTCGTGAATGTCCAGAGCTAGCCGTCCGTGCTCTCTCACGGCCAGTACTGCATCGAGATTGCCCGCCGCATCATCAGGCGATGATCGTGGTTGCAGACCTGGCCGCGAGCGCCATGGTCGGCGTGGCTCACCATGATGCTGGACGAATCAGCTGACGGACCTACCCGAGCAGCGCCGCCGCCGCGGCCAGGGTGAACAGCGACAGCGTGGTGGTCACCACCACCGCCCGGTTGGCCACCGCCTCGCCGACGCCGTACTCCTGGCTGAAGATGAACGTGTTCTGCGCTGTCGGCAGGCCCGCGCACAGCACCACGGCGAGCAACTGCGGCGCGGACAGGTGCAGGGCCAGCCCGGCCGCGTACGCGATGACCGGCTGTGCGACGAGCTTCAGCGCGGTGATCACGGCCAGCGCGGCCGGCTCGGCCCGCGACGGCACCGTGCGGTGCATCGACGCGCCGAGCGCGACCAGAGCGGCCGGTACCGCGGCGCCCGACAGCAGGGTGAGCGACGCGCCGGCCGTCGACGGGAGATGCAGGCCGGCAGCCGAGAACGCGACACCGAGCAGCGACGCCAGGATCACAGGGTTGCGTACCGGCAGGGAGGCGATGCGGCGGACCCGTACCCGCCCGGCCGGGTCGCTGTGCCGGTCCAGGGCGACCAGGATCACGGGCGTCACCACCAGCACCTGAAGCAGTACCACCTCCGCCAGGAACGACACGTTGCCGAGAACCTGCGTGGCGATCGGGATGCCCAGGTTCGCCGAGTTCACGTACCCGGCGGCCATGCCCCAGATCGGCCGTTCGCCGGGCTCGCGACCGAACAGCCAGCTCGCGCCGACCCACCCGAACCCGACGACCGCGGCCGTGCTCACCCCAAAGGCGAGCAGCGAGCGGCCGGCGAACCCGGAAAGCGGCATCCGGGACAGGGCTAGGAACAGGGCGGCCGGCATCGCAAGATGGAACACGAACCGGCCGAGCACCGACGCCACCGCCTCGCCCAGCAGGCCCCAACGACAGGCCGCGTAGCCGACCGCGGTAAGGATCCAGATCGGTGCGAACGCCGACACCAAGCTCATACGGGCGTCACCGGCGGGCGGGCGCCGCGCCGGCTCAGGGACTGGCGGGCGTCCAGGGCGGACGAGTCGAGAAACCCGGCGACGATCTCCATCTGGGCGAGGATGTCATCGACCTGCGCAGGGCGAGCAAGCCGCCGGGCAGCCGGGGTTGTCCACATGTACGTCGATCCGGAAGCCACGCGTCCAGCCTCGCATCCGTCGGGACCTAGAACATGGACCGGCAGCTCACGATCGGTCGGCGGCGCGGTGCGAGCCCGACCTACTGGGAGCAGGTTGGGAGCAGCGGGGGCGTGTACGTCTTAACATCGAGAGCAGCGGTCCGTAGCGCGGGTGCGGCGGTCCTCGCGATGACCGGGCGTGCAGTCCTCCGCAGCGGTGGCACGGAGAAGGCGGGACAGTGGCGGTCGAGCAGTTCGGTTCATTGGTGGAGGCTGGCGTCACGATGCGGCGCTATGGGGGTGCCGATGACATTGCCGGCGTCCAGGCCGTCCGTGCCGAGGTGCACCGGGCCGACGGCGATCTCTGGCTGCCCGGCCCCGATACCAGCGACGACCCCAACGGCGTACACCCGTTCTGTCTGATCGCCCAAGCCGACTCGGGGCGAACTGTCGGCTTCACCTGGATGGACTGGTGGTCCGAAGTTGCCGATACCCGGGTCTACCTGCTGAGTGGATGTGTGGAACCAGCATGGCGCCGACGGGGCATCGGCAGCGCCATGCTGCGGTGGCAGGAGGCACAAGCCATCGAGTTCGACGGCAGCAGGCCGGTCGGCGGCCGAAGCGTCTTCGGCGCGAACGTGGGCGAGCACCAACCGGGCAATCTGGCAATGCTGACAGCTCACGGCTACCGGGTCGCGTTCACGGCCGTTGAAATGGACCACGACCTGAACGGTCTACCGGACGGCGACATTCGGCTGCCGGAAGGGCTCACCCAGCGTCCGGTCGAGGCTGCCCACCACCCCCAGATCCACCAGGTGATCGAGGAGTGCTTCGCGGGAACACGCGACGGCTACCGGCCCAGGACCTACGAGGAGTACCTCCGCGACGTCCAGGACATCGACATCTGGTGCGTCGTCTGGGCGGGGAATTACATCGCGGCGGTCGTGGTGAACGAGTTGCAGGCCGACGGCAGCGCCCTGACGCCGTGGGTTGCCGTAGGCACCGCGTGGCGCAGGCGGGGCGTCGGTCTTGCGGTGATGAGGCGCACGCTCCGCATTTTGGCGGAAGCGGGAGTTTCGACGGCCCGACTCAGCACGGTCGCGGAGAATCCGAACAACAGCGTTCGGTTGTATGAGAAGGCGGGATACCGGGTGACCGCTTGGCAACCCCGTTACCGCAAACCAGTCGAGGCGTGCCGGCAGCTTGACCTGGCACTGCCTGCCCCGTTGCGAGAGTGAACCGGTCGGCGCGGGGAAGGCCATGCCAGGGACTGCTACGCGATGCTGGCCGTGCTCGGTGATCAGGCGTCGGTGGTGACGGTCACCGGTGACCGGCTAGGGTTCCGGGATGTTCCGCGCCGTCGTGTTGATCGCTGCTGTGGTGCTCGCCGCGGATCAGCTCACCAAGTACTGGGCCGAGTCCGCGCTCTCCGGCGGGCAGACCATCACCGTTCTCGGTGACCTGCTGCAACTGCGACTCGTGTACAACCCGGGCGCCGCCTTCTCGATCGGGTCCGCGTACACCTGGATCTTCGCGGTGTTCGCGGCGGCGGCGGTGGTCGCGGTGACGGTCGTGGCGCGGCGGGTCACGTCGCGCGCCTGGGCGGTGGCGTTGGGCCTGGTGCTCGGCGGCGCGGCGACGCACCTGCTGGACCGCCTCTTCCGGGAGCCGGGGTTCGCCCGCGGGCACGTGGTGGACTTCATCGACTACGCCGGGTTCTTCGTCGGCAACGTCGCGGACATCGCCCTGGTGGTCGGCGTGGGCATCGTCATGCTGCTCAACGTGCGCGACATTCCGTTGCGCGCGACGGCGGGCGAGACCCGCACTGACGAGCAGGTGCCGTCGTCAGGCTCCTGAGCCGATCAGGACGACCTCCAGCCGGCGCGGGCCGTGCACTCCCTCGACGCGGTTGAGTTCGATGTCGCTGGTTGCGGACGGGCCGGAGATCCAGGTCTGTGGCGCGCGTGGGTCCAGCCGGGTCAACGCCTCCGGCAGCAGACCGACGACCTGGTCGGTGCGGACGACGCAGATGTGCCGGTCGGGCACCAGGGTGAGCGCGCGCCGCCCCTGCGCCGGGCCGGCGTCGAGGATGATGGTGCCGGTGTCGGCCACCGCCACGGCGCAGCCGGTCAGGACCGCGTCCAGGCCGTCGAGCGCGGCCGGTGACAGCGGGGGTGTGTCGCGGTGCAGCTCTCCGGCGTAGCCCGCCAGCCATTCGGCGGGGACGTCGGTGGGGACGGCGAGTCGGTCGATCCCACTGAGCAGGCGGGGTAGGGCGTCGATCCCATTGTGGACGACAGCCCGGTAGTCCTCCAGGCGGTCGATCAGGGCCGCGATCAGGTCGGCGCGGTCGTCGACCCGGCGGTACCGGCGGGGCACCTGCACCGGTGGTGGGCTGTCGGCCAGGGCCGTACGGAGCCGCGCCAGGATCTCGTCACGTGCGCTCACTGCTTACCCCACCATTCCCGGAAGGTCTGCGGCGCGGGCAGCGGCAGGTCTCGCGACCGGGTCCACGCCGACGCGGGCCAGGGCAGTCGCCGCAGCGTCCGAGCGCCGGTGCGCCGCTCACGGTACGCCCCGAGCGGCCCCGCGCCGGTCCGGGCCAGGCGCAGGGCGGCTGCCCAGCGCCGAGGGCTGCGCATCACCCAGGCCAGGACGCGCATGGTAGCCCGTTCGGCCGGCGGGTGCGGTGCCTGCTGGCGGAGGTGGACCAGGATCTCCGGAATGTTGATCTTCACGGGGCACACGTCGTAGCAGGCGCCGCAGAGGGTCGACGCGTACGGCAGCGAGGCATTGTCGGCCACGCCGGTGAGCTGCGGCGACAGGATCGCCCCGATCGGCCCCGGATACACCGAGCCGTACGCGTGCCCGCCGGCCCGCTCGTACACCGGGCAGACGTTGAGGCACGCGGAGCAGCGGATGCAGGACAGTGCCGGCCGCCCGACCGGGTCGGCGAGCACCGCGGAGCGGCCATTGTCGACGAGCACGACGTGCACGTCCTGCGGGCCGTCGCCGGGGGTGACGCCGGTCCACATCGAGGTGTACGGGTTCATCCGCTCCCCGGTCGAGGATCGGGGCAGCAGTTGCAGGAAGACCTCCAGGTCGGTGAAGGTCGGCAGCAGCTTTTCGACGCCGACGACGCTGATCAGCGTCTCGGGGAGGGTGAGGCACATGCGCCCGTTGCCCTCGGACTCCACCACCACGAGCGTGCCGGTGTCGGCGACGGCGAAGTTCGCGCCGGAGACGGCGACCCGGGCCGAGAGGAAACGTCGCCGCAGGTGGGCGCGGGCCGCCTCGGCCAGCGCGGCCGGTTCGTCGCTCAGGTCGGCCGGTGCGTCGGCCATGCGACGCTGGAAGATCTCCCGGATCTGGGCCCGGTTGTAGTGGATCGCCGGCACCAGGATGTGCGAAGGGGTGTCCTCACCGAGCTGCACGATCAGTTCCGCGAGGTCGGTCTCGTACGCGGCGATCCCGGCGGCCTCCAGCGCCTCGTTGAGCTCGATCTCCTGGGTCGCCATCGACTTGACCTTCACGACCTCGTCAGCCCCGGCGGCCCGGGTCAACGCGACAACGATCCGGCACGCCTCGGCCGCGTCACGGGCCCAGTGCACTGTGGCGCCAGCAGCGGTGGCGGACGCCTCGAACTGCTCGAGCAGCTCCGGCAGGCGACGTTGGACGTCCGCCTTGATCGCCGAGCCGGCGTCCCGCAGGGCCTCCCAGTCGGGCACCTCGTCGACGACCCGGGCTCGTTTGGCCCGGATGGTGCGGGTGGCCCGGTGCAGGTTGGCCCGCAGCTGCGTGTCGGCGACGGCCGGCTTGGCGGCGGTGGGGAACGGCAGCGGCGTGCGGATCCGCCCGCTCCCGGTGGCGGGCGCGACCGGTTGGCTCATGAGGTGGCTCCCGTCTCGGCGAGAATCTCGGCGTAGTGCACGGCCCGTACGCCGGAGCGGTGGCGGTCGAGGCCGCCGCCGATGTGCGCCAGGCAGGAGTTGTCGGCCGCGGCGAGCACCCGCGCGCCGGTGTCGCGGACCCGGGCGCACTTGTCGGTGAGCATCGCGGTGGAGACGTCCGGGTTCTTCAGGGCGAACGTGCCGCCGAAACCACAGCACTCCTCGGCGTCGCCCAGCTCGACCAGCTTGATCCCGCGTACCTGGCGCAGCAGGGTCAGCGGCCGGTCGCCGAGGCGCAGCATCCGCAGGCCGTGGCAGGTGGGGTGGTAGGTGACCGTCTCCGGGAACTCGGCGCCGACGTCGGTGACGCCGAGGACGTCGACGAGCAGTTCGGACAGCTCGTACGTGCGGGCGGCCACCGAGGTGGCGGGCGGGTGCAGGCGCGGGTACTGGTCGCGGATCATCGCGGTGCACGACCCGGACGGCGCGACGATGGCGTCGTAGGAGTCGAAGACGTCGACGTAGTTGCGCACCATCGGCATGGCCTCGGCCCGGTAACCAGTGTTGGCGTGCATCTGCCCGCAACAGGTCTGGTCGGCCGGAAAGTCGACGGTGTGGCCGAGTCGCCGCAGGATGCGGGTGACAGCGATGCCGGTGGCCGGGAACGCGAGGTCGTTGACGCAGGTGATGAAGAGGGCGATCCGCATGGCGGCTCCTCGGATCTGTGGGGGTGGGTCACGCCGAGTCGCGCGGTGTTCCGGGGGTGGGGAGCTGGTCGAAGGCGGGCAGGTGGCGCTCCCGGGCGGCGCTGAGGTGGGCGCGCATCGCCTGGGTGGCGGCTGCCGCGTCGCCCGCGACGATGGCGGCGGCGATGCGTTGGTGCTCGGTGTTGGTGTCCGGCGCGCCGGCGACCGGGAAGTACAGCCGGTGCAGGTGCAGGTGTGAGTGCAGCCTCGTGATGGTGTCCCGCAGCAGGGGGCTGCCGGAGACCTCCGCGATCAGGTCGTGGAACTTCGCGTCCAGCGCGGTGAAGGCCGCGTGTCGGCGATAGCCGTCGCCGGCCTCCACGTCGATGCTCGCCGCCGCCTCGATGCTGATCCGTTGGCGCGCTTCGGCGGAGGCGTGCGTGGCGGCCCGTCCGGCGGTGGCGCCCTCCAGCAGTTGGCGGACGTCGAACAGGTCGTCGAACTCGGCGCGGCTCAGCAGCGGTGTGGTGGTGTAGCCGGAGAGCGGGCGTTTACGGACCAGGCCGTCGGCCTCCAGCCGGGCGAGGGCCTCGCGGACCGGGGTGGGGGAGACGTCCAGCTCCCGGGCGAGCGCGTCGATGTTGACCCGTTCGCCCGGGGGAAGGATGTGGTCCATGACGAGCGTCTTTATCGACTCGTAGACGTCCTCGGTGAGGGTGAGTCGACGGGCGGGACGGAGTCGACCCTCGCGAGGTTCCTGCTGGGCCATCTCGTCTCCTCAGCAACCCCTTGACTGTGCCGGTGTGAGCGAGTACACACTAGCAAAGCAACATCCTATAGGAAATAGGTTCCTCCGCCACCGTCTCGCCACCACCACCCCCGAGGAGACGAACATGTCGCGCAGAATGCTGTCCCGAATCGGCTCCGGCCTGACCGTCGTGGCCCTCGCCACGACCACTGTGGCCTGCACGAAGAAGAGCGACACCGCCGACGCCGAAGCCGGTGGCCGGGAACCGGCGCAGGTCAAGGTCGCGCTCGTGCCCGGCGGCTCGCACCCGTACTTCCAGCCCTGGAAGGACGCCGGGGCCAAGGCCAAGACGGAGCTGGCTCTCGGCGACGTCACCTTCAACGAGACCGCGGGCTGGGACCAGACCAAGCAGAACGACGTGCTCAAGTCCCTGGCAGCGCAGGGCTACAACGCCTTCGGCGTCTTCGGCGTCTCACCGGACAACATCAACTCGACCTTCGAGGACCTCAAGCGGCAGGGCTTCCCCGTCGGCTCGCTGGCCTCCTGCCCGGCCGGGGCCAACAAGGCCGACTTCTGCCTCTCCACGGACGTGGAGGTCGCCGCCTACAAGGGCGCCAAGGCCGCCATCGACGCGATGGGCGGTCAGGGCAACCTGGTGCACCTGACCGGGAACAAGGTCGACTCCAACACCCAGCGCCGGATCGCGGGCGTGGAGAAGGCGGTCGCCGAAACCGGTGGCAAGGTAACACTGCTCCAGAGCGTCACCGACATCGACAAGGATCTGCAGAGCGCGCAGAGGGCAGTGGCCGACCTCCTCGCCGCGAAGGGCCGCCAGATCCAGGCGATCGTGAACACCGCCTACAACCCGGCGGTCGCCTCGGCCGAGGGCGTCCGCCAGTCGAAGCTGCCCATCAAGGTCATCGCCATCGACGACGACCCGACGGTCCTCGACGGGCTGCGCGGCGGCTCGGTGGCCGCCACCGTCCTGCAGAACCCGGTCGGTCAGGCCCAGGTCGGCTCGTACGCCCTGATGAAGCTCAGCGGCGGCTGCACCATGGCCGAACCCGGAGTGACAATCGACTCGGGCTCGTTCGTGGTGACCACTGACAACCTGGACGGCTACGAGGCCGACCGCACCTCCGCCACCGAGGCGCTGCGGAAGAAGTTCGACGGCGACCTGCTCAAGTGCAGCTGATGTCGACCATCACCAGGGCCGAGGCGTACCTCGTCGACATTCCCGTCGAGACCGTCCGCACCGACGCGGTACAGGCGTTCCTCAAGCAGGAGACGCTCTTCGTCGAGGTGCGCACGGCCGACGGCGGGCACGGCACGGGGTACGCGTACACGATCGGGACCGGCGGCACGGCGGTGCTCGCACTGCTGCGCGACTACCTGCTGCCGCACCTGGTCGGCCGAGATGCCGCCCGGGTGGAGGCGGTCTGGAGGGACCTGCACGCCGCCACCCGCGCCACAGCGGTCGGAGCCATCACCTCGTTGGCGCTCGCCGCGATCGACACCGCGCTGTGGGACCTGCGCGCCCGTGCCGCCGGCCTGCCGCTGTGGGTGCTCGCCGGCGGCGCGAAGGACCGCATCCCGTTGTACGACACCGAGGGTGGCTGGCTGCACCTCACCGAGGACGAGCTGGTCGCCGGCGCGAAGGCGTCCCAGGCGGCCGGCTGGCCCGGCGTCAAGCTGAAGGTCGGCAAGCCCAACCCGGCCGAGGACGCCGCTCGCATCGGCGCGGTCCGGGCGGCCCTCGGCGACGACTTCGACGTGATGGTCGACGCCAATCAGTCGCTGACCGCCGCCGAGGCGATCCGCCGGGCCCGGCTGCTCGAACCGCACCAGCTCGCCTGGTTCGAGGAGCCGCTGCCCGCCGATGACGTCGCCGGGCACGAGCTGCTGGCCCGCGCCACGAGCATCCCGGTGGCGGTGGGGGAGTCGATGTACTCGATCGGCCAGTTCGCCGAGTACCTACGCCGGCAGGCGGCCGGCGTCGTCCAGGTCGACGTCGCGCGCATCGGTGGCATCACCCCGTGGCTGAAGGTGGCCCACCTGGCCGAGGCGTGCAACGTGGTGGTCTGCCCGCACTTCCTGATGGAACTGCACGTGAGCCTCTGCGCGGCCGTGCCGAACAGCCGCTACGTCGAGCACATCCCGCAACTGCGCGCGATCACCCGGACCGAGATCGCGATCGTCGACGGCCACGCGCTCGCCCCCGCCGAGCCGGGCCTCGGCATCGACTGGGACCGCGACGCGATCGAGGACAGGAGGGTGGCGTGAAGACGGAAACAGCGCCGGAGGCGCCGGCGGTGCCTCCGGCCGCGGAGCCAAGGCCGCCGGCCAGGGCCCTGCCGGTCTGGGCGAACCCCCGGCTCGGGCTGCTCATCGTCATCGCCGTGCTGGTCGGCCTCTTCTCGTCGCTCACCCCCGCGTTCCTCGACCCCCGCCTCACCCTGGCACCGCTACAGGCCGACATCAGCGTGTACGTCGTGGTCGGTCTCGCCCAGCTCGCCGTGCTCTCGCTCGGGCACATGAACATGGCAGTGGGCCGGATGGCCGCGCTGTCCACCTTCGCGATGGGCCTGGCGTACGACCGGCTCGGCGTCCCACTGCTGGTCGGACTGCTCGTGGGTCTCGCCGTCGGGGCGGGCATCGGCGCGCTCGCCGGCCTGCTCATCGCCAAGACCGGTGTGAACTCCTTCGTGGTCACCCTCGCGCTCGACTTCGGGCTGCTGGGCCTGGTCACGATCCTCTACACCTGGGCGACCGGCGGGGTGTCGTTCGCGGTGCAGCCGAGTGGGCTGTCCGCCCTGCGCTTCGACACCTTCGCCGACTACTGCATGGGTGAGGTCTGCGGGCCCCGGATCCCGCTGGTCGTGCCGATCGCGGTCGCCGCGGCGCTCGGTGTCGGGTTGCTGTTCCGGCACGCCCGGCTGGGCCGGGAGATCCTGATGACCGGCTCCAACACGGTCGCCGCCGAGCTGTCCGGCATCCCCACGCACCGCCGGGTCGTCGCCGCGCACGCGTTGAGCGGGCTGCTCGCCGCACTGGCCGGGTTCCTGCTCGCCGCCAACAACGGCGCCTTCTCCGCCAACATCGGGGAGTCGTTCCTGCTGCCGTCGTTCCTGGCCCCGGTGCTCGGTGGGACGCTGCTCGCCGGTGGTGCGGTCAGCGTCCTCGGCACCGCGCTCGGCGCGACCCTCACCCAGGTCATCTACAAGGGCCTCAACCTACTCCAGTTCTCCCTGGAGGAGCTGAAGCTCTACATCGGACTCGTGCTGCTCGCGGCGCTGTCGCTGGACCGGCTACGGGCCGTGCTCGCCGAGCGAAGGGCGGTGTCATCATCATGAGGAGCGTGATCCGGACCAACGAGTTCACCCTCGCGGTGATCGCGGCGCTCGGGTTCGCGGCACTCGCTGTCGCCACCGACTTCAACCTGCTCACCGCCGGCACCCTGGACGCCTTCCTGCGTTTCCTCGCCCTGCCGATCGTCATCGGCCTGGCCCAGATGGTGGTGCTCGCCGTCGGTCAGATGAACCTCTCGGTGGGCGTGCTCACCGGCTTCTGTGCGGTGGCCTCGGGCTGGCTGATGGTCGACGCCGGGCTGCCCGCCCCGGTCGCGGTGCTCGCCGCGCTGGCCCTCGGCGCCGTCGTCGGACTGGTCAACGGCCTGTTGGTGATCTTCACCCGGATCAACGGGTTCATCGTCACCCTCGCCACCATGACGATCCTCGAAGGGCTGCGGTACGGGGTGAACGGCACCGGCACCTATCAGGGCTACTCGCCCGGCCTGCGCGAGTTCGGGCAGGCGTCAGTGGCCGGAGTACCAGTGGTCTTCCTGCTGGCGGTCGCGGTCGCCGTCGCGGTCGCCCTCTTCTTCCGACGCACAGTGCCCGGACGGCACCTGCTCGCCTCCGGCGGCAACCCGTTCGCCGCCCGGCTGTCGGGCATCTCCAACGACCGGGCGCTGGTGCTGGCCCACACCCTGTCGGGGCTGCTGGCCGGCTTCGCCGCGGTGATCGTGGTGGCCGCCTTCGGCTCGGTGAACGCCTCGATCGGCGACGACCTGCTGCTGCCCAGCTTCGCCGCGCCGATCATCGGCGGGGTGGCCCTGGCCGGCGGCATGATCAGCGTGACCGGCACGGTGCTCGCCGCCTTCCTCGTTCGGCTGGTCGACGTCAGCCAGTCGCAGTTCGACATCAACCGACGGTGGGTGGACCTCATCATCGGCGCGGTCGTCCTCGGCGCGGTGCTGCTCGGTCAGTTCCGCGACAAGCTCTCCGGAGGTCCACGATGAGCGTCGTGCTGTCCGCCGAGAAACTGGTCAAGACGTTCCCAGGGGTACGCGCCCTGGACGAGGCGACGCTGACCCTGACCGCCGGCAGCGTGCACGCGCTGCTCGGCGAGAACGGCGCCGGCAAGAGCACCCTGATCAAGATCCTGACCGGGGTGTACCGACCGGACGGTGGGCAGTTGCGGCTGCCCGGGCCCGACGGCGAGCTGCGCGCGGTGCAGCTGGGCAACCCGCAGGACGCCCAGCGGGCCGGCATCGGTGTCGTGCACCAGGAGCGGAACCTGATCCCGGCGTTCAGCGTCGCCGAGAACATCTGCCTGCAACACCTGCCCCGCCGCGCCGGCCTGCTCGACCGGGCGGCGCTGCGTACCGAGGCCCGTCGTTGCCTCGACCTGCTCGACCTTGACCTGGACCCCGACCTGCCGGTGTCGCGGCTGTCGGTGGCCCAGCTGCAACTGGTGGAGATCGCCAAGGCGTTGTCGGCGGACTCGACAGTGCTGCTGCTCGACGAACCGACCGCGTCGCTGACCAACGACGAGGCCGACCGGCTCTACGGCATCGTGCGTCGGCTGTCCGAGCGGGGTCATGCCACCGTGCTGGTCAGCCACAAGCTGGAGGAGGTCTTCGCGGTCGCCGACACGGTGACAGTGCTGCGCGACGGGCGCAGCGTCGCCGAGGCGGAACCCCTCGCCGACCACACCCGCGAGGAGATCGTCGACCTGATGGTCGGCCGGGCGTACCAGCAGGTGCACCTCGCCGCCCGGACCGTCGCGGCGGACGTCGAACCGGCGCTGGCCCTCGATGCCGTCGCCACCACCGCCGGCCACCACGACGTCAGCCTCGCCGTCCGCCCCGGTGAGATCGTCGGCCTGTACGGGTTGGTCGGTGCGGGCCGCAGCGAGCTGGCCAAGGCGCTGCTCGGTCTCGACCGGATCACCGCGGGGGAGGTGCGGGTACACGGCCGTCCGGCTCAGATCCGGGACGTGGGCGATGCCCTGCACCGGTACCGGATCGGCTACGTCACCGAGAACCGCAAGGAGGAGGGCCTCTTCCTCGACCAGACCGTGGCCCGCAACACGGCGGTGACGGTGTGGCGCAAGTTGGCCCGGCTGGGACTGGTCCGCGACCGCTCCGAGCGGCTGCTGGTCGACGAGTACGCCGATCGGCTGGGCATCCGACTCGCCTCGCCCGACCAGCACGCCGGTCAGCTCTCCGGCGGCAACCAGCAGAAGGTCAGCCTGGCCAAGTGGCTGGCGGCCGACTGCGACGTGCTCATCATCGACGAGCCCACCGTCGGCATCGACGTGCGCACCAAGGCCGCCTTCCACGAGTTGATCGCCGGCCTGGCCGCGCGCGGAATGGCTATCCTGCTGATCTCGTCGGACCTGCCGGAGATGGTCACCCTCGCCGACCGGATCGCGGTGATGCGGGAGTTCGCCATTGTTGGTGAACTGGACAACGACCACGACTACGACCGGATGAGTCAGTCGGTGATCCGGTTCATCCATGACGGGCAGGGGGTCGTTGCGTGAAGGCCACCGAACCAGTGACCCTGGGGCGTACCGACGTGGCGGTGACCCGGCTCGGGCTGGGGCTCGCCCCGATCGGTGGAATGTTCGACGCCGTTGGTGACGAGGTGGCCCACGCCACCGTCGAGGCGGCCTGGGATCTCGGGCTCCGATATTTCGACACTGCCCCGCTCTACGGCTGCGGCCTCTCCGAGCGGCGCGCCGGGGCGGTCCTCGCCGGCAAGCCGCGCGACGCGTTCACCCTCTCCACCAAGGTGGGCCGGCTGCTCGTCCCCGACGGTGGTGACCGGCAGGAGTTCTGGGCCGAGCCGGCCGACCTCACGCCGCAGTTCGACTTCTCCGCCTCCGGAGTACGTCGTTCCCACACGGAGAGCCTGGCCCGGTTGGGGCTGGACCGGATCGACATCGCGCACATCCACGACCCCGACGACCACCTCGCCGAGGCGGTCGCCGGGGCGTACCCGGCGTTGGCCCAGTTGCGGGAGGCCGGCGAGATCGGCGCGGTCAGCGCCGGGATGAACCAGGCCCCGGCGCTGGTCGAGCTGGCCCACGCGGGCGACTTCGACTGCTTCATGCTCGCCGGCCGGTACACGCTGCTCGACCAGTCCGGCCTCCACGAGCTGCTGCCGCTGGCTCATGCGAAGGGGATCGCGATCATCGCCGCCGGCATCTACAACTCGGGCCTGCTTGCCGACCCGACACCGGGCGCCCACTACGACTACGCCCCGGCCGCGCAGGGGCTGCTGGACCGGGCCACCGCGATCCGGTCGGTGTGCGAGCGGCACGGCGTGCCACTGCGGGCCGCGGCGATCCAGTTTCCGCTCGGGCACCCGGCCGTCGCCAGCGTGGTGGTCGGCGCCCGGGACCCGGAGCAGATCGCCGACAACGTGGCGATGTTCGAGTGGGACGTGCCCGGCGCCCTCTGGGCCGATCTCAAGGCCGAGGGTCTGCTGCCGAGCGAGGTGCCGACGCCGTGATCATCGACGCGCACCACCACCTGTGGACCGCCGACTACCAGTGGCTGGCCGCACCGGGTCTGGAGGCGATCCGGCGCGACTACACCATCGCCGACCTCGTACCCCAGCTGAACGAGGCCGGGGTGACAGCCACCGTGCTGGTCGAGGCGGGCCGCTGCGACGCCGAGGAGACCGCCGAGTTCCTGGCAAACGCCGCGATCACGCCCCGGATCGCCGGCGTGGTCGGCTGGACGTCGCTCACCGACCCGGCGATCGCCGCCACCCTCGCCGGCTACCGCGAGCTGCCCGGCGCGACGAAGCTGGTCGGGCTCCGCGACCAGGTGCAGGGCGTCGCCGACCCCGGGCACCTGGCCCGCTCCGACGTCCGTGCCGCCCTCGCGGCGATCGGGGCCGCCGGCCTCACCTTCGACCTGGTCGTCCACGTCGGACAGCTGACCGGCTGCGCCGAGGCCGCGCGGGCCACGCCGGGCACCACCTTCGTCCTCGACCACCTGGGCAAGCCGAGGATCGCCGCCGCCGGCCTCGCCGAGTGGCGCACGGCGGTACGCGACCTGGCCGGCTGCGACAACGTCGTCGCGAAGCTCTCCGGGCTGCTCACCGAGGCCGGCCCCGGGTGGCGGGTGGCCGACATCCGGCCGTACGTCGACATCGTGCTGGAGCTGTTCGGCCCGCACCGGCTGATGGCCGGCTCGGACTGGCCCGTCTGCGACCTCGTCGCCTCGTACGCCGAGGCGTGGACGGCGATCGACGCCAGCCTGGGGGAGCTGTCGGCCACCGAGCGGGCAGACGTCCTGGCCGGCACGGCAATTCGTACCTATGCACTGGAGGTTGGTTCGTGAGACTCATGCGTGTCGGGCCCGTGGGGCGGGAACGTCCCGTTCTGTACGTCGATGGGCGGCACTTCGACCTCTCGCCGCTCACCGCCGACATCGACGGCGAGTTCCTCGCCGGCGACGGCGTCCGGCGGGTCCGCGAGGCCACCGACCTGCCCGAGATCGACGTCACCGGTCAGCGGGTCGGCGCACCGATCGCCCGGCCCGGCGTGGTGCTCTGCGTGGGGCAGAACTACGCGGCGCACGCCGCCGAGTCGGGCGCGGCGCCACCGACCGATCCGATCATCTTCTACAAGGCGCCCAACACCGTCGTCGGCCCGTACGACGAGGTCCTGATCCCGCGCGGATCGACGAAGACCGACTGGGAGGTGGAGTTGGCGGTGGTGATCGGCCGGACGGCCCGCTACCTCGCCTCACCGGCCGACGCCCTCGGGCACATCGCCGGGTACGTGCTGTCCAACGACGTCTCCGAGCGGGACTTCCAACTCGCGGTCTCCGGCGGCCAGTGGTCGAAGGGCAAGTCCTGCGAGACGTTCCAACCGCTCGGCCCGTGGCTGGTCACCGCCGACGAGATCGGCGACCCGCAGGCACTGCGGCTGCGCTCCTGGGTCAACGGCGAGCCCCGCCAGGATTCCAGCACCAAAGACATGATCTTCGACGTGGCGTACCTGATCTGGCACCTGTCCCAGTACACGGTCCTGGACCCGGGTGACGTCATCAACACCGGCACCCCGCAGGGGGTGGCGCTCTCCGGCCGGTTCCCGTACCTGGCCGTCGGCGACGTGATGGAGGTCGAGATCGACGGCCTCGGCCGGCAGCGCAACACGCTCCGGGACGCCTGATGGCGGTGATCACCTCGGTCGACACGTACGACGTCCGGTTCCCGACCTCGCGGGACCTCGACGGCTCCGACGCGATGAACCCCGACCCCGACTACTCGGCCGCGTACCTGGTGTTGAGCACCGACGACGGCCCGGACGGGCACGGATTCACCTTCACCATCGGGCGGGGCAACGACGTCTGCCGGGCGGCCATCGACGCGCTGGTGCCGTACGTGGTCGGCCTCGACCCGGACACCGTGGACCTCGGTGCGTTCGCCCGCTCGCTCACCCAGGACTCGCAGCTGCGCTGGCTCGGCCCGGAGAAGGGCGTGATGCACCTGGCTGCCGCAGCGGTCATCAACGCGATGTGGGACCTGGTCGCCAAGAGAGCGGGCAAGCCGGTCTGGCGCTACCTGGCTGACCTCAGCCCCGAGCAGATCGTCGACCTGGTCGACTGGCGATACCTCACCGACGCCCTCACTCCCGACGAGGCGCTGGAGATCCTGCGCGCCGCCGAGCCGGGCCGGGCCGACCGGATCGCCCGGCTGACCGAGCAGGGCTACCCCGCGTACACCACGTCACCCGGCTGGCTCGGCTACTCCGACGACAAGGTGGTCCGGCTGGCCCGGCAGGCCGTGGCCGACGGGTTCACGCAGATCAAGCTGAAGGTGGGCGCGGACGCCGCCGACGACGTGCGCCGCCTGAAGATCGCCCGCGAGGCGGTCGGCCCGCAGATCCGGATCGCGCTCGACGCCAACCAGCGCTGGGACGTCGCCGAGGCGGTCGAGCGGATGCGGGAGCTGGCGCCGTACGACCCGTGGTGGATCGAGGAGCCGACCAGCCCCGACGACGTGCTCGCCCACGCGGCGATCCGTTCCGCCCTGGCCACCAGCGCACCCGACGGCGGGCCGATCCGGGTCGCCACCGGCGAGCACGTCGCGAACCGGGTCGTGTTCAAACAGCTGCTCCAGGCCGACGCCGTCGACGTCGTGCAGATCGACGCGTGCCGGGTGGCGGGCGTGAACGAGAACGTCGCCATCCTGCTGCTGGCCGTGAAGTACGGGGTGCCGGTATGCCCGCACGCCGGGGGAGTCGGCCTGTGCGAGCTGGTGCAACACCTGTCGATGTTCGACTTCGTGGCGGTGTCCGGTTCGATGCGACACCGGGTCGTCGAGTACGTCGACCACCTGCACGAGCACTTCGTCGACCCGGTGGTGATCAAGGACGGGCACTACATGGTGCCCAGCGCCCCGGGGTTCTCCGCCGCGATGCGTCCGGAGAGCCTCGCCAACTACGCGTACCCGGACGGGCCGGCATGGGTCTGACGAACCTCGACACGCACTACCGCACGGCCTCGTCGACGGCGGTGCGTCACCTCAGCGGACCACTCGGAAGGGGAAAGCAGCATGCGGTGTGACGGCCTCGTGGCGGTGGTGACCGGAGGCGGGTCGGGGATCGGGCTTGCCTGCGTGCGGGCGTTCGCCGCCGCCGGTGCCCGGGTGGGTGTCCTGGACCTGGAACTGGCCGGGTTGCCGGAGGATCCCGGCGTACTCGGCGTCCGGGCGGACGTGGCCGAACGGTCCTCCCTCAGCGCGGCCGTCGCCTCGGTCGCGGAGGCGTTTGGCGGCATCGACATCCTGGTGAACAACGCCGGCATCTCGGCCGTGGGCACCGTGGAGGAGGACGACGACGAGCAGTGGAGCCGGGTACTCGACGTCAACGTCTCCGGCGTGGCCCGAACCAGCGCCGTCGCCCTGCCGTACCTGCGCCGGTCGTCGTCCGCCGCGATCGTCAACATCTCCTCGATCGCGGCGACCGTCGGCCTGCCCAAACGCGCCCTGTACTCGGCCTCGAAGGGCGCCGTGCACGCCCTCACCCTCGCCATGGCCGCCGACCTGGTGACCGAGGGTGTCCGGGTCAACTGTGTCGCCCCCGGCACCGTCGACACGCCCTGGGTGGCCCGCCTGCTCGCCGGCGCGGCCGACCCGACCGCCGAGAAGCGGCAGTTGGCCGCCCGGCAGCCGACCGGCCGCCTGGTGACCGCCGACGAGGTGGCCGCCGCCGTCGTCTACCTCGCCTCGCCCGCGACCGGGTCGGTGACCGGTTCGTCGCTGCCGGTGGACGGCGGCATGTCCGGCCTGCGCCTACCCGCCCGGGTCCCGCCCGCGGTCGATACTGCCGAACCGGGCGCGTGACATGATTGCGCCATGGGGAAACAGCAGGACGTCGGCGAGGCCGACAGTCACAGCGGGTCCGGCACCACCGCCCACCGTCCGATCGGTGGCAGCGCTGACGCTCGGCTCGCGCTCGCTCAGGACCCCACAACGCCACAAATGACCCTTATCGACCTGGCGTCCGATCCGTCGGCCCTGGTCCGCAAGGCGGTCGCCGCACGGGCCGACGCACCCGCCCAGGCCCTGCGACCGCTCACCCGCGACCATGATCGTCAGGTCCGGGAGGCCGTGGCGCGAAACCCCTCCACCTCGATCGCCAACCTCATGCGCCTGGTCAAGGATGCCGACCGGTGGGTCCGCTGGGCGGTCGCCGGCAACCCGGCCTGTGACGAGTCGATCCGCCAGGTCATGTCGCAGACCTCGGACAAGGAGCTTCGCGGTCTCCTCGCGGAGAGTCGTGAGCTGGAGCCGGAGTTGGCCGCCAGGCTCATCGACGACGTGTCACCCGAGGTACGGGAACGACTCGCCACGCACACCCACGACCCCGACGTGATCACCGCCCTGCTGGCCGATCGCACCGCGCGCGTACGCAAGGGGGTTGCCCGCAACCCGCGGACCACCGCCGAGCAGCGCAGCGCGCTCGCCGCGGACCCGGTGGTCGACGTTCGTGCCGCGCTGGTGCGGGCCGTCGAGCTGAACGAGGCGGACCTGGCCCTGCTGGTCGACGACCGCGCGGTGCAGGTCCGACTGGCTATGGCGACGTCCGAGTTCGTTCCGCCGCACATCCGGCAGGCGCTCGCCCGCGACGCCGACGAGATGGTGGCCAGCGCGGCACGGGACTACCGCCCCGGCGCCGGCAACGCCTCTGCCGTGCGGGCGCCCCGCATCGCGCACCGGCCCTCCGCCGCCGGCGCGGGCCGATCGGGCGGCACCGCCCAGTAGGACCACGCTCGCGCGTGGGACCACGCTCGCGCGTCACCGCTCCGCCGAGCGGCGGATGCGCCCGCGAGCGTGATGACTCATAGGCATCATGATGCCTGTGAGTCATCACGCTGGTCGCGGGGCGTCCGCCCCACGACGACGACTGTGCGGGTTGGTGAGGCCAGCTGCCGTCGGTGGCTGTCGGATCAGTACGGCCGCCGGATCCCTCGCTCCGAAAGCGTCGCTTGGTAGAAGGCTCCTCGCTCATCTGAGCATGATCCCAGCACCGCTCACCACCTCGATCAGATCCGAGTGATGAGTTGTCGCGTCCGCGCCCGTCATACCTACGACAGGACATGACGAGGCGGAAGGATGACGTGATGAGTGCGGACACGCGGCTGGAGGAGCTGGGCGTGAGCGGTCTGGGCGAGGTCGACGAGCCGGAGTTCTCGGGGCTGGCGCAACGGCACCGGCGGGAACTGCACGTGCACTGCTACCGGATGCTCGGGTCGTTCGAGGACGCCGAGGACACCGTGCAGGAGACGTTCCTGCGGGCCTGGCGGCGGCGGGAGACGTTCGAGGGGCGGTCGACGTTCCGGGCCTGGCTGTACCGGATCGCCACCAACGCCTGCCTGGACCTGCTCGCCAAGCGCCGCCCGGAGCCGGCGAGCGGTGGCGAGGTGCTGTGGTTGCAGCCCTACCCGGATCGGCTGCTCGACGAGCTGCCCGCGGGCGACGCGGACGAGCCGGAGACCGTCGCCGTCGCGCGGGAGACGATCGAGCTGGCGTACCTGGTCGCGGTCCAGCACCTCGCGCCGCGTCCGCGGGCCGTGCTGATCCTGCGGGACGTGCTCGGCTGGCCGGCGAAGGACGTCGCGGAGCTGCTCGGGGACTCGGTCAACTCGGTCAACAGCGCCCTGCAGCGGGCTCGCGCCGGCATGCGGGAGCACCTGCCCGCCGAGCGGCAGGACTGGACCGGCGGCGAGGAGGACGCCGGCACGCGCGAGCTGGTGCGCCGCTTCACCGACGCCAGCGTGGCCACGAACGTCGACGTGCTCGCCGGCATGCTGCGGGACGACGTCCGCTACTCGATGCCGCCCACGCCGGGCCTGTACGTCGGCCGCGACGCTGTGGTGAACAGCTGGGTCGAGGATGGCTTCGATGGCATGACGGGCCTGCGCGCGGTCCCCACCTCGGTGAACCGCCAGCCCGCCGTCGCCTTCTACCACTGGCGCAAGCAGGAGGGCGCGTACCTGCCGTTGACGATCGACGTCCTGCGCATCACCGGCGGCAAAATCACCGAGGTCTTCATCTTCCACGACGACCAGTTCCCGCGGCTCGGGCTGCCGGAGCGCCTGCCGGCGGACGGCACGGAGTAGTCCAATGTGGACGCTCACGCTGCGCGGTGGCGCGCGTGCCGCGGTGGTTCCGGCGGAGTGGTACGACGCGTTTGGAGTGGTCACCCGTGGGCGGGTGCAGCTGGAGCTGCGCGACGGGGAGCCCGGGCCGGTCCTCGGACGCGATGCCGGGTTCTGGCTGCGCGGCACCGGCGTCCGCGCGCTGCGCAACCCCGGCCGTCGCACGGCGAGAGTGCGTGTCTTCACGCCCGGGGCCGTCACACACCAGTCAACACATCCGGTACGCCAGCCTCACGATGAGGGAGACGCCATGAACAGCACGAAGGACACCGAGATCGTCGCCGGCCCGGCATCGGGCCGACGGGGCTCCACCCACCGATTCCGCGGACTCGCCGGCACCGGCGTGATCGCCACGCTCGCGGCGAGCATGTCCACCACCGTCGCCGCGGCGCTGGCCCGGGTCGCTGGCGTCGACTTCGAGATCCCCGATGGTGGCGAGACAATTCCGTTGTCCGGGGTCGCCGTGGTGACCGGCTTCTTCTCGGTCGTGGGCGTGGTCATCGCCGTGGCTCTTCTCCGGTGGAGTGCTCGGCCCGCCGACCGGTTCGTCTGGACCGCGGTGGCGCTGACCGCGCTCTCACTGGTCCCGGCCCTCGTCTCCGGGGCGAACGCGGCCACCATCGCCGCTCTCCTCGGGCTGCACCTCGTCGCCGCAGCGGTGATGATCCCCGTCCTGGCACGGAGCCTGCGTACCAGGACCGACTGACGGATGACGACAGGAGGGCCGGCCCGACGGGCCGGCCCTCCTGGGGACTACGGGACCTACTCGGCTTTGCTTCGGTCGGGTAGAGCGGTCTGCTCCCACAGCGACTTCATCTCGTCGAAGGCCTGCTCCATCAGCTGCACCATCGCCTGCCGGGCCCGCTCACCGTCGCGCCGCTGGATCGCCTGGGCGACGTCGGCGTGCATCTGGAGGGCCTGCTCATGCGGGTGGTGCGGCATGAGGTGGTGCTTGTGCCGGCCGGTGAGCACCTCCGCGACCAGTTCCTGGAGACGGACGAACATCTCGTTGCCGGAGGCGAGCAGGACGCGCCGGTGAAACTCGATGTCGAGGTGCAGGAACCGCTCCTCGTCGCCGGCCTCGCCGGCGGCCCACATCTTCGCCGCCAGCCCGACGAGGTCGCTCGCCTCGTCACGGCCGATCCGGCTGGCGGCCAGGTAGGCCGCGTGCGGCTCGACGGCGGTGCGCAGCTCGGTGATCGAGCGGAGCTGGGCCATCCGGCCGGCCGAGGCGAGGCGCCAGCGGATCACCTGCGGGTCGAACACGTTCCACGCGCTCGCCGGTCGGATCAGCACACCTACCCGTCGGCGCGCCTCGATGAATCCGATCGAGGCCAGCACCCGTAGCACCTCGCGGACGACCGAGCGGGACACGGCGTACCGGTCGACCAGCTCGTCGATGTTGAGGACCGATCCGGGTGGCAGCTCACCGCCGCAGATGGCGGTGCCGAGGTGTTCGAGGACGCGCGCGTGCAGCCCGGATTCGGCGGGGGAGGCCGGAACGGCTGCAACCTCTGTTGAGGACGGTTCCACTCAAAGATCATATCATTTGCATCTACCTCTTGAAGTAGTCAGCTTTTTCGGCCTAGCATCCCGATGTTAAGCGGATGTAACGCCGAGGTAGCGGCTCTCTCGGGGGCGGCGGCCACGACAGAAGGAGAGACAAGCGTGCGACGTCGACCGATAATCGGCACTTCTCTGGCTGTGGTCGTCGCCATGAGCCTGGCCGCCTGCGGCGGCGATGGCGGCGGCGAGGACTCGAAGACCGTCCGCGTGACACTGGTCAACCACGTGTGGACAGAGAACATCAAGAAGGTCCTGCCGGAGTTCGAGAAGCAGTCCGGCCTCACTGTCGAAGTCACCCAGCTCGGTGAGGACCAGCTCTCCGACCAGTACAACGTCAAGCTGAACGCCGGGTCCGACGACCTCGACGTGATGATGTACCGGCCCCTGCAGGAGGGGAAGCTGTTCGGCAAGAACAAGTACCTCGCCGACCTGAGCGAGAGGGTCAAGTCCGACAGCGCCTTCGAGATCGGCGACTTCCAGGCCGGGCCGATGCAGGCGACGACCTATGAGGACAACATTGTCGGGCTGCCGATCATCACCGAGCAGGAGGTTCTGTACTACCGCAAGGACCTGCTGACGAAGTCCGGCTTCACCGCGCCGCCCAAGACCCTCGACGAGCTCAAGGCGCAGGCCGCGAAGATCGAGGCCGACAACCCGGGCGTCGCCGGCTTCGTCGCTCGTACCGGCAAGGCCGCCGCCGTCACGCAGTTCTCCAGCTTCCTCTTCAGTTTCGGCGGCGACTTCGTGGACGCCAGCGGAAAGGCCACTGTCAACACCGAGCAGGCCAAGCAGGCGTACGCCTACTACGGCGGGCTGCTCAGGGACCACGGCCCGGAGAACATCAGCACCGACATGAGCTGGTCGGAGGCGATGGCGATCTTCACGCAGGGCAAGGCCGCCTTCTACACCGAGGCCAACTCGCTCTACAAGAACGCCACAGACCCGACCAAGTCCAAGGTCGTCGACTCCGTCGGCTTCGCCGCCTTCCCGGCCGGCCCGGCCGGATCGAAGCCGTACAACATCCCGTCCTGGGCGCTCGGTGTGAACGACAGCTCGGAGAACAAGGACAACGCCTGGAAGTTCATCCAGTGGGCCGCCGGCAAGGAGCAGGCGCTGGCGCAGCAGACGGCCGGCGTACCCGGTGCCCGCACCTCGGTCTGGGCGAACCCGGCGGGTACCGCCTCCTACCCGAAGGACCTCGCCGAGGCCAACACGGTCAGCACCGCCAACGGGGTCGGGCACGACCGTCCGCTGGTGGTCAAGGTGGCCCAGGCACGGGAGATCGTCGGCCAGCCGATCGTGGACGCGATCACCGGCAAGGACGCGGCCAGCTCGGCGGACACGGCGAACGCGGCGTTCCAGAAGTTCCTCGACGACGAGGCGAAGTAACCCACGCGCCGGGCGGCGGGGCCGACCGGCTCCGCCGCCTCGCCGGGACCTGACCCCTCCAACCCGGAGATCTCAATGTCAGCCGTTCTCACCCCCCGTACCGATTCGCCCGAGGCCCCCGCGGCGTCAGTGGATACGACGTCGGCCTGGTCGCGTTGGGCCAACGACCACCGCAAGTGGCTCTTCGCGGCACCCGCCATGGCGTTTGTCGCCGTGCTGATCATCTTTCCGGTGGCGTGGACCGGCTACCTGAGCCTGACCGACGCCGAGGGTTCGGTGCGTGCCGAATCCGAGTTCATCGGCTTCCAGAACTACCTCGATGTGCTCACCGACACCGACCGGTTCTGGCCGGCGGTCTGGCGGACGGTCCTCTTCACCGGCGTCGTGTTGTTCTTCGAGGTCATTCTCGGCATGGCGATCGCCCTGCTGCTGTGGCGGCCCTTCCGCGGTGAGAAGTGGGTCCGGGTCGCGATCCTCCTGCCGCTGGTGGCCACGCCGGTGGCGGTCGGCATGATGTGGCGCCTGATCTTCGACCCCAACATCGGGATGGCGAACCAACTGCTCGGCTGGATCGGGATCGGCCCCCAACCCTGGCTGGCCGGGCAGCACTCGGCCCTGCCGACGACGATGTTCATCGACATCTGGCAGTGGACGCCGATGGTCGTGCTGATCCTGCTCGCCGGGCTCACCTCGCTCTCCGACGAGCCCCAGGAGGCGGCCCGGATCGACGGTGCCAGTAGCTGGCAGCGGTTCCGGCACGTCACCCTCCCGCTGCTGATGCCCACGGTGATCGTCGCCGTCCTGCTGCGTGGCATCGACGCGCTGAAGACGTTCGACATCCTCTACGCCACCAAGGGGCGGGGCGGCGGGTCCTTCCACGAGGTCGAGACCCTCAACGTGTACGCGTACGGCCTCAGCTTCGACTACAACGACTACGGCGTCTCGTCGACAGTCCTCATCATCTTCTTCCTGATCATCATCGGGGTGATGTGGGCCCTCACCTATCGCAAGAAGGGGCTGGGCCGATGAAGCCGAGCAAGCCGTACCGGGTGTTCCGCAACTCGGCTCTCGTCGTCGTGGTGTTCGCGCTGATGGCGCCCCTGCTCTGGATGATCGCCGCGTCGTTCAAGACCAACGTGGACATCTACGACACGGCCAAGGCGTTCGCCTTCTCGCCCAGCCTGAAGAACTACGAGACCGTCCTCCGGCAGGCGAACTATCTGGAGTTCATCGGCAACAGCCTCTGGGTGGCGTTCGCTGCCACCACGCTGTCGCTCCTGCTCGGGGTG
This sequence comes from Micromonospora sp. NBC_00860, assembly GCF_045207375.1. NCBI lineage: Bacteria > Bacillati > Actinomycetota > Actinomycetes > Micromonosporales > Micromonosporaceae > Micromonospora > Micromonospora sp. NBC_00860. The sequence goes on from NZ_CP108825.1 coordinate 1,741,846, forward strand.
CCGGCGGCGTACTCGATGAGCCGATTCAGCATGAAGAAGTCCGCGCTCGTCGTGCTCATGGCCCGGGTGATCCCTGGCGTCTCACTGTTGGTGCCCTGGTACTACGTCTTCTCGAACCTGAAGATGGTCGGTGGCTTCACAGTGCTGATCCTGAGCCACATGTTCGTGTCGCTGCCGCTGATCGTCTACATCATGATGGGCTACTTCGACGGCCTGCCGACCGAGTTGGAAGAGGCCGCGCTGGTCGACGGGCTGACCCACATCGGCGCGTTCCGGCGGATCACCCTGCCGCTGTCGGTGCCCGGCGTCGCGACCGCCGGCATCCTCTCGTTCATCTTCTCCTGGAACAACTTCATGTTCGCCCTGGTGCTCTCCGGCTCCGACACGAAGACGCTCCCCGTCGCGATCTTCGACTTCGTCGGCTACGCCAGCATCGACTGGGGCGGCCTGATGGCCGCCGCGACGGTGGTCACTCTGCCGATCATGCTGATCGCCCTGTTCGTGCAGAAGTACGTCGTCTCCGGCCTCACCGCCGGTGCCACGAAGGGCTGACCGGGTCATGACGACTATCGCAACTGTGGAGACCTTCCTGGTCGCGCCGCGCTGGCTGTTCGTCCGAATCGAGACGGAGTCCGGCATCGTGGGTTGGGGCGAGGCGACCTGCGAGGGCCGGTCCGAGACGGTGCGCACGGCCGTCCACCAGCTCAGCGAGGTGCTCATCGGTCGGGACGCGCTGCGCATCGAGGACCACTGGCAGGTGATGACCAAGGGGTCCTTCTACCGGGGCGGCCCGATCCTGGCCAGCGCGGTCTCCGGTCTGGACCAGGCGCTCTGGGACATCGCCGGAAAGCACTACGGCGCCCCCGTGCACCAACTCCTCGGCGGGCCGGTCCGGGACCGGATCCGGGTCTACGGCTGGATCGGCGGTGACGAGCCCGCCGAGATCCGCGACCAGGTCAGCGCCCGGATCGAGGCGGGCCTGACCGCGGTCAAGATGAACGCGTCCGGGCGGATGGGCGCACTCGCCTCGGTCGCCGACCTCGACGCGGTGGTGCAGCGGGTGGCCGTCGCCCGCGAGGTCCTCGGCGACCACCGCGACGTCGCTGTCGACTTCCACGGCCGGTTCACCCTCGCCAACGTCCGGCGGGTCGCCCCGCTGCTGGAGCCGTACCGGCCGTTCTTCCTGGAAGAACCGGTGGTGCCGGAGAACTCGCACCTCATCGGTGAGGTCGTCCGCTGCACCACCACCCCCATCTCGACCGGGGAGCGGCTCTACAGCCGGCAGGAGTTCCTGCCCGTGTTGCAGGCCGGCATCGCAGTGGCCCAGCCGGACCTCGCGCACGCCGGCGGGATCACCGAGGTACGCAAGATCGCCACGCTGGCCGAGGTGTACGACGTGCAGCTCGCCCCGCACTGCCCGCTCGGGCCGATCGCCCTCGCCGCCTGCCTCCAGGTCGGCTTCGCCACACCCAACTTCCTGATCCAGGAGCAGAGCATCGGCATCCACTACAACCAGGGTGCCGAGGTGCTCGACTACTGCCTCGACCAGACCCCGCTGACCTTCGTCGACGGGTACGTGCAGCGGTTGACCGCGCCCGGTCTCGGCATCGAGATCGACGAACACGCGGTGCGGACCGCGGACAAGCGCGGGCACGCCTGGCGCAGCCCGACCTGGCGGCACCCCGACGGCTCCTACGCGGAGTGGTGAGACCCCGACCGGCAAGAACGAAAGGCACCCCGTGAAGATCGTCGCAGCAGACGTCATCGTGTCCAGCCCCGACCGGAACTTCGTCACCCTGAAGATCACCACCGACGAGGGCATCACCGGCCTGGGCGACGCCACGCTCAACGGCCGTGAGCTCTCCGTCGCCTCGTACCTGCGCGACCACGTCGCCCCACTGCTGATGGGTCGGGACCCGCACCGGATCGAGGACACCTGGCAGTTCCTGTACCGGTCGGCGTACTGGCGGCGCGGCCCGGTCACCATGGCGGCCATCGCCGCGGTGGACGTCGCGCTCTGGGACATCAAGGCCAAGGCCGCCGGCATGCCGCTGTACCAACTGCTGGGCGGCGCGTCCCGCACCGGCATCATGGCGTACGGGCACGCGTCGGGGCGGGACCTCCCCGAACTGTTCGACTCGATCCGCCGCCACCTCGACGAGGGCTTCCGGTCGATCCGGGTGCAGACCTCGGTGCCGGGGATCAACGCGGTCTACGGGGTGGCCGCGCAGCCCAGCGCCACCGGCCAGCGCTACGACTACGAGCCCGCGCAGCGCACCCCGTTGCCCGCCGAGGAGGACTGGGACACCCGCGCGTACCTGCGCCACCTCCCGTCGGTCTTCGAGGCGGTGCGCAACGAGTTCGGCCCGGAACTGCCGCTGCTGCACGACGGTCACCACCGGATGACCCCGATCCAGGCCGCCAAGCTCGGCAAGGCCCTCGAACCGTACGACCTGTTCTGGCTGGAGGACTGCACCCCGGCGGAGAACCAGGAGGCGCTGCGGCTGGTCCGCCAGCACACCACCACCCCACTGGCCATCGGTGAGGTCTTCAACACCGTCTGGGACTACCAGACCCTGATCCGGGAGCAGTTGATCGACTACGTCCGGTCCGCTGTCACCCACACCGGCGGCATCACCGCCATGCGTAAGCTGCTCGACTTCGCCGCCCAGTACCAGATCAAGTCGGGCATCCACGGACCCACCGACATCTCCCCGGTGGGCATGGCCGCGGCGCTGCACCTGGACCTGGCCATCCACAACTTCGGAATCCAGGAGTACATGAAGCACACCCCGCTGGCCAACGAGGTGTTCCGGCAGTCGTTCACCTTCACCGACGGCTACCTGCACCCCGGCGACCAACCGGGGCTCGGGGTGGAGCTCGACGAGGAGGCGGCGGCCCGGTTCCCGTACGAGCCGGCGTACCTGCCGTTCAACCGGCTCCAGGACGGCACGGTTCATGACTGGTGAGCGGCGCGGCGCGCGGCCTACCCGGCACGTCGTGGTGATGGGCGTCTCCGGGGCCGGCAAGACCACTGTGGCGCGCGGGATCGGCGCGGCGACCGGGCTGACGTTCGCCGAGGCGGACGAGTTCCACTCCCCGCAGAACGTGGCACGGATGCGCTCCGGCGTACCGCTGGACGACACCAGCCGGCGGCCCTGGCTGCGGGACGTCGCCGGGTGGATCGCCGATCGCGCCGCGGAGGGCCGCTCGACGGTGCTGGCCTGCTCGGCCTTGAAGCGGTCGTACCGGGACGTGCTCCGCCAGGGACCGCTCCGGGTGGACTTCGTGCACCTGGACGGGCCGGCGGAGGTCATCCGAGCCCGGTTGGCCCGGCGCGAGGGGCACTACATGCCGGCCAGTCTGCTGGAGTCGCAGCTGGCCACGCTGGAACCGGCCGAGCCGGACGAGTCGGTGCTCGTCCTCGATGTCTCGTTGGCCCCGGACGCCCTGGTCGCGGCGGCCGTCAACGGCCTCCGCCTGCCCCGTTCGGCCCCGGCGGGGGAGGACCAGGACCGCGCATCCCACTCCGCTTCGGGGGCATGTTAGGTTAGCCTGCCCTAATCGTAAGTGGAGTCCGTCGCCGTGCCCTCATCGATCCGAGCATGACAGTCGCCGAGACCACCGGCGGTGTGGTGCTCCGTCGCGCACTGCGTCGACAGCGCACCCGGGTGGCCGCCGGCATCGCGTTGCTCTGCACCCACCAGGCCACCGAAGCTCTCGTCCCGGTGGCCATCGGCGTGGTCATCGACCGTGCGGTGGCCACCGGGGACGTCCGCGCCCTGCTGCTCTCGCTGGCCGGCCTGGCCGCCCTGTTCACAGTGCTCGCCTTCGCCTACCGGGCCGGCGCGCGACTGGCGTTCGCCGCCGTCGAACACGAGGCGCACGCCACCCGGGTCGAGATCGTCCGCAGCGCCCTCGACCCGCGCGGACGCCGGTCGGGGATGCGCGACGGCGAACTGCTGTCCGTGACGGCCTCAGACGCCGAGCTGTCCGCGCTCGTCGTGCGGGTCGCGGGACTCACCGCCGCGGCGCTCACCGCCATCGTCGTCGCCGCCGTCGCGCTGCTCGTCGTCGACGTCCCGCTCGGCCTCGGTGTGCTCGTCGGCGTACCAGTGCTGGTCGTCGCCCTCCAGCGGATGGCGCCGCTGCTCACCCGGCGCAGCACGTCGCAGCAGGAGGCGCTCGCCGCCACGACCGCCCTCGCCGTCGACCTCGTCACCGGCCTGCGCGTGCTGCGCGGCATCGGCGCACAGGACCACGCAGCCCGCCGGTACGCGGGAGCCAGCCGCCACGCGCTCGACGTCACCCTGCGCGCCGCCACCACCAAGGGCCTGCACCTCGGGCTCACCACCACCGTCAACGGTCTCTTCCTCGCAGCTGTCGCCGGAGCCGCCGGCTGGCTCGCGCTGCAGGGCCGGCTCACCATCGGCGAACTCGTCGCCGTGGTCGGGCTGGCCCAGTTCATCGCCGAGCCGGTGCAGACGCTCGGGTACTGCGTCCAGTTGTTCGCCATGGCCCGAGCCTCCGCGGGGCGGGTCGCCCGGGTCCTCGGCGCCGCGCCGGTCGTCCAGCAAGGTGACGCCGGGCCGCCCGCCCCGAGCCCGTCCCGGCTCGCCCTCGACGGGGTCTCGTACGCGGGCCTCGACGACATCAGCCTGCGCGTCCACGCCGGTGAGATCCTGGGCGTGCTCGCCTACGACCCGAGCGAGGCCGAGGCGCTGGTCACGCTGCTGGCCGGCCGGGTGCCCCGCGCCGACCACCGGGGGACGGTCCGCGTCGACGACGTGCCCGCCGACGAGCTGCACATCGACGCCGCGCGCGCCGTGGTCCTGGTCGAGCAGCACGACGTGGCGCTGTTCGAGGGGACACTGCGCGCCAACCTCAGCGCCGGCGCCCCCGTCGACGACGAGGTGCTGCGGGCCGCAGTGCGGGCCGCTGCGGCGGAGGACGTGCTCGCCGCCCACCCGCACGGGTTGGACCGTCTGCTCACCGAACGCGGGGCGAACCTCTCCGGCGGGCAGCGGCAACGGATCGGGCTGGCGAGGGCGCTCGTCGCCGACCCGCCGGTGCTGGTGCTGCACAACCCCACCACTGCTGTCGACGCGGTGACCGAGGGGTTGCTCGCCACCAGGCTCGCCGAGGCTCGCGGGGCGGGCACCCGCGGCACGGTGCTGATCACCACCAGCCCGGCGCTGCTGCGGATCACCGACCGGGTCACGGTGATCGATCGGGGACGGATCGTCGCCGAGGGGCCGCACGAGCGGCTGCTTGCCAGCGACGCCCGCTACCGGGAGGAGACCCTGCGATGACGTCCGAGCCGATCACCCGGCACCTGCTGCCGACGGCCACCGGCCGGCAGACCTGGGCCGCCCTCCGTACCGAGCTGGCCCTCCTGCCGGGGCTCAGCGCCATCGCCGGCACGTTGCTGGTCGCCGCCGCCGCGACCGGGCTGGTCGCCCCCTGGGTCCTCGGCCGTCTCGTCGACGACGTCATCGCCGGGACCGACACGCCTCGGGTGATCGCCTGGGCCGCAGTGATCGCGGGCGCCGCCGTACTCGCGGGGCTCCTCACCGCTGTCGGAGCGGCGGTCGCGGCGCGTCTCGGCGAGACCGTGCTGGCCCGACTTCGGGAGCGGGTCCTCGACCGGGCCCTGCACCTTCCCTCGGCCACCCTGGAACGGGCCGGGACCGGGGACCTGGTGGCCCGTGCCGGCGACGACGTGGCGGTCGTGACGAATGTGATCGCCACCAGCGGCCCCGCCTTCCTCGGTGCGCTGCTGTCCGTCGTGCTCACCGCGGCGGGGCTCTTCGCCCTCGACTGGCGGCTCGGCATCGCCGGGTTGGTCGCGGCCCCGGCGTACGCGGTGGCGCTGCGCTGGTACCTCAAGCGTTCGGTGCCGTACTACGCCCGGGAGCGGGTGGCGACGGGCGAGCGCGCGCAGGCGACGGCCGAGGCGCTGCGGGGCGCGGCGACAGTGCGCGCCTACCGGATGGAGGACGCCCACGTCGCCCGGATCGCGGAGCGCTCCGGCGTCGCCCGCGACCTGTCGCTGGAGATCTTCGGTCTCTACACCCGCTTCGGGCTGCGCATCAACCGCTCCGAGTTCGTGGGGCTCGCCGCCGTACTGCTCGCCGGCTTCCTGCTGGTACGCGGCGACCTGGCCACCGTCGGCGCCGCCACCACTGCCGCGCTCTACTTCCACCGCCTCTTCAACCCGATCGGCCTGCTGCTGTTCGAGTCGGACTCGGTGTTGCAGGCCGGGGCCAGCCTGGCCCGACTCGTCGGCGTCACCACCCTGCCGGACACCGCGGCCCCCGCCGGCACCGAGCCCACCCGCCACGATCGTGGCGTACCGGCGGCACTGGAGGTGACAGTCGCCCAGCATCGCTACGACGACGGGCCGGTGGTCCTGCGGGACATCGCCCTGCGTCTCGCACCGGGGGAGCGCGTCGCCCTGGTCGGCGCGAGTGGCGCGGGCAAGAGCACCCTCGCCGGCATCATCGCCGGCATCATCGCGCCCACCCATGGTGCGGTGACCCTGCGCGGCGTACCGCTGGAACAACTCGACGAGCACCGCCTCCGTCGCGAGATCGCCCTGATCAGCCAGGAGGTGCACGTCTTCGCCGGACCGCTCGCCGACGACCTGCGCCTGGCCGACCCGGACGCCACCGACGCCGAGATCGCCACCGCCCTCGACCTCGTCGGTGCCACCGAGTGGGTGCGGACCCTGCCGGACGGTCTCGCCACCGCCGTGGGGGAGGGTGGGCGGCAGCTCACCTCGGCCCAGGCGCAGCAGCTCGCGCTGGCCCGCCTCATCCTCGCCGATCCGGCCGTCGCGGTCCTCGACGAGGCCACCGCCGAGGCGGGCAGTGCGGGCGCGCGCGGCCTCGACCGCGCCGCAGTGGCGGCCACCGAGGGCCGCACCACGCTGATCGTCGCCCACCGACTCAGCCAGGCGGCCACCGCGGACCGCATCGTCGTCCTCGACCGGGGGCGCATCGCCGAGCACGGCACGCACGCCGAGCTGCTCAGGGCCGGAGGCGGGTACAGCCAACTGTGGCGCTCGTGGAGCATGCCCGACCTGGTGGTCCCGAGGGAACGCGAGAGCGCGGACCAGCCCGTCCCGAGCTGAACGGACCCCGGTTCCCGTCACCTCGGACATCCGCGAGATCAGTCGAACGGGGGAACCCCGGGAACTTTTCCGGACCGGCCGGCGACCACCAGAGTGCGCGGCCGACCGGCGGCGTTCCGACGACGGCATCTCGGCATGAAGGAGCGCCCGTGGCACACAGGACGGTGGTCTGTGCGGAACGGCGTCGCTGACGACGACCAGGTGACCCGGTGGGCGCGGGAGGCGGGCCAGGGTGACCGGCAGGCCGCCACGGCGTTCGTCCGGGCACTACAGGACCAGGTCTGGCGGTTCCTGTCGCACCTGGCCGGGCCGGGGGAGGCCGACGACCTGACCCAGGAGACGTTCCTGCGGGCAATTCGCAACCTGCCCGGCTTCGCCGGCCGCTCGTCCGCCCGTACCTGGGTGTTCACGATCGCCCGCCGCGTTGCCGTGGACCACGTCCGGACGGCGGTGGCCCGCCCGAGGATGGCGTCGGTGCCGGACTGGCAGGCGGCGGCCGAGGCCGCGGGTGCGATCACCGCCGGCGCCGACGAGGGCGTGACCCTGCACCAGATGATCGCCGGCCTGACCCGGGAGCGCCGCGAGGCGTTCGTCGCCACCCAGGTCCTCGGCCTGTCCTACGCCGAGGCGGCGGACGTCTGCCAGTGCCCCGTCGGCACCATCCGTTCCCGGGTCGCCCGGGCGCGCGAGGATCTCGTCGCCGCCTGGCAGGCCGACACCGACCCTAGCCGCAAGCGACGAACCGGCTGACGGTGGATACTGGCTCCCCTCTGTGTCAAGACAACGCTGGGCGCGGAGTTCTAAGCTGGGTCTTGGCGGGTCCGGGAAGTGACTTCTCCGAAGAGCCGGCTTGGGGATGCGAGCTGGTCACGCTGGAGTCAGTGGTCGTTCCCCGTTGTCCTCCCGGGCCCGCTGCCGTGGCGGCCACGGCGTCGTTGATCATGCACCGGTAGACGATGTCGGACAGGCGTCGTTTCAGCGCGCGCAACGCTTCCATTGACGTCTTGCCGGAGGCTTTCTTGCGGTCGAAGTAGGCGCGTCCTTCGGTGGGGTTGCGGAGCTGGACGGTGGCCATGATGTGCAGCACTCGGTTGATCTGCCGGTTTCCGGCGCGGGAGAGCCGGTGTCGCACCTGCTCGCCGGAGGATGCGTCGATGGGGGCGGTGCCGTTCCAGGAGGCGAAGTGGGCCCGGTTCGGGAACCGGGTGATGTCTCCGACCTCGACCAGGAGCCGGGCGGCGCCGGATGGTCCGATGCCGTGCAGGTCCATGAGGGTGGTGCCGGTGGAGGCGACGAGTTCTTTCAGTTCCTTGTCGGCGTCCTTGGTGCGTTGGTAGACCCGTTCGAGGTCGCTGATCAGCTCCGCGGCGACCCGGCGTCGGGCTTTGCCGACCGTGTCGCGGGGTCGGACCTTGGCCAGCAGTGCCTTGGCCTGGGCGGCGGACAGGCTCTTCTTCGCCCCACCGGGAATCAGTTCCAGCAGCAGTTGGTGCAGCTGGGAGACTATTCGGGTGTGGTCGACACCGAGGGAACGGCGCCTGTCGATCAGGATCCGCAGCAGGGCGAGCTGTTCGTCGTTGACCACTGGGCGCAGTCCGGCCATGCGGGTGCCGACCAGCGCGATGGAGTGAGCGTCGGTGGCGTCGGTCTTGCGGCCTTGGCCGGTGGCGAACACCCGCGCCCTGGCGGACAGCTTCGGCGGGACGTCGACGACCTGTTCGCCGTCGGCGAGTAGCCGGTTGGCGATGTGCCGGCCGATGCCCTGGCAGCCCTCGATCGCCCAGACCCGGTTCGGCCACTGCTTGGCGTACTTTGTCATCGCCGCATAGCCGTCCCGGTCGGTGTCGAACCGGCCGCCGCCGACGATGGTCTCGTCGCTGGTCATGACCTCGATCGTGGCGGAGCGTTTGTGCGGGTCCATCCCGATGACCACACGATCTGACATGCCACTCACCGCGCTCTCCGATGCTCGATCCGCTTGGGTTGTCGAGCCGGGAGGGCAACGCTACTTCGAGCCGAGCAAACCCCTCTTGAGCCTCTCCCCGCCCTGGGGCGGCGCCCGGGCCGCGCAGGCCAAATGAGAGCCACACGACCAGCGTGGGCAGCCGCAATGAGAGCGACAGCCCGGGCGCCTCGACCGAAGCCTGGCCGGGCCACGGTCGCAGGTCAATGAAACAAGTAGCCGCAATGAGTGTGCGGCGTTCCCTGTTTCTGCACTCGGATCTGCGCCGTCGGCCGTACGACCTGCTGCGGTCGATGCTGGCCCAGGTCGATCCGGCCACGCCGCCGCACGGACCGGACGGGCCGGTGGCCACCCTCGAACGGCGCGTGGCATCCCTGCTCGGCACTGACGAAGCCCTGTTCTTCCCGTCCGGGACGATGGCGCAGCAGGTGGCAGTGCGCATCCACGCCGACCGCCGTGGCCGGCGGGCCTTCGCCGCCCATCCGCAGTGTCACCTGGAGGTCTGGGAGCAGCAGGGGTACGCCGTCGTGCACGGGCTGCGGTTCCAGCCCGTCGGCGACCGCCACCGGCTGATCACCCTTGCCGATCTCGCCGCCGTCGCCGAACCGCTCGCGGCGGCGGTCTGGGAGCTGCCGCAACGGGACATCGGGGGAGTGCTGCCGGAGTGGGACGACCTCGTCGCGCAGACCACGGCGATGCGTGAGCGTGGCGCCGCCGTCCACCTCGACGGCGCCCGCCTGTGGGAGGCCCAGACGTACTACCAGCGGCCGTTCGCCGAGATCGTCGCGCTGTTCGACACCGCGTACGTCTCGTTCTACAAGGGACTACAGGGCGTCGGTGGTGCCGCGCTCGCCGGAGACGCCGCACTGATGGCCGAGGCACGGGTGTGGCGCCGCCGGCTCGGCGGCGACGTCTACGACGCGTGGCCGCTGGCGCTCACCGCACTGCACGGCCTGGACACAGTGCTGTCCCGGCTGCCGGCACACCGGGAGCACGGGGTGGCGATCGCGGCGGCCATCAACGCCGACGGGGTGGCCCGCGCGTTTCCGGACCCACCGCAGACGCCGATCTTCCACGTCCACCTCCCGATCGGCCCGGACGCCGCGATGCGGGCCGCCGACGCCCTGCTCGCCGCCGACGGGGTGGAGTTGTTCGGCCGGGTCCGGTCCGCCCCAGATCCGGACCGGTGTTCGTTCGAGGTCAGCGTCGGTGAGAACGCCATGGACCTCGCCCCCGACGAGGTCGTCACGTTCCTCCATGAGCTGCTGCGGCGCGCCACCTGAGTCAGGGCCGGGCTGCTGCATACAGGATGTCCCGCATGCCAGGCAACGCCTCCTGGTCTTCTCGCCAGATCAGCCGCAGGCAGAGATCCGGGAGGGGAAGGTCGAGTTGGACCAGGGTGCCGGAGCGGAGGCTGTCGGCGACCGCGAAGCGGGGTAGCAGCGAGATTCCGAGCCCGTGCTCGGCCCACGCGCGCATCACCGGGACTCCTCCGGCTCTGATCCGCTGAGGCCCGGAGCCGAGGATCCTGTCTCCGGCCATCCAGAACGAACACTCCGGCACGTTGACCAGGAGCCGCTCGTGCGTGAGGTCATCGGGGGTCAGCGCGGCACGGGCCGCGAGCGGGTGCCCGGGCGCGGATACCAGGGCGAGGGGGACCGGGTCGAGGTCGATGAAGGTGAGCGGTTCGGCGGGGGCCGGGAACCCGAGTCCGCCGACATCGTCGCCGGAATCCAGCAGCAGGGCGGCCTCGAGTCGTCCCTTGATCACATCGGCGAGGAGACCGTCGCGGGCGCGTTCGGTGTGGATCTCGAGGTCGATGTCCGGTCGACGTTCGGCAAATCGGGTGATCACCGCAGGCAGGTAGGAGCCGGCGAGGGTTTCCAGCGCACCGAGCCGGAGCTGGCGCCGTTCGCGTCTGACGTCGCGGGTGGCCTGCTCGGCCTGGTCGAGCAGCGCCCGTGCCCATCCCTGCAACCGTTCTCCGGCGGGGGTCAGCCGCATTCCCTTGGGACCGCGCACGAACAGGGCCACGCCGAGTGCTTCTTCCAGAGTCCGGATCTGCTGGGAGACGGACGAGGGGGCGAAGCCGAGCGCGACGGCGGCATCGGTCACGGTTCGGTAGCGGACGACGGCTTCGAAGGTGCTGAGTTGGCGTAACTCCACGTGCTCAGCAACCGCCCGGAGCGTTCGGAAATTCCGAACGCGTCGTTCGGCTACGGCGGTGGAGCCGCTGGTCTGCCGAAACGCACAGTGGTGGCGTCCTTCCACAGTCGTCTTCGGGGAGCTTCGCCAGTCATGACCCTTTTGAGTTCGTCCGCACCAGCACGTGCGGATCTTCGGCAGCGGCGGAGGCACTCCACCGCCCTGACCGGCATTTCGCTGGGCTACTTCATGGTGCTGCTGGACATGACGGTGCTGTCGGTCGCCGAGCCTGCTCTGGCATCGTCACTCGACACCACAATGGCCGGGTTGCAGTGGGCGACCGTCGGCTACACAGTGGCGTTCGCCGCGCTGCTGCTGTCGGCGGGAGCGGCGGCGGACCGTTTCGGTGCCGAGCGGCTCTTCCGGGCCGGCATAGCGGTCTTCACACTCGCGTCACTGCTCAGCGCGTTCGCCCCGGGGCTGTGGGCCCTGGTCCTCCTGCGCGCGATCTCGGGGGTCGCCGCGGCGCTGTGCGTGCCAGCCTCGATGGCGATGATCGCCCAGCTCTACCCGGAACCGGCGGCGCGGGCGCGAGCGGTCTCGGCGTGGGCCGCGATCAGCGGTGCGGCCGTGGCAGCCGGTCCGATCGCCGGCGGCGCACTGGTCGGCGCGGCCGGGTGGCGGTCGATTTTCCTGGTCAACGTGCCCATCGGCCTGGCGGTGCTGGCGCTGACGTACGGCCCGGCGGTGACCTGCCCGCGCGGTTACCGCCGGATCGACTGGCCCGCCCAGTTGGCGGCCGTTGCCGTGCTGGCTCTCGTTACGGACGCGTTGATCGCTGCCGGTTCGCAGGCGTGGGCCCACGCCGTGTGGTCCTCGGTGGGGTGCGGAGTCTCGATGCTGGTCTTCTTCGGCCTGGAGCGCCACAGCCGGGCGCCGGTCCTGAACCGGGCGCTGCTGCGGTCCAGCCGGGTGCGGGCCGGGCTGCTGGCCGCTGCGGCGGTGAACTTCGCACTGACGGGGGCCCTGTTCGTGCTGCCGCTGCTGCTGCAGCAGCAGCGGCATTTGAACCCGCTGCAGACCGGGCTGGCGTTCCTGCCGCTGACGGTGCCCTTCGCGGCCAATCCGCCGATCACCGGCCGGATCGTGGCACGGGTGGGTCCGCGCCGACCGATCCTGGCCGGTCTGGCCCTGCTGACCGCCGGAGGCGCGGCGCTCGCCGGGGTGGTCTTCGCCGACGGCGGCTACCAGTGGCTCGCGGTCGGCCTCCTGATGACCGGCTTCGGTGTCTCCTACGCCCTGCCGGCGCTGGTCGCGGCCCTCGTCGGCGCCGCCCCGGCGGGCACGGCCGGTGCCGTGGGCGGCCTGCTCAACGCCGTGCGGCAAGTCGGTGCGACCCTGGGTGTCGTCGTCATGGGCGCTGCTGCCGCCGCCGGCACGGGGTGGGCTCTGCTGATCTCGGCCGCGGTCTGCACCATCGCCTGGTTCGTGTTCGCTGTCGCGCGCCCCGCCGATACCACCGGATGAGACCGGGGCGGGGCGGTGCCCGGTTCCTCGCTTCTCAGGATCCGAGCACTGCCCCGCCCGTCTCGTCGCGTTATCCCAGGTGGGCTTCGATGGCCTCGATGATGCGCGGACGCAGCTCGGCGGCGCGGATGACGGCGTCCACCGAGCCGACCTCGACGGCGCGGTGGATGTTGTGCACCCGGTCGAACTCCGAGGCCACCTCGCTGAGTTTCTCCGCGCGTACCGACGAGCGCAGCTCGTCGAGCTCCGCGGTCAGCGCGGCGCGTTCGGTGCCAGCCGAGGCGGCGGTGCGGGCCTCCAGGTCGCGCACCCGCGGGTCGGCCGCGGTACGGGAGTTGACGTCGGCGGAGAACACCACAGCGGCGGCGGGTGCGCCACCGAGCACCGAGGCGAACGAGCCCTCCAGCGCCAGCACCGTCATGTTCGGGTTCAGCGCCTTCGAGAACACCACGAACGCGCCGCCGTGGTAGCGCGAGATCACGCAGAAGACGATGGGTCCCCGGAAGTTCACGATCGCCCGGCCGATCTCGGCGCCGTACTCCAGTTGCAGCTTGCGCATCGACTCCGGTGAGCCGTCGAAGCCGGACAGGTTCGCCAGCACGACGAGCGGCCGGTTGCCGCTGGCCGCGTTGATCGCCCGCGCGGCCTTCTTCGACGAGCTGGGGAACAGCGTGCCCGCCGTGTAGGTGTCCGGACCGTCGGTGGGCGGGAAGCCGTGCCGCGGCACCGACCGGGACTCGATGCCGAGCAGGCAGACCGGGATGCCGCCGAGGTGGACGTCCTGCACGACGGCGGTGTCCGCATCCGCCATGCCGGCCCAGCGCTCCAGCACCGGGTGGTCCTGGTCGGAGAGGGCCCGCATCACCGTACGGATGTCGAAGGGCTTCTTGCGGTCCGGGTTGGACTCGACGGAGAAGATCTCACCGACGGTGGCGAAGGCGCTGCCCGCCACGTCGTGCGGGAAGGCGGAGATGTCGCGGTCGGCCGGGTCGGTGGTGACCGCCCGCCGGGGCGCGTCCTCGCCGGGCGCGACGTACGTGTGGTCGTAGTGCGCCATCACCACGTCCCGCGCGGCCGTCAGGTTCGGCGCCCAGTACTGCGCCTGCCCGTTCGGCCCCATCACCCGGTCGTAGCCGCCGATGCCGAAGTTGTCCTCAGCCGACACACCGCCGGAGAAGTCGAGCGACTGCTTGCCGGTGAGCACCATCGCCGAGTCGGGCGTCATCACCAGGATGCCCTTGGTGTGCATGAGCATCGTCGCCTCGGCGTTCCAGTACGGCTGCGCGCCGACGTTGATGCCCGCGACCACGATGTTGATCTCACCGCCGGCCTGGGTGAACTCGACGATCCGCTTGAGCGCGGCGGCCACCCAGTCCATGTTCTCCGTACCGGAGCTCATCGAGATCCGGGCCCCGGCGGACAGCGCCCACCACTCCAGCGGCACCTGCATCCGCTCGGCCAGGTCCAGTGCGGCGATCACGCGCCGGCACTCCGGCTCCGACAGGGCGCCCAGCGACTTCGTCGGGTCGCCGAGCAGCACCACCCGGGTGACGCCCTGGGGGTAGCGCCCGGTCGGCGTGGTGACCACTCCGGCGACGATGGCGGCGCTGTTGCGCCCCTTCGGCCGGTCCACCGGTACCAACACGTGGTCGTCGTCGAGGTCGTGCTCGACGAAATCGCCGAGCCGGCCGGTCAGCTCGTACGGGTACACGGTGTTGCGGCTGCTGGCCCGCAGCACCTTGAGCCGGTACTCGTCGAGCGGCTCGATCGGCTCGACCGGCGGCTCCCCGACGGCCAGCTCGGCGCCACCCGCGGCGTCGAACGAGATCCGTACGGCGATCCTGGTCAGCTCGCCGGTCCGGCGGTCGCGCTGGCGCGCGATGAACAGGATCTCCTCCAGGCCGGCGCCCGCTGTCGTCGGGCGGACCCGCCCGGCGATCATCTCCATCTCCTCGCGGGTCAGCTCGCTCGGCGGCCACACGTAGACCACGATGCGGTTGGTGTTGAATCGCGTCTTCGACGGCCGCCGCGACTGGGCGCGGCGGATCGAGTCGAGGCAGGCGGCGATGGCGTCCTCGGTCGTGGGCAGCGCGACCAGGCGGCCGTCCTGCTCGCGAAGCTCGGTCAGGTCACGTACCTGCGCGAACGCGACGAGGCGCTCGTCGGCCCGGTTCTCCCGCGCCACGCACTGGAAGAGGTAGACCTCCTCGTCCGACGACGGCAGCCGGGTCAGGTCGAACTTGTGCAGCCGCTCCAGCTGCATCCGCTGCGCGATGTACGGGTGCAGCCCGCGGATCAGCCGGTCCTCGGCCAACTGGGCACCGGCCGGGCGGAAGGTGAAGTGGTGGTGCATCACCGCGCCGCCGCGACCCGCGACGGTGGTGGTGACCCGACGTACCTGGGGCGGCAGCGGGTGCGCGGCGATGACCTCGGCCAGCGCCGCCGCCATCGCGTCGAAGTCCTCCGGCTGGTTCTCCCAGCCGAGGTAGATGTCGGCGTCCACGGCGTCCTCGCCGGTGGCCAGCTCGGCCAGCCCGCGCAGGGCGCTGCCCAGCGCGTCGAAGCTCACCGCGGCGGAGACCACGCTCGAGTCGGCGCGCTCGGCGACCACGAACGTGCAGTCGGCGACCCCCTGGGTGCGCACGCTGGTGAGTGACCGGTTGCCGTAGTACCGGCGGGTCAGCACCTCCAACATGACCGCGTTGTCGAGGTGGTCGCGAACGAGCCGCTGGCCGAGGAGCCGGACCAGCGGCTCGGTGCTACGCACCATCTCGGCGATGCGCTCGGCGCGGTCCGGTGCGTCCGGGTGCGCGTCCAGGTGCCGCAGGTGACCACGGACCTCGGCATAGACGCGGGCGCGGTTGCGGCGCAGCAGCGGCTGGGCGAACCAGGCGAACACCACGCCGCGCGCGAGGTCCGCGACCACGGGGAAGCGGACCTGCGTCGCGGCGATCAACCGCTCCAGCGCGAGGCCGGCCGGCTCGCGCAGCGTCTCGTCCGGCGGGGTCTCCCGCAGCCAGGCGCGCAGCAGCGCCGCGACGACCTGCGCGTCCGCGGAGGCGCGCTGCTGGGCGAGGAAGATCCGGAAGACGGCGGCTTCGAGGGCGGGGGTGCGGTCCAGGTCGGTGACGCCGTAGCGGCCGAGCGCCTTGCCGAGCCTGGTCTGGAAGGCGTCCGGCAGCCCGGCCCGCTCGACGTCGAGGCTCTGCAGGTAGGTGTGGAAGTACTCCCGGGCGCTGTGCACGTGCGCGGCGCCGCCGTCCTCGCCCGTCGGACGGTTGCGGCTCAGCTCGGCGAGGTCGGCGAACACCTCGATGAGGTCGAGTTCGGCGGCCAGGGGTCGCTGACCGGCTTCGGTGGCCGCCCGCCGTGCGGTGAGGTAGTCGTCGAGCACCCGGCGGTCGTCGTGCGGGTCGACGTCGAAGCCGAGCAGCAGACCCCGCAGGTCCTCCTGACCGCGCCGGCTGCGCTCGTCCGCCGGGACGTCGGCGGCGGCGGTGGGCAGGTCCAGTTCGACGGCCTCGGTGCTCGGGTCGTCAGTGGTCTCCTCGGCGTCGTCCGCGAGCGGCTCCAGGCGCAGCAGCGGCGCACCCGCCTCGACCTGACTGCCCACCGAGACGGCGCACTCCTTCAGCCGCGCCTTGAACGGCGCCCGCAGCACCGTCTCCATCTTCATGGCTTCGAGCACGAGCACCGGCGCGCCCGCCTCGACCTCCGCGCCGACCTCCAGTGGCGTGGCGACGACCAGCGCGGGCATGGGCGAGCGCAGGACACCGCCCTCGTCCCGGCTGACCCGGTGCGTCACACCGTCCACCTCGACCAGGTGGGTCGGCCCGTACGTGCCGGTGAGCAGGCGGTAGCGGATGCCGTTGACGACGATCTGACCGGTGTGCCGGTCGAAGCGGTCGAGCTCGACGTCGGCGGTGCGCACGACGGGGCCGCTCTCGATGCCGACCCGGAACCGGTGCGCGCCGACACGCGCCACCCGCGTGCGGTAACCGACGCCGCGCAGCTTGAGGTCCAACGGTCGGCCGCTGGCGTGCTGCACCTGCGGGCGCCCGCCGGCCGCCGTCGACAGCAGCCGCTGCCGCTCGACGCGCTCCTCCTCCTCGTACGCCTCGATGGCGGCGGCGGCCAGGGCGACAGCGGAGTGGCGGTGCGTGACGAGCCGGCCCTCGCTGCGGACGCGGTCGATCCAGCCGGTGTCCGCGCTGGCGTCGATCACCTCGGGCTGGTCGAGCAGGTCGAGCACGAAGCTCTTGTTCGTCGCCCCACCCTCGATGATCACGGTGGTGTTCGCCATCGCCCGGCGCAGCTTGCCGAGCGCCTCGTCGCGGTCGCGGCCGTACGCGATGATCTTCGCGATCATCGAGTCGAAGTCGGCCGGGATGGTGTCGCCCTCGCTGACGCCGGTGTCCACCCGGATGCCGGGGCCGCTGGGCAGGTCCAGCCGGGCGATGCGGCCGGGCGACGGCGCGAAGTCGCGGTCGGGGTCCTCGGCGTTGAGCCGCGCCTCGATGGCGTGCCCACGCTCGGACGGCGGCGCACCTTCGAGTCGCCCGCCGGAGGCGACGTGCAGCTGCGCCTTGACCAGGTCGAACCCGGTGGTCAGCTCGGTGATCGGGTGCTCGACCTGGAGGCGGGTGTTGACCTCGAGGAACGCGAACAACCGGTCGCCGGGGTGGTAGAGGAACTCGACGGTCGCCGCGCCGCGGTAACCGACAGCCACGGCCAGCCGCTCGGCCGACGTCTTCAGCTCGGCGGCCTGCGCCGGGTCGAGCACCGGCGACGCCGACTCCTCGATGACCTTCTGGTTGCGTCGTTGCACGGAGCAGTCGCGCACGCCGAGCGCCCACGCGGTGCCCTGCCCGTCGGCGATCACCTGGACCTCGACGTGCCGCGCCCCGGTGACCAGGCGTTCCAGGAACACGATGCCGCTGCCGAAGGCCCGTGCCGCCTCCTGGCTGGTGCGCTCGTACGCGTCGACAAGCTCGGCCTCGTTCCTGACCACGCGGATGCCGCGCCCGCCGCCGCCCGCTGTCGCCTTCAGCATCAGGGGGTAGCCGACCTCGGCCGCCGAGGCACGTGCGGCGTCCAGGGTCTCGACGGCGCCGCGGCTCCACGGCGCGACCGGCACGCCGACCTTCTCGGCGATCAGCTTCGAGCCGATCTTGTCGCCGAGTTGGCGCATGGCGTCCGGGCTCGGCCCGACGAAGGTGACGCCGATCTTCTCGCACAGCTCGGCGAACGCCGGATCCTCGGCGACGAAGCCCCAGCCGACCCAGGCGGCGTCGGCCCCGGTCTCGGTCAGGGCGCGCTCCAGCACCGCCAGGTTGAGGTACGGGCGGGCGGACGCCGGGCCGAGATCGTAGGCGATGTCCGCTTCGCGAACGAACGTGGCGTTGCGGTCGACATCGGTGTAGAGAGCCACGGTTTCGAGTTGGATGCCGGTCTCCGCGGCCAGCTCGCGGACCGCGTGGATGAGCCGCATGGCGGCTTCACCACGGTTGACGATGGCGACACGGTTGAACACCCGAAGAACCCCTTAGCTAGACCTCGACCTGCGTGCCGGGAGACGACGGCTCCCAGCAGTGATCACCTTTCCGGGTGGCGGCGGCCAGCGCTATGGCGCAACCACCGAACCCACCGTCCCTCAGTTGTAGGAAGTGCACAAAACTTTTTGGCACCCCCGGGGATCGTGCCCACCTGGGTCGGCCCGTCCCGCCGCTCCGGCAGTTGATCGAGACGGTGCGGGCGGTTCACATCCGCAGCCTCCCGTGTTCACCCCCGGGTGATCGGCTGACCAGGAAGATCATCGCCGGTCCGGTCAACCGCCGGCCCGGCTCGACCATCCCGGCCCAGGCCAGGAACGCACCAGGAAAGGAGCGGCAATGAGGTCACCACACCTCGTACGCCCACGTCTGGCGCTGCTGCTCGCGGCGGGGCTGACCACGCTCGTGACGCCGGCCGGCGTCGCCCACGCCGCGACCGCCACGGTACCCGCGACGGCCACCCCGATCACCATCACCTCGACCGAGCAGCTCGCCCCGGGCGTCACATACGGCTCGTTCCAGGTGACCACACCCCGAGGCGTCACAGTCGGTTACCTGCTCACCGCCGACCTGAAGAAGAACAAGGTCTCCCTGGACCTGCTGCACCCCGACGCGGTGGCGCAGCGCACTGTCGTCTCGGCGATGACGAACGAGCAGGGCGCCGTGGCCGGCGTCAACGGCGACTTCTTCAACAACAGTGAGACGCACGCGGGCGTGACCCCGACCTACTCGTCGTCCGGTCCGGAGATCGCCGACGGCGAGGAGTTGAAGTTCGCGGTGCCGACCGCCCAGCGTTTCGGCCCCGGCCTGGCCCCGGGCACCTCGACCCGGGACGTGTTCGGCGTCGGCGTGAACGGCAAGGCGCGCGTGGACACCCTGAGCTTGGACGGCGAGGTGCGCAGCGCGAAGGGCACCGTCGCGCTGGGCGGCCTGAACCAGTACGCGCTGCCGGTCGACGGCGTCGGCCTGTTCACCGCCGACTGGGGGACCGCCTCCCGGGTCCGGTCCACCTGCGGCACCGACACCAGCCGCAGCGACCCGTGCAGCACCCACACCTACGAGGTGACCGTACGCGACGGCGTGGTGACCGCGGTCGGCCCGACGCCCGGTGCGGGCGCGATCCCGGCCGACACCCAGGTGCTGGTCGGCCGGGAGGGCGGCGCGGACGCGCTCGACGACCTCGCCGTCGGCGACCGGGTGCAGGTGCGCGAGAAGCTCGTCTCCGTCGGCAAGCCGAAGCTGACCTTCGCGGTCGGTGGCGCGCCGATCCTGCGCGACGGCGCGCCGCTGGCCGGCCTGGACACCAAGACCGCCGCGGTACGCAGCGCGGCCGGTGTCAGCCCCGACGGTCGAACCGTGTACCTGGTCGCCCTGGCCGGCCGCGCCCCGGCCAGCGCCGGGTTCACGATCGCCGAACTGGCCGACCTGATGCGCTCACTCGGCGCGGACGCCGCAGTGAACCTGGACGGCGGTGGTTCGAGCACTGTCGCCGTCCGCGAGCCGGGCCAGGCCGCGGCCACCGCCCGCAACAGCCCATCCGACGGTACGGAGCGAATGGTCGCCAACGGCATCGGGATCTTCGTGGGCAGGCACTGATCGGTGCACCCGCTCGAATCCGCCCCGCCCGGTGCCGCCGGACGGGGCGGTTTCGCGTATCTGAGGCGGTCGGGCGCCCAGACTGTCGGCTCCGGGTCAGATAATGACGCCGGCCGAAAGGACCCTATGACCATTCTCGACACCCGGGCGCTCAACCGCGCGACGCTCGCCCGGCAGTTGCTGCTGGACCGCGCCGACCTGCCGGCGCTCGACGCCGTCGCCCACCTCGGTGGCCTCCAGGCCCAGGAGCCGCAGGAGCCCTTCATCGGGCTGTGGTCGCGGCTGCGCGCGTTCGACCCGACGGTGCTCTCGACCCTGCTGACCGAACGGCACGTGGTGCGTACCCACCTCATGCGCCGCACCGTCCACCTGCTCGTCGCCGACGACGCCGTGGCCTGGCGTCCGCGTCACGACGCCATGCTGCGCCAACGTGTGCTCGGGGTCTACCGGAGCGAGCTCGACGGGGTTGACCTCGACGACCTCGCCGCTGCCGCACGGGCCGTGGTGTCCGACGGTGAGCCCCGCTCGATGCCCGAGATCGGGCGGGCGCTCGGCGAGCGCTGGCCGACGGCGGGGGTGCAGGCGCTGGGCGAGATGGCGATCGCGCTGCTCCCGATGACACAGCTGCCGCCGCGCGGGGTGTGGCGGGCGAAGGGGGGCGTGCGCTACGCCCTGGTCTCCGCCTGGCTCGACCGGGAAATCGCCCCCCCGACCGCAGAAGGCGCCGACCAGGTCGGCCAGCTGCTCGTGCGCCGCTACCTGGCCGCGTTCGGCCCGGCGGCCACGGCCGACCTGCGGGCCTGGTGCGGCCTCGCCGGGCTGCCGGCCGTGGTGACCGCGATGCGGGACGAGTTGGTGACCTTCCGCGACGAACGTGGTCGGAAGCTGATCGACCTCCCCGACGCGCCGCGCCCCGACCCGGACACCCCCGCCCCGGTGCGGTTCCTGCCGGCGTTCGACAACGCGATCCTCGGCTACGACGACCGCACCCGGATCATCGACGACGCCCACCGTGGCCTGTCGGTGGCCGGCGAACGCGTGGTGCTCGTCGACGGCCGGGTCGCGGCGACCTGGAGCGTCGAGTCGGGCACGGTGACCGTCAACCCACTACGCGGCTTCTCCCGAGCGGACCGGGCCGCCGTCACCGAGCAGGGGCAGGCGCTGGCGGCCTTTCTCTCCGACGACGAGAGCGACCGGGTACGGGTCGGTTCGTCTCCCCGGTGACGGACCGGGACGGTCCGACCCCGGGGAGACGAAGAGATCAGTCGACGGTCGGTGGAGCCGTCCTCGCCGCCTCGGCGAGCGCCGCAGCCGCACCGGCGTACGGGTTGTAGCTGTAGGTGCGGGCCAGCCCGGTCGGCACTGTGAAGTACGCGGCCGACAGTTTCGCCGGGTCGCTGGCGATCTCGCCACGCGCGGGGGCGTCGTTGCCGTCGTCCCAGCCCCAGGGCGCGTTGGCGGAGTTGGTCGAACAGCTCCAGGTGCCGACGCCGCAGTCGCCGGACGTGTCACCGGCGAACGTGCCCAGGCTGGCGAACAGGCTCGCGTTGGACCGCTGCGCCCACAGGCCGCCAGCGGCGAAGATGTCGATCAGTTGGTACCGCACGTCGCGGTCGTTGCTGCTGCTGGGCGTCTCGGCGACGGTCGACGGGTAGTAGACCAGGCCGTCGCCGTTGATGTCGTACTGCGGGTGTGCCTTGAGGCCGTGGCCCTGTGCCTCCTGCGCCGTCACCGGGTGCTGGAACGTGTCGTGCGGTGACGCCTGGAACCGCAGGGTGCCGTCGATGCTCTCCCCGCCGTTGGTCCAGGTGCTGCCGGTCGGCGTGTAGGAGAAGAAGTCGCTGTGCGCGACAGTGACGGCCGAGCGGAGAACGCCGTACGTGGAGCCGTCCCGCTCGATCGCGAACAGCGCGCCCTCACCGTCGTTCTCGTGTTCGGTCTCGAAGAACGGGTGGTCGGTCCAGTCGCGAGGGTGGAAGAAGAAGTACGTGATGTACCAGTGGGTGCTCGTCTCCACGACGGAGTAGTACACGTGCGCGGCGAACGAGGCGCCTGCCTGGCCGGCCCGGTCCCAGTTGTTGCGTCCGTCCAGGTCGCCGTCGAAGTCGACCCGGGTGAGGTGGTCCGACTGGCCGCTCAGGGCGTGGCTGCCGGTGGCGTCCACGTCCTGGTAGTGGATGGGCGCCCAGCGGAGGGCCAGCTCGGCCCGGCTGACGGCGGCGTCGGCGGGGGCCGGTGCGGCCAGCGCGGCGGCCGTCAGCAGTGCCGCAGCGCCTGCCGCGATCAGTGCCCGCACTCCCCGGGGTCGCCGGGTCGTGCTGCTTGCGTCGAGCATGGTGTGCTCCCGTGTCCGAATGGATAGATGCCAATAGATCATTCGGGGTTCGGGCGCCCAGCGGGTGTCAGTGCGGCGACGAGGAAGCGGACGATGTTCGACGAGATCGGGATCAGGTTGTATCGATGTCCATCGCCTGCCATGCTGTGGTTCGGTGGTGCTCGGGGAGCCAGCGCGCACCAGATCTCCTCCGGTCCACGGGGCGCACGAGGTGACCATGTCACCCGTGCCGGGCAGCCCTCGTCGTCGACCGGAACCCGAGTGCGGCACCGGCTACCACCTCGGTCATCGGTGCCTGGTAACCACGGAGGTACCGATGCTTCGCATGTTCCTCGCCGTCACGGCCATGGCGCTGGCCACCTGGACCGGGACGACCACCACCGCCGAAGCGACAGCCACGCCGACGCCAACGCCGTCGGCGACACCGACGCCGGCCTGCCCACCGGCATTGCCGATCACTGCGAACATGACCGGAGCCACCACCACGAGCCTGACCATCTCGTACTTCATCTTCTTCCGCCCACCCTGCGGCTACGACCCGCCGATGACAGTCAGCCTCTTCACCAGCCGCGAGGACGCCCAGCAGTGGCGGGCCGCTGTCGCCGAGGGCGTCTCCGGGCCGGAGCGCAACGGCGCGGTGACCATCGACCGGCTGACTCCTGACACGGAGTACTGGTACCGGTTCACCGACGTCGACGGCCGACGGGACCCGTACGTGATCGCCTCGGCCCGCACCGCCTCACCGACCTCGTGCCGCGCGACGGCCACGATCGACACCCACTGGGGCGGCGGCTTCGTGGCGACGGTCACGGTCCGCAACACCGGGACGCTGCCGCTGGACCGGTGGCGCGTCTCCTGGCGGTGGTCCGGTGACGAGCGGATCCAGGCGGCCTGGGGTGGGGTGGCCGAGACGGCCGGCGCCGACGCCACAGTGCGCAACGCCTCCTACAACGGGACGCTGGCGCTGGACGGAGCGACGACGTTCGGTCTGCTCGTGTCGACCAGCGCGGTGCCCGACGGCCTGACCCTGACCTGCGCGCGGTGAACGACGTCCGCCCCGCTCTGCCGAGACGGCGTGAGCGGGGCGGACGTCGTGTCGGTCAGGGCTTGCGGGCCACCGCGCCGTAGGCGTCGATCCCGACGGTGTCGGGATCCTCCGCTCGCCACAGCGGGATCGGCACCAGGCCCGGCTCCACCATCGTCAGCCCGTCGAAGCAGCTCTCGAGCTCCTCCGGGCTGCGCAGGATGTACGGAACTCCGCCGCTCTGCGCCAGCCGCTCGGCGCCGGAAACCACCGCCGGGCTGGTGTTGGTGCCGTCCCAGAGCACCAGGTGTGAGCCGGACGGCACCGCGTCCATGGTGCGCCCGACGATCGAGCGCACCACGTCCAGGTCGGGCTCGTAGCCCATCACGCCCATGTACATCACGGCGATGGGCTGGTCGAAGTCGAGCGTCTGCGCCGCCTCGGCGAGGATCTTCTCCGGGTCGTGGTAATCGGCCGGGACGTAGGTGGTGACACCCTCCGACGTGGTGCTGGCCAGCAGCGCCCGCGCGTGCACCAGCACCATCGGGTCGTTGTCCACGTAGACGATCCGCGAGTCGGGCGCCACACCCTGGGCGACCGCGTGCGTGTTCTGCATGGTGGGCAGGCCGGTGCCGATGTCCAGGAACTGCCGGATGCCCGCCTCGGCCGCGAGGTAACGCACGGCCCGCACCAGGAACACGCGCGACTGCTGCGCCATGAGGACGATCTCCGGGTAGACCTCGGCGACAGCGTCGCCGGCCGCCCGGTCGGACTGGAAGTTGTCCTTGCCACCCATCCAGTAGTTCCAGATCCGTGCCGCGTGCGGCACGTCGGGCTGAAGCTTCGCGGCGAGTTCGGGGTCCGGGCCGGCCATGCCTGGCTCCTATCGAGGGGTCGTCAGCTGGAGGTAACCACAGCGGTACGAGCGGGATCGTACTCCCGCAATGTCCACTCTCGACCGGGGGTGGACCGCGCACGGAGAGTGGGGTGGCTGTCACCGGTGGACGTGTCCGGAGCAGGTCCGTACGGCGTCACCCGATGCCTTGGAACAAGCCTGTTCGAGCGATCGCCCCGAACCATCTGGCGCGGGACGGCACTACGCCTACGACCTGAGGAGGAGGAAAGGGGTGCACCGATGGTGGGCAGAGATGCCGCTCCGGTCACGTGAACCACCGCCCGTACCGGTGCATCAAACCCTGTGACAGACCCGCGAAGGAAGGATCACCCATGCGCGGTAACCTGCTCGTCGGTGCGATGCTCACCGTTGCGTTCGTCGCCGGCTGCACGTCAGCGGTGGAACGGGTCGGTGGTGACGCCGGGCCCGCCGGCTCTCCGTCCACCAGCGCGAGCCCGCCGAGCCCGTCGGCGTCGCGCGCTCCGGCGACCGGCAGCACCAGCCCGAGCGCTCCGGCCACCCGCAGCGCCACCCCGGGTGCCCCGGCCACCCGCACCTCCCGGCCGGCCGCGCCGGTGAGCGAGATCAGGCGGACCGACTGGCCCAATGCCACGATCCGCAACCTGGGCTTTTGCGGGGAGTCCGACTCCGTGGTGTTCCGGAACGGGTCGAACGGCCTCGACATCCCGTGCCGGATCCTGCCCAACGGCGCGCGGCCGGTCTACGCCGAGTTCATCACCGAGGAGCCGGCGAACGCGCCGTCGACCGAGGACGCGCTCGTCCTCGTCGAACTGGGCAACAGCGACGCCGCGCGACGGCAGGCCCTCGTGCCGGTTCAGCTCGCCGACGGCGGAGGACGGTACGCGTGGCCGGTCATCCTGGGCGACGATTCCAGCCCGTCCGGCGACCGGGTGATGACGTTCGTCTCGTACCGGGTGGTGGGCGAGGACGTGCAGGCCACCGTCCGCAAGCTCGACGGCGGCACCGAGACCCGTCGGTGGCGCAAGGCCGACGGAAGCGGAAACTGGAAGCGGTACTAGCGTTGCGCGACCATCGAAGCGTCCACCCGCAGCGTGCCGAGGATCTCGTCGGTGCGGTCGAGGCCGTCGGTCTGCTTGACCTGGACGTACACCCCGAAGGTGGTGGCGGCGGCGACCAGGGTGACCTCGCTGAAGGACGTCTGCGCGCCACCGCATCGCGCCCAGTGCCGGACGGTCCCACTGAAAGTGGCGACGGTGACCGCCCGAGCGGCGGCGGGTGTGCATCCACTGTGATCGGGCAGTGCCGGCTGCTCCGCTCCGCGCAGCGCACGGCTCACACCCACGAAGACTCCCGGTGTCGCGCTGTCGACATCGGACCACACTGTGAGGTCCGTCCCGACGAGCAGGCCGGGGCCACGCCCCTCGGCGAGGCCGATCACCGTCGGGTCCCAGCCACCGTCGCGCAGCTGCCGCGCCCAGCCGCCGGGAACGGCCACCGAGACAGCGCCGGTCGTGTCACCCACCCGGATCCAGCCGTGCGGCGCGGTGGCGGCGGTGGCGGATCCGGCCATGACCAGCGTCGCGGCCACGGCGCCGACGGCGGCCAGGAACCGGCGGAGCCGCCGCCGTGGCGGCGGGCGGGCCGTGAGCTGCCGGCCGGCGAGCAGACCCTCCAACGCGGAGGCGTACGCGGCCGCCGTGGGCCAGCGGCGGTCCGGATCGCGGTGCAGCGCCCGGCGGACGACCCGCTCGACGGCGGCGGGTGCGCGGGCTGCCGCCACCGGCTGCCCCGGCGGTACGCCGGTCAACATGTGCTGCGTCAGCGCGCCGATCGCATACACGTCGGCGCGCACGTCGATCCCTCTGCCGGGGACGAGTTGCTCGGGCGCCATGTAGGCGGGCGTGCCGGCGACCACTGTGAACCCGGACGCGTGCGCGAGTGTCTTGGCCAGCCCCAGGTCGGCGACCAACACCCGGTCACCGGCCGGGGTGGGGTCGAACAGCACGTTGGAGGGCTTGAGGTCGCGGTGCAGCACGCCGCTGTCGTGCAGGACGGCCACCGCCCTGGCGATGTCGGCGGCGATCCGCAACGCCGCGCGCACCGGTATCGGCCCGCCGGTCAGCCGGTCGGCGAGCGTGCCGCCAGCGGCGTACGTCATCACCAGGTACGGCCGGCCGTCGGGCAGCTCGCCGATGTCCAACACCCGGACCAGGTGATCGGAGTCGACCTGCCGCATGAAGCGGGCCTCCTGGCGGAAGCGTCCCCGGATGTCGGCCCGCTGCGACCAGTTGTCGGCGAGCACCTTCACCGCCACCGGCGAGCGCAGCTCGTCGTCGTACGCCAGCCACACGGTGGCGAACGCACCGGCGCCGACGGGGTGCGCGATGCGGTACCGGCCAACCTGTGGCGGGATGGACACGACCGTATTATCCGGCGACCGGGACTCCGGTGACGCCCACGAGCGGGGGAGCGCGGGTGGCGAAGGAATCTGACACCGAGGAACTGGCGAGGCGGGCTGCGGCAGGCGACAGCGCCGCACTCGATGCGCTGCTGGCCGCGATCGGTCCGCGGGTGCTGGAGCAGTGCGGGCGGTTCCTGCCCTGCCGGCAGGACGCGGAGGAGGCGGCACAGGACGCGTTGTTGCAGGTGGCCCGGCACATCCAACGGTTCGAGGGCCGGTCGCTGTTCTCCACCTGGTTGTACACAGTGGTCGCCAACTGCGCCCGCCAGACGTACCGGTCACTGCGGAGACGAGCGGCCGAGCGGCCCAGCGCGCTGCTGCCCGTCGAGGTGGCCGATCCCCGCACGACGAGCGTCATCGCCGGTTCCCGCCTCGACCTCCTGGACGCGCTGGACCGGTTGGAGGCGCACCGGCCGGAGCTGGCGACGGCCCTCGTGCTCCGCGACCTGTGTCAGCTCGACTATCAGGAGATCGCCGGGCAACTGGGCATCCCGATGGGCACGCTGAAGTCGCGGATCCATCATGCCCGCCGGTACGTCCGGGAGACGTTGCTCGGCAGCTGACCGAAGCGTACGCCGATCTGCGGTTTTGCCCCCCGATCGAGGGACATCGTTTGACATGGGCGCCGCACACATCTTTGATGGTCGATGTGCATGTTCGGCGTGGTCGGGCGCTTCGTCGTCTGGGCGGGCCGGTCGATGCCCTGATCCTGGAGGACGGATGCGAGTCGTCGCGCTGAGAAACCCACACCCACGACGGCGGCTGTTGCCGGCGGCGATGGTGGCGGTGACGCTGCTGAGCCTGGCCGTTGGTGTGCCGGCGGCCGCCGCAGCACCGTCGACAGTCGTGGGCATGGCCAGCGGTCGTTGCCTGGACGTGGTCGGCAACGTCAGGACCGCCGGTGCCGGCATCAACATCTACGACTGCAACGGCCAGGCCAACCAGGCGTGGACCTTCACCTCGAGTGGTGAGCTGCGGGTATACGACGACACGATGTGCCTCGACGTGGTCGGACAGGACACCACCGCCCCGGCCGCGCTGCAGATCAACGGCTGCACCGGCGGCGCCAACCAACGCTGGCGGATCACCACCTCCGGGACCATCGTCGGGGTCCAGTCCGGCCTGTGCCTGGACGTGTCCGGCGCGGGCACCGCCAACAGCACCACAGTCGGTCTCTGGACCTGCAACGGGCAGTCCAACCAGCGGTGGACGACGTCCCTCGGCAGTGCCGACAGCCAGCCGCCGACGGCGCCGGGCAACCCACGGGTGAGCGGTCTGACGTGCAACTCGGTGACGTTCGCGTGGAACGCCTCGACGGACAACGTCGCTGTGGCCTTCTACGACATCTACCACGACGGCCAGCTGATGACGTCGGTGAGCGGCACGACGCTCTCCACCAACCTGACGGTGGTGGCCGGGGCGACCTGGGGTCTGTACGTCAACGCCCGCGACGCCGCCGGCAACGTGTCACAGGCGAGTGCCACCGTCTCCATCACTCCGCCGCCCTGCCAGGCCGACAGCCAGCCGCCGACCGCGCCGCAACAGCTCACCGGCACCGCGTCGGGCACCACTGTGACGCTGCGCTGGACCGCGTCGACCGACAACATCGGGGTGCGGGCGTACGACATTCACCGGGCCGGCGCGAAGGTGGGCACTGTCACCGGTGCGCCGCCGGCGACCACGTTCACCGACAGCGGCCTGGCGGCGAACACCCCCTACCAGTACTACGTGGTGGCTCGGGACGCGCAGGACAACGCCTCGTCGCGCAGCGGCACCGCGACGGTGACCACCGGTGCGGCGTGCGCCAACCCGGTGTGCGGGGTGCGGCAGGTCACCACCGACACCGACATCCCGTGGGGTCTGGTGACGTTGCCCGACGGCAGCGTGCTCTACAACCGCCGCGACGCGCACGACATCATCCAGCTCAACCCGACAACCGGGGCCAAGACCAACCTGGGCACAGTGCCGAACGTGCAGAGCACTGACGGTGAGGGTGGCCTGCTGGGCCTGGCCATCTCGGCCAGCTACGCCAGCGACCGCTGGCTGTACATCATGCACACCTCGCCGAGCGACAACCGCATCGTCCGGATCAGGTTGGAGAACGGGCGACTCAACACCGCCAGCGAACAGGTCCTTCTCAGCGGCATCCGGCGGAACAAGTACCACGACGGTGGTCGCCTGCGTTTCGGCCCGGACGGGAAGCTGTATGCCAGCACCGGAGACGCCCAGAACGGCAACTACGCCCAGGACCGGTCCAGCCTCGAGGGCAAGATCCTGCGACTCAACCCGGACGGAACAGTCCCCTCGGACAACCCGTTCGGCAACTACGTGTGGAGCTACGGCCACCGCAACCCGCAGGGGCTGGCGTTCGACTCGCAGGGCCGGCTGTGGGAGCAGGAGTTCGGCAACTCGGTGATGGACGAGACCAACCTGATCACCAAGGGCGGAAACTACGGCTGGCCGGCGTGCGAGGGCACCAGTGGCAGCTGCGGCACGGCCGGGTTCATCGCGCCGGCCCGCACCTATCCGACCGCCGAGGGGTCCTGCTCCGGCATCACGATCGTGCGCGACGCGCTCTACGTTGCCTGCGCCCGAGGCGCTCGGATGTACCGCGCGGTGATCAGCGGCAGCAGCCTGACGAACGTGCAGACGTACTTCAGTGGTACCTACGGTCGGTTGCGGACCGTGGAGCCGGCTCCCGACGGGGGGCTGTGGCTGACCACCACGAATGTCGGCGACAAGGACAGCACCCCGAACAACAGCAACGAGAGGATCCTGCACGTCACGCTCGGCAACTAGTTCCGACGCCCCGCAGGGCCGCCTCCGGGCGGTCCTGCGGGGCGTGGGGTGCCCCCGAACCCGGCCGGGCGGCACGCCCTCACCCGCTGGTCAAAAGCACGAGTTGCTGGGTTGCCCGGGTCATCGCGACGTAGCGGTCGACCGCCCCTGAGACGCCGGTGCCGAAGGCTTCCGGGTCGACGAGGACGACCAGGTCGAACTCCAGGCCCTTGGCCTGCTCGGGGCTGAGCGACCGGACCCGGGCCGTGGGCGGGAACGTCGGGTCACCGATGACGCACGCGATTCCGTCGGCGTGCGCGGCGAGCCACGTGTCGAGGATCGACAGCAGGTCGGCGACCGATCCGTGCACGACGGGGAGCCCGTTGCCGCGGATGGAGGTCGGCACGTTCGCGTCCGGGAGCACGGCCCGGATGACCGGCTCGGCCTCCGCCATGACCTCTGCCGGCGTCCGGTAGTTGATGCTCAGCGAGGCGACCGTGACCCGGTCCAGCCCGACCCGCTTGAGGCGTTCCTGCCAGGACTCGGTGAACCCGTGCCGGGCCTGGGCGCGGTCGCCCACGATGGTGAAGCTGCGCGACGGGCAGCGCGCCAACAGCATCTGCCACTGCGCGTCGGTCAGCTCCTGCGCCTCGTCCACGACGATGTGCGCGAACGGGCCGGCCAGCAGGTCCGGATCGGCGTCCGGCAGCCCGGCCTCGTCGGCCAGGACGTCGCGCAGGTCGGGTTGGCGCAACATCCCCAGCAGGCCCTCGCCGTCGTCGTAGGTGTCGGCCGCGAGCAGTTCGTCGACGACCCTGGCCATGTGCTCGCGCTCCACGGCGGCGGCCGGGTCGCGCCGACGGGTGCGCCCCGACCTCTCCGCGTCGCCGAGCCGCTGCCGTGCCGCGTCGAGCAGCGGCAGGTCGGACACGGTCCAGGCCTGGGGCTCGTCGCGTTGCAGCTTGCGGACCTCCGCCGGGCTGAGCCACGGCGCGCACCTGCGCAGGTACGCGGGCACCGACCACAGGTCACCCACGAGATCGGCCGCGTCGAGCAACGGCCAGGCGCGGTTGACCGCAGCCCGTAGCTCCCGGTTACGCAGCAGGGAGTCGCGGAGCACGTCCTCCGGCTCGTCGCCGTCGTACCGGTCGACGAGGACGGTGAGCAACTCCTCCCAGATCTCCTCGCGCGCCTCGTTGTGCGGGGTGCCCGGGCCTGGCGCCTGGAACGCGTCGGCCCAGTCGTCGGCGCTCAGCCGGACGTCGGAGTCGCCGACCGTGATCGTCATCGGGGCGGTCGGCGGGTCCTCGTAGAACCGCACTGCGGCGTCGACGGCCCGGATCAGCTCGGCCGAGGACTTCAGCCGGGCCACCTCCGGGTCCGTGTCGGCGGTTGCCGTGGCCCCCTCGGGGACGAGGTCGCGCAGGGTGCAGGTCTGCACGTCCTCCTCTCCGAGGCTGGGCAGGACATCGGCGACGTAGGCCAGGTAGGGCTGGTGCGGTCCCACGAAGAGCACCCCACCCCGGCGCTGACCGAGGCGCGGGTCGGAGTAGAGCAGGTACGCGGTGCGGTGCAGGGCGACGACTGTCTTACCGGTGCCCGGACCGCCGTCGACCACGAGGGCGCCGGCCGAGCCCGCCCGGATGATGGCGTCCTGGTCGGCCTGGATCGTGCTGAGCACGTCGCGCATTCGGGCCGACCGGGCGCTGCCCAGGCTGGCGATGAACGCGGACTGGTCGTCGAGCGCGACGGCGTGCCCCACGAACCCGTCCGCTGTGAACACCTCGTCCCAGTAGTCGCTGATCCGGCTGCGGGTCCAGCGGTACCGGCGGCGGCTCGCCAGGCCCATCGGGTTGGCGTGGGTCGCGCCGAAGAACGGCTCGGCGGCGGGTGAGCGCCAGTCGAGCAGCAGCCGCCGACCCGTGCTGTCGGTGAGGCCCCGACGTCCGACGTACACGGGCTCGGGGTGGTCCGCCTCGACCACGTGGCCCAGGCACAGGTCCAGCCCGTAGCGGCTCAGCGAGCGCAGGCGGGCGGTCAACCGGCGGACCTCCTCGTCCCGGTCGACGGCTTGGCGGCCCTTGCCGCCGGGCGCCCGGCGCGCGGCGTCCAGGCGGTCGGACAGCTCGGCGTTCAGCTGCGCGAGGCTCTGCGCCATGGCCGCGAAGTGCCGCTCGTCCTGGGCGATGAGCGCCGGGTCGCCCTTGAGGGCGAGGTGGTCGGGAAGTTCGAACACGGAGGTAGGCAAGGAATCCAATTCATGACTTCCATTTCGGCAGAATCTGGCCTCGGCCGACGATTCTGCGTCATAAATGGGGTCTTGCCGCAAGCCCCCCAGTGCGGTATAAGTTAGAGGTGGCGGGAGGCCGGGTGTCTCCCGTTTTCCGTGTTCAGGGCACGTCAACGACCTCGCGGCCGAGGGGCCAGAACGCGGCCGGCACGAGCTTGAAGTTGGCGATGCCGAACGGAATCCCGATGATCGTGACGCAGAGGGCGATGCCCGCGAGGATGTGGGAGAGCGCCAGCCACCACCCGGCCAGCACCACCCAGAGGATGTTCGCCAGGCCGGAGCCGACGCCCGCGCCCGGCTTGGGCACCAGGGTGCGGCCGAAGGGCCACAGCGAGTAGACCGCGAGGCGCAGCGACGCGACGCCGAACGGGATGGTGATGACCAGGACGAAGCAGATCAGCGCGGCGATGCCGTAGCCGACCGCCAGCACGAGGCCACCGCCGAAGATGAGCCACAGCACATTCAGTACGAAACGAATCACCACTCCAGCATGAAACACCCTCGCCACCGATCGCTGTAAGGTACGCGAAAACCCTTCCGCGGTGTGCTCCGGAGTGCGGGTAGCCCGGTCCCGGAAGCTCAGGAGGATCGCGTGTCGTCCGACGACGTTTGGCTACTCGACACCCCGATCGCGCACCGCGGGCTGACCGGCCACAATCGACCCGCCAACTCGCTCGCGGCGTTCGAGGCAGCCGCTGACGCCGGCTACGCCTGCGAGCTGGACGTGCAGCTCACCCGCTCCGGCGAGCTCGTCGTCGTGCACGACTACGACCTCACGGCGCTCACCGGTGCGGCGATCGCCACCGCGGAGCTGACCCCGGCCGATCGGCAGCGGCTCCGGTTGCAGGGCACCGACCAGTGGTTGCCCACGCTGTCGGAGGTACTGGACCGGGTCGCCGGACGGGTGCCCCTGCTGATCGAGTTGAAACGGCCGACGCTCGCCCTCAACTTCGATCTCGTCGACGAGGTGCTGCGGCAGACCGCCGACTACCCGGGGCGGTACGCGGTCGAATCCTTCGACCCGTTACTCGTGGCGGCGTTGCGGGTGGCGGTGCGGAAACTACCGCCGCACCGCCGAGTGCCGGTGGGGCGCATCTGCGGGCTGCTGCGCACCGCCGGGCCACTGACCCGGATGGTGGGTCGCAGTATGGTCAGCAACCTGGTCACTCGACCCGATTTTCTGGCCTACGAGGTCGACGCATTTCCGTCCACTGTGACGGCGTGGTGGCGTCGCCACGGGGTTCCGGTGATTGCCTGGCCGGTCGCCTCACCGGAGCGGGAGATGTTCGCCCGTCAATACTCCGACAACATCGTGTTCTCGGGCTATAGACCGTCGCATGGGCAGCATCTAGCATCGTGACGTGTCTGTTGACCAAGGACAGAGCGGGATGCTCGCCGTGTCGCAGAAAAGCCCTCCCGGTGATCCGTTGCAGGTCTACCGCGCCTTGGCGGAAGACAGCGTCAACAAGCTCAGAGACCATTACGACTGGCGGGCCAAATGGCACCGTCGACTGTTTCGTTCCACCGGCATACTGGTCATCGTCGTCAGTGCGTCGCTGCCACTGCTCGCCGGCTTCAGCTACCCGGGCAAGAATCTCGTAATCGCGGTCTCGGGCGTGGTCATCGCCACCGCCACCGCACTACGCACCTTTTATCAGTGGGATCAGATGTGGGCGCTGCTGCGGCGTACCCATTTCGGTCTCATCGAGGCGAGCAACCAGTGGCGACTCGCTTTCGGTCGCGCCGAGGCGACAGCTGATCCGGCCGAGCGGGAGCAGCGCGCCTACGCGGCGACGGAGGCGCTGCTGGCGAAGATCGAGGGCATCCGGAGTGCCGAGACGGAGAAGTTCTTCAGCTCGCTGGCGTTTCCGGAGGAATCCGCGCTGACTGGCAAGCCATTCCGTCCCTGACCGGCGGTTGACGGGTCTCGGGGTTGGTCGGTGGAAGACCTGAGACGGAATCCAGGGCTAGCCGAGGGAAGCTCCCGGAGGTCGGCAGGCTCCGGCGGCCACATGCTGGCTGGCATGAAACGCGCTGCGCTCTACGTGATCGCCGGACCGGTCGGCATCGTGGCCTACGGCCTGGTCCGGTTGTGGGCAAGATCCGACGGGGTGTACGGCCCCGGGTTCGACTGGCAGGCCGCGCACCTGGTCGCTCTCGCCGGCATGGTGTGCTTCGTCCCGGGTGTGCTCGCGCTGTCCCGCCTGCTGCCCCGCAGTCCGTGGCGCACCGGGGTGCTGGCCGGCACGTTTGTCGGCCTCGCCGCGACGATGGTGCAGTTCGGCGCGGACATCGTGGAGGGGCTGCTGGCCGAGGACCGGGCGGAGATGTCGAGGCTCAGCGCGGACTTCAAGGACCTCCCTGGCGTGGAGGTGGCCTTCTACGACGTCGTACCCCAGCTCTTCTTTGTCGGCCTGTTCGTTCTCACGGGCATGCTCGCCGCCCGACGGCGGCTGCCGTGGTGGAGTGTGCCGCTGCTCCTCGTCGGCACCGTCCTCCCGGCGATCACCCTCGACCTGCTCCCCATCGGCGGCCTGTGCATGGGGCTGGCGTTGGCGCCAGCGCTGCCGTTGGTGCGAGAGCGGGGCGAGCGGGCCGCATCGCCCGCTGCCGTCCACTGAGGACTCTGGGTGGCGCGGTCCGAGGGCCGCGCCACCCGGAGAGCCACTACTTCAGCGCGAGGGTGCGGGCGTCGGCGGCGATGACGCTGGCGACCTCGGCCGGCACCAGCTTGCCGGCCTGCCGGTCGGCGTAGGTGGCCAGCTCGGCGTACTGGGCGTGGGCCAGCTTGGTGGTCATCGCGGTGACGGCGGCCGGGTCTGCGCTCGAGGTGAGGATCAGATAGCCGAGGCCAGCCTGGCTCACCGTCACGGTGAAGGTGCTGGTCGCGGTGGCGGTGCCCTCGGGCCCGGTCACCTCGGTGGAGATGGTGTGCCGGCCGGCGGTCAGCTTGGCCAGGTCGAGCTTGCGCCCGGCGGCCGACTTCCTACCGTCCAGCGTGACGGTGACGGCGTCCGCGTTGGTCGCGGCGACCGCGATCACCGGGGACTGCGCCCGGTCCAGCCGGGACCCGTTGGCCGGTGAGGTGATCTGCACGGTCGGGTCGCCCGAGGCCCGCTGGACGAACGCCGAGTTCCACCCGACCAGCTCGGCCGCGCGGTTGGTGATGATCGCGTCGGTGCCGATCCGCTCCAGCCGCTGCCACAGGCCGGCGGAGTCCATCGTCCAGGCCATCACGGCGACCCCGGCGGCGTGTAGCGGGGCGACGACCTCCGGCTTGGCCAGCAGCGCGTTGCCGTCCGGGTTGTACGCGGTCAGGTGCAGCTCCTTCGCGAGCGCCACCGGGTCGGCGTCGAGGGTGCTGCGCAGCAGGCCGAGCGGCAGCTCGGGGGCGATCTCGTGGGTGTACTTCAGGGCGTCGACCTCGAAGCTCTGAATGAAGACGCGGCCCATCATCTGCTCGTCTCGGATCACCTGGATGATGGTGGCCACCTCGTCGCGGGTGTGCTTGCCCTTGATTTCCACGAGCAGGTTGCCGCCCCGGGTCCGCAGGTCGGCGAGCTGCTCGGCAAGGGTGGGCACCCGCTCGCCGACGTACTGCGGGCCGAACCAGGAGCCGGCGTCGAGTGCCTTGATCTGCGCGGCGGTCAGGTCCCGGATGTTGCCGGTGCCGTCGGTGGTCCGGTCGACGGTGCCGTCGTGCAGGATGAACGGGATGCCGTCCTTGCTCGGCTGGACGTCGTTCTCGATCCAGTCGGCGCCGCCCCTACGGGCGATCTCCTGGGCGACGAGGGTGTTCTCCGGTGCGGCGGCGGACGCGCCGCGGTGGGCGATCACTGTGAACGGGCTGCCCTCGGGGCGGAGGTAGCCGTTCGGCGCCAGCTCGGTGACGGTGACGTCGTCGTACGACACGGTCGCCCCGTTGACGAAGAGCCCCTGGACTCCATCGGCGGAGCGCTGGAGGCTGCTGGTCCGCATCGCCTCCCGCCCGTCGAAGATCCAACGGGCCTGATTGCCGTGCACCTCGACGGCGACGCGGACGTCCCGGCCGGTGCCGGCGGCGGACGGGGCGGAGGCGGTGTTCGTCACGACCCAGGCGTTGGCAGTGGTCCGCTGGGCGAATTCGAGCCCGTTGGCGGCGGTGGTGCCGCTGCGCATGGTGGCGATCCACCAGGGGGTCGCGCCGCTGGCGGGGACGTCGATGCCGAGTGACGCCCAGCGGGTGGCGGCCGAGACCGACTCGAAGCGCATTGTCGCCTCGAGGCGGAAGTCGTTGAGGTGCCGACCAAAAGTGATCTTGTTGTTCTCGCTGGAGCTGGCGGAGGTTCCGTACAGTCGGCCGTTCTCGACCTTCCAGGCGCCGTCGACCGCGTGCCAACCGGCGGGCAGCGACCCGGCCGAGAAGTTCTCCGAGACGACGACGCTGCCCGGCTCGGCGGTGGCTGGCGACGAGGTCGCGACGGCGACCGCGGCGGCAGCGCCGGTGACGGCGAGGGCGGCGGCGACGGCGGCGGCCCGGGTGCGCAGGGCGCCGAGGCGCGATCCGGCGCGGCGAAGCGTCGGTGATGCGGGTAGGACAGTCATGGCCGGAACGGTACGAAGCAGGCCCGAACTGATGATCAATCAAGCATGGCGGTCGCCGGAACGTCGGGTGTACGCGCTCGATCGCTGTGTACCCGGTTGGTCAGTTCGACAGGCCCGAGCAGGCGACTCCGTCGATGGTGCACGCCTTCGGGGCGGAACCGGTCAACGATCCATTGACCCGGAACGTCACCCGGACCGAGGCGTTGACGGGCACCTGGCCGGTGTTCGGGTCCGGCACGAACGTCCACACCGCGCCGTCCCGGCTGGCCTGTGCACCCTCGACCCCGCTGACCCCCAGCGACTCCCGCGGCAGTGTGACGACAAGCGTCCACCCTGGCGCCGGGACCGAGCCAGGATTGCTGATCGTCACTGTCGCACCGTAGCTGAGCAGGGCGTTGTCAGTGATGGCGAAGTCGGCGCCCAGGGCCGCCGGGGTGGGCTCGGCGGTCGCACCGGTCGGCGTGGGTCGGGTCGACGAGGCGACGGCCGGCGGGACCGCGGAGGCGGAGGCGGATGGGGGAGCGGTCACCGCCGGGCTGGTGAGCGCCGGTCGCGCCTGCGCGCGGGGGGTAGCGGACGGCGACGCGCCCACCTGCTCCACGGACGGTGGCGGGTCGAGGGTCACCGGCGTCAGCTTCTCCGGCGTACGCAGCACCCCGACGACGGACACGACCGTCGCGACCAGCACCCCGAGCGCCGCGACGACGGCCACCCAGGTGGCCCGCGAGACGTCCTCCCGACCGGTGAGCACCCGCCGTGCGGCCGCGACGATGGCCACGACCCGATCCAGCAGGATGATCGCCACGGTACGGCGTGGCTGGGGTGGTGTTGCCGGCACTGCCTGTCTCTCCTTCAGTTCGTCGCCGGGTGCGCGCCCGCGATCCGTCCGGGTCGCGGGTGGCACCTGACCGGTCACAGCGCGCGAAGCCCGACGAGTATCGCCTCGAGCAGATCCTCGGTCGGCAGCTCCGACAGCATCGGCGGTTCGTGCGTCTCGATCAGCCCGGCCGCCAGCAGGTCGCCGAGCAGCACCCGGACGGTCCCCAGCGGAAGGTCCAACTCGGCACCGACCTCGGCCACCGACACTGGATGGTGACACAGCTCGACGATCCGCGCCTGTTCAGGGAAGAGCGGTGTGGGGGGCGTGACCCCCCGCCGGGCGACGACCAGCGAGATCAGGTCGAACTGGCCGCGTGCGGGCGCCGTGCGCCCCCCGGTCATCGTGTAGGGCCGGGCGACCGGGCCCGCGTCGTCGTCGTACCACGCCTCGTCAGTGGCGCCGCTGGTGTGCACCAGTGTCCCCGATCGTCACCGAGGAGGCCGGGCCCAGCGTGATCGGCAGGTGCTGCTCGGCCTGCCCCACGAAGAGCGCCACCTCGTACGCCATGTCACCGACCTCGACGTCGTCACCGGCGATCCGCACGGTGAGGATGGTCCCGTTCGGGATGGTGGCGATGAACAGGAACGCCCGCGACATCTGCACCACGACCTGGCGCAGCCGCCCCGCGTCGCAGGTCCGGGTGGCGGCCAGCCCCAACGCGATCAGGCCGGCGACCACACCGGAGATCTGCTCGGCCAGCTTTTCCCCCACCCGGCGCGAGCCGCCGAGGGGCAGCCCGTCCGGTGAGAGCACCACGGCGAACTCCGCGCCGTGCACCCGGTCGACCAGGTTGTTCAGGGCGTCGGTCAAGCCGTCCTCGGTGACCACTGCAGACGTCATTGATGTCTCCTTGCTGTTCTCGCGACTGGCAACTCGACAGTGTCGAGGCTGGTCCTGCCGTGGTCCGGGCCGGTCGGGCCGGGGTGGCGGACCCGCGTCGGCAGCGCGCCGTCGCCGTTCGGGTCGGGTAGGTCGGTGCCGGTGCGGGCCGGTGGGTACGGGGTGTCGGGTGGTGCGTTGGCCGGTGTGCGGCCGGTGTCGGTGACGGTGACCAGCCGGGAGGGGAGGAGCACGACGGCGGCCGTTCCACCGCGCCGGCTGGGGCGCAGCGAGATTTGGGCGCCGCAGTGGCCGGCCAGTACGGCGGCGGCGTACCAGCCGGCGAGGCCCGCGGGCGGGCCGTCCGGTGGCGGGTTGCCGAGGAGGTGGTTCGCCTCGGCCAGCGTGGCGGCGTCCAGGCCGGGCCCGTCATCGACGACGAGGACGGCGCACCCCTGCTGTCGCTGTTCACCGCTGACCCGCACTGTGGTGTCCGCCCCGGAGAAGGCCAGGGCGTTCTCGATCAGCTCCGCCAGCAGGTGGATGACGTCCGTGACGGCCGGCCCCGCGAGCGACCACGGCCAGTGCGGTGCGATCAGAACCCGGTGGTAGTCAGGCACCTCGGCGACAGCGCCACGGGCCACGTCGAGCAGCGGCACCGGGCGTCGCCAGCGGCGGGCGGGTGTCGCGCCGGCCAGCGTGATCAGTTTCTCCACGTTGCGGCGGATCCGGGTGGTGAGGTGGTCGAGTTGGAACAGCTCCCCGGTCTCCTCGGTGGACCGCTCCCGACGTTGCATCCCGTCCAGCAGGCTGAGTTGGTCGCGCAGCAGGACCTGGTTGCGTCGGGTCAACCCCAGGAACAGCTCCCGCTCGGCGTCACCCCCCGGTGCCGCCGGTTCCTGGGCTGGGGCCGGCGCGTCCGGCACCGGGGCCGGAAGGTCGGCGTCGGTCCTGGTCAGCTCGTCGGTCAGTCGGCGGACAGTGCCCGCCCAGCTCAACAGCAGCACGAGCACGACGATGAGGCCGAGCCCCACCACCGCCCCGGTTTGCGCGATGAGCACGGCGGCACCGGGTGTGGCCCGCTCGACGCTGCTGCGGGCGGTGGTCGTCACCAGCGTCTGCAGCGCGCCGAGGGCGGCGTCCGCCGCGGCCCGCCAGCCCTGGACGGTGAGGCCGGCCAGGGCATTTGTGGTGCCCGCCTGGAGCAACAGCCGGTCCTCCAGGGCGAGCAGGGCCGCGAACTCGGGGCCGGCGGCGAGGCGCTGGTGCGCGCCCTGGCCGTCGGGTGGAAGCCCGGCCACGGCCTCGGTGCGCGCGTACCGCTGGATGTTGACCAGCGCGGCCAGCCGGCGCCACTCGTCGACGCCGAGCCGCGCACCGGTCAGGGCCGCGCTGACCACTGTGTCCTCCCGGGCGAGCACCTCCCGGGCGCGGGCCAGCGCGATCACCGCGCGGGTGTCGGCGGCCAACCCGCTCTCGTACGCGCCCCACTCCGGGCCGTACACCCGGAAGGCCACGTCGATGACCTCGTCGTACCCGGCGATCGTCGCGCCCTGGTCGAGCCGCCCGGTGTCCACCCGGGATCGGGTCGTGCCCAGGCCGTCGAGTCGTCGGACCAGCTCGCCGGCCCGATCACGGACGGTGCCGGCGCTGAGCAGCCGAAGGTCGCGGCCCTTGGTGAACTCGCGGATCTCGGCGGCGGCCCGGTCGGTGCCTTCGCGGGCCCCGACCAGTGCGGGTGTCGGCTGCCCCGCCCCGGCGAGCGTCTCGGCGGTGATCCGGCGTTCCGTCTGCAGGCTCAGGATCAGACGGTCGATGGGTTGGCCCAGCGTGTCCGCCAGCGCCCGGACGCGCAGCAGGTCGACGGCGTCCTGGCTGGACACGTACGCCGCGTACGACCAGAGGGTGATCAGCACGGCGGCCAGCACGGCCAGCCTGGTCCGGATCAGCCGAACATCGTTACGGGTCATCGGCCGGCCCGCTGCGGCCACGGTTGCCCGGCCGTGTCACTGGCCCGGTCGGCGACGAGGGTGCGCAGCAGCGCCAGCAGCTCGGTGCGGTTGGCGCAGTTGAGCCGGTTGCGCATCCGGGCCACGTGGTGTTCGACGGTCTTGGCCGAAATGAAGAGCCGGTCGCCGATCTCCCGGTAGGTCAGGCCGGCCAGCACCAGCTCGGCGACCTCGTACTCGCGGTCGCTGAGCCCGTGCTGGGTGGGACCGGCGACCCGTGCCGTGCTCGCGCCGGTCGTCGGTGGCTGCCCGCCGGACCCGCCGGACGGCCGTCCCTGCAACGCTCGGGCGCACTCCAGCAGGCTCGTCATCGCCCGCCGGTCCGCGGTGCGGATGGCGGCCTGCCCGGCCAGGCGGGCACCGTCCCAGCACAACCCGGTGTCGTGCAGCCCCCGGGCGGCGGCCTCCACCCGGATCGGATCGACGACCCCGCGGAGCACCTCCACCCAGCTCTCCGCTGCGGCGGCGACCACTGCCGCGTACCGGCTGTGGTCAGCGGCGGCGAGCAACGCCGTGACGTGTTCGTCGGCGACCGTCGGCTCGCTGGTCAGGATGGCGGCGTGCAGCCCGCTCCAGTGCAACGGCACACTCCACAGTGGTGGGCTGCCGAGGCGGTCGAGCAGTGAACGTCCCTGGTGCAGGTACGGCTCCAGCCGGGCCAGGTCACCCAGCCGCGCGCCCGCGATGGCCAGCTCACCCAGCGGCAGCACTGTGAACAGGTCGACGGGGTGCCGCACCACGGCCTCCAGCGCCTGCCCCCAACCTCGCTTCAGCGCCCCGAGGTCACTGTTGCGCCGGCCGATGCCCATCCGGATCGCGGCGGCGAAGAGCTGGTCGCGTGACTCCAGTGGCCGCCCGTCGAGCGTCACAGTGGCGAGGCGCTCCCCGGCGGCGTGGATCTCGCCACGGACCATCAGGATCCAGGCCTGCAGCAGCCGGTGGCGGCGGGCCATCAGTGGGCCGCCGACACCGGCGCCCAGGGCGCGGTGCAGCACCCGCTCGGCGATCTCCAGCTCACCGCAGTGCACCGCCGTCAACGCGGCGAGGGCCGCCGGGCTGTCCGGCAGCAGCGCGGCTCGTCCGTCCGGCTCCAACAGCGCGGCGGCCTGCACGAGCGCGGACAGCGCGGCGGTCGGCGGGCCGGTGACGCTCTCCCGTACACCGTTGGCCATCAGCCGGGCGGCGCTGGCGTGCAGGGTGGGCGGTTCACCCGCCGGGTCGCCCGCCGGTGACTCGGTGGTGGCGGCCAGGTCTCCGGTGGCGAGCCCGCCGACGATGGCGAACGCCGCCGCCGAGGCGGTGCCCGACCACCGGAACAGCTCGACGCTGCGACCGACGTGACCACGGTGGGCCAGGGCGGTGGCGGCGACCACGGCCGCCTCGAAGCGGTCCGGGGGAGCGGCGGTGGCCAGCAGCCGGTCCGCCAGCCGGAGCGCGTCGTCGAGGTCACCGGCGAGCGCGGCGGCGAGCGCCTGCCGCGCGT
Source organism: Micromonospora sp. NBC_00860 (assembly GCF_045207375.1). Classification (NCBI taxonomy): domain Bacteria; kingdom Bacillati; phylum Actinomycetota; class Actinomycetes; order Micromonosporales; family Micromonosporaceae; genus Micromonospora; species Micromonospora sp. NBC_00860. Next base: position 1,783,304 of record NZ_CP108825.1, read on the forward strand.
TGGGCGGCTGCCCGGCCGCCGTGGCCGCCGCGAACAGTTCGGCGGCGAACGCCGGTTCGTCGGCCAGCGCCTCGTCCGCCGCGGCGGCCAGGGTCGCGGCCGGGCAGTCGCCGAGCGCGCCGACCGCCAGCAGGGAGCGGACCAGCGGTAGCACCGCGCCACCCCGGGCGAGCTGCAACTCGGTGAGCCGACGCCAGACCGCCGTCCGCTCGGTGGTGGGGCTGAGCGTCGCGACGGCCCGCCGGACGATCGGCGCGAGCCGGCCGTCGGCGCCGAGCAGCCCGGCCGCCCTGGTCGTGGCGATCAGTTCGTCCACCCCGGCCGGGTCCCGACCCAGCAGCGCGCCGAGCATGCTCACCGGCAGCGCACCGCCGGCCGCGACGGCGAGCAGCAGTCGTCGTACCGCGGTGGGCTGGACGTCCAGGTCCAGCCCGAATTCGAGGATGACGGACCGGGGTGGCTCGACCATCGCGCCGGTCCGGGCCTCCGCGCCGGCCAGGGCGCGGGCCAGCCGTTCCACATCCCGGGGTACGCCGGCGGTCTGCGTGTGGACGAAGTCGACCAGGTCGGCGGGGCGGCCCAGCTCGGGTGTGGCGGCGAGATAGGCGGCGGTCTGCTCCCGGGTGAACGGGGTGAGCAGCACGGCCTGTCCGTCGCGTCGCAGCGCGTCGACAAGCTCGCTGAACGCCGCTGACCGGGGCCACGGGCGGTGGGCGACCACCAACCGGTGTCGACGGCCGGCGACCAGACGCACCAGCGCGCCGATCCGCGCGTCGTCGAGCAGGTGCGCGTCGTCGACCAGCACCACAGTGTCGGGGTCGACCGGCTCATCCGGCTCCGGGGCGCCCGTGCGTACGGCGATCCCGGCGCGCTGGTGAACGCGCTCCAACTCGGCGAGGAGTGCGGTCTTTCCGTGACCGGCCGGGCCGGCGATGCCGACGGTCAGTGGACCGGTCGGATCCTGCGCGACCGAATCCAGCAGCGCCTGCAACCCCTTGTCCACTGTCAACCCTGGTACCGCCAGGTCATTCATGATCATTGGGCTCATCGAATCGGTCCCGAGAAACCCCCGGCGTTAGCCGCCGGCAGGCAACGGATGCTGTCAAGCGTTGCGCTGGTTCTCGACATTGCGCTTGATGACCTCCAACGTTGCACCGCCAACTGAGGCGACGAAGTATCTGTTGGTCCACCGGTTCGGTAACCGGGGACTTGAGATGCCAAGCGCTTCATGCGGCAGCCGCGACGACCGCTCCTTGATGCGCTTAACGAGGCGGTGGATGCCGCATTGCGGATCGCAGGCGACCAGCAGGTGTACGTGGTCGGACATCGTTTCGATTGCCTCGATGGGGGCATCTCGATCGGCGTACACCTCGCGGATGATTTGCGCGAGCCGGTGGTCAACTCAACCGGTGAGCACGGTCCTACGGAACTTGTGGCACCACACGACGCGGCAGTTGCATAGTGGTGGATGTGGTGGAGACAGTGCGATACACCTACCGGCTGCGCCCCGGCGCGACCGCAGCGGCCGCACTGCTTGCCGAGTGGGGTCGCTGTCGGTGGCTGTGGAACGAAGCCGTGCATCAGCAGAAGATCGGCGCAAAGCCCACCTTTTGCAAGCTGTCGAAACTGCTCACCGAAGCGCGCAGCAGGAACACGTGGCTGCGCGAGGGCTCCCAGGTCGTCCAGCAGCAGACGCTGCGCACCTACGCTTCGGCCTTGCAGGCTTCGTTCAAGATCAAGGGCCGAGGTCGGCCAACGATCAAGAAGCTCAAGAAGACCCTCCCCAGCCTCGAATACACGCTGCGCGGATTTACCATCCGTGATCGCCGCCTGCGGCTGGCGGGTGGCGTCGAGATCCCAGTGGTGTGGTCCCGCGAACTTGCGTCCGACCCGACCAGCGTGCGCATTTACCAGGACAGCCTCGGCCACTGGTACACCTCGTTCGTCGTCCGCCGCGAGGCGTTCGCCGCACCCGAGGCGTCCGGGGCGATCGGCGTTGACTGGGGTGTGAGGACCACCGCCACCACCACCGATGCCCGATTCGATTTGCCGCACCTCGGGCATCGCAAGCGGTGCGCCACCGAGTTGGCCAGGGCACAGCGGAAGATGGCCCGCCGACGCCGCCCAAAGGGTCAGGCGCAGTCGAACGGCTACCGCAGAGCGAAGCATGCTGCGGCGAGGCTGCACAAGAAGGCAGCCCGGCAGAACAGCCACGATTCCCGCCAGTGGGCGAAATCCATCGTTGACAACCATCAGGTAATTGCCGTCGAGGACTTCAAGCCGAAGTTCCTTGCCAAGTCCGCGATGGCGCGCAGGGTCGCCGATGCGGCGATTGGTGCAGCGAAGCGAGAGCTGATCGAACGTGGCATGCGGGCGGGTCGGAGGGTGGTGTTGGTGCCGCCCGCCTACACGACCATGACGTGCTCTGAGTGCGCGGTGAGAGCCAAGCAGCGTATCGGGTTGAGCGTCAGAGTTTTCGAGTGTGCGGCCTGCGGGTTCACCGCCTGTCGCGACCTCAACGCCGCGAGGACGATCCTCGCCACGGTAGAGCGCGACCGTGCCGGTGGTGACGACGTGAGACATGTGATCACCTCCCTTCGGGGAGTGGGGTTGAATGCGGTCTGAGCCGGAAATCTCCGGATTCATCCATGGGGAAGCGTTAACCTTCGCGTCCTCGGCCGCGGGCCAGCGCCAGGCGGGACGGCTTCGGCAGTTCCAGTGGGAGGACCCGGACCGGGGGCCGCGGTGGCGGATCACCCGGAACGGTGTGGTGGGGGCGGCGTGGTGCCGGGATGGTGGCCTGCCCGGCGCCGCTGACCGGGGCCGGAACGCGGGCCGGCGGCGGCTGGCGGGGGCGTGGTGACACCACCTGGCAGGCGGCCATCGCCGCCCCGGTGGCGGCGGTCAACTGTGCGTCCGGCTCCACCTCGACGGGCACCGGGAGGGCCGCGCTGATCAGTTCGGTCACCAGCGGGACCCGGGTGGAGCCGCCGGCCAGCAGGACGCCGTCGAGCTGCGCCGGAGTCAGGTCGGCACTGCGCACGGCGCGGAGCAGGAGGTCGACGGTGGCCTGCACCGTCGGGCGGATCATGGCCTCGAACTGCGCCCGGGTCACCGGCACCCGGGCCGGGCCGCTCGGCAGGGTCAGCACCACGTCGGCAGTGAGGTCGACGGTCAGTACCCGCTTGACCCGGTCACACTCCGCGCGCAGCCCGCGCAGCGCGGCCTGGGCCCCGCGGCGGCCGGTCGCCGCCAACTCCCGGGCCAGCACGGTACGAGCATGCTCGGCGAGCGCCTCGTCGAAGTCAGCGCCACCGATCGGGTCGAGACCCTGCGGGGTGCCGAACGTCTCGTAGGTGCCGCGTGGGGTGCGGCGTACCAGAGCCGCCTCGAAGCTGTTGCCGCCCAGGGCGTAGACCACGGCGGTGCTGCCCGCGAACCCGCGAGCGGCGTGGCTCTCGGCGACGGTGACTGTGCGGGGCAGCAACGTCACGTGCCGTAGGCCGAGGTCGGACAGTGCCCGGTGCAGCACCTCCCGTCGGTAGGGGCGCCACCCGGCCGGGTGGCTGAGCACGATCGCCTCGGCCGCCCCACCCTCCTGGGCGTGGACCCGCTCCACCACCCACGCCGCCAGTTCGGCGGTCAGCGTCTGCGGCGCGCACGGCTCGCCGCCGAGCAGCACCGGCACGTCGTCGCCGATCCGGTGGACGAAGTCCCGGGTGGTGCGGCTGCCGTCGTCGGTCGCGGGCTCGCCGACGTGCAGCGAACCGTCCTCCGCCAGGCACAACACCGAGGGCATGAGAGGTGCGCCGGCGCTCAGCGGGACGGCCTCGGGACGGGTCCAGGTCGCGCCGCGTCGCCGTGCGACGGCGGCGGCCGTGTTACTGCTTCCGATGTCTATCCCCAGGACGTACGGCATCGTCTCTGTCTCTCCCCGTGAGTCGGCCGGTCGGTGGCGATGGCGTCGGCTGCCCGACGACGCACCCCCGGCGAACCCCGCGGGCTCCTACGTTCGTACCAGAGATCAGTCCCTGGTCGGGACCCTAATCTCGTCGGGACGGTTTCCCCCTGTCCCCCTAACGTACGAGGTGGCGCAGCCCCTAGTTCAACCGCCCCGGATTCGGGCTCAGCCCCGATGCCCGGGGGTGACCCCCGGCAATAGCGTCGTCACCGTCGACGTACGACACCCCGCCAATGCCACATCCGAGGAGAACCGGCACATGGACTCGCAGCAGACGCTCCACGACTTCGTGCTCGACCTACTGACGAACCCGGACGCGCGGTCGGCCTTCGACCTCGACCCCGAGGGCGCGTTGCGGGGCGCCGGGCTCACCGACATCACCGCCGCTGACGTGCAGGACGTCGTGCCGCTGGTCGTCGACTACGCGCCGGGGGCGGGCCTCGCGCCGTTGGCCTCGCCGGTCGAGCAGCTCGGGCTGGACCCGCTGCTCACCGACACCACCGACGTGGTGGGTCAGTTGCAGAGCGTGGCACAGCAGATCAGCATCACCAGTTCGCCCAGTGGCGTGGACGTCAAGGCCGGCGTGCTCGGCGCCATCGCTGTCGACCCGTCGACCGCCGCCGCCGGGGTCACCGTGCTGCCGGGCATCGGTCTGGGTGTCGGCCCGTCCGGCCTCGACACCGACCTGGCCGGCGTCTCCGACGTGGCGCACACCCTCGACGCCGATGTGGTGCAGCCGGTGGACGCGATCGCGGACCCGGTGCTCGGTGACGTGACCGGCACCGTCGGCGACCCGACCGGTCTGCTCGGCGTCACTGACTCGAACCTGATCGGCGGCGACCTGACCGGTGGTGTCCTCTCCGGCACCCACGGTCAGCTCGGCGGGGTCGTCAGCTCGCTGGGTGTCGACGACACCCTCAACGGGCTGGGCCTCGGGCACGGCGACGGTGTCGTCGGCGGGGTCCCGCCGCTCGACGTGCCGTCGACGGTGGGCGGCGTGACGCACCAGGTGGACAGCCTCCTCCCCGGTGTCACCGACACTGTCGGTGACGTGACCGGTGGGGTCACCGATGGTGTGCTCGGCGACTCGCACGCCTCGTCCGATCACGGGCTGCTGGGTGTCACCGGCGGTCTGCTCTGACCCGGATCTCCGGTCGGAGCGGAGGGCCGGATCGTCTCGGGCGGTCCGGCCCTTCCCGGTTCCACATCCGGTCCCTCTTGATAATTAACCTGAAATCCGCACACTTGGTGCGGTGATGGCCGGGATCTGGTTGGACGTGCTGGACGAGATCGCCCGCACCTGCGCTGCACACGGTCGTGGTGACCTACTCCAGACGGTGCGGCAGAAGCGGGCGCAACTGCTGGATCCGACGCTGCGTGTCCTGGTCATCGGTGAGCCGAACCAGGGCAAGAGTCAGCTGATCAACGCGATCATCAACGCTCCGGCCTGCCCGGTCGGCGACGGCCGGACGACTGTCCTGCCCACAGTGGTGCAGCACGCCGAGGCCCCCACCGCTGCGGTGGCGCAGGCACCGCCACCGGCGCCGGGCCACCCCACTGGCACTGCCGCCGCGGCGACCGTCGAGCGGACCCCGGTGGCGCTCAACCAGGTCGCGGCGGGCGTGGCCGGCCTGGTCGGGCGTCGGCCGGGCGGCGGCCCGGCGTACGTCGAGATCGGACTGCCCCGCGCCCTGCTCGGTGCCGGGTTGGTGCTGGTGGACACTCCCGGCGCCGACGAGGTCGCCGGTATCGGCGCCTCCGCCCCGGTCGCCTCGCCGGCCCGCGCGGACACCGTGGTGCTGGTCTCCGACTCCACTCGGGAGTTGTCGGTCGCCGAGCTGAACATGCTGCTGCACATCATGCGTTCGCACCCGAACGTGGTGGTGGTGCAGAGCAAGACCGATCTGGTGGCGGACTGGCGTACGGTCGCTGAGCGCAACCGGCAGCACCTGGCCGAGGCGGGCGTCCCGGCGACGCTGATCCCGGTCTCCGCGGCGCTGCGACTGCGCGCCGCCGCGGCCGACGACCGTGGTCTCAACGCCGAGTCCGGGTTTCCCGCGCTGATCGCCCGTCTGCAACGCGACCTGGCCGGCAAGGCCGACCACCTGGCCCGGGCGGCGGTGCAGACGGTGGCCCGGACGGTGGTGGAGCAGTTGGCGGCGCCGCTGCGCGCCGAGTTGGCGACCCAGGAGGCGGAGGAGCAGTCCGGGCCGATCTCCCGGCTGCACGCGGCGCAGCGCGAGGTCGACGAGCTGCGCCGGTGCTCCACCCGGTGGCAGAACACGCTGACCGACGAGATCACCGACCTGCTGGCCGACCTCGAGTACGACCTGCGCGACCGGACCCGACAGATCCTGCGCGCGGTGGACGAGGCGTTCGACACCGCCGATCCGTTGGTCGCCTGGGACACCTTCCAGGACTGGTTGGAGCGGAGCCTTGTGGAGGCGGCGGAGGCGAACCACGAGTGGCTGATCCAGCGCTGCGACTGGATCGCCCGGCGGGTGGCCGCCAACTTCGACCGGTACGGCTACGACGTGCTTCCGCCCTGGTCGATGACGATGCCGGACGACATCGGCGAGCGACTGCCCGAGCTGCAACGGCCGACGATCGACCGGTTCACGACCGGCCAGAAGTTGTTCACCGGCATGAAGGGCTCGTACGGCGGCATGCTGATGTTCGGTCTGGCGACCACGCTGGCCGGGATGCCGATGATCAATCCGGTTTCGGTCGGCATCGGGGCGCTCTTCGGCGGCAAGAGCATCCGCGACGAGAGCAAGCAGTTGCTCCGTCGCCGGCAGGCGACCGTCAAGACGGCCATCCAGCGGCATGTCGACGACTTCTTCGTCCGGATCATTCGCGACTGCCGGGACGCCGCCCGGCAGGTGCAGCGGATGCTGCGGGACCACTTCACCGGGCTGACCGAGGAGCTTCAGGAGGCCATCGTGCAGTCGTTCCGCAGCGCGAAGCAGGAGGCCGACACCGATGCCTCCCTGCGCGAGCAGCGGCAGCGCGAGATCCGGTTGAAGATGACCCGCCTGGCGGCGGTGTACGAGCAGGCTCAGCAGTTGACCGGTGCCCGTTCCGCCCCGCTGCTGCTGGAGCCGCAGCCGTGACGGTGGGGGTGCGCCTGGATGAGGCGGCGTGGGGGTTGCTGCACCAGGCCATCGAGCTGTACCAGGACAATCCCCGGGCCGTGGCGGAGCTTCGGCAACAGGTGGCCCGACTGGAGCAGCCGCTGCGGATCGCCATCGTCGGCCCGTGGCGGTCGGGCAAGTCGACGGTGCTCAACGCGTTGATGGGCGAGGAGGTGGCGCCGGTCGAGCGGGCGGACGGCGCCTTCACCTGGTACGAGGACGGGGCCGCGCCGCACGCCACCGCCTACCCGGTCGGGCAGCCGCCGCAGGAGTTGGCAGTGGTGAAGTCGGCGACCGGGCTGCGGGTGGATCTGGGCTGGGGTGCGGGGGACGTGCGGGACATCGTGGTGCGGTGGCCGACGCGGGCGCTGCGGCAGATCACGCTGATCGACACCCCGGCGGTCACCGGCGGCGCGGAGCAGGGCCGGGCGCCGGTGTTGGAGCGGGTGCTGCGCGATTCGGACGCGGTGTTGTACCTGACCCGCGACAGTCGCGACAGTGATCTGCGGGTGCTGGAGTCCGCACGGGACAGTGCTGTCGGCCAGTCCGCTCCGGTCAACGTGATCATGGTGCTGTCCCGCGCCGACGAGACCGGTGGAGGCCGGATCGACGGCCTGCTCACGGCACGCCAGCTCGCTCGACGGCACTACCGCGACCCGAGGGTGAACGCGCTCAGCGTCAACGTCGTGGCGTGCAGTGGGATGATCGGGCTGGCCGGCCGGATGCTCGGTGAGTCGGACTTCGCCGCGCTCGCGACCCTGGCCCAGGTGCCCCGGGCGGAGTTGGACGCCCACCTCATCTCCGCCGATCGCTTCCTCCGCGGCGAGCTGCCGGTGCGGCTGGACACCGAGGTACGCGCTGCGCTGCTCGGTCGGTTCGGGGTCTTCGGTGTCCGGCTGGCGGCCACGTTGGTGCGCAGCGGGTTCGACAGCCGGGTGAAGCTCTCCGCCGAGTTGATTCGGCGCAGCGGTCTCACCGAGCTGCGTGAGTCGGTGACGCGCTGTTTCATCGATCGCCGCGATGCGCTGAAGGCCCGGTCCGCGCTGGCCGCGGTGGAGGCGCTGTCGCGGGCCGAGCCCACCCGGGGCTCCGCCGAGTTGGTCGGCGCGGTGGAGCAGATCCTCGCGGGTGCGCACGAGTTCCGGGAGCTGCGCCTGCTGGTGGCGTTGCGGAACACCCGGCTGGGGTTCGACGCGGAGTTGGCCGCCGAGGCGCAGCGGCTGGTCGGCGGCGACGGGGTGGGCCTCGCGGCCCGGCTCGGTGTCGAGCACGAGGCCGACGTGCGGCGGCTCTGGGAGGTCGCCTCCGACGCGCAGTGGCGGTGGCGGGATCGGGCGGAGGATCTGCTGCTCCCGCTGGCGCAGCGGCGCGGCGCTCAGGTGGTGGTCCGTAGTTGCGAGGGGATGATCGCCGAGCTGGTCGCGGGCGGTCGCTGAACGCCGACGATCGCCGGCACGCCGATTGTCGTTCCCGCGGAGACCGCCTCGGACGCCGATGAGGGACGGCGGGGCGGCCGTCCCTCATGCGCGTCACGCCGGGGTCAGCGCGGCTGGTACGTCTGGCAGTCCGCGATGTCCTGACCCGGACCGACCCGGATGGACGGCGCGTGGCACTCCAGTTCGGCGTTGTGCTGGCAGTCGGACCGCTTGCAGGCACCGACCTGGGCGATGACGCGGTCCAGCCCGCCCTTCGCGGAGGTGTCGATGAACGTGGCGCAGTTGGCGTTCTGCTGCCCGATGGTGATGGCGAACGCGTGGCAGCCGTCATGGTTGTAGCCGCAGTCGGTGACAGTGCACTCGTGTACCCGCGGCATCTCCAGCATGTCGGTCATGGCGATCTCGCTTCCGTCGGTGGTGCCGGGTCACCGTCATACCCGGCCTCGACGGGACAAGTCCCTCTCAGCCGTCTCTTTCGGGGATGTTCCGCATAGGCCAGCCTTGCCTAAGCGCTGAATGTGGCGGTCGTCAGCGGGCGTGTCGGGCCCGGCAGCCGTGCGGGTGCCGAAGCAGTGCCTCGATCCGAGCGCCGAGTTCGTCCGGGTGCCGCAGCGGCGCGCGGAAGTGCAGCCGGACGTCCCGGTCGCCAGTGCTCCGCTCCAACCGGAGTACGACACCGTGGCGGTCCAGTCGTACCGGCCGGACCTGGCGGACACCCTGAAGGTGGCGGGCGGGTACCAGTCGGCTCAACCCCTCGACCGTGTGCGGGTGGTGGTGGTCGAGGTGACACAACAGATCGGCCTCGACGGCGGCCAGCGGGTCGGGTTGGGCGGTCGCGAACTCGTCCGCGTCGATACCGGTGGTGCGGCCATCGGCGGTCAGTTCGGCGGTGGCGAGGTCGAGGACCGTCACCAGGTCCTGATCGCTCCCGGTCGGGGCGGCCTCGGCCACCAGCCAGCCGGTGAGCCTGGCGCGTCCGCGCACCCGTTCGCGTACCGGGGTGGGCGCCAGATCCGTCACCTCGACCATCGCGACGGTCTCCCTCTGGTGCGCGAGATGCTCGGCCAGGTGGCAGCCGGCCGGTAGGTCGACCCGCAGCCGCCCGTCGCTCGTCACGACGTGCCGTCCGACGACGTACGCCTCGACGCCCGGGATGTGCAGGGTGAGGGAATCGGCGGCGACGAGCATCGATCGGAGCCGGACGGCCGCGTCGTCCGGGGAGTCCGCCGTGCTGGTCGGGAGCTTGCTCAAGGCGATCATCTCCTAATAAGGTTAGGCTTACCTTACTTGAGAGGCGAAGCATGAATCAGACCCGTCCCAAGGTCAAGCGCTCCCGAGCCCTGGGCATCGCGCTGACCCCGAAGTGCGTGCGCTACTTCGAACGCCGCCCGTTCCCGCCCGGGCAGCACGGCCGGGCCCGACGCACCACCAGCGACTACAAGGTCCGGCTATTGGAGAAGCAGCGGCTCAAGGCGCAGTACGACCTGCACGAGGGGCAGCTCCGGCGCGCGTTCGACCGCGCCGTGCGCCGGCCGGGCAAGACCGGTGACGAACTGATCGTCGAACTGGAGAGCCGGCTGGACGCACTGGTGCTGCGAGCCGGTTTCGCCCGCACCATCTACCAGGCCCGCCAGGTCGTCACCCACCAGCACGTCACTGTGAACGGCCGTCGCCTGGATCGGCCGTCCGCACGGCTGCAACCCGGTGACGTCATCGCCGTGGCGGAACGCAGTCGGGGCAAGGCGCCGTTCGTCGTGGCGGCGGCCGGGGCGCATGCCCCGGAACGTCTCGCCCCCTACCTTGAGGTGAGCCTGCCCGGCCTGGCAGCTCGGCTGACCCGGCTCCCGCTCCGCTCGGAGGTCCCGGTGGTCTGCGACGAGCAACTCGTCGTCGAGTACTACTCACGCTGACCGGGTTGGGAAGGGCCCCGAGTGCGGGCGTGTGCGCCGGGGCCCTCCGTGGATGGATCGCGGCCCGAAAACCGTTATTCGATCTCGCTTCGCACGGTCGTCCCTGACCTGCGGAGATAACGCTCTCACGGATGGTGGGAGAGTGCTTGACGCGCCCGTGATCCGGGCGCAACGATGCATTCACATATCTCGTCCCACCACCGCCAGGCGTGATCGGCGCACGCCGTCCCTCGCACCGCGAAAGGACCCCACCGTGCGCAGATCCCTGAGATCGTGGCTCGGCCTCGCGCTGAGCGCGATCCTCGTGGCGGGCGGCATCGTCGCCGCGCCACCCACGGCAAGCGCCGCACCGTTCACCGTGCTGGTCTTCAGCAAGACCGCCGGATTCCGGCACGGATCCATCACCCCGGGCATCGCCGCGATCCAGCAACTCGGCGCGGCCAACGGCTTCACCGTCGAGGCCACCGAGGACGCCGCCCAGTTCACCGACGCCAACCTGGACCGGTTCGCCGCGGTGATCTGGCTCTCCACCACCGGCGACGTGCTCAACGCCGCCCAGCAGGCCGCGTTCGAGCGCTACATCCAGGGCGGCGGCGGGTACGTGGGCGTGCACTCCGCCTCCGACACCGAGTACGACTGGCAGTGGTACGGGGGACTGGTCGGGGCGTACTTCGCCTCCCACCCGGCCGAGCAGAACGTCACAGTGAAGGTCGCCGACCAGGTGCACCCCTCGACCGCGACGCTGCCGCAGCGGTGGAACCGGTTCGACGAGCTGTACAACTACCGCACCAACCCCCGGGGCAACGCGCACGTGCTGGCCACCCTGGACGAGACCACCTACACCGGCGGGAGCATGGGCGCCGACCACCCGATCTCCTGGTGCCAGAACTACTCCGGCGGCCGAGCCTGGTACACGGGCCTGGGGCACACCGACGCGTCGTACACCGAGGCCAACTTCCGCCAGCACCTGCTCGGCGGCATCCGGACGGCCGCCGGCGCGGTCGACGCCGACTGTGGTCCCACAGTCACCAGCAGCTTCCAGCAGGTGGAGCTGGCCAAGGGCGCGGCCGAGACCGGCGAGCCGATGAGCCTCACCGTCCTACCGGACCGGGGCGTGCTGCACACCTCCCGCAACGGCGTGATCCGGCACACCGACGCCGCCGGCAACACCAAGATCGCCGCCACCCTGCCGGTCTACACCGGCGACGAAGAGGGCCTGCAGGGTATCAAGGCCGACCCGAACTTCGCCACCAACCGCTGGGTCTACGCCTACTTCGCCCCACCACTGAGCACCCCCGGCGGCGGTGCGCCGGCCACCGGCACCCCGGCCGACTTCGCCGTCTGGGACGGCGTCAACCGACTGGCCCGGTTCACAGTGAACGCGGACAACACCATCAACCTGGCCAGCGAGACGTTGATCCTCAACGTGCCGACCAGCCGGGGCATGTGCTGCCACGTCGGCGGTGACATGGACTTCGACGCGGCCGGCAACCTGTACCTGTCCACCGGTGACGACACCAACCCGTTCGACTCGGCCGGCTTCACCCCGATCGACGAGCGGGCCGGGCGCAACCCTGCGTTCGACGCGCAGCGCACCTCGGCGAACAGCAACGACCTGCGCGGCAAGGTCCTCCGGATCAAGCCGAGCGCGGCCGGTGGCTACACCATCCCCGCCGGCAACATGTTCGCCCCGGGCACCGCGCGGACCCGCCCGGAGGTCTACGCGATGGGCTTCCGCAACCCGTTCCGGATGAGCGTGGACAAGGCCACCGGCATCGTCTACCTCGGTGACTACGGCCCCGACGCGGGCACCGCCGACCCGAACCGGGGGCCGGCGGGCAACGTCGAGTTCGCCCGGATCGACCGGCCCGGCTTCTACGGCTGGCCGTACTGCACCGCCCGCAACGACGCCTACAACGACTACACCTTCCCGTCCGGGCCGTCCGGGGCGAAGTTCAACTGCGCTGGCGGGCCGGTCAACAACTCGCCCAACAACACCGGCATCACGCAGCTGCCGCCGGCCGTCCCGGCCTGGTTGCCGTACGGAGGCTCCGGCTCGCCGCCGGAGTTCACCGGCGGTGGACTGTCGCCGATGGGCGGCCCGGTCTACCGGTACGACCCGAACAACACCTCGCCCGTGGCGTTCCCCGAGTACTACGACGGGACCTACTTCGCCGGTGAGTTCGGTCGCCGCTGGATCAAGAACATCAAACTCGACGCGTCCGGCCAACCTCTGAAGATCAACCCGTTCCCGTGGACCGGCACCCAGGTCATGGACATGGAGTTCGGCCCGGACGGCGCGCTCTACGTGCTCGACTACGGCACCGGCTGGTTCAACGGCGACGCCAACTCGGCGCTCTACCGCATCGAGTACGCCCGCGAGGGCAGAGCGCCCGTCGCCAAGGTGTCCGCCACCCCGACCAGTGGCACCGCGCCGCTGACAGTGGCCTTCTCCTCGGCCGGCACCCTCGACCCGGACGGCGACCCGTTCACCTACGCCTGGGACTTCGACAACAACGGCACCACCGACTCGACAGCGGCGAACCCGAGTTTCACGTACACCACCAACGGGACCCGCAGCCCGACACTGACGGTCCGGGACACCACCGGCAAGACGGCCACCGCGAGCGTGGTCGTCACCGTCGGCAACAGCGCCCCGGTGGTCACCGTGAACACCCCGCTGAACGGGCAGACCTTCAACTTCGGGGACGCGGTGCCGTTCTCCGTCACCGTCACCGACGCCCAGGACGGTGCGATCAACTGCGCCCGGGTCAAGGTGAACTACGTCCTCGGCCACGACTCGCACGGACACCAACTGGGCAGCGTGCAGGGCTGCACCGGGGTCATCCAGACCTCGGCCGACGGCGAGCACGACACGGCGGCGAACATCTTCGGCATCATCGACGCCGAGTACACCGACCTGGGCGGGGGCGGCCAGCCGGCGCTGACCACGCACACCCAGGCCGTCCTGCAACCTCGGGTACGCCAGGCCGAGCACTTCGGTGACTCGTCCGGCGTCCAGATCGTCGCCGGGGCAGCCGGGCACGGCGGCGCCGCGGTCGGCTACGTCGACAACAACGACTGGATCTCGTTCCGCCCCTACAACCTGACCGGCGTCCAGTCGTTCAGCGCCCGGGTGGGCGCACCGGCCGGCGGTGGCGGCACGTTGGAGCTGCGGGTCGACTCACCCACCGGGCCGCTGGTCGGTTCGGCCACCGTCGTGCCCACCGGCGGGTACGCGAACTTCGCCACTGTCACCGGCGGGGTCACCGCCCCGACCGGCACCCGGACGCTGTTCCTGGTCTTCAAGGGCACCGGCCCGTACTTCGACATCGACGAGTTCACCCTCTCCACCAGCCCCGGCGGTCCCGGACCGGACCCGGACCCCGATCCCGAGCCGGGCGCCAACCTGGCCCGGGGCAAGCCGGCGCGCGCGTCCAGCTTCGAGGGCGCGTTCGGCGCGGCCAACGCGTTCGACGGCGTGGCCGGCACCCGGTGGGGCAGCGCCTTCGGTGACCCACAGTGGATCGACGTGGACCTCGGCGCCACGTACGCCATCAACCGGGTCAAGCTGACCTGGGAGGCGGCGTACGGCAGCGGCTACCAGATCCAGACCTCGCCGGACGGTGTCAACTTCACCACGATCCGTACGGTGACCGGTGGCGACGGCGGGGTGGATGACCTGACCGGGCTCAGCGGGTCCGGCCGGTACATTCGGCTGCTCGGCACCACCCGGGGGACCGCCTGGGGCTACTCGCTGTTCGAGTTCGAGGTGTACGGCGGCACCGGTAGCCCGACCGGCGGCAACCTGCTGCTGAACAAGCCGACGTCGACGTCCAGCAACGAGGGGGCCGACGTGTCCGGCGCCCAGGCCGTCGACGGGAGCCTCACCACCCGCTGGTCGAGCACGTTCTCCGATCCCCAGTGGATCAGGGTCGACCTCGGCAGTGCCACCGCGATCGGCCGGGTCAAGCTGAGCTGGGAGGCGGCGTACAGCAGCGCGTACCAGATCCAGACCTCGAATGACGGCACCACCTGGACCACAGTGAAGACGGTGACCGGGGCCGACGGCGGCGTGGACGAGCACTCCGCCCTCGGTGCCAACGGCCGTTACCTGCGGATCTACGGCACCGCCCGGGGCACCGGATATGGCCATTCGCTCTGGGAGTTGGAGGCGTACGCGAGCTGAACCACCACCGATGACGTGGCCGGCGCGGTGATCCGTGCCGGCCACGTCCGTCACTGCACGCACGTCGTCCTTGCATATACCGCCTATCGGTATATGCTCTCTGGCATGGCTGAGGCTCCACTTCGGGAACCGACGTTCCTGGTGCTCACCGCGCTGGCGGAGGCGCCTATGCACGGGTACGCCGTCATCGAGGACGTGCTGCGCATCTCCGACGGCCGGGTACGCCTGCGCGCCGGCACCCTCTACTCCGTCCTCGATCGACTCCGCGCCGACGGTCTCATCGAGGTCGAGCGCGAAGAGGTGGTCCAGTCCCGACTGCGCCGCTACTACCGCCTCACCGCCCTGGGCGCGCGGCGGCTCACCGAAGAGGCGTCCCGCCTGCGACACAACGCGGACGCCGCCCGGGTGCGGCTGCGCCGCAGCGGCCTGCTGACCGACGGGGGTGCGGCGTGAGGAGCGACGACCTGGAGCGCCGCTACCGGCGGCTGCTGGCCGTCTATCCGTGGCAACACCGTCGGGTGTATGAGGACGAGATGCTGGCCGTGCTCCTCGCCGGCGCGCGGCCGGGCCAGCGGCGCCCCGGCGCCGCGGACGTGCGGAATCTGGTCGGCGCCGGATTGCGGGCGCGGTTGCGGGTGGGCGCACGGGGGTTCACCGAGCCGAGCTGGGCGGACGCGGCGACGGTGACCGGCCTGCTGGTCGGGGTCGTCCTGCTGGCCCTCGCCGGAAAGGCGCTGCTCGACCAGCTCGTCCTCGCGCCGAAGATGCCGCCCGGGTTCGGGTCGAGCAGCCCGGATCTCGTCGACTGGTTGCGCGTCGCCGGTTGGGCGGGGGTCTGTGCCGCGGTGCTGGTCGGGTGGCGCTGGGTCGCCGCCGGTCTGGCCTGGGCCGGGGTGCTCGGCTGGGGCGCGCTCGTCGCCCCGCAGACCAGCGACAACCCCACATACGTGGTGGACACGTTGCCGCAGTTCGCCCTCGCCGTGGTGGCTGCCGCCGCGCTCACCGTACCGGCGCCGCGTCGCCGGGCGATCACGCTGCTGGGCGTACGCCGACTGCTGACTCTGCTGCTCGCACCGGCCGCGATCGTCGCGCTGCTGGTGACAAACCGGGTGACCAGTCCCGCGTTCGTATTCGTCGGCGGAGCGTCCTATCAGGTCTTCTACGACATCGAGGCGAGCAGTGAGCTGGTCCTCTGGCTCTACGTCGCGGGCCTGGCGGCCGCCGCATCGGCCATGGTGATCGCGGTAGCCACGCTCACTCCGGAGGTACGCCGACGGGTCGTCGTCATGCTCCTGCCCGTGGCAGCCCTCGCCCTGGTGATCGACAGCGCCCTCGCCGGTTGGGTCACCTCGACCATGAACATGGGACACACGATCCCCCTGGTGCCGGCGCAGTGGGCGATGCTGGTGCTCGTCGCGCCGGTGACCTTCCTGGCCGGGGCGCTGCTCGTCCGCCGCCGGGAGGAGACCCTGCGCATGGTCGCGCTGGGCCGGAACGCCGACCGCGAGCAGCCAACGGGTCAGTGAGGCGGCCGGCTGCTCACCCGACGCCCGGCGGCTGTCCATCATCGGCGCGGAACACCGCTCGGCTCACATAGTGCCGGGACTGCCTGTCGAAGCGCCCGAGCAGGTCACGGGCCGCGGGCGGGACAACGGAGGCGGACGGATCGCCGCCGGTGAAGGCCGACACCGCGGCGAGGTCGGTGAATGTCATGGCGGTGAGAAATTCGCTGCCCTCGGCGGGGTCCAGCTCCTGCGGGGAACGACGCAGAACCCGAAGCTCCCGAAGCCCGTCGACGCGCCGGGCGAGGATCGCGGGCGCGATGTCCTGCGTCAACAGCCGGTCGTAGGCGTCAGCGAGAGCGGGCTCGGTCCACCCGCTCCACAGTCGAAGAATCATGACAGCATGCTGTCATTCCAGTAATAGGCTGTCAACGTGCGCTAGCATCCCGGCGATGACCGAACAGAAGCAGGACCGGGTCGACGCGTATCGGCTGCTGATGGCAGACGTGTACGAACTGGCAGGCGAGTCTCGGCGCTCAAGCGAGGAGCTGGCCCGAGAAGCCGGACAAACTGCCGCCCGATGGCACGTGATGAGCGTGCTCTCCGACGGCGCCCGCACCGTCGCGAGCGCGGCGCGCAGACTCGGCCTCGCTCGACAGAGTGTGCAGCGAGTGGTCGACGACCTGGCCCGAGCCGGGATGGTGGAGTTGCACGACAACCCCGATCACCGCCGTGCGCCACTGGTGACACTCACGACAGAAGGGCTGGGCACGCTCACCGGCCTCCTGGAACGCTCGGACGCCGACCGCCGGGACGCCGTCGAGCGAGCGGGTCTCAGCCTCAGCGATCTCGAGAATGCGCGCGCGACGCTCCGAAGGTTGGTGGACGCTCTGCAGAGCCGCTGAACCGCCGCGACACCCACCTCACCTGCTCCCAGGTCGTCAGTCGTCGGCGACGGCCACCGGCTCCGAGCCGATGCAGCGCACCTTCAACTCGTACTCCCGGGCCGCACCCTGGAACGTGACCTCGACGTCGTCGTCCGGGCCTCGGTCCACGTCGCGGACCCGGTAACCCTGCGCGGGCGCCCAGGAGACGAGGCGTACGCCGCCAACGCCGCACTCGGCGACGGCCGTGCCGCCGTCGGTGGCGAACCCCCGGCGGGCCCCGGAGCTGGCGCTCGGCGCGGGCCCCGTCGTGCCCGGCCCGGCCGATGCGGTGCCCGTGGTGCCGGTGGGCACCGGCTCCGGTGAGGCGAGCGCCCGCTCGATCTCGGCCTCGCTGCGCACCCCACCCGGCGTGCCGGTGAGGCTCTCGCCCACCAACCGGATCGCGCCCAGCCCGATCAGGGTCGCGATGGCGGCGGTGGCCACCCATCCGGTGGCGACGAGGATCGAACGACGGCCCATCCCCTGACTATCCCCGATCCGTCCTTGTCGTTGGCACAACCGAACGCTAAGGCGTGGTTAACGTGCGCCTCACCACCGGCGGCAGCGGTTAGCCTGCCAGCTGTGGCCCGCCTGTTGCTCATCGAGGACGACCTGACGATCCGTACCCCGCTGATCCGGGCCCTGCGCGAACGCGGCCACGCGGTGGCCGCGGCCTCGACCGCGATGGCCGGGCTCCGCGACGCGCTGGACGACCGACCCGACCTCGTCGTGCTCGACCTGGGCCTGCCCGACCTGGACGGCCGCGAGCTGCTGAGGATGCTGCGCGCGGTCAGCGCGGTGCCGGTCATCGTGGCCACCGCGCGCGACGACGAGACCGAGATCGTCCGGGTACTCGACGCGGGCGCCGACGACTACGTGGTCAAGCCGTTCACCGCGGCCCAGCTCGACGCCCGCGTCCGGGCGGTGCTGCGGCGGGGCCCCTCCGGTGCCGACGGGCTGGACCTCACGCTCGTCGTCGGCGGGCTCCGCGTCGACCCCCGGGCCCGGCAGGTCACCCTCGACGGTGCCGCGGTCGAGTTGACGCCCCGCGAGTTCGATCTGCTGCACCACCTCGCCGGCCGACCCGGCCAGGTGGTCACCAAACGTGAGCTGCTCACGGAGGTGTGGCAGATCCCGTACGGCGGTGCCGACAAGACCGTCGACGTGCACCTGTCCTGGTTGCGTCGCAAGTTGGGGGAGAACGCCCAACAGCCCCGCTATCTGCACACCGTGCGGGGTGTCGGGGTGCGTCTCGAAGCCCCGGCGGCGCAGCCGTGAGGGCGCGTCTCGCGCTGCTGGTCGCCGCGGTCAGCGTCCTCACCCTCATCGCGTTCCTGGTGCCGTTGGCGCTGCTGGTGCGCACCGTCGCCGAGGACCGGGCCACCGTCCGGGCCACCGCCGACGCGCAGAGCCTGGTGCCGGTGGTCGGCACCGCCGATGCGGCGACCATCCGGCTCACCGTCGAGCAACTCGCCGCGGAGTCCGGGCGGCCGGTGAGCGTCTTCCTGCCGGACGGCACGGTGCTCGGCGCCCAGACACCGCGTACGCCCGCGGTTGCCCTCGCCGCGCGCGGACAGAGCCTCACCGGGGAGTCGGCGGCCGGCCGGGAGGTGGTGATCGCCGTGCAGGGTCGGGCGGACGGCACCGGGGTGATCCGGATCGCGGTGCCGCAGCGCGAGCTGACCGCCGGGGTCACCCGTGCCTGGCTGGTGCTGGCCCTGCTCGGCGTGATCCTCGTGCTGATCGGGCTGCTGGTCGCCGACCGGCTGGCGCGCACCCTGGTCCGGCCCATCAGCGACCTCTCGGCCGTCTCACACCGGCTGGCCAACGCCGAGCTGGACGCCCGGGTCACGCCGGCCGGCCCACCCGAACTGCGGGAGGTGGCCGGCGCGCTCAACCATCTCGCCACCCGGATCCAGGTGCTCCTGGTGCAGGAGCGCGAACAGGTCGCCGACCTGTCGCACCAGCTGCGTACGCCGCTGACGGCGTTGCGGCTGGAGGCGGAGTCGTTGCGGGACCCGGACGACGCCGCCCGGATCACCGCCGCCGCCGACGGGCTCGAACGCGCGGTCACCGGGCTGATCCGCCAGGCCCGGTGGCGGCACGCACCGGCGCAGCCGGCCGTCTCGGACGCGGCGGCGATCGTCGCCGACCGGGTCGCGTTCTGGTCGGTGCTGGCCGAGGACACCGGCCGGGCCGTCACCCTCGATCTGACGCCCGGCCCCCTTCCCGTCGGCGTGGCCGCCGACAACCTGACGGCGGCGGTGGACGCCCTGCTCGGCAACGTCTTCGCGCACACCCCCGACGGGACGCCGTTCGCCGTCCGGCTGGCCCGGGAGGTGGGCGAGGTGGTCCTCACTGTCGCCGACGAGGGCCCGGGCATGCCCACCGGGGCGATCCGGCGGGGAGCCAGCGCGGCCGGGTCCACCGGCCTCGGCCTGGACATCGCCCGACGTGCCGCGCAGGCCGCCGGCGGTCGACTGGAGTTGCGGGCCGGCCCGGGCGGCGGCGCGCAGGTGCTCCTCCGGCTCGGGCCTCCGGCGTCGCCGCCGGACGCATAGGCGCTGCGGCGCCGGGTAGCTGCCAGTCATGGCGCGGTACACGAAACCCGAGCTCAGAGAGCAGATCAAGGAAGAGGTCAAGGCCTCCGACAAGGGCGGCCGACCGGGACAGTGGTCGGCACGCAAGTCGCAGCTGGTCACTCAGGAGTACAAGAAGCGCGGCGGCGGATTCCTGGGCGAAAGGGACGAGCGGCAGAAGTCTCTCCAGCGCTGGGGCAACGAGAAATGGCAGACGAAAGAGGGTGACACCCGGGCGCGCAAGGGCGGCACGACGAGTCGCTACCTGCCCAAGAAGGCCTGGGAGGAGATGTCGGAGAACCAGAAGCGCGCGACCGACACGAAGAAGCGCGAAGCGTCCCGCTCCGGCAAGCAGTACGTCGCCAACACCGGGCCGGCCAAACGCGCGCGTCGGGACGCCACCACCGCCGGACGGATGTCGGAGATGTCGGTCGCGGAGGCGGCCAAGCTGGTCCGTGGCCTCGACACGCGACAGCTCAAGACCGCGTTGCGGAACGAGCGCGCCAGCAAGGACCGCAAGACGCTCGTCCAGCGGCTGGAAGCCGAACTCAACCGGCGCGGCTGACCCAGCCGGTACGGCAGGTGGCGCAGCGGGCAGCTCAGGAAGCCTGCCCCGCGGCCTCGAAGCCCGTCGAGGTGATCCGGTCGTCCTGTCGGCGGCGCAGGATCTGCACCTCGGTGGTGGCCTCGGTGCCGGTCAACGGCAGCACTCCCACCGAAGCGGGCACCACGGCGGAGATGCTCGCCGGGGCGATCGTCACCCCGAGGCCGGCCGCGACCAGATGCGCCACTGTGGCCCAACTGGTGGCGTCCTGGACGATGTTCGGTGTGTAGCCGGCTTCCAGGCACGGCCGAAGATTGCGCTGGTAGGCCCGCTCGCCGGCCACCGGGGGAAGAAGACGAACGGGTCGTCGCGCAGCACCGCAGCGTCGATCGCGAGGTCTCCGGCGTGCGGATGATCGGCCGGCAGGACGGCGACGAAGGACTCGGTGGCGAACGTGGTGCCGACCAGGTCGTCGCGGTCGTCCGCGTCCCGAACCACGCCGAGATCGACCTCGCCGTTCAACAACCGGTCGACGATGTGCGCCGTGTACGCCTCGTGCAGGCGTAGGTGGACGGCCGGATGGCGCTCGCGGAATCGACGGATCGGCCCAGCCAGCCCGAGTTGAATCGCCGAACTGACGAAACCGATGTCGAAGCGCCCCTGCTCCCCGCGCCCGATCCGACCCGCCTCGTGCACGTCGTCGGCCACGGTGGCCAGCACCCGCCGGCACCGGTCCAGATACGCCTCGCCCGCGGGCGTCAGCGCCACCGACCGGGAGGTACGAACGAACAGCGGCGTGCCGATCATCGCCTCGAGCTGGCGGATCTGCTGTGACAGCGGCGGCTGGGCCATCCGCAGCCGCACCGCGGCCCGGCCGAAATGGAGCTCCTCGGCGACCGCGACGAAGTAGCGCAGGTGGCGCAACTCGGGTTCCATATCTCTAGGATACGGATGGCCCCGAACAAGATATTGGACGTTCGAATGGCGATGGTCGGAGAATCCAACCATGAAGCCGAGCACGCTGACCATCACGTCCATGACGACCACTGCGGAGGCCGAGGCCTTCCGGACGCTGAACGAAGAATGGATCTCCCACTTCTTCACCATCGAGGAGTCGGACCGCAAGACGCTCAACGACCCGTTCACCGCCATCGTCGGCCCGGGTGGCGACGTGCTGATCGTCCGCGACGGCGAGGAGATCATCGGCTGTGTCGCCCTGGTCCGCAGCTCGGACGACGTCTTCGAACTGTCGAAGATGACGGTGCTCCCGACGGTGCGCGGCCGGGGCATCGGCCGCCAGCTCATCGAGGCGGCGATCGCGCGCGCCCGCGAGCTCGGCGCGACCACCCTGTTCCTGGGCAGCAACACCAGGCTCGCGAACGCGGTGCACCTCTACGAGACCACCGGTTTCCAGCACGTGAGTCCGGATCAGATCCCGCTGCCGCCGTACGCCCGCGCCGACGTCTTCATGAAGATGGCGCTCTGACCAGCCCAGGCCGAGGGCCCGGCCGCAGGGTCGACACCACCGCCGGCTTAACCCGGCCTTAGCGTTCGGACAGCGCGGTGCTATCCCAGTTCAGCGGATCCTCGGAGCCGACAACCAAGGAGTTGACATCCGAGGAAAGGTAGACACCACGATGAAGCGCACCAATCTGCTTCTGGCGACGGTCGGCGGTTCGGCGGTGCTGGCGGTGGCCGGGGTCGCGCTGGGCGTCGACGCCGCGAACGACTCGCGGACCGGCGGCACGGCACTCGCCGCGGCGACCGTCGCCCCGACGGCCACGGACGCGCCGGACGGCAGCGCCACCAGCGCCGCGCCGGGCGGCAGCGGCACGCCGTCGGCAGGCACCCCATCGGGTACGCCGTCGGCGGGCACCTCGCCAGCGGGCAGCGCGGTCGACGAGAAGCGCGCCGGTGAGATCGCGCTCGCCAAGGCCGGTGGTGGTCAGATCGTCGAGGTCGAAGCCGAGCAGGAAAACGGCCGACCGGTGTGGAGCGTCGAGATCGTCGCGGGCGACACCGAGCACGAGGTGGACGTCGACCGGGACAACGGCTCCGTGGTCAAGGCCGAGCAGGAGCCGGTCGACGACGATGATGACGACGACTCTGACGACAACGACAACGACAACGACAACGACGACAAGGACGACAAGGACGACGACGACAACGACTGACCGCCGTCGCTGCCCACCCCGGTGCTTCCACGGGGGTGGGCGGCGGCGCGTTGTGACGCGGTGGTCGGACCGTCCTTCCTGGGCGGACCGACCACCGCGTGCGTTATATGGCGACGCGTTGCTCCTGGACCGTCGGCTTCTCCTGGGCGAACTGGGTGCGGTACAACTCGTGGTAGCGGCCGCCCGCCGCGAGCAGGTCATTGTGTCGCCCGCGTTCGACGATGCGCCCGGCCTCCACGACGAGGATCTGGTCGGCCGCCCGGATGGTGGAGAGCCGGTGCGCGATGACCACGCTCGTCCGGCCGGTCAACGCCTCGGCGAGGGCGTCCTGCACCGCCGCCTCCGAGGTGGAGTCGAGATGCGCGGTGGCTTCGTCGAGGATGACCACGCGCGGACGGGCCAGCAGCAGTCGCGCGATGGTGAGCCGTTGCCGTTCCCCACCGGACAGGCGGTATCCGCGCTCGCCGACGACGGTGTCCAGCCCATCGGGAAGGCTGCGGATCAGGTCGTCGAGTCGGGCCCGCTGGAGCACCTCCCACATCTCGTCCTCGGTCGCGTCGGGCTGGGCGAACGCCAGGTTGGCGCGGATGCTCTCGTGGAACAGGTGCCCGTCCTGGGTCACCACACCCAACGCGGTCCGGATCGACTCGGCGGACAGCTCACGTACGTCGACGTCGGCGAGCTTCACCGCGCCGTCCTCGACGTCGTACAAGCGAGGCACGAGCTGCGCGATCGTCGACTTGCCCGCACCGGAGGAGCCGACGAGCGCCACCATCTGCCCCGCTTCGGCGCGGAACGACACCCCGTGCAGCACCTCCTCGCCGCCGCGCGTATCGAGCTTCGCCACGTCCTCCAGGGACGCGAGCGACACCTTGTCCGCCGAGGGGTAGCCGAACCGGACCCCCGAGAACTCGACAGCGACCGGCCCTTCCGGAAGAGGGCGAGCGTCCGGCTTGTCGAGGATCAGCGGCTTGAGGTCGAGGACCTCGAACACCCGCTCGAAGCTCACCAGTGCGCTCATCACCTCGACCCGAGCACTGGCCAACGAGGTCAACGGTGCGTAGAGACGCGACAGGAGCAGCGCGAGGGCGACCACCGTCCCGGCGTCGAGGCTGCCCCGTAGGGCGTAGAGACCACCGAGCCCGTAGACCAGGGCCAGCGCCAGCGAGCCGACGACCGTGAGCGCGGTGATGAAGACCCACTGCAGCATCGCCGCACGGATGCCGATGTCCCGGACCCGACGTGCCCGCGCCGCGAACTCGGCGGACTCCTCGGCCGGCCGCCCGTACAGCTTGACCAGCGTGGCGCCGGGTGCGGAGAACCGTTCCGTCATCCGAGTGCTCATGGCCGCGTTGTGCTCGGCCGCTTCCCGCTGCAGCTGAGCGAGCCTCGAACCCATCCGGCGGGCCGGGAGAACGAAGATGGGCAGCAGGACGAGCGCCAGCAGCGTGATCTGCCAGGAGAAGGTGAGCATCACGGCCAACGTCAGCATGAGCGTGACGGCGTTGCCGACCACACTCGACAGGGTGTCGCTGAAGGCCCGCTGCGCACCGATCACGTCGTTGTTCAGGCGGCTGACCAGCGCACCCGTGCGGGTACGCGTGAAGAACGCCACCGGCATGCGCTGGACGTGGTCGAAGACAGCCGTCCGCAGTTGGACGATCAGCCCCTCACCGATGCTGGCGGAGAGGAACCGCGTGACCAGCCCCAGCCCGGCCTCGGCGAGGGCGATCACGGCGATCAGTACGGCCAACCGGATCACCACGCCGCTGTCGGCGCCGTCGACGATCGCGTCGACCACCCGACCGGCGAGAACGGGCGCCGCCACAGTGAGAACCGCCGTCACCACACTCAACAACAGGAACCTGACGATCAGGGCGCGGTGTGGCCGTGCGAACTGCGCGATCCGCTTCAAGGTGGCGCGGGACAGCGGTCGCTCATCCTGCGCGTTCATCGCGTGGTGCAAGGACATCCACGCCGTAACTTCCATGCTCATGCGTAACCTCCGATACCGGAGGCTAGGACCTAACCCGAGCTTGAGGTCAAGTCGCCACGCGATACTGGCGATGTGGACTTGCGCGTGCGCGACGACGACTGCCGCCTGTGGGCGGAACAGGCCGGCGCCGGGCCGCCTCTGGTGCTCTGTCACGGAGGTCCGGGTCTCTGGGACTATCTCGCCCCGGTAACCCGGCTGCTCGAGCAGCATGCCCGCACCATCCGGTGGGATCAGCGCGGTTGTGGGCGCTCGCAGCGGCGCGGACCGTACGGCATCGCCCGCTTCGTGGCCGATCTCGACGCGGTACGGGACCAGTTGGCCGGGCCACGGACGGCCCTGTTGGGCCATTCGTGGGGTGCACACCTGGCATTGCGGTACGCCATCGAACACCCCGAACGGGTCAGCCATCTGATCTACGTGTCCGGGACCGGCATTGATCCCGATCGCGGCTGGCACCCGCACTACAAGCGGAATCTGAGGCTGCGGCTCGGGCCTCATCTGGACCGATGGGAGGCCCTCAGCGCGCGCGACCGCACCCCAGCAGAGGAACGTGAATGGGCGGTGCTGCAGTGGTCGGCCGACTTCGCCGACCACGGTGCGGCACTGCATCACGCCGATCGCATGGCCACGCCGTGGCTGGGCATCAACCACGACTGCAGCCAGGCCGTCAACGCCGAGGTCAAGCAAGAGCTCAGCAGATCCGACATGGCCACGCAGTGCCGAGCGCTCGACCTGCCCGTGCTGATCATCGACGGCACCGAGGACATCCGGCCCCGCTGGGCCGTCGACTCGCTGCACCGCGCGTTGGCCACCAGCCAGCGGGTGAGCCTCACCGGGGCCGGCCACCTTCCGTGGGTCGAGAATCCGCACGACTTCCGTCGGGCGGTGGCCACCTTCCTGAGGCAATAGGGTCGCCAGATCTCCAGCCGGCTTCACCGCGATCTCCCGGAATCGCGACAGCGCCACTGCCCAGCGGCGATGTCTCCGACGGACTGGCTGCTGGCTGCTCCTATGTTCGTCGGTGGTAGTGGTTGCGGCGGGGGAGCTGTTCGGGGTCGAGCCAGGCGGGTGGAATGAACTCCGGATGTCCGTCGTCGCCGAGCCGGACGACCCAGTCGGTCTGGTGGACGTGCCGATGGTGGTGGCCACAGAGCAGTACGGCGTTTGTCAGGCTGGTGGTGCCGCCGTCGGCCCAGTGGTGGATGTGGTGGGCGTCGCACCAGCGCGGTGGGCGGTCGCAGCCGGGGAACGCGCAGCCGCGGTCGCGAAGCACCAGGGCGCGGCGCAGCGGCCCGGTGATGAGGCGGCGTTGTCGACCGACGTCGAGGACCTGGCCGGTGCCGCCGAGGACGGCGGGCAGGATGGTGGCGTCGCAGGCGAGTCGACGCACCGTGTCCGGGGTGAGCTCTAGGCCGATGTCGAGCGCGCCGGTGGACAGCTGCCGGGTCAGCCCGTCGTAGCTGGTGGTGACGACGATCTGCGCGGAATCGCCACCGCTGTAGGGCAACTGACCGGTGCGCAGGGTGAGTCGGCAGATGTCGGCGAGGGCGTCGTGGCGGCGTTGCCCGGGGGAGCGCGTGTCGTCGGGGCCGGACGGTGCGCTCAGTGGGTCGATGGCGGCGCGGAGCAGGCCGGCGGTTTCGGCATCGAGGGTGCCGGTGAGCCGCAGTCGGCCGTCGGTCTGCTCGGACAGGGTGAGGTGGCGGTCGTGGGTGGCGCGGCGTGCTTCGGCGTCGAGGGCGGCTCGGGCGGCGGCGTCGGCGATGTCGGGGGCGACGTGGTCGAGGATGCGGGTGCCGAGTTTGCGGAGGTGGGTGGGGTCGAACTGTGCGGCCCAGCCGACGAGCACACCGACCGCCTTGTCGGCGGTCTCGGTGCCAGCGGTGGCCTGGACAGTGTCGACGGTGTCGGCGATGACCCGGGCCTGGTCCAGGCTGATGGTGCCATCAGCCAACGCTTGTCGGATGCCGGAGTTGCCGGTGTCCAGGGCGGTGGCGAGGTCGATCAGGCGGCGGGCGGCCGGGACGGTGAGCCGCAGGCGTTCGCGGAGCCAGACCGCGGTGCAGGAGGCTCCCTGCGTGCGGGGCGTGCCGCGGCCGTCGACCTCGCGGACCAGAGCGAGTTTGACGGCGGCGAGCCGTTGCTCCAAGCGGTGCGCGGCGTCGAGTGCGGCGATCAGGTCCTGTTCCGGGAGGGCCCAGGCAGCAGCATCGACACACGCGGCGACCGCGTCGTCTGCCAGCGCCAACTCCTCGAGCATGCCCCGACACTAGAACAGGTGTACGACAGTTCCAGTCACCATGATCGATTCGCTTGGCCACTCGCCGGAGGGTTCGTCGGTGCCGAACTCCTCCCAGGCCAGGATGGGCCTGCTGCCCGGCGATGCCGAGAGCTGGTGTCGACAGCGCCGGCTGGTGCCCTGGCATGAGCGAGGGCTGGGGCGTCGCTAGCTATTCGCCGACGGGCTGCTGAAGAGCCTTGGCCCAGGCCATGACGTGATCGATGGAGCTACGGGTCAGACCGACCGACGGGTCGGCGGTGATCAACAGGGTGGGGCTGCTGCGTGCTGCGGCCCAGATGTGGGCTTGCGGCGTGTGGAGGTCGTCGATCCATGCCGTTGGCCGTTGCTGGGCGTAGGCGGCGATGACGGGAATCTTGTCGCTCGGGTGGAACGGCGCGGGTGGCATGGTGATCACGGGCAGGGGAGCGATGCGCAGAAGCGGGGCGAGGAGTTGGTTGGCCTCGTCGTTCCAGCTCGTGGCCCAGGCGATGTCCAGGATGGCGCTCGCCTCGGTGATCCAGGTGCCGTGGGTGGGGTTGACGCGGACGGGCTCCTCGCCGGGGAACAGGTGGTGCTCGGTGTAACCGGCGGGTGGTTGAGGAGTCCCGTAGGGACTGAGAACGCCGTCGATGTCGAGCAGGAGCAGGGGCCGGTTCACCCGGAGGATCCTGCCGCAAAAACGGTCCGCCCGGTGTCACGCGATGAACGTGAAGATCTCGCCGTTGGTGGCCAGCGGCTGCGGGGTGCCGGCGAAGCGGTGAACGCCGACGGAAAACAGCACGCCGTCGGGGGCGTGGAAGACCCGTTCGGCAAACCCGGCGTCGGTCAACCACGTTCGGATCCTTGGTGTGCGGTCAGGCGCGCGTCGGGTCCTCGTCCAGATCACCGTGGCGTCAGCGGCGCAGAGCTGCGGCAGTGCGTTGATGGTGGCGTGGGCGTCGGCGGCGCTGATGTTGCCCAGGACTCCCGCCATGATGACGAGGTCGGCAGGCACCGCCTGTCGGTAGGAGGCGAGGTCACCCGCGTCGGCCTGCATGACGGTCACGGTTTCGAGGTTCTCGGTGACTGCTTTGGCTCGGGCTGCGGCGACGTTGCGCGGGTCAGACTCGATCAGGGTGACATCGGCCCGTGTGGCGTCGGGGCGCGAGGCCAGCACGTCCAGAACGTCGTGACCTTGGCCGGCACACATGCTGACCACCGACACAGGCTTGCCCGGTCGCTCATCGAACCAGGCGGCGATGTGCTGCTGAACCAGCCGTAGCCAGCGTGCCAGCGGCGAGTCGTCATCGGCGTACGGGCTGTGCCAGGCGAACCAATCCTTGCCGTCGAACACGGAGACTGAGCCTGCCAGTTCCACGCGTGCCGGCGGTGTGGGCACGCCGATCGTGAGAAGAGCCTTGGCAGGTAAGTGGTTCAGGCAGCCGAGAGGGCCAGGCGGCGAGGTCGTCGGCGAACGAACGACGACCCCGCCACCATCCAGCGACCTAGGGCCTGTTTCATAAGAACTGGCCGGCCTGCGGCGGGCCCGGACGACGACCGGCGGCGTTGCGGTTTCGTCCGGATACGACACCGGTATCCGGACGAAACCGCGCCTTGCCGGATCGCCGCCCGGACTCCGCCTCGGCTCGACCGCCCTTATGAAACAGGCCCTAGCCGATGCGGAACTGGTCGCCGTAGACGGCGAACACCAGCGGTGTGTTCAGGTTGAAGTTGCCGTTGTTGAGGAACACCCGCTGGGCGGTGTCGACGCGTGAGGTGTCCGAGTGGGCCTCCTCCTTCTTCATCTCGATGACCCGCTCGTCGAGGAACGCGTTGAGCCAGGTCCGCTCGTCGCCGCCCTGGGCCGGTGGCTTGGCCCGGTTCAGGGCGCGGTTGCGGATCTGGCGCATGCCTTCGTACCCGTGCATGACCGCCGCGTCGTAGTAGGCGAACTGACCGAGGGCCCGGACCTGGTCGTTCTTGCCGTCGCGTACCGACGGGTTGAAGTAGACCCGGTCGCGTTCGGCCTCCTGGGCGGCCTGGAACACCGAGTCGGTGGCCGCGGTCCGCCAGTCGCGCGGGAAGTTGGGGTCGAGGCCTGCGTGCGACGAGGTGCCGTTGACGTTACGCAGCGCCGGCAGGTAGCCGGCGAGCACGTTGCCGGGCTTGGTGCGGGTGTACGCCTCGACCAGTTCGAGCATGTCGCCGGTGCCGGAGCAGAAGCCGATGATGCCGGCGGTGTAGCCGCGCCCGTCGCCGATGTCCTCGATGTAGGAGAACTGCGCGCGCCAGTCGAGCGAGGAGTTCTCCGCGGCCGAGACGAGTTGCATGGCGACGTTCTTCTTCGCCGGGTCGTCGAGGTTGGTCCCGCTCGGGGTGGTGGGTGTGGGGGTGGGGGTGCTGCCGCCGCCCGGCAGGGTCCACAGCTGGTTCGTGGTGCCGCCGCAGGTCCAGATCTGCAACCGGGCGCCGTTCGCGGTGCTCCGGTCGGTGACGTCGAGGCACTTGCCGGAGCCGGAGTTGACGAGCGCGCCGTTGCTGGCGGTCCACTTCTGCGCGCCGGTGTTGTTGCAGTCGTACAGCTGCACCTTGGCGCCGTTGGCGGTCGACGCGGCGGTGACGTCGAGGCACTTGCCGAGTGCCCGGATGGAGTTGTCGGTGTTGCCGACGGTCCACGTCTGGGCCGCGCTGCCGTTGCAGTCGTAGAGCTGGACGGGCGTGCCGTTGGCCGAGCTGGCGCCTGCCACGTCGACGCACTTGCCGCCGAGGCCGGTGATCGGGCCGGCGGTCGCGGCGCTCGCCGAGGGCAGGCCGTAGCCGACTGCGGCGACGCCGACCAGCAGGGTGCCCACGACGTAGGCGGCTGTTCTCTTGTGAACCATGGTGTTCCTCGGGGAAGGGGCGGCGTGCCGCCGGCCGGTCGGTTCGCGGTGCCCGTCGGGGCCGAACTGCCGCGCCGGGGCCAAGCATCAGGAAACTGTATTAACAGATACCAGTACGTCGATTCCTCGTCAATCGGCGACCGCGAGGCGTGACGGCACCTGTTCATCCCGTCGTTGGCGGGACGTACCTGCCGGTGGCTATCGTCGGGCCGTAACTGATCAACGGGCCGGTCCGTCGGAACCAGCACCGTCCGACGGACAGAAGATGGTCATGGAGTCGAGTCTGCGCGCTCGGGTGCGAGCCGGTGACCCCGGCGCGTTCGCCGAGCTGTTCGACCAGTACGCGCGCTCGGTGTACAACCACGCGTTCCGGCTGACCGCCGACTGGGCCACGGCGGAGGACGTCATGGCCGCCACGTACCTGCAAGCCTGGCGTTCCCGGGAGCGGGTCACCGAGGAGGGCGGGTCGCTGCGTCCCTGGCTGCTCGGCATCGCCACCAACGAGGCCCGCAACCACATCCGCAGCAACCGCCGCTACCGTCGGATGGCCGCCGCGCTGCTCGCCTCCGACGTCACAGTGCCCGACCACGCCGACGAGGTCGCCGGTCGACTCGACGACAGCCGACGTATCGCCGCCGCGATCGACGCCCTGGCCCGGCTGCGACGACCCGAGCGCGAGGTGCTGACACTGTGCCTGTGGGAGGGCCTCGACTACGAGTCCGCGGCGGAGGCGCTGGGCGTCCCGGTCGGCACGGTGCGGTCCCGGCTGTCGCGGGCCCGCGCCCGGCTCCGTACCCTCGTCGACGCCCCACCGCGCGCCGCCCGGCCTGCGGTCGTGGACGCCTCGCTCGTGCGGGAGGGCAGCCAGTGAGCGCGCCGGACCCGGCTGAGTGGGCGCAGATCGCCCCCCATCCCGGTGACCACGACCTGCCGGCGGGCCGGCACGAGCTGCACCGCACGCGCCTGCTGACGGCGATCGCGCAGCGGCCGCGTACCCGAAGAAGGGCTTTTGTGCCGCTGCGGCCCGCGCTCGCGGCGGCCGCTTTGGTAGTGGTCGCGGCGGGCGGAGGACTCGCGGTACGGTCCGGCGACGCGCCCCCGGCGGCGCTCCCGTCCCCCGAGGCGAGCCGCCCGACCGCTCGGCAGGCACCGCCGGGCACGGCCGCCAAGAATCGTGGGTACGGCACGGTGCGTCAACTCACCGACGCGGCTGAGCTGGTGGTCCGTGGCGAGGTGACGTCGGTGACGGACGGGCGGGCGGTCTACCGGGTGGCGGAGGTGCTCTACCGCGCCCCGGACGCCTCGGTGCCCACCGAGATCTCGGTTGCGGCGGAGTTGTTCGGAACGACCGGCCGGCCGACCGTCCTGTACCTGGGCCTCGCGGACCCGGGTGCGCGTCTCTACCGTCCGCTCGGCGGCGAATTCGGGATCTTCGACCTCGCTGGGGAGACGGCCACCAGCCGGTCACCGGGGATGTCGGTGACCGGTCTGCGCACCGAGGACGCCGCCGGGGCGGGCCGCGCGTTCGTCACCACGGTGGCCGAGCTCCGTCAGCTCGCCCGCGAGCGGCGCTGAGCCCGCAAGCGCCGAGCTGAGCCCGCAAGAGCCGAGCCCGAAACAACTGAGGCCGAGAAAAAAAGATGGAACTCGGTGCCCGGGACGCACAGATAGAGGGCGTAAGAAGTGCCGCGTTCCGAGCGAGACGACCCGGGACGGCACCGAGACGCGAGGAGCGTTCCATGGCAGTCGACAGTCGCCGTACCCGGGCTCTGTGGGCCACGGCCGCCGCTGTGCTCGCCGCCGCGGCGTTGTCCGCCTGCGGCAGCGGCGGCGCAGATCCGGCGGCCGCGCCCGCCCCGACCAGCACCGCCCCGACCAGCGCGGCCACACCGACCGACGTCGCGCCCCCGCCGATCAAGGGCAAGCTGCGCGGGTACGGCACAGTGCGGCAGCTCAGCGAAACCGCGGACCTGGTGGTACGCGGTGAGGTCGAGGCGGCCGGATTCCGGGTCGACGAGGTGCTGCGCGCGACGAGCGGGTCGAGCGTACGGGCCGGGACGCGGATCACGCTCGCCCCGCTGCCCGCCGGTGTGCCGGACATGGCACACATGTCGACGCTCGAGGCCGGCCAGGTCGTGGTCCTCTACCTCGCCCAGGACCCGGCGGCCCCGACGTTCCGGACGCTCAGCGGCGACTTCGGCGTGTTCGACCTGAGCGGATCCGGCGCGGAGACCGCCGCCACGACCCGCTCGCAGACCATGGCGGTCAGCGGCCTGCTCGCCGAGGACCCGGCCGCGTCCGGCCACGGTTTCCGCACCACCCTCGGTCAGCTGCGCGCCGTCGCCGCCCAGGTCAGGTAGGACGAGTGGGAACGCGGACGGCACCCGCCGAGTGCCGTCCGCGTGGTCACTGCTCCCGGTAGGTGGCCAGGTCGAAGTCGGCGTGCACGCCGTCGCCGCCCAAATCCTGCACCCACAGGCCGAGGAAGGCGCCGGTGAATCCCCACGCCGCCGGCTCACCGTCGATGATCAGCGCGGCGTGTTCGTCGGACAGGATTGTCGCGTCCAGCTCGACCGGCAGTCCCTGCCAACCGGCGCCGAGGTCGTAGTCGAAGCGCACCGCCGGCCCGTCGAAGACGGCCCGCAGGCCGACCCGGGTGACGCCGCCGACGTCGACGGTCAGATCGGGGTACGCGGTGCGTCGCCCGTTGTCGGAGCTGAGCAGTTCCAGCACCGTCCGCCCGTCGTCGGCACGGGTCAGGTAGAGGTGGTGCCAGTTGAGGGTGTTGTAGTAGGCGGTGATCCCGGCGAGCTGACGGTGGTCGGCCGGTGCGAACTCCACCACTGTCTCCAGCGAGCATCCCATCGCGCCGACGCGTCGCCCGACCAGGCTGGGTGCCTGGCGACCGACCGGCGACTGCCCGCCGTGGACCCGCAGGTACGACGGGCGGGTGTGCAGGTCCACCCAGTCCGGGGTGGCCGGCCGACGCAGCGTGGACCAGCACCGGCCCAGCTCGGGGGAGTCGAAGTGGTCGGTCTCGGGCTCTGCCGGCCACGGGTGCGCGGGCAGGTCGGGTGCGACAACGTCGTCCGCGGGCACCCCTCCGGCGACCCGCGGCCAGCCGTCCGACGGCCACTCGACCCGCTGGATCGCGGTCTCCCGACCCAGCACGCAGTTGCCCAGCGGAGAGTACGGGCGGCCCACCAGGTGGGCCAGGTACCACTCGCCGTTCTGCGTGCGAACCAGGCTGCCGTGACCCGCCTTCTGCAACCGCAGTTCGGGTCGCCCGAAGGAGGTGAGCAGCGGCCCGTCCGGGTCCACCTCGTACGGCCCGAACAGCTCCCGCGACCGCGCCACGGTGACCTGGTGCTCCCAGCTGGTGCCGCCCTCGGCGGTGATCAGCCAGTACCAGCCGTCGTGGCGGTACAGGTGCGGGCCCTCGGTGACCCCGACCGGTGAGCCGGTGAACAGGATGCGGGGGCTGCCGACCAGGCGGCGTGCGGCACTGTCGTACTGCTGGATCTCGATACCGCCGAAGCGGTCGCGGCCGGGTCGCCAGTCCGCGCTCATGCCCAGCAGCCAGGTGGTGCCGTCGTCGTCGTGGAACAGCGACGCGTCGAACCCACGCCCGTGCAGTTTCACCGGATCGGACCAGGGGCCGGTGATGTCCTCGGCGGTGACCAGGAAGTTCTGCGGATCCCAGTAGCCGCTGGCGAAGCTGGCCACGTCGCTGTAGACGAGGTGGAACTGACCGTCGTGATACGTCAGGTCGGGCGCCCACACCCCGTTGGAGTCGCCGCATCCGCGCAGGTCGAGCAGGCGCCGGTCGGTGATGATCCCACCGAGGCTGCGCCAGTTCACCAGATCACGCGAGTGGTGCACGAGCACGCCCGGATACCACTCGAAGGTCGAGGTGGCCAGGTAGTAGTCGTCGCCGACGCGCAGGATCGACGGGTCCGGGTGGAACCCGGCAAGGATGGGATTGCGGATCGACCGGGTAGCGGTCGCCACGGTAGCGATGTCGGTCGACACGAGCGCTCCTCTGGGCGGGCTGGCTGCAACTTCCGGAAACTCGCGGTCTCCGGCCATTGAAGGTTGTGCCTACGCTAGCCGGTCTTTTCGCAATAGGACAGAGGTCTTGACCGTTGCGACGTCAGCTCGTAGCGTGCCGGCCATCGATCGGTATTACCGGCGAAGCATTGAAAGTTTCGGAGATCCGTAGATCCCCACCCCCGCCCGCTCAGCCGGCGTCCGAGCACCCCGGAAGTCCCCGAAGGGATCGATCATGACCACGCACCTCTCCCGCCGAACGCTGCTCGGCCTCGCCGGTGCCGGCGCCGGTGCCTTCCTGCTGAGCGCCTGCGGCGACGACGAGCCCAGCGACCCGAACGCCCCACAGACCATCAACTGGTGGCACATCCAGAACACCGAGCCGATGCTGCCGGTCTGGGCGGCGCTGGCCAACGAGTACAAGGCCGCGCACTCGAACGTCACCCTCGACATCCAGCCCCTGGAGAACGAGGCGTTCAAGGCCAAGCTCACCACCGCCACCCAGGCCGGTGACCCGCCCGACCTCTTCCAGTCCTGGGGTGGTGGCGTGCTCAAGCAACAGGTGGACGCGGGCCTGGTCAAGGACATCACCGACGACGTGAAGCCGTGGATCGGGGGCCTGCTGCCCGCCGCCATGGAGCCGTACACGATCGACGGCAAGATCTACGGCGTTCCGTTCGACATCGGCATGGTCGGTTTCTGGTACAACAAGGACCTCTTCGCCCGCGCCGGCATCACCGCCGCGCCCACCACCTGGGCGGGCGTGCTCGACGTGGTCCGCCAGCTCAAGACCGCAGGCATCACCCCGATCGCCCTGGCGGGCAAGGACAAGTGGCCGGCCCACTTCTACTGGTCCTACCTCGCGATGCGCATCGGTGGGGTGGGCGCGTTGCAGAAGGCCGTCGACGACAAGAACTTCGACGCCCCTGACCTCGTCGCCGCCGGTGACCGGCTCAAGGAACTCGTCGACCTGCAGCCGTTCCAGAAGGGGTTCCTGGGCGCGGCGTACGGCACGCCCGACGGGCAGGCCGCCACCATGGGCAACGGCGGGGCGGCCATGGAGCTGATGGGGCAGTGGGCGCCGGCGGTGCAGGCGTCCAGCTCCACCAGCAAGAAGGGCCTCGGCGACAAGCTCGGCTTCTTCCCCTTCCCCACCGTCGAGGGTGGAAAGGGCGCCACGACCGAGGTGTTCGGCGGCGGCAACGGCTTCGCCATCGGCAAGGACGCCCCCGCGGCCACCGTGGACTTCCTGAAGTTCCTGCTCAGCGCGGACAACCAGCGCAAGTCCGCGCAGACCGGCGCGGTGCTACCGACCGTGAAGGAGGCCGCGACGGCCATCCCCGACGCCAACGGCAAGCTCGTCGCGGAGACGCTCGCCGGCTACACCGGCTTCCAGCTCTACCTCGACCAGGCGTACGCGCCGGCGCTCGGGTCGCAGATCAACGACAGCGTCGCCGAGTTGGTCGCCGGCAACAAGTCGCCCGCCCAGATCGTCAAGGACATCACCCAGGTGGCGAAGACCGTCTGACCGTGACCACCCACCCATCCGTAGCCGGCGAACCCCCTGTGGAGTAGGAATGACCAGCCCATCGACCGTGTCGGACACCAGGCGCGGCGACCCGGCGACGGACCCGCCGGCACCGGGGCCGGGCACCGCGCGACAGCGTGGCCGCCAGCCCCGGCCGGGCCGCGGTGGCGTCCTCGCCATCTTCCTCACACCAGCCCTGGTGCTGTTCCTGCTGCTGGTCGTCGCCCCCATCCTGGTGGCCAGCTACGCCAGCCTCTACAAGTGGAACGGCTTCGGGCTGCCGGAGAACTTCGTCGGGCTGGACAACTACACCCGCGCCTTCCAGGACCCGACCTTCCGTGGTGACCTGTGGCGTGGCTTGGTGCTGGTGCTGCTGTCCCTGGTCGTCCAGCTGCCCGCGGCGTTGGCCCTGGCCATGCTGCTCAATCAGCCACTACGGGGTCGTGCCGCCTACCGGCTGATCTTCTTCGCACCGTACGTGCTCTCCGAGGTCACCACCGCCGTCCTGTTCGACCTGGTGTTCTCACCCAACCGGGGCCTGGGCGACGCGATCGCGACGTGGTTGAGCGCCGACGCCGGCGCGGTCTTCGCCGACCCGGACACCGTGCTGTACGCCGTGTTCCTCGTGGTGTCCTGGAAGTATTTCGGCCTCTACATGATGCTCTTCCTGGCCGCGCGTCAGGGCATTCCCAAGGAGTTGTCGGAGGCCGCGGTCACCGACGGCGCCACCGCCTGGCAGGCGTTCCGGCACGTCACCCTGCCCCTGCTCGGGCCGACCATCCGCATCAGCGTCTTCCTGTCGGTCATCGGCACCATCCAACTGTTCGACATGGTCTGGGTGCTCACCCGGGGCGGCCCGATCCACTCGTCGGAGACCATGGCCGTGACGATGTACGAGTACGGCTTCCGCCGTTTCGAGGTCGGCTACGCCAGCGCCATCAGCATCATCATGTTCCTGCTGAGCCTCGTCTTCGCCCTCTTCTACCAGCGCATCGTCCTGCGTCGTGACACCGCGGGAGCGATCACCAACCAGGGAGGCCAGCGATGACCGGCACGGTGAACCGCGCCCAGCGGACCCGCAGCCTCGTGCTGCACCTCGTCTGCGTCGTCGTCGGAGCGCTCATCGTCGTACCGGTCTGGTTCGGTGTGCTGGGCGGCTTCAAGGACAACGGTCAGCTCTCCACCAACCCGCTGGGGTGGCCCGACCCCTGGACGCCGTCGAACTACACCGACATCCTGACGTCCGGGGTGTTCTGGCGGCAGCTCGGCAACAGCCTTCTCATCGCCGTGAGCAGCACCTTCATCGTCGTCGCCGCGGCGGCGATGGCCGCGTTCGTCTTCGCGCGGTACGCCTTCCGGGGTCGCGAGTTCCTGGTGACCCTGTTCGCGATCGGCCTGATGTTCCCGTTCGCGGTGGCCATCCTGCCGCTGTTCGTCCTGCTGCGCGGCATGGGCCTGCTGGACAACCCGCTCGGCGTCATCCTGCCCCAGGCCGCTTTCGGGCTGCCGATCACCATCATCATCCTGCGTCAGTTCTTCCGTACCATCCCGGCCGAGGTCGAGGAGGCCGCCGTCCTCGACGGCTGCGGCTCGTTCGGGTTCTTCTGGCGGGTCCTGCTGCCGATGGCCCGTCCCGCCCTGGCCACCGTGTCGGTGCTGGCGGTGGTGACCAGTTGGAACAACTTCATGCTCCCGCTGGTCGTCTTCACCGACCAGAGCTGGTGGACCCTACCCGTCGGAGTCCAGGCGTTCCAGGGCCAGTACACCGCCGAGACCGCACGGGTGCTCGCCTACGTCGTGCTGTCCATGGTGCCGGCCCTGGGCTTCTACGCCGTTGCCGAACGTCAACTCATCGGCGGTCTGACCGGCAGTGTCAAGGGATGACAGGGGGGACCGTGGGCACGGAGAACGGCCGAAACGTCACCATCGCCATGATCGCGCGGTTGGCCGGTGTCTCCGTGCCCACCGTCTCCCGGGTCATCAACGGCCGCTCCGACGTCGCCCCCGACACCCGCGAACGCGTCGAGGCCCTGCTCAACCGGCATGGCTACCGCCGCCGGTCACCGGCCAGGCGCACCGACGCCGCCCTCATCGACCTGGTCTTCAACGACCTGGACAGCCCGTGGGCCGTGGAGATCATCCGTGGGGTGGAGGACGTTGGCCAGACCAGCGGAGTCGGCACCGTCGTGTCGGCCATCCACTGGCGCATCTCCTCGGCCAAGCAGTGGCTCGACAACATGCGTACCCGCTCCACCGAGGGAATCATCTTCGTGACCTCGATGGTGAACCCACCGTTGCAGGCCGAGCTGCGACGGCTCCACCTGCCGGTCGTCATCATCGACCCGGCCGGGGTCGACCCGCAGGAGTCACCCACCATCGGCGCCACCAACTGGGCGGGCAGTCTCAGCGCCAACCAGTACCTGATCAGCCTCGGCCACCGCCGCATCGGCTTCATCGCCGGCCCGCCGCACCTGATGTGCAGCCGGGCCCGGATGGACGGCTACCGCGCGGCTCTGAGCGCCGCCGGCATCCCCATCGACGACGCCCTGATCCGCCCGGGCAACTTCTACCACGAGGCCGGCTTCACAGCGGGTACGCAGCTGCTGGCCCTGCCCGACCCGCCCACCGCCATCTGCGCCTCCAGCGATCAGATGGCGCTCGGTGTCTACGAGGCGGTCCGCAAACGGGGCCTGCGGGTGCCCGACGACGTGAGCGTGGTCGGCTTCGACGACCTGCCGGAGGTGCGGTGGTGCTCCCCGCCGCTGACCACAGTCCGGCAACCCCTGGCCGAGATGGGCATGCTGGCCGCGCGTACCGTGCTGCGCCTCGCCGGCGGCGAGAGGACCGAGAGCCCTCGGGTCGAACTCGCCACCGAGCTCATCGTCCGCGACAGCGCCGCACCACCACGGTCGTGACCTCAGTCAGCCGGCGCGCAACGCGTCGTCGACGCCCGTCTCCCGGCGGCCGAGGTGCGCCGGATCCCGCCCGGAGAGCAGATCCAGCGCGGCCTTCAGGCAGGCGCCGTTCTCCCGGGACGAACTGAACCACCACGTCTGGGCGTACCGCTTCGCGCTGTCGTCACCCACGCCGTTGGCGTCGATGCCGAGGCGTCGGCACAGCGCCACGGCACGCGGAAGATGGAAGGTCTGCGTCACCACAGTGGCTTGCCGCACCCCGAAGATCCGCTCAGCGCGCGCACATGAGTCGTACGTGTCGAAACCGGCGTGGTCCGGAACCACCTTGTGCGCTGGTACACCCCGCTCCACCAGCCAGTTCCGCATGGCGGCGGGTTCGTTGTAGTCGGCGTTCATGTTGTCGCCCGACACGAGGATCGCCCGCACCTTGCCGGCGTCGAACAGCCGCCGCGCGATCTCCAGCCGGGCCGTGAGGACGGGTGAGGGCGTGCCGTCGGCGTCCACCTTGGTGCCCAGGACCAGGGCGACCGGCGCGTCCGGCACCTCGGCCTCGCCGTAGAGGTGGCCCTCCGCTGTGTCGCGGATCCACGTCACGCTGGCCACAGTGCCCCCGGCCAGCGCCACCGCTCCCACCGTGAGCGCGAGGACCGTCCGGCGGACCAACCGCCGGTGCTCCCCGTACCACCGCCTGGCCGCACCGAATAGTCCCCGCATGCCGCAAGGCTATTCCGCCCGCGCTCACGACTGTCGTCGGCGTGCACGCGAACCACCCGGCGGCAGTAAACAGAGAACATTGTCTATGGACAATCGCTCGCTGTTAGCGCTAACGTGACGGACAGTCGTCGATGCTCGAACGACCTCGGGCCGCGTGACGGAGCTGTCGCCACTGGTTCAAGGCGTGACGGACGACGATCGTGGCGTGGGGCGGGTGGCACGTGGCCGGCGCGAGACGGCCCGGGACCACCATCGGGCGACCCGCGCGCCACGCGGCCGAGGCATGAACGGCCACCGGGATTCCAGGGCACCGCAGCAACCGGAACAGTCGTGCGACGACAACCCGTCCGCTCACCTGCCCAGCGCACACCGCTGAGCAGCGGCCCGCACCCGGGCCGCCCTGATGACGACCGTCGGTTTCGACCCTGGCCGCCGGGTCGCGTCCCGCTGTTCGGAGTCCGGGCCCGAGCAGCGGGACGCCACCCGGCCCGGCTCGGAAGGATCCCGAGCCGGGCCACACGCCGCACGAGCAACCGACGGGGTACGCCGACGTCGGTCACCGCGTCAGCTGCGGGTCCACCGCTGACTGTTCGTGCCGTTGCAGCTCGACAGGACCGCAGGGGTGCCGTTGGCGGTCCCGGCGGCGTTGGGCGTCAGACACAGCCCGGACTGCACGCCGGTGACAGTGCCGTCGGTGTTGACGTTCCACTGCTGGTTGGTGCCGCCATTGCAGTCCCAGATGATCACCCGGGTGCCCGGTGAGGTCCCGGCGCCCTCGGCATCCAGGCACTTCGTGCCGTACACCTGGAGTTGTTTCGTGGCGGTCGACGTCCACTGCTGGTTGGTGCCGCCGTTGCAGTCCCACAACGCCAGCTGCGTGCCGTTGGTCTGCGACCGGGACGGGACGTCCAGGCAGCGGTTGGCGCCGGTGTTGCGCAGCGGTGCCGCCGTACCGCCGGGCGGCGGGGTGGTCGGGCTCGTGGTGTCGAGGCCGAGGAACCGGACGGCCTGCGCGGCGTCGAACGGGATGGAGTGGCCGTACCCCTGGAAGCTGATCGCTTCCACGGGGGCCGTGCCGCCGGTGCCCCCGTACCGGGTACGGGTGGCGCTGGTCTGCGGGGAGTCGGTGAAGCTGGGGATCTGCGACACACCCTGCACGTTGGTCCACTGCTTGATCTGCTCGCCGAAGTTGACGTAGCTCAGGGTGGTGTCAGTGGTGCCGTGCCAGATCTGGAACCGGGGACGCTTGCCCGAGTAGCCGGGGTAGGCGTTGCGGACCAGGTCGCCCCACTGCTGCCCGGTCCTGACGATCCGTCCGCCGGAGCACTCGCTGTTCCACTCCGCGCCGTTGGTGGTGGCGAAGCACCCGAACGGGACCCCGGAGGAGCTGAACCCGGCGTTGAACAGGTCCGGGTAGAGGCCCACCATCACGTTGGTCATCATGGCGCCGGAGGAGAACCCGCCCACGGAGATCCGGGTCGCATCGACCGGGTAGCGGCTTCGGACGTGGTCGACCATGGACTTCAGCCCGACCGGGTCGCTGCCACCGTCGCGGCGCAGGGCCTGCGGCGACGAGACGTCCCAACATTTGCTGCTCCGGGTCACCGACGGGTAGATCACGATGAAGCCGTAGCGATCGGCGAGGGTGCTGAGCCCGAAGCCGCTGTGCACCGCCGGACCACTGCCGGTGCAGTAGTGCAGGGCCAGGAGCAGTGCCGGCTGGGCCGCGACCCGGTCCGGCACGTACAGGTGCATCTGGAGGTTCGTGGGGTTGGTGCCGAAGTTGGTCACCTGGGTGAGCGTCGCGGCCGACGCCGGGGTGGCGACAGTGACCACGGCCGTCATCGTCGCCAGGGCCGTCGCCAGCGCGGCGGCCAGCAGTGCGATCCTTGATCTCATCGGCGGTTCCTCTTGTCGTGAGTCGGGGACCCGGCCACGGACGCTGGTCGCCTCGCATCGACTGTGAGCGATAACATGCCGTTCGTCAAGGCGTAACGTATGACGTCTGTCGATCCCGTGCGCTGCGGTCCGAGTGCCGCGCACCTTGAGATTGTCGAGCCGACAGTGCCATTGTGGTACGTCGATGAAGAGCCGCGCGCGGGGCTGACACCCGTCCACTGGGCAGCCGGGATCCAGATGTGATCTCCGGGGGACGGTGACACAAGCGATGGACCACCGAGAGTCATCCCTCCATGGGCTCGCTCGTCACCGCGTCGCACCCTGACCGGGCGGGCGACTCATCTGCGCGAAGGAACCCCCGCCCATGCGTACACCGAAGACCCGCGCAACACTCCTGGCGGGCCTGCTGCTCGCCGCGAGCGCGCTCGCGGGCGTCAACCCACCGACCGCCAGCGCGGCGGCCGACCCGGTCACCGTCACCGTCAACACCCGCGCGGGTCTGGCGACCGTGCCGGACACCGCCCTCGGCGTCAACCACGCCATCTGGGACTCGAACCTCGGCACCGCCGAGACATCGGACCTGCTCAGAGATGCCGGCGTGCAGATGATGCGCTACCCCGGCGGCTCGTACGCCGACATCTACCACTGGAAGGACCACACCGCGCCCGGCGGTTACGTCGCGCCGGGAACCGACTTCGACACCTTCATGGCGGCGGCCCGGCGCGTCGGCGCGCAACCGATGATCATTGCGAACTACGGCACCGGCACGCCCGCCGAGGCCGCCGACTGGGTGCGGTACGCCAACGTGACAAAGGGATACGACGCGCGCTACTGGACCGTCGGCAACGAGAACTACGGCAACGGCCACTACGGGTCCGCGTGGGAGGCGGACGACCACCCCGACAAGAGCGCGACACAGTACGCGAGGCTGGTCGTCGAGTACGCCGACGCGATGAAGGCTGTCGACCCGAGCATCAAGGTCGGGGCGGTGCTGACCATGCCGGGCAACTGGCCGGACGGGATCACCGCCGGCAGCGACCCGGGCCCGTGGAACCAGACAGTGCTCTCCATCGCCGGTCCGAAAATCGACTTCGTGGACGTGCACTGGTACCCGGGCGGCACCGCCGCCGAGTCGCTGGCCCGCGTCGACCACCTTCCCGACGCCACCTACCTGCTGCGGCAGCAACTCGCCCGGTACGCCGGCGCGGACGCCGACCGGATCGGTATCAGCTTCACCGAGCTGAACGTCGACGCTGGCCGGAACACCCAGCCGGCGGCGCTCTTCCTGGCCGACGTCTACAGCGGACTGCTGGAGAACGGTGTCTTCACCGCCCACTGGTGGAACGTGCACAACGGCATGGGCGCCGTGACGCAGGTGGCCGGCCAGACCGACTACGGCGACTTCGGGATGCTCTCCAGCGGCGCCTGCACCGAGGACGGCTCGGTGTGCCAACCGCCGCTGAACACACCGTTCGCGCCGTACCACGGTCTGAGCATGATGAAGCTCTTCGCGAAGACCGGCGACCAGTTCGTTCGCGCCGGCACCGACGAGCCCCTGGTCACCGCCCACGCGGTCCGCCGCAGCAACGGTGACCTCGCCGTGCTGCTGGTGAACAAGGACCCGGACAACGACCACCCGGTCACCATCGACTACGCCGGGTTCGCCCCGTCGGCCGGCGCGCCGACGGTCTCCACCCTCATCAACGGCGCCACCGGCATCGCCACCAGCCAGTCCGGCTCGGCGACCAGCCGGACGTTGCCGGCGTACTCGTTGACCACGCTCGTACTGCGCCCGGCCGGCGCGACCGCTGGACGCCCGACCGCACCGGGCCAGCCGACCGCGAGTGGCGTCACCGACCGCGCCGCGACGATCAGCTGGCCGGCGGCCACCCCCGGCGGCAGTCCGATCGCGAAGTACGAGGTGCACCGGCAGCACGGCGCGGTCAGCGAGCAGCTCGGCGAGACGACGACCACCTCGTTCACTGTCGACAACCTCGTGCCGGGCAGCAGGTACACGGTCAACGTGCTGGCCCGCGACACCGCCGGACGGGTCTCCTGGGCCTCACCGCCGCTCACCTTCGCCACCGGCAGCCCCGCCGCCAGTACGTGCACCGTCCGCTTCACCAGCAACAACGACTGGGGCAACGGCTACAT
This sequence comes from Micromonospora sp. NBC_00860, assembly GCF_045207375.1. Lineage (NCBI taxonomy): Bacteria > Bacillati > Actinomycetota > Actinomycetes > Micromonosporales > Micromonosporaceae > Micromonospora > Micromonospora sp. NBC_00860. The sequence continues at coordinate 1,826,057 of NZ_CP108825.1, forward strand.
CGGTGGCGTCGAGATCATCAACAACAGGACCAGCCCGATAAACGGCTGGACGCTCACCTGGACCTGGCCCACCGGCTGGCAGCAGGTGAGCAGCGGTTGGAGCGCCACCTGGGAGCAGGTCGGCACCGCGGTGCGGGTCACGCCCACCGCCGACAACCGGCAGATCGCCGCCGGCGGCACCGTGAGCGCCGGCTTCGTCGGCGCGTACGGCGGGCCGAACGTGCTGCCCACGGCATTCACGCTCAACGGCACCGTCTGCGCCACCGGCTGACCGATCGGCCAGGGGCGTCGATGGTCGGAGCGGCTCGGGTTGCCCCCTGACGTACTCCCCGAAGTGTGTGATGCCTGTGGGTCATCAAGATGACTCACAGGCATCACGCTCATCCGGGAAGGGCCGTCCCCCCACAACAGCCGCCGCAGTCAGCGACCCTGGCGCAGGGTGACCGTGCCCGAGCCGGTGTCGTCCGCCCACGGGTCCAGCACGAGGGTGTACGTGCCGCCCTTCGGCAGCGGACCCGTCTCGAACCGCCCCGTCCCGCCGATGACGCAGCCGCTTCCCACCGTGTCGCCGGCCGGGCCATTCAGGAGCAGAATCCCGCACCGGTCCGGCAGGCTGGCGGCGGTCACCTCGACGGTGATGCGACGACCGGCGTCGGCGGGGAACCGCAACCGGCTCACCGCACCGGGTCGGCTGACCGTCAGTGTGGCGGCCCGGCCGTCCGCCACCGTGTCGGCCTGCTCGTCGTGAGCGTCGCGCAGCCGCACGTCCGCCGCGCCGGTGTCGGTGGAGGTCCCGTCGACTTCCAGCACGTACCGGCCGCTGGCCGGTAGGACGAACCCGTCGACGTGGCCCTTGCCGCCGATCACGCAGCCGCTGGTCACCTGTTCGCCGGCCGGGTCCCGCAGGCGCAGCAGGTTGCACCGGTCCGGCACCGTGGCGTCGGTGACCTGGAGGAAGACCTTCTGGCCGGCGCGTCCGTCGAAGGACAGGCGGCTGATCGCGCCCGGTTGGGCGAGCGTCGCCCGGACCGCGGGCCCGTCCAGCGTGAGGGTCTTCTCCTCGTCGGTCACCGCAACGACCCGTACCGTCGCCCGACCGAGGTCGGCATCCCACGGGTCGAGTACCACCTCATGGTCGCCGGTGGCGGTCAACGTGGTCGTGTCGATGAAGCCGACACCGGAGATGACGCAGCCGGTAGCCAGCTGACGGCCCTGCGGGTCGAGCAGCAGCAACACGCCGCACCGATCCGGCACGGTGGCGGCGGGCACCTCCACGAAGATTTTCTGACCGGCCCGGCCCGGCACCTTCATCGCGGCCGTGGCGCCGGCCCGGGTCACCGCTAGGTCGACATCACCGGCAGCGGGCACGTCGCGCTGGGAGCGGGCGGCGTCCTCGGCGAACGCCACCTGCCCGGTGAGACCGACGTCGAGCACACAGTCGGCGAAGATCTGCGGATCGGTGACACCGGCTCGCCGGCAGATGAGTTCGGCGGTGGCCCGGTTGGGCAGGTCCCGGACGGTGAGCAGCCGCTCCGGGAAGCGCCGGTCGGTGAACGTGTCGGTGTTCTGCCCCGGCTCGTAGTCGAACAGCGACCGTTGCGCCTCGACGCGCCAACTGTCGGCGAAGCCGGGGTACAGCGCCTCGAACGTGGGCGGCTGCGGCACCCGCTTCCCGTTGCGCACGGTCAGGTCGTCGCCGGGGTCACCGTCGTGGTCGCCGAGCAGACCCTCCAGCGTTCCGGCCCGGGCGGTGGGCGCGCTGACGCTCACGCTCAGCCCCCACACGCCGATCGGCTGCGCGGTCAGCCGGGTGCCGTCCGGCCATTCCACCGTCACCGTGCCGTCTCCCCAGGTGGTGACGGTGCCGCCGCGCGGAAGCTTCACCCCGTCTGGCGCGGACACCGGGGCGGCGCCGTTCACCCGGACCGCAGGGCCGTCGGGTGTGACGTACACGCCGACCCGGTCACCGGCCACCCGAGCGGCGACGGCCGAGTTGACGGCCACCACCGAACTGGCCGGGAACATCGTCTGTCGTACCTGGACCTCGAAGTCGTCGGCTGTCGAGCGGGTCAGCACGAACTCCCCGGCGGCCTGGAAGCCGTACCGCAGACCGTCGTAGGTGAGCAGGTGCGGGTCGCCGTTGCTGTTCGCGCACCGGTAACCCTTGCCGATCACCGAGATCGAACAACCACCACCACCCGGTGGTCGGGGCTTGGGCTTGTCGCAGTCCTTGCCGTTCGACGGCAGCTTCATTCCGCTGTATGTCGTGCGCAGCGGCACCCCCACGGCCTTGCGGTACGCGTTCTCCGCCAACACCGCGTGCACCTCGGCGGGGTCCACGGTGCTCGCCTGTTGACCGCCCTGCGTGCAGAACTGGCCCCGGTCGGTGTCGTTCACCTCATCGAGGGCGTGGTTCATCTCGTGGATCAAGGTGGCGCACTGGTCCTCGGTGAAGCCTGCCCCCTCCTCCGGCAGCGCCCGCCCGTCGTTCTCCGGCACCCAGTTGATCTGCACGTCACTGCCGGGGACGTACGTCGTGGTGCTGCTCTCCGAGCCGAGGATGGGTCTGCGTATCTTGATCTTCTTGCCGGAGCGTTCCAGCTCGTCGAGCACGGCGCCGTTGCCGGAGCCGCGGATCTGTCCGACGCAGCCCGCGTACTCCGCTTGCAGGTCGCTGTTGACGCTGACCACGGCGGACGCCGCCTGTGGGGCGAGGAGCACCAGCGCTCCTGCAAGAACCAGACCCGTCCGGATCGCGCGCATCCCGGTCATCCGCCCCTCACCTCGAACGCGACAGTGCCCTGCTCTGCCGTCGCGGCGCAGGCATCCGCCGGCACACCCCGCAGCGGCGCTCGCAGATAGCCCAGCACCAGCCGGTACGCCCCCGGCTGGTCGACCGGCCACCAGGTGACGGCGGCCCCACCCCGTCCGTCCGGCGCGGAGGTGGTCAACGCCGCGCCGACCGGGCTCTGCGGGTCGCTGCGCAGCGTCAGCTCCACCGACCCGCGCGGCGGCACCCGCACCAGGTTCTCGACCAGGTACGTGGTGAAGTCCCGGTAGTAGGCGGCGCCGCCGACCGCTGGCGCCACCGCCGTGCCGTCGCGGGTCAACGACAGGACCGTCACCGCCCCGTCCGGCACCCGACTGAGCTGGCACTCGGCGTCGCGGTTGTTGACCAGCTTCAGCCGCAGGCTGATCTGTTCACCCACCCGATACGACTGTTGGCCGGCGCTGACGGTCAGGCCGACAGTCGCCGTGCCGCTGGACGGCGTCGGCGACGGACGCGACCGTCTGCACCCGACAGTGGTGACCATCAGCAGTAGGGCGAGACCACCGGCCAGCACCGCCGTCCCTGCGCGGGATACGCCCATGGGCCGCGTGCCTCCTCCGGGTGTCGACCGTCGCCGATCCCGGCCAGCCTGCGCCGCGGGTGTCGGGAGCGCTGTCGTGATCCGGCCCGGTGGATGTCCGCTAGCCGACCCGAGGGGTGCCGAGCCGCCGGCCACCGAGGACTCGCAGGTCGCCTGCACCGGCTACAGCGGCGTCGCCCGCAAACCCTGGGCCGGCTTGGTCCGCTCGGGCCGAACCACCGATGCGGCCTGTTCCGCACAACGCCGATGTCGGCCCTGGCCAACGGCATTGTCCAGTTTGTCCCGAACGGACAATCCGGCTCGCCCGTCACCGCATGCGCCGGACGGATTCCGCCGTCGAGCCCCGCCTGATCGCCAGATCTTGGACAGTTTCCGTTAGGCCGTAACTGTGCTGTCCCGAGTCATGTGTCAAGGGGAAGTCCCGATAGATGTGTCAGGTGTTGTTGATCAGGCTGCTCGGGTGAGGCTGATGTAGGTCCGGTCGGGGGTGAGGTGGAAGTGGCCGAGGGGTTGGCCGTCTTGGTGGTAGATGGTGATCCGGCTCTGGTCGCGGATGGCGGTGATGGTGGCGCCGGCGTGGGTGGTGCCGACGCTGGTGCGGTGTCCGGCGACGGTGATGGCGCCGGTGCTGCCCACGAGGCAGCGGTGCAGGGTGGCGTCGGTTTGCATCGGTAGGCTGGCCGGCCCGCCGAGGCTGGGCGCGTGTGTCCATGCCTGGGCGGGGGTGGCGCGTCGCGGCAGGGCGCTGTGGCGTCGTTGGGTGTTGTAGTAGCGGCGGTAGACGTCGAGGAGGTTCTGCAGTTCCGCGCGGGTTGCGGGGGCGGGGTGGGTGCTCAACCAATTTTTGAGGGTTTGGTGGTGGCGTTCGACCTTGCCGCAGGTCTGCGGATGGTAGGGGCTGGAGTTGATCGGCCGGACATTGTGGTCCAAGAGGCACTGGACGAACGTGGAGATCGATCCGGGCCGGGTCAATCGGCTGGTGAACGCGGTCCCGTTGTCGGACAACACGATCGCCGGGGTGCCGTACTCGTCGAATGCCTGCCTGATCGCGGTGACCGCGCCTTCGGCGGTCTCCGCGCTCGTTGCGTGACAGCCGACGAGGGTTCGGGTGCAGTCGTCCAGGACGTCGAAGACCGCGGCGAGGCTGCCGTCGGCGAGCCGGACGTTCGTGGCGTCAATTTGGTAGCAGTCGCGGGGCCGGGCGTAGACGAACCGCCGAAACGAGCTGCGCGGCCGTTTCGCCGGGTTCCGTTCGAGCAGGTCATGCCGGGCCAGGACCCGGTTGATCGTCGATCGCGACGGCACCCGCCACGGCGCACCGGTAGCGGCGTGCACCTCGATCAGCGCGTCGCGAATGAAGTCAGCCCCGTTATCCACGCCGAGTTCGACGCGCAGCTTGCAGATCCAGGCGTCCAACTCCGGTGGCGTCGTCCGCGGACTGCTACGCGGCCGCCGGGACCGCTCATGCCACTCGCCCTCATCCCTGATCCGTGCCTGATGCCGGTAAACGGTACGGACCGAAACCCCATGCTCACGCGCGAACTCGGCGGCGTTGATCCGCACCCAGCAGCCAACTGGGCATCGAGCAGATTCATGACACGCCGCCGAGAAGCCATACCCGGCACCATGGACCAGCACACCCAAGGCCCCTGCCAAGTGACACATGTATCGAGACTTCAACACTGACAGATGTCATGGGACTGAATAGTTAGGCCGTAACGGAAACTGTCCAAGATCTGCATGGGTTCGAGGGAAAACGCGGTCAGCTAGCGCGGTCAGTTGGCGCGCCGCGCGCCGACGGTGACACTCCGCAGATGAGGCCGCTACGCTCAGGCAGCGGCTCACCGGATCGGATCGAGCTGGCGAAGCGTTCCACGTCGGATAGCGGCGTGAGTAGTTGTGGGGGAGTACCGAGTGGCCGACTTACCGCACCCCCTCGCCGCGTTCATCGTCGCCGAAATTCGCCGCGCCCGAGGGGCCTCCGGGATGACCCAGGATTCCTTCGGTCGGGGCGCCGGCTTCAGCGCCTCGCACGTCAGCGCGGTGGAGAGCGAGACGCGGGCGCTGACGATGGACTTCCTCAAGGGCGCCGACCGGGCGTTCAAGAACGGCGGGCTGTTCGAGCGCATGGTGGGCAAGCTCGGCGCCCCGTCGTGGTTTCTGCCGTGGTTGGACGCGGAGCGCACGGCGACGCAGCTCAGGTGCTTCCAGCCGAGCCTCGTTCCGGGCCTGCTTCAGACGGAGAGCTACGGCCGCGCCGTCATCCGCTGCGACGACACGCTGAGCGACGACGAGGTCGAGAAGCGGCTCGCCCACCGACTCGACCGGCAGGCGGTCCTCACGAAGGCGAACGCGCCCCAGTTCATCGCTGTCATCGCCGAGGCGGTGCTCCGCCGCGCCAGCGCGGACTTCCGCGACATCATGGCGGGGCAGATCAAGCAGTTGACCACTCTCGCCGAACGGCCGAACGTCAGCGTTCACGTGTTGCCGGACGAGGTCAGCATGCACGTCGGCCTGACCGGACCATTCAGCCTGGCCCGGCTGCCCGACCACAAGTGGGTGGGGCAGATGGAGAACCAGCTCGGTGGCGTCGTCATCGACCAGGACGATGATGTGGATACTCTGATGTCGAGGTGGGAGACCGTTCGCAACGAGGCGTTACCCCGCCGGCAGTCACTGGATCTGATGAAGGAAGTGGTGACGTCATGGACCTGACCGGCGCTACGTGGCGCAAGTCCACCCGCAGCGGTTCCGGCGGTGGCGACTGTGTCGAGGTCGCGGACAACCTGCCCGGCATTGTGGGCGTGCGGGACTCAAAGGACCCCGATGGGCCGGCGCTGGTCTTCGGGCCGGTGGCCTGGCGGGCGTTCGTCACCGAAGTCCCCCGGCGGTCATAGCCCTAGCACGAACGGAAGCGCCCGCCCCAGCCGAGGGGACGGGCGCTTCGCTGTGCGGGATGCGTCAGCCGACCACGGACCGCAGCGGCACCTTGGCGGCGTTCAGCGCGCGTACCAGATCTCTTGCGAACGGGTGTTCGTCCACCTGGAGCCCTTGCGGGTTCGGGATCACGACGTACGCCGAGCCGTTCTTCTCGGACGCCTGCGCGTCGGTGGTGAAGCGTTCGACGATCGCCCGGGTGCGGGTTAGATCGCCGGCCGCCACCTGGATGGTGATCGGCCGCCACCCGCCGCCCAGGTCCGGCGTCACCGGCGCGGCGGCGGCGCTGGCGCGCGCCGCGTCAACGCCGGCCGGGCGCCGGGCGTCCGACGCGGCGGTCGCCGGGTAGAGCAACGCGTTGGCGACCAGGTGCAGACCATTTTCGTTGTACGCGCGGAAGAGCGGATTGAACGCGAACAGCACCGCCCGACCGGCGCCGGTCGGCTCGTCGACGACGGCCGCAGTGCCCTTCAGTGTCTCTGCCCCGACGGTGTAACCGTTGGCCCAGAAGGTGTCACCCGTCGGGTAGGTGAGCACGTTCGTCCCGGTGGTGCTCGGGGTCAGGATCGGGTCGCTGTTGTTGAACTCGAAGTCCTCCGCCGGGCGACCCGACGCCACCGGGCTGTCCCGGTCGACGTCGACGCGCAGGTGCGAGCCGATCACCAGGTAGTCCGCCGGCTTGGTCTTCTCAGTGGTCGAGGTGAGCCCGGCGGCGCGGGCGACCCGGGTGCCCTCGTTGCGCAGCCCGAGGTAGGTGTGGCCCTGGCCGATCCAGTCGCGCAGGTTGGCCTGTCCGGCGGCGGTGAGACCGCCGGTGGCGCTGCTGCCGTCCGGCACCAGCAGCACGGTGCGCCCGGTGAACGCCTCGGTGTTGTCGTTGATGTCGGCAGTGGTGACCGGTGTGAGGTCGAGCCCCCACCGCTTGCCGAGCACGTAGCGGGCCTCGCCGTGCGAGCCGGAGGTGGTGGAGATGCCGGTGCCCTGGAACAGCCCCACGTCGGGCAGGTCGAGGCGGGTGCCGGACGGCCGGCCGCCCGGGGTGAGGGTGACCCCGAGGGATTCGGCCAACTGGTCGACCGTCCGGCTCAGCTTGGCGGCCGGGATGGCGACAGTGCTGGTCGTGAGGTCACGGACCAGGGGTACGCCACGGCCGAGCAGGTCGAAGGTGAGCTCCGCGGCGGCGGCCGAGTCGAGCGGGTACGTGTACGAGCCCCAGGGCCACGCCGCGCCGGTGCGACCGCCGGTGACCTTGCGGACCAGGTCGGCCCTCGGCCGGACGGTGTCTCCGGTGTAGATGGTGTTGATGCCCATCAGCAGCGGGTTGCTCCAGGACGACACGTCGTAGAAGTACGGGAACGGGACGTACGGGTCCTCGCCCATGACGGCCTGGATCCAGTGTTTCTGCGGCTGGTCCATCGGGATCCAGTACGCGCCCTTGGGCACTGTCACGTTGGTGGCGCTGCGCCCGCCGAAGACCCGCGCGGTGGGCACCCGGGTCGCCTTCTGCACCTCGTACACCTCGACGTCCATCCGGCGCAGCCGCTCGACGAGTTGGCGGACGTCGGCGAGCTGCCGGTCGGGCAGCAGGAAGTACGAGCGGATGGTGAGGTCCGGCACCGGGAACTGCACCTCGTTGGTGGGCTGCACCACCTCGTTCGGCTCTAGCGTGCCCGCCCGGCCCTGGGCGAGCGCGTCGGTCCAGATGTCGAAGTAACCGTCCAGCACTTCGCGTTTGTTCGCGGCGGCCCAGCCGAGCGTCGACCACTGGGTGTGGAACTGCTGCTGGACCCTGTCGGCCACGGCCGACGCGCTGCCCTTCTCGTACGTCATGCCGGCCGCGCCGAAGCCGGTGGTCGGCACCGTGTCGCCGTAGCCCATGAAGAACATGTCGTACGTGTCGTAGTTGAAGTAGCACTCGGTGAAGGCGGTGTCGTCGCAGGCGCCGTTGAAGCCGAAGCCGGCCTTGTTGGCCTCGCCGATGCGGTTGATCCAGTCCACCGCCTCACCGGCGATCTCGTGGTGGATCGGGTCGGCGTTGGGTGGGAAGAAGTACTGCCGGCCGCCCATCTCGTGCGCGTCGATGAAGACCTGCGGCGGGTAGCGGCGCAGCAGTTCGAGCTTGCCGTCGGTCTCCTGCTGGGTGCGGGCGAACCAGTCCCGGTTCAAATCGAAGCCGAACTCGTTCTGCCGGCGGGTCGCGTCGCGGCCGTCCGGGTTCTGGGTGGGGACGATGATGGTGACCAGGTTGTCGTTGCGCTGGGCGACCGCGCAGGACAGGCCCGCCGCCAACTCGTACAGCGTCTTGAGCGCCGCGTCGGCGCCGCTCTTCTCGCCGCCGTGCACGTTCGCGGTGACCCAGACGATGGCCGGGCTGTCCTTCGCCGTCCGGGCGGCGGTTCGCGCGCTGGTCCGGCGCGGGTCGCGCAGGTCCCGGACGTCGTCGGCGATCTCGCGTAGCGCGGCGGGGCGCACGTGGCGCTCGTTGGACACCACCGCGTACGGCAACGGCTGGCCGAGCACACTGGTGGTCATCACGCCGGTGACGACCCGGTTCGAGGCGCGATCGACGGCCCCGAGGTAGGTTCGGACCTCGTCGTTGGTGACGACCCGCTCCTGCCCCGCGCCGAGCGGGAAGCCGAGCACGTTCTCCGGAGTGGGCACCGTGCTCAGCCGTGCGGTCGGGTCGTCGCTGCACCGGGTGGGCTGGGCGGCGCTCGCGGACGGCGTGCCGCCGAACAGGGGAACCATACCGAGCAGGAGCGTGATCGTGGCGGCACGTGCCAGCCGCCGGGCGGGGACCATCCGGAACGGACGCATCGATGGGGCCATGAGTCGTGTTTCCCCTCTTGGGAACAACCTCGCAGTGGCCGGAGCCTATGAACCGTCGATACGACGGTCAAGGGTTGATCGATATTGCCGACTACTCGGCGTGCCGGTCCCGACGCGGACTGGCAGGATGGTGGCGTGGGCTTGTCGTCGTCTGGGAGGGGGAGACGTGCCGGAGATGATCACGCTTTCGGTCCATCCGGATCTTCCGTCCGCCGATGCGCGGCGTTCGCTGGCATCCTGGCTTCGCGCTGAGGATCGGTTGCGGGAGGGAGTGACCACGACCTCCCCGGAGGGGACGTCGGCCGACCGCGCTGACGTACTGCGGGTGGCCGCCAGCGACGCGGGCACCGCCATGGTGCTGGTGCAGGCGATCGCCGGCTGGCTGACGCACCGCCGCGACGATGTGACGGTGAAGCTCACCCGGCCCGACGGGTGGTCGGCCGAGGTGGACGTGCACCGGGCTCGGGACATGGACCAGGTGACAGCGCTCATCGAGGCTGCCGTGGGTGCTCTGGCCGATCACCAACCGTCTGTCGAGACCAACGACCGCTGAGCCGCCCCGACCCGACCGGGTCGACCGCGTTGACCGATATCGATCGCCGCACGGATAGCCCGTAGCGCGCTCCGAAGTGGATCGATGTCGGGTTCTCGACCCAGCGCTACCGCCCGAATCTCCTTGCCCGGACAGTGCACTGCGCCGGAGGAGGTGGGGAAGTTGGGGCAGCCGACGGGTGAGACCGTCATGATCCGGGACTGGTTCAGTGTGCCGCGGGTGTCCGCCGAGAACCGGGCGGCGGTCTACGGCGTACGTACCCAGGATCCGCGGGTGGAGTTCGTCGCGCTGACCGTACGGTACTGGATGGACGCGCACGCCACCCGCTCGATGACCCGCGACCGGGTGTTGCAGGCGATGACCGGTCGGATCTCAGCCGACAACGTCTGGGACCTGGTCGCGATGCTGGCGAGGCTTGGGCTGGCCGAGGCGTTCTTCGACCTGGCGGCCTCCGACGTCGACACGGATGGCGCGTTCCGACGCTTCCTGCTCGGCCTCGACCCCGCGCTGCTCGACGCGATGCGCCACTACGCGGCCTGGAACGGCATCAATCCGAAGCTGTTCCTCGACGGCTTCCTGGTGGGCGTCGGGGAGTCGTTCGCGACGGTGGTGGTCGACCTCGGCAAACTCGTGCAACTGGTCGGTCGCCTCCAGCAGGAGCAGCTGACCACCCTGATCGTGCTCACCGTGGACCCCCGGGCAGGTCTGCAACGTCTCGCCGAGCAGGCCACCGTCGTCCGCGAGGCGCTGGCCGGCGTCGTGGCCGCGCTGGACCCGAGCACCGTGCCCGAGCGGCTGCTGACGCTGTGGCGCGGCTGGGTGGCGGAATTCGGGCGGCACCTGGAGGAACTCGACCCGTTCGCCGCCGGCCGGCTGCTCGGCCGGGTCGCCGGCGACCTTTTCCAGCTGCTGACCGGCCTGGTCCAACTGGTCCGGCTACTCGGCGGGGTGGCGGTGCGCGCCGCGATCCGGTACGTGCCGCTGCTGATCGTGGGTGCCCGGGAGGCCGCCGCCGAGCTTCGTCTCCTGACCACCCAGATCGCCGCGCTGCTTGTCGCGATCGGCCGGGCGGCACTGCTGGCCACGCCGCAGGTAGGCCTGGCCGTGCTGCGTACCCTGTTCCCCCCGAAGGTGCTCGAAGCGTTGTACCGGCGGGGCCGGGTGCTGCTGGTCGACGCCGAGCTGACCCTGACCGTGTTCAACCAGGCTGCGCACGCCGAGGCGTTCGCTGGGGCGGGTGCGGGAGCCCAGCTCAGCGCGCTGATCAGCGCCGACGGCAAGCCGGTCCTGATGGCGTGCATGTCGGAAACGGTGCCGTCGGCCGGTCGCTCGGCCAGCCGAGCGGAGCTGAGCCAGGCGCTCGACGAGATCATCAAGCGGGTCGAGGACCTGCGGGAGCTCAAGCCGCCCAAGACCCCCCGTGACATCCGGGCCGCCGCAGTGCGGGCCGCCATCGCCCGCCAGCTCGAGCAGCGCCTGACCACCGTGTTCAACCGGGCGTTGCAGACCGCCGCGTACGAGGAGTTCCGCGCGCTGCGCAAGGCCGGGCAGGCGCAACCTTGGCGGCTCGGCCAACAGGTACACCGGCGGATGGCGGCCGAGACCGCTCAGTTGGTCGCTCGCTCACCGGGGTTGCAGGCGTTTGCGGAGAAGTCGCTCGCCACGGTCGTCGAGGCGGTCCGCGCGGCCAACCCGGAGCTGGCTGCGGCAGTGCGCGGCTCCGACGCGGTGCTCCGGCAGACGGTCGCCCAACTGCTGCTCAGCCACCCGGACCGGGACCTGCTGCTGCGCCTCGTCGGGTTCACCCGGAGCCCGTCCGCGGCCGGCGCGGAGAAGGCGTTGGCCTCCCACCTCGCCGAGCGGTTCGGGTGGAAGGCGTCAACGACCGTTGGTGAGCTCCGCAGCGACCTGCTGTTGGTCGACTCGGAGGCGGCCCGGGTGACCAACGTGGACTGGACCGCGTCGACGAAACTGGAGCGCTTCGAGAAGACGTGGGGCACTGTCGCCGACGACCTCGGCGAGGCGTTCGACGGTCGCTGGGAGGCGATCGCGGACGCGTACCAGCGGGCCAGGAAGGGCGGGGTGCCGGCTGAGGTCGTCGCCGGCCTGGAGGAGCTGACGGCGCACGCCGTGCGGGAGACGGTCGTCCGGCAGGCCGCCCTCAGCCAGTTGTTTCCCGGGTTCTTCGTCACCTCGCACGAGATGACCTACCAGGGCCTGCAAACCCTGTTCAAACTGCCACTTTAGAGGAGCACCGATGGGTGAAGTCGTCGTCGCCGACGCGGACCTGGCGACGCTGGGGTTCAGCACCGCGCACTCCGACCGCTACGTCTACTCCAACTACTTCGTGCCGGTCCAGCTCACCTTCGACGACGGGGAGACGCCCCTGCTGCCGTTCTACGTCAAGCAGGCGCTGATCGAGGCAATGCGGTACGGCGGGCTCTCCCATGACCGGCTGCCGCACCTGCTCAAGGAACTCGGCCTGTCGGGGCTGTGGAAGGCCAACGACATGGACGCCGCCGAGGCGGCGCTGCCGGGGCAGGACTCGGGCATGACCAACCGCGAGCCGCCGGCCCGGCGCCAGAGCCTCCTCGGTGACCAGGAGGCGGAGTTCGTCGCCGGCCTGCTCCAGTCCGACGTGGGCATCGCGTTCCTCGACCGGACCCGGATCCGGCCGGTGGGCTTCGCGCTCGGCGAGCACGTCTACGCGCTGGCGCTCGCGCCCGGCGAGGAGGCGGTGCTGGAGCAGCGCACCTACACCAAGCGTGAGTTGACCCTGGAGGAGCAGGACGAAACGGAGAAGCAGACCGACGTCGAGCTCACCAGCGCGCTCACCACGGAACTGCAGGAGGGCTTCGAGCGGCAGAAGTCGCTCACCGACACCTGGGGGCTCAACGCCAGCCACACTGGCCAGTACACCAGCCCGACCGGCATCTGGGGCACCTTCAACGCCAGCCACACGATCGGCTACACGCGCAGCGTGACGGCGGCCAGCCAGGAGACCAGCCGCCGTGCGGTCAAGGACAGCCAGACTGCCACCTCCAAGGTCGCCGCCCGCTACCGCACGCAGCACAAGACCGACTTCAAGCTGGTGAGCGAGACCGGCATGGAGTCGACCTCGAAGCGGACCGTACGCAACCCCAACCGGGCAACGCCGATCACACTGCACTACTTCAAGGTGCTGCAACGGCTGGAGCTGGCCCACGAACGGTACGGCGCCCGGGTGTGCTGGGCGCCGACGGTGAAGGACCCGGCGCTGGCGTTCGCCAAGAAGATCACCGACGGGCGCCAGCGGATCAGAGACAACGCTCTCGCCGCGCTGCCCGCCATGCCGGTCAAGCCGGTGCCCCCGGCGCCCGGCGTGCCGGCCGCCGTGGAGACCCGCACCATCTACTCCCCGGTGGTCACCCTCGACAAGTGGGGCTTCACCGGCGACATGAGCGCCGATTACGACATCGACGTCGTCTTCGACAGCGGTTGGGAGTGGGACGGCGACATCGAGACCATTCGGCAGAGCCTCACCCTGTTCACCCGCCGGCCGCCGTCGGGCATCGCGGCCCGGGTGGTCGGCGTTCCGGTGGTCACCGACGCCAACGGTCAGCCGGCACTGCGGGTACGCATCCACGTCGGCGCGGCCAGCTGGCTCGCCGGGCCCGGCGCCGACGTGCAGCTCGCCGCCGCGTTCCGGCGTACCCCGACGCTGGTCGCCGAGAACGCCGACGACGCCGCCTACAACGCGCTGGTAGCGGGCTATCTGACGGACCTGCAGGATTGGCAGGACACGCGCGGCGCGGCGCTGGCGGCGGCCGAGGAGGCCGGGGACGAGTTCGAGGCGCGGCTGCGCGGCGGGTACTCACCGGTCAACGAGATGGTCTCGCAGATCGTCGAGGCGCACTTCCCGGCCAGTGTGCGGGACGAGGCGTGGGAGATCGACTTCTGGCACCGGGTCTTCGACTGGGAGCGCGCCTCGTTCGTGTCGTACCCCGGCTGGTGGTCAGCCGGTGACGCCCGCGCCCCCGAGCGCGACCCGAGTGACTTCCTCAACGCCAGCTGGGCAAAGCTCTACCTCCCGGTGCGGGCCGGTATGGAGCTGGCGGCGCTGCGGTGGATCTTCGGCAAGGCCGTGGCGACCCGGCTCGCGCCGACGGTGGAGCAGCAACTGGCCGCGTTCGTCGACGAACTGGGCGCGTTCCGCACCAGCCACCTCGGCAGTGGCGACGAGATGCCGGACCTGACCAGTGAGTGCCAGGAGGTGCCGGAGCGGGTCTACTGCCTGGCCAAGTGGGCTGAGCTGATGCCCACCGACGGCACTCACCTGGAGGTCGTGCAGGGCGCGACGACCGCGGCCGACGCGGTGACCAGCAAGGAGATCACGGACGCGGAGGCTCTGCGGGCGGCGCTGCTCGACGGCGAGCTGCAGACCAACCGGCTCAAGACCAGGGCGTACGACCAGATGACCGGGGCCGCCGACGTCGACATCCACCTCGGCACGTCGGGTAACAGCAGCCCGACGGCGTGACACAGCGGCGGTTCCCCCTCCGCGGGGCACACGCCTCCTGACGGGTCGCGGCACCGTCCCGCCGGCCCGCCGCCAGCCGAGGAGTCGGCCGGCGACGGGCCGGGTGGATCGGGTACGGCTACCAGGTGGTCAGGCCGAGGCCGATCGTCTTGGTCAGCGTGGCGTTGTCGTCGTCGCCGTCGAGCGACCAGATCATGGCGCCGGCCAGGCCGGCCCGTCGGATGTAGAGCGTCTTCTGCAACACGACCGCCGGGTCGTCGTACGTCCACAACGTCGTACCGTCGAACAGCCAGGCGTGCCCGGCGCGCAGGTCGCGGTGCACCGTGTAGCCGTTGCCGGCCAGCGTCTTGAGCTTCTTGTAGTCCTCGTACCCGGCCTCGAAGGTGGCCGGCGCGGGCCCGGTGGCCGGTTGGAACAGGCCGTTGCCGCCGCCGGTGATGCCGGTCCAGCCGCGACCGTAGTAGGGGATGCCGAGCACGAGCTTGTCGCGCGGCGCGCCACGGGCGATCCACCCGTCGATGGCCACCTCGACGGAGAAGTCCGGGTTGTCCGGGGCGCCCGTCGGGACGCGAAGCGCCGACTGCTGGTTGGCTCGCGCGTCCCAGCCGCCGTGGAAGTCGTACCCCTGCACTGTGGCGAAGTCCAGGTACTTGAAGATCTTGCGACCCTCGTAGCCGGCGTCCATGGTGGCCGGGCTGGCCGGCAGGAACGCGGTCAGCGGGTGGTGCGCGCGGGTCGTGCGCCCGTACGCGTCGAGCTGCCGGCGGAACTCGGCGAGCAGCTTGGTGAAGTTCTCCCGGTCATCCGGACGGATGACGTTGCCGGGCTCACCCTCCCAGTTGGGCCACTCCCAGTCGAGGTCGATGCCGTCGAAGACGCCGGCCCCGGCGCCCGGTCCGCCCGCGGCGCCGTCGCCGCCGGGCAGGTTGCCCTTGAGGTAGAGGTCGATGCAGGACGTGACGAACGCCTTGCGGGAGGCGTCGGTGCGGGCGGCGTTCGAGAAGTACGTCGACCAGCTCCAGCCGCCCAGCGAGATCAGCACCTTCAGTTCGGGGTGCTTGGCCTTGAGCTTGGCGAGCTGGCCGAAGTTGCCGTTGAGCGCCTGGCCCGGTGCGTCCGCGACGCCGTCGACGCTCTCCTCGGCCGGGACGGGGCGCTGGTAGTCGGCCCAGGCGTCGCCCTCACCCGGCCCACCGTCCACGTAGCAGCGGCCGTCCTCGCTGACGTTGCCGAAGGCGTAGTTGAGGTGGGTGAGGCGGCTCGCCGCCCCGGAGGTCTCCAGCTTCTTGACCGGGAAGGCCCGGCCGTAGATGCCCCACTGGGTGAAGTAGCCGACCCGGTGGTAACCGGTGCGGCGCTGGTGGTTGTCGCCGGCGCTGGCGGCGGTGGGCGGAGCGGCGGTGACCAGCACTGTCGCCAGGGCGACGACGGCGGTGAGACGGCGGTGGCGGAATGGTCGCATCGGCACACTCCCACGAGACATCAAGCAGAATTAGTAAAGAGACTTATCTGATTGATGAAGTTAAGCCGATCACCGTCCGGGGTCAAGAGCCGTCCAGCCACATGGGGGATTGTGACGGCGTTACCGGGTGGTAACGATGTTGTGCCATGGACTCCGCCGTGACTCTGATCGGACTACCCGTCGCCCTCGGCATCATCATGCTCGGTCTCGGTCTCGGACTGACCACCGCGGATTTCCGCCGGGTGGCCCACCATCCACGAGCCGCCGTCATCGCACTGGTCTGCCAGGTGCTGGTGCTGCCGGCGCTCTGCTTCTGCCTCGTCCTCGCGTTCGACCTCGCACCCGAGCTGGCCGTCGGCATGATGCTGCTGGCCGCGTCACCGGGCGGCACCACCGCCAACCTCTACAGCCACCTGTTCGGCGGGCACGTGGCCCTGAACATCACCCTGACCGCCATCAACTCGGTGCTCGCCGTGTTCACCCTGCCGATCCTGGTCAACCTGTCGGCGGCGTACTTCCTGCCCGACGGGAGGAGCATCGGCCTCCAGTTCGACAAGGTGCTCCAGGTCTTCGCCATCGTGCTCGTCCCGGTCGCGATCGGCATGCTCATCCGGGCACGGATGCCGCAGGTGGCCGAGCGGCTGAACCGCCCGGTCCGGATCCTCTCCGTCGTCGTCCTCGTCGCGGTGATCGCCGGCGCGGTGCTCGGCGAGCGGGAGAACATCGCCGACTACTTCGTCTCGGTCGGCCTGGCCGTGCTCGCCTTCAACCTGCTCAGCCTCGCCATCGGGTACGGGGTGCCGCGCCTCGCCGGTGTGGACCGGAGCGCCGCGACGGCCGCCGGGTTCGAGATCGGCATCCACAACAGCACCCTGGCCATCACGATCGCGCTCAGCCCGGCGCTGCTCGACAGCACCCAGATGGCCATCCCCGGCGCCGTCTACGGCATCGTCATGTTCTTCACCGCAGCGGCCTTCGGCTACCTGGTGACCCGCGTCGGCACCCGGTCCGCCACCGCACTGACCCCCTGACGGCTGACGCCCTGGCGCCCTGACGACTGTCGTCGAGGGCGCCAGGGCGGGCGGCAACGGTCAACCGACCTGGTCGTTGTCCTTCTGCGCGCCCCAACCGTGCCAGCGGTCGACCTCGATCAGGGCACTGACCCGGGCGCGGTCCCGGCGTGGGTACGCGTTGCCCGTGTAGTGCTCCGACAACCGGTCGATGTCCGCGAGGTCCTCGTCGGGGCGCAACTCGGCGACGTGCCCGATGATGCTGACGTGGGTGTACCAGCCCGCCTCGTCGAGCACGGTGAGGGCCACCCGGGGGTCGTTGCGGACGTGCTCCAGCCGGCGGCGGCTCTCGTCCATGTTGACCAGGATCCGGCCGTCCTCCCACAGGTACCAGGTGGCGGCGGACACCGGCTGGCCACCGTTGCGGAGGGTGGTCATGACGGCGGGGTTCGGCTTCTGGAGCATGGCGACCGCGGCCTCGGGAAGCGGTGGCTTGGACATGAAGTCTCCTCGTCGCGACAACGTTTACCCCTGCACGTTACGCACCCTCTGGCCCCGATCATGGTGCTACAGGTACATCGCGCGATCAGCCGAGCCAGCGGCCGTCACGCATGAGGACGCGTCCCTCCAGCTCGTTCGCCTCCCGCCAGGCCTGGATGCGCTGCGGTCGGATCAGAAAGTACTGATAGGGCTCGTCGAGACCGCTCGGGTCGAAGCCCGTCTTCGTCGCGAACGCATCACCCGTCTCCGGGCCGAGGTCGGCGATGTCCACCGGCTCGGCGGTGCCTTCGACGATGACGACGTCGCGCGTCGGCCCGAGGCTGAGTCGTACCCGGCCATCCGCCACCAGGTTGCGGCCGGTGACCGAGGCGCGCGGCGTTGAGACGAGGAATGCGGTCCCGTCCCAGAGGAACGAGAGTGGGATGAGGTGTACGCCCCCGGGGGAGCCCGCCGTCGCGACCCAGAGGTCGACGTCGCTCTCCAGTCTGGCGCGAGTGTCCCGAAGCCTCTGCTCAAGCCCACGCGGCGGAACTTCCGTCATGCTTCCTCCAGTCACTTCGCGGTCGCCAGCGATGAGGCTTCCCAGGCGAACCCGTCCGGGTCGGTGAAATGCCCGCCGTCGCCGCCGATCGTGAGTCGATGCGACCCGGTGCCGCCGGGAGCGACGCCGACGTCCTTGGCGAGGGCACGACGTCGGTAAAGCGCCAGCTTCACGGGGCTGGACCCGGCAACGAACTCGACGTACATGCGGCCGAAGCTCTTTGCCACCGCAAGGCCGCGCTCGACGTAGAACCGCTTGCTCGCAGCCACGTCCGCGACTCCGAGCAGGAGCACCATCTCGTCGATCTGCCGGGTAGCCGGGCCGCTGTCCTTCTTCGCCGAGGTCGCGATCTTCCAGATCGTCCCGTCCGGGGCTTGCACGACACCGCCGTAGCCCCAGAGCGACTTCGCGGCAGGCTTCAGCGACGTGGCACCGGCGTCCAGGGCGGTGCCGATGAGGCCGTTGACGGTGGCCGGCTGGGACACCGTGAGCGCCAGCGTGAACCCACGGAAGCCGCTCGTCGGTGCGTCCGAGGCCCGCAGGCGAATCTGCCTGTCCAGACCGAAGGCGGCGGTGTGGAAGCGCTGGGTGGCCGCGGGGTCGGCCACGTCGAGGGTGACGGATGCGATGGATGTCATGGCGATCACGCTATTTGCGGCCAGGCGACCGGTGCTTCTTGATTCCTGACCGGTCTCGTCAGCTGTCCCGAACGGTGCACATCGAGGACCGGACGGCTCAGCGAAGCTCCTGGATACGGACCAGGTTGCCGGCGGGATCGCGGAAGGCGCAGTCGCGGATGCCGTACGGCTGCTCGGTCGGCTCCTGGACGACCTCGGCGTCGCCGGCCTGCACCTTCTCAAAGGTGGTGTCGAGGTCCCGCGTGGCCAGCAGGATCCAGCCGTAGGTGCCCTTGGCCATCATCTCGGTGATGGTGCGGCGCTCGTCCTCGGTGGCCCCGGGGTCCGCGGCCGGCGGCGCCAGGAGGATGGACGTGCCGGGCTGGTCGGCGGGGCCAACTGTGATCCAACGCATCGTGCCCTGACCGACGTCGCTACGGACCTCGAAGCCGAGGGCGTCGCGGTAGAAGGCCAGCGAGGCGTCCGGGTCGGTGTGCGGCAGGGAGCACGTGTGAATAGTGATGTCCATGTCGATCATGCTAGGGCTAACGCCGTACCCGCGTGTGGGTCACCGTCTGCCCCCGGCGAAGATGGGGTCATGAGCGAATCCACACTGCCCAGGCGTGTCGTCGTCACCGGTGCCACCGGCAAACTGGGTCGCGCCGTGGTCGCGCACCTGCGCGCCGTGGGGGTCGACGTCCTGGCGGTGGACCGCGCCGGTGGCCGCGACGCACGCGACGTGAACGGCGAGTTCCTGCTGGTCGACCTGACCGACTACGGGCAGGTGGTGGAGGCGTTCACCGGGGGCGCCGACGAGCACGCGGGTGGCGTCGATGCGATCGTGCACCTCGCGGCGGTCCCGGCTCCCGGGCTGATGTCGAACGCGACCACCTTCGCGAACAACTCCGCCGCGACGTACAACGTGTTCGCCGCGGCCAGGGCCGCCGGAATCAAGCGGGTCGTGTGGGCGTCGAGCGAGACGGTGCTCGGGCTGCCGTTCGACACCCCGCCGCCGTACGCGCCGGTCGACGAGGAGTACGCGCCACGGCCCGAGTCGACGTACTCGCTGAACAAGGCCCTGGAGGAGGAGATGGCCCGACACTTCTGCCGGTGGGACCCGGAGTTGGTCATGGTGGGGCTGCGCTTCTCCAACGTCATGGACGTCGAGGACTACGCGCCGTTCCCCTCGTTCGACGCCGACCCGCGGCTGCGCCGGTGGAACCTGTGGGGCTACATCGACGCCCGCGACGGGGCCCAGGCGGTCGAGCGGGCGCTCGCGTACGACCAGCCCGGTGCCGACGTCTTCGTCATCGCCAACGCCGACACCGTGATGACCAGGTCCAGCGCCAGCCTGATGGCCGAGGTCTACCCGGGCGTGGAGATCCGTAAGGAGCTGGGTGAGCACGAGACGCTGCTCAGCATCGACAAGGCCCGCCGGGTGCTGGGGTACGAGCCGCAGCACTCCTGGCGGGACCACGTCGACGTGCTGTAGGTCAGCGCGCCGCCTGGTAGGCGCGGCCGACGGCGGTGGCAGTGCTGCCGGTACGGAACAGCCCGGTCTGGTCCTTGTCGGTGGCGGGCAGGCCGAACCACGCGTACCGCTGTAGCCAGGACAGCCCACCCAGCATCCGGGTCGCCGCGGTCAGGAAGGCGGCCTGCTGTGCCTGGGTGGGGAAGCGGACGCCGTTGGAGAAGTCGATCAGGGCGAACTCGGTGAGCCAGATCGGCAGCTTGTACCGGTCGTGCACGGCCTGGAGGTACGACCTGAGCTGGTTGACCGCGTTGGCAGTGGTGAAGTCGCCGCCGTACCAGTGCAGGGCGATGAAGTCGACGCGGTAGCCGCGCTGCTTCGCCCCGGCCATGAACCGGTCGAGCCATTCGCCCGGCCGGTCGCCGCCCCAGGCCACCGCCGGGCTGCCCAGCGGAAGGCCGGTCGCCTGCAACTGCGGCCACAGCTCCAACGCCTGCTCGACGGTCATCTCCGCCTGGCCCTTCAGGTCCGGCTCGTTGAATCCGAGCAGGTAGCGGCCGTTCTTCCTGGCCTGTTGCAGGTTGGTGGCGGTGACGCTCTTCGCCCCCCAGATCATCGGGACGAACTCGGCGCCCTTCGGGCTGGTGACGCCCGAGTGGGCCACGTCCCAGGTGTAGTACCAACTGGCTCCGGAGTTGGCCAGCGCCTGGCTGACGCCGTCGAAGGTCCACACTCCGACGCCCTTGCGCTTCGAGGTCACCGCCGGGCCCGCCGGGGCGACCGGACGCCCGGTCGTCGGCTTCACCGCCGGCGTCGGCGTCGGGGTCGCCCCCGCCGGGCTCGTGGTGGCGGCAGGCGTGGTCGCGCTGGGCGCGCCGGGTTGCGGGCTCGCGGGCGGCGGCGCGTCGAGCGCCTGCGTCGCGGCCGGGGCGGGCGTCGGCCCGGTCGGCTGCACCACGACGATCACACCCGTCACCAGTACGGCGACCACGGCCGCCACCAGGAGCGGCCACAGTAGCCGCCTCGCGCCGGTCGGGAGGCGGCCGAGCGGCCCGCGTCGGGGTTCCGCGTGGACGCCCCGGTTTCCCCTCGCGGCGTCCGCTTCACCCTGGCCGGTTGCGCGCATCGTCTCGACTCCTTCACGTGGTCGTACCGCTACCTGGTGCAGACGGTGACGGAAGGTCCGCCACCTGCCTCCCCTCAGGAGACTCGCCGGCCGCATCGGGATAACGATTTCCACCACTGATGTCGACCGTCGATCACCACCTGGTTCTCCGACAGCACCAACCACCCTGGCCGGGACGACACCCGGTCCCGGTCCGACGGGCTCGCGGCGGCGGCCCTTACCACCCGGCCTGTGCGGTCAGGGTCTGTCGCAGGTACGTCTTCGGCCTGGACCCCACGGTCGAGCCGACGACCTCGCCCTGACGGAACACGAGCAGGGTCGGCAGGGACATCACCCGGTAGCTACGGGTCGCTCTGGGGTTCTCGTCGGAGTTCAGCTTTGCCACGACCATCCGGTCACCGAACTCTTGGGCCAGTTCGGCGAGGCTCTTCTCGATCGCCTTGCAGGGCGGACACCAATCCGCCCAGAAGTCGACGACCACGGGCCGGTCGCTGGCCAGCACCAGCTCCGCGAACGTGTCGTCGGTGACGGTGACTAGCGAGCCTACTTCCGCCTTCTGCGGCATGTTTTCTCCCGGTGTGCGATCGCATGGGTGAGTTGACTGTGCAGTTGCTGGCGGACCGCGCCGAGCCGGTCGATGACGAGGTCGACCTCGACGATCTTGCGCCGCAGCACCAGCACCGAGTCCGGGCAGACGTCACCGGACGTGTTGCCGGCTCGGAGGCAGGCGACGAACGGGCGGACATCGTCGAGGTCGAACCCGACGTCGAGTAGCGCCCGGATCTCCCGCACGACGCGTAGCTCCGCCTCGTCATAGATGCGGTAGCCGTTGGCGGAGCGCTGCGCCCGTACCAATCCGTGCGCCTCGTAGTAGCGCAGAGTGCGAGGGCTCGTGCCGGCCCGCTCAGCCAGCTCGCCGATCAGCATCCGACCTCCTCCATCGGCCCGTCGCGACCACGCTAAACCTTGTCGTCAGCGTCAAGGCAAGGGCCGGGCGGGGCCCGGCGAGGTGCCGGGGGCGAGGCGACGGTCGTCACCGGCGCAGGGTCGTGGACGGCGTCTCGCCGAATCGGCTCCGATACTCGGTCGCGAACCGACCGAGGTGCACGAAGCCGTGTTGCAGGGCGACAGTCGTCACGGACGCCCCCGGCGCGGCCGAGCGGAGCGTGCGGTGCGCCGCGTCGAGCCGGCAGGCCCGCAGGTACGCGGTCGGCGTGGTCTGCAACTCACGGCGGAAACAGTCCTGCAGCGTCCGGACGCTCACCCGGAGCGCCTCGGCGACGTCACCGACGGTCAGTGCCTCGCCGTGGTGGTCGGAGATCAGGGCGCAGGCCCGGCGGACGAGACGCCCGGGGTGGGCGTGCTGGGACGGCTCGGCCAGCAGGTGGGAGTGGCTGTGCCGGTGGGCCAGCAACAGCTTGCCGATCAGTCCCTGTTCGAACCGGGCGGCGACCTGCGGGTGGTCGAACAGGGATGCCGGTTGCGACAGCTCGTCGGCGAGGAACGCCACCCCGCGCGCCCACGCCTGCGCTGTCGGCGTGGTCATGAGCATGCCGACGTCGAGGCGGACCGGGTCGTCCACCGGGTGGCCCAGCAGCCGGGCGAGTTCCCGGTCGACGGCGTGCCGGTCGGCGTAGAAGATCCGATGGGGCGATCCCTCGGACCACCGCATGTCCGACGGGTCGTACGGGGACAGGACCGAGGCGACCTCGGGGGTCGAGGTCACGATCTGACCGGCGTGCCGGACCGTCGTGCTGCCGGCGCTGGGGATCTGGACGAGATAGAAGGTCTCCAGCGCGGGCGGTTGAATGCGGACCGCCTGCCCGTAGTCGAGGTCGATGACGCCCACCCCGCCCGCCCGGCGAGCCGCCATCCGCAGTCGCACGTTGTGCACGCCCGGCTGGGGGGTCAGCCGGTGTGGACAGAAGACCCGGCCCACCTCGGCGCGGGCCTGGTCGACGTCGTCCGTGCGGACCGTCACCGCATCCATCCGACACCTCCCGGGCGTCCCGTCGCGCTGACCGTAAGGCGTGAGCGGGCCGGACCAGACCGGAAAGCCGTCGACCCGACAGGAAAAGGGGCCGGCTGCGTACTGCGGACAGTGCCCGCGTCGCGCGGATAGCGACCATCCCGGCCTGCCCGCTAGCGTTCGACCACCGCTGGCGGTCGGCGCCGGCACCGTTTCGTACGTCCTTCGGAGGAGATCATGAGGATTGCCGTCGTCGGTGCCGGATTCGCCGGTGTCAGCGCAGCGAAGGTGCTGCGGCAGAGCGGATTCGACGTCACCGTCTTCGAGCGGGCGCCCGACGTCGGCGGGGTGTGGAGTCGCACCCGCCGATACCCCGGCCTGCACACCCAGAACGACAAGGGCACTTACCACCTCTCCGACCTGCCGATGCCCGCCCACTACCCGCAGTGGCCGTCCGGTGAGCAGGTGCAGCAGTACCTGGAGAGCTACGTGGAGAAGTTCGGGCTGGCCAGCGCGCTGCGCCTCTCCACGGAGGTCGCCTCCGCCGAGCTCGTCAACGACGAGACCGGGTGGCTGGTCACGTCGCGGCCGGCGGGCGCCCAGGACCCGCTGACTGTGGAACGGTACGACCACCTGATCGTGGCCAACGGCATCTTCTCCGACCCGGTCGTCCCGTCCTTCGACGGGCACGCGAGCTTCGTCGCCGCAGGCGGGCGCGTCCTGGCGACGGGGGAGTTCCACGACATCGAGGCGGCCCGAGGTAAGAACGTCCTCGTGGTGGGGTACGGCAAGTCGTCCTGCGACGTGGCGGTCCCGGTGAGCGAGGTCGCCGCCCAGACCCACGTGGTCGCGCGCGAACTGCTCTGGAAGATGCCCCGCAAGCTCGGTGGTGCGCTCAACTACAAGTACCTGTTGCTCACCCGGATGGGTGAGGCGCTCTTCCGCTACCTGCACCTGAAGGGCTTCGAGCGGTTCCTGCACGGTCCGGGGAACGGTCTGCGCCGACGCATGGTCGACAGCGTCGGCTCGGTCGCCACCCGGCAGCTCAACCTGCGCGAGCTGGGTCTCGTGCCCAACGGCAGCTTCGAGGACATCGCCCGCAGCACGGTCAGCCTCGCCACTGAGGGTTTCTTCGAGCGGGTGACCGACGGCCGCATCGCCGTGCACCGGGAACAGGTGATCACCGAGCTGCTGGTCGACGGTGATCGGCCCGCCGCCCGCCTGGCCGACGGCACGGTGCTCGCTGCCGACCTGGTGATCTGTGGCACCGGCTTCCGCCAGCACGTGCCGTTCTTCGACGACGCGTTGCACGCCCGGCTCCAGGACGACGCCGGCAACTTCATGCTCTACCGGCAGATCCTGCCGATCGGCGTGCCGAGGCTGACGTTCGCCGGCTACAACTCGTCGTTCTTCAGCCCGCTCAGCGCGGAGATGGCGGCGGTCTGGACGGCCGCGTACCTGCGGGGTGGGCTCACAGTGCCGACCGAGGTCCGGATGCGTGACGAGGTGCGCGCCCGGCTGTTCTGGATGACGAAGCGCACCAACGGACGACACGCTCGCGGCACGAACATCATCCCGTTCTCGATGCACAACGTCGACGAGGTGCTCGACGAGTTGGGGCTCAACGTCGGCCCGCTGACCCGGGCCCGGCAGTGGCTGTTCCCCGTTGACCCGGGCTCGTACCGCAGGGTGACGGCGCAGATGATCCGGCGTACCGCCGACCCGGTATCTGCCATCAGCGACGAGGGTCCGATAAACATGGATAAAATACGTAGATAGGGATCAGGTGGGGCCGGTCGGTGAGGAGGCTCGGGGACGATGGCAGCGGAACAGGGTCAGCACCGTCGGGTGCCCGTGCCGGCGGCCCTGGCCGGCTGAGCTGTCTCGCCGTCCGTGTTGACGCGCACCGCGTTCTTCCGTGGGCTCGGGGACAGCAAGAGCCCACGCTCGGCGACCGTCCTGGAACTGCTGTTCGACATCGTCTACGTCTTCGCGTTGGCCCGTCTCGCCGGGCGGGTCGCGGACGACCTGACCATCGTCCGGCACACGCTGCTGTCCGAGGCGGGCCAGACCGTCCTGTTCTTCACGGCGATGTGGATGATCTGGTCGCTCAATGCCCTGCTGGCGAGCACCTACGACCCTCGACGCCCCGATCTGCAGGCCGTCCTGCTGGCGACGATGTTCGGCACGCTGGTGCTGGCTGTCACGTTGCCGCAGGCCTTCGGCCAACGCGGCGTGATATTCGCCTGCACCTACGTCTTCATCCAGGTCGGCCGGCCGCTCTTCCTGGTGTTCGCCCTGCGGGGTCACGCGGGTCGCGCGTTCTCGCTCCGGGTGCTGACCTGGCACCTGGCGTCCAGCGTGCTATGGATCAGCGGCGGCATCAGTGGTGGTCTCGGTCGGGGCATCTTCTGGACCATCGCCCTCGCCATCGAGCTGATCGGCGCCGCCACCACCTACCCCCTGCCCCGGATGGGCGGGAGACAGCTCATCAGCTCGGGGGTCACCGTCTCGCAGGAGCATCTCGCCGAGCGGTACAACCAGTTCTTCATGATCGCCCTCGCCGAGGTGGTGCTCGAAGCCGGCGCGGCGGTCAGTTTCCCGGGCTTCACCACCGGGGGGACCATCACCCTCGTCGCCGCGTTCGTGGCGGTCGTCTCGTTCTGGCGCATCTACTTCTACCACGTCAGATCCGGCCATGCCTCGACCCCCAGCGGGGAGGGGATCCAACTGTCGCGGTGGGCGAGCTACAGCCTGCTGCTGATCGTCGGTGGCATCATCTGCACCGCCGTCGGCTTCGGACAGGTCATCGAGGATCCACACCCTCCGATCGACTGGGCTCTGGTGGCCATCATCTTCGGCGGGCCGGTGCTGTTCCTGATCGGGCGGAGCGCCCTGGAGCGGGAGGACCGATCCGCACCGCGGTGCCGGGCGCTGTACTACGGCGCGGTGGCGCTGGTCGTGGCAGCCCCGCCGATGGTGCTGCTCCCGCCGGTCGCCGTGGCGGCCGTCGCGGCGGCGATCCTGGCCGGCATCACCGTGTACGACCAACGTGCCCACAAGCGCGGGGCGGAGACCAACCCGACGCTGTGACGATCCGTTGCGAACCGCCGACCAGTCCGCGTATGGTCGTCGGGCACGCCGTCGAGCTGGAAGGAGGTCAGAACAATGTCCAATGTTCTGCGCCCCCTCCGCGCTCCGGCGTCCGCGCGGATCTGACCCGGGGCGCGCGCTTCCCGGAGGACCAACCCCATGACTGATCTGGTCATCCGTCCGCTCGTCGCGGGCGAGGAAAACCTGTTCGACTCCATGCCCGATCCGCTGCCCCAACTGCGCCAGGTCGCGTACGCAGACGGGATCGCCGGTGGCGGCTACCGGCCCGAGAACACGTGGGTCGCGCTGCGCGCCGGCCGGTTGGTGGGCCGGGCCGCCTGGCTCCTTCCCCCGGGTGCCGTCGGTGCCCCCTGGCTGGACCGGTTCGACCTGGACGCCGAGCCGGAGGTGGGCGCCGAGCTGTTGCGCGCCGCCCACGAGGCGCTGGGCGGCCCTGGTCTGTACTACGCCGCGCTGCCGGCGCACTGGCGGCGTCGACCCGAGGTGCTGGCCGTGGTGCGGGCGCCCATGGAGGCCGCCCGGCTCGCCGGGCTGGTCGAGCGGGGGGAGCGGCTCCGCTGCTCCTGGACGGGCACACCCCTGCCAGCGTCCTCCGGGCGGTACGACTTCCGTCCGCCCGTCGACGTGGCGGAGATCAACGCCCTGGTCGCCAGGGTCGTGGAGCCGGACGTGCTGACCGGTGTCGAGATCGCGCGGGTGGTCGGCGGCGTCGACCTGGCCACCGACCCGCTGGCCTGGCTGGGCGAGAACACCGAGGAGTGGCGCGTCGCGGTGGACGCTGGTAAGCCGGTGGGCCTGGCCGGAACGGCCGGCGATGCCTGCTTCCCACTGCTCGCCTATCTCGGCCTCCGCGACGAGGCGGCCCGGCCCGAACTGCTGGCCGAGGCGGTCCGGGTGCTGGCAGCCAGCGGTGCCCGCGAGGTCATCGCCGATGTGGAATCGCACCGGGTGGCGGTGCTGGCGGAGTTGGAGCGGACCGGCTTTCGACAGTTGCGCTCCCGGGTCGTCTTCGCGCCACCGAACAACCAGGAATAGCTGACCGGGTGCGCCCGGTCACCCGGGCGCACCCCCTCAGCCGGCGCCGAGCGCGACCCCTGTCAGCATCTGTCCATGCCGGAGATCATCGCGCTTCTCGTCGGCGGGTTGGCGCTCGTCGCGGCGGCGGTCGCCGGGGTCTATCTCTGGCCGGTGGGCCGCCGTGGGCTCCGGGTCGCGCCGGACCGACCGCTCGACTTCGACACCGCCACCCGTGCCGCTGCGGCCATCATCGCCGCCGAGGCGGCCGATCCGGAGGTCCGACCGGAGTCACGCAGCCGCCTGCTGAGCCACGGCTCCCGTACCGGCCGGGCCGTGCTGCTGTTGCACGGATACACCCTCGCGCCCGAGCAGTACGAGGGGCTGGCCGAGGAGTTCTTCCAGCGTGGGTACAACGTCTGGATTCCCCGCGCGCCCCAGCACGGGACCGTGGACCGGCGGGCCCACCACCGGGTCGAGGCCGGTGAGCTGACCACGTACGCCGCGCAGGGGTGGGCAGTCGCGGCGGCCCTGGGCGACGAGGTCGGCGTGGTGGGGATCTCCGGCGGCGCCGTGCTGGCCGCCTGGTTGGCCCAGGTGCCGGGCAACGTCGTACGGCATCTGCTGTTGCTCTCGCCGTTCTTCGGCCCGAACCCGCGACAGGCGCCGGCCTACGCGGTCAAGCCGCTCATCGTGCTGTACGGGCGTCGCGTCCTCCGGGACCGCGTCACGTCGCGCGGCTACTCCCTCGCCGCCGTCACCCAGTACCTGACGATCGCCCGTACGTTGCCGAACCCCGCCCGGGGGAACGGGCTGCGGACCGCGGCGGTCGCGATCAGCCCGCTCGACGGCGTGGTGGACCTCGGGGCAGCGGTCCGGGTGCCGCGCCGGATCGCCGATGCGAACGCGATTCCGCTGCGGGTGTGCACCCTGCCGGCGACGTTGGGCGTCGAACACAACACCCTCAACCTCGCTGCCCTCGGCGCCGACGGCGACGAGTGGCGCCGACGGTACGTCGCGCTCTACGAGGGTGAGAACGCGTCGGCCTCCGGGCTTGCTGGGACGACAAGCGTCGGCGAGTGACGGTCGACGACGCCGTGGTGGCAGGTGAGCCCCTGCCATCACGGCGTCGGTCGGTCATGCTCGGACGGTCTGTCGGCGCTGCCGCCAGGCGAGGCTCGCGGCCTGCAGGACGAAGAAGACACCGCCGGCCGCGGTGTAGACGATCAGCATGCTGAGGCTCGGCTCCGCACCGAGGGCAGCGGGCAGGTAGGTCGCGCCGGCGATGACCGAGAGGGCGCCGGCGACCAGCATCGGCCACTGGCGGCCGAGTTCCGGGCTGTTGCGGCGGATGGCGACGGTGAACTGGGCCACGCCGGAGACGATCGCCCAGACGCCGAAGGCGAAGAGTACGGCGCCGATCCCGCTGCTGGCCGCCAGCCCCAGGGCGAGTGCCGCCAGGGCGCTGAGCGTGGTGTTGAAGATCTGCAGCTTGCGGGCCGGGGTGCCGGGATCTTCGCGGGCGTCGAGCAACGAGGCCACCACGTCGATGAGTGGATAGGCGATCAGGAGGACCACGGTGGTGGCGGTGAGCGAGTCGCTGACTGTCGAGAATCCGGCGGCCCAGGCGATCGCCACGAGGCCACGGACGAGGTAGATGCGAAAGAGGGGAGACATCCGAGGGTCAGCTTTCTGCCGGTCGTGTCGGTTACCCAGACGACTCTTCCGGCCGTGCCGCTGGATGGCCCCAGGGAGACACCCTGGCCGAGGCACTGGCCTCCGACCGCCTGGCCTTCAGCGCACTGGGCCGGTGACCCCAGGGCGCCGGCCAGGGAATCTCCCTGGGGCGACCGGTGGGTGCTGCGCGCGACGGTGAACACCGGACGGCGAACGGCGTCCGGTGCCACAGAGGAGTGAAGATCGTGGATTTCAAGCTCGAGGTCATCGTCCTGCCGGTCTCGGACGTGGACCGGGCCCGGGACTTCTATCAGAAGGTCGGCTTCCGGCAGGACGTCGACTACGTCGCCCCGGACGGCTTTCGCGTCGTGCACTTCACCCCGCCCGGCTCGGCGTCCTCGATCATCATCGGTGACGGGGTGTCCGACGCCGCGCCGGGCTCGGTGCAGGGGATACACCTCGTGGTGGACGACGTGGTCGCCGCCCGCGCGGAACTGGTCGCCCGTGGAATCGAGGTGAGCGAGGTCTTCCACGACGCCGGAGGCGTGTTCCACCACGCCGGCACCCGCGACCGGGTGACCGGCCCGCAGCCGGAGCGACTGTCGTACAGCTCGTTCGCCTCGTTCAGCGACCCGGACGGCAACGGCTTCGTCCTCCAGGAGGTCACCGCGCGGCAACCGGGACGGATCACCCACGTCGTCTACGGCTCGGTGCCCGAGGTGGAGCAGGCCCTGCGCGACGCCGCCGCGGCGCACGGCCGGCACGAGGCGGAACTCGGTCACGAGGACGCGGACTGGCCGATCTGGTACGCCGACTACATGGCCCGGACCGCCGGCCTCGGCGCCTGATTTCCGCGCGGTCCCTCGCGCAGCCGACGCGCGGGGGGCCGCCCTTTGAGCTGGCCGGACCCGGGATCGGTGATCTCACTCGGTGTACCCTCCGCCGGGGAGGATGACGTGCCGAGTAACACCGAGGGTTCCGCGCTGCGGGGACGTCGGCGCGAGCGGGACACGCTCGACCGACTCCTGCGTGACGTTCGCGCCGGGCACAGCCGGGTGCTGGTACTCCGCGGCGAGGCGGGTGCCGGTAAGAGCGCACTCCTGGATTACCTCAGCGAGCATGCGTCGCCCGGTCGGGTGACCCGGGCCGCCGGGGTGGAGCCGGAGTCCGAGATCGCGTACTCGGCGCTCCAGCAACTCTGCGCGCCGCTGCTCGGTCACCTCGATGGGCTGCCGGAGCCGCAACGGCTCGCCCTCGCCACCGCCTTCGGGCTGAGCCCCGGCGACCCGCCGGAAGGGCTGCTCATCGGCCTCGCCGTCCTTGGGCTGCTCGCCGAGGCCGCGGCGGAACAGCCACTGGTCTGCATCGTGGACGACGTGCAGTGGATGGACCGCATGTCGGAGGTCATCCTCACCTTCGTCGCCCGCCGACTGGACGAGGAGTCGATCGCGCTGGTCTTCGCCTCCCGCAGCCCGGGGGACGAACAGATCCTCGGCAGCCTGCCGGAACTGCGGGTCGACGGGTTGCCGGCCGCGGAGGCGCGGGCGCTGTTGGATTCGGTGCTACCCGGGCCGGTCGACGACCGGGTCCGAAACCGGATCGTCGCCGAGACGCGCGGCAACCCGCTCGCCCTGCTCGAGCTGCCACGTGGCTTGACACCAGCGGAGCTGGCGTTCGGGTTCGGCGGACAGGCCGCAGCACCCCTGGCGAGCCGGATGGAGGAGGGCTTCCGACGGCGCATCACCGCGCTTCCGGCGAACACCCGCCAACTCCTGCTCGCCGCGGCGGTCGAGCCGGTCGGCGACGTGACGCTGCTGTGGCGCGCCCTGGAGCGGTTGGGAGTCGGACCTGACGCCGCCGCGCCGGCCGAGGCCGCGGGACTGGTCGAGTTCGGGGCGAGGGTGCGGTTCCGGCACCCGCTGGTGCGTTCGGCCGCCTGGCGGTTGGCCGAGGCCGCCGACCTGCGTGAGGTGCACCGTGCGCTCGCCGAGGCGACCGATCCGGATCACGACCCCGACCGCCGCGCCTGGCACCGGGCGCACGCCGCCGTCGGGCCGGACGAGGAGGTCGCTGCCGAACTGGAGCGTTCGGCCGGTCGCGCCCTCGCCCGGGGCGGCCGGTCCGCCGCCGCGTCCTTCCTCGAGCGCGCCGTCGCGCTCACCCCGGACCCGAAGTCGCGTGCCGCACGCGCCCTGGGTGCCGCGCGGGCCCGACTCGACGCGGGAGAGCTGAATCAGGTTCCGGACCTGCTGGCGGCCGCCGAGTTGGGTCCACTCGAACCGTTGCAGCGGGCCGGGGTGGAGCGTCTGCGGGCCCAGGTCGCGTTCGCGTTCAACCCCGGCAACGCGGCAGGTCCACCACTGCTCGCGGCCGCCCGCCGGCTTGAGGAGCTGGATCGCGCCTCGGCGCGCACCACGTACCTCTCGGCGGTGGGTGCCGCCGTGCACGCGGGCCGGCTTGCTGGCGGCGACCTGCGCCGGGCGGCCGAGGCGGCCCGCGGCGTGCCGGCCGGCGACGAGCCGGCCGGCCTGTTCCTGACCGGCCTCACGGCATGGACCCTCGACGGGTACGCGCACGCCGTTCCGTATCTCCGCCGGGCTCTCGAAACGATGACGGCGGACGAGAACCTGCACCTGCTCTGGCTGGCCGGGCCGGTCGCACACGAGGTGTGGGACGACGCCGCCTGGTTCCGGCTCACCGAGCGGGCGGTCGGCTTCGCCCGTGCCACCGGTGCGCTGTCGCTGCTGCCCACAGCGTTGACGTTCCGCTCCGGCGCGCTGGTGTTCGCGGGCCGGTTCGTCGACGCGGCCAGCCTGGTCGACGAGGCCGATGCCCTCGGCCAGGCCACCGGGATGGCCATGCATCCGTCCGCCTCGCTCACCCTGGCCGCCCACCGTGGCCGGGAGTTGCCCGCGATGGAGCTGATCGACGCCACCGTCAAGGACGCCGACGCGCGTGGCGAGGGGCGCCTGCTCGGCCTGGCCGGCTACGCCAGGGCGGTGCTGGCCAACGGGCTCGGCCAGTATCCGGCCGCGCTGCATGCCGCGCGTCAGGCGACCGAGTACGTGGACCTCGCCGTGTTCAACTGGACGCTCGGTGAGCTGGTCGAGGCCGCCGTCCGAGCCGGAGAGACCGAGGTGGCCGCCGAGGCCCGCGAGCGCCTCGCGGAGCGTACCGGCGCCGCCGGCACGGACTGGGCGCTCGGCGTGCAGTCCCTCGCCGACGCCCTGACGGGAGCGTCGGGGAGGGCTGAGGACCGGTACCGGGAGGCGATCGAGCGGCTCACCGGTGGCCAGCTCGGTCTGCAACTGGCCCGGGCCCGACTGCTGTACGGCGAGTGGTTGCGTCGGGAGAATCGCCGCGCCGATGCCCGGACTCAACTGCGTGCCGCGCACGAGGCATTCGCCACGATGGGCGCGGAGGGCTTCGCCGAGCGGGCGGGCCGGGAACTGCTCGCCACCGGTGAGACCGTCCGCAAGCGGACCCTCGGTGAGCCGGTCGCGCTCACCCCGCAGGAGGCGCAGATCGCCCGACTAGCGGTGGCCGGGCAGACCAACCCGGAGATCGGTGCCGCGCTGTTCCTCAGCCCTCGTACCGTCGAGTGGCACCTGCGCAAGGTCTTCACCAAGCTCGGCATCGGGTCGCGCAGGGAGCTGGCGGCGGCCCTGCGCGACCGCTGACCGCAGGTAACGGACCCCCTCGTTCAGTGACTGAGCACGACCTTGCCCGACAGGCGGCCGGCAGCGTGACGGCGGTGCACCTCGACGATCTCTGTCATCGGGAGGTGCTCGCTGACGCCTGACGAGATCCCGTCGGCGTCCACCCGGCGGGCAATCTCGTTGAGGTGGGCGGGATCCCAGCGGACGGTCATGACCATCGCGCGCACCGCGGGGCGGCGGTCCGTCGCCGCGGCCGAGGTGATGGAGACCAGACGACCCCCCGGCTCGATGAGGGCGACGAGCCGATTCAGGCCGGACCGGTCGATGGGTGCCGTGTTGAACACAGCGTCGACCGGCTCGGT
This sequence comes from Micromonospora sp. NBC_00860, assembly GCF_045207375.1. Lineage (NCBI taxonomy): Bacteria > Bacillati > Actinomycetota > Actinomycetes > Micromonosporales > Micromonosporaceae > Micromonospora > Micromonospora sp. NBC_00860. The sequence goes on from NZ_CP108825.1 coordinate 1,858,789, forward strand.
CAGCCGGTCGACCGTGTAGTCCAGGATCTGGTCGGGGCCGGCCGACTGGGCTGCCGTGATGCTGGCCGGGCCCGCCACTCCCAGGACGGTGGCACCAGCCAGCTTGGCGAACTGCACGGCCAACCGACCGACGCCGCCGCCCGCGCCGTTGACCAGGATGCGCTGGCCGGGCCGGACCCGCAGGTGGTCGTGAATGCCCTGCCAGGCGGTGAGCCCGGCGATCGGCAGGGCGGCGGCGTCGGCGAGCGGGATGCTCGTTGGCGCGGGGACCACCATCGCCGCCGGAGCGACGGTGAACTCCCCGGTTGCGCCGTCCGCCGGTCGTGGCAGGGCCGCGATGACCCGGTCGCCGACCGCATGGCCGGTGACACCCGGGCCGAGTTCGACGATCGTGCCAGCGACGTCGGTGCCAGGGATGTGCGGCATCCGGACGGGATGGGAATGGTGCAGGACACCGGCTCGGATGACGGCGTCCGCCGGGTTGAACGACGTGCCCGCGACGTTGATCAGGACCTCACCGGAACCGGGGACGGGCACGGGTGCCTCCTCGTAGCGGAGCACCTCCGGTCCGCCGTACTCGTGCATTCGGATGGCGCGCATGTCTTCCTCCATCGGGATGTGCGGCAAAGGGGGGTGCCCGCAGCCACGACCCGGGCTGCGGGTTCGTGGCCGCGGGCACGAGGGCGGGTCAGCCGGCGACGAGCTTCTGGGCGTACTCCGGGTTGGTGTAGTCACGCCAGGCGGCGATCCTGCCGTCGCGGATCTCGTAGATCGCCATGTTCATGACCGGTGCCACCGGTCGGCCCGGCAGGCCGAGGCCGTGGACCTGCTCGGCGATCACGACGTCGCCGTCGACCGCCTGGTGCACTGTCGCGAACTGAACCTCCGCGAACATCCCGAAGACGCCGCGCCACACCTCCACGACCGCGTCCCGGCCGCGCACCTGCTGGTCGCCGTACGCGTGGAAGACGACATCGGGGTGGAGGTAGGGAACGAGGCGGTCCGCGTCCCTGGTGTTGAACGCCTCGACGAACTCACGAACGAGGGTGTCGTTGCTCTGTGCCATGTCCGGTCCCTTCACTTGGTGGGCTGGGTGGCGCCGTTGAACACCGGCGGGGTGTAGCCGGCCGGCTTGTCGCCGATGCCGAGACCGGGGCTCACCACCCAGGACTGGTACTGCGGGGTGAACATCACGTAAGGCCCCCCGAACTGCGGCGCGCTGGCCTCCTCGAGCCGGCGGCGGGCGTCGGCCGGGATCTCGAAGTCGAGCGCCTCGAAGTTGCTGCCGACCTGCTCGGCACTGCTCGCCCCGATGATCACCGAGGCGACGGCGGGCTGGGTGGCGACCCAGTTGATCGCGACCTGGGCCATGCTGCGACCCAGGTCGGCGGCCACGCTCTCCAGTGCCTCGATGACCTGCCACTCGCTGGGGCTGACCTCGCGACCTCCGGCGTCGGGATTGGTCAGCCGGCCGCTGCCGCTCAGACCGTCGCCGGTGCGCCGGTACTTGCCGCTGAGCAGGCCGCTGGCGATTGGGCTCCACGCGGTGAGCCCCATGCCCATGGTCTGGGCCATCGCCACGTACTCCGCCTCGATGCCCCGGCTGACCAGGGAATACGGGAGCTGCAGATTGATCATCGGGGCCAGCCCGTGCGCTTCGGCGTAGCTCTGTGCCCGGGCGGCGTACCAGGCCGGTACGTCGGAGAGGCCGGCGTAGCGGATCTTGCCGGCGCGCACCAGGTCGTCGAGGGTGTGCACGACCTCCTCGACCGGGGTGATCCGGTCCCAGGTGTGCAGCAGGTACAGGTCGATGTAGTCGGTGCCGAGCCGGCGCAGCGACGCCTCCACGGCCCGCATGATGTGCTTGCGGCCGTTGCCGCTGGCGTTCGGGTCGGTCGGGTCGACGGTGTTGGTGAACTTGCTGGTCAGCACGAGCCGTTCCCGGACACCGGCCCGGTCGATCAGCCGGCCGAGGATCTTCTCGCTCTCCCCGGCGGTGTAGAAATCCGCCGTGTCGATGAAGTTCCCGCCCGATTCCAGGTATTGGCGGAAGATCGGCTCGGCCTCCGCCTCGGTCTTGCCGTACGCGGCGTGGAACCCGTCGACGCCGAAGTTCATGGTGCCCAGCGCCAGCCGGCTCACCCGCAGACCGGACCGCCCGAGCAGGTAGTAGTGGTTCATCGTTGCGTCCTCCCGATCGTGGTGTCGGCCCGTGGCGGACCGCGCTCCAGACCTTTGCTCGCCAAAAATGGACCTGCAAGTCCAAACCTGCGGCTAGGGTTGGACCGGCAGCCGAGGGCGGATGCTGGTGACGGAGGTCTCATGACACGCGCGTTGACCCGCAAGGGCGAGGCGACCCGGGCGCGGATCGTCGCCGGTGCCGCCGCCGAGATCCGTGAGCGCGGCGTCGACGACGTGCGCCTTGAGGATGTGATGGCCCACACCGGCACCAGCAAGGGTCAGCTCTTCCACTACTTCCCCGACGGCAAGGAGGAGTTGCTGCTTGCTGTCGCCCAGCACGAGGCCGACCAGGTGCTCATCGACCAGGAGCCGATGCTCAGCAACCTGACGTCCTGGCCGGCCTGGCTGGCGTGGCGCGACCGGCTCGTCGAGCGCTACCTCGCACAGGGGGTGAAGTGCCCGCTCAACGGTCTGCTCGGCCAGACCGGCCGGCGGGCGCCCGGCGCGCAGGCGATCGTGACCGGTCTCATGTGGCGCTGGCAGGCGGCGATCACCGAGGGCATCCGGCAGATGCAGTCGACCGGGGACATCGCCCCGGACGTGGACGCCGAGCGCGCGTCGGCGGCGTTGCTGGCGGGCATCCAGGGAGGCGTACTGCTGTTGCTCTCCACCGGCAAGATCGATCACCTGGAGGCCGCCCTCGACCTCACCATCGAACGCCTGCAAGCGAGCGCCCGCACCGCCTGACGGCCCGGTCGGCGGCGGCCCGGAGCGGGATCGCTCCGGGCCGCCGCCCTCAGCTGTGCTCAGGCCATGACGCAGCGGTAGTTCGCCGCCGCCTTCGGGTCGCCGTGACCGGTGAAGCGGGCCACCTGCGGGTACCGGCAGGCGTTGCGGGTGACGCTGCCGTCGGCGCTCGACGTGGCGAGGGTGGCCGGGGCCTGACCCTTCTCCACCCAGTCGACCAGCGCGTCCAGCTCACCGGTCGGCTGTGGGCCGGGGCCGCCGCCGCAGTGGGCCACGCCGGGCAGCAGGAACAGCCGGTAGAAGTCGTCGACCCGGCGGTTGCCGCCGGACACCCGGTTGACCCGCTCGCGGTAGTCGACGGTGCCCTGGGTGGGCACCAGCTGGTCGGCCTGGCCGTGCCAGCTGAGCAGCTTGCCGCCGGCGCGGGCGAACGCGGACAGGTCGGGATCGTCGGTGCCGATGACGTCGTTGTAGCGCTCCTGGGATTCGCGGAAGATCTGTGCGAACCGCTGGTAGGTCAGTTTCGTGGTGTCGAACGAGGGATCCTGCTGCACGAAGTACTTGACCCAGGTGTCGGCGACGGTGAACGGCTCGCCCGCCTTCGCCAGCCAGTCGAAGGTCGCGCCCTTGTTCGGCCCGTACCAGAGCTTCTTGCCGGTGGGGGAGACCGGTCCGGCCCAGATCTTGCGGACCGCGTCGGCGGTGGCGGCGGAGATCGTGATCTCCTTGCCCTCGCAGACGACAGTGGTGCCGATCAGCCGCCGGGTGTCCCAGTGACAGTCCTGCGGATCGGCGATGATGCCGTCGGCAACGCCGTCGAGAGTGTCGCAGGCCTTCGTCGCGGCGGCGTTGAACGCCTCCAGCTCACACTGGGTGGGCTGGACCTTCTCCTCGTTGAAGACGACCTGCGGCCACAGCGTGGCGACCGCGAACCGGTCCCAGTTGACCGCCGGCGCGTCGGCGAGGATGCCCTGGAAGTCGGTGGGGTGGTCCTGGGCCTCCTGGTAGCCCTGGCGGCCTCCCGTCGAGCAACCGTTCCAGTACGCGTAGCGCACCGGAGTGCCGTAGAACCTCCTGGCCACGTCCTTGCCGACGACGGCCATGTCGTGCAGCGAGCGGGAGGCGAAGTTCTTCAGCAGCGGTGTGTTGACCGTGCCGGCCGCAGTGAGCGCCCAGCCGCTGACATCGGCCGGATTCTGGCCGATGCCGGCATCGGTGGCGGCGGCGACGTAGCCGTTCTTCACGGCGCTGACCAGCGGGGCGCCGAAGTCACCGGCGAGGTAGGCGCTGCCGCCGATGGCCTGGAACCGCCCGGTCCACAGTCGCGGGTCCTGTGGCAGCGAGACCTTGACCTGGACGTGGTCATGAACACCGGGGTGGGTCAGGGTGACAGTGATGTCGCACCAGGCCGGCACATCGGTGATCGGCGGCGGCGCGTCGAGCGGGGGTACGGCGGGGAAGGTGACCGTTCCGCCCGCGTGCGCGACCGCCGTCACCGACTCGACCGTGGCGCCAGCGGGCGGGGCGACCGGCACCGCCGCACACGTCGTAGCGGAAACGGTGCCGCTGTCGCGCGCATCGGCCGCCATCGGCAGCAGGACGGCCGACAGCGGCACGGCAGCCGCCATCAACATGATCAGTCGTCTTCTCATGCCCGTCACCCTCGCCGGAGTCCACGATCCTCACCCCAGGGAGTTGCCCTGGGGTGAACCCTGGCCGTTATGGAGCAACCCACACCAGGGACCGACACCGGAGTTGTGCCGAGTAGCTTGAGTCGTGCCGTCTCTCAGCGAGCGGAAGACCGTGAAAACCATTGACGTCGACGTGCTGGACAACCCGGCGTGGGCCTCGCTGACCGGCCCACACGCACTCTTCGCCGAGGTACGCGTGCAGGCCGCGCGGTCTCCGTCCGAGGCGGTACCGGGTGACCGGCACGCAGGAAAGGCACGTAGATGAATGACGACGAGCGCCGCCCACCGCTGGTGCTGCTGCATGGCCTCACGTTCGACCGGCGACAGTGGGATCCGGTCCGGCGTGAGCTTGCGGTGATCGACCCCGCCCGGCAGGTGCTCGCTCTCGACCTGCCCGGTCACGGCGATTCACCGCGGCGGGCCTCGTATCGGATGGCGGAGGTCGCCGAGGTCGTGCACGACCGGGTGACCGAGGCGGGGCTCGTTGAGCCGGTCGTGGTGGGGCACTCGGTGGGCGCTGTGGTCGCCACGACGTACGCGGGCCGTTACCCGGTGCGTGGCGTGGTGAACCTGGACCAGATCCTGCTGCCCGGCCCGTTCGGTGCCGCCGTACGCCAGAGCGAGCCGACGCTGCGCGGCCCGGACTGGCGGCGGGTGTGGGACGGCATGCTGGCCGGGATGGGCATCGAGTCGTTGCCGGCCGAGGCGCGCGAAATCGTGACGAGCGCGACCGATCCCCGGCCGGACCTGCTGCTGGGCTACTGGGACGAGATCCTGCACGGCTCCGACGAGGGAATTGCCGCCGAGCGGCACCGCGCGCTGCGATCCATCGGCGAGCGGGCGATCCCCTACCGCTGGGTGACCTCGTCCGAGCCGCCGGCCCGTTACCTGGCCTGGTTGACCGAGACCCTGCCGGAGGTTGCGGTGACCGTGCTACCCGGTAGCCACTTCCCGCACCTGGCCGAGCCGGCGACGATCGCCCGGCTGCTGGCGACCGGCTGAGAGCGGTCGGTCGAGCACATCGCCGGGAACGACGGCAGCGAAAGCTGGACCACGGGCGGCGAGTTATTCTTGCGCCCGAGTTGCCGGAGATCGGAGCAGGCGTGGCAGGTGACGACGACATCTCCGGGTGAGCACCCGGACCGGCCGCCGACGGGCGCGTGATCACGCCTCCGTCGCCGCGGCCTCCGTCGTCATGCTCTGCTCCCGCCGGGGTGCCGGTGTGCGCCCCGGATCGTCGTTCTCCGAGGTTCCCCATGTCTGTTCGACCTGCTCTCGTCGCCCATGACCTCGTACGGGTCCGCGGCGACCGCCGGGTGCTCGACGGCGTCTCCCTGACCGCCGCGCCCGGCCACCGGATCGGCCTGATCGGTGAGAACGGCACCGGCAAGACGACAGTGCTGCGGGTCCTCGCCGGCGCCGACGAACCCGACTCCGGCACCGTCGCGCGCCCACCACGTCTCGGCTTCCTGCACCAGGAAATGCCCCACGCCCCGTCCGTGACCGTCGCCGCCGTCCTGGACGACGCTCTGCGCGGGGCCCGCACGGATCTCGCCGAGCTGGACCGGCTTGGTGCCGCCCTGGCCGAAACGCCGGAGGAGTCCGAGCGGCACGCCGGGCTGCTGGCCGCGTACGCCGAGGTTCTGGAACGGGCCCAGGACGGTGACGCCTGGGATGCCGACCGGCGTGCGGTGACGGTGCTCGACGGCCTCGGCCTCGGCGGAATACCCCACGACCGCAGGCTCGGCGCGCTGTCCGGCGGGCAGCGCGGCCGGCTGGCCCTCGCCGCCCTGCTGATCCGCCGGCCGGATGCGCTGCTGCTCGACGAGCCCACCAACCACCTCGACGACGCGGCTGCGGCGTTCTGCGAGGGCCAGCTCCGTGCCATGCCCGGGGTGGTCGTGGTGGCCAGCCACGACCGGGCCTTCCTGGACGCGGTCTGCACCGATCTCATCGACCTGGACCCGTCGGTCGACGGGCCGGTCCGCTTCGGCGGGGGCTACAGCGCGTACCTGGCCGCCAAGCGTGCCGAGGCGCAGCGGTGGCGCCGGCGCTACGACGACGAGCAGCCCGGCCGCCGTGCCGGGCGACTTCCCGCGACACGACCGACGGGTCCCGGCCGATCCGAACCCCGATTTCCTTATACAGCAAGCCTTCCGCGAGCCCGCGGGAGATCTCGGCATGTCCGGCGGGCCAGGGCATCTGATGTCGCCGCAAGAAGCCGAAGCCGCACCGCGCATCGGTTGGATACCCGCTCAGGAGCAACACGTGACGGAGTGCTTCAACCACCACATCGTCGGTTCACAGGCGACCGTCAAGGCAGGGTTGGAGGATCTCGCCGAGCGCACGGGGGCGAACGAGATCATGATCGCCAATATCATGCACGGATACGGTAACCGGCTCAAGAGCTTCGAGCTCATTGCGGAGGCCAACCGGGCGCAGACGAGAACGCCGCTCAGACGAGGCCCTCGCACACGCGATCACCGGGTGCGGGTGATCGACTTATGCTCGACGTAGCCGGTCAGGCCGACCTTGCCGTACTCGCGGCCGAGGCCGCTGGCCTTGTAGCCGCCGAAGGGTCCGTCGAAGCTGATCGGAGAGCCGTTCAGCGTGACTGTGCCCGTGCGCAGCCGGCGGGCGACGGCCAGGGCGCGGGCGGCGTCCGTGGACCAGATGCCGCCGGACAGTCCGTACTCGGAGTCGTTGGCGATCCGCACAGCATCGTCATCGTTGTCGTAGGCGATGACGGCCAGGACCGGGCCGAAGATCTCCTCCTGCGCGATGCGCATGCCGTTGTCGACGTCGGCGAATACGGTCGGTGTGACATAGTTGCCGTTCTCCAGGCCTGCCGGGACCTGCGGCCCGCCGGTCACCAGCCGTGCGCCCTCCTCGATGCCGATGTTGATGTAGTCAATGACCCGCTGCTGCTGGTCGCGGCGGATCATCGGGCCGATGAAGGTGTCGGCGGCGGAGGGGTCGCCGACCTTCAGCGACTCGACCATTTCCTTCACTGCGGCCACGACCTCCTCGTAGCGGCTGCGCGGGGCCAGGATCCGAGTTTGCAGGATGCACGCCTCACCGTTGTTGCCCAGCGAACCGAACCTGAGGCCCTGCATCGCGGCCGCCAGGTCGGCGTCGTCCAGGATCAGGGCGGCGGACTTGCCGCCCAGCTCGAGACCCACACGCTTCAGCTGCTCCCCGGCGATCGCCGCGATCCGCCGTCCGGCGCGGGTCGAACCGGTGAAGGAGATCTTGTCCACGTCGGCGTGCGAGACGAGGTGCTCGCTGGTCTCACGGTCCGCCGGAAGAACACTGAGGACGCCCTCGGGCAGGCCGGCCTCGTGCCACAGGTCCGCCAGCAGCATCATGCTCAGCGAGTTCTCCGGGGAGACCTTCAGCACGACGGTGTTGCCCGCCAGCAGAGCCGGGATCAGCTTCGCGGTGGCGGCGGAGAACGGGGAGTTCCACGGGATGACCGCGGCGACCACACCGATCGCCTCGCGCCGCACGATGGTGTCGAAGGCCACCGAAGGGTCGGACGGGGTGACGATTTCCTCCCAGCCGAACTCCTCGGCTGCCTGGAGGTAGGCGTTGGTCTGACGGGTCAGGAATGGCTGACCGATCTTGGTGAACCAGCCCGCCGAGCCGTTCTCGGTCGAGATCGCCGCGGCGATGTCGTCGGCCCGAGCGGTGCGCAGCGCATCGTAGCGACGCACGACCTCCTGGCGCTCTTCGGGCGTGGTACGCGGCCATGGGCCGTGGTCGAATGCCTCACGCGCCGCAGCGACCGCCCTGTCGATGTCGGCCGGCGCGGCCTGCGCCGCACGGCCGATGACCGACTGGTCGTGGGGCGACAGGATATCGAGCATCAGCTCCGGTGCGCTGGGAGTCACCCAGGAACCACCGATGTAGAGCTTGTCGCGCACAGTCATGTCTGTCATTCCTTAGGTGAAAAGTGGTGGAGGGAAGGGGATGGTGGGGTGGGTATCAGGGCTTGGCCGGGCGGACCATCCGCGCGACCTCGGTGTCGGCGAAATCGCCGAGTCCGTCGCGGTCGGTGGATACGCTGAGTTCGCGCCACGCCGCGTCTTCCGCGGCTCGCGCCGTCGTGATCTGCGGGGCGAGCCAGGCAGCGTCGGAGCCGAGCAGAAGCCGCATCGGCGGTGCCGGCTCTTCGGTGAGCCTCAGGATCGCGGCGGCCATCTTGGCCGGGTCGCCCCGCTGCACGTCGGGGTTGTTGCTGTAGGTGCGGGCGAAGGCGCCGACCGTTTCCTCGTACTCGGGGTGGATGTCCGGCACCGTCATCGGGGCGACTGCCCACGGGGTTCGGATTCCGCCAGGTTCCACCAAGGTGACGCGGATCCCGATGGGGGCTACCTCGCGGGCGAGGATCTCGGTGAAACCGCCCAGCGCCCACTTGGATGACTGGTAGGCGCTCAGACCGGGCTGGTTGCGCCGGCCGCCAATGGTGGAGACGTTGATGATGCTGCCAGAACGACGCGGGCGCATCACCGGCAGGACGGCGCGCACGGTGTTGACCGCACCGAAGAAGTTGACGTCGACATCGCGGTGGAAATCGTCGTCGGACATGTCCTCGATCGAACCGACAGTTCGGGCACCGGCGCTGTTCACGAGCACATCGACCGCGCCGAACTCGGCGACCGCGCAAGCGACCGCAGCACGGGCGGAGTCCGGATCGGTGACGTCCATGATGCGTACGCGCAACCGGTCGCGGTACTCGTCAGGTACAGATACGCCGTGGGGCGCGAGGTCGGTCGCTACTACGTTGTGGCCGGCGGCGAGGGCGGCCTCGACGACCCGGCCGCCCAGTCCCCCCGCCGCACCGGCTATCAAAAAGGTCTTGATCATTGCGTTCATCCCTTGGCGAACTGGGGTGCGCTCGCGGAGCGGGGCAGGTATGCGGCGCGCATTGACCGGCCCCGTTCCCCAGCCACCACGGAGTCGGTCAGGCGGTGGGGTAATCCGTGGACCGGCTCACCTTGGCCCACGAGTTGGCTTCCGCTATACGGCCTTCCTCTGAGCTGATCGCGATCCCTAGTGCGTCGCTGCCGAGCAGCAGCCGGCGCGGAGGCTCCGCGGCGTCCACAGTGTCGACGATGGCGCGGGCCATGCGGTGCGGGTCGCCGGGCTCGTTCCCGGCATACTGCGCGAATCGATCCAGCCACGCGCCAACCGTCTGCTCGTAGTCAGGCGTGATGGGACCGGAGGGCTCGGCGGCCCCGGCGGCCCAGCCGGTGCGGATACCACCCGGCTCGACGATGGTGACCTTGATGCCCAAGGGGGCCACTTCGTTGGCGAGGACCTCGGAGAAGCCCTCCACAGCAAACTTCGCCGTCTGGTAGGCACCCAGGCCAGGGGTGCCGCCCACCCGGCCGCCGATCGAGGAGATCTGCACGATGTGCCCGGAGCGCTGGCCGCGCATCACGGGTAGCACCGCCCTCGTCACATTGACCACGCCGTACAGGTTCGCCTCGACCTGCGCGCGGAATTCCTCCTCGGGAAAATCCTCGATCGAGCCGCTGGTGGCGTAGCCCGCGTTGTTGACCACCAGGTCGATGGAGCCGAACCGCTGCACCGCCGCGGCGACCACCTCTCGGGCCTGCGCCGGGGAGGTGACGTCGAGCGCGACGGTCGCGAGACGCTCGGGGTGCTCTGCCACCAGGGAAGCCAGCGCTTCCGGCTTGCGGGAAGTCGCCACTACTCGGTCGCCGGCCTCCAGCGCTGCGAGCACCAGTGCCTTGCCCAGGCCCTGCGAGCCACCGGTGATCAGCCAAGTCCTTGTCATCGTACGGAGCCTCTCGCTTGTCATTCCTCGCCGCCCGAAGCGGGCAGCAACACAACCGTAGAGCTACGGTCGCTAAATGCAACAGCAGTGAGGCGATAATATTCTGTTCCGCGGCTCACACGTAGAAGATTGCCGGGTAACTGAAACGGTCGAGTAAGATCGCAGCACCATGAGAGCCGACGCCGCCCGCAACCTAGATGCCGTCCTCCGCGCCGGAGCTCGACTTCTGGCCGAGGACCCCGGCACCTCCATGTCAGCCGTCGCCGCTGCCGCCGGAGTGGACCGCACCACCCTGCACCGCCGCTTCGCGAACCGCGAAGCCCTGCTCAGCGCCGTCTTCCAGGCCAAGCTCGACTCCGCCGAAAACGTCCTCGACGAGGCCCGCCTGACCGAGGCCCCCGTGCCCGTCGCCCTGCACCGCTACGTGGAGGGAATCGTCCCCGTCAGCCGCGAATGGCCTCTCGACACTCGCCGCATGATGCAGAACGACCCTGCCGCCAGCATCCGCCGTCAGGAGCAGAGCGCCCGAGTCGACGCCTTCATCCGCCGATCACGAGACGAGGGATACCTCCGCGGCGACGTGGACATGACCTGGGCGCGAACGGTCCTCGACCAACTCGTCGACGCCGCAGCCCACCAGTTCCCTACCCTGACGCCACCGCAAGCCGCCGACCTCGTCGTAGCCACCTTCATGAACGGCCTCGGCGCGGCCTGACGGGGGTCTGTGGGTCTAACGGTGTTTCCGGCCTGACCCGCTAGGTGTTGTGCCTGGTGAGGAGGTGCCGTGATGACCGCGACAGTAAACGATCAGACCGGACGCAAGAAGCGGCCCGAGCCGTCGGCGGAGGCGAGGGCTGCCGCTGAGCTGGTCCGGGCCGCGAAGGAACAAGGGCTGTCGCTGACCGGCCCGGATGGGCTGCTGAAGCAGTTGACCAAGACGGTCCTGGAGACCGCGCTCAACGAGGAGATGACCGAGCCTCAGGCGTGTTTCGTAAGTCCCGCTGAGGCCTGAAGTTGCGGCGTGGCGGTGATCGATAACTGAAGAGGTCTCCGGTATCTGGTTCTGCGACCAAGCAAGAACTTCCTACCGGAGATCTCGTGGCCACCTTAGCGGTGACGAGGCGGCATGACCTGACCGACGCGCAGTGGGCTGTGCTGGCCCCGCTGCTGCCTGCCGCGTCGGGTACGGGTCGGCCGCCGAAGTGGGACATACGGCAGCTGATCGATGGGATCCGGTGGCGGATCCGGATCGGTGCCCCGTGGCGCGATGTCCCGGCCGAGTACGCCCGCATCGACGGGCACCTGCAGAAGGAACCACCCGGCGGTGTCCATGACGAACCGGCCGATCACGGGCTGGGCCGTTCCCGCGGCGGGCTAACCACCAAGACCCATCTGGCCTGCGAGCAAGGCCAGAAAGTCCTGTCGATGACCGTCACGGCCGGGCACCGCGGCGACAGCCCCCAGTTCATCCCGGTTCTACGCCGTATCCGGGTCAACAGGCTCGGCGTCGGCCGGGCCCGATCGCGTCCGGTGCTGGTGCTGGCCGACAAGGCCTACACCAGCCGCGTCAACCGTGGCTATCTACGCTCCCGTGGGATCAAGGCCTGCATCCCCCGCAAGAAAGATCAGGACGCCCACCGCCAAGCCAAAGGCTCCCGCGGCGGGCGCCCGCCGAAGTTCGACCCGCAGCAATACCGGCTGCGCCACGCCGTCGAGAACGGCATTGCCCGCCTCAAACGCCACCGCGGCGTCGCCACCCGCTACGACAAGTTAGCCGTCCGCTTCCAAGCCGTCCTGACCATCACCATCATCGGCGAGTGGTTGTGAAACACGCCTTAGGCGCCACCGTCATCGCCACCCACGACCGACGACTCCGCTCCCGGTGGCCCGGCCGAGAGCTGGCCCTTCCCGCCGCGGGGTCGCGAGCGCGGAGGTTGGAAACGTTTTCGTAACGGGCCCTTGACCTCTCCGCCATCTGCGGAGCAGACTCCCGGAAACGTTTACAGCTATCGGGTGGAGGTGCCGGACGTGGGTCGTAAACGTTTACAGGAACCGGCGGACGGCCGGCCCACGGTGCACACCGTCGCCGCCCGCGCCGGCGTATCCATCGCGTCCGCCTCGCGGGTGCTCAACGGTGTCGGCGGCAGCCCCGAGACGATCCGCAAGGTTCGCGAGGCGGCGGCCGAGGTGGGCTACGTGCCCAACGCGATCGCCCGGTCCCTGCAGTCCCAGCGAACCGGGCTCGTAGCGCTCGCGGTGGAGGACATCGGCAACCCGGTCTACGTGGAGATGATGCGGGCCATCGAGGCCGTTGTCGCGTCCTCCGGGCGGCAACTGCTGGTGCACGCCACCGGCGGACGGATCGACAACGAGACCGCCCTGTTGCGACGCCTGGCCAACCGCTACGTGGACGGCATGATCGTCTCGCCGATCCGGGTCACCGACGCCCACCTCACCGCGCTGGTGGACAGCCCGGTGCCGGTGGTGGTCGTCGGCCAGCTCGGCGCGGACGCTCCCATCGACAACGTGCGTACCGACTCACGGCACGGTGTGGCGCTGGCCGTGGACCATCTCGTCGCCACCGGCCGACGGCGGATCGGCTTCGTCAACGGCCCCCTCGACACCGTCCCGGGCGCCGCCCGCGACGCCGGATTCCGGGCCGCCCTGGCCGGGCACGGCATTCCGCTCGACGACGAGCTGATCGAGGTCGGCGACTTCCAGTACGCGGCCGGCCGCGCCGCCACCGAGCGACTGCTCGCCCGCGCCGAGCCGGACGCGCTGGTCTGCGCCAACGACCTCATCGCGGTCGGCGCGCTGCACGCCCTGCTGGCCGCCGGTCGTCGGGTCCCGCAGGACGTCGCCCTGGTCGGCATGGACGACACCGAACTGGCCCGGATGATGTTCCCCCAGCTCTCCAGCGTCTCGCTCGGCTCGGCCGAGCGTGGTCGCCGGGCCGCCGAACTGCTCCTGCAACGCATCGCCGACGCCACACTGCCGCCGCGACGCGAGCAGGTGCCACCAAGCCTCGTCGTCCGCGCGTCCAGCATCGCGACGCTGCCGGCCCCCCGACCCGCCAGCGCGCCGGCCGGCCCACCGACCACCCACCCGTCCAGCGAAGGGGTGACCGCATGACCACCCTGGCCGAGCGGCCGGACGTCGAGCGGGCCGGGTCGGCCCGCCGGCCGAGCCGGTTCCGCTCCGACCGCACCACCATCTACCTGCTGCTGCTGCCGTCGCTGCTGCCGATCCTGCTGCTGTCGGTGTTCCCGCTGCTGCGGGGCATCTACCTCGGCTTCACCGATGCCCGCGCCGGCCGCAACGTCGAGGTCAGCTTCACCGGCCTGGCCAACTACCGGGAACTCCTCGGCGACGAGCTGTTCTGGAACTCCTTCAAGATCGGCCTGCTCTGGGCGGTCGGGGTGACGGTGTTGCAGTTCCTGCTCGCCCTCGGGCTGGCGCTACTGCTCAACCAGCAACTGCGGTTCCGAGGTGTGGCGCGGGTGCTCGCCGTCGTGCCGTGGGCTATGCCGCCGGTCGTGGTCGGCATCCTGTGGAAGCTCGTCTACCACCCCGACGCCGGCCTGATCAACGAGTTCTTCCACCGCATCGGCGCCGACGGGCTGCGGACGAACTGGCTGGGCGACTTCAGCACCGCCCTGCCCGCGGTGATCATCGTCGGCGTCTGGGCGGGCATGCCGCAGACCACAGTCGTCCTGCTCGCCGGCCTGCAGGGCGTGGGTCGCGAGCTGCACGAGGCGGCGGCGGTGGATGGGGCCAGCACCTGGCACCGGTTCCGGCACGTCACCCTGCCCGCGCTGGCGCCGGTGATCGTGGCGATCACCTCGCTGGACTTCATCTGGAACTTCAACTCGTTCGGCCTGGTCTACGTGCTCACCGCTGGTGGACCGGGTGGCAAGACGATGCTGCCGATGCTCTTCGCGTACGAGGAGGCGTTCCGCTACGGCAACTACGGCTACGCGGCGGCGCTCGGCAACGTCATGGTCGTGATCATCGTCGCGCTGCTCGCTGTCTATCTCCGTCGCCGGCTCAGGGAGGCGAACTGACATGTTCGGAAAACCGAGCCGCACCAGCCGGACGCTTCAGTACCTGGCGCTCGCCGGTTACCTGATCTTCCTCGGGTTCCCGCTGGTCTGGCTGCTCTCCACGGCGTTCAAGCCGCCGCGCGAGCTGGTACGCCTGCACCCGACGTTGATCCCGGACAACCCGACAGTGCAGAACTTCGTCCAGGCCTTCACCGAGCAGGAGCTGGGCCGGGCGGCGCTCAACAGCCTCCAGGTCTCCCTCGCCTCGGCGGTGCTGACAGTGCTGGTCGCCATGCCGGCGTCGTACGCCCTCGCCCGGTTCCGCTCCAAGCTCGGCACCGCCGCGCTGGGCTGGGTGCTGCTGTCCCAGCTCTTCCCGTTCGTGCTGCTGATCATCCCGATCTTCCTGGTGCTGCGGCAGGTCGGCCTGGCCAACACGCACGCCGGGCTGGTGCTGATCTACGTGGTCTGGGCGCTGCCGTTCGCGCTGTGGATGCTGCAGGGCTTCGTCCGCAACATCCCGAGGGAGCTGGAGGAGGCCGCCTCGGTCGACGGCGCGACCCGGGTGCAGGTCCTGCGGCGGGTGGTCTTCCCGCTGCTCGCCCCGGGCCTGGTCGCGACAGCGCTGTTCTCCTTCATCTCGGCCTGGAACGAGTTCTTCTTCGCGCTGGTGCTGATCAAGACCCCGGAGCTGGCCACCCTGCCGGTGGCGCTGGCCCGCTTCGTCGGCATCGAGGGCACCGCCCGGCTGGGACCCCTGGCCGCCGGCTCACTGCTGGCCACGCTGCCCAGCCTGGTCTTCTTCGCGTTCATGCAGCGCCGGCTGTCGTCCGGGTCGCTCGCGGGCGCGGTCAAGGGCTGACCGTCCCCCAACCACCACCACCAAGGAGGTAACCCCCCATGCTCCGTACCCGATTCCGTCGACTCGCGGCGGCCGCCGCGGTCGCGGTCATCGGCCTCGGCGCGCTCACAGCGTGCGGTGCCGGCGACGACGACGAGGCCACCTCCGGCCCCGCCAAGCTGCGCTTCCTCAGCCTCGCCTGGCAGAAGGAGTCGTTGCAGGTCAACAAGGACCTGGTAGCCAAGTGGAACGCCGAGCACCCGGACATCCAGGTCGAGTACGTCCAGGGTGACTGGAACTCGGTGCACGACCAGCTACTCACCTCGTTCGAGGGCGGCGACGCGCCGGACATCGTGCACTACGAGGCGTCCGCGATCGGCGAGTTCAGCAAGCAGGGCTACCTGGCCGACCTCTCCGACCTGGTCTCCGACGACCTCAAGGGTCAGATCGACAAGGGCATCTGGGACACCGCCACCGTCGACGGCAAGGTCACCGGTGTGCCGTTCCTGCTGGAGTCGCAGGTCGTCATCGCCAACAAGAAGCTGCTCGACGCCGCCGGTGTCGCGGTGCCGCCGGCCGACGGCGGCTGGACCTGGGACGAGTTCCAGGCCAACGCGCAGAAGCTCACCAAGCCAGGCCAGTACGGCGCGGCCTGGGCGTTGAAGTCGCCGACCAACCGGGTGCTGAACCTGGCGCTCAACTACGACGGCAAGTTCTTCTACGGCGACGGTGGCCGCACCGAGGTCAAGGTCGGCGACGCGGAGAAGGAGATCCCGAAGCGGATCCACGACATGCTCTACACCGCCAAGTCCGCCTCACCGGAGGCGCTCGGCATGAGCGGCGCGGACACCCTGCCCGGCTTCTTCGGCGGCAAGTACGCGATGCTGCCCGGCTCGGTGTCGCTGCGCCAGCAGATGGTCGAGCAGGCGCCGGCCGGCTTCGAGTGGGTCACCCTGCCCCCGATCAAGGGGCTCTCCACCAAGCAGGCCGCCAACCCGCAGACGCTGTCGATCTCCGAGGACAGCAAGCACAAGAAGCAGGCCGCGCAGTTCCTGGAGTACTTCCTGAACCCGACCAACATGGCCGCCCTGGCCAAGGGCGACTGGCTCGTGCCGACCGGCAAGCAGGCCAACGAGGAGTTGGTCAAGCTCACCGCCGGCAAGCAGGGCTGGGACGTCGCCGCGGACAGCGCCGCGGACCTGACCGTCGCCCCGTTCCAGCAGGCCGACGGCTACCCGGAGTGGAAGACCAAGTACGCCACCCCGGCCCTCCAGCAGTACTTCGCCAACAAGATCACCCTCGATCAGCTCGCCACGCAGCTGGTCGACGGTGGCAAGCAGGTTCTGAGGTAACGACATGTCACTCTTGCTCGACACATCGGTCGGTTGCCTGGTCGGCGCCGCTGTCGGAGACGCCCTGGGCGGCGCCACCGAGACGGCGCTGCCCGAGCAGATCCGCGCCCGCTTCGGCGGCTGGGTCGAGGGCATCGTGCCCCCGTACCACGCCGACTGGGCCACCGCGCGGCCGCTCGCGCCGTACCACAAGGGCGATGGGCACATCACCGACGACACGTTGATGACCCACGCCCTGGTCCGCGCGTACGCGGCCAAACGGGACCACCTCGACGCCTACGACGTGGTGGAACTGCTGGTGCCCGACCTGATCGAGCGGGTGGTGTACATCCCCGACCTGGAGCGCGACGGGGTGACCTTCCACCGGCTCGCGGCCGCCGAGCGGTGGTTGGTCACCCGACTGCACCACGCCCACGCGGACCCGCGCGAGGCCGGGGTCGGCAACATCGTCAACTGTGGCGCGGCCATGTACATGGCCCCGGTCGGCATCGTCAACGCTGGCGACCCGGCCGGGGCGTACGCCGAGGCGGTGGAGATCGCCGGCGCACATCAGCACAGCTACGGGCGGGAGGCCGCCGCCGTGTTCGCGGCCTCGGTAGCGGCGGCCGCGACCCCCGGAGCGGGCGTCGAGGACGTCGTCGCGGCGGCGCTGGACCTGGCCCGCGACGGCACCCGCGCGGCCATCGACGCGGTGGTCAAGGAGGCCCGCGGCCACCACGACTGGAAGCAGGCGATCCCGGCGCTGCGGGCCGCGGTCGCCCCCTATGACACGGTGGGGGAGGAGTACCGCAGCCCCGGCCTCGGCGCGCGGCGGCCCAGTCGCCTGCACGCCATCGAGGAGCTGCCGGTGGCTCTCGGCATGCTCGTGGTGGCCGGCGGCGACTTCCGGGCCGCGGTGCTCGGCTCGGTCAACTACGGCCGGGACGCCGACTCCACCGCCACCATGGCCGCCGCCATCGCCGGTGCGCTCGGTGGCGCCGACTCGGTGCCGGCGGAGTGGTCCGAGGTGGTCGCCACCGCCTCCAAGACCGACCTGGTGGAGCCGGCCCGGGTGCTCGCCGCGGTGGCCGGCGAGGTCTTCGAGCGCGACCAGGCCCGGTTCGCCCGCCGGGCGGAGCGTTTCGCCGGGCTGGCCGCCGGTGCCACCCGGGAGGCTGGAGGCGAGACCCGGTGAGGATCACCTGGGTTCAGCCAGAGGACCTGCTGCCGCACGAGCTGGCGGCCAGCCGGGACGAGGGGCGCGACGTCGCCGCGCTCGCCGCGCGGTGGACGGCGGCCGGCGGGGACCTGACTCCGCCGGTCAGCGGGGCGTCGGCCACCCCGGCGTCGCCCGAGCTGCGGGCCCTCGCGACGGAGCTGCTGGACGCCGCCGACGCGGTGCCCGCCGTCGACACCGCCGACGAGGCCGACGACCTGGCCAGGCTGCGCGCCGGATGGCCGGCCACCTGGTCGATGCCGACCGAGACGGCGTACGACCGGCTGCACGGCGGGTGGCTCGGCCGGGCGGTCGGGTGCCTGCTCGGCAAGCCGGTGGAGAAGATTCCCCGCGAGGGCATCCGGGAGATCCTCACCGCGACCGACAGGTGGCCACTGCGCGACTGGTTCACCGCGAAGGGACTCCCGGCCGACGTCGCCGCCCGCTGGCCGTGGAACCGGCGCAGCGCGCCGACCAGCCTCGCCGAGAACATCGACGGCATGCCCGAGGACGACGACCTGAACTACGCGTTGCTGGCACTGCGGGTGCTGGAGACGCGCGGTCGGGACTTCACGAGCGCCGACGTGGCGCAGGCGTGGCTGGACTGGCTGCCCGGCGGGCGGGTCTTCACCGCCGAGCGGGTGGCCTACCGCAACCTGCTCCTCGGGTACGCGCCGCCGCAGAGCGCGCGCCGGCACAACCCGTTCCGGGAGTGGATCGGCGCGCAGATCCGCACCGACGTGTACGGCTGGGTCAACCCCGGCCGGCCGGACCGCGCCGCCGAGCTGGCGGTGCGGGACGCGGCGGTCAGCCACGTCCGGGGTGGGGTGCACGGTGCGCTCTGGGCGGCGGCGCTGTCCGCCGCCGCGCCGGTGGCCGACACGGTGGACGAGGTGCTGGACGCCGCCGAGGCGGTGCTGCCGGCGGGCAGCCGGTTCGCCGCCACGGTCCGGGAGGCACGCGCCCTCGGCGCGGGGACCGACGACTGGGAGCGCGTGGTCGACGAGCTGTACGCCCGGCACGGCCACCTGCACTGGGTGCACGTCCGCAACAACGCGGCGCTGGTCGCCGCTGCATTGGCGTACGGGCGGGGGGACCTGGAACGGTCCATCACCGCGGTGGTCAGCGGCGGCTGGGACACCGACTCGACCGGCGCGACTGTCGGCGCGGTGACCGGAGCACTCACCGGCGCGTCCGGGCTGCCGGAGCGCTGGGTCGCCCCGCTGCGCAACCGGTTGGCCAGCAGCATCGCCGGCTTCGACGGGATCGGCTTCGACGAGCTGGCCGAGCGGACCCTCGCCCTGGCGCAGCCGGGGAGCAGCACGGAAGGGAGCGCGGCATGAGCGCGCGCGTGGCAGTGGTGGGCAGCAGCAACCTGGACCTGGTGGTCACGGCGTCGCGGTTGCCTCGCCCCGGTGAGACGGTGCTCGGCGAGAACTTCCGGACCGTGCCCGGCGGCAAGGGCGCCAACCAGGCCGTCGCCGCCGCCCGGGCCGGCGCGGCCTGCGACTTCGTGGGCGCGGTCGGCGACGACGAGTTCGGTACCCGCATGCGGACGAGCCTCGTCGACGCCGGCGTGGACGTCCGGGGGCTGCGGACCGTCGCCGGCCCCTCCGGCGTCGCGTTGATCGCCGTCGACCGGGACGCGGAGAACTTCATCGTGGTCGCGCCCGGCGCCAACGGCACGCTGACCGAGCTGGACGGGGACGACCGGGCGACCATCGCGGCGGCGGACGTGCTGCTGCTGCAACTGGAGGTGCCGCTGGCCGCCGTGATCCAGGCCGCGCAGTGGGCTCGGGCCGACGGCACCACTGTGGTGCTGAACGCCGCGCCAGCCGCCGCTCTCCCCACCGAACTGCTCGACCTGGTCGACGTCCTGGTGGTCAACGAGCACGAGGCGGCGGTCGTCGCCGAGGTCGCCTCCGACGACCCCCCGGTGCTGCTCGACGCCCTGCTGAAGCTCGTTCCCCGGGTGGTGCTCACCCTCGGCGCGCGCGGCGCCGCGTACGCCGATCGGCGCGGCCTGCGTCTCGCGGTCCCGGCGCCGCAGATCGACGCCGTGGACACCACCGCCGCCGGTGACGCGTTCACCGGCGCGCTCGCCGTGGGCTGGGCCGAACGCGGCGGCGCCAGAGGCGAGGACACCGTCGCGGCCAGCCTGCGCTGGGCCTGCGCCGCCGGCGCGGCCTGCGCCCAGCGGCCCGGAGCGTCCACCGCCCTGCCCGACCGGCCGGCCATCGACGCCCTCTACGACGCGACCTACCGAGGTGCACAGTGAGCTTCAACCCGTACGTCCCGCGCCCCATCGACCGGCCGACCGAGGTGCCGTTGGGCGGGCACGCCGACCTGAGCACCCTGGACGAGGCGAAGATCTTCGCCGCCCCGACCGACAGGGCCGACTGGCCGGCCTGGCGGGAGCAGATCGCCCGGTGGCGCGTCGACGCCCGGGACCGGATCGGCTACGTCGGCGAACACTACGACGAGATCGCCGGTGACTGCTTCAGCGTCTGCCTGGCCTGGCTCTGGGACGAGACGCTCTACGACCACGAGCGCGGCGTCTTCACCGTCGACGCGTTCCTCGACGCGGCCGGGCGGGACTTCGGCGGCTTCGACGGGGTGGTGCTCTGGCACGCGTACCCGGTGATCGGCCTCGACGACCGCAACCAGTTCGACTGGTACCGGGACGTGCCGGAGCTGCCCGAGGTGGTGCGCGCGTTCCAGCAGCGGGGGGTGCGGGTCTTCGTCGACTACAACCCGTGGGACACCGGCACCCGGCGCGAGCCGGGCAGCGACGCCGAGGAGGTCGCCACGCTGGCCGGCAAGCTGGGCGTCGACGGGGTCTTCCTGGACACCCTCAAGGAGGGCGCCGGGGAGCTGCGCGCCGCGCTGGACGCGGTGCGCCCCGGCCTGGTCCTGGAGGGCGAGAGCCGAGTTCCGTTGGCCCGCATCGCCGACCACGCGATGTCCTGGGCGCAGTGGTTCGCCGACTCCGAGGTGCCCGGCGTGCTGCGGGCAAAGTGGTTCGAGCGACGGCACGTGCTGCACCACACCCGGCGCTGGCACCGCGACCACCTCGACGAGCTGCACTCCGCCTGGCTCAACGGCGTCGGCGTGCTGGTCTGGGAGAGTGTCTTCGGCGTCTGGGTCGGCTGGAACGACCGGGACCGCGCGGTGCTGCGGGCCATGCGCCGGGTGCAGGCCAGCCACGCGGCGTGGTTGCGCGCCGAGGACTGGGTGCCGCTCGCCGACCATCCCGGCGACGGCCAGGTGTACGCGTCCCGCTGGACGCACGACGACGAACCGCTGTGGACGGTGGTGAACCGGGGCGCGGACCACGACGGCCCGTGGCTGGTCACCGACCCGAGCGCCGGCCGACACTTCGTCGACCTGGTCACCGGTGCCGAGCTGACAGTCACCGAGAACGCCGACGGTCGACTGGCGGTGGGCGGCCCGCTCCCAGCCGGCGCGATCGCGGCAGTGACGCGTGGTGTCGCCGCCACGCACCGGCACGAGCCGCCGACCGGCGACCCGTCCTTCCCGGCCCGCGCCGCGGTGCGCGTCCGCACGCCGTGGGCACCCCGACCGCAGGTGCCGCCGGGCCTGGTTGCCGTCGAGGGCGGCCGGCACGACCTGGTCGTCCGGCACCGGGTGCGGGAGACCGGGCTGTACGGCGAGGCGCCCTACGTCGACGAGTGGAAACCGCTGCCGCCCCGGCTGCACCACCCCGGCACGCTGCGGCGCAGTGTGCGGCTGGGCCGGTTCGCCATCGCCGTGCACGAGGTCACCCACGGCGAGTACGCCGAGTTTCTGCGCGCCAGCGGCTACGTTCCGGTGCGCCCGGAGCGGTTCACTGCCGGCTCCGGTCCGGCCGACGCCCCGGTGACCGGGGTCGAGTTGGCCGATGCGCGGGCGTACGCGGCGTGGGCCGGGCTGCGGCTGCCCACCGAGGACGAGTGGCAGGTCGCCGCCGAGGCGGGGCTGCTCGTACGGCGGGAACCGCTGGTGTGGAACCTGACCGAGAGCGAGCACTCCGACGGTCGTACCCGGTTCGCCATCCTCAAGGGCGGCGCCCAGTACCGGGCGGAGGGCTCCGACTGGTACCTCGACGGTGGCCCGCAACCGGCGGACGTCTCGGTGAAGCTGCTGCTCACCGGCGCCGGTCTCGCCCGCTCCGAACAGGTCGGTTTCCGTTGCGCGGCCGACCTGCCGGAGGTGGCCCGGTGAGCGCGCCACTGGACGGGGTGAAGGTCGTCGACCTGGCCACCCTCTTCGCCGGGCCGCTCGCGGCGGCGTTCCTCGGTGACTTCGGCGCCGACGTGATCAAGGTGGAGCACCCGGCCAAGCCGGACCCGTCGCGCGGCCACGGCCCGGCCCGTGACGGCGTCGGTCTCTGGTGGAAGGTGCTCGGCCGCAACAAGCGCACCGTCACCCTCAACCTTTCCGACCCGGACGGCGCGGCGTTGCTGCGCCGGCTGCTCGCCGACGCGGACGTGCTGGTGGAGAACTTCCGCCCCGGAACCCTGGAGCGGTGGGGGCTCGGCCCCGCCGAGCTGCACGCGGTCAACCCCCGGCTGGTGATCACCCGGATCAGCGGGTTCGGGCAGGTCGGCCCGTACGCCCGCCGGCCCGGCTTCGGCACCCTCGCCGAGGCGATGAGCGGGTTCGCGGCGGCCACCGGTGAGCCGGACGGGCCGCCCACGCTGCCCCCGTTCGGACTGGCCGACTCGGTGAGCGCGCTCGCCGCCGCGTACGCGGTGATGCTCGCCCTGCGGGCCCGCGACGTCACCGGCACCGGGCAGGTGGTCGACCTCGCCATCATCGAGCCGATCATGGCGATGCTCGGGCCGCAGATCACCTGGTACGACCAGCTCGGCTACGTCCAGCCCCGGCTGGGCAACCGGTCCAACAACAACGCCCCACGCAACACCTACCGGTGTGCCGACGGGCGCTGGGTGGCGGTCTCCACCAGCGCGCAGAGCATCGCCGAGCGGGTGCTGCGGCTCGTCGGCCGCCCCGAGCTGGTCGACGAGCCGTGGTTCGCCACCGGCAGCGGCCGGGCCGCCCACGCCGACGAGTTGGACGCGGCGGTGAGCGCCTGGGTGGCGCAACGGGACCGCGACGACGTGGTGGCCGCGTTCGAGGAGGCACAGGCCGCGGTCGCGCCCGTCTACGACGTGCGCGACATCCTCGCTGACCCGCAGTACGCGGCGCTGGGCACCGTGCGCACCGTGCCGGACGAGGAGTTGGGCGAGGTACGGATGCAGAACGTGCCGTTCCGCCTCGCCGAGACGCCCGGCGAGATCCGGCACGCCGGCCGGCGGCACGGCCAGGACACCGACGCGGTCTTCGGCGCGCTCGGCCTGAGCGCCGAGGAGTTGGCCGCGCTGCGCGAGCGGGGGGTGCTCTGATGCTGTTGAGCTGGCTCTACGTGCCCGGTGACCGCCCGGACCGGTTCGCCAAGGCGGTCGCCTCGGGCGCGGACGCGGTCATCCTCGACCTGGAGGACGCTGTGGTCGCCGGGCGCAAGGCGTACGCCCGGGACGCGGTCGCCGAGTTCCTCGCCGAGGCGCACCCGCTGCCGGTGCAGGTGCGGGTCAACGAGCTGACCGGCCCGGACCTCGACGCCGATCTGGCGGCGCTGGCCGGCCGGCCCGGGTTGGGCGGGCTGCGGCTGCCGAAGGTCGAGTCGGCCGCGACGCTGGCGGCCCTCGCCGAGCGGGTCGATGTGCCAGTGCACCCGCTGATCGAGTCGGCGGTCGGGCTGGAGGCCGCGTACCCGATCGCCGCTGCGCACCCGGCGGTGGCCTCGATCGGGCTCGGTGAGGCCGACCTGCGCTCGGATCTGGGGGTGAGCGACGACGACGGGCTGCTCTGGGCGCGCGGCCGGGTGGTGGTCGCGGCCCGCGCGGCCGGTCTGGCCCCGCCGGCCATGTCGGTGTACGCCGACGTGGTCGACCTCGCCGGTCTGGCCGCCTCCTGCGCGGCGGGCCGACGGCTCGGCTTCCTCGGCCGAACGGCGATCCACCCGCGCCAGCTTCCGGTGATCGTCGACGCGTTCCGGCCGGCCGAGCGGGAGGTGGCCCGCGCTGCGGAGCTGCTGGCGGCCGTGGCGGACGCGCACCAGCGCGACTCGGGAACCGTTGTCCTGCCCGACGGCCGGTTCGCCGACCGGGCGATGGTGGCCGCCGCCCGACGCGTCGTCGACCTCGCCGCCCGCTACGCCGCCTGAGCCCCGCCGGCGGTGTCCCGTCCGGTCGAACTGGCCGCGCTGCTCGACGAGAGCGTCACCGCTCGCGGCTACGCGGGGTCCAGGTGATCGAGTCGTGCGAGGTCGGCGGTGCCGGACCGGACCACAGCCGCAGCCAGCGCGACGGTGGCCGGCTGGATCCCGCTCTGCTGCTCCGAGGTGGCGACCCGGACCGACTGCGCGAGATGCGCCCGCAGGTGCCCGGCGAGCAGGCGGTGAAACGGCTGCCCGTTGGCCGCCCGCAGCGCTGTCATCTCCTGCGCGGTGACCATGCCCGGCATGTCGTGCCCCTCGTGCGGGTTCGTCGTCGGCGCGGCGGCGTCGGCCAGTAGCCGGCGGGCGCGGTCCAGTTCGGCGCGCCGGGTGGTCGCGACCTGGGCGGCTGTCCGCCGCCAGGCTGGGTCGGTGGTCCGCGCCGGCACCAGATCGAGGACGGGCAGCAGGCGTTCGGTCATCGCCACCGTCAGTTGCAGCCAGGCGATGTCGGTGGGGTTGAACGCCGTACCCGTGGGGGTTGGCGCGGTCGTCGCCGGTGGCGCGGTCACGGGTGGTGTGGCGGTGCTGGCCGCGTCTTGTGGCCCGATGCCACAGCCGCCGACGAGCAGCACGGCGATGAGCACTGTGGACGCCATCGACTGGCGCATCCGACCTCCTTCCGCCCAGGGCAGCGGGCCCGGGGAACCGGACCCGCCGCCGTGGTGTGAGCCTGTCGGCTCAGATCGGTCGGCCGTCGTGACCGCACTTGATGACGGGACGGATGCAGTCCTGGACCCGGCGGGCCAACTCCGCCACCGGCCAGGCGTTGAAGAAGTCGCCGTGCATCGTGTAGCCCGGCCCGGAGGCCAGCCGGAACCGCGACGGGTCACCGGTGACCGGGTACCGCAGCACCTGCCGCAGCTTCGGCACGTGCACCGGGTGGGTGCTCGGGCAGGCCTGGTTCACCGGGTACGCCAGGTGGCTCTTGTGGTCCGGCGAGTCGAGGTCACGGCCGTTCCAGCACTGCGGGAAGTCCAGGTACGACTCCAGCATGGTGCCCGACGGGCAGTTGACGAAGTCCTTCGACGGCGGCACGTGCCCGGCGTGCAGGCAGGACCAGCGGGCGATGCTGTCGTTCGGCCCCGTGGCCTTCGCGTTGCCGGCGACGAGCCGCAGCCCCAGCGGGAACGGCTGGGTGTTCGCGACGACGTCGGCGCGTACGCCCTCGCCCAGGTAGTAGAACGTGGCGATCGCCGGCTCCACCGCGACGTTGTCCCGGTACAGGGTCGGCACCCAGTACGACGAGACGTCCACCCGCGGGTTGCAGGTGGTTGGCGAGTTGACCAGGTCCGGGAGGGTGGTCCTGGCGTTCGTCACCGTGCTGCCGAAGAAGCTGTGCATGTGCGACGCCCCGGGCAGCCCGGGGAAGACGATCGGGTCGTCGGGCAGCCGGTGGCTGTAGGTGCAGTCGGCGGGGAACTCGGCGACCCGGATGGCGTTGACGCCGTAGTCGGCGCCGGCTTGGCCGGGGGCGGCGTCGGCCCGGTTGGTGGTGGACACCAGGTACGTGCCGAGTAGCACCAGCAGGGCGCCGATCGCCGTGGCGAGGCGCAGTCGGCGGGGGATGCCGGAGAGGGGTGCGGCCCTGTCCATCGTGACTCCTGTCGGGGACGGGTCAGGGGCAACTCCGGCGCCGCCGCCGAAGGCAGCGGAGTGTGTCCTGGCCAGACTGGTGGTGGCCGGTTGGGCCGGTGCGAGAGAGCGCTCTCACTGCCCCTCAGCCTCACGTTGAAGTCGACAATTGTCAATACGTGCCGCAGATGGTGGAAAGACGACGAAGGGCCGGACCCCGTGGTGGGGTCCGGCCCTTTCGTTTCGTGTGGTGCGGGTCAGCTGGTGGCGTAGCCGCGGGTGGCGATCCAGTCGGCGAGGTGCTCGACGGTGACCTCGTAGGAGGCGGTGTTCGCATCGGCGGAGTCGGCGATCTTCACCACGTTCCCGCCGTCGCGGTAGCCGACGACGCTGATGTAGTGCCCGCCCTCGAAGGAGTGCACGCCGCCGTCGGTGTCGACGCTGGTGCCGGCGATGTTGGCGACCACGGCCCGGCCGTCGTCCACGGTCTTGACGATGTCGGCGCGCAGCCGGTCGGTCTGCTTACCGTCAGCGTCAGGGCTGGAGATCTCCACGCTGTGGTAGGCGTCGTTCTTACCGGTCTCCTTGTTCAGCACGGGGGTGATGTCGTTGATGGAGTTGGTGCCGGCCTCGGTGGTGCCCATCTCCTTGGCCATGGCGTCCACGCTGATCTCCTTGCCCTGCACGCTCAGGGCGTTACGCGTGGCGGCCGGGCCGCAGTAGTAGAAGTTCGGCTGCGCCTCGTAGCGCACACCGAGCTGACGCTCACCGGCGGGCTTGCGGTCGGTCTGGGTCTGGGTGGCCGGCTTGGCATCCGACGCGGCGTACGCGGCGGTCACCGGTCCGGCGATGGCGCCACCGGTGAACGCGAGGCCGGCGGCGGTCAGGGCGGTCTTACGGATCAGATCGGTACGCATGATGGCGTGCTCCTCTGCATCGGGGGTGCCCGCACGACAGTTCGGGGGGTGCGTGCCGTGCGGGAAAGTCTTGTTGCCCGGCGACCCGCGAGAAGGGGGGTCGGCGTCGGGACAGGGTGTAACCGTTCGCGGTAGCGGGTCATTCCCGCAGGGGGTTGGCCGTTGTGGTGCTCGGCCGTGCGGGGGATGTAACCGGGGCGGCCTGCCAGGTGTTCCCGGCGGCTGCCCCGCCCCACGACCCGATGGTCGCGGTGGCATGCCAGGTATAACGACCCCGGCCCGCCGCCGATTCCACCGTCGGGGTGGCCCCGACCACCCGACAGTCGGGGTTAAACCGGACAAGGCGCCCAGCCGGCGAAACGGACATGGCGGCCAGGGTGACCTGATCGACACGGGTTCACGGAAATCGTGGCGTCCGGGTGCCGGGGATACCCCGACATCATGAAAGCCGAGTGGATCAAGCGGGTTCGCGCCGTTCGCGCGCCTAGACGGGGCCGAGGCAGGGGGCCGGGGCAAAGCGTCGGGCGAATTGGCCCGATCTGAGGTCAGTGCGCGCCCCGGCCCGACTTGGGGCGGGGCGCCGCTCAGATCGGCCCGGCCACGGGTCAATCGCGGTCTGGCTCGGGGCGACCCAGCGGCAGAGCGTCGTGCGGACTGGCCGGCCAGGGAGCAACGCACCGTGCGGAACCTCGCGACCCTCATGATCGTGCTCGATCCGGGAAACAGGTGGCTCCCGACGCCGCGAGGCCACTACATCCAGGATCGAGCACGCTCGGGGCGGTGTGCGTCGTCAAGATCCGCGCAATATCGGGGATGTTGCTGTCTCCCGCGTGTCGGAGGCAGCAACATCGGGGAAGTTGCGGAGATCTTGGCGCGGGGCGCGGGGCGCGGGGCGCGGGGCGCGGGGCGCGGGGCGCGGGGCGCGGGTGCCCGCGACATCCCTCGACGTCAAGGACAGCGCGTCGACAACGCCGCCGTATGTGGCACACGCGTGGTGCCACAGCGGCGGGGTGGTCCCGACGTGCGGGTGGGGCAGCCCGAACGTGTCGGACTGCCCCACCCGGGAGTGCGGGGACGAATCAGAACCCGAGGACGCTCCGCCCGCCGACCACCGGCAGCCGCAGCTCACTGTCGTTCGGCGCGACCCGCAACTCGGTGCCGCCCAACGGCAGCAGTGTGTACTCCTGGTCGCTGGAGAAGACGACCACACCGATCCGGTGCCCCGCCGGGAAGACGTAGTCCTTCGGCTCCATGGTCCAGCGGTAGTCGTACAGCTTGCCCTGCTTGACCGGCTCGGTGCGTGCGGCGCTCTTGCGGTTCTGCGGGTCCATCCAGCCTCGCGTCACCACGGTCGGGGCGGCGGTCGACCCGGCCGGGCCGTAGTCGACCAGGTACGCGGTGAGGTTCGCGTCAGGCTTGTTGTCGATCGCCATCCGCAGCCGCATCTCCGGACGCCCGGAGATGCGCACGCTCTGCGTCAGCTCGGGGGAGCGGTAGGCGAGTCGGTTGGCGCTCGCGGTGTCCGGGTTGGACACCAGGGTGTCCGGGTGGATGGTGCGGCCCTCGTCGACGAAGCTCTGCTCGATCTTGGCCTTCGGCGGCTTGCCCGTGGTGAGTGCGCCCGGGGCGGTGGCGTCGGTGGCGGCGAACCGCAACCCAACCTCCCGTGCGGCCGGGTCGGGCCAGTTGGCGTACGTGGTGTAGGCGCGGTCCTCGCGCTGGAGCACCGCCGTCGGCTCGTCCATGATGCCGTTGCGCACGTTCCACAGCCAGAAGTCGAACCAGCGGTTCTCGGTCTGCTTGTAGGTCCACGTCTGCCCGCTGGGCAGTGTCACCGACGCGCTGCTGCCCGGGCCACCGTGGCCGCCCTGGTGCAGCCAGATCTTGCGGGGGACGTCGCGCTTGGCGAGCTGGTCCCACCAGCCGGCGAAGTGCTCGGTCTTGACGTTCCAGTCGTTGAGGCCGTGCACGACGAAGACGCTGGCCTTGACGTCGCGGGCGTCGAGGTAGTCGCGATCCTGCCAGAACGTCGAGTAGTCGCCGGTGACCCGGTCCTGCTTGGCGGTGATCTCCGCGAGTTCGTCGGCGCAGGGCCCTTCGGCGCGGGCCTGCCCGGCGGTGTACTGGGCCAGGATGTCGAGGTCCTCACCCTGGTACGTCCCGGGCGCGACCACCAGACCGTTGGCCCGGTAATAGTCGTACCAGCTGCTGATCGCGGAGACCGGCACGATGGTCTTGAGCCCCTTGACGCCAGTGGTGGCCACCTGGTTGGGCAGCGTCCCGTTGTAGGAGACACCGGTCATGCCGACCGCGCCGGTGGTCCAGCCGGCGGTGACCGGGGCGCCGTTCGCGTCGTACCCCTTCGCCCGGCCGTTGAGCCAGTCGATGACCGCCTTGGTGCCGAGCGTCTCGGCCTGGTCCCCGCTGGTCGGGCAGCCGTCGGAGTCGCCGGTGCCGACGCTCTGGCCGAGCACCACCGCGTACCCGCGGGGCACGTAGTAGTCGTCCAGCGAGCCGGGCAGGTTGGCCTTGGCCTGGGCCCGCTGTGCGCCGGCGTCGAGGGCGCGTCGCCCGTTGCGGTCGGTCAGGCCGTTCTGCGGCAGGTCGTCGACCAGCACGCTCGGGTACGGCACGTCACCCCAGGTGCCCTTGCGGTACGGGCTGTGCTCGAAGATGACCGGCACCTTGAAGCCCTGCGTGGCGGTCTCCCGGGGGCGGGAGATGTCGATCGCCACCCGGTCGGGTCGACCGTCGTGGTCGGTGTCCACAGGGGTCTGGACGAACACCCGCTCCTCGATCGCGTCGGCGAGCGAGAACACCGGTTGGGTCATGCCGTCGCTGACCACGATGCCGGTGGGCGTGGTGGGCGTGGGCGGAGCCGCAGCCGCTGGTGGGGCTGCGCTGAGGACCAGAGCGCCGGACACGCCGACGGTCAGGAGTGCCAGATGACGGGGTCGACGCACGCGCGTCTCCCTTCGGTTGGGCTGGTTGCCGGGGTCGGCAGGGGCCAATCTCGAAGATCCATTCGTGGTCATGCTAGGTCCGGCGCGGCGTTCCGTCGATCCCCTCGGCTGTCCACCGTGGCCGGTCAGGGAGTCGGCGGTGTCACCGCGATGATCAGGTGGGCACGCTGGTCGCTGGCGTTGCGGTAGAGGTGCGCGAGGCGCGAGTCGAAGGTGACCGACTCGCCGGCGGTGAGGGTGTACGACTCTCCGCCGATCTCGGCGACGACCTCACCGGTGATGACGATCGCGCACTCGGTCGACGGGTGCGCCCACGGCTCGGCGGAGCTGGCGTCGCCGGGTGCGAGGTGGGCCTGGAGCACCTCCAGGTCGCCGCGGCCGGGGGTGAGTCGTTCGTAGGTGATCTGGCCGGGTGGCGCGGCCAGCCTGGTCCGGGCGCCGACGCGGCTGACGTGCACGGGTGGCGCCTCAGGCTCGGAGAACAGTTCCGCGATCGAGGTGTCGAAGACCTGGGCGAGCTTCCGCAGGGTGGACAGGCTGGGGTCGGTCGCGCCGTTCTCGATCTGGCTGAGCAGGGCGGGGGACACGTCGGCGGCTGTGGCGAGCTGACGCAGCGTGAGGGAGTGCTGCTGACGCAGGTCGCGGAGTCGGTCACCGAGCATGTGTCCTCGTTCCAAAACAGTGTGACTGAATCTTGATTGACCAGACTATACGGGCCTGTTTAGGATCCCTGAACATCAGGCGCTGATGTTCAACCTTACTGAACAGGCCATGTCGCGTCGAAGCCTCGCGGATCCCGCACGGCGGGCCGCGCGATACGAAGGTAGGAACAGCATGTCGGTGTCTCCCCGCCGGCTCCTCGCCGGGGCGTCCGCTCTGGCGACGCTGGCCGTCCTCTCCGTCAGCGCCTGTAGCGCCGGCGGCAGTGGTGGAAACGCGAACGGTACGGCCAAGACCCTCACCGTGAACACCTCGTTCGTGCTCAAGACCCTCGACCCCGGCCGGGTCTACGAGGCAACCGGTCTGACCGCCGTGCACGCCCTCTACGACACCCTGCTCACCTTCAAGGGTTCGGACGTCAGTAAGCCGGTCCCCGCGCTGGCCGAGTCGTACCAGGCGTCGCCGGACGCCACAACGTTCACCTTCAAGCTCCGGCAGGGCGTGACGTTCGCCGACGGCACCCCGCTCACCGCCGACGACGTCGTCTTCTCGCTCAACCGCCTGAAGAACATCAAGGGCAGCCCCGCGGTCACCGTCAGCGGCCTGACCGTGACCAAGACCGACGACAGCACCGTCGTGGTCGTCTCGGCCACCCCCGACCCGAACATTCCGGTGGTGCTGTCGATGCCGTCGACAGCGGTGCTCAACTCCAAGATCGCCAAGGAGCACGGTGCCCGCGACGGCGCCGACGCCGCCCAGGGCGACACCGCGCAGCAGTACCTGGACACCAACTCCGTCGGCAGCGGCCCCTACGTGCTGAAGTCCTACGACCCGTCGTCGCAGGTGGTATTGGAGGCCAACCCGAAGTACTGGGGCACGAAGCCGCAGTTCTCCCGGGTGGTGCTGCGCAACATGGACGTGCAGACCCAGAAGCTGACAATGCAGCGCGCCGAGGCCGCCGAGATCTCCCTGGACATCTCCGGCAAGCTCCTCGACGGACTGCCGGGCAGCCTGCAGACCTCCGGCGTGCAGGACACCGTCTACTTCCTCTTCCTCAACGCCGACCCGGGCGTCTCGGCGGTCACCTCGAACCCGAAGTTCAACCAGGCCCTGCGCGCCGCCATCGACTACCAGGGCATCGCCGCCCTGTACGGCAAGGGCGCCGCCCCCGGCGCCGGGCTGGTCGCGCCCGCCTTCCCGGGCGCGCTGCCGGCCGGCGAGGAGTCCAAGCGGGACGTGGCCAAGGCCAAGGCGCTGCTCACCGAGGCCGGCCTGACCAACCCGACGGTGAAGTTCACCTACCCGGCCATCACCTACAAGGGTGTGGACCTCGGCACGGTGGCCACCAAGGTGCAGGGCGACGCCGCCGAGGCCGGCATCAAGCTGGAGCTCAACCCGCAGCCGCTGACCACGTTCCTCGACGAGATGCGCGGCGGGAAGTCACCACTCGGATTCACCCCGCAGAGCCTGAACTACCCGGTCGCCGACTCACTGATCAACAACATGGCACCGGGCCAAGCGACCGCGCTGCGCTCCGGCTGGACGGTCGAGCGGGCCGACCCGGCCGTGGTGGCCGCCGGCAAGAAGGTCACCGCGACCCTCGACCTGGCCGGCCGGGCCACCGCCATGCAGGAGTGGCAGCGGCTGATGAACGCGTCCTCGCCGTACCTCGTGCTGGCCAGCAACTCCTCCATCGTCGTGGCGACCACCGACCTGACCGGGGCGGACTACACCGCCGCTGGTTGGCAGGTGGACGTCGCCGCGGTCGGCCGCAAGTAGTCCCGACGACATGACGACAGTCCACGACGGTGAGCCGGGCGCGGTCGCCACGACCGCGTCCCGGCCCCGGGGTCCCCACCCGCTGCTGACCTTCCTGGCCAAGCGGGTGGCGGTCACCGCCGGCCTGCTGCTCGGCGTCACTGTGGTGACGTTCGGTCTGGTCAACGTGGTCCCCGGTGACCCGGTCACCGCCAACCTCTCCGACCAGGCGCTCAACGACCCCGCCGCGGTGGCCGCCTTCCGCGAGAAGTGGGGCCTGGACCAGCCGCTCTGGGCCCAGTACCTGCACTACCTGGGCAACCTGCTGCACGGCGACCTGGGCCACTCCCAGCAGACCGGGCGGGCCGTCCTGGACGATCTGCTGCACTACGTGCCGGCAACCCTGGAGCTGGCGCTGCCGAGCATGGTGCTGGCGCTGCTCATCGGCACCGGGGTCGGCATGCTCGCGGCGGTCCGCAACGGCCGGTTCACCGACCAACTGGTCCGGGTCGGCGCCCTGCTCGGGCTCTCCACCCCGCCGTTCTGGCTGTCCCTGGTCGTGCTCTACGTCTTCTTCTACCAGCTCGGCCTGGCCCCCAGCGGCGGGCGACTCTCCACGGACTTCAGCCCACCGCCCACCGTCACCGGCATGTACACGGTCGACGGGGCGCTCGCCGGGCAGTGGGACGTCGCCTGGGACGCCGCCCAGCACCTGTCCCTGCCGGTGCTCGTGCTGACCTCGCTGACGGTGGCGATGCTGGTCCGCTTCGTCCGCTCGGCGATGCTCGAGGTGCTCCAGCAGGACTACATCCGGGCCGCGTACGCCAAGGGCCTGCCGACCCGGGTGGTGCTGCGCCGGCACCTGCTGCGCGCCGGCCTCGTCCCGGTGGTCACCGTCTCCGGCCTGGCGTTCGCCTCGCTGCTCTCCGGGACGGTGCTGGTCGAGAGCATCTTCGGCTGGCCCGGCGTCGGCCAGTACGCGTACCGCAGCGCCACGGCGCTGGACCTGCCCGCGATCCTCGGCGTCAGCCTCTTCGTGGCACTGGTCTACACGCTGGTCAACCTGACCGTCGACCTGCTGTACGGGCTCATCGATCCGAGGATCCGGTTGTCATGACGACACTTGTAGACCCGAAGGCCGAGCGGGCCCTGGGCCGACGCCGCTGGCTCGGCCGACTGCGCGGCGGCTCGGCCGGCCGACCGGTCTGGCGTCAGCCGATCACCGTGGTGGCGTTGACCATCCTCGGTGGATGGTTGCTGCTGGCGTTGCTCGCCGACGTTCTCGCGCCGTACGACCCGCTGGCGCAGAGCGCCGACACGTACGCGTCGCCCTCCGGGGCGCACTGGTTCGGCACCGACTCGCTCGGCCGGGACATCCTCAGCCGGGTCGTCCACGGCGCCCGCCTGTCCATCCCGCTGGCCCTGGCCATCGTCTCGTTGGCCCTGCTGGTCGGCGGGCTGCTCGGGCTGGTCGCCGGTTACGTCGGCCGGTTCGTCGACGAGGCGCTGATGCGCCTGACCGACCTGGTGTTCGCGTTCCCGCAGATCATCCTGGCCATGGCGGTGACGGCGGCGTTCGGCCCGAACACCCGCAACGCCGTGCTGGCCCTGGTGATCGTCTCGTGGCCGGTCTACGCCCGGGTGATCCGCAGCGCCGTGCTGAGTATGCGCGGCGACGACTACCTCAACGCCGCCCGCCTGCTCGGCGTCGGGCCGGTCCGGGCGTTGCGCCGCGACGTGCTGCCCAACAGCATCGGCCCGGCGATCGTGCTGGCCACCCTGGAGCTGGGCAACGCGGTGCTGCTGCTCGCCGCCCTGTCGTTCCTCGGCCTGGGCCCGCGTCCACCGGCCGCCGAGTGGGGCTCGATGGTGGCCCTCGGCGCGCAGGACCTGTCGATGTGGTGGGTCAGCGTGTTTCCCGGCCTCGCCATCCTCACCGTGGTGATGGCCTTCAACGTGCTCGGCGACGCGCTGCGCGACCGGCTCGACCCCCGTTACACGAAGGGACGCTGAGGTGGCACCGCTGCTCGACGTCGACTCCCTGGCCGTCACCCTGCCCTCACCGCGTGGCCCACTGCCGATCCTGCACGACGTGTCGTTGACAGTCGACGAAGGGGAGTTGGTCGGCATCGCGGGGGAGAGCGGCTGCGGCAAGAGCCTCACCGCACAGACCCTGCTCGGTCTGCTGCCCCCGGGGGCGGTGGTCAGCGGCTCGGCCCGGTACGCCGACACCGAACTGCTGGGCCTGGACGCCCGGGGCTGGCAGCGGGTGCGTGGCGCCGGCATCGCCATGGTCTTCCAGGACCCGAGCGCGGCCCTGCACCCCATGCTCACCGTCGGCCGGCAGCTCACCGAGCACATGCGGGTGCACCTGCGGATGGACCGTCGAGCTGCCGGCCGCCGCGCGGTGGAGCTGCTCGACCAGGTCCGCATCCCGGACCCGGAGCGGGCGCTGCGCGCGTACCCGCACCAGTTCTCCGGAGGCATGCGGCAGCGGGTGGCCATCGCCATCGCGCTGGCCGCCCGGCCCCGACTGCTGATCGCCGACGAACCGACGACCGCCCTCGACGTGACAGTGCAGGCCGGCATCCTCGCCCTGCTGGAACGGCTGCGCGCCGAGACCGGGCTGGCCGTCGCGTTCATCACCCACGACCTCGGGGTGCTCAGCGCCCTCACCACCCGTGGCTACATCTTCTACGCCGGGCGGGTCGTCGAGACCGGCCCGACGGGCAGCCTGCTCACCGCCCCCACTCACCCGTACACGGCCGCGTTGCTCGGCGCCCGACCGCACGGCACCCAGACCGGCGGGACGTTGCGGCCCATCCCGGGCGCCCCGCCGGCACCCGGCGAGGCGCCGCCCGGCTGCCCGTTCCAACCCCGATGCGGGTACGCCGAACCGTCCTGCGGCGAGGCCCCGCCCCCGCTCACCCCCGCCGGAGCCGACCGGTCGGTGGCCTGCGTGGTCCGTCCGCACCTGGAGGTGGCCGCGTGAACACCACAGCGCCCGCGCGACTGTCCTTCACCGACGTCGAGGTCGAGTACCGCTCCCGAGGACGGGGTCGGGTGCGGGCCGTCGCCGGGGTCAGCCTGGAGGTGTCGCCCGGCCAGATCGTCGGGCTGGTCGGCGAGTCCGGGTGCGGAAAATCCACACTGGCCCGCGTCGCGGTCGGGCTCAGCGCACCGAGCGCCGGCACCGTCGAGTACGCCGGCCGACCGGTCACCCCGCTGGGCTGGCGACCCCGCTCCGGCGCCGAGGTCGGCCTCCAGATGGTCTTCCAGAACCCGTACGCCTCGCTGAACCCCCGGCGCACCATCGGTTCCCAACTCCTCGACGGCGTGCCAGCGGCGGTCGCCGGGTCGGCCCGCCGAGCCCGGGTGCACGAGCTGCTCGAACGGGTGGCCATGCCCACCAGCGCCGCCCAGCGGTATCCGCACCAGTTCTCCGGCGGTCAGCGGCAGCGCCTGGCGATCGCCCGCGCGCTCGCCCCGGAACCTCGGATGATCATCGCGGACGAGCCGGTGACCGCGCTGGACGCCTCGTCCCAGGCCCAGGTGGTCAACCTGCTCGTCGGGCTGGTCCGCGACCTCGACATGGGCATGCTCTTCATCTCCCACGACCTGGCGCTGGTGCACGAGATCGCCGACGTGACCGCTGTGATGTACCTGGGCCGGATCGTCGAGTCCGCACCCACCCGCGAGCTGTGGCGCGAGCCCCGCCACCCGTACACCCGGGCGTTGATCGACGCGGTGCCGCAGATCGGGCCCACCCCGCGCCTGCCCGCCATCCTCGCCGGTGAGGTGCCCGACCCGGCCAATGCGCCCACCGGGTGCCGTTTCCGGCCACGTTGCCCGCACGCGTTCGCGCCCTGCGGGGAGCAGCCGCCCACCGTCGACCTGGGCGGCCGCAGCGTCGCCTGCTGGCTCACCGACTCCGCCACGGCCCCGACCGTCGCGCGCTCACTCTGAGGACGCCCATGCGCAAGCCCACCGAACAGGTCCTGGTCAACCTCGCCCTCTACGACGGTGTCCAGGACGCCCTCCAACCGGATCGCGGCATCTGGATCGACGCCGACGGGATGGTCCGTGCCGTCGGTCAGGTCGACGACGTCCTCGCCGAGGCCGGCGCGACCCGGGTGGTCGACCTGGGCGGCGAGCACGTCATGCCGGGTCTGACCAACATGCACGTCCACCTCTCGCTGGGGCTGCCGGGCCACCTCGCCGACACGGTGCACGGCGCCAACCTGGCCGAGCTGGTGCTGCTGATGGCCGACTCGGCCCGGCGCACCCTGCACTCCGGTGTCACCACCGCCCGCCTCGTCGGGGAGAGCCGGTACGCGGACTTCGCCCTGCGCAGGGGCATCGAGGCCGGCGCTGTCGACGGCCCGCGCATCTTCACAGCGGGGCACGCGCTCTGCTGCACAGGCGGGCACGGCTGGGACGCCGACGCCCTGGAGGCCGACGGCGCGGACGGTTTCCGTCGGGCCACCCGCGAACAGCTCCGCGCCGGCGCCGACCTGATCAAGGTCTGCATCTCCGGCGGGATCGCCGGCCAGCACGAGGCGATCGACACCCCGCAGCTGCTCGACGACGAGATGGCAGCGGTCATCCGCGTCGCGCACGACTGGGGGCGCAAGGTCACCGCCCACGCCGGCCCGGCCGACTCGGTCCGCCGTGCTGTCGAGCTGGGCCTCGACTGCGTCGAGCACGGGTACGAGCTGACCGACGACGTCACCCGACTGATGGCCGAGCGGGGTGTCTGGTACGTGCCGACGATCGTGGTGAGCCGGTGCGAGCAGTTCTTCCGCGACTCCGGGGTGCCCGGCTGGCTGATGGACCGGGCCCTCGCGGCCGGCCCCCGGCACTGGGAGAGCCTTCAGCACGCCATCCGCAACGGCGTGCCGATCGCCCTGGGCAGCGACATGCCCCCGCACGCCGGCTACGACGAGACCACAGCGACCATCCGCGAACTGGAGTTCATGGTGGACGCGGGGATGCCCGTCGCGGACGCGCTCAAGGCCGCCACGACCCGCCCCGCGCAGTGGCTGGGTCGTGCCGACACCCTCGGCACCGTTGAGGCCGGCAAGCACGCCGACCTGCTGGTGCTGCGCGACGACCCGACCCGCTCGGTCTCCGCGTTGCGCACCCTGCACGCGGTGATGAAGGGCGGGGTGGCGTACCGCGACGACCACGGCCGGCTCGGCGTACCGCGATGAGCAGCATCACCCGGATCGCCGACGGGTACCTCGACGCGCTCGCCGAGCTGGACCCGCAGGCGGCCGAGGCGGTGGGGCGTACACCCCTGTCGCACGTTCCGGACCTCTCGCCGGAGGGGTTCGACGCCCGCGCGGAGCTGGCCCGACGCACCGCGACGGCCGCCGCCGCGGCGACCACGCACGACCCCGGCGAGCGGTCCCTGGCCGACGCCCTGGTCGACCGGCTGGCCAGTGAGGTCGACCTGTACGACGCGGGCTTCACCACCCGACTGCTCGCCCCACTGGCCACGCCGGTGCACCTGCTCCGGCAGCTCTTCGACAATCTGCCCCGGCAGACCGAAGATGACTGGGCGGTGGTCGCCGACCACCTGCACCAGGTGCCCGACGCCCTCGACCGGTACGCCGTGACGCTGCGCCGGTCGGCGCAGCGGGGGCAACTGGTCGCCCGCCGCCAGGTGCTGGTGGTCGCCGACCAGTGCACCTCCTGGGCCACCGCCGACTTCTACGGGCGGTTGGTGGACGGCTGTCCCGACGGCCCGCTCGCCGCTCGGCTGCACCGGGGCGCGCGGCTGGCGACCGCCGCCACCGCCGGGTTCGCCGCGTTCCTCCGCGCCGAGCTGGCGCCCGCCGCGTCCGAGGTGGACGGTGTGGGCGGCGACCTGTACCGGGTCACCGCCCGCAGTTTCCTCGGCGCGACAGTCGACCTCGACGAGGTGTACGAGTACGGCTGGGCGGAGTTGGCCCGCACCGCCGCCGAGCTGCGGTCCGTCGCGGGCGAGCTGGGCCACTCGCGGGTGGCCGCCGCGCGGGCGGCCCTGGACGCCGACCCGGCCGGTCGGGTGGCGGCCGGGCCCGCCCTGGAGGAGTGGTTGCGCCAGCGCACCGAGCAGCTGACGCAGGCCCTTGACGGCACCCATTTCGACATTCCGTCCGCCACCCGCCGGGTGGTGTGCCGGATCAGCCCCGCCACGTCCGGGGTCATGTACTACACGCCTCCCGACCCGGCGTTGACGCGTCCCGGCGCGATCTGGTGGTCGGTGCCCACTGGCGAGTCGACAGTGCCGGTGTGGCGGCACGTCGGCACGCTCTGCCACGAAGGGCTGCCCGGCCACCACCTCCAGCACGCCGTCACCCTCACCACCGCCGCCCTGCACCCGTGGCAGCGCACCCTCTGCCAGGTGCACGGGTACGCCGAGGGGTGGGCGCACTACGCCGAGCGCCTCGCCGACGAGATCGGCCTGTACGCCGACCCGGCCGAGCGGCTCGGCATGCTCGACGGCCAGCTGTGGCGGGCCGCCCGGGTGGTCATCGACCTGGGTCTGCACCTCGGGCTGCCGATCCCGGCCGGCAACGGGTTCACCGAGGAACGCCGCTGGACGCCCGCGCTCGCGGTGGACGTCCTCACCCGCGTCGCCGGTCTGGACGCCGAGACCGCGCGCTTCGAGGTCGACAGGTACCTCGGCTGGCCGGCGCAGGCCCTGGCCTTCAAGGTCGGCGCGCGGCTGTGGCAGCAGGCCCGCCGGGACGCCGAGCGCCGCGAGGGTGCGGCCTTCGATCGGAAACGCTTCCACCACACCGCGTTGGCGCTCGGACCCATGGGACTGGATCCGCTCCGCGCCCGCCTGGCCGACCTGCAGTGAACACCCCGCACTGCCACACCCCCGATCGGAAGTGACCGCCGATGACCACCGATGACCTCACCACCACCATCACCGACCTGTACCGGTCCCTCGGCGACCGGCCCGCCTTCGACGCGTACCTGCACCCCGACCTGACGTTCTGGGAGTCCGACGCCGATGGCCTGCTGTCCGGCCTGCCGGCGCTCGACGACCTGCGGGACCGGCGGGCGACCCGGGCGACGGGGTCGGCGCCGATCTCGGTGGCGCCGGAACACCTGCGCGCCGACGCCTGGGGCGACACCGGCCTGGTCCGCTACGTGCTGCGGGCCCGCTTCGCCGACACCCGGCCGGACGAGTGTTTCCGGGTGACCGACGTCCTGCGCCGCGAGGATGGCACCTGGCGCATCGTGCACCACCACGCGGAGGCCGTGCGATGAGCGTCGAGCAACCGACCACCGACCTGTACGACCTGCGGGTCGTGGTGGAGCGAATCGAGGGACGCTCGGTGTGTGGCCTCAAGGCGGGCGACCACTTCGACGTGACCGGCTCCAACCGGCTCACCATCCCCGCAGGCAAACACTTCTGCCTCTACGCCCTGGCGGCGTGCCTGCCGCTGCTGCCGGCGAAGCAGCGGGCGCTCGCCGAGGGCGACTGGATGGCCCGCGACAGCCACGTTGCCTGCCCGGACCCGGACGAGCGGCTCATCATGCGCATCGAACGGACCGGCCTCCAGCGCATCCCCACCGAGGAGCTGACGTGAGCGCTGGGCTGGTCGGCATCGGCCTACAGTCCGACAAGTCCGCCGACGAGTACGCCGAGCTGGCCGAACTGACCGAGCGACACGGCTTCGACGTGCTGTCCGTCTTCGGTGACCTGATGTACCAACCGCCGATCTTCCCGCTGCTGGTGGCGGCCCGACACACCCGGCGGATCCGCCTGGGCGCGGCGTGCCTCAACCCGTTCACCCTGCACCCGGTGGAGGTCGCCGGTCAGGTGGCCGCACTGGACCTGGCCTCGCGGGGCCGGGCCTACCTCGGCCTGGCCCGGGGCACCTGGCTCAACGAGGTCGGTGTGCCGCAGGTCCGGCCGATCCGGCGCATCGTCGAGACGGTCGCCGTCGTACGGCTGCTGCTCGCCGGCGACGACAGCGGTTTCCAGGGCGCGGAGTTCACAGTCGCACCGGGCACGTCGCTGCGGTACACGCCGGCCCGTGCCGACGTGCCGGTCCTCGTCGGCACCTGGGGGCGGCAGACCGCGCGGTCAGCGGCCGGCTTCGCCGGCGAGGTCAAGGTCGGCGGGTCGGCCAACCCGGCGATGGCCCGGATCATGCGCGCCTGGCTGGACGACGCGGCGGTCGAGGACCGGGACGGCACGGGTGTCGTGCTCGGCGCGGTCACCGTCGTCGACGAGGACGGTGCGCTGGCGCGCCGGGTGGCCCGCCGCGAGGTGGCCATGTATCTGGCGGTGGTCGCCGCCCTCGACCCGACGATCGAGGTGGACCCGGAGCTGCTGGCCCGGATCCAGCAGCACGTCGGCCGCAGGGAGGACGACCTCGCCGGCGCGCTGATCGGCGACGACCTGCTCGATCTGTTCGCCTTCTCCGGCACGCCCGAGCACGTCGCGGGGCAGGCCGCGGCGGTGTTCGACGCCGGGGCGAGCCGGGTGGAGTTCGGCACCCCGCACGGGTTGACGCCGCACGGCGGCATCGACCTGCTCGGCCGGCGGGTGCTCCCACTGTTACGGGCGTGAAAACCTCCTCGTCGAAGGCTCCCCGTAGATCATTCACCTGCATATGATCTTGCCGGAGTCGCCCAAAGAGGCGGGTTCGTCCACATTAGACGAGGAGCGACATGCTCAGAAAAACGCGGTGGCTGTTGGCCGTCGCCGTCACGGCCACGACGCTGACCGCCCTACCGGGCGGCGCGGCCACAGCCGGCCCCAGCGACATCGGCCAGACCGGCGCACCCGCAGCCTCGGCCGACGGGAAGACCCACACCGTCACCCTGCTGACCGGGGACGTGGTGACCGTACGGGACACCGGATCGGGCTGCCCGCAGGCAACGGTGCGGCCAGCGGACGAGAACGCGGTGATCCACCAGAGCTGCGGCCCCGACGGTCACCTGCACGTCGTCCCCGCCCGCGTCGCGTCCCAGCTCGGCTCGGTGCTCGACCCCGACCTGTTCGACGTCACCACGCTGATCGCCGACGGCTACGACGACGACAACTCCATCGAGTTGCCGCTCATCGTGCAGCCCGCCACCGCGTCCGCCCGGGTGGCCGCGCTCGGTGACGTACTGCCGCTCCCCAGCATCGGTGCGGTCGCCGGCCGCGTACCCAAGAAGAGCCTGGCCACCGCGAAGCTCGCGACCAACTCGCTGCTCGCCGGGGCGAAGAAGGTCTGGCTCGACCGCAAGGTGCGGGCCACCGCCCTGACCGACGCTGGGCGACCCGCCGGCCTGGACCGCAACCTGGGCCAGATCGCCGCGCCAGATGCCTGGAAGGCCGGCTACACCGGCAAGGGCGTCCGGGTCGCGGTGCTCGACACCGGCGCGGACTTCACCCACCCGGACCTGGTCGGCCGGGTCGCCGAACGGGCCGACTTCACCGCCGAGGGCGGCGACGCCGTCGACCACAACGGCCACGGTACGCACGTCGCGTCCACCATCGCCGGCACCGGCGCGGCCGCCCACGGCCAGCGTCGCGGCGTGGCCCCGGACGCCAAACTGGTGATCGGCAAGGTCCTCGACGACCACGGCTACGGCGACGACTCCGGCATCATCGCCGCCATGGAGTGGGCCGCCCCCCGGGCCGACGTCATCAACATGAGCCTCGGCGGCAGCGACCCGGACGACGGCAACGACCCGCTGTCGCTCGCCGTCGACGGTCTGAGTAAGTCCACTGGCACGCTCTTCGTCATCGCCGCCGGCAACAGCGGCGCCGCCATCTCCTCGCCCGGCTCGGCCGCCAGCGCGCTGACCGTCGGCGCGGTCGACCGCAACGACAAGCTCGCCGACTTCTCCAGCCGCGGGCCGCTGGTCACCAGCAACGTGGCCAAGCCGGAACTGGTCGCCCCCGGTGTCGACATCGTCGCCGCCCGGGCCGCCGGCACCAACCTCCAGGACCCGATCGACAGGTACTACGAGGCGATCAGCGGCACCTCGATGGCGAGCCCGCACGTGGCGGGCGCCGCCGCGCTGCTCGCCCAGCGCCACCCGGACTGGACCGGTGAGCGGCTCAAGGCCGCCCTCGTCGGTGCCGCCGACCCGCTCACCGGCATCGACCCGTACGCCGTCGGGGCCGGCCGGCTCAACGCGGCCCGGGCCCTCGGCGGCCCGACCAGCAACCAGCCGGTGGTCAACCTCGGCACCTTCGCCTACCCCCAGTCGGGGACGAGTGAGACGACGCTGAGCTGGACCGGTGAGTCGACGGCTGTTCTCGACCTCGACGTGTCGATCGTCAACCACGACGGCCAGCCGGTGCCGCGCGGCGCGGCGTCGCTCTCGACGAGCCGGCTGACGCTCAAGCGCGGCGCCACCGCGGCGGCGACCCTCCGGGTCAACCGTGCCGCGCTGGCCGCCCGGCCGGGCTTCTACCTGGCCACCGTCACCGCCCGTTCCGGCCGCAAGCTGGTCGCGACGACCCCGGTGAGCTTCCACGTCGAGCAGCCCAGCTACGACCTGACGATCCAGACGAAGCCGCTGCCGGGCCTGAAGGACGGCGCGGAGAGCTGGATCAACCTGATGGTCACCAACCTCACCGACCCGCTGATCTACCACGACGGCGCGGGCGGTACGCCCGGAGACACCTTCACGCTGCGGGTGCCGGCCGGCCGGTACGCGATCCTCGGCTCCTCCGTCGCCTACTACGTCGACAGTGACGTGCTGGAGACGACCCTCGCCGCCGAGGCCGACCTGGACGTGCGCGGTCCCCGAAGCGTGACGCTCGACCCGGCGCGGGCCAAGCCGGTGACGGCGACTGTCGACGGGGTGCCCACCACGCCCACCCGGACCGACTTCACGAACGTCCAGACCGCGCCGAACGGCCTGTCCTGGTGGCACCAGATCAGCGGGTACGGGGCCACGACGACGGTCCGCACCACAGCGCTGCCCAAGCCCATCGTCGGCTCCCGGCGCACCTGGGGGGCCGTCAACCTGGACTCGCCGGCCGGCACCGCCAACCCGTACCGCTACAACCTTGTGCACGAGTACCCGGGCGGCGTACCGGCCGACCCCGCCTTC
Source organism: Micromonospora sp. NBC_00860 (assembly GCF_045207375.1). Classification (NCBI taxonomy): domain Bacteria; kingdom Bacillati; phylum Actinomycetota; class Actinomycetes; order Micromonosporales; family Micromonosporaceae; genus Micromonospora; species Micromonospora sp. NBC_00860. The sequence continues at coordinate 1,901,868 of NZ_CP108825.1, forward strand.
CGGGTGAGCAAGGCGGAGCAGGCCAAGCTGGCCCGGATCGACGAGCGGTTCCACCAGACGGATTCGCCGGAGATGTTCACCCAGCTGGTTCGTACCGGCATGACCCGCGACGGGGTGGGGGTGACCCAGACCCACGAGGGGAACCTGCCGCCGTACCGGACCGACTACCTCTCGCCCGACATCCTCTGGGCCGACCAGGGCGTCTACGGCGGGCTGGCCGCCGACGAGGCACCCCGCAGCTACCAGCCGGGCAGCCGGCAGACCAAGATCTGGGCGCGGCAGCCCCTGCACTCCGGCTGGTACGACGACCCGGCCGGTGCCGACTGGAGCTGCGCCACCGCGCCGTCGCGGACCCGGGGCAACCTGCATCTCGACCTGGTGTCGCTGACCGACCAGCACCAGCGGGCCGACTGCCTCCAGGGCGAGACGATCGGCGTGAAGCGCAAGCTGTCGGTCTACCGCGACGGCAAGCTGGTCGACGAGCGGTCAGGCCCGTACGGCGACTTCACCGTCCCGCAGTCGATGGCCGACTACCGGGTGACCCTCGACGTCGACACGAGCCTGATCCTGCCGATCTCGACGAAGGTCAACACCTCGTGGACGTTCCGGTCCGCCGGCCCCGACGGGACCGGGAGCGTGCCGTTGCCGCTGCTCGCTGTCGACTACGCCCTGCCGATGGACCACAACAACCACCCGGTCGACGGAACGGCCGAGTTGGCGGTCCGGCAGGCGCACGGTGTGAAGACGCAGAAGGTGACCTCGTTCCAGGTCTGGACCTCGACGAACGACGGTGCCACCTGGACGTCGGCCCGGGTCACCGGCAGCGGCGACAACTACCGGGTCGCCCTGCCGACCGCCGCCGCCGGGCAGCCCGTGTCGTTGCGGGTGAAGGCCACCGCCAACGGCGGTAGCGGAATCGACCAGACGATCATCCGGGCGTACCACGCCGGCTGACCGTCAACGCGGTGGTGCGGCCCGGCTCCGGTCGGGCCGCACCACCGTTTTTGGCGCGGTGTCGATCCAGCCCCACCTCGTTCGTCGTGACGGTGAACCGTGACGCCGCCAACGAGAGGCACGCCCATGACGACCGTCACCGAGACACCGCTGCGCCGAACCCGTTTGCTGCTGGGCTGTGGCACTGTCGCCGGCCTGCTCTTCCCCGTCCTGTCGTTCGGGCAGGCGTTCACCCGATCCGGCTTCGACCTGCGCCGGCACGCGGTCAGCTCACTCACCCTCGGCGACCTCGGCTGGTTGCAGGTCGTCGCGTTCGCGAGCACCGGCGTGCTGGCCGTCGCCTTCGCGCTGGGCCTGTGGCAGGCGCTGCGACCGGGCCGGGCCGGCACTGTGGTGCCGGTGCTTGTCGGCGTGTACGGGGTGGCGATGGTCGGCGGCGGGATCTTCGTGCCCGATCCCGCGCTCGGCTGGCCACCCGGCGCCCCGGCGGGACTGCCCGAGCAGGCCAGCACCGGCAGCATCCTGCACACGGTGTGCGGCGCGGCGGCGTTCCTGTCGCTGATCGCGGCCGGCCTGCTGCTCGCTCGACGGTTCGCCGCCCAGGGCGACCGGACCTGGGCGCTCTACAGCGCCACCAGCGCTGCCGTCGCGTTCGTGCTCACCGCCCTGCCGTGGAGCGAGGGGAGTGCGAGCATCCGCTTCGCCGTCGGAGCGGTGCTCATCTCGGGGTGGCTCGTGGCGCTCTCCTGGCGAGCACGCGACGAAGTGGCCTGACCGCTGAGGTGATTCTGGTCGTACGCACGTGACAGCATCACGTCATGGCCACAGCGAAGCAGCCAGTAGCCGTTCCGACCGCGATCAGCGTCGACGACTTCCTGGCCAGCAACCCCGACGAACGTAGGCGGGCCGACGCGGGGCGGCTCCGCGCGATCATGGGCGAGTTGACCGGGGAGCCGGCGGTGATGTGGGGCCCGAGCATCGTCGGCTTCGGCAGCTACCACTACACCTACGAGAGCGGGCGTAGTGGCGACGCGCCCCTGGTGGGCTTCTCGCCACGCAAACAGCACCTCGTCGTCTACCTCACCGGCGGCGGTCTCGAGGAGCGGTACGGCGCGCTCCTCGGCCGGCTCGGCCCGCATCGCGCCGGAAAGGGATGCCTCTACCTGAAGCGGCTCGACGACGTCGACGAGAGTGTGCTGCGGCAGCTGATTGAGCGCACCGTCCGGGTGCACAGGGGCGTCGACCGGGCCAGCCGCCGATGAGCCCTCGACGTCACTGGCCTTCCCAGACCGCCTTCGCCCCGGAGTCGCCGGTGCGGACCACGTAATACACGGTGACGGCGGCGGCCACCAGCGACAACACCTGCAACGCCAGGGTCAGCGGCCGACCGGGCCGCCCATCCGTGCTGGCGTCGGCGGCCCTCGGCGGGACGAGCCGGACCAGCGCCAGGGCCACCACCCCCAACCCGATGCTGGCGTAGAGCGTGATGTCGCCGAACTCCTGGTGCGCCTCCAGCTTCGGCAGGAACTCGGGCGTGACCCGGTTGGCGGCGCGCATCCGCTCGAGGAAGGCGTCACCGGAGAGCTTCGTCAGCAGGGCCGCGACGGGCGCGCCCACGGCGAGCAGCCCCAGCACCCACCGGGTGTGCGGCCGGATCAGCGGGACGAACGCGTAACCGACAGTCAGCAGGGCCAGCAGCGGCACGAACGCGACAGCGGCGTGCAGCAGCAGAGGGTGGGCCGGGATGCCCATGAACTCCTCGAACATCGGCGTCTCCTCCGGTGACATCGGCCTGGACGTTGATCGTCCACAGGGGGGACGCTATCGGTACCACGCGGGCGTGTCATCCCCGCCGACCGCTGACCTGTCGCAACGCAACGCGGCCAGGTCGACGGCGTCCGCCATCGCCTGCATGCCCTTGTCGTTCGGATGGATGTGATCCCCGCTGTCGAAGAACGGCAGCAGCGCCTGCCTGTCGTACGGGCTGCGGGTGATCCGGTCGAAGTCGACCACGGCGTCGAACACGCCGCTGTGCCGGATCCAGTCGTTGACGCCCTGGCGCACTGCCTCACCGGCGGCGTCGTACTCCGGCCAGCCCTTGTACGCCATGACGGTGGCGCCCACGACGCACCTGCCCGTCGCGTGCGCCCGGTCGGCCAACTGCCGATAACCAGTGGTCAGGTCGTCCACTGTCACGCCGGTGTGGGCCTTGATGTCGTTGATGCCCTCGTACACGAACACCGTGTCGACACCGGGCTGGGAGAGCACGTCACGATCGAAGCGGCGCAGCGCGGCCTCACCGGCGCCGTCGGCGAGCACCTTGTTGCCGGAGATGCCGGCGTTGGCCACGCCCCTGACCGGGCTGTCCGGCGCGGCCTGGAGCCGCCGGGAGAGGTAGTCGGGCCAGCGCCGGTTCGCATCCGTGCTGGAGGCCCACCCGTCGGTGATGGAGTCGCCGAGGGCCACCACCGAGCCGGTCGCTGTGGACGTCCGCACGCTGACGGCGTCCAACCAGTACCAGGAGGTCATCGAGTCGGTCCAGTTGGTCGCCGCCTCCTCGGCGGCGTGGTCACCGGCGGTCGCGTACGACGTCTGCAGGGCCATGCCGTGCCCGCTCGTCGGGCCCTGCGCTCCGGTGACGTGGAGGCTCACCACGAGATTGCTCTGGGCGGCCAGCCTGCCGGGCAGTGGGTCGCTGAGGATCGTCTCCCCGGCAGCGACGGTGACCGACGGCTGCCCGCCGAACGTCAGCCGCCGGTTGCTGCCTGCGACCAGCTCGGCGCCCTGCCGCTGCAACCCGGCGTACGCGCTGGCGAAGGTCACCGGGTGGTCGCCGAAGGCGTTGGTGAGGCGGATCCGCAACGCGTCCCCGCCGACGCTGGTGCGCACCACCAGCCGGTAGCTACGTTCGGCGGGCCCGGCGCCCTGCCGGTCGGCACTGGCGGCCCAGGTGACAGCGAAGTGTCGGCCGGCACCGGCCGTCGGGTCGTGCCGCGTCCGCGCCTGCGCCGCCGACCCGACCAGTGGTACGCAGAGCAGCGCGGCCACGGCGGCGGCCGCCCCGCGTCGGGCGAGCCCGGCCCGCATCAGAGGTTCCTCAGGGTGACCGACTCACCGGGGCGCAGAGTGACCTGGCGGGACCGGCCGTTGGCCAGCACTGTCGTGCTGCGGCCACCCACGCTGGTCAGGCGCGCCTGGGTGACCCGCCCGTCGCGCCAGCTGAGGTCGGCGGTGAAACCTCCGCGTACGCCGACACCGGCCACCGAACCGGCGGACGCCCAGGCGGCGGGCAGCGCCGGCAGCAATTCGACGTGACCGGGCCGGGAGTAGAGCAGCATCTCGACGATCGCGGCGGGGGTGCCGAGGTTCGCGTCGATCTGGAAGATGCCCCGGCCGGGGTTCGTCTCGTAGATGTCGAAGAGGTTCATGGCGCTGCCGTTGCTGCCGTTGGTCGACGGCCGCAGGTTGTTGACGATGAGCTGGTACGCCTTCTCCGCGTCCTTCAGCCGCGCCCAGCACAGGCTGCGCCACGCGTTGGCCCAGCCGAAGCTGTTCATGCCGCGCGCGGTGAGCAGGGCGGTGGCACCGGCGACGATCTCGGCGGGCGTGGAGCCGTCCGGGCGGATCCGGTCACCGGGGAAGAGACCGATCAGGGGGGAGAGGTGCCGGTGGGTGGTCTCACCGAGGTTGTCCGGTGACATCCACTCCTGCAACCAGCCGGAGGTGGGGCTGACCTCGGGCAGGTAGAGGCGCTTGCGGAGCGCGTCGATGCTCCGGGCGTGGTCGGCGTCGCGGCCGAGCACCCGGGCGGCGGTGTGGTAGTTCTGGAAGAGGTTCCACACCAGCTCCTGGGAGTAGGTGTTGCCCCGGGTGTCCTGCGGCCCGTGCTCGGCCGACCAGTCCCGGTCGGCGAGCAGCACCTCGCGCGTGGCGCCGGACGCGTCGGTGACGGTCGCGGTGACCAGTCGGGTCTCCCAGAACTCCACGGCACCCTTGACGACCGGGTAGATCTTCGCCAGGTAACCGCGGTCCTGGGTGTACTCGTAGTGCTCGAACAGGTTCTGGCAGAGCCACGCGTTGCCGCTCGGGTGCCACCACCACCCGCTCCCGCCGTACGGGTTGGTGGAGAAGGCGACGGCCCACCCGGCGACCCGGCCGCTGGTGTTGCGGAACCGGTTGGTCGGGGTGTTGAAGAGCCGCTGGGTGACCTCGGTCCAGACCGGCAACTGCGACACGCAGTAGTCCGCGAACGCGTCGAAGGTGTCGGTCAGGCCGGCCCGGTCGGCCGGCCAGTAGGTCATCTGGATGTTGACGTCGCTGTGGTAGTCGCCCATCCAGTCCGGGTCGTTGCCGTCCAGCCACGGGCCCTGCAGCCCGATCGGCAGGCTGCCGCGCGACCCGGAGATCAGCAGGTACCGGCCGAACTGGAGGTACGCGGCCTCCAACTCCGGGTCGGGGACGTTGTCGCGCCAGCGCGCCTGTACCCGCCCCCAGGTGTCCAGTTCGCGCTGGCCGGCGGACGACGCGCCGAGGTCGATGGCGAACCGCTCGAACGTCGGGCGGACGTCGGCGACATGGGTGTGCAGGAGCTCGCGGACCGACGCGCGCGCCGCGGCCAGGACCTTGTCCCGGGCCAGTCGTTCCGGCTGTGCCGATTCGTCGCGGAACCCGGTAGCGGCGGTCGGCGCATAGTTGGTGCCGCCGCTGACGGTGACGGTGAGGTCCCGGCAGTCGGTGAAGGAGATGGACGTGCCGGTCACCGTCACCGTTCCGGTGCCGCTGTACGCGGTGACGGCGGCACCGTAGCGCAGCCCGTTGGCGAAGGAGGCGCCGAACGAGGCGTATCGACCGGCGGGGTCGGCGGTGGTGGATTCGCCGTGGGTGCCGGCCAGGGAGACGGTGCCGGTGTACGTTCCGCCGCCCTGCGAGGTGAAGTGCAGGACGATGACGTCGTCCGGTCGGCTGGCGAAGATCTCCCGGCGGTAGCCCACCCCGCCGATGTCGTACGCGGTGCTGAGCAGGCCCTGCGCGAGGTCGAGGGTGCGACGGTAGGCGTCGACCGCCCCGAGGTCGTGCCCGGGGATGTCGACGGTGAGCGTGGCCAGCATGGTGAGCGAGCCGAAGTCCTCGCGCCCGTACGGGAACTGGCCGTCGCTGTCGAGGGTGTCGTTGCGGCCACCGGTCCAGAGCGTCGCGTCGGTGATCGTCAGGAACTCCCGGGAGGGGTCGTTGCTGGCGAGCGCGCCGAGTCGGCCGTTGCCCACCGGCAGGCCCTGCTCGATCATCGAGGTGGCGGAGCCGGGTGCCCGCCACCAGAGCTGGTTCTTCGCGGCAACCTCTGGGGCGAGCATCGGCGACGTGGTGGGACGTCGGGGTGCGGGGGTCGCGGCGAAGGCGGGCAGGCCACCGAGGGTGGTGGCCGCGCCGGCGGCGGCGGCCAGCGTGAGGAAGCCGCGGCGGCTGGGGTGGTTGTCGCGCGTGCTGCGGATCTCCATGTCGGGTTCTCCAACCTGGGTGTTCGGCGGATGCGCGCGCCGGCGCGGCCCGGCTGTCGCGCCGGACCGCGCCGGCACGTCAGAGGGTCTGCGGTACGGCGATCCGGTCGATGTCGGGGGAGTACCAGGTGCCGCTGTCGAAGGTGATGGTGTTGGTGCCCGCCTTCAGTGCCAGTTGGACGGTGACCGTCTCGACGGTGCCCCAGTCACCAGTGGAGGGGAACTTCAGGTAGCTGCCGTTGCCGCTGTTGGAGGAGACCTGGACGGACCGTGCGTCACCGCTGACGTAGGAGACGGCGACGGTGTAGATGCCGTCCTTGCGCACTGTGACGTCGTTGAACCGCACAGTGCCGCCGACGTAGAGGTTGCCGACCTTCTGACCGCCGGAGCAGGCGTCGCAGCCGCCGACGGAGGCGGTGCCGGTCAGGGTGTTGCCGGGAGCCTCGGCCTCGTAGCTGGTCGAGGTCAGAGCGGTGCCCGGCCGTACGGTGAACAGCCGCGAGCCGTGCGCGGGCAGCGCCGCGGTGATGGCGTTCTTCTGCGGTCCGAGGTCGCGGCGGTTCCACACATCCCGGACCGAGGCGTTGCCGGTGAACCCGAACGACGCCCAGTGCGCGGTGACCGACGCGGGCGCGTCGGCGAGGTTGAACAGCGCCACGGTGTAGCTGCCGTCCGGGTTCTTCGCGCCCCAGACCTGCTGGTCACCGGCGGGGGTGACCGGCCGGGCCGGCGCTCCGCCGTTCTGGTCGATCGCGATGACCTCGCGGTTGGTCAGCAACGACAACCCGTAGTCGTCCAGGCGGGTGATGTCGTCGCCGGTGTACAGCGGCGACTTCGAGATCGCCCACAGCGTCGCGTACGACTGACGCTCGGCTTTGGTGAGGCCGTCCATCTCGCCGTTGCCCACATTGAGCGAGTCGAGGTCGTTCCACCCGCCGGGGCCGGCCTTGCGGCTCCAGGCCGGCGCGTCGTCGAACCGGTCGTCGACCGAGTTCTCCCAGCTGACCAGCGTGTTGCAGTAGCACTCGACGTCGGTGTCGATGCGCCACCCGTTGGAGTACCGCTTCCAGTCGGCGGCGTGGTTGATGTCGAGCGACCAGGACAGTTCGAGGTGGATCGGCCGGCCGGCGGTGGCGATGGCCCGCTGCCAGGCGGCCACGTCGGCCACGTTGTCGTAGTTGTCACCGGACTTGAACGAGCCCGGCCCGACCCCGTCGAGCTTCAGGAAGTCGTAACCCCAGTCGGCGAAGAGTTGCGCCTGCGAGTCGATGTACTTCTGCGCGCAGGGGTTGTCGAAGTTCAGCTTGTACGCGCTGTCCCAGCCGTTGGTGGTGCGCAGGTCCGGGTAGACGATGTTCGCGGTGGTGCAGTCGGGGGCGTTCCAGATCGGCGCGGCGCCGTCTGCGTACGCCTCCTTCTCCAGCCCGACGGGCAGGTAGATGCCGGCCTTCAGTCCCTTGCCGTGGATGTGCTCGGCGACGGCCTGCATCCCGCGGGGGAACCGCACCGGGTCGGGGGTCTGCCGGGCGTACTGGTCGAAGCGCGGCACCCAGTCGTTGTTGCGCCACCAGCCGGCGTCGATGTTGACGTACTGGTAGCCGTACGGCTTCAGCTTGGTGGCGAGGGCGTCGGTCTGCTTGAGGACGTTGGCCTCGGTGAGGTAGCTGTAGTCGCCGTCGGGGTTCAGGCCCGGGTACTTGGAGGACTGCATGGTCCAACTGGTCCACCCCATGAAGGGGCGCTGCGCGATCTCCGCGGCGGCCTGCGCCGGCGCGGCCTGCGGGGCCGCCGGGGCGGCGTGGGCGGGGGCGGCGCCTGCGGCGAGGAGTACGCCCAGCGCCGCCGCGACGAGCGGCACCCGGGTGCGGTGCTGTCTGCGCGGGGTTGTCGGTGACGGCATGGTCAACCTCCTGGTGGCAGGGTGGGTCGAGCGCTATGGACGGCCGGTGGCCGGGGTGACGCCGGGTCAGGGGACGACGAGCGACTGGATGCTCACGGCCGCCGCGCCGCGGGCCCACTCCTCGAACGGCAACGGGCGGATGGAGAGGGGGCACCGAGCGGCGGCGCCGAAGGCCTGCCGTTCGAAGCTGGTGCGGATGTGGCTGTCGAACAGGTCGTACGCGGCCAGCCCTTCGCCGGACACGACGATGCGGGTGGGACCGACCAGGTTCGCGACGGCCGCGATGGCGCAACCGATCGCGCCGCCGGCCCTGGTGAAGACGGCCCGCACCTGCTCGTGGCCCCCGCGCGCCAGGGCCACCGCCTCGTCGATGGTGAGGTCGGGACGGCCGGTGCGGTCGCGGGCCTGGGCCACGATGGCGTCGGTGCCGGCGATCGACTCGACGCAGCCGCGGCCACCGCAGTGGCAGTCCGGGCCGGTGGCGTCGACGGTGAGGTGGCCGATCTCGCCGGCCACGCCGTACGAGCCGGAGACGAGGCGGCCGTTGACGACGAGCCCGCAGCCGATGCCGGTGCCCACGGTGACCAGGGCGAACGACTCCGCCCCCACCCCCTCGCCGAACCAGTGCTCGGCGGCGGTGAGCGCCTTGACGTCGTTCTCCACTGTGACGGTGAGACCGGTGTGCTGGGCGGCCAGTCGACCCAGTGGCACGTCCCGCCAGTGCAGGAACGGCGAGTAGCGCACCAGGCCGATGCCGCGGTCGATGTCGCCGGAGAGGGCCAGGCCGAGCCGGTGGACCCGGGTGCGGTCGCCGGGGAACGTGTCGAACAGGTCGTCGGCGAGCCGGCCCACCTCGGCGAGGACGGCGTCGACGTCGGGGTCGTCAAACGACCGGCGGGCGCTGGCATGGACCTGTGCGCGCAGGTCGCAGACCACGCCGATCACCTCGTCGGCGGTGATCTTCACCCCGAGGAAGAACTCGCGTTCGGCGCGCACCGCGAGAGGGCTGGCGGGGCGTCCGGCGCCCGGTCCGGAGCGCTCGGTGGCGGCCAGTTCGTGCAGGTAACCCAGGTCGATGAGCGGCCGGGCGGCCTTGGTGACGGCGGCGGAGGAGAGCCCGAGCCGGCGGGCGAGCGCGACCCGACTCACCGGCCCCTCGGTCAGCACCGTCGTGAAGACCGCCGTCGCTGCCGGTGGCCCGGCGAACGTACCGGTGTCGATCCCAGGAAACATGGACGAAACCTACGGCGAATATTTAACTTCTTCAAGTATTGATTTGCCTCAGTGCACCGTCCTAGAGTCGGCGCCACGCCGGCCACGGCAAACTCAGGTCGCCGCCGCACGGACGCCGAGGCCGACCAGGAGCACGCCGGTCAACCGATCGAGCATTCGTCGCACCGATGCGGTGCGCAGCAACCGGGCGGCGGCGCCGGAGACGACGGTCCAGCCGGCGAGCCAACCGGTGGCGAGCGCGGCGTGTGCCGTGGCGAGAAGCATCATGGGCATCAGCACCGGTCGGCCCGGTTCGAGGAACTGCGGTGCCAATGTGAGGTAGATGGCGGCGGCCTTGGGATTCAGCACGTTGCCGAGCAACCCCTGCAGGTACGGGTGGTCCACGCGCCAGGGCAGCCTCCGGGCGGGAACCGTCGGTCGCCGTCCCGCCTCCGTGCGACGGCGCGACGCCGACCAGAGCATCCAGAGCCCGAGCCCGACCAGATAACCGGCCCCGACCAGCTTGACCACCCAGAACGCCTGCGACGAGCGGAGCACCAGCGCGGCCAGCCCGACAGCGGCCAGCGTGGCGTGCACGTAGAGCCCGGTCACCGTACCCAGGATCACCCACCAGCCCTGCCGCCGCCCGCCGCTGGCGACCCGCGAGACGACCAGGGTCAGGCTCGCGCCCGGCGTGGCCGTGATCGGCGCGACGGCGAGCAGGAAGCCGAGCACCGCGACCCCGCGCATGCTCAGACCACCACCCGGTAGTGGGTGGTGAGCAGTCCGGCGTCGTCGTACACGTGGAACGCGACGCCGGGCGGTTGGGTCTGGGTGGTCAACGGGCCCTCGCCCTCCCAGGGCATCCGCAGAGTGGAGACCACACCTGGGGCGATCCGCAGGGGACGGCCCGCGAAGGTGCTCGCGGCGGCGGTGTGGAAATGCCCGGTCAGCACGGCGACGACCTGCGGGTGGGCGGCGACGAGTTCGGCCAGGGGGTCGGCCGGCAGCAGCCGCATCGGGTCGATGACCGGGTGGTGCAGCACCACCGGCGGGTGATGCAGGGCGATGAACGTCGGCGTCTCGGCCGCCACCGAACCCAGCTCGTCGGCGAGCCACGCCATCGTCTCCTCGTCCAGGTGACCGTCGTCCGCGCCGGGCACTGAAGAGTCGGCGAGGAGGAAGACCGCCCCGGCCACGTCGTGGCGGGCGTTGATCGGGCCGGTGCCGCCGCCGTCGTCACCGAGCAGACCCTTGCGGTACGCGGGGCGCACGTCGTGGTTGCCCGGGCAGACCATCACCGGAAGCGGGGAGTCGAACAGCCTCGCGGCGGTTTCGTACTCGGCCACCTCGCCGTGGTCGGCGATGTCCCCGGTGATCAGGATCGCGTCGACAGGTCGTGGCAGGCCGTGCAGGTAGTCCATGACCCGGGCGGTCCGCTCGGCCGACCGGGGGTGGCTGTCGAGGTGGGTGTCACTGAGGTGCGCGATGACCAGCACGAGGTCTCTCCTAACGGCTATCAACGTCAAAGCCGTTAGGGACGCTACTCCCGACCAGGTAGGCCGCCGCAGCGCGACAGCCCTCGCGGTCAGCTCCGGGAGCGGGGCAGGCAGTCCTTCTTGTACTTGAGGCCCGAACCGCACCAGCAGGCGTCGTTACGCTCCGGCGGCCAGGCGATCCGTGCGCTGGGCCGCGCCGACACCTCGGCCGCGTAGCCGGCCCGCACCGCCGCGTCAGCCGGATCGCCGCCACGTCGACCGGCGAACGCGGTCAACCCGGCCACCGTCGCCCCGAACACGCCCAACCCGGCCTGACCGGCATCCCGCAGCCGAACCAACTCCGTCTCCAACCGCCCCCGGTGCGCGTCCCAGTCCGGCCCGTACACCTCCGCGAGGGCAGGGTGCTCGGCGAGCAGGCGATCGAACTCGGACCGCGGCCAGAAGAGCAGATCCGACTCGGTGTCCCGACGCTCACCCGCCCGACGCACGAGCTGGGTCTCCAACCGGTCCGCCAGGTCGTCCTGCCGGTCGTGCGGCAGGTTCAGATTCCGGCGTACCCGATGCCGCTGTTGCAACAGGAAGAAGGCCACACCTGGCGCGTCCGGCGGACCGAGATCGACCACCGGGTCGATCGCGGTGCTGGCCGGCCCGGACGCGGCGGTCGCGCGTTCGTTGAGCACTGTGTCGACCGCCTCGCTCAGCCACGTCTCGGCGGTCGCCGAACGCCCAGCGGCGTCCAGCGCGGCACTGACGTAGGCGGGGGCGTCGGGCTGCACGAGCAGCAACGGGCGCAACGCGGTCAACTCCGCCATCGCCTCGTCGTCGCGGCTGCCGGCCTGGAACAGCGCGCGGGCCCGCAGCGCGCGGGCGAACCCGGCCCGGGGGTCATCGCCGGACGGGTACGCCGCCACTGCCTGCTCCGCGTACCGCAGCGCGGCCTCCGGCCTGGCCCGGATCTCCGCGATCTCGGCGGCCAGCGTGAACGCGTCGCCGGCGTCGTCCGGGTCCTCCAGCCGGCCCTGTTCGGCGGCCTCCGCGACGTCGGCGGCGACACCGAGCGGGTTGGCCGTCCCGAGCGCCGAACGGCGAAGTTCGGCGAGGTCAGCCTTGGTGAGTATCTCTCTCGTCGGCACGATCTCACGGTACGTCGGGGTACTCGCGCTGTGCGGGCAGATCACCTGTTACGCCGCTCTCACACCGCCTCTCCTGCCGCCCGGCGGGCGGACTGCGACCAGGCGCCGGCCGCCGCGGCCCGGGCGGCGTAGCTGTCGAAGTCGAGCGGGTCCCGTCCCAGAACCCGACGTACCCCGTCGGTCGGCTCGGCGAGGTGGCCCGCCCGCATCCCGGCGAACAGGGCGTTCAGCGCCGTGGCTGCCTCCGCCGGATAACCCTCGGCGAGCAGTTCGGCGTGGTACTGCTCCGGGGTGAGCTCCACGTAGCGGATCGAACGGTCGGTCACCCGGGCGATCGTCGCCACCGCCGCGTCGAAGGTGAGCGCACGAGGACCGGACAGGTCGTACACCCGTTCGTGGTGACCGGGCGACGTCAACAGCGTCGCGGCCACGTCGGCGACGTCCTGGGCATCGACGAACGGCTCCGGGGTGGCGCCCATCGGCAGGGCCAGGCGACCGTCGAGCAGCGGTTGGCGAAACAGGTCCTCGCTGAAGTTCTGACTGAAGTTGTTCGGCCGGATGATCGTCCACTCGATGCCGGACTTCCGCACCGCCTCCTCGGCCGCGACCATGCCGGGAGAGAAGTCACCGACCCGGTCGATCCCGCGCCCGGACAGCGCCACGATCCGGCCGACACCCGAGTCGACCGCCTGCGTCACGAAGTCGGTGGCCAGTGCGGGGTCCTCCGGGGCGAGCAGATAGACCGCCGAGGCGCCCGCCAGGGCAGGCCGCCACGTGTCCCGCCGCGACCAGTCGAACCGCACCTCACCGGAGCGAGAGGCGGCCCGGGCGTGCCGACCCGCCGCCCGCAGTGTCTGGACCAGCCGGCGACCGGTCTTGCCGGTGCCGGCCATCACAAGTGTCGAGGGTGCGTCAGTCGTCATGACCACGAGTCAACTCGCCCGGTCGCGGGCGGGACATGTCCTGTCGTACGCCGGGCATGTCCGATCGTCCGCGGTCCATCCTCCGCGATCTATCGTCGGTGACATGGACCCGTTCGACAATCTGCTGCGCGGCCTGCACGCCGACGGTGCGGCCTTCGGCCGGTCGGTGCTGACGCCGCCGTGGGCGCTGCGGTTCACCGACGGCGCCCCGCTGACGCTCTGCGTCCCGATGCGAGGCGAGGGCTGGATCTCCCACCCGGATAGCGACAAGCCTCGCCTGGTCCGGGTCGGCGAGGCGGCCACCGTGCGTGGGCCGGCGCCGTTCGTCTTCTCCGCCGAGCCCCGGTCGAGCTTCGAGCCCGGAGAACTGCGGGACGTCCGGCGCGGCCAGACCGGGGTGGTCGACCCGGTCGGCGCCGACCACACCGAGCGCCTCGTGCTGCTGGTCGGGGTGTACCACGTGCGGGGTCGGGTGCCGCAGCGGCTGCTGGGTGCGCTGCCGCCGGTGCTCGTCGTGCCGGAAGACCAGGACTGCGCCGCGCTGCGCGACTACCTGGACGCCCAACTCGACGCGGGGCGGCCCGGACGGCAGGTCGTGCTGGACCGCCTGCTCGACTGGTTGTTGGTGTGCACGGTGCGGGACTGGTTCGACCAGCCGGAGGCCGAGACCCCCGGTTGGTACCGCGCGCTGAGCGACGACACGGTCGGGCCGGTGCTGCGCGCCATGCACGACGCGCCCGGCCGGCCGTGGACCCTGGCCAGCCTGGCCGCGCAGGCCGGGGTCTCCCGGTCCACACTGGCCAAACGGTTCACCGCGCTGGTGGGCGAGCCGCCGCTCACCTACCTGACCGACTGGCGCATGACAGTGGCCGCCGACCTGCTGGCCGAATCGACCGCGACGGTGGCCGCCGTGGCGCGTCACCTCGGGTACGCCGACGCGTTCGGCTTCAGCGCGGCCTTCAAACGCGTGCACGGCATGAGCCCCAGCGGGCATCGACGGCTCGCTCGCCTCGACGCCACGGCGGCCTGAGCGGCTGCTCTTCAAGGCCCAGAGCCGGTCGACGAGTGGTCGCAAAACCAACGAACTACTGTCATCTGCCGTCAACCCGTCGTCGGTAGCGTCCGGTCGCCAGTTTCCCGACCAGGTCGCACAAAGGCGGAGTTATGGGCACCGTGGATCGCCGTACGTTCCTCAAGGCGATGGGAGTTCCCGCGATCGGCGCGGCGCTCCCGTTGGACCTCAGCAAGGCGCTCGCCATCCCGGCGAACAACCGGACCGGCTCGATCAAGGACGTCGAGCACGTCATCATCCTCATGCAGGAGAACCGCTCCTTCGACCACTACTTCGGCACCATGCGCGGCGTACGCGGCTTCGGTGACCCCCATCCGGCGACACTGCCGTCGGGCAAGGACGTGTGGCACCAGCCCAACGGGGCCGACGAGCTGCTGCCCTTCCGCCCCGAGGTGAAGGATCTCGGCCAGACCTTCCTGCCGGACCCGCCGCACGGCTGGAACGACGGGCACGCCGCCTGGAACGACGGCCGGTTCGACAAGTGGGTGCCGAACAAGGGCGTCACGGCGATGACCTACCACACCCGCCAGGACCTGCCGTACCACTACGCGCTCGCCGACGCCTTCACCGTCTGCGACAGCTACCACTGCTCGCTGATGGGCCCGACCGACCCGAACCGCTACCACATGTTCAGCGGCTGGGTCGGCAACGACGGCAAGGGCGGCGGCCCGGTCATCACCAACGCCGAGGCCGGCTACGACTGGTCCACCTACCCGGAGCGGCTGGAGCGCAACGGCATCTCCTGGAAGATCTACCAGGACGTCGGGACCGGCCTCAACGCCGCCGGCTCGTGGGGTTGGACCAACGACCCGTACATCGGCAACTACGGCGACAACTCGCTGCTCTACTTCCACCAGTACCAGAACGCGCAGCCCGGAACGCCGCTGGCCGACAAGGCCAAGACCGGCACGGAGGTCAGGACCCAGGGCCGCGACCCGGAGGCGCTGCTGGCCGACTTCCGCGCCGACGTCGAGGCGGGACGTCTGCCGGAGGTCTCCTGGATCACCGCGCCCGAGGCGTACACCGAGCACCCGAACTGGGAGCCGGCGTACGGCTCCTGGTACATCTCCCAGGTCATCGACATCCTCGCGTCGAACCCCGAGGTGTGGAGCAAGATGGCGCTCTTCATCACCTACGACGAGGAGGGCGGCTTCTTCGACCACGTGGTCCCGCCGACGCCCCCGCAGACCCGCGAGCACGGGCAGTCGACAGTGCCGACCACCAACGAGATCTTCCCCGGCGACGCCGACCACCCGGCCGGGCCGTACGGCCTCGGCATCCGGGTGCCGATGGTCATCGTCTCGCCGTGGACGCGCGGTGGGTACGTGAACTCGCAGGTCTTCGACCACACCTCACTGATCAAGTTCCTGGAGGCGCGGTTCGGGCACGGCCGGCCCGACCTGATCGAGCAGAACATCACCCCGTGGCGACGGGCCGTCGTCGGCGACCTGACCACTGCCTTCGACTTCCGGCACCCGAACCGCTCGCGCGAGGTCAGGCTGCCCGACACCGACGACTTCAAGCCCGAGGAGTTGGTCCGGCACCCCGACGAGGTGCCGGTCCCGCCGACGGACCAGCGGCTGCCGAAGCAGGAGCACGGGGTACGCCCGGCGCGGCCGATCCCGTACACCCTGCACGCCGACGGGCACCGCGGCGACGACTCGTTCCGGATCGACTTCCGCAACTCCGGCGGGGTCGCCGCGGTCTTCCAGGTCCGCCAGGCCGGCAGTGCGGACGCCCCGCGCAGCTACACCGTCGAGCCGGGCAAGCACCTGACCGACACCTGGCCGGTCACCTCCGGGTACGACCTGTCGGTGCACGGGCCGAACGGGTTCTTCCGCAGGTTCACCGACGGCCGGTCCCACCTCGACGTCACCGCAACCTACGACGAGCGCGACTACAAGCTCGCCCTCACGCTCAAGAACCGCGGATCGAAGCGGGTCGAGGTGACCGTCCGCGACGGGTACAACGCCCGTCCGGTCACGCTGTCGCTGCGCCCCGGCGAGACCGAGCGCGCCACGTGGGCGCTCGCCCGCACCCACGGCTGGTACGACCTCACGGTCTCCGTCGCGGGTGACGCCGACTTCGCGTACCGCTGCGCGGGTCATGTCGAGAACGGCAAGGACAGCATCAGCGACCCGGCCCTCGGCGGACTCGTCTAGGTGATGGTCGCGTCACCCGGGCCGTGCCGGCCCGGGTGACGCGCCCCGCTTACGGACACCTCGGGTGTCACGCTGTGTGGCCGCCGCGCGCAGCGGACGCGGCCGGGACACTGCCCCAGACCGCCTTGGCCCCGGAGTCACCCACCCGGTAGACCTGGACCAGGTTCGCGGCCGCCACGACCACGGCAAGCACCGCGATCACCACCGCGACCGAAGCAGGGGTACGGCGGGATCCGGTCGTCTCCCCGGCCGGGTGGGCCGCCCGGCGGTGCAGCCAGAACAGCGCGACGGCGGCGACCAACAGCGGCAGCGCGAACCAGATCAGCGTGTCCCCGAGCTGGGCGTGCACGCCGGGGTCCCCGACCCGATGCTCCAGGCCCTCACCGGTGGAAGAGGCGATCGGCACCGCGACCGTGGCCAGCGCGGTGATCAGTACGACGAGCCCGCCGTAGCGACCCCGCCAGGATGGCCGGATGGCCAGCGCGGCGACGCCGATCGCGGCCAGCGGCAGCAGAACCACCACGGCGTGCACCACGAGTGGGTGCAGAGGAAGTCCGTTGACGGTGTCGGGCATGAGATCTCCTCGGCGCTCGGGATATCACTACCAGTCACCATATTTCGCGATTCTTGTGAAATTCTTGCGCGACCAGGTTCAGCACGCGGGTAGCAGCAGCGTGAATGTGGCACCGTGACCCGGAGCCCCACCGACCTCGAGCGATCCCCCGTGGGCCCGCGCGACCTGCTGCACCAGCGCCAGGCCCAACCCGAAACGTCGGCCCGTCCCGTCCGTGCCGTGTGCGAAACGGCCGAGGAGGCGGTGCGCCTCGGCCGGATCGAGGCCCACCCCGTCGTCGGTGACGTCGGCGGCAACCCGGCCGTCGCGGTGTCGCACGATCACGGTGACGTGCCCACCAACGGCCACGTGCCCGACGGCGTTGTCCACCAGGGCCGTCAAGGCCCGGCGCAGCGCGGCGCGAGCACCCCGGACCAAGGCCGCCCCGGTAGCCTCAACGCGCAGCTCGATGTCGCGCTCCCGCGCGTACACCGACATGCTCGCCACCACCTCACGGGCCACCTCCGCCAGGTCAACCACCGTGTCCGGTGGCGGCTGGTGCTCGGCGGCGGCGGCTACCAGCAGATCCTCGACGACCTCGCCGAGCGCCCGCGTGTCGGCCACCAACTGTTCGAGCTGATCGGTGAGCTGTTCCGCCGGCCGGGTCCGGGCTCGGCGCACGAGCAGCTGCGCGCGGGTGTGCAGCACGGTGAGCGGTGTGCGCAGCTCGTGCGACGCGTCGGCGACGAAGCGACGTTGCAGGGCCAGTGCGGTGGCCAGGGGCGCGACGGCCCGCCGGGCGAGCAGCGCCGCGGCTGCCAGCGCCCCGGCCAGGCCGGCCAGTTCGGCCACCAACAGCGCGATGCCGAGTTGTTCCTGACGCTGGCGCAGCGGCGCGAGGTCGGCGGCGACCGCCCAGCGGCTGCCGTCCGCCCGGTGCTCGACCTGCACCCGGACCGGATGATCGTCCCCCGCGTCGGTGTCGTACCGCGTCGGCTGCCGCCGTAGCGCGTCCTCCAGGACGCCGACCAACGTCGGTGATGCGCTCCCGGTCACCTCGACCGCGTCGGTTCCGGTTGCTCTGCGGGCCAGGACCTGACCGGGCGGCGGGTCGTCCACGTCCTCGGCCATGGTGAGCACCTGACCCAGCTCCGCATCCAGCGCACGGGACTCCTGACGGCTGGAGAGCACGAACATCAACGCGCCGACCAGCAACAGGATGACGCCGATCGCTGCGGCGGTCTGCGCCACACTGCGCCGTCGGGCGTGGTTCAGCTGGGCCTCGTCCACCCCGTCAGCCCGTACCGATCCGGTAGCCGAGACCGTGCACCGTACGAATGGCGCCCCGTCCCAGCTTCCGGCGCAGGTGATGGACGCAGGCGTCGACGCTGCCCGGGGCGTCGGCGTGGTCGAAAGTGGTGCTCAGCAACTCCGCCCGGGTGAAGACCTTCGTCGGCCGACCGGCGAGGGCGCGCAGGACAGCGAACTCGCGGGCGGACAACGGAATCTCCTCGCCGTCGTCGAGCACCCGCCGGTTACCCACGTCCAACCAGCGTCGTGGCCCCAGCGGCAGTCGGCTCGCCGCGTCCTGGTGTCGGCGACGCAGCGCCCGGAGCCTCGCCAGGAGCTCGGGGACCTCGAAGGGTTTGACGAGGTAGTCCTCCGCGCCCGCGTCGAGCCCTTCCACCCGGTCGTCGAGGGAGCCCCGAGCGGTGAGGAGCAGTACGGGACAGGTCACCCCGCGCTGCCGCAATCGGGTGACCAGTTGCAGGCCATCCAGCACCGGCAGCCCTCGGTCGATGACCATGAGCTGGTAGTCGCGGGCCAGTGCGTGGTGCAGGCCGCTCTGCCCGTCGCGGGCCAGGTCGACGTCGTACCCCTCCTCGGCGAGCAGGTCGGCGAGCAGCGCGGTCAGCGCGCGGTCGTCCTCGACCAGCAGCAGGCGGGGCCGGGTGCTTTCCACCGGCCCAGTATCGCCTCCCGGAATCGGGGGATCACCCCATCCGCTGACCTTGCTATTAAGCATGGACAGCCAACATAGAGTAAATGGCTCTACCGCGATTCTGTGATCTGCTCTGCGGTGGATTTGATGAGCGATTCGCGACATCACTATTCCATCGAGAACCGTTGCAGCGAGTGATGGACAGTGTTGCTCGTGCCGGGGTCGCGCTCGGGAGGGACGCGGCATCGATGCATTGAACTGCTGTTACATCGATCGCTTCCCACCGGCGTCGACGGTGGCGAGGCTCGCGGTGACTCTGCGTAATGGTGCACCTGTTCGGCCGCAATCGTTGACGGGGGTGGGTGTTCGGCTGCCCGAATGGCCGAATGAACCGTCGTTTAGGACATGAGCCTGTTACACAACCGACCCACAACGAAATCATTTGCTTGGCTAACGTTCTGGCTCGGGAGCCGCCATCCGGACAGTCGTCCGGGTGGCGGTGTCATGTGTCAGCACGATGAGGAGGTCGTCCCGCGTGGAGCCGATGGTCACGGAGCCCCAGGTGCTCCGCGCCGGAGAGCCGGGCGACGGACGGGTGCAGAGCGCGTCGTCGCCCGCCGCCCCGGTCCGGACGGTCAGCAAGTCGCCGACCCGGATCGCCCTGGCCCGGCTACGCCGCGACCGGATCGCGATGATCTGCGCCGCGATCTGCGTGGCCTACGTCCTGATCGCGATCTTGGCGCCGCTGCTCGCCGGGTTGGAGGGGCAGAACGCCACCGACCTGCACCAGGACCTGATCGACGAGTTCGGCTTCCCAATGATCGGCCCGACCGGCGAGCACTGGTTCGGGGTGGAGCCCCGCCTGGGCCGCGACCTCTTCGCCCGCTGGGTGTACGGCGCACGCCCGTCGCTCATCGTCGCTGTCGCGGTCACCACGATCACCACGATCATCGGTGTGGTCGTGGGTCTGGTCGCCGGCTTCTCCGGCGGCTGGGTCGACCGGGTGCTCTCCTGGCTGATCGACCTGGTGCTCAGCCTGCCGTACCTGCTCTTCGCGATCGCGAGCTCCGCCGTCCTGGTCGCGATCTTCGGCGGCGCCGACGGAGCCGGGGCCGAGGACGTCGCCCAGATCCGCTTCATCTCGCTGATCTGCGTGCTGTCGTTCTTCGGCTGGGCCAGCCTCGCCCGCCTGGTCCGAGGGCAGGTGCTCTCGCTGCGGGAGCGTGAGTTCGTCGCGGCGGCCAAAGTGCTCGGCATCCCGACCAGGCAGGTGCTCTTCAAGGAGCTGCTGCCCAACCTGGTGGCGCCGATCGTCGTCTCCGTGTCGCTGGCCCTGCCCGGCTACGTCGTGGCGGAGGCCGGACTGACCGTGCTTGGGGCGGGGCTGATCGAGCCCACACCGTCCTGGGGTCTGACGATCTCCGCCGCCACCACGTACTACCGGGCCGACCCGCTCTACCTGTGGCTGCCCGTACTCGGCATCACGATCCTGGTGCTCGCCCTGAGCCTGCTCGGCGACGCCGTACGCGATGCCTTCGATCCCCGGACCCGTCGATGAGGACGCCCGGGGCTGAAGTAGAACCGGAAGACAAGACAGGAGTACGTCTGTGAGGCAACTGAAGGTTGGTCTCGCCGCCGCGCTGGCCACCACCATGGCGGTGGCCGGCTGCGGCAGCCCTTCGTCGAACAACGGCAGCAGCGGCGGGGGTGACTCCAAGGGCATCGAGACCCAACAGAGCGCGCTCGACCCGACCGCCAAGGGGCCGGCGGCCGAGGTGCCCGGTGCCAAGAAGGGCGGCGTCATCACGGTCTACTCCCAGCTGACCCCGAACACCTTCGACCCGACCGACACCTACTACGCCGACGCGTTGGCGATCGAGAAGCTGCTCTTCCGCAGCCCGACCCAGTTCGCGATCCGCAACGGCAAGCCGGTGCTCGTGCCGGACCTGACCGACCTCGGCACCGTCTCGTCGGACAAGCTGACCTGGACGTTCAAGATGCAGTCGGGCATCAAGTACGCCGACGGCAGCGAGGTCAAGGTCGAGGACCTGGCGTACGCGATCAAGCGTTCGTTCGCCCACGACGTGTTCGCCAACGGTCCGACGTACCAGCTGACCACCTTCAAGGACGGCGACACGTACAAGGGCCCCTACGTCAGCGGCGACGCCTATGCCGGTGTGGAGACCCCGGACCCGACCACGCTGGTCATCCACCTGGCCCGGCCGTTCGCGGACCTGCCCCTCTACCTGACCTTCCCGGTGTTCACGCCGATCCCGAAGGCCAAGGACACCAAGGAGAACTACAAGAACAACCCCCTCGCGACCGGGCCGTACCAGTTCGACACCTTCACCCCCGGCACCGAGCTGAAGCTGAAGAAGAACCCGAACTGGGACCCGAACACCGACGCGGTGCGGCACCAGTACCCGGACGGCTTCGACTTCAAGTGGGGCGGCGAGGACCCGAAGACCCAGCAGCAGGTGCTCAACAGCGCCGGCGAGGACGCCAACGCACTCAACTACGGCGCCGTCGACGCCTCGCTGATCCCGCAGCTGACCGGGGACAAGAAGGCCCAGCTGATCCAGGGTGAGCAGCCCTGCACCTACTCGGTGCAGCTGGACACCCGCAAGATCCCGCTGGAGGTGCGCAAGGCGATCGCCAAGGCGTACCCGTACGACCAGGTCAACAAGGCCGCCGGTTTGAACAGCTTCAACTCCGCGCCGGCCAGCACCGTCCTGCCGCCCAGCGTGCCGGGTTACACCAAGTACGACCCGCTGCCCGGCCTGAGCGGTGTCGGCCAGGGCGACCCGGCCGCGGCCAAGGCCGACCTGGAGGCGGCCGGTAAGACCGGCTTCGAGCTCAGTTGGTACTACGACAACACCAAGCCGATCCCGCAGCAGAGCAACCAGATCCGGGTCGACGCGTTCAAGGCAGCCGGCTTCACCGTGAAGCCGATCGGTGTCACCACCGCGGAGCTGCGCTCCAAGATCGCTGACTACGACGCCCCGGTCAACATGGGCCAGCAGCCGCAGGGTTGGTGCTCGGACTGGCCGAGCGGCGGCAGCTGGTTCCCGGTGCTGTTCCAGACGCACAGCATCTCCGACGGCACCAGCTGGGGCGAGCTCAGCGACAAGGCGCTGGACGCCAAGATCGACGAGATCGGCAACCTCCCGGCCGACCAGGCCGTCGCCAAGTGGGGTGAGCTGGACAAGGAGATCCTGGGCAGGTACGTGGCCCTGCCGCGCTACTACGGCAAGCTCGCCTTCGCCATCGGCACGAACATCGGTGGCGCCGAGGGCGACGCCTCCGCGGGTGAGCCGTTCTACGTGAACATGTTCCTGAAGAACTGACCTTCCGCACCCCCCAACGTGGACGCCGGCCGGCCTCCGGCACTGTGCCGGCCGGCGTCCACCCCTCTCCCCGTTCCGGCTTGGGCTCCCAGCCCCGGCCCGCTGCCACCAGGAGCCTCGGCGGTGCTCATCTACATCCTGCGACGGATCGCCAGCGCGATCTCCGTCGTCATCGTGACGCTGGTCGCCAGCTTCGGGCTGTTCTTCATAGCGCCCACCGACCCGGCCGGAACGATCTGCGGCCAGCGCTGCACCCCGGAGCGCTACGCCGACATCAGCGCCAGCCTCAACCTCGACGAGCCCGTCGCGCAGCAGGTCGGCGGGTATCTCAAAGGGCTGGCGGTCGGACGGACGTACCACTCCGGCGGGCTCACCATCGACTGCGGTGCACCCTGCCTCGGTTACTCGTACACCCTCGGCCAGCCGGTGACCAAGCTGATCGGGCAGGCGTTGCCGGTCACCGTCTCGATCGTCCTCGGCGGCGCGGTGGTCTACCTGATCGCCGGCATCCTCGCCGGCATCGTCGCCGCCCGAAGACGAGGCACCTACCTGGATCGGCTCATGGTCGGCACCTCGCTCGGCATCAACGCCGTGCCGTACTTCGTGGTGGCGCTGCTCGTCTCCCTGTACGCGACGTTCCTGCCGCACGCCGGCTACCACCCGCTGCTGGAAAACCCGTTCACCTGGGCGACCGGGCTGCTGGCCGCCTGGCTGACGCTCGGCCTGGCCAACGCCGCCTCGTACACCCGCTACGCCCGAGCGTCCATGATCGAGACGCTGGGCGAGGACTACATCCGCACCGCCCGCGCGAAGGGCATCAGCGAACGCCGGGTGGTCTACCGCCACGGCTTGCGCGCCGCGATCACCCCGATCGCCACCATCTTCGGCGTCGACCTGGCAATCCAGTTGACCGGGGCGATCTTCACCGAGGCGATGTTCGGGTTGCCCGGCCTCGGCGTGCTGACCCTGCGCGCGTTCAACCAGTACGACCTGCCGGTGCTGATGGCCGGCGTGCTGGTCGGCTCGGTGGTGCTGGTCGTGATGAACCTGCTCGTCGACATCCTCTACACGATCCTCGACCCGCGAGTGAGGCTGGGATGACCGAACCGCAGCTGCTGTCGACCCCGGGCCGACGGCCCGAGACGGTCTCGCGCGCCCGCCGCACCGCCGGCGACCGCGCCGCTGGGCAGTCCTACCTGGAGGTCACGGACCTCACCGTCACCTTCCCGACCGCCGACGGCCTCGTGCAGGCGGTGCAAGGGCTCAGCTACTCCCTGCCACTGGGTCGCACCCTCGCGGTGGTCGGCGAATCCGGCTCCGGCAAGAGCGTGTCCAGCATGGCCATCATGGGCCTGCACGACCCGCGCAGCACCCGGATGACCGGCTCGATCACCGTCGGCGGCGAGGAGATCGTCGGTATGCCACCCGCCGAACTCCGCAAGCGACGAGGCGCCAACGCCGCGATGATCTTCCAGGACCCACAGTCGTCGCTGCACCCGTACTTCACCGTCGGCGACCAGATCACCGAGGCATACCGGGCGCACCACCGCGTGTCCAAGCGGGTGGCCCGGGACCGGGCGGCCGAGATGCTCGGCCGGGTCGGCATCCCCAACCCGCGCCGCCGCCTGGACGACTACCCGCACCAGTTCTCCGGCGGCATGCGGCAACGCGCCATGATCGCGATGGCCCTGGTCAACGACCCCAAGCTGCTGATCGCCGACGAGCCCACCACCGCGCTGGACGTCACCGTGCAGGCGCAGATCCTCGACCTGATCATGGAGTTGCAGCAGGACTTCGGCTCGGCGGTCCTCTTCATCACCCACGACCTCGGCGTCGTCGCCGAGATCGCCGACGACGTGCTGGTCATGTACGGCGGACGCGGCGTCGAGTACGGCCGGGCCGACGCGATCCTCGGCCGGCCACTGCACCCGTACACCTGGGGTCTGCTGGAGAGCATCCCGGCGGTCTCCGGCGAACCGACCCGGCTGCACCCCATTCCCGGCACACCGCCCAGCCTGCTCGCGTTGCCCACCGGGTGCTCGTTCCACCCGCGGTGCGAGTTCGCCGGTCGGGTGCAGGGTTGCGCCGTGGACCTGCCCGAGCTGGTCTCCCGCACGGCGGACACCACCCGGACCTCCCGCTGCCACCTGCCCGACCCGGCCGGGATCTTCGAGACCGACATCCTGCCCCGGCTGCCCTGAAGGAACACGTGATGACCACTGCCACCACCGACACCGCGACCCTCGCCGCGCCTGCCGACGCGACCGGGGCACCGTTGCTGGAGTTGCGGGACCTGCAGATGCACTTCACCGCTCGGGGCGACGGGTGGTTCGGCCGCAACGACCACCGGATCCGCGCCGTCGACGGGGTGTCGCTGCAACTGCGCGCCGGCGAGACGCTCGGCCTGGTCGGTGAATCCGGCTGTGGCAAGACCACCACCGGCCGCCTGATCACCCGGCTGCTCGAACCGACCGGCGGGCAGGTCCTCTACCAGGGCACCGACATCACCCACCTGAAGGAGAAGGACCTGCGGCCGTACCGGCGGGAGCTGCAGCTGATCTTCCAGGACCCGTACTCGTCGCTCAACCCGCGGCACACGGTGGGCGCCATCATCGGCGCGCCCCTGCGCGTGCACAACCTCGTGCCCAAGGGCAGGGAGTTGGACCGGGTACGTGAGTTGCTGGAGGTGGTCGGCCTCAACCCCGAGCACTACAACCGCTACCCGCACGAGTTCTCCGGCGGCCAACGGCAGCGCATCGGCATCGCCCGCGCCCTGGCCGTACAGCCCAAGGTGATCGTCGCCGACGAGCCGGTCAGTGCCCTCGACGTGTCGATCCAGGCGCAGGTGATGAACCTCCTCGAAGACCTCCGCAAGGAGTTGGACATCGCGTTCGTCTTCATCGCCCACGACCTGGGCGTGGTGCGGCACTTCTGCGACCGGGTGGCGGTCATGTACCTCGGTCGGGTCGCCGAGATCGCCGACCGCGACGCGCTCTACGGCACGCCGCAGCACCCGTACACCCAGGCGTTGCTCTCCGCCGTACCCGATTTGGGGGTCGTGCGCGGCGGGGCGCCGAAGACGCGGATCCGGCTGGCCGGCGACGTGCCGGGTCCGATGGACCCGCCGACCGGCTGCCGGTTCCGCAGCCGCTGCTGGAAGGCCGAGGACGTCTGCGCCACCACGACCCCGCCGCTGCGTCAGGTGGGCGACGGGCAGGCAGCGGCGTGCCACTTCGCCGGCCCGCTGCAGGAATCGGCCACCGCGGTGGCGGCCTGACCGTCGAGCCCGGCCGGCCTCGTGGATGCCACCGCCGGCCTGGCCGCCGGCCGGCTACGGGACGCGTTCGAGGTACGTCAGCATCGCCTCGCGGCTTCTGGGCAGGCCGTACTCACCGACGAGCATGGCCACGTTGCCGAACTCCTGCCCGTCGATCAGCCACGGCTCGGTCGACCGGCCCAGCACCTCGGCGAGCCGTCGCTGCCGGGGCGGCAACACCCCGACCGGCGTCCCTGCCGCTGCCGGACCATCCGGGAAAGCGAGGCGCAGCGCCACACCCAGCACCGTCAACGACCGCTCGCCGCTGACGGCGGGCAGCCGGTCGAGCAGCGCGTCGAAGGCACGGTCCTCGTGCTGTGGGCCGAGCTGCCGCAGCGCCAGGCCCGCGTAACCACCACGATCACCGTCGAGGAACGGCACCCACTCGTCCTCGACCGGCCCGTCGTCGGGCGGCGCCGAGGCCCAGCTCAACAGCTCCTCGACGGTCGCCGGGTCGGCCGCCGCGCCGAGGACCCGGACCCGACCGATCGCGGCGGCCCAGCGGAGCACCGGGCGCGGATCGGCCAACCACCGAACGTCCGGCGCCGCACCCAGCAACCCCGACGCCACCAGCATGGTGGCCATCTCACCGGGAGTCGACTCGACACCTGGCTCCTGAGCGGCGTCGATCGCGCCGGCCAGCGCCGACACACTGCCGTCGGCCTCCTCCGGAAACCAGGCGAGGGCGTACGCCGCGACCGTCCGCACGCTCGCATCGGGGTGCGTCAGCACTGTGCGAAACACCGGAACCCCGGCGCGCACCGCGTCATAGGTAGCCACCTCGACGTACGCCCACAGTCGACCCTGATCCGCCGCGGACAGCGACTCGACGTACGTGTACTCGACGTACTCCTTCTCCGACTCGTCCGCGCCGGTCCACGGTGGCGGCTTGGCATCGAGCAGCTCACGCCCGCCCTCGGCGGCCCGGCGGTACTCGGCCACCGGGAAGCCCTCCGGCAGGAAACCCTCGTCGTACCCGATCGCCAGGGCGCTCAGCAGCCCGAGCACCGCCGCCGGGTCCGGGGTGGCCGGATCGGCGAGCAGTTCCACCAGGAACGGCACCGCGTACGCGCTCGCCTCGAACCGGCTGCCCTGGTGGAAGACGTTGGTGTAGAGCTCACCCAGGGCGTCGTCCCGGGTGCCCGGGTCGGGGGAGAGCAGCGCCCGCAGTTGGTCGGGCACGTCGTCGGCCGCCCCGTAGGCGTGGCCCAGCCGCGCCCAGTCGATGTCGTCAAGTCCGTCGAGCACGCCCCATGCTCTCCCACCCCACCGACAGTCAGCCGGTCGGGTTCGTCAGAACTCCTCGTACACCGCCGGGTCCTGGTCGGAGAGCCGCCCGTCCGGGCGGCCCAGCGCGGTGATGGCCTCGACCTGCGCGTCGGTGAGCTTGATGCCGAAGACGTTCAGGTTCTCGGCCTGCCGCTGCGGGGAGGCGGCCTTGGGCAGCGGGATCACCTGACGGGCCACATGCCAGGCGAGGATCGCCTGGGCCGGGCTGACGCCGTGCGCGGCCGCGATCTCCACGACCACGGGATGCTGCTGCAGGTCGTTGCCATGGCCGAGCGGGCTCCAACCCTGCACCAGGATCCCGTGCTCCCGGTGGTAGTCGAGCGCCTCCTGCTGCGGAAAGTACGGGTGCACCTCGATCTGGTTGACCACCGGGGCGACCCCGGTCTCGGCCACCAGCCGTTCGATGTGCTCCGGCAGGAAGTTGGAGAGCCCGATGTGCCGCACCAGGCCACGCTCCCGCGCCTCGATCAGCGCCCGCCACGCCTGCACGTACAGGTCGACCTTCGGGTTCGGCCAGTGGATCAGGTACAGGTCGACCCGGTCGAGGCCGGTGCGGAACACACTCTCCTCGATGGTGGTCAGCGCCTCGTCGTAGCGGTGGTGCCGTCCCGGCAGCTTCGAGGTGACGACCAACTCGTCCCGCACGTCACCGGCCGACCGGGCGGCCCGACCGACCGCGCCCTCGTTCTCGTAGTTCACCGCCGAGTCGATCAACCGATAGCCCGCCCGGATCGCCTGACCGATCGCGTCGACACCCGCCGAGCCGTTCAGCCGGTACGTGCCGAGCCCGATCGCCGGCAGAGTGGTGCCATCGGCTGCCGTCAGCTGGGGAATCGCCATGGTTGATCTGCCTCTCGTCGACCGTGACTGGACCCTACCGGCACGGATTGGGCTGCCGAGAACAACCGGTCGATCAGCTCAGGTCGGCGTCCGTTGCCGCCTCGTAGACCGTCTCGACCGGCCGGATCACCTTGACCATCGAGGCGAGGTACTCCCGTGTCTCGGGGTCCGTGGAGTAGACGATCGTGCCCTTCATCCCGCGGGTCAGCAGGACCTTGTAGGTGTTGCGGATCAGTAGATCCGCTTCGGCGTCGCTGACCGCCTTGCGACTGCGGAACGCTGGATCCTTCGACATGTCGCGCCGCGTCACCAGCCGGCCGTCCCGGGCGACCAGGTCCGGCCCGACGATGACACCCGACCAGTCGTACTCGAAGCCCTGCGCCGTGTAGACGCAGCCCACCTGGCCGAAACCGTTCGGATCGGTGGCCCAGAACGCGCTGCCTGGTGCCTCGCCGACGCTGCGGTCGCTCTTGACGTTCCAGGGTCGCGACCATCCGCCTACCTGCACGTCCGGCACCAGACTGTCGTCCGGCCGCGGGTCGCTCCACGGCCAGCAGTACCCGGCGGACATTCTGGCGGTCACACCGGGCACCTGCTTGCTGGCGAGGAAGGCTTCCATCTCTTCTGGCGACTCAGCGAGACGTAGGTCGACCTTCCCGTCGCCGGTCCAGACCGACGGCTCGCCGTCATCGAGGCCGAGCAGGTCAACGACCCACCCTTCGTACGTATCGCTGCCGCCGCAGCGGAACTGGCCGTGCAATGACACGACCTCGACGTCAAGCTTGAGCTGCTTTGCGTACGACGAGATGACCTCGACATTGCCCAACTCGCCCGGCTTCACCACCTGGTGCTCGTCGAGCAGGAAGACAGGCACCCGGGCCGCAGCGATGAGTTCGTCAATCTGCGAACGAGCCTCTTCCCGCCGAGCTTTCGGCGTGAAGCGGTTGACGGAGGTTTCCCGGATGCGGTGTGCCTCGTCGCAGATCAGGACGTCCAGACCGTTGCGTTCGGCAGACATGAAGCTGTTGAAGTAGCCGAACAGGTTTTTCAGGCGGGTCGAACCCTTACCGGCATACCGCCGCAAGGTCTGGGTGAACGACCGCGAGCCTGTGGCGTGCATGACGGAACGGTTCTGTCGTGCCAACTCCCCAAGCACCGACAGGGCGATCACGCTCTTGCCGCTGCCCGGTCCGCCCGAGACGACCACGACCGACTTACGGTCCGCCGACCGCGCCTTCTCCACGGCGTGCAACACCAACTCGTACGCCACGCGCTGCTCATCCAGCAGCGTGAAGCGCGACCGATCCTTCAGCTCCTGGGCGGCATACCGCAGCAGGTGACGGCTGGGCCGAACCGAGCTGGTGAGGAAACGGTCAGCCGCGCCAGCGCCAGAGGCCGGGGCAAGGTGGGTACGTAGGTAATCGAGGAACTGCCCCCGCCGCTGCTTGGTGAAGATCCGGCTCTGCTCGGTCGCCTGGCGATCGAACAGATCACGGATGTCGCGGTCGGTCGCGTTGTGCAGGTACGCCGCTCCACGGACCGGGTTCCGTTGCTCGGCGAGGACGCCGAGGAAGTCCGTCAGGTACTCGCAGTAAAGCTCAACCTGGACGCCAGGGTGGAGCCGTGGGCCACGGGCGTGCTCCACCGCCACGAGGGTGTCCGAACCCTCATGGGACTCGGCGTAGGACCACTGCTTCAACTCGACGACGATGTAGGAATCGTCGGACGTCCGGGGGTCCACACCGGCAAGCACCACGTCCACCCGCTTGCTGGTCAGCGGCAACTGGTACTCGACCAGCATCTCCACCTGGCCCAGACCCGCGTCGGCGAGATCCTGCCCCAGCACCGCCAGGCTGTGCGACCAGGAACGACGTTCTGCCGGACTCACATTGCGACCGATCTGCTCCACGATCCGGTCTGCGAGCAGGCCCGTGCCACTCAGGCGCAGCAGACCATCGGCAGACATGCGAAATGCTGACAACACTTGCCCCCGGGCAGCACGAAGTGATCGTGCGCATGGGGGCGTGTCCGGCAGTCGCCGAAAGCCCGTCGTGACGCGCTTCTACGTGATGGACTGTAGCGAAGAGATCAACTGAGCGCCATGTTGACGCTGCCTGCGGCTACCGCTTCGCCGCTGAGCCGCGAGCCTGCTCAACTGGGTAGCGGCGAGCCGAATCCTCGAGCTTGGTCAGAGCCGCATCTGTCAGGTCGATGCCGAGTACGTCGGCGAGCCGAGCCAGATAGATCATGACGTCGCCGATCTCGGCCCTCACCCGACCACCTGCGTCCGGGTCGGACATGACCTCCGCAGACTGCTCCGGCGTGAGCCACTGGAACTCGGCGATCAGCTCGCCGACTTCTCCGGCGAGTGCCATGGCCAGGTTCTTGGGCGTGTGGAACTGCTGCCAGTCCCGCTCTTCCGCGAACGCCCGTACGCGGCCAGTCAGGTCATCCATACCGTGAGCATCGCAGTTGGACTCAGTCCGCCAGCACTTGCCGGGCCCGGGGGACAAGCCCGCTGGTCACGGCTCTGGCCACACAAGCCATTCGGCAGCAGTTGTGAGCGCGCGATACCCACGCGCTCCAGAGGGCTTGTAGCTCAGAGCGATTTCTGTCGATCAGCCACGTGAAGGTCCCGGTGCTGACGCACTGCACGAGACAGGCACCCAGAGTGATTGAAGAATCCCAGAGTGTCAATGTCGTGCGAATGCGCCAGCTCGCTAACTGGGCAACCCGAAATGCGGAGAGAAGTCGGCGTACGGGATGAATTGCTAGGCGCGGCGGCGGGTCACAACGAGACGACGACCGGCTGGACCTGGACGTTCTTGGCCAGCTGCTGCGGCGAGGGGATAGGCGTGCTGATGTTGACAGACGTGTTGTAGCCGTAGATGACGACGCCGTCGAGGTGGTTCGCGCCGGGCCAGTTCGACTCCAGGCGGACCGCCATCTGAGTAGGGAAGTTGGTCACCTCTTCGGCGCACGACCGGATCAGGACGACACTCGGTTTGGCGGTCAGGTGGGTGGCCAGCATTTTCGCCAGCTTCTTGTAGGTCCAGCCCCAGTCCTTGGCGCCGGCCTCGGCGTCGCCGATTTCCTCGTCGTTGCCGTGCGCGCGGATGCAGAGCGGCTCGCCCGCCTGCACCCCGGCCAGGTAAGTCGCCAGCTGCCGATCTGCCTCGGCCTGCGTGAGCCCGGCGTCGATGGGCAGGAGGGCGCCCCAGGCAGCCGCACCCGATTCGGGTCCTTCGGATTGGCCGCGGGTATTTGGATCCTGCGTCGCCACGATGAACATGACATTCTCCTTCGGAGTAGCCGCATATTTCAGAAGAACCGCCGAAGGCAGATTAGCGTGGTGGTCGAAGAATTGCCCTGTCAGCTATCCGGCTCAAATGGTCGGTGTCGTTGGTCGGACAATTATCGACGGCGCCAACGGAGTGAGTTTTGATCGGTGTGAGTCGTCGACGTGCAATTCCCGGATGCGCAACTGGCGTACGGTCGGGGCCGACGTCGGGGCGACCGCCAGGAGCACGCTGGATGTCTGCCGCCACACAGGAGCTACCCGGGGGTCAGTGTTGCGCTATCAGATCCACTTTGAGCAGGAACTTCCTGCCGAGGCGCTATGCCGGCTCCTGCACGGGGACTTCGGCATCTCACCGGACACGGTCTACGTGGGCCGCATCGAGGCCCGAGCGGTCGATGACCCTCGGCCGGTCGCCATGCTCAACCCGCCCGGCGATAACGAGGAATTCGGCTGGATCCTGACCGGTGACAGGGAGCTTGCCGACGCCACTGGCCAGGGTGAACGAGAGCTGGCCGTGACCCTGGCCCGAACCTTTGGGGTGCGGGCGCTCGTCGACGACGGTGGCATCTACCCCGATCGGTGGGTGCTGGTCAGCACCGACGGCAGCAGTGGTCGGGTCCTCACCGACGAGAATGCTGCAACCGATGGGGACCTGCGGGTCGTCCACGCTCTCGAACCGATCAGTGGAGAGCCGCAGCTCGCTGTCGTACCGCCTCCGGACTGGGCCCGTGGCTGGTGACCGATTGAAGAAGGCGGTACCCGTGTCGTGCCTGCACGCCATCGGTGGGGCCGAATTTAGCTGGCGCGTCCCTCACGCTTGGCAGCCGCGACGAAGCCGGTCCACGCCCGGACGGTGAAAGTGAGTAGCGGTCCCGCGGAATCCTTCGAGTCGCGGACCCCGACGATGTCGGGGAGGTTGTCGGCGACCTCGACGCAGTCGCCACCGTTGTCGCCGCTGCGAGTGCTTTTGCGCCAGACGGCGCCGGTCAGGTCAGTCATGCCGCATCTCCCCAGCGATCCGCTTGATCATGTCAGTCGATTCTGCCTCGCCGAGGGCAAGCGCATCCAGCCCTCGCCAGACGCGCTCGTAGGCGGCCAACTCGTCGGGCTTATCGAGGTAGAGGGCTCCGGTCAGCGATTCGCTGTAGACCACCGATGGTTCCGGCGCGGCGCGACCGCCTTTGGTCGGCGGAAAGTCGAGGATCACAAACGACCCCGCAACCGCGCCGGGCTGCGGTCCCGCCGACAGTGGCAACACCCTGACGCCGACATTCGGCAGTTCGGACAGCTTGGTTAGGTGATCGAGCTGCGCGGTCATGACCACCGGCCCGCCGACGCCACGGCGGAGAACGGCCTCGGACAGCACGGCCTCCAGCCTGGGAGCAGTCGGCAGTCGCCGGAAGAGCAACGCCTGTCGTTGGAGTCGGACCTCAACCGCCCGCTCGCGATCCTCCTCGCTCAGCATCCCGCCGAGGCGGTAGAGCGCGTGGGCGTACTCCTTGGTCTGAAGAATCCCCGGGATGAGTGACTCGTCGTAACGACGGAGGCGGGAAGCGGCGGACTCTAGACCCACGTACAGCTCGAACCAGTTCGGCACCGCATCGCCGTACGCGTGCCACCAGCCCTTCGACTTCGTCTCCGCAGCCAGCCCGCGCATCGCCTCGCTCATTTCGGGCGAAACCCCGTACAGCTCGCACATCGCCTTGACGTCGAGCACCCGGACCGAACCTTGGCCACATTCGAGGCGCCAGATCTTCTGCCGGCTGTATTCGAGGGCTTCGGCGGCGGCGTCGAGCGTCACGCCGGCCTCGTTGCGGAACTGCCGCAGCAGCCGGCCGAGTTGCCGACGCGGCACGGTCGATCCGATGTCTTCGGGCATCCACACACTCCCTGGTTCCAACACGCAACACTGCGTGACTCGCTCCTGCAACTCCTACGGGTTTCAGCAAAGAAAGTCAATGCATAACAGCGAAATTGCGGCATGGAACGTTGCGCTTTCACTGCGGACTGTCGCAGGCTGGTCACAGCGCGGCGGCCGTCCGGTCCCCCCGAACGGCCGCCGTGCTTCCCCGAACACCCCTCGCCCCTACGACCCGGAAGGCAGGCAGACATGAACGCCAGAAACCAGCGGCCGGGACCGCCGCGCGGCGGCGCGACCTACCACTCCGCCGCGTACACAAGTCTGCTGCCGTGGCAGGTGCGTGAGCGTCGCTTCACGCCGACCGGGCTCGGACGTCGCGGTCTAAACCCCGACGACGTGTACGCCTTCCTCGACCGGGTCGCCGTTGACATGGCCGCCGTCTACGCCGCTCTCGCCGAGAGTCGCCGCGAGACGGCCCGGATCAAGGCCGCGTTACGTCGCTGGCAGACCGATCAGGCCCGCGCCCGCAACGAGCGGGACCAGAGTCGATGAGTCAGCGGTACGTCATCCACCTGCCCGTCGTTGCCCCCGACCTGCCCGCCGCGCAGCGCCTCGCCCGGGTCATCGGCCGTTGGATGCTGGTGCTGCCGATGGCCGACCCGGGCGAGACCACCGTTTCCGAGGAGGACCATCAGTTGCTCCGGCACCGGGTCTTCTGCGATCTGCGGATGGCAGGCGGCCGGCGCTGCCTGCTCCGCGACGGCCACGACGGTGCCTGCTCCCGCCGCCTACGCCGCTGACCGGGTTCTTACGTCACGAGGCGGTAGTCGGGGATGCCACGGTTGCGTTCCTCGGTCGGCTGGTCCGCCGATCGAGCGGTGACTCCGAGCGGAACGGGTGCCCGAGACACGTAGATCCCCTCCAGGCAGGTGTCGCACCAGAACGAGACGTAGCCATGCTCGGCTGCGGGCCGCGCCGTGAAGACGATCCGTAGGGTCCGGTGCCCGCAGTTCGGGCAGGCAAGATCTGACGTCGCCGGCAGCGCACGGTAGACGAGGTCGTACGCCGTCAACCACTCATCGAACGTGGCCATCAGCGCGCTCCTTCCGGTCTGACCGAATGGTTCGTCCACCACTGTTCCTCATGCGCATAAGCCCGATCCTCGAACGCGTCGATCTCATGACGGGTAGTCGGGTACGGGTACCCCTGGCGGAGTTCGGCGACATGGAATCGCTCATGCTCCAGGGTACGGGCCAGGTCCTCCTCGCTGCGGAAGGCTTCTCGACAGAGCATGACCGACTCGTCGGGCTTCGTCAGTCCGCACACTCCAGACACCCGGTTATTGACGGTGAGTCGAACGTCGGAGATATCAATTCCGTACTTCGCGGCAATGGTCGTCACCGCCTCCACGTTCATCGGCATTCGAGGACCAGTGCCTCGACCGCGAACCCGACTGAGGTCGCCGGGGTCTGCTGGCGAGCCCCTGAGTCGGCCCAGGGCTTGCTTAAGTTTGTCGATCAGGTCACCGAGCCGGCGCATTTCCGGAATGAGCCGCCGCAGGCTGGCCAGCAGCCCGCGCAACAACCGCGCGATCCGCGCCCCCCACGACGCCACAAGCGTCGTCACCTGCTCCACGACCAGCGGCGCGGCCAGTCCACCGGTGATGAGGAGTTCGCCCGCGTACACGATGATGCGGGATACGCAGGTGGCGATGGCGTCGCGGACCAGGAGCCGGACGGCGGCCACCAGGCCGGCGGCGCCTTCGGTGATCGCGGCCATGGTGTCGGCGCCCTGGGCGAGGCCGGTGATGGCCTGTTGCTGTTCGTTGGCCCAGCCGCGGTAGGCGGGGCCGGCGCTGCCGCCCCAGCCTGCGACGTCGGTGCGGACGGCGCGAGCCAGTTCGGCGGCTTCGTCGCGGAGCGACCCCGCGACGTTGCGCCAGGTCTGGGCGTGTGCGGTGATCTGCGCCGGGTCGCCGGCGAGCCAGTCCAGCGCTTCGCTGAGTGGCTTGACGTGTTCGATGAGCCAGGCGATCCCGTACTGGAGCAGGGCGCCGACCGGGTCGGAGACGAAGGCGAGGGCGTCCAGGCCGGCGCTCACGACGCCGAGGCTGCCGTCGATCCAACTGCCGGTCCGGATGCCCTGGGCGATGAGTTCGATGTCCTCGCAGATCCACACGCCCGCCCAGGCGCTGGGCGGGGTGTCCGCAGCGGCGGCGACGAGCGGGTTCGACGTCACGAGCGCTGCCGCACCCCGTCGAGCTGGTGCCGCCGTACCCCGTCGAGTAGCTGTTTGGCGTGGGCGTCGGAGCTTCGGTAGTGGTCGGCTCCGACCCGCAGCTTGCCGGCGGTGTCCCGTAGCGATGCGGCGGCGGCGCCGATGCCGTCGACCATTGTTCGCTGGAGGCCGTCGAGCAGCACCGGCATCATTGCGCAGAGCTGCCCGTAGGCGTCGGCTCCCAATCGGACGTGCTGGCCTGCCTGCTGCGCGGTGTCGAGGCCGCTGGCGCAGCGATCGAGGCGTGCGGCGTGGGCGGTCAGGTCGTCCGGGTCGACCTGGATACCGTCACCGGCGGGCATCGTCTGGTCCCTGGTCGGGGAGAAGCCGGCTGCGGTACGAGTCGATGATGGCCTGGGCGCTCGGGTCGTCGCTCAATGACTCGGTGGCTGCGTCGCTGACCTGTCGGAGCAGGTCGGTGCGCGCCGCAGTGGTGGTCTCCAGGATCTGCCGGGCGGTGTGCGCGGCGGGTTGTTGCCGGATGCGCTCGTCGAGCCGTAGGTCGATCAGCAGGCCGGCCGAGTCGACTGTGACGTCGACAGTCCGGTCGGCGTTGCGGGCGGTGCCGGTCAGTTCCCGCATCGTCGTCGACAGAGTCTTGGCTCGTTCCGCCCGCTCGGCGAGCGATGATTCCCACTCGTCGAGCCGGCGCTCCGCCGCGTCGAGCGCAGCGTCGTCCGCCCACATGTCGACCCTCCCCAGGGACCACTGCCGGCGGCAACCGGCACGACATCACCGGCACGCTACCAACCGGTCGCGCTGCGTGTGTGCCCCCAGGATGAACGCCAAGGACGTTGCGCCAGGCGGAGCGGGCGGTTCGCGAACCCGCA
Organism: Micromonospora sp. NBC_00860; assembly: GCF_045207375.1. Classification (NCBI taxonomy): domain Bacteria; kingdom Bacillati; phylum Actinomycetota; class Actinomycetes; order Micromonosporales; family Micromonosporaceae; genus Micromonospora; species Micromonospora sp. NBC_00860. The sequence continues at coordinate 1,937,775 of NZ_CP108825.1, forward strand.
CCGCCTCGCCGATCATGGAGTTGTGGTGGGCAACAAAGCCCTCATCATCACGCCAAAGCGGGCACCACAACTCCATGATCGACTGAGGCAGGCCGCGATCTTGCGCTTTCTGTCGCGACAAATGACGCAGAGTCCCGCAAGCCGACGACCGAAACTGCAAGATCGGCGCAGCAGAGGGCACCGCGCGCATTCATCCGTATCATTTCGGCATGGTGCTGTTCAGTCGGCGGGCGGTGTTGCTAGCCGGCAGCGGGCTGCTCGTCGGTTGCTCGCGGCAGCCGGAGGCGGACCCGGTCCACCTGCGACTGGCTACCGGGCCGGCGGGGGCGGTCTACCGGCGGATCGGTGGGGCGCTGGCCGAGCACATCTCGGAGCAGGTGCCGGGCGCCACGGTGACCACCGTGCCGACCGGGGCGTCCACCGACAACATCCGAATGCTGCGGGCCGGCGAGGTGCACCTGGGGCTGACCAGCCTGGACGCCCTGATCACCAGCGACGGCAGCGCGCCAGCGGGGCTGTCGGCGATCTGCCGGCTCTACGACAGTCATCTGCATCTCGTGGTCATGGCCGGTTCGGCGATCGGCGAGTTTCGGGACCTTGAGGGCAAGCGGGTGTCCCTCGGTGCGCACGATTCGGGCACCGAGTTCACGTCGCGGCGGGTCCTGCAGCTCGACCCGCTCAAAGCCGATGCCTGGAACCTCAGCCAGGCCGGGTCGGCGGGGGCGTTGCGCGACGGCACGATCGACGCGATGTTCTCGCTCACCGGCGTCCCCACGCCCGCGATCACCGAGTTGGCGCAGCGGCATCCGATCCGGTTGATTCCATTGGACGCGCAGGCGGATGGGCTCTTCACGGCGTACCCGGGTCCCTACGCCCCGGCCACGATCCATGCGGCCGCCTACGCTGGTGTCCCGGCGACCCGCACCGTCGCCGTACCGAATGTGCTGCTGGCGCGTGACGACCTGCCCGACGACCTGGTCTACGCCATCACCGACACGGTCTTCCGGCACACCGGGGCGATCACCTCCGCCGGCCGTGACGGCGCCGAGGCCCTTCCGGAGGCGTGGCAGATCAACGTGCGTACCGGAATCTCCACCGCGTCGGTCCCGCTCCACCCGGGCGCGGCGGCCTGGTTCCGCGACCGCAAACGCTGACCCCGGCGGTCGTCAGACCGGAGCCGACGCGGGAGCGACCGGCAACACCACCACCGCGGCGAGCCCGTGCCCGGACCCGTCCGGACGCGGCAGGCCCTCCTCCAGCCGCAGCTCACCGCCGGCCGCCCCGACGAGGTCGGCGCAGATCGCCAGCCCCAGGCCGGTCCCGGGAACGTTCTGGTGCCGCGGTGACCGCCAGAAGCGTTGCAACGCCTGGGCCCGCTCGGACACGTCGATGCCCTGACCGTCGTCACGGACGGCGACCGTGACGGTGCCCGCACCAGCGGAGACGACCCGCGCGGTCACCTCCACGACCTGCGCGTCGGACAGCCGTAACGCGTTGCTGATCAGCTCGTCCAGGATGCTGCCCAGGCCGCCCGGCGGCTCCAACAACCGCAACCCCGGGGGTACGGCGACAGTCAGGGTCTGCCCGGCCGTGGCCGTCAGGGCCCGCCACCGGTCGACCCGTGTCGCCAGCACCTCGTCGAGGTCCACCGGTGACGCCGTCCGCAGGCTCTCCATCCGCGCGCTGGCCTGGAGCGAGTTCAACATCCGCTGCATCGCCTTCAACTCGTCGACGGCGACGTCGTACACCTGCTGCCCGTCGCCGTCGGACCGCAGGTGCGGTGCGAGGCTCTCCACGGCGAGCCGGAGGCTGGTCAATGGGTTGCGCAGCTGGTGCGACGCGTCGGAGACGAAGGCGCGCTGTCGCTGCGCGGCGTTCTCGACGGCGTCCATCATGCTGTTGAACGACTGCGCCAGCCGCCGCAGCTCGATCGGGCCGGCCTCGGCGTCGGCGCGGATGGTCAGGTCACCCTCGGAGATCCGCGAGGTCGCCGCGTCCAGTTTCCGCACCGGGCGCAGCACCCACGCCGACACCGGCCAGGCGACGGCCGTCAGCGCGAGCAGCGGCAGCAGCCCGAGCCCGGCCAGCCGGGCCCAGCGTAGGAGGATGAGCTCGCGCGTCCGGGACAGGTCGGAGATCGTCACGACGGCGCCGACGACCTCACTGTCCCGGCCGACCGGTTCCGCCACCACGAGTGCGGAGTCGTCCCACGGCGCCCACTCCCAGGACGGTTCGGACCGGGCGCCGGCGAGCGCCGCGGTGACGATCCGGGGCAACGCCGCCTCGGCGTGCGCCGCCTTCTGGTACGCGTCGGTGGGTCCGAGCAGCACCGCGCCCGACGTGTCGATCAGCGCGACCGGGATGCCGTAGAGCTCGTGGTACCGCGTCAGCTCCTGCTGTAACGCCTCGGTGCGGCCGGTCGACAGCGCGGTCTCGGCCAGCGAGGCGAACCGGCCGACGTCGTTGAGCCGGTTGACGTACGTCTCCTGCATCTCGCGTTCGGCAACGGTGATGCTGAGCGGCACCCCGAGCGCCGCGACGAGCAGCACCGCGAGGGGCACCAGGACGACGAGCAGCCGGCGGTGCACGGCCCGTCAGCCGATCAGCTCCGGCTGGTCGGCCAGCAGCCGATAGCCGACGCCGTGGACAGTGCGGATGACCACGTCCGGGCCCAGCTTGTGCCGCAGCGCCGCGATGTGGGTGTCCAGGGTGCGGCTGGACGACTCCCAGGTCGCGCCCCAGATCTGGTCGAGGATGACGTCACGGCTGACCACGTTGGGTGCCCGCCGGGCCAGGAGTAGGAGCAGTTCGAACTCCTTGCGGGTCAACGGCACGAGTGTGCCGTCGACGGTGACCTCGCGGGTGCCGACGCCGATCCGCATCGGGCCGAGGACGAGCGGCTCGTCGGTCTGGCCGAGGGCACGAGCGGCCCGGGTGCGCCGCAGGACGGCGTCGATCCGGGCGAGCAACTCGGGGATGCCGAACGGTTTGACGATGTAGTCGTCGGCGCCGGCGCGCAGGCCACGAACCCGCTCGTGCTCCTCGGACCGCGCCGTCACCGCGATGACGGCGGTCTGCGGGTGGTCACGCAGCTTGCGGATCAGGTCGAGCCCGTCGCCGTCGGGGAGACCCAGGTCGACGAGGACCACGTCGGACGGGGCGGCGCGCTCGGCCTCCGCGGCGGTGGCGACGCGGTGGACCTCGAAGCCCGCCTGGGTCAGGACGGTCACCAGACCCCGCGCCACGCGGTCGTCATCCTCGATGACGGTTATCCGCATACCAGCGGATTCTACGGCCCGGACCGACGCTCGCGCCGACCCTGCTTCTTGGGATTTTTCTGACACCATCCGGCCCCCGACCAGCCGAGACTGGGTCCACCCACGCACCGAGGAATGTCCATGCGCTGATGGGGAGGCCGTCGTATGCGAACGACCAGCAGGTACCGGGCCACCGCGCGGATGATCGCCGCGATCGGTGTCGTCTCGCTCGCCGCCGCCTGTTCCGGCAACGGAGGCGCCACCGGTGGCGGCGACGCCGCGAGTTACCCGGACGACAACATCACGATCGTCGTGCCGTTCAGCGCGGGCGGCCCGACGGACACGGTCACCCGCATGATCGCCGAGCCGATGGCCGCGAAGCTCGGTGGCAAGATCGTCGTCCAGAACGTCGAGGGCGCCGGCGGCACTGTCGGTGCCGGCGACGTCGCGCGGGCCAAGCCGGACGGCTACACGGTGCTCATGCACCACATCGGCATGTCGACGGCGCCCGCCCTCTACAAGAGCCTGGGCTACAAGCCCCTGGAGGACTTCGAGACGGTCGGGCTCGTCACCGAGGTGCCGATGACGATCGTCGCGCGGAAGGACTTCGCGCCCGCGACGCTCCAGGACCTGGTCACCCACGTGAAGGCGAACGCCAGCAAGGTCACGCTGGCCAACGCCGGCATCGGCGCCGCGTCGCACCTGTGCGGCCTGCTGTTCCAGACCACCACCGGTGTGAAGCTCCAGGAGGTGCCGTACCAGGGCACCGGCCCCGCGCTGACCGACCTCGTCGGCGGGCAGGTCGACTTCATGTGCGACCAGACGACGAACACCAGCGGCCAGATCGCCGCGGGGAAGGTGAAGGCGTACGCGGTCACCACGCCCGAGCGGGTGAAGAGCCTTCCCGACCTGCCCACCACCGCCGAGGCCGGGCTGCCCCAGCTGAAGGTCAGCGTCTGGCACGGTCTCTACGTTCCGGCCGACACGCCGCCGGAGATCGTCCAGAAGCTGTCCGAGGCGTTGAAGGTGGCACTGGCGGACCAGGGGGTCATCGACCAGATGGCCAAGCTCGGCACCGCGCCGGTCCCGGCGCAGGACGCGACGCCGGAGGCGCACCGGGCGAAGCTCGACGAGCAACTCGGCACCTGGGCCAAGATCATCGCCGATTCCGGGGTCAAGGTCTCCTGAGGTGGAGCGCCGTCGGTCGCTCCCGGACGTCCTCGCCGGGGGAATCTTCGTCCTGATCGGTGGCGCATTCGTGGTGGGGGCGCTCGGCTACGAGCTGGGCACCCCGACACGGATGGGCCCGGGCGCCTTCCCGCTGCTGGTCGGCGCGGCCGTCGTCGCGCTGGGCCTGGCGATCGCCGGCAAGGGCCTCATCGCCGGTGAGGTGATCTCGTTCGGGCCGATCCCGTGGCGAGCGGTCGCCGCCATCGTGCTCGCGGTCCTGTTCTTCGGGTTCACCGTCCGACGACTCGGCTTCGTACCGACAACGGCGGTGACCGCACTGCTCACCACACTGGCCAGCACCCGCGTACGGCTGCTCACGGCGGTCGCCGTGGCCGCCGGCCTGACAGTGGCCAGCACGCTCATCTTCGTCGTCGGACTCCAGCTGCGGATCCCGCTCTGGGGCCCCTGGCTGGGCTTCTGACGCGGCAACCGGATTGAGGCATGGAACTCCTCGACAACCTCGCGCTGGGCTTCTCGACGGCCCTGCTGGTCCAGAACGTCCTCTACTGCTTCGTGGGAGTGCTGCTCGGGACCGCTGTCGGCGTACTGCCCGGCATCGGGCCCACGGCCACTGTGGCGATGCTGCTGCCGATCACGTTCAGCTTCGAGCCCGTCACCGCGCTGATCATGCTGGCCGGCATCTACTACGGGGCACAGTACGGCGGCTCGACGACCGCCATCCTGATCAACCTGCCCGGTGAGTCGTCCGCGGCGGTCACCGCGCTGGACGGGCACGAGATGGCCCGCCAGGGCCGGGCTGGCCCCGCCCTGGCCGCAGCGGCGATCGGCTCCTTCGTCGCGGGCACTGTCGCCACCGTGGCGCTGGCCGCCGCGGCCCCGCCCCTGGCCAGTGTCGCGTTGAAGTTCGGCCCGGCCGACTACTTCTCACTCGTGCTGTTCGGCCTGATCGTGTCGATCGCGCTGGCGCGGGGCACCGCGCTCAAGGCACTGGCGATGATTGCACTCGGCGTGCTGCTCGGCACTGTCGGCCAGGACATCTACACCGGAACGCCCCGCTTCGTGTTCGAGCAGCGCGAGCTGTACGGCGGCATCGACTTCGTCTCGGTCGCCGTGGGCCTGTTCGGGGTGGCCGAGATCCTGCGCAACCTGGAGAACGAGCAGACCCGCACGGCGATCGTCAGCAAGGTGACCAACCTCTGGCCCACCCGCGAGGACCGGCGTCGGATCGTCGCCCCGATCCTGAGGGGCACCGGTCTCGGCGCCGCGCTCGGTGTCCTGCCCGGCGGCGGGCACGTGCTCGCCTCGTTCACCTCGTACGCGGTCGAGAAGCGCATCTCGAAGCGGCCGCAGGAGTTCGGGCGGGGCGCGATCGAGGGTGTCGCCGGCCCCGAGTCGGCGAACAACGCCGCCGCGCAGACGTCGTTCATTCCGCTGCTCACCCTGGGCCTACCCGCCCACCCGGTGATGGCACTGATGATCGGCGCGTTCATCGTCCACGGCATCACCCCGGGCCCGAACGTCATCAACGACGAGCCGGCGCTGTTCTGGGGCCTGATCGCCTCGATGTGGATCGGCAACGTGCTGCTGTTGCTGCTGAACCTGCCACTGATCGGCCTCTGGGTGCGGATGCTGCGCATCCCCTACCAGGTGCTCTTCCCGATGATCATCCTGTTCGCCGCGACCGGCACCTACTCACTCAACTTCAACGCGTACGACGTCTACGCCATCGCGTTCTTCGGGATCCTGGGCTACGTCCTGATCAAGTGCGGGTGCGAGCCGGCGCCCCTGCTGCTCGGCTTCGTCCTCGGCCCACTGCTGGAGGAGAACCTGCGCCGGGCGCTGATCATCTCCCGCGGCGACCCGTCGGTCTTCCTGACCCGACCGATTTCCGCGGCGCTGCTGGTCCTGGCCGTCGTCGCGCTCGTCGTCGCCGTCCTCCCGACGATCCGCCAGCGCCGGGCGGTCGTCTTCGCGGAGGAGGAGTAGCAATCCGAACCACGTGACGGTCCGGTCGACGAAGATTGTCCCCGTGACGAGCGACAACACGCAGCGGGGGTGGTCCGCCCGAACCATCTGGGACAGGCGGTTCGACGCCCCGCTGCGCTCGTTCCTGCGTACCGAGACCGGCGGCGCGCGGGTGGTGCTGATCGCCGCGGTGCTGGCTCTCGTCTGGGCGAACCTCAGCGAATCGTCGTACGAGTCGGTCTGGGAGACCCCCTTCTCGATCCAGCTCGGCGACTGGCGCGTGTCACACGATGTGCGTTTCTGGGTCAACAGCGGCCTGATGACGTTCTTCTTCCTGGTCGCGGGGCTGGAGTTGCGCCGCGAGTTCGACATCGGCGAGTTGCGGGAGCGGCGTCGACTGGCGTTGCCGATGCTCGCCGGGGTCGGCGGCATGCTCGTGCCGATCGCGATCTATCTCGCCATCAACGCCGGGCAAACCACCGCGGCGGGTTGGGGCGCGGTGATGGCCACCGACACGGCGCTCGCGCTCGGCGCGCTGGCCGTCTTCGGGCCGCGCTTCTCGGAACGGCTGCGAGGCTTCCTGTTGACCGTCGCCGTCGTCGACGATGTGGTGGCGATCGCGGTGCTGGCCGTCGCGTACCCGCACCATCCCTCGCTGACGGCGTTGATCGTCGCGGCGGCGATCTTCGGCGTCGTGCTGCTCGTCCGGGGCTTCGGGGTGCGGTTCGGGCCGGTCTACGCGCTGCTCGGGGTGGCGGCCTGGCTCGCCGTCTCGATGTCCGGTGTCGATCCGGTCGCTGTGGGCCTGGTGATGGGGTTGCTGACCTACGCCTACGCTCCCGGCCGCGGCGACCTGCAGCGGGCCAGCGACCAGTTCCGCCTCTTCCGGGAACAGCCCACCCCGCAACTGGCCCGGATGGCCCGCGCAGGCCTCACCTCGGCGCTGTCGCCGAACGAGCGGTTGCAGACGCTCTACCACCCGTTGGCGAGCTACGTGGTGGTGCCACTCTTCGCGCTGGCCAATGTCGGCATCGTCATCGACGGCGACCTGCTGGCCAGGGCCGTGACCTCCCCGGTCACGGTCGGTGTCGTGGTCGCGTACGTCGTCGGTAAGCCGGCCGGGATCGTGGCCACCGCGTGGTTGGTGACCCGGCTGAGCGGTAACCGGTTCCGGCCGCCCGTCGGCTGGGTCGCCGTCGTGGGGGTCGGCACGGTCTCCGGCATCGGGTTCACCGTCGCGCTCCTGATCGCCACCCACGCGCTGAGCGGCCCGGCCCTGGACGAGGCGAAGTTCGGCATCCTCGTGGCGACGCTCGGCGCGTCAGTCGTCACCTGGCTGGTGTTCCGCTCCGTCGGACGACTCTCGCCGGCGCGGCGGACCCGCGCGCTGCTGGGCGTCGCCGAGGGGATCGTCGACCTGATGCTGCCGGTCGATCCGGAGCGCGACCACATGCGCGGGTCGCTCGATGCGCCGGTGACGGTGGTGGAGTACGGCGACTTCGAGTGCCCCTACTGCGGGCAGGCCGAGCCGGTGGTCCGGGAGCTGCTGGCGGACTTCGCCAACATCCGGTACGTCTGGCGACACCTGCCGCTCACCGACGTCCACCCGCATGCCCAACTCGCCGCGGAGGCCGCCGAGGCGGCGGGGGAGCAGGGCGCGTTCTGGGAGATGCACGACCTGCTGCTCGTCCACCAGGACGCGCTCAACCCCGACGACGTGCTCGGTTACGCCGAACAGCTCGGCCTGGACCTGGACGGGTTCCGGGAGCACATGGTGAAGCGGATGGGCGTGGACCGGATCGCCGAGGACGTCGACTCCGCCGACCTCAGCGGGGTCACCGGCACCCCGACCTTCTTCGTCAACGGCCGGCGACACCACGGCGCGTACGACATCGCCGCGCTCTCGGCGGCGGTGAAGGCGGCGTTCGCGAGCGCGAAGCTCCGCCCCGAGTACCACCCTCGGGATCCCGAGCGCCGCGAGAGCGGGCCGGCGAGCTGACCGACGAGCACCGGGCCATTGCCGTGCGGCATGGGTCGGGGGTCGGGGACGAGACAACGAGATCTTGGCGCAGGGTTCACCTGGGGTGCCGGCCGACGTTTCACCGAGGGCCTGACATCGGTTCTACGTTCGGGCGCGGATGATCCGTAACACCCGATGGAGCGTGACCTTCGTGTCTAAAGTGTTCGCCGGCGTCGCCGCCGGCCTCGCCATGGTGCTCGCCGTGGGTTCCCCGACCCTCGCCTCGGGGCCCAGCGGCTCCGCGGTAGAGCTGGTCAAGGACCCCGCGAGCTACGTTGACCCGTTCATCGGCACCGCCCGGGACGGCAACACCTGGCCCGGGGCGGTCCGGCCGTTCGGCATGATCTCCTGGAGCCCGACGAGCACCCGTGGCGACCAGACCAGCACCGGCGCTGCCAACGGGTACCAGTACGACACGACCAGGGTGCGTGGCTTCAGCCTCACCCATGTCAACGGCGCGGGCTGTAATCCCGGCGCAGCCGGCGACGTGCCGATCATGCCGTACGTCGGTGCGGTGGACTCCTCCCCGACGGCCGACACCACGGACGCCAAGTACGCCAGCAACTTCTCGCACACCTTCGAGTCGGCGAAGCCGGGCCGGTACACGGTGACGCTGGACTCGGGTGTGAAGAGCGACCTGGCGGTCAGCACCCGGGCCGGCGTCGGCGAGTTCACCTTCCCCGCCGGGCAGCCGGCCAACCTGCTCTTCCGCACCTCGAACTCGCTCAACGGCAGCGAGGACGCGGAGATCACCATCGACGCCGCGCACCGGAAGGTGACCGGCTCGGTCCTGACCGGCGCGTTCTGTGGCCGCCGGGCCAACGGTGGCGTGAACAACCGGAAGACCTACTATCGGCTCTACTTCAGCGCCACCTTCGACCGGGCCTTCTCCGGCACGGGCGTGTGGACCGACGGCACGCTCACCCCGGGTGGCACGCACGCCACCGGCGGGGAGGGCTACGCCACCGGCGCCGACCGGGCCGGCCGGGGCTCCGGCGGGTACGTCAGCTTCGACCCCAGCGCCGACGCCGACGTGCGGATGCGGGTCGGCATCTCATACGTCAGCCTGGCTGGCGCTGAGCGCAACCGCGACGAGGAGCTTCGCCCGCGGGCCACAGTGCCGGACGTGGCCGAGCAGGCCTACCGGGAGTGGAACCAGGAGCTGCGCAACGTCCGTGTCGGCGGTGGCGCGGAGGCTCAGCGCACCACGTTCTACACGGCGCTCTACCACGCCATGCTCCAGCCGAACATCTTCAACGACGTGGACGGGCAGTACCTCGGCACGGACATGAAGATCCACCGGCTGGCGAAGGGGCAGCGGGCGCAGTACGGCACCTTCTCCGGCTGGGATCAGTACCGCGCGCACATCCAGCTCCTCGCGCTGCTCAAGCCGCAGGTCGCCGGTGACTTCGCGCAGTCGCTCTACCAGTTCGCCCAGCAGAACGACGGCATCTGGGACAGGTGGATCCACAACAACGGCGCCACCCACGTGATGACCGGCGACCCGGCGGCACCCACCCTGGCCACGTTCGCCGCCATGGGGGTACGCAACTTCGACACCGCCGGGGCGTACGCGTCGCTGCTGCGTCAGGCCACCGTGCAGAATCCGGCGGCGGAGGACGACGGCGGCTGCCCCGGGCAGTGCACCGGCCAGCGGCCGGCGCTCGACACGTACCTGGCGACCCGGTACGCGCCGCAGGACAAGTGCCACTGCTGGGGTGGTGCCGCCGAGACCCTGGAGAACTCACTCGCCGACTTCTCCTTGGCGATGTGGGCCGAGCGGCTCGGCAAGAAGAGCGACCAGGCGGCGCTCGCCGACCGGGCCAACTGGTGGCGCAACACCTACAACTCGGCGGCCACCGCGACCGGTGGCTACCAGCAGGCCCGCTTCGCCGACGGCAGCTGGGCGGGTGGCTTCAATCCGGGCACCGACGTCGGCTTCGCGCAGGGGTCCAGCGCCACCTACACCTGGATGGTGCCGCAGAACGTCACCGGCCTCGCCGACGCGATGGGGGGTCAGGCGAACGCGGTACGCCGGCTGGACGGGTTCTTCCACGACGAGGCCGGCAACTGGGCCGTGCGGGGCGGCAGCGCCCTGCGCTACGACCCCACCAACGAGCCGGGTCTGCACACGCCGTGGCTCTACAACGGGCTGGGCCAGCCGTGGAAGACCCAGGCGACGGTACGCGAGATCGTCGACACCGCGTACGGCACCGGGCCCAGCGGCCTGCCCGGCAACGACGACCTCGGCACCATGTCCGCCTGGTACGTGTTCGCCGCGATGGGTGTCTTTCCGCAGACGCCGGGTCGGGCGGAGCTGCTGCTGGGCAGCCCGCTGTTCCCGAAGGTGCAGCTGAAGCGGGAGAACGGCGTCGAGCTGACGATCGAGGCCCCCGCCACCTCCGATGCCAACCAGTACGTGCAGGGGGTGCGCCTCGACGGCAAGACATACGGCCGGTCCTGGCTGCCCGAGTCGTACCTGCGCGACGGCGGTCGGGTGACCGTGACCCTCGGCGACATGCCGAACCAGCAGTGGGGGACCGGCACGGACGCTCTTCCCCGCGATCAGGTGCCGGTTCCGGGCGCCTGTCGCCCGGGCGAGCTCGCCCCGGCGACGCCCGGCACGCCGGGGCTCGCGGGTGTCGGCCACTGGTCGCTGGACGAGAACGACGGAACGGTCGCCCGGGACTCCGTGGCCGGCCACGACGGCACGCTGGTCAACGGCCCGACGTGGACCGCTGGGCACAGCGGCACGGCGTTGCAGTTCAACGGCGGCAACCAGTACGTCGATACCGGCGCGACGATCCTGGACACCACGGGCAACTACAGCACCGCCGCCTGGGTGCGGCTGGACGCGGCCAGCGGTTTCCAGACCGCGGTGAGCCAGGACGGCGCGAGCACGAGCGCGTTCTTCCTGCAGTACTCGGGGGAGAACCGCAGCTTCGCGATGAGCTTCGCCGGGCTGCGCGCCGTCGCCCCGATGACCCCGGTGCCGGGTCAGTGGTATCACCTGGTCGGCGTCCGTGACGCGTCTGCCGGACAGCTGCGGCTCTACGTCGACGGGCAGCTCGCCCGGCAGGTCGACGCCTGCTCCGGCACCGCGTCCAGCGGGCCGCTGGTGATCGGCCGTGGCCGCTTCGGCGGCAACCCGGTGGACTACTGGCGGGGTGCCCTCGACGAGGTGCAGGTCTATGACCGCGCGCTGGGGGCGACCGAGGTCGACGCGCTGTACACCTCGGGTCGGTAGCGGCCGGGTCCGGCGGACGGGGCTGTCGCGGTGCACCCGCACCACGACAGCCCCGTCCCACCCGGCCTGGTGGATCGCCGCCACTCACGCGCCTTACGATCCGGGCATGCGGACCGATCCTTTCGTCGTGGCCTCCGACCTCGACGTGGAATCGCTCCCACTCGCGCCGGACATCGCGGACGCCTATCGCGATCTGCTGCGGGTGGCACCCGTACCGCAGCGGGAGTTCCTGTCCACCGCGTCACCGCAGGCCGCTCGGGCGCTCGCGGGGCTGCTGAGCAGCGGCGCGGTGCACCGCGACACCGCCGGCGTGCTGCACGTCCGACCGCCGCGCACCGCCCTCGAGAACTGGGCCGCGCAGCGGGAGATGGAGGCCGCCCGCGCGCGTGCCGCGGCGGAGACGCTGTCCGGGCTCTACAGCGCGGTGCACGGCACCGGGGCCGCGTTCGTCGAGGTCATCGAGGGCAAGCGCGCCGTCCGCGAGCTGTTTCGCCAGCTGCAGGCCGGTGCCCGCACCGAGGTGCGGGGTCTGGAACGCGGGCCGTACCTGCGCGACACCGCCCGGGTCCCGGAGGAGGTGCAGTACGACGCGCTGCGACGCGGCCTGCGCTACCGCTGCGTCTACGAGGGCGAACTGTTGCACGACGAGGCGATGCTCGCGGCGGTGCGCGCCGCGGTCGCCGCCGGAGAGCTGGCGCGGGTCTTCCCAGAGCTTCCTCTGAAAATGATGCTCGTCGACGCCGACCGTGGCCTCGTCATCCTGCCGCGCGCCAGTGGTGATGACGCCGACGCGATGCTGGTGCACCGCTCCCGACTGCTGGACGGGCTCTCCGAGCTGTTCGAGGTGTTCTGGAGACTGGGCGCGCCAATCCACGCCACCACCGACGCCGCTCAGCCGGACGCCGAGCCGACGGCCGCCACGCAGCGGCTGCTCGCCCTGCTCACCGCCGGTCTCACCGACGAGGCCATCGCCCGCGACCTCGGCGTCAGCAACCGGACCGTGCACCGGCGGGTCAGTCGCCTGCAGGAACTGCTTGGCGCGCGCAGCCGGTTCCAGCTCGGTGTGCAGGCCAGCCGCCGCGGCTGGCTGTGACTGGCCGGATCCTGCCATGGCTGGTCTTCGTCAACGGGGGACCATCGTCGCGAAACACTCCTGGTCCAGGGTGGAGCCACTCGATCAACCGCTCCACGAGAGGACGGGACGATGCCCCACCCCACGACCAGCTCGCGCCACCCACGTCGGGTGCGCCGGCCGGCCGCCATCCTCGCCGCGACCCTGGTCGCGGCCGTCCTGAGCAGCGGTACGGGCGTGACCCCGGCCGCTGCGGCGAAGGCGGCCGAGCCGGACACCGCGGCCCTGGCAGCGACACTCGCCACCCAACGGCTCACCTGGGAGCCCTGCGGGTTGCCCGACGTCGGCGCCGAGGACGAGGCGCAGTTGCGGCTGGCCTGCGCGACGGTCACGGTGCCGCGCGACTGGCACAACCCCCGTGACGGCAGGACGATCCAGGTCCGGATCAGCCGCACCGTCGCCTCCGGCAGTGACCGCAAGGGCATCCTGCTGGTCAACCCGGGTGGCCCCGGCGGCAGCGGCCTGTCGTTGGCGCCGTACGTGGCGCGGTCCGCGCCCGCCCTCGCCGAGCACTACGACGTGATCGGGTTCGACCCGCGTGGTGTCGGGCAGAGCACCCCGCTGCTCTGCACGGTCACCTACCGGGACACCGACAACACCAACGACCTGATCACCCGGGCCAACGTGGCCGGCTGCCGCAGCACCGAGCTGACGAAGTACATCACCACCGAGCAGACCACCTACGACATGGACTTCATCCGGGTGCTGCTGGGCGAGCGCAAGCTCAACTACCTCGGCTACTCGTACGGCACCTGGCTGGGCACCTGGTATGCGGCGACGTTCGGAAGCCGCACCGGTCGGATGGTGCTCGACTCGGTGGCCGCGGTCGGCTCGCCCACCCTGCAGAAGACCTGGGACCTGCAGCCGTTCACCCGCGACCGGGCGTTCCAGGAGCAGTTGCTGCCGTACATGGCACGTCACGACGAGCTGTACGGCCGGGGCGCCGACCCGATGAAGATCCGGGAGATGTTCGAGCGGGCCGGCGGCACCCGCGTCGGCATGGGCCCGTTCATGTTCGGCTGGTTCATCCTCGGCGCTCTCTACGACACTCAGAACTACCCGGTCGCCGCGGCGGCCGTGAACACCGTGATCCAGTACTACGAGGAGTGGAACGGCTGGACGCCCGAGCAGATCCTCACCGCCGCCAGCGCGAAGCTGCGCGCGGCACCGGGGATCACCGCCGACGGCCGGGCGTACGTCGAACAGGCGCGGGTCTCCGCCGAGGCGGCGCTGAAGACGCAGCGTGACCGGGCCCAGCTGGTTCAGGCCGCGGACGAGTACACGTACGACATCGACTACGTCTTCGAGGTGATCCGCTGCCAGGACGGGCAGTGGAACGACAGCGTCGCGTACTGGAACGCGTTCAGCCGGCGACTGACCCGGGACGCCCCGCTGGTCGCGCCGTACCTGCAGAACCCGCCAGCCTGCGCGTACTGGCCGACGAGCAACCGGATGCCGACGTTCGACCGGAAGACGTTCCCGAAGGTGCTGATGCTCCAGGACGAGCTCGATGTCGCCACGGCGTACGAGGGTGCGTTGGCGGCGTCGAAGAAGCTGCCGGGAGCATCGATGATCAGCGTCGACAATGAGGGCAGCCATGGTGTCTTCCCGTACTACACGCCCTGCGTGGACGACCCGGTGTACGCCTTCCTGCTCGACGGCCGCCTGCCGACCGAGACGTACACGGGTTGCCAGGCGGTGCCGCTGCCGGGCGAGACGGAGGTGTTCGAGGTGGGTGGCAAGCTGACCGGCAAGGGAACCGTGCGGACCCGCCTGATCACCGACGACATGCGGGCGGCGAACCGCATGCTCAAGCGGATGCTGCGGACCGAGCCGGGGCCCTCGTACCCGGAGTGATCGGCCGGGGGTGCGGGCGGTGGACGGCCGCCCGCACCCCGCTGCCTCCGCGACGCCGAGTGCTCACTGTCGATGTCCGCAGTGGAACAGCTGCGGAACGTGTTCGGGGAATCACGATGGACTCGGGCCCTTGACTCTCGGGAAACATCAGGCCACCATCTGACAACGTTGTCACAGATCCTCGCCGTCTGACAACGTTGTCATGTCTGGAGGCAAGATGTCCGAGCCATCGCCGATTTCCCGGCGTACCTTCCTCTCCGCCGGCGCGACGCTGCTGGCGTCGGTCGGGGTGACCGCGGCCCTCCCGGACGCCCTCGCGTCCGCCGCCGTGCCGGCGCCGACCACCACCCCGCCCGCCACCGACCTCGCCCGGTACCGTCCGGTGACGGTCTCCTCGACCGACTACGCGCCGACGCCCGCCACCTTCGCCGTGGACGGCCTGCCGCAGGTCGGCGTCCGGGGGAGTGGGTGGCGCGCCGCCAACGGAGATCCACAGTGGATCTCGGTGGACCTCCAGGCGCTGTGCCGGATCGAGGCAGTCTCCCTGGTCTTCGAGGCCACGCTCACCGACGGGCCGTTCGACGGCAACTACACCGACACCGACGGCGATGAGATCCTCTCCAGCGCCGCGACGGCGTACCGGATCGAGGTCTCCACCGACGGCAGTGCCTGGCGGTCGGTGTACGAGACCAGCGAGGGCCAGGGTGGCGTGCAGGCCATCAAGCTGCCCGAGCCGGTCACCGCCCGCTGGATCCGGATGACCGTCACGAAGCGGTCGAACAGCAACCCGGTGGGCCTCAACGGTTTCCAGGTCTACGGCGTACCGCTGGCCGGCCGGCCGAAGGCCGAGGGCTGGACCAGTTGGGAAGGCGGCAACACCGGTCCGGTGCCCGAGCTGAGGGTGGCCGCGGACGGTACGGTGCCGCTGGAGTCGGGCTGGTCGTTGACGATGGACGACTTCGCCGGCACCGCCGACGGCGCCGAACTCTCCCGTGCCGGCGTCGACGTCCGGTCCTGGCTGCCGGCGACGGTGCCCGGCACCGTGCTGGGCACCCTGGTCGAGCAGGGCCACCTGCCTGATCCGGTGGCCGGCTTCAACAACATGCGCATCCCGGAGGCGCTGTCCCGGCACACCTGGTGGTACCGGCGCGCGCTACGGCTGCCCCGCGACCTGGACACCTCGGCCGGCCGACGGATCTGGCTGGAGTTCGACGGGATCAACCACGAGGCGACCGCGTGGGTCAACGGCGTGCAGGTCGGCAGCGTCAAGCACCCGTTCGCGCGGGCGGCCTTCGACATCACCGACGCGTTGGCCGGTCACCGTGGCGAGCACGTCCTCGCCGTCCGGGTCACCCCGATGCCGCACCCGGGCACCCCGGGCGACAAGGGCCCAGACGGTCGTACCTTCCTCCAGTCGGCGCACCACTACCTTGACGCGCCGACCTACCTCGCGGTGTCCGGGTGGGACTGGATGCCCGCCGTCCGTGACCGGGTCACCGGCCTCTGGGACCACGTCCGGCTGCGCAGCACCGGCGCCGTGGTCATCGGCGACCCGCACGTGCAGACCACGCTGCCCGATCTGCCCGGCACCGACACCGCCGAGGTCACCATCCGGGTGCCGGTCCGAAACGCGGCGGCCACCGCCACCACTGTCACCGTCCGCGCCGAGTTCGACAAGGTACGCGTCGAGTCCACGGTGACCGTCCCCGCTGGCGGGAGCACCACGGTCACCTTCACGCCGGAGCGCTTCCGCGCGCTGCGGCTGCGCAACCCCCGGCTCTGGTGGCCCAACGGCTACGGCGACCCGCACCTGTACGACCTCACGCTCACCGCCACCGTGAAGCGCTCGGTCAGCGACCGGCGTGCGCTCCGCTTCGGTGTGCGCGAGTTCGCCTACGACTGGCACCAGCCGATCGTCATCTCGCCGCCCGGCAAGCCGGCGCTGGAGTTCGTCGACGGCGCGGCGACCCAGACGGTCACGTTCGACCGGCAGCACGCCCGGCACGTGCGCATCCAGGCCGGCCAGCGTGCCACCGGTTGGGGCATCTCGATGTTCTCGCTGTCGGTGGCCGATGGCACCGGACCGGATCTCGCCCTGCGTCGCGACGCCACCGCGTCGTCCTCGGAGAACGACGGCAACGGTCCCGGCAGGGCCGTCGACGGCGACGCGGCGACCCGCTGGGCCTCGCAGGCCGAGGACAACCAGTGGATCCAGGTCGACCTGGGCTCGGCTGTCGACTTCGACCGGGCCACCATCGTGTGGGAGCAGGCGTACGCGCTGGACTACCGCGTCCAGGTCTCCACCGACGGGGACTCCTGGAGCAACGTGACGTCGGTCAGCAACGACACCCCGCTGGGCAGCCGCGCCACCCAGGTCGAGACGTTCGCCAGCCAGACCGCCCAGCACCTGCGCATCCAGACCGGCGCGCGGGTGACCTCCTGGGGCGTGTCCATGTGGGCGCTGTCGGTGCAGCGGCAGGCCGAGCCGGACGTCGACCTGGCCCTGCGCCGGACGGCCACCGCGTCGTCGTCCGACAGCGACTCGAACGGCCCGGACCGGGCCGTCGACGGCAACCCCCGGACCCGGTGGTCGTCGAAGTTCGAGGACAACCAGTGGATCCAGGTCGACCTCGGCGCTCCGGTCAGCTTCGACCAGGTCACCATCGTCTGGGAGCAGGCGTACGCCCGCGACTTCGTCATCCAGGTCTCGGACGACGGCCAGCGGTGGACCGACGTGAAGTCGGTCAGCAACGCCGTTACCCAGCTCAAGATCAGCGTGAACGGCGTGCCGGTCTTCGCCCGGGGCGGCAACTGGGGCTGGGACGAGCTGCTGCGCCGGGTGCTGCCCGACCGGCTGGCCGACACGGTCGAGATGCACCGCGACATGAACTTCACGATGATCCGCAACTGGCTCGGCAGCAGCAACCGCGAGGAGCTGTACCAGGCCTGCGACGAGCAGGGAATCCTGGTGTGGAACGACTTCTGGCAGGCGGGCGCGTTCCTGCCCAACCCGCCCGGCTACGTCGACATCGCCGCCGACACGATCCGGCGGTTCCGCCACCACCCGAGCATCGTGGTGTGGTGTGGCGCGAACGAGGGTGACCCGCCGCCGATCGTGGACGCCGGGCTGAAGCAGGCCGCGGCCACCGAGCACCCGGAGATCCTCTACATCCCCAACTCGGCCGGCGGCATCGTCAGCGGCCACGGCCCGTACCACTGGGTGGAGCCGGCGACGTACAACAACAAGAACACCTATGACACTGGCGCGTTCGGTTTCCACACCGAGATCGGCATGCCGGTGGTGTCGGTGGTCGAGAGCATGCGCAACCTCGTCGGTGACGCGCCGGAGTGGCCGATCGGTGAGGTGTGGAACTACCACGACTGGTCGACCATCGGTAACCAGCGCGTCGGCACGTACCAGGCGGCGATCGACGCGCGGCTCGGTGAGTCCGACTCGCTCGACGAGTTCGCCAGCCGGGCGCAGTTCGTCAACTACGAGAGCCACCGCGCCATGTTCGAGGCGTGGAACGCCAACCTGTGGCAGGACGCCACCGGTCTGCTGCTGTGGATGTCGCACCCGGCGTGGCACAGCACGGTCTGGCAGACCTACGACTACGACCTCGACGTGAACGGCGCCTACTACGGCGCCCGCAAGGGGTGCGAGCCGGTGCACGTCCAGGCCGACCCGGGCACCTGGCAGGTCCGGGTGGTCAACCACACCGCCGCCCCGCTGAACGGGGTCACCGTGAGCGCCCGACGGTACGACCTGAGCGGCCGGTCGCTGGGCTCGCCCCAGCGTCAGCGGGTGGACGTGGCCCGCTCGGCCACCACTGCGGTCTTCCCGCTCGCCGTGCCGGACGGCGGCGGGCTTCACCTGGTGCGACTGGAGCTGCGGGACAGCCGTGACCGGCTGCTCGCGGAGAACACCTACTGGCGCTACGACAAGGCCGAGCAGGTGCGGGCGCTCAACGACGTGCCGAGCACCCGACTGTCGACGTCGTCGAGCACCGTACGCGTCGTGGACGGGCGCAACACCGTCACCACGACGGTCCGCAACCAGGGCCGTACCGTCGCCGCGTTGGTGCGCCTCGCCGTGCGCGACCAGCGCGGTGAGCGGGTCCTGCCGGCCCGCTACGACGACAACTACTTCTGGCTCCTGCCGGGGGAGAGCCGCGAGGTGCGGATCTCCTGGCCGGCGCGGTCGGGCCTCGCCCGCCAGGTCACGGTGACCGCGCAGGCGTACAACTCCTAGGAGTTACGCGGTGGGAAGCGGCCTTCCGAGCCGCTTCCCACCGCGACCGGACTGATCGGACCCCCGTCGGATCAGGATGATGCTGTACGACACGATCCACGCCAGCCAGAGCAGCCAGCCGACGAGGCCGAGCAGGGCCAGCGGGTTGACGCCGTCGATGCCGTACGGACTCGTGGTCGCGGTGATGAACAACAGCGTGGCGGCGAGGAAACCGATGCCGGCATGCCATCGGGCCATGGCACCGGTACGGATGCCGAACATCGACAGCCCGACGAGCGCGGTCGCCAGGAACACCTGGTTGAAGCCGAACAGGGCGTTGTACAAGCCCCAGAGGCCGGTGACGCTGCCGCCGCCGTGCTGGGCGGCGGACATCAGCGCGAGCCGGGTTGCCTCGACGGCGGTGAACACCACCGACTGCATGAGCACGCCAGCGAGCCCGACGAGGGACCACGGGTCCGTCCGGGACCGTTGGTCGCGTTGGAGGCAGACGCACACCCCGACGGCGAAGATCGTGGCCAGCAACCAGGCTGCCGGCAAGAGTGCCGAGGCCAGGCGTAGTGCCCCGGATTCGGCAGCGAAGACCGCAGTGATCTCGTCGACGGATGTGGCTTCGGAGGGGGTCGGGAAGCCCGCTGCGGTCAGCAGCAGGTTGGCCGCGATCAGGATGATGACGAAGCCGATGCCGGCGATGCCGGCAAGGCCGTGGAAGCGCATGGAGGTTCCCTTCGGTCGAGGCTCACGTCGACGCGTGGATCGAACGGTGAAAGGCAGGCAGGGCGTGCATTCCGTGGTCGTCGAGCGTGGCTCGCACGAAGCGGTGGAAGCTCGGCCGCGTGAGTTGCCCGAACAGGAATCGGATCGCCCCGGCGGGTATTCGCGCGTAGTTGATGAGCGAGAACGACGATGGTCCGGTGGGGCGCAGAGCGGTGGAGTTGTCGACGCCGGTCTTGGTGGTGTACCAGCCGGTGAGGGAGCGCCAAACGGCTTCGGCGTCGGTGCCCGGCGCGGCGGTGAAGTGGTTGAACAGAAAAGTGCCGTCGGTTCGAGCGTCGGTTTCGCCGATCCGGGCCACGTTGACACCGGTGAGGATCTGCTCGCCGTCGAGGGCTGAGACCTCGTCGCAGGTACGTACGGTCTCCAGGTGCTCCACACTCACAGTCCTGACGAGCATCGCCAGGTCGTACCGGGGTGCGCCCGGCAGTGGCGGGATGAACACCGCCCGGAAGACCTTGACGGACACGACGTCGGGGCGGTGTACGAGTGCGGGAACTGCCTGCACGAGCCGCGCCGCCGCGCTGCGCCGGCGTGGGGTGCGGGTGTAGACGGGCAGTCGTTGCGCGGGCGCAGCCTGGAAACCCAGATAGAGAAATCCGTACGGTTCCGGTTCGGCGAAGCGGGGCAGCGGATGGGACATCACGCATCCTCCGGTGTCGGCGGACGCAGCGATAGGGCGTCGCGGTGACTGTTACCGTAACGGACAATGCCGTGGACGTACAATACCGAGGTGTCTGACGACTCTGCACCACCCGCGGACCGGCCGCTCGCCGACCGGGCCAACTTCCTGCTGTCACAGCTCGGGTTCCACGTTGCGCAGACGTTCGCCGCGCGGCTTGCACCGCTGGGCATCGCACCGAACCACTTCGGACTGCTCATGCACGTGGAGCGTGGCGAGGGGCGTTCCCAGCAGCAGCTCGCCGACGCGCTGGGCATCCACCGCAAGGTCATGGTCGGCCTGCTTGACGACCTCGAACAGCGCGGCCTGGTGGAACGCCGACGGCATCCAGGCGACCGCCGAGCCCACGCCATCCACCTGACCGGCGCCGCGCGACAGCTACTCCCTCGCGCACGCGAGGTCGCCGACCAGCACGAGGACGAGGTCCTCGCCGCGCTTGACGCCGATGAGCGCGCCGCGCTCATCGCCGCCCTGCAACGAATCGCCGGCGATACCGGGAACCCGCCGGGAGTCCATCCCGGCCTGGAAACGGCCGTCCGGCCCGGAAGCGCTGCCGCCTCGGGCGAGGGCCTTTAGGGCGGTTACCGCACATCACCCCGATGCCCCAGCCCATGCTTGTACGCGGGCCAGGTGCCGCGATGAGAAGGGTGCGGTGGCGACGGCCCGTAACAGGGCCCGATCCCCGGGGGGACTGCTCATGTCCGATGCCAGCCGCGCCGGGGGCGCGACGAGCCGGTCCACGTCCGGCGCGGTGCGGGTCGCGTTCGCGTTCTGGATCACGCTTGTGGGCACCACAGTGCCGACCCCGCTGTACCCGCTCTACGAGCTGGAGTTCGGGTTCTCGTCGTTGACGGTGACAGTGGTCTACGCGCTGTACGCGCTGGGAGTCGTGGTCGGGCTGCTGGTCTTCGGTCGGCTCTCCGACCAGATCGGCCGGCGCCCGGTCATCCTCATCGCGCTGTTGCTCTCCGTCGCCGCCGACGCCGTCTTCCTGGCCGCCGTCGACCTGGCGATGATCATCGTGGGTCGGATCCTCGCCGGGCTGTCCGCCGCACTGATCATCGGCACGGCGACAGCGGCGTTGGCGGAGCTGATCGACCCCCGGCACCCGAAGCGTGCCGCCACCGTGTCGATCTTCGCGAACCTGGGCGGCCTGGCCACCGGCACCCTGCTGTCCGGGATCGTGTCGGACGTGGCACCCGAACCGCTCCGGCTGCCCTGGGTGATCGTGTTGATCCTGGCGGTGATCGCGATCATCGCGCTGCGCGGGGTGCCGGAGACGGTCCGGGAACGTTCGCCGGTGACTCTGCGGGTGCAGCGGTTGCACGTGCCGGCGACCATCCGTGGCGCCTTCGTCCGTTCGGCGCTCACCGCCGGCGCGGGTTTCGCCGCCCTCGGGGTGCTGACGTCGGTGAGCGGGCTGTTCCTCGGCATGGTCCTGCACGAGACCTCACACACCCTGGCCGCGCTGGTGGTCTTCGTGGCTTTCACCGGCGCGGCGTTCGGTCAGCTGCTGACCCGCGTGTTGTCCTCGCGTGCCGCGCTGGCCAGCGCCTGCGCCGGCCTGGTCGTGGGGGCGGGCCTGCTCGCGTTCAGCATGTGGATGGCGTTGCTGGCGACGCTCATCATCAGCGCGGCGATCATCGGTGTCGCGTCCGGGGTGGCGGTCGGCGACGGCATCGCGACGATCACCATGAAGACCGAGCCGCAGCACCGGGCCGAGGCGGTCTCGACCTTCTTCGCCATCCTGTTCGCCATGCTCGGTGTGCCAGCGGTCGGGGTTGGTCTGCTGATCCAGACGATCGGTCTGAGCCCCGCCGGCGAGATCTTCAGCGCGGTGGTGGCGGTGCTCGCGCTGGTCGTCCTGCTCAGCCTCCTGCGGCGTGATCCGGCACCGCCCGCGCCCACGGCGAAACCCGCGGCCTGAGCTGACGGCGGTGCCGGCTGGCCGAGCGGGTCGGTAGGGGTTGGTGGTGGTCTTTGCTCTGCTTCAACGGACGCACCACCGGGTGTCCGGATATCGGACACGTGCCGTTGCGCGGGGTGAAGCAGAGCAAAGGACGCGCGGTGCAGCCGTCGGCCCCCGTGGACGCACCCCACGCGGCCCGCGGACGGGCGCCGAGAGCCATTCATGGAGGTCTTGCGGCGGTCATCGTATACAACATACGCTCCCCGAATCGCCCACTTGAGGAGCTCTCCATGACGAACCTCTCCGTCCGCGACACGAACCTGCCCCGCCGCCGGGTGCTCCGGGCCGCCGTTGCGGCGGCCGCCGTCGTCTGCACTGTCGTTGCCTGCTCACCGGTGTCGAACAACGACGGCGGCAACCCGTCCGGCGGCGACCAGTCGGCAGGCCAGGATTCCTTCGGTACGCCCGCCGACCCCGCCGCCGTGAAGCAGGGCGGCAAGCTGGTCATCGCCCTCTCCGCCGAGCCCGACGCGCTGGACCCGACGCTGTCGAGAAGCCTCTACTCCCGCTACGTCTTCCAGGCCATGTGCCAGAAGCTCTACGACGTCAACGAGCAGGCGCAAGTCGTACCGCAGCTCGCGACGGCCCTGCCCACCACGAGCGGCGACGGCCGGACGGTGACCATTCCGCTGCGGCCCGGCGTGCGCTTCGCGGACGGTACGGCGTTCGACTCGGCCGCGGTGAAGGCCACCCTGCAACGCCACCTCACCAACGCCCGGTCGGCCCGCAAGAGCGAACTCGGCCCCATCGACGGCGTCGACACCCCGGACGCGCAGACCGTCGTCCTGCGGCTGAAGCAGCCGTTCGCGCCGCTGCTCGGCGCCCTCGCCGACCGGGCCGGCATGATCATGAGTGCGCAGGCGCTGCGGTCCAAGGGCGACGACTTCGCCTCCGCGCCGGTCTGCGTCGGCCCCTTCAAGTTCGCGAAGCGGGTGCCGCAGAACTCCATCGAGGTCGTACGGGACCCGAACTACTACGACGCCAGCAAGGTGCACCTGGACGCCATCTCGTGGCGGATCCTCACCGACGCCAGCATCCGCGCCGCCAACCTGCGCTCGGGCGACGCCCAGGTCGCCGACTCCATCTCCACCCAGGACGTCGCCTCGCTGCGCCAGGACGCGGCGGTCTCCGTCCTCCAGTCGCAGTCCCTCGGCTACCAGGGCCTGACCATCAACGTCGGCAACGTCGACGGCGTCGGCACCGCCCCCAAGCCCATCAACCGCCCCCTCGCCCAGAACGCCAAGGTGCGGCAGGCCTTCGAGCACGCCATCGACCGCAAGTCCCTGGTCGACGCGGTCTTCAACGGTCTGCACGCCGCCGCCTGCTCCCCGATCTCGCCAGCGAGCACGTTCTCGTCGCCGGAGGCGCAGACCTGCCCGGCGCACGACCCCGCCAAGGCCAAGCAGTTGCTGGCCGAGGCCGGCGTGCAGACGCCGTACACGGTCACGATGCTCGCCTCGAACACGCCCGACACGCTGCGCCTCGCGCAGGCGTTGCAGTCCATGGTCAAGGACGGCGGATTCGACCTGAAGATCAACCCGGTGGAGTACTCGTCGCTCCTCGACGAGCAGGACCGCGGCAACTTCGAGCTGCTGCAACTGGGGTGGAGCGGCCGGATCGACCCGGACGCCAACATCACGAACTTCGTCGGCACCGGCGCCAGCCA
Source organism: Micromonospora sp. NBC_00860 (assembly GCF_045207375.1). Taxonomy (NCBI): domain Bacteria; kingdom Bacillati; phylum Actinomycetota; class Actinomycetes; order Micromonosporales; family Micromonosporaceae; genus Micromonospora; species Micromonospora sp. NBC_00860. The sequence continues at coordinate 1,961,784 of NZ_CP108825.1, forward strand.
GAACGTCGCCGGCTACAGCAACCCGCAGCTCGACACCCTGTTGACCCAGGCCCGGCAGGCCGGCGACGTCGAGGAGCGCCGGAAGCTGTACGGGCAGGCTGTCACTCTGCTCCAGCAGGACGACGCCCTGATCTACCTCTACCGGCAGCGCAACCTGACCGCCGTCAGCAAGCAGATCCAGGGCCTTCAGGTCTACCCGGACGGCGTGATCCGGGCGGCCTTCGCCGGCTTCGGCAAGTAGGCCGCCGTGGCCCGGTATCTGCTCACCCGCGCCTGGCAGTCGGCGTTGACCCTGCTGATGTCGACGATCGTGGTCTTCGTCGGCGTACGGGCGCTGCCCGGCGACCCGGCCCTGGCCCTGGCCGGTGAGGACCGGTCGCCGGAGGCCCTGGAGGCCATCCGGCGGCACTACGGGCTGGACCAGCCGCTGCCGGTGCAGTTCGCCCAGTACGTGGAGCGCATGGCGCAGGGCGACTTCGGGGTGTCGATCCGCACCGGTACCCCGGTGTCGTCGATGCTCACGACCGCCCTGCCGGTGACCGTCGAGCTGTCCGTCCTGGCGATCCTCATCGCGGCGGCGCTCGGCGTCGGCGCCGGGGTGCTCGCGGCGGTCCGTCGTGGACGTCCGGCGGAGTGGCTCGCCAACGGCCTGGCCCTGATCGGCCTGTCGGTGCCGCACTTCTGGCTCGGGCTGCTGGCGATCCTCTACCTGTCCGTGGCGACCGGGCTCTTTCCCGCCTCCGGCTTCGTGCCGATCCTGGAGGACCCCGTGGACAACCTGCACCACATCGTCCTGCCGGCAGTGATCCTCGGCACCGGCCTCGCCGCGATCATCATGCGGCAGACCCGGTCGGCGATGTTGGACTCGCTCTCCTCCGACTACGTGCGGACGGCGAAGGCGAAGGGCCTGCGACCGCGCGCCGTCATCACCCGGCACGCCCTGCGGAACAGCCTCATCGTGGTGGTGACCGTGGTGGGTCTCCAACTCGGTGGGCTGATCTCGGGCGCTGTCGTCACCGAACAGATCTTCGGGCTGCCGGGCTTCGGCAAGATGACCATCGACGCGGTGTTCCAACGGGACTACCCGGTGATCCAGGCCGTCGTCCTGCTCACCGCGGCGGCCTACATCGTGATCAACTTTTTCGTGGACCTGCTCTACTCGGTCATCGATCCCCGCATCCGGGTGACGGGAGATCCGGCATGACCGTCCTCACCGTACCGATGGCGGAGACAGGTGCCGCCAGCGTCACCCGGCGTACCCGGGTGCTGCGGCGGCTGCGCCGCAACCCGCTCGCCGTGGTGAGCTTCGTCGTCCTCGCGCTGGCGGGCGTCATCGCGCTGCTCTCGCCCTGGCTCGCGCCCTACTCGGTCGACCAGACCGATTTCGCCCGTACGTTCGCACCTCCCGGCACCGCCGGGCACCTGCTGGGCACCGACGATCTCGGCCGGGACGTCCTCTCCCGCATCATGCTCGGTGCGCGGGCGTCGTTGCAGGTCGGGCTCCTGGCGGTGGCCACGTCGTTGGTCATCGGGGTGCCGCTCGGGCTCGCTGCCGGCTACTTCCGGGCCTGGGACGCGGTGATCTCGCGTTTCACCGACCTGCTGCTGGCGTTTCCGTTTCTGATCATGGCGGTGGGGTTGGCGGCCATCCGGGGCGCCAGCCTCGGCAACGCCGCGGTGGCCATCGGCATCGCCCAGATCCCCGGGGTGATCCGGGTCGTCCGCTCGGACACCCTGCGCCTCAAGTCGCTGGACTTCGTGGCGGCGGCCGTCGTGGACGGCGCGAGCGACCTGTGGGTGCTGGCCCGGCACATCCTGCCCAACGCGACCTCGGTGATCCTGGTGCAGGCCACTGTCGCCATCCCGGCCGCGATCCTCGGCGAGGCGGTGCTGTCCTTCCTCGGCCTCGGCATCCAGCCGCCCGCGCCCAGTCTCGGCACCATGCTGGCCACCGCCCAGCAGTTCGCCGCCCGCGCACCCTGGGCCGCCGTCTTCCCCGGCGTCGTGATCATGGGTCTGGCGCTGGCGTTCAACGTCTTCGGTGACGCCCTGCGCGACGCCCTCGACCCGAAGGGAGACCGGCGATGACCACGGCCTCCGCGCCCGTGCTGGAGATCCGCGACCTGTCGGTGTCGTTTCCGACCGAGACCGGCACCGTCTCGGCGGTCGACGGGGTCAGCCTGGACCTCGCGGCCGGGGAGATCGTCGGGATGGTGGGCGAGTCGGGGTGCGGGAAGAGCGTCACCGCGATGAGCATCGCCGGACTGCTCCCGGGCAGCGCCCGGGTCACCGGGTCGGTGCGCCTGGACGGCACGCAGCTGGTCGGGGCCCGCGAGTCGGCCCTGCGTCGGGTCCGTGGCCGGGAGATCGCGTACATCTTCCAGGAGCCGATGACGTCGTTGAACCCGGTGCTCACCGTCGGGCGGCAGATCGGGGAGGTGCTCCAGGTCCACGAGCGGATGTCCCGACGGGCGGCGCGGGCGCGTGCCGTCGAGCTGTTGACGCTCGTCGGGATCCCGTCCGCCGCCCAGCGGGTCGACAGCTATCCGCACCAACTCTCCGGCGGCATGCGCCAGCGCGTGATGATCGCGATGGCGGTGGCCTGCGGCCCGAAGGTGCTGGTGGCCGACGAGCCGACCACCGCACTGGACGTCACCGTCCAGGCCGGCATCCTCCAGGTGCTGCGGGACCTGCGCGACCGGCTCGGCACGAGCGTCCTCATCATCACCCACGACCTCGGCGTGATCGCCGACATCGCGGACCGCGTCGTCGTCATGTACGCGGGCCGGGTGGTGGAACGGGCGCCCGTCGACGACCTGTTCGCCCACCCCCGGCACCGGTACACGGCCGGACTGCTGTCGGCGTCACCGCAGCCGGGCCGGCACGCCGGCACCGACCGGTTGACCGAGATCCCCGGACTGGTGCCCGTCCTGGCGAGTCAACCCGACGCCTGCACCTTCGCGGATCGCTGCCCAGGCGCCGACGAGCAGTGCCGAGCGGCCGCCCCACCGCTGGAGGGCGTCGGTGGCACCGACCATGTCGCGGCCTGTTGGCACCCCTGCACAACGGCACCGACGGCACCGACGGCAGCTCAGGAGGTGAACCGATGACGCCGCAGCCGAACGCTCTGGAGATCGCGGACCTGGTGATGCACTTCGGCCCGGTGCGTGCCGTGGACGGGGTGTCCCTGACGATCCCGCGAGGGCGGGTCACGGCCCTGGTGGGGGAGAGCGGTTCCGGGAAGTCGACGGTGGGCCGATGCGTGGTGCGGCTCGTCGAGCCGACCGCGGGAACGGTCCGGATCGCGGGCACCGACGTCACCCACCTGTCCCGACGGCGGCTGCGCCCCCATCGCGGCGCGGTGTCGATCGTCTTCCAGGACCCGGCCGCGTCACTGGACCCACGCATGCTGGTGGGTGAGATCGTGGCCGAGCCGCTGCGGCTGGCCGGCAAGCGGATCTCCCGGCGCGACCGGGACGCCCGCGTCGCCCCCCAACTCGAACGGGTCGGCCTACGCGCCGAGGTGGCCCGTCGCTATCCCCACGAGCTGTCCGGCGGGCAACGTCAACGGGTCAGCATCGCGCGGGCCCTGATCTCCGAGCCCATGCTGCTCATCGCTGACGAACCCACCAGCGCGCTCGACGTGTCGGTGCAGGCGTCGGTGCTCAACCTCCTCGCCGACCTGCAACGCGACATCGGGTTCGCCTGCCTGTTCATCACCCACGACCTCTCCGCTGTCGAGTACCTGGCCGACGACATCGCGGTCATGTACCTGGGTCAACTCGTCGAGACCGGCAGCCGCGAGCGGATCTTCGCCCGGCCCGCCCACCCGTACACGCAGGCGCTGCTCTCCGCCGCGCCGGTGGCCGACCCGGTGCGTCAGCGCCACCGTCAACCGGTGCTGCTCGGCGACGACCTGCCGTCCGCACTCGACCCGCCGTCGGGCTGCCGGTTCCGGACCCGGTGCCCGCTCGCCTTCGACAGGTGCGCGACGGAGGTCCCGGCGCAGACCGCGATCGGCGACGGCATGGCCGCCTGCCACCTGGTCCGACCGGACGGCACCGGTCCCGACGTTCGCACCACAGATCCCAGTGAGGTGTTGTCATGACGTTCACCACCCGACCCACGTTGCAGGGCACCTTCGGCATGGTGTCCTCCACCCACTGGCTCGCCAGCCAGGCCGCGATGGGCATCCTGGAACGCGGGGGAAACGCCTTCGACGCCGCGGTCACCGCCGGGTTCGTCCTGCACGTCGTCGAGCCGCACCTGAACGGGCCGGGCGGCGAGGTGCCGGCCATCGTGGCCACCGCAGCGGACCCGACGCCGAAGGTGCTGTGCGGGCAGGGGCCCGCGCCGGCCGGCGCCACCATCGCGCACTTCCGGTCGCTCGGCATGGACCTCATCCCGGGTGCCGGCCCGCTCGCGGCGGCCGTACCCGGCGCGGTGGACGCCTGGCTCCTGCTGCTGCGCGAGCACGGCACGCTCACCCTCGCCGAGGTGCTGGAGCCGGCGATCGGCTACGCCGGCGCCGGACACCCGCTGGTGGGCCGGGTCGGTGACACGGTGACGGCGGTCCGGTCGTTGTTCGAGGAACACTGGCCCACCTCCGCCGCGCTCTGGCTGCGCGGCGGCCGACCACCCGCCGCGGGGGAGATGGTCACCAACCCGGCGTACGCGGACACCCTGCGCCGCCTCGTCGAGGCGGGACAGGCGGCCGGCGCCGACCGGGAGGCCCAGATCGAGGCCGCCCGCCGGGCCTGGAGCACGGGCTTCGTCGCCGAGGCGATCGACGCGTTCAGCCGGCTACCGTTCCAGGACTCCAGCGGCCGCCCGCACGCCGGGCTGGTCACCGGCGACGACCTCGTCGCGTACTCGGCGAGCTGGGAGACGCCCGCCACCCTCGACTGGCACGGCTACTCGGTGGCGAAGACCGGCTTCTGGGGTCAGGGCCCGGTGCTGCTGGAGTCCCTGGCCACACTGGACGCGCTCGACGACCCGGGCGCGTACGACCCGGACACCGCGGCGGGCATCCACGCCCAGGTCGAGGCGCTCAAGCTCGCCTTCGCTGACCGGGAGGCCTGGTACGGCGACGATGTCGACGTGCCCGCCAAGGCGCTGCTCTCCCCGCAGTACGCGCGGGAGCGGGCCGCCCTGATCGGCGATCGCGCGTCGGCGGAGTTGCGGCCGGGGCGTCCGGACGGGGCGCAGCCGCGCCTACCCGCCCACGTCGGACCGGGTGCCGGGCGGCGTACCGGGCCGACGGACGCCACGACCGGAGAGCCGACAGTGCAGTCGGACGGGGTGACCCGGGGCGACACCTGTCACGTGGACGTGGTGGACCGCTGGGGCAACATGATCTCCGCTACGCCCAGCGGCGGATGGTTGCAGAGTTCCCCGACGATTCCGGAGCTCGGTTTTCCGCTGGGCAGCAGGTTGCAGATGTTCTGGCTGGAGGAGGGGCTCGCCTCATCGCTGGCGCCGGGCCGCCGCCCGCGTACGACGTTGAGCCCGACGATGGTGCACCGCGACGGTGAGCCGGTGCTGGCCTGCGGCACCCCCGGTGGCGACCAGCAGGACCAGTGGCAGTTGCCGTTCCTGCTGCGGCACCTCGTCGGTGGCCAGAGCCTCCAGGAGGCCATCGACGCGCCGGCGTGGCACACGGTCAGCCTGCCGGGGTCGTTCTACCCCCGCGACATGGAGCCCGGTGTCCTGGTGGTGGAGGACCGGCTCGACGAGGGCGTGCTGGCGGCCCTGCGGGCGTACGGGCACGAGGTGCGGGTCACCGACGGGTGGAGTCTCGGTCGGCTCTGCGCGGTGACCCGTGACCCGACGACGGGCGTGCTGGCCGCCGGCGCGAACCCCCGAGGGATGCAGGGCTACGCGTGCGGCCGTTAGCGGGCGCCGTAGCCGCCTTCGGCGTTCTCGTACGCCGCGGCGGATGCCGCGTCGAGGTGGTCGAGCGCGGCCCGCTCGGCGCGGTCACCGTCGCCTGACTCGATGGCGTCGACGAGCTGGATGTGCTCGGCCCACGAGTGTGGCGCGCGTTCGGCCGCCCCGAGCCGGAAGACCCACTGGACATGGAGGTAGAGCGACTTGGCGATCGACGACAGCCAGGGGTTTCCGCTGATCTGGAGGATGCGCAGGTGCAGCGTGCTGTTCAGCTCGGCGACCCGGGCCAGGTCCTGCCGCTGGGTCGCCTCACGGCCCTGGTCGAGCAGGGCACGCAGGGACGCCACGTCGGCCGCTGTCGCCCGCTCGGCGGCCAGTCGGGCGGCCAGCGCCTCCAGACGCTCGCGCACGGCGAACATGTCGGTGATGGTCCCGCTGCTCGGTGAGGCGACGACCGCTCCCCTGCGGGGGAGGATCACGACGAACCCCTCCGCCTCGGCGACGCGCAGCGCCTCCCGGACGGGGTTGCGGGAGACGCCGAAGTCCTCGGCGAGCCGGTCCTCGGTCAGCCGTTCCCCGGGCAGGTAGTCGCCGTCGATGATGGCGGTCCGCAGCGCGGCGAGGACCTGATCGCGTAGCGGCAGGTGTTGCGCGCCGAGCTTGTCCCGTAGGTCTTCAGCCACCTGGTCGCCTCTCCGTGAACGTGTCCGGACAAAGTGTATACGAAGAACAATTACTGGAAGGTGGCCGACAGTGTCGAGCACAGCGCCCCGCGTCACCCACCCCCACGTCGCCCCGCGCCGAGACGAGCGCCTGCTGCGGCGACGGCAGGCGCTCGTCGTCGTCCTCACCTTCCTGACCGGGAGCGCCGACGCTCTCGGTTTCCTCGCCCTCGGCGGCGCGTTCGCGAGCGTGATGACCGGCAACATGGTGCTGCTCGGGCTCTCGGCCGGCCGAGGCGAGGCCGACCTGGCCCTGACGTCGGGCTGCGCCATCGTCAGTTTCATCGTCGGCGTTCTCGCGGGCGCCCGCGTCGTCGGCTCGGCACAGCCCGACGATCCGGTCTGGCCCCGGCGGGTCACCTGGGCGTTGGTCCTGGAGCTGGCGGTGTTCGTGGTGTTCGCCGTCGTCTGGGAGGTCACCCTGCACACCCCCGACGCGGGTGTCCACCTGGCGCTGCTCATGCTGTCCGCTGTCGCGTTGGGCGTGCAGAGCAGTGCCATCCAACGCTTCGGAGTGTCCGGCCTGTCCTCCACGTACCTGACCGGCACGCTCACCAGCCTGATCGCCGGGGTCGCCGCGCGCAGCCCGTGGGCCAGCCTGCGCCCCAAGGCTCAGGTGCTGCTGGCCCTCATGGTCGGCGCGGCGGTCGGCGCCCTGGTCGCCCTGCACCTGCCGGTCGTCGCCCCGGCCCTGCTGATCCTGCCGCTGGTGCTCGTCATCGCGGTGTCCGCGCGGATGCGGGCCTGACCGTTGTGGTGGCGTGCCGGTGTCGGTGTGGCCAACGCGGGATGGCGGAGACCCGCCATGTCCGTGCTCCGCCAGTGATCATGTGGTTCAGCCGGATGCCCGTCGCCTGAGAATCGGCGACGGCGGTGTCGGCCCTCCCGGGCGACCGCCTGAGGGAGGGGACGTACTTCATGCTCAGACCCAGACAGCGGACACGTCGAGCCATGGGTGCCGTCGGTGCGGCGCTGGCCATCGTGCTCGCACTGCCGACCGGCGCCGCCGTGGCCGCGCCCGCGCCGAGCAACGGCGCTGTCGACCCACTGCGCAAGGTGGACCCGCGCGTGCTCGGTGCGGCCCGTACCGGCACCAACGCCAGCTTCTTCGTCGAGCTGACCGACGAGGCCACGCTGAACCAGAGCGACCTGGACCGGGTCGAGCGGGCCGCCGGTGGCCGGGCCGGGCGGGTCGCCCGCACCACCCGGGTCTACGAGACCAAGCTGGCCCACGCCGAGAAGACCCAGCGCGGGCTCCGCTCCCTGCTGCGCAACCGGCACGCCGACTTCACCCCGTACTGGATCGCGAACATCATCGAGGTCACCGGCGACCTGAAGCTGATGACCGAACTGGCCGGCCGGGCTGACGTCGCGCGGATCACCGCGATCGGTGGGACCAAGCTCGCGGAGCCGGTCCGCACCGCCGGCGCCTCCGCCGACAACCCGCAGCTGCCGTGGAACCTCACCTCACTCGCCGCCGACAAGGTCTGGCGCGAGTACGGCACCCGCGGCGAGGGCATCGTCGTCGGCAGCGTCGACTCCGGTGTGCAGTACGACCACCCGGCCCTGGTCCGCCAGTATCGGGGCAACGACGGTGACGGCACCTTCACGCACGACTACAACTGGTACGACCCGACCGGGATCTGCCTGCCGTCGACGCCCTGCGACAACTACGGGCACGGCACCCACACGGTCGGCACGATGGTCGGCGACGACGGCGACGGGCGGATCACCGGTGTGGCCCCGCGTGCCAGCTGGATCGCGGCCAAGGGGTGCGAGGCCAACTACTGCAGCAACAGCGCGTTGCTCGCGGCCGGCCAGTGGATGCTCGCGCCCACCGACCGCAACGGCGAGAACCCCCGCCCGGACCTCGCGCCGGACATCATCAACAATTCCTGGGGCGGCCACGACGGTGACCCCACCTTCTACGACACCATCATCGACTCCTGGGTCGCCGCCGGCATCTTCCCGGTCTTCGCGGTCGGCAACGAGGCCAAGGAATTGCCCGAGCCGTGCGGCTCGGCGGGCCACCCGGCCACCAACCCGCTGGCGTACGCCGTCGGCGCGACCAGCGCCGCCGGTTTGATCGCCGACTTCTCCAGCCGAGGGCCGGGCCGCGAGGACACGGTACGGCCGGACATCACCGCCCCCGGGGTAGGCATCCTCTCCTCAGTGCCGGGCAGCGACTGGGGCATGAGCGACGGCACATCCATGGCCGCTCCACACGTCGCCGGCGCGGTCGCCCTGGCCTGGTCGGCCGTGCCGAACCTGCGCCGTGACCTGGCAACCACCCGCGAGCTGCTGGACCGCACCGCGCACGACGTCAACGACCTGCAGTGTGGCGGCACCCCGGCCGACAACAACGTCTACGGCGAGGGTCGGCTCGACGCGTACGACCTGGTGACCCAGGCCTCGACGGCGCAGCTCGGCGGCGTCGTGGTGCACGCGAACCTGAACGGCACCGTGCTCTCCGGGGCGAAGATCACCCTGACCTCCGCCCTGGTCACCCGCACCGCCCGCACCGACGCGCGCGGCACGGTCCAGCTGGGTCGGGTCCCGGCCGGGGAGTACACGCTGACCGCGTCGTTCTTCGCGCGGCGCACCGCACGGCAGACCATCACCGTCTCGACAAGCGGCACCACCAATCTGACGCTGGACCTGTCCGAGCCCGCCCCGTGGCAGGCGATCCAGGGCCGGGTCACCGACCCGGCGGGCAAGCCGGTCGTGGGTGCCCGGTTGGCGCTCGCCGGGGAGACGTTCCCAGCGTTCGTCACCGACGCCGAGGGTCACTACACCGGGATGCTGCCCGAGGCCGACTACGACCTGCTGGTCGAGTACGGCCGGTGGCTGGCACCGAAGACGGTCGCGCTGACCGTCGACGGGCCGGAGACGGTGGACGTGGCGCTCGCCGCGAAGACCGACCGGCACGGCTACCGGGCGGGGACGGCCACCGCGGAGTGGGCCGACGGCGGCAGCGTGCTGGCCCTCACCGGCGACACCGCGAGCCGGGCCGTCGACCTGCCGTTTCCGGTGACGTTCTACGGCAGCACCTACCGTCAGCTGACCGTGCACACCGACGGTTACCTGACCTTCGGCGTCGACGTGAGCACCTCGGTCGGCGACAACGGTCCGCTGCCCGCCCCGGCGGTCTCGGCACCGGCCGTCTACGCGTTCTGGGACGACCTGGTCCTGGACCACGCCTCGACGGTGCGTACCAGGGTGTCCGGCACCGGCACGGCCCGACAGGTCGTGGTCACCTGGAACCGGGCCGCGCTGAAGAGCGCGCCGAAGACCCGGGTCGACGTCCAGGTGCGCCTCGGCGAGAACGGCACCGTCACCATCGCGTACCGCAAGCTCGCCGCCACGGCGGCGGGGACCGGCGGCTCGGCGACCGTCGGCATCGAGGACGCCACCGGCCGCGACGCGCTGACGTACTCGCGCGACGAGCAGGTGCTCGACGCGGCCGACGCGATCACCTTCCGGGTGGCCGGTCGTGGCCTGCTGCGGGGCACGGTGCGGGATGCGAACGACCGTCAGCCGCTGGCCGGCGCGACGGTGCGGGTCGAATCGCCGGACGCACCGCAGCCGATCACCACGACCACCGACGCCGACGGCTTCTACCAGGTGGAGGCACCGGCCGGGCCGGTAACGGTGACCGCTCTGCAACCGGGCTACGACCTGCCGGCGAGCACCGTCGGCGTTGTCGAGTCGACGGTCGTCCCGCACGACCTGGCGCTGCGTACACCGCTGCTGCTGGCCAACAAGAACGCGGTCTCGGTGTCCGCCCGGGCCGGGGTGACCCGGACTGCGACGGTGACCCTGACCAACCGGGGTGACCTGCCGGCCACCTGGCTGGCCCGGGAGATCAACTCGCCCACCCCGCCGACCGGCATCCCGGGCCGGCAGCTCAGCTCGTTCCCGCTCAAGGAGCTCTACAACGCCTACGGCGTCGGCTACCGCAACGGCGAGCTGATCGTCTCCAACTCGTACCTGTTCGGGCAGATGCAGCGCTTCAGCACGGACGGCCGGTCGCTGGGCAAGGGTGTGCTGCCGATCGACGGCTGGCCCTCGGACATGGCGTACGTGCCGAGCCGGGACCTGATGTGCGCGCCGAAGATGTCGTTCATCGGGGACCTGCCGATCGTGTGCTTCGACCCGGACACCCTGGAGGTGAAGGAGACCATCACCGGGCCGTGGGCCGGCAAGCTCTACTACGGGCTCGCCTACCGCGCCTCGGACGACACCTTCTACCTCAGCGGCGACAACCGCATCCGGCACCTCGCCGGACTGTCTCACCCGCAGCCCGGTTCGGTGCTGGGGGAGTGCACCCCGCCCATCCCGTGGATGACCGGCCTTGCCCTCAACGAGGAACACAACGTGCTGTGGGGCATCAACCAGGACTCCAAAGAGTCGATCTGGGCGCTCGACCCGGCCACCTGCCAGCCGCTCGCCTCGGTGCCCGACCCCGACCCGAACCCGCTCAGCGGCGCCGGGCTGGACCTGGACGAGCAGGGCAACCTGTGGGTGCTCGGTAACGCGACCGGCCGGCCGTACGGCAGCAAGGTCTATCACGTCGACGGCTCGCTGCCGGCGTACAGCGACGTGGCGTGGCTGTCCGCCGCAACCTCCGGCGAGGTGCCGGCGGGGGCGAAGGGCGCGTTGACCATCACCGTGGACACCACCGGCCTGGCGCCGGGCCCGTACGTCGCCACGCTGCTGGTCACCAACAACGGTGCGAAGGGCGCGTCCACCCCGATCACCGTGTCGCTGACGGTCACGAAGTGAACCCCGGGGCCTGCCGACACCTCCAGTGTCGGCAGGCCCCCGCTTTCGGGTTCAGAGCCAGTCGTTGCGGGCGATGAACCAACCGAGCTGCATCCGGGTGGCGCTCCCGGTCGTGTCCATCAGCTGCCGCAACCGCCGCTGCACCGTACGCAGCGAGATGCCCAACTGGGAGGCGACCGCCTTGTCCGGCAACCCGGTCATCAGCAGCGACAGGATCTGCCGGTCGACGGGGGTGGGCGTGCTCTGCCGCTCGACGTCGTCGACCCCCTCGCTGGCCGCGGCGAGCCGCAGCGGCGTGGCCCTGTCCCACACCTCGGTGAACAGCGCCACGAGTACCTCCACCCAGGTGGTGCCACGGACCACGAGCGCCCAGGGGTCGATGCTCTCGGCGCGCGCGGGGAAGGAGATCAGCGCGACCCGGCGGTCGGCGACGGCGAGCTTACCGGGCACGTTCGCGGCGACCCGTGCCTGTTCACCTGCCGCGACGAACCGGCCGATGTGGGCCGCCGCACCCGGCCGTTCCAGCCCTCGCCGGTCGTACACGACGCGAAAGGCGACGCCCCGGCCGAGCATCTCGACCTCGGTCGGGTTGTCCTGCAACACGGCCGCGTACGGCGGGCGGTCGAAGCCGAGCACCTCCTCCTGCGCCCCGCGCAGGAACTGGTCGAACGCCTGCATGATCGCGGGAACACCGACGACAAGCTGGACATCCTGGTCCATCGGGTCCGCCGGGCGTTGCTGCCGCAGCCAGTCCCACAGGCCGACCCGCGCCTCCTGAAGCTCGCGCATCCGCTGGTTGAGCAGCGACTCGATGGCCAGGTCGGGCGGTGTGGCACCGGCGCGGCCGGCAACCATGCGTACCAGCCCGGCTCGGGCGAGAGCGTCGAGCGCGTGGTCCAGCTCGGCCACCGTGGCCGCGACCCGTGGTGCCAGCTCGGTCGCGGTCCCGGCACGGCCACGGACCAGCTCCAGGTAGACCTTCTCCTCCAGCTCGCTCAGACCGAATGCGCTCAGCAACAGACCACCACACCCGCCTCGGGCGGCCCGCCGTTCGTGCGGCTCCGCTCCAGCTGATCTTGGAGCGCTCCCAGCGGGACGTCAAGAGGCGCGACCGCACGCCTTCTGATCTTCAGACGCCGCGAGCGAACAGGGCCAGACGGACCCGGTTGGGGCTGTCGGTCTTGGTCATCAGGCTGGTGATGTGGGTCTTGACAGTGGTGACACCGATGTGGAGCTGGTCGGCGATCTCGGTGTTGGACAGGCCCTCGGCGACCAGGTTCAGCACGTCCCGTTCCCGGGCGGTCAGGCCCGACAGGGCCGGTGGTGACCCGGGGCGGGCGTGCACCGCGCGCTGCACGAGGCGGCGCAGCACCTCCGGGCTGAACGGGCTGTCACCGACGGCGGCCCGGCGGATGCCGTCCAGCAGCTCGGTCGGGGGCGCGTCCTTGAGCAGGAACCCGCACGCTCCGGCGGTCAGCGCGGGGTAGAGGTGGTCGTCGTCGCCGAACGTGGTCAGCACCAGGACGCGGGTGGCGGGACGTTCGGCGAGGATGCGGCTGGTCGCGGTGATCCCGTCGACGCCGGGCATCCGCAGGTCCATGACGACGACGTCGGGGAGGAGCCTCCCGGCCAGCGGGATCGCCTCCCGGCCGTTGTCGGCCTCCCCGACGACCTCGATGTCGGGTTGGGCGTCGCAGAGCATGCGCAGCCCGGCCCGGATGAGGTGCTGGTCGTCGACCAGCAGCACCCGGATCACGCCGGCTCCGGCGCGGGTGACCCGGCCGGGGCCTCCCGCTCGCGGGGCACCGACCCGACCGGCGCCCCGGCCGACGCGGACGCCACGGCCGGAAGGACGGTATGCACCCGCCACCCGGTGTCGGTCGGGCCCGCCTCCAGCCGACCGCCGAGGACCTCGACACGCTCCCGCATCCCGGTGATGCCGTGCCCGCCACCGGCCGGCACGCCCGCCGGCACCCCACCGTGCCCGTTGTCGGTGACCTCCCAGTGCACCGACCCGTCCCGGACGGCCACCACGAGATGCGCGAGCGCGGACGTCCCCGCGTGCTTGGCCACGTTTGTCAGCGCCTCCTGGGTCAGTCGCAGCACCGCCATGCCGCGCACCGCGTCGAGTGAACCGATCGCCGGGTCGAGATCGGCCTCCACGGTGACACCCGCCTGCCGGGCCCGGTCGATGGACGCGCCGATCGCCGCCGGCAGCGCGGCCGGTTCGATCGCGGTCAGCGCCGCGTCACCGCGTACCCCGTCGGGGTTGCGCAGCACCGCGACCAGCCGGCGCAGCTCCGCGAGGGCCGCGGTGCCGGTGCCGTGCACGTCGTCGAAGACCTCGCCCACCCGGGGGTCCAGGTCGGTGAGCACGTGCCGGGCGACGCCGACCCGCAGCACCATCGACGCCACATGGTGCGCGACGACGTCGTGCAGCTCGCGGGCGATGGCGCTGCGCTCGTCGGCGCGCGCCGCACGACTCTCCGATGCGTGCTGGCGTTGCTCGGCCACAGCCCGCTCCACGGCCTGCCGACTCAGCTCCCGGTTGGTGCGGATGACCAGGCCGAGCAGCACCGGCACGCCGACCTCCAGGGCCAGTCCGACGACGCCGGAGACTACCCTGCCGGCCGGGTCGCCCACCGAATCGGTCAGGTCGACCACGACCAGCAGCGCGGTGGACAGCCAGATGGTCCGGGGGCGACGCGCCCGCATGGTGATCTCGAGCAGGGCCCAACTCGCGCCGACCTGGTTGATGGTGAAGTCGTCGACCAGGCTGATCGCGACCGTCAGCAGGGCGGCCTGCGCCACCAGGTTGACCACCGGCCGACGGTGCGCCGCCAGCGCCACTGTGATCGCGAGGACCGCGAGGATCCACTGTGTCGTCGTGGGCGTGCTGGTGGAGTGCGGAACGAAGAGCAGGTAGCACAGCCCGCTGAGATCGAGCAGCACCATCCGCACGAGCGTGTCCCGCATGTCGAACAGTCGCCCCGGCCAGCTCACGGTGGTCAGCCTAGGTGCTGCGGGCCGGTGGCGACGGCCGCCGGCCGCCGCCACCGGGCCCGGACCGCGAGGTACGCGGCCAGGCCGAGCGGTCCGAGCAGGATGGTCAGCAGCAGCACCGGAGCCATCACCAGCGCCGGCACCCCCCGTTCCCGGCTGTCCAACCACGCCCACCGCCCGACGAAGAGATCGAACGCGATCATGTGCGCCCAACCCGCCGCCGCCCCGTCGGAGGTGCCGAGCAGGTCGCGCACCCCGGCCAGGGTCGGCGACGTCACGGCCGGCAGCACGTCGCCGAACGCCGGCAGCACCAGCAGCGCGTAGATCACCACGACCGGCAGCACGATCAGCGGCGAGGCGATGATCCGGGCGGTCCACGACCAGCGGGGCAGCAGGATCATCAGTGCCCAGAACGGCGCGGCCACCGCGAACGTCAGGGAGAACAGCGTCGCGGTCACGCGGCCAGCGCCAGGTCCGGGCGGCGTCCGCGGGCCAGCACCAGGCCGGTCGCGGTCGCCGTCGCGACCACCAGGGCCGCGACCGCGACGAGCGTGACGGCGTCCGGCCGCAGCAGCGGCTGTTCGCGCAGGGCCTGCCAGGTCAACAGCACGGTGAGTACGCCGTACGCGCCGCCCGCGACGACCAGCAGCCGGGCGCGGGTGCGCTCGTCCCACCGCGTCGCGAACCGGGTCAGCAGGATCGCCAGGATCGGCAGCGCCTGGAGGGCGTGCAGCCCCACGAAGTGTCCGATCCGCAGGTCACCGCCGGTGGTGCTCCAGCCGACCAGTGGCAACCCCGGCCCACCGTCGGGCACGCCGACGCTGTGCGCCCCACCGATCCCCTCGATCCCCGGGTCCTGCATCGGCAGCGCCATCGGCACCGCCGCCAGCATGCCCAGCAGGGACAGGCCGAGCCCCCACCCGACGGCGGTCGCGGCGACCCGATCGGGGATCCGCTGGATCAGGACCACGATCCCGATGACGAGGTGCGCGAAGAACAGCACCATGATCGCCGCGCCCATCGCCGCGAACAGCGCGGTGTTCAGGGGGGTGCTGTCGTTGAAGTGGCTGGTCTGCCCGCGGACCACCTGACCGACGATCACCGCGTTCTCGACGACCGCCACCGCGACGATGACGACGACCGCCCTCTCGACGGCCCGGCTGCGTCGCGGCAGCAGGGAGAGCATCCAGGCGAGCGTCGCGCCGTACAGCACGAACGACACCGCGAACTTGAACGGCTTGAGCCAGATCGGCGCCCCGGTGAGGACGCGCGGATCGACGAGGATGCCGACCACGGCGACGACGGCCAGCACCGCCATCATGGATACCAGGACCATCAGCGGGCGGTTCCAACGCGCCGCCCGGCGCACAACGGTAGTCATGCCTGTAGATGTTCGTGGTCGTGACCGCCGATCGCGTCCGACCCCGAGCCCCGGTTGCGGCCGCTGGTCGGAGCCCGCCTCCTCCCTGGGTAGGAGACGAAATCCGTCGAAGCCGCTCGGCGGTGCTGGCACAATGGCCGCTCGGCCGACCGGACGGGGATCGATCATGACGACCAACGAGGACCGTGTCCAACCGAACGAGACCACAGTGCCGCTGCTGCACTGCGCGGCCCCGGAGGAGACCCTGGCGTTCTGGCGGGCGCTCGGCTTCGAGGTGGCTTATGAACAGCTCAGGCCATATGTGTACCTGGCCTTCACCTGGAGCGGGTTCCAGCTGCACTACGGCCCGGCGCCCAAGGACCTGGACCCGGCGAAGGAGCACTCCGGTGGGTGCCTGGTGATGGTGGACGCGGTCGCGTCGTACCACGCGGTGTTCACCGAGGCGATGCGCCGCAGCTACGGCAAGGTGCTGGTCAAGGGCCTTCCCCGGATGACCCGCTACCGGGCCGGGGCGTCGCGGTTCAGCATCATCGACCCGTCGGGCAACACCATCGTCTTCATCCAGCGGGACGAGCCGAAGGACGTGGAGTACGGCGGGTCGAAGGAGCTCGACGGGCTGGCCCGGGTGCTCGACAACGCGCGGATCCTGCGCGAGTTCAAGATGGACGACCGGGCGGCCTACCGGGCGCTCGACTCGGGGATGCGCCGTCGCGCCGAGGACGCGCCGGTGGTCGAGCAGGCGATGGCGCTGGCCGGTCTGATCGAGCTGGCGACCGTGTTGGACAAGGCCGACCGGGTGCCCGAGTGGGGCGCCCGCCTCCAGGCGCTGCCGCTGACAGTGGAGCAGCGGACGCAGGTGGCGCAGTACGTCGCCGACCCGGCCATCCTCGAACCGTGGTGGCCCGGCCAGCGTTGACCCCGGACCTTCCCGCGCCTGGCTCGCCAAGATCCGCACAACTTCCGGGATGTAGGTGCCTCCGCGGCTGGTGAGGCAGCACTTTCCCTGTTTCTGTGCGGATCTTGGCCGAGCGGCTTTAGGCCGTACGGCTCACCGGGCATGGGCCGCGGCGCTGCGGCGGAACAGCGCCGCCACGCCGGCGAGCATGACCAGTAGCAACCCGGTGAACCAGTTCATCGCCGTGCCGGCGCTGACGGCCTGGGTGGCGACGCCGATGCCGACGGACGGCAGGATCATTCCCAGGTAGCCGATGAGGAACAGCCCGGCCAGGGCCTCGCCGCGTCGGGCGGGTGCGGCCATCTCCGCGACGGCACCGATGGCGGCCTTGAAGAGCACGCCGGCGCCGATGCCCGCGACCACCCCGCCGGCCAGGAACGCCGTCAGGTTGGCGGTGTGCATCCCCACCAGCAGGACGGGCACACCGACGGCCTGGGTGAGCAGCCCCAGGCGCACCTTCGCCGGGGCGGAAAGCCGGCTGGTGAGGGTCTGCGCCACGGCCGCGCCGCCGAACACGGCGAACACGATAGTGCCGGCCAGGGCCCGCGACGGGAGGTGCAGGGCCCCCGCGACGAAACCCGGGGCGACCGAGGTGAACAGGCCGAACACGGCGAAGGAGGCGAACCCGGCGGCTGCCGCGGCCAGGTAGCCGGCCCGGTCCCCGTGGTCGGCGCTGATCCGCTGCGGCCGGTAGGTCGGCTTGACCAGCCGCTCCTCGACGGTTTCCGGGGTCAGGGCGACCGCCACGATGCTCACCGCCAGCAGGACGGCGAACACCAGGTACGGCGTGCGCAGCGGCGCGTCGACGTACTGGGCGAGGAGGCCCGCGACCAACGCGCCGACGCCCAGGCCGCCGATGTTGGCGGCGGTGGAGACCATCTCGAAGCGCTGGCGGGACGAGCCGGGCCGGTGCGCCGCGTGCAGCTCCTGGAGGTACGCGGTGGCGGTCGCGGTGATCATGCCGATGCCCAGCCCGCTCACCAGCCGGGCGACCAGCAGCACCGGCAGGGACGGGTCACCCAGGAACAGGGCGGCGGCCACCAGCTCCAACGCCAACGCCGGGATGAGGATCTTCTTGCGGCCGACCCAGTCCGAGACGTGACCGGCGAGCAGCAGGCTGATCACCACGCCCACCGCGTAGACCGCGAACACGATCGTGCCCATGAACGTGGAGAAACCGTCCCGCGCCATGTACAGCGGGTAGAGCGGGGCCGGCACGGTGCAGAACGCCATCGCGGTCAGGAAGGCCAGGGCGATCGCCCAGAAGCCACGGCCGTGGCGGCGCGACGAGCCGTCGCTGCGGTCGGACGTGGCGGGGCCGGGTGTCAGGGTCGACAAGGACATGGCCCCACTGTTGCCTCACTCAAGCATCAGGTCCAACGAAAGTTGATGCTCGCGACGATCGCGATCGGTGATACTTGGGGGTGTGGAACTGCGCCAACTCGAGTACTTCGTCGCCGTGGCCGAGGAACAGAACTTCACCCGTGCCGCCGCCCGCCTGCACGTCGTCCAGTCCGCCGTCTCCGCCGCGGTCAAGACCCTCGAACGCGAACTGGGCGCGTCACTGCTGGACCGCAACTCCAAACGCGTACGCCTCACTGACGCCGGCGCCGCGCTGCTGCCGCGCGCCCGGATCGCCCTCGACGCGGCCCGCGACGCCCGCGACGCGGTCGCCGAGGTGCACGGCGGCCTGCGCGGCACCCTGCGCATCGGCACGATGACCTCGATCAGGCTGCTGCACCTGCCAGCCCTGCTCGGCGAGTTCCACCGCCGGCACCCCGGAGTGCTGCTGCACACCAGCGTCGCCCCGCACGGCTCCCAGGGGCTCATCGACGCTCTCACGGAACGCCGGCTCGACCTCGCGTTCGTTTCACTGCCCGGCAAGCCCCCTGCGGAGATCCACCTCACCGAGCTGGCCAGCTCGGTCCTCGACCTCGTCGTCCCGGAGGATCACCCGCTGGCCACCCTCGAGGCGGTCACCCTCGCCGACATCGCCGGGCTGGACTTCATCGACTCCCCGGTCGGCTACGGCAATCGGGCCGTGACCGATCGGGCGTTCACGGCCGCCGGCCTGTCCCGGCGCGTCACGATCGAGATCCCCGACATCGCCACCGGCGCCGACCACGTCCGGCACGGGCTCGGCATCGCCCTGCTGCCCCGCTTCGCCGTCGCCGACGACCACGGGGTGCGACTGCTGGCCGTCACCGGCGCCGACCTGAACTGGACGGCGTCGCTCGCCACCCCGGTGGACCGCCCGGTCGGGGCTGCCGCCCGTGCGCTGATCGACCTGACCGCCGAGTTCCTGCCCTGACGAGCCGGGGGTCCGGTTCGCCGTATGCCATCTCGGGGCATACGTCTCGTCGTTCCATGGAACGGCACGAAATTACCGCTTTAGGGTAAGTAAGGCGAACGCCCCTAGCTGTTCCGATAGCTTTCGAAGGAGAGGAAAATTCGGATTCCTCCCTTCGGGTGCATAAGGAGTCAGTGATGAAGCGCAGTGTCGCGTTCGCGGCAGCCCTCCTGGCAGGTCTGACCAGCATCGGATCGATCCCCGGGACCGCCTCCGCCGATGGTGGTGGCCCTGGGTACCACGACGATCGCAAGGGGGGTGATTACCACCACGGCGACGAGGGAGCGGTCTTCGTCCAGACCAACAAGGCCGAGGGCAACACCATCAAGGTGTACGACCGCGACGAGGACGGCCGTCTCTCCAAGGCGGGCGAGTACGAGACCGGCGGGCTGGGCGGCTTCACCATCGGCGCGCCGCTGGACGCACTGGCCTCGCAGGGTTCCCTGACCTACCACAAGGGACTGTTGTTCGCGGTGAACGCCGGCAGCAACACCGTCACGGTCTTCCGCGTCGACGGCACCAAGCTGCACAAGCTCCAGGTCATCTGGTCCGGCGGTCTGTTGCCGGTCAGCGTCGCGGCCCGCGGCGACCTCGTCTACGTCCTCAACGCCGGCGGCGAGGGTTCGGTGCAGGGCTTCGAGCTGCACAAGGGACGCCTGTCCCGGATCGAGGACGCCAACCGGTCGCTCGGGCTGCACAACGGCAACCCGCCCGCGTTCGGGACCGCCCCGGCCCAGGTAAAGATCGACCCGGACAGCGAGTTCGTCCTGGTGTCGACCAAGGCCGCCAACGTCATGTTCAGCTACGAGATCGGTCGTCACGGCGAACTGGCCCGGAACCCCGTCATCAGCGACGCGGGGGACGGTCCGTTCGGCTTCACCTTCGACACCGACGACTCGCTGCTGGTCACCGAGTCCAACGCGAACGCGGTCAGCCGGTTCGAGTTGGAGGACGACGGCGCGCTCGACCAGGTCGGGCCGTCGGTGCCCAACGGTCAGCAGGCGCCGTGCTGGATCCAGCGCGTCGGCGACTTCTTCTTCGTCGCCAACGCCGGCAGCTCCACCATCAGCTCCTACCGGGTCGACGACGACGGCAAGCTCCAACTCGTCAAGGCCGTCGCCGTCGACACCGGCGGCGGGTCGATCGACATGACCACCAGCGACGGCTTCCTGTACGTGCAGAACGCCACCGCCGGCAACGTGCAGGGCTACGAGGTGGGCAAGGACGGTTCCCTGAAGCTCGTCACCACAGTGGAGGGTCTGCCGAAGTTCGCCGACGGCATCGGCATGGAAGGCATCGCCGCCTCCTGAGCGCACCACCCGCTGGTCCCGGTCGCTCGTCGACCGGGACCAGCTTTCGGCCTGCCATGAGGCTGCGTGGGCTCGGTCGACCTTCGGCCGGTGGAGTTACGGCCGCCGGATCGCTGGATCTAGACGGCCTCCGCTGAGTCCGGACGCGTTCGCTCGCCCCATCGGACGACCGCCGGGGCGGCGAGCCCGACCACGACGAAGATGCCGCCCATCAGCAGCCAGCCGGGTGCGCCCCACGCGATACAGAGCAGGCCCAGGATGGAAGGCGCGGCGACGTTGGCCAGGCCGGTGCCAATTCCGGAGATTCCCATGTACTGCCCCTGCGCGTGCGCGGGGGCGAGCCGGAACTGCAACTCGAGTGAGCCCGCCGCGTGCCACAGCTCTCCGACGGTGTGCGCGGCGACCCCCAGCGTGATCACCGTGACGGCGACCCAACCGGGCATCGCCGACGTGGCGGCGATCAGGGCCATCCCGATCAGGAACGCCAACCCGGAGCGGCGCATCGCCCGACCTGCCGCCGAACTGGTGTCGACTCCCCGGCTCGCCCTGACCTGCAGCGTCGCCACGAGGGCGGTGTTCACCAGCACGGCCACCCCGACGAACCAGCGTGGCGCGTGGGTCTGCGAGACGATCCACACGGGCAGCGCGAAGACCAGTACCTGGCCCTGAATTCCCAGGATGGCGTCGAGCACTGTGACTGCCAGAAAGGGCCTGTCCTTGAGTGCGATCCAGCGCCCGGTCAGTTGGGGCGCTGGAACGGGCGGCAGTGAGGGCAGCCGAGTGATGATGGCGGCGCAGGCCACGAAACTGACGGCGTTGCCGACGACCAGGGCCAGGTAGGCCGCGCGGGTGTCCAGTTGCACCGCGGCGCCGGCGGCGAGGGCTCCGCAACATCCGGCGAGGTTGGCGACCGACCGCAGGTAGGCGCGGTACCGGCCCGGGTTGGTGCCGCCGAAGCCACGCACCAGCGGGCCGCGAGACGCCCCGCCGGCCGAGTGCGCGAGCTGGGTCAGGCAGACCAGGACGACGAACGGCCAGAACGTGTGCACGAAGACCAGAGCGGCCATGGTGGCGGCTCGGATGACCAGGGTCAGCAGATAGATCTCACGTGGGCCCCGGCGGTCGGCGAGATGCCCCACCGGGATCCCGGCGAGCATCCCGACGAGCGCGGCGATGCCCATCCCCAGAGCGACCTGCGCAAGGGGGAGCCCGACGGATCGGGTGAAGAAGAGCACTGCGCTGGCCATGAAGATGCCGCTGCCGAGCATGTTGACGAAGGTCGCGAAGGCCAGAACGCGCCGAGGGCCGTGATCGGGGATGAGTCCTCGGGCAACGAGCCACGGGGTGTCGCGCGGAGGAATGGGAACGGGTGTTGTCGCTGCCTGCACAGTGACGGGCCTTCCATCGAGGGTGTCGCGGGGCCGCATCCTGCAGGGGTCGCTACTCGATGCTGGCCAGCTCGTCCGGCGACAGGACCAGCGCCCCGGCAGCCAGGTTCTCGACCAGGTGATCGGGGTTGCCGGTACCGGGGATGGCCAGCAGGTGCGATTCCGCACTGATCATGTTGGTGGGCATTGGGCGAACCTAGCCACCGCCGCTGACCTGCGCAGTCGGGCGTCTGCCCGATACCGATCGGGCAGCTTCACTGTTAAGTTATCTATCGTGGGAAGCGCTGTGTGGGCGGCCGCTGTGCCGGCAGCGCAGTGACAGCCCGCGGTCCGGTCGGGTCCTGACCGAAAGCGGATCGGGCCCACCCGCGGCGGTGTCAACCAGCTCGACCGCAGGGCGCTAGGACGCCAGCCGCTCGCGCGCGGTGCGGTCCGATCGGGCCAGCTCCACTCCGCCGTCCGACTTGTTGATCTCCGACCAGACGGCGTCGAGGGAGAGGCCGAGGACGTCGGCGATCGCCGCGATGGTCGGGAAGGCGGGGGTGGCTATCCGGCCGGACTCGATCTTTCGAAGGGTCTCCGGCGAGACGCCCGCGTCCAACGCGGTGAGGAGCATCGAGCGCTCTCCACGGGCGCGACGCAGGAGGGCGCCGAGGCGCTGTCCGCGTTCGAGCTCTGCGGGAGTGAGCGGCAACCTGACCATGCTCCGATTCTAGTACCGGGATAATATGGCCGGGATACTTATTGGTGGTCCGAGGAAGGCGCTGCATGATCGAGATCCTGAGCCCCACCGACGTGCTGCGAGCGAAGGACACCGGCGCGTTGGTCGCCGGCATCCTCCAGAGGCTGAAGAGCCGCTGCGTGGTCGGCACCAACCTCCTGGAGATCGACCAGTGGGCACGGGCCATGATCACCGAGGCCGGGGCGCAGTCCTGCTACGTCGACTATGAGCCGTCCTTCGGCCGCGGGCCGTTCGGCCACTACATCTGCACGTCGGTGAATGACGCCGTGCTGCACGGCTTGCCGTACGACTATCCGCTCGCCGACGGCGATCTGCTCTCGCTCGACCTCGCCGTCTCCCTTGGTGGAGTTGTCGCGGACTCGGCCATCAGCTTCATCGTGGGCGACGTGCGGCCCCCGGAGAGCGTCGCGCTGATCGACGCGACCGAGCGCGCGTTGCGGGCCGGGATCGCCGCCGCCGGTCCCGGCGTTCGCATCGGTGACATCTCCCACGCGATCGGCTCGGTCCTGACCGCGGCGGGATACTCGGTCAACACCGAGTTCGGCGGCCACGGCGTCGGGTCGACGATGCACCAGGACCCGCACGTCTCCAACACCGGACGTCCCGGTCGCGGATACCGGCTGCGCCCGGGGCTGCTGCTCGCGCTGGAGCCGTGGGTCATGGCGGACACCGCCACGCTCGTCACCGACGCCGACGGCTGGACGCTCCGCAGCGCGACGGGCTGCCGGACGGCGCACAGCGAGCACACCATCGCCATCACCGACGACGGCGCGGACGTGCTCACCCTGCCGGCGCGCTGAGCCGAACGGCACAGTCGACGTCTTCGTCGCTCAGCCGGCGACGAGCTGCCCACGGTGGACGATCAACCGGCCGCCGAAGGGGCACGTCCCTGCGTGGCACCCTGCCGAGTCGCGTTCAGAATGAACCGATCGGTCATATTTTCCGTGATGACGGTCAGGGTCACCCACCAGAGTCGCGGAGGCACGATGTCAACGGTTCGAACTGGTCCGGTCATCGGACTGCTCGTGCAGATCGTCCTGCTGGCAGTGCTGGCGGAGACAGTCGGTCTGGGCGCGGCGGGCTGGGCGGCCGGGTTGGCGTACGGGGTGGCCCTGTGCGCCCTGCTCAGCCGGGGGATGTCCCGCTCGGGCGCGGCTGCGCTGAGCCCGGCCGACCGGGTGACCCTGAGCCGGGCCGTCCTCGTCGGCGGCGTGACCGCCCTGGCCGCCGACTCGTTCGGCCGGTCGGCGCCGATCACCCTGATGGTCGTACTCACCAGCGTGGCGTTGGCCCTCGACGCCGTGGACGGGTACACGGCCCGCCGTACCGGCACCACCAGCGAACTCGGCGCGCGCTTCGACATGGAGATCGACTCCTTCCTGGTCCTGGTGCTCTGCCTGCACGTGGCCCCCTCGGTGGGTGGCTGGGTGCTCGCGATCGGCGCGATGCGGTACGTCTTCGTCGCCGCGAGCTGGGTGCTGGGGTGGATGCGCGGATCCCTGCCGCCGCGCTACTGGCGCAAGGTCGTCGCCGCCATCCAGGGCGTGGTGCTGACGGTGGCGATGGGCGACGCGCTGCCCGGGCCGCTGACGACCGTCGTGCTGCTGGCGTCACTGGCGCTGCTGGTCGAGTCGTTCGGGCGTGACGTCGCGTGGCTCTGGACGACCCGTCACCTCCGCCACACCGTCGTCCACGACGCCCCGGTCGCGATGGTCCACGCGAGCCCGGTGGGCCACAGCGCCGCGGCGGGGCTGGGCTCGGGCCGGACGGATGCGTTGCCCTGGTCGGACCGTCCCACTGTCGCCGTGGCCCGACGCGGGATCGCCCGCGTCTGAGCCGCCCGGATCCCGCCCCCAACGAAGATCATGGAAGGATGCCCGGGTTGTCGCTCTTGACGCGCGTACGTCAGCTGCCGAGCCAGGGACGGAGACCGATGAGGGGCGAAGTCTCGGACGTCACCGCCGCCACCGAGGGCAGCGGAGCCGAGGGCCGGCCGAAGCGTTCCATCGCGTCCCGGCTGACGACAGTCCTGGCCGCGCTGCTCGTCCTGCTCGCCCTCACCGTGCCGTACGACTTCGGTCGACTCAGCCCAGCGGGGTTCGTGCGGATCCCCCTGGAGGCGCTGCTGGTGGTGGCCCTCCTGCTCGCCCTGCCGTCACGTGGCAGCCGACTGGTCGCGACGCTCGCCGGCGTGGCGCTCGGCCTGCTCGGCCTGCTCAAGCTGCTCGACCTGGGGTTCTCCGCCTCCCTGAGCCGGGCGTTCGACCCGGTGCTCGACTGGGCGCTCCTCGACGAGGGGTTCGCCTTCCTCAGCGAGTCGTACGGTCGGCCCGCCGCCATCGGCGCCGCGATCACACTGGCGCTGGTGGTCGTGGGCCTGCCCACACTTGTCACGCTGTCGATGCGGCGACTGCGACGGCTGGTGGTCCGGCACCGCACCGGGACCACCCGGATCGTGGCCGCGCTGGTGGTCGTCTGGGTGGCCTGCGCCGCGTTCAACGTGCGGGTGGTCGAGGGTGTACCGGTCGCCGACACCTCCGCGACCACCCTGGCCAACGGTCACGGCTTCCAGGTGCGCCTGCGGCTCGACGACCGCGAGACGTTCGGCGCCCTGATCGAGGCCGACAGGTTCGGCGACACCCCCGGCGACCAGCTGTTGACCGCGCTGCGCGGCAAGAACGTGGTAGTCGCCTTCGTGGAGAGCTACGGTCGGGACGCCGTCGAGGACCCGGAGTTCGCGCCGCAGGTCGGTGCGGTCCTCGACCGCGGCACCAGCGAGCTGAACGCGGCGGGTTTCGCCGCGCAGAGCGGCTTCCTCACCTCACCGACCTTCGGCGGTGGCAGTTGGCTCGCGCACGACACGTTGCTCTCCGGCCTCTGGATCGACAACGACCAACGGCACCGCACCCTGCTGGCCAGTGACCGGATGACCCTCAACGGCGCCTTCCGCCGGGCGAACTGGCAGACCGTGGGCGTGATGCCCGCCGTCACCAAGGCGTGGCCGGAGGGCTCCTTCTTCGGCTACGACCGGTTCTACAACGCCAAGACGCTCGCGTACCGTGGCCCGAAGTTCAGCTTCGGCACCCCGCCCGACCAGTACACCCTTGCCAGTTGGCAGCGCCTGGAACAGGCCAAGCGCGACGGCAACGTGATGACCGAGTTGGCGCTGGTGTCGAGTCACGCGCCCTGGACGCCCGTCCCGCCGCTGCTCGACTGGGCCGACGTCGGCGACGGCGCGGTCTACCGCGGGGCCGGCGTCCGCAGGTCCGACGACAAGCGCCGCAACACCGCCCAGATCCGGGCGGACTACCGGAAGTCCATCGAGTACACACTCGGCACGCTCACCTCCTACGTGCGGACCTACGGAGACGACGACCTCGTGTTCATCTTCCTCGGTGACCACCAGCCCGCCGCTGTCGTCACCGGCGAGAACGCCAGCCGCGACGTCCCCATCTCGATCATCACCCGGGACCGGGCCGTGCTGGACCGGATCTCCGGGTGGGGCTGGCAGGACGGGCTGAAGCCCGGTCCGCAGGCTCCGGTCTGGCGGATGGACGCCTTCCGGGACCGGTTCCTGACCGCCTTCGGACCGTAACCCCGGCCACCTCCCACACGGACTGGACCCAGACAGATGACGGCTACCACCGAGACCAGGATCGCCGCGCTCCGGACCGATCCGGCCCTGTCCCTGCTGCACCGCTCGCTGGACGTCTACTACGGCGATCCCGAGCGGGACGCGAGGATGGACGCCTTCTACTCCCGCTTCGTCAGCAGCGGGGACCTCGTCTTCGACATCGGCTCGCACGTGGGCGACCACATCGGCAGTTTCCGTCGCCTCGGCGCCCGGGTCGTCGCCGTGGAACCGCAGCCGCTGTGCCTGCGTGCCCTGCGGGCGATCTACGCCGACGACAACCAGGTGACAGTGGTCGACGCCGCGTGTGGCGCGCGGCCGGGGCGCACCCGCTTGCACGTCAACTCCGCCAACCCCACCGTGTCGACCGCCTCGCCCGACTTCGTGCGGGCGGCGAAGGGCGCGGGCGGGTGGGAGAGCGAGGTGTGGGATGCCGACATCGAGGTTCCGGTGGTCACCGTCGACGCGCTGATCGAGACGTACGGCGTGCCGACCTTCACCAAGATCGACGTTGAGGGTTTCGAGGACGAGGTGCTGGCCGGCCTGAGCCGCCCACTGCCCGCGCTGTCGTTCGAGTTCACCACCATCGCGCGTGCGGTCGCCGACCGGTGTCTCGACCGCCTGACCGCGCTCGGCTTCGACGGCTTCGACGTCGCGTTGGGCGACGACAAGTCGATGACCTTCCACCGTTGGATGCCCGCGACCGACCTGGCGACGCACCTGCACGACCTGCCGCACGCCGCGAACTCCGGCGACGTGTACTGCGTGTCCGGACACCAGGCGGTCAGCACCGACAGCTGACCTCGGCACTCGTCGCCGCCCGGTCGCGGCCGCAGCCGAGCGGCGACGATCAGATGATCGGCTGCTGGTGGTGGGACGGCGCAGCGGGGGATGATCGACGTTCGTCTCGACGCCGAGCCGAGCCACGCGATCGCGGGGAAGTGGGTGACGCCGATGACCCCGACGCAGCTGCGCGCGTACGTCGCCGTGGTCCGGTTGGGCTCGGTCAAGCAGGCCGCCGCCGAGCTTCAGGTCTCCGAGTCGGCGGTGTCGCTGCACATCGCCCAGCTGCGCAAGGAGTTCGGCGACAAGCTCTTCGCCCGGACGGCGGCGGGACTCGCGTTCACCCCGGGTGGGCTGCGGCTGGCCAGTCGCGCGGCGGAACTGTTGGGTCTTCAGGACCGCACCATGCTGGAGGTCAGCGCCGCGAAGCGAGGCCGACGGTTGCTGCGGGTCGCCGCGTCGAGCCTGTTCGCCGAGTTCGCCGCGCCAGGGCTGATCGAACTCTTCGCGAAGCGGGCCGCCGACCTCGACGTCGAGTTGAGCGTGCGCAACCCGGGGTCGTTCGGGTCGCTGTTGTTGACCCGCGCCGCGGACATCGCGATCGGGCCACAGCCGTCGATCGTCGACAGCGCCATCGGCTGCCGGCCCGTGATGAACTACCGGCTCGTGATCGCCGTCGGTCCGGGCCACCCACTGGCCGGCCTGGCGGCGTCCCCGGGGCAGCTGCGGGAGCAGACCTGGCTGCTCGGGCCGTCGGCCGCCACCGAGTGGGGCGCGGTCCCGGCGTTGCTGCGCCGGCTGGCCGTACCGGACGAGCGGCAGCAGATCTTCCAGAGCCACGCGGCCGCGCTGGGCGAGGCCAAGCGGGGCAAGGGGGTGGCACCAGCCCTGGCGTTCACCGTCGCGCCGGACGTCCGCCAGGGCCAGCTCGCGCAGGTGGTGGGACCGCACGCGACCACGGAGGCGGTGTGGCACGCACAGGTGCTCGCCACCCCCGGTTCGATGTCGGCCGCCGAGGAGCTGTCGCGATTCTCGTCGACGCCGCGGGCGATTCAGGCGATGATGCGCGGCGCGGGCGTCAGCGTCGGCCACTTCCGGCCGTCGGTGCACGTGACGCTCTGGAGCTGACGGGCGACGACCAGCAGATCCTGGAAGGTGCCGGCCGGCAGCATCCGGTCGCAGTAGGGGAGTGCGGCGGCCATGCCGCCGACCCGGGGGGCGAAGCCGGGTGCGCCGGCGCGGGGATTCAACCAGACGACCCGGTACGCGCGGCGGCTCAGCCGGGCCATCACCGCCGCCAGGTCGGCGGGGGGATCGCTGTCCCAGCCGTCCGACCCGATCACCACCACCGCCCCGCGGACGGCCTCCGCGTGGTGGGAGGTGAGCAGGGCCCGCAGGTTCGTGGCGATCCGGGTGCCCCCGTACCGGTCGGTCACGGCGGCGCTGGCCTGCGCGACCGCCTCGGCCGCCGAGGTGTGCCGGAGCACCACTGTGAGCCGGGTCAGCGTCGTGGCGAACGCGAACACCTCAGCGTCGGCGACCACCGCGAACGCTCGCATCAGATGCAGGTACGCGGTCGCCTGCGTCCGCATCGACTCGCTGACGTCACAGAGCAGCACGACAGGGCGGGGCCGTCGTACCGGGCGCGCGCGGACGACCTCGACGGGCTCCCAGCCGGTGCGCCGGGCCCGAGCGATGGTGGCCCGCAACGCGATTCGGGCACCGGCCGAGCCGACGGTGTGCCGCCGGGTGCGTCGGGTCGGCCAGCCAGCGACGGCCGCGCGCAGGGCGTCGCCGAGTTGCGTGACCTGCACGGCGTCGAGTTCGTCGAACGGACGGTCGGCGGGCCCGGTGTGGGCGCTCGGGCGCCGCTCGGGCAGTCGCAGCGCGGTGTCGTGTGCGGATGACTCCCCGACCGCTGGCGGCACTGTCGCCCACGGCAGGCCGCCGCCCGACCCCGCCTCGTCGGTGTCGGCCGGTACCCGGACGTACACGTCGTCGTGGCCGTCGGTCCGGGGGGCGGACCGACGCGACCGGGGCAACGGTGGGGGATCCGCGAAGATCGCCGCGAAGATCCGGTCGAACGCGGGCACGTCGGTGTGCCGTCGCACCAGGCTGATCCGGGCGGTCCAGTAGAGCGACGACATCGAGTCGGGCGGGCTGGCGGCGAGGGCCCGGACGAAGTCGTCGACGGTGGTCAGCCCGCACGGGACGCCGGCTCGGCGCAGCCGCCCGGCGAGCGCCACAGCGAACGCGGCCCGGTCGACGCCGCGCAGCACGACCGGGCTCACCGGCGCGCGACCAACCAGGTGATCACCGCGCCGACCGCGACAAGACCCACGAGCACCGGTACGAGGCGCTTGGTGACCGACCCGCCGGCGATGCTGAGCAGGTCGAGCGCCTCCGGCTCGGCAGTCGGCGCAACACGCACGCCGTCGGCCGACGGCGCGACCGGCGGCGGCGAAGCGGGTCGTGGCGAGACCGACGACGTTCCGTCGGGTGACGGGGTGACCGGTGACGGCTCGACGGGCGAGGGTGCGACAGCGGCGGTGCTGGGCGTGGTCGCGACCGCCGTGGCCGACGCGGCTGAGGGCTCGACCGCCGTGGCCGACGCG
This sequence comes from Micromonospora sp. NBC_00860, assembly GCF_045207375.1. NCBI lineage: Bacteria > Bacillati > Actinomycetota > Actinomycetes > Micromonosporales > Micromonosporaceae > Micromonospora > Micromonospora sp. NBC_00860. The sequence goes on from NZ_CP108825.1 coordinate 1,991,338, forward strand.
GCCGGGGTTGGCTGGGGCGGCGCGGCGGACGTGGCCGCCACGGGTTCGGCGTTCGGGTGCGGGGCCGGCGGTTCGGCGGCCAGCTTGGCCTCCAGGTTGGCGACGAACTGGGCCAGCAGTTTGCCCGACACCTCCTTGATCATGCCGCTGCCGAACTGGGCCAGCTTGCCGGAGATCTTCAGATCCGTGTCCACACTGACCAGCGTCCGGTCGCCGTCCGGCCGCAGGTGGGCGGTGACCAGCGCGGACGCGGTGCCGGTCGAGCGGGCGTCCCGGCCCTTCGCATCGATCACCCCGCGGTACGCCGCGTCGTCCTTCTCGACGAACCGAGCCGTGCCCGCGAACTCCGAGACGACCGGGCCGACCTTCACCCGCACCCGGCCCTGGTAGACGTCGCCGTCGACGCCGGTCAGCTGGGCGCCCGGCAGGCACGGCGCGAGCCCTTCAAGGTCGGTGAGCACCGCCCAGGCCCGTTCGATCGGCACGGTGACAGCGAACTCGTTGGTGATCTTCATGGCTGACTCTCCTGGTAGGCGCCGAGCGCGGCGGCGACCACGGCGCGGTCGTCGGGGGTCTTGGCGATGGTGCCGACGGTGTGCGCCACGCCGTCGGCGGCCAGGTCGGTGACGCCCAGCACGGACAGCGCGCCCACCCAGTCGATGGTCTCCGCCATCCCGGGCGCCTTCTCCAACTCCCGGTGGCGTACGCCGCCGATGAACTGCACGGCCGTCTGGATCAGCGGTTCGGTCGCGCCCGGTACGGCCCGGCGGACGATCTCCACGGCGCGGGCCGGCTCGGGGAAGTCGATCCAGTGGTACAGGCAACGGCGGCGCAGCGCGTCGTGCAGTTCCCGGCTGCGGTTGGAGGTGAGCACCACGACCGGTGGGGTGCGGGCGGTGAAGGTGCCGAGTTCGGGGATCGTGATGCCGGCCTCGCCGAGGAACTCGAACAGCAGCGCCTCGAACTCGTCGTCGGCCCGGTCGATCTCGTCGATCAGCAGCACCGGCGGGACCGGCCCACCGTGGCGTACGGCCCGCAGGATCGGCCGCTCCTGGAGGTACTCGGCGCTGAACAGGTCGGCGTCGCTGAGCCGCGTGTGGTGTGCCTCGGCGAGTCGGATCGCCAGCAGTTGCCGCTGGTAGTTCCACTCGTAGAGCGCCTCGCCGGCGGTGAGCCCCTCGTAGCACTGCAACCGGATCAGCGGTGTCTCCAGCGCGCGGGCCAACGCCTTCGCGGCGGCGGTCTTGCCGACTCCCGGCTCGCCCTCCAGCAGCAGGGGCTGACCGAGGCGCAGGGCCAGGAACAGGGCCATGGCCATGCCGTCGTCGACCAGGTAGTCGACGGCGTCGAGGCGGTGCCGGACGGCCTGGGCGTCCTTCATGCGTCGCCCGCCAGCAGGCGCTCGTAGTCGGCCCGGGTGTCCACGTCGATCGGCACCGGCCCGTCGACTGTCACCTCGGTCACCGGATGGCGTCCGGAGTGCAGCAGCTTCCAGACGGCCTTGTCGCCGTGCAGGTCGTACAACTCGGGCAGCACCTCTCGGCCGAAGCGGAAGGGATGGCCCAGGCCGTCCGCGTACCGGCACACGGCCAGCGGGGTGGTCGCCGCAGCGACCCGGCGGACGTCCACGGCGCGGACGCCGGGCTGGTCGCCGAGGAGCAGCACTAGCGCGTCGGCGCGCGGGTCCACCGCGCGCGCGGCGGTGCGCACAGACGACCCGCAGCCGGTGCTGAACGCCGGGTTCTGCACGACCTGGCACCCGGTCAGGTCCACCCGGTCGCGGATGTCGCCCGCCGCGCCGCCCACTGTGACGAGCAACTGGTCGAAGCCGCACGAGCGGGCCAGGTCGAGGGTGGCGTCGAGCAGCGTCCGCCCCCGGTACGGGAGCAGTTGCTTGGCCTCGCCGAGTCGCACCGATGCGCCCGCGGCGAGCACCACGCCGGTCAGGAACACCTGTCACGCCGCCGTGTAACTCGCGAGGCAGCCGGCGCAGCAGAACCAGAAGTCCTGCCCGTCCACGCGCGCGTGCGGGGTCTCCGCCCCGACCAGCACTGTCATCCCGCACACCGGGTCGACGGCCTGCTGCGGTCGGGCGGCTGGCGCGCCGGAGGCGGGGGCCAGTCCGTCCACCCGGATGGCCCGGACCACCTCACCCATGATCGCCAGAGCGATCTCCGCTGGCGTCCGCGCGCCGATCTCCAACCCGGCGGGGGTGTGGACGCGGGCGCGTTCCGCGTCGGTCAACCCCAGTTCGTCGAGGAGGATCGCGCCACGCTTGCCGCTGGCGACCAGCGCGATGAACCCGACGCCGGCGTCGAGCGCGGCCCGGATCGCCTCCGGCTCGCCCTTGCCCAACCCGGCCACCACGACGGCGGTGCAACCGGTGCTGTCGTCGGCCGCGACGACGTCGAAGTCGAGGAACGCGGCGAGGGTCGCCACTGCGGCGCTGATCGGGGTGTCGCCGACCACGCGCAGTGCCGGCGTCGGCAGCACCGGTCGGAGGAAGACCTCGATCGCCCCACCGGAGTGGCACGGGTTGACCACCACCCGCGCGCCCGGCGTCTCCGGGAACGGGGTCGCGCCCTCCGGCAGCACCCGCAGCAGCAGGGCGGTGCCGTCGCGCAGGGTGTCGAGGGCGGCGGCCCGCACCGAACTCTCCGCACACACCCCGCCCACGAAGCCCTCGATCGAGCCGTCGGACCGGATCACCGCGTCGTCACCCGGTCGGGCCGACGTCGGGTCCTGCGCGCGGACCACTGTGGCGTGGACGAACGGTTCCCGGGTGACGGTCAACTCCCGGGCGCGTTCGGCGATGGTGGTCATCCTCGGCTCCTCAGATCGGCGGCCGGGCCTGGCCGCGCATCGCGTCCCAGACCCGCGACGGCGTCAGCGGCATGTCGGCGTGGCGGACGCCGAAGGGCTTCAGGGCGTCCACGACAGCGTTGACGATCGCGGGCGGCGACCCCACTGTGGCGGACTCGCCCACACCCTTCGCGCCGATCGGGTGGTGCGGCGACGGCGTGACAGTGAAGCCGGTCTCCCAGTCGGGAACCTCCAGCGACGTCGGGATCAGGTAGTCCATCAGGGACGCGCCGAGGCAGTTGCCGTCCTCGTCGAACGCGATCATCTCCATCAGCGCCATGCCGACCCCGTCGGTCAACCCGCCGTGCACCTGCCCCTCGATGATCATCGGGTTGATCCGGGTGCCGCAGTCGTCGACAGCGATGAACCGTCGCACCGTCACCTGCGCCGTGCCGGGATCGATGTCCACCACGCAGATGTACGCGCCGTGCGGATAGGTCAGGTTCGACGGGTTGTAGCAGATCTGCGCCTCCAGGCCACCCTCGATGCCCTCGGGCAGGTCACCCGCGCCGTGCGCGCGCAGGGCGATGTCCTGGATGGTGACGGACCTGCCCGGGTCACCGGCGACGTGGAACGCGCCCTTCTCCCACTCCAGGTCGGCGACGGACACCTCCAGCATCCCCGAGGCGATGATCCGAGCCTTGTCGCGGACCTTGCGGGCGACCAGCGCCGCGGCGGCGCCCGAGACGGGCGTCGATCGGCTGCCGTACGTGCCGAGGCCGAACGGGGTGTTGTCGGTGTCGCCGTGCAGCACCTCGATGTCCGCCGGGGGAATCCCGATCTCCTCGGCGACGATCTGCGCGAACGTCGTCTCGTGCCCCTGACCCTGCGACTGCACGCTGAGGCGTACCACGGCCTTTCCGGTCGGGTGGACGCGCAGCTCGCAGCCGTCCGCCATGCCCAGCCCGAGAATGTCCATGTCCTTACGCGGCCCGGCGCCGACGGCCTCGGTGAAGAACGCGATGCCGATGCCCATCAGCTCGCCCCGGGCCCGCTTCTCGGCCTGCTCGCGGCGCAACTCGTCGTAGCCGGCCATCTCCATCGCCAGCCGCATCGTCGGCTCGTAGTTGCCCGAGTCGTACACCCAGCCGGTCTTCGTCGTGTACGGGAACTGCTCCGGCTGGATGAAGTTCTTCAACCGCAGCTCGGCCGGGTCCATGCCGAGTTCGTCGGCGAGGCAGTCGACGATCCGCTCGACCAGGTAGACGGCCTCGGTGATCCGGAACGAGCAGGCGTACGCGACGCCACCGGGCGCCTTGTTGGTGTAGACCGCTGTCATCCTGCAGTAGGCGGCCTCGATGTCGTAGCTGCCGGTGAAGACCCCGAAGAAGCCGGCCGGGTACTTCACCGGGGCGGCGGTGCCGTTGAACGCGCCGTGGTCGGCCAGCACGTTGGTGCGGATGCCGAGGATCCGGCCGTCGCGGGTCGCGGCGATCTCTCCGCGCATGATGTAGTCCCGGGCGAACCCCGTGCTGATCAGGTTCTCCGAGCGGTCCTCCATCCACTTCACCGGCTTGCCGGTGACGATCGAGGCGACGATCGCGCAGACGTACCCGGGGTAGATCGGCACCTTGTTGCCGAACCCGCCGCCGATGTCCGGCGAGATCACCTGGATCTTGTGCTCGGGCAGGCCCGCCACGATGGCGTAGAGGGTGCGGTGCGCGTGCGGGGCCTGGGTGGTCGACCAGAGCCGCAGCTTGCCGTCGACCGCGTCGTAGTCGGCGACCGCCCCACACGTCTCCATCGGCGCCGGGTGCACCCGGGGGTAGACGAGGTCCTGACTGACCACCACGTCGGCGCGGGCGAAGACCGCCTCGGTCGCCGCCTCGTCGCCGGTCTCCCAGTCGAAACAGTGGTTGTTCGTCTTGCCGTCCAGGTCGTCGCGGATCAGCGGCGCGTCCGGCGCCAACGCCCGGCGTGCGTCGATCACCGGGTCGAGCACGTCGTACTCGACGTCGATCAGCTCCAGCGCGTCACGGGCCGCGTACCGGTCCTCGGCGACGACGAACGCCACCTCCTGGCCCTGGAAACGCACCTTGTCGGTGGCGAGCACGGCCTGCACGTCGTTGGAGAGCGTCGGCATCCAGGCCAGGTTCTGCTGCGCCAGCATCGCCCCGGTCACCACCGCCCTCACCCCGGGCGACGCCTCGGCGGCGCTCGTGTCGATGCTGACGATCCGGGCGTGCGCCACCGGCGACCGGAGGATCGCGAGGTGCAGCATGCCGGGCAGTTGGACGTCGTCGACGTACCGGCCACGACCGCGCAGGAAACGCGGGTCCTCCTTGCGCAGCATCCGGCCGTACCCGACGGGCTTCTGGTCGTTGTCGTGGAACGTGTCCACGCGCTCGTGCACGGTGGTCATGCGACGGCCTCCGCGGGCTGGCCGGCGTTGTCGATCTCGCCGGCCTCGGACGATTCGGTGGTCTCGGTGACCTGCGTCGCGGCCTGCGCCTCGGCCACGGCGGCCCAGCGGACCGAGCGCACGATGGTGGCGTAACCCGTGCACCGGCAGATCTGACCCGAGATCGCCTCCCGGATCTCCGTCTCACTCGGGTCGGGGTTGCGGTCGAGCAGCGCCCGCGCGGTCATCATCATCCCGGGCGTGCAGAAACCGCACTGCAGACCGTGGCACTGCATGAACCCCTGCTGGATCGGGTCCAGCTCGGCGCCCTTGGCGAGGCCCTCGACGGTACGCACCTGGTGGCCGCCGGCCATCGCCGCGAGCACCGTGCACGACTTCACCGGCTCGCCGTCGAGCCAGACCACGCAGGTGCCGCAGTTGCTGGTGTCGCAGCCCCAGTGCGTGCCGGTCAGACCCAGCACGTCGCGCAGGAAGTGCACCAGCAGCAGCCGGGCCTCGATCTCCCGGGTGACCTCGACGTCGTTGACGGTCATGGTGACCTGCATGCTCAGCTCCTCGCCCGTTCGACGGCCCGGCGCAGGGTCCGCCGGGTCAGCTCGGCGGCCAGATGCCGCTTGTACTCCGCGCTGCCACGCTGGTCGGTCACCGGGTCGCAACTGTCCGCCGCGATCGTCCCGGCCTGCTCGTAGAGGCTCTCCGAGGGTTCCTGCCCGCGCAGCGCCGCCGAGATCGCCGGGATGCCCGTGGTGTTGGGCCCGACGGCCGCGAGCCCGACCCGGGCATCGACGATCGCGCCGCCGTCGAGCCACACCGCCGCACCGGCCGACACCACGGCCCAGTCGCCGGCCCGGCGCTCGACCTTGGCGTACGCGCTGCCACAGCCGGGCCGTACCGGCAGCCGGATCTCGACCAGGATCTCGTCGTCCGCGACGGCCGTCTCGTACGGCCCGACGTGGAACTCCTCCATCGACACGACCCGCTCCGCGCCGCCCGGACCACGGATCACGCACCGCGCGTCCAACGTCGTGCAGACCGCCGACAGGTCCTCGGACGGGTCGGCCTGGCACAGCGAGCCGCCCAGCGTGCCCCGGTTGCGCACCACCGGGTCGGCGATCACCCGTTCGGCGTCGGCGAAGATGGGGAACGCCGCCGCCAGCACTGGCGATTCGAGCAGCTCCCGATGCCGGGTCAGCGCACCGATGCGGACCTCGTCGGGGCCCGCCTCGACGTAGCCCAACTCGCCGTGCAGGTCGTTGATGTCGATCAGATAGTCGAAGTTGGCCAGCCGGAGCTTCATCATCGGCAGCAGGCTGTGCCCGCCGGCGATCAGGCGGGCCGTCCCGCCCAACCGCTCCAACAGGCTTATCGCATGGTCCACACTGGTGGCTCGCTCGTACTCGAACGGTGCCGGCACCTGCATGTCGCACCTCCGCATTCCGGCAAAATCTCTGCCCGGTGGTGGTCAAAGTCAACGGCGACCTAAGCAACTGCTTAGGTCGCCGTTGACGGTGCCGTGGGGGCTCGCGGATCGTGCGGCCATGCGGGACATCGTCGACGGGCTGACGACCTGGCGTGCGGCCGGCGTCGCGTTCGCCGTCGCGACCGTCGCGCGGACCTGGCAGTCCGCGCCCCGGCAACCCGGTGCCGCGATGGCCGTCTCGGTGCACGGTGAGGTGCTGGGCAGCATCTCCGGCGGCTGCGTCGAGGGCGCCGTCTACGAACTCTGCCGGACCGCGATCCGAACCGGCGCGGCACACACCCAGACCTACGGCGTCAGCGACGACGACGCGTTGGAGGTCGGCCTGACCTGCGGTGGCACCATCCAGGTCCTGGTGCAACCGAGCGTCGCGATGACCGAGCTCGACGAGGTCCTCGCCGCGATCCGCGACGGCCGCCCGGTCGCCACCGCGTCGGTCGAGAACGCCCAACTGGTGATCTGGCCCGACCGGGTCGCGGGCAGCCTCGGCGCACCCGACCTGGACGACGCGGTGGCCCGGCAGGCGACCGGGATGCTCGCCCTCGGCGTCACCGGCACGATCCACCTGGGTCGGCAGGGGCAGCAGCGCGGCGACGAGGTGGCCGTGTTCGTCCAGTCGTACGTGCCGCCACCCCGGATGATCATCTTCGGTGCGATCGACTTCGCCGCAGCGATGGCCCGGATCGGCACGTTCCTCGGCTACCACGTCACGGTCTGCGACGCCCGCCCGGTGTTCGCCACCCGTGCGCGTTTTCCTGACGTCGACGACCTCGTCGTCCGCTGGCCGCACGTGTACCTGGAGTCGACGACAGTCGACGACCGCACCGTGCTCTGCGTCCTGACCCACGACCCCAAGTTCGACGTGCCGCTCCTCCAGGTCGCCCTCCGCAGTTCCGCCCGCTACATCGGCGCGATGGGCAGCCGGCGTGCGCACGACGACCGGATGCGCCGGCTGCGCGAGGCGGGCGTCCCGGAGAGCGCGCTGGCCCGCCTCTGCTCGCCGATCGGGCTGGACCTGGGGGCGCGGACGCCGGAGGAGACGGCCGTGGCGATCGCCGCCGAGATCACCGCCCAGACCTGGGGCGGCTCGGGCCGCCCGCTCAGCGACCTGGCGACCCCGATCCACCACACCTGAGACGCGCGTGCAGCCGTCCGGATGCATGCCGAAGGGGAGGCCCTAAATCATGGAGAGGATCAGCGCGGTGGAGACCGCCAGCTCACGATCGAGCACCTCGTCCCGGGGGATGAACACCATCGCCTGCCCCTCACCGACCACCACGTCCTCCTGACGGGCCGTGGTGGTGCCACGGAACACGTGGACGGTCACGGTGTGCGGAAAACCCGCTTCGTACGGGCGCGGTCCGTTCCACAGCGGGTGCAGCTCACCCGCCGTCAGACCAGTTTCCTCCAGTAGTTCGCGGCGGGCCGCCGCCTCCGGTGACTCGCCGGGCTCGACATGGCCACCCGGCAGGCTCCACTGGCCCGGCGAGACGACCGCGTCCTCGTCGCGGTGCTGCAGCAGCACCGCGCCTGACGGATCGACAAGCAGCACGAGGGCGACGCCATAGGTGGCCATGACGAGACCGTGCCACGTCGGCGGGAGCATGTCGACGACGATCCCTCACGGCGCACCGGATCGAATAACCTCCACGGATGGACCTTGACGATCTTCCGCTTGCCGAGTTCGCGTTTCCGGGGCCGCTGCGCGACAAACTCGTGGGCGCGATCCTGTCCAGGGCGAAGACATCGACGACCGGCCTGCTGGCCGGGTACGAGCGCGCCAACGAGCCGCTGCCCGAGGTGGGCCAACTGTCCGCCGTGGTGGACTCCGCCGGCCGGCGGGTCGCCGCCATCGAGCTGACCGACGTACGGGTGGTCCGGCTCGCCGACGTCGACCTGCCACACGCCCTGGCCGAGGGGGAGGGCGACGAGTCGGTGGCGCAGTGGCGTGCGGGACACGAGGGGTTCTGGCACAGCGCCGACGTGCGCGCCGAACTGGGCGACCCGGACTTCACGGTGAACGACGACACCCTGGTGGTGACCGAACGCTTCCGGCTGGTGCACGTCGTCTGAGCGGCCCGTCCGCTGTGGACCGACAAGCGGCGGGCCACGTGGTCGTGCAAGGTCACCTATGCTCGGCGCGTGATCCCCCCGGCACTCGAGATCCGTGGCCTGGTCAAGACCTTCGCGGCGCATCGCGCGGTGGACGGCATCGATCTGACCGTCCACCCCGGCACCTTCCACGGCATCGTCGGGCCCAACGGTGCCGGCAAGTCCACCACCATCGGGATGGCCGTCGGCCTGGTCACCCCTGACGCCGGGCAGATCCGGATCCTCGGCCACGACGCGCTGCGCGACCGCGGCCTGACCCGCGCGCTGACCGGCGTGCTGCCCGACGGCCTCGACTTCCCGGAACGCCTCACCGGCGCCGAGCTGCTGCGCTACAGCGCCGGTCTGCGTGGGCTGCCCCGGGCCGCGGCCACCGACCGTGCCGCCGAACTGATCGACGTGCTCGGCCTGACCAAGGGCGCCGGCACACCGCTGGCCGACTGCTCCACCGGCACCCGCAAGAAGCTCGGCCTCGCCCAGGCGCTGCTGCACGCGCCCCGGCTGCTCGTGCTCGACGAACCGTTCGAGGCGGTCGACCCGGTCTCCGCGGCCACCATCCGCCAGGTGCTGCGCCGGTTCGTGGCCGGCGGCGGCACCTGCGTGCTGTCCACTCACTCGATGCTGCTCGTCGAGCAGATGTGCGACGAGGTCACCGTGATCCATCAGGGCCGGGTGGTCGCCGCCGGGCCGGTCGCCGAGGTCGCCGCCGGCAGCAGCCTGGAGGACCGGTTCGTCGAGTTGGTCGGCGCCGAAGCCTCCGGCAGCGCCGGTCTGGACTGGCTGACCGGGGCACGATGAGCACGCAACTGACCGCGCCCGGCCAGCTGGGCGGCACCCTCGGCGCGATCGCGGTGCCGGCCCGGATGCGCGCGACGATGCTGCGTCGCTCGCTGCGCGAGCACCCCGGACCCACTGTGGCCGGCCTGGTCGGTCTGCTCGCCGCCGCCTGGTTGATCCGGTACGCGCTCCGCGGCGACCAGCACACCCTCGGCCTGCTCGCCGGGGCGTGGGTTCTCGGCTGGATCGTGTTGCCGCTGCTGCTCGGCGGTGGGCGCGGCCGGGTCCGCCCGGCCCACCTACGGTTGGAGCCGATCGGCGGGGTCCCGGCCGCGATCGGCCTGCTCGCCGCGTCGGCGATCGGTATCGGCCCGGTCGTCTCGCTGGTGGCACTCGCCGCGCTGCCGGTGCACGCCGCCCGGTACGGCACCGTCGCGGTCCTCGTCACCGCCGGCGGCGCGGTGCTGCTCTGGCTGCTCGGGCTGGTCGGCTCGGCCATCGCGCTGGAGGTCGTCGGCCACGCCGGAGGTCCGGCCGGGGCGCTGCTCACCGGCGTCTTCACCGGCACGGCGATGGGTGTCGCCGGGTCGCTCTGGGCGGTCTTCCCGTGGGTGTCGGTCCTGCTCGTGGCAGCGCCGGAGGAGGTGGTCCGGGCCATGGCGTACGTGCCGAGCGCCTGGCCGGTCTCCGCCGCGTCAGGGCCAACCGGGCAAGGGGCGCGCCTGATGGCGACCCTGGTGGGCATCGTGGCGCTCTGCGCCGCCGCGTACATCATGCTCGTGCGAAGGGTGATCACGGCGGGCGTGCCGTTCCGGCCGCGCGGGACCACAGTGCTCCCGCCCGTGCGGCGTGGCGACGAGCCGGCCGCGCGGCGCGGGACCACGGCGGCGTCACCGGCCGGAGATGGGCACGCCGAGCGCGGCTGGCTGGGGTGGGTGCCGGCGGCGACGCGGGCGGTCGTCGGCCGTGAGCTGCGGGCCTGGGTACGGCATCCGTTGCGGTTGCAGTATCTGGCGTTCGCGGTGGTGTACGGGGCGCTGCTCGCCGGACTGCCGCTGTTGTCCGACGTGGACCTGCTGCTGCCGTGGGCCGGACCGCTGGCCGTGCTCGGCGCGGCGGCGATGTCGGCCGGCCTGGTCGGGCTGGACGGCACCGCGTTGTGGCTGCCGCTCAGCACGCCGGGCGGGGAACGGGCCGAGGTCCGGGGTCGGGCCCTTGCGTGGTTGGTGCTGGTCACCCCGATCGGGGTGCTGCTCGCCCTCGCCGGTGTCCTCCTCGCGCCCGACGTCGACCCGCTGGCCGCGCTCTCCACACTGCCGGCTCTGCTCGGCGCGGGCGCGTCGGTGCCGGTGTGGGTGTCACTGCTGCGGGTCCGGCCGGTGGCCGACCCGCGGCACCCCACCTCGGCTGACAACCCCACCGACATCGTCAGCGTGCTGGTCGCCACCGGGTCGGGGCTGGTAGCCGCCGCGCCGGTGCTCGCCCTGGTGATCTGGGGCCCATCGGGAGTGGCGCCGCTGCTGCCACTGGTCGGGCTGCTCAGCGGCGCCGCGGCCTGGCGGGGAGGCCTCTGGTTGGCCGACGAACGCCTCACCCGACGCGGGACCGACGTGCTCGCCGCGGCCGGCCGGCGGAGCCGGCCCCCGGAGGCGGTGCTCCCGCTGACCTGGGACGCGCAGTGGTACCGGGAGAACAAGCCGACAGCGTGGGCGCTGGGGTTGCTGACGGTGGGGTGGATCCCGGTGATCCCGCAGGGGTTGATGCCGCTGGCGTTCGGAATCGACAGCGGGTGGATCGTGGCGGGTCACCTGAGCGGGAGCGCGCACACGGCGGTGGGGTTGGCCATGGTCGGTCTGGGCGTGGCGATGCTGCTCACCGGCCTGGTGCTGTGGGATCGCCGGCCACGGCCAGACGGCTCCTGAGCCACAGCTCTACCAGAGCCCGAGTTGGCCCTCGACCTCATCCGTGTGCGGCTCGCGTAACTGCCAGAGCCGGACCACCCCGAGGCGGGCGTCGTGCGTCATCCACCGTCCATGCCCACCGGCGGACAGGATCGAGTTCTGGGGCATGTCGATGCCGTAATCCATAACGGTCTGCGGGCGCAACGTGCGGGTGGAAAGCAGGAGATGCTGCTCGGCGTCACCCTGGTCGGTCGCGACGCCGACCATGACCCAGTCGTCGGATACGACGGCCGCGGCCTCGTACATCCGGTAGTCGTCGGAGTCGCCGAACTCCGGGATGTCGTCGTAGCGGCGCTCTACCCGGGCACTGTCGTCGGCGACATCGCGTATCGCGATCCGGCCGCTGCCGTGCGGCATGGAGAGATAGAAGCTCCCGCTGGCGTTGATGTCGGCCAGGCAGCCGTTCATGGTCTGCCCGGCGACCAGCCGCCGATCGCCAGGCGTCCAGCGGTAACTGAGACAGGTTTCCGGCCCCACCGCGATGTGCAGCCCGACGTGCTGTCGATTGGCGTCCAGGATGAATGTGGCAGAGCCTTCGACGGTCTGAAGGCGCCGCCGGTCGACCTCGTCACCGCCTCCGGACGTGTCCAGCACGACGAGTTGGTCGCCGGCACCGTCGGGCAGAAACAGCCAGAGAAGGCCGTCCCCGGCCAGGTGGCAACGTGGCCGGGGCCAACCCGTCGACAGGACCCTGCCGTGCTCGACCGCCCACCGGACGCGGCCGTCGGCGCTGCGGACCTGCACCTGTCGTGGTCCCACGAGCGCGAAGCACGACCGGTCCGGAGCCACGCCGACCGCCAGGATCGGGTCCGTGTCGGCGGGCTCCCACGCCAGCGCGAGGGTCAGGTCCGAGTGCAACACGCGCAGCGAGCGATGGCTCCACGCCAGCAACCCCGTGCCGGTCAGCCACTCGACGAAGGTCGGCGGCGTCATCACTGTCTCGGCGATCAGCAACGGGCGCACGGCCGTGAGCCTACGCACGACGAGAAGCTGCGGCGGTACTCGTTGGGTTGTAGCCATGGGAGCGGATGATGCCGTCCGGCATGCTGAGGGCATGATTGAGGAACTGAAAGATCCTTCCGCCTCGCCCGGCGACACGGTGTCAGCTTCGCCACCAGTGATCTCAGTGATGCTGATCGTCGACGATGCAGATGCTGCGGTTGCCTGGTACAAGACTGCACTGGGCGCGACAGAACTCTGGAACCTTGGTGGCGTGGCCGGCCTCGAGATCAGTGGCGCGGCCTTCTTCCTCCATGAGGTCAATCCCGAGAACCGCACAGAGGCCAGTCCCGGCCAGACCGGCGTCACAACTACCCGCATCGAGGTGTTTGCCGACGATCCCGACACCTTCATCGAGCGCGCCGTCGCCGCGGGCGCTATCGCCGGAGCGGGAATCGAAGATCACCACGTGCCCTGGGGGACGCACCGTCAAGGTGGCTTCACGGACCCGTCCGGCCACACGTGGTCCGTAGGCGACAGGTCACCCCTCAGCCCGTTCCCACGCTGATCGGGGCCGTCCCTTCGACTGCGACACGCCGAAACGGCTTGCGGCCCTCTGCAGGCGTTACAGCATCGCCAGAGGGGCCAGGGGTACGCCGTCGACGCCGTCGAGCCTCATCAGCTCGCCCACTCCAGATCCTTCTCCGTTCAGGGGCATCTCGAACCGCCACGACTCGCGCGTCATCCGCGGTTGGAGCTGCGTGGACAGGTCACCCTTGCCCTGACACCGCTTGCGGAGGCGCTCGTACGCGGCGTCGCGGTCCTCGAATTCGATCGACTTCGCCGTGGGGAGTGCCCGGACGGCCGTCTCCACGGCGGCCCGTTGTTCGTCAGTCGCCGACGACGTGAGCCGGACGATGACGCCGATCCGCGATGGCCGGGGGTCGACGTCCGCGATCCTGAGCGCCACGTCCTGCACGCCGTCGGCCTCGGCCATCACCAGTTCGACCGCCTCGGCGATCGACGGGTCGCTGACGGTGGCGTGAAGAAGCTCCGGCAGGTACTCCGGCTTGAGGGCCGCCAGCAGGTCGGGCTGGTCCTTCAGGTCCGCCTTCTGGCGCTCGTACGCCTGCTCGCGGGTTTCGAGGGACACCTCCCTGACACTTGGCATGGACCGGAGTTGCTGCTCCACGCTGCCCTTCTGCGCCACCGTCACGTCGTTGTCGAGGAAGACGGTCAATGCCACGTCCCCGGGCTCCTCGGGTTTCGAGGTGCAGGCGGGAAGGGCCAACAGGACGACGAGTGACAGTAACGGTGCTCCGCGGCGCATGGGCGAAGATCGTAGCCATCACTCCCGCGCATCGCCGCCCCTGAACAGCGGACGTCGCCGCCGCTGGAAGTCGTCAGGATCTCAGTGCCGTGGCTGGTCTTCGTAACCTGCGTCCGACAGACTGCGCGGTATGGGTGATCGTTGGCGCCGGTGGGCGTGGGTCGGGGTGCTCGCCATCGGGTTGATCCTCTATGTGGCGGTGCTGCGCACCCTGGTCAGCACCAAGAATCCGAATTTCGTACCGGCGTTGATCCTGCTCGGGGCGACGCTGGTGCCGCTGACGTTCCTGACGTTCGCACAGGCCCGGACCGGGCGGTGGCAGGTGCCGGCGTCGGTGCTGGTGACGTCGGCGTTCTTCGGTGGTGTGATCGGCACGGTGGTCGCCGGCACCCTGGAGTACGACACCCTGCGCGGCCTCGGCACCCTGCCGATGTTATTCGTGGCGCTGATCGAGGAGTCGGCGAAGCTGATCGTCCCGGTGATCCTGCTGTTCACGGTGGTGGCCCAGCATCGTCGCCGGGTGCCCTCCGACGGGCTGATCATCGGCATCGCCGCCGGCATGGGGTTCGCCGCACTGGAGACGATGGGCTACGCGTTCAGCGCGCTGCTGAGTTCCCAGGGCAACATCGGTGCGGTGGAGCAGACGCTCTTCATCCGGGGTCTGACGGCGCCCGCCGGTCACACCGCCTGGACCGGGCTCACCGCCGGCGCGTTGTGGGCGTTGCTGGCCAGCCCGAGCGTCGCTCGGCTCTTCGGCTTCATCGGCACGTTCCTGGGTGTCGTCGTCCTGCACACCCTCTGGGACACGTTCTCCGGCTCGCTGGTCTTCGTCGTGTTGGCGATCATCAGCATCGGCTGGCTGTTCTGGGAGCTGCGCCGGTACCGGACCTTCGGTGAGCATCCCGTCGGCCAGCTCCCACCGCACTGACCACCGCCGTACCCCGTGCCTCTCCCGGCCTGCACGAATGGGCCGGGGAGGCTGACTGTTGGTGATCCCGCTGCGACCGGACCGGCACCTCATCTAACGTCAGAGTGTTCATATTTGGCGGGGTTGGTCGGGAAGGTGCGGCAATGGGGGTGCGCAGCTGGTTCGAGGGCTGGCCGGTCTACCGCCAGCTCACCGGCACCGACCCGCTCGGCCGGGGTGCTGCGGCGAAGTCCGACGGGTCCCGTGCGCTCACCGCCCGCACCGACACCGCCGATTCGATGGCCCGGTCCGTCTGCCCGTACTGCGCCGTGGGTTGTGGTCAGCGGGTGTTCGTGAAGGACGGGCAAGTCAGTCAGATCGAGGGTGATCCGGACAGCCCGATCTCGCGGGGTCGGCTCTGCCCGAAGGGTTCGGCGAGTAAGAGCCTGGTGACCAGTCCGCTGCGGCAGACCACGGTCCGCTACCGCCGGCCGTACGGCACCGAGTGGGAGGATCTCGACCTCGACACGGCGATGAACATGATCGCCGATCGGGTCCTGGCCGCCCGTGACGAGACCTGGGAGGACGTCGACGCCGAGGGTCGACCGCTCAACCGGACGCTGGGCATCTCCAGCCTGGGTGGGGCGACGCTGGACAACGAGGAGAACTACCTCATCAAGAAGTTGTTCACCGCGGCGGGCGCGTTGCAGATCGAGAACCAGGCGCGTATTTGACACTCCTCCACCGTCCCCGGTCTGGGGACCAGCTTCGGTCGTGGCGGCGCCACCCAGTACCAGCAGGACCTGTCGAACTCCGACGTGATCGTCATCCAGGGTTCGAACATGGCCGAGGCACATCCGGTGGGTTTCCAGTGGGTGATGGAGGCCAAGCGTCGGGGCGCGAAGGTCTTCCACGTCGATCCGCGGTTCACCCGCACCAGCGCGCTGGCTGACTCGTACCTGCCGATCCGGGCGGGCACGGACATCGCGCTGCTCGGCGGGGTGGTGCGCTACATCCTCGACAACGAACTGGACTTCCGGGAGTACGTCGTCGCCTACACCAACGCCGCGACGATCGTGACCGAGGAGTACGCCGACACCGAGGACATGCACGGCCTCTTCTCCGGATTCAACGACGACAACGCCACCTACGACCAGGCCAGTTGGCGGTACGAGGGCCACCCGCAGGACCAGGCGACCCGCGACAGCGAGACGCAGCGGGAGACCGCGGCCGGGCTGGAGCACGAGTCGCACGGCGCGCCGGTCGGCGGCGAGACCGAACGTGACGAGACATTGCAGCACCCGCGCTGCGTCTACCAGATCCTCAAGCGGCACTTCTCCCGCTACACCCCGGAGATGGTGGAACGGGTCTGCGGCATCCCGCAGGAGAAGTTCCTCGAACTGGCCCAGGCATGGACGGAGAACTCCGGCCGGGAGCGGACCGGCATGCTCGTCTACTCGGTGGGCTGGACGCAGCACAGCGTCGGCGTGCAGTACATTCGCACCGGCGCGATCATCCAGCTGCTGCTGGGCAACGTGGGCCGGCCGGGTGGTGGGGTGATGGCCCTGCGCGGGCACGCCAGCATCCAGGGGTCCACCGACATCCCGACGCTGTTCAATCTGCTACCGGGCTACCTGCCGATGCCGCATCACGCCGAGCACCCGACCCTGGACAAGTGGGTGGACAGCATTGCGCACCCCGGGCAGAAGGGCTTCTGGGGCAACGCCCGCACCTACGGCGTGAACCTGCTCAAGGCGTACTGGGGTGACGCGGCCACAGCCGAGAACGACTACTGCTACGGGTACATGCCGCGGATGACCGGTGACCACGGCACGTACCAGCAGGTACTCAACATGATCGACGGGAAGATCAAGGGGTACTTCCTGCTCGGGCAGAACCCGGCGGTCGGCTCCGCGCACGGCCGCGCGCAGCGCCTGGGCATGGCCAACCTGGACTGGCTGGTCGTCCGTGACCTGTTCATGATCGAGAGCGCCACGTTCTGGCAGAACGCACCGGAGATCGAGACTGGCGAGATCGCGCCCGAGAAGTGCCGCACCGAGGTGTTCTTCCTGCCCGCCGCCTCGCACGTGGAGAAGGAGGGCACCTTCACCCAGACCCAACGGCTGTTGCAGTGGCGGGAGAAGGCCGTCGAGCCACCAGGCGACGCCCGCTCCGAGCTGTGGTTCTTCTACCACCTCGGCCGCATCATCCGGGAACGGCTGGCGACGTCGACGAAGCCGCGCGACCGTGCGCTGCTCGACCTCACCTGGGACTACCCCACGCACGGCCCGCACGTCGAGCCGAGCGCCGAGGCGGTGCTGCGCGAGATCAACGGGTACGACGTGGCCACCGGCCGCCCGCTGGCGTCGTTCACCGAGATGAAGGACGACGGCTCCACCGTCGGCGGCTGCTGGATCTACACCGGGGTGTACGCCGACGGCGTCAACCAGGCGGCCCGCCGCAAACCCGGCTCGGAGCAGTCCCTGGTGGCGCCCGAGTGGGGTTGGGCGTGGCCGGCGAACCGGCGCATCCTCTACAACCGCGCCTCCGCCGACCCGGACGGCAACCCGTGGAGTGAGCGCAAACGCTACGTCTGGTGGGACGCGGACAAGAGTGAGTGGACCGGCTACGACGTGCCGGACTTCGAGAAGACCAAACCGCCGTCCTACCGGCCGGCGCACGACGCCTCGGGTGTGGCGGGCATCGCCGGCGACGACCCGTTCATCCTTCAGGGCGACGGCAAAGGCTGGCTGTACGCGCCCACCGGTGTGCTCGACGGACCGATGCCCACCCACTACGAGCCTGTCGAGTCGCCGGTGCGCAACCCGCTCTACCGGCAGCAGGCCAACCCGACCCGCAAGGTGTACACACACCCGATCAACACGTTGAACCCGAGCCCGCCGCAGGAGCACAGTCACGTGTTCCCGTACGTGTTCACGGTCAGCCGGCTCACCGAGCACCACACCGCCGGCGGGATGAGCCGCAACGTGTCGCCCCTGGCCGAGTTGCAACCCGAGATGTTCGTCGAGGTGTCGCCGGAGTTGGCGGCCCTGCGAGGGTTGAGTCACCTGGGCTGGGCCCACCTGGTCACCAGCCGCGCGGCAGTCGAGGCGAAGGTGCTGGTGACCGACCGCGTGACGCCGCTGCGGGTGGACGGCCGGATCATCCACCAGGTCTGGCTGCCGTACCACTTCGGCTACGAGGGTCTGGTGACAGGCGATTCGGCAAACGACCTGTTCGGCATCACCCTCGACCCCAACGTCCTGATTCAGGAGAGCAAGGTCGGCACGTGCGACGTCCGGCCCGGACGACGCCCGAGAGGACAGGACCTGTTGGACCTCGTCGTCGACTACCGGCGGCGGTCGGGGAACCTCGTCCACCGCTACCCACCGATGGTCACGACCGACGTCGCCGACAGCAGCAGCGACCAGGAGGCCTGACCCATGCCCCACGCCAACGCCCTGTACGGGCCGCTGGACCCCGCACCGGACGCCGGCTACGAGAACCCGCCGCCGCGGATGGGGTTCTTCACCGACACCAGCGTCTGCATCGGCTGTAAAGCGTGCGAGGTGGCCTGCAAGGAGTGGAACGGCGTCCCCGAGAGTGGGCTCGATCTGCTCGGCATGTCGTACGACAACACGGGCGCGTTGACCGCCAACTCGTGGCGGCACGTCGCGTTCGTGGAGCAGCCCCGCTCGGCCGGCTGGGCGACTCCCGCGTTCGCGGGGGACCCGGACGGGCCACCGATCAGCCCGGTCACGGCGGCGATCGGCGCGCGTACCGCCACCGACACCGGCACGGATCCCGGCCTGGACACCGGCTCGCCCGCCGCGGCGGCCCGCATGTCGGGCGGCCCGGAGTTTCTGGGGATGCCGGGCGGGCAGCCGCCGGGGAGGGGCTCGGGCGCGGAGGGACGGACGGATTTCCGCTGGCTGATGATGTCGGACGTCTGTAAGCACTGCACCCACGCGGCCTGCCTGGATGTCTGCCCGACAGGTTCCCTGTTCCGCACGGAGTTCGGCACCGTGGTGGTGCAGGAGGACATCTGCAACGGCTGCGGTTACTGCATCTCCGCCTGCCCGTACGGCGTCATCGATCAGCGCAAGGATGATGGTCGGGCGTGGAAGTGCACGCTGTGCTACGACCGGCTCGGGGTGGGGATGACGCCCGCGTGCGCGCAGGCGTGCCCGACGGAGTCGATCCAGTACGGGGAACTGGACGAGTTGCGGGAGCGGGCTGCCGCGCGGGTGGCGAAGCTGCACGAGCGGGGAGTGCCGGAGGCGCGGCTGTACGGGCACGACCCCAACGACGGTGTCGGTGGCGATGGTGCGTTCTTCCTGCTGCTGGACGAGCCGGAGGTGTACGGGCTGCCACCGGACCCAATCGTGACCACCCGCGACCTGCCGGCCATGTGGAAGCGTGCCGGCCTGGCGGCGATGACGATGGCGGTCGCCACGGCTGTCGCGTTCCTGGGCAGGCGGCGATGACCCGCGGCGGCGAGCAGCTCACGGTGCCGCCGGCCGAGTTCGCCTCCTACTACGGCCGGCCGGTGCTGAAGCCGCCGGTGTGGAAGTACGACATCGCCGGCTACCTGTTCACCGGAGGCCTCGCCGCGGGAAGTGCGCTGATCGGCGCGGGTGCCCAACTGACCGGACGACCCGGGCTGCGCACTGTGGGCCGTTGGACGGCCCTCGGCGGCGTCGCCGCCAGCACGTACCTGCTGGTCCACGACCTCGGCCGCCCGGCCCGCTTCCATCACATGCTCCGGGTGGCCAAGGTGACCTCGCCGATGTCGGTCGGCACCTGGATTCTCGCCGCGTTCGGCCCGCTGGCCGGCGTGGCCGCGGTCGCCGAGCTCGCGCCGCTGCTCCCGCAGCACGGTGTGCTCGGCCTCGCCCGTCGGATCGCACCGCCCATCGGCAACGTCGCCGGCCTGGCCGCCGCGGCCACCGCGCCGGCGCTGGCGACGTACACCGGGGTGTTGCTCGCCGACACGGCAGTGCCGTCCTGGCACGACGCCTACCCGTCGCTGCCGTTCGTCTTCGCCGGCAGCGCGCTCGCCGCCGCGTCCGGGGTCGGACTGATCGCGGCACCAGCCGCGGAGACCGCCCCACTGCGACGACTCGCCCTGGCCGCCGTGGCCATCGAGCTGGTCGGGGGGCACCGGCTGGAGCGGCAGGGCCTCACCAGCGAGCCCTACACGCACGGACGCAGCGGCCGGCTCGTCAGGGCGGGACGCGCCCTGCTGGCCGTGGGTACCGCCACCGCCCTGCTCAGCCGACGCAGCCGGATCCTGTCGGCGATCTCCGGCGCCGCCCTGGTGGCATCGTCGGTCGCCACCCGGTTCGGCGTCTTCGAGGCGGGACGGGTGTCGGCACGCGATCCGAAGTACACGGTCGTGCCGCAACGGGAGCGGCTCGCCGAGAACCGGTCGACCACCGAGCTCTGAGCGGATCGGCGAAACGGAAGGCGCCCCTTTCAAGGGGCGCCTTCCGTTGCGATGCAAGAGGTCTGGCCGCGACGGGCCGCCGAGCGTCAGCCGGTGAACAGCTTCGCGGCGGTGATGGCGGTCTGGACGATTCCGTACCCGAGGAGCACCGCGATCAGCAGCCACGACAACCAGAGCCGCCCGGTCTGGCTACCGACGCGGGGCGGCGCGGGCGGCTGGCTGTCCCGCCCGAGAGCGACCGGCTCGGTGACGGTGGCCTTCGCCACGGGCGAGGTCGGCCCTCTGTTCGGTTCGTGGAACCGCTCGGGCACGGAACGGACCAGCAGGTTCGCGATGAACCCGATGGCGAGGATGCCGACCATGGTGAACAGCGCGGGCCGGTACGCCGCCGCGGTGAGGGTGCCGGGCTTGCCCTGCGTGTCGAGGATCCCGTTGACGATCAGCGGGCCGGCGACACCCGCGGCCGACCAGGCGGTGAGGATCCGGCCGTGGATGGCCCCGACCTGGAAGGTGCCGAACAGGTCACGCAGGTAGGCGGGCATGGTGGCGAAGCCACCGCCGTAGAAGGAGATGATGGCGGCGGCGATCAGCACGAAGACCGCTGTCGCGGAGTGACCGGCCACGGCGAGCAGCAGGTACAGCACCATGCCGACGCCGAGGTAGACCATGTAGATGGGCTTGCGCCCGATGAGGTCGGACGTCGTCGACCAGACGAACCGCCCAGCCATGTTGAACAGCGACAGCACTCCCACGAAACCGGCCGCCGCCGTCACCGAGACGGTGGTGGCGGTGCCGTTGTCCCGGAAGAAGTCCTGGATCATCGGGCTTGCCTGCTCCAGGATGCCGATGCCCGCTGTGACGTTGCAGAACAGGACGATCCACAGCAACCAGAACGACCGGGTACGTACGGCGTTCGACGCGGACACGCTCGCCGTCGTCACCAGAGGTCGGGCGGCGACGCTCGCGGGGTCGAACCCGGCGGGCCGCCAGTCCGGCGCCGGAACCCGGACGTTGAACGGGCCGAACATCATGATCACGAAATATCCGATGCCGAAGGTGACGAAGAGCGCCACGAGGGCGTTGCCCGAAGCCACGGCAGCCGGGTTGTTGGGGTTGTAGCCGGAGTCGTAGAGGGAGAGCAGTTGGCGCGCGAGCGGGCCGGCGATCAGGGCGCCGCCGCCGAACCCCATGATGGCCAGGCCGGTGGCGAGGCCGGGGCGGTCCGGGAACCACTTGATCAGTGTGGAGACCGGCGAGATGTAGCCGATGCCGAGCCCGATGCCGCCGATGACGCCGTACCCGAGGTAGAGGAGCCAGAGTTGCTGGGTCGCGATGCCGAGCGCGCCGACCAGGAACCCGACGGCCCAGAAGCAGGCGGAGACGAACATCGCCCGGCGGGGCCCGTTCCGCTCCACCCAACGGCCACCCACGGCCGCGGACGAACCCAACATGACGATGGCGATGCTGAAGATCGCCCCGATCGCCGTCTGGCTGGTGTCGAAGTGCGCGATGAGGGAGTTCTTGTAGACGCTCGTCGCGTAGACCTGGCCGATGCAGACGTGCACGGCCAGTGCGGCGGTCGGGATGAGCCAGCGGCTGTATCCCGGGGGAGCGACCGTGTGCCGGGGATCGAAGACCGACAGCATGGGCATCGTCCACACCTCCTGCGGCTGAGTGGGCCGCGACGTTGCCGAGCTGTCCGACCCGGCAGTTGGCCGAGGGGCGCCGCCGCGGTGGCGGCCCGGCGCACGTCTGGCGTCAGCCGATTACCGGCTCTACCTCACGTTACGTGTCGGCCGGTTCGCGTCATGTGGTTACCAGGAAACGCGCGCACGGAGACGTCCCGTGGGCGACATGACCGGCGACGTTATACGGAGACCGACGGATCCGGTCGTTCGGTTCGGGGCACGGCGCCGGTGGTCTCCAGGATGAGCGTCGCGACCAGATCCGGGTCGTCGCTCATCGGCACGTGTCCGCAACGGGGCAGCGTCACCACCCGTGCCGCCGGCAGGCCCGCGCGGGCGCGCTCGGCCTGGTGGACGCCGAAGATCCGGTCGCAGTCTCCCCAGCCGATGGTCACCGGCACCGCCGCGTCGGACAGCCGAAGGCAGTCGAAGCGATAGTCGCGGGCGGCTCTGGCCACGGCGTTGAAGCCGAGCCCGCGTCGCAGGGCGAGCGCGTCGCCCAGCGCGCGCTCGACGTCCAGCAGCGTGGGGCGGGCCATCAGCGGTGCGAAGCACAACGCCCGCAGATACGCCGAGCGCAGCGCGGCCCGCATGATCGTGGTGGGCAGGTACGAGTTGGCCCGCAGCAGCCGGAGGATGGCCAGCGCCCGCCGGCGCTCCGCCGCTGTGAAGAAGCCTGCGGGGGAGAAGGCGGTGGCCGAGGCGACCGCCCCGCTGGCGGCAAGCTCCAGGCTGATCGCCCCACCGAGGCTGTAGCCGGCGACGTGCGGGCGCTCCAGCCCCCACTCGGTCAGGGCCGGTAGGACCCCGGCCACTGTGGCGGCCATGTCGGCGGGCATGCCGGTGCCGGGCACCGGAGAGTTCCCGAATCCGGGCAGGTCGAGCGCGATCACCTCGTGGTGGGCGGTGAGCCTGTCGAACACCGGCTCCCACGCCTGATGGCGGTGACCGATGCCGTGGATGAGCACGAGCGGCTCTCCGCTGCCGGCACGTCGGAAATGAATACTCATGACTGCTCTCCCACCGACGTCCTGCCGAAGGAACGCCCGAGCTGGCGTACCTCGTCCTCCATCTGGTCGACCATGGTCTGGCCCCCGAACCGGGTGATCAACGCGTCCGAGAGGCCGCTCAGCACCACCGGCCGCAGCGCCTGCACGAGGGCGAGCGACCGCGGCACGTACACCTTGCGCTGGCGGCGCTCGATGCCGCGGAGCAGGGCCTCGACGCACTGCTCGACGGGTACGACTGTGGACAGCGGCCACGGCAACCGGCGCAGCGCGGTGCGGAACGATGCCAGGTCGTCACGGATGTCGCGGACCAGGTCGGTGTCGATCCAGATCGGATGCGCCGTGCCGACGGTGACGCCGCGTGGGCGGGTCTCCAGGCGCAGCACGTTGGCGAACTGCTCCACACCCGCCTTGGACGCGCAGTAGGCGGCCATGCCGGGCATCGCCGTGAAGGCGGCAGCCGACGAGACGATCAGGACGTGGCCACGGGCGGCGGTGACGTGCGGGAGCGCCGCGCTGACAGTGCGGATCGCGCCGCAGAGGTTCACCTCGACGGTACGGATCAGCGCGTCGACCGGTCCCACGGCGACGGTGCCGAGGTTCGCGATGCCCGCGTTGGCCACGGCGACGTCGATGCCACCGAAGCGGTCCACAGTGGAGGCAACTGCCGCGTCCAACGCCGCCTGGTCGGTGACGTCACACTCGTACCAGTGCGCGTCGAGGTCGGCGCTGAGCTGCCTGAGCAGCTCGCCTTCCAGACCGACGAGGGCGACCCGGGCCCCGCGGGCGACGGCCTCGCGGGCCAGCTGCGCCCCGATGCCGCGCGCCGCGCCGGTGATGAGCAGGACCTTGCCCGCCAGGTCATACCGCATCGGCGTGCTCCCGCTCCGGTTCGTTGGGGGTGTCGCCGGTCGAGGCGATCTGGTAGTCGGCCGGGCGGAACCGGCGCAGCCGCATCCGGAAGCTGGTGGCGAAGCCCGGCCAGATGGTGGTGTTCCGGCCGGTGGCGTCGAGGTACCAGCTCGAACAGCCGGTCTGCCAGACGGTGCCGGCCATCTTCTGGTCGATCCGCTCGGTCCAGCGTCGTTGCGCCCGCGCGGTGGGCTCGATGGCCTGGATGCCTCTGGCCCGCATGTGACGCAGCGCCGCGAGCACCAGGTGCAGCTGCGCCTCGATCATCAGCACCACCGAGGTGTGCCCGAGCCCGGTGTTCGGGCCGAGCAGGAAGAACAGGTTGGGGAAGCCGGCGATGGTCGTGCCCTGGTACGCGCGCATGCTGGGGGTCCACGCGTCGCCCAGGCTGCGCCCGCCCCGACCGTGGATGCGCCGTACGACGGGGGAGTCGGTGACGTGGAAGCCGGTCCCGAGGATGAGGGTGTCCGCCCGGTGGTGGACGTCGTCGTCGGTGACGAGGCCATCCGGCACGATCCGAGCGATGCCGGCGGTGACCACGTCGACGTTCGGTCGGGTGAGCGACGGCCAGTAGTCGTTGGAGATCAGCACCCGTTTGCAGCCCATCGCGTACCGGGGGGTGAGCTTGTCCCGCAGGTTCGGGTCAGGAACCTGACGTCGCAGCGTGCGCACTGACAGGCGCGAGGCGAGGCGGTTGACCGCCGGGTGCAGGAAGCCCAGGCCCATGCTCTCGCGTACCAGATAGAGCCCTGCCCGGGCGGCCCGCTGCGCGCCGGGCACGGTGCGGAACGCGGCCTGCTCGACCGTGCTGATCCGGCGCGACATCCTCGGCATGATCCAGGCGGGGGTGCGCTGGAAGAGCGTCAGCCTCTCGACCGTCGGCTGGATCTGTGGCACGAACTGGACGGCCGAGGCGCCGGTGCCGATCACCGCGACGCGCCGGCCGGTCAGGTCGTGGTCGTGCCGCCAGCGGGCGGAGTGGAACACCGTGCCGGCGAACTCGTCGATCCCGGGCAGGTCGGGGATGGCAGGGTCGCTGAGCGGGCCGGCGGCACAGATCAGGACCCGGGCGCTGTGGTCGCCGCCGGAGGTGCGCACCAGCCAGCGTTGGCGCTGGTCGTCCCACCGCGCCTCCCGGACCTCGTGGCGCAACCGCAACCTCGGGCGTATCCCGAAGCGGTCGACGCAGCCGCGCAGGTAGTCCCAGATCTCCGGCTGGCTGGAGAAGGTGTTCGACCAGCGGGGGTTGGGGGCGAAGGAGAACGAGTAGAGGTGCGACGGGACATCGCAGGCGCAGCCTGGGTAGCTGTTGTCACGCCAGGTGCCGCCGACGTCCTCACCCCGGTCGAAGACGAGAAAGTCGGTG
Source organism: Micromonospora sp. NBC_00860 (assembly GCF_045207375.1). Taxonomy (NCBI): domain Bacteria; kingdom Bacillati; phylum Actinomycetota; class Actinomycetes; order Micromonosporales; family Micromonosporaceae; genus Micromonospora; species Micromonospora sp. NBC_00860. The sequence goes on from NZ_CP108825.1 coordinate 2,016,481, forward strand.
AAGCCGGCCCGCTGGAGGCGGATGGCGGCGCCCAGGCCACCGAAGCCGGCGCCGATGATGGCAACGTCTGTGTCCATTCACTCCTCCGTGAGGCCGGGCGCGGAACTGAGGTCGGCCACGGGCGGCCAGGGGGCGTCGCCCACGCCGGTGATGCGTACGCCGCCCCACGGATCGACCTCGGCCAGTCGGGCCGCCCGGACGCGGTCGGCGATGCGTAACTCGACGTCGCGCCGGCCGGAGCGCAGCAGGTGGGCCATCCGTGGTTCGGGCTCGATCCGCCCGCCCCAGTGGAAGCGGCCGTCGACCGGCTCCCACCGCCCGGTGAGGTGCACCCGGACCGGGGTGCCCTCGACACCCGCCGGGCCGTGGTAACTCACGGCACGATCCGCTCGTGGGCGCGGGTGAGTTCGTGCGGCAGGTCGGCGCTGGCCCGCACCCCCTCGATGCCGCTCCACAGCAGAGCGGTCAGGTAGTCGGTGAGGGCGCCGCGGCTGATCGGCTGGCCGTGCGTGGTCCACCAGTCGCCGACCGCCTGCACGAAGCCCACCAGGCCGTACGCCCAGGGCTCGGCGGGACCGGCGTCCAGGCCGAGCGTACGTAGCCGGTCGCCGATCACCCGGGCGAGCCCGGCGGCCACCTGCCGGCTGGTGCCGGCGATCACCTGGTGGATGGCAGGGTCGCCGGACTGGTGCATCAGGAACCGGTAGAGCCTCGGCTCCGACTCGATCACGCCCAGGTAGGCGTCGATCGTCGCCTCGACCAGGTCACGTTCCTCGCGGACCTGTTCGATGGCGGGCGCGATGGTGTCGACCATCCGGGCTGCCACCACCTCGCTGACCGCGACCCAGAGCTGCGACTTGTCGGCGAAGTAGCGGTACAGGACCGGTTTGCTGACGCCCGCGGCGGCTGCCACCTGTTCCATGTCGGCCTCCGGCCCGTGCCGCAGCAGCGCCTGCACGGCGGCCCCGACCAGCTCCTGCCGTCGTTGCTCACGATGGTCCGCCCAGCGGTCTCGGCGGCCGTTGCGCTTCGCCTTCGGATCGCCGTCGGGGGGCGTGGCCGGCGGATCGGATGCATTGACATCGGTGAGCGGCGATTGCATGCTACTACTCGTAACAGTTACTGGTCGTCACGTCAATATGGAGGAGCCATGGAGGCGGCGGAAACCGGGCGTGCGGCGGTCGCCGAGCGACTGCTCACGTCCTCACTACGGACCAGCTACGACCCCACCGTCGAGATCGATTGGGACGCACCGCACACCCCCGGCGCCTACTGGCTCCCGCCACAGCGCAGCAGCCTCTACGGCACGCCACTGTGGGAGCAGCTCAGCGAGGAGCAGCGCGTCGAGCTCACCAAGCACGAGGTGGCCAGCGCGGCCAGCGCCGGGCTGTGGTTCGAGACGATCCTCATGCAGATGCTGATCCGGGAGTACTACCGCGCCGACCCGACGAACCGGCAGGCCCAGTACGCGTTGACCGAGGTCGCCGACGAGTGCCGGCACTCCATCATGTTCGGCCGGCTGATCGAGGCGACGGGTTGTCCGGTCTACCGCGCGAACACCGTCGACCACCACCTCGGGCGCTTCCTCAAGGCCACCGCCAGCGGCCCCCGGATGTACGCGGCGATCCTCATCGCCGAGGAGATCCTCGACGCGTTCCAGCGCGAGATCATGGCGGACGAGTCGCTCCAGCCGCTCATCCGGATGGTCTCCCGCATCCACGTGGTGGAGGAGGCACGACACGTCCGGTTCGCCCGCGAGGAGTTGGCCGCCGCGGTCGCGGCCACCGGCCCGGTGGGCATGGCGTACGCCCGACTGTTGGTCGGTCGCGCCGCCTACACGATCGCCAACCGCCTGGTCCACCCCGACGCGTACTCGGCGGTGGGCATTGCGCCGGCGGTCGGTCATGCCGCCGCCCGCGCCAACCCGCACTGGCGTGCCACCCTGCGCTGGTCGGCGGCGCGGGTGCACGACCACCTGGCGGGCGTCGGCCTGGTGGCTGGGCCGGGACGCCTGCTGTGGGCCCGGGCCGGGCTGATCTGACAGTTGTCCCTCCGGGGATCGGCATGGGGGCCTGCCGTCTCCGGCCGGACCCCCACGCCACCCGTGGGCTCACTCGCTGCGGGCGAAGCCACCCTTCGGCGCGATGATCTCCAGGTTCGTCCCGTCCGGATCGTTGAAGTACGCGACATCGGTGCCGACCGCCGCCGGCGGCTCCACCTCGCCGGACGCGAACGTGTACGGCTGCCCGAGGAACTCGAACCCGGCCTCGTTCATCCGGTCGTAGACCGCGCGCACGTCGTCGACGTGGAAGCACAGGTGCATCGAGCCCGGCCGGTTGGCAGCCACCTGGGCGGCGTCTCCGACCGGCTCCTGGAACTGGATCAGGTCGATGCCGAGGTTGTCGAGGTTGAACGTGGCGTACCGCAGCTTCGTCGTCGGTAGCCCCTGTGACTGCGCGAACCCGGCGCCGTGCATGCTCTCGTCCCGGACGACCGGTTCCGCGCCGAGCAGGGCCTGGTAGAACGCGACCGAGCGGTCGAGGTCACTCACCGCGATCCCGACGTGCGCGGCCTTCTTCAGCCCGATGGACACGGTCGAGGGATTGGGGAATGCCATCCTGACTCTCCTTACCAGCGCTCTTCGTCGCCTGTGTCGGTGCTGATCTTCCTGGCGTACCCCGGGCGTGATCAGTTCATGCGACGTGGCTGTCAGGCTCGTTCGACCCGCGCCTGCTGGTGATCGGTCAGCCGCAGCCCCACCCCGCGGACGACATCGATGGTCGCCCCGGTGCCCAGGTCGTGCAGCTTGCGGCGCAGCCGCTTGACCAGCGACTGCACGTCCGCCTTGCGTTCGCGCCCCTCGTCACCCCAGACCGACCGGTGTAGCTCGGCGTAGCTCCAGACCCGGGCCGGCTCGGTGACCAGGCAGGTCAGCAGGTCGTGCTCCAGGCGGGTGAGGTCGATTTCACGCTCACCGCAGCGGGCGCTGGAGCGGGCCGAGTCGATCACCAGGGCGGCGACCGGCGCCGGTTCGGACGGGGCCGCGACCTGCTGCGGAGCGGCGATCAGGCGGCGCAGCTCGTCGAGGTCGGCGACCAGCAGCAGCGGTGCGATGCCGTCGAGAAGCTCTGCGAGCCGGATGCGCTCGGCCGGCGACGGGGTCACCGCGATCAGCAGTGGGAACGGCTCGTCGGCCGGATCACCCCTGTTCACCGTTGCCTCGTCCTCGGCCACCGCACCACCCGGGATCGATGGGCATCCCTGCCCAACTCTCGTCACGGTCCTGACAATGATTGGCAAGCGCGCCGCCAGCCAGGGCAACTCTTAGCGACAAGTTGCTCACGGCAAGTTCTTGATCGTCCGTTCTTCTCGATCATAGTGTCCACTCGGGCAACCGGCGTGACCCGCGCGGTGCATGGGGAGGTCCACCATGGCCCATTACACCCTGGGTCGTTCTGAGGGAGGCAGCACCGATGTTCAGACGTCCACAATGGCGGCGCGCAGCCAGATCACTGGTGAGCGCCGGCGCGGCGACGATCCTCGCCGCGACATGCTTGGCCACCATCAGCTCGGGCGCGCAGGCCGCGCCGGGCGGTGCGATGGGGGCGGGCGCCCCGGCAGGGGACAAGATCCGACCGGAGCTCGCCAAGCAGCTCCAGGCCAAGAGTGAAGGGGACTTCTGGATCCGGTTCAAGGACCGGGCGGACCTGAGCAAGGCCAGCGCGATCAAGGACTGGTCGAAGCGGGGCACGGCGGTGGCGGACGCGCTGCGCAAGACCGCCGCCGCGAGCCAGGGCAAGATCCGGGCCGACCTCGACAGCTCGGGCACCAAGTACCAGACCTTCTGGGCCACCAACGCCATCAAGGTGAACAGCGGTTCGCTGGCGATGGCCCAGAAGTTCGCCGGGCACTCGGAGGTCGAAGGCCTCTACGCGCCCGTCGCGTACAAGGTGCCGGAGACGACCAAGGGCACCGACGAGAAGACCGTGAACGCCCTGGAGTGGGGCATCGCCAACATCAACGCCGACGACGTCTGGTCCCAGTACGGCGTCAAGGGCGAGGGCATCACCATCGCGAACATCGACACCGGGGTGCAGTTCAACCACCCGGCGCTGGTGAACTCCTACCGTGGCAACAACGGTGACGGGACGTTCGACCACAACTACAACTGGTTCAACGCCGCCAACGCCACCGGCGCCTGCGCCACCGCCCCGTGCGACGGCGACGGCCACGGTACGCACACGATGGGCACCATGGCCGGCTCCGACGGCGCGAACCAGATCGGTGTCGCCCCCGGGGTGAAGTGGATCGCGGCGAACGGTTGCTGCCCCAGTGACGCCGCTCTGGTCGAATCCGGTCAGTGGATGCTCGAGCCGCTGGACCTCAACGGTCAGAACGCGGACGCGAGCAAGCGACCGAACATCATCAACAACTCGTGGGGCACCCGGGACCCGTCCAACGAGCCGTTCATGGAGGACGTGACGGACGCCTGGACCGCTTCCGGGATCTTCGGTACCTGGTCCAACGGCAACAGCGGACCGGCCTGCCAGACCAGTGGCTCGCCGGGCAGCCTCGTCAGCAACTACTCCACCGGCGCGTACGACGTCAACAACAACGTCGCCGGTTTCTCCTCCCGCGGCGCCGGTCAGAACGGTGAGATCAAGCCCAACATCTCGGCGCCGGGTGTGAACGTCCGGTCGAGCATCCCGGGCAACGCCTACGGCAGCATCAGCGGCACCTCGATGGCCGCACCGCACCTCGCGGGCGCGATCGCGCTGCTGTACTCGGCGGCACCGTCGCTGGTTGGTGACGTCAACGCGACCCGCGCGCTGCTCAACGGCGCCGCGATCGACGAGGCCGACGACCAGTGTGGCGGCACCGCCGCCGACAACAACGTCTACGGCGAAGGGCGACTGGACGCCCTCGCGCTGCTCAACGCCGCCCCGACCGGCGACATCGGCACGCTGACCGGCACTGTCACCGACGCGACCTCCGGCGCCCCGATCGCCGGCGCGACAGTGACGCTCACCGGCCCGTCCGCGCGTGAGCTGACCACCGGTGCCGACGGCAAGTTCTCCACCCAACTCCCCACCGGCGACTACCAGGTCGCCGTCGCGGCGTTCGGCTACGGCAGCACCACCAAGACGGCAACTGTCGCCAAGGGCGCCACCACGACGCTCAACGTCGCCCTCACGGCGGTGCCCAGTGTCAACGTCACCGGAGCGGTCACCGACGGCTCCGGCCACGGCTGGCCGCTGTACGCCAAGGTGACAGTGACGGGCGTGTCGGGTGTCTACGACTACACCACCCCGTCGAACGGCCGCTACAGCATCAAGCTGCCGTCCGGGCAGACGTACACCCTGAAGTACGAGTCGCAGTACCCCGGCTACCAGACCGTCACCAAGGAGGTCGTGGTCGGCTCGGGCAACGCGACCGCCAACGTCGCCGTGCCGGTGGACAGCAGCGTCTGCACCACCGCGCCCGGATACACGACCGGCTCCGACGGTGAGTACGAGACCTTCGACGCCACGACCACGCCGGCCGGCTGGACCGTCGTGGACAACGCGGGCAGCGGTCAGGTCTGGAAGTTCACCGACGACGGCGACCGGGGCAACCTGACCGGCGGCACCGGCAACTTCGCGATGATCGACAGCGACGCCTACGGAGCGGGCACCAGCCAGGACACCTCCCTGGTCAGCCCGGTGGTCGACCTGACCAGCGTCACGGCCCCGGTCATCCGGTTCAACCAGGACTTCAACCAACTCAACGACGACACCGCCGACGTGGACCTCAGCATCGATGGCGGTGCCACCTGGACCAACGTGCTCCGGCAGGAGACCGACGTCCGGGGACCGAAGCTGACCGAGATCCCGATCCCGCAGGCCGCCGGCAAGGCGCAGGTGCAGGTCCGGTTCCACTACTACGACGCCTCGTACGAGTGGTGGTGGGAGGTCGACAACGTTCTGATCGGCAGCCAGGTCACCTGCGTGCCGCTCGACGGCGGTCTGGTCGTCGGCAACGTCCGCGACAAGAACGACGACAGCTACGTCAACGGCGCGACAGTCACCAGCAAGGACCGGCCCGCGGAGAAGGCCGTCACCGTGGCGACCCCCGACGACCCGGGGCTGGCCGACGGCTTCTACTGGATCTACTCGTCGCTGACCGGCGAGCACCCGTTCACGGCGACCGCCGGCAACTACGTCAGCCAGACCAAGCCTGTCGACGTCGAGGCCGACTGGGCGACCACCGCGAACTTCCAGCTCGCGGCCGGCCGGCTGTCGGTGACCCCGACGCAGCTGAGCGCGACGCTCCAGATGCCCAACGGCAAGACCAGCAAGTCGTTCACGGTGACCAACACCGGCGGCGCGCCGGTCGAGGTCAAGTTCGGTGAGCGGGACAACGGATTCGAGCTCCTGCGGGCGGACGGCTCCACTGTCACCCGGCAGCAGGTGCTCGGGTCCGGCGGTGCACCGGAGCAGCGGCTCACCGTACCGACGTCGTTCGCCGCCAAGGCGTCCGGCAAGGAGGCCAAGGCGGCTGCCGCGGCGGCCGGCCCGCAGGCGGCGCCGTGGACCGACATCGCCAACTACCCGGCCACGATCATGGACAACCGGGTGGTGAACCTGGACGGCAAGGTGTACTCGCTCGGTGGCGGCGACGGTGAGGCCTCCACCACCAAGAACTACGCCTACGACCCGGCCGCGCAGACCTGGACGGCGATCGCCGACCTTCCCGGCGCACGTAACGCAGTGACCGCGGGCGTGGTGAACGGCAAGATCATTGTCAGCGGTGGCTGGGCCGACGCAGGCCCGGACTCCGCCACCTGGTCGTACGACCCGGGGGCCAACACCTGGACCGAGCTGGCCGACAACCCGGCGCCGCGGGCCGCGGCCGGCCAGGCCGTCGTCGACGGCAAGCTGTACGCGGTCGGAGGCTGCACGACGGCGGCCTGCCTACCGATGTCGAACAGCGTCGTCCGGTACGACCCGACCAGTGACACCTGGGAGACGATGGCCAACTACCCGAAGTCGGTGGCCTTCGCCTCCTGCGGCGGGATCGACGGTGTCCTCTACTGCACCGGCGGCAACGACGGTTCCGTCGCGCAGAAGTCCAGCTACGCCTTCGACCCGGGTGCCAACACGTGGACCGCCGTCGCCGACGCGCCGGCCGACAACTGGGCCAGCTCGTACGCCGTGGCCAGCGGCAAGCTCCTCGTCGTCGGCGGTTCGCAGGGTGGAGCCATCAGCAACGCCGGCTTCGCCTTCGACCCGGCCGCCGGTTCGTGGTCCAACCTGCCGAACTCCAACACCGCGCGGTACCGCGGCGGCGCGGCGTGCGGCTTCTACAAGATCGGCGGCTCGTCCGGCAGCTTCAACGCGGCTCCGGACAGCGAGGTGCTCCCGGGCTTCGAGGGATGCTCCGAGTCGGCGGCCGACGTCAGCTGGATGACCATCGACAAGTCGGCGGTCACCCTCGCACCGGGTGCGAAGGTCACTGTCACCGTCGGCCTGACGGCGAACGTGGACCAGCCGGGCACCTACTCCGGCGCGGTCGCGATCTCCGAGAACACCCCGTACTCGGTGGCACCGGTCGCGGTGACCATGACCGCGAACCCCCCGAAGACCTGGGGCAAGCTCATGGGTACGGTCACCGGCACCAGCTGCCAGGGTGCGACAGCGCCGCTGACCGGCGCTGTCGTACAGGTCGACTCGTGGGCGGCGTCGTACACCTTCGCCACCGATGCCGAGGGCAAGTACGCCTACTGGGTGGACCGCCGCAACAACCCGCTCACGATGATCGTGGCCAAGGACGGCTGGAAGCCGCAGACCCGTCAGACCAGGATCGACACCGCCACTCCGACCGTGGAGAACTTCGGGTTGGCGCCCATCAGGTGCTGACACCTGAGCAGTAGCCGAAGAAGTCCGGCCCGCCTGGTCGCCGACCAGGCGGGCCGGACCGCTTCCGGGGTTCAGACGGGGGCGAGCCGGAAGCCGACGCCGCGCACCGAGTGGATCGTCGCCGCGGCGTTGAGCCGGGCCAGCTTGCCGCGCACCCGGCGGACCACCGAGTGCATGTCGGAGCCCCGGCCGAGGTGCCGGTTGCCCCAGACCTCAAGGTGCAGGCGCTCGTAGGTCCAGACCTGACCGGGCGCGTGCACCAGGCAGAGCAGCACGTCGTGCTCCAACCGGGTCAGGTCGATCTCCTGGTCGCGCCAGCGCAGCACCCGGCGGTCGGAGTCGACGGCCAGGTCCGGTGGCGGTGGCTGTGGGCTCGGTGCCACCTCGGCGAGCGCCACAGTGGTCGGGGGAGCCGGGGCGGGAGGCGCCTCGACCACCCCGAGGAACTCTCGTGCCTGGTCGACGGTCGAGACGATCAGGAAGGCGTCACTGCCACCGAGCAGCCGGGCCAGATGTCGCCGCTCGGCCGGCGAGGATGCGATGCCGATGACCAGGCTGGCGACTGGAATTCCCTGCATGTGCCAACACCTTCCGGTTCCCCAACTCACTCCGGATGGATTTTTCGCACCGCCGACGGAAAACATCGATCGGCGTCCTGACCCTAGTGGTGGCTGATCTCGGCTGGGTAAAACATAGTTGCATGTAAGCATGTGAATCCCGCCGTGCCGTCCAGGTCCACCCAACCCCACCGCCGACCATGCGCTTTTCCGGAAGCGGTGGGGGTGTTTGTGACAGAACCAAGACAATTCGAGGACGGGGTACGGACCTGCCGGGGCGAGCATGGTCGCCATGTCCATCGGATCGTTGTACTCCGTCGGGCGGTCGACGCCCGGTCCGGCGCGACCGCTGCCCCACGCCCGCGCGGTAGTGCCACTGGGGCTTCGGCTGCTCGCGGCGGCGCTCTGCGGTCTGTTCGCCCTGGCCCTCACCGGCGCCGTCTTCGTGCGGACGGATTCGGGGCAGTGGCTGGACGGGGTGCTCCTGCCGCGCGCCGAGCGGGGCGGAGGGTACGAACAGCAGACCGTGCTGGTGGATCCGGCCAAGAGTGTGCTGGCCACCTTCGGCGACCCGACCCTGATCGCGGTCCTGCTCGGCGTGGTGCTGCTGGTGGGTGTGCTCCGCCGGCGGCTGGTCGCCGGGGTCGTCGGCGTGGGCATGGTCGTCTGCGCGGTGCTGGTGGCCGGCGCGGTGAAGTCGGCGCTGCCCCGCCCGGACCTGCAGATCGAGAGTTCCACCACCCACAACAGCTTCCCCAGCGGCCATGTCGCGGCGGCGACCGCCCTGCTGCTGGCGTTCATGCTGGTCCTGCCGGGGTGGGCCCGAAGGTGGCTGGCGGTGCCGGGCGCGGCGGGTGTCGCGGTGATCGCCTCCGCCACGATGATCGCGGGCTGGCACCGGTTCAGTGACGTGCTCGGTGGCGTACTGCTGGGGGTGACGGTGTTCTGCCTGGCCGCAGCCGCGTTGGCGGCCTGGCCCGGCGACCGCGACGCGGCCGGCGGTGCGGACGGCGGCAGCCTCTGGCGCAGGCTGGCCGAGACGGCAGTCGGGCTGGTCGTGCTGGTCTGGGCGCTGGTGGTGGTAGTGCCCGGTCTGGCCGCGTCGGTGCAGCGCGGCTTGCTGGTCGCCATCGTGGCAGCGGCCGCGTCGACGATGTTCCTGGTGGGAGCTGTGGTGTTCCTGGTGCGTTCGACGGATTTCGCGGTGCCGCTCTCCCCGCGGAGCCCTGAGTCGTCGCCATCGACCGAAACCCGAAACATCTCATGATGGGATACTTGACGACATGTCCCAGGTGCTGTTGATCGAAGACCACCAGACGGTGCGCGACGGACTGCAGTTGGCGCTCACCCGACAGGGCCACACCGTGCATGCCGTGGGCACCGGTGAGCAGGGGTTGGAGCAGCTGCGCGCGACCCCGTCCGACGTCGTGGTCCTCGATCTCATGCTGCCCGGGATGGACGGGTTCGAGGTCTGCCGCCGGATCCGACAACTCGGCGACCTGCCGATCATCATGCTCACCGCCCGCAACGACGACATGGACGTGGTCGCGGGCCTGGAGGCCGGCGCCGACGACTACGTGGTCAAGCCCGTGCAGGCCCGGGTACTGGAGGCACGCATCCGCGCGGTGCTGCGACGCACCGGTGGCGACTCGCGGCGCGGCGGCGACCGGGCCGGCCTGGAACAGCACGGCGCGTTGACCATCGACCGGGCCGCGCTCGTGGTCAGCAAGGACGGAACGCCGATCAGCCTCGCCCCGACGGAGCTGCGGCTGCTGCTCGAACTCTCGCACACGCCGGGCCAGGTGCTCAGCCGCCAGCAGCTGCTGGAGGCCGTCTGGGAGCACGGCTATCTCGGCGACTCGCGACTCGTGGACGCGTGTGTCCAGCGGGTACGCGCCAAGATCGAGGCCGATTCGTCGGCACCGCTCTACATCCAGACCGTGCGTGGTTTCGGATACCGGTTCGGGCCGTTGTGACACTGTGGCGCCGGGTCGGCGCGTGGGTCTCGGGTCTACGGGTCCGGCTCGTCCTGGCGTTCGCGCTGCTGGGCGTGACCACGACGGTGGCGGTGGCCGGTGGCAGCTACTTCCAGGCTCGGAACGTCATCCTCCAACAGGCGCAGGACGCCGCGGTGATGTCGCTGACCGACCAGCTCACCAAGGTCTACCCGATCGCCCAGCTTCCGCCGACCCAGGACGACCTCGAACTGTTGGCCCAGCGCCTCAGCGACCGGGAGAGCTTCGCGGTGGTCATCTACCGGGACATGCGGGCCCAGGGCGGCTCCGAACTCGCCGACCCGCTCACCCCCGAGCTACGGCAGAAGGTCCGTGACGGTCGCATCGCCTGGCAACGGGTCTCACTCGCCGGAGAGCCCGCGCTGCTCATCGGTACCCAGTTGGCGTTGGACCGCGCGGACGGCACGTTCCGCCCGTCCGGAGTGGAGGTCTACTCGGTGCGCAATCTCGTGCCCGAACAGCAGAGCATCGACCAGCTCGCCACCAGGGCGTGGCTGACCGGTGGGTTGTCCCTGGTCCTCGCCGTCCTGCTGGCCCTGCTGTCCGCCCGCGGAGTCCTGCGACCCGTCCGCGACCTCAGCCGGGCGGCGCGCCGCCTCGGTGAGGGCGACCTGAGCACCCGGTTGACGGTCCGGGGCGCCGACGAACTGGCCGATGTGGCACGGACCTTCAACGACACCGCGGGCACGCTGGAGCGGCAGGTCGGCGAGCTGCGGCGGTTGGAATCCGACGCCCGCCGATTCGTGGCCGACGTCTCGCACGAACTCCGGACGCCGCTGGCCGCGATGACGGCGGTCACCGACGTGCTCGACGAGGAGGCGGAAAACCTGCCCGGGGACGCGGGCCGGGCCGCCCGGCTGGTCAGCCAGGAGACGCAGAACCTCACCCAACTGGTCAACGACCTCATCGAGATCAGCAGGTTCGACTCCGGCACCGCGCGGCTCGCCCTGGACGACGTGGACGTGGCCGCGGCGGTGACCGCGACCCTGCGGATCCGCGGCTGGCTGGACCGGGTCCGAACGGAACTGCCACCCGGCATCGTGGCCCGGCTCGATCCCCGCCGACTGGACGTCATCGTCGCCAACCTGGTCGGCAACGCCTTCCGGCACGGTGCCGAGCCGGTGTCGGTGCGACTCAGCGCCGACCCGGACTGGGTCACCATCGAGGTGGCCGACCGGGGGCCCGGACTGGACCCGGAGGTGTTGCCACACGTCTTCGACCGCCTCTACAAGGCCGACACCGCGCGAACCCGCTCCGAGGGCAGCGGCCTCGGCCTCGCCATCTCCTGGGAGAACGCGCGCCTGCACCGCCACGGCGAGCGACGGGGGAGTCTCGTCGCGGGCAACGGCACCCACGGCGGTGCGGTGTTCACCCTCCGCGTGCCCCGCCAGACGGTGGACACCGGAGGTGCCCGGTGACCGGCCGACGAACGGGCCGCGCGCTGCTCGCCGGCGGACTGCTTCTGACGCTGCTCGCGGCGGGCTGTGGGGTACGACCCAGCGCGGTCATCACCGGTCGCCCGTCGATCAGCGGCCCCGCCCAGGGGACCTGGCTCTACCTGCTCGGGCAGGGCGAACTGGTGCTGGTCCTCCGCTCGGTCAACACGGACCCGTCGCCCGCCGCCGCGCTCTCGCTGCTCGCGGCCGGACCGCAGGAGAACGAACGCGCGCAGGGATTCACCAGCGACGTCCCGGCCGGGCTCGACCCGGTCACGGTGACGGCGGGAGCCGATCAGTCGGGTGACCTCACGGTGCGGGCGAACATCGCCGCGCGGGCGTTGTCAGCGCACGCGGTCGACCAGATCATCTGCACGACGGTCGCCGCCGCGGCGCAGGTCAGCGCGGCGAACACCAACACCACCGTCACCATCGTCGGGTCCGACGGCGCCCGAGGGCCTCGGGCGTGCCCGATCAGGTGACCGGGCACCGCCCACTGCCTCACACCAGGTCGACCGCTCGGGCCGGCCGGGGCAACCCACTGGGGTGGCCGTGGTCCTGGTCGGCGAGCGCGCCGGCGATCAGGATGTCGATCAGGGCGGCGAAGCCGATGCCGGCCTGCTGCCAGATCTGCGGGAACTGGGACGCGGCGGTGAAGCCGGGGAACGTGTTGACCTCGTTCACGATGGGCTCGGGCGACCCCTCGGTGGGCAGGAAGAAGTCGACCCGCAGCAGCCCACGGCAGTCGAGGGCCTGGAAGGCGCGAATCGCGCGGTCCTGAAGCACCTCTGTGGTCGCCGCGTCGAGCGGGGCGGGAATCTGGAAGATCGCCCCGCCGTCGTACTTCGCGTCGTAGTCGAAGAAGCCGGCGCCGGTCACCCGGATCTCCAGCGGCGGGCCGGCCTGCACCCGGCCGTCCGGGTGCTGGAGGACGGCCACGTCGATCTCGCGCCCCCGCGCCCCCTGCTCGATGAGCACCTTCGGGTCGACCTGGCGGGCCTGCTCCAGCGCGGCGGGAACCCCCGCCCAGTCGTCCACCTTGACCACGCCCAGGCTCGACCCGGCGCGGGCCGGCTTCACGAACACCGGCAGTTCCAGCCGACGCTGGTCCTCGGGCGACAGGGCCTCACCGGGACGCAGGGTCACCCCCGGGCTGACCCGCAGGCCGTCCGCCGCGAGGAGCCGCTTGGTGACCCCCTTGTCCATGCCGGCGGCGCTGGCGAAGACGCCGTTGCCGACGTACGGCACACCGAGCCATTCCAGTAGCGACGACACGATGCCGTCCTCCCCGTACGGGCCGTGCAGGGCTGGGAACACCACGTCCTGGGCGCGCAGGACCCGCAGCGCCGCAGGAAGGGGCGTCGGTCGACCGCCGACGTGCCATCCGCCGTCGCGGTCGATGAGCACCTCGGTGACCTGGTACCGCTCACGGTCCAGGTGGGCGAGGATGCTCGCCGCCGAGCGGCAGGACACGTCGTGCTCGCCGCTCTGCCCGCCGTACAGCACTGCCAGTCGGGTTGTCATGAATTCCGTGCCCTTCCGTGGAGGTGCTCGCGGGCCACCCGGGCCCCGATGCCGGTCAAGATCTCGTGTGGGTTGGTGTCGGCCCAGCGGGCCCACTCGACGACCGTCGGAGGGCGCTGGTCACCCTCGCCGGGGCCGAACACCACGACCGGGTCGCCGATCGTCACGGGAAGATCCCCGACGTCGACCACGCACTGGTCCATGGCGATGCGCCCGACGATCGGGCACCGGCGACCGGCGAGCCACACCGACGCGCGACCGCCCGTGGCCCGGGGCAGCCCGTCGGCGTAGCCGAGCGGCAGCAGCGCCAGTGTGGTCGGTGCGCCGGTCACGTGCTCCGGGCCGTAGGAGACGCCAGTGCCGGCCGGCACCCGCTTGACGTTGACCACTCTCGTTCGCAGGGTCATCGCGGCGTGCAGCCCGAACTCGCCCGGACCGCTCGCGCCGAACGGGTCCACGCCGTAGAGGGCGATCCCGATCCGGCAGAGGTCGAAGCGGGTCCGTGGGGCGGAGAGCGCGGCCGCCGAGTTGGCCAGGTGGACCAGGTCGGGGTCCAGACCAGCCGACCGCGCGGTCCGCAGCGCCTCCTCGAAGATCGCCACCTGCTGGCCGAGTGCCGGGGCGCCCGGCAGGTCGGCGTCGGCGAGGTGGGACCACACCCCGCGCACCCGGATCCCACCCTCCCGTTCGTACTTGCGGGCCCAACCGACCAACTCGGGCCAGTCGTCCCCGGCGGCCCCGTTGCGGGACAACCCGGTATCCGCCTTGAGCTGCACCATCGCCGGTACGCCGAGCAGACGGGCCGCGTCGGCGACGGCGTGCAGGTGCGTCGTCGTGGACACGCCGACGTCGACGTCTCCCTTGATCAACATACCGAAGTCGTCATCCGGGCCGTGCAGCCAGCTCAACGTGGGCGCGGTCACACCCGCCTCGCGGAGGGTCAGCGCCTCGGCCGAGGAGGTCACCCCCAGCCAGGAGGCCCCGGCGCGCAGCGCGGACCGGGCCACCTGCACCGCGCCGTGGCCGAATCCGTCGGCCTTCACCACTGCCATCAGTCCGGTGCCGGTGACCGACGCGATCGTCCGCACGTTGCTGACGATCGCGTCCAGGTCGACAAGGGCTTCGGCGAGGGCGCTCATCCGGCCACCTCCACCCGGCGCTGGCCGGGAAGCGCGAACAGCCAGCCCGCGTGCACCGCCAGCAGCCCGCGGTGGATGGCCAGGCTCAGCCCGATCACCAGCCCGCTCAGCAGAATCGGATAACCGAGCACGATCAGGCCCTGAGTAGACCCACCCAGCCCGGAAACCGGTACGAGCAACAGCCGGTGCAGCAGGGCCAGGACCGGCATGTGAACGACGTAGATCGGCAGGGTGATGCGGCCGAGCCTAGCCAGCGGCCTACTGAGCGCCGACCACCGGGCCAGCCGGGCAGCGGCGGTTATGCCGAAGATCACTGCCACGCAGGAGACCGCCGTCCATACCCCGAACCACTGCTGGGCGCCCGCCGCCGCCATCGCGACGAGCGCCAGGACGTAGGCGCCCGAGGTCAGCAACAGTCGGCGGCGGGTGGCGGTGCCAGCCCACCGCTGGATCTGCGCCCGCAGGTGCAGGCCGGCGAGGAAGAAAACCAGGTTCTGGTAGAGGCCGGCGCGGTTGCCCGGGGTGTCGAGCAGTCCGGCGGCGGCCACGGCGGAGAGCACTGCGGCGGGGACCAGGACCAGCGCCCCGGGCACTCGACGGGTCACCTTGGCGATCGTGAAGTACAGCGCCAGGGCGTACAGGTACCAGAGGTTGGACGGCGTGATGGTGAACTGCTCCAGCAGACCGAGCGCCGAGGTGGCACGGTCGGTCGGCAGTTCCGGTGCGGCGGCGAGGACCACTGTGTGGATCAGCAGCCAGACGGCGTACAGGTAGAGGAACCCGGCGATCCGGCTGCGGGCGACGACCCGCCACGGCCGCTGGGCGGCGTTCGCCGCGAAGACGCCCGAGATGGTGAAGAACAGTGGCATCCGCAGCGGAAGGAACTGCTCACCGAGCGTTCCCCAGAAGCCCGGCACCGGTACGCCGACGTGCCAGTCGATCTGGAGGTAGTCCTTCACGACGACGTGCCACAGGACGACGAGGATGATGCAGACGCCCTTCGCGGCATCCGCCCACTCGGCTCGCTGTGGTCGTCCCACGGCGAGGGTGCTCCTGGTCCGGTGACGGAATCGGACGCGCGTCGCGTCGGACTCCACGACGGTGGGCCTGGACTCGGTGCGAGACAGCTGTTGGATCACTCACCAGAAGCTGCCAGCCGGATATCCGCACGAGATCCACGAATTGTCATGAACCGGTAATGGGTGTCGCCGGCCTCACCCGCCGCCGGGCACCACCAGGCCGGCCTCGTACGCGAGGACCACGAGCTGCGCCCGGTCACGGGCCCGCAGCTTGGTCATCGCCCGACTGATGTGGGTCTTCGCCGTGGCGACGCTGATCACCATCCGTGCGGCGATCTCGTCGTTGGACAGGCCACGGGCGGCGAGCGCGACCACCTCGCGTTCCCGCCGGGTCAGGGTCGCCAACTCCGCCCCGCGTGCGCCCGGCGGCGGGTGCGTCAGGTATTCGCTGATGAGCCGGCGCGTGATCGCTGGGGAGAGCAGCGTGTCGCCCCGGGCAGCGACTCGGACGCCGTGCAGGAGGTCCTCCGGCTCAGTGTCCTTGACCAGGAAGCCCGCTGCCCCGGCCCGCAGCGCGGCATAGACGTGCTCGTCGAGCCCGTAGTTGGTGAGGATGACGACGTGCACACCGCTCAGCGCCGGGTCCGCCGCGATCTGCCGGGTGGCCTGGATGCCGTCGAGGACCGGCATCTGTATGTCGATCAGCGCGACGTCGGGGCGGTGCCGGCCCGCGAGGTCGACCGCTTCACGGCCGTTGGTGCCCTCGGCGACCACCTCAAGGTCGTCTTCGGCATCGAGCAGCGCGCGGAAACCGGCGCGGACCAGCGCCTGGTCGTCGACGAGCAGCAACCGGATCATGCCGGACCGTCCAGCGGGAGGGTGGCATCTACCCGGAAGCCGCTCCCGTCGCGCGGGCCTGTCTCCAACGACCCGCCCAGCGCGGCGACCCGTTCCCGCATGCCGAGCAGCCCGATGCCGGGGGCGAGGTCGGCGGTCGTCACGCCGGCACCGTCGTCGTCGACGCGAACGGCGAGCGCGCCAACGTCGTAGCGGAGTTCGACCGACGCCGTCGCCGGGCCCGCGTGCCGGGCGATGTTGGTCAGGGACTCCTGGACGATCCGGTACGCGGCGCGGTCGACCGCCGACGGCAACGGACGAGGCTGGCCGCCGACGGTCAGGGTCACCGGCAGGCCAGCCCTGCGGGCGCCGTCGACCAGGTCATCCAGCCGATCCAGGCGCGCTTCGCCCGCCGGACTCTCGGCCCGCAGCACCTCCAGTGTGGCGCGCAACTCCCGCATCGCCTCGCGGCTCGCCTCCTGGACGGCGACCATCGCGTCGGGCACCGCCTCGCCGCGCTTGCGGGCCAGGTGCACGGCGACCCCCGCCTGGATGTTGATGATCGAGATGCAGTGGGTGAGCGAGTCGTGCAGTTCGCGGGCGATACGCAGCCGCTCCTCGTCGGCGCGGCGCCGGGCGGCCTCTTCGCGGGTGCGCTCCGCGTCGACGGCGCGTTGCTCGACCTGCTCGAGGTAGCAGCGGCGCTGGCGGGAAAGTTCCGCCGCGACGCTGATCGCGACCATCCAACCGATGAGCAGGAACCAGCGCTGGAACGAGTCGGCGGGCGGCCCGGCATCGCCGGACGCCACCACCTCCCCGGCGAAACCGCCGACCAGGATGAGGCCGATGGCGACCCCGGCAGCCCTGCGGTGCTCCGCGGTCACCGTCGCGTACAGGGCGAGCAGGACCGGCAGCGCCGGGGTGACGCCCGGATAACCCCTGATCTGGTACGCCACCAGGGCAGCTGCGGTCAGCGCGAGCACCGGCACCGGCACCTGCCGGCGTGCCGCGGTCGCCAGGGCCGGGAAGGTCAGCAGCAGAAAGCCGGTGACGTCGAGCACCTCGCGACCAGGCGGCGCGGTCCGGGCGCCGACGATCACCAGGACGGTGAGGCCGATGGGCTCAGCGACCAACCACAACGTCCTCCGCATACCCGCGCCGACCATGCCGGGAACGATAGACGAGTCGCCCGTGGGGCACGTCACCCTGACGCGGCAGTCGGTACTACCGCAGAGGATGTAGTTCGCCTAGTCGTGCACCTCCTGCGGTAGCTCGATCACCATCGCCGGCCTGACGACACCGACCACGGGTAGCCGGCATCGTCTGCTGCGAAACGACGGGTGATCCGGGTCCTCAGCGCCCTGGCGCCCGTGACGATCGGGAGGACGCCGCCATGGAGCGGATGACACGGTGGGTGCTCGCCCATCGGCTGCCGGTAATTCTGGTGTGGGCGGCGCTCGCACTGGCCGGGGGCGCGCTGGCGGGTGGCACGATCGACCGGCTCAGCTACGAGACCCGCCTGCCGGACCGGCCGGGGCAGGAGGCGAACGACGCCCTTGCGCAGCGTTTCGGTCAGACCGGCGGGCGCAACGCCCCGCTGCTGCTCGTCGTCACGGTGCCCAAGGGTGAGAGCGTCACCAGTGCCAACGTCCGTGAGCAGTGGTCGGCGTTGGTGACGCGGGTGACCCCGCCGGGCGGCCGGAGCGCCTTCTATCGGGGCACCGGCGACGAGTCGTTGGTCTCCGCGGATGGGCGTACCACCATCGCACTGCTGTATCCACCGGCGACTCCGTCGAACGCACCCTACGAAAGGTGGCTGCCCGGGATCACCGCCGCCGTGGATCAGGCCCGGATCCTCGGCGCACCGGTCGAACTGACCGGCCAGCCGGTGCTCTCCGGGCGCAACAGCGGCGCCCAGCGCGGACCGATCTACGAGACCCTCCTCGGTGCTGCAGGTGCCCTGATCGTGCTGACGGTTGTCTTTGCCAGCGGGCTGGCCGTGGTGCCCCTGATGATGGCCGCCGTCGCCATTCCGACGACGTTTTTGCTGGTACGCGGCGTCACCGCGCTCACCGACGTTTCGTTCATCGCGCAGTTTCTCGTGGCGCTGATCGGGCTGGGCGTCGCCATCGACTACGCGCTGCTCGTGGTCACCCGCTGGCGGGAGGAGCGCGACGATCCGGACGCCGAAACCGGCGCATCCGCCCGGCACACGGCGATTGTCCGGGCGATGGCGGGCGCGGGTCGGGCGGTCGCGCTCAGTGGGGCGACGGTCGCCATCTCACTGGCCGCGCTGGTGGTGCTGCCCGTGCCATTCCTCCGCAGTGTCGGCTACGCCGGGATGCTCATCCCGCTGGTCAGCGTTGCGGTCGCGCTCACCCTGCTGCCCGTGGTGCTGTACTCCTGGGGCGACCGCCTGGATCGTCCGCGACGCCCGCACCGGGTGGACAGCCGGGCCTGGACCCGGATCGCTCATTTCACCACGCGGCGTCCGGTGGCGTCCGTGCTGGTCAGCGGGTTCGTCCTGCTGGCACTGGCAGCTCCTGCGCTCGCGCTGCGGTTGGGTCAACCAGCGACGGCGACCCTCGCTCAGGGCGGGGCACCCGCGCAGGCATTCGCCCGGATCGTCGACGCGGGCTTCGGCGAGGGCATCGCCCGCCCGATCGAGGTGCTCGCACCCGCCGGGTCGCTGCCGTCGCTCACCGGCGAACTGCGGCAACTCGACGGAGTCACGGGCAGCGTCGCTCCGGACCAGTGGGCGCAGGGCGACACGCGGATCATCGACGTCTGGACGGCTGCCGACCCGTCCGCCGAGCAGGGTCGGGCGGCGATCACCGGCATCCTCGACACCGCCCGCGCGACCCCCGGCGTGCTCGCCGGCGGCGCACCCGCGACCGACGTCGACTTCGTCGACGCGGTCTACGGGTCGCTGGTGCTGGTCCTGCTCCTCGTCGCCGCGGTCACCTTCGTCGTGCTGGCGCGGGCACTGCGCTCGGTCGTTCTTCCGCTGAAGGCAGTGGTCCTCAACGCCCTGTCCACCGCCGCCGCGTACGGAGTGGTGGTGTTCGTCTGGCAGCAGGGGCACGGCAGTGAGTTGCTCTTCGACACCCCGGCCATCGGGGCGGTCACCATCTGGATACCTATGGCGGTGTTCGCCTTTCTGTTCGGGCTGTCGATGGACTACGAGGTGTTCATCCTGCACCGGATCCGGGAGACCCACCTGCGGCTGAACGCGGCGGGGGAGCGCGACACCGTAGTGGCCTCGGTGGTGACCGGCATCAGCCGGACCGGAAGGTTGGTCACCTCTGCCGCGTTGATCCTCTTCCTGGCCTTCACCGCGCTCGCCGGTATTCCCGTCACCGACGTGAAGGTGTTCGCCACCGCACTCGCTGCTGGCGTCGTCATCGATGCCACCCTCGTCCGAGGTGTGCTGACTCCGGCACTGGTCACCCTGCTGGGCCGCACGATCTGGTGGTTCCCGCGTCCGATGAGCCGCCTGCGGGCTCTCAGCGGCGGACGGCCCGCCCCGCTCGCCCCGATGAAGGAGCGGGTGTGACGGGGCAGGGAGAGGTCGGGCGCAGGCGGTCGCTTGCCGCCCTGTTGACTGGCCGGCGCAGCGCGTTCGTCGTCGTGTGCGTCTGGTTGGGCCTGGTGGTGGTGGCAACGGTGTTCGCTGGGCGGCTGGGGGACGTCCAGCGCGACGACCGCGGCGCGTCCCTCCCGGCGAGTGCCGAGTCGACCCACGTCCTGGACCGGCAACGGTCGTTCGTCGCCACGGCCAGCCGGCCGGCGATCGTCGTCTACGAGCGGGCCGCCGGACTCACCGCCGCCGATCGCAACGGGGCCGACAGTGACGCGCGTGCCTTCGCCCAGCGCACCGACCTCGCCGGCCAGATCATCGGGCCAGTGCTCTCGAGCGACGGGCGGGCGGCCCAGATCACGATCCCGCTGGAGCCGACGGCTGACGCGCGCGACGCGGTCGACTCAATCGGGGAGGTCGCACAGCACGAGCGCGACGGGCTCGCCGTGTACGTCACCGGGCCAGCGGGAGCCGCCGCCGATCAGCGCCGAGCCATCGCGGGTCTCGACACCACCCTGTTGCTGGCGACGCTCGCTGTAGTGGTCGTGATCCTGCTGGTCACGTACCGCAGCCCGGTGCTGTGGCTGATTCCGGTAGGCGCCGCCGGGGTCGCCCTGACCTGTGCCCAGGCGGTCGTCTACCTGCTGGCGCGGCACGCCGACCTCACAGTGACCGCGGACGGCGCCGCGATCCTCACCATCCTGGTGTTCGGCGCGAGCACGGACTACGCGTTGCTGCTCATTGCCCGGTACCGGGAGGAGTTGCATCGACATGGAGATCGACACGCGGCGATGAGAGTCGCCCTCCGTCGCTCAGCGCCAGCGGTGACTGCCAGTGCCCTGACCGTCGCAGCCGGGATGCTGTGTCTGCTCCTCGCCGACACGGGCGCCACCCGTGCGCTCGGCCCGGTCTTCGCGATCGGGATCGTGGTGGGCCTCGCGGTGATGTTGACCCTCTTCCCGGCACTGCTGGTGACCATGGGACGCTGGGTGTTCTGGCCGGTGGTCCCTGCGCTGAACGGCCGGGACGCGGCGGCTCCTCGGCTGTGGGTCCGACTCGGTGCCCTTGTCGCCCGGCGGCCTCGGTTGACCTGGGCGCTGACTGCGCTGGTGCTGGCGGCACTGTCGACCGGTGTGCTGCGGCTGGACGCGACCGGACTGTCCGGTGCAGAGTCGTTTCGGGGCGCGCAGGACTCCTTCGTCGGGGCAGAGGTGCTCGGTCGACACTTCCCCGCGGGGGCGGGAAGCCCGCTCGTCGTGGTCAGCGACCGGGCGGCGGGGCCGGGGGTCCGCGCGGCCCTGGCCGGGACACCCGGCGTCCAGGCCACCACGGTGACCGAACCCGTCCTCAACGGCGAGCACGCCTACCTGGAGGGCACGCTGACCGATCCGGCGGACAGTGCGGCCGCGTACGCCACCGTCGACCGGGTCCGGATCGCGTTGCGGCAGATCCCAAACGCGCGAGCCCAGGTCGGCGGGGACACCGCCGTGAAACTCGACGGGCAACGGGCGGCGCAGCACGACCGCAGGGTCATCGTGCCGATCGTCTGCGCGCTGATCTTCCTCATCCTGGTGGCCCTGCTCAGGTCGTTGATCGCCCCGCTGGTGCTCACCGCGACAGTGGTGCTGTCCTTCGGTGCGGCGCTCGGCGTCAGCGCACTGATTTTCCGGCACGTCTTCGGTTTCGCGGGCACGGACAGCTCGTTCCCCCTGTTCGTGTTCGTGTTCCTGGTGTCCCTAGGCATCGACTACAACATCTTCCTGATGACCCGTGTACGCGAGGAGACCGTCCGGCACGGCACCCGACGTGCAACGCTCATCGGTCTCACGGCGACCGGTGGGGTGATCACCTCAGCAGGGATTGTGCTGGCCGGTACGTTCGCGGTGCTGACGGTCCTGCCGCTGACTCAGTTCGTCGAGCTGGGCTTCGCCGTCGCCCTTGGCATCCTGCTGGACACCATCGTGGTTCGCTCGATCCTGGTGACCGCGTTGACGATCGACCTCGACCGCTGGATCTGGTGGCCGGGGCGACTTCACCGGTACGCACCCAAAGGTGGCGTGGAGGTCCACTAGGCTCGATTCGGAGGTGCCGAACATGAAGCTCGGGCTGCACTACTGGAACTACTCGACCCCGGCCGACCCGGCCGCGATCGCACCGACCCTGGCGCAGACGGCGAGCATCGCCGAGCAGGCCGGCGTCGCGTCGTTCACGGTGATGGACCACTTCTTCCAGATGGACGCGGTGTTCGCGGCCGAGGAGCCGATGCTGGAGGCGTACACCACCCTGGGCTACGTCGCGGCGACGACTCAGCGGATGACGCTGGGCGTGCTGGTCACCGGTGTGATGTACCGCTATCCGGGGTTGCTCGCCAAGACCGTCACGACCCTCGACGTGCTCTCCGGCGGCCGGGCCCGCCTCGGCATCGGCGCCTCCTGGTACGAGCGGGAGCAGCTCGGGTTGGGTGTGCCGGTCGTCCCGGTGGCCGAGCGGTTCGAGCGGTTGGAGGAGACGCTGCGCATCTGCCTCCAGATGTGGAGTGCCGACGACGGCCCGTTCAATGGAAAGCACTACCAGCTCGCCGAGACCATCAACTCGCCGCAGCCGTTGAGCCGCCCGCACCCGCCCATCATGATCGGTGGCGGCGGTGAGAAGAAGACCCTGCTGCTGGTGGCCCGCTACGCCGACGCCTGCAACCTGTTCGGCCGCGGCGGCATCGACGACGTCACACGCAAGCTGGATGTGCTGCGCGGGCACTGCGCCGCCGAGGGGCGCGACTACGACACCATCGAGAAGACCGTGGTCGCCTCCCAGGCGCCGCTGGACGACACCGACGCGTTCCTCGCCGAGGTGTCCGGGTACGCCACGCTCGGTGTGAGCGAGGTGCAGGTGACGCCGGATCGGCACCCGGTCGAGTTCGCCCAGCGGCTCGGCGACGAGGTGCTGCCCCGGTTGGCCGACGTCGGCTGAATCCGCCGCGACTGGTGCGGGTGCCACCCAGGGCCCTCATGACCTCAGGCAGGTCCGACCTTCGCCAGGAGGCGGGCTCCTGCGGGTCGCCTTCAATGGTGAGGGCTGAGGAAGTCGGTGATGAGAGTGGCGAGCTCCTGTGGGCGTTCGGCGACCATCGCGTGGCTGGCGTCGGCGAGGTGCCACACCCGCAGAGACGGGTTGTCCACAGCGGCAAGCCGCTCGGCGGTGACCCTGCGATACGACTCGTACAGGCTGTGGAACGGCTGTTGTTCGGGCAGGTCCTCGGTGGCGAGGACGAGCAGCAGCGGGCAGCGGACGTCGCGGTAGGCGGGCATCAGGTCGAGGGAGTTCATGGCGTCCCGGAGCTGCCGGGTGAGGTCCGGGTCGGGCCGCAGCCGGCTGCGGCCGTCGTCGCCGGGCATGAGGTTGCGTTCGAAGGCCGCCACCCAGTCTTCGGGTGCGGCGCCGTAGCGCTGGGCCATGGCCCGCTGCCCCGCCAGCATGGCGGCCACCTGTTCGGCGGTGAGCGGCTCGGCCAGCATCGCGGCCATCCCGTCGAATACGGCCCGCAGCTTGGCTAGCTCGGTCTCGGCCTGCTCCAGATCCAGCCCGGCGAGCTGGTCCGGACGGTTCAACGGCGGATTGCCGTCGAAGCTGACGGCACCGGGGCACTCCGGGTGACGTTGCGCCCAGAGGGTGGCGAGCATGCCGCCGAGGGAGACGCCGACCACCACTGGGGAGGTGAGGCCGAGGTGGTCGGTGACGGCGGCCAGGTCGGCCAGTACGTCGTCCCAGCGCCACGGGCCGTCTCCGGACCGGCCGTGACCGCGCAGGTCGACGGTGACCACCCGGTGGGTCGGGCGCAGGTGCTCGGCGAGGGTGGTCATCTGGGCGAGGTTGCCGCCAGCGCCGTGAAGGAGCAGCAGCGGTTGTCCGGGTCCGCCGAAGTCGCGGATCGCGATGGGCACGGTCCCGGAGTCGATAATGGTCTCAGACACGTCGGTTTCCTTCCTTGAGCAGTCGGTCCCGAACGGATGCGGAGCGCACGCCGCCTTCGGGGTGGCGGGCGAGCTTGTCGCGGGAGACCAGGTCGTGGACGCCCTGGCGGGTGATGCCGAGCATGGCGCCGGCAACCGCGTACGACACGGATTCGGCGGTCGGGTGGCCGACCCGTCGCGCGACGGCCTGGCCGAAAGGGCTGCGCCACCAGTCGTTGGGTGGGTCGAACGGTCCGTCCCCCGGGTAGAGGGTGGAGATCGCCCGCATGATCACGCTGACGGCGGCCCGGTCGTCGCCGCTGACGATTGTGGTGGCCCAGGATCGGGTCCGCTCCCGGATGACGGCGCGCAGCGGGTCGATGGCGTGGTGGCCGTCGACCAGGATTTCGAGAGGGTCGAGCAGGCGGATGTCGATCAACCGGATGAGGTGCTCGGTCAGTTCCTCGTGGGTTGGCGACATGCTGCCTCCTTCGCTGCTTGACACCCATCGTCAAGCGCTTGACGTCGAGTGTCAAGCACGATGGCGCGAGCACGGTTGGCGGTACGGTCGACCGGTACCAGGGCAACGACGGCGTTACCGCTACGTGGACCGCCGTGAACAAATAGCCAATTCCTGGTGGCTCAAGGGTGCGCCCACACCGTTTTCAGATCCACAAAGGACGTTCCCGACGGGGATGAGCCGGATCACATACGGTGCTTCGCTTCGACTGCCGGAAATTGTTCGACGGCGTGCCAGGTAGCCTCTCCGGGTGTCGCAGATGTTACCGCTTCTTGTTACCGATCGGTATGACGTCGTCGAGCTCATCGGCCAGGGCGGAATGGGTCGGGTGTGGAAAGCCCGCGACCGAATGCTGCAACGGGACGTCGCCATCAAGGAAATCGTTCCACCGCCCGGCCTGACCAATGAGGCGCGACAGGAATTGCGCATCCGGTCACTTCGAGAGGCCCGGGCAATCGCGCAACTCGACCACGTCAACGTCGTCCGGGTCTTCGACGTGCTGTTGAGCGCCGACGGCGACCCGCAGATCGTGATGGAGTACGTGCCGTCCCGTTCGCTGCACGACACCATCACCACCGACGGTCCGATTCCGCCGGTGCGGGCGGCCGAGATCGGCCTGGCCGTGCTCGGCGCGCTGCGCGCCGCCCACCGCGCCGGGATCATGCACCGTGACGTCAAACCGGCAAACATCCTCGTCGGCGCGGACGACCGGATCGTGCTCACCGACTTCGGCCTGGCCACCGCCGTCGAGGACGTGAACCTCACCCTCAGCGGTGTGGTGCTCGGCTCACCCGCGTACGTCTCTCCCGAGCGGGCCATGCGGGGCACAGTGGGCCCGGAGGGGGATTTCTGGTCGCTCGGCGCGACCCTGTACGCCGCCGTCGAGGGCCAGTCGCCGTACGCCCGACCGTCGAGTCTGATGAGCCTCACCGCGCTGGTCACCGAGCCGCCGCCCGCAGCGCGACGCGCGGGACCGCTCGCACCGGTGCTGGCCGGTCTGCTGCGCAAGGACCCGGCCGAGCGGATGGACGCCGACGCGGCCGAGCAGTTGCTCCGGGCGGCGCTGGACGGCACACCGCGACCGCCTATCGCGGTGACGTGGCGTCCGGCGCAAGCCGCGCCCGCACCAACCGCGCTCACGTCCCCTGCGATCGACGCGCCCGGCGTACCCCGGTCGCCGGTCGTGGCGGCGGTCGGTGCCGTTGCGGGACCGGCCCGCCGACGGCGGGCCTGGCTTCTCGGTGGCCTCGCGGCAGTGGTCGTGGCCGGCCTGGCGGTCGGGGTTCCGCTGGCCACCCGCCGTGCGTCGGGACCGACCGACGGTGGGGCCGAGCTGGTGGACGCCGCCCTGCCGGGCGTGCCGTCGACGGCCGGTGTCGCACCGACGACCACCGGGCTCCGGCCGATCTCGTGGTCGGTCTACCGGGACAGCAGCGGCTTCTCGGTGCCGGCGCCACGCGACTGGCAGATCGTCCGACGTGGTCAGCAGGTCGAATTCCACGAGCCGGACGGCGAACGGATGCTCGTCGTCAGTCAGACCGACGCGCCGCGCGGCGACCCGCTGACCGAACTGGGCGGCCGGGAGGTGGGCGAGCGGTACCGCGACTACCACCGCGTCGAGCTGCTCGCTGTCAACTACCAGCTCAAGGCCGCCGACCTGGAATGGGTCTACACCAGCGAGGCGGGTACGGCGATGCACGCCCGCCAGCGCACCTTCACGACGGCGAAACGGCAGGGTTACAGCATCGCCTGGCTGACACCCGAGTCCGCCTGGGCGGCGGCGGGGGCGGACGCGTTCCGGGAGATCACCGCGGGCTTCCGGCCGGCGTTGACGGCGGGCGGGGCCACCCCGTCCGCCACGCCGGACCGTCGCGTGTCACCAACACCGAGCGTGCCCCCGGCGCGGTCGGGCAACAGGCTCGTCGGGGTGGCGAGCAACCGGTGCCTGGACGTCGGCGCTCCGGACTCACCCGACCCGGTCCGACTTCGGATCTGGGACTGCCGGGACGACCGCGCCTCCCACCAACTCTGGGCCATCCGGTCGGACGGGAGCGTGCAGTTGGGTGGGCGCTGCCTGGACGTGCTCGGCGCGTCCAGCGACGCCGGGGCGGCGATCCAGCTCACCACCTGCAACACGACCCCGGCGCAGCAGTTCACCCTGAACGAGGCCCGACAACTCGTCAACGCGCACAGCGGACTGTGTCTGGGCACGGTCGGCCAGAGCACCGCGAACGGCGCGATGATCGAGCAGCGTGGCTGTGGCGCCGGCACGAGTCATCTGCAGTGGACCAGGCGGTAGCGCCAGGACACCGACGAGGGCCGTCCTCCCGGTGGTGCGGAGGACGGCCCTCGTCGGTGGTCGGGTCAGGCGACAGTTGCGGGGAACCGTTCCCAGACCCGGTGGGCGGCCATCAACTGCTGCACCGCGGTCAGCGCCTCGGTGCCCGAGCCGGCCGCCACGACGCCCGGGGTCCCGGCGACGCCGGCCTGCTCCAGCACTGTGACGCCGGCGCCCCAGGCGCCGATCGCCTTGGCGTGCCGCCAGCACTCCTCGACGAGCAGCAGTACGCGAGGGTCCACGGTGGCCGGCGCCGGCGTGCCGGCCTTGGCGTCGCGGGCGGGCAGGGCGTCCGGTGCGGGTGCCGGCGCTCCGGCCAGCAGGACCGCGTCGAACTCGACCGACCGGCCGGTGGCGAAGGTGCGCTGCACGGGCAGGTCGCCCACCATGCCGCCGTGCGGGGCGATCAGCAGCGGCACCATGCCGGCGTCGAAGACGGCCCGGCGGACCTCGTCGACGCCGTCCAGGTCGCCGGCGGGGTCGACGACGATCCCGACCGTGCGGCCGTCACTCGGCCATTCCCGACCGACCTGCGACAGCGCGGGGCTGGGCGTGACGTCGGGGAGCGGCACAGTCGGCTGCGGTGCGGGCAGGCCCAGGCCGGTGGCGACCTGCTCGCACAGCACCGGGTCGATGTTGGCGAGGCTCCGCAGCTGACGCTCCTTGATCGCCTGGTGGTAGCACTTGCCCAGCTCGAAGGTGTACGCCCGGATGATGTGCTCCTTCTCCACCGGCGACATGCTCAGCCAGAACAGGCGGACCTGGCTGTAGTGGTCGTCGAACGAGGCGGGGTTGGCGCGCACCTTCGGTGCCTGCGCGACAGTGACCGGCACGTCGACGAAGGCGTGCTCGGCGTCCCCGGCGGGGAACGGGTTACCGCCGTCGAGCGAGTTCGGTCGGTACGGCGCGACGCCCGCGTGCACGGCGTGCTGGTGGAAGCCGTCGCGCAGCATGTCGTTCACGGCGGTGTGCGGGCGGTTGATCGGGATCTGCGTGAAGTTGGGCCCGCCCAGCCGGGTGAGCTGCGTGTCGAGGTACGAGAAGAGCCGGCCCTGCAGCAGCGGGTCGTTGGTGACGTCGATGCCCGGGGGCAGGTGACCGAGGTGGAAGGCGACCTGCTCGGTCTCGGCGAAGAAGTTCGTCGGCGTCCGGTTGAGCACCAGCCGCCCGATGGGCTGCACCTCGGCCAGTTCCTCCGGCACGATCTTCGTCGGGTCCAGCAGGTCGATGCCGGCGAAGGTCTCCTCGGGAGTGTCCGGGAAGACCTGGATGCCCAGCTCCCACTCGGGGTACGCGCCGGCCTCGATGGCGTCGTAGAGGTCGCGGCGGTGGAAGTCCGGGTCCATGCCGCCGAGCAGCTGGGCCTCCTCCCAGGTCAGGGAGTGCACGCCCAGCTTCGGCTTCCAGTGGAACTTGGCCAGCACCGTCTCCCCGGCCTCGTTGACGAGACGGAAGGTGTGCACGCCGAAGCCCTCCATCGTCCGGTACGAACGCGGGATACCTCGGTCGGACATGTTCCAGATGGTGTGGTGCTGCGCCTCGGTGTGCAGCGACACGAAGTCCCAGAAGGTGTCGTGGGCGCTCTGCGCCTGCGGGATCTCCCGGTCGGGGTGCGGTTTGCCGGCGTGGATGATGTCCGGGAACTTGATCGCGTCCTGGATGAAGAAGACCGGCATGTTGTTGCCGACGAGGTCGAAGGTGCCCTCGTCGGTGTAGAACTTCGTGGCGAAGCCGCGGGTGTCGCGAACCGTGTCGGCCGAACCCCGCGAACCGAGCACCGTGGAGAACCGCACGAAGACCTCGGTCTCACGCCCCTTCTTGAGGAAGCCGGCCCGGGTGACCGCCTCGGCGGTGCCGTACGCGGTGAACACACCGTGCGCGCCGGCGCCCCGGGCGTGCACCACGCGCTCCGGAATGCGCTCGTGGTCGAAGTGCGTGATCTTCTCGCGTAGGTGGTGGTCCTGCAGGAGCACCGGGCCGCGCGGGCCGGCCTTGAGCGAGTGGTCGGTGTCGCGCAGCCGTGCCCCGTTCGCGGTCGTGAGGTAGGCCCCCTGCTGACCGTTCGCGATCGTCGGCGCGCCGGTCTCCGCGCCGGTCGGCGTGCGCGTCTGCGGTGCACCCTGTTCCGGCTTCGGCGGCAGCGGGTCGTGCGGCGTCGTCGGCTCCTCGAGCGGCGGTGGCGCGCTCCCCGGCGCACCGGGGACCTCCGGGGTGAGGGCGTCGGCGATCTTTCCTGAGGCGGTCTTCACGACGTTCTTGACCGCCTCGGCGGGCTTGCTGGAATCCACTGATGAACCTCTCCATGGTGCGTGGGCGGGCCGGCGCCTGCCCTGCTACCCCAGGTCAGAGGGTCGAAACACAACTCAGCGCGGCATCCTGCGCCGGGACTGGTGATTTCGCCGATGCCAGGATCGAAGGAGCGGCCAAAACTGACACACGTCGATATCCCTCGACTTTAGGGAGTGCCCGACGTGTCCTCACCAACCACCACCCGTCCCCGTTCCGTCGCAGCCAGTGCCACCCGGTTCGCGCTGGCCGCCGTCCTGGCCGCCGGCGGCGTCCTGGCCGGATCGTCCGGCGTCGCCCAGGCCGCCGGCCCGTACGAGCGGGGCCCTGCCCCGACCACCGCGATCCTGGAGGCCAGCCGCGGCCCGTTCGCGACGGCCTCGCAGAGCGTGTCCTCGCTGAGCGTCACCGGCTTCGGCGGCGGCGTCATCTACTACCCGACCAGCACCAGCGAGGGCACCTTCGGCGCCATCGCCATCTCGCCCGGTTACACCGCCGCCTGGTCGAGCATCAGCTGGCTCGGACCGCGCATCGCCTCGCACGGCTTCGTGGTGATCGGTATCGAGACCAACAGCCGGCTGGACCAGCCGGACAGCCGGGGCCGGCAGTTGCTCGCCGCGCTGGACTACCTCACCCAGCGCAGCTCGGTGCGCACCCGGATCGACAGCAGTCGACTCGCGGTGGCCGGTCACTCCATGGGTGGTGGGGGCAGCCTGGAGGCGGCCTCGTCGCGGCCCTCGTTGCAGGCCGCGGTGCCGCTGGCGCCGTGGAACCTGGACAAGAGCTGGTCCGAACTGCGGGTGCCCACGCTGATCGTCGGTGGCGAGAGCGACAGCGTCGCGCCGGTCGCGTCGCACTCGGTGCCCTTCTACAACAGCATCCCGGCGTCCGCTGAGAAGGCGTACCTGGAGCTGAACGGGGCGAGCCACTTCTTCCCGCAGACCACGAACACGCCGACCGCGCGGCAGATGGTGGCCTGGTTGAAGCGGTTCGTCGACGACGACACCCGCTACGAGCAGTTCCTCTGCCCCGGCCCGAGCGGCTCGCAGATCGAGGAGTACCGCAACACCTGCCCGAGCGCCTGACGGCGGTCGACGGGGCGGTCGCCGCTGGCGGCCGCCCCGTCCACGTGCGTACAGGGGCATTGAAGGTCTTGACGCCAAACCCGAGAAACGTACACTGCGAGTGTAAATAAACACCCGCCACGACAGAGGGATGGGTGATGGAGCGCGGCCTCGAACTGCACCACATCGGCGTCCGTTTCGGCGGCCTCACCGCCCTCGACGACGTGTCCCTGCGGGTGCCACCCAACCGGGTGGTGGGCGTCATCGGGCCCAACGGCGCCGGCAAGACCACGCTGTTCAACGTGATCTGCGGCTTCGTCGCACCGGAGACTGGTTCACTCACCCTCGACGGCCGGCCGCTGCGACCACGGCCGCACCGGCTGACCCGGCTCGGCATCGCCCGGACCCTCCAGGGCACCGGGCTCTTCGCCGGGCTCAGCGTGCTGGAGAACGTGATGACCGGCGCCTCGCACACCGCCCGCGCCGGCTTCGTCCCGGCGCTGCTCGGGCTGCCGTCCAGCGACCGCGACGAGCGCCGGCTCCGCGGGGACGCCCTGGCCATCCTCGACGAGCTGGGCATCGCCGAGCACGCCCAGGCCGCGCCGCCCACCCTGCCCTTCGCCGTACGCCAACGGGTCGCCCTGGCCCGCGCGCTCGCCGCCCGGCCCCGGCTGCTCCTGCTCGACGAGCCGGCCGGTGGCCTCGGCGCGGACGACATCGCCGAGCTGGCGGAGCTGGTCCGGCAACTGCCCCGGCGGGACACCGACCCCTGTGCCGTGCTCCTGGTCGAGCACCACATGGACCTGGTGATGGCGGTCTGCGAAGAGCTCGTGGTGCTCGACTTCGGCCGGGTCATCGCCGCCGGCACCCCGGACGAGATCCGCGACGACCCGGCGGTCACCGACGCGTACCTCGGTGCCACCGTCGAGGAAGAGGTCTCACCGTGAGCGCGAGGAGTGAGCCGGGTTTGCGAGCCCCGCAGTCGCGAACGAAAGGTGGTACGCCATGACCGCGACCGACCTGCTCGTCGTACGGGGGTTGGTCGCCGGTTACGGTGCCGCGCCCGTGCTGCGGGCCATCGACCTCACCGTCCCGGCCGGCACCATCGCCGCTGTCGTCGGTGCCAACGGCGCCGGCAAGACCACCCTCCTACGCGCGCTCTCCGGCATGATCCGCCCGGCCGCCGGCCAGGTCCTCCTGGCTGGGGAGGACCTCCGCGGTACGCCGGTGGAGCAGCTCGTCCGACGCGGCATGGCGCACGTCCCGGAGGGCCGGGGCGTGATCAGCGAGCTGACCGTCGACGAGAACCTACGGCTGGGTGGCCTGTGGCGACGCGACCGGGCCGACGCGGGCCGTGCCCTCGACGAGGTCTACCAGCTCTTCGAGCCCCTGGCCCGACGCCGCCGGCACCTCGGTCACCAGCTCTCCGGCGGTGAGCGGCAGATGCTCGCGCTCGGTCGGGCCCTGGTCGGCCGACCCCGTCTGCTGCTGCTGGACGAGCCGTCGCTCGGCCTGGCGCCACGGGTGGTCGCCCGGACGATGGCGCTGCTCCGCCAACTGCGCGACCGCACCGGCCTGACCGTCCTGCTGGTCGAGCAGAACGTGCGCAGCGCGCTCGCCGTCGCCGACCAGGGCGTCGTGATGTCCCTCGGTCGGGTGGTGATCGCCGCCCCGGCGGCGCAACTGCGCGACGACGTCGACCTGCGCCACGCGTACCTCGGTTTCTGACCACCACCTCGTCCCCCGGAGGGAGGACTGTTGGACCGCTTCGTCTTCCTCACCGTCGACGGCCTGTCCCGGGGCGCGGTGTACGCCGCGTTCGCACTGGCCCTGGTGCTTATCTGGCGGGCGGCGCGGGTCGTCAACTTCGCCCAGGGGGCGATGGCCGTCGCCGCCGCGTACGTCGCCTACACCGTCAGCACCGCGACCGGTTCCTACTGGCTGGGCTTCGTGGTCGCGATCGTCGCCGGCCTGGCGCTCGGTGCGCTGGTGGACCGGGTGGTGATGCGGCACGTCGATCACGCCTCACCGCTCAACCCGGTGATCGTCGCGCTCGGGCTGGTGCTGCTGATCCAGGCCGTGCTGGGCATGGTGTACGGCAGCGAGTTCCGCCCCGCCGAGGCCCCGTTCAGCCGGTCCGCCCTCACCGTGGGCGGGGTCGCCGTGCTGTCCCCGTACGACCTGTTCGTCTTCGCCACGATCGGCGTGGTGGTCAGTGGCCTGGC
Organism: Micromonospora sp. NBC_00860; assembly: GCF_045207375.1. Lineage (NCBI taxonomy): Bacteria > Bacillati > Actinomycetota > Actinomycetes > Micromonosporales > Micromonosporaceae > Micromonospora > Micromonospora sp. NBC_00860. The sequence continues at coordinate 2,048,866 of NZ_CP108825.1, forward strand.
CTGGATGTTCGCGCGTACCCCGGTGGGTCTGCGGATGCGCGCGGCGGCCTTCGCTCCGGAGGTCTCCCGGCTGCTCGGGGTCAACGTCGGTGGGATGCTGACCCTCGGCTGGGCGCTCGCCTCCGGGGTGGGCGCGCTGGCCGCCATGCTGGTCCTGCCGACCGAGCTGGGCCTGCACCCGCACGCGATGGACCTGGTGTTCGTCTCGGCGTTCACCGCGGCGGTGGTCGGCGGGCTGGACAGTCCACCGGGGGCGGTGGTCGGCGGTCTGGTGGTGGGGCTGCTGCTCTCCTACGTGAGCGGCTACGCCGGCAGTGACCTCACCCCGCTCGCGGTGCTGGTCCTGCTGCTGGCGGTGCTGCTGGTCCGGCCCGGTGGGCTGTTCGCCCCGGTCGCGGCGAGGCGGGTGTGAGCGCCACGAGGGCGGCAGTGCCGCCGCGACACAAGCGCGACGACCCGGCCGGCCGACCGGTCGACCCGCGACGCGGCTCCACACTGCTGCGCCACCTCGCGGTGGTGCTGGCCGTGGGGTTGCTGCTGGTGGCGGTCAGCTACTCCGTCGAGCCGTTCCGCAACTTCCAGCTCGCCACAGTGGCCGCCTACCTCTGCGCGACCGCTGGGCTGACCGTCCTCACCGGGCTCAACGGTCAACTGTCGCTGGGGCACGGCGCGTTGATGGCCACCGGGGCGTACACAGTGGCGCTGTGCCAGACCGCGTTCGCCGACCGGGGGATGACCGGCGGCTGGCTGTTGCCGCTCTCGCTGGGTGCGGCGATCGTCAGCACTGTCGCGGTCGGCGCGGTGGTCGGGGTGGCCGCGGCCCGGCTGCGCGGCCCCTACCTGGCCGGGGTCACCCTCGCGGTGGCAGTGGTGGTGCCGGCGCTGGCCGTCACCTTCGACGGCGTGTTCAACGGCGAGCAGGGGCTGTCGGTGCCGGTGGAGCCGCCCCCGTTGTCGCTCGGCCCGTACTTCCCGTACGAGCGGTGGCAGCTCTGGGTCACCGGCGCGGCGACCCTGCTCGCGTTGCTGCTGTTGGCGAACCTGATCCGCAGCCGGTACGGGCGTACCTTCCGGGCGGTCCGCGACGACGAGGTGGCGGCCCGCCTCGCCGGCATCCACGTGGCCCGCACCCAGGTCCTCGCGTTCGTGGTCAGCGCCGCCACCGCCGGGCTCGGCGGCGCGCTGCTGGCGGTCCTCGCGCAGAGCGTCTCGCCCGGGGCGTTCTCGCTGACCCTGTCGCTGTTCCTGCTGATGGCCGTGGTGATCGGTGGCCTGGGTCGACTGACCGGAGCGCTGTGGGGGGCCGTCCTGCTGGTCGCCCTGCCCGATCTGACCCACTCGGTGACCGAGATGCTCACGCTCTCGCCCGCTGTGGCGCAGCGGCTGGAGGGCAACCTCCCCCTGGCGATCTTCGGACTCACCCTGATCGTCGTCATGATCGCCGCCCCCGGCGGTGTGCAGGGTCTGCTGTCGCGTCTCGGCCGGGCGTTGCTGGCCAGGCGGTCGACCCGGCGTTCCTGAGCTGTCCTCGGTCCGGCCTCGGCCGGGCGCCCCACCACCACACCGTTCCCACAGACAACCGGACCGAGAAAGGTCGGTGTTTCCCATGCACCGTAAAGCGCGTCGCGGGCTCGCGATCGCCAGCACCCTTGCACTGCTCATCACCGCAGCCGGCTGTAGCGGCGACGACGGACCCGGCTCCGGCGGGGCGTCGGTGCCGGGTGTCACCGACACCGAGATCGTCGTCGGCACCCACATGCCACTGACCGGGCCGGCCTCGGCCGGCTACTCGAAGATCGCCCCGGCGACGAAGGCGTACTTCGACTACGTCAACGCCAACGGCGGAGTGCACGGCCGGAAGATCACCTACAAGATCATGGATGACGGATACAACCCGGCGAACACCCAGCAGGTGGTTCGGCAGCTCGTCCTCCAGGACAAGGTCTTCGCCATCCTCAACGGCCTGGGTACGCCGACGCACACCGGTGTGCTCGACTTCCTCAAGAGCAACCGGGTGCCCGACCTCTTCGTCGCCTCCGGCAGCCGCAGCTGGGACCAGCCGGACAAGTATCCGGGCACGTTCGGGTTCAACCCGGACTACACGGTCGAGGGCAAGATCCTCGCCAACTACGCGAAGGCGAACCTGGGCGGGCAGAAGGTCTGCTTCCTCGGCCAGGACGACGACTTCGGCCGGGACAGCCTGGCCGGCGTGGAGAAGGTGCTCGGCGCCACGGCCGTGGCGGTCAAGCAGACGTACGTCACCAGCAACACCAACGTGGCACCGCAGATCGGCGCGTTCAAGGCGGCCGGTTGCCAGGTCGTCGTGCTGGCCACAGTGCCCGGCTTCACCGCGCTCTCCGTCGGCACCGCGGCGCGGCTGGGCTTCAAGCCGCAGTGGCTGGTCTCCAACGTCGGCGCCGACCACCCGACCCTGGCCAAGCAGCTCGGCGCCGCCGCGCCGCTGCTGGAGGGCATGGTCGGCACCAACTACCTGCCGATGCAGAACGACACAGCGAACCCGTGGATCCAGCTCTTCACGAAGGTCAACAAGGAGCACAACGGGGACGCACCGTTCGACGGCAACACCGTCTACGGCATGTCGGTCGGCTACCTCTTCGTGCAGACGCTGCTCGCCGCCGGCAAGGACCTCACCCGGGAGAAGGTGCTGGAGGCCGTGCAGAAGGGCGGATTCCAGGGCCCCGGGCTGGTGCCGCTGCGCTTCTCCGCCACTGACCACTCCGGGTACGGCGGCCAGCGGTTGAGCCGGGTGAGCGGGGGAGTGCAGAGCTACTTCGGTCCGGCGTACGAGACGGACGAGGCGGACGGGTCGGTCAACGAGTACACCGCCACCCCGGCCGCCCCGCCGGCGAACGGGGTGCCGACCGTCTCCTGAGGCCCCGTAGTCCCACTGTCCGACCGGGTGTTGTCGCGCGTGACCACACCCGGTCGGACGGCTGCGCGCGTGCCGCTGGCGCGGCCTGCCGGCCGATCGTCCGAGGCGTTGACCGATACCGATCGACGCTCCTACTATCTGCACCGTGAATGCATATTCGGGCCGACTCGTGGACCGCGTCGCCATCGTCACCGGCGCCAGTCGCGGGATCGGTCTGGCCTCCGACGACGCCAGCTGGATCACCGGGCAGACCATCGTCTGCGACGGTGGCGTCTCGCTGACCGGTCGGGCCGGATGACGACGTCGGCCGAGCGTCCGGGATCGCTGATCAACCCCTGTCTAGACTCGGCGGTGCGTCGGGGGACGCCATGGCGGTGAGGGGGCGGGGGCGGATGGACGGGGTCGATGTGGCGGGCCGGGTCGACGGGCGCACCGCCCGCGCCGAGCGGACCCGCGCGGCCATCGTCGAGGCGCACCTCGCGCTCATCTCCGAGGGTGACCTCCGCCCCACCGGGGAACGCATCGCCGAACGGGCCGGCATCTCGCTGCGCACCCTCTGGACCAACTTCAAGGACATGGAGACCCTCTTCGAGGCGAGCGGCGCGGAGGTGCTCCGCCAGCAGGACGCCGCCTACCGGCCGATCTCGACCGGGCTGCCCTTGACGAAGCGGGTCGACGCGTACTGCCGGCAGCGGGCCCGGCTGCTCCAGCTCATCGCGCCGTCGGCCCGGGCCGCCCAGATGCGGGAGCCGGTCTCCGAGCAGCTGCACCGCAACCGACTCAAGCACATCGAACGGGTCCGCGACGAGGTCGAGGAGCTCTTCGCCGTCGAGCTGGCCGAGGCCGGGTCGGGCCGGGAGCAGTTGCTCCACGCCCTGGTGGCGGCGAGCACGTGGCAGGCCTGGTCGATGTTGCGCTACGGGCTCGGTCTGGGCGTGGACCAGGCCCGCGCGGTGATGTCCCGGACCGTGGGCGCACTGCTCGCCGAGGTCGCGCCCGACTGATTCCGGCCCGGCCCGATATCGCCCCCTCTTTCCATTCGGTTTCCGATGGGTAACACTGGCAGGCATGGTTACTGCATCAAGAGTGCAACTAACCGTGCTGCGTGGCCGGGACGACGAGTGCCGGGCTGTCCGGAGCCTGCTCGACGGCATGACCAACGCCGGCGGTGCCCTGCTGGTGCGCGGAGAGCCCGGATCGGGCCGGACCGCGCTGGTCGGCTACGCCCACCGGCACGCCGAGGGCTGCACCGTGCTCGCCGGCAGCGGGCTCGCCGAGGAGGCAGCCCTGCCGTACGCCGGCCTGCAACGTCTGGTCGACCCGGTGCTCGACCGGGCCGCCGCCCTGCCCAACGAGCAGCGCCAACTGCTGCGGCGCGCGCTGGCCGGGGAGAGCTGCCCGGCCGACCGGCAACTGACCCTGTCGATGGCGGTGCTCGGTCTGCTCGCCACCGCCGCCCGGGCCCGGCCGTTGCTCGCCACCATGGACGACATCGACCGAGGCGACCCGCAGACCGCGCAGGTGCTGGCGTTCGTGGCCCGCCGACTGCGGCACCTGCCGCTCGCCGTTCTGCTCACCGCGGACGTCACCGCCAACCTCGACGGGATACCGGCACACCGACTGCGCGCGCTGACCGAGCGCGAGAGCACGGCCGTCCTCACCGACCGGCTCGACCAGTTGATCGAGCGCGAGGATGTCGAGCGGCTCCCCGACCGACCCGCAGCGTCGGCCCTGACCGCGCTGGCCACGATCGGTGGCGGCAACCCGCAGGCCCTGGTCGACCTCGCCGAGGTGCTCACCCCGGGGCAGTGGCGGGGTGAGGAGTCGCTGCCCGCCTCGCCGCCGGCGGACGGGGCGCTGGGTCGCGCGTACCGCGCCCGGCTGGACCGGCTGCCGCCGGAGACCCGACGGGTGCTCCTGCTCGCCGCGCTCGACGAGGATGGCGAGCCGGGCACACTGATCCGGGCCGCGGCGGCCGCCGGCGCGGAGGTCGAGGCGCTCGCCCCGGCGGAGGTCGCCGGCCTGGTCCGCGTCGAGCAACACGGCGTCACCTTTCCGCAGCCGCTGGTACGCACGATGATCGCCGCCAGCGCGCCGCTCGCGGAGCGTCGCGCCGCGCACCGCCTGCTCGCCGAGGTGCTGGTCGCGGACGGGCAGCGGCTCCGTCGAGCGATGCACCTCGCCGCCGCCGCGGCGGGTGCCGATCCGGCCCTCGCCGCCGAGCTGGAACAGGCGGCGATCGGCGGATCCGACGGCTGGGCCGCCGCCTCGGTGGCGCTGCGGTGGGCCGCCGAGCTGAGCGACCATCCGAGGCTTGCCGCCGCCCGCCTGCTGACCGCCGCCCGCTACGCCTGGGCCGGGGGGCAACCCGACGCGGCCCGGTTGCTGCTCGACCGCCTCCGCGCGGTCTGCGCCGACCCGGTAGTCCGAGGCCGCGCCGACCTGCTCCGCGGTGAGCTGGAGCTGCGCTGCGGCTCCGCGTCCAGCGCGTCGGTCACGCTGCTGGCCTCCGCCGCGGCGGTCCAGGGCACCGACCGCGCCCTGGCGATGGCCGGGCTGGTGCGGGCCGGCGAGGTGGTCTGCTTCACCGGCGACCAGCACCGGTACGCCGAGGTCGGCCGACGGGCGTTGGCCTTGCGGCGACCGGACGACCCACCGGCCATCGAGGTCATGAGCTGTCTGATCGCCGGGGTGGCGGCGACCCTGCGCGGTGACCACGAACGAGCCGGACCCGCGCTGCGCCGCGCCGTGGTGCTGGGCGGCCGGCTGACCGGTTGGGCGTTGACCCCCACCGCGCTCAGCTGTGCCGCGGCCGCCGGACTGCTGGTGGCCGTGGATGGCGCGGCCCACCGGCTCGCCGAGCGCGCCGTCGAGCTGGCCCGGGAACGGGGCGAGCTGTCCATGCTGTCGCGGGCGTTGGAGCTGCGGGCGGTCGCCGAGTACTGGCTGGGTCGACACGAGGCGGCGGCGGAGACCTCCCGCGACGGGCTGCGCGTCGCCCGGGCCACCGGTCAGGTCAACTGCGCCAACGTCCATCTGGGCATGCTCGCCGTCCTCGCCGCGATCCGGGCGGACCGGGCCACCAGCCTGCGGCGGATCCGCGAGATCGGCGAGTCGCCGACGCCGGGCAGCCGCCCGCACGCGTTCGCCGCGTGGGCCCTGGCGGTGCTCGACCTGGTCGACGGCCGGCACGCCGAGGCCGCGGACCGGCTGGCGTCGCTGGCCCGGATCGGCACGGGTCGCGGTCAGGTCCTCGTGCAGGTGATGGCCACCCCGTACCTGGTGGAGGCGGCGGCGCACCTGGCGCACCGACCGGCGGCGACGGCCGCGCTCGCCGCGTTCGACAGGTGGGCCAGCAGCACCGCGAGCCCGCTGCGCCGGGCCCTCTCCGCGCGGTGCCACGCGCTGCTCGCCCCCCGTGGCGGCGCCGAGGCGGAACGGGACTTCCAGGCGGCGCTGCGCCTGCACCCGACGGAGGCCGGCACGTTCGAGCGGGCGCGCACCGAACTGCTCTTCGGTCAGGAGTTGCGCCGCAGTCGACGTCCTCGCGACGCACGCACGCACCTGCACCAGGCCCGCGAGATGTTCAGCCTGCTCGGGGTGGAGCGATGGGCCGAGCAGGCCACCACGGAGCTGCGGGCGGCTGGGGAGTCGATCGGCCCGCCGGACCTGCCCGCGGCGCGGTTGTTGACCGGTCAGCAGCTGCGGATCGCGGAGCTGGTCGCCGAGGGCGCCACCAACCGGGAGATCGCCGCCCGGATGTTCCTCTCCACCCGTACCGTCGACCACCACCTGCGCAACGTGTTCCACCGGCTGGGCATCCGGTCGCGGACCGAGCTGGCGCGCGCGTTCACCGCCGACCGGCACGCCGGTCTGGGTTCCGACCGGTGATCGTCCGGTCTGGACGCGTTTAACTATCACCGCTAGTTTGAGCGTCATGGACCTCACCCTCTCCGCCGAGCAGGCGGCGGTCCGCCAGGTGGCCGCCGAGTTCGCCGACCGCGAGCTGCTGCCGCACGCGGCCGCCTGGGATCGCCGCGAATCGGTCGACCCCGCCATCGTCGGCATGCTTGGTGACCTGGGCTTCCTGGGGCTGACCATCGCTGAGGCCGACGGCGGTTCCGGCGGCGACCACCTCGCGTACTGCCTGGTCCTGGAAGAGCTGGGCCGGGGCGACTCCGCGGTGCGGGGCATCGTCTCGGTCTCCCTCGGCCTGGTCGCCAAGTCGATCGCCGCGCACGGAAGTGCGGAACAGCGGGCCGAGTGGCTGCCGAAGCTCTGCGCCGGCACCGCACTCGGCTGCTTCGCGCTGACCGAGCCGGACAGCGGCTCGGACGCGGCAGCACTGCGGACCCGTGCGGTCCGCGACGGCACCGACTGGCTGCTCACCGGCACGAAGATGTTCATCACCAACGGCACCACCGCCGACGTCGCGCTGGTCTTCGCCCGCACCGGCGGCCCCGGGCACCGGGGAATCACCGCGTTCCTGGTGCCCACCGACAGCCCGGGGCTGACCCGACGGGAGATCCACGGCAAGCTCGGCCTACGCGGTCAGGCCACCGGCGAGCTGGGCTTCGACGAGGTACGCGTGCCCGACACGGCCCGCCTCGGTGCCGAGGGCGCCGGGTTCCGACTGGCCCTGGCCACCCTCGCCAAGGGGCGGATGTCGGTGGCCGCCGGCTGTGTCGGCATCGCCCAGGGCTGCCTCGACGCGGCGGTCGGTTACGCCGGACAGCGCACCCAGTTCGGAAAGCCGATCGCCGGGCACCAACTCGTCCAGCAACTGCTCGCCGCCATCGCTGTGGACACCGCCGCCGCCCGGCTGCTGGTGTGGCAGGTGGCCGACCTGATCGACCGCGACCAGCCGTTCGCCACCGAGGCGTCGATGGCCAAGCTCTTCGCCAGCGAGGCCGCCGTCCGCGCGGCCAACAACGCGGTCCAGGTGTTCGGTGGGTACGGCTACATCGACGAGTATCCGGTCGGTAAGTATCTTCGCGACGCGCGGGTGGCCACGCTCTACGAGGGCACCAGTCAGATTCAGCAACTCCTCATCGGACGTGCGCTCACCGGCGTCAACGCCTTCTAGAAGCTGTAGGGAGACCTGGCATGAGAGTGTTCACCTCGTTCGAGGAGTTGGCCGCCGCCACCGGTGAGAGCCTCGGGCCCGGTCCGTGGCAGCGCATCGAGCAGAGCCGCGTCGACCTCTTCGCCGACGCCACCGACGACCACCAGTGGATCCACCTCGACCCGGTCCGAGCCGCGGCGGGGCCGTTCGGCGGGACGATCGCGCACGGGTACCTCACCCTGTCGCTGTTGCCGGCGTTGGCGGGCGGGCTCTACCGGGTCGAGGGGGTGGCGATGGGGGTCAACTACGGGCTGAACCGGGTGCGGTTCCCCGCGCCGCTCCGGGTCGGCGCGGCCGTCCGCGCCACCGCCACCATCGCCGACGTGTCGCCGGTGAGCGGCGGTGTGCAACTGGTCGTGACGGCCACCGTGGAAAGCGACAGCGGCGGCAAGCCGGTCTGCGTGGCCGAGACCGTGAGCCGGCTCTACCGCGCCGTGCAGCAGTGACCGCTCAGCTCGGCAAGGGCTGGCCGAGGTGCCGCCGGTGACGATGGTCAGGTCTCGTAAGCCCCCTTTACATCAGGGGGCGGAAGTAGTGCCGGACCGCGTAGCGGTAGACCTCCTCACCCAGATGCGCCCCCTCGACATCAGCGGTGCGGAAGTGGACGCCGCCCCAGACACGTGCGCCGATCAGCTCGTTGAGCGCCTGGGAGAAGCTGGTGAAGTGCCTGGTCGTGCCGGAGTCGACGCTGGAACCGCTGAACGCGATGTCGTCTCGGCCGAAGAAGTACCGGTACAACGACATGCGCGCGCCGGTGCCGCAGGCGTGGCCGGAGGGATATTCGGGGAAGGGGGGCGTGACGAGCAGCGACTGCCAGCCTGGCTCGGCCGCCGTCCTTGGGTTGCCGTCCGTGTCGGCCAGTTGGATCCCCGTGACCGGACGCCAGTAGCTCCAGAGGTCCTTCTGGCTGAAGCAAGCTACTCCCGAGTCGGCCACGATGAGGTCGGTCATCGCGAAGAATCGCGCGGTCTGCAGGGCGTCCAGTCGTTGGGTGGTGGCGAGTTGTCGCTTGATCTCCCAGGAGGCGGAGCGCCGGTCGTGCCACCAGATCGCGGCCTCCGTCTGGTCCTGGGTGCGCACCGTGCTCGTCGTGGAGCCGACCTCCTTCACCTCATTGAGGTCGCGGGCGTATGCGCTGCTGCTCAGTCGTGGCGGCGGGGGTGTGCGGAACGTCGACGCACGAGGGATGAGGAACGGCCGCATGTGGCCGGTCCATGCGCCCTGGGACAGGAAGAGCGGCGGCGTCGGTCGCCACTGGCCGGGTCGTGTCCCGTCTTTCCACCGCTGGTCCCCGAACGCGCCGTCGTCCTGCCGCGCCGTGACCATCGCGGCCGCGGCTCGTGCTCCGATCACGATGCCGTCCTGCTTCGACCGCCCGTTGGGAATGACGGCGAGAGCCGCGTCGTACTGTGCGCGGAGCCGTTCCTGCTGAGCGGGGAAGAGGGCGGCGAGTACGTCGTGGCGGCGGCGGCGACGGCAGCGTCCGCCGACTCGGTCCCCCTCGACGGCGGTGCGGTCAGGTACGGCTGGTAGGGGGTGCCGGCGATCGCGTTCAACGCGTCGTAGACAGCCCCGTTCACCATCGCGAAGCTCCGCACCTGTTCGTTCGGCTGCTGAGCCGCGACGTCCCAGATCGCCGTCTGGGCATGGAGATCCCAGGTGACCACCGGATTGGCGGGATCGGTGCCAGGGGCCGCGGCCTCGGCGCGGGTTGCCGGCCCGGTCGTCGTGGACGCGACCAGCGAGCAGAGCGCGATGGCTGTGGGAATGACGCGGGACCAGATCGCACGTCGTGTTGGGTTCTGGCTCGTCATGATCTCCCCGTCGCTGACGTGTCGACGCTCTTGTCGAAAGAAGCGGCCGACGAACGGTATCGATGACGATCGAACATAGCACCGTCACGCCTCGACGGTTGGCCGTCCGGTCGCCACCACCCCGGGTACGGGCAGCTGGGTCCGAGCGCGGTGCCGGGCCCGTGGGGCCCGGCACCGCGACCGAAACGTCAGGCGACCGTGCGGGCGGTGCCGTTGAGGGTGAGTGCGGACGGTCGGCCGGCATTGCCGGTGTGGGTGGCCTGGAAGCCGATGTCGACCGAGGTGTTCGGCGCGATCGTCGCGTTGTAGGAGACGTTGCGGGCGGTCACCGCTCCGCTGGATGGGGAGTAGGTGGCGTTCCAGCCGTTGGTGATGGTCTGCCCGCCCGGCAGCGTGAACGCCAGGGCCCACCGTTGACCGGTGTGCTGCTCGTGTTGGTCACCGAGATCGGCGCGGTGAGACCACTGTTCCCGGCGTTGACCGTGTACGCGACGCGGCAGTCACCCGTCGGCGGGCGCGTGGCGTCGGCTCATCTTGCGGTAGCCCGTGGCGTTCGGTGCACCCCGTCGGCCAGGTCGCTGAGCGTCAGGGCGCGGTACATGTCGACCAGGTGTACGCGTTTACCGGCGGCGGCTCGGCTCTGCACGATCCCGGGGATCGCGGCGATCGTCCAGCATGCGGCGGGCGTCACTGGGGTGGTCGATCGTCGCCGACTTGGGGTTCTTCCAGTCTCCGGGCGATCTGTTCGATGGCGATGAGGTGGTCCGGGGCGAGGCGGTCGATGAAGTGGCGTCGCACCGACCGAACGTGGGCCGGTGCCGCGTCCTCGAGTGCCTCCAGCCCTTGCGCGGTGAGTACGAGGAAGCAACCTCTGCCGTCGGCCGGGTCGGGTGTGCGCCTCACGAGACCGCGCGACTCCATCCGGGTGGCGTGCCGGGACAGCCGGCTGCGTGACCAGCCCATCTTGTCGGCCTGTTCCCCCAGGCTGCTGGTGTGGCCGGTCCGCTCCGACAAGGTGCTCAGCACCTCGTAGTCGGGTTCGGAGAGCCCGACCGCGGCCAGGTCGCGCGCCGTGCCGGTCTGCACCGCGACCACTACGCGCAGGAATGCCCGCCACGCGCGTTCCTCGTCAGGGTTCAACCAGGGTACGGCCCCGACCGGCGGTGTTGTTGACATGTAATCAACTTAGCACTTACGCTCGTTTCCATGTCAACGAAATCGACACGTGTCCTCGTACTGATGTGCAGCACCCGCCCAGGTGCCCTCGGCCCGGTGGTGACACAGTGGCTGACCGAAACGGTCGCCTCTCGTGCCGCGGCGCTCGGCGTCGAGCTTGTGCCGGTGGCCCTCGGCGATCTGAACCTGCCGTTCCTCGACGAGGAGGAGCATCCGTCGTCGGGTGTCTACCAGCAGGAGCACACGCGCCGGTGGAGCGCGATCGTCGACGCGGCGGATGGTTTCATCGTGGTCACGCCGGAATACAACTACGGGATGCCAGCGACGCTGAAGAACGCGCTGGACTACCTCAGCCGCGAGTGGGCATGGAAGCCGATCGGTTTCGTCAGCTACGGCCACACGTCGGCGGGCACCCGGTCCGTTCAGCATGCCAAGCAGGTGGTGACGACACTCCGCTTGGTGCCGTTGGGCGCCACGGTCGCGATTCGCATCGGCGACGCGGTGGAGAATGGGCGGCTGCTTCCCGACGCGACCCGCGACACGGCGGGTGTCGGGCTGCTGGACGAACTGGTCCGTGTCGCCCACGCCCTACGGCCACTGCGCGAAACCGGACGAGCCGGGACGCTGTCTGGACCGTTGCCAGGGTCCTACACGAGACGGCTGACCCCCGACGACGCGCCCGAGGTCACCGTGCTGCAGCGGTGCTGCTGGGTGGACGAGGCCGTTGTCAATGGCACCTTGGCCATACCTGCCCTGCATGAGTCGCTGGAGGAGGTGCGCGACTGGCTGGAGACCTGGCACGTCACCGGCATCTGGTTGGACGGCCGACTGCTGGGCATGGTGCGTGCGCGTCGCGACGGCACCGACTGGCACGTGGGTCGGCTCGCTGTCGTGCCCGACCTGCGGGGGCGCGGGCTCGGCCGGTGGCTGCTACGCACCGCCGAAACCGGTGCGGAACCGGAATGCCGTCGTGTTCTGCTGTCCACGGGCGCGAAGAGCTTGCGCAACATCGACCTTTACCACAGTGAGGGATACCAGTCGGATTCACTCGACCGCCCTGACGGAACCGCCCGCCTCACCAAGGACATCTCCGTCAGGCAGCGCTGACGCTGCCGGCCTCCGAGGGCGGTTCAAGGGGCGCGGTGCCGGGCCCGTGCTGCCCGGCACCGCGACCGAAACGTCAGGCGACAGTGCAGGCGGTGCCGTTGAGGGTGAACGCGGACGGGCGGCCGGTGCCACCCGTGTGGGTTGCCTGGAAGCCGATGTCGACCGAGGTGTTCGGCGCGATCGTCGCGTTGTAGGAGACGTTCCGGGCGGTCACCGCTCCGCTGGACGGGGCGTAGGTGGCGTTCCAACCGCTGGTGATGGTCTGCCCGGCGGGCAGCGTGAACGCCAGGGCCCAGCCGTTGACCGGTGTGCTGCTCGTGTTGGTCACCGAGACCGACGCGGTGAGACCGCTGTTCCAGGCGTTGACCGTGTACGCGACGCGGCAGTCACCGGTCGGCGGGGGAGTGGTCGGCGGGGGCGTGGTCGGAGGGGGAGTGGTCGGAGGGGTGTCGCCCCCGATGCTGCCGGGCACCGTACGGAGAGCCTCGTACCAGGCGGCGGCCATCTTGCGGTAGCCGGTGGCGTTGGGGTGCACCCCGTCGGCCAGGTCGCTGAGCGTCAGGGCGCGGTACATGTCGACCAGGTGTACGCGTTTACCGGCGGCGGCCCTGCTCTGCACGATCCCGGGGATCGCGGCGTTGTAGCCCCGGACCTGGTTGTCCGCGCCGGACTTCGGGATGAGCGTCGCGACGAACACGTCCGCGTTCGGGGCGGTGGTGGTGATCCGGTCGACGAGCGTGGCCAGCCGGGACGGGGCCCCTGACGTGTCGCCGTACATGTCGTTGGTGCCGATGTGCAGCAGCACGGTCCGCGGGTTCGTGGCCCGCAACCAGTTCACCACGTTGGCGTCGATCTGGGCGATCGTCCAGCCGGAGTGGCCCTGGTGGTCGTGGTCGCCGAGGCTCGCGGGCCCGTTGAACTGGGAGCCGACGAAGTCGATCCGGTAACCACCGGACGTGAACCGCTGCCACAACTCGATCCGGTAACCGCCGGGAACGTTGAAGCCGTCGGTGATCGAGTCGCCGAGCGGCATCACCCGTACGCCGCCGTTGGACTCGGCGCTGGCGGGGGTCGTCGCGATCGGTACGGCGGCGACCATGGCGGCGATGGCGACCACTGCCGTCCACCACCGGTGGGCCCGCCGGGGCCTCGATGTCGGTGCGTTGCCGGTCGGCGTGAGAGGGGCGGGGTGGCCAAGCGTTGGACTGCGCATGGGACTTCCTCTGGTGGGGTGCGCGACATCGGCGGCCACCGGGAGGAGGGCTGCCACCATGACGCGCTACGCGGAGGTGGGGTGCGTGGCACCACCAGGAACCCGGACGTCTGCACTGGTGGTCGTCGCGGTGTGGCGGGCGCCGGACGTCGAGGGTCTGGCGCGACGGACCGATGAGTCGTGGCGGAGGTGTGCCCTGCACCTCGCCTGACGCACCATAGCGTGTTATCGCTAACACCAGCAACGCATCAGCGTTCGACGATGCCTCACGATGAGCTGCTCAGCGCCGGGCCGACTGGAGTACCGTCCGCAGCCAGCGCAGCTGACGCCGGACGTGGACGGCCTCCCCGCCCTCGTGACCGTTGAACGGGTAGACGTGCACCTCCCGCTCGGGCGGGACCGGCCTCCCGTTCGCGGCGCCGTAGTGGTTGTAGGCGGCGAAGGCGGTTCGCGGTGGGCAGACGGTGTCGCGCCGGCCGACCCCGAACTGCGCCGGCGCCGTCGCCCGGCGCGCGAAACTCACCCCGTCGACGTAGGACAGGGTGCGCCACACCGCCTCCTCGGCCTCCCGGTGCACCGCCAGGTACCGGGCAATCTCGCCGTACGGCGCGAGGTCGGTGAGCGCGACGGCCCGACGCATGTCGCAGAGGAAGGGGGCGGTGGTCAGCACCGCGCTGAGATCGTCGACGAGACCGGCCACCGCCAGGGCGATGCCGCCGCCCTGGCTGTTGCCGACCACGCTGACCCGGTCACCCGCGACCCCCGGCAGAGCGCGGACCGCCTCGACCGCCCGCACCGCGTCGGTGATCAGGCGGCGGTAGTGGTAGTCCCGCGGATCGAGGATCCCCCAGGTGACCGGCCAGGGCCCGCCGGGCGCGCCGTGCGGGTCGGGCGTGTCCCCGGCGCCGTGCTGCCCCGCCTGACCACGGTTGTCCATCAGCAGGTGCGCGTACCCGGCCGCCGGCCAGGTCAGCCGTTCATGGGGCAGGCCGCGCCCGCGACCGTAGCCGGCGTACTCGACCACGGCCGGCAGCGGCTCTCGAACCCCGGCCGGGCGGGTGTACCAGGCGCGCACCGGGTCACCGCCGAAGCCGGCGAACGTGACGTCCCAGGAGTCCAGCAGCCGCAGGTCGGTGGGCTCGGGACGGACGTCGACGAGCACCGGCGCGGCGGCCGACCCGGCGAGCGTGTCCCGCCAGAACTCGTCGAAGTCGTCGGGCTCGACGACCTCGGGCGCGTACCGCTGGAGGTCGTCGACGGTGGAGGCGGAGTGGGGCACGGGTCCTCGCAGGGGCCGGGGGTCAGTGCGGGTGGGCGGGGGGCGCGGTGCTCTCCCGGACGACCAGCTCGGTCACCAGGTCGATCCGGCTGGTCGCCGGCTCGTTCCCCCTGGTCAGGTCCAGCAACATCTGGGTGGCGATGCCGGCCATGTCGCGCAACGGCTGGTTGATCGTGGTGAGGGCCGGGTCGGTCCAGGCGGAGACCGGCAGGTTGTCGTACCCGATCACCGAAAGGTCCTCGGGCACTCGCAGGCCGCACTGACGGGCGGCCCGGAGCACCCCCATGGCCTGGATGTCCGACCCGGCGAAGATGGCCGTGGGTCGGTCCGCCCGCTGGAGCAGTTGCAGCCCGTGGGCGTGCCCGGCGCCAGCGGAGAAACTGCCGTAGCGGATCAGTTCCCGGTCGACAGCCATCCCGGCTTCGTCGTGGGCCGACTGGAAGCCGGCGGCGCGGGCACGGCTGCACAGCACGTCGGGTGGCCCGGAGATGATGGCGATCCGTCGGTGTCCCAACTCCAGCAGGTGCCGGGCGGCGAGCAGGCCACCGTTCCAGTTGTTCGACCCGACGGTGGGCACAGAAGCCGAGGTCGCGCTGTCGGTGTCGACGACGACGAACGGTATGCCCTGCCGACGCAGGTGCTGCTGCTGGGCCTCGGCAAGGTGGGATAGCACGAACACCACGCCGAGGGGACGGTCGGCGAGTAACGCCTCCAGCCACCGTGCCGGCGGACGGTGCGCGCCGTCGAGCTGGGCGATCGACAGCCCGATTCCGGCTGCGGAGGTCACCGCCTCGACGCCCCGCAGGATCTCCATCGCCCAACCCGTGTCGAACTCGTGGAACACGAGGTCCACCCGGCCGCCGCTGGTCGCCTGTCGCCGGGCGCGGCGCTGGTACTGGTGGCGGTCGAGGCTCGCCTCCACCCGTGCTCGGGTGTCGGGGGCGACATCGCCGCGTCCGTTGAGGACCTTGGACACGGTCGCGACCGAGACGCCGACATCGTTGGCGATGGTCGCGATGGTGGTGGAGGCGGGTGGGTCGAGCGGGCGGTGCTCTGTCATCGCGGCCTCATACAACATCCGAAAGTTTCGGGCGACCTTAACATGATGAGACATTCACGCCAGTCGGTGCCGCAGTCGGGCTCGCCAAACGAAGGCCATTGCGTGGCTAGTCGGCGACGGAGTGGTGATTGGGGAGTCACCGTACGCAGGAAACACCCCCTGGTGGTCCGGTTGAGACTCTTGACAGGCATCGATGCGGCACTTAGGTTGCCGAAAAGGTTACGCAGGTTTCCGGAAAGTTTCGGATCGTGAGAAACGTCCGCCACGGAACTGGTCCCACCAGGGCACCGGAATGTGGCCGGAGCTGAGGGGTCGGGGCATGAGTAGTCAGTCGCTCGAGGACGGCGGCGCCGCGCCGTGGCGTGATCAGCGACTGTCACCGACCGAGCGGGCCGAGGCGCTCCTGCCGAAGATGTCCCTCGAAGAAAAGATCGCCCAACTCGTCGGAGTCTGGGTCGGCGCCGACGCCAGCGGCGAGGGCGTCGCACCGCACCAGTCGGACATGATCAGCGAACTGCCACAGTGGAGCACCGTCATCCAGCACGGGTTGGGCCAGCTGACCCGCCCGTTCGGCACCGCCCCGGTCGACCCGGTGTCCGGCGCCCGGTCGCTGGCGGCCTCACAGGCGCAGATCGTGGCCGCCAGTCGGTTCGGCATTCCCGCGCAGGTGCACGAGGAGTGCCTCACCGGGTTCGCGGCGTGGCGGGCGACCGTCTACCCGACCCCGCTCAGCTGGGGCGCGTCCTTCGACCCGGAACTGGTCGAGGCGATGGCCGACCGGATCGGGCGGTCGATGCGCGCCGCCGGTGTGCACCAGGGCCTCGCCCCGGTACTGGACGTCACCCGGGACTACCGCTGGGGCCGTACCGAGGAGACGATCGGCGAGGACCCCTACCTGGTCGGGACGACCGGTGCCGCGTACGTGCGGGGCCTGGAGCGGGCCGGCGTGGTGGCCACGCTGAAGCACTTCGCCGGCTACTCCGCCTCCCGGGGTGGACGTAACCTCGCGCCGGTGCCGATGGGCCCCCGCGAGTTGGCCGACGTCATCCTGCCGCCATTCGAGATGGCGCTGCGCCTCGGCGGCGCCCGCTCGGTGATGAACTCCTACGCCGAGATCGACGGCCTGCCCGTCGCCGCCGACCGTGGGCTGCTGACCGGGCTGTTGCGCGACGAATGGGGCTTCACCGGCACCGTGGTGGCCGACTACTTCGCCGTACGGTTCCTCCAGACCCTGCACCGAGTCGCCGGGGACGCCGCCGACGCGGCCCGGCTCGCCCTGCGGGCCGGGATCGACGTCGAACTGCCCACAGTGGATGCCTTCGGCGCGCCGCTGGTGGAGGCGGCGCGCCGCGGCGAGGTCGACGAGGCGCTGATCGACTGCGCGCTGCGTCGGGTGCTCATCCAGAAGATCGAGCTCGGTCTGCTCGACGAGGGCTGGCAGGAACTGCCCGCCGACGTGGCGTCCCTGCGCTTCGACGACGAGACCAGCCAGGACATCGCCGTACGCCTGGCCCGGGAGTCCGTCGTCCTGCTGCGCAACACCGGCGTCCTCCCGCTGCCCGCGGGCGGTCGGGTCGCCCTGGTCGGCCCGGTCGCCGACGACCCGATGGCCATGCTGGGCTGCTACTCGTTCCCCAACCACGTGGGCGTCAACCACAGCGACTTCGGGCTCGGTCTGGACATCCCCACACTGCGCGACGAGTTGGCCCGACGCGTCCCGCTGCTCACCCACGAGCCGGGGTGCACCATCACCGGCGAGGACACCTCCGGTATCCCGGCCGCGGTCGCCGCGGCCGCCGCCGCCGACGTGTGCCTGCTGGCCGTCGGCGACCGGGCCGGGATGTTCGGCCGGGGCACCTCGGGCGAAGGCTGCGACGCCGTCGACCTGCGACTGCCCGGCGTGCAGGCCGACCTCGTCCGCGCCGTCCTCGCCACCGGCACCCCGGTGGTCCTGGTGCTGATGACCGGTCGCCCCTACGCGCTCGGCCCGGAGTTCGACGGCGCGGCGGCAGTGGTGCAGGCGTTCTTCCTCGGTCAGCTCGGTGGGCAGGCGCTCGCCGAGGTGCTCACCGGCGCGGTCAGCCCCTCCGGGCGGTTGCCGGTCAGCGTCCCCCGGGACGCCGGCGGGCTGCCGAGCACCTACCTCGCGCCGCCGCTCGGTCGGCGCAACAAGGTCTCCTCGGTCGACCCGACCCCGACGTACCCGTTCGGCCACGGGCTGAGCTACACCACCTTCGAGTGGTCCGACGCGACGGTGGTCGAGCCGCGCGACGACCCGGCCGCCTGGCCGGTCGACGGCGAGGTACGGGTGCGGATCACCGTCGCCAACACCGGCGAGCGGGCCGGGACCGAGGTCGTGCAGCTCTACCTGCACGACCCGGTCGCGCAGACCACCCGTCCGGTGGTGCGGCTGATCGGCTACACCCGGCTGCCGTTGGCGCCCGGCGAGGCGGCGCACGTGACGTTCGGCGTACCGGCCGACGTGGCGTCGTTCACCGGGCTGACCGGCCGGCGGATCGTCGAGCCCGGCGACGTCGAGCTGCGCTTCGGCCGGTCGAGCGGCGACGTGGCGGCGGCCCTACCGCTGCGACTGGTCGGCACCGAACGCCAGGTCGGTTACGAGCGGGAACTGCTCACCTCGGTGCGGGTAGAGCCCCTCGTGGCTGTTCCACAGTCGGTATAGGAGGCCAAGGATGACATCCACCCTGCGGCCACCGCCGCCGGCGCCGCCGAGCTCTCCGCGGCCGGCGCAGAGCCCTGCCCCGCGCTCGCCACGACGTCGTCGCAGTTGGCGGCAGGCGCTGCGCCGGGACTGGCAGCTCTACTCCCTCGCCGTCCTGCCGCTGCTGTTCTTCCTGGTCTTCCGGTACCTGCCGATGATCGGCAACATCATCGCCTTCCGCCGGTTCAAGCCGGGCGGCAGCATCTTCGGTGAGTACTGGGTCGGGCTGCGCTACTTCCGGATGTTCCTCAGCGACCCGACGTTCTGGGAGGTGTTCACCAACACCCTGGTGCTGGGGACGCTGACCCTGCTGTTCTGTTTCCCGCTGCCGATCGTGCTGGCGCTGCTGCTCAACGAGGTCCGGGCCCGCCGGTTCAAGCGGTTCGTCCAGTCCGTGTCCTACCTGCCGCACTTCCTGTCGATCGTGATCGTGGCGGCGATGGTCATGCAGTTGACCTCGATCGAGGGCACGGCCAACCAGATCGTCGGCCTGTTCGGTGGCGACCCGGTGGCGTTCCTGCAGAAACCGGAGTGGTTCCGCACCATCTACGTCTCGTCCGAGGTCTGGCAGACCGTGGGGTGGGGCACGATCCTCTACCTCGCCGCCCTCACCACAATCGACGAGGACCTGTACGAGGCCGCCCGGATTGACGGCGCCGGCCGGCTGCGGCAGACCTGGCACGTCACGTTGCCCGGCATCCGTCCGACGATGGTGACCTTGCTGATCCTCAACATCGGCAGCTTCCTGGCGGTCGGGTTCGAGAAGATCCTGCTGCTCTACAACCCGTTGACGTATCCGACGGCCGACGTGGTCTCCACCTATCTGTTCCGGATGGGCTTCCAGTCGAGCAACTTCAGCTACGCGGCAGCCATCGGCCTCTTCGAGGCGGTGATCGGGCTGATCCTCGTCCTGTCGGCGAACGTCATCTCCCGTCGCACGGTGGGGACGAGCCTGTGGTGACCCTCGGCACGAAGATCGACGCCCCGACGACGCGCGGGCCGGTGGACAGCCGGGGCTACCGGATCTTCCGGGTGGTCAACACGGTCGTCCTGCTCGGCGTCGTGGTCGTGACGCTGTACCCGTTCCTCAACATCGTGGCCCGGTCGCTCAGCGAAGAGGCGTACATCATCGCCGGCAAGGTGACAGTCGTCCCGCGTGGGTTCGACCTGACCGCGTACAAGCTGCTGATGTCGGACGCGATGTTCTGGACGAACTACCGCAACACTGTGGTGTACACGGTGGTCGCCACGCTCATCTCGATCGTGCTGACCACCTGTTACGCGTACGTGCTGTCGAAGCCGCAGCTCAAGGGGCGCCCGTTCCTCATCGGCATCGCGCTGTTCACCATGTTCTTCTCCGGTGGTCTGATCCCCAACTACGTGCTGGTCACCAGCCTGGGCATGAAGAACACCATCTGGGCGGTGGTGATCCCCAATGCCATCAGCGTGTTCAACCTGCTCGTCATGAAGGCGTTCTTCGAGAGTCTGCCGAGCGAGTTGGAGGAGGCCGCGGCCGTCGACGGGCTGAACACGTACGGCATCCTGCTGCGGATCGTGCTGCCCCTGTCGAAGGCGATCATCGCGACGATGGTGCTCTTCTACGCGGTCTCCTTCTGGAACTCGTGGTTCACCGCCTTTCTCTACATCGACCGGCAGGATCTGCTGCCGGTAACCGTGTACCTCCGCAACCTCATCGCGGGCGCCACGAGCGCCGAGTCGGCCGCGGCCGACGCCGACAAGGTCCAGGCCGCGGCCACCCTCCAGGCCGTGACGATCGTGCTCACCACCCTGCCGATCCTGGCGATCTACCCCTTCGTCCAGCGGTACTTCGTCCGCGGCGTGATGCTCGGCGCGGTCAAGGGATGACGCCGGCGCCGCACCGCTTCCCCTCGAATCCCCCACCACCGAAAGGACGAGCCATGCTCCACAAGACGTGGCGCCGCGTGGCATTGGCCACCGCGGGTCTGCTTGCGCTCTCCCTTGCCACCGCCTGTTCCGAGGACCCCGGCGAGTCGACTGACCTCTCCGGGAACCGGGTCGGCGCGATGGCCAACTACGGCGTCGGTGACCAGTTCAAGGCCACCGAGGCGCTCTCGTTCTCCACCCTCTACAACAACCACACGTTCTATCCGCTCAAGGAAGACTGGCTGTTCTGGTCGGAGCTCACCAAGCGGACCAATGTCAAGATCGATCCGGTGGCCGTGCCGCTGAGCGACTACGAGCAGAAGCGCAGCCTGCTGATCGGCGCCGGAGACGCTCCGCTGATCATCCCGAAGACGTACCACCCGCAGGAGGACGCGTTCGTGTCCTCCGGGGCGATCCTCCCGGTGAGCGACTACCTGGATCTGATGCCGAACCTCAAGGAGAAGATCACCAAGTGGAACCTCCAGCCGGAGATCGACAACCTGCGGCAGTCCGACGGTAAGTTCTACCTGCTGCCCGGCGTGCACGAGAAGCCCACGCAGGACTACACCGTGCTGGTGCGCACCGACATCATGCAGGAGCTCAACCTCCCCGTCCCGAAGACCTGGGACGAGCTGTACACCGTGATGAAGGCGATGAAGGCGAAGTACCCGAACGTCTACCCGTACTCCGACCTCTTCAGCAAGCCCAACCCGACCGGCGCGCTGCTGAACATCCTCGGCTCGGCCCACGGCACCTACGCGGGCTGGGACTACCAGCACGCCACCTGGGACCCGGCGGCGAAGAAGTTCAGCTACACCGGCTCGTCCGACCAGTACAAGCAGATGGTCACGTTCCTGCACAAGCTCGTCGCCGAGGGTCTACTCGACCCGGAGAGCTTCACCCAGACCGATGACCAGGCACGGCAGAAGCTCGCCAACGGCAAGTCCTTCATGGTCACCGGCAACGCGCAGACCCTGGTCAACAACCACCGGCCCGACCTGGCCAAGACCCTGCCGAACGCCAAGATGGCCAAGATCCCGCTGCCGATCGGCCCGGCCGGCGAGATCAACCCGTTCCCCCGGCTGGAGAACGGCATCATGATCTCCACGAAGGCCCGGGAGAGCAAGAACTTCGTGGCCATGATGCAGTTCATCGACTGGCTGTGGTATTCCGACGCCGGCATGGAATTCGCCAAGTGGGGTGTCGAGGGCACCACCTTCACCAAGGACGCCTCGGGCAAGCGTTCGGTCACGCCCGACGTCGACTTCCTCGGGGTCAACCCGAAGGGAACCAAGCACCTGCAGAAGGAGTTCGGCTTCCAGAACGGCGTCTTCTCCTACGGCGGCACCCCCGACCTGGTCCGTGGGTTCTTCTCGCCGGAGGAGTTGGAGTTCCAGAAGGTGATGGACGCCCGCAAGCCGAGGGAGGTCCCTCCGCCGCGCCCGTTGACCGACGAGGAGCGCGAGCAGGTGTCGCTCTGGGAGACCCCGCTGAAGGACTTCGTCACCCAGAACACGCTGAAGTTCGCCCTGGGTCAGCGTCCGCTCAGCGAGTGGGACGCGTACGTGGCCGAGCTGAAGGCCAAGAACTCCGACCAGTACATCGACCTGGTCAACAAGGCGTACGAGCGGTTCCAGAAGAACAACGGCTGATCAACGGGGTCCGGTCGGGTGGCCTGTCGCGGCCCGACCGGACCCGTCTCCGAGCAGAGGGAGCGATCGTGAGTGGCGCGGCCCAGACCTGGCGACAGTTCGGCGACGGACCACTGTCGCGGATCACCTCGCGCGTCTACATCCTGCTCGTCGTCGAACTGCTCCTGCTGCTCACCACACTGCCCGCCCTGCTCCCGCTGCTGGTGCTGGGCCGCGACCCCAGCAACCTGCCACTGGCCGCGCTCCTGCTGGTACCGGTCGGCCCGGCCGTCTCCGCCGCTCTGTACGCCCTGCGTCACCAGCAGACCGACCTGACCGACCTGCATCCGGCAGCCCTGTTCTGGCGCGGCTACCGGGCCAACGCGTTCGGGGTGCTGCGCATCTGGGTGCCGACGCTGCTGTGGCTGACAGTGCTCGCCGTGAACCTCGCCTACCGGGGCGCGGTAGGCCTTCCCGGCTGGTGGGCGGCGCCACTGGTGCTGATCGCGGTGGGCGTGACGCTCTGCGCGGCCAACGCCCTGGTGATCACCTCGCTGTTCGACTTTCGCACCCGCGACGTGCTTCGGCTGGCCGTGCACTTCCTGTTGCGTACCCCCGCTGTTTCCGTCGGCAACGCGCTGTTGCTGGCCGCGGCGGCCGGGATCACCGCGGTCTTCTCCGAGGCGGTGCTGATGCTGCTCGCGTCGATCGCGGTGCTGGCGTACCTGCGCATCAGCGAACCGATGATCCAGCTGACCCGGAAGGAGTTCGTCGCATGAGCCTGCCCCTCAGCGCCAAGGTGCCCTTCGGGGGCGACTACAACCCGGAACAGTGGCCCGAGGACGTGTGGAAGCAGGACTACCGTCTCTTCGACAGCGCACGGATCGACCTGGTCACCCTCGGCGTGTTCGAGTGGGCGCTCACCCAGCCCGCCGAGGACACCTACGACTTCGCGCTGCTGGACAGGATCGTCGAGCGGGCCAGTGCCGAGGGACGCGGGATCTGCCTGGCCACCGGCACCGGAGCCCACCCGCCGTGGTTGGCGAAGGCGTACCCCGAGGTGACCCGGACCGACTTCGAGGGCCGCAAGCACCGGTTCGGTCAGCGACACAACTCCTGCCCCAGCTCGCCGGTCTTCCGCCGGCTCTCGACGGAGCTGGCCCGCCGGGTCGCCCGCCGCTACGCCGACACCCCGGCGGTGCTCGCCTGGCACGTCGGCAACGAGTACGGCGGCGCCTGCTACTGCGCGCTGTGCGCGGCCGGCTTCCGGAACTGGCTGCGCCACCGCTACGGCACCCTCGACGAGCTGAACGAGGCCTGGTACACCACCTTCTGGTCGCACACCTTCACCGACTGGGACGAGATCGAGTCACCGTCGGCGCTGACCGAGCACTGGCGGGGCCCGGACCACACCGCGTTCCCCGGCATCACACTGGACTACCTGCGGTTCACCTCCGACGCGATGCTGACCAACTTCCGCGACGAGAAGGCCGCGATCCGGGAATCCAGCCCGACGCTGCCGGTCACCACGAACTTCATGGGCATGTACCGGCCGATCGACTACCACCGCTGGGCCCCTCATCTGGACTTCGTCTCCTGGGACAACTACCCGCCCGACGACGAGTCGGCGGCCCGGATGGCACTGACCCACGATCTGATGCGCGGGCTCAAGGACGGCCAGCCGTTCTGGCTGATGGAACAGACCCCGAGCGTCACCGCGTGCCGCGACGTCAACCCGTTGAAGCGCCCCGGTCTCATGCGGCTGTGGAGTTGGCAGGCAGTGGCGCACGGCGCCGACGCGGTGCTCTTCTTCCAGCTGCGCGCCTCCCGCGGGGCCAGCGAGAAGTACCACGGGGCGGTCATCGGCCACGCCGGTCGCTCCGACACCCGGGTGTTCCGGGAGGTCGCCGAGCTGGGCGCCGAGCTGGAACGGCTCGGCCCCGCGTCGCTGGGCGCGCGGACGCCGGCCCGGGTGGCGCTGCTGTTCGACTGGGACAGCTGGTGGGCGTTGGAGCTGTCCGACGGCCCGTCGCGGCTGGTCCGCTACCAGCAGGTCGTGCTCGCGTACCACAGGGCGCTCTGGGACGCCGGTGTGGACCTGGACGTCGTCGCGGTGACTGCCGACCTGTCCCGCTACGACGTGGTCGTGGCCCCGGCCCTGCACCTGCTCAAGGGTGACCTGCCGCAGCGGCTGGAGGAGGTGGCCGCGCGTGGCGGCTCGGTGCTGACCACCTACCTGTCCGGCCGGGTCGACGAGAACGACCAGGCGTTCCTGATGGACGTGCCAGGACCGCTCGGGCAGCTCACGGGTGTCCGGGTCGACGAGTGGGACGCCCGCGGCCCGGAGGTGGTCAACCCGGTCCGCCTCGGCGACGGCGCGGACCAGGTCGACGTCGACGCCCGGCTGCTGTTCGAGCTGGTGATCCCGCAGGGCGCCCAGGTCGTCGGTACCTACCAGGCCGACTTCTACGCGGGCACCCCGGCGGTGACCCGCAACTCCTTCGGCGCCGGCTTCGGCTGGTACGTGGCCGCCGGTCTGGACCAGGCCGGAGTGTCCTGGGTGGTGCGGCAGGTGCTCGCCCGGCACGACCTGCTCGGGCCCTACCCGGACGTACCGGACCTGGAATCCGCCGTCCGGGTCGCGGCGGACGGGTCGCGGCTGCTGTTTCTGCTCAACCACCGCGCCGAGCCGGTCGAGGTGACCGCCCGGACCGGCGGCGTCGACCTGCTCACCGGCGACCGTACGGCGGCCGGCGCTGCCCTGCGGCTGCCGGCGTACGGGGTTGTCGTGCTGGAGGAGGACCGGTGAACGCCGAAGAGTCGGTGGAGTTGGAGCAGTTGATGTTCGTCGAGGAGCCGATCGATGGCGACGAGCCGCGCGTCCATCCGGCCTGGCTGCCCCCGGAGGCGTTCCGGTCGCTCGGCTCGCGCCGCATCCTCCTGCACGGCGAGGGGTTGCTCGTCGACACCGTCCTCACCGAGGTCTCGCGCGCCTGCGCCCGGTACGGCGGGCGGGTGTGGCACTCCCCGTCCTGGGACGTCGATGTCGACCTGGTGCTCGCCCTGCGCGACGCCGCCGAGCTGCCCAACCCGGCGGTGGAGGCGGCGCGTGCCGCCGGCGAGGCGGCGCTGGTCGAGCTGGGCGGCGGCGGGACGCTCGGCGACGAGGGTTTCGTGTTGGCGCAGGCCAGTGACGTGACAGTGTTGCTGGCCGACGCGCCCGCCGGCCTGCTGTACGGGCTCTTCCACGTGGTCCGGCTCTGCGCGGCGGCCTTCGACCCGGCCCGACCCCCGGAGCGGCACCGCCCGGCGCTGCGCCGACGCATGCTGAACCACTGGGACAACGTGGCCGTGCACCCGGTGATGGGCCAGGTCGAACGGGGGTACGCGGGCGGCTCGATCTTCTGGCGCGACGGCCGTCCGCGCGGCGACCTGGCCCGGGTGCGGGAGTACGGGCGGCTGCTGGCTGCCTGCGGGGTCAACGCGATCTCGGTGAACAACGTCAACGTGGCCCGCACGGAGGCGCTGCTGCTCACCGAACGGCTCGGCGACGTGGCCGAGATCGCCGACGCGCTGCGCCCGTACGGCATCCGGGTGCACCTGTCGGTCAGCTTCGCCGCGCCGGTGGTCCTCGGTGGCCTGCCGACCGCCGACCCCCTGGACGAGACGGTGCGGGCCTGGTGGGCCGCGACCACCCGGCGGGTGTACGACCGCATTCCGGACTTCGGCGGTTACCTGGTGAAGGCCGACTCGGAGGGGCAACCTGGCCCGTTCACCTACGGCCGGGACCACGCCGACGGGGCCAACCTGCTGGCTGAGGCGCTCGCCCCGCACGGGGGAGTGGTGCACTGGCGGGCGTTCGTCTACAACCACCACCAGGACTGGCGGGACCGGTCCACCGACCGGGCCCGGGCCGCGTACGACCACTTCGCCCCGCTCGACGGGCGGTTCCGTACCAACGTGGTCGTCCAGGTGAAGTTCGGCCCGGTGGACTTCCAGACCCGCGAGCCGGTCTCACCGGTGCTCGCCGCGATGCCGGCGACCCGCCTGGCGGTGGAGTTGCAGGTCACGCAGGAGTACACGGGCCAACAGCGGCACGTCTGCCACCTCGGCCCGTGGTGGAGCGAGGTCCTGCGTTTCGCCCCCTGGGGGCCGGGCGGGCGGACGATCGCCGACGTGGTCACGGGAGAGGCGGCGGCCGGCGGCGGGCTGGTCGCGGTCGCCAACGTCGGCGACGACCTCTTCTGGACCGGGCATCCGTTGGCGCAGGCCAACCTGTACACGTTCGGCCGGCTTGCCTGGGACCCTCGGCGGGATCCGACGGCGATCCTCGACGAGTGGATCACGCTGACCTTTCCGCCGTCGGCGACCGCCGACGCGGAGCTGGTGCGGCGGACCCTGCACGAGATCATGGACGACTCGTGGCGCACCTACGAGCGCTACACCGCCCCGCTGGGCGTCGGCTTCATGGTCAACCCCGGCGACCACTACGGCCCCGGCGTCGACGGGTACGAGTACACCCGGTGGGGCACCTACCACTTCGCCGACCGGGACGGCGTCGGCGTGGACCGCAGCCGCGCGTCGGGCACCGGCTTCGCCGGCCAGTACCCGCCGTACTGGGCCGAGGTGTACGAGTCACCCGAGAGCTGCCCCGACGAACTGCTGCTCTTCTTCCACCACGTGCCGTACGGGCATGTGCTGCACAGCGGCTCGACAGTCATCCAGCACATCTACGACACCCATTTCGCGGGGGTCGAGGAGGTGAAGGCGATGCGACGGAGGTGGCAGACGTTGACCGGCATGATCGACCCGAGCGTCTACGAGCGGGTCGCCGAATGCCTCAACGAACAGGTGCGCTGCGCCACCGAGTGGCGCGATCAGATCAACACGTACTTCTTCCGCAAGTCCGGGGTGCCGGACGAGCAAGGGCGGGACATCTACTGAGCGGCGGCGCGGGGCGGCCCGACCAGCCGGTCGGGCCTCCCGCGTGCCGTGCGCCCCAACGGCCTGGCAGGTTCCGAAAACGTCCCGATAATTTATCGCGACCCATCCTTGCTGATCATGCCCGTCGATGTCCATTGCTGCGCAGGTGACCGCCGGAACCGTTGCCGCGAAAGGTTTCCGGAAGTCTTGACAATCGAGTGTGCTCGATTGAAGCTGACATGGTCACGCGAGCCGCGGTCAAGGTCGGGCGAAGGGCAGTCCTCGACTTAAGTCCCCTTCCACGCGCCTTTTTCGCAAGGGATCGCGACGATGACACTGAAGACGAGAATGCTTGGCGTCGTCATGGCTGCCGTGACACTGGCCGCCGCTGCGCTGACGTTCGCCACTCCCGCGTCGGCGGCGACGCTCACGCAGGTGACCAACTTCGGCACCAACCCCACCAACCTGCAGATGCACCTGTACGTCCCGGACCGGGTGGCGACCCGGCCGGCGATCCTCCTGGCGATGCACTACTGCACCGGGACGGGCCCCGCGTTCCACTCCGGCACCCAGTACGCCTCCCTCGCGGACCGGTACGGGTTCATCGTGATCTACCCGTCGGCGACCCGCAGCAGCAAGTGCTGGGACGTCTACTCGCCGCAGGCGTTACGCCGTGGCGGTGGCAGCGACCCGGTCGGGCTCATGTCGATGGTCGACTACGTGCGGCAGCGCTACTCCGCCGACCCCGCGCGGATCTTCGCCACCGGCACCTCCTCCGGCGCGATGATGACAAACGTCATGCTGGGGGTCTACCCGGACGTGTTCGCGGCGGGCGCCTCGTTCGCCGGGGTGCCGTTCGCCTGTTTCGCCACCGGTGGCACGTCGGAGTGGAACAGCCAGTGCGCCAACGGGCAACTCATCCGGACCGCGCAACAGTGGGGTGACCTGGTCCGGGAGGCGTACCCCGGTTACACCGGTCAGCGACCCCGGATGCAGATCTGGCACGGCACCAACGACGAGACGCTGCGCTACCCGAACTTCGGTGAGCAGGTCAAGCAGTGGACCAACGTGCACGGGCTGAGCCAGACCCCGACGTACACCGACTCCCCGCAGTCCGGCTACACCCGCACCCGGTACGGCAGCAGTGGCCCGATGGCGCCGGTCGAGGCGATCAGCATGCAGGGTGTGACGCACAACCTGCCGGTCGACGCCGCGCAGGTGATCCGATTCTTCGGGCTGGACGGCACCGCGCCGCCGACCACCCCACCGCCCACCACCCCACCGCCGACCACCCCGCCGCCGACCACGCCGCCCCCGACCACGCCACCGCCGACCGAGGGCGCCTGCCGGGTCGGTTACACGGTCAACGCCTGGAACAGCGGTCTCACAGCGAGCGTGGCCATCACCAACACCGGTGCCACCGCCGTGAACGGCTGGGCGCTGACCTTCACGCTGCCGACCGGGCAGCGCATCACCAGCGGCTGGAACGCCCAGTACGCCCCGGCGAGCGGTGCGGTGACAGCCCGCAACGTCTCCTACAACAACACCATCGCCCCGAACGCGTCGGTCGAGATCGGCTTCCAGGCCACGCACGAGGGCGGCACCGGCAAGCCCACGTCGTTCGCCCTCAATGGTGCCGCCTGTTCGGTGTCCTGATTTCCCTGTCCCACTCCACCACCTGAGAAGGAGTCACCCGATGAGAAGTACGAGATGGAAGGCGGCATCGAGAGCCGCCATCGCGCTGGCCGGCGCGGGCGCCCTCGCCGCCGGCATGGCGCTGTTCGCGACGGCGCCGGCCGCCGCCGGGACGACCCTCGGCGCGTCCGCCGCCGAGAAGGGTCGCTACTTCGGTACGGCGGTGGCCGGATTCAAGCTCTCCGACAGTGCCTACACCACGATCTTGAACCGCGAGTTCAACATGGTGACGGCCGAGAACGAAATGAAGATGAACGCCACCGAGCCGCAGCAGAATCAGTTCAGCTACGGGGCGGCGGACCAGATCGTCAACCACGCCCGCAGCCGTGGGATGAGCGTGCGGGGCCACACGCTGGCGTGGCATTCGCAGCAGCCCGGCTGGATGGAGAGCATGAGTGGTAGTGCTCTTCGGCAGGCGATGCTCAACCACGTGACGCAGGTGGCCACCCACTTCCGGGGTCAGGTCGTGGCGTGGGACGTGGTGAACGAGGCGTTCGCCGACGGCAGCTCCGGAGGCCGTCGCGACTCCAACCTCCAGCGCACCGGCAACGACTGGATCGAGGCGGCGTTCCGGGCGGCGCGTGCCGCGGATCCGGGCGCGAAGCTCTGCTACAACGACTACAACACCGACAACTGGACGCACGCGAAGACCCAGGGCGTCTACAACATGGTGCGGGACTTCAAGGCCCGTGGTGTGCCGATCGACTGCGTCGGGTTCCAGTCGCACTTCAACAACGACTCCCCGTACGTGAGCAACTACCGCACCACGCTGTCGAGCTTCGCGGCACTCGGTGTGGACGTGCAGATCACCGAGTTGGACATCCAGGGCGCGTCGGCGAACACCTACCGCAGCGTGGTCGAGGACTGCCTGGCCGTGGCCCGGTGCAACGGCATCACCGTGTGGGGCATCCGCGACAGCGACTCGTGGCGGGCGTCGCAGACCCCGCTGCTGTTCAACAGCAACGGCTCGAAGAAGCCCGCGTACGACGCGGTTCTCGCCGCACTCAACAACGGCACCACGCCCACCGACCCGCCCACGGACCCGCCGACCGACCCGCCGACCGATCCGCCCACGACGCCGCCTCCGGGCCCGGGTGGCTGCACGGCGACGGTTTCGGTGAACCAGTGGACGGGTGGCTTCGTGGCGAATGTTCGAGTGACGGCCGGCTCGTCGGCCCTCAGCGGCTGGACGGTGACGATCGCGCTGCCGTCCGGCGCGACGGTCACCAACGCGTGGAGCGCCAACCGTAGCGGTAACACCGGCACGACCAACTGGACGAACGTGGCCTACAACGGCCAGGTCGGCGCCGGACAGTCCACCGAGTACGGGTTCCAGGCCAACGGCACCGCCGGCAGCCTCAGCCCCACCTGCTCAGCCCGCTAACACCTCACCAGCCGGTGCGGAGGCCCACCGCCTCCGCACCGGCCCATCCCAGCCCTCGTTGATCAAGAGGTTTGCGTCATCCTGCCTGGCCTGTCCTGACGCAAACGTCTTGATCACCGGGGTGGATGGGGAGTGGTCAGTCGCCGGAGAAGCCCCAGAAGTAGATTTCCTCCGGCCTGCCCTCGGCGTCGTGCAGGACCGCGCAGCGGCCGAACCACCTCTGCTCGGCCAGCCCTTCGATCGCGGCCAGGTGCTCGCGGGTCAGCCGCTCGGTGCCGGCATGGTGCAGTGCCTCGGCAGCGCTCACCGGCTCGACCGTGCCGAATTCGGGCCGTTCGCCCTCGTCCAGGACGCGGTAGACGTCGAGGATGGAGTGGGTACCCGATTCCTGCACCCACTCGTCGTTGAAAAGCTCCTTCATCGTGGCGGGACGGTTCGGATAGTCGCTCGCCGAGTTGGGGGTCTCACCGCGGGCCCACCAGTAGTCACCGTCGGCGAAGACCTTGTCCCGCAGCGCGTCCAACGCCGCGTCCAGGTCTGGCTGGTACGCGACGAAGTAGCTCCACCCGGATGCGCCCACCACTGCCTCTTTCCTCAACGTGTCAACAGTGCCGGCACGGTAGCGGGCAGCACCGACATCGGTGGGGGAGCAGTTCACCGAGTTCGACCCACGTTCCTCTCAAGCCTGGGCGGCGACGAGGAATATCGGCACGACGACGAGGATCCGGTTCGTGCGGGCGCGCTCGGCTTGCTCGGCGAGCCAGGTCTCCTCGTCGGTGATCCGTCTCAACAGGTTGAGCGCGGTGTCGTCGGTGAAGACACCGGTGTGCACCTCGACGATCGGGTCGGTGAACCCGGCGTCGAGCAGCAGGTTGCGATACCTACGGGCAACGCGCGGCGACGGGAGTGAGTCCGCCTTCGCGTGGACCAGCCGACGGGTGGTTTCCGGCTCGTCCGAGTCAATGGCGATCATGTCCCAGTCCTGGCCGAGCAGGACGGCCCGGCCGCCCGGTGCGAGCACCCGGCGGGCCTCGGCCACGGCTCGCGCCGGGTCATCGAGCACGTGCAACACCTTGTCCGCCCGGTAGAAGGCCGCCGATCCGGTCTCGAGCGGTAGCTCGGCGGCGTCCCCGACATGGAACTCGCCGGCAGGCCAGCGCTGTCGGGCCACGGCGATCATCTCGGGGTCGAGGTCGACGCCGACTGCGTGGGATCCGCGCTCGGCCAGCTCGGCAACGGCGCGGCCACTGCCACAGCCGGCGTCGACGACGGTTCGGCCGGCGAGGTCGCCGAGCAACTCGTAGGAACGGGTGCGCAGTTGGACGGCCGCGGGCTCGCTCTCGATGGCATCGAGGACAGCTAGAAGACTGGACATGCCCGCCATGGTCGGACTTAATGTCGACATGAAGTCAAGCCCGATGACGATCGGCGAAGTGGCCGACCACTTCGGCCTGCCGGCGCACGTCCTGCGGCACTGGGAATCGGTGGGCCTGCTCTGCCCCGCCCGGGTCACCGGCGGCCGTCGCCGCTACACCCGCGACGACCTGTTCCGGGTTGCCTCGATCCTGCGCGCGAAGCAGGCCGGCCTGCCGCTGCCCGACATCCGGGCGTTCCTCGCCGCGCGCGACCCGGCCGCCCGCAAGGACGTGCTGCGCCGCAACCACAGCGCGCTCCAAGCCAGGATGGCGGCGCTGCGGTCGGCACTCGATCTGCTTGAGGCCGGGCTGACCTGCTCACACGAGGACATTTCGACCTGCCCGAACTACCGCGCCCATCTGGCGGAGCTGGTGGAGGTCGGGGGTGGTGGCTAGCCGTCGATGCGGGTGATGTTGCGGATCTTGTTGGACGCGTCCAGGGCGGCGACCTTGTACGCCTCGGCCAGCGTCGGGTAGTTGAACACCGCGTCGACCAGGTAGTTGATCGTGCCGCCGCAGCCCATCACCGCCTGACCGATGTGGACGATCTCGGTGGCGGCGGTGCCGAACACGTGCACCCCGAGCAGTCGGCCGTCATCGGGGGAGACGAGCAGCTTCAGCATGCCGTACGAGTCGCCCACGATCTGACCCCGGGCCAGCTCGCGGTACCGGGCGATGCCCACCTCGAACGGTGTCGAGTTCTCGGTCAGCTGCGCCTCGGTCTGCCCGACGAAGCTGATCTCCGGGATCGTGTAGATGCCGATCGGTTGCAGGCCGTGCATCTCCCGGATCGGTTCACCGCAGGCGTGTTGCGCGGCCAGCCGGCCCTGCTCCATCGAGGTGGACGCGAGCGCGGGGAAGCCGATGACATCGCCGACGGCGTAGATGTTCTCCACGGAGGTGCGGTAGTTGGCGTCCACCGTGATCCGGCCACGTCGGTCCGCCTCCAACCCGGCCGCCTCCAACGCCAGGTCGTCGGTCTGACCCTGCCGCCCGGCCGAGTACATCACCGTGTCCGCGACGATCTTCTTGCCGCTCTTGAGGATGCACAGCGCCGCCGTCTGGTGCTTCTCCACTGCGGCGACCTCCTCGCCGAAGCGGAACGCCACGGACAGGTCGCGCAGGTGGTACTTGAGTGACTCGACGACCTCGTCGTCGCAGAAATCCAGCATCCGCTCACGGCGTTCCACCACCGTCACCTTGGTGCCCAGCGCGGCGAACATCGACGCGTACTCCATGCCGATCACCCCGGCGCCGACCACCACCATGCTGCGGGGCACGGCCTGAAGGTTGATGACGCCGTCGGAGTCCACGATCGTCCGGTCGTCGAAGTCGACGCTGTCCGGGCGGGCCGGGCGGGTGCCCGCCGCGATGACGATCTTGTCGAAGGTCACCCTGGACTCGCGGCCGGAGCCGCCGTCGACCCAGATCGAGTGCGCGTCGGCGAAACGCCCGGTGCCGGTGATCATCGCGACCCGGTTGCGGGCCAGCTGATTGCGGATGACGTCGGTCTGCCGGGTGATGACGTGCTGGGTCCGGGCGGCGAGATCGCTGACCGTGATCTCCTCCTTGACCCGGTAGCTGCTGCCGTACAGGTCCCGCTGGCTCAGGCCGGTCAGGTAGAGCACGGCCTCGCGCAGGGTCTTGGAGGGCACGGTGCCGGTGTTGATGCACACCCCACCGATCATGTCGCGGCGGTCCACGATGCCGACCCGCCTGCCGAGCTTGGCGGCGGCGATCGCGGCCTTCTGACCGCCGGGCCCGGAGCCCAGCACCAACAGGTCGTAGTCATACACAACCGCTAGCGTCGCAAGATGTCATGGCCGGCGCCAGACCCCGGAGCCGAGCGTTATTCGTCTGCCACAGTGCAGAGGCCGCCGTTCAGTGTGATCTCCTCCGGCAGTTGAGTGCCGGTGGCGACGAGCCCCAGCGACACCGTGCCGCCGGGCGGGATCACCGCGTTGCGGCTGGTGTTGCCCACCCGGAGGTAGCTGTTGTTGAGGCGGTCGACGACCTTCGCGCCCCAGATGCCCTGCACCTGCTGGCTGGCCCAGAATCGCCACGTCATCGTCCACCCGTCGACCGCTGTGGTGCCGGTGTTCTCGACGACGAGGTGGGCCACGAAGCCGTCCGGCCACTGCCGTACGACGGACCGGACCGCGCAGCTTGGCGGCGGCGGCAGGGTGGTCACCGTGACCGGTGTGGACAGTGGGGACAGGTGTCCGACCTCGTCGCGCGCCTGCACCACGAAGGTGTACGTGGTGTTCGGCGTCAGCCCGCTGACCTGGGCACTGTTCACGGGCGGGTACTGGTACACCTCACGGACCCGCGTGAGAGTGCCGCCGGCGTCGACCCGGAACACCTCGTACCTGTCGAGCGCGACGTTCTCCACCGAGTGCGGCCACCGCATTCGGACCACAGTGTCGGTGACGTCGTACGCCACCGGTTGACCCGGCGCGCTCGGCGGTTGGTCGTCCCCCGGTGGCATGGTCAGCCGCAGGGTCGGGTTCGACACCGAGCTGTTGCCGGCCGCGTCCAGAGCCCACACCGAGAAGGTGTACGTGCGCGAGGGCCGCAGGTCGGTGATCCGGATGCTGTTGGTATCGGTCGAATACTGGGCGCCGAAATCCTCGAATCGCGCGCCGACCGGGTAGCGGACCACCCCGACGTTGTCGGTCGAGGCCGCCCAGGTCAGCTCGACCCAGGTGGTGTCGATGGCGACGACAGTGATCGGGCCGGGGGCGGTGGGTCGTTCGGTGTCGTCGGCGGCGGCGTGTGCCGGGGTCGCGCCGGCGGCGACCAGGGTTGCCGTCAGTGCGCCGGCGACCAGCGCGGCGGCCCTGGACCGGATTCCTCGGAACGGATGCTGACGCACGATGAAGTCCTCGCTTCCGGGTGACCGCAGCGGACCAGGCATAGACTGCCCTGAATTTTAAGGCAGCTGTGGCCAGGTCGGTGTCCCGTCAGCCGACGAGGCGGCGTTCCCAGGCCCAGGCGGCGATCTCCACCCGGTTGCGGGCCTTCAGTTTCATCTGCACGCTTGCCAGGTGGGTCTTGACAGTGCCCACGGCGATGAAGAGTCGGGTGGCGATCTCGGCGTTGGTCAGGCCCCGGGCGACGAGCTTCACGACGTCGAGTTCCCGTGGTGACAGGCCACCGTCGTCGCGTGCCGGAGCGGGCGAGCTGAGGTGCTCCAACAGCCGAACCGTGATCGAGGGGCTGATCAGCGCGTCGCCGGACACGGCCGCGCGGACCGCCTCCACCAGCAGGGCTGGGCCGGAGTCCTTGAGCAGGAAGCCGCATGCGCCGTTGTTGAGCGCGGTGTGGACGTACTCGTCGAGGTCGAAGGTCGTCACGACGACCACCCGGATCGGGTCGGCGACGCCCGGCCCCGCGAGCAGCCGCAGTGCCTCGAGACCGTCGAGGCGGGGCATCCGGATGTCCAGCAGCACCACGTCCGGGCGCAGTCGTCGCGCCAGTTCGACGGCCTGGACGCCGTCGGCGGCCTCGCCGACCACCTCCATGTCCGACTGGGCGCCAATGATCATGCCGAAGCCGGTCCGGACCATTGCCTGGTCATCGGCGATCAGCACCCGGATCACCGGGCCACCGCCACCTGGAGCGGGAACGCCGCGTCGAGCACCCAGCCACCGGCCACGCCGGGTCCGGCGGTGATCGTGCCGCCGAGGGCGCGTACCCGCTCGGTGAGGCCGATCAGGCCGAAGCCGTGCCCCCGGGCCGGTGCGGTGCGTGGCGACGCGCCGTCGTCGGCGACCCGGACCAGCAACCAGTCCGGGGTACGCCGCACGGCCACATCCACCGACCGCGCGTCCGGCGCGTGCTGGCGCGTGTTTGTCAGCCCCTCCATCACCACCCGGTACGCCGACGTCGAGACCTCCACCGGCAGTCCGTTCAGGTCGCCGTCGACGTGCAGCCGTGCCGGCGCGTTGGCCGCGCCGTTGAACCCGGACAGCAGCGGCTCCAGCTCGGTCACCCCGGCCAGTGGCGCCAGCGGCGCGTCCGGCGGGGCGTCCGGGTTGCGCAGGATCCCGACCATCCGCCGCATCGAGGCCATCGTCTCCGCGCCGGCCCGCTCGATCTGCTCCAGGGCGACGATCACCCGTTGCGGGTCCTGTTCGGCGACGAACCGGGCGCCCTGTGCCTGCACCACGATGCCGGTGACGTGGTGGGCGATGAAGTCGTGCAGATCCCGGGCGAACTCGGCGCGCTGCTCGGCCCGGACCAGCGCGATGGCCCGCTCCCGGCCGGCCGCCACGATGCGCAGGTAGAGCCCCACCCCGGCGGCGCCCGCCGCGGCGATCACCTGGAGCAGACCGAAGATCACCAACAGGCTCTCGGTGCCGACGCGCAGCGGCAACGCGGCCACGGCGAGCCCGGCGGCCACCGCCGCCCACGGGGCGAGCCGCGGCGCGCCCCAGCGGGCCACCACGAAGACCACCCCGATCAGCCCGGCCGACTCGGCGAGCCCCCAACTGCTGCTGATCAGATAACTGCCGTCGAAGAGGACCAGCACAGCCGCCGTCACGGCCAGTGAGGCGCAGGCGAGCACAAGCGCGGCCAGCGGCAGCAGCCGCGAACCCAGCCGGTGCACCGGCAGCCAGAGCGGCACCGTCGCCACCGCGAGTCCCATCCGCACCAGCAGGAGCAGGAGAGCGGCCAGGCTCTCCGGTGCGCCGAACCGCAGGTCGAAGAGGACGAGCAGCCCCATGGCCACCAGCCCGGCGGCCTGGGCCAGGCGTACCCACCATCGTCGAAGATCCGGCGTGCTCATGGTGACCCAGCGTAGCCAGCCGGGCGGAGGTGACGGATCGGCCAAAAGGCAGACCCGGCACCGGCGATACCCGGCCCCGGGCCGATGCGTCCACCCGCCGGTGGCGGCGACGCTTTCCGGGTCACCACGCAGCCACTGGAGGAACGATGACAACCCACGCCCCGCCGGAGACCAGCCACGCCGCGGTCGCCGCGGTCGACCTGGTGAAGGTGTACGGCAGCGGCGACACCGCGGTCCGTGCCCTGGACGGGGTCTCGGTCGGCTTCGGCCGGGCCGAGTTCACCGCGATCATGGGCGCGTCCGGGTCCGGCAAGTCGACACTGATGCACTGCCTCGCCGGCCTCGACACGGCCACCTCCGGTCGGGTCCTGCTCGGCGGCACGGAGCTGACCGGTCAGTCGGACCGGACGCTGACCCGGGTACGCCGGGAGCGGATCGGGTTCGTCTTCCAATCCTTCAACCTGCTGCCGCAGCTCACCGCCGCGCAGAACATCACGCTGCCGCTGGACCTCGCCGGTCGGCAGCCCGACGCGGAACTCCTCGCGCACCTGGTGCGGGTGCTGGGCCTCGGCGACCGCCTGAACCACCGGCCCAGCGAACTGTCCGGCGGCCAGCAGCAGCGGGTGGCGCTGGCCCGGGCGCTGGTGGCACGGCCCGAGGTGGTCTTCGCCGACGAGCCGACCGGCAACCTCGACTCCCGCTCCGGCGCGGAGGTGCTCACCATCCTGCGCGACTCGGTACGCGACCTCGGCCAGACCGTCGTCATGGTCACCCACGACCCGATCGCCGCCGCGTACGCCGACCGGGTGGTGCTGCTCGCCGACGGACGGCTGGCCGGCGAGATCGACAAGCCGAACCAGGTGTCGGTCACCGACGCCCTGCGCGACCTGGCGGCCCGCCGATGAGGGCGACAGTGCTGCGCACCCAGACGAGCGCCGCGGCCCGGCGGCCCGGCCGGCTGATCCTCACCGGCCTGGCGATCCTGGTCGCGTCGTTCGTCGTGTTCGGCACCGTGCTGGTGCAACAGATCACCGAACGGACCGTGCGGGACAACCTCAGCGGCACCCCGGCCGTCACCGCCCTGGTGATCGGCAGCGTTGACGTGCCGCCACCCACAGTGACCGACGTGCGGCAGGTCCGGGCCGTGCCCGGGGTGGCCGAGGCGGTGGCCCGGGTCTCGACCGGGGTCTCCATCGGAGAGGGGTACCTCAACCTCCAGTCCGATCCGGGCACCGGCCCGCTGACCACGGTCCGGGTGATCGAGGGCAGCTACCCGGACCAGCCCGGCGAGATCGCGATCACGCCGCGCACCGCCGAACGGCTCGGGCTCTCGGTGGGCACCACCACCAGCGGCACCGGCGGTGAACTCACCACGCCCGCCCCGCTCACCGTGACCGGCCTGGTGGAGAGCAGCGCCGACGCCGGCTACGACGCGTACGCCCCGGACAGCGCCGTGATCGCTTGGGCGCGCCTGACGACTGTCGAGCGCGTCGACGTGCGGGTGGCCCCCGGAGCCTCGACCGACGCGGTCCGCCAACGGGTCACCGCGGCGGTCGCCGGCCAGCCGATCCGCTCCGGCGCCGAGGTACGCGAGGCCGAGGCCCAGGCGGCGGCCGAACAGGTCGGGAGACTCTTCATCCTGGTCGGCATGTTCGTCTCCATCGCGGTCGTCGCGGCCGCGCTGGTGGTCACCTCGACCTTCCGCATCGTCTTCGCCCAGCGGATGCGGCAGCTCGCGCTGCTGCGGGCGGTCGGCGCGAGTCGGGCCACCCTGGTGGGGGCCCTGACCGCCGAGGGAGCCCTGACCGGGCTGGTCGCCGGCGTCGTCGGGGTCGCCGGCGCCCTCACCCTCGGGTACGCGCTGCCGGCGATCCTGCGCGCCACCGGCCACGCGGTCTCCTCGCCGGGCCTGCCGCTGGCGGCGGCGGTCACTGTGGTGATCGGTGCCGTCGTGATCACCGTGCTGGCCGTGCTGGCACCGGCGCTGTCCGCCGCCCGGGTCTCCCCGCTGGAGGCGCTGCGGGCGGCGAGCGTCACCGCCGGTAGCCGCGGCATCGGGGTGTCGCGTCTGGTCTTCGGGTCGCTCCTGGCCGTCGGCGCGGTCCTGGCGGCGGTCGGGACGATCAGCCAGTTGCCGAAACCGGACCAGTCGGACTACGACCCGTCGATGCCGCTGCTCCTGCTGGTCGGGTCCGGCGCGATGGCGTTCTTCGCGCTGGTGGCCCTCGGTCCGCTGCTGGTGCGCCCGGTGCTGGCTGTGGTGGGTTGGCCGCTGCGCCAGCTCGGGCCGCTCGGGCGGATGTCGGTCGGTGGAATCGGCGGGGCGCCGCGCCGCGCCGCAGCGGTCTCCGTCGTGGTCGCGCTGGGCGTGACCCTGATCTCCGGGGTGGTCATCGGGGGAGCGTCGTTGCAGATCCTCGCCGACCGCGAGATGGCGCTCTCGGCCCCGACCGACTTCGAGGTCACCAGCAACGGTGGGACGCTGCCGCCGGCCGTCGTGACCCGGGCCGAGGCGGCACACGGCGCACTGGCGAGGGTGGTGCCGTACCGGATGGTCGACGACGCCCGGCTGTTACGCGGTGCCGACAAGCTCGGCGACGTCGAGTCCGGTTACCCGACCAGCGACCTGGATCTGGCGGCGTTGCCGAGCACCGGTGACCTGGACGTGGCCCAGGGCGCCCTGACCGATCGTGGCCCCGGCCGGATCGTGCTGAACAGCTGGGTAGCGCGGGACGCGGGCCTGCGGGCCGGCGACACCGTCACGCTCGCCGTCGCCACTCGCACTGTCGACGTGCGAGTGGCCGCGGTCCTGCCCGGTGACGGGCCGCTGCACGCGGGCATCCTCGCTGATCCGACCGACCTGGACCGGCTCGGCGTGCCGGCCGCGTACACCGGTCTGCTGGCCGACGCGGCCGGCGCCGGCGAGGACGGTCGCACCGCCGGCGTGCGGGCGCTGCGGCAGGCGATCGGAGGCAGCGACGGGGTGGGCCTCGCGGTGCTCGCCGACGAACGCGACCGCAACGACGCGTTGGTGCGCACCCTGGTCTGGATCGCTGTCGGTCTGGTCGGCCTGACAGTGCTGATCGCTGTCGTCGGCGTGGGCTCCACGACCGCGCTCTCGGTGGTCGAGCGGGTACGCGAGTCCGGGCTGCTCCGGGCGATCGGGCTGTCCCGGACCGGTCTGCGCACCATGCTGACCGTCGAGTCCGGCCTGTACGGGGTGATCGGCGCGACCATCGGCCTGGTGCTCGGCATCCCGTACGCCTGGTTGGCGGTCCAGACCCTCGGAATCGAGGCGCCGTTGACCGCGCCGCTGCTGCCGCTGGCCGGGCTCTTCGTGGTGCTGGTCGGGCTGACCGCGCTGGCCGGGGTGCTGCCGGCGCGTCGGGCGTCGCGGGTCAGTCCGGTGGTGGCACTGGGGTCCGACAACTGAGCACCGTCGTGGGGTGGCGCCGTACGTTCGGCGCCGCCCCACGACGGCCTGGTCAGTTGGGGTTGTTGGCGTGGGTCAGCGTCTCCCAGGCGACGAAGAGGTTGTTGGTGCCTGCCGGACGTTGTTGCAGCGTGAGGGTCTGGGTGTTGGTCATGACGTTGCCCAACCGGGTGCTCATCGCGTTGAAACCGACCTCGGTGATCGGCCCGAGGCCCCGGGTGAGGCTGCCGCCGCAGAGCCAGGAGGGTGGTGCCTCGCCGAGCTGGTAGCGCGAGTGGAAGCCGAGCGCCTGACGCAGCCGCTCACCGACCTGTCGGTACAGGTCCCGTCCCTGGATCCGGGAGGTCTCCGCGACGTGCGAGATGGCGGAGATCCCGTACCCGGTGTGGACGAAGTCCCGGCAGGTCTCCTGGGCGAGGCCGGCGACGAAGGTGGACTGGCCCTGCCAGTAGCCGATGATCTCCGCGCTGGTGTCCAGGCCGCTCCCGGGCATCGTGTACGGCAACGCGCCGTCGCTGGGCAGGTAGACGAAGGCCCGGGTGCGGTTGAGGAAGCGGGTGGTCGCCGCGTCGTACACGGTCCGGTCGTCGAGGAACACCGCGATGCCGACGGTGGCCTCCATCATGGTCAGTTCCCAGTTGCCGTTGCTGTTCGACCCGTTGCGCACCATCGGCAGGTAGACGTTGCGCAGCATGGTGGCGAAGCGGTTGGCGTTGGGCCAGCTCGTGTACGTGTACTTGATGATCTCGGCGGCCCGGGGCCAGACCGAGGCCGCCCAGCCGGTCTGCAGCGGGGCGTTGCTGCCGGTGTGCGCGGTGATGGTGGCCGACCACGCGTCCATGATCTGGATCGACTTCTGCGCGTAGCGGGCATCCCCGGTGACGTACCAGGCGAGCGCGTCGGTGTACGCCGCGATCGCGTCCTCCCGCTCGTCGGTGCAGCCGTTGTTCGGGTTGGAGTAGGAGCCGCACTCGACCACCGAACGGGGCGCCGGGGTGCGCGACAGGGAGGCGTACCGGCTGCTCATCATCTGGTTGTAGGCCGCCGCCCAGGGTTGCGCGCCGGCCTGCACCCGGCCACGGACGAAGTCGAGCTGGCCTCGGCTGACCAGCACACCGGGGTGGGTGAAACCTCCCGAGGGCGGTGGGGTGGTGCCGCCGCCGGTGGGCAGCGCCCAGGTCTGGTTGGCGGTGCCGGTGCAGCTCCAGATCTGCAGTGGGGTGCCGTCGGCCGAGCTGGGGCCGGTCGCGTCGAGGCATTTGCCCGAGGTCGGGTTGACCAGTTGCCCGGCGCTGGCCGACCACTGCTGCGCCCCGGTGCCGTTGCAGTCGTAGATCTGCACCCGGGCGCCGTTGGCGGTGCTGGCGGCGGCGATGTCCAGGCACTTGCCCAGCGCCCGGATCGTGCCGTCGTCGGCCACCGTCCACTGTTGCGCTATGGAGCCGTTGCAGGTGAAGAGCTGGACCGGCGTGCTGTTGGCCGGGTTCGCGGCGCTCACGTCGACGCACTTGCCGCCGTACCCGGTGATGGCGCCCGTCGTGGCCGCCGTCGCGGGCGATGCGCCGACGGCCAGGCCGGTCGGTACGGCGAGCAGGGCCGCGGCGAGCGCGGAGGTCAGTCTGATGCGGGGGTGGCGGGGCACGAGCCCGGCCAATCGTCGCGCCATGTCAGGGTCCTTCCAGGCGGCGAAACAACTGTAAAGCGTGTTAATAATTACAGCCACACGCATCGATATCAATGTCTCTTCGTCCGCCGAGGGCCCGCTGAGACGAGGACGGCCCCCGACGCCGCGCGCCGGGGGCCATCCGATTCGACGGGTTACCGCAGACCGGGCACGTCGATCACGATCAGCTCCGTGTCGTCCGCGCGCCCGGCGATACGACCGTCGTTGCCCGGGAAGTTGTTGTCGTTGGCAACGAGGACCCGGTCACCGCCGAGCGGCAGCACCGACTCGACCGATTGCAGCGGGAATGAGAAGAGCGGGCCGACGCCGTACTCGCCCGGGCGGGCCGGGGTGGAGACGCCCTTCGGGTCGGCCACGTGCATCAGGTCGACCGCGGTACGGCGGACCAGATAGCCGTCCGCGCCCACCTCGTCCAGATCGGTCACGACAAGGCGCTTGACCAGCGACTGCTGGCCCATGCCGTTGTCCCGCTCGATCAGCAGCAGCCGGTGGCCGTCGAGCACTGCCGCGTCGCCGACCAGCAGGGACGGGTCGTCGACCCGG
The DNA here is from genome assembly GCF_045207375.1 of Micromonospora sp. NBC_00860. Classification (NCBI taxonomy): domain Bacteria; kingdom Bacillati; phylum Actinomycetota; class Actinomycetes; order Micromonosporales; family Micromonosporaceae; genus Micromonospora; species Micromonospora sp. NBC_00860. The sequence continues at coordinate 2,090,660 of NZ_CP108825.1, forward strand.
AACGACCAGGTGCGGCCGGTGTACCGGTTGTGCCGTACGTCGAACTCGTAGACGACCCGGCGACGCTGGTCCGGGTCGTTGACCCGGGCGCCTTCGAGGATCGGGTAGAGGGTCCAGCCGTCCTCGCTGGCCGCCATCGCCTCGAAGCCGTTGCTGGCGCGCAGGGTCGGGGTCTCGCCCGGCGCGAGATCCGGCGACTGCGGGGACTTGGTCCCGTCCGGCAGCGGGATCGGCGCCTGGAGCACCTTACCCGTCTTGTCGGTGCGGACCAGGTACGGGCCGAACTCGTCGCCGATCCACAGGTTGCCGCGCGCGTCGCGGGCCAGCGACTCGATGTCGAAGTCAGCGCCGGTCAGCAGCCGCTCCCGCGTGTTGCCGTTGACGATCGGGAACGGCACCTTGTGGTCGGGGTCGCGGAAGCTGATGTGCCCCCGAATGGTGACGTCGTGGCTGCGGTAACGCGGCTCGATCTCGTACGCGCGCAACAGGAAGTCGGCCGAGTTGGTCTTCGCGCCGAACCCGTTGTCCGGCATGGCGAGCAGCCGCCTGCCCGAGCGGTCACCAGCCTGGGCCGGGATCACCGCGGAGAAGCCGGGAATGGGCTGGCCGGGGAAGGGCGCGGTGATCCCGTTGACCGGGTTGGTGGCGAGCTGGGTGCCGGAGATCGGGCCCGGCTGGTACGCGGTCGCCGAGATCAGCGCCCGATCCTGCAGGGTCACCTGGGGCCGCAGCTTCACCGACAGCGAGTACACCCGGGTGGTCTGTGTGGCGCTGCCGTTGTCGTCGGAGAGGAGGTACAGCTCCCGGCGACCGCCCGGCAGCTGCCCACCGAGTGCGGCGCCCTCGATGTTGTCCAGCAGCGGGTTGGGTTGCGGCTGCTTGGCGGTCGCGCCGGATGGCGGGCAGTCGGCGATGTCGACCAGCAGTTCCTTGCCGAGCCACGATCGCGGGTCGGTCGCCGCCGACAGCGACGACACGGCGGAGACGTCGGGCGCGCCGGTCGCGGAGACGCGGTACACCCGGACGGTGTTGCCCACGCCGGTGGTGAAGCCGCGCTCCACGGCGAGCAACTGGTCGTCGCCGAGGGCGATCAGCTCGACCAGTCCGAGGTTGGCGTCGGTCCGGTAGGCGTACTGGGCGCTCGGGGTGTACCCGCCACCCTCGCGGCCGTCGTACCGGAGGATCCGGTGCCGGCCCCGACCCTCGGCGTCGCGGCCGTCCGCGGCGAGCGGGCCCTCCATCCCGGCGTAGAGCATCCGGTGGTCCGGCGTGGCGGCCAGGGCCTCGAAGGTCTGGTTGACCGCGGCCTCGCCGGCCGGGGTCACCTGGAACCGGCCCGGCACCGGCAGCGACGCGATCTCGCGGCCGTCGGAGAGTCGGAATCGGCGGATCGACGGCTCCCGCTCCGAGCTGGCCAGGATGGTGGCCCCGCCGCGCTCGGCGACGAGTCCCTCACCGTCGAAGTCCGCGCCGGTGTACGGCGTGCCATCCGGGCGGGTGAGCACTGTGACGTCGCGGACACCCACGTCCACGCCGTGCCGGTCCGTCTTCAGGCCCAGCTCGTAGACCCGTGCGGGGGTCGTGCCGATGTTGTCCACCAGCGCCAGGGCTCGCCCCGGACGGGCGAACGCCAGCGCGGACAGGCCGGCGACGGGCGTGCTCCGGAAGGCGGTCTTGTCGAGGGCGTCGGAGAAGCCGAGCAGCGACGCGTCCGGCGAGCAGGTCGCCCCCGCGCCGGGGTGCCCGGGGCTCGGGTGCGTCGGTGCGCCGAGCGCCGGCGCCGCCGCGAGCAGCGAGATCGCCGCCGCGGCGGACGCGACGGCCCGTGCCCTTGTGGAAGTGGTACGCACATTGCCTCCAGCATCAAGTCGGCGGCCGTTACCGCCGGGCCGATGCAATCGGCCGTCGCCCACCACAGTGGAACCCCCACCGGAACGCCGCCTGAACAGCCGGTGCACGATCTCGTGCCGGGTCACGGGTGCATGGTCGCGCCCTTGAGTACCTTGTCCACCACGTTGCGGGGCGCGTGCAGCGCCAGGCCCACCAGGTCGAGCTTCTCCCGACCGACCGCCTGGACGGCGGCGCGGTTGTCCCGGTCGTTGCCGGTGGCGAACAGCTCGGACGTGAAGATCGCCATCTGCAGGCCGCGGGCGAGCGCGCGTGAGTGGGCGCCGACCAACGCCTCCCGATCCCCGGCGAAGACCAGTACCGGCTGGCCGAACATCGGCAGGTAGCGGGTGCCGTCCGCGTCGCGGTACTCCTCGCCGAGCAGCTCCGGCAGCGTGTGCGCGATGCCGCTGACCAGGAAGGCGGTGACGTTCAGACGTTGCCAGCTCGCGAGATCGTTGCGGAGCAGTACGGCGATCTTGGTGGGAAAGCGGATCGGTTCGGTCATGGCGTCGAGCCTGCCCGCCCCGACGCCGACCGGTCTTGTACGTTCTTAGCGTGGTCAGCCGCCCGGCGGGCTCGCACGTCAGCGCGTGGCGACCCTCGGTAGCCGGGGTCGCCGAGGTCTTCCACGCCCATTTCGTGGACCACGCCTACCCACGGCACATCCACGACGTCTGGACGCTGTTGATCGTCGACGACGGCGCGGTCCGTTTCGACCTGGATCGGCACCGGCACGGCGCGCTGCGTACGTCGGTCACTCTGCTGCCGCCGTACGTGCCGCACGACGGTCGCTCCGCCACACCGGACGGCTTCCGCAAGCGGGTCCTGTACCTCGACACCTCGGCGCTCGGTGCCGAGCTGGTCGGCCGGGCCGTTGACGAGCCCGACCTGGCCGATCCGCAGCTGCGGGACCGGATCCACCAGCTGCACCAGGTGCTCGCCGTCCCCGGAGACGAGTTCGAAGCCGAAAGTAGGCTCACGCTCATTCTCGACCGGCTGCGTCAGCAGCTCGCCCAGCGTGCTTCGGTCAGCGTCCAACCGGCGGGACGCGGCCTCGCGGTCCGCCTGCGGGAGCTGCTGGACGCCCGCACCGTCGAGGGCGTCACGCTGGGGGAGGCAGCGGAGCTGCTGCACGCCCACCCGACCCACCTGGTCCGGACGTTCACCCACGCGCACGGGCTGCCACCGCACTCGTACCTGACCGGCCGTCGGGTCGAACTGGCTCGTCGCCTGCTCCTCACCGGGCAGCGGCCGGCTGCGGCTGCCGCCGAGGCCGGCTTTTTCGATCAGGCGCACCTGACCCGCCACTTCCGGCGGTACCTGGGCGTCAGCCCGGCCCGCTACCTCGGCGCGCCCAACGCCGGGACCAGACCCGATGAGGGAAAGCAGCCGTAGCTTCTCGTCCTGGGTCATGTGGAAGTCGTGCTCGCGTGTTCATGTCACGTTCGGGCGGGGGTTCCGGCGTGGCGGGCGGCGGTCGCCAGGCTGTCACGCGCGCCAGGCGTCTAGCGCGACGACGACCGCTCGTTCCCCGTCGAAGGAAAACCGTGGACCTGAATCTCATGATCTTTATTGGTGGTGCAGTCGTGTTCGGCGGCGCCGTTGCCTACCTGGTTCTGCTGCGTGAGCGCGGCGCACAACGGGCTGCTCTGGCCGCCGTTGGCGTGGCGGCTGCCCTCGCCGCGAGCTTCCTGCTCATGCTCATGCTCGCCAGGCTCGCGTTGCCCGCAGCGCTGATGTTCGTCGCCCTCTTCAGCGGCGCTGTCACCTATCTTGTCTTCCGTCGCGAGCTCGGTGCCCGGTGGGCGGGCCTGCTCGCCGCCGGCGCGACGATCGTGATCACCGCGAGTGCCCTGTTCGTGGTCTACCTCGCCGTGATCGCCTTCATCGTCGCCATCGGCGTGTACCTCCTACTGCGTGTCCGTCTACGGTTCGCCCCAGCGCTGGTCCTGACGGGAGGTGCTCTCGGCGGTCTTCTCGTGGCCTCTGCCGGGGCGTTCTGGATCAGCCTCACCTACATGTGACGGCGGGTCCTGCTGAGCGGTCAGACGAGCTGGCCTCCGATGACGGAGAGCAGCCGCAACTTGTCGTCGCTCTCCGACCCGGGCACGGCGGTGAAGACCAGCAGCGTCTGGGACTCGTCCGGGTCCACCAGCGTCTGGCAGTGCAGCTCCATCGGCCCCACCTCGGGGTGCAGGAAGTGCTTCGGCGGGCAGTAGCCGCCGGGTACCGGGTGCTCCTGCCACAGGCGGCTGAACTCCGGGCTCTTGGCGAGCAGGTCGTTGACGAGTGCCGCCGCCCGCGAACCCCGGCCGTCGCGGGTGTACGAGGCGTGCAGGTGCGCCACGAGCAGGCGACTCTGCGTCTCGTGGTCCTCCTCGGGGTGCAGCTGCCGTGCCGTCGGGTCGGTGAACCAGCGGTGATGTGCGCTGCGCGCCAACCCGGTGTACCGGGTCTCGTCACCGAGCAGGGCGACGGCCGGCGCGGTCTGCGCCAGGGTCTCGCCGAGATGGTTCACCACCTGGGCCGGGGTGTCGTGCATCCGGTCGAGGATCCGCATCATTCCCGGGTTCACGTGGTCGGCCCGCACCGCCCGGCGCGGAACGGCGTGACCGGCGAGCTGGAACAGGTGATCCCGTTCGGCGAGGGAGAGCCGCAGGCCACGAGCGAGGGCGGCGAGCATCTGCTCCGAGGGGTGCGGCCCGCGCTGCTGCTCCAGCCGGCTGTAGTAGTCGGTGGACATCCCACTCAACGTGGCGACTTCCTCGCGCCGTAGCCCTCCGGTGCGCCGACGCGGACCCCGGGGCAAACCGACGTCCTCGGGCTGGATCGCCTCCCGGCGGGTACGCAGGAAGCTGGCGAGTTGGGCGCGGTCCACGGTGTCTCCGATCGGTGGGTGCCGGCTGTCGACCGGCGCATCGGGTGCAACAGGGGAGACCCGGCAGGGTGTTCCGCCCGCCCAAGATCGCACTGGTAGTGGTGTGGGGCTTCCGAGGCCACCACCTTCACGATCCAGCACGATCTTGGGGCTGCGGGCGGGCGGTCAGCGCTGGATGGACTTGGTCTCCAGGAACTCCTCCAGGCCCAGCCGGCCGAACTCGCGGCCGTTGCCGGAGTGCTTGTAACCGCCGAACGGGGCCAGCGGGTTCCAGTGGCCGGCGTTCACGTCGACCTGGCCCACGCGCAGCCGCCGGGCGATCGCCAGTGCGTGCTCCGGCTCACCGAAGACGCCGCTGGTCAGGCCGTACAACGTGCCGTTGGCGATGGACACGGCCTCCTCCTCGTCGGCGTAGGGGATGATCGTCAGCACCGGGCCGAAGATCTCCTCCTGGGCGATCGCGGAGGTCGGGTCGACGTCGGCGAAGATCGTCGGCTGGACGTAGGACCCGACGGGCAGCCCTTCGGGTCGCTCCGGGCCGCCGAACACGAGCCGCGCCCCGTCGGCGATGCCCCGCTCGATGTAGCCGACGACCTTCTGCCGGTGGGTCTCGGACGCCAGCGGGCCGATCCGGGTGGTCTCGTCGCCCGGGTCGCCGACGGTGTACTGCTTCGCGGCCTGGACGGCCAACGCCACGGCCTCGTCCTGACGGGAGGCGGGCACCAGCATCCGCGGCCACGCGCCGCAGACCTGACCGCCGTTGCTGAACGCCATCATCACGCCCCGCTCGACAGCGGCGGGCAGGTCGGCGTCGTCGAGGATGATGTTCGCGCCCTTGCCGCCCAGCTCCAGCGCGACCCGCTTGACGGTCGCGGCGGCCACCTCGGAGATCCGCTGCCCGGCCCGGGTGGAGCCGGTGAACGAGATCATGTCGATGTCCGGGTGGGCGGAGATCGCCTCGCCGACTGTCGCGCCGGTGCCGTAGACGACGTTGAAGACACCCGCCGGTACGCCGGCCTCGGCGGCGACCTCGGCGAGGATGCGCGCTGTCAGCGGCGCGTTCTCGGACGGCTTGAAGACCATCGTGTTGCCGGCGAGCAGTGCCGGGGCCAGCTTGGAGACGATCTGCTGAAGAGGGAAGTTCCACGGTGTGATCGCGCCGACCACGCCGATCGGCTCGCGGACGATCAGCGAGTTGCCGACCTCCTCGGTCCAGGCGAAGTCGTCGGCCAGGCCGGCGATGGACTCGACCACCGCGGCCGGGAAGGCGACCTGGGCGGTCCGGGACATACCGATCGGGGAGCCCATCTCGGCGGTGATCGCCTGGGCGATCTCCTCCGTGCGGGCGGCCAGGCCAGCGCCGAGGCGGCGCAGCACGTCCGCCCGGTGCTGTGGAGTGGTCGCCGACCAGGCCGGAAAGGCGGCCCGGGCAGCGGCGACGGCGCGGTCGACGTCGGCGGCGGTGCCGGCCGGGGTCTCGGCGACGACCTCGCCGGTGGCCGGGTTGACGACGGGAAGGGTGCCGGCGGAGCCGGTGACGGTCTCGCCACCGATCCAGTGGCCGGCGACGGTGTAGGTGGAAGGTGTCATGCACCGACCGTCACACCGTGCCGGAACCCCAACCAGGTGCGGTTTATCCAGGGTTCCGCGATCCCTGGCTGGGGCCCGGCCCCCTCAGAGCGCGAGGACGATCCGGCCGGCGGTGCTGCCGCCGTCCTGCCGGGCCCAGGCGTCCGCTATGGCGTCGAACGGCACGATCTCGTGGTCGACGGTGAGCCGGCCGGCCGCCGCGTGCCCGGCCACCACTGTCAGCGCCGCGGCCCGCTCGGCTGTCGACAACCCGTTGTTGGTGTAGCCGATCATCCGCAGTGCGCCGCTGCGCAGCACGGCGGACTCGATGGGCGCTGTCGCGCCGGCCGCGCTGCCCAGGTTGACCAGCCGCCCACCCGGGCGCAGCACTCGCAGCGCCGCCGCGGCCGGGACACCGAAGACCGGGTCGAGGACGAGGTCGACCGGCCCGTCGGCGGCGTGGCGCAGCCGGTCGGCCATCGACGCGACATCGTCGTCGGCGAGCAACGGGACGGCGACGGCGGCGCCGAGCTCCTCGGCGCGGGCCCGTGCCGCGGCCGACCGGGCCACGGCGATGACGCGGCGAGCGCCGCCGAGCAGGGCGAGTTGAACGGCGGCCTGCCCGACCACACCCCCGGCGCCGAGCACGATGACCTGGTCGCCAGCCGCCAGGCCGCCGGCGTGGGTCAGCGCCGCGTGCGCGGCGACCGCGGAGAGACCGAGGGCCGCGAGCACTGTCAGCGGTACGCCGGCCGGCAGCGTCACCACGTCGACGGTCGGCACGGTGACCGTCGTCGCCATGCTGCCGTCGACACCGGAGCGCATCCCGGCCGACGTGCCGAACCAGACCGCGGTGCCGTCGGTGAGCCGACCGACCCCCTGCACACCCGGCACGTACGGGGTGCTCGGCGGTCCGAAGTAGCTGGTGCCGCTGGCGCAGAGCACGTCCAGCGGGGTGATCGGCACGGCCTCGACGGTGATCGACACCGCCCCGTCGACCGGCACGGGCGCCGGCCGCTCGGCGATCGTCGGTGCGGTGCCGCAGGCGGTGAGCACTGCCGCGCGGATCACGTCGCGATGTCCGGGTAGGGCATCGAGAAGTGGGCCAGCCGCGCGCCAAAGGACTTCTGGTATTCCAGCGGTTCGGTGTTGTCCCGCTCGAAGAGGGCGATGAAGAGGGTCAGGGTGAGGAACGGGTGCGCGCCCAGCTCGAAGAGCTTCACGTGGTCGTGGGTGGCCAACGCCTCGCGCTCCACGTCGTCGAAGCGCAGCCAGGTGCTCGCCTCGCCGGTGTGGCAGTTCAGCACCGTGTTAGCGCACTCGGCCTCCCACCAGGCAACCAGCTCGCGTGGCTCGCTGCGGTAGCGCTCGACCAGCTCCGGGTCCCGGTCGACCATGAAGAGGAACTTGTTCAGCAGATACTTGCTCACGACGGCGCTCCGTTCGGGTACCAGGTGAAGTACGCCTCCATGGTGTGGAACAGATCGAGGGTGTCGACGTAGTCGGCCTTCACGCCGGCACCGGCCACACCCATCATCAGCATGAAGTCCATGAAGCCGTGGGTGGCGTTGCCCGGTGAGTGCAGGCTGTCCAGGGTGACCTCGCGCAGGCACTCGTCCAGGTCGCCGTTGGCGATCCACTCGACGGCCCGCTGGTCGAACTCCGGGTCCGGGCCGTGCGGGCCGAACTGCCGGGGGCCGCCCAGCTCCAGCGAGAGGTGGCCGGTGCCGATGACGGCCACCCGCAGGTGCGACGGCCACGACTCGACGATGTCGCGGATGCTCTGGCCGAGCTGGACGAAGCGCTTCGGCTGCGGCAGCGGCGGCGCGAAGATGTTGGTGTAGATCGGCACGATCGGCAGGTCGGCCTCGGGCCGCAGCGTGATGATCGGGCAGGTGATGCTGTGGTCGATGCGCAGCTCGTTGCTGAACGCGAGGTCGAACCCGGCGTCGAGCCCGGCCCGCAGGATGTGACCGGACAGGTCCTCCTGGCCTGTGAGCAGCATCCGGGGCAGCCCGAACTCGCGTTCCTCGTTGTACCAGTTGGCGTCGTAGTGGGGCGCCTTGCCGACCAGGAACTGCGGCATGTTGTCCAGCCAGAGCTGGTGGAAGTGGTCGGAGCCGACCATCACCAGCACGTCGGGTCGGGCCCGGGTCAACGTCTCCCGGAACGCCAGGATCTTGCGGGTCCACTCGTCGGCGAACGGTGGTCGATCCTCGCCGGTGGCCGTGCTGGCCCGGTAGTAGAAGGGGTGGTGGGTGGAGGCGATGACCGCGACGATGGAGGCCATTCCCACTCCTTTCGGGGGTGCAAGAGGGGGTCAGGGTTCGTAGACGGCGTTGCGGTCGACGGTGCGGTAGATGTCCATGCCGAGCGGTCGTCGTCGCTCCTCGGCGAGGTGCCCGAGCAGCCCCGCCGCGCGGGCCAGCAGAGCGAACCCGCGCAGCATCTCGACCGGGAGCCCGAGGTCGGCGAGGGCCGCGCCGCAGACTCCGGCGCCGTTGAGCGGCAGGGTGCGGCCGAGCACCTGTGGGTGCACACGTCCGATCGCCTCGAACAGCCGCAGGTGCGGGCCGCGCAGACCCTCCTCGGTGGCGATCCTGATCAACACGGGGGTGCGCGGGTCCTGCTCCTTGTGCACCGGGTGCCCGAGCCCGGGGACCAGCCGACGCTCCTGCTTGGCCCGGGTGACCGCGTCGAGTGCCACCGCGTCGTAGTCGGTCGCCTCGTCGGCCTGGGCGAGCGTGTCGGCGAGGAAGCGTCCACAGTCCTCGGTGACGCCGAGGAAGCGGGAGCCGCCGCCGAGCAGGCCGGCGGCGAGCGCGCCCTGCAGCGACTCGGGCGCGGACAGGTACGTCAGCCGGGCGGCGATCGCCGTCGGGGTGAAGCCGTGGTCGGCGAGGGCCACCAGCACCGCCTCGAAGACCCGTACCTCACCCGGAGTGGGGCGCCGGCCGGCGACCAGCCAGTACGCCAGCTCGCCGAAGCCCACGGTGCCCATCAGGTCGGCGGCCAGGTCCTGCCCGAGCAGGGAGATGGTGGTCGGGTCGGAGGTGCCGATCCCGGTGGGGAAGCTCAGTTCTTCAGCCACGCGCGGATCTCCTCGCCGTGTTCGTCGAGCCCCGGCGGCGGCAGCTCGTACCGGGCTGGGGTGTCGGAGAAGGTGATGGGGTTGCGGACACCGGGCACGTCTCCGACGGTGACGACCGGGTCGAGCCCCAACTCCTCGGCGAGCGCCACACCACCGTCGATGGTGTTGATCGGCGCGCACGGGACGCCGGCGGCGAGCAGGTCCCGGAACCACTCGTCAGTGGTCCGCTTGGCGAGCCGTTCGACCAGCAGGGGCCGCAACTGTTCACGGTTGGCCGTGCGGTCCTGGTTGCGGCCGAAACGCGGATCGTCCGGCAGGTCGGGCAGGTCGAGCACCTGGCAGAGCTTGCGGAACTGCCCGTCGTTGCCGGCGATGACGATCAGCTCGCCGTCGGCGGTGGGCAGTGGCTCGTACGGGAAGAGGCTGGGGTGCGCGTTGCCCATCCGGAACGGGACGGTGCCGCCGGCGACGTAGCCGCTGGAGTGGTTGACCAACCCGGACAGGGCGGAGCTGAGCAGGTTGACCTCGACGTGCTGACCTCGTCCGGTCTCGCCACGGTGGTGCAACGCGGCGAGGATGCCGATGCTCGCGTGCAGCCCGGCCATCACGTCGAAGACGGAGATCCCGGCCCGGTACGGCGAGCCGTCCGGGTCGCCGGTGAGGCTCATCAGGCCCGAGATTGCCTGCACCATGAGGTCGTAGCCGGGGAAGTCCCTACCGGCGCCGGTGCCGAAGCCGCTGATGCTCGCGTACACGATCTTGTCGTTGTGCGCGGTGACGGTGTCGTAGTCGAGGCCGAACCGGGCGAGGCCACCGGGCCGGAAGTTTTCGATCAGCACGTCGGCGCGGCGGGCCAACTCCTGCGCGGCGGCCAGGTCGTCGGGTTTCCTGAGATCCAGGGCGACGGACCGCTTGTTGCGGTTGATGCCGAGGTAGTACGTGGAGACCCCGTCGCGGGTGGGCGGCATCCAGGTGCGGGTGTCGTCGCCCCCGGGGCTCTCCACTTTGATCACCTGGGCGCCCAGGTCGGCCAGGAACATCGTCGCGTACGGCCCGGCGAGGATCCGGGAGAAGTCCGCGACGAGCAGGCCGGCCAGTGGGCCTGTCGAATGCTGCACCATGTTTCCGCCCGTTCTGCGGACACCTGTCCGCCGGGACAGCTTGCGATACCTCACCACGCGTGTCAACGGTGCGTTTGTCGCGCGGAACCACACTCTTGACACCAATGGTGACCGGGACCACACTTGCGCCACTCGGGCTGGCCGCACAGCGGACAACGGTCCGGATTCCCCTCGTACTCCGAAAGGAATGGGTGGCGAATGAGCGCAACCGACCGGCCGGTGGTCTTCCGTAACGGCCTGGTTCTCACCATGGACGACGCGCACACGGTGCTGCCCGGCGCCGACGTGCTGGTCGTCGACGGCCGGATCGCGCAGGTCGGCGTCGGCCTCACCGCACCCGACGACGCCCTGGAGATCGACGCCACCGACGGCATCCTCATGCCCGGCATGGTCGACACCCACCGGCACCTGTGGCAGACCGCGATGCGCGGGTACGGCGCCGACTGGACCCTGACCCAGTACTTCGTCTGGTACTACCTCGAGTCGGGCAAGCTGTTCCGGCCCGAGGACGTCTACGCCGGCAACCTGCTCGGCGCGATCGAGGCGATCGACGCCGGCGTCACCACCACCGTCGACTGGTCGCACGGGTTGCAGACACCCGAGCACGCCGACGCCGCCGTGGACGCCCTGGAGGCGATCGACGGTCGGTTCGTGCTCGCCTACGGCAACATCCAGCAGGGGCCCTGGGAGTGGGCCACCTCGCCGGAGTTCCGCGACTTCCACCGCCGCCGCCTCGACGGGGGCAAGCTGGCCGGCTTCCAGTTGGCGTTCGACGTCACCGGCGACCCCGCCTTCCCGGAGCGGGCCGCGTTCGAGGTGGCCCGGGAACTGGGCGTCGCGGTGACCACCCACGCGGGCGTGTGGGGAGCCACCAACGACGACGGCATCCGGCTGATGCACGAAAACGGGTTCATGACCCCGTCGACCGTGTACGTGCACGCGGCGACGCTCACCCAGGACTCGTACAACCGGATCGCCGCGACCGGCGGCTCGGTCTCCGTCTCGACCGAGAGTGAGCAGAGCGCCGGCCAGGGTTACCCACCCACCTGGCAGTTGCGCCACCACGACATCCCGGTGTCACTGTCGATGGACACCAGCGTGTGGTGGAGCGGCGACCTCTTCTCCGCGATGCGGAGCACGCTCGGCGCCGACCGCTCCCGGGAGCACCTGGAGGCGCACGCCAAGCAGGAGACCATCACCCACTGCCACCTGCGCGCCGAGCAGATCGTCGAGTGGGCCACCCGAGGCGGCGCCCGCGCGCTCGGCATGGACGCCACGATCGGCGCGCTCACCCCCGGCCGGCAGGCCGACATCGTCCTGATCAAGAACGACGCCTCGCCGGCGATGTTCCCGATCCTGCACCCGCACGGTCACGTCGTCTTCCAGGCCCAGCGTGCCGACGTGCACACGGTGCTGGTGGATGGCCGGGTCGTGAAGCGGGACGGCCGACTCGTCGGCGTCGACCTCGCCGCCGCCCGGGCCAGGGTGGCCGCGACCATCGACCAGCTGCGCGAGACGATGGGGGAGGAGGCGTGGCAGCGGGGCATGAACCCGGACGTCCCCGAGACCGCGATCCTGGAGAACCCGTACCAGTACACCGAGTGGGACGCCGGGTCGGCGCAATGGAAGCATTAAGGACATGAGTGACAACGGAAGGGGCGCCGGGCCCGACTTCATCGAGGCTCTCGCCCGTGGCCTCGACGTCCTGCGCTCCTTCCGTCCCGCCTGCCCCTCGATGACGCTCAGCGAGCTGGCCGCCGCCACCGGCCTGGCCCGCCCCACCGTCCGGCGCATCCTCATCACGCTCGAATCGCTGGGGTACGTCCGCGCGGTCGGCCGCGGCCACACCCTGACCCCGCGCGTCCTGGAGCTGGGGATGGCGTACGTCAACGCGCTGAACATGTGGGACGTGGCCCGGCCGCACATGGAGAAGCTCGTCGCGCAGACCAACGAGTCGACCTCGATGGCCCAGCTCGACGGCAGCGACATCGTCTACGTCGCCCGGGTGGCCGTCCCCAAGATCGTCACCCTGGGCGTCACCATCGGCACCCGCTTCCCGGCACCCGCGACGTCGATGGGCAAGGTGCTGCTCGCGGCCCTCCCACCGGACACTCTGGCGACCGTCCTCGCCGAGCCCAGCCGCTCCGGCATCACGCCGCGCTGGCAGCCCGCACCGGGCGACCTCGACGCCGTGCTGCGCGAGGTCCGGGCCAAGGGCTGGGCGCTCGCCGACCAGGACCTGGCACCGGGAATCCGGTCCGTCGCCACCGGCGTACGCGACGGCGACGGTCGGGTCGTCGCCGCCATCAACGTCACAGTGCACGCCGCCGAGACCTCGCTGGAGACCCTGCGCGAGGAGCACCTTCCGAGGTTGTTGCGCGCGGCCGCCGACATCGGGCACGACTGGGCGCTCACCGCCGCAGTGCCGGTGGTCACGGCGTAGGTCCTACCGATCACGAGCTTCGTCGATCGTCCGGGGCAGCGCCGACACCCAGCCGGATGCCATAGTGCCGCGATGAAGGCGGACCTGTGCAGTTACCTGAAGGGCGGCCGCGAGTCGCTGCTGTGGAAGCTCGACGGGCTCGGCGAATACGACATTCGGCGTCCGTTGACCCCGACCGCTACCAACTTGCTCGGTCTGGTGAAGCACGCGGCGGCCATGGAGATCCTGTACTTCGGCGTCGTGTTCGGCCGACCGTTCGAGCAGGAGCTGCCCTACATCGGCGACGGGGTGGAGCCCAATGCCGACATGTGGGCGACCGCGGATGAGACCCGCGAGGAGATCGTCGGACTGTACCGTCGCGCGATCGCCCACGCCGACACCACCATCGAAGCCCTTGCGCTGGATGAGGTCGGCCACGTGCCGTGGTGGGGCGATGCGGCGGTCACGTTGCACCACGTCCTGGTCCACGTCATCGCAGAAACCCAACGGCATGCCGGCCACGCTGACATCGTGCGCGAGCTCGTCGACGGCGCTGCCGGGTTGCTGCCCAAGAACGACAACCTGCCCCCCGTGGACGAGTCATGGTGGCTGGACCACCGCCAGCGGGTGGAGCAGGCTGCCCTCGACGCCAGCAAACGCAGCAGCTAGCTCCGTTCGCCTGTCGGGCCCGCAGCGGATCGATCATGATGACCGAACTGTCGTACACCTGTACTAGCTTCTGGTCGTGGTCGAAGGGTTGGCGCAGGCAGAGGATGCCATCGCGGCCTGCGCCGAAACGGCCACCTGGGCACAGCCCGAGGACGAGCTGATCGCCGCGCTCGACACCGTGCACCGCATCGAGCAGCGTCTCGCCGCGGTGAAACTGGCCCTGATCCGTGAACTTGACGGCCGAGGCACCGCCACCGCGCAGGGCGCCTCCTCCACCGCGGTCTGGCTTCGCGAACGGTTGCGCCTCAGCATCCCGGCCGCCCGCCGCCTCGTCGACCTCGCCGAGGTCCTTGACACCGGCAACCCTGGTGTACGCCACGCACTGACCGATGGCCACATCACCGTCGACCAGGCCCGGGTCATCGCCGACACGGTCGACAGCGTGCAGACCGCCGCCGGTCCCGAGGCCGCCGACAAGGCCCTCGGAGTGCTCGTCGAGTGGGCCGGGCAATTCGATCCCACCCTCTTACGCAAACTCAGCACCCGGATCCTCGACCACGTCGCACCCGGCATCGCCGACGCCGCTGCCAAAGCCGCCTTGGACGCCGAAGCCGCCCGCGCCACCCGCGACCGCCACCTCACCCTCTCCACCCTCACCGACGGCCGCCTGCGACTCACCGGCATTCTCGACACCGAGACCGCCGGGCTGCTCCGTGCCGTCATCGACCCACTCAGCGCACCCTCGGGCCCTGACGACCAGCGCTCTTCCGGCCAACGCCGGCACGACGCCCTCGGTGAGGTGTGCCGCCTCGCCCTGCGCTGCGGCGAGTTGCCCGAGCACGGCGGTGATCCCGCCCAGATCGTCGTCACCACCAGCTATGACGGGCTGACCCGGCAACTGGGCAGTGGCGCCCTCGACACCGGCCTACTTCTCACCCCCGAGGCCGTGCGCCGCCTCGCCTGCGACGCCGCCATCCTCCCCGCCGTCCTCAGCGGAGCAGGCCAACCGCTTGACCTCGGCCGACAACGCCGCCTCATCACCGGCCCCCTCCGGCGGGCTCTGGTGCTGCGGGACCGTGGCTGCGCCTTCCCGGGCTGCGACCGACCACCGCGCTGGTGCGATGCCCACCACATCCACCACTGGTCCGACGGCGGCGACACCAGCCTCGACAACGCCGTCCTGCTCTGCGGCCATCACCACCGGCACCTGCACCACAGCGACTGGGTCGTGCGATTGGCAGGCGACGGCCACCCCGAATTCGTGCCACCGGCCTGGCTCGACCCCGACCAGGTTCCCCGCCGCAACCACTACCACCGACGAACGTGAGCACCACCAGCCCACAACGATCACCCGGTCGGCAGACCGATCGAGTGGCAGCCCGGCGCGCCCCAACTCCAAGGCCACCGAGGCGGTGCGAGGCACGGGGCCCGTGTCCGGCACGCCGCACTCTCGCTCAGCTGGCGGCGGCGGAACAATGAGGGCATGTCGGACCGGGTCGCGAGTGGCCTGCGTGTGGATTTCTTGCCTGGCCACGTTCGGCGGACCGGTAATCACCATGGCGCCACACCGGCGTCCTCGAAGACCCCGCCGGTCGGCCCGTCGTCGGGCACGGTCGCTAGGCGGACCGCGATCGCCGCGCCCTGTTCCCGGGGGTACCGACGCCGCGGAAGCCGTTGAGGACGGTCGCGACGAAGCCGGGGCAGGCCGCGATGATCAGGAAGTTCTGTCGCGCTGCTGGCTGATCGCCACCCCGACGAGCGGCTGTAAATGGGCGGCCGTTCGGATACGCGGCCGGCCGGTCACGAAATCCGGCGGCGAATCGTCACAACTGGCGGTTAGTCTGCCTCGGCGCGTCGCTGCCCTGGTACGTCGCGCCCCGCGCCCGGTAGGCGCGGCATCGCCGCCACCGCCCACCATCGGCCGGCTCAATCGACTTCAGGAGAGTTAGTGACACAGCAATCCATCGCGACATCGGACAAACTCGACGGTGCGGTGCTCAAGGTGGCGGGCGTCGTCGTCCTTGGCGCGATCATGTCGATCCTCGACGTGACGGTGGTCAGCGTGGCGCTGCCCACATTCCAGAACGAGTTCGACGCGTCCTACGCCCGCGTCGCCTGGACCATGACCGCCTACACCCTCGCCCTCGCCACAGTGATCCCGCTCAGCGGGTGGGCGGCGGACCGGTTCGGCACCAAACGGCTCTACATGGTGGCGTTGGCCCTGTTCACCATCGGGTCGGGGCTCTGCGCCATGGCCGACACGATCGGTGAGCTGATCGGCTACCGGGTCCTGCAGGGCCTCGGCGGCGGCATGCTGATGCCGCTGGGCATGACCATCATGACCCGGGCGGCCGGCCCGCACCGGATCGGCCGGTTGATGGCAGTGCTCGGCATCCCGATGCTGCTGGGGCCGATCGGCGGCCCGATCCTCGGCGGTTGGCTGATCGACACCGCGAGCTGGCACTGGATCTTCCTGATCAACCTGCCGATCGGCGTGATCGCCCTGATCTACGCGCAGTTCGCGCTGCCGAAGGACGCGCCCGAGCCGTCCGAGTCGTTCGACTTCGTCGGCATGCTCATGCTCTCGCCGGGCCTCGCCCTCTTCCTCTACGGCGTGTCGTCCCTGCCGGAGGCGGGCACCTTCGCCGAGGCCAAGGTCTGGGCCCCGATGCTGGTCGGCGGTGCGCTGGTGGTGGCGTTCGTGCTCTACTCGTTCAAGCCCCGGCACCCGCTGCTCGACCTGCGGCTGTTCCGCAACCGCAGCCTGACCATCGCGTCGGTGACGATGTTCGTGTTCATCATCGCGTTCATGGGCGCCGGCCTGCTGTTCCCGAGCTACTTCCTGCAGGTGCGCGGCGAGTCGACGCTGGCCGCCGGCCTGCTGATGGCCCCGCAGGGCATCGGCGCGATGATCACCATGCCGATCGCCGGCACGCTGGCCGACCGGGTGCCGATCGGGCGTACCGTCCCGTTCGCGCTGGGTCTCATCGTCGTCGGGTTCTTCGGCTTCACCCAGGTCGACCCGCAGACGTCGTACTGGCTGCTCGGCGGTTCGCTGTTCGTGATGGGCCTCGGCATGGGCGGCACGATGATGCCGATCATGACGTCGGCGCTGCGGACGTTGTCGGCCAACGACGTGGCCCGGGGCTCGACGCTGGTCAACATCCTCCAGCAGATCGGCGGCTCGGTCGGTGCCGCCGTGATGTCGGTGATCCTCACCAACGAGCTGAACGGCTCGCGGCAGATCCCCGGCCTGGTGGACGAGAGCGGCAAGCCGGTCACCGAGGCCGGGCTGGCCATCGCCTCCCAGCAGCGGCCGGAGCTGCTTCAGCAGATGCCGGTGGACCCGTCGCTCATCGAGCGCGGGCTCGACTTCGCCGCCAAGTCGTTCGCCAGCACGTTCTGGGTCGCGTTCGCGCTTGTTGTGCTCACGCTCATCCCGGCGGCGTTCCTGCCGCGACGACGTCAGCCGGCGCAGCTCGACGACCCGCAGGGCGAGCAGGTCAGGACGCCCGTCGTCATCCACTGACCGACCCGCCGCGCCCGGCACCTCCTGAGGTGTTGGGCGCGGCGGGTACGGCGTCAGCGCAACGGACCGTCGCCAGGCCCGTCCGGGTCCTCGACCAGGTGGATCGCCGCTTCCTCCGCGCTGGCGGCACCAGCGTCGATGCCGGCGTCCCACGCCACCGACTCGGCCTCGTCGTCCTCGCGGACGCCCTCGTCGTAGGCGACGAGACGGCCGGCGCGCGCCTCCGCCTCGTACCCCCGGCGGGTCAGCTCGTCCTCGTCGTCGCCACCCTCGGCGTACGGGTCGACATCCGGCACCTCCTGGGCGAGGTGCTGCGCCAGGGACTCGCCCGCCCGCTCCTCGGCCGGCGTGGTGCCGAACCGGTTCGCCGCCGTCCAGTGGTCCTCGGCGATGATGCCGGTGTCGAGGGGGTCGCCGACCCGGTCGTCGTCGAGGGTGTCGGAGGCGTCCAGGACCCCGTCGTCCTCGGCCACGTTCCACTCGTCGACGGAATCCACTCGTTCGGTCTGGCTCACGGCGGTCTCCTCTTCGTTCCGGTGCAGCAAAGCGCTCAGCCTATGACCGTGCAACGCGCACGTCCCGCGAGGCCTGCCCGGTGTGACGAACGGACCTCGGGGCGGGCGGTGCCGCTGCGGGTCACCGCTTCAGCAGCTCCGCCACGGCGTCGGTGAACTCCACCGGCTGCTCGATGTGCGCGAAGTGTCCGCTTCGCTCCAACGTCACCAGCCGCGAGTCCGGAAGCCCCGCGTGCAACTGCTCGGCCCAGCGGGGGCCGCAGATGAAGTCGTACGCCCCGACGATCACCACGACGGGCACAGTGATCTCACCGAGGTTCTCCCGGACGTCGAAGGGCGTGGGGTCCTGCGCGCCGGCGGGCGTCGCCCAGATCCGGACGGCCGCCTGGAACGGGACGAACTCGTCCTGTCGGCCCCAGAAGTCCGCGAAGTACACCGGCAGGGCGGCGCGCAGCGCGGCCCTCAGCGACTCGTCGTCAGTCGCGCCGCCGATCTGCGCGAAGGCGGCCGGGACCGCCGCCGCCTCCGGCCGATCCGGGTGCCGCTGCGGGTAGGCGGCGAGGCCGGCCATGGCCTCGGCCCAGAACTCGGCGCCGGTGACGGGCGAGGTGTCGTACAGGGCGAGGCCGGCGATCCGGTCCGGGTGCGCGAGCGCGTACCGCTGGACGACGAAACCGCCGTGCGAGTGCCCGAGGAGGTACACCCGGGGTTCGCCGAGGTGCTCGACGACGGCGTGCAGGAACCGGACATACGTGTCGAGACTGTAATCGTCGGAGTTGTCGAGCTGCCCCGACGCGCCCGTACCCACCGGCTCGACGTAGACCATGGTGAAGTGCGCCTCAAGGCTGGGCGTCCGCAGGTACGCCCACCCGATGCCCGGGCCGCCGGAGTGCGCCACGCAGACCGGGCCGGTGCCGGCGACGTGGTAGACCTGCCGAACGCCATCCACTGTGAACGTGTGCGCACCGGGTGCGAGGGCGCTGACGTCGTGGCTGGTGAAACCCATGAACTATCTCCCGATCCGAGACCCGCGCGGCGTCCGCCGACACGGCGACTGGTGCATGACGCGGACCAGATGCGCGGGTCGGGAGGAAAGTTCGCTCGGTCGGGGAAGTTTTTTCAGACCAGCGCCGGGGCGGGGTGGAAGAGGGTGAGTTGGCGTACCCGGCCCTCGCGCAGCACCTGCAACCACAGCGCCGCGGGTGGGCAGTGCTCCGGGTCGTCGGGCGGGCTGATCAGGTCGGTCTCCCAGATCAGCACGTCGCCGCTGGTCACCACGTTGCGCAGCCGCTGCCGTACGCCGGCGGCCAGGTCGCGGTTCATCCCGTTGATCGCCAGGTCACGGCCACCGCGCGGGCCGCCCGGCACGATCATCTCGGCGTCCGGCCACCAGCTCTCGCGGACCACCCGCTCGAAGTCGCCGCCCATCGCCGTGGTGATCATGTCGCGGCCCTCGCGCCATCGCGAGTCGTTCGAGGCGGTGACGTCCGGGTGCGCGGCGTCCGCCGCCGTGCGGAGGCCGCCGGCGAGCGCACGGCGGGCGTGGCTGAGGCGGCTGCGGACGGTGCCGACCGGCACGCCACACACGGCCGCGATCTGCTCGTACGAGGACGCGTCGCTGAAGTAGCGCAGCAGGGTGACGAGCCGGTCAGGTTCGGACAGTTGCCCGAGGGAGTGCCACACCCAGTCGCGCATCGCGGCCCGGTCCAGCGCCTCCTCCGGGGTGGGTGTGTCGGCGGGCCGGGTGAACCACTCCGGCTCGGCGACCGGGACGGCTCTGGGTCCGCGCAACGCCATCCGGCTGTTGTTGCGGACGATGGCCCGCAACCAGGGGCCGACGGCGTTCGGGTCGCGGACCTCGCCGATGCGACGCAGGGCGACGACCATCGTGTCCTGCACCGCGTCCTCGGCGTCCGGCCCGTAACCGAGGACGCTCAACGCGACGGCCCGCATCCCGGCCTCGTGCCGGGCCAGCAGCGCCCCCAGCGCGGCCGCGTCGCCCGCCTGCGCGAGCACAACCAGCTCCGCGTCGCTCTGCGTCACGTCCAGTTCCTCCCCGAAAAACCCGTTCTGAACGCTTGTGCTCCATCAAGCGTACGGCGGGCCGGCGGGCCGACGCCCCGGGCCGGTCGACCGTCCTACCCTGCGGATGGGCTGGCAGCGCGGGTGGCCCGGCTGCCGAGCTGCCGCAGGTGTGCGATCAACTCGGGCGGCTCGTGCACCTCCAGGTCGCAACCGAGGGTCAGCAGGCGCCACGCCAGCCACTCCAGCGTGTCGGCGTTGCTGCGCAGCCGACACGAGGTCGCGTCGATCGGCTCCAGGTCGAAGCCGCTGCCGCCGAGCGGGCCCGCCATCCGCTCGACCGGCGCGTACAGCGTCACCACCGCCCGGTAGACGGGGGTCAGCTCAAGTAACTTCTCCGTCATGAACGAGGCGGCGTCCGACGCCGGCAGTTGCCGGGCGGCGACCCGGGTCCCAGTGGATCGGAGGGCGGTGATCCGGTCGACCCGGAAGATCCGCCAGTCGTCGCGGTCGTTGTCGTAGCCCACCAGATACCAGCGCCGGCCCGCCGACACCAGCTTGTAGGGCTCAACGAGCCGTTCGGCGTCCACACCGTCGCGACGGCGGTAGGTGAACCGCAGCCGCTCCCGGTTGTTGACGGCGGCGGCCAGGGTGCTCAGGTGCTCCGGGTCGACCGTCGGTCGCTCCCAGGTGAGCAGCGGTTCGGTCGCCGCCCCCAGGGCGCTGACGCGGTGACGCAGCCGGGAGGGCAGCACCTGTTCGAGCTTCGCCAGCGCTCGTACCGAGGCCTCCTCGATGCCGGCCACCGCATGACCGGCGGCGGTGCGCAGGCCGACCGCGATCGCCACCGCCTCGTCGTCGTCGAGCAACAGTGGCGGCATCGCCTTGCCGGCGACCAGGCGGTATCCACCGATCGCACCCATCGTCGCCTGCACCGGGTAGCCGAGGTCGCGTAGTCGCTCCACGTCGCGCCGGATGGTGCGCAGGCTGACGCCGAGCCGGGTGGCCAGTTCGCTGCCGGGCCACTCGCGGGGCGTCTGCAGCAGTGACAGCAGGCCCAGCAGTCGGGCGGGGGTGTCGGACATGGTTCCA
The DNA here is from genome assembly GCF_045207375.1 of Micromonospora sp. NBC_00860. NCBI lineage: Bacteria > Bacillati > Actinomycetota > Actinomycetes > Micromonosporales > Micromonosporaceae > Micromonospora > Micromonospora sp. NBC_00860. Next base: position 2,111,458 of record NZ_CP108825.1, read on the forward strand.
GAATGCCAGCCATGTGTGCCAGAACCTGTCCTATATGGGCCGTAGCGTTTCCGGCATGACGCCATTTCGCATCGACATCCCGCAGTCGGACCTCGACGACCTGCGTGACCGGCTCTCCCGCACCCGGTGGCCCCGCTCGTTGCCCGGCGCCGGCTGGAGCCGGGGGGTGCCGGTGGACTACCTCCGTGAGCTGGCCGGGTACTGGGCGAGTGGTTACGACTGGCGTGCGTACGAGTCGCGGTTGAACGACCTCCCCCAGTTCGTCACCGAGATCGACGGCTTGGACGTGCACCTGCTGCACGTCCGCTCGCCGGAGCCGGACGCCCTGCCGTTGCTGGTGACGCACGGCTGGCCGAACTCCGTGGTCGAGTTCACCGAGCTGATCGGCCCGCTGTCCGACCCACGCGCTCATGGCGGGGATCCCGCACAGGCGTTTCACCTGGTGGTGCCGTCGGTGCCCGGCTACGGTTTCTCCCAGGCACCCCCGGCCGGGTTCACGATCGACCGGCTCGCCCGGATGTGGGCGGAGCTGATGGCCCGCCTCGGCTACCACCGCTACGGCACCCAGGGCGGCGACCTCGGTGCGTACGTCGCGCCGCGGGTGGCCGCGGTGGCGCCGGATCAGGTCGTCGGCGTGCACATCGACGGCGGGTTCGGCTTCCCGACCGCTGCCGACGCGCCGGACATGAGCGCGGCGGAACGCGGCGAGTGGGAGCAGATGCAGCAGTGGATGAGCGGCGGCGTCGACCATCACGCGCTGCTGCGAGCGGCGCCGCAGACCTTCTCGTACGCCTGGAACGACTCGCCGGTCGGGTTGTTGGCCTGGATGATGCAGAAGTTCAAGGAGTTCACCATGACGGTGCCGACACCGGAGCAGGCCATCGACCGGGACCACCTGCTCACCAACGTGAGCCTCTACTGGTTCACCGGCACGTCGGGAACGTCGTCGTGGCCCATGTACGAGCGACTCACCATCGCCGACGACGGCGGTTTCGCCTGGCCCACGGGTCAACGGCGGGTGCCGTCCGGTGTGTACGGCGGCGGGTCCGCGCTGATGCGCCGTCTCGCCGAGCGGGACAACACCATCGTCCACTGGCCGCAGGGAAACCCGGGCAGCCACTTCGTGGCGATGGACGAGCCTCTGGCGCACGCGGCGGACATCCGCGCGTTCTTCGCGGGCCTGCGATGACCGAGCTGAGCTGGGATCAGGTGTCCGCCCGACGGCTTGCGCGGCACCGGCTCCGCACGCCGAAACCGGACCCGGCACCGGACGCCGGACGCATGGCCGACGTGGTGTCGGCGATCTGCGGCGCGCACGCCCAGATCGCGTCGGCCGCCGAACTGTCCATCGGGCTGCGGGTGCCGGGAGCGACCCGCGACCAGGTGCGCCGGGCACTGTGGAGAGACCGCACGCTGGTCAAGACCCGTGGGGCGCGCGGGACCGTGCACCTGCTCGCCGCGGCGGACCTGCCGATGTGGGTCGGCGCGCTGACCGCGTTGCCGGCCCCGTCCTGGGAGCGGAGCGTGATCCTGCTGACGCCCCGGCAGACCGAGCAGGTCCTCGCGGCCATCGCCGACGCGGTCGCCGAGGCCGACCTGACCACCGCCGAGCTGACCGAGGAGATTGTCGCCCGCACCGGATCGTGGGCGGGTGACCTGGTCATGGAGGCGTTCCAGGACAAATGGCCCCGGTGGATGGCCGCGATGACCGCCGCCTCCCGGGGCGGAGTGATCTGCTTCGGCCCGAATCGCGGTCGGGCCACCACGTACACCAGCCCGACCCGGTGGCTGCCCGACTTCGCGCCGATGCCCGGCCCTGCCGCCCTGGCCGCCCTCGTCCGTAGCTACCTGCACGCGTACGGGCCGGCCACCCCGGCGCAGTTCGCCCGGTGGCTGGCGGTGCCCCCGGGGTGGGCGACGTTGCTGTTCGACTCGCTGCACCTGACCGAGGTGACGGTGGACGGCACCCCGGCCTGGGTGGCTACCGGCGACACCGAGTTCCCCGACGACCGGCCGTCCGGGTTGCGGCTGCTGCCGTATTTCGACGCGTACGTGGTCGGCTGCCACCCTCGCGAACGGCTCTTCCCCGGCCCCGCCGCCGAGCGGGCGCTCGCTGGTGGCCAGGCCGGCAACTATCCGGTGCTGCTGGTGGACGGGGTGGTCGCCGGCGTGTGGCATCAGCGCCGCTCCGGCCGCTCGATCCGGGTCGCCGTCGAGCCGCTGGGGATGCTTGGTGCCGCCCAGCAGCGGGCGTTGGCGGAGGAGGTCGAACGGATCGGCGAGATCCTGGAGGGTAAGGCGTCGCTGACCATCGGGACCGTCAGTGTCGGTCCGCACGCCTGAGGCCACGCCGGCCCACCGCTTGGGCCACGATGAGAGCGTGCACCCCGAACCGGTCGACCACGCACCCCGGCAGGCGTTTCCCTGGGCGCTCCTGCGTCAGCGCTGGGAGGACCTCACCTTCCTGCACTGGGCCGTCGCTCCGGAGGTCGTCGCGCCGTTGCTGCCCGCCGGCACTCGCCCGGACACGGTGCAGGGGGTCAGCTATGTCGGCCTGATTGGGTTCCGGATGGTCGGTCTGGGCTTCGGCCGTGGCCCCGGGGTGCCGTACTTCGGCACCTTCTGGGAGACCAACGTCCGGCTCTACTCGGTCGACGACGCCGGCCGGCGAGCTGTCGTGTTCCGGTCCCTCGACGCGTCCCGCCTGCTGCCGGTGCTGGTGGCGCGGGTGACGCTGCGCCTGCCGTACCTCTGGTCGTCGATGCGGTTGGACCGCGACGGCGACCGCCGCACCTACCGTTGCCGGCGGCGCTGGCCGGGGCCGGCGGGAACGACGAGCCGGATGGTGGTGCGGGTGGGGGAGCGGATCGTCGACCCGACCCCGCTCGAACACTTCGTCACCGCCCGCTGGGGGCTGCACACCCGGGCGTACGGGCGCACGCTGCACCTGCCGAACTGGCATCCGAGCTGGCCGCTGCACCGCGCCGAGGTGCTGCACCTGGATGACGAGTTGGTGGCCGCCGCCGGGCTGCCAGCGCCGGTCGGGCCGCCGGTGAGCGTGCTCTACTCACCCGGTGTCGGGGTCAGGTTCGGCCCGCCGGTGGCGGCCCGGCCGCGGGGTGCCGGGCCGCCGGAATCTCAGTAGCGGCCACCCTCGGGGGCGGGCAGCGCGTCCAGGTCGGCCAGGTCCTCGGCGCTGAGCCGCACGTCAGCGGCAGCGCAGTTGTCCACCAGGTACTTCGGCGTCTTGGTGCCGGGGATCGGGATGACCTGGTCACCCTGGGCCACGACCCACGCGAGGGCTACCTGCGCGGGGCTGAAGCCCGCCCGGTCGGCGATCTCCCGGACCCGGGCGACGATGGCGAGGTTGGCGCGTAGCGCGTCCTGCTGGAAGCGCGGCAGGCCACGCCGGAAGTCGTCGGCGGGCAGGTCGTCGAACGAGGTGAACCGGCCGGCGAGGAAACCGCGACCCAGCGGGGAGAACGGCAGGAAGGCGATGCCCTGCTCGGCGCAGTACGGCAACACCTCGGCCAACGGGTCGCGCGTCCACAGTGACAGCTCGGACTGCACCGACGCCACCGGGTGCACCGCCTGGGCCTGCGCGATCTGCGCGACCGTCACCTCGGACAGCCCGAGCTGCCGGGCCTTACCCGCCGCCACGACCTCGGCCATCGCACCCCAGGACTCCTCGATGGGCACCTCCGGGTCGACACGGTGCAACTGGTACAGGTCGACGTGGTCGGTGCCGAGGCGTCGCAGGCTCTCGTCGATCGCCGCGCGGATGTGCTCCGGGCGACCGTTGTTGCCGATCTTCGGTGAGTTGCCGGGGCCACCGCTGGGGGAGGTGGCCACCAGGCCGACCTTCGTGGCCAGTACGGCCCGCTCCCGATGCCCGCCGGCCAGTGCCCGCCCGACCAGCTCCTCGTTGGTGTACGGCCCGTACACGTCCGACGTGTCGATCAGCGTCGCGCCCAGGTCCAGTGCCTGACGGATGACGGAGATCGAGGTGTCGTCGTCGCGAGGGCCGGTGATGTCGTAGCCGTGGCTCATGCCCATGCAGCCGAGGCCGATGACCCCGACCTCGGGTCCGGTGCTGCCCAGCGTGGTGGTTCGCATGCGCCCCACGCTACGACCGGAGCGGGTGGACCACCAACGCCGGCGTCGCCTACGCCACGTACGACGTGGAGCGCGAGCCGTCGTACGGCAGCGTCCTGTAATTCAGGATTTCAACTGGGTGAAGCGGATGCTGTTGCCGAACGGGTCGCGCAGGGCGCAGTCGATCCCGTAGAAGCGATCGGTGGGTTCCTCGGTGAACTCGACACCTCGGCCCAGCAGCGTCTCGTACGTCTTGCGGCAGTCGTCGGTGGAGAAGATGAGCGAGCCGCCCATTGCGCCCTTGGTGACCAGGGCACGGACCTGCTCGGCGGTCTCCTCGGACATCGCCGGTGGGCCGGGCTTCTCCAACAGGATCTGGCGACCCGGCTCGCCGGGGACGCTGACGGTCAGCCAGCGCATGAAGCCCATGTCGACGTCGGCGTTGACCTCCAGGCCGAGCTTGCCGACGTAGAAGTCGAGGGCCTTGTCCTGGTCGAGGACGTAGATCTGTGAGTGCGTGATCGCGGTGAACATGCACGTCACGCTAGGGGTGGGCGCTACCGGACGCTTATCCAAAACTGCTCAGTGACGACTCTCACCAGTACCGGACTCGTGAGTCCGGTACGGTGGAGGCTAAGCGGACCCGTGAGTCCGGATGTGCCCGACAGTCACCCACGAGGAGCCCCATGACCCCGGTACGGATCAGCGACGCCCTGCGCGCGGTCGTCTTCGAGCCGACCCGCGACCTGACCGAAGCGCTCGACGAGTTCTACGCCCCCGACTACACCCACCGCAGCGACGGCGAGACCCTCGATCGGGCCGGATTCGTCGAGATGGTGACCCGGGTACGCGGTCAGGTCGTCAGCGGCACCGTGCGGGTCCTCGACGAGCTGCGCGACGGCCTCCGCTACGCCGAACGGCACGTCTACGAGATCACCCTGGCCGACGGGTCGACCGCCCAGCGAGAGATCGCCATCTTCGGGACGTACGCCGAGGACGGCCGCTTCCGCCACCTCAGCGAGACCGGTTTCGACCTCCCCGCCGACGACGTCGCCTGAACAACCCCGACGAACGACAGCACAGGAGAGAACCATGCCCCGTCTCGCCGACCCCGACCCGAACGCCTTCCCGGCGGACGTCCGGGAACTTCTGTCCACCCTGCCGCCGGACCCGATGGTCAAGATGCTGGCCCACTCGGTCGGTACGGTAAAACTGTTCGTCGACCTCGCGAGGGCGCAGTTCACCTCGCTGGAGCTGCCGGCCCGCTCGCGGGAGCTGGTCGTCCTGACCGTTGCCGAATACGCGGAGTGCGAGTTCGAAGCCGCCCAGCACAGGCCGATGGCCCTGGAGGCCGGTCTCGATCAGCGCGTCATCGAGATCATCAGCGCTCGGGACCTCGACAACCCGGAGCTGTCGCCGTCCGACCGGGCTCTCATCCGCTTCACCGCCGAGGTGGTGCGATCTCCACGCATCTCCGACGAACTGTTCGACCAGGTGCGGCACGTCCTGAGCGAACGCGAGATCGTGGAGGTGCTTCAGGTGGTGGGTTACTACTGGTCGTTCAGCCGGGTCTGCACCGTGCTCGACGTCGAACTCACCAAGGTGTACAGCGACGAGCGGGTGGTCTCCGGCGATGCCGGCCGGGCAGACTGAGATCCATGGCAGAGTCCGACTCCGAGCCGACGTCGAGCGACCCGGATGCTTCCCATCGGCGTCTGGACGCCCGTCGCAATCAGGAGCGGGTCATCGCCGCCGCCCGGGAGCTCTTCAGCGAGCAGGGTCTCCAGGTGACGGTGCCGCAGGTGGCCGAGCGGGCCGGGGTGGGTCGCGCGACGGTGTACCGCAGCTACCCCAGCAAGGAAGACCTGATCGTCGCGGTCGTCCAACGGCAGTTCGAGGAGCTGGAGCAGCGCATCCGCGCGGCGCTCGACGGCGTCGACGCGTACCAGGAGTGGTGTTCCTTCGTGCCCGACCTGTTCGGACGCCTCGCGCGCGACCGGGTCCTCGCCGACGCGTTCTTCGAAGGCCGGCTGGTGCCCGCCGCGCGCATCCTGGACCTGATCGGGCAGCTGGTGGCGGCGGCCCGACCGTCCGGCAAGATCCGCCCGGACGCCGGGGTGCTGGACATCCGGGTGCTCCTGTGCGGGGTGGTCCGGCAGCTCATCGTGCTCGACGAGCGCGACCCGGCGGTGTGGCGCCGGTACGCCGACCTGGTGCTCAATGCGCTACGCCCCTGACGATGGCAGCTCACGGACCGAGGAGTGGATCGATGACGAAGGTGACGACCTGGGCGACGATGTCGTTGGACGGCTACATCGCGGACGCGTCCCACGGTGGCTTCGAGTACCTGTTCCAGTGGTACGAGAACGGTGACGTCGAGACCCCGACGGCCGACCCCGAGCTGACCTTTCGGACGTCCGCTGTGAGCGCCCGGCATCTGCGGGCTCTCACCGAGCGGACCGGCGCGCTCGTCGTCGGCCGGAGGCTCTTCGACATCACCAGCGGGTGGGGTGGCCGGCATCCGTTGGACGTGCCCGTCGTGGTGGTCACCCACAGCGTGCCGGAGGGCTGGGCACCCGAGAACGAGTCCTTCGTCTTCGTCACCGACGGCATCGAGAGCGCCGTCGCCCGGGCGAAGGCGATCGCCGGCCACAAGGAGGTCGGTGTCAACGGCGGCACCATCGCCGCCCAGGTCGTCGAGGCCGGCCTGCTCGACGAGGTGCACGTCGAGCTCGTCCCGGTCCTGCTCGGCGCTGGCATCCCGCTCTTCGCCGACCTGAAGATCGCGCCACTCCAGCTGGACGGCCCGTTCAGCGTCGTCGAGGGCGTCGGAGTCACCCACCTGGCCTACCGGGTACGCCCAGCGGCCTGAGCGGCCTTGCACCACGACCGCGCCACGGCCACCGTCGGAGGATCAGGGGGTGAAGGCCCGCCGGTACGCGGTGGGGGTAGTGGCGAAGGCCCGCTGGAAATGCGCCCGGAGGTTGGTCGCCGTACCCAGGCCGGTGCGCCGTGCGACCTCGTCGATGGTGATCCCGCCGTTCTCGAGCAGGGTGCAGGCGGCGCGCAGCCGTTGCTGGATCAGCCAGGCTCGTGGGCCCATCCGGAACCGACTCTGGAAGGCGCGGTGCAGCGTACGGCTGGACATCACACCCTGTCGGGCAAGGTCCGCGACAGTGATCGGGCGGTGCAGGTTGCCGCTCGCCCAGGCGGTGACAGTGGCCAACTCGTCGTCCTCGCCCCCAACGCCGACCGGGATGAACTGGGCCTGACCGCCGGCTCGGTGCAGCGGTGTGACCATGTGGCGGGCCCGTTGGATGGCGGCAGCCTGCCCGTGGTCGCGGCCGACGAGGTAGAGGCACATGTCCAGACCGGCGGCGAGTCCGGCGCTGGTGACGACCTCACCTTCGTCGACGTAGAGCGCATTCGCGTCCACGAACACCCGCGGGTGCTCGCGGGCGAGCGCGTCGGCGTGCGCCCAGTGGGTCGTCGCGCGGCGGCCGTCGAGCAGACCGGCCTGGGCCAGCGCGAAGGCGCCGGTGCAGATCGACGCGATGCGGGCCCCACGACGGTGGGCCAGCCGCAGCGCGTGGAGAGCACGGGCCGGTGCCGGGCCGCGGCGGAATCCGGGGACGATCACCGTGTCGGCATCGTCCAGCACGTCGAGCGTCGCGGCGACGGTCAGCTCCAGGCCAGCCGTGGTGGTGGTGACCGAACCACCGTCCAGTGTGCACACCGTCATCGTGTACCGGCCGTGGCCCTCGTGCCTGAACACCTGCGTCGCGATGGTCAGATCGAAGGCGACGACTCTGGGGAGGGCGAGGACGGCGACCCGGTGCGTGGCGGAACTCTTACGCATGATGGCAAGGATGCCACTCGTCGCCGCCCGCTCGACGGGAGATTCTGGGCCGTATGCGAATCGAGATCGTGGTGTTCGACGGCTTCGACGAACTGGACGTCTTCGGGCCGTTCGAGGTGTTGTCGATGGCCGGCTTCGACGTGGCGCTCGTCGCCGTCGAACGGCCGGGGCTGGTCACCAGCATGCGTGGTGTCCAACTCCAGGTCCCCGAGGTGCTGAATCAGGCGGATGGCGTGATCGTCCCGGGTGGCGGATGGCTGAACCGGGCCGCCGAGGGTGCCTGGGCGCAGGCGCAGCGCGGTGTGCTGCCGGCGAGGCTGGCCGAGCTGGCACCATCGGCGCGGTGGATGGCGTCGGTGTGCACCGGCGCGTTGGTGCTCGCGGCCGCCGGGCTCCTGACGGGTCGTCGGGCGACCACCAACCGCAACGCGTACGACGAGTTGCGCGCCCACGACGTCATCGTCCTCGATGAGCGGGTGGTCGACGACGGTGACCGGGTCACCGCCGGTGCGCTGTCGGCCGGGCTCGATCTGGGTCTGTGGCTCACGGAACGCGAACTCGGCGCCGCCACCGCCAAGCGGGTCGCTGCGTCCATCGAGTACCCGGCTGCGGGTCGCTGAGCAGCCCGGACAGAACGGGCGCGTCACCTTAACGCGCCGGAAACACCCCCGGTACCAACCCTGGGAACGCTCGTCGGACAGTCGAGAGCACCGACACGCGAACCGGGGTGACCATGGCCGACAACACCACGAACGCGCCGACGTACGACGGGCCGGTGGGCCGGTCCGGCAACGGCCGGATACTGCCCACCCCCCGCACGAACCCGCTCCTGTCGCTGGACGACGGCGACCCGGCGGACCTGGCCACGATCGGGGTGGAGGAGGAGTTCCACGTCGTCGACCTGCACACCCGGGAGTTGGTGCCCCGCGCCGGGGAGTTGCTCGACCGTCTGCCGGCCGCCTCGTTCACCGCCGAGCTGCACCGCAGCGTGGTGGAGACCAACACCGCGGTCTGCCGCACCCTGGACGAGATCCGCGCCGAGCTGACCCGGCTGCGTCAGGCGGCCGTCCAGGTCGCCGACCGGGCCGGGCTGGGCATCGTGGCGGCCGGTACGGTGCCGCTGCGCGCCGACGGCGACCCCAGCGTCACCCCCACCTCCCGTTATCGGCGGATGCTCGACGAGTACCAGATGCTCGCCCGGGAGCAGTTGATCTGTGGGGCGCAGGTGCATGTCGGCGTCTCCGACCGGGACCTGGCCGTGGCGGTCACCCGTCGGGTCCAACCGTGGCTGCCGGTGCTGCTCGCCCTCTCCACCAGCTCGCCGTACTGGATGGGCCAGGACAGCGGGTACGCCAGCGTCCGATCGCTGGTCTGGCAGCGCTGGCCCACCGCGGGTGACCCGGGTGAGGTGACCAGCGCGGCGGACCACGAGGCGCTGGTCGCCGAGCTGATCTCCTCCGAGACCATCACCGACCCCGCCATGATCTACTTCGACGTCCGGCCGTCTGCGCACGTGCCCACAGTGGAACTGCGGATCACCGACGCCAACGCCGATGTGGAGACCATCGTCCTGCTCACCGGCCTGTTCCGGGCGCTCGTCCGGCGGGAGGTGGCCGCCCTGCGCGCCGGGGTGGAACGCACTGCCGTACGACCACCGGTGCTGCGCGCTGCCGTGTGGCGGGCCGCCCGCTCCGGTTTGGAAGGTGACCTGCTCGACCTGCCCCGGTCGGCCCGACCGGTGTCGGCCGCCCAGGCGGTCCGCCGCCTGGTGACGGACCTGCGCCCGCAGTTGGAGGCGACCGGGGACTGGGAGCAGGTCAGCGAGTTGACCCGCTACGCGCTGGAACGCGGCAGCTCCGCCGCCCGGCAGCGGCGGGCGTACGAGCGACGGGGCCGGTTGGCCGACGTGGTCGACCTGCTGCTCGACGAAACCCGGGGCCGGGTCCGGGGGCCGCTGCCGGGTGCGCCGACACCGCCGGCGCTGCCCACGTACGCCGACGCCGGCGACGAGGTCTTCGGACCGGCCGGACCGCAGCCGGCGTACGCCCCGATGCTCGCGGCCCTGCGCCAGCTCGGCGCCGGGGCCCTGCGCCAACGCGAGCACGACCGGGACGAGGAGCAGCGTGCCCGGGGGGTGACGTTCAGCGTGGCCGGCGAGGCGAGCACCCGGCTCTTCCCGGTGGACCTGGTGCCCCGGGTGGTGCCGGCCGCCGACTGGAGGACTCTTCGTACCGGTCTGGTGCAGCGCGCTCGCGCCCTCGACGCGTTCCTGCGCGACGTCTACGCCGACCGGGCGGTGGTGGCCGACGGCGTGGTGCCGGCGTGGGTGGTGGAGTCCTCACCCGGGCTGCGCCCGACCGGGGCGCTGATGGGCCGGCGGGGCACCCGCGCCCAGGTGTCCGGGACCGACCTCGTCCGGGACCCGGAGGGCGGCTGGTACGTGCTGGAGGACAACCTGCGGGTGCCCTCCGGGATCGGCTACGCGGTGCAGAACCGTCGGCTGACCCAGGCGGTGCTGCCGGAGCTGCCGGTGCCGGAGGACCTGCTGCCCGCCGACGAGACGCCGGCGATGCTGTACCGGGCGTTGGTCGCCGCCGCGCCCGCCGCGGCCGACGACCCCGCCGTGGTGGTGCTCAGCAGCGGCCCCGGTGATCCGGCGTGGTTCGAGCATCGGCTGCTCGCCGACGAGATGGGGGTTCCGCTGACCGAGACCAGCGACCTGCTGGTGGAGGAGGGCCGGGTCCGGTTGGTCCGCGAGGGCTGCCGCCGTGAGGTCGACGTGATCTACCTGCGGATGGACGAGGAGGCGCTGCTGCACGCGCCGGGCGCGGACGGAGTGCCGCTGGGGTGGCCGCTGCTCGCCGCGGTGCACGCCGGGCGGCTCACGCTGGCCAACGCGCTGGGCAACGGTGTCGGCGACGACAAGGCGCTGTACGCGTACGTGCCCCGGCTGATCGAGTACTACCTGGGCGAGAAACCGCTGCTGGGGGACGTGCCGACGTACCTGTGTGGGCTGCCCGAGCAGCGGGCCGAGGTGCTGGGCCGGCTCGACGAGCTGGTGCTCAAGCCGGTCGACGGGTACGGCGGTGACCGGGTGGTGATCGGCCCCCGGGCCGAGGCCGAGGAGCTGGACGCCGTCCGGGAGCAGATCCTCGCGGCCCCGCACCGGTGGATCGCCCAGGAGATGATCGCGCTGACCACCCACCCGGTCTTCGACGGCACGGCGCTGGCCCCCCGCCACGTCGACCTGCGGGCCTTCGTGTTTCTCGGGGACACCGCCGAGGTCGCGCCGGTGGCGCTGACCCGGGTGGCGCCGGCCGGCAGCATGATCGTCAACTCGTCGCGAGGCGGCGGGTCGAAGGACACCTGGCTGCTCGGTGGAGCCGACGAACCGTCGGTGTAACCCACGCTTGACCCACACGTCATCGGGACGCAACCCGGTCCGCCAAGCCTGGACCGGTCAGCGGCCCCAGCCGATGAGAGGTGCCTGCCATGTGCGGTATCGGAGGCGAGTTCCGCCTCGACGGGACGTCACCGGACCTGGCCGCCGTCGAGCGGATGCTCCCCGCCCTGGCCTCCCGGGGCCCGGACGGCGAGGGCCGGTGGCAGCAGGGGCCGGTGGCCCTGGTGCACCGTCGGCTGCGCATCATCGACCTGTCCGACGCGGGCGCCCAGCCGATGGTCGACACCGAGCTGGGTCTGGCAATGGTCTTCAACGGCTGCATCTACAACTACCGGGAACTGCGCGACGAGCTGACCGCCGCCGGTTACTCCTTCCGCTCCACGTCGGACACCGAGGTGATCCTCAAGGCGTACCACCGGTGGGGGACGGCCTGCGTCGAGCGGTTCTACGGGATGTTCGCGTTCGCCCTGGTCGAGCTGGCCACGCACACACTGGTGCTGGCCCGGGACCGGCTCGGCATCAAGCCGCTCTACCTGGCCGAGGGGCCGGGTCGGGTGCGGTTCGCCTCGACCCTGCCGGCGTTGCTCGCCGCCGGTGACGTGGACACCGACCTCGACCCGGTGGCGCTGCACCACTACATGAGCTTCCACTCGGTGGTGCCGCCGCCGCGTACGATCCTCGCCGGGGTCCGCAAGCTGCCGCCGGCCACCGTGCGGGTGATCACCGCGGACGGCCGGAGCACCGACACCACCTACTGGCGGCCGGAGTTCAACCGGGCCGCCGCCCCCACCATGTCCGCCGACGAGTGGCAGGAACGGCTCATGGCGGCGTTGCGCACCGCCGTACGACGGCGGATGGTCGCCGACGTGCCGGTCGGCGTGCTGCTCTCCGGCGGTCTCGACTCCAGCCTGATCGTCGCGCTGCTGGCCGAGCAGGGCCAGACCGGGCTGGCCACCTTCAGCATCGGCTTCGAGGCGGCGGCGGGGGAGAGCGGCGACGAGTTCCACTACTCCGACCTGATGGCCCGACACTTCGACACCGACCACCAGCAGATCCGCATCGGCGCGGAACGGTTCGTGCCGGCCGTGCACCAGGCCATCGCGTCGATGAGCGAGCCGATGGTCAGCCACGACTGCGTCGCGTTCCACCTGCTCTCCGAGGAGGTGTCGCAGCGGATCACAGTGGTGCAGTCCGGGCAGGGCGCCGACGAGATCCTCGCCGGCTACGACTGGTACCCGCCGATGGCGAACGTGGCCCGCGCGGACGCCGTCGAGGCGTACGCCCGGGTGTTCTTCGATCGTCGCCACGACGCGCTCGGCGGGCACCTGGCGCCCGAGTGGATGCTCGACCACGACGCCAGCCTGGAGTTCGTCGCCGCGCACTTCGGCGCGCCCGGCGCGGACACCGCGCTGGACGCGGCGCTGCGCCTGGACAGCCTGGTGATGCTCGTCGACGACCCGGTCAAGCGGGTCGACAACATGACGATGGCCTGGGGGCTGGAAGCGCGGGTGCCGTTCCTCGACCACGAGGTGGTCGAACTGGCCGCCGCCTGCCCACCCGGCCTGAAGCTGGCGCAGGGCGGCAAGGGCGTGCTGAAGGCGGCGAGCCGGGGCATCGTCCCGGACGAGGTGATCGACCGGCCGAAGGGCTACTTCCCGGTGCCCGCCATCCGGCACCTCTCCGGCCCACTGCTCGACGACGTGCGGGACGCGCTGACCGCCCGACCGGCGCGCGAGAGGGGACTGTTCCGCAAGGACTACCTGGAGGAGTTGCTGGACGCGCCGAACGCCCAGCGGACCACGCTGGGCTCCAACGCGCTCTGGCAGCTCGGGCTGCTGGAGCTCTGGTTGCAGCGGATCGGGGTTTAGATGAGCGTACGGATTGAGCCGCCGCGCACCGCCCGGCGGGCCCGCCCCGCGAGCCACCGGCCGATGTCGGCGCCGGTGCCCACCAGCGAGGACTTCGCCCCGGCGCCGTCCCCCGACGGCCGCCGGGTGGCGTTCCTCTCCGACCGGGCCGGCACGCCCGGCGTCTGGGTCTGCGAGGTCGACGCCGGTGCACCCGTCGTGCTGCCGATGGGCGACGAGCCGGTCCTCGCGCTGACCTGGTCGCCGGACGGCCAGTGGCTGGCCTGTGTCGTCGCCCCCGGCGGCGCGCCCCGCACCGAGCTGTGGGTGCTGCGCCCGGACGGTACGCGCCGTCACCAGGTCGCCGGGTTCGGCCGCCGCAGCGCCGCGCTGGCCGGCTGGCTGCCTCACGGCGCGGTGCTGGCGGTCACCGAGACCGACGAGCACGGGCAGGCCCTCCTGGTAGACGCGGCCACCGGGCACCGGCGGGTCCTCGCCCAGGGTGACCTGCTCACCCTCCTGGACGTGACCCCGGACGCCGGTGTGGCGCTGCTGCGTCGCGGCCCGCGCAACGCCCGCTGGCTGGAGCTGCTGGACGTGGCGACCGGCGAGCGGCGGCGGCTGTTCCCGGACACCGGCCGGGGCAGCACCGACCAGGGTTGGTTCGGCCCGGACGGCACGAGCGTGCTGGCCCGCACCGACGCGTACTCCGAACTCGCCGCGCTGGTGCGGGTCGACCTGACCCGACCGGAGCAGCCGCCGACCCGGCTCGCCGGGCGACCGGACGCCGAGCTGGAACACGTCACGCCGAGCGCGGACGGGCAGCGCGGCGCGTTGCTGTGGAACACCTACGGCGGGCGCAGCGAGCTGAGCATGCTCGACTTCGCCAGCGGTGTGCAGCGTGCCGTCGCCGCCCCCGGCGAGGTGCTCGGCGACGTCGTCTTCGCCGCCGACGGCGGTCTGCTCTGCCTCACCGCGCAGGGGCCGGTGCAGCCCCGGGAGGTGTGGCTGGTCGACCCGTCGACCGGGGCGCCGCGCCCGCTGCGGCCGGACACCGGCGCCCCGCGCGCGGACGATGCCGGTGTCGCGCCGCAACTCCTCGACCTGCGGGCCCGCGACGGGCTGCCGCTCTCCGGCTGGCTGTACCGCCCGGCCGGGCCGGGCCCCTGGCCGACCGCGATCAGCCTGCACGGTGGCCCGGAGGCGCAGGAGCGTCCCGGCCATAACCCGCTGTTCCAGGCCCTCGTGGCGCAGGGCGTCGCGGTCTTCGCGCCCAACGTCCGGGGGTCGTCCGGTTTCGGTCGGTCGTTCGTCGCCGCCGACAACCTCGCCGGCCGCTATGGTGCGATCGCCGACGTGGCGGCCTGCGCCGACTTCCTCGTCGACGCCGGCGTCGCCCGGCCCGGCCAGCTCGGCGTTCTGGGCCGCTCCTACGGTGGTTACCTGGTCCTCGCGGTGCTGGTGAACTTCCCCGGTCTGTTCGCCGCCGGGGTCGCCGAGTGCGGCATCTCCGACTTCCGGACCTTCTTCGCCGGCACCGAGCCGTGGATCGCCGCCGCCGCCGTCAGCAAGTACGGTGACCCGCAGCGGGATGCCGACCTGCTGCGGGACCTCTCCCCGCTGACCCACATCGACCGGTTGGACGTGCCGGTGCTGCTGATCCACGGCGCCAACGACACCAACGTGCCGGCGGGCGAGTCGGCGCAGGTCGCCCAGGCCCTCGCCGACCGGGGTGTGCCGCACGGGCACCTCGTGCTCGCCGGGGAGGGGCACGACTTCCTGGCGCGGGCCAACGCCGAGGCGGCCCGTACGGCCACCACCGGCTGGTTGACCCGGCACCTCACCGCCACCGCGACCGTCGTCGGCTGAGGCGTTATCCTGCGCCGGTGGAGGTCGCGGCGCAGGGTGAGCGGTTGGCCGCGGACCTGGGTCGCTGGCTGACCGAGGTGACCTTCGTCGACCTGGACACCGACGAGGTCACCGCGCGGGTGATCGACTCGGTGGTGCGGTGGGCCGAGGCCCAGGGCTGGCGGGTCTACCGGCGCGCGCCGAGCGTGTTGCCATTGCCGCCGCCGCTGGAGCAGCGGCACTCGGTTCTCGACGTGGCGTGCGCCCGCCCCGACGGTCCGCCCGTCGTGGTGGAGGTCGACCACACCGACCGGGCCCGTACGGTGCAGAAGCTGCGCGCGGAGGCGGACGCCGGCCGGATCCCGATCTGGGTGCGGTGGGGTGTCGGGCGTTTCACCGCGCCGCCACCGCCGGTGCGGATGGTGACGGTCGAGGTGACCCGGCGGGCCGGTCCGGCCGGGCGTGGGCGTCTGCACAGTCGCGGCGGTGACCGCCCCGCCCCGGCCCACTCGAGCGGTGGCGGCACGGTGACCCCGCAGGCGCTCCCGATCCCGTCGACCGACCCGGCGTCGGGCCCGGCCGACGGCGCGGGTAAGGCCACCTGAAGCGAATCGTAAGCGGGCTCCGGCAGAGTTCTGGGTGTCACCGGAGAGCACGACAGACACCCAGGAGATCCCGATGCGCAAGCTCATCAACTCGACCTACATCACCCTCGACGGCGTCATCGAGAACCCGATGTGGACCGCGCCGTACTTCGACGAGGAGGCCGCCAGCCTCGCCGGTGCGCAGACCGAGGCGGCCGACGCGATGCTGATGGGCCGGGCCACCTACGACGGCTTTTCCTCCGTCTGGCCGAGCATGGACGAGAGCGACCCGACCACCGGCGCCGCGTACTTCAACAACGTCAAGAAGTACGTCGCCTCGACCACCCTGACCAACCCCACCTGGAACAACACGGAGGTGCTCCAGGGCGATCTGGTCGAGGCGGTCACCGCGCTCAAGGCCCAGGAGGGCAAGAACATCATCCAGTACGGCTTCGGCTCGGTCACCGCCCAGCTGATCCGGGCGGGCCTGGTGGACGAGGTCCGCTTCTGGATCCACCCGGTGCTGGAGGGCGGCCCCAGCCTCACCTCGCCGCTGGCCGACCTCAAGGCGTCCTTCGACCTGGTCGACACCCGGGTGCACAAGAGCGGCGTGATCGTCGCCTCGTACCAGCCGAAGACCTCCTGAGCACCGGTCAGAGCTGGGCCCGGGCCTCGCCCGGGCTCAGCTGCGCGCCCTCGGCGAGCAGCGCGTCGAAGCGCTCCGGCCCGAGTTCCGCCCGCAGGCGTGCTGTCGTCCGGTCGGTGTCGTCACGTTCGGCCGGCGCGGCGGGGGACTGCGCGGCGAGGCGGGCGGCGGCCGCGGCGCCCAGCAGCCGGGCGGCGACCTCGGGGGAGCGCACCGCTGCCGCCATTCCCTCCAGGGGGCCGACCGCGTCCCGCATCGTCGCCATCGCCTCGGCGACGTCGAACGCCTCGACGTGCAGGGCCAACGCGGCGTCCGGGTCGCCGCCCTGCTCGACCGCGTAGCCCAACTCCACCAGCACCATCGGCAGGTAGAGCGCGGGTTGGCTCTCTCCCCGGCCCAGGTCGGCGAGGTGGCTGAGGTGGGTGACGGCCAGGTCGAGCTTGCCGTCGCGGCGGGCGGCCAGCCCGAGGCTCATCTCCGCGAAGATCAGCGCGCCGGGCGGGCCCTGCTCCACCGCCAGTCCGTACGCGCGCTCGGCCAGCTCCCGACCCTGGGCGTAGTCGCGGGTCTGCACGGCGAGCCAGGCCAGCCAGGACAGCTCCGCGCAGACCTGCGGCCACAGCGCCAGCTCCTCGGCCCAGCGCAGCCCCTCGCGGTGCAGCGCGGCGGCGCGCTCGTGCTCGCCGCGCATGTCGGCCAGCCCACCCACCCACTCGGTAGCCCGGAGCCGACCCCACCGGTCGCCGAGGTCGGCGAAGAGCGCGGCGCTGCGGGTCGCGGTGCGCTCCAGGGTGGCCTGGTCACCGTTGGCGTGGGCGATGTGGGCCAGGGAGGTGAGCACCGCGGCCTCGGTCCACGGGTCGTCGGCGGCGGCGGTGGGCAGCAGCTCCGACACCAGGGTCAGGTCGCCGTGTTCGATCACCGCGTTGGCCGCGAACCAGGCGGCGTGGCTGTTCGGGTCGGCGGCCACCGCGGCGCGCACGTCGTCCGGAGCGACAACCTCACCCTGTGACAGGGCGAAGCCGACCCGCCAGGGCGTCGCACGGGCCTCCTGCTCCGGGTCGCCGGGCACGGCCAGGGCCCGCCGTGCCTCGGTGAGCCGGCCGCGCAGGAACCAGTACCAGCTCAGCGCGACCGCCAGGCGCAGCCCACCACCGTGCGCCAGCGCCGAGCGCAGGTTCGCCAGCTCGGTGTCGAGCAGCGCCAGCCAACGTTGCTGGTCGGCCCCGCGCAGCCCGGGGTCGGCCCGCTCGGCCAGCTCGGTGTAGTAGGCGGCGTGCCGCTCGCGGACCTGGTCGGCGTCGCTGAGGCGTTCCAGGCAGAACGCGGCCACCGATTCGAGTAACCGGTAGCGGGGGGCCGCACCGGAGTCGTCGAGCACCACCAGCGACCGGTCGACCAGCCGGGCCAGGGCGTCCAGGTCGGTTCGGCAGACCTGTTCGGCGGCCTCCGGGGTGCAGCCGTCCGGGAACACCGCCAGTTGGGCGAGCACCACCCGGTCGGACTCGTCGAGAAGGTCCCAGCTCCAGCCGATCACCGCGGTCAGCGTCCGCTGCCGGGGTGGCACGTCCCGCTGGGCGGTGGTGAGCAGCCGGAACCGGTCGTCGAGCCGGTCCACCACCCCGCGTACGCCCAGCGCGCGAACCCGGGTCGCGGCCAGCTCCAACGCCAGCGGCAGACCGTCGAGGCGGCGGCACAGCTGGGCCACAGCTGTCGCTGTCTGCCGGTCGAGGTGGAAACCGCGCTGCTGCGCGGCGGCGCGGGCGACGAACAACCGGGCCGCCGCCGAGCGCCGGACCGCGTCCAGGTCACCGTCGTCCGGCACCGGCAGCGGGGGTACCTCCCAGAGCAGCTCACCGGTCAGCCCGAGTGGCTCTCTGCTGGTGGCCAGCACGCTGACCCCGGGCACGTCGCGCCGCAGCCGGGCAACCAGCTCGGCGACCGGTTCGATGACGTGTTCGCAGTTGTCCAGCACGAGCAGCAGCTGCCGGTGGCGCAGGGCCGTGACCAGCCGGTCGGCGGGGGACACTGTCGTTCCGGCGGCCTCGTGGGCGCCCAGCGCGCCGAGCACCTGTTCGGCGACGCGTGCGTCACCGGCCGGGAGTGGGGCCAGCTCGATGAGCTGCACGCCGTCCGGATAGGACGCCGCGCGGGCCGTCTCGGTGGCCAGCCGAGTCTTGCCGACGCCACCCGGTCCGACCAGTGTGACCAACCGGTGCCGGGGCAGCAGCGCGGCCAGCTCGGCGAGCGCCTCATCGCGCCCGATCAGCTCGTCGAGCGGGGCCGGCAGGTTGTTCCGGATGAGCGCCGCCTTCGGCGCGGCGTTCAGGCCGGCGTCCTGTTCCAGGATCCTGCGGTGCAGCGCGACCAGCTCCGGGCCGGGGTCGAGGCCGAGCTCCTCGGCGAGCCGGGCCCGCAGGTCGGCGTAGCTCTCCAACGCCTCGGACTGGCGGCCGGCCGCGTACAACGCGCGCAGCTGCACCGCCCGCAGGCCCTCGCGCAGCGGATGCTTGGCGACCAACTCGGCCAGGTCCGCGGCCACCAGGTCATGCTCACCCCGGGCCAGCCGGGCCTGCGCCAGCCGTTCCTGCACGACGAGGCGCTGTTCGGCGAGGCGGGTCGCCTCGGCACGCACGAACTCGGCGTCGGCCACGTCGGCGTACGGCTCGCCGCGCCACATCGCGAGGGCCTCGGTCAGGCGCTCGACGTCGGCGCAGCGGGCCAGCTCGTCGAAGCGGCCGACGTCGACCGCGTCGACCCGCAGCAGGTAGCCGGGTGGCCGGGACTCGACCAGATCGCGGGCGCCGGGCTCGGCATCGTTGAGAGCCTTGCGTAGCTGCGACACCCGCACCTGGAGGGCGCCGGCCGGGTTGGCGGGGGCGTCGTCACCCCACAGGTCGTCGATGAGACGGTCCGCCGAGACCACCTGGTTGCGGTTGGCCAACAGGTCGGCCAGCAACGCTCGTACCTTCGTGCCGGGCACCACCACCGGCTCGCCGGCGTCGGTGGTCACGGCGAGCGGCCCCAGCACCCCGAACTGCACGGCGGTCATCCTAGTCGCGGGGAGCGACATCGACCCATTGCGCGATCTGTGAGTGGGGGTTGTCAAGGGGTGCGGTGGTGGGTGGTGATGGTGCGGTAGAGCTGTCGGGCGATGTAGCGCTTGAGGCAGCGGGTGATTTCTCTGGTGGTGCGGCCTTGGGCGCGGCGTCGGTTGATGTAGTCGCGGGTTTCGGGGTGGATGCGGCGGCGGGTCAGGGCGATGGTGTGTAGGGCGCTGTTGAGGGTTCTGTCGCCGCCGCGGTTGAGGCGGTATCGGTCGGTGCGGCCGCTGGCCACGGGTATGGGGGCGGCGCCGGCGAGGGTGGCGTAGGCGGCTTCGGAGCGGACGCGGCCGGGGTGTGACCAGGCGGTGAGGGCGATCGCGGCGGTGACGGGTCCGACTCCGGGTTGGTCGAGCAGGGGTGGGCACAGGTCGGTGACGAGGGCGCGGAGGCGTCGGTGGTTGTCGGCCAGTGCGGCGTCGAGGGTGTGGATGTGACGGGCGAGGGTGCCCAGTTCGCGGCGGCGGGTGTGTTCCTCGGTGGGCAGGTGGGTGCTCTCGGATGGGTCGAGGGCGGTCAGGCGGGCGATCTGGTGGGTGGTGCTCAGCCCGCGTAGGGCGTGGCGCAGGGCGTCGTCGGCGGTCAGGATCAGCGCTTTGACCAGGTTGACCGTGGCGGTGCGCGCGTCGCTGTGGTGGCGGCGGCAGACCAGCAGCAGACGCAGCGCTTCGCGTGGTCCGTCGCTGCGGGGCACAGCGATATGGTCGGTGGACAGTGCCAGCACCGCGTGGGCGGCGGCGACCGCGTCGAGTTGATCGGACTTCCCGCCCCGGCGGCGGACCGCCGGGGCGGGTTTGGGTGCCTCGCAGACCGGTTCACCGGCAGCGCTCAACAGCCGGCACAGTCCCTGACCGTGCGCCCGGGTGCCCTCTACCGCCCACAACCGGCGCCCGTCCGGCGGGGTGTGCGCGGCGGCGAAGGCCACCAGCCGGCTCAACCCGTCCGCGTCGGTGGACACGGTGACCTGCGCCAGCACCGCCCCGAACCGGTCGAGCACGGCAGCGGTGTGGGTGTCGGTGTGGGTGTCCACCCCCACCACCACGTCATAGCGATCCGTGACCCGCTCTACGATCTGTGCCATCTCGGGTTGTTACTCCTTTGCCAGTGACGACCGGGACAGTCGGCGTCGGCTCGGGATGCAGTCACCTCGGCGGCAAATCTGTGATGGGCCACGTGTGCTCGCACGGGCAGGCTTCTGATCAGGCCAGCAAGGTGGGCCGGGCCGGCGCCGACGACCACCTGGGGACAGGTCTTGCACAAGGCACACCCGCACTCCGAGCGGCCGGATCGGCAATGAGCCACCCAAGCGATCATCGACGCCGAACCTAGCGGCAACCAGCCGAACCGATCACCACGTACATAGAAGCGTCTTGCACTTTCTGCGGCGACATAAGGCGAGGAAGCCGCATAACGGCCGCACAAAACGCAAGATCGCGGGGATGTTGACGAACGCGGCTCGCGTCGTGGCACCCGGCGGCCCGAAGTGCGCCGTCCGTGGTCATGGCGCGCGGCCGCTTCACCGGGTAGAAACATGTCAACCCCTTCCGGTCCGGCCCAACCTCCGACCGCAGGGGTCAGAGAGCGCTCTCACCGCCCCCAGCTGCGCCGGAAGTACGCCTCCGGCCAGCGGAGAGGACGAACCACATGACAACCCCGTCCCGACGTACCCTCATCCTTGCCCTTCTGGTGGCCACCACGGTCGCGACGACCAGCACGGCGGCCAGCGCCGGCCGCCCGTCGCACGGCGCACCCGACTTCGGCCCGAACGTGACGATCTTCGACCCGTCCATGCCGCTCGCCGAGATCCAGCAGACCCTCGACGCGGCGCACGCCCGGCAGGTCGACAACGAGATGGGCACCGAGCGGCACGCCTACCTGTTCAAGCCGGGCACGTACGGCACGGCCGCGCAGCCGTTGCAGGCCAAGGTCGGCTACTACACCGAGGTGTCCGGCCTGGGCGCCTCGCCCACCGACGTCACGGTCAACGGCAAGCTGGAGGTCTACAACCGCTGCCTGGCCGACGGCGGCACCGGCAACTGCCTCGCGCTCGTCAACTTCTGGCGCACCCTGTCCAACCTCTCGCTCACCATCAACGCCGCCGGACAGGACGACTGCCGGTCGTCGGCGAACTTCTGGGCGGTCTCCCAGGCGGTGTCGATGCGCCGACTGAACATCGGCGGCGGCGGTCTGTCGCTGATGGACTACTGCACCGCCGGGCCGCAGTACGCCAGCGGTGGGTTCATCGCCGACTCACGGCTGCCGGCCACGACGAACGGCTCGCAGCAACAGTGGCTGACCCGCAACAGCGAGGTCGGCAGCTGGTCCAACGCCGTGTGGAACCAGGTGTTCGCGGGGGTCGAGGGCGCACCGGACGACGCCACGTTCCCCGACCCGCCGTACACCACGCTGGAGACCACCCCGATCAGCCGGGAGAAGCCCTACCTCTTCGTCGACGGCAAGGGTCGCTACCAGGTACGGGTGCCCGCCGCGCAGCGCAACAGCCGGGGCGTCTCCTGGGCCGACGGCATCACGCCGGGGCGGACCATCGGAATCGGTGACTTCTTCATCGCCAAGCCGTCCGACTCGGTCCGTGTCATCAACAGCCAACTGGCGCGCGGCAAGCACCTGCTGCTCACCCCCGGCACCTACGACATCGCGCGCAGCATCGAGGTCCGGCGTCCGAACACGGTCGTGCTCGGCATCGGGCACGCCACGCTCACCGCAGTGAACGGCGCGATCCCGCTGGACGTGGCCGATGTTCCCGGGGTGGTCGTCGCCGGTGTCACGATCGACGCCGGCCTCGTCGAGTCACCGGTCCTGCTGCGCGTCGGGCGCCAGCACGGCCGCGACGCGAGCAGCCCGCACAACCCGACCACGCTCTCCGACGTGTACTTCCGGGTCGGCGGCCCGCACATCGGACGGACGAACACCGCGCTGGAGGTCAACAGCGACAACGTGCTCATCGACCACACCTGGGTGTGGCGCGGCGACCACGGCGTCGAGGGTTTCACCGAGGGCGTCAACGGTGACACCGACCGCTGGCGGAGCAACACCGGTCGCTACGGCGCCGTCATCAACGGCGATCATGTGACCGCGACCGGCCTGTTCGTCGAGCACTTCCAGCGCTACAACACGGTCTGGAACGGCGAGCACGGCACCACGATCCTCTACCAGAACGAGCTGCCGTACGACCCGCCGACACAGGCCGACTGGATGAACGGCGCGGTCGAGGGCTGGGCCGGGTACAAGGTAGGTGACCGGGTGCGTCACCACACCCTGTACGGCGGCGGGGTGTACGTGTTCAACCAGAACAACCCGTCGATCCACACCGAGAACGGGTTCGAGGTCCCGAACCGGCCGGGGGTGCGGCTGCACCACATCATGACCGTCAACCTCAGCGCCGGCACGATCGACCACGTGGTCAACGGCGTCGGGGACGCGGCCGACATGACAAAGGTCGGCGCCCCGGTCTACCTGACCGAGTACCCGACCCCGTAGCGGGATCGGTCGTACCGACGGGGCCGGAGCCGGCGATGGCTCCGGCCCCATCGCGATCAGCGGGGTGGTGTCGTCGAGGTGGTCGGCGCGCGGTGCGACTGAACCGGTCGGGCGTTGGCGAGCACGAGGAGGAACGCACCCGAACACAGCACGCCGATGGCGGCAGCCAGGCCGACCGGCTCGGGTAGCAGGGTGACCACTGTGAGCACTCCGCCCAGCCCGGCGCCCGCGAGCGGCACACTGGGCGCGACGACCGGCACTCTCATCGCGGCAACCCCACCAACAGGGAGCGCAGCTCAGCACCTCGTGCCGACCAGTTGTTGCGGGTGGCGACCTCCCGGCGTCGGGCGGCGTCGTTGGTGTGCTCAGCCACGGCCCGACCGTTCCATCGGTCGTGGCGCGTCGGCGGGCAGCAACTCGTCCTCGCCGAGGCGGCCGAGCACCGGGCGGGCGCGCTCGTCGTCGAGTCGCAGCAGGCGGGCACCGGCGTGCCGGTCCAACCAACCCCGCAGCGCGCCGGCCGCGATCCGCCGGTTGATCCAGTTGACCAGCGGCACCACGTCACCCAGCGGCAGCGCGGTCGGCGCGACGGCGTGCCAGGCGGCCGAGCCGATCGGCGTCACCTCGCACCGCCAGCGCGGCCGGCGTCCCGGCGGGTCGACGACGAGCAACCGTTGCCCGGGCGCCAACTGCCCCAGCACGGCCGGATGCCCGTCGACGGACCAGCGGGTTCGGCTGAACAGCACCACCCAGTCGCGGGTGTCACCGTCGGGCAGCGGGCCGACGTCGCCGCGTAGCGCGGCGAGCAGGTCGCCCAGGCCCAGCGGTACGGATCGACCGAACAGTCGCTTGACCAGGTGGTCGGCGAGCAGCACGGCTCGGAACACCGGCAACCGGTACCGGGGCTGGGTCATCCGCAGATACCCGACCAGGCTGCCCAGCAGGTGTCGAAAGCGGATGGTCGGCCCGAGCAGTCGGCAGGACGCGCCACGGCTGTGCGTCACCACCGCGTCCGGAAGCATCCACAGCTCGTGCCCGGCCTGGTCGAGCTGCCGCGCGAGGACCGCGTCGTTCCAGTAGACGGGGAACGTCTCGTCGAAGATGGTCTGCTGCCCGAGCACCGTGCGGCGCAGCAGCACGCAGCTGCCCGAGGCAAGTTGCCGGGGACGGCTGAAGTCCTCGCCGCGCATCTGGAACCGGTGCAGCGCCTGGCGGAACCCGGGCAGTCGGCGCAGCGCGGTCACCAGCGCGATGGTGGCGGCGAAGCTGGGCTGTCGGACGTAGTGCTGCTGGAAGGTGCCGTCCGGGTTGAGGTACAGCGGGCTGACCCCTGCGACGTCCGGCCGCTCCCGCAGATGGTCGACCATTCGGGACAGCGCGCCCGGGTGCAACCGGATGTCGCTGCTGAGCAGCAGGATCAGCTGCCCGTTCGCCCGTCGGTACGCCTGGTTCACGGCGGCGGCGAAACCGTTGTTGTGCTTGTTGCGGATCAGTCGAACCCGGGGTTGGTCGGCGAGCAGGTCGGCTGAGCCGTCGGACGAGCCGTTGTCGACGGCCACCACCTCGTAGTCCAGACCGGGATCGGCGGTCGACGCCAGCGACTCCAGGCACTGCCGGGTCTGCTCGCGGGTGTTCCAGCTGACCAGCAGTACCGACAGCAGCGGAGCGGTCATCACGCCACCGCCTGGTTGTCGCGGTGGCGGACCCGGAGTCTCTCTCAACACGCCGTCCTCCCTCTCCGTCCGGTGCTCCCAGGGCATGCCGGCGGACACCCCCCCGGGGGAGAAAGTACTAGCCGTAAAGGACGAATAGTGATGAATGGGCCAAATGGTCTTTCGCCACTAAAACTCGCGTATCCGCGCAAGCCATTCAGGCTTATCGTCCGTTTGGTGGCCTTTGGTGGGCTACGGTCGTATCCGGCCGTCCGGTTGCCGCAGCGGGCCGACCGTTCCGTCGTTCCAAGGAGTCCGACATGGACCTACCCGTTACCGCCGTCGGTGTCGGCCCGCCGACGGACCTGATTCCCGGACGCGTGCTGGTGACCGGGGGCGCCGGCTTCATCGGCAGCCACGTGGTCGCCCGGCTGATGCTGATGGGCAGCCAGGTCCGGGTGCTCGACAACTTCTCCACCGGGCGGATCGAGAACCTGGCCGACGCCGCGATCGGCGGACTGACCGAGGCGGACGTCGTCTCGGGTGACATCCGTACGCCGGAGGGCGTCGAGGTCATCCACCAGTGGCAGCCGGACGTGGTGGTTCACCTCGCCGCGCAGCCGAGCGTTCCCGCGGCCCGGCGGTCACCCCTGTACGACGCCGATGTGAACGTGTTCGGCACCGTCAACGTACTGGACGCCTGCGCCCGCGGCGGGGTGCGGCTGGTGATCAACGCGGCCAGCAGCGCCATCTTCGGCAGCGTCGCGGCCCATGACCTGCCGGTCCGGGAGGACCATCCGATCGCCCCGGTGAGCCCGTACGGCGTCAGCACGGCCGCCGGCGTGCACTACCTCGACTGGTACGGGCGTGAGCACGGCCTGTCGTACACCTCGATGGTGTTCGGAAATGTCTATGGACCCCGGCAGGAGGGCGGCGACTGCGGCGTGGTGTCAGTGATGGTCGATGCGCTGCTCGGCGGCCGGCAGGTGGTGATCCACGACGACGGCACGCAGACCCGGGACTTCATCCACGTCAGCGATGTCGCCGAGGCGATCGCCGTCGCCTGTCACCACAATGGTGTGGGTATGGTCAACATCGCCTCGGGTCGGCAGACGAGCGTCAACGAGGTGTACGACACGGTCCGGGAGGCGTCCGGCGTCGACAACCCGGCCTGCTACGAGCCGCTGCCCTGGCCGGGCGAGGTGCGCAACATGGCGCTGGACACCAGGAAGGCGCGAGAGTTGCTCGGGTGGCACCCGAAGATCGGCTTCACCGAGGGCGTACGGATGACGGTGCGCGACGCCCGCCGCCGCCAAGCCCCGAGTCAGATCCTGTCCCCGGTGTGGGCGTTGGAGCGGGCCGTCAGCCGCTGACACCCCAGCGGGTAATTCCCGTCATCTGACCGGGATTTTCATCGATCAGTCTAACTCTTGCGGGTCGGCATCCACTGCTGCCACGATGGCCGTCAATGCCTTCCGTCCCGAAGGAGTGGTCCTCATGGCGGTCTCCCGCCGCAGGTTCGTCACATCGGTGCTGGCCGGGTCCGCCCTCGCCACCGCCTCCACCACCGAGCTGCTCACCAGCATGTCCAGCCCCGCGCACGCCGCCAGTCCCCCCGGGGACGTGGTCGGCAAGGTGACGGTTGGCTACCAGGGCTGGTTCAGCGCCCCCGGCGACGGGGCGCCGATCGGCGGATGGTGGCACTGGGGCCGCGACCGGTTCCAGCCGCCCTCACCCTCCAACACCACAATCGTGTCCTGGCCGGACATGCGCGAGTACACACGCACCTATCCCACCGCGTACCCCAACCTGGGCAACGGCCAGCCAGCCACCCTGTTCTCCTCGTACGACCAGCAGACGGTGGACACCCACTTCCGCTGGATGCAGGAGAACGGCTGCGACACCGCCGCGCTGCAACGGTTCAACCCGATGGGCGACGAGGGCCCGACGCGCGACGCGATGACGCAGAAGGTCCGCTCCGCGGCCGAGCGCCACAGCCGCAAGTTCTACATCATGTACGACGTCACCGACTGGCTGACCTTCCAATCGGAGATCAAGACCGACTGGACGACGAAGATGGCGGCGCACACCGCGTCCTCCGCGTACGCCCGGCAGAACGGCAAACCGGTCGTCTGCATCTGGGGCTTCGGCTTCAGCGAGCCCAGTCGACCCTTCACCCCGGGCCCCTGCCTGGAGGTCATCAACTGGTTCAAGGCGCAGGGCTGCTACGTCATCGGTGGCGTACCCACCTGGTGGCGGCAGGGCATCGAGGACTCCCGCCCCGGCTTCCTCGACGTCTACCACGCATTCCACGCGATCTCCCCGTGGATGGTCTACCGGGCCAGGACCGTCGAGGAACTCGACTCGTACTACAACAACGTCAACGTCGGCGACATGGCCGACTGCGCGGCGCGCGGCATCGACTACCTGCCCTGCGTGATGCCCGGCGACCTCGCCGGAGGGCACCGCAAGCACGGCGACTTCTACTGGCGGCACATCTACAACATGGTCCGGCTCGGCTCCCAGGGTCTGTACGTGTCCATGTTCGACGAGTACAACGAGGGCAACCAGATCGCCAAGACGTCCGAGACCCAGGCCACCACCCCGGCCGGCGCGAACATCCGGGCCCTGGACGAGGACGGCGTGGCCTGCTCCTCCGACTACTACCTGCGGATCACCGCCGACGGCGGCCGGATGCTCAAGGGGCAACTCGCGCTCACCGCCGTACGCCCCACCCCACCGATGGTCGGCACCCCACCACCGGCCACCGGCAACCTGGCCGCCGGCCGATCCACAGCGGCCAGCAGCCAGGGCGGCGGGTTCCCGGCGTCGAACGCGGTGGACTCGAACGCCGGCAGCTACTGGGAGAGCGGCGGCGGCTCCTTCCCACACTGGTGGCAGGTCGACCTCGGCGCGAGCCACCAGGTCAACAAGCTCGTGCTGCAACTGCCCGCCGGCTGGGGCGCGCGCACCCAGACCATCACCGTGCAGGGCAGCGTCGACGGCAACTCCTTCGCCACCATCGCCGGGGCCTCCGCGTTCACCTTCGACCCGGCCACCGGCAACACCGTCACCCGCACGCTGACGACCACCCCGGCCCGCTACGTCCGCCTCAGCATCAGCGGCAACACCGGCTGGCCGGCCGCCCAACTCGCCCAGGTCGAGGTGTACGCCGGAAGCGCCGTCCCGGACAACCCGCCGACCACCCCGAGCGGCCTCACCGTGACCGGCAAGACGTCGACGAGCGTGTCCCTGGCGTGGACGGCCTCCACCGACGACACCGGCGTGACCGGCTAC
Source organism: Micromonospora sp. NBC_00860 (assembly GCF_045207375.1). Classification (NCBI taxonomy): domain Bacteria; kingdom Bacillati; phylum Actinomycetota; class Actinomycetes; order Micromonosporales; family Micromonosporaceae; genus Micromonospora; species Micromonospora sp. NBC_00860. Next base: position 2,139,291 of record NZ_CP108825.1, read on the forward strand.
CAGGTACGCCAGGGCGGCACCGTCGTCGCCACCGTCACGGGCACCACGGCGACAGTGAGCGGGCTCAGCCCGTCCACCGCGTACACCTTCACCGTCACCGCCCGCGACGCCGCCGGCAACACCTCCAGCGCGTCCTCGGCGGTCACCGTCACCACTGACGCGGCGGCCAACGCGGACCTCGCCCGAGGTCGACCCACGTCGGAGAGCAGTCACGTCCAGAGCTACGGGTCGGGCAACGTGGTCGACGGTGACGCGAACAGCTACTGGGAGAGCGCCAACAGCGCGTTCCCACAGTGGGTGCAGGTCGATCTGGGCTCCTCGCGCACGGTTGGGCGGGTGGTGCTGAAGCTGCCGCCGTCGTCCGCGTGGGCCAGTCGGACGCAGACCCTCTCGGTGCAGGGCAGCGCCGATGGGGGGAGTTTCGGGACGCTTGTCGGATCGGCGGGGCGGACGTTCGATCCGGCTAGCGGTAACCAGGTGACGTTGACGTTCAGCGCTGCGCAGGCGCGCTACGTGCGGGTCACCGTCACCGGCAACACTGGGTGGCCCGCTGGGCAGCTGTCGGCGCTGGAGGTCTACGCGAGCTGACCGGGCGTAGGGCGGCCGCCGGGGGAGCGGCGGCCGCCCATCCGGAGGGCAGCACACGTTCTCAGGCTAGAACTGAACCTTCGGCCAGAATGAAACTCCTTTGCTGGCCGGGGCGCCGAACGTCGGAGCCCGGCCAGTGGCCGTTGTGGTTTCTCAGCGGTCGGTCGGTTGCATCCGGACAAGAACCGGAGTCACCCGGTGGTCGCGGAGGTCCGTTCCGAGCGGGGATCCACGACAGTGGCTGGTGGGATAGAGGCGTGCGGGTCGAGCCGGCGTTGGAGTCGTCGCAGCGGGGCGGGGGCCCACCAGTTGGCTCGCCCGGCAAGGCGCATGAATGCCGGCACGAGCATGGCGCGGATGATGGTCGCGTCGATCAGGATCGCGATCGCGATGCCGATGCCGATCATCTGGAGGTACATGACCCTGCCGGTGGCGTAGAGGGAGAATGACACGGCCAGGATGACGGCGGCAGAGGTGATCAGGGGAGCACTACGCTGCAACCCCTCCAGCACCGCTCGGGTGTTGTCGCCGGTGGCCTCGTACCGCTCCTTGATCCGGGAGAGCATGAACACCTCGTAGTCCATGGATAGTCCGTAGGCGACGCAGAACATCAGGATCGGGAAGGCGGGGTCGAGAGTGCCGATCGGCGTGAAGCCGAGCAGTGACGAGAACGCTCCCTCTTGGAAGACGAACACCAGCGCGCCGAACATGACGGAGAGGCTGAGCAGGTTCAGCACGGTGGCCTTGACCGGGATGAGCAGACTGCCCGACATCAGGAACAGCAGCACGAACGTGATGGCGAGGATCAGCGCGGCGACCAGCGGCACCCGTTCCATCAAGGTGGAGCGGAAGTCGGTCAACTCGGCCGGGTACCCGCCGACCACCACGCGCTCGAACGGCGCCGGTTCGGCCCGGATCCGCTCGACGAGTTCGGATACCTCGGTGCCGGCGAGCACGTGGCGGGTCGGGATCGCCTCCAGACGGGTGCCCGTGGCACTGGTCAGCCGTCCTGGTTTCGGTGCCGGGCGCGCCAGCGTACCGTCGACGAAGACGCCGACAGCCGAGTTGACCTGCACGATGCCGTCGATGCGCGAGAGTTGGGCGGCGTAGTCGGCAGCCCTGGCGTCCGGGCGTCCGGCTGGGGCGAGGATGTGAATGGCGTCGTTCGCCTCCTGGGCGAAGTTGGCGCGTAGCTCGTCGTACGCCTGGCGGGTGGACGCCGACGGCGGCAACACCCGGTCGTCGGGCAGGCCGATCCGTAGCCCCAGCGCCGGCGCGCCGAGCACCGCGATCAGGGCGAGCCCGGCGGTGCCGAACAGCAGCGGCCGTCGCATCACGCGGGCACCGAAGCCGTACCAGCGCCGGCCACTGGCCGCGCCGGGCGATGCGCCGCGGGGCATCGCCCGGGGGCCGAGCACGGCGAGCGCCCCGGGCAGCAGGGTCAGCGAGCCGAGCACCGCCATCGCGACGACCAGGACGCCCGCGTAGGCGAAGGAGCGCAGGAAGGGGTACGGGAACACGAGCAGCGCCGACAGGGAGGCGGCGACCGTGAGCCCGCTGAAGATGACGGTACGGCCGGCGGTGCGGACCGTCGTCGCCACCGCGTCTGGTGTCCGCGCGCCGGCGGCCAGTTCTTCGCGGAACCGCGCGATGATGAAGAGGCTGTAGTCGACGCCGAGACCGATGCCCATGACCAGCGTGATGTTGGCGGCGAACGTCGACACCTCGGTGACTCCGGCCAGCAGTCGGAGCCCGGCCAGGGTGCCGAACACGGCGAACAGTCCGATGCCGAGGGTGAGCAGGGCCAGCCGTACCCGCCGGTACAGCGCGAACAGCAGGATGACCATCAGGGGAATGATCAGTATCTCCGCTCGAACGAAGTCCATCGTCGCCTGCTGGCTTATCTGGGCGGACGCCGCCTCCGCGCCGGCCACCTGCACGTCGATCGTCTCTGAGGTGTGCGTGAATGCGGGCAGCAGCCGTTCCCTGATCTCCGCGCGCGCGGTCGTGGCATCGCCTTCGACGTGGGCGAGGACCAGCGCCTGCCGGCCGTCCGAGCCGCGCAGCATCGGGTCACCCTCCTCCGTCCAGTACGACCACACGTCGACGACGAGTGGACGGCTCCGCAGGTCGTCGGAGAGTTGCTGAGCGGCGGCGCGGGTCGCCGGGTCGTCTACGGTGCCGCTGTGGGCGGTGATCAGCAGGATGAGGTTCGCGTTACCGGTTTCGAAGTCCCGGCGCAGCACCTCCTGGGCGTGAACCGACTCGGTGCTGGGCGCCTCCCAACGGCTGAGCACCAGGACGCCCATGGCGCCGGCCCCGACAGCGGCAAACGCCAGGGTCACGATCAGACCGGTGACAAGCGTGAGCCGACGATGGCGGGCAACGTACGCGCCCAGCCGGTGCAGTGGTGACATGCACGGTCCTCTGCTAAAGTCAAAACACGAGCGGTCGCCCGTATTTTGACAATACGAGCGTCTACTCGCGTTAGTCAAGGCACTGTCGCAACGCGAAGGGGTACGGGTGACTGAGGCGCATTCGGTCAAGCGGCAGGCGCGGGGGCGGCAGCGGATCGCCGACATCCTCGACGCGGCGCTCGCCCTGTTTGCACAGAACGGGTACGAGGGGACGAGTACCAACGCCATCGCCGCCAGTGCCGGCATCTCGCCCGGCTCGCTGTATCAGTTCTTCCCGAACAAGGAGGCGATCGCGGAGGCGCTCTCCGCCCGGCTGCTAGAGCAGATGCGGGCCGCGCACTCCTCGGCGTTCGACCTGGCGCAGGTCACCGAACTGACGTTGCACGAGCTGATCGATCGGATGGTGGACCCGCTCATCGCGTTCAACCTGGCAAACCCGGGTGCGAAGGCACTGATGGCGAACACCGACCTGCCGGCCCGCCTGCAAGGGGCGGCGCGTCCGCTGCAACAGGCGGTGGTCGACAGGGTGGCGGCTATCATCGGAGCCCGTTTCCCCCGGCTGCCCGCCGCCGAACGGAACCTCGCCGCCATGGTGGCGGTGCGCATCGTCGTGGCCATGATGCCGCCCATCGTGGCGGCGCAGGGAGCCGAGCGGAACGCCCTGATCGCGGAGCTGAAGAAGGCGCTGCACGGCTACGTCCTCCCGATAGAGGCCCACTGAGGCAGAGCTGTGATGTCCCGCACCTCAGCCAGGGGCTCTCCAACTCCACTCACCGCACCGGAAGGGCCGACGACTACCCGCCGCCCGACAGGCTGTTCGCGCACCCGACGCCCATCAACGCCCGACCGCTCTCGTCACGGCCCAGGACCGACGCTGACCCGATCGCCAGCCGTGCCGATATCCGCTTATGTTTGATATGCAGGTGATCGTGAGGCTCCAAATTGTGGCGCGAAGCGCCTCGATCACTCTGCATATCAGGCGTTATGCGGCCCGTCAGGGCGAAGGTGATCGAAGATCACCCGCATAATGCCGATGAGCGGATATAGCATCATGCGCAGCGTGTAAGCCTGTCGACGGACTTTGCGGCCCTGGACAAGCGGGCTGCCAGAGGGCCGACGATCGAGTATTGGCCAGGTGGCGGTTAAGCAGCCGTCAACGGTTACGCGTCGATCTTCGCGGGCCAGGCGAGCATAGCGGCTTCGGCGACGGCGAGAAGCTCATCCGTGCCAGCGCCGTCGCGCGCGTGCTGGGACATGCCCTGCAGGATGACGCCGACGAGGACGGCCAGACGGTCGGCGTCGGTGCCGGCGGGTAGCCGGCCGTCGGCGATGTCGGCCTTGATCCGCTTTCGCAGCGCGGTGATGTTGGTGGCCCGTTGGTCGCGCAGCAGTTCGGTGATGTCAGCCGACGCTGCGGTGCAGTTGACGGCCGCGCTGATGACGAGGCAACCAGGTGGATGCTCGGGCCGGGTGTACTCCACCGCGGCGGCGCGTAGCGCGCGGGCGACGCCGTCGCGCACGGACTCCTCCGCCGCGAGTGCCGTCGCGAAGAACGCGCCGTGAGTCTGCTGATAGCGCTCGACCACCTCGCGGAACAGAGTCTTCTTGTCGCCGAACGCCGCGTAGAGGCTGGGTGGCGTGATGCCCATGGCCGCGGTGAGTTCGGCCACCGACACCGGCTCGAAGCCGCGTAGCCAGAACTCGTGCAACGCCGTCAACAGGGCCTGGTCCCGATCGAAGGCTCGGGGCCGGCCACGCCGGCGGGGACGATCATCGGCCATTGACACATTCTATAGCGCTCGCTAGCCTGATGCCAGGCAATATATAGTGATCACTACAGAAAGGTCACGCGGCATCATGGCACTGCTCAACGGCAAGACTGCTCTGGTCACGGGCGGCAGCCGAGGCATCGGTCGGGCAATCGCCACACGACTCGCGGCGGACGGCGCCCTCGTCGCCGTCCACTACGGCACCAACGAGGCAGCCGCGAACGACACCGTCACTGCCATCACCGAAGCCGGCGGCCGCGCGTTCGCGGTCCGCGCTGAACTGGGTGTATCCGGCGACGCACAGGCGCTGTGGTCCGCCTTCGACGCCGGCCTCACCGACTCCGGCGCCGAACCGGGCGTCGACATTGTGGTCAACAACGCCGGCATCGCGAACTCCAACGACCTGGCCCGCACGAGCGAGGCCGAATTCGACAAGATCTTCGCCGTGAACGTGAAAGCCCCGTTCTTTATCCTTCAGCAGGCCCTCAACCAGTTGCGGGACAACGGCCGGGTCATCAATATCTCCTCCGGCACCACCCGCATCGCCGCACCCGCGATCATCACCTACTCGCTGACCAAAGGCGCCATCAACACTCTCACTTTCACCCTCGCCAAGCAGCTCGGCGAACGCGGTATCACGGTCAACTCGGTGGTCCCCGGCATCGTTGACGTGGACAGCAACGCCGTCTGGCTGCGGGACAACCCTGAACAACTCGCTTTCTGGGGCTCCTTCTCCGCGTTCAACCGGGTCGGCCAACCCGCCGACATCGCCGACGTGGTGGCCTTCCTCGCTTCCGACGAGGCCCGCTGGGTCACCGGCCAGCATCTCGACGCCACCGGCGGCGCACACCTGTGACACATCCCCTAGGCGGAAAAGCCGCATTGCGGGGACTGTGGGGACTCGTTGGCCAGCACGTCCGGACGGCCCTCAGTGCTGACCCGGCACCCGTGATTCTTGCGTCCAGACGCACGCTCGATCAGGTGCGCACATCTGCCGCTGACCGCGCGTCTTGACCGGCATCGATGAACGACGAGCTTAGGGCGCCGATCAGGTCTCTGAACTGGTGAACGACGGACGAGTCGACCTGCGCCGGCTGGGTTCACACACTCTGGGAGCCGGTCCCTGCTTCATGTTCTGCTCCATCAGCGGATGGCAGTGGTACGACCGAGCCGCCAGCAAGGTACAGCGGAGCGTGTAGGTCACGAGCGCTCATCGCCGCGCGAACTCGTGTGGCGACGTTGTCGGGAAGACGTTGCTCGGCCTCTCGGGGAGTAAAGAAGGCGGCGCCCTCCAACTCCTGTCCCGCTAGGACGAGACCATCGAGGTTGGCAATGGACCCGCAGTCGAACGTGAAGCTGACAATCGCGCGAGGCCGTTGCCCGGCGGGCGGCGCCCAGTCCACAACGAGCAGGTCACCCACCGCCACAGAAATCCGCAACTCTTCTCGGATCTCACGGGCGCAGGCGTCATGTGGGTATTCGCCCTCGTCGACGTAGCCGCCGGGGAAGGCCCAGTGGGCGCGGTACGTGGGTTTGACGAGCAGCACGTTGCCGGCCGGGTCGGTGATGAAGGCCGCGGCGGCGGCGTAGAAGGAAGCCAGGTTCGCGTACCACGTGGCGGGCTCCGTCCAGGTCACCCTGGTGACGCTAGCGGACGGGTCCAGGTGGGCCTCTCGCGCTAGGCGGCTGTTGGCAGGCTCGCGAGGCTATGTAGGACCTCGTTGACCTCGGGCGACGCCTGCTGAGGGCTGAGCGTTGCAGTCAGTTCGCGGACGCGCTGTTGAACACGCGCCGAATGAATGCCCGCAGCGTGCCGCGCCAACTTCCGACCCCAGTTGCAGGCGGCGTCGGTGTCGCCAGCGCGGGCATGTGTCACGGCGACGAGTGCGGTGTGCAGGGCACGCGTCCGGGTGTTCTCGCTGGCGAGGGTGAGAGCGTCGGGAGCGTGGTCAAGGGCCTGCGAATACAGCTGTAGGTCGCCGAGGCACCTTAGTGCGGCTCCGGCGAGGTGGGCCGGGCTGAAGTAGGTGACCCAGCGTGGGCCGGGGGCTGTGTTTGTGCGGTCGAGAGCACGCTCGGCTCTGGCGAGCGCGAGTTGGCAGCCACGTCGCTCGCCTGACTGTCCGTACGCGGTGGCGGCAGTGGCGTGCAGCCGAGCGAGTACGGCGGCAGGCGCACGCCCTGCCCCGTCGATGGCCGCTTCGGCGAGCCGGGCCGCGTCCCGGGAATGGCCCAGGTGCACGGCCTGGGTAGCGAGGTTGGCCAGCAGGTGAGCGCCGTAGAGGCGGTCATCGGCGGCCTTGGCCAGCCGCAAAGCGACGGTCACGTGTTGTTGGGCAGTGGCATGGTCGCCCGCGTCGTACGACATGAAAGCGAGTTGTCCGCACAGTGTCGCGGCTGCGCGCATGAGGTCGCGTCCCACGGCTTCGGTGTAGGTGCCGTGCAGCATGGGTGCGACCTGGCGTACGAGGAAGTCGGCCATGAACGCCCGGGTGCGCGTAGAGCCGCTGCCATGACGTCGGTCGAGGTCGGTGAAGTGGTCCGCCAGCGCGTACAGCGACTGAACGTCGGTGGCGGTGACTTGCTGTCGGCCGCTCCGACTGACCGTCTCGTCGGGCAGGTCATACCTCCAACCGACCGCCGCCTGTAGCGCATTGCCGCTGTCGAACGGCCCGCTGACCTGTGAGTTGAGGTGCTTGGCGAGCCTCGTCCAGATCTGCTCGGCGGTATCTATCGCGCCGTCGACGGACGCGGGATAGACGCAGGTTCCGATGCTGTCGCCCGCACCGAAGCCCAGCTCACTGACGGCGACGGAGCGACCGAGCTTGCGGGCTAGGGTCTCGGCCATGGCGGCCTGGACGTGCTCGCCGGGCCGGCGACCGCGTAACCACCAGTAGACGCTGGCGGCGTCGTATCGCCAGGTGCCCTGGTCGCGGCCCGCGTGATTGAGCTGGCGAGCGAATGCGGCGTGGGCGTTGCCGTAGCCGGCGGCAAGCAGCAGCCCTTCGAACGCTGCGTTCGTCACCGGTCGCGCCATGGTTCCGCCTCCAGACATCAGCCAACTACCAACAGTCACGAGCCTATGGCTTGGACCCGTCCTATGGAGACCCACGCAACCCTGCGCAACCCACGTCCTGAGCTGCGCAATCGAGCGCATCGCTTGCCATCTGGTCCGTCGATCGGCGACCGGCTTCGGTGATTGCAGGAGTCCTGGGTGCCGGCGATGTCCTAGCGTCGCGCGCCGACTGACGGAGGTGGGAATGCACGGCGACGAGCCGACGAGCAAAGGCGAGCAGTGCGACGCGGTCGAGCGGGAGGCTGCCAAGCAGCGCCTTCTGGCGCAGGCCGAGGCGGAGCGCGTGCCGCTGGAGGACACGACTCGTGCGATCCCGGACCGGCGGTGGCGGCGTGACCAGCGATGACGTCCCGATCGGCCGCCGAGTTGCGCGGTGGCGGGTGCGGCGGTCGATGACGCAGCAGATGCTGGCAGATCGGCTGCGCAGGTCGAAGAGCTGGGTGGACAAGGTGGAGCGGGGCGTGCGCGCCCTGGACCGGTACTCGGTGATCCAGGAGCTGGCCCACGTCCTGCGGGTCGACCCTGAGGTCCTGCTCGGCCAACAGCGCACCACCCCGGCGGGCACGCCGGACGGGGTAGGCGACATCCGGGCTGCATTCGCCCGCTACGACACCCCACTAGCCCCAAGGCAGACGGACGATCTAAGGAAGCAGATCGGGTACGCCTGGCTGAGCTACCAGCACGCGCACTACGGGCAGTTGGTGCGAGTCCTGCCGGGTCTGCTCGACACCGTCCAGGGCACGCAGACACCAGAGCTGTTGGTGCAGGCGTACCGGATCACCTCGGCGCTGCTGGTGAAGCTCGGCGAGGCCGATCTCGGCTGGCTGGCCGCCGACCGAGCGATGTCCGCCGCCGACGACCCGATCCTGGCGGCAACGGCCGCCATCTCAGTAGCCCAGGCGCTCCGCGCCTCAAACCGCGACCGCCTGGCCCTAACAGCGGCCCTAACCGCCGCGAACCGCATCCTCCCGACCCCCTTTCACGGGATTGATCATGAGGTTGGCGGGCCTCGTGGAGATCAAACCGCCCGTCAACCTCATGATCAACGAGGCGAGGGCGAGGGCGAGGGCGAGGGCGAGGGCGAGGGCGAGGGCGAGGGCGAGGGCGAGGGCGAGGGCGAGGGCGAGGGTGCGCCCGCGCGACAGCGATCGCCGGGGGAGTGGGCGGTGGGCGGGACGCTGCTGCTTCAGGCCGCCCTTGCCGCCGCTGGGTGCGGCGAGCACCGCCGCGCCGATGAGCTGACCGACCGGGCCGCGGGCGTCGCTGCCAACCTGAGAGGGTACGACGATCCGCACCGCACCAGCTTCGGGCCGATCGCCGTGGAGTTGACTCGGGTTCTGGTGGCGGCGCAACGGGGTGACGCCGTCGAGGCCCTACGAAGGCACTCGACAGTCGTGCGGCGGGAGGGGTGGCGGCGACTGCCGGCCGAGTACCGGGGCGCTTACCTGGTCGACGCCGCTCGGGCGTACCTCCAGGTGGGTGACCTGCGCGGGGCGGCCCGTGCGCTTGTCGACGCGGACAGCACCGCGCCGGCTGAGGTTCGGTGTCGGCCTCTGGCGCGTAGCGTGATCGCCGATGTTGCCCGCACGCGGCCGGCGCCGGCCGGTGTGGCGCGACTGGCCACCGTGGTCGGGCTTACCCGCTGACGGACGAGCGCCGACGCACGTCGTCTGCCGGATTGATGGTGCGCACCGGGTCGGGTACCGGCCCTCGGGGCTGCCACTCGCGGGGGTAGCCGAGGGAGACCTCCTCGAAACGCACCCCGTCGTGGAACGTGGTGCGGGGGATGTGCAGGTGCCCGTAGACCACTGTGGCGGCGTCGAAGCGCAGGTGCCAGTCGCTGGTGCGGACCGTGCCGCACCACTGGGCGAAGACCGGGTACCGCAGGACGTCGGTGGGTTCCCGCACCAGCGGGTAGTGGTTGACAAGCACCGTCGGCAGCGCCCTGTCGCGTTCGGCCAGCCGGCGTTCGGTCTCGGCGACCCGGGCCGCGCACCACGCCTCCCGGCTGGGGTACGGGTCGGGGTGCAGCAGCGCCTCGTCGGTGCACACCACCCCGGCGGCGTACGCCAGGGCCAGTGACTCCTCCTGGCTGCGCGCCTCCGGCACCCGGAACGTGTAGTCGTAGAGCACGAAGAGCGGCGCGATGGTGGCCGGGCCGCCGTCGCCGTCCCACACCGGGTACGGGTCTTCCGGGGTGAGCACCCCCAACCGCCGGCACATCCGCACCAGCTCGCGGTAGCGCTCCTCGCCGCGCAGCGTGACCGGGTCGCGCGGTGGCGTCCACAGCTCGTGGTTGCCCGGTGCCCAGACGACCCGTGCGAACCGGCTGCTCAGGAGCCCGAGCGCCCACTCGATGTCGGCGAACCGGTCGGCGACGTCCCCGGCGACGAGCAGCCAGTCGCCCTCGTTGTCCGGGTGCAGTTCCTGCACGAACGCGCGGTTCTGCGGGTGCCCGACGTGCAGGTCGCTGACGGCCCGCAATCGGGGCGGAAGTTTCACCCCCCGAGGTTAGGACGGCACGGGGGCGTCACGGAACCTCTGCGGCCTGCCGTTCGGGCCGCTCTGACGGCCCGCATATCCGTCGACCCGACGGGAAAGCGCGGGGCGTCCGACAGCCCGAGACCGGAGCAGGAGACAAACATGCCTTTCATCACCGTGGGGACGGAAAACTCCGCGCCCATCGACCTGTACTACGAGGACCACGGTTCCGGTAAGCCGGTGGTGCTGATCCACGGCTTCCCGTTCAACGGCGCGACCTGGGAGAAGGAGACACGGGCGCTGCAGAACGCCGGATACCGGACGATCACCTACGATCGGCGCGGTAACGGTAACTCCGCCCAGCCGGCCTTCGGGTACGACTACAACACGTTCGCGGCGGACCTGGACGTGTTGATGACCGAGCTGGACCTGAACGAGGTGACCCTGGTCGGTCACTCGATGGGCACCGGCGAGGTGGTCCGTTACCTGGGCAACTACGGCTCACAGCGGGTCAGTCGGGCCGTGCTGCTCAGCCCGCTGCAACCGATGTTGGCCAAGGCGAGCGACAACCCGGAGGGTGTCGACCGGAGCCTCTTCAAGGGCTTCCAGGACGCCATCATCAAGGACCGCTTCGCCTACCTGACGTCCTTCTGCGACGCGTTCTTCAACCCGGACCAGAACATGGGCAAGCGGGTCAGCGAGGAGGCGTACCGCGCGCACTGGCAGATCGGCGCGATGGCCTCCGGCAAGGCCACCCACGACAGCGTGGACGCCTGGCAGGAAGACTTCCGCCCGGACCTGCCGAAGATCAACATTCCGGTGTTGATCGTGCAGGGTGACCAGGACCGGGTGCTGCCGTATCCGGTGACCGGTCAGCGGCTCGCACCGATGATGCCGACCGCCAATCTCATCACGCTCAAGGGCGCGCCGCACGGCATCCCGTGGACCCACGCCGACGAGGTCAACAAGGCGATCATGGACTTCATGAAGCAGCCGGCCAAGGCGCGCGCCTGACCCGTACCGGTAGCCGATCGGACGCCCGCGCCGTAAGGCGCCGCGACACCCGGCCCACGGTTCGCACCGGGGCCGGGTGTCGTCGTCGGTCAGGGTCGGCGGGCCACCACCGCGCCGTTGGCACCCGGCGCGTCGAACGGCACGGTACGCACGTCGACGAAGCCGGCGTCGGTGAGCCACGCCGCGTACTCGGCGCCCGAGTAGTTCCGGCCGCCCTCGGTCTCCACAAGCATGTTCATCCCCATCAGCGCCGCCTCCGGCGGCCCGGTGCGTTCGTCGTTGAGCAGCAGCTCGCAGACGACGATCGCACCGCCGGGCGGCAACGCCGCGTGGCACCGCGCCAGCAACGCCCGGTTCGTCGGCTCGTCCCAGTCGTGCAGGATCATGCTGAGCAGGATGACGTCGTGCCCGTCCGGCAGCGCCGGGTCGGCGAGGAAGTCACCGGCCACGGCGTCGATCCGCCCGGTCAGGCCGGCCTCCGCGATCCGCTCCCGGGCCCGCACGCAGACATGCGGCAGATCCAGGACCGTCGCCCGCAGCTCGGGCAGACGGCGGCAGAACTCGATCGGGAACGCGCCCGCACCGCCGCCCACGTCGAGCAACCGGCGGTGCGCGGAGAAGTCGTACGCGTCGGCCAGCGCGCTGGCCGTGAAGCTGGACGTGGAGAACATCGCGTCCCAGAACTGCGCCAGCATCTCCGGGTCGGCGGTGTCGAACATCGACTGTTGGGCCTCCGGATCCCAGGTCAACGGTCGATCCGTGCGCAGGGCCTCGCCGATGCGGTGCCAGGGCAGGTAGGTGCGCAGGTCCGAGTAGCGGACCTGCGCGCCGAAGTAGTACGGGCGACCCTCGACCAGGAACTGCTCAGCCAACTCGGAGTTGCGGTAACCGTCGCCGGCCTTCTCCAGCAGGCCGAGCGAGGCACTGGCGGCCAGCAGCAGGTCCGCGGGTCGGTCGGGCAGCCCGAACTCGGCGGCTGCCTGCTCCACTGTCATCGTCCGCCCGCCGGCGAGCCGGGTGAACAGGCCGAGTTCGACGCCGACCGCGAGGGTCTTGAACCCCCACACACCGGCCACCAGGCGCATGAGGGGAGTCGGAGTGATCATGCCGTCATGAGATCACAATTCGGCTCCGTCCACGATGGGCGGTCCACGCCCGCAGTAACGTCACCAACCCGGCGGCCAGCAGCACCCCGGGCGTCAGGCGGTTGGGCCAGCCATCCGTCGGCCGATCCGCCGCCCCGCGAGGCTCACCACCGTGCTGCCGGCCGCCATCCCGACCAGCACCAGAATTCCCCCGACCACCCACAACCCGCTGTCGTCGGTCGACGCGGCCCGCCACGACCAGGCTGCCGTGAACGCCACGGTCATCACCGGCGCCACCAGCCACGGGCTGAGCCGCGTCCCGGCGAGCGCGGCCAGCACCACGAGCGTCAACACGCAGCCGATCACCTGCCACGCCTCGTACGGGCCGCTGCTCGCGCCGGTCTGCGCGTCGACCGTGTACTCGGTGTCCCAGCCCAACCAGAGGATCCACACCCCGACCGTGGCCGCCGCCAAAAACAGAACACCGAGCAGTGCGCGGGTACCCCTCGTCGCCGTCATCCGGCGATCATGCCCTGCCCGCCGCCGCACGGAAATACGCACCGGCATCCCTGACGGACTGTTGCCTCGGTCGGTGGTGATCCTCTACGGTCTGCTCAGCGGTGGGCGGTGCGGTCCGCATCCGACCCGACACCGCCGGTTGCCCGTCGTGCGGGCCGGGATGGTGGAGTCCCGGGTCGCCCCGTCGGCGGTGACCCGGCGGTCGTGTGACTCCCAGCTCGTCCCCGGGCGCTGATGCCCGGCGCGGCTCCCGTGCGGAGCCGCCGGCGAGCAGGGCACGCCGACCCCACCGGGAGAGCCCCGTGTTCCTCAGCCCGCACGAGCAGGACCGCCTGCTCATCCACGTCGCGGCCGATGTCGCCCGCGCCCGCCGCGAACGCGGCCTGCGCCTCAACTACCCCGAAGCCGTGGCGGTGCTCACCGCGTTCCTCCTCGAAGGGGCCCGCGACGGCCGGTCGGTGGTCGACCTGATGTCCGCCGGCCGGGCGGTGCTCGGTCGTGACGACGTCCAGGACGGCATCCCCGAGCTGCTGAGGGAGGTGCAGGTGGAGGCAACGTTCCCGGACGGCACCAAGCTGGTGACGGTGCACCACCCGATCCCGTGATCCCCGGGGAGATCCTGCCGGCGGCCGATCCGGTTCAGATCAACGTGGGCCGCCCGGTGACCACAGTGCTCGTGGTCAACACCGCCGACCGCCCGGTGCAGGTCGGCTCGCACTACCACTTCGCCGAGGCCAACCCGGCGCTGTCGTTCGACAGGGGCGCCGCCTGGGGGCAGCGGCTCGCCGTTCCGGCGGGCACCTCGGTCCGCTTCGAACCGGGCATCAACCGCAGCATCGACCTCGTACCGCTCGGCGGGGCACGGATCGTGCCGGGCCTGCGCGGAGAGTGCGCCGGACCGTTGGACCCGCCGCCGCACCCGCCCACGGCCGACGGGTCGCCGCGGTGAGCGCCGTGCGGCGGGACCGCTACATCGACCTGTACGGGCCGACGACCGGTGACCGGATCCGGCTGGCCGACACCAACCTGCTGATCGAGGTGGAGACCGACCACTGCGTGGGCGGCGACGAGGCGGTCTTCGGCGGCGGCAAGGTGATCCGCGAGTCGATGGGGCAGTCTCGTGCCACCCGCGCTGAGGGGGCACTGGACACCGTCATCACCGGCGCGGTCGTGCTCGACCACTGGGGTGTGGTCAAGGCCGACGTGGGGCTGCGCGACGGGCGCATCGTGGCGCTCGGCCGGGCCGGCAACCCGGACACCATGCCCGGTGTCCACCCCGACCTGGTCATCGGCCCGTCGACCGAGGTGATCGCCGGCAACGGGCGGATCCTCACCGCCGGCGCGGTCGACACCCACGTGCACTTCATCTGCCCGGAGATCGTCACCGAGGCGCTGGCCAGTGGCATCACCACGATGGTCGGCGGCGGCACCGGGCCGGCCGAGGGGACCCGCGCGACAACTGTCACCCCGAACGCCTGGCACCTGGCCCGGATGCACGAGGCGCTGGACACGATGCCGGTCAACGTGCTGCTGCTCGGCAAGGGCAACACCGTCTCCACCGAGGCGCTGTGGGAACAGTTGCGGGCTGGTGCGGGCGGTTTCAAGCTGCACGAGGACTGGGGCACCACACCGGCGGCGATCGACGCCTGCCTGCGGGTGGCTGACGCGTCCGGGGTCCAGGTGTCGATCCACACCGACACGCTCAACGAAGCCGGGTTCGTCGCCGACACCCTGCGGGCGATCGGTGGACGGTCGATCCACTCGTACCACACCGAGGGCGCCGGTGGCGGGCACGCACCGGACATCATCACCGTGGCCAGCGAACCGAACGTGTTGCCGTCGTCGACCAACCCGACCCGGCCGTACACCGCCAACACCCTGGCCGAGCACCTGGACATGTTGATGGTCTGCCACCACCTCAACCCGTCAGTGCCCGAGGACCTGGCCTTCGCCGAGAGCCGGATCCGACCGTCCACGATGGCCGCCGAGGACCTGTTGCACGACCTCGGTGCGATCTCCATCATCGGTTCGGACGCCCAGGCGATGGGTCGGGTCGGCGAGGTGATCATGCGGACCTGGCAGAGCGCCCACGTGATGAAGGACCGGGTCGGCGCGCTGCCGGGTGACGGGCCCGCCGACAACCACCGGGCCCGGCGGTACGTGGCGAAGTACACCATCTGCGCGGCGATGGCCAACGGGCTGGAACGCGAGATCGGCTCGGTCGAGCCGGGCAAGCTCGCCGACCTGGTGCTCTGGGACCCGGCGTTCTTCGGCGTACGACCGCTCCTGGTCATCAAGGGCGGCATGATCGCGTACGCCCAGATGGGCGACGCCAACGCCTCGATCCCAACACCGCAGCCGATGCTGCCCCGGCCCATGTTCGGGGCGTACGGCGCGGCGGCGGCCGCCACCAGCCTGGCCTTCGTGGCGCCGGCGGCCCTGGACGCCGGGCTCCGCCTGGACGTGCGGCGACAGGTGGTGCCGGTGAGCGACGTGCGGTCGCGGGGCAAGGCAGACCTGCCCGAGAACAACGCGATGCCGCGCATCGAGGTGGACCCGGACACCTTCACGGTGCGGATCAACGGGCAGGTGGTGGAGCCTGACCCGGTGACCCGGCTGCCGATGGCCCAGCGGTACTTCCTGTTCTGATGGCGACGCCGAGCCTGCTGTTGTTGTTGGCCGACGGGCGCTTCCCGGCCGGGGCGCACGCGCACTCCGGTGGTTTGGAGGCGGCCGTCGCCGCCGGCCGGGTCACCGACCTGGCCTCGTTGGAGGCGTTCCTGGCCGGACGGTTGGCCACCGCCGGTCTGGTCGGCGCGGCGTTCGCGGCGGCCGCACACCGGGCGGCGGTGGCCGAGACCGCCGGCCCGGCCCGGTCGGCCCGACGGTCGGCGGCGCTGGCTCGGCTCGACGCGGAGCTGGACGCCCGTACCGCCGCCCCGGCGTTACGGGCGGTCTCGCGCCGACAGGGCCGGGCGCTGCTGCGTGCCGGCCGGGCCATCTGGCCGAACGCCCCGTTCGCCGACCTGCCCGCGACGCCCGGTGGCGCACACCAGCCGCTGGTGCTCGGGCTGCTCTGCGCGGCGGCCGGGTTGTCCCGCGTCGAAACCGCCACGATCGCCGCGTACGGGACGCTGACCGGGGCGGCCAGCGCCGGAGTACGTCTGCTCGGCCTCGACCCGTACCAGGTCCAGGCCCTGCTGGTCGGCCTGGCCGACGCCTGCGACGGCACGGCCGCCGACGCGGCGCGGGCGGCCGACGACCCACCGGAGCGGCTACCGGCCGCCGCCGCTCCACTCGCCGACATCCATGCCGAAATCCATGCCACCTGGGAGGTGCGTCTCTTTGCGTCCTGACACCGTTGTGCCGAGCGCTGTGCCCGCCGTCGAACCGACCACGCCGCCGCCGGCCACCCCACCCCACGACGAGCCCGTTCCGCACACCCACCCGGAGCCGGGGGTGGACCCCCATCCGCCGTTGGCGCGTGCCGGACGTGCCCTGCGGGTCGGCATCGGCGGCCCGGTCGGTTCCGGCAAGACCGCCCTGGTGGCCGCGCTCTGCCGTGCCTTCGCCGACGAACTGCGGCTCGGTGTGGTGACCAACGACATCTACACGACCGAGGACGCCGACTTCCTCCGGCGGGCCGGAGTGCTGGACCCGGCCCGGATCCGCGCGGTGGAAACCGGTTGCTGCCCGCACACCGCGATCCGCGACGACATCGGCGCCAACCTGGACGCCGTCGACGAACTGGCCGAGGCGGTCGGCCCGTTGGACCTCGTCCTCGTGGAGAGCGGTGGGGACAACCTGACCGCGACCTTCAGTAGAGGGCTGGTCGACCGGCAGATCTTCGTGGTCGACGTGGCGGGCGGGGACAAGGTGCCCCGCAAGGGCGGGCCGGGGGTGACCGCCGCCGACCTCCTCGTGATCAACAAGACCGACCTGGCGCCGATGGTGGGTGCCGACCTCTCCGTCATGGATCGTGACGCGAGAGCCCGGCGCGGCGACCTCCCGACCCTTTTCCTGTCCATCGTGGGAGACCCCACGGCGACGTCGGTCGCCGACTGGATCCGGCACGAGTTGGCCCACCACGCCGCAGTGCACCCGCTGGCCGTCCCGGTCGGTCCGGTCTGATGCGAGCGCTCGCCCGGCTGGTCGCCCGGGCCGACGGTCGGGGTGGCACGGCACTGGTCGAGCTGCACGGCGAAACGCCGTTGCTGCTGCGCCAGACCCCGACCGACGGGGGTGTCGCCACTGTGCACCTCGTCGGCGGGGCAGCCGGGCCGCTTGCCGGAGACGACCTGCGCCTGGAGATCGAGGTCGGGCCCGGCGCGGCGGTCCGGGTGCACAGTGTCGCGGCGTCGATCGCCCTGCCGGGTCGCGCGGGCGCCGTCTCCCGGATGGCGGTGCGGGCGGTGGTGCACGCCGGCGCCACCTTGCACTGGCTTCCGGAACAGTTGGTCGCGGCGGCCGGCTGCGCGCACCTCGCCGAGTCCCGGATCGAGTTGGCCGCCGGTGCGACAGTGCGTTGGCGCGACGAGCTGATCTGCGGCCGGTACGGCGAGGCGCCCGGCGGCGCCGTCGTGCACACCCAGGTCGACTACGCGGGTCGACCATTGCTGCGTCAGTCCCTCGCGGTGGGACCGCACGCGCCGGGCTGGGCCGGTCCGGCGGTGCTCGACGGTGCCGCGGCCACCGGATCGCTGCTGGTGGTCGACCCGTCGCAACCCGCCGAACCTCCGACGGCCGAGGGCAGTGTCGCCCGGCTGCCGTTGGCCGGCGGCCCGGCGACACTGTGGACCGCCACCGCCCCCGACGCGCACACCCTGCGCGCCCACCTAACGGTCTAAGGAGCCACTACCGGGCCGCGTGCCGGTCCTGCCGGGTCTTCCCGAGGCCAGGTTGGTGCAGAGCACGACGGTGCCTGGCGGATTCTCTCGAGAGCGTGATGTCTGTGAGTCATCGTGATGACTCACAGACATCACGCTCTCTGCCGTGTGGGGTGGGAGGTCGAGCCGCGCTCAAGGCCCTGCCGATTGCCCCGCAAGCCCGGAGCCCGGAGCCCGGAGCCCGGAGCCCGGAGCCCGGAGCGGGGAGGGGGAAGGGGTCAGCGGTGTGGGCCGGCCGCGTCGGCGTGCACTCGTTGCCGGGCCGGGTCGAGGCGGCCGATCAGGTCGTCGAGCTGGCGTACGAGGTTGGCGGCCGGGGGCATGCCCGGCTCGCTGGTCTCCGCGACGCCCATCTCCGTGATGCCCAGTTCGGCGATGCTGGCCCGAACCCGCTCGTCCAGGCGGGCGTGCTCGCGGCGGCCCCGAGCGGTCAGGTACGCCCGGATGCGTCGGCGGTCGATCGGATCGATGCGCCGGAAGACGAGGTTGCGGTCGACGAGCTGGTCGACCAGCTTGGTGAGGGTGCCCGGCGGCAGCGACGCCTCGGTGGACACCTCGCTCATCGGGTGACCCTGGCCGTCGGCGAGCAGGCAGAGCACCCGCCATGCCTCGATGCTCAGCTCGTCCTCGGCCAGAACGGCGCCCAACCGGCGGGAGAGCAGCCGTTCGGCGCGGGTGAGCGAGCGCAGCAGGTCAGCTGGCGCCCCGGGCACGTCTGACATGAAACTCCCTGGTCCGGTGGCCCTGTCATCGTAGCGAGTCGTCCCGGCCAGTGGTGAGCGCTGGTCTTCCGTCGTGGGCCGGGCAATCATGTGCTCATGTCCGCGCCGGCACCGCCGTGGCTGACCGTCGACCGTGCCGTGGTCAGCATCGCGCTGGTCTACCCGATGCGCGGGCCGGCCGGCATGTTCGGCCCCACCTGTGAGCTGTGCGCGCAGCTCGCGGTGGAGGAGATCAATCGGTGCGGTGGGGTGTTGGGCCGGGAGGTGCGGCTGGTGCCGGTCGACGGTGGCGCACCGCCGGCCGAGGTGGCCGCCGAGGTCGAGGCGTTGGTGTCGGTGGGGGCCGTGCAGGGGGTGACGGGGTGGCACATCTCCTCGGTGCGGCAGGCGTTGGCGCCCCGCGTCGCGCACCGGGTGCCCTACGTCTACACCGCACTCTACGAGGGTGGTGAACGCACCGAAGGGGTCTTCCTGACCAGCGAGACGCCGGATGCCCAACTGTGGCCCGCGATGCGGCTGCTCGCCGGGGAGCAGGGCGTGCGTCGCTGGTTCGTGGTGGGCAACGACTACGTGTGGCCGCGCCGGACGTCGCGGGCGGCCCAGCGGTACGCGCTACGCGGCGGTGGGCAGGTGGTGGGCCGACACTTCCTGCCGTTGGACGCGCACGACTTCACCGAGGTGTTGCGCCGCATCGAGCACAGTGACGCGGACGCGGTGTTGATGCTGCTGGTCGGTGCCGACGCGGTGCGGTTCAACCGCGCGTTCGCCCGATCCGGTCTGGACCAGCGCTGCCTGCGGCTGAGCACCCTGATGGACGAGAACATGCTGCTGGCCAGCGGCGCCGGCGCGACCCGGAGGTTGTACAGCACGGCCGGTTTCTTCGCCGGGCTCGTCACTCAGGAGAACCTCGACTTCCACGGCGAGTTCGCACGCCGCTTCGGGGTGGAGGCACCGCCACTGGGCAGCCTGGGGGAGTCCTGCTACGAGGGCGTGATGCTGCTCGCCGCGCTGATCGGCCAGGCCCGCACCCTCGACGTACGGGCCATCGAGACGGCCGCCGACACGGTCGCCTACCACGGGCCACGTGGCCGGTTGCGGCTGCGTCAGCGGCACGTCCGTCAGCGCATCTACCTGGCCGAGGCCGACGGACTCGACTTCACGGTGCTCGCGCAGCTCTGAACCGGGCACGGCAGTCGGCCCATCCGACCCTTGACAGCGCCACCCGATCCCGTCCTAAGATGCTTCCTGTGTGAAGTATCTGGCCACGGGGCCGGATCTCACCATTGCGTGCCCACCGTCGACGGGTTTCTCCGTCGACCATTGTGGTGGCACTTATCTTGCGTCTCTCCGGACGGCCGACACCGTTTCCTCCCAACGGTGTCGGCCGTTTTTCGTGCGCGCCGCGGCGGCCCCTCGGAAACAGTCAATTAAGGACCGGGAAACACCCGCGCAATCATGCCGGTCGACGCTTTCCCTGCCCATATCCGATCCGGTGCCCTGCGCGGCGTCCACCCGTCGACCCTGGCATCGCCCACGTCAGCTCCATCGGACCGCACCGACCGTCCTTTCGCCACTTGAGTGCACCGCAGGGAGAGTAGATGTCATTATTCCGGGGCCGCCGCATCCTGGCGGGTGCCATGACCCTGGTCGCCGCGGCCGCGATGACCGCGTGCGGCAGCAAGACCACCGACGAGGGTGGCGCGACCGGCGTCACCGCCGACGTCTCCGGCGACACCGTCAAGGTGGGCCTGCTCAACTCGCTCTCCGGGACCATGGCGATCAGCGAGGTCACCGTCCGCGACTCCATCATGCTTGCCATCGAAGAGATCAACGCGGCTGGCGGCGTGCTCGGCAAGAAGATCCAGCCGGTCGGTGAGGACGGCGCCTCGGACTGGCCCACGTTCGCGGAGAAGGCCGAGAAGCTCATTTCCGAGGACCGGGTGGCCGCCGTCTTCGGTTGTTGGACGTCGGCCAGCCGCAAGGCGGTCAAGCCGGTGTTCGAGAAGAACAAGGCGTTGCTGTTCTACCCGGTGCAGTACGAGGGTCTGGAGCAGTCGCCCTACATCTTCTACACGGGAGCGACGACCAACCAGCAGATCGTTCCCGGGCTCGACTATCTCAAGTCGCAGGGCGCGAAGTCGGTCTATCTGGTCGGCAGTGACTACGTCTTTCCCCGTACCGCCAACAAAATCATCAAGGCGTACGCGACCGCGAACGGGATGACGGTGCTGGGTGAGGATTACGCGCCCCTCGGGTCCACCGAGTTCGGCACCATCGTCAACAAGGTCAAATCCTCCGGCGCGGACGCGGTTTTCAACACGCTCAACGGTGACAGCAACGTGGCCTTCTTCAAGGAGTACAAGTCCGCGGGCCTGACCGCCGCCGCGATGCCTGTGGTGTCGGTGTCGATCGCCGAGGAAGAGGTCAAGGGCATCGGCACCCAGTACCTGGAGGGCCAACTGACGGCCTGGAACTACTACCAGACCACCCCGGGTGCGGCGAACTCGAAGTTCGTGGCCGCGTACAAGGCGAAGTACGGCGCGGACAAGCCGACCAGCGATCCGATGGAGGCCGCCTATGTGGGCGTCCACCTGTGGAAGGCGATGGTCGAGAAGGCCGGCGCCTTCGACGTGGAGAAGGTCCGCGCCGCCTCGGACGGGATCACCTTCGACGCGCCGGAGGGTCTGGTCACCGTCGACGGCAAGACCCAGCACATCGCCAAGACCGCCCGGATCGGCAAGATCGGCGCGGACGGTCTGATCACCGAGGTGTGGAACTCCGGCAAGCCGGTCGCGCCGGACCCGTACCTCAAGACCTACCCGTGGGCGAGCGGCCTGAGCTGACGACGCCGGCCCGGGCGGGCCGCGCGGCGACGCGCCCCGCCCGGGCCACCCGACCACCAGTTCGGAGTAGCCACCGTGACAGTCCTCTTCGGTCAACTCTTCACCGGCATCAGCATCGGCGCGGTGCTGCTGCTCATCGCGCTCGGCCTCGCGCTGACCTTCGGCCAGATGAACGTGATCAACATGGCGCACGGTGAGTTCATCATGGCCGGCGCTTACACCACCTACGTGCTGCAACAGAGCATCACCGGCGCCGGCCTGTCGCTGGCGGTCGCGCTGCCGGTGGCGTTCGTGGTCGCCGGCGCCATGGGTGTCCTGCTGGAGGTGCTGCTCATCCGCCGGCTCTACGCCCGGCCACTGGACACCCTGCTGGTCACCTGGGGTGTGTCACTGATCTTGCAACAACTGGCCCGGGACATCTTCGGCAGCCCGAACGTGCAGACCCGCGCGCCCGAACTGCTCACCGGCAACGTGGCGCTGCCCGGCGGGCTGACGATCGCCAACAACCGGCTGTTCATCCTGGCCCTGGCGTTGGCCGCCGTCGCGGCGCTCACCCTGGCGCTGCGACTCACCCCGCTCGGGCGTCGTATCCGCGCTGTGGTGCAGAACCGTGACCTCGCCGCCGTGTCCGGCGTCGCCACCTCCCGGGTCGACCGGACGACGTTCTTCCTCGGCTCCGGCCTGGCCGGGCTCGCCGGGGTGGCCCTCACCCTGCTCGGCCCGATCGGCCCGACAATGGGCACCAACCTGATCATCGACGCCTTCCTGGTCGTCGTGGTCGGCGGGATCGGCCAGCTCAAGGGCAGCGTGATCGTCGCCTTCGCCCTCGGCGTGCTCCAGGCCACCGGGGAGTACCTGACCACCCTCAGCGTCGCCAAGGTGATCGTGTTCGTGGCGATCGTCGCGTTCCTCCAGTGGCGGCCACAGGGCCTGTTCACACTGCGGACCAGGAGCCTCGCATGACCGCCGTCACCCCCGCGCCACCCAGCACCGCCGTCCACCCGGCGCCTGCCGGCGCCGTACCACCGGGTGGGCCTTCCGGCCGGTCTCGGATGCGGACCCTGGCCGGCTTCGCGTTCGGCGCGGCGCTGCTGTTCGCCGTCGCCCCGCTGGTGCTGTCGGACTTCCGGTTGGCGTTGCTCTCCAAGTACCTCTGCGTCGCCATGGTCGCGGTCGGCATCGGGATCGCCTGGGGCCGGGGCGGGATGCTCACCCTGGGCCAGGGCGTCTTTTTCGGCCTCGGCGGCTACGCGATGGCCATGCACCTCAAGCTCGCCGACGCGGGCCCGGGTGGGATGCCCGACTTCATGCAGCTGTACGGGCAACTCGACGAGCTGCCGCTGTGGTGGCGGCCGTTCGCCAGCCCGTGGTTCGCGCTGCCCGCCACCGTGCTGCTGCCGATGGCTGTCGCCTTCGGGCTCGGCTCGCTGGTCTTCCGCCGCCGGGTCCGCGGCGCGTACTTCGCCATCCTCAGTCAGGCGCTCGCCGCCGCGATGGTGATCCTGCTGATCGGTCAGCAGGGGACCACGGGTGGCACCAACGGGCTCACCGACATCAAGGGCTTCTTCGGCTACGACCTGGACGACCCGGTCAACCAGCGGATGGTGTACTTCATCATCGCCGGAACGCTGTTGGCGTTGCTCGCGCTGACCCGTCAGCTCATCCACAGCCGCTACGGCGAGCTGCTGGTGGCGGTCCGCGACGGTGAGGAACGGGTCCGCTTCCTGGGCTACGACCCGGCGTCGGTCAAGCTGGTGGCCTACGTGGTCGCGGCCGGCATGGCCGGGCTGGCCGGTGCGCTGTTCGTGCCGGCGGTGGGCATCATCTCGCCCGCGCTGATCGGCATCGTCCCGTCGATCGAGTTCGTCATCGGCGTCGCTGTGGGCGGCCGGGCGACACTGCTCGGGCCGGTGCTCGGTGCGGTGGCGGTGGCCTGGGCGCGTACCGCCCTCTCCGAGCGTTTCCCGGGTACCTGGACGTACCTTCAGGGGTTGCTGTTCGTGGTCGTGGTGGCGTTCCTTCCCGGCGGCCTGGCGTCGCTGTGGGCGTTGACCCGCCGCCGTGAGGTGGGCGCGCAGCCGCTGCGGCGCGGGTTCCTGTCGCTGGGCCGACGACGCGCCGAGCGGACGGAGGTGCCGGCGGCATGAGCGGCGAGCGGTTGGACGGGTTGTCCGTCCGTGACGTGCGGGTCAGCTTCGACGGTTTCACCGCCGTCGACGGTGTCTCGTTGGAAGTGCCCGCCGGCGACATCCGGTTCCTGATCGGGCCGAACGGCGCCGGCAAGACCACACTGGTCGACGCGATCACCGGCCTGGTCCGGGCCACCGGCTCGGTCCGCTTCGGTGACGAGGAACTGCTCGGCCGGCCGGTGCACCGGATCAGCCGGCTCGGCATCGGGCGGACCTTTCAGACCTCGACGGTCTTCGAGGAGCTGTCGGTGTTGCAGAACCTCGACATCGCGGCGGGCGCCCGGCGCAGCTGGGCGACCCTGGCCCGCCGCCGCCGGGGTGTCCCCGACGAGGTCGCCGCCGCGCTGGAGACCATCGGTCTGGCCGAGCGGGCCGCGCACCTCGCCGGGACGCTCGCGCACGGCCAGAAGCAGTGGCTGGAGATCGGCATGCTGCTGGTGCAGGACGCGCGGCTGCTGCTGCTGGACGAGCCGGTCGCCGGGATGAGCCACGAGGAGCGCGACGCCACCGGCGTCCTGCTGGAGACGGTGAGCCGGGATCGCACTGTCGTCGTGATCGAGCACGACATGGACTTCCTGCGTCGGTTCGCGCGCAGCGTCACAGTGCTGCACGCCGGCCGGGTGCTCAGCGAGGGCACTGTTGCGCAGGTCCAGGCGGACCCGCGCGTGCAGGAGGTCTACCTTGGCCACCCGGTCGACGCCGGGTCGGCCCACACCGGCCTGGAGGCATGATGCTGACGCTGCGCGGGGTGCACGCCGGATACGGGCGCTCTCGGGTGCTGCACGGGGTCGATCTGGCGGTCCCGCCCGACGGGGTGGCCACCGTGCTGGGCCACAACGGTGCCGGCAAGAGCACCCTGCTGCGGGTCGCTGCGGGGCTGCTGCGCCCGAGCTCCGGCACCGTCGAGCTGGACGGCGAGGACGTCACCCGCGCCGGCCCGCACGAGCGGGTGGCGCGGGGGATGGCGTACGTCCCGCAGGGTCAGCAGTGCTTTCCGAACCTGACGGCTGCGGAGAACCTGCGGCTGGTCGCCGACGGTCGGCGCGACGGGGCGGTGGCAACGGCGGAGGTGCTGGACCTGTTTCCGGCGCTACGCCCGCTGCTGCGGCGCCGGGCCGGGCTGCTCTCCGGCGGTCAGCGCCAGCAGTTGGCCATCGCCCGTGCCCTGATCACCCGGCCGCGGCTGCTGATGCTCGACGAGCCGACCGAGGGCATCCAGCCGTCGGTGGTCGCGGAGATCCAGGAGCGGATCGTCGAGTTGACCCGGCAGTCCGGGTTCAGTGTGCTGCTCGTCGAGCAGCACCTGGGCTTTGCGTTGCGGGTGGCGGACCGCTACCACGTGCTGGAGTCCGGTCGGGTCACCTCGCACGGCGACGGGGGTGTCACGGCGGAGCGGGACGTCCGGGCGGCGTTGGCGGTCTGACCGGCGCGCCCAACGGTCAGGCCCTGGGCGCGGGCCCGGTCGAGTCGCGGACGACCAGCAGGTGCCCGGTGGGACGACGGCGGGGGCGGGTCGTGCGCGGTTTGAGCGCGAGGCTGAGTGCCGTGCGGCCCATCTCGGTCATCGGCAGGCGGACGGTGGTGAGGCTGGGTGCGAGGTCGGCCGCCACGGAGACGTCGTCGAAGCCGACCACCGACATCCGCGCGGGTACCGGCACGCGACGGGACCGCAGCGTCGACAGCACGCCCATGGCCATCACGTCGTTGAGCGCGATGATCGCCGTCGTCTCGGGATGGTCGTTGAGGATCTGCTCGGCGGCGGCGCGCCCCCCGCCGCGGGTGAAGTCGCTGTGCACGACGGCGAGGTCGGCGGGGGACCGCCCGCGCTGCCGCAGGGCCGACGACACTCCGGCCAGCCGGTCGGCGACCGTGGTGAGGCCGGCGCTGCCCGCGGCGACCGCGATCCGCCGGTGGCCGAGATCCATCAGGTGCTGGGCGAGGGCGTGACCGCCGGCCTCGTTGTCCGGTAGGACGGCGTCGACGCCGAGCGCGTGCCGTCCGATGGCCGCGGCCCGTCCGCCGTGGTCCTGGAACGCGTCCAGTTCGGCGCGGGCCGCGCTCTCCATCCGTGGGTCGCCGTAGCCGGAACCGCTGATCAGGACGATGCCGACCCGCTGGGCGATCAGGTGCCGCAGTTGTTGCAGTTCGTAGCCGGGGTCGCGGCCGGACTGGCAGATCTGCACCAGCAGGCCCTGCTCG
Organism: Micromonospora sp. NBC_00860; assembly: GCF_045207375.1. NCBI lineage: Bacteria > Bacillati > Actinomycetota > Actinomycetes > Micromonosporales > Micromonosporaceae > Micromonospora > Micromonospora sp. NBC_00860. The sequence goes on from NZ_CP108825.1 coordinate 2,165,079, forward strand.
GCGGCGAGTTGGATGACCCCGGCGGCGATCTCGGAGAAGTACGGGTCGTCGATCTGGTGGACGATCAGCCCCACCGTGGAGGTGGCCCCGCTGGCCAGGGTGCGGGCGTAGGGGTTGGCCACGTAGCCCAGCTCACCGGCGATCTGCCGGATCCGGTCGGCCACCTCGGCGCTGACCCCCGCGCGGCCGGCGAGGGCGCGGGAGGCGGTCGCCAGCGAGACGGCGGCGTGTTCGGCGACGTCCACGAGGCGCGGCCGCCGGCTGACAGTGGGCATCGGCAACCCTCCGGAAACATTCATGCCACCCGATCTGTTGCGAGTGGCATCGATCGAAGCCTAGGGTACGTAAGCGCTTACGTAAGCGCTTACGTGACCGGCATCCGGCATGCCGCGAAACGAGGTGACAGCCATGTCCAGGGCCCGACGAGCGGCCGTCTCCCTCCTGGCGATCGGCGCACTGACCGGTGCCAGCGCGCCACCAGCGCAGGCGGATCGAAGCCCCACGCACGACGTCCACCCGGCGCTGCGCGCGCACCTGGTCGCCGCGTACGACTTCGACCACCCGGTGCCCGGCGACCCCGCCCTGGAACGCGACCAGGGCCGTTCCGGCACCGAGATCGAGCTGATCAACGGCGGTGCCGCCATGCGGGTGCCGGACCGCGCCTACCGGGGCAGCCGCAACGCGGTGCAGACCCGGCAGGTCGCCCCCGCCGTCGCCGGCAACGACGACTGGAAGGCCGGCACCTGGTCGGCCAGCGGGGTGCGGACACTGCGCGCCTTCAGCGCCACCGCCGGCACCACGGTCATGGGCTGGTTCAAGCTGAACATGGACAGCCCGTCGCCCAACTCCACCACCGCCGACCCGGACGACAGGTACAACGCCATCGGGCTTGCCGGGGTGCTGACCGGCGACTCCGACGGCCACGGCGTCCGCGCCCTGCTGGAACTGATCGACGTCGACGGGGAGTTGCGTCTCGTCGCGCTCGGCCGGCGGCTCGACGGTGGCAACTCGCAGACCTTCGCCGCCACCCGGGACTTGCGCGAGCTGCTGCCGGTGGGGGAGTGGGTGCACCTGGCCGCCACCTTCGACTTCGACACCGGCGCGCTCGCCCTCTACCGCAACGGCGAACCGGTGGACGGCTTCTACACCCGCACCGACGACCCGTGGCTGCTGTCCGGGCCCGGCCCGCACCTGACCACCGCGTCCGACCCCCGAGGCATCAAGATCGGCGGCAGTTTTCCCCAGGACACCCTCGAGCGCAACCCGTGCGACTGCCGGATGGACGGCCTGATGTTCCTCGACAGTGTGGTCTCCGCGACCGACGTACGGAGGCAGTACCGCCACCTTGCCCGCTGACCACCCTCGGCACCGTCCCACCGAGAAGGAGACACGCGTGCGCACCCTGCACCGCCGCGCCGGCACCGTCCGCCGGCCCACACTGAGGGCCGGCCTCACCGCCCTCGTACTGATCCTGTCCACACTGGTCGCCACGCCCGCGCGGGCCGCCGACGCGGTCGACGACCCGATCCCCGACATGCCGACCCAGTCCCGCCTCGGGCTGGTCCTCAGCGAGTACGCCAGCTTCCCGCAGTCGTACCCCACACCGGCGCCGACCGACGCGCGGCTCATGCGTACCGCCCGGATCAACACCATCATGGAGGTGCCCGACGGCTCCGGCCGGCGGGCGGTGCCCGACCTCAACGGCAGCCTCTACCTGGTCGAGGACGGCGTTCCGCACGTCTACCTGGACGTGGCCGCGACGTTCGCGCCGCGGTTCTTCTCCGGTCGTGGGCTCGGCCAGGGCTTCGGGTACGTGGCGTTCCACCCGGAGTTCGGGGTGAACGGCCGGTTCTACACCATCCACACCGAGCTGGCGTCGACGACGACCGTCACCCCGGACTACGCCCAGCCCAACACGCTCTTCCACGGTGTCATCACCGAGTGGACGGCGACCGATCCGGCCGCCGCCACCTTCGCCGGCACCCACCGCGAGGTGCTGCGCATTGGTTTCGGTGGCCAGGTGCACGGCATCCAGGAGATCAACTTCAACCCCACGGCGAAGCGCCACGACCGTGACTACGGCCTGCTGTACCTCGCCGTCGGCGACGGTGGTCAGGGCGCGCGCAACACCGACCCGCAGAACCTGGCCCTGCCGCACGGCAAGCTGCTGCGGATCGACCCGCGGGGCACCAACTCCACGAACGGGCGCTACGGCATCCCAGCCGGGAATCCGTTCGTCGGCAGGGCCGGCGTGCTCGGCGAGCTCTACGCGGTGGGTTTCCGGGACCCGCACCGGTTCAGCTGGGACCGGGCGACCGGCCGGATGTACCTCGGGCACATCGGCGAACATGCCGTCGAGGCCATCTACGAGGTCCGCGCCGGGGACAACTTCGGCTGGAGCGAGCGCGAGGGCTCGTTCGTCTTCGACAAGGCGGCCACCAACCCCTGCGACCGGCTGCTCCCGCTGCCCGCCGACGACGACAGGTACGGCTACACCTACCCGGTCGCCGCGTACGACCACGACCCCGCCGCCGGCTGGAACTGCACCGACGACGTCGGTGTCGCGGTGGCCGGCGGCTTCGTCTACCGGGGGCGCACGCTGCCCGCGCTGCGCGGCAAGTACGTCTTCGGTGACCTGGTCGACGGCCGGGTGCTCTCCACCGAGGCCAACGAGATGCGCCGGGGCCGAGGCCTGGCCACGATCCACCAGCTCGCGCTCTTCGACACGGCGGGCACGCCGGTCCGGATGCGTGACCTGTCCGCACCGGGCGCGCCCGGTGACCCCAACCGGGTGGACCTGCGCTTCGGCACCGACGCCGCCGGCGAGCTCTACATCCTCGCGAAGGCCAACGGAAAGGTCTGGAAGGTGACCGGCACCAGGGAGTTCGCCAGCGGCGACGTCGGGGACGTCACAGTGCGCCGCACCGCCGGGGCCGCGAACTGGGCGCCGGTGACCCCGGCGAAGTGGCAGTTCACACGCGACCAGGTCGTCCTGGCCGAGGCCGGGGAGAGCCGGCCGGGCCCGCGCCGGCCCTTCGAGTACGCAGTGCTGACCGGCGGCCCGGCGTGGTCGTCGGTGCGGGTCGACGCCCAGGTACGACTCGACACCCCCGTGGAGATCACCAACCGGGACGTGATCATCGTCTTCGGCTGGCGCTCGGACACCGAGTTCTACTACGCCCACCTCTCCACCGACAACACGATCTACCCGCACAACGGCATCTTCAAGGTGGACAACGCCGACCGGGAACGCATCGACCACCAGTGGAACGGCCGGTCCCGGGGCGCCAACCCGGCGATCACCGACGCCAGGTGGCACCGGGTCCAGGTGGTGCACCTGCCGGCCACCGGTGAGATCGCCGTCTACGTCGACGGGCACCGGGACCCGCTGCTGACCGCGAAGGACACCACGTTCGGCTCGGGACGGGTCGGCTTCGGCTCGTTCGACAACGTGGGCCGACTGCGCAACCTCACCGTCACCGGCACACCGGCCTGAACCGGGTCACGGTGGGGACGGCGACGGCTCACGCCGCCGTCCCCACCGGGTCATCCGTGGACCTGCCCCGGCGGCCCCTGTCCGGTTCGTAGAATTCCTGCCATGCCGGAGATCGTCGAGTTGCTGGCCTCGCCAGTGCACCGCTTCCTGGGCCGGCCCGCCGACGGCCCGGCACCGGCCCCGCCCGGTGAGCTGGTCAACGCCGTCCAGATCCGGGCCGGCCTCGGCATCGTCGGCGACCGGTACTTCGGCCAACAGGCACACCGCGACGCCAGCGTCACCGTCATCGCCCGGGAGTCGCTGCCGGTCGGCGTCGGCCTGGCCGAGGTGCGACGCAACATCCTCACCACCGGGATCGCCGTGGACGAGCTGATCGGCAGGGTGCTGGTGCTGGACTCCGGCGACGGCCCGGTCAGCCTGCGGGTCAACCGGGCGGCCCGGCCGTGCGCCTGGATGGACGTCACCGTCGGTCCGGGAGCGTGGAAGGCGCTGCGCACCACCGGCGGCATCCGCTGCACGCCCCTCAACGACGGCACCCTGCGTGTCGGCCCGATCGACGCCGTCGTGAACTGAGGAAAGGGCTCGACGTCGGCCCTCCCGGACCGGCATGGTGTGCACCGGACAACGGCCGCCCGGCGGTCGGCGCAACGCTCGGGGGAGGCGGCGGCAGTGGAGCACGCACTGACGGATCAGCTGGTCGATGACCACACGATCCTGCAGGTGGTCGTCGGTTCCCGCGCGTTCGGGCTGTCCGGCGCGGCCTCGGACACCGACCGACGCGGGGTCTACGCCCTGCCGGCCTCGGCGTTCTGGGGGCTGCGGAAACCCGCCCGCCACCACGACGGGCCGCTCGACGAGCAGGTGCGGTGGGAGGTGGAGCGGGTCTGCACGCTCGGGTTGGCGGCGAATCCCACGGTCCTGGAGGTGCTGCACTCGCCGCTGGTCGAGACGTGCACCCCGCTGGGTGCGGAACTGCGGGCGCTCACGCCGGCCTTCCTGTCCCGGCGGGTGGCCGACACCTACCTGCGGTACGCGACCGCCCAGTTCGGCAAGGCCGAGCGGGGGATCGCCCGCACCGGCGTTCCGGCGTGGCGGCACGTGATGCACCTGATCCGACTGCTGACCGCCGGGAGTGACCTGGTCCGCACCGGCCGCTTGGTGCTGGACGTGGGCGCCGACCGGGACCGTCTGCTGGCGGTCAAGGCCGGCGAGGTGCCCTGGGCCGAGATCGTCGCCTGGCGGGACCGGCTGGTGAGCCGGATGACCGCGGGCCTGGACACCAGCCCGCTACCCGAGAAGCCCGACGAGGTCACTGTCGAACAGTGGTTGATCTCCGTCCGGGATCGCTCGGTGCGGTGCTCGGCGTGACGGCCTGGGAGGCCGCGGGGCTGCCGGCCGGCGTCGACCTCACGGGCATCCTCGCCGAGCAGCCGTACCCGTTGGTGTTCGCCACCGTCTCCGGCGCCCACCTGTACGGATTCCCGTCCACCGACTCGGACGTCGACCTGCGCGGCGCGCACCTGCTTCCGGTCGAGGACCTGATCGGGCTGGCGCAGCCGACCGAGACCCACACTGTCATGACCGACCGCGAGGGCGTGGAGCTGGACCTGGTCACACACGACCTGCGCAAGTTCGTCCGGCTGATGCTGCGGCGCAACGGCTACGTGCTCGAACAGCTGCTGTCGCCGCTGGTGGTGCACACCACCGCTGTGCACGCCGCGTTGGTCGAGCTGGCACCGCTGGTGCTGACCCGGCACCACGCGCACCACTACCGCGGCTTCGCCGCCACCCAACGGCGGCTGTTCGACACGACCGGCGAGCTGAAACCACTGCTCTACACCTTCCGGGCGCTGCTCACCGGCGTCCACCTGATGCGCACCGGTCGGATGCTGGCGCACCTGCCGAGCCTGCTGGTCGCCGAGGCCGCGCCGGCGTACCTTCCGGAGCTGATCGCGGCGAAGCGGTCCGCCGAACACGGCGGGCTCGACGGCCTGGTCGCGGGCCCGGTCCTCGGCCGGGACCTCGCCGAGCTGGCGTCGCGGCTCGACGAGGCGCAGCACGACAGCCGACTGCCGGAGCAACCCGCCGGGTCGGCGCAGCTCGACGATCTGGTGGTGACGGCCCGGCTGGCGGATTCGGCGAGGTGACGCCCCGGCGAGCCGGTGCGTGGTAGAACCAAACCGCGCATCGGCTCGCAGGTCTCCGGGCAGCCGGGAGCATTGCCGGACGGGACCTCATCCGAACAGAGGTGGTGCAGTGGACCTCGAGCTCCGGCAGCTCATCGAGGAGCTGCGGGCTGAGCTGGCCGATCTGCCGGACAGCCTGGCGTACGCCGAGTTCGGCGAGGGGGCGGCCCTCGACGCCGTGCCGGCGGGGCTCCCGCCCGACCTGCGGGACCTTCTGCTGGTGGCCGACGGGCTGCGGGCGGGTCGGCTCGAGCTGGCGTCCTCGTCGACCCTCACGGGGATCCAGTACCACCTGGACTACGCACCGGACTTCTCGTCCATCCCGCAGGACCGGGCGGGCTGGCTGGTGGTCGGCACCCGCAGCGACGAGCCGATCTTCATGGATCGCGGCACGGGAGCGATCTGGTACTTCCCACCGAACGGCACCGAGTGGTTCATGTCCGACGCGTTCGAGGAGCTCGCCCCCGACGTGGAATCCTTCGTGGACTACTACCTGCTCGGGCCGGGCTACGCCGACCTGACCCCTGCCGACGACAGGTGGTTCGCGTTCCTCGACGAGCAGGGCCTGCTCGACGAGGACGACGAGGACGGCAGTTGAGTCAGACCGGGCTGATGTGTGCGGCCAGGACCCGCCAGCCGTGCGGGTCGTCGTGGACCCACGTCCGGGTGTAGCGCAGCCGCGCCGCGAACGGCGCCCCCTCGGAAAAGCCGGACACCCGGCCCAGGAAGAACGTCACCCCCGTCTTGCCGACGACGAGCAGGTCCAGCTCCTCCTCCACCAACTCCTCGACGACCGTGCGGCGGTCCCGGTGGGCGGCCAGGTCATCCTGCTTGGTGTGGGTACGCCCGTCCGGGCCGATGGCGATCAGCTGGTCGACCAGCAGCTGATCGAGGGCGGCGACGTCGCCGGCCCGTTGGGCTGCCTGCAGGGTGCGCTCTGCGTCGAGCAGCTCGGCCTCGCGTGCGCTGTCCGGCATCGTGGCGTCCTCCGTTCGGGTCCGACCCGGTGTCACAGTCGTTCCGGGCTGTCCGCATTGTGGCAGCCGACCTTGCCCGGGCGGGCGGGGATCGCCGCCGTCTCACAGACTCAGGCGGATCCGTACGACTGTCTCACCGGCGCTGGTGAGCACGGCTACCTCGTCACAGATCTGCTCCACGATCGCCAGCCCGCGACCCCGTACCGAGTCGGCGGCCGGCATGCTCCGCCCGAACGTCCGCGTCGGTCCCTGGTCGACCACGTCACAGACCAGCTGACCCGGCTCGGCCCAGAGCCGAACCCACCCGCCGCCGGTGGTGTGCTGCAACGTGTTGGTGGCCAGCTCGCTGACCGCCAGGGTCAACAGCTCCACCCGATCGGCCGACAGGCCGCGGGCAAGCGCCCCTGCGCTGACGAACGCGCGCAGCGCTCGTATGTCGGTCGCGACCTGATAGGCCATGGTGTCCGCGGCGTGGGTGGGGACACTCTGCTCGGCCACGGTCTCCCGTCGCTCGCCCGGCATCAGCCCGCCCGGTGCGGCAGCCCGGCCAGCGGCACCGCGATCCGCGCGGGTGTCGTGGACGTGCGAGCCTCTGAGTGCGCCATCGGGCAGCCGGAACCCTTCTCGTAGCGACAGCTGTTGTCGCCACATCATGTCACCCACCGGCCCCTCGGCCGTCTCGTCCGTTCGGCGGTTGATCACCTACGGGCCGGCCCGGCTCGGCGGTCCGGCAGGGGACCGGGTCAGCGTCGACGGTCGGGTGGGGGGCGGTCGGGTCAGGGGGCCGCGTCGAAGGCGATGGACTCGCTCAACTCCCGCCACCGGGCGTCGGACGCGGCGAGCGCCTCGGCGGCCGCTTGGGCGGCCGCCACGGCGTCGGCGCCGAGCAGCAACCGGAGCGGCGGTTCGTCGACCCGGGTGATCCGGATGATCGCCTGGGCGGCGCGGGCCGGATCGCCCGGCTGGGCGCCGCTGGCCTGGCGCAGCCGCTGCACGGCCGGGTCGATGACCGGCCGGTACGGTTCGCTGATCGGCAGGGCGCTCATCGACGAACCGGCCCAGTCGGTGCGCAGCCCGCCCGGCTCGACCGAGGTGATCCGGATCCCGAACGCCTCGACCTCTTTGGCGAGCACCGCGGAGAAGCCGCTGACCGCCCACTTGGCGGACTGGTACGCGCCCAGGCCCGTGCTCGCGACGCGGCTGCCGACACTGGAGATCTGCACGATGTGCCCGCGTCCCTGCTCGCGCATCACCGGCAGGGCGGCCCGGGACAGATTGACCACGCCGAAGAAGTTGGCCTCGATCTGCGCCCGGAAGTCGTCCTCCGACATGTCCTCGATCGCGGCGACGTCGGCGTACCCCGCGTTGTTGACCAGGATGTCCAGCCGCCCGAAGGTGTCCACCGCCGTGCGGACGGCGGCGCGGGCGGCGGCGGGGTCGGTGACGTCGAGGGCCACCACGCGGACCTGGTCGCCGTGCCGGTCGACCAGGTCGTCGAGCTGCGCCGGGTTGCGGGCGGTGGCCAGCAGGTGGTCGCCGTCGGCCAGGACGGCATCGGCGAGGGCACGGCCGAGACCACGCGAACAGCCGGTGATGAGCCAGACTCGCGGCACGGCGTTCCCTTCGTGTCGTGGATCAACCTCGCCGTCAGGGACGGATGTCCAGGGCTCCGATCAACCCGTCGCGCAGCGTGAACCGGTACCGCAACTCGATCGGGCTGCCGGGAAAGTCGCCGGACACCCGGGTGATGGCCAGGTACGAGTCGCCCGCCTGCGACGTGACCCGGACCGGCTCGGCGGTGTACGCGTAGGCGTCCATCGTCTTCTGTCGCCAGGCGCGGATCGACGCCCGCCCGTCGTACAGCCGATCCTCGTCGGCGACGCTCGCGGTGTCCGCGAAGCAGGCGACGAACGCGTCCAGGTCCCGGTCGTTGACGGCCCGGAAGTACCTCTCGATCACCTCGGGCAGGTCGAGGGCCATCTGCTCCTCCTGCGGCACGGGCCGCCGTCGGGCAGCCGTCGGGTTCCCGGTCCGACCTCACCGTACGAGAAGCCGACGGCACCGCGCTGAGCAACCAGCAGAACCATCCCGCTGCGGCTGCCGCGTTTGCTGCCGGTGGACCCGGGTAGCCACGCGTTTCCGAAAGCGAAGGGCGGGGGCATGGCCGAGCTGGCGTTCGTCGACAAGGTTGCGGCACGGGCGGGTCTCCCGCCGGAGCAGGCGCGCCCGCTCACCGAGGCGGTCCTGCGGACCCTCACCGAGCGGCTCAGCGGCGGTGAGGCGGGCGCATTGGCCCCCCACCTGGCCGACGAGCTGAGCCCGCTGCTGGTCAAGGCCGCCGAGCCGCCGGAAACGTTCGGCTACGACGAGTTCCTGCGCCGGGTGGCCGACCGCGCCGGGATCGACCGCCCCGCTGCCGAGCGAGGCACCCGCGCGGTGCTCCAGACGATGCACCGGGTGGTCGGGCACCGGGAGTTCGAGGACGCCCTGGCCCAGCTCCCGGCGGACCTGCGGGCACTGGCGCAGCCGCTGCCGCACGGCCCCTGACCGACGGCCCCCACCGCTGGACGCCAGGCGTCGGTGACCGTTCGGTCCCTGGTGCGCCGCCACGACACCGGATCTACTGTGCGTTACCGATCGAACGCGCAGTGGTGGTTGCCCCGCGCCCGTCCGCCGGGTCGTCGCCGCTCCGATCCGAGGAGCGTCCCCCTTGGCGTCCATGGTGTCCCCGCGTCCCCTGCTGACCGCTGCGACGACAGTCGTCGCGCTGATCACCCTCGCTCCCGCTCCCGTCGCCGCGTCCCCGCACAGCTATCGGGTCGTCGACCTCGGCACCCTGTCCGGAGGCGACGGCGCTGCGACGGCGATGAACGACCGCGGCGACATCGTCGGCTGGAGCACCGTCGCCAGCGGCGCCCGGCACGCTGTGCTCTGGCGCCACGGTGTCATCACCGACCTGGGTGTGCTGCCAGGCGACACGGATTCCGCCGCCGTTGACGTCAATGAGTTCGGTGACGTGGCGATCACCTCCTTCGGCTCGGACTACCTGACCCGCGCGGTGCTCTGGCGCGACGGTCGGCTCCACGACCTGGGCACCCTGGGTGGGGAGAACAGCGTGGCGATCGGGGTCAACGACCGGCGGCAGGTGCTCGGCACCAGTGAACCGGCCGGCGACATGCCGCACCGCTTCCTGTGGCGCAACGGGGTCTTCACCGACCTGGGCCGGGAGTACTTCTACGAGTTCACCACCGACGTCAACAACGCGGGCGACGTGGTGGGCGGGTTCAACGTGCCCCCGCAGGACTACCCGTGCACCTGCGTGGGCGGTCTCCTGCGCAACGGCGTCTTCACCCAGATCGGCAGCGAGGCCATCGGGGTCAACAACCGGGGCCAGGTGGTGGGCGCGGCGAACGGGCGGGCGTTCCGCTGGCAGAACGGCACACTGACCGACCTCGGCACGCTCGGTGGCGACTGGAGTCGCGCCACCGCGATCAACGACCGGGGTGAGGTGGTGGGCCAGAGCACCACCACCGCTGCGTGGCACCCGTTCCTCTGGCGCAACGGGGTGATGACCGACCTGACCACCCGGGGCGTGTGGGTTACCGACTCGATCGAGGACATCAACATCCGGGGCCAGTTCGTCGGCGCCCGGGGGAACCGGCCGGTGCTGTTCCGCTGAGCGTCGACCTTCGCGAGGTGGACGGGCGGGGCGCAACCTGACCCGCCGGTCAGACCACGCCCCGCCCGTCGACTGTCAGCCGGTTACCCCGCTACTGACCACCCACTTCTGGTGTGCGCCGCCCGCGTACGTGCCGAGCTGGATCTGGGTGCCGTCGCCGGTGTTACCGCCGGCGGCCTCCATGATCTTGCCGGACTGCGGGTTGCGGATCGACCCGTCGGCCTGTGGCTGCCAGACCTGCGCACCGGTGCCGTTGCAGGTCCAGAGCTGGATCTTCGTACCGTTCGCGGTGCCGCCGTTGTCGATGTCCAGGCACTTGCCGAGCACCCGGTAGGTGTCGCCGACCCGGGTCCACGACTGCGCGGCGGTGCCGTTGCAGGTCCACAGCTGGATCTTCGTACCGTCGGCGGTGCCGGCGTTGTCGACGTCCAGGCACTTGCCGCCGACGCCGGTGATGGTGCCGCCGGTCGGCGGCGGCGGGCTGCCCGGGATGGAGTTGAGCGTGTACCACGCCTCGGTGCTCCACAGTGACTGGCCGCTGGTGGAGGTGAACGGGCGCGGCGAACGCAGGTGCACCACCCGACCGGCCTTGCGGCCGGCCACCGCGAGGCTGACCTTCTTTCCGTCCGCCGAGAGGGTGGCCGAGGTGACGGTCAGCGTCTCCTCGTCGATCTTCGGGCCGCCGTAGCTCGACGTCGCCACGTACCGCCATTGCTTGATCTTGTAGCGCGCGGCCAGTTCGGCGGCGGTCGCCGCCGAGACGGGCTGGGTGTACTCCACCTCGAAGCCGGTCGTGGTGGCGCGCATCGCGAGCATCTCGAACGTGGTGGCGGTGTTCGGGGTGAGCTTCTGCAGGCCGTACGACAGCTTGCCGGTCTGGCCCCAGTTGCCGCCCGCGCCGAGCCCGCCGACGTAGATCGCGCCGTCCGGGCCGACGTTGACCTCGGAGACACCTGCCTCCAGGCCCTGGGTGAGCCGGAACAGGGCGCCCTGGTACTCGCCGTTGACCTTCTCCACATTCGCCCGTTGCAGGCCGCCGTACGTCACGTCGCCGATGACGAACTGGCCGGCGTACCGACCGCTGGTCAGGTACATCGGCGTGCTGGGCGAGTTGGCGATCTCGTTCTGCGGCATCCAGAGCACCGGCGGGGTGACCAGCGCGGTGTCGAACGGGCCTGCCGGGTTGGTGAAGTGGTTGAAGAACCGGCCCTGCTTGACGTGCACCAGCTTCGACGAGGGCAGCCAGCCGCCCTGGTTGTCGGTGACGAAGATGCCGCCCTCCGGGCCCCAGCCGATGCCGTGCGGCGTACGCAGACCGCCGGCGACGTAGCTGACCGCGCCGGTGTCCTTGTTGACCTTGAGGGTGGTGCCCCGGTTGGTGGCGGGCTGCGGGTTGGTGGTGGCGCCGCCCGAGTTGATGGACACCGACAGGTTCAGATAGAAGAACCCGTCCTGGTAGAGCAGGCCGAACGCGAACTCGTGGAAGTTGCCGCCGTACGGCCAGGTGGCGACGGTTTCCAGGCGCTCGGCCACCTCGTCACCGCCGGTGTTCACCAGCCGGGTCAACCGCTGCTTCTCGGTCACGTAGACCACCCCGTCGACGACCTTGAGCCCCATCGGTTCCTTGAGGCCGCCGGCGATCTTCTTGGTGGTCACGTTGCCCGGGCTCGTCGACCCGCCGGTGTTGCCGAGGATCCAGACCTCGCCGTCCTGGGAGGTGCCGGACTGATCGCTGCCGCCCCAGGTGCTGATGACCAGCCGGCCGTCGGCCAGCCAGTCCATGCCGGTGACCTTCGGCTGGAAGCCGCTGGGTCGCAGGTTGGTCACTGTGTAGCCGGGGTGCACGCCGGTCAGTGGCAGGCCGTCGCCGGGGGTGTCGGCGATCCCCTCGCACTCCTTGCGTCCGGGTGCGGTCACCCGGACCACGCCGGCGTCGGTGCTCAGCGCCGAGTTCGGTACGACCACGAAGGTCGACGAACCGGGTGTCTTCCACTCCAGGGTGATCTGCTGCCCGCCCCCACGCTCGAAGTGGTCGATGCGCAGCGGGTGCAGACCGGCGGTGAGGGTGACGGTGCCTTCCTTGGGCGGGGTCGCGCCGTGCAGACCGTCGTGGTTGATCACCACGGCGTTGTCGATCGACAGCTTGGAGCCGTCGTCGCTGCTGAGCCGGAACGTGTAGCTGCCGGCCTGGGTGGTGGTGATGTTGCCGAGCACCTGCGAGACGAAGTTGTCCTCGAAGCCGAAGTCGGCCGCCGAGGTCCAGTTGATGGTGGACATCAGCTTGTCCACGTTCGGGGTCTGGGCGGGCTTGAGGGTGCACAACTCGGACAGCGGCACCTGCACGTCGAAGACGCGCAGCGTGACGCCCGGTTCCTGCGCGGGGGCGGCGTTGGCGGGGACGGCCCAGAGGCCGGCGGCGAGGACGAGTGCCAGCGCACCCAGGGCGGGATGGTGGAGTCGGCGTAGCAGGCGTGTGCCCATCGTTCCTCCAGGAGGCAGTGGAGTGTCCGACGGCCGGCGTGGATCAGCGGTGAGGATGACCGTCGGCCCCGGTTCCGTAACGTCCTCGACGCCGACGAGTGACATTGCGGAAACACCGGGTGGATGGCTCGGAACATTAAGGCGTTTCGATTGGGCTGTCCATGGCTTCGCCTCGATACATCAAAAGTTCTTGATGTCCGAGCGAAAGTTCGAGGCGTTACGCGAAGAATGGCCAGCTATGGCGACGGTCTACCGCCGTCCGCGCCGCGCCGGACCACCGGACCGATTGCCGGTCTTCCGAGTCGGGCTGCCGGACTTGCGGGTGGCGGCACCACCCCGGCTCGCCGCGCCGGCGGTCCGGCGGTCCGCAGTGGACGCTCCGCGCGACGCAGGTCGTCGGCGGGCCGCCACCAGCACGACCGCCGAGACCGTGACGACGATCAGGGCCGGGATCAGCCAGGCTGGGAACCCGGTGTCGCGCTGCTCCTCCGCGGCGCCGGCCGGGTCGTCCGCCGGAGTGCCGGTAGGGGCGACCGGACTGCCGGTGGCCCCGGAGGTGGTCGAGCCCTCGCCCTCGGCCTGGGCGAGCAGCGCCGGATCCGGCCCCGCCGTGGGCGCCGACCAGCCGGCCGGAGCCGCCGTGCCCGGGCCCTGGTAGTCGAAGGTCACCTCGCCCCGCACCGCCTCACCGTCGGAGGCGACGGAGAGGTAGCTGGCGGTGTAACGGCCCTTCGCCGGCCAGTGTGCGACGGTCACCATGGCCGGGAAGCCGGTGTGGTACAGCCGTGGCTCGAACACGCCGTCGACCATGAAGTACTCGGTGACCGGCTTGTCCAGTCGCTTCGGCTCACCGTAGGACCAGCCGTTGTCCACTCGCGACCCGTTCGGCCCGCTGATGGCGAAGTGCGCGTTCGACGCCGGCTTCTCGGTGAAGTACAACGCCAACTGGGTCAGCGGCTCGCGGACGACGGTGCCCTTCAGTGGGGTGGAGGTCGCCAGCTGGCCGTGCGCGGACGCCGGGGTGACCGGCAGCAGCAACGACACCACCACTGTCGCCGCCAGCGCCGCCACGACCCGACTCAGGACCTTACGCACAGTGACCAGCTTCGATCGCATTCGTTCATCATGGTCATTTCCCCGTCACCGAACAAGACGTAAAGTTCTCCTCCCCGACGATCAACCCGACACCCGTCCCCCTCGCGTCGTTCGGAGTCCGCCCGTGCTCGTCCGTACCCCCGCCGCCCGCACCACCGCCACCCTCGCTGCCGCCGCCCTCGCCGCCCTGCTCCTCGCCGCGTGTGGGCAGGACGACGACCCCTCCGTGGCCACCCCCTCGACGGCGCCCACGTCCGCCGCACCGTCGAGCGCCACCCCCACCGCGCCGGCCCCGACGGCCACCAGCACGCCCAGCGCCTCCGCCAGCACCGCCGCCGTGGACCAACAGATCACCGTGACCATCGCGAAGAAGCGGGTCGACCCGCCGACCGGAAGGATCACCGTCAGTAAGGGCCAGCTGGTCCGGATCACTGTCACCTCCGACGTGGCCGACGAGTTGCACGTGCACGGCTACGACCTGGGCGCCCGGCTGCCGGCCGGCACGCCCGGCTCGGTGGAGTTCCGGGCCGACAAGACCGGGCTGTTCGAGGTGGAGACGCACGAGTCCGAGCTGGTGCTCTTCCAACTCGTCGTCCGCTGAGCGGCATGACAGCCGCTCCCACGCTGCTGGCACACGGCGTCGGTGGCCGCCAGGACCTGCCGATCACGCTGCCGCAGCTCGTCGTCGCCGCCGCGCTGACCCTCGTCGTCACCTTCGTGGCGCTCGGCCTGCTCTGGCGTGAACCCCGACTCGACCGGGACGCCACCGGCGGTCGCCCGGTGCCGGGCTGGCTCGCCCGACTCCTCGACGCGCCCACGTTTCGATGGGCGCTGCGCGGGCTCGGCCTGCTCGCCGCCGCCTGGTTCTGCCTCGGACTGCTGGGCGGCCCGGACACAGTGGACAACCCCACCGCCGGCACGCTCTACGTGCTGCTCTGGGTCGGGCTGGCCCCGCTGTCGCTGCTGCTCGGCCCGATCTGGCGGGCGGTCAACCCGCTGCGCACGGTCCACCTGCTCGCGGCGCTGGCCGCGCGGCGCGACCCGAACCGTGGGCTCCGTGAGCTGCCCGCCAGCGTCGGGTGGTGGCCGGCTGCCGCCACAGTGTTCGGGTTCGTCTGGCTGGAACTGGTCGCTCCCGACCGGGCCACCCTGCCGGTCATCACCGCCTGGCTGGCCGGGTACACGGTGGTCCTGCTGGCCGGGGCGGTGCTGTTCGGCGCCGGCTGGTTCGACCACGCCGACCCGTTCGAGGTGTACAGCAGCCTGATCGGTCAGCTCGCCCCGCTCGGCCGGGCCGCGGACGGCGTCCTGGTGTGGCGCAACCCGCTCGACGGGATCGCCGGCCTGCGACCCCGCCCCGGGCTGGTCGCCGTGGTGATCGTGCTGCTCGGCTCGACCATGTACGACAGCCTCTCCAACGCGCCGGTCTGGTTGCGCTTCAGCCAGGAGAACGGCCTGCACCCGGCGGTCACCGGCACCGCCGGTCTGAGCGTCGTCATCGCCGCCGTCGCGATCGCGTACCTCGCCGCCACCGGCGCCGCGGCGCGCATCGGTCGCGCCGACGCGGCCGAGGCCCGTGGGGTGCCGGGCGAGATCGCCCACTCCATCGTGCCGATCGCCGTCGGGTACGTGGTGGCGCACTACTACTCGCTGCTGATCCTGGAGGGCCAGCGCACCGTCGCATTGCTCTCCGACCCGCTGGGCACCGGCGCCAACTGGCTCGGCACCGCCGACTGGGAGCCGCAGACCGCGCTGGTCACGCCCTCCGGGGTGGCGACCCTCCAGGTCACCGTCATCATCCTCGGGCACCTGCTCGGCACGCTGCTCGCCCACGACCGCGCCCTGTACCTGTTCCCCCGGGCCCGGGCGGTGGCCGGCCAACTACCCCTGCTGGCGCTGATGGTCGCCTACACCGTCGCCGGTCTGCTGCTGCTCTACGCGGGGTAGCCCCGCCGGGTTCCGAGCCGTGCGTCATGATGACCCGTGGACTCCGATCTTCAGCGCTACCTCGACGACCTGGTCAGCACCGCCAGGGACGTGCTCGGCACCGACCTGGTCGGCGCGTACGCGGCCGGCTCGGTGGGGCTCGGGGCGTACCAGCCGGGCCGCAGCGACGTGGACGTGGCGCTGCTCAGCGCCGGACCGCTCACCGAGGCCGCCAAGCGGACGGTGGTCGCCCGACTGCGGCACGAGGCGCTGCCCTGCCCGGCGCGTGGCCTGGAACTGGTCGTCTACGACCGGGCGGTGGCCGCCTCCGGCACCCCGGAGCCCGGCTTCGAGGTCGAACTGAACACCGGGGCGGCCATGGAGTTCCGGCGCACCCTCGACCCCGCCGACCGCCCGGCCGCCGACGGCCGATTCTGGTACGGCCTCGATCGCAGCATCCTGTACCAGAGTGGACTCCCACTGCTCGGGCCGCCGGCGGGGGAAGCCTTCGCCGACCTCGCCCCAGCCGACCTGCGCCGGCTGCTCATCGAGGCGCTGACCTGGTGGCTGGCCCTGCCCACACCGCCGGCCGACCAGCCCGCGCCCGGCACCGAGGACGCCGTACTCGGCGCCTGCCGGTCGCTGGTGCGCCACCGCGATGGCGTCTGGCTCGCGAAGGTGGCGGCCGGTCAGCGGCTGATCGACACCGGCGACCCGGCCCAGGTGATCCGACAGGCGGTCGCCGCCCGGCACGGCGGGCCGCCGCCCACCGGAGCGCAGGCCCGCGCCTTCCAACAACGGGTACGCGACGAGATCGCCGGGTAGCGGTCGCCGGCGCGGGCCCGGCGGCGCTCAGCGGACCGGGCGGGACTCCAGTGAGGCGAAGAGCAGGTTGAGACCCTCGGTCATGGTCGGGTGGGTGATGACCGCGTCCCGCAGAGCGGTCCACGGCATTCCGGCGAGCATGGCCAGCTGCACCGAGGTGATCACCTCACCGGCCTCGGCGCCGAGCAACGACGCACCGAGGATCCGGTCGGTGCCGGTGTCGATGACCGCCTTCCACATGCCCTGGGTCTGGCGCAGGGTGCGTGCCCGGGGGATGGCGGCGACCGGCAGGTGGGCGACCTGGACGTCGTACCCGGCGTGGCGCGCCTCGGTCTCGGTCAGCCCGATCCGCGCCAGCTCCGGGGTGGTGAAGACGGTGTACGGGATCAGCCGGTCGGCGGTGCTGCGCTGGCCGCCGGCGAGGTTGGCCCGGATGATCCGGTAGTCGTCCAACGAGACGTGGGTGAACTGCGGGCTGCCGGCGACGTCCCCGGCCGCCCATGTGCGCTCGGCGCTGGTGCGCAGGTGCTCGTCGACCTCCACGAAGCCCCGCTCGGTGAGCCGTACGCCGGCCACGTCCAGGCGGAGCCCGTCGGTGACCGGTTCCCGGCCGGCCGCCACCAGCACGTCGTCCCCGACCACCACGCTGCCGTCGTCCAGTGTCACCCGGAGCGAGCCGTCGGCCTCCCGGTCGACCCGCGCGACCGCCACACCCACCCGTACGTCGATGCCATCGTCGAGGAAGACGCGCATCACCGCGTCGCTGACGTCGAGGTCCTCCCGGGTGAGCAGCCGTGGACCGCCCTCGACCAGCGTCACCGCGCTGCCGAACAACGCGAACATCTGCGCGAACTCCACCCCGACGGTGCCGCCGCCGAGCACCACCAGCCGGGCCGGCAGCCGGTCCAGGTGCAGCAACTCGTCGCTGGTGAGCACACCGGCCTGGGCCATCCCGGGCACCGACGGCAGATGAGGGCGGGTGCCCGTGTTGATCACCACGTCGCTGCCGCGCAGCAGTCGCTCGCCGCCGTCGGCGAGTGCCACCCGTACGGTCCGAGGGCCGACGAACCGCGCCTCGCCGATCACCAGGTGCAGGCCGGAGTCGAGGAACTGCTGCCGGTTCGCAGCGACCATCCCCTCGACCACGTCCTGCTTGTGCGCGCGCAACAGGTCGATGTCGACCCGGCCGCCCTCCACCGTCAGGCCGAGCGCCGACGCGTCCCGCAGTTGGCGGGCGGCCCGCGCGCTGGTCACCAGCGCCTTCGTCGGGATGCACGCGACGTTGATGCAGCTGCCGCCGATCATGCCGCGCTCGACCATGGCGACCCGCTGACCGGATCGGGCGACGTCCATGCTCAACGTCTTGCCGGCCTTGCCGCCACCGACGACGAGCAGGTCGAACTCCTCCGGTTGGTCGGTCACCGGGCGCTCCTCTCGGTCACCGGTCGGGCCGGCGGCCACCGCTGGTGCGCGGCGGCCAGCCCAGCCTGCCAGCTGGAACGGGTACGGCGACCCGGTTCCGCGCAGAATCCGCACCGGCCACCGCCCGTCCCTTGATCAGGTGATGAGAAGTAGGTCTCCGAACCTTCTAGGACCTACTTCTCATCACCTGATCACCGCAGGTCGGCCCGGGCCCGTGCGGATTCGCTCCGGACCCGGGTGCAACCGCGGCTGAGGTCAGTGCCGGGCGGCGCCGTTCTCGCTGACCGGCTGGCCGAAGGCCAGGAACGGTACGGGCGTCGGTGCGTCAGTGCCGATGTGCCGAGGGAAGGTCCGCTCGGCGTCGTCGGCGCCAACCTCCCGGGCCGCCGTACGTTCGGACGTCGTCGACTCGTCCGCCACCGCCGGTGCGTCAGGGTGCTCGTCGTTCGCCTGCTCCTCCGGGGCCTGGTCGCCATTGGCCTGCTCGACCGGGGACGGGTCGGCGTAGCCGTTCTCGACCGGGCTCCGGTCGGCAGGTGCGGCGTTGAGCGGGGCGCGGTCGGCAGTGGCGCGATCGGCGTCCGCGTCGTCCACGGCGGGGCGCTCCGCGGAGTACCGGTCGACGCCGACGCGCTCGACGGTGAGCCGCTCGACGCCCGCCCGCTCCGGGGCGGGCCGGTCGGCGCTGGAGCGGGAACCCACCATTGGGTACTCGGCCGTCTCCGTGCCACCGGCTGCTGCGGCCATGACCGCCGCGGCGGCGAGGTCGGCAACCCGCTTCGCCTCCCGCTGTACGCGGGCGCGGACCTCCTTGGCGTGCCGCTCGGCGGAGTCCCCGGCGCGGCGGGCCTCGTCCAGCCGGGCGCTTTCGGCGGTCAGGTCGCGGCGGACCTCACTGAGCCGCTGCTGCATCCGGGACAGCTCGTTCTCCAGCGCCTCGCCCTCCTGGCGGATCTCGGCGAGCTGCTGGCGGCCGGTTTCCAGCTCGGCGTGCAGCTCCGCGGCTTCCTGCCGGCGCTCCTCAAGCTCCTTCTGCAGGGTGGCGAGCTGCTGCTGGTGGCTGGCGGCCTGCTCGTCGGCGCGGTTGCGCAGCTCGGTCACGTGCTGCTGTGCCTCGGCCAGCAGCGCGGCGATCTGCTGCTCGGTCGCGCTGCGCTGCTCGGCCAGCTCCTGCTCGGCGGCGGCCTGCTGTTCGGCGATGTCCTGCTCGGCGGCGGTACGCCGTTCGTTGACCTCCCGCTCCACGCCGGCCTGCCACTGGGCCATCTCCTGCTGGTGCTTGGAGCGGGCCGACTGGAGTTCCTGCTGGATCTGGGTACGGGCCGACTTCATCAGCGCATCGGCGGCGACCCGGGTCTGGTTGAGCTGCTGCGCGCTCTGCTCGGTGATCCGCTTGGCCTCGTGCTGGGCGCGCTCGTGCGCGGCCTCACCGTCGGCCCGCAACTGCTCGGCGTGCTCGCGGATAGCTGTCAGCTCGGCCTCGGCCAGGGTGCGCCGCTCCTCGTGCGCCTGCTCCTGCTCGGCCCGCCGGGCGGCCAGTTCCTCGGCCAGATCCTGACGTGCCTGCGCGGCCCGCTCGCGGGTGTCGGCGAGGATCCGCTCGGACTCGCTGCGCAGCTCGTTCGCCCGGTCGGTGGCGGACTCGGTGATGATGCCGGCCTGCTTCTCGGCGAGCGCCATGATTTCGCCGACCATCGGGCCCAGATCGTGGAACGAGGCGCGGTCCACCTGCACGGGTTGCTCCTGAAGCTCGGCCAGTTCGGCACGCAGCCGCTGCACTTCGGCGGTCAGTTCACGGACGCGGACGGCGGACCGCCCGTGCTCCCCACTCAGCATCGCGATCTGACCGTCGAGCTGCTCCAGGTGCCGGTCCACCTGGCGTTTGTCGTATCCGCGCAGGGC
Source organism: Micromonospora sp. NBC_00860 (assembly GCF_045207375.1). Taxonomy (NCBI): domain Bacteria; kingdom Bacillati; phylum Actinomycetota; class Actinomycetes; order Micromonosporales; family Micromonosporaceae; genus Micromonospora; species Micromonospora sp. NBC_00860. The sequence continues at coordinate 2,185,068 of NZ_CP108825.1, forward strand.
GAGCTCGAAGCTCGGCCGGGAGGCCGCATCGTCGCGTGCTGCGTGCGGCTCAGCGCCGATGGACATGCACCATCCTCCGTACGATCGGGGCGTCAGGGTCGGCGGTCGCCTGCCCCACGGGCCGTCAGTGTGGCGCAACGCTACCGCCGAGCGGACTTCATGCGAAGTCCTGCCCCACCACCTCTCACGTTGTCGTCCCGAGTTCCCCCGCTCCCGCGCCGATCATGGAGTCGTGGTGCCGGAAAGGTGGTGCTCCACCACCTTTGTGATCCACCACAACTCCATGATCGACGCAGGCCAACGTGGAGCGACCTGATCGGTGCGAGGTCAGCGTCGGCGAGCGACCAGGACCGCGTCGTGCAGGGTGATCTCCTCGCCGTTCTGATTCGTCGCGGGACGGGAGCGTTCCTCCGCCGCCAGCACCTCCCAGTGGGTCGACTCCAGTTCGGCGGCCACGTCCTGCGCGGTGTACATCGCGTCCGGCATGTGCATCCGGTGCGCCGACCCCCACAGATCCGAGGGGTGGTGCCCGACGATCAGCAGGACGCCGCCCGGTGCCACCGCCGCGGCCAGCCGGCCGAACAACTCCCGCCGCTCCACCGGTGGCAGGTGCATGAACTGCGCGGACACCAGGTCGTACGCCTCCTCGGTGGGCGGCTTGTCCCGTAGGTCGGCGTGCGTGAACTCGATCCGGTCGCCCACGCCGGCGGCCTCGGCGTGCGCGGCGGCCCGGCTCAACGCCGTGGTGGAGATGTCCACCGCCGTCACCTGCCAGCCGCGCTCGGCCAGCCACACCGCGTCGGCGCCCTCGCCGCTGCCCACGTCCAGGGCGCGCCCCGGGGCCAGGTCGGTGACCTCGGCGACCAGCTGCGGGTTCGGCCGGCCACTCCAGACCGAGGGGCGGGACTGGTAGCGCTCCTCCCACGCCGGTTCCTCGAACGTCGTTGCCACCAACTGCCGGTACGCGGCCACCGCGTCGCGGGTCTCCTCGGCGATGAGATCGGCGTTGATCGCCGCCGCCGCGTTCAGGCCGGCCCCGGCGGACGTGATCACCTGGCCGCGGATGTCGGCCACGTTGCCCGCCACCCAGACACCCGGGACGGTCGTGGCGCCGGTGGCGTCGGTCGGGATCTGGGCGCCGATGACGTGCTCACCCATCGTCACCTCCTCCGGGGCCAGACCCAGCCCCACCAGCGCGTCGGCGCGGGGAGTCAGCCTGGTCGCCACCACTATCGCGTCGAGCGCCACCACCCGGCCGTCGGCGAGCCGTACACCGGTCAGCGCGTCGTCGGTCACCTCCACAGCGGCGACCGGACCGGGCACCACAGCGATGCTCCGGGCGGCGAGCCGCTCGGCGGTCTCCGCGTCCGGCGCCGGGGAGTCGTGCAGCAGGAGCAGGACGCTGGGGCTCCACTGTCGCCACATCTCGGCCTGGTGCACGCTCAGCGGGCTGGTCGCCAGGACGCCGATCCGCCGGTCGCGAACCTCCCACCCATGGCAGTACGGGCAGTGCAGCACGTCGCGACCCCACCGCTCGGCCAGGCCGGGCACGTCGGGCAGCTCATCCGTCAGACCGGTGGTCACCAGCAGCCGGCGGGCCCGCACCGACGCCCCGCCGTCGAGGCTCAGCCGGAACCCGTCGTCGTCCCGGATCGCGGCCTCCACCCGCCCGGTGCGGAACTGCCCGCCGTACCCGGCCACCTCGGCCCGGCCGATCGCGAGCAGCTCGCCCGGCGGCGTCCCCTCCCGGCCGAGGTAGTTGTGAATCCGGTCGGCCGGCGCGTTGCGCGGCTCACCGGAGTCGATCACCAGCACCGACCGTCGGGCCCGGCTCAACGCCAGGGCCCCGCTGAGCCCTGCGGCGCCGCCGCCCACCACCACCACGTCGTATGTCTCGTCCACCGGTATCTCCCTCTTGCTCTGTCGGCTGCGCCCACCATCCGTCGCCGCCAGCAAGGTGGCAACTATCCTTGCCGTTATGGCAAACGAGGACAGCGCCGCGCTGGCGGCCGTCGGCCCCCGGCTACGTGCCCTGCGTCACCAACGCGGGACCACGCTGACCCAGCTCGCCGACCTGACCGGCATCTCGGTGAGCACCCTGTCCCGGCTGGAGTCCGGTAGCCGTCGGCCCACCCTGGAGCTGCTGCTCCCGCTGGCGAGGGCCTACCAGGTGGCGCTTGACGAACTGGTCGACGCCCCCGCCACCGGCGACCCCCGGGTACGCCCCAAACCGATCGTCATCCACGGCGTGACGTACCTCCCGCTGACCCGCCGACCGGGCGGTGTGCAGGCGTTCAAGCAGATCTTCCCGCCGGACCCGTCCGCCGGGGGCCGAATCCCACAGGCCCACGAGGGGTACGAGTGGCTCTACGTGCTCTCCGGCCGGCTGCGCCTGCTGCTCGGCGACCGTGATCTGACGCTGACCCCGGGGGAGGTGGCCGAGTTCGACACCCGTATCCCGCACCTCTTCTTCAACCCCGGCCCCGGCACCGCCGAAGCCCTCAGTCTCTTCGGGCCGCAGGGGGAGCGGCTGCACGTCCGCGCCCGCCCCGCCGCGCCCGACAAGCAGCAGTGATCCACTCCCGGGGGCCGTCGGTGCGAAGATGACTTGATGATCGATGCGGCATCCCGAGGCTGGACCGACCGGGTCGAGCACCGCGACATCGTCGTCAACGAGGTCCCGGGCTTCCGCCCGCTGACGTTGGACCTTGTCGTGCCGGTGGCGGCACCCCAACCGGCCCCGGTCCTGGTGTGGATCCACGGCGGCGCGTGGATGTTCGGCTCGCCCAAGCACCCGGCGGACTGGCTCATGGAAGCCGATCCCTTCACCGCCGCCATCCGTGCCGGGTTCGCTGTCGCCTCCGCGCAGTACCGGCTCAGCGGCGAGGCGCACTTCCCCGCTCAACTCGACGACGTCACGGCGGCGGTGCGCTGGCTGCGCCGCCACGGCGACACGGTGGGCGTGGACCGCGAGCGGATCGGGGTGTGGGGCGAGTCGGCCGGTGGGCACCTGGCCTCGATGGTCGCGCTGACGGGGAACGACCAGGACGACAGCCGTGTCCGGGCGGCGGTCTGCTGGTACGCGCCATCGAACCTGTTGACCATGCAGGCGCAGGCGCACCCGTCCGGAACGATCGACCACGAGGCGGCGGACTCGCCCGAGTCTCTGCTGATCGGCGCCCCGTTGGCCGGGAACCCGGAAGCGGGCCGGGCGGCCAGTCCGATCACCTACGTCACCGACCAGGCCCCGCCCATGCTGTTGATCCACGGCGACCAGGACCTGGTCGTACCGGTGGGGCAGAGCGAAGAGCTTGCCGCAGCGTTGACCGCGGCGGGTGCCGAGGTCGAGTTGTCGGTGGTGCGGGAGGCCGACCACTGTTTCGCCGGAGTGCCGCTGGAGCCGCTGATCCGCGACACTCTGGCGTTCTTCACCCGGGTCCTCGCCCCCGACACCGGGGCGCTGCCGCCTCACTAGGGTGACCCGGTGACCGCCTACGACGTTGCCGCCAAACTCCCTGACATCGACCTGCTGCGGCAGCGCTGCAAGGCGCTGGCCGTGCTCGAGCGCATCATCGACGGCGGTGACCCCTACTACGCCTACACCTCGAACTGGGGCACGGACGAGGCGGCGCTGATGAGCAACGGCAGCGGCGACGAGTGGGCCGTCGTGTTCACCGCCGACGGCGCCTTAATCCGACTCTTCGACCACGAGTCGGCGATGTCGCCGTACCGCAATCCAGACCACGAGCTGTGGCCGGGCCTGGTCGACGGCGTCCCGGAGGTTCTACGTCCGCACGTGACGGAACCCGCCTTCTGCGACGAAGACGGACGACTCCTCGCGACGACGGTGCTGTGGCGGCTGGTGGGGGACGATCGCTGGCACGCCGGTGACGGCCTCGCCTTCCCACCACCGAGCGGGCCGTACGACGACAACGGCCCGGACGGGTCCGGGCTGCTCGACATCCTGTTCGACGGCATCGTCGACCGCTTCGTCGAGTTCGCCGTCGACTACTACGAGATGACTGTGGACCGGGCGGCGGTCGAGCACATCGTCGCCCATCGACCGCTCACCGACGCCGTGACAAGGGCCCTGAATCCGCAGCTCACCGCCGCCGACCTGCGGGTGGACCTCACCGAGATCGGCTACCCGATCGCCGGGACGGCGCCGTGACGGTCGAGGTCGGGCCTCATGGCGCGTTCTCGGTGAACAGCGTGGGCCTGGACGGCGCGCCCTTCCCGTTGAGCTTCAGCGTTCGCCAGGCAGGCGGCTCCTGGATGGTGGCCGCGACAGCGGCGCAGGCCGCCGAGCTGGCCGATGTGCTCATGCTCGCCGGCAACGACACCATCATGGTTGCCGGCCTGGAGACCAACAGCTTCCTGGATGAGGAGTATCAGCAGTGGCGGCCGTCGCGGATCGCGGCGGAGCAGGGCGTCAGCTTCGAGGTGCGTCAGGTCGGCGCGCTGGCGGCCGGGGTCGTCGGCCTCAGCGAGGAGGCCCTGCTGATCCGCCGGGAGCAGTTGCCCCGGTTCCTGGCCGGCTGGTACCCCTACAATCTGACACTTGTCGACGTGCCGGGTACGCCTTCCGCCGCCCGCGTCGACGAGATGATCGTCGACATCGGAACGGCCAGGTACGACGAGCCGGTCCTACCCGCGCTGGCCGGCTCACGCCTGTTCTTCTCCGGGCACGACGACTGCTACGTGGCTCTCGAGACGACCGACCGCACGGTGCCCGCGGCGGTCCTCGGCCGGCTCCTGGCCCTGCTGGTCGGCTCGGCGCTTGTCGACACCACTGTGGTGGAGGTGACGGCGCCCGACGTCGAGACCGTGCAGGGGCTGATCGGGGAGAACCGGCACTGGGTCGGCGAGCTGGGCGCCGCGACACCGGGCTCGGTGACAGTCGATCTCTACGCCACGTCCGGATCGTGGCGGCTCGGCCAGTCGGTCCCGAAGCAGCCCGACCTCAGAATGGTCTACGACGTCGCGAGCAGGGCCTGGCGGTTGACCGAGGTGGCTGCGTCACTGCCGAATCAGTGACGTCGAGCGTCGTGGTCGCGGGGTGGTGGCGTGCCGCGGGGGTCGGACCGGTTCCCCTCCGGTCCGACCCCCGCGATCAGGTCCGCGCTAGGCGCGGATTCTGCGCTGCCGGACGACCAGCAGCAGTGCCGCGCCCAGGAGCACCGCTAGGACGCCGGCGCCCATCCAGAGCCCGGCCGGGAACGACGTACCGGTCACCGGGAGCTTGCCCTTAACCGGGATGGTGATGGTGGACTCGGGTGAGACCGGTGCCGGGCCGTCCGGCGGAGTGCCGGTTGCCGTCGCGGTGTTGCGCAGCGACCCGTGGTGGTAGTCGGCCTTGCTGACCGTGTACGTCGCCGCACAGGTCACGGCCGCGCCGGCCGCGAGGGTGACGGCGCCGTTCGGGGTCCGCTCCGGACCGCAGGCGATCGGGCCGAGGTTGGCCGCCGAGGCCGGCGCGGTCAGGGCGTCGGTGATCGTCACGTCGGTCAGCGGCACCTGACCGGTGTTGGTGACCACGAACTGGAACGGCACATGCTGCCCCGGTCGGACGATCTTGTCGGTGCTGCTCGACTTCACCACCGTGATCGCCGCGCCCCGGGTGGCCGTGACCTCGGCCGAGACCGGCGCGGAGCGTACCGGTGCGGGTGGGTCCTGGCCGGGAATGGTCGGCGGCGTGCCGGCGGCGACGGCCGTGTTGGTGATCCGGCCGGCCTCGATGTCCGCCGCAGTGACCGCGTAGGTAGACGTGCAGGTAGTGCTCGCCCCGGTGGCCAGGGTGACCGCGCCGTTGGCGACCGGTGGGGTGCCGCAGGTGATCGCGCCGGGCGTCCCGGTGCCGGAGAAGTCGGTCTCGTCGACAGTCACCGCGCTGAGCGCTGTGGTACCGGTGTTGCTCACCTCGAACCGGTACGTGACCACGTCACCGGCCGCGGACACCACTGTGGGCGTCACGGACTTGGTGATGGCGATGGCCGGATGCGGGATCGGGATGTCCAGCGGGGACGGTGGTGAGACCGGCGGCGGCCCGAACGGCGGCGTACCGGTGGCCGTGGCGACGTTGCGCAGCGACGAGCCGGTGAAGTCCTCCGCGGTCACGGTGTAGGTCGTCCGGCACTGGATGGAGGCGCCCGGCGACAATGTCACCGCGCCGTTCGGGATGTTCTGCGGACCGCAGGTGATCGGCCCGAGCACACCACGCTCGGACGGCGGCAGCACGGTGTCGTTGACTGTCACGTTGGTGAGCGTGAAGCCGCCGGTGTTGACGACCAGGAAGGTGTAGGGCACCTGCTGGCCCGGCGCGGCGATCGCCACGGTGGTCGTCGACTTGATCACGTCGATGTCAGCGACGAGCCCCGCCTCGGGGATGGTCAGCGTCGCCGGTGGCGAGTTCACCGGCGGCTGGCTGCCCGGCGGTGTGCCGTGTGCGGTGGCGGTGTCGGTGACCCCTTCGTTGTCGAGGTCCGCCTGGGTGACGGTGTAGGTGGCGGTGCACGCGGTGGACTCACCCGGTGCGAGTGTGGTGTTCGCGCAGGTGATCGGACCGAGGTTCGCGTTCGACGAGGGCGGTGCCTGCACGTCGGTGACGTTGACGTTGGTCAGGGTGAGTCCGCCGGTGTTGACCACGTGGAACCGGTAGGGCACCTGCTGCCCGACCGCACCGATCGAGGTGACTTCGGAAAGCTTGACCACCGAGATCGCGGCGACCAGACCAGACTCCGGGATGGTCAGCGGGGACGGCGGCGAGTCGACCGGCGTCTGGCTGTCCGGCGGTGTGCCGTGCGCGGTGGCGACGTCGGCGACCGAGTTGTTGTCGAGGTCGGCCTGGGTGACGGTGTAGGTGGCGGTGCAGGCTGTCGCCTGACCGGGCGCGAGAGTGGTCTGTGGGCAGGTGATCGGCCCGAGGTTCGCGTTCGACGAGGGCGGGGTCTGTGCGTCGGTGACGTTGACGTTGGTCAGCGTCACGCCACCGTTGTTGATGACGAGGAACTGGTAGGGCACCTGCTGCCCGACCGAGGTGATGGAGGTGGTGGTGGACGATTTCACCACCGAGATCGACGGTGTGACGTCGGCCGCCGGAATGGTCAGCACGACCTGGTCCGAGTCAACCGGCTCCTCGGTCCCCGTCGGGGTGCCGTGCGCGGTGGCGATGTCGGTCAGCTCGTCATGGTCCAGGTCGGCCTGGGTGACCGTGTACGTCGCGGTGCAGACGGTGGTCGCACCGGGAGCGAGGGTGGTCTGTGGGCAGGTGATCGGGCCGAGGTTCGCGTTCGACGACGGCGGGTCCTGTACGTCGGTGATGTTGACGTTGTTCAGGGTGACGCCGCCGGTGTTGGCGACCAGGAAGCGGTAGGGCACCTGTTGGCCCACCGAGCTGATGGCAGCGGTGGTGGACGACTTGATCAGTGAGATGGCAGGGAAGACGTCACCGCTCGGGATCGTCAACGTCGACGGCCCTGATTGGACGGGCGTTCCGCCACCAGGCGGGGTGCCCTGCGCAGTGGCGGTGTCGCGTACGAAGCCGTTGTCCAGGTCGGCCTGGCTGACCGTGTAGGTGGCGGTGCACGCGGTCTGCGCGCCGGGCGCGAGGGTGGTGGCGGCGCAGGTGATCGGGCCGAGGTTCGCGTTCGACGAGGGCGGTGCCTGCACGTCGGTGACGTTGATGGCGGTCAGGGTGAACCCGCCGGTGTTGACCACGTGGAACGAGTACGGCACCTGCTGGCCGACGGTGCTGATCAGAGTGGTCGTGGATGTCTTCACGACCGCGATCGAGGCGACCAGGCCGGTTTCCGGCAGAGTCAGGGTCGAGGGCGGCGAGTTCACCGGGGTGCCACCGCCGGGCGGGGTGCCGTGTGCGGTGGCGGTGTTGGTGACTCCGTCGTTGTCGAGGTCGGCCTGGGTGACGGTGTAGGTGGCGGTGCACGCGGTGCGTGCGCCGGGCGCGAGGGTGGTGGCGGCGCAGGTGATCGGGCCGAGGTTCGCGTTCGACGAGGGCGGTGCCTGCACGTCGGTGACGTTGATGGCGGTCAGGGTGACCCCGCCGTTGTTGACCACGTGGAACGAGTACGGCACCTGCTGCCCGACTGCGGTGATTGACGCGGTGGTGGAGGTCTTCGTCACCGCGATCGACGGGGTCAGTCCGGCTGCGGGGACGGTCAGCGTCGACGGCGGCGAGGTGACCGGCGTACCGCCGCCGGGCGGGGTGCCCCGCGCGGTCGCCACGTTGGTGACCCCGTTGTTGTCCAGGTCGGCCTGGGAGACGGTGTAGGTGGCGGTGCAGATGGTGCTCACGCCGGGTGCCAGGGTGGTGGCGGCGCAGGTGATCGGGCCGAGGTTCGCGTTCGACGACGGCGGGGTCTGCACGTCGGTGACGGCCACGTTGCTCAGGGTCAGACCGCCGGTGTTGGCGACCAGGAACCGGTACGGCACCTGCTGCCCGACAGTCGTGATGCTCGTGGTGGTCGACGACTTCACCACCGTGACGGCGGCGGTGAGCCCCTGGGCCGGGATGGTCAGGGTGCTCGGATCGGAGACGACCGGTGGACCGGTGGGTGGGCTGCCCTGTGCGGTGGCGACGTTGGTGACGCCGTTGTTGTCCAGGTCGGCCTGGGTGACGGTGTAGGTGGCCGTGCAGGCGGTCTGCGCCCCTGGCGCAAGGGTGGTGGCGGCGCAGGTGATCGGGCCAAGGTTGGCGTTCGACGACGGCGGGGTCTGCACGTCGGTGACGGAGATGTTGGTCAGTGGGACACCGCCGGTGTTGACCACGTGGAACGAGTACGGCACCTGCTGCCCGACCGACGTGATCGACGTGGTGGTGGATGACTTGATCAGGGCGATGTCGGCCGGGGTGGCGCCTGCGCAGGACAGGGTGGTGCTGAACGGGAAGTAGTGGATCTCGCCACCACGGTGGTCCAGCGTACGGGTGATGACGCTGCCCTCGGTGTTGCTGGAGGAGAGGTCGGTGAGGCTGGCGTTGGGCGCGTAAATGGTGCCCTCGACGGTGGCGGCGTTCGGGGTGAGGGTGAGCGCGGTGGCGGTCGGGAAGTTGAACAGGATGTAGCGCGCCTGCGGTCCGCCGATCCCGGCGAAGTTCGGGGCCGTCCAGGCGAACGTGTTGCCCACGCCGCTGGTGTCCACGTTCACCAGCAGCGGGGTGTCGGCGGTCGGCTGGCTGGCGAAGGTCAGGATCTGGATGTTGGCCAGGTCGGCGGCGGTCAGGTTGAGCACATTCGTCACGCCCGGGGTCAACGTGACGACGGCGTTGCTGCCTGGCGGGATCGGTCGGGGCAGCACGTCACCGTTCGGCGTCCGCAGCACCACCGTGTTGTCGCAGGTGGCCAGGCCGGCGGTGGTGTCCCGGAAGGCGGCGAACGCGCCGGCGAAGTTGATCGGCGAGGTCGGCCCGACGCTGGGGACCGGCTGCCGGGTGACGAGCTCCACCCGGGGTGAGGCGTCGTAGTCGTTCGCCGGCAGGATCCGGGTGTTGACCTGGGCGCCGTTGTTGTCGGTGTTACGGACGAAGGTGCCGGTCAGGTTGCCGACCTTGGCGTAGCCGTTGGAGAGCACCTGGAGGCGGCTGCCGCCGACGCTGCCGGCGAAGTTGACCCGTCCACCCACGACCAGGGCGCTGGGGTTGGCGTCGCCGGGCACCACGAACGATCCAGCGGTCGCCCCGGCGAGCTGGTAGTTGCCGAAGGTGAGGTCGCCGCCGACGGCGAGGGTTCCCTCGTTCTCGTCGTTGTTCACCCTGGCGTCGCCTTCGGTCATCACGCCGAAGCTCAGCGCCTCGGCCACCGGATCGACCGGGCCGATGGCCTCGTCGACGGCGGCCAGTACCGGGTTGATCGGGGTGGGCGCGGCGGGTGCCGGCACCAGCAGTCCGTTGACCGCCAGCACGCCCGCGACGGCGGACAGCGCCGCCGCCCGTGACCTGCGGCTACCCCACCACGAAATCCTCATCACGCCCCCGTTGGTTCGAATGTGCCAGGGGAGCGTAACGAGCTAGTTGTCAAGTTTCGAGGCTTTTGTCCGAATAGCGGGTCCGCTGGCGACGGCGCTGACTCGTACCTCGTCGGTGCGCCAACCCGCAGGCCGTGTTGAGGGTCAGCCGCTCTGCCCCGAGTGGACCGGGACGCCGCTGCCGGATGCGGGGTCGGCGGCCAGGCCAGCGGTGATGGGGGAGGGCTGGAAGCCCTTGACGATCAGCCAGATACCCAGCGAGAGCTCCCACAGGGCGATCGGAATGGTCAGCAGGGCGGACGCCGAAGACACCTGTGCCCAGAAGCCGAACATCGTGGCGACGAAGGTGATGGCAAGCAGGAGGGCTCCGATGAACCCGAGCATGGGAAGGACCCGCGGCACGAGGCGGGACTGGTACAGCAGCGGGCCCACCAGGAGCGCGTTCACTGCCGGCAGGAAACCCTGCCCCGTCAGGAACGTCCAGTCGTGCAGGGCGATCAGGGCCGCACCGGTGGCCTGCACCTGCGGGTCGGGTTCGGCCTGCCGCACGGTCACGAGCGTCATGATGACCACGATGCCGGCGACGATGGTGGCTGCCTCCAGGACCCGGACGCCGACGAAGCCCAATGCGAGTGCCTCGTTCTGCCGTTTGACGAGCGGGTACAGCACGACAGCGGTGCCGATGCACGCGAGGGCCACCACCATCTCCAGGACACCGCCCCAGGCCACGGCCGTGGCGGTGCCCGCCCCGACGGTGGATTCTGGATCGAGCACCGTCGCGTACAGGCCGAGGATCGGGATCGAGACGAAGGTGAGGAGGTAGAGCACGCCCGCGGCCAGCGCGGTTCTGCGTAGCGGGCTCATGTCGCCCCCTCGCGCCCCGCGCCGGAGTGTGCGAGCGCTGAGGGTGTCTGGCGGCCGACGATCGCCGGTGCCTCGTGCACGAGCTCGTCGTTGGTGAGGGCATCGACCATGAACAGAGCGAAGTCGACTCGACGGGTGCGGTTGCTCTCCAGGATGGGGTCGCCCACGTGACTGCTCCAGACCGGGAGGCCCTGACTGTCGCCCTCTTCCAGGTCGCTGCCGCGGACGACGGTCCATCGGGTGTCGCTGGCGAACACCCGACGGCAGGCATCCACCTGATCGTCCAGGTCGGCGAAGCGGGCGAGTTTCGCCAGCGGGCCGAAAACCTTCACGATGGCCTTCAGCTTCCAGGAGTACACGTCCTGGCCGTCGCGGGTGATGTGCCATCCGCAGGAGAACACGAGGCGTGCCCCGGGACGTGCGTGGTCGAGCACGGCCTGGGCCGTGCCGGCCGAGTAGTGGTCGACCCCACGCGGCACCAGCACGGTCAGTACGCCGTCGCACCCGGCAACCGCGCGAGCGATGACGTCGCGGTCGTCGGTCGCTCCGGCAATGACGGTGATGCGCCCCTTGAACGCGTCGAGCTTTCCCACGCTGCCCTCTCGGCATACGCCGACGACCTCGTAGTCGCGGTCGAGCGCGTGCCGCACCATGTACCGCCCGAGTTTTCCAGAGGCACCGACAATGCAGATCTTCGGCTTGGCGGGTTGCCCGGCGCCATCGCGTGCCTGTGCGTTTTCCATGGCTCTTCTCTTCTTCTTGCCCACTGGGTCGGCGAATGACGAAAAGGCACAAACTGGAGCCGCGTGAAGGGGTGCCGGCCAGGTCGGGGAGAATTGGCGGTACGGCTGGCCACTCGATCTGGACCGTACGCGTAAAGGGGTGGAACAGCAACGGCGGAATGGTCGGTGCGAACTGGAATCGGACGGGAAAACTCCGATCCCGTCATGATTTCCGAACGTCGGCCGCTGGGCTGCGGATCAGCGTGGCGCAGCAGTGTCGACGACCGGTCCAGCATCCGCACCGCCCAGCCTGGCCAGTCGCGGTCTGCGGCCGAGCACGGACCACTTCGAACTGTGCGTGCCGAACTTCCGTGTTTATGATCGACAACCCCCGACCGGGGGTCCGACATGGCCGATCGGTTCGGCCCGGAGCAGAGCTGAGGTGCGCGACGGTGATCCGCGAGGCGTACGCCTGTTGGGTGCGTGAACCCGGCGTGGCCGAGATCCAGCCGGTGTCGCTGACCGCCCCCGGCCCCGACGAGGTGCTGGTCCGGGCCCGCTACTCCGGGGTCAGCCGGGGCACCGAGACGCTGGTCTTCGCCGGCCGGGTGCCCACCGACCAGTACGCCACCATGCGCGCGCCGTTCCAGGAGGGCGAGTTCCCCGGCCCGGTGAAGTACGGCTACCTCAGCGTCGGCGTGGTCGAGCAGGGCCCGCCGGAGCTCCTCGGGCGGACGGTGTTCTGCCTGCACCCGCACCAGAGCGCGTACGTCGTGCCGGTGAGCGCGGTGGTGCCGGTGCCGGAGGGGGTGCCGGCCGCCCGAGCGGTGCTCGCCGGCACCGTGGAGACCGCGGTCAACGCGCTGTGGGACGCGGCCCCGCTGGTCGGTGACCGGGTCACCGTGATCGGCGCGGGCATGGTGGGCTGCTGCGTCGCGGCACTGCTCGCCCGGTTCCCCGGCGTGCACGTCGAGCTGGTCGACACCGACGCACGCCGGGCCGGCGTGGCCGGGGCCCTCGGCGTCGACTTCGCCAACCCGGCCGATGCCAAGGGCGACCGGGACCTGGTCGTGCACGCCAGCGCCACCGCCGCCGGTCTGCAACAGTCGCTGGACCTGCTCGCCCCGGAGGGCACTGTCATCGAGCTGAGCTGGTACGGCGACCGCCCGGTGCAGGTGTCGCTGGGCGGCGCGTTCCACTCCGGTCGACTCACAGTGCGCAGCAGTCAGGTCGGCATGGTGGCACCCGCCCGACGGGGACGGCGCAGTTACGCCGACCGACTGGCGCTCGCCCTCGACCTGCTCGACGACCCGGCCTTCGACGCGTTGATCACCGGCGCGTCCCCCTTCGCGGAGCTCCCCGACGTGCTGACCAGACTGACCTCGGGCGACCTGCCCGCGCTCTGCCACCTCATCACCTACGACGACGGAGAGTGACCGTGTTCAGCGTGACCGTTCGGGACCACATGATGATCGCCCACAGTTTCCGAGGCGAGGTGTTCGGGCCTGCGCAACGCCTGCACGGCGCGACGTTCGTGGTGGACGCGACGTTCCGCCGGCCCGACCTGGACGCCGACGGGATCGTGGTGGACATCGGCCTGGCCACCGAGCAGCTGCGGGCCGTGCTGGGCGAGCTGACCTACCGCAACCTCGACGACGAGGCGGCCTTCGCCGGGGTGAACACCACCACGGAGGTGCTGGCCCGTACGGTCGCCGACCGACTGGTCGAGCGGGTGCACGCCGGTGAGCTGGGCGCGGGGGCGCGCGACCTGACCGGCATCACTGTCACCCTGCACGAGTCGCACATCGCCTGGGCGAGCTACGAGCGGTCGTTGTGACCGACGCGGGCCGGGCGGTGCACGTCGTCCTGCCCGGTGACATCGACGACCCGGCCACCCCCAGTGGCGGCAACTTCTACGACCGGCGGATCTGCGCCGGGCTGGGCGAGCGCGGCTGGTCCGTCCACGAGCATCCGGTGCCCGGCGCGTGGCCGCACCCCGGCCCGGCCGACCGAGCGACGCTGGACGGGGTGCTCGCCGCCGTGCCCGACGACGCGGTGATGCTGATCGACGGCCTGATCGCCTCGACCGTGCCAGATCTGCTCGCCGCGCACGCCCGTCGGCTGCGCCTGGTGGTCCTGGTGCATCTGCCGCTCGACGACGAGCCGGAGGCCCGCGCGCTGGCCACCGCCCGGGCCGTCGTCACCACCAGCGGTTGGACCCGCCGCGCCCTGCTGGCCCGTCACCCGACGCTCGCCGACCGGATCCGGGCCGCGCCGCCCGGGGTGCGGCCCGCGCCGCCCGCTGCCGGCTCACCGGCCGGCGACCGGTTGCTCTGCGTCGCGGCGGTCACCCACCACAAGGGGTACGACGTGCTGGTCGACGCGTTGGCCACGCTGGCCGGCCGGCCCTGGACGATGCTCTGCGCGGGCACGCTGACCCGGGAACCGGGCCTCGTGCACCGGCTGCGCGACCGGTTGACCGGGGCGGGCCTCACCGGGCGGGTGCAGCTGGTCGGCCCACTGACCGGCGCCGCGTTGGACGACGCGTACGCCGCCGCCGACCTGCTGGCGCTGCCGTCGAGAGGCGAGACGTACGGCATGGTCGTCACCGAGGCGCTGGCCCGCGGCCTGCCGGTGGTGGCCACCGAGGTGGGCGGGCTGCCGGAGGCGCTCGGCCACGCACCCGACGGTGACCGACCGGGACTGCTGGTCCCGCCCGGCGACCCGGCGGCGCTGGCCGCCGCGTTGGCCCGCTGGCTGGACGACGACGCGCTGCGCGCCCGGCTGCGGCGTGCCGCTCTCGCCCGGCGTGACACCCTGACCGACTGGCCGGTGACCACCGCGCTGCTGGCCGGCGTGCTGAAGGAGGTGGCGGAATGACCGTCGAGGAGACCCTGCCGTTCGCCGACTGGCTGCGGTTGCGTGAGCCGGCCGACGCGGCGGCGCGCGCCGAGGACCTGCTGGACGCCGTCCGGGCCCGGCTGACCGGGGACACCCCGACGGTGATCCACGACCTGGGCAGCGGCACCGGCTCGATGAGTCGGTGGCTGGCCGCCCGGCTAACCGGACCGCAGCACTGGGTGCTGCACGACCGGGACGCCGACCTGCTGGCCCGGGCCGCCGCGGGCATGACCGGGGTGACCGCCGCCGACGGCGCCCCGGTCACCGTCCACACCCGTTGCGGTGACCTCACCCGACTGACCGCCGCCGACCTGGCCGACGGTTCCCTGGTCACCGCGTCCGCGCTGCTGGACATGCTCACCGCGGAGGAGGTCGAACGGGTGGTGGCCGCCTGCGTCGGCCGGCCCGCCCTGTTCGCCATCTCGGTGACCGGGCGAGCCCGATTCACCCCGGCCGACCCGCTCGACGAGGCGGTCGAGGCCGCGTTCAACGACCACCAGCGGCGTACCGTCGAGGGCCGACGGCTGCTCGGCCCGGATGCCGCCGCCGCCACCGCCGCCGCGTTCGCCCGGCACGGCGTCGACGTGCGGGAACGGCCCAGCCCGTGGCGTCTCGGCCCGGAGCAGGCCGACCTGACCGCCGAGTGGTTCCGGGGGTGGCTGGGCGCGGCCTGCGAGCAGCGCCCCGACCTGGCCGGCCCCGCCGAGGCGTACGCCCGCCGTCGGTTGGCCGACGCGGCGGCCGGCCGACTCACAGTGCTTGTCGAACACACTGACCTCCTCGCTGGTGGATGAACCGTTCACGCCCTGGGTACGTGCACTAGGGCAAGTGGACGATCTTCAAAGGGAGGGCCGGCGCCGATGTTCTGGGCCTGGGCACGAGTGGTCGGCGGGGTGGGTCTGCTCGCCGTCCTGCTGTGGCAGGTGGGCAGTGGCCCGTTCCTCGCCGGAGTACGACTGATCGACGCGCCGGCGTTGGCAGCGGCGCTGGTCATCGGGGTGCTCACCACTGTCTGCGCGGCGTGGCGGTGGAGCCTGGTCGCCGGCGGCCTCGGCGTTCGCCTACCCCTGGCGACGGCGGTGGCGCACTGCTACCGGGCCGTGTTCCTCAACGCCACCCTGCCCGGCGGGATGCTCGGCGACGTGCACCGGGCGGTACGCCACGGCCGTGACGCCGGTGACGTCAGCCGGGGCATCCGCGCGGTGGTCTGGGAGCGTACCGCCGGGCAGGTGGTCCTGATCGGAGTCGCGCTGGTGGTGCTCGCGGCCTTCCCGTCCCCGGTCCGGCCGTACCTGCCGGTCGCCGCCGCGCTGCTCGTGGCCGGCGGGCTGGTCGCCGTGCTGCTGGCCCGGGTCCTGCCCAACGGCGGCGGGTCGCGCTGGGCGACGGCGCTGCGTACCGCCGTGGCGGACGTACGCTCGGGGCTGCTGGCGCGGCGCACCTGGTTCGGTGTGCTGGTCGCCTCGGCCGTGATGGTCGCCGGTCACCTGGCCACCTTCCTGGTGGCGGCGCGTACCGCCGGATCGGACGCCCCGCTGTCCCGACTGCTGCCGCTGACGCTGCTCGCACTGCTCGCCATGGGCCTGCCGTTGAACGTGGCCGGCTTCGGCCCGCGCGAGGGGGTGGCGGCGTGGGTGTTCGGCGCGGCCGGCCTCAGCGCGGCCGAGGGTGTCGCCACCGCCACCGTCTACGGCGCACTGGTGTTGGTGGCCAGCCTGCCCGGTGCCGCCGTGCTGCTGGCCCGTCGGCGTCGAATTCCAGTCGCCGCCCGGGAAGCCGCCTCCGGCGGCGACTGTTGAGTCGGTTGTGAGACGGTACGCGTCGCCGGACGACGGTGGCCCCGGACAAAGGAGTCCCATGCCCGAAGCATTGCCGGTTGCCACGATCCGCACCCAGGTCACGGTGCCGCTGACGTTCCCGGACGGCTACACCACTACCGCCCGGGTGTTCACCTTCAAGGGCCTGGTGGACGGTCGGGAGCACCTGGCCCTCGGCCTCGGCGACTGGGCGGGCGCCCTGGACCGGCTCGCCGCCGGGGGAGAAGCCCCGCTGGTCCGTCCGCACAGCGAGTGCCTGACCGGCGACGTGTTCGGCAGCCAACGCTGCGACTGCGGGCCGCAACTGCGCGAGGCGGTGCAGCGGATCGCCGAGACCGGCGGTTTCCTGCTCTACCTGCGACAGGAGGGCCGCGGCATCGGCCTGTACGCCAAACTCGACGCGTACGCGTTGCAGGACGCCGGGTTGGACACCTACCAGGCCAACGTCGCGCTGGGTCGGGGCGAGGATGAGCGGGACTACAGCGCCGCCGCGCAGATGCTGGCCACGTTGGGCGTGCCGCGGGTGCGACTGCTGAGCAGCAACCCGGACAAGGCCGAGCAGTTGACCCAGCTGGGTGTGGACGTGGCCGAACGGGTGCTCACCAGCGTCTTCCTCTCGCCGGCCAACGCCGACTACCTGGCGGCCAAGGCGGCCAAGGCGGCCGAGGTCGAGGCGGCGGAGACGCTCGCGGGTAGTCCTTCTGAGCGGCCCGTCTCCCGATGAGTTGGCCGTCGGAGTCGACGCGCCCGTACGTGCTGCTGAGCTGTGCCGCCTCCATCGACGGGTACATCGACGACGCCTCCGAGCAGCGGCTACTGCTGTCCAACGAGGAGGACCTGGACCGCGTCGACGCGGTCCGGGCCAGCTGCGACGCCATCCTGGTCGGCGCCGGCACCGTCCGACGTGACGACCCTCGACTGCTGGTGCGCTCCCCGAGCCGCCGGGCCGAGCGGGAGGCGACCGGCCGGCCCGCCTCGCCCACCAAGGTCACCCTCACCGCTCAGGGTGACCTCGACCCGACCGCCCGCTTCTTCACTGCCGGTGACGCGGCCCGGCTCGTCTACTGCGCCACCGGGGCGCTGGAGAAGACCAGGGAACGGGTCGGCCGACTGGCCGCCGTCGTCGACGCGGGTGAGCCCGTCGACCCGGGCTGGGTGCTGACCGACCTGGCCGCGCGGGGTGTGCAGCGGTTGATGGTGGAGGGCGGCGGGACGGTGCACGCCCAGTTCCTCGCCGCCGGTCTCGCCGACGAACTGCACCTGGTGGTCGCCCCGTTCTTCGTCGGTGACGGTCGGGCGCCCCGGTTCGTCGGCGAGGGTCACTTTCCCTGGCATCCGGGTCGCCGCGCCCGCCTGGCCGAGGCCCGGCAGATCGGCGACGTGGTCCTGCTCCGCTACGCCCTCTCCAGCCGTTTCGGCGGAGCCTGACGATTGTGAGGAACACGAGAGCCGCAGCTCTCAGGTCACGTAGCGGATCTCCCCGGGTTTGAACATGGGTGCGAAGACAGCGAAGAACGCCACGTCTTCAGTGCCGCAATTTTCGATGCTGGCGACGGTGCCGGCTTTGACGGCGACGTATACCGGACCCGTTCGGGCCGTGTCGTGTGGCTCGGACCGACGCCCGTCGGTGATCAACCGGAACGTTCCACGATAGAGGTAGATGATCTCGTCTCCGTCGTCCGGACGGTCGTGATAGTGCGGCGTCTGGACGGCTCCCGGCGACACATAACCCACGGCAGCGGACGTGAATGGTGTGTCGGGAAGTATGGCAACCGCAATGTTCTCTTCGTCCGACCTGGTGAGCGGCACGTCGTGTACCGGGATCACTGACACATCGGGGATCCAGCCCATCGCGTCACCGTAGCAGCGGGAGGCGGTGGAGGCGAGGCCATTGGCTGACATCCGACCATCGTGGTGAAAGGTGAGTCCTGCTTCATAGACTTGGTCGGACATACGTCAACGTGGGGCAAACACTATGACGCTTGTCGATTTTATTTCCGATCTCAACGAGGTCAGTGAAAGTCAAAGCCTGGCCGACGTGGTCGCGGTGGCGGCGGATCGCCTCAGCGCGGAGGAGATCTCCCACGAGAGTGTCGTCGACGAGCTGCGTCGAATGACCGAAGACGAGCGGCAGGGGATGTTGTGTCGTTCGGTCGACACCACCACACATCTGAAGTTGTCGCTCGACCAGAACGCGCATCGTGCGCTGCGGCTCTGGCTGCACGTCTACAAGGGATGGCCTCCGTCGGAGGGTAGGTTCGCCGCATCAATACACGATCACCGGTACGCCTTCGTGAGCAAGATTCTCCGCGGAGGTTATGTGGAGCAACGGTGGACGATCGAATCCGACCGCGTGTCGCCACTCCGGTCCGCGAAGCGCGGCGTGAACTCGCTCAACATCGTCCGCGCGGCGGACGTGCACTCCCTGGTCTCCGTGGAGCCCCGCACGGTCAGTCTGGTGCTCCAACTGCCGGCCGAGAGGTCATTCAGTCGTGTCTACCACCCCGACCGGGGAGCAGCCTTCACCTCGATCCCGGACCTCGAAGCGCAGTACGCCGACTTTCTCGCGAAGGATGACCGGTGATGACGGATCCCGACCTGCTGGAGGCGTTTCTTCGGGACGATCCGCAGGCACCCCCACGTACCGCCTTCGTCAACATCCTGAAACGGTGCAACGCCCGCTGCCGCTACTGCACCGACTGGCGCGCCTCTCGCGACCCCCGCGGCGACCCGAGCCGAGAGCTTCTGCGTGCGCTCTTCGCCGACCTGGTGGAACTGGGGATCGCCGACCTGGTGGTCAGCGGTGGCGAGCCTTTCCTGCGCCGCGACGTACTCGACGTACTCGCTGACGCGGTGGCGCTCGGCCTTGCCGTCCGCGTCATCTCGAACGGGAGCGCACTGACCCGGGACCACGTCGACGCGCTGGCCCGCTTGGGCGTCGGACGGGTGGGTATCTCGATTGACAGTCTGTCGGAGACGCGGATGCGCGAGCTTCGTGGACTGCCGGTCAAGCGGGTCATGGCCAGCATTGAGATGCTGGCGGCTCAGCATCGCGACAATTCCGCAATGCGAGTGTCGCTCTTCGTGACCGTAACGCGGCACAATATCGACGATCTTCTGCCCCTCGCCGCATACGCCGACAAGCTCGGGATCTCGATCCAGTTCCAGCCTGTCCACTGGGCCGGCACCGGCACTGAGCAGGAAATCCTCGAAGAACTCTGGCCCACGGCTGCCGAGGTCGACCGCTTGGCCGTTGTCATCGGCGAACTTGTCTCCTGGCAGCAGACCGGGACCTCCCCGATCGCCAGTAGTGACCGCTACCTTGCCCAGATGCCGGGTTTCTTCGTCAACCGCACCTTTCGTCCGGCACGCTGCACCGTCGCCTACACCGACGTGGTCATCGACCAGGACCTGAATATGCGACCGTGCTGGTCGATGGATCCGGTCGGATCGGTCGCGCGGGACACGGCAAGTCGTCTGTGGACATCGGAGCAGATGCGGGCTGCCCGTGCGCAGATCAGGAAAGGCGGTTGCCCCGGCTGTCTCTACAGCTGCCATATCAACAAGCCGCACGTCGAGCTTCCCTCGATACCTGGCATACCGGAGAGCCGTGGTGGCGAGGGCGTGTCCGCGCTTGATCGACCGGTATAGTCGGCGTCGCTCGTGGCCGCCAAACCGGAAAGGCTCTGCGCCCCATGTCTGAACGACCGATCGCGCTAGTTACCGGGGCATCTCGAGGCATCGGACGGGCGGTGGCGCAGAAGCTTGCGGCCGACGGCTTCCGAATTCTTGTCAACTACCGAGAATCTGGTCAGGCGGCCGAAGAGCTGGCAGAGGAACTTGACGGTGTGGCGGTCATGGCGGACGTCTGCGATGTCGACGCCGTACGCCGGTTGGCCGCCGACGTGGAGTCGCGATTTGGGCGGCTGGACGTCCTGGTCAATAACGCGGGCGCCACGCTCGCCGGGCCCTGGTCCGAGATCACTCCGGCGCAGTGGGATGCCACTCTCCGCGTCAACCTGTCGGGTGTCTTCACCTGCATTCAGGCATTTGCCCCGCTGCTGACCCGCTCCGGTAACGGCCGAATCGTCAACATCGGCTCTACCTACGCGGACATCGGTTCCGGCTTCGTGGCCGGCTACGCGGCGGCCAAGGCCGGCGTGGTCTCGCTGACGAAGGTGTTCGCGAAGGAGTTGGCCCCCTCCGTGACGGTCAACGCCATCGCTCCGGGCAACATCGACACCGAAATGACCCGGTCGGCCGGCGCCGAGTTCTTGGACCAGGTCATCGCCCAGACGCCGCTCGCTCGACTGGGTCGACCTGAGGAGGTCGCCGGTGCGGTGTCGTTCCTGGTGTCGGAGACGGGTGGCTTCATCACCGGTCAAACCCTGGTGATCGACGGCGGACATCGCCTCCGGTAACCTGACCCGCCCGGAGTGACCGCTCGGCTGGGCCGGTGTGCGATCGCCGAGGACGAGCGTCGTCGGCCGAAGTGGTCGCAGGTGGTGCTCAGGGCGCCAGCTGCGCGCGCAGCGCGTCGCACGACTCGATGCCCACCCCGGCGCCGATCCGGACGTACAACTCGCGGGCCGCCGCCAGATGGTTGAGGGCCGTCCGAGTGTCGTCGCGGTGCGCATAAGCTCGGGCGACCTCGTAGTGCAGGTGCGCCCAGTTGTGGTCCTCACCGTACTTACGGGCGAGGGCGAGCACGTCGTCTGCGCTGTCGATGACCTTGTCATGCTCGCCGAGTGCCAACCGGAGCCGGGCCATCCCGACGTTGAGGAACACGGCGGTCCGGTGGTCACCGTCCGCCGCGCAACGAGCCAACGTCTCACGGAGGAGGCCGCCGGCTTCGTCGAGCCGTCCCATGTCGATGAGGTGCAGCGCGAGCCAGCCCTGGAACCCGATGAGCGCCCAGACGACGCCACGTCGGCGTGCGAACGTCACCGCCTCGTTCAGGATGGCCTCGGCGGTGGGCGATCGGCGCGACACGGCGATGATGCTTCGGACGAAGAACATCGAATCCGTGAGTGCGTCGTCCGGCGCCGGGACCAGCCGGTATTCCTGCTCGGCCCTCGCCAGCTCCATCTCTGCGCGGTCCACGTCTCCAGAATGGAACAGCACCGAGGTGCGATGGGCCTTCAGCCGAGCGCCGTCGATGGGCGCGAGCTGGAACGGTGGGGCCAGCAGGGTCGACGTGTGCGCGAGGAAGTCGTCGAAGTGCCCGAAGGTGATGGCGAAAGGATAGAACGCCTGGAGCAGCTCCGCCGCAAGATCCACCTTTCCCTGGTTGAGCAGGTTGTGGATGCTGGTGAGGCAGTTCGCCCGGTCCCGGTCCCAGTCGCCCAGCTCGTAGCCGGTGCGCCAGAGCACGTCCGCCTCGATGCGGAGGTGCTCGGCCAGGGCCGGGACGTAGGCGTCACCGATCTGCTCCATCGTCATCGCCGACGTCACTGTGTCGAGCGAGGCCTTCTCCAACACGAACCGCTTGATGATGGGCAGTACCGAGTATCGGTCGGTCACCTGGTCGTAGCCGACGAGGTTGAGCGTCGACAGGACCGAGATGGTGCGGGTGATGTCGGAATGCTGCATTCCCAACCGGAGCAACGCGTTCTCCAGGAGGCGACTCGGAATGGTGCCGGGCGGATGGGCCAGCAGCCGGAGGGCGACGCTGCCCCCCTCGTCGGAGACGTGATCCACCGCGCTCTGGAAGAGGTATCGCAACATCTCGTCGTCGTCGAGTTCCGGACCCGGCGCAAGGTGAGGAGCGCCCGAGGCCAGTCGGCCGACGAGCCACTGAACGGCGAGCGGGATGCCTCCGGACGTCTCGGCGATCCAGTCCACTGTGGTCGGCGGACGGCTCAGGTGACGTCGCTCAAGTTCGGACCGGACAAGCTCGGCGGACTGCCCCGGGTTGAGCGGTTGGAGGCTGACCCGCCGACGTACGTCCACGCGTCGACGGCTCGTGATCAGGATGGAGCACGACTGCGGAAGGTCGCGCAGATACGGAAGAATCCGGGTGTCGGCGACGGTCTCGAAGTTGTCGAGCACCAGCAGGCAGGACATCTCCGCCAGGGCCGCGACGACGCCGATCGCACGCTGCGGCGGCGGTAGCCGAAGCAGGTCCCGTCGATCGAGTGTGATCGCGATGGTGGTCGTGAGGTCGGCCAGGTCGGAGGTGCTCGTCGCGGTGGGGACCTCGCCGCTGGTCTGCAGGATCGTGGTGCGGGCAGACAGCCAGATGATGGTGTCGTACTGGTTGCTGTGCAGCATCTCGTGCGAGATGTGCAGAGCGAGCGTTGTCTTGCCGGCGCCGGCCGTGCCCTCGATCAGGAGGATCTCCCCGGTGCGCTGGCCGAGGAAGGTCCGTAGGTAGGCCAGTTCGGAGTCTCGGCCGATGAGGCGGCTGGTCGTCATCCGCGGCAGGTTGTGCAGCGCCGTGCGACCGCCGGTCGAGGCCGGTCGCAGTGGCGCGGGTGAGGACGGCGTCGCCGGGCGGGCGCTGGCCGCTGGTCTCACTGCCCCGAGAATTTCGTTCCGCAGGTCCAGGTAACCCGGGTCCGTTGGCGAGGATGGTCGGATCACTGTCTTGTGCGAGCCGGGGAGGATGCCGTGCGAGCGGAAGTGCCCGTATGCCGACGCTCGGAGCACGATGCCGTCGCTCTCAGCGGCAAACGCGATGAGCGGGATGGGGCAGGAGTTGGGTGACACCCGATCGGCCTTGTCCACCTGGGACACCACGTGCCGGTGGATGTCCGCGATCTCCTCGTCGAGCGGACGCAGCCTGCGCTCTTGAGCGTGCGGGAAGAGCCACCCCACGCTTCGACGTGGAGTCAGGAAGATGCCCGATCCACCGTTGGGGCATGCGATCAGCACCATCTTCTTGATGACCGTCAGCTTCTCCGCCTCACCGCCGGCCAACATCCGCGACAGGAAGGTCTGGAGGACCAGCCCGCCCTGACTGTGGGTCACGAAGATGATCTGCTCGTATTCCTCCCGGTATCGGAGGAATCGAGTGCGCAGTTTATCGGCGACGGTCCGATATGTCGGAGTTCTAGTGAGGAATCGATTTCCGATGAGACGCGTCTCGTATTCAAAAGTTTGGTAATCGACCCTGCCTGCGACTTTCTCATCTGCCTTGAGGAGCTCGATCAGGATGTCCCACGCCTGCGGGCCGCTGGCGATGCCGTGGATGAAGATGAGCAGAGTTGGCTTCACGAGCAGCAGCTCCCACCGGCGTTGAGGGATTTGCAGATCTGGGCAGAGCCATTCGGCGGCGCTTCGACATCATGATATTCGGCTGCTTCACATTCGCGCGCGTCGGCCATGCCTCGCAGTGCAGCCGCAGATGTTGATCTAACGTGGATCATAAACTCGCTGGTCGAGACGCTGATGGCGGCGGTCGGGATGGGAATTGCGCTCGACGGAAGTGCTGAATCGCGACAGAATCATCGAATGTCCGTACCGTCCCTCCTGCGCTGGCAGTTCGACCTGACGTGGTCGCTGTTCGAGTACCACCTTGAGCGACTCGATCCCGCCGACTTCCTCTGGGAGCCGGCCACCCACTGCTGGTCGGTGCGGCAGGGCGCGGACGGCACCTGGACCCCGGACTGGGCCGACACCGAACCCGACCCGGTCCCGGTGCCGACGATCGCCTGGCTCACCTGGCACGTCGGCTGGTGGTGGACCGTGGCAATGGACCACCTCCGGGGCGAACCAGCTCGGCAACGCACTGCCGTTGCCTGGCCGGGGGCGGGCGAGCCGAGTGTCGCCTGGCTGCGTGACCTGCGCACCGAATGGCTGGGCCTTCTCGACCAGCTCGGCGACCGCGACCTCGACCGCGCCGCGACGTTCCCCTGGCCGGACGGGACCGACCACACCGTCACGCACACGATCGGTTGGGTCAACGCCGAGCTGATGAAGAACGTCGCGGAGATCGGTCAGCTCCGGCTACTCCGCGCCGCACAGACCGACCGGGACACCCCGGCTGCTCGTCTCTAGCCCCACGTCGAGGAGGCGACGACTGCCGCCGACGGGACGACGTGCAGTACTTTCGCCACACGGAGTGCCGTGACGGAGCTGGAGGCGCCGTGCTCGATGTCCGGTGTGTCGAGTGCGACGCGGAGCTGCCCGTCGGTGCCGCCCGGGGGCGCCCGCGCCGCTACTGCTCCCGGCGCTGCCAGGCCCGCGCGTACCGCAGGCGTCGCGAGCACGGCCCCACCAGCACCCCGCGTCGGCTACCGGACCTGCCCACGCCGACCGGCGGCGACCCGCGCCACCGATTGGTCACCCTCGCGGTCGAGCTGGCGGACGCCGGCGGCCTGGACGCCGTCTCCATGCGGGTCCTCGCCCAACGCTCCGGCATGCCCGCCCACGCCCTGTACCGGCACGTCCGGAACCGGGCTGACCTTCTCGCCGCGATGGCCGAGCAGATCACCGCCACCCGCCCGCCGGGCACCGCGTCACCGCCGGGTGATCCGCGCCAACGGCTCGAACGGCTGGCCGGGGACGAGTGGGCGATGTACCGCCGCCACCCCTGGCTGCTGGCCGTCCTCGCCACGGACCGGCCGCCGACCGGGCCGGCGGTACTCGCCATGGTCGACCGGGTGGTGGCGGCGTTCACCAGCGCCGGATACGACCCGGCCGAGGCGTTCCGCGCCTACCTGGCACTCAGCGGCTACGTCCAGGGCATGGCCCTGCTCATCCCGTGTGACCCCGCCGACACCACCTACCACGCCTGGTGGTCGGCGACCCGCACCCGGCTGGAGCGGACCGGCCGTACCCGGGAACGACAGTGGCTGGCCGCCGCCGGGCAGACCAGACCCGACACCGCCCTGGACACCTGGTTCCAGTTCGGCCTGCGCGGGCTGCTCGACGGCCTGTTACGCGGCCCCGCTGGGTAGGGTGGCCGGCGTGCCGCTACTGGTGAAAGTCACTCAAGACAATGTGGAGGCCGCGTGCCGGGTGAGCGTGCGGCCCGACCAGGAGAAGTTCTCGTCTCCGGTCGCCTGGTCCCTCGCCGAGGCGTACGTGCAGCCCGGTATCGCGTGGCCGCGTCTGATCGTCGAGGATGACGAGATTGTCGGCTTCCTGATGGGCTTCTTCGACATCGTGTGGGATCCGGCCCAGCCGGACGACAGGCGCTCGGGGCTGTGGCGGCTGAACATCGCCGCCGAGCACCAGGGCCGGGGGTACGGCCGCTTCGCCGTGCAGGCCGTCCGCGACGAGGCCCGCCGACGGGGGCACGACCGCGTCTACACGACGTGGAAGCCGGGGCCGGACGGCCCGGAGCGGTTTTACCTGAAGCTCGGCTTCCAGCTGACCGGGGAGACCAGCGAGGACGAGGTGGTGGGCGTCCACTCCACCCACTGAACGGGCGTCACCGACCACCCCGGACCGAGTGATCAGCAGTGCGGCGGGGCCTGCGTACGATGCGGGGTCGAGTTCCCCTCGTCGCGGCGGAGGTATCGGTCAATGGCAGGCCAGCACGAGGGTTTCGCTCTCGGCGTCGACCTCGGTACGTCCAACACAGTCGCGGTGCTGCGCTGGCCGGACGGGCGGACCCGTCCGCTGCTGATGGACGGTCAACCCCTCAGTCCGTCCGCCGTCTACGCCGACCCGGACGGCACCCTGCACACCGGTTGGGACGCCCGACGGTTGGCGCAGGCCGATCCGGCCCGGTTCGAGGCGAACCCGAAGCGTCGGGTGGACGAGCCGACAGTGCGGCTCGGCGACCGTGCGTACCCGCCGGCCGACCTGCTCGCCGCGGTGCTGGCGGCGGTCGCCCGGGCCGCGGTGGGCGCTGTGGGTTTCCTGCCCCCGGCCGTGGTCACCTGCCCGGCCGCCTGGGACGCGACGCGGCGGCAGGTCCTCGCCGACGCGCTGCTGCGGGCGGGCTGGCCGCAGGCGGCCGAGCACACCCTCGCCGGGCCGACACCGCCCGGCACCCGGCTGCTGCGGGAACCGGTGGCCGCCGCCCGCTACTACACACAGGTGCTGCACCGTCCGGTGCCGGTCGGCGGGGCGATCGCGGTGTTCGACTTCGGTGGCGGAACGCTCGACGTCGCGGTGCTGCGCAACGAGGGCGCGGACCCCTGGGGTGACTCCGGCTTCAGCGTGGTCGCCGACGGTGGCCTGCCCGACCTGGGCGGCCTGGACCTCGACGCCGCGCTGGTGCGGCGAGTCGGCGAGCTGGTCGGTGAGCGGCACGCCGCGCAGTGGGCCCGGCTCACAGGGCCGGCGGATCCGGCGCAGCGCCGCGACCAGGTCCGGCTCTGGGACGAGGTACGAGGCGCGAAGGAGACCCTGTCCCGGTCTTCGACCGCCCCGGTCGCGGTGCCGGGGGTGGCCGAGACGATCCAGCTGACCCGGGCGGACGTCGAACGGGTGGCCACGCCGCTGCTGAGCCGGGCCGTGCAGCGGGCCCGGGAGGTGATCGCCGCCGCCGGCCTCAGCCCCGATCAACTCGCCGGGCTGTTCCTCGTGGGAGGGTCGTCACGGATCCCGCTGGTGGCCCGCATGCTGCACGCCGAGCTGGGGATCGCGCCGACGGTGCTCGACCAGCCGGAGTTGCCGGTGGCCGAGGGCGCCCTGACCGACCTTCCGCTGCGGAAGGCGCTGCCCGCCCCGGCGTACGCGGGAGCGCCGCTCGCACCACCCGCGCCGGCTCCGGTGAGCCCGCCCGCCCCGGCCGGAGCGCCCGCGCCGGTCGTACCGTCGCAGCCCTGGCCGGGGGCGACCCCGCCGGCGGGCCCGCCGCCCGGGCCGGGACTGGCCGGCGCCACCCCGACCCCGCCGGGCGGCGCGACCCGCTGGCGGCGGGCGCGCTGGGTGGTGCTCGGCGCGGTGCTGGCCCTGGCTGGGGTGGCCACCGCGGCGACGCTCTACCTGACCCGGGACCGCTACCCGGATCTGGAGTTCTCCTCGCTGCACGAGCTGTCCCGGCCGTCGGCCGGCGCCGAGCGGCCGGTCGACATGTGGACGGCGGTGCTCGACGACCGGGCCTACCTCGCTTTCCCGCTGCCGGACGACCGGTTGGAGGTGGTGGCCGTCGACGCGGGCGACGGCCGCGAGGTGTGGCGCAAGCAGACCGACGTGCGCGCCGACGACTGGAAGGCGATCATCGCCGTCCCCGGGGCGGTCGCGGTCCTCGCCGACGCGCCCGGCGACAGCACCCCCCGACGGCTGGCCGTCCTCGACGGTCGTACCGGCGAGCAGCGCTGGCAGCGCGTACTGCGTGGTGACGACGACGTCTACTTCGCCGACGACACGGCGGTGCTGGTGGACCGGGCCGCTGACGAACTGGTCGGCCTACGCCTGACCAACGGTTCGGCGAAGTGGACCGAGCCCAACCCCCGCGGCCAGTACTCCGGTGGCCGTACCGTGGTCCGGCCGGTCGGCACCGACGCGGCGGCGGGCGGGCCGGCCTTCCTCGACGGCACGCCCCGCAACCCGTGGACGAGCAAGGGGCGGCGACTCGTCCAGGTGGGTGCGGACCGGTCGGTGCGGCTGCTCGACATGGCCTCCGGCGCGGTGCTGCGCCAGTGGGGCAGCGTCGCCGACCTCGACGACCTGGTGGTCGCCCACGAGGACCGCCTGTACGTGGCCGCCAACGAGGGTGGTTACCAGTTGCTCGCGTACGACCTGGGTTCCGACGCCGAACCGGTGGTGCTGCACCGGTCCGGGAACGACGCGTACCGCCCGAAAGAGCTGGTGGCCTGCGGTGAGCGGCGGGCCTGCCTGTTGCAGGTGCCGGACAATGACGTCGCCCGCACCGAGGTGGTGGCGGCCACCGAGGGCGAGAGCATGACCAGCTGGGCGGCGCCGGGCGTGACCGGCCTGGTTGCCCTGGGTGAGCAGGTGCTCGCCCAGCGGGAGTTCCCGGAGCCGACCGTCACGGTCTTCGACGCCGCCGGCAAGCCGGTGCTGCGGGACCGGGGCGGGGTGGCGGTCCGCCTCGACGCGGGCAACCTGCTGGTCTTCGCCAAGGCGCCCAGCGTGGTCGCTGACAACCGGGTGCTGGCCGGCGTGTGGGCCGAGTCCGGGGAGGTCGACGAGTTGGGTGAGCTGAAGGACGTGCGTAGCTCGTCCTGCTCGTGGAACACCCACATGATCGTCTGTGGCGCGGAGAAGGACTTCGTGCTGTACCGCTTCACCGACGACTGACGTCGGCGGCCCATCGGTCGGCTCGTACGATGCTCCGGTGAATCTTCGAGGTACGGTCCGCGCCGATCGTCCGTTGGTGGTTCTTGCGGTGGGGGAGGAGGCCCGCTACCTGCCGCCCGAGCTGCCGGTCCTGCTCACCGGCATGGGCAAGGTGAACGCCGCCAGCGCGGTGGCCGCGGTGCTGGCCGCCGGGCCGCGTCCCACCCTGCTGCTCAACCTGGGCACGGCCGGCGCGTTGCGCCCCGGGTGGGCCGGCATCCACGAGGTCGCCACAGTGCTCCAGCACGACCTGGACACCGACCTGCTGCGCACGCTCACCGGCGAGACCTACGGGGCGCCGCTGTCGCTGGCCGCCGAGGGCGCGGTGCTGGCCACCGGTGACACCTTCGTGGCCGACGACGCGGAGCGGGACCGGTTGGCGCAGCGGGCCGACCTGGTCGACATGGAGGGGTACGCGGTGGCCTGGGCCGCCGCGCAGGCCGGCGTGCCGTGCCGGCTGGTCAAGCAGGTCAGCGACGAGGCGGGGGAGGGCGCGGCCCGGACCTGGCAGGAGTCGGTGGACGCGTGCGCCCGGGACCTCGCCGAGTGGGCCGGTCGACACTTCGGCTGAGCGTCGGGGTCAGTCGTCGGATTGCCGCATCCGCAGGCCCGGTGTGGTCTCCCGGGCCGCTCCGGGAATCACGATGTGCGCCGCCAGCGTGAGCGCCACGACTGCGGTGACCAGCAGCGGCGGCCAGCGGCCAGCCCACGGCAGCGTCAGCAGCGGCAGGGGGAGGCAGAGCATTCGCCGCCACGGCACGAGCATGGACACCAGCACTGTGAACAGGGCGCGGCCGATCACGAACAGCGCCGGGCCGCCCAGGATCAGTAAGAGCCACGCCACCGGTGTGGTGCCGGTCGGCCGGGTCACGACCAGGTCGAACGAGGCCGCCGTGGCGACCACCCCGGCCAGCATCACCAGATGGGTGTACGGAGCCACCCGCGCCGGCCGGCCCGACTTCGGCCCGGCCCCAGCCTCCAGCAGCTCGCCGGCCCGGAAGACGTAGACCTGCCAGAGCAGCAACATGATGGCGAACGCGCAGAACAGCGCGGCGACCCGGAGCCCGGCCAGCGGGCCCCGGCTGACCTGCAAAGTGGGCACCAGGATGATGTCGCCGAGGGCCAGGATGATGAACTGCTGGTACCGCTCGCCCAGATGCGCGGTGGTCCGCTCGTACTGCTCGAAGGGCACTCGGCCCAGCCAGGGCGTGGGGTAGCGGGCCGCCGCGGAGAGCAGGTCGATCGCGATGGCGATGGTCCAGAGGGTCCAGTTCACCGTGCCGGACACCGCGCCGGTGATCCAGAAGATGCCGGACACCACGAACCAGAAGAAGAACCGGGTGGCCCGGACCATGGCCGCCCGATGTCGCTGCCGGTACAAGGTCGTGACCAGGATGATGCCGCGGATCACGTGCGTGGCGACGTAGGAGATCGCGAAGACCATCGCGTGCCCGTCGGAGACCATCGGCAGCGATGCCGCCATCCCGACCGAGCCGACCATGGCCGCCATGAGGATGGTCTGGATGGGGCGCTGCTGCGGGTCGTAGAACTCGGTGGTGGTGGAGGTGACCGACCAGGTCCACCAGATCGCGGTCAGCATCAGCAGGACCATCGCGGCGCCGGACCAGTTGTGGCGTTGCGCGAGCAGGGTCGAGGTCAGCGCGAGCGAAGCCACGAAGACCACGTCGAAGAGCAACTCCAGCAGCGTGGCCCGGGTCGAACCGTCCGGCCGGCGTACCAGCGCCGCGGTGCCTCCGGTGGTCATGCCCGGCCTCCCGCCGTGTCTCCGAGGATTATCGGCGGCGCCAGCGCGGCCCGTCCCCGGATCGGCGATTCCCGCCCGTCGGGCAAGGGCGGCCGTAGATTGCCACGGCGAGCGCCGGTCGACACTCTGGCTGAGCGTGGCGGGTCAGTCGGCGGGTTGCCGCAGCTGCAGGCCCGGCGTGGTCTCCCGGGCTGCTCCGGGAAACAGGATGTGACCGGCCAACCCGAGCGCAACGATCGTGGCTACCAGCACCGGCGGCCAACCACCGGCCCACGGCAGCACCAGCAGTGGTAGGAGCTGCCAGGCAACTCGCCGCCACGGCAGGACCCACGACACCGCCATGGTGAAGAGGACGCGGCCGACCACGAACAGCGTGGGGCCGATGATGATCAGGACGAGCCACGGTACCGGCGTCGTTCCGGTCGGCCTGGTGACGACCAGGTCGAAGGCGGCGGCGGTGCAGGCCACGCCGGCCAGCAGGACCAGATGGGTGAACGGGGCCAGTCGCGTGGCCCGGCTCCCGTGGGACCCGGCCGCCACCAACAACTCGCCGGCGCGGAAGACGTAGATCTGCCAGAGCAGCAGCATGGTGGCAAAGGCGCAGAGCAGGGAGGCGAGCCGGAGGTGGTCGAGGTGGCCCCGGCTGACCTGCAGCGTCGGCAACAGGATGATGTCGCCGAGGGCCAGGATGATGAACTGTTGGTACCGCTCGCCCAGGTGCTCGGTGGTCCGCCCGTACTGCGCGAGCGGCACCCGGCCCAGCCGGGGTGTGGGGTAGCGGGTCGCCCCGCCGACCAGGTCGATCGTTATGGCGATCGTCCAGAGCCCCCAGTTCGGGGTTTCCGACAGCGCGCCGAGGACCCAGAAGACGCCGGACACCGTGAACCAGGAGAGAAACCGGGTGGCCCGCTCCCTGGCCGTCCGGTGCCCCTGCCGGTGCAGGGCGGTGACCAGGATGATGCAGCGAATCACGTGGTTGCCGACGTACGAGATCACGAAGAGCAGCAGGTGCCCGATGCTGACCATCGGCAGCGATGCCGCCATCGCCACCGACCCGACCATGGCGATCATCAGGATGGCCTGGATCGGGCGTTGCTGCGGATCGTAGAACTCGGTAGTGGTCGTGGTGACCGACCACGTCCACCAGACGGCGGTCAGCATCAGCAGCAGCTTGGCGCCGCCGGACCAGGAAAGCTCTTCGGACAACAGTTTCGATGTCAGTGCGAGTGCGGCCACGAAGACCACGTCGAAGAGCAACTCCAGCAGTGTTGCCCGGGTCGACTGGTCCAGCCGGCGTACCAGCGCCGCATTCCCTTTGGTGGTCATGCCTGGCCTCCCGCCGCGTCTCCCGGGGAATTATCGGCGGCCCCGACACGGGCCGTCCCCGGATCGGCGATTCCCGCCGGTCGGGGAAGGGGACGACCGGAGGTTGCCACGGCGTCGGACGCCGGGCGATGCTTGTCCGCATCCATAAATCTCGATCTCTTCGGAGGTTCGGATGCGCCGCTCCCCGCTGGCCGCCCTCGTCCTGACCATCCTGCTGCTCGTCGCGCCCGGCGCGGCGCAGGCCGCCGTCCCCGACCGGGCCGCCGCGCCCGCCGCCGACACGGCGGCCACGCTGACCGGGGTACGCACCCCGGGCACCGCCTGGGGACTCGACCCCGCCACCGGCCGGATGACCCTCACCGTCGACGACAACGTGGCCCCCAGCGAGCTGGCCGCACTGCGGGCGGTGACCGACCGGGCCGGCGTGCTGCTGCGCCGCGAACCCGGAACGTTGCGCCCCCTGATCGCAGGCGGACAGGGCATCTACGGCGGCGGTGGCGCGCGCTGCTCGCTCGGCGCGAACGCGCGCAGCGGCAGCACCTACTACGTGATCACCGCCGGGCACTGCACCGCCGCCGCCACCACCTGGTACACCGACAGCGCCCAGACCACCGTGCTCGGCACCCGCACCGCCACCAGCTACCCCACGAACGACTACGGGCTGATCCGCTACACCGGGCGGATCGCCCACCCGAGCGCTGTCTACACCTATCCCGGCCTGCTGACCATCAACGGCCCCGGCAACGCGTACATCGGTCAGGCCGTGTGCCGCAGCGGCAGCACCACCGGGGTGCGCTGCGGCACCGTCACCGGTCTCAACCAGACCGTCAACTACGCCACCGGCGTGATCTACGGCCTGATCCGCACCAACATCTGCGCCGAGCCGGGGGACAGTGGCGGCCCGCTCTACGTGGCCTCCACCGGCACCATCCTCGGCATCCTCTCCGGCGGCACCGGTAACTGCACCGCCGGCGGCACCACCTACTACCAGCCGATCGCGGAGGTGCTGGCCGCGTACGGGCTGACGTTGCCCTGAGCGTGGAGGTGTGACGTACGACGGGTTGCCCGTCCCGCGCGGGACACCTAGGCTCGGCGACGCCCAGGACCCCCGCCGCGAGGACGTGTGCCCGATGCCGACCGACTCCCGACCGGACCAGGCGAGCGTCCCGGCCGGCCTTCCATCGGTCGAGGTGGCCGCGGTGGGGGAGACGATGGTGGTGCTCTGCCCCGCGCCGGGTGAGCCGTTGGAGCACGCCGAGCGGGTCGCCGTGTCGGTCGGTGGCGCCGAGTCCAACGTGGCCGGTTACCTGGCCCGCCTGGGACACCGGACGAGTTGGGTGAGCCGGGTCGGCGACGACCCCTTCGGTCGGGCCGTCATCCGACACGTTGCCGCCGCCGGCGTCCGCGTCGACCAGGTGTGCGTGGACCCGACCGCCCCCACCGGCCTGTACGTCAAGGACCCCGGCCCGGAGGGGACCGCCGTGCACTACTACCGGGCCGGGTCGGCGGCCGCCCGGATGGACCCCGCCACGCTGGCCGACCCGGCGCTGGCCGGTGCCCGGGTGCTGCACCTGTCCGGAATCACCCCGGCGCTGTCCGCCTCCTGCCGCGCGCTGGTCGAGCACGCGGTGACCGACCGGCCGCTGGGGGGGTCGCTGGTCAGTTTCGACGTCAACCACCGGGCCCGGCTGTGGTCCGCCGAGCAGGCCGCGCCGGTGCTGCGCGACCTCGCCAACCGCTGCGACCTCGTCTTCGTTGGGCAGGACGAGGCGGAGACCCTCTGGGGCACCACCGACCCGACGGCCGTACGCGAGCTGTTGCCCGACCCGGAGACGGTGGTGGTCAAGGACGGCGCGGTGGGCGCCACCGCGCTGGTCCGCGACGCCGAACCGGTCTTCGTGCCCGCGCCCCGGGTGACGGTGGTGGAGCCGGTCGGCGCCGGAGACGCCTTCGCCGCCGGCTACCTGGCCGGGCTGCTGCGCGACCTCGACCCAACGCGGCGGTTGCGCCTCGGTCACCTCGTCGCGGCCCAGGCGTTGACCAGCAGCGGCGACAACGCCCCGGTCCCGCCGTGGGCCTGGTTCGAGAAACTCGTCGACGCCCCCGCCGACGCCTGGTCCCCGCTGGACCTGACCGACCTGGCGGCGACGACCTGAGTCGGGCCGCCGGGTGGCGACCCGACCAGCAGCAACAGTCCCAACGCGACCTCGGATGGAGTGCACCATGACCACACCGGACTTCGACCACATCTTCGGCGGCGCCCGGGTGATGGCGATCCTGCGCGGCCTGCCGGTCGCCGAGACCGTTCGGCTCGCCGAGCGTGCCTGGAATCTCGGCATCGACGTGGTGGAGGTTCCGGTGGCCACCGCCGACGCGGTGCCGGCGCTGCGGGCCGCCGTCGAGGCGGGGGCCGAGCGCGACCGGATCGTCGGTGCCGGCACCGTGCTCGACGTCGAACAGGTCGCCGCGGCGGCCGACGCGGGCGCCCGGTTCACCGTCGCGCCCGGCCTGGACCTCGCGGTCGCCGACGCCGCCGCCGCGCGTGGCCTGCCGCACCTGCCCGGCGTGGCCACCCCCACCGAGGCCCAGCAGGCGTTGCGGCACGGCCTCACCTGGCTCAAGGCGTTCCCCGCGATCTCCCTCGGCCCGGCCTGGTTCAAGGCCGTGGCCGGCCCGCTGCCGCAGTTGCGCTTCGTCGCCACCGGCGGCCTCGACGCGGGCAACGCGGGCGCGTTCCTGCAAGCGGGCGTACGCGTGGTGGCCGTCGGCTCCGCCCTCTCCGACCCCACCCAACTCGACGCCCTCGCCAAGCTGACCCGCTCCTCCCTCTAGCCCCCGAAGCCCCCCCCAGCCGCGATCTTGCGTTTTCTGTCCCGACGAAGGTCGCGAATCGGGGCACATCGGTGACCGTAAGTGCAAGATCGACGCGGGTGGTGGGACGCAACGTCGGGCACGCGTGGCGGGGTTGCGCCATGGCGTAAACGCGTCGGGGTGCGGGGCGCGGTGGGGGTGGGCTTTACGTCGATGCTGTGGTGCGTACCACTTCTCGACACAAAGAGGTCATCGTGACTCTGTCTCACCGGCGCCGCCGATCCGGGCTGATCGCCCTCGGTGCCGCCCTCACCCTGGCGGCCGGGTTCACCCCACCCGGCGCGGGAGCGGCCGCCGCCCCGCCGAACAATCCCGGCCGCCCGGCGGGCCAACCCCCGGCCGCCGCCGGACGCGCGTCCACCGTCACCCTGATCACCGGTGACACGGTCACTGTCACCACTGCGGCGGACGGCAGCACGGTGTCGACAGTGCGCCGGCCGGACGGCAGCACCCCGAGCTTCCACCGCACCGTGCGCGACGGCGACACCTACGTCTACCCGGACGTGGCCCTGTCGTATGTGACCAGCGGGGTGCTGGACCGGCAACTGTTCAACGTCACCGACCTCATCGCCGACGGCTACGACGACGCGCACACCGACGCGCTTCCGCTGATCGTGACGATGACCGACGCGGCGGCCCGCAACCGCACCCGTCCCGCGGTGGACGGCGCCGAACTGGTCCGACAGTTGGACAGCGTGCAGGGCGCGGCGCTGACCCGCCAGCGCACCGCCGCCGACCGGTTCTGGACCGCGCTCACCGCCGGTTCGACCCGGCGTACGGGTGCCGCCCCGACCCTGGCCAACGGCATCGCGAAGGTCTGGCTGGACGGCCGGGTGCACGCGGACCTGGCCGAGTCCACCGCGCAGATCGGCGCGCCGAAGCTGTGGGCCGAGGGCAACACCGCCAGCGGTGTCGACGTCGCGGTGCTCGACTCCGGTGCGGACGCCGAACACCCGGACCTCGTCGGCCAGATCGCCGAGTCCAGCAGCTTCGTGCCCGAGGAGCCCGACATCCTCGACTACAAGGGCCACGGCACGCACGTCGCCTCGACGATCGCCGGCACCGGCGCCGCGTCCGGTGGCGCCGAGCGGGGAGTTGCCCCCGGCGCCCGGCTGCACATCGGCAAGGTGCTCAACAGCGAGGGCAGCGGACAGAACTCGTGGATCATCGCCGGCATGGAGTGGGCGGCCCGCGAGCAGAAGGCCCGGGTGGTCAGCATGAGCCTGGGCGGTGAGGCCACCGACGGCAGCGACCCGATGAGCCAGGCGGTCGAGCGACTCAGCGCCGAGACCGGCGCCCTCTTCGTGATCGCCGCCGGCAACAGTGGCCCGGCCAGCATCGGCAGCCCGGGTGCCGCCAACTCCGCGCTCACCGTGGGCGCCGTCGACAACACCGACCACCTCGCCGACTTCTCCAGCCAGGGGCCGCGTGCCGGCGACGGCGGGCTCAAGCCCGAGATCACCGCCCCGGGCGTGGACAT
Organism: Micromonospora sp. NBC_00860; assembly: GCF_045207375.1. NCBI lineage: Bacteria > Bacillati > Actinomycetota > Actinomycetes > Micromonosporales > Micromonosporaceae > Micromonospora > Micromonospora sp. NBC_00860. Next base: position 2,220,996 of record NZ_CP108825.1, read on the forward strand.
CCTGGCGGCCCGCTCCCACTTCGTGCGGGGCGGCTCCGGCGACTACACGCTGATGAGCGGCACCTCGATGGCCACCCCGCACGTGGCTGGCACGGCCGCGCTGGTCGCCGCCGCGCACCCGGACTGGACCGGTCAGCGGATCAAGGAAGCGCTGGTCAGCACGGTCAAGGCCACCCCCGAGTACACCCCGTACCAGGCGGGTGCCGGCCGGGTCGACGCGGTCGCCGCCGCGCACGCCACCGTCTTCGCCACCCCGAGCGCCTACTCCGGCTTCCAGGCGTGGCCGCAGCAGCCGGGCACGACCGTCGACCGTACGGTCACCTACACCAACGTCGGCAGCACGCCGGTGGCGCTGAAGCTGGCCCTCGACGCGGCCACCGCGCCGGCCGGCCTGTTCGCGCTCTCCGCCGACCGGGTTACCGTCCCGGCGGGTGGCACCGCCACCGTGACGGTGACCGCCGCGTACGACAAACTGCCGGTGGAGAAGCAGGTCAGCGGCATGATCGTCGCCACCGACGACGCCGGTGCGGTGCGCGGCCGCACCCTGATCGGCGCCGGCAAGGAGGGTCAGCGGCAGAACCTGACGCTGGTCGCCAAGGACCGGGACGGCAAGCCGCTCGTCGGCAAGGTCATCCTCACCACCGACACCCTGTTCACCGCGGTGGACCTGCCCGAGAGCGGCACCGCCACGCTGCGGCTGCCGGTGGCGAGCTGGAACGGTTGGATCTCCGCGGACGTGCGCGGCGCCCACGGGCCGCACTCCAAGGGCATGGCGATGCTCAGCTTCACCGACGTGAACCTGGACCGCGACCGCACCGTCACACTGGACGCGCGGGCCGCCCGACAGGTGCAGGCCCGGGTGCCGCAGGAGGCCACCGCCAGCGCGTTGCGGATGGACATCCACCGGTCCACCAAGAACGGTCTCACCGAGAGTCAGGTGCTGCCCGACGACTCGTACGACAGCATGTGGGCGTTGCCGACGAGCCGTCCGGTGACCGACGGCGAGTTCGAGTTCGGCGCCCGGTGGCGGCTGGAGCAGCCGGCCCTGACCGTCTCGGCGGGCGGACACTCGTACGACGATCTGCTGGTGAAGCGGGCGACCCCGGCGTTGCCGGCCGGTCGTCGCCAACTGGACGCGGTCTACGTCGCCGACGCGTCGGCGGCGGGGCTGGCCAAGCGGCCGGTCCGGGACCGGGCCGTGGTGGTGCGGCGCAGTGACAGCGTGGACATCGCCACCCAGGCGCAGGCCGCCGCGGCGGCCGGGGCGAAGCTGCTGCTCGTGGTGAACGACGGCGTCGGTCGGCTCCAGCCGTGGGACGAGGCGGCGTGGAGCCCGGAGAGCCCGGCCCCGGTGACGGTGGCGACCCTCGGCGCCGACGAGGGTGGGCAGCTCATCGCCGCGCTGGAGCGCGGCGCGGTGCGGCTCACCGTCGAGTCGCACCCGGAGACCAGCTACCTGTACGACGTGGCGCACCACTGGACCGGCACGGTGCCGGCCGACCCCACCTACCGGCCCACGAAGCGGCAGTTGGCCCGGGTCGACGTGGAGTTCCGCAACTACCGGCAGGGCAAGGCGCTGGAGTTCCGCACCGACGTCTGGCGCGGCTGGGCGTCGAGCAACCAGGAGCCGGCCCAGGCCCAGGGCCGGCGCACCGACTGGGTGAGCGCCGACCAGCGGTGGATCGACGACGCGTTCATCGCCGGCGAGACCGGTCAGCACCTGATGGCGGTGACCACGTACCCGGCTGGCAAGCCGAGCGCCGTCACCTGGTTCGGGCCGATCCAGCGACCCCGGATGGGCGGCAACTACGTGCCGGTCCGGTACCTGGACACTGTCTACCTGCCCGCGCCCGGGTGGGGCGACGGGGGCGGCCACATCGGTGAGGCGTACGCGAACTACGACATGGTCAACCGGACCACGCTCTACCAGGGTGACCGGGAGCTGGACTGGGGTAACGCCGAGTACCTCCAGGTCTCCGGGCTGGCGTCTCAGCGTCTGCCGTACCGGCTGGTGGTGGAGAACGACCGGGCCGCCTGGACCAACCCGTACTCCCGGCAGACCCGCACCGAGTGGGGCTTCCACTCGGCGGTCACCGGGGAGGAGTCGACCGAGGTGCTGCCGATGATCCAGCTGGACTACCAGGTGGCCATCGACTCCGCCGGCAAGGCGTCGCGGCGGGCACCGCTGACAGTTGTCGCCTCCCACCTGCCCGACGTCACCGGCACGATCGGCGCGGTGAGCGTCGAGGTGTCCTACGACGACGGGGCGACCTGGCAGAAGCAGCGGCTGACCCGGCACGGCGACGGCTGGCGTACCTCGTTGGCCGCACCCGCGAAGGCCAGCTTCGTGAGCCTGCGCACCACCGCGCGGGACACCGCCGGCAACACAGTGAGCCAGCACATCACCCGGGCGTTCGGCCTGCGCTGACGCCACTGGGCCCGGCCGCCGCCGGGGTGCCTCCCGTACCCCGGCGGCGGCCGGCGCCGTGCCAAGCGTCAGCCGTTGGCGCTCGGTGCCGTGCCGGCCGTCAGCCCGTCGTCGCCTGTCGGTCGAGGAAGAGCAGGCGGGCCCGCTTCTCCGGCAGGTCGATCAGCGGCCCGAGCCGAAACCCGGTGCGCAGCAACCGGTCGACGGCCCGGGCGTTGCGGGCGTCGGGCTCCATCAGAACCCGCAGCCGCCGCGGATCGGCGAGGACGAAGTCGAGGATCGCGCCGAACAGCGCACCGGTGAACCCCCGCTCGGCCGTCACCGGTGGCCCGATGAGCAGGTGGACGCCGATGTCACCGGGGCGTACGTGGTAGCACTCGCCGACCGGGTCGGCCTCGGGCTGGTAGGTCTGGGCCAGCGCGACCGGCACGCCGTCACGGTGCACCAGGTACGCGTGATGGGTGCTCAGCGAGTCCAGGTACGCGTAGATCTCACGCACCCGTTCGCGGCTCGCCTCCCGCATCCCCCAGAACCTAGCCCGATCCTGGGTGACCCACCCGTGCAACAGGTCGATGTCCTGGTCCGGTCGCACGGCGCGGATGGTGACCACCCCGAACCCGGTGACGTCGCCGCGGTAGAGCTGCTGATCAGTGTTCACTCGGCTCCTCAACGAGGCGGTCCCAGTCCGTCACCACCGGTAGCAGGTCCCCGGCCAGCCAGGCGGGGCTCTGGTCGTCGTGGTGCGGGTCACCGGGCACCCCGCAGGCGCCCAGGGGGACCACCCAACGGCTGTCCGCGCGGCGGGCCAGGTCCCAGACGAAGCGCGCCGCCGGCCCCCGGAAGCACCAGTGGGTCACCCCGGGCACGCTGGAGGTGGCCAACACGCAGTCGTGGTCACCGTCGAGCCGGGGGCCGGGCCCGGCGTCCGGGCCGGGCAGGGCCCGCCACGGCGCCAACCGGTGCAGGTCCCCCCAGGGCGCCGGCTCGGCCGCCGCGTCGCCGACCTCCTCGGCCGCCGCGCGTACCAGCGCGGTGACGTCCACACCGGGCAGCGGGGTCGCGCCGAGCAGGTGCTCCAGCGCGTGACCGACCCGCGGCGTCAGCGCCAGCCAGGGCGCGAACACCTCCGGGTACGCGGGCAGCTCGGTCAGCGCGGCCAGCGCCGGGTGGGAGGCGAACCGGCGTACGACAGCCGCCCGCAGGATGGCGTAGGTCGCCGCGTCCGTGCTGTCGGCGGCCATCCGGCGATCCCAGCGCAGCAGCCGTTCACGCAGCGCGGCGGCGGCCGGGCCGAGCCCGGTCACACCTTCCAGCACGCTCAGCAGCGGCCCGGCCGCGCCCAGGTACGTGTCGGTGTGCACAGTGGCCAGCTCGTCGGCCGTCCAGGCCGACCGGGCGTCGAGCAGCTCGGCGATGCGATGCGCCCGGTGCGGTGGGGCGAACTCCACCCCGAGCGGCGCCGCCAGCCCGCGCTCGTTGGCCATCACCGCCCGACCGACCACCTCGGCGCGGGGCATCGGCGCGTGCCAGCCCTGCCACCCGTACGTGGCGTCCCATCCGGGGACCACCCGCCGGCCGTTCTCCGGGTGCCGTACCGGGACCGCCCCGGCGACCCGGTGCAGCAGCCCTCCGGCGGTGTCCGCCGCCTGCACCACGTTGACCGGCTCCACCCAGTGCCGCAGCGCGTGGTCCACATCGGCAACGGTACGGGCGCGCAACAGCTCCGGCAGCGTCGCGAAACCGAGGTCACCCCGGACCCGGGGCGGGTAGCGCAGGCTGACGGCCGTCTCGTCGTCCGGCCCACCGGCGATCACCGGACCACGGTCGGTCTCCACCACCTCGACCTCGACCGGGTCGGCCCCGGCCACCTCGATCGTCTCGACGTGGCGGTGCGCCGGTTGCCAGCCGTCCGGGCCGAGCGCCTGCACCCGGGAGCCGTCGCGGCGCAGCCGCTCCGCGTACACGTCCTGGTAGTCGGCCATCGCGTTGGTGATCGCCCAGGCCACCGGACCGGTGTGCCCGAAGTGCGCGATGCCCGGCACACCCGGCACCGCCAGCCCGACCACGTCGTACTCCGGGCAGGCCAGCCGGATCTGCTGGTAGACGCCGGGATCCTCGATGAACCGGTGCGGGTCACCGGCGAGCAGCGCGGCCCCGGTGCCGGTGCGCTCGGCGGCGAGCAGCCACCCGTTGCTGCCGGCCACGGCCGGCCCGTCGGTGGCGAACAGGTCGACCGCGTCCGGCCCGAGCCGCTGCGCCACGTGCTCGCGCCAGAGCTTGCCGGGGAACCCCGCGAACAGAATGTGGTGGCCCAGCCAGACCGCCAGGGGTGTCCACGGCTCCCACCGACCCGGGCGCAGCCCGGTGGCGGCGAACTCCGGTGAGCGGGCCGCCCCGGCGGCGAGACCGGCGTTGACGCCGTCCACGTAGGCGCCCACCCACTCGGCGGTCGCCGGGTCCAGCGCCGCGTGGCAGCGGCGTGCGGTGTCGTCGAGCCGGACCTGCCGGACGAACCGGTCCCAGCCGAGCGCGTCCGGGCCGAGGAACGCCGCGCTGGTGCCTCGGGCGCGGTGCCGTTCCACCTCGATCTGCCAGGCCCGGTCGTACGCGGTCACCCGACCCTGCGCCGCCGCCAGCGTGAGCGGGTCGTCGGCCCGCAGGTGCGGCACCCCCCACGGGTCACGGAAACGCCGGGCACTGTGCTTGCCGCTCTGCTCGCTCACGCCGGCTCCGGGGCCAGGGTGGTGGTGCGGCGTCGGGCCGCGGGGACTACCAGCGGGGTGCCCGTCTCCGGGTCGTCGATCACCCGGCAGGGCAGCCCGAACACCTTCGCCACCAGGTCGGCGGTGACCACCGACGCCGGCTCCCCGGCGGCCACCACGCGTCCGTCGCGCATGGCGATCAGGTGGGTGGCGTAGCGGGCCGCGTGGTTCAGGTCGTGCAGCACCGCGACAAGGGTGCGGCCCTGCTCCTCGTGCAGCCGGGCGCAGAGGTCCAGGATCTCGATCTGGTGGGCGATGTCGAGGTACGTGGTCGGCTCGTCGAGCAGCAGCAGGGGCGTCTGCTGGGCGAGCGCCATGGCGATCCAGACTCGCTGCCGCTGCCCGCCGGACAGCTCGTCCACCGCCCGGTCGGCGAGGTCGTCGACACCGGTCGCGACCATCGACTCCTCGACCACCCGTTCGTCCTCGCGTGACCACTGCCGCAGCAACCCCTGGTGGGGGTAGCGTCCCCGGGCGACCAGCTCGGCGACGCTGATGCCGTCCGGCGCGATCGACGACTGGGGTAGCAGGCCGAGCGTACGGGCCACAGTGCGGGCCGGCAGGTCGTGAATGTCCCGTCCGTCCAGCAGCACCGCACCGGCGCTGGGCCGCAGCATCCGGGACAGTGCGCGCAGCAGCGTCGACTTGCCGCACGCGTTCGGTCCGATGATCACCGTGAAGGATTTGTCGGGCACCGCCACTGTCAGGTTCTCGGCGATGGTGCGCTGGTCGTAGGCGAGGGTCAGCGCGGTGCCGCCGAGCCGGGAATCGCCGGGTCGCATAAGTGCTCCTTCGAGGGCGTCACGGGTGTTCACAGCCGGCCCGCCCGGCGTTCCATCGCCAGCAGCCAGACCAGGTAACCGCCGCCGATCACGCCAGTCACCACGCCGACCGGCAGTTGGTGCCCGGCGAACGCGCGCTGCGCCACCAGGTCGGCCCCGACCAGCAGCGCCGCGCCGACGGCCATCGACGGCAGCAGGTTCGGGCCCGGGGCCCGGGTCAGTCGTTTCGCCACGTGCGGGGCGACGAGCGCCACGAAGGACACCGGCCCGGCCGCGGCCGCCGCGAACGAGACCAGCAGCACGGCGGCGGCGAGCAGCACCAGGCGCAGCCGGCGTACCGGCACGCCCAGGGCGCTGGCCGCGTCGTCGCCCAGCTCCATCATCCGCAGCGCCGGGGCGCAGCCGACGAGCACCAGCGGTGCCAGCACGACCAGGACGGCGAGCAGCGGCCCGGCGTTCGCCCAACCCCGCCCGTCCAGGCTGCCGGTGAGCCAGAGCACCGCGCGGGCGGCGTCCATCAGGGGCGCCCGGGTCAACAGGTAGCCGTTGACACCGGTCAGGATCGCGGCCACCCCGATGCCGACCAGGATGAGCCGGAAACCGTGCACTCCGCGTCGCCAGGCGAGCGCGTAGATCACCAGACCGGTGCCGAGACCACCGACGACCGCCGCGCCGGCCAACGCCAGGCTGCTGCCGCCGAGAACGACCACCACCAGCGCCCCGGTCGACGCGCCCTGGGTGAAGCCCAGGATGTCCGGGCTGCCCAACGGGTTGCGCACCAGCGACTGGAACACCGTGCCGGCGAGAGCCAACGCCGCACCGACCAGCAGGGCGGTGACCAGCCGGGGCAGGCGCAGGTCGAACACGATGAACTGCTCCGCCACACTGCCGCCGCCGGTCAGCGTGCGCAGCACGTCCGCCGGCTCCATCGGGTAGTCACCACTGCCCAGGGCCACCAGGCCGAAGCCGGCCGCGAGCAACGCCGCACCGACCCCGACGCCCAACGCGCGGGCCCGGAACCGCAACGACAACCCCCACGAAGTACGCAGAACAGTCACGCCATCGCTCCGCTTCGCTGCGCGCTGGCGCGACGCGCCACAACACTGAGCCTGCCGGTTCGCTCGCTCCGCTCGCTCACGGTTGCGCCACCCGTCGGCGGGTGACCAGCCACAGGAAGAGCGGGCCGCCCAGCACGGCGGTCACCATGCCGACCTGGAGTTCCCCGGGGCGGCCCAGCACCCGGCCGAGCACGTCCGCGCCGAGCAGCAACGCGGGCGCCAGCACCGCGCAGTACGGAAGCAGCCAGCGCAGGTCCGGGCCGGTCAGGGCGCGGACCAGGTGCGGCACCAGCAGCCCGACGAAGACGATCGGCCCGCACGCGGCGGTCGCCGCGCCGCAGAGCAGGGTGACCGCGACGATCACAGCGGCGCGGATGAGTGCGGGTCGAGCGCCGAGGGCTCGCGCTGCGTCGTCGCCGAGCGCGAGCGCGTTCAGCGGGCGGGCGGCACCGAGCGCGACCAGCAGCCCGACCAGGATGAACGGCAGCACGCGGGTCACCGTCGCGGAGTCCGCGCTGGCCAGTGAGCCGACCGTCCAGAAACGCAGCCGCTCCAGCGACGCGGTGTCCAGCAGCATCACCGCGCTCACGTACGAGTAGAGGGTGGCGTTGAGCGCCGCCCCGGCCAGCGCGAGTCGGGCCGGGGTGGCGCCGCGTCCGCCGCCCACGGCGTAGACGAGCGCGGTCACTGCCGCCGCGCCGAGCAGCGCGAACCAGACGTACCCACCGGCGGCGGTGACGCCCAGGAAGGCGGCGGTGGCGACGGCCGCGGACGCGCCGGCGTTGATGCCGAGCAGCCCGGGGTCGGCGAGCGGGTTGCGGGTGAGGGCCTGCATGACCGCGCCCGCCACACCGAGGGCGGCGCCGGCGAGCAGCCCGAGCAGGGTGCGGGGCAGGCGCATCCGGTGCACAACGGCGTACTCGGTGGCGTCGCGATGCAGTAACCCGGACCAGACGTCGGCGAGCGGCATGGCCTTCGCGCCGACCGCGATGCTGAGCACCACGATCACCGCGAGCAGTGCCACGGCGATGACCAGGCCGGCGGCGCGGACCGCCCGACGGCCACGCCGGCTCGGGGGTGGCGCCGTTTCCCTGACCGGCACGGAAGGTGCCGGTCGGGTGACGGTGGGTGTGGCGTCCAGCGTGGGCTCCGGGGTGGTGGCGACACGGCGAACCGCTGTTGACAATGACCGAGGTTAGGCTAACCTAACCCCGCTGCCCTGGTCGAGTCCGGCCAACCCCTGATCGAAAGACAACACCATGCCCGATGCCCTGTCCGCCCGCCGCCTCTCCCGCCGTGGCCTGCTGGCCGCCGGTGGCGCTGCCACGCTGGCCACCCTGCTCGCCGCCTGCGGCAAGGACGACGCCGCGAAGCCCGCCGCCGGCAACGGAAGTGGCCCCTGGTCGTTCACCGACGACCGCGGCACGAAGGTCGAGGCCGCAGCCCGTCCGACCCGCGTGGTGGCCTTCACCGGAGTGGCGGCGGCCCTGATCGATTTCGGTCTCGACAAGCAGCTCGTGGGCGTGTTCGGTGAGACCAAGCGCGCCGACGGCACCGCCGACCCGCAGGCCGGCGACCTGAACGTCGAGGGCGTCGAGATCCTCGGCAACGTGTGGGGCGAGTTCAGCCTGGAGAAGTACGCGGCGCTGCGCCCCGAACTGCTGGTCACCCACATGTACGACCCGGACGCGCTCTGGTACGTGCCGGACGAGAGCAAGGCCAAGATCCTCCCGCTGGCGCCCAGTGTGGCGATCACCACCGCCCGGGTGCCGATGACCAAGCCCATCGAGCGGTACGCGGCGCTGGCCGAATCGCTCGGCGCGGACCTCTCCGCGAAGAAGGTCACCGACGGAAAGGCCCGCTTCGACGCCGCCGCCGAGGCGGTCCGGCAGGCGGTCAAGGCCAACCCCGGGATCAAGGTGATGGCCTGCTCCGGCAGCCCCGACCTCTTCTACGTCTCCAATCCGAAGGTCAGCACCGACCTGATGTACTTCGCCGAGTTGGGCGTCGACATCGTCATCCCCACCAAGCTCGAAGCCGGCGACTACTTCGAGGCGCTGAGCTGGGAGAGCGCCGGCAAGTTCCCGGCCGATTTGATCCTGCTGGACAACCGCAGCACCGCGTTGCAGGCCAAGGACCTCACCGCCAAGCCGACCTGGCAGCAACTGCCGGCGGTCAAGGCCAACCAGGTGAGCCCGTGGGACGCGGTACCCCGCTTCTCGTACGCCGGCTCCGCGCCGCTGCTGGAGAACCTCGCCACCGCCATCCGGAACGCGAAGAAGGTCAGCTGACGCCATGAGTACGAGCGCCGCCGCACCGATCGCCTCGCAGTACCGCTTCTACGCCGCGCACGTCGTCCGGGCCCGCCGGGTCGGCGCCTCGCTGATCCGGGTCACCTTCGGCGGCGCGGAACTGGCCGACTTCGCCGGCGGCGGCCGGGACCAGAGCGTCTCGCTGTTCCTGCCGCACCCGGGGCAGCACGCCCCGGTGGTCCCGGTCGAGCAGGGCGAGGACTGGTTCGGCGGCTGGCGGGCGCTGCCGGCGGACGTCCGCGCGGTGCTGCGCTCGTATACCATCCGGCAGCACCGCCCGGCTGACACCGCTGTCGACATCGACTTCGTCAGCCACGGCGACACCGGCCCCGCCTCCCGCTGGGCGTCCCTGGCCGGTCCCGGCGACCGGGTGTTGCTGCTCGGCCCGGCGGTGCCCGACAACCGCAGCGTCTGCTTCCGCCCGCCGGACGGCACGGACCTGGTGCTGCTCGCCGCCGACGAGACCGCGCTGCCGGCCGTCGAGGGCATCCTGGCCTGGCTGCCTGCCGGCACCCGCGTCCGCGCCTGGATCGAGGTGCCGGACGCCGCCGACATCACCGACCTGCCCACCGACGCCGAAGCCGAGATCAGGTGGATCGTGCGGGGCAGCACCCCGCCCGGCAGTGGCCTGCTGGTCAGCTCCGTTCGCGCCGCCCGGTTCCCCACCGGCGGCACCCCGTACGCCTGGATCGCCGGTGAGTCCGGCGTGGTGCGGGCGCTGCGCCGGCACCTCGTCGACGAGCGTGGTCTGGACCGCCGGAGGGTGACCTTCGCCGGCTACTGGCGACGTGGACTGTCCGAAGAGGACCTGCGTGCCGAGGCGCTGGCCGGCGCCACCGCCTGACTGACGACCCCAACCGACCGGCAGCACTGCCCCGAGGCGCACCGCCGCGCCGGGGAGGGTTCCGTCTGCCCCTCGTCGAAAACGTGGAAGGACATTCCGTGACCGTGCCGACGTACCCCGTCGAGACCACCACGCCGCCACCGGCGTCAACCGCCGCGCGGGCCCAGCTGCTGCACGGCGGCTCGGTCGAGCAGTACCGCCGGACGATCGCCGACGGCGTGGACCGGGTCGCCCGCCGAGTAGCCACGGTGGACCGCCCCGGGACCGGGATCACGCCGGCCGAGCTGGCCCCCCTGGTCGACCGGGTGGACCTGGACCGTCCGCTGGGCGACGCCGGCGCCGCACTGGACGAGCTGGAGAACGTCTACCTGCGCGACGCCGTCTGGTTCCACCACCCCCGCTACCTGGCCCACCTGAACTGCCCGGTGGCCATCCCGGCACTGCTCGGTGAGGCGGTGCTCACCGCCGTGAACTCCTCGCTGGACACCTGGGACCAGAGCGCCGGGGCCACCCTCATCGAGCGCCGGCTGATCGACTGGACGGCCGAGCGGATCGGCCTCGGCCCCCGCGCCGACGGCGTCTTCACCAGCGGCGGCAGCCAGTCCAACCTCCAGGCGCTGCTGCTGGCCCGGGAAGAGGCGTGCGCCGACGCCATCGGCCCGGCGGCGCGCGCCGAACTGCTGCCCCGGCTGCGGGTGATCACCTCCGCCGCCGGTCACTTCAGCGTGCAGAAGTCGGCCAAACTGCTCGGCCTCGCCCCGGACGCGGTGATCGCGGTGGCCACCGACACCCGCCGGCGGATCAGCGCGGCGGCCGTCCGCGAGGAGATCGTGCGGTGCCGCCAGGCCGGGCTGGTGGTGATGGCCGTCGTCGGCACCGCCGGCACCACCGACTTCGGCTCGATCGACCCGCTCACCGAACTGGCCGGGATCTGCGCGGCAGCCGGCGTCTGGCTGCACGTGGACGCCGCGTACGGCTGCGGTCTGCTCGTCTCGCCGACGCGCCGGCACCTGCTCGACGGCATCGAGCGGGCCGACTCGGTGACCGTCGACTTCCACAAGTCGTTCTTCCAGCCGGTCAGCTCCAGCGCGCTGCTGGTCCGCGACCGGGGGACGCTGCGGCACGTCACCTACCACGCCGACTACCTCAACCCGGCCCGGATGGTGGAGCAGCGCATCCCCAACCAGGTCGACAAGAGCTTGCAGACCACCCGCCGTTTCGACGCGCTGAAGCTCTGGCTCACCCTGCGCGTGATGGGCCCGGACGCGCTCGGCGGGCTCTTCGACGAGGTCGTCGACCGGGCCGCCGACGCCTGGCAACTGGTCAGCGAGGACCCGCGCTTCGAGGTCGTGACGCGCTCCGAGCTGAGCACCGTGGTGTTCCGCTACCTGCCCACCGGCCCTGGCCGGGAGCTGGCCGACGCCGCCAACCTGCACGCCCGGGAGGCCCTCGCGGCGTCCGGTCTCGCAGTGGTCGCCGGGACCCGGGTGGACGGCCGGCACTTCCTGAAGTTCACACTGCTCAACCCGGCCACCACCGTCGACGACGTCGGGTACGTGCTCGACCTGATCGCCACCCACGCCGGCCGGTACGTGCACGACCACGTCGAGGCCGACCTGACCTGCCACGTCGGCTGACGCCGATGAACCTGCACCGTCGGCTGACGCCGGTGACCACGAACCCGCGCCTGGAGACCCCGATGTCCACCCACGACTTCATCGCCATCGGGTTGGGCCCGTACAACCTGGGCCTGGCCTGCCTCACCGCGCCGATCGACGAACTCGACGGGGTGTTCCTGGAGGCCCGGCCGAGCCTCGCCTGGCACCCCGGCATGCTGCTGGAGTCGGCCCGGTTGCAGACCCCGTTCATCGCCGACCTGGTCAGCCTCGCCGACCCGACCTCGCCGTACTCCTTCCTCAACTACCTCAAGGAGATCGGCCGCCTCTACCCGTTCTACATCCGGGAGAGCTTCTACCCGCTGCGCAGCGAGTACGACGCGTACTGCCGGTGGGCGGCGGCGAAACTGCCGAACCTGCGCTTCGGCCAGAGCGTGACCACTGTGGAGTACGACAGCGCCGACGAGCGGTACGTGGTGCGGGCCAGCACCGGCGCGGGGGAGACTGTGGAATACCGGGCCCGGCACCTGGTGCTCGGCACCGGTACCCCGCCGCACCTGCCCCCGGCCGTGGCCGAACTGCCCGGCGACGCCGTGCACAACTCCCGCTACCTGGAGCACCGTGCGGCGCTGCGCACCAAGCGCAGCATCACGGTGGTGGGCAGCGGGCAGAGCGCCGCCGAGATCTACCACGACCTGCTCGGCGACATCGACCGGTACGGCTACCAGCTCAACTGGGTGACCCGGTCGCCGCGGTTCTTCCCGCTCGAATACACCAAGCTGACGCTGGAGATGACCTCACCGGACTACGTGGACTACTTCCACGCGCTGCCCGAGGCGACCCGCTACCGGCTGGAGTCCGAGCAGAAGGGCCTGTTCAAGGGGATCAACGCCGACCTGATCAACGACATCTTCGACCTGCTCTACGCGCACAGCGTCGACGGGCCGGTGAACACCCGCCTGCTCACCAACACCGAACTGGTCAGCGCCGACCACCAGGACGGGCAGTACACGCTGGGGTTGCGTCAGGTGGAGCAGGAACGCGAGTTCGCCCTGCGTACCGAGGGGTTGGTGCTGGCCACCGGCTACCACTACCGGGTGCCGGAGTTCCTGGCGCCGGTGCGAGACCGGATCCGCTGGGACGCGCACGGCCGCTTCGATGTGGCCCGTAACTACAGCATCGACCACAGCGGGCGGGGCATCTTCCTGCAGAACGCGGGCACCCACACGCACAGCATCACCTCACCGGACCTGGGCATGGGCGCCTACCGCAACTCCTGGATCATCAGTGAGCTGCTCGGCCGGGAGCACTACCCGATCGAGAAGAGCATCACCTTCCAGGAGTTCGGGGTGTCGTCGTGACCACCGTCTTCACACGCGTCGACGAGGGGCTCGGTGAGTTCGCGCTGCGGCCGCTCGATCCGGACGTCGACGCGGCGCTGCTGCACACCTGGGTGACCCACCCGAAGGCGGCGTTCTGGATGATGCAGGACGCCGACCCGGCCCAGGTCGCCGAGGAGTACCGGCGCATCGCCGAGCACCCGCACCACGACGCGTACCTCGGCCTGTGGCGGGGGAGTCCCGCCTTCCTCGCGGAGCGCTACGACCCGGCCCACGTCGAGCTGGTCGGCCTGTACGACCACCAGCCCGGTGACGTGGGGATGCACTTCCTCTGCGCGCCGGTCGACGCGCCGGTGCACGGCTTCACCCGGGCGGTGATCGGCACCGTCATGGCGTGGCTCTTCGACGACCCGACGACCCGGCGGGTGGTGGTCGAACCGGACGTGCGCAACACCGCCGTGCACGCGCTGAACGCCGCCGTCGGCTTCACCGTCGTCGGACCGATCGCCAAGCCCGAGAAGGACGCGCTGCTCAGCGTCTGCACCCGAGCCCAGTTCCAGGCTGCCGCCGACCGCGCCGCCGCCGACCGCGCTGCCGCCACCCGAACCGAAGGAGCCCCGGCGTGACCACCACCGCCGTCCCCACCCACCCGCCCGTCGCCGCCGCGCACAGCGCCTCGGGCGACCCGGTCGGGCACCTCACCCCGCAGCGTTGGGCCCGGGCCAACCGGCTGCTGGTCCGCAAGGCGCTCTCCGAGTTCACCCACGAGCGGCTGCTCAGCCCGGAAGCCGTGTCCGGCCCCGACGACCGGCAGTGGTACGAGGTCCGCAGCGACGACGGCACTGTCACCTACCGGTTCGCGGCACGGGTGCTCGCCCTGGCGCACTGGCAGATCGACGCGGACAGCATCACCCGACACCGCGACGGCACGTCAGTGGCCCCGGACGCGGTGGACCTCATCGTCGAACTGCGCGACACCCTCGGACTCTCCGCGCGGGTGCTCCCGGTCTACCTGGAGGAGATCACCTCGACGCTGGCGGGTACGGCGTACAAGCTGGCCCAGGCCGCGCCGAGCGCCGCCGAGCTGGCCGAGGCGGACTTCCAGACCATCGAGACCTCGATGACCGAGGGCCACCCCTGTTTCGTGGCGAACAACGGCCGGCTCGGCTTCGGCGTCGACGAGTACCACCGGTACGCCCCGGAGGCCGCCGCGCCGGTGCGGCTGGAGTGGCTGGCCGCGCACCGGGACCACTCGACCTTCAGCAGCGCCACCGACCTCGACTACGACACCCTCATCGAAGGCGAGCTGGACGCCGAGACCCGGGCCCGGTTCGCGGCCACGATGGCCGATCTCGGGCTGGACCTCGCCGACTACCACCTGATCCCGGCGCACCCGTGGCAGTGGTGGAACAAGCTGGCGGTCACCTTCGCCGGCGAGTTGGCCGAGCGGCGGCTGGTGCACCTCGGCTCCGGACCGGACGTGTACCTCGCCCAGCAGTCCATCCGCACCTTCTTCAACGTCAGCGAGCCGGGGCGGCACTACGTCAAGACCGCCCTGTCGGTGCTGAACATGGGCTTCATGCGGGGGTTGTCGGCGGCGTACATGGCGGCCACCCCGGCGATCAACGACTGGCTGGCTGAGCTGATCGCCTCCGACGAGGTGCTGACCGGCACCGGCCTGACCGTCATCCGGGAACGGGCCGCTGTGGGTTACCGGCACCGGCAGTACGAGGCGGCGACCGAGCGCACGTCCCCGTACCGCAAGATGTTGGCCGCCCTGTGGCGGGAGAGCCCGGTGCCCGACCTCGCGTCGGGGGAGCGACTGTCCACCATGGCCGCGCTGCTGCACGTCGACGACGAGGGCGGCTCGCTGGCGGCGGCGCTGATCGCCCGGTCCGGCCTGGCGCCCGAGGTGTGGCTGCGCCGCTACCTGGACGCCTACCTGACCCCGCTGCTGCACAGCTTCTACGCCCACGACCTGGCCTTCATGCCGCACGGCGAGAACGTCATCCTGGTCCTCGACGAGCAGGACACCGTCCAGCGGGTGATCTTCAAGGACATCGCCGAGGAGATCGCGGTGATGAGCGACAGGGTCGAGCTGCCGGCGGCGGTGGAGCGGATCCGCGTCGAGGTGCCCGACGACACCAAGCTGCTGAGCATCTTCACCGACGTGGTGGACTGCTTCCTGCGGCACCTCAACGCGGTCCTGGTCGAGGCCGGTGTGTTCGCCGAGGACGACTTCTGGCGCACTGTCGCGGCCTGCGCCGCCGACTACTTCGACCGGGTGCCGCACCTGGCCGAGCGGGTCCGCCACTACGACCTGTTCGCCCCGGAGTTCACGCTGTCCTGCCTCAACCGGCTGCAACTGCGCGACAACCAGCAGATGATCGACCTGGCGGACCCGTCGGCGGCTCTCCAGTTCGTCGGCACCCTCACCAACCCGCTCGCCGCCCACGCTCCGGCCCGGTGACCGCCGTCGCGTTTGGTTGGTACGCATGCCAACGGGTGCAATAGGCGGATGGGAGTTCTGAGTACCGCCAGCCTGTTCGCCGCCACCCTCACCACCGGTCTGACCGCCGGGCTGTTCGCCGCCTTCGCGTACGCGGTCATGCCGGGTCTGGCCCGCACCGACGACCGGACGTTGGTGCTCGCCATGCGGCGGATCAACGAGTCGATCCTCAACGGATGGTTCGCTGTGTGCTTCGGCGGCGCGCTGCTGTTCACGCTGCTGGCGGCGGCGCTGCACCTGGGGGCCGAGCGTCGGGCGGTGCTGCCGTGGATCGTCGCCGGGCTGTTGCTGTACCTGGTGGTGCTCGGCGTCACCGCGGTGGTCAACGTGCCGCTCAACAACGTGCTGGCCGGCGCCGGCGACGTCGACGACGCCACTGACCTCGCGTCGCTGCGGGCGCGCTTCGAGGTCACCTGGGTACGCGCCAACGTGGTCCGTGCCGTCGCGTCGACCGGCGCCTTCGGGTTGCTGGCGTGGGCGCTGCTGGCCGAGGGCCGGCTGCTCGGCTGAGGCCGGATGGGCGACCGGCCGGGCCTGCGTTGGCTCAGTCGGTCGGGTCTGCCGTGCCGGCTTGCTGGAACGCGCGGGCCAACTGGGCAAGATCGAAGCCCTCGAAGTGCTGGAGGAACCGGCGGCGCACGGCGGCCAGGTGACTGGGCCAGGACTCCTGCAGGCGGGCGTAGCCCGCGTCGGTGAGGACGGCGTTCCAGCCGCGCGCGTCCTCCTCGCACCGTTCCCGCCGGACCAGGCCCTGCGTCTCCAGCCGGATGATCGTACGGGTCATGCCGCTGAGGGAGAGGTAGCAGAGCGCGGCGAGCTCGTTCATGCGCATTCGCCGGTCCGGCGCCTCGGAGAGGTTCATCAGCGCTGTGTACTCGGTGAGCGGGAGCTGACGGTCACCGACCATGTCCGCGTCGATCGCGCGGGGCAGGACGTGCATCACCTGGCCCAGGGCGCGGACTAGGGCTTCCTCGTCCGGGGTGAGGGGTTGCGGAGTCTCTGCGGAGGGGTTGGACATCCTCTTATCATACTTGTTTGACTGAGCAAGTGCTTACCCTCCGTGTGACCACGCCCATAGGCCACATGTTTGCTTGACCAATCAAGCACCGGTTAGCGTTCCCGTCGTCAGGCAAGGACCTCTGAAAGGCGCCACACATGACCAGGATCGGGATCATCCTCGGAAGCACCCGCCCGGGGCGTAACGGCGAGGCCGTCGCCCGCTGGGTGCTCGAGATCGCCAAGCAGCGCTCCGACGCGGAGTACGAGCTGATCGACCTGCTCGACTACCAGCTGCCGCACCTCGACGAGGCGTACCCGCCCTCGATGGGTCAGTACAGCCAGCCGCACACCAAGCGGTGGGCCGAGACGATCGCGTCGTTCGACGGGTTCATCATGGTTACCCCCGAGTACAACCACTCGACCTCGGGTGCCCTGAAGAACGCCATCGACTTCCTCTACGCCGAGTGGAACAACAAGGCCATCGGCTTCGTCAGCTACGGCTCGGTCGGCGGGACGCGCGCCGTGGAACACCTGCGTCTGATCTCCGGTGAGCTGCAGATGGCCGACGTGCGCTCGCAGGTCGCGCTGTCGCTCTTCACCGACTTCGAGAACTTCAGCGTCTTCAAGCCCAACCAGTTCCACCAGGACTCGCTGACCGCCACGCTCGACCAGGTGGTCGCCTGGAGCACCGCGCTCGCGCCGCTGCGCAAGGGCTGAGCCTTAGCGTCTTCCGGAAACGGCCGTGGGGAATCCCGCGGCCGTTTCCGGGCGTTCAGGCACGCGGCGCGTCGGCGAGCAGATCCAGCGAGAGCCGCCACAGTCGCGCAGCCGCGGCCGGGTCGGTCGCGTGGTCGGCGACGCCTCGCAGCGGCGTCTCGGGGCGGTAGGGCACCGCCTGCTCGCCATCCTCGAAGTACCGACCGCCGATGCCCTCCAGTTGCGGCCACGCGGCGAGCAGCACTGAGGTCGCGGCCCCCTGCTGCGGGGTCTTGAAGTCGTACGCCGGAAGGTTCGCGTAGTCCTCCTCGGTGAGATGCCGTCCCAGGTTGGTGGTGACCGCACCCGGGTTGGCCGCGTTGACGGTGATGCCGTCGCCGGCCCAACGCCGGTTCGCCTCCACCGCGAACAGTGCCGTGGCGGTCTTCGACTCGCCGTAGGCGAGAAGACGGTCATAGGGGCGTTCCCGGAAGTTGACGTCCTCGAAGACCATCGGGGCCTGAACGTGGGCGATGGAACTCAGCGACACCACGCGGGCCCGGCCGGCCCCGGCGAGTGCCGGGTACAGCCCGTTGGCGAGCGCGAAGTGACCGAGGTGGTTGGTGGCGAACTGCAACTCCCAGCCCTGCGCGGTGCGCATCTCGGGGGTCGCCGACACCCCGGCGTTGTTGACCAGGATGTGCAGGGGGCCGTCCCACGCGGCCACGAAGGCGGCGACGGACCGCTGGTCGGACAGGTCCAACGGCGTGACCCGGATCAGCCCGTTCGGGGCCCCGGTGCCGATCTCCCGCGCGGTCCGTTCCCCGGCCCGCACGTCCCGTACCGCCACTGTCACCTCGGCGCCCGCCATGGCCAGCGCCCGGGCGGTCTCCACCCCGATGCCCGACGAGGCGCCGGTGACGACGGCGCGCTGCCCGGTCAGGTCGACACCGGCCACGACGTCGGCGGCGGTGGAACGGGCGTCGAACGGTGTGCTGACGCGTGTTTCCGACATGATCGACTTCCTTCGGTGTGTGTCCTCACGTGGCCGAGCCGGCTCGCCGTACAGGCGTACGGTGTGCCGGCACCGCCCTCCGCACCGATCGTGCGCGGGGGTCTGCGCGGACGGCCAACACGCTCTTCCTGACGTGGCTACAGTCTGTTGCTGTGGCCACGCCTGAGCTGCGACAACTGCGGTACTTCCTGGTCCTCGCGGAGGAGCTGAGCTTCACCCGGGCCGCCGCCCGCCTCATGATCGCCCAGCAGTCGCTGTCGCAGCAGATCACCGCCCTGGAACGCGCCCTCGGGGCGAAACTGTTCGACCGCGACAGCCGCGGCACCACCCTCACCGACATCGGCGCTCTGTTCGTGCCCGAGGCGCGCGCCGTGACCGACCGCGCAGAGCAGGCCGTCGCCGTCGTGGGACGGGCCCAGCGGGGCGAGGTCGGCACTCTCCGGCTCGCCTTCCTGGCCACCATCGCCAACCACCTGCTGCCCCCGGTGGTCCGGGTGGTCCGCCACCACCTCCCCGACCTGCACCTGGCCACCGAGACCACCAGCATCGCCACCCTGGTCCAGGGCGTCCTCGACGGCCGGTTCGACGTCGCCTTCACCCGCACCCCGCTGGTTCCCGGCCTGGAGTCCAGGAGACTGACGACCGAACCGGTCTGCGCGGTGCTGCCCGAGGGCCACCCGCTCGCCGGGCGCGACGAGTTGACGCTCGCCGACCTGGCGAACGAACCGTGGGTCATGACGCCGCGCAGCTCCTGGGAACCCTGGCACCGCGCCTACGAGGAGCAGTTCCGGGAGGCGGGCTTCGCACCGACAGTCGTCCAGGAGGAGGCCGCCGTGCAGAGCCTCCTCGGCCTGGTCGCCGCCGGGATCGGCGTCACCCGGCTCGCCTGCTCGGCGGCCAGCCTCCGCCGCACCGGCGTGGTGTTCGTCCCGTTGGCCGGCGCCTACGCGTACACCGAGATGGTGTGGTTGGCGGGCAACACCGCACCCGCGCTGCACCGGTTCCTGGACGTGGTCACGGAGCTCGCGGCGACGACCGACCTCACCAGCACCGGCTGACGGTGCGTCACCCGGCTCAGCGCGTCGCGAGGTGGTGGGTGGCGCCGTCGGCGACGGCGCGCAGCTTGTCGGGGTTGGCGACGTTGTGGATGGTGGTGATGCGGCCGCCCGCGTCGACGTCGAAGGAGAGGGTGGCGACCACCCGGCCCGCACCGCTGAACACCAGCCCAGGCGCCCCGTTGATCTCGACCAGGGCGGCATGCATGTCGTGCGGCGCAACGCCCTGGTAGGGGACGGTGCTGATGGCCGCGAACCACGCGGCGACCTTTTCGGCGCCCCTGATGGGACGCAGGGCCTGGCGGACCTTACCGCCACCGTCCGTCCACAGCGTGACGTCCGGGGACAGCAGCTCCAGCAGGGTGTTGATGTCGCCGCCGGTCGAGGCGGCGAGGAACCGCTCGGTGACCCCGCGCTGCTGCGATCGGTCCGCCGTGAAGCGTGGTCGCTGATCCCGCACGTGCTCGCGAGCACGGCGGGCGGTCTGGCGGACCGCGGCCTCGGAGCGTTCCACCGCCACCGCGATCTCCGCGTGGCTGAAGTCGAAGACCTCCCGCAGGACGAACACGGCACGCTCGAGCGGGCTGAGCGTCTCCAGCACCACCAGCATCGCCATCGACACCGACTCGGCGTCGGTGACGGCGTCGGCATCGGTCAGGACGGGCTCGGGCAACCACGGCCCCACATAGGTTTCGCGGTGATGCCGGGCCGAGCGCAGGTGCTGCATCGCGAGGTTCGACACGATGCGGGCGAGGTACGCCTTGGGGTCGGCCACCTGGGAGCGGTCGGCCGAGGACCACCTGATCCAGGCGTCCTGCACCGCGTCCTCGGCGTCGGCCGCGCTGCCGAGGATCCGGTAGGCGACCGAGAACAGCAGGTTGCGATGACTGTGGAACACCTGCTCGTCGGCGTCCGGCGGGCGCGTCACCGGGCGTCCCTCAGGCGGGTGAAGCGGCCGCCGCGCGGCCAGAACGCACCGGAGGAGGGCAGCCGCGACATGCGGCGGTAGGTCGGCCAGGGTGAAGCGGTCACGGTCTCCTTGTACCAGACCGCCACCCGCCCGGTCAGATACCCGCGGCGAGGGCTGTCGTCGGGGCGGGTGAACTGCACGACCGCATCGTTTCGGCCCAGGCTCACCGGCTTGTGGTAGTAACCGAACCGGAACGGTCGGGGTTGCCTACCCCGCAGCACGCGGGCGATCGAGAGCGCCGCGTGCACGCCGGTCGGCATGCCGCTCTGGCAGGTGCCGTGCAGCATCCCGTAGCCCTGCCGGATCGCGGCCGCATCGCCGATCGCGTACACCTCGGGGTGCGACACCGACCGCAACGCGGGGTCGGTGACGACACGGCCGCGTTCGTCGACGGTCAACCCGGCGGCGGCGGCCAACGGCGCCACCCGGGTGCCTCCCGCCCAGAGGACGACGTCGGCCGCCACGGTTTCCGCGCCGGCCAGCTCGACCCCGTCGGGCCGGACCCTGGTGACCGCCGTTCCCGTGATCATCTGGACGCCGAGGCGGGTCAGCGCGGACCGCAGGTACGCCCGGGCCTTCGGGTTCATGCTCGCCCCCGGATCCTGCTGGCCCACCAGCGTGACAGCGACCTCCGGGTGCCGTTCCGCGATCTCCGCGGCCGCCTCGACCCCGGTCAACCCGCTTCCGACGACGACGACAGTGCCGGTGCCGAGCCGGGTCAGCCGGTCCGCCAGGGTGGTCGCGCCGCTCGGACTGTCCAGGACGTACGCGTGCTCCTCGACGCCCGGGACCGCCGCCGTGTCCGTCACGCTGCCCAACGCGTAGACCAGGGTGTCGTAGCGCAGCACCCGGCTGTCGTCGACGCGGACGGTCTTCGCGTGGGCGTCCACCGCCGTCACCCAGCCGCACACGAACTGCGCACCCGTCGCGGCCAGCAGCTCACTGATGTTCAGCTCGGCGAGCCGCTGCCCGGTCGCCGTCATGTGCAGCCGGAGACGCTCGGTGAATCGCTCCTGCGCGTTGACCACTGTCACCTGCACGTCGGCCCGCCTGGTCCGGGCCGCGAGCTGGGTCGCCGCGGCCATGCCCGCGTAGCCCGCGCCCAGGATCAGGACGCGGTGCGTGTCCGCCGGGACCTGTCGATGCGATGTGCTCATTGTTTCGCCTCTCTGATCGGGTGACGACCACGAGATGCGTGCCGCTCGTCGGTTCGTGACATGGCGGCCCTGTGACGCCCGCCACGGCCAGCGTGGGACGGCCGCGTTCACTACCCTTGGCGCGGTGAGCCGATCTACCGCCGCCGGTCGGGCTCCGCTCTGGCGGGACCGGACCTTCGGCACGTACTGGATCGCGCAGTCACTCTCGGCGGCGGGCGACTCGTTCGCCTACCTGGCGGTGCCGCTGCTGGTGCTCAAGGCGACCGGGTCGGTGGCGCAGATGGGTCTGCTCACCGCCGTCGCGGGTGCGGCGTCCGTCGTCGCCGGGATCTTCGGCGGGGTACTTGTCGACCGGTACGACCGTCGCACCCTGATGATCGTGGCCGACCTGACCCGGCTGCTGCTCTACGCCCTGGTGCCACTGGCGTGGCTCGCCGGCCCGCATGTCTGGCTGCTCTTCGTCGTGCTGCCGATCTGCGAGGCGGCCGGCATGGTGTTCCAGGTCGCCGCGGTGACCGCGGTCCGCAACCTCGTCGACCGGGACCGGATCACCGAGGCCAACGGCCGGTTGCAGGCGACGTACGCGGCGGCGGCCGTCCTCGGGCCACTGCTCGCCGGTGTGGTGGCGGCCCGCTTCGGCCCGGCCACCGCCATCGCCGTCAACGCGGCGAGCTTCGCGCTCTCGGCGGCCGGCCTGTGGCTTATCCGACTGCGCCCCGTCCAGGCGGACGAGGGGGTGGTTCGGCAACGCCCGCTTGCCGAGTTCCTGGCCGGGGCGCGGTTCCTGTGGCGTCAGCCCGTGCTGCGCGCGCTGACCGTCCTGTTGTCGGTCTTCATCTTCCTCACCTACGGCTTCGTCGACGTGTTGATCTACCACGTCACGCACGACCTCGGCGGCTCGGGGGGCACCGTCGGCACTGTGCTTGGCCTGGCGGCGCTGGGCACTGTCGCCGGTGCGCTGCTGGTGGCCCCGCTGCGCCGCCGGCGCGGCTTCGGCGCCACCTGGATCGGCGCGCACGCGATCTGCGGCTTCGCCGTCGCGGGGGTCGGCATCGCCACGAGCGTGCCCGCGGTCACCGCGCTGACCGCGGTGTACCTGTGCTGTCTCAGCGTCGGTGGGATCTGTTCGATGTCCCTGCGGCAGGAGATCACCCCCGATCACCTGCTGGGCCGGGTCACGTCGGCGTTCTGGAGCACGCACTACGCCCTCGGGCCGGCCGGCGCTGTGGTGCTGACCTGGGCCGCCGGCCGGTACGGTGCGCAGGCGGTCACGCTCGCGGCGGGCGCGGGTTGCCTGCTGGTCGCGGTCGGCGGCCTCTTCACCCCGATCCGCCGCGCCGGCGCGGAGTCAGCCGCCGGACAGCCCGGGCTGCGCCCGGCCCCAGCCGGCGGCTGAGCCCTCCTGGTCGATCATGGAGTTGTGGTGGGCGCGTTGTGAAACCATGCCCCTTTTGCGCACCACCACAAGTCCATGATCGACGCGAGCCGGTGCGGGCCGGCGCGGGCGCGGTCAGAACTCCTGGTACATCACGTGCAGGCCGACCCGGCCGAGGACGGGGTGACAGAACGCGCCCGGCACGGTGCCGACCACCTCGAAGCCCTCCCGCCGATACAACCGCACCGCGGACCTGTTGCTCTCCACCACGGCGTTGAACTGCATGCCGGCGTACCCCCGCTGGCGGGCCCAGGTGAGGGCGTCGCGGCACAGCGCGGTGCCCACGCCCCGGCCCCGCGCGTCGGCGGCGACCATGAAGCTCGCTGTGGACACGTGCGCGCCCGGCCCGGGCCGGTTGGTGCCCATCTTCGCGGTGCCCAGCACCCGCTCGCCGTCGACCGCCACGACGGTTCGCCCCGGCGCCGCCTCGACCCACATGCCGTACGACTGCTCGGCGGTCATCGCCGGGTCGTAGGGGAACGTCTCCTGTGCCCGGATCACCTCCTCGATGATCGGCCACACCTGCGACCAGTCCCGCTCGACGAACTCCCGAATCAGCACCCGGGGAGGTTAGGCCCTGGCCGGAGCCCGGACAATCGGTTATCCGCAGGTGCATCCGCGCGGCCTACCCGCTGCGAAGCATGGATCGTGACGAGACGTCACGGATCCGGTCGCTTCGACGAAAGGCCCGCTGATGAAGATCGCACGAATCGCCGCCCGGATGGCGGTGGGTGCCGTGGCCACCGCGCTGGCCACCACCGCGGTCGCCGTTCCGGCCGCTCAGGCCACCAGCAAGACCAAGCCGCTCGGCACGACGTCGCTCGCCCAGGTGCTCACCCGGGACAGCAGCGGCTTCGACCGCAACTCGCGTGACTTCGACGTGCTGACGGCGGCCGTGCTGGCCGTGCTGGAGGCCAAGCCGAACTCTCCGGTCAAGGTGCTCACCGACGGCACCGTGGCGCTGACCGCGTTCATCCCCACCGACGCCGCCTTCCAGCAGTTGGTCCGCGAGATCACGCAGGCCCGGAAGCTGCCGAGTGAGAGCGCCGCCTTCACCGCCGTGGCCGGGCTGGGCATCGACACCGTCGAGTCGGTGCTGCTCTACCACGTGGTCCCGGGCGCCACCATCGATCGCAAGACGGCGGTGCGGGCCGACGGCACGGACCTGACCACCGCGCTGGGCTCGTCCGTCGAGGTCGACGTGCGCACCTACCTGTACTTCTTCCGGCAGGTGCGACTGGTCGACGCCGACACCGACGACCGTGATGCGCGGGTCGTCTCGTACGACGTCAACAAGGGCAACCGGCAGATCGCGCACGCCGTGGACCGGGTGTTGCGCCCGATCGACCTGCCCTGACCGGGGGCGGGTGGCGTTCGACCACGCGTCGGACGCCACCCGCGCCGGGACGTCAGTCCGAGGTGAGCGCGGCCAGTTCCTCGTCGAGCAGGGCCGCCAGCCGGGCGTGCCGCCCGGGATGGCTACGCGCGGTCATCGCACGGCTGGGCATCTCCACAGTCATCAGCAGGTACAGGTGCAACCGGTAGAGACTGAGCCGGCGGCGCGCCGACGCGTCCAGCACCAGCGGTTCGGCTGCGGTGGCCTGGTAGCCGCGCAGCAGGGGGTGCTCCGGCTCGTCCTCGACGCGCCGGAAGAGAAGCGGCGAGACCAGGTCCAGCAGCGGGTCGCCGTAGAGGAACCGCTCGCCGTCCACCAGGCCGCGCAGCCGCAACCGGCCGTCCCGGTCGGGTGCCGCCAGCACATTGCCGTCCCAACAGTCGAAGTGCAGCAGCGCCGGGCGTCGCACCTCGTCGAGCACGTCGCCGTGCCGCCCCACCAGTGCGTGCAGGCGGTCCGGGGTCACCGGTAGTCGGACGTCCCAGTCGGCCGCGTCGGCCAGGAGCGCGTCGAGCATCGCCGTGAACGCTGCCCGCCAGGTCGGCCCGTTCGCCCGGTCGCCGTCGTACCCGAACCGTTCACCGGTGATCCGGTGCACCGCGGCGAGGGCCACCCCGAGGTCGTACCGCGCCGGGCCGTCGTCGACCGCGACACCGGTCCCGGCCAGGTCGGACAGCGACCGGCCGGGAAGCATCGCGGTGACCAACCACTCGCCGTACGCCGGGTCGGCGCCGCGCCAGAGCACCGGGGGGACGGGCACCTGCGGCGCCCGCTCCGCGACGAGCCGGAAGTACCGCTCCTCGGCGGCGCAGAGCCCGCGCTCGTAGCGCAGCAGCGGCGTTCCGGCCGGCGGTGCCAGCTTCAGCACCACCCGACGGTCGTCGTCCAGCAGCGCCCACCACACCGTCGCGTACCCGCCGCCGGCCAGCGGACCGGCGTCCCGGACCCGGGTTTGTGGCCCGAACGACGCACCGATCAGGTACGCCACGTCGGCGGGTGTGAGGGTCCGCTGGGTCGGACTGATGCCGGTCACGACGTGGTGTCACCTCGCCGTGCCCGTGGCGCGGAATTCGCGGTGGCGCGGGTGGACGGTGGGACGGGTCCGGCGGTGTCGCGGCGGACCAGCTCGGCGGGGAGCACCTCGACCCGGGGCGTCGGGGCCCCGACGCCGAGCACCAGGGACATCGCCCGCACTCCCATGTCGACCAGTGGCAGTCGCACTGTGGTCAGCGCCGGGGTCACGTCGCGGGCGATCGGCATGTCGTCGAACCCCAGCACCGAGATCTGCTGCGGCACCGGCAGCCCTCGCGCGCGCAGGGTGGCGAGCGCGCCGATGGCCATCGAGTCGTTGAGCGCCACGATCGCGGTCAGCTCCGGGTCGGCGTCGAGCAGTCGGGCGGTCGCCTCGGCACCACCGTCGCGGTCGAACTCCGCGTACCGGATGCGCCGTTCGGGCAGCTCACGGCCCTGCTCGGTGAGGGCCTGGCGGAGGCCGGCCAGCCGGTCGGTAGTGGTGGTCAGGATGCGCGGGCCGGCGACCACGCCGATCGCCCGGTGCCCCAGGCCGCACAGCTCCCGCCCGGCGAGGTAACCGCCGGCCCGGTTGTCCGGCATCACCGCGTCACCGGAGTGCTCGTGCCGGCCGATCACCGCCACCCGCCCGCCGGTGGCCTCGTACGCGGCGAGCTTCTCGTTGAGCTGCCGGGTGAACGCCTCGTCGTGGTAGCCCGAGCCGGCCAGGATCAGCGCCGCCACCTGGTGGCCGCGCAGCAGCTCCACGTACTCCAACTCGCGGTCCGGGTCCCGGTAGCTGTTGCAGATCATCAGCAGTCGGCCCTGGTCGGTGGCGACCCGTTGCAGGCCGCGGGTGATCTCGGCGAAGTACGGGTCGGAGACGTCATGCACGATCACGCCGACCGCGCTGCGGTGCGAGCGGGCCAGCAGTTGGGCGTGCGCGTTCGGCACGTACTGCAACTCGGCGACGGCGGCGAGCACCCGCTCGCGCAGCTCGTCGGTGACCGGCTTGCTGCTGCCGTTGATGACGCGGGAGGCGGTGGCGGGTGAGACGCCCGCTCGGCGGGCCACATCGGACAGGGTCGCCATGGCCCGCCCCCTCGATCTGTTGACGGCGTTTCGTCGTGCCGGCTAGCGTCACCGTACCGCAGAGAAAGCCCTTTCCCGCAGGGAGGCCCGGCCATGTCCGATCGCTTCGCGGTACTTCAACTCGACGACCTTCCCGCTCGGCGCTGCTCGTGCGGGACCACCCGCCGGGGGTTCATCGCCGAGAGCGAGGGCCAGGCCAGCGTGCATCTGCTCCAGGTGCAGGACGCGGTGACCCACCACCACCGGATCGCCACCGAGTACTACGTCGTGCTCGCCGGTGAGGGCGAGATCGAGCTGGACGGGGTCCGTCACCCCGCCCGGCCGATGTCCGCGTTCCTGATCAAGCCGGGCTGCCGGCACCGGGCGATCGGCGACCTCACCGTGCTGCTGGTGTCCCTGCCGGCAGCTGACGACACCGACGAGTACTTCGATGCCTGACCGGCCGGCGCCGCTGCCCGGCGGGATCGGGGTGTCCCGGCTGCGCGTCTACGACACGGTGGCCTCGGACGGCCTGGTCGGCGGCACCCCACACGTGCACCTGTGCTGCACCGAGGGGTACGTGGTGACCGACGGCGAGGGAGCGGTGCAGACCCTGACCACCGCCGGTTTCCGGGAGACGCCGCTGCGGCCCGGGGTGGTGGTCTGGTTCGAGCCGGGCACCGTGCACCGCCTGGTCAACGGGGGCGGGCTGAACATCGTGGTGCTCATGCAGAACAGCGGCCTTCCCGAGGCCGGCGACGCGGTGCTGACCTTCCCGCCCGAGGTGCTGGCCGACCCGGCCGCGTACGCCGCGGCGGCGGCGTTGCCCGGCGGGGGAGCGCCGGGCGCGGACGTGCACGCCGCGTACCGCCGACGGGATCTGGCGGTGACCGGCTTCCAGGCGCTGCGGTCCGGTGGGCCGGCGGCGCTGGCCGCGTTCCACGCCGCCGCGATCGCCCTGCGTCAGCCGTTGCTGGCGCGTTGGCGACAGCGGTGGGAGGCCGGCGCGGGCCGTGCCGCCGCCGACACGGCCGGGCAGCTCGACGCCCTGGAGCGGGGGGATCCGGGGCACCTGGGCGACGCCGGGGTGCACGTGGCGGCCGAGCCGGTGGAGCGCGGCCGATTGGGCATGTGCGGCCTCCTCGACACCTACCCGGCATCCAGCTGACCGTCCGTTCGGGACAGCTGCCCGGGTACCCACGCATCGGCGGAAACAGATCGAGGAAAGGCCTTGCCCGGTGCCGAGGTGCCGCCTACGCTCCATCCAGGAAAGCGTTTGCCTGATCCGCTGACCGGCCCGGTCCACGAGTGCGTGCCGGGCCCCGAGGAGGTTCCGCGTGACCGAGAACTCTCTGGACACGGCGGGCCGACAGGCCGCCGCCGAGGCGGAAAGCGGTGAGCGGAGGGCCGCCTCCTCACTCGCACCCGGTGCGCCGGCGTCCGCCGGCGGCTCGGCCTCGTCCACTGTGCTGGGAGCGTCACCCGGCGGTGGCCGTCCACCACGCCCGACGCTCGGTCGTCGGGCGGTGGCCTTCGCCGACTCACTCTGGCGCCCGGCGCTGGTGCTCGCGGTCTTCTTCGCCGCCTGGTGGTTCGTGGCGGCCCGGGAGTACGTCCCGAACTACCTGGTGCCCACCCCCGGCCAGGTCTGGGAGACGATGACCACCCAGTGGTCCGAGCTGGCCCGGCACACACTGGTCACCCTCTACGAGACGGTGCTCGGCTTCGTGCTGGCCGCCGCGTTGGGTCTGGTCACCGCGGTCGCCATCGCCTACTCCCGCACCCTGGACAAGGCGCTCTACCCGATCGTCCTGTTCGCACAGGTCATCCCGAAGATCGCCATCGCGCCGCTGCTGGTGGTCTGGTTCGGCCTCGGCCTCACTCCGAAGATCATCCTGGCGGTGCTCATCGCGTTCTTCCCGGTGGTCATCTCCGGCGTGGCCGGGCTGCGCTCCACCGACCCGGAGCTGCTCGACCTCGCCGCCACGATGGGCGCCGGGCCGTGGCGCACCTTCCGCAAGATCCGCTTCCCGAACGCGTTGCCGCACCTGATGGCCGGCCTGAAGGTGGCCGTCACCCTCGCCGTGGTCGGTGCCGTGGTCGGCGAGTTCGTCGGCGCCAGCGAAGGGCTCGGCTACGTCCTGTTGCTGGCCAACGGCAACCTCGACTCCGCGCTGCTCTTCGCTGACCTGATCCTGATGTCCGCCATCGGCATCGTCCTGTTCGTCCTGGTCGAGATCGCCGAGGCACTGCTCATCCCATGGCACGCCAGCCGCCGGGCCGGCGTGTCCCTCACCACCTCCTGACCGACCCCATCACGGAGGCACCGATGAAACGCACCGCCACCACCATCCTGGCCACTGCCGCCCTGCTCCTCGCCGCCACCGGCTGCGGTGGGGACGACCCCGCCGGCAGCACCAACGCCGACGGCAGCAAGCAGGTCACCCTCACCCTCAACTGGGTGCCCTACGGCGAGCACGCGCCCTTCTACTACGGCCTGCAGAAGGGCTACTACTCGGCCGAGGGCATCGACCTGAAGATCCTGCCCGGCAACGGGTCGGGCAACACCGTCAAGCAGGTCGCCCAGAAGCAGACCGACTTCGGCTGGGCGGACAGCCCGGTGCTGCTCAAGTCGGTGGCCAGCGGGATGCCGGTGCGCAGCCTCGGCGCGTACCTGGAGAAGGGCCCCTCCTCGGTGGAGTTCTTCACCGAGGAGAACATCAAGACCCCGGCCGACCTCAAGGGCAAGACCGTCGGCGGCACCCCCGGCGACGCCCTCTACGCGACCTTCCCGGCCTGGCTGGAGAAGAACGGCCTCAAGAAGGACGACGTCAAGGTGGTCAACGTCGACGCCGCCGGCAAGATCGCCGCCCTTTCCGAGGGCAAGGTCGACGCCATCATGGGCTTCTTCCACGACCAGGCGCCCACCATCGAGAGCAAGACCGGCAAGAAGGTCGACGTGCTGCTCTTCGCCGACTACGGGATGAACCTGCTCGGCACCGGTCTGATCGCCAACACCCAGACCCTGCAGAAGGACCCGGAACTGGCCCGCAAGTTCGTCCGGGCTACCCAGAAGTCCTGGGCCGACGCCGCCCGGGACCCGGCCGGCGCGGTGAGCGCGATGGTGGCCCTGGCCGAGAACGAGCCGGCACCCGAGGTGCTCACCAAGCAGCTCACCCTCAACATGCCGCTGATCGGCGCGGACGGCCCTCCCGGGGTGAACACCGAGGCCCAGTGGACCGAGACCATCGACCTGATGTCCCGCTACGCCGAACTGAAGGACCCGGGCGCCCCCAGCGCGTACTGGGACTCCTCGTACGCGGCGCAGGGGTGACCCGGTGACCGCCGCACCGGCAACCACCGGCACCGCCATCGGGATGTCCGGGCTGACCGTCCGGTTCACCACCCGACGGTCGCAGACCACCGCGTTGGACGACGTGTCGCTGGACATCGAACCGGGCGAGTTCGTCACGATCGTCGGCCCGTCCGGCTGTGGCAAGTCCACCCTCCTGAAGATCGTCGCCGGGTTGGTCAAGCCGACCAGCGGCGAGGTGTCGCTGTTGGAGCGCCCGGTGCGCGGCCCGCAGAAGGAGATCGGCTTCGTCTTCCAGAAGGCCGCGTTGCTGGAGTGGCGTGGCGCGCGGGCCAACATCCTGCTCCAGGCCGAGATGCGCGGCATGGACCGGGCGCAGGCCGCCCGCCGTGCCGACGAGCTGATCGAGATGACCGGCCTGACCGGCTTCGAGAAGGCGTTGCCACACGAGCTGTCCGGCGGCATGCAGCAGCGGGTGGCGCTCTGCCGCGCGCTGCTGCACTCCCCGCCGGTGCTGCTCATGGACGAACCGTTCGGCGCCCTGGACGCGCTGACCCGGGAGCAGATGAACGCCGAACTGCACCGGATCTGGCGGGAGACCGGCACGACCGTGGTACTGGTCACCCACTCCATCGCCGAGGCGGTCTTCCTCGGCACCCGGGTCGTGGTGATGAGTCCCCGGCCCGGCCGGATCATCCGCACCTTCCCGGTCGAGCTGCCGGCGCACCGCGACTACGCGCAGGTGATGTCGGATCCCCGCTTCGACCGGCTCGCCACCGACCTGCGCGGGTTGCTCGGCAGCGCTGCCGCCAACCACTGAGCGCGGATCGGCACGACCCAGCACGACGGAAGGAACACCATGACCCGCAGGTCGATCGGCATCATCGTCAACGGCGTGACCGGACGGATGGGCTACCGGCAGCACCTCGTCCGGTCGCTGCTGGCCATCCGCGAATCCGGCGGTGTGGCGTTGGCCGACGGCACCACCATCTGGCCGGAACCGGTCCTGGTCGGACGCAACGAGACCAAGCTCCGGGAGCTCGCCGAGCGGCACGGGCTGACCGACTGGACCACCGACCTGACCTCGGCGCTGGCCCGCGACGACGTCGAGATCTACTTCGACGCGCAGGTCACCCAGCAGCGGGAGAAGGCGATCCGCCAGGCCATCGAGGCCGGCAAGCACATCTACACGGAGAAGCCCCTGGCCGAGGACACCGCCGCCGCGCTCGACCTGGCCCGGGCGGCCGACGCGGCCGGCGTCCACACCGGTGTGGTGCAGGACAAGCTCTTCCTGCCCGGTCTGCGCAAGCTCAAGCGCCTCATCGACGGCGGCTTCTTCGGGCGGATCCTCTCGGTGCGCGGCGAGTTCGGGTACTGGGTCTTCGAGGGCGACTGGCAGTCCGCTCAACGCCCGTCGTGGAACTACCGCACCGAGGACGGTGGCGGCATCGTGGTCGACATGTTCCCGCACTGGCACTACGTGCTGGAGGAACTGTTCGGCCGGGTCACGGCCGTCTCCTGCGTGACCGCCACCCACGTGCCCGAACGGGTCGACGAGGCCGGTCAGGCGTACGCGGCCACCGCCGACGACGCCGCGTACGCCACATTCGAACTCGACGGCGGGGTGATCGCGCAGATCAACTCGTCCTGGGCCGTGCGGGTGTACCGCGACGAGTTGGTGGAGTTCCAGGTCGACGGCACCGAGGGCAGCGCGATCGCGGGCCTGCGCAACTGCCGGGTGCAGCACCGGGCGGTCACCCCGAAGCCGGTGTGGAACCCGGACCTGCCGGCCACCGAGGACTTCCGCGCCCAGTGGGCCGAGGTGCCCGACAACGAGGACTTCGACAACGGCTTCAAGGTGCAGTGGGAGGCGTACCTGCGGCACGTGGTGGCCGGCGAGCCGTTCCGGTGGGACTTCCTGGCCGGCGCGCGCGGCGTGCAACTCGCCGAGCTGGGGCTGCGCTCGGCCCGCGAGGGCGGCCGCATCGAGGTGCCGGAGCTTCACCCGTGAGCGCGAGGAGTGAGCCGGGTTTGCGAGCCCCGCAGTCGCGAACGAAAGGTGGTTCAGCGACCGCCGAGGTGGTGCTGCCCGGTGGACGGCGACACCGACTGGCCGGGGGAAGCGGCTTCGCCCGACCGGACGCGCCGGCGACCAGCCGGATCGCGTACGCCGCCGCGCACGTGGTCGCCGACCCGGGCGCGGAGAACGTGCCGGGTGCACCGGCGACGGTGGACTGGGACACCACACTGGCCTTCCGGCGCCACCTCTGGTCGTACGGGCTGGGGGTCGCCGAGGCGATGGACACCGCCCAGCGGGGGATGGGGCTGGATTATCCGGCCACCCGGGAGCTGATCCGGCGTAGCGCCGCCGAGGCCCGCGCGGTGGGCGGGCGGATCGTCGCCGGGGTCGGCACCGACCAACTGCCGGTCGGCCCGGCCACAGTGGCCACGGTCACCGCCGCGTACGCCGAGCAGCTCGACGACGTCCGCGCCGCCGGCGCCCGGCCGGTCCTGATGTGCAGCCGACACCTGGCCGCCGCCGCGCGCGGCCCGGAGGACTACCTGCGGGTGTACGACGAGCTGCTGAGCGCCGCCGACGAACCGGTGGTGCTGCACTGGCTGGGTCCGATGTTCGACCCGGCGTTGACCGGCTACTGGGGTGCTGCTGACCTGGACCTGGCCGCCGACACGGTGCTCGAGCTGATCAAGGCGCACCAGTCGACTGTGGACGGCATCAAGGTGTCGCTGCTGGACGCCGACCGGGAGATCGCGTTGCGCCGCCGACTGCCGGCCGGGGTACGCCTCTACACCGGTGACGACTTCCACTACCCGGAGCTGATCCGCGGTGACCAGGTGGGTCACTCCGACGCCCTGCTCGGGGTGTTCGCGGCCATCGCCCCGGCCGCCGCCGCCGCGCTGGCCGCCCTCGACCGGGGGGACCAGACGGCGTACGACGAGATCTTCGCGCCCACCGTGCCGCTGGCCCGGCACCTGTTCGCCGCGCCGACCTGGCACTACAAGACGGGGATCGTGTTCCTGGCCTGGTTGGCCGGGCACCAGGACCACTTCACGATGATCGGTGGCGCGCAGTCCGGCCGGTCCCCGGCGCACCTGGCAACCCTGCTCACCCTGGCCGACGCGGCCGGGCTATTGCCGGACGCCGACCTGGCCGCGTCCCGCGCCCGAGCCTTCTTCACCGTGGCGGGGGTGGAGCAATGAACCTGGAGCGGTTCTCGTTCAACCAGGCCACCGCCCAGCGCTGGCCGCTGCCCGAGGTGGTGGCCGGGTGCGTGGCGGCCGGCGTACCGGGCATCGGCCTGTGGCGCGAGCCGGTGGCCGAGCACGGGTTGGCCCGCTCGGCGAAACTGGTCCGCGACGCCGGCCTCGCCGTCACGTCGCTGTGCCGGGGCGGGTTCTTCTCCGCCGACGACTGGCGGGCGGAGAACCTGCGGGCCATCGAGGAGGCCGCCACCCTCGGCGCCCCGGAGCTGGTGCTGGTCTCCGGTGGGCTGCCCGCCGGCAGTCGGGACATCGACGGCGCCCGGCGCCGGGTCGCCGACGCGATCGGTGAGCTGGCACCGCACGCCGAGGCCGCCGGGGTACGGCTGGCCATCGAGCCGCTGCACCCGATGTTCGCCGCCGACCGGTGCGTGATCGCCACCCTCGGCCAGGCGCTGGACATCGCCGAGCGGTTCGACCCGGCGGTGGTCGGCGTGGTCGTGGACGCGTACCACGTCTGGTGGGACGACACGGTGTACGCGCAGATCGCGCGGGCCGGCGCCCGGATCGCCGCGTTCCAGGTCTGCGACTGGGTGACCCCGCTGCCGGAGGGGGTGCTGCTCGGCCGGGCGCTGCCCGGCGACGGCTGCATCGAGTTGCGTCGGCTGCGCGAGGCGGTGGACGCGGCCGGCTACGCCGGTCCGATCGAGGTGGAGGTCTTCTCCGCCGAGGTGTGGGCGCGTCCGGGCGCGGAGGTCCTCGACGCGGCGATCGCCGGCTACCTGCGCCACGTTGTCTGATCTCCCCGAACGGCGCTGGCCGGCAGCGGTCGGCGCCTGGCTGGGCATCGGTACCGCACCCGCCACGCTGGTGCTCGGCGCGGCGATGGCCGCCCGGCACGGCGGCGGTGCCGGTGGCCGGGCTGCTGGTCGGCGGGACGCTGATGGCGGCCCTGCTCTGGGGACAAGGCCGGATCGGGCTACGCCGGCCACTCGGTGACGGCGGGACGTTGACCGCGGTGCTGCCCGCGTACCTGGGGGACACCTCGCGGCTGCTGCTGGCGGCGGTGCTGGCCGTGTCGATGGTCGGTTGGAACGGGTTCAACGTCGGGCTCGGCGGGGCCTCGCTGGCCGCGCTGACCCACCTGCCGGGCTGGGCTGGGCCGGTGGTGCTGGAGGTGGCGGTCCTCGCCGTCTCCTGGGCGCCGGCCCGACTCGGGAACCGGGTCGCGGTCGTCACCACGCTCAGCGCGGTGGTGCTGGTCGGCTGGTGCCTGACGGTGCTGCCACCGCCCGGCGCGCCGGTCCGCCTCGCAGCCGGTGGGCTCGCCGACTCCGCCGCGCTGATCGGGTACGCGGCCATGTTCGCGCTGCGCGCACCGGACTTCAGCGTGGGCCTCGCCCGAAGGCGGGACCTGGCCTGGTGCGTGGGGCTGCTGATCGGGCCGGCGCTGCTCGGGGTGCTCGCCGGCGCCGGCCTGTGGCTGCGGACCGGCTCGGCCGACGTGGTCGCCCTGCTCGCCGCCGGGTCGGGGTTGGCCGCGTACGCGAATCTGTTCGTCGCGGTGGCGGTCTTCGCGGCGGCGCTGACCACCACGTACTCCGGTTCGTTGGCGTTGCGTGGACTGGCTCCCCGCCTGCCGGCGCGGGCGGCGATGCTGCTCGTCGCGGTGTTCGGCGGGCTGCTGGCGGTGGCGCGGTTCGACCGTCTGGTGCTGCCCTGGCTGACCCTGCTGGCCGCCGCGTTGCCGGTGCTGGTGGTGCCGATGGCAGTGGAGGCGGCGGCCCGTCGGCGGGGTCGTGTCCCGCGTACCGTGCCCGCCTGGTGTTGGGTGCCGGCGGCACTGCTCGCGGTGGCCTGCACCCTCGCCGGGGTGGGTGTCGCCCCGCTGCTCGGGCTGGCCCTGGCCGCTATGTGCACAGTGCTCTGGCGTCGTCGGGCGCGGCCCGGGTGGCCCATGGTGGGGCCTAGCGGGTGGCGTGCGGGCCGTGGTCGCTGACCTGGGCGTCGAACCAGTGGTGCAGGGCATCGCGAAGCCCTGCGTCGTTCGTGGTGTAGGTGGCGCGCGCGCCGTCGGCGATGGCCTCGTACTCGATGGTGATCCGCCCGCCGTGTGCCCGAAGCGTTGCCAGGCCGGGCATTCCGATGCCGTGGATGCGGGCGGGATCGCTGAAGTCGCCGCGCCGGAACCGCTCGACCTCCGCCGTCAGATGCTGTTGGACGAGGGTGATCTGGGTGATGTCCTGCGGGTCGTCGGCGACGACGGTCTGCACCCCGCCGGTGTCGGTCCCGGTGAAGCGGTGCGTGGTGCGGTCCAGGTCGAACGGCATGACCGACGCGCCTCGCTCGGCGACGTCGGCCTGTCGACTGGAGGTCGTCGTTGTCGGTGTCGACGGTGCGGGCTCGTCGGCGCAGCCGCTGCTCAACGCGGTGACAGCGATGGCCGCCAGGAGCAGAGCCCGTTGGGAACGAGGGCGGTCAGAACGGTTCACCGGTGGCCTCCGCGAGGGTCTGGAGCGCACGCACCACTGCCGAGCGCTGGTCGTCGGGGACGCGATCGAGCAGGGCGGTGAGCCGGTCCCGGCGGGCGTCGGCCTGCCGCGCGGCGGCAGTGGTGCCCGCGGCGGTCAGCAGGAGCAGAACACCGCGACCGTCACCCTCGGCTGCTTCCCGGTGCACCCAGCCTCGGTTGACCAAGTTGGCGACCAGGCGGCTGATGCTGCTCTTCTCCAGCCGCAGCCGGCGGGCCAACTCCACCTGCCGGAGCTGCCCCTCCCGGGCGATCTCCACCATGGCGTGTGCCTCCGACACCGGCAACTGTTGTCCGCAGGGAGTCCGGTCGGGCTGATGGAGGCCGAAGTTGCGGACGAACCGCATCAGTGCCTCCTGAGCCGCGTCGAGCTCACCATCCTGCATGGTTCGACGGTACAACCAGATGGTTCGGCCGTGCAACCATTGTGGAGAGAACTCCCATCCGAACCCCACGGGAGGCAAGGCGCATGACAACGGAGAGCGACCGCTACGTGCTCCGGCCCGGCCGAGCCAGCGACGCCGTCGAGCTAGCCCGCCTGCACGCCTCGGTCCAGCTTCAGACGGTGACCGGCGGCCAACCACACGCCGGCATCGCTGCCTGGGTGGAAGACCTGCTGGACGGCCACCCCTCCGTCGTGCCCGACGACTTCCTGGTCGCCGAGGACTCGGCCACCGGCCGCCCGGCGGGAAGCCTGGTGGGGCTGCGGCAGCAGTGGAGCCTTGCCGGGGTCCGGCTGCCGGTGGCCCAGGTCGAGCTGGTCGGTACGGCGCCGGAGCACCGCGGCAACCGGCTCACCAGGCGCAGACCGTCGCGCCGCCCTCGTGACGCACCTCGAGGTGCCCGTGCCAGCGGTTCTGACCGACTAGGACATCGGTTCGGTTCGAGGCCATCCGGTCATGACATGCTGGGCAGGGCCGGGGCCTGGGGTGAGCATCATGATCGAAAACTCCTTAGCTGGCCGAGATGGGCGCCGATAGGGTCGGCGGAGTGATCAATATGGCGGTGCGTGATGACGGCGGTGAGTTCATGGCCCGCGCCGAGGCCGGCGTGAGATGGACCGATGCGTTCGCGGATCTGGACCCCGCCGGTTTCCCGATGCTCCAGGCCTTGACTCCACGGCGATGCGGTCTTCAACCAGCGGCAAGTACCGCTGCTGTTGGCGGAACTGGACCGGCTTCCCGCCGTCCTGGGTGGCGACTGGGTCGGTCAGGCCCGCGAGTTGTGCCGGGTCGTCGAGAGGGGAACACACCTCTATCTGTGGTTCATCGGCGACTGACTACGCCTGAACGGCGTCAAGTGATGGGGCGTAGGTGCTGCTCGATCCTGTCTCGGCGGGGTCGGCGGCGCCCCGCTGCTTGGACTGGCCCTGGCTGGGGCGTCCGCCCTGCTCTGGCGGCCTCTGAAAAAAGTGATCTAGGCGCGGCCGGCAGAACGTGATCTTATACGCACCGGCGATCCGTAACACCGTGCAAACCATCGATTAACCATCGGCGGCTTAGGTGGGGGAGCGCTCCCATCAGCGGATCGCGATCGATGAAAAGCTCCACAAGGGAGCAACCGAAAGGAGCCTCGTGGCTACAGGCACGAGCGGAAACAGGCTGCGAAGACTGGCGATACCTACGCTGGTCGTCGCCCTGATCACCGGTACCACCGGTGTCGCGGGAACGGCGTCGGCGGCACCCGCAGGTTCGCCGGGTAACGGCAGTGGCGCCGGTTACTTCACCGCCGGGTCCGACCAGAAGGTCACCCTGACCGACGGGGCCGACCGCCGACCAGGCGGCAACCGTGCGGCCACGCCGAAGGCAGCCGTCGACGAGACCGGCTCCGGCATGTACGTCGTCGAGTTGGCCGAGGACCCGCTGACCACGTACACCGGTGGGGTGTCCGGTCTGGCCCGGACCCGCCCGGCGGCGGGCAACCGCCTGAACGTGACGTCGGCGCCGTCGCAGGCGTACCGCCGGCACCTCGACACGCAACGGGCCGCCGTCGCGGCCGCTGCCGGGGTCACTGTCAACGCGGTCTACGCCACCGCCTTCAACGGGTTCTCGGCGAAGCTGACCGCCCAGCAGGTGAGCACGTTGCGGGCGGACAAGCGCGTCCGCGCCGTCACCGCGTCGCGGGCGCTCGGCACTCCGGTGACGCCGCCTCCCGCGACCACTTCGACGCCCGCCACCCCGACGCCCGCCACCCCGACGCCCGCCACCCCGACGCCTGCCGCCCCGAGCGGCGCGGACCAGTCGGCGCCGACGGACCGCGCCGGCCGGCCGGCCAAGCCCGGCCCCGGCACGGGCGCGGGCATGGTGATCGGCGTCCTGGACACCGGCATCTGGCCGGAGAGCGCGTCGTTCGCCAAGAAGATGCCCGCTCCCGCGAACTGGCACGGCACCTGCCAGACCGGTGTGGCCTTCGTGGCCGAGCACTGCAACGGCAAGATCGTCGGTGCCCGGTACTTTGCCGACTCGTGGCTCGCCGGCGGTGGCTCGGTGCCCGAGGGTGAGTTCCTGTCCCCCCGCGACGCGGCCGGGCACGGCACCCACACCGCCTCCACGGCGGCCGGCCTGCCGATTGCGAACGTCACGATCGACGGGCGTCGCTTCGGTCCCGTCTCCGGCGTTGCGCCGGATGCTCAGATTGCCGTCTACAAGGTGCTCTGGGGTGGCATGGGCTACGACGCCGACATCATCGCCGGCATCGACGCGGCCGTCGCCGACGGCGTGCAGGTGATCAACTTCTCGATCGGCTCGCAGCTCGGCGACTGGGAGGCCAACACCCCCATCGGCATCGCCTTCCTCAACGCCACCCTGTCCGGGGTGTTCGTGGCGGCGTCGGCCGGCAACACCGGCATCGTGAGCGGGGCCATCAGCAACGCGGCACCCTGGGTGACCACTGTCGGCGCGGCGGTGACGAACCTCGACGAGGCGACCATCAAGCTCGGTGACGGCACGAAGCTGGTCGGCGGCTCCCTGGACGCGTTGCCCGGTGGCGACGCACGGCCGATGGTCTTCGGCGACCAGGCCGGATCGCCGGACCTGGGCGCTGTGTACTGCGAGCCGGGCAGCCTCGATCCCGCCAAGATCAAGGGCAAGGTGGTTGCGTGTGCGCTGTCCGACACCTTCGCTTCTGCCACCGAGGTGAAGGAGAAGGGTGGGGCGGCCATGGTGCTGTTCGACCCGGTCGGCAACTACCGGGTCAACTCCATCTACAACTTCCCGGTGGTCTACCTGCCGACGGAGAAGCAGGCCGGCACGTTGTTCAACTACCTGATGCGCCACCCCACCGACGCGAAGGCGTCCGTGCGCACCGGCGGTGACGGCTCCAGCGTCCCCGGCGTACCCAGCGTCGCGGACTTCTCCTCCACCGGCCCGGACAAGGTGACCTACGGCGTCTTCAAGCCGGACCTGGTCGCCCCGGGGTCGGACATCATCGCCGCGGTCTCACCGGCCGGCAACTTCGGGCGACAGTACGACGCGTACTCCGGCACCTCAATGGCCTCGCCGTACGTGGCCGGCGCGGCAGCGATCCTGCGCGCCACGCACCCGGACTGGTCGCCGGGCAGGGTCGCCTCCGCGCTGCGGACCACCGCCACCGACACCGTTGGCACCAGCAACCCCCTGGACCAGGGCAGCGGCTTCATCAACCTGGCCGGGGCCACCGACCCGGGACTGGTCATCGAGCCGACGGCGGCAGAGCTGACCACGTTCAGCGAGACGGCCGCGCCCGACGGCAAGGAACTCAACCTGCCGGCCATCTCGTTGCGCGAGTACGACGGGACCCAACCGGTGACCCTCACCCGCACCCTGACCAACGTGGGCGAGGCCCGGGAAACCTACCGATCGTCGGTGTCCGGCCTGCCCGGCATGAAGGTCACCGTGTCGCCGGCATCGGTGACGCTGGCGCCCGGCAAGTCCGCGACGGTGACCATCACCGTGCGTCGGGGTAGCGCCCCCTGGGACCGGTACGTGACCGGGTCCATCACCTGGCACGGCAGGACCCACACCGCCCGCATCCCGGTCGCCGCCCGCCCGTGGGGGATCACCGCCCGGCCGTACGGTGACGACGGGGAGGAGTTCGGCCGGATGGCCAACGGCGCCTTCGGTCTGGTCCAGCCGGGCTTCACCGGGCCACTCACCGGCCGCAGCACCGGTTACACCCCGATGCAGCGGGAGTCGTACTCGATTCCGGCCGGCGTCTACGGCGGGGTGTTCGACCCGAAGGCATCCGGCGTGAAGAAGATTGACTTCACGGTGCCGGCGAACACCGCCGGCATCGTCGTCGAAGCCAACACCGACGACCCGAACACGAACCTCGATCTCTACCTGTACAAGGGCGACACCCTGATCTACAGCAGTGACAGGTTCTGGACCAGCGCGGAGCAGGCGTACAAGTTCCTGCCCGAGCCGGGGCGCTACACCGCCTACGTCTTCGCGCAGGTGCCCGGTGGTCCGGTGGTCGATTTCGATCTGGGCTACGCCATCATCGGCCGTAACGCCAAGTACGCGGGTGCCACGCTGACGATGCCCTCCACCTCGGAGCGCGGTCAGGGCTTCAACTTCACGCTGAAGCCGAAGAAGCCGCTGGCCGAGGGCGACTTCTGGGCGTACACCGAGTACCGCACCAACGGCACGGTCGTCCCCGGCAACCTCGTCTACACCCAACAGAGTTCCTGGCAGTAACCGTTCAGCGGGTGTGGGGCGGTGCCGGTGCACCGCCCCACACCTCGACGCCAACGCGCAGGCTCTCGGTCAGTAGTCGTCCACGTAACATCAACCGACCTTCTCATGGAGCGGCACCAGAGCTGTCACGCGATCAGGGAAGCCTCCAGGTCGCGGCGGGTGAGGGCGGCGCGGAGTTGTAGCGCCTCGGCCGCCAGATTCTCACGGCCGCCCTGCTCGCGGTCGATGGCGCAGACCACTGTCTCCACCTGGGCGCCGATGGACCGTAGCTGTGCGCACGATGCCAGTAGTGCTCCGCCTGTGGTGACGACGTCCTCGATCAGTACGACACGCAACCCGTTCACCGGACCGCCCTCGGCGGCCTTGCTGGTGCCGTACTCCTTGGCATGTTTGCGCACGAAGACTGTCGGCAGCCCCGTCAGCTGCGACATCACCGTGGCGAGAGGGATGCCGCCCATCTCCATCCCCGCCAGCACATCGCACTCCGGCAGCATGGCCACCATCGCTTCGGCGACCTCGCGCAACAGGTCCGGCTGCCCTTCGAACAGGTACTTGTCGAAGTACTCCTCGCTGACCTGCCCGGATCGTAGACGGAAATGTCCGGTGAGATGGCAGGTGTCGTAGACGCGGCGCGCGAGCGGGTGAGTCACCTGCTCAGCCTCGCATCTCGCCCGGATCAAGCAATCATGGGCCTTCAGCGCAGCGGGTACGCGATGAGGCGGTCGGCGAGTTGCTTCGGGTGGCTGAGGGGGACCGCGTGGCCGCCCTCAATGTCGTCCGGGACTGTGCCGAGCCGGTCGGCGGCCACCCGGCGCTGGAAGTCCGCTGGGAAGAACCGATCCTCACGTGCGATGAGCACCGTCGTCGGCACGTCTGGCCAGGCGTCCAGGGGCCACGGCTCGTTCCCCTCCGCGCTGACCTGGTCCCGGCTGTGTGTCGCTGCCTCCGCTACCACCTCGGCGGGCACGCCGTTGTAGAACTGCTGCTCCTCGCTGAGCCCTTTCGGGCTCCGGTAACCGGTGTTGGCCCACCAGTCGCCGGGTCTCTCACCGGGCTTGGGGATCATCGGTGTGAGCAGGACGATCCGCCGCACCGGCAGCTTGTCGGCAATGAGTGGCGCGGTGAACGCACCGTACGAGTGTCCGACGACCACGAGATCTCTCCGGTCGCCGATCGCGTCGACGACCGTCTGGCAGAACTCGGGGAACCCCGCGGAGCTGTCCTCGATCGGCAGTTCCGGTACGACCACGTCGTGGCCGCGGCCGGTCAGCTCGGGGACAAGGAGATGCCAGTCCCAGGCGCTGCCCCCGCCGCCGTGGATCAGAACGAAAGTCGCCATGCCCCGGAGCCTCACACACAGGTACGACAGCCACTGCTCGCGGCCTTGCCGATGCGGCTGACGAGAGCGCTTCGGAGCAGTCACATCGAGGCTGAGGTCGGTAGGGTGCCGTCGATGGGATACCGGCCACCCCCGGAGGTCGTCCTCGGCGTGGCCCAGGCGCAATCTAGTGATTCGAAGGAAGCCCGGCATGAGCAGCCCACGCGAAACTTTCCTCCGGCTGGTGAACGGTGTTTGCGACGGTCCGTACGAAGACCTGGCCGACCTGTACGCCGAAAAAACTCATGTCATGCATCCGATCCACCCGCTCAAGCCGCCGCCGCTGCGTAGCCGCAACGAACTGCACGAGCACTTCACCGCGCCGCCTCCGGTCGCCCGGACGCTGATCCGTAAGCCGGTCGACGTGACGATTCATGAGACTGCGGACCCGGAGGTGATTGTCGCCGAGTTTGCCTATCAGGGGCGGGTGGTCGAGACAGGTGAGGCATTCACGGTGCCATGCGTCTTCGTGATGCGTATCCGCAATGGGCTCATCATCGAGTCCCGGGATTACATCGACCCCATCGCCAGCGCGCGGGCCTGGGGTCAACTCGACAGCCTCCTGACCGCGCTCCGTCCGCAGCAAAGCGCCACCATCGAGGGCACGGCCCGACCCTGAATCGCGCCCGACGCCCTGGGTGCGACTACCGCTGCCGGACGTCGCTGCTCTTCCCTTCCGTTGCGCCCCCTCCGCTCCGGGACGGCGGAACGGCCGCCGTCACCTCTCCAACGACTGCGCCGAGGAACTCCGGGATCTGGGCGGTCCGCTTGGTAGCGCCGGCGGGCGGGACGCTCCCGCCCGCCGGCGACCGGGGTCAGCTGACCGTGATGGTCAGGTTGAGCGAGCGGGTCTCCCCGCTGGTGTAGGTGACAGTCACCCGGGCGGTGAAGGTCCCCTTGCGGGGATAGGCATGGGTGGTCGACCGCAGCGTCGCCCCGTGCGTGACGGCGCTGTTGTCGCCGAAGTCCCACGCGTAGTCGGTGATGCTCTGCCCGGACGGCGCCGTCGCCGTGGCGGTGAGCGTGGTGGTCAGGGGCGCGGCGCCGCCGGTCGGGTTGGCGGCCAGGGACAACGTCCCGCCCGGCTCCTGTTTGACCCCGGCACCGTTGAACCGCAGCCAGTCCAGGGCGAGCAGGTCCGGGGTGCCGCCGACCTGGGCGGCGTTGACGAACTTCGCGTACAGGGTGGTCGTGCCGGTGGGCTTGTTGGTCAGCGTGACGGTGGGGGAGACCAGGTTGTCCCACCCGCCCGTCGAGCCGATGGTGGCCGTGCCGATCAGCGTGCCGGTGGGCGAGCCGGTCCGCAGTTCGATGGTGCCGCCGAGGCCGCCGTTGGTCACCCCGAGCGTCACCGAACCGACGTTGCGCAGGTCCGCCGGCCCGAACGCCACCCAGTCGTTGTGGTCGACCTCGCCGAGCCGCTTGCCGGCGCGGGCGGTGGCCCGGTCGTTGACCGTGACGCCGGACTGGGCGCTGAAGTGCTCGGCCTCCTTGCTCTTGGGCTGCAACTGCACGCGGGTCGAGCCGGTCAGCGCCGGTACGCCGGCCGCGCCACCGTCGGTGTACTGCGCGGTGATCAGGGTGTAGAGGTTCTGCCCCGGCCCGTGGCCGTCACCGGCGTCCGCCTCGGTGGCGAGCAGCCCCGAGCAGCCGGTGTAGACGTCCAGCGGGTGGGCGTGCGAGTCGTGGCCGAGCTGCGTCTGCACTGTCACCTTGGCGCAGTCGATGGTGGTCTCCTCCGGGTCGGTGACCGTCACCGTGTACGGGATCTTGTCGCCGAAGTCGAAAAACCCGCCGTCGGGAACGGTGATCGTCACCGTCGGTCGGGTGTTGCCGACCACCACGTCGGTGACCGCGGTGGCGGTCAACCCGTTGCCGCTGTTGCGGACTGTCAGCCTGGCGGTGTGCTTCCCGGCCGTGGCGTAGGTGAAGCTCGGGTTGGCGGCGGTGGAGTCGGTGCTGCCGTCGTTGGTGAAGTCCCAGGCGTAGCTGAGCGCCGACCCGTCACCGGCGGACGACCCGGCCGAGGAGAACGTCACCGCGAGCGGTGTACGTCCGCTGTCCGGGGTGGCGGCGATCTTCGCGGTCGGTGGCCGCCCGTTGGCGACGTAGTCGATCCGGTAGATGCCCGCGCCGGCGTTGCTGCCGCCGCGACCGCTGCCGGTGCCCTCGCCGAAATCGATGACGTAGAGCGAACCGTCCGGGCCGA
The DNA here is from genome assembly GCF_045207375.1 of Micromonospora sp. NBC_00860. Classification (NCBI taxonomy): domain Bacteria; kingdom Bacillati; phylum Actinomycetota; class Actinomycetes; order Micromonosporales; family Micromonosporaceae; genus Micromonospora; species Micromonospora sp. NBC_00860. The sequence goes on from NZ_CP108825.1 coordinate 2,264,777, forward strand.
ACTCCGCCTCGAAGGGCTGGATCCAGCTCATGTTGCCGAAGATCCCGTTGATCGACTGGAGGTCACCCACAGCGGTCGGGCCGAAGCGAGCGTTGCTGAAGGTCTGCGCCGTCTTGTGGATCGAGAGCGTCTTGAACCACCTGCGGGTCAGCTCATACGTGATCCACTTGCCCTCGAAGTACTCGGGGAACTTCGTGGTGCGGGTGTTTGCCGGGTCGTAGTCGTAGACCGGGCCGCTCATTGGCCCGCCACCGCCGGTGCCCAGCTCGGGGAACTGCGTGGAGGCGGAGTACGCGTACCAGACCAGGGCGGACTTCGCCGCCGGCAGGGTGGTCAGGCCGGTGTTGTTGGGTGAGTTGTTCACCGGCGCGGCGCAGTTGAACTTCGCCCCCGAGGTGTTGGTGGCGAAGTTGTAGTCGTTGAACGGGATGTTGTTGCCCACGCAGTACGGCCAGCCGAAGTTGCCCGCGCTGGTGATCCGGTTGAACTCGACGGTCCCCTCCGGACCGCGGTTGGGGTCGGCCGCGCGGGCATCCGGCCCGTAGTCGGCCACCAGCACCGCGTTGGTCTGCGGCTCGACGGTGATCCGGAACGGGTTGCGCATGCCCATCGCGTAGATCTCCGGCCGGGTCCTCGCGGTGCCGGCGGGGAAGAGGTTGCCGCTCGGCACTGTGTACGTACCGTCGGCTTGTGGGGTGATCCGCAGGATCTTGCCGCGCAGGTCGTTGGTGTTGCCGGCGGTGCCCTGGGCGTCCCAGGCGGCGCGGCCGGCGCGTTCGTCGACCGGGGTGTAGCCGCTGGAGGCGAACGGGTCGGTGTTGTCACCGATCGCCGCGTAGAGCCGCCCGGCCGCGTCCATGGCCAGCGACCCGCCCATGTGCGAGTTGGCCCTGCCCTCACCCCGGTAGGTGGGGACGGTCAGCAGGCGTTTCTCCGAGGAGAGCGCGACGCTGTTGTTGGCGACAGTGAACCGGGACAGGTTGAGCTGTTTGAGGGTCTTGTCCGACCAGAGCAGGTAGATCCAGCCGTTGCTGGCGAAGTTACGGTCCAGGGTCATCCCGAGCAGCCCGTCGGACTGGTCGGTCATCGCCGAGGTGTACGCGAAGTCCAGCAGCGTGGTGACCTGCAGGGTGTCGGAGTTGACCACCTTCAGCGCGCCGGTGCGCTGGATGTAATAGACCTTGCGGTCCGGGCCGACGGCCAGCTCGAAGGGGTCGGCCAGGTTCTCGGTGACCAGCCCCACCCGTTCGAAGTTGCTGGTCTTGGTGGCCGAGCAGTCACCGGCGACCGCGCCGGCCGCCCACTCGATGCCGTAGCGCAGGTGCTCCAGAAACGTCGGGGTGCTGAACTGGGAACTGGCGTGCCCACCGGCGGTGAACCAGGACCGGCCGCCGTCGTAGCGCTGACACCAGGAGTACGCGTGGTCGACGCCCTCGTCCAGGCCGTTGATCCCGTCGCGCACCTTGATCTGGGCGAGGGTGTGCACGTTGCCGGTCGGGTTGGTCCGCCAGTTGTACCACTCCTCGCTCTGCTCCCAGAGCTCCGGCAGGTTGCGCGTCGACGGGTGCGCCCGGTCGAGCACCTTCACTCGGCCGGGGAAGGTGCCGCCGGTGGACGAGAAGTCGGGGTGGTAGTCGAAGATCGTGCCGACCAGGCCCTCGTACCAGGGCCAGTCGCGTTCGCTGGCCGAGGCGGCGTGCAGGCCGGCCCAACCACCGCCGTTGCGGATGAACGTCTGCAACGCGGCCCGCTGGCTGGCGTTGAGCAGGTCACCCGAGGTCGGGAGCGAGTTGGTGTTGTTGAAGACGAGAACGTCGAAGGTGGCGAGGTTGGCGTCCGTGAAGGCCGCCGCGTCGGTGGTGGCGACGACCTCGAAGTTGTGGGCGGCGCCGAGCTGTTGGATCGCGGCGATGCCGGCCGGGATCGAGTCGTGGTAGAAGTTGGTGATCTTGGAGAAGACCAGCACCCGGAAGCGCGGGGCGGCCTCGGCGGGCAGGGCGGTGGTGGTGCTCACCACGGTGGCGATGGCGAGCAGGATCAGGCAGAACGCACGGAGGTGTCGGGGCATGGGGGCGCTCCCTGTCGGACGGTGAGGGTCGGAAAGCGCTTTCTCGCTGCCCGCATCACGGTACTGACAGCCAGTGACGACCGTCAATAGCCCTCTGGTAAGCGGTTTCCCGGCCTGGCGGCGTCCGCGCGTCGACGGGACCCACGGACCAATGGGTACGGCCTAAGCTGTCCTCTGGATGCGTCCCGTGACGCTGCGAATGCGGCGTGTCCGATCGACCTGGGGAGGTCTCATGACGGTGCCGTCCACGTCGGAATCGCCAGAGGGCCGTGCTGCCGACCGGATCGACACCACGACTGTGCACCCGGCCCGCCGTTACAACTACTGGTTGGGCGGCAAGGACAACTTCGCCGTCGACCGGGAGTCCGGCGACCAGATCGCCGCCGTCTACCCAGGGGTGCGCACACTCGCCCGGGAAAACCGGGCCTTCCTCGGCCGGGCGGTCCGCTTCCTCGCCGAGGAGGTCGGCGTCCGGCAGTTCCTCGACATCGGCACCGGCATCCCGAGCGCCGACAACACCCACGAGGTGGCCCAGTCCGTCGCCCCCGACTCCCGGGTGGTCTACGTCGACAACGACCCGATGGTGCTGGTCCACGCCCGGGCGCTGCTGACCAGCGACCCGGCCGGCGCCACCGCGTACCTGGACGCCGACCTACGCGACCCGGAGAAGATCCTCGCCGACCCGCAGCTGCGCGCCACAGTGGACCTGTCCCAACCGGTGGCCCTGGTGCTGATCGCCGTGACGCACTTCCTCACCGACGACGACCGCCCACACGAGCAGGTCGCCCACCTGCTCGACGCGCTGCCGTCGGGCAGCTGGCTGGCGCTGACCCACTTCACCACCGACCACATCCCCGCCGAGATCGTCAAACGGATGGAGGCCGAGTTCGTCGCCGGCCGGATGAAGCAGGACGCCGTACCCCGAGACCGCGCCGAGTTCGCCCGCTTCTTCACCGGTCTGGAACTGGCCGAACCGGGCATCGCCCCGGTCACCGAGTGGCGGCCGCAGGTTCCACCGACACAGCGTCCGCCCCTGGCAGACGCCTCCATCTACGGTGCGGTAGCCCGCAAGCCCTGACCGGGTCTGTGGGCCGGCACAGCGATCGGCGGACCTGGCCGGCGTCGCGGCACGGACAGGCTCGTCCCCGGTCAGGCGAACGGCTTCGGGTCGAAGCTGATGCCACCCCGATCGGCCATCCGGAGCACCCGCGCGCCGTAACGTGGGGGTTGGCGCAGGTACAGGGTGAAGCCCGATGCCCGGAACCTCAGGTCCAGGTCGCGCCCCTCCAGGTGCCAGCAGGGCTCCCCTGACTGTGAGGGAGCCTCCTGGCGGAGGTTCTTCAACTCGAACGGCTGGCACACGGAGTGCAAGCCGCCGCCGAGGTTCCACACGCTGTGGAAGATCAGCGTTGCCGGCGCGACCCAGAAGTGGACGTCCCGCATCGGCCCCGAATCGACGCGGCGCACGATGTAGTCGAGGTCGAGGTGTAGCTGCAGCGCCGACGGCGCGGTGGGGTCGAGGTCATCCTGCTCCTGGAACTCCTCCGGGGTCAGGTCCTCGGGCGGGCCCTCGTCGTCGGTGACGGCGAGTGCGTGAATGCGGCAGTAGTCCCACGACGTTTCCATCAGATCCTGACCCGTCAAGGTGGCCTTCCGCAGGCCGGACTCACTGTGCGCAGCCGTCGTCATACAACGATTATCGCCAAGCACATCGACAGCGCCAGATGTCAGTCTGTGCGTGCCGGTTCCGCCGTCACCGATGAGGCCGCCTATCAAGCCAGCCTCGGTTGCCGGGCTGGCCGTGGCGCCGGGCACCGGGGGATGCTGCCCTTATCCACCCAACGGCGCGCGAGTTCAGACGGGAGCCCACGAGTGCAGGTCAGCCTGGCAACGAGCGCCGGCAGGGCCCAGCGGCCGAACGAGGACTTCGTCGGGGCGGTTCCCGGCTCTGTCGTCCTCCTCGACGGTGCCGGCATTCCGGGAGCCGAGTCACTCTGCCTCCACGGCGTCGCCTGGTACACGCACCGCCTCGGCGGCATGCTGCTCGGCCACCTGTCGCGCGGCGACGGGCGAAACCTCGCCGCGATCCTCGCCACCGCCATCACCGAGATTGCCGCCGAGCACGGCGACACTTGCGCCGTCGCCGACCCGAGCAGCCCGCAGGCCACCGTCGCGATGGTCCGCGTCCACCAGGACCGCCTGGAGTGGCTCCTGCTCGCGGATTCCTACCTCGTCCTCGACCGGGTCGACGCCAGCCCGCTGGTGGTCACCGATGAGCGTGAGGCGACCGCCCGGCGGGAATGCTCGGCGCCGCTGGCCGGCGTCGTCCCGGGAACACCGGAGTACGACCGGGTGCGGGTGTCCTGCGTCAGCGCGCTACGTGCCCTTCGCAACCAGCCGGGCGGCTACTGGATCGCCAAGGAGGACCCCCACGCCGCGCGGGAGGCGGTGACCGGCAGCCGACCCCTCGCCGGCCTGAACGGTGTCGCGTTGCTCAGCAACGGTGCCAGCCGCATCGTCAGCCCGTACGGTCGGGCCGACTGGCCGGGCGTACTGGACCTGCTGCGCGCCAGCGGGCCGTCCGGCGTCATCGCCCGCGTCCGGCAGGTCGAGGCGCAGGCCACCGCCGGCGCGGATGCGCAATTCCCGGACGACGCCACAGTGGCCCACTGCACGCACCTGCCGCATTGAGTATTTGTCCGCCGAGTGTCGATGATCCGATAGCCCAGGGTGTCCACACTGTACCGATGCAACAATCGCTGCGAAATGGACTGATCAGCGCCTCACCGAGGAGAGCGGGCCAATGCAGGGCGACCTGATATCGCTTGAGTTGAAGGACGAGACGACGTTCGCGGCGTTGGCGATGGAAATCGACTCTGAGGAGGAGGTCTCTCTTCAGTCGCTCAGAATCAAGCTCAGCGACGTGGCCGAACAGGTGGCGAAGGTCGCCGAGGAGATGGTGGAACACGCGCGCAAGGCCGCCCCGACGGAGATCGAGGTCACCATGCGCGTCGGCTTTTCGATCACCAACGGCAAGGCGGTGGCGCTCCTCGTCGATGGAAAGGCCGAGGGGGCGGTGGAGCTGAAGTTGGCCTGGAAGGACCTCGCTGGCTGAGATGGCTGACGTCGAGTCCGGCCGGCATCTGTGGGCGGGGCTGGTCGGCGTTCACCAGGGGTCCGTGAAGCAGACCGGCTTCATGATCGGACCGCGGGCCGTCGCCACGGCCACCCACGGGCTGGATCGGACCGGGCCGGTGAAGATCCGTCGCATCGGCCGGTCCGCCGACGCGGTCGACGAGCCGGCGACCGTCCTGCTCTGGGACAAGCAGCGCGACCTCTGCCTCCTGACCGTGGAGGAGTCGGACGAGTTCTGGTTCATCCCGGACACCCGTCCCCCCGCTCTTGCTGCGGAGTATGTGGTCGTCAGCTGCGTCGACCGGCGCGCCGAGACGACGCTCGTCGTCAACGAAGGGCTCGTCGAGGACGACGGGGTCGCCTGGCTCAAGCTGCGGTCGGGGCAGATCCAGCGGGGATACAGCGGCGCGCCGGTTCTCGACCGCGAGGACGGCCGGCTCGTCGGCATGGTCCGCGTCACGCGGGGACGGCAGACGGATCTGGGCGGACACGCCCTGCTGGGTACGGAGATCGTCCAGATCCGCACCTCGCTGGGCCTGGACACCGACGACCGCCGGATGCAGATCAGGCACGCCGCCAGCGGACTCACCTGGCCTCCGCGCAGTCTGATCCGCGGAGACGCGCCCTCGGAGCTGGTGGACCTCATCGGCCGGGAGGACGAGATCGCCGCGCTGGATTCGCGCGACGGACCCCGCCACCGGCTCGTCGTCGGTGACGCACTCGCCGGTAAGTCGGCGCTGGCTGGCGTGTGGGTGCGCCTCGCGCACATCCCCGCCGGCGACACGGCGTACGTCGACGCGGCGTTGGCCCCTCCGGTCCCCGCGCAGCATCCCGTGGTGGGGATCGTCCTCCCGGTGCTCGGTGTGACCATCCCGCAGGACCCGTTCGGCAGCCGCTCCGACGAGGAGACGCTGGCGTTGGCCTGCTGGACGATCATGCGCGACCTGCGCGGAGGTCGGCTCGTCATCGACCTCCAGCACCAGGTCGTCGACACTGCGGCCGACGCGGATCTCGCGGCGCTCATGAAGGCCGCCGAACAGATGAACGCCGCGGTCGTCCTCGTCGGTCGGGATCTCGGCGACGAGCTGTCCTGCGTCGGACTCTCCACAGCCGTCGAGGTGGGGCCGATCGGTCGTCGGGACGCGGCCACGCTGATCGCACGCGCCACCCTCGGCCGAGTGTCGCGGCAGGAGGCGGAGAACGCGCTGGAACTCATCGACCCGCGGTGCCTCCTCCCCGGGGAGATCCTGGCGGCCTGCCGACAGAACGAAGACGACGACGCGATCGACCTCGCCATCGCCCTGTCCGAACGATTCGATCTGCCCATCCTCGACCCCACCACAGGGCTCCTGGACGACCCGATCGCGGCCCTCGGCGACCCCGGGCTGACGGTCGCCGGTGTCGGAGCCGGCCCAGACGGAGAGGGCTCCCACGACGTGCCGCCGCTCACCGGGCAGGATCTCGAACAGCAGGTGCTGACCTCCGCCCACGACCCACTCGGCATCCGCGCGCCCGCGGCAACCCGCCGGGAACTGGCTCCTGGCGCGTTCAGCGCCGACGCCATCTGGCTCGACGAATGGCCGGGCACCGCCCCGTTCGTCTTCGAGGTTGACGCCCTGACGTCCGCACAGGGGCTCGCCATGCAGGACATCGCTCATCGCGTGTCCAGCCGATCCATGAGACCCGAGTGGGTGGAGTCGCTCTACCGGCAGATCGTCGAGCTCGAAGGCCGGGGGAACGAACGCGGTCCGTCGATGCGGGTCCGCCTTCGGCTGTGGCGCAGCCAGATCCACGCGGGCGACGTGGCCGCCGCCAGCCGCACGTTCACCGAGATCGGCGGGTCACGCACGGTCGACCGCATCGTCGAGACGGGGAGCCACTTCGAGCAGGTCCAGGACGCCCAGGTGCTCGTGCTGGCGTGGTGGCTGGGGGTCGGCGCGGACGATGCCGTCGGCGCCGCGCTCGGGGCGTGGATGAGTGCCGTCGTCGTCGACGAGCACCTGTCCGGCCGCGCCGACGTGCGGATCGTGCTGCACGACGTGCTCCGCGCGGTCACCATCCGGCCGTTGCCCTCCCCGGACGGCCTCCGCGCTGTCGGCGAGTGGTGCCTGTCCCAGCTGGAGGACGACCGCTCCTTCCTGGCCGACCCGGGCACCTGGACGATGTACGTCTCGCTGATCGGTCGCGCCGCCGACTTCAGTGCCGACCAGACGCTCACGGAGGTCTTCCTCACCCGGGCGCTGCGCGCGCTCACGCTGCACGTGGAACTGCTCAAGTCGCTCGCTCTGGCCGGGGACAGCCGTCCCCTGCTGGCCATCGCGCGGCAGCAGCGGCGCCTGCATCGGCTGGAGCGGAGCCGACGCACCGGGGAACCCGGGCGACTTCAGCTCGCGCGCGACCTGCTGACCTGGACCGTGCAGAACGCTCCGACCGCTGACGCGTTCCTGAGTCTGCTCGTCGCCGACTCCACGCTGAAGGTGACCCGGGAGGGCGACAACGCTGTCGACTCCGACCTGCCCGCGCACCGCTCCGCCGAAAGCCAACTCGCGCCGATCAAGCGGGCCTACCGCAGGTGGCGGAAGAGTCACCCGCAGGTCACTCCGCTCATCGTGGAGATCGAGTACCGGTTGGTGCGCACGGAGTGGGCGATCGAGGGTTCCCTGCTGAGGCAGGCGCGGATGTCCGACGAGCGCTGGTTGAACCGCCCGATCCCACACAAGCTGGCCGTGCTCGAACAGCTCGGCGAGGTACGCCGGAGGAGACTCGTCTCCCTGGCGAGGCGGTGCGGCGACTCCGTCGAGGCGGTCGAGCGGGAAGCCCACAACGAGCTCCAGCTCAAGACGGCCCTCGCCATCGTGGCGCACACCCCCCTCGACCTCCGCGCGGTCGACGAGATCCTGACCCGCGGGCGGCGGGCCTTCCCGTCCAGCCCTCGGATGGCACACCTGCTCGCGGCCCACCGCCGGCACCGGCGGCAGTTCCCCGCGGCGGCGGCCGCCTACGTCGACGCCTACCGTCTCGCGCTCGGCGATCCGCTGTTGCGCATGCGGGCCGCCGTGGGCGCGTGCGAATCGCTGTCGCAGGCCTACGCGGCGGGGGAATGCACCCGGGATGAGCTGGTGGTGGCGGCGGCACGAGCCGAACTCCACGAGTCGACGGACTTCTCCGCGTCGATCGTCTGCGCCCTGGCACGGCTCGAACTGCACGGCACCCTCTCGGAGGGTTACGGCAAGCTCGCCCACACGATCGCGCGGGTGGGCAGCTTCTCCCGGCTCGCCACCGACATGCACTCCATCCGGGACGAGATCGCGACCGCCGTCGGGCCGGAGACCGCGCCGTTGGTCGACAGGTTCCTGCACGACTTCACGGACGTCGGCCTGCTCGTCGCGCTCGGGGCGATGTTCGTCCGCTCCCACACACTGTCGCCGAGTGACGGACTTGAGCGGCTCACGGCCGCGCTCGTCCTGCTGGACGGGGTGCGGATCATGGCCGGGACCGTCTGGAACGTACCGTCGGTGAACTTCCAGCAGGGCCGCGCGCTGCTGGTGGCCTGTCAGCAGTTCCAGACGCCGAATCCGATCGGTTGGGACAAGGACCGCGAGCGATCCGACATCGACCTGGCCTTCGCGAAGTTCCAGTCCGCCGTCGACCTGTCCGTCGACTCGTTCCGCGAGATCGTGCTCGGCTTCATGCGTGAGACGGGGGAGCTGCGACAGAGGCTCGGTCGTCCGACCCCTCCGGCGCGGTGATCGGGGCCGCGATGATCCGGCTGGGCACCACCGGCGCGTCCCGGCCGGTGCCGCGCCGGTTGTCGCCGCCGGATGATTCCTCGTGGTAGTCCTGCTCCACGTTGACCGACCAGACGTCGTGGGCACTCCCGGTGGCGATGTTCTCGGCGGTGAGCATCGCGGTGAGCATCGAATGGTCCTGGTTGTTGTAGCGGTGCATGCCGTTGCGGCCCACCGGGTGCACGTTCGGCACCGCCTCGGCCAGCCAGGCCCGGATCACGTCCACGTTGTGCTGATAGCGCTCGTCGTACACCGGGTAGGCCTTGGGCATGCGCACGACGTAGCCGGCCTCCACCACGCCCTGTCGCACCAACCCCAACCGCTCCAGCTCCGCGGTGCCGAGGGCCACCAGGTCGGCATCCGGGGTACGCCACATCTCGTCGTCCTCGAACACGAAGTACTCCAGGCCCAGGCAGGTGCGGCCGTCCTTGACGAGGTACGGCGACCAGGAGCCGAAGTTCTGGATCCGGCCCACCCGTACCTCCGGGTCGTGCACGTAGATCCAGTTGTCCGGAAACGAGAACTCCGCCGGCACGACCAGGGCGACCGTCAGGAAGTCGCGGTAGCGCAGGTCGGCCGCGCAGGCCCGCACCTCCGGCGGTGCCGGCGGGTGAAGCGCGGCCACCAGCTCCGAGATCGGCATGGACGAGATCACATGGTCGGCCGCTTCGGTACGCTGCCCGCCCGCGCCGTTGACGGTCACGCTGATCGCCCGCCGCCGGGCCGGGTCGCGGTGCACGGCGGTGACCCAACTGCCGGTGGACAGCCGACCGCCCCGCTCGCGGACCTGTTCGGCGCAGCGCTCCCACATCATCCCGGGCCCGTACTTCGGGTACTGGAACTCCTCGATCAGGCTGGTCACGTCGGTGCGTCGACGCCGGGGCAGCACGGCGTTGCGGATCGCCGTGGCCAGCGACAGGTTCTTGATCCGTTGCGCTGCCCAGTCGGCCTGCAACCGGTCCGCCGGCATACCCCAGACCTTCTCCGTGTACGTCTTGAAGAAGATCGAGTACAGCCGCCAGCCGAACCGGGCCGACACCCAGCCCTCGAAGTGTGACTGGTCCCGCGGTGGCCGCAGTCGGGCGCGGGCGTACGAGCCGAGGCAGCGGGCGGCCTCCGGCAGACCCAGGTTGCGCAGCGCGTTCATGGCACTGAGCGGGTAGTTGAACAGGGCGCCCCGGTAGAAGATGCGGCTCATCCGGGGTCGGGTCAGGAAGTCCTCGTCCGGCAGGATCTCGTGCCAGAACGCCTCCACCCGGGGCACCTTGGTGAAGAACCGGTGCCCGCCGATGTCGAACCGCCACCCGTCGCGCTCCACGGTCCGACTGATCCCGCCGACCACCTCGTCGGCCTCGAACACCTGGACCGACCGGCCGTGCCGAAGCAGTTCGTATGCCGCGGTGAGCCCGGCCGGCCCCGCACCGATGATCACCGTGCCGTTCTGCTCGCTCATGCTGACGCGCTCCCTGCTCACCGCCATGATTGAGGTGCGGCGTCCACCCGTTATGGGCAGAATGTCACACTTGGCGATAGCTGGTCCTCGCTTCGGCGTGGGCGTGGCGGCGTACCACGAGAAGAGCGACCCCCGCGCGGCCCGCGGACCGGGGAAGCGGGGAAGCGGGGCGGATGGACCGGTGGCGGAGCGGCGCGGCGGCGCTGGCCGCCCGGGCGGTCGCGGCCGGCCGCGGCGGAGCGCGCCTGGCCCGTCGGGTGCCGGCACCCTGGCCGTACGTCATCGGCCTGTTCCTCGGCGCGAAGCTGCTGCTCACAGTGCTCGGGCTTCTGGTCCTGCACGCCTGGGACGGCGTCCCCGGGGCCCCGCCGGCGGACGAGGCGTTGATGTGGGCGCAACAGCGGGAGATCTCCGGACACCGGTGGATCTCCTTCTGGTTCGCCTGGGACTCGCTGCTCTACCTGCGGCTGAGCACCCTGCCCCTGACCGAGCCCTGGCGAGACTTCGGCTTCCCCCTGCTGTACCCGTTCCTGGCCCGGCCGGTCGGCGCGCTGCTCGGCGGCGACAACGCCCTGGCCCTGCTACTGATCAGCAACGTCGCGTTCCTGCTGGCGCTCTGGTACGGCCACCGGCTGGCCGAGTTGCTGCTCGGTGACGCGCACGCGGCCCGCCGGTTCACCAGGTACCTGGTGCTGCTGCCGACCGCGTTCCTGTTCCAGGCCGCGCTGACCGAGTCGCTCTTCGTCTGCCTCGCGCTGGCCGCCTTCTACTACGCCGAGCGACACCGGTGGCTGCTGGTCGGTGTGATCGGCTACTTCCTGGCCATGAGCCGGTCCGTCGGCCTGCTCGTGGTGCTGCCGCTGGCCCTGGTGCTCCTCCGGCAGCACGACTGGCGGCTCGGGCCGCGCGCCCTGCTCGGCTACCTCCGGATCGGCTGGCCGCTGCTGCTGCTCCCCGCCGGGTGGTTCACCTTCATGGCGTACTGCCGGTGGCGGGGTGGGGACTGGTTCGCCTATCAGCACGCCCAACAGACCGGGTGGGGCATCAAGGTGCAGAACCCCGTACCGGTGCTGCTGAACGGGTTGACCGGTGAGCCGCGCGACGCCGCCCGGATGTGGTTCGCCGTGGCCGTCCTGGCCGTGCTGGTCGCGGGGTTCCGCCGCCGGGAGCTGGCTTATCTGGTGTACGGCGTCCTCATGGTGCTGGTGCCGCTGTCGATGGGCCCGCCGGTGTACAAGAGCCTGCTGCGCTACCTGCTCGCCGCCTTCCCGGTGGCGCTGGTGCTGGCCCGCTGGGCCCGCCACGCCAGCGTCGACGTGTGGCTGACCGCGACGCTCGCCCTGGTGCAGGGCGTGTTGTTCGTACTCTGGCTCAGCTACTGGACCCACATGATCATCTGATTGGGCCTGCCGTCGGCCGGGCAACATGGAGGAGATGACCGAGCCACGGGTACGCCTCGACGACCTGGGCGCCTGGCTGATCAAGGGCAACGCGGACCTGGTCGACCTCGCCGCCCGGTTCAACCGTGAGCCACTGGTCCCGAGCTGATGCGTACGCCCCGGCTACCGGGCGCTGTTGATGCGCCCCGGGCAGCCGGTGGTCTTCTGGGCCAGCGGCAGCCGGAGTCGACTGCCGTACGGGGTGTGGGGCGTCGGACGCCGCGCTGCAGACCCACCTGCCGGCGTGAGCGTGAGGGCGGCGTGCCTCGACCAACGTGTCTGTGCGAGCCTGCTAGCGACGAAGCGCACTGAGTGGAGGCCCCGGTGTTCGCCCTGCCGCTGACCGAGGACGTCGAGCTGCGCCCGCTGGAGCCGTGGCGGGCCGAGGAGTTCCTCACCCACCTCGATCGGGCCCGCGAGCACATCCAGCCCTGGGTGTCACCGTCCTTCGTCGCCACCGACCTGCCGTCGGCCCGTGCCGTGTTGCGGCGCTACGCCGACCTCTGGGCCAAAGACAGCGGCGGCATCTGGGGGCTGTGGTGGCGGGGCACCCTCGTCGGCGGGGTCATGTTCGTGTCGTTCGACGTGACCCGGGGCGTCTGCGAGGTCGGCTGCTGGGTGGAACCGGCCGCGCAGGGCAAGGGCATGGTCGCCCCGGCGGTGCGACGGATCGTCGACTGGGCGGTGCGCGAGCGCGGCATCCAGCGGGTGGAGTGGCGCACCAACGCCGACAACACCCGCAGCAAGGCCCTCGCCAACCGGCTCGGCCTGCGCCTGGACGGCACGCTCCGCCAGGTCAGCCCCGGTCCGCACGGTCGGATCGATCTTGAGGTCTGGTCGGTGCTGGCCGACGAGTGGCCCGGCGCGCACGCACCGTCCACTGACGACAGCGAATAGTTGTCATACCCGCGCGGCACCATGCATCCATGGCCGTCCCCGCGCTCACCCCTCATACCGACCCGCCGCGTTCCGTGCCGCTGCGTGAGGCGCGCACCCGGTTCAGCCAGCTCGTCGCGCTGGCCGAGCTGACCGACGCGGTCACCGTCGTCACCCGCGACGGCGATCCCCGCCCGGTCGCCGCGATCGTCCCCGCCGCAGCCGCCCGCAGCGGCGCGCAGGCCCGCGCCGACGCCGACCGGCTCGCCACGGTCACTGCCGGCTGGGCCCGCCGCCTGGAAGAGCAGCACCGACGAAGCAGCCAGCGACACGCCGCCGAGCTGGGCGCGGCCCGCGCGGCATTGGCCGAGGCGTGGGCCGAGCTGGATCGCCGGGTCGTCCCGGGCAGCGACCCGACGCTGGCCCGGCTGCGCGCCGCACACGCCGACCTGCTCGCGGGCTGACCCGCGTCCGCGCCCGCGCCGCCTGGCAACACCGGCTGAGGCGGATGCCGCGCTGCCTGTGTGGCGCTGCATGTGTGGCGGTGTCGTGCCGGCTGCCGGGGTCCGCGTTGGCGCGGCGAGCCGGTCGGTGTCCGCGCGAGCCTGCGCGCCGCTGCGGGCCGGCGTCTGCGCGGGCCGGCATGCGTGCGGGTCGGCGTTCGCGCGGGCCGGCGGCGTTCGTGCGGGCCGGCGGCGTTCGTGCGGGCCGGCGGCGTTCGTGCGGGTCAGCCGGTGGCCGGGTACGCGTGGGTCTCGGTCGCCTTGACCGCCGCCCAGACCCGCTGCCCGGGGATGAGCCGCAGCTGGGCGGCTGCGGCCGGCGTGACGTCAGCGGCCACCCCGATCGGCCCGTCCAGTTGCACCCGCACGTTGTCACCGTGGCGCTGGACGCCAGCCACTGTGCCCGCCCAGGTGTTGCGCGGGCTGCCCTCCGGCCGGGCCGGATGCAGCGCCACCGCGGCCGGGCGGAACGCCACGAACGCCTCGCCGTCCAACCGGTCGGCGACAGTGAGGGTCAGCTCCGGCGAAACCCGCACCCCGTGACCGTCGGCGCGACCCCGGTACAGATTCAACCCCACCAGCCGGGCGACGTAGTCGGTGCGTGGGCGGGCGGTGACGCTCGGCCCGTCGCCCTCCTGCACCACCCGGCCACCCTCCACGATGACCAGACGGTCGGCCAACGCCAGCGCGTCGAGCGGGTCGTGAGTGACCAGCACCGTCGCACCCGCGTGCGCGGACAGGTGCCGGTGCAGCTCCGCGCGGGTGTCCAACCGGGTGCGGGCGTCCAGTGCGGCGAGCGGCTCGTCCAACAGCAGCAGCGACGGTGCCACGGCCAGCGCGCGGGCCAGCGCCACCCGCTGCGCCTGACCGCCGGAGAGCTGCCGGGGTCGGCGCTGCGCCTGCGCGTCGAGCCCCACCCGACCCAGCCACTCCCGCGCCGTGGCGCGGGCGGCCCGCCGCCCGACGCCGTGCCGGCGCGGCCCGAAAGCCACGTTGTCCAACGCGCTGAGGTGCGGAAAGAGCAGGTAGTCCTGGAAGACCACGCCGATCGACCGGCGTTCGGTGGGCACCCAGCCGCCGGTCGCCGGGCGGTCCAGGTCGACGCCGTCGAGGGTGACGTGCCCGTCGGTGAGGGGATGCAACCCGGCCAGCGCCCGCAGCGCTGTGGTCTTGCCGGCGCCGTTCGGGCCGAGCAGCGCCACCACCTCGCCCGGCGCGACCCGCAACGGCACGTCGAGCCGGAAGGTGCCCCGGTCGACGACGAGCCGCGCGTCGAGAAGCGGGTCGCTCATGCGGTGGTCATCCAGCGATCCCGCAACGCGACCAGGATGCCCACCGACACCACGAGCAGCACCAGGCTGAGCACGATCGCGGACTCCAGGTCCGTCTCCAACGCCAGGTAGACGGCGAGCGGCATGGTCTGCGTCCGTCCGGGATAGTTGCCGGCGAAGGTGATGGTGGCACCGAACTCGCCGAGCGCCCGCGCCCAGCAGAGCACCGCCCCGGCGGCCAGACCGGGTGCCACCAACGGCAGCGTGACATGGGTGAAGGTGGTCCACCGGCTGGCGCCCAACGTCGCCGCGGCCTCCTCGTAGCGGTGGTCGGCGGCACGTAGCGCACCCTCCACGGCGATGACCAGGAACGGCATGGCGACGAACGACTCGGCCAGCACGACACCCGTGGTCGTGAAGGGCAGGGTGACGCCGAACGTGGTGTCGAGCCAGCCACCGAGCAGGCCACGCCGGCCGAAGACCAGCAACAGCGCCACCCCACCGACCACCGGCGGCAGCACCAGCGGCACGGTGACCAATGCGCGTACCAGTCGACGGCCCGGAAACTCGACCCGGGCCAGCAGCCAGGCGAGCGGCACCCCGAGCAGCAGGCAGAGCGCGGTGGCCAGGGTGGCGGTCTGCACCGACAACCGCAGGGCGGTCAACGCGCCCGGCTCGGTGAGCCGCTCCGGCAGCGTCGTCCACGGTGCCCGGATCAACAGCCCCGCCAACGGCAGGACGAGGAACAGCAACCCCAGCCCGGCGGGGATCAGCAGCGCGGCCGGCACCCGCCCCCGCCGTCGGCGGGTGGCCGGGCGCCCCCGGGGTGCGTCGTGGTCGCGGACCTGCGTCACGGAACCTGGAACCCCGCCTCGGCGAGGACCGCCTGCCCCGGCGCCGAGCGGACGTACGCGACGAAGGCCCGTGCGCCGTTCGGATTCGGCCCACCCTTCAACGCGACGATCGGGTAGTCGTTTACCGCCCGCGCCGACTCGGGGAACTCCACGCCGGTCACGTCGGCGCTCGCCGCCCGCGTGTCCGTGCGGTAGACCAGTGCCGCGTCGACCTCGCCGAGCTTCACCTTGGCGAGCGCGCCCTTGACGTCCCGCTCCAGGGTGACAGGCGTCAGCGCGACGCCGGCCGCGTCCAGAGCGGTGCGGGCCGCCGCGCCGCAGGGCACCTGAGCGGCGCAGAGCGCCACCTTCACACCCGGGCTGGTCAGGTCGGCCAGGCCGGCCACTGCCTTCGGGTTGCCCCGGGGCACCGCGATCACCAGCTGGTTGCGGGCGAAGACGCTCGGCGTGCCGTCGGCGTCACCCGCCTCGACGACAGTGGTCATGTTCGCCGGGGCGGCCGAGGCGAACACGTCCGCCGGCGCGCCCTGGGTGATCTGGTTGGCCAGGGCGGAACTGCCGGCGACGTTGAGGGTCACGCGACTGCCCGGGTTGGCGGCCTCGAAGTCCTTCCCGATGCGGGTGAACGACTCGGTCAACGAGGCGGCCGCGAACACGGTCACCGTGCCGGTCACCCGGCCGTCGCCGCTGCCACCGGCCGTCCGGTCGTCGACCGCGCCGCAGCCGGCCACCGCCAGGCCGGCCGCCACCAGGACAGCCACCGCCGTACGCCTGCTCCGAGCGTTCATCCGCCCGGCCGTCCGTGCGTTCGTCCGCGCGGCCGTTCCCGTGTTCGTCCGCCCGGTCGTCCCCGTGTTCGTCCGCGCGCCCATTCCCGGGTTCGCCCGCCCGGTCGTGCCCGTGTTCGTCCGCGCGCCCGTTCCCGTGTTCATCCGGCCGACCGTCCCCGCGCCGGGGCGGGTGCGGCCCGCTCCACCACGACCGTGGTCGACTTGATCACCGCGACGGCGACCGACCCGACCCGCAGGTCGAGGTCGTCGACGGCCTCCCGGCTCATCAGCGATACGACCCGGAACGGGCCCGCCTGGATGTCGACCTGGGCCATCACCGTGTCCTTACGAACGTCGACGACGATGCCGCGCAACCGGTTGCGGGCCGAGGAGAGCTCGGCGCCCGCGTCCGGGTCGGCGGCCTGAGCGCGGGCGAACGCCGCCAGGTCGACGCCGTCGACGACCCGGTGGCCGTGCTCGTCGCGCCCGGCCGTCAGGCGCCCGGCGTCCACCCAGCGGCGAATGGTGTCGGCGCTGACGCCGAGCAGGTCGGCCGCCTCCCCGATCCGGTACGTCGTCACCCGCTCACCTTAACGCCCGCATTTGCCATGGCGGAAGGTCGGGATCGGCGGCAGCCGCGCGGACAAACGGGCGTCAAGGCCGGCAGTTGCGTCTCCCGGTTCTGTCTCAGGAAGCCGGCGAGCCCCTCAGGCGGTCCGCAAGATCGTGCTCGAACCAGGAAGTAGTGGTGTCGGTGTATCGATGAGGCCGCTACATCCTGGTTCGAGCACGATCTTGGCGTGGGCCGTGGGCCGTGGGCCGTGGGCCGTGGGCCGTGGGCCGTGGGCCGTGGACCGTGGGCCGTGGGCCGTGGGCCGGGGGCGCCCCAAACTCGCTCCCGGCCGGTCGGACGCGATGGCCGCTTTCAAGATCCGCGCAATATCAGGGATGTTGCTGTCTCATTGGGCGTCGGAGGCAGCAACATCCGGGAAGTTGCGTAGATCTTGGCGCGGGGCGCGGGGCGCGGGGCGCGGGGCGCGGGGCGCGGGGCGCGGGGCGCGGGGCGCGGGGCGCGGGGCGCGAGGCGCGAGGCGCGGGGCGCGGGATGCGGGGGTGCCAGGCGTCGTGGGGCAAAGGCGTGGTCGGGCAGGGCGTGGGGTTCGGGGCGAGCCGGGTGTGGGGATGTGGGGCGGGCGGGCTCGCGGGAGCCCGCCCGCCGTGGGTCAGCAGTTGCGGAGTTCGGGGGACTGGTTGAGCAGTTGGCCGCGGGTCGACACGAAGCGGCGGTAGCGCTCCCCGTCGACGGCCGACGGGCGGAACGCGGCGACGCGGTGGCAGTTCTGGAACGCCAGGCGTACGCCGAAGTGCCGTTCCAGGCCGGCGCGGATCGCGTCGCTGGCCAGGGCCCGGAGCAGTTGCCCCCGGTCGGCGTCGGTGGGCGGCGGGACGACGTTGTCGGCCAGGTCGTCGTCGCCGGCCTCCAGCTCGGCGACCACCCGGCTCACCGTGGCCCAGGCGTACGGGAGTGAGTCACGGACGCAGGCGATGAACGCCTCGTCGTCGATGGGGCCGCGTTCGGCGGCGTCGAGCAGGGCGGGCGGGACAGTGAGCGACATGGTTCTCCTCCGCGTCAGCTAATGATTACCGTTTTCATTAACGGTGTCGACTGAGCAGACCACGTCATCGCAGGGACGTCAACGACCCGCAGGGCGTGCCGCGTGAAAGAACCGCGATCAGAAGGAGGTCAGGGCCGGCGGGGGTGGCCCTTGAGGTGCCGGCCCAGCTCGCGGGCGATCTCCCGGTTGGCGTCGCGCTCGGCCAGCGTCTGCCGCTTGTCGTAGGAGCGCTTGCCCTTGGCGAGGGCCAACTCGACCTTGGCGTAGCCGTTCTCGAAGTACATCGACAGCGGGACCAGGGTCACTCCGCCCTCGCGGACCTTGTCCAGGATCCGGTCGATCTCGGCCCGGTGCAGGAGCAGCTTGCGGTTGCGGCGCGGGGCGTGGTTGGTCCACGTGCCGTAGGTGTACTCGGCGATGTGCAGGCCGTACAGCACGATCTCGCCGTCGCGTTCGTGCGCGAACGCGTCCACCAGCGAGGCCCGCCCCTCGCGCAGCGACTTCACCTCGGTGCCGACCAGCACGATGCCCGCCTCGTATGTGCGCAGCACCGTGTACTCGTGCCGGGCCTTCTTGTTCGAGGCGATCAACCGGCGTGCGGGCGGCTTGGACGGGGTCACCAGGCGACGATATCGGGCCGCCGGGGCGGTCGTAGCGGCCGGCTCAGCCGCGCGCCGGGCGTAGCCGCGCGGTCAGGTCCCGTACCGCGTCCGCGAACGCCTCCTGCGACTCACACGGCCAGTGTCCCAGGATCGGTGGGGGAACGCTGTCGCTGGGCGCTGGCACCACGTCCTGCGGGTCGGTCAACCGCCGGTCCACCGTCGCGGCCGGCCCGGTCAGCGTCTCGGCCTCCCCGGGTCGGTGCGAGGCGAAGATCCATCCGCCGATCGGGTCGGTGTCGCGCCACAGGTTGATCCAGCGCCAGCCGATCCGTTCGCCGATCTCGCGCAGCGCCGGCTCGTCGGCGTACGCCGGAAACAGCCGGGAGTACAGCCGGCCCAGCGGTGACCCGTAGGTCAGCAGGGCGACCCGCTCGGTGATCCGGGTGGGCAGTTGCAGGACCGTGGCGGCCAGCAGCACCGAGCCGTGGCTGTGCCCGGCCAGCAGCACCCCCTGCCCCTGCTCCACCAGGTAGGTGATCCGCTTGGCCAACTCCGGCACGGCCCGCTCGGCGTAGCAGGGCGGCGCGAACGGGTGCGCCGCCCGGGGCCAGAAGGTCCCCAGATCCCAGAGCACCCCCACGTACCGACGGAACTGCGCCGTCCGGTACGCGAAGATGCCGCCCACCACGAGGCCGAGCAGGATCGCGGCGATCGCGTAGCTACCCGAGCCGATCAGAAAGTTGACCATGCCTTCCGGCACTCCGAGGTAGCGCTGCGCCACGTCGCCCGGTAGGAGCTGGAGCAGGCCGAGCAGGCTGGTGGCCAGGCCGAGCGCCGCCAGGCAGGCGTACACCACGGAGAGCGGTTCCAACCGTTCGGTGAAGCGGGCCCGGGCCACCGCCTGCTCGACCCGCCGCAGCCGGTCCGCCGCCTGCGGCGGGGCGTCCGGGAAGTCGGCGGCCACGATCGCCCGCGCGGCCCGTCGCCGCCCGCGCCGGGTCATCCTGGTGACCAGGCCGGCCACCAGCAGGGCGGTCACCACCGCCAGGAAAAACCCGAAGATCGCCCACTTGTACGCCAGGGGAGGGCTGGTCTCCAGGCCGTCCGCGGTCGTGCCGCCGCGATCGAGCAGGTCCGCCACCCGGTAGACCAGCTCGGCGGAGAACGCCACGGCGAGCCCGGCCGAGATTGTCATGAAGACCGGCACTCCCAGCGCGCGCATCGGTGACCTGCGCTGCCCGCCACCCCGCCGCCAGATCACCAGCGCGGCGAGCACGGCCACCAGCACGGTCTGGCTGACGAACAGCCAGGCCACGATCGCGCCGTAACCGGGCAGCGCACCGCCCTGCGGCCACGGCGCCGGGCTGATGACGACGTGCACGATCACCAGCATCGTCAGGCCGCAGGCGATGGTGCGCAGCCCACGGAAGACGCCGTCCACCCGAGGCGACGGGTCGGTGCGGTCGATGCTCGGCACCACGGTGACCAGGGCCAGGCAGCTCAGCAGCACCGCCCCGGTGGCCGTCAGCAGGATCACCATCACCCACGAGCGGTGCTGGCTGGCTCGCGCGGCCAGCAGGCTGGCGCTCAGCGTGGCGAACGCCGCCGCGACGTGGACCGAGCGCAACCGGCCCACCAGCGGCTCGCCGTCCCACTGGCCGACGGCGCTCAACTGGTGCTTCGACGTCGGCGCCGACGGCGTTCGGAACGCGTCGAACGAGTGGCCCGGGCGAGCGCCCAACCACCAGAGGAGCCCGATGGCGGCGACGGGCACGAGCGCCAGCACACCCAGACGCAGCCCGGTCGGGCGCCCGCCGAGCCAGGACAGCCAGCTCCGGCCGGCCAGGCACGACGGGGTGTCCATGCAGCGCCACGCGATCAGGTCCAGCGCCACCCCGACGATGGAGAGCACGTAGAGCGCGGTGAGAGTGAGGGCCAGTACCCGGCACAGCGCCAGGATGGTGTGCTTCGCGGCACGGTTCGCCGGGCGCATCCAGAACGCCACGTTGCAGAGCATGAACGGCAGCAGGAAGACCAGCGACAGCGTCCGGACGGCCGTGCCGGACGGCAGGTCACTCCACCGGTACGCCTCCAGCGTCACCCCGTCCGTCCCGGTGGAGTCCGGATAGCCGGGGCGCGGTCGGTAGAACCCTCCGCTGCGGTCCCCGGCGACCTGGTGCACGTACGGCCGGTCCAGCACCTGGTCCGCCCCCGCGCCGGAGACACCGTGCACCCGCAACTCGACGATTCCGCTCGACGGCGTCGGTGCGGTCGGTGTCGCGTCCGCCATGGGCCCCCCGAGGTGTGCGCGGCAACCGGGCGGGTCGTCGAGGTCCGGCCACCCGCGCGGCTCCCCGGCTTACCCATCCCCGAGGCGGTCAACCGTGAGCCGGGTCCCGCGATGGTGCGGTCGACCCTCGACAGGTGATTTCATGGCGCCATGGCGAACCCGGTGATCCTGACCGTCGACGACGACCCCGTGGTGTCCCGGGCGGTGGCCCGGGACATCCGGCGCCGCTACGGCGACCGCTACCGGGTGTTGCGGGCGTCCTCTGGGCCGGAGGCGTTGGACGCGCTGCGCGAGGTCAAACTGCGCGGCGAACAGGTGGCGCTGCTGCTGGCCGACCACCGGATGCCGGAGATGACCGGCGTCGAGTTCCTGGAAGCGGCCATGGACATCTTCCCGGCCGCCCGTCGCGTGCTGCTCACCGCATACGCGGACACCGACGCCGCGATCGAGGCCATCAACGTGGTCGACCTGGACCACTACCTGCTCAAGCCCTGGCATCCGCCGGAGGAGAAGCTGTACCCGGTGGTCGATGGGCTGCTGGAGGCGTGGGCGGTCACCCCGGACGCGGCCAGCGCGGAGATCCGGGTCGTCGGGCACCGCTGGTCGGCGCCGTCGTTCAAGGTCCGCGACTTCCTGGCCCGCAACCTGGTGCCGTACCGCTGGCTGTTGTCCGACGACCCGGAGGGCGTCCGGCTGCTCGACGCGGCCGGGGCCACCGAGGCGGACGTGCCGCTGGTGGTGACGCCCGAGGGCAAGGCGTTGGTGGCCCCGAGCGAGGCCGAGCTGGCCGCGCTGGCCGGGTTGACAGTGGTGCCGGCGTGCGACTTCTACGACCTGGTGGTGATCGGTGGTGGCCCCGCCGGTCTCGGCTCCGCCGTGTACGGCGCGTCGGAAGGGCTGCGCACCGTGCTCGTGGAGCGACGGGCGACCGGCGGTCAGGCCGGGCAGAGTAGCCGGATCGAGAACTACCTGGGCTTCCCGGACGGTGTCTCCGGCGCGCAGTTGACCGATCGGGCCCGGCGGCAGGCGGTCAAGTTCGGCGCGGAGCTGCTCAGCGCCCGGGAGGTGGTCGGTCTCAGCGAGGCCGGTGGCGCCCGGCTGCTGCGCTTCGGCGACGGCACCGAGATCGCCGCGCACACAGTGGTGCTGGCCACCGGTGTGTCGTACCGGGTGCTCGACGCCCCAGGGCTGGCCGACTTCACCGGCCGGGGCGTGTTCTACGGCGCCGCCGCCACCGAGGCGCCGAGCTGCGTCGAGCAGGACGTCTACATCGTCGGCGGGGCCAACTCCGCCGGCCAGGCGGCGGTCCACTTCTCCCGGTACGCGTCGAGGGTGCACCTGCTCATCCGTGGTGCGGACCTGACCGCCTCGATGTCGCGTTACCTGATCGACCAGCTGGAACGGATCGACCGGATCACCGTGCATCCGCACACCGCAGTGGTCGGCGGGGCCGGGGACGGTCACCTGGAACGGCTCACCCTCTGCGACACCCGCACCGGGGAGGCCCGCTCGGTCGACACCTCCTGGCTGTTCATCTTCATCGGCGCGGAGCCCCGCACCGACTGGCTGGACGGGGTGTTGGTCCGCGACGGGCGTGGGTTCATCGTGACCGGTCCGGATCTGCTCGCCGGGGGTCGGCGGCCGGCCGGTTGGTCGCTGTCGCGCGACCCGTACCACCTGGAGACCAGCGTTCCGGGCGTGTTCGCCGCCGGGGACGTACGGGCCGAGTCGGTCAAGCGGGTCGCCTCGGCCGTCGGCGAGGGCGCGATGGCCGTCTCGCTCGTGCACCGCTACCTGGAGGCCCAGTGAGCCGGTCCTGCGAGCCCCCGCAGTCGCGAAGTAAGGAGACCCAGTGAGCATCGAGTCTGATCGGCTGACACCTGCGGAGTTGCGCACCCTGTTTCTGTTCGAGTCCCTCGACGAGGGGCAACTCGAGTGGCTGGCCGAGCGGGGCCGGGTCGAGCAACGTGCGGGCGGCACCCTGGTGTACGCCGAGGGGGAGCCCGGGACCTGCTTCTTCGTGCTGCTGCGCGGCGCGGTGGCGCTGAGTCGCCAGGTGCGCGGTGACGATGTCGAGGTCAGCCGGACCGATCAGCGCGGGGTGTACGGCGGTGCCGTCCAGGCGTACCTGGGTGACCAGGTCGACCAGATCTACCGCAACAGCATGCGGGCGGTGGTCGACTCGGACTTCTTCGTGCTGCCGGCGGAGGACTTCGCGTATGCCCTGCGGTCCTGGTTCCCGATGCCCATGCATCTGTTGGAGGGGCTGTTCCTCGGCCTGCGGAACAGCCAGGCCATCGTGGGCGAGCGGGAGCGGCTGTTGGCCCTCGGTTCGCTGTCGGCGGGGTTGACCCACGAGCTGAACAACCCGGCCGCGGCGGCGGTGCGGGCCACGTCGGTGCTGCGGGACCGGGTCGCCGGGATGCGGCACAAGCTGGCGATGATCGCCGATGGGCGGCTCGACGGGAGCGCCCTCCATGGCCTGGTCGCGTTGCAGGAGGAGGCGGTGGCCCGGGTGGCCACCGCGCCGAAGTTGACTCCGATGGCCACCGCCGACGCCGAGGACACCCTCACCGACTGGCTGGAGGAGCACGGGGTCGGCGGGGCCTGGGACCTGGCGCCGATCCTGGTCGGCGGTGGGCTCGACGCAGCCTGGTTGGCGCAGGTGAAGGCCGCGGTCGGGGCCGCGGACCTGGAGGCGGCGGTGCGCTGGCTCACCTACACCGTCGACACCGAGCTGTTGATGCGCGAGATCGGCGACGCGGTCACCCGGATCTCCGGGCTCGTGGACGCCGCCAAGCAGTACTCGCAGCTGGATCGCGCGCCGCACCGGGTGGTGGACGTGCACGACCTGCTCGACGCCACGCTGGTGATGTTCAAGGGCAAGATTCCCGCCGAGGTCAAGCTGGTCCGCGAGTACGACAGGGGCCTCCCACCGGTCCCGGCGTACGCGGCCGAGCTGAACCAGGTGTGGACCAACCTGATCGACAACGCGTTGGGCGCGATGGGGGAGAAGGGTGTGCTGACCGTCCGCACCGGACGGGTCGGCGACCAGTTGACGGTGGAGATCACCGACACCGGGCCGGGCATCCCGCCGGAGGTGCGTCCGCGCATCTTCGAGCCGTTCTTCACCACGAAGCCGGTCGGCGCGGGCACCGGACTGGGGCTGGACATCTCGTATCGGATCGTGGTGCACAAACACCACGGCGACATCCGGGTGGAGACCGAGCCCGGCCGCACCACCTTCCGGGTCCTGCTGCCGATCACCGACGGGCCACCGGACGGGCCTCACGACGCGCCGACTACCTAGAGACAGTGGGCGGTCGCGGGCAGTAGTCTCGGGCGGCGTTCGTGATCCCCGTCCCGAGGAGGGTCAGTGGAGTCGATGGCCCGCCAGCGCGCCGCCGCTGAGGACGACGACCAGCAGGGCGAGCCGCAGGCCGGCACGATGCTGCCGGAGCTGGAGGAGCGCGAGTGGTTGCACCACGCGCAGGAGTTCGCCCACACCAGCTTCTGGGCGGTGGCCCGACGGCTGCCCCGGCTGGTCCGCGAGGCGGTCGGGCTGGCCTGGGCCACCAACCGTCGGGACACGGTTGCCTCCATCGGCCTGAACGTCGCCGCCGGGGTGATGACCACGTTCGGCCTGCTCGCCACGACCAGCGTGCTGCGCGAGCTGTTCGCCGCCGGCCCCACCCCGGATCGGGTACGCGCGGCGCTGCCGGCGCTGGTCGTGGCGGCGGCGGCGGTGTCGGCACGCGGCGGCCTGGCGATCGCGGCCGGTTGGGCACAGGCCCGACTGACCCCACAGATCAACTATCAGGTGGAGCTGCGGCTGTTCGAGGCCACCACAGCGGTGGAACTGGCCGCGTTCGACGACGCCGGCTTCGCCGAGGAGATGGACCGGGCCCGCGACCGGGGGATGGCGGAGGCCGCGTACATCGTCGACCACACGGTCAACCTGGTCACCGGCGTGGTCGGCATGCTCGCCACCGCCGTCGCGGTGACAGTCATCCAACCGTTGCTGCTGCCCTGCCTGCTACTCGCCGCGATTCCCCAGGCGATCACCGCGGTACGGATGGCCCGCCGCGAATACCTGGCGATGCTGGCCCGGATCACCAGGCAGCGTCGGATGTGGATGCTGGCCCACCTGATGGCCAACCGGCACACCGCCGCCGAGGTGCGCGCGTACCAGATGCGCGACTTCCTGCTGACCGAGTACCGCGGCGTCATGGCCATCGAGACCCGCGCCCAGCTGCGGCTGGTGCGGGCCCAGACCGGCACGCGGGTGGTCGGCGCGACGGTGGCGGGCCTGGCCACCTTCGGCGTGTACGCGGTCCTCGGCGGTCTCCTGCTGGGCGGGATGGTCGCCCTCGCCGCCGCGGCGACTGCCCTGCTCGCCCTGCAGTCCGCGCGGACCAGCCTCGGCGTGGCGGTCATCGCCACCAACTCGCTCTACGAGGACGCCCTCTATTACCAGGACTACCGGGACTTCCTGGCCCGCGCCCACGCCCGGGTGCCAGTCGGCGGCGACCGGGTGGCCGACACGGTCCGCCTGATCGAGGCGGACGAGGTGAGCCTGAGCTACCCGGACACCGACGCCCCGGCGGTGGACCGGGTCAGCCTGACCATCCGGCGCGGAGAGGTGATCGCACTCGTCGGTGAGAACGGCTCCGGAAAGACCACCCTGGCCAAGCTGATCGCCGGGCTGTACCGGCCCACCGGTGGGGTGATCCGCTGGGACGGCGTCGACGCCGTCGAGCTGGACCCACACGCCCTGGGCAGTCAGGTGGCGGTGATGACCCAGGAGTACTGGAAGTTCCCGTTCACCGCTGGGCAGAACATCCGCGTCGGACGGCACGACCGTCCGCCGGGGCGCTCCGGCCCCACGATTCAGGAAGCGGCCGGCGCGGCCGCCGCCCACGACATGATCATTGGTTTGCCGCACAGCTACGACACCCTGCTGGACCGCGAATTCAAGGACGGCCACGAATTGTCCGGCGGGCAGTGGCAGCGGTTGGTCGCCGCCCGGGGCCTCTACCGCGACGCCGCCCTGCTGATCTGTGACGAACCCTCGGCCGCCCTGGACGCCCGCGCCGAACACGCCCTGTTCCAACACCTGCGCCGCCACCCCGACCGGGCGGTCGTCCTGATCACCCACCGGCTGGCCAACGTCCGGCACGCGGACCGGATCCTCGTGATGGAGCGGGGCCGCCTCGTCCAGCAGGGCAGTCACGACGAGCTGATGGCGGCCGGCGGCCTCTACCGGGAGCTGTTCGAACTCCAGGCCAGCGGCTACCTGACCGGCGCCGACGACGCCCTACCCCACTGACCCCCGGGAGTGCCCGCCACGCGTCTCAGGAAGTGTCGACATTCTTGGCATTGGCCTGCATGGGCGGGCAAGCACCTGTCGAATGTGCGCTGTAGCGTGCGGTGCCATGACGTTGACGCTCCGGCCCGCCGTGCCGGTCGTCGCTGATCCTCCAGCCGGGAAGGCGGGCACAACCAGAAGCAGACGCCGCCGTCGTCGATTCGCCGTGCCCCATGCTCGTCCCCAACGGATGCCCTCTGGGACGCGTCGTTTGCGGCTCCGGGTCGCTGCGGTGCTGGCTACCGCACTGTGTGCTGCCTACCTGTGGTCCGCTACCGGCCAACGCCTCGATCACGGCAACTCATGGTGGCACGGGTCGGACGCCGAGTCTCGCACCGAAGGGCCGACTGAGGTGCGATTCGCCTTCAGTCCGGGGCGGCAGGCCACCTTCGGCGCGTCCATCCGCAACCCGGGGCCATGGCCGGTGACGATCACCGGCATCAATGAGGCTCCTGCTGATCAGCAGGTCTTCACGATCGCGCGGCTGGCGGTGAACCATGCCGAGAAAGCCACTGCCGTCGTGTTCGACCCGGCTGCGGCGGCCCCGTTCCGCTCGATCAGGGTAGCGGCGGGCATGGAGCTGCCTCTCTTCATCACGATCACGATGCCGGACGTGGAGATGGCGTCCGGGTCAGGGCTCTTCTTCGAAGATCTCGTGGTCGACTACGAGGTGCTCGGCCTGCCTCGTCACCAGCGGGTGCCGATGGGCTTCCGCTTGATGGTCCACTCCGCAAACGGCTATGTGCCGCGCTGACCGCATACGCAGGGCGCGGCGAGTCCGGTCCCGTCGATCATGGAGTTGTGGTGCCCAGTTTGGCATCGGGCGGGTGCTTTGTCACCCACCACAACTCCATGATCGACAGGGCGGTGCGGGTTGACGAACAGTTGATCCGTCTGACGCAGCCGGTTGTCCTTTTTGCACCGTTGGCGCGTGGGGTTAGGCGGGGTGGCCGGGGGTGAGGAAGTCGGCGAGTACCCGGGTGTGGGTGGAGAAGGCCAACTCGACCGGGTCGGTGAGCACCAGCCACTCGGTCGCCTCCTCGGTCGGCGCCGACGGTGGCAGGTCCTCGGCCGCCCGCTCGGGCAGCACTCCGAAGACCATCATCGTCCCGCCCGCGGGTGCGCCGTGCACCGCGAACAGGCGGGCGTCCTCGGCCGCCGCGATCAGGCCGGTCTCCTCCCGCAGCTCACGGACGAGCGCGTCGGACCACTCCTCGCCGTACTCGATGAAGCCGCCGGGCAGCGCGAGCAGGCCGCGGGCCGGCTCGATGTCCCGGCGGACCACCACCACACCCAGGCCCTCGGCCGTGCGGACCGGCAGCACCGCGACCGCCACCGGCAGCGGGTTGCGCCAGATGGTTTCGCCGCAGACCGCGCAGATCCGCGGCCATCCGGCGGCCGCCGGGTAGGCGGCGCCGCAGTAGGAGCAGTGCGAGTACGGCGTGCCGGTCATGCCGCAGCACGTTACTCCGACGCTCACTCAGACCGCCGCGCCGCCGCCCCTGCGCTGGGCCGTTGCCCGGGGCCCGCTGCGCCGTCGGCCCGCTGCGCCGTCGGGCGCTCAGGCTGCCGGGGCGCCGGTGTAGAAGGCGGTGGTGCGTTCGGCGGCGGCCTTCGCCTCGTCGGCGTCGGTGCCGGCGGCGATGCTCGCCTCGCACCACAGCTGGCTGCTCAGCTCCATGGCCCGCCGGCCCTCGTCGGAGGCGGTCCACTCGGCGCCCTGCTCCGGGGTGATCCCGCTGCCGTCGCCGGCCAGGTGGGAGGCGAGGCCGAGCAGCCCGAGGTCCCAGCCGACACCGACCGCGCCCGGCCCGAACTGGGCCCACCGGTCCTGGTCGACGTGGGCGATGTGGTCCAGGTCGAAGCGGGTCCGCTCGTCGTCGATCGGGGTGAGGCGCACCTCGATCCAGCTCACCTCGCCGCCCATCTCCCAGGTGGCGGTGAAGCGGTGCGGCGGCTCGCAGCTCTCGACGGTGCCGCCGGCGTTGCCCTGGAGCTGGTACGTGCCGCCCAGCCGCAGGTCGCCGGAGATCGGCAGGAACCAGCGCGGGATGCGCTCGGCGCTGGTGCAGGCGTCCCACAGATCCTCGACCGTCGCCTGGTAGGTCTGGCTGATCGTGGTGACCCGCGCCTCGCCGGCCTCCAGGGTGCGGCTGCCGACCTTCCGCTGCACGGCGTTGATCTGCTCGGTGGCGTCGAACATCAGGTGTTCCTCTCGTCGGGTGGGTCGGCGGGCCCGCGCAGCCGACGCTCGCGTCGGCCCCGGGCCAGCTCGGTGGCGAGTGCCGCCAGGGGTGGGGTCCAGAACCGGCGGAAGTGCTCCAGCCAGCCGTCGACCTCGCGCAGTGGGCGTGGGTCGACCGCGTAGAGCCGCCGGGTGCCCTCCGGCCGCACGGTGGCGAAGCCGTTGTCGCGCAGCACCTTGAGGTGCTGGGACACGGCGGGCTGGGAGATGCCGAACTCCTCGCGGATGACGGTGCTGACCGCACCGGCGGTCTGCTCGCCACCGGCGAGCAGTTCCAGGATGCGGCGCCGGACCGGATCGCCCAGCACGTCGAAGGCGTGCACGCGACAGTTGTATCACCCTCGGCTTATTTAAGCCAAGTTTGATACTCCGATGAGCTTGTCCAGCCGGATCGGCAGCTCCCGGATCCGTACACCGGTCGCGTGGTGCACCGCGTTGGCGACCGCCGCGGCGGCGCCGACGATGCCGATCTCGCCGAGGCCCTTCACTCCGGCCGGGTTCAGCTCGTCGTCGCGCTCGTCCAGCCAGTACGCCTCGATGGACTCCACGTCCGCGCAGCCGGTGATGTGGTACGTGGCCAGGTCGTGGTTGACCCAGTCGCCGTACCGCTCGTCGAGCAGCCCCTCCTCGTGCAGCGCCATCGACAGCCCCATCGTCATCCCGCCGATGAGTTGGCTGCGCGCCGTCGTCGGGTTCACCACCCGCCCGGCCGCGAACACGCCGAGCATCCGGTTCAGTCGTACCTCGCCGGTGTCCGCGTCGACCCGTACCTCGACGAAGTGCGCCCCGTACGCGTACCGGGGCAGCGCGGGCTGCCCGCCCACCTCCTCGGTGGTGTCCGCCTCGGCGGTCACCTCGCCGGTCGGCGGCCCGCCGTCGCGCAGTTTCTCGCGCAGCGCCTGCGCGGCGCGTATCACCGCCCAGCTCCAGCTGGCGGTCCCCATCGAGCCGCCGGCCAGCGCCGCCGCCGGCAGCGCGCTGTCCCCGATCCGGATCTCCACCCGCTCCGGCGGCACCCCGAGGGCGTCGGCGGCCACCTGCCAGATCGCCGTCCGGGCGCCGGTGCCGATGTCGGTGGCGTTGATCTGGACCAGGAAACTCCCGTCGGGTCGGGCGGTGGCCGTCGCCGTGGACGGCCGGGCCCGGGCCGGGTAGCTCGAACCGGCCACCCCCGTCCCGATCAGCCAGCGTCCGTCGCGCCGGGACCGGGGCGACGGATCACGGCCGGCCCAGCCGAATCGCTGTGCGCCCTCGCGCAGGCAGGCCACCAGGTTGCGGCTGGTGAACGGGCGCCCCTGGTCGGGGTCGACAGCGGTGTCGTTGCGGATGCGCAGCTCCACCGGGTCGATGCCGACGGCGATGGCCAGCTCGTCCACAGCGGACTCCAGCGCGTACGCGCCGGGGCACTCGCCGGGGGCGCGCATCCAGAACGGCGTGGGTACGTCGAGGCGGACCAGCCGGTGTGTGGTGCGGCGGTGCGGTGCGGCGTACATGCTGCGGGTGTAGACGGCGGTCTGCTCGGCGAACTCCCGGATGGTCGAGGTCTGGCTGATCGCGTCGTGGCAGATGGCGGTGAGCCGGCCGTCGGTGTCGGCGGCGAGGCGGACCCGCTGGATGGTGGGGGTGCGGTAGCCGACCGGCCCGAACAGTTGCTGGCGGGTCAGGGCCAGTTTGACCGGGCGGTCGACGTGCCGCGCGGCGAGCGCGGCCAGCACCACCGAGGCCTTGGCGTACCCCTTGCTGCCGAAGCCGCCCCCGACGTGCTCGGCGACGACCCGGATCGACTCCGGCGGCAGCTCGAACAGCTCGGCGAGGGTGGCGCGCACCGGCGTCGCACCCTGGGTGGAGTCGTGCACCAGGAGCCGTCCGTCGTGCCACTGCGCGGTGGTGGCGTGCGGCTCCATCGGGTTGTTGTGGTAGGCCGGCGTCCGGTAGGTGACGTCCACCCGCACCGGGGCGGCCGCGTACCCGGCGTCGAAGTCGCCCTCGGCGGTGTCCGTCGGATAGCTGGGGTTGACCTGGTCCGGCTTGTACAGGCCGGGGTGGTCGTCGGTGAGCACCGTGCTGTGCGGGCCGGTGTCGTAGTCGATCCGGACCAGGCGGGCTCCCTCCCGGGCCGCCTCCAGGCTGGTGGCCACCACCACCGCGACGTACTGCCCCCGGTAGTGCACCGCCGGCTCCTGCAACAGCCGCAGCTCCGGCTGCGGGCCGGGCGCCATCCGGGGCGCGTTGCCGTGGTGCACCACCGCCAGCACACCGGGCGACGCCAGCGCGTCCGTCGTGTCGATCCGGGTGATCCGGCCCCGCACCACCGCTGCCGGGACCGCCCAGCCGTAGGTGACCCCGTCCACCGGGTACTCCACCGCGTACCGGGCCGTGCCGGTGACCTTCGCCGGGCCCTCCAGCCGCGGGTACGCCCGTCCGACCGCCCCGGTGGTCACGACGACGCCAGTTCGGTGAGCGCCCGCACGGTGATGGCCCGGGTCAGTGGCAGCTTGAAGCCGTTGTGCCGTAGCGGGCGCGCCTCGGCCAGCTCCGCGTCGGCGGCCCGGGCCGCCACCTCGGGGCTGAACGGACGACCCCGCAGCTCCTCCTCGGCCCGGTACGCCCGCCACGGCCGGTGCGCCACCGCCCCGTAGGCCAGCCGCACGTCGCGGACCACGTCCCCGTCGAGGTCCAGCACCGCGGCCACCGAGCCGGCGGCGAAGGCGAACGAGGCCCGGTCGCGCACCTTGAGGTACGTCGAGCGGCGCGCGGCCGGTAACGGCGGTAGCCGGACGGCGGTGATCAGCGTGCCCCGGGCCAGTGTGGTCTCCCGTTCCGGGTGGGCGCCGGGGGAGCGGTAGAGCTCGGCGATCGGGATGTCGCGGGGGCCGTCGGTCTCGTGCACCTCCACCACCGTGTCCAGGGCGGCCAGCGCGACGGCCAGGTCGGACGGGTGGGTGGCCACGCACTGCTCGGACCAGTCCAGCACCGCCAGGTCGCGGTTCTGGCCGTGCAGGGCGGCGCAGCCGCTGCCCGGCTCCCGTTTGTTGCACGCCTTGCTGGTGTCCTGGAAGTAGACGCAGCGGGTGCGCTGCAACAGGTTGCCGCCGGTGGTGGCCATGTTGCGCAGCTGTCCGGAGGCGGCGGCGAGCAGGGCCCGGGCCAGCACCGGGTAGTCGCGGCGCACCACCGGGTGTGCCGCGAGGTCGCTGTTGCGGACTGTCGCGCCGATCCGCAGGCCGCCGTCGGGCACCTCCTCGACGGCGTCGAGCGGAAGCCGGGTCACGTCCACCAGCACGTCGGGGCGCTGCACCCCGAGCTTCATGAGGTCGACCAGGTTGGTTCCGCCGCCCAGGTAGGCGGCCTGCGGTTCGGCCGTCAGCACGGCGACCGCCTCGGCCACGTCGGCGGGCCGGTGGTAGCGGAACGCCCTCACGAGGACGCCGTCTCGCGCACGGCCGCGACGATGTGTGGGTACGCGGCGCAGCGGCACAGGTTGCCGGCCATCCGCTCGCGGATCTCCGCGTCGGTCAGCTCGGCGGGCGTGTTCAGGTCGCCGGTGACCGCGCTGGGCCAACCCCGGGAGACCTCGTCGAGCATGCCGCGGGCGGAGCAGAGCTGCCCGGGGGTGCAGTAGCCGCACTGGAACGCGTCGTGCGCGACGAAGGCGGCCTGCAACGGGGACAGCCCGTCCGGCCCGGCCAGCCCTTCGACGGTCACCACCGACCGGCCGTCCACGGTGACAGTGAAGACCAGGCAGCTCTTCACCCGGCGGCCGTCCAGCAGCACAGTGCAGGAACCGCACTGGCCGTGGTCGCAGCCCTTCTTCGCCCCGGTCAGGTCGAGGTGCTCGCGCAGTGTGTCGAGCAGTGTGGTGCGGTTGTCCAGGGTCACCTCGCGGGACGCGCCGTTGACCTCGACCGTCACCCGGGACGAGTGGCGCTCGTCGGTCGCCGTCGCGTTCTCCGGTCCGCCCTGCACCGGCCCAGACTAGCTTTGTCGGTATATCTCAGGGCGAATAACGCAAAGGCCCTCGTACGGGAGGGGACGACGATGACCGCCGGACTGCTGCTGGCCGCCGGCGCCGGGCGGCGCTACGGCCGACCGAAGGCGCTTGTCGAGCTGGACGGCGAGCCGCTGGTGCGGCGCGCGATCCGGCTGCTCGGCGACGGCGGCTGTACGCCAGTGCACGTGGTGCTCGGCGCGGGCGCCGACGAGGTGCCCGACCTGCCCGGCGCGGTGCCGGTCCGCCACGACCGCTGGCCCGACGGGCTGGGCTCGTCGCTGCTGCGGGGCCTGGCCTCGCTGCCGGCCGACGTACCGGCCGTCGTCGTGGTCCTCGTCGACCAGCCACTGCTCAGCCCGGTGGCGGTGCGCCGGGTGCGCGCGGCGTACGCCGACGGCGCTGTCGTCGCGGTCGCCACCTACGCCGGTCGCCCCGGGCACCCGATCCTGCTGGATCGACGGACCTGGCCGCTGCTGGGCGGGTACGCCGTCGGCGACCGGGGCGCCCGTGGCCTGCTGCGCGACCGGCCGGACCTGGTGGTCGAGGTGCCCTGCGACGAGGTCGGGTCCCCGGTCGACGTGGACACCCCCGCCGACCTGCTTCGGCTGTGCCCTGTCAGCGACGGGTCAGCCAGCGGGGCAGACCCTCGCTGGTGACCGCGTGATAGGTGATCATGACGATGACGCCGATCAGGCCCAGCAACGGGCTGACGAACCAACCGAGCAGACCGCTGAGGCCGTACAGGATCAGGCCGGTGACCGGTCGCAGCCGCTGCATGCGCACGTACTCGGGGCTGACCCGGCGCTCCAGCAGCGCCGGGTGGCGGTGCAGGTAGCCGAAGAACACCAGCCAGGGGGCCGACATCAGGGCCGCGGCCAGCGCGTACAGGGCGACGGCCGCGCGTTGGTCGTCGGTGTCGCCGTGGGTGAACGCCGACGCCAGCACCGCTGTGGGGAAGGGGATGATCACCGCGCCGAAGAGCACGCCGAGGTTGATCCAGCTCAACGTGAGCGTGGTGCCACGGATCAGCCGCAGCAGCGCGTGGTGGTTGAGCCAGAGCACCCCGATGTAGACGAAGGACACCACGAAGGCCAGGTAGGAGGCGCCCTCGTCGAGCAGACCGTTGAGCAGCTCGCCCTCGTGGTATTCGGGCACCCGCAGCTCGATGACCAGGAGCGTGATGACGATGGCGAAGACGCCGTCGCTGAAGGCCGTCATCCGGTCGGTGGCGGACACCCGCCCCTTGGGATCGGGCTGCTCTACCTCGTCGCGTGCTGCGGACATTGCCGCAGGCTAGCCACTCGGCAACGCGGTCGGTGGCGGTTTCGTCCGATTGGGACGGGAACGGCCGCCCGGGGTCGACACCCCGGGCGGCCGCTCGCGCCGCCCCCGTTCAGGCCACCGGCGTCGCGGTGCCGGTGGTGCGGGCGAGCCGCTGGTGGGCGCGGATCAACTCGGCGTAGCGCAGACCGCTCGCCTTCACCGTCCGGCGCTGGGTGGTGTAGTCGACGTGCACCAGCCCGAAGCGCTTGTCGTAGCCGTACGCCCACTCGAAGTTGTCCAGCAGCGACCAGACGAAGTAGCCGTCCAGGGGAACCCCTCGGGCCACCGCCGAGGCGCACGCGGCCAGGTGCTGCTCCAGGTGGTCGGTGCGCTCCTTGTCCTCCACGGTGCCGTCGGCGGTGACCTCGTCCGGCCACGCCGAGCCGCTCTCGGTGACGATGATCCGGCCCGGCCGGTACTCCTCGTGCACGTCGACGAGGAGCCGCTCCAGGCCCGCCGGGTACATCTCCCAGCCCATCGCCGTCTCCACCGAGCCGGGCACCGGCACCTGCCGGGCGTACGGGGCCGCGCCGGTCGGGTCGTCGACCACCAGCTGGCGGAAGTAGTAGTTCACCCCGAGGAAGTCCGTCGGCGTGGCGATCACCGTGAGGTCGTCGCCGCGGACCGGCGGCTCGACCCCGTAGGTGGCGATCATGTCGGCGGGGTAGCCGCGCCCGTGGATCGGGTCCAGCCACCACCTGTTGACGTGCCCGTCGGCCCGGCGGGCCGCCGCGACGTCCTCGGGTCGGTCGGTTGCCGCCTCGATCGGGCTGAGGTTGAGCACCAGGCCCACCGAGGCCGGCCGGGTGGCGTTGGCGCGGATCGCCTGGGTGGCCAGGCCGTGCCCGAGCAGCACGTGGTGCGAGGCGTGCACCGCCCGGGTGAGGTCCCGCTCGCCGGGGGCCATGTTGCCCTCCAGGTGCCCGATCCAGCACACGCAGAGCGGCTCGTTGACGGTGCACCAGTCGGCGACCCGGTCACCGAGGCGGGCGGCCACCACCGCCGCGTAGTCGGCGAACGCCTCGGCGGTGGCGCGCTCCGGCCAACCACCCCGGTCCTGGAGAACCTGCGGCAGATCCCAGTGGTAGAGCGTGACGAACGGCCGGATCCCGTCGGTGAGCAACGTGTCGACGAGCCGGTCGTAGAAGTCCAGCCCGGCGGCGTTGACCCGCCCGACGCCGTCGGGCATGACCCGCGGCCAGGCCACCGAGAACCGGTACGCGTCCACGCCGAGTCGGCGCAGCAGCGCCAGGTCCTCCGGCCACCGGTGGTAGTGGTCGCACGCCACCGCGCCGGTGTCGCCGTTGTCGACAGTGCCGGGGGTCGCCGAGAAGGTGTCCCAGATGGACGGCGCCCGGCCGTCGACGTCGACGGCCCCCTCGATCTGGTATGCCGCCGTGGCGACACCCCAGAGGAAGTCGGGTGGCAGCTTGGACAGGTCGGGCACGGGACGGTTCTCCTCTGGGGTTGGATGACTCACTTGACCGCGCCGGCGGTGAGGCCGGCGACGAAGTAGCGCTGCAGCGCCAGGAACCCGACGACCACCGGGATGCTGACCACCAGGGAGGCGGCCATGATCTGGTTCCAGTAGACGTTGAACTGGGTGGAGTAGCCCTGCAGGCCGACGGCCAGGGTGCGGCTGCCCTCGTCGGTCATCACCGACGCGAAGAGCACCTCACCCCACGCCGTCATGAACGCGTACACGGTGACCGCGACGACGCCGGGCACGGCGGCCGGCAGGATGACCTGGAACAGGGTGCGCAGCGGACCGGCGCCGTCGACCTGCGCCGCCTCGTCCAGACCCCGGGGGATCGAGTCGAAGTAGCCGACCAGCATCCAGATCGAGAACGGCAGCGAGAAGGTCAGGTACGTGATGACCAGGCCGGTACGGCTGGCGTACAGCTCGATGCCGGTGGCGTTGCCCAGGTTGACGTAGATGAGGAACAGCGGCAGCAGGAACAGGATGCCGGGGAACATCTGCGTGGACAGCACCGTCACCGAGAAGACACCGCGACCGCGGAACCGGTACCGGCTCACTGCGAACGCGGCGAAGATGGCCACCGCCACCGAGCAGACCGCCGCGATGCTGGACACCACAAGGCTGTTCACCAGGTACCGGGCCAGCGGCACGGTGCTCCACATGTCGATGAACGGTTGCAGGGTGGGCCGGCTGGGCCACCAGGTGAAGCCGTTCTGCACGTCCTGCAACGGCTTCGCCGCAGAGGTGACCATCACGTAGAGCGGGATGACGACGAAGAGGGTGAGCAGGGTCAGCACGATGCGCCGGCCCCAGCGCTCACCGGCGGTCTCACGCATGGTCGTCCCTCCGACGGTTGGTGATCAGCAGGTAGGCGGCCGAGACGACGAGCAGGAACAGCAGCAGCGCCACCGACATCGCCGACCCGGAGCCGAAGTCCCAGGTCTTGAAGGAGCTGCGGTAGATGTGGATGGAGATCAGGTCGGCCTGCTCCGGCGCGGAGCCGCCGAACAGCACGAACGGGGTGTTGAAGTCGTTGAACGTCCACAGGAACAGCACCAGCAGCAGCACCAGGTTGACCGGTCGCAGCATCGGCAGGGTGACCGACCGCAGACGGCGCCAGAACCCGGCGCCGTCGATCGCTGCGGCCTCGTACAGCTCGCCGGGCACGTTCTGCAACCCGGCCATCAGGCACAGGAACGCGAACGGCCAGTTGCGCCAGACCGACACGACCAGCAGCGACCAGAAGCTGTTGTCGCCGATCAGCCAGAACGGCCGTTCGTCCATCAGCCCGAGCTGGTCCACGAGCACGTGGTTGACCAGCCCGGTGTCGCGTTGCAGCAGGAAGCTCCAGGTGATCACGGCGGCGTAGACCGGCAGCGCGTACGGGGTGAGGAACAGCGCCCGCAGGATCGCCCGTCCACGGAACGGCCGTTGCAGGACGACCGCCGCCGAGATGCCCAGCAGCCAGGCGAACCCGACCGAGAGCAGGCTGTAGGCCAGGGTGATCCAGAACGAGTGCAGCAGTTCCTTGCCGGCGGCGCTGTTCAGGTCGAGCGTCGCCCGGTAGTTCTCCAGCCCGATGAAGGGCGCTGTGGACCAGTCGCGGATGTGGAACTGGGTCAGCTCCAGCAGGCTCATCCAGACCCCGACCACCATCGGGATCACGTGGATGGCGAGTTCCAGCACGACGGCCGGTGCGAGCAGCAGGTACGGCAGGAGCGAGCGGCGGGGGCCGCGGGGCCGGCGGGCCGGCCCCCGGGCCGGCGACCCGGCCCGGGGTTCGCGCCGGTCGGCGTCCGGCGCGGTGGTGCTGGTTGCCATCGGGGTCCTCTCGGAGGCGGTGGCCGTGGCCGGGCTCAGCGCCCGACCACGGCCACCGGTGACGCCTGGGTCAGCGCATCTTCTGCTGCGCGTCGGTCAGCTTGGCCTTCACCGACTCCTCGGTTACCGGCTTGCCGCTGGCCGCGTCGGCGAACAACTCCTTCATCGCGGTGCCGACCAGGGTCTCGAAGGTGCTCTCATCGGGCACCTGCGGCAGCGGGGCCGCGGTGGTGACGAGGGTCTCCTGGATGGTCTTCTGCTCGGTGGCGCTGAACGCCGGGTCGGAGGCCGCGGTCTTCACCGCCGGCAGCGACCCGTACGTCTTGTTGAGGATCGTCTGCTCCTCGTCGCTGGTCATGAACTTGACGAAGCTCAGCGCGCCGTCCTTGTTCTTGGTGTGCTTGAAGACCGCCATGTTGATCCCGGCGACCATGCTGTTGACCTTCTTGCCGCCGGCCGGCGGGCTGGCCAGGAACGGCACCGGGGCCACCCCGTACGCGTCGGCGGGCATGTTCTGCGTCTTCAGGTTCGACCCGGCGGACTGCCAGAGCAGCATGGCGGCCTTGCCGTTGGCGAAGTCGGAGACCGACTGGTTCTGCGCGTACTCGGCGTTGCTCGGGTTGGTGATCTTGTCGGCGGCCATGAAGTCGATGTACCGCTTGATCGCCGAGACGTTCTGCCGGGTGTCGAAGGTCGGCTTGCCGGCCGAGTCGAACCACTCGCCGCCGTACTGCTGGCTGAAGGTGAAGGCGTGGTGGGCGTTCTCCGACGGGTTGGCCCCCTCGATCGCCAGGCCCCACTTGCCGCCGGTGCTCAGCTTCTTGCCGTACTCGGCGAGCTGCTCCCAGGTGGTGGGCGGCGCGGTGATGCCGGCGTCGGCGAACGACTTCTTGTTGTAGTACAGGCTGTACGCCATGCTGTAGAGCGGCACGGCGGCCGGCGGCTTGCCGGGGGCGCCGGCGGCGGCGAGCGCGGCGGGCACGATCCGGTCCTTGCCACCGACGGCCTGCAGGGCGGCGTCGTCGAACTCGACCAGCGCGCCGGTTGCCTGCAACGACGCCGACCAGGTGTTGCCGATGTTGACCACGTCCGGGCCCTTGCCGGAGGCGGCGGCGGCCAGCAGGCGGTTGAGGAGGTCCGACCAGGGGACCACCTCGACGGTGACCTTGATCCCGGTCTGCTTCTCGAACTTGTCCAGCTCGGGCTGGAGGATGGTCTTGTCGGCCTCCAGGCTGGCGCCCTGGTTGCTGGCCCAGTAGGTGAGCGTCTTGGGCGATGCGGCGGAGTCGTCGCCGGAGCCACCGCAGGCGGTCAGCGAGGCGGCCGCCAGTACGGCGGCGGTGAATATCCCGAGGTGTCGTCTCGACACGGGTCAGCCCTTCCGGTGCGTGGTGGGGGTCCACCGACCTTCGTCGCCGATAGGGGTTGGGCGACGGTGGCCGGCTGCGGACAGGGTTCGGGGGTGTGCCGTCGGGGTCCGTCGGCGTTTCCCGGGAGTTACATCACGGCTTAAATTATGTCGTCATTAAAGTTGCTGGCCGGTGGGTCGTCAAGCACGAGGCGGTTACAGTCGCCTCGAACGGCCGACGGGAACGAGGTGACGAGTGGAGCTGGCGCGTGCCACCAACCGCAGCGTGCGGCTGCGCAATCGGTCCGCCCTGCTGACCAGGCTCTTCCTGGACGGCCCGCTCACCCGGCAGGACCTGGTGCGCAGCACCGGGCTGAGCCAGCCCGCGGTCAGCAACGTGGTGGCCGACATGATCGACGAAGGGCTGGTAGCCGAGGCCGGCGCCGCCGAGTCCGACGGCGGCCGGCCCAGCATGCTGCTGCGGATCGCGCCCCGCTTCGCCTTCCTGATCGGCGTAGACGTCGGCGAGACCCGGGTCCGGGTGGAGCTGTTCGACTTCGCGATGACCCTGCTGGGCAGCGTCGAGTACCCGCTCGACCCGGCCCGTACCGAGCCCGACCTGGTGGCCGGGCACGTGCTGGCCGGCATCGACGCGGTCACCGGGTCGGCCGGGGTGGCCCCCGGCGACGTGCTCGGCGTCGGCATCGGCGTCTCCGGCGTGGTCGAGCAGGGCGCCGAGGCCGTCGTGCACGCCCAGGCCCTCGGCTGGGACCGGGTGCCACTGGAGCGTCTGATCGGCGCCGGCACCGACCTGCCGCTGCACATCGACAACGGCGCGAAGACCCTCGGTCAGGCCGAGATGTGGTTCGGCGCCGGCCGGGGCGCCCGGCACGCCGTCTTCGCCCTGGTCGGCTCGGGAGTCGGCGCGTCGGTGGTGACAAACGGCGCCACCTACCGGGGTGCGTCCAGCAGCGCGGGGGAGTGGGGGCACACCACCCTGGTGTACGGCGGTCGGGCCTGCCGGTGCGGCGCGCGCGGCTGCCTGGAGGCGTACGTGGGGGCGGAGGCGATCATCGACCGCTACCGGGAGGCGCGTCGGGGTCGACCGGTCCCGGGCGAGGACGAGGAGTCCCAGATCGCCGCGCTGGTCGCCGCCGCCGAGACCTCGGCCACCGCCCGACGGGTGCTGGACGACACCGCCGGCTACCTCGGCGCCGGGGTGGCCAACCTGATCAACCTGTTCAACCCGGAGCGCGTGGTGCTCGGTGGCTGGGCGGCGATGGCCCTCGGCGACCTGCTGCCGGCCGTGCGGGAGGCGGCCGGCCGGCAGGCGCTGCGCCAGCCGTACGAGCAAGCGTCGATCGAGCTGTGCCGGCTCGGGGTGGACGCGGTGGCGCTGGGCGCTGCCACCCTCCCGATCGCCCGCTTCCTCACCGAGGGTGGCGTCCGCCGCTGAGCGGGGACGACTGCGGAGCCGTCGGCAAATTACCCAAAAAGAATCCTCGGGATAAATAACGAAGTTATAGATCGATGTCTTGACGCCGTCGCAATCTCGCCGCAACACTCCTACGAGAGCGCTCTCCGACCCGCGACGCCGCATCGGCGGCACCACCCACGGCGCCACGGGGCGAGCCGATCCCATCCGCGCGGCACCCCCGTAACCCCCTATCGACAGGCGATGTCATGACATCTCGTGCAACATCCGTACGCCCGCGTCCTCGGCGCGCCGTCCGGCACCTGCTCGTCGGGCTCACCGTGGCCCTGGTCGCGGCGCTCACCTCGACCGGTGCCACCACGCCCGCGCAGGCCGCCCCCACCCTGCTGTCCCAGGGCCGCCCCGCCACCGCCTCCTCCAGCGAGAACGCCGGCACCCCAGCCTCCGCCGCCGTCGACGGCAACACCGGAACCCGCTGGGCCAGCGCGTTCAGCGACCCGCAGTGGCTCCAGGTCGACCTGGGCGCCCGCGCCACCATCAGCCAGGTCAACCTGCTCTGGGAGGGCGCCTACGGCCGGGCCTTCCAGCTCCAGACCTCCGACGACGGGGCCACCTGGACGACGATCTACTCGACCACCACCGGCACCGGCGGCACCCAGAACCTCACCGTCACCGGCGCCGGCCGCTACGTACGGATGAACGGCACCGCCCGGGGCACCGGCTACGGCTACTCGCTCTGGGAGTTCCAGGTGTACGGCGAGACCGGCGGCACCACGCCGACCTGCGGCAGCACCAATGTCGCACAGGGCAGCCCGGCGACCGCGTCGTCCAGCCAGGACGCCGGGCTCGCGGCATCCGCGGCGGTCGACGGCAACCCGGGCACCCGCTGGGCCAGCGCCGCCAGCGACCCACAGTGGCTGCGCGTCGACCTGGGCAGCACCCGCACCATCTGCCGGGTGGTGCTCACCTGGGAGGCCGCGTACGCCCGTGCCTTCCAGCTCCAGACCTCGGCCGACGGGGCCACCTGGACCACCGTCTACTCCACCACCACGGCCACCGGCGGGACGCAGTCCCTCACCGTCGCCGGCAGCGGCCGCTACCTGCGGATGTATGGCACCGCCCGGGGCACCGCCTACGGCTACTCGCTGTGGGAACTGGCGGTGAACACCACCGGCGGCACCAGTGAACCCCCGGTCGGCACGACCGACCCGTACAACCCCAACCTCGGGCCGAACACCTTCGTCTTCGACCCGAGCACGCCGACGTCGACCATCCAGGGTCGACTGAACACCCTCTTCACCCAGCAGGAGACCAACCAGTTCGGCCCGCAGCGCTACGCGGTGCTGTTCAAGCCCGGCAACTACACCGCCGACGTCAACCTCGGCTTCTTCACCCAGGTCGCCGGCCTCGGCATGAGCCCCGACGACGTCAACCTCAACGGCCACGTGCGCGCCGAGGCGTTCTGGTTCGGCGGCAACGCCACCCAGAACTTCTGGCGGGCAGCCGAGAACCTCTCGGTCACCCTGCCCGCCGGGCAGACCGTGGAGCGCTGGGCGGTGTCCCAGGCCGCACCGTACCGGCGGATGCACCTGCGCGGCGCGCAGAACCAGATCCAGCTCTGGAATGGCGGCGACGGCTGGTCCAGCGGTGGCCTGATGGCCGACACCCGCATCGACGGCCTGGTCGTCTCCGGCTCGCAGCAGCAGTGGTACTCCCGCAACAGCGAGTTCGGCAACGGCTGGACCGGCTCGGTCTGGAACATGGTCTTCCAGGGCGTCAACGGCGCCCCCGCGCCGAGCTTCCCCAACCCGTCACACACCGTCATCCCGCAGACCCCCCAGGTCCGGGAGAAGCCGTTCCTGTACGTCGACGGCAGCGGTGAGTACCGGGTCTTCGTGCCGGCGCTGCGCACCAACTCCACCGGCACCAGCTGGTACAACAAGAGCCCGGCCGGCTCGTCCATCTCGCTGTCGCAGTTCTTCGTGGTCCAGCCGGGCACCAGCGCCGCCACCATCAACGCGGCCCTCGCCCAGGGGCGGCACCTGCTCTTCACCCCGGGCGTGCACCACGTCACCGAGCCGATCCAGGTCAACCGGGCCGACACTGTCGTCCTCGGCCTCGGTCTGGCCACCATCCAGGCCGACAACGGCGCGGTGGGGATGCGGGTGGCCGATGTGGACGGCGTGAAGGTCGCCGGCCTCATGTTCGAGGCCGGCACGACGAACTCGCCGGTGCTGATGGAGGTCGGGCCGTCCGGCTCGTCCGCGAGTCACGCCAGCAACCCGACCTCGCTGCACGACGTGTTCTTCCGCATCGGCGGTCCGCACGTCGGCAAGGCCACCAACACGCTGACCGTCAACAGCGACAACGTGATCGGTGACCACATGTGGCTGTGGCGGGCCGACCACGCCGCCAGCGGAGTGCCGACCGGGTGGACGCTGAACACCGCCGACACCGGGCTCACCGTCAACGGCGACAACGTCACCATGTACGGCCTCTTCGTCGAGCACTACCAGAAGTACCAGACCATCTGGAACGGCAACGGCGGGCGGACGTACTTCTACCAGAACGAACTGCCCTATGACCCGCCCAACCAGGCGGCCTGGATGAACGGGTCGACCCGGGGCTACGCCGCGTACAAGGTCGCCGACTCGGTGACCAGTCACCAGGCGTTCGGGCTGGGTAGCTACAGCTACTTCAACGTCAACCCTGCGGTGGTCGAGGAACGGTCCTTCGAGGTGCCCACCAACCCGAACGTGCGCTTCACCAACATGGTCACCGTCTCGCTCGGTGGCGTCGGCACCATCAACCGGGTGATCAACAACGCCGGTGGCACCGCGAACGCGGCCAACCAGCAGGTGTACCTGACCACCTACCCCTGACCGGGGCGCCCGCGTCGGCCCGGTCCTCCGAGACCGGGCCGGCCGGGTAGCACCCAGGGCCGTGGCCGGCCCGGTCCCGCCGAGACCGGGCCGGCTCGGTCGTGCCGGTTCAGCCGGCCAGCACCTCGGCCGCCGCCCGCTCACCGGCGCGCACCGCGCCCTCCAGGTAGCCACTCCAGCGGGTGGCCGTCTCGGTGCCCGCCCAGTACACCCGCCCCACCGGCGCCCGCAGGTGCGGACCGTACGTCCGCCAGGTGCCCGGGGTGAGCGCACCGGAGAAGCAGCCCCGGGTCCACTCGTCGGCCGACCAGTCGTACTCCACGAGGTCCACCGGGTCCTCGGCGCGCGGCCCGACCACGCTGGCGAACGCCTCCAGCAGGCACTGCCGACGTCGTGCGAGGGACATGCCGCGAAGCGCGGCGGCGTCCGTGGAGTAGCTGAACCCGGTCAGCACCCCGAGCGGCGAGGTGGGGGTGGAGTTGTCGACCGTCTCGGTGAGCGGACCGGCGCTGCTGGTGGCCACCCCGGAGCGCCCGTCGGCCCGCCAGAACGGCTCCGGATAGACGGCGTGCACCTTCAGCGCCGACCCCATTGGCATGCGCTGGGTGAGCCCGTCACGCAGCGGGGGCAGCGGCGGGTCGTACCGGATCCGTCCGGCCAGTGCCGGGGCCAGCGCGACCACCACGGCGTCGCCGTCGACGCGCCCGGTGTCGGTCCACGCGGTCGCGCCGCCGGCGGTCTGTTCGATGGCTCGCACCGGCGCGGCCAGCGTCAGCGTGCCCGGCGGCAGGGCGGTGGCCATCCGCTCCGCCAGCGCAGCCGGCCCGCCCACGATCCGGTCCTGCTGCGCGCCGCCGGCCATCCCCAGCAACGGCCCGGTCCCGCCAGCGCTGCGCAGGTAGAACAGCAGGTGCAACAGGGACAGCTCGTCCGCGCCGGTGGCCAGCAGCCCGCCGGCGAGCAGCCGCCCCAGGTAGTCGGCGGTGTCGTCGTCCCCGGCCGTGGTGGCCAGCCACCCGCCGAGGGTCGTCCGGTCCCACAGGGCGGCCTCCGGCGTCGCCCAGGGTGCGGCCGGGTCCAGACGTGCGGCGTACTCGTCGAGCAGGCCGAGCACCCGGCCCACCTGTGCCGGCGGCTCGGCCCGGCGCTCACCGGCCCAGAGCAGTGAGGGCGCGCCGACAGATGCCGAGGCGAAGGTGGCCAGCCCGTGCTCGGCGACCAACGCGTACATCCGGTCCTGGGTCGGTCCGATCCACTGCGCCCCCAGGTCGAGCTGCGTGAGCTCGGGCAGCCAGCGGGTCACCACTCGCCCGCCCACCCGGTCACGGGCCTCCAGCACCCGCACCTGGGCGCCGGCGCGGGTCAGCGCCAGCGCGGCCGCGAGACCGGAGAAGCCGGCGCCGACCACGATCACCCGCAAGCCGTCGACCACACCGGGGTCTACCCACAACCGTCGCAGGCATGACTACCGGCTCCGGTCGCGGCACTGGCGGACCGTACCCCCGTCCCCCGTTCTTCGTCCTTTGCTCTGCACCCGCCGACGCGCCAGCCGTGCCTGCGCACCCGTCGCATCCGCGGGTGCAGAGCAAAGGACGCCAACACCGGGCCGGGTCGGACGCCGAGAATTTTCCGCCGGCCTGTCGATCTGGGCGGCGCCCGATCGTGTGGAGGATGAGAGGTCGGCGACGGGCCGGCCCCCCGCGAGGAGGAACGATGACGCTGTACCTGCTCAGCCTTCACCAGCCGCAGGGTGAGCTGCCCCCGGACCCGAAGTTTCTGGCCGGGGTGATGCGCCAGCTCGGTGAGCTGCGCGCCGAGTTGGCCCGCACCGGTTCGTGGGTCTTCGGTCAGGGACTGCACGGCCCGGAGACCGCCACAGTGCTGCGCGCCCGCGACGGCGACGTCCTGGTCACCGACGGCCCGTTCGTGGAGGGCAAGGAGTACCTGGGCGGCATCACCATCATCGACGTGCCGGACCTGGACGCCGCCCT
The DNA here is from genome assembly GCF_045207375.1 of Micromonospora sp. NBC_00860. NCBI lineage: Bacteria > Bacillati > Actinomycetota > Actinomycetes > Micromonosporales > Micromonosporaceae > Micromonospora > Micromonospora sp. NBC_00860. The sequence goes on from NZ_CP108825.1 coordinate 2,309,326, forward strand.
GCACTGGGGTCGCCGTTACGCGCTGGCCACCACCCTGCCGATCGAGGTGCGCCCCTTCCAGGGCGGGGCCGGCGACTGACAGTGCCAGACGTGGAGGCGGTGTTCCGCGCCGAGTACGGCCGAGCGGTCGCCGTCCTGGTTCGCCTCCTCGGCGACATCGACCTCGCCGAGGAGGCCGTCCAGGAGGCTTTCGTCGTCGCGGTGGCGCGCTGGCCGACGACCGGCCTGCCGCCCAGTCCGGCCGGCTGGATCATCACCACGGCCCGGAACCGGGCGATCGACCGGCTGCGCCGCGACGCGTCCCGGGTCGACCGGCACGCCCAGGCGGCCCTGTTGTTCGCCGCCGACAGTCCCGTCGAGGAGGGACCGGTGCACGACGACCGGCTACGGCTGATCTTCACCTGCTGCCATCCGGCGCTCGCCCCGAGCACCCGGGTCGCCCTCACCCTGCGGCTGCTCGGCGGACTGGGCACCGCCGAGATCGCCCGCGCCTTCCTGGTGCCGGAGCCGACCATGGCGCAGCGGCTGGTCCGTGCCAAGTCGAAGATCCGAAACGCTCGGATCCCGTACCGCGTGCCGCGCGACGCCGACCTGCCCGACCGGCTGCACGCTGTTCTCGCGGTGCTCTACCTGATCTTCAACGAGGGGTACACGGCCAGCGCCGGGCGACAGCTGGTCCGCGCCGAGCTGTGCGTCGAGGCGATCCGGCTGACCCGGCTGCTGGTCGAGCTGATGCCGGACGAGCCGGAGGCGCTCGGTCTGCTCGCGTTGATGCTGCTCACCGAGTCCCGCCGCGACGCGCGGACCAACGCCGAGGGTGAGCTGGTGGCGCTGCCGAGCCAGGACCGGGCCCGGTGGGACGCCGAGCTGATCACCGAGGGGCAGGCGCTGGTGCGCCGCTGCCTGCGCCGCGACCGGCCCGGCCCGTACCAGATCCAGGCCGCGATCGCCGCCGTGCACAGCGCCGCGCGGCGCGCCGCCGACACCGACTGGGCACAGATCCTTCAGCTGTACGACCAGCTGACGGTCGTCGCCCCCAGCCCGGTGGTAGCGCTGAACCGGGCCGTCGCGGTCGCCGAAATGTCCGGACCGGCGGTGGCGCTGACCGAGGTGGACCGCCTCGACCTGGTCGGCTACCACGTCTACCACGTGGTCCGCGCCGACCTGCTGGCCCGGCTCGGCCGGGGCGGGGAGGCCGTCGAGGCGTACCGGACGGCCGTCGCCCTGACGGACAACGCGGCCGAACGGGCCTTTCTCACCGCACGCGCGACGGCCGTGAGCGCGTGTCTGCCACCGGGGTAGGCCGGGAATCGAGGGAAGCTGTCAACTGATCCAAGCCCAGCGAACCCAGCTCCAGCGCGTGACGATGGAATGCGCGCCGGTCGCCGGGGAAGGACGAGCGGCCTGCCAGCCACACCCGCTCACCCGCCTTGTAGGCCAGCGCTTGCCCCGGCCGCCCCAGGTAGCGCCCGAGCTCGGCGGACGCGTAGGGCCCCTGGTGACAGCGGTCCCGCAGCAGCTGCAGCGCAGCATCAGGCGTCCACACTGCTCCGCCACCGGAGGGCATCGGCAGTCGCAGGTGCAGGCCGATGTCGAGCACGACCCGGGCTGCCCGCAGGAGCTGCATGTACAGGTACCCCAGTCGAGCGCCCGGCTCTTCATAGAGCCCGAGCTCATCCATGAACCGCTCGGCGTACAGTGCCCAACCCTCCTGACTGCCGGAGAGGCCGCCGAGCAGGTTGAGTCTCTGCCCGAGGCCTCCCTGGCAGACCTCGGAGCCGAGGTGGAGGTGGTGGCCGGGAACACCCTCGTGATAGGCGGTGCTGTAGGCGTACCAGGTGGGGAAACTCGTCGCGTCCTCGGGGATGGACCACCAGACCCGGCCCGGCCGCGTCAGGTCCCGCGACGGCCCGATGTAGGCAATGCCGGACGACGTGGTCAACCGCGACTCGATGCTCCGCAGCGGGGCGGGGATGTCGAAGTACACGCCGTCCAGCCGCTCGACGGCGGCTTCCAACAGCTCCTGCAGCCACGCGGCGAACGCCTCCCTGCTGTGCAGGGCGCCTGGTGCGTCGGGGCTGGCGAGCCGGGCAAGCACCTCGGGCACGCTCCCGCCCAGGGCCTTCGCCTCCGCGATCAGCTCTGCCTCAGTCGCTCGGAACTCGTCCCAGCCCCAGTCGTACAGCTCGCGCACATCAGGTTGGGCCGCGAGGAAGGCGCGCACCCAGAGTGCGTACCGCTGCTGGCCGAACGCCTCCTCCTCAACGGCCCGCGGTGCCAGGTCTGCGCTCAGCATCTCGGCGAGTTTCTGATACGCCTCTCGCGCGCCCGTCGCTGCGGCCTGCAACGACGCCCGCTGACGCCCCTCGCCGTAGCAATTCACCACTGCCGCGTCGTTGTCGATCCAGTTTCGGCAGCGCTGCGTGACGAGCTCCACCTGGCGCCGCGCCGGCAGATTGCCGCGCTCCGCGGCGACTAGGAGGCTGCGGGCGTACCCGTCCAGAGCCGCGGGGATCGCGGCCATGCGTGCGCCGACACGAGCCCAGGCCTCCTCGAACGCCGCGCCCTCGGCGCCAGGGCCGGGTACCGCGGCCTCGACGGCCTGGCGGATGAGCTGGAGCGGGCCGGTGGCCGCCGCGTGCAGTTCGCGTAGATCCTCGCCGGCGTCGTGGAAGGCGATACGCGTATGCAGCCGTTCGGCGAGGTGGGAGTACAGCGGGCCCACGGCCGTCAGTGCGTCGCCCAGGGTCTCCAGCTCGCACAGGGCGCGGACTGCGAGGTCGGCGCGGGCCTGGTGGCCCTCCGGGCTGTAGTCGGTAAGCGCGTCGACGTCCTGCTCGCCAGCCTCGACGACCGCTGTGCAGGGGTCGAGGCTGGCCATGTCGCACAGGAGCCGATCCGCGAAGTCCTCGATCATTGGAGCAATGCTAGGGCGCTACCTGGCCTCCGCGTGTTTGTCATCGGGGTAGGCCGGGAACCCGAGGCACCGCCGCAGCAGGGGATGGGAGGGGCCATGGCGTACCGTCCGACGGCCGTCGACACCGCACCCGACCTGTCCACCCTCACCCTCGGCGTGGAGGAGGAGTACCTGCTGCTCGACCCGGGCAGCGGCCGGAACCTGCCGGTCGCCGACCAGGTGCTCGCCGCGCTGCGCGGCCCCGCCCGGGACCAGAGCCGCCAGGAGTTCCGGCACAGCATGGTGGAGATGGTCACCCCGGTCTGCGCCGACCTCACCGAACTGCGCGCACACCTGGTGGCGCTGCGCCGCTCCGCCGCCGAGGCCGCCACGGCGGCCGGGGCCCGGCTGGTGGCGGTCGGCGCCACTCCGGTGGCCGAACCGCAGCGGACGGTCCCCGACGAGCCGCGCTACCACGCGATGTCGCGCCGGTACGGGCCGGTGGCGCACGACCCGGCGGTGTGCGGCTGCCACGTGCACGTCGGACTGCCCGACCGGGAACTGGCCGTGCAGGTCTGCAACCACCTGCGGGTGTGGCTGCCGGTGGTGCAGGCGATCACCACCAACTCGCCCCTGCACGACGGGTACGACACCGGGCACGCCAGCTGGCGCTCGATGCAGCTGGAACGGTGGCCCAGCATCGGACCGACGCCGTACTTCGACTCCGCCGCCGACTACGACCGCACTGTCGACCAGCTGATCGCCGCCGGCATCATGCTCGACGCGGCGATGGTCTACTGGTACGCCCGGCCGTCGCCGACGTATCCGACGGTGGAGGTGCGCGTCGGTGACGTCTGCACCGAGGTGGACGACGCGGTGCTGGTCGCCGCGCTGGTCCGGTCCCTCGTGGCCACCCTCGTCGACGACGTACGCGCAGGGGTGACCGCCCCGGACGTCCGGGACTGCCTGGTCGCCGCGGCGCACTGGCGGGCCGCCCACGACGGTCTCGACGGCGATCTGATCGACCTGCGTGCCGGTGGCACCCGGCCCGCGTGGGCGCTCGTCGACGAGCTGATGGCGGTGATCGCCCCGGCCCTGCTGCGCCACGGCGACCTCGGGTACGTGTTGGCGCAGCTCGCCCGGCTGCGCCGCGACGGCACCGGCGCCACCCGGCAGCGGCAGGTGCTGGACCGCGCCGGTGACCTGCGCGCGGTCCTCGACGACCTGGTCGTCCGCACGGCCGCCGGCTGACCGCGCGTGTGCGGCGGACCGATGCCTCAACGGATGTCGTGGGTCTGGAGCCACAGCTCCAGCAGGCCGAGCTGCCACAGCTTGTTGCTGCCGGCCGCCGCCTCCGCCCGGTCCGGCTCGGCGAGCAGGTGGGCCACGTACTCCGGGCGGAACAGCCCTCGCTCGCGCGCGGCCGGCGCCTGCAACGCCTCGGCGACCAGCTCGCGCACCGGACCGTCCACCTTGCGCAGCGCCGGCACCGGGAAGTAGCCCTTCGGCCGGTCGATCACCTCGGCCGGCAGCACCTCCCGGGCGACCTCCTTGAGCACGCCCTTGCCGCCCTGGGCGACCTTGTGCTCCGGCGGGCAGTGCGCGGCCAGGGTGACCAGGTCCTGGTCGAGGAAGGGCGTACGCACCTCCAGACCCCACGCCATGCTCATGCTGTCCACCCGCTTGACCGGGTCGTCCGGAAGCATCAGGTGGGTGTCCAGACGCAGCACGGCGTCCAGCGCGGTCTGCGCCCCAGGTGCGGCGAGGTGCCCGGCGAGCAGGTCCCGGCTGGCGTCGTGCTCCAGCGCGTACGCCGGGCCGACGATGCGGCGCAACTCGTCGTGGTCGCGGTCGAAGAACGCGGCGGCGAACGTCTCGGCGGCGCCGTGCCGGGGCGCCTCGACCAGTGGCTGGTGGTAGCCGTAGCCGGCGAACACCTCGTCGGCGCCCTGCCCCGACTGGGCCACCTTCACGTGTTGCGCCACCTGCTCGGAGAGCAGGTGGAAGGCGACCACGTCGTGGCTGCCCATCGGCTCGGTCATCGCCAGCACGGCTCGTCGGACGGCGGGCACCAGGTCGTCGTCGGCCAGTCGGATCCGATGGTGGTCGGTGTCGTACGAACGGGCCACCAGGTCCGAGTAGTGGAACTCGTCGCCGGACTCCCCGTCGTGGCTGTCGAAGCCGATGCTGAACGTCCGCAGGTGTTGCTGGCCGGCCTCGGCGAGCAACGCGACGATCAGGCTGGAGTCCAGTCCGCCGGAGAGCAGCACTCCCACCGGCACGTCGGCGACCAACCGTCGGCGTACCGCCGCACGCAGCGCGTCGCCGATCGCGGCCCGCCAGTCGGCGGCGTCCATCCCCGCGTCGGCGGGCTCCCGCACGTAGTCGGGTCGCCAGTAGACCTCCTCGCGGCTGCGCCCGTCCGCCTCGATCACCCGTAGGGTGGCCGGTGGCAGCTTGCGCACGCCGCGCAGCACGGTCCGGGGCGCGGGCACAATGGAGTGCCAGGACAGGTAGTGGTGCAGCGCCACCGGGTCGATGCCGGTGTCGACGTCGCCGGCCCGCAGCAGCGCGGGTAGGGTGGAGGCGAACCGCAGCCGGCCCGGTGTCTCGGCGAGGTAGAGCGGTTTGATGCCGAGCCGGTCGCGGGCCAGGATCAGTCGCCGCCGGACCCGGTCGACCAGCCCGATCGCGAACATGCCGACCAGGTGGTCGACGAACCGTTCACCCCAGTGGGCGTACGCCACCAGGATCACCTCGGTGTCGCTGGTGGAGTGGAAGGCGTACCCGGCCCGGCGTAGCTCCTCGCGCAGCTCCGGGTAGTTGTAGATGCAGCCGTTGAAGACCAGGGCCAGGCCCAGGTCATCGCGGACCATCGGCTGCCCGCCCGCCTCGGACAGGTCGATGATGGTCAGCCGGCGGTGCCCCAGGGTCACCCAACCGTCGGCGAACAGCCCCTCGTCGTCCGGGCCGCGTGAGCGCATCGCCTCGGTCATCCGGGTCACCGCCGCCGCGTCGGGCGAGTGGCCGTCGAACCGCGCCTCCCCGCTGATCCCGCACATCAGCCGGGCCTCCCGTCACCTCGCCCCGACCGGTGCCGGCCGGTCCCGCCGACCGGACGGGGGCGCTGGCTACCCGTGCGCGCGGCGGGCAAACCCGTCAGCCGCGCAGGGTGCGCAGGATGCGGGCCAGCTCGGCGCGGTCGGTGTCGTTGAGGTGGCCGAAGAAGCGGTCGGCCTCGGCCCGGCGCGCGGCCCGGATGGCGGTGCTGACGCGGTCGCCCTCCTCGGTGAGCGCGACAAGTGTCGCCCGGCGGTCGCCCGGGTCGGGTCGGCGCTCGACCAGCCCTCGGGTCTGGAGGTCGTCGACGACCTCGGTCGCCGAGCGGGGCGCGATGCGCAGGTGCTCGGCGAGGGTGCCGGGGCGTACCTCGCCGTGGCGGGCCAGCACGCCGAGGGCTCGGGACTGGCTGGGGGTGACATCCCAGGGCGCCAGTGAGTCGCGGGTCTGCCGGCGCAGACGGGACGCCACGGCCCAGAACGTCTCCGCCAGGCTCTCGTCGTCGGCGCTGTCGACGGTGTGCTCGGTCACCGGAATACGGTAGCAGGATATGTGGTTGCTCCCTCATGATGAGGTAACCTCAGCAATATTGCCGACGAAAGGTAGTGCCCCCTTGGAACCCACCCCGAAGGGCCGCGACCGCGGCCACCGCACCCTCAGCGCCGAAGAGAAGGCCCAGGCCCGTCAGGTGTCGCTGCGCCGCATCGGTCGCCTGTTCACCCCCCACCGGCCCGCACTGGCCGCCGTCACCGCGATCATCGTGGTCTCCTCGATCATCGCGATGGCCAGCCCGTTCCTGCTGCGCGCCGTGATCGACCGGGCCCTGCCGCAGGGCGACGTGACGCTGCTGGTCTGGCTGGTCCTCGGCATGGTCGCCGTCGCGGCGGTGACCTCAGCCCTCGGCGTCGTGCAGACCTGGATCTCCACCCAGGTCGGCCAGCGGGTCATGCACCGGCTGCGTACCGACGTCTTCAGCCACCTCCAGCGCCAGTCGCTCGGCTTCTTCACCCGCACCCGCACCGGCGAGGTGCAGTCCCGCATCACCAACGACATCGGCGGCATGCAGTCGGTGGTCACCTCCACCGCCACCGCCGTCGCCGCCAACCTCACCACGGTGGTCGCCACAGTGGTCGCCATGGTCGCGCTCTCCTGGCAGCTCTCCCTGGTCTCGCTCGTGGTGCTGCCGCCGGCCATCTGGCTGACCCGACGGGTCGCCCGGATGCGCCGCGAGATCACCGCCCAGCGGCAACGCGAACTCGCCGACCTCAACGTCACAGTCGAGGAGGGGCTCTCGATCAGCGGCGTACAACTGGCGAAGACCCTCGGCACCGGCCCCGCGCTGATCGACCGGTTCACCGCCTCCTCGGCCCGCCTGGTCGACCTGGAACTGCGCAGTGAGCTGGCCGGCCGCTGGCGGATGGCCTCGATGAGCATCATCTTCGCCGCCGTACCGGCGGTCATCTACCTCGCCGCCGGGCTGCCCGGCACCGCCGGCACGCTGAGCATCGGCACCCTGGTCGCCTTCACCGCCCTGCAGGGCGGCCTGTTCCGGCCGCTGATGGGGCTGCTCAACGTGGGGGTCTCGCTCACCGCGTCGCTGGCGCTCTTCGCCCGGATCTTCGAATACCTGGACCTGCCGGTCGACGTGGCCGACCCCGCCGAGCCGGTCCGCCTCGACCCTGCCCACGTGCGCGGCCACCTGCGCCTGGAGGACGTCACCTTCGGCTACCCGGGCAGTGACACCGCCGCCCTCGCCGGGGTCACCCTCGACGTGCCCGCCGGCACCAGCCTCGCCCTGGTCGGCGAGACCGGCTCCGGCAAGAGCACCCTCGCCGGGCTGGTCAGCCGGCTGCACGACCCGACCGCCGGCCGGATCACCGTCGACGGCGTCGACCTGCGCGACCTGCGCCTGGCCGACCTCGCCGCGATCGTCGGGGTGGTCAGCCAGGAGACGTACCTGCTGCACACCACCGTCCGGGAGAACCTGCGCTACGCCCGGCCGGAGGCCACCGACACCGAGATCGAGGACGCCGCCCGCGCCGCCCAGATCCACGACCTCATCGCCGGGCTGCCCGACGGGTACGACACAGTGGTCGGTTCCCGCGGCCACCGGTTCTCCGGCGGTGAGAAGCAGCGCCTCGCCATCGCCCGGACGCTGCTGCGCGACCCGCGCATCCTCGTCCTCGACGAGGCCACCAGCGCACTGGACACCGAGACCGAACGCGCCGTGCAGCGGGCGTTCGACGTGCTCGCCCAGGGGCGCACCACGATCACCATCGCCCACCGGCTCTCCACCGTCCGCGACGCCGACCAGATCGCGGTGCTCGACCACGGTCGCATCGTCGAGGCCGGCACCCACGACAGCCTGCTGGACCGCAACGGCCGCTACGCCACGCTGGCGGCCTGAGTTCCCGACTCACAACCGTCTCGAAATAGTCTTGAAACCGTCTCATTATTGTGTGGTCAGGTGGCGGTAGACGGTGGCCCGCGAGACACCCAGTGCGGCGGCGATGGCGTCCACCGAGTGGGTGCCCGCCGCGTGCATCCGCCGGGCCGCCTCGACCTGCTCCCGCCCCAGCGCGGACGGCCGTCCCGGCCGTCGACGCCGGCCCGCCGCTCCGCCGGCCGCGTCCGATGGCGTCGCCGGGGTCGTGTTCCTCGGTGCGGCGTCCCTCCCGGTCCCGGGCGCCGGGGTTTCGCGCGCCGACGCCGGGACCGTCGTGGTCCCGCGCGGCCCGGCCGCGAGTTCGGTGCGCGCCCCGGCCGCGGCGTCCGCGTGCGGTCCGGCTCCCGCGTTCGCGTGCGGCCCGGCTGCCGCGCTCAGGGGCGGCGGGGCTGCGGCGTCCGTGGGCGGCGGGGCCAGCAGTCGGCGTACGCCGTCGAGCATGTCGGCGCGCAGCACCTCGTCCGGCACGTCGGTGAAGAGAACGATCGGATCGCTGCACGCGGCGACCGCCTGCACCGCCCGGACCCGCTCCCGACGCCCGGCGTCCGGCCCCGCGATGACGTCGTTCGCCCGCATCGCAATCGTGATCAATCGATGGTATGTGTCGCCCCGACCGACAAGCGCGATGTCGTGATAGAGCATGCCGAGCGGTCGGCGGTGGGCGAGCATGACGTCCACCCAGCCCTCCAGCACCGTCCACCGGGCCTGCTCGGTCGGCTGTCCCTGTGTGGCGTCGAGCAGCCTCTCCAGGTCGGCCAGCAGTGGCTCGATCAGGGCGGCGAGCAGGTGCTCCTTGGCCGGGAAGTGGTACAGGATGGCGGTCTTGGTCAGCCGTAGCCGCTCGCCGATCTGCCGCAGCGAGGTCCGCTGGTAGCCGTGCTCGGCGAACAGGTCGAGCGCGGCGCGCAGGATCCGGGTACGGGTGTCGTCCGCGGGATCGGCCGTCATGCCGGCCAGCCTAGCGACGTCCTGACCGGTGGGCACGATCACCGTTGATTCTACTGACCAGCGGTCAGTACAGTGGTGACTCTCGACGCAGCCAACGGCAGGAGGGGTCATGCCCGTCATCTCGATCGGCAACCTGGTCAAGACGTTCGGCGCCATCCGGGCACTCGACGGGCTGGACCTGAACGTCGAGCAGGGGGAGGTGCACGGCTTCCTCGGGCCCAACGGCTCCGGAAAGTCCACCACCATCCGGATCCTGCTCGGGTTGCTCCGCCGCGACTCCGGCGACGCCCAGGTGCTCGGCGCCGACCCGTGGCGCGACGCGGTCCGCCTGCACCGCCGACTGGCGTACGTGCCGGGTGACGTCAGCCTCTGGCCCAACCTCACCGGCGGGGAAGCCATCGACCTGCTCGGTCAACTGCGCGGTGGCCTCGACCGGCGTCGCCGCGACGAGCTGCTGCACCGCTTCGACCTGGACCCGACCCGCCGCTGCCGCACCTACTCCAAGGGCAACCGACAGAAGGTGGCCATCGTCGCCGCCTTCTCCTCCCCGGTGGAGCTGTACGTGCTCGACGAGCCGACCTCCGGCCTCGACCCCCTCATGGAGGCGGTGTTCCAGGACGAGGTCCGGCGGGTCAAGCAGGCCGGCGCCACAGTGCTGCTCTCCAGCCATGTGCTCGCCGAGGTCGAGGCGCTCTGCGACCGGGTCAGCATCATCCGCGAGGGCCGCACCGTCGAATCCGGCACCCTCGCCGAGCTGCGCCACCTCACCCGCACGGCGGTGACCGTCGAGACCGCCCGCCCGGTCACCGGTCTGGACGCGCTGCCCGGCGTGCACGACGTGCACGAGGTCGACGGTCGTACCCACCTGGAGGTCGACCCCGCCCACCTCGACGAGCTGCTCGGCCAGCTCATCCGCTTCGGCGTCCGCGCGCTGACCAGCACGCCACCCACCCTGGAGCAGCTCTTCCTGCGCCACTACGGCGACGACCCGGCCGCCGCTGCCTCGGACGCCGGCGCCTTGGACGATCCCGCCGCTGGCGCCTCGGCTGCTCCGGCCGCTGGCGCGTCGGCCGCCGATGCGCACGCTGACGCCCCGCAGGGCGGTGCCCGGTGAGCGCCCTCACCGGCACGACCCGGCTGGCCCGGCTCGTGCTGCGCCGCGACCGGATCCGCCTCGCCATCTGGATCCTCGGCACACCCCTGCTCGGCTACGCCCTCGCCGGCAGCGTCGCCGGCATCTACCCGGACCAGGAGGCCCGGCTGGGTTACGCCACCACCTCGGCATCCAGCCTGGTCGCCCGCGCCTTCAACGGCCCCATCCACGGCACCGACCTCGGTGCCGTGGTGGTCGCCGAGACGTACGTGACGCTGGCCCTGATCGTCGCGCTGCTGAGCACCTTCGCGGTGACCCGGCACACCCGGCAGAACGAGGAGACCGGCCGCGCCGAACTGCTGGGCGCCAACGTGGTCGGCCGGTACGCGTCGCTCACCGCCGCGCTGCTCGTCATCGTCGCGGCGAACACAGTGGCCGCCGCCCTGCTCGCGGTCGCCCTGGTCGGCGCCGGTCTACCGCTCGCCGGCTCTGTCGCGGCAGCGGCCGCGATCGGCGGCGTCGGGGTCGCCTTCACCGCGATCGCCGCGGTCACCGCCCAGCTCTCCGTCACCGCACGCGGCGCCAACGCGCTCGCTGCCGCCATCGTCGGGCTCTCCTTCGTGCTACGCGCCGCCGGGGACGTGCTCGGCGACCAGAGCGCCGACGGCACCCGGGTACGCAGCGCCTGGCCGTCGTGGATCTCCCCGCTCGGCTGGGGCAACCAGGTACGAGCCTTCGACGGTGAACGCTGGTGGGTGCTCGCCCTGCCCGTCGTACTGCTGCTCGCCGGGGTGGCGCTGGCGTACGCCCTCGCCGAGCGACGCGACCAGGGCGCCGGCCTGATCGCCCCCCGGCGCGGGCCGGCCACCGGCGCGCCACGGCTGCTCAGCCCCACCGGGTTGGCCTGGCGGATGCAGCGCGGCACACTGCTCGGCTGGGCGATCGGCGTGGCGGTGCTCGGCCTCTCCATGGGCGTCGCCGCCGACGAGTTCGACGACATGATCGACGCGAATCCGGCCGCCGCCGAAGCGATCAACGCGATGGGTGGCGGAGCCGACCTGATCAACGCGTACCTGGCCGCGATGCTCGGCCTCTTCGCCCTTACCATCGGCGCGTACGTCGTGCAGGCACTGCTGCGCGTCCGCAGCGACGAAGCCGACGGGGTGCTGGAGGCGGCCCTCGCCACGGCGGTCAGCCGTACCCGCTGGCTCGGCACCCAGGTGCTCGCCGCGACGCTCGGCGCTGTCGCCCTGCTGCTCCTCGCCGGCGTGACCACCGGCCTCGGCTACGGCATCGTCACCGGAGACCCGCTCGGCCAGGCCGTCGAGCTTGGCGGCGCCGCGCTGCTGCGCCTGCCCGCCCTCCTCGTGATCGCCGGCGTGGTGACCGCGATCTTCGGGCTGCTGCCCCGCTGGTCGGTGGTGCTGTCCTGGACGGCGCTGCTGGTCTTCCTGCTCCTCGGGCAGCTCGGCGCGGTGCTGGAACTGCCGCAGGCCGCGCTCAACGTCTCGCCGTACACCCATGTGCCGGCCGTGCCCGCTGTCGACCCGACGGCGCTTCCCCTGGTGGTGCTGGCGGCGGTCGCCGCGGCCCTGCTCGCCGTCGGCGTGGCCGCCTTCCGCCACCGCGACGTCCCTTCCTGAGCCACGGCTCGGGCGTCCCGATGATCGCTGGCAGCTCAGCGACTCGACACGCCGACGCCGGCCCTGCTGAGCTGCCACCGATCACCTGATTTAGCACACGAGGGTTCCGGCCGGGCGTTGTACACAGGTCGGTGGCTGTCCACAGAGGGCCGGCTCGTGCGGTTGCGGAGGGCTGGGGTGAGGCTGCACGGTTCCGTGCGTGAACTCGGTGCTTCGGGAACTCGTGGAGCTTGGCGGAGGGCTGGTGACGCTCGGAACGGCCGGGCAGGTGGTGCCGTCATGGACGCTTCAGCAGGCGTGCCGTAACGGCGAGTTGGTACGGGTGCTACCCGAGGTGTTCGTGGCGGCGCACCTCGTCGGTGGGCGACCCGGCGTTCCGGTTCTGAGTCGACTCGATCCTGCGCTGAGTCAGCGGGCGGCTCTCGCCTGGACCGGCGGCTACGGCGCGCTCAGTCATCTCAGCGCGCTCGCCGTGTGGGGATTGCGCCCCGAGGCGGTTGGTGACCTCGTGCACCTGAGTGCGCCGGCGAGCGCGAGTCTGCGCACCCGCCCCGGGGTGATCGTGCATCGACGCCGTGGCCTGACCATCGAAACGCCGCAGGTGACAGTCCGGCGGGGCCTGATGGTCACCCGCCTCGAACAGGCCCTCGTCGACTCGTGGCCGACGGTGCCGCCCGCCGACCGGCAGGCGTTGGTAATCCGGGCGGTCAACGACTGGCTGACGACCCCCGAACGGCTGTCGGCAGCCCTGGAGCGGGCACCGAAGCTGATCGACCGTGCGGCGCTCCGGCATCTGCTGACGAAGCTTGCCGACGGCTGACGCAGCCCGCTCGAAATCTGGGCACACGAGCACGTCTTTACCGGTCCCGGGATGCCGCCGTTCCGCCGGCAGGTGCCGGTCCGTGTCGGGCGCCGCTTGGTGTATCCCGACATGTTCGCCGACCGGGAACGGGTCAACATCGAATTGGACGGGGCCACCACCCACGGCAGCCCAGGCCAGCGGGAGATCGACCTGCGCCGTGATGCCCTACTGGCGGCCGTCGGGATCCTGGTCGTCCGCTTCGCCCACCGCCGCCTCGTGCACGACGTCGACGAAGTACGCCGGGAAACCCTTGCTATCTTGGCGACCCGTCGGACCTGACGCGATGGGCCGGGACGGACGAGGGTTGCCCGGGGCTGGCAGCCTCGACCGCGTGAACGATCTTCTGACGCAGCTTCCGGCGCTCCTCGGCGTCCTGGTTGGCACCCTGGGCACGATCCTCGCCACCTCCCTCGCCGACCGCGCGCGGTGGCGGCGAAGCCAGAGCGTCCGCTGGGACGAGCGGCGGCTCGACGCGTACGTCGACTACGCGCACGCCCTCAAGGAGAGCCACGCGGTGGCGCTGCGCCTGACGGCCGACCACCGGCCGGGATCGCGGAGCCACCCCATCGACCGCGAGGAAGGGCTGGCCCGGCTGGCCGAGGCGGACGCTCGGCGCACCATCGTCTGGGAGAACCTGCTGCTGCTCGGCGACCAGCCGACGGTTGCCGCCGCCGCCACCTGGCGGGATGCGATCTGGCAGGTCGAACGGCTCGCCCGGGGAATCGTCGAGCCGCCGTCGGACGTGATGGAGATGCTGACCCGCGTCGACGAGGCCCGCGACGGTTACTACCGGGCGGCCCGGCACAGTCTCGGGGTGAGCGGGGGATCGGTGGAGCAGTCCGCCACGCTGCGGCAGGCATTGGTCGACCGGTCCACCGCGACGCCGCAGGTGCCTGCCAACTGAGCGCGCCGAGCCGGAGGCGTGTCCTGGCGGTCGTGGCGTCCCGACGGCTGACGTCGACTGACGGGTACCGGACAGCATCGACGGCCGTGCAGGCGGTTTGTCGCACGCTACCGCGACACTGAGGCTTCCTCGACGGAGGAGGTAACTCGTGCCGTACGTCAGGTCCCACACCAGGAAGGGTGGCGCGCGGGTTCGGGCGCACTACCGAAGGCGGCGCACGGGCAGCGTTCGGCGCAGATCGACGGTCCGCCGCGTGGCCGGTGGCGGCAGATCTGCCAACGGCTGGGCTCTGGCGCTGTGCGCCGTCGTCGGCTTCGTCCTCCTCCGCATGGTCATCGATTTCGTGCAGCGGCATCCATACTGGTCCGCTCTCCTGGTGAGCCTCGTCGTAATGGCGGCGGCCACGGTCGGTCTTCTCATCTCGAAGCAGCGTGCCCGCGAGCGGGCCGATCAGGCCCAGCGGGACAGGCTGATCGCGGTGACCGACACGATGAGCGGCCCCGAGTTCGAGCAGTGGTTCGCCCGGATCCTGGTCGCGTCCGGGTTTCGGAACGTGACGGTGTGCGGCGGCCCCGGTGACCGGGGAGCGGACGTCCTGGCGATCGCCCCCGACGGCCGACGCGTCGTGGTGCAGTGCAAGCGGCAGAGCCCCAGTAACCGGGTGGGCAGTGCCGCGATCCAACGGTTCGCCGGCACCTGCCGGGTCATCCACGGTGGCGACATCTGCATGCTCGTGACCAACAGCTTCTTCACCGCGGGCGACGGAATTCAGATAGCCCGGCAGCTCAACATCACGCTCGTCGACCGGGATGCGCTGGAAATGTGGGCCTGGACGGGGAGACCAGCGCTGGGGTCCATCGCGGGAGGCGGATCGCATTGAAGCGCCGGGAAGCGGGTCAAGTCACCGGGCATCTCCGAGTTGCTGATCCGGGTCACCACCGAGGCGCGACGGCTGCTGCGCGGCGCTACTGCCCAAGCTGGGCGGTGCGGGTGGGCGACAACGAGTAGATCAAGTGTGAGGAGGTGTTTCGTCACCTGACGATCGTCGAGTGTCAGGGCCCGCCGTGCACGGCCGATTTCCCGACAGCGTCCGCAGTCCCAACGGCGTACCGTCCCGGGTCAAGTATGGGAGGAGTCGGATGAGTTTCCTGCAGCAGGCAGAACAGTCACCGGACACCGAGCGGATGTTCGATACCGACACGAAGGCGATGGGCTACCTGCCCAACTACACCAGACTGTTCGCCCACAACCCGGCCGTGTACCTGGCATGGCAGCAGCTCAACGGTGCGGTGAAGGCCGGGATGGAGCTGCGCCGCTACGAGTTGGCGACCCTCGCCGCCGCCCGGGCCCTGAAATCCTCCTACTGCGGCCTGGCACATGGAAAGGTCCTACGCGACAAGTTCTTCGACGCGCCGACCGTCGCCGCCATCGCGTCAGACCACGGCAGCGCCGGTCTCTCCGCGCAGGAGGTCGCAGTCGTCAACTTCGCCGGAAAGGTCGCGGCCGATGCGAACTCCGTCACCGAGGCCGACGTCGCGGGCCTGCGTGGCCACGGTCTCGATGACACGGAAATCTTCTCCGTGATCCTCGCCGCTGGCGCCAGATGCTTCTTCAGCACCGTCCTCAGCGCTGCCGGGGCCGAGCCCGATCCGCAGTACAACGAGAGCCTGGACGTGGATCTGCGGCAGGCGCTGAGCTTCGGCGGTTAGACCCAGAGAGAACGCACCGACCGTCCGACATTCCGGCGGCCTGGCGGTTCTCGCCGAGCCAGTGCAGATGACCTACCTTTCTTCAACCTGACCGACTGGTGCTCGGTGATTGCCCCACCAACAGGGTGTCCGACCTGACGCCCACACGTGGCACGGCGGCTGACGCGTGTTCAGGGCGGATGCCCATTCGACGGAGATCGCGGGCGGATCGTCGCGGTAGCGCCGCCGATTGTCGGGAGCCGAATCGCACGCGCCCATGCAAGCCTTCACTGTCACGAACTTCGATGTCCTGGCCTCGGCTCGGCGCGGCACCGATCTGCACTGTGGACATCTATCTGGAGGAGGCTTCATGCGCGGACGCAGATGGGCGACCCTGGTGACGGCGGTGGCGCTGGCGCTGGGCGGATTGGTCGGGTTCAGCGCCGCTCCGGCTGCGGCGGATCCGCCAGGCGGCACGCTGCGCAACGTCTACTCCGACGGTCAGTTCT
The DNA here is from genome assembly GCF_045207375.1 of Micromonospora sp. NBC_00860. Taxonomy (NCBI): domain Bacteria; kingdom Bacillati; phylum Actinomycetota; class Actinomycetes; order Micromonosporales; family Micromonosporaceae; genus Micromonospora; species Micromonospora sp. NBC_00860. The sequence continues at coordinate 2,325,375 of NZ_CP108825.1, forward strand.
GCAACAGTTACGGCAGTGAGGGTGTTCGGACCGGCCTGTGGAGCTGGTACTACTGCGAGTACCGCCAGTACGGCCCCAACGCCCCCGGCTTCTATTTCCTCTGGACCTTCACCTACTAGCGCACGCACCTGCTTGGACCGGCGCTCCCGGACCCGATTGGCCGTCGCCGGGGTCGACCAGACCGGCGGCGGCCTTCTGCCATGGGTAGGTAGCTGCCCAGCTGGTCCGTCGGTGCGGGGCGCTCAGCGGCGCGTACCACAGCTGGGTAGGGCTCGGGCCGTCATCCACAGGTGCTTCTGTTGTCCACAGCAACCCCCGCGGGGGTGACGCTCGACGGCAGGGTGGGCCGGTGGACGCGCGCTTGCAATCCCTGCTCGACCGAGGCGGTGGTCTGGCTACCCGACGGGACGTGCTCCGCGTGGCGCCGCCGTGGACACTCCAGGGCGCGTGCCGGGCCGGTCGAGTGGTCCGGGTCCTGCCGGAGGTCTACGTCGATACAGGGCTCGTCCGGGATGTCGACCCTGATCTGCCACCTCTCGCGCGGATCGAACCGGAGCTGGCTCGTCGGGCCGCGCTGGCGCATGCGGGAGGGCGCGGGGCGCTCAGTCGACTGACCGCGCTCGACGTGTGGGGTCTACGGCGTCAACCATCGGGTGAGCCGGTGCATATCGACCTGTCCACCGAATCGGGCATGAGGAGCCTGCCGCATCTCGTGATGCGGCATCGGCCCGGCTTGGCGGTGGAGCCGCCGCACGTGGTGATGCGGGGAGGGTTGCCGGTCACCCGGCTCGACCGGACCCTGGTGGACTGTTGGCCCCTGCTGCCGCCGGTCAACCGATCCAGCCTGCTCATCCGCGCGGTCAACGACCGGCTGACCACGCCGCAACGCCTCGCCGCCGCTCTTGCCGAGGTGCCGAGGTTGCCCGGCCGCGCGGCGGTGCGCGGGTTGGTGGATCGCCTCGCCGCCGGTTGCCGCAGCCCATTGGAGATCTGGGGCCACGACCACGTCTTCACCGGGCCGGGAATGCCGACGTTCACCCGGCAGGCACGGATACGGGTAGGTGCCCGGACGATCTACCTCGACATGTTCGCCGAGGCGGAACGGGTCAACATCGAGCTGGACGGCGCGACCAGCCATGGCGATCCTGCCGAGCGCGAGATCGACCTCCGCCGCGACGCTCTGCTCGCCACCGTTGGCATCCTCGTCGTCCGCTTCAGCCACCGTCGCCTCACCACGGATCCGGCCACGGTCCGCCAGGAGACTCTGGCCATCCTCGCCAACCGTCACGGAAGCCCATGATCACTTGATGCTCAGTAGTTCTCGACAGCCCCGAACAACTACTCACCATCAAGTGATCTTGAAGACGCTTGTGGGGGGACCCGGGTGGTCGGGTCGCTCGAGGGGTTGGCGTGGCGGTGGAGGAGTTCGGCGATCCATCGTGCGGCTTCTCGCTGCGCGGCGAGCATGTGGTCGCGGGCGTCGGCAAGGTCATCGTCGTCCGCGTGATCATCGAGGATCGTCGCCCACTGGCGGCTGAGTTCCTCGGCGTACCGGGCCTTTCGGATCTGCTCGTCGAACTGGTATTCCAGCTTGACCAGGCGGTCGACGTGTGGCTGGAGCGCCGGCATGATCCGTTCGTCGAGGCGTACGGCGGCGTCGGGGCGGCAGGTCAGCGTGATGTCGCCCCGCTGGTAGTGCCACAGGGGATCCTCGGCGAGCGCCCGCTGCAACGCCACCTCCAGGTCACCGGCCCGGTGCGGGGGCAGGTCCCGGGCGGCGTCGGCGGCGAGCCGGGTCAGCCGTTGGATGGCGTTGGCTTGGAAGTACTGCACGTACCAGCTCAGCACCTCCGACCGCAGGCTCGCCGGCGACGACCAGGCGAACGTGGCGCGGATGTAGAACGAGTACACGTAACCGCGTGCGGGGACCGCGATCAGTCGGGGCGCGTCGCGTTGTTCGACGAGGGGACCGGACGGCGACGGCGCGGCAGCGGAGCCGACGGGTGCCTCGTCCTGGAGTGCGGCGACCAGCCGGTCCCAGCTTCGCGCCCACCACCGCCAGCCGCGCACACCGGCGTCGCGGGCGATGGTCAACCCTCGTACACCCCGGTGCCGCCACTGGTCCGCGGGCCTCGGCCTCCCGTCGGGGGCGTCCGTCATGGCACCCCTCCACGGTCACGGATCCGCGTTTCACGCTAACAACCGGTGACCGATATGCCGGTCGCCACGCCGTCACCGAGCAGACCGCATATCGACACGAACCAGACCATGCACCGTCGATGGCGGGGCGGCCGCGCCGGTCCGACATCGCGCCGTCGCCTGCTGATCGTCCGCACGTCGGGTGGCGGTCAGCCGCGGACGACATCCTGCCCGGGTGCGCACACTGCCGACCGTCGTCGCGTACCGGCTGCTCGGGGGCGTCGGTGCCACAGTGTTGTCCGGCGCCGGCCTGGCCGCCGGGGCGCTCCCGGTCGGCGCGCACACGGCCTGGTGGAGCGGGCTGCGGCAGCTCGCGGGGCCGGGTCTGCTCTGCGGGTACGCCGGCCTGACCCTGCTCGTGGCCGCCTGGTGGTGGGCGGGCCGACACCCGCACGCCCCCGACGAGGTCGTCGACCGGCGCTCCGCCGCGCTCACTCTGCTCTGTTGGGCGGGGCCGTTGCTGGTGGCGCCGCCGCTGTTCAGCCGCGACGCGTACAGCTACCTGGCGCAGGGCGCGATGGTCCTCGCCGACATCGACGTGTACCGGCACGGGGTGGCCCAGTTGGGCGGCGCGTTGGCCGGTGAGGTGCCGCAGATGTGGCAGCAGACGCCCGCGCCGTACGGGCCGGTGTTCCTCGCGGTGGCGGCCGTGGTCAGTGGCGTGACGGGCGGCAAGCTGGTGCTCGGCGTGCTCGGTCTGCGCCTGGTGGCGCTGGCCGGGGTGGCGCTGTTGGTGGCGTACCTGCCCCGGTTGGCGCGGCACTGCGGTGTCGACCCGGCTGCCGCGCTCTGGCTGGGCGTGCTCAACCCGCTCGTACCGTTGCACCTCATCGCGGGCGCGCACAACGAGGCGGTGATGCTGGGGCTGCTGGTGGCCGGGCTGAGTCTCGCCTTCGAGCACCGCTACGGCACGGCCACCGTGCTGGTCACCCTCGCCGCGCTGGTCAAGGTGCCGGCGGTGGTCGGGCTGCTGGTGGTCGGGTCGCTCGCCGCGCGCCACCGCGGGCTTCCGGCCTCGGTGGCCCGCACGGCCGGGTTCGCGGTGGGCACCGCCGCCGTGGTCACCTGGGCCACCGGCATCGGGTACGGGTGGGTCGGCGCGCTCGGCACCCCCATGTACCGGCACAGCTGGTCGATCTCCAGCGCGCTGGGTCGGGTGGCGTCGCGCACGGCTGGGCGGTTCGGTCTGCACTTGGGCGACGCCCCGATGCGGTTCTGCCTGGCGCTGGGCGTGGCCGTCGCACTGGCCGTGGCGCTTGGGGTGTGGTGGCATCGGCGACGGCTTGGCCCGGCGTACGCGCTGGGGTTGGTGTTGGTGGCGGCGGCGCTGCTCGGCCCGGCGACCCGGCCCTGGTACGCGCTCTGGGGTCTGGTGCTGCTCGCGGCGGCGGCGCACGGGCGGGCCCGCCCGGCGGCGGCGCTGGGCGCGGTGGTGCTCGCGTTCGTGGCGCTGCCCAGCGGCTTCGGACCCGACGTGGCGCAGGCGGTGCTGGCCGCAGCCGGGGTGCTGGTGGGGTTGCTCGCGGTCGGCTCGCTGCGCCTGCTGGTGCCGCCCGCCACGGTGGGGCTGGCCCGATGAACGTGGGTCGGCGGCGGGTGGCGACGGTGTTCGGCCTGGTCACCGTGCTGGCGGTGGCGATCGCGCTGCTGCCCGGGCATCGGGGCTGGTTCGACGTCGGTGTCTACCACGGCGCGGTCGGGCACTGGGTACGCGGCGGTGACCTGTACGACTGGACCACCGGCAACGGGTACGGCTTCACCTATCCGCCGTTCGCCGCGGTGACCATGCTGCCGATGGCCGCGCTGGCCTGGTACCCGACGATCGTGGCGAACCTGCTGCTCACCGCGCTGGCGGTCGCGTTCCTGTTGCACCTGCTGGTGGACCCGTTGGCCCGTCGGCACGGGTGGACGCGCTGGTACGCGCTGGCGTTGGCCTGCTGTCTGCTGGCCGGGCTCAACCCGGTGCGGGACACTGTCAGCTTCGGGCAGGTCAACCTGTCGCTGGTGGCGCTGGTGTATGTGGACCTGTGGTTGTTGGAGCGGGGCAGTCGGCTGGCCGGAGTGGGGGTGGGGCTGGCCGCCGCCGTCAAGCTGACCCCGGCGATCTTCATCGGGTATCTGCTGGTCACCGGGCGGTGGCGGGCCGCTGCCACGGCCGCCGGCACACTCGTCGGCGCCACAGTGGTCGCGGCGGCGCTCGCGCCGCAGGCCAGCCGCACGTTCTTCGCCGAGGCGTTGTGGGACACCGACCGGGTCGGTGACTTGGCGTACGTGTCGAACCAGTCGCTGCTCGGCCTGGTCGCCCGGCTCGACCCGGCGCACCCGGACCGGCGGGTGTGGCTGCTGCTGGTCGTGGCCGTGTTGGCGGTGTGGGCGGTACGGGCACGCCGGGCGGTGCGTGACGGCGACGAACGGGCCGGCTTCGCGCTGACCGGCGTTGCCGCGTGCCTGGTCAGCCCGGTCACCTGGGTGCACCACCTGGTGTGGCTGGTGCCGGGGCTGGTGGTGCTCGCCGCGTCCACGCTGCCGTGGCCGCCGGTCGACGCGGCGGCTCATCGTCGGGCGCGTGCCGGTGCCGCCGGTTACGTCGTGCTGTGCAGTGGGCTGGTCTGGGTCTTCGCCAACGGGTCGGACGGGCCGTGGGGGTTCGTGGGCGCCAACGCGTACGTCTGGGTCAGCCTCGGCATGCTCGCGTTGCTCCCGATCGGGCGCGCCGAGACAGGTGATCATCCGGGGTTCACCGAGCATTGTGGAGCAGTTGGGGTGCCGAGGGGTGTTGCCGTCGACCGGCAGCGGTGAGACTGGGTCCGGTCCGACACTCACGCGGATCAATGGATCGGATGGTCTGGAGGCAGCCTGTGTCCACCCTCGTGTCCCCACTGGCCACGCTCGGCGCGATCCGCCGGCGTACCACCACGCTCGCCCTTCTCCTCGCCATGGTCGCCGCCGCGCTGGTCGGCCCGTCCGTGGTCTCCCCCCGGTTGACCGACCCGGCCTCGGCGTCGGTCTACAGCTCCTGCACCATGAGCCGCTGCGCGGACGCCCGCACCGCCCGTTCGGGCTGGTCCGCCAAGGGGTTCCCGACCAGCCGAGGCTGGTACTCCTGGAGTGGCGGGAAGTTCAACTTCGCCGGCGGCCAGTTCTACAACTACGAGGGCCAACTGCCCACCAACGCCACCTACTACGAGTACGACGTCTACCCGCGCACCCAGGGCGCCGCCCGGGACGCGTACCGGATCGTGGTGAACCGCAGTACCGGGGTCACCTGGTTCTCGCCCAACCACTACACCGACTTCTACCGGCTCTGAACGTGATGGTCGACGAGCAAGCAGGTCGGGTGCCCGATTGGCTGATCACCTGCCACGACGGCGGCCTCGACGTGCCCGGCGCGGTGGTGCTGGCCGGAGCGACGACGCGGACCAGGGCCGGGCTCTTCGCCGCGCTCGCCGCCGTGCTGGCCCTGCCGGCCTACCTGGGGGAGACCTGGGACGCCCTCTCCGACGTGCTTCGGGACCGGCTCGACGCCGGTCCGCTCGCAGTGCTGATCACCGACGCCGGCCAACTGCTCGTCGACGAGCCGTCCGATCAGTACGGTCTGCTGCTCGCCGTGCTCGGCGACCTCGCCACCAGTGCCCCGCACGCGTTGCGCGTCATCCTCGACGAGGCCGCGCCGTCCTGACCGCCGACGCGACCCCGTCTTCGGCGGCGGTGCCCGGCGGTGCGGGTGGCGTCACCCGCACCGCCGGCCATCCCGGGTCAGTGCGTCGCGGGCGGGATGCTCTGCTCGTACTGGAAGACGTTGTGCGGGTCGTACTTCGCCTTGATCTTGCGCAGCCGGGGGAAGTTGTGCCCCCAGTAGGCCTTCTCCCACTCGGCCATGCCGATGTTCGGCACGTTGACGTAGGCGCCGTCCACGTAGGGCCGCAGCGCCTGGCTGAACTCGGCGATCCAGGTCTGGGCGATCGGGGTGACGGCGTCGTCGCTGTCGGGTTCGCCGCGGGTGCCCCAGCCGACGCCGGGCTCGGAGTAGAAGAGCGCGTCGCGGTGCGGGAAGGCCGCGCCACCGAACGGCTCCTGCCGTTGCGCCCCCCTACCGAAGGCCTGGGTGAAGAAGTTGCTGTCGGGTGAGGGCGACTTCTCCATGAACTCACGGACGATGCTGACCGCCTTCTCCGGGAACGGCTCGCGGGTGAACTGGGAGAAGAACTTCCACTTCGCCGGCTCCTCCTCGTTGGGGATCTGGAAGTCTGCGTAGACGTCGCCCCAGCCGCCGATCTGCACGGTGACAGTGGGGTTGCCGATCGACAGGATCGGTGCCAGCAGCTTCCTGGCCTCCGCCTCGGAACCCTCCGCGAGCACCGCGAACAGCAGGATCTCGTCCGGGTGGACCTCGACCTGGGTGCCGAGGCGGGGGTCGGTGAAGGGTCCGACACGCTGCCAGGCGTCGAAGACCTCGTGCAGGTCGCCGAGACCGGGCCAGGTCACCTGAAGGTAGGCGACGCTGGTGAGCGGGGCGACCTTGTAGGTCAGGGACGTGACGATCCCGAAGTTGCCGTTGCCCGCTCCGCGCAGCGCCCAGAGCAGGTCCGGGTAGTTCCACGGGTCCACCTCGAGCACCTTCGCGCCGTCGGCGCCCGCCGCGACGACGATCTCGGCGCCGATCAGGTTGTCGCAGGCCATCCCGATGTAGCGGGTGAGGAAGCCGAAGCCGCCGCCGAGGGTCGCGCCGGAGAGGCCCACGGTTCCCTCCGTGCCCGTCGTCGCCGCGAGGTCGTGCTCCCCGAGGGCGGTCACCGCCTCCGACTGGGTGAGCCCCGCGCCGACCTTCGCCGTGCGGGTGGCGGTGTCGATGTGGACGTCCTTCAGCTCGCTGACGTCGATCACGATGCCGTTGTCGACGTTCGACCAGCCCTCCAGGTTGTGCCGGCCACTGCGTACCCGCAGCGCGACGTCGTGCTGCCGCGCCCAGGTGAGCGCGTTGACCACGTCCTGGGTCTCCTGAGCGAAGACGATGACCAGCGGGTAGTGCACGAACAGCTCGTCCCAGCCGAGGCTGGCCTCCGCGTAGTTGGGACTCTGCGGGCGGACGATCCGGCCGGTCAGCTGTGCCGGTGGGAACTTCGTGTCGGAGGGCCACCCGGGACCGTCGGCCGCGATGGCCGAGCTGCCGGAGATCATGCTCGGGATAGCGACCGCTCCGGCGCCGACGGCCGTCGCCCTGAGCAGATCACGACGGGAAAGGTCGCGCATGGTCAGAATCCTCTCGATTGGTGACACGGCCGAAAGACGAACCGAGAGGGGCATTTCCTCTCATTCGGCGCAAAACCAACCGTAATGCCCGAGGCTTCCGAACAGATCTGAGAACTTGTCACGGAACCCGGTCGGGTGATCCGGGGACGGGTCAGTTCGGGGCGGGCTGGTCCAGGATGGCGCTGAACCGCTCCTCGGCAAGATCCAGCTGGCCGAAGATGTGCCGCTTCACCGCAGGCGACAACGGCGTGTCCGGCCGGCCGATCAGGTCCCGGAACAGCGGCACCAGCGGCCGGTACTTCCGGGCCGACGAGACCACCTTCGGCCCGACGGTGTGGATCACACCCACGCCGTTGTCGGTGAAGTCCGACACCTTGATCACCCGGGCCCAGGGCTCCCGGTCCAGGCTGACCGCCAGGTGCTCCCGGTACTGCTCGTTGCGGTCCCGCTCGGGGTCGTACACCGGATTGGTGACCGCGGCGACCAGGGTGGCCACCCGTGGTCCGAACCGCGCGGCGAGCGCGGCCAGCGCGGCCCCGGTCGGGTCGGTGCCCGGGTCGCCGTCGGCCAACTCGGTCGGATGGTCCTCCACGGCGTCGTGCAGCAGACCGGCGACGATCACGTCCACGTCGCGCACCTGGTAGTGGTGCATCAACCGGATCGCCACCCGCAGCAGGTGGTTCAGGTACGGCTCACGGACGCGTCGATCGTCGCGGTGCAGCTCGGCGGCGAGGTCGAGCGCGGCGGTCAACCGCGCCCGGGCCTCGTCGTCGAACTGCTGGACCTCCAACCGGAAACGTTCCAGCAGGCCCGGTTCGCCGTGGATCTCGGTGATCGCGTGCATCGGCATGCTGCCCAGGTGCGGCGGGAAGTCCATGCGTCACTTATAGCCGATCTTCACCACATCGATGAGCCCGTACGTCGCCGACCCGACCGCGAGTCGCGGGCGGCCGCTATCCGGTCAGCTCGGCGCGGTACGCGCCGGACGCCCACGGCACCGACAGCTCGCTCGGCAGCGCCCCCCGCTCGGCCGCCCGACGCAACACGTCGACGACGCCCCGCAGGTGGCGGACCCGCTCCCCGCCCTCGCCGAGGGTGGTCACCAGATCGCCGTCGAGCAGCCGAGGCTCCGGCGCGGACCGCAACGCGTCCAGCAGGGCGGTGAACGGCGCGGTACGGGCCAGCGGCGCGATCAATGGCACGCCCGACGGGTCGTCCCGGTGGGCGAGCAGGTTCTCCAGCAACCCCAGCCGCCCCGGCACCCGGCGGGTCACCACGTCGCCAGGCAGGCGCAACCGGTCGGTCGGGTACTCCAGCACCGCCTTCCCCGTCGTACCGGTCACCACCACCTCGCCGGCCACGAACTCCTCGGCGGCCAGGGTCACCGCCACCAGTACCGGCGGCCCGGCCCGGAACCGGACCCGCAGCACTGCGGTGTCCTCCACCTCGATCGGCCGGACCCGGTAGCGTTCCACCTCGATCGCGACCGGCCAGGGCGTCGCCCCGGCGAGCGCCTCGGCGATCGCCAGGCACTGCATCACCGCGTGCGCGAGCGGGTTGGCGAGCGCGCCGTCCAGCACCGGCCGGCCGTCCAGACTCCGTCGACCGGCCCAGGCGGAGCGGGCGTAGTAGGCGTCCGGCCGTTGCCAGGCGGCGACGGTGGAGATGCCGGTGACAGTGCCCAGCCGGCCGGCGGCCAGCGCGTCGGTCAGCGCGGTGAGAGCCGCCGAGCCCAGCGCCTGGAAGCCGACCTGGGCCACCCGGCCGGCGGCGGTGAGGGCCCAGGTCAGCTCCTCGTGCTCGGCCAACGACAGCACCGGCGGCTTCTCCAGCAGCAGGTCCGCGCCGGTGGCCAGGGCGTCGCGGGCGATCGCCAGGTGGGTGTGCGGCGGTGTGCAGATCACCACCACCTCCGGTCGGGTGGCGGCGAGCATCGCCCGGTGGTCGGTGAAGACCGCCACCCCGGGCGGCACCGGGGCGGCCGGGTCGTCCTCCACCGGCCGGACGTCGACCAGGGCGACCAACCGCAGCCGACCGGCGGCGTGCAGGGGCGCGATCACCCGCCGGTGCCAGCGACCGTGCCCGTTCGCCCCGATTACCGCCACCCGGGGCGGCGGCGTCGCCGCGTTCACCACCGACCGGCCCGGGTCGACCCGGTCACCGGCCACCGGCCAGGGTGGCCTCGACGCCGTGCCGCTCCAACGCGGTCAGCCAGGCGATCACGTCGGCGCGGACCTCGTCGTCCTCGGCCACCTCCACCGGGATGACGTCGCGCAGCGCGAAGACCGCGTCGACAGCGCCCGCCGGGCTCTGCACCCCGGCGTCCAGCGCGGCCCGGATCGGCCCGGCCAGTGGGTCCTGGAACGGCAACGGCCGGCCGTCGTCGGCGTACCCCAGCGCGAAGCGCAACCAGGACGCCACGACCAGCGCGCCCCAACGCGCGGACCGCCCGGCCGCACGCAGGTCGGCGATGGTGTGCAGGACGCGCTGCGGCAGCTTCTGGGAGCCGTCGATCGCCACCTGGAAGGTGCGGTGGTGGATCGCCGGGTTACCGAACCGGGCCAGGGCCTGCTCGCCGTAGTCGACCACCCGGACCCCGTCCGGCGGGGTGAAGCTGGCCGCCACGTCCTCGGCGATCAGTCGGCGCAGCACGTCGCGCAGGTGCGGGATCTCCAGCGCGTCGGCGATCGTCTCCCGACCGGCCAACGCTCCGAGGTACGCGGTGGCCGAGTGCACCCCGTTGAGGGCGCGCAGCTTCAACCGCTCCCACGGGCCCGCGTCGTCGGTGAGCACCGCCCCGGCGAACTCCCAACCGGGCCGACCGCCCGGGAAGTCGTCCTCGATCACCCACTGCGCGTACGGCTCGGCGGCCACCGCGGCCAGGTCGGTCACGCCGAGCGCCCGCCGGGCCGCCTCGATCGTCTCCGGGGTGCTGGCCGGCACGATCCGGTCCACCATCGTGCCCGGGCAGGTGACGTTGCCGGCCACCCAGTCGACCAGCCCGGCGGGCACACCGCCGGCCCGCTCGACCGCCTGGTCGAGCATGCCGCGCAGCCGTCGACCGTTGGCGGGCAGGTTGTCACAGCTCACCAGAGCCACCGGCCCGGCGTCCGCCGCGGCCCGGGCGGCCAGCCCGCGCAGCAGCAGCCCCGGCACCGTGGTCGGGGGTCCGCCGCCGGCCAGGTCCGCGGCGAGCGCCGAGTCCGGGGAGAGCTGGCCGGTCACCGGGTCGAGTTGGTACGCCTTCTCGGTGACGGTCAGGGTCACCACGCGCACCGCCGGGTCGGCGAGCAGCGCCACCACGGCGTCCGGGTCGCTGGGCGCGTGCCGGACGCCACTCAGGGCGCCCACCACCCGGGTGGCGCTGCCGGCGGCGGAGAGGGCGCTGACGCTGAACAGGTTGTCCTGCGCGGCGATCGCCTCGACCACGGCGGCGCTGCGCGGGGCGACGGCCACGATGCCCCAGTCACCGCCAGCCGCGCCGACCGCCGCCTCGGTGAAGACCGCCTGGTGGGCCCTGTGGAACGCGCCCAACCCCAGGTGTACGACGCCGGTCGGCACGGTGCCCGGCCGGATCAGCGGGCGGGCCTCGGCGGGCAGTCGGCGCAGCATGCCCAGGCCCAGCCGGGAGGCCCCGACGGTCACCGCCATGCCGGACCGTCCGGGAAGCGGAACTCGGCGATCGACGCGGGCTTCATGGTGGCGCTGTAACCGGGCCGCTCGGGCAGCAGGTAGCGGCCGTCGCGGGTCCGCACCGGATCCACGAAGTGCTCGTGCAGGTGGTCGACGTACTCGATCATCCGACCATCCAGCCCGGTGCCCACCCGCAGGTAGTCGAAGATCGCCAGGTGCTGGACGTACTCGCAGAGGCCCACCCCGCCGGCGTGGGGGCAGACCGGCACGCCGAACTTCGCCGCCAGCAGCAGCTCGGCCAGGACCTCGTTGACGCCACCGACCCGGCAGGCGTCGATCTGCATCACCCCGATCGCCTCGGCCTGGAGCAGCTGTTTGAAGATCACCCGGTTGGCGGCCACCTCACCGGTGGCCACCCGGCAGCGGCCGGCGGTCAACTCGTCGACAGCGCGGGCGATCCGGGCGTGCCCGAGGATGTCGTCGGCGTGGGTGGGCTCCTCGATCCAGTACGGGTCCACCTCGGCCAGCGCCGCCATCGCGGTGATCGCCTCGTCGACGTCCCAGACCTGGTTGGCGTCCATCATCAACAGCGCGTCCGGGCCGATCTCCTCCCGGATGATCCGGGCCCGCCGCAGATCGTCGGCGAGCGGGCCGCCGACCTTCATCTTCATCGCCCGCCAGCCGTCGGCGTACGCCTGCCGGGTCAGCGCCCGCACCTTGTCGTCGGGGTAGCCGAGCCACCCGACCGAGGTGGTGTACGACGGGAACCCACTCTGCTCGAGTTCCGCGAGCCGGCCATCGGATCCGACCAGTCCCTTGTCGAGGATGGCGGCCGCCTCGTCCGGAGTGAGCGCGTCGGTGATGTGCCGGAAGTCGACGCTGGCCACGAGGTCGTCCGTGGGCAGGTCGGCGAGGAAGCGCCACATCGGCTTGCCGGCCAGTGTGGCCCGCAGGTCCCACACCGCGTTGACCAGCGCGCCGGTCGCCATGTGGATGACGCCCTTCTCCGGGCCCAGCCAGCGCAGCTGCACGTCGGCGCTGAGCGAACGCCAGAACGCCACCGGCTCGGCCACGATCTCCTCGACCGTGCGCCCCCGCACGTGGTGGGCCAGGGCGCGCACCGCCGCGCAGGTGATCTCGTTGCCCCGGCCGTTGGTGAAGGTGAACCCTGCGCCGGTCGGGCCGGCGTCGGTGCCCAGCTCCACGTACGTCGCCGAGTAGTCACCCCGATTGATCGCGTCGGAGCCGTCGCCCCGGGCGGCGGTGGGGAACCGCACGTCGTGCACCTCGACAGAGGTGATGGTGACCGTCACTGAACCTGTCCTCCGAAGTTGAAGACCCGCCTGGGCAGCCGGTACGCCAGGTCGACGATGGTCTCGGCGGCCTCGTCCATCGGCAGCCGGTGTTCGGCGACGAGCCGGGCCAGGAAGCCGGCGTCCACCCGGCGGGCCACGTCGTGGCGTACCGGGATGGAGCAGAACGCCCGGGTGTCGTCGACGAACCCGGTGGTGTTGTAGAAGCCGGCGCTCTCGGTGACCGCCTCCCGGAACCGGCGAAGCACCTCAGGGGAGTCCAGGAACCACCAGGGCGCGCCGAGCAGCAGCGCGGCGTACCCGCCCGCGAGGGGCGCCAGCTCGCGGGTGAAGGTGTCTTCGTCGAGCGTGTAGAGCACCAGTCGCAGCCGGGGGTCGTTGCCGTAGCGCTCCAGCAGCGGGGCGAGCGCGTGCACGTACTCGGTGGCCTGCGGAATGTCCCCGCCGACGTCGCGGCCGTGCCGGGCGTGCAACCACCTGTTGTGGTTGCGCACCGCGCCGGGGTGCAGCTGCATGACCAGGCCGTCGTCGAGCGACATCCGGGCGAACTCCATGAGCATGTGCGCCCGGAACGCCTCCGCGTCGGCGGCGTCGGCCTCGCCGCGCCGGCCCCGGTCGTAGAGCCGCTCGGCCTCGGCCGGGGTCAGGTCCAGGGTGCGCGCGGTGGGGTGGCCGTGGTCCGAGGAGGTCGCGCCGGCGGCGATGAACGCGGCGCGTCGGGCCCGCAGCGCGGCCAGGTAGCCGGCGTACGTGCCGGTGTCCTCACCGGCCCGGTCCCCGAGGCGGTCCACGTTTGTCGACCAGCCCTCGAACTCCATGTCCACCACGTCGTCCGGGCGGAACGTGGTGACCACCCGGCCGCCCGGCCCGCCCCACCCGTCCGCGGCGAGCTTGGCGTGCTGCGCGAGGTCGTCCAGCGGCGACTCGGTGGTCGCCAGGACCTCGATGTTGAACCGCTCGAAGAGCGCCCGGGGCCGGAAGTCCGGCTCGGCGAGCCGGGCGGCGATCTCGTCGTAGACGGCGTCGGCCGTGCTCGGGCGAAGCGCGGTATGCACCCCGAACACAGTGCGGAAGGTCTGCTCCAGCCAGAGCCGCGACGGGGTGCCCCGGAACAGGTGCCAGTGCGCGGCGAACCGTCGCCAGATCACCCGGCCGTCGGCCTCCACCGGGCTTCCGTCGCGGGTGGGCACCCCCAGATCCGCCGGGGGTACGCCCTGACTGAGCAGCATCCGCGTCAGGTAGTGGTCGGGCACGATGAGCAGCTGCGCCGGATCGGGGAAGGGGCGGTCCTCGGCGAGCAGGGCCGGGTCGACGTGCCCGTGCGGCGAGATGATGGGTTGCGCCGCGGCCAGGGCGTACAGCTCCCGGGCCAGCGCGCGCTGGCCCGGTTCGGGCGGCAGGAGCAGGTCGGTGTGGTCGAACGTGGGCACGGGGTGGGGCTCCTCGTCTCCTGTGTCAGCGGGGGGTGAGCAGGTCGGCGACGCGGACGGGTTGGCCGGTCTCGAAGGACCTGTTGGCGGCCAGGCCGGTGAGCAGGGCCAACGCGCCGTCGTCGGCGGTCGCGGCGCGGCCCAGCGGGTCGGGTTGACCGCCGAGGAGCACCCCGGTCATCCGGGCGTCCGCGCCACCGTGCCCGTGCCGACTGCGACCCTCCACCGGGATCTGCCGGGGCGGGGCCCAGAACGGGCGCAACGTCAGCGTCGCACCTCCGCCCTCGGCCGGCGCCTCGGCACCGTGCAGGGCGGCGCCCTTGACCGCGCCGGCGGTGCCCCGGTCGACGAAGTCGTTCTCGGCCACGTCCAGCTCCAGTCGGCCCCGGCTGCCGTTGACCATCACCCGGTAGCCCTCCCAGGGCGCGTACGCGGTGAGGTGGTAGGTCATCGTGGCGCCGGTGGAGTAGCGGGCCAGCACCGCCATGTCGTCCTCGATGCTCACCCCGGGGGCGAAGACGTTGCGGTCGCGCTGGTAGCCGTCCTCGGCCTCGGCGTCGAGGTACAGCTCTCGCAGGCGAGGGTGCGCGTCCAGCCGCAGCGCGAACGGGTCGTCGGCGGCGGCGGGGGAGCCGTGCGCCCGGTCGTAGTCGCGGGCGTACCCGTGCCGGCGACCGTCCTCACCGTAGAAGAAGAGTCGACCGGCCGCGTACACCTCGACGGGTGTGGCGGCCAGCCACCAGTTGACCAGGTCGAAGTGGTGGCTGGCCTTGTGCACCATCAGCCCACCGGAGCTGGCCTTGTCGCGGTGCCAGCGGCGGAAGTAGTCGGCGCCGTGGCGGACGTCGAGCAGCCACTCGAAGTGCACCGAGCCGATCTCGCCGACCGCGCCCTCGGCGAGCAGCCGGCGAACCTGTTCGTGCAGTGGGTTGTAGCGGTAGTTGAAGGCGACGGTCACCCGACCGCCGGTCTCGGTCACGGTGTCCAGGATCCGCCGGCAGCGGGCCGCGTCCACTGTCATCGGCTTCTCGGTGACGACCTGCCGGCCGGCGCGCAGCGCGGCCACCACGTACTCGTCGTGGGTGACGTCCACGCTGGTGACCAGAACGACGTCGACACGTTCGGAGTCCAGCATGGCCGCGAAGTCACCGGCCGGGTACGTGGGCACCGGGCGGTGACCCAGCTCGCCCAGCCAGCGGTTGTGCGCGTCCATCCGGGCCTGGTTGACGTCGGCGAAGGCGACCAGCTCGGTGGTGTCGGCGTGGTCGAGCACCAGCGCCCGGACGAACATCTCGGCCCGCGCGCCGGTGCCCACGACGGCGTACCGGGCCCGTGCGGCGGCTCTCGGTGACATGCGGTCACCTCCCGTGATCCTGCAAAGGTTTGCAATGAAGTAATCACGATCGATCCGATCGCGTCAACGACGCCAGCGGGATCGGGGTCATATGTCAGCGTTTGGGAGGTAGCAGGTCACCATGGGGAGCGTTGGTGCAACGAAGCCGTAACCATTGACCGTTGACACTGACGCAACCGTTTGCATTAATGGGCCACACCTGCGTGACCGCCACCACATCGGACGAAGGGGCCGCCGTGCCAGTCACCATCCGGGACGTCGCCCGAGCATCCGGTGTGCACATCTCCACCGTGTCCCGCACCTTCTCCGCACCGCACCTGGTCAACCCGGAGACCCGGGTCCGGGTGCTCGCCTGCGCGGAGGATCTGGGCTACCGGCCGAACCGTGCCGCCCGGGCCCTGATAACCGGGCGGACGCACAACATCGGGCTGATCATCGCGGACATCGCGAACCCGTTCTTCCCGCCGCTGATCAAGGCGGCGGAGAGTCAGGCCCGGCACCGCGACTACCACGTCTTCGTGGCCGACACCAACGAGGACCCGACCGCCGAGGAAGAGCTGGTCCACGCGCTGGCCAAGCAGGTGGACGGAGTGCTGCTCTGCAGCCCTCGGATGAGCAACAGCCTGATCGAGCAGCTCAGCCGCGAGGTGCCACTGGTCGTGGTGAACCGCCAGGTGACCGGCCTGCCCTGCGTGCTGATGGACGTCGGGCAGGGCGCCCGCTCGGCGATCGAGCACCTGGTCGGCCTGGGGCACCGCAGCATCGCGCTGCTCGGTGGCCCACGCAGCTCGTGGACCAACCGGGAGATGCGCCGTGCCGCCGGCGCGGCCGCCCGAGCCGGTGGCGCAGAGCTGACACTGCTCGGCCCCAACGCGCCCACCGAGGTCGGCGGCTCCGCCGTCGCCGAGCAGGTGAAACGCAGCGGCGTGTCGGCGGTGCTCGCCTACAACGACCTGATGGCGATCGGCCTGATCGAAGGGCTGGACGCGCTCGGGGTCCGGGTGCCGCAGGAGGTGAGCGTCGTCGGGGTCGACGACATCACCCTGAGCCGGCTGACCCGCCCCAAACTGACGACGGTGGCCACACCCACCGGGGCCGCCGGCCGGACGGCCGTCGACATGCTGCTGCAACAGGACATCGAGTCACCGCGCGGTGCGCGGGGGTCCGGTGCCGGCACGGCGCTCGGCGTCCGTCGTACCACCGCACAGGTAATGCTCCAGACCGACCTGGTCATCCGCGACTCGACCGGCCCGGGCCCGTACGCCCGACCGGCACGTCCCCTGGCCGCACCACGTGGCCCGGGCCCGCATTGCCCTGCGGACCCGGGCATCCCGACTGCGGCCACCGGTGACGCCGTCGCCTCCTAATGCCGAGGAGTGAGCGCACATGCACCCCGCAACGCCCCCCACCACTGACGCGCCCGTCGGGCGCGCCCACCGTACCCCGCTGCCCCGGCGGCGCCTGCTGCGTGGCCTGCTCGCGGTGACGGTCGCCGCACCGCTGATGTTCGGCGCCGCCGCCTGCGGCGACGACGACGGTGGCGCCGCCGACCCGAACGCCCCGGTGAAGCTCTCCATCTTCTGGTGGGGCGGCGACGCCCGGGCCAAGCTGACCGAGGACGCCCTCGCGCTCTACACCAAGAAGCACCCGAACGTGACCTTCGAGAAGACCTGGCAGGCCAACCAGGGCTACTTCGACAAGCTGGCCACGCTCACCGCCGGCGGCAACCCGCCGGACCTGTTCCAGATCGACGACAACTACCTGGCCGAGTACGCGGCCCGCAACAGCACGCTCGACCTGACCTCGTACCAGAAGTCCGGAAAGCTGGACACCTCCAAGTTCCCGGAGAGCCTCTGGCAGTACGGCGTGGTCGACGGCAAGCTCGCCGGCCTGGCCGCCGGGGAGAACACCCAGGGTCTGGTCTACAACAAGACGCTGCTGACCACTAACAACCTGCCCGAGCCCACGACCGGAATGACCTGGGAGGAGCACATCGCCTGGGCCGAGCAGGTCACCGCCAAGACCAAGGTGCCCGGCACCCAGGACCCGAGCGCCGACTACAAGGCCTTCTGGGTCTGGCTGCGACAGCAGGGCAAGGACCTCTACCAGGGCAAGGAGCTGGGCTTCACCGCCGAGGACGTGACCAAGTGGTTCGACCTGTGGAAGGGCGCCCGGGACCGCAAGGCCACCCCGACCGCCGACGTCATCCACGAGGGCAACTCCAGCGACGTCACCAAGCAGCTGGTGGTCACCGGCAAGTCGGCGACCTCCTGGGTCTGGGCCAACCAGATGCCGGACCTGAAGAAGAACACCAAGGACGAGCTGGGCGTCATCGCCTACCCCGGCGACCCCAGCGCCCAGTGGGCCCGGGCCTCGATGTACTGGTCGGTGTTCAAGGGCAGCAAGCACAAGGACGTCGCGGTCGACGTGATCAACTTCCTGAACAACGACGTGGAGGCGGTCAAGCTGCTCGGCACCGACCGGGGCCTACCGTCCAACCTGGACCTGCGCCGCGTGGTCAGCGACGACACCACCGACCCGGCCATGAAGCAGTCCATCGCCGTCGAGGCGGAGCTGACGCAGAAGTTCGGCAAGTCGCCGCAGGTGCCGATCAAGGGCCACAGCAAGGTCAAGTCCGAGCTGGTCAAGGCCGCCGAGAACGCCCAGTACGGCCGGACCACTCCCGCCGAGGCCGCCGCCCAGTTCGTCGAGGCGTGCAAGTCCGCCATCGCCTGACGCCGTCAAGGCGAGGAGAGGAGCTGTTCGTGGCGTTGACCACGGCTCCCGACCCGACCCGACGCGGCCCCGGATCCGACCGGGCCCACGCTGAGCGGCGTGGGCCCGGACGCTTCCGGAACAGCGAAGGTCTGGCGGGGTACGTCTTCCTGTCGCCGTGGCTCATCGGCCTGATGGGTGTCACGGCAGTCCCCATGCTGCTGTCGCTCTACCTGAGCTTCACCAACTACGACATCCTCACCCCCTTCTCCGAGGTGGAGTGGGTGGGGCTGGCGAACTACGAGCGGATGTTCACCGCCGACCCGTCGTACTGGCACGCGGTGCGGGTGACAGTGACCTTCGCGCTGATCGCCGTACCGCTGAAGCTGGCCGCTGCGCTCGGCGTGGCGCTGCTGCTCAACCGCGCCTGGCGCGGCGTCGGGCTGTTCCGCGGGTTGTTCTACCTGCCGTCCCTGCTCGGCGGCAGCGTCGCGCTGGCCATCGTCTGGGTCAACATGTTCAACCGCGACGGCGCGTTCAACTCGCTGCTGAGCCTCTTCGGCATCACCGGCAAACCGTGGGTCAACGACCCCGACTGGGCCCTCGAAACACTGATGGTGCTGGCCATCTGGCAGTTCGGCGCACCGATGGTGATCTTCCTGGCCGGGCTCAAGCAGGTGCCCACCGAGCTCTACGAGGCCGCGTCGGTCGACGGGGCCGGCCGGTTCCGCCAGTTCCGCAACGTCACCCTGCCGATGCTCTCGCCGGTCATCTTCTTCAACCTGGTGCTGGAGACCATCAACGGCTTCCAGGGCTTCACCGCCGCGTTCGTGCTCAGCAACGGCACCGGCGGCCCTGTCGACTCCACCCTGATGTACACGCTGAACCTCTACATCACCGGCTTCACCGACCTCAACATGGGCTACGCCTCGGCGATGGCCTGGGTGTTCCTGCTCGCCATCGCGGTCATCACCGCGATCTTCTTCAGCACCGGACGGTTCTGGGTGCACTACTCCGACGGGGAGGACCGGTGATGGTGACGGTGACCCCGACGACCGCGGCGCCGACCGCAGCGCCGCCGAACGCGCGCCGACGGCCCGGCGGACGGCCCGTGCTACGACTGCTGATCCTGGTGGCGATCGTCGCCGTGGTGCTCTACCCGCTGATCTGGATGGTGGGCACCTCGCTGAAGTCCCAGGAGGAGATCGTCAACAACGTCGGGCTGCTGCCCGAGCGGTTCACCCCGGGCAACTACACCGCCGGGTGGTCCAACTTCGACGTCAGCTTCGGCCGGTTCTTCCTCAACAGCACCATGGTCAGCCTGCTCACCGTCGTCGGCAACGGGCTCTCCTGCCTGCTGGCCGCGTACGCCTTCGCCCGGCTGCGGTTCCGGCTGCGCGGCATGTGGTTCGCCGTCATGATCGGCACGCTGCTGCTGCCCCAGCACGTGCTGATCGTTCCGCAGTACATCCTGTTCCGCACGCTCGGGCTGGTCGGCGGTGACTGGCCCTACCTGCCGCTGCTCATCCCGCAGTTCCTGGCCACCGAGGCGTTCTTCGTCTTCCTCATGGTGCAGTTCATGCGCGGCGTCCCCCGGGAGCTGGACGAGGCGGCCCGCATCGACGGCGCCGGACCGTTCGGCATCTTCCGGCACATCATCCTGCCGCTGAGCCGTCCGGCGCTGGTCACCACGGCGATCTTCTCGTTCATCTGGACCTGGAACGACTTCTTCCGGCAGTTGGTCTTCCTGTCCCAACTGGAGGACTACACCGTCCCGGTCGCGCTGACCCTGTTCATCGACTCGACCAGCCAGAGCGCTGTCGGCCCGATGTTCGCCATGTCGGTGCTGTCGCTGCTGCCGGTCTTCCTGTTCTTCGTCGCGTTCCAGCGGATGCTCGTCGAGGGGATCAACACCAGTGGCATCAAGGGCTGAACCGGTCGACACCGGCGGGCGGCGGGACTGGCGCGACGTCGCCCGCGACGCCGCCGACCTCGCACTGCTCGGCATCCTGCTGACCCTGGCGGCGGCGCCCCTGCTCACCGCCGCCGCGGCGGCGGGCACTGCCAGTGCGGCGGTGCACGACTGGACGCGCACCGGCAGCTGGCCGTCGGCGCGCACGACAGTGCGCCGGTTCGGCCGTTCGGTGCTGCCCGGTGTCCCGGTCAGCCTGCTCGCGCTCACCGGCGCCGCGCTGCTCGCCGCCGACCTGGCGGCGCTGGCCACCGGCCGGGTGCCGGGCGGCCCGGCGGCGCTGCTGGTGACGGCGCTGATCGCTGCCGGCCTGGCCGGGTACGCCGGGCTGGTCGTCGTCGAGGTGGGCGGCAACGGGGGAGGGCGGTGGCGGGCCTCGGCCCGGTCGGCCGCCCGCGCCTGCCTCGACGCGCCCAACCGCTGGGCCGCGCTCACCGGGGTCGTCGCGCTGGCCGGGCTGCTCGCCGTCCTGGTCACCCCGGTCGCGGTGCCGATCCTCGCCGGCTACACAGTGGCCGCCCTGCACGCCGTCGCCGCCCGCCGGCCGGTCCCGGCCGATCCCACCGCCGGCCGGTCGGTCCCGGCCGCCGCAGTCGGCCGCCGGGAGCTGACGTGAGCGGGGAACCGGTGCGGCTGACGGTCGATGCCACGGAGGTGGCGCGGTACGTGCTCGAACCGGCGCTGGACCCACGGCACGGGCCCCGACCGTACCTGCACCCGGTCCGCACGCTCGGCGGAACGGTGGTCACCGACGCGCTCCCCGCCGACCACGTATGGCACCTCGGCGCGTCCCTCGCGGTGCAGGACGTCGACGGCAGCAACCTCTGGGGCGGGCGCACCTACGTCCGCGACGTCGGCTACACCTGGCGCGACGACCACGGCGTCATCGCGCACACCGGCGAGGTCGAGCGGTCCCCGGGTCGGTACGCCCACGATCTCCAGTGGCGCGACCGGGCCGGCGGGGTGCTGCTGACCGAACGACGAGGGCTCGCCGTGTCGGCGGTCGCGCCGGGCACCTGGCGGCTCGACGTGGACTCCGTCCTCACCGCCCCGGTCGACCGGGAGGTGCGCCTGGGTAGCCCGGCCACCAACGGCCGGCCGGGCGGGGCCGGCTACGGCGGGTTCTTCTGGCGGGCGGTCGCCGACGGCGAACCGGCGGTGTTCACCGCCGACGCGGCGGGGGAGGAGACGGTCAACGGCAGTGCGGCGCCGTGGCTCGCGCTGACCGGGGCCGGGTCGGGCGGCGGGGCGTACACCCTGGTCTTCGCGGGCCTCGGGCCGGACGACCGCTGGTTCGTGCGGACCGGGATGTATCCGGGGGTCTGCGTGGCGTTCGCGTTCGACCGCCCGGCGGTGGTGCCGGCCGGTGGACGCCGGCACGGCCGGTACCGGGTGTGGGTCGCCGACGGAACCCTCGACCGGGAAGGTGCGGCGGCAGTGGTCGCGACGGTGCCGTGAACCCGCGCGGCCCCGGTGGTCAGCTGGACCGGTCGATCAGCTCACGGATCGCCACCTGGTACGCGGCCTGGGTGTGGTACGGCCAGTGGCCTTCGATCGGCGGCGGCACGGTGTCCGCCGGGTCGATGGTCAGGCTGCGGGGATCACGCAGTCGCATGAAGGGCAGCAGCAGCATCGAGGCCGTCCGTACCCCCCGCGCCGGCGGTCAGCGAACCCCAGCGGTACGCCTCGACGGCGACCCCGTCGGTGGCCCCGCCGGCGGTGCCGCTGCCCGGCCGGGGCCGGAAAAAGCCCGCGTGCGTGATCCCGGCGACCCGGGTCACGACCGGGTGGTCGAGGATCCGTTCGCGGTGCGATGAGATGACGTACGTTGCCGGAGGAAGTCGTCAGTGGGGCAGTCACGTCCACGGGGGGTTCCACGATCGTGATGAGGACCAACGCCGCCATGCGGAGCCTGGTCGGCAGCGCGGCCTTCGCCGCCGACCAGCCGACCGTTCCCGAGCTGGAGCAGGACACACTCGACGCGGGCTGGACGGTGGAACCGAGCGGCGCGCTCCTCCTCGTGGCGCATCGGCCGAAGCGCGTGCACGACATCCCGGCGGAGGCGCTCGGGGAAGGCGAGTACGAGATCAACGACGTCCACGTGTCTCTTGACGACCTGGGTAGGGAGAAAGTCGAGTTCCTCCCCAGGGCGGCGTCGCGTGGCCTGTACTTCGCCCGCCGAATGCTGGCGGCGGCGCGTGGCCTGCCGGGCTCGGCGACGCTCCAGGCGGCGGTCGCCATCCACGTCGACGTGGATGACGAGGACTTCGCCCTCCAGGGCGCCACGATCCGCTTCTTCAGCCGGCGGGGGTCCTATCCACAGTGGTTCGAAGACCTGGAGGTCTACACCCATGAGGCGATCGCCGTGCTGGACCTGTCCGCCTCGACAACCTGATCCCCGTCAGGCCCGGCTCCCGAGGGGCGGGTGGTGGCGTCAACGGGTCGGTAGGGCGGCGGTGACTCGGATGGCCTTGACGATCGCCGGGATGGAGCCGATCAACAGCACCAGCCCCCAGATGATCGCGATGATCGCGAAGACCAGCGCCGCCACGTCGTCGACGATGCTGACCAGGATCACCGGCACCAGGTTGTGCAGGAACTCCAGCACGACAGTGCACAACAGGGTGGTGAGGATCAGCAGGACGAGCCCCTTGTTCTGCAGGAAGCGCGGCTGGGCCAGCACCAGCATCCCGGCCCACACCAGTTTGAGTAGCAGCACCAGCCCGAGCAGCATCGCCGCCTCGCCGACCGGGAAGAAGCCCCACAGCGCCAGGTACGCCAGGGTGCCGAACGGGACGGCCAGGAACAGCGACACCATGATGGACAGCTCCACGAACGCGACGACCAGCGCGATCAGCCCGACGATGATCAGGATGATCGAGAAGATCAGGCTGGCGACGCCCTGTACCCGACCCTGGACGCGTTCGGGCAGCAGCAGGCCCAGGCAGAACAGCCCGGTGCTCCAGACCGCCACCGCGTCGATCAACGCCAGGTAGCCGGTGCCCCGGCCGGACGGTTCGCTGACCCCGGACACGTCGTCGAGCTCCACGTCCAGCGCGCCGGCGCTGTCGGTGAGGGCCGCGCCGGCGTCGGCGCCGCCGAGCAGCAGCCCGGCGCCGAGCTCGACCCCGATCGCCAGGACGATGGCGAGCATGGCCAGCAGCAGGAACGGCTTGCGCAGGTCACCCACGGCGGCACCTTCCTTTCCAGTCCGGGTGGGGCCAGGAACGACTCAGGAGGTGGTCACGACGACAGTGCAACCGCCCAGGCCGGGGCAGACCAGGCCCACCTCGGTGGCCTGGTCGACGGCGATCTTCGCCACCGCGCCGGTGCCGTCCGCCGCCGGCTCGACCTCGTCGCGGATGGTGAGGTCGGCGTCCCCGGGAGCTGGGGCGACGACAGTGAACCGGGCCGTGCTGCGCAGCACCAGCGTGCGCAGTCCGCCGGGGTCCGCCACCCGCACCAGGCAGTTGCCGGAGAACGCCAGCCGACCCGTCTCGTCGGCGCAGTCGGCGCTGACCGTCGCCGGATCCACAGCGGACCGCTCGCCGGCCAGCGCGCCCAACCGGTCGACGAACCCGTTCCGGGCCCCCGGATCACCACTGTCGTCGCGGCCCGCGCCGACCGCGACCACGAAGAGCGCCACCAGCAGGACGGCGAGCAGCCCCAGCAGGGCTTTCTGCCGACCACTCATCGCGCCACGGCCTGCGCCAGGATCTCGGTGAACCGGAACGTGTCCACCCCGGCGAAGTAGGAGTTCGTGCCCTGCGTCTTGCCGACCACCAGCAGGGTGACCTGGTGGGGGCCCTTGGTGAGCCGGACCGTGCCGACGTCCAGGAACTCGGTCTTTCGCACAGTCGGCGTGAAGCCGAGGAACGTGCCGCCGACCTGGTTGCCGTCGATGGCGAAGACGGTGTTGGCGTAGTCGAGGGCGGTGGTCCGTACCGTGGCGAAACGCCAGGTGCCGTCGGCCGGGATCTGCACCGTCACGGTGACCTGATCGCCGATCGCCAGCCCCGTGAAGAAGAGCTGCTTGTCACCGGACCAGGTCACCCCGCAGCAGTTGGGCTGCGCGCCAACGGCCGCTTTGCTGTTCTGCGGCGACTTGATCACCGCGCCCTCCACCAGGCTCTCCGCCTCGACGGTGACCACCCGCGGCTCGCCGGGGGCCGGCTCGCCGTCGCGGGTCAGCAACACCACCCCCACGGCGACCACCACCAGCACCAACGCCGCGGCGGCGGCGATCCACAACCACGGGGTACGCCGTGGCGGCGCGACCGCCCGCACCTCGTAGGTGACCCGGCCGCTGGAGCGGGAACTCTCCTCCGGCGCGGTGTTCGCCGAGTACGCGAACCCGGTCATGTCGTAGCGGCGGGGCGGGGTGCCGGCCGGCACGGCGAGCTTGACCAGGAACGACACCGACCCCTGGCCGGGTACCACCCGTTGCGGCTCGGCGACGGTGAACCAGGCCCGCTGGGAGCCGTCGCCGGGCGCCACGTCGAACACCACGGTGTCCGGCGCGTTGCCCGGGTTGGAGACGGTGAAGGTCAGCTCGCCGCTGTTGCGCGGGTCGACTGTGAACTGCTCGGCGGCGGCGACGACCGCCCACTCGGTGGTCATGGCGACTCCTCTTCCAGGACGATCTCGACGGTGGCCGAGGCGGGTTTCTCCGCCTCGACGATGCGGGTGATCACGGCGAGCTGATCGGCGGCGGCGACCGGCACCCGCACCACGACGTGGAAGGCCCGCTCGGCGGGCTCGTCGATGGCGAAGCCCGACATCCCGGTGGCCAGCTCCAGGGCCCGGCGCAATCCGTACGGGGTGCCGCGCCAGCGGGCCAGCAGGGCGGCGTTGGCCACCAGGTCGCGCAGCCGACCCACCGGCAGCGGCAGCGGGGTGTCCGGCCGGGGCGAGGCCACCACGTGGTCCATCGCCACCCAGCGGGTCAACCGCACCACCAGCCCGTCCGGTGCCCGGTACGGGTCGAACAGCGCATCCACCTCGGCGAGGATCGCCTCGTCCGGGGCGTGCAGGCCCTCCATCACGTCCAGCAGCGCCCACAGCACGCTGCCCGGCACGCAGGCCCGCTGGTAGGCGGCGGGCAGCAGCCGTTCAATCGCCGAGCGTCGCATCCTGGCGCACCACCTCGATGTCGTGCTCGCCGGAGCAGAGCAGCCAGGTATCCGGGACGGTCACCACATCGGCGGTGGCCTGGTTGGCGCTGGGCGTCCAGGTGACGGCGTCGGCGCTGCGGTGCACGCCACGTTCGCCGCTGGCCAGGATCAGCCGCTCCGTCGCGCCGGTGCCGCCGGCGGTTGCGCTGCCGGCCGGTGCGCCGCCGGCCGTCGGGCCGCTCACCGCGATGGCGTCGACCGGCACGAACCGGGTCCGGTCCCGCAACGGCAACCCGCAGTTGACCGACACCGCCTGCCACTGCGGCTGGGCGGCCAGGGTGTCCAGCCGCAGCACCCCTCCGCTCTGCGTGGCCGCCACCGCCTGCTGACCGGCGAACGCGAGGTCCCGGCAGGTGCCGCCGATCCACCCGGCCTGCATCGCCTGCCACTTCACGTCGGACTCGAACAGCCGGGTGCGATGGCAGCCCTGGCCGGGCTTCTTCGGGTCCGGTTCGCCGGCGCCGCTCCACAGCAGGGTGGCCGGGCCGTCGTACTGCACGGCGAGGACCCGGTTGTCCACGTTGGCCAGACCGACGTGGGTGAAGCTGCCGGGTCGGCCACCGCTGGTCGACAGGTACACCCCGAAGCTGGCCTGCGCCGCCACCGCAACGCCCGGCGCGCCCCGCTCGGAGACGAACGTGCGGACCGCGTAGAAGCCCCGGTCGGCGTCGGACGGGTCGACCAGGATCTGCAACGGCACCGCCCCGGGCAGCAGCGACACCTCGTACAGGCCGGTGTCGGTGGCCACCAGCAGCGCGCCCGCGCCGTCGCGGTCCAGCCAGGCCACGTCAGTGATCCGCGAATCCAGGTCGGTGAGCAGCGACCACGTATCACCCAGGTCGGTGCTCAGGTGCACCCGGGAGCCACCCGATTCGCGAAGCGTCACCACGGCCACCGAGCCGGGACGGGCGACGATGCCCGGCCGTACCGGGGCAGGTGCGGGCGCCACCCGCAGCACCGTCTCGTCGTCGAAGCGACCGGCCGGTTCCCAACCCGCGCCGCCGTTGCTGGAGCGGAACAGCACCGGGCCGCGCCCGGCGTACCAGGTGCGCGGCTGGTACTGGTCCACGGCGAGGGCGCGGACGTCGGCGTCGGGCGCCTCGTCGACCACGAACCGTACCGACTCGACGTAGCGCACCCCCGGCTCGGCGTGCTCCAGCAGCCGGTACACGTTGGACGCCCGCAGTGGCTCGCCGAACGGCCAGCCGGTCGGGTTGAGCGCGGTGGGCAGCGGGCTCAACGTCTGGTGCAGCCGGTCGTGGATGCGGCGACGGACAGCGTCCACGTCCTCCTCGCGACGGACCACCACCCGGGCCCGCACCGACACCGCTTTGAACCGCGCCCAGCTGGCCCGGGAGCGGATGCCGACCATCCGGCGTTCCTCCAGGTCCGCCTCGACCCGGTGCCGCGCCTCGGGCACCTCGTGTTCGCGCAGCACCGCCACCGGCAGCCGACCGCCCGGTCGGGCCGCCTCCGGCACGTACGGCACCAGCACCACCTCGACCTCACCCGGCCGGGCGAAGCTGTACACCGCCGCGCGGGTGAAGGCCCGCGCCCGCGCCACCGCGCCGGAGCTGGTCGCGAGGACCTCGAAGTCGCGGGCGGTGACCGCGCGCTGCTGGGCGAAGAACTCGTACGGGCCGCGCAGCAGCACCGATTCCAGCGCCTCCACCTCCCGGCCGCCGGCCGCCGGGGCGGGGTTGTCGACGCGTACCCCGGGTAGTGGGTCGCGCAGGCTGGTCAGGGTGCCCGCCGCCACGTTGCCGGTGGGTCCGCCACCGGCGCGGTACCAGAGCCGGATCTGTCGTCCGGCCGGCGGCACCGCCGCGACTGTCACAGTGCTCGCCGGCGTGGCCGTGTCGGCGGTGACCTCGCCGGGCGGGGTCGCCCCGGCGGGGGCCCGCAGGTCGAGGGCCGGGGCGAAGATGACAGTGCCCGAGCAGCGGTCGACCAGGTACGCCTTGGCCTGCGGGCCGAGCCCGGCGAAGCTCTCCACCGGCTGCCAGATCTCGAACGTGCGACCGTCGTGCTCGCGGGCCGCCGCGCCCAGCTCGACAGTGCCGGCCGGCACCTCCACCCCGAGCAGCAGGTCCAGTGCCTCGGCGGTGTGCGTCAGCGGCGCGTGCGCCGCGCGCAGCACCTGCCCCGGCTGGCCGGTGCCCACCCCGAGCAGCTCTGCCTCGACCGGTTCGCAGTGGTGCATCCGTACCGTCACCGACGTCTCGTCGGCGGGCAGCAGCGTCGGTTCGGTGGTGACGAACACGACCGGCCGGGGGTCCGCGCCCCGGGCCGCCGCGACCCGCAGCCCGGCCGGGATCCGGACCGCGCCGCGGTCGGTGCCGGTACGGGTGAACCGGACGTCCGCCCAGGCCGCTGTCGGCGCGTGCCGGGTGACCCCGAGCAGGTTCAGGAACGAGACGTACGCCTTCTCCGGCAACTGGTTCAACCGGTAGATCATCACCTCGGTGAGGTGCGCGAACGTCTCCACCAGCGCCATGCCGGGGTCGTGCGCGGACAGGTCGGTCCACGCCGGGCAGGACTGCCGGATCCGTTCCCGGGCCTCGGTGACCAGGTCGAGGAAGCCGCGATCGTCCAGGTGCGGCACGGGCAGCGTCATGAGGGTCCTCCCTGGGCGGGCTCGTCGGCCGGGAGCAGGTCCACGGAGAAGACCAGTTGCCCAGGTGTCAGGCTGGCCCGCACCCGGTAGTCCAACCGGATCACCAACCGCCACGCGTCGTCCGGGTCCGGCCCGGCGTCCACGTCGATCACCTCGACCCGGGGCTCCCACCGGGCGATGGCCTGCCGGACGTAGTGGATGGCCAGACCGGCAGTGGTGTCGTCGTTGGGCGCGAAGACCAACCGGTGCAGCCGGGAGCCGTACCCGGGTCGCATCAGCCGCTCGCCCGGCGTGGTCGACAGGAGCAGGAACAGCGCCTGCCGTACGCTCTCGTCGCCCTCGGTCATCGCCAGGCCGCCGGCCGCGGTGAGCGCCAACCCGCCGGTACGGCCGGCGTCGAAGCCGGCGCCGACGAAGCGGAACGCCCTCATCGGTCCGCCCCCAGGAACTGCTGGCGGGGGTCGCGCACCGTGTGCTTGACCAGCCCCGGCGGTGTGCCGTTGGTGAACCCCTCCAGGTGCGACAGCACCACCCGGTGCCCGTCGATCCGGAGCCAGTCGCTGTAGCCGACCCGGACGGTCAGCGTCGTCGTGCACGGCTTGATGGTCGGGCCGTAGTTCGGGCAGGCGGTGATCGTGCGTCCCTCCGGGTCGTCGTCGACGAGCACGGGCACGCCGGTGACCGTCACCCACTGCCGCGAGGGTCGGTTCTCGACCCGGCCGTCGTGATCGCAGGTGATCACGGAGTCACTGTGGATCCAGCGCATCAGCCGCCTCCTTGGTGGTGGGCGCGGGCGAGCGAACGGGCCTGCTCCGCCGCGGTGGTCGGGTCCTCGGTCGAGTCGGCGTGCAGGAAGTCCACGCTGCGGGCGCGTACCACCATGGCCCGGCCGGGTGCGGAGATCACCAGGTCGGACGCCGCGTGAAGGGTGGCCAGGTCGGGGGTCAACTCCAGGAAGCTGCCGCCCTCGGTGGCCAGCCGCAGGCTGCGCCGCACGTCGTCGACGACTATCGACTGCCCGCCGGCGGTGCGCATCGTCCAGCGGCGGGCCTTTCCGTCGTCGATGCCCGCGTCGTACGGCTCGACGGCGCCGAACAGCGAACCGAGCACGATGCCCGAGGCCGGCTCGCCGCCGGGCAGCACCACCAGCACGGTGTCACCCGGATCGGGCAGCGCCACCAGGCCCTTGCCCGGCCCCGCCCCTGGGCAGAGCACGGCGAGCCAACCGGCGTCCAGGTCCCCGTACGCCGGCAGGGTCAATCGGACCCGGCCCAGCCCGTCCGGGTCGGCGACGTCGGTGACGGTGCCGAGGGTGACCACCGCCCCGCCGGTCGGGGTGGCCGCTGTGGCCGGCGGCACCGTGGAGAAACGGGTCAGGTGCCCGTTGCCGTCCACCGTGTGCACCACCTCGGTCAGCACGTACGTCCCGGAGACCGGGTCGGGCACCCCGCCGATGTCGACGCGGCGGCCTGGCCGGAGCGCCGGATCGCCCTCGGTCACCCCCTCGGCCGTGACCAGCGTCGCCGCCCGGGTGTCCAGGCGGGCCTGGGCCAGCGCGGCCAACTCGTCGTCGCTGCGTCCGGGCTGGTCCACGGCGGTGCGAACGCCGTCGGCACCCACGTCGGCCGGGTCCGGGCGGTCCTCGGCGGGCCGGCCGCAGCGCGCCTCGTCGACCTGCTGGCTGATCACCTCGGCCCGCTGCGGGTGCCAGCCCAGGGCCGCGCTGGCGCCGCTGGCCTGGTCGGTGTTGGTGGACAGCCGCAGGGTGTGCACCTCCGCGCCGAGCGTCAACGCGACAGGCTCCCCGTAGCCGGCGAGCGTGACCAGCCGGACGCCGTCGCCGTCGGCGACCAGGTGCAGCCCGGCCCGGCCGGCCACCTCGCGCAGCAACTCCAGATCGCTGTGCCGGTGCTGGAGCAGCCGCTCCAACCGAGGGCCGTCGGCCTCGGCGGTCACCGCCAGCCCCACCGCGCCGCACAGCTCCCGGGCCAGCTCGACGGCGGTCACCGAGGTGAAGACCCGCAGCCCCTGCCGCTTGCGCAGCCGGTGCAGCGGGTCGTACGCCCGCAGCCGCAGCACCGCCGCCCCGTCGGCGGCGTACTCCACCTCCACGCAGGTGACCTCACCGGTGAACAGGGCGTCCGCGTGGTCGGCGAGCCGTACGTCGAGCGTCGTGCCGGGGCGTACCGCCGGGTCGAGCGCGCCGGGCCCGACCGTGGTGGCGAGCACCAGCTCGGCCTGGGTGGGCTGGTCGAGGCGGGCCGCCACCCGCAGCGAGCGGACCCGCTGACGGGCCGCGCCGACCAGTTCGGCACCGTCGAGTGCGACGATCAACGCCCGGGGCGCGATGCTGGTCACGGCGTACCGCCGGGGTTTCCGAAACCACTCGCGGTCGGGCCGACGGCCGCGTCCCGCGGCGTGCCGGCGATCGAGGCGCCCACGGACGACGCTCCCGCGCCCACTGCACCGGCCACCGCCCGCGCCAGCCCGGTCACCGCTCCGCCGATGGTCGACCCGCCGCCGGTGCCGGCAGCCGGTGGGACGGCGAGGGTGGTGCCGGCCGGCACGGCGAGGGGATCGGTGATCCGGTTGTGTTCGGCCAGCAGTCGCCACCGCAGCGGCGAGCCGAGCGCGTCGTTGGCCAGCAGGTCGAAGCGCACACCCGAACGACCCGGCTCGGCCGCCCCGTCACCGGCGGCGATCACCGCGCTGCCCGGCGCGGCGGTCGGTGTGCTCGCGGCGGCCAACTCCTCGGCGAAGCCGGCCTCGGCCTGATCGGCCGTCTCTGCCGCGCGGATCAGTTTGAGCCGCAGCCAGGACCGTCGCGGCGACCCGGTGCCGGTGAACGCGTCGAACCGTTCCGCCACCGCGATGATCACACCGGGCACGTTCCAGGTCTTGCCCCAGACCAACCGGACCAGCGGCGGTCGCAGCCAACCGTGCTCGGCGGTGGAGTTCTCCGCCAACATCCACAATGGACGGGTGAGCACCCGGACGTCGGCCGGACGCAGTTGCGCCTCCACGAAGTCGACATCGAAGAGCAGGTCGAGCACCAGTTCGGTGCGGCCACCGCCGGTGAAGACCAGCGGGTCGTCGGCCAGGCCGGCCCCGGTGAGCTGCCCGCCACCGGCACCGCGTTGGCGTACGCCGGCGAGCCGGGTCACCTGAACGGTCTCCGGGTTGAGCAGGCAGTCCACCCTCTCGCCGGAGGAGTCGATGAGGAAGGCGACGCGTTCCATCAGTCGCCCGCCTGTTCCCGGTCCAGCCGGGTCAGCTGGGCGGTGTCCACCGCCGCACCGGCGACCGACCAGAGTGCGGTGTCGTCGGGCAGCGCCGGCCACGGGTCGAGCGCCGTCGTGTCGGCCTGGAACGCCGCGCTCTCCGGCCCTCGCCCGACGCCCGGATCGCGGTGCGCCGAGCCAGTCCACGCGGCACCTGCGGCCCTCGCGGCTGACCCGTTCCGGTCTCTGGCGCCTGGTCCACATCGCTCGCCGACCCGCTGCCCCGACCGTGCCCGATCGTCCGGAAGGGCCGGCCACAGGCCGTCGCCGGTCACCGCCACGCCGCCGGCCGCCGTCATTCCGCCCTCGGTCGACCCCCAGCCTGTGTCTGCCTCGCCGACAGTTGACCGCCCGTGCCGACCCACCCCCCGGTCGGGACTCGCCCCGGCGACGCCGGCGGAGTCAGTCGTGGACCTTGGAAGGTAAGTGCCCCTGGAAGGGCCGAAATCTTCCAAGATCTCGACAGGGGCGGTATGGGCGGTGGGGGTCGGAGGGCTCGCCGGGGAGGTTGGCTCCCCGATTCGGGGCAGCCCTCTCGAGTCGGCGGCCGGGGTGCCGTCCCGCGCCGGTCCTGTCGCGGCGACCCGTCCGAATGGCGGACGCAGACGCCAACCGTCCAGCAGCCGGCCCGGCGAACGTCGGCCCCAATCCGACGCGAGCGGTACCTCGGCGGTCAGCGCGACGGCGAAGGCGTCGCTGCTGCCCCGCGGGCCGGCACCGCTCATGCCTGGGCCGCCGGACCGGTCGGCTGCGCTCGACGGGTGCGCCGACCTCCCGGTTTCGCTCGTCGAGTGCGACCCGTCCGGCCCTCCACCCCCGGTCGCCATCTCCGGCCCGTCGACCCCGTACGCCGTGTCCACCGTTGCGCCGTCACCCACCGTGGCGCGCGTGGCGGACGCCGCGCGGCCACGCCCGTCGGGGTCCCCGGCCAGGCCAGGCCCACTCGTGCTGGTTGCGCGGCCGGGCCGACTACCTACCGTGCCGGGGGCACGACGACCCACGGTGCCGGGGGCACGACCATCCATCGAGTCGGCGGGGAACCCGGCGTCCTCCCCGACGGGCTGCGCCGGTCGGGTCACCGCGGTCCACCGGTCCGGACCGTCCTGATCGAGCCGATCGCCGAAGCCGGGGCCGCCGGCGGGTTCATCGCGCCCCTCCGTCGGTTCCGCACCGGGCGGGTCGAGGTCCAGGTCGTGCAGGAGGCCGGGCGCGTGGGCGGCGACAAGGTCCAGCCAGTGCTGCGGAGGCTCCCCGAAACGGCGTGGTGTCGCCACGGGCGCCTGTGACGGCGGCGAAAGGTGGCCGGCGGGCTCGACCCGCCCGGCGAGGCGCTGCACCGCCCCGGCCGCCGAGCGCAGCCGGCCGGCCAGCCAGCTACGCGGGCGTCGGCGCGGTGGCACCGCCGGTCTCCAGCTCCAGGCCCTCGTAGCGCAGGGTCAGCGAGGCGATGGCGATCTCGTGGCTGAGGGTGTTGAGGTGCGCGCCGCGCCACCGGGTCGGCCAGGCGTCGATCAGGTTCCAGCGCAGCACCTCGGCGGTGCCGACCGAGTCGAGCAGCACCACTGAGACGTTGCGGCGGTTGAGGGTGCCCTGGGCGGTGGCGTTCACCCAGTCCCACAACTCGCGGGAGGCGGTGAGGCCGAAGTGCAGCGTCACCGGCTCGTACTCTGCCTGACCGGGCACCATCCGCATCCGACCCAGGCCGTGCTCCCGGTACGGCTGCCCGGGGATGTTCACCTCCAGGCCGGTCATCTCGGTGAAGTGGCCGTTGGTGACGCCGTTGATGAGCAGCCGGAAGTTGTACGCCCGGTACGGGTCGACCGGGGCCCCGGGTTGCGGGGTGGCGGTGGTGGGCATGTCAGCCTCCGATCGTCTCGGTCTCGGTGCCGCCGGCCCACTGGCTCAGCTTGAACACCACGAATTCGGCGGGCTTGACGACCGCGATGCCGATGTGGGCGATCACCATGCCCGCGTCGCGGACGTCCACCGGGTTGGTCTCCTCGTCGCACTTGACGAAGAACGCCTCCTCGGGGCTGCGTCCCAGCAGCGCGCCGTCCCGCCACACCCGGGTGAGGAACGCCCCGATGTCGCGCCGGATCGAACGCCAGAGAGTGAAGTCGTTGGGCTCGAAGACCATCCACCGGGTGCCGTTGGCGATGGCCTGCTCGATGGCGATGCTGAGGCGTCGGACGTTGAGGTAGCGCCACTCGCTGGCCTCGGCGGCGAGCGTACGGGCGCCCCAGACGCGGATGCCCTCGCCGGCGAAGTAGCGGATCACGTTGACGCCCTTGGGGTTGAGCACGTCGTGTTCCGGTCGGGTGACCAGGTAACCCAGGTCGACGGCGCCGCGCACGGGTTCGTTGGCCGGGGCCTTGTGCACCCCGCGCAGGGCGTCGGTGCGGGCCCAGATGCCCGCCAGGTGCCCGCTCGGCGGGGTGAGTTCCAACTCGCCGCTGATCGGGTCGCGGACCCGCAGCCAGGGGTAGTAGAAGGCGCCGAACTCGGACTGTCGCGGCCGGTACGCGGCCCCCTCGTGGCCGCCGGAGCCGCCCGGCTGGGCCGCGCCGCCACCGGGGCCGGCCGCGCCGCTGCCCGTACCCTCGGCGGGCTTTGGGGGTTTGCCGGAGGACGGCGTGGCGACCCGGGTCAACGCGGAGATGTCGTCGATGTCCGGTGCCGGGTCGCAGATCGCGACCATGGTGCGGGTGCGCTCGGCCATGCTGAGCAGCGCCTCGTGGGACACCACGTCGTGGAAGCCGGGCGCGGCGATGATGGAGATCTCGTCGACGGCCTCCAGCAGTTGCAGGCCGCCGCGCCGCTGCCCGGTGCCGGTGATCGCGCCACCCTCGCCGACGTTGACCACCCAGCAGCGGGCACCTCCGTTGTCCAGGAAGCCGAAGACCGCCCGGGCCAGCGGGGTGCTCTCCACCCGCTCCCCACCGGCGAAGAGCCGCAGGAACTCCGTCCAGTTGTTGACCGGCACCGCCTTGCCCAGGTGGGCGCCGCGGTCCGGGGCGACGCCGACGAAGGCGGCGATGCTGGTGCTCGCCGGCCCGATCGGTCGGGCGCCGCTGGGGACCTCCTCGACATAGATGCCGGGGGAGAAGTAACTGGGCATCGGTCCTCCTGTGCCTGTGGGTGTCAGTGGGTCGGTGGCGCGCAGACGATGACGATGTCGTCCTCGGCCGGGTCGACGTCGGCGGTGAGGACGAGCCCGCGTCCGGTCAGCCGCAGCCGTACCGGGCTCGGGTGCTCGGGGTCGTGCGGGACGCCGACGATCAGGAACCGGCCCTCGGTGTCGGTGCGGGTGGCGGACCCGGTGGCGGGCAGCTCGACCCGCATCGCGGCCAGTGGCTGCTCCTGGGGGCCGACCACCCGCCCACCGAGACTGCGCACGTCGAGTTGCCGCAACCGCAGCGGTTGCAGCACCGGCGGCGCGGCCGGAGTCGGGTGGTCCACCTGCGCCGCCACGTCGATCAGCAGCGCCGGTCGGGGTGCCGTGCCGAAGGCCGTCCACAGTGGGTGGTCGCCGGCCTC
The DNA here is from genome assembly GCF_045207375.1 of Micromonospora sp. NBC_00860. NCBI lineage: Bacteria > Bacillati > Actinomycetota > Actinomycetes > Micromonosporales > Micromonosporaceae > Micromonospora > Micromonospora sp. NBC_00860. The sequence continues at coordinate 2,359,850 of NZ_CP108825.1, forward strand.
CAGCACGACCGGGTAACTGCCGTCGCTGGTCGCGGCGGTGAGCACCCGGTCCAGCCGGGGCAACCCGGCCGGCCCGGTCACGCAGAGCAGGTGGCGGACCGTGAACCGGTACGGTTCGCGGACCGCGCCGCTGGAGCGGGTCTGGCGGGCCGGGCGCAGCTCCATCGGCCAGAGGGTGAGCCCGTCGGCGTCGTCGCACGGGCGGGGCGGACCGACCGGGACGGGTTCCCCCGCCGCGCTGGTCACCCAGGCGACCAGTTCGGCGGTGGCGGTCTCGATCGGTCCGCGCCCGTGGGTGCTCATCGCGGCGGCGTCCCCTGGATCCGGTACGCGATGGCCTCGTTCCACACGTGCGGGTAGACGCCGATCTCGAAGTACCGGGTGAAGCGGTTGATCGGCGCGTTGGTGTGATCGTGGTAGAGCAGCCACACCGGCGCGATGGTGAACAGGACGTAGTTGGCGAGCACCAGCGGGATGTAGAGCGGCCCGAGCAGGCGACCCTGGAAGATGTGCACGTCCTCGTGCCGCTGGATGCCCGAGCTGGAGCCGGCGCAGACGGTGCCGATGGTGGTGGCGTACCGGGGGGAGACCCCCTCCACCACGCTGACCCGACCGCTGTTCAGTGACGTGGGCCGGTCCAGTGAGTGCCCGAAGATCAGGTGCACGGTCAGGTAGATGGCGCCGACGACCGTGTTGAGCAGACTCCAGGTGTGGTCGACGACGAAGAGGAAGATGCCGCGGGCGTCCGAGGCGTACACCCCGGCGGAGGCCACCGACCAGCCGAAGACCGCGCCGACCACCAGGCCCACGACGGCGCCGATCAGCAGCCCGATGGGGCCACCGGCGAGGAAGCCGAGCAGGGCGCCGAAGCCGACCTGAACGGCCGCGCTGAGAATTCCGAAGACCATGACGACACCCCTCAGACCCAGGAACGGAAGACTCGGGGTTCACGACCCTGTGCGACCTGGGTCGGCGACGGTTGGGTCGCCTGCCGGTTGCCGGGCGGGAACTGGTTGACGCCGAGCGCGGCGGAGAAGATGACCAGCGCGTTGAAGAACGCGATGACCCACTTCTCGCCGCCGGCGTCGTCGGCGAACGCCGCGGTCAGGTAGGACAGCAGCAACGCGATGGCGATGGCGATCCACTTGCGGAGCTTGTCGCCGCTCGGGCCAAGCAGCCCGCCGATGACGTTGGTGGCCAGCAGGGTGGCGGCGCTCGCGCCGGCGATGGTCCCCAGGGCTGCCCAGGTGAAGAGATCGTTCATGACGATCCCCCTTCTGCGATGGTGCGACCGGGATGTAGTGGTGGTGGTGAGGTCCGGTGCCCCGCGGGGGAGCACCGGGACCGGTCGCCGTCGTTTCGGGGGCGGCCGGGGCCGGGCGTGGCCGGCTGAGCCGGCCACCAGATGGATCAGCCGGGCCCCGGGGCGCCGGCGGGCGGGCCCGGCGACGGGGTCGGACCGGGCGCAGCCGGCGCCGCGGGGTGACGGCGGCGAACCAGGAGTACGCCCACCGCGGCGAGCACCAGCAGGAGGAGGACACCGCCGACGAGCAGCAGCCAGGGGAACCCGTCGTCCTCCTCGCCGGCGGCAACCGGCGAGGTGGACGGTCGAGGTGGCGCCTCGGCCACGGCCCGCAGTTCGGCCGGCTTCTCCTGGTTGGGGTCGACCTTCCAACTGACCGAACGGCCGTTGACGGTGCCATTGCTGTCGATCACCCGGCCGGGAAATGTCACCGAGATCTCGAACGACATGAGCTTGAGGAACGCCTGTTGGTTTTGCGGATTCTGCTCCGCGACCTTTCCGCCATATTTTTTCGGGTCGAGCGGCAACGTGAAGCGGTACAGATCGCCATCCCTGACCAGTTTCACGCTCTCGGTGTCGAAACCGGCCAGCGGCGCCTTGCGGTAACTGATCTGGGAGCCGTAGAAAGTGTCGTCCTGGTAGAGGGTCTCCTCGCCCGCCGGTAGGGCGGGGATGTTCTGCCGCAACTCCGCGAAGGCCAGCGGGATGTTCTTGTTCCGGGCGGTCAGCACAGACTTCTGGGCCGTCAGCAGGAGCTGCCCGTCGACCGTGTCGTCGGCGTTGACGGTCAACCCCATGTTGAGTTGCATGCAGCCGCTCAGCGCGGCGAGAAGAAGGAGGCACACCGCGACGCGGAGTGCCCTGCCGCGGTTGACTCTCCTGTTCATGGGCTCAGTGTGTGTGATCGCTTTCACCATCAGCAGTCAGCGATCGGTCACAACGAAGTCGCCGATTGTACCGGCGCACTGTCGCCTTTGATTAGCCCCGACGACGACCGGAATGACTATTCTGGAGCTTTGGGGCCACGACGGTTCCTCGTCGGCCGTAGTCTGGTCGGATGAGAATTGTCGCGTGCGTCATGCTGGTGGATCCCGACGGGCAACTGCTGTTGCAACTGCGTGACGGCGACGCGACGCACCACCCGAACGTGTGGGGGCTGCCCGGCGGCCACGGCGAGCCGGGGGAGACGCCGGAGCAGACCGCCGAACGGGAGCTGTGGGAGGAGACCGGCCTGCGGGCCGACGGGCCACTGCACCCGGTCGCCGTGCAGACGCTGCCCGAGCTGGACCGGGTGAAGCACTACTTCCTCGGCAGCACCCGGGCCCGGCAGGAGGACGTGGTGCTCGGCGAGGGTGCCGCGATGCTCTTCGTTCCCGGTGCCGAGGTGCTCGACGGTCGTCAGTGGACGCCGGGCACCGTGGAGGTGTTGACCGAGTTCCTCGCCTCAGCGGAGTACGCCGCCCTGGCCAGCGGCCGGATCGCCGGGCCGGCTCAGCCCGCCGGCGGTCGCCAGTCCGCGTAGCGGGCCATGCTGCGCAGGGCCACCCGGCCCGGGATGAGTCGCAACGCGATGGTCCGCATCGCGAAGGCGATCGGGTTGTGCAGCTGCTGTCCGAACCGCCCGGCGACGTAGGAGGCACGGGCAACGGACTGACTGCGTGGTCGACGCTGCTCGTCGTACGCGGCCAGGGCGGCGGGCACTCCCTCGGCGCCGCCGGCGCAGACCGCGCCGAGCACCGCCGCGTCCTCGATCGCCTGCCCGGCGCCCTGCCCGAGGTTGGGTGTCATCGGATGAGCGGCGTCGCCGAGCAGCGCCACCCGACCCCGCACGTACGAGGGCAGCGGCTCGGCCAGGTAGTGGATGTCGTTGCGCAGCACGACGTCGGGTGGGGTTGCCGCGAGAAGCGCCGGGATGGGGTCGTGCCATTCGCCGAAGTGCTCCCGCACGGCCGCCAGCTCGTCGGGGGCTTGGCCGCCGGGCGGGGCGTTCAGCGCGCCGTACCAGTAGAGCTGGCCGTCGCCGATCGGCACCATGCCGAACTCGGCTCCCGGCCCCCAGGTGATGGCGGCCGGGATCGGATCGGGAAACGCGATGGCCGCCCGCCACGTCGTCGAACCGGCGTACACCGGGCCGGGGTGTTGCGGCCAGAGCTGGGTGCGGACCTGGCTGCGCAGGCCGTCGGCCCCGACCACCAGATCGGCGGTGAGGGTGTGCGGGCCGTCGGGCGCCTGGTAGCGCACCTCGGCGCGGTCCGGGCCGGACTCGACGTGCTGCACTGTGGCGTTGGTGTGCAGGGACGAGGCGGGCAGGGCCTCGCGCAGGGTGCGGTGCAGCGTGGCCCGGTGCACGCCGAGCGCCGTGGTGCCCAGCTGCCGGATCATCTCCGAGGCGTCCACCCGGGACAACCACCGCCCGTGCCGGTTGCGGATTCCACCGGGCGCCTCGCCGTTTCCACCCCGGCGCAGGGCCGGGCCGAGGCCGAGGGCGTCCACCCCGCGTACGGCGTTGGCCATCAGGCTCAGGCCGGCGCCGACCTCACGCAGCTCCGGGGCGCGCTCCAGCACGGTGACCCGCCAGCCGTGCCGGTGCAGGGCGAGCGCCGCGCTCAACCCGCCGATGCCGGCGCCCACCACCACCGCGTGTGAGTCGTCCATGGCGATCCTCCTTCTACATCTGTAGAAGAGCGATACTACCTGCGGACCCCGGAAAGGAGGAGTGCCATGACGGCGCGGGCGAACCGGATCGCGACGCTGACCGACGCGGCCATCGAACTGATCGCCGACGGTGGCATGCGAGCCCTGACCCACCGGGCGGTCGACGCCCGCGCCGGGATGCCGCCGGGCACCACCTCCGCGTACCTGCGGACCCGTCAGGCCCTGATCGAGGCGGTGGTGGGACGGCTCGCCGAGCGGGACCGGGCCGACCTGGCGGCGTACGACCTGCCGACCGGCCCGCCACCCCCGACGCCGGCCCCCCGGCTCGACGGCGACGACCTCGACGCGCTCGCCGCCGGCGTCGCCGAGGTGCTCGACCGCTGGTTGAGCGTCGGACGCAGCCGGAGCCTCGCCCGCTACGCCTGCCTGCTGGAGGCGGTGCACCGGCCCGAGCTGCGCGGCATCCTGCAGCACGGCACCGGCCTGCGGGTGCAGGCCAGGGACCTGCTGACGCGGGCCGGGGCGACCGACCCCGAGCGGCAGGGCGACCAGTTCGTCGCGTTCGTGGACGGGCTGCTCTTCGACCGACTGGCCGGCGCGGGCGCGCTCAGCGCCCCACAGCCCGGCAGCGCGGCCAGCCGCGCCGACCTGAGCGCTGCCGTCCGTACGCTGCTGCGCGCCCTCACCGGAACCTGACCCGACCGCCGCTGGTCGTCGTCGAGCAGGGGCGGGGAGCGGCCCGGTGATCAGGTCCGGCGCGTGATGGGAGACGATCGCCCAGGGATGCCGTGGGCCGCGGCATGGTGCCATGGGCCGGCCCTTTGGAGCTGAATCGTTTACGACATCGAGCCTGATGCGTCTACGGCATCAGCTCGAAAGGGGGAGCGGACTCCATGCTGCCGGAGACCTGCGGCGTGGTGTCGCGTTGGCGGTGTGCCGCCGTGAGCGAGTGTCTGTTGCGACCTGACGGTGCCGTGCGTGATGCGGCGGCGGCGGTGCGGTGGTGTGGTGTCGCGGGTCGGCGGTGTGCCGGCGTGAGCGGGTGGCGAGTGTGGTGAGCTGGCGGCCTGGCGTCGGGCCGGAGCGCGGCGGGCCGGCCGGCGGGGGCGGGAGAGGTTGGGCGATGGTGCGGTTCAGCGGCCTGCGGACGGCCGGCGGGCGGTTGCGGCACGGCTGGCGGCCGGTGCTGGAGGCGACCGTCGCGGCTACCGTGGCCTGGCTGCTGGCCACCCGGCTGCTCGGGCACCCGCAGCCGTTCTTCGCGCCGGCCGCCGCGCTGATCGTCCTCGGTCAGGCCCGGGGGCAGCGCATCCGCCGAGCGGTCGAGGTCGTCCTCGGGGTCGCCGCCGGGGTGCTCGTCGCGGACCTTGTGGTGCAGGCGCTCGGCCCGGGCAGCACCTGGACGGTCTTCACCGTCATCCTGCTCACCGTCCTTCTCGCGGTGGCCTTCGGCGCCACCGGCGTGACGCTGGTGCAGGCGGCGGTCTCCGCGCTCTACCTGGTGGTGGTCGCACCGCCGGACGGGTCGTTGGTGCCGTTCCGCTTCGTCGACGCGCTGGTCGGCGGCGCGGTTGCGCTCGCGGCCAGTCTGCTGGTCGACGCCCGGCATCCGCTGGCCCCGCTGGTCGCCGAGGTGCGGCGGACCTTCGACGAGTTGGCCGGGCTGCTGGGCGGGATCGCCGACGCGCTGGACGACCGCGACGAGCCGGCGGCGGTCGCCGCGCTGAGGCAGGCCCGGGGGATGGACGCCCGGGTGGACGGGCTGCGCGACGGAGTGCTGGCCGCCGGTGAGGCGCTGCGGCTCAACGTCCGTCGACGCCGGCACATCGGTCGCCTGCGCTCGGTGGACGAGTCGATCCGGCAGATCGACTACGCGGTCCGCAACGTCCGGGTGCTGGCCCGTGCGGGCGTGACCCTCAGCCGGCTGCACGCCCCGGCCCCGCCCGAGCTGGGTGCCGCCCTGCGGTCACTGGCCGAGGCGGTCCGTCAGGCCGGTGCCGCACTCGCCGCCGACCTGAACGGGCAGGAGGAGGAGACCGCCGACCAGCATGCCACCCGGGCCGACGAGTCGGCGTTGGCCGCGGTGCACACCGCCGGGCAGCTCTTCGGCTCCACGCAGACCCTCCCCCTGGCGATGATCATCGGTCAGGTCCGGGCCACTGCCATCGACCTGCTGCGCGGGGTCAACCCGGAGGACGACGCCGCCGTCCTCGCCCGCGTCGACGACGCCCTCGGCCTCCCGCCGGTCTGACGTCCGCACCGCTCAGGGGTGGTCCGCTGCCCGTGGGGGATGGGCGGTGAGCCAGGCGATGGCGGAATCACGGATCGGGGTGGGAATGTCGTGGCCGCCGGGGAACTCCTGGTAGGTCACGTCGTAGCCGAGGTCGTGCAGGCGGGGGACGAGGCGGCGGCTGCACACGTCGATGGGCAGCACCCGGTCGTCGACGCCGTGCGAGATGAAGATCCGTGGCTGGCCGTGGGTGACCGGTGGCGCGGCGAAACCGGGGGAGAAGGCCAGCACCGCGTCGACCAGATCCCCGTTCGCCAGGCCCAGCGACAGCGCGTACGAGGCGCCGTCGGAGAAGCCACCGACCGTCACGTCGGACACCGGATAGGTGTCGAAGACGGTCGCCAACAGCCCGTCGATGCGTCCCACGTCCGCCCCGAAGCCGCCGGCGATCAGGTCCCAACTGGCCGCCGACGAATCCGGGGCGACCAGCAGCAGGTGCTGCGCGTCCGCGACCGGCAACAGCAGGTCCAGCCCCTGTCGCGCCGAACCGCCCGCACCGTGCAGGAGCACCACCAACCGGTACGCCGAACCGTCGCTCGCCGGCTCCGGGGCGTACCCCAGGGCCAGCCGGTCCCCGGCGGGGCCGGTCATCGGCACCAGCCCGGTGCGGCCCGGCGCCACCGGCGGGTGGCGGCGGGCGGTCAACCGGCCGTCCCGGGGGCTCGGCGCCGGGTCCCAGTGCGACGGCGCGGAGTCGGACACGGGTCGGCGCTCCTCGCTGTGGACGAAAGGTCCGACGCGGTTACCCGGCCGGTGCGGGGTTAACCGTCGGCGTGCCCAGCTGGGCGTCGATTCAGGCGCTGGCCCGCGCCACCAGAGCGGAGGGGAAGAGGGTCACCGGTGCCGCCGGGCGACCGTCCAGCAGAGCGGAGGCCGCAGCGACGGCGATCCGCCCCACCGGATGACTCGCCGTGGTCAGCGCCGGTGCGGTCATCCCGGCCAGCGGAATGTCGTCGAAGCCGGCCACCGCGACGTCGCCGGGCACCCGCGCGCCGGCGTCCCGCAGGCCCGCGATCACACCGAGCGCGGTGTCGTCGCTGATCGCGTAGATCGCGTCGATGTCCGGCCAGCGGCGCAGCGCCTCGCCGGCCGCCGTCCGGCCGCGCGCCGCCCTGAAATCCCCGGGCAGTATCCGCTCCGGTAGACCGGCCTCGGCCATGAGCCGGCGGTACGTCTGCACCGGGCGTTGTGCGCAGGGCAGCCACCGGGGGCCGGTCACCATGGCGATCCGGCGGCGACCCGAGGCGTACAGGTGGCGCAGCACCGCTTCGGAGCCGGCGGCGTTGTCGACGTCGAACGATGGCACCGTCGCCGAGCCGACGCCGATCGAGACCACCCGACCGCGTAGTGACGGGGGCACCGCCTCCAGCAGATCCTCGGTCGTGTTGACCAGGATCACCCCGCACACGCTGCGATCGCCGTCGAGTTGGTCGAGGCTGCGGGGGTCGCCGAACGGCAGCCAGTGCAGCGCCACCCCGACACCGGCGGGCGTGCACACCCGGGCGGCCGAGCCGACCACCTGGTGCACGTACGGGTCGTCCAGCACCGCGGCGCTGGTCCCCTGGACGGCCACGACAAGGCGTACGCCGACGCCGCGGACCAGCGCCCGGGCGGCCGGATTGGGCACGTAGCCGAGCTGGTCGACGGCTGCCGTGACCTGTTTCCGGGCGGCCGGCGAGGCGAACCCGGTGCCGGCGATCACCCGCGACGCCGTGGACCGGGACACCCCGGCGACCCGGGCCACGTCCTCGAGGGTGGCCGCTCGGTGTGCCGCTGTCGTCATCGTCGCCTCCTGCGGCGGCCCGTCCGGTCGGACCAACGCCTGCTCACATCATGCCCCGGCCGCACCAACAGCGGTAAGGGGCGGTTGCCGGTTGCGGTGGTAGCGCTCTCAGGTGTGCGATCGTGCCAGCAGATCACCCCGAGAAAGAGGACCCACCCCCGTGAGCGCCCCCACCAGTCGACCCGTAGCCCCGGACACCGCATCGCCGACAGTGCGGGCGGTGCGGCTCGCCCGCAACGGCGTCGCTGTCACCTTCACCCTCAACGGGCTGGCCGTCGGCAGCTGGTTCTCCCGCGTCCCGGCGGTCCGTGAGGCGTTGGACCTCTCCGCCGGCCGACTCGGGTTGCTGCTGCTGGCGATGAGCGTCGGCGCGCTGCTCGCCATGCCCACCTCCGGCCTGCTCGCCCAGCGATTCGGTGCGGCCCGCACCGTCACCATGGCCACCGTGGTGGTCGCGGTCGGCCTGACCGTGGCGGGGCTGGGCGCCACGATGACCGGGTCGTTCGCCATCGTCGCCCTGGGGTTGGTCGCCCTCGGCTACGGCTCCGGCGCCTGCGACGTGGCGATGAACGTCGAGGGCGCGGCGGTGGAACGGCGGCTCGGGCGTACGATCATGCCCCGTTTCCACGCCGGATGGAGCCTCGGTTCGGTGGCCGGAGCGGCGCTCGGCGCCGGGGCGGCCCGGTTCGACGTGTCCGTTGGCGCGCACCTCGTCGCGGTGGCGGTGGTCGTGTTGACCGGCACCACGCTCGCCGCCCGGACGTTCCTGCCCGTGGGCAGCGATCACACCGGCGACCCGGCGGACGCCACCCCGGCCGCCCGTCGCCGGGCGCAACTCGCCGCCTGGCGGGAGCCGCGCACCCTGCTGATCGGGCTGTTCGTGCTGGTGGCGGCGTTCACCGAGGGTGCCGCCAACGACTGGCTGGCCGTCGCGTTCATCGACGGACGGAACCTCAGCGAGGCTGCCGGCGCGGCGGTCTTCGCCGTCTTCGTGGTGGGCATGACCGTCGGGCGCACCGCCGGCACCATCGCGCTGGACCGGTGGGGTCGAGTCCCGGTGCTCAGCGGCACCATCGGTCTCGCCGTGGTCGGCGCCGGCCTGGCCGTGCTGGCGGGCTCCGGGCCGGTGGCCATCATCGGCGTCGCACTGTGGGGCCTCGGCGCGTCGCTGGGTTTCCCGGTCGGGATGAGCGCGGCGGCCGACGACGAGGCGCACGCGGCGGTGCGGGTGAGCGTGGTCGCGGTGATCGGCTACACCGCGTTCCTCGGTGGCCCGCCGTTGCTGGGGCTGATCGGCGATGAGGTCGGCACCCTGCGCGCGCTGCTGGCGGTGCCGCTGCTGCTGCTGCCGACCCTGCTGCTGGTGCCGGTGCTGCGCCCGCCGCACCCCGCTGAAACTGCTCCGTCGGTAGATAAAAACTAACCCATTTCGCCGCCGGGCGGTATCGGGTGCGCGGCCGACTGCGCCGCGCGCCCGTGCTGGTTACGGTCGCCCGATGCCAACCGACGAGATCACCGCCGCCGCAGCGGGTAGCTGGACCCTGGGCGACCGCACCGTGCACCGGATGGGCTTCGGCTCGATGCGGATCACCGCCAACCCCGACAGTGACCAGGCAGTGGCCCTGCTGCGCCGCGCCGTGGAGTTGGGCGTCAACCACATCGACACGGCCGCGTTCTACGTCTCACCCGGCGGCACCCTGCGCGTCGGCACCGGCCCGGCCCGCTACGCCACCGAGCTGATCCGCGCGGCGCTCGCCCCGTACCCGGAGGACCTGGTGATCGCCACCAAGATCGGCTTCGGGTACGACCCGGAGGCGGGCTTCACCGAGGCCTTCACCCCGGCGCAGTTGCGGGCCCAGGTGGAGGAGAACCTCCGCCGGCTCGGCCGCGACCAGCTCGACGTGGTGAACCTGCGCCTCGGCCGGGGGCCGGGCGCGGTGCCGGTGGCCGACCGGTTCGGTGCGCTCGCCGAGCTGCGGGCCGCCGGGCTGATCCGGCACCTCGGGCTCTCCAACGTCCGGCCGGAGCAGCTGGACGAGGTGGCGGGCATCGCGCCGGTGGTCTGCGTACAGAACAACTACGGGGTGGACGCCTACCGGGAGCAGGACGCGCTCGTCCGGCTCTGCGGTGAGCGGGGCATCGCCTACGTGCCGTTCTTCGCGCTGGCCGGCACCGGACGGGAGACGGGCGCGAGCACCGCCCAGGGCGAGGCCGTGGAGGCGGTCGCCCGCGCGCACGGCGTCACCCCGCAGCAGGTACGCCTCGCCTGGACCCTGCACCAGGGCCCCCACGTGCTCGCCATCCCCGGCACCTCGGACCCGGAGCACCTGGCGCAGAACATCGCCGCTGGAGGCCTACGCCTGACCCCGGAAGACCTGACCCGTCTGCACTGATCGTCCACCCGCCACCGCTCAGGCCCGCACGACGTGCACCACAATCTCCTGACCGTCGCCCACCGTGCCGGAGAACCCCTCCGACAACGCGTCCGCAACCGTCAACTGGAGCGCGAGGGTCTCGTGCGCGATGAGCTTCTGATGCGTGGAGATCGCCGCCGCGACGTCAGCGGAGGCGGCGATCGACACCGTGATCCGGTCGGAGACCTCGAAGTCGGCGTCGCGGCGGGCCTGCTGGATGATCCGTACGACGTCGCGTGCGACGCCCTCGGCTGCCAGTTCGGGGGTGATCTCGGTGTCCAACGCGATCGTCACGCCGCGCTGGGACTCCACTACCCAACCGCTGCGCGGCACCTCCGTGATCAGGATGTCGTCCAGGCCCACCTCGACCTGCTCACCGTCGACCGACAGTGCGTACGTCCCGTTCGCCCGGAGGCCGTCGACCAGAGCCCCGGGGGCCACGGCGGCGATCGCCTTCGCGACGTGCTGGGTGCGGTTGCCGAACCGGCGGCCCAGGGTCCGGAAGTTCGCCTTGACCTGCACGTCGATGATCCCGCTCTGCGGATCGAGCGGCTGGAGGACCTTCACGTTCAACTCGTCGCCGATGTCGTCCAGCAACGCCTGCGGGAGAACCGTGCCGGCCGGCAGCCCCACGAGCGCCCGGCTCAACGGCTGACGGATCCGCAGACTGCTCGCCTTACGCGCGGACCGCCCCGCCTCAGCCAACGCCCGCGCCGTGGCCACCTGGGCCGACAACTCAGTGCTGATCAGTGTGGTGTCGGGTGTCGGCCAGGTCGCCAGGTGCACCGACTCCGGAGCCGACTCGGCACCGCGCCGGACGACCTGCTGCCACACCTCCTCCGTGACGAAGGGAATGAACGGCGCCAGTAGCCGAGTGAGGATGTCGAGGCACTCGTACAGGGTGGTGAGGGCGTCGGGGTCGCCCTCCCAGAAACGCTGCCGCGACCGCCGTACGTACCAGTTCGACAGGTCGTCGATGAAGTCGGCGAGCAGTCGGCCGGCGCGCGCCGTGTCGTAGTTCTGCATCCGTTCGTCAACGGCGGCGGCGAGGGCGTGGACCTCGCCGACGATCCACCGGTCCAACACCGGTCGCTGGGCGACCGGCTGCGCCAGATGCGGCGCCCACGTCGAGTTCGCCGCGTAGAGGGAGAAGAACGCCGCGGTGTTCCAGTAGGTCATCAACACCTTGCGGACGATCTCGTCGAGTGGGCCGGGCCCGACCCGGCGCGGCGACCACGGTGAGCCGGAGCACGCCATGAACCAGCGCACCGCGTCGGCGCCGTGGGTGTCCATCAACGGGATCGGCAGCAGGATGTTGCCCAGGTGTTTGCTCATCTTGCGGCCGTCCTCCGCCAGGATGTGCCCGAGGCAGACGACGTTCTCGTACGGGGACCGGTCGAAGACCAGGGTGCCCACCGCCATCAGCGTGTAGAACCACCCCCGCGTCTGATCGATCGCCTCACAGATGTACTGGGCCGGGTAGGTGCGCTCGAAGATCTCCCTGCTACCCGGCACGTGGGGGTAGCCCACCGACGCGAACGGCATCGCTCCCGAGTCGTACCAGGCGTCGATCACCTCGGGGACCCGGGTGGCGACCTGGCCGCAGTCCGGGCAGGCGACGGTGATCTCGTCGACGTACGGGCGGTGCGGATCCAGCTCGGACAGGTCGGCGCCGGCCAGCACTCCGAGCTCCGCACGGGAACCGACAGCTGTCACGTGGTTGTCCGGGCATCGCCACAGCGGCAGCGGGGTGCCCCAGTACCGGGAGCGGGACACCGCCCAGTCGATGTTGTTCTTCAGCCAGTCGCCGTAGCGGCCGTGTTTGATGTGCTCCGGGAACCAGTTGGTGTTCTCGTTCTCCCGCGTCAGCTCGTCGCGGACCTCGGTCGTCCGGATGTACCAGGACGGCTGCGCGTAGTACATCAGCGGGGTGTGGCACCGCCAGCAGTGCGGGTAGGGGTGCTCGAACGGCTCGTGCCGGAACAACCGGCCGGACTTCCGGAGACGGTCGATGAGCAACGCGTCGGCGTCCTTGAAGAACACCCCACCGACCAGGTCGATGCCGTCGTTGAACCGCCCGTTCGGGGCGACCGGGTTGACCAGCGGCAATCCGTAGGCGCGGCAGACGGCGAGGTCGTCCGCGCCGAAGGCCGGCGCCTGGTGCACCAGGCCGGTGCCGTCCTCGGTCGTGACGTACTCCGCGAGGACCACCCGGTGCGCGTCCGGGATGTCCACCAGGTCGAACGGCCGCTCGTACCGCAAACCCTCGAGGGCCGACCCCGGTACGGTCGCCAGGATCTCCGCCTCGTCGCCGAGGACCCGCTGGGTCAGCGGTTCGGCGACGACGAACGTGCCCTGCTCGGTGCGGGCGAGGGCGTACGTCACGGTGGGGTGTACGGCGACTGCGGTGTTGGACACCAGGGTCCACGGGGTGGTGGTCCAGATCAGCAGGTCGACACCGCTGTGTCCGCCTACCTCCCCGCGCACCGGAAACCGCACGTACACGGAGGGGTCGGTGACGGTCTCGTACCCCTGCGCCACCTCGTGGTCGGACAGGGTCGTGCCGTCGCGGGTGCAGTACGGCGCGACTCGGAAGTCCTCCACCAGGCGCCCGCCGTCGTGGATCTGCTTCAGTGACCACCAGACGCTGTCCACGTATTCTGCGGACATGGTCTGGTACGGGTGCTCCAGGTCGATCCAGTACCCCATACGTTCGCTGAGCTGGACGAACTCGTCCACGTGCCGCAGCACCGAGGTGCGGCACCGGGCGTTGAACTCCGCGACGCCCAGTTTCTCGATGTCGGGCTTGCCACTCAGCCCCAGTTCCTTCTCCACAGCGAGCTCAACCGGCAGGCCGTGGCAGTCCCACCCGGCGCGGCGCGGCACCGAGAAGCCCCGCATCGTCCGGTATCGGGGAAAGAGGTCCTTGAAGACCCTCGCCTCGATGTGGTGGGTGCCCGGCGTGCCGTTGGCGGTCGGCGGCCCCTCGTAGAACACCCACGGCGGACCGTCGGCCGTCTGCTCCAGACTCCGGTTGAAGACGTTGTTGGTCTGCCACCACTCGATGACCGCACGGTCGATCCCACCGAGGTCGATCTTGGTGGGCAGTGGCACGAATGGCGACTTCGATGGACCGTCCGGCACCGACGTTCTCCCTACACTTCACATCCGCTCGCACGGGCATCAGCTCACTGCCCATGCGGGGACGAAGCGCCGGGCGTATGGCCAGGACTCCGCGGTACCACCCCGCTTGCGCCTCGACGGTGCAGGCGCCGCTCACTTTCGCGACGTGACGTGCCGCTACGTCCGGTTCTACTGGGGCGGCGAACCGCCCGTTCTTCCGGAGGCTCCCCGGTGATGGCCGGATCGGTGCCGATGCCGCCCAGCATAGCTGTCCGCGCGCAGAGCCAGTGGCCGGAATACTAGGCGTGCAACCAGACGCGGAGAAGGCCGGTGGCGGTGAAGCCAGCGGAGAGCGCCGACGGCAGGTCCGTGGTGGTTTCATAGCCGACCAGCGGCGCGTCGGGCACTGTGGCACACACCGCCCGCCAGATGTCCCGGGAGTCGTCGGTGCGGGTGAACAGGTTGGAGACGCCGTACGGGCCGCAGCCGCTGAGCACCGCTCCACCGGTGAGCACACCCCGGTCGTCGTGGCGGGCGAGGATCCGTACCCGGGGGTCGGTCAGGAGCGCGGGGCGGAACAGCTCCCCACCGCCGTGCGCCGCCGCCCAGGCCGCCAACTCGTCGGGTGTGCTGACCGGGGTGAGCGGCGGGACGGGCGGCGGGGCCGACGCCGGCCGGTGGATCCACTGGGCGTCGAAGAGCACCCGAAACCCGTACCCGGACAGGTCGACGTCGGCGAAGCTGTCCTTCACCGACGCGCCGGGACCCACGTCGATCCGGGCCAGCAGGGCCTCGGCGTCGACGCCCGGCCGCACTGTGACAGCGTCCGGGTACCACCGTGGCGAACGGTGGGGGACCGACCAGGCGGCGGCGTCGGTACGGCCGGCCAGTCCATGGCTGCCGCAGACGATGTCGCACCATTCGGCGTTGTTGCGGGCCGCCGCCACCCGCTCGTCCTCCAGCACGCCAGGCAGTCTAGACAGCCGGGGCGCCGGCTCAGGGGGCGTAGACCAGGTCCATCGTGTCGGTGTGCCCGGACCAGCGCAGGTCGAGGCGCCAGCAACCGGCCTCGGGCAGGTCGATGATCGACGGGCCGGGGCCGCCGGCGACCTCCCGGGTCACCCGGGTGTCGGTGCCGTCCAGCCTCGCGGTGATCACCAGGGTCGCCGGCGCCGTCGGGTCGGGCGAGGTAGTGGCGGCGCGGGCCACCCAGAGGATCTTGTTGTTCGACCCGTCAGTGCGAACCTGGCGCAGGGGATGGGCGAACAGCACCGCCACGATGTCACCCTTCGCGCCGAAGACGTGCGGAACCCGCGCGTCCCCACTGAACCCGGCGTCCGCCCAGTCGGGCAGGGACCCCGTCTCGACCCGCGCCGCGCAGGCGGTCGCGGTGCTCGCCGTGGTGGCCGTGGTGGCCGTACCCGCCGCCGGCGAGGCGCTGCCGGTCGTGGGCGTGCACCCCGCCAGCACGATCATCGAGGATGCCAACATCAACCTGCGCCAGGAACCCATCTCGCCCCTTCCGGTACGCGTCGACGACTCGTCGCACCCTTCCGACACCGCCCGCGCCCGCCAGGTTCCTAGCCCAGTGAGCGCGCGATCTCGATCGCCTCGGCCTTGGTGAGGGTGCCCTCCAGCCGGTAGCTCACGTCGTCGTCCTGCCAGATCAGGGTCGAGGCGGCCAACCGGGCGGTCTCCCTGCGGATCTCGCCCGCCCGGTCCACGTAGGACAGGGCGTGTGGGCCGTCGACCCAGACGGCGAAGTGGTCGTTGACCTGGACCCAGTTCGCGCCTGGTGGGGTGACCTCCTTGTGGAAGGCCAGGTCGAGGTGACCGTCGAACGCGTCGACGCGCAACGCGCCTCCGTCGTAGAGCAGCGTCGCCACCCGGTACCGGCCCGTGGCGTCCGGGTCGGCGACCAGCACCTGCTCGGGCGGGCCGAGCCTCGCCGGCAGGCGGATCGGGAACCGCACCGCCCGTTGGGCCTCGTCAAGGGCGACGGTCCGCTGCCCGGGCAACGGTGACGCGGTGCCGGCGGGCGGCATCGGGGTGGGTGAGGTGGCGATGCTGACCCCGGCGAAACGCAGCAGCCCTGTGACGACGTCGGCGATCGCGGCCCGCGTCGGTGGCAACAGCGCCACCAGCAGGGTGACGAGCGCCACCGCGGCGAGCGACCGCCACCGGCGCCGCCGGGGCGCGGGCGTGCTGAGTCGTACGCGGACGCGGGCGGTCACGTCGGGCGGATCGGGGGTGTCCAGCCAGGCGGAGAGGTCACGCAGTTCCCGTTCGAGGTCACCCATGCCGGATCTCCTCACGGTCGAGCAGGCTGCGAAGCTTCGCCAACGCCCGGGAGGTACGCGACTTCACAGTGCCCCGGGGCCAGCCCAGAGCCGCCACCGTCTCCTCCTCGGTGAGATCGAGGAAGTACCGGCAGACGATCACCTCGCGGTCCCGTACCGGCAGTTGCCGCAGCGCCTGCACCAGCGACGCCCGGCGCTCTCCGGCGAGGACCGCGCCGACCGCGTCGTCCTCGACGATCTCGGACGCCGGGTCCGCTGCCGCCGCCCGCAGGACGAGCCCGTCCCGCCGGCCCCGGGAGCGGTGCAGGTTGCGGGTTTCGTTGGCGACGATCGTGAGCAGCCACGATCGGAAGGACGCGTCGCCGCGAAAACGGGACAACTTCCGGTACGCCTTCACGAACGCCTCCTGGATGACGTCCTCGGAGTCCGAGCCCGCGCCGAGCAGCACCGCCGTCCGGTACGCGGACGCGGTGTGCCGGGCGACCAGGAGGTTGTACGCCTCCAGGTCACCTGCCCGAGCGCGGGTGACGAGCGCCTGGTCGTCCAGGGGAGAGACCTCCGTTCGGATCACTGTCATGACACCGCTCACCCGCCGCGGGTTCCACAGGACTTTTCGGGGCAGGTCAGCTGTCTCCCATCCGGCGTGCAGCGTATTGCCAGGAATCGGTGCTGCACTGGAGGGGCGTCGAGGAGAGGGGTGGGGCATGAGCTGGTTCAATCGGCGGTCACGGGGTGCCGAGGCGACCCCGACGAAGCTGGACCGGGAGGCGACCCGCGACGACCTCGCGGCGCTGGAGGCGTTCGTGGCCACCCGGCGCGGGGTGGAGTTCTACCTCGAACCGGAGACGACCGCGACGGACACCACGGTGGTGGCGATCGCCCACGACGGCGAGTGGATCCGTCGTCGTACCGGAACGCCCCGCGCGGCCGGGACCATCGCCCGTAAGCACGCGGTGCCGCTCTACGAGGCGGCGCGCACCGGCTACCCGGAACGGATGCGGACCTGGAGCCGCGCCCACCCGGAACGCCACGCCCGCTGAGGCTCGTCCGCTCAGGCAGCCTCGACGGCTGAGCGGGCCTGCTCGAGCGTCATCGGCTCGGCGTGACTGGAGACGTACCAGTGGTAGGTGTCGTCCAGCAGCCGCCGGACCAGGTCGAGATCGAGGCCGTCCTCCGGCCGGCGCAGATGTGCCGGCGGCGGGTAGAAGCAGTCGCCCAGAAGCATGACCCCCGAGTCGGGCACCAGCACCACTGTCGAATCCGGCGCGTGCCCCCCGCCGACGTGGCGTAGCCGGACCCCGACCGGCAGCTCGTCCACGTCGGTGAAGGTCCGGGTCGGCGGCAGGATGGCGAAGCCCTCCCAGGACGCCATGGCGCGCGCGCGTGCCCGAAAGCTCGGGCGGAGGCGGGGATCGGCGCGTACCTGCTCCTGCAGGTAGTGGTGGCTCCACGGCCGGGTGGCCTCGGCGCGCAGCAGCGACACGGCCGTCTCGTGCCCGACGATCTCCACCCCGGGCCAGGCGCAGGCGCCCCACACGTGGTCCCAGTGATGGTGGGTGTAGACCAGCCAGCGCGGCTCCGGTAGCCCGGCGGCGGCCAGCGCGGCCTGGATGTCGCCGGCGTGCGCGGGGCTCTGCCCGGCGTCGATCATCACACTGCCGCGTTCGTCGGCGACGACGGCGACGCCGGCCTGGACCGCCTCCGGGTCCGGATCGCCCGGACAGAGCCAGACCCGACCGGCGAGGTGGTGGAACTGCGGGGCGACCATGGTGATCGACCTCCGAGATTGATCACGGGCACTGGTGTGGCAATCGCCGATCCTATGTGAGGGTGTCGGCCGGCAACACGCCGCCGGACGATCGGCGCAGGCCAGGGTAGGTGCAACCTCCCTTTGCTCTGCTTACCTATACGCACCGGTGACGCTCCGTGTGTGGTGCACATAGGTAAGCAGAGCAAAGGATGTCGAGCATTGATCTGGGGCATTGCGGCGCGCGGACTCGCGCTCGCACCAATCGCTGAATCTCGATGAGTTCCGTGCGCCTGGTCGAGCCGGACCGGCGTTGACCGGCGGCGCGGCGGTGTGGCAGCATTCGCGGCCTGACGGCAGTGAAGGAAGTCGGTGTGAATCCGACGCGGTCCCGCCACTGTCACCGGGGAGCGATCCCCCCTCGTGAGTCACGGCCGTGTGTCTGCGGTTGGAAGGCCGGGGGAGAGCGTCGATCCGGAAGCCAGGATACTTCGGCCGTCGGGACGTACCCCAGGGCGTGGACACCCGAGGAGGACCCGATGACGCACGGCGTCTCATTCATCGACGAGCATCGTCATGACCTGTGTGCAGGGCGCCGCACCGCGCCCGGAACCGGTCGCGCCCGCACGCCTCGGGCCGGCCGCTGCGGCGTGCGCCAGGCCGCTGGCTTCCGGTACCGCTGAGCCGAGCGCCCGCCGCTGACCGGCCCCGACGCCCGCGTCGATGCGCCGTTCGCCGGGGCCGTCGTACCGGCTGACGCCGTACCCATCCGCATCGTCCCGGTCGCCCCCTCGGCGCCCAGGGCGTCACTTCCCGGAGCCAACCGTGCGCATCCTGCTGCTGTCCACCGCCGACACCGACCTGCTGGCCGCCCGCGCCAGCGGCGCCGACTACCGGTTGGCCAACCCCGCGCGGGTCACCGTCGAGGAGGTGTCCGCCCTGCTCGACGGGGTCGCCCTCGTCGTCGTACGGCTGCTCGGCGGTCGGCAGGCCTGGTCGGACGGCCTCGCCGCGGTGCTCGCCAGCGGCGTGCCGACGGTCGTGCTCGGCGGTGAGGCGCTACCCGACGCGGAGCTGATGGCCGTCTCCACAGTGCCGTCCGGGGTCGTCACCCAGGCACTGGCCTACCTGGTGGAGGGCGGCCCTGACAACCTGGGGCAGTTGGCCCGGTTCCTGTCCGACACGGTGCTGCTCACCGGCGAGGGGTTCGCCCCGCCCGCGCCCACCCCGGCGTACGGCGTGCACGGCGACCGCCCCGCCGACCCGGACCGGCCCACAGTGGGGATCGTCTTCTACCGGGCGCACGCGCTCGCCGGCAACACCGACTTCGTCGACGTGCTCGCGGACGCGGTCCACAAAGCCGGCGGCAACCCCCTGCCGATCTTCTGCGGCTCGCTGCGCGGCCTGACCGCGGGTGCCGGCCCTCTCGGACTCTTCGCCCGCTGTGACGCGCTGTTGGTCACGGTCCTCGCGGCCGGCGGTGCGGTCGCCGCTGACGCCTCCGGTGGCGGCGACGAGGACGCCTGGGACGTCGGTGCGCTGGCCGCCCTGGACGTGCCGGTCATCCAGGCACTCTGCCTCACCAGCACCCGCGCGCAGTGGGCCGACAGCGACGCCGGGCTGTCCCCGCTGGACGCCGCCATGCAGGTGGCCATCCCCGAGTTCGACGGCCGGATCGTCACAGTGCCGTTCTCGTTCAAGCAGATCGACGCCGACGGGCTGTCGGTCTACGCCGCCGACGCCGAGCGGGCCGCCCGGGTCGCCGGGATCGCGGTGCGCCACGCCCGACTGCGGTACGTGCCGCAGGCCGACAAGCGGGTCGCCGTGGTGCTCAGCTCGTACCCCACCAAGCACTCCCGGGTCGGTAACGCCGTCGGGTTGGACACCCCGGCCTCGGCGGTCCGGCTGTTCGCCGCGCTGGCCGAGGCCGGCTACGACCTGGGTGACACGCCACCGCCCGACGACGGCGACGCGCTGATCCACGCGTTGATCGCCGCCGGTGGTCACGACGTGGAGTGGCTCACCCCGGAGCAGTTGGCCGCCGCCGAGGCCCGGATACCGGGGCCGACGTACCGGCGTTGGTTCGACCAGGTCCCGGCCGAGCTGCGCGAGCGGATGCGGGAGCACTGGGGTGAGCCGCCGGGCGAGCTGTACACCGAGGGCGGCGACATCGTGCTCGCCGGGCTGCGCTTCGGCAACGTGGTGCTGCTGATCCAGCCGCCTCGCGGTTTCGGGGAGAACCCCATCGCCATCTACCACGACCCGGACCTGCCGCCCAGCCACCACTACCTGGCCGCGTACCGCTGGCTGACAGCGCCCGTCGTGGACGGCGGCTTCGGCGCGGACGCCGTGGTGCACCTGGGCAAGCACGGCACCCTGGAGTGGCTGCCCGGCAAGGGCCTCGGCCTGGCCGCCGACTGCGCGCCCGACGCGGTCCTCGGCGACCTGCCGCTGGTGTACCCGTTCATCGTCAACGACCCCGGCGAGGGCACCCAGGCCAAACGGCGGGCGCACGCCGTGGTCGTCGACCACCTGGTCCCGCCGATGGCCCGCGCCGAGACCTACGGCGACCTGGCCAAACTGGAGCAACTGCTCGACGAGTACGCGACAGTGCAGGCCCTCGACCCGGCCAAGGTACCCACCGTGCGCGCCCAGATCTGGGACCTGGTGCGCGCCGCCGAGCTGCACCACGACCTGCACGCCGAGGCCATGCCGGACGCGGACGACTTCGACGACTTCGTGCTGCACCTCGACGGGTACCTGTGCGAGGTCAAGGACGTGCAGATCCGCGACGGCCTGCACATCCTCGCCGACGCGCCCACCGGCGAGCCCCGGGTCAACCTGGTCCTGGCGGTGTTGCGCGCCCCGCAGATCTGGGGCGGCGCCCGGGCCCTGCCCGGCCTGCGCCAGGCCCTCGCCGTCGCATACGGGCTTGACGAGCAGGAACTGCTCGCGTCGCCGGGACAGCGGCTGGCGCTGCCCGCGGCGCTGACCGACGTGGTGGAGGGGCCGGCCGGCACCGCCGCCGACGCGATCGACCTGATCGAGGCCCTCGCGCGACGGCTGGTCGTTGGCATGGAGACGCTGGGCTGGGCCGTGGACACTGTCGACGCCGTGGTGACGGAGGTGACCGGTCGGTCGATTCCGGACGTGGCCGCGGTGCTGCACTTCGCCGCCACCGAGCTGGTGCCCCGACTGGACCGGACCACCGACGAGCTGACCCACACGCTCGGCGCGCTGGACGGGAGGTTCGTGCCGCCCGGCCCGTCCGGCTCACCCACCCGGGGCCTGGTCAACGTGCTGCCCACCGGCCGCAACTTCTACTCCGTCGACCCGAAGGCCATCCCGAGCCGCAACGCCTGGGACGTCGGCGTGGCCCTCGCCGACTCGCTGCTGGCCCGGCACCTCGCCGACACCGGCGGGTACCCCCGCTCGGTGGGGTTGACCGTCTGGGGCACCAGCGCCATGCGCACCCAGGGCGACGACATCGCCGAGGTGCTCGCGCTGCTGGGCTGCCGACCGGTCTGGGACGACCGGTCCCGGCGGGTCACCGGCATCGAGGTGGTGCCGACCGCCGAGCTGGGCCGGCCCCGCGTCGACGTCACAGTGCGCATCTCCGGTTTCTTCCGCGACGCGTTCCCGCACGTCGTGGCGCTGCTCGACGACGCCGTCCGGCGGGTCGCCGCCCTCGACGAGCCGGACGAGGAGAACTACCTGCGGGCGCACGTCGCCGCCGACCTCGCCGAGCACGGCGACGAGCGGCGGGCCACCGCCCGGATCTTCGGCTCCAAGCCCGGCGCGTACGGCGCGGGGCTCCTTCCCCTGATCGACGCCCGGACCTGGCGCAGCGACGCCGATTTGGCCGAGGTGTACGCGGTGTGGGGCGGCTACGCGTACGGCCGGGGCCTGGACGGGCGGGAGGCGCGCGCCGACATGGAGCGTTCCTTCGCCCGGATCGCGGTGGCGGTGAAGAACCAGGACACTCGCGAGCACGACATCGTCGACTCCGACGACTACTTCCAGTACCACGGCGGGATGGTGGCGATGGTCCGCCACCTCACCGGCACGTCACCGCAGGCGTACGTGGGTGACTCGGCGATGCCGCACGACGTGCGCACCCGCACGCTGGGTGAGGAGACCCGGCGGGTGTTCCGGGCCCGGGTGGTCAACCCGAAGTGGATCGCCGCGATGCGCCGGCACGGCTACAAGGGCGCGTTCGAGCTGGCGGCCACAGTGGACTACCTGTTCGGCTACGACGCCACCGCCGGGGTCGTCGACGACTGGATGTACGAGCACCTGGCCGCCGCGTACCTCTTCGACGAGACCACCCGGGAGTTCCTGGAGCAGTCCAACCCGTGGGCGCTGCGCGGCATCACCGAGCGGCTGTTGGAGGCCGCCGACCGGGGGCTGTGGGCCAAGCCGGAACCGGCCACCCTCGACCGGCTGCGCGACACGTACCTGGCCAGCGAGGGCGACCTGGAGGACCGGGCATGACCATGACCACGATCTACCCGTTCAGTGCGGTGCTCGGTATGGCCGACATGCGGCTGGCGTTGCTGCTCAACGCGGTGTCCCCGGCGATCGGCGGGGTGCTGGTGCGCGGTGAGAAGGGGACCGCCAAGTCCACAGCCGTCCGGGCCCTCGCCGCTCTGCTTCCCCCGGTGCGCCGGGTGGCCGGCTGCCGCTTCGGCTGTGACCCGGCCGAACCCGACCCGGCCTGCCCGGACGGCCCGCACCCGGCCGACGCCGCCGCCGAGACCCGCCCGGCCCGTCTCGTCGAGCTGCCGGTGGGCGCCGCCGAGGACCGGGTGGTCGGGGCACTCGATCTGGAGAAGGCACTCGGCGAGGGGGTACGCGCCTTCGAGCCGGGCCTGCTGGCCGCCGCGCACCGGGGGGTGCTCTACGTCGACGAGGTCAACCTGCTGCACGACCACCTCGTCGACCTGCTGCTCGACGCCGCGGCGATGGGGCGCAGCCACGTGGAGCGGGAGGGCGTCTCGGTCAGCCACGCGGCCCGGTTCCTGTTGGTCGGCACAATGAACCCGGAGGAGGGCGAGCTGCGCCCGCAGTTGCTCGACCGGTTCGGGCTGACAGTGGAGGTGGGCGCCAGCAGGGACCCGGAGATTCGGGTCGAGGTGGTCCGCCGCCGGCTGGCCGCCGACGCGGACCCGGTCGGCTTCGCCGCCCGCTGGGCGGACGCCGACGCGGAGATCGCCGGCCAGGTGGCCGCCGCCCGCCGCCGACTTCCCGGGGTACGACTGCCGGATGCCGCGTTGCGGCAGATCGCCGAGGTGTGTGCGGCGTTCGACGTGGACGGGATGCGGGCCGACATCGTCACCGCCCGTACCGCCCTCGCCCACGCTGCCTGGCACGGCCGGGACCGGGTCACCATCGACGATGTCCGGGTAGCCGCCCGGTTGGCCCTGCCGCACCGCCGCCGCCGCGACCCGTTCGACACCCCGGGATTGGACGAGAAGCGCCTCGACGAGGCGTTGCAGCGCGCCCAGGACGCCCACCCCGACGACCCGGACGACGACGGCCCCGACGGCGGCCCCGAGGATCGTGGTCCGGACGGCGGCGGCCCGGAGGGTGGCGGCCCGGCCGGCGGTGGCGGCCCGAACGGGGGCGGCCCGAACGGGGGCGGCCCGGCCGGCAGTGGCCCGCAGGGCAGTGGCGATGGCGCCGACCAGGGCGAACCCGAGTCGGTCGGGCACTCGACGGCACGGGACGGCACCGGCCCGGACGGGCGTGCCGACGGGCCGGACCGTGCCGACGGCTGGCCGCAGCACCCGACGGGCGAGCGGGGCGACGACGACGGCTGGTCGCAGCGCTCGGCGGACGATCGGGGTGGTGACGGCCGGGACGCGCGCCCGCGCGGTGGCCGGGAATCGGGGGCGGGTGACGACGATGCGACCCGGGGCGGCGGAAGCTCGCAGCCGGTGGCCGTACCCCGGGGTGGGCTGAAGGCGCGGGTGCTCACCGCGCCGGGCCTGGGAGACGGGGTGCCGGGCCGACGGTCGCGGGCCCGCACCGGGCGGGGCCGCACCACCGGGGCAAGGGTGCCGGCGGGCCGGGTCGGCGCACTGCACCTGCCGGCCACGATCCGCGCCGCCGCGCCGCACCAGGCGGCCCGGGGCCGGCTCACCGGTCCGCTGCGACTGCGCCGGGACGACGTCCGCGAGGCGGTTCGCGAGGGGCGCGAGGGCAACCTGGTGCTGTTCGTGGTGGATGCGAGCGGCTCGATGGGCGCCCGGCAGCGGATGGCCACGGTGAAGGACGCGGTGCTCGCCCTGCTCACCGACGCGTACCAGCGGCGGGACAAGGTCGCCGTGATCGCGTTCCGGGGTGCCGGTGCCCGGACCCTGCTGCCGGCGACCTCGTCGGTGCTGGCCGCCTCGACCCGGCTGGCCGAGTTGCCCACCGGCGGGCGTACGCCGCTGGCCGAGGGCCTGCTCGCCGCCGCGGACCTGTTGCGGGTGGAGCGCCTGCGCGACCCGAAGCGCCGCCCGCTGGTCCTCATCGTCACCGACGGCCGGGCCACCGCCGGCACCCGCCCGCTCGACCGCGCGGCAGCAGCCGCACAGGTCCTGGTCGCGACGAACGCCCCCTGCGTCGTTGTGGATTGCGAATCCGGCCCGATCCGCCTGCACCTGGCGAACCGCCTGGCCACCCAGCTAAAAGCCCCCCGTCACCAACTAGAAGACCTAACCCACGCCCCCGCCCGAGGAGATCTTGGAACGAAACGGCCCCTGGAAGGGCGGCTTCCTTCCAAGATCTCGACCGGCACCACCCTCACGCCCGACAGGAGCGTTGCCTGATGCCGCAGGGACAGCCGAGCAACGTGCCCGCTGACGGGTTGACCACCCGGCAGCGGCGGCACCGACCACTGCTGATCGTGCACACCGGACAGATGAAGGGGAAGTCGACGGCGGCCTTCGGGCTGGCGTTGCGGGCCTGGACGGCCGGGCTGCCGGTCGGGGTGTTCCAGTTCGTCAAGAGCGCCAAGTGGCGGGTGGGGGAGGAGAACGCCTTCCGGGCGCTCGCTGAGGTGCACGAGCGCACCGGCCAGGGCGCACCGGTGGCCTGGCACAAGATGGGCGAGGGCTGGTCCTGGATCCAGCGCGGCGGCGACGCCGACCACGCCGCCGACGCCCTGGAGGGCTGGCGGCAGATCCAGCGCGACCTGGCCGCCGAGCGGTACGGGCTGTACGTGCTGGACGAGTTCACCTACCCGATGAAGTGGGGCTGGGTGGACGTCGACGAGGTGGTCGCCACCCTGGCCGACCGTCCCGGCTTCCAACACGTCGTGATCACCGGTCGGGACGCCGACCCCCGCCTGGTCGCCGCCGCCGACCTGGTCGCCGAGCTGACAAAGGTCAAGCACCCGATGGACGCCGGCCAGAAGGGCCAGAAGGGCATCGAGTGGTGAGCGAGCACTGGGCGCTGCCCCGGGTGGTGGTCGCCGCCCCGGCCAGCGGCCACGGCAAGACCACAGTGGCCACCGGACTGCTCGCCGCGCTGCGCCGTCGGGGCCTGACGGTCAGCCCGCACAAGGTCGGCCCCGACTACATCGACCCCGGCTACCACGCCCTCGCCGCCGGGCGACCCGGGCGCAACCTCGACCCGTTTCTGGTCGGCGCCGACCGGATCGCGCCCCTGCTGCGACACGGCGCGAGCGTCCCCACTCCCGCCGACATCGCCGTGGTCGAGGGCGTCATGGGCCTGCACGACGGGGCGGTGGGCCGCCGCGACTACGCGTCCACCGCGCACGTCGCCCGGGTGATCGAGGCACCCGTGCTGCTGGTGCTGGACACCACAGCGCAGGGCCGGTCGGCCGCCGCGCTCACCCTCGGCATGGCCGCGTTCGACAGGGCGGTGCGGATCGGCGGGGTGATCCTCAACCGGGTCGGCTCACCCCGGCACGAGACGCTGCTGCGCGACGCCCTCGCCGAGGTGGGCGTGCCGGTGCTCGGGGCGGTCACCCGCGCCGCCGAGGTAGCCGCGCCGGCCCGGCACCTCGGGTTGGTGCCGGTCGCCGAGCGGGCACCCGAATCCGTAGCGATCGTCACCGCGCTCGCCGAACTGGTCGAGGCCACGGTGGACCTCGACGCCGTGCTCGACCTGGCCCGGACCGCCCCGCCACTGACCACCCCGGCGTGGGACCCGGTCGCCGCCGTCGGCGGGCCGGCCGGCGTCGAGCGACCACGGGTCGCCCTCGCCGGTGGTCCGGCCTTCACCTTCTCGTACGCGGAGACCGCCGAACTGCTCGCCGCGGCCGGCGCGGAGGTCGTCACCGTCGACCCGCTGCGCGACCCGGCGCTGCCCACCGGCACCCGGGCGGTGGTGATCGGAGGCGGCTTCCCCGAGGCGTACGCCCAGACGTTGGCCGGCAACACGGCGCTCCGTGCCGAACTGGCCGACTTCGACGGGCCGGTCGTGGCCGAGTGCGCCGGGCTGCTCTACCTCGGGCGGTCCCTGGACGGCCTGCCGATGTGCGGTCGACTGGACCTGACCGCCCGGATGACCGACCGGCTCACCCTCGGCTACCGGGAGGCGGTGGCCGTCACCGACTCCCCGGTGGCGCGCGCCGGCGAGCCGGTACGCGGCCACGAGTTCCACCGCACCACCACCGACCCGGGGCACGGCGACGCGCCGGCGTGGCGCTGGAACGACACCGAGCACGGCTTCGTCGCCGGCCGGGTGCACGCCTCCTACCTGCACACCCACTGGGCCGGCCACCCGGAGGCGGCCCGTCGACTGGTCGAGGCGTGCCGATGAACGCCGACGCCACGCTCACCGGGGTCGGCGTCGGCCCGGGCGACCCGGAACTGCTCACCGTCAAGGCGGTGCGTCTGCTGCGCGAGGCCGACCTGGTCTTCGTACCCGTGATGGCGGACCGGGTGGCGCCCACCGCGACCGCCGGTCCGACGCCGCCGGACGCGGACCCCGGGCGGGCCGAGGCGACAGTGCGCTCCCACGTCGCGGCGGACCGGCTGCGCCGGCTGCCGTTCGCGCTCGACGACCGGGGTGGAGTCACCGCGCGCCGGGCGGTGGCCTGGGACGACGCCGCCCGGGTAGTGGTCGAGGCGATCGACGCGGGCGCGCGGTCCCTCGCGTTCGCCACCATCGGCGACCCCAACGTCTACTCCACCTTCGGTTACCTGGCCCAGAGCGTCCGCGCGCTGCGCCCCACGGTGCGGGTGGCGACAGTCCCCGGCATCACCGCCATGCAGGAGTTGGCGGCCCGCAGCGGCACCCCGCTCTGCGAGGGACGCGAACCGCTCACCCTGCTGCCGGCCACTGCGGGCCTGGCGCTCTTCGCCGACGCCCTCGCCGGGCCGGGCACCGTGGTCGCCTACAAGGGCTGGCGGCGGCACCCGGAGCTGCTCGCCGAGCTGCGCCGGCAGGGCCGCCTCGCCGACGCGGTACTCGGACGCAGCCTGGGGCTGCCCGGCGAACGCGTCGGGCCGGTCGACGACACCGAGCACGACCTGCCCTACCTGTCGACGCTGCTGGTTCCGGCCCGCCGCGAGCACCGAGGAGGAAAGCTGTGACCAGCGACGGCACTGTGTGGTTCGTCGGAGCCGGCCCGGGGGCGGCGGATCTGCTGACACTGCGGGCTGCCCGGGTCATCGCCGATGCGGACATCGTCATCTGGGCGGCCAGCCTGGTGCACGCCGACGTGCTCGAGCACGCGCGCCCCGACGCGGAGATCGTCGACTCGTCGCAGCTACCCATCGAGGGGGTGCTGCCGCTCTACCAGCGCGCCGCCGAACAGGGGCTGACAGTGGCCCGGATCCACTCCGGAGACCCGGCGCTGTGGGGCGCGGTGCAGGAGCAACTGGACGTGTGCCGGGCGCTCGGCCTGGCCGTCGAGATCGTGCCCGGGGTGTCCTCGTTCACCGCCGTCGCGGCGATCGTCGGACGGGAGCTGACAGTGCCCGAGGTGGCCCAGTCGGTCATCCTCACCCGCCTCGAAGGCGGCAAGACCCCGATGCCGCCCGGCGAACGGGTCCGCGACTTCGCCCGGCACGGCACCACAATGGCGCTGTTCCTCTCCGCCGCCCGCTCCGGGCAGGTGCAGGCCGAGCTGCTGGCCGGCGGCTACCCGGACGACACCCCGGCCGTGGTGGCGTACCAGGCGACCTGGCCCGACGAACTGGTGGTGCGCTGCACGGTCGGCACCCTGGAGGCGACTGTCAAGCAGCACAAGCTGTGGAAGCACACCCTCTTCCTGGTCGGGCCGGCCCTCGCCGCCGAGGGCACCCGCTCGCACCTCTACCACCCCGGGCACTTCCACACCTTCCGGCGAGCGGAGCCGGCCGCCCGCGCCGAGCTGCGCCGTCAGGCCAGCGCCCGCACCGGGGGGAACGCCACACCATGACGTACGCCGAGCCGCCGCTGCGCGAGCCGGACCTGCCGCGCACCGCGAAGGTCCGGCCTACCGCGCTGCGCACCGGCTGGACCACCGGCGCGTGCGCGACGGCGGCGGCCAAGGCCGCGGTCACCGCGTTGGTCACCGGCACCACCCAGCAGGAGGTGGAGATCGGGCTGCCCGCCGGGCGCCGGGTGCGCTTCCCGGTGGAGCGCTGCGAGGTGACCGGCACCCCACCGGTCCGGGCCGAGGCGGTGGTGGTCAAGGACGCCGGGGACGACCCGGACGTCACCCACGGCGCCGAGCTGACCGCCACGGTGGACTGGACCGACGTGCCCGGCCTGCGGCTGGCCGGTGGTGCCGGCGTCGGCACGGTCACCAAGCCCGGCCTCGGGCTCGCGGTCGGCGGCCCGGCGATCAACGACACCCCCCGCCGGATGATCGGTGAGGCGGTGGCCGAGGTGGTCGACCTCAGCGAGGTCGGTGTCCGCGTGGTGATCAGCGTGCCCCGGGGCGAGATCATGGCCCGCAAGACCACCAACCGTCGCCTCGGCATCCTGGGCGGCATCTCGATCCTCGGCACCACCGGGATCGTCCGCCCGTTCTCCACCGCGTCGTGGCGGGCCAGCGTCGTGCAGGCCGTACACGTGATGGCCGCCCAGGGTGAGCCGACAGTGGTGCTGTGCACCGGTGGGCGTACCGAGCGGGCCGCCCGCGCACTCCTGCCCGACCTGCCCGAGGTCTGTTTCGTCGAGGTCGGCGACTTCACCGGGGCGGCCGTGACCGCCGCCGTCGGTGACGCGATGACCGGAGTGGTATTCGTCGGCATGGCTGGCAAGCTCGCCAAACTCGCGGCCGGCATCCTGATGACCCACTACACCCGCTCCACTGTGGACCTTTCCCTGCTCGGCGCGGTGACCGCCGAGGCCGGCGGTGACCCGTCGCTGGTCGCCGCCGTGACCGAGGCGAACACCGGGCGGCACGCGTACGAGCTGTGGGAGGCCGCCGGGCTGCTCGCCCCGGCCGGCGACCTGCTCTGCCAGCGGGTCCGCCAGGTGCTGCGGCGCTTCGCCGGGCCGACGGTAACGGTGGACGTGGCGATGGTCGACTTCGCCGGAGCGCACGTCGTCGCCTCGTCCGGCCGGTGGCCCCGATGACGCCGATGGCATCGGCGGCGCCCGTGACCGCCGTGACGGTGGTCGGGCTGGACGCGGCGGGCGCGCCGCCGCACCCCGCGCTCGCCCCGGTGCTGGCCACCGCCGGGCTGGTGGTCGGGGCCGCCCGGCACCTGGCCGCGGTGCCCGTACCGGCTGGCGCGGACACCATCGTCCTCGGGCCGCTCGCCCCCGCCCTACGGCGCCTCGCCGAGGCCGTCGACGCCGGAGTGCCGGCCGTGGTGCTGGCCAGCGGCGATCCCGGTCTGTTCGGCATCGTCCGGCGGCTGCGCGCGGCCGGACTGCCACTGCGGGTGGTGCCGGCGGTGTCCAGTGTGGCCGCCGCGTTCGCCCGCGCCGGACTGCCCTGGGACGGTGCCGCAGTGGTCACCGCGCACGGGCGCGACCCCCGAGCCGCAGTGAACGCCTGCCGGGCGCTGCCGTTGGTCGCGGTGCTCACCGCGCCCGGCGCCGGTGCGGCCGAGCTGGGCGCCGGCCTGATCGGCTGGTCCCGGCGCCTGCTGGTCGCCGAGCACCTGGGCGCCGCCGCCGAACGGATCCGCGCGGTGACCCCGGAGCAGGCCGCCACCGAGACCTGGGCCGAGCCGCACGTCCTGCTCAGCCTCGCCGACGGGGCACCCGCCGCGCCCAGCGACGCCGTGCCCAGCGACGCCGTGCCCAGCGACGCCGCGCCCACCGACGCCGCGCCCGATCGGGTCGCACCCGGCGGGATGCGCGCCGACAACCAACCCGCCGCCGCACCGTCCGGCGGCTGGGCGCTGCCGGAGGACCGGTACGCCCACCGCGACTCCATGATCACAAAGTCGGAGGTGCGCGCCCTCGTCGTCGCCCGGCTGCGCCCCCGACTGGGCCGGCTGATCTGGGACGTCGGCGCGGGCAGCGGCTCGGTCGGCATCGAGTGCGCGCTCCTCGGCGCGGCCGTCCTCGCCGTCGAACAGGACCCCGAGGCCGGCGCGACCATCCGGGCCAACGCCGCCGCGCACGCCGTGCACGTCCGGCTGGTCACCGGTCGCGCCCCGGCGGCGCTGGCCGACCTCCCCGAGCCCGACGCGGTCTTCGTCGGCGGTGGCGGCGTCGACGTCCTCCCCGCCGTGCTGGCCCGTCAACCCGAGCGGGTGGTGCTCACCCTGGCCGCACTGGACCGGGTCGCACCCGCCGTGGGTCTCCTGCGCGCCGCCGGCTACACGGTCGAGGGCAGCCAGCTCTCCGCCGCCCGCCTCGCCGACCTGCCCGGCGGGTCGATCCGCCTCGCGGCCACCAACCCGGTGGTCGTCCTCACCGGGGAGCGCCAGTGACCGACCAGAACCCGCCCGCCCGGATCGGCCTGGTGGCGGCCACCGCCGCCGGCCGCCGGCACGCCGACACAGTGACCGCCGCCTGGCCGCACGCCCGGCTGGTCGAGGGGGAGACCGTCGCCGACGCGCTGCGGACCGCCTGGGCCGACTGTGACGCGGTGATCGCGTTCCTGGCCACCGGGGCGGTGGTGCGGATCGTCGCGCCGCTGCTCGACGACAAGCGCACCGACCCGGCAGTGGTGGTCGTCGACGAGGCGGCCCGCCACGCCGTGGCGCTGCTCGGCGGGCACGCCGGCGGGGCCAACGCCCTCGCCGAGCAGGTCGCCGCCCTGCTGGACGCCCGACCGGTCATCACCACCGCCACCGACGCTGTCGACCTGCCAGGGTTGGACACCCTCGGCTGGCCCGTCCAGGGTGCCGTCGCCGCCGTGTCCCGGGCCATCCTGGACGGCGAGCCGGTCCGGCTGATCGCCGACGCCGACTGGCCGCTGCCCGCCCTGCCCCCGAACGTGCGCGCCGCCGCCGAGGACCCGACGGACGACGGGTACCGGCTGCTGGTCACCGATCGCGTGGTGCCACCCGACGAGCGGACCGCAGTGCTGCGGCCGCCGTCGCTGGTCGCCGGCGTGGGCGCGAGTCGGGGCGTACCCGCCGCCGAGGTGGCGGAACTGCTGCACCGGGCGCTGGCCGACGCCGGACTCGACCCGGCGAGCCTGCGCTGCCTGGCCACCGCCGACATCAAGGCCGACGAGGCGGGCATCCGCAGCACCGCCGACGCGCTCGGCGTACCCCTGGTGACCTGGCCGGCGACGCGGCTGGCGGCGGTCGACGTGCCGCACCCCAGCGAGGTGGTCCGGGCCGCCGTCGGCACGCCGAGCGTGGCGGAGGCCGCGGCCCTGCTCGGCCCGGACGGCCGGGCCGACGAGGCGACGCTGCTGGTGGGCAAGACCGCGACGGCGATGGCCACAGTGGCGGTGGCCCGGCACGCGCCCCGCGGCCGGCTGGCCGTCGTCGGCCTCGGGCCGGGTGCCACCGACCTGCGCACCCCGCGCGCGGTGGCCGAGCTGCGTCGCGCCGCCGTGGTGGTCGGCCTCGACCAGTACCTCGAGCAGGTCCGCGACGTGCTCCGCCCCGGCACCCGGGTGCTCTCCAGCGGGCTTGGCGCGGAGGAGGCGCGGGCGCGCGCCGCCGTCGCCGAGGCCGCCGCCGGCCGGGCGGTCGCGCTGATCGGCTCCGGCGACGCCGGGGTGTACGCGATGGCCAGCCCGGCCCTGGAGTACGCCGACGAGCGCATCGACGTGGTGGGCGTGCCCGGCGTGACCGCCGCCCTCGCTGCCGGGGCGCTGCTCGGCGCGCCGCTCGGCCACGACCACGCCTACCTGAGCCTGTCCGATCTGCACACCCCGTGGGACGTCATCGAGCGGCGGGTGACCGCCGCCGCCGAGGGTGACTTCGTGACCCTCTTCTACAACCCGCGCAGCCGGGCCCGCGACTGGCAGCTCGGCAAGGCACTCGACATCCTCGCCGCGCACCGTCCACCGGACACCCCGGTGGGCGTGGTGCGCAACGCCAGCCGCCCCGGCGAACGGGTGCACCTCGCCACAGTGGCCACGCTCGACCCGGCCGTCGTCGACATGTACAGCGTGGTGGTCGTCGGCAGCAGCGACACCCGGCTGGTCGCCGGCCGGATGGTCACACCCCGGGGGTACCGGTGGCGCTCGTGACCATCGACGCCTGCCAGGGCTGCGGCGCCTGCCTGCTCACCTGCCCGACGCACGCGATCCGACCCGTCGCCGGTGGCCTCACCGTCCGCGCCGACCGGTGCACCGGCTGCCTGGAGTGCCTGGAGATCTGCCCGGTCGACGCCATCCGCGTCGTCGAGCCCGACCCCTGTGAAGGAGCCCGATGAGCCGGGTCGTGCACCCCATCGAGGCCGAGTCGTACCGCATCCTGCGCGAGCGCGTCGACCTGACGCACCTGCCGCCGCTGAGCCGCGCCGTGACCGAGCGGGTGGTGCACGCCAGCGCCGACCTCGCGTACGTCGACGAGCTGGTCTGCGACGAGGTCGCCCTGGAAGCGGGGCTGGCCGCGCTGCGCGCCGGGGCGCCGGTGGTCACCGACGTGGCGATGGTCGCCGCCGGCATCACCCGGGCCGGCCTGGAACTGGTCTGTCCGGTCGCCGAGCCGGCCGCCGCCGCCCTGGGCCGCTCGGCCGGCATCACCCGCTCGGCGGCGGCCGTGCGGATCGCACTGGACCGGGTCGGAACCGGAGCGGTCTGGGTGGTCGGCTGCGCGCCCACCGCGCTCGTCGAACTGCTCACAGTGGACGCCGCACCGGCGCTCGTCGTCGGCCTGCCGGTCGGCTTCGTGGGCGCCGCCGAGTCGAAGGCGGCGCTACGGGCCAGCGGCCTGCCCGCAGTGTCCAACGTGGGGGAGAAGGGTGGCTCGGCGGTCGCCGCGGCCGCCCTCAACGCCCTGCTCTACGTCGAGGAGAAGTCATGACCGGATTGGTCATCGTCGGGCACGGCACGCGCAGCGCGGCCGGGGTCGAGCAGTTCGCCGCTCTCGTCGAGCGGGTCCGCGGTCGCGGGGACATCGGCGACGTCGAGGGCGGCTTCATCGAGCTGTCCCGCCCACCGCTGACCGACGCGGTCGGCGCGCTCGTCGCCAGTGGGCACCGGGCGCTGGTGGCGCTCCCACTGGTGCTCACCGGCGCCGGTCACGGCAAGGGCGACATCCCCGCCGCGATGGCCCGGGAACAGCAGCGCCACCCCGGGCTCAGCTACCGCTACGGCCGCCCGCTCGGCCCCCACCCGCTGCTGCACGAAGCCCTCGAACAGCGCATCGACGCCGCACTGGCCGGTGCCGACCGGGCCGGCACGGAGCTGCCCGGTGCCGACCGGGCCGACACGGAGCTGCCCGGTGCCGACCGGGCCGGCACGTGGGTGGCGTTGATCGGGCGGGGGTCCACCGACCCGGACGCCAACGCCGAGGTCGCCAAGGTCGCCCGGCTGCTCTGGGAGGGGCGCGGCTACGCGGGCGTGGAGCCGGGGTTCATCTCCCTCGCCCAGCCGTCGGTGCCGGCCGTGCTGGAACGGCTGCGCCGCCTCGGCGCGCGCCGGATCGTGGTGGCGCCCTACTTCCTGTTCGCCGGGGTGCTGCCGGACCGGATCGTCGCCCAGTCGGCGGAGTTCGCCGCCGCCCACCCCGACCTGGACGTCCGCGTCGCCGAGGTGATCGGCGACTGTGACGCCCTCGCCGACCTCGTCCTGGAGCGCTACGCCGAGGCGCTGGGCGGGGACATCCGGATGAACTGCGACACCTGCGCGTACCGGGTGTTGATGCCCGGCTTCGCCGACAAGGTGGGTCGCCCGCAACGCCCGCACGACCACCCCGATGACCCGGTCGGCCACCACCACCACGGGCACGACCACCACGACCATGACCACGGCTCGGTCGCCGTGGTCGGCGGCGGCCCGGGGCCCGACGACCTGATCACGGTACGCGCGAAGGCGCTGCTCGACGCGGCGGACGTCGTGGTGGTCGACCGACTCGCCCCGCAGGGGCTGCTCGCCGAGCTGCGCCCCGACGTGCTGGTGGTCGACGCCGCGAAGGTGCCCCGTGGCCCGTCGATGGCCCAGGAGGCGATCAACGAGGCCCTGGTGTCGCACGCCCGCGCCGGTCGCCGGGTGGTCCGGCTCAAGGGTGGTGACCCGTACGTCTTCGGGCGCGGCCACGAGGAGGTGCAGGCCTGCGTGGCGGCCGGGGTGCCGGTGACGGTGGTCCCGGGGGTGAGTAGCGCGCTCGCCGCCCCGGCCCTCGCGGGTGTGCCGGTTACGCACCGGGGCGTGGCACACGACGTCACAGTCGTGTCCGGGCACCTGCCGCCCGGGCACCCCGACTCGCTCGTCGACTGGGCGGCGCTGGCCCGGGCCCGGGGCACCGTCGTGCTGCTGATGGCCGTCGACACCATCGGCAAGATTGCCAGCGTGCTGATCGAGCACGGTCGCGCCCCGGAGACCCCGGTGCTGGCCGTGCAGGACGCCGGGCTGCCCGACCAGCGATCGGTACCCGCCCGACTGGACGAGATCGGCGCGGTCGCCGCCCGGGAGGGCGTCGGTCCGCCCGCTGTCTTCGTCCTCGGCCCGGTGGTCGCCCTCACCACCACCGGGCCGACGGCCTGACGGCTACTCGCTGCGGGCGGTCTCCGGCCCGGTGATGCGTTCCAGCAACGGCAGGGTGGAGGCGATGACGCCCAGGCAGGCTGCCAACCCGACCACGACGATCACGTAGAAGCGTGGCTCCGGCGCGATCAGCGTGTAGCCCATCTGCGCCCGTAGGAACAGGTGGGCGGCG
The DNA here is from genome assembly GCF_045207375.1 of Micromonospora sp. NBC_00860. NCBI lineage: Bacteria > Bacillati > Actinomycetota > Actinomycetes > Micromonosporales > Micromonosporaceae > Micromonospora > Micromonospora sp. NBC_00860. The sequence continues at coordinate 2,394,666 of NZ_CP108825.1, forward strand.
AGGAGGCCCATGCCGATGGCGACGGCGGCGACGGCGAGCATCGGCACGGCGCTCTCCAGCGCCACCACCCGACGCAGGACCCGCACCGGAGCGCCGCTGAGGCGCAGCAGGCTGAACGGGCGTCGGCGTTCGGTGAGACCGCCGATGACGCTGACCGCGAGGCTGCACCCGCCGAGCGCGAGGCTGGCGATGATGATGACGTTGGCCAGTTGTTCCCAGCCGCGCAGCGTGTTGGCGAAGTCCGACTCGAAGTCGCCGGGCACGTTCGGCCCGACCCAGAAGGTCGGGAAGGCGACTTCCAGCACGGTGCGGGTGCGCTCGATGGCGGCGGCGGAGCCGTCGGTGCCGACGACCATCGACACCACGGGTAGCCGCTGGAGTTCGTCGAGGGTGAGCGACGCGGCGGGCCAGACCGTCGCGGGCGATGCCGATTCCCGCCAACGGCTGAGGCCCATCGGCACCTCGATGACGCTCGCGCCGTCGGCGCACCGGCCGTACGCGCTCGGCAGGTCGGCGCACGCGATCATCCCGCCCTCGCCACCGTTCATCATGTCCGGGTCTTCCCGGATGGCGGTCGCGGAGCGCACCCCGGTGATCGCCCGCAGCTCGGCGAAGAGCGCGTCGGGCACCGACGGCACCTTCTCGTCGAAGACGGTGGTCACCGTGCCCGCATCGGTCGAACCGACCGGTGCCGGGCCGCGGTTGGCGACGATCGTGGTGATGACGCCGACGGACACGCTCGTGACGAAGAGCGCGAGCATGATGCCGCTGATCGCCCGGAAGCCGGCCTTCGGGTTGTCGGCGAGGCGTCGCGCGGCGATGAGGGTGGCCGGGCGGTTGGCGTACCGGGCCATCACCCGGGCACCGACCATCGTCAACCACGGGCCGGCGAAGACCAGACCGGCCATGATGAGCAGCAGACCGGGCAGGAACACCGCAGTCTGGCCGTCGGACGTTTCCGGTTTGAAGCCGATGGCGAAGACCAGCACGGCGACACCGAGCAGGGCCGGGATCAGCCGGTACGCGCGCGGCGCCCGGGGGGTGACCCGCCGGGTGACGCCCAGCGGCGAGATCCGTACCCGGCGCAGCGAGACCTGGGCGGCCACCGCCGCCCCGGCCGGTACGCCGAGCGCCACCAGCAGGACGTTCAGCACGCCCAGCGACATGTCGCCGGGGAAGAACGGCATGCCGGTGAACGGGATGCTCGCGAGCGGATCGCGGAAGGCGTAGAACAGCCCGAAGCCGACGGCAGTGCCGGCGACCGCCGCGGCGCTCGCCTCCACGGCGGCGACCATCGAGATCTGCCGGGGTGTCGCGCCGACCAGGCGCATCGCGGCGAAGCGTTGCTCGCGGCGGGCCGCGCTGAGCCGGGTGGCGGTGCCGATGAAGATCAGCACCGGGAACAGCAGCCCACCGGCGATGACGCCCAGGATGAGGTTCACAGTGGTCTCGGGGAGGGCGGGGGTGTCGCCGACGCTGGTGACCTGCTTCGCAGCGGGTAGCTTGGCGACCTGGTCGGGGGCGCCGCCGGCGATGACGAGCAGGGTGTCCGGCGAGGTCAGCGCGGCGGGTCCAACGGTACCGAGGTCGCGCCCCGGGTAGCGGTCGCCCAGTTGGTCGGAGGGGTGGGCGGCCAGCAGCTCCCGCAACGCGGGCGAGGCGTAGTACTCGCCGGGACCCGGGGTGGTCGGGATGCCGACCGGGGTGGGCGCACTCGGACCGGTCGCGGCGACGTCGATCCGGATGATCTGCTTGCCAAGAAAGTAGTCCTGCCGGGTGGACCACCACAGCGGGTCGGTTCCGCCGGCCGAGGCACTGGGATACATCGACGCGTACCGGGTGAGCTGGGCGTTTACCGCGTTGACCCCGGCGAGAGTGGTCAGCAGCAGCCCGCTGCCGACCGCGACGGCGGCGGCGATGGCGATCAGGCGGGTGAGCGCCTCACGGCCGCCGGCCACGGCGAGGCGGAGCCCGAAGCGGATCATGAGGCGATCCGGTCCGGCGCGTTGACGCGCCCGTCACGGACCATGACCTCGCGGTCGGCGTACGCCGCGATCCTGGGCTCGTGGGTCACCAGGATGACAGTGGTGCCCTGCTCGCGGGCGGCGCTGACCAGCAGGTCCATCACCTGCTCCCCGGTGAGCGAGTCGAGCGCGCCGGTCGGCTCGTCGGCGAAGAGCACCTGCGGCTCGGCGACCAGGCCGCGGGCCAGGGCGACGCGTTGCGCCTGCCCGCCGGAGAGCTCACCCGAGCGGCGCTGCTCCAGGCCGTCCAGGCCGAGGCGCGCGAACCAGGCTCGCGCCCTGGGGAGCGCCTGCTTGCGGTGTACGCCGCTGAGCAGCAGCGGCAGCGCGACGTTCTCCACAGCGGTCAGCTCGGGAACGAGCTGGCCGAACTGGAACACGAAGCCGAAGCGGTCCCGGCGCAGGCTGCTGCGCTGGGTCTCGGCCATGGCGTCGACCCGCGCCCCGTCGAAGAGGATCTCTCCGGAGTCGGGCACCAGGATGCCGGCCAGACAGTGCAACAGGGTGGACTTGCCGGAGCCGCTGGGGCCCATCACGGCGAGGATCTCGCCCGCCTCCACGGCGACGCTCGCGCCGCGCAGGGCGGGGGTCTGACCGAAGGAGAACTCCACGTCGCGCGCTTCGATCACGACACTCACGGCCGCACCTCTTTCCGCAGGGCGTCCAGTCGGGCACCGGTCATCTCGATCCATCGGAGGTCCGCCTCCAGGTGGTAGAGGCCGTGGTCGGCGAGCAGCGCGTCGACCAGACCGCCGGCGCGCTTGATCTCGGTCAGCTCACGCATCCGGTGCAGGTGCGCGCTGCGCTGGGTGTCGAGGTATTCGGCGGCCGGCCGGTCCAGCATCAGCGCGAGCACGACCTTGGCGAAGAGCACCGTCTGCAGGTGTGGTTCCGGGTCGACCGGTTGGGTCAGCCACTGCTCGACCTCGGTCGCGCCGACGTCGGTGATGATGTAGCGCTTGCGGTCGGGGCCGGAGCCGGGGGCGACGTCGCTGATCACCACCTTGCCGTCGCGGGCCAGTCGGCTGAGGGTGGAGTAGACCTGGCCGAACGGCAGTGGCTTGCCCCGGCCGAAGAAGGCGTCGTAGTCGCGCTTCAGGTCGTAACCGTGGCTGGGCTCCCGTTCGAGGAGGCCGAGAAGAGTCAGTGGCACGCTCATGCCAGCAGACTACACCGAGGGTATACCTCGCGTATATACCCTCGGTGTGTTGCCGACCGACGCCTGGTCCAGGCGTTGGTGTCGGGTGGAAACGGGTGGGGCGCGGCGGGCGCGCGGTCAGCCGGTCAGGGCGCGGGCCAGGGCGTAGCCGGCGGTGGCAGCGGCGAGCCCGGCGGTCACGCTGCCCAGCACGTTGGTCAGCGCGAGGAGCCGATGGCCGCCAGTGGTCAGCCGCAGCGTCTCGTAGCTGAAGGTGGAGTACGTGGTCAGCGCGCCGCAGAAACCGGTGCCGAGCAACGCGCTGACCGCCGGGCCGGCCGGCCACCCGACCACGATGCCGAGCAGCAGCGACCCGGCCACGTTGACGAGCAACGTGCCCCAGGGGAACGCCGAGCCGTGCCGGGACTGCACGGCCCGGTCGGTGAGGTAGCGCAGCGGCGCGCCGACGGCCGCACCCAGGGCGATGAGCAGGACGGTCACCGGGTCGCCTGCCGCAGCAGCCCGGTGGTTGCGGCGTCGCCCACCCCGACCGCGACGAGCGCCCCGAGCACCGTCGCGGCGAGATACGCCAGTGCGGTGCCCGGTGCGCCCACGACGATCGCCTGCTGGACGTCGACCGCGTAGGTGGAGAAGGTGGTGAAACCGCCGAGCACCCCGACCCCGAGGAACGGGCGAGTCAGCGGGGGTCCGCCGTCGAGGTGCCCGAGCACCGCCATCAGCACGCCGATCAGCAGGCAGCCGGACGTGTTGATGGTGAACGTCGCCCACGGGAAGCCGGTCGGTGGGTGCGGAACGGCGTGTTGCAGGCCGGCCCGGGCCAGCGCGCCGAGCACCCCACCGGCCGCGATCGCGGCGAGGATCGTCGCGGGACGCGCGGTCAGTTCGCGGCGGTCGGCGGGGACGCGCAGGTCGACGTCGGGGTCGGTACGCGGTTCGAACGGCTCTGACACGGGTCCTCCCTACCAGCACGGGCATCACTGGCAGGGACCGTTGGCGAGCGGTGTCGCGGTTCTCCCGGCGCGTGCGCGGGACGGCGGGCCCCACCGCCGGGAGTTGTTCAACTCCGACGCCAGCATAACGCCGCCACTGGATCGGCTGTTCAGCGCACCGCCGCGACGACGGCGTCCGGGCCGCCTCGCCAGACCGTGCCGACCTCGCTGAAGCCGGCCGCGGTGAGCGCGGCCAGGTGCCAGGAGACCGGCGGGTTCCACTCGGGGCTGTGCCCGGTCGGGTAGATGGCGTGCCGCTGGGCGACCAGCGGGGCGAGCGTCGGGTCGGCGCCGGCCCGCTCCCACCAGTCCGACCAGGACAGCGTCGAGCCGGCGGCGTACCGGGCGTTGCGCCGGTCCCGGGCGCGGTCCATCAGCCGCTTGGTCAGCTCCGGCAGGGTGTCGTCGGGCATGTGGTCGGCGTTGACGAAGACGCCGCCCGGTCGCAGCACGTCACGCAGTTCGGCGTAGAGCTGCCCGAGCCGGTCGGCCGGCAGCCAGTGCAGGGCGGTGGCGGTGAGGACGGCGTCGAACTCCTGGTGGGGGAGCGCGGAGCGCCACTCGGGGGTGCCGAGGTCGGCCGTGACGATGGTGGCCCGGTCGGCCAGCGAGGCGGCGGCGATGGCGAGCAGCGCCGGGTCGAGGTCGACCAGTGTCGGCTCCGCGGCGGGGAAGCGAGCGAGGGTCCGCAGCGAGATGCTGCCGGTGCCGCCGGCCAGGTCGAGCACCCGCGGCGGCCGGCCGTCGAGGACCGCGTCGACGGTGTCGAGCATGGCGGTGAACCGGTGTTCCCGGTCGGGGAGGTAGGCCTCCTGCTGACGGTCCCAGCTCTCCTGCCAGGCCCAGGGATCCATGATGTAAGGACTCATGGCGATCAGGCTAGTTACGGCACGCGGGCGTTGTCCAGACCTTGTTGCACATCTTTTGCAATTGCGAGACGATTGCAGGGCGATGATCAGAGCGACGCCGGGCCGGGTGAACCGCCCGGCCCGGCGTCCTCCTCCCGGCGGGGTCAGACCGTGCTGTCCACCAGGCTCGCGTCGGCCCGGGCCGGCTCGTCGCGCCGGGCCAGCCGCAGCGCCCCGAGGAGCACACCCAGCCCGATGAGGGTGAGTGCGGCCCCGGCCCAGATCGGCGAGGTGTAGCCGAGTCCGGCGGCGATGGTCACCCCGCCGATCCACGCGCCCAACGCGTTGCCGAGGTTGAACGCGGCGATGTTCGCCCCGGACGCCAGGGTCGGCGCCTGGTGGGCGTACCGCATGATCCGCATCTGCAGCGGCGGCACTGTGGCGAAGCCGAACCCACCCATCAGCACCAGCGCGACGATGGTCAACACCGGGCTCGTGGCGGTCAGCGCGAAGCCGACGAGCACCACTGTGAGCACCGCCAGGACGGTCACCAGCGTGCGCGACAGTGACCTGTCCGCGGCCCGACCGCCGAGCAGGTTGCCCGCGAAGAGCCCCACGCCGAAGAGGACGAGCAGCCACGGCACGGTGCTGCTGGCGAAGCCGCTCACCTCGGTCAGCGTGTAGGCGATGTAGGTGAACGCGCCGAACATCCCACCGAAGCCCAGGACGGTGATCACCAGGGAGAGCCAGACCTGCGGGTGGGTGAAGGCCCGCAACTCGCCGCGCAGCCCGCCGGCCGGGCGGTCGGCGTTGGCGGTCGCGCCGGCCGGGATCAGCAGGGCCAGCCCGATCAGGGCGACCACCCCGATGGCGGTGATCGCCCAGAACGTCGACCGCCAGCCGAAGTGCTGCCCGAGGAAGGTGCCGAACGGCACGCCGAGCACGTTGGCGATGGTCAGGCCGGCGAACATCATGGCGATGGCGCCCGCCCGGCGGGCCGGTGCGACCAGGCCGGCGGCGACCACGGCCCCGATGCCGAAGAACGCGCCGTGGCAGAGCGCGGCGACGATCCGGCCGGCCATCATCACGGCGTAGTCGCCGGCGACGGCGGAGAGCAGGTTGCCGATGATGAAGAGCACCATCAGGCCGAGCAGCACCGGTTTGCGCGGCAGTCGGGTGACAGCCGCGGTGAGGGCGACCCCGCCCACGGCCACGCTGAGCGCGTAGCCGGAGATCAACCAGCCGGCCACCGGCTCGGTGACCGCGAAGTCGGCGGCCACCTCGGGCAACAGCCCCATGATCACGAACTCGGTGAGCCCGATGCCGAAGGCGCCGATGGCCAGCGCGATCAGGCCGGGCGGCAGGGACTTTTGGCGTACGGACATGGTCTTCCCATCGGGAGGGGGCAGTTATGCGGCGCGTGCAACTACGCGCGCCGGCAACTAAATACTTGCACGCGCTTCATATCGGCGCAAGCGTGGTAATCTGGGGTCCGTTCAGATCACACCAAGGAGGCCGGCATGGGCATCGCCGACGACGCGGTCGAGATCCGCGCGCAGGGCTGGCGCACCCTCGCCGCCCTGCACGGGCTGATCGAGACGTCCCTGGAGCGGGCCCTGCAGGCCGGCCACGGGCTCTCCGTCGTCGAATACACGGTGCTCGACGCGCTCTCCCGCCAGGACGGCTGGCACATGCGGATGAGCCAGCTCGCCCGCGCCGCCGCGCTCTCCGGCAGCGCCACCACCCGGCTGGTCACCCGCCTCGAACAGCGGGGGCTGCTCACCCGCATCCTCTGCGCCGACGACCGGCGCGGCATCTACACCGAGCTCACCCCGGCCGGCTCCGAGCTGCTCGCCCAGACCCGCCCGACCCACGACCGGGTGCTCACCGACGCGCTCGCCCAGGCGGAGGCCACCCCCGAGCTGGCCCCGCTGGTCGACGCCCTGCACCGGCTGCCAGCCGCCCGCTGACCGCCCCGCCGGCCCCGGCGAGGGCGGGCGTACGGTACCCGCAGCCCCACCGGGACCGCCGCGCCAAGGAGGCAGCCGATGCAGGACCGCACCCCTCGTCCCGAGGAGCTGGAGCCGATCGAGCGGGCCGGCATCGACGAGCTGCGCGCCCTGCAACGCGAGAGACTGCGCTGGTCGTTGCGGCACGCGTACGACAACGTGCCGCACTACCGACGGGCGTTCGACGCGGTCGGGGTGCACCCCGACGACTGCCGGGACCTCGACGACCTGGCGCGCTTCCCGTTCACCGGGAAGGCGGAGCTGCGGGAGAACTACCCGTTCGGCATGTTCGCCGTACCCCGGGAGCGGGTCGCCCGCCTGCACGCCTCCTCCGGCACCACCGGCCGGCCGACGGTGGTCGGCTACACCCGCGACGACCTGCGCACCTGGGCGCGTCTGATGGCCCGCTCGATCCGCGCCTCCGGCGGCCGTCCCGGCGACCGGGTGCACGTCGCGTACGGCTATGGGCTCTTCACTGGTGGTCTGGGCGCGCACTACGGGGCCGAGGAGCTGGGCTGCACTGTCATCCCGGTCTCCGGGGGCATGACCGAGCGTCAGGTCATGCTGATCCGCGACTTCGAGCCCGAGGTCATCATGGTCACGCCCAGTTACCTGTTGGCCATCGTCGACGAGATGCGCCGCCAGGGCATCGACCCGCGCGCCACCTCACTGCGGGTCGGCATCTTCGGGGCTGAGCCGTGGACCGAGGACATGCGCCGCGAGATCGAGCAGCAGTTGGACATCCACGCCGTCGACATCTACGGGCTCTCCGAGGTGATGGGTCCTGGCGTGGCGACCGAGTGCGTCGAGACCAAGGACGGGCTGCACCTCTGGGAGGACCACTTCTATCCGGAGATCATCGACCCGGTCACCGGGGCGGTGCTGCCCGACGGCGAGCGGGGTGAGCTGGTGCTGACCTCCCTGACCAAGGAGGCGATGCCGGTCGTGCGCTACCGCACCCGGGATCTGACCCGGCTGCTGCCCGGCACCGCCCGGCCGATGCGCCGGATCGAGAAGATCACCGGCCGCACCGACGACATGATGATCCTGCGCGGGGTGAACATCTTCCCCACCCAGATCGAGGAGCTGATCCTGCGCACCCCGCAGCTGTCACCGCACTTCCAGTGCGTCCTCGGTCGGCGCGGTCGGCTGGACACCCTGACGGTGCGGGTGGAGCGACGGGCCGGCGTCGACGTGGACGCCGCCGAGCGGGCCGGCGCCACGCTGGTTCAGCTGGTGAAGAACACCATCGGCGTCAGCGTGGCGGTGGACGTCCTCGCCCCGGACACTGTGGAACGGTCGATGGGCAAGATGCGCCGCATCGTCGACCAGCGGCCCACCTTGATGCCGTCGTCGACATAGGATCGTGCCCATGCGCGTGCTGGTGGTCTCCGCTCCGCTCGTCGGGCACGTCTTCCCGCTGGTCCCGCTCGCTGTCGCGTTGCGTGACGCCGGCCACGACGTGCTGGTCGCCACCGGCGGTGGGGGACTGGCCGCCGCCGACGCCGGTCTGCCGGTGCACGACATCGCGCCGGGCTTCGACTTCGGCCGGATCGCGCGGAGGGTCTTAACCCGCCATCCGCTGATCGCACGGGCGGAAATGGCCGGCACCGCCGGCACCCGGGGCGCCGGCCTGCTGTTCGGCGCGCTCAACGACCAGCTCACCGACCCGGTGGTCGCGCTGGCGGATCGATGGCGACCGAATCTGGTGCTTCACGAGCCGTTCGCGGTCGCCGGTGCGGTGGCCGCCGCGCGGCGCGACGTGCCGGCCGTACGCCAGGAGAACGCCCTCTTCGACGGCCGGGACCTGGTCCGCGCCACCGTCGCCCGCCTCGGCGCCGCACTGCGCCGGCACGGCCTCACCGAGCTGCCGCCGCCGGCCGCCGCCCTCGCCGTGGCCCCGCCCAGCGTAGCCAAGCAGGGCGGTTGGCCGATGCGCTACACGTCCTACGTGGGCGGCGGTGAGCTGCCGGCGTGGCTGCGCGAGCCGGGTGAGCGTCCCCGGATCCTGGTCACCCGCAGCACCCTGACCGGCCCCGGCGACCGGGGGCCGATGCCCGCAGTGGTCGCCGCCGCCGCCGAGGTGGACGCGGAGATCGTGCTGGTCCGCCCCGACGAGCGGTCGGTCCGTTCGTTGCCCGGCAACGTGCGGGTGGTCGATTGGATCCCGCTCGACGAGGCGTTGCCGGCGAGCGCGGCGCTGGTGCACCACGGCGGGGCGGGCAGTGCCCTCGGTGCCCTCGCCGCCGGCCTGCCCCAACTGGCCACCACGGGGCCGGGGGACCGGCGGCACAACGCCGAGCTGGTGGCCCGCCGGGGCGCCGGCCTGGCGCTGCGTCCCCGGGACATCACCGCGCGGGCGCTGACCCAGCTGATCACCGACGAGCGCCTCCGTACCGCTGCCGGGCAGGTCAGCCGCGAGATCGCCGGGATGCCGGCACCGACCGAGCTGGTCGGGCGGCTGGAGGCACTGGTCTGACGCCGACCCCGCGTGGCCACCCTGGATGCGTTGTCGGCTGCGGCAGGATGACCGGATGCCACACGTCGTGCTGTTCCACTCCGTGTACGGGCTGCGGCCCGCCGTGCGCGCCGCCGCCGACCGGTTGCGCGCCGCCGGGCACCAGGTCAGCACGCCCGACCTGTACGGCGTCCCGGCCACCGACACCGTCGAGGAGGGCTTCGCGCTCCTCGACAAGATCGGCCAGGAGGTGGTGCTGGACCGGGCCCGCGACGCGCTGCGTGACCTGCCACCGGAGACGGTGCTCGCCGGCTTCTCGATGGGCGCCGGTGTGGCCGGGGCGCTGCTGGCAGAACGCCCCGACGCCGCCGGTCTGCTCCTGCTGCACGGCACCGGTGGCGCCCCGGACGCGGTCCGATCCGGGTTGCCGGTGCAGCTGCACCTCGCCGACCCCGACCCGTACGACGCGCCGGACGAGGTCGACGAGTGGCAGCAGGCGCTGACCGACGCCGGTGCCGACCTGACGGTCTTCCGCTATCCCGGTGTGGGTCACCTGTTCAGCGACCCGGAACTGGCCGAGTACTCCCCGGACGCCACCGCGGCGGCCTGGCCACGCGTGCTGGCCTTCCTGGCCGCCCGCTGAGCACCCGTCCCACGGACCGCGCCTGCGTGGCGCTCGCCCACCACGCCGGATGGTCGGCCGCGCGTGCTCGGGTCAGGTGGACAGATGTTGGGTGGGGCACCTACGGCTTCAGCACGATCTTGCCTCGCGCATGGCGGGACTCACTCAACTCGTGGGCGGCGGCCGCCTCTTCCATGGAGAACACGGCCGCGACCGGCACTGTGAAACGACTCCGCTCGGCGAGTTCGCTGGCGGCGGCGATTCCTTCGAGAGCCGGTGTGTCCGCGCCGGGGCCAGAGCCGCGCGACAGGTGCACGCCGTAGGCCGCGGCGTTGATGTCGGCGATGCTCACCACCCTGTCCGGGCTCGCGACCAGGCCGACCAGGTCTGGCATGGAGCCAGAGCCGGCACAGTCGAGTACGACATCCACCCCGCCGGGCACCAGTGTGTGGACACGCTCGGCCAGCCTGGGGCCGTAGGTGGTCGGGATCGCCCCGAGCGAGGCGACGAACTCATGGTTGCGGTCGCTGGCCGTGCCGATGACGGCCGCCCCGCGAGCGACAGCGAGCTGGATCGCGGTCGTACCGACCCCGCCGGCCGCGCCCTCGATCAACAGCGTGGTGCCGTCCTTGACGCCCAACCGGTCGAGCACCCGGGTGGCCGTCTCGATGTTGCCCGCCGCGCCCCCGGCCTGCTCCCAGGTCAGGGTGGCCGGCTTCCGTGCCCACGCGGCCAGGACGGCGTACTCGGCGTTCGCTCCGCCCATCTGGGCGTAGTCCGTGATCCCGAAAACCTCATCGCCTACCCGAGCCGTGGTCACCCCGTCACCGATCTCATCCACCACGCCGGCAGCGTCGACACCGGGCACGTGCGGCAGGCGGAGCGGAATCCACTCCTGGAATCGACCGGCGCGAACGTACGTGTCGGCCGGATTGACACCCGACGCCCGAACCGCCACCCGTATCTGGCCGGGTCCGGCGTGGGGTTCCGGTGCCTCCGATACCTCAAGGACACTCGCGGGACCGTACTTCGAAAATTGCAAAGCCCTCATGCATCCGGACGCTAACGCACGCCTCTGTCCGCCTCGCTAAAGTGAGAGTGGTGACCGATCGTTTGCCTCACGCTCTTCGCTCCGACGCCCTGGACAACCGCGAGCGCATCCTCGAGGCCGCCCGCGCTGTCTTCGCCGTTGACGGCCTGGACGTGCCGATGCGGGAGGTTGCCCGGCGCGCCGGGGTTGCACCCGCCACCCTGTACCGCCGGTTCCCGACCAAGGAGATGCTGGTCACCGAGGCATTCGCAGAACAGATGTACGCGTGTCGCGGCGTTGTCGACGAGGGCCTTGCCGATCCGGATCCGTGGCACGGTTTCTGTCTCGTGATCGAGAAAATGTGTGAACTGCACGCACGCGACCGAGGCTTTACCGCAGCTCTCATGTCGACCTTTCCCCATGCAGTTGATTTCGAGGCGCGCCGTGAATACGCGCTCAGAGCGATCGACGAACTGGCCCGCCGCGCCAAGGAAGCGGGTCGACTTCGCCCCGACTTCGTCCTGGACGACGTCATCCTCGTGCTCATGGCCAACAGCGGTATCCGCGTGACCTCGCCGACTGCTCAGGTCAGCGCCTCACGGCGCTTCGCCGCGCTCGCCATCGCGGCCTTCCAAGCCTCCCCGGATGTCTCGCCGCTCCCGCCCGTGGCGCGGTTGGCGCCCCCGGCGTCGGTAGCCAGAGGCAGCCAGGTGGGCTAGTACTCCCGGCGACCCAGCCGCGTCGGGCGAGCCGCCGACTCAGCTGGGTCGGGCGAGCCGCTGACCTTGCTCAGCGGACGCTGGCGCCGATGCGCGGGGGCGTGGCGGTGCCGTGCACCCGCTTCGCGTGCCTGGCGAACAGCCGGGGTGCGATGATCGGCATGAGCAGCCGGGCCGGCAGCGGAGCGTGCGCCAGCACCGCCTTGACCACCTCCGGGTCGCCCTCGTACATGGCCAGGCCGAAGGCCAGCGGGAGCTGCTTCTTCGGGGACTTGCTCATGCCGTGCTCGCCGAGCTGCATCCACTCCCGGGCGGTGACGTGCCGTTCCGCCAGCGGCAGGATCTCGTTCTCCTCCAGGGCCATGTGCTCGATCAGCGCGGCACGTAGCTGCTCCAGGGCGTCCGCTAGCTGCTCACCGCCGCGTCCGGTGCGCCGCCACTGGGGGAGGAGGGCGACCACCGCCGCGTGGGCGTCCTCGATGGCGTGGTGCTGGGCCTCCATGGTGGGGACGATCGCCGCGGCCTCCGCGCCGCCGCGCTCCAACAGCCGGGGCCACAGCAGGAGATCCTCGCCCTCGTGGTGCATGTGCAGGATGTGGCAGAGCATCTCGGCGTGGGCGCCGACGACCTCCGCGCGCGTGGCGTCGCCCGGTGTGACGTCGCGGACGAGCTGCGGCAGCAGGCTGAACTCGCGACGGAGCGCCGAGTGCGCCATGTACATGTCGCGCACGTCGGCCATGGCTTCGCGGTGGTTCTGGTTCACGGTGACCTTTCCGAGGGATCAACTGGCACAGATGTGTTGATCATGCTCGGTGTCGCTTGGAACCGACTTGGAATCCACCAACCGTGACGGTCAGTCGGCCAGGGCCGCCGTCGCCTCGGCCAGCCAGTGCGGCGACTCCCACCGGCGGGCCACCCGGGCGGCGAGGGTGAAGTGCCGGGTCGCCTCCTCGGCGCGGCCCACCAGCCGGAACAGCTCCCCGAGCGTCAACGCGACCGGCCGCACCACGGCCGCGGTGGTGGAGAAACCGGCCAACTGGTCACGTACCGGGAGCAGCGCGTCGATCACCGGCTGGGCCAGGTCCCGTCGACCCAGCGCCACGACGACCATCCCGCGTACGGTGAGCAGCGCCGACTCGAAGTAGTCCGGGCGGTAGGTGTGCCGCCCGATCGGCATGGCCCGCGCCTCGTCCAGGTGTCCGCTTCCGATCAGTGCCAGCGCCAGCAGGTCGTCGACGATCGGGCCCAACGACCCCCGGATCCGCAGGGTCGCCTCCAGGTGCTCGCCGAACCGCCCCTGGCTGATCAGCAGGGTGCCGATGGAGAAGTAGTGGAAGGCCTCGGCGTGCAGGGAGCCCTGCCGCCGCATCTGCACGGCTACCTGGTCGTAGTGCCGCCGCGCGGCGGCGAAGTCGCCGGCGACGTGTGCGAGGGCGCCCAGCGAGCACAGGTTGATCGTCTGCGCCTCGTTCAGCTGGTACGTCTCGGCCAGCCACCCCTGCCGGGCGACGCTGAGGCGCAGTTCGTCCGGCTCGTTGAGCGCGGCAGCGCAGTGGCCCAGCGCCTGCTCGGCGACCGAACGGTAGGTCACCAGCCCGTGCTCGTCGGCGAGGTCGCGCAGCTCCAGGGCGAAGGTCCGGCGCTCCGGCGCCTCCCGCTCGTAGCTCATGGTGCGCAACCGTGCGGCCAGCCCGAGGGCGCGCAGCTCGGGGTCGCCCAGCCGTCGTGAGAGGGCCAGCGCCTCCCGTCCGGCCGCCACGCCTCGCGGATCGGACTCGCCGTCCAACTCCGTGGCCAGCGCCTCCAGCAGCCGACAGCGGGCGACCGGGTCCAGGTCGTCGGCGCGCAGCAGCCGGGTGAGCAACTCGACCACGCGGTGGTCCACCACGCCGTACTCGTGGGTCAGCCACGGGGTGGGGACGGTCCACGCGGTGAACGCCGCGACCAGCAGCTCGTCGCGGCCGGACGCCGCGGCGACGTCGATCGCCCGCGCCCGGGTCTGCCGGGCGGCGGCCACCGCGCCGGCCCGCGCCTGGGCGCGCAGCAACCGTCCGAGCAGATCGACCCGCAGCGCGTCGCGGTCCCCGGCGACAGTGGCGGCGGCCTCGACGGCGTTGCCGAGCAGCTCGATAGCGGCGTCGTACGCGTACCGCCGCTCGGCCAGCTCGGCGGCCCGGATGGCGTAGTCGACGGCGAGCGGCGCGGTGTCGGCCGACGCGGCGCGGGCGTACTGGTGGGCCAGGGCCGGGTAGTCGTCGGGCCGCAGCCGGCGGGTGGCGGCGGCGATCCGGGCGTGCAGGCGAGTGCGGCGCAGCTGCGGCAGGTCGGTGTAGATGGTGTCGCAGACCAGGCCGTGCACGAACCGCACCCGCCCGGGCGCCGGTTCGGTGAGCAGCCCGGCGGTCAGCCCGGCTTCCAGCGCTCGCAGGACCGTGCCCTCGTCGGTGCCGGCGGCGTCGACGAGCGTCCGCACCTCCGCCTCCCGACCGACGGCCGAGGCGAGACGCAGCACCGAGACGGCCGTCAACGGGAGGCGGGAGAGTCGTCGGCGCAGCACGTCGCGTACGCCCTCGGGCACGTCGGAGGTGGCGACCAGCGTGCCCTCGGCCGCGAGCAGCCGCGCCGACTCCCGGACGTAGAACGGGTTGCCCCCGGTCCGCTCGGCCAACGCGGCGACGGTGTCCGGGTCGACGGTGGTCCGGGCCAGCGCGCCGAGCAGTCGTTCGACCTCGGACGCGCTCAGACCGCCCAACGGGATCCGCTGCGGTGACCGGCGGGCCAGGACGGCCATCGTGTCGGCGAGCCGCTCGGCGTTGTCGGCGGGCCGCAGCGCCGCGACGAACAGGACGGTGCCGGTGGTCATCTCGGTGACGCTCTGCAACAGCAGCAACGTCTCGGCGTCGGCGGCGTGCAGGTCGTCGAGGATCACGGCGACCGGCCTGCGGGCCGCGGCGGCGTCCAACCAGGCGCCGACGGCGCGGTGCAGCCGGAAGCGCCCGGCGGTGACGTCGCCGCCGGGCTCGCCGTCGCCGCCTCCGAGCAGCGGGGCTAGCGCGGGTGCGAGGTCGCCCGGCGGTGCCTGCTCGGCGAGTTGCCGCAGCGCCTCGACCCAGGCCCAGGCCGGCGGGGCGCCCTCGACCTCGGGGCAGCGGCCCACGGCGACCAGCCAGCCGTGGGCGGTGAGCCCCTCCCGGAACCGGGCGAGCAGGCTCGTCTTGCCGGCCCCGGCCTCACCGCCGAGCAGCGCGACGCGCGGCCCGCTCGCCACCGCGTCGGCGGCTGCCTGCCGGAGCGCCTCCAACTCGACCTCCCGGCCGACGAAGACCTCCTCCGACATCTGCCGTTCGACGCGTACCGCTGTCGCCGCCACTGGCGGCAGCAGGTCGAGTCGCTGGCCCAGGATGGCGGACTCCACCTCGACCAGCGCCGGGCCCGGGTCCAGTCCGAGCTGGTCGGCCAGGGTCGCCCGGGCCCGGCGCAGTGCGGCGAGCGCGTCGCCCTGCCGACCGGTACGCCACAACGCCAGCGCCAGCAGCCGCCAGCTCTCCTCCCGCAGCGGCGCCTGCCGGGTCAACAGCTCCGCCTCCGGCACCACCTCGGCCGCGTCGCCGCAGCGCACCGTCACGTCGAGCAGCAGCTCCCGGGCGCCGAGCCGCAGCTCCTCCAGGCGCAGCACCTCCGACTGCGCCCACGGCTCACCGGCGAATTCGGCGTACGCCCCACCGCGCCACAGCCCGAGCCCGTCGCTCAACAGCTGACGTGCCCGAGCCGGGTCGGCCGGCCCGACCGCACGCGCCTCGGCGAGCAGCGCCTCGAACCGGCCGGCGTCGACGGCGTCGGCGGGCAGCCGCAGCGCGTAGCCCGGTGGCGCGGTGATCAGGATCCGCGCTGGTGCGCGGGGCTCGCGGGCCGGCTCCAGGAGGCGGCGCAGATGCGAGACGTACGCCTGGAGGGAGGCGATCGCCCGGGGCGGCGCGTCACCCCGCCACAGATCCTCGATCAGCTGACCGACGGACACGACCTCGCCGCGGGCCGCGAGCAGCAGCGCGAGCACGGCGCGTTGGCGGGGGCCGCCGAGGTCGACCGGCCCGCCTGTGTCGACCTCGACCTCAAGCGGCCCGAGCACCCGTAGCAGCATGACGGACCAATCCTAGTCACGCTGGTGGGCGGCTCATCCGTTCCCACGGGACACCGTCCGTCGGCGAGGTCCGCCTCGTGGCGCTGCTGGCCTCGGCGTCCGTGCCGTAGCGGCCAGGGCGGCACCCGGCCCGCCGTCGACGAGGGGCACCCGGCGAGAATGCGGCGTGGAGTTTCTCTGTTACCACAGTGACCGGCCCGGCTCGGCGGCATTGCGCGACGAGCTGTTACCCGAGCACTGGTCGTACATGGACCGGTACGCGGCGGGGATGATCGCCCGTGGCCCGACAATCGTCGGCGACACGCCCACCGGCAGTGTGCACATCGTCGACGTGCCCGACGCGGCCGCCGCGCGGGCGTTCGCCTTCGAGGAGCCGAACTACCAGGCCGGCGTGTACCGGGACGTGCTGCTGCGCCGGTGGCGCAACACGCTGGGCCGCACCATGTGGGACTTCCCCGGCGGCCGGACCGGCGGCAACCGTTATCTGGTGCTCGGCCTCGGCGCCGGGCAGGCCGTCGACCTGGCCGTGCCACCCGACCCGGACGAGCTGATCGCGTACGGGCCCCTGCTGGCCGACGACGGCGTCACCTGGCTCGGCACCGCCGCCCTGCTCCGGGCGCCGCACCCGGACGCGGCGCGCGCCATCCTGACGGTGGACCGGTACGCCGATGTCGAGGTGCACAACTGGCAGTTCGGTGGGCGACCGTCCTGACCTGCCCCGATGCCCACAGTCAGGCAGACGCGGGCAGGCCGTCCAGGCGGATCAACGGTGGGCGGGGTGATGCCCGCACCACGCCCGGCGGAGTGCCGGCGTCGGCGAGTGTCCAGTGCCCAGCCGAACTCGGCGGCGTGGGGCGGATCGGCGCTGCGGCCCGTCCGATGTCCCGGAGTGGGCCCACGCCCGCACCGCGCGGAGGTCGGGACACCGCTGTGGCCGGCGTCGGCGGTACGTCGCCCGCCGAGGCGACGGCGCGGAGCCGGCGTGGGCCCGCCGTACGGTTCGCGCCGGGGCTCGACGCGGCGGGAGGGGCCGCCATCGTCGGGGTGGGATTACCTGGTCTCGCCGCTGTCGTGCCGGTGGCACGGCCCGGCCCCGCCGAGCCCAGCGCCGCGAAGACGGCGTCGAGGCGGCCGGTCCGAGCACCGACGGTGTCGAGGCGCACGATCTCCGCACTCCTTGCCGCCGAGCCGTTGACCGTGCCAGCGGGCGGGTTGGTGTCCCGGTGCACGGTGTCGAGGTGCGGGACGCTGGCGGCCCGGCGTTGAAAGACGGTCCGCAGGGCGCGGGGCAACCGTTCGACGGCGACCTGGCGCAGCGCGGGCGCGGCGAACGCGTACCCGTCGACGTGGTGGGTGAGCAGCAGCCCGGCGGCGACCAGCCGGCGGAGTGCGGGTGCGGACCGGCCGGGCGTCCAGCCGAGTGCCCGGTCCACGGCCGCGCCGGAGATCAGGCCACCGAGGGTGCCGGCGGCCATCAGCACCGCCCGCCGCTCACCGTCGAGGTGGTCCAGCTCCGCGCCGACGGCCCGGCGTACCGCCTCGGGCAGCGGGAGCGCCGCCGGGTCGGCACCGTCCACCAGCGAGGTGACGTACGCCGTCGCGTGCCCGGGGCGGCCCCCCACCAGCGGCAGCAGCCGGTCGACCAGGGCCACCGGCTGCCCGGCCCGGGTGAGCAGGTGGCGCAGCAGTCGTCCGGACTGCACAGTGGCCAGCGGTCCGATCGTCATCTGGCGGGCCGGACCGGGCCGCGTGTCGGTCCACTGCGGCTGGTGCACGGTGAGCAGGGCCAACGGGAGCCCGCGCTCCGTCGCCGCGCCGAACAGCGCGTGCAGGAACCGGCTCACCGCCGGCGCGGCCCGGTCCAGGTCGTCGACGGCCACGATCAGCGGCCGGTGGGCGGCCACCCGCAGCAGGACCTCCCGGCAGATCGCCGCGCCGGCGAGGGCGGCGGCCGAACCGTCCGGGGTGGTCAACATCCGCTGCAGCGCCGGGACCGCGGTGGCCACCCTGGTCGGCGGGAACAGCGGCGTCAGGGCGGCGACGAGGCGGTCGTGGACCGCCGCCGGGCCGTCGCTGTGCCGGATCCCGGCGAGGCCGCGGAGCAGGTGCGCGACCGGCGCCAAGACCTGATCGGGGTACGGTTGGCAGGTCGCCACGCACCAGCGGACCGGCAATCCGTCCACCGTGGTCAACCCACGGGTCAACTCGTGCAGCAGCCGGCTGCGACCACTGCCGGTGGGGCCGACCAGGGAGATCCAACGTGGCGTCCGGTCCCGGATGGCAGCGCCCAGCTGGTCGCGGATGGTGGCCAGTTCGCGGCGTCGACCGATCAACGGGCCGTCGTGCCGGTCGGCACCGGGGCGTACCGGGCCGACGGCGTGCCAGACCGGCACCGGCGGCACCCGGCCGGCGACCGGCACCGGCGTCAGCTGACGCTGGGTGATCAGGCCGGCGGTGGCACGGGCGGTGGCCGCGCAGAGCGCGACGGCGCCGGGCGCGGCGTACTCCTGCAGTCGGGCCGCGGTGGTGATCACGGCGCCGCTGGCCACGCCGTGCCCGCCGGTGACGACGTCGCCCAAGTCGACGACGACCTCGCCGGTGGCGACACCGACCCGGACGCGCAGACTGATGCCGTCGACCATGGGCCGCCGGTCCAGCGCGGCCTGGATCTCGAGGCCGGCGCGCACCGCCCGGTACGCGTCGAAGCCGTCGGAGTGCCGAGCGCCGAAGAGCGCCATCACGGCGTCGCCGACGTACTTCTCCACCACCCCCTGCCAGCGGTGCAGCACGCCGGCGACGGTGTCGAAGTAGGCCCGCTGCAACGCTCGGACGTCCTCCGGGTCGAGCCGGTCCACCAGGGCCGTGGAGCCGACGATGTCCGCGAAGAGGACAGTGACGACGCGCCTCTCCTGAGGTACCGGCCAGAGCGGGGTGACGATCCGTTGCGTGTCGACGATGATGCTGGTGGTCATGGGTATCGCACCGGCCTTTCTCCCCGCTGTTGCCTGATCACCTCCGGAGATTGGCATTCCTCGGCCGACGGGGGATCTGCAGAACGACGTATGTCGGCCACCTGCAACCTTTAGTCGCAAAGTCGACGCGAGGAGTACCACAAGCGGTAGGCGGCCGTAGAACGGTGCGGGGCCCTGTGATTAGGCTGCGTGGCATGGCCAGCGATGTGGACACCGCACCGCTCGTGGGCCGGGCCGAGCTGGTGCAGACGGTTCGGTCCGCGTTGCTCGGTGACGCCGCGCACGGGCAGACCGCAGCGGTCTTCCTGACCGGTGAGAGCGGCGTGGGAAAGACCCGGCTGTTGGGTGAGATCGGCAACCGCCTGCGGGAGCGGGGCGCCGTCGTGCTCACCGGCAGCTGCCTTGACATCGGCGACGCCTCCCCGCTGCACCCGCTGTTGCAGGCGCTGCGCCGGTTCGACACCGAGGTGTCCACGTCGCCCGCCCGCACCTCCTCGGCGGTGCGGGGGCTGTTGCAGATGTTCGCCGACGAGACCGCCGGTCCGGACGGCGCGGGCGCGCTGCTGGAGCGGGTCTCCCGTGGCCTGCACCTGATCGCCGAGGGTCGCCCGCTGGTGCTGATCCTGGACGACCTCCAGTGGGTCGACCGCAGCACCCGGCAACTCCTGCTCTACCTGCTTGCCGGCCTGGGCGATCTTCAGCTGTCGGTGCTGGCGGCGGTGCGTGCCGAGTCGTTGCAGGGCGCGCATCCGTTGCGCCGGGTGCTCACCGAGCTGCGTCGACTCCGCACGGTGCGGGTGCTCGACCTGGCGCCGCTGGGCCGGGCCGACACCGAGACGCTCGCCGCAGCGGTGGTCGGCCGGACGCTGGCCGCCGACGCGGCCGAGCAGGTGTGGCAGCGCAGCGGTGGCAACCCGTTCGTCATCGAGGAGCTGGCGCGTGATCTGCGCGACGGCCGCGACGGCCTGTCCGAGACGCTGCGGGAGATCTTCCTCGACCGGGTCGACGCGTTGCCGCAGCACGCGCACGCCGTGGTGCACGCGGTGGCCGCCGGTGTCGAGCCGGTGCAGCACTGGCTGCTGGCCGAGGTGCTGCGGATGCCGGAGGACGAGCTGATCGCCGCGGCCCGGGCCGCGGTGGCGCACCGTCTGCTGGTCGGCGCCGACGAGGGCTACCGGCTGCGGCACCGCCTCGTGGCCGAGGTGCTGGCGCACGAGTTGCTGCCGGCCGAGCGCTCCGGGCTGCACCGCCGCTACGCCGAGGCGCTGACCACGGCCCCGGGTGAGCTGCACCAGGCCCGACTGGCGCACCACTGGCGGCTGGCGGGCGAGCCGGCGCGAGCCCTGCCGGCGGCGGTGGCCGCCGCCCAGGAGGCCGAGCGGCTGCACGGTTACGCCGAGGCGCATCGGCACTGGTCGGCGGCGTTGCAGTTGGCCGCCGAGCCGGGCCCGCTGACGGTGGACCGGGTCGAGTTGCTCGAGAACGCCGCCGAGGCGGCCCACCACTGTGGGGAGCACGCCCGCGCGTTGGCCCTGCTGGAGGAGTTGGCCACGCTGCGGGGTGGCGAGCCGAGCTGCGCGCTGCACATCCGCCGGGCCCGCTACCTGGCCGCCGCCGGTCGCTCCGCGCTGGCCGAGGAGGAATACCAGCGGGCGCTGAAGGCGGGGGACTGCTCCCCTCGGGACCGGGCGAGCGCCGCCGCCCGCCTCGCCGAACTGCTGTTGCATCTGGGCCGGTACGCCGACGCCGGCGAGCGGGCCCGTGAGGCGCTGGCGTTGGCCGAGAACGTGGAGGGTTCGGCCACCGAGGTGGTGCTGGCCAGTTCGGCGCTGGGCTTCAGCGAGGCGTGTCTGGAAGACCCGGACGCCGGTCTGGCGGTCATGCGCGACGCCCTCGACACCGCCGAGCGTGCCGGTCAGCCCGAGGACGTGGCCTGCGCGTACCTGCACCTGGCGGAGCTGCTGACCGGGCCGCTCAACGTTCTCGAAGAGGGCGTGGTGGTGGCCCGGCGGGGCGCCGAACGAGTGGCCGAGCTGGGGTTGGGCCGCACCTGGGGCACCCGGCTGCTGGCCATCGCCATCAACGGGCTGTTCCGGGTGGGCCAGTGGGCCGAGGCGGAGAAGGTGGTGGCTGCGGCCCTGCGGCACCGACCGTCCGGTGCGGACGCCGTGGAGTTGCTGCTGGCCCGGTGCCGGCTGTCGGTGGGCTACGGCGACATCGAGGCCGCCGGTCGGGATCTCGACGCGGTGGCGACCCTGCTCGCCGGCGGCGGGGCGCGGCACGTCATTCCGCTGCTCACCCTGCGCTCCGGGCTGGCCATGTGGGAGGGTCGGCACGACGTGGCCCGCCAGGCGGTGCAGCGCGGCCTCACCGAGAGCCGTTCCGACGACGTGATGATTCTTTCCGCGCTGGTCTGGCACGGCCTGCGTGCCGAGGCGGAGGCGCACGCCAGCCGCACCGTGGAGGTGGACCCGACGGCGGTGCGCCGGCTGCGGGACGTGGCCGAGAGGGTGGCCCGCAAGAGCGCCGGGGCGGCCCGGCCGGTGCGCTCGGTGGTGGAGGGCTTCCTGGCGCTGTGCGCCGCCGAGGTGAGCCGCCTCGACGGCAGCGACCCGGAGCTGTGGGCCGCGTCGGCCGCCGAGTGGGATCGGCGCAATCACCCCTATCCGGCCGCCTACTCGCGGCTACGGCAGGCCGAGGCGCTGCTGGCTCGGCGCAGCCGGGTGGCCACCGCCGGCAAGCTCCTGCGGGAGGCGTACCGGGTGGCGCAGGGGTTGGGCGCGGTGCCGTTGACCTCGGAGATCCGCGAGCTGGCCGGGCGGGCGCGGGTGTCGCTGGACGAGCGCGACACCACCACCGGCACGCGCGGCGTCCCGGTCGACGCGTCCGACGACGAGTTGGCGGCGCTCACCGCCCGGGAGCGGGAAGTGCTCGCCCTGGTCGCCGAGGGGTTGACCAACAAGGAGATCGGGCAGCGGCTGTTCATCAGCGAGCGGACCATCGGCGTGCACGTGTCGCACATCTTCGACAAGCTCCAGGTCCGCACCCGCGTGCAGGCCAGCGCGATCCAGTTGCGCAACCAACGGCCCTGACCCACCACTGCGTACGTATCCCGGCGCGTGTGCGCGCCGGGATACGTCGTTTTACTGATCCGACGGGCGGGTGTCGGCTGAGAGGCTGGGCCGCGTCGACGACGGCACGGGGGATGCCGCCGACCACGATGGAGGAGAAATGATCGAACCGGTCTGGGGGCCCGTGCACCGGGACATCGTCGACCTGCTCGCCGATCACCCCGCGGACGTGCCGGCCGTGGTCGATCACCTGACCAAGCTCCAGGACATGCTGGTCCGGCTGCCTCCGTTGGAGGCCAGCTGCCCCCTCGCTGACTTCAACAAGCTCTACCTGACCATCACCAGCAGTGTGCTGGACGGGCTGTACGACGACCGCTTCATCGACCCGGTCTTCCTCTCCCGCCTCGACGTCGAGTTCGCCGCCCGGTACTTCGACGCGATGCGGCTGTGGACCGACTCCAGCCCTGGCACCCCGAAGGCGTGGTCGTGTCTCTTCGAGCGGATGCGGGGGCCGGACGCCCGCCCGTTGCCCTCGGCGGCGGCGGGCGTGAACGCACACATCAACTTCGACCTGCCGTTCGCCCTGGTGACCACGTTCGACCACCTGGAGTCGGAGCCGGTCGACGGCAGCGACCAGCACCACGACTACCTCGAGATCAACAACATCTTCGCCGACAAGATCCCCGGCCTGCGCCGTGGCTATCTGGAGCGGTGGCAGCTGCTCATCGACATGCTCAACGGCGACATCGACGACTGGTACCAGGGGGAACTGGTCGAGTACACGCGCGATGTCGCCTGGCGTAACGCGCAGAAGATCTGGCGGTGCCGGCACGATCCGGACGCCCGAGAGTGTGAGCGCACACGGTTGGACGACAACGCCGCGGCGCTCGGCCGGCTGCTGCTCTCGCCCCTCGGGGCGTTCCTGCAGTAGCCGGGACGGGGGGTCCCCGCGCTCCGCCCCGTGGGGGGCGGCGGAGCGCGGGGACGCGTCCCACAGTTCCACCCCGAGTGGCCGACCGAGGTCGGGTCGGTCAGCAGGGGGACAGCCGGTCGGCCCGGGGGGTGTCGACCGTCTGCCACCGTCGGCCGGCCCGGGGGGTGTCGGCCGGCGGTGGGGGAACGCCGGGCGGGGGTCACGTCGAAGGGCGTGCGGATCCGGGGGTGTCGGCGGGCTCGGATCGGGTACGCCCGCGCCATGATTGTCCTGGCCCGGCGTCGGCCCGCCGCCCGCCCCCGGCCCGCGCGTCCCGGCCCTCTGCGGCCGGGTGGCCCGGTGTCGCGGCCCACCGCCCGGCCCGGCGCCCGGTGACCGGCGTCGCGACGCGGTTTCCGTTCCGCTTCGATCCGGTGTTCCGCCCGATGCTGGCGCTGCTCGGGGTCCGCCCGGCGACGGCCTGGGTCGCCGTCACCGATCAGGACCTGATGATCCGGTACGGGCCGTGGCGGCTGCGGACCGACCGGGGCAACGTCACCGCCGTCGAGCTGAGCGGACCGTACCGCTGGTGGCGGGCGATCGGCCCGCACCTGTCGCTTGCCGACGGCGGTGCGACCTTCGGCACCAGTGCGACCGGCGGGATCTGCCTGCGCTTCGGCGTGCCGGTGCCGGCGCTGGTGCCTGGCGGGCGGCCCCGACACCAGGCGGCCACGGTGACCGTCGCCGACCCACCCGCGCTGGCCCGGCTGCTCGCCGTTCCGGACCTGTCCTGAGCAGGCCGTGCAGGTGCCCCGTTCCGCCGTCCGGGCACCGGGGCACCGCCTACCGTCGGATCAGGACCTGTGAGGGTGGGACTGGCGATGGGTGACGAGCACCACCGGGCGAAACCACGACGCTGGAGCGGACGCCGCCACGCGCCGACCGGGCCGGACCCGGCACTGCGGGCGGCCCGCGATCCGGCCCGCCCACACCGGGGCGGCCGGCAGGGGGTCGCGGTGCCCGAACGCGTGGCCACCGCGGCCCGCTCGGCGCCGCCGGCCAGTCCGCTGCGCCGGTGGCTCTTCCAGCACCAGGTGCAGCCGCCCGGTCCCGAGGCGACCGAGGGGCAGAACCGTCGGCACGCCTGGTGGCAGGTGATGTGTCTGACCGGTGTCGACTACTTCTCCACGCTGTCGTACCTGCCGGGCATCGCTGCGGTGGCGGCCGGCGCGCTCTCCCCGCTGGCGACCCTGTTGATCGTCGCGCTCACCCTGTTCGGCATGCTGCCGATGTACCGGCGGGTGGCCCAGGAGAGCCCGCACGGTCAGGGTTCGGTGGCGATGTTGGAGCGGTTGTTGCCGTTCTGGCGGGGCAAGATCTTCGTCCTGGTGCTGCTCGGCTTCGTGGCCACCTCCTGGATCATCACGATCACCCTCTCCTCGGCCGACGCCACAGTGCACCTGTTGGAGAACCCGTACCTGCCGGACGCCCTGCACGGGTCAGTGGTGCCGGTGGTGGTGACTGTGGTGCTGCTGCTCATCCTCGGCGGGGTGTTCCTGCTCGGGTTCCGCGAGGCGGTGGTGGTGGCCATCCCGCTGGTCGCGGTCTTCCTGGTGCTCAACGCGGTGATCGTGGTGGTCGCGGTGATCCGGATCGTCGAGGATCCGGGCATCGTGTCGAACTGGACGGCCGCGGTGACCCAGACCGGTGGCGGACCGGGACACGTGCTGCTCACCGCGGTGCTGGCGTTCCCGCTGCTGGTGCTGGGCCTGTCCGGTTTCGAGACCGGGGTCAGCATGATGCCCCTGGTCGCGGCCGACGGCCCGGACAAGGAGGCTCGGCTCGCCGCCCGGATCCGCAACACGCGTCGGCTGCTCACCACCGCCGCGCTGATCATGTCGGTGTACCTGATCTCGACGACCTTCGTGACCACGGCGCTCATTCCGGAGGAGGAGTTCCGACCGGGCGGCGCCGCGAACGGCCGGGCGCTGGCATTCCTGGCGCACACCTACCTGGGTGAGGTGTTCGGCAGCGTCTACGACGTGAGCAGTGTGCTCATCCTCTGGTTCGCCGGGGCCTCGGCGATGGCCGGGTTGATCAACATCGTGCCGCGCTACCTGCCGTCGTACGGGATGGCGCCGGAGTGGGCGCGGGCGGTACGCCCCGTGGTGATCGTCTACACCGTCGTCAGCGTCGCCATCACGATCGCCTTCCGGGCCGACGTCAACGCCCAGGCCGGGGCGTACGCCACCGGGATCCTGGCGATGATGGTCTCCGGAGCGGTGGCGGTGACGATCTCCGCGGGCCGGCACCACCGGCGTGGTTCCGCGATCGGCTTCACAGTGCTGACCCTGGTGCTGCTGTACGCGCTGCTGGAGAACGTCATCGAACAGCCGGACGGGATCACGATCTCGGCGCTGTTCATCCTCGGCATCATCGCGGTCTCGTTGGTCTCCCGGGTCACCCGGACCACCGAGCTGCGCGCCGAGCGGATCGAGTTCGACGAGGCGGCCCGTCGGTTCATCACCGAGTCGCTGGCGCACGACGGGCAGCTGCACCTGATCGCGAACAAGCGGCAGAAGGGGTCGGTGAAGGAGTACACGATCAAGGAGCGGGCGCAGCGCGGGATGAACCCGGTGCCGGGGGCGGCGGATGTGCTGTTCCTGGAGATCGACGTGGTCGATCCGTCGGAGTTCAGTCAGGTGTTGCGCGTGCACGGGATCGAGGTGGGCGGCTTCCGGGTGCTGCGGGCCAACAGTCCGGCCGTGCCCAACGCCATCGCCGCGATCCTGCTGGCTCTGCGGGACGCCACCGGGGTCCGGCCGCACGCGCACTTCGAGTGGTCGGAGGGGAGCCCGATCGCGCACCTGGCGCGCTACCTCATCCTGGGTCGGGGGGACACCCCGCCGGTGGTGCGGGAGATCATCCGACGGACCGAACGGGACCCGCTGCGTCGGCCCGGCATCCACGTGGGCGGGTGACGTCGATGCCGGTCTGACAGCTTTGAAGATGAAAGAGGGCACTATTCACGTTCACACCCTCCTGTCCGTATTGCGGACCTATCGTGACGTTTGGTAGCCGGCGAACACGTCGAGCCCCCCGCGCCCGAATCGGCGCGCGGTCACGTCACGTACGCAGGAAGGCAGGCACCGTTGATGTCCACGTACCGAGAGGGAGACCGCGCGACCCGACCCAGACGCCGGTCCCGATGGTTCTTAGCCAGTGGCTTGCTGGCGGGGAGCCTGGTCGTGGGAGGGGCCGGCGCGGCCGCCGCCGCCGACCGCGCCCTCACCCTCCCAGGTCTGGCCCGGCTGACCCCGGCGGCCGACGACGACCGACGGGGTACGCAACCCGAAGCGGACGACGCGGAGCGGGCCCGTCCGACCACCCCGGGCACCGGCAAGCGGGGCGTGGTGTCGGTGCCCTGCGACTCCGCGAAGCTGGTGGCGGCGCTGGTCACTGCCAACGCCGAGGGCGGTGGCGAACTTCGCCTCGCGCCCAAGTGCCGCTACACCCTCACCGAGGCGTTCCACGAGACCGACCAGTACGACGGTGGGATCCGTGACGCCCGGGAGGCCGCCGACGCCGCGGAGACCCCCGGGGACGCCGAGGCGCCGCCGCACAACCCGGCCGACGACACCGCCGGCCTGCCGGTGATCTACCAGGCCATCACCATCGACGGCGCGGGCGCCACCATCACCCGGGCCGCCCAGGCCGCCGCGTTCCGCTTCTTCACCGTCCGCGACGGCGGCGAGCTGACCCTGCGCGACGTGGAACTGCACAACGGCCGCTCGGCCATCGAGGGCGGCAGCGTGCACGTGGTGCACGGCGCCACCGCCGTGGTGGAACGGGTCACCGTCACCCAGAGCACCTCGCTGTCGCCCGAAGGTGGCGGCGGCGGCATCTTCAACGACGGCAACATGGTGGTCACCGACTCCACGTTCGTCGGCAACAGCGCCGCCGGCGCCGCGGGCAAGGGCGGGGGCCTGCTCAACGGTGGCGTGCTGACGCTGAAGCGCTCGGAGTTCCACCGCAACAGCGCCAACGCCTACGGCGGCGGGCTCGGCAACTACCGTGGGGCCGCCGACGTGGAGAGCGCCTCCTTCACCCAGAACAGCGCCGCCCAGGGGGGTGGGCTGGCCAGCTTCTCGGCCCGGACCAAGGTCTCCGACACCGAGCTGCTGAACAACACCGCGCAGGTCGGCGGCGGCGCCGCCAACTCCGACGCGGTGCTGGTGCTGCGCACGATGACCATCCGCGGCAACACGTCCACAGTCAACGGCGGCGGCATCTCGACAGTGAAGGGTCTGACGCCGATCGACGACAGCGTGATCGACGGCAACACCACCCACGGCCTCGGGGCCGGCATCTACGCCGAGAAGGCGAACCTGCTGGTCCGCGGCAGCGACGTGACCCGTAACGAGGCCGTCGGTGCCGCGTCGAAGGGGGGCGGCATCTACGCCAACGCGGGCTCGGTGGCGATCTACACCAGCAAGGTCACCCACAACGCGTCGACGCTGAAGCCCGGCGGCATCTTCGGCATGCACGCCCAGGTCAAGATCGACGATGAGAGCGTGGTCGTCGAGAACGAGCCGACCAACTGCGAGGGCAGCCCGGTGCCGATCGCGCACTGCTTCCGCTGAACACACCCGCGCACCCATCCCGAGCGCCAGGCGAACCGCCCCGATGATCAGTCGGGGCGGTTCGCCGCTGCTCGTCCCGGTCAGCCGCTGCCCGCCGGTGTCACCCCATCGCGCGCAGACGGCCGGAGAGGTCGCCGGCGAAGAAGTCGAGGAAGCCGTCCGGGTCGGGGCCGGCGTTCTGCAGGACGATGTGGTCGAAGCCGGCCTCGACGTACGACCGGACCTTGGCGACGTGCGGTTCCGGGTCCGGGCCGATGGCGAAGAGTTGCCGGATGTGCTTCTCCTCGACGTACGCGCTGGCCGCGTCGAAGTTGACCGGGTTCGGCAACTCGCTCATCACCTTCCAGCCGGTGACCATCCACCGGCTCGTCTGCAACACCGCCTGCACCGCCTGTTGTTCGTCGGTGGCCCAGGCCAGTGGCACCTCGGCGTAGCGCGGGCCGGAGCCCTGGGCGTGGCGGTAGTGCTCGACGATCGACGCGTCCGGTTCGGTGGCGAACAGGCCGTCGCCCAACTCGGCGGCGAGCCGTGCCGACGCCTCACCGCTGGCCGCCACCGCGATCACGGGCAGGGTGTCCGGCAGGTCGAAGACCCGGGCGTCCTCCAGTTGCAGGTGTCGGCCCTCGTACGACTGGTAGCCGCCCTGCCAGAGCAGTCGGATGATCTCCAGTGCCTCGCGTAGTCGCTCGTGTCGGCCCCGCACGCTGGGGAAGCCCTGCCCGACAACGTGTTCGTTGAGTCGCTCGCCGGCGCCCACTCCGAGGGTGAACCGGCCGTCGGAGATCAGTGCCATGGTCGCCGCGGCCTGCGCGATGATCGCCGGGTGGTAGCGGACGGTCGGGCAGGTGACGCCGGTGGCCAGGCGCAGGGTGCTGGTCTTGGCCGCGATGGCGCCGAGCACGCTCCAGGTGAAGGACGAGTGCCCCTGCGCGTCCAGCCACGGGTGGTAGTGGTCGCTCATCTCGACGAAGTCGAAGCCGGCCCGCTCGGCCAGGACGGCCTGTCGGATGATCTCCTGCGGGCCGTATCCCTCCGAGGCCAACTTGTAGCCGATCTGCATGCCACACTCCCGATCGCGTTCGCTGGCTGAGGCATCGGCGGTTCCCGGCCCTGGCGCGCACAAACGCCGTCAGGCTGCAAGCCAGCCTCCTAGGATGCCTTAGCGGGTGTGGGGTCCGCGACGTCATGCGCCAACGACCGCCTTCACCCACGGGCCGGCGTCAGCTCGGGCCGCCGTCACCGCACCAGCAGATCGATGACGCCCGTCAGGTCCTCCTCGCCGCTGCCCTCCGCCAGGCGGCGGCGCATCAGATCGAAGTAGGGGCTGAGCAGCTCGGGGCTCACGCCCTGCTGTTCGGCTGTGCTCAGAAAAGTCGGCGTGCCGGCTACCTGCATGGCGAGAGTGGAGACGACCCCCCTTGTGTAGTCCCCGCTGCGCAGCTGGTCGGCGGTCTGGTGAATCGCCGGGATCATCGCGACGAGCCAGTCGGCGAGCAGTGGGGCGAGCGCCGCCGGGTCGATGTCCTCCCGACGGATCAGGGCGAAGGCGTGCGCGGCCCCGGCGAACATCCCGTACATGGCGCTGAGCAGTGCCACGTCGTGCAGGGCCGCGAATCCCGCGTCCTCGCCGACGTAGGTGGTGCCGACCGGGACGCGCAGCGTCTCCCGGTGCCGTTCGAACAGCGCTCGGGAGCCGCTGTAGAAGACGTAGCCGCCGGCTTCCGGGACGCCGATCATCGGAGGGACAGCCATGATCCCACCGGCCAGGTAGCGTGCGCCGCGGCTGCGGGCCCAATTCGCGCGGGCGCGGGCCTGGGCCGGGGTGCTGGTGGTCAGGTTGACCAGGTCCCGGCCAACCAGGTCGGTATCCGCCAACACCTCGTCGACCGCTGTGTCGTCCAACAGGCAGACGACGACCAGGGTGCTCGCCGCGACCGCCTGGGCAGCGGTGTCCGCGACCCTCGCCCCTTCGGGCACGAGCACTGCGGCGCGGGCCGGGGTGCGGTTCCAGACGGTGAGCGGGTAGCCGGCGGCAAGCCAGGTACGCGCCAGCGCGGTACCCATCGCGCCGAGCCCCAGCATCGTGACGGAGGGCTTCTCCACAGTGTTCGGTTCCATGCCGATTAGGCTGGTCGTCGGCCCCCAGCTGATCAAGTACGCACTTCGGAGTGCGTGGTTACCCCGGGGTGAGCGAGCACGTCGGAGGGGTGGGTATGGCGACGGTGAACCGGCCGGGCACCGCGGACGGACACGCCTGCGGTATCGACACCGCGATGGAGGTGATCGGCGGCAGGTGGAAGGTGCTGATCCTCTGGGCGCTGCACGAGTACCCCTCGCGTCGCTTCGGCGAGCTGCGTCGACTGCTTCCCGGGATCACCGAGAAGGTGCTGGCCTCCCACCTACGGGAGATGGAGGCGGACGGCGTCGTGCGCCGCGTCTCCTACGACGAGGTGCCGCCCCGCGTCGAGTACTCGCTGACCGAGGACGGCGCGCGCCTCAACGACGCCCTCGAGCCGCTGGCCGCGTGGGGACGCGACAGGTCGACCGGTCCACGGTTGGGGGAGGAGCCGAGCTAGTGCTCTCCTGCGCGACCTCGCCGAACGGCACCGGCCCGTGCCCCCAACGGGGCACGGGCCGGTCCACGTCTGTTGCCTACTTGGAGGGCTCGGGCAGCTTGCAGTCGACCTTCGGGTTGGCGCCGATGTAGTTCAACGGCCCGGCCACGATGGTGACCAGGATGGTGCCGGCCTCGGCGCAGTTGGTGTCGTCGCCGCTGTAGTAACCGCGCTGGCCACCGGCGATCGCGCCGATCACCAACCAGATCACGACGATGACTCCGAGAATCGAGGTGCCGCGCATCGCTGCCTCCTGAGGTATGTGGTGGATCTGAGGTGCAGCCGTTGTACCCAATCGGGTCGCGCGGCTAACGGTTGCGTGCTAGGACCCCCGCCGGATCCCCCATCCGGCCGATGCGGTCCGCCGTTGCGTACCGCCCGGACATCCGCCACCCGCACGGGGTAGCGCCTGTCGGCTATCGGATCGGCGACCGACCTCGCCACCATCCGGGTGGGTGGACGTAGAACTGCCTCACGGCCCCGCCGAGGAGGACTCATGGACGCCCCGACACCGCCCCTGTACATCGACCGCCCCGAGGACGTCGCGGTCGCGGCCCGCGCGCTGGCTGGCGGCGCGATCGTCGCGGCGGCGTTCGCCAACTTCTACGTCATCGTCACGCGCCCCGACGCGGCCACCGTACGGCGGGTCAACCTGGCCAAGGGGCGGCCTGTCCACCAGGTCGGCAGCATCACCACAGCGATCGGCCGGATCCCGGGAATGTTCGACTGGACGCGGATCTCGCCCCGCCTGCCGGTCGGTCGGGTGCGGGCACTGATGGACGCCCTCTACGGGGCCGGGCCGTTCGGCTTCCGCGGGCCCGCGGCGGATCGGCTCCCCGAGCACCTCACCCAGATCGACCAGGGGATGCGGACCACCCAGGTGATCGCACCGGGTCTGACCTGCCCGTCCAACGCCTTCTTCGAGCGGGCGCTCGCCGAGACCGGATCGGATCACCTCTACATCACCTCGGCGAACCGGTCCCGGCATCTCACCGGTGCGGCGGAGGAACCGGCGCACTGGAAAGCGGGCGCCCTCGCCGCCGACTTCGCCCACCTCGACGATCTGGTGGTGCTGGTCCACCGGGACGAGGCCGCCGCCCGCGCCGCTTACCCGGGCTACCTCACCACCTCGGTCACCCTGCTCTCGTTCCACGCCCCGGAGGGTGACCTCGAAGAACCGCCGGTGCTCACCGTGGACCGGCACGGATCGCTGCACGTGGACGACGTCCGCCGGGCCGCCGCGCCGCTGGGCCTCCAGGTGCGCCTGGCCGGCACGGCCCGGCAACGGTTGCAGGTCCGGGGGTACGCCGGGGCACTGGTGTGAGCGGCTATCGGATCGGCCTGGTGGTACCCAGTTCCAACACCACTATGGAGACCGAGATCCCGACGATGCTGCGCCGACGCGAGGCCGTCGACCCGACGGTCCGCTTCACCACCCACGCCAGTCGGGTACGGCTGCGTCAGGTGACGCCCGACGAGTTGGCCCGGATGAACCGCTCCGCCCTGCGGTGTGCCGCCGAGCTGGCCGACGCCCGCTGCGACGTGCTCGCGTACGCCTGCCTGGTGGCGGTGATGTGCGAGGGCGCCGGCGCGCACGAGCGGGCCGAGCGGCGGTTGGGCCGCGCGGCCGGTCGCGCCGGGCACGACATGCCGGTGGTGACCAGTGCCGGTGCGCTGGTCGCGGGGCTGCGGGCGCTGGGCGCCCGCCGGGTGGCCCTGATCGCGCCGTACCTGCCGCCGTTGACAGCGACCGTCGTCGCCTACCTCGCCGCGTACGGCGTGCAGGTGACCGACTCGGTGAGCCTCTGCGAGCCCGACAACGTGGCGGTCGGACGCATCCCCGCGACGCGCCTGGTCGAGCTGGCCGATCGGCTGGACGTGACCGACGTGGACGCGGTGGTCCTCTCCGCCTGCGTGCAGCTGCCGTCGTTGGCGGCCGTGCCGCAGGTGGAGGCCCGTCTCGGGCGCCCGGTGCTCACCGCGGCGACGGCGACAGTGCATCAACTGCTCACCGGTCTGGGTGTCGAACCGTACGTGCCCGACGCCGGCCGGCTGCTGGCCGGCCCGATTCCGCGGTGAAGGGCGGGTGTGGGTCAGTGCGGCGGTGACGGGGCCTCCGGCGGCTTGCCGTGGCTACGCCGGAAGTCCGCGTAGGCCACGCCGACCAGGACCAGCAGCCCGCCGAGGGAGGCGAAGACCGGCGGCAGGTACAGCAGGGCGGGGGCGATGGTCAGCAGCGCCAGCACCCCACCGGGTCGGGACCACGACACCCGGCTGAACACCTCGTACTCGAACGAGGCCCGGCCGGCCAGGAACAGCGCCGGGCCGCCGAGGATGACCGCCAGCCAGGCCGGCGGCGTCCGCCCGCTCGGCTCGTGCAGCACCAGGTGGAAGCCGGCCGCCGTGGTGACCACGCCGGAAATCATCAACAGGTGGGTGTATGGCGCGCTGAACAGGAACTTGCTGGGCGACTGGGCCGCCTGGATGGCGGTCGGCAGCAGCTCGCCGGACTTGTGCACGTAGATCCGCCAGAGCAGCAGCGTGGTCAGGAACGCCACAGCGAAGGCCCCGATGTTCTCGGCCTCGTTGTGCTCCACGCTGAACATGGTGCCGATCGTCAGGATGGCGTCGCCGAGCGCGATGATGAAGAACTGCTGGTAACGCTCGGAGAGATGCTCCGCGGTGACGTTGCGCTGCTTCTCGGGCACCACCCCGAGCCCCGGCACCGGGTACGCGAGCCGGAAGCCGAGGTAGTCGATGGCGAGCGCGATGGCCCAGCAGACGATCCGGGCGTCGCCGCTGACGAACGCGCCGATGAGCCACGGGATCGCCGACACCGCGAACCAGACGAAGATGCGGGCGGCCCGACGCTGGGTCTGCGGTTCGCGGCGTACGGCCGGCATCAGGAACAGTCCGCGCCCCAGGTGGATCGCCACGTAGGTGCCGGCGAAGACGAGGCCCCGGTCGTTGAACGCCTCCGGGATCGCCGTGGTCATCAGCAGCGCGCCGAACATCACCGCGCTGATCAACAGCTTGATCTCGGTGCGTTCCGGGTTATACAGGTCGGTGACCAGGGTGGTGATCGCCCAGGTCCACCAGACGGCGGCCAGCATGATCAGCGCTTCGGCGGCGCGGTGCCAGTCGAGCTGGTCGACCATTCCCCGCGAGATGAGCGCCAGTGCGACCACGTACACCAGGTCGAAGAAGAGTTCGAGGAGGGTGACCCGGCGCGGACCCTCCGGGTCGCGCACCGGGGGACCGCTGGCCCGTGGCGATCCGGGCTCCGGCGCGGCGAGGTGCACGGGATACTCCTGCGGAACCGCTCGACTCGATGGACCTGTCCGGTCCACCTCTACGGACGGTAACGGGCGGGCGAGCGCGGCATCCCGCGTTCGCCCGCTCGTCCCCCGACCGGGTCGCGTCGGGTGGTTACCCCGCTTGCGGGGATGTCGACGGCTTCTCGCCGCCACGAGGGGCGGCGAGGGCGTCGACCAGGCGGCGGGCCGAGCCGGCCAGGTTCCATCGTTGGGCGAGCTCGAGCAGCCGCTCCGGGTCGGCCGGCGCGCTCGGCAGCGCGGTGGGAAGCGCCGGCAGGGGCACGTCCAGGGCGACCCGGACCACCGTCGGCGCGACGCCCAGGTAGTCGCGCGCCGCGACCAGCTTGGCGCGCAGGCCCGGCGCGAAGGACGAGTCGGAGTCGTCGAGGGCGGCCAGGATGCCGGCGATGCTGCCGTACCGCTCGATCAGCCGGGCGGCGGTCTTCTCGCCGACACCGGCCACCCCGGGCAACCCGTCACTCGGGTCGCCGCGCAGCGCGGCGAAGTCGGCGTACCGGTCGGCGGGCACGCCGTAGCGGGCCCGCACCGCGGCGTCGTCGCAGTCGTCGAGCTTGGCGACGCCGCGCCCGACGTAGAGCAGCCGGACCGGTCGGGCGTCATCGACGAGTTGGAACAGGTCCCGGTCGCCGGAGACCACCTCGACCGGGCCCGGCTGGGTCACCGAGAGGGTGCCGAGCACGTCGTCCGCCTCGTAGCCGGTCGCGCCGACAGCGGTGATGCCCACCGCCGCGAGCACCTCCAGGATCATCGGCACCTGCGGGGAGAGGGTGTCCGGAACGATCTCGCCGCCCTGCGGGGCGACCCGGTGCGCCTTGTAGGACGGCAGCAGGTCCACCCGCCACGCCGGGCGCCAGTCGTAGTCCAGTGCGCAGACCATCCGGTCGGCGCCCCGCACCCGGATGAGGGTGGCGAGCATGTCGAGGAAGCCGCGCACCGCGTTGACCGGGGTGCCGTCCTCGGCCTTGGCGGCGGACTCCGGAATGCCGAAGTAGGCCCGGAAGTAGAGGCTGGCTGCGTCGATCAGCAGGATCGGGGGTCGGTGTGCCACGCCGGACAGCCTGGCACAACCGTCCGACGATCTGGCGTACGCCCGGCCGCCGGTGGTGTCAGCGTCGCTCGTCGGGCCGGTAGACGGTCTCGCGCCGGGCCAGGTGCTGCACGACGTAGCTGGTCACCAGCAGCAGGATCGCGACGACCACCTCGACCCAGGCCGCGACGCCGTCGGCGACGGTGACGCCGATGACCAGCAGGACCAGGCCGACGAGCGCGAGGACCCCGGCCCACAGTTGGCGGCGACGGCGTGTCGCCGCCCGGTTCGCCTCGTTCCCTGCCACGTCGGCCCTCCCGGTGGGGGAGTCCGGGCGGCTCCCCGCTTCCAGGCTATGGCTCGCGGTGGCGTTCGATCAGGGAAACCGGCGTGCGGACCGTGCCGGTGGTCGATGCAGAGCGTTCCAATCCGGAACGGACTATAGTCGGACGGAACCAACGGAGGTAGCGGGTGCGGCGAGAGGATCTTGCCGATGCGGACTGCGGCATCGCGCAGGCGCTCGGCGTACTGGGGGACTGGTGGACGTTCCTCATCGTGCGTGACGTCGCCGGCGGGACTACCCGCTTCGACGCGCTGCAACGTGAGCTGGGCGTCAGTCGTCGGGCGCTGACCGAGCGCCTCGGCGCGCTGGTCGAGCACGGTGTGCTGGAGCGCCGGCCGTACTCACGACACCCACCGCGCTACGACTACCTGCTCACCGCGAGGGGCGAAGGGCTGTTACCGGTGCTGATCGCGCTACAGGACTGGGGGACCAGGCATCTGATGGGTGACGGTGAGGTGACCGCGACGGCCCACGCCGGTTCCGCCGAGGCGCGCCGCTCGCACGACCTGGTGGGCCGGCGGTTGCCCGAGGTGGTACTGCCCGCGGCCGACGGGCAGCCGGTGGCGGTGGCCGCGACGGACGCGTGGATGGTGCTCTACCTGTTCCCCGGGGCGTACGCGCCGGGGACGCACGGCTATCCGCCCGGCTGGGCGGAGATTCCCGGCGCCCGGGGATGCACCCTGGAGTCGACCACCTACGCCAAGCGCCATCCGGAGTTCCTGACCGCCGGTGTACGGGTGTACGGCATCAGCACGCAGCGGCCCGACCAGCTCGCCGACTTCGCCGCGTACGCCGAGCTGCCGTTCCCGTTGCTGTCCGATGAGGACGGCCGGCTGGCCGCCGGGCTGCTCCTGCCCGTCTTCCGCGCCGGTGGGATGACCCGGTTCAAGCGGTTGACACTGCTGGTGGACCCGCAGGCGGTGGTGCGAGCCGTGCAGTTCCCGGTCACCGACCCGGCCGGCTCGGTGCAGGAGATGCTCATGCTGGTCCGCGAGCACGCAGGGATCCCCGGCTGACGCCTTCGCGTCGACCGGGGACCCTACGAGCCGGCTGGTCCGCGGCCCTACGGGCCGTCGACCGGGGCCGTGCGGGTGCGGTGTCAGGCCGGGAGCGTCCAGCGCTGGTTGGCGCCGGCGAAGCAGTCCCAGATCTGCAACCGGGTGCCGTCGGCGGAGCTGTTGTCGCTGGCGTCGAGGCACTTGTTCGACTGCGGGTTGCGCAGGGTGCCGTTGGACTGCGCCTGCCAGACCTGGGCGCCGCTGCCGTTGCAGTCCCAGAGTTGGACCTTCGCGCCGTTGGCGGTGGAGCCGCTGGTGATGTCGGCGCACTTGCCGAGGGCGCGCAGCGTGCTGTCGCTGGCCACGGTCCAGGTCTGCGCGTTGGTGCCGTTGCAGCCCCAGAGCTGGATGGCGGCGCCGTTGGCGGTGCTGGCCGAGGCCACGTCGACGCACTTGCCGGCGATGCCGGTGATCTGGCCGGTGCGACCGGTCGGCGGCGGGGTGGTGCCGCCCATGATGGTGTCGTACATGGCGGAGAGCAGTGAGGTCGAGCCGCTGGTGTCCTGCGACAGCTCCCAGTTCATCACGCCGCCGGCGTTGGCCAGCGCCCACTGGGTCTTGCGCTTGACCGTCGGGATGCCGTTCCAGCACTGCTGGCTGCCGCCGATGGTCGCGCAGTCCCGGTTGGCGTTCGCCGGGTCGAGTCCGACCAGGTACGAGTAGTTGTAGTAGACGGGGCGGCTGTAGAACGGGATGCCGAGGACGGCCTTGCTGGCCGGCAGGCCGCGGGCCTTCCACAGGTTGATGCTGTTGATCGACCAGTCGTAGTTGGCGTGCGGGCTGCCGCCGTCGTACGCCATGATGTTGAGCCAGTCGACCTGGTTGAACACGGCCGTCTGGACGCCCTGGACGCTGCCGCCCTCGGAGACCACGGCGGCGGTGAGCAGCTTGCCGCGACTGTGCAGGGCGCTGCTGAGCTGCGTCATGAGCGCCGTGTAGTTGTTGGCCGAGGCGCCCGCGTCGGGGTACTCCCAGTCCATGTCGACGCCGTCGAGGTTGTACTGGTTGACGAAGTTGACCAGGCTGTTGACGAAGGTGGTGCGGCTGGTGGCGTTGGCGGCGAGCGTCTCGAAGGCCGAGTCGTTGCCGTCGTTCCAGCCGCCGACGGCGATGGAGACCTTGACGTTGTTGGCGTGCCCCTGGGAGACCAGCGAGGAGAGCCGAGCCCCGTCCACACCCTGCAGGGTGCCGTTGCTGTTGGGCAGGATGAAGGCGTAGTTGATGTGGGTGAGCTTGTTGTACTGGATGGTGTTGATGTTGCCGGCCCAGGAGGGCATGTAGCCGACGCTCTTGAAGTTGTTCGGCAGCACGACGGCCTGCGCGGGGGCGCTGGTGACGGTGAGGGTGGCGCCGGCCGTGGCCAGCGCGAGCAGGCCGGCGGCGAGGGCGCGGCGCAGTGGTGAGGACATCGGGGGCCTTCCCGTGGGCGGGGGACGACGCCCGCCCGCGCAGGGTTGTCGCGGGCGGGGGGTGCGGGGACGCAGGGGCGGGTGGGCCTCGAGGCAGCCAAATCTTAAAGAGTGTTAACTGTCCGCGTCAATCAACGTCGATGGATTTTCCGACGATCGGTGTCGATATGGGGTTTGCCCAAACGACCGTTAAGCTGACGGGGTGGGAATCGACGAGCTGTATCCGCCCGACCGGCTGATCGCCGCGCAGCGCGCGACGGCCGCCGCCGGCCTGGACGCCCTGCTGCTCACCCCCGGCTCGGACCTGCGGTATTTGACCGGGTACGACGCCCACGCGGGGGAGCGGCTGACCTGTCTGGTGCTGCCCGCCGAGGGCGAGCCGACCCTCGTCGTGCCCCGCCTCGAACGCCCGGCCGCCGAGGCGTCCCCGGCGCCGGGCACCGGGGTACGCATCGTCGACCACGTCGACGGCACCGACCCGTACCCCCTGGTCGTCGCCGCCCTCGACGGCCCGGTCGCGGCGGTCGGGCTCGCCGACCGAATGTGGGCCGAGCAGGTCCTCGGCCTGCGCGCGGCGCTGCCCGACGCCACGCAACGGCTCGCCGGGGAGGTGCTGCGCGAACTGCGGATCCGCAAGTCCCCGGCGGAGATCGCGGCGCTCGCCGAGGCTGGCGCGGCGATCGACGAGGTGCACCTGCGGATGGGCGAGTGGCTGCGCCCCGGTCGCACCGAGGCCGAGGTCGCCACCGACATCGCCGCGGCGATTCGCGCCGCCGGGCACGTCACAGTCGACTTCGTCATCGTGGCGGCCGGACCGAACGGCGCCAGCCCGCACCACGGCACCTCCGACCGGCCGATCGGCGTCGGCGAGCCGGTGGTGGTCGACATCGGCGGCACGATGGCATCGGGCTACCGCTCGGACTGCACCCGCACCTACCTCGCGGGCGGGTCGGCGCCGGCCGACTTCCTCGACTACTACGCGGTGCTGCGCGACGCCCAGCGCGCCGCCGTCGCGGCGGTACGGCCCGGGATCACCGGCGCGGCGGCCGACGCCGCGGCCCGGGCGCCGATCGCCGCCGCCGGCTACGGTGCCGCGTTCCTGCACCGCACCGGCCACGGCATCGGTCTCGACGGGCACGAGGAGCCGTACCTGGTGGCCGGCAACGACCGACCCCTCGAGGCCGGCATGGCGTTCTCCATCGAACCGGGCATCTACCTGGCGGGCCGGCACGGCGCCCGCATCGAGGACATCGTCGTCTGCACCACGGACGGCGTGCAACGGCTCAACACCACCCCCACGGAGCTCATCGCGCTATGACTGTCGACCGGATCCTCCCCACCGACGAGGCCCACGACCTGTTGGGTCTCGCCACCGAGCTCGCCGACGGCGAGCTCGCGCCGAAGGCCGCGGCCTTCGAGGAACGCGCCGAGTTCCCCCGGGAGGTGCTGCGCACGCTGGGCCGGGCCGGTCTGCTCGGCCTGCCCTACCCCGAGGAGTACGGCGGTGCGGCGCAGCCGTACGAGGTGTACCTGCAGGTGCTGGAGATCCTTGCCAGCCGCTGGCTCGCCGTCGCCGAGGCGGTCAGCGTGCACACCCTGTCCTGCTACCCGGTGGCGGCGTTCGGCAGCGACGAGCAGCGCAAGCTGCTGCCGGACATGCTCGGTGGCGAGTTGCTGGGCGCGTACTGCCTCTCCGAGCCGCAGGGTGGTTCGGACGCGGCGGCGCTGACCACCCGGGCGGACCGGGACGGCGACGCGTACCTGGTCTCCGGCACCAAGGCGTGGATCACCCACGCCCGGACGGCCGACTTCTACAACGTCTTCTGCCGCACCGGCGGGCCCGGGCCGAAGGGGATCTCCTGCCTGCTCGCCGACGCGGGCACTGCCGGCATCACCCCACAGGCGGCCGAGCGGACGATGGGACTGCGCGCCTCCCCGGTGGCGCAGATCGCCTTCGACGAGGCGCGGGTGCCGGCCGACCGGCT
This sequence comes from Micromonospora sp. NBC_00860, assembly GCF_045207375.1. Lineage (NCBI taxonomy): Bacteria > Bacillati > Actinomycetota > Actinomycetes > Micromonosporales > Micromonosporaceae > Micromonospora > Micromonospora sp. NBC_00860. Next base: position 2,434,036 of record NZ_CP108825.1, read on the forward strand.
GATCGGCGGCGAGGGGATGGGCTTCACCATCGCCATGTCGGCGCTGGACTCCGGCCGGCTGGGCATCGCGGCGTGCGCGGTCGGGCTGGCCCAGGCCGCCCTGGACTACGCGGTCTCCTACGCCCGGGAGCGCCAGCAGTTCGGGCGCTCCATCATCGACTTCCAGGGGCTGGGGTTCCTCCTCGCCGACGCGGCCACCCAGATCTCCGCCGCCCGCGCGCTGACCCTTGCGGCGGCCCGGCTGCGCGACGCCGGCCGCCCGTACGCCATCGAGGCGGCCAAGGCGAAGCTCTTCGCCACCGACATGGCGATGCGGGTGACCACCGACGCGGTGCAGGTGCTCGGCGGCGCGGGTTACGTGGCCGACCACCCGGTGGAGCGGTACATGCGCGAGGCGAAGGTGCTGCAGATCGTCGAGGGCACCAACCAGATCCAGCGGATGGTGATCTCCCGGGCGCTGGCCAGGGACTGACGACGGCACGTCGTGGTGGTGCTGCGGTGGGTGCGTCACTGCCCACCGCGGCCCGCCACTCGGGTACCTCGTCGCCGTGCGGCGGTTTTCCCGGTAGGTTGCACGCCGTGGAGGAGATCGACCGCGCTATCGTCGCCGCGCTGACCGCCGACGGCCGTCTGTCGTACACCGACCTGGCCGAGCGGGTGGGGCTGTCGGTGTCCGCCGTGCACCAGCGGGTCCGTCGGCTGGAGCAGCGCGGGGTCATCAAGGGGTACGCCGCCCGGGTGTCGTTCGAGGCGCTGGACCTGCCGCTGACCGCGTTCGTGGCGATCCGGCCGTTCGATCCGTCGCAGCCGGACGACGCCCCGGAGCGGCTGGCCCACCTGCCCGAGATCGACTCCTGCTACTCGGTGGCGGGGGAGGACTTCTACCTGCTGCTGGTGCGGGTTGCCAGCCCCACCGACCTGGAGCGGGTGCTCCAGGAGATCCGCACCTCGGCGAACGTCACGACCCGGACGACAGTGGTGCTGTCCACCCCGTACGAGAACCGGCCACCGAAGATCAGCTCTGCGGCACCGAGTCGGTCGCGGTCCCGGGCGCCGGAGGAGCCGGCTGGTTCCACCGCAGGATGACCTGCCGGCCGTGTTCGTGACCGAGCGCGCTGACCGTGGCGGTGTCCAGGCGTAGCCGCCCGCCGGCGGACGGGGGCAGGCCGATCCAGCGGGCACCGAGCACCCGCAGGCTGTGCGCGTGCCCGACCAGCGCGACGGTGCCGCGGTCGAGCAGCGGGGTGACGCGGGCCAGCACCCGGTCGAGCCGTTCGCCCACCTGGGCGGGGGACTCCCCGCCGGGGCAGCCGTCGGTCCAGATGTTCCAGTGCGGATCGTCGTCGTGGATGTCGACGGTGGTGCGGCCCTCGTACTCGCCGTAGTTCCACTCGCTGAGGTCCTCGTCGACGGCGTCGACGGTGAGCCCGGCCAGCTGCGCGGTGCGCAGCGCCCGGGAGCGGGGGCTGGTCAGCACGGTGACGAAGCGCCGCCCGGCAAGGAAGGCGGCCAGGGTGCGGGCCTGTCGCTCGCCGTCGGGGGTCAGCTCCAGGTCGGTGTACGAGGTGTGCCGCAGGCTGGCGCTCCAGGTGGTTTCGCCGTGCCGGATCAGCAGGAGCTCTCCCATGCGGTCAGTTAACCATCGTGGGGCGGGGCCGACAGGCGACCCTCCCACTACCTATCTTCCTAGGATGCCCTACCGGGTGTGCCGACCGGCACCACCGGTTTCGGCACCCGGAGACCGGGCAAGCGACCCAGGACAACCGCCAGACCGAGGAGGCGCGATGAGCTTCACCGAGAAGGCCAAGAACAAGGTTGAGCAGATGGCCGGCGCCGCGAGGGAGCGCGTCGGCGACATGACCGACAACGAGCGGATGCGTGGCGAGGGCGCCAGCCAGCAGAGCGACGCGCGTGCCAAGCAGGCCGGTCAGAACGTCAAGGACGCTGGTCGCAACGTGAAGGACTCCTTCACGAAGTGACCTGAGCGGTCCACGGGTCCCCGGGCGCACCGTCGCCCGGGGACCCGTCGCGCGCGGGGCAGTGAGGTGCTTTCGCGTCTGCCATGATCTGCGGCGTGATCCGACCCCGGCTTCGCCCGTTGTGCTGTGGCGTACTGGTTGCGGCGGCCGTTGCGGGCAGTGTCGCGTGCACGGCCTCCCGGGTGCCACCGTTGGAGCGGCCGGTCTTCGTGGGCTCGTCCGCGTCTGCGGCCGCGCCGTCAGCCAGCGCATCGCAGGAGGTTCCGGCGCCAACGGCCTCCGCCACCCCACAGAGCCTCCCGACGCCGACGGTTCCGGCTGTCCCGGGCGCGACGGGGGTGGGGAGCAGGGCGCCTGTGGTGGATCACGGCCCGCGCGTTGGCGCCAAGGTCGCGCTGACCTTCGACGCGGACATGACCGACGGGATGCTGGCCAGCCTGCGGGCCGGCCGGGTGAAGTCGTACGCGAACCTGCGCATCCTCGACCTGCTGGAGCGTGAGCAGGTGCCGGCGACGTTCTTCCTGACCGGCAAGTGGGTGCGGCGGTACCCGGACGTGACCCGGCGGATCGCCGGCAATCCGCGGTTCGAGTTGGCCAACCACACCTACGGGCACGCGGCGTTCACCGCCGGCTGCTACGACCTGCCGCGGCTGCCGGTCGATGAGCTGGCCGGCGATGTGGCGAAGACGTTCGAGGTGATCGCGCCGTACGGGGGTCGGCAGACCCGGTACTTCCGGTTCCCGGGGTTGTGCCACGACGCGGCGGCGCTGGACGCGCTGGCACCGCTGGGTGTGACGGTGGTCGACGGGGATGTGGTCAGCGGCGATCCGTTCGCTACGGCGTGGAAGCCGTTGGTGCGGGCGGTGCTGGACCACGTCCGCCCCGGGTCGGTGGTGATCATGCACGTGACCGAGGCGAACGCGGCGATGACCGATGAGGCGTTGCCGCACATCCTGGCCGGGTTGCGTGAGCGGGGGTTGGTGCCGGCGCCGTTGTCCGAGGTGCTGGCCGGCGGCTGAGGCTCAGCTTTCCCGCACGTCGTCGACAGTCAGGACGATCTTGCCGCGGCGGGATCCGCGTTCGGCCGTCTGGTGTGCGTCGGCCGCCTTCTCAAGGGGGAAGGCGGCGTCGATCGGCACCCTGAACCGGCCCTCGGTGAACAGTTCGGCTGCTGCGGGCAGGCCGTGGCGGCCGTCGGGTTCGCCCGCCAGTTGCCCCATGGACAGGCGGACGCCGTGCGTGGGGGCGGTGAAGTCGGCGAGGGTGACGACCGCTGTCGGGTCGCCGGTGAGGTGGAGCAGTTCGGGCAGGGATCCGGCGCCGGCGACGTCGAGGGCGCGGTCGACCCGGGTCACGCCTAGGTGTACTGCCCAGGGACGTTGGTCAACCTGGTGATGGGTGGTTGGCCTTTGGTGGCGGTGTGGGGTCGGTGGTGGTTGTAGTGGTGGAGCCAGGCGGGGAGGGCTGCTCGGCGGGCGTGTTCTGAGCTGTAGAAACGTCGTTTCGCCCAGCCGTCGGTCATGGTGCGGTGGAAGCGTTCGACCTTGCCGTTGGTTTGGGGCCGGTAGGGGCGGGTCTTCTTCGGGCGGATGCCGAGTTGGTGGCAGGCGTCGCGCCAGGCGTGTGATTTGTAGGCCGAGCCGTTGTCGGACAGGACGCGTTCGGTGGTGATGCCTCGCTCGGCGAACCAGGCGACGGCGTTTTGGAGTACGTCGACCGCGGTCAGGGCGGTCTCGTCGTCGCGGATCTCGGCGTAGGCGACGCGGGAGTGATCGTCGATGACGGTGTGCACGAACGCCGTGCCGATGCGCGGGTCGTAGTGGGTGTTGCGGGCGCCGGTGCGGTGCGCGGTGCTTCGCCGATGGCGTTCGCCCTGGGCTCGGCCGACGTAGCGCCAGCCGCCGCCATCGGGGATGTTGCCGTACTTCTTCACGTCGACGTGCAGCATCGCGCCGGGCCGGTCGTGTTCATAGCGGCGGATCGGCTCGCCGGTGGCGCGGTCGATGTGTGTCAGCCGGTTGATCCGGCAGCGGGTCAGAACGGCGTGCACGGTCGAAGCTGGCATGGCCAGCTGGCCGGCGATCTGCACGGGCCCGAGGCGTTGTTTCCACCGCAGGTGCACGATCTTGCGCACCACGGGCTGGGCTGTCCTCGTGGGGCTGTGGTGCGGGCGCGACGACCGGTCATCCATTGCGGCGGGCCCGTGCTCGGCATACCGCACCGCCCAACGTTTCGCAGTCGGCCAGGACACGTCATAACGTTCAGCCGCCCGGGCGACCGGCCAGCCCTCATCAACGATCAGACGCGCCAGGCGCAGACGTGCACGAGGAGTCAAAGCGGCGTTAGCGTGGGACACGAAGGCCTCCTGTTGCCGGAGCGGTTCCTAGACAGCTCCACTCCACAACCGGAGGCCTTCACCTACCTACGACATCAGATCGTGTCGTCACACAATCTCGACCAACGTCCCTGGGCAGTACACCTAGGGCGTCGAGGCGGTTCGTGAGGTCGGGGCCGTAGGTGAGCGGTGTCGCCCCGAGCTGGCGGAGGAGGTCGTGGTTGTCGGCGCGGGCGGTGCCGATGACGTTGATGCCTCGGGCGGCGGCGAGTTGGATGGCGATGCTGCCGACGCCGCCAGCGGCGCCGTCGACGAGGAGCGTCAGGCCGGGCCGTAGGTCCAGCAGGTCGAGGGCTCGGGTGGCGGTCTCGATGCTGGTGCCCGCCGCGCCCGCCTGGGCCCACGGCATGGTGGTGGGCTTGTGCGCCCAGAGCTGTAGTACCGCGAACTGTGCGCTCGCGCCGCCGAGTCTGGCCAGCTCGACGATGCCGAAGACGTGGTCGCCGACTGTCACACCGTCGACGTCGCCGCCGATCTCGTCGACGATGCCGGCCGCGTCGACACCGGGAATGTGGGGCAGCGGTAGTTGGGCGCTCATCGGGGTGCGGCCGGAGCGGAGACCGACGTCGACGGGGGAGACGCCGGCGGCTTGGACGCGGATGCGGATCTGGCCGGCCCGGGGGTGTGGCGCGTCGGTGGTGCCGAGGTGGAGTACCTCGGGGCCACCGAACCGGTCGTACTGGACGGCGAACATCAGGGGCTCCTCTGCCTGGGGTGATGGGGTGGTGGTCGTACCGTAGGCAGGAAACGGAGCAGCTGTTCCGCTGTGGGGTCAAGTGAGAGGGAAGCTGGCCGAGGATGTCTCAGATCCAGCGTGCCGATGCCCGGTTCAACCGTGATCGGGTGGTGGCGGCGGCGCGGGAGGCGTTCGCGTCGGCCGGGCTCGATGTGCCCATGCGGGAGGTGGCGCGACGGGCGGGGGTGGGGGTGGCGACCCTGTACCGGCACTTCCCGTCGCGTACGGAGTTGGTCGCGACGGTCCTCGCCGAGCGTGTGGCCGACTGTGGTGTGCAGATGCGTCGCGCGCTGGACGATCCGGATCCGTGGCGGGCGCTGTCGGGGGTGGTGCGGGAGTTCGCTGAGCGGCAGATCCATGACCGGGCGCTGAACGAGGCGTTGTTGGGGCCGGGTGAGGTGAGTGCGGCGTTTCAGCGGGAGCGGGGGGAACACGCGCAGGCGTTGAACGTGCTGGTGGTGCGGGCCCGGGCGGCGGGGGTGCTGCGCGGCGGCGTCGACGCGGACGACGTCCGGGCCGGCCTGTTGGCCATCGCGTCGCTTCGGCGGTTGCCGGCAGCGACGAGCGCCCGGGTGATCGGTAGGGTCGCCGATCTCGTGCTCGCCGGTATCCGCGCCTGACCGCGGCCGACGTCGTCGCGGAGAAGTTCCTGGTGGCGTGGCGTCGCCGGCAGGACATTCCGGACGGCGGTGAGGCTCGGCTGTGGCTGTACGGGGTGGGGGTGACGTCGCGGGTCGGCTGCGGGTGGATCGCGGAGTGGCAGCGGGCGCGGGCGAGTGGGGACGAGGCCGGGGTGCGGCGGGCCACCGAGGCGTTGCGCGGCAGCCATGGCTGGCGGGTGCTGCGGGATCTGGACCGGGCCGGTGACTGGTCGGAGGTGTTCTGGGAGTACGCCGACGAGGTCGCCGCGGGGACGGTGCGCGCCGGGTACGTGCAGGCGCTGGACTGCCGGTGACGGGGGACGACGAAGCCCCCGGGAATCCTCCCGGGGGCTTCGTCGTGGGTGGGTCAGTCGTCGCGGTGGTCGTGCCACCACTGCTGGCCGTTGGCGGGGAGGGTGTCGATCGGGTCGTAGTAGGCGTAGCGCTTGTTGAGCGCCTCCAGGTCGGCGGATTCGATGGAGGTGCGGTAGTTCTTGGTCCAGTAGGAGATGCCGCGCTCACGGTCGTAGTCGGTGAGCATGTGCACCCAGCGCTTGCCGACGAAGGGGACGTCGCAGACGATGCGCGGGGTGGCGTAGCCGGGGAGGTAGCCCATGATGTCGTGCTGGAGTTGCTGGGCGTGCCAGACCGGGACCCGCCAGTGTTCGGCGTTGGGGATCATGTCGCACATGTAGAAGTAGTACGGCAGGATCCCGGCTTCGCCTTGCAGGGCGAAGCAGAGGTCGAGCAGTTCCGGGGTGGTGGCGTTGACGCCGCGCATGAGGACGCCCTGGTTGCGGACGTCGCGGACGCCGACGTCGAGGGCGGTCTGGGCGGCCTTGGCGACCAGTGGGGTGAGCGACTGGGCGTGGTTGACGTGGGTGTGGATGGCGAGGTTGACGCCGCGGCGGGCGGCGGTGCGGGCCACCCGCTCCAGGCCCTCGACGACGTCGGGCTGCAGCCAGTGTTGCGGTAGGCCCATGAGGGCCTTGGTGGCGAGCCGGATGTCGCGGACCGTCTCCAGTTCCAGCAGGCGCATGAGGTACGACTCGAGGTTGCGCCAGGGGACGTTGGCCACGTCGCCGCCGGAGACGACCACGTCGCGGACGCCGGGGTGGGCCTTGAGGTAGGCGATGTGGGCGTCGTAGCGGTCGACGGGCTTGAGGGTGAGCTTGAGTTTGTCGACCGCGGGGGTGGAGTTGCCGACGAGGTCCATGCGGGTGCAGTGCCCGCAGTACTGGGGGCAGGTGGAGAGCAGTTCGGCGAGGACCTTGGTCGGGTAGCGGTGGGTGAGCCCTTCGGCGACCCACATGTCGTGCTCGTGGAGGCTGTCGCGGCTGGCGTAGGGGTGTGAGGGCCAGTCGGTGCGGCGGTCGGAGGCGACCGGGATCATGTAGCGGCGGATGGGGTCGGCGAGCAGCGCCTCGGTGGTGAGGGTCGCGAACGGCACCATCGTGTTGATCATTTGTGGGGGCACCAGCATGGACATGGTGGCCATGGCTTTCTGGTCGGCCTCGAGGTCGGCGTAGAAGGTCTCGTCGATGAGGTCGCCGAAGACGGCACGGAGCTGCTTGGTGTTCTTGACGCAGTTGACGCGCTGCCACTGGGCGGATTCCCACTGGTCGCGGGTGACGTGGCGCCAGCCGGGGAAGCGGGTCCAGTCGGGTTCGACCAGGGGGCGGCGGTGGTACTCGTAGGGCTGCCCGGCGGTCGGTACGGCGACCGGGGCGTGACGGGGTTGAGGGATGGTCTCAACCGGTTGGGTCTGGGTCACGGCCCCTCCTCGGTGTTGCGGCTGATCATCGGAGCCCGAAGGCTACTGGAAAATATCCGGCGAAGAAATTAGTCTGCCGTAAGTTTTCCCGTTACGCGAGCCTTGACCGGGGCTTCGGACGGCTGGGCAGGGGAGGTTGGCGTGACGTCACCGGTGGGACTGCACCGCGTCGTGCAACCGGCGGGGGTGCTGCCGCAGGCGGCCTGGCGCCTGGACACGTCGGCGGCGATCGCGCCGAACGAGGTGCGGATCCGGGTGCAGCGGCTCAACCTGGACGCGGCGAGCTTCCGGCAGTTGTCGGAGAAGCACGGCGGCAACGGTGACGCGGTCCGCGCCGAGGTGCTGGAGATCATCGAGACCCGGGGAAAGATGCAGAACCCGGTGACGGGGTCGGGTGGGATGCTGATCGGCACTGTCGAGGAGGCCGGCCGGCGGTCCCCGCTGGGGCTCAAGGCGGGGGAGCGGGTCGCCACCCTGGTGTCGCTGACGCTGACGCCCCTGGTGATCACCGACGGGCTGGCCCGCTGGGACGGGCGCAGCGAGCAGGTGCCCTGCGACGGGTGGGCGATCCTGTTCGCGCGGTCCATCGCCGCGGTGCTGCCCGCCGACGAGGACCCGCAGTTGTCCCTCGCCGTGCTGGACGTGTGCGGGGCGCCCGCGCTGACCGCCCGGGTGGTGTCGCGCTACGTCGAGGAGCGTCGGCGCAGCGGTGATCCGACGCCGGTGCGTGTCGCGGTGATCGGCGGGGCCGGTAAGAGCGGGTCGCTGTCATTGGCGGCGGCGCGACGCGCGGGCGCCGCCCGTACCGTCGGGGTGGTGCCGGTGGCGTCGGAGCACGACGCGCTGACGGCCGCCGGTCTGGCGTCGGTGGTGGCGTTGGCCGACGCGCGCGACCCGGTGGGGTTGTCCACGGCGGTGACCACCGCGTTGGGTGCGCCGGCGGACGTGACGGTGGTCTGCGTGGACGTGCCGGGGTGTGAGCACGGTGCGGTGCTGGCCACCGCGGACGGCGGCACGGTGATCTTCTTCTCGATGGCGACGAGCTTCGCCGCGGCCGCGTTGGGCGCGGAGGGGTTGGCGGCGGACGTGACGATGCTGGTGGGCAACGGGTACGTGCCGGGGCACGCGGAGTTGGCGCTGGGGCTGCTGCGGGCCGAGCCGGGGGTGCGTCAGCTGTTCGCGGCGCGGGTCGCGGCAGACTGAGGTCATGACGAACCCCTCGACGTTGTATCGCGGCGGAGTGCTGCACTGCCCCGCCGACCCGAGCGCCACCGCGCTGCTGGTGTCCGGTGGGCGGATTGTCTGGTTGGGGACCGACGGTGAGGCGCCGCCGGCCGACCGGGTGGTGGACCTGGGCGGGGCGTTGGTGACTCCGGCGTTCGTCGACGCGCACGTGCACGCCACCGACACCGGGTTGGCGTTGTCCGGGCTGGAGTTGTCCGGGGTGCGCTCGGCGGGGCAGCTGCTCGACGCGGTGGCGGGGTTCGCGGCGGGTCTGCCGGCGGACGCGGTGGTGCTGGGACACGGGTGGGACGAGTCGGGCTGGTCGGATCCGACGTTGCCGGACGCGGCGGCGCTGGACCGGGCCGCCGGTGGTCGTCGGGTGTACCTGTCGCAGGCGTCGATCCACTCGGCGTTGGTGTCGTCGGCGTTGCTGGCGGCGTGCCCGCAGGCGGCGCAGGCGGCCGGGTACGACGCGTCGGGCTGGTTGCGGCGCGACGCGCACCACGTGGTGCGGGCGGCCGCGCAGGGGTCGGTGAGTCGGGCGCAGCGGGTCGCCGCGCAGCGGGTGGCCCTGGCCCACGCGGCGTCGTTGGGGATCGCGGCGGTGCACGAGTGCGGTGGCCCGGAGATCTCCGACGAGGAGGACTTCACCGGTCTGCTGGGCATCTCCGGCGCGGGCCTGCCGGAGGTGTACGGGTACTGGGGTGAGTTGGGCGGCGCGGCGCGGGCCCGGGAGTTGGGCGCGGTCGGCGCCGGTGGGGACCTGTTCGCCGACGGGGCGTTGGGTTCGCGCACGGCGCACGTGTCGCAGCCGTACGGCGACGGTGACGGCTGCGGGCACGGGTACCTGTCGGCGGAGCAGGTGCGTGACCACCTGCTGGACTGCGCGGCGCATGGCATGCAGGGCGGGTTCCACGCCATCGGCGACGCGGCGATCGGCACCGTCCTCGACGGGTTCGCGGCGGCGGCGCGGACGGTGGGGGTGGAGCGGTTGCGGGCGGCCCGGCACCGCATCGAGCACGCGGAGATCATGAACAAGCAGTTGATCGCCCGGTTCGTGGAGTACGGGGTGGTGGCGAGCATGCAACCGGCGTTCGACCGGTTGTGGGGTGGCGCGGGCCGGATGTACGAGACGCGGTTGGGGTTGGACCGGTCGTTGGAGTCGAACCCGATGGGTGCGATGCACTCGGTGGGGGTGGCGTTGGCGTTCGGGTCGGATTCGCCGGTGACGCCGCTGGACCCGTGGGGGTCGGTGCGGGCCGCGGTGGCGCACCACAACCCGGCGCAGCGGATGAGTGTGCGGTCGGCGTTCGCGGCGCACACCCGTGGTGGGTGGCGGGCGGTGCACCTGGACGCCGAGGGGGTCCTGGCGTTGGGTGCGCCGGCGACGTTCGCGGTGTGGTCGACGCCGGCGGGGGTGGAGCGGGGTCTGCCGGTGCTGCAGGCCGAGGACCCGGAGCAGCGGGGTCCGGACGACCCGACGCCGCTGCCGGTGTGCCGGCGCCTGGTGCTGCGCGGTGAGGTCATCTATGAGGAAGGGCCGTCGTGAGCGAGCGAGCCATCAGGCACAGGAATGAGTGGATGGTCGATGAGCAAGCTTGATCTTGATCCGGTGCTGGTGGCGCGGGCGCGGGAGTTGGCGCGTCGGGCCGGGCAGCCGGTGGTGGACCTGGCGCGCAGCCACACCACGGTGTCGGTGGAGCGGGCGGTCCTGCGGTTGGCCGGGGTGACCGGTGCCGACCCGGACGGCATTCCGTGGGTGAACCGGCTCGTCGACGCGGTCGCCGCGGATGTGGGGTTGGGTCACGGGGTGGCGGTGCCGGTGTTCGACGCCCTGGTCCGGGAGGGCAGCACCGATGTGACGTTGCTGGCGCAGAAGGCCGCCGCCGGTTCGGTGCGGTTCACCCAGCCCACCGGGCGGGCGGCGACGGCTGCCCGGTCGGCGGCGCGTAAGGCGGTCGGAGCGGGCATTCGTCGCATCGACCGGCGGCGTGCCGAGCGGGATCGTCTGGTGAAGCGCCACGGTGACCCGGCGCAGCGGCCGTGGATCTACCTGATCGTGGCCACCGGTGACATCTACGAGGACATTCCGCAGGCACAGGCGGCGGCGCGGGCCGGCGCGGACGTGATTGCGGTGATCCGCTCCACCGGGCAGTCGTTGCTGGACTACGTGCCCGAGGGCGCGACCCGGGAGGGGTTCGCCGGCACGTATGCCACGCAGGAGAACTTCCGGCTGATGCGCGCGGCGTTGGACGAGTCGTCGAAGGAGGTGGGCCGCTACGTGCGGTTGACCAACTACGCGTCCGGGCTGTGCATGCCGGAGATGGCGACCCTGGCCGGGTTGGAACGCCTCGACATGATGTTGAACGACTCGATGTACGGGATCCTGTTCCGCGACATCAACCCGGTGCGCACGTTCGTCGACCAGCGGTTCTCCCGGCAGGTGCACGCCCGCGCCGGGATCATCATCAACACCGGTGAGGACAACTACCTGACCACCGCCGACGCGGTCGACGAGGCGCACACGGTGACGGTGTCGCAGTTGCTCAACGAGTTCTTCGCGCACGAGGCGGGGTTGGCGGACTGGCAGTTGGGGTTGGGGCACGCGTTCGAGATCAACCCTGAGGTGCCGGAGTCGTTCCGGTTGGAGCTGGCGCACGCGTTGCTGGCCCGGGAGTTGTTCCCGGACGCGCCGTTGAAGTGGATGCCGCCGACGAAGCACATGACCGGTGACGTGTTCCGGGGCAACCTGCTCGACGGGTTCTTCAACCTGGCCGGCGCGCTGACCGGTCAGGGCATCCTGCTGGTGGGGATGATGACCGAGGCGGTGGTGACGCCGTGGTTGTCCGACCGGGACATCGCCCTGCAGAACGTGCGCTACGTCCTGGGCGCGGCCGGTGGGCTGCACGAGGACTTCGTGCCCGCGCCGGGCGGGTTCATCCGCCGCCGCGCCAACCAGGTCCTCGGTGAGGCGCTGGACCTGCTGGACCGCATCGGCGAGCAGACGCTGCTGACGGCGATCGCCGAGGGCACCTTCGGGATCATGAAGCGGCCCGCGGACCGCGGCAAGGGTCTGTCCGGTGTCGCCGCGCACGAGGCCGACTACTGCAACCCGGCCACCGACATCCTGGAGGCCGCCGCGTGAGTAAGCAGATCGTGCGCCCGTACGGGGACACCACCGGTGACGGGATGGTGCAGGTGTCGTTCACCCTGCCGGTGACCCACGACAAGCGCGCCGAGGGCGCGGCAGTGCAGTTGGCCAACAAGATGGGCATCGACCCGGCGATGGTGGTGCACGCCAAACCGATGGGCGACGGGTTCACGTTCTTCGTCGTCTACGGGCGGGTCAACCACCTGGTCGACCTGAGCGCCGTGCAGGTGGTGGAACGGGACTTCGCGCTGCTGTCGGCGAAGGACGTCAACACGGTGATCAAGCAGCGGTTGCGGCGCAAGCTGTCAGTGGTCGGGGCGTGCATCGGCACCGACGCGCACACGGTGGGCATCGACGCGATCCTCAACGTCAAGGGCATCGCGGGGGAGAAGGGCCTGGAGTACTACCGGGAGTTGAAGGTCACCAACATGGGCGCGCAGGTCAGCGTGCCGGAGTTGGTGGAGACCGCCCGGGTGGAGAAGGCCGACGCGGTGCTCGTGTCGCAGGTGGTCACCCAACGCGACGCGCACCTGCACAACACCCGGGAGATGTCCGCGGCGTTCCGGGAGGCGATGCCGGCGGGGCGGCGGCCGCTGCTGATCGTCGGTGGTCCCCGCTTCGACGAGACGATGACCGACGAGTTGGGCGTGGACCGGATCTTCGGTCGGGGCACCACCCCCGGCGAGGTGGCCAGCTACCTCGTGCACGCCCTGATCACGCAACGGAAGGCGATGGCATGACCGACGCACGGCTCGGGTTGACGGTGACGCACCGCCGGTATGTGCCGTACTCGCATGCCCACTACGCCGGCAACCTCGTCGACGGGGCGTACGCCCTCGGGTTGTTCGGTGACGTCGCCACGGAGGTGTGCATCCACACCGACGGCGACGAGGGCCTGTTCGCCGGGTACGCCGACGTGCGGTTCCTCGCGCCCATCCACGCCGGGGACGTGGTGCAGGTCACCGCGCGGGTGACGCGGGTGGGCACCCGCAGCCGCACCCTGGAGCTGGAGTGCGCGGTGGTGTGCCGGGGCCGCCCGGACCGCTCCGCGTCTGCCGCCGAGGTCCTCGACCCGCCGATCGTGGCGGTCACCGCCACCGGCACCGTGGTCGTCCCCGCCGCCAGCGTGAGTCGCGAGGAGTGAGCCGGGGTTGCGAGCCCCGCAGTCGCGAACAGAGGGCTCACCGTGAGTCGCGAGGAGTGAGCCGGGGTTGCGAGCCCCGCAGTCGCGAACAGGGAAACTCGTGACCCTGGCGGTTTGCGCCGACGTCGGCTCCACGTACACGAAGGTGGCGGTGGTGGACCTGGCCGGCGGTGTCCTGGCCGGCGCGGCGGCGGCGCCGACCACTGTGGGCACGGACGTGCTGCACGGCCTGGACGCCGCGGTCGCGGCGGCCACCGCCGGGCTCGGGGTCCGCGACGTGCCCTGGTACGTGTGCTCGTCGGCCGGTGGTGGGCTGCGGCTGGCCGTGATCGGCTACGAGCCGCTGGTCACCGCCCAGGCCGGCCGGCGGGTCGGGTTGTCCGCCGGCGCGCACGTTGTGCACGTGGCGGCCGGGCGGCTCGGCGCCGCCGACCTGACGGCGCTGCGGGCGGCCCGACCGGACGTGGTGCTGCTCGTCGGCGGCACCGACGGCGGCGACGCCGACACCATCACCCACAACGCCACCCGTCTGGCCCGGGCCCGGTGGCGGCGACCCGTGGTGTACGCGGGCAACGCCGACGTACGCGACCAGCTGACCGGGCTGCTGCGCGACGCCGGGGTGCCGGTCACCGACGCCGACAACGTCCTGCCGCGCATCGGGGTGCTCGCCCCGGCGTCGGCGCGGTCGGCGATCCGCGCGGTGTTCCTGCGCCACGTCATCGGTGGGAAACGACTGTCGAGGGGTGCCCGGTTCGCGCGGCTGGTGCGGGCGGCCACTCCCGACGCGGTGCTCACCGGTGTGGAGGTGCTCGCCGACACCCTCGGCGGTGACCTCGCCGTGGTCGACGTGGGTGGGGCCACCACCGACGTGTACTCGGTGCTCACGCCCGACGAGCGGGCCGCCGGGCCGGGCCGGGAGGTCGCCGGCAGCCTGTGGCGGGCCCGCACCGTGGAGGGCGATCTGGGCATGCGGTGGAGCGCCCCCGGGGTGGTGCGGGCCGCCGGCGAGGAGCGGCTGCTCGCCGCCGGGGAGTCCGACGACCTGAGCGCCGCCGCGGCGCGTCGGGCGGCCGACCCGGCGTTCCTGGCCGTCGACGACGTCGAGCGGGCCGTGGACCGGCGCATCGCCACCCTGGCCGCGACGGTGGCGCTGCGCCGGCACGCCCGGGGCGCGGCGACCGGTGAGCGGGCCGGGCGGGACCTGCGCGACGTGCGGCTGCTGGTGGGCTCCGGTGGGGTGCTGCGGCACGCGCCGGCGGACGTGTCGGGGCAGGTGCTGACGGCGGTCCTGGCCGACCACGCCGGCGGGTGGGCGCTGCCCCGCGCGGCCGCCGCGGTGGTCGACGCCGACTACGTGCTGGCCGCCGGAGGGCTGCTCGCCGAGGAGCACCGGACGGCCGCGCAGGCGCTGCTGCGTCAGCATCTGCGCGCGCATTGAGACTCGCCGACCCGACACGCCGTGTCGCAACACACGACAGGCCGGCTGCGGGTTGACAAAAGACGGGGGTCGGCACGTACCGTCTTTGAGTCCTACCACGGGAAGCGGCTGTTGTTCGCTTCGTCCCTTCGTCCGCTGGCCGAGCGACATTTTTCAGCGTCATCGTCGCGGCGGCCAGGTCCAGCGGGCGGGGGTCGGCGGGGCGGCGCGAACCGGCCGCGGTTACCGGTGTACGGGCAGGGTGAGGTGCACGGCCAGTAGACAACGGCCCGGCGGGGGCAGCCAGTCCACGTCCGGTCGGTCCGAAGGTCGTCGTGCCCCATCCTCGCCACACCGGCCGGGAAGGGCCTGGGAGCATCGGGGCGCGGCGCGAGCCGCGCCCCGATTTCATGTCCCCCGGGCGGTTCGTGCCCGACGGCCCAACGCGGCCGGTGCACCCCCCAGCCAGGTAACCTTCGCCCCGTGATCGAGGTGAAGCGGTGACGACCCTGGACCGGGATGAGACGCACACCCCGGCGGCGCTGCCCCGGCCGGTCGTTCCCGGTCGGCCGCTGCCGCTGCGGGTCGCCGTACCCCTGGCCGTGACCGCCGGGCTGGCCCTGCTGGTGGCGTTCCCCCCGTACGGGCTGTGGCCGCTCGCGCCCGTCGGGGTGGCGTTGCTGGCCGCCGCCGCGCACCGGCGGCGGTTGCGCGCCGGCGCCGGTCTGGGCTTCCTGACCGGGGTGGCGTTCTTCGCCCCGCTGCTGGCCTGGACGAACCTGCACACCGGTTACCTGCCGTGGGTGCTGCTGTCACTGCTGCAGGCCGGCTACCTGGCGCTGCTGGGCGCGGCCACCGCCTGGGTGTCGCCGCTGGCCGACCGGGCCCGGTGGGCGTGGCCGGCGTTGACCGGGCTGCTGTGGGTCGGGCAGGAGGCGCTGCGCGACCGCACCCCGTTCGGTGGGTTCCCGTGGGGGCGGTTGGCGTTCAGCCAGGACACCTCGCCGCTGCTGCGCCTGGCCGCGCTGGGCGGCGCCCCGCTGGTCACCTTCGCCGTGGCCCTCACCGGCGGTCTGCTGGTCACCGCTGCCTGGCGGGGTTGGGCAACCGCCCGACGCCACGTGCCCGAGCACACCACGCCGCAGCCCGCTGACAGCCCGCTGGACGGCCCGCCACCCGCCGGGGGTGCGGCGGGACGGCGGTGGGCTCCTGTGGTCGTACCGGCCGTCGTGGCCGTCGCGCTGACCGTCGGGGGTCTGCTGGTGCCGGTCGCCACCGCCGGGTCCGGCGCCACCGTCACCGTGGCGATCGTGCAGGGCAACGTGCCCCGGCTGGGCCTGGACTTCAACGCCCAACGGCAGGCGGTGCTCAACAACCACGTCGACGCCACCATCGAGCTGGCCGCGCGGGTCGCCGCCGGGCAGCAGCGGCAACCCGACCTGGTGGTGTGGCCGGAGAACTCCAGCGACATCGACCCGCTGCGCAACCCCACCGCCGGGGCGCGGATCTCCCAGGCCGCCGACACCGTCGGCGCGCCGATCCTGGTCGGCGCCGTGCTGCTGGGCCCCGGCGCCGGGCAGGTCCGCAACGCGGGCATCCTGTGGCGCCCCGGCACCGGCGCGGACCTCGACCAGCTGTACACCAAACGTCACCCGGTGCCGTTCGCCGAGTACGTACCGCTGCGCGACGTGGCCCGCATGGTCAGCAAGCAGGTCGACCTCATCCGCAACGACTTCGTGCCCGGAAGCACCCCGGGCGTGGTACGCGCCGGCCCCGCCGTGCTCGGTGACGTGATCTGCTTCGAGGTCGCCTACGACGAGGTGGTCCGCGACACCGTCACCGGCGGCGCGCAACTGCTGGTGGTGCAGACCAACAACGCCACCTTCGACGTCGCGGAGGCCCGCCAGCAGATGGCCATGGTGCGGCTGCGGGCGGTGGAGCACGGACGGCCGGCGTTGATGGCCTCCACGGTCGGGGTGTCCGGGTTCGTCGCACCCGACGGGCGGGTAAGCGATGCCACCGGGTTCAACACTCGGGAGGTCGTGGTGCGGCAGTTGCGGCTCGACGACGGACGCACCCTCGCCACCCGCCTCGGCTGGTGGCCGGAGGTGGCGCTCGCCGCGCTGGCCGCGGCGGCCCTGGTCGGCGCGGCGGTGCTGCGCCGGCGGCAGCGGGTCAGGCCCGGATAGCAACAGCCGGTACGCCGGCGGGAGCGGAGGAACCGTGATCCAGGCGACCGATACGATCCGACGCGCGGACGAGGTGCCCGGTGTGGGCCGGGTGCTGGTGGTGATCCCCACCTACAACGAGGCCGACAACATCGCCGTGATCGTGGGCCGGGTCCGGCGCGCCGCCCCGGCGGTGCAGATCCTCATCGCCGACGACAACAGCCCCGACGGCACCGGTGCGATCGCCGACGCCCTCGCCGACGGTGACGCGCACGTGCAGGTGCTGCACCGCCAGGGCAAGGAGGGCCTGGGTGCTGCGTACCTGGCCGGGTTCGGGTGGGCGCGCGAGCGGGGCTACCAGGCGGTCGTGGAGATGGACGCCGACGGCTCGCACGCCCCGGAGGACCTGCCGGCGTTGCTGGCGGCCGCCCGCGACGCGGACGTGGTGATCGGCTCCCGGTGGACCAGGGGCGCGCGGGTGCTCAACTGGCCGCTGCGGCGGCTGTTGCTGTCGCGCGGCGGCAACCTGTACGCCCGTCTGGCGTTGGGCATGCCCGTGTCGGACGCCACCGGCGGTTACCGGGTGTACCGGATCAGCGCGTTGGACGCCATCGACCTGGATTCGGTGACCTCGCAGGGCTACTCGTTCCAGGTGGAGCTGTCCCGGCTGGCGCACCGGGCCGGGGTGCGGATCGTGGAGGTGCCGATCACCTTCGCCGAGCGGGAACGCGGCGACAGCAAGATGAGCCCGAAGATCGTGGCCGAGGCGCTGTGGCGGATCACCGCCTGGGGTGTGCGCGACCGGCGTCAGGCGGTACGCCGGGGCCTGCACGGCACGGCCACCGGTCAGGCGCGGTGGCCGTGAGCGCGGCCGTGTCATGCTGGATGAGCGGAACACGTCCGTGGTGTCCGCAGGAATGGCGATGAGGTGAGATGCGCCGAGGACTGAGGTTCGTACCGTTGGCCCTGTTGCTGGCGGTGGTGCTGGAGCTGGCGGTGTTCGTCGGCGTGGGGCGGGCGCTGGGGTTCGGGGCGGCGGTGCTGCTGGTGTTCGCCGCGTCCCTGCTGGGGTTGGTGCTGCTGCGCCGCGAGGGGATGCGCGCCTGGCGGGGGTTCCGCTCCGCGGCGGCGGCCGGGCAGCCCCCGGGCGGGCAGGTGACCGACGGGCTCGTCGGGTTGGCGGGCGCGATGTTGTTGGCGGTGCCCGGCCTGGTCAGCGGGCTGATCGGGTTGCTGTTGCTGGTGCCACCGGTGCGTCGACTGGCCCGCGCCGGGGTGCGACGCGCCACCGAGCGGCGGGTGTCGTCGATGGTCGCCGGTGACCTGTTCGGGCCCCGCACGGTGCGGGTGCGCCAGGGTGCGCCGCAACCGACCCCGCAGCCGGAACAGCCGGTGGTGGTCGACGGCGGTCGGGCCATCGAGGGCGAGATCGTCGAGCCCCGGCACTGAGACCAGGCCCATCCACCGCGCACAGACAGACACGACGACGCCCCCGGGGTTTCCCCCGGGGGCGTCGTCGTCATGCGTCGTGCGGCTCAGGCGCGGCCGCGGCGGGTCCGAACCTCCTGCAGCCGCTCCTCGAGGATGTCCTCCAGCTCGGCGATCGAGCGCCGCTCCAGAAGCATGTCCCAGTGGGTGCGCGGCGGCTTGGCCTTCTTCTGCTCCGGCTCGCTGCCGTCGACGAGTCGGGCGACGCTGCCGTCGAACTTGCATTCCCAGGTCGTCGGGACCTCGGCGTCGACGGCGAACGGCACCTCGAACTGGTGGCCCTTGGCGCAGAGGTACTCGCGGGTCTGACGCGGCGCGAGCTCCGTGTTGCGGTCGGATTCGTAGCTCACCGCGCCAAGGCGGCTTCCGCGCAGCATACGCTCGCCCATGATCGACTTCCCCTCGTTCGTGGTGCTGGTCTTCTGGGTGTAACGGTGCGTCCCCGTCGAGCCATTCCCGCCCGAGGGCGTGAGGCGTCCACGGGTGGGCCGGGACCAAGGGTAACCGGCCGGGACGCTCACCCGGTGAGGTGATCCCCAGGCGGGTCGGGACAACGGTGTGTGTCCGCTGCCACCGGGGAGGTTAACCGCCCGAGCCTACCGAAGGTTGCGCCACGATCATCAGGTGGCGTCGCTGGGAGTGGCGGCGCCGAGGCGGGCCAACGCCAGCGCCAGGTCACTGACCTGGTCGCCGAGCTGCGCCACCCGCCGCTGGGCCAGGTCCCGGTCGGTCTCGGCGGCCTCGAGTCGTACCGCCAGGGTGGTGCGGTGACCCTCGGCGGTCGCCGCGGCCTGCCGGGCCACCGTCAGCTCGGCGGTGAGCGTGTCGCGCTGGGCGGCCAGCGCGGCCAGCTCCGCGCGCAGCCGCGCGGCCAGCTCCGCGGCCTCCTGCCGGGCCTCGTCGGCCTGCCGGGCGGCGACCTCGGCGCGGTCGCGGGCCCGGTCGGCCTGCTCACGCGCCCGGGCGGCGTCGGCGGCCTCCGCGCGGGTGCGCGCCGCGTCGGCGCGGGACTGCTCGATCTGGCGCCGCACGTCCTGCACCTCGGCCTGCCACCGCCCGGCCCGCTCCGTCGCCTCCGCGGCGGCCCGGGTGGCCCGTTCGGCCTCGGCGCGCAGCGCGTCGCGTTCCACGCCCAGGTCGGCCACCCGCTGCCGCTCGGCGTCGCGTTCGCCGCGCAGGTCCCGCACCTCGGCGCGGGCCTGGTCCCGGTCGCGCTCGGCCTGGGCGCGCAGCGCCTCGGCGGCGCTGGCGTCGTGGCGCGACTGGTCGCGGGCCGCCTCGGCGAGCCGCGCCCGCTCGTCGGCGGCGTCAGCCTGCCGGTGCGCCTGCTCGGCGCGCTGGCGGGCGTCGTCGGCCTCGGCGCGGGCGCCACGGGCCTGTTCACGGGCGCGCGCCGCGTCGGCCGCCGCGGCCTCGGCGTCGTCGCGGGCCTCGTCGCGTTCGGTCTGCGCCGCCGCGATCTCGGTGGCGGCCTCCGCGCGGGCCTGGGCAAGCTGCCGCTGCACACCCACCGGGGACAACTCGGCGTGCAGCGACTCGGTCAACGTCTCGACGATCTGGTCGAGCCGGTCCACCGCCTCCCAGGTGCGGGCCACCTGCCCGGGCAGACCGGGAGCGTTGCGGTGCCGCATCCGGCTGTTGCGGGAGGCGCGCTGGCAGGCGCCGTCGTTGTCGCGGCAGTAGCGAAACGGCCGACCCGCGCCGACACGCTGCGGCACCGGCCGTCCACAGTGGGCGCACGGGCGGGTCTCGGTGGTGCTGGGCTGGGCGTCCATCGAGGGCGAAGTCTAGTGCCGGCCGGTCAGCTCGTCGCCCGGGCCGTCGCGTCCAGGGTGTAGCGGCGTTGCAGCAGCAGCGCCGCGAGCATCGCCACCGCCGGCAGCAACCCGAAGCCGTAGCGGACCGCCGCGAGCGCGGCGTCGGGCTGCACCGGCGACTCACCGGCCGTCGAGGCCACGAAACCACCCACGGTCAGGCACAGCGCGTACGCGTACGGGCCGAGGGCCGCGCCGGTGGCCTCGGTGGCCGTCCACACCCCGGTGTAGGTGCCGGCCCCGGTGCTGCCGGCGGCGCGGATCACGTCGGGCAGCATCGAGAACGGCAGCAACTGCATGCCGGCGAACGCCACCCCGAGCACCGCCACCGCGGCGACCAGCACCGGCAGGCCGGCCGGGCGGCCCACCGCCAGCACCAGCGAGCCGATCGCGAACGCGCCCTGCGCGCCGAGCAGCGCCCGCTGCTTGCCGACGCGTCGGGCCACCACCAGCCAGGCCGGTGTGACCAGCAGCGCCGGCGCGACGAACGCGGCCACCAGCACCGTGGTCAGGCCGGGCGCGCGCAGCTCGTACTCGGCGTAGTAGGGCACCCCGGCGAGCACCAGGTGGGTGGTGGTGGACATCGCCAGGTACGCGGCGACCAGCCACCGGAACTGCCTGTCGCGCAGCGCCGTGCGCAACGCCCGCCACCCGCCGTGCCCGGACGCGGTGCTCACCGGCGCGGACCCGCGCAGCCGGGCGATGCCGGCGACACCGACCAGCATGGCCACCAGCATCCCCACGGCCAGGACCATGCCCATCCGCTGGTAGCCGCCCCGCGTCGCGGCGTCGCCGCCGGTGAGCAGCGGGGCCAGCAGCCCGGAGACGAGGATGCCCACTGTCAGCACCATCATCCGGAAGGCCATCAGCCGGGTGCGTTCGTGGTAGCCGATGCGCAGGTCGGCCGGGGTGGCCAGGTAGGGGACCTGGTAGGCGGCGAAGAGCAGGTTGCCGGCGATGAAGAACACCGCCACCCACGCGGCCGCCGACGCGCCGGTCAGGCCGCCGGGCACGGCGAAGAGCGCGGCGAACGCGACCGGCAGGGCGCAGCCGAGCAGCAGCAGGCGACGCCGGTCGCCGCGTCGGGTCTGTTCGACGTCGGCGCGGTGCCCCACCCAGGGGTGCAGCAGGACGTCGGCGATCTTCGGCAGCAGCAGGGCCAGGCCGGCCAGCCACGGCCCGACGGCCAGCACGTCGGTGAGGAAGTAGAGCAACAGCAGGCCGGGCACTGTCACCCAGACGCCCATGCCGAGCGAGCCGGCGGCGAAGCCGGCCAGGGGGCCGCGTGGCAGCGTCGTGTCGGTGGCGGCCGCGGGCCGCCGGTCCAGCCCGGTCATCGCCGCATCCTCTCCGCAATCCAACGGTTGCTGGATTCTAGGGGCAGAATGACGGTCATGACCATGCCCCGCCGCCGCCCGGGTCGGCCCCGCCGTGACGAGACCCGGCCGACCCGCGAGGTGGTGCTCACCGCGGCGACCGCGCTCTTCGCCAAGCGCGGCTTCGACGCCGTCGGGCTGCGGGAGGTCGCCGCCGCCGCCGGGGTCGACGTCGCCACCGTCGCGCACCACACGGGTACGAAGGCAGCGCTCTACGACGCGTGCTTCGCCCGGGTGTTCGCCGCCGAACGGGACGTGCTGGCCGAGGCCGCCGAGCAGGCCCGCGCCGCTCTCGACGCGGGTCCGGACGCGGCGCGACGGGCCCTGCACGAGCTGGTCGACGTCTTCGTCGACTTCCTGGAGGACCGCCCCGAGACCACCGCGCTGTGGCTGCGCCGCTGGCTGGAACCGCAGCGGCACGCCGAGCTGGACCAGCGCTACGCCGACCCGTTGTACCGGCTGGTCGCGGAGCTGCTCACCGCCGCCGCGGCGGCCGGCGCGCTGGCCGAGCCGACACCGCACATCACCGTACGGAGTCTGGTGTGGGCGACGCACGGGCACGTGGTGGCGTTGGCCGCGGGCGCGCCCGGCGCCCGGGAACGGCGCGAGTTCCGGGCGTTCGTGCATCGCCTGCTCGACGGCCTGTACGGAGCACCGACCCCTTGACGGGCCGCCGCCGCGCGACGATTATCCATCGGACGTTGGATTAATGGGGGCGGCAATGGGCGTACCACAGCGGGTGGCGGTGATCGGGGCCGGCGCCGCCGGGCTCGCCGCGGTCAAGGCACTACGCGACGCCGACGTGCCGACTGTCGGCTTCGAGGCCGCCGAGCAGGTCGGCGGCCTCTGGGTGTACGGGGCGCCCGACTCGCCCGCGTACCGCACGCTGCACCTCAACACCAGCCGTGGTCGTACCCAGTTCGCCGACCATCCGATGCCCACCGACTGGCCCGACTACCCCGACCACCGTCGCGTCGCCGGTTACCTCGCCGACTACGCCACGCGTTTCGGGCTGACCGACACCATCCGACTGCGCCACACCGTCGAACGGGTCACCCGGAACCCCACCGGCACCTGGACGGTGACCGCCAGCGGCCCGACCGGCCCGGTCGAGGTCACCGTCGACGCCGTGGTCGTCGCCAACGGGCACAACCGGGTGCCCCGGCTGCCCGACCCCGGCTACCCCGGCGAGTGCACCGCCGAGCAGATCCACAGCCACGACTACCGGGGCCCGGAGCAGTTGGCCGGCAGGCGGGTCCTCGTCGTCGGCGGCGGCAACTCCGCGATGGACATCGCCGTCGACGCCTCGTACGCCGCCGCCCGCACCCTGCTGTCGCTGCGCCGGGGCGTCTGGGTGGTGCCGAAGTACCTGCTGGGTCGCCCCTCGGACACCCTCAACGGGGCTCTGGCCCGCCGACTGCCGTGGCGTCTGCGCCAACGCATCAGCCAGACGATGCTCAGCGCCACCGTCGGCAACCCCGCCCGCTACGGGCTGCCCGCGCCGACGCACGGTTTCCTCCAGGACCATCCGACGCTCTCCGACGGGTTGCTGTCGCGGCTGACCCACGGTGACGTCGAGGCCCGACCCGGTGTCGCCGCCCTGGACGGCGACCGGGTGGAGTTCACCGACGGGCGCAGCGACAGCGTCGACCTGATCATCTGGTGCACCGGCTACCGGGTGGACGTCCCGTTCCTCGACCCGGCGCTGCTCGCCGGGGGCGCCGACACCCTGCCGTTGTACCGGCACGTGTTCCACCCCGACGCCCCCGGGTTGAGCTTCGTCGGGTTGATGCAGTCCACCGGTTCCGCGTTCCCCCTGGTCGAGGCGCAGGCCAAGCTGATCGCGGCGCACCTCGCCGGCCGGTACGCGTTGCCGGACCCGGAGCGGCAGCGCGCCGTCTGCCGGGCCGAACTGCGGGCCGCTACCGCCCGCTGGGGTCAGCGCCGCCCGGCGATGCGGGTGGACTTCGACGTCTACCTGGCCGAACTGGCCCGGGAGTTGACCGCCGGGACCCGCCGCGCCCGCTCCGGTGCGGCGTCCTCGGTGGGAGCACCCCGGTGAGCGGTCGGTCCCTGGCCGGTCGGCGGGTGCTGGTCACCGGGGCGAGCGGGACGTTCGGCCGCCACCTCGGCGCCGCGCTGAACGCGGCCGGCGCCCGGGTGGTGGGGCTCGACCTGCACGCCCGCCCCGACGACGACGTGCCGGTGCTCGGCTGTGACCTGACCGACCCGGACGCGGTGCCGGCGGCGGTGCGGGCCGCCGTCGACCGGCTCGGCGGGCTCGACCTGCTGATCAACAACGCCGGGGTCGGTGGTCCCGCGCCGGCCGAGTTGCCGCCCGACGAGGTGGTACGCCGGCAACTGGAGGTCAACCTGCTCGCCGCCTGGCGCACCACCGCCGCCGCGCTGTCCCCGCTGCTCGCCGCCCGCGGACGGGTCATCTTCGTGGCCAGCCGGATGGCGGTGCTGCCGCTCCCGCTCGCCGCCGCGTACGGGGTGAGCAAACGGGCCCTGGTCGCCTACGCCGACGCGCTGCGCCACGAGGTCGGCACCCACGTCGGCGTGAGCGTCGTCTACCCGAGCATGGTCGCCTCACCGATCCACGACAGCACCGCCGAGGCCGGGTTGTCCCTGCGGGGGGTGTCCCGCCCCGAGCCCGTCGAAGGGGTGGTCGCGGCGATCCTGCGGACCGCCACCGCCCGGCGGGCGCCCCGTGACGTGGCGACCACCGCACGCGGCCGGCTGGAGATGGCCGTCGGCCGGCACGCGCCCGCGCTGGCCGACCGGCTGGTCCGCCGTACCCTCGCCGCCCGGCTCGCCGCCGGTGACCTGGACGCCGCGCCGCTGGCCGCCGGGATGATCGACCGCCACCGGGGGCGGTGACCGCCCCCGGGTCAGGGAGTGGCGACGGCCGCGCGCGAACGGTCGGCGGCGATGCGGACGGCCAGCGCGGCGAGCGCGGTGCCGGTCACCCACCGCTGCACCCGCAGCCACACCGGCCGGCGGGCGAAGAACCCGGCCAGCGCGCCGGCGCTGAGCACGATCAGCGCGTTCACGCTCAGCGCGACGGCGATCTGGGTCAGCCCGAGCAGCAGGCTCTGCGTCGCCAGGTGCCCGCGGGTCGGGTCGATGAACTGCGGTAGCAGCGACACGTAGAGGATCGCGATCTTCGGGTTCAGCAGGTTGGTGACCAGGCCCATGGTGAACAGCCGCCGCGGCGGGTCCGGCGGCAGCGGCGCGGGCCGGAACGGCGAGTGCCCGCCCGGACGCAGCGTCCGCCAGGCCAGCCAGAGCAGGTAGCCGGCGCCGGCCAGCTTCACCACCGCGTACAGCGTCGGCACCAGGACGAAGACGGTGGCCAGGCCGGCGACCGCCGCCACCAGGTAGACACCGAAGCCGGCGGCCACCCCGAGCAGCGAGATCAGCCCGGCCCGGCGGCCCTGCGCCACCGAGCGGGACACCAGGTAGACCATGTTCGGGCCGGGCGTGAGCACCAGCCCCAACGCCACCAGCGCGATGCCCAGCAGTGCACCCGTACTCACCACGACGATTCCCCCGTTCGGTAGTCCCCACACGGACCGTAATCGGGATGAACATCCTGACCCAGGGCCACCTGGCAGGCCGTGGCCTGCGATCCGGGATGATCCACTCGCGTTCGGTGCAACGGCAGGGCCGTCGGCGGGAATGCTCACCGTGGCGGGCGCGCTGACCCCTGACAAGTGCGTGTCGCCGGCCGGAGGCGGCGCGTTACGGTGTCCAGGGAGGTGCCGCACGGTGACCGAGGCGTGGGAAGCGTCAGTGGAGGCGAAGATCCAGGATGCCGTTCAGCGCGGCGAGTTCGACGACCTGCCCGGCATGGGCAAGCCGATCCCCGGTCGAGGGGCGCCGTACGACGAGGCCTGGTGGATCAAGAGCTTCCTGGAGCGCGAGGCACTCCCCAGTGACCTGCTCCTACCCACGTCGCTGCAACTGCGCCGACGCATCGAGCAGGTCCCCGACGAGGTCCGTGACCTTCCCACCGAACAGTCCGTCCGCGACGTCGTGGGGCAGTTGAACGCGCAGATCGTGGCGTGGCTGCGCTTCCCCGACGACGGCCCCCGGGTCGCGGTGCGCCCGGTGAACACCGAGGACGTGGTCCGGCGGTGGCGCGCCGAACGGGCCCGCCCCAAGGTCACGACGACCGCCGCCGAACCGGCGACCGTTGCGACACCGTCGCGCCGGCCCCGCCGCAGCTGGTGGAGGCGGTGGCGCCGACGGGGCTGACCGCCGGGCCACGACCACGGCAGACTGTGCCGATGCTGATCGAATCGCGGTCACCCGACACGCCCTCGACGCCGGGAGTCGCGCTGCGTCAGTGGTGCGCCGACGACCTGGATGAGCTGGTACGGGCGTACCGGGATCCGGTCCTGCGCCGCTGGACCAGAGCCCCGGTGACCACCGCCGCCGAGGCCCGGCGGTGGCTGGACGGCGCCCTGCGGGACTGGGCCGACGGCCGGCGGTACACCTTCGCCGTCCTCGAGGAGCGGGCCGACGGCCCTCGGCTGGTGGGCAACGTGGTGCTCAAGGGGGTCACGCCGCAGCGCCCGGCCCCGGAGGTGGGTTACTGGACGGCGTCCTGGGCGCGCGGTCGCGGCGTCGCCCCGCGCGCCGTCACCGCGTTGAGCCGCTGGGCGTTCGACCGGTTCCCCGAGGTGACGCGTCTCGACCTGCTGCACCAGGTGGACAACGTCGCGTCCTGCCGGGTGGCGCAGAAGTCCGGCTTCGTGTTCCAGGAGACCCTGCCGGCCCGGCCGCCCTTTCCGCTCGACGGCCACCGCCACACGCTCGACGCCGGCTAGCCGCCCGTCCGCACCTGTCGCGAACGGATCCGAACAGGTCCGAACGCCTGCTCCCGGCCTCGCCAGCGTGAACGCGGATACGGTCTGGCCGAGCGCCCGGACGACCGCCGGCGCGGGAGGGGACGGGGCGAGGTGACCGAGCGCGCCGCGACGTACGCCGAGGTCTTCGCGGTGCGCGAGTACCGCCACCTGTTCGGTGCGTACCTGCTGTCCCTGGCCGGCGACCAGCTCACGGCCGTGACGGTGGCGTATCTCGTCTTCAGCGAAACCGGCTCGGCCGCGCTGGCGGCGGCCGCCTACGCCAGTTCCTACCTGGCCTGGCTCACGGGCGGACCGCTGCTGTCCGGTCTCGCCGACCGGTTCCCCCGGCGAAGCGTGATGATCGCGTGCGACCTGGGCCGCGCGGCGCTCATCCCGCTGGCGGCGCTGCCGGCCCTCCCCGCGCCGGCCCTGGTGGTGCTCCTCTTCGTGGTCAACCTGATGCGGCCACCGTTCGTGGCGGCGCGGGCGGCGTTGATGCCGGAGGTGCTCGACGGCGACCGCTACGCCGTGGCCAACGGCGTGGACAACATCTGCGCCCAGGTCGTGCAGGTGGTCGGCTTCGCCGTCGGTGGGAGTCTGGTGGCGTTGCTGTCGCTGCGCGGCGCCCTGCTGGTGGATGCCGGCACCTTCCTGGTCTCCGCTGTTCTGATCGGGATCGGTGTGCGTTCCCGCCCCGCGCCGCGACCGCCGTCGGGCCCGACCGGCCAGGGCCGGGCGGTCGGGCTGCGGGTGGTCTTCGCCGACTCCCGGCTGCGGTCCTACGTGCTCGTCCTGTGGATGGCCAGCGCCTTCACCTACGCGGCCGAGGGGTTGATGGCACCGCTGGCCCGACAGTACGGCGGCGGCGCCGGCACCGTCGGACTGTTGCTGGCGGCGGCGCCGTTGGGGATGGCCCTCGGCGGGGTAGCGCTCACCCGGTTCTGCCCACCGGCGGCCCGGCCACGGCTCATCCTGCCGCTGGCCGCGATGTCGGCCGGGGTGCTGACGGTGACCTGGCTCGTTCCTCCGCTGTGGATGATGCTCCTGCTGTTGGCGCTGGCCGGCGCGGCGAGCGCCTTCGCCATCCCGCTGAACGCGCTGTTCGGGCGGGCGGTGCCGAGGCAGTACCGGGGACGCGCGTTCGGGGTGGCCATCACCGGTCTCAGTGGGTTACAGGGGACGGCGATGGTCCTGGCGGGTCTGGCCGCCGACCGGTGGCCGGCCACCACGGTGATCGGGTTCAGCGGTTTGTCGGGCGCGGTGGCGGTTCTCGCCGTCGCGCCGCTGTGGCCACGGCGACCTGCCTCCACCCCTGTGGCGTTCGGGTCTCCGGTCGAACAGGCCCGAACGACTCCGAACGCCGACATCCCTAGCGCCGAAGCAGGCAGTGGCCGACGCTGAGGTCAGTTGGCGGGCACGGGGACCGTCACCGAGGGGGAGGAGAAGGGCATGCGCAGCGTTCGCAACCGTGGCATCAGCTGGACCTGACCGGAACGCTCCGACCGGGTGGTCGCCCGGCAGGCGACCACCCGCCCGTCGACGCTGGTGCGAGTCAGTCGACTGCGGCCCGCCAGCTCCAGGACGTGCGGCGGGCGCGGCCGGGCAGCTCACCGCGGCCGGTCATCCAGAGCAGCACCTCGGGTGCCGCACCGGCCGGGGCGTCCGGGAAGAGTCGGCGCAGCACCAGCGCGCTCAGCCGCTGCGGCGGTTGCCACGCCACAGCGAGGCCGAGGGTGATGTCGTGGGTGTGCAGCAGGGTCTCGGCCACGCCCATGGCGGCGAACCCGGCCGGATCGCACGGGCCCCAGTGCCAGGCCCGCGTGTCCGGCGCGGCGGCGTCGACGGCGGCGGCGAGCAGCCCGGCGCAGGCCCGCACCACTGTGAGCACCTGCGTCGGGCTCGCGTCGGGGGAGACCCTCAGGTCGTACGGCAGGTAGCCGTCATCCGGGCGGCCGGTGACCTGCCCCGCGTACGCGAGGAGGTCGTGCGCGACGTGCGCCGCGGTGGTCCAGCAGCTCCAGCTCAGCGAGCCGGCCGGCACCGACCAGTCGCGGTCCCGATGTGGCAGCAGCACCCGGGTCATTTCCTCGGCCGCCTCCCGCAGGTCGGCGCCGGTCACCGCAGACATTCGCCAACCCACGGGGCAGCACCGGGTGTGGGAATCCGGTCATGGGTGAAGAGCGTCGAGGCGTGCAAGAATCCATCCTCGCATACGAGGGGAGGCGAGCCGGGTGTTGCCCAACCAGGTGGTGGACACGAGGGTGCTGCCTCCGGCAGAGCGGTTCGCGTTCTGGTATGCCCTGGTCGCGCAGGAGACGGCACCAGTGCACATCAGCAGCGGCCAGCTGGACAACTTCGTCGCCTACGTCCAGGCCATCGATCTCGGTCGCATTCGGATGACCTCGCTGCGGTACCCGTCCCTGGACGCGATCCGCCCCACCAAACTGGTTCGCAGCGCCGAAGGGGACGTGTACCAGCTCACGCTGCCCCTGACCGGTCACAGCACCCTGATCCAGGACCGCACGGAGTCCACGCTGGAACCCGGCAAGCACTTCACGCTCCTGGACCCCGCGCGGCGGCACGTCGCCCGGCACCGCGCGGACGGCGCCGGTCTCGCCACCACGATCACCGTGCAGATACCGCACGCGGCGCTGCCCCTGGCACCGGATCGGCTGCGCCGCCTGCTGGCCACGCCGATACCGTCGCACCTCGGCGTGGGCGGCCTGCTGGTCCACCACCTGCGCAGCATCGCGGCGCACCCGGAGCAGTTCGAGCCGGCCCAGGCCGAGATGCTGGGTGGGGTGGCGGTGGACCTGCTCACCGCCACGCTCGCTCAGTACCTCGACATCGAGGAAACCCTGTCACCGGAGGCCCGGCACACCACGCTGCGGGCCCGCGTCGTCGACTTCATCGACCGCCACCTCGACAGCAACGAGCTCAGCCCGGGTAGCATCGCCGCCGCCCACCACATCTCGCTGCGGTCGCTGCACCGCCTGTTCGAGGCGGAGGCGACGACGGTCGCGGAACTCATCCGCGCCAAGCGTCTGGAGCAGTGCCGGCGTGATCTCGGCAACCCGCTGCTGCGGCAGCCGGTCCATGTCATAGCCGCCCGCTGGGGTTTTCCGGACCGGGCCCACTTCAGCCGCCTCTTCCGTGCCCACTACGGACGTTCACCACAGGAGTACCGGACGGGCGTTGCTCGCCAGAACGGGTGACCGCCGCCGACCGCTACCGCCGCCGGTCGGTCGGATCGTCCTCGACGAAGTCACTGACAGCGGCGCGGATGCTCTCGCCGTACGGGTCGTCGGGTAGCCGCACCAGGTGTTCGCGGGCTTGGGCGAGGTGCTCCCGGGCCAGGCCGACGTTGCCCAGGCGTCGGTGGCAGTCGGCCAGGTTGAGGTACAGCGACGGCAGGAACGCCTGGACCTGGAGTGAGGGCAGGTATTCCTGGGCGCGTTCGTCGGTCAGCTCGGACACGGCGGCCAGGGCTCGTTCATCCCAGGCCAGTTCCGCCTCGGTGGTGTCCTGCAGGTCGGCGAGGTAGTGCGCCAGGGTGCAGCGGTGCAGGGCGTCACCGGTGGGGCCGAGCTCGTCCCACAACGCGGTGAGCAGTTCACGGGCCCGGGCAGATGCGCCGCTCTGGCCGAGCTGGACGGCCTCGATGATGCGGGTCATGGTCGGGTCGGCGGTCGCTTGGTCGCTCATGTCGCCGATGGTCCGGCCTCGACCCGGTCGAGGGTCAAATTGCTCTCGGTCCGATGGTGCAACGTCTCAGCTCCGCGCCGGTGACCACCCGTCGGCGACGAACCGGGAGGCGTCGGCACCCTCGCCGGAGAAGAGCATGCCCTGCCGGTCCGCCGCTACGACCCGGTCGACGTAGACGCCACGCCCCTGGCCGGAGCCGTCGGTGCTGCTGCTGAACCGCAGGTGGGTGGCCTGATCGGGCAGCGCCACCGTGACCTGCCACCACACCCGACCCCCGTAGCCGGTGACCGCGCCGTCGGCGCTCCACCAGCGGGTGGCGTCGCGGAGCTGCATCGTCGCCGGCGCCCAGGTCTGACCACCGTCGGTGGAAACCTCGACTCGGGCGCTGTCGAAGCGGGGCTCGGTGTCGTACCAGAGCAGGAAGCTCGCCGCCCCGCCACGGCCGGGCCGACGCAGCGGCGCCGTGAGCGTGCTCGTCGCGGAGTCGCGTGGGTCGGCCCGCCAGGCGCTGTCCGAGCGCAGCCGTACCGGCATCGCCTCCGCGAGGTCACGCGCGACGGACCGTCGGGCGACGTTGTTGCTGCCCCAGCCCCGGTCCGGGTGCACCCGGTTGGTGAGCATGACGACGAACGAGTGGGAGAGCGGGTCGATGACGATCGACGTACCGGTGAAGCCGGTGTGCCCGAAGGCCACCGGAGAGGAGAGCCCCATCATGTACCAGTGCTTGTTCAGCTCGAAGCCGAGCCCGCGATCGCTCTCCGGGTAGGCCGACTCAAGCGGCGCGTTGTGATTGACCAGCATCGCACGCACCGTTTCCGAGCGCAGGATCCGCCGGCCGCGGTATTCGCCGCCGTTGAGCAGTGACTGGCAGAGTACGGCCAGGTCCGCGGCCGTGGAGAAGACCCCGGCGTGCCCGGCCACCCCGCCGAGCGACCACGCGTTCTCGTCGTGCACCTCACCCCACACCATGCCGCGTCCGGCGTACGGCTGGTATTCGGTCGCGGCGATCCGCGACCGCCGCTCCGGGCCCGGGTTGTAGCCGGTGTCGGTCATGCCCAGCGGCCCGGTCACGCCGTCGCGGACCAGGTCGGCCAACTGCCGACCGGTTACCCGCTCCAGCAGGACGCCCAGCGCGATCAGCCCCAGGTCGGAGTAGACGTACTGGCTACCGGGCGTTGCCCCGGTGGTGAGCGGCGTGGCGAGCGCGGCGGCGAATCGCTCGGCCGGTGTCGGGTACCTGCTCCACAGTGGTGTGAACGCGGGCAGACCCGATGTGTGGGTGAGCAGCATCCGCACGGTGACCGCCGCCTTGCCGCCGACGGCGAACTCCGGGACGTACCGGACGACCGGCGTGTCCAGCTCCACCCGCCCCCGCTCCACCTGCTGCATGGCGACGATCGTGGTGAACAGCTTCGACACCGACGCCAGGTCGAAGATGGTGTCGGGACGGGTCGGGATCTGCTGGTCGGCGGGGAGTTCCACACCGACCAGGTCGGGCGGTGGCCCCACCGCGGAGTACTTCACCGCGCTGCCCACGGCGGCGTGCTCAACGATCACACCGTCCTTGGCTGCCAGGACCACCGCGCCGGCGTACGCCGGGTAGCCGGGGTGCTCCGGGGTCGGCTGGAGATACGCCGCCAGGTCGGCGGGCAGGCGATCCACCTGGTTGGGGAGCAGTCCGACCTGGCGGGCGCTGCCGCGCCGCAACGTGTCGTGACGGAACTGGATGTCCGCGGGGGTGACGGTCGGTGGACCGGACGTGGGTGTCGCTGCGACCGCCCCGGTGGTGGGCAGCACCGTGCCCAGGATCACCAGAGCCAGGCCGAGCGCGAGTGAGCGGAGCGGACGATGGGTCGACCTGGTCATCACCGCACTCCTCAGTAGAGCAGGTAGGGCCGGCGACGCCGGTTGAAGGTCGCCAACTCCTCGGCCCAGGCGCCGACGACGTCGTCCACGTCAGCTCCGGCATCGATCTGGGTCCGCAGTCGCGGCGACCCGGTGAGCTTGTCGATCCAGTACGGGCGCACGGTGTCCCACGAGTCGCGTCGCCAGGCGAACGCCGGGTACCTGTGCGCCTCCACGAGCATGGCCACGCCGGTGCGGATCGGGTCGTACACCGCCCGGTCGACGACCTTGACCTCGACTCCGGCGCAGAGCTTGTTGAGCAGGTCCGGCTTCTGCCCGGCCGCGGTCGGCGAGAAGTACGCCTCGCGGAACTCGACCCCGGGCAGGTTCCGGGCGTTGAGCCGGTCACCCCAGTGGTGGTCGAAGTCCGTCGCCAGCCCGCCGATCAGCTCGAACGGGCGACACGTGCCGCGCCCCTCAGTGATCGAGGCGACACCCTCGAACAGCCCGGTGCCCGGATAGACCAGAGCGGTGTCCGGGGTGGGCATGTTCGGGCTGGGCATCACCCAGGGCACGCCGGTGTCGGCGGCGAGGGCGTCGCGCTTCCAGTGCCGGCACCGCACCACGTGCAGGTCGACCGGTCGTCCCGCCTCGGCCGGCAGGAACGTGGCGTTGAAGAACCGGGCCAGCTCTCCGACGGTCATCCCGTGCTGCTGGATGATCTCTTTGAGACCCACACCCGAGGTGTACGGGCTGGTCATCATCGGCCCGTAGGCCCGCCCGCCGATCGGGTTGGGCCGGTCCAGCACGACGTAGCGTCTGCCGACCCGGGCCGCGGCGACCATCGAGGTGTACATCGTCCAGATGTAGGTATAGAAGCGGACTCCGACGTCCTGGATGTCGAAGACCACGGTGTCCACCCCAGCCTCGGTGAACATCGCTTCCCACCGGGCCTGCGAGGCGCCGTACGCGTCGTACACCGGGATGCCGGTGCGTGCGTCGACGCCGGTTCCCTCGCTGCCACCGGCCTGGGCGGAGCCGCGGAAGCCGTGCTCGGGGCCGAACGCCGCGACCAGTTGCACCCGACCGGAGCCGTGCATCAGGTCGACGAGATGCCGGTAGGACGCATCGACGCCGGTCGGGTTGGAGACGACGCCCACGCGCTGACCGGCGAGTTCGGCGAACCCGGACGACACCAGCTCGTCGAGGCCGGTGCGGACCCGACGGTCACGGGAGTTGGCCGCCGCCGGTCCGACACCGAGCGCCCCCGCCCCCAGCGCGCCCGCGCCCACCGCGCCGACCAGGAAATTCCTCCGCTGCATGCTTGCCTCCTACCAGCTCAGGCCGTGGCCGAAGGGGTAGAGCACGGAGCCCGCCCCCTCGGCCGTGGGGATCGTGACGGGCAGCCGTCCGCTCGGGGAAAGTTCGCCGTGCAGCGCGCGGACGAGGGCGTCCATCGCCGCACGGGTGTACGAGTACGTCGCCAGGTAGGTGGTGACACCCGGCAGGTACGCGATGTCATACGGGTCGCGGACGGCCACGACGACCACGGGTTTCCCGGCGCCGAGCAGCGCCGCGACGAGGCGCTGCTGGGTGGCCCGCGGGTCGGTGACGGCGGTGTCCCACGCCTTGTTCACGAGCACGACGGTGAGGTCGTGCTCGGCGGCCTGGCTCGCCGTGGCGGTGATCGTCGCGTCAGAGGGCAGGGTCGCCGGTCGGGCGGTGACGCGGGCACCACGCGTGGTGAATCCGGCGGCGACCGTCGCGACCGGGGCGAAGGCGGCGCTGTCCCAGCCGGTGATCAGGACCGACCGGTCGGCGTGGGGCAGGGGCAGCACTCCGGCATCGTTGCGGACGGCGGTGAGCGTCGGGTCGGTGACCTGGGTGACGGCGGCGAGGTGCTCCGGAGCGCCGACGGTCCGGACGGCCTTCTCGACGTCGACCAGCGGCGAGCGGGCGAGTCCCTGGCGATACTTCACGCCGAGGATGCGCCGGACCGACTCGTCGATCCGACGCTCGGTGAGCTCGCCGGTGGCGACGGCCCGCAGCACCGCGTCCCGTGCCAGCGCGAGATTCGGCGGCATCAGGAGCTGGTCGGCGCCGGCCTTGAGTGCCAGGACGGGCACCCGCTCGTCGCCGTACTTCGCCCGCACGCCAGCCATGTTCAGCGCGTCGGTGACGATGACGCCCCGGAAACCGAGCTCACCGCGCAGCACGCCGGTGAGGATCGTCGGCGACAAGGTCGCGGGGTCGCCGGACGGGTCGAGCGCCGGGACCACGATGTGCGCGGTCATGATCGTGTCGACACCAGCGCGGATGGCACGCTTGAACGGCGGCGCGTCGATCCGATCCCACTCGGCGCGGCTGTGGTTGATCACCGGGAGACCGGTGTGGCTGTCGGTGGCTGTGTCGCCGTGCCCGGGGAAGTGCTTCGCCACGGCGGTCACCCCGGCCCGGTCCTGGAAACCGGTGACCTGGGAGGCGGTGAGGTCGGCCACGAGGGTGGGGTCGGCGCCGAAGGACCGCACGCCGATCACCGGGTTGCCCGGGTTGACGTTGACGTCGGCGATCGGCGCGTACGGCTGTTGGATGCCGACGGCGCGCAGCTCGCGTCCGGTGACCTCCGCCGCCGTCCGGGCGGCCCGGGGCGACCGCCCCGCGCCCAGCGCCATCGACCCGGGGAACTGGGCGGCGGGGGCGGGCATTCGCACCACCGCGCCCTGCTCCTGGTCGGTGGAGATGAGCAGTGGCACCCTGCCCTTTGCCCCGTTGCCACGGGCAGCCCTCTGCAGTCCATTGGAGAGGGTCGCGATCTGTCGGGGGCTGTCCAGGTTGTGCGACCAGGAGAAGTAGCAGACGCCACCCAGGTGGTACCGCTCGATCACCTCGGCCGGTGTCTCCACACCGAAGGCCGCGAGGTTCGCGGTCCGGTCCGCGGCGCTGGGGTCCGTGGCGTCATCGCCGTAGACGTAGGTGGCGAAGAGTTGTCCGACCTTCTGCTCCAGGCTCATGTGTCGCAGCGTCGACGTGACCCAGCCGTGCTCGGCGGTCGATGGGCGCACCGGCGTGGCGGCCTGGGCAGGCAGGGGAGCGAGAGTGGCCGCCAGTGTGGCCGCCAGGGCGGTCGCGGTAACGAGTCGGGTCTGCATAGACGCCTCTCAGTCCGGGTGGCTGAAACTTAGCTACACGTCAGCCGCCCGTCAAGAAGAGAACCTACAAATTGCCGCCGGCCGAAACGGGAGACCCCGGGAGTGCTCGAACCGTCGCGAAAGGACTCTCGATGAAGAGTCGGCAAATTACAAAACTTTGCTCGAATCTTGCAGGGCGCTGTTCGTGTTCGTAAACTGCCGTGGTGAGCGAGCACTCTTTGGTTCAGGCGAGCAATCTGACAAAGGTCTATCCAGCACGTGGTTCCACTGCGGAGTTCCGCGCGGTCGACGGCATCGACTTCGCGCTTGAGCGAGGGGAGTCGTTCGGGCTTCTCGGCCCCAACGGCGCCGGCAAGTCGACCACCATGCGGATGATCGCCGCCACGTCGCCGATCAGCGGCGGCAGCCTGCGCGTGCTGGGCATGGACCCGATGACACAGGGGCCGGAGATCCGCGCCCGGCTCGGCGTCGTCACCCAGGACGACCACCTGGACAACGAGCTCACCGTGCGGGAGAACCTGCACATCTACGGGCGATACTTCGGCCTGCCGCGGGCCGTCATCCGGGACCGCGCGACCCGGCTGCTCGACTTCGCCCAGCTCCAGGAGAAGGCCGGCGACCAGGTCGAGACGCTGTCCGGCGGCATGCGACGGCGGCTCACCATCGCCCGCTCCCTGATCAACGAACCGGACATCCTGCTACTCGACGAGCCGACCACCGGCCTCGACCCGCAGGCCCGACACATCCTGTGGGACCGGCTCTTCCAGCTCAAACAGCAGGGCGTCACGCTCATCCTCACCACGCACTACATGGACGAGGCCGAGCAGCTCTGCGACCGGCTCATCGTGGTGGACCACGGTCGCATCGTCGCGCAGGGCTCACCCCGGGAACTGATCACCAGGTACGCCACCCGGGAGGTTCTGGAACTCCGCTTCCGCCTCGACGAACGCGACACCGCTGCGGAGAAACTGCGCACGTCGGCGCTGGCCACCGGCGGCACCGACGCCGACGGCCGCGTCGAACTGCTCCCCGACCGGGTGCTCGTCTACACCGCCGACGGCGAGGCCGCCCTCACCACTGTGCACGCCATGTCGCTCACGCCGCTCACCGCACTGGTCCGCCGCGCGACGTTGGAGGACGTGTTCCTCAAGCTCACCGGCCGATCGCTCATCGAGTAACAGGGAGAGAGCACCGGTGTTTCGTGTATTCGGCTACTGGGTCACGCTCTACCGGCGTACCTGGCGTGGCTCGATCGTGCTCAACGTGCTGAACCCGTTGCTGTTCCTCATCGGTATCGGGGCCGGGCTGGGCGCCCTCGTCGACGACAATGCGCCGGCCCAGATCGCCGGCGTCTCCTACGCGGCGTTCTTCGCCCCGGGCATGCTGGCCGCCGCCGCCATGCAGAACGCCTTCCTGGAAGGGTCCGCGGGCGTCGCCCGAGCTGCGGGCTTCGGGGCGTACCGCAGCGCCACACCGACGCCGCTGACGCCGCAGCAGCTCGCCGCTGGGCACCTGCTCTTCATCACCTTCCGGGTGCTCATCGCCAGCGGCGCCTTCATCGTGGTGATGGCCGCGTTCGGGTTGATCGGGGGATGGTGGGCCCTCGGCGCCCTACTCGGCGCGACGCTGACCGGGGTCGCGTTCGCGGCACCCGCCGCCGCGTGGGCGGTCGGCGTCCGCAAGCTGCGCCAGATCGACACGGTGTTCCGCTTCGTCATCATGCCGCTCTACATGTTCTCCGGCACGTTCTTCGCGGTCTCGCAGCTACCCGAGTGGATCCGACCGGTGTCCTACCTGCTGCCGCTCTGGCACGGGGTGGAGCTGTGCCGCACGCTCAGCCTCGGCACAGCGACCATCACCGGCAGCTCCGTCCACATCGGCTACCTGCTGGTGCTCGCCATCGGCGGTTTCCTGGTCGCCCGGGTCACCTACCGCCGACGGCTGCACCCGTGACGGCCCACGCCCAACGCCTCGGGGAGACACCATGACCACAGTCGCCGTACCCGACTGGACCAGCCGCCGGGCCCTGGCGCTCATCGAACGCAACTTCATGATCTACCGCCGGTCGGTCACACCGCTGCTCAACGCGCTCGTCGAACCGATCCTGTACCTGCTGTCGATCGGCGTCGGCGTCGGAATGCTCGTCGGCACGGTCCCCGGTGTCGACGTCCCGTACGCCGCCTACGTGGCCCCGGCGATCCTGGCGACCACGGCGATGAACACGGCGTTCAACCAGACGAGCTTCGGTGTGTTCATCCGCATGAGGGTCGAGAGGACCTACGAGGCGATCCTGCCGACACCGCTCTCCGTCACCGACATCGCCGTCGGCGAGGTGATCAGCGCGATGATCAACGGGCTGCTGACGTCGATCGGATTCCTCACCCTCATGGCCGTCGGCGGGCTGGTCACGTCGGCTTGGGTGCTGCTGGCCCTACCGGCGTCGGTGCTGATCTCGTACGCGTTCGCGGCCGGCGGACTGGCCGTCACGACGTACCTGCGCGACTTCCCCGACTTCCAGTACATCCAGCTCTTCATGCTGCCGATGTACCTGTTCGCGACGACGTTCTATCCCCTGTCGGTCTACCCGGAGGCGGTGCGGCCCCTGATCCAGGCGCTGCCGCTCTACCACAGCATCGAGCTGGTCAGGGAACCCGCGTTGGGCCATCTCGGCTGGGAGTTACTGATCCCGGTGGCCTACCTCGTCGCGTTCGGCTCGATCGCGATGTACGTCGCCACCCGTCGGATGACCCGGGCGATGCTGCGCTGACACCACAGTGTGTGGCCGGACGCCGCTGATCTCGTCTTACAGCGCGGTGCGGGTGCCCCCCGGATGGCGTCGCCGATGCGTGGGACTCGACCCGGTCGAGGGTCACCTCGCCGTGGCGGGTACGGCGGCGGCAAGCCCGACGAGGTGTCCTTCCGGGTCGGTGAAGAAGCCGACCTGCAACGTACCGTCGGGGTTGGGGTGTGGCCCCGACACCCGGGCGCCGCCGAGGCGTTCGGCCTGCCGCAACGCCGCCTCCACATCGGGTACGCCGACGTAGAACAGCGTCCGGTGGGGATAGTCGGCGCCGCCACCGACGCCGCCTGGGATTCCGCCGCCGTCGGGCTGGACGAACCCGTAGTGCCCCGGCGCCGAAACCGCCTCGGCGGCGTCGCTGGTGACATCGAACCGCCAGTCGAAGAGGTCGCCGTAGTAGCTGCGCAACCGCTGCGGGTCGGTGCCGATGATCTCGAAGTGCACCACTGGCATTCCCATGACCGTGCTCCCTCCGGCGTCAACCTGTCTGCCGAGACGGTAACCCCCGTGGTTGTTTATAACAACCACGGGAAGGTGATTAACATGTAACTGAGCAGTGGGGAGGGAGCGCCGACATGCCGACCAGTCGTACCTACGGCGACGCCTGCGGGATCGCCCGAGCCCTCGACGTCGTCGGGGAACGCTGGGCGCTGCTCGTCGTCCGCGAACTCCTCCTCGGCCCGCAGCGCTTCTCCGACCTGCGCCGGGCACTGCCCGGGGTCAGCTCCAACCTGCTCACCGACCGGCTGCGCGAACTGGAAGGCCACGGGGTGCTGCGCCAACGCCGGCTGCCACCCCCCGCAGCCTCGGTGGTGTACGACCTCACCGAGGGCGGACGTGAGCTGGAACCGATCGTGCTGGCTCTTGGCGGCTGGGGTCTTCGTGTACCCCTGCCGTCGGCTCCCGTCCACCTCAGCGTGACCTCGGTGCTGCTGTTTCTGCGCGGTTCACTACGGCCGAGCCCACAGGAGCCGCCGGCCACCTACCGGTTTGAGCTCGCCGACCAGGTGTGGACCATCCGCACCCAGGACGGTCGGGTGCACATCGAACCTGGCGAGCCAGCCCATTCGCACGCCGGCCTGCGCAGCGACCCCGCGACGCTCAACGCCCTGCTGAACGGCTCGACCTCGCTGGCCGCCGCTCGCGCCACCGGTGCGACCGTCGTCACCGGGGACGAGGCCGCGTTGCGCCGCCTCCTGGATTCCGGCCGACGGCGAGAATCCTGAGGTCGCCGCGCTGTCGACGAGCACGGCTCATCGGGCGGCGACGATGGCCTCGAGCACCGAGCGGGCGGAGGTCGGGCGGCGACCGATGAGGGCCTGCAACGTCGGGTCGGTGACGGCGAACTCTCCGCGTCGCGCCGCGCGGTACAGGCCGAGGGTGAAGTCGGCGGCTGCTGCGGGCATGCCACCCGCGACGGCTTCGGCCTTCCACTCCTCGTCGCC
The DNA here is from genome assembly GCF_045207375.1 of Micromonospora sp. NBC_00860. NCBI lineage: Bacteria > Bacillati > Actinomycetota > Actinomycetes > Micromonosporales > Micromonosporaceae > Micromonospora > Micromonospora sp. NBC_00860. The sequence continues at coordinate 2,473,146 of NZ_CP108825.1, forward strand.
GACTACCACTCGGGTAACGGTGCGGCCCGTGATGTCGGCGAGAATCCCGGCCACCGCTTCGAGGTCGAGTGCCTCCGCTGCGGTCAACGCCGGCGTGATGCCATCGAGCAGGCCCTCCTCGGTCAGGGCGACGGCTGCGGCCTCGGCCAGGTCGGCGTGCGCGGTCCAGGACACCGGGCCGTCCGCCGGTGCGACGAGTCGACCGGTCTCCAGCGCCGTACCGATGGAGAAGCTGAGCGTGCTCGCGTAGAACCCGTTGCGCAGGGCGGTGAAGGGAACCCCCAGCCCGGCGAGGTGCTCCTCGGTGACGGCGTGCGTGGGCTGGGCGGCGAAGAGCGAGTCCCGGGAGGCGGCCTGGTGGCTGGTGTACAGGATCCGCTTGGCTCCCACGGCGCGGGCGGCGTCGATGGCGGCGCGGTTGGCGACGAGCGCGCCGGGGCCGCGGATGGCGGCGGAGACGACGAGGACCTTGTCGGCACCCTCGAAGGCGTGCCCCAGCGTCGCCGGGTCGGTGAAGTCTCCGGCGCGTACCCGCACCCCACGCTCGGCGAGGCCCGCGGCCCTGTCGACGTCGCGCACGCTCACCCCGACGGCGTCGGGTGGCAGCCGGTCGAGCAGCCGGTCGACGATCTGGGACCCCAGCTGGCCGGTGGCACCGGTGACGACGATCATGATGAACACTCCTTGTTATCGGCGTTACGTCGCGAACGTTAACACCGATAATTCACAGATAACAAGGCGCTGTTAGCATCGGTTCATGGTGACGACGCAGGACGCCCGTGACGACGTCCGTGCGGGCATCGTCGCGGCAGCGACCCAACTGCTGCGGGAGAAGGGCGCGAACGCGGTGACCACGCGCGCCGTCGCCCAGGCCGCGGGCGTACAGGCACCGACCATCTATCGCCTGTTCGGCGACAAGGACGGCCTCATCGACGCGGTCGCCGAACACGTCATGGCCACCTACGTCAGCGGCAAATCGGCCGCAGCGGACGTCGCGACGGGCGACCCCGTCGCGGACCTGCGCTCCGGATGGCGCGCGCACGTGGAGTTCGGCCTGACAAACCCCGAGCTGTACGCGCTGCTCGCCGCACGGGGGAGCGCAGCGCCCTCGCCGGCAACGGTCGCCGGCCTCGACGTGCTCCGTCGCCGCGCCCGGCGACTCGCCGAAGCCGGCCTCCTCCGGGTCGACGAGCAGCGTGCGCTCCTGATGATCCACTCTGCGGGCAACGGAACCATCCTCACCCTGCTGGGAATGCCCGCCGACCAGCGCGACATCGGCCTGGGCGAGGCCATGCTCGAGGCCGTGCTCACCAGCATTCTGGCGACAGCTCCGGCGACACCCGACACGACCACGAACGCGGTCGCGGTGACCTTCGCGACGGTGCTGCCCGACCTCCCGGGGCTCACCGATGCCGAACGCGCGCTGATGGCCGAGTGGCTGCACCGATCCCTGGCCCACCCGACGCCGTGATCACCTGACCGGGAAACCAGTCGACGGGAGCAGGCCGGGGGAGATAGCTTGCAGCTGACCGCGACACCGCCCGAGGAGGTGAGACCCATGAACGTTGTAGCGATGTGGGTGCTCCCCCTGCCGTCACGGTCGGGCGATTGACGTAGGTGTCGCCGGGAGCGCCTTGCCAACACGGCACTCCCGAGAGGCAACACCTATGCACCCTCCGCAATTCACCGCCGAGCCGCCGTCGACCGACCCGGTCGAGACCGATTCCACCGTCAGCGGCCGCCCATCGTCGTCGACTTCCGGCACCGACAGCGCGTCCCCCGCGTACGACGTGATCATCGCCGGGTGCGGGCCGACCGGCGCGATGCTCGCCGCCGAGCTGCGGCTGCACGATGTCCGGGTACTCGTTCTGGAGAAGGAGACCGAGCCGCCGTCGGCCGCCCGCATCGTCGGCCTGCACATTCGCAGTCTGGAGCTGATGGCGATGCGTGGGCTGCTGGAACGCATCCTCCCGCACGGGCGGCAGCGTCCGGCCAGCGCCTTCTTCGCCGCCATCCCCAAGCCCGCGCCCAAGGGCCTGGACTCCCGGTACGCCTACCTCTTGGGTGTCCGGCAGCCGGTCATCGAACGTCTACTCGAACAACACGCCACCGAACTGGGCGCGCAGGTCCGGCGCGGCCGTGCGGTCGCCGGTTTCGAGCAGGACGACGAGGGTGTGACAGTCGAGCTGGCCGACGGGGAACGGCTGCGGTCGCGCTACCTCGTCGGCTGCGACGGCGGGCGCAGCACGGTGCGCAAACTCCTCGGTGTCGGCTTCCCCGGCGAGGCCGCGCGGACCGAGAGCCTGATGGGCGAGATGGAAGTGGGCGTGCCCCAGGAGGAGATCGCCGTCAAGGTGGCCGAGATCCGCGAGACCCATCAGCGATTCTGGCTCCGGCCGGTTGGCGTTGGGGTCTACAGCGTCCTCGTGCCCGCCGCCGGCATCAGTGACCGCGCCGAACCGCCCACCCTCGAGGATTTCAAGCGCCAGTTGCGCGCCATCGCCGGGACCGACTTCGGTGTGCACTCCCCGCGCTGGTTGTCCCGCTTCGGCGATGCCATGCGGCTGGCCGACCGTTATCGGGTCGGGCGGGTGCTGCTGGCCGGCGACGCAGCGCACATCCATCCGCCCATCGGCGGACAGGGCCTCAACCTCGGCGTTCAGGACGCATTCAACCTCGGCTGGAAACTGGCCGCGCGGATCCGCGGCTGGGCGCCGGAGACGCTGCTGGACACCTACCAGGCCGAACGGCGCCCGGTCGCCGAGGAGGTGCTGGACAACACCCGAGCCCAGACGGAACTGCTGTCCACCGAGCCAGGCCCGCAGGCGGTGCGGAGACTGCTCATCGAGTTGATGGACTTCGACGAGGTGAACCTCCATCTGCTTGAGAAGATCACCGCCATCGGTATCCGCTACGACTTCGGCGCGGGCCCCGACCTGCTCGGTCGCCGCCTGCGCGACATCGACGTGAAACAGGGCCACCTGTACGGTCTGCTGCACCAGGGCCGCGGCCTGCTGTTGGACCGCACCGAGCGCCTGACCGTCGGCGGCTGGTCAGACCGGGTCGATCACCTGGCGGATCCCACCGCGGAGCTGGACGTCCCCTGTGTCCTGCTGCGTCCCGACGGGCACGTCGCCTGGATCGGTGACGATCAGCAGGACCTGGACGAGCACCTCTCCCGCTGGTTCGGTGAGCCCGCCCACTGATCTCAGGCCGGCGTCGAGGTCGAGGAGTGCGAGCAACCATCAGTGACCGCTCGGGACGACGCTCCGGGTCGCTCCGAGCGGTCACTGATGGTGTGAGGCTGGACGCGAGTGTCAATCAGTCAGGTGCTGTTGAACCGCCAACGGGTCGCGGTCAGCCCGTCCGGGCCGTAGCCGAAAGCCCGGACGGGGGAGACCACGTAGAAGGCGTACTGGGGCGATCCCGGCAGACTTTCGTCCCAGACTCGGTCGTCCCTGATGGTGAACGTCCAGTCGTACTTTGTCGCGAAGGCGGCGGCCACCTGGCGTAGCGCGGCGCCGCCCGACACCTGGTGAGCGTCAGCGCTCACCACCAGGTCGAGGTCGTCGCCGCTCACTGTGATGACAGCGCGGGGGTTGCGGGCCAGGTTTCGGCTCTTGCGGGAGTTCGGGCGGCTCGCAATGCACGGCGCCCCGTCCACCAGCACCACCATCACCGGCGCGGCATGTGGACGGCCGTCCGGTGCCACAGTGGACAGCCAACACTTGGGGGCCGACTCCAGACAGGCCAGTGCCTGGATCCAGGTCTTGAGGGTCGCCACGTCGGTGTTGAAGGGTGTCGCATCTTCCTCGTGGAAGAGGAGCTCGGCGACTGGCGTGTCGACTCTCATGACGGATCCTTGGTCGTCTCGTACTCGTCGTGCAGCCGCCACCACTGGTAGGGCTGGGTCTGCGGCCAGCCTTCCGGCGAGTCCTCCCAGGTCTCCTGCCGGCCGTATGGCGTCAGGTCGAGGAAGGACCAGTTACTGCCGAGCCGTTCCACGCCCCGGGCGGTGGTGGTGTACGTGCGGAAGATCCGGTCGTCGGCACGGAGGAACACGTTCAGCGCGAATCCGTCACCGGTTCCCATGTCGGCGTTGAAGCTGTTGTTCAGTGACGAGTACCAGGGCAGTGCCCAACCCATTCGCCGCCGCAGCGCCAGCAGGTCGTCCAGTGGGCCCTGGGACGTCAACGCCAGGGTGACGTCGCGAGCGTTGAGGTGGGCCGGGTGTCCGACGTTGTCGGTGAACATCGAGCAGCCGGAGCAGACAGCGTCGACGCCGTGCCACATGAAGGTGTACACGATGAGCTGGCGGCGGCCTTGGAACAAGTCGGACAGACTGGCAGGCCCGGACGGGCCCTCGAACACGTAGTCCTGCTCGACCGGCGTCATCGGCAGTCGGCGACGTGCCGCGGCCACTGCGTCGAGCTGACGGGTGAGTGCCTTTTCGTGGACGCGCAAGGTGTTCACTGCGTCTTGCCAGTCCTCGGTCGGCACGATCGGCGGAGGGGTCATAGGGGCCTCTTTCGGCTTCCATGAGCGCGTGGAGGGGCACAGACTGGTCCGTTCCTTGAGGAGACGGACTGATGTGACGCTAACAGAGTCGGTTCCTTGAAGGAACCACCTTGCGTATCGTGGCGTCATGCAGCGAACGCAATTCGGCGCCATGGCGTGTTCGATCGCCCGCACCCTCGACGTCATCGGCGAGCCGTGGTCGCCGCTGATCTTGCGGGACGTCTACGCCGGCACGCACCGCTTCGAGCAACTCCAGCGGGGACTCGGCATGTCCCGCAAGGTGCTCGCCGAGCGGCTGAACTGGCTGGTCGAACAGGGCGTCCTGGCCCGGAGTGAGTATTCCGCCCGGCCGGTCCGGCACGAATACCTGCTCACCGAAAAGGGCAGGGAGCTATGTGATCTGCTGCTTGTCATGGTGCGGTGGGGTGACCGGTGGACGGCGGGCGAGGCCGGCCCGCCGGTGCTCTACCGCCACCACGCCTGCGGCAAGGTCAGTCATGTGGAACTACGGTGCTCGGAGTGCGAACAGCCCATGCGGGCTACGGACATCGACCTGTTGCCCGGGCCTGGCGCCCACCCAAGATCTTGACCATCGGCGCCGCGACCCGCGTGCGGAGCGGGACGACGAGTCACGTCCCATCGACGGCGGCCACCATCCCACCACCGAACGGCCGCGCCAGGCGGATGTCGGCGTGAGGCGTCGATGAACACGGCGTTGGCGGCTCGGTAGCAGTCCGGGGCGCATGCGGTGCTGGCTGCGGTGTCGCACTGCGGGGGACAGGCAAGGCCGGGGTCTCAGTGTTTCTGAGGCAACTCGGCCTGCGGCTCGCTGGTTTGCGGCGGCCCAACGATCGCGGCAAGGTCGGTGAGAATCGGGCGTAGCCGAGCGGCCAGGGTCAGGTCCGTGCGAGTGAGTTCCGCGGTCAGGGCCGCTGCGGCGGCCGAGAGCGCACGGCGTAACTCGGGCTCGTCAATGGAGCGGACCAGTGTCGGTTCGAGCGGTCCGGTGATCTCGCCGGGCAGTAGGTGCGCGCCTTTGGCGTAGCTGGTGGAGTGGCCCAGTCGTTGGCAGGCGAGGGCGATTGTCTGGGTGCGCAGGGCGCTGATCCAGTGCTCCGCTTGCCAGTATCTGCCTCGTTCGATGCTGATCCTCGCGTGTAGCGCGTGGTGCCATGCCAGGCCGGCCATCTCGTCGTGGCCGCTCGGCGCGGGAGCTGGGGGTGCAGTGGATCGCCCGAATATGAGTCGCCAACTCGGGCCGCGCGCCCCGAACTCGGCCTCCGGGCTGAACGAGAGGTCGACTTCCAGGCAGCGAGGCAGCAGGAACACCCGGTAGATCGCAGACCCGGACCTCAGATCCCAGTGGTGGACCGCCGTGAAGTCCTGATACATCTGTTGGGTCCAGCGTTGCAGGACGGCGTCGAGGGGACCGCTGATCCCGAAGGCCAGATCGATGTCCGACCAGCGATCCTCATCGTTTGTGGCGTGCGAGCCGGTGATCGCGGCGGCGACGACAGCGGGATCTTGTTCCGCCAGGTGCAGCAGCCGCCGCTGGATCAGGTCGCGTTCCTCTACGGAGAACATCAGGTCACGCTCTACTTGCCCCGGCTGCGGAAGACACGCGGCTCAGGCGGCGACGAGCCGTTCTCGCTCGCGCCATGGCTGGCGGACGCGTCCATGAGGACATCATGCCTCGCCACTCGCAACGGGAACTCGCCGGTGCGTCGATCCGGCAGCGGAGGGATCGCATGGCGTTCTGTGGATGCTGGCAGACTCACCGCATGACGGGTTTGACCGCCGAGCTCGTGGTCGATGGTTGCGCTCCACAGGCCCCAGCGCTCGCACCGAACGGGCGCCTGCTCTGCTACGTCCTCGCTCCCAGCAGCCGCACCGGTGACCACAGCGACACCGAACTCTGGCTCGTCGACACCGACGCCGCCGTCGCGCCGCGTCGCGCGACCACCGACACCGCAACCGAATCCCGGCCACGCTGGTCGGCCGACTCGGAGACGCTGTTCTTCCTCTCCGACCGCGCCGACCGCGGCATTCCGCAACTACACCGGCTCACCCCCACCGACGGCACGACGGCCACGTTGACCGGCTGGCGCGGCGGCGTCATCGACTACCTGCCGCTCACCGACCCCGACCTGGTGGCCCTGCTCGCCGAGGACGAACCCACCGAGCAGGACGCGCGTCGCGCCCGGGACCGCGACGACGCCATCGTCGTCGGCGAGCGCGAACCGCGTGCACGGTTGCGCCTGCTCGACCTGCGCACCGGCCGGGTCACCACCCCGAAGGTGTTCGGTGGCCGGCATGTCGTGGAACTGCGGCAACGCCCCGACGGCGGTCCACTCGCCGTGCTGACCTGGGCCACCGCCGACAACGACCACGGTCCGCGCACCGGCCAACTGCACCTGTACGACCCGACGACCAGGACCGCGGAGAATCTCGCACCGGTCGAGGCCGACGCACGATCTCTGGCCTGGTGGCCCGGCGAGGACGGTTGGCACCTCGCTTACATCGCGCTCACCCCACCGGTTCTGCAGGCCGGCACCGCCGTGTTCGACCTGGCCGTGGACAGCCGCGTCCTGCGCAACCGCACCGCTGATCGCACGATGTGCCCCACCGAACTTCGCCAGACCGACGCCGCCCCGCTGGTGGTGTTCGCCGACGGCCTGAACACGACGCTGGCCCGGCTCGACCCCACCGACCTCACGACCCTGTCGCATCACCCTGGACGCCTCGACAACCTCACCACCACCCCTACCGGCGACACAATCGCGGTGCTCACCGGCACCCGCCATCAGCTCCCGAACGTTCAGATCGGAGCGCCAACCGGGCCGCTGCGAAGAATCACCAACACCCGGCCGGAACTGGACGGCATCACACTCGGCACGCAACAACCGCTGGCCTACCGCGCCACCGACGGCCTGGACCTGGACGGCCTGCTCGTACTGCCGGTCGGAAGAACCGCGTCGGAGGGCCCGTTCCCGCTGGTCACGATCGTGCACGGGGGCCCGTACGACCGCTACGCCGACCGTTGCCAGTTGTTCTGGTTCCCCAGCGCGCAGTGGTTGGCCGCCGCCGGCTACGCCGTGTTGCTCCCCAACCCGCGCGGCGGCCAGGGCCGGGGCCACCAGTTCGCGGCCAGCGTCGCCGGCCAGGTCGGCCAGCAGGAGTGGACCGACATCCTGACCGGCATCGACCTGCTCATCGCCGAAGGCATCGCCGACCCCGACCGCTTGGGCATTGCCGGCTGGAGCCACGGCGGCTTCATGTCCGCCTGGGCCGTCGGCCAGACCGACCGCTTCCGCGCCGCGCTGGTCGGCGCCGGCATCATCGACTGGGGCATGCTCGCCGCGACCGGGGAGAACGGCCAGTTCGAAGCCGCGCTCGGCGGCAGCACCGGCTGGTCCGGTATCGGCCCGCACCCCCATGACGCGGTCAGCCCGATCTCCTTCGCCAGCCGAATCCGCACTCCGGTGCTCATCCTGCACGGCGCCGAGGACACCAACGTCCCCCTCGGACAGGCCGTGTACCTCCACCGGGCGCTGCGCCACTTCGACGTCGAGCAAGAGTTCGTGATCTACCCGAGAGAGGGCCACTCGATCCGGGAACGCAACCACCAACTCGACGTCCTGCGCCGAACCCGCGCCTGGTTCGATCGCTGGCTCCGCCCCTGAGCGGGCGCGTGAGTCACGCCGGCGGTCGGGTGAGTTTGGCGGCCACGGCGTCGAGGACCCAGTCCAGACCGGTCGCAAAGGACGTCTCGGCGTCCACCTCCGTGCCGTCGTGCACGGCCTTGGTCAGCGCCGGGAAGCGGCCCGTGGCCAACATTCTCGTCACGTGGGGGCCGGAGGCGCGCTGCCAGTCGCGCTTGGACAGGCCCGTGGCGCGCTCGGCCCGTAGGTTCGCGATCTCGCGCCTGATCGCACCGGTGCAGTAGGCGCTGACAGTCTCCACGGCGCGCAGGACGGTGTCGATATCGGCGAGGCCGTCGAGGGCTGCCAGCTTGGCCTCGGTCACGGCGAAGCCGTTCGGGCCCAGGGTCGGGCGGCCGCCGAGCAGGTCAGCCAGCCATTCGTGACGCAGAGCGGCCTGCCTGGTCCGGTGGGCGAGGATGCGCAGCGCCTCCCGCCAGTCACCGGGTTGCTCCCCGGGGAGAATCTCGGCGTAGACCTCGTCGGCCATGAGGTCGAACAACTCGTCCTTCGTGGAGATGTATCCGTACAGCCGCATCGGGCCGGCGTTCAGCCGGGCGGCGACCTTGCGCAACGACACCGCCTCCAGCCCGCCCTCGTCGGCCAGCGCGATGGAGGCGGCGATGACCTGCTCCCGGTCGAGCGGCACGGGGGGATTCGGCGGCTCCGGCCGGTCCCACACAGTCATGGTCACTCCCTACCGTGGCGATGCGTCGTCAGAGCGCGATACGCTGTATCGCCATGAGACATCGTATCGCTGTGGTCGGCGGCGGCCCGGGGGGACTCACCCTTGCCCGTGTCCTGCACCGCCACGGCTACCCCGTCGCCGTCCTTGAACGCGATCCCGCGCCCGACTCCCGCCCCCCAGGCGGCACGCTGGACCTGCACGAAGGGATGGGCCAGCTGGCACTGGACAAGGCGGGGCTGTTGGCAGAGTTCCAGGCGCTGTCCCGTCCCGAGGGGCAGGCCATGCGCATCCTGGACGCTGCTGGGACCGTCCTGCGGGACTGGCAGCCTGGTCCGGATGAGCGGACCAACCCGGAGATCGACCGCGGGCAACTCCGTGACCTACTGCTCGACCCTCTCGACGTGCAGTGGGGGCGAGAGGTGGTGCAGGTGGTGCCGGGGGCCGGGGATGGCGTACTTGTTCATTTCGCGGACGGGCGGCAGGAGACGTTCGATCTCGTGGTGGGCGCGGACGGTGCCTGGTCCCGGGTCCGCCCGGCAGTCTCGTCGGTGACGCCGCACTACACCGGCGTCACCTCGGTCGAGACCTCCCTCGACGACATCGACACCCGCCACCCTGACCTCGCACAGGTGATCGGCGACGGTTCGGTGGCCGTGTACGGCGCGAACCGATCTCTCGTCGCCCAGCGCAACAGCGGCGGTCACGTCAAGGTGTACGCCAAGTTCCGCGCGCCGCTGGACTGGCACGCGGGCCTGGACCTGGCCGACGCCGAGGCAGTGCGATCGGGCCTTCTGGCTCTGTTCGACGGCTGGGCCGCTCCCGTCCTAGACCTGGTCGGCCACGGCACCGCTTTCGTCCACCGCCCCTTCTACGTCCTGCCCGAATCCCACACCTGGGCCCACGTCCGCGGGGTGACGCTGCTGGGCGACGCCGCCCACCTGATGCCACCGTTGGGGGCAGGCGCGAACCTCGCAATGCTGGACGGTGCCGAGCTCGCGGAGTCCATCGCTGCCGACCCGGAAGATCTGGACGCCGCCGTCTGTGCCTTCGAGGAACGGATGTGTGAACGGGCCGGCAGGTGGGCGAAAATCACGACGGCCGGTCTGGAACGCCTCGTGAGCCCGGACCCTGCCGAAGCCCTCGCCCTCTTCGACCACGTCCAGCCGTCCTGACCGGCAGCAGCACCCGCACGACCAGCTCTCACGGCTTCCCAGGTCAGTAGGGCGCCCGTAGCGCCTTCCGTCGAACCACCCGTTGGAGGAACGCGCGGGTGCTGCTGCCGGGCCTCGCGCGCAGTTGAGGCAGGGACCTCGGCGCCGTTCTCGCTCGAGTCCGGCTCCTTCAACGGATTACTACATTGTCATTATCAATAATCCAGTAAATACCTGCCACAAAAGGTGCGAAACGTGCACGCACCATAATGACAGTTCTTGTGCGTAACGACTGAGGATGGTGTAGACGGGGCGAACGTCCGGCCGGTCATCGACCCGCAGGCCCAGGGGCGGCGAAGTGCGGCCGGGTTCAGGCGTTGGCGGGGGCGGCGTCGCCCGCGGGTTGGAAAAGTTCGATGAGGTTACCGGCGGGGTCGGCGAGCAGGATCTGACGGCCGCCAGGCCCGGAGACCAGTTCGCTGCGGAACGCCAGGCCGGCGTCGCGGAGTCGGTCGATCTCGGTGTCCAGGTCGTCGACGATGAGGTGGATGCGGTTGCGCCCGGGGCTGGTGGCGTCGTCCGGAGTGGCGCGGGCGCCGGAGCTGGCGGGTCCGGACAGCAGCAGTCGTAGCGGGCCGCGGACCACGTCGGCGAAGGCGGGGGCGGCGCTGGTCTTGAGGTGAAAACCGAGGTGGGCGGTGTAGAAGTCGACGGCGGCGTGCACGTCGTCGACGAGGTAACGGACGCTGACGTACTGCTCGGCTGTGCTCATGGTGTGGTCTCCTCGGGTTCGGTGGCGAGGACGGGCAGCAGATGCCGCACGCGGGTGTCGATGTCGGCCGCAACCTGCAGGAAGGCGGGATAGTCGTCCCGGGTGCCGGCTGCGGCGGGGTCGGGGATGCTCCAGTGCAGTTGGCCGGCCGGGTTTCCGAAGTCGGGGCAGACCTCTCGGGCCTTGTCGCACAGGGTGATCACGTAGTCGAAGCGGTGGCCGGTGAGCGTGTCCAGGTGCCGCGGGCGACGGTCCGCGACGTCGACGCCGGCGTGGTCGCGCAGCACCCGCACGGCATGGGGGTGTAGCTGCGCTCGGGGGCGGGTTCCTGCGCTGGTCACCTGCACGTGACCGGCGGTGTGGCGTCGGAGCTGGGCTTCGGCGATGGGGGAACGTGCGCTGTTGCCCGTGCACACGAACAGCACGGTTCGCGGCGGCGGGACCGGCGGGGCAGGTGGAGGGCCGCCCAACTGCAGGGCGGGGTGCAGAGCGGTACCGGTGCCCGCCAGCGCGTGGGCACAGCTGTCGAGGTCGAGGTGGTAGTAGCTGTCGCGGCCGTCGAAGCTGCTGCGGGTGACGGTGACCAGGCCGCCGTCGCGCAGCAGCCGTAGGTGGTAGGAGACCAGGTTCTGCGGCTGGGCCAGGAGACTGGCCAGTTCGCGGACCCGCAGGTCACTGCGGGCGAGTTCGGTCAGCATCTGCCAGCGCAGCGGGTGTGCGGCCAGCCGGACGAACGGCGGCGCGGTGCGACTCGGTGGCCCCATGACCACGAAGATACATCAAATCAGATTGATTGGTCTGGACCGAGCGCGAGCGCTGCCACTGTCGAGTTCGCCGACGGCCGAGTCGAGCAGACGGGTGCACTGCCAGGAGAAGGGCTGAGATTACGAGCGGCCGTACGCGGCGCGGGCCTGGGCCACCTCGGCCGCCTCGCGTTCACGCCAACGGCGCTGGGCCTCCCGGTTGCACGTCCGGCAGACCCGACGGTACCGGCCGGTCGCCGGGTCGAGCTCACGGTCGTGACCGTTGCGGCACTGTGCCGGCTGGGTCCGGCTGCGGCAGGCCTCGGCCCGGCTGAGCTGGCGCAGATGTGTCGGCTCGATACAGTCGGCGACGCCGCAGGTCTGGTCGACGTCGAGGGCGGGGTCGTACCCACCGACGAGAACGACGTACGCGGCGATGTGTGCCCACGCGCGACCGGCGACCTTCTGGTGCACCCCGCGTCGCCGCCCGTAACCTTCGACGATCAGGCAGCCGTCCTCGGTGCGGTGTGAGCGCTCCAGCAGGTGGGCGCGTAGCGATTCCTCGGTGTGGTACCGGGACAGACCCTTCACGACCGAGAGCACGGTGCCACCGTACCCACGTCCCTCAGCCTCGTCGAACGACGTCGGCGGGCCCGCTCGGTGGCCCGGTCGGCGTCACCGACACACCTCCGGGTCGGTGACGCCGATGACCGTCTCAGGTGCTGACGCGGTAGTGCAGGTACGCCACCCCGTTGCTGAATCGGCGGGTGCTCAGTAGCTCCAGGCCGAGGCGGGTGCCGCTGGGCAGCCCGGGCTTGCCTCCGCCGGTGAGGATGGGATGGATCAGCAGGTGGCACTCGTCGATCAGCCCGGCTTGGAATGCCTGCGCCGCGAGGTGTGCGCCCCCGATGGTGAGGTCACTGGTGGCCGAGGCTTTGATGGCGCGTACCGAAGTGGGGTCGAAGCTCCGATCGAGCCGGGTCCTGGCGGTCAAGGTCGTGTCCAGCGTGGTGGAGTAGACGATCTTGGCCGCCGTTTGCCAGACGTCGGCGAAGTCGGCAGTGAGCTTCGATCGCGCGGCGAGGGCGGGCTCGGTCTCCCAGACGGCCATCGACTCGTACAGGCGCCGGCCGTAGAGGTAGGTGCCCATGGGCCGGACCAGGTCGGTGACGAACGCGAAGTAATCGTCGTCGGGTGGGGTCCAGTCGAATCTGCCGTGTTCGTCCTCGATGTAACCGTCGAGGGACACGTTCGTCACGTAGATCAGCTTGGCCATGGCGCGCTATACCTCCACGTCGACTGCGATGGGGTGGGCATTCGTCAGTGCCGCGTCCAGCTTGCTGAATGCCTCGTTCCAACCCTGGTCAGCAGGGCCAACCAGCCGTTCCGGGAGCCACTGACGGATCTCGAGTCGCGTCCGTCCATCGGCCTCGTCGTGGAACTCGACCCGCATCCTTGTCTCGTGCGGCTCAATGCCCTCCGGCAGTTGCCCGGTGACGTGTGCGACGCCGTCGAGCAGTTCGCCGTCGGCGACGTCGGTGAGGTCGATGTGGACGTCGACTCGAAGGCCGGGTTGGGTCGGAAAGAGTTCGGTCCACCGCTGGTGGCCGCCGGGCCGGATGTCGAAGTCCATCTCGTCGCGGGGCAGCGAGTTGCCGATCGGCCCCCACCATGCCGCCAGGTGGTCGGGGTCGGTGAAAGCTCGGTAGACCAGGTCCCGTGGCGCGTCCACCACGCGTGAGATGACGATTTGCGGGTCGTCCCTGTCCATCAATTCTCCTTGTCGTGAGACTTGCCCGGGGATTCGCTGTCGGGCAACGCCGGGCCGTGGGCCGTTCGGTCCGTTGGGCGACCGGCGGCCTGCACGGCCGCGAGGTGGGCGTCGAGGCGGGTGAGGGACGTGTCCCAGAACCGCCGGTAGCGCTCGATCCACTCGGCCGCTTCGCGCAGCGGGGCGGCCTCGATGCGACTCATCCGCAACTTCCCGGACCGGGTACGTGAGATGAGGCCCGCGCGCTCGAGCGCCTTCAGGTGCCGCGACACCGCCGGCATCGAGATCGGGAGGGGAGCGGTGAGCTCGGTGACTGTGGCGTCGCGGTCGGCCAACTCGGCGAGAATCGCCCGTCGAGTCGGGTCGGCGAGGGCCGAGAACACCGCGCTGAGTTGATCGCTGCCCGACACCAGAGCCTCCAGTCACTTAACCAACACGTTAAATGTAGTGCCGGATGAACGCGTGTCAACACGCCGAGCCATCGCGCGGCTATCCCCAGGGCGGCAGCCAGACCTCCATGTCGGGTGCCTGTGCTCGCCGGGAGTCGAGGTAGTGACGCAGTGCGCGCAGCGCGGGATGCCTGTTGTCCTCGCGCCAGATGAGCGACATGGGATAGATCGGCGCGGGGTCGCGCACCGGTACGCGCCGCAGGTCGTAGCTGTCCGGCCACAGGTACCGGGTGCGCTCGCCGGCGAGGGTCGCCAGCTCCGCGGAGTCGGCGATCTCGGCCAGCAGAGCCTCGTTGCCGAAGACCGGCCCGACCAGGTCGATGGTGAGACCGAACGCGGCGGCGAACTCGTCGTAGTAGTCGGCCCACTCGGTGCCGGGGGCCATGCCGGGCATCCAGATGCGATGCTCGGCGAGTTGCGCGGGCGTGACGGTGCGGGCGTTGGCCAGGGCGTGGCGGGGGCCGACGAGCAACTCGTGGTACTCGTCGATCACGCGGGTGGTTCGGATCGCGGCGGGCAGGTGTCGCGCGGCGACGGTGACGGCGTGGAAGGTGGCGTCGACCGTCCCCGCCTCGACGGCAGCCATCGCGGCGTGCACGTCGGCGTCGAGGGTGACGACGTCCAGCTCGATGCGGGGATGCGCGCGGTGGAAGTCCTGGAGCAGCACCGCTGGGGCGATCCGTCGACTATGCACGTCGACGCGTAGCGCCCGCCGACCGGGGCGTACGGAGGCGTCGGCGCGCGCCTCGGCCCGGAGCAGTTCGCGGGCGTGCGGCAGGAAGGTCTGACCATCGACGGTGAGGTGGGTGCCGCGCGCGGTGCGGGTGAACAGCCGTACCCCGAGGTCCTTCTCCAGTGCGGCGATGCGCTTGGAGACGGCCTGCTGGGTGATCGACAGCGCGGCGGCGGCGTCCTGGAACTGGCCGGCGTCGGCAACGGCGACGAAGGTGCGAACGGCGTCGAGGTTCACCCGACGAACCCTACTGACACAACCTCTGGTTGTGCCGCGCCGCTCAACCGGTTGTTTGATCCATGGGCACTGACCTTGCTTTGATCGCGGCGGTCAACGACGAGTTGTCGGGAGCGGGAGGTGTGGGGTTGTCCGCGAGGCGATCGCTGGGTCGGCGGTTCGGATGGTTGTGGGCGTCGTACGCGGTCAGCGCCTACGGCTCGGGACTGGGCTTCGGCGCGTTGCCGCTGATCGCCGTGCTGGTGTTGCAGGCCAGCCCCGCTCAGGTGTCAGTGTTGGCCGCGCTGGGGCCGGCGGTGGGCGCGCTGATCGCGTTGCCGCTCGGGCCGTGGGTGGAGTTCCACCGCAAGCGCCAGGTGATGATCGCGATGGACCTGGCCCGGTTCGCGGTCCTGCTGACGATTCCCGTCGCGTACGCGCTGGGCCGGCTCAGCTTCGGGCAGTTGCTTGTCGTCTCGGCCGTGGTCGCCACCGCCAGGATCGCCTTCAACGCGGCCAGCGGCGCCTTCCTCAAGGCCCTCGTGCGGCCGGACGACCTGCTGGTGGCGAACGCGCGGTTCGAGTCGACCACCTGGAGCTCGATCGCGCTCGGGCCACCGCTGGGCGGCGCCGCGGTCGGCCTGTTCGGGCCGGTCGTCACCATCGTGGCCGACGCGCTCAGCTACCTGCTCTCGGCGCTGGGCCTCGCGGCCATTCGCGGCCACGAGGAGGACCACCCCCGGCGCACCGGCGCGGCCCGGGTCCGGGCCGGTGAGCTGCTCGACGGCTGGCGGCACCTGTTCACCCACCCCGGCCTGCGGGCGCTCTACCTCAACCAGTTGCTCGTCGCGGGACTGATCATGGCCACCGAGCCGCTGCTGGCCGTACTCCTGCTCGGTGAGTTGGGTTTTCCGCCCTGGCAGTACGGCCTCGCCTTCGCCGTGCCCTGCGTCGGCGGTCTCATCGGGTCACGTCTGGCCCGTCGGGTGGTGGCGCGCTACGGCCAACACCGGATCATCCGCGCCGTGGGCACGCTGCGCGCGATCTGGCTGATCGGCCTCGCCGTCGTCCAACCCGGCGTGATCGGTCTTGCCACCGTGATCGCCGTCGAGTTCGCGATCATCATCAGCATGAGCCTGTACAACCCGGTGCTCGCCACGTACCGCCTGGAACAGACTCCGAAGGACCGCATCGTCCGAACCCTGTCGGCCTGGTCGATCGGCAGCAGCGCGGCCATCGCCATCCTCAGCGCGCTCGGTGGGCTGCTCGCGCAGGCCACCAGCCCCCGCACGGCGATCACGGTCGCCGGGCTGCTGATCCTCGCGAGCCCGCTGCTGCTGCCCCGACGCCAGGACACCGATCGGCCGGCACCGGAGCGCCCCGCGCGGGTCTCTACGATCGCGTGATGTTCCAGCCGACCTACCCGATCCGCACCGCACGGCTCGTCCTGCGCCCGGTCACGATCGACGACCTCGACGACGTGTACGCGTTTCAGCGCCGACCCGACGTGGTGCGCTGGATGCTCGGGGCGGAGCCGCGTACCCGTGAGCAGTCGCGGGCGTCGGTGCTCGCCATGGCGGGCGAGGACGCGTGGCGCGCCGAGGGTGACTGCCTGACGGTGGCCGCGGTCACCGACGCCGGGGTGATCGGAATCGTGGAGTTGGTGTGGCGCGGCCAACTGGACCGTACCGCCGAACTCGGGTTCGTCTTCCACCCCGACCACGGCGGTCGCGGGTTGGCGACGGAGGCCGCCACGGCGTTGCTGGACTGGGGGTTCGCCGAGGTCGGGCTGCACCGGGTCTACGGTCGGTGCCACGCGCGCAACGCCGCGTCGGCCCGGATGATGACGCGACTCGGCATGCGCCAGGAGGCCCGCCATGTCGAGAGTTACCTGTTCCAGGGGGAGTGGGCCGACCAGCTCGTCTTCGCGATCCTGGCGAGCGAATGGCGGGCCGGGATCAGCACGATGCGCCAGTAACCGGCCCTGCGCCGGCTGACGCCCCGCTCAGAGACGCAACCCGGGGATACGGCCGAGAGCACGGTATCGCCGTACCCGCGCGTCGCGGCGGCGGTCGATCGCCGCCGCGAGACGCGGGGGGTGTGCCTGCTCAGGCCCGGCGCGCGAGCCACTCCCGGTAGGCGGTGGGTGCGATGACGGCGTCGTCGGAGCCGGTGAGGACATCACCGGACACGGCGGCGAACATGCCGGCGGTGTTGTCGGTGGTGACGGTGCGCTGGTCACCGCTTGCGGCGAGGGTGATCCGCCCCAGCTCGTCGAGCGCGAAGACGTCGGGCCCGGCGACGTTGCGGATGCCCTGCAACGGCGCGCCCATGGTGACCTCGGCGACGGCCTGCGCCACGTCGGCGGCGGCCATCGGCTGCACCGGCGTGCTGGGCAGTCGGACGGTGGTGTCGTCGGCCGTCCAGGACAGGATCGCCTCGACGAACTCGAAGAACTGGGTGGCGCGGACGATCGAGTACGGAATGGGACCGGCCGTGAGGATCTCCTCCTGGAGGGTCTTGGCGCGGTAGTAGTCCAGGTCGGGCACCTGGTCGACGCCGACGATGGAGAGGATCACCGCGTGGCCGACGCCCGCGCGGGCGGCGGCGGCCAGCAGGTTGTCCATGGTCGTCTGGAAGAAGGCGGGCGAGGCCTCGTCGAAGGTCGGCGAGTTCGTCAGGTTGACGACGACCTCGGCGCCGGCGAGCCCGTCGGACAGTCCCTGCCCGGTGAGCAGGTCCACCCCGGTGGACGGCGAGAGCGGCACCGCCTCGTGACCCGCGGCCTGCAGGATCTTGACGACCTGCGACCCGATGAGGCCGGTCCCGCCCAGTACGGCGATCTTCATAACCATGCACCTTCCCGTGACTGTGAGGTCCGACCGCTGAGGTTCAGCCGATACTCGGACCTCTCTTGTCCGAGAACTATACTCGGACACAATGAGTCCGAGTAACGGGGTGACTAGGGTGACGTCATGAAGATGTCCGGCGGGGTCGAGTGGGCGCTGCACTGCTGCGTGGTGCTCACCGCCAGCAACACGCCCGTCCCGGCGGCCAAGCTGGCGGAACTGCACGACGTCTCCAGCAGCTACCTCGCCAAGCAGCTCCAGTCACTGGCCCGCGCCGGCCTGATCCACTCCGTGCAGGGCAAGTCGGGCGGCTACGTGTTGACCCGCGCACCGGAGAGCATCACCCTGCTCGACGTGGTCCGGGCCGTCGACGGGCCCGGCCCCACCTTCGTCTGCACCGAGATCCGCCAGCGCGGCCCGTTCGCGACCCCGGCCGACGCCTGCACCACGCCGTGCCCGGTCGCTCGCGCGATGTGGGCGGCCGAGGACGCGTGGCGTCAGGCGCTCGCCGCCGTCACGATCGCCGATCTCGCCCGCGACGTCGACGCCACCTCCGGCCCCGAGGCCCTGGTCGGCATCCAGGCCTGGCTGACCAGCGGAGCCGGCTGAACCACTGTCAGCCGGTGTGGCGTACCTCGGTGTCCCAGATCTGCGCCCACGGACGCCGCAGCCCCCGGCACACGTGGATCGGGCCGCCGTTCTCGTCGTTCTCCACCTCGACCCGCTGATCCACCCGCCCGGCGAGCGTGCACTGCTCGAACCAGGTGTTCAGCTGGTCGGGGCGCTCCCAGCCGACGGCGATGACCACGTCCGCGTCGGCGGGCGGCCGACCGAAGTCGACCATGCTGTTGTGCCCGGAGTACGCCCGGGGCAGACCACGGGCCGGCCCGTAGCGGGCCACCGCGCCGGCCTCGCCGTAGTTGCCGGTCAGGACGACCACCCGCGAACGCTCCTGCGGCGGCAATCCACTGTGGACGGTAGCGAGGGAGTCGGCGAACTCGGGCCAGCCGATCGTCTCGCCGGCGTCGTAGTTGACGTCGACCACGAAAGCGGGCAGCCGGTCGGCCGGCAGCACCGGCAGCAGCAGCACGACGTTGGGCAGCAGGAACGGCACCACGCCCAGCGCGAGCAACCCTCGACGCCACCAGAGCGACCCGCGCGACGCCCACGCCACGGTGACCAGCGCCCCGGCGGCGGTGAGGACCAGCAACAGCGGCGCGTCGTAGTAACCCTTGCCGCCGGCGATCAGCACGATGCCGACCACCACCAGCCAGGCCCAGCCCACCGCCCGGTAGGCCCGCCACGCCGGCCGGCGCAGCAGCGCGACGAGGCCGGCGATCCAGATCGGTACGGCGTACGGGCTGATGATGACGAAGTGGAGGGTGAACGCCTCCCGACGGCCACTGTAGGAGCTGTCGCCGTCGGAGATGGATGCGGCCACGCCGAGCTGCGGAAAGCCGTTGGCCGCCTGCCAGATCAGGTTCGGCGCGGCCAGCAGCACGGTGATCCCGGCGGCGGCCAGCACCCACCGGTCGCGCAGCAGCCGACGCGGCCCGGCGATCAGCACCCCGGCGACCAGGCCCACGGCCAGCAACGCCGGCAGCAGCTTGCTGAGCATGCCCACACCGAGAGCCAGCCCGATGCCCAGCGCCCAGCGGCTGTCACCGGTGCGCAGCAGCCGCACCGCACACCACGCCGCGACCAACCAGAGCAGCAGGTCGACGGTGGTGGTGCTGAGCAGGTGACCACTGGCGAGCACGATGCCGGACAGCGCGGTGAGCACCGCCGCGACGAGCTGCGCGCCCCGGCCGGCGCCCAACTCGCGGGCGATGGCGGCGACCAGCAGCACCGCGCCGCCGGCCGCCACCGCCGACGGGGTACGCAGCACCACCAGGTTGCCCGGGGCGATCGTGTCCAGCAGCCGGGCCAGCGCCGGGACCAGCGGCCCCTGGTCGACGTAGCCCCAGTCGAGGTGTCGGCCGGCGAGCAGGAAGTACAGCTCGTCGCGGTGATAGCCGTAGCGGCCGGCGAGGAGCAACAGCGTCACTGTGGTGGCGGCGGCCACCAGCCACGGGCCGCGCGTGCGCGCGCCCGGCTCCGGCGGACGCCCCGGCGGTGGCGACTGGGCCGGCCGGTGAGGCCGGTCGATCTCGATCGCGGGCTCGCTCACCCGCTCATGATGACCGGCGAGGTGGCCTCGCGGGTGCCCGTGCCGGCGCCCGGCGGCCTCCGTGTGCAGGTGGCCCAACCGAGTGCGAAGATCGGCTTTGTCACTCGGACCGAAAGGACGATATGCGCTATCGCACTCTGGGCAGCACTGGAACCGTGGTGTCGACCCTGTGTCTGGGCACGATGACCTTCGGCGCGGAGACCGACGAGGCCGGCAGCTTCGCCCAACTGGACCGGTTCGTCGAGGCCGGTGGCACCTTCATCGACACCGCTGACGTCTACTCCGCCGGCATCTCCGAGGACATCGTCGGGCGTTGGCTACGCAGCCGACCCGACCTGCGTGACCGCCTGGTGATCGCCACCAAGGGGCGGTTCCCGATGGGCCCGGGGGCGAACGACGCCGGCCTGTCCCGGGTGCACCTCACCCGCGCCCTGGACGCCAGCCTGCGACGGCTCGGCGTCGAGGCCGTCGACCTGTACCAGGCGCACGCCTGGGACCCGCTGACCCCGTTGCCGGAGACGCTGCGGTTCTTCGACGACGCGGTCAGCGCCGGCAAGATCCGCTACGCGGGGGTCAGCAACTTCACGGGCTGGCAGTTGCAGAAGGCCGCCCTGCTCACCCAGCACCTCAACCTCACCCCGATCGTGACCCTGCAACCGCAGTACAACCTGCTGGCCCGGGAGATCGAGTTCGAGTTGGTGCCGGTCTGTGAGAACGAGGGCATCGGCATCCTGCCGTGGTCACCGCTCGGCGGCGGTTGGCTGACCGGCAAGTACCAGCGCGACAGCACGCCCACCGGGGCGACGCGGCTCGGCGAGAACCCGCAGCGCGGCGTCGAGGCGTACGCGGGTCGCAACGCCGAGGAGCACACCTGGCGGGTGCTCGACGCGGTCCGCCAGATCGCCGAGGACCGCGACGCGTCCATGTCGGCGGTGTCGTTGGCCTGGCTGGCGGCCCGACCGGCGGTCACCTCCGTGATCCTCGGCGCGCGTACCACCGAGCAGCTCGACGACAACCTGACCGCCGCCGACCTGGTCCTCGACGCCGAGCAGATGCGGGTGCTGGACGAGGCGAGCGCCCCGCTCGTCGGCGACTACCCGTACGGCGGCGCGGGTGTGCGCCAGCGCGCCCGTGACCTGCCGGCCGGGTCATGACGTCGTTCCCCGAGCCCACCAGCCCGGCCGGCAGCCGCACCGAGGTCTTCCTGCGCTACCTGGACTACTTCCGGGAGTCCGTGGTGGCCAAGGTGTCGGCGCTGGCCGAGCCGGAGCTGCGGCGCAGCCGGCTGCCATCCGGGTGGACCCCGCTGGAGTTGCTCACCCACCTGCGCCACGTCGAGCTGCGCTGGATCGAGTGGGGTTTCCAGGGTCGCGACGTGGCCGAGCCGTGGGGCGACCGGCGAGACGACCGCTGGTACGTCGGCCCCGACGAGACCCGCGCGGATCTGGTGGCAGCACTGCGGGCGCAGGGCGCGCACACCACGGCCGTGGTGACGGCACACGACCTGGCCGAGATCGGCGCGCCGGGCCCGCGGTGGAACGGCGCGGACCCGGCGTCGCTGGAGCGGGTCCTGTTCCACCTGGTGCAGGAGTACGCCCGGCACCTGGGCCACCTCGACGTGGTCGCCGAACTCGCCGGCGGCCCGACCGGAGAATGAGACCGTCGGCTAGCGGCACCACCAAATCTTGGACAGTTTCCGTTACGTTCTAACGGAAACTGTCCAAGATTTGCGTGGAGAGGCGGCTGGTCCGGATGGTGCGTCGGCATGCTGGTTCTCAGGGGCAACATGATCGCGGTCATGCGGTGGCTTCAGGAGAGCGGATTCCATGAAGTTCCTTCTCACGTCGTCGGGCATCTGTAACCCGAGCATCTCCCACGCGCTCGTCGAGCTGCTGGGCAAGCCGATCGCCGAGTCCACGGCCCTGTTCATCCCCACTGGTGTCTACCCCTTTCCCGGCGGAGCCGAGAGGGCGTGGAAGGCGGTCCACGGCCGGGCTTCGATCCCGTTGTCCCAGCTCGGTTGGAAATCCTTGGGGATATTGGAACTCACCGCGCTGCCGACCATTCGAGAAGAGAACTGGGTTCCGGCGGTCCGGGAGGCCGATGCCCTCCTCGTCTGGGGCGGCGATGTGCTGTACCTGACGTACTGGCTGCGCCAGTCGGGCCTGGCCGACCTCCTGCCGTCGCTGAGTGACACGGTTTATGTGGGGGTCAGCGCCGGGAGCATCGCGGTCACCCCGTACAACTGCGACGCCGAATTCGACAGTGGATTCGTCCCTGACGGAAGCGACATGGCGCAGGACGCCGACCGGGCGCTGGGGCTTGTGGATTTCACGCTGTACCCCCACCTCAACCACCCCGACATGGAGGACACCGGGCTGTCCGACATCCAGAAATGGGCGTCCGGAATCCCGGTCCCGACCTACGCCATCGACGACAACACCGCCATCAAGGTGGTCGATGGCACCGTTGACGTCATCTCCGAAGGCGACTGGAGACTGATCAACCCCTGACCGGGACGTCCCTTCAGCCGAGCCAGCCCTGGACAGGGCGGGTCCGCAACGCGCGAGGCCGTCGGCTCGATAATGGGCGAATGCCGCTGCTCGTCGCACCCGCCCTGCCCGCCGGTAGCCTCGCCGCCCACGAGCAACCCCACCTTCCGGTACGCCCCGGGCTGGCGCTGCGACCGTGGCGTGACGACGACGCCCCGGCCGTCCGGGCCGCCTTCGACTGTCCGGTGATCCAACGCTGGCACGTGCGTCGCCTCGACAGCGACAACGAGGCACTGTCGTGGACAGCGCAGTGGGCCGGCCGTTGGCGTGACGAGAGCGCCGCCAGTTGGGCGGTCGTCGACGCCGACGACCGGCCCGTCGGTCAGGTGGGGTTGCGCGACGTGCTGCTGACCGAGGCGTCGGCGCAGGTGTCGTACTGGGTGGTGCCCACTGCGCGCGGCCGGGGGATCGCCACCGAGGCGCTGCTCGCCCTGACCCGGTGGAGCTTCACCCGGGGCGGGTTTCACCGGCTGGCGCTGGAGCACTCGACCGGCAACGCGGCGTCCTGCCGGGTGGCCGGGCGGGCCGGTTTCGCCGAAGAGGGCGTGGCCCGCCTGTCGGTGCGTCACGCCGACGGCTGGCACGACATGCACCGGCACGCACGGTTGGCGACCTTGATGGAGTCAGGGGCCGACCGGGACGGTGGTGGTCGTTCCGTTGGTGTCGGTGACCCGGACCTCGGTGGCGGTCGCGGGCAGCATCAGTAGGGGCAGGTACGCCCGTCGCGCACCATCTGCGCGTACTCGGCGCCGGTGATGCGCAGCCGGTCGGTCCTGGTGCCGTCCTTGGCCCGACAGCCGTTCAGCGAATTGAGGTAGATCCAGGTGTGGGCCGCGTCGTCCGCGCGCCCGGTCACCTCGAACGGCTTGTCGCCGGGTGCCGAGATCACCATCGTCTGGCGTCGTCCGTCGGCGAGGTAGTCCAATTCCAGTCGCCATCGGCAGTGCTGCTTGGCGCTGAGCGCTCGTACCTGAATGACGTTCTTCTCACCCCTGGGCAAGGTGATCTTGTGGGTGGCGAAGAACGGGGCACCGGCATCCTCGCCCTCCGGGTCCTCGACGAGCATCCGGGGATTCGGTCGATCCACATGTGTCACGAGGATGACCTTCTCGGAGGCGCCCTGGGAGTCGTTGGGCTCCCGGATCCCGGTGAGCGGAGGGCGGCAGGGCTCGACGAGGACGGGCCGGAGGTCGACGGCCTCCACGGCCTCGTCCCGGGTGCCGACGAGGGTGATCTCCCAGGTGCTCCGTTCGATGTCGACAGCGCCGGCCTCGACGGTCGGATCGTACGGGCCCCCAGCGTACGGGCGCGCAGCGTCCAAGCGCGCCAGGTCGGCGCCGGCGGGGTAGACGTAGCCGAGCGCGCCCTCCTCCGGGTAGGGGACGTGCTTCAGGTCGAGGACGACGAGTGGTCCCCGGCCGGCCAACTCCTCAGCCAGCTCGTTCGCCGGTTTCCACTGGTTGATCATGCCGAGAACGACGGCGCCGAGCCAGGTGGCGACCGCACCGACCACGATCGTCAGCAGCCAGGTGACGGGACGTTTCCACCAGGCGACCGGTGCCGGCGCGGGGGCCGACACCGGGGCCAGCGCGGCGACCTTACGGCGGCGCGGACGCTTGTTACGTGGACTCATGGACCGGAGTCTCCCGCGAATCAGTGGACGTGTCGGTGGACGTGTCGGTGTCGAGGAGCCGACGGGCCAGCAGCACGGGCAGCGCGACGAGCCAACCCCAGGCCGCGCCGAAGCGCAGCGCGGAGGTCAATTGCAGGCCCAGGGACTGCCAGGGCGCGCAGCCGGTGGGGGAGTCCGCAACCGCACAGTCGGCCAGGACGTCGGACGTCGCAGTCAGCGCGGACGCCGCGATCGTGGCACCCCAGCAGACGACCACGAGCCCGAGGCGATGCCCGGAGTTCGGCAGGCCGGAGAGCAGCGCCCAGAGCAGGAGCCACAACGCCAGAAGCAGGGCGACGGCGAGCACCGACCTGTGCGCCCACACGTCCATCGACAGCGGATTCAGCTCGGCCTCGTGAGTCAGCCGGTACTCCACGTCATCGCGTCCGCGTGGCGGCGCGGACAGGGCGGGGCGATACAGGAACACCCTGAGCAGCGTCAGAAATCCTCTTTCGGAATAGCTGTCCCAGACCGCCTGGGTGCCGTTGACCAGCATGAGCACCAGCACCGGAAGGACACCGGCCAGGGCAAGGTTCGCGCTGCGTCCCCGCACGTCGCCGATCAGCGGAACCCACGCTGCCGGCTCGATGTCGTCAACCGATCCCTGAGCCTCGTCGTCGACCGCGTCCTGGGCCTCGTCTTGACCTTCTTCGGTGTCTTTGTTCAGCCGGTCCAGCAGCAGTATCGCCAAGCTGGTGCAACCCACCAGGGATGCGTTCATGCCCGCGAACAGACAGCCGAAGAAGAGGGCGTCGGACGTCCAGCCGGTCAGCGTCAGGTGCGCGCTGGCGAGAAGCGTGGAGTGGTCCAGTGCCTCGTTGGCGTACCAGCCGGTGGGGGAGGTGTGGACACGGAGCACGAAGGTGGCCCACCAGAGCAGGTCCCCGATCGCCGTGGCGGTGAGGGCGGCGGCCGCGCCGGTCATCGCCGCGACGAACGGGTGCGTCCGTCGGGTGACGAGGCCGCAGGCCAGGTACGTCGACACCCCGATCAGCAGGATCACGACCCAACGGATCAGCGGCGCCACCGCGTCCATCATCGGGGCGGTCGTGGGGTCGAGGGGGGCGAAGAAGACGTACCCCTTCGCGACGAGGGTCGGGAAGTCAACGGCGGTGCGCGTGAAGGTGATCGGCTCCGCCATCGAGCGGACCTTGACGGTGACGCTCAGGTACAGCAGCGCGGCGGCCACCGTGGCGAGCACGGCGACGACAATCCTGAATGGGCGGCTCATCTGGCCGGCCTCATCCCGGGGCGGGTCGTCACGCCGTCAGTCTCTCGCATCGCGCTGCCTCGCACAGACCCGTCCGTGCCCCGCTCGGGGGTCTGACGCTGGGTCAGCGGGTTTCCGCCCAGCCGACGAAACGCGGGGTCAGGTCGGGCAGCGCGACGTCCGGGTTGAGCTTGGCGAGGTCGACCTCGGCTGTCTCCTGGACCTTCGCCAGGTGGATCAACAGGCCCGGCCGATCCCTGCGGTACTCGCCGAGCAGGCGCAGCTTCGCGGCCGAGCACGGCCACAGGATGCCGCAGACCGGGCAGCGCCACGACGGTCGCAACGGGGAGTGCTTCGGACGCTCGGGCATCAGCTCACCGCCACGATTGCGCGACGCCGGTCCGCTGTGGACGTGGGGGGCACGACCTGCACGCTGTCGCGCCTCACGAACAACTCGTTCTGCACAGCTTCTCCTCCTCGTTGCAGCGCCGTCTACACCGCACTTTGCCGGGGGTTGCTGGACAAACACACAGCGTTAACTAATCTTCTCGGTGCAGCGGATTTGTTCCAGGGGAGGGACGGCATGAACCACGCCTTTGTCGCGGCGCTGGCTGCGGCGGGTCACACCGCCGAGAGCCTCGCAGGTCAGCTCGGCGTGCACCCGAAGACCGTCGCCCGGTGGGCAAACCCGGGGCACATTCCCCAGAGCCGACACCGTGCGACAGTGGCGGGGCTGCTGGCGAAGGACGCCGACGCGCTGTGGCCGGACGTGGTCCGTCGCCGCGAGCCGGTGTGGTTCCGGCCGTGGGTCGACCTCGAACGCGAGGCCGTGACGCTGCGGTCGTTCCAACTCGCGTGGGTGCCCGGGCTGCTGCAGACCGAGGCGTACGCCCGGGCGACCCTGGCCGGCGGGGTGCTGACGCCGGAGGCGGTCGCCGAGTTCGCCGAGGCGCGGATCAACCGGCAGGCGATCATCGGCCGGGGCGGCGGCCCGTTGCTGATCGCCGTGCTGGACGAGGGGGTGCTGAGGCGGCGCGTCGGTGACGACAGCGCGTTGATGGCGGTGCAACTGGCGCGCCTGCTCGGGCACGCCGAGGCGGGCTCCGTGCAACTGCACATCGTCCCGGCGGACGCGCCCAGCTACCCGGGGCTCGACGGACCGTTCACCATCGCCGACATGCCGGACGGGTCGCGGGTCGCGCACGTCGACAGCGCGGCACGGGCGCAGATCCTCGATCAAACGTCGGATCTTGTTAGCCTGGAACGACGGTGGGAACGTATTCGCGGCGAAGCCCTGCCCCGAGGGCGCTCGTTGGACCTTCTCAGAGAAGCGGCAGCATCATGGACATGACCGGTGCGCGGTGGCGGAAGAGCACGAAGAGCGGCGGCAACGGCGGTGACTGTGTCGAGGTTGCCGCCAACCTTCCGGGCGTGGTCCTGGTCCGTGACACGAAGGACCGCGACGGCGGCACGCTGACCTTCAGCCCGCAGTCGTGGCGTAACTTCGTCGCGATGACCCGCGACGCCGGCTGACCGACCACATCGCGACGGAGGCTCCCGGCATCGGCCGGGAGCCTCCGTCGTGGGTGGGCCGGACGTCGGCCGTCGCGCACCGACGATCGATCGGATCAACGGACGACGGTGGGTTCGGCCGGTTGCGGTTGCGGGGTCGCCGGCCAGGTGAGTCGGCGTACGCCGGGCACGAGCGCGGTTCCCGCGCAGGAGGCGAGGACCAGCAGGCCCGCCACGGCCAGCGGCACCGGTGCGCCGAACGCGTCGGCGGCCAACGGCGCCAGCGCGTAACCCAGCGGCATGGCGCCCAACGACACCAGCCAGTCGTACGAGGTGACCCGGGCCAGGACCTCCGGCGGGAAGTGGTGCTGCACGACGGTTTCCCACACCGGGTTGAGGTAACCGAGGGCGGTCAGCGCCACCGCGTAGGCGGCGATCACCGCGGGGGCGGGCGCGGCGACGGCGAGCAGGAACAGCGGCGCGGCGTAGCAGGCCAGCCCGAGGTTGGCCAGCAGCACCGGCCGGTGCAGTCGGACCCGCCCGGCCAGCAGTGATCCGGTGAGCATCCCGATCGCGCCGGCCTGCAACAGCAGCACCCAGGTCGTCTCGCCGCCCAGGCGCTCGATGGCGACGGCCGGCCCGAGGGTCATCAGCACGGCGGCGGCGCCGTTCCACACGCCGTGCCCGAGCAGGCTGGTCCAGAACCAGTCGCGGGCGCGTACCTCGCCGAAGCCGTGCCGCAGGTCGGCGAGGACGGAACGGCGGGGCACCGGCACGTGGCGGACCCGCACCAGCGCGAGCAGCATGGCGCTGAGCGCGAACGACGCGCCGTCCAGGATGAACGCCCAGCCGGGCCCGGCGGCCCAGATCAGCGCGCCGGCCAGCGCCGGCCCGGCGAGGCGGCTGGTGTTGGCGGTGATCCCCATCAGGGCGTTGGCCCGCTGCCGGTCGGCCGGCTCGACGGTGCCGGCGACCAGCGGAGACGCGGTCGGAATGGCGAACGCCGAGGCGGTGCCGCCGAGCACGGACGCCACCACCACTGTGGTCAGCGACGGGTCGCCGCCGAGCAGTTCCACGCCGACCGCGAGTTGCGTCGCGCAGCGGACCAGGTCGGCCAGGAGGGCGACCCGGCGGGCGTCGAACCGGTCGGCAACCACACCGCCGAACGGCAGGAGGAGCAGCCGGGGGACGACCGCCGCGGCGAGGACGACGGCCAGCGCGCTGGTGGAACCGGTGGCTCGCAGGACTGCCAGCGCCAGGGCGGCAGGCACCACCGCGTCGCCGAGAGCGGAGATGGTGCGACCCAGGAAGAGCAGCCGGAAGGAGTGGTCGCGCAGTGGGTGAGCCATGACCAGAAGATACTTCGACATCGAATATTTCGGCAATGAATATTTTGGCGCCGAGTTAAACTGGCGCGGTGACCACCACCCCGGACGCCGTCGACCGGCACATCGAACGCTGGCTGCCCGTGGTGCCCGACCTCGACGCGGACGTCGAGGGGGCGGTGACCAGGATGATCCGGCTGACCCGGCATCTGCGGACCGTCAAGGAGCGGGTTCTGGTCGATCTCGACCTGTCGGCCCACGAGTACGACACGCTGCACGCCCTGGCCGGCCGCGGTGGTCGGGCGGCACCCTCGGACCTCGCCGCGGACCTTGCGATGGCGCCCGCGTCCATCACGGCGCGGGTGGACGCGCTGCTGCGGCGGGATTTCGTACGCCGGATTCCGTCGACAGTCGACCGTCGGCGCGTCGACGTGGCGCTCACCGAGGCGGGTCAGGCCGCCTGGCGCGGGGCGATGGAGGTCCAGGGCGCCGAGGAACACCGCCTGCTCGGCGCGCTCACCGCCACCGAGCGGCGACACCTCTCCGACCTGCTGCGCCGGGTGCTGCTCGTCGCCGAGCAGCCGCAGAGCGCGCCGGAGACCGACTGAGCGGACCGCCGCCGACCGAGCGGGCTGGAAATCGCGTGGCGGTCCGCGTACCGCTGATGGAAGGGTGACCGGCGTGACTGCGCATGCGCTGGCCGGGGCCCTGGCCGACGACGGACGGCGACGGATCTTCGCGGCGATCGTGCTGGGTGCGACCAGCGCGACTGAGGCCGCCGAGCGGACCGGCCTGCCGGCGCGGGTGGTGCTCACCGGGGTTCGCCGGCTCACCGACGCGGGCCTCGTCACCGGCGCGGACGGCGCGCTCGCGGCCGACGAGGCGTCGCTGCGGGCCACCGCGCGCGACGGCCGCCCCACCGACGACGCCGAGCCCGGAGCCGACCCGGTGCTGCGGACCTTCCTGCGCGCGGGCGTCCTGGTGAGTCTGCCGGCGCAGCCGAGCCGGCGGCGGGTCCTGCTCGCCCACATCGCCGAGCGGTCGTTCGAGCCGGGCACCCGCTATCCGGAGCGGGCCGTCGACGACGCGCTCAAGCCGTGGTGCGTCGCGGGAGGGTCGGATCACGTGACACTGCGCCGGTACCTGATCGACGAGCAGTTGCTCACCCGCGAGCGCGGCGTCTACCAGCGGCTCTGATCGTCCGCCGCGCGAACAGTCTCCTTGCGGAGGATCTTGCTAGCCTCGGCGCATGACCTCCTGCACGCCCTCCGATGGCCCGCCGGACCTGTTGTTCCTGCTCTCCTGGGCGAGTCACGCGTTGCAGACCGAGCACGCCGCCGGGCTGGCCGAGCTGGGCATCTCGCCGCGGGCGCACTACGTGCTGGCGCAGGCCCACACCGGTGAGCTGACCCAGCGTGAGATCGGTGAGCGGTGCGGTGTGGACAAGACCACGATGGTCGTGACGCTCGACCAGTTGGAGCGGGCCGGGCTGGCCGAGCGCCGTCCGGCGCCAACCGACCGACGGGCCCGGCTGGTCGCTGTGACTCCGGCGGGGGAGCAGGTGCTGGAGCAGGCGCAACAGGTGGTCCGGCGCATCCAGGACGACCTGCTGGCAACTCTGCCCGAACAGGACCGGGAGGCGTTCCTGCGGGCTCTCCTGGCGCTGGTGGGCGGGCCGCTGGCCAACACCTCCCCGTACGCGCCGGGCGCCCGCTCCGGCTGTTAGTTCCGAGAAAGATAGTTCCGGACAAGACTATCTGCTACGGTCGTACTCGTTCGTTTCCCTGAACGAGGAGCCGTCATGAGCGCTGCCACCGTCACGACCCCCGCGCCCTCACCACTGCGCCGCCGCGCCCTCGGCGTCGCCGCCGCCGTCGTGGCCCCCCTGGCCATCTGGGCAGTCGGCGCGCTGGCCGGCGTCGACTACACCGTCGAGAGCCCGGGCCAGCCCGCCACCGTCATCGGGGCCGGCGCGATCGTCATGATCGCCCTGGGAGCCGCCCTGCTCGGCTGGGCGGCGCTGGCGCTGCTGGAACGGTTCGCCACCCGGGTCGCTCGACCGGTCTGGATCTCGCTGGCCGTCATCGTGACGGTGCTGTCCTTCGTCCCGGTGCTCAGCGTCGAGGCCACCGGCGGCGCCAAGCTCGCCCTCGGCGCGACGCACGTGGCAGTGGCGGTCGCGTTGATCGCCCTCCTGCCCCGCCCTCGCCGATAAGGGGCTGGCATCCCCCGCCCACCTCGTGTCGCGCTGACCACGGGGTGGGCGAAAACCCTCGGGAGTTGACGCGCCGAGGTTGCTAGCATCGCCGTCATGGCACGAGGTATCTGGTCGCAGAAGGTCCGCTCCGCCCGCTGACGGCGGCGCCCTTCCTCTGCTGAATCCGCGCTCGCCGTCCCGGTTCCCGCCGGGCGGCCGTCAGTCGCTGCCCGGCTCCATCGCGAGCTGCGGAGCACCGTTGAACCTCACCCCGAACCCCGAAACCATGTCCCGGCCCGTCGATGCCGGCAGCGCGCACGTGCGCGCCACCGACGTCACAGTGACCCGCGGGTCCCGTCGCGTCCTGACCGACGTCTCGGTCACCGTCTCCGCCCGGTCGCGGGTGGCGGTCGTCGGCGAGAACGGTCGCGGCAAGACGACGCTGCTGCACGTCCTCGCCGGGCTGATCACGCCGGACGACGGCACCGTGCAGCGGGCCGGCACGATCGGCCTGGCCCGCCAGGAGTTGCCCGCCCGCGA
Source organism: Micromonospora sp. NBC_00860 (assembly GCF_045207375.1). Taxonomy (NCBI): domain Bacteria; kingdom Bacillati; phylum Actinomycetota; class Actinomycetes; order Micromonosporales; family Micromonosporaceae; genus Micromonospora; species Micromonospora sp. NBC_00860. Next base: position 2,503,915 of record NZ_CP108825.1, read on the forward strand.
CGGCGAGACGGTCGGCACCCTCACGTCCGAGGCGCTGGCCGCGTCGCTTGCCGCCCTGGCCGCGCTGGACGAGGCGACCCTCGCCCTGACCGCTGGCGATCCGGGCGCCGAGGACCGCTACGCCGCCGCGCTCGACGCGGCCACCCGGCTCGACGCGTGGGACGCCGAACGCCGCGTCGACGTGGCACTGGAGGCCCTTGACGCCTGTGCCGACCGCGACCGCCCCCTGGCGACGTTGTCGGTGGGGCAGCGCTATCGGGTGCGCCTGGCGTGTCTGCTCGGCGCGCGGCACGACGTGCTGCTGCTCGACGAGCCGACCAACCACCTCGACGCCGACGGCCTGGACTTCCTGACCCGCCGGCTCCACGAGCACGACGGCGGTCTCGCGATCGTCAGCCACGACCGGGCCCTGCTGCGCGACGTCGCCGACCGGTTCCTCGACCTCGACCCTACCCACGACGCGAAGGCGCGGCTCTACGCCGGCGGATATGACGCCTGGCAGGAGGCGCGGCGTCGCGAGCGGGAGCAATGGCAGCAGGAGTACGAGCAGCAGCAGGCCGAGCACCGACGGCTGCAGGACGCGGTGTCGAAGGCCCGCGATCGGCTCTCCACCGGCTGGCGGCCGGACAAGGGGACCGGCAAGCACCAGCGTCAGTCCCGCGCGCCGGGCGTCGTGCAGGCCCTGAACCGGCAGCAGGACGCGCTCCAGGCGCATCGGATCGACGTACCGAAACCACCGCCGACGCTACGGCTGCCGGACCTTGGCGTACGGCCGGGCGCGCCGCAGGTACGCGCGCAGGGCGTCGCCGTCGACGGGCGCCTCGCCGGCCCGGTCGACCTCACCATCGACGGCGGTGACCGACTGCTCGTCACCGGGCCCAACGGCGCCGGGAAGTCCACACTGCTCGCGGTACTCGCCGCAGCGCTCGAACCCACCGACGGGCACGCCTGGACGGCGAGGGAGGCCCGGGTCGCCCGACTCACCCAGGAGACCGCCGGTCAGGCCCCCGACCTCACCGCCGACGAGGTGTACGCCCGCCAGGTGGGACGACTGGTGTCGCGTGGTGTGCTTCCCGCCGCCGAGGCCGTGCCGCTCGGGTCGCTCGGGCTGCTGGACTCCGCCGCGATGCGGACGCCGGTCGGGCGGATGTCGCAGGGCCAGCAGCGCCGCCTCGACCTGGCGCTGGTGCTGGCCGGGCGGCCCACGCTGATCCTGCTCGACGAGCCGACCAACCACCTGTCGTCGACAGTGGCCGACGAGCTGACCGCCGCGATCCGCGACACGAGCGCCGCCGTCGTCGTCGCCACCCACGACCGGCAGTTGCTGCGGGACCTGGCCGACTGGCCGCTGCTGCGCATCGGTGAGCCCCTGACACCGGGTGCACGGACCCGGGCGACCGGATAAAGCCGTTGACCGGGCGGTGATGATCAACAGGTGACCGTTACCGCCCGGCCCACCTGGACGACCAGCACCAGTCGGCCCGACCACCCCGACGCTGTGCTCCTGCTCCGCGAGTACATGAGCGAGATGGTGGTTCGCTATCACCGTCGCCCGGCCCTGCCCGGCGAGGTCGACGCGGCCCTCGCCGAGATGCCCAGCGACGACCTGGCCGAACCGTCCGGGCTGCTCCTGCTCAGCCACCACGGCCCCGACCTGGCCGGTTGCGCGGGGCTTCGCTGGCAACCCGGCTGGGCCGAGCTGACCCGGGTGTTCATCCGCCCCGAGCACCGCGGCGCGGGTGGGGGCGCCGCCCTGTTGGCCGCCGTCGAGAAACAGGCCCGTGCGGCCGGGGCGGACCGGATCCGGCTCGACACCCGGCACGACCTGGTCGAGGCCCGCGCCCTGTACGCCCGGCACGGCTACGCCGAGATCCCGGCGTACTCGCACGGCCCCTACGCCGACCACTGGTTCGAGAAGCGGCTGAGCAGTTGACGTCGGCACGCGGACGCGCTAAATAAGAAGAGGAAGTTGAGTCACCCCGGCTCAACTCATCACCTTCGGCCAGGAGAACCGAGGAGGCATGACGATGTTGATGCGTACCGACCCGTTCCGCGAGATCGACCGGCTCGCCGAGCAGTTCTTCGGTACGGCGGCCCGCCCCGCGACGATGCACCTGGACGCCTACCGCGACGGCGACCACTTCTACGCGGCGTTCGACCTGCCCGGCGTCGATCCGGACACCATCGACTGCACCGTCGAGCGCAACGTGCTCACCGTCCGCGCCGAGCGTCGCCGGCCCGCCGGCGACGGCGTCGAACTGGTCGCCGCCGAACGCCCGATGGGCACCTTCACCCGGCAACTGTTCCTCGGCGACACACTGGACACCGACAAGCTGGAGGCCGGCTACGAGAACGGGGTGCTGACGCTGCGCATCCCGGTCGCCGAGCGCGCCAAGCCCCGCCGGGTGACCATCCAGTCCAACGGCGCCGCCCGCCGAGAGATCAACGCCTGACCCGACACGGTGACGGGTGGGACCGGCGCGCCTGCACGCCGATCCCACCCGAGGCTGAGAGCCTTTTTCACATGGTGTTCTCCGACGCTCCGGTGCTCGCCCGCCCGTCCGCGCCACCGGCGCTGCCGAGCGGGCCGGTCGAGGTCACCGAGGCGTGGCTGCGCAACCGGCGGCTGTCCGAGCACACCCGCGACGCCTACCGGCGTGACGTCACCGGCTGGCTCACCTGGTGCGCCGGCCGCGACCTGGACCCGCTGCGAGCCACGTTCCTGCACGTCAACGAGTACGCCCGCGCGCTGGAGAGCAGCGTCGGCGCCCGCAGCGGCCGCCCACTGACCCCGGCGACCGTCGCACGCCGACTCTCGGCGCTGTCCAGTTGGTACGACTTCCTGGTCAAACTGGGCGCAGTCCCGGCCAACCCGGTCTCCGGCGCCGACCGCCCCCGCGTCGACCGGGACCACTCCGCCACCGTCGGGCTCACCCCCGAGGAGGTGGACGCCCTGCTCAGCGCCGCCGACGCGGACACCGGCGCGACCGCCGTACGCAACCGGGCGGCGCTCGCGCTCCTCGCCGACCTGGGTCTGCGGGTCGGGGAGCTGATCTCGCTGGACCTGACCGACCTCGGCACCGAACGCGGCCACCGCAGCGTGCGCTTCGTCGGCAAGGGCGGCAAACAACGTCGCCGCGCCCTCACCCCCGGCACCGGGCACGCCCTGGACGCCTACCTGGCCCAGCGGGCCGCCGCCACGGGCGTGCCGGTGCCGCAGCTCACCGGCCCGCTGCTGGTCACCGCCAGCGGTGCCCGGCTGGACCGGCACTCGGTGTTCCGGATGGTCCGTCGGCTGGCCCGCGCCGCCGGCATCCCGGCCTGGGCGAAGCTGTCCCCGCACTCGCTGCGGCACGCCTTCGCCACCACGGCCCGCTCGGAGGGCGTGCCGTTGGAGGACGTGCAGGACGCCATGGGGCACGCCGACCCGCGCACCACCCGCCGCTACGACCGGGACCGGCACAACCTCGACCGCGACCCCGCCTACGCGGTGTGGGCCGCCCGGTCTCGTCGTCGCGGCTGAGTGCTACGCGCCCGACGCCGGGTGTCGATCAGTCGAGAACCGCAGTGGCTTCGACCTCGACGAGGAGATCAGGCTCGCCCAGAGCACTGACACCCAGCAGCGTGATGGGCTTGACCAGGTCAACTCCCAGCTTCGCACCCGCCCGAGCGACGCCTTCGCCCAACAGGGGCATCTTGTCGGGTGACCAGTCGACGACGTAGATGGTCAGTTTCGCCACGTCGCCGAAGGACCCACCGATCTCGGCCAGGGCGGTGCCAATGTTGAGATAGCACTGCTCGACCTGGGTGGCGAGGTCTCCCTCGCCGACTTTTCGCCCTTCGGCATCGCGGGCCACCTGACCGGCGAGGAAGACCAGCCGGGACCCGGTTGCGATCGACAACTGACGGTAGACGTCCGGCTTCGGCAACCCGTCCGGATTGACGAGAGTGATGGCCATGCTGACTCCTTCTGTCGTTGCGCCGGGCCGTCTCAGCCCTGTGGGCGGGGGCAGATGCAGAACGGCTGCCCGATCGGGTCGAGCAGCACCACCCACCGCTCGCCGCCGGGCTGGAAGGCCGGCTTCGACGCGCCCGCGGCGACGAACTTCTCCTCCGCCGCCGCCAGATCGTCGACGTAAAGGTCCAGGTGGTAGCGCTTGTCGCCGGTCTCGTCCGGCCACGAGGGCGGTCGGTAGCCCTCGACCAGCCCGAAGCCGATGGAGACGCCACCGGAGCTGATCATCGCGTACTCCGGTTGGCTGTGGGTGACCTCCCAGCCCAGCGCCTCGTGGTAGAACGCGGCGTGGCCGGCGGGATCGGAACTGTCGAGGTTGACCATCGCGAGGTCGGCAGAAGCTGTCACGCCGGCAGTATGCCGCCGGGGCCCGACAACCATGGATCGCGACACCCGGCCTGAGTGGTGGTCAGCGGGCGTCGAGGGGCCAGAACGTCACCTGAGCCGTGCCGTCGCGGCAGACCAACCCGGCCCCGACCCGCCGGCAGTCGGTCACACCCGCCGGAAGCACCGCTGACACCCGATGACCGTCGCGTCCCACAGTGGCGACCAGGGAGCGCCTGCCGTCCGCCGCCATCCCCAGCACCACCAGGGGTCCCGCGGTGACCCGTGGGCCCGCCACCGTGCGCCAGCGCACCCCGGCCGGCCACGTCCACACCCGCACCCCGGTGCCCGCGTCGATCGCCCAGCGTGCCTGCTCGTCCTGCCCGCAGATCAGGCCCTGGCAGGGCCGCAGGGTCAGCTCACCCGCCTGCACCGGCGCCTGCCAGCGCGGCGCCAGCCCGGGCAGGTCGTACCCGGTCAGCGCCACCGCGCTGCCACTCGGGTGGCGCAGCACCAGGTGCGCGCCGACGACCTGGGGGTTGTCCGGCCCGTAGTCGGCCGGCGGCAGCCGACCCCGCCCGCGTTCGGTGCCGTCGCGGGCGTCGAGCAGCCGGGCCAGCCCGTCGTCCTGCAACAGCAGCAACTGCCCCGGCAGCGCCCGCAGCACCGCAGTGGAGGGCACCGGCACCGACCACCGGGTCGCGCCGGTCGCCGGCTCGACGAAGTGCACAGTGCCCTCGACCCGACGTCCCGGCTCGGAGGCGCTGCGCACCTCGCTCACCGCGACCACAGCGTCCCCGACCGCGTACACCCGCTCGGGTCGCCGCCACACCGGCTGGCCGGTCCGCATCGACCGCCCGGTGGTCGCCCGCGCCCCGCGCGCCTGGTCGCGTTCGACAAGCAGCAGCAGGTCACCGGCGACCTCGGCGGACCATCCGGCGGCCGGCGGCACTGTGACCCGCCACCGCGGCGGCCCGTCCGGCGCGGCCCAGTCGTAGGCGCTCAGCGTCGGTGGGTTCGGGTCGGGGTCGACGACCAGCAGCAGCGGCCCCGCGCCGAGCACTGTCGCCCGGGCCGGCACCGCCGGACCGACCTGGGGCGTCAGGCGCGCGGCCGGGGCCGCACCGCCGAGCAGCGCACAGACCGCCACCAGCGCCGCCAACCGCCAACCGGGGGACACCGGCGGCGGTGCCCGGCGCTCGTCCAGGGGCGCGCCCCGGTCGTCACCCAGCTCGATCAACACCGACATGAGCGCCCACCCGTCCGCTCGCGCCGGCCGGTCAGCAGAGCAGGTCGAGGTGGTGGTGGGCGTCCTCGGCGATCTCCTCGTGCCGCAGCCAGCGGCGCGCCCACAGCCGGGCGGCCAACTCCGCCTGCTCGTCCCCCCACGCGGCGTGCTCGACGAGCAACGCCGCGGTCAGCGCGTACGCCAGGCGCAACGCCAGACCACGGGCGCCCGCGAGCACCGCCGACGCGGTCGGGTCGACGGTCACCGCGGTGATGGTCTCCTCCAACTGCGCGGCGACGGTCGCCAGGGTGTCGGCCAGCACCGGTGACAGCGGCCGAGCGAGGTCGACGGCGGCGGCGAGCCGGCGCAGCAGCGGTGCCCCGGCGTCCTCCCGGGTCAACGCGCGCAGCACGTCCAGGGCCAGGACGTTTGTGGTGCCCTCCCAGATCGGCAGCACCTGGGCGTCGCGCAGCAGCCGGGGCACGCCGGTGTCCTCCACGTAGCCGGCCCCGCCGAAGCTCTCCACGTACTCGCTGGCGGAGCTGACGGCGAGTCGGCCGGTGGCCAGCTTCGCCAACGGCGCCACGATGCGCAGCTCCGCAGCTGCCTCCGGGTCGGCGCCCACCTCGACCCGACCGAGCAGGGCGAAGGCGTGCCCCGCCAGGGCGAACGCGCCCGCCGCGTCGACCGCGAGGGTGCCCAGGGTGGCCCGGTGCAGGGGCGAGGACGCCAGCGGACCACCGGCGACGTGGCGCACCTCGGCGTACGCGCGGGCGTAGTCGAGACCCCGTCGCATCCCGCCGGCCGCCGCCGCGGCGTTGTGCACCCGGGTTACCACCACCAGGGTCATCGCCCGGACCAGACCGGGCACCGCCGGGTCACCCAGTGGCAGGGCGTACGCGTCGCGCAGGCCGATCTCGGCGGTGGGCAGCGCCCGGGTGCCGAGCTTGTCCTTGAGGCGGTGCACTGTGACACCCGGAGCGGGTGCGCCCGGCGCCGCGCCGTCGGCCAGTGGTGAGTCGACCGCGTACCGAGGAACGAGGAACGGGGCGAGCACCCGGCTGCCCCGCCCGGCGCCCTCCGGTCGGGCCAACGCCACCGCCATCGCCGCATCGGCGGCGGAGCAGAACCACTTCTCGCCGGTCAGCCGCCACGAACCGTCCGCCGCCGGTCGGCCGAGCGTGCTGGAGCGACCCAGGTCGGAGCCGCCCTGCGACTCGGTCATCCACTGGCCGCTGGTGATCGCCGTGGCCGGGTCCGTGGAGATCAGCCGGGGCAGCCACGCGTCGCGGACCGTGGCGTCGACGTCGGGCATGCTGAGTAGCGCCGCCGCCCCGTCGGCCATCGCCACCGGGCAGGAGAACGTCGCCGACTCCGGCCCGTACAGGTGCAGCAGGGCGTGCTGCACCACCCGCGCGGCGGCACCCCAGGTGCCCCGGGCGTCCGGCAGGTAGGGCAGCGCTACCACTGCGTGTCGGGCGGCGGCGGCGCGCTGCGCCTGCCAACCGGCGGAGGTGTCGATGCGGTCGACCCGGGCGCCCCACGGGTCGTAGCGGACCAGCGTCGGCGGGTGCGCCTCCGCGTCGGCGTGCGCCACGCGCAGTGGCCCGGTGACGTCGGCGGCCAGGTCCTCGAGACGGCCCTTCGCGGCGGCGTGCCCGCCCGGGCCGAGGTGACGCTCCAGCCAGGACCGCAGCAGGCCATCACCGGCGTACGGGTCGACGGGGGGTGGTACCGGCTGCACGAAGCGGCTCATCGATCGACTCCTGGCACTGCTCGGGGGTGTGCGCCGACGGTAGACGATGCGGGGCCGCCGCGAACAGGGCGCACCCGCCCATCGGGTGCACCCAGTTTCCGGCTTGTCGCCCGTCAGCGTGACGGTCTTCTCTACGGTCGGTAGTCATGGGTGCGGGCCAGTCGTGGAGCCGACCGGCCCGGCGTCACCGCCCGATGCGCACCGGGTTGGCGTTCGCCGGGTTCGGCGTGGCGCTGTGCTGCGTGGGGGTCGCCGGCTTGGGCGCCTGGAACCTGCAGACCGTCCGGCAGGCCGCCGGCCCGATCCGGGAGACCGCCGACAGCTTCCTCAGCGAGGTGGCCCTCGGCGACAGCGACCGGGCGTACGAGCGGCTCTGCGAGGACGCGCGCAGCCGCTGGAGCGCGATCGGCTTCACCAGTTGGGTGCGGACACCGCCGATGGTCACCGACTACGAGATCACCGACGTGTCGGTCGCCACCCGCAGCGGACGACCGCACGGCACGGTGACCGTGAAGGTGACCCGCGACGGTGGGCTCAGCGAGGAACGTCGCCTGCCGGTGGTCCGTGAGGACGGGAACTGGCGGGTGTGCGGTGACCCCTTCTAGGCCCCCGGTCGCCGCTCCGACACGCCCACAGTTGCTGCGACCACGCGAGGGGGTGCAGCCGACCACCTCGACGGAACTCTTCTTCGACCTCGTCTTCATCTTCAGCATCACCCAGCTGTCGCACTACCTGCTGGCGCACCTGGACTGGCGGGGCGCGGGGCGTACGGGCCTGTTGCTGGCGCTGGTGTGGCTCGTCTGGGTCTACACCACCTGGCTGACCAACTGGCTGCAACCGGACCAGGGGCCGGTGCGGACGATGCTGATCGGGGTGGGGCTGGGCAGCCTGCTGTTGTCAGCGACGATCCCGGAGGCGTTCGGCTCGACCGGCCTGCTCTTCGCGCTGGTCTACGTCATCGTGCAGGTGGGCCGCACCCTGTTCGCGTTGTGGGCGGTGCAGGGCAGTCCGTGGTTGGTGGCCGGATTTCAGCAGTCGCTGCCGTGGATCACCGGGACGTCGGTGCTCGTGGTCCTCGGCGGGCTGGTCGGGGGTGCCGCCCGGGACGCGGTGTGGGCGGCGGTGATCGTGATCGAGGTGATCGGCCTGTCGATCGGCTATCCGCTGCCGCGACGGGGACGCAGCCGACCCGAGCGGTGGATGGTGGAGGGTGGGCACCTGGCCGAACGGTGCGCCGCGTTCGTCCTGATCGCGCTGGGAGAGTCGATCCTGGTCACCGGCAGCACCCTCACGTCGCACGTGGACCTGGTGACGTCCGGGGCGTTCCTGCTGGCGTTCGGCGGTTCGGTGGCGCTGTGGTGGGTGTACTTCGCCCGCTCGGCCCCGGCCGCCACGGAGGTCTTCGCCCAGGCCGGGGAGCGCACCGGCGCGTTGAGCCGAGTCGCGTTCAACTTCCTGCACCCGGTGATCGTCGCCGGTGTCGTCGTCACGTCGGCGGCCGACGAGCGGTTGCTGCGGGAGCCCGGCGCGCCGGCCACCGCTGTCGACGTGCTGCTCACCCTCGGTGGTCCCGCCCTCTTCCTGGCCGGGCACGCCGCCTACAAGGCGCTGCTGTGGCGGACCCTGCCGACCAGCCGGCTCACCGCTGTGGTGGTCCTGCTGGCGTTGATGCCGGTCGGTGTGTGGTTGGAGGTGCCCGTCGCGGTGTGCGCCGCGGTGGCGTTGGCGGTGACGGTCGCCGTGATCCTGACCGACCGGTTCCGGTCACTGGCGGCCGCGCGGTGACCGGCGGTCCACTTCATCCGCAGTTGTTGCGCCCGCGCCGGGGCGTGGAGCGGACCACCTCCACCGAGCTCTTCTTCGACCTGGTCTACGTCTTCACGATCACTCAGCTGTCGCACTACCTGGCCAAGAACCTCAGCTGGCAGGGTGTCGGACGGACCGCGGTGCTGTTGGGTCTGATCTGGCTGGTCTGGATCTACACGGTGTGGGCGGGCAACTGGCTCCACCCGGACCGCGCACCGGTGCGGACCACGCTGCTGGTGGTGACCCTGGGCAGTCTGCTGCTCGCCGCCGCGCTGCCCACCGCGTTCGGCGCCAACGGTCTGCTCTTCGCTGCGGCGTACGCGGCGGTGCAGGTGGGCCGCACGGCCTTCTCCATGTGGGCGATCCGCGGCGAGCCCTGGCTCGGCGACAGTTTCCGGCAGTGCGTCGTCTGGGTCACCGGCACCTCGGCCCTGGCGATCATCGGTGGGCTGGTGGACGCCCCGGCCCGGGAGCTGATCTGGATCGCGGTGATCGTCGTCGACTCGGTCGGGCTGGCGACCGGGTTTCCGGTGCCCGGGATGGGTCGCAGCACGCCGGAGCACTGGCGGGTGGAGGGCGGGCACCTGGCCGAACGCTGTCAGGCGTTCATCCTCATCGCGCTGGGCGAGTCGATCCTGATCACCGGTGGGACGCTGACGCAGCGGCTGGACCGGGTGACGATCGCCGCGTTCCTCCTCGCCTTCGCGGGTTCGGTGGCCCTGTGGTGGGTGTACTTCGACCGGGCGCAGGCCAGCACGGCGGCGTTGGCGGCAGCGGGTGAGCGGGCCGGGCGGCTCTCCCGGCTGGTGTTCAACTATCTGCACCCGGTGATGGTGGGCGGCATCGTCGTCACGGCCGTCGGTGACGAGCGGCTGCTGCACGACCCCGGGGAACCGGTCGGCTGGGCGAGCGCGCTGGTCGTCCTGGGCGGTCCCGCGCTGTTCCTGGCCGGGCACGCCGCGTACCAGATGGCGCTCGGCGAGGCCGGGGTGGTCGCCCGGGTCGCGGCGACGCTGCTGTTGCTCGCGCTGTCCCCGGCGGCGGTGGCGTTGCGGGCACCGGTCGCGTTGGTCGCCGGGGTGGCGCTGCTGATCACGGTCGGGGTGATCGTGGCCGACCGGGTGTCGGCGCGCCGGGCCGCTCAGTCGCGGGGGCCGAGGTCGCCGCTGCGGTAGTGCCGGCGGCAGAGCACCTGGTAGCGCACCTCGGCGGTGTCGACGGTGTCGCCGATGACGACCTGGGCGCCCTCGCGGACGACCCGCCCGTCGACGACGCGGGCGTTGAGCAGGCCCTCTCTGCCGCACCAGCAGAGCACCTCGACCTGGATGCGGGCCACCTCGTCGGCCAGCTCGAACAGACGTTGCGCGGCGGGGAACATCCGCGAGCGGAAGTCGGTGGCCAGGCCGAACGCGAACACGTCGACGTCGTAGCTGTCGACCAGCTCGGCCATCTGCTCGACGTGCTCGACTGTGTAGAAGCACGCCTCGTCGCAGATCAGGTAGTCGACGCGTACCCCGTCGGCCCACCGGCCGCGCACCAGGGCCCGCAGGTCCAGGTCGTCGGTGACCTCGATGGCCTCGTGGGCCAGGCCGATGCGGGTGGTGACCTGCGGTCCCAGCGACCGGTCGATGCGGGTGGTGACCAGCCCGCGGCGGCCCTGCCGGGCGTGGTTGTAGTTCATCTGCAACGCCATCGTGGACTTGCCGCAGTCCATCGGCCCCCAGAAGAACTTCAACGCGGCCGCGTGCACCGGACGCCCGTCGAGCCCGCGCGCGGCCGCGCACCCGGCCGGGGCGTGTGGCTGGCCGGGGAACGGGTGGGCCAGGCAGGTCGGGGCGGTGGCGGCGTCGTCGGTCACGGTCGGGCAGCCTAGCCCATTGACCGGCCCGGATCGGTTGGGCGCGGGACCAGTGCTCAGAGCACCCGGGGTGGGGTGTTGCCCGCGGCGACGATGGCACGACGGATCGGCACGGCGGCGAGGAGCAGGAACCCGACCACGAAGAAGATCAGCAGTGAGACCAGGCCCACCCGGTATGAGGCGGTGAGTTGGAACACCAGGCCGAAGGCGAGCGGGCCGAGCCAGCTGGTGCCCTTGTCGCTGATCTCGTAGAAGCCGTAGTACTCGCCTTCCTTTCCGGCCGGGATGAGCTGGCTGAACAGCGACCGGCTCAGCGCCTGGCTGCCGCCGAGGACCAGGCCGATGGCCGCGCCGAGGACCATGAACGGCACCGGCGCCTCGGCCGGCAGCCGGAACGCGCCGATGATCACACCGGTCCAGAGCACCAGGCTGAGCAGCACGGTCTTCCAGGCGCCGATGCGCCGGGCCAACGCGCCGAGGCTCAACGCGCCCCCGAAGGCGAGGAACTGCACCAGCAGGATGGTGATGATCAGCGTGCTCTGGTCCAGCCGCAGCTCCTCGGTGCCGTATTGGCTGGCCAGGGTAATGACGGTCTGGATGCCGTCGTTGTAGACCAGGAACGCCAGCAGGAAGAACAGCGTCAGCGGGTACGCCTTGATCTCCCGTAGGGTGCGGCCCAGCTGCCGGAACCCGTCGGTGAGCACGTTGCCCTGCCGGGCCAGCGCCGCCGCCGCGCTGGGGCGTTCCCGTAGCCAGCGCAGCGGCACCAGGGTGAACACCGCCCACCACACCCCGGCGGAGACGATCGACCAGCGGGCCAGGTCCAGGGTGCGCTGCGGGTTGTCGTCCTCGCTGAACACTGTGACCGCGACCAGGTTGAACGCCAGCAGCAGGCCGCCGCCCAGGTAGCCCAGCGCCCAGCCGCGGCTGGAGATGCCGTCGCGTTCGTCCGGGCCGCCGAGCTGCGGCAGGAACGAGTTGTAGACCACGAGGGCCGCGCCGAAGGAGATGTTGGCGATCAGGAAGAGCGCCCCGCCGAGCAGGTAGCGGTCACCGGTGACGAAGATCATCGCCACGGTCGCGCCGGCACCGGTGAACGCGGCGCCACCGAGCAGCCGCTTCTTGTGCGCCGACCGGTCGGCGATCGCCCCGATCACCGGCAGCACGAATACGGTGAGGAACACCGACAGCGAGATCAGGTACGGGTAGTAGGACCCGGCCGCCACCCGGATGCCCAGCGGGTACACGTACCCGTCGCAGGTGTCCGCGCCCAACTCGCACCCGGCGGCCAGCTCGGCGACGGTGGTGATGAACGGGCCGAGGAACACCGTGATGACAGTGGTCTGGAACGCGGAGTTGGCCCAGTCGTAGATGTACCAGCCGCGCCGCTCCCGGCGAGTGCTCGCCGGAGGCGGGGTGTCGTCCACCGTGGGGGTCACGGTCTCGGCCATCGGGGGTCCTTCGACGATCAGGCGGCCCAGTGGCCGCGGCTGCGGTAGACGTCGCGCAGCACGCCGACGTGATCGGTCATGATGCCATCCACGCCACGATCCAGTAACTCGTGCATCTGGGCTGGTTCGTCGATCGTCCAGACGTGCACCTGCAGTCCGATGCGGTGGCAGTAGTCGAGGAACCGGCGGTCCACCACCGGCACCCGCCCGTAGCGCGGCGGCACCTGCGCGGCGACCACCGACGGCGGCAGCCGCAGCGGCCGACCGCGCAGGGAGGCGAGCCGCAGCCGGGCGACGCCGCGCATGCCCAGGCTGGTGGCGACCCGGCCCTCGGTGAGCGCGCGCAGCCGGGTCAGCCGGGCGTCGCTGAACGAGGCGAGCAGCACCCGGTCGCCGGCGCCGGCCCGGGTCACGCTCGCGACCGTTGGCTCGACGCCGCCGTCGGCCTTCACGTCGATGTTGAAGCGGACCTGCGGCCACGCCCCCAGCACGTCGTCGAGCCGGGGTACGACGGCGGCGCCGCCGACGCGTACCGAGGCGAGGTCGGCCCAGCTCATCTCGGCGATGCGCCCCGCCTCACCGGTGAGCCGGCGCAGCGTCGGGTCGTGGAAGATCACCGCCACGCCGTCGGCGGTGGCGTGCACGTCGGTCTCCACGTACCGGTAGCCCAGCCCGATGGCCCGGGCGAACGCCTCGGTGGTGTTCTCGTCGCCCTCGGCGGCGCCGCCGCGGTGGGCGAACGCCAGCGGCGCGGGCGCGTCGAGGTAGCCGAATCGGGTCAACACGCGACGCAGTATGCCCCCGGTTGGTGGCCGACGGGTGGCCGGCGGGGAGATTCCCTTGATCACCGGCTGCCCCGCGCGGTCACCTGGGGGCTGAAGGGGTGCACAGGCCCAGGTCGCCCCTTTGCTCTGCACCCCAATATGCGCCGGTCGCAGACCGTAGCCGTCGCGTCCGCGGGTGCAGAGCAAAGGACGGGTCGTCAGCCGACAGGCGTGCCGACAGCGCCGTGCTCCAAGGTGGCGCGCAGCAGTGCCAGCGTTTGACCGAGTTCCACGACCTGAGCCGGGGCGATCGACCGACCGATGTGCGTGGCCAGGTGTTCCTGGAAGGTGCCTTCGGCGGCACTGACGAGTTCCGCGCCCTGCGGGGTCAACTCCAGAAGCAGTGACCGGCCGTCGGCCGGGTTCGGCACGCGCCGAACCCAGGCCCGGGCCTCGAGCCGGCCCACGCCCTTGCTGGTCGCCCCGACCCCGATCGCGAAAAACTCGGCGAGATCGGCGACCCGCGAACCAGGATGGTCACGTAGGTAGATCAAAAATTCGAACTGCGAAGCCACGATGCCGTGCTTCCGCCGCAACGTCTCGTTCACGGCGTTGTAGAGCCGCGTCTCGCAGCGGACCAGATCGCTGAAGACCTGAGCCAGTGTGACGGACCCGGCACCGGAAAAAGATGCCGTGGCAGGTATATTAGCTTCCACGGCAGCTACTTTATCGTCTGTGGGAGGCGTCGGACATGAGCAGGGAACAGCGCGCAGCCATCGGCGCCATGCTGGACGGCGGGCCCAAGGGCTTCGCGCCCGAGCCGGTCGAGACGATGCGGGAGAGCTTCGCCACGCTCATGGCGCCGTTCCCGGTCCCTCCGGTGCGGACCTCGGAGCTGACCCTGGGCGGCCGTCCGGCAGTGCTTGTCGAACCGGAGGGCCAGGCCCGCCCGGGCACCATCCTGTATTTTCACGGCGGCTCGTTCGCGCTTGGATCTCCGCGGACCGCGATGGGCCTGACCGCGAGTCTGGTCACCCGGACAGGAGTGCGGGCCTTCTCCCTCGACTACCGACTGGCCCCGGAGAACCCCTTCCCGGCTGCGATCGAGGATTGTCTCGCGGCGTATCGGTCCCTGCTCGACAGCGGCGTCGCCGCCGAGTCGATCGTGTTCGCGGGCGATTCCGCCGGTGGTGGCCTCACGGTGACCACCACCCTCACCGCCCGAAACGCCGGGCTACCTCTGCCGAGCGCGCTGGTCGCGTTCTCACCCGGCCTGGACCACACCCGCACGGGCGAGTCGATGGACACCAAGGAGGGCGTCGACCCGTTCTTCACCCGGGAGGGCATGGCCCACACGGCAGGGTTCTACCTCGGCGGCCAGGACCCGAACCAGGAGCTCGCCGCGCCCGCCGTGCTCGCCGACCTGACCGGCTTCCCGCCGATCCTGTTGCAGGTCGGCACGAACGAACTGCTGCTCGACGACTCGATCCGGCTGGCGAAACGCGCCCGCGACGCCGAGGTCGACGTCATCCTCGATATCACCGCCGGCGTTCCGCACGTCTTCCAGTCCTTCATCGGTCAGCTCGACGAGGCCGACCACGCCCTGGACCGCGCCGCCCTGTTCATCACGCAGCGACTACAGACCCCCTGAGCGCCCCGCACGAAGGCTGGTTCCCTCGTCGCTCAGCGGGACACCGGCGTCGCGATCCAGCGTGGCGTGCCGATGCTCGGTGCACGCCACGGTCTTCCACCTCGTGCTTGAGAACTACTTCGACTCGACGCGTCCGATGGGTGTGGTGCTGCCGGCGAGCGCAGCGGTGGCCTGCGTCCAGGCCGGGTCTTCGGGGTAGAGCTCGCTGCGCAGGTAGGCCCAAATGAGCGCGCGTACGGCGGCAACTCGGTCGGGGTTTTCGTCGGTGGTCTCGGCCGCGTCGAAGGTGGAGATGCCGCCGAGCCCGTGCTCGGCGTCGAAGATTTCCAGCCGGGTCTTCGGCCCGGGCGCTGCGGTGTAAGGGTCGCTGCGCCAGTCCTGCCGGTCGGAGAAGAAGGGGTGCCAGTCCTTCTCGCCAACGACGATGAGCGCCTTGGGTGTCATGCCGTCGAAGTTGGTGCTGGTGAGTGCGACGTAGGGCTGCGCCGCTGGGCCGTTCAGGTCTTCGCCGCAGCCGGGGGCGGCGATCATGACGCGGGCGCTGAAGCGGTCGTCGACGGCTCCGACCATTGAACCGTCGCTGGTGTCGATGATGGTCTGGCCCGAGATCAGGCCGACGGTGTGACCGCCGGCCGAGTGACCGACAGCGGCGATGCGGCCGTCGTCCAAGCGACCCGCGAGTCCTGGAGCGACGCGTTCGATCTCGCCGAGGTGGTCCACGACCTGGCGGAGATCGTCGGCGCGTGACTTGAGATACAGCGGCGCGTCCGGGTCGTCGGCCTCTCGCAGGCCGAGAAGGGTGGCGTCGAGGTGCGTGGGCTGGATCACGACGAAGCCGTGCGCGGCCCAGAAGTTAACCAGCGGACCGTACCCGTAGAACGAGGAGACAAAGGTCGACGGGCCGTGCCCGTGCGAGAGAACGATGACCGGCAGATCACCGCCGACGGCCGGAGCCGTCACGCGAACCGCCAGCGGAACCGGGCGCCCGGGAACATCGATCAGGACGGGGTGGTACGAGTAGACGGGCCTAGGGTCCGTCACCGGGAGACCGGCAGCGTACGTCGACGGGTCTTTCGCAGAGTCGTTGAGTTCCATGGAGTGCTCCTTGCGAGTCGTTCCCAATGTCCAGGTGGATGTCCCCGCGAGCACCTCGTCTGCCGTGGACGCCGCCGTGCAGCCGGAGCCGAGCTGGAATTCCGAGGAGTGGGTCATGCGTCCAGCGTGAGTGAGATCGGACGAACTTTGAATGCTTGACGGTGCCGATTTTCTTCGCGATAGTTCGAGGCGTGGTGGTTGATCAGTTGTCGGAGGTGTTCGATCTCCTTGAGGTGCGCGGCCAGGTCTCCGGCGCGTTCGCGGTGCGGGGCCGCTGGGTCACGCGGTCGGTGATCGCGAGCCCGCTGAAGTTGACAGTGATGGTGCGTGGCCGGTGCTGGCTGTCGGCCGACGGGCTGGATGCCCCGATCGAGATGGAGGCCGGTGACGTCGCGGTCCTGACCGGCCGCTCGTGGCTGCGTGCCGAGGGCGGAACCAACGACGGCCCGCCCGAGGAGTTCGCGCCCGAGCCGGGACACTATGCCCTGCGCGTCGGCGGCGCGGACTTCGCCGTCGACGACGTCATCCTCGGCGGCCACGTCGAGCTCAACCAGGCCGGCGCGGCGCTGCTGACGCAGGCGCTGCCGCCCGTGGCGCTCATTCGCTCCTGCGACGCCGCCGCGCCCGCCCTACGGGCGTGCGTCGACCGCCTGGTCGAGGAAGTGACGGCCGAGCGGATGGGCGCTGCCTTTGCCGTACGCCAGCATGCCCAACTGCTGATCTTGGAGGTGCTTCGGGCTTACCTGGGCCAGGCCGAACTGCCGCCGGGGTGGCTGCGGGCGCTGACCGACGACCGGCTGCGCCCCGCACTGACCCTCATGCACAGTGAACCGGGCCGGCCCTGGAGGCTGGAGGAACTGGCCCGTGCGGCGGCGATGTCGCGGACGTCGTTCGCGGTGCGGTTCCGCTCCGTGGCCGGTGTCCCTCCTCTGACCTACCTCAACTCCTGGCGGATGCTGCTGGCCCAACGGGCGCTGCGCGACCGCGACGTCCGGATCGGGGCCCTGGCCGTGCAGCTTGGCTACACGTCGGAGAGCGCCTTCAGCACTGCCTTCAAACGAGAGGTGGGAGAGGCGCCCATGCGCTACCGATACCGGGTCCGGCACCCAGGTGCGGGCCTAGATCAACTGCTTGGCGGAGTCAACGTGAGTGGCGGCGGTGCGCCCGGGTGAGGTCGGTCGGGCGGCCGGGGTCGACGTGGCGGGGCAGGTCCGGTTCGTCGGGGCGCAGCGGGGCGAGGGTGTCGGTGAGCGCGTCGATGATCCGGTCGGTGGCCCGCCGGGCCGCGCCGGGGTTGCCGGCCGCCGTTTCACCCAGGTCGACGGGCGTGCCGAAGTGCACCCGGATCACCGGGCGGCGCCACAGGGAGCGGGCGATGCCGCGCAGCATTCCGCGCGGCGCCTGGTAGGGCAGCACCTCGTGCGAGCCCCACTGGGCGACCGGGACGACCGGGGCGCCGCAGGCCAGGGCGAGTCGGGCGGCGCCGGTCTTGCCACGTTCGGGCCACAGGCCGGGGTCCAGGCCGATGCGTCCCTCGGGGTAGATGAGGATCACCGAGCCGCGGGCGACGGCCGTGGCGGCGTCGTCGAGGGCCCGGTGTACGGCGCTGGTGCCCCGGTCGACCCGGATGTGCCCGGCGTGGCGCATGGCGGCGCCGAACACCGGGACGCGGAACAGTCCGGCGGTCGCCATGATCCGCGGGGCGACGCCCCGGGTCTGGCAGGCGGCGGCCATGACCACCGGGTCGAACGGGCTGATGTGATTGGCGGCCAACACCAGGGGGCCGCGACGCAGGTGCGCCGGGACGTCGCCGGTGACCTCGAGGCGGGCGAGCAGGCCGACCAGGCCCCGTGCCAGCAGGAGGGCTGCACGCCAGATCAGCGGCGGCTGCCAGGTGGAGGTGTTCATCAGCGCGCCATCGTCGCACGCGGCGGCGCAGCCGCGAGGGCGGGTCGGGTGATCAGGGTCATTGGTCCCGGGTGTGTTCGGGCCGCCCGGCCCTGCCCAATCCTCTACGACGAGCAGTAGTATTTACTACGTCTTGTAGTACGGATGGTTGGGGGATTTCAGGTGGACGCGTTGGACGTTGCCCGCTGGCAGTTCGGTGTCACCACCGTCTACCACTTCCTTTTCGTGCCGCTGACCATCGGGCTCTCCGTGCTGGTGGCCATCCTGCAGACGATGTGGCACCGCACCGGCAACGAGCGCTACCTCAAGCTCACCAAGTTCTACGGCAAACTGTTCCTGATCAACTTTGCCATGGGCGTGGTCACCGGCATCGTGCAGGAGTTCCAGTTCGGCATGAACTGGAGTGACTACTCCCGCTTCGTCGGCGACATCTTCGGCGCACCCCTGGCCATCGAGGCGCTCGTCGCGTTCTTCCTCGAATCCACCTTCATCGGCCTATGGATCTTCGGCTGGGACCGGCTGCCCAAGCGGGCGCACCTGGCCAGCATCTGGGCCGCCGCGATCGGCACCAACCTCAGCGCGTACTTCATCCTCGCGGCGAACTCGTTCATGCAGAACCCGGTCGGCTACCGGATCAACCCCGACAGCGGACGCGCCGAACTGACCGACTTCCCGGCCGTTCTGACCAACAAGGTCGCCCTGATCACCTTCCCGCACACCCTGGCCGGCTCGTTCCTGGTCGCCGGGTCGCTGATCGTCGCCGTCGGCCTGTGGCACGTCATCCGCAACCGCGACTCCGCCGACACCGGCGCATACCGCTTCGCCACCAAGTTCGGCTCCTGGGTGGTCCTGGTCGCCTCCGCCGCCGTGCTGTTCACCGGCGACATCCAGGGCAAGATCATGACGGACGTGCAGCCGATGAAAATGGCCGCCGCCGAGGGCCTCTACACCACCGAGAGCCCCGCCTCGTTCTCCGTGCTCACCATCGGCAGCCTCGACGGCAGCCGCGAGGTGTTCGCCCTCAAGATCCCGTACCTGCTGTCGTACCTGGGCACCGGCGACCCGAACGGCACCGTGCACGGCATCAACGACCTACAGGCCCAGTACGCCACCCAGTACGGCGCGGGCAGCTACACCCCGATCATCCCGGTCACCTACTGGAGCTTCCGCTTCATGATCGCCTTCGGGATGGCGGCCGGCGCGATCGCCCTGCTGGTGCTCTGGAGCCAGCGCAAGGGCCGCACCCCGAGCAGCAAGTGGCTGCTGCGCGCCGGGCTGGCCATGCCGGTGCTGCCGCTGCTGGCCAACTCCTTCGGCTGGATCTTCACCGAGATGGGTCGCCAGCCGTGGATCGTCTTCGGCGAGATGCTCACCCGCAACGGGGTGTCCCGCAGCGTCTCGCTGGCCGAGGTGCTCACCTCGTTCACCGCCTTCACGCTGATCTACGCCACCCTCGCCGTGATCGAGGTCAAGCTGCTGCTGCGCTACGCCAAGGCCGGCGTGCCCGACGTCAGCGAGCAACCCCCCACCGACGACACCGACGACGCCGAGCGCCCGCTCGCCTTCGCCTACTGATCCCGGAGCCCATCGTGGAACTGACCACCATCTGGTTTCTCCTCGTCGCCGTGCTGTTCACCGGGTACTTCATCCTGGAGGGCTTCGACTTCGGCGTCGGCATGCTGCTGCCCGTTCTCGGCCGCGACGACCGGGAACGCCGCGTCCTGATCAACACCATCGGCCCGGTCTGGGACGGCAACGAGGTGTGGCTGATCACCGCCGGTGGCGCCATGTTCGCCGCGTTCCCCGAGTGGTACGCCACCCTCTTCTCCGGCTTCTACCTGCCGCTGCTGCTGATCCTGCTGGCCCTGATCGCCCGGGGCGTCGCCTTCGAATACCGGCACAAGCGCCCCGAGGCGTCCTGGAAGCGCCGCTGGGACGCGGCGATCGTGGTCGGCTCGCTGCTACCGGCGATCCTGTGGGGCGTCGCCTTCGCCAACATCCTGCGCGGCGTGCCGCTGGACGCCGACCACGAGTACGTCGGCGGCCTGCTGGACCTGCTCAACCCGTACGCCCTGCTGGGCGGCGCGACCACCCTCGCGCTGTTCCTCACCCACGGCGCGGTGTTCATCGCCCTGAAGACCACCGGCGACATCCGGGAGCGGGCGGGCGCCCTCGCGGTGCGCCTGGGTGTGGGCGCCGCCGTGCTCGCTGTTGTGTTCCTGACCTGGACGCTGAGCATCCGCTCCAGCGCGGCCGCCGTCGTGCTCGCCGTCGGCGCGGCCCTGGCCCTGCTCGGTGGGCTGGCCGCCGCCCGGGTACGCCGGGAAGGCTGGGCGTTCACCGGCACCGCAGTGGCGATCGGCCTGGCCGTGGCGACCCTGTTCGCGGCGTTGTTCCCGAACGTGCTGCCCTCCACCCTGGACGCGGCCGGCACGCTGACGGCCACCAACGCCGCGTCCACCCCGTACACCCTGAAGATCATGACCTGGGTGGCGGTGATCTTCACTCCGGTGGTGCTGGCCTACCAGGGATGGACGTACTGGGTGTTCCGCAAGCGCATCGGCGTGGCCAACATCCCGCAGCACTGACCTCCCGCGGCACTGACCGACAGGGTGCGCAGCCAGTCGGCTGGGAAGATCGCCACCATGTGGAACCGGGATCTCGACGTACTGGTACCGATGTGGCAGGGCGCGGACGACATCCGGGTGCGCGACGGTGCGGCCGTGTTGGGCGCCCTGACCGCGCCGGGGGCGCGGCGGGTCACCGTGCCGGTCCCGGCCGGCGGGTCGGAGCGGGAGAAGGGCGTCCGCCACCGCGCCGCAGTCGTCGACGCGTACCGCGCCCACCGGGACGTGCTCGGGCGGCACCGCCCGCGGCGGCTGCTGACGTTGGGCGGGGACTGCGCGGTCGAGGTCGCGTCGGTGGCCCACCTCGCGGGCCACTACGCGCAGCGGCTGTTCGTGCTCTGGATCGACGCGCACGGTGACCTCAACACACCCGCGAGCTCGCCGAGCGGGACGGCGCACGGCATGCCCCTGCGTCTGCTGCTCGACGCGGACGCGGACGGCACGCTGCCGGCACCTGGTTGCCTCACGCCGGGGCAGGTCGCGCTGGCCGGGGTCCGGGATCTCGACCCCGCCGAGGTCGAGTACGCGCACCGGCACGACCTGACGGTACTGGACTGCGCAGCGCTGGGCGCGCAGCCCACCCGGCTGACCGAGCTGCCCCCACCCGGCGCCGCTGTCTACGTGCACCTGGACCTGGACGTGCTGGACCCGTCCGCGTTGCCTGCCGTGGCGGTGCCCACCCCCGGCGGCCTGACCCCCACCGCCTTGGCACTGTCGCTGACCGCCCTGCGCGCCCACCACCAGGTGGTCGGGGTGGGGATCACCGAGTACGTTCCGCAGCTCAAGCACGACCAGCAGGTGCTCATCGAGGTGCTGGACGCATTCGGCCTGAGAAAAGACCCTCCCACCTGACACCCCCATGCCCGCGCCCCGCGCCCGCGCCCCGCCGGTCTTGCAGTTCCGGTTGCCGGGATGCGCGGAATGCCCCCTACGTCGGTGCAGCAACTGCAAGATCGCGGCCCTTCCCGGTCGATCATGCAGTTGTGGTGCCGGGTTTGGCTCGGTGAGACGTGCTTTGGCGCCCACCACAACTCCATGATCGACCGGGTGGGGGGAGGCGGGGGACGGCGGGATACTGGCCGCAAAAAATCGGCGGTCGCCGGGAGGCCGTCCCGCTACGGTGTGCCGATGCCCGCCACCGTGCACGTTCGTGAACTCAGCACTGACGACCTCGACGCCGCCTGGGAGTTGGGCCGGTTCGCGTTCGGCTCCGACCCGCAGCGGCCCACGCAAACCACCGCCACGCCCGCCGGCCTGACCCGTTACGGCGCGTTCGACGACGCCGGTCGGCTCGTCGGTAAGGCCGTCGACCTGCACCACGACCAGTGGTGGTCCGGGCGGGCGGTGCCGGCCGCCGACGTGGCCGGCGTGGCCGTCCCGCCCGAGGCTCGGGGTCGGGGTGTGGCTCGCGCCCTGCTCACCGCGCTGCTGCGCGGCGCCCGCGACCGTGGGGCGGCGATCAGCGCGCTCTACCCGACCGTCGCCGCCCCCTACCGGGCCTGCGGGTGGGAGGCGGCCGGGGTGCTGCGCACCGTCGACCTGGCCACCGCCGCGCTGCCCCGGCACCGGCCCGCGTCGCACCTCACCGTCCGGGCCGGCACGCCCGCCGACCTGCCAGCCGTCGACGCCCTGTACGAGCGGGTCAGCCGGCACCGCAACGGCATGCTGACCCGCCGGGGTGAACTGTTCGACGCCGCCGACCGCGGCCTGCCCGGCGACGGGGTCACCCTCGTGGAGGCCGACGGTGAGCTGGTCGGCTACGCCACCTGGCAGCGGGGTCGGGGCTACGGGGCCGACTCGGTGCTCACCGTCGACGAGGCCCTAGCGGTCACCGCCGAGGCCGCCCGGGAACTCGTCGGGGTGCTCGGCAGTTGGGCCAGCGTCGCGCCGACAGTGCGACTGTGCCCACTCGACGGTGACGCGGTCAGCGTCCAGCTGCCGTTGGAGTCGGCCCGCGAGCACGAGCGGGACCTGTGGATGCACCGGCCGGTGGACGTGGCCCGGGCGGTGCGCGCACGGGGCTGGCCCGCCCACGCCCGGGGCGCCGTCGACTTCCACCTCACCGACCCGCTCGCCGACTGGAACACCGGCACCTGGCGGTTGGCGGTCGCCGACGGTGCCGCCGAGCTGACCCGCGTCGACGGCGAGGCGGGTCTGCGGCTGGACGTCCGGGGTTTCGCGTTGCTGTACGCCGGGGCCGCCCACGCCCGGTCGGTCGCGCAGGCCGGCCTGCTGCGCTGTGCTGGTGACGCCGACCCGGCCGCCCTGGACCTGCTGGGCGTCGGAGGTCCGGCGCAACTGCTCGACTACTTCTGACCCGACCGGGCCCGCACCCCGTCGGTATCGCGCCCGGCGGGCTCATGTCCGTCAGGTCGGGGTCGCGGCCAGTTCGGCGTTGGCGCGCTGGGTGACCACTGTGAGCGCCCGGGCGGCGGCGCTCGCCTCGTCGGTGGGGATGTCCGCGTAGAGGCGGGCACTGATGTCCGCGACAGCGTCGGCGATCCGGGCCTGCACGGCGTGGCCGGCGTCGGTGAGCAGCAGCCGCGGTGTGTCGGCGTCGTGGTCGACCTGGGCGAGGTTCGCGTCGACGAGGGTGGTGAGCACCCGCTGCACCTCCCGCTCGTCAACCTTGAGGGTGCTGGTGATGCGCTGCGTCAGTTGTGCCGGTTCGGTCGGGCCGTTGGCGAGAACGTTGAGGGCGAGCACCTGGTTGAACTTGACGCCGAGGGGAGCGGCGGCTCGTTCGAGCAGTGCCCGGGTGGCGTAGTGGGCCTGGCCGATGACCTGACCGTTGAGGGTGGGGACTGTGGACATGACGCCTCCTTCGATACGTTGGCTTAACCAACGTTGGCCGGACCAACGTAACATCCGATCGTGGGTCGCGCCAACGATTCCTGGTAGGCTGCAACCCATGGACAACGCGGCCCCGCAGTCACCCGCCGGGCTCAGCACCACCGGGACCTGGCTGCTCAACCAGACCGCCAGCCACGCCACCCGCCTGCTCAGCGAGGGCTTCGCCGCGCACGACCTACGCGGCTACCACTACCGACTGCTCGCCAGCCTGGCCGAGGACGGGCCAGCGAGCCAGGCCGACCTCGGCCGGCGCTGCGGCATCGACCGCAGCGATGTGGTGGCCGCCATCAACGACCTGGCCGGCCGAGGGCTCGTGGTGCGTGCCCCCGACCCGGCCGATCGCCGCCGCAACGTCATCAGCGTCACCGACGCCGGCGCCGACGAGGCCCGCCGCATGGGCGCGACCCTGGATCGCGTCCAGGACGACCTGCTCGCCCCGCTGTCCACCACCGAACGCGAGCAGCTGACGCGCCTGCTCACCCGGCTGCTGCGCCACCACAGCCAGCGCTGACCCGCCTCAGCGGGCCTCGCGCAGCTCCGCCAGCCGGGCCTCGATCTCGGCCAACTCGGCGCGCAGCTTCTCGGCCTGCTGCTCCGCCTCGGCCCGCTCGGTGCCGAGGATCTGCTCCACCGCCTCCTGCACCCCCGGCACGTCGACCAGGGCCACCATCTTCAACGCCTCCGCCGGCTTCACCACGTACGGCTTCGCCAGGGCCTTGCTGCCCTGCTGCGCCGCGACGGTCCACTCACCGTCGGCGTACGCCAGGGTGACGGTGAGACCCGCGGGGCCCTTCGGCTTGACGGCCTTGACCGCCCGCCGCGCCGGCGGCTTCTCCGTCTGCTCCACCTTCGGCTCCTCCTGTCGCTGCGCGGGCACCCGCGGCGTGTCCAACACGAACTCCGGCGCGGCCACCGCGGGCGGCTCCGGCTCGGGCTCCGGCTTCGGCTCCACCACCCGACGCGTGACGCCCTTGGGTGCCACCGCCAGGTCGGCGGGGGAGAACGGCAACTCGTCGCGACCGAAACGCACCACCACGAACTCGTCGGACACCTCGGGGTCGGTCAGCTCGATCACCTGACCGACCTGACCGGCGATCTGCCCCGCCGCCGCGGTGAACACCACCCGCGGTTTGCGCCCGGCCGCCAACGCCTCCCGGATGCTCTGCACCTCGCTAGTGGACAAACCCTGGCCGGCATCCATCACAACCCTCTTCCGTACACCTGTTTGATTGCTGTCTTGATACCAGCCGGCTGCGACACCCGCCGCACG
Source organism: Micromonospora sp. NBC_00860 (assembly GCF_045207375.1). Classification (NCBI taxonomy): domain Bacteria; kingdom Bacillati; phylum Actinomycetota; class Actinomycetes; order Micromonosporales; family Micromonosporaceae; genus Micromonospora; species Micromonospora sp. NBC_00860. The sequence goes on from NZ_CP108825.1 coordinate 2,528,521, forward strand.
GGGTTCACACCCCGCTCAGCCTCCCAGCGCCCGCAGCGCCCGGTCCGCGTGGTCGTTCATGCTGACCTCACTGTGGATCACCTCGATGACCCGCCGGTCGGCGCCGATCACGAACGTCATCCGCTTCATGCTCAACGGCCCCAACGGCACCCGCCGCTTGACCCCGAACTGCTGCGCCACCGCGCCGTCGGCGTCCGACAGCAGCGGATAGTCGAAGCCGTGCAGCTTCGAGAACTCGGCCTGCTTCGCCACCGGGTCGCGGCTGATGCCCACCCGCGACGCCCCCAGCGCCGTGAACTCCGCAGCGAGGTCGCGGAAGTGGCAGCTCTCCGCCGTGCAGCCCCGGGTCATCGCCGCCGGGTAGAAGAACAGCACCACCGGCCCGCCCGCCAGGAACTCCGACAGCCGCCGCGGCGTGCCCGTCTCATCCGGCAGCTCGAAATCCTGCACCTCGTCGCCGACACCCACACCCGCCACCGCGCACCTCCGTCGTCTGATCGACCGCGCGGTGAGCGTAAGCGATCACTCCCAGAGCGCCGCCACCTCGTCGGCCACCACGTCGGCCTGGGCCCGCCCGGCCCGCGCCGCGCCCGCCCGCCGCGCCGGGTCCAGCACGTTGCGGCCGATCGCCGTACGCGCCGCCGCGTCCGGGGTCAGCACCACGACCCGCGACCCGGCCGCCCGCAACGCGTCCACCTGCGCCGACAGCCGTGGCATCGGCCCGAACGCCGCCGACGTCGGCGCGAGCACCAGCACCCTGCGCGCGTCCGCCGCCAGGTCCGCGTTCACGCTCGAGCGCATCCCACCGTCGACGAAACGGCGCCCGCCGATCGTCACCGGCGGCCACACCCCGGGCACCGCGCAACTCGCGCCCACCGCGTCCACCAGGGACACCCCGCTGTCACTGTCGAACACCACGAACTCACCGGACGACGCGTCCACCGCCGTGATCAGCAGCCGCCGCTGCGGCCACTCCCGCTCCGGCAGACGGGCCTCGATGACCGCGCGCCGCGACGCCTCCGACTGGGTACGCGCCGCCACCGCCATCGCCCCGATCCGCGCCCGCGAGCGCACCGCGTCGCGGGTCCGACCACCGGCCCAGATCAGCCGCGCCAGCGTCGCGAAGCCCAACCGTGCCGCCAGCTCACTCGACGGCGGCGCCAACTGCTCGGCGTAGAAACGCTCCACGGGCGACCCGGAGCACACCTGCGCGCCGACCAACGAACCCGCCGACGTGCCCACCACCAGGTCAGCCTCGGTGACCGGCACGCCCCGCTCGACCAACCCGGCCAGCAGCCCCAACTCCCAGGCCACCCCGGTCACCCCGCCGCCGCCGAGCACCAACGCCCGCTGCATGTGACGCTCCTCTCGACGACCGACCCGCGCCGGTCACGGTAGCGTCGGCACGTCCATCGCGCAGCCGTCAGACCCGCCGGGAGGCACCGTGGCACCCGTCACCGTCATCACCGGCGGCGGCCGGGGCATCGGCGCGGCCACCGCCCGCCGGCTCGCCGGCGCCGGTCACCACGTCGCCCTGTGCTACCGCCGCGACGAGGCCGCCGCCACCGCCGTCCTGGCCGACCTGCGGGCCGCCGGCGCCCAGGCCGTCGCGGTACGCGCCGACACCACCGACCCCGAGCAGGTGCACGCCCTGTTCGACGCTGCCGCCCAACTCGGCCCGCTCACCGGCCTGGTCAACAACGCCGGCGTCACCAGCCTGATTGGGCCCTTCACCGAGCTGCGCGTCGACGACCTGCGCCGGGTCGTCGACGTCAACCTCGTCGGCTACGTCCTCTGCGCCCAGCAGGCCGCCCGGCGGCTCACCGACGGCGGGGCGATCGTCAACGTCTCCTCGGCGGCCGCGACCCTCGGCAGTCCGGGGGAGTACGTGCACTACGCCGCCGTGAAGGCCGCCACCGACACCCTCACCGTCGGCCTGGCCAAGGAACTCGCCCCGAAGGGCATCCGGGTCAACGCGGTGGCCCCCGGCATCGTGCGCACCGACATCCACGCCGACTCCGGGGTGCCCGACCGCGCCGAGTCCGCCGTCGGTCGCATTCCGCTGGGCCGCGCCGGCGAACCCGACGAGATCGCCGCCGCGATCGCCTGGCTGCTCGGCCCGGACGCCTCGTACGCCACCGGGACCGTGCTGCGCGTCTCCGGCGGCCTCTGACCACGCGTCTCCGGCGGCCTCCGTCGGGCGTTCACGCCGGTCGGAGACCGCCGGATCCGGTTCAGTGGGTGAACAGCTTCGCCGCGGTCACCACGGTCTGCGCTACCCCGTAGCCGAGCAGCGCCGCCACCACCAACCAGGAGATCCACAACCGGGCCTGCTGCCCGGGTCGGCTGTCCTCACTCATCGCGTACCGCTCCTCTGCGCCGTCGTGTCCTCGTCCACGTCCCGATCCTGATGTGCGTCCTGCTCCGCCGCCGGTTCGTGGTAGCGCTGTGGCACCGGCCGTACCAGCAGGTTCGCCAGGAAGCCCACGGCCAGCACCCCCACCATCGTGAACAGCGCCGGGCGGTACGCCGCGGCCGTCAGCGAGCCCGGCTCACCCTGCGCGTCGAGGAACCCGTTGACGATCAGCGGACCGGCGATCCCGGCCGCCGACCAGGCGGTCAGCAACCGACCGTGGATCGCGCCAACCTGGAAGGTGCCGAACAGGTCCCGCAGGTACGCCGGCACTGTCGCGAACCCACCGCCGTAGAACGACAGGATCACGCAGGCCAGCAGCACGAACAGGGCCGTCGAGGTCTGCCCGACGAGCGCCAGCAGCGCGTACAGCACCATGCCGACACCGAGGTACACCAGGTAGATCGGTTTGCGGCCGATGAGGTCCGAGGTGGACGACCACACGAACCGGCCGGCCATGTTGAACAGCGACAGCAGACCCACGAACCCGCCGGCCGCCGCGACGGTCACCGCCGAGGTGCCGTTGTCGCGGAAGAAGTCCTGGATCATCGGGCTGGCCTGTTCCAGGATGCCGATGCCGGCGGTCACGTTGCAGAACAGGACGACCCACAGCAGCCAGAAGGAGCGGGTCTTCACCGCGTTCGCCGCCGACACGTTCGCCGTGGTGACCAGCGGCTTCGCCGCCACGCTGGACGGGTCGAAGCCGGCCGGCCGCCAATCCTGCGCCGGCACCCGGACGTTCGCCACCCCGAACATCATGATCACGAAGTAGCCCAGGCCGAGCGTCACGAACAGCCACACCAGGGCGCTGCCCGACGCGGTCGACCCCGCGTTGGCCGGGTCGTAGCCGGCGTCGTAGAACGACAACAGTTGCCGCGACAGGGGAGAGGCGACCATCGCCCCACCACCGAACCCCATGATCGCCAACCCGGTGGCCAGGCCCGGCCGGTCCGGGAACCACTTGATCAGGGTGGAGACGGGGGAGATGTAGCCGATGCCTAGCCCGATGCCGCCGAGCAGCCCGTAGCCCAGGTACAGCAGCCACAGCTGCTTCGTGGCGATGCCCAGCGAGCCCACCAGGAAACCGGCCGCCCAGAAGCAGGCCGAGACGAACATGGCCTTGCGCGGCCCGTTCGCCTCCACCCAGGTCCCGGCGACCGCGGCGGACAATCCGAGCATCACGATCGCGATGCTGAAGATCACCCCGATCGCCGTCTGGCTGGTGTCGAAGTGGGCGATCAGCGAGTTCTTGTAGACGCTGGTCGCGTAGACCTGACCGATGCAGAGGTGGATGGCCAACGCCGCCGGGGGGATGAGCCACCGGCTGTAGCCGGGTGGCGCGACGGTGTGCCGACGATCGAGTGCGGAAAGCATGCGCTGCTTCCTCTCCGATGAGGACGAGAAACGTCGCCCCCAACGTGCCCACACCACTCGTGAGCGGCAAACCTCACCGTCGCCGGACGGTCGTTCCGCTGAGCTGAGCGGTCAGTCAGCGCCCGCCCGGCCGGGGCCGCGACTACCGCAGCTCCGGGAGGTGCCAGCCGCCAGCCAACGCGTCGGCGTCCGCCGGACCCCAGCTGCCCTTCTCGTACGACTGCACCGCCGCCGGCAGATCCAGGATCGGCTCGACGATGCGCCACTCCTGCTCGATCGTCTCGGCACGCGCGAAGCGCAGGTGCTGCCCGTCCATCGCGTCGTCGAGCAGCCGCTCGTACGCCTCCTGCCGACGACCGAGAGCCGAACCGAAGTCGACGGACAGGTCCACCGGGCGGCTCGCCACCTCGGCACCGGGGCTCTTCGCCTGGATCGACATGGTGATGCCGTCACCGCGCCCGAGGCGGAACCGCAACAGGTTCGCGGCCCTCGCCGTGCCCCGCTCGGCAGGGATCAGCGAGCGCTGGGGCTGCTTGAACTCGACCACGACCTCGGTCGCCGTGCCCGGGAGGGACTTACCGGTGCGCAGGTAGAAGGGCACGCCCGCCCAGCGGAGGGAGTCGACGGTCAACCGGGTCGCCACGAACGTCTCCGTGTTCGAGTCGGGTGCCACGCCCGGCTCGTCGAGGTAGCCGGCGTACTGCCCCCGGACGGTGGACTCCGGCGACAGCGGCGCGACCTGCCGCAGCACCGCGGCCTCCGCCTCCCGGAACGCGGTGGTGTCATCGCTGGCGGGCGCCTCCATCGCGATGAGGGCGACGACCTGGAGGATGTGGTTCTGCAGCACATCCCGGGTCGCGCCCACCGTGTCGTAGAACCCGGCCCGGCCCTGGGTGCCGAAACCCTCGGCGAGGGTCACCTGGATGTTGTCGATGTGCTCGTTGTTCCACAGCGGCTCGAACAGCCGGTTGGCGAACCGGAAGGCGTAGAGGCCCTCGACGGCTTCCTTGCCCAGGTAGTGGTCGATGCGGAACACCCGCTCCGGGGCGAAGGCCGCGCCGAGCGTGCGGTCCAGCTCGCGGGAGGACTCCAGGTCACGCCCGAACGGCTTCTCCACGATCACCCGACCCCGGTCGGCCAGACCCACGGCCGCCAGGCCCTCGACGACGGAGCCGAACACCGCCGGAGGGATCGCCAGGTAGAACACCGGCCGCTCGGCGTCGCGCAGCCGCTCAGCCAGCCGCTGGTACGTCGTCGGGTCCGCGTAGTTGCCGGAGATCATGGAAAGGTTGTCCGCCAGCCGATCGAAGATCTCGTCGTCGGTCTCGTCATGAGCTTCGGTGACCGACTTGCGGGCCATGGTGACCAGTTGCTGATCATCCCAGGGGGAGCGGGCCACGCCGATCACCGGAACGTCGAGGCGGTCGCGCCGGGTCAGCTCGTACAGCGCCGGGAACAGCTTCTTCGAGACGAGGTCTCCCGTGACGCCGAACAGCACTACCGCGTCTGAGCGCATGTGCATGGCACTTCCATTCGATCATCCGAACCTGATCTTCCGAACGGACAACCCCACGACCCGCTCCAGGAATTCCCAGCGTGCGACGTACGTGAGGTCGGCGACAGCACCGGCTCGACGATCCCTTATGTTAAGGAAGGTTTACAGTACAGGCGGAACGCCGGTAGCCTGCGATTCTCATCTCTCATCGACGAATGTCGATCATGACGAGGCCTGGAGGTACCGTGCGTCGCCGACACACCACCACACGGCTGCTGGCCATAGCCGCACTCGCGCTACCACTCACCCTGCCCGCCACCCCCGCGCCCGCCGCGGCGGCCCCCACACCAGCCCGACACCTCAGCGACGTCATCCCCGCACCGGTCGAAACCCGCCCCGACGCGCACAACGCGTTCCGGATCAGCCCCCTGACCGTCATCCGCACCACCCCCGGCTCGGCCGCCGCCCGGCGCATCGGCCACCAACTCGCCACGACACTGCGCCCCGCCACCGGCCACCCCCTGCCCGTCCTGCCCGTCCGCTCCACCCCGCTACCCGAGATCGCCCTGCTCATCGGGGACGCCGACACCCGCATCGGCCAGCAGGGCTACCAACTCGACGTCACCCGCCGCGGCGTGACGATCCGCGCCAACACCCCCGCCGGACTCTTCGCCGGCACCCAGACCCTGCGCCAACTGCTCCCCGCCGACATCGAGGCACCCGACCGGCAGCGGATCACCTGGACGGTCCCCGGCGGACGAATCGTCGACTACCCACGCTTCGCCTACCGGGGCGCGATGCTCGACCTCGCCCGGCACTTCCACACCGTCGACGACATCACCGCCTACGTGGACCTGCTCAGCCAGTACAAAATCAACTACCTGCACCTGCACCTCACCGACGACCAGGGCTGGCGCATCCAGATCGACTCCTGGCCCCGCCTCACCACCGTCGGCGGCGGACCCGGCACCGGAGTCGACGGCGTCGGCCCCGGATACCTCACCAAAGCCGACTACCAGGCCGTCGTCGCCTACGCCGCCGCACGACACATCACGATCATCCCCGAGATCGACATGCCCGGGCACACCAACGCCGCCCAGTCGACATACCCCGAACTCAACTGCGACGGCGTCGCACCACCCCCGCGCACCGACATCGCGGTCGGCTACAGCTCCCTCTGCATCAACGACGAACTCACCTACCGCTTCGTCGAGGACGTCATCCGCGAACTCGCCGCCATCACCCCCGGACCATTCCTGCACATCGGCGGCGACGAAGCCCACGCCACCACCGACGAGGACTACCGCACCTTCATGAACCGGGTCCTGCCCCTGGTCGCCAAGTACGGCAAGCGCGCCTCCGGATGGAACGAGATCACCCAGGCCGACCCGTCCACCGACGTCGTCGCCCAGTTCTGGGGCACCGGCACCACCAACGCCAGCCTCGCCGCGGCCGCCGCCCGCGGCAACAAGGTAATCATGTCGCCGGCGAACAAGACCTACCTGGACATGAAGTACGACGCCAACACCCGCCTCGGCCTGCGCTGGGCCGGCCTGATCGAGGTGTCCGACGCGTACGGCTGGGACCCCGCCACCCGGGTCACCGGCGTCGGCGAGAACGCCATCCTCGGCGTCGAGGCCCCGCTGTGGTCCGAGACGCTGCGCACCCTGGACGACATCGAATACATGGCCTTCCCCCGCCTACCCGCGATCGCCGAACTCGGCTGGTCCACCACCGCCAGCCACGACTGGGAATCGTTCCGGACCCGGCTGGGGGAGCAGGCACCCCGCTGGAGACTGCAACAGGTCAACTTCTACCCGTCCCCGCAGGTGCCCTGGATCTGAGCCGTACCCGTTGACAGTGGGCACCGGCCGACCCGGCCGGTGCCCACGACGATCAGCGACCGCAGGCGGTGTCCAACGCCTTCAGCGGCGGGTCGAGATCCGGCGCCTCGACCTCGGTGGCCTTCGGACTGGCCAGGTGCTTCTCCACGCCCGCAGCCAGGGTCTCCAACGCGGTGCGCACCTGCGGATCGGCAGCGGTCGGCGCCGCCGTCCGGAGGTCCTGCAACAGTGCCGTGTAGTGGCCACGGACCTTCGCGCCCGCCTCCTTGGCGCTGACCGGCTTGTCGATGGCGGCGATCGCATCGTCGGCCATCGCCACGTAGTGCTTCTTGACATAATCGAGACTGGCGTCGCAGACCTGCTTGCTGTTCGCCGCCACGTCGACGGTCGGGCTGGGCGCCCCGGTCGGCGACGGCGCGCCAGCCCCCGCGCTCTCCTTCTCGGCAGGCTGGCAGCCCACAACGAGGCCGACGGTCGCGACCAGGCCAACGACAATACGGACAGGCTTACTCGTCAAGGTGTTCCCCCGTGGTGATGCGGCCCCACCGTTCGCGATGAACGCGCAGTGGCCAGAGCGCACCACTGTAGACAGCCGACGTCGATGCCGCACACGGCTTTCACCCGCCGGCCCGGCGTCCCTGCTCACCCCGCCAATCATGAGACGTTGGAGCACACGGCCAAACTCCAGCGAGGACTCCTCCATGCACCTGGCGTACGACCAATCAGCAGACACCGGACCAGCGGTGGTGTGCCTACCCATGTTCAGCATGAGCCGCACCGCCACGGCCACCGCCTACAGCCCCGCCCTGGCAGGCGCGGGCCTACGAGAGATCTACCTGGACCTGCCCGGCCACGGAGACACCCCCGCACACTGCCCACCCACCTCCCAGGCGGTGCTGGACACCGTCTGCGCCTGGCTCGACCACCACCTCGACACGCCAGCCCTGCTCGTCGGTGGCTCCTACGGCGCGTACCTGGCCGCCGGCATCGCCCGCCAACGACCCGACCTCGTCCGCGGGCTGCTCCTCGTCTGCCCCGGCGTCACCATCGCCCGTCACAGCCGGAACCTGCCCGACGAACCACCGCTCGAAGCGCCCACCGGCTGGCTCGCCGCCGCCCCCACCGCCCTGCACGCGCACCTCGACGCCGCCCTGGGCCACCGCACCCCAGCCGTCGTCGCGACGGTGCTCGCGGCACTGAACTCCGGCGGCCCCGGCGACGCGACATTCCAACAGGAGTTGCAGAGCGGCCCCGGCTACGCGCTACCCGACGAGGACGCCGACGTCACCTTCGACGGCCCGGTCAGCGTCATCACCGGCCGACAGGACCATATCGTCGGGTACGCCGACCAGTTCCGCGCCATGCGCCACTATCCCCGCGGCACCTACACCGTGATCGACGCGGCCGGGCACTACCTGCCGTACGAACAACCCGCCCTGCTGCGATCGCTCACCCAGGACTGGCTGCGCCGCACGCACGCCTGACAGCCCGAACTGGGGGAGCGGGCCTTGTCCACGCCCATTCACATCGATTAATGTTCTCTGCGGTGCCAATCAATACGGGGAGCGGCACCAACCAACACGGGGAGAACTGAATGACGCGTACAAACGCGCGCCGCAGGTCCATCTCTGCGGCGGCACTGCTGGCTCTCGCGCTGGCGGCCTCCGGTCTGACCTCCATCCCGGCGAACGCCGCCGCACCGACCTCCACCGCCTCCACCGCGACACTGGGCATGGCCCTGGTCGGCTTCGACGCCGAGGTCGCCAACGCCCACGGGCACCGGATCGTGACCCTGCCCGACGGATCCCAGGCCTCGGTGCCCGCCGACAAGGCAGAGGCAGCCACCAAAGGCAGCTACGTGCCCCAACAGGGCGTTCTCAAGAAGGGCAGCTCCTTCTCGACCAACAGCTACGGCCAGGCAACGGGTGACTGCGGCACCTCCTGGGTCGGCCTCGACCCGAGAGGCGGCGGTCGTGCCGTACTGACCACCGGCATGACTCTCGTGCACGACTCCGGCGGCCCGTGGGACATTCACTGGCACGTCGAAATCGCCGACAACGGCGGTTACTCCACCCAGAACTACGACGAGTACGACGGCTACTACTCGGGCCTCGGCCTCGGCTGGGCCGCCAAGGCCCGCACCCTGAACCTGACCCGCGGCTGGGCGAACGCCACCGTCACCTGGGGCAGCTTCACGATCACCGCGAACGGCTGGCTCTGCTACTCGTACTCGCCCACCACCTCCACCACCATCACCTGAGCGGAAGAGACCCTGGTTGCTGGCCGGGCCACACCCAGCCCGGCCAGCACCTTGGCCCAACCTCGCCCGCTACCAACCGCACTGGCACCATGATGAACGGCAGCAGGGGACAGCCCCGTACCGACGAGGAGGCCGGGATGAGACGCGACCCGTCGCCCGACCCGGACGAACGCTTCGTGCAACAGACCGAACGCGTCCGCCGGGAACTGCTGGACAGCGCGACACCGGTCGTTGCCCTCACCGGCCCCGACCGCCCGGCCACAGAATGCTTCGCCGGCACCGAAACCTTCAACAGCACGATCACCGTCGTCCGGATCGTGCACGGCGACCCCACCGCCGGACCGTGGGCGACCGTCGACACCGCCCGCTGGGCCGACCTCCCGGTCAACGCCGGACCGTTACGCACGCACCTCGAACACCACATGCGACTCGCCGGAGACCGGTTCTCCGACGTCGAATGGACCGAGAGCGACACGACTGTCCTGGTCGACGAGCAGCCCGTTCCCGGCCGCACGGTACGAGCCGGCCACCGGTGGTGGGCGACCCGCTGCGAACGCGATGGTGTCGAGATCACCGTGACGGCCCGCGACTGGCACCCGGCCACCGTCCACCTCGGCGCGGTCACCGACCTCACGCCACTGCTCGACGCACTGGGCAGCAGACGTCTGGCGGAGACACCGCCCACGGCACCGGTCGCCCTGCCGCCCGGCCTGGCCCGCGAACCACACCGGGCGCTCATCGACGCCGCACTGCGCACCCGTCGGGACCACAACGCCTGGATGGCCGACGGGGGAGCACCACCGCAGCTGCCCCCGTACTGGTCGACACTCTGGCAGGCCGCCGTACGCCGACAGAGGCAACTCGCCGATCAGGACGAACCCGACGCCGACCGTGCGGTCAGCGACATCGTCGCCCATGTCACCAGCCTCGCCGACGTCACCACCTGGTTCCAGGAGCACGCGACGCTGCGTGCCCGCGCCATCAACGAGATCCTGCTGTACGGCACCCGGGTGGGTGAAGGTGTGTCCAGCCAGCCGGCTCAACACGCCTGGCGCGAACGGCAACACCTCATGCCCCGACAGGGCGCGCCCATCAACGAGCGCGAGGCGGTCGACCAGCGCTGGCGTGACGCCTGGGCCAGGTGGGCCGACACCGCCGCCGAGGAGTTCTGATCGGCCGCCCACCGGCCAGCCGCGCAGATAATCCCGATTCGATAATGCACATTATGTAAAGTAGCGCGTTCCGGGGGTCCCCTGATCGGGGTCAGTCGCGGGTCAGGCCGGGTGGGCACGCGTCGTCGTCCTGCCCGACGAGACGCGCGTTCACCAGCGGGTTGCGCCGCAGGCCCGCGAGCACGGCCGCGCTGGCGCCGATGTCGGTCCAGGTGTCGTCCCACAGGGCCGAGACCAGCCAGGAGCGATCCGCCGGGAAGAACAGATCCGGCAGCGCCCCGTCGCCGCGCATGTGCCCGGTCCGCCAACTGAGGGCCTGTTCCGGCCCGGCCTCGACGAGCACGTACGACCAGTCCCAGTAGAGGGACACCCTCGGGACGTGCGGGAAGACCACGTCGTGGGCGCCGGTGTCGAGGAAGCCCAGCCACCAGGGTTGCGCGGGCGTGCACGCCGCCAGTTCGTCGATCACCGCGTGTTCGTGCGCGTGGAGACCGACCCCGGCGGGCGGGTGGAACGTGCCGTACGCCTCGAACACCGGCGGAATCGCGGTGGTGACCGAGAAACCCTGCGTGGTGCGCCCAGCGAGCCAGGCGACGTCGGTGGCCGTGCCGATCCGCCAGCTCCGCCCATCCTTGTCGCCCTGGACGGGGCCGGTCCGGGTTGTGGTGTCACTGGCGTCGCGGGGTGCGGTGACGGCGGTGGGCGTCGCCCATGGGGACCACCCGGGCCGGTCGGTCGCCCGCCACCGGTGCCCCTCGGGACAGACCCAGGCCATGGGATCGTCCGGATCTCGGTACACGGTGGGTGTGCCGGGTTGACCACACTCGGGGCAGGTGGCACCGGGCGACGTCATGTCGCGCACGATACGTGTTCCTCGATCAGGGCCACCCGTGTCCGCACCGGTCCGGCTGGCACATCGACCAACTGGTGCCCGTGTTCCTCGTACACCTCCTGGTGCACTCGGGCGAAGGCCAGCGCGTCGGCGTAGCTGATTCGGCGCGCCGCGGTGTGGCGGATGAAGCCCAGCGGGCTGATCAGGAACACCGGGCGTTGGTAGGTGCGCTCACGCATGATGCGGTCCACCTCGGCGGTCAGCGCCGGGCCGATCGGTCTGCCCAGATGGCGGGCCAGTGCCAGGGTGCACAGCGGCGACCGGTCGTAGAACTGGACCGGCTGACGCGCGTCGGCTCCGACCTGCCGGTGGTGTTGCAGCGCGACGACGGCGTCGACGAAGTCGCTGTCGTGCCACGGCTCGGCGTACCCCTGTGCCTGCCTCTCGGCGATGAGGTCGGTGGCGGCTTCTCGGACGGTGACGTGTCCCCTGTGGTGCAGCGCCTCGATCGTGGTTGTCTTGCCGGCGCCGGGCGCTCCCGTGAGGACGTACCGCCGTGGTTCTGGCATCTCCTCCCCTCTCTCGGTCCCCTTCCGGGAAACCCGAAAATGCTGCATAATATCCCTTATGCATGACAAAAAGGACGAATCGCTCGCAGTGCTGATCGAGGAGTTCCTGACCGCGCGGGCCACCCGCAAGCCCTCCCCGCACACCCTGGCCGCGTACCGCAGGGATCTGCACGCGGTGGCCACCCTGGTCGCGGAGGCTGCCACCCCTCCCCTCCCCCTGGACACGCTGTTGATCACCGACCTCTCCCCCCGGGTGATGCGGGCGGCCTTCGCCCGGTTCGCCGCTCCCCGGGCGCCCGCGTCGGTGCATCGGGCCTGGTCCACCTGGAACAGTTTCTTCACGTTCCTGGTCGCTGACGGGTTCGTGGCGGGCAACCCGATGCCGGCGGTCGGGCGTCCTCGGGCGCTACTCCCCCAGCCGAAGCCGTTGCGCGGCGCGGACACCCCCGAGGTGTTGCTCGCGTCCGTCGCGCGCGACGACGGTCGGCAACGCGACCCGTGGCCGGAGCGGGACGTGGCGGTGTTGGCGGTGGCGCTCTGCGCGGGGCTGCGCCTGTCGGAGCTGTTGGCGTTGCGCGTCGACTCGCTCGGCGGTCGGCCCGGTGAGCGGCGGGTCGAGGTGGCGGGCAAGGGTGGGCGGCCTCGGGTGGTGCCGATCGAGGCGGATCTGGACCGGGTGCTGCTGGACTACCTGGACAGTCGGGCGCGGCGCTTCGGTTCGCGGTCGGTACGCCCCGACTCGGCGTTCCTGGTGGATCGGCGTGGTGAGCCGTTGCGCCGTGGTGGCCTTCAGTATCTCGTCGAGTCGTGTTACCGGCGGGCCGGCATCGGTGACCGGGTGCCGCGTGGTGCGCGGCTGCACGCGCTGCGGCACACCTTCGCGACCCGGTTGGCGGAGGACGGTGCGAGCGCGGCGGAGATCATGCGGTTGTTGGGGCACGCGTCGTTGGCGTCGTCGCAGACGTACATCGAGGTGACCGCCGGGCAGCAGCGTGACGCGGTCCGGGCCAACCGGACCAACCGCGCGCTGGCGGGTCTGGTGCCGCCCGGGTGAGGGTGGTCAGTGTGCGCGGTGGCCGGTGCCGTCGGCGGTGACCGGCAGTGGGCCGAGGACGGCGTCGATGATGTGGATGCGCGCGTTGGTGGCCTGGTAGTCGGCGCAGACCGCGTCGGCGCGGTCGCCGAGGCGGGCGGTGGGCCCGGTGTGGGTGACGGTGACGGTGACGCCGTCGAGGGTGGTGGCGGTGCCGGCGTCGACGAGGTCGGCGATCGGGTGGGTTCCGCTGATGAGGTGGGCTTTCAGCAGGGTGCGGAGTTGGTCGGTGTGGTGGGTCATGAGGTCGTCCCAGTTGTCCTCGGAGAAGGTGGCGGCGAAGGCGTCGTCGGAGGGCGCCAGGACGGTGACGCCGGCTGGCAGGTCGGTGAGGACGCCGCTGGTGCGCAGGGCCGCTTCGAACGTGGTGAGGGTGGGGATCCAGCGCAGCGCCTGGTCGACGGGTTGACCGGCGAGGAAGCTCGGGTTGCCCGGCTCGGTGCCGGTGGGCAGGGCGGCGCAGAGTGGACCGGTGACCTGCGGTCCGGCGGTCGCTGCCACGGTATCCGTGCGGGGAGCCGCGGAGGTGCCGGTGCAGGCGGCGAGCAGCAGGGTCGGTAGGAGCAGGCCGAGTGCCAGTCGGGCGTTGTCCGGGCCGCGGAGCCGTCGGGGGTGGCGTGGTGGGGTGGCGGGTTGCGACACGGCGGCCTCCACGGGTGCGGGGTGGGTGGTGGGGTGCCGGCGGCGGGGCGTTGGGCCCGCGCCGCCGGCACGACGGTTGGCTAGTCGTCGGTCACAGTGCGGCGCACTGGGTGGTGCGGGGGCCGTGGACGGTGTTGGCGATGCCGAGGTTGTGCGGGGTGGGGTTGTTGCCGGTGCAGCTGAGAGGGCCGCGGATGGTGGTGCCGGCGAGCACCGGTGCGTCGGTGCCGGTGGTGTTGCCGGAAAGGTCGGTGGGGCCGGCGATGGTGGCGTCGATGATGGAGATCGTGTCGGTGGTGTTGGCGATGCGGACCGGGCCGTTGATGGTGCTGTCGGCGAGGAGGACGCCGGCGGCGCCGGCGGCGGTGAGGGGGCCGCTGATGGTCGTTGCGGTCGTGACGAGCGCCGCGCCGGCCCGGACGGTGACCGGGCCGTTGATGGTGGCGTCGTCGGCGCAGGTGAAGCCGCTGACGACCAGGGGTCCGTTGCGGCGGCCGGTGAGGGTGGGGTGGATGCGTTCGCCGTCGGTCAGCTTCTCCACGCCCTTGGGGTCGAGGAGCAGCGGGATGAGGCCGCGTTCGGGTTGGTTGAGGGGGACGTAGTGGTCGTCGCCGATGGTGATGACCTTCCAGCCGTGGGCGGCGATGCGCTGGGCGACGGTGGTGCCGACGCCGCCGGGTCCGTCGGTGCGGGCGCCGTTGTACTGCGCGTCGGTGAGTTTGTAGGCGCAGGGCGGGGTGTCGAGGATCAGGTCGGCGGGGGGCGCGTCGAGTGGTGGTGGGCTGTCGCCGGGGTGTGGTGCCGGGTGGGCGGGGATGGGGCGGGAGCCGCGGAAGACGAGTCGGCCGGTGTTGGCGGCCTGGGTTTCGATGGCCTCGGCGCGGGAGTTGAGGATGTCGGCGCGGTCGGCGCGGTGGTAGTCGAGGAACTGGTGGAACGTCCACACGGCGGAGTAGGTCTTGCGGCGTCGGTTGTTGGCGGTGTTGCCCTCGTCGGGGCGGGTCTGGCCGCCGGAGCTGCGCAGTTCCAGCAGGGAGTTGGTGACGTTCTTGAGCCCGAGGGTGTTGCGCAGGATGGTTTCCTCGCTGAGGCCGACGTTGCCGCCGCCTTCGCAGCCGTAGGGGCAGGCCCACCAGCCGGCTTCGGCGCCCTTGGCGTACATGTGGCCTTCGATCATGTCCTGGGACTGGTCGAAGATGGGTTGGGCGACGTTCTGGTGCCGTGGGGGCAGCATCGGTAGGTCGCCGGCGCGGGAGTTGCCGAACTCGTGGCCGTCGTAGCCGGCGACGGGTCGGTAGTCGCGGACCATTGTGATGTACGCGGTGGTCTCGGGTTGGCGGATCAGGGAGTAGTCGCGGTTGAGGTCCTGGCCGGTGGAGTTGCCGCGGGTGTTGTTGGCGCGGCCGTCTCCGTTGATGGTGGGGACGATCAGGACGGTGGTGTGGCTGAGCAGGTCGGTGATGCGGGGGTCGGTGCTGAAGGCGAGTTGGCGGGCCATGATGAGGCAGGCTTCGCGGTCGCCGGGTTCGTTGCCGTGCACGTTGCAGTTGATGGCCACGGGTGCGGTGGCGGCGACGGCCGCGGGGGTGGCCGGTGGGGTGGGGTGGCCGATGACGAGCATGTTGATGGGTCGGTTCTGCACGGTTCGGCCGAGTTCGACGACGCGGACGCGGTCGCTGAGGGCGTCGATGGCGGCGGTGTAGGCGTACTCGTCGGTGTCGCTGGTGTATTGCGCGGCGTGGGTGGTTTCCCAGCCGGTGCGCAGGCCTTCGCCGGGGGTGTCGGGGTTGCCCCAGGGTGCGGTGGTGGTGGCGGTGACCGGGTCGGAGTAGGGCTGTTCGGTGGTGCCGGTGCGGGCGCGTACGCGCCATTGGAAGGTGTCGCCGGGGTTGTAGCCGGCGTCGGCGAAGGTGGGTGCCTGTTGGTTGATCTGGCGGTTGGGTCGCCAGATGCCGACGATGGTGGGTGCGCCGGTGGGGGCGCCGTCGGCGTCGACGGGGGTGCGTTCGATCTGGTAGTCGGTGGCGCCGTCGACGGGTTGCCAGGCGAGGGTGGTGTATCCGTCGGCCTGGTGGGCGGTGAGGGCGGTGACCTGGTCGGGTGGTGCGGCGGTGGCGGGGGTGGGTGCTGCGGTGGTGAGGGTGATGGCGATGAGGGTGGACACGGCGATGAGGGTGGGTCGCTGGCGTCTCATGTGGCCTCCGACGAGTTGATCGTGGCGCGTATCGACCAGCATGATCGTCGGAGTTCGTCGATGCAATGATCTTGAGGGAATCTTGCGGCTCGGCGGTCCGCTCCCCCGCCCGTGTCAGGCGTCGATGGTGGTGGGTTCGCCCGGTGGGAGCCAGTGGATGCTGTCGCGCACCGGAGGCGGTGCGGCGGTGAACACCCGTTCGATGGCCTCGCGGGGTTCCTGGAAGTGCTGCCAGCCCTCGTAGTGCACCGGGATCACGGTGTGGGGCCGAAGCTCGGCGCACAGTTTCGCGGCTCGCCGGGCCGTCATCGAGTAGCGCAACGGCCCGGTGACGGGGAATCGCACCCCACCCAGGTGCAGCAGCACCGTGCCGACCCCGATGCGGGTGGCGACTCGGCGTACCCGGCGGGTCAGCACGGTGTCGCCGGTGACCCAGAGCGCGCCGTGTTGTTGCCCGACCCAGCGCAGGGCGAAGCCGATGACGGTGCCGACGATCGGGCCGCTCAGCGGCGGGCCGTGCCGGCACGGCGTGGCGGTCACCTCGATCGTGGGTCGTCGGGGGTGCGTGAGCCGGGTGCTCTGCCCGGCGCGCAGGCCCCGGGTGTGGGGGCCGAGCCGGCGTGCCCCGGGCACGGTGGTGAGGACCGCGCCCGCACCGTTGAGGAGCGCCCGGCCGTCGTCGTCGAGGTTGTCGCCGTGGTGGTCGTGGCTGAGCAGGACCGCGTGGACCGGCCCGAGGTCGGCGGCGGGGATCGCCGGGCCGGTGAGCTTGCGCGACGAGGTGCCCCAGCCGAACGTGTAGCGCCGCCCGGGTGGGTCGAACGTGGGGTCGGTGAGCAGCCGCCACCCGCCGACCTCGATCAGCGTGGTGGGGCCGCCGATATGGGTGATCCGCACCTGGTGTGCGGTGCTCACCGGGCGTGCCGCAGGGCCCAGTCGAGGGCGACGTCGGCGATGCGCTGCCAGCCCTGCTGGGCGGGCAGCAGGTGCGCGTACCCCTCGAAGAGCTCGACCTCGGTGATGGTGTCGCCCCGGTAGAGCGCGGCGTTCGCGCGTTGCACGCTGGGCGGCATGATGTGGTCTTCCGAGCCGGAGATGAACAGCAGCGGCGCGCGCTGCTCGTTGTGGTAGTCGACGGCGATGTCCTGGGGGCCGGGCAGCAGGTTGGCCAGGACGCTGTCCCAGAGGATGCCGCCGGCGGCGGGGATGGCGTAGCGCTCGTACAGGGCGCGGGCTTCCTGCTCGTCGAAGGTGTTGGTGAACGCGTAGTTCCACTGCTCGAAGGTGAACCCGACGGCGCGGTGCCGGTTGGCGGGGTTGCGCAGCACCGGGAAGGTGGAGCGCAGTTGCGAGAAGGGGATGTTGCGGACCCCTTCGGTGGGTGCCGAGTTGAGCACGACGGCTGAGGCGCCGTACCCCCGGTCGAGCAGCACCTGGGTGAACGCCCCGCCGGCGGAGTGGCCCATCAGGATCGGCGGCGTGGGCAGTGCGGCGACCACCTCGGACAGGTGCGCGATGACCTGCGGCGCGGTCAGTGTCTCCAGGGGGCTGGGGTCGGCGTTGATCGCCTCGACCTCGCCTTCCAGACCGGGGTAGGTGGGGGTGAGTACCCGCAAGCCCTTGTCCTGGTAGTGGGTGACCCAGTTTTCCCAGCTGCGGGGGGTCACCCAGAATCCGTGGATGAGCACGATCGTGTCCGGCGTGTCGCTCATGGTCAGCTCCGTGATCGTCGGGGGTGGCGATGGCGCAACGGCGGTGGTGTCGGTGAGCCCACCCTAGACATTGGTGAGCCGCGATGTGGCCGGTTGGCGATGATGCTCAGCCGAGGTCGACCAGCAGGGGGCGGTGGTCG
Organism: Micromonospora sp. NBC_00860; assembly: GCF_045207375.1. NCBI lineage: Bacteria > Bacillati > Actinomycetota > Actinomycetes > Micromonosporales > Micromonosporaceae > Micromonospora > Micromonospora sp. NBC_00860. The sequence goes on from NZ_CP108825.1 coordinate 2,546,261, forward strand.
GAGATGGTGGACGCCGGCGTGGTGACGGCGCGTACCGGTGGGAGGGCGGAGAGGGCGTGCCGGTCGGCGAGGATGTGGTCGAGTTGGACCCGCGGCTGCCCGGAGGGGTAGGTGGGGCGGCGGCCCAGGGGGTGCCAGCCGGAGATGAGCCGGGCCGCGCCGGCGGGCAGGTTGAGGTCGCCGAGCAGGACGCGGGGCCCGGGTAGGGCGCGCAGGGCGCGGACGGTCTGGCGTAGTTGGCGGGCGTTCCAGCCGGGCACGAACGACAGGTGGGTCGCGGCGACGGTGAGGGGGCCGTGCGGGGTGTCCAGGACGGCGGCGAGGACCACCCGGGGTTCGTCGTGCAACAGGATGAGACCGCCGCGGGGGCCGGGCACGTAGACCGGTGAGCGTACGGGCGCCGGCTTGAGTCGGGTGACCTGCCAGCTGCGGACGGGGTGTCGGCTGATCAGCCCGATGCCGTAGCAGGGTTCGCCGTGGCCGTCGTCGTCGTGGCGCAGCGGGCGGAACTGTTCGCCGGGGGTGCCGACGACGGCGGCGGCGAAGCGGTGGTGGGGGGCGTCGAGGGCGCGGGCGGCGATGGCGGTGAGGTCGAGGTTGCCGCTGCGGCGTTGGTCGCGGTCGACCTCCTGCAGGGCGAGCACGTCGGCGTCGAGGGCGCCGATGGCGGCGGCGAGCCGGTCGGAGTCGACGAGCCCGTCGGTGAGGGACCGTCCGTGCAGCAGGTTGAAGGTGGCCAGGCGCACTCCTGCACCTTACGTGCCCGTGGCATGGTTGCCGGGTGGTGAAGGTGTTGCTGTGCTCGGTGCTGGTATTCGTGGCGGTCGGGGCGTTGGGGGTGTGGTTGCGGCGTACGCGGGGTCGGTGACCCGGTGAGGCTGGCCACTCGGGTGCCGCTGCGGCGCGTCGGGTGGGCAGAATTGCCGCCCGTGGACGCCGTGACTCTGAGTACCCTGCTGGCCGCCGCCGCGATGGCCGGGTGGGTCGATGCCGTGGTCGGTGGTGGCGGGTTGTTGCTGCTGCCGGCCTTGCTGGTGGCCGCCCCGGGGTTGCCGGTGGCCACCGCGCTGGGCACGAACAAGCTGGCCGCGATCTTCGGTACGGCCACGGCGGCGGCGACGTACGCCCGCCGGACGAAGGTGGACTGGCGGGTGGCGGGCCCGGCGGCGGGGTTCGCGGTGCTCAGCGCGGGTGTCGGCGCGGCGCTGGCCGGGTCGGTGCCGGCGTCGGCGTACCGGCCGGTGGTGTTGGTGGTGCTGGTGTCGGTGGCGGTGTTCGTGCTGCTGCGTCCCCGGATGGGGGTGGTGGCGGCGCCTGCGAAGCGCACCCCGCTGCGGGTGGCGGCGGTGATCGCGGTGGCCGGGGTGGGCATCGCCCTGTACGACGGGTTGATCGGCCCGGGCACCGGCACGTTCCTGGTGTTGGCGTTCACCGCTCTGGTCGGCGCGGACTTCGTGCACGGCTCGGCGATGGCGAAGGTCGTCAACGCCGGCACGAACCTGGGCGCGCTGGTGGTGTTCGGGGTGACCGGGCACGTGTGGTGGCTGCTGGGCGCCGGCATGGCGGTGTGCAACATCGCCGGTGCGGTGCTGGGGGCGCGGATGGCGTTGCGCCGCGGCTCGGGGTTCGTGCGGGTGGTGCTGCTGGTGGTGGTCGTGGCGTTGGTCGCGAAGCTGGGCCATGACCAGTGGGTGGCCCGCTGATGCCGGTGCGGGCCGAGCACGACCGGGTGGTGCTGGCGCGGTTGCTGGGGCGTGACCCGGTGCTGCACGCCTACCAGTTGGGTGATCTGGACGATTTCTTCTGGCCGTACACGTCGTGGTTCCGCCGCGATGACCAGGTCGCGTTGCTGTACCACGGGAGCGACCTGCCGACGTTGTTGGCGTTCGCCGCGCCGGCGGACACCGCGGCGTTGTCGGTGTTGCTGGCGCAGGTGGCGCCGGTGCTGCCGGCGCGGCTGTACGCGCACCTTTCCCCCGGTCTGGCCGACGCGTTTTCCGGGTCGTTCCGGTTGGCCTCCGGCGGTCGGCACCACCGGATGGCGTTGACCGACCCGGCGCGGCTGGGCACTGTCGCCCCGGCGGGCGTGGTGCTCGGCACGGCGGACCTGCCGCAGGTGCGTGCGTTGTACGCGCAGGCGTACCCGGGCAACTGGTTCGACGAGCGGATGATGCAGACCGGGCAGTACCTGGGGATACGCGACGGGGGTGCGGTGGTCGCGGTGGCCGGGGTGCACGTGTTCTCGCCGGCGTACCGGGTGGCGGCGCTGGGAAACGTCACGACGCATCCGCGCTGGCGGGGGCGAGGGCTGGGCGCGTCGGTGGTGGCGGCGTTGTGCGCGCGTCTGCGGGAGAGCGTGGAGCACGTGACGCTGAACGTGAAGGCGGACAATGTGGCAGCGGTGCGTCTGTACGAGCGGGTGGGTTTCACCCGGGTCGCCGACTACGACGAGTGGACGTTGACGGCGCTAGGGCCTGTTTCATAAGAACTGGCCGGCCTGCGGCAGGCCCGGACGACGACCGGCGGCGTTGCGGTTTCGTCCGGATACAACACCGGTATCCGAACAAAACCGCGCCTTGCCGGATCGCCGCCCGGACCCCGCCTCGGCTCGACCGCCCTTATGAAACAGGCCCTAGCCGCGGCGGCTGGGTGAGTCGAAGCGCCCGGCGCGGATCTCGCGCAGGGCCCGGCGGCGGGTGTCGCCGCGCAGGGTGTCGACGTAGAGCTTCCCGCCCAGGTGGTCGGTCTCGTGTTGCAGGGCGCGGGCCAGGAACCCGCTGCCGGCGATGGTCAACGGCTCGCCGTGCTGGTCGACGCCGTGGGCGGTGGCGTGCAGGGCCCGCACGGTCGGGAAGTACAGCCCGGGGATGGACAGGCAGCCCTCCTCGTCGTCCTGGAGCTCGTCGGACAGCTCCAGGGTGGGGTTGATGAGGTGGCCGCGGTGCCCGTCGGCGTCGTAGACGAACACCTGGGCGCTGACGCCGATCTGCGGTGCGGCGACGCCGGCGCGGCCGGGGGCGCCGAGCAGGGTGTCCATCAGGTCGGTGACCAGGGCGCGCAACTCCGCGTCGAAGGTGGTGACCGGTTCGCATCCGGTGCGCAGAACAGGGTCGCCGATGATCCGGATGGGCCGCATGGTCATGGGAGACAGCGTATCGCCGTGCGGTGCCGGGGTCAGCGCCCGGCCAGGGTGGCGCGGATCGGGGTGGTCTTCGCGGCGGCCTCGGCGACCTCGGCGCGTGCGTCGCTGTCCCAGGTGATGCCGCCGCCGGCCCAGGTGTGCAGTCGCTGGCCGTCGGCGGCGGCGGTGCGGATGGTCAGGCCGAGGTCGACGTGGCCCGGGGTCACCCAGCCCAGCGCGCCCATGCTGGCGCCCCGCCCGACGGGTTCGAGGGCGCTGATCTGGGTCAGGGCGGCGAGTTTCGGGGCGCCGGTGACGGAGCCGCCGGGGCAGGTGGCGCGCAGCAGGTCGGCGAGGCCGAGGCCGTCGGCGGCGGCGGCGCGCACTGTCGACTCGGCCTGCCACAGGTCGCACCAGCGGCGGACGGCGAACAGGTCGTCGACGGTGACGGTGCCGGTGCGGGCGATGCGGGCGAGGTCGTTGCGTTCCAGGTCGACGATCATGATGTGTTCGGCGCGTTCCTTCGCGCTGGCGAGCAGTTCGGCGCGGCCGGCGGCGGTGGCCGGGCGGGTGCCCTTGATCGGTCGGGTGATCACCTGCCCGTCGGTGACCTCGACGAGGGTTTCCGGGGAGGCGCAGCCGATGGCCCAGCCGTCGCCGGTGAGCACGCCGCCGTAGCGGGCGCCGGGGAGCGCGCCGAGGCGGCTCAGGGCGGGCAATGGGTCGCCGGTGTAGGGGGCGGCGGCGTGGCCCACGAGGTTGCTCTGGTAGACGTCCCCGCGGCCGATGGCGGCGCGGACCGCGTCGACGGCGGCGGCGTGCTGGCCGGGGGTCCAGCTCTCGACCCACTCACCGAGCCACCACTGTCGCGGCGGGCCGGGCCGGGGTGCCCGGGTGGTGCCGTGCTGGTAGACGACGACGGCGAGGTCGGGCAGCGTCGGCGCGGGCTCCGGTGCCCCGGCGGGGACGCCGGCCAGCAGCGCCCCAGCGGCGGCGGACAGGTACAGCGCCGCGCCGCAGACCCCGGTGCCGTGCGGCCCGGTGGCGGGTCGGGTCAGGTCGTGCAGGGGCAGGCCGTGCGCGGCGAGGAACTCCTCGGCGAGGGCCGCGGGGTCGCCGCCGTCGCCGCGGGACCAGTGCAGGCGGGCGCGTTCGGTGAGCGCGCCCCGGCACGCGGCCGGCGCGGCGGGTGCATCGACCAACCTCTGTGGGAGCGTTTCCACGCCGTACGGTCCAACCTTCCTCATCCGTTCAGTGGATTTCCCGGGCACCAGGCGGGGACCTGCTCGATGCTGGACACTTTCGCTTGGTACTGTGCGTCACTGGTCATGTGAACCATGACACAGTGCCCCCACAGTCCGGAGAACCCGATGTGCCAGCACCAACCGACCTGCCCCTCCGCTGAAGCTACCGACCGGGAAGCCGCGCGGGTCCTCGCCTGCTTCCGTGAGCAGGGCTGGAGCCTGCTCTGCAACGGTGTCATCGTCTTCGAGGACACCGGCGAGCTGCTCCCCGACGGCAGCAGCATCGCACCGCACCGCGGCCCCGCCCGCCACGCCCTCGTGGCTTGACCGACCACTCAGCGTCACCGTTTAGCCGCCGTCGACCCAGGCTAGTCCCCCGGTAGGGGACGTCCCCGCCCAGGTCGCAGCGGCTGCCGGGGCAGGCCGTACCGCCCGCCCCGGCGCGCCGTCGTCAGTCCTCGACCGGCTGCGGCGTTGTCAGTCCTCGAACGCCTCCGGCGACGGGCACGAGCAGACCAGGTTCCGGTCGCCGTACGCGCCGTCGATGCGCCGCACCGGCGGCCAGTACTTCCCGGCCCGGTCCACCCCTGCCGGGTACGCGCCCACCGACCGCGGGTACGCGTGCGACCACTCGTCACCGCTGACCATCGCCGCGGTGTGCGGCGCGTTCGCCAGGGGGTTGTCCCCCGCCGGCCACACCCCGGAACCCACCTGCTCGATCTCCGCGCGGATCGCGATCATCGCGTCGCAGAACCGGTCCAGCTCGGCCAGGTCCTCGCTCTCGGTCGGCTCCACCATCAGCGTCCCCGCCACCGGGAACGACATCGTGGGCGCGTGGAAGCCGTAGTCGATCAGCCGCTTCGCCACGTCGTCGACGCTCACACCGGTCGCCTTCGTCAACGGCCGCAGGTCGAGGATGCACTCGTGCGCCACCAGGCCCTTGTTGCCGGCGTACAGCACCGGGAAGTGCCCGCGCAGCCGCGCCGCCACGTAGTTCGCCGCGAGGACCGCCACACCGGTGGCCCGGGTCAGCCCCTCGGCGCCCATCATCCGCAGGTACGCCCACGGGATCGGCAGGATGCCCGCCGACCCGTACTTCGCCGCCGAGATCGCTGGCGTGGCGTCGGCGTGCGCGCCCAGCGGGTCACCGGGCAGGAACGGCGCCAGGTGCGCGCGGACCGCCACAGGGCCCACCCCGGGGCCACCGCCGCCGTGCGGGATGCAGAACGTCTTGTGCAGGTTGAGGTGCGACACGTCAGCGCCGAACTTGCCGGGCTTGGCGAACCCGACCAGGGCGTTGAGGTTCGCCCCGTCGACGTACACCTGCCCGCCGGCGTCGTGGACCTTCGCGCACAGCGACGCGATGCCCGTCTCGTACACGCCGTGCGTCGACGGGTACGTCACCATGATCGCGGCGAGCGCGTCGCGGTGCTTGTCGATCTTCGCGTCCAGGTCGACGAGGTCGACGTTGCCGTCGTCGTCACAGGCCACCACCACGACCCGCATGCCGGCCATCACCGCCGACGCCGCGTTCGTGCCGTGCGCCGACGACGGGATCAGGCACACGTCGCGGTGCGTCTCGCCCCGCGACGCGTGGTACGAACGGATCGCCAGCAACCCGGCCAGTTCCCCCTGCGAACCGGCGTTGGGTTGCACGCTCACCGCGTCGTAGCCGGTCACCTCGGCCAGCCACGACTCCAGCTGACCGATCATCTCCCGGTACCCGGCGGTCTGCGCGTCCGGCGCGAACGGGTGGATGTTCGCGAACTCCGCCCAGCTGACCGGCTCCATCTCGGTGGTCGCGTTCAGCTTCATCGTGCACGACCCGAGCGGGATCATGCCCCGGTCCAGGGCGTAGTCGAAGTCCGACAGCCGCCGCAGGTAGCGCAGCATCGCCGTCTCCGAGTGGTGGCTGCGGAACACCGGGTGGGTGAGGAAGTCGCTGCCGCGCGTCAGGTCGACCGGCAGGGCCGCGTCCACGGCCCCGTCGAACGCGGGCACCCCGAACGCCGCCCACACCTCCCGCAGGTGCGCGTCGGTCGTCGTCTCGTCGCAGGACACCCCCACCCGGTCGGCGTCGACCAGCCGCAGGTTCACCCCCCGCTGCGCGGCCGCCGCGACGACCTGCGCCGCCGCGCCCGGCACTGTCGCGGTGACGGTGTCGAAGAACGCGACGTCCGCGACGTCCACGCCACCGGCGCGCAACCCGGCCGCGAGCCGCGCCGCCATCGCATGGGTACGCGTCGCGATGTCCCGCAGCCCGTCCGGGCCGTGGTAGACGGCGTACATGCCGGCCATCACCGCGAGCAGCACCTGCGCGGTGCAGATGTTGCTGGTCGCCTTCTCCCGCCGGATGTGCTGCTCACGGGTCTGCAACGCCAACCGGTAGGCCGGGTTGCCGTCCGCGTCGCGGGACACCCCGACGAGACGCCCGGGCAGCATCCGCTCCAGGCCCGACCGCACCGCCAGGTAACCGGCGTGCGGCCCACCGAAGCCCATGGGTACGCCGAAACGCTGGGTGGTGCCGGCGGCGATGTCCGCGCCGATCTCCCCCGGTGCGCGCAGCAGCGTCAACGCCAGCAGGTCCGCCGCGACGGTCACCAGGGCGCCGACGGCGTGCGCCGCCTCGACCAGGCCCGCGTGGTCGCGCACCGCCCCGGACGCCCCCGGGTACTGCAGGTGCAGACCGAAGAACTCCGCCGGCAACTCGTCACGCTCGACGTCGAGGACCCGCACGTCGATGCCGAGCGGTTCGGCCCGGCTGGTGATCACCGCGATGGTCTGCGGCAACGCGTCGGCGTCGACGACGTACACGGCGCTCTTGCTCTTGGAGGCCCGCCGCGCGAGGGTCATCGCCTCCGCCGCCGCGGTGCCCTCGTCGAGCATCGAGGCGTTCGCGGTGGTCAGGCCGGTCAGGTCGGTGACCATGGTCTGGAAGTTCAGCAGCGCCTCCAGGCGGCCCTGACTGATCTCCGGCTGGTACGGCGTGTACGCCGTGTACCAGGCCGGGTCCTCCAGCACGTTGCGGCGGATCACCGCCGGGGTGTGCGTGCCGTGGTACCCCAACCCGATCATGGAGACGGCGACGGTGTTGCGGGACGCGAGGGCCCGCAGCTCGGCGATCGTCTCGGCCTCGGTGGCCGGGTCGGGCAGGTCGAGGGTGCCGTGCCAGCGGATCACCTCGGGGATCGCGGCGTCCATCAGCTCGTCGATCGAGTCGTGACCGACGACCTCCAGCATCCGACGCTCATCGTCGGGGCCGGGACCGATGTGACGGGTGGCGAACTGCTCTACGGTCATCAGGGGCACTCCCGGGGCGAGGTCGACGTGTCGGCCTCCCCCTCTGTCGCACCCACAGGGGCACTCCACAGTGCCTACCCACGAGGTCCTTTTGCCTGAGAGGTTCCGGGGAGGATTTGCCCCTTCGGCGCCGCCCTGCGTGCTGTCGGGCGGTCTCTCCCACGTGGGTGTTACCGGCGCGCTCAACGCTACCAGCGTTGGTGTTTCCGGCGGATGTCCTCCCCCCGGGGCCCCAGGGCCCTGCCGTCACACCTTGAGCGGGGCTCCAGCGGCGACCCGGGCGGCCAACTGCGGCAACACCGCGCCCAACGGGGCGTCGACGCACACGGTGGCGTGGCCGTCACCCCGGGTCGGCCCCTGGTTGACGATCGCGACCGGGATGCCCTGTTTCGCGGCCCGAATCACGAACCGGCGCCCCGACATGACCGTCAACGACGACCCGAGCACCAGCAACGACCGGGCCTGCCCCACGGCGGCGAAACACCGCGACACCCGCTGCGGCGGCACCGTCTCGCCGAAGAACACCACGTCCGGTTTCAACATCCCGGTGCCGCAGATCCCGCAGTCCACCGGCCGGAACGCCGCCACCTGCTCATCGGGGAGATCAACATCACCGTCCGGGTTGACCGCGGCGACGCGGGCCACGAAGTCCGGATTGGCCTCGCGCAGCCGCCGGTCAAGCTCCTCCCGGGAGGTCAGGTTGCCGCAGTCCAGGCAGGTCACCTCGTCCAGGCGGCCGTGCAACTCGATCACCGACGGGCTGCCGGCCGCCCCGTGCAGACCGTCGACGTTCTGAGTGATCACCGTGTCGACCAGACCAGCGTGTTGCAGCGCCGCCACCGCCCGGTGCCCGGCGTTGGGCGCCGCGCCCGCGATCAACCGCCACCCCAGGTGGCTACGCGCCCAGTAACGCCGCCGGGCCAGGGGGTCCCGGGTGAACGCCTGGAACGTCATCGGCGTGTGCCGTCGCGCCACCCCGCTGGGCCCCCGGTAGTCCGGAATTCCCGACTCGGTCGACAGGCCGGCGCCGCTGAGCACCACCACCCCACCACCGGCCACCAGCGAGGTCAACGCGTCGAAACTCTCCATCACCTCTCCATGCTGCCTCAACCCGTCCGCCAACGCCGAGCCCCGCGCCGGGTGGGCGACCCCACCCGACGCGGCCCGACGTCGACGACCCTCTACGCCGCGACGACGTCGGCGACGACGCAGGCGACGTTGTCCGGCGCCCCCTCAACCCGCGCCAGATCGATCAACGCCCGCACCGTGTCCCCGGGATCGTCCGTCGCCGTCAACGCCGACAGCAGGTCACCCCGGGCGACGACAGCGGACAACCCGTCGGAGCACAACAGGTACCGGTCACCGGGCAACGCCGTGCGCAGCGCCAGATCCGCCTCGACCTGCCGACCGCCGCCGAGGGCGCGCACCAGCACCGCCCGCTGGGGATGCGCCGCGGCCTGGTCCCGGTCGAGCCGGCCCTGATCGACCTGGGCCTGCACCCAGGTGTGATCCTGCGTGAGCAGCGACAGCTCACCACCGCGCAACAGGTAGGCGCGGGTGTCACCGACGTGCACCAGCCCCAGCCGGGAACCGCTGAACAGCAACGCGGTCAACGTGGTGACCGGCTGGTCGACGTCGGTGGCCAACCCGTGCACGGCACCGTCGGCGTCGCTCACCGCGCCGGCCAGCATCGTCAGCAGGTCGGCGGCCGGCACGCCGCTCAGTGCCAACGGCTTCAGAGCGTCGACGGCGGCGGCGCTGGCCGCCGCGCCGCCAGGCCCCCGCATACCGTCGGCCACTGCCAGCAACCGCTCGCTGGCGTACGCGGTGTCCTCGTTGCTGTCACGCACCAGCCCGGTGTCAGCACCGGCGGCGCAGCGGACGACAACGGCGGAATTCGGGTCAGACATGGTGGTGCCCCCTTCAGAGAGGTGATCCACGAGGAGGGTGGCGAGCCGGGCGCGCGCCGCGGTGTCCGCGCTGACCTGCCGCCAGTACGCGCTGATCGCCTCGGCCGCCGCCGCGGACTCCAGGCCACACACGACCCGGATCGTCGCCAACGGCATACCGAGCCGACGCAACTGGGCCACCAGCCGGGCCACCGGCAGCTGAGCCGGGTCGTAGAGCCGGTAACCGGACTCCGGATCGACAGCGGCCGGCACCAACAGCCCACCCCGGTCGTACAGGCGCAACGCCTTCGGCGTCAGCCTCGCCGCCCGGGCGAACGCCCCGATGGTCATCAGCCCCACGTCGACATCCTCCTCGCGCCGGTCACGGCGACCGGCACCCACCAGGCTCAGGGTTACCCGAAGGTCAAGGTCAAGCCGGCGCCGCCGCCGGCACCGGCGGCGCCGGTAGGTTGGGCGCATGCGCGTCGTCATCGCCGGAGGCCACGGCAAGATCGCCCTGCTGCTGCAACGTCACCTTGTCGGGCGCGGCGACACCGCCGTCGGCCTCATCCGCAACCCCGAGCAGACAGCGACGCTGCGCGCCGCCGGCGCCACCCCCGTCGTCTGCGACCTGGAACACACCGAGGTCGCGCAGCTCGCCGACCACCTGCACGGCGCCAACGCGGTGGTCTTCGCCGCGGGCGCCGGCCCCGGCAGCGGCGCCGCCCGCAAGGACAGCGTCGACCGGGCCGCCGCCGCGCTCCTCGCCGACGCCGCCACCCGCGCCGGCGTCCACCGCTACCTGCTCGTCTCCTCCATGGGCGTGGACGACCCACCCGCCCCCGGCGGCGACGACGTGTGGGCGGCGTACCTGCGCGCCAAACGCGCCGCCGAGGACGACCTGCGCGGCCGCGACCTGGCCTGGACGGTGCTACGACCCGGCCGGCTCACCGACGACCCACCCACCGGGCGGGTCACCCTCACCCCACACGCCGGTCGGGGCGCGATCAGCCGCACCGACGTCGCCCACGTCCTCGTCGCCCTGCTCGACGAACCGCGCACCACCGGCGCGACACTGGAACTCGTCGACGGGCCCACCCCGATCGCCGAGGCCGTCCGCGCCGCCGCCAGCTGACCGACCGTCGCGCCGAGGAGAGCCATGGACCCGCAACCACTGGACTACCGCTTCACCGCGCCCATCGAGAAGGACGGCGCGTTCGCCACGTACGTGACAGTGCCCGACTCCGCGAACCTGCTCGGCACCCGACGCGCCGTCAAGGTCACCGGCACCATCGACGGGCACCCGTTCAACGCCACCCTGATGCCCTCCGGCGCTGGCCCCCACTGGCTGCCCATCCGCGCCGCCCTGTGCAAGGCCATCGGTAAGAGCGCCGCCGGCTCCGAGGTCACCTTCCACCTCGACCAACGGCTCAGCTGAGCCGAGTGGGGTCCGCTGACGTGCGCGGACCCCACTCGGCGACGACTCAACGCTGCTGGTGGCGCGGCAACGCCGCCTGCCCCAGCACACCACCCTCGAACGGCGCCCCCGGCGTCTCCGCCGCGATCCGATCCATCGTGCGCGCCAACTGCTCACTGCCGTCGTCGAGATGCCGCGCCGCCGCCTGCATGTGCGACACCATCATCTCCCCGAAGATCCGCAACGCCTCCCGGGTCGCCACCGTGTCGTCGAAGCTCGGCCCCGCCGCGCTGCGGTACTCCGCCACCGCCCGCTCCGCCTCCTGCTTCGCCTCCGCCTCCGCCGCCTGCAGGTAACTCTCGTACTGCACCCGGGCGTACTCGGCGACCCGACGCGCGTAATCGTGCGCCTGCGCGATGATCTGCTCGGCCTCCCGCTGCGCCGCCGACAGCAGATTCACCTCCCGCGCCGCCGGAACCTTCGCCGCCGCACCCGTACTCGGAATCACCCCGTGCCGGTGCAACTCCACCCGATCGGTCAGCCGCTCATTCTCCGCCCGCAACGTCGCGATCTGCGTCGCCAACAGGTCCAACTCGTCAGCGACCTGCATCCGGAACCGGTCCACGTCGGCGTTGTCGTACCCACGCCGGGCGAACGACGCCGCACCGAACTCCCACCGCCGAACCCGATCGGCGGTCATCCGCACCTGCACACCGCCGGAAACCTGCACCCCGTCATACCGACTGATCGGTGTCGCGCTCACCTGTGCAGACCTCCGTTCGCGACTGCGGGGCTCGCAAGCTCACTCCTCGCGCTCACCTGTGCCCACCTCCCGAAGCGTCACCCGCAGCCGACTGCTGCACCGCCGTCCGCCACGCCGCGCCGTACCACTGCGCACCCAGGCCCTCGTGGTGCACCTGACCCTCGTGGTAACCCGCCTGCACCAACGTCCGCACCGCGTGCGACACCATCTCGTCCGACCCACACACGAACACGTGCCGGGAACGCCAGTCACCGTCGGCCAACGCCCGGTCCACCGCCTGCACGAACTCACCCGGCCGGTGCACATCGGCACCCACCACGTACGTCACCGTCAACCACGGATACGACGACGCCAACTTGTCGATCGCGTCGCTGTCGTAGAACTCGCTACGGGAACGGGCCCCCACGTAGAGGTCCACCCGCCGGCGGGAACCCTCCGCGGCCACCTGCTCCACCAACGCCTTCACCGGCGCCCAACCGGTGCCCGCGACCAACAGCAACAGGTCACTGGAGCCCGCCGACCGCAACCCCAACCGGTCCCCCACCGGCGCCGCCAGGTGGATCCGATCCCCCACCGCCGACCCGTACACCAGCCGCGACGACACCGCGCCACCCGGCGCGGCCCGCACATGCAACTCCAACGTGCCGTCCGCCCGCGGCGCGTTCGCCGGCGAGTAGTACCGCCACGACCGCACCGACGGGTGCGACACCCCGATCGACTGACCCGGAGTGAACGGCAACAGGTACTGCGGACGCACCGTCAACACCGCCACGTCGAACGCCCGCCGCTCGTGCGCCACGATCTCCGCCACCCACCACGGCGGATTGACCGCCTCAGCGGCCTGCGCGGCCTCGATCATCACCTGGGCGACCAACCCGTACGCGGCCGTCCAGTCCGCGGCCAACTCGTCGGTCCACTGCTCGGCGAGGAAATGCTGCAACGTCGCCACCAGCGCCTCACCGACCGCCGGGTAGTGCTCCGCGCGGACCGCGAACTTGCGGTGATCCGCGCCGAGGTCCTGCAGGAAACCCACCAGCCGATCCACCTGGTCCACGTTGGACACGATGTGACCCAACGCGGTCACGAGGCGGTCCCGCTGACCGGCCATGTTCGTGGGGAACATCTGCCGTGTCTCGGGATGAGCGAGGAACAACGTCGAGTAGAAGTAGAGCGGCACCTGGTCACCGTGACCGGCGACCACCGACCAGCTCTGCTTGAGGCGAGCCGCGTCCACGCTCAGACGCCCGACCTGTTCCCGGCAGCCACCACCTGGCCCTGCACCTGCCCCAGCACAGTCTGCACGTCAGCGAGGATGTCCGCCGGCACCCCCAACTCGGTCAGCGTCACCGTCAGGTGCTCGCCCACCTTCGCGTAGTGCTCCACAGTGATGTTCAACGGCTGGTGCGCCTCGGCCAACCCGCGACCCGTGTACTCGTTCGGGCCACCCAGCACGACGGTCAACATCAACGCCAGATGCCGCCGCTGAGCCGCCATGTCCACGTCAGCGAAGTAGCCCGCCAACTCCGGGTCCGCGAGCACCTTGTCGTAGAACAGCTCAACCGCCGCCTTGACCGAACTGGCACCGCCAATGCGGTCGTAGTGCGAGGCGGGAGCAGTCTCTTCCGTAACCGTCACGGTCGTTCCTTCCGGGGTGAAAAGGTCCAGAACCGTGAGGGACCATAGCGTGTCAACCGCCTCCGGTCAGCGCCCCCTTATCGGATTCCCGACAACACGGCACCACGCTACGTCACCACTACCGACGGGTATCTCCACAATCGGCCACCGAAACGACACCCACAGTATCCACAGTGGACCGCAACCGCCGAAGGACCCCGCAAACCGTCACCGACGGTCGCGAGACAACAACCGAAAAAAATCCGAAAGTTCGAACGGTCAGCCGGCGCGCCGCCGCGCTCGCCGCGCCGCCAACTCGTCACCCACCGGATCCGAACCCGACGCCACCGCCGGCTCCACCGGGCCGCTCGTCGCCGGCTCCGCCGGCAGATGCGACAACGACCCCTGGATCTCCTTGAAAGCCCCACCGATCGCGATGCCGAAGACCCCCTGGCCACCCTGCAACAGGTCGACCACCTCCTCCGGAGACCGGCACTCGTACACCGTCGTCCCATCAGAGATCAGCGTGATCCCCGCCAGATCCTCCACACCACGCGACCGCAACGCCTCGATCGCCTTACGGATGTTCTGCAGGGACACCCCCGCATCCAACAACCGCTTCACGACCTTCAACACCACCAGGTCCCGGAACGAATACAACCGCTGCGTCCCCGAACCCGAGGCATCACGAACGCTCGGCACCACCAGCGTCGTCCGCGCCCAGTAATCCAACTGCCGGTAACTGATACCCACCGCGTGGCAGGCCGTCACACCCCGGTAGCCAACCGAACCGTCACCCTCAGCCGCCACACCTGGCGACGAGGCACCCGACTCGTCGAACTCTGCACCCGGATCGGAATCCCGCGGCTCGTGCATCCGGACAACCTCCCCGTCAGTGTGGCGACGCATCGTTTCCGGGACGCGCACCCCTCGACATGGAAACCCTATCGCCACCGTCAGGGGTTACCACGGAGGAACCGACGCGACACGCCGCGCAGCCACCAGGAAAGATCACCAACCGAGCCCGGGCACACCTCAGCCCGCGAAATCCTCCGGACGCACCTGCTCCAGGAACTCGCGGAACTTCTCCACCTCGTCCTCCTGCTCGTCAGGGATAACGATCCCCGCCTCGCTGAGGACCTGCTCCGCACAACGAATCGGCGCACCAACCCGCAACGCCAACGCGATCGAATCGCTCGGCCGCGCCGACACCCGCACCCCATCGCCGATCAACAGATCCGCGTAGAAGACGTTCTCCTTCAGCTCGGTGATCTCCACCGCCTGCAAGGGCGCCTTCAACGCCGCCAACACATCCCGCAGAAGATCATGGGTCAACGGCCGGGCCGGCTTGACCCCCTGCTGCTCATAAGCGATAGCCGTCGCCTCGACCGCGCCGATCCAGATCGGCAGATAGCGGTCCCCCTCGACCTCCCTGAGCAGGACGATCGGCTGGTTGCTGGGCAGCTCCACCCGAACTCCGACCACGCTCAGCTCGCGCACCGCCGCCTCCGTGTCGTTGTCACCTACGCCGCACCGCGCCCTTCCCTGCACGGTACACGGACCGCAACACGGCCGTCCCATGCGCTACAGCACCACGCCCGCGCCGAAAAGGGGTTACCCCGGCAAGCCTACGGCACGCTTCCCGGAAGAGATCTTTCCGCTCAGCCACCACCCACCGGGCACCCTCACCGACCCAACGTCGACCGCAAACCCACCCGCACCAACGCCGCGTGCAACTGCTCCGACAACGCCACCAACTCACGCGCCGTCTCCGCCGCCCGCGCCCGCGCCGCCGGATCACTCTGCCGCGCCAACGGCGCCACCAACTGCGCGAACAAACCGACCTCCCGGTCCGCCGCCGTCCGATAACCCCGCAGGTGCCGCGGCTCCAACCCGTACGCCGCCAACCCCGCCACCGCCGACGCGATGATCAGAGCATCCGCGTCATACCACCCCGGCGGATCCGACACCAGCACACCGAGCCGCTCCAACTCCACCAACGTCGACTCGTCGATCCCACTGCGCGCGACCAGATCCGCCCGGCCGAGCCGCACCTGCGACGACTCGGCCGGCTCCGCCACCTCACGACCCGGCACCGCACCATCAGGACCAACCGCCACCAACGCCGGCCGCGACCGCCCCGGCTGCTCACCGGACGAATCCCACTGGGCCAACTGCTCCCGGATCACCCGCAACGGCAGGTACTTGTCCCGCTGCGCGGTCAGCACGAACCGCAACCGCGCCACATCGTCCCAGCTGTACTTCCGGTAACCCGCCGCCGTCCGCTGCGGCTCGACCAAACCCTCGGCCTCAAGAAACCGCAACTTCGAAATCGTGGTGTCCGGAAAATCCACCCGCAACTGCCCAAGCACCTCACCGATGCTCATCAGCGGCTCAGACCGAGCCGCCCCGGGTGACATGGAGGCCGCAGGCTCGTTCACCCCCGGCCGGCCTCCTCCTCCGGGCGCGGACCGGCGATGAACACCACCCGGAACTTACCGATCTGGACCTCGTCACCATTGCTCAACGTGGCCGCCTCAACCCGCTCACGATTGACGTACGTGCCATTCAGGCTGCCCACGTCCCGCACCGTGAACGTCCCACCATCACGGTGGAACTCCGCATGCCGACGCGACACCGTCACGTCGTCCAGGAAGATGTCACTGTCCGGGTGCCGGCCACTGGTCGTCACATCGTGGTCCAACAGGAACCGGGCACCCGCATTCGGGCCTCGACGAACCACCAGCAGCGCCATACCCGGCGGCAACGAACCGGACATCCGGCTCGGCACCACATCGGTATCCGGCCCCTCCAGCACTTCGTCGAGCGAACCGAGATTGAGCGTCGAAGTGACGTCGAGTGGGGGGAACTCGTCGTCTGGCCGCGTCATGGGACCACCTCACGGATCTGTTCGGTCGGCGTCGGGTAATGGCGGGTCTGGCCGCCGGGCACTTGAACACCCGGCGGCTGGCTCCCCGTGCCCGGGAAGGCAATTCCGCAACGCTCAACTATTGGGTTCTCGGTCGACTGGGCGAGCCTAGCCAGCGCCGAAATGCAGGGCAACCGGACGCGCGCAGACATCCCACGCACCGGATCAAGCACACTCAGCCTTCGGTGATCTTCTGATACGCGGCCGCCGTCAGCAACCCATCCGTGGCAGTCGGATCATTCGGCGTGATCTCCACCAACCAACCCTCACCGTACGGATCAGTGTTGATCAGCTCAGGCGTGTCAGCCAACGCGTCGTTACGCGCCGCCACCGTACCGGCCACCGGCGCGTAGATCTCCGACACACTCTTGGTCGACTCGATCTCACCCAACGAGTCACCGGCCGCGACCACCGCACCCGCCTCGGGCAACTGCACGTACACGATGTCACCGAGCGCGTCCTGCGCGAAGTGGGTGATGCCGACCCGGACCGAAGCCGTGCCGTCACCCGCCACCCACTCATGCTCGGCGGTGTATCGCAGATCCTCGGGAATCACCAGACGCGTCCTTCATCCATCGGTGCCCCGGACCACCCGGGTCCGGCGCGGCCGCGCCGGTCAGGAGACCGGACGGGCGTGTTCCAACTTGATCGGCACGTGCAGCGCCGAAACCTCGGCAACCTCACGCTCCCCAAACGTCACGTTACCGCCGCCACCCCGGACCGACGCCACCACCCCACCAGGAATGTTCAACGCCGTACGCATCGTCGCCGGATCACCGATCACCGTGATCGTGTACGGCCCCGTCAACCGACGCCCCTCGACCACCAACGACCCGTTGTCCCCATCCAGGAAGTACGTCGATGCGATGATCCGCACGGTCGCCCGATCCCCACCGGAGATCTGCATCGCCTCCGCGCCCGCACCACGCAGCTCCTGCACCGCGTCCAACACCCGGTTCGCCGAGATCGGCTTCACACCGGCGTCGAACTGCACCGTCAACCCCGGCCCCACCGCCGGCAACGTCCCCGCCAGGATGCCCAACTCGTCCGCCCGCCGCGTCGCCTCATCCAACGCCGCCTGGCGACCCTGCTCACCCGACTGCAACTGCCGCTGACTGTCCTCCAGGGCCCGGATGTCCTGCTGCAGGCGGTTCTCCCGCGCATCCAGATCCGACAGGATCCGGACCAGGTCCTCCTGCCGCGTCGCCCCCAACGTCGGGTCCGTCGACGTCGTCTTCAACTGCACGACCAACGTGAACCCCAGCAACGCCAACAACGCCACGATCATCACCCCGGCCGTACTCCACCGGGACCGACCAGCCACCGCCGGCGCCGTCGACTCCCCCACCGGCTCGGCCAACCCGTCGGAACTCGCCACCGGCTCCCCCGAGCGCGACATCGTGCTCAGGTCCACCGTCGCACCGTCGTCGACCGGCTCCACACCCGGCTCCGCCGCAGGCTCATCATCCGACGGCCCCGGCTGCGCGGGCGACTCCGGCGCCAACGGACTCAACTCGTCCGGGTCCGGCGCATCCGGCCGCGGATCCGGCTCACCCGCCGGCCCACCCGGCCGCACCGGACCCGCCGGCTGCGGCCACCCGGTGCCCGTGTCGGTCTGCTCGTCACTCATCGCAACCCAACCTACGCCCGGAACAGGTGCCGACGGATCGCCGCCACGTTGCCGAAGATACGCACACCCAACACAACGACCACACCGGTGGACAACTGCCCGCCCACCCCCAGCTGGTCACCCAGATACACGATCAGACCAGCGACAAGCACGTTCGAAATGAACGACACCACGAACTGCTTGTCGTCGAAGATGCGGTCCAACCGGGCCCGCACCCCACCGAACACCGCGTCCAACGCGGCCACCACCGCGATCGGCAGGTACGGCTGCAACGCCGCCGGCACCGTGGGATCAAGCCACACGCCCAGCACCACACCGGCGAGCAACGCCAGCACCGCGATCATCGGCCACCTCCGGAGGGGCTAACAGTCGTCGCCGGACCGGACGACCCGGGACTGCCGGACCGGACACCCGACGCGGAAGGGCTCGGACTGACCGACGGCTTGGCGTAGCGTAGCTGCGGCTCCGGCGCGGCCGGCAACGTGAGGTCATCGGACTCCCGCACACCGAACGACAACCCGGTCTTCTGCGCGACCTCCCGCATCAGCGCCGCGTTACGGCTGTCCTCGAACTTGCGCCGCATCGAACCCGGCCCGATCGCCGACACCTCGTACGGCCCGGTCACCGGCCGGAAATCCACCAGCATCGCCTCACCCGCCGACCGGATCGTCGACGTCGCCGTCAACCGCTGCCCGTTGATGGCGATCGCCTCCGCGCCGGCACTCCACAACGCGTTCGCCACCCCCTGCAGGTCGCTGTAGAGCACCCGCGGCGGCCCAGCGCCGGCACCGGTCACCGCGTCCGCGTTGTCCGGCGCGTCCGCCAACCGCACCACCACACCGTCACCACGCACCCGCCCCAACCCGGTGCTCGCCTCCAGGTTGCGCAACCGGGCGGCAGCCGAGCCGCTCAACGCCGCGTCCCGCTGCCGACTGACCTCCTCGCGCAGCTGGTCCGCCCGGGTGGACAACCGATCGGTCTGGTTCTCCCGCTCCTTGATCTGCGCCACCAGCCCCGAGCGGGCCTGACTGCGACCCGGCTCGTCCGCCATCGTCTGCCGGTACGCGACAGCGAACAGGAAACCGAGCATCACCACCACGACCAGGCTCACCGACCGCGCCGGCAGGGCCCGCCACCCGCGCGCCGGGGCGGACCCCTCCGAGCGCCGACGCGCGGCAGCCGCGTCCGCGTACCCCGGATCCAGCGGGTTGCGAAACAGTTCGGTGAGGAAGTCCGGCGCGTACACCCGGTCCTGGCCGGGTTTCCCCAGCCGCGGCCCGCTCACGCCGCCGCCCCCGGGCCACGCGCCGCGCGCACCAGCCGGGACGCCTGCACGACGTACATCCCGCCGGCCACCCAGTAGAGCACCAGTCCCCACCACGCCAACGCCCAGCCGATGGCGCTCGCCGCCGTCGCCACGTCGGTCGCCGCGGTGGCCAACAACAACACCGGGAACGCCGCGAGCAGCAGGAACGTGGCAGTCTTGCCCACGTAGTGCACCGGCGGCGGCCCGTACCCGTAGCGACGCAGCACCGCCAGCGAGGCGAGCAGGAGCACCTCACGGGCCAGCAGCGCCGCGGTGAACTGCCACGGCACCACCTCCCGCGCGGTGAAGGCGACCAGGGTGGCGAGGATGTAGAGCCGGTCGGCGAGCGGGTCGAGCAGCTCGCCCAGGCGGCTCACCTGACGCAGGCGGCGGGCGATCCAACCGTCGACCCAGTCGGTGGTGCCACCGATGGCCAGTACGACGACCGCCGCCACGTCGGCCCGCTCCACCAGGAACAGGTAGAGGAAGAGCGGCACGCCCAGCAGCCGCCCGAAGCTGATCAGGTTGGGCAGGGTGAGCACCTGGTTGCCGGGAGCCTCGTCACCGGTGTCCCGCGGTTGCTCTGCCCGAGCCTGCCGACGCGACACCGATCCTCCTCCACGGCACGCGGGCCCCCGGCCGACGCCGGGCGCGGCTGAGGGTCGTACGCGCTGTCGGGCCGACCAGCGCCGGCTCTCCCCTGCGGCCCCGGGCGGGGCCCCTTCCCCTGATGCGGCCCGCGATCTCGACGATCGCGGGCCGGGTAGGTGCGCTGCCACTATATCGGGCTTCCTCTCGCTGGCCGGGTGCCGCCGCCGGGCTGTCGGTGCGGTTGTGCCGCACTGTGGCGTGGATCACCACGCGTAGAGCGTCCTAGGATACTAGTGGAAGAGGGAGGCGACGCTCAGGCCGTCTGCGCGGCGGCGGGATCGGTCTGCTGCTGCTCCGGCACCGAGGTCGCCGCGCGAGCGAACCCGACCAGCGCCAGCAACAGCTCGTGCTGCGTCCGCGCCGGCATCCGGTCCAGCACCGCCTGCACCGCGCGCTGCCGCCGCTCGGCCAACTCCCCCAACAGGGTCAGCGCCGCAGCGGTCGGCACCAACCGCACCTCCCGCCGGTCGCGGGGGTCGGCCACCCGGCGCAACAGCCCGGTCGCCTCCAACCGGTCGCACAGCCGGCTCGCCGACGAGGGCACCACGTCCAGCAGCTCCGCCAACCCGTTGACGTTGGTCTCCGGCCGACCGCTGATCAGCGTGAGCACCCTCAGCTGGGTGGGCGGCACCTGGTGCCGCGCCGCAGCCGACTCCAGCACGGCGATCAGCGTCGAGGCGGCCGCGTCGATCGCCGCGGCGAGATCCGCAGGTCGCTCCACCTGATGTCCCCTGCCGTCGTCGCGCTGGTGCCCGCCCGGCAACGCGGCGGCGAATCTCACCTCGTGCCCCGATCGGGTGGACCGTGCCAGTCCAGACAGACCACGACGGCGTCGTCGCGCAGATCGGAATCCGCGTGGTAGGCGTGCAGTTCGCGCATCACCGTACCAACCGCCTCAGCGGGCGGCTGCAGCCGCGTGGCGCGCAACGACCGCGCCATCATCCGCTGCCCGTACGGCTCCTGACCCGGCGGCTCGGCGGCCCACACCCCGTCGCTGACCACGAAGAGCCGGTCACCGGGGGCGAGTTGCACCTCCTGAAGCTCGTAGCGGGTCTCGGCGAACATGCCCAGCGGCAGCTGCTGATCCAGCTTCATCGGCTCGACAGTGGACCCGCGCATCCGCAACAGATGGGGGGAGCCCGCGTCGACCGCCCGCACCCGGCCGAGGCGGGTGTCCACCTCGAGCAGCAGGGTGGCCACGTACCGGGCGCCCCGATGTTGGTAGAAGACCGTGTCCGAGGCCAGCTCGGCCTGTTCCACAAGGCCGCCGCCGGAACGACGCGCGTTGCGCATCGCGTTGACCGTGACGGCGGTCAACAGGGACGCGGCCAGCCCGTTGCCCTCGCCGTTGAGCACCGTCACCGTGAGACGGTCGCCATCGAGCGACCAGTCGAAGTGGTCGCCGCCCACCGTGTACGCCGGTTCGAGCTGACCGGCCAGATCGAACGCGTGGTGTGACACACCGCGGCCGGGCAGCAGGTCCCACTGCATCTCGGCGGCCATCGTCAGTCGCTCCCGGCGGCGCGCCCGGCGGTAACGGTCGGTCTCCCGGTCCGCCGCGCGCATCGCCACCGCCAGGGAGCCGGCGATGTCAGTGGCCCGACCGGTGACCGCCGCGTTCGGCACTGTCGGAAGCTCGATCAGCAGCACGCCGAGCCGCTCTCCCCACACCGTCAACGGCAGGTAGAGCCGGCACGGGCCCTCGCCGTCGCGTACCGGTTGCTGGCTGCTGAAGCAGCGCTGCGCGACGGTGTGGCAGGCCAGGAAGCCGCCCGACGGCAGGTCCGGGTCCAAAACCGGCCAGAGGCCGCTGATCCGGTAGTCGGCGACGAAGACGTCGGTGCGCAGCGCACCCATCGCCGACCGGATCGCCCGGTCCGCGGCCTCCGCCAACTGGTCGGGCGGGGCCTCGCGCAACGCGCGCGACACCACGTCCGGCGCGTCTACCATCGTCGTCCTCCCCAGAAGCTTGCTATAGGGCAAGCATCATACGGACGCCCCTGGACGGACGATCGGCGCGGTCAGTCCGCCGCGCGGGTCGCCAGCACACCATGGAACGCGTCGGGCACCCGCGGCGGCGGGCCGTCCGGCCGCCACTCGGCGACCGGCACGATCCCGTCCGCCGTCGGCGCCCATCGACCCAACAGCGGCGCGAACGCCGCCGGTGGGCGCATCCGGAACTGCGGGCCCATCATGGCCAGCGCCTGCGGATGACCGGCCAGCTCCTCGGTGTCGAAATCCACGGCGAGCAGGCTGCCCGGCGCGGCGGCGGCGTACAACTCGTCCAGGGTGCGGGTCAGCGTGGCGTCGTCGAGGAACGCGGCCAACCCCAGGAAGACCACTCCGACCGGCCGCCGACCCCACCCCGGCACGAAACGGTGCAGCTGCGCCGGATCGACAGTGCCGATGTCGGTCGCGTCACCGAAGCCGTAGCCCGCCCGGTCGCTGCCGGCGAGGATGCTCTGTCCCAGTCGGATGGTGACCGGGTCGACGTCGGTGTAGAGCACCGTCGCGTCCGGGGCGACCTCGTGCACGTTGCCCATCGTCGGCACCCCGGCGCCGAACACCAGGAACCCGTCCACGGCCTCGGCGGCCATGGCCCGCACCGCCCGGCCCAGGAACGCCCGCAACTCCCGGAACACCGGGGCGCACGGCCCGTACGCCTGCTCGAACGCGTTCGCGGCGGCCACGTCCACGGGAAAGTGGTGCTGCCCGCCGAGCCAGAAGTCGATCATGCGAGCGGTACTCGGCTGGTCCGGTTCACCCATCGGCGGCGCTCCCTCCCCGGTCGTCGCCAGCGTACCGACCGGGGAGCGCTCAGCGGTATCGCGGCGCGAGGGCGTCCGGGCCCGCGATACTGGCCGCGGGCGGAGGTGGGCGGTGAACTCGGCAAACAACGCGGCAGTGGTGGTCGGCGTCGACGGCTCGGAGTCGGCGCTGCGCGCCGTACGCCTCGCCGCCACCGAGGCGGCACGCCGCAACCGACCGCTGCGGGTCGTGCACGGCTTCATCTGGCCGCTGCTGCACGTACCGGTCTCCCCCGCCCCGGACGCGCCGCCCGGCGGTGGACTGCGCCACCGGGCCGAGGAACTGGTCGAGGCCGCGGTGAACGAGGCCGAGGCGACAGTGCCCGGCCTGTCGGCCTCCGGCGAGATCATCGACGGTGAGGCCGCCGCGGTGCTGGTGGGCGAGTCCCCCAGCGCCGCGCTCATCGTGCTCGGCGACCGCGGGCTGGGTGGGTTCTCCGCGCTGGTGGTCGGCTCCGTCGCGGTGCAGGTCGCCGCGTACGCCGACTGTCCGGTGCTCGTCGCGCGCGGCACGGAACGACCCGACGAGCCGGTGCTGGTCGCGGTGGACGGCTCGGACGCCTCCCGGCGGGCGGCGGACTTCGCCGCCGAGACCGCCGTGTCGCGTGGTGTGCCACTGGTGGCGGTGCACGCCTACCGACACCCGGGCAGCAGCGGGCCGGGCGACATGCAACCCCTGGTGTACGACGAGGCGAAGCTGCGCGGCGAGCAGGAGCGGATGCTCGCCGGGTGGCTGACCGGGCTCACCGAGGAGCACCGGGGTCTGCGGTTGACCTGCCAGGTGGTCCACGGTCGACCCGGCAGTGTGCTCGCCGAGGCGTCCCGCTCCGCCCAACTGGCTGTCGTCGGTGGGCGCGGGCGCGGCGAGGTGACCGGGTTGCTGCTGGGGTCGGTGAGTCAGTCGATGCTGCACCACGCGCAGTGCCCGGTCGTCGTGGTCCGCGCGCCCCAGTAGCCCGCCGTGGTTGGTCCGCCGCCAGACGGGTAGACGGCCGCGGTACGCCCAGCGGACGGTGGGCAGCACCAGGTGCCCAGACCGACGAAGGAGGCACAGATGCCAGGACCACGGCCGGGCAGTAACGCGTACGACAAGCAGCGGGCGCGGTTGCGCAACGCGATCGACGACTCCGGACGACGGGTGCCGGACGGTAAGGCGAACCAGGTCGCGAACCGGATCCTCCAGGAGGATCGCGGCCAGCGCGGCGTGGTGCGCGGTGACCGGACGTACGGCCCGAAGAGCGAGCGCGAACCGGGCGACCCGAAGTGAGGACTGTCGACGTGGCCGACGGCGCGATCGCGGGCGCCGTCGGCAGCACCGCGCTGAACGTGGTCAGTTACCTCGACATGGCGCTACGGGGACGGCCGGAGAGCGACGTCCCGCAGGAGACCGTCGACCGGCTGGCCGGGATCGCGCATGTGGACCTGGGGAACGGGGCCCGGGCGGCCAACCGCCGCTCGGGCCTCGGCCCGCTGATCGGTTACGGGCTGGGCGTCGCCGCCGGCGTCGGGTTCGCGCTCTACGCCGGTGGCCGGCGTCAGCCGTTGCCGATGGCCACCGGGCTGCTCGGCGCGGGCGTCATGACCATGACCGACGGGTCGATCACCGTGCTCGGGATCAGCGACCCGCGTACCTGGCGGCGCTCCGACTGGATCTCCGACATCATCCCGCACCTCGCGTACGGGCTGGCGGCCGCCGCAACCTGGAACAGGTTGCGGCGGCCGCCAGGTCGCGGTCGCTGATCAGCGGGTGTCGCTGTCGTCCTCGGCCACCGGCTCGCCGGCCGGGCCGTACGGCGACACCTGCCCCTTGGGCACCGGTCGGCCGGCGTCCCCGCGCGACGATCCACTGTTGAGCGGGTGCCCGGTCGGCTGGGGCCCCTTGCTGTCCTGGCTGGTGGCGCCCTTGGCGTTGCGGCGGAACTCTTCCTGCTGCGGGTTGACCACTGGTGTCTCCCTTCCGGGTACGGGGGCAGCATCGACCGCCTCCACACCTCGGCATACCCGCCCGCCCCGGTGGCATTCCGACAGTGGTCGCCGGTGCGACGGCTAGCCGGTCCCCAACTGGGTAACGCCTCGGGGTGGGTGACGATCGAAGTGTGGTGCGGGTCCTGCTCGACCGGCGTGGCCGCACGTACGCCGAGGAGGCCGGCATCCGGCTCGCCGACCGGCCGGGGCCGCTGTACCAGCTGCTGGTGCTGACCACGCTGCTGAGCACCCGGATCCGGGCGTGCGTGGCGGTGGACGCCGCGCGGGAGCTGTTCGCCGCCGGCTACCGCACCCCGCAGGCGATGGAGGCGGCCGGTTGGCAGCAGCGCGTCGACGCGCTGGGTCGCGGCCACTACCGCCGCTACGACGAGCGCACCGCCACCATGCTCGGCACCGGCGCCCGGCAGTGCCTGGACCGCTGGCACGGTGACCTGCGGCGCCTGCACCGGGAGGCCCAGGGCGATCCCGCCGGGCTGCGGCGGCGGCTCACCGAGTTCCCCGGCATCGGCCCCACCGGTGCGGACATCTACCTGCGCGAGGCGCAGACGGTCTGGTCGGACGTGCGCCCGTACGCCGACCGGCGGGCCCTGGCCGGGGCGAAGCGGCTGGGTCTGCCGGGTTCCCCGGACCGGCTCGCCGGTCTGGTCGACGAACCGGACTTCGGCCGGCTCGCCTCAGCGCTGGTACGGGTGGCGTTGGGTGAGGAGTCCGCCGGTGAGGTCACCCGGGTCGCCGCCCGCTGAGGCGCTTCACTTGACCGTCTTGTCCCCCGGGCGGGTCAGGTGCCACACCAGCAACGCGGCGAGCAACGCCAGGACCACCACCCCGCCGGAGATGCCACGGCCCTCCTCGGGGCTGCGGCCGGCGCTGCCGAAGTAGATCACCGCGAGGCCGGCCAGCACCGTGACGAACGTACGCAACCCTCGGTCCTTCACGTCTGGCACCGTAGGCTTGCCCCGATCGCCGTCTCGCCGATTTGGGGCTTTTGTCATTCTTCTGGGTGACTGGTCAGCGCTCGGCGACGAACCCGCACAGCCGCACCCGGCGCACCGCCCGGTCGGCGACCTCCACCACCTGCAGGGTCAGCCCGGGCAGTCGCACCGTCTCACCCGGGGAGTCCGGCAGGTGCCGCAGCCGGGCCAGCACCAGACCAGCCACCGTCGTGTAGTCCCGGGACAACGGGAAGCTCAACCGCACCCCCAGGTCGGGCAGGTCGTGCAGCGGAAAGTCACCGGGCACCAGCAGGGACCCGTCCGGTTCCCGGACGACCCCGCGCACGTCACGGTCGGTCTCGTCGTACAACTCGCCGACCACCTCGGCCAGCAGATCCTCCATGGTGACCATGCCGTCGATGCCCCCGTGCTCGTCGACCACCAGAGCCAGTTGCTGGTGCTCCTGCCGCAGCTGACGCATCGCGTCGGCCACCGGCAGGGTCACCGGCAGCAGCAACGGCGCGCGGACCCGCTCGCCCACCGGGGCGGTGCCGGCGCGCACCAGGTCGCGGATGTGCACCACCCCGAGCACCTCGTCCAGCCCTCCGGGGCCGGTGACGGGAGCACGGGACCGCCCGGCGGCGGCGAGCCGCCGGACCCCCTCGTCGGCGGCCAGTCCGGCCGGCAGGGTGGTCACCTCCCGCCGGGCCACCAGGATCTCCCGCAACGTCCGGCCGGCGATGTCGAACGCGCCGGTCAGGATCTCCCGCTGCTGCGTCGACAGGCCACGCTGGCTGGCCAGCATCTCCCGCAACTCCTCCTCGGTCATCTCCTCCCGGTTGGCCCGCGGGTCACCACCGGCGAGCCGCACGACCGCGTCGGTGGCCCGGCTGAGCAGCCATACCGCCGGCCGCGACACCCGGGCCAGCAGATCCAACGGCCTCGAGCTGAGCAGCGCCCACCGCTCAGCCCGCTGCATGGCCAGCCGCTTCGGGGCCAACTCTCCGAGCACCAGCGTGACGAACGTGAGCAGCACCGTCACCAGCAGCACGGCGGCGGGACGCGCCGCCCCGCCGAGGAAACCCAGCGGACCGACCAGCGGGCCGGCCAACGACACCGCGGCCGCCGCCGAGGCGAGGAACCCCGCCAGGGTGATGCCGAGCTGAATGGTGGCCAGGTAGCGGTTCGGGTCGCGGGACAGCTGCACCAACCGGTCGCCGGCGCGGCTGCGCCGGCCCAGCCGCCGCAACTGCCCCTCGCGCAGGGTCACCAGCGCCATCTCACTGCCGGAGAGCGCCGCGTTGACCAGCACCAGCACGGCCACCAACGCCAACTGCCCGAGCTGACCGCCCATCGCGTACCCCCGTCCGCCGCCTGAGGTCACTCAACCCCAGCGGGGCGCACCGCGGGCCCGGTTTGCGACCGCGTCCCCGCTCAGTCGACCTCCAGGTCGTCCAGCGATATGGCGTGGGTCATCAGCCACCGGGCCAGCGCCGACATCCCGAACAGCCACAGCGGCACCGACTCGGTGGGGCCGTTGGTGGCGTAGATGGCGAAGCGCAGATCCGGTGCCCGGTACGCCTCGATCCGCCACCGGTGCTGCCGGTCCCGCCAGACCGCCGAAGGGTCCATGGCGTCACCGTAGGTGACCGTAGCCGACCTCGGGGCCGGTTGGCCCGGCACCACCGGCTCAGCCCGGCACCACGGTCGTTCCGAGCACGCCCCGAGCGACCGACACCAGCAGGGCGATCCCGAACCCGGCGAGCACCAGCCAGCCGACGCCACGCCACCCGGAGGCGCGGTCGAGGACCGGCGGCGGCGGCCTCCACAACTCCCGGTAGGTCCAGGCCAGGACACCCACCCCGAACGGGATCAGCCCGACCCAGAACCAGAACCACCGGCTGCCCGCCAGCGGCGGCGCGCCACCGATCAACCGGCCCAGCCACAACACGGTCAGCACGCCGGCGAGCAGACCGGCGGTGCCCGCGATCCGGTGCGCGAGGTCGCCGCCGGCATGCCACGGACCGGCCACGGCGGCGAGCCGCGCGTCCTGCCCGGCGTTCGCCGACAGGTCCGGCTCGCCCAGGTATGACGCCGAGGCGGGCGGGCCGACGAAGGCGTACCGGATCTGGCCGTTCGGCACCGTCCAGGCGAGCATCCCGCCGTTGGTCGCATGCTGCGGCCGAGGTCGGCTCCCCCAGTACGCGCCGTCGTCGGCCCAGCCCTGCGCCCGTTGGAAGGTCACCACCCGGCCGGCCGCGAGATCCCGGTCGAGCTGCGCCTCGGTCGACTCGCGCGGCTCGACCCACCACGCGAGGGACGCCCACACCACCCACAGCACCGGCAGCGCCCAGCGCAGCGCCACCGGGACGACCGCACGCCACCGGCGGCGGGAGGCCCGTGACCGGGTGGGGATCGCCTCGACCATCAGCTCACCGTCGCACCTCGGCGCACTGTTGTCAGCCCCGGATCGGACGCGACTGACGGCCGCGCGGTGGTCAACGGTCCAGTTGATCCTCGTCCGACGGCACAGTGGCTCGCCGGACGCAGTCGCGCAGCAGGGCGCGGCGTTGATCATGAACGTCGTCGGGTTCCAGGCTGCTGGCCGCGTAGACGTTGCTGACCGGCGACCAGGCCATGGACATGGCGATCACCAGAGCCATGAGGTCGAACGGGTCACCCGCGCGCACCCGCCCGGCGGCCTGCGCCTCGGCGATGGCCGTGAGCTTGCGATCGTCGTAGTGCTGGTGGGTCTCGACGAGATGCCCGGCGGGCCGACGCTCCAGCCGTGTCCAGGTCGCGAGGCGGATGAGATCGGGGCGGCGCAGGTATTCGTCGTAGAGGCGAACGGCCCAGTCCGCGAGATCGTCAGCGTCGATCGGCACGACGTTCGTGATGCGCTCCAGCGAACTGAGGAAGATCGCGTCGAAGAGCCGTTCCTTGTCGCCGAAGTAGGCGTAGAGCTGCGCCTTGTTGGTGCGCGCCGCCGTCACGATGCGTTCCATCCGCGCCCCGGCAATGCCGTGCTGGGCGAACTCCTCGGTGGCGGCGTCCAGGATGCGCTGGTAGGTCGCGGCGCCTCGCGAGGTCGGTGGCTGCTCCGGCATGCCCGCACTTTAGCAAACAGAACGGTTGGTTTGCTACGCGCCGCGATGGGGTCTACGGTGAAACAGACCGAACAGTTTGTTTTAGGAGTTCACCGATGCGGACGACCACCGGATGGCAGGCGACCGGCCCCACCACGCTGCGCCGTACGTTGCTGGAGCGGCGCGACCTGCGCCCCGATGACCTCGCGGTGCGGATCGAGCACTGCGGCGTGTGCCACAGCGACCTGCACGCCCTCAACGACCACGATCAGCGCGTGGACGCGCCTCTGGTGCCCGGTCACGAATTCACCGGCGTGGTGACCGAGACGGGCCCCGAGGTGACCGCCTTCACCGTCGGCGATCGCGTCGCGGTGGGCAACATCGTCGACTCCTGCGGCGTGTGCGCGATGTGCGCGGCCGGACAGGAGAACTTCTGCCACTCCTTCCCGACGCTCACCTACAGCGGCACCGACCGGCAGGACGGCTCGACCACATTCGGCGGCTTCTCCCGCGACTACGTCGTCCGCGACGCCTTCGCCTACCCGCTGCCCGCCGGCCTCGACCCGGCCGCGGCCGCCCCGCTGCTGTGCGCCGGCGTCACCGTCTGGGAACCGCTGCGCGCCCTCGGTGTGGGCCCCGGCAGTCGCGTCGCCGTGGCCGGGCTCGGCGGCCTGGGCCACCTCGCGGTCAAGATGGCCGTCGCACTCGGTGCCACCACGACCGTCATCAGCCGCACGCAGGACAAGCGCGACGACGCCCGCCGGCTCGGCGCACACGACCTCATCGCCTCCACCGACACCGGACGGATGGCCACGGCACGAGACACCTTCGACGTCGTCATCGACACCATCTCCGCACCACACGACCTCGCCCCCTATGTGAAGCTGGTGGCGATCGACGGCACGCTCAGCCTGCTCGGGTACCTGGGCCCGGTCACCGTGCAGGCCACCGACCTGCTTGTCGGCCGCAAGAAGCTCAGCTCCGCCGGCAGCGGAGGCCGCCGCTCGACAGCCGAGATGCTCCAGTTCTGCGCCGACCACGGCATCGCCGCCGACGTCGAGGTGCTCCCGTCGGCGCAGGTGGAGACGGCACTCGACCGCCTCCGGCGAAACGACGTCCGCTACCGCTTCGTGCTCGACATGTCCGACCTGGACTGACAGCGGTCGACCCGGTCGTGGCGCCCGCTCAGGTGACGACGATCCGGGCGTCGTCGGGCAACCGACGGGTCGCGCCCCGCCGGTCCAGCAACTCCAGCAGGGGCACCGCCACCCGGCGGGTGGTGTCCAACGCCT
This sequence comes from Micromonospora sp. NBC_00860, assembly GCF_045207375.1. Lineage (NCBI taxonomy): Bacteria > Bacillati > Actinomycetota > Actinomycetes > Micromonosporales > Micromonosporaceae > Micromonospora > Micromonospora sp. NBC_00860. The sequence goes on from NZ_CP108825.1 coordinate 2,576,228, forward strand.
GCCGGGCCGCGGAAAGGGTGAACGGCTGCGGCAGCCCTGCCAACACCCGGACCGCGTCGTCGAGCGCGTCGGGCAGCAGCACCACGTTGTCGGCCAGCCGCAGCAGCGCGCCGGCCCGCACCGCGGCGCCGATCTCCCGGGGGCCCAGGCCGAGGTCGACGAGGCGGTCCGCCTCGGGGGCCCGGAACGGCCGGTCGCCGTACTCGGCGCGGACCCGCTGCACGGCCCGGGCCACCGGTTCGGGCAGCGCGTCCGCGCCCGCCGCCCCGACCCGACCGGCGTGGATCCGCAGCGGCGGCCGGACCAGCGCCTCGACCAGCACCCGGTCGGGCAGCGCGAGGCGCTGACGCAGCGCGTCCACCGGCATCCCGGGCTCCAACGGGTGCTCCCGCGCGTGCCGGGCGACCTCCTCGGTCAACTGCTCGCCGAGTCGCCGCCAGTGGGCGGGGTCGGCCAACCAGTCACCGGCCACCGGCTCGGCGTACGCCGGCCCGTTCTGCGCCGGCACACCCATCCGGAGCAACGCGCCGGACCGGACCAGCCGGCGACGGCGCAGCTCCCCCGCCAGGTCGGGTCGACCGTCCAACTCGGCGAGGACCTGGGCGCGGGCGGCGGCCGCACCCCGTCGGCCCAGCGGTGGAGGTGCCACGTCCAGCACCCGCACCCCACCGCTGACGTGGTGGCGGCCCGGGTCGCGCAGCAGCGCCCGGTCACCCACCAGCAACGGCAACGGGCGGGCCAGCCGCAACCGGACGGTGTCCGGGCCGAGCGGGCGCACCCGCACCGGCACCGCCGCCGACCCGACGTGCAGGGTGAGGGTGGCCGGCAGGTCGGCGGCCGGGTCGCCGGCGAGCCGGACGTCGACCAGGTCGGTGTGGTGGAACCGGCCCGGGGTGAGCAACGCGTCGCCCCGGCCCAGCCGGTCGCGGGGCGTACCGCGCAGGTTGACCGCCACCCGGGCGACCGCACCCGCCTCCGCGCGGGCCTCGCCCAGGGAGTGCAGGCCACGGACCCGGACCGGTTCGTCGGCGCCGGCCAGCTCCAGCTCGTCGCCCACCCGCAGCCGACCGGCGCCGAGGGTGCCGGTGACGACGGTGCCGCTGCCCCGCACTGTGAAGCTGCGGTCCACCCACAGCCGGACCGGGTCGTCCACCACCGGCGTGGGCAGTTGGGCTGCGAGCCGGTCCAAGGCGGCCCGCAGCTCCGGCAGGCCGGCGCCGGTCAGGCCACTGACCGCCACCGCCGGCACCGCGCCGAGGCTGGTCGCGGCGATCTCGGCACGGGCGTGCGCCGTCGCCGGCCCCGGATCGGCCAGGTCCGCGCGGGTCACCGCCAGCAGGCCGTACGCGACACCGAGCGCGTCGAGCGCGGCCAGGTGCTCGGCGGACTGCGGCATCCAGCCCTCGTCGGCGGCCACCACGATCAGCGCCGCCGGGACCGGGCCGACGCCGGCGAGCATGTTCGGCACGAACCGCTCGTGCCCGGGTACGTCGACGAAGGCGACGGTGCCGCCGGACGGCAGCGTCGTCCAGGCGAAACCCAGGTCGATGGTCATCCCCCGGCGGCGTTCCTCGGCCCACCGGTCAGGTTCCATCCCGGTCAACGCTCGGACGAGTGTCGACTTGCCGTGGTCGACGTGCCCGGCGGTCGCGACGACGAACACGACTCAGTCGTCCCCGGGTACGCGCAGCACGGCCTCACGGACGGCCTCGTCGGCGTCGGCGGGCACACAGCGCAGGTCGAGCAGGAGCCGGCCGCGCACCACCCGACCGAGGACCGGCGGGTCTCCGGTGCGCAGCGGCACCGCGTACCTCTCGGGCAGGCTCAACGCCCACGAGTCCAACTCCACCCCGGGGGCGCCGCCGCCGCCGACCACCGCGACGGCCGGCACCACCTCGGCCTTGCGGCCGTCCACGCCGAGCCGGTCGCGCAGCCGCTCCACCCGTTCGCGCAGGGCACCGGGGTCGGCGTGCAGCGCCACCCGGGTCGGGGTGTTCGGTTGGTGCACTGTGGCGGCCAGCGCGGCCAGGGTGAGCTTGTCCACCCGCAGCGCCCGGGCCAGTGGGTGGCGACGCAGCCGGTCGATCACCTCGACGTCACCCAGCAGCAGCCCCGCCTGCGGCCCGCCGAGCAGTTTGTCGCCGCTGGCGGTGACCAGCGCGGCGCCGGCGCGCAGGGTGCTGGCCGCGTCCGGTTCGTCGGGCAGCAGCGGGTCCGCGCCGAGCAGCCCGGAGCCGATGTCCGCGACCACCGGCACCCCGAGCGTGGCCAGTTGCCGTACCCCGGTGGCGGAGGTGAACCCGGTGACCCGGAAGTTCGACGGGTGCACCTTGAGCACGAAGCCGGTCTGCGGGCCGAGTGCGGCGGCGTAGTCGGCGAGGGTGGTGCGGTTGGTGGTGCCCACCTCGTGCAGCCGCGCGCCGGTGCTTTCCAGCAGGTCGGGCAGGCGGAAGCCGTCGCCGATCTCGACCAGCTCGCCCCGGCTGACCACGATTTCCCGGCCGGCGGCCAACGCCGTGGCGGCCAGCACCAGCGCGGCGGCGCCGTTGTTGACGACGTGCACGGCGGCCGCGTCGGGCACGGCGGCGGCCAACGCGTCGAGCGCGCCCCGGCCACGGCGGGCCCGCCGGCCGGTGGCCAGGTCCAACTCGACGTCGGTGTGCCCGGCGGCGGCCACCACCGCGGCGACCGCGGCGGGCGACAGCGACGCCCGGCCCAGGTTGGTGTGCAGCACGACACCGGTGGCGTTGAGCACCGCCCGGGGGCCGGGGGTGGGCAGCGCGGCGACGGCCGCGTCGCGTACCTCGTCGGGGTCGAGCTCACCGCGGCGGGCGCGGTCCTGCACGCGGTTGACGACAGCCTTGACCTGCTCCCGGCCGAGGCTCGCGGCGGCGGCGGCCAGCACCGGGTCGGCGAGCAGCGTGTCCGTACGGGGCACCCGGCGTCGCGGGTCCACCGGGCCGTCGCCCATCACGTCATCTCCTGCAAGCGGTGTGGCGGAGACGGACGGGAATCGAACCCGCCTGGCCCGGGTCCCGGACCACTCCGGTTTTGAAGACCGGGAGGGGCACCAGCCGCCTGAACGCCTCCACCGGACATTCGATCACACCGCGGGCGGGACCGCCCGATCAGATGGAAGATCCATGCCGGTTCGCCGCGCTTCGACCCGTTCGCGCTGCGGCACCACCGTGTAGCGGGGGTCGCGGGCCGAGGCGACGCCGCCGTAGAAGATGCCGAACCGGGTCAGCACCGACGCGGCCAGCAGCGCGGTGCCGGAGAGCGCCCCGACCACCCGGCTGCGCCGACCCAGCAGGGCGCCCGCCACCCCGCCGGCGGTCAACAGCCGCCCGGCGCGCAGCAACCGGCCCGGCCGGCCCAACCGGTAGGGCTCGCTGAGCAGGCCGAGGCGGGTCTCCACCCGATGCGCGCCGTACAGCTCCAGGGCCGCCCCGGCCACCGCCATCCGCCGGGCCGGCCCGGCCTGGGCCGGCGGCGCGGCGAGCAGACCCACGCCGGCGCCGCTGGCCAGCGCGCTGCCCGCGAAGATCACCGGCAACTCGGGGTACGCCTCATGCCACGACGGCACCGCCGTGTCGGCCAACAACACCCCGGTGTACGTGGCCAGCGCCGGCGCGGTGCCGGCGGCAATCAGCCCGGCGGCGTGCCCGATCGGCGGCAACGCCCGACCGGCCAACCCGAGCAGACCGTGCCGGGGCAGCACGCCGGCCGCCTCGGCGATCGCGGCGACGCCCGCCGCCGGCCCGTACGCGGTGAGGATCCAGGTGCCCATCGACATCGGCGAGGTCGGCTTGGCCACCCGCAGCATGTGGTGGAACCGCGCCGGCCGACCGAGGTCCTTGACCAGAAAGACGGCGCTGGCGCTGACGGCAGCCAACGCGGTGACCCGACCGGCGCGCCGCAGCGCGGGCCGCCCGGTGAGCTGCCCACCGGCGGCGAGCAGCGACGAGCCGGCGGCCAGCCCTCCGGTGAACAGGTACGCGGCGATGTCCCACTTCCAGACCGGCCCCTTCAGGACCGGCCGACCGTAGTAGGAGGTGAACTCGGCCTCCGGCACCCGCAGTTCCTCGCCGCCACCACCGCGCCGCCTGCGTCGGCGGCCGGATGCTTCGGTCGTTCGCCGCGTCGTCAGGTCGCCGCGGCGGCTGTTGGCGGACCCGTCGCCGCTGGCGACGTTCCGGTCGCTCGCGGCGGTGGGTCGCTCGTCGCTCGTGTGTGGTTGGTGGCTGCCCTCGGCGGCGAGCCGCTGCCGGAAGCGACGGAACCGGTCGCCCACGGGGCCCGGTGGGGTCATGAGGATCCTCCGACGAACGCGGCGACGGTCGCCGCCGCCATGGCGAGCGCGGCGAGGCCGGCGCGTTTCCACATCTTCGGCAGGTCCCGTGTGGTCACGACCGGGTCAGGCGGCAGCCCGTACACCTCAGGCTCGTCAAGGAGCAGGAAGAACGCCCCGTCACCACCGACACCGTCGTTCGGGTCGTGCCCGTACAGGCGCGCCTCCGGGACCCCCCGGTCGTGCAGCGTCGCCACCCGGGCGGCGGCCCGTTCGCGCAGGTCGTCGAGGGGGCCGTACTGGATCGACTCGGTCGGACACGCCTGCGCACACGCCGGAGTCATGCCCGCACCCAACCGGTCGTAGCAGAGCGTGCACTTCCACGCCCGGCCGTCGTCCTTACGCTGATCGATCACCCCGTACGGACACGCCGAGATGCAGTACCCACACCCGTTGCAGATGTCCTCCTGCACCACCACAGTGCCGAACTCCGTCCGGAACAACGAACCCGTCGGGCACACGTCCAGGCAGGCCGCATGGGTGCAGTGCTTGCAGACGTCCGACATCATCAACCACCGGAAATCCGTGCGCTCCTCGACGCCCGTGCCCCGGCCCGGCGGCTGCGCCCCCGGCATCCCCAGGAACTGCGGTCCCGTCCCCGCATCGGCCGGCCGGTCCGGGCCGGCGTCGACCGGCGCGCCGAGAACGTCCGCCGACGGCGCGTCTTGCCCGGCCGGGCGCGGCTGCTCGATGAACGCCACGTGTCGCCACGAGTTCGCTGTCAACGCGCCGGTGTTGTCGTACGACATGCCGAGCAGGTCCAGGCCGCTCTCCGGCACGCCGTTCCACTCCTTGCAGGCCACCTCGCAGGCCTTGCAGCCGATGCAGACGCTGGTATCGGTGAAGAAACCCATCCGGGGCGGCGCGTTCTCATAGCCTGCCTCGGGTGCCGGGTCCAGCGGACCGTACAGGCTGTTCGGGTCAGGAAGCACCGTGCTCCTTCCCCTCGTTGTCGGTGGTCACGGCCGGGGCATGCTGGCCCGGGATGATCCCGGCGCGCCGCTGGTAGTCGGCCACCAGGTCGAGCAGCGCCCGGCCGGTGGGACGCCGGCCCGGCCGCACGTCGCAGGTGCCGACCTTGCTCTCCTGGATCAGCACGTTCGGGTCCAGGCTGATGCCGAACAGGTCGTTGGCCGAGTCACCGGTGACAAGGCCCTCGAAACCGAAGTGGTACGGCAACCACACCTGGTGGATGATCCGACCGTCCACCCGCAGCGGAGTGAGCCGGTCGGTGACCAGCACCTTCGCCTCGATCACCGCGCGGCCGCTGACCAGGTGCGCCCAACCCAGATGCGTCAGCCCCACCTCGCCGGCCAGGTCCGGAGACACCTCCACGAACATCTCCGGTTGCAGCTCCGCAAGCGGCGACACCGTCCGGCTCATCCCGCCGGCCGTGTGGTGCTCGGTGAGCCGGCTGACGGTGAACACGTACGGGAACACCTGGGCGTGCTCCTGCGGCGGGCTCGGGTTCACCGAGTTCACCGGATGCGCGTACATCTTGCGGGTCGGGTTGGCCTGCTGACCGTAGAGCGGGTTACGCACCGGCGACTCCACCGGCTCGTAGTGCGTCGGCAGCGGCCCGTCCAGGACACCGCTGGGCGCGTACAGCCAGCCCTTGCCGTCGCCCTGCATGACGAACGGGTCGTCGCCGGCGATGCCCTCCGGCCCGGACGCGCCGGGTGGCGGCCGGTACGACGGCGGCTTGGTCTTCTCGAAGTCCGGCACGTCGTAGCCGGTCCACTCGGCCTTCTCCGCGTCCCACCACACGTAGCGCTTGCGCTCACTCCACGGGTTGCCGTCCGGGTCGGCGGACGCACGGTTGTAGAGGATGCGCCGGTTCGCCGGCCACGCCCACCCCCACTCGGCGGCCACCCAGTCCTGCTCGTGCCGGGACTTGCGCCGGGCCGCCTGGTTCACCCCGTCCGCGTACACCCCGCTGTAGATCCAACAACCGATCGCTGTGGAGCCGTCCGCGCGGGCCTCGGCGAAGCCGGACAGCGGGCGGCCGGTCGCCACGTCGTACCCGTTGATCTCGCGCAGCACCGCCTCGGCGCTCGGCTCCGCGCGCGGACCGTGCGTGGGGTAGTCCCAGGTGAGGTCGAGCAGCGCCCGGTCGCGCGGCAGCGGCGAGTCGGCCAGCTTCTCCCGCAGTTTGCGGCCCAGGTGATAGAAGAACCACAGCTCGGAACGGGCGTCACCCGGTGGCTCGACCGCCTTCTCCCGCCACTGCAACAGGCGCTGCGTCTGGGTGAACGTGCCCTCCTTCTCCACATGCGACGCGGCCGGCAGGAAGAACACCTCGGTGCGGCACTCCTCCGGCACGATCTCCCCGGTGGCGACCTCCGGACCGTTCTGCCAGAACGTCGCACTCTCGATCATGAACAGGTCCCGGACCACCAACCAGTCGAGGTTGGCCATCCCGAGCCGCTGCGCGCGGCCGTGCGCCGACCCGACCGCCGGATTCTGCCCGAGCAGGAAGTACCCCTTGATCTTCCCGTCGATCATGTTGAGCACCTGCTGGTACGTGCCGTGATCACCGGTCAGCCGGGGCAGGTAGCCGTAGCAGAAGTCGTTCTCCGGCGACGCCGCGTCACCCCAGTACGCCTTGAGCAGGCTCGCGGCGAACGACCGCGCGTTACCCCAGAACCCCTTCTGCCCCGGATGGCGGATGCTCTCCACCCACTCGTCGAAGCTCGGGTGCTCGGCGTGGTGCGGCATCGGCAGATAACCGGGTAGCAGGTTGAACAACGTCGGGATGTCGGTGGAGCCCTGGATGCTGGCATGGCCGCGGAGCGCCATGACTCCGCCACCGGGGCGGCCCATGTTGCCCAGCAACAGTTGGATGATCGCGCCGGTGCGGATGTACTGCACACCCACACTGTGCTGCGTCCACCCCACCGAGTAGATCAGCATGCCGGTGCGGTCCCGGCCGGAGTTCGCCGTCCACGCCCGCGCCAACTCCAGGAACTGCTCCTGCGGGATGCCGCAGACCCGCTCCACCATCTCCGGGGTGTAGCGGGAGAAGTGTCGCTTGAGGATCTGGTAGACGCAGCGCGGATGCTGCAACGTTTCGTCGCGCCGGGTCTGACCACCCACCGGCGCGCCGTGCGACTCGTGCGTCAACCCCGCGGCGCTGTCCCGCTCCTGGGCGGTGTGCCCACTGCCCGACGAACCCTCGTGCCCCTCGTACTGCCAGCTGTCCTGCACGTAGGTGCCGGTCTCCGGGTCGAAGCCGGAGAAGAAACCGTCACCGTCCTCGGTGTCGCTGAACTCCTCGCTGACGATCGTCGCCGCATTGGTGTACGACAGCACGTACTCCCGGAAGTCCAACTCGTTGTCCAGGATGTAGCGCACCACCCCACCGAGCAAAGCGATGTCCGTGCCCGCCCGGATCGGCAGGTACGTGTCCGCGACCGCACTCGTCCGGGTGAACCGCGGGTCGACGTGGAAGACCTTCGCGCCTTTGCGCTTGGCCTCCATCACCCACTGGAAACCCACAGGGTGCGCCTCAGCCATGTTCGAACCCTGGATGACGATCACGTCAGCGTTGGCGATGTCCTGCTGGAAATCCGTCGCACCGCCACGACCGAAGCTGGCCCCCAGACCGGGGACGGTGGCGGAGTGTCAAATACGGGCCTGGTTCTCGATCTGGAGCGCCCCCATCGCGGTGAACAACTTCTTGATGAGGTAGTTCTCCTCGTTGTCCAGCGTCGCCCCACCCAGACTGGAGATACCCAGCGTCCGGTTGAGCGGCCGACCCTGCGTGTCGACGTCCTCCCAGGTCTGCTCGCGGGCGGCGAGGATCCGGTCGGCGATCATGTCGAGCGCGGTGTCGAGCTCCAGATCCTCCCACTGCGTCGAGTACGGCCGGCGATAGCGGACAGTGGTCTGCCGCAGCGGACTGGTCACCAGACTCTTACTCGCCGAACCCTTCGGGCAGAGCCGACCCCGCGAGATCGGGCTGTCCGGATCACCCTCGATCTGACTGACCTGCCCGTCCTTCACGAACACCCGCTGACCACAACCCACGGCGCAGTACGGGCAGACGGACCGGGCGACACTATCAGCGTCCTCGGTGCGGGCGGTGAGCGCACGGGACCCGTCGGACTTCGCCGCAGCACCCCGTCCCAGCGGGTCGGTGCCGGTGAGCTGGCGGTAGACCGGCCAACCCTCGATAAAGGTCCGTAGACCCAACCCCGACACCCCCTCCCACGCGAGCGACCCCCTGAACATAGGTCACCCGAGACAGGTTCGCGAGCGGGAGGGTCCTCCGTATCCGGAGCCGCAAGGAGCAGGTTGAGTCAGCGACCCGACAGCGGCTTTGTACACAGTGGTCGATGCTCAACCGAACCTGGGCTTCAATGGGAGGTTTGATGCCAACCGAGCTGATGCGTGTCCGCACCGAGGACGGGGAGGAAGTCGTCTTCGAAATCGACAGGCGAGAGAGCGGTTTCAGTGAGGCGGGGCTCGGTGCGGACCAGATCGTCGAGGCGCGGAAGCGATTCGAGGCGGGTCTACGAGAGATCAACGTCGCGGCGCAGAAAGCCCTCACGACCTTCCGCGAAGCCGTCCACCGACCGGACGACATCGAGATCGAGTTCGGGGTCAACTTCACCACTGAGGCCGGGGCCGTCTTCGCCAGGACGGGCGTCGACGCTCACCTCACGGTCAAGCTCAGCTGGTCGGGCGGTGCCTCGCGCACCGAGGTCGCCCAACGGTGAGTACCGCACCGCGGTGGCAGGTGCGAGTCGACGCTGCCGGCGGATCCGGCAGCGGCTTCCTGATCGATGCCCAACACATTTTGACCTGCGCGCACGTAGTGGGTGACGCGGCAGCCGTCAGGGTGTCGTTCCTGCAGCCCAGCCTCGGCGGCCTCGACGGTGACGTGGTGTTCCGGGGGCCCTGGTCAGCAGGCGAGGTCGACGAGGGCGACGTCGCGGTGATCCGCCTGACCGAGCCCGTGGAGGTGGAGCCGGCGCGGCTCGCACCACTGAACGGGGTGGAGATCTTCGCACGACAGGAACTCGGTGCGTTCGGCTTCCCCGACGGCTACCGGAAGACCGGCCAGATCGCCCACTTCCACGCCGATGCGTACCCCCGGCTGGCCGGGCAGGCGTGCCAGACCACCGCGAGCCAGACCAGAGGCACCCGTCTGGCACGCGGTTACAGCGGCTCGGCCGCCTACGTGCAGGGGACCTACGAGGTCGTCGGCATGGTGATCTCCGCCGACCGGGACCCGGACATGCGAACCGGGGTGGTGCTGCCGCTCGACGAGATCGGCCGGCACTGGCCACCCATCATCGACCGCATGCGCCTCGGCCCGTTCGATCCGATCGCGTACCGGGAGCTGCGTTCCATCCTGGACGGCCTGACGCTCCCCGACATGCGCCGGCTGCCGACGGCGGTGCTGGGGCACCCCACCCGGCTCACCCCCGACCTGCCGCAACGACCGATGAGCAGCGTGCTCGCCATGGTCGAGTGGATGGCGGTGAACACCACCTTCCCCGACGACGAGGTTGTCGACCTCGTCGTCACCCTCCTGCGGCGGATCGGCCTGAAGTCCCCCGAGCACAGCGCCGCCCTGCGCGAATGGGTGGGACGACACGGGTGGAATACGGAGGACGCGGCGCCGGTGGAGCCGGCAGTCGACGACCTCGGTCCCCGGCCAGGGTGGGTGGTGGTCCGGATCGCGCCGTCGGCGGAAGGGCGCAAGGCCCACCACGTCACCATCTGGACCGCCACGAACCCCGACGGTGGCCTGGACGAGCGGATCCTTGAGGAGACGGTCACCGAGGACAGGATCCAGGAGACCGTCGAGCAGCACCTGCCCGAGGCGTACCGGAAGATGGCGCACGCCACGTACGAGACGATCGCCGTCGAGTTCGTGCTGCCCCGTGGTCACCTCGGCTGGCCGGTCGACTCCTGGCGTGCCCTCGACGACCATGACCAGGTACCGCTCGGTTGGAGCCGGCCGGTCGTGGTGCGCGCCCTGGAATGGTTCGACACCACCGATCCGCGCATGATCGAGGAACGGACCCGACAGCTTCGCGAGCGTCCCGGCCACCTGAACGCCACGATGAGCTGGCGCGACTGCTCCCACCGCACCGGGGAACTGCGGAAGTTCAAGGCGTGGTTGCGCTCCGCGAATCGCCCGCTGGCGCTCGGGCTGGCGGGCCGCTGGACAGAGCCGGACCGGGTCGGCTCCGCGGTGGCGAGTGGCCTGCCGGTCCTGCTGTGGCAGCGGACGGCCTGCGCCTGCCCCGACACCGAGACCATCTGCGCCAGCCGGCGTTTCAGCGGCACGATGGCCAGCCGACTGGGCGACATCCGCAGCGAGGAGTTGCCCGCGCGGGTCCGCGACCTGCGGGTGGAGGCCGGCGAACTCGACGACGAGGACGAACACTGCGGCCGCGACGTCACCCTGCTGTGGGACGAACCTCGGCGTCGACCGACCGGCCTGAGCTTCGCGGAGTGAGGAGTGAGCGTGTCCGAGAAACCAGGATGGTGGATCTATGAAGGCACCGGAGTTCCTCACGACGGTGTCGATCGGCTACCCGCCCCACCGCCGTGGCGGGTCTTCGACGAAACCGCCACCCCCACCGCGCCGCAGGTGAACGAGACCGAGGCGGACATCCGTCGCGGTGCGAACTATCGGCCGGACCCGGCCACCGTCGAACTGGTGAACGCCGCCCTGTACCTGCGTCGTCCACTGCTGGTGACGGGCCACCCGGGCACCGGAAAGTCGACGCTCGCGACGGCGATCGCCCACGAGCTGAAACTCGGCCGACCCCTGCGCTGGAACATCACCAGCCGGGTGACCCTGAAGGACGGCCTGTACCAGTACGACCCGTTGGCACGGCTCTACCAGACCAGCCGACGTGCCGACGGCAGCGCCGCACCTTACGACGGTGAGGACCTGGGCCGTTTCATCCGGCTGGGTCCGCTGGGCACCGCCCTGCTGCCCTCGACCAGACCCCGGGTGCTGCTGATCGACGAGATCGACAAGGGCGACCTCGACCTTCCCAACGATCTGCTCACCATCTTCGAGGACGGCGCGTACGAAATCGGCGAGCTGGTGCGGCAGTCGGACCGTGCCGCCGACGCCCAGGTGATGACGGCGGACAGCACCCATCGTGTGCCCGTCCATCAGGGGCAGGTCAGGTGTCGCGCCTTCCCGGTCATCGTCATGACCAGCAACGACGAACGGGAGTTCCCACCCGCGTTCCTCCGGCGGTGCATCCAGGTCACCCTCCCGCAGCCTGACGAGGACAAGCTGACAAGCATCGTCGACGCGCACCTTGACGGTCTCGCCCAGGACAGCGCAGACCTGATCGACACCTTCCTCGCGCGTCGGGAGCCGGGCGACCTCGCCACGGACCAGTTGCTCAACGCGATCTACCTGACCGACCAGGCAGGCCGCTCCGGCGGTGTGGACCGGGTGCAGCTGGCCGAGAAGGTGATGACACACCTGTCCCGCCGGTCCGATGACGATTGACAGACTCCGCGACGCCATTGTCGCGGCGGGTGGTGATCCGACCGCACGGGACCTCGCGGAGACGCTCTGGCTCGGCCACCATCTGCGACCACGCGCCCCTGCCGTGCAGCCCGGACCGGCGGCGGACGCCCCGGCTGAGCCCGAGCCGGTCGACGACGCTCTCGACGACGCGCCGGCACCGCTCAGCGGGGCGGACCCAGCGCCCGCGCCGGTGCCGCCCCGTCCGCCGACACCCACCAGCCTGCACGTACCCCCGTCCCGGACCGGAACGGCGACGGCCGCCGAGGTCGCGGTACCCCGCTCGATCGCGCTCGCCGACCGACTGGGATTCCAGCGATCGTTGCGCCCGCTGATGCGAAGGGTGCCGAACCGGCGGCTCGACGTCCTCGACGAGGAGGCGACGGTACGTGCCGTCGCCGAACACATGCTGGCCGAACAACCCTGGCGTGCGGTGCTGACACCGTCGACCGAGCGGTGGCTTGACGCGGCAGTGGTGGTGGACAGCACCGCCTCCATGACGCTGTGGCGGGACCTGGCCACGAGCGTGGCCGACACCCTCGCCTCCTCCGGGGTATTCCGGCAGGTCAGCAGGTGGCGGCTGCACGGCGATGACGCCGCGGTCGATGCCGTGCTGTCGAGCTGGCGTGGGGAAGCGCGTCGTCCCGCCGAACTCATCGACCCCACCGGACGGCGCGTCATCATCGTCATCAGCGACTGCGTCCACCGGATCTGGCACACCGGTGCGGCGGGTGCCTTCCTCCACCGCTGGGCCCGGCACGGTCCAGTGTCGATCCTGCAACCGTTGCCGGAACGCATGTGGTCCCGTACCGGCGGACGGACCGTGGTGGGGGCGCTCAGCGCTCCACGCCCGGGCGCACCCAACACCGACCTGCGGTTCGCCGCGTTCGACGGCCTACCCGCCTCCGACGGCACCGTGGTGCCGGTCCTGGAGATCTCGCCACGCTGGGTCGGCCGCTGGACCCGGCTCCTCTCCGGTACGACGGCGGTGACGGCTGCGGTGACCGTGGTCACCGGCGAACGAACCCCCAGCATGCCGGTCCGGGAACGGGTGGCGCCCAGTCCGACCGACCGGGTCCGGCACTTCCGCTCGTCGGCGTCACCCGAGGCGTTCCGTCTCGCCGGCTACGTCGCGATGAGCGAGCCGGTGCTGCCGGTGATCCGCTACATCCAACACGCTATGTTCCGCTCCGCCCCGCCGTCACAACTGGCGGAGGTGCTGCTCAGCGGCCTGCTGCGGGTCGTCGACGGGCAGGCTGGACGCTACCGGTTCGTCGAGGGAGTCCAACCCCTGCTGCTGGACACGCTGCAGCGTCCCGACCTGTTCCGTGCCGGGGAACTGCTGGACGAGCTGTCCCAGGCGGTGCAGGCCCGGGTGGGGGTGGCCCGCGACCACTTCACCGCGCTCACCCCGGGCCCCGGGCGGGCCGCGATCACGACCGACAGCCGTCCCTTCGCGGTGATCAACAACATTGGCCGGGCGCGACTGGATCGCGTCGCAGCACGGACAACCGGACCCGCCGTAGCTCCGCTCACCGATACCGCGGAACTGGCCGACACTGGCCCTGCCGACCCGGGCCTCGACCCGGTGTCGGGTGACGCGGCTGGCGAGGATCCTGCGGCGCGCGACGTGGCCGCGGCGACGGACGCACCGGCGGACCTGCTGGCTCCACACCACCGGGTGGTGCGTTTCAGCGGCCGTTCGGCCGAACTGGCCGACCTGCGACGGTGGTGCGACAGCCCCGGCTCGGCGGTGCGGGTGATCACCGGCGGCGCCGGCCAGGGCAAGACCAGACTGGTGCTCGAACTTCTCGACACCCGTGAGGGGCGCTGGCGGAACGCTCCGGTGTCCGACGCCGACACGGCAGACGGCGGGCTGGTCGTGGTGGACCACGCCGATAGGCGACCGGACGCGGTGCGCCGGGAGCTGGCCCGTGCGGCACACGGCACGAAGCCGCTTCGTCTGCTCCTGCTCGCCCGTTCCGCCGGCGACTGGTGGCAGGAACTGCGCCGCACCGATCCCCTGTCCCGGGAGGGAACCGTCCGGCAGTTGCCTGCGCCCTGGGCGGCCGGGCGCGCCCGGCAGGCCGCCCTCAGCGACGCCCTGACCGACCTGGCGGCACGGTTGGACGCCGGCTCCGGCACCGACTACTGGCGGCGGCACGCCGCCTCGATCACCCTGCCCAACGCCGACGACGACCATTACTCCGCCCCCGTCACGCTGCACCTGGCCGCGCTGCGACTCCTCGTTCGCACCGGGACGGAGCGACCTCCCATCTCCGTAACGGAGGTCGTGGCCGCGATGGTCGCCCAGGAGCGCCGGTACGGCGAGGGCACTGCCGTGGCCGCCCGGATCTCGTACGCGCGACCGGGCCAACTCGACGAGTACCTGGGGGCGGCTGCCCTCTACGGCGCGGACCGGATCACCGACGCCCATGAGGTCGTGCGGCGGATCCGCCCGGAGGACGCCAACGACCGGGCCACCGTGCACCGCCTGGCGACCTGGCTGCACGAGCTGTATCCGGGCGCCGACGGCGGATACTGGGGGCCGGTCGAGCCCGACGCGGTGCGACACGATCTCGCGGTGACCGCCGCGTTGCGCAACCCTGCCGTGGTCACGGGCATCATGGGGTTCTGTACGCCGGCGCAAGCTGGTCGAGCGATGACGGTGCTCGGCCCGGCGTGTCACCGGCACCCACACCTCGCCGAACCACTCTGGCAGGTGGTACGCGAGCAGCCGGCTCTCCTGGTGATGTTGCTGCAGGCGCTCGCTACCACTGCCCAAACCCTGCCACCGGCCCTGGCGGACCGGCTCCGCGGGTTGGTGCAGGATCCCCGCACCCCGCATCCGATGATGCGGGCCGTGGCCGAGGGCATGCCCGACCCTGGGCCTCTCTTCGCCGGCCAGCCGGCGGCCGAGTCGGCCACGCTCGTTCAGGGCGCCCGCCGACTGGGCGAGATCGACCGTTACCTGCCCTGGCTCGCGGAGGCGCTCGGTCAGCACCGTCGGCTCCTGCTGGCCAACAGATCCGACGCGGACGTGCTCGACGTGCTGGCCGACGAGGTGGACCTGTGGCAACGGATCGTCGACGCCGCCAGGCAGTCGGCTTCGCCGCGGTTGGTGCAGCGGCTGACCTCGACCCTGGATGCCTGGGCCGACCAACTGCACCGCGCCGGTCTGACCGTGCAGGCGCTCACCGCCACGAACCGGGCGGTGACGCACCATCACCAGATTCACCTCGACCAACCGGACAGCCACCTCACCCCGGTGTGCGCCAGCGAGATCCGGCAGGCATGGCTCCTCGGTGAGCTGGACCGCACCGAGGAGGGTCTCGCCGCGGCGCAGTCGGCCGTACGGCACGCGCGGCTGCTCGTCGACGCGGAACGACGCCGCAGCGACCGGACGACCGGGACGGGCGAAGGATCGGCGCACGACCAGGCAGCGGTCCTCGGTCATCTCGGTGACGCGCTCGGCACTCTGGCCGCTCTACACCGGCTTCGCCACGATGCCGCGTCCGCTCTCGCGGTGGAGGACGAGCGGGTGGACCTGCACCGCCAACTCGTCACCGGCAGCCAGGTCAGCCAGGTCCCGGCCCTGGCGAAAGCCCTGCTGAGGCAGGCCATGGACCTCGGGGAGGTCGGGTCGCCGCAGGCGGCGCTGACGGCTGCGGACGAGGCCGTAGGGCTCTACCGCACCCTCGTGGCGGGCGGGAGCACCGCCGTCCTCGCGGCACTGGCGACGGCCCATCACTGTCGAGCCGTCCTGCTGCACGACCTCGAACGGCGCGACGAAGCCACCCTGGCGTTCCGCGACGTGGTGCTCATCCACCGCCGACTTGCCACCGCCGACCCGGCCCGCTATGGGAAGGACCTGGCGGCGGTACTCGGGCAGCAGGCCGGCCTGCTGCTGGAGGCCGGCGACGTCGGAGCGGCCATCGAGGCGCTCACCGAGAGCTGCGAGATCCGGGGTCGATTGTTCCGCGACGACGCGGCGAACGTCACGCTGCGCGACCGCCTGGCGCGGGAGCACCGCCAACTCGCCGGCCTGTGGGAGCGGGTCGGCGACGAGACGCACGCCAACCGCCACCGGGTGCAGGCTCGCCTGCTCGACGAGGGACGACGCGCCCGCGGTCAGGGCTAGCTCAACGGGCTCCACACCCACCAGGAGGCCCGCAACACGTCTGCCATGGTGCGGGAGATCGCCTGCGGCAGGCCGACCCACACCGACCACGCCACCAACGCCATCGCGGCGGCGAACGTCAGGACCAGGATGGCCAGTCGGGTCGTCCGATAGGAGGTGGGCAGGTCAGCGGAGCGCACTTGTCACCTCCGAGCGGAGGGCTCGCTCGCCGCGCAGCAGCCACATCAGCGGACCGGGCGACGGCGGGTCGCTCTGGCCGTGCAGGAAGTACCGGACCTCGCCGAAGTCCCGGTTCGCCGACATCAGGAGACCGTCGAGGCCCTGCTCGACCAGCAGTCGCTCGATCTCCGTCGAACCCGCTCGAAGCGGTGCGACCCCCGGTAGCAGGCTGAGCAGGTCACCCTTGGACACCACTATGGCGAGCCGGCAGCGGCTCGTGTCGACCCCCCGATACCGCATGCCCACGACCACTGCCTCGTACGAGTCCACCAGATCGTGCTCGGCGACCCGCACGATCGGCACCAGGTGCGGCGGCAGCCCGGCCACCTGCTCACGCACCCTTGGCAGTGACAGGGGGTCGAGGACGAAGACGAAGTTCCGCGTGTTGTCCAGGTAGCCGTAGTTCGCACAGATCTCCCGGTCGACGAGGCCCCGGCCGGGCGCGTCGAACACCTGCACCCGTTGCGGGGCGCGGTGGGCCTGCAGCGTCACGCCGACGGCTCGCGGCCCACCGCGCTCGTCGCGCCATCGCACGACGGCGCAGCGGTCCGGGGGGAAACGTGCGGCAAGTGCGGCCACCATGGCGTCGACAAGCGTGGACTTCCCCGCGTCGGGTGCACCGAAGAGTGCCACTCTGATCTCGGTGGCCCGCCCGGTACCGGTGGCCAACGGGGTGTCGCACTTGGGACACCGCGCCGTGAGCCGCGCGCCCGCCGACGCCTGCCGGACCGGCAACGACGTTCCACAGCCACAGCGCCGCCGCCACAGCCCCTGCATGCCGGGCCGCAGCGCCCGGTGCCGGTCAGAACCCGTCGGGGCGCTCGACGGGTGGGTCGTCGGGCAGGCGAAGACGGGCAGGTCGACCAGGTAGTAGCAGTGCGTACAGCAGGTCTGTGTGTGCCAGGAGGCCCGCCACCGCCGATCGACGACGCGCAACCCCGCCGTTACCGTGGTCCCGAAGATCCAGATCGACACGAAGACCGCCACGACGACGACACTGAGCACGGCGACGCCGGTCACCACCCCCACGGTGAGGCCGGCGAGCCCCGCGCCGGGCAGGGCGAGCACCGGCCAGGCCAGCAGCACCGTCCAGGTTCGGGTCCGGGTCGACCCGTCCGGGCCGGCGCCGTCGGAGGAATTGTGCCCATAACGCCTGTGGTAGCGGGGCAGTCGGGGCAGCGACCGCCACGTGGAGGTCCACGACCGGGTCACGTGGCGGTGGCAACGCTCGACGACGGCCCACAGGTCGTACCCCGCCTGCCAGACGGCGTAATGCGACCAGGCGTAGTCGATGTGGCGCGACGAGGACCTGCGGGGGCGCACCGCCGTGAACTGGTCCCGCGGGGTACGCGCCCGCGGCGGGTCGAGCAGCCCGCCGTACGTCCGGGTGGTCTCGACCAGGGCGAGGACCAGCCCTGCGAGGAAGCCGGCCGACAGGACATAGAGCACGTACGGCGTCAGGATGATCACGACCAAGCCGTACAGGGCCACCACGATGAGCAGCGCCAGCAGGACGAGCGGGATGGCGAGCAGCCCAGGCATCCATCACCCCCGTCTACGCTGCCGCAGGCGCCTGACCAGCCCACGCCGGTGCGAGCGCGCGAACGTCTTCCACAGTGCCGACCACATCGGCCCCAGCCCGTCGATGTGCGTCGTTATCTCCCGGAACCGCTTCTCCGAACAGCGGGACACCACAGTTCGCACCTGCCGATCAAGGTCGGCGCGTACGCCCGGCTGGATCATCGAGGCCATCACGGCCGACTGCGACCCGATGTTCAGCAGCACGAATGCCAGGGCGACGTGTGCGGGGTTGGAGTTGTTCATCAACTCCCCGCACAGCTTGCGGGAACAGGGTTCGGTGAGCTGCTGGACGTGCACGTGGGTGAGCACGGTCAAAGCCACCGCGACCACCGGCGCCCGCGTTATCGCCTCGCAGAGGTCCGGCATCTGCGCCCACGCCAGATGTGGTGGCACGTCGTCCAGGGCCCTGAGCAGCGCCGACCCGTCGAACGTCGGGTCGGCCAGCTGGTCGAACACGTAGGCGAGTGCACGGTGCCCGGTGATGGCGTGGAGCGTGTCCACCTGCGGCACCCACAGGCCGTGCGCTATCACGACAAGCGCCGCGTCGATGTACTCCCGCTTTGATCGGTAGTCGATGACCTCCTGGTGCAGCAACGCGAACACCCGTGAGTCCAGTGGGGTGTCGCGGGGCAGCAGGTGCGCCAACAGGTGCGCCTCGGCACGGCTGACGGCACGGTGTGTCCAGATGACCGAGGCGGTGCGGTTCACCATCGCCACCGGGCGCGTTGCGGCCAACGCGGTGCGCAGGCACTGTTCGACCAGGTCGAGCTGCTGGCGTGCGGGCAGATGGCGCAGGGCGGCCTCCACCACCGCCGCGTCCAACGGCTCGTCGAGTCGCATGGGTTCGCGCAACAGCACGTCCCACCAACTGTCGCCGAGGTCGTACGCCCGGTCCGGCTCGTGCGCCAAGCGCTCGCCGAGTTCGTGGCGCAGGAGCCGCTGGATCTCTTCCGCGCAGGCCCACGACGCGACCTGGTATGCGTGATCCGGGTTGTCAGCCCAGTCCAGCACGAAGCGATCCAGGCCGGGTTGCAGATCGGCGAGTGGGGGACGGAGCCCGAAGCGCCCGCACAGCCGGAGCAGGGTCTCGAACATGGGCGGCTCGGCGAGGCGCATCTCCCTGATGATCGCGGCGAGTAACCGCTCGTGCTCGGCCGGAGTCCACTCACCGCTGAGCGGGGGGGCTCGCTCGGGGCGGACGACACCCGCCACCGTCGCCTCGCGCAACTCGGCCTCGATCAGAGCGAGCCGCACCTGCGCCGCTCGATGCCATGATGTGGTGGCGCGGCTGACCTCGTCGAGGCTGCGCAGCACCTCCACCGGCCACTGCGACGACGCCGCCACCAGGAGGTCGACGATGCCGCTGCCGTAACGCCTGACCAGCTGCGGCGGCCCCTGCCGCAGCCAGCCGACCAATCCGGCAGCCTTCTCCGGAGGGGGGCGGCGGCCAAGGATGGCCGCGAGAGCGACAGTGGTACCACCGTCGTCGTCGAGCCCGGACGCCGCTGCGACCTCGACGGCATCCACCACGTCCATCGGGTCCTCGGCGAGGAACAGCTCCGTCCACTGCCGCGCCGCTCGGGTGTGGGTGACCCGACTCCAGTCGTGCCGGACCAGGTCGAACACGGCGTAGCCCTGATCGTTGTCGAGCGTGGCCTCCGCCCCACCCCAGTCGGGATGCACGGCGAGGATTCGATGCGGCGCGAATGCGGGATTGAGCGTGAACACCTTGAACCCGATCCGCAGGGCCTCCCGCTGCGGTATCAACAGGGTGACCGCGGTGATCCATCGCATCACCTCGGCCGCCTCACGGGCGACGAAGAGAACCCGCCGGCCAAGCTGGCCGGAGGGAGGGCGCAGCGTCGACAACAGCGCCCCGAGCAACTCATCTCCGTCGGGTGCGCCGCGAACGAACGTTTGCGCCTCGGCCGCGCCGAAGGAACCCGGATGCCAGCCCGGGAGCAGTGCCGGGCATTGCGTGGTCCGTGCCGGCTCAGCGGTCCAGAACGGCGCACCAAACATCTGGGCCGGCCGCACGAGGCCGTACGCGGCCGGGTCGTCGGTGACGATGGCATGGGTGAGCTGGTTACCCTCCCGGCCCCCCACACTCTCACGACCCAGGTAGACGCCGGCGGCGGTGGCAAGCAACCCGTCCCAGACGTGGGCGAACGAGGCGGGGTAGTCGCTGACCGGGCGACGCTGCCCCATCCACCGCGGCGGCGGCTCGTAGAGCAGGTTCCGCTGCACGACGGCCTCCGCGTTCCGGTCCGCGCCCGCCGACCGGGCCTGGAACTGGAGACCAGGTGTCCCGCGGAGCCCCTGGCCCTCCCGGCAATCCGTCCAGATCAGCGCCTCGAACCGCCCCGTCATTCAGCGCTGCCTTGGTACGACGCCGAAACGGCGAAGGCTGAGCAGCCAGAGCAACGGCTCGTCGACCCGGTACGGGCGAACACCTCCGGGCTCGACCATGGCGTTGTCGTAATCCGGTGGGGCCCCCAGCGCGGAGACAAAGAAGTACCGGAAGGTCGTGTAGTTCATTCGCAGGTGCTGCTCGATGTCGTCGCCCTGCCAGTCCCGAAGCAGGGCGGCAACCTGCTCGTGGGTGGCCCGGCCCACCTGTTCATCGTACGCCGGCCCACGCTTCGGCTCATGGCACAGCGGGTGGTCCCGGCCCAAGACATCAAAGAAGGCATCCATCTTGGCGAACGCGACCGCGACCGGCTTGGTGATCCGCTGACTGCCGCCCACTCCGTTGCTGGAACGCAGGCTCTGGGTGAGTCGGTCGACTACCGCGATGGTGTCCTCCTTCGACCGGATCGCCGAAGGCGGTAGTCGAAGCCGCTCCCGCGCCTCGGGCAGCATGAACGGGTCGAGCAGCAGGATCAGGCCGTCGGCGGCGCCGATGTAGGCCAAGTCGTTGGCGCCGCTGAGGGTGCCGACATCCTCGCCCGCCGTGTCGTGGAACGACAGGTAGCTGGTGCGGTACACCGGCTTGCGCCGCCACCGACGGCGCTCACCCCGCCACTCGAACACCAGCGGACTCTGCCGGCCGCCAACCGCGGGCGGGGTCGCCTCGAACAGCTTGTGCTCGGTGAACATCCGGTCGACGTTCTGCTCCAGCCACGCCCGCGGAGCTTTGAAGCCACCCTGCCCGTCGCCGGTCATCCTGATGTCCGCGCCGAACCGACGACGCAGGTCGCGGCTGCGCATCTCATGAGCGAGAACCGTGAGGTAGACGGTCTTGCCGGTGCCCTTCCCGCCGAACATGGCGATCATCGGGCTGGACGCCTCCCCGAAGTTGGGCGGCACCGGGGTGTGGCAGGA
This sequence comes from Micromonospora sp. NBC_00860, assembly GCF_045207375.1. Taxonomy (NCBI): domain Bacteria; kingdom Bacillati; phylum Actinomycetota; class Actinomycetes; order Micromonosporales; family Micromonosporaceae; genus Micromonospora; species Micromonospora sp. NBC_00860. The sequence goes on from NZ_CP108825.1 coordinate 2,597,357, forward strand.
GGGGCACGCTCGGATCCCCGTGCGGCCACCGCAGTCCGGGCACCAGGCGATCCGTGCCGGCCGGAGACGCTGGTTGCGTGGGGGTGCGAAGACCGGAAGCATCGTCTCGGTGAAACCGGTCATGTTGTGGCGCGCCGTGTCGGTGCCGGGCGCGCAACCCTTGTGGTCCGCGTCGCCCTTGCCCAGGCACTGGAACCACAACTCCGAGCCGTCGATGCGCTCGTAACAGAACGGGCAGGCGACGTTTACCACTATGTCAACCTCATCGATTCGACGGGAGGACCGGTGACCACTGTCGGTACCGGACCGCGCAGGAAACACCGGACCCAGTACGGGTCTTGACGCCGGGGCAGCACCGGAACGGGGATCGTCAACTCTCGAGCCTGGTGGGCGACCAGGCTGAGGCCCTCGTGCTCGACGAGCACGGTCCCGTGATCCGCGGACGGCGGCATCGCGAGATCCGTGCCGAGCACGACGGTGAGGACGAGGTCGACGAGATCCGTCTCCGCCCGCAGCCGGACAGCGAGATCCCGCCGGCCGAACCTCCACAGCCGGTGCCGGGTCAGGGTGTACGAGACGGGTATCGACCGCGGTGGTAGCTCGACTTCGCGGGCCCGCGAACACGCCTCATCGGCGGCGACTGCGGTGAGCACCGAGACCCGGACCACCCCCGGATCCAGGGCGGCCGGGATGCGAAAACCGTTAGACCCCGCGTAGCCGGAGCGGGTGACCTGATCCTGTCGTACGCCACCTGACGCCGTCCACTCGACAGTCGCCAGTCTCGACCCCTCCGGCCAGACCCAGGTGACGATGACGTCGTCGCCGCGGCGTTCGGCCCTCAGTCTGCGGACCGGTTCAGCCAGACCAAGCGCAACGAACCGACCAACCACAGCCTGGTCCCGCTCCACCAGGTACGGCACGTAGAGGTGGTAGCCCACCGGCACCTCGGCGAGGAGACTCACCTCGCCGTCGTGCACCTGGTGGGTGCCCGCCAGCTCGGTGCCGAACGCCGTCAGCGCCGACACGGGGAGGACGCTGCCGGACGGCCATGGCGGCGGCGTCTCCGCCCAGCGGATCCCCAACCCCTCGGCATCCGTCGCTGACCAGGACACCCGCACCTGGCACCTGTCGTCACGGGCACCGAGCGCCTGGATGGTGAGTTCGGCGGGTTGGACCGACCGCACCCACTCGTTCAGCTTTGGAGGCGCACCTGCCTGCCGCGTGGCGGCCCCCGCATCCGATGCTCCGTCCGACACCTGCGGCGCACCGTCCGGGGAGCCACCGCTCCCGGCGACCCGACCGCGTCGAACGGCAGGTCGCTGTGGTTCACGCGGGACAGCGGCGCCGGAGTCGTCGAGGCGGGCACGGATGAAGTCACGTGCCTCGGCCCGCCACCCAGAAGCGTCATCCGGGACCTCGGAGCGTGGCTCGGCAGGCCGAGGTGGCTCCGCCCGAGCCAGGCTCGGCGGGGGTATCCGCGACGGCCGCCCCGCATCGCTCCGCGTCGCCGTCGCCTGCTCCTGCCACCACGCGGGGTCGTAAATCAAGGCACCGACGTTGCGAACGAGTGCCTCGTCGGCCTGAATCAGCAATTGGCAGATCTCTGCCCGGCTGTCCGGCCCTACGGCGCGGTCCTGCCAGAACTGTCGTAGCTGCCTGAGATGTACGGCCAACTGCTCGGCGGTCCAGCCGGGCTCGACCGCGTAGCGCAGGAGAAGGTCACCGGCGGGGAGTCGTCCGTGTCGACCGCGCAGCGGCTTGATGACCTCGCGGTCGTAACGCTCGGCGTCGAACGCCATCAAGTTAGCAAACGCCGGTCTGCGGCTGAACGAAACAGTCGAAGACACTGTTCATATCCACTGTGGACCATCACCGCCTATTCATTCACGACAACGACTTGAGATCATCACAATCCTGAAGGTGTTTACAAGCATCTGTCAGTCCACGGACACTCCGACTTCGCGAGGAGACATCGCTGGCCGGCACCCCGGGTTGCGGGTGCCGGCCAGCGGTCGGTGTTCTCACGGTCCTACCGTGCTGTGGTGCTTCCGTGCGGTGGCGGGGGTCAGCTGTTCCAGTGTTGGGCGACGAGGTCGGTGGCCTGCTGCTCCCACTGGGCGTAGGCGTCCGGGTACGCCGACACCTGGACGGTCTGCGCGGCGTCGGTCAGGGCCATGTCCTGCCACCCGTCGACCTGCTTGAGGCCCTTCAGGAACGCGGTGGTCGAGTACTCCGGGTCGGTGATCTGCTCCGGGGTGCCCCAACCCGAGCTCGGGCGCTGCTGGAACAGGCCCAGCGAGTCGTGGTCATTCATATCGCCGAGGTGGCCGAGGTTCTCCAGCTTCGACTCCTGCAGGCTCGTCGCGATCGAGATCACCGCGGCCCGCTCCGGGAGACCGGCCTTCTTCGTGGCGGCGATGATCGCCTTGACGTTGGCCGTCTGCTCATCATTCAGGCCGATGTGGGACTGCTCGCCCTGCGGCTTCGGCGCGTTGGTCTGCACGGCCACGGCGACGGGCTTGGCATCCACCGGGTTGGCGTGGGCGGCGATCGGACCGGCGAACACACCACCGGCGAACGCGAGACCAGCAACAGACAGCATGCTCTTACGGAAGATCGTGTTCATGAGGGGTAGCTCCTTCGGGGGTAAGAACACCCCAACCACCAAGGGGGAAGGTGGCAGGGTGTGAGCACCTCGTCCGGCGCTGCACGTACAAGGGGAAAAGTCTGGGGGGTGACGCCCTGTCGGGCGTCAGGTCGGCGACCTCGCGAGCCGGGGGGCTCGTGGCGCCGGGACCCTGTGTAACGACCGGCGGGCCCAGGTCATTCCGGGGTGGCCCATCCATCGGCACCCTCAACAAGGCGATGCCTGCGGTCGGTCGTGGGGACTGCAACGACCGGGCGCGGGTCGGCATTCCAACCCGCCGGACCTGCATCCCAAACCCCATGCGGGGCGGGCGGCGGGTCGTGGTGCTGCGATCGTCAGGGTATGTAACGACCCCGCCCCGGCCAGGATTCCAGCCCACCAGTGCACCAGGTCACCACCCACAAGCACCCACCAACCGACAAACCACCCAGACAGCGCCCGACCTGCGGCGTCAATCCACCCCTCACCGGCGTGATCCACTCGGGCTCACGGAAGTCGGGGCATCCCAGACTCCCGGACACCCCGACTTCATGAAACGCGAGTCGACCAGCAATGCGCTGACCGCATCAGCAAGCGCAAAGCGGACAAATTTCGGGGCGATGACGGCCAGGCTGGCGCGGCTTGAGCAACGCGTTGGGATAGACCTGAGCGACACGGGCTCTGGTGGGCGTTACCCTGACACCATGCAGGCCGTCTCCCCCACCGCGACCGGCGTGGCTTTTCTGGCCCGCCCGGGTCGCCCTGCTGTGGTGGCGCGGACGCTCGCTGAGCTGGCCGGCCCCACCCGAGGTGTGGTGGAGCTCCCGGTACGGCTGATGTGGAACGCCGAGCGCACCTTCGACCTCGGCGACCCTGATCAACTGCTCTGGATGTACGAGAACGTGCTTCGCGAGACCACCCGGGCCGACGATCTGCGCGCTCTGATCAACGGACGGACGCTGCGTCGGGTGTGGCGGCTGCTCAACCTGCCTCGGGGCGTACGCCAGGCGTGGGAGAGCCGGCACCGCGGCCTGCGCGCGGCGTGATCCAACCTCATCTGCACGACTTCTACCGGGAGGTGGCCCGGGTGGCGCTGGCCGCCGCCGGGCCGTACCGGTTCGTGCTGGGTGGTGGGGTGGCGTGGGCGGCACACGGGCTGGTCGCCCGACCGACGGAGGACGTCGACCTCTTCGCGGACGTGGAGGGTGCCGCAGCGGCGGCGTCCGCCGGCGTGCGCGTGGCCCTGGAGCGGGCCGGGTTTCTCGTCAGCGACGCCGACCCGGACAGTGAGCTGGCCGAACTGTTCGACGGGTACGAGCAGGACATGAAGGACTTCGTGGTGAGCCGCGACGGGCGGCAGATCCGGCTCAGCCTCGCCCGGTTGGACCGCCAGCAAAGCCCGGTGGTGATGGACCTCGGCCCGGTGATGGATGTCCGTGACCTGGTAGCCAACAAGATCGCGGCGTTGGTGAACCGGCGGGAGGTCCGCGACTTCATCGACGTGGCCGCGGCGCTCGACCACTACGACGTGACCGAGTTGTTGGTGCTGGCACGGCAGGTCGACCCCGCGTTGGACCCGGACGACGTGCGCGCCGCCGGCCGTTACCTGGATCGGCTCTCCGACCAGCGCTTCGGCCGGTACGGTCTGGGCGCCGCCGACGTCGCCGAGATCCGGAAACGCTTCGCCGCCTGGCCACGCTGACCGGGTGGGCATCTCGGCGGACGCCCACCCGGCGACGGATCACTTGGTCGGTCGACCGCCCGTGACCCCCAGGATCTCGCCCGTCACGTAGCTGGATTCCTGCGAGGCGAAGAAGACGTACGCGGGCGCCAGCTCAGCCGGCTGCCCGGGACGCCCCTCCGGGGTGTCGGTGCCGAACTGCTTCACCTTCTCCTCCGGCATGGTGGACGGGATCAGCGGCGTCCAGACCGGGCCCGGCGCGACCGCGTTGACCCGGATGCCCTGCTCGGCCAGGTCTGCGGCGAGGGCCTTGGTGAAGTTGGCGATGCCCGCCTTCGTGGTGGCGTAGTCCAGCAGCTGCGGCGACGGGTCGAACGCCTGGATCGACGACGTGTTGATGATCGCCGACCCTTCGGCCAGGTGCGGGATGGCGGCCTTGCAGAGCCAGAACATCGCGTACAGGTTGGTCTTGAACACCCGGTCGAACTGCTCGGTGCTGATGCCGAGGATCCCCTTGTCCTGCGACATCTGGTACGCCGCGTTGTTGACCAGAATGTCGAGGCCGCCCAGGTCCTGCACCGCCCGATCGACCAACTCCTGGCAGTGCGCCTCGTCGGTGATGTCACCGCGTACCGCGACGCCCTTCCGGCCGGCGGCCTCGACGAGCCGGATCGTCTCGCGGGCGTCGGCGTCCTCCTCCTCGCCGAGGTAGGAGATGAGCACGTCCGCGCCCTCCCGGGCGAAGGCGATCGCGACCGCCCGGCCGATCCCCGAGTCACCGCCGGTGATCAGCGCCCGCTTGCCGTCGAGCTTGCCGCTGCCCCGGTACGACTCTTCCCCGTGGTCCGGCTTCGGGGTCATCTCCCGGGTCGAGCCGGGCGCTGACTGCTGCTGGGCGGGCTGACCGGACTGCTGGCCGTACTGGCTGGTCGGGTCCTGCTGGGTGTGCTGGTCCTCGCTCACTGAAATCTCCTCGCTGCGCGCGGGAAGCGGGGCTCTCCCGCGATTTGTCGTCAGTGTCCGCCCTACCCTGCGGCGGCCTGCGGAAACCGCTGCAACAGCCGGGGCTGGCGTGGCGGGAGCGACCGGTGCTGGTTATGGTGCGCAAGGCGCTCACGAGGCGCGTCCACCCCCATGGAAAGGCACGTCATGACCTCTCCCTCCGGCCCGTCGCGCCGCCAGGTGCTCGTCGCCGCGGCGGCCGCGGCGACCGCTCCGCTGATCGCCGCCGCGCCCGCGCAGGCGGCCGGCGCGGCCCGGCCGCGCACCTGGGACCTCACCCTCCTGGGCACGTCGGACACGCACGGCAACGTCTACAACTGGGATTACTACCGCGACGCCGAGTACGACGACAGCAAGCAGAACGACATCGGCGTCGCGAAGCTGGCGACCCTGATCAACCAGATCCGCCGGGAGCGGCGCGGCAAGGCAACGCTGGTGCTCGACGCCGGCGACACGATCCAGGGCACGCCGCTGGCCACGTACTACGCCAAGCAGGAGCCGATCACCGCCACCGGGGAGAAGCACCCGATGGCCCGGGCGATGAACGTCATCGACTACGACGCGGTGACGCTGGGCAACCACGAGTTCAACTACGGTCTGCCGTTGCTGGACCTGTGGATTCGTCAGCTCGGCTTCCCGGCGCTCGCCGCGAACGCCGTCAACGCGAAGACCGGCAAGCCGGCCTTCCTGCCGTACGTCATCAAGAAGGTCTCCCTCGGTTTCGCCGCGCCGACCCTGCGGGTCGGCATCCTGGGGTTGACCAACCCCGGGGTGGCCATCTGGGACAAGGGCAACGTCGAGGGCAAGCTGCGCTTCGACGACATGATCGCGACCGCCGCGAAGTGGGTGCCGATCATGCGGGCCCGCGGCGCGGACCTCGTGCTGATCTCGGCACACGGCGGGGACAGCGGCACCTCCAGCTACGGCCCCGAGCTGCCGAACGAGAACCCGGTGGCGCTGATCGCCCAGCAGGTGCCGGGGATCGACGCGATTCTCTTCGGTCACGCGCACAACGAGGTGGTCGAGCGGTTCGTCACCAACGAGCGCACCGGCACGCAGGTGCTGCTCTCCGAGCCGTCGAAGTGGGGCCAGCGGCTCACCCGGATGGACTTCACCCTCTCCCGTGAGCGTGGCCGGTGGACGATCACCAAGAAGGCCGCCACCATGCTGAACACCAACACGGTGGTCGAGGACCCGAAGGTGCTCGCCGCCGTGCGGGCCCAGCACCAGAAGACCATCGCGTACGTGAACCAGGTGGTGGCCCAGGCCACCGTCGAGATGTCCACAGTGGAATCCAGGTACAAGGACACTCCCATCCTGGACTTCATCAACCACGTCCAGGCGGAGACCGTCACGAAGGCGCTGGCCGGCACGCAGTACGCCGACCTGCCGGTGCTGTCCCAGGCCTCGCCGTTCAGCCGTACCGCGGTCTTCCCCGCCGGGGACGTGAAGATCCGTGACGTCGCAGGGCTCTACGTCTTCGACAACACGCTCGAAGCGGTCGTGCTCAGCGGCGCGGAGGTGCGCACCTACCTGGAGTACTCGGCGAAGTACTTCCGGACCCTCGCCCCGGGCGCCCCGGTCGACCCGGAGCAGATCAGCGACTCGCCGGCGGTGCCGGACTACAACTACGACGTGATCTCCGGCCTGGACTACGACATCGACATCTCCAAGCCGGTCGGGCAGCGGATCACCCGCCTGGTGCTGGCCGGCACCGACACTCCGGTGGCGGACAACGCGCAGTTCGTGATGGCGGTGAACAACTACCGGCGCAGCGGCGGTGGCAACTTCCCCGGCATCGTGAAGACCCAGGTCTACAACGCGCAGCAGGAGATCCGCCAGCTGCTCATCGACTGGGCTCAGGCCAAGGGGACGATCGACCCGGCCGACTTCTTCCAGCAGAACTGGCGACTGGTACGCGAGGGCGTGCCGGTCTTCTGATCGCACACCGTCGACGGGCCGTGGGTGGCGACACCCGCGGCCCGTCGCGCGTTCTCAGCCCTGCACGTTCCAGCGGATCGGGTCCTCGGACTCCTCCGGCCGGTCGCGCCCGGGATCGGTCTCGGTCAGGGCCACCCGCTCGTCGGGACGGACGGCGGGCGGCAACTCCCCGAACCGCGCGTGGCGCAGAAACGCGTACTCGTCGTCGGTGAACGGCTGCTCGGTCATCAGCGCCTCCTCCTGCTCCGCCCTGATTGTCCTGCGGCCGGATCGGTCGGCGCCAGTAGCCGCCCGCACACCCTGTAAGGCGTCCTAGGATCCTGGGTGAGCGGTCGTGGCCTGGCGCGATGGCTGGGACAACCGGTCGAGCACCGCGAGAGCGGCCCGGATGGGGCGACGGCGGAGCATCTCGTCGAAGCTCGCCCGCCCCTGGCAGAACTGCACGAACATCCGCCAGCCCGGCGGGGTCGCCAACAGGGCGTGGAACACGTCCGGGCGGCGGGTGAACACGTCGAGCAGCCGGAACCCCGCCCGCATCTCCGGCAGCAGACGCTCGGCCACCGCCCGCTCGTACCCGGCCAGATCACCACCCGCGACCGCCGCCCCGGCCAACTCCCCGGAGCGCAACGCGAAGCTGATGCCCTCCCGGCTCCACGGCTCCAGCAGCCCCGCCGCATCGCCCACGACCAGCACCCGGCCGTTGCGCAACGGTGAATCCTCCGCGCGGCAACGGGTCAGGTGACCGGAGTCGTGCTCCGCCGGCAACCCGGTCAGACCCAACCGGTCGACGAACCGTCGCAGGTACTCGCGGGTCCCCTCCCCCGCACCCCGACCGGCGATCACGCCGACGGTCAGCCGGTCACCCTTGGGAAAGACCCAGGCGTACGAGCCCGGCATGTCGCCCCAGTCCAGCAGCAGCCGACCCCGCCACCGCTCCTGCTCGGCGGGCGGCACCGGAATCTCCAACTCCAGACCCAGATCCACCTGCCGGTACCGCACCCCGACGTGCCGGCCGGTCACCCCCGACGAACCGTCCGCCCCGATCACGGCACGAGCCGCGATCGTCGTACCGTCGGCCAGCCGCAGGCGTACCCCGTCGGGGTCCTGCTCGATCGCGCGGACCGCGACCCGCTCCCGCAGCTGCGCGCCGGCGGCGACCGCCGCCGCGCGCAGCCGGTCGTCGAACTCCTCCCGGCGCACCATCGTCACCACCGGGCTGTCGTTGCGGCGGGTGAACTCCCGACGGCCGTCGCGGGTGAACGTCACCCGGTCCACCCGGTCGTGCGCGGGCACCTCGATCCGATCCTGGACGGCCGCCAGCGAGGTGCCGATCAGACCACCGCCACAGGTCTTGTACCGCGGGTGCACCGCTCGCTCGACAACCAGGGTGGAGACGCCCGCACGGGCAGCGGCGTGCGCCGCGGACAGCCCCGCGGGGCCAGCGCCGACGACGACGAGATCCCAAACGATCACGGAAGCAGCCTAGGGCACCGCCCCGCGGCGACCGCCGGACCCGCCCGCCGCCGCGACCGCCCGATCGGGTGTGCATCTTCGGGCACCGAGGGGGTAACCGGCGCACGGCAACCGCCACCGCAGTGGCGGACGAGCAGAGGAGGAACCATGCAGCAGGTGCAACTGTCGGAGGCCGAGCAACGGGTGTACCAGGCGGTCACCACCCTGGAGGCACGCGGGCAGGTGCCCTACCCGGACCTGATCGCCGAGGAGTCCGGGCTGACCGCGGAGCAGGTGGGCAGTCCCCTGCACCTGCTCACCGAGAAGGGCCTGCTGCACCGCGAGGATTCACCGATGGCCGGCCTCGACTTCGGTCCCCGGTTCTGCGCCCGCCAGATGGCGTGACCGACGGAACCAGCCGGCACGGTTCGCCCCCCGAAGACCCGGGTAGCGGTCAACCATGGATGACCGAGGGTCGACGGGGGGCACGATGAGCGCGGCGCAGACGCCGCAGCCGGTGACCGCGGCCGAGAACCGACGCCGCTGGCAGGCCGTCGGCGTCGGGCTTGTCGCCGCGTTCATGACGCTGCTCGACGTGAGCATCGTCAACGTCGCCGTGCCGTCGATCGACCGGGCGCTGCACGCGTCGTCGAGCGACCTGCAGTGGATCCTCTCCGGGTACGCGCTCACCTTCGGCCTGGCGCTGGTGCCCGCCGGCCGCTTCGGTGACGCCCGCGGCCGGCGCAACGCGTTCGTCTTCGGCATCGCGCTGTTCACCATCACCAGCGCGCTCGCCGGCCTCGCCACCTCCCCGACCTGGCTGGTCATCGCCCGTCTGCTGCAGGGCGCCGCCGCCGGCATCGTCAACCCGCAGGTCATCGGGCTGATCCAGCAACTGTTCCGCGGGCCCGAACGGGCCCGCCCGTTCGGGCTGCTCGGCGCCACCATCGGCATCTCCACCGCCGTCGGGCCGCTGCTCGGCGGGCTGCTCATCGCCATCGGCGGCGAGGAACACGGGTGGCGCTGGGTCTTCTTCGTCAACGTGCCCGTCGGTGTCCTCGCGGTGATCCTCGGCTGGCGGCTGCTGCCCGGCCGCCCCACCGGTCAACCCGGCTGGCACCGACTCGACCCCTTCGGCGTCCTGCTGCTCGGCGTCGGAGTGGTCCTCGTCCTGCTGCCACTCGTGCAGGAGCAGCAGTGGCGGACCCCCTGGAAGTGGGCGCTCATCCCGGTCGGCCTGGCGGTGCTGGTCGCCTTCGGGCTCTGGGAGCGACGGTACGCACGTCAGCACCAGCCCCTGTTCGACCTTCGACTGTTCAGCTTCCAGTCGTACACCCTGGGCTCGATCCTGGCGCTCGTCTACTTCGGCGGCTTCACCGCGATCTTCTTCATCTTCACCCTGTTCCTGCAGATGGGCCTCGGCTACAGCGCGCTCGTCGCCGGCCTGGCCATCACCCCCTTCGCCCTGGGCTCGGCGGCCGCCGCCGTACTCGGTGGCCGCATCGTCAACCGCTTCGGCCGACCACTGGTCGCCATCGGACTGCTCACCGTGGTGATCGGGCTGGCCGCCACGGTGATCGCACTACGCCTCTTCCCGGACGCCCCGGCGCCCTGGGTCACCGCCGGCCCGCTGCTCATCGCCGGCATCGGCAGTGGGCTGGTGATCGCCCCCAACCAGACGATCACCCTCTCCGAGGTGCCGGTCGGCCAGGCGGGTAGCGGCGCGGGCATGCTCCAGACCGGTCAGCGGATCGGTGCCGCCGCCGGTATCGCCGCCGTCGGCTCGCTGTTCTTCTCGACGCTGGCCGACAGTCGCGGTGACTGGACCACCGCCTTCGAACAGTCCCTCATGCTGGCCACCGGCATCATCGCGCTCGCGCTGATCACCGCGCTGATCGATATCTGGCGGAGCCACAACCACAAAACCTGACAGGGGTACGCCGCTGGCCGGCACCCCGGGTTGCGGGTGCCGGCCAGCGGTCGGTGTCGTGCTGTGGTGCTGTGGTCTTGCCGTGCGGTGATGTGGGTCAGCTGTTCCAGTGCTGGCCGACGAGGTCGGTGGCCTGCTGCTCCCACTGGGCGTAGGCGTCCGGGTAGGCGGAGACCTGCACGGTCTGCGCGGCGTCGGTCAGGGCCATGTCCTGCCACCCGTCGACCTGCTTCAGACCCTTCAGAAACGCAGTCGTCGAGTACTCCGGGTCGGTGATCTGCTCCGGGGTGCCCCAACCCGAGCTCGGGCGCTGCTGGAACAGGCCCAGCGAGTCATGGTCATTCATATCGCCGAGGTGGCCCAGGTTCTCCAGCTTCGACTCCTGCAGGCTCGTCGCGATCGAGATCACCGCGGCCCGCTCCGGCAGACCGGCCTTCTTCGCGGCGGCGATGATCGCCTTGACGTTGGCGGTCTGCTCATCATTCAGGCCGATGTGGGACTGCTCGCCCTGCGGCTTCGGCGCCTGCACGGCCACGGCGACGGGCTTGGCATCCACCGGGGTGGCGGCGTGGGCGGCGATCGGACCGGCGAACACACCACCGGCGAACGCGAGACCAGCAACAGACAGCATGCTCTTACGGAAGATCGTGTTCATGAGGGGTAGCTCCTTCGGGGGTAGGAACACCCGAACCACCAAGGGGGATGGTGGCAGGGTGTGAGCACCTCGTCCGGCGCTGCACGTACAAAGGGGAAAAGTCTGGGGGGTGACGCCCTGTCGGGCGTCAGGTCGGCGACCTCGCGAGCCGGGGGGCTCGTGGCGCCGGGACCCTGTGTAACGACCGGCGGGCCCAGGTCATTCCGGGGTGGCCCATCCATCGGCACCCTCAACAAGGCGATGCCTGCGGCCGTTCGTGGGGACTGCAACGACCGGGCGCGGGTCGGCATTCCAACCCGCCGGACCTGCATCCCAAACCCCATGCGGGGCGGGCGGCGGGTCGTGGTGCTGCGATCGTCAGGGTATGTAACGACCCCGCCCCGGCCATGATTCCAGCCCACCGGTGCACCCGGTCACAACCCACACCGCCCACCAACCGACAAACCACCCAGACAGCGCCCGGCGTGCGGCGTCAATCCACCCCTCACCGGTGTGATCCACTCGGGCTCACGGAAGTCGGGGCATCCCGGACTCCCGGACACCCCGACGTCATGAAACGCGAGTCGATCACCAATGGACTGACCGCATAAGACCCGCAAAACGGACAGGCTGGCGCCCGTCGGAGTGTTCCGACGGGCGCCAGCTTCAGTGCGATCCGGGCACAGCCCGATGGTGTGGATTAGTGCGCCGCACCACCGAAGCGCTGGCGGCGACGCCAGGCCAGGGTCAGCAGCAGCATGACCGCTCCGGCGCCGACCAGGCCGCCGCCGAGCTTCATGGGCGTGCCGAGGCTGTCACCCGTGACGGGCAGCGGCTGCTTCTTGTGCAGCACCCGCAGCTCGGTGGAGGCGGTACGGCCGGACTCCCGGCCCGTGGCGGTGAAGGTCAGCAGACCCGTCACCGACGGCTTGTAGTGCTTGGTGAAGCGGCCCTGGCCGTCGGTGTAGGCCGTGAAGTGCAAGGGCGCGCTCGCCTGGTAGGCCACCGGAGCCATGGCCACGGTGCTGCCGTCGCTGCGGCGAGCCGGAGCCGCACCGCCAGCCGGGGCGGCGAACGGGGTGACCGTCACAGTGATGTCGACGGTCTCGTTCGGGCCGAAGTTGGTACCGGTCAGCACGACCGTCTCGCCGAGGTAGATCGTCGGGCGGTTGACGGTCAACGACGCGGTGGTCGGCGGGTACGGCGGCGGTTGCGGCGGGTCGGTGGTCGCGCTGGGCGTCGGCTGCGGCTGTGCCGCCCCCGCTGCCGTCGGCACGGCCACCACGGCCAGGCCGACCGTGAGCGCCATGATGATGCGGGATAGCCGCATGATTGGTTCCCTCCTACTGATCACAGCTTGGTGCGGAATGAACTTGGGTGGTCCAGGGGCTAGCGGTGGGGGTCAGCCACAGCTCGGCCTGCCCGACGCCGGTCTTGGCCGTCAGCACCGTGACTTCCAGCGCCCTCTCGGCACCGGGGCCGATGTCGACGCTGGCCGTCGCCACCTGGCGGCGGCGTTCGGTGCCGCTGCCGAGCGCCGTTTCGGCCCCGTCCAATCGGGCCTCGAGCACCGCTCCACCTGCCGGGCTGAAGATCGACACCAACGTGCGGGCGGTGTACGGATCGCCAGCCAGACCGAGGCCGAGAACGGATTCGCTAAGTCCGGACTTCGGTGCAGTTGAGCGCAGGGTCACCCGCAGCCGGAGCTCACGGCGGCCGTCCGACCGGCATTCGCCGACCGTCAGGTTCGCCGTCGGCCGCAGGTAGTAGCCGAGCTTCGCGCCGCTGCCGTCGTTGAGGAACACGCCGACAGTCGGCACGGTGTCCTGTTCCGGAAGCGTCCCGGCCATCCGGCTCTCGCCGAATGTCCGCTGTTCCTCAGGTCGGGCACTCCAGAACAATATCCGGCGTTCGGTGATAGCACGGTCAAATGCGGACAACAACACCCGTGGGTTGACATTCTTCTTGAAGAAGGTGTCGAACACCGAGGCGGCTGATGCCGCGAAGAAGTCGTCCTGCTGTTTGACGTCGAGGCGCTGGTAGCTGTCGTTGAGCAGGGTCTGCACGACCTTCTCGCTGGCGAGCGGGACACCGCCGGGCACCAGCACCGGACCGGTCGCCTTGAGCAGGTAGGACAGCACCACCGGGTCGACGGCGAGCACCCCGTCGACTGTGGTGCCGGTCTTGCGGCGGAACATCTCGCGGTACAGCGTCGCGGCGGTCGGGAAGTGCGGGGAGAGGTTGACGTCGGCGGGATAGATGCCGGGCAGGTCCGTCCAGAGGGCCCGGGTCTCGGCGGGCACCTTCACCGCCGGGGTGAACCGGCCGAGCGAGGCACTGCTGCCCTGCTTACCCATCTTCACCTTGCCGTTCTCCGCCTCGATCATCGCGTACGCGCCGAACATGCCGCCGGTGGCGCGCAGCTCGGCGAGGTTCTGCGAGACGAGTAGGTAGCGGCGTGGGCCGTTCGCGCCGAGCAGCGGCGGGAGCAGGCGGGCTCCCTGGTCGGCGGCCGTGGTGAGGCTGGCCAGTCGGTCGATCTCGTCGCGCAGGTCGGTCAGCGCCTGCCGGATCTGGCTGACCAGGCTGTCGGCTGGCACCGCCGCCAGGTTCTGGCGGGTACGTTGCACCGACTCGTGGACCCCGGTCAGCTGCGTGGAGACGGCGGCGAGTCGGGCGAGGTCCACCCGGCCGCCGGACGGCACCAGGCTGGCCAGGTCCGTCCGGAGCAGGGTCGGGAACGCATGTCGGGCCAGTTCGTCGATGGCCACGGCGATCTGCGCGACGGCGTCGAGGTCGTCGCCGGCGAGCGGCGTACGTCGTCCGAGTTGCCAACTCGGGTCGGCCGTCGCCGTGCGGGCAGCGCCGGCCTGCTCCTGGAGGGCGGCGAGCGTCCGCAGGGCACGGTCGGTGTCCCCACCGACGATCTGGGCGCTCAGCTCTCGGGCCAGGCCAGCGGCGTTGAGCAGGTGGTTGCGCGCCTGCCAGCCGCGGAAGCCGATCCACCCGCCGGTCGTCAGCAGCAGCGAGCCGACCACCAGGGCGCCAAGGAGGGCCCGTCGCAGTCGGGCCCGCCGACGACGCCGGGACCGGCTCCGCCGCCGGATCGGTCGTTCACTCACCGTCACACCACACTCCCGTTCGCGGAATCGGACAGAAGGTCGATTTCCCTGACGTTCTTAGCACGCCTCAGGGAAGTTCGTACCGTTATTGCGATTGTCGTCCTTTTAGCGAGTTTTCTTCGTGGTTCCGTGACGGCTGCGCGACACGCCCGGCCGCCTCGTGCAACAGCCGTTCGATCTGGTCCACGCCGGCCGGCAGCGACATCTCCCGCAGGTACGCGGCCCGCCCCCGTCGACCCATCTCGGTGCGGGTGGGCGGCGGAATGGTGGCGGCCAACCAGAACCGGTCGGCCAGCGCCGCCCAGTCCTCCGGTGGGCAGGACAGCCCGGCCCGAGCCCGTTCGACCAGCTCGGCCGTGTCGCCGCCGGCCGACGCGATCACCGGTGCGGCGCAGGAGAGCGCGGCCTGGAGCTTGCCGGGCACCGTGCCGCGCAGCTCCGGAAGGTCACGCACCATGACCAGCTGGTAGTCGGCGGCGGCGTACAGCTCGGGCATGTCCACCGGCGAGCGCCGCTCCAGGAAGCGGACGTTCTCCGCGCCCAGCTCGGCGGCGAGCCCCCGCACCCGCCGCTCCGCCGCGCCCGAACCGACCAGGACCAGATCCATCGTCCGGTCCAGCGCCGCCGCCGCCCGGACCGCCGTCTCCAGCCCCTGCCGCGCGCCGATGGTCCCGGCGTGCATCACCACGCACCGACCGTCCCGACGGACCAGCTGGCGGGCCGCCGCGCCGGGCGTTGCCGGGTGGAAGATCCGCTCGTCGGTCCAGTTCAGCACCAGTCGGACCCGGGTCGGGTCGGCGCCGGCGGCGACCACCAGGTCCCGCATCGAGGGCGCGGCGACCGCGATGCGCGCTGCGGTGCGGTAGATCCGCGACATCGCGCTGCCCATCCGCGCCGCCCAGCGCCCCTCGCCGCCCTCATCCGCGCCGTCCCGGGCCCAGACGTCCTGCACATGCAGCACCGCCGGCACCCGCCCGAGCAACCGGAGCACAGCGGCGGCGGCGAACGTCGTCGCCGGCAGTTGGAAGACGTAGAGCGCGTCCACGTCGCCGAGGAACCGGCGTGCGACCAGCCCCGCGCTGCCGGCGAAGGAGAGGTAGCTGGCCATCCGGCCGCCGACGGAGGCGGCGCCCCCGGGATACCGGGGCACCCGCCGGACGCTCAGGCGTTGGCTGTGCGTCTCGTGGTACCACCGCTGCCGCCAACCGGGATAGACGTGCCCGCCGGGGTAGTCCGGAAAGCCGGTGAGGACCCGTACCTCGTGCCCCCGCGCGGCCAACTCCTCGGCGAGGCTCCCCGGGATGAACGCCGGCTCGGGCGGGAAGTGGTACGAGAGAATGCCGATCTTCACCGGTACGCCCCCGTCCCGGAGGGATCGCCGGCGGCCGGCGCGGCACCACGACCGACGCGTGCCCGGCCCGCGTACGATGCCGACAACCCCTCACCGCACGGCCACCGGCGTCGACGCACCGCCCCCACGGTGCGAGCGCCCGTGTCCGTACCGATGAGAGGGGCACCGATGGCTGATCGCGTGTTGTTCGTCTGCCACGCCAACCTGTGCCGGTCGCCGATGGCCGAGTACCTGGCCCGCCGGCTGCTGGCCGACCGACCCGTCGAGGTGGCCAGCGCCGGCACCGACGCGATCGACGGCCTGGCCATGCACCCGTACGCCATGGAGGTCGCTACCGAGAGCGGCGCGGACCCGGCGGCGTTCCGGACCCGGGGCTTGCGCCCCGAGTACCTGGTCGACGCGACGCTCGTGCTGACCGCGACCCGACGCCAACGCTCGGTCTGCACCGCGTTGGCGCCGGGAGCGCTGCACCGGACATTCACGCTGCGCCAGTTCGGCCGGCTGGCCGCCGCGGCTGAGCCGCCCGCCGACTCGGCCGACGACCCGTTGCGGGCAGCGATCGCCGCCGCCGCCCAGGCCCGGGGACGGCTGCAACCCGCCGCCCCGGACGAGGACGACCTTCGGGACCCGATCGGCGGTACTCCCGCCGACTTCCGACGCTGCGCCGAGGAGATCGAACGGTCGCTGCGACCCCTCGCCGCGCTCATCGGGGCAGCCGGGTGAGTTCCTGGGTGTGGTCGGGGACACCGTTGACCCCGCCGGCGGTCGCGCTGTGCCGGCCGGACGCGGCCCGGTCGGCCGGCACCGACGTCTCGGCGGTCGAGGCGACCACCCGGTAGGCCTCGTACTGGTACGCCTCGGCCTTGGCCACCTTGGCCATGTTCAGCACGCAGCCGAGCAGCCGGACCGAGACCGAGTGCAGCGACCGGGCCGCCGCGGCGACCTGGGTCCGTGAGGTACGGCCCTGCTGGGTCACCAGCAGTGCGCCGTCGGCCTGCACGGCCACCACCACACCGTCGGTCACCGCGAGCAGCGGCGCGGTGTCGATGATCACGATGTCCGCCGACTCCCGCAGCGCCAGCAGCAGGTCCGACATGGCCTTGGAACCGAGCAGCTCGCTCGGGTTCGGCGGGGCCGACCCGCTGGGCAGCACCAGCAACGACTTGTCTCCCCAGCGCTGGACGACGTCGCCCACCTTCACGTCGCCGACGAGCACGTCGGTGAGGCCGACGCCGGCGTCCAGGCCCAGGTAGTCGTCGACCTTCGGGCGGCGCAGGTCGGCGTCGACCAGCAGCACCCTCCAACCCGCCTCGGCCAGCGCGATGGCCAGGTTGCAGGAGAGGGTGGTCTTGCCCTCGCCCTGCAGGGCGCTGGTCACCGCGATGACCCGGGCCGGCTCGTGGACGTCCACGAAGCGCAGGTTGGTCCGCAGCTTGCGGACCGCCTCGGCGCGCGCCGAGGTCGCCGCGTCGCCCACGATCAGCGGGGCGCTGCGGGCGTTGGCCTCGAACGGAATCTCACCGAGCAGCGGGCTGCCGGTGGCGCGTTGCAGGCCGGCCGCGTCGCGCAGTCGGACGTCGGCGACGCCGCGCAGGATCGCCAGACCGATGCCGAGGATCAGGCCGACCAGGCCACCGAGGGTGAGATTGCGGACCGGCTGTGGCGAGACGGGGTCGGCGCTGACCCGCGGACCACTGACCATTTCAATCTTGATGGGCGTCTTGCCCTCCGGCGTCGTCTCCACCTTCTGTACGAGTTCGACGAACTTGTTGGCGAGGCTTTCCGTCACGCGCAACGCGCGGGTCTGGTCGGTGTCGGTGACCGACGCCCGCAGTAGAACGGTGCCCGTCTCGGTGGAGGTGCTCACCCGGCGCTGCACCTCGTCCGCGGTGAGGCCGACCGGGGTCTCGGCCACCACGCTCTGCGCCAGCCGGTCGCTGCTGAGCAGGTCGGCGTACGACTTGACGCGCTGCTGGAGGAAGAGGCCACCCTGATAGGCGTCGGTGACGCCGGTGCTGGGGGTGGTGACGAAGAACGTCACCGAGGCGACGTAGCGAGGTTGGGCCCGTACGGTCAGGAACGCCGAGACGCCGAGAGCCACCATGACCGTGACCAGCGCGACCCACCAGTGCCGACGCACGTGGCGCAATTGGCGGAGCAGGTCCATCAGGAGCGCCCCCGTGCCGGTCCGGTTACGGCAAAGAACTTCACGAAAACCCCCAAGGTCGTCTCTAAACTCGTGAAACCATTAAAGCGGCTCATACGGCTTATGTCCGGAGTTATCTATTTTCCGGTAGCGAGATCTGCTCCCGCATGACCAACCCGACAAACGTCCATTCGGCTGCGGCGGCACCCGGGAAAAGTCCAGGGCCGACCGGATGGCGTCCGATCGGCCCAGCGGTCGCCGACGACCCCGCCGGCGGATAGGGTCGACAACGGTGTGCCGGGAAGCCTGGTCGGCGAGTGGATCCCTGCCGTCCCGACCCCTATAGGTGAGCCCGTAGATGACCTCCCGCACCCCACCCTCAAAGCCGCGTCCCCCGAAGATCCGGCTCTTCTCCCGCTCGTCCTGGCCGGAGGCCCGGCACCTGGCCGACGTGCTGCGTACCGAGACCGTCGGCGGCGCGCTGCTGCTGTCGGGCGCCGTGATCGCGCTCGTCTGGGCCAACTCGCCGTTGTCCGACTCGTACACGCGGCTCGGCGACGTCGTGCCCTGGCCCGGCGCGCCCTGGCACCTCGACCTGGATCTGGCCACCTGGGCGGCTGACGGCCTGCTGGCCATCTTCTTCTTCGTGGTGGGCCTGGAACTTAAACGGGAGTTCGTCGCCGGTGACCTCCGCGACCCGCGCCGGGCCGCCCTGCCGATCGCGGCCGCGCTCGGCGGGATGCTGCTGCCGGCGCTGATCTACGTGGGGGTGGTGCTGAGCGCGGGCGGAGAGGGCCTACGCGGGTGGGCAATTCCGACCGCCACCGACATCGCCTTCGCGCTCGCCGTGCTCGCGGTGGTCAGCTCACATCTGCCCCAGGGCCTGCGCGCATTCCTGCTCACCCTCGCGGTGGTCGACGACCTGTTCGCGATCACCATCATCGCGATCTTCTACACCGCGGAATTCCATCCCGTTCCGCTGCTCGCCGCCCTGGCGGCGATCGGCCTCTTCGCGGCGCTGGTGCAGCGCGGGCGTACCTGGTGGTGGGCGCTGATCCCCCTCGCGATCGCCGCCTGGACACTGATGCACGCCTCGGGGGTGCACGCCACGGTGGCCGGTGTCCTGCTCGGGTTCACGGTCCCGGTGCTCGCACGTCGACCGAAGGGGGGCGGCCAGCCAGCCACCGCCAGTGCCGAGGCGGGCGAGGGTGGGCTCGCCGCCCGCCTGGAGCATCGCTGGCGACCGGTGTCGGCCGGCGTCGCAGTGCCGATCTTCGCCCTGTTCGCCGCCGGGGTCACCCTGCGCGGCACCGACCTGGGCGCCCTGCTGCGCGACCCGATCGTGATCGCCATCGTCGCCGGCCTGGTGTTCGGCAAGAGCATCGGCATCTTCGGCTCGACGTACCTGCTGGCCCGGTTCACCCGCGCCGAACTGGACGAGGACATCACCTGGGCCGACCTGCTCGGCATCGCCCTGCTGGCCGGCGTCGGGTTCACCGTCTCGCTGCTCATCGGCGACCTGGCCTTCGGGGCGGGCAGCACGGCCGACGACCGGGTCAAGGCGGCAGTGCTGCTCGGCTCGGTGATCTCCGCCGGGCTGGCCGCCATGGTGCTCGCCCGCCGCAACGCGGCGTACCGGCTGGTGGCCGAACGGGAGCGGCTGGACGCCGACGGGGACGGCGTACCCGACGTCTACCAGCACCCCGACGCCCGCTGACCGCCCCGGCGGCGCGGGCTCGGCACGCACCGGACGCCGAGGCGGCGGCCCGGCCGGCGAGTGCGGTCTCGCCGGCGGGCCGCGCCGGGCACCAACCGTGCGGGCCTACGCTCGGCCGCGACGGTCGGCGGGCGGCAGGTCCTCGGTCTCCTCGGCCAGCGCATCGGCCGCCGGCCCGGTCAGGTCGTCGCCCGGCACCGCCACCGCCTCGGCGCGATCCTGCTCATCGGCCTTACCGCCGGGCGGGGGCTCCGGAGCGGTGCCATCGCCGGCGAAGCCGTACTCGTTGGGTTCGTCGTGCCGGCCCATGTGGTCATCCTCCCGCTTTACCGGTTTCACCTGTCGACGCCAACGGTAGGTGGTGATCGTCCTCGGCGCAGCGCGCCGGGGATTGTCGGCCGGACCATGGCGGTGGGCCGCTCAACGCCGCCCCGAGCAGCTGACGCAGGGCGATGATCGCGACAGCGCCGGCCAGGCCGTTCCAACCCGGATCGCCGGCGAGCCGGAGCAGGCCGGCCGCGGTAAGCAGGTCCAGCAGTACCCGGACGCCGCCGCGCAGCGCCCCGGTGCTGAGGGTGATGATCACCCCGGTGACCAACGCCAGGGCGGTGACCACCGTGACCAGGACGGCCGTCACGCTGGTCGCTCCCCCTCGGCCACCTGACGCTGCTCCTGGCGGATCTCGCGACCCAGGAAGTAGTTCAACGCCGTTCGGATCGTCGCGATGGCGGCCAGCTGACCGATCTGCGTGAACGACGGGGACACCGCCGTGCGCAGCACGTCGGCCGCCAGCTGGAACTCCAGGCCGAGGGTCAGAAAGCGACCCAGCGAGAGCCGGATCGACGTGAAGCGGGCGGCGCTGCGGTGTCGCAGCCCCTCGACCACGAACCGCACCGCCGCCCACACCGCGCCAACGAAGATCACCAGCGCGCCGGCCACCTCCACCACGGCCACCAGCACCTGGTCGCCCTGGCGCAACAACTCGGCCGGCTCCACCCCGGGCCGTTACCCGCCCACGGGGCAGCTAGTCGGCGCTCAGGTCAGCTCATTCACCGCCTCGAGGATCAGCCAGAGACCGGAGATGGCGAAGAGGATCGCGGCACCGTACTTGATGGTCTTCTCCGGCAAACGCCGACCGAGCATCCGGCCGACCAGGATGGCCAGCGCGTCCGCGGCCACCATGCCGATGGTGGAGCCGAGCCAGGTGCCGAACCAGCCGTACTTGGTGGCGAGCGTGATCGTGGCGAGCATCGTCTTGTCGCCCAACTCGGCGAGGAAGAACGCCACCGACACCGCCACGATCGCGGTCTTGCTGGTCTTCTCCGCCTTGCGCTTCTCCTCCTCGGTGAGCTTGTCGCCGCGCAGCGTCCACGCGCCGAAACCGAGGAACGCCACGCCGGCCACCAGAGAGATCCAGTCGGTCGGCAGCACCGCCCCGAGACCCACGCCGATCGCGACCGACGCCAGGTGCACCACCGCCGTGGCGACAGTGATGCCGATCAGCACCGGGATCGGTTTGAACCGCGTGGCGAAGGTCAGCGCCATCAGCTGGGACTTGTCCCCCAGCTCGGCGACGAAGATGACGCCGAAGCTGACGACCAGCGCGGCGAAAAATCCCTCCATGACGTCCTTCCCGTTCACGCCGGGAGGAGGTACAGGGGCGCCCTCGACCCGGCTGCAACAGCCTGAGTCGAAGGTCTCGCCCGCCCCGAGAGAACCGGGGCCGCGTGGCCGGATGCGGAACGCACCAGTATGTCGACCACGACATTGGGGGCTACTCCCCTTCGCGTGATCAGCCTATCGGATCACCGTCCGGCCCGGCCGCGCCGGGTGAACAGGCTCACCGCGCCCGCGCCAACGTCACGCCGAAGAGCCCGTCCGGGTCGGTCCAGAACTCCTCCGTGGTGAAGCCGGCCGAAGCCAGCTCCGCGGCGATCCCCTCCGGGTGGAACTTCGCCGAAACCTCCGTACGCAGCTCCTCCCCCGCCGCGAAGTCGACGGTCAGCCCCAGCACCCGCACGCTCATCGGCCGGGTCGCCCGCAACCGCATCTCGATCCACTCGTGGTCCGGATCCCAGACGGCGACGTGCTCGAAGGCGGCCGGGTCGAAGTCGGCGCCCAACTCCCGATTGATCACGTGCAGCACGTTGCGGTTGAACTCGGCGGTGATCCCGGCGGCGTCGTCGTACGCGGGCACGACCACCGACGGGTCCTTCACCAGGTCCGTGCCGAGCAACAGCCAGTCGCCGACCTCCAGCGCTGCGCGCATCGCCGCCAGGAACGCGGCCCGCTCCGCGGGCAACAGGTTGCCGATGGTGCCGCCGAGGAACACCACCAACCGCCGGCCGCCGGTGGGCAGCCGGTCCAGTTGCCGGGTGAAGTCCCCCACGATGCCCCGGACCCGCAGGCGGGGATAGTCGGCGGCGATCTGGGCGGTGGACCCGCGCAGCGCGCTGACCGACACATCGAGAGGGACGAACGTGCCCAGCCCGCCCCGGCGGGTGAAGGCGTCCAGCAACAGCCGGGTCTTCTCCGACGAGCCGGAGCCCAACTCGATGAGCGTCTTGGCCCCGGTCACCGCCGCGATGTCGGAAGCGTGCCCGGCCAGCACCGCCCGCTCCGCGCGGGTCGGGTAGTACTCGGGCAGTCGGGTGATCTCCTCGAACAGCTCGCTGCCCCGGGCGTCGTAGAACCACTTCGGCGGCAGCCACTTCTGCCCGGCGCTCAGCCCGGCCCGGACGTCGTCGCGCAGGCCGCGCTCCAGGTCACCCTCTTCGAGGTAGATCTCCAGGGGTTCCGCTGTCATCGGTTCGCTCCTCTTTTCGATCAACCGTTGCCGGCCCGCCCGGCATGACGCACCGGGGTCGGCAGTGGACGTACCCGCACCTCGCCCGCGGCGGCGACGACCAGGTGCCCCTCCGGCACCGACCGCCACCCGGGACCGTCGTCGTGTGGCTCGGAGGCGAGCAGCACCGAATCCGGCGTCTCGCGGACCGACAACGCGTGCCCCGCCACGCTGGCCACCACCCGGTGCCCGTCGGTGAGCAGCAGGTTGAGCCGCGACCCGGGTGCGGCGGCGGCGACGTCGGTCACCGTCCGCCCGACCGCCTCGACCGGGTCGGCGCCGGCGCGCAGCCGATGCCGCACCAGCGCCCAGAGCAGCGCCGAGTCGGTGGCGGCGTCCAGGGTGAGCAGGTCACGCACCGGCAGGCCGGCGGCCAGCGGCACCACGGCGTCCGGCCAGCCGCGCACCACACCGTTGTGGCTGAACAGCCAGCGCCCCTCGGCGAAAGGCGCCGCCGCGCCGTCGAGCACCGCCATCCCGACCGTGGCCGAGCGCACCGCCGCCACCACCGCCGCGCTGCGGGTCACCGCCGCGAGCTGGGCGATGGTCGGGTCGCTCCAGATCGGCTGCGCCCGCCGGTACCGCACCGGCTCACCCGCGCCCGCGTACCAGCCCACGCCGAACCCGTCGGCGTTGATGGTGCCGCCGCCTCGCATGTCCCGAGGCGCCCAGGACTGCCGCACCAGCGAGTGCGGTGGGTCGAACAACAACTCGGCGAGGGTGACCGGCGGCCCCAGGTAGGCCAGGTGGCGACACATCAGCGCCCCCGGCCCGCCGCCGGGCCGCCGGTCGTGCGGCGACTCACCGGTACGACTCGTCCGGTCGCACGTCCCGGGCGCAGCGGAAACCGCTGAAGATCTGCCGGCGGATCGGATAGTCCCAGTTACGGAAGGTGCCCCGGCAGGCAGAACGGTCGGTGCCGAACGAACCACCGCGCAGCACCCGGTAGTCGCCGCCGAAGAACACCTCCGAGTACTCGCGGTACGGGAACGCGGCGAACCCCGGATGCCCGTCGAACGCCGTCGAGGTCCACTCCCAGACGTCGCCGATGAGCTGGTGCACACCCAACGGCGAGGCACCGGCCGGGTACGCGCCCACCGGCGCCGGCCGCAGATGGCGCTGATCGAGGTTGGCGTGCGCCTCGATCGGGTCGTCGTCACCCCAGGGGTACCGGCGCGACCGGCCGGTCGCCGGATCCCACCGGGCCGCCTTCTCCCACTCCGCCTCGGTCGGGAGCCGCTTGCCGGCCCACGCCGCGTACGCCTGCGCCTCGTACCAGCACACGTGCACCACCGGCTCGTCGGCGCGGACTCGCGCCCACTGACCGAAACGCCGATACGACCAGTCGTCGCCGTCGGAACGCCAGTGCATCGGCGCGCTGAGCTGCTCCCGAACCCGATGCTCCCAGCCCGCGGGGCTCCACCAGCGCTGCTCGGTGTAACCGCCGTCGGCGATGAAGGCCGCGTACTGGCCGTTGGTCACCGGGGCGGCGTCGATGACGTACGCCGGCAGGTCGACCCGGTGCGCCGGACGTTCGTTGTCCAACGCCCACGGATCCGTGTCGGTGCCCATGGTGAATTCACCGGCCGGCACCAGCACCTCCGCGCCGACCCGGGCCGACGGCTCGGGCGGCGCCGGGGCGTGCAGCACAGCCGGCCCCGAGCGCAGCTGGTGGGTGGCGAGCATTGTCTCGTCGTGCTGCTGCTCGTGCTGCACGATCATGCCGAAGGCGAACCCGTCGGCGACCAACGGGCGCTCGGTGAAGGCCACCGCGTCGAGCAGGTCATGCACCTTGTCCCGAACCGTGGCCAGGTAGGCACGCGCCTCCCCGGGCGGCAACAGGGGCAGCGCCGGGCGGTCCCGACGCGGCTGCTTGAACGCGTCGTACAACTCGTCGATGTCACACCGGACCGGCTCCCGGCCCCCGACGTCCCGGACCAACCACAGCTCCTCCTGATTACCGACGTGGGCGAGATCCCAGACCAGCGGTGACATCAGCGGCGAATGCTGGCGCATCAGGTCGGCGTCGTCGACCGCCTCGGTCAACAACGTGGTGCGGGCGCGGGCCCGCGCCAACTCCACAGCGATGCGGTCGCGCAACTGCTCCCCGTCGACCCGACCAGACTGCGGGACTCGCAACCCCGGCTCACTCCTCGCGCTCACCGAGCCGCCTTCCGCTCGCGACTGCGAGGCTCGCAACCCCGGCTCACTCCTCGCGCTCACTGGTCTCTCCTCTCTGCGGCGGCCAGCCGCCGTCGTACACCTCGCTGAACCTCGTCGTGGGTGCCGGCCGGCAGCTCCAGCCGGGGCAGGGCGGTCAGGGCCAGGTCGAGCAGGGCCGCCGCGACGGCGGCCAACGCCGGGTCGGCCAGGCCGTGCCGGGCGGCGGCCGACCAGCGGTCGGCCACGGGCACGGCGATCGTGTACGTCTCGCGCACGGTGCCCGGGTCGCTGAACAGTGCGGTCAGCACCGCCAACGGCAGCCGCCAGTCCCGGTCGGGTTGGGCGTCCAGGTAGCGCAGCTCCAGGTAGCCGCGCGGCCGCACCGGCGGAAAGAGCGTGCTGACGTGGTAGTCGAGGTCATCGGTGGTGGGCGGTTGTGGCAGCGCGCCGTCGAGCCAGTTGGCGAAGGTCACGCCGGGTGGCGCTGCCCAGTCGGCGTGGTGCCGGCGCAGACAGAGCAGCGGCGCGGCGAGCACGTAGCTGATCCAGGTGTCGGTCGGATCGTCCCCGGCGCGGGCGGGCGACCAGACCGGGCGGGTCCGGGTCGGGTCGATGGCCAGCCAGGCGGCCATCCGGGCGGAAGCCCAACCCGTGCGCCGTCCGGCATGTCGAGCGGCAGAGGCGAACGCCGCGAGCAGTGCGGGCCCGACCGCGTGGGCAGCGGCCCAGCGGTCGGCGACCTGGTCCGGCTCGCCGGCGTCGAGGCAGATCTGCAGGCCGGCGGTGCTGTACATCATCGTGCGGCCGGCCGGGCCACGGCGGTCGAAGGCCCCGCGCATCGCGCGGTAGCGGGGGGTTTCCACCACCGGGCGGGGCCGTCGGTGGGGGTCGATGCCGCTGCGGCCCAGAATCAGCCCGGCGGTGGCCAGCAGGTCGGTGACCTGGGCGATGTCGGCCTCGGTGGCGCGGATCAACGCGGCGACCGAGGGGCGGGGCGGGGTGGAGATCTCCAACTGGCCACCCGGCTCCAGGGTGACCATACCGCCGTGTCGAAGCGGCTCGGCCGGGCTGGTGGCATCCAACGTTGCGGGGCTGTGCCGCCCCAGCGCCGCCCGCAGCCGCGTCGCGTCGACAGGGCGGGCGGGATCGGCGGCGTCGTGCACGGTCCATTCCAGTTCGACGCCGGTGTGGGTGGGTGGGCCGGTCTTGAAGCAGATCCGGGCGAGGTGTCGGACTGCGGCTGCGGACTCGTGCAGAATGGCGCTGCGGTCCAGGTCGGGTGACGTCACCAAGGGTCGAGCCCCCTCTCCGTGCGCCGGGTCCGGCACACTGTGCCACCGTAAACCCACCCACCGACACTGTCGGGGGCGAGCACGGCGCCACCAACCTCTGTCTAACAGACGAATTTCCGGTGCAGGGCGGAACCAAACCGCTGCCGCCGGCCCGCGCTCAGCCGCCGACGGGGTGGCCCGGTCGCGGCGGTGACGGTGGCGCCTTCGCCGATGGGGACGGCTTGATCTTCGCCGACCCGGAGGGCGTGACCTCTACCGATTCGGTCGGCTCCGGTTCGGGCACCAGCCGCTGGCAGTACGCCTCGACGTCGGCAGGGCCGCCGGCGGCTGTCACCAGCCGCTGGAAGGCCGGTGTGCGCAGTGCCCCCTCCCGCTGGTCGGGTTTCTTGGCCCGCCACGCGCGGCATAGTCCGTGCAGCTGGTCGGCGGGGGCGGTGCTGGCCGGTGGTGTGGCGGTGACCGGCGGCGGCGCACCCGGCGACGGGGCGCCGGGGGCCACCGACCGACCGGGCCCGGCCGAGCGGGGTTCGCTCTGGTGCGCCGAGGGTGACGGGTGCGACGGGGCCGGGACGACCGGATCCGGCGCTCGGTCCCGGGTGACCGCGGCGAAGGCGGCCCCGGCGGTGGCGGTGGCCGCCACCGCCCCGATCCAGGCCACCGCGCCGGTGGTCACCCGGCGACGGCGTGGTGGCTGCGGCCCGGCCGGCGCCGGGTTGGCCCGGGCGGCTCGGAACGCGGCCAACGCGGCCTCCTCGCCGGCCAGCTCGCCCGGACGGACGGGGCCAGCCGCCGCGGCGAGCAGCGCGGCCACCGGCTCGGCCGGGGGCACGTTCGGGGTGCTCAGATGCGCCTCAGGGGAGTTCGCGTCGACGTCCGTGGGCGTGACGGAGTGGCCCAGATCGGGCGTGGTGTCCACCCGGGCGTGGGCCGAGTCGAGCAGCCGCTCGGTGTCGGCGTGGTCGGCCCGCCGGAACGGGTTCATCGGGAGTCCCCTCACGTCAGCCGTCCGCCGGTTCCGTGTGCGGTGCCCGCAGGGCGGGGCCGCTCCCGGTGCGCGGCGGCGGCACCCCCTCGACCCCGACCGGCGACCCGGCCGGGTGTTGCCGCTCCAGCAGGACCGCGAGCCGGCGTAGGCCTCGGTGGGCGGCGGTCCGCACGGCGCCGGCCCGGCGACCCAGCACCCGGCCGGCTGATCCCGCGTCCAGCCCGATCACGGCCCGCAGCAGAACCGCTTCGGCCTCCCGGGGCGGCAGGGTGGCGATCAGCGCGAGGGCGGTCTCGGTGCCGATCGTCTCGTCGGCTCGCTCGGCGGTGTCCGCGTCGCTGGCCAGCTCGACGAGCGCCTGCACCGGGACCGGGAGCGAGGGGCGGCGGCGCATCCGGCGCAGGTGGTCCATCGCGCGGTTACGGGCGATGGTGACGGCCCAGGCGCGGAACTCGCCCCCGGTGAAGCCGGGCAGGTCACGGGAGATCTGGAGCCAGGTCTCGGAGGCGACGTCCTCGGCGTCGGCCCCGACGAGCGTGGTCAGATACCGCAGCAGCCCGGGCTGGAGGCTGCGGTAGAGGAAGCGGAACGCCTCCTCGTCTCCGGCCTGCGCGGCGCTCACCACCTCCGACAGGTCGGCGGTCATTCGCGGCCCACGCATCGTCCGGGGCGTGCCGGCCCGACGCGCCGCGCCGGGGCAGGCCACGCGGTACGAGCCGCCCGTCCGATCAGCATTCGCACCCACACCGCCCTCCGCCGCTCTGATCGTGCCCTCGACCATGATTGTCGGGGCGGCGTGTCCGGGGCCAACGCCAGGGGGTCGATCGGCGCGCTGCCCGCCGAGGTAGCCGGGCGGGGCCGAGCCGGGCTAACGCTAGGAGGGGGCTCACGGCGCGACAAGTCGGCGTCGTGTCACGGAAGAGTGACAATTATCAACCCGACGGGACGGCGCGTCGTCGTAACGTCTTGTGAGCAGCGGACGCCAATGGCGGCCGAAGGCGGTTTCTTGCCACCATCGAGGACCCGGACGATGGAAATTGTCGCTTTTCGTGACACCGCACATCCGCAGCGTCACCGACGGTGAGCGTCCACACAGGTCAGGCCGGATCAGCCAGGCTGAACCAGCCACCCGGCGGCCCGGCCGCGGCGCGCCGGCCCGCGCCACTCTGGGTACGGTAATGCCGTGTTGTCATCGGAGGTCGTGCTCAGCGGTCGCTACCGCTTGGACGAACGTGTCGCCACGGGCGGCATGGGCGACGTTTGGCGTGCCTCCGACCTGATCCTCGGCCGGCAGGTCGCGGTCAAGGTTCTGCTGCCGGCGTTGGTCTCCGATCCCGATTTCATCGCCCGGTTCCGCGCCGAGGCTCGGATCATGGCGGCGCTGCGGCACCCCGGCATCGTGCAGGTCTTCGACTGCGGCGAGGACGACCTCCCTGACGGCGGCCGGGCGGACTACCTCGTCATGGAGTTCGTCGCCGGTGAGCCGTTGTCCAAGCGGATCGAGGCGGCCGGGCGGCTCGACGTGGCCGAGACGATGTCGATCGTGGCGCAGGCGGCGGCAGCGCTCAACGCGGCGCATCGCGGCGGCATCGTGCACCGCGACGTCAAGCCCAGCAACCTGCTGGTGCAGGAGGACGGCACTGTCGTCCTGGTCGACTTCGGCGTGGCCCGCTCCACCGACATCACCAGCATCACCAGCACCAACGCGGTGCCGGGCACCGCCCTCTACATGGCTCCCGAGCAGGCCGCCGGCCGGCCGGTCAGCGGTGCCACCGACATCTACGCCCTGGGCGCGGTCACCTACTGCTGCCTCACCGGCAGTCCACCGTTCACCGGGGACAACCCGCTCCAGGTCGCCGTGCGGCACCTGGACGACGAGCCGCCGGAGCTGCCGCACGACATTCCGGAGGCGGTCCGCGCCCTGGTGTCGCGGGCCCTGGCCAAGGATCCGCTGGAGCGGTTCACCAGCGGAGCGGCGATGGCCGAGGCCGCCCGGACGGCGGTCACCGGCGGTGAGCCGCCGACGGCGATGGCCACGCCGGTCGCGCTGCGCGACGCTGGTCCGGGCACTCGCACGGACGTTCCGGCGGGCGCGGCGGTGGCGAGCGGGTCGCGGGCCCAGCGACGCCGGGGTCCGCTGGTCGGCGCGGCTGCGGCAGTGCTGGTCGCGCTGGTCGGGCTCGGCGCGGCTCTGGCCGCGGCGCGCAACGCCGGCGAGCCGGCGGTCCATCTGCCGACCACCTCGCCGACGGTGGCGCCGAGCGGCCCCGTGGACCTGCCCGCGGCGAACGAGCAGATCACCAGCGTCGAGCCGGGCCGGCCCGACCGGCCGCGCATCCCCGGCAACGCCCCGTCGGCCTCGGTCTCCGCCACGCCGAGTCTGCAGCCGAGCCAGACGGTCGGTCCGCCGACGCCGACGACGGGCGTCACCACGGCGCCGCCGACCAGCGCGGCGCCCACGACGGGCGCGCCGCCGACGACCGGCGCGCCGCCGTCCGATCCAGCCCCCACGTCGAGCGCGCCGGTTGATCCGGAGGTGCCGGCGGGCGGCTGAGCCGCCCGCTGTCGCCGACCCCGGCGGTCCCACCAGCACCGATATCCCCAAAACGGACTTACGTCGCCGAAGACGCCTCTACGCTCTCAGCAGGCCATTTACACCATCTGCTGCGGGAGCCTGGGTGAGCGCTGAAAAGCTGGTCGTCATCGGTCAGGGGTATGTCGGGCTGCCACTGGCCATGCGGGCTGTCGAGGCGGGGCTCGACGTGGTCGGTCTCGACGTGGACGCCGACCGGGTGAAGCGTCTCGCCTCCGGCGAGTCGTTCGTCGAGGACATTCCGGCCGATCGGCTGGGCCGGGCGTTGGGCAGCGGCCGCTACCACCCCAGCACGGAGTACACCGACGCCGACGGGTTCGACATCTGCGTCATCACGGTGCCGACCCCGCTGCGTGACGGCACCCCGGACCTGAGCTTCGTCGAGCAGGCCGGCATCGGTATCGGCCCGTACGTCCGCCCGGGCTGCACGGTGATCCTGGAATCGACCACCTACCCGGGCACCACCGAGGAGCTGCTGCGCCCGCTGTTGGAGTCGGCCAGCGGGCTGACCAGCCCCGGCGACTTCCACCTCGGCTACAGCCCGGAGCGGATCGACCCGGGCAACCCGACCTGGCGACTGGAGAACACCCCGAAGGTGGTCTCCGGTGTGGACCCGGCGTCGCTGGCCCGGGTGGACGAGTTCTACCAGCGCCTCGTGGAACGCACCGTACCGGTGGACTCCACCCGCGTCGCCGAGCTGACCAAGCTGATCGAGAACACCTTCCGCCAGGTCAACATCGCGCTGATCAACGAGCTGACCATGCTCTCGCACCACCTCGACATCGACGTCTGGCAGGCAATCGACGCCGCCTCGACCAAACCGTTCGGCTTCCTGCCGTTCCGGCCGGGCCCCGGCGTCGGCGGGCACTGCCTGCCGATCGACCCGTGCTACCTGTCGTGGCAGGTCAAGCGCCGCCTCGGACGGCAGTTCCGGTTCATCGAGCTGGCCAACGACGTCAACCACGAAATGCCCGAACACGTCGCGCAGCGGATCATGGCGGGGCTGAACCGGGACAGTCGGGCCGTCAGCGGCGCCCGACTCCTGCTGCTCGGTCTGGCGTACAAGAAAAACACCGGCGACATGCGCGACTCCCCCGCTGTCGACGTGGCGCGCCGGCTGCAGGCCCTCGGCGCCGAGGTGCACGCCGTCGAGCCGTACGCGGAGGCGCACCATATCCCCGCCGGGGTCACGGTGGTCGGGCTCACCGAGCGGGAGGTGCGGGCTGCCGACGCGGTGGTGGTGGTCACCGACCACGACGCCTTCGACTACGACCTCGTGGTCAAGCACGCCCGCTACGTCTTCGACACCCGTAACCGGTGCGTCGGCCCGATGGTCGAGCGCCTGTAGACCCGGCGCCGCTGGCCGGTCCCGCCGCCGGGGAAGATGGCGGGACCGGCCGGCGGATGTCCGTCCGGTGGCCGGGGCGAGACCCGGCCGGTGCGGACCGCGAGCGGGTCACTGGTCGGCGAGCGCCTCGACGACCGGGCGGGACAGCGCTCGGCGGGCCGGCAGCACCGAGGCGAGCAGGGCGGCCAGCACCGCGACGCCGAGGATCAGCCCGAGCTGGCCGAGTGGCAGCACCACGTGGAAGTCGCCGCCGAGGCGGTCCAGCAGGGCCATCGTGGACGCGCTGACTCCGGTGCCGAGCCCGATGCCGAGCACCGCGCCGACGAGCGCCATCAGCACCGCCTCGACGGCGAGCACCGCCCGCATCCGTGCTCGGGTGAGCCCGACCGCTCGCAGCACGGCGTTCTCCCTGGTGCGTTCGACCACCGACAGGCTCAGCGTGTTCGCCACGCCGACCAGGGCGATCACCACGGCCAGGCCGAGCAGCGCGGTGACGAAGGCGAGCAGCATGTCCACAGTGCCGGTGAGCATCTTCTTGTACGCGCCCTGGTCCATCAGGTTCACCGTCGGGTAGCGGCCGAGCACCGCGGTGATCGCGTCGCGGGCCCGCTCGGGGCTCACCCCGGCGGCGGGGTCGATCTCGGCCAGGTAGCCGCGCTGGGCGGGGAAGAGCGCGGCGAAGTCCTGGTCGGACAGGTCGATGACGTGACCCGCTGGCACTTCACGGCCGGGAGTGTCGTCGGTGACCACGGCGGCCACCCGGAACGGCTTCCCCCGGACGGTCACCGGCGAGCCGACCTGCCAGCCGCGGACCCGCGCCAACTCGCTGTGCACCAGCACCTGCCCCGGACCGACCCGCTCGGCGTCGCCGGCCAGCACCCCGCTCAGCGTCCGGCCGACCAGAGCCGGGTGGGCCGCGCGGATCTCGACGTCGTCGACGACGGCGCTGCGCTGCTCGTGCACCACACCCAACTCGGGGCGGGAGGCGAGTTCACCGACGAGCGCGGCCGGTAGGTCCTGACCGATTCCGCTGACCACGAAGTCGGTCCCGATCTGGGCGTCCACGCTGCGTTCGATGCCGTCTTTGGTGCTGCGCGCACCGACCATGAACGCTGAGACCAGTCCGATCCCGATCACCAGTGCGGTGGCTGTCGCGGCGACCCGTCGCGGGTTGCGCACCGTGTTGGCGACAGCCAGCTCACCGGTGGCGCCGAGCACGCGTCGTACCGGCCAGCCGAACACCCGGGCCAGCGCCGGGACGAGCACCGGCCCGAACAGCACGATCCCGAAGAAGGTGAGCACCCCACCGACCGCCACCAGCAGCAGCTGGCCGGCGCTGGCGGCGCCGGCCAGCGCGGCGACACCGACGGCGAGCACCACCGCGCCGATACTCAGCCGCACCCGACCAGCACCCCGGCTGGGTTGCACCGCGGCGTCGGTGAGCGCGGCCACCGGGGCGATCCGGGTCCCCCGCCAGGCCGGCAGCAGGGCGGCGCACACGGTGAGCCCGGTGCCCAGCAGCAGGCCCGTCAGCACTGTCGAACCGGTCACGGTCAGGTCCCCGGTGACCGGCACGTCCAGTCGGGGCAGCAGCAGCCGCATCCCGCCGGCGAGGCCCACCCCGAGCAGGACCCCGAGCGCGGAGGCGACCAGCCCCAACACGGCCGACTCCAGAACTGTGGACCGGAAGACCTGGCCCCGGGTGGCGCCGATCAGGCGCAGCAGCGCGGTGCGTCGGGTGCGCTGGGCCAGCACGATCGCGAAGGTGTTGGCGATCACGAAGCCGGCCACCACGATCGCGACCCCCACGAAGATCAACAGCAGCATACGGAACTGGTCCACGTTGCGGACCGCGTCCTCCACGGCCTCGTCGAGGATCTGCTGGCGACTCTTCACTGTGGCTTCGGCGCCGACAACGGCGCGTACCCGCTCGGTCAGCGCCGCGACGTCGGTGCCCGGTCGGGCCGCCACCATGATGCGGCCGTAGCCCCGCTCGCCGGTGAGGGCCAACGCGTCCGGCCCGACCATGCCGACGAACGGACCGCCGACGTCGCGGGCGGTGCCGGCCACGTCGACGGTGCCGACCACTGTGTACGGGCGGGCCGCGCCGCCGGTGGCGCCGATCCGGACCGCCGCGCCGAGCGGAAAGCCCTGCTCGGCCGCCGTCGGCGCGTCGAGCACCACCTCCCCGGCCCGGTCTGGCAACCGGCCGGCCACCACGTCGTACGAGCGCAGCGCGTCCTCGGTGGGGATGGCGACGAGCATGGTGAACCCGAGCACCGGCCGACCGTCGGCGCCGACGATCCCGGCGGTGTTTGTCAGCTCACCGCCGGCGGCGGCCACCCCGTCGACCGTCCGCACCCGGTCGACCAGGGCCGGGGGTAGCACCTCCCGGCCGGCCGAGTAGACCCCCAGGTCGGTGTGGCGGTCGAAGGTGCCGGCCCGCTCGTACGCCCCGCTCCGCATCCCGTCGACGAAGATCATCGTGCCGGCGACGAACGCGACGCCGAGCACGACGGCGAGCGCCGAGAGCAGCATGCGCAGCGCCTCGGCGCGCAACGAACGCAGGGTCAGGCGGATCATGCGGGGCTCCCGGTGCAGGTGACGGATCGGACCCCTCCGACGCTATGGCCGGCACCGGTCTGTCGATCTCCACCTGCGCGCTCGACCTGCGTGCGCCCCGGGTCGTGGTGCACCCGCCGGCCGCTACGACCCAGGTCGTACCCGGTGTCATCCGCCGGGCGTGACCAGCCCGCTCTCGTACGCCAGGACCACCGCCTGGACCCGGTCGCGCAGCTGCAGCTTCGCCAGGATCCGCCCGACGTGGGTCTTCACCGTCGCCTCGGCCACGTGCACCCGGGCGGCGATCTCCGCGTTGGACAGCCCCTGGGCGACCAGCAGCAGCACCTCCCGTTCCCGGTCGGTGAGCTGCGCGAGTCGAGGGTCGGCGCTCGGCGCGGCACCGAGCTGCCCGGCGAACCGGTCCAGCAGGCGCCGGGTGATCGACGGCGCCACCACCGAGTCACCCTGGGCCACCACCCGGATCGCGGCCAGCAGCTCCTCCGGCGGGACGTTCTTGAGCAGGAAGCCACTCGCCCCGGCCTGCAGCGCCGCGAAGGCGTCCGCCTCGGTGTCGAAGGTGGTCAGCACCAGCACCCGAGGGCCGCCGGCGGGCCGCTCGGCGCAGAGCCGACGGGTCGCCTCCACCCCGTCCATGGTGGGCATCCGAATGTCCATCACGACCACGTCGGCCTCGGTGCGGGCGAGCACCCGCAGGGCGTCCGCGCCGTCGATCGCCTCCCCGACGACCTCCAGGTCGGGCTGGGAGTCCAGCACCATCCGGAACCCGGCGCGGACCAGCGCCTGGTCGTCCACGATCACTACCCGGACCGTCATGCCGCGATCACCTCCGTTGCCGGCTCTGACGGTAGCGGCAGCCGGACTTCGACCTGCCACCCCCCGGTCAGCCGGGGGCCGGCGGTGAGGCTGCCGTCGTACACCGTCACCCGCTCCCGCATGCCGAGCAGACCGTGACCGCCGGGCGGCGCCGGGCTGACCAGCGGACGGCCGCGACCGTCGTCGACCACCCGGACCACGACGGCCTCGGCGCTGTACGACAGGACGACCTCGACGCCGGCGCCGACGCCGGCGTGCTTGAGCGCGTTGGTCAGCGCCTCCTGCAC
This sequence comes from Micromonospora sp. NBC_00860, assembly GCF_045207375.1. Classification (NCBI taxonomy): domain Bacteria; kingdom Bacillati; phylum Actinomycetota; class Actinomycetes; order Micromonosporales; family Micromonosporaceae; genus Micromonospora; species Micromonospora sp. NBC_00860. Next base: position 2,631,868 of record NZ_CP108825.1, read on the forward strand.
CACCCGGTAGACGGTCAGTTCCAGACCCGGCGGCAGGGCCGGTGGCGTACCGGTGACGGTGCTGCGGACGTGCAGCCCGGCGTCGTCGAACCGGGCCAGCAGCTCGGGCAGCTCGGCCAGGGCGAGGCGGCGGTGCTCGGGGTCGGCCGCCACCGCCAGCCCGTCGGCCCCGTCCGGGCCGGCCGGACCGGCGTCACGCAGGACGCCGACGAGCCGGCGCATCTCCTCCAGCGCCTGCCGGCCGGTGTCCGCGACCACCTTCACGGCGGTACGCGCCTGGGCGGGGTCACGGTCGAGCATGAACCGGGCCCCGTCCGCCTGGACGATCATCACGGCCATGCTGTGGGCGACCACGTCGTGCAGTTCACGGGCGATCCGGGTGCGCTCCTCGGCGACCGCTGCCCGGGACTCGGCCTCCCGCTCGCGTTCCAGGGTGGTGGCCCGCTCCTCCAGGCTGAGCACGTAGAGCCGGCGGGTCCGCACGTTCAGCGCGACCAACCACACCGCCCCGGTGACCAGCGCGTACCACAGCGCGGTCACCCACCACTGGATGACGTTGGGGGTCTGCGCGGCGGCCAGCAGCACGCCAACGGCCGCGACCGCGCCGGCCAGGACGCCGTCGCGCAGCCGCCGGCCGTACTTCACCACGCTGTAGAGGGCGATCAGGACGGCCACGTCGTAGATGAGCGGACCCCAGCGGGCGATCACCTGGACCAGGGCGAGCACCGCGATCGCGACCGTCACCGCGCTCGGGTGGGTGCGGCGGAACAGCAGCGCCACCGCCATCGCCACGCCGACCGCCGTGGCCGCCCAACCGCCCGGCTGGTTCACCGCCGCGGCCAGGGAGACGAGCACCACCAGGGCGGCGACGGCCACGTCGAAGGCGACGCCGCGCAGCGGGCGGCCGAACACTGTGCGTCTCACGGTCACCCAGCGTACGTGCCGGGACGCTGAACCTTCGCGCCCGCGGCCGTGCTCAGCGGGCGAGGATCTCGCGCATGCGTTCGATCTCGACGGTCTGCTCGGTGGCGACGGAGTTGGCGAACTCGTTGAGCGTCAGGTCGGAGCCGACAGTGAGAAGGTCGGTCGCCATCTGGATGGCGCCCTGGTGGTGCTCGGTCATCATCCGGACGAAGAGCCGGTCGAAGTCCGCGCCTCGGACCGCGGCGAGTTGCCGCATCGCCTCGGGCGACTGCATGCCGCGCATGGTGCCGTGGTCGTGCCCCTGGATCTCCGCTGGGAGGCCACGGGTCTGCAGCCAGCCGCGCATCATGCCCATCTCCGGCCCCTGGCTGGCCCGGATGCGGTCGGCGATGGCCCGGACGTCGGGGTCGGCGGCCCGGTCGGGGGCGAGCTCCGCCATCGCCAGGGCCTGTGCGTGGTGCGGGATCATCATCCGGACGAACCAGACGTCCAGCGAGTTGTGCGGGGCGGGGCCGGCGTCGCGGACCTCGTGCGCGGGGCGGGTGGCCGCCGTCTCGCCCGGGCGGCCGGGCGCGATGACGGTCAGGTCGGTGGGGACGGGGCTGGCCGTCGGCGACGCGGCGGAGGTGGCGGGCGCGGAGACCGGCTGTGGTGCGCTCGTACCGGTGTCGCCGTCGAGGCGGATCACCATGAACACCACCAGTGGCAACGCGAGAGCCAGTGTGACGACCGCCAGGGTGCGTGCGCGCCGGTTGGTCATGGGCCACTCCCTGCAGTCGAGGTCATCGCGATGCTATCCATTGAAGAACTCACTTTCATGTGATCCGGCTCACATCGACGTTCTTCGTCGGACGGTAACGTGTCAACCATCGTCTCCCCCTTGCGAAGGGCCCCGCCGATGATCAGACTCCACAAGCCACGGTTACGACAACTGCGTGTCGTGGCGCTCGCCACGACCGGCCTCCTCGTCGCCAGCGCCCTCGTCGCCCCGGCGAGCAACGCCCAGACGGTGTCGCAGGCGGCCCCGGCCCCCGCGCTCACCAACACGATCCCCGGCGTCGACCAGATCGTGAGCAGCCCCAACCTGCGCCAGATCGCCAACCTGCCAAAGGTCGCTCCACTGGACGCGACAAACAGCGACATCGCCTTCCAGGGCAAGTACGCCTTCGCCGGCAACTACAACGGCTTCGTCATCTACGACATCTCGCGGCCCAGCGCTCCGACGGTCAAGGCCCGGGTGCTCTGCCCGGGGTCGCAGAACGACATCTCCGTCCACGGTGACCTGCTGTTCCTCTCTACCGACTCGTCCCGCAGCGACGACTCCTGCAACAGCACCACGCAGGGAGCGGACGTGAAGGGCTCGTGGGAGGGCATCAAGGTCTTCGACATCAAGGACAAGGCCAACCCGCGCTACATCAAGTCCGTCGAGACCGCCTGCGGCTCACACACCCACACCCTGGTGCCGGGCAAGGACCGCAAGGCCGTCTACCTGTACGTCTCGTCGTACAGCCCGCGGGCCGAATTCCCGGACTGCCAGCCGCCGCACGACTCCATCTCCATCATCAAGGTGCCGGTGAAGAAGCCGACCGACGCGGCAGTGGTCGCGACGCCGAACCTCTTCCCGGACGGTGGCTTCCCCGGCAGCCAGACCGGCTCGGCGACCACCGGTTGCCACGACATCACCGCCTACCCGTCGAAGGACCTGGCCGCCGGCGCCTGCATGGGTGACGGCATCCTGCTCGACATCAAGAACCGCGAGGCGCCCCGGGTCATCAACCGGGTCCGGGACGAGGTCAACTTCGCGTTCTGGCACTCGGCCACCTTCAACAACGCCGGCACCAAGGTGATCTTCACCGACGAGCTGGGTGGTGGCGGGGCGGCGACCTGCAACGAGACCGTCGGCCCGAACCGGGGCGCGGACGCCATCTACGACATCGCCGGCCGCGGCAACGCTCGGACGATGACCTTCCGCAGCTACTACAAGATCCCCCGGGCGAACGCCGACACCGAGAACTGCGTGGCGCACAACGGCTCGCTGATCCCGGTGCTCGGCAAGGACATCATGGTCCAGGCGTGGTACCAGGGTGGCATCTCGGTGTTCGACTTCACCGACTCGGCCAACCCGAAGGAGATCGCCTTCTGGGAGCGCGGCCCGCTCTCGGCCGACACGTTCGTCGGCGGCGGCACCTGGTCCGCGTACTACTACAACGGCCACATCTACTCCAACGACATGGTGAAGGGCCTGGACGTCCTGGAGCTGAACGACTGGCGTACCTGGTCGGCCAAGCTGACCCGCTACTCCGAGCTCAACGTGCAGACCCAGCCCAGCTACCTCGGCTGGTAGGCACCGCGCACCACACCGGGCCCGGTCCCCGATCGTCGGGGGCCGGGCCCGGCCACGTCCGGGAGAGCCGACCCGTCAGCTCATCGGCAGTCGGTAGCGCCGCTCGTCCGCACCGGTCGCGGTGACCAGCCGGACCTCGCCGCTGCGCAGGCCGTACGTGACGGACCAGCGGGTGTGCCCCTGACGGACGGCAGCGAGCAGCCGGTGCGCCGCGGCGGCGTCCAGCACCCCGCCGGCGTCGGTCAGCGCGGCGGCGATCTGCCCGTACCGGTGGTCCGCACGCCGCCGCTGCTCGGGCACCCCGACGACCGGCACGTTAGTCAGCGCCTGCCAGCCGCCCGTGCCCCGTTCCACCCGCAGCTCACCATCGACGAACTCGATCACCGCTGACGCTCCGGTCGCGTCGGCCAGCAGGTAGTGCAGTGGCGGCCCGCCGTCGAAGTCGAGGTTGTGCCCGGTGAAGACGGCGATCGCCTCGTCGACGGTGGCGGCCCGGTCCAGCACCAGCCGCAGGATCCGGACCGAGCCGACGGTGGGCTTGCCCGGCACGGGGCGGGCCGTGGCCGCGTCGTCGGCGGCCAGCCCCACCGCGAGGCCCCGCTCGTTCATCCCGTCGAAGGGCAACAGCGGCGCGTTGAGCAGCCGACGATCACCGGCCGGGTCCGCACCGACCCCGAGGTAGGAGACGTCGACAAGCGAGAGGGACGCGTACCCGTCCGGCGGGTCGGTCCGCAGCACCAGCGCCGGGTTGGCGTCCCAGTCGAAGTTGCGGGCGAACACCGGCCGGTTGGGGCCGCCCGCGGCGACGAACAGCGAGCACCCGAACGGGCTGGGTGGCGGCGCGTCGGTGCCCACCGTCGGGTCGTACGCCCCGACGTAGGTCATCTCGTACAGCGGCAGGTCGTCCACCCGGCGCAGGCTGGCCATGGTCCGCTCGGCCTGCTCCGGGTCCTGGCGGGAGGCGGCCGGGGTGGCCGGCGGCGGGCCGACGCGCGACGGCTCCGGCGGCCCCGGCGGCTCTGACGGGGCACAGGAGGTCAGGACAAGCAGGAGGGCCGTCGCGGCGGCCGGCAGGGTCTTGCGCATATCCATAGGACGCGATGGGACCGATCGACGGTTGCTCGCCTACGCCGCCCGGTGCGGCTGGTGGCGTCAAATGTCGGCCCGCTCCACGGCGAACATGAAGCAGCGTCGCGGCCGGTTCGGTGGATGGTGTCGACAGTTGCGGTCGGCAGGGCGAGCACGCGGAAGTTGGTGCTGGTCGTCATCGGGCCAGCCTGGCCCGCCGCCAATGGGATTGCTGGCGGGGATCGGACCTGGCGTTGCCGGACGTGACGGGCCCGGACCGGGTGTGACACCGGGTTCTCGGGCGGGCACGGTGGGGCCCGTCACCAGGACGGGGGTTGCGAACCGGCTGGCCAGACGCTGTGCCAACGTGAACAGATGTGACAGTTGCCGCCCCGCCCGAACCGACCACGCGCTGGCGGCCCCACCCGCTGGACCTGGTGGCGGCCGTCCTCGCCGTGGTCGGGGCGGCCTGCGCGCTGAGCGGGCTGCTCCCCCGCGCGGAGACCACCGCCACCCTGCACCGGATCCTGCCGCTGCTGCTGTTCCTCGGCACTGTGATCGTGCTCGCCGAGCTGACCGCCGTGGCCGGTGTCTTCGACGTGCTGGCCAGCCGACTGGCCATCGCCTCCCGGGGCAGGTGGGCAGTGCTGTTCCTGCTCTGCGGTGGCCTCGCCACGCTGACCACCCTCGTGCTCAACCTCGACACCACCGCCGTGCTGCTCACCCCGGTGCTGCTCGCGCTGGCCCGGAACCTGCGGATCCCCGCCGCCCCGCTCGCCGTCACCACGGTCTGGCTGGCGAACACCGCCAGCCTGCTGCTGCCGGTGTCGAACCTGACCAACCTGCTCGCCGCCGACCGGGTCGGGCTGGCACCCCTGGCGTACGCGGCTCGGATGGCGTTGCCGCAGCTCGCCGCCGTGGCGGTCACCATGGCCCTGCTCTGGTTCGGGTGGTGGCGGAGGGAGCAGCCCCTCGGTGGGCGTTTCGTCACGCCGACCCGGCACGTGCCGGCCGACCCGGTGCTGCACCGTACGGCGCTCGCCGGTTGCCTGATCTTCGTCGCCGGCATCCTCGCCGGCGTGGAGATCGAGATCGCCTCCACCGTCGGGCTCGCGCTGGTACTGGTCGGTTTCCTGGTCCGCTCCCCCGCCACGCTGCGCCCGGGGCTGGTCCCGGTGCGCCTGCTGTTCTTCGTCACCGGCCTGTTCCTGGTGGTGCAGACCCTTGGCCGGCACGGGCTGGACGACCTGGTCGGCAGCCTGCTCGGCGCCGACGGTGGCGCGTTGGGCGCCCTGCGCGCCGGTGGCACCGGAGCACTGCTCGCCAACGCGGTGAACAACCTGCCCGCCTACCTGGCCGGCGAGTCGGTGCTGCCCTCCGGTGACCACACCCGCCTGTTGGCTCTGCTGATCGGCACCAACGTGGGCCCGCTGGCCGCCCCCTGGGCGTCACTGGCCACCCTGCTCTGGTTCGAGCGCTGCCGGGCGGCCGGGGTGGCGGTGCCGGTGACCCGGTTCGTGGTGACCAGCACCGTGCTCGCGGTCACCGCGACGCTCGCCGCGGTGGGCGCGCTGCTGCTGGTGACCTGAGCACCCGACCGCCGGCGCAGGCCCGCTGGGCGGTGGGCGGGCTCAGTCCCGGTACACGGCTACCTGGAGTTCGGTGACGCCCTTCTCCGGGGTGTCCGCGCAGTACTCGAGGTAGACCTCCCGGGCGAAGCCGTCGGTGCGGTAGCCGTTTTCCTCGATCCACCGGGCGAGCGCCTGCATGCTCGGCTCGACGTCGTCCATCGCACCGTGATGGATGATCGTCGCCGCGTTGCGCAGCCCCGGCAGGTCCACCACCGCCACGTCGGACGCCGCGCTCGCGCCGACGCCGACCGTCACCGCGGCGTGCACGACCACGGCGTCGCCGTCGTCACCGGGAGCCGGCTCGTACCAGGCGATGCCCGGCCCCGTGGGGGTGATCCCGGCGGCGTCCAGCCGACGGAACAGCTCCGGATAGAGCGGCTGGATCACCGGGCCGATGTCCTCACTCTGGTAGCTGGGCGCGACGGCGGTCAGCTCCGCGACGCGAACCGGCGCGATCTCCTTGAGTACGACGTCCTGGGTGGTCATCCGACCCTCCGACTCGATCATTCGGAGCCTCGCCTCGACGGCGGTGAGCCGGGCCGTGTCGGCGGCCAACTGTTCCGCCAGTTGGCTCCGGCGAAGCCGCAGCATGCCGCGCAGCTCGGCCACGTCGACGGCGTCGTCGACGATCGCGCGCACCTGTTCGAGGGTGAGGCCCAGTTCCTTGAGGGCGATCACCCGGTTGAGCCGGCGCAACTGGTCGGCGCGGTAGGAGCGGTAGCCGGTATGCGGGTCGACGCTGGCGGGGCGCAGCAGGCCGATGCTGTCGTAGTGACGCAGCATCCGCACCGACACCCTGCCGAGTCGGGCGAAGTCTCCGATGGTGAACATGGTCCCCTCACGCTCGTCCCTGACACCGTGTCAGAGTCAAGCGTGGCGTGCGGGGCGGCCGTCAGTGCCGGGCCGGGCGCGGGCCGACCAGCCGGCGGACCATCGGCGCCGCGTTCCACTTGGCCGCGCCGACCAGGTCGCGGGCGTGCTCCAGCACCGTGTAGTCGGGTCGGGTCAGCCCGTCGGCGATGGCCCGGTCCAGGTCGTTGCCGCAGCGGCTGAGGACTGTGTCGAAGTCCCGTCGGACCGGCTCCTGCAGGTCGTAGCCGAACGAGCGGTGCAGCCGGGCGAAGAGCGGCTTGTACAGCCGCACCCGCTCGTGCAACCCCGACGAGTACGACATCGGGTTCTTCGGACGGCGGAGAATGTAGTCGGGCAGCACGTCGGCGAACGCCCGCCGGACGATCCACTTCTCCTGCCCGTGGCGCAGCTTCAGGTCCACCGGCAGCCGCATCGCCAGCTCCACCACGCTGAGGTCGAGGAACGGCACCCGGGCCTCCACCCCGTGTGCCATGGCGGCCCGGTCGACGCGCTGCAACTCGGTGCGGCACAGGTTGCGGATCCGGTGCAGGAACAGCCTGCGGGCCGCCGCCGGGCCGACCTGGTGGTACATCGGGTACCCGCCGAACAGCTCGTCGGAGCCGTCGCCGGTCAGCACCACCTTGACGCCCAGGTCGCGGAGCCGCCGGAAGATCGGCACCGAGACGACCGCGTTGATGATGTCGCCGTACTCGGTCAGCTCGGAGATCCGGATGGCCTCGCGGACGTCGGCGAGCCGGATGTCGCGCGGACGCAGCTCGACCACCACGTGCGGCACGTCGAGGTCGGCGGCGAGCCGCCGGGCGTACGCCACGTCGGGGCTGTCCGCGACGCCGACGGTCACCGCCACGCAGTCCGGGTGGATGTCGCGCACCTGCCGCAGGGTCAACGAGCTGTCCAGCCCACCGGAGAGCACCACCCCGACGGTCAGGTCGGTCTCCACCCGCATCCGGATCGCGTCGCTGAGCGCGGCGCGGACCAGCAGCGCGGCCTCGTCCGGGTCGTCGATGACCGGCAGACCGTCGCCGATGGTGAGCAGGTCGACGTACGGGCTCAGCCGTACGTGCCCGTCCGCCTCCGCCCAGCCGTGGTGCCCGGGCGGCACCTCGGCGATCGGGGCGCCGTGCCCGACGAGCGCCTTGACCTCGGAGGCGAGATGCAGGCAACCGGGCCGACGGGACCAGTACAGCGGCTTGACCCCGAGTGGGTCGCGGGCCAGGTAGGCCCGGCCGGTGGCCCGTTCGACGACGGCGAAGGCGTACTCACCGCGGAGCCGGGTCACCGCTGCCTCGCCCCACTGCTGGAACGCGGCGAGCAGCACCTCGGTGTCGCCCTCGGTGCGGAAGGCCTGCCCCAGGCGGGTCAGCTGCGCCCGCAACTCCCGGTAGTTGAAGATCTCGCCGTTGAAGCAGAGCAGCCACCGCTCGTCTGTCGACGTCCACGGCTGCACCGACCGGTCCCGGTCCACCACGCGCAGCCGGCGGGTGCCGGCGAGCAGCCCGCTCTCGGAGCGGGTCTCGGTGACCTCACCGCGCGGGGCCAGGGCGGCGAGCATCCGCCGGAAGGTCGCCGGGTCGGCCTCCGGGCCGATGCTCAACGCGATGCCGCACACCGGCTCAGACCCCCATCTCGGCCTCGTACGCCCGGCGTAGGCGGCGCCGGGCGGTGGGCGCGAGACACAGGTGCCAGGCCTGCCCCTCGTCGATCACGTTCAGCTCACCGGCCTCCTGCCGGCTCAGCAGCAGCTCCGCGAGAGCCTCGCGCGCGCCGAACCGCTCGAACCAGGCCAGCTCGACGTCGGCCGAGTAGCCGAGGCAGTGCCCGCTGGGCAGCATCGCCGCGTAGCCCAGGCGGCGCAGCCGGTACTGGTGCTCGGCGCTGCGGACCAGGCTGGTCACCCACAGCGGCGGGGTGGCCGGCGGCGCGACGGCGGTGAACTCCCGTCCGATGTCGTTGAGCAGCGCCACCACCTCGCGCCGGGCGCGGCGGAACAGCAGCCCTGCGGTGCGCGGGGTGGCGTCGGGGCGCAGTCGGCGACGCAGCCCGCGCGCGGCCCGGCCCAGCATGGTGGCGGGCTGCTCCTGGTAGCGGAAGCGCAGCAGGTCGCGGCGGCGCAGCCACTCCAGGTCGACCAGTTCGGCGCTGCCGTTGACCTGGTCGTCGGTGACGAAGGTCGGGGCGTCCTGCCACCACAGCACGTCGATGCGGGAGAGCAGGTAGATCCGGACCAGCGCGCTGAGGTCAGCCGCCGAGGTGCGGTCGTTCGGCTGGTAGCGGGCCATCTCCAGCAGCAGCGTCTCGCGCGCGCCGATCAGCCCCTGCGGGGTGGCGTCGAGGACTGCGGCGAGCGCCGGCTCCCGCAGCCGCTCGTCGATGAGCACCTGCCGGGCCCGGGTGCTCGCCGCGTCAGCCAGGGCGCCGACCTCGACCAGCAGGTCGGCGACGGCAGCCCGGTAGGCGGCCAGGTCGGGCGCGGGAGCGGGAACCCGGCGGGGGGTCGCGCCGGAGGGTCGACGGCGGGCCGGAGCGGTGGGTGACGGAGGCGAACCGGGCTGCTGTCCCGGGCTACGACTGGGCACTCGCATGACGGGTCCCTCTCTCCGGTCACGGCACTGGGTGGTTCGCCCTGAAACACACCGTAATCATCGGGACCGGAACGGACCGAACAATCCTCCTATCTCCCCCCTAACGGAGCGCCGGCAGCCGCCGTCAGTCGCCATCCGTCGGCACCAGGGTCTGCACCTCGGCGTACGACGGCAGTCCCGCCGGCGTGGTGGGCCCACCGTCGCGGACGGCGTCGGCGGCGGCGAGCGCGGCACCCAGCGCGGCCCGGAACAGCAGCGAGCCGGTGCTGACCCGGGCCACCCCGGCGGCGCCGAACTCGGCCAGCCCCGGACCACCCGGCTGGTACAGCGCGTTCACCGGAGCGTCGATCCGTTCGGTGAGGACGCGCAGGGTGGCCAGGTCGACAGTCCCGGGCACGAAGATCCCGTCGGCACCGGCCACCCGGTAGGCACGAGCGCGAGCGAGGGTCTGCGGCAGCGGGTCGTCCACCCCGAGCCACCAGGTGTCGGTGCGGGCGTTGACGAACAGCTCCGGCACCGCCGCCTTCACGGCCGCGACTGTGGCAGCGGTGGCCTCGGTGTCGGCGAGGGTGCCATCGGCGCGCCCGTCCTCCAGGTTGATCCCGACCACGCCGAGCCCGGCCAACTCCGCCACGTACCCGGCGACCTCCGCCGGGTCGTCGCTGAACCCGGCCTCCACGTCCACGCTGAGCAGCACCGGCAGCCGAGCCAGCCGACGGGCCAGTGCGAGGGTCTCCGCCGCGGTGGCCGCCGCGCCGTCGGGGAGGCCGGCGGTCGCGGCGACCCCGAGGCTGGTGGTGCCGATGGCCGGATGCCCGCGCGCGGCGAGCGCCGCCGCCGAGGCGTGGTCCCAGGCGTTGGGCAACAGCAGGGGGCGGCCGGGGCGGTGCAGGGCGTGGAACGCGGCACGACTGTCGTTCATCGGACGCTCACCTCCAGAGTTGTCGGCACCCGCAGGGTCGGGTGCGGCTCGTGGTGCAACGGTTTCGGGCCGCGACGGCAGCGTTCCCCCAGTACGCCGAACACCCCGGTGGCCAGGGCCAGGGCGTGCCGGTCGCCGGGGCAACCCCGCTCCCCGGCCCCGAAGGTCACCAGCCCCGCACCAGGCCGACCGGGCTGGAACGTCGCGGGGTCGGTGAACGCGTGCGGGTCGCGGTTGGCCGCGTCGAAGCGCAGCAGCACAGGGCTGCCCGCCGGCAGTTCCTGCCCGCCCAGTCGTACCCCGTCGACAGTGACCCGTCGGGTGGCCCGGACCGGCGGGTCGAGGCGCAGCACCTCGGCCAGCAGGTCGGCGGTCGCTGCCGTGACCGACGCCGACGGGGCGGCCGGGGGCAGCAGGTGATGGGCGGCGGCACCGATCAGGCCGGCGGTCGCGTCGCACGCCTGGACCAGCAGACCGATCAGGTTCGCCCGTACCGTCGGCGGAGCGTCCGGGGCGAGCGCCAGCAGCGCCGCCACCGCCCGGTCGGCCTGCGCGGTCAGCGCCGGGTCCACCCCCGGGTGGTACGCCGCCGCGACGACAGCGACCGCCGTCCCGGCGGCTGCCGGATCAGCGAAACCGAGGCGATGGGCCAACACCCGCAGTGGCACCGGTCGGGCCAGTTCCCGCATCACGTCGACGCGGTCGCCGGCGCGGTCGAGAGCGGCAACGGTCAGCCGGGCCGCGTCGTGTCGTAGGTCGTCCGGGTTCAGCGGGGCCAGCGCTGCCACGACGACCGCCCGACGCTCGGCGTGCCGCGGCGGTGCGCTGAATCGGCTGACGGTGGCGCGCAGCCAGGCGAGGGTGCCGGGCGGACCGGTGTCGACCGCCGGCACCTGGAACGCCGGGTCGGTCAGCGCCGCCCGCACGTCGGCGTGCCGGGTCACCGTCCAACCGCGCTCCGGTTCGAACGAGGGCGGTCCACACGTCGGTGTTCCGGGGGCGGGCGCGATGACGGGCCAGGTGTCGGTCACCGCCCGACCGTAGGGCGCGAACCGTTCGCCCCACACCGAACAATGCACCCACTGACCCCACCCCACCCCACCCAACCCCGCCCAACCCCGCCCCGCCCCGCCCCGCCCCGTCGATCATGGAGTTGTGGCGGGTGACAAAACGCGCGTGAAGTGCCAGATCAGGCACCACAACTCCATGATCGACGTGCCGAGCTGACCCTGCTCCGCGATCTCGCCGACGGCAATTGCAAGATCGGCGTGGTCCTCTTGCTCGACGCACGTTGATCTACACAAGCCCCCGTTATCCAGTAGGGGTCGACCCGCCGGCCATAGCCCTGACTCAACGGCGTTGTCCAGGATGTGGTGCCCCGCCGGCTGCCGCTGCGAGTCAGGCTCGGCCGCTGCTGGGTGCCGGGGAAGGTGCGGGGGCGAGGGTGCCGTCGGGGACATCCAGGGTTTCAGCGATGGCGACGCGGCCGGTGGGGGTGAGACGGATGGTGCGGCCGGTGCCCTGGCTGATCCAGCCCAAGTCGGTGAACCGGCGGCAGAGCGCCGCGCCGAGCGCTCCGGCCAGGTGCGGACGGCGCTCGGTCCAGTCCAGGCAGTCCCGGACCACCGGGCGTCGACCGGTGCGCAGCAGGTGCACTGGTACGCCCAGTTCAGTCGCCCACGCCCACCCGTCCGCCGTCAACGCCAACCCACTGGACCGGTCCAACCGTCCGCCGGCCAGCAGCGCGTCATACATCAGCACGCCAAGTCGCCCGGCCAGGTGGTCGTAGCAGGTCCGGGCGTACGCCAGGGCGGCGGTGGCGGTCGCCGCCCGCAGCGACCCGGTCGGTGGGGGCGCGGCCGGGGCGTGCCCGGCCAGGTCCTCGATCAGCTGGGCCACCGACGGCCCGGCCAGCCGCAGGTAGCGGTGCCGGCCCTGCCGTTCCTCGACCAGCAGTCCACCCCGGACCAGGCGGGTGAGGTGGTCGCTGGCCGTCGACGGGGCGACACCGGCACGGCGGGCGAGCTCGCCGGCGGTCCACGCCCGCCCGTCGAGCAGCGCGACACAGATGCCGGCCCGGGTGCCGTCGGCCAGCAAAGCGGCCAGCTCGGCCATCCCCCGCCCCTCGGTGCCTGCGGTCATCGCCTCATCATGCCCGGCGGTGGCGGCGCATCCACAGTGCGGGTGTTGGCTCGAACCGACGGCCGCGACGATCAGGTGACCTCGTGCAGCACCGGGACGATCCGGAAGTCGACGGTGGCGTGGTCGATGGTCGCGTGCACCGGCGAGTCGGCCATCTTGGTCATGATCCCTGACGCGCTGCGCCGGCCGTCCGCGACCGAGTCCCAGGCGACGATGTCGGTGATCGTGCCATCATCGGCCTCGGTGATGCGGCGCCAGCGGAAGCCGGGCTGGCGTCGTAGGTAGTCGTCGATGTCCCTGTTGGCTCTGACGAAGTCGGCGCCGGTGAGGCCGGGGACGAGCCGGAATGTCGTCATCTCAAGCGCTTCACTCATGATCGTTCTCCTCGTACGTGTTCAGCCCTGCGCGGTGGACCGCATGATGATCTCGTTGACATCGACGGTGTCGGGCTGCGCGATCGCGTGGGCGATGGCGTCGGCCACCGCGGAGGCGGGCATGCCGAGTTCGTCGGCCGCCGCCCGAGCGGCGGCCTGGATCTGCGGGTCACCGCCGCGCTGGGTGAGTTCGGAGTGGGTGTAACCCGGGCTGACCAGGGTCACCCGGACGTCCCGGCTCTCCTGGCGCAGGCCTTCGGTGAGCGCGCGGATGGCGTACTTGGTGGCGCAGTACACCGCCGCGGTGGGGTCGACACGGTAGGCAGCGGAGGAACCGAGGTTGATGATGTGGCCCTTGCCGCGGGCCCGCATGAGCGGCAGGGCCGCAGCGACGCCGTGCAGCGTGCCGCGCAGGTTCACGTCGATCATCTGGTCCCACTCGTCAATCCGCAGGGAGTCGAGCGTGGACAGCGCCATCACCCCGGCGTTGTTGATCAGAACGTCGATGCGCCCGTGCCGGTCGTGCGCGCCCTCGACGAAGCCGAGCACGCTGCTCCTGCTGGTCACGTCGAGTTCCTGGTAGTCGGCCGTGCCGCCGTCCCGGCGCAGTTCGTCGACGAGCGCGGCGAGCCGATCGACCCGTCGGGCGCCAAGCACGACGTGGTGGCCGTCGGCGGCCAACCTGCGGGCAGTCGCCGCACCGATGCCGCTACTCGCGCCGGTGATGAGAATGATCTTTGAGTGTGGGCTGGTCACTGCTGCTCCTGGTCTCGGTTGGTGGCTGCGTCGAGGTAGTGCGCGTCAACCATCCTGCGAGGGCCGGGAGCCGGGAAGGGCGGCCTTTCCTAGGTGCACCGCACCCAGGAACGCCTTGGACCTGCACTGCTCCGTGCGCCCCGGCCATCACGCCGGCCCAGCACTGTGTCGACGTCGCTGTCCGGTTCCGCCGTCGACCGGCTGCCGGCGATGCCCGCCGTCGCGTTAGCGAGGCGGGGACTGGAGCTTTAGGCTGGTGGGCATGGTCGCCACCAGCAACGGGCTCGGCGACTACCTCCGAGCCCGGCGTGCCCGTGTCGACCCCAGGGACGTTGGACTGCGCGGGGGCGGCGACCGCCGGGTGTCCGGGTTGCGCCGTGAGGAGATCGCGGTGCTGGCCGGCGTGAGCGTCGACTACTACGCCCGCCTCGAACAGGGCCGGGAGCGCAACCCTTCGGCGCAGGTGCTCGACGCGATCGGACGGGCCCTGCGCCTCGACCTGGATGCGCGCGGCCACCTCTTCCGGCTCGCCGGGCTGAACCCCAGCATGGGTCCGACGAGCTTTCGAGATTCGGTTCACCCCGAGTTGCTGCGGCTGTTGGACGCGTTCCCCACCTCCGCCGCGTATGTACTCAACCCCGCGTTCGACGTGCTGGCCACCAACAGTGTGGCGGCGGCGCTGCTGTCGCCCTTCGTGGGCACGGTCAACATGGTCCGGGTGCTGTTCCGACATCCGCAGGCGCGCACCGTCTTTCCGGACTGGCCGACTCTGACGGAGAACGTCGTACACGCTCTGCGCCTCAACGCCGGCCTCTTTCCGAACGACCCGGAGATCCAGTCGCTCGTGGCCGACCTGGTGCGGGACTCGCCAGAGTTCCGGGCACTCTGGGCGGACCAGAGCGTGCGCGGTCTGACCAGGATGTTCAAGGTGGTGCAGCACCCGGCCGCCGGACGGATCGAGTTGACCTACCAGACGTTCGACGTCCGTGACGCGCCCGGACAGCAGCTCCTGGTCGGCACCCCGGAGCCGGGGAGCCGCAGCGCCGACGCCCTCGCCGCACTGGCTGCCACGTACAGCCCTGCCTGACAGGCGTCGGTGAGATGCTTGCCTGCTGCCCTACTCTGAAGGAGCCGCGGCGCCACTTCGGCAAGTCGGGGCCTTAGCGCCTGCATCCCGGGCGGATAGAAGTAACCGGATGATCTGGACGAAGTTCAGAAGCGACCGCACCCCTCGCCGACTCCGTGCCGTGTCCGAACTGCGGTTTCCTGCCAGCGGGCGTCACCATCTCAGAAACCGCTATCCCCATCTCAGCGACGACGACCTCGTTCTCGTCGAAACCGCGACCCGGCAGTGGTTCCGGATCATCGCCCGCCAGCCCAGCGCGAAGCTGTCCATGCCCTCGGTGGTCGTGGACGACCTGTGGCAGGAGCTGACCCTCCACGCGCGGGACTACGCCACCTTCTGCGACGCCGCGTTCGGGGGCTCTACCCACCACCGACCGACGTTCGCGGCGAGCGGCGACTCGACCACCGCCAATCGCGGACCTCTGCTGCTCGCCACGCTGGGCCACGGCCGGCGGGACGAGGCTTGTGGCCCAACCGGGCTTCCCCTGTTGTTCCGGGTGGACCAGGAACTGCACATCCACGACGGCAACCGCTACCTGGCCGATTGCGGAGGCCGTGGCGAATGCTTCCCGGTCTCCGGCCGGGTCTGCCTGCAACACCTCGCCGGGCCGGGCAAGCGGCCCAAACCACCCGGCATCCGCGGCGACCTGCCCTTCGTCGACGGCCGCCACGGCTACGCCGGTGGTGCGGGCGGCGGTGGCGGTGGCGAGTTCAGCGGCGGGAGCGACGGCGGCGGAGGCGGCGACGGCGGTGGGGGCAGCAACTGAGGTGCGCGACGACGCGGAATGACCTCAGCCGCGCCCGGCCAGCGGCGTCACCGTCCGGTCCGTGCCGTCGTAGCTACGGGCGGCGTCGAAGTCGCCAGTCGGGCGCTGCCCGCCGGCGACGGCACGGGCCAGCCGCAGGTCCGCGTTGCGGAACCGCAGGGCCAGGCTCAGGTGCGGCACCCATGCGTCGGGCGCATGCCACGGGCGGTGTCCGTCGGCAGCGGCGAGAACGTCCCAGACGGCGGCGTGCAGTCCGGTCAGCGCCGCGGTGGGTCGGACGAGCCAGACCAGTGGGGCGCTGCCGTCGAGGACGACGACCCGGTCGAGCGTCACCGGCACCGGGAGCGCGGCGTCGAACAGCTCGGCCAGGCGGTGCTCGACCCCCGACGGGAACTCGTCGACGGCGGCGAGGGTGAGATGCGGCCGGTTGGTCGGATGGATGTTGCGGGCCAGGCTGGGCAACCCGGCGGCGGCCAGACGGCCCCAGACCGCCCGGACCACGACCTCCAGGCCGGGCGAGCAGACCAGTTCCACCGTACGCACCCCGACACGCTACCGGGGAAGCCGCTGCTGACGCCGTCAGAGCCAGCCGTTGTCCCGGGCGGTGCGCACCGCCTCGGCCCGGTCGGAGGCGCCGAGCTTCTGGACGGCGGCCGAGAGATGGTTACGAACGGTGCCGGTGGACAGGTGCACCCGGCGAGCGATCACCGCGACCGGGGCACCGACCTCGGCCAGCCGTAGTGTCTCCAGTTCCCGGGGGGTCAGCGGGCACGGGGGCAGGGTCAACGCGTCGGCGGCCAGCGACGGGTCGACGTAGCGACCGCCACCGTGCACCCGGCGGATCACGTCGGCGAGCGCCCAACCCGGCGAGCCCTTGGGCAGAAACCCTCGGGCGCCCGCGGTCAGCGCCTGGCGCAGGTGCCCGGGGCGCCCGTGCCCGGTCAGCACGACCACCGCGCACTCGGGTCGAGCCCGGGCCAGCTCGGCGGCCACCGCGATGCCGTCCAGGCCGGGCATCTCCAGGTCCACCACTGCCACGTCCGGGCGGTGCGACAGTGCCGCCGTGACGGCTGTCGGCCCGTCGGCGGCGTGCGCCACCACCTCGATGTCCGGTTCCAGGTCGAGCAGCGCGGCGACGGCGACCCGGATCAGATCCTCGTCGTCGGCGAGCAGGACGCGGATCACGACGGCGCCGGCACTGTGGCTTCGAGGGTGAAGATCGCGTCCTCCTGGCGTACCCGTAGTTCGCCCCCGACAGCCGCGAGCCGGTCGGCCAGTCCACGCAGGCCGTGGCTGTGCGCGTCCGGGCCACTGCCGTCGGCGCCGTCGTTGGCCACCGTCATCCTGGCCACGTCATCCTCCCGATCGATGCGGATCCGGCACCAGTCGGCCCGGCTGTGCCGCAGCACGTTGGTGCTCGCCTCGCGCAGCACCGCCGACAGCTCGATGGCGGCGGGCTGCGGCAGGTCCGCCGGTGGCGGCACCACCGTGCACCGCACCCCGCAGGAGCGCAGCACCCCCACCACCGCGGTGAGCTGTTCGTCGAGGTCGACGGCCCGGTAGCCGTGCACGGTCTCCCGTACCTCGCTCAGCGCCGAAGCGGCCAGGCGTTGCACCTCGGCGGCTTCCCGCCCGGCCCGGTCCGGGTCGACCGGGGCGAGCCGGGCGGCGAGTTCGGCCTTCAACGCGATCACCGTGAGGCGGTGCCCCAGCACGTCGTGCACGTCGCGGGCAAAGCGCAGCCGCTCCTCGGCGGCGGCCAGCCGGGCCTGGGCCGCCTGGCCCTGCCGGGCCTCCACGAGCAGATCCCAGAACCAGACCTGGAACCCGTTGACGGCGGCGACGCCCACGCCGATCCCACCGGTCACGGCGAGGTGGCGCGCAACGGAGCCGCCGGTCCACCAGGCCACCGCGACCGACACTGCCAGGACGCCGACCGCCACCGCCAGCGCGGCCCGCCACCGCACCAGCAGCGGCGTCATGCCGATCAGCGCCGCGCCGAGCCAGGCCCACGTCGGCCACCTGCCGGCCGCCACCGGACCCACCAGCGGAACGGTCAGCACCGCCACCGCGACCAGGCTCAGCTCGGCCCGACGCCGCCAGCGCGGGTCGAGCCACGGCGTCACCGCCGCGTACAGGACGACGGTCTGGGCGATCACGAAGGCGAGGATGCCGACAGTGCCGAGCACCACCCGCCCCGGGTCGGGCTCGCGGGTCAGGCCGACCGCCGGTAGCAGGACGCTCGCCCAGACACCGGTGGCCAGCGACACCAGCGTCGCCGCCCGGGCGCGGCGCAGCCGGCGGTCCGCCCGGGGAGTCACCGCCTCGCTCGCCACGCACCGATCCTAGGGCCGTCCCCGGCGTGGTCCACCCCTGCGAACTGTCACGGTTGGACCGTGCGGTCCGCACGGTTTTCCGGTGACGATCGGGTCTGCCGGCCGCACCGGGTGCACCGGCAGGGTCGAGGCATGGAAAACACCCGGACGTACGCGGACAGCGCCACCGCCGTACCGTCACCCGCGCCCCTGCCCACCGCCGACCCGGCGCCCTCGGCCCCGACACCGACCACCGCCGTCCCGACCACCGCGACCCCGACCAGCAGCAGGCGGCGGCTGCTGTGGCACCTGGGCGAGATGGCAGTGGCGATGGTTGCCGGGATGCTGCTGCTCGGGCCGTTGTGGGAGCTGGCCGGCACCGCGCTGGGCATCGGCGACACCCTGGCCCGGCCGGACGTCGCCGCACTGGTGATGGCCACGAACATGACAGTCGGGATGACTGTGGGAATGCGCTACCGGGCGCACCACTGGGACGCGGTCGGCGAGATGGCCGCCGCGATGTACGTCCCGTTCCTTCTGCTGCTGGTGCCGTTCTGGGCCGGCCTGATCGACGCCGACGCGCTGCTGCTCGGCGGTCACCTGCTGATGATTCCCGCGATGGTGCTGGTGGCGGTCCGACACCGGCACGAGGCGTTGGCGCCGGTACGCCGACACCGGGTCGTGGTGGCGCTCGCCCACCGCTGGCCGGCCGGGTTGGCGCTGCTGATGACCGTGGACATGTGGGTCGACCCGAGCGTGCTCAGCCCGTGGACGATGCTGGTGCTGCCCGGCGGCTACCTGGTGATCGGCATGGCCCGCCGCACGCTGGGCGGGCGCGGCGTGCTCGCCACCCAACTCGCCGGTCTGGCCGTCTGGGTCACCCTGACGCTGGTCGCGGTGATGGCCGGCGGGCGGACCGCCGACTGGCTGGTGGCGTTCGGGTGGTTGGCGCACGCCGGCTGGGACCTGGCGCACCACCGCGGCCGGGTGGTGCCGCGCGGCTACGCCGAGTTCTGCGTGGTGCTCGACGTGGCCCTCGCCGCGGTGATGGTACTGGCCATCCTGACCACCGACGCCTGATCGAGGCCGCCACCGGGATCTCGGAACAGCCGCAGCACGGGCTCGCTGACAGCTCTTGTGGCGGTCGCCGCAACGGCCCGGACGGCGTGATGAAAGGCTTGGCACATGAGTTCCGCACCTGCACAGCACGACGCACCGATTGACGCCACCCCCGACGGCACCGACGAGGTGAGCGCCTTCACCGAGCTCGGGCTGCGCGCCGAGCTGCTGGGCGCGCTCGCCGCCCTCGGGTACGAGGAGCCGACCCCCATCCAGCGGGAGGCTATCCCACCGCTGCTGGAGGGTCGCGACCTGCTGGGTCAGGCGGCCACCGGCACCGGCAAGACGGCCGCGTTCGCGCTGCCGCTGCTGAACCTCATGGCGGCCCATCGTCAGGGCGGCGACCCGGTGGCGCTGGTGCTGGTGCCGACCCGGGAGCTGGCGGTGCAGGTCTCCGAGGCGTTCCACCGCTACGGCAAGGATCTCGGCGCGCGGGTGCTGCCGATCTACGGTGGGCAGCCGATCGGGCGGCAGCTGCGGGCACTGGACAGCGGCGTCGACGTGGTGGTGGCCACCCCGGGGCGGGCCCTCGATCACATCGCCCGGGGCACCCTGCGCCTCGGTGGGTTGGCCACGGTGGTGCTCGACGAGGCCGACGAGATGCTCGACATGGGCTTCGCCGAGGACATCGAGGCGATCCTGGAGCACGCCCCGGCGCAGCGTCAGACGGTGCTCTTCTCGGCCACCATGCCGTCGCGCATCGACGGGATGGCCCGCCAGCACCTGCGGGAGCCGGTGCGGATCGAGATCGGCCGGGAGCAGCCGGTCGCCGGTGAGGCGCCCCGGGTGCGGCAGAGCGCGTACATCGTGACCCGGGCGCACAAGCCGGCCGCCCTGGGTCGGGTGTTGGACGTGGAGTCCCCGACCGCGGCGATCGTGTTCTGCCGCAGCCGGGAGGAGGTCGACCGGTTGACCGAGACGATGAACGGTCGGGGCTACCGCTCCGAGGCGCTGCACGGTGGCATGAGCCAGGAGCAGCGCGACCGGGTCATGGGCCGGCTGCGGGCGGGCACCGCCGACCTGCTGGTGGCCACCGACGTGGCGGCCCGGGGGCTGGATGTCGAGCAGCTGACCCACGTCGTCAACTACGACGTGCCGTCCGCCCCGGAGTCGTACGTGCACCGGATCGGTCGGGTGGGTCGGGCTGGCCGCGAGGGCGTGGCGATCACCCTCGCCGAGCCGCGTGAGCACCGGATGCTCAAGACCATCGAGCGGGTGACCGGCCAGCGGATCACCATCGACAAGATCCCCACCGTGGCCGACATGCGTACCCGACGGCTGGAGCTGACCCAGGCGGCCCTGCGCGAGAGCCTGCTGGAGGACGACCTCGACCCGTTCCGGGTGATCGTGGAGACGCTGACCGACGAGTTCGACCTGATGGAGGTCGCGCTCGCCGCCGTGAAGCTGGCCCACGAGGTGACGTCGCCGGGCTCCGACGACGAGGAGGAGATCCCGCAGGTTCCGGTGCGCGGGCCGCGTGAGGGTCGACCGGAGACCGGTGGCCGGGGCGGCGACCGGCGGGGCGGGGGCCGGCCACGCTCCGGCGGTGGCAACACCGTCCAGGTCTTCGTCGGTTTGGGCCGACGCGCCGGGGTGCGCCCGCAGGATCTGGTCGGCGCGATCACCGGGGAGACCGGCATCCGCGGCCGGGACATCGGCTCGATCGAGATCGCCGACCGGTTCTCCCTGGTGGAGGTGCCGCAGGGGGTGGCCGACGAGGTCATCTCCGGGTTGCGGCAGAGCACGATCAAGGGCCGCAAGGCCACCGTCCGCCGGGACCGCGGCGGCGACGAGCGCTGAGCCCGCCGTCGGCGACCGCCGGGGTACGGCGGTCGCCGACGCGGGTCAGAGGGCGTACGGGCCGAAGCGGCCCCAGGCCACCACTGCGGCGAGGACGAGCAGCACGGCGCAGGCGACCGCGCCCTGGATCTCGGTGCGACGCCCCTCCTGGGTGGTCTGCTGTTTGCGATCACGCAGGTGCACCAGGATGCCGCCGATCATGACGATGACCAGCCCGACGGCGGCGAGCGGGGTGAGCACTGTGCCGATGCCGGTGAGCGCGGGCAGCACGAGCCCGGCGGCGGCCAGCAACTCGACAGAGCCGAGCGCCTTGACCTGTGACGGCGGGACCGGGTCCACCCATCGCATCACGTCGCGCAGCTTCTCCTTGGGCTGGCTGAGCTTGGCCAGCCCGACGCCGGCGAAGATGGCGGCGAGCAGGATCTGAATGATCCAGAGCACCACGTTCACGGGGGTTCCTCCAGGGGGTCGCCTCGCGGCGGTGAGGTGGTTGACGGGGCAGACGAGACAGTAGACCTCCCCGACGTACCGACAGGGCCCCCGCCGTCTCGCGACGGCGGGGGCCCGAATGGTTGGAGCGTCAGACGGTGAAGAGCGCCGGACCGTCCAGCGTCGTCACGTCGGCCGGGCGCAGCGCCAGGGCGAGCACGTCGGCCACGTCGGCCAGGGTGTGCACGGTCAGCGCCTCGCGCACCTCGGTCGGCAGGTCGTCCAGGTCGGGCTCGTTGCGCGCCGGGATGATCACCTCGGTGAGGCCGGCCCGGTGCGCGGCGAGCAGCTTCTGCTTCACCCCACCGATCGGCAGCACCCGACCGGAGAGCGTCACCTCACCGGTCATCCCGAACTCGGGGCGGACCGGACGACCGGTGACCAGCGACGCCAGGGCGGTGACCATGGTGATGCCGGCGCTCGGGCCGTCCTTGGGCACCGCGCCCGCCGGGAAGTGGACGTGGATCCGGCGTCCCGCCAGGGCGTTCGGGTCGATGCCGAACCGCCGCCCGTTGGAGCGCAGGTAGGAGAGCGCGATCTGCGCCGACTCCTTCATCACGTCACCGAGCTGGCCGGTCAGGGTCAGCCCCGGCTCGCCCTCCATGCTGGTCGCCTCGATGAAGAGCACGTCCCCACCGGCGCCCGTGACGGCCAGGCCGGTGGCCACGCCGGGCACGGCCGTGCGCTCGGCCGATTCCGGGGTGAACTTCGGCCGACCCAGGTAGCCGGCGAGGTTGTCGGTGCCGACGCGCACCGGCGTCGGGTCCGTCGCCAGCGTCACCGCCACCTTGCGCAGGATCTTGGCCAGGGCACGCTCGAGCTGCCGGACACCGGCCTCCCGGGTGTACTCCCCCGCGATCAGCGCGAGAGCCTCGTCGGCGACGCCGACCTCGTCGACGGTCAGCCCGGCCCGCTCCCGCTGCCGGGGCAGCAGGTGGTCGCGGGCGATGGCGACCTTCTCGTCCTCGGTGTACCCGTCCAGGGTGACCAGTTCCATCCGGTCCAGCAGGGGGCCGGGGATGGACTCCACCACGTTGGCGGTGGCCAGGAAGAGCACGTCGGACAGGTCGAGGTCGACCTCCAGGTAGTGATCCCGGAAGGTGTGGTTCTGTGCCGGGTCGAGCACCTCCAGCAGGGCGGCGGCCGGGTCACCGGCGTAGCCGGCGGCCAGCTTGTCCACCTCGTCGAGGAGCACGACCGGGTTCATCGAACCGGCCTCGCGCAGCGCGCGGACGATCCGACCGGGCAGCGCCCCCACGTAGGTACGCCGGTGCCCGCGGATCTCCGCCTCGTCGCGGACGCCGCCGAGCGAGACCCGGACGAAGTTACGCCCGAGCGCCCGCGCCACGGACTCGCCGAGGCTGGTCTTGCCCACTCCGGGAGGGCCGGCGAGGGCGAGGACCGCGCCGGAGCCGCGACCGCCGACCACACCGAGGTTGCGCTCGGCCCGCCGGTTGCGCACCGCCAGGTACTCCAGGATGCGGTCCTTCACGTCGGACAGGCCGGCGTGGTCGGCGTCGAGCACCGCCCGGGCCGCGGCCAGGTCGGTGTTGTCCTCGGTACGCGTGCCCCACGGCATCTCGAGCACGGTGTCCAGCCAGGTACGGATCCAGCCCGCCTCCGGGGAGGCGTCGCTGGCCCGCTCCAACTTGCCGACCTCGCGCATGGCCGCCTCGCGTACCTTCTCCGGCAGCTCGGCGGACTCGACCCGGGACCGGTAGTCGGCGGAGCCGTCCGGCTCGTCCTCGCCCAGTTCCTTGCGGATCGCGGCGAGCTGCTGGCGGAGCAGGAACTCGCGCTGGGACTTCTCCAGCCCCTCGCGGACGTCGCTGTTGATCTGCTCGGTGACCTCCTGCTCGGCCAGGTAGTCCTTCACCCAGCCGACCAGCAGTTCCAGCCGGGCGGTGACGTCCGGCGCGGCGAGCAGTTCGGTCTTCTGCTCCAGCGTCAGCCAGGGCGCGTAGCCGGCCGAGTCGGCCAGCTCGGAGAGATCGGTCATCCGCTCCACCGCGTCGATGACCTGCCAGGCGCCCCGCTGTTGAAGCACTGAGGTCACCAGGGCGCGGTACTCGCGGGCGAGTTCCCGGGCCCGACCGGCGTAGGCGGGTTCGTCGAGTTCGGTCGCCTCGACCCAGAGGGCGGCGCCGGGGCCGGGCACGCCGGAGCCGATCCGGGCGCGGGACAGGCCACGGATGACGGCGGCGGGCTCACCCTCGGGCAGCCGGCCGACTTTTTCGATGGTGGCGACCACACCGACCGGCCCGTACTCGCCGTCGATGCGCGGCACGGCCAGCAGCTTGCGGTCGCCGGTCGCCCGCGCCGCGTCGATCGCGGCCTGGGTGGTGGGGTCGAGGGTCACCGGGATGACCATGCCGGGCAGCAGCACGGCGTCGGTCAGGGGAAGTACCGGAAGAGTTGCCATCGAACACCTGCTATCGCGTTGAGTTGAGCGTGTCTCACTCAAGTAACAAAGCGTTCCCCTTGTTCCGGCCTGTGACCTAGACCACTGGGTTGGTGCCGTAGAGGCGCGGGTCACCCGGGGGCAACACCGGTTCCGGCGCGTTCGCCCGCGGGTTGTCGTCGTACCGGAACTCGCCCTTGCCATCCGGTGAGGGCCCGGACGCCCAGCGCCCCTGGGCGGCGTCGGTGCCCGAGGAGAAACCCAGGTAGGTGTAGCTGTACTCCTCGGTGAACTCGCCCGAGTCCGGGAACGCCTCCGGCACCGGCATCTCCTCCAGCCCGTCCTCCTTGAGCTGCTCGATCGCCGCCAGCCACATGTTCTGGTGCATGGTGTCGCGGGCCAGCAGGAAGCGCAGCATCTGCTTCACGCCCGGGTCGTCGGTCATGTGGAACAACCGGGCCACCTGGAGCCGACCCTGCGCCTCGGCGGTGACGTTGAGCTGGAAGTCGGCCAACAGGTTGCCGCTGGCGGTGATGAACGCGCCGTTCCAGGGCACCCCGTTGGAGTCGGTGGGCAGGGCCCCACCCCCACCGTGGATGAAGTGCGCCGGGTTTTCACCGGCGTAGGTCGCGGCGCCTCCGGGGTCCTCCGCGATCCCCTCGGTCAGCGACAGCGGCGCGCTGTCCAGCAGCCGGGTGATCATCGTGACGATCATCTCGACGTGGCCCATCTCCTCCGTGCCGACGTCGAGCAGCAGGTCCTTGTACTTGCCGGGCAGCCGGCAGTTCCACCCCTGGAAGAGATACTGGTTGGCGACGGTCATCTCGCCCCACTTGCCGCCCAGCACCTCCTGCAACCGGCGGGCGAACGCCGCGTCCGGGCCGTCCGGCTTGGCCTCGAACTGCAGATCCTTGACGTGGCTGAACATCCAACCTCCTCGGTACCAGAAACAGGTAGCGAGGCCGTTCCCGCCCCGGTGACCCGAGCGGGCCAACCGATGTCCCGGCCGGGTCAGCGCAGCGGGCGGGCCATCGGCAGCAGCACCTCCAGCGCCACGCCGCGCGGCCGTAGCCGGTGCGCCCGCAACGCTCCCCCGTCCGTCGCGACGAGCTGCCGGGCGATCCACAGGCCCAGCCCGGACATCCCGACCGCCGGCGCCGGACGCCGCAGCGCCACCAGCAACGCGTCGTCGACCCGACCCTCGTCGGTGACCAGGATGCTCAGGCCGGGGCCGCGCACTGTGGCATAGAGCCCGACCTGTCCGTCCGGCGGCCCGTGCCGCAACGCGTTCTGCACCAGGTTGACCAGGACCTGTCGAGTGCGTCCGGCCGGCACCGGCCAGGAGGCCGCCCGCCGGGTGGCCCGCGCCCGCCGTCGGCCGGCCGGCACCAGCGCGGCGGCCTCCCGCAGAATGCCCGCCAACGCGACGGCCGGCTCCGGCTGCGGGGCCAGCGTCAGGACGCCGGTGCTGGCGGTCGCGTCGCGCAGCAGGCTCTGCAGGTGGGCGGCCTGGTCGCGGGCCAGCTCACTGATCGCCCGCCGGTCGTCGCTGGTCAGCTCGCGGCGCTCGTCGGCCAGCGCGCGGGTCAGCGAGGTCAGGGTGCTGATCGGCGTCCGGAACTCGTGGCACAACACGCGCAGCAGCAACTCCGAATCGGCCGCCGGGGGGCGACTCACGTCGGGTGTCGGCTCGATGGGGCGCAACCCTCGCAGCAGGTCCCGCAAACCGTGCCGTACGCGCATCCACCCGACTCCTCTCGTATGGTGCGAACCCGCATGATCGGTACCCGCTGGGGAACGGCGCAGACATGCCGGGAGCCTCCACCTTGCGACTCGTCGTCGTGGACGATCACCCACTCTTCGTCCGCGGCCTGGAGTTGCTGCTTCCGATCACCACCAACGGCCGCGTCGAGGTGGTCGCCTCGACCGGTGACGCCGCCGCGGCGGCGGCGCTGGTCAGCAACTGCTGCCCCGACCTGGCCCTTGTCGACCTGCACATGCCGCCGCCCGGCGGCGTCCGGGCGGTGGCCGCGATCCGACGGACCACCCCACGGGTACGGGTGGTCGCGATGTCCGGTTCCACCGACCCCGGGCCGGCGGTGGACGCGCTGCGGGCCGGCGCCGAGGGGTTCCTGCCCAAGACCAGCGAACCGGAGGAGTTGCTGCCACCGCTGCTGGCCATCCTCGACGGCTGGGCGGTGCTGCCGGCCGAACTCCTGCGCACCATGCTGCGGCCCACCCGCTTCGCGCCCGTCGATCTGGATGGCGAGGAACGGCGGCTGCTGCGGGCGATCGCCACCGGCCGCAGCACCGTCGACATCGCCGAAGAACTGCACGTCTCGGAACGGACGGTGAAACGGATGACCGCCGCGTTGCTGCGCAAGTTGCGGGTCTCGAACCGGGCCGAGGCGGCCGCCGTCGCCGGTCACAGCGGCATCCTCGGGTAATGAAGCTTCGTCACCGGACCGATTCACGGTTTTGCTGGGTAACGGAATCGCGACGCGCCGAATGAATGGAAGGCATATTGTTGCGGATTACCGGGGTGATAGGTCAGACTTTGGACACATCCCGCCGCACACAGGGAGTAATCGGCAATGGCGAGAAAAGTAATCACGGTCCTGACCGACGACCTCGACGGTGGGAAGGCCGACCGGACGGTTGAGTTCAGTCTCGACGGCGTGGCCTACACGATCGATGTCTCCGACGAGAATGCCGGCGTCCTGCGCAAGGCGCTCGATCCGTACATCAATGCGGGTCGGCGGATCGGGCGCGGTCCGGTGGAGAGTGCCCGTTCGGTCCGACGGCCGGGGCGACCCGCCGGCGCGGGAATGGATCGGGAGCAGAACCGGGCCATCCGGGAATGGGCCGTCAAGAACGGCTACAAGATTTCCGAGCGGGGTCGGATCCCGGTCGAGGTCGTCGAGGCGTACAAGAGCCGCTGACCCGAGTCGACGACGGGGCCCCACCGGAAACGGCGGGGCCCCGTCCTCTGTCCGGGCACCTGTTGCGAGCGGCGGCCGGCCACCCCGGGTCGTCGCCCCGGGTGGCCGGCCGCCGTTGGTACGTCAGCTCAGTTGACGTCGATGCGCACCGAGTCGAAGGCGGGGGTCTGGTTGGCCCGCTCCATCATCGGCAGGCGGTGCGAGCCGTCACCGGCCCAGACGGAGCACTGGGCGGTACCCGACTCCGGCAGGCCCGGAATCTGGATCGTCACCTCGTCGGGCTGGGCGCCACCGCGGCCGTCCTCGGTCGCGACGAAGAACGCCGGCACCTCCTGCGGCTCCGGCGGAGCGGTCAGGCTGTCCAGCATGCGGCAGGCGGTGTGGAAGTGACCGCGGACCAGGCCCTGGTCGTTGAGCAGCGAGCTCTCCACGTAGTAGCCACCCTGACCGGCGGCCAGGAAGCGGTCCCGGACCAGGTTGCGGGTGCTGACCCGCAGGGTGAAGGGCTGGTTCTGGCCGACCTGGTCGGGGAACTGGGTGATCAGCAGCGACGGGTTGTTGGCCGCCGCGCCGACCTCACCGAACTCGGTGCTCACGCAGCGGTTGCCGTTCTGGAAACCGTCGTGCGGCTGCAGCCGACTCTCGTCGCAGTCGTTGGCGAGCACGCCGAGCCCGGCGCCGGGCTCGGTGCCACCACCGTTGTTCCCGCCGCCATTGTTCCCGCCGCCATTGTTGCCGCCACCGGGGGTGGTGGTGGGCGTGCCGCCGCCGCCGTTGTTGCCGCCACCGGGGGTGGTGGGCTGCACCTGGCACTCGGCGAGCTGCGCGAGGCCCTGCGGCCGGGGTCCGGCCCGGTCGATGGCGGTCGTGATCCGGTCCAGCACGGCGCGGCGCTTGCCGGCCAACGGCTGGAGGATCGCGTTGCGGATGAACGCCTCACCCTTGTTGCCCTCGGCGGCGAGCCGGCGGTCCGCCTCGGCGATCTGGGTCTGCAACTGGGCGAGGTTGCGGTCCACCTCGGCCCGCGCCCGGTCCGGCACCTGCGGCAGCTTGGCCGCCACGTCCGGACAGGCGATGGCCGTGCCGGTGCCCACGGTGCCGTCCTTGCCGTCCTCGCACTCGGGGACCGACTGCTGTCCGTCACCCCAGTGATTACGCACCCACCGACCGTTCTGCCACGTCCGGCTGGTCGAACCGCCACCGGTCGGCGCGGTCGCGCCCGGGCTCGGCTCCACGCACTGCCCGGAAGCCGGACGTGGCTTATTTGTCCGCCGGTCCTGGGCCGACGAAATCTGAGTCACGGCGACAACTCCGCCGAAGACCGCGAGCGTGCCGACAACTGCCAGCAGACGCTTGCTCCGCGCGTTGCCGGAAGGCCGGCGCGCCCGAGTGGACCTGCGCATCGAATTGCTCTCCTTCTCGATCCGGTAGTGGATTTCTGCCCTCGGCGGACCGACGGATGTGAGGTGGCACGCCCCGGCGGTGACCCGCCGTGACCTACCCGGTAATGCGTCGATGGCCGACGATGCCCTTTCCGCACCGTCTCCCGCGCCCGGTGGAACGCGGATGGGGAGATCCTGTTCATTCGCGCAGGAGTACGGGGCGGCGGCCGGGAAGGTTCAACAGACGCACAGGAAATTGCCGCGACCCGACACGGAGCCGGTGCGGAGCAGGGATCAGCAGGTGAAACGGGCGCTGGTCAGTCGGCGCAGAGGTGGTCGAAGGCGAACCCGCCGACCAGTTCGTGGCGGCGCTGGCTCAGCGCGGCGATCTGCGCGGTCCACTCGGCGCGCGGCAGCAGATCCGCTACCGCGTTCTCCCGCAGTCGCTCCCCCACGGCGACGGTGGCGAGATCCTCGGCCAGCCGGGCCGCGTCGATGCCACAGGAGAAACGGTGCTCTGTCACCGAGACCTGCTCGATGAGGCAGGCGTCGGGGCGTACCTGCATCCAACTCCACCCCTGCGCGGGCCCGTCCACCCAGCGGACGTGCAGCCCTCGCACGATCGGGTCGGCCACCTGCCCGGCCACGTACGCCTCGACCGCCGCCGCGCGGGCCAGCGCGCCGAGGTCGTTGACCGGCCCGGTACGCCCGTCCGGCAGCCGGCCCAGGATGTCCCGGAAGCCCACCAGTGCTGGTTCTGCCCCGGTGGCGGTGGCCCCGCCTGCGGCGTAGGCGCGCGCGTCGATCACGTACTCGACCAGGCGGCGGCCCTGCTCGGCGGCCCGCAACGTCGGCGAACCGATCCGCAGCACGGGCAGACCGGCGGCGGCGCTGACCGCGTCCGTGAGTCGCTCCACCCGCTGCTCCGCCGAACCGGCGGGCGGCACCGGGCCGATCTGTACGGCGACGACCGGACGGCCGGTGTCGGCGGCGTAGACCACGAAGTCGAAGCTGGCGCGGCTGGCCGAGGTCCACTGGCTGCCGGTGACGCCGGGTGGGCGGCCCTGGAGCAGATCAGTGAGCCGGCGCGCCGACAGGACGCGGTGGCCGGCGCGGCTCAGCAGCGTGTCGCGCCCCGCCTCGGCGGGCAACGCCCGCAGCCAACCGCGGTCGCCACTCCCGGTGCTCGTCATCTGCCTGATCCATCCGCCGGTCGGTCGAGCCGGCCCGAGTCTAGGTGGTCGATCATGGGCCACCGACTTGCGGTGTGACCGGGATCACAGCAGCGCCGACGTTCCAGGGATGGCCGCCAGGTGTATCCAGGCACCGCCGGCACCCGATCGGCCCGGAGGTGACCATGTCGCGACAGCAGTTCGGCTTTATCGCCGGGTTCCTCGCCGTGGCGGTCTGGGCGCTCGCCGGCGTCGGTGTGGCCGCCCTCGCCGTGCTCGCCGGCCTGCTCGGCTGGCTGGTCGTCCGGGTGCTCGACGGCGACCTCGCGGTGACCGGTCTCGGCGACCGCCGCGCCGACGTTCGGCGACGCCGATGACCACCCGCCCGTCCACCGGGACGAACCCCAGCACCGGGCTGGCCGCCGGGACGACCGGTGCGGAACGCCGCGGGGGCGACGCGGCGGACGTCGCACAGATCGCGGTGCAGGCGGCCAGCCTCGTACCGGGCGTGTCCGTCGTCCGCCCGGCGGCGGTCCGCCTGGACGACCGGTCCGTCGGACTCGACCTGCATCTGATCACCTGGTACGGGCACAGCGTGCCGACGATCGCCGAAACGGTCCGGGCGGTGGTCGCCGAACGGGTGACCACCCAGACCGGGCTCAGCGTGGCGGTGGTGACCGTCACCGTGGACGACCTGCTCGTCCCCGGCGTCGACGGGCCAGGGGCCGGCGCCGCCGCACCGGAGGACGGCTGAGATGCGCGCCGCCAACCGGGTTGCCTCGTTGCTGCTGGCCACCGCTCTGCTTCTTGGCGGAGCGGCGGTGGCCGTCCAGGCGCTGCTGCTCACAGCGCACCGCCCGACGCCGCTGGACACCACCGGCTGGTTCGACGCGCTGAGCGGCACCCGGTGGGACGACCCCACCGTCCAGATCGTGGCCGGCGGGACGCTCCTGCTGGGCCTGGTCATCCTCGTGGCCCAGTTGCGCCGCTGGACACCGGTCCGCCTGCGTACCGACGACCGGGAGGGCTGGTACCTGCACCGGCGCTGTGTGGAGCGGCGGCTCGCCAATGCCGCCAGCGCCGTGCCGGGCGTCCGCCGTGCCCGGGTCCGGGTCCGACGGCGCGGCGGCCAGTGGCGTCCGCGGGTCAGCGCGACCGGCGACCCGGCCGCCCGGGCGGAGATCGAGTTCGCCGTGCACCGGGAGTTGCACCGCCTGACCGCACCCCGTCCCGCCCGGATCGACGTGCGGCTGTTGCCCCGGCGGCGGCCGGCGTGACAAACGCCGGGCACCGACTGTTGTGGACGATCATCGCGCTGCTGCTGGTGGCCGGGGGCGGGGCGGCGTTGGCGGCCAGCCTCGGCGCGCTGCCCGGCGCTGACCCGACGACGGTGCTGCTCAGCGCCGACCTGGTCGACCGGTGGCGGATGGCCGCGCCGTGGAGCACCCTGGCCACGGCCGTCACCGGAGCGCTGTTCGCACTGGCCGGGCAACGCCTGCTGGCCCGTGAGCTGCGGGGCCCGGACGGCGTGCTGCGCGGCACCCTGAGCCACCCCGGACGCCGTCCGGGCCGGACCCGGCTGGCCACCGACGTGCTCGCCGACGCGCTGGTACGCGACCTGACCGGCAACCCCGGGGTACGCCGGGCCAGGGTGGTGCTCACCGGCCCGCCACCGCACCCCGACGTGTGGATCCGGGTGGACCTCACCGCCGACGCGCCGGCCGCCGGCGTACGCGAGCACGTTCGCGCCGCGGTCCGCCGATTCGCGGCGACGACCGACTGCCAGCCCGCACACCTGGACGTGACCGCCCGCATCGAGCCCGGCCACCTGTGACCCGACACCGACCCGAGGGGGATGATCGGGACGGGCGGCGAACGGAGGTACGTGGTGCTGCGGGTGGTGTCGCTGGTGCCGTCACTGACCGAGGCGGTGGCGCTGACCCTGCCGGGTGTGCTGGTCGGTGCCACCGACTGGTGCAGCCGCCCGGTCGGGCTCGACGTGGCCCGGGTCGGCGGCAGCAAGTACCCCGATCTGGAGCGGGTGCGCGCGCTGCGGCCGGATCTGGTGCTGCTGAACGTGGAGGAGAACCGCCGGGCCGACGCGGAGGCGCTGCGGGCGGCCGGCGTACCGGTGCGGGTCACCTATCCACGGACCGTTCCCGGCGCGTTGACCGAGCTGGGCGAGCTGCTGACCGAACTGGGTGCGCCGACGGAGCCGGCCTGGCTACGGGCCGCCCGACGGGCCTGGGCCACGCCGCCCCGGCTGGCGTCGACCCGCCGCGCGGTGGTGCCGGTCTGGCGACGACCCTGGGTGGTGCTCGGCGGCGACACGTTCGCCGGTGACGTGCTGCGCCGCCTCGGCGTGGTGAACACCTACGACGAGCACCCCGAACGCTATCCCCGCCCGACCCTCACCGAGCTGCGCGAGCGGGAGCCCGACCTGGTGGTACTGCCCGACGAGCCGTACCTGTTCACCGCCGACGACGGGCCGGAGGCGTTCCCCGGCGTACCGTGCGCCCTGCTCTCCGGACGGCACCTCACCTGGTACGGCCCGTCGCTGGCCGAGGCGCCCGCGCTGCTCGCCGACCAGCTGTCCCGGCCGGTGCTGGTCGGCTGACCCCGACCGCCGCCCGAGGTCGGGACGCGCGCGGTGCGGCGGCTCAGCACGGGTCGGCGGCTCAGCTGGCGGGGCGGCGGCGGGCGGCCAGGATGCTGGCGCCGATGGAGACCACCAGGGTCAACACCACCACGGCCAGGGTCAACCAGACCGGCAGCTTGCCCACCGGCGTCTCGGCGAGAATCAGCTTCAGCCCGGCGAAGGCCAGCAGCAGCGCGAGCCCGTACCGCAGGTAGCCGAAGTGTCGCAGCAGTCCGGCGAGGCAGAAGTAGAGGCTGCGCAGCCCCAGGACGGCGAACGCGGTGGCCGTCCAGACCAGGAAGGTGTTGGTGGTGATGGCGAGGATCGCCGCCACCGAGTCGATGGCGAAGACCACGTCGGTGGCCTCGATGGCGACGAGCGCCACCAGCAGCAACGTCGCCACCCGCCGGCCTGCCACCCGGGCGGTGAACCGGTCGCCGTGGTAGCGGGCGTCGGTCGGCACCAACCGCCGGAACAGCCGGACCACGACGTTGCGTTCCGGATCGACGTCCGGCTTCCCGCGGACGGCCAGCCGCCAACCGGTCCAGATCAGGAACGCGCCCAGCACGAACCCGGCCCAGGTGAGCCGGTCCAGCAGCTCGGCACCGGCGAAGATGAACAGCAGCCGGAAGACGAGCGCGCCCACGACACCCCAGAACAGCACCTTGTGCTGGTAGCCCGGCGGCACCTGGAAGTAGCCGAAGAGCAGCGCGAAGACGAACACGTTGTCCACCGAGAGTGCCTTCTCCAGCAGGTAGCCGGAGAAGTACGCGATGGCCGGGTCACCACCGAGGCCCCACCAGACGACAAACCCGAACAGCAGACCCGCACCGATCCAGACGGCGCTCCACAGCAGCGCCTCGCGGAGCTCGATGACGTGGTTGTCCCGGTGCAGGAGCACGTCCACGGCGAGCAGCACCGCGATCACCGCGCCGACCGCCGCCCAGGCCCACAGTGGGACCGCGACCGTCGCCTCAGCCACCGACGCCCTCCGCATCGACCACCGCGCACCGCCCGTCAACCAGGCCGGCCGGCCCTTTTCGAGCCTAGGTGAACGCCCGACCCGGCATCGGGCGGTCCACCGAAGTCGGGTCGGGCCCCACTGAGGCGATCCGGCGGTTCCCAGCGGCAACGGCTGAGGCTCCGGCGGGCGCAGCTTCCGCTCAGGCGACCGGCATCACCTGGCCGGAGTCGGAGACCGTGTCATCGGCGTCGTAGGCGATCGCGTTGGTCACCCG
Organism: Micromonospora sp. NBC_00860; assembly: GCF_045207375.1. NCBI lineage: Bacteria > Bacillati > Actinomycetota > Actinomycetes > Micromonosporales > Micromonosporaceae > Micromonospora > Micromonospora sp. NBC_00860. The sequence goes on from NZ_CP108825.1 coordinate 2,664,872, forward strand.
CACGACGCCACTGACCTGCCCCGCGAGCCGACCGGCGAGGTCGACGGCGGAGCGGCGGTCCAGCCGGCCGGCCAGGGTCACGTCACCGTGGCGGACCTCGACCGTGACCAGTCCGTCCCGCACGGCGAGCACCCGGCGAAGCACCTCCTGCACCACGTCCTCGCGAATCTCGGCGTCCGACCGCAGGTGCACCCGCAGCAGGTCGGCACGACTGACGATGCCAACCAGTCGGCCCAGGTCGTCCAGTACGGGCAGCCGCTTGACCTGCTCGCGGTCCATCAGCCGGGCAGCCGCGGACAGCGTCGCCTCCGGATCCGTGGTGACGGCCGGCGCGGTCATCAGGTCGCCGGCCAGCAGGGCCGCGCTCTTGCCCCGGGCACCGCGCCGACGGCGGCTCTCGAAGACCCGTCGCAGTGCCGGCTCACCGGCGCGCTCGACCCGGTGCAGCAGATCGGCCTCGGACACCACCCCCAGCACCCGACGGAAGTCGTCGATCACCGGCACCGCGCTGACTCCGCGGCGCAACAGCACGTCGACGACCTCCCGGTACGGGGTCTCGGCCACCACGGTCTCGACCTCCCGGGTCATCACGTCACCCACCTGCCAGGTTCTCATCACGGCCAGCCTCCCTCTCGTGGTCCATCTCGGACGCTACGACCGAGAGCCGACGCTCGTCAGGGCCGCCGGACCGGACCCGAGGGGGGCGAAGGTCCCGACCAGGTGCGGTCTGTCGGCCCTGCCGCCGAGGACGCCGTGGGCGTCCACTGGAGATGCCACCGGGAAGCGCGGTGCGAAGCTGAGAAGGGACGTGGAGACCATGACCGCGACGATCGAGCGGGTCACCGCCGAGAACACCGCTCCGACAGCCGGCACCACTCACCGGCGGGCCGTCCGGTACATCCTGGCCGGCACCCGGCTGGCGCTCGGCTGGATCTTCCTCTGGGCCTTCATCGACAAGATGTTCGGCCTCGGGATGGCCACCGAGTCGAAGAACGCCTGGATCAACGGGGGCAGCCCCACCAAGGGATTCCTGACCTTCGGCGTGACCGGCCCGTTCAAGGACCTCTACGCCGGGATCGCCGGTGCCGCCTGGGCGGACTGGCTCTTCATGGTCGGCCTGGCCGGGATCGGTGTCGCGCTGCTGCTCGGCATCGGCATGCGGGTCGCCGCCGTGGCCGGTGGACTGCTGCTGGTCATGATGTGGACCGCCGTCCTGCCTCCGGAGAACAACCCCTTCATGGACGACCACCTGATCTACGCGGCGGTGCTGGCGGTCCTGGCGCTGGTCAACGCCGGCGACACCTGGGGCCTCGGCCGGCTGTGGGCGAGGCTGCCGATCGTGCGGCGGACGCCCTGGCTCCGGTGAACACCGCACACCCCCTCGGCGGGCGTCACCAGCACTGGTGACGCCCGCCGCGTCGTCGTCCCGCCCGCGCCCGGAGCGCCACCGGGCCCGGGCGGTGGGACGACCGGCGGAGAAGGGCCCCGGAGCAGGTTGCGGGTCCGCCGCACATCGGTGAGGGGTGATCCGGCAGGATCGACGATGACCGGACACATCACCCAACACGGCAGGAGATCCCCGCATGACCCAGGCAGCAGGCGCCCGTTCGGGCAAGCCCGAGGTTGGTCCGATCGAGGGCGCACCGCCGGCCGACCTCGTGATCGAGGACATCACCGTGGGCGACGGTCCGCAGGCCGAGCCGGGCCAGTTGGTCAGCGTGCACTACGTCGGCGTGTCGCACTCCACCGGCGGCGAGTTCGACTCGTCCTGGAGCCGGGGCGAGGCGTTCGACTTTCCGCTCGGCGGCGGTCAGGTCATCGCCGGCTGGGACCAGGGCGTCGCCGGCATGCGGGTCGGCGGTCGCCGCCGCCTGATCATCCCGCCGCACCTGGGGTACGGCGACCGGGGCGCCGGTGGCGTCATCAAGCCGGGCGAGACGCTGGTCTTCGTCGTCGACCTGCTCGGCGTGAGCTGACCGATTGTGTCGGGGTCGCCGGCCCACGCCGGCGGCCCCGCTCTCGGCTCAAAGGGCGGAGCCCCACCCCGTCGACCGGGGTCAGGCGGCCAGTTGCAGATCGGTGGTCGCGACCACCGGGCGACGCGCCGCCTCGATCGGCGAGGTCAACTCCAGAATCGGCATCACGCGGTGCAGCCCGCTGACGCGTAGCACCCGCGCCACCACCGGGCTCGGGTCGACCACCACCAACTCGCCACCGCAGGCCCGCACGCGCAGATGCGCGGCGAGGAGCGTGCGAACGCCAGCGGCGGAGAGCAGCCGCAGCCCGGACATGTCCAGTTGAAGCACCGGGCGGGCCGGCGCGGACCACAGCGCGGACCGGAACGCGGCCACCGTGGCGATGTCGACCTCGCCGGCCACCCGCACGAGGACCATCCGGTCACCCACGCTGACCTGCACGTCGAGCCGGTCGCTGTGCTCTTCCATGCCCAGAAATCTAGCCGCCACCACCGACACTTTCGCCCCTCCGCGGAGTGATTCCGGGTACGCCCAGGGGCATACCCCGAGGCGCTCCACCTCCCTCTCGGGGTGGAGTCAGGGACCCGGGCGGCGCGCCGCGCGGGCGCGGAACCCGGGGGTCGACCCAGAGCGGGGTGGAGAATAGGCCGATGCTGATCCCCCGGCCCCGTCCGCCCCGGCTGATCCGCCCCGTCCGCGAGCCGGCGACCAGCCCTCCGGCGCTCGCCGGGGCCTGGGCCCCCACCGACCGCCGGCTCGACCAGGCCGAGTTGCTGCCCCTTCCCGCCGGCGCCGTCGGCCCCGAGGACGTGCTGGTCGACGACGCCGGGCGGGCGATCAGTGGCGACGAGGACGGTCGGCTCTGGTGGTGGCCGGTCGACGCGCCGGCTGGCACCCCACCCCGGCTGCTGGCCGAGACCGGGGGCCGTCCGCTCGGCATCGAGCTGGACCCGTCCGGCGAGGCCCTGGTGGTCTGCGACGCGTACCGCGGGTTGCTGCGGGTCACGCCGGACGGCGCGGTACGCGAACTGACCGGAACGGCACCCCCGGTGCACCTGGCCAACAACGCGACGGTGGGCCGCGACGGCACCATCTACTTCACCGACAGCTCCGACCGGTTTCCGGTCTCGCACTGGAAGCGGGACCTGCTGGAGCACCGCCCCAACGGTCGGGTGCTGGCCCACCACCCGGGCAGCGGCCGCACCGAGGTGGTGACCGACGGGCTGTACTTCCCCAACGGGATCGCGCTGACCCCTGACGAGTCGGCGCTGATGCTCGTGGAGACCAGCACCCACCGCCTGCTGCGGGTCGAACTGAGCGGCGGTGTGCGGGTCCTCGCCGACCTGCCCGCGTACCCGGACAACCTCGCCTCGGTGGGTGACGGGACGTACTGGATCGCGCTGCCCAGCCCCCGGGTGCCGATTGCCGAGCGGCTGCTGCCCCATCCTCGGCTGCGCCAGATCGCCGCCCTGCTGCCCGACGCGATGCAGCCGCAGCCGCGCCGGTACGGGCTGGTCGCCCTGGTCGACGGCACGGGCGCGGTCCGCCGGACGCTGCACGGTCCGAGCGGGCACTACTCGATGATCACCGGGGTACGCCAGCACGGCGACCAGCTCTGGCTCGGCAGCCTGACCGGTTCCGGGGTGGCCCGCGTACCCCTGGGGTGATGGCCGCAGCCACGGGCGGCGACAGGGCCGGTCCGGCCCGCGTACCCCTGGTGTGACGTGCGGCGACAGGGCCGGTCCGCCGTGTGGCGGGCCGGCCCTGTCCTGCCGTGAGGGGTGTGTCAGCGACCGCTGACCGAGGGCGCCGGTGCGGGCGATCCGCCGGCAACCGCGCCCGGGTGCGCCGGAGCGACCGGTGCGGGCTTCAGCCCGGGCGGCACCGGCAGGGCGCTGCCCCGGGCGAACTCGTCCCAGCTCACGTTCCACGCGGTCCAGCCGTTGCCCGGCTGCAACTCCACCTCGGTGCCCTTGACGGTGACCAGGTCACCGACCTGCGTCACTCCCATCAACCAGTCGGCGGCCGTGGCGGACACGTTCGCGCAACCGTGCGAGACGTTGGTGTTGCCCTGGTCCCCCTCGGACCAGGGGGCGGAGTGGATGAACTCGCCGCCCCAGGTGTAGCGCTGGGCGTCGTCGACGTCGACCACGTAACCGCCGTCCGGCTCACCCCGGGTGTCGAAGGTGACCCGCTCGTGCTTCTCCATGATCACCATCTTGCCGCTGGAACTCGGCGTGCTCGGCTTACCCAGGCTGACCGGGATCCGGCGGACCTGCTTGCCGTCGCGCAGCACCGTCATCTGCTTGGTGGCGTTGTCGATCTCCAGCGAGACCTGTCGTCCAATCTTGGAGGTCGCGGTCCGCTCGGCGTCGCCGACCCGGTCCTTTCCGATCGGCAGACCCTCCAGACCGGCCCGGAGGCTGATGGTGGTACCCGGCTTCCAGAAATCGGGTGCCCGGTAATAGACCTGACTTCCATCCTCAAGCCAGGACCAGGTGCCCGGCTGCGGTGGGTTGGTCTTTACGAACAACCGGCGCTGGACATCCGCTCTGGCCTCTTTTGGAATTCCCGGGTCGAACGCCACCGTTACCGGCATCGCCGTGCCGTACGTCCGATTACCGTTGAAATAGAGGGTGCTGGTGATCTGCGGTTTGGTCGACTTGGCCATGGTCGTGAACGTGGTGGTGCGGGTGGTGGTGGCACCGGAGTCACCGGTCGCTGTCACCTCGGCGGTGTAGGTCCGTCGTGGTTGCAGCGGAGCGCTCGGCACCCAGCCGGAGCCGTCCTCGCGCGGCTCGGCGTTGACCTGCTTGCCCTTGTCGTCGGTGAGGCGTACGCCGGTGACCCGCCCGCCCTTGACCACGGTGCCCACCTCGGCGCTGACCGGGACGTCCCGGGCCTTGTCCCCCGGTGTCACGGCGAGTTCCGGTGGGGCGGCGTGCTTCTTGGCCGGGCCGGTGGCCGACCCCCGGTCGGCGGTACACGCACCCAGGACGAGTGGTGCCGCTGCGATGGTTACCGCCAACAGCGTCAATCGCCGCCTAGACGTCATGTTTCAGTCCCCCCGTTTTCGACTTCCCTCCGCCATATTCTTGCCCGCCTGAGGAGGCTATTCGCGGCATTCGGCAATAATCGGTGGCGCATTTACCGGCGCATTTTCCGACAATGTTCCAATTGGCGGAACAGGGGTTCAACCGACCCGTGTCATGCGCTTTGCTCCGCTTGAGCGACGCGACGTCGACTGTCCGAATGGCGGGTGGTGGCATCTGGGGGTGCGCTCGGTGCGCACCGGGCACAGGGCATCGGTCGCGTGGGGAGGTCATCGACTCGACTTCAAGGAAGTCGCGGTATCCCAGTCGCCCTAACACCGCGACTTCCATGAACCCGAGTGGATCATGCGCCTGGGTGGACAGGCCGGGCGAGGGCAGGCCGGCCGGGCGAGGGCGGGCACGGGCGAGGGCGGGCACGGGCGAACCAGGCCGGGCGGGTCCGGGCGAGGCCGAACCAGGCCGGGCGGGTCCGGGCGAGGCCGAACCAGGCCGGGCGGATCGGGCCGCGCCGGCAAGGGAAGGAGAAGGTCACGCCCGGTGGCGCACCTCGTGGGCAGACTTTTGTCATCTGAAGCGAAACTTCTGCCGAACGCGACGAAGCTTTGCCTTCGTCCGGGGGCAAGGGTAAGGTCTCGATCTAGATAGAGGGTTGCCCATTCGTCGATCAACTTGCCGCCACCTCTGCCGGGTCGCCGCGTTCCGTTCCCGATGGGTCCGGGCCGCACCCGCGCGCCGTCCCTCACCGTCCAGCCGGAGCCCGCCTCCGGCCGGTTCGGCACGCCCGGCGGACGGCAGTCAGGTCGACCGCCGCCGACGGCGTACCAGCCGTCAGGAAGGGACCACCACCATGGATCAACAACTCAACCGACCGGGGCCGACACCGGCGTCCGAGCCGGTCAGTCGGCGTGGAGTGCTGCGCGCCGCGACCGTTTCCGCGGCTGCCGTCGGCGCCGCCGGCCTGCTCGCCGGCCCGGCCGCCGCCGCGCCCGCCGCCTCCACCGGGCAGGCCGCTGGCCGGCGTCGCGTGCCGGTGGACCGGATCAGCATTCAGCTCTACACGCTGCGCGACCAGCTCGCCGCTGACCTGCCCGGCACCCTGGACGCGCTGCGCCGGATCGGCTACCGGCGGGTGGAGCACGCCGGTTTCGTGGGGCGCACCGCCGCCGAGTTCCGGGCCGCGCTCGACGAGGCCGGGCTGCGGTCCACCTCCGGGCATGTGGGCATTCCGCAGCCGTTCGACGCGGCCACCTGGGAGCAGGCTCTCGCCGACGCCAACGTGGTCGGCTGCAAGAAGATCGTCCACCCGTACTTCGGTCGGGACGCGAGCGGTCAGCCGATCCGGGACCCCGCCGTCTACCGGGCCCTGGCCCGGGACCTGAACCGCGCCGGTCGGCTCGCCGAACGCGCGGGGCTGGACTTCGGCTACCACAACCACCAGCTCGAGTTCGTGCCGCTGACCGGCGGCTCGACCGGCTTCGACATCCTCAGTTCGCAGACCGATCCCCGACTGGTCCACTTCGAGCTCGACCTCTACTGGACCTGGCGGGGTGCCCACGACCCGGTTGACGTGATCCGGGCCAACCGCGGCCGGATCCGCCAGGTGCACGTCAAGGACCTCGACGTCGAGGGTGGCTTCGCCGACCTCGGCGACGGCGTCATCGACTTCGGCCGCATCTTCGCCCACGAGCGGGAGGCCGGCATCGAGGAGTACATCGTGGAGCGTGACGACGCGGGCACCCCGCCGCGCTCCCCCGCCGACGCCCTGGACACCGCTCGCGTCGGCTTCGACTATCTCGCCTCACTTCGGTACTGAAACCACCCCGGGGGACTCACCTGATGAAAAGGACCGCATTCGCGTCCGCCCTGCTGCTGGTGACGGCCGGTCTGGCCGTACCACCGTCGGCAGCGGCCGCAGCGCCGGCCGCGCCGCCGGACAGCAGCTTCCAGAAAGTGACACTGAACGACTTCCCGGGCGAGCCGATGAGCCTCGCCGTCCTGCCCGACCTGCGGGTGCTGCACACCTCCCGCACCGGTGAGGTGCGCATCCACGACCCGCGCACCGGGCTGAACACCATCGCCGCCGACATCCCGGTGTACGAGCACGACGAGGAGGGGTTGCAGGGGGTCGCCATCGACCCGAACTTCGCCCAGAACAAGTGGGTGTACCTCTACTACTCGCCGCCGATGGACACTCCGGTGGACGACCCGGCGACCCCCGGCGTCAACGAGGGGGACGCGCCGGAGACCGGCACCGAGGCGGACTGGCAGCGGTTCAGAGGCGCGCTGCGGCTGTCCCGGTTCAAGCTGGACGGGACGAAGCTGAACCTCGCCAGCGAGCAGCAGATCATCGACGTGCCGACCGACCGGGGTATCTGCTGCCACGTCGGCGGCCAGATCGACTTCGACAGCAAGGGCAACCTGTACCTGTCGACCGGTGACGACACCAACCCGTTCGCCTCCGACGGTTACATCCCGATCGACGAGCGGGCCGACCGCCACCCGGCGTACGACGCCCAGCGCACCTCGGCCAACACCAACGACCTGCGCGGCAAGCTGCTGCGGATCAAGGTGAAGGCCGGTGGTGGTTACACGGTGCCGGCCGGCAACCTGTTCAAGCCGGGCACGGCGCAGACCCGCCCGGAGATCTACGCGATGGGGCTGCGCAACGCGTTCCGGTTCGCCGTCGACAGGCGTACCGACGACGTGTACGTGGGCGACTACTCGCCGGACGCCTCCAGCCCGAACCCGGAGCGCGGCCCGGCCGGTCACGGCCGGTGGATGCTCGTCGACAAGCCGGCGAACTACGGCTGGCCGTACTGCGTGACGCCGACGATCGCCTACCGCGACTACGACTTCGCCACCGGCGAGTCCGGCGCCAAGTTCAACTGCAAGCGCCCTGTCAACGACTCACCGCACAACACCGGCAAGCGCGTGCTGCCGCCGGTCGAGCAGCCGGAGGTCTGGTACGCGGCCGCCCCCTCGGCCGAGTTCCCGCAGCTGGGCACCGGCGGCATCTCTCCGATGGGCGGCCCGGCCTACGACTACGACGGGACCAGCACGTCGCGCACCCGCTGGCCGGCCTACTACGACGGGGTCCCGCTGTTCTACGAGTGGTCCCGCGACTACATCAAGGAGTTCCGCCTCGACGAGGACGGCGACGTGACGGACATCCGTCCGGTGGCGCCGTCGCTGGTGGTGGACAACCCGATGGACATGGAGTTCGGCCCGGACGGCGCGCTCTACGTGCTGGAGTACGGCGACGGCTACTTCGCCGAGAACCCGGACGCGCAGCTGTCCCGAATCGACTTCGTCCGGGGCAACCGGACGCCGATCCCGAAGATCAGTGGCACCCCGACGGTCGGGCAGGCTCCGCTGACCGTCGCGTTCTCCAGCGCCGGCACGACCGACCCGGACGGTGACAAGCTGAGCTACGCGTGGGACTTCAACGCGGACGGCTCGGTGGACAGCACCGCTCCGAACGCGAGCTGGACCTTCCCGGAGAACGGCTCGTACACGCCGACGCTGAAGGTGACCGACCGCACCGGCCGGTCCGCCTCGGCAACCCTGCCGCTGGTGGTCGGGCCGACCGCACCGGTCGTCGAGTTCGTCACCCCGGAGGCCGGGCAGCCGTTCCAGTTCGGGCAGACGGTCGCGTACGAGGTGAAGGTCACCGACGACCTGCCGGTGGACTGCTCCCGGGTGAAGGTCACCTACGTGCTCGGGCACGATGAGCACGGGCACCCGCTCTCCACCTCGACGGGTTGCTCCGGGACCATCCCCACCTTCCTGGACGGTGGGCACAGCGGCGCGGACAACCTGACCGCGGTGTTCGTCGCGGAGTACACCGACGCCCCGACCGACCCGGGCGTACCGCCGCAGTCCGCTTCGGCGACGGTGGTGCTGGACCCGACCCCGGTGGCGGGTCTGGCCGGCTGACCAGCTCAAACCGACACAGTGGCGGCGGCCGGATCACTCCGGCCGCCGCCGCACGTCGTTCAGGTCTCACCGGTCTCGCCGGGGACACCGACGGGTGGCCGGTCAGCTCCAGTCGCTGTCCACGTGGTTGTCCCGCCACCGTCCGCCCACCGGCGGGGTGTCCAGTCGCATCCCCTCGTCGGCGTTGCCGGCCAGGTCGTTGTCCTCGACCCGGCAGTCCACGCAGCTGCCCCGCTCGGTGATCCACAGCCCGTGCGTCTGGGTCGGGTTGTCGTGGTTGTCCCAGACCCGGTTGCCCCGGATGGTGGCCGAGTCGAACGGCGCGTCGATGGTGATGCCAGCCCGCAGCTGCGGTGCGGCGGCCAGTTCGTAGCCGCATCCCGGCGGTGGCACGTTCCCGCTCCACGCGGTGAACGCGTCCGGGCGGACCGGGGCGAGGGTGAGTTCGTCGCCGGTGTTGGAGGCCACCATGGCCACGGCCTTCCCGACCCGCAGGACCTTGCCCCGGTGCCCGTCGTGCGGCCAGTCGGCCGACCGGTCCACCAGGCACCGCTCGCTGTAGCGGACGGCGTCGCCGGTGCCGCCGGTGCCCTCGCCGTACTGGCGTCCGTTGTTGCGGATCCGGTTGTTGAGCAGCACCGCGTCGGTCATCTGGTGGTCGATCCGGATCGCGTCGAGGCCGTTGCCCCAGAGCTCGTTGCTCTCGATCACCACGTCCCGGATCGAGCCCCGGTAGCCGCGCCCGAGGTCGTGAGCGTGATAGCCGTGCCGGCCGTTGCCGCTGATCCGGTTGCCCCGGACGGTGTACGGGCCGGGGCTGTTGCCGATGCTGACCCCGTCGCACATGTTGCCGTCGATGACGCAGTCGGTGAGCAGCCCACCCCGGCCGGCCACTGACGAGGTGCCCTGGGCCGACACGTCGAACCCGGTCTCCAGGTTCCCGGTCATCGTGCAGGCGGAGACGATCAGGCCGTCGGCACCCCAGTCGGAGATGCCGAAGCGGTTGCCCTGGCTGTGGCAGCCGATGATCCGGTAGCCGCGCGGCGGCGGCCAGTAGTCCTTCTGCAGTTCCAGGAAGATGCCGTTGGTGCCGTTGGCCAGGGCGGTGGAGTTGGCGATGGTCAGCCGCTCCACCGTGCCCCAGCCGCCGATGCCGATCCCGATGCCGGCGCCGCCCATCTGCTCGCCGTTGTCCAGCCGGCCGCAGCCGACCACCACCACGCCGTCGATCAGGGAGTCCTGGAGGAAGTCGCAGCCCAGCCCGGTGGCGGCGGTGTGGTGGATGTAGAGGTTGCGGAAGACGCCTCGCACCACGTACTGGAGGCCGAGGCCCTTGGCCAGGTAGTTGTACTCGGCCATGGCGACGCCGGAGCCGTCGATCTGGAAGTCGGCGAAGGTGCAGTCGGCAATGTGCCGGTCCCGGTCGGCGCCGTGCTGCACCGTGGTCCAGAAGGCCAGCGGGGTGGGGTCGGCCCGGTTGCCCTCGTTGCTGAGCATGAAGCGGGTCGCCGCCGGACCCGCCCCGATCAGCGACACACCGCTGCGCCACACCGTGCCCGCGTCCCGGATCGAGTAGATGCCCGGCGGGCAGTAGATGACCCGGGCCCGCCCGTCGGACGCGTACCCGGCGCCGAGGCGGTCCACCAGGGCGGCAAGAGCCGGCTGGTCGTTGGTCGAGCCGTCACCGGTCAGCCCGTACTCCAGCGCGTCGCAGTACAGCGGAGCGCCGGCCGAGGCGGGCCGTCGTACCCGGACCGAGTTCAGGAGCAGCTCGTTCGCCACAGCCACAGGTCGGCTCCCTTCGACGCGTTCGTGCGTTCCGGCGGGGCCGACTTCCCGGTGAAGCCGCCGGGAAACCCGGCCCGAGCACACCGCCGGGACACTCCAGCCCGAGCCTCACCGCCGGGACACCCGACCCGAGCACCACCGCCGGGAGACCGCCGGACGTGCGTCGGCCCCGGCGCCGCACGGGCAGCGCCGGGGCCGGGGGTACGCGTCAGACGGCGGCGATCAGCAGCGCCGGGCGCTCCACGCAGTCGGCGACGTGCCGCAGGAAGCCGCCGGCCACCCCGCCGTCGCAGACCCGGTGGTCGAAGGTGAGGCTGAGCTGGGTCACCTTCCGGACGGCGAGTTGCCCGTCGATCACCCACGGCTTGTCCACGATCCGCCCGACCCCGAGCAGGGCCGCCTCGGGGTGGTTGATGATCGGTGTGGAGCCGTCGACGCCGAACACCCCGTAGTTGTTCAGCGTGAAGGTGCCGCCGGTCAGCCGGGCCGGGGGCAGGCTGCCGGCTCGCGCGGCGGCGGTGGTCGCCGCCAGTTCGGCGGCCAGCTCGGCGGTGGTGAGTCGCTGGGCCTCGCGCAGCACCGGCACCAGCAGCCCCCGGTCGGTCTGCGCGGCGATGCCGAGGTGCACACCGGCGGACTGGACGATGCGCTGCGCCTCGGTGTCGACCCGGGCGTTGAGCTGCGGGAACCGGCGCAGCCCGCTGAGGCAGATCCGGGCCAGCAGGGCCAGGATGCTCACCGGCGCGTCGGGGGTCGCCGCGTTGATCGCGGCGCGGGTCTCCAGCAGCCCGGTGGCGTCCACGTCGACCCAGATGGTCACCTCGGGGATCTCCCGCCGGCTGCGGGAGAGCTTGTCGGCGATCACCTTGCGGACGCCGGTGAGCGGGACGATGACGTCGCCGTCGCCGGCCGGGGCCGACCCGACCTGCGGGTCCGGCACGGCGGCGAGCCGGGCGGCGGGCGCGGTCAGCGCTGCCTCCACGTCGGCGCGGCGGATCACGCCCCCGGGTCCGGTGCCCCGCACCGTGTCGAGGTCGACGCCGTGCTCGCGGGCGAGCCGACGCACGATCGGCGAGATGACCAGGGCGGCAGTATGCGGTGCCGGGTCGCCGGACGCGGCGGGCGCGGCGGGCGCGGCGGGCGCGGCGGGCGCGGCGGGCGCGGCGGGCGCGGCGGGCGCGGCATCGGCAGCCGCACCGGTCGGGCCGGCGTCGGCCGGTTCGGGGGCCACCGCCAGGCGGGGTCGACGCCGGCGCCGGGTGGCGCCGCCGTGGCCGGTGCCGTACCCGATCAGCACGTTGCCGGAGCCGGCCCGTTCCTCCTCGCGGTAGGTGGCGTGCCCGGCGGGCTCGTCGCCCCCGTCCAGCGGGGCGATGGTGATCAACGGCTGGCCGACCGGGCGTACCTCACCGGCCGCGCCGTGCAGGGTGACCACCCGGCCGGCGTACGGGCAGGGCACGTCGACGACGGCCTTGGCGGTCTCCACCTCGACCACGCTCTGGTCGACGGTGACCACGTCACCCACGGCGACGCGCCACTCGACGATCTCGGCCTCGCTCAGCCCCTCGCCCAGGTCGGGCAGGAGGAAGACCTGCGTCCGCTCGACGGTGGTCATGCCGCCGCCCAACGCGCGTCCGGCTGGTCGTCCCACTGCAGGCGGGCCACCGCGTCGAGCACCCGGTCCACGCCGGGCAGGTGGGTGTGCTCCAGCATCGGCGCCGGGTAGGGGATGTCCAGCCCGGCGACCCGCAGCACCGGGGCGTGCAGCGCGTGGAAGCAGCGCTCCTGCACCCGGGCGGCGATCTCCGCGCCGACGCCCGCGAAGCCGGGCGCCTCCTGGATCACCACGCACCGGCCGGTACGCCGGACCGAGGCGGTGATGGTGGCGTCGTCGAACGGCACGATCGTGCGTACGTCGACGACCTCCAGGTCCCACCCCTCCTCCCGGGCGGCCTCGGCGGCCTCCAGCGCGACAGGCACCGCCGGCCCGTACGCCACCAGTGTGGCGTCGCGTCCGGGCCGCCGCACGACGGCCCGCCCGAACGGCTCGGTGCGGGTCGGCAGGGACGCCTCGTCGCTGGCGAAGTAGAGCTTCTTGGGCTCCATGAAGACCACCGGGTCGGGGTCCTCGATCGCCTCGCGCAGCAGGGAGTACGCGTCGTCGACGGTCGCCGGGGTGACCACCTTCAGCCCGGGGGTGTGCGCGTAGTACGCCTCGGACGAGTCGCAGTGGTGCTCGACTCCGCCGATCCCGCCCGCGTACGGAACGCGGATGACGATGGGCACGCTCAGCGCGCCCCGGGTGCGGTTACGCAGCTTCGCCACGTGCGAGGCGATCTGCTCGAACGCCGGGTACGCGAACGCGTCGAACTGCATCTCGACCACCGGGCGCAGGCCGGACATGGCCATGCCGACGGCGAAGCCGACGATGCCGGCCTCGGCGAGGGGGGTGTCGAAGCAGCGGTTCTCACCGAAGCGGGCCTGGAGGCCGTCGGTGATCCGGAAGACGCCACCGAGCGCGCCGACGTCCTCACCGAAGACGACGACCCGGTCGTCGGCGGCGAGCGCGTCCGCGAGCGCCGCGTTGAGCGCCTTCGCCATGGTGGTGGCCATCAGGCGTCACCCTCCTCGGCGTGGGCGGCGGCCAGCTCGGCGCGGACCTGCTCACGCTGTTCGATCAGCTGCGGCGTGGGTTCGGCGTAGACGTGGTCGAAGAGGCTCAGCGGGTCGACAGCGGGCTGCTCGTTCATCCGGGTGCGCAGGTCCGCGGCGTACGCCTCGGCCTGCTCGGCGATCTCGGCGACCGCCGCGTCGTCGAGCACGCCGCGGGCGCGCAGGTAGGTCTCCAGCCGGGCGACCGGGTCCCGGTCCCGCCAGGCGTCGACCTCGGCGCCGTCGCGGTAGCGAGTGGCGTCGTCGGCGTTGGTGTGCGGCTCCATCCGGTAGGTGTGCGCCTCGACCAGGAACGGCCCCTTGCCGGCCCGGGCGTGGGCGACCGCGCGGGTGAGCACGGCGAGCACCGCGACCGGGTCGTTGCCGTCGACCTGTTCGCTGGGTACGCCGTAGCCGATGCCCTTGTAGGCCAGCGACGGCGCGGCGGTCTGCCGCGACAGCGGGACGCTGATCGCGTACTTGTTGTTCTGCACGAAGTAGACCACCGGCGCCTTGAACACGGCGGCGAAGTTGACGCCCTCGTGGAAGTCGCCCTCGCTGGTGGCGCCGTCGCCGATGAAGGCCAGTGCCACAGTGTCGCGACCCTGGTACGCCTCGCCGTGCGCCAACCCGGCGGCGTGCACGCACTGGGTGGCGAGGGGGGTGCACTGCGGTGCGGTGCGCACCTCGGTCGGGTCGTAGCCGCAGTGCCAGTCGCCGCGCAGCAGGGTGAGCACCTCGACCGGGTCGATGCCCCGGGCAACCAGCGCCATCGACTCGCGGTACGTGGGGAAGACCCAGTCGGTGTCGCGGACCGCGAGCACCGCGCCGACCTGGCAGGCCTCCTGGCCTCGCGAGGACGGGTAGACGGCGAGCCGACCCTGCTTGGTCAGGGCGGTCGCCTGGGTGTCGAAGCGCCGGCCGAGCACCATCCGGCGGTACAGCTCGCGCAGCACCTCGGCGGGTGGTTCGGGGTAGTCGGCGCGGGCGGGCAGCGGCGTGCCGTTCTCGGCGAGCAGGCGGACCGGCTCGGCGTCCGGTAGCAACGAGCGCGCCGGGTCGGGCGGGGTGACCGTTCGACGGGTGCGCGGGGATGCCCTGCGGACCGCCTGGGGAGTGGTCGTCACGGCGGAACCTCCTGGGACGTGTGGTGAGCCTATGCTTCCGCTTGTGGATGATTGACTCAAGATCGACACGGAAGGCGGGACGGTTGGCATGCGGAGGGCCCAGCAGTGAGCCAGGAGACCGCCGACGAAGCGAGCCGGGGCGCGGGATCGGGACGATCGGCCCGAGCGTTGGACGAGGTCGACCGGCGGATCCTCGACGAGCTGGTCCGCGACGGTAGGACGTCGGTGCGGACCCTGGCCGAACGCATCCACATCTCCCGCACCAACGCGTACGCGCGGGTGGAGCGGCTGCTGCGCGACGGGGTGATCACCGGGTTCCGGGCCCAGGTGGCGCCCGAGGCGGCCGGATTGGGCACGTCGGCGTACATCGCCCTGACCATCGAGCAGAACACCTGGCGGGAGGTGTCGGCCGAGCTGGCCCAGGTGCGCTACATCGAGCACGCCGCGTTGCTCGGCGGTGACCACGACGTGCTCGCGCTGGTGCGGGCGCCGGACAACGCCGCGCTGCGCGACGTGGTGCTGGGCCGGGTGCAGGGCATTCCCGGGGTGCTGTCCACCCGCACCTGGCTGGTCTTCGAGGAGTTCGACGGTGCTGGCAGCCCCTGGGCGTGAGCGCCGGGCTCAGCGCTCCGGCGGGGCCTCCAGCCCGTCGCGGTCGGCCAGCTCCAGCAGCGGTTCCAGCGAGTGCCGGTCACCGTCCAGGCCGGCGTGCGGGTCGCCGCGCTCGGCGAACCGGGCCGGCATGCTGAGCACATCGAAGTCCTCGGGGCGGACCTGGTCCAGCTCCGACCAGTCCAGCGGCGCGGAGACCAGCGCGGCCGGCGTCGGACGGATCGAGTACGCCGACGTCACCGTGTGGTCCCGGGCCATCTGGTTGTAGTCGACGAAGACCGGCCGGTCCCGTTGCTCGCGCCACCAGGTGGTGGTGACCAGGTCCGGCAGCCGGCGCTGCATCTCCCGGCCCAGCGCGAGCACCGCCCGACGGCAGTCACCGAAGCTCCACCGCGGCTCGATCGACAGGTAGACGTGCAGGCCCCGCCCACCGGTGGTCTTCGGGTAGGCGGTCATGCCCAGCTCGGCGAGGAACGCCCGCACCTCGTGCGCCACCGGCACCACCTGCTCGAAGCCGACGCCGGGCATCGGGTCCAGGTCGATGCGCAGCTGATCGGGGCGTTCCACGTCGGCGGCGGTGACCGGCCATGGGTGGAACCGCAGGGTGCCCAGGTTGGCGGCCCAGATGACCACTGCCAACTCGCTCGGCGCGACCTCGTCGGCGGTACGGCCACTGGGGAAGGTGATGTGCGCGGTGCGCACCCACTCGGGCGCGCCCGCCGGCAGCCGCTTCTGGTAGAACGCGTCGCCCCGGTTGGTCTGCCGGGTGGCGATCGTCGCGCCCTCGAAGACACCGCGGGGCCAGCGCTCCAGCATGGTCGGCCGATCCCGCAGCGCCCGCAGGATGCCGTCGCCCACCGCCAGGAAGTAGCGGACCACGTCCAGCTTGGTCAGCCCACGCTCCGGGAAGTACGGCTTGTCGGGGCTGGAGACGCGGACCAGCCGCTCCCCCACCTGGATCTCCTCCGCCGCCGTCGCCACGCCCTGAGGGTACGACGCACAAGCGCGCCGTACGGCCACCGAACGGACACTGGCGCGGCGCCGGGGAGCTGTCTTCCGCGGCAGCGATGATGCGCTCGGTCAGGTGAGCAGCAGCACGCCGACCACGATCAGTGGCAGCCCGACGAAGAGGAAGATGCCGACCCCGGTGAGCACCCGCCCGCCGCCGGCAGTCTCGCGCTCCCCTGCGGCGCCGAAGACGGCGCGCGGGCCCAGCATGCCGATCCGACTCATCGTCAGATCACCCGTCACACCGAGGAGCCCGCCTACCACTATCAACGCGATGCCCAGCCGGGTGGTGTAATCGCCGCCGGCGACCGCCACCCAGATCCCTACCGCGACCGCGACCAGCACCCCGGCGATCACGAACAACAGAAGCGCTTCCCGCAGACCTCGCAAGACAGTCAATGTCGACCCCCCGTCGGCTGTCCGGGCACATTGTTTCGCATCACCAGGTCGCGGCGCTGCCCCGAACCCGACAGCGGAGACCGGACACGGTTACCGTCGGCGGCGCCCGGGTAGGGGTGCCGCATGGCCGAACTGGCAACCCTCTGGATCGTCCGGCACGGCGAGAGCACCGCGAACGTCGCGGCGACGCACGCCGAGGCGTCGGGCGCGGAGCTGATCGACCTCACCCACCGCGACGCGGACGTGCCGCTCTCCGCGACCGGCGAGGACCAGGCTCGGGCGACCGGCCGTTGGCTGGCCGAGCTTCCGGACGCGAAGCGCCCGGACGTGGCGGTGGTGTCGCCGTACCTGCGCGCGGTGCAGACCTCCCGGCTGGCGCTGGCCGGCACCGACATTCCGGTGCACCGCGACGAGCGGCTGCGCGACCGGGAGCTGGGAATCCTCGACGGACTGACCGGGCACGGGGTGCGGCGGCGGTACCCGGACGAGGCCGACCGTCGGGAGCGGTTGGGCAAGTTCTACTACCGGCCGCCGGGCGGGGAGTCCTGGACGGACGTGGCGTTGCGGTTGCGGACGTTGCTCGGCGACCTGCGCCGGGACCACGAGGGGTGCCGGGTGCTGCTCTTCGGCCACGACGCGCTGGTCTTCCTGCTTCGCTATCTGGTGGAGGGGTTGACCGAGGACGAGCTGATGGCGCTCACCCGGCAGGACGTGATCGCCAACTGTTCGATCACGGAGTGGTCGGCCGACGGCGAGGACCGACTGGCGCTCACCGCCTTCAACCACGTCGAGCACCTGCGTCAGCAGGGCGCCCAGCCGACCAGGGAGGACGAGATCCATGCCGAGCCGGTCTGAGGTGAAGGTGATCACCCCGGCGTTGCTGCGGGACTGGGCGCTGCCGGTGCCGGCCGGTGGAAAGGAGAGCCGCGGCACCGTGCTGGTGGTCGGCGGTTCCCGCTTCACGCCGGGCGCGGTGCTGCTCGCCGGGGTGGCCGCGTTGCGCGCCGGCGCCGGGGTGCTCCAGTTGGCCGCCGCCGAGTCCACCGCCGCCGCGCTGAGCATCCAGGTGCCCGAGGCGCTGGTGGTCGGGCTGCCGGAGACCGCCGACGGCGCGGTGGCCGCCGACCGGGACGGGCAGCTCGGCGACCTGGTCGCACAGGCCGACGTGGTGACGCTCGGCCCCGGCCTGAAGGCGATCGACGAGACCAACCGCCTGCTGAGCCTGGTCCTGGAGGCGGCCCGTCCGGACACGTCGCTGGTGCTCG
Organism: Micromonospora sp. NBC_00860; assembly: GCF_045207375.1. Taxonomy (NCBI): domain Bacteria; kingdom Bacillati; phylum Actinomycetota; class Actinomycetes; order Micromonosporales; family Micromonosporaceae; genus Micromonospora; species Micromonospora sp. NBC_00860. Next base: position 2,682,688 of record NZ_CP108825.1, read on the forward strand.
ACGCGTACGCCCTCGGTGCGCTCAGCCACGCACCGGACCTGCTGGTCGGCTCGGGTCGGCCCGTGGTGCTCACCCCCAACGTCACCGAGGCCGGGCACCTGCTCGGGCGGGACCCGGGCGACGACCTGGACGCCGAGGCTGCCGAGTTGGCCGCCCGGTACGAGGCGGTCGTGTCGCTGTACGGGCACGTGGCCGCACCGGACGGGCGGGGTTGGCGGGAGGAGAGCGGCGACGCCGGGCTGGGCACCTCCGGCAGCGGGGACGTGCTCGCCGGGTTGTTGGCGGGGCTGCTGTCCCGGGGTGCCGACCCGGCGCAGGCGGCCTGCTGGGGCTCGTTCGCGCACTCGGTGAGCGGCCAGCGGCTGATCCCCCGCTACGGCCGGATCGGCTTTCTGGCCCGGGAGTTGCTCGACGAGATCCCCCGCACCCTGGCGATGGTCTGAGACGGTTTCACCTGTTTCCGGATTCGGCGTGGGGGTACCGGAACCGCACCAGCCGACATTTTTCAGGGAGGTCATACCGGTGTCGACCGATGCCATCGTCCTGCTCAAAGAGGACCACAAGGAGATGCGCCGCCTGTTCAAGGCCTTCCAGGACGCCGAGGAGGGGCCGGCGAGCCAGCGGCAGAAGTTGGTGGACCAGATCCTGGAGGCACTGACCGTGCACACCTATCTGGAGAACGAGGTGATGTACCCGGAGGTCCGCCGGCTGCTGCCCGACCTGGAGGACGACATCCTCGAGTCGTACGAGGAACACCACGTCGCCGACGTGCTCTGCGCCGAGTTGGCCGGCATGAACGCCGACGACGAGCGGTTCAACGCCAAGACGACGGTGCTGATCGAGAACGTCACCCACCACGTCGAGGAGGAGGAGGAGCAGGAGTGGTTCCCGAAGGTCCGCGACGCGCTGGGCCGTAAGCAGCTCCAGGAGATCGGCGAGAAGATGATCGCGTTGCGCGCTGACGCGCCGCGTACCCCCACCGCCCCGAAGGCGATCAAGAAGGCGCTCGACGCGGTGACGGCCTGAGGCACCCGCTCACACCGAAGGGCCCGGCATCGTGCCGGGCCCTTCGTCGTGCACCACGGGTCAGCTGCCCGATCCCGGCTCGGCCATCCGGCGGTGCTGCTCGGACTTGAGCTTGTCCGGGATGATCTTGCCGGCGGCGGTCTGCACCTTGTTCATCAGCGAACCGGCGGTGATCGTCTGATCACCCCTCATCATCGCCTCGAAGCCCTGCTCGGCGACCTTCGCCGGGTCGTCCTTCCTGCCCGAGCCCACCCGGGTGTCCTCCATGTCGGCCCGGTCGAAGAACTCCGTGTCGGTCGGCCCGGGCATCAGCGAGGTCACCGTGACGCCGGTGTCCTTCAACTCGTTGCGCAACGCCTCGGCGAAGGACTGCACGAACGACTTCGACGCGTTGTAGACCGCCTGGAACGGCCCGGGCATGGTGGAGGCGATCGACGAGGTGAAGAGGACCCGGCCGGTGCCCCGCTCGACCATCCCGGGCAGCAGCCGCTTCGCCAGGTGCACAGTCGAGCGCACGTTGAGGTCGACGATCTCCAACTCGTCGGCGAGGTCGGTGCCGCCGACGAAGGCGCCACCGGCTCCGCGACCGGCGTTGAGCGCCAGCGCGTCCAGGGGCCGTCCGGTCGCGGTGACCGCGGCCACCAGCTCCGTCACGCCCTGCTCGCGGGCCAGGTCGACGCGGACCGACCAGATCTGCGGGCCGCCGTCGCGGCGCAGCTTCTGTGCCGCCAGCTCGATGCCGTCGTCCTCGGCCGCGATCACCACGTCGAAGCCGTGCTCGACGAACTGCGCCGCCAGCTCGTATCCGATCCCACTGGAGGCCCCCGTCACCAGGGCGAGCGGCCGGTCGGAGGTGGGTGTGGTCATGTTCTCGACTCCTTCTGTGCGAACCCTGGCCGCACCCTTGACGGCGCGGTGGTCACCTACCGTGTGCCCCGCGACGCAACGCCCAATCACGTCGGCGGGGTCGCCTCCCGGAGGGTGGCCCGAACGGCCGGTTCCGGCCCGGTAGGATCGGCCCGGGCCGTTACTGGCGCGTGGGGATGGAGAACCATCGGGGAGCGGCCTCGTCACGTGGACGTTTGCCGAGCGCCTGGGCCTTCCCGCACGTCTGTTGGAGGTCGCATGTCCCGCAACGCCGAATCCACCGCATTCCGGAGTGCCCTTGAGGTGATCCGGGCTGTCGAGCCGCGGGTCGCCGACGCCATCGGCGCCGAGCTGACCGACCAACGAGAGTCGCTCAAGCTGATCGCCAGCGAGAACTACGCCTCCCCGGCGACCCTGCTGGCCATGGGCAACTGGTTCAGCGACAAGTACGCCGAGGGCACCGTCGGCCGCCGCTTCTACGCCGGCTGCCAGAACGTCGACACCGTCGAGGCGCTCGCCGCCGAGCACGCACGGGAGCTGTTCGGCGCCGCGCACGCGTACGTGCAGCCGCACTCGGGTATCGACGCCAACCTGGTCGCGTTCTGGGCGGTGCTGGCCGACCGGGTGGAGTCCCCCGCTCTGAAGAAGGCCCAGGTCCGTCAGGTCAACGACCTCACCGAGGCCGACTGGTTCGCGTTGCGCCGCGAGCTGGGCAACCAGCGGATGCTCGGCATGTCGCTGGACGCCGGCGGCCACCTCACCCACGGTTTCCGGCCGAACATCTCCGGCAAGATGTTCGACCAGCGCAGCTACGGCACCGACCCGGCGACCGGCCTGATCGACTACGACCGGGTGGCCGAGGCCGCCCGCGAGTTCAAGCCGCTGATCCTGGTGGGCGGCTACTCCGCGTACCCCCGGAAGGTGAACTTCCGGATCCTGCGGGAGATCGCCGACTCGGTCGGCGCCACCTTCATGGTCGACATGGCGCACTTCGCGGGCCTGGTGGCCGGCAAGGTGTTCACCGGCGACTTCGACCCGGTGCCGCACGCGCACATCGTCACGACCACCACGCACAAGTCGCTGCGCGGTCCGCGCGGCGGCATGGTGCTCTGCCAGCCGGAGCTGGCCGACCAGGTGGACCGGGGCTGCCCGATGGTGCTCGGCGGTCCGCTGCCGCACGTGATGGCCGCCAAGGCTGTCGCGCTCGCCGAGGCCCGCCGGCCCGACTTCGCCGACTACGCCCAGCGGATCGTCGACAACGCGCAGGCGCTCGCCGAGGGGCTGCTGAGCCGGGGCGCGAAGCTCGTCACCGGCGGCACCGACAACCACCTGGTGCTGATCGACGTGTCCGGCTACGGGCTCACCGGCCGGCAGGCCGAGCAGGCCCTCCTCGACTCGGGCATCGTCACCAACCGCAACTCGGTCCCGCAGGACCCGAACGGGGCCTGGTACACGTCCGGCATCCGGATCGGCACCCCGGCGCTGACCACCCGGGGCCTCGGCACCGCCGAGATGGACCAGACCGCCGAGCTGATCCACACCGTGCTGACCCAGACCACCGCCGGCGCCAACGCCGACGGCACCCCGTCGAAGGCGAAGTACACGCTGGACCCGGGCCTGGCCGACAAGGTCGCCCGGCAGGCCACCGACCTGCTGGCCACGTACCCGCTCTACCCCGGCATCGACCTGAGCTAGCCTCCGCTCCCGTCGATCATGGAGTTGTGGTGCCCGATCCGGGCTGGTGCGCGACTTTCGTCCACCACCACAACTCCATGATCGACGCAGGGGTGCGACAGTCAGGCCATGGGGCGCTTCAGGTGGTAGCGGTGGACTTCGGTGCTGCCCTGGACGTTGTTGACGTCCTCGGCCGCGGAGACCAGCTCCCACCCCTCCCGGCCGGCGCGGTTGAGATGCGCGATGGCGGTGTCGCCGTAGGCGGTGATGTCCTTGCGTGACCCGTCCGGCGCGTACCAGACGAACGAGACGTGAAAATTGCGGCCCTGTCCCTGATAGCGGCGGACGAGCAGGGCGTACTCCCAGGCAACCATGCGGCTTATTATGACCGTCCACCCAGGACGGCGGCAGGCGGGTCGTCGCGCATTGCCATCCGATGAACGCGGTGTGTCAACCCGCCCGACGGGTCAGCTCGTCGGTGATCAGCGCCGCGAGCCGGTCCAGCCCGACGTCGATCTGCTCCGGTGTGACAGCGCTGACCGACAACCGCAACGCGTGCACCGGCGCGGTGTCGTCGTAGAAGTGCGCCATCGGCGTCCACAGCACCCCGTAGTCGCGCGCCGATCGGTCCAGCAACGCGTCGTCGACCGGGAACGGCACTGTCACCACCACGAAGAACCCGCCGGCCGGCACCGTCCACCGCACCGCCGGCTGGTCGGGCCGGGCCGACTGGTCCGGCAAGGCCGGAAAACGCCGGGTGAGGCCGGCCACCAAGTGGCGCAGATTCCGGGTGTACGCGGACCGCTCCCGGGTGTTCGCGGCCACCAGGCTGCATCCGTGCTCCAGCAGCCGGCCGCCGATCACCGCCTGCGCGATCGGCGACGTGTTCACGGTGACCATGCTCTTGATCATGGCGAGCTGGTCGGCGAGTGGGCCGACCCGCCCGTCCGGGCCGGCCACCCGCTGGTCGGCGACCACGTACCCGACGCGGGCGCCCGGGAGCACGGTCTTGGCGAACGAGCCGAGGTAGACGACCCGCCGTCCGGTGTCCAACGCCTTGAGGGTGGGCGGCCGCGGCCCGTCGTCGGTGTGGAACAGGCCGTACGGGTTGTCCTCCAGCAGCAGCAGATCCTCCTGCGCGGCCAGGTCCAGCAGCCGTTGCCGGTGGGCGGTGTCGATGCTGACCCCGGAGGGGTTGGCGAAGTCCGGCATCACATAGCAGGCGCGCGGTCGTAGCCCCGCCGCCCGGACCCGGCGTACCTGAGCGGCCAGGTCGGTCAGATCGACCCCGGCCGACCCACCGGCGACCGGCCACACCGGCAGGTCCACCAGCCGGGCCGCCCCGGTGAGCCCGACGTAGGTCGGGGCGACCGCGAGCAGCACATCCGTCGGCCCGGCCCGCAACGCCCGCAGGACCAGGAACATCGCCTCCTGGCAGCCGACGGTCACCACGACGTCCTCCGGGTCGACGGTGATCCCCTCGTCGACAGCGAGGTTGCGGGCGATCAGGTGGTGCACGATGCCCTTGGTCCGGCCGTACTGCAACAGCAGCCGCCGGGCCTGCTCGGGCCGGTGCCTTAGGTCGTCGACGAGGTGCCGGTGGAAGGTCTCCAGGTGCCGGTGCACCGCCGCGAGGTCGAAGAACTCCTCGTACGGCCGGCCGGCCGCGAGGGACACCGCCTCCGGGTAGCGCTCGGACACCTCGTTGAGGAAGTTCATCGAGGTCAGCGCCGGATCGCCCAGCGCGGGGTGCAGGTCGGCGACGCTCAGGTCGACCGGTTCGGTGGCGGCCACCCCTCAGCCCACCCCGAGGGTGCGCAGCTCGCCGGCCGCCACCACGTCGGCGCAGCCGGCCAGTGTGAGCGCGTCGGTCAACTCGGCGACGAGCAGCGCCAACGCGTCCCGGGCCGCCGACTCGCCACCGACTGCGAGGGCCCAGAGCAGCGGCCGGCCGACCAGCACCCCGGCCGCACCCAACGCCAGCGCCCGCAGCACGTCGGTGCCGCCCCGGATGCCGCTGTCCAGCAGCACCTGGCAGCGGTCCCCGACCGCGTCGACGACCTCCGGCAGCATGGTGACGCTCGCCGGGGAGCCGTCCAGTTGCCGCCCGCCGTGGTTGGAGACGACCACCGCGTCCGCGCCGACCCGTACCGCCTCGGTCGCGTCGCGCGGGTCCAGCAGCCCCTTGACCACCAGCGGCAGGTCGACCTGCTCGCGCAGCCACGCCAGGTCCGCCCAGCGCAACGCCGGCGCGAACGACGCGGCGGTGTGCGCGGCGATCGCGGACACCCCGGGGGCGCCGGAGTGCGCCAGCGCGTCGCGACCGTCGGGGAGGTTCGCGGCGACCACCTCGGCCGGCAGCCGGAACGCGTTGCGCAGGTCCCGGGGGCGTCGGCCGAGCACCGGGACATCCACTGTGACCACCAGCGCCCGGCAGCCGGCCGCGACGACCCGGTCCAGGAGGTCGCGGACGAGCGCCCGGTCGCGCAGCCAGTAGAGCTGGAACCAGACGTCCGCGCCCGCCCCGGTGACCTGTTCGATGGGGGTGCTGCCCAGCGTGCTCGCCAGGTACGGGATCCCGGCCGCGCCGGCGGCCGCCGCCAGGCCCAGCTCCCCGTCCGGGTGCACCAGCCGCTGGTAGGCCATCGGCGCCACCCCGACCGGCATGGCGTACCGGCGGCCGAGCAGGTGGGTGCCGAGGTCGACGGTGTCCACCCCGCGCAGCACCCGGGGCAGCACCGCCACCCGGTCCAGGGCGTGACGGTTCGCGGCCAGGGTCACCTCGGAGGCGCTGCCGCCGGCCAGGTAGTCCCACACCTCCGGCGGCAGCACGGCCCGGGCCCGCTCGGCGTAGTCGGCGAGCGACACGGCCGGCGGGCCGACCAGCACCCGCTCACCCATCGCCCGACCCCGGGCCCGCCAGCGGGGAAGAGGGCGGCGAGTACGTCGTGGGCGGCGGCGCCGGCTCGACCAACTCGCCCGCGTCGCCCGGCCCGGACGGCAGCCCGAAGCGCTCGCGGAGGAACGCCGCCGCGCTCCCCTGTGCCCGCCGCCCGTCGGTGAAGGTTCCCGCCATGGCGAAGAACCCGTGGATCATGCCCGGGTAGTGCTCCAGCCGGGTGGAGACACCCGCGTCGCGCAGCCGCTCGGCGTACCGCTGCCCCTCGGCGTGGAGCGGGTCCAGTTCGGCGGTGATCACCAGCGCCGGTGGCAGCCCGGACAGGTCGTCGGCGAGCAGCGGCGAGGCCAGCGGTTCCTTGGCGTGCGCCGGGTCAGCGAGGTAGTGCGTCCGGTACCAGGCGACCGAACGGCTGTTGAACAACGCAGGGTCGTCGTCGCCGGCCGGTTCGCCGCTCTGGTCGGTGTTCGGGTAGACCAGCAGTTGCGCGGCGAGCGGTGGCCCGTCCGTACGGCTGAGCAGTGTGACCGCGGCGGCCAGGTTCCCGCCGGCGCTGTCGCCTCCCACCGCCAGCCGGGTCGGGTCCACGCCCAGCTCCTCGGCGTGCCGGGCGATCCACGAGGTGGCGGCGTGGCAGTCGTGCACCGCCGCCGGGAAGGGGTGCTCCGGGGCGAGGCGGTAGCCGACGGTGATCACCTGACAGGGCACGGCGTTGGCGAGCCGCCGGCAGATGCCGTCGGCGGTGTCGATGCTGCCGAGCGTCCAGCCGCCGCCGAAGAAGTACAGCAGTGTGGGCAGCGGCCCCGACCCGGCCGGCCGGTACACCCGCAGCGGCAGGTCCCCGGCGGGGCCGGGGATCCGCTCGTCGCGTACCTCGCTCACCGGCTCGACAGCGCCGCTGCCGGCGCGGATCGCGGCCAGGTCCGCGGCGCGCGCCTCGGCGAGGGTCTGCGCGTACAGCGGCGGGGTGCCGGCCGCGGTACGGGCCGCCCGGTACGCCGCCACCTCCGGGTGCACTGCCATGTCGCTCCTATCCACCGGTGCTGACCAGCAACGTGTCGATACCGCGTAGGAACAGGCTGCCGCTGTACGTCGGCGTCTCGGTGACCGTCAGCGCGGGGAACCTGTGGAACAGCCGGGGCAGCGCGAGGCGACCCTCCAATCGCGACACCGCCGCGCCGAGGCAGAAGTGCAGGCCCACCCCGAAGGCGAGTGACGGAGGGCCGGGACGGGTCGGGTCGAAGGTGTCCGGGGCCGGGAAGCGGGCCGGGTCCCGGTTGGCCGCCCCGATCATGATGAGCACGTTGTCGTCGGTGCCGACCGGCACGCCGTGCAGCACGGTGTCCGCCGGCGCGGCGCGGGCCAGGAAGTGCACCGGGCTCGCCAACCGCAGCACCTCGTCGACGCAGCCCTGCGCCAGCGTGGCGTCGGTGGGCACCGCCGCGACCGTCTCCGGGTGGGCAAGCAGCAACGGCAGCCCGTTGCTGAACATGTAGACGGTGGTGACGAAGCTGGCGTTGAACAGCACGATCAGGTTGCTGATCAGCTCCTCCTCGGTCAGCTCCACCTCCCCGGAGTCGAGCGCCTCGACCAACCCGCTGAGCAGGTCGTCCCCGGGCACCCGGCGGCGGTGCCCGAGCAGCTCCCGGTAGAAGGCCCGCAACTCCAGCGCGGCGGTGTTGGCCGCCGCCAGCCGCTGCGGGGTCTTCCCCGCCACGTCCAGGAACTCGTCGATCCACTCCACCCGCTCGCGGTACCACGGCAGATCGGCGGCCGGGATGCCGATGAACTCGGCCATCACCAGGGCCGGAATCGGGTACGCGAAGTCGGCCACGAAGTCGACAACGCCCTCCCCGGCGTCCGCCATCCGGTCCAACAGTTCGTCGACCACCCGCAGGATCACCGGTTCCAGCGCGCCGAGCCGGCGCGGCGTGAAGGTGCGGGAGAAGACGTGCCGCATCCGGGTGTGATCGGGCGGGTTGACGAACATCATCGAGGTCTGGAAGGTCCGCAGGATCTCCTGCTCCTCCCAGCCCGGCGGCGGCTGTTTCGTCCACTCCGGATCGCGCAGCAACCCGTCGACGAGGTCGTAGCCGACCGCGACGGCGGCCACCGTGCGGTGCTCGGCGCGCGCCGGCACCGCGCTGATCGGGCCGAGCCGGTGCAGGTCCGCGTACCACGGGTACGGGTCCTGTCTGCCCTGTTCGCTGTACAGGCCGGTGAGTATCTCCTCCACGTCCACTGCCAACTCCTCCCCAGGATGTCGGTGGCCGGGGCAGCGGGGATCACCCGCCGCCCCCGGCCGATGTCACAGGTCGAGCAGCCGCAGCGGCACGGCGTCGGCCAGCGCCTGGTTGCCGGCGTCGTTCGGGTGGATGTGGTCCCCCGAGTCGTACGCGGGCAGCAGTTGGCTGGGGCGGGCCGGGTCGCGCAGCACCCGGTCGAAGTCGAGCAGCCCGTCGAACTCCCGACTACCGCGCAGGTACGTGTTCACCGCCTGGCGGGTGGCCTCCTTCTGCGGCGTCCACACCCCCGGCGCCCCGTGCCCCTCGTACGGCGTCAGCGTGGCCACCAGGCTGGTCAGCCCGCGCTGCTGGAGCTGTTGGTTGATCTGCCGCAGGGTGCCGATGATCGCCTCGGGTGTGTCGTTCGACATCCAGATGTCGTTGATACCCAGGTGGGTGACGACGGTACGCACCCCGGTCTGGGGAAAGACGTCCTCGTTGAGCCGGGCCGCCGCGTTCGGGCCGAGCTGGTAGTAGCCGGGGTAGTTGCCGTCGCCGGGCTCGGTGCCCTCGTGGTTGAGCCGGTTGCCGGCCAGGCTCAGGTTGAGCACGCCCGGGGTGCGCCTGTCCGGCCGGTCGGCGAGCAGTCGGTCGGAGAGCAGGTCGGGCCAGCGCCGGTTGGCGTTGACGGTGCTGCCGTTGCCGTCACCGATGGAGTCGCTGAGCACGACCAGCGCGCCGGGGCTGCCCTTGCGCTGCACGTCGACGCCGGAGAGGAAGAACCAGCAGCAGGTGGGACGGGTGGTGAACCCGGTGCCCTCGGCCACCCCGGTCAGATCCCCCGCGCCGATGAAGTTTGCCTGCTGGGACTGCCCGTGGAACGTGGTCGGGCCGGTCGGGGTCGGGAAGTGCACTGTGACCACCAGGTCGCTGTCGTCCGCGACCGGGAAGGCCAACGGGTCGCTGAGCAGTTCCGCGCCCCGGTTCATGGTCGCCGTGGTGGCTCCGGTGAAGGTCAGCGGGCGCACCGACGCCGCGTCGATGTCGGAGAGGTCGTCGGGGGTCGCGGTGTTCGGCCGGGCGACGGTGGCCCGACCGACTTTCACCGCCTGCTCGCCGTAGAGGTTGCTCAGGCGTACCCGCAGCGCGGGGCCGCCCACCGAGACGTGCACGATCATCCGGACGCTCTGGTCGTTGAGGCCGGTGTTGGTCAACCCGACCGAGTTGCCCCGGGTGACCGCTGTGGCCCAACTGCCCGCCCACTCGGCGCGGTCGGGTCGACTGGCGGCGGTGCCGGACGGACCGGCGCTGGCGACGACGGCGGGTGCGCCGGCGACCAACAGCGCGGCCGCAGCGGCGATGACAGGCCATCTCTTCGGGGTTGCCGTTGCCATGGAACCTCCATCGTGTGGCAGCCCAGGGCCGTCCGCTGACGGCGCCCGCCTGGACGATGGTCCAGAAACCTAGCCGCCGCCGCTGACGGGCGTCAATCAACCTGATCGACGCGATCAAATGTCCGGCGGGCCGCTCGGATCGCCCGTCGGCACGGTTCCGACCAGCCGTTTCGCGCCTAGGCTTCCAGGCGGCGGCGGTGCGGTCGCCCGAGCGCGCCACCGTCGCGTCGTCACCGGGAGCTTCCCGGGGACCGCCGATTTCTCGGATGGGGGCTGCCGGATGACTGACGGACCCGGGCACACCACTACCTACGTGCACAGGGTGTTGGACCTCTTCGCCGAATTCGGCGACCGGGAGGCGCTTGTCGGCGCCGATCGGCGACTGACCTACACCGACGCCGCCGCGCGGGTCCGGGCGATGGCCGCGACGTTGACCCGGCACGGCGTACGGCCCGGGTCGGCGGTGCTGGTGACCGTCGCGAACGCGGTGGAGGGTCCGCTACTGCAACTGGCCCTGCATCTGCTCGGCTGCCGGACGATGTGGGTCGCCCCGGTGACCGCGCGCCGGGAGGTCGACGAGTTCATCCGGTTGGCCCGCCCGGACGCCCTGGTCTACGACGCACGGGACCCGGCCAGTCTGGGCCCGGAACTGGCCGCCGCGCTGCCCGGCACCCCGGTCTGCTGTCTGGGCGCGGGCGGCGCCGGCCCCGACCTCACCGCCGACACCGACGTGACGGACCTGCCGGCGTCCGTGCCGGCGCCCGAGTCGTTCCTGCAGACCAGCGGCACCACCGGAAGCCCCAAGCTGGTGCACCACCGGGAGAGCTTCTACGCACAGATCCTCACCCTGGCCGCCGACTTCCGCGCCGCCGGGTTCCCGCTGCTGCGGCACCTGTCGCACTCGCCGATGTGGCTGGCCAGCGGGCAGATCACCACACTGTTCAACCTGTTCACCGGCGGGGTGCTGTTCCTGCGTGACGACTGGGACCCGGTGGCCTTCGTGGACACCGTGCAGCGGGAGCGGATCAACTCGACCTTCGTCACCCCGCCGATGCTCTACGAGGTGTTGGACCACCCGGCGCTGGTCGGCGCGGACTTCTCCGCCATGTTCATGTTCAACGTGGGCGCCGGGCCCGCCGCGCCCGCCCGGCTGCGCCAGGCCATCGGGCGGTTCGGCCCGGTGCTGCGCATCGTGTACGGCCTCAGCGAGGCGGTGGTGATCACCGCGCTGCCCGGGCTGACCGACGATCCGGAGCACCCGGAGCGGCTGCGCTCCTGCGGGCGGCCCTACGGCGACGTCCGCGTCGAGATCCGCGACGACGACGGCACGGTGCTGCCGACCGGCCGCGACGGCGAGGTGTGGGTGCGGACCCGACTGAGCTTCGCCGGCTACCACGGCCAGCCGGAGCTGACCGCGCAGACGCTCGTCGACGGGTGGGTGCGCACGCGCGACATCGGCCACCTCGACGACGACGGCTACCTCTACCTGGTCGACCGGGCGCACGACATGATCGTCACGCATCGCCGGAACTGGGCGATCTTCTGCCGTCCCATCGAGGACGTGCTGGTCGGGCACCCGCAGGTACGGGCCGCCGCCGTGATCGGCGTACCGGACGAGACGGTCGGCGAGGTGCCGCACGCGTACGTGGTGCTCGGGCCGGGCGCGACGGTCACCGGGGCGGAGCTGATCGACCTGGTGACCGCCGAACTCAACGAGATGTGGGCGCCGGCCGCTGTGGAGTTCCTCGACCGGCTGCCGGTGAACCGGTCGATGAAGGTGGACAAGCGGGCGCTGCGGGCGCGGTACGCGGCCCGTCGGGCGGCGGCGGTCGGGGCGTGACCCCCCGCCGGCAACTGGTCGTCCTGGTCAGCGCCGACCTGATCTCCAACCTGGGCACTCGCATCTCGGTGGTGACCATCCCGTGGCTGGTGCTGGTCACCACCGGCAGCCCCACCAAGATGGGCCTGGTCGCGTTCGCCGAGACCCTGCCGTACCTGCTGTCCAGCGCGCTGGGCACGCCCTGGGCGGACCGGATCGGTCTGCGCCGTACCTCCATTTTCTGCGACGCGGGCAGCGCGGTGGCGATGGTCGTCGTCGCGCTGACCCCGTGGTTGGGCTTCGTCCCGCTGGTGGCGCTCGTCGCGGTGGCCGGTGCGCTGCGGGGCATCGGGGACCGGGTGAAGCACGTGATGTTCCGCCCGGTCGCGGAGGCCGCCGGGGTGCCGCTGATCCGGCTGACGTCCGCGTACGACGGGCTCAGCCGGGTGGTGACCCTGTTCGGCGCCGCCGTGGGCGGTCTACTGATCGCCGTGTTCGGAGTGACCGAGGCGATCCTCATCGACGCGGCCAGCTTCGGCGTCTGCGCGCTGCTCATCGGCGTCCTGGTCCGCCCACCGGCCGCGCCGACGCAACCCGCCCAGCCGGAGAGCTACCTGCGTGCGCTGCGGGGCGGCTTCAGCTATCTGGGCCGGGACCGGCCGCTGCTCGGCATGCTCGCCGTCATCTCGGCGCTGAACATGGTGGCCAACGCCAGCGTGGCCGTGTACATCCCGGTCTGGGTCGCCCGGGAGCTACCCGGCCCGAGCGGTCTCGGGCTGGTGCTGGCGGCGTTCTCGGCGGGCGCGCTGCTGGGAAACCTGGTGTTCACCGCACTCGGGCCCCGGCTGCCCCGGCGGCTGACGTTCCTGATCGGCGCACTGGTCGCCGGCACACCCCGGCTGGTGGCGCTGGCGATCAGCGACGAACTGCCGGTGGTGCTCGTGGTGACGTTCCTGTCCGGAATCGGCATCGCGGCGGTCAACCCGCTGCTCGGGGTGGCGCTCTACGAGCGGGTGCCGCCGGAGTTGCAGACCCGGGTGATCGGCATCGCCGGTTCGTTGGCGTTCGTCGGGTTGCCGGTCGGCGCGCTGCTCGGCGGCTGGTCGGTGGACGCGCTGGGGCTCACCCCGGCCCTGCTGACCATGGCGGCGGCGTGTCTGGTGATCACCGCGTACCCGCTGCTGAACAGGACATCCGGCCCGGATACACCAGCGCGGCCGACCCCCGTCGCCACCCGGTAAACCCGTTGCGGGGCATGCCCGGCTGCCGCAGGCTCGGACCGGTGAACGCACAGCCGCCGCCAGGCGTCCCCGTGACCGACGATGTCGTAGCCGACCGGATCGACGTGGCGCTGGTCCGCCGACTGGTGGCCGAGCAGTTCCCCCGGTGGGCGGAGCTGCCGATCCGCCCCGTCGCTGTCGACGGCTGGGACAACCGCACCTTCCACCTGGGCGGGGAGATGAGCGTGCGGCTGCCCAGCGGCGCCGGGTACGCCCTCCAGGTCGCCAAGGAGCAGCGCTGGCTGCCGGTGCTCGGGCCGCAGCTGCCGGTGGAGGTGCCGACCCCACTCGGCCACGGCCGGCCCGGGGCGGGTTACCCGTACCCGTGGTCGGTCTACCGGTGGATCGACGGGCGGACCGCCCACGCTGAGCGAATCGACGACCTGACCCGGTTCGCCACCGACCTCGCCGCCTTCCTGCGCGCCCTACGCGGCGTGGACGCCACCGACGGCCCGGCGGCCGGCCCGCACAGCGCCTGGCGGGGCGGTCCGCTGTCCACCTACGACGCCGAGACCCGGGCGGCGATCGAGACGCATCGCGACCGGGTGCCCGTCGACGTCGTCACCGGCATCTGGCAGGCCGCCCTCGACGCCACCTGGACCGGGCCGCCGGTCTGGTTCCACGGCGACGTCGCGGACGGCAACCTGCTGGTCCGCGACGGCCGGCTCGCCGCCGTCATCGACTTCGGCTGCTCCGGCGTGGGCGACCCCGCCTGCGACACAGTGATCGCCTGGACCCTGCTGCACGGCCCCAGCCGGGCCGCCTTCCGCGCCGCGCTCGGTCTGGACGACGCCACCTGGGCCCGAGGACGAGGCTGGGCGCTGTGGAAGGCGCTGATCACCCTCGACGATCGGGACCCGGCCAAGGCCGAGTGGGCCGGGCGGGTGCTCGGCGAACTCCTCGCCGAGCGCCGCGTGGCCCGCTGAACCCCTTAGAGGCCGTGGCCCGTCAGCGCCCGGCCGCGGCCGGGGTGGCGTGTTCGGTACGGCAGCGCGGGCACCGCAGTCGCGTCCCGGCCGCCGTCCGGGGCACCCGGAGCCGCTGACCGCAGCCGCAGGTCACCACCGGGGCAGACGCCCGCAGGTATTCGTCCCGCTCCCGGCGCGGCCACCGGCCGTGGCAGCGGGCGCACCACTTCGGTGGGTAGCTGTGGTAGTGGGCCAGGCCGAACGCGCCCGCGACCATCAGCGCCGCGGGAACCAGCAGGCCGAGCGGCGCGAGCAGCGCGGTCGGCACTCCGCCGACGCCGTCGGAGACCAGCACGGCGACCACAGTGAGCACGACCACCGGCACACCGAGCACTGTGAACCCGAAACCCCAGGCGAAGGCCAGCACTGACGGCAGGAACATCCACATGCCGCCGGGCGCCCACCGGCGCACCCCGTACCCGCCGCAGCGTGGGCAGTTCGGCGAGGCACGGTGCGGCACCGACCGCAGCGCCTTCGGCGCCAGCCACTTCACCAGAAGCTTGAGGATCTCCTCGACCAATTTCGACGCGAGGGCCTGAAGGAACGAACCGAGCATGCCGTCACCTCCCTCGCCGATCGATTCCGCTGTCGGCCCACCACCCATCGTGGGCGACGGGTGCCATCAGCCCACCCCAGCGCGCCGACGCCGTGACGCCCACGACGCCAATCCGACAGCACCCCCACGTTGTTCGTCGGACGTTCGGCTGCCGGTCGCGCGGGCGTCGGCCCGGGGCGGCTAGCGTCGACCGTCGTCACCGCACCTGGAGGCCGCCGCGCATGACGTCGTCACCCACCCGCCGCCGCACCGCCGAGGTCACCGCCGTGCGCCGGATCGGCGACAGCGCGCCGCACAGCGCGTTCACCGACCTCGTCCGGTACGCCGGGAGCTGGTTCTGCGCCTTCCGGGAGGCCCGCACCCACCTCAGCGACGACGGCGTGATCCGGGTACTGACGTCGACCGACGGCCGGGCCTGGACCTCCGCGACCGTCATCGCGCGGCCCGGCACCGACCTGCGCGATCCGCGCTTCGTGGCGCGACCCGACGGGCGACTGCAACTGCTGGCGGCGGTCGCCACCGGCGCGGCCACCAAGACGTTCCAGACGGTGACCTGGCTCTCCACCGACGGGTACGCCTGGGGCGATCCGATCCCGGTGGGCGAGCCGGGCGTCTGGGTGTGGCGGGCCGCCTGGCACGACGACGCGATGTACGGCGTCGGCTACGCCACCCGGGAGCCGAGGTTCGCCCGGCTCTACCGCAGCACGGACGGGGTGGACCTGCGGCAGTGGGTGCCGACGCTGTTCGAGGACGGGTACCCCAACGAATCCGGTCTGGTCTTCGCCCCGGACGGCACCGCCCTCTGTCTGCTGCGGCGGGACGCGGGCACCGCGAGCGCGCAGCTCGGCCGGGCACTGCCGCCGTACCGGGACTGGACCTGGACCGACCTGGGCGTCCAGGTGGGCGGGCCGACGCTGCTCCGGCTGCCGGACGGGCTGCTGCTGGCCGGGGTGCGCCTGCACGACGGCGAGGTCCGCACCGCGATCTGCGTCGTGGACCCGGACCGGGGCGAGCTGACCGAGCTGGTCGCGCTGCCGTCCGGCGGCGACACCAGCTACCCCGGCCTGGTCTGGCACGACGACCTGCTGTGGGTGAGCTACTACTCCTCGCACGAGGGGCGGACAAACGTCTACCTGGCCGAGGTCAGGTTGACCGGCTGAGCCTGGCCGGGCAGCCCGCCGGCCGGTTAGCGTGCCGGCATGCCATCGACGCTTACCGAATCGACGGACCCGTACTGTCTGCGCCCCGGGGAGGCCGTCGACCTGCTGCACGGGCACCCGTGGCGGCGGTTCGTGGCGCTCGGCGACAGCGTCGTGGAGGGCATGTGTGAGCCGACACCCGGCTACCCGGACGTGCAGTGGGTCGACCGGGTCGCCGCCGAGCTGACCGTCGTCCGCCCCGAGCTGGCGTACCGGAATCTGGGTCGACGCGGGCTGCGCGCGCACCAGGTGCGGGCCACCCAGCTTGCCCCGGCGCTGGCCTTCGCACCGGACCTGGCGCTGGTCGTCTGCGGCGGCAACGACGCCTTCCACAGGGCGTACGACGCGGAGGCGGTGGACGCCGAGCTGACCGCGATGATCACCGCGCTGCGCGACGGGGGCGCCGAGGTGATCACCGTGGGCATGTTCGACGTCTCGCACAGCCCGGCGGTCCCCGAACACCTCCGGCCCGGTCTGGGTGAGCGAATGCGCCGCCTGTCCGCCCACACGGCAAACCTGGCCGAGAGCCTGAACACGATCCACGTCCACCTGACCGACCATCCCCTGACGGCCGACCCCACCCTCTACAGCACCGACGGCCGCCACGGCAGCGCCCGCAGCGACGCCATAGCAACGGCCGAAACCCTCCGCACCCTCTCCCACCGGCTCCCCTCACCCGGGTGATCATGAGGTTGGCGAGGCCAGGAGCGACCCAGAGCCCCGCTAACCTCATGATCAACCGGGAGATTGGCCCGGGGGGTGGTTCAGTCGGTTAGGAGGATTCCGGTTAGGAGGACGCCGTGGGCCAGGTTGAGGATTCCGTCGCAGCCGGGATAGCCGACCCTCGCCAGGCCGCCGGAGGCGTGGCGGCCGAACAGGTACGGGGCCAGCGAGTACGGGACGTCGGCGGTGACCGTCTCGCCCGTCTCGATCTGGACGAAGTCCATCGACACACGGTCGGTCGGTAGGTACTCCTGGAGGATCGCGCCGCCCTGGTCGACGGCGGCGCGCACACCGTCGGCCCAGTCCGCCGCGCTCAACTCCGGGCCGAGCAGCACACCGTGCCCGGCCGAACCGTCGGCCGGCTTCGCCACCAACGTGGCCTGCTCGGCGATGGCCCGGTCGAGCACCGCGGCGGTCAACGGCACCGTGTACGGCACGTGCCGGCGGATCAGCGCCTGGTCGTCGGCGGGCAGCCCGTCCACGTCCTCCCACAGCCAACCGAACGTGGCCTTGTTGCCGAGCAGCCAGGCCGCCGCCGACACGAACATCGGCAGGGTGCCGGCGGCGAGGGCCACTGCCACCGCGTCCAGGCCGGCGGTCGGTGTGACCCGGTTGGGCACGAACAGCCGGAACAGCGCGTCGACCGGTGCGCCGTCGACGACGAGGCGGTTGCCGGCGTCCACTGTGGCGGTGGACACCGGGGCGATGACCAGGTCGATGCCGAAGTCCCGGGCCCGTACGGCGAGGGGGTCGAGGATCCGGATGAACGTCTGCGGGTCGTCGAGGCCCGGGTAGTCGCCGTCGAAGTCCATCAGCAGCGCCACCCGGGCGCCCTCGGGCAGCCGCAGCTCCTCCCGGATCGCCACGAACCGCTGGTCCAGCAGGGACGGCGCGGCCCGCACCGGCAGGTCGTCGAGGATCCCGTGCTCCCGGTAGAGGCGCGCGTACCGCTGGATGACGGTGTCGGCGTCGAACCCGCCGCCGAGGCTGCTGTCGATGTTGTACTCGACGAACTTCGGCACCCCGGCGGAGAAGATCACGTCCGGGCGGTACGCGGCCAGCAGCGCCTCGGTCAGCGGCTCGGACTCGTCCAGCAGTCGGGTCTCCCCCGCGGGTACGCCGAGCAGCTGGCGCAGCTCACCAGCGGTGCCGGCCCGGCGACGGCAGGCGTCGAGGATGAGCTGGGCCAGCCGGTCGCAGACCTCGTTGAGCTCCCGCCAGGCGTCGGCGGTGAGCACCGGGGGGCGGGCCAACCGCCACTGCTTGTTGTAGGTGGCCCGGCCGTGGAAGACCTGCTCCCAGGCCGCCGCCCCACTGGCCACCATGGCCCGACGGGCCGGCTCCGGCAGGTCGGTCCAGGCCCGGTCGGCCGCCGGCCACTGATAGTTCGGGTCGATCATGATCCGTCCTTCATGGTCAGGTGGATGGCGGTGGCGAGCTGGTCGCGGCCGGGCTGGACGGCCCGGTCCAGTGCGGGGGCGAACGGCAGCACCGCCCCGTCCGGTCGGGTGACCCGGCGTGGCGGGGCGAGCAACCGGACCCGTTCCACCACCGACGCGATGATCTCGGCGGCCATGCCGCAGGAACGGTTACCGTCGTCGAGCACCACGAGGCGTCCGGTGCGGGCCACCGACTCGGTGAGACCCTCGATGTCGAACGGGTACAGGGTGCGCGGGTCGAACACCTCCACCGAGACCTGGTCGGCCACCTCCTCGGCGACGGCGAGCGCGTCGTGCACCAGGTGCCCGATCGCGACCACTGTCACGTCGTCGCCGAAGCGGTGGATCCGGCCCCGGCCCAGCGGCACCGGCGTCAGGTCGTCGACGTCCTCGCGCACGTCCATGGCGCCGGCCGGCGCGAACACCACCACCGGGTCGTCGTGGCGGATCGCGGTGACCAGCAGCCCGTACGCGTCGGCCGGGGTGGCCGGTACGACGGTGACCACGCCGACGTGGGCGAAGAGGCTGTACGGGTGGTCGGAGTGCTGCCCGGCCCACCCGGTACGCGAACCGGAGCCGGGCACCAGGTAGGTGACGGGGACACTGCACTGGCCCCCGGTCATCAGCGGGAACTTGTGCGCGTGGTTGACGATCTGTTCGAAGACCAGGAACAGCAGCGACGGGATCTGGAACTCGATCACCGGCCGCAGCCCGGCCAGCGCCGCCCCGGTGGCGAAGCTGGTGAACGCCTGCTCGGACAGGGGGGTGTCCCGGATCCGGTCGGTGCCGAACCGCTTGGCCAGCCCGGTGGTCACCAGGGACGCCCCGACCTGGACGTCCTCGCCGAGCAGGAACACCGCCTCGTCGCGGGCCAGCTCGTCGGCGAGGGCCCGGGTGAGGGCCCGGCGGTACGACAGTCGGGGCACCTCAGCCACCTCCGGTGCGCGGGGTCATTCAGCCACCTCCGGTGCGGGCGGTCAGGCCGCTGGCGTACAGGTAGGTCAGCGCGTCGGCCGGGTCGGGTTCCGGGCTGTTCAGGGCGAACCGCACCGCCGCGTCGAGGATCGCCTCGACCTCGGCGTCCACGGCGGCGCGGTCGGTGTCGGTGAGGCGCTCACCCTGGATGCGCACCGGATCCCGGGCCCGGGCCCGGCTCACCTCGTCGGGCGGGCGGTAGTCGAGGCGTACCGCGTGTTCGAAGGTGTGGTGGGCGTCGAAGCGGTAGGTCCGGGCCTCGATCAGCTCGGGGCCGCCGCCGGCGCGCATCCGGTCGACGGCGGCGGACGCGGCGACGCGTACGGTCTCGGGGTCCTGACCGTCGACCTGGACGGCCGGGATGTCGAACGCGGCGGCCCGGCCGGCGATGCTGCCGGCCACCGCGCCGGCGACCGGCATGGTGGTGGCGTAGCCGTTGTTCTCGCAGACGAACAGCACCGGCACCCGCCAGAGCGCGGCCAGGTTGAACGCCTCCAGCAGCATCCCCTCGTTGACCGCGCCGTCGCCGAAGAAGCTCACCCCGACGGTGTCGCGGCCCCGGCGGCGGTGGGCCCAGACCGCGCCCGTGATGATCGCCCCGGAGGCGCCGACGATCGCGTTGGCGCCGAGCACGCCGATGCTCAGGTCGGCGGCGTGCATCGAACCGCCCCGGCCGGCGTTGAGGCCGGTGACCCGGCCGCACAGCTCGGCGAGCATGCGGGCCGGGTCGGCCCCGCGGGCCAGGACGTGCCCGTGCCCGCGGTGGGTGCCGGCGAGCACGTCGTCGGCACCCAGTGCGGCGCAGACGCCGGCGGCGATCCCCTCCTGACCGAGGTACGGGTGGATGCCGCCGACGATCTGCCCGCCGTGGACCAGCTCCACCGCCCGTTCCTCGAACCGGCGGATCAGCCGGACCGTGCGGTAGAGCCGGACCGGGTCGGCGTCGGTCACGCAGGCCCCTTGATGGCGGCCAGGATGTCGTCCCAGAGCCGGGCCCGAGCAGCGAGGGCGGTGTTGACAGTGTCGGCGCACTCCTGCCACTTGGTGTCGTCGTCGCCGCACAGGTCGGCGAGCATCTGCATGGCCATCGGGGTGTGCTGTTCGCCGTCGACCTCGATGTGCCGCTCCAGGTAGTCGACGAACGCGTGCAGCCGGTCGCTGCTCTCGTTGACCGAGACGACCTGGGTGAACATGTCCGGGATCAGGTCCTCCCGACCGAACGCGAAGGCCGCCGCCTGGCAGTGCACCGGGGTGGACTCGATGATCTGCCAGGTCGTCGCGGCGAACCTCGCCGACGCGGCCGGCACCCCGGCCTCGGCGAGCGCCTCGGTGACCGGCCGGCCGGTGCGCAGCCTGTCGATCAGGGCGTTCACCGCTGTGGTGTCCGCGCCGGCCTCGGCCATGCCCTGCACGTACAGCTCGAAGTGGCTGATGTAGCCGCCGCCCAGTTCGTCGCTCTCCTCGACCATCACGATGTCGTTGATGAGGCGGCGGCTGCCGGTCGGCCCGGTCGGGATCCACGGCACTGTGACGCAGGTCAGTTGCCGTTGCAGCGACTTCAGCAGGGACATGAAGTCCCAGACCGCGAAGACGTGGTGCTCCATGAAGGTGACCAGCGCCTGGTGGGTGTCGAGGTTGGCGTAGAGCGGGTGCTTGACCACGGCGTCGCGCCGGTCGGTCACCGCCCGCTCCAACCGTTCGATGCCCGGGTGCGTCTTACCCCAGTCGTACCGTGACATGTCAGCCTCCCTGCTGGGCGCGGTGGCGCCAGATGACCGGGCAGTAGTCGGGGTCCGCGTAGTCCGGCCGCCCGTCGTGGGTGCGGCGGACCAGCACGTCGTGGTTGTACGCGGCGAGCGTGCCGTCGGAGAGCGGATACTCCCGCCAGGCGTTGTCGCCGTCCTGCAGGTGCAGCGAGATCGCCTGTCGGGGGCGACCGCTGACGTTGGGGCCGCTGCCGTGGTAGGTGCGGCAGTGGTGGAAGCTCACGTGTCCCTTGGGGATCACCATCGGGATCTTGCGGATCTCCGCGCCGTTGTACGCGGCGTTCTCGGCCAGCATCTCCTCCAGCTGGCTGCGGTCCCGGTCGGCGAAGTGCCGCACCACAGTGTCGTCCGCGCCGATCTCCTTCCACCGGTGCGAGCCGTCGACCATGGTGATGGTGCCCATCTCCTCCCCGCAGTCGTGGAAGGGGATGAAGGCGGTGAGCATCTTCTCCGACGACGAGGACGCCCAGTAGTGCTTGTCGAAGTGCCAGGGCACGATGTTGCTCGGCTCGCCGGAGATCGGCGGCTTGTAGATCAGCGTGGACTGGAAGACCCGGATCTCGTCGGCCTGGGCGAGCCGGGCGGCGACCGCGCCGAGCAGCGGCTTGCGCAGGATCGCGCCGAGCCCGTCGTGTTCGTGGTGGACGTAGTCGTTGTGCCGCTGCACCGGGCCCAAGGACTGCTCCCAGTAGGCCAGCTTCGGTGGGCGTACCGGCAGCCGCCGGTCCCGCTCCCCGTCGTAGTAGCGCTGCGCGGCGGCGGCGAGGGCGTCCACCTCGTCGTCGGTGAACACCTTTCCCGACAGGTACCAGCCGTGCTCGGCGTAGTGCCGCACGTCGTCGTCGGACGGCAGCAGCGCCTGCTCCTCGGCGGTCAAGCTCACGCCCCCACCCCCTGTGGTGTGGCCGCCACGGCGGCCAACTCCCGTTCCTTGGCCTCGTAGAGCGCCTTGATGTTGCCGCTGCCGAAGCCCCGCGCGCCGCGCCGCTCGATCAGCTCCAGGAAGAGCGTGCGACGCACGTGCATCGACTCGGCGAAGATCTGCAACAGCTGACCGTCGTGGTCGGAGTCGACAAGCACCCCCAGCTCACGCAGCCGGTCCAGCGGGGCGTCCACCCGGCCGACCCGCGCCTCCAGGGCGTCGTAGTAGCTGGCCGGGGTGCCGGCGAAGCGCACCCCGCGCCGGCCCAGCGCCTCCACCGCGCCGACGATGTCGTCGGTGCGCAGCCCCAGGTGCTGCACTCCCCCACCGGCGTGCTGGTCCAGGAACGCGTCGATCTGCCCGGGCCGCCGGGAGCGGTCCGGTTCGAGCAGGACCACTGTGACCCGCCCGGACGGGCTCTGCACCACCTTGGAGTTCATCCCCTGTCCGTCGACCTCGATGTGCTCCTCGAAGATCTGCGCGAAGTCGAACAGCGCTTCGAAGTGCCGGACCGTCTCGTCGAGCTGGCCGGGCGGCACGCAGACCGCCAGGTGGTCGATCTCGGCGAGCACCGGCGGGTGGCCGTCCGTCGTGGACGCCGCAGCGGTGATGGCACCGGGCAGGAACTCGCCCCGGTCACCCCGGCGCTGCACCAGCCGGTGCCGCACGTCGGCGAAGCCGTCCACCTCGGCGATCACCACCTCGGCGTCCGCGCCGGCGCGGGTGGTCGGTGGCGTCACTCCTGTCGCACCCCGACCCACCAGCTCGGCGTACGCGGCCGACACGTCGTCGACCTCGACGGCGACGACAGCGATGCCGTCACCGTGGCGCTGCACGTACCGCGCGGCCGGATGCTCGGCGCTCAACCCGGAGGTGAGCAGCAACCGGATGTCGCCGTGGCAGAGCAGCACTGTGCGCTGCCCCGCCAGCCCGGTCTCCGGGCCACCCTGGCCACAGATCTCGAAGCCGACGGCGGTGCTGAAGTAGAAGGCCGCCTGTCGGGCGTCCCCCACGTAGAGTTCGATGTGGTCGATACCACGGATGTCCATGTCCCCTGAAACCCTTCCCACCCGATTCCCCCTGTGTTGCCGTCCGGGCACTCACCGCCCGGGATGCCGCCCCGATCACCCCCTCGGCTCGGCGACGCGGGCCAGCAGCAGGCTCACGTTCTGGCCGCCGAACCCGAACGAGTTGGTGACCGCGTACTCCAGGTCGGCCTTGCGGGGGGTGCCACGGATGTGGTCCGCCGGGCAGGCCGGATCCGGATCGTCGAGGTGGTACGTCGGCGGCAGCAGCCCCCGACCGAGCGCCACCGCGGTGGCCGCCGCCTCCAGCACCCCGGAGGCACCGAGCAGGTGACCGGTGAGCGCCTTGGTGGAGCTGACCGGCACACCGCCGACGCCGAAGACGTCGGCCAGGGCGGTGGTCTCGGCGATGTCACCGAGCTTCGTGCCGGTGCCGTGCGCGTTGACGTAGCCGACCGCCGCCGCCGGCACACCGGCGCTGCGCAGCGCCCGGCGGATGCACGCCGCCGCGCCGGCGCCGTCCGGGCGAGGGGCGGTCGGGTGGTACGCGTCGGTCGTCGCGCCGTGGCCGGCAACCTCGGCGTACCCGACGACGCCACGCGCCGCCGCGTGCTCGGCGCGTTCGAGCACCAGCAGCGCGGCACCCTCGGACAGGACGAACCCGCTGCGGGAGGTGTCGAACGGCCGACTCGCCCGGCCCGGGTCGGTGCCGGCGCGCGCCAACGCCCGCGCGTTGCCGAACGTGTCGGCGAAGGTGGGGAAGAGCGGTGCCTCGCTGGCCCCGCAGAGCACCACGTCGACCTCTCCGGTCGCGATGAGCCGCACCCCGTCGGCGACCGCCTGTGCGCCGGAGGCGCAGGCGGTGCCGACCGACGAGCTGTAGCCCCGGATGCCGTGCGCGATGGCGATCCGCGCCGCCGGCATGTTCGGCAGGATCCCGGTGAGCAGGTACGGGCTGACCGCCGCCCGACCCCGGGCCGCCCGGGCCAGCACCTGCGACTCCAGGGTGGCCATCCCCCCGACCCCACCGACGATCACCCCGATCCGGTCGGGGTCGACGTCGCGGCCCACCTCGATGCCGGCGTCGGTGAGGGCGTCGGCGGCGGCGAGCAGGGCGAGGACGACGATCCGGTCCAGCACCCGTGTCTCCGGCCCGGACGCGACGGTCCGCGGGTCGATGTCGGGCAGCAGGCCGGCGACGTCCAGCGACTCGCTGACCGGGTGTCCCTCGGGCGGGCGGGTCAGCCCGGACCGGCCGGTGGTCAGCGCGTCGAAGGTCTCCTCGACGCCCCGCCCGACCGGTGTGAACAGACCCATCCCCGTGATCAATGCGGTCATGAAGGGGCCTCGGTGAGGTAGCGCTCGCGCAGGACCACCTTGCGGACCTTGCCGGTCACGGTGACCGGGATGTCGGCGGAGCGCACCGGCACGACCCGGCGCAGCGTGGCGCCGACGTCCGGGCCGAGAGCGGTGCGGACCCGCTCGGTGCGGTCCTCGGCCTCGTCGGCGCCGGCGGCCAACTCCAGCAGCACGTCGGTGACGACCACGCCGGCCTCGGCAACGATCACCACAGTGCAGTCGGTGACGTCCGGGCAGGCCGCGAGGATCCGCTCCTCGGACAGCGCGGTGTAGAAGCGCCGCCCGTCACCGGCGTCGACCGAGTCGACCGCCCGGTCCAGGTGGTAGTAACGGCCGTCGGCGTCGGCACGGACCAGGTCCCCGGTGAGGTACCAGCCGCGCTGGCGGAAGCGGTGGGTGGTGACCGAGTCGTTCCAGTAGCCCCGGAACAGCGACGGCGAGTCGATGCCCAGGAAACCCACCTCGCCGACCGGCACCGGGTCGCCGTCGGCGTCGAGCACCGCGACCTTGGTGAACCGGTACGGGCGGCCGATGCAGCGGCCGTACCGGTCGGTGTCGGCGCGGTGGGTGATGTGGAACATGGAGTGCCCCATCTCGCTGGAGCCCAGACCGTCGATGAAGACCGAACCGGGCACCTTCGCCACCCCGTCGCGGGTGACCGTGTCGTGCCAACCGACCGCGACGAGGCGACGGATGTGCGGCTCGTGCGAGGCGTCGCCGGTGTTGAACCACAGCCGTACCGAGTCCAGGTCGTACCCGGACAGGTCGAAGCGGGCCAGCTCCGCCCAGGTGACCGAGAAACCGAACACCCCGTCGGGGCGCCAGCGCTGGATCGCGTCCAGCACCCGCTCGCCGCCCTGCTCGGACAGCAGGAACATCTGCGCGCGGTTGCCCAGCGCCTGGTTGACCATCAGCACCGTGGCGGTGTGCGGGGCGGGCAGCGCGTTGAGGATCCGGGTGGTGCCCTGCGCCTGCGGCATGGTGAGCAGGTGCCGGGTGGCCGCGAACAGGCTGGCGTGCGAGTGCAGCACCGCCTTGGGCACCCCGGTCGTCCCGGAGGTGTGGGTGATCACGATCGGGTCGTCCGGGTGGTGCCGGTAGTGCGCCGGGGCCGTGGCCGGGTCACCAGCGCCGGCCTGCGCGGGGGTGCCGAGCAGCGGTACGCCGAGGTCGTGCCCGGCCAGCAGCGCGGTGTGCGCGTCGTCGGCCAGCACACCGACGCCCCGCAGGCGGCGGATGTACTCGGCGGCGATCTCCGGACGGAGTTTGCCGTTCATCAGCGCCGGGATCGCCCCGAGCCGGGCCAACGCCAGGAAGCTGAGCACCATGTCGGCGGCGGCGGTGGCCCAGACGGCGACCGGGTCGCGGGGGCGTACCCCCTGTTCGTGCAGCCAGGCGGCGCGGGCGGCGACCCGCTCGTCGAGCTGCCCCAGCGTCAGTGGCGTCTCGGCCGGGTGCCCGTCGACGGCGGTGTCGAAGGTCAGGCCGGGCCCGTCCGGGTCGGCGCCGTGCGCCAGTACCCGGGCCAGGACGTTGCCCGCACCCAGCTCGGTGTCGGCGGCCAGTGCGCCGCGCAGTCCTTGCGTCCTCATTGTCGTGCTCCTCCCCCCAGCAGCACCGCGACCGCCTCGGTCGGCCGGTCGGGTGCCTGTTCGATCAGGATCAGCAACACCTCGTCGGCGTCGCCGTCGTCGCGCAGCAGGTCGGCCTCGGCGACGCCGTCGCTGTACGGGTCGCCGGTCGGGCTGAGACAGACCACCGGGCCGCGCAGGTCCCAGCGGGCCGCGATGTGCCCGGCGACGCTGTTGGGCACGGACTGGAAGAAGAACAGCGGGCCGACCCGCCCGCCGGCCTCGACGGTCTCCCGTACGTGCTGGGCGCTGGCGAGATCGCCGCTGGCGCTGACCAGCACGATCCCCGTCCGCACCCCGGCGGGCACTCCCGCCGACCCGTACCCCCGCCGCAGACACCGCTCCGCGACGGCCACCACCACCGGCGCGAAGTCCGAGTGCACGAACCCCGGCACCCCCGCCGCCCCACCCGCGACGTCCCCACCCTCAGGCCAGCAGGCCCGCGCCCTCTCCCCCGCCGATCTTGCGGTTTCGGTCGTCGTTTCGAGTGGTTGGTCGGATTCGTCGGGGCAGAAAGTGCAAGATCGCGGGGAGTGGGGGGCGGTCATCCGACGCCGACCAGGAGAGCGGTGTTGGCGCCGCCGAAGGCGGCGTTGAGGGTCAGGGCGTGGGTTGCCGTCGTCTTCTGTGGTTGGTCCTTGACGACGTTCAGGGGGCAGGAGTCGTCGGGTCCTAGCCAGCCGGCGTTGACCGGAAGCTCGCCGTGGCGCAGCGCGAGGGCGGTGACCACCAGTTCGAGCAGCCCGGACGCCTCCAACGCGTGCCCGTGCACCGACTTCGTGGAGCTGACCGCGACCCGGGTGCCATGCCCGCCGAGGGCCCGACGCAGGGCGGCTGCCTCGGCGGCGTCGCTCTGCGCGGTACCGGTGGCGTTGGCGTTGACGTAGCCGACGGCCTCCGGTGGCAGCCCGGCCCGGCGCAGCGCGGCGTCGACAGCGCGGGCCAGTCCGGTGCCGCCGGGCTCCGGCTGGCAGGGATGGAACGCGTCACCGGCCCGCCCCCAACCGACCACTGTGGCCACCGGATCGACGCCGCGCCGCCGGCCGGTGCTCGATTCCAGCACCACCGCGACCACGCCGTCACCCAGTAGCAACCCCCGCCGGCCGGCGCTGAACGGGCGGACCGCCCCGTCGACAGCGAGGGCGCGACCGGCGTCGAAGAGCGCGAACTGGTCCGATTCGACCAGGTAGCCGGCCGCGACCACCACCCGCTCGACGTCACCGCGGGTGATCTGGGCGGCGGCGTCGGCCACCGCCGTGCTCGCCGACACGCAGGCGCTGGTGTAGACCCGGGTGTGACCGGACAGTCCACATCGGGCGGCGAGCTGACCGGCGAGCACGGCCGGGGCCGTACCGAGGGCCGGTCCTGCACCGGCGGCGGGGGCCGGACCCGCACCGAGGGCCGGGCCGCCGTGCACGGCGAGCAGCAGGGCGCAGCCCGTGCGCTGCGCACGGTCCAGGCCGGCCGCCCGGCAGGCCGCGTCGATCGCGGCGGCCAGCTCGTCGGGGAGCGTGCCCACCTCGGGCACCGTGGCCGCCACTGTGACCCGGCGGGCAGCGGTGTCGAACCGGCTCACCGGTCCGAACGCCGGCACCCCGGCCAGCGCACCGGCGAGCTGCGCGTCGGCGCCCCGCCCCAGGGCACTGACCGCGTACACGCCGGTGAGCTGGGCGACGCGCGCCTCAACCATCTGCGGAGGCGGTCAGCGACGCCCGGAACACCACCAGGGCGTCGTCGACGGTACGGATACCGGCCAGTTCGTCGTCGGTGAGGTCGAGCCGGCAGTCGTAGCGCTGCTCGACGAGGTGCACCAGCCAGGCAAGCTCCATCGAGCCGATCCGGTCGGACACCTCGGCAGCCGGTTTCGCGGTGAGTTCGGCGAGCATGGTCATCAGGTCAGCTCGCCCCAGATCGGGCTGACCGCTCATCAGGCTTTGTCGCTCGTCGCCTCGGTGACGCGGTTGGCGACCATTGTGGTGAACTCGCCGACCGTCATGAGGGCCAGCTGCTCCGACTCGTCGTCGGCGAACGTCAGGCCGTAACGGTCCTCGACCCGGACGGACAGGTCGGCCAGGGCGAGAGACTCCAGGTCGACGCCGGACGGGCCGAGCGTGGTGTCGTCGTCGAGCCCCTCGACGTCGTAGTTCATGTCGGCGAGCTGCTCGACGACGAAGGCGCGGACCTCGGCTCTCATGGATACCCTCTCTGCGTGGATCAGTTGACGGTGTCCGGTCGGGACACCGTCTACGTGTGGGTCGGCCGGGACACCGGCGGTCAGCCGGATCCGGCCGCTGTGCTGGTGCGGCGGGCGGGTTCGCTGCTGCTCGGTCGCGCGGAGACCGCTGTGGTGCTGACGCACGACCGCGAAGGACGGCCGGTCGTCAGGGTCGACGACGTCGGGTTGGCGGTCAGCGTCAGCCGCACCGCCGGGCTGGTGGTGGTCGCCGCCCGCCGCGCTGGCGCCGTCGGGGTGGACGTGGAGCGGATCCGCCCGCTGCCGGCGCTCGCGCTGGCCCGCCGCTGGTTCCCGCCCACCGAGCTGGCCCGGTTGGGCGATCGGCCCGAGGCTGGCCGGACTGTGGACTTCCTGCGGCTGTGGACCGCGAAGGAGGCGGTCGGCAAGGCGCTCGGGCGGGGGTTGCGGGACGACGGGCTGCGCCGGCTGATGCCGCCGCCGGGGCTGCCGTTGCGGCCGGTGCCCGGTGTCGAGCACCTGCGGGTCGGTCACCCGCACCTGGACGGGGGCCTCGTCCTGGCCGTCGCCGCGCACGCGAACGCGCCTGTCGACGTCGAGGTGGTGCAGTGGCCCGGTCACGGGGTGACCGCCGAACGCAGCGCGTCGGTCGAGCGGACCAACTTGCCGGTGGTGGTACGGGGCAACTGATCGAGCAGGTGCAGCACCCGGGGCCGTTTGTAGCCGGCCAACCGCTCGGCCAGGAGTTTGTCCAGCGTCTCCTCCGACAGCGGGCCGTCGGGTTGGACGTACGCGGTGATGCCGTCGTCCCAGACCACCACGGCGGCGGCCACCCCGGTCAGCTCGGCGACGGTGGCCTCCACCTCGGTCAGGTCGACCTTCATCCCGCCGACGGAGACCTGCGAGTCGAGTCGACCGCGCACCGTGACCAGGCCGGTGTGCTCATCGACGGTGCCGGCGTCGCGGGTGTGCAGCCAGCCGTCGGACCACCGGGTCGGGTCGCTCAGTCCGACGTACGGCGACGCCGGGCAGGACACCCACAGCTCACCGCCGGACTCCCGGACCTCGATCCCGGGCGCGGGGGCGATCGACGGTCGGTGCGCCCCGTACAGGTCGGTGCCGATCACCCCGACCTCGGTCATCCCGTACATGTTGCCCAGCGGCACCCCGTACCGGTCGGTGAACGCCCGGGCAACGGCCGCCGGCACCAGCTCGCCCCCGGTGGTCATCCGCCGCAACTGCGGCAATGGCCCGGTCGGGCGGGTGGAGGCGAGCAGTCCGATGTGGAACGGCACACCGAGCACGGTGGCCGGTGTGGTGCCGGCGCTGATCGCGGCCAGCGCGGCGTCGCCGCTGAGCCGCTCCGGCGGCACCAGTTCGACCCCGGCGTGCAGCCCGTAGAGCAGGCCGCCGACCAGGCCGAGCACGTGCACCATCGACGGCAGCAGGATGATCCTCTCGCCGGGCAGCGCCACCCCGTCGATCCGGGTGTAGCGGTGCACCTCGGCGACCAGGTCGGCGGCGGTGCGGCCGATCACCTTGGACGGGCCGGTGGAGCCGGAGCTGAGCTGGATCACGGCGTGGCGGCTGACCGCCGGCCGGTCGGCGTACCGGGTGACGCCCTCGGTGACGTCGACGAAGATCTTCAGCGCGCCGCCACCGGTCCGCACCGGGGCGACCACCACCTGCGGGGTCAACCGGGCCAGTGCGCGGTCCACCTCGTGGTCGGTGAGCCGGTGGTCGAGCAGGATCGCCTGCCCCCCGGCGCGCCAGGTGGCGAGCAGGTTCACCACGTACGCCAGCGACGGCGGCAACCGCAGCGCTGCGGCGCCACCGGGGCGCAGTCCGGCGGCGGTCAGCCGGTCCTGCGCGGCGGAGACCAACCGATGCAGGGTGGCCCGGTCGACGGGGTCGGGCAGACGGAGACAAACGTCGGTCGGGTGGCCCCCGAAGAGGACTTCATCCACCCAGCCAGGGTCTGTCGCCGTAGGATCTTCTGCCGTCACTGCCGTTCACCGCCCAGCATGAAAGAGGGCGAATCCGCCCATCACGTACGCTTGTCGGGGTGCTGCGGGGAACCATACGACGCCCACAGGGCCATTGCTAGATGCGAATGGATGGATCAAAAGCAGCGGCCAGCCGGATTGCCGACAGCCCGTTCGGCGGGCAGGATCGGGCGGGCGATCCGGCGGAGCGTCACCGAGGCATGACGCCTCGTACAACCGTCGCGTGGCCCCAGCCGGACGGCCGATGGCGTCACGCTCACCGGGTGAGTCCGACGGTTCGCGCGCGCTAGCTGTACTGCCCAGGGACGTTGGTCAACCTGGTGATGGGTGGTTGGCCTTTGGTGGCGGTGTGGGGTCGGTGGTGGTTGTAGTGGTGGAGCCAGGCGGGGAGGGCTGCTCGGCGGGCGTGTTCTGAGCTGTAGAAACGTCGTTTCGCCCAGCCGTCGGTCATGGTGCGGTGGAAGCGTTCGACCTTGCCGTTGGTTTGGGGCCGGTAGGGGCGGGTCTTCTTCGGGCGGATGCCGAGTTGGTGGCAGGCGTCGCGCCAGGCGTGTGATTTGTAGGCCGAGCCGTTGTCGGACAGGACGCGTTCGGTGGTGATGCCTCGCTCGGCGAACCAGGCGACGGCGTTTTGGAGTACGTCGACCGCGGTCAGGGCGGTCTCGTCGTCGCGGATCTCGGCGTAGGCGACGCGGGAGTGATCGTCGATGACGGTGTGCACGAACGCCGTGC
The DNA here is from genome assembly GCF_045207375.1 of Micromonospora sp. NBC_00860. Classification (NCBI taxonomy): domain Bacteria; kingdom Bacillati; phylum Actinomycetota; class Actinomycetes; order Micromonosporales; family Micromonosporaceae; genus Micromonospora; species Micromonospora sp. NBC_00860. The sequence continues at coordinate 2,713,367 of NZ_CP108825.1, forward strand.
CGATGCGCGGGTCGTAGTGGGTGTTGCGGGCGCCGGTGCGGTGCGCGGTGCTTCGCCGATGGCGTTCGCCCTGGGCTCGGCCGACGTAGCGCCAGCCGCCGCCATCGGGGATGTTGCCGTACTTCTTCACGTCGACGTGCAGCATCGCGCCGGGCCGGTCGTGTTCATAGCGGCGGATCGGCTCGCCGGTGGCGCGGTCGATGTGTGTCAGCCGGTTGATCCGGCAGCGGGTCAGAACGGCGTGCACGGTCGAAGCTGGCATGGCCAGCTGGCCGGCGATCTGCACGGGCCCGAGGCGTTGTTTCCACCGCAGGTGCACGATCTTGCGCACCACGGGCTGGGCTGTCCTCGTGGGGCTGTGGTGCGGGCGCGACGACCGGTCATCCATTGCGGCGGGCCCGTGCTCGGCATACCGCACCGCCCAACGTTTCGCAGTCGGCCAGGACACGTCATAACGTTCAGCCGCCCGGGCGACCGGCCAGCCCTCATCAACGATCAGACGCGCCAGGCGCAGACGTGCACGAGGAGTCAAAGCGGCGTTAGCGTGGGACACGAAGGCCTCCTGTTGCCGGAGCGGTTCCTAGACAGCTCCACTCCACAACCGGAGGCCTTCACCTACCTACGACATCAGATCGTGTCGTCACACAATCTCGACCAACGTCCCTGGGCAGTACAGCTAGCTCGGTTTGATGCTGGCGAGTTGGACGAGCAGCTGAACCAGCCGGTACGCCTCGGCGACGTCGGCGGCGTGGAAGGCGACCGTCCGGCCGCCGCCGACGCGGGTCACACCCGGCACCAGAACCGCGAGGTCGACCATGTACGGCCCGTACAGGTCGACCTCCACGTCCAACGGCCCCGCCAGCTTCATCGGCGGGATCAAGGCACGCCGGGCGACCGCGGCGGCGGCAGCGTGGCGCAGTCGCTCCCGCGCCTCCTGCGGATGCAGGGCCACCGCGGCGGCCTGCCCCAGGGTCTGCTTGACGGCGACGGTGACTGCCGAGGGCACCAGCTCACTGAACTCCGCGCAGGCGGTGTCATCCCCACTGAGCAGGACGACGGGCACGTCCAGGTGCCCGGCCATGGCGACGTTGAGGCCGATCTCGCCCACCGATCGTCCGGCCATCCGCACGTCGAGGATGGCGTCACTTATCGTGTGGGCCAGCACGGCGGGGCCGGCACCGGCCCGAGCGTGATAGCCGACGAGCAGAACGGCATCCGTGTGCTCGTCCAGCCCCTCGAGCATGCCGAGCGGGCGGGGTTTGCCCCGCACCAGGTGAGCACGCCGGTCGAGGTCCTCCGGCAGGAGGTTCCGAAACGTTCCGTGTGCGTCGGCGACCCACACGACGGCGTCGCGTTCGGCATCGAGAACACCGCCGATCACCGCGTTCGCCTCGGCCGTCATCAAAGCCCGGCCGCGCTCGTAGTCGTACCGATCCGGATTCGTCTCGGTGGGATGCACGATCCCCGAGATGCCTTCCAGGTCCACCGAGATCAGTACCTTCATGGCTCCAGGACCCTACGCGCTCCCGCCCCGATGTCGACCCCGCGCGGCGCAGCCCAGGCGTCGCCCCGCCGCGCCGATCTTGCACTTTCGGTCGTCGAGACGCGTGAAATGCCCCCGATGTCGCGACAGTAAGTGCAAGATCGCGCGGCGCGGCGCGGCGCGGGGCGGGGCGGGGCGGGCGCGGAGCCGTCAGGGCAGTGCCGGCGTCTGGGCGTGGATGTGGAAGCGCAGCGAACGGGCGTCGGTGAAGCACTCCCGCATCGGGCGCACCAGGTCCCGGTGCTCCGGGGTGCGTTCCCAGTCCTCGAAGTCGGCCAGGCTCGCCCACTCACTGGTGATCAACCACTGTTCCGGGTCGGTCGACGAACGGCACACCTGGTCGACCAGGTGCCCCGGCACGCCGCCAGCGACCAGGTGCCGCACCTCCTCGTACGCGGCGAGGAACTGCTCGGTGCGCGGCACCGGCACCCGTACCAGGAAGACCACCCGGGCCCGTTTGTCGCTCATGACGCCTCTCCCCTCATCGGCGCGGCCCCACGCAGGACCAGCGCGCTGTTGAACCCGTCGAAGCCCCGCGCGCAGACCAGCGCGAGCCGGCTGCGCGGCCGGCGGTGCTCGCGCAGGAAGTCCAACTCGCAGCCCTCAGCCACCTCGTCCGGCCCCGCCGACGCGGGCAGCGTGTCGTGGGCGAAGGCGAGCAGCGCGGTGGCCACGTCCAACGCCGAGCCGCCCTGGTACGCCCGACCGGTCAGCGGTTTCTGCGTGGTCACCGGGGGCGGCCGGTCGGCGAACACGGCACGCAACGCCTCGGCCTCGCTGCGGTCGTAGCGGGGCACCCCGAGCGCGTCGGGCAGCACCACGTCGATCCCGGCCGCGGCGACGCCCGCCCGGTCCAGGGCCAGGCGCATCGCCCGCGCGTACTGGGCCGGGTCACCGGTGCTCTCCGCCGTGGTGTGTGCGGCGTCGTGGGTGGAGCCCCACCCGCTCACCTCACCGTAGACCCGGGCGCCCCGGGCCAGGGCGTGCCCCAGTTCCTCCACCACGAACACCGCTCCCCCCTCGGCCGGCAGGTAGCCGCTGGCCGTGGCGTCGAACGGCCGGTACGCCCGCTCCGGGTCGGCGACGTCACTGAGCAGCCCCGAGCGCAGCTGACAGGCGAGCGCGTACGGGCTCAGCGGGCACTCGGTGGCCCCGGCGATCACCACCGGGGTGCCCCGGCGGACCGCGCGGGCGGCGTGCGCCAGGCTGTCCAGTCCGCCGGCCGACTCCGCGACCAGCACCCCGCTCGGGCCCTTGAACTGGTGGTGGATGGAGAGCTGCCCGACGCTGGCCGCGTAGAACCAGGCGATCGACTGGTACGCCCCGACCGTCCGCGACGTGCCGCCCCACAGGCGTTGCAGCTCCCGCTGACCGAACAGGTTGCCCCCGGACGAGCTGGCCAGGGTCACCGCGTAGCCGTACGGGTCGGGGGCGCGGTCGGGCAGGCCGGCGTCGGCCAACGCGAGCCGGGTGGCGGCGAAGCCGAGGTGCGTCCACCTGTCGGTCTGCACCAGTTGCCGACTGTCGGCGTAGGAGTCGGCGGTGAAGCCGGGCACCTCCCCACCGAAGCGGGTCGGATAGCCGGACGGGTCGAACAACGTGATCGGCCCGGTCCGGCGGGTGCCGGCGAGGACCGTGCGCCAGTGCGCGTCCGCGCCGATGCCGCTCGGTGCGACCACCCCGATGCCGGTGACCACGGCGCGAGCGACCTCGGCACTCACGCCAGCACTCCGCTTCGCTCCGCGCCGGCGCGAGACGCCACGCTGCTGTGCCTGATGGTTCGCTCGCTACGCTCACTCACGCCGCCACTCCGCTTCGCTCCGCGCCGGCGCGAGACGCCACGCTGCTGTGCCTGATGGTTCGCTCGCTACGCTCACTCACGCCGCCACCGTGCCGAGCATCCGGCGGAAGACCATCGCCGACTGGAAACCGCCGAACCCGCTGCCCACCGAGAGGGCGACGTCCACCGGGACCTCCCGCGCCTCGTTGGGTACGTAGTCCAGGTCGCACTCCGGGTCCCGGGTGCTCCAGTTCGCTGTCGGCGGCACCACACCGAACTCGATGGCGAGGGCGCACGCGGCCATCTCGATCGACCCGATCGCGCCGAGCGAGTGCCCCACCATCGACTTGATCGAGCTGATCGGTACCCGGTACGCGGCCTGGCCCAGCGCTCGCTTGAACGCGGCCGTCTCGTGCCTGTCGTTCTGCCGGGTGCCCGAGCCGTGCGCGCTGATGTAGGAGACCTGCTCGGGCAGGATCCGGCCCTGCTTGAGCGCGTCGGTGACGGCGAGGCCCATCTCCAGCCCGTCCGGCCTCAGCCCGGTCATGTGGAAGCCGTTGCTGCGGCTGGAGTAGCCGGCCACCTCGCAGTAGATGTGCGCCCCGCGCCGCCGGGCGTGCCCAGCCTCCTCCAGCACCAGCACCGCCCCGCCCTCGGCCAGCACGAATCCGTGCCGGTCGGCGTCGAACGGGCGGGAGGCGTGGGCCGGGTCGTCGTTGTCCGGGCTGGTCGCCTTGATCGCGTCGAACGAGGCAACAGTGACCGGCGAGATCGGCGAGTCGGCCGCGCCGGCCAGCATCACGTCCGCCTCACCGTCCACAATCATCTGGTGGGCGTACCCGATGGCGTCGATACCGGAGGTGCAACCGGTGGAGACCACCTGCGCCGGGCCGTGCAACCCGTGCCGGCAGGCCACGTCCGCCGCAAGGCTGCTGGGCACCAACGCCTGATAGAGGTACGGGCCACCGCGCGCCCCGTCCACGAGCCAGCGCCGGCCGTGCTCGCTCACTGTGACGTACTCCTGCTCCAACGCCATCGTGCCGCCGACCGCCGTGCCCAGCACCACTCCGGCCCGGTCCCGTTCCGCGTCGGTGAGCACCAACTGGGCGTCGGCCACCGCCTCGGCGGAGCAGGCCAGCGCGAACTGCACGTACCGGTCGGCCCGCCGCAGTTCGGCCTCGCTGAGCCCCGCCGCCACCGGGTCGAAGTCGCACTCCGCCGCGATCTGCGATCGGAACGCCGACGGGTCGAAGAAGCTGATCCGCCGGGTGGCGGTCCGCCCCTCGGTGATGGTCTTCCAGAAGCGGTCCCGGCTGGCGCCGCCCGGGGCGACCACCCCAATCCCGGTCACCACCGTGCGGCGCCCGGTCATCGAGTCACCTCTGTTCGCGACTGCGGGGCTCGCAAACCCGGCTCACTCCTCGCGCTCACGCTGCCATCGATGGTTCGCGACTGCGGGGCTCGCAAACCCGGCTCACTCCTCGCGCTCACGACGTGCCCCGCTGTTCGACAAGCTCGGTGTCGACGTGACCCAGCTCGGGCCGGGGGGCGAGTGGGCCCAGGTGGAAGACCACCTCGGCCGGCTCGACGCCGGTGTTGCGCAGCCGGTGCCGCACGTTCACCGGTACGAACAGCCCCTCGCCGGCGGCCAGCAGCGTCGGCTGGTCGTCCAGGTCGACGGTGATCGCGCCCCGCACCAGGTACAGGAACTCCTCGCTGTACGGGTGGTAGTGCTCGGCGATCCGCTCCCCCGGTTCGAGGGTGGCCACCCCGAGGAAGCCCGAGGTGCTGCCGACGGTGCGGGGGCCGAGCAGCACCCGCAGCTCACCGCCGCGACGGCGGTCGGCGGGTACGTCCCGGGCGGCGATCGGGCGGGTGCTCAGGTCACTCATCGTCGGCTCCCGTCGGCGCGTCGCTGGCGGTCGTGCTGCCCTGGTCGGCGCGCTGCCAGGCGATCCGCTCCAACCGGTCCTTGATCACCGCGAGTTGGATCACGCTGTTGGTGTTGATCCGCTCGGTCATCGCCGCGTTGTCGACCGGCGCGGTCGGCTTCATCGCGAAGTCCTGCGTCCAGGTCATCCGGGTGCCGTCGGCCTCCTCGGTGTAACGCCAGTGGATGCGCATGTACTCGAACGGCCCGGTCTCCACCCGGTGCGCCCGCACCTGCCTGCTCACCGGGTCGGCGGTGCGCTCGCTGACCCAACTCCAGGACACCCCGTTCTCGTCGGGGTACATGGTGAGCCGGAACCGCACCGTGTGCCCCTCGCGGTGCAGGATCTCCACCACGGCGTACTCGGTGAACAGCTCGGTCCAGTTCGCCACGTCGTTGGTGACCTCCCAGACCAGGCCCAGCGGCGCTTGGATGACCACGCTGTTCTCGGTGTGCCCGGGCGGGTCGGCGCGGCGGGCGACCAGGTCGGCCACGGCGGGGATGCTCAGCTGCCCGGCCTGCTCGGGGATGCTCACCTGCCAGCGGTCGGATACGACCGCCGACAGTTCCAGCAGGGCGAGCGAGTCCATGCCCAACTCCTCCAGCGACGCGGCGGGCGCCCGGGCCGCGGCGTCGGCGTCCAGCCCGCAGTGCGCCACCAGGATGTCGGTGATCTCGGCGGTCATCGGGCGACCATGGGTGACGGTCATCGGGTCCTCCTGTGGGTTGCGTCGGGATCTGCGGCGGGCGCGGTGCGCGGTGCGGGAGTGGCCGCCGGCCCCCGCGCCGGGGCGGCGAGCAGGCGGTCGACCAGGCCGGTGGTGTAGCGGCCCTTGCGGAATGCGGCGTCGTCGAGCACCCGCCGGACGAACGGGATGGTGGTGTGCACGCCCGGACCCGCGATGTCGAACTCGTCCAGGGCCCGCTCCAGGCGGTTGAGGGCCAACTCCCGGTCGGGCGCCCAGACGATCACCTTGGCGAGCAGGGAGTCGTACCAGGGGCCGACCAGGTATCCGGCGCTGGCGTGGGTGTCCACCCGGGTGAACGGGCCGCCGGGCGGGGTGAACCGCTCCAACCGTCCCGGGGTGGGGGCGAAGCCGCGCGCGGGGTCCTCGGTGTTGACCCGGCACTCCACAGCGACGCCGTGCAGGCGGATCTCCTCCTGCCGCCAGCGCAGCGGCACCCCGGCGGCGATGTGCAGTTGCTCGTGCACCAGGTCGATCCCGGTGACCATCTCGGTGACCGGGTGCTCCACCTGGATCCGGCAGTTGATCTCCAGGAAATGGAACTTCTCCTCGGCGTCGACCAGGAACTCCAACGTGCCGGCACCGACGAAGCCGACCTCGAGCGCCCCCCGCAGCGCGGTCTCGGCGATGGTGTCGAGAACGGCGGCGGGCAGTGCCGGGGCGGGGGCCTCCTCGACCAGTTTCTGGTGCCGGCGCTGCACCGAGCAGTCCCGGGTGCCCAGGTGCACGCCGTTGCCGTGGGCGTCGCAGAGCACCTGCACCTCGACGTGCCGCGCCTCGGTGAGGTACCGCTCGACGTACACCCGGTCGTCGCCGAAGGCGGCCTGCGCGGCGGCCCGGGTGCGCGCGTACGCCCGGCGCAGCTCACCCGGGGTGTGCACCACTGTCATCCCCCGGCCCCCGCCCCCGGCGGCGGCCTTCACGATCACCGGGTAACCGACGGCCTCGGCCACCTCGGCCGCCGCGGCGGCGGTCGGCACCGGCGCGACACTGCCCGGCGACAGCGGCAGGCCGGCGCGGCTCATCAGTGCCCGTGCCGAGGACTTGTCGGCCAGCGCGGCCATCACCGCAGGTGGGGGGCCGATGAACGTCAGCCCGTTGTCGGCGCAGATCTCGGCGAAGTCGGCGTCCTCGGAGAGGAAGCCGTAGCCGGGGTGTACGGCCTGCGCGCCCACCTGCCGGGCCGCCTCCACGATGGCGGCGGCGTTGAGGTAGCTGCGCCGACTGGACGCGGGTCCGATCCGGACGGCCTGGTCGGCGAGGCGGACCGCCGCCGAGTCGGCGTCGGCGGCGGAGTAGACCACCGCAGTCCGGACGCCGAGCTCCTTGCAGGCGCGCAGCACCCGCAGCGCGATCTCGCCCCGGTTGGCGATCAGCACTGTCTCGAACATGGTCAACCACCCCGCGCCGTCACGCCGGGTCCAGTTCGACGAGCGGCTGGTCGTACTCGACCGGCTGGCCGTCCTCGACGAGGATCGCGGCCACCCGGCCGGCCCGGTCGGTGGTCACCTCGTTCATCAGCTTCATCGCCTCGACGATGGCGACCGGCTGGCCCGGGCGGACCAGGTCGCCCACCGCGACGAACGGCCGCGCGCCGGGCTCCGGCGCCCGGTAGAAGGTGCCGACGATCGGTGCCCGCACCGCGGCGGGCCCGGGCACCGGCGGCCGGATCGCCGCTGGCGGCGGCGCCGTCGGCGTCGCCTGGGCCGGTACGGCGGGTAGGTCCGGTCGGCTCGCGTCTTCGGGGTGCCACTCGACCTCCAGCACCGCCGGCCCGCTGCGCAGCCGGATCCGGCGCACCGGCCCGGCCAGTTCGGCGATCAGGTGCTGCGCCTGCCGGCGTAGCCCGGCCAGCGCCTCCTCGCCGTCCACCCCGACCTCGTCGGACGCGTCGACTGTCGACAGCGCACCATCACCGGCGGTCATCGCAGGCCCGCCCGGGCGCCGGCGCGGTTCGCGCCGAACCGCCGGAAGCGTTGCCGGCGCAGGCGGACCAGCATGGCGGGCGGCACGTCCAGCAGCGGCAGGAGATTGGCCAGCAGGGCCGCCCGCAAACGGTGGGCGGTCTCCGCCGGGTCGTCGTGCGCGGCGCTCGTCGGCTCCGACACGACCTCGTCGACCACCCCGAGCCGACGCAGGTCGGGCGCGGTCAGTCGCAACGCGCGGGCCGCCTGCGGCGCCGCGGAACGGTCCGGCCAGAGGATCGCCGCACACCCCTCGGGGCTGATCACCGAGTAGACGGCGTTCTCCAGCATCAGCACCCGGTCGGCCACCGCCAGCGCCAACGCGCCGCCGCTGCCGCCCTCGCCGGTGATCACCGCGAGCACGGGGGTGGGCAGCACGGTGAGGGTGAGGATGTTCTCGGCGATGGCCGCCGCCTGGCCCTGCTCCTCGGCGCTCACTCCGGGGTCGGCGCCCGGGGTGTCCACGAGGGTGACCACGGGCAGGCCGAGGCGGGCCGCGAGGCGCATCAGCCGCAGCGCCTTGCGGTGCCCGGCGGGGCTGGCCATGCCGAAGTTGCGGGCGACCAGCTCGGCGGTGGTGTGCCCCTTCTGGTGGCCGATGACCATCACGTGCCGGCCGGCCAGCCGCGCCACTCCACCGACGATGGCCGGGCAGTCCGCGCCGAGCCGATCGCCGTGCAGCTCCACGAACCCGTCGAAGACGGAGTCCAGGTAGTCCAGTGTGGTCGGTCGTCCGGGGTGCCGCGCCATCCGGACGGTGTCCCACGCGTCGCGTACCGCCGGGGTGTCGCCCGCTCCCGGGGTGCCGGCGTCTCCCTCGACCGCCGGCCGCGCGAGAGCCAGGCCGTCGTCGGCGAGACGCTCGCGGTGCGACGCCGGCTCCTGCCGGGGTACGGGCGGACGCGCCGGACGGCCGGCGCGGGTCGCGGCGAGCAGCGCCACCAGCCGTCCACGCAGCGACCTTCGCTGCACCACCATGTCGACCTGCCCGTGTCGGAGCAGGAAGTCGGCAGTCTGGAAGCCCTCCGGGAGGGCCCGACCGGTGATCTGGCGGATCACCCGGGGGCCGGCGAAGCCCATCCGCGCGCCGCTCTCGGCGAGCACCAGGTCGGTGTTGGTGGCGAACGAGGCGGCCACCCCGCCGTAGGTCGGGTCGGTGAGGACGCTCACGGTGAGCAGCCCCGCCTCGCGCAGCGCGGCGATGGCCTGGCTGACAGTGGCCATCTGCATCAACGACAGCGCACCCTCCTGCATCCGCGCCCCGCCGGAGGCGGTGACCAGGACGAGCGGAGTGCGATCGTCCAGCGCCCGTTCGGCCGCCCGGGTGATCAGCTCGCCCACCGCGCAGCCCAGGCTGCCGCCGAGGAAGCGGAAATCCATCACCGCCAGGGCCACCGGGTGCCCACCGATGGTGGCCGTGGCGCAGACGACCCCCTCGGCCAGGCCGGTGCTGGCCCGGGCGCCGGTGAGCCGGTGCGAGTACGGCAGCACGTCGACGAAGTCGAGCGGGTCCGCCTCCGGCAGCAGGTCGGGCAGCAGACGCAGGGAACCCGGGTCGACCAGCTGGCGCAGGCGTTCCGGCGCGCCGAGTCGGGCATGTTCCCCGCACTCCGGACAGACGTCGAGGTTGCGGCGCAGCCGTTTGCGGTAGAGCAGGCTGGCGCATCCGGCGCAGCGGGACCAGAGCTGCTCTTCATGCGGCGCGGTGGCCGTCACGACCGCCGCCCGGCGTCCGGCGCGTCGAACCGGTAGAAGCACCGCGCCATGGCGTCGCGCGGCGAGCGCCAGGTCGGCAGGTACGGCGAGACGTACGGTCGCAGGCGGTCACTGACCCGGACGAACTCGGGGTGGTCACGAGCGGCCTCCACCGCGCCCTCCGCCGGCTGCGCGGTCTCGAGCAGATGCACGTAGAGGTCGTGCAGTCGGTACAGCGAGCGGTGCCGGACACCGACCAGGCGCGGCAGCTCCGTCGCGTCCGACTCGGCGAAGATCTCGGCGACTCGCTCCTCGGCGGTCGGATCCACCTTCGCGACGATCAGCGATCGCTCCATACTGGGCCTCCCCCCACGACGTCCGGCCGGCGACGGGTGGCCCCCGGACGCGCTGGACGACTGCCGACACGATGCGCCGATCCTCGTCACGGCGGCGTCACCGCGCCGGGCCGACCAGCGACGCATGGCGGTGACGCTGCGTTGACGCAACCTGTGTATCAGCTATGCGCCCAGCGCTCTCCGCTCGCTGATGTTTATGCAGTTCAGAACCGATCTCGGGTTGACTGTCACTAATAGACGGCGCCGCTGGCGTTGACTCAACGTGACCATCATTGATAATCTTCAGATTGGTCAGCCCGGCGGCCTCGGTGGGCGGGGCCGCGCCCGACCACGCCTCCGTCGGCGGGGTCGACAGTGGCGTCGCGGGCAACCGATCCGGGACACAGCAGACAGTCGGGACGAGCGTTCCGCAGGGGGTGCCGCCGTGGCCGCTGATCCGTCCGTGCCGACCGCCGGAGACCCGCCCGACGAGGGCGTCTCACTGCACCTGCTCGGAGGCTTCCGACTCCTCCGCGAGGCCGTGCCGGTCGTGGTGCCACGCGGGCTGCAACGGGTGATCGCGCTGATCGGGCTCCGCCCCGGCGCCACCCGCAGCCAGCTCGCCGGGCTGCTCTGGCCCGACGCGTCGGAGGAACGGGCGCTGTCCTCCCTACGTACCGCCCTGTGGCGGCTCCGACAGGACCCGTGCTGCCCGATGACAGTGGCCAGCGACACCGTACGCCTCGGCCCGGCGGTCCGGCTCGACGTGGACGACCTGGTCGGCACCGCGGCCCGGGTCCGGGACGGCGACGACCCCCGCACCGCGGCCGGGGCACTCGCCGCCGGGCGGTACGACCTCCTCCCCGGCTGGTACGACGACTGGGTGCTACTGGACCGGGAGCGCCTGCGCCAACTGCGCCTGCACATGCTGGAACAGGTAGCCGGGCACCACCTGGCCGCGGGGCGGCACGGCGAGGCCCTCGAAGCGGCGCTGGAGGCGATGGCCGCCGAGCCGCTACGGGAGACACCACACCGGCTGGTGGTCCGCATCCACCTGGCCGAGGGCAACGCCTTCGAAGCGGTGCACGCCTTCTACGTCTACCGGGACCTCCTGCGCCGGGAGTTGCGGCTGGAGCCGAGCCCCGCCATGAGCGCCCTGCTCGACGACACGCTCGCCCCGATCCGGCAGGCCAGCCGCGAGGCCATCACCGACCGCCCGTCACCCGCCGTCCGGCGTACGTGACGCGCCGCCCGTCACCGACCGCCCGGCGTACGTGACGGTGATGTGACAGGTGCTGCGGCACGGTGGGCGCACAGAGCACGTGGCACCGGTCCCCGAGGGGTCGGGCAGGCCACCGGCGGAAGGGGTCCCATGAGTCGTCTACTGATCGTCAGCCGGATCATCCCAGGAGCGGAGGGGCGGGTCGCGCAGATCTTCGCCGAATCCGACGCCACTGAACTCCCCGGCCTGACCGGCGTCACGCACCGATCCCTGTACTGCCTGCACGACCTGTGCGTACACCTGCTGGAGACCTCGGACGACGTCGACCCGGACGCGCTCGCGGCGGCCCGCAACCACCCGCTCTTCAAGCAGGTCAACGAGCGGCTCTCCGCGCACACGTCGCCGTACCTGCCGACCTGGCGCTCCCCCCGGGACGCGATCGCTGGCTGCTTCTACCGGTGGGACGCGGCCGAGGCGCCCACTGCGCGCCCAGCCAGCGCCGACGCGCCCGCTCCACGACCGGCCAGCAGCGAGGCGCCCGCCGCGCACCCGGCCGGCTGACATGTCCGCCGCGCCGCCGCACGTCCTGATCATCGGCGCCGGCACGGGAGGGCTGTGCCTGGCGCACGGCCTGCGCCGCGCCGGGATCAGCGTCGCCGTCTACGAACGACACCGCGACCGCACCGAAGGGCTGCTCGGCTACCGGGTCGGCATCGGCCCCACCGGTAGCCGGGCGCTACGGGAGTGCCTGCCCCCCGAACTGTTCGCCACCTTCCTGGCCACCTGCGCCCGGCCGCCGCACTACTTCAACGTCGTCACCCAGAGGCTCCGCCAGACCGCGACGTTCGGGCTGCGGCCGAGCGCCGACCCGGTACGCACCGAACACTCGGTGGCCCGGATGGTGCTGCGCCAGGTGCTGCTGACCGGCCTGGAGGACGTGGTGCAGTTCGACAAGACCTTCACCCGGTACGAGCAACGCGACGACGGCACGGTCACCGCGCACTTCGCCGACGGCACCAGCGCCACCGGCGACCTGCTGGTGGCGGCCGACGGCACGCACTCCGCCGTACGCCGCCAGTACCTGCCGCACGCCGTCACCCGCGACGCCGGGACGATCAACATCGCCACCCGGATCCCGCTGACCCCGCACACCAGCGGTCTCATTCCGGAGCGGGTTCAGCAGGGCATCTCGCTGATCTTCGGCGTCGGCGGGATGATGGGCGTGCTGCACGTCATGGAGTTCAAGTGGGACGCCGACCGTGCGATCAAGCCCGGCGTCAGCGAGGCCGACGCCGCCCGGCTCCGGGACTGGCCCGGCCTGGCCCACGACACCACCACCGACAACATCAACCTGATCATCTGGAGTGCGGCCAACCGGTTCCCGGCCGACATCATGGAACGCCGCGGCGAGGACCTGGTGCAGGTCGCCCTGAACCTCACCTCGAACTGGCACCCGCACCTGCGGGAACTGCTCGCCCACGCGGACCCGGCCAGCGCCCTACCGATCAAGGTGTCCACCTCCGAGCCGGTGCCGCCCTGGAAGAGCAGCACCGTCACCCTGCTCGGCGACGCCATCCACACCATGACCCCGGGTCGCGGCGTGGGCGCGAACACCGCGCTGCGCGACGCCCGCCTGCTCTGCGCGCAGCTCAGCCGCGCCACCGCCGGCGACAAGACACTGCTCCAGGCGGTCGCCGACTACGAGGCGGTGATGGCGCCGTACGGCTTCGCCCGGGTCGCCGAGTCGTTGAACCGCAGCGGCACCAACGGCGACGACCGGATGTACCGGCCGGTGGTGGGCCGGCTCGCGCTGCTCGGCGCGCGCGGCTACTTCGGAGTGACCAGCCGGGTGCCGCCGCTCCGGCGCCGGTTCGTCGACGAATTCCACACCTACGAGGGTGACTGAGACTGAACCCCGCATCGCCCGACCCGGGCTCGGCGTCCCTCGCCGGGCCCGGGTCGCATCATGTCCGGCGCGGTTGTGCCGGGTCGGTCTCGCCGAGGTCCGTTCCGTACCCGGCTCGATCTCATCGCGTCCGGGCCCTGCCAGGTCACGGTCTTTCCGGTCCTCGTCTCAACCTGTCGGATTCTGGTGTGATTGGGCGACGCTGTGTCACCCGGCAGGCACCGACTGAGGTGGCTGGCCCACCCTCAACGCTGTCGGCCGATCCTCTCTCTCGCCGGCAACACGCGTGTGCGAAGCTGCGGCGAGTTTTTCTCGTGACTTTTCCAACGAGCTGAGAGGGAGGTTCGCCGTGGCGTGGTCTTTCGGACACTCGCTGATACTGGTGCTGGCACTGTTGCTGGGCCTGGCCGCCGGGTGGCTGCTGCGCGGCCGGCGGGGCGTACAGGGCAATTCGATAGTGGATGGTGACCCCGTCGCCGGCCTGGCCGTCATCGAAACGCCCACGCCCGCTGCCACCACCGACGAGGCCCGGCCCGCGGCCGCCGTCGACCCGGCACCCGCCGCGGTCGCCGACGAGCCGGTGCCGGTCGACACGGTCAGCGCGCCAGCCGCGGTGACCGGACCGGACGGTCCCACGCCGGTGCCCGTGCCGGCGGACGCACCGAACACCGCCGACCCGGCGGACATGGCGCTGACCGAGGACCCGCCACCGGTACCGGCGACCGAGCAGTCCGACGTCGAGGAACTGCGTCAGGAATCGACCCCCGAGCCGGTCACTGTCGACGAGCAGCCCGCCCCGGCCGCCGCCGTGGTCTCTCCCCGGCAGCCCGCGGACGACCTCCCGCCCGCCAACGACGCGCCGGTCGCGGCCACCACCGTCGACAGCGCGCCCGCCGACACGACGCCGGCCGACGACGCGCCGGCCTCCGTCGGCGCGGCCGACGATGTGGAGACCAAGGCCACGACTGTGGACCCGGCAGAGGCACCGGCGACCGCCGATCCGTCGGCCGCCGATCCGGCGCAGGCCGACTCCGTGAACGCCGAGCCGGCCCAGGCCGATTCCGCAGTCGACGCTGCGGAGGCCGAGCGGTCGACGGTGGCCACGCCTCCGGTCCGGCCGGTCAGCACCGCGACCCCTCCGGTCCGGTCGGGCTCCGACACGACGATCAGCAGCGTCGACGCCGACCCGACGGGCCCGGCCGACGACTTCCGCCGGATTCAGGGAGTCGGGCCGAAGATGGCGGCCGCGTTGCAGCACGCTGGCGTGCGCACGTACGGCCAGCTCGGCGAGTTGGACGAGCCGGCGCTGCGCGACCTGATCCGGGCCGCCGGCCTGCGCGCCGCACCGGGGCTGGCCAGTTGGCCGCAGCAGGCGCGCGTGCTCGCCGGCGCCGGCGAGGAGATGGCGGCAGTGCTGCCGAACGGCAACCAGGCCTGACCGCCTGTTTTCGAGCCCCCGGCAGCCGTCACTTCGACGGCGCGCCGGGGGCTCGCCCGTAGCTGCCGAGAATCCCCCACGCCACCGTCTCGGTGATCGACTCGGCTTTCAGGAAACCGCGCCATCCACCCGCCCCGGACACCCCGACTTGCAGGAACCCCAGGCCGCGCGGCTGCGCCGCGTTAGCGCGGGAGTGACGTGCAGCCTCAGGCGCGCAGCTCGGCCGCGAGGTCGCCGATCGACGCCATCGCGTACCGCTGCATGCCCGGGCCGAAGGTGATGCGTGTGGCGCCCTGCCGGCCCAGCTCGGCCACGGGCTCCCGGTCCGGTCCGGCGGCCATGTTGATCGGCCCGGAGATGCCCTCCCGCAGCTGCGGGAGCACCTGTGGTGGCGCCAGGATCGGGTAGACGCAGTCGGCGCCGGCCGCCACGTAGAGGCGGGCGCGTTCCACCGCGTCGGCCGGGTCACCCGTCCCGACCAGGAAGGTGTCGACGCGCGCGTTGATGAAGAGATCGTCGCCCGCCTCCGCGCGTACCTCGGCAAGCCAGTCGGCGTGCCGCCGCGGGTCCTTGAGGGTGGCGTGTCCCTCCGAGTCCTCCAGGTTGCAGCCGACGGCGCCGGCCTCCAACAGCCGCCCGACCAGCTCGCGAGGGGCGAGGCCGTAACCGCCCTCGACGTCCGCGGACACGGGAACGGACACGGCGCGGACGATGCGGGCGACCGCCGCGAACATCTCGTCCGGCGGGGTCGCGCCGTCCTCGTAGCCGAGCGAGGCGGCGACACCCGCGCTCGGGGTGGCGAGCGCCGGGTAACCGGCGTCGGCCAGCACCCGGGCACTGGCGGCGTCCCAGGGGCCCGGCAGGACGAGCGGGTCGCCGGCGGCACGGTCGTGGTGCAGGGCACGGAAAGTGGCGGCTGTCATCGTTGGGGTCTCCCGACGGGGCTGCGGAGGGGCGGGGCTCAGGCGGTGTATCCGCCGTTGGAGTCAAGCACGGCCCCGGTGATGTACGAGGCCGCGGGGCTGGCCAGGAACACGATGGCCGCGGCGGTCTCGGCGGGGTCGCTGACCCGTTGGATCGCGAGGCTGGACACCATGCCCTTGAGCATGTCCGGGGACGGTGGCTCCATCCCGGTCAACATCAGCCCGGCCTGCAGCATGTTGACGGTGATGCCGCGCGGCGCCAGGTCGCGGGCGACACCGCGGGTGTAGCCGACCAACCCGGCCTTGGTCGCGGCGTAGTCGGCGAGGCCGGGTACCCCGACGCGGGTGCCGATTCCGGAGCCGATGTTGACGATCCGCCCGTTGTCGCGCAGCACCTTCGCCGCCGCGCGGATGATCGCGATGACGCCGGTGTAGTTGGTGGCGTGCATCCGGTCCAGGATGGCCACGTCGACGTCCGGGTCGTCGACCGTCCTGCCCTGCTCCAGGGAGATCGCGGCGTTGTTGACCAGGATGTCCAGGCCGCCGAGCCGGGTGACGACGTCGTTGATCAGCTGCGGTGCGCGGGAGCTGTCCGCCTGGTCGTTCTGCAGGGCGAGGGCGCGTACCCCCCGGCCCTCCAGTTCCTCCACGACGGCGGCGGCCTTGTCGGCGGAGCCGACGTAGGTGATGGCGACGTCCGCGCCGGCGTCGGCCAGAGCGCGGGCCGTGGCCGCGCCGAGACCGCGGGAACCGCCGGTGACGAGGGCGACCTTGCCGGCAAGAGGCTGTGTCATGGGTTGGTCCTCCAGGCGATCTGGTTATTGACTGATCGGTCCACCATACGTTTGGTGGACCGATCGGTCAATAATTGCTACGCTGGTCACATGGCCAGGCCACGACAGTTCGACGAGGAGCAGGTGATCCGCGCCGTCCGGGACCAGTTCTGGGACGCCGGCTACGCGGCGACCTCGCTGGAAGACCTGGTGCGCGTCAGCGGGCTGGGCAAGGGCAGCCTCTACGGCGCCTTCGGTGACAAACACCGGTTGTTCCTGCGGGCGCTGCGGGAATACACCGACACCAGCGGCGGCTACCTGCGCGAGATGCTCGCGTCCGCTCCCCGCGCCCTGGACGCGCTGCGCGCGTTCGTCATGGCGCCGGTGAACGACCCGGGCGGAGCCGCCGCTCGGCGCGGTTGCCTCATGGCCAACAGCACGTACGAACTCGCCACCAGCGACCCCGACGTTCTCGCCGAGGCGCGGCGCACCTACGAGGCGACAACCGCCCTGGTCGCCGAGAGCGTCGGGCGGGCCCAGGACGAGGGTGACCTACCGCGCGACGCCGACCCGGTGGAGACGGCGCGCGCGCTGCTCGCCGCGCAGCAGGGGCTGGTGTTCATGGGGCGGACCGGGCTGGACATCGACACCCTGACCGCGACCGCCCGCACCCTCGCCGCCACGCTCCTACCGGACGCCTGACAACGCCCGGCGGCGCGCGCTTATTTGATCTTGCGGGTGGACCGGACCACGATGCTCTCGTACTCCGGGTGCTTGACCACCCAGTCGGCGATGAACGGGCAGATCGGCACGACGGTCCGACCCTTGCCCCGGGCGTCGTCCAGCACGGCCCGCGCCAGCGTCGACCCGACGCCCTTGCCCTCGTACGCCGGATCGACCTCGGTGTGGGTGTAGGCGATGATCGCGCCGGTCAGCTGGTAGGTGACGAACCCGACGACCGCGCCCGACTCGTCGCGCGCCTCGAAACGCTCCCGCGCCGGCGCGTCTGTCACGGTGAACTGCACCCGACCATCCAACCACCCGGCCTGGCGGCGCTCCCGGCGAGGCCGGCAGGGACGCGGCGCCCCGCGCATTGTCGCTGCCGAAACGGGAACGCAGCGCCGCCGGCCAGACCGTGGGAGGAGACACGCCACCATGACGAATCCATCGGCCGACGGCGGCTTCGCCGTCGTCGAGATGTTCACGTCCCAGGGCTGCAACAGCTGCCCTCCCGCGGAGGAGTTGCTGAGCGAGATCGAGCGCGACGCACGGGACCGGGGACAGAACGTCTTCGCCCTCGGTTTCCACGTCGACTACTGGGACGACCTGGGCTGGCCCGACCAGTTCGCGGACGCGGCGTACACCGCGCGGCAGGAGGCGTACGCCCGCGCGTTCGGCACCCGAGGTCTGTACACCCCACAGATGGTCGTCAACGGCACCGTCGAGTTCGTCGGTTCCGATCGCCGGCGGGCGGCCGGCGCGATCATGTCCGCCGTGGCCGCGACCGCCACCACACCACTGACGCTCTCCATCGCCAACCTGGGCAATGACCGGGTGATGGTGGACTACCGGGCCGAACGGCCGCCGGAGCGCGCGGTGTTGCACGTGGCGGTCGTGGAACGGGATCTGACCAGCGACATCGCCCGGGGCGAGAACGCCGGGCGGACGCTGCGGCAGGACAACGTCGTACGCGCCTTCCGGTCGGTGGGCCTGGACGCCGAGCGGGGGCAGATGGAGCTGGCCACGCCACCTGATCTCGATCCGCGGAACGCGAGCGTGGTCGGCTATGTCCAGGAGAACGGCGAACGGGCGATCGTCGGCGCCACAGCCGTCGAGCTGTCCACCGCGTAATCTCGGCGCATGCGGATGGTGCGCGGTGCGAGGGGGTTCGGTGGCTGACGCGGACGACGTACGCCGGGTGGCGTTGGCCCTGCCGCACACGGTGGAGATTCCCAGTGACGGCTTCGACTTCCGGGTGGCCGACAAGGGTTTCGTCTGGTCCTATCCGGAGCGGATACCGGGCAAGCCTCGGGTGATCCGGCTCGACATCGCTGTGCTGTTCGTCGGCGACGAGGCCGAGAAGCAGGCTCTCCTGCTCGGGGAGCCCGAGATCTTCTTCACCACGCCCGGCTACCACGGCCTGCCCCTGGTGCTGCTGCGCCTGGCGGCTGTCGACCTGGACCGGCTGACCGAGCTGGTGACCGACGCGTGGCGGATGCGTGTGCCGGACTCGCTGGTGAGCGACCGTGAGGGCGAACCGCTGGGGGACCGTGCCGCCGCCGGCAAATAGCGACATCAGCACGCAACGGGTTGGACACATTGACGGGGATCTCGGTACTCCATTACCGTTGCCGAGAGAGCGCTCTCTCACCTGACCTTCCCCCCAATTCAGACGCAAAGCGCTGGACCCGGCAAGGGCCGCACCCGGCGCGCGCGATGGAGGCACGATGAAACCTCCCGTCCCCCACCGCCGATGGGCCCTGGCCGCCGCCACCGCGCTGGCCCTGGTCGTCGGCGGCCTCGCCATCCCCGTCACCCGCGCGGCCGAAGCCGCACCCGTCGGCGCCGGCAGCTACACCACCACCCCGGTCGGCCCGCTCCCCAGCGGCTGCGGCGCGATGTCCAGCAACCCCCGGCAGTTCGCCACCGCCAACGCGCCCACCGGTCCGATACCCACGAACGACTGGTGGTCCTCCCTGCTGTGGAAGCGCACCGACTGCTCCTTCAGCGAACCGCTGCACGCCCACCCGATCTCGTACGACACCTTCGGTGACGGGCTCGGCTTCTCCGCCAACTCCACTCCCGCCATCAGCGGCACCGCCACCGGCGTCGGTGAGTTCCACTACCCGTACGTGCAGGACATCCGGGTCGGTGTGGCCGGGCTCGCCGCACCCCTGGTCAAGGTCGACGGCTGGACGGACTGGACGGTCAGCCCGCACTGGAGCGACGGAACGCGCACCATGCGCGCGACCATCGGCCACGGTCTGCCCTTCGCGTACTTCCAGACCACCGGCGGGAACGCGCAGATCAGCACCGCCGGCACCCCCGACGTCTGGTCCAACAGCGGCGCCACCATCGGCTTCCGGGTCAACGGCCACGACTACGTCGGGTTCGCGCCCAGCGGCGCCAGCTGGACCGTGGCGTCGGGTCGGATCTCGTCCACCCTGGCCGGTCGCGGTTACTTCTCCGTCGCCCTCCTGCCCCCGACGTCGAGCGCGACCGAGCGCGCCGCGCTGGCCGCTACCTACGGCCGGTACGCCCACGCCCACGTGACCGGCACCCAGGTCTCGTACGCCTACAACCCCGCGACCAGCGGCCTGACCACCACATACGCGTTCACCACTACCGCCCGGGAGGGCACCGCCACGCAGACGGTGGTCAGCCTCTACCCGCACCAGTGGAAGTCGCTGAGCGGCTCCACCGCGATCACGCCGACCTACCCGTCGGCGCGCGGCCGGATGAAGGTGCTCACCGGCGTCAACCAGTTCCGCACCGCCATGAAGTTCCAGGGCATCCTGCCGGAGCTGCCGGCCGTCGGCGACGGCAGCGGTGGCGACCTGGCGACGCTCACCGGGCACCTGGCCGCCACCCGCGCCAACCCGATGGACCAACGTGGCAACGACACCTACTGGACCGGCAAGGGGCTCGGCCGGGCCGCGCGGATCGCCGAGATCGCCGACCAGGTCAACGACGTCACGACGCGCGACAGCGCGCTGAACGCGATCCGCAGCACGCTCACCGACTGGTTCACCGCGTCCAGCGGCAAGACCAGCCGGGTCTTCTACTACGACAACAACTGGGGCACCCTGATCGGCTACCCGGCGTCGTACGGGTCCGACCAGGAGCTCAACGACCACCACTTCCACTACGGCTACTACATCGCCGCTGCCGCGACCCTGGCGAAGTTCGACCCGACCTGGGCGGCCACCAGCCGCTACGGCGGGATGGTCGACCTGCTGATCCGGGACGCCAACAACTACCGTCGCGACGACACCCGCTTCCCGTACCTGCGGGACTTCGACATCTACGCCGGCCACGACTGGGCGTCCGGGCACGGGTCCTTCGGCTCCGGCAACAACCAGGAGTCCTCGTCGGAGGGGATGAACTTCGCGAGCGCCCTGATCCAGTGGGGGCAGACGACCGGCGACACGGCAGTCCGCGACGCCGGCGTCTTCCTCTACACCACGCAGGCCGCGGCCATCCAGGAGTACTGGTTCGACGTCAGCGACCAGAACTTCCCCAGCGCGTTCGGGCACTCGACGGTCGGCATGGTCTGGGGCGACGGCGGCGCGTACGCCACCTGGTTCAGTGGCGAGCCGGAGATGATCCAGGGCATCAACCTGCTCCCGGTCACCGGCGGTCACCTCTACCTGGGCAACAACCCGGCGTACGTGCGGACCAACTACGCCGAGCTCGTCCGCAACAACGGCGGACAACCGACAGTGTGGCAGGACATCCTCTGGCAGTTCCAGGCCCTCGGCGACCCCGACACGGCACTGGCGAACCTCCGCGCGAACCCGGGCTACACCCCGGAGGAGGGCGAGAGTCGGGCACACACGTTCCACTGGATCCGCAACCTCGCGGCCCTCGGCAATGTCGACACGACCGTGACCGGCAACCATCCGCTGTCCGCGGTCCTCTCCCGCAACGGGGCTCGCACCTACGTGGCGTCGAACCCGACGGCGGCGCCGATCACTGTGACGTTCTCCAACGGCACCACGCTCACCGTGGGAGCCGGCAAGACGGCCACGACCGGGGCGTACACCTGGAGTGGTGGCAACGCGGCCGGCGGCGTCCCCCCGACGACGCCGACAGACCCGCCGCCGACGACCACCCCGCCGCCGACGCCGGGCAACCCGACGCGGTACCTGTTGCCCGGCGGTGGGTTGGGCGCCGCCGGTAGCGCGGCCACGACGACGGTCGCGGCGGCGAACGGAAACCACGACGGTACGCCCACCAACGCCCAGGTCTTCACGGCGACCGGCCTCAACCTCGCCTACGCCGGCGGGCAGACGGCGTTCGACCTGTTCGTGGACGCCGGGACGGCGGTCGGCAACGGCGTGCAGGTGCGGATCTCCTACGACCTCACCGGCAACGGCAGTTGGGAACGGGTGGAGACGCTGCGTTACTTCGCCACCGACCCGGTCACCGGCTACGAGCACTACACCCAGAACGCCGGCCTGTCCTCGGCCACCGGCACGTTGGGCGCGCTGAGCAACGGCACGGTCCGGGTGGAGGTGTGGTCGGCTATCGGCAACAACCCGACCACTGTGGGCATCGGCAATCAGTCGGTGCTGCGGCTTCCGTACTCCTGATCGACCTGATCGTCGCGACACGACGTCGGCCGGTGTGGAGGACCAGTATCGGTCCCCCACACCGGCCGACGTGTGCGGTCAGTCAGTCGTGCTCAGGAGGCGGTGCAGGTCGGCGTGATGCCGGCCCCACTGCCCGTGCCCTGGAAGCCGAACTCGGTGACCTGGCCCGCGCCGAGCCGGCCGTTGTAGTCCACGTTGGCGAACCGGACCGTGCCGCTGGAGCCACTGGCCGTCGCGCTCCAGGTGTTCGTGACACTGGCACCGCTCGCAAGCGTGGCGCTGACGTTCCACCCGCTCGTTCCGGCGGAGCCGGCGGTCACCTTCACGGTGGCCACGAAACCGCCCGTCCACGAGTTCAGCGACACCGACGCCGAGCAGCCACCGGTTCCCGGCGGCGGGGTGGTCGGCGGGTCCGTGGGGATGGCGGGGCCGGCGTTGAGGGCGTTCAGAACGCTGGTGTACGCGGCCTTCTTGTTGCCGTTGCAGTCGAACAGCAGGGCGTTGTCGGACCCACGCCACGAGTCGCAGTCCCGCACCCCCCACACCGTGATGCCGGTGCAGCGGGAGACGTTCATGCAGGCGCGGGTGACGGCGCCGAAGATGTTGGCCTGGTTGCCACCGGTCATCACGTCCAACTCGGTGATCTGCACATCCACACCGAGATCAGCGAAACGCTGCAGGTTGGCCTGGTAGTCACCGGCCAGCGAGGTGCCCAGGTGCGACTGGAAACCCACGCAGTCGATCGGCACGCCACGGGACCTGAAGTCCCGCACCATGTTGTAGATGCCCGTCGACTTCGCGTTGATCCCGTCGGTGTTGTAGTCGTTGTAACACAACTTCGCACCCGGATCCGCCGCCCGCGCCGCCCGGAACGCCGCCTCGATCCAGTCGTTCCCGGTGCGCTGAAGGTTCGAGTCCCGACGCCCGCCACTACCGCCGTCGGCGAACGCCTCGTTCACCACGTCCCACGAGTGGATCTTGCCTCGGAAGTGCGTCGCCACCTGCGTGACGTGGTTGATCGCCGCGTTCCGCAACGCGCTGCCGGACATGCCCTGCGCCCAGCCCGGCTGCTGCTGGTGCCACAGCAGCGCATGACCCCGCACGCTCATGCCGTTGGCCTGCGCGTGACTGACCAGACGATCACCACCGGTGTAGCTGAACCGACCCTGCTGCGGCTCGGTGGCGTCCCACTTCATCTCGTTCTCGGCCACGACACTGTTGAACTCACGGTTCAGGATGGTCGCGTACACGCTGGTCGAAAGCTTGCCCGTCGCGACGGCCGCGCCGAAGTAGCGGCCCTTCTCGGCCGCCGAGGCCCGGAGGGTCGTGCCGGCGCTGGCCGTGGAGGTCAGCGTCAACGTCATACCGGCGGCGAGGGCGCCGGTAACGGCGATGGTCACCGCCGCTCGCAGGGCTCTTCTGTGATTCATGCGGATTCCTTCTCTGTGGTGGTGCAGCGATGGAGACGCACGCCCGAATCTGCTCCTGCGACATCGGAGACGTCAGCAACGGTCGCCGTCGCGGCAGCGGGTGCGGGAAAGTCCTGACCCGACGTCCGGCATGCCCTGGGCGGACGTCACGGGTCGAGGTGCCACAGCAGGTTCGCCCGGTGAACCACAGGTGCGGCCGCCCTCAACCATCGACTGTGAGCGATAACATGCCGTTCGTCAAGTCGTCACCAACCACGCCTGGCACCTGTCGCCCCGTCGCAGTGGCCGGGCACGTCGCCGTGCTGCCGGAGCCGCGCCGAGCACGGCTCCGGCAGCACCCGTCACTGGAACGAGGCGTCGTCGACGAGGAGGCTGTCGGTGCCCTCGGCCGTCTCGACGTAGAAGGCGGCGCTGGTCAGGGTGCCGCTCCACGACACGGTCGTGGTGCCGGTGAGCAGGGTCCAACCGTTGACGTTCACCCCGACCGCCGGGGTCAGCTGGAGGTAGTTCGTCGTGCCGTTCGCGGTCAGCGACAGTGTCGCCTTCGCCGACGGGGTGCCGCCCTGTGCTCGTACCCAGACGTTCGTGGTGTAGCTCTTGCCGTTGGTGAGCTTGCTGGTCACGTCCTGGCTGGGGCCGTTCCAGGCGCCGGTCCGGCCGGTGATGGACAGCGACCCGGTACCGCCGTGCGCGACTGTGGTGTTCCTGGCGAGCGTTCCGCTGCCGTGCACACCCCAGCCCGTCGTGCCGTTCTCCACATCGCCGTTGGTGATCAGGTTGGTGGCGCTGCCGCCGCCGGTGCCGCCGAACTGCCACCAGTTGATGTTGAACAGGTTGCCGCTGCCGCCGGCGAAGCGCAGGTAGAGATCATGGGTGCCGGTCGCTCCGCTGACCGAACAGGTGCTGGTGGTCCAGGTCTGCCAGCCGCCGGTGCCACCCACGGTGCAGGTGCCCACGGTCGGGCCGTTGGCGCTGTCGAGGCGTACCTCGATCCGGCCGCCGCTGGTTGCCGACGCGACCCGGGCGCTGAACGCTGTCGCACCCGCGCCGAACGCGACGCCCTTGACCTTGATGTAGTCGCCGTTCTCGATCCAGCCGACGTTCATCCCGCCCTCGCTGGACACTTCGGTCTCGATCCCCGAGCCCCACGCGATCGTCTCGGCCTCCTGCCGCACGTACGGGTTCAACGTGCCCACCTGCGGGGCACCCGTACTCGTCATCGTGATCGTCGGGAACAGACCATTGCTGGTGTAACTGAACTTCTCCACAGCGACCGAACGCGTGTAACCACCGCCACCGGGCAGTGCGCCGTTGTGATAGAAGAAATACGAACCACCCTGGAAATCGATCACACCCGCGTGATTGGTGAAACTGGCGCCCTGCCGCGGCATGATCGTTCCCCGATATGTCCACGGCCCCGTCGGTCCCGTGGCCGTGGAGTACGCGATGAACTCCGAGCAACACTCCGCCGCGAACACGTTGTAATACAACCCGTTGCGCTTGAACACCCACGGCCCCTCCTCGTAGAGGGTCGGCCGACTCGCGTTACCGCTACGGGTACCGAACCCCGCCGTGGTGAGCGGGATACGCGTCGCGCTGCCGGAGAACGAAATCATGTCCGGGTTCAACTTCACGTACCACAGACCCGGGTTACCCCAGTACAGATAGGCCTGCCCGTCATCGTCGATGAACGCGTGCGGGTCGATTTCGTTGTTGCCGACCAGTGGCCGACCGAGCGCGTCGCGAAATGGCCCGGTCGGGCTGTCCGCCACCCCGACGCCGATGACCATCTGCCCGTTGGAGCGCTGGCGCACCGGCACGTACCAGTAGAACTTCCCGTTACGGGGAACGACCTGCCCGGCCCACGCGTTCGCGTCCGCCCACGCGAACGTCGCCAAATTCATTGGCGAGCCGTGATCGGTCCAGTTCACCATGTCCGCGGACGAGTACACCCGCCACTCACGCATCGTGAAGTAGGTGGACCCGTCCTCGTCATGTCCGGTGTAGAGGTACACCCGGCCGTTGTGCACCATCGGCGCCGGGTCGGCTGTGTAGATGTTCTGGACGATGGGGTTGTCGGCCTTGGCCGTACCGGGGATCAGGGCGAGGACGCAGGCCATGCTGGCCAGCCAGGCGATGACCCGCCTGGCCCGGCGGGTGGCCCGGGTTGTGGTTCGATCTTCCACCTTCACGATTACTCCCACAGAGAGTGCGCCGTGCGCGATGCCTGACTGGGTGACGTGTTAGCGCTAACAGGTTGTTCCTGAGGACCCCTCCCCCGTCTGACCTGGATTTTTGCGGGTGCGAGATGACAGTCGTAACCACATCGCAGCAGTGATGTATCGACGTTGACATCGATAAGTTACGATGCACCGTACTGAGCGGCCGGGCGAGCGTCAACGGAAGAGCAGTCCTCGACATCCGTCACGCACGGTTACGCTCCACTGGTCGCAAGGCCGGCGGGTGTCCGTTTCGGACCATAGCTGCCATCTGAGCCCGGCACGCCAGGTCAGCCGCTCCGAGGGATGAGTCGGCGAGGCGCCTTGGGGGTTGCGGGCGTGTTAACGACCAACTATGTTAGCGATCACATCGATGTGCCGCGATAAGCGCAGGGGTGGGCACCCAGCGTCCACGGCGCCCCCGTCCCACCACCCACACCGCACCCGTCGCCGGCCCTCTGCCGCCGACGATCCCCCGCCATCGATGGCGGCCCCGACGTACCCGGCCACCTGGAGGTTCCCCATGCCACCCCCATCCCTCAGCCGCCGCCACCTGCTTCAGGCCGCCGGAGCCACAGTGGCGCTCTCCGCGGCCGGCACCGCCGTCTCCCCCGGGAGCGCGTCCGCCGCCGTCGTGCCCCCGGTCCGGTCCGACATCGGCGTCTCGGCGTACGCGTTCGACCTCGGTCAGGTGCGGCTGACCTCCGGCCGCTGGATGGACAACCAGTCTCGGACGCTCAACTACCTGCGGTTCGTCGACGTCGACCGGATGCTCTACAACTTCCGCGCCAACCACCGGCTGTCCACGAACGGCGCCGCCACCAACGGGGGCTGGGACGCACCGAACTTCCCGTTCCGGACCCACATGCAGGGCCACTTCCTGAGCGCGTGGGCGTACGCGTACGCGGTGCTGGGCGACACCACCTGCCGGGACAAGGCGAACTACATGGTCGCCGAGTTGGCCAAGTGTCAGGCCAACAACGGCGCCGCCGGCTTCGGCGCGGGATACCTCTCCGGCTTCCCGGAGTCCGACTTCAGCGCGCTCGAGGCACGGACGCTGTCCAACGGCAACGTGCCCTACTACTGCATCCACAAGACCCTCGCCGGGCTGCTCGACGTCTGGCGCTACATCGGCAACACACAGGCCCGTACGGTGCTGCTGTCACTGGCGGGCTGGGTCGACACCCGGACGTCGCGTCTGAGCTCCAGCCAGATGCAGTCGATGCTGGGCACCGAGTTCGGGGGCATGAACGACGTGCTCGCCGACATCTACCAGCAGACCGGCGACAGCCGGTGGCTCGCCACCGCACAGCGGTTCGACCACGCCGCCATCTTCGACCCGCTGGCCTCCGGCCAGGACCAGCTCAACGGTAAGCACGCCAACACGCAGGTGCCCAAGTGGATCGGCGCGGCCCGTGAGTTCAAGGCCACCGGGACCACCCGTTACCGGAACATCGCCAGCAACGCGTGGAACATCACCGTCGGCGCGCACACCTACGTCATCGGCGGCAACAGCCAGGCGGAGCACTTCCGGCCGCCCAACGCGATCGCCGGCTACCTCACCAACGACACCTGCGAGCAGTGCAACACGTACAACATGCTCAAACTGACCCGGGAGCTGTGGCTGCTCGACCCGAACCGGGCGGACTACTTCGACTACTACGAGCGCGCGCTGATGAACCACCTGATCGGCGGACAGAACTCGGCCGACAGCCGCGGCCACATCACCTACTTCACCCCGCTGCGGCCGGGTGGTCGTCGGGGTGTGGGCCCGGCGTGGGGTGGCGGCACCTGGAGCACCGACTACAACTCGTTCTGGTGCTGCCAGGGCACCGGCCTGGAGATCAACACGAGGTTGATGGACTCCATCTACTTCTACAACGGCACCACGCTGAGCGTGAACCTGTTCACGCCGTCGGTGCTGAACTGGACGCAGCGCGGCATCACCGTCACCCAGACCACCAGCTTCCCGGTCAGTGACACCACCACCCTGACCCTGAGCGGCTCGATGAGCGGCTCATGGAGCATCCGGGTGCGGATCCCGTCCTGGACCAGCGGTGCGACGATCGCCGTCAACGGCACTGTGGAGAACGTCACCACCACACCGGGCAGCTACGCCACGGTCACCCGCACCTGGGCCGCAGGCGACACCATCACCGTGCGGCTGCCGATGCAGGTCGCCATCAAGGCCGCCAACGACAACGCCAACGTCGGCGCGATCACGTACGGCCCCGCGGTGCTGGCCGGCAACTACGGCAACACAGCCCTGAGCACCCTGCCCACCCTCACCGTCTCCTCGATCACCCGGACCAGCACCAGCTCGCTCGCGTTCACCGCCAGCGCCAACGGGTCCACTGTGAACCTCGCCCCCTTCTACGACGCCCACGGCTACAACTACACGGTCTACTGGAACACCAGCGGAAGCGGCGGCCCCACCGGCAGCTACCGCCTGGTCAACGTCGGCACCGGGCTGGTCCTCGGCGTGCAGAACATGTCCACCGCCGACGGCGGTCTGGCCGTGCAGTGGGGCGACAGCGGCACCGCGGACCACAACTGGGTGGTCATCACCGACGGCAACGCGGTCCGGTTCCGCAACGTGCACAGCGGCAAGGTCCTGGGCGTGGAGAACATGTCCACCGCCGACAACGCGCGGGTCCTGCAGTGGGCCGACAACGGCACCGCCGATCACCGGTGGATCCTCGTCGACAACGGCGACGGCAGCTACAAGATCCGCAACGTCAACAGCAACAAGCTGCTCGGGATCCTGAACGGGTCAACCGCCTGGGGAGCGCAGGCCGTGCAGGATTCCGACAACGGCAGCGCGGACAACCGGTGGAGGCTGGTCCGCAACGCCTGACAGCCGCCCCGCTCGACGGGCTCACCGGCGCGGTCACCCGAAGGCCGCGCCGGTGACGCCGGGCGGGTGCCCGCCAGCGGTCGTACAGTGGGGAGGGTCCTGGCCCCAGTGAACGTGGCGGACGTGTCGGCTCGTGCCGCTTCCGCCCGGAAGGAGCACAGTGAACCGCCCCCTCCGCACCACGCTCGGCGGCGCGTTGACCGCCGCCATGCTGGTCACCGTCGCCGTCGCGCCGGCGCAGGCGCACCCCGCAGGGCGGCCGCCGACCGTCCTCGCCCTTCCCGACGGCTTCCAGCCCGAGGGCATCGCCACCGCCGGCCGGTACGCCTACTTCGGCTCCCGCGCGACCGGCGCCATCCAGCGCGTCGACCTGGTCACCGGCCGGGGCACGACGATCGGCGCGGCCACCGGCACGCCGTCGCTCGGCCTCAAGGTCGACCCACGCGGCCGGCTCTTCGTCTCCGGCGGCACGGCTGGCGACGCGCGCGTGCTCGACACCCGCACCGGCGAAGTCCTGGCCCGCTACCAGTTCGCCACCGCCCCGACGTTCGTCAACGACGTCGTGCTGACCCGCGACGCCGCGTACTTCACCGACTCGAACCGGCCGGTGCTCTACCGGCTGCCGCTCGGTCGCGGCGGGGCGCTGCCTCCCGCCGACGCCTTCACCACGATCACACTGACCGGCGCGTACGAGCAGGTCGGCACCGGCGTGAACCTCAACGGCATCGCCACCACACCGGACGGCCGGGCGCTGATCGTCGTCCAGTCCACCACCGGCACGCTGTACCGGGTCGACCCGGCGACCGGCGCGAGCACCGTCGTGGACGTGCCGGGCCACACCTTCACCAACGGCGACGGACTGCTCCTGCTCGGCCGCACCCTCTACGTCGTGCAGAACCGCCTCAACCAGGTCGCTGTGGTCCGGCTGAACCACACCGGCACCGCCGGCACGCTCACCAGCATCATCACCGACCCGACCTTCGACGTGCCCACCACCGTCGCCAAGTCGTTGGGCAGGCTCTACCTGCCCAACGCCCGGTTCACCACACCGCCGACCCCCACCACGCCGTACACCGCCGTCGCGGTCCGCACCCACTGACCGACCCGAGGGGGCACCCGCCGCGGGTGCCCCCTCTCGGCCCGCCGCTCTGGATCCCGATCGCCGATCGGCCGCCAGTAGGATCACTGGTACCTCGGCGATGACTGTCGCCTCGTGCACCCCGGAGTCCGTGTGGCCGCCCGTTCGTACCGGTTCCTGCGCCGCACCCTGGCGGTGGGCTGCCTCCTCGCCGCCGCCGCACTGCCGGCCACCCGGCCGACAGCGCCGCCGACCGTCATCGCCGACGCCACGGACGCCCCGCAGCCCACGGTCCTGCTGATGCTCCAGCTGAACCTCTGCAACAGTGGCCGCGCCGGCTGCTACACCGGACGAGCAATGGCCAGGGCCGCCGAGGTGATCACCGCCGAGGCACCCGACCTGGTCACCCTCAACGAAATCTGCGCGGGCGACCTGTCCGCCCTGCACGGCGTGTTCCAAACCGTCCACCCTGGCCGGACCGTGGTGGCCGCGTTCCAGGCCGCCGGCGACCGCCCGAGCGGCGACGACACCCGCTGCCGCAACGGCCAACGGTTCGGCATCGGGCTGCTGACCCACGTGCGGACGTCGGCCACCCCGCACACCGTGTACGCCGGAACCCACCCCACCCAGGACCTCGCGGACCCCGAGGAACGAGCCTGGCTCTGCGTCGACGTCGACGGCGCCCTGCTCGCCTGCACCACGCACCTGTCGGCCACCGGCTACCGCATCGCGCTCACCCAGTGCGACCACCTGCTCGACACCATCCTGCCGACGATCAGCCGCGACGCCGGGGACGAGCCCACAGTGCTGGGCGGCGACCTCAACCTGCGCGCCGGGCACGACCCCGACGTGCGGTCCTGTACACCACCGGGCCATCAGCGGATCGACGACGGTCGGCTGCAACACATCACGGCGACCACCGA
The DNA here is from genome assembly GCF_045207375.1 of Micromonospora sp. NBC_00860. Taxonomy (NCBI): domain Bacteria; kingdom Bacillati; phylum Actinomycetota; class Actinomycetes; order Micromonosporales; family Micromonosporaceae; genus Micromonospora; species Micromonospora sp. NBC_00860. Next base: position 2,743,444 of record NZ_CP108825.1, read on the forward strand.
CATCACGCTCTGCTGTCGCGAGCTGGTGCCCATGCACGGCGCGACCGACCATCCCGGGTTGCTGGTCACCCTCACCATCGGCCCCAGCCGCCGGCCGGCCTGATCCGCGCCGCGCGGAAGGCGGGGCCGGCCGCACGTCGTCAGCGCGGCGGCGTGTCCCGGCGGGACGGGAACGGGGTTCCCGGCTGGCCGAGGGTGGACCGGGCGCGCAACCCGACCGGGTCGGGAGCGGCCGTGGGCGTCGAGGGCGCCGGTTCCGCGAGCCGGCGCCCGTCGAGGTACGCGGCGGCGGCCCGGTCGTCGTCGGTCGGGGCGGCGAGCAACGCGTAGAGCAGACCGACCACCCCGAAGAGCACCGCCAGCACGATCGGCACCAGCAGGGTGCTCACCCCGGCGCCGGTCACCTCACCCGCCCGCTCGTGGCGGTGCACCGACAGGGCGCTCATACCGGTGAAGTGCATACCGTTGACGGCAATCCCCATGACCAGCGCGGAGGCGAAGATCGCCAACCCCCGCCGGACGGTCATCGCGAGCCACAGCGCGACGGTGGACGCGACCACGGCGATGACCACCGAGAGCACGACCCGGACGGTGTCGTAGCCGAGGCTGCCGTTGAGGCGCATGGCGGCCATTCCGGTGTAGTGCATGGAGGCCACCCCGGCGCCGGTGAAGACGCCGCCGGCGATCAGTCGTACCGGATTCAGCCGACCGGTGCCCACGATGGCCAGGCCGATACCGACCGCCACCACGGCGATGGCCGTGCTGGCCGCGGTCAGCGGCACGTCGTAGCGGATCCGGGTGTTCTCGACGGCGAAGCCGAGCATGGCCATGAAGTGCATCGCCCAGATGGCGGTGCCGCCCAGCGCCCAGGCCGACAGCAGACCCCACCACGCCCGCTGACGGTTCGTCCGGGCCGTACGGATGCGTCCCGCGCAGACCAGACCGAGGATCGAACCGAGCACGGACAGCGCGTAACTCAGGGCGGGCGTGATCCACCCGTACTCAAAGTGATTGATCTCCGCCACGGCGTCTTTCTCCCCATTCGTTACCGACGCGTCAACAAGACGCCTCGGCAATGATCAGGGGTGCTGTGATCAGGCGCAACAGTGCCCCCCGGGCTATTCGCGGGGTGCCGCGGCGGTGACGGTCCGCTGCGTCGATTCGACAGCCGAAAATGACTGGGCGTAGTGGTCAGCCTGACGTGTGGTACGCGAGAACGCCTCGATTGACGGCCGCTATAGCCTGTCGCGCGGTCGAGCGCAGCTCCGTTGTGGCACCACCGGAGTCGGCAATCTGACCGAGCAGGTCGACCACCTGTCGGGCCCACCGGACGAAGTCACCGGCGGGCATCTCACCATCGATCTCGTGCCCGCTGCCGAGCACCTTGGCCAGCGCCTCGCCCCGCGCCCACCGGTAGACGGGCCAGGCGAAACCGAGATCCGGCTCCCGGGTCGCGGTCAGCCCTCGCGCCGCCTCGTCGGCCTCGATCTCCCCCCACAGCTTCAGCGTCTCGTCCACCGCGTCGGCCACCGGCCCGCGCGGCAGCGACGCCCGCTCGTCGACATCACGACGCGCCTCGAACACCACCACGGACACCGCGGCGGCCAACTCGGCCGGCGACAACCCGTTCCACACCCCCCGGCGCAGACACTCGGCGACCAGCAGGTCCGCCTCGGTCCAGATCCGGCCCAGCATCCGACCGGCGTCGGTGACCGCGCCGTCGTGGGCGAGGTAACCACGCTCGGTCAGCAGTGCCACGATCCGGTCGAACGTCCGAGCGAGGGAGCCCGTACGGCCACTGACCCGCTCGCGCAGCTCCTCGGTGTCGCGTTCCAGCCGCCGACGCCGCTCCGCCCAGCGGGCATGCTCCTCCCGCTCGGGGCAGGCGTGGCAGGGGTGGTTGCGCAGCTCGGTGCGGAGCTGGGTGATCCGGTGGTCCTCGCCGCTCACCTGGCGGGAGCGGCCCCCGCGTCGGCCACCATGCCGGTCCAGGCCGGTGCCGCTGACCTCGGCGGCCAGGTCCCGCCGGGCGCCCGGGGACCGGTGGTTGAAGTGCTTGGGCACCCGGATCCGGGCCAGCACCTCGGCCGGGGTGGTGAAGTCGCCGGGGCTGACCCGCCCGGCCCACCGGTCCTGGGTGAGCACCAGTGGCCGGGGCTCACCGAACCCGCCGGTCGCCGGGTCCAGCACCACGGCCAGCCCGGCTCGCCGGCCCGACGGCACCCGGATCACATCGCCGACCCGCAGCCGCTCCAGCGACGCCACCGCGGCGGCCTTGCGCTGGGTCTGCCCCTGCCGGGCGATCGCCTTCTCCCGCTCGGCGATCGCCACCCGCAGCGCGAAGTACTCGTCGAAGTCGCCGTGGTGGCAGGCGGCCTCCACGCCGTACGCCTCGATGGTCTCGGTGTTGCGCTGCACCTGCCGGGCCAGGCCGACCACCGACCGGTCCGCCTGGAACTGGGCGAACGAGGACTCCAGCAGAGCCCGGGCCGGCTCCGCGCCGACCGTGCCGACCAGGTTCACCGCCATGTTGTACGACGGCCGGAAGCTGGAACGCAGCGGGTAGGTGCGGGTGGACGCGAGCCCCGCGACGTGCCGTGGGTCGGTCTCCGGGGACCACACCACCACGGCGTGCCCCTCCACGTCGATGCCACGGCGACCGGCGCGCCCGGTGAGCTGCGTGTACTCCCCCGGGGTCAGGTCGACGTGCGCCTCGCCGTTGTACTTGACCAGCCGTTCCAGGACCACGCAGCGGGCCGGCATGTTGATGCCCAACGCCAGCGTCTCGGTGGCGAAGACCGCCTTGACCAGGCCGCGGACGAACAGCTCCTCGACGATCTCCTTGAACACCGGCAGCATGCCGGCGTGGTGGGCGGCCAGACCGCGTTCCAGGCCGTCCAGCCACTCCCAGTAGCCCAGGACCGACAGGTCCTCGCCCGGAATGGCGGTGACCCGGGACTCGACGACCCGACGGATCTCGGCCCGCTCCTCCGCCGAGGTGAGCCGCAGCCCGGCGGCGAGACACTGCTGAACGGCGGCGGCGCACCCGGCCCGACTGAAGATGAACAGGATCGCCGGTAGCAGACCCTCCCGGTCCAGTCGGTCGACGATGTCCGGGCGCATCGGGCCACGCCAGCGCGGGCCACGCCGGCCGGCACCGGGGCCTGCGCTGCGCCCCTCCCCCAACTCCAGGCGACGCACGGTGTCCCGGGTGTACCGCAGCAGCTCCGGGTGCACGTCGTGCTTGCGGGCGGCGTCGGCGTCGTGGAACAGGTCGAACATCCGCTTGCCGACCAGCATGTGCTGCCACAACGGCACCGGCCGGTGCTCGCTGACCACCACGGCGGTCTCGCCGCGCACGGTGACCAGCCAGTCGGCGAACTCCTCGGCGTTGGAGACGGTCGCCGACAACGAGACCAGGGTGACCGAGGCGGGCAGGTGAATGATCACCTCTTCCCACACCCCGCCGCGGAACCGGTCGGCCAGGTAGTGCACCTCGTCCATCACCACGTACGCGAGGCCCTGGAGGGTGCTGGAGCCCGCGTAGAGCATGTTGCGCAGCACCTCGGTGGTCATCACCACCACCGGCGCGTCGCCGTTGATCGCGTTGTCGCCGGTCAGCAGGCCGACCTGCTCGGCACCGTACCGGGCGACCAGGTCGTGGTACTTCTGGTTGGACAACGCCTTGATCGGCGTGGTGTAGAAGCACTTGCGCCGGGCCGGTGGGGTCGTCGCGTCGGCGGCGGGCGCCGGGTCGTCGGGCCGCCCGCGCAACGCCAGGTGGACGGCGAACTCCCCGACCACCGTCTTACCCGCGCCGGTGGGAGCGCAGACCAGCACACCGCTGCCCCGCTCCAGCGACTGACACGCCTCCCGCTGGAAGTCGTCGAGGTCGAACCCCAACTCGAGGGCGAACTCGTCCAGCGCCGGAAACTGTGCGGCTTGTGCGGCCTTGCGGCGCGCCGCTGCGTACCGCTCGGCGGGGCTCGACATGGCTCCAAGATTAGTGCGTGCCGAGTCACGTCACCGCACAAGGCCGTCCGGCGGTGCGGTCGGAGGCGGTCGGTAGGGTGCACGGCGTGCCGGACCATGCCGAACCGCCCCAGACCAGTCCGCCGGGCACCGCCGAGGCGCCCGCCGCCCGCCGGGCGTCCCGACGCCCTGTCAAAGCGGTGCTCTTCGACTTCCACGGCACCCTCGCCCAGGTGGAGGACCCCCAGCGGTGGGTGCTGGAAGCCGCGGCGGCGTGCGGCGTCACCCTGAACCGGGTCCGCGCCACCTCGCTGGCCGACCGACTGCTGACCGCCGGCCGGGCCGGCGGGCCACTTCCGGCGCGGGTGCCACCCCGACTCGCCGAACTGTGGGCCGACCGGGACCTCTACCAACACGCCCACCGGGGCGCGTACACCGGACTGGCCGAGACCGTCGACGCCGGCATCGACGGCTTCGCCGACGCGCTCTACGAGCGGCTGCTGACCGCCGAGGGGTGGCTACCGTACGCCGACACCGCCGCCACCCTGACCGCACTGCGCGACGCCGGGGTGCCGGTGGCAGTGGTCAGCAACATCGGCTTCGACCTACGACCACACTTCGACACCTGGGGGCTGACCGACCTGGTCGGCGCGTTCGTGCTCTCGTACGAGGTGGGGCGCTGCAAACCCGACCCGGCGATCTTCTGGCGTGCCTGCGGCATGCTGGGCGTCGACCCGGAGCAGACCCTGATGGTCGGTGACACCCCGGCGGACGCGGGCGCGGTGGCCGCCGGCTGCTCGGTGCTGGTGCTCCCGGCAGCCGAGCCGGGCCGGGAGAACGGGCTGGGCGCGGTGCTCGACCTCGCCCTGCCCGGCTGACCTGCGGTTGCCTCGGCCACGCCGGTGGACGCCGCCGCACAGTGGCCGACGAGGACCGCCTACCGTCGTGCCCGTGACGGAGACCCTGCTGCCCACGCCACCCGCGGGCGAGACACGACAAGCCCGGCGCGGCGGTGTCGCCGCCGTGGGGCTGGTGCTCGGTGGGGCGCTGTCGGTGCAGTTCGGTTCCGCAGTGGCCGCGTTGCTCTTCCCGCGTACCGGGGTGGCCGGCGCGGTGACACTGCGGCTGACCATCTCGGCGGTGCTGCTGCTCGTCGTGTGCCGTCCCCGCCTGCGCGGGCACGACCGGTCGGCCTGGCTCGCGGCCGGCGCGTTCGGGCTGGCGTTGGCCGGCATGAACTCGCTGTTCTACCAGGCCATCGAACGCATCCCGCTGGGCCTGACGGTGACGCTCGAGGTGCTCGGCCCGCTGGCGCTGTCGGTGTTGACCGCCCGACGACTGGCCAGTTGGGCCTGGGCGGGGCTGGCGCTGGCCGGGGTGGCGCTGCTCGGGCAGGGCGGCTTCGACCGGCTGAACCCCGCCGGAGTGGCCTTCGCCTTCGGCGCGGGCGCCATGTGGGCCGCGTACATCGTGCTGAGCGCCCGGGTCGGCGGCCGCTTTCCCGGCGCGGACGGGCTGGCCCTGGCGCTGGCCCTCGCCGCGCTGGTCACCCTGCCGCTGGGCATCGTCGACGGCGGCGCGGTGCTGCTCGACCCGCAGGTGCTGGCGCTGGGCACCGCCCTCGCGGTGCTCGCCTCCGGGTTGCCCTACACCCTGGAGCTGCTGGCGCTGCGGCGGATGCCCACCGCCACCTTCGCGGTGCTGATGAGCCTCGGCCCGGCCGTCGCCACGCTCGCCGGGTGGCTGGTGCTGCGGCAGGCGCTGACAGTGCTGGAGTGCGCCGCCATCGTGCTGGTCATCGCGGCGAGCATCGGCGCGGTACGGGTCAACGCAGCAGCCGCAGGGCGCCCGGAACGGCGCTGATCGTCACCGGCAGTTCCAGGGAGCGTTCCCCGTCGGCGTACGAGGTGATGCCCTCGGCTGCCAATTCGACGGTGCGGGCCCGGAAACTGCGCACCAGCGGGTGGCTGACGTGGGTGCCCTGGTAGATGCGTGGCTTCACCCGGACCAGGGTCCTCCGGTTGACCCGACCCGCCACCACCACGTCGAGCAGCCCGTCGGTCGGGTCCGCGTCGGGGCAGATCCGCATCCCACCGCCGTAGGTGGGGCAGTTGCCCACCGCCACGAGCACCGCGTCCAGGTCGTGCGGCACCCCGTCGAGGCGCAGCGTGTAGCGGCGGGGGCGCAGCCGGGCCAGCTCGACCAGGATCGCCAGGTCGTACCGGCGCGGACCGCGGGGCCAGCGCATCCGGTTGGCCCGCTCGTTGACGATCGCGTCGAACCCGGCCGCGAGGACCGCCCCGTACCAACGCTCGGCGCCGTCGACGGCGACCATCCGGGCCAGGTCGACCGGTTGGCTGCGCCCGTCGCGCACCGCCTCGGCGATCACCGCCGCCGCCGCGAGGGGGTCGGCCGGAAAGCCGGTGTCCAGGGCGAAGTCGTTGCCGGTGCCGGCCGGGATCGGCCCGAACGGTACATCGGTGCCGGCGACGGCCTGCAACGCCCGGTGCACGGTGCCGTCCCCACCGACCGCCACCAACGCGCCAGCGCCCTCGGCGACGGCGGCCCGGCACGCCGCCTCCGCCTCGGCGGGGCTGGACGCCGGCAGCAGCCGGACCGGCCGGCCGGCGGCGGCCAACCCGTCGAGCAGCCGGGGCAGCAGCGCGCGGTGCCGTCCCCGGCCGGCGGTCGGGTTGACGAGCACGGCGACCGGGCCGGGCAGGTGATCGTCTGCGGTCACGGGCAGCACCGTACCGGTCGGACACCAGCCGTTCACCAGGGGCAGGTGCCGTCACCATCAGTTCCGCTGCCGGCGCGCGTGGTGATGCAGCGACGCCGCCCCCGGTCAATGGGGGCGGCGTCGGCAGAACGGGTGGTGCGCGACCGTCAGGTCATGTCGTCGTAGCGGCGTTCGATCGGTGCCGGTGGGGCGACCGGTTCGGGTACGCCGATCGGCGCTGCCGAGTCGACCCGCTGCCCGGCCACGACCGGGTCCGCGTCGAACTCCAGCGGCGACACCTCGTCGTCGTCGATGCCGGCGTAGATCTCCTTGCCCCGCCCACGCCGCTTGTCGTTGAGGAAGGCGATGCCCACCGCGCCGAAGTACAGCGCGGAGAGGCAGATCGCCAGGGCGGTCATCCCGAACGGGTCCGGGGTGGGGGTGACCACGGCGGAGAAGGCGAAGAACACGAAGATCGCCACCCGCCACCAGCTGAGCAACCGTTTCGCGCTGGCGATGCCCACGAAGTTGAGCATCAGCACGACGAGCGGGAACTCGAAGGCCACACCGAACAACAGGATCAGGTTGGTGACGAAGGAGATGTACTTGGTGATCTCCAGTGTCGTGCTGATCTCGCTGTCCGAGATGCTGAGCAGGAACTCCAGGCCCTTGGCCGTGACGAAGTACGCCAGCACCGCACCGGCCGCGAACAGCGGCGCGGCGAGGGCGGTGAAGAAGTACGCGTAGCGCCGCTCGTGCCGGTGCAGGCCGGGCGCGATGAACGCCCAGAGCTGGTACAGCCAGATCGGCGCGGCCACGATCAACCCGACCCAGAGCGCGACCTTCAGGTTGAGCAGGAACAGGTCGGCCGGGCCGAGCTGCACGAACTCGCACTTGCCGTCGACATATCTGGCCTGCGGCAGGTCACAGTAGGGCTGCTGGAGCAGGTGCAGCACCGGCTTGGCCAACCAGAAACCGAAGCCGAACCCGACGAGGATCGCCACGGACGCGCGGAACAGCCGGTTACGCAGTTCGCGGACGTGCTCGATGAGCGTCATCGAGCCGTCGGCGGCCCGCTCGAACGCCTTTGGGCCGCGTTTACGCAGTGCGAAGGCCACGGTGGTGGGGCCCTTCGGTCAGTTGTCGCGGACGCGGTGCACCGGGTCGACGACCGGCTGCTGCGGCGGGGTCTGCTGGTACGGGGCCTGCTGCGGCTGGCCGGCGTACGGCGCCTGCTGCCCGGCGTGCGGCGGCAGCGGCTGGTAGCCGGCCTGCGCGTCGGCCTTCTCGGCGAGGTCGCGGTCGTCGTCCTGCAGGCTCTTGGTCTCGGCCTTGATGATCCGCAGCGACCGTCCCAGCGAACGGGCCGCGTCGGGGAGCCGCTTCGCACCGAAGAGCAGGATCAGCACAACCACGAGAACAGCGATGTGCCACGGCTTGAGGGCACCCATGAGAAGCTCCAGTCGCTCTGTGTCCGGGGGGTGGTACGCAGCCCATCGTACGTGCGGATCGGCTGCCCGCCACCCGCTGGGTGGTGGTGGTATGGCCGGGAGGGTGAAGTCTTGACCAACCCGCGATGATCCGTCAACCACCGCCGGGTGCGTACACGATCAGCCGCGCTTGGCCTTGATCACCGCGAGTCGATGGGATGTGATGTCGAGCCGACGTTGGACGTCCTCGGCACGCTGTTGCAGCGCCTCGGCGGTTTCCCGCAGCGCCTCGGCCTCGGCGGCCCGCCGCTGCAACGCCACGGCGGCGCGGCGCAGTCGGGGCAGCCGGGCCAGCACCGGCCGCACGGCCAGCGCGAGCGCCACGAGGGGTAGCAGCACCACGGCGAGCACGATCCAGATCAGCACGGCGGTCAGCCTACTGGGTGCGGCCGGCCACCGCCGGGTCACCCGACGGGGTGCGCTCCGGCTCGACCTCGGCGGGCCGGGGCACGGCCGTGGGCGTGGGCGTGGGCACGGCGTACGCGTCCAGCGCGGCGGCCGCCGTCGCCCGCACGTGCTCGGCCAACTCGACCGGGGCGACCACGGTCACCTCCGGGCCGAGGCCCAGCACGAACCGGCGGGCCCATCCCAGGTCGGTCACCCGCAGGGAGACCAGCCACTGGTCGCCGTCACCGGCCTCCACCCGCTCGCACGGGTAGTACTCGGTGATCCACCGCTCGCCCCGGCCGATGCGCAGGGTGATCAGCGGCAGGTCGGCCGAGGGGCGGAACACACCCTCGGTGAGGTCGTGCGGGACGGCCTGCGGCGGCACCGCGGCCGGCTCGTCCAGTTCGGTGATCGCGTCGATCCGGTCGCCGCGGAACAGCCGAACGGCCTCCGCACGCCGACACCACGCCTCCACGTACGCCCGGCCGCCGACCATGAGCATCCGCAGCGGGTCGATGACGCGCTCGGTGGTCTCGTCCCGGGCGGCCGTGTAGTAGGTGATCCGCAGGGCCTTGCCGCCCTCCACGGCGGCGCGCAGCGCCTCGACCCGACGGGTGTCCCCGGGCAACCGGACCGCCACCGGGGCACCCACCAGGTCGCCCGCGTCCTCGATCTTGGCGAGGGCCCGTTCGACCGCCTCCCGGTTGGCCACCCCGGGTGTCTCGGCCAGCATCCGCAGCGCCACCACCAGCGCGAGGGCCTCGTCGGGCGTCAGCCGCAACGGCCGGTCGATGCCGGCGTCGTAGGTGATGGTCACCCGGTCGCCGTCGAACGCCATGTCGATCAGGTCACCGGGGCCGTAGCCGGGGAGCCCGCACACCCAGAGCAGCTCCAGGTCCTCCCGGAGCTGACGTTCGGTGACGCCCAGGTCGCCGGCCGCCTCGGCGATCTCGATGCCGGGCCGGGCCAGCAGGTAGGGCACAAGGTTCAGCAGTCGGGCCAGCCGGTCGGCGGACGCGCGGGAACCGTTGCGGGCGGCCGGGCGGGTCACCGGGCACCCCCGCTGCCGGCCAGCTCGTCGTGGCGCACGGCGATCTCCTTGAGTCGTTGGATGACCGCCTCGCGGACCTCCGGTGGGTCGAGGACCCGCACGTCCGGGCCGTAGCCGACGAGATGGCCGGCCAGCCCGTCCGGGTCCGCGTACGGCAGGACCAGCCGGTCGCCGTCCGGCCCGGCGGTCACCTCCACCGCCCAGCGGCGCAGCCCGGCGGCCCGCCCCGGCGCGGCCAGCACTGTGGCCCGGCCGGTGCGCTCCACCGGGCCCGACCAGCGGGCCACGTGGCTGATCAGGTCGACGTTTGCCGGCGGCTCGTACGCGCCGGGGGCGCCGGTCACCCGGACCGCGCCGACGACCCGGGACAGCCGGAAGCAGCGGGTCGCCTCACGGTCCTGGTCGTGGCCGACCACATACCACCGGCCGCGCCAACAGACCACGCCCCACGGTTGCAGCCGGCGCCGGCTGGGCGCGTCGCGGTCGGGCACCCGGTAGTCGAACCCCACCTCGCGGCGGTCCCGGGCGGCGGCGGTCAGCGGCGCGAACGCCGGGTCGACAGTGACCATCGGCTCCAGGCCGAGGGTCGCCTGCGGGTCCACGTCCACCCCGGCGGCCCGCAGCTTGGCCAGCCCGGACGACGCGGCGGCGGCCAGCCCGGCGTGCTGCCACAGCCGGGCGGCGATGCCGACCGCGGCGGCCTCGTCCGGTTCGAGGAGGATGTCGGGCAGCGCGTACTCGCGGTGGGCGATCCGGTAACCCGGCTCGGCGTCGAAGGCGCTTGCCGTGCCGGTCTCCAACGGCACACCCAGCTCGCGCAGCTCGGCCTTGTCCCGCTCGAACTTGCGCTGGAACGCCTCGTGGTCGCGCGCGTCGTCCGGATCGTGCTCGTAACCGGGCACGGTCGCGGCGATCTGCGCGGCGGTCAGGAACCGTCGCGTGGACAGCAGGCAGATCACCAGGTTGACCAGGCGTTCGGTGCGGGTCCGCGACACGCGGTAGACGCTAGCAGCCGACCCGCCCACACCGTGCACCCACGCGGGCGTGCCGCACACTTGTTCGGATCGGGCCTCCCCCGGCGCGTCGCCGTCCCCGGTCATAGGGTGATCCTCATGTCGCAAGCGGAGGCCAGGCCCGAGAGCGAGAGCACCGGCACAGTCGTCGTCGCCGGCGCCGCCAACCTCGCCATCGCGGTGGCCAAGCTGATCGCCGGGCTGATCTCCGGATCCGCCGCGATGCTCTCCGAGGCGGCGCACTCGGTCGCCGACACCACCACCGAGGTGCTGCTCTTCCAGGCGCTGCGCCGCGGCGCCCGTCCGGCCGACCAGCGACACCCCTTCGGGTACGGCAAGGAGAGCTACGTCTGGGCGTTCTTCGCGGCCATGTTCACGTTCGTCGCCGGCGCCGGTTTCGCCGTCACCCACGGCGTCACCACGATCCTGGTGCACGAGCACAGCGGCGACTACCTGCTCTCGTACATCGTGCTCGGGGTGTCGTTCGTCATCGAGTCGATCTCACTGGCCCGGGCCGTGCGGCAGGTCCGCCGCGAGTCGCGGCGCTGGCGGACCACGCCTCGACGGTTCCTGCGGCTGACTGCCGACACCACAGTCAAGGCGGTCTTCCTGGAGGACAGCGCCGCCCTGATCGGTCTGGTGCTGGCCGGGCTCGGCGTCGGCCTGTCGCACGCCACCGGCGACGAGGTGTGGGACGGCGTCGCGTCGATCCTGATCGGGCTCCTGCTGCTGACGGTCGCCGGGGTCCTCGCCGGCAACAACCTGTCGCTGCTGGTGGGCCGGGCCGTCCCGGAGCGGCTGCGTCACGAGATCGAGCAGGATCTGGCCGGGCTGCCCGAGGTGGAGCGCATCGACACCCTGTTGACCATGCAGCTCGGCCCGCAGGACATCCTGGTCGCCGCGAAGGTCGACTTCCGCGACGAGGCCACCGGCGCGCAGATCGAGGCCACCGCCGACGAGGCCGAGCGGCGGCTCACCGACCGGTACCCGGAGATCCGCTTCGTCTTCCTCGACCCCACCCGTTCGATGCCGGGCGCCACCGGCACCGCCCGGCACACCCAGGCCGGGCCGAGCCCCGACGCCGGCGGCGCCGAACCGACCTGACCCACACCCGGGCGCGGGCCGCCGGGCCCGCGCGGCTAGCGTGCCCGTCATGGTGCGATGGCGTACGGGGACGGTGGCGACGCTGCGACGGCAGTGGACCGGGGCGGTGGAGCTCGACGTCGACCTGCCCGACGGCACGCGGATGCGGGCGTTGGCCTACCCGGAGCTGGTCGGCACGCCCGAGCCCGGCGACCGGGTGCTGCTCAACGCCAGCGCGCTGCTGATGGGGCTGGGCACCGGCGGGTACGCGCTGGTGGTGGCCCTGCCGGACCGGCTGCCGCCGGACCCGCCGGACGTCGCCGACACCCGCGACGCCGGGCACCTGGTCAAGGCCCGCTACACGCCGTTGCAGCCGATCCTCCTCGGCGTCGACGAGGAGGCCTCTCCGCACCGCGACGTGCTGGCCGACGCGGACGACCTGGACGGTCTGCCGGTGGTCACCGCCGACCTGCACTCGGCGCTCCCGGCGATCCTGGCCGGCATCCGGGCCGACGCCCCGCAGGCGCGGGTCGCGTACCTGCTCACCGACGGTGGGGCGCTGCCCGCCTGGTTCTCCCGCACCCTCGCCGGGCTGCGGTCCGAGCTGGCCGGCACGATCACCGTCGGGCAGGCGTTCGGCGGTGACCTGGAGGCCACCACCCTGCACGGCGGTCTGCTCGCCGCCCGGCACGTGCTCCACGCGGACGTCGCGATCGTCGCTCAGGGCCCCGGCAACCTGGGCACCGGCACCCGGTGGGGGTTCTCCGGCGTCGCCGTCGGCGAGGCGGTCAACGCGATCGCCACACTGGGCGGCCGACCGGTCGGCTCGTTACGCATCTCCGACGCCGACCCCCGCCCCCGACACCGGGGCGTGTCCCACCACAGCCTCACCGCGTACGGCCGGGTGGCGCTCGCCCCGGCGGAGCTGGTGGTGCCCGAGGACCTGGCGCCGTCCCTCGCGGCCGAGGTGCACGCGGCGCTGGCTCCCCTGGCGGCCCGGCACCGCATCGTCCGGGTGCTCGTCGACGGTCTCGACGCCGCACTGCGGGCCAGCCCCGTGCCGCTGTCCACCATGGGCCGCGGTCTCGACGGCGACAAGGCGTACTTCCTGGCGGCCGCCGCCGCCGGCCGCCACGCGGTAACCCTCCTCCCCTGACCCACCCTGTCGCGGGTGGGCGCCGGGGCGGGGGTTGGGGGTTGGGTCAGGCCAGGAAGATCAGGGCTAGCCAGCCGCCCACGATGAGCACCAGGGCAAGGGCCAGCACCCAGGTCGGCACCGTGTACTCACCGCGCCGGTTACGGTCGATCTCGGCGCGGATCTTCTCCCGCCGGCGTTCGACCCAGTTCTGCCGCTCGGAGCCGCGCTCGGAGCGGTCGGAAGGTCCAGAAGTCGTCATGGCGCGCTCAGCTTAACCGCTCGGTGCGCCGGACCGACCGGCCCCGTCGGCGCAGCGCACCGCCGGGGCCGGCAACCGGTCACATGCTGGCGATCAACCGCTCCACCCGCTCGTCGTACGCCCGGAACGGGTCCTTGCAGAGCACGGTGCGCTGGGCCTGGTCGTTGAGCTTCAGGTGCACCCAGTCGACCGTGAAGTCCCGGCGCTTCTCCTGGGCGTGCCGGATGAACTCGCCCCGCAGCCGGGCCCGGGTGGTCTGCGGCGGGGTCTCCTTGGCCTCGAAGATCTCCGGGTCGGTGGCCACCCGGTCCACGTCGCCGCGGCGCTCCAGCAGCCCGTAGAGGCCCCGGCCACGACGCACGTCGTGGTACGCCAGATCCATCTGCGCCACCCGGGGGTGCGACAGCGGCAGGTCGTGCTTGCGCTGGTAACGCTCGATCAGCCGCAGCTTGCTGACCCAGTCGATCTCCCGGGAGACGGGCTCCAGATCGCCGGTCTCCACCGCGTTGAGCACCCGGCCCCACAGCTCGACGACCCGCTTGGCGGCCTGGTCGCCACCGCGTCGCTCGACGAACTCGGTGGCCTTGGAGAGGTATTCCTGCTGGATGTCCAGGGCGCTGACCTCCTTGCCGTTGGCCAGCCGCACCTTGCGCCGGCCGGTGATGTCGTGCGACACCTCCCGGATGGCCCGGATCGGGTTCTCCAGGGACAGGTCGCGCATCACCACCCCGGCCTCGATCATCCGCAGCACGATGTCGGCGGTGCCGACCTTGAGCAGCGTGGTGACCTCGTTCATGTTGGAGTCGCCGACGATCACGTGCAGCCGCCGGTAGCGCTCGGCGTCGGCGTGCGGCTCGTCCCGGGTGTTGATGATCGGGCGGCTCCGGGTGGTCGCCGAGGAGACGCCCTCCCAGATGTGCTCGGCCCGCTGCGAGAGGCAGTAGACCGCGCCGCGTGGGGTTTGCAGGACCTTGCCGGCCCCGCAGATCAACTGCCGGGTGACCAGGAACGGGATGAGCACGTCGGCGAGCCGGCCGAACTCGCCGTGCCGGGAGACCAGGTAGTTCTCGTGGCACCCGTACGAGTTGCCGGCCGAGTCGGTGTTGTTCTTGAACAGGTAGATCTCACCCGCGATGCCCTCGTCGTGCAGCCGCTTCTCCGCGTCGACGAGCAGGCCCTCCAGGATCCGCTCGCCGGCCCGGTCGTGGGCGACGAGATCGGTCACCGAGTCGCACTCCGGTGTCGCGTACTCCGGATGCGACCCGACGTCCAGGTAGAGCCGGGCTCCATTACGCAGGAAGACATTGCTCGACCGACCCCAGGACACCACGCGACGGAACAGATACCGCGCGACCTCGTCCGGGGACAGCCGCCGCTGCCCGCGATAGGTGCAGGTGACGCCGTACTCGGTCTCGAGGCCGAAGATTCGCCGCTCCATGGTGTGACATTAGCCGCCCGGAGGCCCGGTTCGTCACTGTCAGACCACAGGTCGTGCCCCGAGCGCTGTCACATACCGGTTGAGTGCGACATTCCGTCCGGGCCGAGGCTCGCCACGAACCGCCGGCAACTGTTGTACTCCGGGAGCAGGCCCCGCTCGCGTGCCTGCGCGAGGGTCGGCGCGGCGTCGTCCCGCGCGGACAGCAGCGGCACCTCGGCGGGCCACTCGATGCCCAACTCCTCGTCCAGCGGGTGCACCGCGTGCTCGCCGGTCGGGTTGTAGGTGGCCGAGCAGAGATAGCTCAACGTGGCGTCGTCGGTCAACGCGCAGAACCCGTGCCCCAGCCCCTCGCTGAGGTAGACCGCCCGACGGTCGGTGTCGTCCAGCCGGACGCCCTCCCAACGGCCGAAGGTCGGCGAACCCACCCGCAAATCCACGATCACGTCGAGGACCGCGCCCCGCACACAGGTGACGTACTTGGCCTGCCCGGGCGGGACGTCGGCGAAGTGCACGCCGCGCACCACGCCACGCGCAGAGACCGACAGGTTGGCCTGGGCCAGCCGCAGCGGATGCCCCACCGCCTCGGCGAGCTTGTCGAAGCGGTACCACTCCATGAACATGCCGCGCGGGTCACCGTGCTGCTGGGGGGTGATCTCCCAGGCGCCCTCGATGCTCAACTCACGGATCTTCACCAGGAACCCCCGTCGCCGGACTGCTCGGTGAGCAGACGGAGCAGGTAGTCGCCGTAACCGCTCTTGGTCAGCGGCTCGGCGAGCGCGCGCAGCTGCGCGTCGTCGATCAGGCCCGCCCGCCAGGCGACCTCCTCGACACAACCGATCTTGAGGCCCTGCCGCTCCTCGACCACCCGGACGAACTCGGCGGCCTGCATCATCGAGGTGAACGTGCCGGTGTCCAGCCAGGCGGTGCCCCGATCCAGCACCGTCACCGACAGCTCCCCGGTCTCCCGGTACGCCTCGTTGACCGCCGTGATCTCCAGCTCGCCCCGGGCGCTCGGGGTGAGCTTGCGGGCGATGTCCACGACCCGGTTGTCGTAGAAGTAGAGGCCGGGCACCGCGTAGCGGGACTTCGGCCGGGCCGGCTTCTCCTCGATCGAGAGCACCCGACCATCGGCGTCGAAGTCGACCACGCCGTACTCCTGCGGGTTGGCCACCTGATAGGCGAAGACCCGCCCGCCGACCGGGTCACCGTGGGCGGCGAGCTGCCGACCCAGACCCACGCCGTGGAAGATGTTGTCGCCGAGCACCAGCGCGACCGACTCGGTGCCGATGAAGTCCGCGCCGAGGATGAACGCCTGCGCGATGCCCTCCGGACGCTCCTGGCTGACGTACTCCAGCCGCAGCCCGAACTGGCTGCCGTCGCCGAGCAGCCGACGGAACTGGTCCTGGTCGTCCGGAGTCGTGATCACCAGGATCTCCCGGACCCCGGACATCACCAGGGTGGAGAGCGGGTAATAGATCATCGGCTTGTCGAAGACCGGCATCAGCTGCTTCGAGACGGCCCGGGTGATCGGCCAGAGCCGGGACCCGGTGCCGCCGGCAAGTAGGATTCCACGCACCGGGAGAGCCTAGCCGCACCCGGGCACATTGTGCGGGGGTCGCATAGCAGGTGCCGCACCGCCTGTCGCGTATACTTCCGGACCCGTGAGGATCCTCGTCACCGGCGGAGCCGGATTCATCGGGTCGGAGTACGTTCGCCTGCTGCTGGGCAAGCCGCTCGGCAGTGCAGCCGGCGTGCCGCCGCTCGAGCCGGCCGTCGTGACCGTGCTGGACAAACTGACCTACTCAGGCAACCTGGCCAACCTCGAACCCGTCCGCGACGATCCGCGACTGCGGTTCGTGCAGGGCGACATCTGCGACCCGGTCGTTGTCGACGAGGTGGTGGCCGAGCACGACGTGATCGTGCACTTCGCCGCCGAGTCACACGTCGACCGCTCGATCGCCGGCGCCGCACCCTTCGTGACCACCAACGTGCTGGGCACCCAGACGCTGCTCGACGCGGCCCTGCGCCACGGCACCGGCCGGTTCGTGCACGTCTCCACCGACGAGGTCTACGGCTCGATCGACGAGGGCTCCTGGACCGAGACGTGGCCCCTCGCCCCCAACTCGCCGTACTCGGCGTCCAAGGCCGGCTCCGACCTGCTCGCGCTGTCGTACCACCGCACCCACGGCATGGACGTGGTCGTCACCCGCTGCTCCAACAACTACGGCCCGTACCAGTTCCCCGAGAAGGTCATCCCGCTGTTCGTCAGCAACCTGCTCGACGGTGGCACCGTCCCGCTCTATGGCGACGGCGGCAACATCCGCGACTGGCTGCACGTGCACGACCACTGCCGCGGCATCGCCCTCGTGCAGCAGAAGGGCCGCGCCGGTGAGGTCTACAACATCGGCGGCGGCACCGAGCTGACCAACAAGGAACTCACCGGCCTGCTCCTGGACGCCTGCGGCGCCGGGTGGGACCGGGTCGTTCCGGTCACCGACCGCAAGGGCCACGACCGCCGGTACTCCCTCGACATCACCAAGATCAGCGACGAGCTCGGCTACCAGCCCAGCATCACCCTGGAGCAGGGCCTCGCCGACACCGTCCGCTGGTACCGGGACAACCGCGGCTGGTGGGAGCCCCTCAAGTCCGCGCCGACCGCATGACCCGAGTACTCGTCACCGGCGCGGGCGGCATGCTCGGCCGGGACCTGGTCACCGTGCTGGGGACACGGCCCGACCTCAAGGTGACCGCCGCCACCCGCGCCGACCTGGACGTCACCGACCGCGCGGCGGTGGACGCCGCCGTCGCCGGGCACGACCTGGTGATCAACGCGGCGGCGTGGACCAACGTCGACGCCGCCGAGGCCGACGAGGCCGCTGCGACGGCCGTCAACGGCCACGCCGTGGCCAACCTGGCCGCGGCGTGCGCCACCGACGGAACCCGGCTCATCCAGGTCTCCACCGACTACGTCCTCGCCGGCAACGCGGACACCCCCTACCCGGAGGACGCGCCCACCGCGCCGGTCAACGCCTACGGCCGCGGCAAACTGGTCGGCGAACAGGCCGTCGCGCGGCTGCTACCCGACACCGGGTACGTCGTACGCACCGCCTGGCTCTACGGCGCGCACGGCCCGAACTTCGTGGCCACCATGCTCCGACTCGCCACCCAGCGCGAACACCTCGACGTGGTCGACGACCAACACGGCCAACCCACCTGGTCCTACGCGCTCGCCGAGCGGCTCGTCGCGCTCGCCGACGCGGCGCTGGCCGGTCACGCGGCGCCCGGCGTCTACCACGGCACCTGCGCCGGGCAGACAACCTGGTACGGGCTGGCCCGCGCCGCGTTCACCCTGGCCGGGCTGGACCCGGACCGGATCCGACCCACCACCAGCGACCGGTATCCGCGTCCCGCCCCCCGGCCTGCGTACAGTGTGCTAGGGCACAGCCGCTGGGCAGCCGTGGGTCTGGCCCCGCTTCCGGACTGGCACAGCGCCCTGGTCGACGCGTTCCACTCCCCCGCTCCACCCGCCCCGTGGAAGGTCGCATGAAGCTCACACTCGTCACCGGACTGACCGGCCTGCTGCTCCTCGGCACCATCGTCGAGCTGCTGCGCCGCCGTCAGCTGCGCGAGAAGTACGGCATGCTCTGGCTCGCCGTGCTGATCATCGTGATTCCGCTGTCGCTGTTCCCCCGGCTGCTCGACAACGTCGCCGAGACGCTCGGTGTCGCCTCCGGTGTCAGCCTCGTGCTCTTCCTCGGCATCGTCTTCCTGCTGCTGG
The DNA here is from genome assembly GCF_045207375.1 of Micromonospora sp. NBC_00860. NCBI lineage: Bacteria > Bacillati > Actinomycetota > Actinomycetes > Micromonosporales > Micromonosporaceae > Micromonospora > Micromonospora sp. NBC_00860. The sequence goes on from NZ_CP108825.1 coordinate 2,761,772, forward strand.
TGTGCGTCCACCTCAGCTGGGAGGTCAGCGCCCTGGAAGAAGAGACCCGGACCCTGGCCGAAGACCTCGCCCTGCTCCGCGCCGAGATCGACGCGGACCGGGCAGCCCGAGACGAACTGGTGTCGACCGATGGTTAACGGCAAGCGCACCCTGATCATCATCCCGGCTCTCAACGAGTCGGGCTCGATCGCCGACGTCGTCGGCGAGGTCCGCGGCGAACTGCCCGGCGTCGACGTGCTCGTTGTCGACGACGGCTCCACCGACCGCACCGCCGCCGTCGCCGCCGCCGCCGGCGCGAAGGTCGCCAAACTGCCGTACAACCTCGGCGTCGGCGGGGCCATGCGCCTGGGCTACCGCTACGCCCGCGACCACAACTACGACGTCGCCATCCAGATCGACGCCGACGGCCAGCACGACCCCCGGTACGTGCCGAAGCTCGTCGACCTGCTCGAGGACAACGACCTCGTCATCGGCGCCCGCTTCGCCGGTGAGGGCGACTACAACGTCCGCGGCCCCCGCCGCTGGGCGATGGTGATGCTCTCCGCCGTGCTGTCCCGGGTCGCCCACACCAAGCTCACCGACACCACCTCCGGCTTCCGGGCCGCCAACCGGCGAGTCATCGAGATGTTCGCCAGCTGGTACCCGGCCGAGTACCTCGGTGACACGGTGGAGACCCTGGTACACACCGCCCGACGCGGATACCGCATCCGGCAGGTCCCGGTCGCCATGCGCAAGCGGATGGCGGGCACCCCCAGCCACTCCCCCGCCAAGGCGATGGTCTACCTCGGTCGCGCGTTCGCCGTCCTCACGCTGGCGCTCATTCGCCGGTGATCCGCCGCCTGCTACGCCTGATCCCGCCCGGCACCATCGCTGTTGGTGCCGGGCTGGGTCTTCTCGGCCTCGCCTCCTACGTCCACCTCGCCGTCGCCGGCCACAGCCTCAGCGGCGCCGACTACAACCGCCTGTCGGTGCTCTGGTCGATCGTGTTCACCCTCGGCATCGGCGTGTTCCTGCCGATCGAGCAGGAGGTCGCCCGGGTCGTCGCCGCCCGGCACAGCCAGGGGCTCCCCCCCGGGCCCGTGCTGGCCCGGGGCGTCACCGTCGCCGCCGCGATGCTCGCCGTGCTGGTGCTGGCCGTCACCGCCGGGCGCCAACTCCTCGCCGACCACCTCTTCCACGGCGACGGCACCATGGTCACCGTCCTCGTCGGCGCGCTCGCCGCGATGGCCGTCGCCTACGCCACCCGCGGTGTCCTCTCCGGCCTGCAACTCTTCCCCTGGTACGGCACCCAACTCGGCATCGACGGCGGGCTGCGCATCGCCATGGTCGCCCTGCTCGGGCTGGCCGGCGTCACCTCCCCCGTCTGGTACGGCGTCGTGCTCGTCGTCGCCCCGCTGGCCAGCGTCCTGCTCACCCTGCCGCCGGTCCTGCGCGCCATCGGCGGCGGCCCACCGGTCGCCTGGGCCACATTGCTGCGCGGCCTCGGGCTGCTCACCGCCTCCAGCCTGCTCTCCCAGGTCGTGGTGAACGTCGGCGTGATCAACCTGCAGCTGCTCGCCCCCTCCGACACCGCAGCCGCCGGCGCGCTGCTCTCCGCCCTCGTGCTGGTCCGCATCCCGCTGTTCGTCTTCGGCTCCCTACAGGCGTCACTGCTGCCCGGCCTGGCCACCACCGCCACCACCGGCGACCAGGCCGGCTTCCACAGCCTGCTACGCCGGGCGCTCGCCATCGTCACCGCGCTCGGCCTCACCGGAGCCGTCGGCGCCGTACTGCTCGGCCCGTGGCTGGTCGGCGTACTCTTCGACGCCCCCGGCGTCCTCGGCCACGGCGACTTCGCCTGGCTGGCCGCCGCCACGCTCGCCTACCTCTGGGCGATGGTGCTCGGCCAGGCCCTCCTCGCCCTCGACCGGCACCGCGCCCAAGCCCTCGCCTGGACCGTCGGCGTCGCCGCCCTGATCATCGTGACGCTGCTCCCCGCCCCGGTGATCCTCCGGGTCGAGCTGGCCTACACCGTCGGCTCCGTCATCGTGGCCGCCACCATGGCGGTGCTGCTGCTACGCGGCGGCGTCCGCCGACCCACCACCCTCACCCGGCCGCTCGCCGACGCCGTCACCCCCGCCGTATCCGGAGGCATCCGATGACCCGCCCACAGGTGACCGCGGTAATGCTCGCCTACGGCGCCGAGCCATACCTGGTCGACGCCGCCCGGGCCGTACTGGCCAGCACCGACGTCGAGATCGACCTCGTCGTCGTCGACAACGGCTGCACCGGCGACGGCATCGACATCGTCAAGGGCCTGCCCGGGGTGCGGGTGATCCGACCGGAAGAGAACACCGGCTACTCCGGCGGTTGCCGCGTCGGCGCCGCCGAGGCCACCGGAGACTGGCTCGCCTTCGTCAACTCCGACGCCGTCGTCGCCCCCGACGCCCTCGCCAAGACGGTGGCGGTCGCCGCCGAACCCGGCGTCGGCGCCGCGATGGCGTCGATCCGGCTGGCCGACACCCCGGAGCTGATCAACACCTCCGGCAACCCGCTGCACTTCACCGGGCTGTCCTGGGCCGGCGGCAACGGCGAACCCGCCACCGCGCACGCCGCCCGCACCAGCGTCCCGTCGCTCAGCGGCTGCTGCTTCGTGATCAGCCGCCAACGGTGGCAGGAGCTCGACGGCTTCGCCGCCGAATACTTCGCCTACCACGAGGACACCGAGCTGAGCCTGCGGCTCTGGCAACGCGGCCTGCGACTGGAGTACGTCCCCGACGCCGTCGTGCGCCACCACTACGAGTTCTCCCGCAACGACCTGAAGCTCTACCTGGTGGAACGCAACCGACTCGTCACGCTGCTCACCGCGTACCAGACCCGGACGCTCCTGGTGCTCGCCCCGATGCTGCTGCTCACCGAGGCCGCCATGCTCGCCGCCGCGATGGCCGGCGGCTGGACCAAGCAGAAGACCCGCGGCTGGGGCTGGCTGTGGCGCAACCGGGCCTGGGTCGGTGCCCGTCGCCGCCAACTCCAGACCGAACGGACAGTGCCCGACGGGGTGATCGCCGAGCTGATGACCGCCCGGGTCGCCCCCTCGAACGTCGACTCGCCTCCCGGCATGGGCGTCTTCAACGCGGTCGCCGCCGGCTACTGGGCTCTCGCCCGGCCGCTGCTCCAGCGCCGCTGACCCGGCCCGTACCCAGACGACAGCGCCGGGGCCCACTCACGCGGGCCCCGGCGCTTTCTCGTCACACAGTCAGCTGTCGGCCTGCCCGGGCCGATCCTCCAGGTCCGCGGAGCCCGCCGAACTGGTCGGCTTACCCGACTCCCCGGTCGGCACGCTCGGCGTGTCCGGGAGGTCGCTCGCCGGCGGCGCCGCCTTCCCGTCCAACAGCGCGGTCAGCGCAGCCCCGGTGATCCGCCGGAACGTCCGGCCGACCCGCTGACGGTCCAGTACCGCCACCTCGAGCTGGTTCGCGGCGATCGTCCGGGCCGCCCCGCCCTCCCCGCCGACACTGCTCAGGGCCTGCACGGCGACCTTCGCGGCCTCCCCGAGCGACATGTCCGGCCGGTGGTTGGACTTCAGCACACCGGTGATGGCCTCGGCCTGCCCGCCCATCGCCATCCGCCCCGGCTCGTCGTTCACCGAACCGTCGTAGGTGAGCCGGTACAACTCGTCCTCGGCGGCGGTGGCCCCCACCTCCGCCACGCAGATCTCCACCTCGAACGGCTTCGACTGCTCGGTGAAGATCGCACCCAGGGTCTGCGCGAACGCGTTGGCCAGGGCCCGCCCGGTGACGTCCCGCCGGTCGTAGCTGAGCCCGTTCAGGTCGGCCATCCGCACACCGGCCCGACGGAGATTCTCGAACTCGTTGTACCGACCGACAGCGGCGAAGCCGATCCGGTCGTAGATCTCACTGACCTTGTGCAGGGCGCTGGAAAGGTTCTCCGCGACGAAGAGCACGCCGCCGGAGTAACTCAAGACCACCGCGCTGCGCCCCCGGGCGATGCCCTTGCGGGCCAACTCGGAACGGTCGCGCATGATCTGTTCGGGCGAGGCGTAGAACTGCATGGCCACGGCGGCGGTTCTCCTTACGGCGCTGTGCTGACGACTGCTGGCTGGTGGGGGTGGACGAGACTAACCGCCCGGGTTCTCCATCCGGCCGGCGACCACGCCCTCGGCGATCGTCGCCGTCTCGGCGTCGGTGAGCCGGTAGGTGCCCTCGGCGGTAGCGGTCATCACCACCGGGTAGATCCGCCGGGTCAGGTCGGGCCCGCCGGTCGCGGTGTCGTCGTCAGCCGCGTCGTAGAGCGCCTCGACCGCCAGGCGGGTCGCGTCGGCGACCGACAGCCCGGCGCGGAAACGCTTCTTCAACGCGGACTTGGCGAACAACGACCCGGACCCGATCGCGTCGTAGCCGGTCTCCTCGTACGGGCCACCGGTCACGTCGAAGCTGAAGATCCGACCGGCCCGCGCCGGGTCGGCGGCAGCCAGGTCGAAGCCGGCGAAGAGCGGCACCACGGCGAGCCCCTGCATGGCCGCGCCCAGGTTGCCCCGGATCATCGAGGCCAGCCGGTTGGCCTTGCCGTCCAACGAGAGCATCGCGCCCTCGATCTTCTCGTAGTGCTCCAGCTCCACCTGGAACAGTCGCATCAGCTCGATCCCGATGCCCGCGGTGCCCGCGATGCCGACCAGCGAGTACGCGTCGGCCGGGTGCACCTTCTCGATGTCGCGCTGAGCGATCAGATTGCCCATGGTGGCCCGTCGGTCACCGGCCATCACCACACCCTCGGCGGCCGCGATGGCCACGATGGTGGTCGCGTGCGGTGCCAGGTCGGCGGCCATGCCCGGCGGCAGCGGTCGCCGACCGGGCAGCATCTCGGGGGCCACCCGACTCAGAAACGTCGTGAAGGAGGACGTCCCCGCGTTGGTGAACACATCTGGTAGACGCCCGGATGGATCAAAGCCCGCTGCCACGTGGTTCCTCTCAGGTACGTGATCGCCCTGGCCAGCCTCATGGGACTGTCACGGAACTGGCCAAGACCACCGTTGCAGTTGAAGCAGAGTATCCCGCGCACCCATCCGGTGCGATGATCGTGGTCCAGATGTTGCGGGTCGGCACCGCCACAGATCGCGCAGACCCCGCCCTGCTCGGCCAGGAGCTCCTGAAACTCCTTCTCGCCCACGCCGTACCGCCGCCGCAGGTGGTACTCGCGAGTCCCGCCGTAGAGCCGCTGCGCTGTCTCCTTACCCCGGGCATTATGGCAGGGTTTGCAGTAGCTGTGCCGGCCGCTGGCCTTGGTAGTCGTGGTGGGAAAATCGTCCAGAGGCTTGATCTGCTCGCAGTCCGGACACCACTTGAGACCTTCCCCGACGGGCGTGGGCGACTTCCGCTGCGGAGCAATGCCGCGCTTGCGCCGGCTCGCCTCCGACCGGACAGCGGCACAGGCTTTGCAGTAGAAGGCGAGCCCGTCTACACGTCGGCGGTCACGGTGAAACTCCGTGCTGCACAGCGTTCTCTTGCACTGCGGGCATACCTTGTCCGGAAGGCCTGCCGAATCGGACATATGCCTCTATTCCCCCCCTTTCTGGACGTAACCTCTCACGAATTCTTCTGCGTTTTCTTCGAGGACGGAGTCGATCTCGTCGAGGAGGTCGTCGACGTCCTCGGTGATCTCGGCGTGCCGCTCGGCCACCTCGGGGTTGGCCTCGGTGGTGACGTCCTCGATTTCCTCGCCCTGACGGGACTTGCCGGACTGCGACTGGCCGCCGCTGTCATGAGTGGCCATTGCTGCCTCCTCCACGATCGTCTGCGATGAACTTACCTCGCGCAGGCGACGAAAAGCCCGCCGCGCGCCGGCTTGCGGCACACGGCGGGCATTCGCACCGGGGCTCAGCCTCCGGTCAACGTCTCCAGCAGGTCCTTGGCGCTGGCGCAGCGGTCGAACAGGGCGCCGACGTGCGCGCGCGTCCCCCGCTCCGGTTCCATCATCGGCACCCGAACCAGCGACTCCCGGCCCACGTCGAAGATCACCGAGTCCCAGCTCGCCGCGACCACCTCGGAGGCGTACTGGGCGAGGCAGCGCCCCCGGAAGTAGGCCCTGGTGTCCTCCGGCGGCTCGGTCATCGCGCTGCGCGTCTCGTCGTCGGTGAGCAGCGTCTTCATCGCCCCCCGGCTGACCAGCCGGTGGTAGAGGCCCTTCTCCGGCCGGACGTCGGAGTACTGAAGGTCGACGAGTTGCAGCTTGTGCGCGCCCCAGCCGAGCTTCTCCCGCTCCCGGTAGCCCTCCAGCAGTCGCAGCTTGGCCACCCAGTCCAACTCGTCGGCGCAGAGCATCGGGTCCCGGCCCAGCCGGTCGAGGACGCTCTCCCAGCGGTCGAGCACGTCGATGGTCTGCTCGTCGGCGTCGGTGCCGTACCGGTCGTCGACAAAGGACCGGACCCGCTCCAGGTACGCCCACTGCAGGTCGAGGGCGGTGAGCCGACGGCCGTCGCGCAGTCGCATGCGGTGCGTCAGGGCGGGGTCGTGGCTGACGGCGCGCAGCTCGCTGACCGGGTCGGCGATGCCGAGGTCGGCGCCGAGCGCCTTCTCCTCGATCATGGTGAGGATCAGCGCGGTCGTGCCGACCTTGAGGTAGGTGGAGATCTCGGAGAGGTTGGCGTCGCCGATGATGACGTGCAGCCGGCGGTACTTGTCGGCGTCGGCGTGCGGCTCGTCGCGGGTGTTGATGATGGGCCGCTTCAGGGTGGTCTCCAGGCCCACCTCGACCTCGAAGAAGTCGGCGCGCTGGGAGATCTGGAAGCCGCTCTGGCCGCCGTCCTGACCGATGCCGACCCGGCCGGCGCCGCAGACGATCTGCCGGGTGACGAAGAACGGCGTCAGGTACGCCACGATGTCGGCGAACGGCGTCTGCCGGCGCATCAGGTAGTTCTCGTGGGCGCCGTAGCTGGCGCCCTTGTTGTCGGTGTTGTTCTTGTAGAGGTGGATCGGCTGGGTGCCGGGGATGGTGGCGGCTCGGCGCGACGCCTCGGCCATCACCCGCTCGCCGGCCTTGTCCCAGCGCACGATGTCGCGGGGGGTGGTGACCTCCGGGGTGGAGTATTCGGGGTGGGCGTGGTCGACGTAGAGCCGTGCGCCGTTGGTGAGTATCACGTTGGCCAGGCCGAGGTCTTCGTCCGCGAGGGCCTCGGCGGGGTCGTACGCGGCACCGGAGTAGGTGAAGCCGCGGGCGTCGCGCAGCGGCGACTCTTCCTCGTAGTCCCACCGTGCCCGGCCGCCCCGGTTGAGTTCCGGACGTGCCCCGTAGGCGTTGACCACCTGCGATGAGGTGACCATCGGGTTGGCCCCGGCCTGCCCGGGCACGGAGATGCCGTACTCGACCTCGGTGCCCATGATCCGTCTTACGCTCATCGACCTACCCGCTTCGCTCGCCCGACCCGGTCCACCGTCAGGTCGAGCGTAGTCCGCCCTGGGCGCCTGCACTCTGTAGGTGAGTGCCGGCGGGGCGGAACAGTTCGGTGGATTCGGTGTCGGAATTCGCTGCCGGGGCGACGCCCTGACCTACCCGCAGCGAGGGTGTCCGCCGGGATGGCGGACACCCTCGCTGGTGGGTCAGAGGTACTGGCCGGTGTTGCTGGCGGTCTCGATGGACCGCCCGGCCTCGGCGCCCTTGCCGCCGGAGACGAGCGTGCGGATGTAGACGATCCGCTCGCCCTTCTTGCCGGAGATGCGCGCCCAGTCGTCGGGGTTGGTGGTGTTGGGGAGGTCTTCGTTCTCGCGGAACTCGTCGACGCAGGCGTCGAGCAGGTGCTGCAGGCGCAGCCCCTTGCGACCCGAGGTGAGGAACTCCTTGATGGCCATCTTCTTGCTCCGGTCGACGATGTTCTGGATCATCGCGCCGGAGTTGAAGTCCTTGAAGTAGAGGACTTCCTTGTCACCGTTGGCGTAGGTGACCTCGAGGAATCGGTTCTCCTCGGTTTCGGAGTACATCCGCAGCACCACGGCGTCGATCATCGCCGCGACGGTGGCCTGGGCGTCGCTGCCGTGTTCGGCCAGGTCGTCCGGGTGCAGGGGCAGCCCGGAGAGGATGTACTTGGAGAAGATGTCCTTGGCCGCCTCGGCGTCCGGTCGCTCGATCTTGATCTTCACGTCGAGGCGACCGGGGCGCAGGATCGCCGGGTCGATCATGTCTTCCCGGTTGGAGGCGCCGATGACGATGACGTTCTCCAGCCCCTCCACGCCGTCGATCTCGCTGAGCAGCTGCGGGACGATCGTGTTCTCCACGTCGGAGGAGACACCGGAGCCGCGGGTCCGGAAGATCGAGTCCATCTCGTCGAAGAACACGATCACCGGCGTGCCCTCGCCGGCCTTCTCCCGGGCGCGCTGGAAGATCAGCCGGATGTGCCGCTCGGTCTCACCGACGTACTTGTTGAGCAGCTCCGGGCCCTTGATGTTGAGGAAGAAGCTGGTGTGCTTCTCCTTGCCCTGCCGCTCGGCGATCTTCTTGGCCAGCGAGTTGGCCACCGCCTTGGCGATGAGCGTCTTACCGCAGCCGGGCGGGCCATAGAGCAGGATGCCCTTCGGTGGGCGGAGCTGGTGCTCACGGAACAGGTCCGCGTGCAGGAACGGCAACTCCACCGCGTCGCGGATCTGCTCGATCTGCGACTGGAGGCCACCGATGTCGCCGTAGTCGACGTCGGGCACCTCCTCCAGGACCAGCTCCTCGACCTCGCTCTTCGGGATCCGCTCGTACGCGTACGCCGAGCGGGGCTCGATCATGAGCGAGTCGCCGGCCCGGATCGCCGAGCCGATGAGCGTCTCGGCGAGGTGCACGATGCGCTCCTCGTCGGAGTGGGAGACCACCAGCGCCCGGTCGCCCGGCCCGCCGTTCGGTCCCTCCAGGATCTCCTTGAGCATCACCACTTCGCCGACCCGCTCGTAACCGAACGCGTCGACGATGTTGAGCGCGTCGTTGAGCAGGACCTCCTGGCCGCGCCGCAGGTCACCCACGTCGAGCGAGGGCGAGACCGCGACCCGTAGTTTGCGGCCGCCGGTGAACACGTCCACCGTGCCGTCCTCGTGCTTGGCCAGGAAGACGCCGTACCCGCTCGGCGGTTGCGCGAGCCGGTCGATCTCCTCCTTGAGCGTCACGATCTGCGTGCGAGCTTCCTTGAGGGTGCTCACCAGCCGGTCGTTGTTCTCGGTCAGCCGCGCCAACTGTGCCTGGGTGGCCGCCAGCCGCTCTTCGAGCTGCCGGACGTGTCGGGGGCTTTCGGTCAACTTGCGCCGCACCAGGGCGAGTTCCTCTTGCAGGAACGCGACCTGCGTGGAGAGATCGTGGGCTTCCTTCTCCCACCGTGCGGCGCGCGAGTCCGCGTCGTCGCTACGTGCTGCCACGTCCCACCTCCCCGGGGGGCTTGAACGTTCTGCCCTAACACTAGCCGCTATGAGGCCGATTCGGTCCCACGCAACACCCTCGTCACCGAACCTTGATCGCCAAGGGTGGCCTGACGGGCCGTTACCGGCGTTCGGGTACCGTCGGAGCGTGGCACGGGAGAACATGGGGGGTGCACAGGTGGCCGAGGTCGCGACCGACGAACTGCAGGTCTGGGTCGACCAGGACCTCTGCACGGGCGACGGGCTCTGCGTGCAGTACGCGCCGGAGGTGTTCGAGTTCGACATCGACGGCCTGGCCTACGTCAAGGGCGTCGACGGTGAGCTGCGGATGGCACCGGGCAGCCGGGTCGACGTCCCCGCGCACCTGCGGCTCGAGGTGATCGACTCCGCGAAGGAGTGCCCGGGCGACTGCATCCACGTGGTGCGCGGCGACGGCGTCGAGGTCGCCGGCCCGGACGCCGAGGAAGACTGACCCACCGGCCGGGCCACGCGGCCCGGCCGGGCCCGGTACGGGGTACGCCTCAGAGCAGCGGACGGCCGACCACCGAGGCGACCAACCGCGCGAACTCCTCCAACCGGGCGATCTGCCCGGCCCCGCCGTCGTCGAGGGTCTTGCCGAAGCGGAGCGCGTCGTGTCGGGGGGTGCCCGCCATCTCCTCGCTCGGCGGCGCCTCGTCCAACGAGGTGAGCAGCAGGTAGACGTCGATGCTGTCGACCCTGATCTCGCCGCTCTCGGCACGGTTGAGCCGCCGACGGCAGCCCACCTCGGTGACTGTGGAGACCGGCACCACCCGCAACGACGAGGTCATCGAGCCCGGCGGGCCCTCCTCCGGCGGTACGTCCTCGCCGTGCCAGAGAATCAGCCGACTGCCATCGCAGACGACGACCTCCTGCCACACCCCGTTGACCTCGTTGACGAAGCGTTCCAGGGTGAAACCGAGCACCGACGCGCCACGCAGCACGCCGCCGAGCGCCTCCAGGGCGACGTCCGGGTCGCGCAGGTAGGCCCGCGCCGCTGATTCCAGGTCCTGGTAGGGCGACCAGTCGGGAAAGACCGCGGGGAGGTCTCCACCGCCGTAGCCCGGTCGGCTCATGCCAGCGTCTCCCAGTGCTCGGCGGTGCCGACACCCAGCTCGATGGTCACGGCCTGTCCATCTCCCCCGCACCGTCGGCCTGGGCGCCTGCCGCCTGGGCGGCCGCGGCCTGTCGGGCCGCCTCCGCCTCGCGCAGGTCCTGGCGGCGCTGCGCGTACGCCTCGGTGCCCTTGCTGGGCTTGCGCCGGCGCGGCGGCGCGGTGACCCCCGGGGCCAGCTTGCGCGCGGACACCAGGAAGGCGGTGTGCGCGATCATCCGGTGGTCCGGGCGGACGGCGAGGCCCTCGGCGTGCCAGTCCCTCACCAGGGACTCCCAGGCCCGCGGCTCGGTCCAGCCGCCGCGCTCGCGGAGCGCCTCCACCAGCTCGGAGAGCTGCGGTGTGGTGGCGACGTAGCCGATGAACACCCCACCGGGGACCAGCGCCCGCTCGACCATGTCGAGGGTCTCCCAGGGGGTCAGCATGTCCAGGATGATCCGGTCGAAGCCGGTCTCCTGGCACTGCGCGACGTCGCCGACGTGCAGGTTCCACGAGGGGTGCGGCCCGTTGAAGAACGCCTCGACGTTGCGCTTGGCGATCTGGGCGAAGTCGTCACGCAGCTCGAACGAGTGCAGCTCACCCTCGGTGCCGACGGCGCGCAGCAGGGAGCAGCTCAGCGCGCCGGAGCCGGCGCCGGCCTCGAGGACCTTGGCGCCGGGGAAGATGTCGCCCATCGCGACGATCTGCGCCGAGTCCTTCGGGTAGATGACCTGGGCGCCGCGCGGCATGGACAGCACGTAGTCCGACAGGAGTGGCCGCAGGGCCAGGAAGGCGGTGCCGCCCCCGGAGGTGGTCACCACGCTGCCGTCGGGGAGCCCGATCAGCGCGTCGTGCGCCAGGATGCCGCGGTGGGTGTGGAACTCCTTGCCGGGCTCCAGCGTCACTGTGTGCATCCGCCCCTTGGGGTCGGTCAGCTGGACCCGGTCGCCGGGCCGGAACGGCCCCCGGTGCACGGGTGTCAGCGCCGGGTTGGCGGGGTCGACGGCGACGGTGGAGGGAGTTGCGGTCACGGTGTCATCTTCCGGTTGGGTTCGAGGAGCTGGGCCAGGTCCGCGATGTGCAGAATGCCGACGACATCTTCGCCTGACGTCACCACGTACTGCGCGCCCGGGTGGGTCTGTACGGCCTCCATCACCCGCTCGCCGTCCCAGCCGACCGGCAACGTGGGAAGTGTGCCCAGTGACCGGGCTACGGCGTCGACCGCCAACCACGGTCGGCGCTCGACCGGCACCGCGTCGGCGGCGGCCGGGTCGACCAGCGCCACCGGTCGACCGGTGGAGTCGGTGACCAGCAGCGCGGAGCCGGGCTGCCCGCTCTCGGCGTGTCGGCGTTGGGCCTCGGCCAGCGGCGTTCCGGTGGCCACCGGCCAGGCCGGCCGGGCCAGCCGGGCGAGGTCGATCAGCGGGAACCGGCGGCTGACCCGGGCAGCCCGGATCGACTGCCCGGCGCCGCGCCAGAGGGTGACGGCGACCAGCAGCATCAGCGGCAGCGCCAACGGCGCCAGCCGCCGCTCGACGGTGAGCAGCAGGACCAGGGCGGCGGTGCCGACGGCGACGATCCGGCCGGCCCACCCGGCGACCTCGGTGCCGAGGTGCCGGTCGCGGGTCAGCCCCCAGACGGCGGCGCGCAGCGCCCGGCCGCCGTCGAGCGGCAACCCGGGCAGGCTGTTGAACAGCGCCACGATGACGTTGCTGACCGCGAGCTGGAAGGCGAGCTGGTGTGCCACGGTCCCCTCGGGCAGGGCGAGAGTGGCGGCGACCGCCAGGATGCCGAGCACCGCGGAGACCGCCGGTCCGGCCAGCGAGACCAGCAGGTCGACGCGGGGCGACGGGGCGTCCCGGTCCATCTCGGTGTAGCCGCCGAGCAGTTCCAGGGTGATCCCGCGCACACCGATGCCGTAGCGCCGGGCGGTGAGGGCGTGGCCGAGCTCGTGCAGCAGCACCGAGCCGAGGAGCGACACGACGAACCCGAACCCGATCAGGTAGCCGCTGAGCTGCGGAAGGTCCAGTTGTCGGCGGGCGAACTCGCCGTACAGCACCGCGATGAGCACCGCGAGCAGGACCATGGAGCCGTTGAGGTGCAGCGGCACCCCGAACACCCGGCCGACGTTCAGGCCGAGGCGTCGGTCTGGTCGGCGCGGCGGCCTGGTTGTCTGCTCCATCGCCACGATGCTACGGACCGTCGCTGTGTGGGGCGGGCGGCGGTCGGTGTCACACCGGTGCCCTAACCTTTGCCGACATGACGGCGGAATCGGTCACCACCTCCCAACCCTCCCCCGCGACGCCGCCGACGGTGCGGGCCTCGCTGTCCCCGTCGCGGGCGGCGGATTTCAAGACCTGCCCGCTGCTCTACCGGTTCCGCAGCATCGACCGGCTGCCCGAGCGCACCACCATCGAGCAGGCCCGGGGCACGTTGGTGCACGCGGTGCTGGAGCGCCTGTTCGACCTGCCGGCCACCGGCCGCACACCGGAGGCGGCCGGCGACCTGGTGGCCCCCCAGTGGGACCGGCTGGTCGCCGAGCAGCCGGAGCTGGCCGGGATCTTCGACGGCGCGGAGCCGGCCGGCCCGGTGGAGTTCCTCCGCTCCGCCGCCGGGCTGTTGCAGGGTTACTTCGCGGTGGAGGACCCGACCCGGCTGGAGCCGGCCGAACGCGAGAGCCTGATCTCCGCGGTCGTCGACGAGGAGTTGCTGATCCGGGGTTACCTCGACCGGCTCGACGTCGCTCCGGACGGCGCTCTGCGGGTGGTCGACTACAAGACCGGCGGCGCTCCGCGGGAGGCGTTCGAGGCGCGGGCGCTGTTCCAGCTGAAGTTCTACGCCCTGGTGCTGTGGCGCACCCGGGGGGTGGTGCCCCGGGTGCTGCGGCTGCTCTACCTGCGCGACGCCGAGGTGTTGGACTACACCCCGGACGCCGACGAGCTGGTCCGCTTCGAGCGCACAGTGGTGGCGTTGTGGCGGGCGATCGAGCAGGCCACCGCCCGGCAGGATTTCCGGCCCCGGCCGAGCCGGCTCTGCGACTGGTGCAGCCACCAGGCGCTCTGTCCCAGCTTCGGTGGCACCCCGCCGCCGTTCCCGGTCGCCGCGGCGAGCGCCGACCCGCTGCGCGACTCCCGGTCCACGCCGGTGGCACCGGGCGCCGACGAGTGACGGCCTGCTGACCGACCCGTACGCCCGGCGCGGCGATTCGGGCCGCCGAGAATCGCCTGCCACGGGCCGACGCCGGAGACCCGACCGCAGCGGTGCCGTCGCGGTCGGGACAGGGCGACCGGCCGGCCTCTACGGTGATCCGCGACGCACCGGCTCCGGTACGCGAGGATGACCGGTGCGCGCCAGGACGTCGGCGGGACGGGAGACGAGATGAGCGATCAGGCGCCCTCGGCGCGGCCGGTGCGGATCCTGCTCGCCGACGACCAGCCGCTGCTGCGGACCGGGTTCCGGATGGTGCTGGGCGCCGAGAGCGACCTGGACGTGGTGGCCGAGGCCGGTGACGGCGTGGAGGCGGTGGAGCTGTCCCGCCGGCTGCTGCCCGACGTCGTGCTGATGGACATCCGGATGCCCCGGATGGACGGGGTGGCGGCGACCCGGGCCATCGTCGATGCCCGGTTGCCGGTACGGGTGCTGGTGCTCACCACCTTCGACCTGGACGAGTACGTGGTGGGTGCGTTGCGGGCCGGCGCCAGCGGGTTCCTGGCCAAGGATGTGCCGGCGGAGGACCTGATCGCGGCGATCCGCACGGTCGCCGGCGGGGACGCGGTGGTGGCCCCGCGGATCCTGCGGCGACTGCTGGACCGCTTCGCCGAGTTGCTGCCCGACCCGGCGGCGACACCGTCGGCGGCGCTCAACGCGCTCACCGACCGGGAGCGCGAGGTGCTCGTGCAGGTCGCCCGAGGGCTGTCCAACGCCGAGATCGCGACGGTCCTGTCGGTGAGCGAGACCACCATCAAGACCCACGTCGGGCATGTGCTGACGAAGCTGCGGCTGCGCGACCGGGTGCAGGCGGTGGTGCTGGCGTACGAGTCGGGACTGGTCCGCCCTCGGGCGTAGCCGGACCGGCCCGGGTACCTCACCCGGCGTACTCGAAGATCCCTCCGTGGGGGGACGGCCACCGTTGCCGCCGTCACCTACCGTGACCGGAGATGGCCTGGTTCGGTTGACCCTCCTGTGGCGTCAGGTGGAAGTGTCGGTGCTGCCGCCCGCCGCCGTGGGGAAAAACGGTCGACCGGCCGTCGACTCAGGGGCAACCCTGATGCGGCATGGGGGTGCACCCGCAGCGGGAAATCCGCGCCGGGTCCCCCCAGGGTCGGACGGGGTGGGCGTACTCAGCACCGATGATTGAACAGTCGCGCCGGACCATCGGGGGGCGGCGTGCATTTTCGGACAGACGGAAGAGGTAGATGACGTGACCGCGACGGTAGGCCAGCAGGCGCAGGCCGCGGCCCGGGCGAACGACGTGTGGAAGGTGTACGGCAGCGGCGAGGCTCAGGTCGTCGCGCTGCGGGGGGTCAGCGCGGAGTTCGAACGTGGCCGCTTCACCGCGATCATGGGCCCGTCGGGTTCCGGTAAGTCGACGCTGATGCACTGCCTGGCCGGCCTGGACTCGGTGACCCGGGGGACGGTGTCGATCGGTGAGACGACGGTCACCGGGCTGGGCGACGCGGGGCTGACGAAGCTGCGGCGCGACAAGGTGGGCTTCATCTTCCAGCAGTTCAACCTGCTGCCGACGCTGACCGCCAAGGAGAACATCCTGCTGCCGCTGTCGATCGCCGGGCGCAAGCCGGACCCGGCCTGGTACGACACGGTGATCGAGACGGTGGGTCTGAAGGACCGGCTGGACCACCGGCCGGCGCAACTCTCCGGTGGGCAGCAGCAGCGGGTGGCGTGCGCGCGGGCGCTGGTGTCCCGCCCCGAGGTGATCTTCGCGGACGAGCCGACCGGCAACCTGGACTCGCGCTCCGGCGCGGAGGTGCTCAACTTCCTGCGTAACTCGGTGCGGGAGCACGGCCAGACCATCGTGATGGTGACCCACGACCCGACGGCCGCCGCGTACGCCGACCGGGTGGTCTTCCTCGCCGACGGCGAGATCGTCTCGGAGCTGATCGAGCCGACCGCCGAGACGGTGCTGGACACCATGAAGAAGCTGGACACCCCGGCCGAGGTGGGCAACTGATGTTCCGCGCGACAATGAAGAGTCTGCTGGCCCGCAAGGTCCGGCTGATCCTGTCCGGCCTGGCGGTGGTGCTCGGAGTGATGTTCGTCTCCGGCGCGTTCGTGCTCACCGACACGCTGGGTCGCTCCTTCGACTCGGTCTTCGCCGACGGTTTCTCCGAGATCGACGTGAACGTCGCGGCGAAGCCGAAGGTGCAGGTCAACGAGATGGAGGGCGAGCAGACCGTCGCCCCGCTGCCGGCCGCCCTGGTGGACCGGGTGAAGCAGGTGCCGGGGGCGGCCTCGGCGACGGGCGTCGTCAACGCCGATGGTGCCCGGGTGATCGGCAGCAACGGCAAGGTGGTCACCTCGTTCGGCCCGCCGCAGTTGGGCGAGAACTGGACCGGCGAGAGCGAGCTGCTGAAGCTGCGCGAGGGGCGGGCGCCGCAGGCCGAGGACGAGATCGTCATCAACAAGGCGTTGGCCACTGCCGCGAAGGTGCAGGTCGGCCAGAAGGTCGGCGTGCTCACCGCGTTCGAGTCGAAGAAGCGGGACTTCACACTGGTCGGCGTGTTCGGTTACAGCGGTGACCGGGACTCGATCGGCGGGGTCAACGAGGTCTTCTTCACCACCCCGGTGGCGCAGCGGCTGATGCTCGGCGAGCCGGATGTGTTCAGCAGCATCACCGTGCAGGCCGCCGACGGGGTCTCCGACGAGAAGCTGCGCGACGACGTGGCCCGCACCCTGGGCGCGGACTTCGAGGTGAAGACCGGCGAGCAGGTGGCCGCGGACGCCTCGGCCAGCCTGAAGGAGGGCCTGTCCTTCTTCAACAAGATCCTGCTCGGCTTCGCCGCGGTGGCGCTGCTGGTGGGCACCTTCCTGATCCTCAACACCTTCTCGATCATCGTGGCGCAGCGGACCCGGGAGTTGGCGCTGATGCGCGCCATCGGGGCCAGCGGCCGGCAGATCATCGGTTCGGTGGTGCTGGAGGCCATCGCGGTGGGCTTGATCGCGTCGGTGCTCGGCCTCGCCGCCGGCATCGGGGTGGGCGCGCTGCTGGCGTACCTGTTCGGCAAGCTCGCCGGTGGGCTCACCCTCGCCGGCATCGGTGTGCCGGCGGCGGCGGTGATCGGTTCGTTCGCCGTCGGTCTGGTGATCACCGTGGTGGCGGCGTTGCTGCCGGCGCTGCGGGCGTCCCGGATCCCGCCGATCGCGGCCATGCAGGACGTGGCCACCCCGGACCGGCCGTTGACCAAGGTCACCGTGGCCGGGTCGCTGGTCACCGGTATCGGCGCGGTGCTGCTGTTCCTTGGGCTCAGCGGCAACGCCGGTGGTCAGACGTTGTCGACCATCCTCGGTGGGGTGCTGTTCGCCTTCATCGGGGTGGCGCTGCTGACCCCGCTGATCAGCCGGCCGGTGGTGAGCCTGCTCGGGGCGATCTTCTCCTGGTCGGTGCCGGGCAAGTTGGGCCGGCTCAACTCCGGGCGCAACCCCCGTCGTACGGCCATCACGGCCGCCGCGCTGATGGTCGGCATCGCGCTGGTCACCGGCGTCACGGTCATCCTCGACTCGGCCAAGGGCAGCATCAGCGCGCTCGCCCAGGACACCATCAAGGCCGAGCTGGTGATCGCCGGCCAGCAGGGCGGCCCGCGTCCGCCGACCTTCGACCCTGCGGTTCTGGACCAGGCCAAGGCCCTGCCCGGTGTGCGGTTGGTCGACGGCGAGTACGGCGACATGGCGCGGATCGACGGCGAGGGCACCTGGGTCGCGGCGAGCAGCGACATCACGTCACTGCGGCAGATCTTCGGCGCGAAGCCGACCGCCGGTGATATCGACCGGCTCGGGCCGACCCAGATGCTCGCCAGCTCCGACACGGCCACGTCCCGTGGCTGGTCGGTGGGCTCCACCGTCAATGTGCAGCTGACCCGGGGCGAGGCACGCACCTACACGATCAGCGGCATCTACGAGTCGTCGCAGCTGACCAACCCGGTGACGCTGCCGGTGACCGCGGCGAAGGACTTCGCCATCCCGCAGCCCATCCAGGGCTTCATCCAGCTGGCCCCGGGCACCCGGGTGTCCGACGTTCAGCCGCAGGTGGAGGCGTTGCTCGCGGACAGCCCCGAGGTGTCGGTGGCCGACCGGGACGCGTTCATCAAGCAGCAGACCAGTTCGCTCGACGGGCTGCTCACGATGATCCAGATCCTGCTCGCGCTGGCCATCGTGATCGCTGTGCTGGGCATCATCAACACCCTGGCCCTGTCGGTGCTGGAGCGGACCCGCGAGCTGGGTCTGCTGCGGGCGATCGGCCTACGCCGGTCCCAGACCATGGGCATGATCACCGTGGAGGCGGTGGTGATCTCGGTGTTCGGCGCGCTGCTCGGCGTGGCGGTGGGCACCGGCCTCGGCGCCGCGGTGGTCGAGGCACTCAAGGACGAGGGCATCACCGACCTGATCCTGCCCTGGGGGCAGATGGGTGTCTTCCTCGGCCTCGCCGCCATCATCGGCGTGGTGGCCGCAGTGCTCCCGGCCGTTCGGGCGGCCCGGATCAACGTCCTGGGCGCCATCGCCCACGACTGATCGGCACTGCCGAGGCCCCCGGTCGCCATCCGCGCGACCGGGGGCCTCGGCCTGTCCCATTCCCCCTCGGCCACCCGTGCACGACTGCCAGGCTGGTGCTGCCGGCAGGGCGCCGGCCCGCCCGCGACCCGGGCGGCCGGAGAGCCGGAGCCGGTGACATGACCGATGAGGACGCGTACCAGGGGGCACTCGACAACGCCGAGCGGCTGCTCGGCCAGCCGTTGGTCCTACCGCTCGGCGAGGGCGAACCGTCGGTGGGGCACGACTTCCGTCGACTCGCCACCGTGCAGACCTTCGGCGCGGCCTGGCCCCGGGAGGGCCTGGACCTGCGCGCCCGGTGCCTGGTCTCGGTGGCGATCGCCGCCGCCCTCGGCACCCACGAGCCGCTGCGCGGGCAACTGCGCATCGCGCTGACCTCGGGCGTGACCAGGGAGGAGATCGTCGAACTGTTCATCCACCTGGCCGCGTACGCGGGGGCCGCGCGGGCGTTCGACAGCTACCAGGTGGTCGCCGCGGTCTTCGCCGAGCGCCAGTGAGCCGACACCCCGGGACCGCCAGTCGGGGTGCACGGCGCCGGCCGGTCCCATCAGCCGAGCGCCCCTGACCCGCGCCGGGTTAGCTCAGCCGGTCGTCGCGGCCCGATCGGTCAGCAGCGCCGCGAGCAGTTCCAGGTCCACGCCGGCCAGGCTCTCCACCTGGTGTACGCCGACGGTGCGCGGCAACGCCACCTCCGCCGGTACGGCCAGCACCGCCGCACCCGAGGCGAGCGCGCTGGCCACCCCGGTCGGCGAGTCCTCGATCGCCACGCTTCGCTCGATCGGCACACCCAGCAGCCGAGCCGCGGTCAGGTACGGCTCGGGGTGCGGCTTGGCCGCCACCACCTCGTCGCCGGCGACCACCGTGTCGAAGTTGTCCCGACCGAGGGTGTCCAGGGCGATCTCGACCAGTGCCCGAGGGCTGGAGGTGACCAGCGCGGTGGGGATTGCCGCCGCGCGGACCGCACGCAACAGGTCGTACGCCCCCGGACGCCAGCGCAGACCGGTCCGGAACAGGTCCAGGATCCGGGCGTTGATCCACGCCGCGCTGATCTCCGGGTCCCGCTCGGGCTGCCCCAGGTCGTCGTGCAGGATGCGCATCGACTCGGCCATGGCGGTACCGATGATCGACTGGCGGGCGTCGACGGAGAGCTCCCCGCCGTACTCCTTCGCGAGTTCCTGCAACGCGACGTCCCACAGCTTCTCGCTGTCGACCAACGTGCCGTCCATGTCGAAGAGCACAGCGGCGGGGTGATGGCTGCTCAGCGGAACCTCCAGGGTCGTGACCGACACCGGCGATCCTGCCAGCACGCCCCGTGGCCAGCGGCGGCAACGGGCGTCAGGGTGATCCGGGCAACCCCGCTCAGCCCAGGTCGCACTCCTTCAGGGAACCCTCGTAACCCCGGAAGAACATGTCGGTGCGCTGCTCGGCGGTGCCGTGCGCCCCTTCCGCGAACCACGGCTGGTCCGGGTCGTCGCCGACCGCGGCCACCCCCTCGCGGAACTCGTCCAGGTCGCCCTCGGCCAGGGTCAGGGCGCCCGAGCGCACCGAGTCGCCGAGGTACGCCCCGGCCATGCAGTCGGCCTGCAACTCCTGCTGGATGGTGAAGCTGTAATTGATGCCGAGCCGCACCTGGATGGCGTGCGCGTACTCGTGCCCGAGCAGGTAGAACACGAACGCGTCGCCGACCTGGCGGAACGCCGCCACCGACCAGGCGACGTCGTACGCGATGAAGTCGCCCTGCGAGCAGTAGACGGCGTTGTTGCGGGGCAACGGCTGGCCGCCGCAGGACACCTCGCCGTCGCGCTGGTACGGGGTGATCCGGCGGATCGGTCGGAACCGCTGCCCGGATTCCTTGAACTGGGCCGTCCAGTACCGCTCGGCGACCTCCTGCGCGTCGGCGACGTCCTGCTCGAACTCGGCGACGCTCGTGGTGCTGTCGGCCCGGGTGGTGCTCGGTCCCGGCGAGGCGGCCGTCGGGTTCGCCCCGGGCCGTTCGGCCTCCGGCTCGGCCAGCCCACCGCCGGCGCAGGCGAGGGAGACCAGGGCGGCGATCAGCAGACCCGCCAACGGGCCCCGCGCGTCGCGTCCGAACCGTGCCCCCACTGTGCCTCCCCAGACATCGGTGCTCAGGCTGGTAGTACCCCGACGATAGGACCGAAACGCCCGTCACCGGTGTCACGCACGGCACGGCCGGACGGTTCACCCGCCGTGGGGCCGGATGGGCTGCGGCGCAGCGAGTGTCGCGCGGCGGGCTCGGGTGGGCGCGGGGCGCCACTGCGGGGCCGCCACAATGCTCCGGGGCGGGTGTCGCCGTCCAGGAAAGGAGGGGCCGTGGTGCACGAGCTGGGCAGTCGCAGCCGACGTCAACCGGCACCGGCGCACGTCCTGTGGCGGTCGCTGCGCGACCCGTACGAGGCCGGCAGCCGGCCCTGGCTGGAGTTGCGCGACGACGAGATACCGCCCCGGGTGGTGGCGGGCTACGCGCCGGTGCTGCTCGTCTGGTCGTCGCTGTGGCCGCACCGACCGTTGGACCGGATCCGCTTCGACCTGACCGCCGGGCTGCCCGGCGGGGACTGCACGCTGCGCTGGACGCTCACCACCGACGGGGAACTGCCGAGTGAGAGCACCCTCGGCCACCTACGCCACCGCCTCAACTACCTGGTCAACCACCGGCTGCGCCGCTCGTACGGCCAGTAGGGTCGCTCAACCGCCCGACTCCCGACCGCGCTGCCACGTGTCACCCTGGTCACCGTGCCGCTCGGTCTCGTACCGCTGCTGCCGCGCCCGAGCGTCCCGCCCGGCCCGAGGCTCGTCGCCCCCAACCTCATCGGCCCGCCCCCGGCGCACCACAACGCCAAACGCCACCCCCGCCACCAGCACGAAACCCCCGACCACCACCCACACCACAGTCATCCCGCCAACCTAGGCCCCACCCACCACCCCGAACCATTGTTGATCAGGGGCTGTCTCGCTAACGGTGTTTCCGGCGATCTTGGTTAGTAGGTTTCAGCGGCTGGGAAGCGGTCGCTGAAGGTGATGGCGAAGGCGTTCAACGCGGGTTTCCAGCGCATCGTCCATCGGGTTCTGCCTGCTCCGGTGGGGTCCAGGGACCGGGTCACCAGATACAGACACTTCAACGCGGCCAGCTCGTTGGGGAAGTGGCCGCGGGCCTTGACCGCCCGCCGGTAGCGGGCGTTCAACGACTCGATCGCGTTCGTGGAGCAGATGACTTTGCGGATCTCCACGTCGTAGTCGAGGAACGGGATGAACTCGGCCCAGGCGTTGTCCCACAGGCGGATCACCGCCGGATACCTGCCGCCCCACTTCTCGGCCAGGTCGTCGAACGCGGCCCGGGCCGCGGTGGCGTTGACGGCGGTGTAGATCGGTTTGATGTCGTGCTTGATCGCGTCCCAGTACTTGCGGGAGGTGAGCCGGAACGTGTTGCGGATCAGATGGATGATGCACGTCTGGACCACGGTCTGGGGCCACACGTTCGTGACCACCTCGGGCAGGCCTTTCAACCCGTCGCAGACGAGGAAGAACACGTCCTTCACACCCCGGTTACGCAGGTCGGTCAGCACGCTCATCCAGAACTTCGCACCCTCACCACCGGTGCCGGCCCACAGTCCGAGGATGTCTTTCTCCCCGTCGAGGGTGACTCCGATCGCGGCGTAGAACGGCCGGTTGGCGACCTGCCCATCACGGACTTTGACCACGATCGCGTCGATGAACACCGCCGCGTAGATCTCATCCAACGGCCGGTGCGACCAGTCGGTCATCTCCTCGATCACCTTGTCAGTGATCCGCGAGATCGTCTCCTTACTGACCGAAGCGCCATAGATCTCAGCGAAGTGAGCACTGATCTCTCCGGTGGTCAGCCCTTTGGCATACAGCGACAACACCACCTCGTCGACCCCGGACAACCGGCGCTGCCGCTTACGGACGATCTGCGGCTCGAACGTGCCAGCCCGATCCCGCGGCACCTCGATGGGCACCGGCCCCGACGCGTCGGTCAGCACCGTCTTCGACCTCGTGCCGTTGCGGATGTTGCCCGACCCGGCGCCCACCGCGTCGTGTTTCTCATAGCCGAGGTGCTCGGTCATCTCCTCGTTCAGCGCGGTCTCCAGGACCGTCTTGGTCAACTGCTTGAGCAGCCCGTCCGGGCCGGTCAGCGACAGGCCCTGTTCCTTGGCCGCCCGAACCAGCTCGGCCGCGGCCTTCGCCTCCGCCGACGGCTCAGGCCGCTTCCTTCGTCCGGTCTGATCGTTCAGTGTCGCGGTCATCACGGCACCCTCCTCACCAGGCACAACGCCCGATGGGTCAGGCCGGAAACACCGTTAGATCCACAGACCCGTTGATCATGAAGTTAGCGTCATCCCGCTCGGCGTGTCGTGACGCTAACTTCATGATCACCGGATCGGGTGGGGGTGGACCCGGGGACGGTGGGATGTCTGGGTGGGGGTTTGGGGTTCGACGTTTCCTGTGGGGGCGCCGGGGTGGTGTCCGTGGGAGAAGGGAAGAACCGTGAAGTACATGATTTTGCTCTACGGGTCGCAGCAGGACTACGACGTGCTGTCGGGACGGGCTTCCGACCGGCCGGCGATGTCGGCCGAGCAGATCGCGGCGATGCACCAGCACATGGAGACCTTCCACCAGGCGCTGGCCGAGTCCGGAGAGCTGGTCGACGCCCGGGGGCTGAGCGAGCCGGTACACGCCCGCCGGGTGCAGGTGCGCGCGGGGGCACCGGTGGTCACCGACGGCCCGTACCCGGAGACGCAGGAGGTCCTCGCCGGTTACACCATCGTGGAGTGCGCAAGCTTCGACCGGGCCACCGAGATCGCCGCCGGCCTGGTCGACCCGGACGCCCCCGGCGGGTACGTGGACGTGCGACCCGTGCTCGACGGTGTCGAGGACCTGGCCGGCTGACCCGTGCCGGAGACCCCCGCCGAGGATCTGCTGCGCGAGCTGGCGCCGCAGGTCCTCGGCGCGCTGGTCCGCCGCTACGGGCACTTCGACACTGCCGAGGACGCGGTGCAGGAGGCGCTGATCGCCGCGGTGAACGGTTGGCCGCGCGACGGCGTACCGGAGAATCCGCGTGGTTGGCTGATCACCGTGGCGTCCCGGCGGCTGACCGACCTGCTGCGTCGCGAGCAGGCCCGGATGCGACGCGAGGACACTGTGGCGCGGTGGGTGCTGCCGGAGCAGTGGCGCGCCCCCGCCGCCGACCAGCCTCCGGCGGACGCCGACGACACGCTCATCCTGCTGTTCCTGTGCTGCCACCCGGCACTGTCGGCGGCGTCGCAGATCGCGCTCACCCTGCGCGCGGTGGGCGGGTTGAGCACCGCCGAGGTGGCGCGCGCGTTCCTGGTGCCGGAGGCGACGATGACCCGGCGGATCAGTCGGGGCAAGCAGCGCATCCGCGACAGTGGGCTGCGGTTCGCGCCGCCCACCGGCCCGGAGCGCGCCGACCGGCTCGCCGCCGTGCTGCACGTGCTCTACCTGATCTTCACGGAGGGGTACGCCCGCACGGCCGGGCCCGGGTTGCTGCGCGCCGACCTGACCGCCGAGGCGATCCGACTGACCCGCCTGGTGCGCCGGCTGGTGCCCGAGGATCCCGAGGTGACCGGGCTGCTCGCGTTGATGCTGCTCACCGACGCCCGCGCGCCGGCCCGGATCGGCGCGCACGGCGAGTTGGTGCCGATGGCCGAGCAGGACCGTTGCCGGTGGCGGGCCGACCAGATCGCCGAGGGGGTCGAGCTGATCAGCGGGGCGCTGCCGCGTGGGGTGGTCGGGGCGTACCAGCTCCAGGCGGCCATCGCGGCCGTGCACGACGAGGCGCCCAGCGCGGCGGACACCGACTGGGCGCAGATCACCGCCCTGTACGAGGTGCTCCTCGGGATGTCCGACAACCCGGTGGTGGCGCTCAACCACGCGGTGGCGGTGGCGATGAGCCGCGGCGCACCGGCCGGCTTGGCGCTGCTCGCCGACCTGGCCGACGACCCCCGTCTCGCCGACGACCCGCGACTGCCGGCCGCCCGCGCCCACCTGTGGGAGCTGGAGGGTGAACGGGTCGCGGCGCGGGAGGCGTACCGGATGGCGGCGGCGCGCTCGACGAACCTGGCGCAGCAGCGCTACCTGAACGCCCGCGCGGATCGTCTCGCCGGCGACCCGCCGCCCGCCGGCTGAGCCGTGCGGTCACGGACCGAGCCGGCGGGCCGCGCGGGTGGCGTCGGGTCAGGGGCTGGCGGCCAGGAAGACGAAGGCGGCCATCAGCACCAGGTGTACGCCGCCCTGCAACACGTTGGCCCGGCCGGGCACCACGGTGAGCACGGCGGTCACGGCGGTGAGCGCGAGCAGGGCGAGTTGGGTGCCGCCGAGGCCGAGCAGCAGCGGGCCGTCCAGCCAGATCGAGGCGATCGCGATGGCCGGGATGGTCAGGCCGATGCTGGCCATCGCCGAACCGAGCGCGAGGTTCAGGCTGATCTGCACGCGGTCACGGCGGGCGGCGCGGGCGGCGGCCAGGGTCTCCGGCAGCAGCACCAGCAGGGCGATGATCACGCCGACGAACGCGTGTGGCAGGTTCGCCGCGGCGACGCCGGCCTCGATGGTCGGGGAGACGGTCTTGGCGTCGCCGACCACCGCGACCAGCGCCACCAGCAGCAGCCCCAGGCTCATCAGCGCCGCGCGGGTGGTCGGCGGCTTCGCGTGCTCCTCGGCGTCGATCACCTGGCCCTGGCTGTCGACAGGCAGGAAGTAGTCGCGGTGCCGGCCGGTCTGCACGAGCACGAACAGCCCGTAGAGCGCCAGCGAGGCGACGGCGGCGAAGGCGAGCTGGGCCGGGCTGAACTCCGGGCCGGGACGGGCCGTGGTGAAGGTCGGAATGACCAGACTCAGGGTGGCCAGGGTGATCACGGTGGCCAGGGCCCCGCCGGTGCCCTCCGGATTGAACACCGCGACGCGACGGCGCAGCGCCCCGAGCAGCAGGGACAGGCCGAGTATCCCGTTACAGGTGATCATGACGGCGGCGAAGACGGTGTCGCGGGCGAGCGACTGGGTCTTCTCCGGCCCGCTGATCATCAGCGTGACGATGAGGGCGACCTCGATCACGGTGACCGCGACGGCGAGCACCAGCGACCCGTACGGCTCCCCCACCCGGTGGGCGACCACCTCCGCGTGGTGCACGGCCGCGAGCACGGCACCTCCCAGGAGCAACGCGACCACCACAATGACCGGGCCGGGCAGGTTCCGCCCCCAGGTGACGATCAACACCAGGACGGCGAGCACGGGTACGGCGAAGGTCCAGTCGGTCAGTCGGGAGCGAAGCAGGGCGGCCATGCCGTACAGAGTGCCAGGCCAGGTGATCATGTGCCCACCATCGACGCACCGACCTGCGGTGCCGACGGTCCACAACGGGCAAACCCGTAACCCATAGGTTACGCTTCTGGGGTGGATGAGGTGGCCGTCGCGATCGCGGACCCGGTGCGGCGGCACATTCTGACCCTGTTGCGCGACGAGCCGCTCTCCGCCGGCGACATCGCCCGACGGTTCACGATCAGCCGGCCCGCCATCAGCCGACACCTGCGGGTGCTGCGCGGCAGCGGCCTGGTCCGTGACGAGTTGGTGGGACGGCAGCGGATCTACCGGCTCGACCCGGGCCCGCTCGCCCCGCTGTTGGACT
This sequence comes from Micromonospora sp. NBC_00860, assembly GCF_045207375.1. Lineage (NCBI taxonomy): Bacteria > Bacillati > Actinomycetota > Actinomycetes > Micromonosporales > Micromonosporaceae > Micromonospora > Micromonospora sp. NBC_00860. The sequence goes on from NZ_CP108825.1 coordinate 2,787,720, forward strand.
GGCTCACCGCGCTCACCACAGTCGACCGGTGGGGCCGGCACCTCGACGCGTTGGAGACCGAGGTCTATCGCACCCGCCGAGAGCGCCGCAGCCGCGGCCCGGCGGAGCACCGAAGGGAGCACACGGCATGACCCGCACACCCGCCGGACGCCTGTTTCGCACCGACACCGGCCATGATCTCGTCCTCACCCGGACCTTCCGCGCTCCGGCGGCGGACGTCTGGGCCAGCCTGACCGAGCCGGAGCGTACGGCCCGCTGGTTCGGCCCGTGGGAGGGCGACGCCGGGCCCGGACAAACCATCCGGGTCCAGATGGCGTACGAGGAGCAGCAGCCCTGGTGTGAGATGCGCATCGACGCGTGCGAACCGTCGCGACGCCTCGCCGTGTCGATGGTCGACGACTACGGCAGCTGGCTGCTGGAGCTGTCGCTGACCGAGACCGACGGCACCACCGAGCTGCGGTTCGTGCAGCACCTCACCAGCGTGGAGGGCATCGCCGAGGTGGGCGCCGGTTGGGAGTACTACCTGGACCTGCTGGTCGCCTCCCGGGACGGCTCACCCCGCCCCGAGTTCGACGAGTACCACCCGGCGATGCAGCCCTACTACCAGGGGCTGGTCACCTCGGCCGGCTAGGCGTCGAGTTCCCGCCGCAGCTTGGCGAACTCGGCGGTCAACGCCGGCAGGGGGAAGTGCGCGTTCAGGCCACTGGGGTTCGGCAGCGCCCAGACCCGGGCCGGGCCCAGCCGGTCCGGCTGCGGCCCCAGCCCGGCCTTCGGTCGGACGAAGGCGATCCGGTACGCGGTCACCCCGAGGATCGCCACCCACCGCGGCCGGTAACGCTCGGCCCTCACCGCCAACCCGGCCACGCCGGCCACCAGTTCCTCCGACGTCAGCTCGTCGGCGCGGGCGGTGGCCCGGTTGCTCAGGCTGGTGATGCCCAGACCGTGGCGCAGCAGCTCGTCGTGCTCCCACGGGCGCAGCTCCCGGTCGGTGAAACCGCCGCCGTGCAGGGCCGGCCAGAACCGGCTGCCCTTGCGGGCGAAGGGCAGGCCCACGGCGGCCGAGTAGAGGCCGGGGTTGAAGCCACAGAACAGCACCCGCAGGCCGGGGCCGATCACGTCCGCCAGGCCCCGACCGGCGGCCGCCGCCACCTCCTGCGGGGTCGGCCGCCGAAACGGCCCCGCCTGCTCCGCGCCCATCTGACCGATCCTGCCGTACGCCGGGGTGTCGGGCCCGGCGCACGCCGACGATCACGCTTTGACACCCTCAACGCATGCAGTCAACCGACCACCTCGCCGCCAGCCGCTACGCCCGGATGCGCTGGAACACGCCGCTGTCGCAGGAGCACGCCGCGTTGCTGCTGCAACGACTCGACGTCCGTCCCGGCGCGCGCGTGCTCGACCTCGGCTGCGGCTGGGGTGAGCTGCTGCTGCGGGCGGTCACCGCCGGCGGTGTGTCCGGCCCGGTCGCCACGCGGGGAGTCGGCGTCGACACCGACGAGGCCGCGCTCGCCCGGGGGCGGCGACTGGCCGCGGGTCGGTCGCTGAACCGGCACGTCGCCTTCGTGATGGGGGAAGCGGCGGCCTGGCAGGAGCCGGCCGACCGGGTGCTCTGCATCGGCTCGGCGCACGCCTTCGGCGGCACCACGGCCGCCCTCGACGCCCTCGCCGACGTGGTCCGCCCCGGTGGACGGCTGCTGTTCGGCGACGCCTACTGGGAACGGTCCCCCACGGAGGAGATCGCCGAGGTCTTCGGCCCAGAGGTCCCGACCCTTCCCGGCCTGATCGAGGCCGCCCGCGAGCGCGGCTGGCGGTTGCTGCACCTGAGCACCGCCGACCAGCGGGAATGGGACGACTTCGAGTCGACCTGGCTCGCCGGCCGGCAGGAGTGGCTGCTGGCGTACCCGGAGGATCCCCGGGCGGCCGACGTCCGCGCGGAACTCGACGACCGGTTGCGCCAGTACGTCGGCGGTTACCGAGGTGTCCTCGGCCTCGCCTACCTCGTCCTCGGCCGCTGACGGTCGGCCGTTGACGCCGCTGGCTACGCTGCGCGTGGTGAGCGCCGGACCTCGTCTCGCCCTGCCCTGGCGTGTCCTCGTCGTGGCCACCGGCGCCGTGCTGGTGTGGCTGTTCCTCGGCGCCCTGCTCGACAGTGACTACGACCGGCCCACCCATGCGGTCGGGGCGGTCCTCACCACAGCTGTCGTCGTACCGCTGGTGGTCGTCGCCCGTCGCGTCCTGGACCGACGCCCCTGGGCCGGCCTGGGGCTGCTGTCGCTACGCGCCGGCTGGCGGCGTCTGCTGTTCGGCATGGCCTGCTGGCTCGTCCCCGCCGCGGCGGGATTCGCGCTCTGCCTCGGTCTCGGCTGGGTCGAGATCAGCGTCCGGACGTCCGTCGGAGACGTGCTGCGCGTGGCGGTGCTGCTGGTCGTGCTGGTCTTCCTGAAGGAGGCGCTGCCGGAGGAGCTGGTGTTCCGTGGGTACCTGCAACACCACCTCGCCACCCGGCTGCCCGCCTGGCAGGCGGTGATCGGGCAGGCCGTGCTGTTCACAGTGTTCGGGTTCCTCATCGGGGCGGCCAGGTCCGTCGATCGACTGGCGCTCTTCCTCGTCTTCGCGCTGCTGCTGGGCGCCTTCCGCGCCGCGACCGGCGACATCTGGGCCGGCATCGGCCTGCACGTCGCCTTCCAGACGGTCGCTCAGCTGTTCGGCGACGTGGGGGCGGTGTTCGACGTGGTCGGCGGGGACGTCCTCGGTGTGGTGGCCATGGGGGTCATCCCGTTCTCGGTCAGCTGGATCGTCCTGCGTCACCGCTACCGGGACCACCTGGACTGGCGCGCCCTCGCACCGGACCCGGTGCGCTGAGCGGCTGAAGCCTGGGCGTTTGGCACACCGGGCCGACCGGCGTGGGGAAAAGTGGCGGGCGAGAGTTGTCGTCGACCGGCGAGCGCGTGGGGGTTCCAGATGAGTGACACGTCTCCGGCCACGCCCGCGCGCAACGTCGTCCTGGTCCATGGCGCCTACGCCGACGGCTCCTCCTGGTCCGACGTCATCCCGCTCCTGCAGCGGGCCGGGCTGACGGTCACCGCGGTCCAGAACCCGCTGACCTCCCTGGCCGACGACGTCGCGGCCACCAACCGCGCCCTCGACCGGCAGGACGGCCCGACGGTGCTGGTGGGCCACTCCTGGGCCGGCACGATCATCAGCGAGGCCGGCAACCACCCGAGGGTCACCGCCCTGGTGTACGTCGCGGCCCGCGCTCCGGACGCCGGCGAAGACTACAACGCGCTCGCGGCGAAATACCCCACGCCGCCGGCGAACGCCGGCCTCGTGCACCACGACGGGTACGCACAGCTCAGCGAGAGCGCTTTCCTCGCCGACTTCGCCGGGGGAATCGAGGAGACCCGTGCCCGCGCCCTGTACGCGGTGCAGGGCCCGATCGCCAAGGACCTCTTCCAGGGCCGCACGACGACGGCCGCCTGGCGGGACCGACAGTGCTACTACTCGATCTCCATGCAGGACCGCACGACCGCGCCGGAGCTGGAGCGGTTCCTGGCCGATCGGATGAATGCGACGACCATCGAGGTCGAATCATCGCATCTCGCCATGGTCACCCACCCCGAGACGATCGCCGACCTCATCCTCATGGCCACCCGGGGCACCGGACCCGCGTAGGGCGGCAGCCGAGGCCGACCGCCGTGGTGGTCAGGTCAGGGCGCACGCGGACCGGCAGCGCCACGAGCTGCCCCGCGGGCCGTTCTCGATAGTCGTCGGTGGCCACGCCATCGAGCATACGTCATACGTATCATCTCGGCGCCGACCCCGACCGTTCGCGGGCACACTCGGGACCGAGCACGTGGGCTTGACGGGGCGTAGACATCGGAGGTTTACTGCGTCAACGATGCCAGTCGATGAATTCTGACCGTCCATTGTGGGGCGTTTGGATCGCCGTCGGCTGGTTTCACCCCCACCCCCGCACCCCCACCACCCCGCACCACCTCAGCCGAGCATCGGCGGCCCGGCTTCCGCACCACCGCCATCACGGCCTTCGGCCTGCCCGCCTGCACAGCCTGAGGTCGACGCTCAGCAGAGGAGCAAGACCATGCGTTCCCGTCCCCGCCTGTTGGCACTCGTCACCGGCCTGGCCGTCATGCTGGCCAGCCTGGTCGCCCTGCCGACCCCCGCCTCGGCGGCACCACTGACCAAGGTCCTGGTGTTCAGCAAGACCGCCGGTTTCCGGCACTCCTCCATCCCCAACGGCATCGCCGCGATCCAGCAGCTCGGATCGGCCAACGGCTTCACAGTGACCTCGACCGAGGACGCCGCCCAGTTCACCACCTCCAACCTGGCCCAGTACCAGGCGGTGGTCTTCATGTCGACGACCGGCGACGTCCTCAACGCCAGCCAGCAGACGGCGTTCGAGTCGTACATCGCCGCCGGTGGTGGCTACGTCGGCGTGCACGCCGCGGCCGACACCGAGTACAGCTGGCCGTGGTACGGCTCGCTGGTCGGTGCGTGGTTCGACTCGCACCCGGCCATCCAGAACGCCACCGTGAAGATCGAGGACCAGACCAACCCGTCGACCGCCCACCTTGGCACCACCTGGGTCCGCTCCGACGAGTGGTACAACTACCGCACCAACCCGCGCTCCAGCGCACGGGTCCTGGCCAGCCTCGACGAGTCGTCCTACAGCGGCGGCAACATGGGCGGCGACCACCCGATCACCTGGTGCAAGGCGTACGGCGGCGGGCGTGCCTGGTACACGGGCCTCGGACACACCGAGGCGTCGTACACCGACCCGAACTTCACCCGCATGCTGCTCGGTGGCCTCCAGGTCGCCGCGGGCTCCGTGACGGCCGACTGCTCGCCGCGCACGACGACCCCGCCGCCCACCGCCAGCGGTTCCACCCTGCGGGCCCGCGCCAACAACCAGTACGTGAGCGCGCCCAACGCCACCACCTCGCTGATCGCCAACAAGACCTCCGTCGGCACCACCGAGCGGTTCGACCTGGTCAACCTCGCCAACGGCAACGTGGCGCTGCGCGCCAAGGGCAACGGGCAGTTCGTCGCGGCCGAGAACGCCGGGGCCGCCGCGCTGATCGCCAACCGGGCCACCGCCGGCGCCTGGGAGACGTTCCAGCTGGTCCGTAACTCCGACGGCACGGTGAGCCTGCGGGCCACTGTGAACAACCGCTACGTCGCCGCCGACAACGCGGGCGCGTCCCCGCTGATCGCCAACCGGACCTCCATCGGTCAGTGGGAGAAGTTCGACCTGGTCACCACCAACTGACCTGGTTCCCCGCTCGTTCTCCACCACCCCACCTGGTCGTGGTGCGCCCCCGCGCGCCCGTCCCCCGGTCGTCGAGAAAGGACGATCATGCTCTCGTACCCCCGGCGCTGGCCCCGGGCGCTCTTCGCGGCGGTCCTCACCGTCGCGAGCGCGGCCCTCGCTGTGGCTGCACCGTCCACCGCCCAGGCGGCGGTGATCCCCGCCTCCGACTATCAGCAGGTCAAGCTCGCCACCGGTTCGGGTGAGCTGGGTGAGGCCATGTCCCTGGCCGTCCTGCCCAACCGTTCGGTACTGCACACCGCCCGCAACGGCGTCCTGCGGGTGACCGACGTGGCCGGCAACACCAAGGTCTCCGGCACCCTGTCGGTCTACACGCACGACGAGGAGGGGTTGCAGGGCGTCGCCGTCGACCCCAACTTCGCCACCAACCGGTGGATCTACCTGTACTACTCCCCCACGCTGAGCACCCCGTCCGGGGACGCCCCGACCACCGGCTCGCAGTCTGACTGGGACCGGTGGAAGGGGCACCTGCGGCTGTCCCGGTTCACCCTCAACAGCGACGACACGCTCAACCTGGGCAGCGAGAAGATCGTGCTCCAGGTCGCCAACGATCGTGGGCAGTGCTGCCACGTCGGCGGTGACCTGGACTTCGACGCCGCCGGCAACCTGTACCTGACCACCGGCGACGACACCAACCCGTTCGAGTCGTCCGGCTACGCGCCACTTGACGAACGGACCAACCGCAACCCGCAGTTCGACGCCCAGCGCTCGGCGGGCAACACCAACGACCTGCGGGGCAAGGTGCTGCGGATCAAGCCGCAGGCCGACGGCACGTACACGATCCCGTCGGGCAACCTGTTCGCCCCCGGCACGTCGGGCACCCGCCCGGAGATCTACGCCATGGGCCTGCGCAACCCGTTCCGGATGAGCGTCGACAAGGCGACCGGCGTGGTCTACCTCGGTGACTACGGCCCCGACGCAGGCAGCACGAACTCCAGCCGGGGCCCTCAGGGTCAGGTCGAGTTCAACCGCATCGCGTCGCCCGGCAACTACGGCTGGCCGTACTGCACCGGCAGCAACACCAGCACGGAAACATACAATGAATACACCTTCCCGTCCGGGCCGTCGCAGTCCAAGTACAACTGCACGGGCGGGCCGACCAACAACTCGTTCCGCAACACCGGGCTCGGCACGTTGCCCGCGGCGAAGCAGGCCTGGATCAAGTACGCGGGCGACTCCGGTTCTCCGTCGGAGTTCGGCAGCGGCTCGGAGTCGCCGATGGGTGGGCCGGTCTACCGGTACGACGCCTCGCTCAACTCCAGCATCAAGTTCCCGGCCTCGCTGAACGGTCAGTTCTTCGCCGGCGAGTACGGCCGCCGCTGGATCAAGGCCATCGCGGTCAACTCCGACGGCTCGCGTGGGGAGATCTCCAACTTCCCGTGGACCGGCACCCAGGTCATGGACATGGCCTTCGGCCCGGACGGCGCCCTGTACGTGCTGGACTACGGCACCGGCTCGAACAACCAGGCGCTCTTCCGGATCGAGTACATCGGTGGTGGCAACCGCAGCCCGATCGCGGTCGCCTCGGCGAACCCCACGTCGGGGGCCAACCCGCTGACTGTCAACTTCTCGTCGGCCGGCAGCTCCGACCCCGAGGGCGGCGCGCTCAGCTACCTGTGGACCTTCGGTGACGGCACCACGTCGACGGCGGCCAACCCCACCAAGACGTACACCACCAACGGCACGTACTCCCCCACGTTGAAGGTCACCGACCCGACCGGCCTGTCCGGAACGGCGAGCCTGATTGTCACCGTGGGCAACACCGCGCCGACCGTGTCGCTCACCACGCCCGCCGACGGGCAACTGTTCACCTTCGGTGACACGGTGCCGTACCAGATCTCGGTGAGCGACCCGCAGGACGGCACCATCGACTGCTCCAAGGTGAGCCTGACCTACGCGCTGGGCCACGACAGCCACGCCCACCAGATCACCTCGAAGACCGGGTGCAGCGGCTCCATCACCTTGCCGACCGACGGTGAGCACGACTCGGCGGCCAACATCTACGGGGTCTTCGACGCCGCGTACACCGACAACGGCGGACTCACCACGCACAGCATCAAGACGCTGCAACCCAAGCACCGCCAGGGTGAGCACTTCGGCGCCCAGTCCGGTGTCCAGGCCACCGACCACACCAACGCCGAGGGTGGCCGCACGGCCGGGTTCATCGAGAACAACGACTGGATCTCCTACCAGCCGTACAACCTGGCCAACGCCAACCGCATCACCGTAAGGGCGTCGTCGGCCGGCGCCGGTGGCACCATCGAGGTCCGGGCCGGGTCGGCCACCGGCACCCTGCTGGGCACCGTCACGGTTCCGGTGACCGGCAACTGGGAGACCTTCGTCGAGGCGTCCGCCACGATCAGCAACCCGCCCACCGCGTCGACGACGCTGTACCTGGTGTTCAAGGGTGGGTCCGGCTACCTGTTCGATGTCGACGCGTTCACCTTCACCACCGGCACCGGTAGCAGCGCGCCGGCGACCACCTTGCGGGCGCAGGTCAACAACCAGTACGTGTCGGCGGTCGGCAGCACCGCGTTGATCGCCAACAAGGCCAGCGTCTCGACGACCGAGCAGTTCGACCGGGTGGACGCTGGCAACGGTGCCATCGCCCTGCGGTCGCGCGCCAACGGGCTCTACGTCTCCGCCGAGAACGCGGGCGCGGAGCCGTTGATCGCCAACCGCACGTCTGTGGGTGCGTGGGAGACCTTCCAGCTCATCAACAACTCCGACGGGACGGTCAGCCTGCGCGCCACGATCAACAACCAGATCGTCGCTGCCGAGAACGCCGGGGCCGGGTCACTGATCGCCAACCGGACGTCGGTCGGATCCTGGGAGAGGTTCGTCCTGACCACGGGCTGACGAACGAGTGGTGGGCCCGGCCTGGACGGTGACCAGGCCGGGCCCTACCGCGTGAAGTAGGCGGCGCTCTGCGGGTCCGCCGGGTAGTAGGACTCCACAGCGATCTCCTCGATGGTGATGTCCATCGGAGTGCCGAACGTGGTGATGGTCGAGAACAGCCGCAGCTCGCGTCCACCGACCCGCAGGATCATCGGGAGCACCACGTCGGCGTCGACCCGTTGGCCCGTCGGCTCCTCGGGCAGCGGGCTCAGCAGTTCCTCGTAGAGCGCCGCGAGTTCCGCGTCGGGAGCGGCGGCGAGCTGGCGTGAGATCCGGCTGCGGAACACCGCCCGCACGTCGCCCAGGTTGACGACCAGGGGGGCCAGCCCTCGCGGGTCCAGGCCCAACCGGACCAGGTTCACCGGCGGTCGCAACAGCTCGGGCGCCGCGTACGCGAAGAACGGGTCGACCGCGCGGTTGGTCAGCACGATGTTCCACCGGCGGTCGAAGACCAGCGCCGGATACGGCTCGTGCGCCTGAAGCACCCGGCGGACCGCGTCGAGGGCACCGGACAGGGCGGCGTCGTCGAGCGGACGCTGCGGGTACCGAGGCGCGAAGCCGGCGGCGAGCAACAGCTGGTTGCGATCACGCAGCGGCACGTGGAGCTGGTCGGCGAGCCGGAGGATCATGCCGGCGCTCGGCGTGGACTTGCCGGTCTCGACCAGGCTGACGTGCCGCGCCGAGACATCCGCGGCGATCGCCAGGTCGAGTTGGCTGAGCCCTCGGCGCTTGCGCCACTGCCGCAGGAGTTCCCCGACCGCATACACGATCATGAGCCTACTCATCGTCGCTCGGAACACCATGAAGTGCGATGTCATCGACAGGCACCCGGGCCGCGCAAATACTTGCGGCCATGACCACCGAGAACAAGAGCATCGTCGGACGTGCGTTGGCAGGGCTGGTCGACACCGGCGACGTCGACACGCTCGCCTCGTTCCTGAGCGAGGACTTCATCCACCACCGGTCGGATTCGACGACCTCGACCAGGACACAGTGGCTCGCCGCGGTCCGCGCCGCGCTGGGCCCGACCGCCGGCATGCGGGTCGACGTCCTGCACCTCCTGGCCGACGGTGACCACGTCGTGGTGCACTCGCGACGCCGACTCCCCGACGCGGGGCCGGAGATCGTGGTGGTCGACGTCCTGCGGATCGCCGACGGGCTCATCGCAGAGGGGTGGGAAGTCATCGAACCGGCGGCCCGGGCGGCCGTCAACGACGCGTGGTGGGACGCGGACGCCTAGATCGGGAAGCGGCCGTGGCGCCAGTGCCAGTGGCCGCCGGCCCGCAGATGGTCGACGATCGCGCGCTGGAGCGCGGTGCGGCGCGGCAACTCGTCGAGCGGCGTGGTCAGGGTGCGGAACCCGAAACGCAGCACCTCGATGTCGGCGTCCGGCCCCGCCGACTCGTCGTAGGGCTCCAGCTCGAACCGGCGCTGGAACCGCACGATGTTGGAGTCCTCGGGGAGGTACTCCCGCAGCTGCGGGTCGAGCAGCCACGAGGCGCAGGAGAACGCGGTGTAGCGCTCGTCGGGAAAGTGCCGGGGAAAGAACGCGCGGGCCTCGTCCAGGGACGCCTCGACCGCCCCCGGGGTCAACGGCCCCGAATCGGGGACGTGCAGGCCGATGGCGCCGTCGCCACGCTGGTGCTGGAGCCGACCCAGCTCGTAGACGCTGCCGCGCGAGTGCAGCGTCAGCCAGCTCTGCATGATCGGCCAGCCCTCGCCGCGCATCCGTCGGTCGATGGCGAGGTTGCGGCCCAGGTCAGCCAGGGTCACCCAGGTCACGGCATCGGGGACCCCGTGGTCGCTGTGGTACCCGCGCACCACGTCGACCAGGGCCAGGTACGCGTACACGTAGAGGTGCCGCCAGGCGGGCCCCCGGTCTCGGGGCAGCTCCGGGCCGGGCGACAGCCAGTCGTAGCCCGCGAGGTCGGCGCGGACCACGGCGATCGACCGGTCGAGCAGCCAGCGCAGCTCGGGAGTCCACAGCGGAGAGTCGGGGTCGGGCCAGCCCGCCATGATCTCGGCGGCGTCGTCCGGCGGCACGGCGAGCCGGTCGAGGAGCGCGGGCGCGTCGGCCTTGGCCGGCAACGGTGCTGACGGCCCGTCACCGGCGAGCCGGTGCACCCGGTCGACCTCCTCGACGGGCACCCCGAGCCGGGCGGCGATGTCGTCCAGATCCACGCCGACGACCCTACCGGCCGGCGGGGGTCTCAGGAGTCCGCCGGCACCCCGGCGTCGAGCTGCCCGATCATCGGCGCGAGGAGGTCGTTGAGCTCCCGCGCCAGCACCGCCACGGCCCGGCGCGCCGCCGCGGCGACCTCGTCGTCCGGACCGTCGGGCGTCGGCGGCAGGTCGTCGAGCGGGACCGGCGCCTCCACCTGAAGCAACGCGCGCAGATGCGGGCGGCGCGTCTGGTCCTCCTCGGTGGGCGTGGTGAACTGGCCGAACAGCTGGGGCCAGTCCTGCCAACCACGGTCGCGCTGCCACTGCTTGGTCCAGGTCAGCTCGGCCGGCCAGCGGGAGGCCACTGTCACCGCGCAGACCAGGCTGCCGTCCCACGGGCTGCGCGCGCAGGTCGCCGAGATGACCCGCCGGTGCCAGCGGACGAAGCCGGGCGACAGCTCGGTGGCCAGCCGCCAGGCGGTCACCGCGAACGCCACGGGCGCGAAGTCACCCCAGGTGTCGGCGAACTCGTCGATCCGACGAAACACCTCGGCCTCATACCGGCCGCGCCCGTCGCTGCCGTGCTCGCGGTCGAACTGCTCGTCCAGCCAGAAGGCGCGCGGTTCCGGCATCCTCAACCCCCGTTTGTGAGAAGTTCTCGGACACGCGGCGGCGCATCTCGCAGTCAGGCAACCGTCACTGACCGTATACGACATGCCCACTGTAGACCCTTCGCCCGAGCCTAGCGTCTAGGGAAGGACATCGGAGCGTATCGGCTCCGACCACCAACCTCAGGAGGCTTCGTGCGTCGGCGACTCGGATTCATCACCGTGGGCAGCATTGTGCTGGCCGCTCTCACTGTCGCGCAGGCGCCGGCCCAGGCGGGTGCGACCGCTGCCGCCGGGTCCGCGACAGTGGTCGAAGCGCGTGCCACCATCCACGGACGGCCGTCCACCGACGCCGACACCGCGGCGAGGTTGAGCACCGCCTACTGGACCCCGGAGCGCATGCGAGCGGCGCGACCCGCTCCCATGCCGGACGGGGTCGACGCACCCGACGGGGAGGCCGCCGACCGCCCCGGCCGAATCGGCGCGCCCCGCGACGTGGCAGCGCCAGCGGCACCACGGACCTCGACCACCACCCTGAGCGCGGCGGGCAGCGGCCAGGGAACTCAGGCGGTGAACGCCTCACCCGGCGTCGGTCGGGTGTTCTTCACCCACGACGGCGAGGACTTCTTCTGCTCCGGTGGCACCATCAACAACCCGCAGGCGAACCTGGTGTCCACCGCGGGCCACTGCGTACACCCGGGTGACGGCGGATCGGTCTGGTTCGACAACTGGGTGTACGCGCCCGAGTTCACCGAGGGCGAGCCCCTGCACGGCCTCTGGTCGGCCAAGGAGTTCACCTCGGTCGAGGGCTGGGTCGACTGGGGTTACGTCTGGTGGGACTTCGCGTTCGTCACCATGCACCCACTTGACGGTGACCGGCTCGTGCACGTCACCGGCGGGCAGGGACTCAGCGTCAACAAGTCCAAGTCGTTCTCCGCGATGCTGCTCGGCTACCCGGGCGAGCCGCCGTTCGACGGGCAGTCGCAGTACTACTCCTCCGGCACCACCAAGGTCGCCGGGGCCCAACGGGTCAAGCTGAAGAACTGCCCGCTCAACAAGGGCGCGAGCGGCGGCCCGTTCCTGCGCGCCTGGGACAACGACCTTCGGTTCGGGTACGTCAACTCGGTGATGTCCTACAAGTTCTCCGGGAACATGTACGGCCCCTACTTCGACGACGACGTCCTGGACATCTACACCGTCGCGAAGAACAAGCAGTGACCCGCCGGTCGTGCTGATCGTCAACCGGACGTCCATCAGCCAGCGGGAGAAGTTCGACCTCGTCACCGGCTGAACGGCGGCGGGCCCGGCCTGGACACTGAGACCAGGCCGGGCAACGCCAGGAGGCGACGGAGAGTCCTCAGCTGTGCTGCGGGATGTCCGTCGTGTACGACAGCTCGCGGCCCGCCTCCACGTCGGAGGTCAGCGCATCGATCCGGGCCTTGGCCAGCGAGTAGGAGTCCGAGCCGAGCAGTTGGTGCAGAGGGGCTTCACCCGAGACGGCCACCTTGATGATGGCGGTTGCGGCACGGACCGGGTCACCGAGCTGGGTGCCCGGCATCGCCAGGTGCGCCTCGGTCATCTCCCGGATCGACTCGTAGCCGGACACGGTGGTCGGCGGCAGGCCAAGGGAGTGCGTACGCAGAAAATCGGTCTGCATGTAGCCGGGCTCCACGAGGTTGACCTGCACGCCGAAATCGCCGACTTCCGCGGCCAGTGACTCGGTCAGCCCTTCCAGGGCGTACTTTCCGGCGCAGTAGAGACCCCAGCCCGGGAAGGAGGTCAGACCGAGGATCGAGGAGATGTTGATGATGTGACCGCTGCGCTGGGCGCGCAGGGACGGCAGCACCGCACGAAGAACGTTCCAGAGTCCAAAGATCTGCACGTCGAACATCTGCCGGACGTCGGCGTCGGTGACCTCCTCGATGGCGGCGAGGAAGCCGTAGCCGGCGTTGTTCACGACCACGTCGATCGCACCGAAACGGTCGGTGGTGGAATGGATCGCCGCCGCGACCGCCGGCTCGTCCGCGAGGTTCAGCTCGAGTGGCAGCAGCCGGGCCCGGTCCACGGATCCCAGGGCCGCGTCGAGACGCTCAGTCGACCTGGTCGTCGCCGCGACGTTGTCACCGCGCGCGAGGAGCTGCTTGACCAACTCCAGGCCGAGGCCCCGGGAGGTCCCCGTGACGAACCAGGTGGCGGGTCGGGTGGTGGGGTACGACATCGGTGTTCTCCTTGTGACTGGAGTGGCAGCGCTGTGACCTGCCGGGAACGCATTCCATGCTGCTGCCGGGCGGGCGAGCCGAACACGTCTGGCCAGGCCCAGCCGTACCTGGGAACGCCATGCCCACCCAGCCCTTGGGCGCGGGCCGCCGCGCGCGCCATCATTGGCGACATGGTGCGACGCACAGAACTGGCCGACTTCCTGCGGAAATGCCGGGCTGACACGACGCCGGAGGCAGCGGGAATCCTCCCGCTGCCGGGGCGACGCGTCCGCGGCCTGCGCCGGGAGGAGGTAGCTCAGCTCGCCGGGGTGAGCGTCGACTACTACACCCGACTCGAACAGGGCCGGCACAGCAGTCCGTCGGAGGCGGTCATCGACGCGTTGGGCCGTGTCTTCCAACTCGACGCGGCCGCCCGGGCTCACCTTGTCGACCTGGCCCGGCCGGCCCGGCACCGCACCGGGCAGGTGCCGGGCCAGCGGGTCCGGCCGGCGATGCACCAGATGATCGCCTCGATGGTCGACCACCCGGCCTTCATCGTCGGGCGCCGCACCGACATCCTCGCGTCGAACCTGCTGGCCCGCGCCCTCCTCACCGATTGGACCCAACTGCCACCCCGCCAGCGCAACTACACGCGCTGGGTCCTCCTCGACCCCGGCGCCCGCGAGGTCTACCCCGAATGGGCCACCGTGGCGGCTGACGTCGTGGGCACGCTGCGCCTCTACGCCGGCCGGAACCCCGACGACCCGCAGCTCAATGAACTCGTCGGCGAGCTGACCATCAAGAGCCCGCAGTTCCGTACGTGGTGGCACAACCACCGGGTGCACGAGCGGACCCACGGCACCAAGCACATGGTCCACCCCGCGGTGGGACCGATGACCATCCGATACGAGGCGCTGGCACTACCCGGCGACGACGACCAGACGCTCTTCATCTACACCACGGATCCCGGCAGCAGCTCACACGACAACCTGCGCCTGCTCGCGCTCTGGGCGGCACAGCAGCGGTACGACCCAACGACCGGCGCATCCAAGGCCGCTCCCGCCCAGATCGAGGACAGCCCGACCAGGTCTCCGGGCTCAGCCTGATTCCGACGGGCGCCGATCGCCCCTTGACAATCGGTGGTCTCCACCGTGGACGATGCACCGTGCGAATTCTTGTGGTGGGTGGCAGTGGCCTGATCGGCGCTCACGTCGTGGACGTGCTCCGGGAGCGTGGCCACGCCGCCACCACTGTGGCGCGTACCGCCCAGCCGGGCATCGACCACCTGCTCGACGTCGGGTCCGCCTCGATCGAGCAACTGCGGCCGTTGCTCGCCGGCAACGACGGCGTCGTGTACGCCACCCGCACCGAGGAGCAACGGCCGCTGCCCAAGCCGATCTATCCCGAGTTCCGCCGCGACAACGTCGACCCGGTGGTACGTCTGTTCACCGCCGCACGCCTCGAAGGTCTCACCCGGGGTGTCGTGATGGGCTCCTACTACACCTACTTCGACCGGCTCCACCCGCAGTGGCGCCTCGCCGAACGGCACACGTACATCCGGTGCCGCCTGGAGCAGGCCCGGGAGGGGCGGGCCGCCGCCGGTGACAGCCTGCCGGTCGCCGTACTCGAACTACCCTTCGTCTTCGGTCGGGCCGGCGACCGGCTGCCCAACTGGGCCGGTCCGCTGGACCGGTGGGCCCGCTCGCGTACCCCCCTGGTCGCCCCGACCGGCGGAAGCGCCGCGGCGTCCGCCCGCAGCGTGGCCGAGGTCGCGGTCGACGCCCTGGAGCAGGCCAGCGGCGCGGACGTCCCGGTCGCCGACGAGAACCTCAGCTGGCACGACATGATCGCGCGCATCGCCGACGCGGTGGGCCGACCCCGCCGGGTCCGCCGCCTACCGGCCGGGGCGGCGCGGGCCGCGCTGCGACTCGGCGGCGCGGCGCAGGCCCTCGGCCGCAAGGAGTCCGGGGTGAACCCCAGCTACCTCGCCGACCTCCTGCTCGCCGACCTGTTCATCGAACCGACGAGCGGCCGGCCGTTGGAGCCGGCCCTACGCGAGACCTTCCCGGTCGGCGCCGCCTGACCCCCCTTGACGTCGATCATGTGATTGCCTGGCCTGCCGGGCGGCGATCTCCACGAACTCGTGTACCAGGGGTGACTGGTTGTCCTCGGCCCAGGCCAGGCACACCTGGTTGTGTCCGAGGTCGGCGACGGACACGTGGACGACATCCGGTCTCGTGTAGAACGTCGCCGTCGACAGCGGCAGGATCACCATCCCGGCGGACGCGGCGACATGCTCCAGCTTCTCCTCGACGGAATTCAGCTCGGGCCGGGGGCCGGAGTCGGGGTCCGTCGGGCGGTTCGGCAGGTCCCGCCACTCCGGCACCGCGTCCGGGTCCTGCAGCAGCCGTTCCTCGACCAACTCGGCGAGATCGACCGACTCCTTGCCGGACAGGCGGTGATCCGTGGGCAGGACGACGACGCGGGGCTCGGTGAACAGTGGGCGCAGGCGCAGGCCGCGCTGGTCGACCGGCAGCCGCACGTAACTGACGTCCGCGCGCCCCTCGCGGACGATCTCGGCCTGGTCGTCCCAGGACGTACGGACGACGTTGACGGCCAGGTCGGGGTGCCGCTGACCAATGGCACGGGCTTCGGCGGTGACGAGAACGCCGGGCATGAACGCGATGGTGAAGGTCGGCCTGCCGTGCACGGCCCGTTGCACCCGCCGCCGCAGGGCCTCGGCCGAGGCGAGCAGCGGACCGGCGTCGGTCAGCAGCTGGCGGCCGGCGTCGGTCAGCACGGTGGAGCGGCGGTCCCGGACGAAGAGTTCGGCGCGCAGTTCGTGCTCGAAGGCCCGGATCTGGCGCGACAGGACCGGCTGGGCGATGCGCAGCCGCGCGGCGGCCCGACCGAAGTGCAGCTCCTCCGCGACCGCCACGAAGTAGCGGAGCTTGCGCAGATCGACGTCCACCCTGCCCCCGTCCGGTTTCCGCTCCGGGCGGTTCCACGATACCCGCCGGGCATGACCGGGGTGATGCTCAACGGGCATCACAGGAGGTGAAAGAGGTCTTGGACGCGGACGTTCCCGGCGGAGCACGGTGGTAACCGCTCCCACCACACCATCCGGAAGGACACGATCATGACCCTCATCGACAAGCGCGTCGTCGTACTCGGCGGAACCTCGGGGATCGGCCTCGCCACCGCCGCCCGCGCCGCCCGCGAGGGCGCCCAGGTCGTGGTCGCCTCCAGCAACCAGCGCAGCGTGGACCGCGCCCTCACGATCCTGCCGACCACCACCCAGGGGTACGTCGCCGACCTCACCGAACCCGACGCCGTGTCCCGGCTGTTCCACGGTCTCGGCTCGTTCGACCACCTCGTCTACACCGCCGGCGAACCCCTCGCGCTGATGTCCGTCGACGCCCTCGACCTCGCCGCCGCCCGGGCCGCCTTCGACCTGCGCTACTTCGGCTCCCTGTCGGCGGTCAACGCGGCACTGCCCTACCTACGCCCCGGTGGATCGATCACCCTCACCACCGGCACCGCCAACCACCGACCCAGCGCCGGCTGGTCGGTCGCGGCCAGCATCACCGGGGCGATCGACGCGCTCGTCCGCGCGCTCGCCGTCGAACTCGCCCCAATCCGGGTCAACGCCGTCTCCGCAGGCGTGATCCGCTCCCCGCTCTGGGACTCCCTGCCCGAGGAGACCCGGGAGCAGATGTACGCGCAGCTCAGCGAATCGCTGCCGCTCGGCCGGGTGGGCGAGCCCGAGGAGGTCGCCGAGGCGTTCGTCTACCTCCTGCGGGCGACCTACGCCACCGGCACTGTGGTGACCGTGGACGGCGGCACCCTGGTCGCCTGACCCCGTCACCTGCTGCCGGGCTCTGCACCCCGCGCCCCGCGCCCTCCAAGATCGCACTACTTCAGGGATCTAGTGGTCTCCGTCGCCCGAGAGGCCCCTATATCCCTGAAGTAGTGCGGGCGGGACGGTCCTGCGGTGGCCGTCATCGGAGCTGTTCGGCCAGGCCGACGACGATGCCCTCGGGGCCGCGGAGGTAGCAGAGCCGGTAAATGTCCTCGAACTGCGCCAATTCCCCGACGAGCTCGGCGCCGTGGCCGCGCAGCCGGGCAACGACGTCCTCGATGTCGTCGACGGCGAACATGATGCGCCGAATGCCCCGCGTGTTCGCCGGTGCATCCTTCGGTTCCGCGCTGATCGCCGTCGGTCGGCGGAACATCGCCAGCTCGACCTTGCCGTGACCGTCCGGGGTACGCAGCATCGCGACCTCCTGCCGGACGTCGTCGATGCCGATGACACGCTCCACCCACCGCCCCTCGACCGGACCTCGCCCTTCCACCTCCATGCCAAGTTCGACGAAGAACGCGATGACCGCGTCAAGGTCCTCGACAACGATGAGGACGTTGTCCATCCGCTGGATCGCCATGCTGGATCTCCCTGCTCTGGTGCGGTCACGGTGACCCCACCCTCCCCGAGGACGGAGCCACTCGTCCGTTCTCGACATCCATAGCGGCCCGCCTTGGCGCGTGGCGGGCCGCTAGCCGTCGGCCCGGCTGTGCGGAGGCACGAGCATTCTCGACACGCCCGTCTCCACGTCGTACTCATAACCAGAGATCTTGATCTGGTCAGACAACAGGTGGCCCATTTCTGGACCCTAAGCGAGGCGCCCTGCCGCCCGGCCGCGTATCTGCGATGTGGCCTGATCAGCGCCTGTTCCGCAGGAGTTAACACCGTTGGTCGGTCCGGGACCCGTCAGTAGCGTCGTGCGCGTTCGGTCGACGACCTGATCGGCCTTGACCACAAGGAGAAAACGGATGGTCTCTGCGTTTGCGCGGCGCCTCGCCAGCGTGGTAGTCGCTGGCACGGTTCTGGCCGGGGCGATGCTCACGTCGGCGGGCCCGGCCGCAGCCGCCTACCCCACCTGCTACGGCAAACGGAAGGTGGCGACGGCCCCGTACAACGAGCTGGTGTGGATTCCCGCCGTGTCGTCCACCGGCTCGACCAGCTGCAACCTGCGCCTGGGCAACTACAACAACACCGGTGTCAGCGTGCTCCAGGATGCGATCAACAGGTGCAACCGGCCGCAGAACTTCGCCCCGATTGTCGTAGACGGCGACTTCGGGCAGAAGACCAAGGATCTGCTCATCGTGGCGCAGGCGATCCGGGAGACGACGACGGACGGCATCTACGGCCCCCTCACCCGGGATGCGCTCTTCTGGCCACTGCCATCCGGGGAAGGCTGCCGCGCGGTCCTCTGACCGCCGGTCAGTCGTCGCGGGTTGTGTCGGCACGGCTGACGGCGTCACCGCCACCATCCGGGCCTTGCGAGCGGACCGCGGCCACCCGATCATCGCCGTGTGCTGCGCATCCACTTCTCCCGCGAAGATTTGGCGCGTATCCATTTCGCGCCCGGCGTCGACTGGTTCTGGGAGACCGCACTTAGCATCCACCAGCTGCGTCTGCGCGACTCCCATCCCCTTCTCGACTCGTGGAAGCGGTCCGCGCGGCAACAGCTACATCCCTCCGCCGGGCTGAGAGCGAAGACGAACCTGATCATCGCTCTCAGCCCGCCCCGCGGCTACTTCCCCGACTTCCTCACACCCCCGGACCAGGGGTTCGATTCTGGCGTCGAGGCCATCCTGTCCACCCCCCGCGCGCGACTGCAACAGGAGATCGGTCTACTCGCCGCGTCCAACAAGGACGTCCGCGCCGGCGTCGACAGCCTCGCCCGAGGCCAACCGGCGGCGCTGGCCGCCCTCGGGACCGCCCTACGGGCCTACCGCGACGTGGTGCTGGCACCGATGTGGGCACAGGTGTCCGCCGCAGTCCAGACCGACCTGCAACGCCGCCTGCGGCACCTGGTCGCCGGAGGATGGGCGCAGGTGCTCGACACCCTGCACCCCCAGGCCAGATACGCCGACGGCACCCTGCACGTCGCGCAGTGGGGCGTGGCCCGCGACAGCGACCTGCACCTCGACGGACGCGGGCTGACCCTGATTCCGTCGTACTTCAAGGAAGCCCGGCAGCTGATGGTGCTCGCCGACTTCGACCTGCCGCCGGTGCTGGTCTACCCGATCGACCCCGCCATCCGGGTCCTCACGGACGCCAGTCACTCACCCCTGGCCGCGCTGATCGGCGCCACCCGCAGCCGCATCCTCGAACTCGCGGCGGGCCGCAACACCTCCGAGATCGCCCGGATCGCCGGCATCTCCGTGCCGGCGGCGAGCAAACACCTGGCGGTACTGCGCCAGAACAACGTCATCACCAGCGTTCGACGTGGTGGCATGGTCATCCACACCACGACCGCGCTCGGCATGGCGCTGCTACAAGGCGACGGCGTGACCGCGGCTGGGGTCAACGTCGCTGGTGTACGCGCCACTAAGTAGCTGGCGCGGCCATGCGACGCCGCACGGCCCGGCGATGGCCGGGATGTGTGGGGAGGCCGGATGATCGAGGTAACGGGACCCGTCAGGACTGATGCTGGCATGCAGGTGCTCTGGAACCCGGCCACACGGCGGCTGGAAGGCTGAGTGGGTGGGGCTGAAGAACGAGTTCGCGGCACAGCTTGCCGAGGCGCGCCTGGCTGAATGGCAACGCGCCAACTACGGCGACTGGCGGGCGATGCTCGACGACAAGGAGGTACGCACCGTCGTCGGGGCGGACGGCACGCGGTACTGCATGGTCAGCTACGCCCTCGATGACGGCGACGGGCGTATCCGTATGTCCGTCGCCGTGGATCACGGGACCTGGTCGGCGTTCGTACCGCTGGTGCGCGACGAGATCATGAATCCGGATGGCACGTTCGTGGAGTGAGGAGCGGTCAGCTGCTGCGACAGTGTGCCGGCAGCCGTCCGTGCGTCCGGGCTCGATCGACGTGAGGCGAATATCGGCGGAGACGCCGACGGACTATCGCACCAGTCGCCCGGCGTGGGGGCGCCAGGTCAGGCTGCGGTCTTGCGGATGATCAGTCCCGGTCCCACTCCGACGAGGCACTGAGCACCAGCGGGATCGTGTCGACCAACTCTCGCGGCCCTTCCATCTGCCACGCACGTACACAGCAGCCGCAGCCGGTCTCCGCTATTGAGGTCAACGACTCGCGATAGCGCGCGATCCACGTTTCGGCGTCGGCCACCTCATGAGGCACGTCCACGCGAGCCATCATGCTGAATCGAGACATGGCGACACCGTAGCGGGAACCAGGCACGGTCCAGGCCCCCGCGCTACCACCGCCGACGCCATTCGACGGCACCCCGATGCGCCACCGCCGGGGCGTCTCCGCGCTGGACGTACAGCACCTCGTCCTCAACCCACCAGACGTCACCGGCACGAAGAAAGACGGGAGATGCCAACGTCAGGGCGAGGCAACAGCCGTCGGAGCTGCCGGGCAAGCCCTCCAGGTCGTCCACCAACGCCGCCCGGCCTGCTGTGACGGGCTCGGTCTTCACGCCACCATCTTGCCGGTGCCCGGATACCGGCCAGGACCAGGATTCATTGCGGGCTGCCTCCTTGATGACACCGGCGGTGAGCACGGTCGCCAACGGCCGCGACCTCTGACTGGCCGGTCAGCCCGGTCTACGAGTCGTCTCGGCCCTGCCAGGTCGTCACACAAGCCTCGTTACCCTCGATGTCGGCGAGAACCCAGAAGGCGGGGGCACGGGACGCGGACACCAGTCGGCCACCGGCCGTCAGCGCGGCGTCGATCCGCCGTGGTGCCTCGTCGTGCGGGACGCAGATGTCGAAGTGGATGCGATTCCGGCTCGGGCGTGGCTGATCCATCTGCTGAAACCACATCGCCGGACCCTGCCCGACCGGGTCGACGATCGGATCCTCGGGACCATCGGCTCCCGCCTCGTCCGTGTAGCCCAGCACGGCCTTCCAGAACGGCCGGACCGCTGCGATGTCGAGCGCGTCGATAGCGATCTCCACGAGCTGGACCGACCGCGGAGCTCCCGTACCGATCTCAGGCTCCGTCCGGAGCCCGACGTTCCGCATGGCGGCGGAAAGCCGATGCGCAAGGTCGATATCGCAAGCGGTGAGCGCCGCCTGATCCAACGACTGCAGGGTCAAGACGACCCGGTCGGACCGGATGTCAGCGCGTAGGTGCCCATCGGCGTCGCTACCGCAGGCCGCCACTACGCGCGCCGCCACCTCCGTTGCCTGGACCAATGAGCCGACGGGGACCGACGTGCGCAACGCGCCCAGCAGATACCGCCATCCCTGGTCGCTGATCGCATCCGAGGCCGCCTGCCGACTCAGCGCCTGGTCCATGTAGGCATCCTCACATGCGCCCGTAATGAGTTCCGCACGCTGGCAAGGTTCTCCAACATGTCTGCGCTGGTAGCGGGGCCCGTCGAGGGCTGAACGTCCATGTTCCACGCAGCGTGCGGCGCGCGATTAGCCGTCGAACCGTTCCCAGATGAAGTCCGGCGCGCGCAGCAGTCGCAGCGCCGACCGGTATCGGCTTCCTGCGTATACCTCTACTGATCCATCGGGGCAGGCCGCGGTCGTGACGACGAGCCCGGGAGCTACGTAATGCTGGGTAGGGTCTCCGGGCCATCGCATGGGTTGCAGAGGTACCTGATGCAGCGGTTCAACCAACCGCCGCGCCTGCTCGGCTGCAACAGTCGCGAAGCCACCAAAGGGACTGGAGTATGACGCCTCGCAGAGAAGGAACTGCAACAGGAACGCACTTAAGGGCTCCCGCTCGTGCTTCGCGTGCAGTCCGCTGTACTGAACTGTCGGGTCAGCCTCGGTCGGGTCCAGCAACATCGCGAAGACGCCCTGGCTCTCCGCCCCGAACTGCACCAGCCCGTCGTCCTCGTCCTCGAGCTCGTCGGCAGTGTAGAGCTGGTTGTGTAACCCGTACACCTCTTCGCGGCCGGCAGCCGCCCGGTAGAAGGCGAGCAACGGTTCGGGAAGTACCCGGTCCACGTCGCCAAGCGCATCGTCGCCTCGTGGGACGTCGGCGTACCAATCGGCCACGAACTCACCCAACGCGGCGACACCGTCGTAGGGCAGGAACCCGAGCCAGTTGAGGCCGGGAAGCGGGTGCTGCGATGTGGGCCGTACGCGGTCGAGAACGTAAAACGGCAGACGGTCTGTGATGTGCAGCTGGCAGAACGACAGTTTGCCTGGCAGACGATACGGAAACGGGCTGTCCTCAGCTATGTCACCCGGTTCGTGACGGCTGACCGCATGCCGCAACTCGCCCAACGACATGAATCCCTCTGGGAGGCGGACGAATCCGAGGCGCGGAAGCTCGGACCCGGCCAACCGGGCTTCCACACCTTCGGGGAAGGGCCCATGCAGCGCCAGATCGTCAAAGTTCTGCACCGCGCTGCCGTCGGGCCGGTCCCCGGCCTGGACGATGACCAGCGTCGCCGACGGCCCGACCACGAAGCTGACATCGCCACCCGACAGCACCTGCGCTCGCGCTCCCGCATACGACAGCACATCGGCTTCCGCAACGACACACCACGGCTCAGGCACGCGGCAAGGCTAGATGATTTCTACGCTCATCGGGTGTCCAGGCGTCGTCCCTAGCAATCGTTGGAGTACTAGAGCAGCGCATTTCCCAGAGTCCAATCTCCAGGGACGAGACGGTAGATCCGCCGCAGATCGTCTGCCGTCCGGCCCCGGACGAACAGCCACGCCCACTCGCCTGCCCCGTCTAGGCGCAGCAACTGGCCCGGCGCGGAGAACCAGCGAACTGGCTCCGCCGGTTCAGACCACATCGGGTACTCAGGAAAGTTGACCCGCTGGTAGTTCGCCTCGACCACGCTGATCAGCTCGGCCGGTAGCTCGGCGGCGTTCTCCAGGTACTCGGAACCGAACAGCACCTCGGTGAGCACCATCTCCACGCAGGCCAACGAGACACTGTCCAGGAACGGCCGCCAGCCCTCCCCGTGCTCCACGACCACTGGCGGATCCAGGTCAGCGATGTCGGCCAGCGGTATTCCCCACGAAGCCACGCCTTGGTTCTCGTCGCGAAAAACCAGCACCTCGCCGCGCTCGTCGACCCCCAGGACGCGTGGTGGCAACAGCCGGTCCTGGTTCCTTGTCAGGTCATCGCGCCGACCGAACAGCAGGTACGCCTCACGCAACGCCGCCGGAAGCTCGAATCCCAGCGCCTGTTCCGCGTCACGCACCTCTTCGCGGTCAACCCCGTCACCGTCGCGCAACGGCCTGGTCCACTCAGCTGCGAAGGCCCGGATGAAGCGCCAGGCCTCCGCCCGACCGCCGATCCCAGACAACATGGCTTCCCCGACATCGAACCTGTCCGTCATCCAACCCTGCCCATCCGCGCCCCGTCTACGGAGGCTGAGGCTAGCGCCCGAGTTGACAGCCTGAAGACGGCATGACCATGGTCCAGGGGCCTTCCGGGCGACCTGAGGTGCAGCTCAGGTCGCCCGCCGCCGCTACTTGGCGTTGAAGTAGTTGGCCTCCGGGTGGTGGACCACGATCGCGTCGGTGGCCTGCTCCGGCATGAGCTGGAACTCCTCGGACAGCTCGACCCCGATCCGGTCCGCGCCGAGCAGGTCCATGATCTTCGCCCGGTCCTCCAGGTCGGGGCAGGCCGGGTAGCCGAACGCGTACCGGCAGCCCCGGTAGTCGTTGTGCAGGATGCCGGCCAGGTCCGCCGGGTCGTCGTGCCCCAGCGGACGACCGTCGGGCAGGGTCATCTCGGCGCGGATGCGCTGGTGCCAGTATTCGGCCAGCGCCTCGGTGAGCTGCACGGACAGCCCGTGCACCTCCAGGTAGTCGCGGTACTCGTTGCGGGCGAACAGCTTCGCCGCGTACTCGCTGACCGGCTGGCCGACGGTGACCAGTTGCAACGCGACCACATCGAGCTGGTCGCCCTGGGGCCTGAAGAAGTCCGCCAGGCAGAGCCGCCGCTCCTGCCGCTGCCGGGGGAAGGAGAACCGGGCGCGCTCCGCGTGCCCGTTCTCGTCGAGCACCACCAGGTCGTTGCCCTCGGAGTACGCGGGGAAGTAGCCGTACACCACGGCTGCCTCAAGGACCTGGTCGGCGATCAGCCGGTCCAGCCAGTACCGCAGGCGCGGCCGGCCCTCGGTCTCGACCAGTTCCTCGTAGGAGGGTCCGCTGCCGCCCCGGGCGCCGCGCAGCCCCCACTGCCCGGAGAAGGTGGCCCGCTCGTCGAGCAGCGCCGCGTAGTCGGCCATCGGCACGCCCTTGACGACCCGGGTGCCGAAGAACGGCGGGGTGGGCACCGCCACGTCGGCGGCCACGTCCGAGCGGACCGAGGAGTCGTGCAGCTCCGGCAGCGAGGTGGTGACCATGGAGCGCTGCCGTTCCCGGCGCGCCCGCCGGGCCGCGAGAGCCGCCTCCCGCTCCGGGTCGATCACCGGGGCGCCGCCACGCTTGGCGGTCATCACCTTGTCCATCAGGGACAGGCCCTCGAACGCGTCCCGCGCGTAGTGCACCTGCCCGGGGAACGTCGACCGCAGGTCGTCCTCGACGTAGGCGCGGGTCAGCGCCGCCCCACCGAGCAGGACGGGCCAACGCTCCGCTACCCCGCGGGTGGCCATCTCGGCCAGGTTCTCCTTCATGATGACTGTGCTCTTCACCAGCAGCCCGGACATGCCGATCGCGTCGGCGCGGTGCTGCTCGGCGGCGTCCAGGATGGCGCTGATCGGCTGCTTGATGCCGATGTTCACCACCTCGTAGCCGTTGTTGGACAGGATGATGTCGACGAGGTTCTTGCCGATGTCGTGCACGTCGCCGCGCACTGTGGCGAGCACGATGCGACCCTTGCCGCCGTCCTCCGCGGTCTCCATGTGCGGTTCCAGGTAGGCCACCGCGGTCTTCATCACCTCGGCGGACTGGAGCACGAACGGCAACTGCATCTGGCCGGAGCCGAACAGCTCACCGACCACCTTCATGCCGTCCAGCAGGATGTCGTTGATGATCGACAACGGGGACCGGCCGCCGGCCATCGCCTCGTCCAGGTCGGCCTCCAGGCCGTTGCGCTCGCCGTCGATGATCCGCCGCTTGAGCCGCTCGTCCAGCGGCAGCGCCGCCAGCTCCTGGGCGCGGGTGGCCCGGGCACTGGTCACGTCGACGCCCTCGAAGAGCTCCAGGAAGCGCTGCACCGGGTCGTACCCCTCGCGGCGCCTGTCGTAGACCAGGTCCAGGGCGACCTCGCGCTGCTCGTCGGGAATCTTCGACATCGGCAGGATCTTGCTGGCGTGCACGATCGCCGAGGTCAGCCCGGCCTGCACGCACTCGTGCAGGAACACCGAGTTGAGCACCTGCCGGGCCGCCGGGTTGAGCCCGAAGGAGATGTTCGAGATGCCCAGTGTGAAGTTGACGCCCGGGTAGCGGCGGGAGATCTCCCGGATCGCCTCGATCGTCTCGAGGCCGTCGCGGCGGGTCTCTTCCTGCCCGGTGGCGATCGGGAAGGTCAGCGCGTCGATCAGGATGTCGGCGCGGTCCATGCCCCACCGGCCGGTCAGGTCGTCGATCAACCGCGCCGCGACCCGGACCTTCCACTCCTGGGTACGGGCCTGCCCCTCCTCGTCGATGAGCAGCGCCACCACCGACGCGCCGTGCTCGCGGACGATCGGCATCACCCGGGCGTACCGGGACTCGGGGCCGTCGCCGTCCTCGAAGTTCACCGAGTTGACCACGCAGCGGCCGCCGAGCATCTCCAGCCCGGCCTCCACCACGTTCGGCTCGGTGGAGTCCAACATGATCGGCAGCGTCGACGCGGTGGCGAACCGGCCGGCCAGCTCCCGCATGTCCTGCGTGCCGTCCCGGCCGACGTAGTCCACGCACAGGTCGAGCAGGTGCGAGCCGTCGCGCGCCTGACTGCGGGCGATCTCCACACAGGCCCGCCAGTCACCGGCGAGCATCGCCTCCCGGAACGCCTTCGAGCCGTTGGCGTTGGTCCGCTCCCCCACCATCAGCACCGACGCGTCCTGGGCGAACGGCACCGGGTGGTACACCGAGGAGACGCCCGCCTCGTGCTGAGGCTCGCGGGCCGGGGCGGTGGCGCCGTGCAGCCGCTCGGACAGCACCCGGATGTGCTCCGGGGTGGTGCCGCAGCAGCCGCCGATCAGCCCCACGCCGTACTCGGTGATGAACCGCTCCAGGGCCTCGGCCAGCTCCACGGGAGTCAGCGGGAAGTACGCCCCGTCGGCGGTCAGCACCGGCAGGCCGGCGTTCGGCATCACCGACAGCGGGATCCGGGAGTGCTGCGACAGGTAGCGCAGATGCTCGCTCATCTCGGCCGGGCCGGTGGAACAGTTGAGCCCGATCAGGTCCACCCCGAGCGGCTCGATCGCGGCGAGGGCCGCGCCGATCTCACTGCCGACCAGCATCGTGCCGGTGGTCTCGACAGCGACGTGACAGATGATCGGCACCGACTGGCCCAGCTCGGCCATCGCCCGCTTCGACCCGACCACTGCCGCCTTCACCTGGAGCAGGTCCTGGCAGGTCTCGATGATCAGTGCGTCCGCGCCGCCGACGATCAGACCCGCGGCGTTCTCCTGGTAGGCGTCGCGCAGGGTCGAGTAGGGGGCGTGCCCGAGGGTGGGCAGCTTGGTGCCCGGCCCGATCGAGCCGAGCACGAACCGGGGCCGCTCGGGGGTGCTGGCCGCGTCGGCGGCCTCCCGGGCGATCCGGGCGCCCGCCTCGGACAACTCGCGGATGCGGTGCGGGATGTCGTACTCGGCGAGGTTGGCGAGGTTGGCGCCGAAGGTGTTGGTCTCCACGCAGTCGGCGCCGACCGCCAGGTAGGCGTCGTGCACCCCACGCACCACGTCCGGGCGGGTGACGTTGAGGATCTCGTTGCACCCCTCCAGCCCGTCGAAGTCGTCGAGCGAGAGGTCCGCGGCCTGCAGCATCGTGCCCATCGCGCCGTCGGCGATGAGGATCCGGTCTGCCAGCACATCCATCAATGAAGTCCGCACCCGTTCAGGTTAATGCGATCGGACCGCACTCCACGACCGCCCTCGAGCGATCCCCTATTGTGTCACCGGGATCACCCTGTCTGGTTCGTTCGGGTATGACCTGTTGCCGGACCGGCCGACCGGCGCGGCCGACGGGCCGCACCCTCGCCCGACACGTAGGCTGACGGACGTGAAGGACAACAGGGACGCCGCCGTGCCCCACGGTATGACGACCGGGCGCGGTCCCGGCGCCAGCCGCGACGAGCAGGGTGAGGTGACGGCGTGACCGAGTTCGACGGACTGCCGGTGCTGCGGTCCCCGGTGGCGATCGCCGCGTTCGAGGGTTGGAATGACGCCGCCGACGCGTCCACCGCGGCGGTCGAGCACCTGGAACAGGTCTGGAACGCCCGACAGATCGCCGAGCTGGATCCGGAGGACTTCTACGACTTCCAGGTCAGCCGGCCCACCATCACGATGGCCGACGGGGAGACCCGGCGGGTGGAGTGGCCGACGACCCGGTTCATGGTGGCCAGCCCGGAGGGCACCGACCGTGACGTGGTGCTGATCCGCGGCATCGAGCCGAGCATGCGCTGGCGGACGTTCTGCGAGCAGGTGCTGGAGATCTGCCACAGCCTGGAGGTGGAACGGGTGGTGCTGCTCGGCGCGTTGCTGGCCGACGTGCCGTACACCCGGCCGCTGCCCATCAGCGGCAGCGCCTCCGACGCGCAGGCCGCCGAGCGCTACCAGCTCACCCCCACCCGGTACGACGGTCCGACCGGCATCGTCGGCGTGCTGCACGACGCCTGCACCCGCGCCGAGGTGGACGCCGTCTCGTTCTGGGTGCACGTGCCGCACTACGCCAACAACCCGCCCTGCCCGAAGGCCACCCTCGCCCTGCTGCACCGGGTCGAGGAGGTCGTCGACCTGCCGGTGCCGATGGCCGACCTGGCGGAGGAGTCCGCCGAGTGGGAGCAACGGGTACGCAGCGCCGCCGAGCAGGACGCCGAGCTGGGCGAATACGTCCGCGAGCTGGAAGAACGGGTCGGCGACGAGGGAATCACCCCGTTGACCGGTGACGAGATCGCCCAGGAGTTCGAGAAGTACCTGCGCCGCCGGGGCGGTTCGGCCGGTCCCACCGCCGGCTCCTGGTAACACCATTTCGCTGCGGGCCTTCGGACTTTTTGTGGTCCGGGGGCCCGTTTTCGCGTGTCCCGGGTAGCGCCGTCACACCCTCTAGGGCATCCTAGGAACCTAGATGTGATCAAGGAGGCGGGTGTGCAGATCAACCCCGGGGCCGCCGAGTTCCCGCACCGACAGATCGCCGCGCAGCTCAAGGCCCAGGTCCGCCGCGGCGACTGGGGCCCGGGCGAGCGGCTGCCGTCCATCCCGGCCATCGCCGAGATGTTCGGCGTCGCCAAGCAAACCGTGCAACGCGCCGTCGACCAGCTGCGCGTCGAGGGCATCCTGATCACCAAACCCGGCTCCGGTACGTACGTCCGGGGCACCCGCCGCCGACTCAACCGCCTCTCCCGAGGCCGGTACGGCGGCTTCCGCGGCTACCACACCGACCTGGCCGCCCGATACCGTCAACAACTCGTCTCCGTCGGGCACGCCCCCGCCCCCGCCGAGGTGGCCGACGCGTTCGGCGTGTCCGACGGCACCAGCCTGCTCTGCCGCCGGCACCTCGTCCGCACCGACGACTCCCCCGTCGAGGTGGGCGCCTCCTGGTTCCTGCCCCGCGACACCGCCGGCACCTCGCTGGAGCGCACCGAGGCGTTCGGCCGGCCGCTCTACCAGGAGGCCGAGGAAGCCACCGGACGGCGGTACGTCTCGGCCACCGACACGATCAGCGCCCGCCAGCCGAGCCGGGAGGAGGCCGAGACCCTCCAGATCCGGCCGGACACCCCGGTGCTGCACCTGCTGCACGTCGCGTACGACGCGCAGCGCAAGCCGATCGAGGTGTCCCAGGCGACCTGGCCCGGCCCCATGACCACCCTCACCGAGGAGTACAAGATCCCCGGCCCCACCCCCGATCCGGACCCCGACCCCGGCCTGATCCTGGGCTGACCCGCCCGCCCCGGCCCGCCCCGCCCCGGCCCGGCCCGGCCCGGCCCGGTCGATCTTGCACTTCCTGTCGCCCTTCTGCCCCGCTTAGCAACTTTCGGAACGTCAGAAAGTGCAAGATCGACGGCTGAGCATGGGGGCGACGCATGGCGCCGTTACGCCCCACTTCGAGCGCTCCGTCGATCATGGAGTTGTGGTGCGTCGCATAAGGGGCGCAGCACTACATACCGGCCACCACAACTCCATGATCGGCCAAGCCGGCGCGGGGCGAGGGCCAGAGCCAGCGCGGGGCGAGCCAGCGCGGGATCAGAGGCGGATGCCCAGGAGGGCGTCGACCGTCTTCGCGAAGAGGGCGGGCGCTTCGGTGTCGTCGGTGGCGCCGGCGAGGGTCGCCTCGGCCCAACGGTCTGCTGCGGCCAGGGCTCCGGGGGTGTCCAGGTCGTCGGCCAGGCGTGCGCGTACCTCGGCCAGCAGCTCAGCCCCGGACGGCCCGGCGGGCGCGGCGGCGGCCCGCCGCCAACGGTCCAGGCGCTCGTGCGCGGCGGTGAGCAGGTCGTCGGTCCAGGTGCGGTCGCTGCGGTAGTGCCCGGAGATCAGCGCCAGCCGGATCGCCATCGGGTCGACCTTGTCGGCGCGCAGCCGGGACACGAAGACCAGGTTGCCGCGGGACTTGGACATCTTCTCGCCGTCCAGGCCGATCATTCCGGCGTGCACGTAGTGCTCGGCGAACGGCGCCTGGCCGGTGAGCCGCTCGGCGTGCGCGGCGGAGGCCTCGTGGTGCGGGAACAGCAGGTCGTTGCCGCCGCCCTGCACGTCGATCCGGTCGCCGAGCAGGTTGAGGGCGATCACCGCGCACTCGATGTGCCAGCCGGGGCGGCCCCGGCCCAACTCGCCGCCCGGCCAGGACGGCTCGCCCTCGCGGGCGCCGCGCCACAACAGCGGGTCGAGCGGGTCCCGCTTGCCGGCCCGGTCGGGGTCGCCGCCGCGCTCGGGGAAGATCTCCAGCATCTGCTCGCGGGTCAGGTTCGACTCGTAGCCGAAGCTGGGCGTGGCGGAGATGTCGAAGTAGACGTCGCCGGTGCCGTCGTCGAGCCGGTACGCGGCGCCGTCCTTGAGCAGCACCTCGACCTTGTCGGCGATGTCCGGGATCGACTCGACAGCGCCCACGTAGTGCGCCGGCGGGATGATCCGCAGCGCCTCCATGTCCTCCCGGAAGAGTGCCGTCTCGCGCATCGCCAGGACCACCCAGTCCTCGCCGTCGCGGGCGGCCCGCTCCAGCAGCGGGTCGTCGATGTCGGTGACGTTCTGCACGTAGCGCACCGGGCGGCCGGCGTCACGCCACATCCGCTGCACCAGGTCGAACGTGATCATGGTGGCGGCGTGGCCGAGGTGGGTGGCGTCGTACGGGGTGATGCCGCAGACGTACATGCTTCCCGCGTCGGCCGGCTCACTCGGGTGGACACCCTGCCGCGCCGAGTCGTACAACGCCAGTGGCTCGCCCCTGCCCGGCAGCCGTGGCACCTCGTGTCCCGCCCAAGACTCCATGGGATCAGCCTAGCCAGCCCGGCGACGACGCCGGAGCACCCCACGGGTGATCAAGATGACAGCGGCTCACATGGGCGGCCAGGGCATCGCCGGCCAGTCCTCCGGAGGTTGGGGGAAGCAGCCGGTGTCGCGCAGCCGGTCGATCCGGGCAGCCACCTCGGCCACCTCGCTGATCGTCAGGTGGTCGGCCAGCTCCGCGCCGAGCGCCCCGGCGGCCTGCCCGGCCAGCGCGTCGAGCATCTCCACGGCGTCCGCGGGCAGGCGCTTGCCGGCCCAACCCCAGAGCACCGTCCGCAGCTTGTCCTCCACGTGGAAGCTCACCCCGTGGTCCACGCCGTAGATCCGGTCGTCGGCACCGACGAGCACGTGACCGCCCTTGCGGTCGGCGTTGTTGAGCACGGCGTCGAGCACCGCGAGCCGGGCCAGCCGCGGGTCGTCGGCGTGGGCGAGGGCGTACGCGGCGCCGTCGTCGTCGCGGGCCGCGGCGATCGGAATCCAGCGCGGCGGCAACTCCCCGGCGGGCAGGAAACCGACGAGCGGTTCGGCGTCCTCCGGCTCGTCGATCCACAGCTGGCAGGAGCCGGGGCCGAACGGGCCGTCGCGCAGCACTGTGGGCGGCACCAGGTCCCATCCGGTGGCCCGGGAGACCAGGTACGCCGAGACCTCCCGACCGGCGAGGGTGCCGTCGGGGAAGTCCCAGAGTGGGCGCTCGCCACGGACCGGCTTGTAGACGCAGCGGGCGGTCACCCCGTCCAGGGTCAGGATGCCGCGCAGCGTCGTGTTCGACGCGTCGACAAGCCGACCCTCCAGGTCGAGGGCGCCGTCACGCAGCAGCCGCAGTGCGGCGTCGCCGTCCTGGCGAGGCTGGAGGCCGGACGAGGTCACCGGTGGTAACCGTTGTGCCGCGGGCAGAGGTGCCCGGCGGGGTCCAACGGTTGGCCGCAGAGCGGGCACGGTGGCCGGCCCGCGTTGACCACTCGCCGGGCCCGCTCGATGAACTGGCGGGTCGCCTGCGGGGTGAGCCGGACCCGGAGCCGATCCAGGTCCTCGTCCGGCTCGTCGTCCTCGTCCTCGTCGTCGTCCTCGTCGTCCTCGTCGCCGAGCTCGACCTCGGGCTCGACCTCGCCCGCCGCGATCGCCTCGATCACCACGGTCGCGGTGTCCACGTCGAAGGCCAGCCCGAGCGTGCCGACCCGGAACTCCTCGTCGACTGGCGTGTCCAGCGGCTCGTTGTCGCCGATCACCGGCGCCAGCTCGGGCAGGTCCACCCCGAAGCGGCGCTGCGCCTCGGTGAGCAGCTCCTCCAGCTTCTCGGCGAGCAGGGACACCTGGACCTTCTCCAGCGCGACGCTGACCAGCCTGCCGCCGCCGCGGGCCTGCAGGAAGAACGTGCGCTCCCCCGGCGGCCCGACAGTCCCGGCGACGAACCGCTCCGGCGGTTCGAAGGCGTGCACCTGGTGGGTCATACCCACGACCCTATCCGGCCCGCCTTGGCACCGCGCACCCCACCGACGCGAATCGCCGCAGCGGCGGCGCGCCCGGTGCACGAGGGGCTAAACCCGGGCGTGGCGGCGTTTCCGGCGTGCGCCGACGCCCCGGTCGCGGGCGCTGTCGTGACGTGCCTCACCGCGCCGCACCCGCCCCACCGCCGACGGCCGCGTCCGAGTCGGCCACCCGGCTCGCGCGGCGACGCCGCTTGGGCGGCGGCGGCACCAGCGCCGCCAAATCGCCACCGGTGTCGTTGAGTCGCACCACAAACGGACGCAGCGGCGTGAACCGGATCGCCGTCACCGACGCCGGGTCGGCCACGATCCGCTGAAAGGCGTCCAGGTGTACGCCGAGCGCGTCCGCCACGATGGCCTTGATCACGTCGCCGTGGCTGCAGGCCAGCCAGACCGCCTCGGGCCCGTGTTCCGCGCTCACCCGGGCGTCCCAGGAGCGCACGGCCGCCACGGCCCGCGCCGCCATCGCCGCCATCGCCTCCCCGCCCGGGAAGACCGCCGCGCTGGGGTGCTGCTGGACGACCGGCCAGAGCGGCTCCTTGGCGAGCTTCTTCAGCGGCTGCCCCTCCCAGCTGCCGTAGTCGCACTCGATCAGCCCGTCCTCGACCACCGGGGCGGCCTGCGGAAGCGCCAACTCCAGCGTCTGCCGGCATCGGATGAGCGGGCTGGTCACCACGGCGGCCAGCGGCACCGGCCGCAGCCGTTCGCCGACCGCGGTGGCCTGGGCGCGCCCGGTGTCGTCCAACTCGACCGGTTGCCGGCCGGCCAGGCCGCCATCGGCGTTCGCCGTGGTTCGGCCGTGTCGCAGAAGCAGAAGGGTCGCCACGGAGACCACCCTATGACCTGCGCCCCGCGCCGGGCCGTCGTGGGCTCCGGAGGGATCACGACTGCGGCCCCCGGCTCCGCCTGCGGGCGGAGCCGGGGGCCGTCGACAGATCGGTCAGGTGGCGTCGATCGTTCCGGTCAGCAGCAGGGCCAGGACCAGGGTGCCCAGCGCGACCCGGTACAGCACGAAGACGTACAGGGTGTGGTGGGCGACGTAACGCAGCAGCCAGGCGATGGCCGCGTAACCGATGCCGAACGCGATGAGGGTGGCCACGATCGTCTGGGCCACCGTGGGCACTGACGTGCCCGGGGCGGACGGTTCGAAGACGTCCCCGAGGCTGAACACGCCGGACATCACCACCGCCGGGATGGCCAGCAGGAACGAGTACCGTGCCGCCGCCTCCCGGGTCAGGTTGAGCAGCAGCCCGGCGGTGAGCGTGCCGCCGGAGCGGGACACCCCGGGGACCAGCGCCATGGCCTGGGCGAAGCCCATCACGATGCCGTCCTTCATCCGGAAGTTCTCCAGGGTGCGGGTCTGCCGCCCCCAGTACTCGGCGAAGGCCAGCACGAACGCGAACACGATGAGCGTGGTCGCCACCACCCACAGGTTGCGCCCTGCGGTCTTGATCTGATCCTTGAACACGAAACCGAACAGCCCGATCGGGATCGAGCCGACGATCACGTACCAGCCCATCCGGTAGTCGAGGCTGGAGCGGACCGACTTGTCCCGGATGCCCACCAGCCAGGTCCGGGTGATCCGCCAGATGTCCTTGGCGAAGTAGATCAACACGGCCGCTTCGGTGCCGAGCTGGGTGACCGCTGTGAACGACGCGCCGGCGTCCCGGTCGAAGAAGATCGCCGAGGTGATCCGCAGATGCCCCGACGAGCTGACCGGAAGGAACTCGGTCAGTCCCTGGACGATGCCCAGGACGATGGCCTCGACCCAGGTCACTCGCCGACTCCCGAGAGGTCGAGAGCCTCGGCGACGGTACGCAGGGTCTGCACACCACTGTCCCGGTCGGCCACGAAGAGGGTCACCGACAGCGTGGTGACGCCTGCGGCGGCGTACTCCCGCATCCGCTCGGCGATGCGCTCCTTCGGGCCGAGCAGCGAGGTGCGGTCGATGAACTCCATGGGTACGGCAGCGGCGGCGTCGCGCTGCCGCTTGGCCAGGTACAGCTCCTGCACCTCGCGGGCGGCGTCGCCGTAGCCCATCCGGGTGGCGAGCTGGTTGTAGAAGTTCTGCTGACGGCTGCCCATGCCGCCCACGTACAGCGCGGCGTACCAGCGGACGAGTTCGGCGCAGGAGGCCACGTCGTCACCGATCACCACGGGCACCGACGGCACGACGTCGAACCCGGCCAGATCCTTGCCGACCTTGGCCCGCCCGGCGCGCACCGAGGCGAGCTGCTCCTCGGCGAACTCCGGGGCGTAGAACACTGCCAGCCAGCCGTCGGCGATCTCGCCGGCCAGCTCAAGGTTCTTCGGGCCGACCGCGGCCAGGTAGATCGGTATGTGCTCGCGGGGAGGGTGGAAGCCCAGCCGCAGGGCCTTGCCCGGGCCGTCCGGCAGCGGCAGCGTGTAGTGCTCGCCGTCGTACGCCACCTCCTTGCGGGCGATGGCCAGCTTGACGATGTCGACGAACTCGCGGGTCCGGGCCAGCGGCTTGGCGAAGCGCACGCCGTGCCAGCCCTCGGACACCTGCGGGCCGGAGACACCCAGACCGAGCCGGAACCGGCCGCCGGAGAGCGCGTCGATAGTGGCGGCGGTCATGGCGGTGGCGGCCGGCGTACGGGCGGGGATCTGCATCACCGCGGCGCCGACATCGATCCGTTCGGTCTGCCCGGCCATCCAGGCGAGCATGCTGGGCGAGTCGGAGCCATAGGCCTCCGCCGCCCACACCACCGAATAGCCCAGCCGGTCGGCCTCCTGAGCCAGCGCCAGGTGGTCGGCCGGTGTGCTCCACGCGGTCTGGTATCCAAGACTGAGCCCGAGTCGCACTGGTCCTCCCCCATCCGTGGCACAGGTCGCCCCAGGTTACGCAATGCCGATAACGGACTCGATCACCGGCTCGACCCCTTTGATCCCCCCTCCATCGGGGCAGCCCGGGGCGGCGGAACCGGCAGAACCGGCAGAGATACGGGAGCGAGGATATCGGTGGCGGCAGGTTCGAAATAAGGTTCACCCATGCAACAGCGACCGCTCGGCCGAAGCGGGCTGGCGGTTTCCCGGCTCGCGCTCGGCACCATGACCTGGGGCCGGGACACCGACGCCGACGATGCGGCCGCTCAGCTGAAGAGTTACCTCGACGCGGGCGGCAACCTGATCGACACCGCCGACGTGTACGGCGACGGCGACGCCGAGTCGGTGATCGGCTCACTGCTGGGCTCCCTCGTCCCCCGCGAGGAGCTGCTGATCGCCACCAAGGCCGGGTTGCGCCCCGGCAGTGGGCGACGTCGGGACGGCTCCCGGGGGCACCTGCTGCGCACGTTGGACGCGTCGCTGCGCCGGCTCGGCACCGACCACGTCGACCTGTTCCAGGTGCACGGGTACGACCCGGACACCCCTCTGGAGGAGACCCTGGCCGCCCTGGACCACGCGGTGGCCAGCGGCAAGGTCCGCTACGTCGGGGTGTCGAACTTCTCCGGCTGGCAGACCGCGCGGGCCGCCGCCTGGCAGACCGCCTGGCCGGGGCGGGCGCCGGTGGTCGCGTCCCAGGTGGAGTATTCGCTGCTGGAGCGGGGCGTGGAGCGGGAGGTGCTGCCCGCGTGCGACGCGCTGGGCCTGGGCGTGCTGCCCTGGTCGCCGCTGGGCCGGGGCGTGCTCACCGGCAAGTACCGGCACGGCCGTCCGGCCGACTCCCGGGCCGCGTCGCCGCACTTCGAACGGTTCGTCTCGACGTACCTGGAGCCACGCTGCTCCAGCATCGTGGAGGCGGTGGCGACAGCGGCCGGTGGGCTGGGGGTGTCGCCGCTGGAGGTGGCGTTGGCGTGGATCCGGGACCGGCCCGGCGTGACCGCGCCGATCCTCGGCGCGCGGACTGTGGGGCAGCTGCTCGGTGCGCTCCAGGTGGAACGGATCACCCTTCCCGAGGAGATCACCACCGCGCTGGACGACGTCTCCGCGGTGCCGGTCGGCTACCCCGAACGCGACGGCTGACCCACGCGCCGGGTCACCGTTGAGCAGCCGGCCGGGCCAAGGCTGACCGGCCGGGTCACGGCGTCGGGCGCTGGCCGGGGAGGTCCTGGATCGCGGTCAGGAAGCGCGACTGGTCGTCGCGGAGCGCGGGCTGAGTGAGCCGGATCCACGAGCCGTCGTCGAAGACGATGGTGGAGGCGAGCTGCACCAGCCCGCTCGCGCCACGCTCGGAGTCGACCCGGGCCACCCGGTCGCGGCGCACACTCCACAGCACCCGCGGTTGACGGCGGTCCGGCCGGTCGGCGTCCGGGCGGGGGCCCATCCGCAGCAGGTGCAGGTGGGTGTCGGTCACTGCCAACGGGGTGCCGGTGTAACGCTCCAAAAAGAGCAGCAGGCTGCCGGCGAGGGTGGCGAGGTCACCACTGAAGACGTACCGGCGGCGGTAGGCGATCTCGGCGAGCTGCTCGGCCAGCGGACGGTACTGACTGAGCCGGAACAGCGCCCGGAACGCCTCCTGCTCCTCGGTGAGCGGGATCGGCTCCCGCTGGGCGGGTTGCTGGGGCAGGCCCGGCTCCGGCGCGGCCACTTCCGGCACACCGGCGGCGATGGCACCGGCCTTGCCCGGCAGCAGCAGCACACCCGCGGCCAGCCGCACCGGAGCCAGCACGGCGTCGACCCAGACCACCGGGTTGACGATGTTGAGCAGCCCGAACAGCACCTTCGGGTCGAGCGCGTCGGCCAGCTCGGCGCCGACCTCGTCGGCGAGCTGCCGACCGGCCCGGTGGGTCTGCGACATGCGTACCGGCCCGAGCCCCACGTAGCGGAGATCCTGCCCGGCCAGCAGCGGCGCCACCAGGGCGCGCTCCGGCTCGTCGCTGGTGCGGAACTCGTCGCGCAGCTCGCGGGCCTTGTCCCGGGCGGCACGCGCGCCGCCGAGCACCGCGTCGGTGAACCGACCGAGCCGACCCCGCTCCCCTGACATCACCCGTCGCCCCCCTAGCGGCCCGCCGGCTGACCTGCCGGCGGCTGCCCGAAGACATTCTGGTCGATCCAGTCCGCGCCGCCCTGCACCGCCTGGTCGATCTGGTCGCCGACCTGTTCGCTGCCGGGAACGGAGAGCCCGCTGGTCAACGCGACAGTCCCCCAGGTGACACCGTGGACCACCGAGTTCGGCACGTTCCACGGCAGGTGGGTCGCCCAGTCCCGGGCGATCACCCGGGCCCCGTCGGCGACACCGTGCGCCCGCAGCGCGGCGGCCCGGTCGAGGGCGCCCATGTCGAACGGGGAACCGGACTTGCCCAACTTGTAGGTGCCCTTGGTCGGGTCGAGGACCTTGTGGTGCCACTTGTCGAGCTTGCCGGCGGCGCGGCGCTTGTCGGCGTACTTCTTGCCGGCGCGCAGCGCCTTCTGCATGTCGACCAGCTTGTCCAGGTGCGTCCGCAGCTTGCGCAGATACAGCAGAACCCGCTGGAGCAGGCGGATGACCTTCTGCAGGTGCACCGCGAGCGGCCGGATGACCTTCAACATCCGGGTGACGACGATCAGGCCCCTGGTGACGGCCACGCCCACACCGGCAGCCCAGGACGCCCCCATTGTCACCGGGGCCATCAGCAACGCCGTCACCAGCGTCACCAGGAGGAAGTTCACGAACTCCACGCAGATGTCCACGAGCACGTCGTGCACTGTCTGCAGGCCGTCGGCGACACTGCGCAGGTATTCCGCGGTCGCGGCGAACTGCTCGGCGACGTCCAGGAGTTGCTGCTCCACCTCGGCCAACCGCTGGCCGTACGCCACACCGGACGGTGAGCGCCAGCCGGCCTGCGCGGACTCCCGGGCCCCGCGGTGCCCCTGGGCCAGGTCGCGCACCTGCGCGGCCAGCGCGTCCCACTCGGCGGCCTTCGCGCGCAGCACGGCGGGCTCGCCGTCGACCAGGTCGACGAGCTGGATCAGTGGCCACGCCAGGGTGCGGCAGACACTGTCGACGGCGTCCTGCACGCCGGAGAGCGCGCTGTCCAGGCCGTTCCACAGTTGGACGGCGCTGCCGGCCGGGCCGCTCATCCGGGCAGCCCCGACTGGATGGCCTTGAACCCGGCGTCGAGGTCCCGCTCGTTGTGCTCGTACGCCTCGACGGTGTCGGCCAGCGCCGTGGCGACCCGCCCGAACGCGGCGTTCGCGGCGGCGAACAGCTCCTTGCCGCCGGTGACCTGCTCGGCGTACTTGTCGCGGAGCATGTCGCTGGCGAACGGCAGATGACCGAAGGCGTCCGACGGCACGTCGCCGGCCGAGACGATCTGCCGTTCCAACGCGGCGAGCGAGCTGGAGACCTGCTTGGCGGCTGTCTCCAGTCGACGGACCGCCTGCACGTCGACATCGATATCCGGTGGCATGCCGTTCCTCCCCCATGAGTCGAGCGCACCGACGATACGATCTCCCGGCCGCCGGGCACCACCCGGTCGCACGATCCACGGGGAGGAATCTCATGACGGACCCGACGTCCGCGTTCGACGCGCTCGCCGGGCGGATCGCCGACATCGAGCGCCGGTTCGCGGGCCTCCGCGACGACCTGGCCGAGCTGTCCGGCACCGCTACCGACGAGAGCGGGCTTGTCTCGGCGACCGTCGACGCCACCGGAGCGTTGACCGGGCTCACCCTCGCGCCGGCCGCCCTGCGCGCCGGCACCGAGGGGGTGGCCGAGCTGGTGCTCGACGCGTACCGGCGGGCTCGCGAGGTCGCCTCCACGCACGTCGACGAGCACACCGAGGGGTTGGACGTCGCGCTCGGCGCGGGGCTCGGCGACCTGTTCGGCACGCCGGGCGACTTCTCGGCGCTGGGCCGGCTGGAGGAGACAGTGGCCCGGCTCGGGCGGCTCGACGACCGCCTGCCGGGCGCACCGGCGTGACGTCGCCGTCGCCGACCTGGCCGGACATCGCCGCTCGGCTGCGGGACACCGTCGCCCGCTGCGACCGGGACACCGACCTGGAGCTCTCCGCCGGTCCGCGCGGGATCCGGCTGCTGGTGCGCCGCCAGGTGGTGCGGGTGGTCTGCCCCGGCTACGACGAGGCACGCCTGGCCGCGCTCGGCTGGCACCGTCCGACCGGCGGCGAGGGCTGGTGGTACGAGACGGCGCGCACTCCGGAGCAGGTGGAGCGGCTCAGTGTGTTCGTGACCCGTACCGCCGCCGAGGTGGTGACCGACGAGCCCGGCGCGCTCTCCTGCCGGCCGGTGCCGCCGGCCGCCGGCCCTGGCCCGACGGTGCCGCCGGCCGGGCACCCTGGCCCGGCAGCGCTACCGGTCGCCCGGCCGGCACCGGTCGAGGTGACCCAGGTCGGGGCGACACCCGCCGAGGCGGCGGAGCCGACGGTGGTTGCGGTGCTCGCCGCTGCCGTCGACCGGCGTGACCTGCCCGGCTACCTCGGAGCGCTGGCCGGCGCCACTGTGTGCGTCCCCCTCTCCGGGGAGCCGGCGCCCGACGCGGACTTCCCGTGGACGGTGGTCGGCGACACGACCGGGGCGCCGCTGCTGCCGGTCTTCACCTCGCCCGGGGCGCTCACCGGGTTCGCCGGGGACGGGGTGCCGTTCATCGCGCTGCCCTGCGCCGAACTGTTCGAGGACTGGCCAGACCCGTCCTGGGGGCTGACTGTCGACCCGGGCACCCCCCGGGCGGTCGCCCTGGCCGCGCCAGCCCTCGCCGCCCTGCTGACGGCGAACGTCCCCCCGGCCTGAGCGCCGCCCCTTTTCAGCGATCTTGCGGTTGCTGTCGCGGCACACCGGGCGTTCCCCCTCATTCCGGCAACAGGAACCGCAAGATCGGCGCGATGGGGCGCGGGGCGGCACGAACCGCCCACGGCAGCGTCGTTGGTCACTCCGGAGGGGGTGGCGAACAGCCCCTGGGCTGGGCAGCATGGAGGGCATGGACTACGAGTACGCGCCACTGCGGCTGCCGCCGAACGTCGACCGGCTGACCGCCGCGGCGCAGTTGGCGATCCAGGCGGAGTTCTCCGGATGGGAGTTGGCCCGGGTGCGGCTGTACCGGGACGGCACGCGCCAGGTGGTGCTGCGTCGTCGGCGGGTCAACCAGCCGCAGCCGGGTCTGTCGTACTGACGACCGGGCGGTGCCGCCCGAGGCCGGAGTCGGCCCCGGGCGGCACCCGGCCTAGTGCTGGTGCCCGGCGTGGTCGTGGTCGTCGTCGAGCTCCAGGAACGGGTGCTCGTCGAGCCGACCGACCAGCCGGTCGTCGGCAGCCGGCTGGAACGGGCCGACAGCGTCGTCGTCGTCGAACGACTCCAGGTCGACAGGGGTGCCCACCTCGCTGACCATGACCACGCCGTCGAGCGGCTCCAACTCGGGGACGTCCAACGCGCCGAGCGAGCCGTCACCGCTCTGCAGCAGCTCCAGCACCGCCTCGCCGACGCCCTCCACCGGCGCCGGCTCGTCGTCCTCCGGGGTGCCCTCGCGGCGGGCCGCCTCGGCCACCCGCAGCAGCGCGGCGACGCTCGGCACCCGGTAGTCACGACGCTGACGCACCGAGATCACCCGGGGGTGCGGGTCGCTGGCCTCGGCACCCTCGCCGCCGCCGAAACGCTCGTCGGCCTCGTCCGGGTCGATCGAGTCGACATCCCACGGCGTCACCTCGCCGAAGGCGTCGAGCAGTCGCTCGTCGTACGCGTAGGAGGCGTTGTTCAACGCCACGTACGCCTGCCAGACGTCGTCGTCGTCGACGCGGCCCTGCGCGGCGCGTACGGCAGCCAGGTGGTGGCGGGCCGCTTCGATCACCCGCTCGAGAGCGGCGTCCAGCTCACCATGCTGGTCGGTCATGTGGGGCAGTCCCTTCACGATGGGGAGGTTGCGCGCCGGCGGCCACCGCCGGACACGACTAGCAGGTGCGGAGGAACCGGTCGAGAACCCGCACGCCGAACTGTAGTCCGTCCACCGGAACGCGCTCGTCGATGCCGTGGAACAACGCCGAGAAGTTCAGGTCGGCGGGCAGCCGGAGCGGGGCGAACCCGAAGCAGCGGATGCCGAGCTGCGAGAACGCCTTGGCGTCGGTGCCACCGGAGAGCATGTACGGAACGGGACGCGCCCCCGGGTCCTCCGCGCGCAGCGCCGCCGACATGGCCTCGACCAGGTCACCGTCGAAGGTGGTCTCCAGCGCCGGCTGCCGCTGGACGTACTCGATGGCGATGTCCGGGCCGACCAGCTCGCGCAGCTGCCGCTCCAACAGCTCGGACTGGCCGGGCAGGCTGCGGCAGTCGATGGTGGCGGTGGCCCGGCCGGGGATGACGTTGTCCTTGTAGCCGGCGCTCAACCGGGTCGGGTTGGCGGTGTTGCGGATGGTCGCGCCGATGATGTTGGCGATGGGGCCGAGCTTGGCGATGGCCGTCTCCGGGTCGTCCGGGTCCAACTCGATGCCGAGCAGGTCGGAGACCTCGGTCAGGAAGGCCCGCACGGTGTCGGTGACCACCACCGGGAAGCGGTGTCGGCCGATCCGGGCGACCGCCTCGGCGAGCGCGGTGACGGCGTTGTCGTCGTGCATCATCGAGCCGTGCCCGGGGCGGCCCTTGGCGTGCAGCCGCAGCCAGTCGATGCCCTTCTCGGCGGTCTCGATGAGGTAGAGCCGCTGGCTGTCGTTGACCGAGTAGGAGAAGCCGCCCACCTCGCCGATCGCCTCGGTGCAGCCGTCGAAGAGGCCCCGGTGGTTGTCCACCAGGAAGCGCGCCCCGTAGTCGCTGCCCGCCTCCTCGTCGGCGGTGTATGCGAGCACGATGTCGCGCGGGGGTCGCACGCCGGTGCGCTGCCAGTGCCGCACCACGGCGAGCACCATCGCGTCGAAGTCCTTCATGTCGATGGCGCCCCGGCCCCAGAGGTAGCCGTCGCGCAGCTCGCCGGAGAACGGGCCGACCGACCACTCGTCAGCGTCGGCGGGCACCACGTCCAGGTGGCCGTGCACCAGCAGCGCGCCCCGGCTCGGGTCGGTGCCCGGGATGCGGGCCACCACGTTCGCCCGGCCGGGCGCGGACTCGTGCAGGACGGACTCCACGCCGACCTCGGCGAGCTTCTCCGCCACGTACTCGGCCGCGCGGCGCTCGCCGACGCTGGTGTCGTTGTCACCCGTGTTGGTGGTGTCGATGCGCAGCAGGTCGCGGCAGAGGTCCACGACCTCTGCGGTGGGGTCGGGTCGGGCGGAGGCGGCATCGCTCGTCATCGCCTCTTCATACCAGCATGGGCTGGTCGGCGGGCCGGCGCGGGTGGACGCATCGACGGCTCGGTTTCGCGGTGGTCGCGTTCGGGTACCGCCGCCCACGACCGTACGTCCCTGCCGGAGCTTCCGCCCGCCAGTCGAGGAGGGCACCATGTCCGCTGTTCCCCTGCCGCCGTTGCCGCCCGCGCCCGCACCCGAGGAGGGCTACCGACCCGCCGGTCGCAGCATCGCCGACATCGTCGACCGGGAGCACCGGCAACTGCTGGCGCTGCTGGACCAGCTCTCCGGCCCGGACACCACACCGCGGGAAGGGCTGCCGGTGCTCACCGCCGCGCTGTCGCGGCACCTGTCCGCCGAGGAGCAGTACCTGCT
Source organism: Micromonospora sp. NBC_00860 (assembly GCF_045207375.1). Lineage (NCBI taxonomy): Bacteria > Bacillati > Actinomycetota > Actinomycetes > Micromonosporales > Micromonosporaceae > Micromonospora > Micromonospora sp. NBC_00860. Next base: position 2,830,509 of record NZ_CP108825.1, read on the forward strand.
GCCGGCGGTCCGCGCGGCGCTGCCGGCGGCCACCGAGCGGGTGGACGCGGAGATCAACGCCGACGCGGCCCTGCTGAGCGCCCTGAAGGGGCTGACGGACGAGGCGCTGACCGAGGTCGCGGAGCGGGTCCGCCGACACGTCGACGGGGTGGGCGCGCTGGTCGTCGAGCTGCGCGCGGTCGCGACCGAGGAGGAGCTGATCCGGCTCGGCAACCGGTTGGAGATCGCCGAGGAGGCCGCGCCGACCCGACCGCACCCGGGCACGCCGGCCACCCCTCCGTGGAACCGGATCGTGGAGCCGGCGGTCGGGGTGGTGGACAAGGTCCTCGACGCGGTGACCCGGCGGCCGACGTACCTGGCGGACCTGCCGGAGCCACCGCGCGACCGGTGACCGGCGGCCGCCGGCAATGCATTCATTATCACCGATCCGCTCGGGCTATTCCGCCAGCAGACCCGTAGTCCTACCGTCACCCTATGAACCTGGAGCTGCGTCACCTGCGGGTGGTCTGCGCGATCGCGGAGACGGGAAGTGTGACGAAGGCGGCCTCGGCGCTCGGCCTGGCCCAGCCGGCGCTCACCGCCCAGCTCCAACGCATCGAGCGGACGCTGGGCGGCCCGCTGTTCGACAGGGACCGGCGCGGGGCCCGGCCCACCGCACTGGGTGAGCTGGTGCTGGCCCGCGCCCGGGTGCTGCTGCCGGCGATGAAGGGGTTGCAGGACGAGGCCGCCCGGCTGGCCGGGGCGGGCGACACGCCGCCGTGCTACCGGTTCGGTGGGGTGAACAGCCCGATCCTGGGTCGGCTGGTGCACCGGTTGGCGGCCGAGCAACCGCCGGCCCAGATCACCACGTACGCGTCCTGGTCGGTGGACGAGTTGGCGCAGTTGGTGGCCGGCGGTCGGCTGGACTTCGCGCTGGCCGGGGTGTGCGGCGACGCCAGCCCGTCGGCCGGGTTCGGGTTGAGCTGGCAGGAGGTGGCCGTCGACCCGGTACTGGTGCTGCTGCCGGAGACCCATCCCCTCGCGGCCCAGGACGAGGTTCGCCTGGCGGACCTGCGCCACGAGCAGTGGGTCGCCGCGCCGGGCGACGGCTGCTTCGCCGACTGCTTCGCCGCCGCCTGCGCCCGCGCCGGCTTCACCCCCCGCAAGGTGTACGAGACCGACATCCGCGGCTGCGTCGACCTGGTGGAGGCCGGTGTGGCGGTGGCCCTGTGCCAGGCGACGTTCCGCCCGGTGAGCGGTCTGGTCACCCGTCAACTCGCCGGTACGCCGCTGCGCTGGCGGCTGCTACTCGGTTGGCATCCGGACTCCCCCGCCGCCCAGGGCGCCCAGCTGGTGCTGGAGACGGCCAAGGCGGCGTACGTCGACTCGTTGGCGCCGCACCCGGCGTACCTGGCCTGGCTGCCCCGCAACCCGGGGTTCGGGGTGCGGCAGCCGACCGGGGTCCGGCCGGGCTGACCGGCCGGTATTCCCGGCCGCTGGCGGTGCGAACCGCCGTGGGCCGGGTATCTGGCGGACATGACCGACCTCTACCCGCCCGCCGACGACCGCGAACTACTGCGCCAGGCGGCTGCCGCGCACACCGCCGCCACCCGTGAGGTGGAGGCGTTCCTGCGCCGACTGCCGACGGTGCCCGACCCGGCCGACGTGACCGAGTACGCGAACCTGCTCACCCGGGAGGACCAGACCCGCGGCGACCGGGACGCCGCCGCCGACGCGGCGGGCCTGACCATCGGCAGTCTCGAGTCCGACCAGGGCCAGTAGTACGCCGCGACGGTGCCGTCCCGGGCTCGGGACGGCACCGTCGCGGGTGGCCTCGCTCAGCGTTCGACGAGCGGATCGTGACCCAGGTCGAGCAGTGAGTGTCGCCAGCTGTCGTCGGCGTTGCCGCGCGACGGCTTGGCGTCCATCAGCTCGCGGATCCGCTCGACCGCCTCCCGCATCACCTCGATGTCCTCCGGGGTGAGGTCCACCTTGCGCTTGTTGAGCACCTTGAGGATCTCCCGGCCGGGCTGGGGCAGGTCGAGGTTCGGGTTCGGGCTGAACGACTCCTCCCCCGAACCCCGGGTCAGCAGCCAGGTCCGCAGCTGCTCCGACGGGACGTTCACCTCGGCGTGGAAGTCCTCCCAGAGCACTTCCACCTCGGGGTCGAGCCGCGCTTCGCGTACCATCAGGTCTCCTCTCCGGGCGGCGGCCCGGACGTCTCCGGGTCGTCCTGGTCGGTCTTCGGGTGCAGGCCCTCCGCTGGCACCCGCGTGCGGCGGGGGTTCGCGGTGGGCGACGCCAGGATCGGGTCGGGATGGTCGTCCTCGTCCCGGGGTTTCGCGGGCTGGTGCGGGTCCTCGTGGTCGTCCCCTCCCGCCGACCCGCTCATCGCGGGTGGGTGGTCGTGGCGGCGGTGTACCCCCGCTCACCCGCGGTCACGTCGAAGGTGAGCGCGCCGTCGCGGACGTCCACAGTGACCTTCTGCCCCGGCGAGATCGCCGACTCCAGCAACATCCGGGACAGGTGGTTGTCCACCTCCCGCTGGATCACCCGGCGCAGCGGGCGGGCACCGAACTCCGGCTGGTAGCCGTGCTCGGCGAGCCAGTCGATGGCGGCGGTGGTGAACTCCACCTGGAGGTCCTGGGCGTGCATACGGCGGCGGGTCTCCTCCAGCAGCAGCGCGGTGATGTCGCGCAACTGCTCGGCCTCCAGCCGGCGGAAGATGATGACCTCGTCGATGCGGTTGAGGAACTCCGGGCGGAAGTTCTCCTGCAGGCGACGCATCAGCCGCTCGCGCAGCTCGTTGCTCTCCTGCTCGCTGCCCACGTCCCCGGTGCCGAAGCCGACCGAGCGCTGGGCGCCGGTGATCAGCTCGGAGCCGAGGTTGCTCGTCATGATCAGGACGGTGTTCTTGAAGTTCACGGTGCGACCCTGGCTGTCGGTCAGCCGCCCGTCGTCGAGCACCTGGAGCAGGATGTTGAACACGTCCGGGTGGGCCTTCTCGATCTCGTCGAGCAGCACCACCGCGTACGGGCGGCGACGCACCGCCTCGGTGAGCTGACCGGCCTCCTCGTAGCCGACGTATCCGGGCGGCGCACCGACCAGCCGGCTGACCGTGTGCCGCTCCTGGAACTCGCTCATGTCCACCCGGACCATCCGGTCCGCCTCACCGAACAACGCCTCGGCCAGGGCCCGCGCCAACTCGGTCTTGCCGACACCGGTCGGGCCGAGGAACAGGAAACTGCCCATCGGCCGCTCCGGGTCGGCCAGCCCGGCCCGGGAGCGACGCACGGCCTCGGCGACCGCGCTGACCGCGTCGTCCTGACCGACCACCTTCTGGTGCAGGTGACCCTCCAGGCGCAGCAGCCGGTCGCGTTCCTCCTCGGTGAGCTGGCTGACGGGGATGCCGGTGGCCCGGGAGATCACCTCGGCGATCTCCTGGGGGCCCACCTCGGGCACCTGGGAGCCGGACGAGCCGTCGTCGCCGTTCGCGCGACGGATGTCCTCCTCCAACTCGGCGATCCGGTCGCGCAGCGCGGACGCCCGCTCGTACTGCTCGTCGGTGACTGCCTGTTCCTTGTCCCGGCGTACCTCGTCGAGTTCCTGTTCCAGCTCCCGCACGTCGGACGCGGGGGTGCGGGTGCGCAACCGCACCCGGGCGCCGGCCTGGTCGATGAGGTCGATCGCCTTGTCCGGCAGGAACCGATCGGTGACGTACCGGTCGGACAGTTCGGCGGCGGCGACCAGCGCCTCGTCGGTGAAGCGCACCTGGTGGTGGGCCTCGTACCGGTCGCGCAGCCCGCGCAGGATGGCGATGGTGTCGTCGACGCTGGGCTCGGGCACCAGCACCGGCTGGAACCGCCGGGCCAGCGCGGCGTCCTTCTCGATGCTCTTGCGGTACTCGTCCAGCGTCGTCGCGCCGATCACCCGCAGCTCACCCCGGGCGAGGGCGGGTTTGAGCATGTTGGACGCGTCCATCCCACCCTCGCTGCCGGCGCCGCCGGCCCCGACCAGGGTGTGGATCTCGTCCATGAAGATGATCAGCTCGTCCCGGTGCGCCCGGATCTCGTCGATCACCTTCTTCAGCCGTTCCTCGAAGTCGCCCCGGTAGCGGGTGCCGGCGACCAGGCCGGCCAGGTCGAGCTGGACGACCCGCTTGCCGAGCAGGGTCTGTGGTACGTCGCCGTCGCAGATCCGCTCGGCCAGCCCCTCGACGATGGCGGTCTTGCCGACGCCGGCCTCGCCGATCAGCACCGGGTTGTTCTTGGTCCGCCGGGACAGGATCTCCACGGCCTGTTCGATCTCGTCGGCGCGTCCGATCACCGGGTCGATCTGGTCGTTGCGGGCCAGGTCGGTGAGGTCCTGCCCGTACTGGTCCAGGGTGGGGGTGCCGCGGTCGGGCTTGGGCCCGGTCATCGGCCCGCGCTCGGCGTTGGCGGCCTGCAACGACTCGGGTTGGATCCGGCCGGCGGCCAGCATCCGCCCGGCCGGTGACTCCGGGTTGAGCGGCAGCGCCATCAGGATGTGCTCGGGGCCGATGTAGTTGGCGCCCATCGCCCGGGACAACTGATGGGCGTCGAGCAACGCCCGCTTGGCGGCGGGGGTCAACGACAGGTTGGGCGGCACCTCCCCGCGCGGCGCGCCGTCGCCCTTTCCGCCGAGGGCGTTGAGCAGGGTGTCCGGATCGGCACCGGCCCGGCGTACCAGGTCACGCAGCGGTTCGCGTTGCAGCGCCGCCCAGAGCAGGTGGTCGGTGTCCAGGTCGCTGCTCTGCCGTTGCGCGGCCCGCCGGGCCGCGTCGGCCAGCATCTCCCGGGCGTCGGCCGTCATCAGTCGGGTGATGTCGACCCGGTGCGGCGGTCGGCGCCCTCCCTCGCCCCGGCCGAAGTACCTGGCCAGGAATTCGTCCCACGGGTCGGAGCCGATGTCACCGGGTCCCATCATGTCTGTCCTCCGCAGTAGGGCTCGGCACGGTCGGCAGGGGCTACCCGGCGCGAGCGCCGACAAACGCCGCATGTGGCGGAGGACCGGCATTCCGGGAGTGGCGTCGGGTCACTGCCGGCCGATGGTGGGAGGCTGACGGGATGGATGAGACCCCGCTGCTGATCGTGGATGGCGCCAACGTGGTGGGCTCGCGCCCGAACGGGTGGTGGCGTGACCGGGCCGGGGCCGCCGCCCGGTTGCGCGACTCGCTCGCCCCGGTGGCGAGCGTCGGGTTGCCGGCCCGCCTGACCGCCCCGGTGGAGGTGGTCCTGGTGGTCGAGGGGGCCGCCCGGGACGTGCCGGGCACCGAGGGCGTCCGGGTGGTTTCCGCCGCCGGCTCCGGCGACGACACGGTGGTCGAGCTTGTGGAGGGCGCGCCGCGCCGTCGCCGGCTGGTGGTCACCGCCGACCGGGAGTTGCGCGGGCGCGTGACGGCGCTCGGCGCAGAGGTGTACGGCCCGCGCTGGCTCCGCGAGGAACCGACCAACAACTGAGAAGTTCTCGCACTGGGACTCCCACAGATCGGACTCCCGGCACTTCCGAGGGCCTTCCGGACAGGCGGGCAGGAACACCGACAGGGCGGATGTTCTTTCGGGACCGCCGATAGGCTCTAATGGAGATCTCCCCGCCCCCAGGAGGTTCCGCCGTGGCGAGCGTCGCCGAGCTGAAGGCTGCCATCGATGTCGCCCTCCAACAGATCGGAGACGGGCAGACAGCTGTGCAGGCGGCCGGCGAGAAACTGTCCGAGGCACAGCAGACCCTGGCCGGGGCGCTGGAGGGCAGCGGGCACGAGACGGTGGAGGCCGCCCAGGCGTCGCTGACCCAGGCCAGCCAGGAGCTGGAGGAGTGTCTCGCCGCGACACTTGTCGCGGTGGAGCAGGCGCAGCTCTACGTCTCCACCCTGTAGGCGACCATGTCCATCATCGAGGATGTCGGCGGGCAGGTCCGTGCCGCCACCGAGGAGTTCCCGGTGGCCCTGCTCGGGCAGGCGCTGGAGAAGTTCGGCCTGGCCGCGGAGCGGCTGCGCTGGGTACGACAGGAGTCGGCCAACCCGATGGGGGTGCCCGAGCTCTCCGCCGCCACCGAGCACGCCGAGAGCGCCGGCTACGCGCTGCGGGTGGCACAGGAACAGCTGTCGGCCTACCTGACGGCGATCGGGCTCGGCGCGGACGGCGCCCCGGCCCCCCGCCCTGAGCAACGCGCTCCCCGACACGACACGCCCCCGGCGTCCGGGCCCACCCCTGTCGCGCCGGAGCAGGCCGAGCAGGTGCGGATGCGCCGCTGGTGGTCGGTGCGGGTGGCCGAGCTGACCGGCGGGCGCGAGGGCACCGACGACGAACCCGACGAGCGGGTGGACGACTCCCAGGAGTTGCTGCGCCGGGTGGTGGGTGGTGTCCGCTCCGGCGACCGGGACCGGCTCCGCAGGGAACTGCGCCGGGCCCCGGCCGACGTGGGGCTGGGCATGGCGGCGCTGGCGCCGCCGCTGCTGCGCGAGTTGGCCGGCGAGTTGCTGGGGCACCCGCCGCGCGCCACCGACCTGGGGCGCCTGCGCGGCGAGTTGGACGGACGTGTCCGGGACCTGCTGCCCGGGCTGCCGCCGCCCGTGCTGGAGACGCTGCTGACCCGAATGTGCCGGATGCCGCCGCCGCGCGCCTCCGGGGAGCCACCGCACGCCGCCGACTCCGCGGTGACCGCTGGGGTGGCGACCGGGCTGCTGCTCGCCCGCCTCGGCCGGGACCTGCCGGCCGGCGGCACGAGAGAACCGGCGGGCGCGGGGCAGCGAGGCGACGCGGGGCAGCCGGCGCGGGCCGGGCAACCGGCGGGCGCGCCGCAACCGGGCGGGACCGGACGGCCAGCGGTCGGGGTTCCCCGCCCCGGCGGTGCGGTGCAGCGGCCGGGCACCGCCGCTGCGCAGCGCTCCGGTGGTCTGCCGCCGCGTTCGGGCAGCCCCTGGCGGGACGCGCCGACGCGTCGGGGCTCCGATGGCTGACCGGCGCGGTCAGCTGGCCAGCCGGGTCCGGGACACCCTCGCCGAGGCGTTGGGGGCCACCCGCACCCGCCTGTCCGCCGCCCAGGCCGACCTGACCGCCGGGCGGGAACGACTCGCCCGCGTCCAGCGGGCGGCGGCCGCCGTACCGGAGCGGGTGGGCACCCAACGGGACCGCCGCATCGCCGAGATCGACGCCCGCTACTCGGCCCGGATCGCGGAGCTGGCCCGGCGGGCCGCCGACGCGGCCCGCCAGGAGGCGCCCGGGTGCGCGGGGTCCGACTGGGCCGGGTGGACGCGGACCCCCGCCCGCCGGGCCGAGCCGCCCGGCGCGCTGCGGGTCGGCACTGTCGGGATCGACGGCGTCGACCCGGTGCCCGCGCTGGTGCCGCTGCTCGACGCCGGGCACGTCCACCTCTCCGGCGACGACCGCGCCGGCTGCGACGCGGTGGTCTCCGCGTTGCTGCTGCGGGCCGTCGGCCGCGCCGACCCCGGGGCGGTACGACTGATCGGGTACGACCCGGACCAGCTCGGCGGTGGCCTGGCCGGGTTCGCCCCGTTGGGCACCGCGGGGCTGCTCACCTTCGTCGGCCCCGGCGGGCTGGGCCCGCTGCTGGACGACCTGGTGGAGCAGATCCGCCGGATCAACGAGACGGTCCTCGCCGGGGAGTACGCGTCGCTGCGCGAACTGGCGGCGGCGACCGGCCGACGACCCGAACCGTGGCGGGTGGCGGTGCTGCTCGGTGGTGAGGAACTGAACCGGCACGAGCGCGGCCAACTCGACCGGGTGGTGCGGGCAGGCGCGGCCTGCGGCGTACACCTGGTGGTGCACGGTGCGCCGTTGCCGGAAGATCCGACGGTGACCCGGGTGGTGGCCGGGGCGTCCGGCGCGCGGATCGGCGGTTCGGCCGGGCTACCGGTGCGGCTGGACCCACCGCCACCGGCGACGCTGGTCACCGAGACCTGCCGGGAGATCGCCGCCCGGGTGAACGCGGGCCCACCGCCGACCCCCTTCACCGATCTGCTGCCCCCGCCCGAGCTGATGTGGCGGGAGGACTCCTCCGACGGGCTGACCGCGCCGATCGGTGAGGGTCCGCAGGGCCGGCCGGTGCGGTTGACGCTGGGCGACTATCCACCGCACGCGCTGATCGGCGGGCCGTCCGGCACCGGCAAGACCAACCTGATCTTCGCCTGGATCGGCGCGCTGGCGGCCCGCTACTCCCCCGCCGAGCTGGAGTTCTACCTGCTGGACTTCAAAGAGGGGGTCTCCTTCGCGCGGTTCGCGCAGGGCCGGCGCGACCCGAGTTGGTTGCCGCACATGCGCCTGGTCGGCATCAACGTCAACACCGACCGGGAGTTCGGGCTGGCGCTGCTGCGCTTCCTCGCCGAGGAGTTGCGCCGACGCGCCGACGCGGCCAAGAAGCACGAGGTGACCAAGCTGGCCGAGCTGCGGGCGGTCGACCCGACCGGGCACTGGCCACGGATCGTCGCGGTGGTGGACGAGTTCCAGATGCTGCTGGCCGGCCGGGACGTGGTCGCCCGGGAGGCCGCCGACCTGCTGGAGGACCTGGCCCGCCGCGGCCGGTCCCAAGGCATCCACCTGGTCCTCGCCTCGCAGGACGTGCGGGGCATCGAGGCGCTCTGGGGTCGCCCCGCGCTGGTCGCCCAGTTCACCCTGCGCATCGCGCTGCCGAAGGCGCTGCGCATCCTCGCCGAACGCAACGACGCCGCGCAGTCGCTGCCGCGCTGGCACGCGGTGGTGAACGCCGAGTCGGGCATGGTGGAGGGCAACGAGGTCGCGCGCATCCCGTCGGCGAGCGACTGGGAGACCTGGAGCGGGCTGCAGCATCGACTGTGGCGGATGCGCGCCCCCGACGCGGCGCCCGCCCGGCTCTTCGACGGCGACGCCATCCCCCGGCTGGCGGACGCCCCGGACTTCCGGGCGCTCGCCGTCCCCCCGGACGGGAGCGCGCCCCGCAACCCGGTGGCAGTGCTCGGCGAGATCATCGACGTGCAGTCCCGCTCGGCGTCGCTGCGGCTGCCGCGCGCCCCGGGCCGCAACCTCGCGGTGCTCGGCACCCGCGTCGACGAGGCGTGCGCGGTGCTGGACGCGGCGGCCCGGTCGCTGGCCCGTCAGCACCCGCCAGGCACCGCCCGGTTCTCCATCGCCTGCCTCGACCCGGACGCCGACCCGATCGCTCGGGCCCTCTACGACGATCTGGCCGACGACGCCGCCTGGTACGACGAGGAGACCGTCGGTGAGCTGATGGCCGAGACCGCCGACGGGCTCAGCGGCCCGGCAGGCCCGCACTACCTGCTGCTCTTCGCTGTCGACGCGGCAGCGGGTGCGCTGGCCGCCCGGGTGGGTCGGCGCACCGGCCTGGAACAGCTGCGCCGGATCATGCACGACGGGCCGGAACGACGTACCCACGTGCTGGCCTGGTGGCGGGGCGTCGCCCGGATGCGCGCCGACCTTGGTGGGCCGGGCGCCCGGACCGACCAGATCGGCGCCTGGGTGGCTTTAGACGCGCACGGCGACGAGCTGGGCTCCTCGCTCTACCCGGGCACCGGCGGCCCGGACTGGTATCCCCGCCCCTGGCGGGGGCTCTTCTTCGACCGGGCGGTCCACCGCACCGGACAGGTGATCATCCCGTATGGACCCACACGATGAACGAACCGGTGACCAGCGAGACGTACGCGGCGCAGCTGCGGCGACTGGCCGACCTCACCACGCGGGTGCGCGAGCAGCGCGCCGAGGCGCACACCTGGCACGAGCGGCAGTGCGCTGCCGCCGAGCGGGCCGTCGCCGACGCGGTCGAGCAGCTCCAGAGCGCCGAGGAGGAGCTTGTCGCCGCCCGTGAGCAGCAGGAACGGGTCGACGCCGAGGTGGCGCACCTGTGGCAGCAGGTCCGCTCACGCCTCGGTGCCCGCCGCCTCGGCGGCCCGCCCGCGCCGGCGAACGGGGTCGGGGCCACCGACCCCGTTCTGCTGCTCGCCAAGGCCCGTGACCTGCTGGAGCGGGCCGGGCAGCCGGGCGAACTGCCGGGCTCGGTCAACCCGCTGCTGGCGCTCTGCGGGGTGGCCGGCGGCGTGCTGGCGTACGCGCTGGGCGCCGGCGCCCGCGCGCTCGGTGTCGGGTACGGCGGCGACCTGGCGGTCGGGCTACCGGTGCTGGCGCTGGTGGTGACGCTGCTCGGGCCCCTGGTCGGCCTGGTGCCGGCCCGGGTGCTGGCCGACCGCCGACACGCGGTGCTCGGCCCGCGACCGATCACTGTGGTCCTCGGCGCGGGGGTGATCACGACGGTGCTGCTGCTGGTGCTCGGCCGCTGACCCACGCGGGTCGAACCCACCCCCGACCCCGTCGATCTTGCAGTTTCTGTGGCGACATAAGGCGCAAGAGCGGACGAATCAGCCACAGAAAGTGCAAGATCGCGCTGGCCCACCCGGCCGGGACGGTCGATCACCGCCGACCGGCCGGCCTCAGGCCGGGACGAGCACTGCCTCGCGGAGCAGCCGGCGGGCCAGGGTGACCCGGTCGGTGTCGTCGGGCAGGCCGGGCAGGTCACCGACCCGGGTGACAGCGCCGGTGAGGAGGGCGCGGGCCGCCGGTTCGCAGCTCACCGGCAGGGTGATGGTGCGGTCGAACAGCCGCAGCGCCACAGTGTCCGCGTCGTGCGACACCAACTGCCAGCGCAGGCCGGGCCGCACTGTGAGCCGGGATTCGACGTCCAGGGTGGCCAGCGCGTCGGCCTGGGCGAGTGGTCGGATCGGCGCTGGGCGGGCGGCCGGCCAGGCGCGCTGCCGCAGCCGCGCGGCGACCGCACCCGGGTCGGCCCGCAGCAGCCAGTCCCGCAACGCCTCCACGGTCTCGGTCAGCTCCGGCTCGATGGCGTCCGGGTCGGCGACGTCGGTGCCGAACGGCAGGCTGGCCCTTAGCCGCTGATCCTCGGCGGCCAGCGCCAGCAACTCCTCGACCAGGGCGTAGCGGGTGAGCGCGCGGATGCCCACGGTCAGGTGCAGCGAGCTGGCGTCCTGCGCCTGTGCGCTGTGCAGCCACCCCCGGGGCAGGTAGAGGGCGTCGCCGGGGGCGAGCACCACGTCCAGCGCGGCCGGGCCCTGCGCGGTGGCACCGACCTCGTCGGCGCGCCCGCCCCACTGCTGCTTCTCCAGCGGGTCGGGCAGCACCGGCGGGTGGATCCGCCAGTGCTTGCGGCCGTCGACCTGGAGCACGAACACGTCGTGGGTGTCGTAGTGGGTGGCGAAGCCCTGGCTGCCCGCCGGCGTCAGGTAGGCGTTGATCTGCAACGGCTGGTTGAGCGCGAGGCCCAGGTCGCGGGCGAAGTCGACGAGCGGCGGCCAGATCCGGTGCAGACCCTGTAACACCAGGGTGGCCCCGGACGCGTACTGCTCCAGGACCCGTTCGTCGAGGACCTGGTCGCCGATCTCGGCGCCCGCGCCGCCGCCGCCGGTCCAGCGTGACGCCGCGACCAACTGGCCGTCCTTGGCCACGCGCAGGAACGGGGTACGCAGACCGCGCCGACTCAGCAGTTCGTCGGCGTCGGTCGGGCTGAGCAGGTCGGTGAAGCCGGCCGGGTCGGGCAGTTCGGCGGCGCGGGACAGCAGCGGGGTGTGCCCCCAGTGCGCGGCGGCGAACTTGGCCGGTTCGACCGAGACGCAGCGGGCCAGCGCCGCGGCGGCCTCGGGGGACGGAACCGCCGGGCGACCGTGGTGGCCGCCCGGCGGGTCGAGGTACGTCATGGCGTGCCGCTACCGGGCGCTGCCGTCAGCGCCACCGTCCTGCTGGCCCGGAGTGGCACCACCGTCGGCGGGACCTTCCGCGCTGCCGTCGGCGCCACCGTCGTGCTGGCCGGGGGTCGCGCCGCCGTCGGCCGGACCCTCCGCGCTGCCGTCAGCGCCACCGTCGTGCTGGCCCGGCGTGGCACCACCGTCGGCGGGGCCTTCCGCGCCGCCGTCGGCGCCACCGTCCTGCTGGCCGGGGGTCGCGCCGCCGTCGGCCGGACCCTCCGCGCCGCCGCCGGTGGTCTGCATGTCGTCATCGTTGAGTGCCATCGGTACTCCCTCGGGTGTGCCGCCCCGCCGTGCGCCGGGGTCCGTCGTGCTGCGGGTGGTACCCCACGCGCGATCTTCTCTAACCCTCACCGTAGACGCCGAACCGGGGCGACACGGGCAGTTCGCGAGCGGCGGCGGAGAGTGCCAGGATGGGGTGGTGATCCTGGTGGGCACGTCCGGCTGGCAGTACCGGGACTGGCGCGGCCGCTTCTACCCGCAGCGGCTGCCGCAGCGACTCTGGCTGGAGCACTTCGCGGCCGGGTTCGCCACTGTCGAGGTCAACAACGCCTTCTACCGGCTGCCCGAGCGGGACACCTTCGCCGCCTGGCGGGCGCGGACCCCGGAGGACTTCTGCGTGGCGGTGAAGATGAGCCGCTACCTCACCCACATCAAGCGGCTGCGCGACCCTGCGGAGCCGGTGGCCCGGTTCCTGGGCCGCGCCACCGCCCTCGGCGACCGGCTCGGCCCGGTGCTGCTGCAACTGCCACCGAACCTGCGGGCGGACGTCGAGGCGCTGGACGCGACGCTGCGACTCTTCCCGGCGGAGGTGCGGGTCGCCGTCGAGCCCCGGCACCCCTCCTGGTGGACCGACGCCACCCGAGCCGTGCTGGAACGGCGTCGGGCCGCGCTGGTCTGGGCGGACCGGCTGGGACGCCCGGTCGCCCCCCGCTGGCGCACCACCGACTTCGGCTACCTGCGGCTGCACGAGGGGCGGGCGCGGCCGTGGCCCCGCTACGGTCGGGCCGCCCTGCGATCCTGGGTGGGCCGGCTGACCGACGCCTTCGGCCCGGACGAGCCGGCGTACGTCTATTTCAACAACGACCCGGGCGGCGCCGCGATCGTGGACGCCATCGCGTTCGCCGCGCTGGCCCGTCGGGCCGGGCACCCGGTGTCCCGGGTGCCCGCCGCCGCCGAGGCCGCCGACGACTGAGCCCGCCCGACGGTGGTCGGGCGGGCTCGCGGGGTCAGGCCGTCACGGCATCATCGTGGCGAGGTCCTTCGGCATGGTGTCCTTCACGTCCTGCCACTCGCCCTGGGTGACATGGCGGCGCAGCGTGTCCAGCACCACCTGCGTCACCCGCTCCGGGCCACCCTCCGCGTCGTACGGGAAGCCCTGCCGGACCTCGTAGAGGAAGTCGTCACGGTTGAGCTTGATCGGCACGTCGGAAGGCACCCAGCCGTCGAAGTAGATCCCCCGCACCAGCACCGGCAACTGCTGGGCGAACTCCACGCTCTCGTCCACCGGCAGCCGGTCGCGCAGCAGGTGCAGGACCGTGCGCAGCGCCGCGTACGACTGGTTGCGCCGTTCCTTCGGCCAGCCGTAGGCGTTCTCGATGTCCTTGAGAATGAGGTTCGTCTTGTCCAGCGAGGACTCGAACGCTGAGATCATCGCGTCAGCCATCGGTCGACCCCCGTTCCGTGGTGTCCCACCGTCGGTCGTCGGCGCGGCGCGGCGGCCCCACCGGCCCACGGCGGGCCCGCACCGGGCTGCCCTGCGGGGCGCGCCGGGCGTTGTCGGCCGCACCGACCACATGTAGGACGGCACCGCGCCGTCGATCCGTCACCAGTCGAACCGTCATCCCCGTCACCTCCGTGTCGTCTCCGGCGTCGGCCGCCCAGGGACGGCCGTACCCACCGCGTCCACCCTGCCCGCCAGTGGGGTGAGGCGGCCCCACCCGGATCGGGTGAGGTCAGTTGGCGTCGAGGAGACCCGCGAGGGTCTTCGCGTTGGTCTGCGCGTAGTCGCGGTAGCAGTTGTTCATGAGGACGTGGGTCTGCCCGGCCTCGTCGGCCAGCTCGCGCAGCTTCGGCGCCCAGTCGGCCAGCTCCCGCTTGGAGTAGTGGTAGCCGAACTTCTCGTGGATGTCCTTGCTGGTCCACTTGTCGCTGTGCCCGTGGAACCGCATGACCGCGAGGTCCGCGGTGGCGGCCAGCACCGGGGGCAGCGACGAGCGGTGGCCCTGCGGCATGTCCACGCAGACGTACGGCAGTTTGTGCTCGCGCAGGAAGGCCAGGGTCTCGTCGGCGTTGTCACCGTCGAACCAGGAGGCGTGCCGGAACTCGTACACCGGGCGCAGCGGCGCGCAGCGCTTCGCCACCTCCAGCAGGTACTGCTTGTTGGCCCGCTTGATGGTGAACCAGGGCGGGAACTGGAACAGCAGCGCGCCGAGTTTGCCAGCCTCGACCAGCGGGTCCAGCGCGGACAGGAAGCGCGTCCACACCTCCTCGTACGACTGCGCGGGCAGGTCGTCGGGGTAGACGTTCTTCTTGTCGGTCTCCGGGCGCAGGTCCTTGTAGAGCGCGCTGACCCGGGTGGGGTGCCCGGTCAGCAGGCTGAACGCCTTGATGTTGAACGTGAAGCCGGCCGGGGTGCGTTCGGCCCACAGCCGCGCCGTCGCCTCGGCGGGCGGCGAGTAGTAGGTGGCGTCCACTTCGACCAGCGGGAACTGCCGGGCGTAGTAGGCCAGCCGCTTCTCGGGGGTGTCTGCGGTCTGCGGGTACCACCCCGAGTCCAGCAGTGTGCGGTCGGTCCAGGACGCGGTGCCCACGAGGATGTCACCCATTGTGGAAGTCCATCGCGTCGCGGACCGACCGGCAACCGCTGGTGTGGCTCAGGCCGCCCGCCGCTCGCGAGTCTGCTTGCACGTCACACACGTGGTGGCGGACGGGAAGATCTCCAGCCGCTCCACCGGGATCGCCGCCGAGCAGCCCTCGCACCAGCCGTAGGTGCCCTCCTCGAGTCGGCCGAGGGCGTGCTCGTACTGGGCGCGGCGGTCGAGGATGGTGCGCAGTAGGGACTGGGCGGTGTCCCGCTCGGCGGTCTTGGTGCCGCTGTCGGCCTGGTCGTCGCCGGCGGTGTCGCCGACCTCCACCAGCCGCAGCACCTGGCTCTGGAGCACCGCCTGGTCGTACTCCGCGGTCAGCTCGTCGTAGCGCGCCTGGAGCGACTGCCGGATCTGGTCGATCTCCGTCTGGGACCGGGTCGTACCGACCGTGTCGTGGACGAGCATCGCTGCCTGCCTTTCCTGGGCCTGTGGCTCAAGGTGTACCGGGTGCCGGCGGCGCGGGGCCCCGGTCACGGTCGCGTTCGGTGCGCGGGCGATCACCCGCGCTCTGTGAGCCGGGCGAGTACCCGCCGGATCAGCCGCGCAAACCGACAAATTCTCGGTTGTTGTCAGTCGTCTCCGCCGGGTTCCACGAGGGCTGGTCGGCGGGGGTCGTCGGCGCGTACCACCACGTCGGCGAAGCTCGCCGGAGCGACCTCCTCGGCGTACCTGTCGAAGGCCGGCAGCGCCCACTGCTGGGCTGGTTCGGTCCGTCGGCGCAGCGCCGCCGGCGACAGCTCCAGGTGGACGGTGACGTCGAAGGGCAGCGCGCCGCCGAGCAGCAGCGAACCGCTGACCAGGACGACGCCGCCGGGTGCCAGGTCGACGTAGCGGGCGCGGCTGGCCCGGTCGGCGTCGGCGTCCCAGAGCGACGGGAGGAGCCGGCCGGTGCCGCCCGGGCCGGCCGGGTCGAGCACCTCCCGACGGAGCCCGGCCTCGTCGACCCAGGCCTCGTAGAAGGAGTCCGGGTTGGTGCGTCCCAGTTCGAAGCGCAGCGAGGCGGGGCGGAGGAAGTCGGTGGCGCGGACGTGCAGCACCGGGTGGCCCTGGGCGCGCAGCGGGTCGACGAGCGCGGCGGCCAGTTCGTCGGCGCCGGCGGCGGGGGCGCCGTCCACTGCCACCCGCAGTCGCGCGGGCCCGGCGGCACCGCTCGCGGCGTGTGTCGCCGCCTGGGCCAGGCGGCCGGTCAGCTCGGTGACGAGCAGGTCGGGCGAGATGGGACGGATGCGCACCCGACCATCCTGCCCGGCGCCGGGCGCGTCAGTGCCGCCGGTCAGCCGGTCAGCCGGTGCGGTCGATGGTGACCCGGGCATCGTCGGCCAGCCGGTAGCCCACGCCGTAGACGGTGGTGACCAGCGGGACGTCCACGCCGACCTTGCCGCGCAGCCGACGCACGTGCACGTCGACGGTGCGGACGCCGGCGTGCTCGTAGCCCCAGACGGCGTTGAGCAGTTGCAGCCGGGTGAACACCCGGCGCGGGTGGGCGACCAGGTGCAGCAGCAGGTCGAACTCCAACCGGGTCAGCGGCAGCGGCTCCTCGTCGCGCAGCACCGAGCGCGACGAGGCGAGGATGTGCAGGGCGGGAATCGTCGGGCTGATCGGGCGGGCCGGCGACCGGCCGGCGGGCGCCTGGTCGGGGCGGCGTTCGGCCGGGACCGAGCCGATGATCACCCCTTCGCCCCGTTCCAGCATCTCGCGAGCGGCCTCCAGCAGCCGACGTGCCGCCGGGGTCAGCGACTCCTCACAGGCCAGCGGGATGGACAGCGTCACGGTGAGCACGGGCGCTGCGGTGTTCGCCGGGCGACGCTGGCCACCGGGAGGTCGACCGGGCACCGCGGGTTGGGACGTATGCCATCCGGCGCGCGACGAGGCAGGGCTGACCGACATGGTCCTCCTTGGGCTGGTCCGGGTATCTCCCCACGGCCCGGGACGCCGCTGCATCGATGCTTCCCGGCGCCTGGGCGAGGGTCAAGAGGCGGCTGCGTTGCATGAATGTGACAATTGACGAACACATCGGAGCCAGATGCTCGCTCTGCGTACGAGGCCTGATGATTACAGCAGAGTCGTCGAGATGCCCCGATACGGGGGTCCCCGACCGGTTCACCAGGCCTGTCACATCGCCGCCGGACCAGGGCTCAGCTGCTGTGATCCACGCTGATCGGGGCCTCGTCGGCCAGCCGGTACCCGACCCCGTAGACAGTGGTGACCAGCTCCGAGCCGGCCAGCTTGGCGCGCAGCCGACGGACGTGCACGTCCACCGTCCGAGCCACCGCGTGCTCGTAGCCCCAGACGCTGGACAGCAACTGCAGGCGCGTGAAGACCCGGCGGGGCCGCTCGGCCAGGAACAGCAGCAGCTCGTACTCGATGCGGGTCAGCGGAATGACCCGGTCGCCCTGGCGGACCATCCGGGAGCCGGCCAGGATGCGGACGTGGTCCGCGTCGGCGGACGGCGCGGCGGCGACGGGGCGGGGGGCCGGTCGCGGCCCCGACCTGGGGTCCTGGGCGGCACCCAGTTGACCCTCACCCGATTCGGCCAGCTCGCCGAGCAGTTCCACCAGTCGGGCCAGCCGGGGGCTCAGCGGCCCGGGGACGAGGTCGAGGGTGATGGTCAGGGTCGGGCTGGTGCGTGGGCGGGCCGGGCGTACGCCCGGGTGCCGGCGGGTGGGGATCGCGACGACGGACATGGTGCCTCCTGAGTGGCGGTGCGGCCGCCACGCCGGGTGTGGCGTGGCGGTCAGTGGCGCGCCCACCCGGCGTTGACCGGGGACGCGTGGGGAGAGGGGTGGTGCAGTGGGGTCGGGCCGAGGGCCGGCAGGCCCGCGATCCGCCAGGCCGCGAACCCGCCGACCACATCGGTGGCCCGGTGCAGGCCGACGTCCTGCAACGCGGCGGCGGCCAGCGACGAGGTGTAGCCCTCCTGGCAGAGGATCATCACCGGCACGTCGTAGTCGACGGCCTGCGGCAGCCGGGCCGGGCAGCGTGGGTCGAAGCGCCACTCCAGCACGTTGCGCTCGACGATGAGCGAGCCCGGCACCATGCCGTGCGCGGCGCGCTGCGCGGCCGGTCGGATGTCGACCAGCAGCGCTCCGGTCCGGTACGCCAGGTGCGCCCGCTCCGGGTCGAGCCGGCCCAGCCGGGCCCGCGCGGCGGCCAGGATCTCGTCGATGCCCCGGGAGCCCGGCGGCGGCACGGGGGCGGGACAGTGCTCGGCGGTTGTCTGCATTATCGGTTCCTTCCGGTGACAGGGGAGATCTCGGGGCGCACTTACCAGGACCGGCCGGCCTCGGCGACCTCGGCGACGCGGAGTCGCCCGTCCAGGAGGTGGTAGCGGGTCATCCGCAGCAGCGCCGGCCGGTAGACGTGCACGCTGACCGCCGGATCGACGCCCCGGTTGGTCACCTGGTGCACGTGCCGGGGGCCGAAGCGGCGGCCGGCGCCGGCCGACAGCAGTCGCGGGCGTAGTCGGCCGACGCTGACCGTCTCCTCGGTGAGCGCGCCGCTGACCACCCGGAACGCTCCGGAGGAGCCGCCGTGGTCGTGCAGGTCGGTGCCCTGCCCGGGCAGCCAACTCAGTGCCCACACCTCGTGCTCGTCGCTGACGGCGAGGCGGGCGTACCAGCGCTCGGCGGGATCGAAGCGCAGCGCGACCGGCCAGCCGGCCGGGTCGGCCCACCTGGCGGCGACGGCTTGCAGGTCGGGCTCCGGACGGTGGTGCGTCATGGCGGTTCCTCGCGGGTCGTTCGGCGGGGTGCCCTCGTACTCTAGACGGCAAAGCCTATAGGTTTAGTAGGTAATTCCGCCTGGTGGGATGCCGGTCAGCCGCACAGGTCGATCAGCGCACCACCGGCGGGTCCACGCGGTAGCCCGGCAGCGACGGCCAGCGCACCGTCAACACCACCGACGCGCGCTCGGCGAACCAGGAGTGGTCCACCCCACGGGCCCACACCACGTAGTCGCCCGGCGCGGCCAGCCGTACCGTCCGGTCCGGCAACTCCACCCGGAAACACCCCTCGACGAGTACGAGCAGAGTGGTCCGCACCTCACCGGTCGCCCACCGCGACCGGGCCTGCCCGGGCGGATGCACGCCCCACTTCACCTCGACGTCGGTGCTGTGCCGGATCTCCCCCGCCGGCGCGAAGTGCCCGAGCAGCCAACCGGCGTTGGTGGCGCCGTCGACGCCCGCGTTGCCCACGTACACCGTCTCACCCATCGGACCCTCCCCCAGCGCACCGGCCGAGCAACCTACCAGGACCGGCGTGGCTAACCTGAACGGGTGACCGAGAACCTCGACGCCGAGACCCTGGCGTTCGCGCATCGGATGTTCGACCTGGCCCGAGCCGGCGCCACCGACGAACTGGCGGCACAGGTCGACGCCGGCCTGCCGGTCAACCTCACCAACGACAAGGGCGACACGCTGCTCATCCTGGCCGCGTACCACTCCCACCCGGACACGGTGGCCGCCCTGCTCAGCCGCGGCGCCGACCACACCCGGGCCAACGACAGGGGTCAGACCGCGTTGGCCGCGGCGGTCTTCCGCAGCAGCACCGAAGCGGTCCGGGCGCTCCTCGCCGCCGGCGCGGATCCGGCACACGGCAACCCGTCGGCCATCGACACGGCGGCCTTCTTCGACCTGCCCGAGATGACCGAGCTGCTGCGCGTCGGCTGACACCGGCACGCCCGGCCGGTATACAGGGGCGGTGGAAGATCCTCTGCCGGAGCAGATGCGGGCGGCCGGCACCGCGCTCCTGACCGCCCTCGACCCCGCCGCCCGCGAGAGCGCCGTGCACTCGTTCGACGACGAGGCGGCCCGACGCTGGCTGGAATACCGGCCCCGACCCCGACCGGGCGTCTGCCTCGCCGAGCTCGACGTCACCGCCCGCAAGGCCGCGCACCGGCTGCTGGCCACCGCGCTCAGCCCCTCGGCGTACGCGCAGGCCATGGCGATCATCTCGCTGGAGGAGGTGCTGGACCGGGCCGAGGGCTGGCAACGCGGGCGGCACAGCGCCGACTACTGGGTGGCCGTGTTCGGCGATCCAGCGCGCGACGACCGCTGGGCGTGGCGGCTCGAAGGGCACCACCTGTCGGTGAACATGACAGTGGTGGACGGTCAGGTCTCCCCCGCGCCGATCTTCTTCGGCGCCAACCCGGCGGCGGTCCGCTACGCCGGCCGGCCGGTCTCCCGCCCCCTCGGCGTCGAGGAAGACCTGGCCCGTGCCCTGCTCGACGCGCTGGGCCCGGCCGAGCGGGCCGCCGCGATCATCGCCGACGAGGCCCCCGCGGACATCATCAGCGCCACCCGTGGGCGGGTCGACGCGCCGCTGGAGCCACTCGGCGTACCGGCGGAGCGGCTGGGACCGACCGGCCGCGCACTGCTCGACCAGGTGGTCGCCCTCTACCTCGACCGGCTGCCGCCCGAGCTGGCCATCCGGGAGGCGGCCCGGCTGGACGCCGGCCCGCTGCACTTCGCCTGGGCCGGCCCGACCCACCCCGGGCGGCGGCACTACTACCGGGTGCAGGGCGACGACCTGCTGATCGAGTACGACAACACCACGGCGGACGGCAACCACGCGCACACAGTGCTGCGCCGCCCCGCCAGCGACTTCGGCGCCGACGTCCTGGCAACCCACCACCGGACCCACCCCCACTAGCAGGGCCCCCACCGCCGTCGATCTTGCAGTTTCGGTGGTCGAATTGCCCGGGTAGGCGGCTTTCGGGGGTGCCGAAAGTGCAAGATCGGCGGGTGAGGGTGTCCGTCAGGGGCGGCTGGCCTCGATGAGGAAGCGTTGGGCGTGGGCCACGAAGGGGCCCTCGTTGGTGATGCGCTGGTGGAGGTCGCGCAGTGGGGCACGGTAGCGGTCGACAGTGAACCCGGGCACCGTCCAGATCACCTTGCGCAGGAACCAGACCACCGCGCCGATGTCGGAGAAGGTCGCCCGCAGGGTGGCCCGCCGCAGGTCGACCACCCGCAGACCGGCGGCTTCGGCGGCGGCGACCGCGTGCTCGGGGTGCCGCTGGGTCGGCGGCGGCAACGGCCCGAGAATCGCCTCACTCAGCTCCCGCATGGTGCCGTTCCCGATCTGCTGCGACAGGAACGTCCCGCCCGGCCGCAGCACCCGCGCCGTCTCCACCCAGTCGGTACGCACCGGATGCCGACTGACCACCAGGTCGAACGAGGCGTCGCGGAACGGCAGCGGCCCGTCCGGCGCGACCGCCACCACCGTAGCGCCGACCCGACGCAGGGTCCGTCGGGCCACCTCCACGTTCGGCGGCCACGCCTCGGTGGCTGTCAGCAGCTTCGGTGGACGCGGCACCTCGGCGAGCACCTCCCCGCCGCCGGTGTCCACATCCAGTGCCGCGTCGGCGCGCGCCATCCGGTCGGCGACCAGCCGGGCGTACCCCCAGGGTGGACGCTCCTCGGTGGCCCGGCCAGCCAGCCACCCGAAACCCCAACCATCGACGGGTGCTGCGGCGGCCTCCGCGATCAGGTCTTCGGCGTCACGCTCAACGGTCATGACGGTCAGCCTCGCGGCCGGCCACCGGGCCGGCAACCCATTTGCCGCCGCCGGGCCGGGGCGTCCGCGGTGGATTTCAGCCGAGGCCGAGCCCGTGCTCCTCGAGGGCGGCCTGGAGGATTCCGATCGCCTTCGGGCCCATGCCGTGCAGCTTGGCCAGATCACCCCGGGGGACGCCCGCGAGCTGGCGCAGCACGGTGTAGCCGGCACCGTGCAGGGCCCGGGTGGCGGGCGCGCCGATCTTCGGGAGCGAGTCCAGAGAGGAGGTCATCCGCGGATGGTAGACCGACCGGTCCGGCGCGCGGGTCGGTCAGGGGCGGGCGATCTCGCCGGTGGAGCTGGCGAGCGCGTCCAGGCCGCCGGCCTCGACCCGGCCGCTGCTGTCGAACTGACGCATCAGCCGGGCGCCCAGGTGCACGCCGACCCCGCCGACGGCCAGCGCGACCAGCTCGGTGACCAGGATCGCGACCGACGCGCCACGCTGCGGGGAGTGTGACCGGACCAGGCAGGTGAGCAGGAACATGGCGGCCATCACCGCGTTCACCAGGTTGAAGGCGACGGCGGTACGGCGGGTGCGGTCGCCTGGCACATCCCACAGGTCGACCATTCCGGCCACGGCGGTCAGCGCGGCGGCGACGAGGGCGGCGACGGCCGTCCAGTAGCCGACCTCGCCGAGGAACGCGGGCCCGCCGATCACGTCGGTGAGGTCGAAGACGGTGGCACTGACGAAGAGCCCGAGCGGGAATGTCACCAGCATCGGTTGGATCGGGTGCCCCTGCACCCGCAGCCGGCTCTGCATCGGTCCTCCCCCGGGTCGGCGCAGCTCACCTGACCAGAGTGCTACCCGGGGCTGGTCGAGGCGAAACGATGCCGCCCGACTCGCCGGCAGCAGGGAGAACGGGCACGCCGCACGCCGCCTGCGACGCCGGACGGCCGGGTAATCGACTCGGTTTTTCAGGAAGTCGCGGCGTCCGCCGGCCCCGGACACCCCGACTTCCAGGAACCCGAGTTGATCACGCGGCAGGCACGGCCGGCACCACCAGCGCGGCCAACCCGACCAGCGCGGCCACCCGACCAGCGCGGCCACCCGACCGGCGCGGCCGGGATCAGGTGTCGCGTTGGCGGGAGACCGTGCGGACCAGGCGTTCGGCCACCTCGCGCAGCGGGATGTCCAGCGACGAGGCGGCGGTGCGCAGCACGTCGAGGGCCTCGGCCGGCGGGCACCCGCGCTGCGTCATGATCACACCGATGGCCTGGCCCACCACCCCGTCGTGCAGGAGCGAGGCGTCGCGTTCCCCGGCGAGGGTGAGCTGCCGGCCGCGGTCGCGGACGGCGGCGAGCAGCAGGCCGGCGTGTTCGGCGAGCAGCATGGCGGTCAGCTGGTGTTGCGGGGTCAACACGTCCGGCGCGGCGGCGTACAGGTTGATCGCCCCGATCACCTGGTCGTCGATGTCGACCGGTGCGGAGATCACCCCGCGTACGCCGAGGTCGCGGGCGCGAGCCGTCCAGGCCGGCCAGCGGGGCTCACCGGCCAGGTCGGCGGCGAGGACCATCTCGCGGCGGTGGATCGCGCTCATCGCCGGGGAGTCCGGCCCGTGTCGCAGGTCGTCCAGCCCGGCCAGTCCCTCGTCGGAGGCGGCCACCCCGGCCGGCTCGCCGGCCCGCAGGGCGGTGAACCCGCACCAGCGCACCCCGGCGACGGCGTCCCGGGTGACCCGGACCAGGGCCAGTAGCGCCTCATCAAAGTCGGTCAGGGCGATCAGCCCGGCGGTCAGCTCGCGTAACAGCGCGGCTGCTTCCAGGACGCCGAGGGTCTGCAGCACCGGTTCCCGCGTGTCGAGGTTCACCGGTTCGCAGCCTCCGTGCCGTCTGGCGCCTGTACGGCACGCATCGTCACCTGTGTCATCGTCTGCTCTCTCCCCGACTCGACCGACCAGCCCTACTACCCTGGGAAACCTGGGTCGAAACGGCGTAAATCGGGGCCCCTGCCGCACCCGGAGGCGCGACCGGGGCCCCGACGGACGGTACGTCAGCGCGAGGCGCCGCTGAGCCGACGCCCGATCGACGCGATCAGACGGTCGAGCTCGGACCCGAACGGGTTGTCGTGCACCAGGTACGTCCAGGTGGCGGTGGGCCGGACCAGGGTGCCGTCGTCGGGCTGCCAGTCCTCATCGAATTCGGTCTCGGTGAAGGTGGCGATGGTGCGGGCCTCGATCTCCGGGATCAGGTCGTTGAACGCCGGCACCGCGGCCCGGTGGAACTCGTCCAGCGGGTCGAGCCGACCCAGTGCGCGCAGGTGCACGCCCTCGCGGACCTCCGACAGCTCGGCCAGGTGCTCGGCCCAGAGCCGGTCCAGGTGGTAGAGCGCGATCGACCGGGCGGCACGGGCGAGCAGGTCCTCGTCCATCTCGCCGGCCTTCTCGGGCTCCTTCTCCAGCAGCATCACCGCGGCCACGTCGCTGGTCAGCAGCCGCTCCCGGCGCGCGGCGAGGGCCTTGCGCTGCTGCTCGATCACCACGCTGTAGCGCCAGGTGTTGCGGTGGATCTCGTGGTTGACGCCCTCGGCGACCCGCTGGGCGTGCTCCACCGCGTAGTCGACCTGCTCGTCGGTCACCAGACCGTCGGCGTTCATCCGCGGCGAGGCCGGCACCGAGTCGGCGGCGTGCCGGACGACGAGGTCGTCCTCCAGGCTGACGAAGAAGACCGAGCCGCCCGGGTCGCCCTGCCGGCCGGCCCGACCGCGCAGCTGGTCGTCCACCCGGCGGCTGTCGTGCCGGCCGCTGCCGATCACGTAGAGCCCGCCCAGCTCGGCGACCCGCTCCTGGTCGGTCTGGTCGCTGCCGCCGAGGCGGATGTCGACGCCCCGGCCGGCCATCTGGGTGGAGACGGTCACCGCGCCGTACGCGCCGGCCTCGGCGATGATCGCGGCCTCTTCGTCGTCGTTCTTGGCGTTCAGGACGACGCAGGGCACCCCGGCGGCGTTCAGCCCGGCGGCCAACCCCTCGGACTCCTTGACGTCCAGGGTGCCGACCAGCACCGGCCGCCCCTTGGCGTGCCAGCGCTGGATCTCGTCGATCAGCGCCTCGTCCTTCTCCGCCCGGGTGGCGTAGATGCGGTCCGGCTCGTCCTCGCGGATGCACGGGGTGTTCGGCGGGATCACCGCGACCTCGAGGTCGAAGAACTCCCGCAACTGGTCGCCGACCAGCACCGCGGTGGCGGTCATCCCGCAGACCTTCGGGTAGAGCGCGATGTACGCCTGCATGGCGATGGTGCCGAGCACCTCGCCCTCGGCGGTGGCGTCCAGCCCCTCCTTGGCTTCGACCGCGGCCTGGAGGCCGTCCGGCCAGCGGCGGCGCTGGGCCACCCGGCCGCGCATCTCGTCGACCAGCTCGACCGAGCCGTCCCGGACGATGTAGTCGACGTCACGGTGCAGCAGGGCGTGCGCGTGCAGCGCCACGTTGACAGCGGAGAGCTGCGCGACGTGCTCCTCGTCGTACAGGTCGATGCCGAGCTTGGCCTCGATGGCGGCCAGGCCGGCGGAGGTGAACGCCACGCTCCGACCGTCCTCGGCGACCGTGTAGTGCTTGCCCTTGCGCAGGCCACGGACGAGCGCGGCGGCGGCGTGCACCGGATCCTGCTCGCCCGGCACCGCGCCGGCTAGGACCATCGGCACCCGGGCCTCGTCGATCATGATCGAGTCGGCCTCGTCGACGATGGCGGTGGTCAGCGCGGGCTGCACCCGGTCTTCCACGTCGGTGACCAGCTGGTCGCGCAGGTAGTCGAAGCCCGCCTCACTGACCGAGACGTAGGTGACGTCGCAGGCGTACGCGTCGCGCCGCTCCTGCGGGGTGGAGGCCTCGTTGACCCAGCCGACGGTGAGGCCGAGCAGGGTGTAGACCGGCTCCATCCACTGGGCGTCGCGGCGGGCCAGGTAGTCGTTGATGGTGAGCACGTGCACCGGGCCGTTACCGAGCCGGACGTGCCCGTACGCGGCGATCGTGGCGGTCAGGGTCTTGCCCTCACCGGTGGCCATCTCGGCGACCTTGCCGGAGAGCAGCGACATCGCGCCGAGCAGCTGCACGTCGTACGGCCGCTGATCGAGGCCACGGCGGGCGGCCTCGCGGCCGACGGCGCAGATCTCCTCGTAACCGGCGGCGGCGCCCGCGGCAGCGGTCAGCTCGGCGTCGTCGAGCGCGGAGAGCTCAGCCTCGCGCGCCTCGATCGCCGGGAGCAGTTTCTCCAGCGGAGCAAGATCCACGGTCGAGCCGGGGCGCTGGAGGAACCGCCGGAACTTGCTCTTGAACCGTTGCGACACACCCATGAGCGGCAACGGTACGCGATTCCGGGCGGCGTGCGCGGCCCGGCCGCCCGGCAAGTCGGCCTTCCTGGGACGACGTCAGCCGACCAGCAGCTGGTGGGTGGCGAGTTCCCGGTACAGCGGGTCGTTGGCGGTCAGCTCGGCGTGGGTGCCCACGGCCACCACCCGGCCGCCGTCGAGGACGACGATCTGGTCGGCGTCGACCACCGTGGCGAGCCGGTGCGCCACGATCAACAGGGTCCGGCGGACGGCCACGGCGTCGATGGCGCGGCGCAGCGCTACCTCGTTGCGCGAGTCGAGGTTGCTGGTCGGCTCGTCGAGCAGCAGCACCGGCGGGCCGGCGAGCAGCGCGCGGGCGATGGCCAGTCGCTGCCGCTCACCTCCGGAGAGCAGGACGCCGCCCTCCCCCACCTGCACGTCGAGGCCCTGCGGGGTGCGCTGTGCCAGGTGGCCCAGATTGACCTCGTCGAGGACGGCGCGCAACCGGTCATCGGTGGCGTCCGGGGTGGTGATCAGCAGGTTCTCCCGCAGCGTGCCGGCCAGCACGGGGGCCTCCTGCTCGACGTAGCCGAGCCGGGCCCGCAACGCGTCGCGGGGCAGGTCCCGCACGTCGGTGCCGTCGAGGCGGACCGCGCCGGCGCTCACCTCGTAGAAACGCTCCACCAGGGCCAGCAGGGTGGACTTGCCGGCGCCGGAGGGACCGACCAGGGCGGTCCGGGTGCCGGCGGGCACCGCGAAGCTGACCTCGTGCAGCACCGGCTCGCCACCCGGGTAGCCGAAGCCCACCCGGTCGAACTCGATCACCGGGGTCGGGCGGCGCGGGGTCGCCGTCGCCACGGCGGGCGCGGGCCGGTCGTCCGCGCCCTCCGCCGGCACGGTGAGGATCTCCTCGATCCGCTGGAGGGCGCCCAGGCCGGACTGCAACTGGGTGTACGCCCGCAGCACCTGACCCAGCGGCAGCGCCAGGAGGAACAGGTACATGACGAACGCGACAAGGTCACCGACGGAGATCGCCCCGGCGGCGACCCGCGCCCCACCGATGCCGAGCACCAGCAGGAACGCGCCCTGCACGGTGACCGAGCCGATCGGGCCCACCAGCGCCTGCACCCGGGCCACCCGCAGCCCCGCCGCGTACGCCTCCCGGGCGCTGCCGGTGACGGCCTCCGTCTCGCGGGTCTCGGCGCGGCTGGCCCGGATGGTCCGGGCCGCCGAGATCGCCCGTTCCACCGCCGAGGTCATCTCGCCGATCCGTTCCTGGGCGACCCGGGCCAGCGCCCGGACCCGGCGGGCGAAGGTGGCGGCGAAGACCAGCCCCAGCGCCACCCCGAGCAGGGTGACGCCGAACAGCAGCGGGTCGAGCAGCACCATGGCCGTGCCGGCGCCGACCACCGTCACCGCCCCGGTGACCGTCTCGAAGAGCCCGGAGGTGACCACCGCGCGCAGCAGCGTGGTGTCCGAGCCGACCCGGGAGAGCAGGTCGCCGGTGCGTCGGCTGTCGTACTCGGCGATGGGCAGCCGCAGCAGGTGGCCGGCCAGCCGGCGCCGGGTGCCCAGCACCACTCCTTCGGCGGTGCGTTGCAGCAGGTAGTCGCGCAGTCCGCCGATCGCCGCGCCGAGCACCACGAGCGCCACCAGCACCGCCACCAGCCGGGACACCCCCTGCTCGGCGCCGATCCGCTCGAGCACCGACCGGGTGAGCAGCGGCTGCGCCAGCGACGCCGCCGAGCCGACCAGCGACAGCGCGCCGACCACCACGAGGGTGCCGCGGTGCTCCCGCAGGTACGGCAGCAACGCGGCCAGGCCGACCGACCGGCTCTTGGCGGTGCCGGGAGGAGCCGGTCGGTCCTGCACTGTGCTCATGCCGGGAACGGTAGCCGCCCCTGGCACGCGACGACGGCGGGTCAGACGGTGAGCACCACCTGAAGCTCCTGGCGGCGACGGTCGGCCAGGTCGGTGAGGAGGGTGGGCGCCTCGTCGAACGGCACCACCGCCGAGACGAGGTGCTTGCGGATCGTGTCGCCGTACGTCCTGAGCAGATCGACGGTCTCGGCGGACAGCCGTTCGCGGTCCCAGGTGGGTGCGAGGCCGCGCGGCACCCGGCCGATCTGGGCGCAGCGCAGCGACAGCCCGTTGTGGTGGAACTCCTCACCGAGGCGGACCGCGTCCGCGCCGCCCTGGTAGAAGGCGAGGTCGATGACGGTGCCCTGGGGCCGCAGCAGCCGCAGGGCGAGGTGCAACGCCCACGCCTGCCCCCGGCACTGGAACACCACGTCGGCGCCCCGGTCGCCGGCGGTGTGCGCCCAGCGGGTCTTGAGCACGACCGCCGGGTCGTCCGCCTCGGGGTCGAGGGTTTCCAGGCCGAGCGCCTCGGCGACCTGGCGGCGCTGCGGGGTGGGGTCGAGCACCACCACCGACGCGGCGCCGTTGCGTCGGGCGAACAACGCCGTCAGCAGGGCCACGACTCCGGCGCCGACGACGGCGACCCGTCGCCCGCGTACCCCGTCGCCGAGCGCCCGGACGTCGGTGCCGTGCAGGTCGGCGGCGGCGTGCAGCAGACCGTTGGCGCAGATCGGGCCCATGTGCGCGACGTAGACGCCGAGCAGCGGGTCCAGGTCGTCGGGCAGCGCCACGAACCGTTCGGCGACCGGGTCGGCCAGCCAGCCGGTGCGGTGCCCGTACGTCATAGCGCCGACAGTGCCCACCGCGACGGCCGGGGTATCGCTTTCCACCACCCGGCCGACCTGCATGTAACCGAGTCGGGTCACCGGGTACGGCGTGCTGGCCTCGCCCGGCTGGAACAGGCCCAGGTCGGCGTTCCAGGTGACGTTCAGGTAGGGGTTCGTGCCCTTGACGTAGCTCAGTTCGGTGCCGGCGGAGACGCCGCTGAACAGCGTCTCGACCCGGAACGTGCCGGGGCGCAGCGGCGCGGCGTCCTGCTCGACCAGGTCGACCCGGCCGGGGCCGGTGACCACGACGACCTTGTCACGCATCGACTGTCACCCCGCTGGCGAGCACCGTCGACGTGGTCGCGGTGGCGAGCCGCACCGTGGTGCCGGTGCGGGCCGAGTCGGCCACCGCGAGGGCCAGGCGCTGGGTGGCGAGGGCCTCGGCGTACGGGACGCGCACGTCGTCGCCGATGCCGAGGACGGCGTCGACGAAGGCACGGTCCACCGCCACCCGGGCGGCTTCCGGGTCGGCGGGGAGGTGTCGTTCGCCGTCGGCGTCGCGGATCGACAGCCCGTCCTCGGTGATCGCGAGGGCCAGCCCGTCGGCGAGGATCTCCAGGCCGGCGCGGTGCTTCCAGCCGAGGACGCAGGCGGCGCTGAGCGTGCCGACCGCGCCGTTGGCGAAGCGCAGTGCGGCGGTGGTCACCGAGTCGATGTCGGCGCCGTCGACCGGCGGTGGGGTGCCGTTGCCGTACGCGGTGACCTCGCTGACCTCGCCGGCCAGCACCCGGATCAGGTCGAGCACGTGGGCGGCCTGCTCGACCACCGGGCCGCCGGAGCGGTCCCGCAGCGACCACCACGCCACCGGGGGCACCTTGTCCAGCCAGGCGCCGCTGACCATCCGCACCGGACGGTCGGCGAGCAGGTCGCGGGCCTGGTCGAGCACGCTCAGGTAGCGCCAGTGGTGGCCGACCGCGGTACGCAGCCCGCGCTGGGCGACCAGGTCGGCGATCCGCTCGGCGGTGCCCAGGTCGACCGCGACGGGCTTCTCCACGAACATCGGCACCCCGGCCTCGATCACCGCCTCCTCGGCGGGGCCGTGCGCGAACGGAGGCACGCAGACGTACACGGCGTCCAGGCCGGCGGCCAGCAGTTCGGCGACGTCGGCGCACGCCCGCCCGCCGTGCTGTGCGGCCAGCGCGGCCGCGGCCTCCGGCGCGACGTCCGTGACGCCGACCAGCTCGACGTCGTCGAACCCGGCCAGTACGCGCGCGTGGCGTTGTGCCACCCCGCCGGCTCCGACCAGACCCACCCGGCAGTTCCGCATTCCGACACCCCTTCGAAGACTTTTCATCTGCGATGGGAGCAGTCCCCTGGGGTGTGCGCAATCAAACGTTCATCCCCCGGGAACGCTGAGATGTCACCGTTGTGATCAAGCTGTTGCCCAGAAAGCGGTTAGCGCGTGGTGAGGAATGGGAACAACCAAATTCGGTTTTTCCACGCACGAACGGAGGGGTGCCCGTGCGGGACGAGACATCGAGCGTGTCACCGGTGGTGGAGGCATGGGCCACGTACCGGACGACGTCGGCGGGGGACTGGCCGGCGCGTCGACTGTTGCGCGCCAAGGGTGAGACCCGGGTCAGCGTGGTGCTACCGGCGCGTAACGAGGAGGCCACCGTCGGCGCGATCGTGTCGACCATCCGGGAGCACCTGATGGATCGGGTGGCCCTGGTCGACGAGCTGATCGTGGTGGATTCCCGTTCGACGGACCGGACCGCGCAGGTGGCCCGCGCCGCCGGCGCGGAGGTGGTCAGCCAGGACGCGATGACCCGGGGGTTGCCCCGGCTCACCGGCAAGGGCGACGCGCTCTGGGCCGGGCTGGCCGCCGCCGAGGGAGACGTGGTGGCGTTCATCGACGCCGACCTGCGGGAGTTCCGACCGCACTTCGTGAGCGGGCTGCTCGGCCCGCTGCTGACCGACCCGTCGGTCGACTTCGTGAAGGGCTTCTACCACCGGCCCCTGGTGGGCACCGCCAGCGTGGAGCAGGACGGCGGGGGCCGGGTGACCGAGTTGATGGCCCGACCGCTGCTGAACCTCTTCTGGCCGGAGCTGGCCGGCTTCGTGCAGCCGCTCGCCGGCGAGTACGCGGGCCGCCGGGACGTGCTGGCCCAGGTGCCGTTCGTCTCCGGGTACGGGGTGGAGACGGCCATGATGATCGACCTGCTCGACCTGGTCGGCCTGGACGCCTTGGCGCAGGTCGACCTCGGTGAGCGCAAGCACCGCCACCAGGACACCGCCGCCCTGGGCCGGATGTCCGCGCAGATCATGTTGACCGCCTGGTCCCGGCTGCAACGGCGCGGCTGGGCGACCCCTGGTCTCGTGCCGGAGGCGTTGCTGACCCAGTTCCGTCGCGGTGGTTCGGACACTCTGCCGAACCTGGACCGCGAGATCGTGGTGAGCGACGTGTCGATCGAGGAGCGCCCGCCGCTGGCCGAACTGCGCCACCGGCTGCCCCGCCGCCGGGTGGCCGCCGCATGAGCGCGAGGAGTGAGCCGGTCCTGCGAGCCCCGCAGTCGCGAACCGTAGGCGCAGCGAGCTGCCGGAAGGGACGAGCCCGATGAGCCTCACCGTGCTGATGAACGCCGGCCCGTGGCTGTCGGTGCCACCGCCCGGCTACGGCGGTATCGAGAACGTGATCGCCACGCTGGTGCCGGAGCTGCGGCGACTCGGCGTACGGGTGGTGCTCGCCTCGGTGGGCAGCAGCACCCTGCCGGTGGACGAGCAGGTCTCGGTCTTCGCCGACGGGCAGTTCGCCGCGTTGCAACGGCCGTACAACCAGGTCTGCGGGATCGCCCAGGCGCACCTGGCCGGAGTGGTCCGGGAGTTGCACTCCCGCGACGACATCGACCTGGTGCACGACCATGTCGAGGCGGTTGGGCTGGCCACCCTCGCCGCGATGGGGCCGGCCGGACCGCCGACCCTGCACACCCTGCACTGGGACCTGGCCAAACACCCGGCGCTCTACGGCAGCCTGGACGGCGGCGACCGGGTCCGGGTCAACGGCGTCTCCGCGTCCCAGCTGGCCCGCGCCCCGCTGGCGCTGCGGGAGCACTCGGTGGGACACGTGCACCTGTCCACGCCGCTCGCCGTCGACGCCGACCGGCAGCCCCGACCGGAGAAGGGCGAGCACCTGCTCATCCTGGGCCGGATCAACCCGGGCAAGGGGCAGGACGTGGGTGCCCGGCTCGCGCACCGGGTGGGTATTCCGCTGGTGCTGGCCGGCCCCGTCGGCCCGTACCATCGGCCGGCCGAGCTGGCCGCGGCCGGCGACGAGGCCCGGCAGAATCCGGACGTGCGGTTCTTCCTCGACGCGGTGGCGCCGCACGTCGACGGTGACCTGGTTCGCTGGGTCGGCACCGTGGCCGGTCAGGAACGCGATGACCTGCTCGCCAGCGCCCGCGCGTCGCTGTTTCCGTTGCGCTGGGAGGAGCCGGGCGGCACGGCGGTCGTCGAGTCGCTCGCCCTCGGTACGCCGGTGGTGGCCACCGCCCGGGGTTGCCTGCCGGAGCTGATCGAGCACGGGCGCACCGGGCTGCTCACCACCGACGAGGAGGAGTTGGACGATCTCGTCCTCGCCGCCGAGTTGCTCGACCCGGACGAGTGCCGGCGGGTGGCCGCGCAGCGCTTCACGCCCGCGGTGATGGCGCAGCGCTACGTCGAGCTGTACGAGCGGGTCCGGCAGTCGGCGCGCGCGCCGAGGTTGCTGCCGGCCTGACCGCTGGCGCGGCTGGGCGGTTTGCCGGTCTTGCCAGCGGGTAGCCGGCAGCGCTCATGCCCGCCGCGCGACGAGGAGCCGGGAATGGTCGGATCGATGGCGCACTCCCGGGCCCGACCCAACCCGGCCGACGGCAAACCGCCGGTCCGTCGTGCGGCGGCGACGGTGGGAGTGTTGTTCCTGCTGGTCGGCGCGCTCGGCTTCGTGCCGGGGATCACCACCGGGATGGACGCGCTGCGCTTCGCCGGCCACGGTTCGGGGGCGTACCTGTTCGGCGTCTTCCAGGTGTCGGTGCTGCACAACCTGGTGCATCTGGCGTACGGGGTGGTGGGTCTGCTGCTGGCGCGGTCGGTCACCGGCGCTCGGGCGTTCCTGATCGGCGGCGGTGCGGTCTACCTGGTGCTCTGGCTCTACGGGCTGGCGGTGGACCACGACACCGGGGCGAACGTGTTACCGGTCAACGACGCCGACGACTGGCTGCACCTGGGGCTCGG
Organism: Micromonospora sp. NBC_00860; assembly: GCF_045207375.1. Taxonomy (NCBI): domain Bacteria; kingdom Bacillati; phylum Actinomycetota; class Actinomycetes; order Micromonosporales; family Micromonosporaceae; genus Micromonospora; species Micromonospora sp. NBC_00860. The sequence goes on from NZ_CP108825.1 coordinate 2,862,902, forward strand.
CGTCGGCATGATCGCACTGGGCGTCCTGACCGGCCGGGCCCGTCCCTGACCTGGGGTTGCGCGGCGTGACCTGCCTCGCCCCGGCGTCGGTCCGGTTTGGCCGGGAACGGCCTCGGGTAGTTGGCAGATCCCGACCCAGCAGCGAATTGAGGCGCCGATGTCGAGCGGGATCACCTGCGAGGTGCGTACCACGGCACCGGTGGCGGTCGTCCGGCTCACCGGCCCGCTGCACCTCGGCACGATGCGCTCGGTGCACCAGGCGCTCAGCGACGCGCTGGTCGACCAGCCGGAGGCGCTGGTGGTCGACATGGCCGGGGTGAGCGTGGAGGACCGGTTGGCGCTGTCCGTGTTCGCCGCGACCGCCCGCCGGGCCGAGGAGTGGCCGGCTGTGCCGGTGCTGCTCTGCTCCCCGTCGCCGGTTGCCGCACGGTGGCTGGCCGAGTCGACCACGTGTCGGGTGCTCCCGGTCTCCACGGACTGCGCGGAGGCGACCCGGTTGGCCGGCACCACGTCCGCCTTGCGGATGCGGGCCCGACTGGAGCCGGTGGCCGGGGCCTGCCGGCGGGCCCGGGACCTGGTCACCGACGCGTGCGCGCGGTGGAACCTGCCCGAGGCGTCCGGTCCGGCCGCGTTGGTGCTCAGCGAGCTGGTCGGCAACGTGGTGCGCCACGCCGGCACGCCGATGCAGGTGACGGTGACCCTGCGCCGGCCGTATCTGCACCTGGCGGTGGTGGACGGCAGCAGCGCCCAGGCCCGGGCTGGTGGGACGGACCTGCACGCCGAGGGTGGGCGAGGGTTGATGCTGGTCCGGGAGCTGACCCAGCGGTGGGGCAGCGTGCCGGCCGGTCAGGGCAAGGCCGTCTGGGCGATGCTGCCGGCAACCTGAGCGTTCGAGGTGCTTGCGCCGGTACTGGCGATCTGACCGAAATTACCGTCGTTGGCTGGTTACATGGTGTGAGGGTGGGTAGAGCACGCCCGTCCTTTCTGCCGTCACGACGGGGTGAGCAGCCATGCCCAAGCGGGTAACCACAGAACCCGGTCGCGATCGGGGTCCGGCGATCCTGGCACCGGCCCGTTTCGGGGGGTTCCCGGGAGCGGTACGGGCACCGGTCCCCGGAAACTCCCTGATCAAGTTCCTCGCCACGACCGACCACAAGCAGATCGGCCTGCTGTATCTGCTGACTTCCTTCGGGTTCTTCGTGGTGGCGGGGCTTCAGGCGATGGTGATGCGAGCCGAGCTGGCCCGCCCGGGGATGCAGTTCCTCTCCTCCGAGCAGTACAACCAGCTCTTCACCTCGCACGGCGCGGTGATGCTGCTGCTGTTCGCCACGCCCGCCGCGTTCGGGTTCGCCAACTACATCGTGCCGATCCAGATCGGCGCACCGGACGTGTCGTTCCCTCGCCTCAACGCGCTCGCCTACTGGTTGTACCTCTTCGGCGGCCTCATGGTGATCGGCGGGTTCATCACCCCGGGGGGTTCGGCGGACTTCGGCTGGACCGCGTACAGCCCGCTCAGCAGCGTCGAGCACAGCCCCGGCGTGGGCGCGAACATGTGGGTGCTCGGCCTGGTCGTCTCCGGGCTCGGCACCATCCTCGGCGCGGTCAACCTGATCACCACGATCCTGACCCTGCGCGCGCCCGGCATGACCATGTTCCGGATGCCGATCTTCACCTGGAACATGCTGTTCACCAGCGTGCTGGTGATCCTGGTGTTCCCGCTGCTGGCCGCCGCGCTGCTGGCGCTCTCCGCCGACCGGTTGCTCAACGCGCACGTGTACGACCCCGCCACCGGCGGCCCGATGCTCTGGCAGCACCTGTTCTGGTTCTTCGGCCATCCCGAGGTCTACATCATCGCGTTGCCGTTCTTCGGCATCATCACCGAGATCATTCCGGTCTTCTCCCGCAAGCCGCTCTTCGGCTACACCGGGATCGTGCTGGCCACCATCGCCATCACCGTGCTGTCCATGACGGTCTGGGCGCACCACATGTTCGCCACCGGCCAGGTGCTGCTGCCGTTCTTCAGCATCCTGAGCTACCTGATCGCAGTGCCGACCGGTGTGAAGTTCTTCAACTGGATCGGCACCATGTGGAAGGGCCAGCTCACGTTCGAGACGCCGATGCTGTTCGCCATCGGCTTCCTGGTCACCTTCCTGCTCGGCGGCCTCACCGGGGTGCTGTTGGCCAGTCCTCCGGTCGACTGGCACACCCACGACAGCTACTTCGTGGTGGCGCACTTCCACTACGTGGTGTTCGGCACGGTGGTCTTCGCCCTCTTCGGCGGCTACTACTTCTGGTGGCCGAAGATGACCGGGCGACTGCTCGACGAGCGGCTCGGCAAGGCGCACTTCTGGACGATGTTCATCGGCTTCCACGGCACCTTCCTGGTGCACCACTGGCTGGGCAACGAGGGCATGCCGCGCCGGTACGCCGACTACCTGCCCACCGACGGCTTCACCACGCTGAACACGGTCTCCAGCATCTTCGCGTTCATCCTCGGCCTGTCCACCCTCTTCTTCATCTACAACGCCTGGAAGTCCTGGCGGTACGGGGCGATGGTGACGGTGGACGACCCGTGGGGCTTCGGCAACTCCCTGGAATGGGCCACCAGTTGCCCGCCGCCGCTGCGCAACTTCGACCGGATGCCCCGGATCCGCTCCGAGCGCCCCGCCTTCGACCTGAAGTACGGTCCGCTCGTCGCCGACCTGGGCCGCGACCTGCCGCAGCGCACCACCAAGCCACCGCAGCAGTTCTCCGACGAACTGCGGATGGAGCACCACGCACCGGAGTCGCCGGCCGCCGAGGGCGCGCACGGCGCCCGGGACGCTGTCGACTACCGGCCGGCGCCGCGCTCCGGCGCCCGCCCGGTGGACGTGCCGGAGCCTGAGGGCGTCCGCCGGCCGAGCTTCGAGGAGAGCGACCCGCCGCAGGACGCCGAGGACGCGCCGAAGCCGCACGAGCGCTGGCGGCATCCGCACAGCGACGGCAACCCCGAAGAGCACTGACAGGGGTACGCGGAAAGGGCCGACACCTCGCGGGGTGTCGGCCCTTCGCCTGTTTCGGGTGCGGTCAGTCCCGGGCCGGCGCCAGGCCGGCGGCGGTGAGCGAACGGCGTACCGCGGGTTGGACCCGGGTCAGCCGCAACGGCACCCCGGTCCGTTCCGCCGCGTCCCGCCCGGCCATCAGCGCGGCGATCCCGCCTGCGTCGAAGCCGCCGGCGCCGACCAGGTCGACGACCACCTCGCTGGGCTGGCCGGTGACCGCCTCGAGCATGGCCCGGCGCAGCTGGTCCGCGCCGTCGCGGTCGATCTCGCCGCCGACCTCGACCACCACCGTGTCGCCGTTCTGCTTGACCGAGATCCGGGTTTTGCCCGGGTCGGGTTCGGCGGCCCCGTTCTGCCACGGCGGCGGCGCGTCGGCGAGCATCGCCTGACGCAGCCAGGTGAGCGCCCGCGACAGCAGCCGGGACACGTGCATCTGCGAGATGCCGAACCGGGCGGCGATCTCCGCCTGGGTCTGGTTGCCGTAGAAGCGCATCGCGAGGATCCGTCGCTCCCGCCAGGGCAGGCGGTGCAGCAGACCGCTCACCGTCACCCGGTCGTCGACCGATTCCAACGCGTTGTCCGACTCGCCGACCAGGTCCCCGAACTCGGCGGAACTCTCCCCACCCACCGGCGCGTTGAGGGAGGCCGGGCTGTAGCCGGCCGCCGACTCCAGGGCGGCGAGGATCTCCTCCTGCGGGGTCTCCAGCCGGGCCGACAGTTCGGCCACCGACGGGGCCCGGGACAGCTCGCTGGTGAGCGCGGCGGTGGCCTGCCCCACCTCGAGGATGAGGTCCCGCAGCCGGCGGGGCACGTGCACGCCCCAGGTGCGGTCCCGGAAGTGTCGTTTGATCTCGCCCACGATGGTGATCGCGGCGTACGCGGTGAAGGAGCCCCGTTCCGGGTCATAGCGGTCGACGGCGTTGACCAGCCCCAGTCGGGCCACCTGCTCCAGGTCCTCCAGCGGCTCTCCACGTCCCCGGTACCGGCGGGCCAGCCGGCCGGCGAACGGCAGCGCGAAGCGCACCAGGTCGTCGCGGGCCTCCCCTCGCCGCTCCGGTGGCAGCCCGGCGATCCGGGCCGCGTACGCCATCGCCGCCGCGTCGAGATCCTCCAGACCCCGATCGGTGGGTGGTGGTGTGGTCGTGGTCGTGCTCGTCTGTCCGAACATCCGCGCCTCCCTCAGGAAGGTCCCCCGCCCGGATCGGGAAACCGGTCGTGCGCGTGGTCGAGCCACGCACCGGGCCGGAAAGTGGGTCAGTGACTGGGATGCCAGCGGGCGACACCGCCTCTACGCAGCGCAATCAGGCCGTCGCAGCCAGCGATGTTCCCGCTCCGTAGGTACTCAATCACGGGACCCCGGGTTCGCGAGGATGTTTCGGCGTCCTCCGTCTCAGGAGACCAACAACCCCTGGTGGCCGCCGCTGTCGCGGAGCACGGAAAGGGCCTCGGCGACCCCCAGCGGGGGCGGCGCGGGCAGGTCGTACGGCTGGGCACGCAGGACCTCGGTGGCCCGGCGGGTGGGCACCGAGGTGACCGGGTAGCCCCGGGCGGTGGTGCGGTCCAGCGCCCGACGCCGCCGGCCGAACCCGGCGACGGCCAGCCACTGCGGCAGCCCGGCCAGCGCGGGCGAGCGCACCCCGGGCGGCTCGGGCAACACGTCCACCGAGCTGAACGCCTCGCTGCCGGCCAGCCACCACTCGGCCTCGTCGACGTTGCGGCGGGTGGCGTTCTCGCACCAGTACGGCACCAGCCCCGCCCGCACCACCTGCCACGGGTCGAGCAGTCGGCCGCACTCCACCACCAACCGGTCGCCGGTCTTGCCGGCGCGCCGCAGCCACCGCCGGTACAGGTCGGCCACGCCCGCGCTCAGCGCCGCCGGCCGGGGCACCAACACCCGGTGCAGCGGGTGCTGGTGCCGGGCGGACCAGTCCCGAGCGGCCAACTCGAAGCCCGGGTCGACGCCGTGCTCGGCGTACGCCGACGGTACGGACACCTCCGGCGGCTCCCACCGGGTCGCGTCGCCGCCGACGGAGCGCAGCACCTGCCGCAAGGCGTGGCTGTCCGGGTGGAAGTCCACCGGGTCCAGCCCGCTGCCCGGGCAGCCGACCTGGAAGCTGTGCCCCGGACCGCGCTCCAGGACCGGCCAGGTGCGCGCGTCGCGGATCAGCAGCACGGGGGCATCCGGCAGCAGCCGGTCGGCCAGGAACTGCGCGTACGCGGCCGGTAGGGCCCTCCACGCGGCGGTCAGGGACACGGTCGCCCCGGCCAACGCGCCCCCGCTGGCCGGGCAGTGCACCTGGCGCAGGTGCAGATCGGCGTTGCCGGCGAGCAACCGGGTGGCGAGTGCCGCGCCGTGCTCCACGGCGTCCGCCGGGCGGTCCACGCCGCCGTCGGACCAGTGCACTGTCATCTCGAAGCCCGCCGGCAGCCACGGCACGCCGAGGGCGACCGCGAGGTGCGCCGCCGCGCCGTGCGGAGACCCGATCAGCACCCCGGGGTAGCGCCGGCGGGGGTACTGGTCGACGAACCAGCGGGCCACCCGGGCGGCGTCGACCTCGTCGACCTGGGCCACGGTGAGGGCGACCCGGCCGGCGGCGCGGGTGACCGCGGCGCGGCGTACCGGCTCGGGGGCGCCGGGGAACCGCGATGTCGGCCCGGTGTGCCCGAGGTCGGCGCAGTCGACCCCGCGCAGCGCCCGGGCGGTGGCGGCGACCAGCACCCGGGCCGAGCTGCCCGCGGCCACGACCCGGTCGCCGGCCAGACCGGCGCCATCGGCCGTGAGCCCCTTGTGCACCTTGTGCACCGGCCCCACCTTGCCTCGTTCGCTCACCACGCGGCCCGGCTTCCCGTCCCGATGGGGTTCAAACGGGGCATCACCCACCCGGCGGCACATTCCGCTGGTCAGCGGGGTGCCCCGGTCATCACCGTCGTTCTGCGTCTCGGGTTTCGCCAGGGCCAGGACGGGCACTTCCGGGGCCATGCGCACCGACGACACCAGCGAGCCCACCGCCGCCACGATCACCCCGTACGAGGACGGACCGCTGCTGGTCCGCGGCGACTTCGCGTTGGTCACCCCGGACGGTGAGCGCATCGACACGCGTCGGGGCACTGTGGCGCTGTGCCGGTGTGGCAAGTCGGCGCTCAAGCCGTTCTGCGACGGCACCCACAAGGCCATCAACTTCCGGGCGGGCACCACCCGCGAGGGCTGACCGCACGTCGCCGCGTCGCCGCGTCACGCGGCGAGAGCGCACGGACGGGCCGCACCAGAGACACGCCACCTTTGCTCTGCACCCGCCCACGCGCCAGTTACGGACCGTGCGTGGTGCGCGGGCGGGTGCAGAGCAAAGGATGGATTCCGCGCTCACGCCCCACCCAGACAGCCGGGCGGTCTGGATCAGACGAGCGCGGGCGGGGCCGGCGGGGCCACCGCGGGCAATGCGACAAGCGAGACCCTGGGCGGCAGGGCCGGCGGGGCGGGTGTCCGCAGCGAGCTGCGGCCGGCGGCCCACCTGTCCAGCAGGTGCGCGGCGAACAGCCGGTCCACCGCGAGCCCGGCCGCCGCGCCGAAGAGCACGTCCTCGGCCAGGGCCGGCTCGACGCGGACCAGGCCGCCGCACATGTCGTGCGCGGCGATCTGCTCGTGCACCGCGTCGGCCTCGACGTGCTCGTCGTAGAAGCGGGTCGCCACCTCGTCGAAGCCGAGCCGGCGCAGCCCGTTGCCGTAGCGACGGTTGGGCAGCGAGGAGGTCATCTCGAACGCGGCCAGGTGCCCGAGCAACGCGCCGCGCAGCCGTCGGTGCAGCCCGAACAGCGACATCACGTTGTTGGTCGCCAACGTCACCGCCGGCGCCACGTCGACGTGAGCGCCGTAGGCGGTGTCCAGGCCCAGCCGGTCGAGGGTGCATCGGAACAGCTCGGCGTGCATCCGGTCCAGCCGCCCGTTGCCGTACTCGTCGGTCTGGATCTCCACGAGCGCGGCCTTGGCCGGGCCACCGAGGCGGGGCAGCGCCCAGCTGTGCGGGTCCGCCTCCCGCAGGTGGTAGACGGAGCGGTGCACGACGAACTCGCGGAACTGGGTGAGGTCAGCGCGCCGTTGCAGCGTCGCGGCCAGCGACGGCCCGTCGTCGGCCGCGACCAGCTCGGCCAGGCCGGCCGCCACCCCGGCGGCGGGCACCAGCGGTGCGCCGACCAGCCGACGCAGCGCCGCCTCGAAGACCCGTTCGCAGCGGGCGCGCAGGGCCAGCAACGTCGGCTGCCACTCCCACGACTCGTCCACCCCGAGCCAACCCCGGTAGTGCAGCTCGTAGCAGAGGAACAGCGTCAGCTGAAGGTCCTCGTCGGTGATCGGGTCCGCCGGGTCGAGGCCGACACCGAGATCGGCCGGCAGGTCGTGCGGCGGGTGCCGCAGAGCCTCGACGACCGCCGCGGAGAGCGGACCCCGCTCCCTCGGCAGGGTCGCGGGACCGTAGCGGCGGTCGGCGGGCTCGGACATGGGACCTCCAGCGTCGTCGGGCCGCTACTGATGCCCTGGTCCAGGGTGGCTAAACGAGATCGTCGGCGTTCGCGGTGACCTCCACCTGCTCGCGGACCTTGCGGGCCGGGGCGCCCTCGGCGTACAGGCCGCGCAGGTCGGCGAAGGCGGGCTCCGGCGGCGCCAGCGACACCGCCGGGTCGACGACCGCCTCGAATACGCAGGGGCGGTCCGCGGCGAGGGCCTCGTCCCAGGCCGCGCCGACCAGCTCCGGGCGGTCCACCCGCACCCCGTGCAGCCCCAGCAGCCGGGCCCACCCGGCGTACGGCACGTCCGGCCGGCGGTGGGCCGGGTCGGATGACGCTTGCCGTCCGCCACCCATGCCGTTCTGGTCCCGGTTGTTGAGCACCAGCACCACCAGCCGCGGGTCGCGCCACTGCTGCCAGAGGTGCGACACGGTGATCAGTTCGGCGAGCCCGTTGAGCTGCATCGCCCCGTCACCGACCAGGGCGATCACCGGCTGGTCGGGGTTGGTGAGCTTGGCCGCCACCGCGTACGGCAGCGCGCAACCCATCGAGCCGAGGGTGCCGCACAGCTGCGCGTTGACCCCGGGCGGCAGGGTGAGGTGCCGGGCGTACCAGTAGAGGACCGAGCCGACGTCGACGGCGACCGCCCCGGTGCCGGGCATCCGGGCCGACAGCTCCTGGAGGACGAGCTGCGGGTTGACCGGGTCCGCGGTGGCGGCGGCCCGCTCGGCGGCGACCTCCCGCCACCGGTCCACCGAACTCTCCACCGTCGCCCGCCACTGCTGCTCGGGCCGACCACGCAATCGGCTCAGCAGCGCCCGCAGCGTCTCGGCGGCGTCACCGACCAGCGGCACGTCGGCCGGGTACCGGGTGCCGATCCGGCGACCGTCGATGTCGATCTGCACGGTGCGCGCCTGCTCGGGCATCGGGAAGTAGTCGGTCCACGGGTCGTTGGTGCCGACCATCAGCAGCGTGTCGCAGCCACCCATCAGCTCGGCCGCCGCCGGGGTGCCGACCTCGCCGAGCACCCCGGTGTGGAACGGCAGCCGCTCGTCGAGCACCGGCTTGCCGAGCAGCGAGGTGGCCACCCCGGCGCCGAGCCGGTCGGCCATCTCGATGATCTCGGCGGCCGCGTCCCGACCGCCCTGGCCCACCAGGATCGCGGTCCGCTGACCGCCGCTGAGCAGCTGCGCGGCGGCGTCCAGGTCCACCTCGTGCGGCAGGACCCGGGCCAGCGGCTCGCCGGGGGTCGCCGTGATCACCCCGGCGCTGTACGACTGCAGGTCGGGCACCAGCGCCTCCTGCAACTGCCGCGGCAGCACCACGCAGGTCGGGCTGCGGGTCGCCGCCGCCGTCCGGAACGCCTGGTCCAGCAGCGCCCCCACCTCCTCGGGGCGACGGCCGTACCGAACGAACTGGTTGCACACGTCCCCGAAGAGCCGGCTCAGCCCGATCTCCTGGTGCGCGCCACCGAGCGGGCCGGAGATGTCCTCCCCCACGATGGCGACCACCGGCTTGCTGTCCAGCTTCGCGTCGTAGAGGCCGTTGAGCAGCTGGACGGCGCTGGGCCCCTGGGTGGCGAGGCAGACCCCGATGCCCCCGGTGAACTTGGCGTGGCCGGTGGCCATGAACGAGGCGGTCTCCTCGTGCCGGGCCGGGATGAACGCCGGCTCGCCGCCGGTGCGGTCCAGCGCCTCGACCAGTGGAGCGATCGCCTCGCCCGGGTACCCGAAGGCGCGGGGCACCCGCCAGGCCAGGAGCCGCTCCACCACGACGTCCGCGACCGTTCGATCAACCATTGCCGCGCCCGGGCGTGCTGGGGTCGACGTAGCGCAGCACCGCGCCGACGCCGTCGGTGAGGTCGGGCGCCTCCTCGGGGCCGAGCACTGTCAACGCCGCGTCGGTGCCGACGAGCGCCCGGACCAGTGCCGCGTCGGCGCGTACCCGCTGCGGGTCGGCCACCGACATGGCGGCCAGCTGCCCCGGGTCGACGGCGATCTCGGTGGGTTCCGCGCCGATCCACAGCTCACCGTTCGCCGACGGGTCGTCCACGATGATCATCATGTCGACCTGGTTGCGTTGCAGGGCCGAGACGACAGCGTCGAGGCCGCCGCCCACGTCCTCCTGCACACCGAACTTGTCCAGCGCGGCGCTGATCCGCTGGTCGGCGATCTCCGCGATGGTCTGCACGGTGAGGTCGTCCAGCATGGTCTGGTCGGCTCCGCCGGCCCGCGACCCGGCGTCGGTACGGACCACCAGGTCCTGCCAGCGCTCCGGCATCTGGGCGGCGATCATTCCGGTGGCCCGGACGTCACCGGCGACCACCACCACGTCCGCGCCGACCTGGTCGGCCAGCTGCACGGTCGCCGCTGTGACGTCGCCGGCATTCTGGTGCCACGCCTCCATGGCCGCCCGCTGGTAGCGCGACTGGGACCAGCCGCCGGGCTTCGCCCGCCGCAGTGGGAACTCGTCCCGGCCGGCGACGTGCGCCCGCCGGGGCACTCCGCCGGCGCTGACCGCCATCGCGTCGGCGCCGAGCCGGTCGGCGATCACACGTACCCAGGCCACCTGCTCGCCGCGTTGCGCGAGCAGCGGCATCACGTGCGGCAGCGGCCCCACGTGGGCCAGGTCCCGCAGTGGTGGCGCGGACAGGTACTCGGAGAGCACCACCCGGCCGTGACTGGCGAAGAGCGCCAGACCGTAGTCCCCGACCATCGGATCATGACCTCGGACCACCCGGTCCAGCGCGGCGATGTTCGCCTCGTCCGCCCCCTGTTCGGCCAGGCTGCGCTCCAGGGCACGCCAGCGCAGATCCAACGCGGGATGGGCGTCCTCCGTGTCCGCGGAGGCGTCCAGATACACCGAGCACCACGGCCCGGGACGGTCGTAGAGCGGGCGCAGGAAGGACAGCTGCATGCTCGACCCCTTTCCAGCTCGGCCCCCCGCTTACCCGGGTCGCCGGGGATGTCACCTCGCGGCCGTGAGCCCGTGACCAGGTTTCATTCACGTCGTTCAACCGAGGACGTCGATACGATCTGTGAACACAAGCGGACTCTCGGTGGTGGGGATGGACAGCGGACTCGATACCCGACGGATCGTGCACCCGACGGAACGAATCGTCACCGGGCGGCTGATCCGCCTGCTCGACGGTTACACCCGCGAGGTACGCATCGGTCAGCCGGTGCTGGTGGCGGTGCTCGCTGCGGCGGCCTTCGCCCGGTTGCCCGCCCTGCTGCTGCGCTCGCTCTTCTCCTTCGGCGGCGGCGGCACCCGGCGTCGCTGGAAGGAGCTGAAGCAGGGCCCGGAATACCTGGTCACACCGGTGCGGCTGCGCAACACCGCCGGTCAGCTGTGCGAGGTGGAGCTGCACGGTCACCTGCCGCAGAGCGCCCTGCACCCGGCGGACCAGGTGCAGCTCACAGTGCGCCCGCAACGCGACCCGGAGCTGCCGCCCCGGATCGAGCGGATCGTCAACCTCACCACCGGGCAGTTGCTGACCCCGCGTACCGCGACGCTCTGGTCGCATCTCGGGCCGCCGCTGCTGTTGCAGGCGTTCCTGGGCGCGCTGCTGCTGGCCGGCATCGCGGCCTGCTCCGCGCTGACCTGATCCCGGCCAGCCCCGTCAGGGCCGGCCGGTCTGCCTCGGTCCCAGCCGGCCACTCGGCGAGCGGGCGGGTTGGCGGCTCAGCCGACCGGGGCGGGCTCGCGGGCCGGTTGCCGGTCGACGCCGAGCATTCCCCGGCGACGGGCCCAGCGCTCGAAGGCCAGGGTGGCGAACGGCGGCACGGCGCTGGCCAGGGCCACCGCCGTGGCCAGCAGGCTCCACCGGTGCAGCCGGGCCACGGCCAGCACCAGCAGGACGTACGCGACGAACAGGCCGCCGTGGATCGGCCCGAAGATCTTGACGCCCAGCTCGTTGTCCGGCGGGCCGTACTTGACCAGCATGCCGACCAGCAGGGCCAGCCAGGAGCAGGCCTCGGCAATCGCCGCCGCGACGAACAGCCGGGTCACCTTCTCGCGCATCCGCACGCCACCACCTCTCGGGGCGCAATGCTATCGGTCTGCCCTGGCTGGGCTAACAGGGCGGGCAACTGGGTAGGAAAGGGTCCTCGGGTCTTCCCCCGCCCGCCGATCACGTGCGAGGTTAGGGGGACCAGCGGTGACAGGGTGGTGACCATGGGCGAGGACGTCGGCGTACGAACCTTCAGTCGAGAGGATCGAGCCCGCTACCGCGACAAGGTCCGCCGCTGCCTGGATGTCTTCGCCGAGATGCTGCGCGAGTCCCGCTTCGACCTCGACCGGCCGATGACCGGCGTGGAGATCGAGCTGAACCTGGTCGACGAGGCGTCGAATCCGGCGATGCGCAACGCCGACGTGCTGGCGGCCATCGCCGACCCGAGCTTCCAGACCGAGCTGGGCCAGTTCAACATCGAGATCAACGTGCCGCCGCGCCGGCTGACCGGCACCGGCACTGCCGACTTCGAGGAGTACGTGCGGGCCAGCCTCAACGCCGCGGAGGTGAAGGCCCGGGCGATCGGCGCGCACATGGTGATGATCGGCATCCTGCCGACGCTGCGCCCCGAGCACCTGACCGCCGAGACGTTGTCGGCCAACCCCCGCTACAAGCTACTCAACGAGCAGATCTTCGCGGCCCGCGGCGAGGATCTGCCGATCGCCATCAGCGGGGTGGAGCGCTTGGCGGTCACCGCCGACACGATCACCCCGGAGGCGGCGTGCACCAGCACCCAGTTCCACCTCCAGGTCAGCCCGGCCCAGTTCGCCGACTACTGGAACGCCGCCCAGGCGGTGGCCGGCATCCAGGTCGCGGTCGGCGCGAATTCGCCGCTGTTCTTCGGCCGGGAGCTGTGGCGCGAGACCCGCATTCCGCTGTTCCAGCAGGCCACCGACACCCGGTCGGAAGAGATCAAAGCCCAGGGGGTACGCCCCCGGGTCTGGTTCGGCGAACGGTGGATCACCAGCGTGTTCGACCTGTTCGAGGAGAACGTGCGCTACTTCCCGGCGCTGCTGCCGGTCTGCGACCCGGAGGACCCGGCGCAGGCCCTCGCGGCCGGCGAGGTGCCCAATCTGGCCGAGTTGCGCCTGCACAACGGCACCGTCTACCGGTGGAACCGCCCGGTGTACGACGTGTCGCGGGGCCGGCCGCACCTGCGGGTGGAGAATCGGGTGCTGCCTGCCGGTCCGACCGTGTTGGACACCATCGCCAACGGCGCCTTCTACTTCGGGTTGGTGCGCGCCCTCGCCGAGTCGGACCGGCCACTGTGGTCGCAGATGTCGTTCAGCGCCGCCGAGGAGAACTTCACCAGCTGTGCCCGGCACGGCATCGACGCGCAGGTCTTCTGGCCCGGTCTCGGCTACCTGCCGGTCACCGAGTTGGTGTTGCGCCGGTTGCTGCCGTTGGCGCATCACGGCCTGGACCGGTGGGGGCTCGACCCGGCCGAACGGGACCGGCTGCTCGGCATCATCGAGCAGCGCTGCCTGACCAGCCGCAACGGCGCGACGTGGCAGGTGGAGACGCTGCACCGGTTGGAGTCGGCCGACCACCTGGACCGGCCGGAGGCGCTGCGCGAGGTGGTCCGGCACTACGTGGACCTCATGCACAGCAACCGCCCTGTGCACGAGTGGCCGATCCCGTGAGCGCACCGGGAAGCCCGATCGGCGCAGGGCTCAGCCGCGTGGGGTGGGGACACCGAAGAGGTCGATGATGCCGCCGGGAAGCTGGGCGAGCAGGTCGTGTCGCTCGTCGTCGTTCAGCGCCTCCGCGACGGTACGCAGCACCGCCTGGGCGTGCTGACGCACCTGGTCGGCGTTCGCGACCTGTTCGCGGTCGCCGACGTGCTTCAGGAACTCACCAATGTCCCACCGGCGGCCCTGCGGATTACGGGTGACCGACGCGTCCAGCCGATCCGGCAACTGTGCCGCCAGGTTGTCCGCCTCCTGTCCGGCGAGCCGTTCACCGAGCACCGACAGGACGGCCTGTACGGACCGCACGGCCTCGTTCTCACCCAGGCCCGCGCGCTGTCGTACCGTGGCGATCATCTGCTCGTAGTCCATGCCTGCTCCTTCGGTCTCGTCGGCATGCCGTCTGGCCTGCCTGCTGACGAACGGGGCGAGTTCCCACGGTCTCTGGCGACAAACGGGTCACGCGCGGACCCGGACTTTCCCGCCGTCGGCGGGCGACCCTCGCAAACATCCGCGAACCAGGCGCGATGGCCGCGACGGACACTGTCCCTTGTGGACCCCGCCCGACATCGACGATTGTCGTAGGCTGTGGCGGCTCGCACATCGTCTGATCACGATGAGGGGACGCCGGTGACCACTTCTGGAACAGACCCAGCCACGATCCAGGGGGCCGCGCGGGTGCCCCTGTCCCGTCGACACATGCTGCGGATGGGAGCTGCGGCGGCCGGCGGCGCGGTGCTCGTCGGCTCAGCGGAGGCCGCGCAGGCCGCGCCGGCTGGTGCGAAACGCGCCCTGCGGGCGCCGGCGTTGGCACCCGGTGACCGGGTTCGGGTCGTGTCGCCCGGCGGCACCCCCAACCCCACGAACATGGCCCGCGGCATCGAGATCCTGCGCAGCTGGGGCCTGGAGGTCGAGCTGGGCGCACACGTCTTCGCCACGTACGGCTACCTGGCCGGCACCGACGCACAGCGGCTGGCCGACCTGAACGCCGCGCTCACCGACCCTGGGATCCGTGCTGTCTTCGCCGCCCGCGGCGGCTACGGCACCCAGCGGATCGTCGACCAGATCGACGTCTCCGGTCTGCGCCGGGATCCTCGGGTGGTGGTCGGCTTCAGCGACATCACCAGCATCCACGGCAAGCTCTGGCGCGACGCCGGTCTGGTCACCTTCTACGGCCCCATGGTCAACTGGAACGACGCCCGCACCGGCCCGGAGTCGGCCGAGGCGCTCCGCAGGGCGGTGATGACCACCGCGCCCGTGACGATCGTCCGGGACCCGGCCGAGACAGCGGCCCCGGTGCTGGTGCCGGGGACGGCATCGGGGCCGCTGCTCGGCGGCACCCTGACGATGATCTCCACGTCGCTCGGCGCGGGGGACGCGCCACGGTTCGACGACGCGATCCTGTTCTTCGAGGACGTGGACGAGGCTCCGTACAGCATCGACCGGATGCTGACCGAGCTGCGTCGGGTGGGGGTGCTGGCCAGGGTCGCCGGGGTGGCCATCGGTCAGATCACCAACAGCGTCGGTGGACCGGGTGAGTGGGACGCTGCGGCGGTGCTGAAGGATCGCCTGTACGACCTGGGCGTGCCGGTCCTGGGTGGGCTGCGACTGGGCCACGGCAACGGACAGCTCACCGTTCCGCTCGGCGCGCGAGCCACCATCGACGCCGAGGCGGGGACCTTGACGGTGGAGCCGGGAGTCCGCCCGCGCTAGCCGTTCGTCGCCGGCCCCCAGGGGGACGGGTCGTCGCGCAACCGGCTGTAGAGGTAGGCGTCGCGCCACTGGCCAGCGCGAAACTCGCTGGCCCGGATGATCCCCTCCAACTGGAAGCCGGCCTTCTCCAGCGCCCGCTGCTCGGCGACGTTCTCCGGGTGGGTGCCGGCCTGGATCCGCTGCGCCGGGCTGTGCTGGAACAGGTAGTCGCAGAGCAACGCCTGCGCGCGCCAGCCGATGCCCCGCCCGCGCCATGGCGGCAGCAGGACGATGCCGATCTCCCAGTACGACGCCCGTCCGGCGTAGCGCCCGGAGAGGTAGCTGACGAGGCCGGCAGCGGACCGTTCCTGCTCGACCTCGACGATGAGCCGCCCGTCGTCCTCGCCGAGGTAGCCGTCGACAGCGAACCTCCGCGCCGGCGCCCCGGCGTCCCGGAAGCCGGCCCAGTCCAGGCCGATCAGGCCGGGCTCGGTGCAGAGCCGCCGGAACATCGCCAGGTCGGGCTCGGCAACCGGTCGCAGCCGGACGGTGAGGTCGGTCGAGACCGGCACCGACGCGCCGCCACTCTCCATGGCGACACGATAACTCGCCACGGCTGGTGGCTGGTGCCCGTGACGCACTCCCCCGCCGGCAGCGCCCACCCGGTCAGACCTCGAGCAGCACCTTCGTACAGTCGTCCTGCGGGTGCGGCGGTGACCGCAGGGAATGGTCGACATCGCGACATTGACAGATTTGGATCAGCTGAGCGCCGATACCGTCGGCCCAACCCGCCGCGCCGCCGGAAGGACACCCCGATGAGGCACGCTCTCCTGCGCCACCTGACCGCCACCATCGCCGTCGCACTGCTCGTCGGGGAGGCCGCCGCGCCGGCCACCGCGCGTACCCCCGGGTCGCCCGCGCCCGGCGGCGTCCGCACCGTGGTCCGCGACGCGGCGACCGGCGCGCCGGTCCCCCGGGCCTGCGCCGCGCTCGTCCCGGTGGACGCCGCGGCGTTGGCGGCGGTCACCCTCGGCGAGGACCAACTCGGACGGTACGGGGGCTGCGCCGACGAGCAGGGCGTCCTGGTGACCGGCGACGTCGCCCCGGGGAGGTACCGGCTGCTGGTGCACCCCTACGACACGACGGTGCACGGCTTGCAGTGGGTCGGCCGGCACGGCGGCACCGGTGAACGCGAGCGGGCACAGGTGATTCAGGTGCGGCCCGGCGTGGTGACCAGCGCGCCGGCCATCCGGCTCGACCCGCCGGGCACCGTCGTCGGAGTCGTGACCAACGCGGCGACGGGCGCACCGATCCCCCGTGCGCTGGTCATGGTGGTGCCCTACGTGCCGCACCCGAAGTACGACGACCACGGCCCGACCACCGACGAGGACGGCCGTTACACGATCACCGGGCTCGGCCCGTACCACTGGCCGGTGCAGTTCGCCGCCGCCGGGCTGGCGACCGTCTGGTCCGGCGGGGTGGGCGGTCGGCAGCAGGCGCGGCCGGTGCGGGTCCGCGCCCGGCAGACGGCGACCCTGAACCAGGCGCTGCCAGCCGGAACGCCGCTGACCGGGACGGTACGGGTCGACGAGCTGCTCACCTACGCCCAGGTGATCGCGTTCGACGCGACCACCGGGGACCTGGCCGGCGTGGCGGACGTGGGCAGCGGTTACGCCCTGCGCCTGCTCCCCGGACAGCGGGTGAAGGTGCGCTGCGACTGCGCGTACACACCGCCGGTCTGGCACCCGGACGCCACCGGCTTCGACGCCGCGCTCCCCGTGCGGATCCGGCGGACGCCGGTCGTGGTGGACTTCAACCTCGGCTGACCGGATTCTGCCCGGCCATTGGAACCTTCTTCCCGGCCCGTTGGTGGGAATGGTGGAGAAGGGGGGTGACGGTGTCCGACGGCGATCTGATCTCCGAGCTCTACGCCGGCTGTTTCCGACGCCTGGTCGTGCAGCTGTACGCGGTGACCGGCGACCTGACCGAGGCGCAGGAGGCGGTGCAGGAGGCGTTCACCCGGGCGCTGATGGCGCCGGGGCGGTTCGCCGGGCTGGAGAACCCGGAGGCCTGGTTGCGTCGGGTCGCTGTGAACTGGGCCCGCAGCCGGTTCCGCCGTCGGCGGATGCTCGACGGGCTGCTGCGCCGGATCGGTCCGCCGCCGGCCGTCGCCGACCACTCCCCGGAGCACTCGCCCTGCTCGCGGCGCTGCGCGTGCTGCCGGAGGGGCAGCGTGTCGCGCTGGCCCTGCACTACCTCGTCGACCTGCCGGTGGACGAGATCGCGGCCACGCTGGGCGTGTCGTCCGGGACGGTGAAGTCCCGGCTGTCGCGGGGCCGGGTCGCCCTGGCGGCGCTGCTCGCCGACACCGACGCTACGGAAACCGGGAGGATCGATGTCCGATCGTGAGTTCTCCGGATTCGACGTGGACACCGTCACCGAAGCCGTCTCGCCGCCGCCCCTCGACGAGCTACGGAGCACCGCCCGGTCCCGTCGACGCCGGTCGGTCGCGATGGTGACGGCCGCACTGGTCGTCCTGGCCGGGCTGACTGTCGTACCGCTGGTGGTCGAGCCGGACCGGGCCGCGCCGGCCGACCCGCCGACGCCGTCGGGTGCGCAGTTCAGCCAGTTCACGCTGACCGGGCCCAACTCCGCTGTCGACGTGCGGCAGGACGGCTGCGTCGTGCGCTTCGCCTACACCGGCGACAACGGCCACAGCTGGTCGGACTGGGACGCGGCGCGTTTCGAGGGCACCCGATGTGTGGCCGGCACCGCCGCCGGGACGCCGGGCAGCGGCACCAACTTCTTCGTCCTCGGTGAGCGGTCCTACCTGGTCACCGACTCGGGGCTGCCCCACCTCTCCACCGACTACGGCCGCACCTGGCGGGACGCGGATTCCGCGATCGTCGCCGTACCCGCGTTCCCGGCGACGGCCCGACCGGTCCTCTGCGGGTTCGGCTGTGCGCCGGTGTCGGAGCCGCTGGCGGTGGACCCGTCGAGCGGAACGGTGTACCGGCTCACCGCCACGGCACCCTCGTGGCGTCCGCTGTTCAGCCTCTACCCGGCAGCCGACGGCAGCATCTGGGCCACGTACCAGATGAGCGGCGGCCAGGGTTCGACAGTCGCGCGCAGCGCCGACCGAGGCGCGACCTGGACCTCCTGGAAGGTGGGCGACGACGCGACGGTGGTCACGGCGGCCGGGCTCGACGATCGGGAAGGGTACGTGCTGACCCAGTCGTCGGAAGGCAGGGTGCGGCTGCTGCGGACCACTGACGGCGCGAAGACCTGGACGGCCACCGGCGCCGACCTGGCGGGCCAACTGCCCTACGACCTCACCGTGGGGTCGGACGGGTCGCTCCTGGCGATCGCGCCCGGCGAGGGCACCGACGACGACCGCCCGGGGCGGCTGCTGGTCAGCCGGGACGACGGGGAGCATTTCACTGTCGCCCGGGAGTACGGCCAGCTCGTCGGTGCGGTCAGTGTGGCGCCCGGGTACGCGTGGGTCTTCGGGCGCGACGACGGGTCGACGGGCGAGCCGGACCACGTCCTCGTCACCACTGACGCGACCACCTGGACCCGCTTTTCACTCGCACCGTGAACAGGGGCACCGCCCTGCGTTAGGAGTGACTCGCACCGGGTAGCCGGCATCCGCTCTTACCAGCGCCGGAGGAGGTGGGATGTCGGCGACCAGCGCCTTCTTCGAGCGGTTGACGGTTGCTGGCCAGGATCCTCGGTTCAGCAAGGTCTGTGGGAGCGTGCGATTCGACATCCGCGACGGGGGCCACCTGGAGCAGTGGCTGCTGGACATCGACCATGGCCGGATGCGGGTGACCCGAAGCGGTGGTCCCGCCACCACTGTGATCCAGGTGTCTTCGCAGCTCGCGGAGGCGATGGCGCGGGGCGAGGTGAACGGGCTGGCGGCGATCACCCGGGGCGAGATCATGGTCGACGGCGACCTCGCCCTGGCGCTGCGCATCGGACGGCTGTTCCCGCGCGAGCCCGGGCCACCTCAGCGCGACGACCCCGACAGTGGGGCGTGACCGACAGTGGGGCGTGACCGATGAGGGACATCGCGGGCACCGTGGCGTGCATCGACGGGAACACCTTCATGGTGTCCGACGCCAGCGGCGACGTGGAATCCTCCCCGAGCACCCCGGTCGGTCTCTTCGCCGCCGACACGCGCTTCCTGTCCCGCTGGCGGCTCACCGTCAACGGCGAGTGCATGACCGCGCTGTCGGTGGACGACAGCCAGTACTTCGAGGTCACGTTCTTCGTGGTGCCGGGCGCGGCGGTGGACTACGTGGAGGCCGACGTGTCGGCCATTCGGCGTCGGCGCATCGGCCCGGATCTCACCGAGTCGCTGACGATCTTCAACTACGGCGAGCGGGACATGACGCTCGACGTGCGCCTGGAGGTGGCGGCCGACTTCGCCGACATCTTCGAGATCAAGTTCGACAGCGGTGACAAGACCGGCGCCCGTTACACGCACGTCGGCCCGGACGAGTTGCGCCTGGGCTACCGGCGCGACACCTACCGACGTGAGGTCGTCGTGTCGGCGAGTGAGCCCGCGGAGTTCGACCCCGGCGGCCTCCGGTTCGCGGTCCGGCTGCCCCCCGGGAAGCAGTGGTCGACCCGGTTGCAGGCCGTCATGCTGGCGCTGCGTCCGGACGGCGTCGACCTGCGCGCCGCCCTGCGCGCCCAACGGCCGGACGACTCCACACTGCCGGAGAGCGTGCAGGCCTGGATCGCGGCGGCCCCGACCCTGGACACCGAGAACGTCGGCCTTCAGCAGGTCTACCGCCGCAGCCTGGTGGACCTGGCGGCGCTGCGCTTCGCCCCGCTGTCGCTCGGCGGCGCGAGCGTGCCCGCCGCCGGGCTGCCCTGGTTCATGACCCTGTTCGGCCGGGACAGTCTGTTGACCTGCTTGCAGACCCTGCCGATCGCCCCGTCGCTGACCCCACCGACCCTGCGGATCCTCGCGTCGTTGCAGGGGGTTCGGACCGACGACGTGTTGGAGGAGGACCCGGGTCGGATCCTGCACGAGCTGCGCTACGGGGAGTCGGCCGCGTTCGAGGAGCAGCCGCACTCCCCCTACTACGGCACGGTGGACGCCTCACCGCTGTTCGTGGTGCTGCTCGACGAGTACGAGCGGTGGAGCGGCGACACCGCGTTGGTGATGGAGTTGGAGCAGGAGGTCCGCGCGGCGCTGGCCTGGATCGACCTGTACGCGGACCTGAACTCCACCGGCTACATCTGGTACCAGCGACGCAACCGCGCCACCGGCCTGGACAACCAGTGTTGGAAGGACTCCTGGGACAGCATCTCCTACGCCGACGGCCGGCTGCCGGGCTTCCCGAGGGCCACCTGCGAAACCCAGGGGTACGCCTACGACGCCAAGATCCGAGGAGCCCGGCTGGCCCGTACCTTCTGGGGTGATCCCGCCTTCGCCGATCGACTGGAGAGCGAGGCGGCTGCCCTGTACGAACGGTTCAACCGGGAGTTCTGGCTGGAGGACCGCGGCTTCTACGCGCTCGCGCTCGACCACGACGGCACTCCCGTGGACAGCCTGTCGTCAAACATCGGGCACCTGTTGTGGAGCGGCATCGTGCCACCGGAGCGGGCACCCCGGGTGGTCGAGCACCTGATGGGTCCGGCGCTCTTCTCGGGTTGGGGGGTGCGGACGTTCGCCGAGGGGCAGCGCCGCTACAACCCGCTCGGCTACCACAACGGCACGGTCTGGCCGTTCGACAACTCGTTCATCGCCTGGGGTCTGCGCCGGTACGGGTTCGGCAACGAGGCGGCCCGGATCGCCGAGGGCATCCTCTCCGCCGCCACCTACTTCGAGGGCCGGCTACCCGAGGCGTTCGGCGGGTTCGACCGCGACACCACCCGGTTTCCGATCCGGTACCCGACCGCCGGCAGCCCGCAGGCGTGGTCCAGTGGAGCCTGCATGCTGCTGATCCGCACCATGCTCGGCATCAACCCGCACGAGGATCACCTGGCCGTGGACCCGGCGCTACCCGCCACCTTCGGGCAGATCGCGCTCCTGGACGTCCCCGGCCGTTGGGGCAAGCGAGACGCGTTCGCCCGGCACCGCCCCGACCAGCGTTAGCGGCACGTTCAGCTGACGATGAAGCCGCCGTGGGCGCGCGTCTCCCTCAGCCAGTCGAGCCAGGACACCCACAGCTCGTCGGTCTCCCACTCGGCGCGCAGGCTCGTCGGCGACGCGTCGTAGAGAATCAACGCCTGCTCGATCTCGGTCTCGCCCACCACCCAGGGGCCGTTGCTCGTCAATTTGAACTCGGGAATCCCCACCTTTCCGGGGCTGGTCTGCGCGGCTGCCGCCCGTTCGGCCGCGTTGTAGGCGTCACGTCGGTGCTGATCGTTGCGCCAGTCGTCGAAGCTGTCGAATGGCCAGTCCGGAAAGGGCTGCGGCGTTGCCTGGTAGGTCATGCCGGCCCACCGCATGCGTTCCCGACAGAACTCCATGCCGGCAATGTTCAGAGCGAACTGGTAGGCGGCGGCGAGCGACGAGTATTCCTCGTAGCACTGTGGCCAGTTGCCGCACGATCCGTTCAGATCCATGCACGCTTCGGCGTGGGCGCGCGCGGTCGCGGCGGGTTCCGGCAGATCGACGTGTTCGAAGCTGTAGCCCATCGGACCCCCGACCGCCGTGCAGAGCAGAAGTTTGGCATTCTGCCCGACGTCGACCAGCGACGCCCTCCGCGCGTACCCCGCCTCGGCGTCCCACCACGACGCCCGCCCACCACGAGGTCGACGCTAACGACCTGCCTGATCGTGAGGGCTGAACGGGCGGGGAGTGTGCGTGATGCCGTTGAGGATGAGCGTGAGTCCACGCTCGAATTCCTGACCTGTGAACACAGCCCCGACCGGCGCTAGTTCGGCGAGGGTCGGTAGAGCACCTTGCGCAAGCGCTTCGATACGGCGGGCGGCGGCGGCGGGATCTTTCTCGCGGGTGAGCGCGCCGGCCAACTCGTTCTGCGCGATACCCGTGACGAACGCCGAGACGGCGCGGAACGCGACGAACAGGTCGACGCCGTCCAGACCTCCGCGGGCGAGGGCCGCCGCGAGCGCCTCGGCTGGAGCGAGGCTGGCCCGCGAGGAGGTCCGGCGGGTGAGTATGAGCGGGATGACCGCCGGGTGTGCGCGGAAGGTCCTCCACATGGCGGTGGCCACGGCACGCGTGTCGGCCAGCCAATCGTCGGTTGGCTCCGGGATCTGGACGCGGGACGAGACTGCGTCGACCACGAGTTCCTCGAGGGCTTCGCGGCTGTCGACGTAGTTGTAGAGGGTCATGGCGCCTGTTTTCAGGGACGCCGCAAGGGAGCGCATGGTGAGCCCGGCCAAGCCATCCCGGTCGACGATCACCAGCGCGTGCTGCTGGATGTCCGCGAGGGTGAAACGGGCTCTCATGCTGGCTCTCCTCGGATGAGTACGGCGTACGTATCCGACGGTACTATACGTACGACGTACGTATGACCGGAGGAGATTCATGATCACCAGAAGCTCGCAGCGTCTGACAGAGACCGGAGCGGGATGGCGTGACCTGGCTCGTCAGCAGGATGACGACTTCGTCGCCTTCGCCCGCACCCTGACCGACGAAGAGTGGGAGCTACCCAGCCTCTGCGCGGGCTGGACGAACAAAGTTGTGCTCGCCCACCTCGTGCTCGGCCTGCACCTGCCGCCGTCCCGGCTGCTGCTGGCGATGGGACGGCGGCGTTGGTCGTTTGACGCCTCGAACGATCTCCTGAGCCGTGAGTACGCCAGCCAAACCAGCGCCCCGGATCTGATCGACGCGTTCAACCTCTTCCGGGCGCGCCCACGGGGCATCGGACGCCTGCTACCGGCGCCGCTACTGCTCGGCGACCACGTCGTTCACCATCTCGATATCGCATTCAGTCTTGGCAGGTCCGGCGTCTTGGCGCCACCGGTTGCCGACGCGGTCCTCGCCGTCGAGACACGCGTGCCCAACCCGTTCATCCCCGCGGTCGCACGGGCCCGCGGCATCGCGTTCCGCACCACCGACACGGGTTGGTCGCGCCCATCGGCCGGGGCCCCCGAGGTCGTCGGCGCCGCCGAGAGCATCATCTCCGTCCTCGCCGGTCGACCCCACGCCGTCCCGCACCTGTCGGGCAGCGGCACCGCCATCCTGGCGAACCGGCTCTGAGGCGGACGGACTCCGCGCGTCGGACCCGCCGCATTGCCCGACCGGCCGCATCAGCGGCGTGCCCGACATCACTCGACACGTACAACGTACGCATGCAATGGTTACGTACGTTGTACGCATCCGGTTCGGAAGTACAAACCACCCAGCAAGGAGATCCCGTGGGAACCAAGACCGCCCTCATCACCGGCTCGACGAGCGGAATCGGTCGTGCCACCGCCCTCAAGCTCGCCCGCAGGGGCGTCCACGTCGTCGTCTCCGGCCGCAACGTCGACCGGGGGCTGGAAGTAGTCGAGGAGATCCGCACCGAGGGAGGCGAGGCCGACTTCGTCGCCGCCGATCTCCGCGACGCGCAATCCGCGGTGGAACTCGCGGCCAAGGCCACCCAGGTCGCCGAGTCCGCGGGCGCAACTCTCGACATCCTGGTCAACAACGCGGCGATCGGGGCCGGTGGACCAACCGCGGGCACCGAGGAGTCGACCTTCGACGCGGTACTGGGCACCAACCTGAAGGCGCCGTTCTATCTGGTCGCGAACCTTGCACCCGCGATGGCGGCACGAGGCGGTGGAGCGATCGTCAACGTCTCCACCCTTGCCGCCGAAGTCGCCCTTCCGGGCCTGTCGGTCTACGGCGCGAGCAAAGCCGCCCTGGACCTGCTGACCAAGAGTTGGGCAGCCGAGTTCGGCCCGGCGGGAGTGCGGGTGAACTCCGTGCGCCCCGGCCCGACCCGCACTCCGGGATCTGAAGCCCTGGGCGAGGTGCTGGGACAGCTCGCAGCCCAGGCCCCGCTGGGCTTCATCGCCGACCCGGAGGACATCGCCGCCGTCATCGCATTCCTCGTCAGCGACGAGGCACGGTTCGTCACCGGGGTGATTCTGGACGCCGACGGTGGTCGCACCGCCGTCTGAGCGAGTCAGCCTCCGCTGGCCTGACTGGGACCTCCCCGGCCGCCCAGTCCTCGGGCGGCCGGGGAGGCCGTGCGCTCAGGCACTGCGGAAGGTGCGCCGGTACGCGTCCGGCGGCACGCCGACGGTGCGGTGGAAGTGTCGACGCAGCGTCGCGGCGGTGCCCATGCCGGCGGCCTCGGCGATGGCGTCGATGCTGTCGTCGGTCTGCTCCAGCAACTCCTGGGCGCGGCGGACCCGTTGCGTCGACAGCCAGAGCAGCGGGGTCGTGCCGGTGGCCGACCGGAAGTGGCGGGCCAGGTTGCGGGAGCTCATGTTCGCCTGCCGGGCCAGGTCCTCGACGGTCAGCGGCCGGTCCAGCCGGGCCAGCGCCCAGGGGAACAGGGTGGCCAAAGGGTGATCGTCACGGGCGGGCACCGGGGTGGTGAGGTACTGGGCCTGACCACCGGCGCGGTGCGGTGGCACGACCAGGCGGCGGGCGACGGCGTTGGCGACGGTCGAGCCGTGGTCGCGGCGGATCAGGTGCAGGCACAGGTCGAGCGCGGCGGCCTTCCCGGCGGAGGCGAGCACTGTGCCGTTGTCGACGTAGAGCACGTCCGGGTCGACCCGTACCCGGGGATGGCGGGCGGCCAGCGCCTCGGTGTGGGCCCAGTGCGTGGTGGCCCGCAGCCCGTCGAGCACTCCGGCGGCGGCCAGCACGAACGCGCCGGTGCAGAGCGAGACCATCCGGGCGCCCGCCCGGTGGGCCGCGCGGACGGCGTCGAGCAGGTCGGGGGGAAGGTCCGCGTCGACGTCCTCCACCGACGGGACGATCACGGTGTCGGCACGGGCCAGGCGGTCCAACCCGTCGTCGGGCGCCACCAGGAAGCGGCCGACCCGGACCGGGCCGGGGCCGCAGACCACCACGTCGTACCAGGGGTCGGCCATGCCGGAGGGGTCGTGGGCGAAGACCTCGCAGGCCAGGGCCAGCTCGAAGTGCAGCATCCCGTCGGTGGCGGCGATCGCGACAAGGGCCATGTCCGAAACTGTACGGGGGTTGGCGTTACCGACACTGGTCGGTTGCCGACCGCTGCGCGAGGCTGGTCCCAGTCGATCTTTCAAGGGGGCAGCGATGGGTTACCGGGTGGCGGTTTTCGGGGCGTACGGGCACACCGGACGGTTCGTGGTGACGGAGTTGCGCGAGCGCGGGTTCGACGCGCTGCCGGTGGGCCGCGACGCACGCAGGCTGGACGCGTTCGGACTCGCCTACCGGGTGGCGTCGGCCGACGATCCGGCCTCGCTCGACGTGGCGCTGACCGGCGTGGACGCGGTCATCAACTGCGCCGGCCCGTTCGCGTCGACCGCCAGCGGAGTGATCGAGGCCGCGCTGCGCGCCGGGATCCCGTACGTGGACGTGGC
This sequence comes from Micromonospora sp. NBC_00860, assembly GCF_045207375.1. Lineage (NCBI taxonomy): Bacteria > Bacillati > Actinomycetota > Actinomycetes > Micromonosporales > Micromonosporaceae > Micromonospora > Micromonospora sp. NBC_00860. Next base: position 2,888,320 of record NZ_CP108825.1, read on the forward strand.
CGCCGAGATCGAGGCCAACCTCGACACGTTCGTGCACTTCACCGAGCGTGCCCGCGCGGCCGGTGTCGCCGTGGTCCCGGCTATGGCCTTCTTCGGTGGGCTCGGCGATCTGCTCGCGACGACGGCGATGGGCGACTGGACGTCGGCCGACGAGGCGCACGTCGCGTACGGACTGAGCAGCTGGCACCCGACGGCCGGGACGGTCGCGGCGGGGGCCGTCTCCCGCGAGCGCCGCGCCGGCCGCCAGGTCCGCTACACCGGCGGCCGGTTGGAGTACCACTCCGGGGAGCGGGATCTGCCGAGGCTGGACTGGGACTTCCCCGCGCCGCTGGGTCGGCGCACGGTCCTCGGGGAGTTCACCATGGCCGACGTCGTGACCATCCCCCGGCACCTGGCCATTCCCGAGGTCCGCACGTACATGACCGTCGACGCCGCCACCGACCTGGCCGCCGCGGCCGTGCCGGTCGCGGTCGACGAGCGGGGCCGGTCAGCGCAGACGTTCACCGTCGACGTCGTCGTGCGTCGCGGCGACACGCGCCGCCGGGTCGTGGCCAGTGGCCGGGACATCTACGCCGTGAGCGCGCCGCTGGCAGTGGAGGCGACCCTGCGCATCCTCGATGGTCGGACGAGGGCGAGTGGCGTCGCCTCCGCCGGTGAGATGTTCGACGCGCCCGACTTCCTGCGCGCGCTGTCGCCAACCGTCACCGTCGAACCAGTCAGTGAGTGAGGCCGATGATTCGGCCGCAATTCGTTACTCAAAATCCGTAATCCCGGCACCAGAACCGAACGACAGGACTTAATGGAAACATAAGCCTCTACGCGCGAAAAATTGTCATCCCGAGCCGTCGCGCTGGCTGCCAGGGCACTTGTGGACCGGCCTCCTTAATTCTTTCCCGGCGAGTTGATTACGGCCCCTGACGTGCACATACTCCTTCCGGCAAGAGCTTTATCGTCGACTCGAAGGACATCACTGGTAATGCGGACTCCCCCCGCGCACGTCGCACCGCCGGGCCGGGCGCGAAAGCGTCGTCGCCTCGCCCGCGTCACGCTCGCTTCCGCGGTCATCGCCGCGCTGGCCGGCAGTGGCATCTACATCGCCGGCGCCCAGGCCGAAGAGGTCGCCGTGCCCGGCCGGGTGCAGGCAGAGGCCTTCGCGGCGCAGTCCGGCGCGCAGACCGAGGGCACCGGCGATGCCGACGGCGGTCGGAACGTCGGCTGGCTGGCCAGCGGCGACTGGCTGCGCTACGACGGCGTGTCGATAACGGGCGTCGACCTCACGGCCCGGGTCGCCTCGCTCAACACCGCCGGCGGCGCTGTCGAGTTGCGCCTCGGCGCGCAGAACGGTCCACTGCTGGCCAGCTTCCCGATCGCGGGGACCGCTGGCTGGCAGAAGTGGAAGACCGTCACCGCGAAGGCGTCCGCCGTGCCGGCGGGCCCGCAGACGGTCTTCGCCGTCATGAAGAGCACCTCGACGTCGGACTTCGTGAACCTCAACTGGTTCACGTTCGGCCCCGCGGCGGGCACATCGCCGAGCGCGTCGGCCACGCCGAGCACGTCGGCCGCCCCTTCGACCACGCCGAGTTCGTCCCCGTCCGCGTCCCCGTCGTCGTCCGTCCCGCCGGGCGCACCGGCCGGCGCCTGGGTGCCTGTCGACCAGGCCAAGTGGAGCAGGGAACTGGCCGCCTTCAACGCCATCACGCCGAAGGCGGTGCCGCCGGGCACCACCCGGGTTCCCGAGTTCCACACCGACTGTGGCGTCGCGAACTCGGCCCCGGACGACCCGATCGTCCTGCCTGGTCTCTCGGGCGCCTCACACATGCACACCTTCTTCGGCCCGAAGATCGACGCCTTCACCACCACTGACAAGCTGTTCGCCGCGGCGAACACCTGCAACGCCCCCGGGGACAAGAGCGCCTACTGGACCCCGGAGCTGCGCAAGGACGGCAAGGCCGTGCCGATCAAGAGCATGCGCATCTACTACGGCTCGCGGGTCAAGGACCCGTCGACCGTCAAGCCCTTCCCGCCGGGCCTGGTGGTGGTCGAAGGCGACGCCAAGCGGCAGGTGGACACTCCGAAGAACGCCGGTAGCAACCAGTTCTGGTGCGCGGGCAGCGCCGAGATCGGCCGCAGCGCCGACGGCAACTGGCCGAAGTGCGCCCCCGGTGGCAACCTGATCTTCCAGCTCGTGTTCAAGGACTGCTGGGACGGCAAGAACATCGACTCACCCGATCACAAGTCGCACATGGGCGACCCGGTGAACGGCGTCTGCACCGGCAAGTACCCGGTGGCCGTACCGGATCTCTCCTTCATGGTCAACTATGACTCGCTGGGCGGTGACGGCCTCAGCCTCTCCTCCGGCAAGCCGTCATCCATGCACGGCGACTTCATGAACGCCTGGGAGCCGGAGCGCCTCGGTGACCTGGTGAAGTCCTGCCTCAACCAGAACGCCAAGTGCGGCATCGACACGACCTTCGCGGGCGGCTGACACCGCCTCCGTTGCGAGGGACGGCCCCCACGCCCAGGGCGTGGGGGCCGTCCCTCATCACACCCGACCTGATCGGGCCGTGACGGTCAGAGAACCATGATGACCCCGTGGGCCTTGCACGCGGAGCTGACGTCCTTGCCGGCCTTCTCGAAGGCCGGGTTGTCGGCGGCGGTCGCCGGGTCCGCCGCGGCCGCGGCCTTGGCCGCCTCGGCGGCGAACGTCCGCAGGGCGTCGGCCAGCTTGCCGTCGCCGGTCGAGGCGACGGTGGTCACCTTCTGCTCCAGACCGGTCAGGAGCTTCTTGAAGTCCGCCGCCGACGCGTCCCCAGTCGTGAAGACCTTCACCATCTCGGCCCTCATCTCGTCGTTTGCCTTCTTCACCGCCTCGCAGAGCTTCTTGTCAGTCGCCGCGCCAGCCGCGGGTGACGAAGCCGGCGTCGCGGCGGCGGAGGTGGCCACCGCGGACGGGGCGGCGGACGTCGGCGCGGGCGTGGTGGGTCCGGCGGTCGTCGCCTTGTCACCGTCCCCGCAGGCGGCGAGGGCTGTCGTAACGGCGAGGATCAACATGACGGAAGCAAGACGGGAAGATTTCACGGACGCGGACGATAGCCGATCTCCAAACGATGATCAATTTGCTCGACCTCCCGCGCACGGAGGGCGGCAACCATTGTGGACGGCGGGCTGGTAGGAAGAGGCGAGTTGCCTCACCTCAGGGAGATGATCGTGGCACGTTCCCACCTGTCCCGCCGTTCGCTGCTGACCGCCGGTGGCGCCGCCGCCGTGGCGCTCGGCGCGGCCGCGGCCAGCCCGTCCGCCGCCGCTGCCGCGCCAGCCGACAACCCGGTCGACACGCCGGCCGAGGCGCTGCGCCGGCTGCAGGCCGGCAACCGGCGGTTCACCTCCGGCCACGGACGGCACCCGCACCAGGGCCTGACCGACCTGCACCGGCTCGCCGCCGGTCAGCACCCGTTCGCCATCACCGTCGGCTGCGCGGACTCCCGGGTGGCCCCCGAGGTGCTCTTCGACCAGGGGTTGGGTGACCTGTTCGACAACCGGGTGGCCGGCAACATCGTCGACGACCTGCTGCTCGGCAGCGTCGAGTTCGCCGTGGAGGAGTTCGGCAGCCTGCTGATCGTCGTCCTCGGCCACGAACGCTGCGGCGCGATCACCGCCACCATCGACGCCATCCACACCGGCGGGACGGCACCCGGGCACATCGGCACCATCGTGGACGCCCTGCGCCCGGTCGTCGAGCCGGTGCTGGACCAGCCCGGCGACCCGGTGGAGAACGCGGTCCGGGCCAACATCGCCGCTCAGGTGCGGGCGCTCAGCGCCCGCAGCACCATCATCTCCGAGAAGGTGCACGAGGGCGCGCTGCGCGTGGTCGGCGCCCGCTACGACCTCGACAACGGGCGGGTCTCCCTGGTGGCCTGAGGCCGTCAGCCCATCCTGGGCCACCCGGACGGCGACGCTGGTTGGTCATCCACCGACGCCGACCAGCGCCGCCGGTCGCGTCGCGGCAGACGGGTACGGCGGTAGTAGGACCATCCGGCCAGCGGCAACGCGACCGCCCAGGCCAGCAGGAGCGGGAGGCCGATCAGGACGCCGGTCGGGGTGAAGATGTCCTCCGTGCTGGAATCCGCCAGGTCCGCGGCGAACTGCCAGGGCAGGGTCGCCGAGTAGCCGATCATCAGGGCGGATCCCAGCACCGTCGGCGTCAGCGGCACCCACTGTGGCACCCGACGTCCGCGCAGCCACGGCACCCACCGGGGAAAGACCGTTCCCCAGTCACTGATGAGCCCCAGCGCCAGGACGCCTCCGAGCGCGGCGAGGACGCACAGCAGACCCAGGTAGAACGCGCCGGCCGGCAGGCCCAGGAAGCCATCGACCGGATGATCCCCCACCCCGGGCCCGCGACCGTGGTACCACTCGCGAAACGGACCGGGATTGGCGAACAGCGGGATGCCCAGGATCCACGGCACGTGCAGCGGGATGAAGCCCAGCACGGGGGCGATCCACGCCACGTGACCGGCTCGGCGGGCCCAGGACGGCGGTGGCGGCGCGGGCGTGGTCCTTGCGCGTGGTGGTCGACTCACAGCTTGTCTCCCTCTCAACGGTGGGCGTTGGCACATCCGAGATCACCGTCCCCGAACGGCGAGGCGGGCGGATCGCCGCGCGGAGGGAACCACCTCCCCCGGACCGGGGAGCGGGCCTTTTCGTCACGACAGCGCGTGTGACGAAAACACTTTCCGGCAGTGGGCCACGGTCCGGAGGCTGGACACCATGAATGTGACAGGGCTCGACCGACCCGGCGACAGCCACCCACCGCCGTCGCCCGGGAACACCCTCGCCCGAATCACCGCCGTCGACGCACTGCGCGGAAGCGCGCTGCTGCTCATCCTGCTCGTGAACATCTCGTTCTTCAGCTCCGGCTACGACTTCCACCTGGTCGACGATCCGACGCGCGGCACGCTCGACCTGCTGATCTCCGGCGCGGTGGAGCTGTTGTTCGCGATGAAGGCGTACCTGCTGTTCGCCTTCCTGTTCGGCTACAGCTTCACACTGCAACTCGACTCCGCGGCCCGGCGCGGCGCGGCATTCCGCCCGGCCTTCCTGCGCCGGCTCACCGGGTTGTTCGTTCTCGGCGTGCTGCACGCGGTGCTGCTGTTCCACGGCGACATCCTCACCACGTACGCGCTGCTCGGTCTCGCGCTGCTCGCGGTCCGGCGGATCGAGCCCCGCACCGCGCTGGTCGCGGCGGCGGCCATCATCGGCGGCATCGCCGTCGTGGTCGGGATCGCCGCGGTCCTCGGTGCCACACTGGTCCCGGACGAGGCCGCCGCTGTCGACGCCGGTGCGCGTTCCACGCTGGCGCTCGGCGGTGGCCTCGGCGATGTCGTCCTGGAGCACCTGCGGTCGATGCCGGCGATGATCGGTGGCCTGGCCGTGCAGGGCCCCCTGGCGTTCGCGGCGTTCCTCGTCGGGCTGGCCGCCGGCAAGCACCGGCTCCTCGCCGCCGTGCCCGCCCACGAGGACCTGCTGCGCCGGTGCGAGAAGGTGGGGTATCCGGTCGGTCTGGCCGGCGCCGTCGTGTTCGCGGTCGGTGGCTCCACGGCGAACCTGACCGGGCTGATGGTCAGCATCGTCACCGCGCCGTTCCTGGCCGCGGCCTACGCGGCGACGCTGCTGCGCCTGTTCACGCGGCGGCCGCGCGTCGCGGACGTGTTCGCGCCCGCCGGGCGGATGGCCCTGACGAACTACCTGGCCCAGTCGCTCGTGTGCGTGCTCGTCTTCACCGGCGTCGGGTGGGGCCTGGTCGGCCGCACCTCGCCGGCACAGACGCTGCTGATCGCACTGGTGATCGTCGCGGTCCAGCTGGTGGCCAGCGCGTGGTGGCTGCGGCGGTTCCGGTACGGCCCCGTCGAATGGGCGCTGCGCGCCTGGACCCACCGGGCGCGCCGCCCCCACTAGGGTGCAGACATGGTCGATCGGCACCAGGTGATGAACTTCCGGGTCCAGGCCCAGCAACTGGACCGGACCGAGGGCACGCTCGCCGACACCGCCGTCCTGGACCTCGGCGTGCAGAACACCGGCCCGGACGGCGCCCGGTGGGCGCTGGCGGTACGCGGGGTCGACGTGACCGCGTTGTCCGATACCGAGCTGGTCCTGCTGTGGACCGTACGGGGCGCTCCCCACCTCTACCGTCGGGCCGACGTCGCAAAGGTGGCGGCCGCCGTCGAACCCTTCTCCGAGGCCGACGCGGGCAAGCGCATCTACGACGCCGCCAAGCCGTTGAAGGCTGCCGGCATCGACACCCTCGCGGCCCTGGACGAGATCGCCGCCCGGATGCGGGCCGTCGTCAGCACACCGACGGTCAAGGGGGATCTCTCCGGACGCCTGGCCACGATGCTGCCGGAGCCGTACCTGCGGTTCTGCCGGCCGTGCGACGCCACGCACCTCTACGAGATGCCGTTCCGGCTCGCCGCCCTGCGGGCCGGACTGGAGTTGCAGCTCGACACCTCACCCCCGGTCCTGCGGCGCATCACCGGGTTCCGGAAGGCGGCCGCTCCGGGTGACCGCTTCGACCTCGTCCGCGCGTACCTTCGCCTGCTCGGCCCGGCCACCCCGAAGCAGGTGGCCGACTATCTCGACGCCCCGGTGAGGGACGTGAAGGCGCACTGGCCCGAGGATGTGATCGAGGTGACCGTCGACCGCGAGGTGCGTTCCCTGCTGGCCGCCGACGAGAAGTCGCTGGAGTCGGCCGACGGCCGGGGCACCCGCCTGCTCGGCCCGTTCGACCTGTTCCTCCAGGCCAAGGACCGGGCAACGCTGGTGCCGGACGCCGCCCACGCCAAGGAGCTGTGGCCGGTGTTGGGTCGCCCCGGCGCGGTCCTGGTCGACGGCGAACTGGTGGGCACCTGGCGCCCCCGCAAGTCCGGCAAGATGTTCACTGTCACCGTCCAGCCGTGGCAGCGGCTGCCGGACGCCACCCGTAAGGCAATCACCGCGCAGGCCGAGCACCTCGCCGCGCACCGCTCCGTCTCCCTCAGCGGCGTCGACTTCGGCGGCTAGCCGGGGCGACGACGCTCACTCCACTGCCCACACGATGGCGGGCGGGTGCACCCGAGCGCGGATCGGCTCACCGGCGGCATCGGTCAACCCGAGCCGGCCGACAAGCGCTCCGTTGCCCTCGTGGGCGGCGCGCAGCTGCTCGGTCGGCACGTCGGTGAACATCAACTTCGCGCGTCGGAACATGGCGAAGCCGTCCTGGGTCACCGCACCCCAACTCAGGTACAGAAAACGTGCCCCGGGGCGGCCGTGCACCCAGGGGCCGCCGACGTCGAGCGTCCCGTCGATCTCGCGGCTGGACACCTCCAAGGACCAGGTGGCGCTGGCCGCGTCGGCCGGCACCTGGTCGACCACCTCGTCCTTGCGCTGAACCCCGACGTGCACGTTGCCCAACCGCAGCGCATCGGCCTCCGCACCGGGGCGCTGACCTGGGAGATCGTTGCCGTCGATCCTGATCCGCATGACACCGACTCTAGTTAACCGGCCGGCTGCTCGACGGCGGTGTCGTCCTCGCCGTACTCGCCGCGGATGGGCAGGTAGTAGGCGGGCAGGAAGGCGGCGATGATGGCGACGCCGGCGATCGGCACGAACGCGCCGACGAGGATGCCGGAGCCGATCCAGAGCAGCGCGAGCGCGAACCGGCGGCCGATGGCCCGAGCGCCGAACGGACCGAGGCCGGGGTCCAGCAGTGTCGCGCGCCGAAGGTGGGCCCACACGATGTTGAAGAGGGCCGCCGCCGTCCACAGTGTCCCGCCGTAGACGACGACCGACGCCCGCAGTCCCTGTTCAGCGCGCAACGCGTCGGCGAGCAGTGACGTGGAGAACGGCAGGAACGCGATGACCATCAGGAGCAACGTGTTGAGGAACAGGACCCCTCGGTCGACGTGCCGGACGCGGTCGAACATGACGTGGTGATTCACCCACACCTGCCCGATGAGCAGGAAGCTCAACGTGTACGCCAGGTACGAGGGCCACAGCGCGGCGAGCCCCTGGACGAGGTTGCCGAAGTCGTGGGGCGGTTGGATCTCCAGCACGAGAAGCGTCACGGCGATCGCGAAGACACCGTCGCTGAAGGCCAGCAGACGGCCCGGGCTACGGGTGAGCCGCGACGTTTCCCTTGTGGGAGGCATATAGCGAATTATGCAATAGGTCAGCTTTCGTCACTGGCGGAGCGACGCCAGAACTGGCGTGGCGCGAACCCCTCACGTCGCAGCCAGTGCTCGGTGTAGACGATCCGCTCCGCCTCGACGACCACGAGCGTGTCCTCGGGCGGCTCGGACAACGCCCGCCCCCGCTCGGCGTGCTCGTTCTCCCATCGAACCGCCGCCCAGTAGTGCGCGCGATCCGGATGCTCCGCAGAGAGCACAGTGGCCGTCCCGAACACTTGGGCACCGCGGCTGCTGGCCAGTCCGACCAGCGGCGCGAAGATGCCGATGGACACGCGCGGGTCGGCGGCGATGTTGCGCATCTTCGGTGACCGTGGCGCGGCGGTGAAGAGCACCGCGAAGCCGAGCGGGAAGTACCGCACCGGCGTGGCCACCGGCCCGTCCGGACCCGTGGTCGCGAGCACACACATGTTCTGCGACGACAACAGGTTGAGGAGGCGCTCTTCGAGCCGTTCCCGGTCGAGCCGTTTCGCTGGCGTGGGCTCCGACAGCCATGGATTCGTCAACGGCATACGACGTCCTCGATCATGGCGAGCACCCTAACCGCGCGACCCGCCGTCAAGATCGGCAGGGCGTGGCCTACACCGTCCTGCGCAGGTAGGTCTCGGCCAACTGGCGAAGGCGCGTCCGGTCGAAGCTGTCCCCGTGGCCGGGATGGACGACGGACACGTCGAGGTCGACGAGGACCTGCATGCTTCGCCGGTACGCGGCCACGTCGGAGTTCGGCAGATTGTCGATCAGGGCACCCTCGTAGATGATGTCGCCCGAGTACAGGGTGCCGGTGTGTTCCTCCAGCAGGGCGATGCTCCCGGGCGTGTGGCCGGGAAGGTGCAGCACGGTCAGCGCCCGCCCGCCCAGGTCGATGCGGTCGCCGTCGTCGAGCAGGCGGGTCAGGGTCATCGGTTCGACGCGGTAGGCGGCCGGGTCGTAGCCGGGGTCGGGCAGGACGTCGATCATGAGCTCCGGGACGGCTTCCCCGGCGGCGTCGATCCCCAGTTTCTCGAAGAGTTCCGGGCCGTACAGGCTCGCCGGTACGCCCGCCGCAAGGATCCCCGCCTCGGCGGGGTGGGCGGCCCGGTCATCGAACTCCGCCGCCGCACCGACGTGATCCAGGTGCGCGTGGGTGAGCACGACCATCGGATCGCGCTCGAACAGGCCCGGAATCGCCTCCCGCACTGCGACGACACCCAGCCCGGCGTCGATCACGATGTCCCGATCGGTGCCCCGCAACCACCAGAAGTTCGCCGACAGCAGCTCGTTGACGTGCGGTTCCGAGATCCGGACGACGTTGCCGTCCACGTCGGCCCGCGTATACCAGTCGACCATGCCCGAGAGTCTGCCAGCGCGACGGTGCCGCTTCTATGCCTGACCGACGGCCTGGGCGATGGCGAGGGTGTGCTGGTACTCGCGCCAGTGGACCAGTTTGCCGTCCCGAGTCTGGAGCACCCCGATGAACGGCGCCGAGGCGGTCACCCCGGTCGCCGTATGGGTGCCGACCAGTTCGTATTCGACCACGATCACCTCGGGGTCGGCGGTTTCGTGCAGGACCAGGTTGCGGCAGTCGTCGAACCGGACCGGGAACGCCGCGCGGCCCGCCTGCGTGTACTTAAGGACCCGTTGCTTTCCCTCGATACGCGTGGGGCGGCCGGGTTCGGCGAACGGTGTCTCGATCACCACATCGTCGGCGAGCGAGTCGGCCTCGTAGGTGGGCAGGTTCGCGAGCCAGCGGGCACGCATGCTGTCGAAGATCTCGCTTGGTGTCATGTCGTCCTCCTGGATAATGAGTCGTAACTCGACTTATCCGACTGATAATAATGAGTGGAGACTCACTTTGGTAGAGGGGTCGTCGCTGCGTGCCGACGCGCAGCGCAACCGGGCACGCATCCTGGACGCCGCCGAGGCGGTGTTCGCCGAGTTCGGCTCCCGCGCCTCCACCGAGGAGGTGGCCCGGAGGGCCGGCGTTGCCATCGGCACGGTCTTTCGGCACTTCCCCACCAAGGACGACCTGCTCGCCGCGATCATGAAGCGACTGCTCGCGCAGCTCGTCGAGGAGGCCGGAAAACATGACCTCTTCGCGTTCTTCACGCACATGGTGGCGCAGGCCGCCGCGAAGAAGACCGTCGTCGACCTGCTCGCCGGGTCCGGGGTGGACATCCGACTTCCGGACGCGGTAGGTCACCTGGAGGAGGCGGTGGGCCTGCTGCTGGAACAGGCCCGGGCCGCCGGAGCCGTCGCCGACTCGGTACGGCTACCCGAGACGATGGCGCTCCTCGCCAGCCTGTGCCAGGGCGCCCTGCACGGCGGGTGGGACCAGCAGCTGCAAGCCCGCACACTCGCGGTCATCTTCACCGGCCTGAAGCACGACCGACCAGCACCGCGCCGGCAGGCGGGAACGCCCGAACCGCCAATCCGGACGAGTGCGACATGAGAGACTCGCCCGGCGCGCGAAAGGGGCGGGGATGCAACCAACCTGGCTGGTGGCGCTCTCGTGGGCCTCGCTCGCGGTCGGGGTCGTCAGCTTCGCTGTCGTCCTCGCCGACACCTATCTTCGCGGACACCGGCAGCCGGTCCGGGTCATGGAGATCGTCTGGCTGGTGACAGTCCTCTACGTCGGCCCGGCCGCCGTGCGCCTCTACTGGAACTGGGGCAGACCCGAGGCGTTCTCGCGACGGCGGCAGGAGGGTCAACAGCAACGGCCCCGCCGGGGCATCGTCGTCACCCACGTGTCCCGCTGCGGCGCCCACTGCGCTCTCGGCTTCATCGTCGCCGAGGTCGCCCTGTACGCCGTGAGATTCGACCCGGCCGAGGACCCGATGTGGGTCGGCTACGCCGGCGACTATCTGATGGCGGTGACGATCGCCGTGCTCTTCCGGTACTTCGCCGGGCCGGGTCGCAGCCTGACGAAGGTCGGGCAGGCACTGTCGAGCGTCGGCAGGATCGAGCTGCTGACCATCACCGTGTTCGAGGTGGCGTTGTTCGCGTGGCTGACGCTCGCCCATCGCGTGGTCTTTCCGGAGCAACACCTGGGACCCGACAGCCCCACGTTCTGGTTCGCCGGTCAGCTCGGGCTGATAGCCGGCTTCATCGCGGCCTGGCCCACCGCCTCCTGGCAGCTCGGCCGAGCGCAGAAGATCGAACCGCGCCGACTCCCCTACGACTGAGCAGGGCCCGCTCGCCGGCTCGGCCGCCCCGACAAAAACAAGCGGCAAGGAGATCACTCTCCCTGCCACTTCTAACGTATACCGCACCTGGGGGCTTGCGGCAAGACCCCGGTCGTGGCGCAGAATCGGCGGCCGGACCAGCACAAACGAGGTGACGGGGGGCGCGACGTGGGTGTGTTGTCGATGGGTGAGGGCCGCGGCGACCGGGTACCGCTGTTGGATCTTCGAGAGGTCGACGAGACGCAGGTGTCGCTCGTCGGCGGTAAGGCCGCGCACCTGGGCGCGCTGTCGCGGATCGACGGCATCCGCGTGCCGGACGGGTTCTGCGTGACGACTGACGCCTTCCGACGGGTCCTGACGCGGACGCCGTCGATCGACGAACAACTCGATCAGCTGTCGCGCCTGAGCCCGGACGACCGGGAGGCGATTCGCACGCTCAGCGCGGAGATCCGCCGCAGCGTCGAGGGGACAGCGATTCCGGATGACCTGGCCGCCGCGATCACCGGCGCACTCGCCGCGTTTGGTGAGCAGGCCGCCTACGCCGTGCGGTCCAGCGCGACGGCGGAGGACACGCCCACGGCGTCCTTCGCCGGCCAGCAGGACACCTACCTGAACGTGGTGGGGCCGGAGGCCATCCTGCGGCACATCAGCAGGTGCTGGGCGTCGCTGTTCACCGAGCGGGCCGTCATCTACCGCCTGCGCAACGGCATCGACCACCGTACGGTTCAGATGGCTGTCGTCGTACAGCTGATGGTTTTTCCGGATGCCTCGGGCATCCTGTTCACGGCGGACCCGGTGACCGGCAACCGGACTGTCGCGACAGTGGACGCCAGCTTCGGCCTCGGCGAGGCCCTGGTGTCCGGCCTGGTGAACCCGGACGTCTTCACGGTGCGCGACGGCGAGGTCGTCGCCGGGACGGTCGCCACCAAGCAGCGCGCCGTCACCGCGCTGCCGGGCGGCGGCACACGGGAAGTGGCGATCGACAGGCAGCGACAGGAGCAGCCGGCACTGACGCAGGCGCAGGTGGTGCGGCTCGTGCGGCTCGGGCGACGGATCGAGACGCACTTCGGCAGCCCGCAGGACATCGAATGGTGCCTGGTCGACGACGACTTCCAGATCGTGCAGAGCCGGCCGATCACCACGCTGTTCCCCATCCCGGCGGCCGACGACCAGGAGAACCACGTCTACCTCTCGGTCGGTCACCAGCAGATGATGACCGACGCCATGCGGCCGCTGGGACTCTCCATGTGGCAGTTGACGGCGATGGCTCCGATGCTGGAGGCCGGCGGGAGGTTGTTCGTCGACGGCACCCGGCTGCTGGCCGCACCGGCCAGCCGCGCCAGGTTCCTGGAACTGGCGGGCAAGTCCGATCCGCTGATGCGGGACGCGCTGGAGACCCTGCTCGACCGCCAGGACTTCGTTCCGACGCTGCCGGACCAGCCCGGTCCGGGCAAGCCGACGACCGGCGGCCCGTCCGCCTCGACCGAGACCGACCCGGCCATCGTGACCGAGCTGATCGAGCGCAGCGAGGCGTCCATCGCCGTCCTGAGGCGCGACATCGCGCCGGTGACCGGTACGGCGCTGTTCGACTTCCTGCTGGAGGCCTTCCAGGAGCACAAGCGGGTCCTCGGTGATCCGCTGAACATGCAGGCGATCATGGCCGGCATGGAGGCCACCTGGTGGCTCAACGACCAGCTGCACGAGTGGCTGGGCGAGAAGAACGCCGCGGACACCCTCACCCTCTCCGCCCCCGGCAACGTCACGTCGGAGATGGGGCTGGCGCTGCTCGACGTCGCCGACGTGATCCGTCCCCATCCGGAGGTGGTGGCGTTCCTCCAGGGCGTCGCACACGAAAGCGTCGCGGACGACGGTGTGACGCACGACGACTTCCTCGACGAACTGCCGAAGGTAGCGGGCGGGGCCGAGGCGCGCGCCGCCATCGAGGCGTACCTCGACCGGTACGGCATGCGCTGCGTCGGCGAGATCGACATCACCCGGCCGCGGTGGAGCGAACGCCCCGGCACGTTGGTGCCCGTGCTCCTGGACAACGTCAGGCTCTTCGAGCCGGGCGCGGCCCGGCGGCGCTTCGAGCAGGGTCGGCAGCAGGCGCAGCAGCGGGCGCAGGAGGTGTTGACGCGCCTGCGGGCGCTGCCGGACGGGGAGCAGAAGGCCGACGAGACCGCGCGGATGATCAACCGGGTACGGAGCTTCACCGGCTACCGGGAGTACCCGAAGTACGACATCATCCGCCGCTACTTCGTCTACAAGCAGGCCCTGATGGCAGAGGCCGAGCGACTGGTGCACGCCGGCGTGCTCGCCGAGCGGGACGACGTCTTCTACCTCACGTTCCAGGAGTTCCACGAAGCCGTGCGCACGCACCGGGTGGACGACGAGCTGATCCGGCAGCGCCGGGACGCGTTCCGGTCGTACCAGGCGCTCACCCCGCCCCGGGTGCTGACCTCCGACGGCGAGGCCATCACCGGGGCGTACCGACGCGACGACGTGCCAGCCGGCGCCCTGGCCGGTGTGCCGGTGTCCGCCGGGACTGTCGAAGGGCGCGCCCGCGTCATCCTGGACATGGCGCAGGCCGACCTCGAAGCCGGCGACATCCTCGTCACGGCCCACACAGACCCCAGCTGGACGCCCCTGTTCGTCGGCATCGCCGGCCTGGTGACGGAGGTCGGCGGGTTGATGACCCACGGCGCGGTGATCGCGAGGGAGTATGGCCTGCCGGCTGTCGTCAGCGTGCTCGACGCCACCCGACTGATCCGCGACGGGCAACGGATCCGCGTGCACGGCAGCGACGGGTACGTCGAGATCCTGTCCTGACCGACGGCACCTCGGGAGGAACGACGATGGTGATCGCGTGCCCTGGCCGGCGACCTCCGGGCGTACACGGTGGGGGTTGCCCTGGAACCGGCGGACCGTGACGTGCTGCGCGGCTGGCTGCGGGGCAACACCACCGGCGCGGGGCTGGTCCGCGCCGGGGTGCCGGCCGGCTGGGTGGTCGGGGACAAGACCGGGACCGGCGGGTACGGCACCCGCAACGACATCGCGGTGATCTGGCCACCCGACCAGGCCCCGATCGTCCTCGCCGTGCTGTCCAGCCGGGGCAAGAAGGACGCCACCCCCGACGACACCCTCATCGCCCAGGCCACCCGGGTGGTCGTCGCCCAGCTGTGAGCAGCTAGGCGGGGTGGTACTTCAGGAGGACGACCCCGGAGGCGAAGGGTTCGGCGGACACCAACTCCAGTCGTGCCGGCGGCTGACCACCGTCGAACAGCGCCTTGCCCTGGCGAAGGAACACGGGATGCACCAGGAGGTGCAGCTCGTCGATGAGCCGCAGATCGGCGAGGGATCGGATCAGTGTGAGACTGCCGTAGACCACGATGTCGCCACCGGGCCCACGCTTGAGTTCGGCGATCTCGTCGGGGTCGAGGCGGGCGAGCCGGCGGGTGTTCGTCCAGGTGGCGATGTTTCCGGAGGCGGAGACGACGATCTTCTCCAGCGCGTCGAGTCGTTGGGCATACCCGCGTACGTCGTCCGGCTGGTCGGGGTTCTGGGCGGTCGACGGCCAGTGGCCGGCGAAGTCGGCGTGCGTGATCCGGCCCAGCATCAGGCTGCCCGCGTTGTCCACCAGCGCCCGCTCGTACTTCTGCAGGTGGTCGTCGACCAGCAGCCAGTCCATCTCGTCGTCGGGGCCGGCGACGAACCCGTCCACTGTGGTCCACATCGACACGACAATCTTGCGCAACGTCGTCCTCGCCCTCGTGGTGTGGTGAGCCCCGGGAACCCGGCCCAGGTGGGTCGCAGGCCCCGCCGCCAACGGGGCGTCCAGGAGCTTCACGTCACCTTGCGGCAGGCTCATGAGAACCACGCTAGGGGTCTAACTCCTAAAGAACAAGCGACACTCCTGAATTAGGATCCGGGTAGGGTGGACGCCATGAGCGGCATGCGTAGTTACGGGGATCCGTGCGGTGTCGCGCGTGGACTGGACATCATCGGCGAGCGGTGGGCGCTGCTGGTTGTACGCGACCTCCTGCTCGGCCCCCGGCGGTTCAACGACCTGCTCGGCGGCCTACCCGGAGTGAGCCCGAACGTGCTGAGCCAGCGGCTGCGCCAGTTGACCGAGCACGGCGTGGTGCGTCGGCGGGACCTTGGCCCGCCGACGCGGGTCCACCTCTACGAGCTCACCGAATGGGGTCGCGCCCTGGAGCCGATCCTCCTCCAGTTCGGGCGCTGGGGAAGCCAGTCCCCTCAGTCACCCGACGGCGCTCTCGGCATCGACTCCCTGCTGCTCAGCATCAAGGCCGCCTTCGACCCGGCGCGAGCCTCGGCACTCGCCGGCAGCTACGCGTTCCACATCGACTCCGACACGTACGTCGCCGACGTCGCCGACGAGACGGTGCAGCTCCGGCGCGACACGGCGTCCGACCCTGACGCGGCGCTCACGACCGACCTCGGCACCCTCCGGGCCGTCTGTGGCCAGGAGATCACCATGGCGGCGGCGGTGGAGTCGGGCGCGCTGCGGTTGAGCGGCGACGAGGACGCCAGGCGGCGCCTCATCGATCTGCTCCTTGCCCCGTTCACCCCCGCACCCCAGCCCGCCACACCCTGACGCCCACCCGCCCGGGCCACCACGCCTCGCCGTCCAACCGTCTCGGCCGGTCGATCATGGAGTCGTGGTGGGCCACAAAAGCGGCGGTCCACTGCCAAACCGGCACCACAACTCCATGATCGACAGAGCGCGGTCGCCCGCGACGGCCCAACGCCGATCCGATCGCTTCCCTGGCGTCGAGGTGACCGCGCCGGACATGACCGAGGAGGAGGCGGTCGCCGCAGGAATGCCGGAGTGGGCCGGCATCTCCCACGAGCAGATGCACGTGGCCGGGCAACCCGCCCGCCTCGGGTACGCGCGCGCTCTCGGCATTCCGCTCACCACGTTCGCCGAGTGGGCGCGCGAACACCTGCCCGAGCCGTCGCGGCACTGAGGGCGCAACACCACCGATGTTAGGTTCGCTGCCATGACTGCGCAGATCAGGGCCGCTGATTTCCACGCGGCCGACGGTGTCGAGGACTGGCGCTGCCTCTACCACCTGGTCTCGGCCTCTTTCCCGACCGGCTCACTGGCCAAGGGCATCGCGCTCGTCGACGAGATCGGCCGGCTCGCCGACGAGGCCCAGCAGCAACACCTCAGCGTCGACCTGCGCGACACCGGCGTCACCGTGAGCCTGACCCGGCGCGACATCGCGTTGGCCCGGCGCATCTCGGCCGCCGCCAAGGAGCTGGACATCCCCGCCGACCCGACCGCCGTCCAACTCATCAACATCACCCTCGACGCACTCGCCGGCGCGGACGTGCTGCCGTTCTGGCAGGCGCTGCTCGGCTACCGGCAGATCGGCGACGACTACCTGTTCGACCCGTCGCGCCGCGGCCCGGGCTTCGGTCTGCAACCGATGGACGAGGCGCGCCCACAACGCAACCACATGCACCTCGACATAGCCGTCCCCCACGATCAGGCGGAGGCTCGCATCGCCGCCGCCCTGGCCGCCGGCGGCCACCTGGTCTCCGACGCCCACGCACCCAAGTGGTGGGTCCTGGCCGACGCCGAGGGCAACGAGGCGTGCGTCGCCACCTGGGTCGGCCGCGACTAGCAGAATCTTGAGGCGGCCCGACCTACGCCCGGGCGGTCACCTGCCGTCGGCGGCGCCGTTTGAGAAGCTCGTGGATGACGCCCCACAGCCCGACGATCGCGAGCGCTATTCCGCCGAGCGCGGGCAGAAACTCCGCCCCGCCTCGGGACACCCACAGCCGGCCCTGCTCCGGGGCATCCGGCGAGTAGAGGACCGTGACGGAGTCACCGTCACGGTAGAGGGAGCCGCTGCTGGTGACCATCTCACTGAGGACGACCTGCCGTCCATCGGGTACGGCGTACTGGAATTCGTAGTACGTCCCCTGGCGGTTCGCGCGTAACGGCGTCTCAGATGAGCTGATCAGCCTGGCGGTCGTGTAGACCTCCCCCGGCCAACCTCGACCATCCCAAATGACGGTGACGCCGATACCGGTCACCAGGATTCCGCACATGACTGCCGTCAGTGCAGCCCTCAACGCCGAGACACCTGTGGGGTTGCGGTACTCAGCCATGGCCGAGAGGATATCCGTGGCCTGCAAAGGGATTGTGGCACCATCGCTCCGGTGAACGTTCGTCGTCTGGCGGCCGTCGACATGTACGGCAGCCGAGGAACCACCCGCCGACGGTGGATCATTCTGGCCGAATTCCTCGTCGGCGTGGTTGTCATGGTGACGTGGGGCAGCTGGCTGCTGTCGTCGTCGAACGACCTCGGCGGCCGGGCGTTCGGCCTGTGGCTGACCGGCGCAGGTCTCAACTACGCACCGCTGTCCGCGTACGCGCTCATGCTGATGCGACGCGGTGCCCTCGACGCCGAACTGACCGGCGTCGACATCAACCGGGAACTGCGCCGCTACACCGTGCTTCAGCTCTGGGTCTTCGTGCCGCTCTCGCTCGTCGTCTTCACCGTCCGCGACACAATGGCCCGGCGGAACAACTCCTTGACCCCCTGACCGCCGCCGGGCCGCCGCCTGTGAGTTCCTTGGCCGCGCCCCGGCCACGTGCCGGCCCTGTGGCGCGGTCACGCCGCGACGGCTGCCCGAACCAGCGGGAACCGCACGCCGGTGAGGTCTTCCGAGACGGCCCAGAGACGTTGCTGCACGCTGACGTCGTAGGAGTCGGGGCTGGACGCGACCAGCTTCGGGTAGCCGCGCGACTCGGCCAGGCCGTCGGGGCCGTAGTACTGCCCGCCGAGGACGGACGGGTCGGTGGCGGCCCGCAGGGTGGGCAGCGCGCCCGCCGTCGCGGGCTGGGTGATCGCCGGGGCGAGCCAGGTGAGCGGTCGGCGGACGACCGCCGGGACGTTGCGGGGCAGTTCGGTGTTGGAGATGCCGGGGTGTGCGGCCACCGCGACGGTGGTGCCGTGCGCGGCGAGCCGACGCTGCAACTCGTAGGTGAACATCAGGTTGGCGAGCTTCGACTGGCCGTAGGCGGCGACCCGGCCGTAGGAACGTTCCCATTGCAGGTCGTCGAAGTGGATGGCGGCACGGATGCGGTGGCCGTTGCTGCTGACCGTGACCACCCGGGAGCCGGGCACGGGCAGCAGCAGGTCGAGCAGCAGGCCGGTGAGCGCGAAGTGGCCCAGGTGGTTGGTGCCGAACTGCAGCTCGAAGCCGTCGCGGGTGGTCCGCCTCGGGGTGTACATCACGCCGGCGTTGTTGATCAGCAGGTCGATCCGCGGGTGGCTGGCGCGCAGGCCGGCCGCGGCGGCGCGCACCGATTCCAGCGAGGCCAGATCCAGTTCCCGTACGGAGACGTCGCCGTTGATCCGGGCGGCGGCCAGCCTGCCCTTCTCCGTGTCGCGCACGGCCAGCACGACCGATGCCCCGCGCTCGGCGAGCCGCCGGGCCGTCTCGAAGCCCAGCCCGGTGTTGGCGCCGGTGACCACTGCCACCCGGCCGTCCTGGCGCGGAATCTGCTGCTCGGTCCAGTTCATCTCAGGCTCCCTTAGGTACCGCCGGTAACTTATGCTGAAACGGTAAGGTACCGGCGGTACGCTGTCAAGGGACCGCCGGTACCTAAGCTAGGGTTGGCGTCATGACGTTCCAGCGGGCGCGCAGCGAGGAGCAGCGTGCGGTCCGGCGCCGGGCAATCCTGGAGACGACCTCGGCGATGCTCGACGAGATGCCGGTGGCCGAGGTGACCCTGAACGAGCTGAGCCGGCGGGTCGGTCTGGCCAAGACGGCCGTGCTGCGCTATTTCGAGTCCCGCGAGGCGATCCTGCTCGACCTGCTGGACGACCGGACGACGACCTGGCTGGCCGAGCTGGAGCAGGAGCTGGCCCACGGCGTCGACCTGAGCGGGTCCGCGCTGGAACGGGCGGAGCAGGTGGCAGACGTGCTCAGCCGGTCGCTCGCCGCCCAGACGGTGCTCTGCGATCTCTTCGGCGCGCAGGGCGGGGTGCTCGAGCACAACGTCTCGGTCGAGGTGGCCCGCCGGCACAAGCGGGCCGCACTGGGCAAGCTCGCGGTGATGGCCAGCCTCGTCCGGCGGCACCTGCCCGAGGTCGGCGACAACGCCGAACTGTTCTGCCTGAACACCTTGATCATGGGTGGCGCGCTGTCCGCCTACACGTCGCCGCCACCGAGCCTGCTCGCCGTCTACGAGTCCGAGCCGGCGCTCGCGGTCCACCATGTCGACCTGCGGTCAGCCCTGCGACTCGCGATCATCACGTCGCTCGTGGGCATGCTGCCGCGCTCCTGAGCCAGAACTCGCTCGTCGCCGCTCGAATCACTCCCGCACCTGCTGCTGCCAAAGCGAGGGGTGGTCGTTGCCGGCTTCGTACCGTCGGCACGGTGACGCGACGTCGGAGGTTTGGCCGACGAGAACTTCGAGCACAACAAGAGGGTCAGGTGGGAGTCCCCGAAGGAGTGAGGCCAGTGAAGCGACGGACTCTCGGCATACTCCTCATGGTCTTGGGCACCATCATCGGGTACATGCTCGCCAGCACCGTCGGCGAGCGCAATCCGGACGCATTCGTGGGCACATCCGCCGTGATCATCATCCTGGTTCTGGCTGCCGTGCTCGTGCACCTGCTGCGTCGCCGGCGGCAGCAGCGGGATTGAGGAAGCCGCGGAAGTTCGCAGGGGGAGGTTCACGATGCTGCGTCGTCAAGCAACAGGTGCGCTGGTCGTACTCGCATTCTTCGTGTTGATCGCCGCAGTGCAGTTCGCCTGGCCGGAGGTGCAACCAGCCCTTCGGTACCTGGCCGGCGGATTGATCGCGGTTGGGTTGCTCCTCGTGGCCGTGGGCTTCGTGCGGAGAGAACGACGGCGACGCGCTGACACCTGACAGCGCGGCCACACCTCGTGGCACCTGGGTCAGTGCGAAACCCGGTGGCCATAAGGCTGTTTGCGGTCTACCGTGGCCCGCCGTGCTCTCAAACGAACAGATAATCGGGCAGGCCCTGGACCGGATCGAGGCGGGGTACGTCTTTCCTGAGAAGGTCGCGGACATCGACGCCGCGATCCGGCGCCGTCTCGTGGCAGGCGAGTACGACAACCTGGACGGGCCGGCGCTCTGCGAGACGGTGACCGCTCACCTTCAGAAGGTGTGCCCGGACAAGCATCTGCGGCTGCTGTGGTCGGACCAGCCGCAGTCGCTGGATCCAGCGGACGAAGACGGCGGGCGGGCCGCCTTCCTCGCGCTGCTCAGGGCGGAGAACCAGGGGATTCGCCGGGTCGAGCACCTGGACGGCAACGTCGGGCTCATCGACGTGCGGCGCATCGCGTACGCCGACGAAGGCGCCGCCGCGATCGGCGCGGCCATGCAACTGGTCGCCCTCAGCTCAGCGCTCATCCTGGACCTGCGCGCCTGCTCCGGCGGAACACCGGAGGGAGCCGCGATGTGGTGCAGCTACTTCTTCCGCGACGACCAGGTGCACCTCAACGACTTCTACGAGCGGTCCACCGGCGCCACCCGCCAGTTCTGGACGACAGCGCACCTGCCCGCGCCCCGCTACGCGGACCGCCCGGTCCACGTGCTCACCAGCGCGATGACGTTCTCCGGGGGCGAGGATGTGGCGTACACCCTTCAGGCGCACGGCCGGGCGGTCGTCGTCGGTGAGACGACGCGTGGCGGCGCGCATCCGACGGCCCGCCACCCGGTCACCGAACACATCCTCGTGACCGTGCCGACCGCGCGCACCATCAACAGCGTCACCGGCACCAACTGGGAGGGCGTCGGAGTGATCCCCGACGTACCCGTGCCGGCAGACCAGGCACTCGACACGGCCCTCAAGGCCATCCTGGGCGCATAGGCGCGGCTGCGTCGGCGGCAAATGATCGACTCGGGTTTCGTGAAGTCGGGGTGTCTACGGAGCCGAGACACCCCGACTTCCGTGAAGGCGAGTGGATCGTGCCGACCGCCGGCGAGGCGCAGCGCGAACCCGCGGTCGGGCAGCCTAATCGTCCCCGACGAGCGGCGTTGAGTGTCAGCTTGGCGGCGGCGGACACTCCAGGACCGCTATCGAGTTTCCGGCGAACAGCGCCAGGTGCGGGTGCCCGGAGAAGATCTGGACCGCCTCGTCGTGCGAGCCCGCTTCCACAATGGTGTAGGCGATCAGGGAATCGGTGAAGTCCTCGACACCGCGCGCCGTGACCAGCTTCTTTGCGTACAGGGGAGCGCCGGGGTCGACGATGGCCTTCTCGTTGGCCTGCGCCCACGACGCCCACGCGTCCATGAACTCGGTCTGCTGCTGTTCGGTGAGGTCGGCCTTGTCGGCCTCGTCAGCCGCGCCGTTGAAGAGCGCCAGGAACCTGCCCATCCCCGCATCATACCGACGGCCTGCTCCTGCCACCGAGCCATGATCACGAGAGCGCATCTTAAGAAAATTAAGGTCCAGCTCTTGGAAGTTAAAGATTTCTGAGTTACACATTACATATGACAGAACAGGCGATGGACTGGCAGGAACTCACCAGCCTGACGCGGGGGCAGCCGTTCGTCGTCGAGCGGGTGCGCCTGGCGAGCAACGGCGTCGCGATCGAGGGCGAGTTCGAGCCACCGCAACTGGCTCAGCTCAACGTCGATGATCAGGTCTTCGTCACGGCGTTCGTGCGCTGCCACGGTTCGATCAAGGAGATGGAACGCATCTTCGGGGTGAGCTACCCGACGATCAAGTCCCGGCTCAACCGGATCACGCAGATGCTCGACTTCGTCGAGACCGACCCGGCGCCCTCGCGAGCCGACGTCATCGACCGGTTGCGCCGCGGTGAGATCACCGCACAGCAGGCGTTGGCCGAGTTGGACGGCCGGCCGTGATGCCGCAGTTGGTGACCGTCAAGGTCAACCGCCCGGACCGCCGGCCCATCCGCGTCTGGGTTCCGGTGCTCCCTGTGGCGCTTCTGCTCTTCCCGGTCGTGGTCCTGGTCGTGTTGGCGGCGATCGTGGCCTGCGTCGTGTTCCGCATCGGTGTGGTGCGGGCACTCGGCGCCGTTTGGCGTGTCATCTCGGCGCTGCCCGGCGCCCGCTTCGACATCGAGCACTGCCGCACGGCCGTGCTCGTGGCTATCCGATAGGAGAGGTTCGAATGACCGAACAACGCAAGGACATCCTCGACATGCTGGCCGCCGGCAAAATCACCGCCGACGAGGCGGAGCAGCTCATCGCCGCACTCGAACGGGACCAGGCACCGGCGACGGCGAGTCACGACGCCCGGCCGAAGGGCAAGGTGAAGTACCTGCGGGTGCTGGTGGACGCCACCGACAACGGCGAGCCGTCGCGGGTCAACGTACGGGTGCCACTGCAACTGCTGCGCGCCGGCGTACGGCTGGCGGCGCTGGTCCCGCCGCAGGCCCTGGCCAAGGCCAATGCCTCACTCAGCGACTCGGGTGTGCCGATCGACCTGACGCAGCTCAAGCCCGAGCAGTTGGAGGCGCTCGTGGAGCACCTCGACGAGATGACAGTGGAGGTGGATTCACCCGATGCCACAGTGCGGGTCTTCTGCGAGTAGGCGCCGTCTGATGGGGCGGGCCCTCGAGAGGGTGCGGGAACACCCTCCCGAGGCTGCGCCCGCCGCAGCAGAGCACAGGAACTGCCAACCGGAAGTTTAGCCACTCACCAGCAAACCAGCGGAGGGACCACTCGGACGGGTGGTCCCTCCGCTGGCATCCCGGACAGGTCGGCTGGGACAGCCGACGACAGGGCAGCGCACGTTGCGGCCCCCGGGGGGCTCGCTCGTTCAGCCCTTGGCCTGGCTGCGGCGGACCCGCCGACGGGGCTTCTCGTCGCCGCCGGCAAGCCGGGTGAAGGTGAGCATGTTCGCCAGCGCCACGGCGATGATCGCGACGCCGACCTGGATCGCGAGCACGACCCAGTCCCAGCGCAGCACCCACACCTTCACGCCGGCTCCGTCGTCGATATCAAGCGCCCTGGCGACCACGGTGCCCAGCACCGCCGAGCCGACGCCGATGACGAACGTGGCGAAGAAACCGATCCGCTGCCTCCCCGGCAGGATGAGTCGGCCGAGCAGGCCGACGAGAGCACCGATGAGCACCGCGCCGAGATAACCAGTTACCAGCATTGCCGAATCTCCCCTCCAGCAGTGCCCAGGTACATGCCCGAACCTCACGTTCCCGGAAACCCCGCTCGATCGCGGTCTGGTTCAGGGCTTGCGGGCGGCTGGTCGCTGGCGCAGGGTAAGCGCGCACAGCACGCCTCTGATCAGGGCCGCGGACATGTCCCCTCGGTCCACTACGCTGGCGGATCTATCCCACGTGACCGAAGGACGCACATGGCCCGCCCCTACAGTCCCGGACCGAAGCAGTTCGTCTTCGCCGTCGGTGATGGCAACGATCAACACGTCTCCGTGGGCGACCCGCAGGAGGCCTACGTGGCGTTCTCCGCGTTCTTCCAGGGTCGAGAGTCTGACACCTACACCATCACTGACGAAGCGGCGAGGCAGAGTCTGGTACTCATGCCCCGTCTGGGTGTGATCTCCCGGATCAAGGATGCGGACCAACCTCGGTCGGAACACCTCCGGGTCGAGAGGGCCAACCGCTACCTTCCGAGCGCGATGCTGTTCTTCGAGAACGGATATGCCGGCCTCGACCACTTCGGTCAGTGGTTCTCCGACCTCTCCGACCTCGACGCGTCGCCGGAGACCCGCGGTGCCGCCCGCGCCGCCACGTTCACGACGGAAGCAGCGGCGATCGAAGAAGTCGGACGGATCTGGGCAGATTCCGGCATCGTCGACCCGAGCGACAAGTACTACGTCTTCTTCGACTCGCATGATGTCGACGATGACCGGGCCGAACGAGCCGAACTTCTCCAACTGATCGAGTTCCTCGGGCTCGAACGGGTCGACGCCCCGGCTGGGGCCGTCGGGGGCGAAGTCTGGGTGCGTACCGACCCACGCCTCGACGTCGAATGTGCACGGTGGTCGTGAAAGATGAGAGACATCTTCCGGACCTGTGGCCGACTTACCGACCGCTGACGGCGCTGGGCTCGCTACCCGGTGCAGCGCTCTGACTTCTCCAGGTCAGCGAGCATCGCTGCGGCTTGCGCAAGCTGCCCTTCGTGGAACACCGGTATGCCGTGACGTAGCAGTTCCTCTGCGGCTACTCCCCGTCCGGGCACGGTACGCCCGGTGAACGAGCCGTCATAGATCACGCTACTGCCGCAGGTTGGGCTGCCGTCGACAAGGATCGCGAGCGCGACGCCTGCCTCCACCGCCCGATCCAGTGCTCGTCGAGCGGCGAGCCTAAACAGGTTGGTGACGTCTGCGCCGGTGGCTTCTTCAACCCGCGCGGAACCCGCGAGAACGTCCCCCGCAGTCCCCCCTACTATCTCGGCGGGCGGGCGAGGAATCGGGAATCCCACCGCGACCTCCGGACAGAACCGCACGAGGCGTCCTTCGGCCGACCAGCGGTCCCAGATCAGCGAGTTCACCGGCACATATGTCGCGTTGTAACGCAGCGCCCGCCCCTGCAAGCATCCGCTGACAAGCACCTTCAGCACGGGCCGAACCGTAGCACCGGGCCGACACGATTGACGGAGAAGCTGACCCAGGAGCAGCATCCGCCACGGCCTGGCGGAGATGGCTGACCGACACCGCAGCGTCCAAACCAAGACCAGACGCGAGAATCTGCCGCAATCCATGCGACCTGTCGCGCACGATCAGGCAGAGGCTCGCATCGCCGCCGCCCTGGCCCTCGGCGGCAACCTGGTCTCCGACGCGCACGCACCCATGTGGTGGGTCCTGGCCGACGCCGAGGGCAACGAGGCGTGCGTCGCCACCTGGGTCGGCCGCGCATAGCAGGACGGCGACCTTTCATCTCGTGAGCCCGACCAGCGTGGCGAGTCGCGCCACGCCGGCCGGCGCCGGCTGCGCGCGGGCAACTTCGGCGATCACGGTACGCGCCAACGGCCGCCCACCGACCACCCCCGCGCGGACGCACCTGGGCGCCCCTCACCAAACCCGGGCGGACCCTCAGCGGCAACCCGGGAACGCGGGACAGGGTCGAGATTCGAACTGGTTCGAATGTCTCGGCTGCGCCGCTATCCCCGAGGTTGACTGACGCCGTCCACACCGGTGCCACCAGCACAACCACTCAGCTCCGGCGGAAAGATCCCCCAGCTAAGGAGACTCATGAAGCGACAAATCCTGGCGTTCTTCGGTGCGTTGGCGCTGGCGGCCGGCGGGCTCCTGGCCGTGGCCAGCCCGGCCCAGGCGGCGACGTCGCGCAACGGCGTGTGCGAGAGCGGCGAACTGTGCATGTGGCAGAACAACGACCTGCGCGCCGGTCGCTACGACACCCTCTCGACCACTGCGAACTTTCGGCAATGGTCGTTCGTGGCTGCCTGCACCTCGGACTGCTCGCTGCACGACAACGTCAGCTCGTTGCGCAACTACGACCCGGTGAACCCGGTCCGCCTCTTCGAGCACGAGAACTACCAGGGCCTCTACTTCTGGCGCCAGAAGGCAAACAGCGGCCAGTCCGACGAGGCCCTGAACCTGACGCTGGACCGGGACCAGAACGGGAACGACTGGAACGACCGATTCGACTCGTTCTGCTTTGTCTGGGCCGGCCAACCGCAAACCCGCTGCCGCCCCTAGGACCGCATCGAGGGGCTCGCGTCGGCCGTGAGGTAGCGGGCGACGCGGGCCCCTCCACCCTGAGCGAGGTCTTCATGCCCACAATCCATAGGCAATTCGCGGCCCTGGTGCTGGCCTGTCTGACCGTCGGTGCCGGGGCCGCCTGTGACTCGAGCGGGCCCGCGCGGCGGGCCGCAGGGCCAGCACCGGTGGCGACCACGAGCCTTCCGTTGGACCGACTGTTTCCGTCCGGGGATGAGGACCTGCTTCTCCAGCGGGCCGAGGCGAAACTTGTCGTGGCCTGCATGCGCCGGCTCGGCATCTCCTACCGGCCGCCGGATCCGCACCACACCGACCCGGCTGCCACACGCGACGGGTTGTACGGGCTGGTCAAGCACGACCAGGCGCAGCGCCTCGGTTACCACGCCGCACCCGGCGGTGAGGCGGCTGAGGACAAGCCTCCACCGCCTCCGGAAAGGACGGCGCTGGCACTGACCGGCACCCGGTTCGGCACCGACGGACCCGAGCCGGCCGGCGGCCGGATCCCTGAGGGCGGCTGCCTCGGCGAGGCGAGCCGGCGCCTGACCGAAGGCGCGCCACCGGTCGGCGAATCGCTCCTGTACGACATGGCCCTCCGAGCCGGCCAACAGGCAGAACAGGACAGTCGCGTTCAGGCCGCCTTCCGGGCCTGGTCGACGTGCATGGCTGACAAGGGGTTCACCTACGCCGACCCCTGGCAGGCCAATGACGACCCGAAGTGGAGCACCGACCATCCCAGCGACGTGGAGCGCCGGACCGCGGTAGCCGACGTCGCGTGCAAGGACAGCACGGATCTCGTGACGATCTGGCAAGCCGCGATGGTGGAGCACCAACAGCGCACGATCGCGACCCGCTCCGCCGACATCGAACGCTACGAGCAGGCCAAGAGCGCCCGGCTCGCCAACGGCCGACGCGTGCTGGCGACGAGGTGAGACAAGCCGCAACCAACAGGTAGGTCGGTCAGCGGGTGAGGCCGACCAGGTTGGCCAGTCGCGCCACACCGGCCGGCGCCGGCTGCGCGCGGGCAACATCGGCGATCACGGTACGCGCCAACGGCCGGCACCGGACCTCAGCCGGCGCGACGCTGTCCGCGTCCACGACTGCGCGGGCAGCGCCGCGCACGTCACCCACCTGGAGGTACGCCCGCGCGACATCCACCAGATACGCGCCCCGGTACTCGGCCGGCAACCGCCGCCACGCCTCCCGCCGCACAATCACCGGATGTCGCCGCACCGCCTCAACGGCGTCACCCCGTGAGGCCGCCACCAGCACCCGCGCCAGCTCGACGGCGATCGGCCCGAAGCTGGTGTGGTGCTGATCGTCGTACCCCCGAAGGTTGGCGGCGACGGCCGCGGCCCGGTCGGTCAGCTCGTCGGCGCGGCGGCTCTCGCCGCAACCGACGGCGGCCAGGGCAGCCTGGAGCAGCAGCGTCCCACCCACGGCCCACTCCCCCCCGACCGATGCGGTGCGACCCTGCCTCCGCCCCGGTGATCATGAGGTTGACGGTGGCTTTGATCTTCATGAAGTCCGTCAACCTCATGATCACGGGGGTGGGCTGGTGTGGGGGTGATGCGGTTGGCGGCGGTTAGGGCCGCTGTTAGGGCCAGGTGGTCGCGGCTGGAGGCGCGGAGCGCCTGGGCTACCGAGATGGTCGCCGTTGCGGCCAGGATCGGGTCGTCGCCAGCGGCGGACATCGCCCGGTCGGCGGCCAGCCAGCCGAGGTCGGCCTCGCCGAGCTTCACCAGCAGCGACGAGGTGATCCGGTACGCCTGCACCAGCGACTCTTGTGATCGCGTCGCCTGGGCGGCGTCGAGCAGACCCGGCAACACCCGCACCAACTGCCCGTAGTGCGCGTGCTGGTAGCTCAACCAGGCGTACCCGACCTGCCTTCTCAGCTCGTCCGTCTCCTGTGGGGCTTGCGAGGTGTCGTAGCAGGCGAGCGCGGCTCGGATGTCGTCCACCCCGTCCAGAGGGCCGGCCGGCGTTGGCCGCTGCTGGCCGAGCAGCACCTCCGGGTCGACCCGCAGAACGTGGGCCAACTCCTGGATCACCGAGTACCGGTCCAGGGCGCGCACGCCGCGCTCCACCTTGTCCACCCAGCTCTTCGACCTGCGTAGCCGGTCGGCGAGCATCTGCTGGGTCATCGACCGCCGGACCCGCCAGCGGGCGACGCGGCGGCCGATCGGGACGTCATCGTTGGTCACGCCGCCACCGCCGGTCCGGGACCGCACGGGTCGTGTCGTTTACGGGTACGCGGTCCGCCTCGGCCTGGGCCAGGAGGCGCTGCTTGGCAGCCTCCCGCTCGGCCGCTTCACCGTTGTTGTCCAGAACGGTGTCGTCCAGACCGCTCATCCCCGCCTCCTCCGGTAGAGGCCGGACGGCTCGCTATCAACCACTGCCGCACCAGGCCGTCGGGACTCCCACGTCCCAAACCGGACAGTAGAGCGGATTGGTGATGGCGTGATTACTGGCAGTTATGCGGCCAGGTTGATGCCGATGCGGCCGGCGAGCAGGCGCAGCTCGTCGGGGATGGCTCGACGTTGCGCGCGCTGGGCCAGGGTCACCAGGGCATCGCGGGCGAGGGGGTTGATCGCGAACGGGATCGGTGCGGCTCGCTCGGCCTGCACGAATGCGGCGAGGGCTTCGACGTCCCGACGACCGCCGTCCGCCAGGGCGCGACCGAGGTCGAGCCAGTAGGACTGCTGGCGGATTGACGCTGCGAGCACCTGCGGTCGGACCGTCCGAGACAGCTCGATGACCCGGCCCGACTCGCCCTGCTCGGCGGCGATGGACATCTCCCACAGCCCGACATTGGTTGGTCCGAACCCGCAGCCGTTGAAGCCCGCACCATCGGCCGGATCCCCGAGGGTCGCCGCTTCGCGAGCCGCCTCTGCAAGGTGGTCGCGCGCGACGTCCAGGCGTCCACTCACCGCCGAGGTCAGCGCCGCCGAGAGGTGGAGCTGCCCGAGCATCTGTCGCACCCGCTCATCGGCGGCGTCAGCTTGCAGCTCGATCAGTGACCGGTCGGCGGCGCGGGCCGCGACCGGTGCTGATTCGATCGGCAGACTCTGCGCATAGGCAAAGCGCGAGGCCGCGATCCATGCCGGATCTTCGGTGTCGTCAGCGACCGCCCCGGAAAACCGGGCGGCGTTGAGGGCCAAATGGCGGTAGCCGAGGTTCCGCAGGCAGGTGGCGGCCTGGTAGGCGACCTGGACGAGCACGGTGCCGCCTACGGCGGCGGCTTCTAGCAGGAGGCTGGGCAGCATGCGAGCCATCGCCGGATAGTTGCAGGAGGTGCGAAGCTGCTCGGCGCGCGCGACCTCGCGCGCCAGGTGGTCCTTGGTGAAGGTCGACGGGCGGCGCTCGCCGTCCTCGATCTCGATTAGGGCTGACCAGATCGCCGGAACACACTCGGCGGCGCTCTCACGGGCCGGATCACCGGACTCGGTGCCCTGGCCCAGCAGGTCGGCCACGGTGACCTGAAGCGCGGCGGCGAGAGTGACGAGAGTGGAGCGACGATCGATGGTCTTCCGGCCCGACTCGACCTGCGAGATGTAGGACTGGGTGACACCGGCGAGCCCGGCGAGGACGGCCTGGGTCATGCCACCCCGGCGCATCCGCCAGTAACGGATCCTGGCACCGATGGTGTCCGGCTTCGTCACCATGCCTTCGCCAACCCCCAGGTAGAGGACCAGGACAGCGGCCACACCCTGCTGCCCCCGCACCTCGGACGGTACACCGAGAGTGTGTACGAGTGGCGGCAGCCACTACAGATATTGGCTTGGCTCGGTTTGCGCATCGTTATTTATCGAAGATTCCGCATCATCCCTTTCGTGCGAAGGAAGTTCAATCTGATGACGGGGGGACCCTTCGAACCACGCCTCCTGCCGCTCGTTGCCATATATCGATTCATACTGCACATGAATCCTGATCCGCTGGGTCACCGCCGTCCAAAATTCGGCATCTCTCGCTGGCTGGTAGTCCTCTACCGCAAGGATCATCAGTTCCTGGCCAACCGGGATGGGCTTACCTGGGCGAAGGGTTGAGAAGTTTGGCCAGACCGCGAACGTGCCGCGCAGTGGATCGACAACCTGCTTCTCCCACGGCCCGACTTCATCGCCGTCGAGATACAGCGTAGTTACCCGAATGATAGCCGGGCCAAGGCCGGCATTTCGGATTCGAATGCCGGCCAGGCCGCTATTCAACCGGAGGCAGTCCAGGCTCAACAATGGACGAATCGATTGGAAGTTGTGCCTTCGGCTTGCTCTTGCCTCCGTAATCGAAACCACAAGTGAAGCGACGGCGATCACAGTTGCGCAGATGGCAGTAACCGAATTCGCGTCCACAGCTCTCCTCGTCCAACGGTGAGTCGGGCATGCCATCGATCAGGAGGCACCGTCCTCCAAGCTACGTCGCTCGGGCAACCGGAAACGGTCGCGTTGTCAGTTCGCGGTCGGCCAGCTACCGGGACCAAAGTCCGGTGCGGCATGCAATACCCTTCACACGATCCGACCTTGACGTCACACCTCCACGATCGCCGCAGTCTCCGATCGACCGCCGCTCCCGCCAGCGCGCCACCCGACGGACCGCCCATCCCCGCCTCCTCCGGTAGAGGCCCAGCTGCTCAGGAGCGACCGTTGCCGCGTCGACTATCAGGACGCGTTCACGTTCCAAACCGGACAGTAGGACGAGATGACGATGTCGTGATTACCGGCAGTTATGCAGCCAGGTTGATGCCGATGCGGCCGGCGAGCAGGCGCAACTCGTCGGGAATGGCTCGGCGCTAGGCACGCTGGGCCAAGGTCACCACGGCATCGCGGGCGAGGGGAGTGCACCATCACCCCTCCGGTCATCGGCCAGCACAACACAGCCTGATCCAGCGACGAGCCGCCCGCGCAATCCTCGTACCCTCGCTCGCCTTCCGCTTCTAGCCGCGATCCGCGCGCATCCCCCTCCACGCGATTCGACATCAACGTCACACCGCCACGAATCGCCGGTCCCGGGCAGAGGCGCGTAACGCCGGGGCTACCGAGATGGTTGCCGCTGCCGCCAGGATCGGGTCGCCGCCGGCAGCGGCCAGTCGCCCGGGTGGCGCCCAGCGATGAACGATCCGGCCAAACCGCCGTCGTTCACAACGGCACCGACCCACAATTTGGAGTGCGGAGGCGGTATCCGCAGCCGCCGTGCGGAGCGCCCGGTTGCGGGTGGGTCAACACCACGGCTCGGTACGGCAGACCCAGGAACCCCCGAGGCGGGACTTTCGTCGCAGTCAGATCAATCGGCCGTGGCCGCACGTACCAACGGTCCGACCACACCAGCGTCAGCCACTGACGCCGTGCTCATCAGATGCTCATCAGATGCTCATCGGTCTGCGGCAAGGTCGAGAGGAACGCCTGCCGACGTTGGGCAGGTGCACCGTTCTGGCACCAGTCGGCGACCACTCACTAGGAGAACAGCACGTGGACCTGCAGCTCAGCGGCAAGACCGCATTCATCAGCGGATCCAGTCAAGGCATCGGTTACGCAACCGCGAAGGCCCTGGCCGGCGAGGGTGTCAACGTGGTCCTCAACGGCCGCGACCCGGAAAAGCTGGCCGAGGCTGTCGACGTGTTGCGTCGGGAGACGCCCCGCGTATCCGTCACTGGTATCCAAGCCGACTTCTCCGTTGCCGATGACGTCGACAGGCTGTGCGACGAACTGCCCACCGTTGACATTCTCATCAACAACGTCGGGCTCTTTGAGCTCAAACCTTTCGACCTCATTTCCGACGAGGACTGGCGGCTCTACTTCGAGGTGAACGTGCTCAGCGGGGTCCGGCTTGCGCGGCACCTCATGCCGGCAATGCTCGATCGGGGGTGGGGCCGGATCGTGTTCGTGAGCAGCGAGTCGGGCGTCAACATTCCCGCCGACATGCTTCACTACGGCACGTCCAAGACGGCGATGCTCGCAGTGGGCAACGGCCTGGCGAAGCTTACGAAGGGCACTGCGGTGACCGTCAACTCGGTGCTGGGCGGCCCCACATATTCCGCCGGCGTCGCCGAAACGGTCAGGTCGCTGGCTGATGCTCAATCCCTCCTCGAGGACGACCTGAAAGTGGCGATCATCGGCGCCAACCAGACCTCCCTACTGGGACGCTTCATCGAACCAGATGAGATCGCAAACACCGTGACCTTCCTCGCCAGTCCCGCCGCATCGGCAATCAACGGATCGGCGGTACGCGTCGATGGAGGTGTGCTGACAACGATTCTGTGAGTCCGCGGGGCGGCGAAGCTGCTTCCGTCGCCGGTCGAGCAGGACCCGGGCTGCGGTCCTGACCGCGATGCCGGGCACCGGGGTCAGGACCGCGCATCATGACGCTTCGGCGTAGCCACGCACCATCGTCCTGCGCCGGAGCAGCCGGCCAGTCAGCGGGTGAGGCCGACCAACGTCGCCAGTCGCGCCACGCCGGCCGGCGCCGGCTGCGCGCGAGCAACCTCGGCGATCACGGTACGCGCCAACGGCCGGCACCGAACCTCAGCCGGCGCGACACTGTCTGCGTCCACCAGGGCGCGGGCAGCCCCGCGCAGGTCACCAACCTGGAGGTACGCCCGCGCCACGTCAACGAGATACGCGCGAGGATGGCCTGTTTCTCGGCGGGGATGGCGGGGCGAAGGTCTGTGTCGTGCCATTGATCGCGATGGTCGCCGAGCCCAGCGGCCGCGGCTGCTTGACAACGTTGCGGATCGCCAGCTGAGTCGGCAACCGAGACCTCGCCGCCGACGCTGGTGACTCTCTGCAAGGATGGTGGCCGTGGTGAGCTTCCACGCCCGGTACGTGTCCGGTGATCCCGACGACGTATGGCGCAACCTGCGCGGTCTTGGCCTACGGGTCTTCGACGCCCCGTACCGCGAGGACGCCGAGGCGGTGGCGCGCGAGTTCGCCGACCGTGCCCGCAGGAACGTCGAGACGCTCGTTGAGCGGCTGCAGGCGCGGGGCTTCCGTGCGGAGGAGAACGACGACGAGGGGACGCCGTGTCGCGCCCACGTTCCCCCGTCGCCGGGCGCGCCCGCGCTGGCCGACTGGCTGGAGGTGACGTTCGCGCCGTTCCCGATGACGATCAGCGCGTGGATCCGGCAGGTGGGCGATGTGTGGCTCGTCGGGGAATTGCCGGGTTGGCCGGCCAGCGTGCTCGCGGACCCGTTGGTGGTGCAGCTCGAGTGGGCCGAGCGGGGCGGCTCGCGCTCCTACTACGAGGCCGAGCAGGCCGCGTACCTCAGGGACACCGCGCGCCGGGACGCCGGCATCCCGTTCCAGCTCGACTACGCGCCCGACGAGCTCCACAAGGCGAACATCAGCGGCGACGCGCCCTACGGCATCGACCTGCCCGGCCCCGGAATCGACGGGAAGGTGGGGCCCGCGATCTGGTTCGTCGACGATCTCAACACTGCGTTCGCGGCCGGCGGCTTTCCCGGTGCGTTGTGGGACGAGGGCTACCAGGAGCCGCCCGCCGG
The DNA here is from genome assembly GCF_045207375.1 of Micromonospora sp. NBC_00860. NCBI lineage: Bacteria > Bacillati > Actinomycetota > Actinomycetes > Micromonosporales > Micromonosporaceae > Micromonospora > Micromonospora sp. NBC_00860. The sequence continues at coordinate 2,921,891 of NZ_CP108825.1, forward strand.
ATTGCGTGAGTCGCTCGCCGCGGGGCTGCTGCGGCTCTGAGGCCGCCAGACGGCTGGCCGGTCAGACCCAGTTGACTCATTTCGGTTAGTGCGTGAAAACAGCCCCACCTGCAGGCATCACCGCAGACGGAGCCCGCCACGTGGTACGCGAACCTGGCTTCCTTCTACGCCGCCGCTGCGGCCCTCGCGGCCGGTTTCGAGGTCGGCGTCGCCACCGCTTGGCGCGACGCCCAAGAGGCGGTAGCCCTGCTCAACTCGCCAACCGACGACCTGGACACCCCGATGCGGCGCATCCGGCTGCTGGCGCGCGGTGCTGGACAGGACGCTGATTTCGATCGACCGGATCACGAGCAGAAGCCGTACTACAGCAGCAAGCACACACGCCACGGCGTGAACGTGCAGGTCATCGCGGACGCAGCCGGCCGGCTCGTGCGGGCATCACCGGCACTGCCCGGTTCGGAAAACGACCTGACGAATCATGCGCATCCTGTTCCGCAGATCGGTCAAGCCGTGGCGACTGCTTCGGCGCTGGATGGTGCCCTGGTACACGACACGGGTGTTTCTGAGGTCGCACCTTGGTCAGAGCGCCACGATCGCCGCAGTCTCCGCCGGCAACTGGATCCGGTCCCGCATGACCGTGACCCCCTCCCCCGTAGCCAGCAACACCCGTCGAACCACCCCAGGCAGCGAAATCCCCTGCCCCCGCCCCGCAAGGTTGGCGACAACAAGCGTGTCCCCCCGCCGCATCACCAGGAACTGGTCCCCATGCTGCACAGAGACAGCGTTCAACCGAGGATCCGAAAGATCAGGAAGAGACCGACGCAGGGCGATCAACCGCTGGTAGAACGCCAACATCTCCCGATGCTCAGGCTTGTCCAGCTCCGCCCAGTCCAACCGCGACCGCACGAACGTCTCCGGGTCCTGCGGATCCGGCACGTCCCCCTCCGGCCACCCGTGCGCAGCGAACTCCCGCCGCCGCCCGGTCCGCACCGCAGCTGCCAACTCCGGCTCGGGGTGCGAGGTGAAGAACTGCCAGGGCGTTGAGGCAGCCCACTCCTCCCCCATGAACAGCATGGGAGTGAACGGCGCCGTCATCAGCAGCACGGCCCCGACCCGCAGCAGCGAGGGCGACAGCGAGGCGGAGATCCGATCCCCGGTGGCCCGGTTACCGATCTGGTCGTGGTTCTGCAGGTAGGCCACGAACCGGTGCCCCGGCACCCGAGGATCGACAGGCCGCCCGTGGTGCCGGTTGCGGAAGCTGGACCAGGTGCCGGCGTGGAAGATCCCGCCGGTCAGCACGTCCGACAGCGTTTCCAGGGAGCCGAAGTCCCCGTAGTACCCCTGCCGCTCCCCCGTCAGCAACGTGTGGAGCGCGTGGTGCGCGTCGTCGTTCCACTGGGCGTGCAGCCCGAACCCACCCGCCTCGCGCGGCGTGATGAGCCGCGGGTCGTTGAGGTCCGATTCGGCGATGAGCGACAGCGGCCGCCCCAGGTGCGTCGACAACGATTCGACGGAAACAGCCAGCTCTTCCAAGATGGGCACCGCCCGCGAGTCGCGCAGCGCGTGCACGGCATCCAACCGCAGCCCGTCGACGTGGTAGTCGCGCAGCCACATGAGCACGCTGTCGATGATGTAGCGGCGTACCTCGTCGGAGTGCGGGCCGTCCAGGTTGATCGAGCGGCCCCAACTGTTGCTCTGCTCGGCGAGGTAGGGCCCGAACCGCGGCGCGTAGGCCCCGGAGGGCCCGAAATGGTTGTAGACAACGTCGAGGATCACCCCCAACCCCTTGGCATGGGCGGCGTCGACGAACCGTTTCAGGCCGTCGGGGCCGCCGTAGGGCTCGTGTGGGGCGTACCAGCAGACGCCGTCGTACCCCCAGTTGTGTTCGCCGTTGAAGGCGTTGACCGGGAGCAGCTCGATCAGGTCGACGCCCAGGGAGACGAGGTGGTCGAGGCGGTCGATGGCCGCGTCGAAGGTGCCTTCCGGGGTGAAGGTGCCGATGTGCAGCTCGTAGAGGATGCTGCCGGGCAGTTGCCGGCCGGTCCACAGGCTGTCGGACCACGCGAATTCGGCGTGGTCGTAGCGGCGGCTGGGCCCGTGCACTCCCGCAGGCTGCCACGGTGACCGGGGGTCGGGCAGTGGGGTTTCGTCGTCGTTCAGCAGAAAGGAGTAGTCGGGGCCGGCGTCGGGCACCTCGACCCGCCACCAGCCGTCGGCGGCGGCGCGCATCTCGTGGTCGGTGTCGCCGGCCAGGCGCAGCCGCACCCGCTCGGCGTCCGGTGCCCAGACGGAGAATTCGGTCATGAAACGGCCTCCTCGGCAACGGTGAGAGGAGCCAGCAGAGCCACGGGATAGTCGGCCAGAAGGTCGTCCAGTGGGGTCTCCCCGCCACTGTAGACCCGGCCGGTGAACAGGTCCTTCACCTCGTGAACGGGAAGTGACAGGGCTGTGTCACACCACCCACCGGCGCGGGCCAGGCCCAGGGGCAGCCGGGTCGCCACGGCGATCACGCCGCCCCGGTCGAAGGCCACCACGTGCCGGCCCACCGGCCCGTGCGCGGGCACCGGCCGGTAGGTGGTGAACAGCTCCGGGTGCGCCCGCCGCAGCCGCAGGGTCCGCGACACGACGAGCAGCTTCGCCGCTCCGTCGGTGTCGACCGGGGGACGCCAGCCGCCGTCGATGCGTGCCAGCAGCTCTCGGCGTACGTCGAAGTCGACCGGGCGGCGGTTGTCCGGGTCGACGAGGGAGTTGTCCCACAGCTCGGTGCCCTGGTAGGTGTCCGGCACCCCGGGCATGGTGAGCTGGATGAGCTTCTGCCCGAGCGAGTTGCACCAGCCGGCCGGGGTGATCGCGGCGGCGAGTTCGGTCAGCTCGTCGTGCAGGCTCGGGTCGTCGTACATCCGGTCGACAACGGCGTGCACTGCCTGCTCGAAGGCCGGGTCGGGGTTCGCCCAACTGGTCGAGGCCCCGGCCTCCCGGGCGGCCTTCTCGACGTACGCGTGCAGCCGTTCCCGTTCGATCGGCCACGCGCCGACGGCGGTCTGCCAGAGCAGGTGGGCGAAGGCCGGGTCGGGCAGCGGCGCGTACTCCATCCAGGCCTTGACCTGCTCGGCCCAGCGGCCCGGCAGTTCGCTGAGCACCGCGAGCCGGGCGCGGACGTCCTCGCTGCGTTTCGTGTCGTGGGTGGAGAGGCTGGTCATGCTGGCGGGCCAGCGGACCTGGTGGGCAGAGGCGAAGCGGTGGAACTCCGCCGGCGGCACCCCGAAGTGGGCGGGGCTGCCGCCGACCTCGTTGAGCGCCACGAACCGGGTCCAGCGGTAGAACGCGGTGTCCTCCACGCCCTTGGCCATCACCGCGCCGGTGAGCTGCGGGAACCGTTGGGCCAGCTCGTCGGAGGGGTCGCGCAGTCGGCGGGTGACCGCGTCCAGGGCACCGGCCAGGTCGGGGCGGCGGCGGCCGGCCTCGGAGCGGGCGGCGGCGAGGTACCGGGCGCCGTGCGGCGGGTAGCCCCGGTAGACCGGGAACGCGGCGGCCAGTTCGGCGAGCGCCGCGCCAGCCTGCTCGGTGGGCACCTCGGGGGCGAGGGCGGCCAACCGGGTGAGCTCGGCGGCGAGCAGTTGGGTGGCGGCGGCCAGTTTCGTGGCGTGGGTCAGGTCCTCCCAGGAGGTGTGCCGCCCGGTGAGGCGGTTGTCCAGCGCGGTGAAGTCGCCCTCGGCGTCGGTGTCGACGAAGAGCCCGCTGACCGCGGCCAGGGCGTCGTATCCGGTGGTGCCGTCCACCGGCCAGTCCGGCAGCTCCTCGCCGTACTCCAGGATCTTCTCCACCACGAGCCAGGCGTCGGGCGCGGCGGCCCGCAACCGGGCCAGGTAGCCGGCCGGGTCGCGCAGGCCGTCCGGGTGGTCGACGCGGATGCCGTCGACCTCCCCGGCGGCCGCCCAGCGCAGGATCAGCTCGTGGGTGGCGGCGAAGACCGCCGGGTCCTCCACGCGCAGACCCGCCAGGCCCGCGATGGCGAAGAATCGGCGGTACGTCAGCTCGGCGTCACCGCGCCGCCAGGAGACCAGCTCGTAGTGTTGCCTGTCGTGCACCTCTCGGGCGCTGCCGTCGCCGGTGCCGTCGGCGACCGGGAAGCGGTGCTCGTGGTAGCGCAGCTCCCCGTCGACCACCTTGAGGTCGTCGAGGGCGGCGGGGTCGTCGGCCAGCACCGGCAGCAGCAGCCGGCCCCGGTCCCAGTCGATGTCGAACCAGTCGGCGTACGTCGAGTCGCGCCCCCGGCGCAGCACGTCCCACCAGGCGGGGTTGGCGGCGGGGACGGCGACCCCGGCGTGGTTGGGCACGATGTCGACGACCAGGCCGAGGTGCTTGTCGCGTAGCGCTGCCAGCAGCCGCTGCCGGGCGGCCTCCCCGCCCAGCTCCGGGTTGACGGCCCGGTGGTCGACCACGTCGTAGCCGTGCTGGGAGCCGGGGGTGGCGGTCAGCAGCGGGGCGCTGTAGAGGTGGCTGACGCCGAGGTCGTCCAGGTAGTCGACGATCGCGGCGGTGGCGTCCAGGTCGAAGCCTGGGCGGACCTGGATCCGGTAGGTGGCCTTGGGAGGGGTGGCCGGCATGTCAGATCGTCCTCTCCAGCACGACGAGGGAACGGTCCGGCACCCGGATGGTGCCGCCCGCGCTGATCACCGTGGCGTCGCCGGGCTCGGGTTGGGCCGTGCTGATCACCCGTTCCCACTTCTGGCCGTACTCGCTGCCGGGCATGGTGAAGTCCAAGGGCGCGTCGTGGGCGTTGAAGCAGAGCAGGAACGACGCGTCGTGGTGCTTCTGGCCGTACTGGCCGCGCTCGCGGATGCCCTCGCCGTTGACGAAGAGCGCCACCGAGCGGCCGAAGTCGTTGCCCCAGTCCTCGCCGGTCATCTCCCGCCCGTCGGGGGTGTACCAGGCCAGGTCGGGCAGCGGCTCGTCGATGCCGCGCCCGTTCACCGGCAACCCGGTGAAGAACCGGCGACGGCGGAACACCTGGTGACGTTTGCGGAACGCGGTGAGCGTGCGGACGAAGTCCAGCAGCTGTTCGTCGGCGTTGTCCCAGTCGACCCAGGCCAGCTCGCTGTCCTGGCAGTAGACGTTGTTGTTGCCGTGCTGGGTGCGGCCCAGCTCGTCACCGTGGCCGATCATCGGCACGCCCTGCGACAGCATCAGGGTGGCCAGGAAGTTGCGCCGCTGCTTGGCCCGCAGGGCGAGGACCGCCTCGTCGTCGGTGTCGCCCTCGACGCCGCAGTTCCAGGACCGGTTGTGGCTCTCGCCGTCGCGGTTCTCCTCGCCGTTGGCCTCGTTGTGCTTGTCGTTGTACGACACCAGGTCGTTGAGGGTGAACCCGTCGTGCACGGTGACGAAGTTGATGCTGTGGAACGGCCGGCGGCCGTCGTCCTGGTAGAGGTCGGCGGAGCCGGAGATCCGGGACGCGAACTCGGCCAGGGTGGCCGGCTCGCCGCGCCAGAAGTCCCGCACGGTGTCGCGGTACTTGCCGTTCCACTCCGTCCACAGTGGCGGGAAGTTACCCACCTGGTAGCCGCCGGGGCCGACGTCCCACGGCTCGGCGATGAGCTTCACCCGGCTGACCACCGGATCCTGCTGCACCACCTCGAAGAAGGTGGAGAGCCGGTCCACCTCGTAGAACTCCCGGGCCAGGGTGGCCGCCAGGTCGAACCGGAAGCCGTCGACGTGCATCTCGGTCACCCAGTAACGCAACGAATCCATGATCAGTTGCAGCGAGTGCGGGCTGCGCACGTTGAGGCTGTTGCCGGTGCCCGTGTAGTCGACGAAGTAGCGGGGGTCCTCCTCGCTGAGCCGGTAGTAGCTCGGGGCGTCCACACCCTTGAAGCTCAGCGTCGGGCCGAGGTGGTTGCCCTCGGCGGTGTGGTTGTAGACCACGTCGAGGATGACCTCGATGCCGGCCGCGTGCAGCGCCTTCACCATGCCCCGGAACTCCTGCACCTGCTGGCCGAGCCGGCCCAACGCGGAGTAGCCGTGGTGCGGGGCAAAGAAGCCGATGGTGTTGTAACCCCAGTAGTTGCGAAGCCCCAGGTCGACGAGCCGGTTGTCGTGGATGAACTGGTGCACCGGCATCAGCTCGATCGCCGTCACCCCGAGCCGGGTCAGGTAGTCGATCATCGGCGGGGAGGCGATGCCCGCGTACGTGCCGCGCAGCTCCTCCGGGATGTCCGGGTGGCGCATGGTCAGCCCGCGCACGTGCGCCTCGTAGATCACCGAGTGGTGGTAAGGAGTGCGCGGCGGCTTGTCGTTGCCCCAGTCGAAGTACGGGTTGACCACCACCGACTTCGGCATGAACGGCGCCGAGTCGGCCTCCGACATCCGCTCCGGCTCGTCCAGGTCGTAGTCGTAGACCGCCGGGTCCCACTCCACGTCACCGTCGATGGCCTTGGCGTACGGGTCGATCAGCAGCTTGTGCGGGTTGCAGCGCAGCCCGTTCGCCTGGTCGTACGGGCCGTACACCCGGTAGCCGTAGCGCTGGCCCGGCTCGATGCCCGGCAGGTACGCGTGCCACACGTACGCGTCGACCTCGCGCAGCTCGACGCGGCGCTCCGCGCCGGTGTCCCACTCGTCGAAGAGGCACAGCTCGATCCGCTCGGCCACCTCGGAGAAGATGGCGAAGTTGGTGCCCATCCCGTCGTAGGTGGCGCCCAGGGGATACCGCTCGCCCGGCCAGACCTGCATGTCGCTCCTTAGACCATGGTTATGTGCGCACCGGCCGAGATCGCCCGCGCGCACGCAGGTAGTGCCCCCGGCCCGGGCGCGCCAATCCATCCTTTCAGGCGGTGGGCGGAAACCACCTGTCTGATGCGCGCTACACCCATCGGGTGTCCTCCGTCACGATGACCCTTTTCGAGGTGCGTTCTTGGGTCCGATGCACTTTCCTTGACCGGGGACAAGCGTTCGCGCGTGCCCGCCAGGCCCTCGGCCACCCCTTACACCTCTCGCTCCGCCGCCACTGACGCCGGCGCGTACCACCATGCATGGACGGAGATTGATGTGACGACCCTGCGGGTCGACGAGCAGCTCGCTGCCACCAAGGACCGGGCCCACCGGCCCACAGTGACCTCCCGCCCCCCGGCGCAGCCCGGTCCCGCCGCGCAGCCCGGCACGCCCGTGCCGGCGCAGCCCGGCCCCGGGGTGCCCCCGCAGACCCGCCGCATCCTCATGCTGTCGTGGGAGTACCCGCCGGTGCTCGTCGGCGGTCTCGGCCGACACGTGCACGCCCTCTCCGTCGCCCTCGCCGCCGCCGGCCACGAGGTCACCGTCGTCACCCGCCACACCGAGGGCGCACCCCTGGAGGAATACGCCGACGGCGTGCGCATCCTGCGCGCCCCCGAAGACCCGGTCACCTTCCCCCTCGCCACCAACTCCCTGCTGGCCTGGACCATGGCCTTCAACCACACCCTCACCCGCACCGCCCTACGCGCCACCCAGGCCGGCTCCTACGACGTCATCCACGCCCACGACTGGCTCGTCGCGCACACCGCGATGACGGTGCGCGACCACCTGGACATCCCGCTGGTCAGCACCATCCACGCCACCGAGGCCGGCCGGCACCAGGGCTGGCTGCCCGAGGAGATGAACCGCACCATCCACGGTGTCGAGCAGTGGCTCAGCAGCGAGTCCAACCGGGTGATCGTCTGCTCCGGGTACATGCGCGACGAGGTGAACGCGCTCTTCGGCGTACCGGCCGGGCGGGTCGACGTGGTCGCCAACGGCGTGGAGCCGCACCGCTGGCGGGTGCCCGCCCGTGCCGTGGCCGCCGCCCGCGCCCGCTTCGCCGGAAACGGCCCGCTGGTCACCTTCGCCGGCCGCCTGGTGTACGAGAAGGGCGTGCAGCACCTGATCGCCGCGCTGCCCCGACTGCGCGAGCGGCACCCCGGGCTGCGTGCCGTGATCGCCGGCGACGGCCCGTACCGCGCCGAGTTGGAGGCCGAGGTGCACCGCCGCGGCCTGGGCGGCATGGTCACCATGCCCGGCTTCCTCGGCGGCACCGACCTGCCGGCGCTGATGGCCGCGTCCGACTGCTTCGCCGTGCCGAGCATCTACGAGCCGTTCGGCATGGTCGCCCTGGAGGGCGCCGCGGCCGGCGCTCCCCTCGCCGTCGCCGCGACCGGTGGCCTCGCCGAGATCGTCGAACCGGGCGTCGCCGGGATGACCTTCCGCCCGCACGACCCGGACAGCCTGACCGACGCCGTGGACGCCCTGCTGTCGGACCCCGACCGCGCCCGCGTCATGGCCCGCCGAGCTCGCCGGCTGGTCCACGACCAGTACGGCTGGGCCGCCATCGCCCACCGCACCGCCGCCAGCTACGCCGCCGCCATCCACCACGACGCCGCGTTCACCGCCGAGCGCGCCGAGCAGCGGATGTCCCAGGGCCGCGCCCTCCCGGCGCTCCCCGAGGGCAACCTCCTCGCCGCCGCCGGCCTGCGCTGACCTTCGTCGTCCAGGCCCGACTCCGGCTTGGGCTCGGGCTGACCTCGGACCGGCTCGGGCTGACCTCGGACCGGCTCGGGCTGGCCTCGGGCTCGGGTTGGCCTCGGGCTCGGGCTGGCCTCGGGCCCGGGCTGGCATCGGGCTGGCCTCGGGCTCGGACCCGGGCAGGGTTGATCGACTCGGTTTTCATGAAGTCGGGGCGTCCCGGTGCAGGGGATGCCCCGACTTACGGTTGATCGACTCGGTTCTCTTGAAGTCGGGTTGTCCCGGTGCCGGGGACCCCGCGACTTCCGGAAAGCCGAGTCGATCATGCCGTGACGAGTGCGCCGGGCAGTTCCACGCTGGGAGCTGAGCGCCGGAGCGCCGGAGCGCCGGGCGAGTAGAGCGCCGCCGAGCCGCCCAGTGTCAAGCCGTCAGGCCAGGGCCCGCAACTCGCCGCCGAGCCGCCCAGTGTCAACCCGTCAGGCTGGGGCCGCAGCTCGGCGGCTGCCGGCCGGGGCTGTCAGAATGTGCGAATGTCTCGCCCTGTCGACGCCCTGGATGCCAGCTTTCCGGTCGCCGCCTCGATCGCGCTGGACCTGATCCGACGCCCCGAGGTGACCGAGCGGTGGTCGAACCCGAGTGCGCTGCCGCACCTGTCCGTTGGTGGCCTGGCGTGCCACCTGGGACGTCAGGCGGTCCGCGCGGCGGAGCTACTGCCGATGCCGACCGACCTGCCGGTCCTGGAGTCGGCCGACAACCATTACGAGCGGGCCGCCTGGGTCTCCGAAGGATCCCCGGACAGGGACACGGTCGCCTCCGGCCCAGACGAGGCCGACGCCGCACGCGGGCCGGCCGACCTGCACGCCCGTTCCGCCCGGGCGGTGGAGGAGGTCGCTGACTTGCTCTCGCGGGGTGCCGCCCGTGAGGTCGTGCCGATCCCGTGGCAGGGCTGGTCGCTGCGGCGCGGTGACTTCCTGCTCACCCGTCAGCTGGAGATCGTGGTCCACTCCGACGACCTCGCGGTGAGCGTCGGCGTACCCACGCCGGAGTTCCCGGCGGACGTCTTCGAGCCCGTCCGCGACCTGCTGGTCCGACTGGCAGTGCGCCGCCGTGGCCAGTCCGCGCTGATCAGCGCGTTCAGCCGCAGCGAGCGGGCCCAGGACATCTCCGCCTTCTGACCGCCCACCCGGTCGCCGATCACCCGCCGCCGCCCGTGATCGACTCGGTTTCCCGAAAGTCGGGGCGTCCCGGCCCGTGATCGACTCGGCTTCCTGAAAATCGGGGTGCCCAAGCGCGAGGAACACCGCGCCTTCAAGGAACCCGAGTCGATCATGCCGGGGCGGGCCGGGGCGGGGCGGCGCGGGGCGGGGCGGGGCGCGCCGGGGCGGGGCGGGGCGCGCCGGGGCGGGGCGGGGCGGGGCGGGGCGGGGCGGATCGGACTGCGGGAACGCGGCAGGCCGCCGACCCGGAGGGGTCGACGGCCTGCTGGTGAGGCGAGGAGCGGGTCAGCGCTCGCCGAAGGGGACGTAGTCCCGCTCGGCGGAGCCGACGTAGACCTGCCGCGGACGGCCGATCTTGGTCTCCGGGTCGCTGATCATCTCGCGCCACTGGGCGATCCAGCCGGGGAGCCGGCCGAGCGCGAAGAGCACAGTGAACATCTTGGTCGGGAAACCCATGGCCTTGTAGATCAGGCCGGTGTAGAAGTCCACGTTCGGGTAGAGCCGACGGGAGACGAAGAAGTCGTCGGCGAGGGCGATCTCCTCCAGCTCCATGGCGATGTCCAGCAGCGGGTCCGGCTTGGCCATCCGGCCCAGCACGTCCTGCGCGGCCTTCTTGACGATCGCCGCCCGCGGGTCGTAGTTCTTGTAGACCCGGTGGCCGAAGCCCATCAGCTTGACGCCGTCCTGCTTGTCCTTGACCTTGCGGACGAAGGACCGGACGTCGCCGTCGCCGGCGTGGATCTGCTGGAGCATCTCCAGCACCGCCTGGTTCGCGCCGCCGTGCAGCGGGCCGAACAGCGCGTTCACGCCGGCCGAGACCGAGGCGAACAGGTTGGCGTTGCTGGAACCGACCAGGCGGACGGTCGACGTGGAGCAGTTCTGCTCGTGGTCGGCGTGCAGGACGAAGAGCATGTCCAGCACCTTCGACATCACCGGGTCGACCTCGTACGGCTCCGCCGGCACACCGAACGTCATCCGCAGCAGGTTGTCCACGTACCCCAGCGAGTTGTCCGGGTACAGCAGCGGCTGACCGATGGACTTCTTGTAGGCGTACGAGGCGATGGTGGGGACCTTCGCCATCAGCCGGACCGTGGAGATCTCCACGTGCTCGGAGTCGAACGGGTCCAGGCTGTCCTGGTAGAAGGTGGACAGGGCGCTCACCGCGGACGAGAGCACCGCCATCGGGTGGGCGTCCCGGGGGAAGCCGTCGAAGAAGCGGCGCATCTCCTCGTGCAGCAGCGAGTGCCGCCGAATCCACTCGGTGAACTCGGTCAGCTGCTGCTCCGTCGGCAGCTCACCGTAGATGAGCAGGTAGGAGACCTCCAGGAAGGAGGACTTCTCGGCCAACTGCTCGATCGGGTACCCCCGGTAACGCAGGATCCCCGCGTCGCCGTCGATGTAGGTGATCGCGGATGAGGCAGCGGCGGTGTTGACGAAACCGGGGTCGTACGTGGTCATCCCGGTTTCCTTCAGCAGCTTGCTCACCCCGATACCGGCGGGGCCCTCGACCGCAGGATGCACCGGCATCGACAGCTGCCCACCGGGGTGATCGAGCTTGACTTCCGTCATGTGGTTCCTCGCTTCGCCGGCAGATCTACGTTGAATTGCCTTCGCTTCTACCGTAATTGCGGCTCGGGGGACAACGCCCGCCGTGGTTCGGCGGTGAGGTATGCGTCACCCGATTCCCGACCGGGCGGCCGGGAAACCCGGCATCCCGCCAGACGGGACCGGACCGGACCGACCCCGAAAGCCAGGCCGGACCGACCCCCGGAGCCAGGTCACGACAGGGCGAGGCGTCGCAGCGTACCGTCCGTCGCGACCTGGAAGACGTCGAGCTGGTTGGTGCCGGCGTGGAACAGCTTGTCGTCGGCGAGCAGCGCGGCGAACCGGCGTCCGCCGGGGTCGGCGGGCACCACCGGGACGACGGCCCCGATGCGGCCGTTGACGGCGACGGCAAGGAGGGTGCCGTCGGGGATCCGGTCCGGGACGTCGCCCCAGACGAGCGCCGGGAGGGTGCCGGTGTCCGGGTCGGTGGCGGTGAACGCGGCCAGGTCGGCGACGCGGGCGCTGCCGGCGGCCGGGCCGGCGCGTACCTCGGTGCCGACCAGGGGGTGCGGGGTCGGCTGGGGTGGCTGGGTGGGTACGCCACCGGGGAAGGTGACCGGTTCGCCGGGGCGGTCGTAGAAGTGCTTCGTCCCGTCGGTGCGGGGGGCCTGCCGGGCGGAGCGCCCGTCGACCCGCCAGGGCAACCTGATGCCGGCCTCGTCGGCCACTGTCGGCAGCAGGTCGACGTGTTCCCAGTTGCGGTCGTCCACCCGGCCGGCCTGCTGCCGGGGCTCCTTGACGAACGTCGGCACCCAGGCGACCTCGCCGGCGGCGGCCTTGATGGCGTCCATGCCCCGGCCCTGGGCGCCGGGGCGGAAGCTGACCCCGTGGTCGGCGGTCACCACGACGAGCGCCTGGTCGTAGAGGCCGTTGGCGCGCAGCGTCCGCAGCGTCTCGCCGATCAGCCGGTCGGTGTAGCCGAGCTGGGCGAGGTGCCGCTGCCGGGCCAGGTCGACCCACCCGGCGCCGTCGTTGGGCAGGTCCTCCGGGGCGTCGTAGCGCGCCCCGGACGGCAGGTACGCCCACGGTGAGTGCGGCATCAGCAGGTGCAGGAAGTGCAGGGTGGGCCGGGTCGTCGGCTTCAGCCCGGCGAGGAAACTGGTGAACCGGGCCGGTTGGTTGTCGTCCAGGCTGTCCCAGCGGAACTTCGGGTCGGCCGGCACCGGTTCGGCGGCGTCCAGGCCGGCCTCGGCCCGGGTCTGCTCGCGGTAGGAGTCTTCCGGGTCGACGGCGCTCTCCGTCGGCCCGGCGACCCGGCCGAGCAACTTGCCCGTCTCGCGGACCAGCACGCCGAGGCCCTGTTCCGGGGTGACCGGCTGCTCGCAGCGACTCGGTGGGCAGAGCCGGGTGATGCTCTCCTCGGCGCGAATGTCGTACAGGCCGCCGAACGCGGTGAAGATGTTGTCCGGGTACTGCGAGTAGTGCGGGGCGACCGGCTTGGCCGGGTAGCGGCCGGTGAGCATCGCCGGCAGCGCGTTGGGCGTCCACCCGCTGACGCCGGTGGAGTTGCGGTACCAGGTGGATCCGCCGGCCAGTTCGGCGAAGTGCGGGTACCGCGCGGCGTCGATCTTCCCGTCCGCGCCGAGCAGGCTGACCAGTGGCAGCTCGTCGAGGATCAGCATGACCACCGGCGGGTGCACGGCCGAGCCCTGCGCGGTGCCGGCCGCGCCGCCGTCGCCGCGCGGCAGGACCACCGCCGAGGTGGGTGAGGCGAGCAGGAAGAGCGCCACGAAGGCCGCCGGGCCGGCGGCGGCCAGGCGCAGCACCCGGCCCGGCGCCCGCCACCGCCGGTGTGCGGCCGCGCCGGCGGCTCCGGCGAGGGCGGCCACCAGCAGCAGCGGTACGCCCCGAAGTGGCGTCACGTGTCGGCCCACCTGCACGGCGAGGGCGGCGACCAGCAGCCCGACCAGCGCGGTGTGGGTGATGGCGCGGACGGTCCGGCCGGCCAGTCGGCTGAGTGCGGCCGGCAGCGCCACCGCGACTGTGGGGATCACCGTCACCAGGGCAACGAGCAGCAGGATCTGGGCCGGGTCGGCGCTGTGGAAGAGGAAGAAGTCGGGGCTGCGGCCGAGCACGTCCAGCAGCGGCTGGGTGACCACGAGACCGACCAGCGCGACGATCTCCAGCAGCCGACCCAGCTCGCCTCGCCAGCCCTGGTCCCACAGCGGTTCAGCCACCCATCACCGTCCGGTAGAGCGTGCGGGTGCCGGAGGGCAGTTCCAGCCGGTCGGTGATCCGTCCCCGGGCGGCGAGCAACGTCTCGAAGGTGTCGCGTCGGTAGTCCGGGAAGAGACCGGCGGGCTTGTTGGCCAGCAGCCGGGTCGCCATCGGGTCCTCCGGGTGGACGAACTCCACCACCACCGCGCCGCCCGGCGCGGTGAGCCCAGCGAGCCAGTCGATGACCTCCGGCAGTGGCACGTTGCGTCCGATCGCCAGGTGGTGCACCACGGCCAGGGCGAGCACCACGTCGGCGGACGCCCGCTCGGCGAAGCCGGCCCGCTCGACGCCCCGCCAGCCGCCGCCTGGCGAGGGATCGGCGAGGTCCAGCACCAGCGGGAGGATGCGGCGCTGCCCCTCGGCGCGCAGCTGTCGATACAGCTCGTCGACGACTGTCGGGTCCTGCTCGACGGCGACCACGTAGTCGGCGTGCCCGGCCGCCAGCCGGGAGTACCGGCCGTCGTTGGCGCCGAGGTCGAGCACCAGGCGCGGGCGGGTGCCGGCGGCCACCGCGGCGGCCACGAACTGTTCCTTCGCCACCCGGTCGCGGGCCGAGTAGCCGCAGGTGCGTTGGTAGTCCGACCAGTGGCTCCCGGGCGGGCGGCGGTCCAGCTTGCGGACCAGTTTCTCGATGCCGCGTACGGTGGCGAGCAGCAACTCCCGGGAGAAGCCGGCGGCCCGCAGTTGGTCGCGGACCTCGGTGGTGCTGGCGGCGGCGTTGCGTTGCTGCATGGCCCCGTGCAGGTGCAGGTGGGTCAGCACGCCAGGGCGCAGCCGGCGGGCCCCGTTGAACAGCGGCCGCAGCTCGTCGGCCTCGATGCCGTCGACCCGGGCGCGCAGCCACGGTTGGAAGTCGACGCCCAGGTGGGCGGTGAGCATCAGCGGGTAGAGCACCGTCTGGCAGAACTGCCGGTAGCCGGCCCACGGTTCGCCGTCGCGGACCGGCTCGAAGGAGCCGATGTCGATGAAGACCGGTTCGGCGCCGCGCCACTGGAGGTTGTAGGCCGAGCCGTCCTTGGTGGTGAAACCCTCGCCGAGCGCGGCGTTCAGGATCTCCAGGTGCAGCAGGGCGGCGTCGCGCAGCATGCTGAACGACCACTCGTACGGGTGGGAGACGAACGGGATGCGTTCGTGGCGCAGCACGGCGGCCCACGGCGTCCCGGCTGCGGCGGGCACCAGGGTCGGCGGGGCATCCTCGGTGGCGCAGACCTTGCGCGCGGCGACGAGCGCCGGGAAGAACGTGCTGCCGGTCAGTGCACGCCAGTGCTCGGCGGCCTGCGGGTCCAGCCCGCGCAGCACCTCGTCGCCGACGTGGAAGACCCGGTTGGCCGGGTCGCGGAAGGAGGCCGGCTCGGGCCGTACCTCGGTGGGTGAGATCGCCATCGTCGGAACTGGCCCCACTCAGCGCTGGTCGGTGGGTTGCCGGCGGAACCGGTCGACCAGCCGTCGCCAGTAGAGCTTCGCGGCGACCGCGGCGCCAGCCACCCCACCGACGACCGCCTGCACGATCAGGCTGCCGGACCCCGCGTCCAGGTAGGCCAGATGTTCCACCGATCGCTCCTTGCCCTCGCCGCCTCGACACCGGCGTCCCAGGCGTACACCAATGAGGCTTTTAACCCAGAAAGCCGGACTTGTCCATCACCGTACGCCGGTCCCTGTCGCCGTCGCGGGCACATCGGCGTACTCCCAGCCTCACCACAGAATGTGGCCGGACCGGCCGATCCCGCCGGTACGCTGCGGACGTGCGCTGGATGATCGTGGACGCGCCGCTGGACTCCTCCGGCGCCGGGCGCGGCGAGGAGCGGGCCCCGGCCGCGCTGCGCCGGGCCGGCCTGCGCGAGGCCCTGGCCGCCGACGACGACGGGCGGATCGACGAGGCGCGGTTGCGCGACCCGAACCGGGACCCGGCCAGCGGTGTGATCGGCGCGGCGGGCCTGGTCCGGGCCGGCGGCGCCATCGCCGCGCGGATCGGCGCGCTGATCGCGGACGGCCACCGACCACTGGTGCTCGGCGGCGACTGCGCGATCCTGCCCGGCATCTGCCGGGCCCTGCCCCCGGCGACCGACCTGTGGTTCGTCGACGCCCACCCGGACTTCCTCGACGGCACGACCTCGCCGACCGGTGAGGCCGCCGACATGGACCTCTCGGTGGTAACCGGGCACGGCCCCACCGCCGCCGTCGGCCCCGACGGCACGCTGATCGAGCCGAACCGCGTCCACCTGCTCGGGCACCGCCCGCCCACCGACGAGAGCAGCCAGGTCGAGGCGGCCCGGATCGACCCGGCGATCCACCAGGTCAACGCACCCGAGCTGCTGCGCCGGGGCGCGGCGACGGTCGGCGCGGGCCTGGCCGCCGACGGCGACGGACCGACCTGGCTGCACCTCGACCTGGACGTGGTGGACCCGCGCGACCTGCCCGCGGTGACCTACCCCGAGCCGGACGGGCCACGCTGGGCCGACCTGATCGCGCTGGTCACGCCGCTGGCCCGCGCCGACCGGCTGCTCGGGATGAGCGTGACCGACCTGAACCCCGACGAGGACCCCGACGGGCGGCACACCCGCCGCGTCGTCGAGGTCCTCACCGAGATGCTGAGCGGCTGACCGGCCGGTGCCTCAGGTACGGCGGTGGTGCATGCCCAGGCGTAGCAGCACGAACCGCAGCACTGTGGCGGCCAGGTTCGCGGCCACCAGCACGGCCAGTTCCACCGGCCGGGCCGGCACGGCCGAGACGGTGTGCAGCGCTGCCAACGCGCCACTTGTCAACGCCAGGCCGAGGGCGAAGGCCAGCAACCCCTGCGCGTGATGCCGGGCGGCGTGCCGGCGTCCGCTGATGCCGAACGTCAGCCGCCGGTTCGCGGCCGTGTTCGCCACTGCTGTCACCAACAGCGCCAGCAGGTTCGCCGGCTGCGCGCCGAGCAGGCCCCGGGTGGCCACGAACAGCAGCAGGTACGCGAGCGTGCTCGCCACCCCGACCGCCGCGAACCGGACCAGCTGCCGGGGCAACCCGACCGGCACCTGCCCCGGCAGCGCCGGGCCGCGCCGGGCACGCGGCCCGGTCAGCGGCGCCCGGCCGAGCTGGGCGCGCAGGTCGGCCAGGGGCAGCGCGCCGGTCAGCAGCGCCCGGCCCAGCCGGCCCACGCCACGCAGGTCGGCCAGGGCGGTGGCGACGATGTCCACACGGCTGTCCGGGTCGTCGACCCAGTCCACCGGCACCTCGTGGATGCGCAGCCCGGCCCGCTGGGCCAGCACCAGCAGCTCGGTGTCGAAGAACCAGCCGGTGTCCCGCACCAACGGCAGCAACTCGGCGGCCACGTCGGCGCGGATCGCCTTGAACCCGCACTGCGCATCGGAGAACCGCGCCGCCAACGCGCCGCGCAAAAGCAGGTTGTAGGCGCGGGAGATCACCTCCCGCTTGGCGCCGCGCACCACCCGGGAGGTACGCGCCAGCCGGGTGCCGATCGCCAGGTCGGAGTGGCCGGAGATGAGCGGCGCGACCAGCGGCAACAGCGCTGCCAGGTCGGTGGAGAGGTCCACGTCCATGTACGCCAGCACCGGCGCTGACGACGCCGACCAGGCGGCGGAGAGCGCCCTCCCCCGCCCCTTGGCGTCCAGGTGCAGCACCTCGACGCCGGGCAGCTCGCCGGCGAGGCCGTCGGCCACCTTCAGGGTGTCGTCGACGCTGGCGTTGTCGGCGATGGTGATCTGGAACGGGTACGGGAAGTGCGCGCTCAGGTGGGCGTGCAGTCGCCGTACGCACGGCCCGAGATCGACCTCCTCGTTGTAGACCGGGATCACCACGTCCAGCACGGCGGCGGTGGGTCGGGCCTGGATGGCGGCCCGTGGTCCGCCCAGCGCGGTCATGACGCCTCCGTGCCGGCACTGAGGTCGTAGACGGTGACCCCGTCGACGGTCTGCGCCGTGAACGTCTCCGCCACCCAGGCGGCGATCTCCTGGGACGCCGAGCTGCCGCCGTTGGCCCGGAAGCCACCACCACCGACGAAGTAGTGGATCTTCCCGTCGGCCACGTACCGCTGGAACTGCGTGAGCGTCGGTGACGGGTCACTGCCGTTGAACCCGCCGATCGGCATCACCGGTTCGCCGGTGGCGAGCTGGTAACCGGACGCGTTGTTCGAGCCGATGGTCGCCGCCACCCAGGTGTAGTCGGCACTGTCGCGCTCCAACAGCTCGCGCAGTGCGGCGCTGGGCTCGCGGGCGTCGAGCAGCCCACCCATTCCCCCACCGGCCGTGCGCCCCTGGCCGCCGGGGACCTGGCCGCCGCCCGGGACACCGGGCACGCCGTTGCGGCCGCCGCCGGGGAAACCTGGCCCCTGACCGCCGTTGCGGCCCCCACCGTTCTGGCCGCCGTCGTTCTGGCCGCCGCCGGGGAGTTGGCCGCCGTCCGGGAAGCCGCCCGGGAACTGGCCGCCGCCGGGGAGTTGACCGCCGGTCGGCAGTTCCATGCCGCCGGGCGGTCGTCCGCCGGGGAAGCCGCCCCGGCCGAACCCGCCCGCCACGAACGGGCCGGCGCTCGGGATCGACCCGGTGTGCGGGGTGGCGGCGGTCTGCACCGCGTACGCCACCTGGCCGGCGAGGGCCACCGCCGCGCCGAGGCCCAGCACCACCGGCACCAACCGGCGGGGCAGCCGGGTGACCAGCAGCAGCAGCGCCGCACCGACCAGGCCGGCGACGAGCACAGTGGTCCGCAGCCACGGGTACCAGTCGGGGCTGCGCCCGAGCAGCACCCACGCCCACCAGACGGTGACCGCGAGCGTGCCGGCGAGCGTCGCCGTGGCGGCGAGTGGACGCCACCGCTGCCAGCGTGTGCCGGCACCTTCCGCGGACGCGGGCAGCAGTCGGCGTTGCCGCCAGAGCAGCGTCACGCCGATGCCGACGAGCGCGCCGATCGCCGGTGCGAGTGCCACCGTGTAGTAGGCGTGGAAGATCCCGGACATGAAGCTGAAGATCAGGGCGGTGACCAGCAGCCAGCCGCCCCACAGCAGCAGCCCGGCCCGGGTGCGGTCGGTGCGGGCCGCTCTTCCGACCAGCAGCAGGCCGACCACCAGCAGGATCAGTGCGGCCGGCAGCAGCCAGGAGACCTGACCACCGATCTCGCCGCCGAACATCCGCAGCACGCCGCTCTGCCCGGAGAACGGGCCACCGCCGCCACCCGGCCGCGCGCCACCGCCGCCGACGCTGCCGACCTCCTCGCCGGTGATCCGGCCGAGACCGTTGTAGCCGAGGGTCAACTCCAGGATGCTGTTGCCCTGCGAGCCGCCGATGTACGGGCGGGCGCTGGCCGGCACCAGCTCGACCAGTGCCATCCACCAGCCGGCGGAGACCACCACCGCCAACCCGGCCAGCAGCAGTTGCCGGACCCGCCGCCACAGCCCGGTCGGCGCGGCCAGCAGGTAGACGCCGGCGAAGACCGGCACCACCAGGAACGCCTGCAACATCTTGGTGAGGAAGCCGAACCCGACCAGCACACCGACCAGCACGATCCATCGGGTGCTGGCCGTCTCCAGCGCGCGCACTGTGGCGTACGCCCCGGCGACCAGCAGCAGGACCAGGAGCGCGTCGGGGTTGTTGAACCGGAACATCAGCGTCGCCACCGGGGTGACAGCGAGGACCGCGCCGGCGATCAGACCGGCGGCCGGCCCGTACCAGCGCTTCACCGTCGCGTGCAGCACGCCGACCGAGGCGACCCCGCAGAGCGCCTGCGGCACGAGCATCGCCCAACTGTTCAGCCCGAAGACACGCACGGACAGGGCCATCAGCCAGAGCGACGCGGGTGTCTTGTCGACGGTGATGGAGTTTGCGGCGTCCGACGAGCCGTAGAGGAACGCCTTCCAGCTCACCGAGCCGGCCTGCACGGCCGCCGCGTAGAACGAGTTCGCCCAGCCCGACGCGCCCAGGCCCCACAGGTAGAGCAGGCCGGTGGCGAGCAGCAGGATCACCAGCGCGGGCCGGGCCCAGGCCGGCGAGCGGCGCGTCTGCGGTGAGTGCTCGTCGGGGCGGATGGCCGGCGGCGGCTCGGGTGCGGCGGGTGCCGTCGGCAGGGTCTCTGTTCTGTCCATGCGGCCAGCCTCGGGGGCGGGGCTGGCGCGACCCCGTGCGCCGACTATGCGTCAGCTGTGGGATTGGGCAGCCGGACGGTGAACAGTGTCCGACCTGGATGGCTCTGCACCTCGACAGTGCCGTGGTGGGCCTCCACCACGGCCGCGACGATGGCGAGGCCGAGGCCGGTGCTGCCGTGCGCGCGGGACCGCGAGCTGTCGCCCCGGGCGAACCGCTCGAACATCTCCGGTTGCAGCTCCACCGGCACCCCGGGCCCGTCGTCGGCGACGGTGAGCACGGCGCTGGCGGCGTCGACGGCCAGCGTGGTGGTGACAGTGCTGCCGGGCGGGGTGTGCACCCGGGCGTTGGTGAGCAGGTTCGCCACCACCTGGTGCAGTCGGGCGGCATCGCCGGGCACCCGGATCGCCACCTCGGGCAGTTCGAGCTGCCAGCGGTGCTCGGGTCCGGCGACGTGCGCGTCGCTGACCGCGTCCACCACCAGGGCGGTCAGGTCCACCGGTTCGACAGCGAGCGGCCGACCGGTGTCGAGGCGGGCCAGCAGCAGCAGGTCGTCGACGAGGCTGGTCATCCGGGTGCTCTCCGACTCCACCCGGCGCAGCGCGTGCGCCACGTCGGCGGGAACCTCGTCACGGCCACGCCGAGCCACCTCGGCGTAGCCGCGGATCGCCGCGAGAGGCGTCCGCAACTCGTGGCTGGCGTCGGCGACGAACTGGCGTACCCGGGTCTCGCTGGCCTGCCGGGCGGAGAGCGCGTCGGCGACGTGGCCCAGCATCCGGTTCAGCGCCGCGCCGACCTGACCGACCTCGGTGCGCGGGTCGGTGTCGGCGGCCGGGACCCGGACGGCGAGCGCCACCTCCCCCCGGTCCAGGGGAAGTTCGGTAACGCGGGTGGCGGTGGCGGCCACCCGGTTGAGCGGTCGCAGGGTCGCCCGCACGATCAGCGCGCCGGCGGCTCCGGCGATGACCAGCCCGACGGCGGCCACCCCGGCCTGCGCGGCGATGAGCGCCCAGACGGTCTCCTGGACGCCGGAGAGGGGGACCGCGACGACGCGTACCCGGCCGTCCCAGTACTGGCGGGCCACGGCCCGGTAGTCACCGCGATCGCCGAGGTCGACGGTGCGCGGTCTGGCGTCGACCGGCAGGTCCGCCAGCACGGCGACCTCCCCCACCGGGACGGACTGCTCGTCGGGGAACGGATCGGCGCTGGAGACGCTCCTGGTCAGGGTCCGGGCGCTTGTCACGCGGCCGTCGGTGATCTCGGCGACCACCGCGCCGGACGGCAACCCGGGCGGGATGCCAGGTCCGTTGCCGGGAAACGCCGGCCGTCCCGGCCGGTCGCCCCGCATGGCCGTCGCGGGGGCCAACTGGGCGTCGAGCCGGTCGATCAGGAACTGCCGCAGCGCCACGGTGGTCAGGCCACCGATGGCGACGCTGACCAACGCCAGCAGCGCGAGCAGGGCGAACACCAGTCGGGTACGCAGGGAGCGCCCGGCCAGCCACCCACGGACGGCCCGCAGCGGGCGGCGGCTACTCGGCGGGTTTGAGGACATAGCCCGCGCCGCGCAACGTGTGGATCATCGGCGCCCGGCCGGCGTCGATCTTCTTGCGCAGGTACGAGATGTACAGCTCCACCACGTTGGCCTGGCCACCGAAGTCGTAGTTCCACACCCGGTCGAGGATCTGCGCCTTGCTGAGCACCCGGCGCGGGTTGCGCATCAGGTAGCGCAGCAGCTCGAACTCGGTCGCGGTGAGGGTGACCAGTTGGCCGGCCCGGCGGACCTCGTGGCTGTCCTCGTCGAGGCTGAGGTCACCGACGGTTAGCACCGCCTCCTCCCGGGCGGCGATCGCCAGCCCGGAGCGGCGCAGCAGCGCGCGAAGACGGGCGATCACCTCTTCCAGGCTGAACGGTTTGGTGACGTAGTCGTCGCCGCCGACGGTCAACCCGGCGATGCGTTCCTCGACCGCGTCGCGGGCGGTCAGGAAGAGCACCGGCACTGTGGGGGCGTGCTCGCGCAGCCGGCGCAGCACCTGGAAGCCGTCCAGGTCGGGCAGCATCACGTCGAGCACCACGGCGTCCGGCTGGAACTGTCGGGCGGTGCTCAACGCCGCCATGCCGTTGCCGGCGGTGCGGACCTGCCAGCCCTCGTAGCGCAGGGCCATCGACAGCAGGTCGGTGAGCGTGGGTTCGTCGTCGACCACCAGCACCCGGACGGGTTCGCCGTCGGGGCGACGCAGCTCGATCCGGCTCGGCGCGGCCTGCCCGTTCATGACCATGCGCCCCATCGTGGTCGCCACGCCTGTGCCACGCCCCTGCGGAAGCTGTGCGCCAGCTGTGCGGCCGGGCCGACGCGACGCCGGCGACCCCACCGGTCAGCCCCGCCTCGTGGTCACTCGGACACCCCGTAGGCGTCGGTGCGCACGAAACGCATGCTCCAGCCGCCCGCCTCGTCGGGCCGGTCGCGTTCGTAGAGGTGGTCGGGGCCGGGCTGCACCGGGCCCGTGCCGTCCGGGTGCCGCATGATCCAGCGCTGGGGTGGGGCGCCGTCCGACCCGGCCGGCAGCAACCGGACCAGGCCGTCCGCGGGCCCGCCGACGAAGCGTACGGTGACCTCGCTCATCGCGGCGTCCCCTCGGTGACCGTGCCGGCACAATGGGTGACACCGGCTCTGGCTCGCAAGCTACCGCACCCGCCGCTTCGGCGCAGCGAGGTGCGCGGGGCCGCCTGCCCCCGAATCCGGCTCCGGTTTGCCCAGCTCGGCGCCCGGGTACCGCCACCTCAGCACCCCGCCGCCGGCGGGGCGAGGGCGAGGAGCGGTCGATGCGGATGCTGGACGGGCGGTACCGGCTCGAACAGCGCATCGGGGTGGGCGGGATGTCCGAGGTGTGGCGGGCGTACGACCAGGTGCTGGACCGGCCGGTCGCGGTGAAGCTCATCTCGCCCGGCCGCGAGGATCGGGACGGCCCGGTGGACCGGATCCGCGCGGAGGCCCGGTCGGCGGCCCGCCTGGAGCACCCGAACGTGGCGAGCGTGCACGACTTTGGCACCTCCTCGACGTGGCCCGGTCGACCGGTGCCCTACATCGTGATGGAGTTGGCCGAGGGTGAGACCCTCGCCGCGCACCTGCGCGCCGGGCCACTGGACTGGCAGATCGCGGTGCGGGTCTGCGCGGAGGTCGCCGCCGCGCTGGCCGCCGCGCACGCCGAGGGCATCGTGCACCGGGACGTCAAACCCGCCAACGTCATGCTCACCCCGGCCGGGGTGAAGGTGCTCGACTTCGGCATCGCCATCGCCGCCGGAGCACCGGACCCGATGCCGAGTGGCATGGTGCTGGGCACCCCGGCGTACCTGGCGCCCGAACAGCTCGACGAGGCGCCGGCCACTCCCGCCGCCGACATGTACGCCCTCGGCGTGCTGCTCTACTACAGCCTCACCGCCCGCCTGCCGTACCGGGCGGCGACCGCCAGCGAGCTGCTGCTCGTACGGCGCCGGCAGCCCCCGGAGCCGCTGCCCGACATCGCCGGGCTCCCGCCGGAGGTTGCCGAGCTGTGCCACTCCTGCCTCGCCGACGACCCCGAGCAGCGTCCGACCAGTCTGGTCGCCGCTCTGCTGCTGGCGGAGGCGGTGGACGCCCGGGTGTACGTGCCGATGACGATCCCGACGACCCGCCGACTGGCCCCGATGTCGCCCTGGACCGAACGGGCCGCCGCTGAGGCCACCGAGGCGGTGGCCGTGGCCCACGAGCCGAACCTGCCCGCCGGGCGCTGACCGGACGGCAGGCGGCGTTTCGTCGGGCAGCGAAGGGGAAGCCGGCCTGGTGAGCGACGGGAGAAACGCGATGCCGGATCAGAGTTCCTGGCTGCGTGAGGCCACAGCGACCGCCGAAGGCGGTCACGTACGCACCGACGATGGCGGGCTCTCCACAGCGCTGGCCTCACCGCTGGCGCCGCACTGCACCGGGCTGACCCCGGAACAGTTGCTGGCCGCGGCCTTCGCCTCCTGCCTGCACCACGCGGCGGTGGAGGTGGCCGGAGAGATCACCGACGAAGCCCACACCGTGCAGGTCCGGGCGGAGGCGAAGCTGGGCCGGGACAACGACGGCCGATACCGGGCAGACGTGCACGCGGAGATCTCCTCAGCCGGCCTGAGCCGAGATCAACTAGCCGATCTGGTCGAGTACGCCGACCGACTCTGGCCGTTCTCCAGCAGCGACACCAGCCGGCACCGGCTGACCGTCACCCCAGCCGAGAACGGCCGGCACTAACCCACCGCCCGCACGCCCGCACGCCCGCACGCCCGCACGCCCGCACTCCACCGCGCCGATCTTGCACTTTCGGTCGTCGATATCAGGGTTGATGCCCCCTATGTCGCGACAGCAAGTGCAAGATCGCGTAGCAGGGAGGGGATCCTGGGGTCAGGGGGGCCGGTTGGTGGAGGTATGCCTCGGTTGTTCGGGTGAGTCCGGAAGATGGCCGGCGGTGACGCCGGGAGGGTGGCGGAGGGACCGGATTCGCCCGGCAAGTCGGGAATAACCGTCTGGTGTGATCCGCGTGGTTGATCGTCTTCGCTCAGGCTTTGCCCACTAAAGTCACCATGATCAGGGCAAATTGTGGCGCATGCCACCGTACGGGCTGCTGGCATCGGGCATTTGGTTCTTTAACCTCGGCAGGTGCATCCCGCCGACCCCTCCTCCCAGAAGCTGACCGACGCGCGCCCGACCACCCCCTCGGACGACGCCGCATCAACCGAACGGACGATCGGCCGCCACCGCGTTCCCGAGCCGCCGCAGCGTGCCCTGCTGGGCTCGACCCCGCTGCGGGTGGCGCTGGCCACCGGTGTCACCTGCTGCCTGAGCCTCGTAGCCGTCGCCACCGCGCGAGGCAACGACGAAGCCCCCCGTACGGTCGAGCCGCTCGCCGAGGCGGTGGCGGACCGCGCCGCGATCGCCGACGAGCGCGCCTCCCGGTCGTTGGACCGCGACGTCGCCCCCGCCCGGATCCTGCCCAGCCCGACCGCGAAACCCACCCCCACTCCCACCGCCGTCCGCAAGGCGCCCAAGAAGCCGGTCAAGCCCCGCCGCCCCCGGCCGGTGGCCGGCCTCGACCAGGCCCAGATGGACAACGCGAAGATCATCGTGGACGTCGGCCTGGAGATGAAGATGCCCCGCCGTGCCCTGGTGGTGGCGCTGTCCACCGCCATGCAGGAGAGCAACCTCTACAACCTGGCCAGCGACGTCCTCCCGGAGTCGGCGGAGTACCCGAACCAGGGCAGCGGCTCCGACCACGACTCGGTCGGGCTGTTCCAGCAGCGGCCCAGCAGCGGCTGGGGCACCGTCGCCCAGCTGATGCGCCCGTCGTACGCCGCGCGGGCCTTCTACACGGCGCTCAACGAGATCCCCGGCTGGCAGGACATGAGCGTCACCGCCGCCGCCCAGGCCGTGCAGATCTCCGCCTACCCCGACGCGTACGCCCAGCACGAGGACCGGGCGACCACAGTCGCGGCGGCGCTCACCGCCTGAGCCGGGCACCCGCGCCAGCGCGGCTCAGCGACGGCCGGGCGGGGGCTCCGCGTCGAGGCCGCCGACTCCGACCCGACTGCCCGGTACGCCCGCAGCTGCGGTCGGGGTGTCGACGGGCACCTGGTCGGCCGTCAGCTGGTCGAGGATCTCGTCCACCCGCTCCTCGCGCCGCCGGCGGGCGTCCAGCGCCGCCTCGACGTCACGTCGGGTCTGCACGGCCTCCGCGTACGCCCGCTCCCGCACCCGCCGGGCCTCCTCGCGGGCATCGTCCAGCTCGGCGCGGGCCTGGGCCAGGATCTCGGCGGCCTCCCGCCGCACCGCCTCACCGGCGGGCCTGGTGGTGGTGGCGTCGCCCAGGTCCAGTCGTTGCAGGAGCCCGCTGAGCCAGGCCGCCTCCTGGCGGATCTCGTCCCACTCCCGGGTCGCCCCGGCCGCGCCCTCGGCTCGCGCCGCGAGCCGGGACAACCGGATCCCCAACTCGTCCAGGCAGTAATCCACCTGCCGCTGGTCGTAACCGGTCTCAACGACGGAGAACCTCATACTGTCGCCCCCCAGGCAGCTGCTGTTACTTCCCCACCTGGATCCTCGGCCGCGACCGCTCGCGCCGAGGGGGTTCGGGAAAAATGTTCAGCATGCGCCGGGCGGCGCCGGCGTCAGCTCCGCTTGGGCAGCACGACGACCCGGCCGAAGAACTCGTCGATGCGGCGAACCACGTCGTTGAAGTCGTCCAGGTCGATCGGCTTGGTGACGTACGCGTTGGCCTGCAACGTGTAGCTGCCCACGATGTCGGTGTCGGCGTTGGAGGTCGTCAGCACGACGATCGGGATGGTCCGCAGATCCTCGTCCTGCTTGACCGCCCCGAGCACCTGCCGACCGTCCATGCGCGGCATGTTCAGATCCAGCAGGATCACGTCCGGGCGGCGGGCCTGCTCGTGCCGGCCCTCGGCGCGGAGAAACTCCATCGCCTCCTCGCCGTCACTGACCACGTCGATGATCTTCTCGACGTCGGAGTCCGCCAGCGCCTCCTCGATCATGAGCACGTCACCCGGGTCGTCGTCGACCACCAGGATGCGTACCGGCTGCGGGCTGTCTACGCCCATCACTACCTGCCTCGGAGTCGGCGGGGACGGGACCCTGACGGTCACCGCGTTGGCGGGGAAATGCTGGCGGGGAAATCTAGCCCATCAGGAAGCACTACGGGACGCGGGGTCGACCGACTCCGGTTCGTAGCGCAACACGTCGGCGAGGCCGGTCACCCGTAGCACCCGCTCGACCCGCCCGTTGGCCCCGGTGAGCCGGAGCCAACCCCCGTCGGCCGCCGCCTGGTTGTCGCCCCGGACGAACACGGCCATCCCGGTGGAGTCGCAGAACGTGAGGTCGGTCAGGTCGAGCAGCACCCGGGTCTCGCCCGCCGCGGCCAGTTTGTCGATCGCGGCGGTCAACTCGGGGGCGGTGCTCAGGTCCAGCTCGCCCGCGAGCCGCAGGCAGGCGCCACCACCGTCGCGCTCGACGTAGCTGACGCTGAACGTCACCGTTCTCCCCCTCGCTCCACCCTCGGGTGGGACGTTTGCAGTCCGGCAAGTATACGCAGAGCTGACTGTGGCGCCCACGAGCGCGGTGATCGCCCCGGGTGCCACCGGCGGGTCGGTCAGCGGGACGCGCCGGGCAACGCCGCACATCCCAGCGCCAGCGTCCGCGCCGCCCGGGGGAAGTCCCGCAACGCGGCGGCGTAGTGCTCCAGCGGCAGGACGACAGCCCCGGCGGGCACCCCACGACTGCCCAGAATCCCCGACAGCCACTCCACGAACTCGGTGAACAACGAGGCGTCGTCGACGTAGACCGCCGCGGCCAGAAAATCCATTATGTGGCCCAGGTCGCTCACTGTCGCGTCGAGCTGAGCGGCGGTGTAAGCCCGGGCCGACGGCACCCGCTCCCGCAGCTCCGCCAACGCGCTGTCGATCAGCTCGCCGCGACGGCGCACCAGGCTGGCGTACTCGTCGTCGGCCAGGTGGGCCAGCCTTGCCGGCGGCGCAGCGCGCAGCGCCCGTTCGTCGGCGATCAGCTCGGCCGCCGAGGGCGCGTCCGGCGCCCAGGCCACCCCGAGCCGACGCGCCCACCGGCCGTCCGCGCCGAAGCCCCGCCCGCCGACCACCACCGGCACGTCCGAGCGGTGGCAGGCCTCGATCATCCGGTGGGCGTACGGCAGGCGCATCGGCAGCGCACACGCCAGCGCGACAGCGTGCGCGTCGTAACGGTGCAGGTACGACACCAGGTGCGCCGCCGGCACGCTGGCGCCCAGGAAGGTCACCTGCCACCCGCGCAACCGCAGCACCTCGGCCACCAGCCGGGGCGGCAGCGCGTGCCACTCGCCGTCCATGCAGGCGACCACCACCCGGCCGCCGGTCGGCCGTGGCTTGACGTGCGCCGACACCGCCGCCACCACCTGCTCGCTGATGTGGGTGGCCGCGTGCTCCTGGGCGACGCTCCACTCGTTGCGCGCCCACCGTTCGCCCACCTCGGCCTGGGCGGGCGCGACCAGGTCGAGCAGCACCCGCTCCGCCGGAACGCCCGCGTCGAGCAGGCCGATCGCCAGGTCGGTCGCCGCGTACTCGTCGGCCTCGGCGAGGTGGTCCAGGTAGCCGGAGTACGCCTCACCGAGGTCGGTGGTGGCCGTGGCGGCGGTCACGCGTCAGTCTCCTCTGTCTGGTCGATGCCGGCGGGCACCGAGTGCAGGTGCCGCACACTGCGCCCGCTCACGCCGGCCGCGCGCAGCGCCAGCACGGCGATGTCGTCGTGGTCGCCCTGTGCCAACCAGTCGCAGGTGACCTGCTCGACCCGTTCGGCCAGGGCCGGCGCGGGCATCCGCTGGCAGCCGGTCAGCGCGGTGACCAGCCGCTCGGGGCCGAACAGCTCGTCGCCGCGCCGGCCGCCCCGGGCCTCGGTCACGCCGTCGCTGTAGAGCAGACAGGTCTCGCCCGGCGCCAACCGCACGGTGACCTCCCCGACGCGGGGATCGGGCACCACGCCGATCAGCATGCCGCGCAACGGCACCGTCTCCACCTCGCCGGAGGCGCGCAGCACCAGTGGCGGCAGGTGCCCCCCGCCGGCCATGGTGAGGGTGAGGCCGCCGTCGCGCTCCGGGCGGGCCACGCCGAGCACTATCGTGGCGAAGCGGCCCTGGCCGTGCGCCTGGGTGGTCTCCAGCAGCGCGTCGTTGAGCAGCCGCAGCAACCGCGCGGGGTTCGACTCCAACCGGTGCAGCGCCTGGAGGCACTGGCGTAGCTGACCGGTGAAGACGGCCGCTTCGACACCCTTGCCCGACACGTCGCCGAGGAAGAACACCGAGCCACCGTCGGTGAGCCGGTGCGAACCGTAGAAGTCGCCGCCAATGCGCAGCCCCGCCTGCGCGGGCCGGTACGCGGTGCCCCACTGCACACCGGTGGCCTCGACCGGCTCGACCGGCAGCAGGCTGGCCTGGAGGGTGTCGGCCACCTCGGCCTGGTCGCGGTAGAGCAGCGCGGTGGTCAACGCCGCGCCGGCGCGGGCCGCGAACGCGCGGACCAGCTCCACGTCGTCGTCGTCGTACCAGCGGGTGGCGCGGCGGGCCACCAGCAGCACACCGACCGGCGCGTCGCGGCCCGGCAGCGGGACGACCCGAGCGGCGCTCTCGGTGCCGGCGAGCCCCGGCAGCCAACCGGCGTCGACCGCCTGCTCGACCAGCCAGTCCACCGCGTGCGGCTCGGCGCCGGTCAGCCCGTCGGCGATGGCGGTCGGTAGTTCGCCGCCGCCCAGTACGCCGCTGTCCACAGTCGGCGCCTCGTCGTCGGTGCGCGTCGCCCGCCACCAGCGGGCCCGCCCGCCCCGCGGGGCGAGCACCAGCACCGCCACCTCGGCCAGGGTCGGCACCGCCAGTCGGACGACAGCGGCGGCGGCCCGGTCGGGGTGCAGAGGGTTGCCCAGTTTGTCGCCGACCACGGCCAGGAACGCCGACCGCGCCCGTTCGGCGAGCAGCGCGTCGGCCCGGCTGACGCTGTCGGTGACATCTTCGACGTACCAGCAGCAGCGGGCGCCGGAGAGCGGCACCTGGCGCGCGGTGAGCCGACGCCCGCGGTGGGTGAAGCCGCCGGGAACGGCCTGGCTCAGGCCGGGCACACCGGCGGCGCTGAGCAGTTCACCGGGCGTCACCTCGGGCAGCAACCGCTCGGCCACCGGGCTGACGTGTCGCACGACGCCGTCGGCGTCGCAGACCACCAGGCCCTCGCGGAAGTGCTCGACGACCTCGAACCAGTCGGGCGTGGCCTGACCCCGGTCGGGGGCCAACGGCGGCAGAGCGGCAGTGGGGCGGCGAACGTCGGCGGACCACGCCGAGGGTCGTGTCGTGCTCGGCGTGGAGAGCCGTCCGTCGCCCGGGTCGAAGTCCCTGACGTCGGAAGCAGTCACCAGCTGAGCCTCACTCCTTGTCGTTCACCGAACCCGTGCCGGAACCGGCGTCCACTGTCAAAAACTCTCCAGGCCACCCTACGCCGGAACCCGGATAGCGGCATCTCACGGCAGGTGGCGGGCATCGCCACCACCCTCTGCGGCGAGGGCTGCGTGACCGCCACGCCTGCGGGTCACAGCCCCCGCTTTGCGTTTTGTCGCTCGACCGGGAAAATGGTGGGATGCCCGACCAGCTGTTGACCATCGAGACAACCCGGCTCGCCGCCGGGCACGTCCGACTCCGGCTGACCGGCGAACTCGACTACGACAGCGCGCCCGAGTTGATCGCCGCGGCGGCCGAGCTGCGCGGCAACGACGACGCCCCGGTCCTGGTGGACCTGACCGGGGTGACCCTCTGCGATTCCTCCGGGCTCAGCGCGTTGCTGGTGGTGCACCGCGCCGCCGGGACGATCCAACTGACCGGGGTCAGCCCTCAGCTCCAGCGGATGCTGGACCGCACGGGCCTGAGTGAGTTGCTGGCCGTGGCGTACGCCGACGACGACGTGCGCGCCATCGGCTGACCGGCAGGCCACCCCGAGTGCGAACGGGGTGGCCCCCGACCCTGGGACCTGGGGTCGGGGGCCGGAGGAATGTCTAGGGTGCCGTCATCGGCTGGAGCCGGGGTCCGTCCTCCCGCAGCTCGCCGGTCGGGGTCGCGTCGATGTCCTCGGGTTCCCCCGAATCGGGCGTCTGGTACAGATAGCGGACGAACTGCCCACCCGCCTCGTTGTCGTCCGCGCCGGGCCACTGGCCTATGCAGTCCATGCCGATCACCTCCCGGCCGGTCCCGTCGGCCTCCTCCAACAACGCCCACAGGCTCACCGGGTAACACCTGGTGACCTCAGGGGTGAGTTGCCAGCGCGCGTACCAGCCGGGCCGAGCGGGGACGATCTCGACAACTTCCTTCATGACGGCCTTCCTCCCGCGTACCTCGGAAGAACTCCGGTCCTGACCCCATCCTGCGGGCCGTGCGGGTGAGCACCCCTCACCCCCGCCGGATGAAGCGTGGCGCAGGCCGCTGCGACCCGGCCGGCGGCCTCCGTTTCCTTCTCCGGGACGGCGGGAAGGCGACTGGCGCAGCCACGATCCCCAGCGGAAAGGGATGCCACCATGCGCAAGCAGATGGAGGGCGACAACCAGCGGCGCCGGGCACTGGCCCGGCAGGCCCGGGAGCAGAATCGCCAGCCCAGCGAGATCGGCGCCAGCCTGAGCGCCTCCAAGCAGCTCACGAGCCTCGATGCGGGTAAGCGGGCGGGCCCACCACCGGCCGGAGTGCACAAGTCGGACACCACGCGCGGCGGGCCGGCACCACCGCCGGTCGGTAGCGCCGACAACCCGCGACCGCAGCCGTCCCCGCCGAGCGGCGCGGCCGGTGTGAACAGCATGGGCTACCACCAGTTGGTCGACGAGGTCCGGCGTCGCGCCGGGGTCGACTTCAAGACGGCCAAGGTGGGCACCGAGGCGACTGTGCTGGTCCTCGCGTTCGCCCTGGAGGCCGCCGAGCGGCAGCGGCTGCTCGCCGCGGTGCCGTCGTCGCTGCACGACGTGCTGCCGGTCGACGGCATCGAGCGACACCAGGACCTGCCCGGCTTCCTGGCCGAGGTGGGCCGGATCAGCGGCAACACCCCGGAGCAGGCCCGGTACCAGGCGGAGGCGACGATGGCCGCGCTCGCCGAGCAGGACGGCGACCTGGTCGAGTCGCTGCACGTACCCGACGGGTTGCGCGACCTGCTGAACCCGCCGGAGGTCGGCGGCGGCCTCGTGGGCGCCTCCACCACCACACCCACCCTGGACGCCGACGAGATCGACGCGGCGCTCGACGACCTGCCCTACTGGGCCGGCGACAGCCAGGGCCTCTACCGGGTGGTCGCGCTGCCGCCCGACAACCTGGACCGGGTCCTCGCCCGGCTCGACCAGCTGCGCCGGGACAACGGCCGCGGCCCGAGCATCGGGCGTCCCGGAGACACCGCCGCCGTGTTGACAGTGCGGACCAACCAGGCCAACGGGGTGACAGCGCTCGACGTGGACCTCGCCCGCCAGATCGACGACGCGATCGACGAGGTCGGGGCCGGGATGGCCGGCGGCTGACGGCCACCGCGACATCAGGCGGGCCGGCGGACCGGGGGCAACCCCGCTCCGCCGGCCCGTCCGCCGTGCCGGGCCACGGGCCGGACGTACCGTGGGCTCGGCTAGCGTGCCGGATATGAACCGCGCCGCCGACCGGCTGGAACTGGTCGCCGACCCGGTCCGCCGGACCGGGCGGACACTGCTGTCCGCCGGGGTCGAGCAGTCGTACGTGGATGTCGAGGATCCCCGGTACCTGCATTTCGAGTACGTCCGGCGGATCGCCTCGGCGGTGGACGTGGCGGCCCCGGCCGGCGCCCCGCTGAACGTCCTGCACCTGGGCGGCGGCGCGTTGACGCTGCCCCGCTGGCTGGCCGCCACCCGGCACGGCTCCCCGCAACGGGTCGTCGAGCGGGACGCCGCGGTGGTCGAATTGGTAGCCCGGGAGTTGCCGCCGCTGCCGGCGGAGGTGCGGGTGGAGGTCGCCGACGCCCGGGACGCCCTGACCGCCACCGCGGACGGCCGGTACGACCTGGTGATCGCCGACATCTACCGGGCGGCCCGGATGCCCCGGCACGTCCGCACCGTCGAGTTCGCCGCCGAGGTGGCCCGCGCCCTGCGCCCCGACGGGTTGTACCTTCTCAACGTCACCGACCTGCCGCCGCTGGTCGGCACCCGGGTGCAGGTGGCCACGTTGCGGGCGGTCTTCGCCGACGTGTGCGTGGTCGGCGACCGGCGAATGCTGCGCGGCCGCAGGTACGGCAACCTGGTGCTGGCCGCGACCTCCCGCCCCGGCGGGCTGCCGGTGGCCCGGCTGGCGGTAGGCGCCCTGCGCGACCCGGTGCCCGGCGGGCTGCTGCACGCCGCCGCGCTCGACACGTTCGTCGCCGGCGCACACCCCGTCACCGACGCGGACGACCACTCCCGCCACTGAACGCCGTTGCGCCCGCGATGCCGGGTTTCCGACGGCACGCGCGGGGAAGGCCCGCCGGATGAGCGACGTCGACCAGCGGGCGACCGCCCGCCGCACCCTGATCGTGATCGGTCTGGTGCTGGCGACCGCGCTCGCGCTGGGCTTCGTGTACGCGACCCGGCGGGTGCTGGTCTGGGCGGTGGTGGCCGCGTTCTTCGCCGTCGCGCTCAAACCCCTCGTCGACCGGTTGCAACGCCGCTTCGTCCGGCGTCGGGCGCTGGCCACCCTGCTGGTGTTCCTCGCCGCGTTCGTCCTGCTGGCGATCCTGGCCGCGCTCATCCTGGTGCCGTTGTTCGGCGAGCTGGGCCGCTTCGCCGACCGGGCGCCGGACCTGCTGCGGGAGGCTCGCGCCGGACGGGGCCCGGTCGGGCAGGTGCTGGAGCGCACCGGCGCACGACGTTACGTCAGCGAGCACTCCGAGCAGCTGCGCGACCTCGGCGGCCGGCTGCGCCAACCGGCGGTCGGTGTGCTGCGCGGCGTCGTCGAGTCGGTCGCCGGGCTGGTCACGGTCATCGTGCTGGCGTACCTCATGGTGTTGGAGGCCCCGCGGATCACCCGCGGCCTACTGGCGGCGGCCGGGGACGGTCAGGGCGAGCGGCTACGCCGGGTGGGCCGGGAGGTGTCGCGGACCGTCACCGGCTACCTCACCGGGAACCTGCTGATCAGCGTGATCTGCGGGGCGTTGACCTTCGTGGTGCTGACCCTCACCGGCGTGCCCTTCGCGGCCGTGATCGCCCTCCTGGTGGCGGTCGCCGACCTGATACCGCTGGTCGGGGCGACCCTCGGCGCGGTGATCGCGGCCGGCGCCGGCTTCCTGCACTCCCCCACCGCCGGGGTGGTGGTGCTGGTCTTCTTCGTGGTCTACCAACAGTTGGAGAACCACCTGCTCCAACCGCTCATCCTGTCCCGCGCGGTCCGGCTGAACCCGTTGACCGTGCTGGTCAGCGTGCTGCTCGCGGCGGAGCTGGCCGGTCTGCTCGGCGCGCTGCTGGCCATCCCCGCCGCCGGCATCATCCAGACCCTGCTGCGCGAGTACGGCCCGCTCCGGCTGCGACCCGCAACGCCGGCCGGCCCGGACGCGCGACCGGCCGGCCCGACCGACTGACCGACCGTCGCGGTCGGCCTGCTCCGCGACGGCCTGGCCGGGCCTGCTCAGCGGGACCGGGTCGCGACCTCGGGGGTGGTGCTCTCCAACGGCACCGCGTTGGCCGGCACCAGCCCCAACTGGACCGCGGACCGGGTCAACGCGGCGTCCAACGCCCAGTCGGCGCTCACCCGTGTGCGGTTTCCCGGCATCGCCATCAGGTGGTATGCCCGGGTGACCGCCTTGGCCGGCAGCCCGGACAGGTTGACCTGCAACGGGTTCGCCGCCGCGTCCTTGCCACCCAGGTCGACGACCCAGCCCAGATCGTGGTGCTTGTACGGCTTACGCCGGCCGAACCCGTACGACGCGGCGATGTTGTACGCCGCGCGCTTGCCCTGCCGCTGCGCGTGCTGGGCGGTCATCCCGCACACCTTGCCCGGGTTGACCAGGTCGGGCACCGCGGCGGCGTCCCCGACCGCGAAGACCTCCGGGTAGCCGGGAACGTTGAGGAACTCGTCGGTGACCAGCCGACCCCGGTCGGTCCGCAGGCCCAGCTCGTTGACGAACGGGTCGGGGCGCACCCCCACACACCACACCAGGGTGCAGGTCGGCACGTACTCGCCGTCGGTGAGCTTCACCCCGTCGCAGGTCGCCTCGGCCACCGAGGTGCCCATCCGCACGTCCACCCCACGCCGGTTGAGCACCTTGTGCGAGGTGTCCGACATCCGCTTGTCCAACTCCGGCAGCACCCGCGACGCCACGTCGAGCAGCATCCAGCGGGGCCGCACGGTGAGCCGGGGCCGCTGGGCGTGCAGCGCGTCGGTGAACAGCTGCCCGTGCGCCGCCACCTCGGTGCCGGTGTAGCCCGCCCCGACCACCACGAACGTGGACCGGGCCCGCTGCTCGGCAGGGTCCTCGGCCTGCTCGGCCAACTCGACCTGCCGGACGATGTGATCATGCAGGTAGACGGCCTCGGGCAGACCGCGGAAGCCGTGCGCGTACTCGGTCACCCCAGGGATGGGCAGCAGCTTGTTGACGCTGCCCACGGCGAGCACCAGCCGGTCGTACGCCAGCCGGTTCTTCTCCCCCTCGGCCTGGGTGAAGCCGACCCAGCGGTTCTGCAGGTCGACGTGGTCGGCCTCGCCGATCACCACCCGTACGCCCTTGAGCGTCCCGGTCAGCGGCACGGCGATGCGTCTGGGCTCGACCACCCCGGCCGCCACCTCCGGCAGCAGCGGCAGGTACAGGAAGTAGTCGGTGGAGTTCAGCACCACGATCTCGGCCCGGTCCCGGGCGATCCGGCTCAACGTCTTCGCCGCGTGGTAACCGGCGAACCCGGCCCCCACGATCACCACACGAGGTTTCGTCATTGCGCGCCGTTTCCCGTCGAAGGCCGCGACAAACGTCCGAGGCGCCAGCCGCACTCAGCTGGGCTGGAGCCGAACGTGGCCGCTGCGACCGATCGCCTCCAACTCCCACTCCTGGCCGAACGCCCGCACCCGCTCGGCGGCGATCCGGCCTAGTTTCTCCGGGACGTCCGGATCGAGGACCAATCGGCCGTTGACCGGATTGACGCCGAGCATGGCGCGGATCAAGGCCAGCGGCGTGCCGGCCGCCCACGCCTGCGGGCTGCACGCGGTCGGGTACGGCACGGCGAAGAGCAGTCGTTTCCGGTCGAAACCGCTGAGCGCCTCCGGCAGCCGGTAACCGAACTGGTCGGCCGCCTCGATCATCGCCAGACTGATCCGGTTCGACTCGGTTCGGTAGCCATAGCGGGCCAGGCCGAGCGCGGCGATCGAGTTGTCGTGCGGCCAGACCGTGCCCAGGTGGTAGCCGAGGGCGTTGTAGAGCTGCTCCTCCCGCGACAGCGTCCGGATGCCCCAACCGGAGAACATGTCCGGCGACATGAGTTGCCCCACCACCGCCCCGGCCCGCTCCGGCGGGACGATTCCGCTCCACAGCAGGTGACCCATGTTCGAGGTCTTGGAGTCGACGCGGTTCTTGTCGCCGTCCAGGGCGACCGCGTAGTAGCCGCCCCGTTCCTCGATCCAGAAGTCGTGGTTGAACCGCTCGTACAGGGTGCTGGCCTCGTCGCGGAGGCGGCGCGCCAAGGTGGGGTTGTCCAACGGCCCGTCGAACAACTCGGCCAGCCGCAGTTTGGCGTCGTAGGTGTAGCCCTGCAGGTCGGACGTGGCCAGCGGGAGCACGGGGATCCGGCCGTCGGCGAAGCAGACGCCATCCGGTGAGTCCCGCCAGCACTGGTTGCCCAGCCCCTCGGGCGAACGGGTGCCGTACTCGACGTAGCCGTCGCCGTCCCGGTCGCCGTACTCGTCGATCCAGCGCAACGCGGCCACCGCGTTGTCCCGCAGGTGCCGGACGGTCTCGTCGTCGCCGGTCCAGCGCCAGTACTCGGAGAGCAGGATCAGCCAGAGCTGGGTGGCGTCGGCGCTGCCGTAGTACGGCCCGAACGGCTTCTCGCCACTGCGGGTCAACTCGCCGCTGCGCACCTCGTGCAGGATCTTGCCGGGTTCCTCGTCGGTGAAGTCGTCGCACGTCTCACCCTGGAGCCGGGCCAGGGCGAGCAACGTCCCCTTCGCCAGCGCGGGCCCAGCGACAAGCGTTTGATACGCGGTGATCAGGGTGTCCCGGCCGAAGACGGTGAGGAACCACGGCAACCCGGCACCGGGCAGCATGATCCGCTGGCCCTTGACCTCCAGGTCGAGCCGCAGAGCCGCCAGGTCGCTGCGGGACTGCCGCACGGTGCGCTCCAACGCCTCGCTGTCACTGTGCAGCACCGCCCGGTCCTCGATCCACCGGCGCAGCGGGTCGTCGGCCCGGCCGTGGATGACGTCGGCGATGTCGCCCCGGACCGGCTCCACCACCCCCATCCCGGGCGGCAGTGGTACGTGCAGGTCGACCTGCCACTCCTCGCCCTGACCCAGCTCCAGCTCCCAGACCAGGTCGTCGCCCTCGATACGGTCGGCGGGCTTCGCGCAGCACACCCGGGTCTGCGCGGAGAACTCACCGCGCTGGTAGGAGAAGCACAGCTCGGACCCGTCGGCGGCGTGATCGCGGCTGATCTCGGCGGAGCGGTCCCGGACCCTCGACTTGACCTCGAACAGGTCGGCGAAGTCGGCGGCGACGGCCAGCCGCAGCTCCACCCGGACCGACTCCCGCCCGAAGGAGATCAGTTCCACGCGCTCGTGAAACCCGTCGCCGACGTAGCGCAGGCGCCGCACGCCCAGCGTGTTCGGCGGCAACCCGGGCAACTCCGGGTTGGTGAGCACGTACTGCGCGGAGTAATGGTCGATGGTCTCGGCGCGCAGCAGCAACAGCTCACCGCCGTTGACGGTCAGACTCCAGCCGCTGATCAGACGGGTGTCCAGGTGGACGAGCCCACCGATACTGCCCGTCGGCACATCCCCGCACGCGTTGGAGTACAGGAACGTGGGCCCGCTGAGCACCGCCAGGGAGTCGGGGCCCAGCTCGGGCGGGATGGCCCGCTGGTCGGCGCTGTCCGTATCCGCGACGGACAGGCCGGGGATGGGATTGGCAGGGGTCGCGCGCACGACAGCCATGACACCCACCGTAGGAAGCAGGGTACGGAGCGTCATCACCCGGTCCGGGTGAAACTTCCGGTGCTCCTTCGGCCCGGCGCGGCCGGGTCGACGGTCAGGCGGGGGTCGGCGCGGTGATCGCCCAGCGCTCGTGGTCGCGCCAGGCGCCGTCGATGAACAGGTAGTCCGGGGAGAAACCCTCCAACCGGAAACCCAGCTTGCGGGCCACCCGCCGCGACGGCTCGTTGCCCGGTTGGATGTTCGCCTCCAGCCGGTGCAGGCCCACCGCTGTGAACGCGTGGTCGATCACCAGGGCGACACCCGCCGACGCGTGCCCGGTCCCGCTGTACGGCAGGAACGCCGCGTACCCGAGGAAGCCACCACGCAGCGCGCCCAACACGATCCCGCTGATGTTCACGTAGCCGGCGATCTCGCCGTTGGCCCGGTCGCAGATCAGGTAACCGGCGCTGTCGCGGCGACGGATCCGGCGCAGATAGAGCTCGTACTCCTCCGAGTTGGCCGGCGCGGCCAACCACGGGTGGTGCAGGTCCCGACTGCGCAGCGAGGCGGCGACGAACTCGTCCGAGTCGGTGGGCCGGGGTCGCCGGATCGCGGCGGGACCACCGGTACGCAGGTATCTCACGGCGGATCACTCTGACCGACCGGTGCCGTCGTTGTCCAACCGGGCGCCGAGAGCGCGTCATGGCGCGCCAGGATCGGGCTAGTGCTGTGTCCACTAACGTTGGCCGGGTTGTGTCAGACCCTCGTGGTTGGCTTCGGGTATGCCCAGACGTAGGGATTCGGGAGCGCCGCGGGTGGTGCATCGCACCGCCCGGGTCGGCCTGCGCCTGACCCGGGCGCAGCGGCAACGCTGCTTCGGTCTGCTCCGCGCGGCCGGGGATCTTTGGGCGTGTGTATTGGAATACAACAGCTGGCGGCATCGTCGTCACGATCGGCCGGTCGCGAGCTATCAGGAGTTGTGTCGACTGCTCGCCGCGTCTGGTCCGGGCACGTTCGGTGAGCTCGACTCGACCGGCGCCCGGTCGGTGTTGCGTCGCTATTCTGATGCGTGGTTCAGCGCTGCCGCCCGCCGCAGGGCGGGGCATGGTGAGGTGCGGTATCCGCGGCGGCGACGGTCGTTGATGCCGGTCCGCTGGTATCACGGCACGTTCGGTCTGAGTGAACGGCGGCTGCGGTTGCCGACCTCGGCCGGGAGCCCGCCGCTGGTGGTGCGCCTGGACCGGGCGGTTCCCTACCCCCATGATGCGGTGCGGTCAGTGACGCTGGTGTTCGATCAGGGGCGGTTGTGGGTCGAGGTCACCGCGGAGCTTCCGGTCGCGACCTACCCTGCAGGTCAGGAGCCGCAGCGGGGGCGGGTCGCCGGGGTCGACCTGGGCATCATTCACCCGTACGCGGTGGCAGCCGGTGACGGGCAGATGTTGCTGGTGTCCGGGCGGGCGATCCGCGCCGAGCACCGTCAGCACCTGGCCGACACGAAAGGCCGCCGCCGGGCGACCGCCGCCCGTGCGCCGAAGAGGGGCCAGCGGGGTTCGCGGCGGTGGCGCAAGACCCGCCGGCGGGCTCGGCTGATGGAGGGGCGGCATCGGCGTCGGGTACGGCAGGCCGGACACGAGGCCGCGAAGACCGTGATTGGCTGGGCAGTGCAGCACCGGATCGGGACGCTGACCGTCGGTGACCCGCGTGGTGTCCTCGATCTGCCGGCGGGTCGGCGGCACAACCTGCGGTTGCGTCAGTGGCAACTCGGCCGGGCGATCGCGGTCCTGAAGGACAAGGCGGAGCTGGCCGGGATCACCGTGCATCTGGTCGATGAGCGGGGCACGTCGTCGACCTGCCCAAAGTGCCGGCGCAAAGTGGCCAAGCCCCGCGGACGGACCATGACGTGCAGGAGTTGCGGGTTCGTCGGGCATCGTGATGTTGCCGCGGCGTTCACCATCGCCACCCGGACCCCGGGCGGCGTCACCACCACCGCACCCGACATGGGTGCGGTCATCACGCACCGTCGAGCAGGCCGACACCTTCCCGGTGCCGGGCTGTCCCGGCGTGACCCACGCCGCCCACCAGCGGTGTCAGGGTCGGTTGGCCGGCTGAGGCCCGCCCCACTACCGGTGGGGAGTCGCTCGCTCCGACAACGTCTGGGCGAGGAACCACAACACCACCGACAACCCGGTGAACGTTAGTGGTCACAGCACTAGCGGGACGTCAGCAGGCTGAACTCCTGACCATCGGGGTCGGCCAGCACGACTCGGCCTGCCCCATCCTGGTCGGAGTTGACTCGGGTCGCCCCGAGCGAGAGCAGCCGGTCGACCTCGACCTGCCAATCGACGTCGGCAGCCGGGGCCAGGTCGAAACGGACCCGGTCCCTGCCGCCGTTCGGCATGTACGGCGGACCGCCCCAGGAGATCTTCGTGCCGCCGTTCGGTGACTGGATCGCGGTCTCCTCGTCCTGGTCCCAGACCAGCGGCCACCCCAGCGCCTGGCTCCAGAAGTAGCCGACCGCCTGCGAACCGTCGCAGGCCAACGCGCCGACGAAGCCGCAGCCGGCGAGGAACCTGTTGCCCGGAGCGATGACGTCGAACTCGTTGCCCTCAGGGTCGGCGAGCACCACGTGATCGATCTCCGGGCCCTGCCCGATGTCGGCGTGCCGCGCGCCGAGTTCCAGTGCCCTGGCCACCGTCTGCCGCTGGTCCTCCAGCGAACTGCTGGTCAGGTCGAAGTGCATCCGGTTCTGGACGACCTTCGGCTGCTGGTTCGGGGCGAAG
This sequence comes from Micromonospora sp. NBC_00860, assembly GCF_045207375.1. Classification (NCBI taxonomy): domain Bacteria; kingdom Bacillati; phylum Actinomycetota; class Actinomycetes; order Micromonosporales; family Micromonosporaceae; genus Micromonospora; species Micromonospora sp. NBC_00860. The sequence continues at coordinate 2,961,922 of NZ_CP108825.1, forward strand.
CGGAGGTGGAACTCGTTGTCGTTTGTGGGTAGGAGCAGGACGCCGTCGTGTGGATCGTCGACGATCTCCCGTCCCAGGAGACCGGACCAGAACTGCGCGAGCCGCAGAGGCTCGCTCGCGTCGAAGCTGATCGCGAACAGGTGTGCGGTCATCGCTGCGCTCATCTCCCATCGGACGGACGCCGTGCCAGCCGTCGCAGCGGGAGCCTAGGGGTGCGCCAGGTAGGCCGCACCCGAGTTTCGGCGGGGGTCATCCCCGGTAGGGCGGGGCCACACCCCAACCCCAGCGTGGGACCGGTGCCTGCCGGACCGGGTCCGCGTCCGGTCGAGAATTGCCCACCGCCAACCGGGTGCCCCACTCCAGGTAGCTCGTGAAGGCGGCGCGAAACTCCGGATCATCGGGTAGGCCGACCTCGTCGGCAGCGTCCATCATCAGGTTGACCCACCGCCGACGCTGCGCCTCGGTGATCGCCCTGCCCAGGTGCTGGCCGAGCATGTGGCGGTAACCGCCGTGCTCCATCGTGTAGGTGGCCGGTCCGCCGAAGACCTCGGCAAGCCATACCGCCACATGCCGGGCGTGGTCGGGGTGCATGTGGGCGAACATCGGCGCGAGCAGGTCGTCGGAGCGGACCAGTCGGTAGAAGGCATCGCAGAGTTCCCTGAACGCGTCGGTGCCGCCGGCCCACTCGTGCAGGCTCGGCGGCGCAGCGCCACCAGGGCCGGCAACCGACGTTGGGGCGTAGTGCCGCATCTCCTGGATGTCCTCGACGTACGGCTTGATCGCGGCGAAGAACTGCCCGAACACCGGGCCGCCCCGAAACCCCAACAGGTGCTCGTCCACCGATGTCCAGGTGATGCGCAGCAGGTAGCAGGCGGGGTCGTCCAGGCAGCGACTCAACTCGTAGTCCACACACTGCGGCGCGGCGCGTAACGCGCCTGCGGCCCGCTCGTACGCCGCCTCGAAACCGTCCAGCCGTTCCTGCGGCACGCGGTACCTGATGTACTCGATCACCATGGACACAGCTGAACACCCGCAGCGGCGATGATCAAGTACGCACCTTTTGGTACGTGCTGAGGGAGGCCCCGATGCCCAAGCGATACCACTGCCCGGTGGAGCTCGCCGTCGATGTTGTCGGCGGAAAATGGCGACCGGTGATCCTGGCCCATCTCAAGGAGGGCGTACACCGCTACGGCGAACTGCGCCGCCGGATGCCAGGGATCAGCGAGAAGATGCTGACCCAGCGTCTGCGCGAGTTGGAGGCCGACGGGCTCGTCCTGCGACACGACCACGAGACCACACCACCCCACGTCGAGTACCGGCTCACCGACGAAGGGCTCAGCCTGGCCCCGGTGTTGCAGGCCCTGTACGACTGGGGCGCCGCGCGGGCCGCACGTACCGGCACCACCATCGACGAACCCTCCGCTGCCTGATTCGACGAGCCACACGCGACCCCGCAGCAGTTGAAACACCGTCGTCGGGACGTGCGGCGTTGTGATCCACTGGCCCGGTGAGCCGAACCCCCTCGATCCCCCCGGCCGATGTCGACGAGCGACTGTCGCGGGAGCTGAACGTCTGGCTGTGCACGGTGCGGCGCGACGGATCCCCGCACCTGACGCCAGTCTGGTTCGTCTACCTCTCGGCGACGTTCTGGGTCGGTTGCGAGAGTCGCAGCGTCAAGGTCCGCAACGTCGTGGCCGACCCACGGGTGTCAGTGGCCTTGGAGAGCGGCGACGCCCCAGTGGTGGCGGAGGGTGACGCCCACGTGCACCGAAGTGGATTCCCGAGCACTGTCGTCGAGGCGTTCGCGCGCAAGTACGACGGCTGGGACGTCGGCCGGCAGGTCGGTCCGGACGGCGAGCGAGCGCTGCTGGAGATCCCCGTCCGACGGTGGCTGCTCGCGGGCACCGCCCAGTGAGCCGTCGATGCGAGAATCGGCCGGTGGAGAACGAGCTGACGACGGCCCTGGCGGGCGTACGGGACGCGTTCGCCCGGTATCCGCGCCGTGCGGTGCTCGACGGCTGCCCGCACTGCGAGGGCTCGGTGCCGGTCGACGAGCACGACCTCTTCTCACTGACCATCAGCCTCGGCAACACGGTCGGAAGCCGTGCGGACGTGAAGGCCCTGCTCCCCGTACTCCTGGAGAGCCTGCTCGGGTCCGACGACCTCGACCCCGACATCGTCCTGGGCAAACTCCCCCATCAGGAGTGGCGCACCTGGCCGCGGGTCGAGCAGGAGGCCATCGACGCGTACCTCGACGTAGTGTGGCGGGCGTTGCTGGCGGATCATCCGTCGCGGCTCGGGTCGTTCACCGATCCGACGGACTTCCTCGACGCGGCCCACGCGGCCGGCGAGCGCGTCGAACGATTCCTCGACGTCTGGGACGCCACGCTCACCCCGTCGGCAGACCGTCACCTGGCCGAGCTGGTCAGCAGACTCAACTTCACCAGTCAGAAGCCGAGCGCCCTGGGCGACTGGTTACGCCGAGAGGCGACCCGCGACCGCCTGCACCGCGCGTGGGAACGTGACTACGACTCACAGTGGGCCGACGACCTCGCCCGGGCCTACGACCTCCTCCGCCACTGAGAGGCTCCTCGCTTCGCGACCAGACCACGTGCACCCGACCGAGCCGACGTCGATCAGAAGCGCCTGACAAGGAGGCCGAATGGATGCCGAGTCGCAGGACCCTGTCGTCGTCGCGCTGTCCAGCCTGGTACCAACTGGTGTCGACAGTGGCCGGCTGACCCGGGAGTCCGACCGACAGTTGCGGTGGGTGGCAGCCGGCAGCGCCACACCACCGGTCGTCCTGGTCTCCGGAGCCGGCGAAGTCGGGCTGGACTGGGCCGTCGTCCTCCCTTCGCTGGCCGAGAGGGCCCGCGTCATCGCCTACGACCGGGCCGGTCTGGGAGCCAGTGATGCCGACTCGCGGCTGACACTGGGCTCCCAGGTACGCGACCTCGTGGCACTCCTGGACGACGTCGGTCCCGCAGTGCTGGTCGGTCACAGCTGGGGCGGACTGCTCGCCCAACTAGCCGCTTTCGCCCGTCCCGACCAGACGCTCGGCCTGGTCCTGCTCGATCCGTTCCACGAGGACAGCACGGCAGAGGTGCCACTGCCTCTGCGTGTCTCATCGAACCTCCTGCTCAACGCCATCCCGGTGCTCAAGGCGATCGGGCTCTTCGATCGGATCGCGGCGACCATGGGCCGCACGCTCGCGGAGCGCTGCACCGACGACCCGGAGACCCAGGCATTGATCACCCACGCGTACCGGGCCAGCTATCGCACGTTCGCTCAGGTCACGACCATTCGGGCGGAGAACCGCCTCGCCAACACGTGCACCCGGGAGGTGCGGGCCGCGCGCGCGACGTCGACCGCCCCCGACGTACCGATGAGAATCCTGACCGCGACCCGCGGCAAACCGGCGGCCCTGCGACAGCGCTCCGATGACCTCGCCGACCAGACCGCCGCGGTCTTCGCACACGGCGTCCACGTCGTGGTGCCCGACAGCGGCCACTACATCCACAAGGACCAACCCGCCGCCGTGGTCGAAGCCGTGCGCGCCGTCCTCGCCCAGACCGACCGGGATACGCCGTAGCGGACCCTCGGTTCGTCGGCTGGGCCCCGTTCCGCCTCCCCATCATCTCGCCTCCACCGGACTGACTCAGCGGCGCTGGACCTTGGACCGGGCGAACCACGGGACCAACCACGGGGTCAGCGCGACGAGCGCGACAGCGAGGGCGGTGATGACCGCCTGCCCGATCCGGCCCGGGGTGACGCCGACCGCCGGGTCCAGCACGTAGTTGGCGTACCAGTTCGCGGCCGCGTCCGTTGTCAGCACGACGCAGCCCAGCGGCAGGCCCTCCACCCGGCGAGCGGCCAGGAGCAGCGCCGCCAACGGGTCCCAGAGCGTCAGCGACGCGAAATAGACGGTGAGCCACCCGGGCAGGGCAAGCTGCGGCCCGAACTGGGGCATGAGCAACTGGACCACATGCACCACCGCGCCGTAGGCGAAGACCAGCACGGCGATCGACACGACCAGCCGGACCACGAGGGGCGTATCCCGCCATCGACCGGCGCACGACGATTCCTCGGCGGCGGGACGTCGGCCAGTACCGGTGAACACATCAATCCTGGCTGGCGTCGGCAGACAGCGCGCGGCCCGATTCCTGGCTCAACTCTTCTCGCCTGCTCAGGTTGCCCAGCGCCAGGGCGCAGTAGATCAAGACGGTCACGACGCCGATGATCGGAAGTCTCTCCGCGAGGCTTCCCACCGGGATGGTGCCGCGGTTCTGGGAATAGGCAACGGCCACGGGGTGCAGCGCGATTGCGACCAGGGCCGGGGCCACGGAGATCATCGCGAGCCACCGGAGGGGTTTCCCGACGGCCAGCCACGTCCCGGACAGACGTCCGATCTGAAAGATGATGATCAGGATGATGGGCAGCGCCACGGTCGTGTGCAGGCGAGCGGCAAGGGCGGTAGCGTCATCAGGAGAACCGCCGGGCGGAGTCAACGGCACGAAACCAGCAACGAGGCCACCCACCATGGCGTTGCTGAACCAGGTGAGGGCCGCCAGCGCCAGCAGGCGGCGTGCCAGCCTCGAGCGCGGCGCAGGCTCCATTGTCAACACATCGCTTTTCCGCACGGCACGCCACAGCACCAACACGGCGACCAACGCCGCCGACGCGTCCGCCCAGTCCGCCGCAGGGTCCTCGGCAACACCGAACTGTCGCAGGACAAGGTAGGTGGCCAGCAGAGTCGAGATGCTTGCCCACACAACCGCAGTATCGTGACGGCACCCACGCGCCACAAGGCCGCCGACGGCCTACCGACACGTCATTCTCGGGCGAGCGTTCTGTCAGAGCGGGCCGGGGAACGTCTGCTCCATCGGCATCGGCACCTGGAGGAACGTGGTGCCGCGCATGTCCAGCCAGGCCCGGTCCGGACCACGCACCAGACGCACCATCACCTCCTCGCAGGAGGGGCAGCGGGCGACGAGACCCGGGGCGTGCGAGTAGACGTGCAGGCTGGCCATCGAGCCGGTCGTCCCGCAGTTCTCACAGCGGCCCATCGCGCTGCTCAGGTCGACGGTGAACAGCTCCCGCATCGGGCCGTCGAGCATGTTGCCGTCCAGGTACGACATCTCGGTCATCGAATCTCCTCGACACTGCGTGAGCGAGCGGGTGGTCAGCCGGTGGGGCCGAAGCGTTCGGTCTTGACCCGACGCGACGGGTGACCCAGCCCCACCAGAAGGTCGGCCACGGTCTCCACGAACGCGGTCGGGCCACAGACGTAGGTGAGCGGCTCCAGGTCCGGTGGCCACCCGTGCGTGTTGACATCGGCCAGCCCGATCCGGTGCGGCTCACCGCGCCAACCCTCGGGCGCCTCACGGGTGTAGACGTACGCGACGTCCAACCCGAAGTCGTCGCGGACCCGGCGGCGCAGCTCGTCGGCGTAGATCACGTCGCCGGGGGTGCGCACCGAGTAGATCAGCCGGAACGGCGCCTTGCTGCCCACCGCCCGCCGGGCCCGGATCATCGCCATCAGCGGCACGACGCCGGAGCCGCCAGCGACGAGCTGCACCGGCGCGGTCTCCTCGGGCCGCCAGATGAACCAGCCACCGAGCGGTCCGCGGACCTCCACCGGGTCGCCGGCACCAAAGACATCAATGAGGTACGGGGACACCTCGCCGTCGTGCACCCGCTGCACTGTCACCTCGATGCGCGGGCCTCCGGGCCCGTCCACGGCCGGCCCGGCGATCGAGTACGACCGGGCCGCCTGGTAGCCGTCCGGGGCGGTGAGCCGCAGGTCGACGTGCTGCCCGGGCAGGTGCCCCGGCCAGTCCGGCACCTCCAGCACCAGGGTCTGCGCGGTGGATGTCTCCACCCGGCGCTCCACCAGGCGGCCAACCTGCCAACGGTTCGGCGTCCGACGCTGGGTGCTCGTCGCCGCTGCGCGCTCAGTCACCCTGGTACCGCTGTTCGCGCCACGGGTCGCCGTAGTCGTGGTACCCGGCGGTCTCCCAGAACCCCGGCTCGTCCATCGTCTTGAGCCGGAGGCCGCGCACCCACTTGGCGGACTTCCAGAAGTACAGGTGCGGCACCAGCAGTCGCGCCGGCCCGCCGTGCTCGGCGGGCAGCGGGGCGCCGTCGAAGGTGTGCACCACCCAGGCCTGACCGCCGCGCAGGTCGTCGAGGGGCAGGTTGGTGGTGTACCCGCCGTAGGAGTGCGCCAGCGCGAAGTGCGCCCCCGTGTCGACGTCGGCGAGCAGTGTGTCCAGTGAGACGCCCTGCCAGTTGGTGCCCAGCTTGGACCAGCGGGTGACGCAGTGGATGTCCACCATCGGCGTCTCCTGCGGCAGGGCCATCAGCTCCTGCCACGACCAGCGGTGTTCGCTGCCGTTCTCGGCGGAGATGACGAATTCCCAGGTGTCCAGTGACACCCGGGGCGTCGGGCCGGCCGAGAGCACCGGAAAGTCCTCGGTCAGATACTGACCGGGCGGCAGGGCCGGCTCTTGCGTTCGGGGCCGACCCTGAAAGCCCGGTGACACGATTCCCATTGCACAGTCGTACCACCCGCGCAGGCCGGGGCGGGACCTTTCCCGCTTACCCCCTCGTCAGCCGGCGCGGCGCGGTCAGTGCCGTTCCGCGACGACCTTGCGGTCCTCGGGCAGGTCACCGCCCCGGGTGGCGCGCAGGCTGGTCAGGGTGACGACCACCAGCACACCGATGATCACGCCGAGCGAGGCCAGGGTGGGGATCTGCGGCACGCTGTCCCAGATGCCGTGCGCCCAGTGCAGACCCAGCTTGAGGCCGATGAACGCCAGGATGATGGCCAGGCCGTAGCTGAGGTGCACCAGCCGGCTCAGCGCCGCGTGCAGGACGAAGTAGAGCGCCCGCAGGCCGAGCAGGGCGAACGCGTTGGTGGCGAACACCAGGTACGGGTCCTCGGTGATGCCGTAGACCGCCGGCACCGAGTCGACAGCGAAGACGACGTCGGTGGCCAGCACCGCGACCACCACCAGGGCGAACGGCGTGAGTGCCCGCTTCGCGCCCTGCCGGACGGTCATCTTGGTGCCGTGGTAGTCGTCGACCACCGGCATGACCTTGCGCAGCAGCTTCACCGACCGCATGTTGTTGATGTCGACTTCCTGCTGATGCCCGGACATGGCATCGCGCAGCAGCTTCACCGCTGTGGCGATGAGGATGATCGCGAAGAGCAGGAAGGCGAAGTCGAGGGTCTGCAACGCCGCCGCGCCGAGGGCGATGAAGACGGCCCGCAGCACCAGCGCGCCGGCGATGCCGTAGAGCAGCACCCGCTGGGCGAGCACCGCCGGCACCGCGAACGCCGCCAACAGCAGCATGAAGACGAAGAGGTTGTCGACCGAGAGTGACTTTTCCACCAGGTAGCCGGTCAGGTACTCGACGCCCTGCTGGGAGCCGTAGCGGGCCCAGAGCCAGCCACCGAACGCCAGCGGCAGCGCTATGTAGAACGCCGACCAGCCGATGGCCTCCCGCATCGACACCTCGTGCGGGCGACGCGTGACCAGGAAGTCCAGCACCAGCAGCAGGATGACGCCGACGATGGTGACCGCCCACAATGTGGGCGTGCCCACCGACGACAGGTCGCTGGCGGCGGACAGATACGACACGTGACTCATGTGGGGTCTCCTCGAACACCGTCATGTTCGAGGTCTCCTTCACCCATCACCTGATGGGCAACCACCCGAGGCACGCCGGGCGCGCCGTACTGACCGGAATGGTTCGTGGGAAGTACTCCCCTCGCACGACAAGGTTAGGCCAGGCGGAATCGCCACGCCAAGCGGGACATCGATGGTTGCCCTGGTAAACCGCTGTGTTTCACCGGGGCGAGCGCTGTCAGCCGCGGCGCAGCGTCGCGCCCGGGGCCATCGCCGGCTCGATCAGGCCCCGATAGTCACGCGGCAGTTGAGTCGCCACGTCATCGAACTCACCACCGGTGATCGCCTCGCGCAGGGTGATGAAGACCGCCCGGCTGGCGTCCTCGGCGGCGCGCTCCCGCACACCGGCACGCAACGCGACCCGGGCGACGAACTCCGCGGCGCCGAACCGGTCCGCCTGCTCGGTGCTCGGGCTCGGTTTGAGCACGAGTTGCAGCGGTTGGGGCAACTGGGCGGCCAGGTCCAGGACCTCCCCGCCGGTCAACCGCTCGGCGAACGTCTCCAACACCGCCCGGGTCAGCTCGACCGCCTGCTCGGACGACGTGGCGGTGCGCTGGGAAACCTGGTCGATGAAAGTGTCGTAGTTCATCGCGTACCCCCTTGGCTCGCGTCGGCGTCTGCGGGTACCCGCGGCGGCCGGGGAGAAACGGCGCCGGGAATCCTTCGCGGGGTGGGCGTGACCGGCCGGCGGGCGGGTAACCGCCGCCGGTCGTCACCACATCGATGCCCGAGGGAGCCCACGCCATGGCGAGCTACGCCGACGTCCTGCAGTACCTGTCGAGCCTGGACTACCCGGCCGAGAAGGACGACGTGGTCCGCGAGGCCGAACGGGAGGGTGCCCCGCCGGACGTGCTGAAGGCGCTGCGTGCCCTGCCGCCGGTCGACTACGCCAACGGGACCGAGGTGGCCCGGTCGGCCGGGATCGAGGCGGCGCCCGAGGTCGGCCCCGCCCAGCGGGCCGAGCAGGCCCGGGACAAGAAGCACAACAGGGTCTCGCAGCACCTGCGCGGCATCTGACCCGGCGGTGACGCCCACCACCCCGACCCGGGAGCGTCCCGAATGACCCAGACCGGCCCCGACCGGCCAGCGGACGTGCGTTTCCCGGCGGCGAAGCAGCTCGCCGTCGTGGCGGTGGTCGGCGTCGTCGCGGGCTTCGCCTTCACGCTGCTGCTGCCCCTACCGCTCGCCGCGCTGGCCGGCTGGGACGTGGGCGCGCTGAGCTGGCTCGTGCTGGTCTGGCACAAGATCTGGCCGATGGACGCCGAGCGGACCGCCCACCTGGCCGTCCACGAGGACCCGAACCGGGCGATCCGGGACGCCCTGCTGCTCGTCGCCTGCCTGGCCAGCCTGCTGGCCGTGGGACTGGTGGTGGCCAGTGCGCAGAGCGCGCCCCCCGGTACGGCCCGGGAGCTGCACAGCAGCCTGGGGGTGCTCAGCGTGGTGCTCTCCTGGTTCGTGGTGCACACCGTGTTCGCCGCCCGGTACGCCCGGATCTACTACACCGGCCCGGACGGCGGGGTGAACTTCAACCAACCCGAACCGCCGCGGTACTCCGACTTCGCGTACGTCGCGTTCACCATCGGGACGACGTTCCAGATCTCCGACACCAACCTGACCAGCAACGAGATGCGTCGTACGGTGCTGCGGCACTCGATGGTGTCGTACCTGTTCGGCGCGTTCATCATCGCCGTGACAGTGAACCTGCTGGCCGGTCTGGCTCGGTAAGCGGGTTTTCCCGGCCGCGCTGTCCCCCGGAGTGCGACACGGGGGCGGGGCCGATCGAAGGGCCGGGACAGGCGGGCGCCCCTGGTCACGAACCGCGACCCAGGGCGCCACGCAAGCCTGCCCAGGCGGTGAACCGCATCCGAACCGGTCGCGGTCACCAGGCGGTGGAGGTCCGCCCGAACCGAGCGGCCAGCACTGCCGGGTCCAACCATACGGCAGAACATCCTCCGTTTGGTCAGAATTTGGGGAAGTGTGGGCCAGGGCACGTCACGGCCGACGGGTCACCTCCGCGTACCGATGCTCCAGGTCGACCCGGGCCAACGCCCCCACCAGCCAGGCCAACTGCTCCGACTCGCCACTGGCCAGGCCGGCCAGGTCGTCCGCCGACCTACCCAGCCCGAGCCGACGCGCCGCAGCCAACGCCCGCCGGTCGGCGACCGGGGCCACCTCCCGCCACAACGCCTGCGCCTCCCGGAGAAACAGCTCGACGACCTGTTCGTCCACGCCCGGAAGCTCGGTCAGCAGGGCCCGCTCCCGTTCCGGGTCGTGGTGCGCCACCGCCCGCAACCGGCGCAGATCACCCCGGTACCGCTCGACCACCGTCCGGGCCAGGTCACCCAGCACATCGGCTACCGCGGCCACGTCACCACGCTGACCGCTGGCGCGCAGCACCCGTACCCGGTCCTCGTGCAGCGAACGGGCCAGCCGGGCCGCGCTGTCCCACCCCTCGTCGCGCAACGCCCGCGCACCGTCCAACGCCCGTCGGAAGTCACCGCGACGGGCCAGCAGTACCGACAGGTAGAGCACCTGGAACAGGCTCGCCGGGTTGTTGGTCACCCGGAACCCGTACTGCTCGGCGAAGCCCCGCCCGGTACCGGCGAGCCGGCGCGCCAGGCGTTTACGGTCCTCCATCGGAGTGATCAAACTGGTCGTCATGCCGGCGACTACCCGCGCCGCCGGGGGTCACACGCCGGCCGCGCGTGCCCGTCACCCGTGCAGGCCGCCGGTGCGGTCGCGGGCCTTGAGGCGGGTCGTCGGCAGGGCGGGGGCTGGCAGCGGCGGCGCCGGATCGTCGGCGACCACACCGAAGCGTCCGTCGCCGGCCATCCAGTCCTCCCGGGCCGCGGCGATCTCCTCATGTGACCGGCCCACGAAGTTCCACCACATCACCAACGGCTCCTCGAACGGCGTACCGCCCAGCAGCAGCAACCGGGCTCCGGCGCCGCCACGCACTGTCAACTCCCGGCGGCCCGAGCCCAGATACAGCAGCGCCCCCGGCTCGAACCCCACCCCGGCCGCCTCCGCCGACCCGGACATCGCCAGCACGGCGTACTCGAAATCGGGCCGCAACGACATCGTCGCCGGCGCCTCGCCGCGCAGCTCCAGCTGCACCCCCACCAGCGGGGTGTGCACCACCGCCGGCGACCGCTCGCCGGCGAACTCGCCGACCAGCAGTGTGAAATCCAGATCGCCGTCCCGCCAGCGCGGCAGGTCGGCGTGGTGCGCGAAATCGGCCGCCCCGGCCCGCGCCGGGTCCGGCAGCGCCACCCAGAGCTGCACGCCGTGCATCACCGGCGGGTGGGTGGCCGGCGACCGCTCCGAGTGGGCGATGCCCTTGCCGGAGGTCATCACGTTCAGCTGGCCGGGCACGATCGGCTGCACGTTACCGAGGCTGTCCCGGTGCAGAATCTCCCCGTCGAGCAGCCAGGTCACCGTCTGCAGCCCGGTGTGCGGGTGCGGCGGTACCTCCATCCCGGGCCGCTGCGCCACATCGTCCGGGCCGAAATGATCCACGAAACACCACGCGCCAACCATCCGCCGGGCGCGCTGCGGAAGCAGCCGCCGCACCGTGGTGTACCTACCCAACGGCACGTCGTGGCCGGGCAACAACACGCTGCCGGGATCGACGTCGGCCACGCCAGGCGGTCGGGTCTGCGCCAGCATTGATTCAGTACGCTCCACCGCCCGACTGTACGCGCCCACCGACCCGCGACCGCGTCGCTTCCAGCCAGCCAGGCGGTTCACCAGCTCGTGGTGATCAGGGCGGGCTGGCCGGCGTGGTTCACCGGTTGCTGGAAGACACCAGCACGCTGTTGGCGCCGGCAACCAGGTCCAGGTACAGGCGCTCCGCCGACCGGTCCCAACCCGGTGTACCCAGCACCGAACCCGCGGCCACCCCATCCCAGCGTTCGTCACGTACCACCACCGAGCCCGCACCGACTCCCGCCCGAACCCGAACCGGGGTCTCCCCCGGAACCCGGACGTCGAGCTGGCTGGTCCCGCCGGTGAGTCGTACGGTCAGGATGCTGGCGGGGTTGTCTGAGCGCGGGCCGGTGGGGTTGCCAGAGCCAGCAGCGGTGATCGGTGGCAGGAGAATCTCGGTGCGGCTGGAGCCGCCAGCGAGTTCCACGCCCAGCAGCCGGGCCCGGGTCAGGTCCAACACCTGACTACTCACCCCGCCAACGAGGTGGAGACGCCAGGCGACCCGCTCGTTGAGCAACACCCGCGCGGTCCGCGGTCCGCGCGCACCGGACTCCACAAGGTCGAGCCGCACGGTCTCCCCCTGCACCGCCGGTCGGGCCGCCACACTCGAGCCGGCCGGGGTACTGATCCGGTACAGGTCATCGCCCAACTCGGCCACCCGCAGCTCGAACGCTGACAGCCCGTCCGCGAGCACGAAGGTGCCCTTCTGCCGCCCCGCCAGCGGCGCTGTCGACAGTTGCTCGGCAGCAGCACCCGCACCACCGCGGCGACCCCCAGCCCCGTCCGGATCGGCGACGCCCCCTGGACGGCCGCCATCACCCTGCCGGGCGCCGTCGGGACGGGTGCCGTCGGGACGGGTGCCGTCGGGACGGGTGCCGTCGGGACGGATGCCGTCGGGACAGGTGCGGTCGGCTTGGCCGGAGTAGGTCATGCCGAGGCGGTCGGGGTCCGCAACGATCACGGCCACCGCCGCCGCACCCAGGAGCAACACGACGGCAGCGGCAGCCACCAACAGGCGAGAACCGGTGGACCACCGCCGTGGTGCGGCCCCACCGGGGGGTTCCGGCTCTGACTCCGGTTCGCGATCCGCGCCGTACCCCACTGCGGCCATGCCTCTATCCCTCCGCCGGTCCCCGGTCAGGGGTACGTACCCGCCAGCCGATCGGATCACTCGGCGCCGATCGCGTCGCTCCGCTGCGTCGCCGACGTAGATCTTGGACAGTTTCCGTTCGGATGCAGCGGAAAGACCGGCTGGCCGGCACCCCGAATATCGGGTGCCGGCCAGCGGTCGGTGGTCGTGCCGGGTAGTGCGGTGGTGCGTGCGGGTGGCTCCGCTCTGTTGCAGGTCAGCTGTTCCAGTACTGGCCGACCAGGTCAGCGGCCTGCTGCTCCCACTGGGCGTACGCGTCCGGGTACGCCGAGACCTGGACGGTCTGCGCGGCGTCGGTCAGGGGCATGTCCTGCCACCCGTCGACCTGCTTGAGGCCCTTGAGGAACGCGGTGGTCGAGTACTCGGGGTCGGTGATCTGCTCCGGGGTGCCCCAACCCGAGCTCGGGCGCTGCTGGAACAGGCCCAGCGAGTCGTGGTCATTCATATCGCCGAGGTGGCCGAGGTTCTCCAGCTTCGACTCCTGCAGGCTCGTCGCGATCGAGATCACCGCGGCCCGCTCCGGCAGACCGGCCTTCTTCGTGGCGGCAATGATCGCCTTGACGTTGGCGGTCTGCTCATCGTTCAGGGTGATCCGGGACTGGTCGCCCTGGGTGCCGTGCGGGATCAGCTTGCTGATGTCGGGCTTGTCAGCCTGCACCGCGACTGCCACGGGCTTGGCGTCGACCGAGTTGGACATGTGGGCGACCGGGCCGGCGAAGACACCGCCGGCGAACGCGAGACCAGCAACAGACAGCATGCTCTTACGGAAGATCGTGTTCATGGGGGTAGCTCCTTCGGGGGTAGGAACACCCGCACCACCAAAGGGGGAAGGTGGCGGGGTGTGAGCACCTCGTCCGGCGCTGCACGTACAAGGGGAAAAGTCTGGGGGGTGACGCCCTGTTGGGCGTCGGGTCGGCGGCCTGCGAGCGGGCTCGTGGCGCCGGGTCCATGTGTAACGACCGGCGGGCCGGGGTCATTCCGGGGTTGGCCCATCCATCGGCACCCTCAACAAGGCGATGCCTGCGGTCGTTCGTGGGGACTGCAACGACCGGGCGGAGGCTGGCATTCCAACCCGCGCGACCTGCATCCCAACCCCATGCGAGGCGGGCGGCGGGTCGTGGTGCTGCGATCGTCAGGGTATGTAACGACCCCCGACCGCCCACGATTCCAGCCCACCGGTGCACCCGGTCACAACCCAGAACTGCCCAGCGTGGCACAAACCGCCCAGCCAGCGTCGGACCTAGCGCGTCCAAGCACCCCACACCCGCGTGATCCACTCGGGTTTACGGAAGTCGGGGCATCCGGGACGGTGGGTCACCGCGTTATCAAGGAACCCGAGTCGATCACGAATGCATCGGCGGGGGGCGGCGCAACCCAAGTGCGGGCAGGGTTCACATATCGCATGGGCCATCCCCCGCGCAGCAAGTGGCTGCTGCGTGCCGGGCTGAGCAATCGGATGGCGGCTGGCGATAAGCGCGGACCGGGCATGACTGGGCGCTAGGCCGTGTCTTCAAAGGTTCACAACCACTGGAGTAGCGCGGCGATAGTGACGGTGGCCCGGTACGACGTCGCGGTCTTGTCGTAGCGGGTGGCGACGCTGCGGCACTGCTTGAGCCGGTTGAAGCAGCGCTCCACGACGTTGCGCCGCTTGTAGAGCTGCTTGTCGAACACCGGCGGTCGGCCGCCTCGACTGCCGCGTCGGCGGCGGTTGGCCTGCTGGTCGGCGCGCTCAGGGATCGTGTGCCCGATGCCGCGCCGGCGCAGGTCAGCCCGGATGGCTTTCGAGCTGTAGCCCTTGTCGGCGATGACGTGGTCCGGGCGGGGTGCAGTCGTTGACGTTGCCGCCGGAGAGCACGAACGCCAGGGTCCGACCCAGGCCGTCGCAGGCGAGGTGAATCTTGGTGGTCAGTCCACCTCGACTTCGACCGAGGGCGTGATCTTGTGGTTCGTCCGATTCTCGCCGCCCCCTTTAGCGCCGGCGGCGTGCTGGTGGGCTCGCACAATGGTCGAGTCGACCGACACCAGCCAGTCGATGTCCCCGGCGGCGTCCGCGTCGGCCTGGACCCCGGCGAGCATCCGCTCGAACGTGCCGTCGAGAGCCCACCTGCGAAAACGCGTGTAGATCGACTGCCAGGAACCGTACCGGGCTGGCACATCCCGCCACGCCGCCCCGGCCCGGATCTTCCACACGATCCCGTTGAGCACCCGCCGGTCATCGGTCCGGGGCCGACCACCGGTTACTGCCGACGGCAGATACCTCGACAGGGCTTCCCACTCGACGTCAGACAACTCGTAGCGACGACCCACGCCCTACATCATCCGACATCAAGATCCTTTGAAGACACCGCCTAGGGACGTGCTTGGTTTCCCAGGCGGGAGCGGACCTTTGCGGCGCAGGCGTCCATGCTCGTTCGCGCGTCCAGCCCCAGGCTTTCGATGGCCACCAACGCGGTGAAGGCCACGTCGGCCAACTCCGCCGCGACGTCCTCGCGGGTGTGGGTGACACCCTTGCGCGGATTTTGCCCGAGAAGACCGATCCAGGCGGCCGACGCCTCCCCCGCCTCCTCGGTCAGCTTGAGGATGCGGCAGGTCAGCTCCGTCTGCCCGGTGCCGTTCGCCGCGTCCAGCCAGCTGCGCGACGCACGGGCCGCCTCCCAGATCGACTCGTCCACGGCGACCAGTCAACCCGATCGGCCCACCGGCCCGAACGCCCGGGTACGGCACGACCAGGCCGAGTGACGGCGGCATCCGTCCGGGAGGCGTCTCGGCGGACTGACCGGCTGGACAGTCGTGCTTGACCGGCTGCTCAGCGTACCCATTGACACTGGTCGACGGCGGTTCTAGGTTCAGGACGCTACCGGCCGGTAGGCAACCGTCCCGCTGGTCGCCCCCCGGGCGACATCCGTCCGATGGGGAGCATCGATGCTGTCCACACCCGTTCGTACCCTCCGCCGGCTACTCGCCGCCGCCGCGACGCTGACCCTCGCCGTCGGGCTGGCTGGTGCCGCGCCGGCCAGCGCCACCGGTCGCGACGCGAGGGGCGGCCAGCCGCTGCCCGGCTACACCATCGAGAATCCGCCGTTGGCCCCGCTGGTCGTGGGCGGCAGACCGACGACGGTACGCCAGGGCGTGCACCGGCACGCCGGGTACATCATCGAGGTCCCGGCCCGGTGGAACGGTGACCTGGTGTTGTGGGCGCACGGCTACCGCGGTCAGGGCACTGTGCTCTCGCCGGAACCGCCGGCCTTCGGGCTGCGCCAGCGCCTCCTGGAGCAGGGGTACGCCTGGGCGTCGTCCTCGTACGACCGGAACGGCTTCGACATCCGCTCCGGTGTGCTGGGCACGAAGGATCTCGCCGACCACTTCGGGCGGACGGTCCGTCGACCGCAGCGCACCTACGTCGCCGGGGTGTCGATGGGTGGGTACGTCATCGGTCGTTCGCTGGAGCAGTATCCCGGCTTCTACGACGGCGCGTTGCCGATGTGCGGGGTGCTCGGTGATCAGACGCTGCTCGACTTCTACCTGGACTACAACCTGGTCGCGCAGACGCTCTCCGAGGTGCCGGCGTATCCCACGCCGGCCGACTACCTGACCAACGCGGTGCCCCGCATCCAGGTGGCACTCGGGCTGGCCGGGCTGACGCCCACCGGGCCGGACACCACCACCGAGCGGGGCAAGCAACTGCGGGCGATCACTGTGAACCGTTCGGGCGGGCCGCGTCCGGGAGCCGACGCCGCGTTCGCGGTCTGGAAGGACTTCCTGTTCTCGATCAGCGTGCCCACCGGGAGCGGCAACTCCCCCGCCCAGCGGCCCGGGCAGCTGTCCACCAACCTGCTCACCCGCTACACCCCGAACAGCCCGGTCAACGTCAACGCGACAGTGCAGCGGGTCGCACCGGAGAACGTGTGGCAGCGCCTCCTGCCGACGCTGACCGAGGTGCCGCGGATAGCCGGTCGCCCCAGCGCGCCGGTGCTCAGTCTGCACGGCCTCGGCGACCTGTTCGTACCGTTCAGCATGGAGCAGGCGTACGCCACCGACGTGGCGCGGCACGGTCGCAGCACGTTGGTGGTTCAGCGGGCGATCCGGGCCACGCAACACTGCGAGTTCACAGCGGCGGAGGCCGGCGCCGCCTGGGACGACCTGGTGTCCTGGGTACGCACCGGCAAGCGTCCGGCCGGCGACACCGTCACCGACCCGGCGGTGGTGGCCCGACCCGACTACGGCTGCCGGTTCAGCGACCGGGCCGCGTACGCGGCCGGGGTCGGCACCCGCCGCCTCTACCCGGCCTGCTGAGGTACGCCTACACGAAGAACCGGCCGGCTCCCGTCGAAGGGAGCCGGCCGGCCTCGTGTGCGGGTGTCACCAGAGCTGCTGGACGATGTCCGCCGCCTGCTCCTCCCACTGCGCGTACGCGTACGGGAAGGCGGAGACCTGCACGGTCTGCGCGGCGGTGGTCAGCGGCAGGTCCTGCCAGCCGCCGACGTTCTTGAGTGCGGTGAAGAACGCCGTCGCGGCGTACTCCGGGTCGGTGATCTGGTCGGGCGTGCCCCAACCGGACGACGGACGCTGCTGGAACAGGCCCTGCGAGTCGTGGTCGTTGTACGCGCCGAGGTGACCGAGGTTGTACAGCTTCGACTCCTGCAGCGAGGTGGCGACGCCGATCACGGCGCCCCGGTCACCGACGCCGGTCTTCTTGGCGGCGTCGACGATGGCCCGGGCATTGGCCAGCTGCGCGTCGTCGAGGGGTACGCGCGACTGGGCGCCCTCGATGCCGTGCGGGATCAGCTGGGCCCGGCTCGGCTTGCCGGCCGGCGGCTTGCCGGTGGCGGAGCCGGTGGTCAGACCCGACTCGACGGGCTGTTCGTCCTGGCGTGCTGAGGTGGCGGCCTTGCCGGTGGCGAGGTCGATGGCGGCGACGGCGCCCTGGTGCGGTCCGGAGGTGACCGGGGCGGCGGCTGCGGTCGGCGCGAGCGCCAAACCGCCGAGGGCGGCCACACCCGCCACGCTCAGCGCGGTCTTGCGGTACGAGTCCTTAGCGATGGCGGGGAGCCATCGAGTGAAGTCGGCCTTCACGATGGTTGCCCTTTCGATCGTGCGGAGCGCTCCGGGGTGAACGCTCCTCGGGAGATGACCGCGGAAAAGGGTTTGGGCTCCGGCGGTACGGGGGACACAACCAGGTTCACCTGTCGGTCATTCCGGAAATGCCCGACGGTCAGCTCGCTGCGGTGCCGGTCACGGCGCGGAGTCGGACATGGCGGCTCTGCCCGCATCAGGCCAGACAGCCGTGACGGAGGGTGTTCTCGGACCCTGGGGGCACGGTCCGGAAGTCAGCCTTTGCTCTGCTTACCTATACGCACCGGCCACGTTCCGTGGCGATCCGGGCGTATGGGGAGAGACCTCCGCGGCTGGCGGAAAGCGCCCATTCGCAGGTCACGGGCCGTGGTGCGTATAGGTAAGCAGAGCAAAGGGGCCATGCGGCGTCAGGGGAGGCAGGTAGTTGGCGGCTTGCCGCTACTGTCAGTGAGCCTCTAGGCCCCAGCACTCTGGCTCAGGGTGCCACCGCAACGGGAAACCGTGCCGCCGGGCAATCAATTCCACCGTCAGGTGTCGCCGTCACGTCCGGGCTTCGCGTCCCCCGTCCCGACACCCTGGTCCGGCGTGGCGAGTTCCTGGAAGACGGTGATGTGCAGGCCGGCGGGGGCGTCGAGGCGGGAGTTGAGCGACTGCCACGGCGTACGCGTCGGCGGCGCGACCTCGCTCGCCCCGGCGGCCACCAGACGGGCGGTCGTCGCCGCCGCATCGTCCACCTCGAAGGCCACCCGGATGCGCGGCGCGACCTGCCGCCCCACCTCGACCTCGTCGATCAGGCGTTTCTGTGCGGGGTTGGCGATCTCCAGGGTGGCGCGGCCGGCGTCCAGGATCACCACCCGGGCGTCCCCCTCGCCGCTGAACGCCGCCTCCTCCGGCAGGCCCAGCGCGTCGCGGAAGAACGCGACGGCGGCATCGTGGTCGGCGGCCTCCACCACGAGGCGCAACTGACGGACCACGGGCACGGGCGGATCGGCGGGGACGAGCTGGTCGGCGGCCATGAGCAGGATCCTAGCGGCGCGGCGGGGCTAGGTTGGGACCGTCCAGGAGGGAGGGAGCGAGGATGGTGGAGAGCGAGAATGCGTACCTGCTGCACCCGGTGGGTCGGGTCGCCTCGTCGTTGACCGACGCGGCGAGCGCGCCGCGGCAGGGCGACGAGGGTGCGCCGGCGGCGTGGCTGGTCTTCGACCCGCAGGTCGAGCGAGCCCTGCGTGACCTGCGGGTCGGCGCGGAACTGCTGGTGCTGACCTGGCTGGACCGCGCCCGGCGCGACGTGCTGGCGGTGCACCCACGCGGCGACGAGAACCGGCCGGAGACCGGGGTGTTCAGCACCCGCTCCCCGCACCGGCCCAACCCGATCGGGCTGCACCGGGTGCGCGTCCTGGCGGTGGACGGGCTGCGCGTCGAGGTGGCCGACCTGGAGGCCCTCGACGGCACCCCGATCCTGGACGTCAAACCGGTGCTGGGCGCGGCCGACGAACGCTGAGTTCGTCGACCACGCACCACCACGTCAGCAGTACGACGCGTCGGGCCGACCGGAACGCCCACAGCGGTCAGTGGCCGCGGGCCAGCCACTCCTGCAGGTGCGGGGCCTCCGCGCCGATCGTCGTGTCGTCGCCGTGGCCGGTGTGCACGACCGTCTCCGCCGGAAGGGTCAGCAGGCGGGTGCGGATGGACCCGACGATGGTGTCGAAGTCGCTGTACGAGCGGCCCGTCGCGCCCGGACCACCGGCGAAAAGCGTGTCGCCGGTGAACACCGCGCCCAACTCCGGTGCGTGGAAGCTGCACGCACCGGGGCTGTGCCCGGGGGTGTGCAGCACCCGCAGCGTGGTGCCGCCCACCTCGATGCTCTGCCCGTCGTGCAGCTCGCCGTTGGGCGGCAGGTGCGGGTGGACCATGTCCCAGAGGACCCGGTCGGCGGCGTGCAGCAGCACCGGCGCGCCGGTGGCCTCGGCCAGCTCGGGCGCCACCCGGACGTGATCGTCGTGGGCGTGGGTGGCCAGGATCGCCCGGACCTGCCGGTCGCCCACCAGGGCGAGGATCGCCGCCACGTCGTGCGGCGCGTCCAGGACGACGCACTCGCGATCGTCACCGATCACCCACACGTTGTTGTCGACGTCGAACGTCTGCCCGTCCAGGGAGAACGTGCCCGAGGTGACCGCGTGGTCGATCCGGGCGGTCACGGGAAAACCACCACCGAGCGGAGCACGTCGCCGTTGTGCATCCGGTCGAACGCGTTCTCGACCTGGTCGAGCGCGATCTCCTCGGTGACGAACGCGTCGAGGTCGAGCCGGCCCTGCAAATACAACTCGGTGAGCATCGGGAAGTCCCGGCTGGGCAGGCAGTCGCCGTACCAACTGGACTTGAGGGCCCCGCCGCGCCCGAAGACGTCGAGCAACGGAAGCTCGACCTGCATCTGCGGGGTCGGTACGCCGACCAGCACCACAGTGCCGGCCAGGTCGCGGGCGTAGAACGCCTGCTTCCACGTCTCCGGTCGGCCCACCGCGTCGATCACCACGTCGGCGCCGAAGCCGCCGGTGGCGGCACGGATCGCCTCGACCGGGTCGGTCTCGGAGGCGTTCACCGTGTGCGTGGCGCCGAACTTGCGGGCCCAGTCGAGCTTGCGGCTGTCGGTGTCCACCGCGACGATCGTGGTGGCGCCGGCGAGGAGCGCACCGGCCACCGCCGCGTCCCCGACGCCGCCGCAGCCGATCACCGCGACCGAGTCGCCCCGGGTCACGTTTCCGGTGTTCATCGCCGCGCCCAGCCCGGCCATCACCCCGCAGCCGAGCAGGCCCACGGCGGCCGGTCGGGCCGCGGGGTCCACCTTCGTGCACTGCCCGGCGTGCACCAGGGTCTTCTCGGCGAACGCGCCGATCCCCAGCGCCGGCGCGAGTTCGGTGCCGTCGGTGAGGGTCATCCGCTGGGTGGCGTTGTGGGTGTTGAAGCAGTACCAGGGCCGACCCCGGCGGCAGGCGCGGCAGACCCCGCAGACCGCCCGCCAGTTGAGGACCACGAAATCGCCCGGGGCGACGTCGGTGACCCCCTCGCCGACCTGCTCCACGATGCCCGACGCCTCGTGACCGAGCAGGAACGGGTAGTCGTCGTTGATGCCACCCTCGCGGTAGTGCAGATCGGTATGGCAGACACCGCACGACTGGATCCGGACGATCGCCTCACCGGGCCCGGGATCGGGCACCACGATGGTGGTGACCTCGACCGGCGCGCCCTTGCTGCGGGAGATGACTCCCCGGACTTCCTGGCTCACTTCGCCTCCTGCTGGTGGTCTGCGGCAGGGCCGGGCGCCGGGTGGGCGGGTGTGCCACGGGCTCGGCGGTGGGCCCCCGGCGAACCTACCGCGACCACCACGGCCAGCCCAGCCGGCCCGGCGGGTTATCGCGGGCGGTCCGGGGTACGCGGGCCGCATTCGACCACGGCCGACGGGAGTGACAATGAAAACCGCGCACCTGCCACTGCGGGTCAGTATCGGCGCGTACTTCCTCAACTCGGGTCTCGGCAAGCGCACCCTGGAGGGCACCGCCGCCGAGGGCTTGCACGGGATGGCGGTCGCCGCCATGCCCCAGCTCGGTCAACTCGAACCGGCGCGCTTCGCCAAACTGCTGTCGTACTCGGAGATCGCCCTGGGGGCGGCGCTGATCGCGCCGTTCGTCCCGGCGCCCCTGGTCGGGCTCGGCCTGACCGCGTTCGGCGCGGGCCTGGTGCAGCTGTACCTGAAGACGCCGGGGATGCGCGAACCCGGCAGCATCCGCCCGACCCAGCAGGGCGCGGGATTGGCCAAGGACGTCTGGCTGGTCGGCGCGGGGCTGACCCTGGTGCTGGAAGGGCTGACCCACGGCCGTCGGCGCGGCTGACCGGCGGGCGGCCTGAGGAACTGCGGTGAGCCAGCCTCGGTCGGTGCGGCCGTTCTACCGGCCGATGCGGCCACGTCGTCGCGACGAGCCGCACCGTACTGCCACGCCGCTGGAACTCTTCTTCGACCTGTGCTTTGTGGTGGCCGTGTCGCAGGCCGCCACCAACCTGCACCACGCCGTCTCCGAGGATCAGCTCGGCCACGCGCTGACCAGCTACCTGATGGTCTTCTTCGCGATCTGGTGGTCGTGGATGAACTTCACCTGGTTCGCCTCGGCCTACGACACCGACGACGACCTCTACCGGATCACCACGCTGGTCCAGATCGCCGGCGCGCTGATCATCGCCGCCGGAGTGCCCCGGGCGTTCAACGACGGCGACTTCAGCGTCATCACGTACGGCTATGTGGTGATGCGGATCGCGCTCGTGGTGCAGTGGTGCCGGGCCGCCGCCGGTGACCCGGCGCACCGCCGGGCGGCCCGGCGGTACGCGATCGGCGTCACCATCGTCCAGCTCGGTTGGCTGCTCCGGCTGGTCCTGCCGCCGGATTGGGGTACCGCGGCGTTGCTGCTGCTGGTCGTGGCCGACCTGCTGGTGCCCGCGGTGGCCGAGCGGCCGGGGATGACCCCCTGGCATCCGCGCCACATCACCGAACGGTACGGGCTGTTCACCCTGATCGTGCTCGGTGACGTGGTGCTGGCCACGTCGGTGGCCATCCAGACCGGGGTGGATGCCGGCGACCGTCACCTCTGGTCGCTGGCGGCAGCGGCCACCGTGATCGTGTTCGCTCTCTGGTGGCTCTACTTCGACCGTCCCATCGACGCGCCCGACCGGATGCCGTACACGCTGGTGTGGGGCTACGGCCACTACCTCATCTTCGCGGCGGTCGCCGCTGTCGGCGCGGGTCTGAGCGTGTCGGTGGACCACGAGCGGCACCTCGCGCACATCTCGGGAAGGACCGCCGGGTACGCGGTGGCCGTCCCGACCGCCGTCTTCCTGCTCACGGTCTGGGTGCTGCACGTACGCCGGCAGCAGCACGGCGCGGTGGTCGTCGCCTTCCCGGTCGTCGCGCTGCTGGCACTGCTCACGCCGTTCGGTCCGGCGCCGGTGTACGCGGTGGCGGCGCTGCTGGTCGCCCTCGTGGCGTTGACAGTGGTGCTGCGTCGTCGCGACGTGGGCCCGAGGGCGACGGTGGTCTGACCGCTGTCACGCCACCTCGCGGGCTGGGTCGGCGAGGGCGTCGGCGGTGCGGGGCACGGGCACGCCGGGGGCCGGCGGCGCCGGACGCGCCACTCCCCGGTTCAGGCCGGTGACCAGGACCCGGTTGTACGAGGCTGGCATGACCCGGGCCAGCAGGTCGGGCAGCTTCGCCGACCAGCCGATCAGCACCCGGCCCCGACGCCGCTCGACGCCGCGCAGGATCACCTCGGCGGCCCGCTCCGGCGCGATGGTCAGCAGCTTCTCGAACTGCGCTCGGCCGGCCGCGTACTCGTCGTGGGACACGCCGCTGCCGATCCGGGCGTTCTCGGTGATCCGGGTCCGGATGCCGCCGGGATGCACCGAGGTCACCCCGATGCCGTCGTCGACCAGCTCGTGGCGCAGCGCCTCGGTGAAGCCGCGCACGGCGAACTTGCTCGCCGCGTACGCGGTCTGCCCGGCCGGCGCGATCAGCCCGAACAGACTGGAGATGTTGACCAGGTGTGCCCCCGGCTCGGCCCGGAGGGTGGGCAGCAGCGCGTGGGTCAGTTGCGCCACGGCCCGGAAGTTGACGTCGATCACCCAGCTGAACTCGTCGAACGTCACCTGGTCGAACCGACCGCCGAGGCCCACACCGGCGTTGTTGATTAGCAGGCGTACGCGTGGGTGCCGCTGGCCGATCTCCGCGGCCACCTGGGCGGTGGCGGTCTGGTCGGCGAGGTCCACGAGGTACGTGGCGAGCTGACGATCCGGGTGGTCGGCGCGGATCGCGGTGGTGACCGCGTCCAGCCGCTCGGCGTCGCGGTCCAGCAGGACCAGATCGCTGCCTCGGCGGG
Source organism: Micromonospora sp. NBC_00860 (assembly GCF_045207375.1). Lineage (NCBI taxonomy): Bacteria > Bacillati > Actinomycetota > Actinomycetes > Micromonosporales > Micromonosporaceae > Micromonospora > Micromonospora sp. NBC_00860. The sequence goes on from NZ_CP108825.1 coordinate 2,985,465, forward strand.
CCAGCGCGTGGGCCAGCGCCGCGCCGATGCCACTGGCCGCCCCGGTGACCACGGCGGTCGCGCCGGCGAAGTCGAACCTCTGCACGATCGTGCTCCTCTGCTGGCGGTTACCGACGCTCGGACGCGACGGGACGTGAGGTGCGGTCAGGCGCGGTCATCCCGCGGGCGCGCGAGAACCGCACCCCCTCGTCGGTGAGCCGGCCGTACCGCATCAGCAGCACGTCGCGGGCGTAGTTCTGGTGCAGCCGCCACGGCGCTGTCGCACCCTGCTTGGGCAGCGTGTCGACGGCCCGCAGCACGTAGCCGGAGCGCAGGTCGATCAGCGGCACCCGCTCGGCGTCGGGCGGCGGGAGCGCTGTGACGACCTGTTGGCCGGTGCGGTCCAGGTGCCGCAGCAGTCGGCAGACGTAGCCGGCGACCAGGTCGGCCTTGAGCGTCCACGACGCGTTGGTGTAGCCGAGGGTCAGCGCGAAGTTCGGCACACCGGAGAGCATCATGCCCTTGTAGGCGACGGTGCTCGGCAGGTCGACGTCGACGCCGTCCACCCGCAGCGTCAGGCCACCGAGGGCGAGCAGGTTGAGCCCGGTGGCGGTGACCACGATGTCGGCGGGCACCTCCGCGCCGGAGGTCAACCGGACACCGGTAGCGGTGAAGGTGTCGATGGTGTCGGTCACCACCGACGCGGTGCCGTCGCGCACGGCTGCGAACAGGTCGCCGTCGGGTGCCACGCAGAGCCGCTGGTCCCAGGGGTCGTAGCGGGGCGAGAAGTGCCTGTCGACGTCGTACCCCACCGGGAGCCGGCCCCGCGCGGCCCGGCGCAGCACCCGCTTGACCAGGCTGGGCGCACGCCGGCTGAGCTGGAAGTTGACTGTGGACAGCAGCACGTTCTTCCAGCGCACCACCGGATACGCGGCCTTCGCCGGCAGCCAACGCCGCAACGCGTCGGCCAGCCGGTCGCGGGCGGGCAGCGCCAGAAGGTACGTCGGCGAGCGCTGGAGCATAGTCACGTGCGCGGCCCGCTGCGCCATCGCCGGCACCAGGGTGACAGCTGTGGCGCCGCTGCCGATCACCACCACCCGCTTGCCGGTGTGGTCCAGGTCGTCGGGCCAGTGCTGCGGGTGCACCAGCCGCCCCGCGTACGCCTCGACGCCGGGCAGGGGCGGGGTGTAACCCCTGTCGTAGCGGTAGTAGCCGGCGCAGGCGAAGAGGAACGAGCAGGTCAGCACCACGGTTTCGGCGGTGTCGGTGCGCTGGGCGTGCACCGTCCAACGGGCGGTGTCGCTGTCCCACTCGGCGCGCAGCACCCGGTGGCGGAAGCGGATGTGCCGCGGCACGTCGTACTCCCGGGCGGTCTCCCGCACGTACTCCCGGATGGTGGTGCCGTCGGCGATGGCCTTCGGCGCGGTCCACGGCATGAACGAGTAGCCGAGGGTGAACATGTCCGAGTCGGAGCGGATGCCCGGGTAGCGGAACAGGTCCCAGGTGCCACCGATGGCGTCGCGCGCCTCCAGCACCGCGTACGTCTTGTCGGGGCAGTCACGACGCAGGTGGCAGGCGGCGCCGATGCCGGACAGGCCGGCACCGATGATCAGCACGTCGACGTGGTCGGAGGCCATCGCGTTCCTCCATCCGGGGCGGTGATCGGACCCTAACACCGCCTCCGGATGGCCGACAGTTGTCGCGAGAGCGCTAGGACGCCCGGGTGAAGGTCATGATCCAGTTGGTCTCCCAGGTCTGCTCGCCGTCGACCGAGAACGCCTGCTCCCAGCGGGCGGTCGTCGCGCTGATGCCCGACCAGATGAACCGGCACCGGACCGGGCGACCCTCGTGCTGGTCGTCGGCGTAGAAGCGGCCGACCCCGTCGACGAAACGGCCCACCATCGGCGGCAGCCCCAGCGCCCCGGTGTCGCTGCTCATCCAGTAGATCGACCACTCCTGTCGCGCCGGGTCGAAGATCCGGACCGTGGCGCCAGCGGAGCCCTTGGTCGGGAACGTGATCTCGTCGAAGTGACCGCCGCCGGCGAAGAAGCCGTGCGCCACCGACACCCCGGGGAACTCCTCCCACTCGTCGGAGCCGACCAGCCGCTTGCGCAACCGCCGGTTGACGACGTTCCAGGTGCCCACAAAGAAGTCGAAGTCGCCCATCAGCGGCCCACCGGCCCTTCCGCTCGCGTGTCGTCCAGATATCCAGGCAGGTTGGGAGCGTCCGGCGCAAGCACGTGCCGAACCCAGGCTGCCCGTTCGTGCTCCAACACCGCCAACTCCCAGACGCAGCCGACGGCGGGTCGGCGTACCTCGACGAAGTTGGTCGGATCGTCGTCCGGGCAGTCCAGCGCCGGTTGACCGGCCGCGGCGACGCGGACCTCCACCGCGTTGTCCCACACCCAGGTGTACGCCAGCAGGTAGGCACCGGTGTCCGCGCCCCGGTGCAGCACCACCCACCCGGCGGCCGGGGTGCCGTCGTCGACGAGGTCGACCAGCAGGAGGGGCAGCTGCTCGTACGCGGCCTTCTCCACCTCGGGTTCGATGGGTCGCTCGGGCTGGTCGATGTGGTAGCGCTTGAGGTGCCGGCCGTTCACCAGCACCGGGCCGGGCGTTCGTAGTTCCTTGTCGCGAAATGCCATGCCGGGACGGTAGGACGGGTCCCCTGACAACTAGTGTCAGTGAAGTGCGGGCTTCTCGACTTCTCTCCGTCCTGCTGCTGCTCCAGTCGCATGGGCGGTTGACCGCCGCGCAGCTCGCCGAGCGGTTGGCCGTCTCTCCCCGCACCATCTACCGGGACGTCGAGTCGCTGCACGCCGCCGGCATCCCGCTCTACGGCGAGGCCGGGCACGCCGGCGGCTACCAGCTCGTCGACGGGTGGCGGACCCGACTGACCGGGCTGACCGCCGAGGAGGCCGACCGGCTGTTCCTGGCCGGGCTGCCCGGCCCGGCCGACGAGTTGGGCTACGGCGACGTGGTGGCCGCGCTGCAACTCAAGCTGCACGCCGCGCTCCCCGCGCCGCTGCGCGACCGGGCGACCCGACTGCAACAACGCTTCCACCTGGACACTCCCGGGTGGTACGCCGACGGCGACGCCTCCCCCGAGCTGGCCCGCACGGCCGAGGCGGTCTGGCGGCAGCACCGCGTCGAGGTGCGCTACCGGGGCTGGAACGGTGAGGTGACCCGCGTGCTGGAGCCGTACGGCCTGGTGCTCAAGGGCGGCCGTTGGTATGTGGTGGCCGACCAGCCCGGCCGGGGCGCTCCGGCGACCTACCGGGTCAACCAGATCCTCGCGTTGACCCCACTGGCGCAGGAGTTCGACCGCCCCGCCGACTTCGACCTGCCGTCCTGGTGGCGGGCGCACGTGGTGCAGTTCCGGGCCCGGCTGCACCGCGACGAGGCCCACGTCCGGCTCTCCCCCGCCGGGCGGGAGCGGCTGCGCGAGATCGGCAGCGATCCGGTGGTGAGCGCGATGGACGCCAGCGCCGGGCCACCGGACGCACGGGGTTGGGTGACCGCGGTGCTGCCGATCGAGTCGCTCACCCATGCCCACGGCGACCTGCTGCGCCTCGGCGCCGACGTCGAGGTGCTGACCCCGGCGGCGCTGCGCGAACGGCTGGCCGCCACGGCGGCCGGGCTCGCCGCGCTCTACTCCCCCGCCTGAACAGCCCTCGACGTCTCCACAGTGGAAGAGTCGGGGGCGTCGATTGTCGTCACGGTGTGCCACCCTGGGACGGTCATCGATGGTCACCGGAGGTGAGGGTCACGTTACGGCTACGCGCACTGGTCGCCGTCCCCGGCACCGGCCCGGTGACCCTCGACGTTCCCGCCGGCACGCTCGCCGCCCTGGTGGCGCCGCCCCGGTTCGGCACGGCGGTGGCCCGGGTGCTGGCCGGGCTCGCGCCGCCGGTGACCGGTCGCGTCCTCGTCGGCGACCGGGACGTCACCGCCCTGCCGCCGCCCCGCCGGCAGATCGGCTACGTGCCCGCCGGTGGCGCGCTGCTGCCGCAGCTCACCGTGCGGCGCAACATCGAGTACGGCCAGCGCAAACGTGAACGGGTGCACGAGGTGGCCAACGACTGGACGGCCACCGTCGTCGACCGGCTCGAGTTGGGGTTGTCCCTCGCCCTGCTTCCGCACCAGATCTCCGCCGCCCAGCGGTTCCGGGTGGCGCTCGCCCGAGCGGCGGCCTGCCTGCCCGAGGTGCTGGTGGTCGACCTGCCGGCCGGTTCGGCGGGCGACAGCCGCCTCGGTGACCTGATGCCCCGGCTCTCGCCACCGGACGCCCCCGGGGTGGCGGTGCTGGTCTGCACCGCCGACCCGGCCACCCTGGCCGAGATTGCGGTGCGGCACGAGCTGGTCACCGAGCCGACCGAGGCGACCCGATGAGGCCGCCCGCCGGAGTGAGCCGTCGTACGCTGCTGCGCGCCGCCGCCGCGGGCTCCACCGCGCTGGCCGCCGGCTGCTCCGGCGGACCCCGGTCGGTGCAGGTCGCGGTGGTCTGGAGCACCAGCGAACTGGACCGGTTCCGCGAGGTCGTCGCCGGCTACCCCGCCCCGGTGCAGGTGGTCAGCGCCGGCAACGACATCGACGCGTTCCTGCGCGCCCGACACCTCGCCGGCACCAGCCCGGACGTGGCGATCCTGCCGCGCCCCGGCCTGGTCACCGAGTACGCCCAGCGCGGCTGGCTGAGCCCGGTGCTCGCGTCCACCGAGTACGCCGTACCCGCCGGGTTGGGCGAGCTGCTGACGGCCGAGGGCCAGCGCTACGGCGTCTGGGTCAAGGCGGCGCACAAGTCGCTGGTCTGGCACCTGCCCTCCATGTTGCCCGTGCAGCCGGCCAACTGGGACGCGCTGGTCCGGCGGACCCAGGAGCTCGGCGCGCTCGCCCGGCGCGACGGCGGGCCGGCGCCCCTGGCCATCGGGGCCGCGGACGGTTGGGTGCTCACCGACTGGTTCGAGAACGTCCTGGCCGACGTGGCACCCGAGAGCTACAACGCCCTGGCCCGACCGGACGCCGACTGGCAGGGCGGGCCGGTGCGCGAGGCGCTGGACCGGCTCGCTGGGCTCTGGAGCATCAACGGGGCGTTCGTCGGCGGTGGCCGTCGCGCCCTGCTCACCCAGTACGAGGAGTCGGTGATCCAGGTGGTGCACACGAAGCGGGCGGTGATGCTCGTCGGGGCCGACTTCACCGCCGACGTCGCCGACCCGTTCCAGCGCGGCCCGGAGGCGCCTGTCACGTTCCGGTTCCCGGGCGCCCAGCCGGGCGGCGGCCCACTGATCGTCGGTGGGGACGCGGCCGTGGCGTTCACCGACGCCCAGGGCGGGGTCGAGCTGGTCGAGTGGCTCACCCGGGTCGACTCGTTCCAGCCGTGGCTGCGCGCCGGCGGCTACCTCTCGCCCAACACGAACGTCGCGATCGGCAGCTACCGGGACCGCGTCGGGCAGGGGCTCGCCGCGGAGATGCGAACGCCCGGCACCCTGCGTTTCGACCTCTCCGACCAGTTGCCGGGCGCGTTCACCGGCTCGGACGGGGTGGGCATCTGGCGGATCATGCAGGGCTTCTTCGCCGACGTCACCGACGGGGTCCGCGCCAGCGAGGCGATCCGCCGGGCCACCGGCCTGCTCGCCGCCGCGGCGCGTAGCGCGGGGGGCGGCCGATGAGCCAGGTGCGGGTCCTCGGCGAGCTGGCGGTCCTCGACGACGTCGGTCCAGCCCGACGGGGTCGGGCCTACCCGGCGGCGGGGGCGACGTCGGCCCTGCTGCTGCCGGCTGCGGTGCTGCTCGGCGGATTGGTGCTGTGGCCGGTGCTGCGGACCATGCACGCCAGCGTCACCACCGACGGTCGCTGGGTCGGCGCGGCGCACTTCCGGACCGCGCTCGCCGCCCCGGGCACCGGCGCGGTGGTCGGCCGGACGGTCCTCTGGGCCCTGCTGGTGCCGGCGGTGGTGACGGCACTGGGCTATCTGCTCGCCGCCGCGTCCCGCCGCTCCGAGGAGGGCGGCCTGGTCCGGCTGATCCTCCTGGTGCCGGTGGCGTTGCCGCTTGTCGTCACCGGGGTCACCTTCCGGCTGATGTACGACCCGGACCCGAGCCGGGGGTTGGCCACCCTTGTCGCGACCCGACTGGCCGGCCGCTCGGTGGAGGACGCCCCACAGTTGCTCGGGCCGGGAATGGTCACCGTCGCGTTGATGTCGGCGTTCGTCTGGGCCTGGGTCGGGTTGGCGGTGCTGGTCTTCCGGTCCGCGCTGGACGCGGTGCCACCGAGCCTCGCTGACGCGGTCCGCGCCTACGGCGGCAAGCGTCGCCATGTGCTGTGGGACGCGCAGTGGCGGCCACTGCTGCTGCGGACGACCGCTGTGGTCTTCGCGTTGGTCGCCGTCGGCACCAGCCGCACGTTCGACCTGATCCTGGTGATGACCCCCGGCTCGGTCCGCGACGAGGCCTCGGTGCTGGCGCTGCGGATCTGGCAGACCTCCGGGGGCACCACCACCGGCGACGGCGCCGCGCTCGGCGTGGTGTGGCTCGTGGCGGTGATCGGCGGGATCATGGTGGCCGCGCTCTTCGTCCGGCAGGCCTGGCCTCCACCGCCGGTCGAGGCGGCACCGGAGCCCGCTCCGGTCGCCCCGCCCCGGCGGGTGTTCCGGCTGCTCGCGGCGGGTGCCGCGATCGCCTGGCTGGTGCCGCTGGCGGTGCTGGTCGCCACGTCGGCGCATGGCCGGGTGGACGCCGCCGCGCGCGGCTGGTGGTCGGCGCCGCCAAACGGCGAGTCCTACCGCAACCTGGTCACCGGCACGGAGCTGTGGCGCACGCTGGGCTTCACCCTGCTGCTGGCGACCGCGGTGACCGCCACGGTGCTGGTGGTCGCGCTGCTGGCCGCGTACCCGCTGGCCTGGTTGACCGGGCCAGCCGCGCAGGCCACCGGTCTGCTGCTGCTGGCCGCCAGCGTCGTGCCGATCCAGGTCATCGCCGGGCCGGTCAACGAGGTGCTGGGCCTGGTGCTCTCCTCCGGCACGGCTCAGGGCCTGGCCCTGGTGCACATCGCGCTGGGCGTGCCGTTCGCGGTGCTGGTGCTGCGCAACGCGTTCGCCGACCTGCCGGTCGAGCAGGTCCGCGACGCCCGGCTGGGCGGCCGGCGGTGGTGGCACACCCTGCGCCGGTTGGCCCGGCACAACCGGTCGGCGGTGGTGGCGGTCTCCGTGCTGGAGTTCGTCCAGGTCTGGAACGACCTGGTGGTGGGTCGGCTGTTCGGTGGGCCGGGGTCCTTCCCGCTCGGGCCGTTCCTGGCCGAGCAGACCCGCAGCTTCGTGAGCAACAGTGGCGCGCTGGCCGCCAGCTCGGTGCTCGCCTCGGTGCTGCCGGTGGTGCTCGTGGTCCTGTCGCGGCGGCACCTGGTCGCCGGGCTCGTCTCCGGGGGCGTCCGGTGACCGGGCCGGGCGGTCCGCGCGGTGGCTCGCGCTGGCCCGCGCTGATCGCGATCGCCGGCGTGGTCGGCAGCATCCTCGCCAACGTGGCCAGCAACCTGGCCGGCAACCTCCTCTCCGAACTGGCGGCCAGCGTGCTCGGGCCGGTGACCATCGTGCTGGCCTCCGGTGGCGTCGTCGGTTACGTGGTGTACGAGGTGCGCCGCCGCCGGGCCGGTCGGGAGGTCGGCCCCGAGCCGACGGAGGTGCTCACCACCCCGGCCACCGGGGCGCCCAACTTGCCGTACACGGCGGAGTTCACCGGTCGCGACGAGCACGTCGACGCGCTGGTCGGTCTGCTCGCCCGGGAGCACGCGGTGGCGGTCCTGGGCCGACGCGCCGTAGGCACCTCCGCGTGCGCCGTGCAGGCCGCGAACCAGTGCCGGAACGACTTCCCGGACGGGCAGTACTACCTGGACCTGCGGCGGCGCGGCCGACCCCGCTCGGCCCGGCAGGTGCTCACCGCGCTGGCCCGGATCCTGGGCACCGCCCCGCCGACCTCCGGACGTCCGGACGCGCTCGTCGCCGCCGCCGACGCGCTGCGCGGCCAGCTCGACGGTCGCAAGATCCTGCTGGTGCTGGACAACGTGGACCGTCCCGACCAGGTCCGGCCGCTACTGCCGCCCACCGCGCGCACCTGCCGCCTGCTGCTCGCCGGTGGTCCGGCGCTGGTCGGTCTGGAGGGTGTGGTCGCGCACTGGATCGCCGAACCGGGCACGTCCGAGGCGGTGGAGTTGTTCGCCACGGCGGGCGGGGCCGCGCCCGCCGCCCGGGTCCGCCGCGCCGACCCGCGCACCGACCCAGCGGTACGCGACATCGTCGACCTGTGCGGGCGGCAACCGCGTACCGTCCGTGCGCTCGGTTACCGCACCGCCCAGCACGGCTGGCGGCACTCCGACGTGCTGGACGCGCTGCGCCGGGCGGTGCAGACGCCACCGCACCAGCGGCTCGCCGTCTCACCGGTGGCCCGTCTGGTCACCGAACGGGACATCGCGTACCGGGTGTTGCCCCGCCAGGCCCGCCGGTTGTACCGGCTGATGTCGCTTGTCCCCGCCCCGGTGGACCGGCCCACCATCGCCGCGCTGGCCGGGCGGCACCCCGAGCTGGTGACGGCGCTGCTCGACCGGTTGGCCGCCGCGGCGTTCGTGGTCGGCGCGCCCGGCGACCGGTACGAGATCCGTCCCCTACTGGCCGGCAGCGCCCGACTGCACCTGCGGGACGCGGACCCGGCCCGGGCCCGGGTCGCCGCGCAGGCCCGGTTGACCCGGCACCTGGCCCGCCGGGCCGAACGGCACGCGGCCAACCTGGCGGTGCTCGGCTCCCCACCGGACCGGGAGTGGTCGCTGCCGCTGGACGACGACCCGTACGGCTGGTTCGACCTGCACCAGGAGCTGCTGCTGGCGGTGGTGCGGGTGCCGGCGGGCGCGAAGGAGACGCTGCCCCGCCGGGTCCGCCGGTGGTGGTTCCGGCTGGCCGTGGCGCTGTGCGGTTGGCTGGCGTACGCCGACCGGCTCGACGAGTGGGAGCAGGTCTGCCGCACCGTGCTGGCCACCCCGACCGCCGACGACCGCCCGGAGATCGCGGGGTGGGCGCACAACGAGCTGGGGGTGTTGCGCCGACGCCGGCACGACCCGCAGGGGGCGGCGGCCGCGCTCACCCTGGCGGTCAACGAGCGGGGGCGGCGGGGCAACGCCCAGGCGCGGATGAACCTCGGCCTGGCCCTGCTCGACCTGGGGCAGCTCGACGACGCGGTGGAGCACCTGGAGATGTCGCGCCGACACCGCTCCGGCGCCGACCGGGCCGGGCACGCCCTCACCGAGCTGGGCCTGGGCGCGGCCCAACTGGCCCGGGGCGAACCGGACACCGCGCACCACCACCTGGTGCGGGCGGCCAACACGTTCCGGTCGGTGGGCGACGCGCGCGGGTACGCGGCGGCGCTGACCAACCTGGTGCTGGTGCACGCGGCGCTCGGTGAGCACCTGGACGCCGCCCAGGCGTGGCGGGCCGCGCTGCGCGAGTACGAGTCGGTGAACGACCCGACGAGCCGGGCGACGGCGCTGCTGAACGCCGGGGCGACGCTGCTGAGCAGCACCCCGGGGCAGGCGCGCACGGCGTACGAGCTGCTGGCCGAGAGTCGCCGGCTGCGGGAGGAGACCCGGCCGACCGCCGGGCTGGCGCGCACCCTGCTCTATCTGGGTGACGCCTGCGCCGCGCTGGGCGACCGGGCCGACGCGCGGCGGCACTGGGCGGACGCGGCGGCGGTGGCCGAGGAGGTCGCCGACGCCCAGGGGTTGGCCGCCGCCGACGCCCGACTCGAGGATGATGCCGACAGCCGGGTGACGTAGGTCGCTCGGGTTGGTCGGTGGCACAGCTCTGGGAGACTCTGTGATCGTGGACGCGCTCTCGGTACGGGGACTCAGTCGCAACTTCGGCAACCTGGTCGTGCTCGACGAGGTGAGCTTCACGCTCCCGGCGGGCCGGATCGCTGTGGTGCTGGGCCCCAACGGCAGCGGCAAGACCACACTGCTGCGCTGTGTCGTGGGCGCCGACCGGCCGGACGCGGGTGAAGTGCTGGTGCAGGGCCGCCGTGCCGACGAGACCGATCCTCAGGTGCGGGCGCTGGTGGCGGCCGCCCTGGACGACATCGACTTCTTCCCCGACCTGTCGGTGGTCGAGCATCTGGAGTTGGTGGCGTACGCCCACGGGGGTGACGCCGAGCCGGTCGAGGAGGTCCTCGCCGAGCTGGGCCTGGAGCCGGCCCGCGACCAACTGCCGGTGACGCTGTCCAGCGGGCAGCGCCGCCGGCTGGCGCTGGCGTCCTGTTTCGTCCGGCCCCGCCGGGTGCTGATCCTGGACGAGCCCGAGCAGCGGCTGGACGTTCGCGGGCGACAGTGGCTCGCCGACCGACTCCTCCGGGAACGGGCGGCGGGTGTTGCCGTGCTGTTGGCCTCGCACGACCCGGAGCTGATCGACGCGGTGGTCGACGAGCGCATCGAGATCGGCAAGTGACCGCCGCGCCGGCCACGATCGCCGACGCGCCGGCCGGGGTGCCGACCGCCCGGCAGGTGCGAACGCACCTGCGCAAGGCCCGCAGCCGACACCACGACCATTCCCTGGGCGACGTGCTCGGCGACGCGTACGTCATGGTCCTGTTCGTGGGCATGTACGGCTGGTTCGCGATCAGCGCCAGCCGCGACCTGCTGGACTCCCCCACCGTGGGGCAGGCCGAGCCGGGGGTGCGCTGGTGGCTGGCGGTCGCCGCGCTGCTGGCCGGCGCGGGGCTGGCCTGGCGTGGTCTGCGCGCGCTCGGCCCGCTGCTGGTCACCCCGGCGACGCAGAGCTGGGCGACCAGCGCGCCGATCGACCGGCGGGCCTGGCTGGCGCCGCGCTTCGTCCTGCTGCTGCTGGGCTCGGCGGCCGGCACCGCGGCGCTCGGAGTGGCAGTGGCGGCGCTCGGCGGGGTCAGCGAACCGTCCGCCCTGGGCTGGGCGGCGGCGGCCGGCGCGGGGTGGGGCGCTGCCGCGCTGGCGCTCAGCGTCGTCGCCCAGAGCAGCCGGTCGGGTCGGCGCTGGCCGACAGCGGTCGGGGCGGCGCCGATGGTGGCCGCGGCCGGGATCACCGCAGTGGTGGTGCTCGTCGGTCGCTTCGGCGACGGGCTGCCCCGGCCGGCGACGACGCCGGCCGCCGCGGTGTTCGCCGCCTCGGTGCCCCTCGTGGGCTTGGGTGTGATCCTCGCGGTACGCGCGCTGCCCCGGGTCGACCGGGCCACCCTGACCACCGGCGCGCAGTTCGCCAACGCCGCCGCCACGGCCACCATCCTGCTGGATCCGAGCCTGCTCGCCGGCCTGGTGGAGAGCCGCCGCTGGCGCACGATCGGCAGGGTCCACAGCCGCCGGTTCCGGCCCGGCCCCGGCTGGTGGGCGTTGCTCCAGGCCGACGTCCGCCGGTTGCGCCGCCACCCGAGCGCCGTGCTGATCTGGGCGGCGCTGATCGGGGTGCAGTACGCTGCCGCGCTCGCCCTGCCCGGGTTGGCCGGGGCCGCGCAGGTGGTGTTCGCGTACCTCGCCGCCGGCCGGCTGACCGGCGGCCTGCGGTCGGTCAGCCGCTCACCCGGTCTGCGTCGGGCGCTCGGCGGCAGCGACAACCTGCTGCGCGGGATCCACGTGGTGGTGCCGGCGGTCGGTGCGGGCCTGTGGTGGTTGCTGACCCTGCCCACGGTCGACCCGGGGCCGGCCTGGCTGGCGCCGACGCTGGCGCTCGGGGTGGTGGCCGCCGCGTTCCGGGCCGGCACCCGCCCGCCCATCGACTACGGCGGCGCGACGGTCAACACACCGTTCGGGATGATCCCGGTCGACCTGATGCGTCAGGGGTCACGGGGGCCGGCGCTGCTCGCCGTGCTGGTCCTCGTCCAGCTGTTCCTGGGCTGACCGGCCAACCGTCCGGCCAGCCCGGGGCACTCAGCCGTCCAGCCGACGGACCATGTTCATGATGGTCTCGACCTGCGCGCCGCCCTTGATCGGGAAGTTGGTCGCGCCCAGGTAGCCCCACCAGTCCCAGCAGCCGTTCGGGTTGCTGAGGGAGGTGCTCGCCTGGGGGTACAGGACGATCAGGTTGTTGGTGTCGGCGTACTGGTTGAGGTTGGCCCGGTCGACGAACGCCGTGCCCACCGCGCCGGAGGACTGCACGCAGCCGTGCAGGGCGACCAGCAGGCGGCACGACTGGCCGGCCGCGCAGGCCGATGGGACGTAGGCGAAGCCGTTGGCGTCCATGCTCAGCCCGTTGGCCCAGCCGTTGACTGCGAAGGTGTTCTGGCTGAACCTGATGAGCGAGCCGCCGAGCGTCCCGGTGTTCGGTGCGGTCACCCCGCCGAGCAGCTTGCGCAGGAGGACGTTCTGCGGGTCGGTGCCGCAGTCGTTGAGGTACGGCGACGCGGTCGCCGCGCATCCGAGCGTGCCGTACGGCGTGACCCAGGAGTGACCGGCGGCGGAGCCGCTGTCGTACTGCACGCTGGCCCCGAAGTGCTGGTAGTACCGGACCAGGTCGTCGGTGACGGACTTCTTGACGGTGGTGTCGTTGCCGCCGTGGAACACGTACACCGGGTCGCCGGACAGGTTGCCGACCGGGTCGACCCAGCCGTACGACGCCCAGGTCCGGGTGTACGTCTGCAGCGCTGACACGTTTGTCGGGTACCGGTTGTCGCCGCAGCCGTAGAGCGCCTGGGCGACGGTGTTCTGGGAGCAGTAGTACGGTCCGGCGGCGAAGACGGCCGCTCCCCGGATCCGGGACGAGTAGGCGACGTGCAGTTGGGTGGCCATGTAGCCACCGGAGGAGACCCCGGCGACGTAGACGCCGGAGACGTTGTAGGTGCCCAGCGACCCGGAGACCGGGGGCTTGGTGGGCGGGTTGGCGGCCTGGGCGGGTGCCGCCGCGGTCAGGATCAGCAGGAACAAGGCCGCGAGGGTGGTGGCGGCTTTCAGCGGTGTGGGCATGGGCGCTCTCCTCGGCAGCGCCAACGGGGGCGTCGGCGTGCGCCGAAGCTACCGTGACATAGACCACACCAGATATGAGCGTAACCGCCACGTCCAACCGCGTCGAGGTGTCCCCCACGCCCACGTCTGCATCGGGGAAAGCGCGGCTACTCCAGATCGCCACCTTTGCTCTGCTTCAACCGAGGCAACATCCGCGTCCGATATCCGGACAACGGGTGTTGCCTTCGCTCCAGCAGAGCAAAGCGGGTTGACCACACTTGCCGACCGGGCGCACCACCATGCCCGGCAGCGCGTCTGGACCCGATGTCGTTTCCGTCCAAGACAGCGCCGCGACCGCCATCTAGCGTGGACCCAGCAGCCCGCCCGAGCATGAGGAGACACCACAATGCGCAACCTGGTCTACACCGGTTTCATGTCGCTCGACGGCGTCGTGGACTCGCCCGGCGGCGGGCCGGGTGAGGAGCACCGCAGCGGCGGTTGGGTGTTCAAGGACCTCGAGTTCGTCCCGGAGGCCTGGTCGCTGAAGGGCGAGGAGCTCACCGACACGACGGCGCTGATGTTCGGCCGTCGCAGCTACGAGGCGTTCGCGCCGGTCTGGCCCGGTTCGGAGGACCACGCCGACTACAAGGAGCTGCCCAAGTACGTGGTGTCGAGCACGCTGCCCGACGACGCGCTGGTCGACGGGTGGGGGCCGACGACGATCCTGCGCTCGACCGGGGACGTCGCCGCGCTCAAGCAGGGCGAGGGCGGGGCGATCTTCATCCACGGGAGCGCGGAGCTGGCCCGGCGGCTGTCGGACGAAGGGCTGATCGACCAGTACAACCTGCTCGTCTTCCCCGTGCTGCTCGGTGCCGGGAAGAGCCTTTTCGGCCGGGCCGACCGGGACAAGCACATGCTGATGCTGCGGGAGTCGGAGAGCTACTCGAACGGCATCCTCAAGCTCGTCTACGACGTCAAGCGCTGATCCAGGTCGAGGCCGATGGCGCCGCCGGTGCCCTCGCGCAGTTGCCTGACGGTGCGTCCGACGTAGCAGCGCAGTGCCCGGGCCAGGTGCGGCTCGTCGAAGTAGTCGAGCTTGGCGACCACGTCGGCGGCCGGGTCGCCGGTGGCCAGCAGCTCCGCCGCCGTACGGGCCCGCTCGACCTGCCGGATCGCGCCGCGCGTCAGGCCGGTCGCGGCGCGGAACCGGCGTTCGACGGTACGCCCCGAGACGGCCGGACGGTGGCCCCGCAGCAACTCGGCGACGAGCGGGTCACGGACCACGGCCCCGGCCCGGACGAGGCTGTCGACCAGGGCCTCGGCGTCGTCGGGGCCGGGCGTCTCCCAGCGCGCGCCGTCCAGCCGGAACGTCCGGCGTGTGGTGTCGGGAAGCTCGATGCCGCCGTCGACGAGCGTCGGCGTGGGCACGGCCCGCAGCGAGGTGCCGACGGCGAACTCGATGCCGGTGAAGGTCGCGCCCTCCGGCACCGGCGCCGTGCCGGTCCGGGTCTCGGGACCGGTGATGCTCGTGTACATCCGGCCGGCCTGCTCCCAGAACACCAGGCCCCAACGCACCCCTGCCACGGACGTCATCGTGGTGACCTGCTCGCTCGTGCAGGTCCACACGGCGTCGACCCAGGGCGAGTCGGACCCGCGCGTCTCGAACCGCAGTCCCACTGGCGAAGGATACGCCAGCGAGCACGGTGGACCGGACGGTCCTAGCCGGAGCGGAGAGCGGCGGCGACAGCGGCGACGCCGTCGGCGATCTCGGTGGGCGTACGGGCCGCGTAGCCCAGCACGAGGCCCGGCCGGTACGGCCGCTGGCAGTGCCAGGACAGCGGTTGCACCTTCACCCCGCGCGCCAGCGTCGCCGTGGCCAGTTCGGTGTCGAGAACCGCGTCGTCCAGCGTGATCATCAGGTGCAGGCCGGCGGCGGCGCCGTGCACCGTCGCCGATGGCAGCGCGCGGGCCAGCGCGGCGATCATGGCGTCCCGCCGGCGGATGTGTCGACGGCGCAGCAGCCGCAGGTGCCGCTCGAAGGCGCCGGAGGTCATCAGCTCCGCCAGCACCAGTTGCGGTAGCACGGCGTTGCCCAGGTCGGCGTTGCGCTTGGCGGCCACCACCGCCTCGCGCAGTCGCGCCGGCACGAGCAGCCAGCCGACCCGCAGGGCGGGGGCGAGCAGTTTGGAGACGCTGCCGGCGTAGCAGACCTGCTCGGGCAGCAGTCCACGCAGCGCGGGCACCGGAGGACGGTCGTAGCGGTGCTCGGCGTCGTAGTCGTCCTCGATGATCAGACCGCCGGCCCGCGCCCAGGCGACGAGGTGGCGGCGGCGGTCACCGTCGAGCACCACGCCGGTCGGGAACTGGTGCGCGGGGGTGAGCATCACGGCCGGTGCGCCACTGGCGACCAGCTCGTCGACCCGCAGCCCGGCGTCGTCGACGGTGATCGGCGGGGTGTCCATCCGCCAGTTGTTCAGGTGCTGTCGCACCCCGAGGGAGCCCGGGTCCTCGACCGCGATCCGGTCGACGCCGGCAGCGGTGAGTGCCTGGGCGAGCAGGCCGAGCGCCTGGGAGACGCCGGCCACGATGATCACCTCGGCGGGGTCGACGCTGATGCCGCGGTTGCGGGCCAACGCGGCGGCGACGGCCTGCCGCAGCGCGGGCGTGCCACAGGGGTCGCCGTAGCCGAGGTCGGCCGCGGCGAGGCGACGCAGCACGGGGCGTCAGGTCGATTGACGCGTGCGCCGCGCGTACCGCGTCGAAGATGTCGGTGCCCGGTGCCGGCGGGAAGGTCGCGACCGGTGCCGGCGCGGCGGCCGGGGCGGGTGTGGGCGCGGCCGGCGCGGCGACGACCACAGTGCCGGCCCGCCCGCGACCGGCGACGTGCCCCTCCTCGGTCAGGCGCTGGTACGCCTCGGTGACCACGCCCCGGGACACACCGAGGTCGGCGGCGAGCACCCGGGTCGGCGGCAACCGGTCGCCGACCGGCACCCGACCCTCGGCGATGGCCTGCCGCAGCCGGTCGGTCAGCCAGTCGGCGCGCCCACCCGGCGCCGCGTCGGCGATGGTCAGGTGCAGGAAGTCGGACCCGGCCGATATGGACCTCTCGGACGCCGTCGGTTTGGCTCTGCCCATCGGACCATTGTGGCAGCAGAGTGAGCAGGAGCCAGACCTGCCCACTCCGCCGGAGGATCATCGTGACCATCCCGTTCCTGATCACCACGCTGATCGTGGTGGTCACCCCCGGCACCGGGGTGATCTTCACGCTCTCCGCCGGCCTGTCCCGGGGCGCACGGGCCGGGGTGCTGGCCGCGTTCGCCTGCACGCTGGGCACGCTGGGCACGCTGCCGCACCTGCTGGCCGCGATGACCGGGCTGGCCGCGCTGATGCAGACCAGCGCGGCGGCGTTCGAGACCGTCCGCTACCTCGGCGTCGGCTACCTGCTCTACCTGGCCTGGTCCATGGCGCGCGACCGCGACGCCTTCGCGGTAGCCACCGATGCGCCACCCCGCTCGGCGATCCGGGTGATCGTCTCCGGGGTGCTGGTCAACCTGCTCAACCCGAAGCCGACGATGTTCTTCGTCGCGTTCCTGCCGCAGTTCGTGGACACCACGGCACCGGGCTCGACCCGGGCGATGCTCGGCTGCGGCGCGGTGTTCATGCTGCTCACCTTCGTGGTGTTCAGCGGCTACGGCATCTTCGCTGCCCGGGTGCGCGACCGGGTGCTGACCCGGCCCCGGGTCACCGACTGGCTGCGCCGATCCGCCGCCGGCACGTTCGTCGCGCTCGGCGTGACCCTCGCCCTCACCGAACGATAGGACCACAGTGCAGTTCGAACATGCTCCGCAGCTTCGTGACGCGTACCCCGACCTGGTCGCCGGTGTGGTGCGGGCCGACGGGATCACCGCCACCGTCGACGTGTCGGCACGCACGGCCGGCTATCTCGCCGAGGCGCGACGGCGGTTGGCCGACGGGGCCGAGAGCGGGTTCCCGGAGATCCAGGCCTGGCGGCGGGCGTACGCGGCGATGGGGTTGCGGCCCACCAGGTACCGGTGCGCGGCCGAGGCGCTGCTGCGCCGGCTGCGACTGGACGGCGAGCTGCCCCGGGTGCACCCGCTCGTCGACCTCTGCAACGCCATCTCGGCCGCGTACGCCATCCCGGTCGCGGTGCTCGACCTGGACCGGGTCGACGGCGACCTGGTGGTCCGGCCGGCGCACGGCGACGAGGCGTACCTGAGTTTCGCTGGCGACACCGAGCATCCCGAGCCGGGCGAGGTGACCTTCGTCGACTCCGCCGGGCGGGCCCACGCACGACGGTGGACGAACCGGCAGAGCGGCTGGTCGGCCGTGCGGGCGGGCACCTCGTCGGTGCTGATCGTCGCCGAGGCGCTGCACCCGGGTGGTGAGCCGGCCGTGACCCGGCTGGTCACAGAACTCGTGACGGAACTGACCGACGGGTGGTCCGCCCCGACGGCCGCCGCGGTGCTCACCACCGCCGCACCCCGCTTCCGCGCCCCAGCGGCGGATGACGACCGGGGTCAGGCGGTGTCGCCGGGCACCAGGTGACGGTAGCCGGGGATGGTCTCGGCGAACCAGCCGGCGACACTGGCCAGGCCGCGGTCGTTGAGCTGCGCGTCGTGGATCGGGTACGCCGCCGCCGCGCCCACGGCGCCGGCGAACCGGATCGCCTCGTCGAGGCGCAGCCAGGACCCCTGGGCCGGGACGAGCAGGGTACGCACCGGCTCGTCCGGCACGTGCAGGGCGTCGCCCGGGTGGTACAGCTCGCCGCCGATCAGGTAGCCGAGGTTCGGGCAGTCGGGCTGTCCCTCGTGGATCGCGGCGTGCCGGCCGCCGTGCGCGCTGACCGGGATGCCGGCCGCCGTGAAGCGTTGCCCGGCGCGGACCCGGGTCACCGGAAGCGGGGCGAGATCCGGCAGTCGGGCGCCTTCGGGGGCGTACACGGGGACACCGAGACCGGCGAGCCGCAACACGTCCACGTGGTCGGTGTGTTCGTGGGTGACCAGGACGGCGTCCGCTCCGACCAGGGCCCTCGGCTCGCTCCACGTCCCCGGGTCGACGACCAGCACCCCGCCGTCGTGTTCCACGCGCACGCACGAGTGGGTGAACCGGGTGATCCGCATCAGGCGACGGTACGCCGTCGGCGGACAGGTCGTGGTCCCCGTGGCGGTTGGGCCGGCCCTGCCGGGGTAGTGCGCCAGCATGCCGCAGCGATACGAGAACTACCCGAGGATCGCCGTCGTCACCGGCGCGGACTCCGGCATCGGCAAGGCCTGCGCGGTGGCACTGGCCACTGCCGGCTTCGAGATCGGCATCACCTGGTACGGCGATCCCGACGGCGCGGAGCGGACGGCCGCCGAGGTCCGCGCGACAGGGCGGCGCTGCGAGGTCGCCGAGGTGGACCTGACCCGCCTGCCGGACGCGGCGGCTGTGGTGGACGAGTTGGCCGACCGGCTGGGCGGCATCGGGGTGCTGGTCAACAACGCCGGCACCGGGGCCTCGACGCCGTTCGTCGACACCGGGTGGGAGCAGTGGCGCGAGGTGCTCGCCGTCGACCTGGACGCGCCCTTCCTGTGTGCCCAGCGGGCCGCGCGACGGATGCGGGCCACCGGCGCCGGCGGGCGGATCATCAACATCACCAGCGTGCACGAGCACGCGCCCCGGGTGGGCTCCGCCGCGTACTGTGCCGCGAAGGGCGGGCTCGGGCTGTTGACCCGGGTGATGGCTCAGGAGCTGGCCGCCGACGGGATCACCGTCAACGCCGTCGCCCCGGGCGAGATCGCCACGCCGATGACCGGCCAGGAGGATGTCGAGCCGTTCACCCAGGAACGGCCCGGCGTGCCGCTGGGACGGCCCGGCGACGCCCGGGAGGTGGCCGCCGTGGTCGCGTTGCTCGCCTCCCCCGCCGCCAGCTACGTCAGCGGCGCGTCCTGGCCGGTCGACGGGGGCATGTTGCTGATGGGCCCCCAGGCGGCGGCGTTGCCGAACGACGACTGGCGGTCGGTTTGACCGACACCGGCGGGCGTGGTCAGCGCATCGGCGCGGCCGACGCCCGGACGATGTACGCGAACTGCACACCGAATGCCACCACCGCGACCAGCACCCCGACCGGGACCGCCACCTCGCCCCCGGCCCCGACGGTTGTGGTCACCAGGGCGATGCCGAGCCCGCTCAGCACGGCGTTGACCGCGCCCACGAGCGCGGCCGTGGTCAGCAGGAACTCCCACCGCCCCGGTCGCGTGCCGACCAGGTTCCAGGCCGTGCTCATGGCGTCGTCGGTCACCACCGCGTCGGCGAAGAAGTCGTGCTCGCCGGCGAGCTGGTGTTGGTAGTAGGCCCGGATGCGTTGGATCCGCCGCAGGTCCAACGAGTTCTCGACTGTGGTCTCCACCAGCCGCAGGAACGTCAGCACCCCGATGATGATCAGGGTCGGCAGCACCGCGGCCAGGTACGGCCGGACCAGCGTGTCGTTGCTGGCGACGAAGCCCAGGCCGATCAGCGCCGCCGACAGGACGGACAGGAAGATGGTGGCGCGGCCGGTGGCCTCGGCGATGGTGCCGGCGCGGGACGTCTGCAACGCGTAGTGCTCGGTGGTCAGGACGGTGAGAAGCGCCTGCTCGCGCTCGCTCTCGTCCACCCCGCCACCCTCCGTGGTCGCATGACTCCGTTACCGTCACTCTATGAGCGGCGGGGCGGGTCGGAACGGCGAACCGACCGCTCGGAGAACGGGACAGCGCCCAGCAAAGCGGGCACGTATCCTCCGAATTTCGGTGATCAGCAAGCGGCGGTGGGGCCGACCGACGGCGGAAGGGGACCGGATGCCCGGGTGGGCTGGTCGGGGCGGGCGGCAACGACGCGCCTTCGTCGTCGGCGGGGCACTGTTAGCGATCGCCGTCGTCATGCTGCTGGCCGCCTGGCGCAGCACCGGCTTCCTCAGCGACCTGCTGCTCAACCTCGGGGCCAGCGTGGTCCTCGCGGCCATCTCGTACGTCATCTTCGACCCGTTGTTCGAGGAGGCCCGCAAGGCGCGGGTGCAGGAGCACCTCAGCTTCGACCAGCAGGCGTTCGTGACGCGGCTGCAGCGCTCCGGACGCCGGGTGCGCATCCTCGACACCTGGACGATCCTGCTGGAGCAACGGCACCGCGAGGAGACCCTGAGCGCGGTGCGAGCGGCGCTCGCCAACGGCGCCCAGGTGCAGTTGCTGCTGCTCGATCCCGACTGCACCGCCGCGCAGCAACGCTCCGAGGAGCTGGAACGGCAACGGGTGGACGTGCCGCGGCAGATCCGCACCAACCTGCGCCACCTGGCGGCGTTCGCCGACGCGCTCGACTCGCGGCTGCGGCACCGCCTCCAGGTCCGGCTCTACGACGCGTCCCCGTCGATCCAGCTCTACCAGTGGGACGGGCGGGCGCTGATCTCGTTCTTCCCGATCGGGAAGTTGTCGTTCAACGTTCCGCAGCTCGAGGTGGACATGGACAGCCCGTGGGGTGGGTTCGTGCACGCCCGGTTCGAGGAGCTGTGGGAGCACGAGCAGGCCACCCTCGACCTGGAGCGGTACTGGTCGGTCATGGTCACGCTGCGCCACGACGAGTCGGACGTGGTCGAGGTACGCGTGCCGTACGTGACGGTGGACGGGCAGCACTACGTCGACTGCCGGGGGTTCCGGGTCACCGGGCCACTGACCGTGCGAGCCGTGCTGCCGCCCCGCGCGCCCGGGGCGGCCTCCGGTGTGTTCGCGCTGGCCGAGCCCGCCGACGGGGACCGCACCCCGGCCGACGTGGTGAAACGGCACTTCGACCAGAAGTACGGCCACGGCGACGGCGAGCGGGACATCCGCCGACTGGTGCCGCCGCCGGTCGATGCCCGCGCCCCGGCCCCCCGGCCCGCGACGGCCGGTGACACGCACGCACGGTGACCCCCGAACGGGCCGTCGGCTCGGCCCGGGAAACAATGGTGGCCCAACCCTGATCGCCAGGAGGACCGTCGGCGTGTCGCACCCCACCGCACCGCCGTCCGGGGCGGCGCAGCTGCGCGCCGACTGCGGACGCTGCTTCGGGCTGTGCTGCGTGGTGCCCGCCTTCGCCGCGTCGACGGACTTCGCCATCGACAAGCCGGCCGGCTCGCCCTGCCCGAACCTGCGCCCCGACCACCGCTGCGGCATCCACACGGAGCTGCGGGAGCGCGGGTTTCCCGGCTGCACGGTGTTCGACTGCTTCGGTGCCGGGCAGCAGGTCGCCCAGGTGACCTTCGGCGGGCGGGACTGGCGGGACGCGCCGGAGACGTTGCCGGCGATGGCGGAGGCGTTCGCGGTGCTGCGACCGCTGCACGAACTGCTCTGGTACCTCACCGAGGCGGTGGCGTTGGACCCGCCGGCCGACCTGCGCGCCGAGTTGGAACGCGCCCGCGCCGAGACGCTGACGCTCACCGAGGGTGACCCGACCCGCCTTCGCGCGGTGGACGTCGCCGGCCATCGGAACCGGGTCAACCCGCTGCTGTCCCGGGCCAGCGACGCGGCCCGGGCCCCCGCCGGCACCGACCGGCGGGGTGCGCACCTGCTCGGGGTGGACCTGCGCCGTGTCGACCTTCGGCGGGCCAACCTGCGCGGGGCGCTGCTCATCGGCGCCGACCTGCGCGGAGCGGACCTCGGCCTGGCCGACGTCACCGGCGCGGACCTGCGCGGGGCCGACCTGCGGGGCGCGGACCTGCGGGGCACCCTCTTCCTGCACCAGACGCAACTGGACGCCGCCCGGGGCGACACCCGCACCGAACTGCCGCAGACGCTCACCCGACCGGCACACTGGACGGCGCTACCGCTCACCCCGGTCCGTCAGCCGGCCCGGTCCCCGGCCCGTCGGGGCCGCCGCCGCTGACCGCGAGGTTTCGGCCGGGACGACGCCGGGTAGCCAGCGCCGACGCGGACCGGCATCGACGGGGGGCACGGCGTGGGCTACCGAAATCGCCAAGGTGAGCAGCCGGGCGACCCGCAGCACAGTGAGGACGAGGCCGGCCAGGTGCCGTTGGTGCAGGTCGAGGCGGACACCGACGTCCCCGCACCGGCGGACACCGACGTCCGGCCGGACATCGTGACCGAGCCCGACAACTCCGGCGTCGCCGGTGGTTCGTCGGGCAGCAGCGGCGGTGGGTCCAGCATGCCGAAGCACCCCGACGCGACCCGCTGACCCGGGCTCAGCGGCTGGTCAGCGCGCCCCGGGCCTCGGTCATGCCCTTGTTGGCGAGCCCGTCGGCCCGCTCGTTCTCCGGGTGCCCGTTGTGCCCCTTGACCCACAGCCAGGTGACCTCGTGCCGTTCGCAGGCCGCCTCCAACCGCTGCCACAGGTCGGCGTTCTTCACCGGCTGCTTCGCCGCGGTCCGCCAACCGTTGCGCTTCCACGACGCCAGCCAACTGGTGATGCCGTTACGCACGTACGTGCTGTCGGTGTGCAGCTCCACGGTGACCGGCCGGTTCAGGCTCTCCAACGCCTGGATGGCCGCCATCAGCTCCATCCGGTTGTTGGTGGTCGGCGTGGCCTCACCGCCGCACAGCTCCCGCTCGTGATCGCCGTAACGCAGCAGCGCGCCCCAACCACCCGGCCCGGGGTTGCCACTGCACGCCCCGTCGGTCCAGATCTGCACGCCCCTGCCGGCCACCGCGTCCACCATGCCCGGCAACCTACCGGGCGCGGACGTCGTCCTCCCCGCTCGGGGGGCCGGCGCGCCGCGCCGTCGGCGCCGAACCCACCACCGCGGGAGGGATGGCCGGCGCGGGTCGGGTGGGGCGCAGCCGGTCGCGGACCCGGTGTACGGCGTCACCGGCGGTCGCGGCGATCATCGGCACCAGCCGGGTCGAATTCATGATCGCGACCTCCTCGGCCGCAGTGGTGCCCCCGTCGAGGAAGCGCAGCACCCGCTCGGCCGGGTTGCGGTCGAAGAGCCGGTCGAAGAAATCGGGACCACCCACCCCGCCCCGGTCCAGCGCCCGCAGTGCCACAGCGTCCATCCAGCGGTGCCGGCTCGGGTACGCCGGCGCGGGTACCGGCGCCCGTCCCACGGCGAGGGCGCGAGCCACCTGGTCGGCCTGGCGGTACATGGCGGAGAAGGTGAAGCCGGTCGAGGGACGGGTCGCGCCACCGGCCGTGCCGAGCCGCACCACGCGAGGGGTGGGCCGGGCCGGGAACGGCGCGTCGGTCATCGGGATCACCCCGTTCTCCACCTCACGCACCCGCAGCCCGGCCGGATCCAGCCCGAGCAGGTCCCGGTAGCCGGCCAGCGCCGCGTCGTACCCGGCGTCGGTGAGCAGGTCCGGCGAGAACTCGGTGTACTCGACCAGGGCGTAGCGGTCGCTGACCGGCAGCACGTACCCGAAGGAGACGCCCCGGGGCGGCTGCGGGGTACGGAAGTCCATCAGCACCGCCCGCGTCGGGTCGAACACCGGCCGGTCCGCCTCCAGCCACCACCCCCGGAAGTGCTGCAACCAGGTGGTTCGTCCCGCTCGCGCTGGCGGGCGGGGGCGGGAGTCGAGCACCCAGCCAGCCCGTACGCTGCGCCCGTCGCTGGTGCCCACCAGCACCCGGGCGCCGTCGTCGCGCACCGTCTCGGCGGGCGCGACGATCCGGGTGGCGTCGAGGCGACGCTCGGCGTCGGCAGCCCGGTCGTAGACCGGGCCGGAGCGGAGCATGGCGTACCGCAGCGGGGTGAGGTCCAGGACGCGGCGTCGCGCCGCCGTCGCCACCTCGACCTGCTGCCAGCTCGCGCTGAGCAACGGGTCCAGGTCGCTGTCGGGGTGGCCCCAGAACGCCCAGGTGCGGTCCTGACCACGTCGGCGCACCGGGTCGACGATGGCGATCCGTAGATCCCTGACGCCGTGCCGGTCCAGTGCGGCGAGCAGCAACGACGCCGCACCGCCGCCACCGAGCAGCGCGAGGTCGACGTCGAGCGGCGCGGAGTCGGTCACCCGCACCACGCTGCCACACGATCGCACCGGTCGCCTGCCGCCACCGCCGCCAGGTTGACACGCAACCCATCGGTTGCCTAACGTAATAGGCAACCGACTGGTTGCCTATTCGGGGGAAGGTCGATGGACGACGCGTTTCGGGCGCTGGCCGACCCCAGCCGGCGACGACTGCTGGACCGGCTCAACGAGCGCAACGGCCAGACCCTGCGGGAGCTCTGCGACGGGCTGGCCACCACCCGACAGGCCGTCAGCAAGCACCTCACGGTGTTGGAGGAGGCCAATCTCGTCACGACCGTGCGGCGCGGCCGGGAGAAGCTGCACTACCTCAACGCCGCCCCGATCAACGCCATTGCCGACCGGTGGCTCAGCCGCTACGACCGCGAGCGCGCCGCCACACTGGCCGACCTGACCACCGCATTGGAGCGACAACCCATGGAGAGCCCGACCTTCGTCTACACCACCTACGTCACCACCACCGCGCAGCGACTGTGGTCCGCGCTCACCGAACCGGAGTTCACCCGTCGCTACTGGGGTGGAGTCGCGCTGGTTTCGGACTGGCAGGTCGGGTCACCAGTGCTGTGGCAGGACGCACCGGACGGCGAGCCTCGCGACCTCGGCCAGCGGGTGCTCGTCGCCGAGCCGTACCGTCGCCTCTCCTACAGCTGGCACGGCTTCCAGCCCGAGCACGCCGAGCACTTCGGCTGGTCCGCCGAGGAACTGGCCGCCCGGCTCGGTGAGCGCCGGTCGACGGTGACCTTCGAGATCGAGCCGCACAGCGGGTCGACCGTCCGGCTGACCGTCATCCACGACGACTTCTCCCCGGACAGCGAAATGCACCGGGCGATCAGCGGCCAGCTCGACGGCAGCGGCGGCTGGCCGGAGCTGCTGGCCAGTCTCAAGACCCTGCTGGAGACCGGCGAGCCGATGCCCGACCCGACCCGGGCCAGCTGACCCGAGCGCGCATCCGTCGCGCGGCCCGGCGGGGATCGTGCCGACCAGGCGGTGCATTTCCGCCGTCTCTGGCAATACCTCGCCATCGGCCCAGCGACGACAGCCCGACCGGATGGACATCGATCGGAGCACCGGTGCCGGTCGGGCCGTCCGGGCCTTTCCGCAGCTCTCCCCGCCTTCGGGTGGACACGTGACGGCAACGAGGATTTCTCATTTTCACCTGATCGAGGACCCAACCCACCTAGTGTTGGGCACACCGGTGCTAGTCACGGAGTTGGCCACCCGAACGACGTCCCACGCAGTCAGCGGACGAAAAGTGAGGGAAGACGCGTATGAAGGTCTCAACAGCACTCTGCTCGGCGGCGCTCGGCGTGGGCCTCGGCACGCTCCTGCTGCCAGGCGCCGCACTGGCCGACACCACTGTGTCACCGGCCACCACCCCGGTCGGTGGGACCGTCGTGCTCACCGCGACGACCTGCAACCCGAAGTCGGGTGACGCCATCTTCCGGGTCACCGGCCCCAACCGCGACCAGAACGTCCGATCCACCACGGCCGCCGCCGGCGGCGGGCTGAGCGCCGAGCTCTTCACCGCCGGGTTCACCCTGGGCACGTACACGGTGGCGGCGACCTGCGGCGACGGCAGCTCGGCCGGCACCGCCACGTTCGCCGTCACCCCGATCGGCGGCGCGCCGGCCGGCTCCGGCGGCGACAACCGTGACACCGGCGCTCTCGCCGCCGGCGGCACGCTGCTCGGCACCGCCCTCGCCGGCGCGGTGATCCTGGTCCGCCGGCGCCGTCCGGTGTCCACTGTCGCCTGATCGGCGACCGCTCCATCCCTGAGACGGGTGCCCGCGCCGGTGACACCGGTGCGGGCACCCCGACGATCCGGTACGGAGGTGCACACGTGTGGTGGCGGCGGACCCTACCGGCAGTGGTCGCCCTGCTCGGCGTGACCGGGCTCGGGCTGATCACCGTCGGACTCACCGCCGACCCGGCGCGGCCACCACGACCGTCGGCCGACGCGCCGACCCGTACCCACCCCGCACCGGACCTGGCGCCGCTGCCACCGGCCGCGCCGGTCCGGGTGCAGATCCCCGCCATCGACGTACGCGCCGACATCGTCCCCGTCGGCGCCGACGCGGCAGGGGTGCTGGAGGTGCCGCCACTGGATCGGCCCACCCTCGCCGGCTGGTACCGGCACGGCGTCAGCCCCGGTGAGACCGGCAACGCCGTCCTGGTGGGACACGTCGACTCGCCGGCCGGCCCGGCGGTCTTCTTCGACCTCGGTCGGCTCCGCGCCGGGCAGCAGGTACAGGTCACCCGCGCCGACGCGCGGGTCGCCACGTTCACAGTGGACGACGTCCGGGCGTACCCCAAGGAGCATTTCCCCACCACACTGGTCTACGGCCCGGCGGACGCCGCCGGGCTGCGCCTGATCACCTGCGGCGGCCGGTTCGACGCGGCGACCGGCAACTACGTCGACAACGTCGTCGTCTTCGCCACCCGCACGGCCTGAACCGAACCGCCCGCCTGAGCCCGGGCCGCAGGCCCGCGCCGCCCGCACCGCCCAAGCCGCCGCCCCGCTGTCGGGAGCCGGACCCTGCTCGGCAGAATGCGGTGGCACCATCCCCTGATCGGGGCGGTGCGCCGGCGACGGGGAGGCACGCGGTGGATCAACGACCGGTACGGGACCGGACCGGTCGGGGCGTACGAGCCCTGGCCCGTCGACTGCTCGGACGCGTCGAGGACGGCTCCCCCACCCCCCGCCGGTCCAACCCGGACGCCGTGGTCGACTGCGCCGTCTACGTCAACGGCCGCCGGGAGCCCGGTCAACCGCACTACGCCGACGCGTACGCCAGGGCGCGGCACGGCCGCGACGCCTTCGTCTGGTTGGGGCTGCACGACCCCGGCCCGGCCGTGCTCGCCGCGGTCGGCCAGACCTTCGGCCTCGACGAACTGACCGTCGAACAGGCGCTCGCCGACGGGCACCGGCCCACAGTGCAGCGCCACGGGCCGGTCACGCTGCTGGTCCTGCGCACCGCCGGGTACGTGGAGCACGACGAGCTGACCGACACCTCCGAGGTGATCGACACCGGGGACGTCATGGTGCTGCTCGGTGACCGCTTCGCCATCACTGTGCGGCACGGTGCCGCCGGGGCGCTGCGCAGCGTCCGCGCCGACATCGAGCGCCGCCCCGCGCTGCTGGCCGCGGGCCCGTGGGCGGTGGCGTACGCGGTCTGCGCCCGCATGGTCGACTCCTACCTGGAGGTGGCCGGGCACGTCGAACGGGACCTGGAACGGGTCGAGGAGGCGGTGTTCGCCCGCGACCGCGCGGCCGACATCCAGCACATCTACCAGCTCAAACGGGAGGTGGTGGAGTTCAAGCGGGCGGTCCTGCCGTTGCAGGCGCCGATGCGGACGCTGCTCGAACCCGACGGCCCGCCGCGCGCCCTGCACCGCTGGTTCGTCGACGTCGACGGCCGGCTGAGCCGGGCGGTGGACCGGGTGGCCGCGTACGACGACCTGCTCACCTCGATCGTCCAGTCGCGCCTGGCGCAGCTCGCCGTGGAGCAGAACAACGACATGCGCAAGATCGCCGCCTGGGCGGCCATCGCGGCCACCCAGACCGGCATCGCCGGCATCTACGGCATGAACTTCGACCACATGCCCGAGCTGGCCTGGCGCTACGGCTACGCCGGCGCCCTCACCCTGATGGCGGCGGCAGCCCTGTTCCTGTACCGCCTGTTCCGCCGCTCCGGCTGGCTCTAACCCCCGCACCCCCGCACCCCGCACCCCCACCCCACCCCGGCCCCGGCCCCGGCCCCGGCCCCGGCCCCGGCGATCTTGCACTTTGTGTTGTGGATACGCACCTTTTTACTGCTTATGTCGCAGCAGGAAGTGCAAGATCGCGGGAGCGAGGGCGGGCGCGGGGGCGGGGTGGGGGTGGGTCGGCTCTCTGCGGCAGGATGGTGACGTGGGTAAGGGTGCGGGACGTCGGCGGGCGAACGCGACGACGGGACGGGTGTGCCCGTGCGGCTCCGGCCGGGCGTACGCGGACTGCTGCGCCCCGGCGCACGGCGGCGACGCCCCGGCGACGGCCGAGGCCCTGATGCGCTCCCGGTTCAGCGCCTTCGCCCTCGGCGACTCCGGTTACCTGCTGCGCAGCTGGCACTCGTCGACCCGGCCCGCCTCCCTGGAGCTCGACCCGGGGCAGCGGTGGACCCGACTGGAGATCGTGGAGACCGAGCGGGGCGGCCTGCTCGACGCCACCGGCACCGTGACGTTCCACGCCCACTACCGGGACGCGGGCCGGCCCGGCACGTTGACCGAACACAGCCGGTTCGTCCGCGAGGACGGCCGGTGGGTCTACCTCGACGGTGACCAACCCTGACGGGCGTTTGGGCGTAGGATGACGTCGGCGTAGTCCTGCGCCGCACCTCCCTCCCGGCGCTCACGCCGCCGGCAACGCGGAGGCAAAGGGGGCCTGGAGCCCTCGGGACGTGGTGCCACATGCCCCACTCCGGCGGGGTCGGCGGGAGCGTGAGTCCCGGTGACCGTGCCGTTGACCGGGAGCATGTGATGACCACCCAGAGATCGTTCAAGGCCCGGGTCCGGACCCGGATGGAGAAGACCGGCGAGAGCTACACCACGGCCCGCCGGCACCTGATCAATCGGGCAGAGCCGGCGTCCAGCGCCGCGTCCCCTCCAGCGCCTACCGAACCGACCGTCACGGCTGCCGCTGCGCAGACCGAGCGGATCGCCGACGACCTGATCCGCGCCCGGACCGGCCGTGGCTGGGCCGAGTGGTTCGCAGTGCTCGACGCCGCGTCCGCCACCGGGTGGACGCACACCCGCATAGCCCGTCACCTGGGCACCGAACACGAGGTGCCGGGTTGGTGGGCGCAGACCATCACCGTCGGGTACGAGCAGGCCCGCGGCCTGCGCGCGCCGGGTCAGCGACGCGGCGGTGGCTTCGAGGCAAGCGCGAGCCGGACGGTTGCCGTGCCGGCGCGCCGACTGTTCGAGGCGTTCGCCGACGAGACGGCACGCGCCCGCTGGCTGCCCGACGTCGAGGTGCGCGTCCGCACCGCCACCGCGCCGCGCAGCTTCCGGGCCGACTGGGCCGGCGGCCCCACCCGGATCGTCGTGGGCATCGACGCTGTCGGCGAGTCGAAGGCCCGGGTCAGCGTCCTGCACGAGAAGCTGACCGGGGCCGAGCAGGCCGCGGAGCTGAAGGCGTACTGGCGGGAACGGCTCGCCGCACTGAAGGCACTGCTCGAAACGGACGGAGACCACCGATGACCATGACGTTCATCAACCTGCCGGTGCGCGATCTGACCACCGCCAACGAGTTCTACCGGGCGATCGGCTTCACCAGCGACCAGGCCGAGCCGGACGGCGACAGCATGGTGCTCACCGTCTCCGACACCACCCGCCTGGTGCTGCACCTCCGCTCGGGCTTCGAGGCGTACACCGGGGTCGCCACGCCGGACACGGCGACCAGCCGGGAGGTGATCATCGGGCTGTCGGCGTCGAGCCGGGGGCAGGTCGACGAACTGGTCGACCAGGCGGCGGTTGCCGGTGGGGAGTCGCTCGGGCCGGGGATGGCCAACGGGCCGATGTACATGCGCGGCTTCCGGGACCTCGACGGCCACCAGTGGTCGTTCCTCCACATGGCCGGCTGACAGTGCGGCCCGGCGGCGGCCGGAGAAGGCCGTCGCCGGGCCCCGGTCAGTCCGGGCCGCCGGGCACCGTCGCGACGACGCCGGTGGGCACGGCCGTCCGGCGCTCGCGGCGGGTCAGCAGCACCATCGCCACCACGACGTACGCCCCGGCGGTCAGCGCGAACGCCACCGCGTTGCCGGCCGCCGTGGCGAGCAGGCCGTAGCCGGCGTACGTCACGATGATCAGCACGTCGGTGGCCATCCCCGCCAGGGAGGTGACGGTGGCGCGGCTGGTGCCGGTGATCCGGGCCTGGAGCCGCGCGTCGGCCAGCACGGTGGCCAACTGCGCCGCGCCGAAGGCCACCGCGATCAGCACGAACCCCGACGGGTGTCGGAGCAGGGCACCGCCGGCCAGCGCGACGCCGACCAGCCCCAACAGCGCCGCGTACCCTCGGCTGCCCAGCCGCTCCCCCGCCGGGGCGAGCAGCCCGCCGACTGTCACCCCGGCCCAGAGCAGCAGGAGCAGCAGGGGTACGGCCTGCGCGCCGACGCCGGTGTCCAGGGCCAGCAGCGGCGTGTACTCGTCCAGGGCACCCCAGTCGGCGGCGACAACGGCCACCAGCAGCACGGCGCCCCGCACCGGCGGACGGGTGCGGACCTGCGCCACTCCGGCGCGCAACGTGTCCCACCACCCCAGGTCACCATCGTCGTCCGGGCTCGCGGGCTCGTCCTGCCGGGGTGGTGCGGCGCCCAGCGGCCGGGCGGCCATCGCAGGCTCGGCGACCGGGACGCGTACGGCGGCGAGCGCGCGGTGCTCCGGAAGCCGGGTGGCGACGAGCGTGGCGAGCAGGCAGGCGAGCACGCTGGCCGCGCCGACCGCCGGGTACCCGCCGGCCGCGAGCACCGGGCCGGCGAGCACTCCGGAGAGCACCACGCCCAGCACACCCGCCGTCCGCGCGCGGCCGAGCACCCGGGCGTACCGGCCGACCGCGCCGAGCCGGTCCAACTCGGTCCAGACCAACGCCTCCAGTGCGCCGGAGACCAGTGCGCCACCGGCGCCCCAGAGCAGGAAACCGACGGCGAACGCCGGGTACGACGGCACCAGCACCCAGAGCGCGAAACCGGCGGCGGCCACCAGCGGCGCGAGGCACAGCAGCAGCCGGCGGGACAGCACGTCGGCCCAGGCGCCGGAGGGCACCTCGAACAGGATGCCGGCGGCCGACCAGATGACGAAGAGCGACGCGATCTGCCCCACCGACAGCCCGGTGTCGGCGAAGAACACCACGTACAGCGGGTAGAGCAGGACGAGGTCACTGAGGAACGCGTACCCGTAGAGGGTCGCCGTCAGCCGACGGACCGCCGGGTCGGGCACACGCGAAGCGATGGGGGTCATGGGGCCTTCCCGTGGGAGTGGAGACGGACACCGGAGGTGCGGTGCCCGTGGTGGCCCACGGGATCGGCCGACGCTGCTGGATCAATGTCGCCAGGTCATGCCCGCGATGCTAGACAACCGGCGCGGCTGCGGCCAGCGCTTTCAGCGCGCCGGGCGGGCGAGGCGGGACCGCCAACGCGCGGCGGGGCGGGATCAGATCGATCCCGCCCCGCTGACGTACCGCTGGTGTCAGCGCCGGTCGACCGGCGGAATGACAGTGGTGGTCTCGCTGTCGTCACTGGTGCGCTGCCCGGGCACCGCGTGGTCGGTGCCGCCCCGGACCACCTGGGTCGCGTCGGGGTCGACACCGGCGCCCACCACCTGGGTGACCTCCGAGCCGCTGACCACCTGGGTGGCGTCGGAGGTGGCCGGGAAATGGACGACCTGGGTGGCCTCCGGGTCGGTGGGCCGGGTCACCACCTGGGTGGCGTCGGCATCGGCCGGCCGGGGCACCACCTGGGTGGCCTCCGCGCCGCTGCTGGTGGTGGTCGACGCGCGCGCCAGCTCCGCCTCGGCATCGCGGCGACCGGCCCGGTACGCCTGGGCGTGCTCGGCGATCAGCTGCGACTCCTGCTCGGCGCGGGTCAGCCACGACTCCCAACGGCTCTGCATCGGACGGATCAGCCCGCCGCCGACACCGACGACGAGGATGCCACCGATAGTGGCCAGCACGGCGATCAGCACCGGAGTGGTGACCGCGGTGGCCACGCCGATCTGATTCAGGGCGGCGATGACACCGAGGCCGAGGATGAACACCGAGGCGATGGTGGCCAGCACCCGGCCGTACGACAGACCGCCGAGCGCGCCGCTGATGATGTCCTTGACCGCGTTGGCGATGGCGGCGGCGACCACGACGATGACGATCGCGACGAAGGCCCGGGGCAGCCACGCGATCACCGCGCCGAGCAGGTCGGAGATCGGGTTCGGCCCCCAGATGCCGAAGGCGAGCTGAAGGGTGAACAGCAGCACCGCGTAGTAGACGAGCTTCGCGACGATGTCGCTGGCGTCGTACCGGGAGCGGCTCAACGCGCGGCGGATGCCGCCGCGTTCGACGGCGCGGTCGAAGCCCACCCGTTCGAGGATCTTCTCCACGATCTTCAGTACGGCCTTGGCGATCAGCCATCCGGCCACCAGGATCGCCAGGAAGGCGACGGCCTTGGGCAGGAAGAGCATCACCGAGCGGAGAGCGTCGCCCACCGCGTCGCTGACGTTGTCACTCATCTGGTCATTCCTTAAAAGGGGCAGCCGGAACGGTCAGCCCCGGACCTACCCCCGACCCGACGCGCGGAAACGCCGACCAGGAAGGGCCGCCCCTCACGACCGGGTGTCGGTGAGCGAACAGCACGCGGCCGCGCGGATGTGGAGTGCCCCGAACCCGCCCTCGCCGTCGAGGATCTGTACGTGGTGATGAGGTGTGCATGTTGCGGTGTTACCTGTCCTCGGTGCTGGGCTGCATTGTTCTTGGGGAGTCGAACCCCGCGCTGCCCACCGCGCGCCAAGAAGGGTTCCGGGGTTACAGCCCGGACCTGTGTGTACACGCCTCCACGACGGCTACCTGCTCCACATCGCTGCTGGGATGGGTCAGTCCAGCAGGTCAGCCTCCCAGTTGGTGCGCTGAATCCGCACCTCGAGCTCGCGGAGCTGCCCCGCGAGCCCGTCGGCGCGTTCCCGAAGCTCGGCGACCGGCAACGCCGCGAGCATCTTCAGCTCGGAGCGGAGCTGCCGGGCCAGGTGACCACGGCCGCTACCGGCGGCGGCGTCGGCGGCCGCCGTGATGGCGGCGTGCCGCAGTCGCAGGACGTCCCGCCGGGCCAACGCGTCCGTGAGCGTGCCGAGGTCGTCGACCGGCACCGCGGCGTTGGTCCGGTTGATGCGCCGGATCAGCGTCTCCAGGTTGTCGAGGACCTGGTCCAGCTCGGTCAGGAGCACCGTGGCGTCCTCCGGAGGCAGTTCGCCCTCCTGGTACCGGGCGCTGCCATTGATCCGGGTCCGCAGCTGCTCGACCCGTCGTGCGGCCTCGGCGCGTTCGGTCAGCGCCTCACCAAGTTTCATCTTCCACCCCCGAGTCAGCGGCCAGGTTAGCGGGACATTGATCTTTTGGTCGATCGCTTTTCCAGCTGCCCGTCGGGGGTGGACGCCCTCTAGCGCGCGGGCGAGTCTTGGCAATATTCTCCGAAGTACGTGCGGCCACTGGAGCTATTTTTCATCCCCCCGCCGTCGGCCGCAGGAGGAGATGCAATGCACGTCGACCATTCCGAAGTGGATCGCCGGACGCTGCTGCGGGCCGGTCTCGGCGCCGCCACTGTCGCCGTCGTCGGAAGCGAACTCGCCTTCCCGAACGCGGCGCAGGCCGCGCCGGGCACCGACCTGGACTGGATCATCAGCTGTGACGAGTGGGCCGCCCGCCCACCGAAGGACCCGCTGTCGGTGAGCGCCATCGCCACCAACAAGATCATCGTGCACCACATGGCGTTCCCGAACGTCACCGACTACTCCCGCGAGCAGGCGGTCAAGCTGGCCCACGACTGCCAGGACCTGCACATGGACGGCAACGGCTGGTCGGACACCGGCCAGCACTTCACTGTGAGCCGCGGCGGTTACGTGCTGGAGGGCCGCCGGGGCAGCCTGGAGCGCCTGGAAGCCGGCGACCGACAGATGATCTCGGCGCACTGTCCGGGTGAGAACGGCCGGGCCATCGGCATCGAGAACGAGGGCACCTACGTCACCGAGACGCCACCCGAGGCGTTGACCGACTCCCTGGTCAAGCTCTGCGTCGCGATCTGCCGGCAGTACGGGCTGCACGCGCACGACATCTTCGGCCACTGGGACTTCCGCACCACCGAGTGCCCGGGCGCGGCCTTCTACCGGCAGTTCCCCGACCTGCGGCGGCGGGTGCACGCCGCCCTTGGCACCAAGCTCGGTGACGTGCCGGCGCGCCGCTGGCCGGACCTGTGGCGTTTCGTCAACTCCCCGTCGGTCCGGGTGGTGCAGCACCTGCTCGCCTACCGGGGTTACCCGGTGACCGTCAGCGGCACGTTCGACGCCGCTACCGTCGCGGCGGTGCAGGACTGGCAGGCCCGCAACGGCATCGCTGTGGATGTGGACGCCACACTCACCACGCCGACCTGGGAGACCCTCGCTCCGGAGCTGGACCAGCACGCCGCCGGAGCGCCGGTCACGGCCGTGCAGGAAATCCTCGCCACCAAGGGGTACGCGGTCACCGTCACCGGAGCGTACGACCACGCCACCCGGAGGGCGGTGCAGGACCTTCAGGCGCTGCACGGGCTGCCGCGCAACGGCAAGCTCAGCACGAGCACGTGGTGCACGATCGTCGGCGGATCGGTCCGGGAGTCGTTCCGACACCGCTGAGCGAGTGGTGGCGGTGCGGGGCGCACCCGTACCGCCACCAGCCAGCTCACCGGTTTGATCCGCCGCCTCGGCGGAAAGAGTCCCGGGCATGACCTGGGCCCGTCGAGCCGTACCCGCCGTCGCCGCCGCCGTCGCGGCCCTCGCCGCGCGGGACCTGATCCAGCGCGACCACGCGCTGCGGCGCAACTTCCCGGTCCTCGGGCGCGCCCGCTACCTGTTGGAGACGATCGGGCCGGAGCTTCGGCAGTACATCGTGGCCGGCAACAACGAGGAGCGGCCGTTCACCCGTGACCAGCGCCGCTGGGTGTACGCGTCGGCCAAGCAGGAGAACAACTACTTCGGTTTCGGCACTGACAACGACATCGAGTACACCCCCGGGTACCCGATCATCAAGCACCGCACGTTCGGTCGCGCCGTGCCGCCGTCCTCACCGACCGCCGGGCACGACGTGCGGTTGCCCTGCGCCAAGGTGCTCGGCGCGGCACGGGGTCGCGCCCGGGCGTTCCGACCGGAGTCGGTCGTCAACATCTCCGGGATGAGCTTCGGCTCGCTCTCCGGCAACGCCATCACGGCGCTCAACAAGGGCGCGGCGCTCGCCGGCTGCCTGCAGAACACCGGCGAGGGCGGCCTGTCGCCGTACCACCGCAACGGCGGTGAGCTGGTCTTCCAACTCGCCACCGCGTACTTCGGCTGCCGTGACGAACACGGCCGGTTCAGCCTCGACCGGCTGAAGGACCTGGTCTCCGGCGCGCCGGTGCGGGCGCTGGAGATCAAGCTGAGCCAGGGCGCCAAGCCGAGCCTCGGTGGGCTGCTGCCCGGGGCGAAGGTGTCCGCCGAGATCGCCGCCACCCGGGGCATCCCGGCTGGTCAGGACTGCGTCAGCCCGTCCCGGCACGCCGAGTTCTCCGACTGCGACAGTTTGCTCGACTGGGTGGAGTTGCTGGCCGCCGAGACAGGACTGCCGGTCGGCATCAAGTCGGCGGTCGGTGACCTGGACTTCTGGCAGGAACTGGCGACCCTGATGCGGGACACCGGCCGGGGTGTGGACTTCGTGACGGTCGACGGCGGCGAGGGCGGCACCGGCGCCGCACCACTGATCTTCACCGACTCCGTGTCGCTCCCGTTCCAGCAGGGCTTCTCCCGGGTGTACAAGATCTTCGCCGAGCACGACCTGCATGAGCAGGTGGTCTTCGTCGGCGGCGGCAAGCTCGGACTGCCGGACAACGCCATAGTGGCGTTCGCGCTCGGCTGCGACCTGGTCAACGTCGGTCGCGAGGCGATGCTGGCGATCGGCTGCATCCAGGCGCAGAAGTGCCACACCGACACCTGCCCCACCGGCGTCGCCACCCAGAACGCGTGGCTCGCCCGGGGCCTGGACCCGACGTTGAAGTCGGTCCGGGCGGCCAACTACCTGCGGACGCTGCGCCGGGACCTGACCAAGGTCGCCGAGGCCTGCGGCGTCGAACACCCCGGCCTGATCGGCACCGAGGCCGTGGAGATCCTGGACGGCCGCACCGGCTCCACCCCACTGCACGAGGTGTACGGCTACCGGCCGGAATGGGGGCTGCCCTCGCCCGCCGACCAGGCGGAGATCATCCGGTTGATGACCCCGGAGGCACCCCAGGGCGGCAGCGCCCCGCCCTCCGCGACCGCCGTCGGCTGAGATCACGCCCGGCCAGCCGGCACGGGCCGCACGCGCGGACCAGAGAGGCCCCAGGCCCGGGGGCGGCCCGCAGGCCCTGGCTGGGCCACGGCCGCTCGGATCGCGGATCGCGGATCGCTTGATGACTGGGCGGCATCTTGATGACTCACAGACATCAGCCGTTTCCCCGTCATGTCCGCGAAGTGCCGCCGCCGGCCACCACGACCGCCAGCCACCACGACTGTCAGGTACGACGACCGCCAGGCACAGCAGCCACCAGGCACAACCATCGCCGTTGCACGTCGGTCGGCCGGGCGGCCGACGCGACCGCCGGCACATCGGTGCCTGCGATAAACGCGTGGAGCCGGCGACTCACCGCGAATATGGTGGCGCGGTGCTGATCAGACGCGAGACACCCGCCGACGTCGACGCCATTCGGGCGGTGCACTCCGCCGCTTTCGCCAAGGCCGACGGCGACGCCGTGCCGGTCGAGGCGACGCTCGTCGACGCGCTGCGCGCCGACGAGGGCTGGCTGCCCGCGTACTCCCTGGTGGCGACCGATTCGGACGGCCAGGTGGTCGGGCACGTGGTGGCCACCCGCGGCCTGGTGGGCGGTGCGCCCGTCGCGCTGGGCCTGGGGCCGCTGGGCGTGCTGCCCGACTGGCAGCGGCGTGGGGTCGGCAGCGCGTTGATGCACGCGGTGCTCGGCGCGGCCGACGCGCGGGACGAACCGCTCGTGGTGCTGCTCGGGCACCCCGACTACTACCCGCGCTTCGGGTTCCGGCCCGCCGTCGAGCTGGGCGTGACTCCGCCACAGCCGTGGGGGCCGCAGTACTTCATGGCTCGACCGTCGCACGCGTGGCGTGAGTCGGTCCGGGGCGAGTTCCGCTACGCCGGCCCGTTCGACGACCTGTGAACCGACCCGCTGTCCGTCGGCGGCGCGCCACCGATCTGGACGGCTGCGTCGCAGCGCTCGCCGAGGTTCACCGGGTCGACCGGTACCCGCTGAACTGGCCCGCCGACCCGCACCGTTGGCTGCGCGAACCGCACCCGGCGCGGGCCTGGGTCGCCGTCGACGCCGACGCGGCCGTCGTCGGGCATGTCGCCGTGCATCGGATCCCCGATCAGGTGGACGGGCGGCCTACGGCCGAGGTGGCTCGTCTCTTCGTAGCGCCGAAAGCCCGGGGGTTGGCGTTGGGCAGCGCGCTGCTGGACCGGGCCCGCCGGTGGGCGGAGAAACGTGGCACGGACCTGGTGCTGGAGTTGGCCGCTGATGGCACCGCGGCCGCTGCGCTGTACGAGCGCGCGGGCTGGCGGTGCCTCGGCACCAGCACGGCGCCCTGGGCCGCTCCCGACGGCAGCCCGGTGTCGCTGCGCCACTACACGCTGCGTCACCGCGCGCCGGGCTCCGACGTCGCACCGGCCAACACCGCGAGGCGACGGGCGAGCCGACCCGCGGCCTCGCGCAGCTCGGGAGGCTCCAGCACCTCCATCTCGTGATCCAGGCGGCCAAGGTGCGCGGCGAGCCACTCCAGGTCGTCGCCGCCGACGACCAGCACGGACCACCCGTCGCTGTCGTCCTCGACCCGCCCCACCTGGGGCGGAACCACCTCGCGCACCCGCTCGGCCGGGGCGTGCACCCGCACCCGGGCGAGGTACCGGTACGGCGCCCCGGTAACGGCCCGCTGCACGAAGGCGACCGGATCCGGGTGCTCGCGTGCCGGGAAGCGCCAGGTCGTCGCCATCGCCGCCCGCATCCGGTCCAGCCGGAACGTCCGCCAGTCGTCGCGGTCGACGTCCCAGGCCATCAGATACCAGCGACGGCCCGTCGTGACCATCCGGATCGGCTCGACCGTCCGTTCCTGCTCCACAGCGCCCCGGTCGGGGTAGTGGAATCGAACGCGTACCCCGTCCCGACAGGACCGGGCCAGTGTCACCAGCAGTTCCGCGTCGATCTCGGCGACCGGGCCGATGAGCGTGTCGGTGGAGCCGTGCACCGCCCGTACCTCGGCGCGGAGCCGCGACGGCATCACCTGGTCGAGCTTCGCAAGTGCCCGCAGCGCCGCCTCGCTCGCCCCGGCGACAGTGCCCCCGGAGGCGAGACGCAGCGACACCGCCGTGGCGATCGCCTCCTCGTCGTCCAGGAGCAACGGCGGCAGCCGGGTGCCCGCACCGAGTTGATAGCCGCCGCCGACGCCCGACACCGCGTGCACGGGATAGCCGAGCGTCCGCAGGCGCTGCACGTCGCGGCGCACGCAACGGTCGGTGACCCCCAGTTCGGCGGCGAGTTCGGCGGCCGTCCAGGACAGTCGTCGTTGCAGCAGCGCCAGCAGGCGCAGCACCCGCTCGGTCGTCGCCTCGACGGTCACCCGTCGATCGTTGCACGGATAGCGGAACGACCCTGTCCGCTATCCGGGGGAGGCTGGGATCATGACCGACCAGATCAGGAAGCAGGGACCCACAGTGACCCGCGACGTCCAGATCACGTTCGACTGCGCCGACCCGGCCCGGTTGGCCACGTTCTGGGCCGAGGCGCTCGGCTACCAGGTGCAGGCCCCGCCCGGAGACTTCGAGTCCTGGGACCAGGCGTTGGAGGCGATGGGTGTGCCGCCGGAGAACCGCAACGACGCGTCGGCGGTGGTCGACCCCGAGGGCACGCGACCGCGGCTGTTCTTCCAGCGGGTGCCGGAGCACAAGCAGGTGAAGAACCGCGTCCACCTCGACGTCCGTGCGGCCCCCGGGTTGGAGGGTGACGAGCGGATGGCGGCCCTGGAGGCGGAGGCCGAACGGCTCGTCTCGCACGGCGCCGAACGGCTCAGTCGACACGAGCCCGCTCCCCCGTTGGGCGCCGGTCATCTCATCATGGCCGACCCTGAGGGCAACGAGTTCTGCCTCGACTGATCGGGCGTTCGCCCAGCTCACTGCCGCGTCGGCCGGGCGTCATGCGAACATGTGTACGTGTCGCCCGGCGCCAGCATCCTGCACGCCGACCTGGACGCGTTCTACGCGTCGGTCGAGCAGCGCGACGACCCGCGCCTACGCGGGCGGCCGGTGATCGTCGGCGGCGGCGTGGTGCTCGCGGCCAGCTACGAGGCGAAGGCGCGCGGCGTCCGCAGCGCGATGGGCGGCCAGCAGGCGCGTCGGCTCTGCCCGGACGCGATCGTCGTGCCGCCACGGATGTCGGCGTACACGGCGGCGAGTCGCGCGGTCTTCGAGATCTTCCGGCAGACCACACCGCTGGTCGAGGGTCTCTCCATCGACGAGGCGTTCCTCGACGTGGGTGGCCTGCGGCGGCTGGTCGGGCCACCGGCCGAGATCGCCGAACGACTGCGCCGGGAGGTCAGCGACCGGGTCCACCTGCCGATCACGGTGGGGGTGGCCCGCACGAAGTTCCTGGCCAAGGTGGCCAGCGGAGTGGCGAAACCGGACGGCCTGCTGGTGGTCGCACCGGACGCCGAGCTGGCGTTCCTGCACCCACTGCCTGTGGAACGGCTCTGGGGCGTCGGCCCGGTCACGGCCGCCAAGCTGCGCGAACGCCGGATCCGTACCGTCGGGGAGGTGGCCCGCCTCGGTGAGGCGGCGCTGGTGTCGCTGCTCGGTGCGGGCGCCGGCCGGCACCTGCACGCGCTGGCACACAATCGCGACCCCCGGGCGGTGCAGGTGGGGCGGCGGCGCGGTTCGATGGGCGCGCAGCACGCGCTGAGTCGTACCCCGCACGCCTCGACGGAGCTGGACGCCATCCTCGCCGGCCTTGTCGACCGGGTCAGCCGGCGGATGCGGACGGCCGGGCGGTCCGGCCGCACTGTGGTGTTGCGGCTGCGCTTCGGCGACTACACCCGGGCGACCCGCTCGCACACGGTGGGTAAGGCGACGGCGGACACCACGCCACTGCTCGCCGCCGCGCGTGCATTGCTGCGCGCCGCGCTGCCCGAGATCGATCGCCGTGGTGTCACACTGATCGGTATCTCGGTGGGCAACCTCGACGACAACCCGGTCCAGCCGGAGCTGCCGTTCCAGCCGGACGTCGGGTCCGATCTGGACGCTGCTGTCGACGCGGTCCGCGACCGGTTCGGATCAGCGGCGCTCACCCGGGCGGTGTTGCTCGGTCGGGAGCCGGGCGTGGAGATGCCGCTCCTGCCGGAC
This sequence comes from Micromonospora sp. NBC_00860, assembly GCF_045207375.1. Taxonomy (NCBI): domain Bacteria; kingdom Bacillati; phylum Actinomycetota; class Actinomycetes; order Micromonosporales; family Micromonosporaceae; genus Micromonospora; species Micromonospora sp. NBC_00860. The sequence continues at coordinate 3,025,548 of NZ_CP108825.1, forward strand.
TGACCGATTCGCGTGCGGCGTCCGCGGTCGAGCTGCGACCAGAGACACATCACAGCAGGTCGGCGGTTTAGCCGGCGGCTGACGGGTGACCCTTGGGGGGTACAGCCTGACGAGGGGGGCCCACGATGTCCGACGACACCAGCAACCGACCTAGCCGCACCGCCGAGCGCCCGCACGACGTGACCGACCCGCTGCTGTGGCAGTTGGCTGTCGACGTGCTGAGCGCACACGAGCCGGACGACGAGGGCCACTGCCGCAACCTCCAGTGCGCCGGGCAGTCCTGGCCGTGCGCGGCCCGCACCGGCGCCGAGCACTCGCTGCGACTGGCCCGCAGCACACCCGGCTCCGTCGAGCTGACCGTCGACGGCACCGACAGCGAGGACGTCGACACGGACGGGCGCCGCGACGCCGCGGTACCGGCCCCCCGCTGGGGCTGGAACGCCGGCCCGGCGGCGACGCACCGAGGGCCGAAGGCGTCCGCCTCCGCGGCGTGACGGGCCACCGACACCTGAACTGATCCGCGCTACACGGACGAACGCTCGGCCGGTTGTCCGGCCGAGCGTTCAGCTGTCGTGGCGGAGCCAGGCCACCGGCCGCCACGTGCCCCACCCACGGCCAGGACCAACAGGGCCACTGACAACAGCGGAAACCAGTCTCCGGTACGCGAATAGACAGTGCCCCAGCCCGATGTCGGGGCGGCGAGCAGCAGCTCCGCGTCACCGGCGGTGGCCTCGCCCACCATCCTGCCGCCGGGGTCGGTGACCGTCAGCCGGCCGAACGCCGCGGCCCGGACCACGACGAGCCCGTTCTCCACACCCCGGACCACTGCCATCCGACCGTGCAGCCAGCCATCGGAGGTGAAGTCCAGGGCGGGGACGAGCAGCACCGAGGCGCCCTGCGCCCGATACCGCCGGACCAGGTCGGGATGGTCGAGGTCCTTGCAGATCGCGACGCCGAACCGCCCGTCCACGAGCACCTCGCCGTCACCCGGCGTCAGCCAGTCCTCCAGGCCCGGGATGAGATGCTGCTTCTCGTACGTCGTGACGGTCCCACCCGGTTCGAGCACCAGCGCGACGTTGCTCGCCCCGCCGGCCCGTTGCCGCACCGCACCGACGACGACCTGAGCCTCGGTCTGCCGGAGCGCGGCCACGAGCACGGGCATCGTCGTGTCCGACACGGCGAACACCTTCTCCGGCAGAACGACGATCCGTGCCCCACGGGCGACCAGGCCCTCGACCCGCGCGGCGTAACGGGCGAGCAGGTCACGGCCTTGCGGCTCGTCGACCGGAAGTCCGTCCTCGGGCTGGCGCAGGGCCACCAGGCCGACGGTGAGCCGCGCGGCCGGGTCGGGGGAACGGCCCAGCGACCAGGCCGACCACCCGCCGGCGCCGAGCAGGAGGACGAGCAGGCAGGTGAGGGCGGGGCGTGGGCTTGCGCGCAGGGCGGCGAGGGCGATCGGGACGGCGAGCAGCAGGTAGGTGACGCCCCAGACTCCGGTGAGCGCGGTCAGCTGGATGACCGGACGGACGTCGGCCTGGGTGTAGGCGAGGCTCCACCAGGCGCCGTGCGGCAGCAGGCGGGACGCGGCGTACTCCCCCAGCACCCAGAGCGATGGCACGGCGAGGACGGCGAGGGCGGTTCGTCCGCGTAGCAGCAGTACCTGGGCGAGCAGGACCGTGCCGGTCGCCAGCCCGAGGCCGAGCAGGACCACGCCGGCGACCGCGGGGACCGGTAGTCGCAGGGTGCCGAGGTAGTAGCCGACCACGCCGCCCTGACCGATCGACCAGGCGAGGGCGGTCGCGCAGAGCGCGGTCCGCGGGCGTACCCGCGTCGAGGCGAGGATCAGCGGGAGCGGGGCGAGCCAGGTCAGCGCGGGGATCGGGTGCAGCCCGGTGCCACCGAGCCAAAGCAGGCCACTGAGGAGCGTGGCGAGGATCGTCATCATGGGTCGAGCGTGCGGCGCGGGCGGCCGGGGCGGATCACCGTGCGGGCCGGGATCGATCTGGTCCCGTGGAGGGAGGCGTCGGCGCGCCGGCTCGGACGATACTGCCGACGTGAAGCAGTACGTCAATCTCGCCGTCACAGTGGCCGCCGTCGCCGCGACAGTGCTGCCCGCCCTGGTCGGTGGGCCACGTGCCTGGTGGGTGCTGCCGCTCGCGGTCGCGTCGTCGGTGCCGGTGCTGTGGCGGGACCGGGCGCTGATCCGGGTCGCCCTCGTCGTGGGCGTCGCCACGACCGTGTCCGCCTCGCTCGGCGCTCCCCCACTGCTGCCGGTCGGACCGCTGGTCTGCCTCTACACGTTCGCGGCGCGGGCCTCCCTGCCGATCCGCCTGCTCGGCGTCGCGCTCACCGCCGCCGGCCTGCTGGTCTCGCTGCTCTACCCCCGCCCGGACGTGGAGGTGCTGCGTTACCTGTCGGTCGCCTACCTCTTCGCGTATTTGCTGGGCACCAGCACCCGGGCCCGCCGGACCCAGGCCGCGGCCCTCGCCGAACGCGATCGTCGCATCGCCGGTGAACGGACGGCGGCGGTGCTGCGCGAACGCACCCGGATCGCCCGCGACCTGCATGACATCCTCACCCACGCGGTCGGCGTCATGATCGTCCAGGCGGAGGCGGGTCCGCTGCTGGTCCGCCAGCAGCCGGATCGCGCTGATGCCACGTTCGCCACGATCGCCGCCACCGGCAGGGACGCGGTCGTTCAGCTCCGCCGCGCGGTCGGCAGCCTGTACGAACCCGCCGACCAGCCACTTGACCAGCCGGGTCTGGGCCACCTTCCCGTCCTCGTCGAGCGGGTCCGTGCCGCCGGCCTCGATGCCGTGCTCAGCGTCTCGCCGTCCGGAGGTGCCGTCGAGCCGCCGCCCCCGGACGTCGGGGTGGCCGCCTACCGGATCGTGCAGGAGTCCTTGACCAACGTGGTGCGGCATGCCGGGGCCCGATCGGTTCGGGTCCGACTGGACCACACGGCGAACTCGCTGACCGTGTCGGTCACCGATGACGGCTGCGGCTACCGCGGGTCCGACGCGGGCCTGCCCGGGTACGGGATCGTCGGCATGCGCGAGCGCGCCCACGCCTGCGGCGGCACCCTGCGCGCCGGCCCGGCCTCCGGCGGTCACGGCTTCACGGTGGCCGCTTCCCTGCCGCTGTCGGCACCGGCGGTGGTCTGATGCTGCGGGTCGTGCTCGCCGATGACCAGGATCTGTTCCGGGCGGGGTTCGCCACCATCCTCGGCGCCGAGCCGGACATCGAGGTGGTCGCCGACGTCCCGGACGGCGCGGCGGCCGTGCGGGCTGCCCTCGAACACCGTCCCGACGTCGTCCTGATGGACATGCGAATGCCCGTCCTCGACGGTGTCGCCGCGACCCGCCAGGTCTGCGCGCTCACGTCGAGCCGGGTCCTCGCTCTGACCATGTTCGACACCGACGACCACCTGTACGCGGCCCTGCGGGCCGGGGCCAGCGGCTTCCTGCTCAAGGACGCTCCCCGCGCCGACCTGGTGAACGCGGTCCGTGTGGTCGCCGCCGGGGACGCGCTGCTCGCCCCCGCCGTCACCGCCCGGGTCATCGGGGAACTGCACCGGCGCGGCCATCCGGACCCCGCCCGGGCCGCCGCGGTGACCGGCCTGACGCCCCGGGAGACGGACGTGCTGCGCCTGATCGCGGCCGGTCTGTCCAACGCCGAGATCGCCGCCCACCACCACCTCAGCGAGCACACGGTGAAGACCCATGTCGGCAACCTGCTCACCAAACTGCACCTGCGCGACCGCGCCCAGGCGGTGATGATCGCCTACGAGTCGGGTCTGGTGATCCCCGGCCGCTGACGGGACCGGCCGGCGGGCCGCCGCTCGGGCGGGCCGCCGGCCGGTGGTACGCCAGTTACAGGGTGCGCGCCAACCGATCGGCGAGCGTCCGGGTGAAGCGGGCCGGGTCGGTCAGCTCACCGCCCTCGGCGAGCACCGCCAGGCCGTAGAGCAGCTCGGCGGTCTCGGTCAGCGCGGTGGGGTCGCTGCCCTGCTCGTGGGCCTTGCGCAGCCCGGACACCAGCGGGTGGCCCGGGTTGATCTCCAGGATCCGCTTGGTGGTGGGGAGCTCGTGCCCCATCGCCCGGTACATCTTCTCCAGGGTCGGGGTGAGGTCGTGGGCGTCGCCGACGACGCAGGCCGGTGAGGTGGTCAGCCGCGACGACAGGCGGACCTCCCGGACGCTGTCGGTGAGGGTGGTCCCCAGCCAGTCGAGCAGGCCGGCGAACTCCTGTCGCTGCTGCTCGCGCTCGGCCTCGGCCTGCTGCTTCTCCTCGTCGGTGTCCAGGTCGATCTCGCCCTTGGCGATCGAGCGCAGTGGCCGGCCGTCGTACGTGCCGACCCGCTCGACCCACACCTCGTCGACCTGGTCGGTGAGGAGCAGCACCTCGTGCCCCTTGGCCCGGAACGCCTCCAGGTGCGGGGAGTTCTCGATGGCGGCCCGGGACTCGCCGGTGGCGTACCAGATGTCGCTCTGGCCGTCCTTCATCCGCGACACATAGCCGGCCAGGTCGGTGGGCTCGGCCGGGTCGTTGGTGGAGGCCACCGACAGAATGTCCAGCAGGGTGTCCCGGTTGTCGGTGTCGTCGATCAGCCCTTCCTTGACCACGGCGCCGAACTCGGTCCAGAAGGTGCGGTAGCGCTCGGCGTGGTTGGCCTTGAGGTCCTTGACCGTGGCGAGGACCTTCTTGACCAGGCGGCGGCGGACGATCTGGATCTGCCGGTCCTGCTGGAGGATCTCCCGGGAGATGTTCAGTGACAGGTCGTGCGCGTCGACAACGCCCTTGACGAAGCGCAGGTAGGTCGGGACCAGGGCCTCGCAGTCGTCCATGATGAAGACGCGCTTGACGTAGAGCTGGACGCCTCGGCGGCCCTGCGGGGAGAACAGGTCCAGTGGGGCGTGGCTGGGCAGGAAGAGCAGCGCCTCGTACTCGAAGGTGCCCTCGCCCTTCATGTGCACGACCTCGAGCGGGTCGGCCCAGTCGTGGCTGACGTGCTTGTAGAACTCGTTGTACTCGGCGGCGTCGACCTCGTCGCGGGGCCGCGCCCAGAGCGCCTTCATCGAGTTGAGGGTCTGCACCTCGCGGGTGGCGGCCTCACCGTCGGCGCCGGCGCGTTCGACGCTCATCCGGATCGGCCAGGCGATGAAGTCGGAGTAGCGCTTGACGATCTCGCGGACGGTCCACTCGGCGGTGTAGTCGTGCAGGTTGTCCTCGGTGTCGGCCGGCTTGAGGTGCAGGGTCACGGTGGTGCCCTGCGGCGCCTCGTCGACCGCCTCGATCGAGTAGGTGCCCTCGCCGGTGGACTCCCAGCGGGTGCCGCCGGTCTCGCCGGCCTTGCGGGTCAGCAGGGTGACCCGGTCGGCGACCATGAACGCGGCGTAGAAGCCGACGCCGAACTGGCCGATGAGGTCCTGCTTGGCGTGGGCGTCGGCGGACTCGCGCAGCTGGCGCAGCAGCTCGGCGGTGCCCGACTTGGCGATGGTGCCGATCAGCTGGACGACCTCGTCGCGGGTCATCCCGATGCCGTTGTCCCGCACGGTGAGGGTGCGGGCGTCGCTGTCGATCTCCAGGGCGACGTGCAGGTCGTCGGTGTCGGCGACGAGGTCCTTGTCGACGAGGGTGGCCAGCCGGAGCTTGTCCAGTGCGTCGGACGCGTTCGAGATGAGTTCCCGCAGGAAGACGTCCTTGTTCGAATAGATCGAGTGGACCACCAACTGGAGGAGCTGACGCGCCTCGGCCTGGAATTCCAACGTTTCGGCCTGGTTGCTCACACCGTCTCCCATCTCGGCTCGTGCGGAGGTTCGCGGAAAGGATACGAGTCGTCACCGGTCCGGCTGTGGGCGCGTCCGGGTCGTATTCCCGATCCGGTCGGCCCAGCGTGGTGAGATAGCTGACTTTGCCTGACAGAAGTCAGGTCGGATAGCGTGACGGCCATGAAGATCGCTGGAAGCACCGCCCTCGTCACCGGCGCCAACCGTGGCTTCGGCCGACACCTGGCCGCCGAACTCCTCGCCCGGGGCGCCACCGTCTACGCCGGCGCCCGCAACCCCGACAGCGTCGACCTGCCCGGCGTGACGCCGGTACGGCTGGACATCACCGACCCCGCCTCGGTGGCCGCCGCCGCGAAGCTGGCAGGCGACGTGAACCTGCTGATCAACAACGCCGGCATCGAGACCGGCACCAACCTGCTCGACGGCGACCTGGACCTCGTCCGGCTGGAGCTGGAGACCCACTACTTCGGCAACCTGTCAATGGTCCGGGCGTTCGCGCCGATCATCGCGGGCAACGGCGGCGGAACGATTCTCAACGTGCTCTCCGCGCTGTCCTGGGTGAACTTCCCCGGCGTCGGGGCGTACGGCGCCGCGAAGTCGGCCGAGTGGGCGATGACAAACGCGCTGCGCGTACAGCTCGCCGAGCGGGGCGTCCGGGTCTCCGGCCTGCACGTCGGCTACATGGACACCGACATGACCGCCGGGGTCGACGCCCCGAAGTCCGACCCGGCGGTGATCGCCCGGATCGGGGTGGACGGCATCGAGGCCGACGCGTACGAGATCGTCACCGACGAGACCAGCCGCCAGGTGCAGGCCGGGCTGGCCGGCGGCGTCGCCGCTCTCTACCCACAGCTCCCCTGACCCACGACGCGACGGGCCGCCACCGGTAGAAACCAGTGGCGGCCCTTCCCGGGTACGCGGTCAGCTCGCCTGCAACGTCACGTCGTCGATCACGAAGGTGGTCTGCAACGACGAGTCCTCGGTGCCGGTGAACCGCAGCGTCACCGCCTGCCCGGCGAACGCGGCCACGTTGAGGGTGCGCTGCACGTAGCCGGTTGCGGCGTTGAGATTCGAGTACGTCGCCAGCGTGGTCGAACCCGCCTGTACGGTGAGCCGGTCGTACGCCGTGGAACTGGTGGTCTCGGCGGTGTCGATGTGCAGCCAGAACGACAGCGTGTACGTGGCGCAGCCGGCCGGCAGTGACACCGACTGCGACAGGCTCTCGGTGCGGGTACTGCCGTACCCGTTGAGCCACGCCTTGTACGACCCGGTCCGGGCCGGCTGGCCGCTGGCGTTGGTGATCACGCCGGAGGACGCGGTCCACGGCGTGCTGCCGCTCTCGAATCCACCGTTTGCGACCACTTGACCGCCGGTGCAGCTCGGGGTCCCGCCGCTCACGGCGAGCTGCCACAGCGCGTACGCGACACCGTCGGCCGCCCGGTTCAGCACTGTGGCGCTGACGTTTGCGGTGGTGTCACAGGACCGGTGGTAGCACGGGTCGTACGCGGCGTTGGCGGTGCCGCCCCACTTGGCCGCCTGGGAGCTGGTCTTGCGGGCGCTGGCGCCGGCGGCGTAACCCGAGGTGGGGATGCCGGCCTGCTGGAAGTAGTAGTCGTCGGAGCGGCCCTGACCCTCGACGTTCTCCTCCGGTTGCAGGCCCAACGAGTCCCAGTACGCCTTCAGCGGCGCCGCCGTGGTCGAGCTGACCCGGTTGATGAAGTAGCCGCCGTTGGTCGAGCCGACCATGTCGAAGTTGTAGTAGCCCTTGATGTAGCCGCGCTGGGTGGTGCTGAGCGAGTTGACGTAGAACCGGGAGCCGTTGAGCCCCTGCTCCTCGTCGGTCCACCAGGCGAACCGCACCCGCTTGGTCATGGTCGGGTTCCGCGAGGCCAGGACCAGCGCGTTCTCCAGCAGGGTCGACGAGCCGGTGGCGTTGTCGTTGATGCCCGGACCGGCCGAGACGCCGTCCAGGTGCGCGCCGAACATGACCACCTGGTCAGCCGGGCCGCCGGGCCACTCGGCGATCAGGTTGTTCGAGGGGTACGTGCAGCTGGAGCAGTACTGCTCGCTGACGGTGTAGCCGGCCGCCTGGAGCCTGGTCTTGACGTAGGCGAGCGAGGCGGTGTAGCCGGCGGAGCCGGCCCGTCGGTTGCCACCGTTGCTGGTGGCGATGGTGTTGAACTGGGTCAGGTGCGCCTGGACGTTGGTGACGGAGATGTCCGGTGCGGCCAACGCGGCGGCGGCCGCGGCGATCGGCCGGGTCACCGCCGTCGTCGCGGTCGAAGGTGACGCGGTCGCCGGCTGGGCGGCCAGCGTCACCGTCATCCCGGCGAACACGGCGAGCGCGGTTCCCGCGCTCAGCGTTCTGCCTCTCATGGGGGCTCCTCGGGGGGTTGGAGAGATACCCGAGACACTTACAGATATCTATTTCTTGAGCATCGGTCGTTCGTCCCGAACCGCCGCCGGTTCGACGGTGGGTACCGGCGTCGGCACAGGTGAGTAGAGGTGTCAGGATGGGTAGGTAACGCGGCAGGGTCGTCGGGCCCGGAACGGGGGCTTGCGATGGGGTCGGATGAGCGTGACGCGACCCACCACTGACCTGTTCCTCGGTGGCGGCGACACCGGGCGGTTGATGGCACAGCTGGACTGGGCCCGCACCCCCCTCGGCCCGGTCGACGGATGGCCGCAGAGCCTGCGCGCCGCCGTGCGGATGGTGCTCTCCTCGCGGTACCCCATGCTGCTGCTCTGGGGCGAGAGTTACTCCCAGCTCTACAACGACGCGTACTCGGCACTGATCGGCGACAAGCACCCGGGCGCGCTCGGCGACGACGTACGGGTGACCCTGGCCGAAGGCTGGGACGTGCTCGCCCCGCTGATCGAGGAGGCCATGGCGACCGGGGTGGCCAGCTGGGTCCCGGCGCTGCAACTGCTGCTCGAGCGGGCCGGCTACCGCGAGGAGGCGTACTTCAGCGTTTCGCACGCCCCGGCCCGCGACGACGACGGCCACACCGTCGGCGTGCTGACCGTGTGCAGCGAGGTCACCCAGCAGGTGGTCGGCGAACGCCGGCTCCGCCTCCTGCGCGACCTGTCAGTGCTCGGCGACGGGCGCACCGTCGACGTGGACGCCACCGCCACTCGGCTGATCGACGTGATCGACGGCCATCCCCTGGACGTGCCGTTCGCCGCCATCTACCTGCGCGACGGCACGGCGCTGCGACGGGTGGCCTGCACCGGCGGCGACCGGGCGCACGCTCGGGCCCTGCCGGACGCCGTCGAGCTGACCGATCCGAGCCCGCCCGCGTACGCCTGGGGGCTGGCGGACGCCGCCGAGGGTCGGGCGACCCGGGTGACCGACGTCGCCGACCGGCTGCCGCTGCCCGCCGGCCCGTGGAACGACCCGGTCCGCACCGCGCTGGCGCTGCCGCTGCCCTCCGCCGACGAGGATCAGCCCCTCGGCGTCCTGCTCGCCGGGGTCAGCCCCAGCCGAGGGCTCGACGAGGCGTACCGCTCCTTCCACCAACTGCTCGCCCAGCAGATCTCCGTGGCGGTGCGCAACGCCCAGGAGTACGAGGAGGAGCGGCGCCGGGTCGAGGCGATGGCGGAACTGGACCGGGTCAAGACCGACTTCTTCGCCAACGTCAGCCACGAGTTCCGTACCCCGTTGACCCTGATCCTCGGCCCGCTGACCGACGCCCTCACCGACGCCACCGCGCCGCTGGCGGCGGTGCAGCGGGAGCGGGTGGAGACCGGCTGGCGTAACGCCACCCGACTGTTGACGCTGGTCAACAGCCTGCTCACCTTCTCCAGCCTGGAGGCCGGGCGCGCGCGCAGCGACGCCCGGGTGGTCGACCTGGCCGCGCTGACCGCCGAGCTCGCCGGGGTGTTCCGGGCCGCCGTCGAACGGGCCGGGCTGACCCTCGAGGTGAGCTGCCCACCGCTGCCCCGGCCGGTCTCGGTCGACCCGGTCAACTGGGAACGCATCGTCACGAACCTGCTCTCCAACGCACTGAAGTACACGTTCATCGGCCGCATCCGGGTCACCCTCGACGCCGACGACGAGGAGGTGCGCCTCACCGTCGCCGACACCGGCATCGGCATCGCGGAACGGGACCTGCCGAAACTGTTCGAACGCTTCCACCGGGTACGGGGCGCCCGCTCGCGCAGTCACGAGGGCACGGGCATCGGCCTGGCCCTGGTGCACGAGTTGGCCCGGCTGGAAGGCGGTGACGTGCGAGTGACCAGTCAGGTGGGCGTCGGCAGCAGGTTCACCGTGGCGCTGCCCTGGTCGGCGGCGCACCGCACCGCGGTCACCGGCCCGGCGGTGGACGGGCGGGGTGACGCGGCCCGCGCCGCCGTCGAGGAGGCGATGGGCTGGCTCACCGAGCAGGGCGACGCGGTGACCGAGCCCGATCCCGCGTCCGGGCCGGCCACCGACGACCTGGCCGGGGCCCGGATCCTGCTCGCCGACGACAACGCCGACATGCGGGCGTACCTCACCCGACTGCTCACCGGGCAGGGCTGGCGGGTGCGGGCCGTCACCGACGGCCGGCAGGCCCTCGACGAGATCCACCGCGACCCGCCCGACCTGGTCCTGACCGACGTGATGATGCCGGTACTGGACGGCTTCGACCTGGTGCGCCGGCTACGCGCGGACCCGGCGACCCGGGCGCTGCCGGTGCTGGTGCTGTCCGCCCGGGCCGGCGGGGAGGCCAGCGTGGAGGGCCTGAGCCTGGGTGCCGACGACTACCTGGTGAAACCGTTCGCCGCGGCCGAGTTGCTGGCCCGGATCCGGGCCAGCATCCGCCGAGCCCGCGACCGTACCCCCGCGGCGGCGATCGGCGGCGACCCGGCGACGGTCGCTGCCCCGACGCCGCCGACCCGACCCGCCCCGGTCGGCCCCGTTCCGCCGACCCCGATGGTCGAAACCGTCAGCGACGTGTCAGTGGTGGTGGAGGCGCCGCTCGACCCGGACGGGCTGGGCGACCTCCTGGACGTCGGATGGACGTACCCGTCCGCACCCACCTCCGCCGCCGCGATGCGTCGGGACGTCCGGGGCGCACTGGGCGAACTGGACGTCGACCCGGACGTGCTCGAAGATCTCCTGCTCGCCGCCTCGGAGGCCATGAACAACGCCGTCGAGCACGCGCAGCGGCCCAGCCGACCGGAGGTGCGGGTGCGCGTCCAGGTGGGTGGCGGGCTGGTCCGGATCTCGGTACGGGACTTCGGCACCTGGCGGGACCGCCGGCCGGCGATGGACCGGGGACGCGGCGCGCTGCTGATGAACGCCTACGGCGACGTGCGGCTGGTCTCCACCGCCGAGGGGACGACGGTGACCATCGAGCGTCGACTGGCCTGAGCGCCGGCAGCGCGTCAGAGTCGGCCGCCGCCGGCGTCGCGGGCGATGATGCCGTCCAGCCGCTCCCCCGGAGTGAGCCGGGCCGGGTCGAACCAGAAGATCAGCACCTGCTTGTCGCCACTCCATGGCGCCACTCGGGCGTCGACCTGCCGACCATCGACGGTGCCGATGATCCGCTTGGCGGGGCCGACGAAGTAACCGAAGGTGGGCACCGGCGAGGCGAAGCGCTCGTCGTAACCGATCTGGTGGAACCCGGCGCGACGGTCGCTGCCCTCCACGTCGTTGACCAGGAGGTCGGTGCTCAACGAGCCGTCCGGAGCCTGGCGACCGGCGGCCAGTCCCATGGACACCTTGGGTTCGCCGGGCACGGACACCCGGACGAAGTAGTAGACCCGACGCTCGGCGCCGTGCCGCACCCCGCTGTCCACGATCTGGCCGAGGGGCTTCGGTGGCGGCTCGTCGCGGCCCACCGTCGGCGGTGGCGTGGAGCCCGGCGACTTCTCCGCCCACGGCGAGACACCGGCCGACGGTGGAGCGACGGCGACCGGCGGCGGGTGCTCGGTCGGCGCCGGATCGCCCGGACCGGACGCGCCGACCGCCACCACGACGACCACTGCGGCCAAGCCGGTCGCGAGCGTCGCCGCCCCGGCTCCGGCGACGCGCCGACGGGTACGCAACCGGCGTCCCTCGCGCATGACGGTGGCCAGGTCGAGCACGGCGTCGGGGCGCTCGGTCGCCCGCATGGCGTGGCGGAGCCGGTCCAACTCGCTCATCGGCGCGCCTCCTCATCGGCCGTGCGGGGCGTGGCGCTGCGCAACTTCTCCAACGCTCGCGAGCTGGTGCTCTTGACGGTGCCGACGGAGACGGCGAGTTCCCGGGCCACCTGTGCCTCCGGCAGGTCGAAGTAGTAGCGCAGGACGACGATGGCGCGCTCCCGGGGGCTGAGCGCACCGAGGATGGTGATCAACCAGCGCCGGGTGGTCACGTCGTCGGCCACGTCGCCCCGCCGCTGCTCCGGCACCTCGTCGGTCGGGTACTCCCGCATCGGTCGTCGCCACCCGTCGACCAGGTGGTTGACCAGCGTGCGGCGGGCGTACCCGTAGGCGTCGTCGTCGTGGATCCGCGACCATGACGCGTAGGTCCGGACCAGGGCGGTCTGCGCGGCGTCCTCGGCCTGGTGGTGGTCGCCGGTCATCAGGTACGCGGCGTGCACCAGTCGCGCAGACGCCGCCCGCGCGAACTCGACGAATTCCGCGTCACCCCGCGCCACCGCGAACCCTCCCCGTGCCACAGAGCTAGAGACGGGCGGGGCCGGCAAAAGGTTGAGCCCTGGGTCACATCAACTTTTCGCCACTGTCACCCGTCTTCTCCTCCGCGCCGCCGCCGAGCGACGCGCGAGGGGAGAGACATGTCGACGAAGGCTACCCGCCGCTGGGGTCCCGCCTGGATGGCGTCGCTGCTGGTGGTGGCGCTGCTCACCGGATGCGGCCTACCGGCCGCCGGGCAACCCGCCACCGACCCGGTCGCCGCCGGACCGCTGACCGGCGCGGCGGCGACACCGACCGGTCGGCCGACGGCGACCGTCGAGGTCCGACCCAGCACCCCGCCCGTCATCCCGGTCAGCTACCCCGCCACCGGTGGTAACCGCTGGTCGGTGGCGCCCGGCGAGAACACGCCCGGGCGTGCGACGACCGGCCGGTTGATGCGCTACCGGGTCGCCGTGGAACGCGACATCCGGGGCCTGCCGGCGAAGGACATCGCCACAGCGATCACCGCGACGTTGAACGACCCGCGCGGGTGGACGGCCGGCGGGGCGTGGCGGCTGCGTCGGGTCGGTGCCGGCGAACCGACCGACTTCACCATCTACCTGGCGACCCCCGGCACCCGTGACACCCTTTGCCAGGACGTGCCGGACGCCTACACCTCCTGCCGCAACGGTGCCCGGGTGGTGCTCAACGTGGCGCGTTGGGTCAAGGGTGTACCGGGTTACGGGGCGAGCCTGGGCACCTACCGGCAGTACATGGTCAACCACGAGGTGGGGCACAAGCTCGGGTACGGCCACGAGCGGTGCCCCGGGCGGGGTCGGCCGGCGCCGGTGATGCAGCAGCAGACGCTGGGCCTGCACGGCTGCACCGCGAACGCCTGGCCGTACCCGAAGGGCAAGACCCGGTACAGCGGGCCGGTCGGGGCGTACGACGACGGGATCCCCCGGCGTGAGGGCGCCTACTCGGCAGCCTGAGACCGACGGCGGGGCGTGCCCTCAGGTGCGCCGGCGTCGCTCCTGTTCGAGTCGCTCATCCTGGCGGCCCATCTCGTAGATGGCATTGAGGCTGGTCGGCAAGCGGCTGACGTTCTCCGGCACCGGGCCGGGATCCGGTGCCGGGTCGGAATCCGGTACCGGGCCGGGGTCGGGTGCGGCGGCGGGGACCGGGGCCCGGCGGCGCACGAACAGCAGTGCCAGGGCCGCGAGGACCGCCACGACCAGCAGGTACGACGTGGGTGGCCAGGCACTCCGGCTGGGGTCGGCGAGGGCTGGCGGGGCGGTCGGTGCGGGGGTGTCGCTGTCGGGCCTGGGCACGGCGGCCTCGCGGGTGCCGGTGCCCTCGTCGGCGGTGCGGCGATCGGGCGCGGCGGGTGCGGGGAGACCGCCCGCCGATCCGGCGGGCACCGGGATCGCGCTGGACTCCGCCGGGCTGGGCTGACCGGCGACCGGTGGCCGACTCGGCGTGGACGCCCCGGTGGGGGTGGCGCTCGACGGCGGAGCGGCACTCGGCGTGTCGCCGCCGAGCAGGTCGTCGACGATCTGGCCGACGCCACCGATGATGTCGCCGAGCGGATCCGAGGTGGCCGACGGGGACGGCGCCGGCGCGAGGGCGAGGGTCAGCGCGAGGACGACGACGGTAGGCATGACGCCACCTCCGATGTGCCGGATATGCCACGCACCGTATCGCATCGTGAGATGGCGTGGGTGGCACCGGCACACCGGGACGGGGGCGCGTCTGGCGCTCGCCCCCGCCCGCGGTGTCGCTGATGGTCAGACGGGCAGCCCACCCACCTGAGTGGAGATCCACGAGCGGATCGACGGCAGGTCGACGTAGATGGACGGGCCGGTGGCGCAGGTGGAGTTGTTGTTGCCGGCCCGACTCGTCGCGCCGATCAGGTTCCACACCCCGTTGACCCGGCGCACCTGCGGCCCGCCCGAGTCGCCGTAGCAGGCGCCCGAGTTGCCGTTGGTGTTGTTGGTGCAGATCTCGTACGGGCCGTTGATGCCGGAGCACCGGCTGTCGGCCACGATGGACGTGTCGAGCTCGTTGGCCACCGCCGGAGCCGACCCGCAGCCCCGCGGGGCGCAGGTCTGGCCCCAGCCGATGATCCGGGTGGCGGTGCCGACCGCGCCGGAGGTGCTCGGGATCGGGGCCGGCGCGTACGTGACCGAGCTGGCCAGTTGCAGCAGCTTGACGTCGACGCTCGGGTGGTTGACCGCACGGGTCACCCGCACCACCGTCCCGCCGCTGGTGCGGTTGATGCTGCCCACCCGCACCGAGGACGGCGTCGAACAGTGCTTGGCGGTGACCGCCCAGTTGCCCTTGATCAGGGTGCCGGTGCAGCCGGAGACGTACACCATGAAGGGGTAGTTTTCGGTGGCCGGCCGGCCACCGACCACAGTCGGGCCGATGTCCGAGGCGCCGTTCCAGGTGTACGTCGTGCTGGCCGGCGCGGCCAGTGTGCCGGCGAACAGCGAGTTCACCCGGCTCGCCTCTGCGGCGCTGGGGTTCGCGTTGCGGCAGGAGACCGGTGCGCTGCTGCCGGACATCAGGTCGGAGCAGAGGCCGGTGCGCCGGTCCGGCAGGCCCAGGATGTGGCCGACTTCGTGGGTGGCGATGCGGGTGCGGTCGTAGCCCTGGTTGACGGCCGTGCGGCCCATCCAGATCCGGCCCGAGCCGAGGCCGGTCGGCTGCGCGCGGGGCCAGCCGTCGTCGACGTAGATGGTGATGCTGGCCGGGGTGCCGGCCAGGAGTCGGACGTTGCTGACCCGGCTGTTCCAGATCTGCGCCGCCTGGTCGAAGTTGGTGCGGAACTCGCCGGTCCGGCTGGCGTCGTAGTAGACGGTCCGGACGGCGGCGGCCGGCGCACCGGTGGCGAGCTGCGTCCCGGCCGCCGCCAGGATCGCCACCAGCATGGCCAGCGCCACACGTCGCACTTGTCGTCGGAACATCGGGTACTCCCCTACTGTCGTCCGGCGACCATCGGCCGCCAGTCATCGATGTACGCCGATATTAGTGTGACGGCGTTCGATGTTCGGCATAGCGGAAGCGTCATACCGGCGACGTCGACGGCGGTTGGGCACCCGGCACCTGCCACGGCGCCCGGACAGCGGCGCGGCCTCCGCTTTCCTTCTGCGGAGGCCGCGCCGTGGGCAGGCCCGGATCAGTGCCTACCAGTTGCCGAGCACCAGGCGCCCGCCAACCTGACTGAGGCTGAACGGCCCGCTGTCGTACCAGACACGGGCGGCGAAGTTGCCGTTGCGCCAGACGTAGTACGAGAACGTGCCATCGCCGTGCTGGTAGGCCATCACGATGTCGTCCCTGCCGTCACCATCCACGTCACCGGACGCCATCCGGTCACCGACGACGCTGAGCCGGAAGGCCCCGGAGTCGTAGTCACTGGTGCGGTTGAACGAGTCACCGTCGGACAGCCACCGGTAGGTCCGCATCGTGCCGTCACCCTGGTCGTAGGCCATCGCCGGTTCCGCCTTGCGGTCACCGTTGAAGTCACCGAGCACCAGGCGCCCGCCGACCCGGCTGAGACCGAACGGCCCGCTGTCGTACCAGACGCTGGCTGCCGAGTTGCCGTTGCGCCACACGTAGTACGAGAACGTGCCATCGCCGTGCTGGTAGGCCATCACGATGTCGTCCCTGCCGTCACCATCCACGTCACCGGACGCCATCCGGTCACCGACCGCGCTGAGCCGGAACGGCCCCGAGTCGTAGTCACTGGTGCGGTTGAACGAGTCACCGTCGGACAGCCACCGGTAGATCCGCATCGTGCCGTCACCCTGGTCGTAGGCCATCGCCGGTTCCGCCTTGCGGTCACCGTTGAAGTCACCGAGCACCAGGCGCCCGCCAACCTGGCTGAGGCTGAACGGCCCGCTGTCGTACCAGACACGGGCAGCCGAGTTGCCGTTGCGCCACACGTAGTACGAGAACGTGCCATCCGGCTGCTGGTAGGCCATCACGATGTCGTCCCTGCCGTCACCATCCACGTCACCGGACGCCATCCGGTCACCCACGGCGCTGAGCCGGAAGGCTCCGGAGTTGTAGTCACTGGTGCGGTTGAAGGAGTCACCGTCGGACAGCCACCGGTACATCCGCATCGTGCCGTCACCCTGGTCGTACGCGACGGTCGGGGCGGCGCGCCCCGCCGGCTTCGGCGGGGATGGCGGCGTGGAGGATTTCACGATCTTCGTGTACCGCCGCGCCACGTAACTGGTGGCCCGGTGGCTGTCGATGGTCCCGGTGTCGATCGCGGCCGTCCGGATCTTCACCGGCGTCGACCCGAAGGTGTAGTAGGTGAAGTGCCGACGGTCGGTCTTCCAGCTCTTGAAGAGGACGACGTGCTTCGCGGCGAGGTTGAGGATGTCGCCGGCCTGTAGGTCCGCCTTGCTGATCTGGGTGGAGAACTGGTGCAACGTGTGCGTGCTGGGGTCGGCATTCAGGTGCCAGGCCATGCCCACGTAGCCGGAGCAGTCCCGCCGGTACTTGCGGGTGTGCGTGGGGTCCCAGGAGAACGCCCGCTGGCTGTACGGGCCGGGCTGATGGTCCACCCAACCCTGGGCGCGTTGCATGACCTCGGCTCGCGTGATCGACCCACCGATTGAGGAGGCCGACGCGGACATCTGACCACCGTCGGAGCCCTGAGAGGGATCCTCGGTCTCGTCACCCGGATCGTCGTCGGGCAGCTCGTCGCCGGGGTCGTTCAGTTGGCACCCGTCGAGCTGGGCCGTGATCTCGGTCGGCACCGACTCGTCGCAGACCCCGCCCGAGCCGACGTTGAGCGGCTTCCACTGCTGCGCCACATCCTCGTAGCGGAACAGCACGAACGACGCGTCGTACTCGCCCTCCGCCGGAACGACAGCGGTGGCCCAGGGCAGGGCGCAGCTCACGCTCTCCAGGACGGCCGGGTTCCCGGCCGCCTCGTCGGTGAATGGGTCGGCCCGCAGACCGGCCAGCAGGGTGGCCGGCGTCGGGCACACCGGAGCCTCCGCCGCAGCGGCCTGGGACGGGATCCCACCCGGTATGGCGAGAACACCCGTCATCATCAGTACTGTCGCGAGCCTTCGCCCGCCTGATTCACGCACAGCCTTCCTCCCCGTTCGTTCGTTGATGGACGTCGGCACGTCGGATGGTCGAGGGCGAACTGCCCGCACCGCGACGGACGTCAGTGGCTGAACGCACGTGTCACCCCGGATGCATCCGGAGCGCAACTCCCGACGGTGGCCACCCGCCGGGGAAGCGTCCGGAATGGAGGCTACGACAGGAGTCGATGTCCGTCTGTCCCCGATCTGACGGTCAGACCACCCGCTGTTACCCGGCGGTTACGTCGCAGCGAAGCTCCTGTGCCGGGGTAGGACGACGGTGGCGGCAGAGGGTCACCGGCAGCGCCGCCGCGGCGTGACCCCGACACCGAACGGAGAAAACACCATGAGGATCAGGAGCGCACTGACCGCGTTGGCGGTCGTCCTCGCCGGGCTGGTCGCCAGCGCCGGCAGCAGCACCGCCGCGGGCACCACGACCACTGCGGCGTACTGCGGGATCACCTGGGGCAGCGCGGAGAAGACGGCCGGCGCGCTGAGCGGCGCCCCGCTGGTCGACGTACGGACCGGCCGGCACGACTGCTACGACCGGGTGGTGTTCGAGTTCGCCGGCCCGGTCGACGGTTACGCGATCGGTTACGGCGAGACGTGGACCGAGGGCGAAGGGCTGGCGCTGTCGCCGTACACCGCCGGGGGCGCGCTACTGCGGGTCTCGCTGCGGGCCCCGGCGTACGACGACGACCACCTGGGCACGGTGCCCTACGCGGTCGGTGAGCACGTGGCGAACCTGCTGCGCTACCCGACGCTGCGCGACGTGGTCTTCGGCGGCAGCTTCGAGGGCTACAGCACCTTCGCGGTCGGAGTACGGGCCCGGTTGCCGTTCCGGGTGCTCGTACTCGCCGGCCCCGGCACCCACAGCCGGGTGGTGCTCGACGTCGCCCACCAGTGGTGATCGGAGCCGGCCGAACCGCGTGGCCGTCCGCCCGGGGTAGGGCGGATGGCCTGGCGGGGCACTGACCCGGGTCTCAGTCAGACGTGCAGGGTCGGCCGGTAGACGAGTTCCTGGGTGCGGCCGTCGAGGGTACGGCTCTCGACCAGCTCCAGGTCGAAGTCGGCCGCGCCCTGGAAGATCGGCTCGGTGCCGGTCTGTCCGGTGACCACCGGGAAGAGCGTCACCTGGACGAGGTCGACCAGCCCGGCGGCCATCAGCGCCCGGTTCATCGACAGGCTGCCGTGCGATCGCAGCGGCACGTCGGACTCCTCCTTGAGCCGGGCGACGACGTCGACGGCGTCGCCGCGCAGGACGGTCCCGTCCGGCCAGTCGAGGGGGCCCTCCAGCGTGTTCGACACCACGGTCGCCGGCAGGTTCCTCATCCGGGTCACCCAGGCGTCGCGGACCTCGGACTCCTCGGTGCTCGCGGCCAGCATCCGCGCGAACACCCGGTACGTGTTGGCCCCGAAGACCATGCGCTGCTCCGCGCTGTAGACGGACAGGCGGTGCGCAAGCAGTTCGGGGCCCTGCTTACCCCAGTAGCCGCCCCAGTTTCCGCTGGTGGTTCCGAAGCCGTCGAGGCTGGAAAAGACGTCGACGGTGTAGGTGGCGGTCATGATGCTCTCCATTCACGGGTGAGTTCGGTGCGACGCTTCTGTAGGTAGGCCCGCTCGGTCTCATTGGTGGCCAGGGCCGCGGCCTGGTCGTAGGCGGCTCGGGCCTCGTCGTCCCGTCCGAGCCGGGCCAGCAGCTCGGCCCGGGTGGCGGGCAGCCGGTGATAGCCCGGGAGGTCGACGTCCTCCAACGCGGCGAGGGCCACCGCCGGTCCGTGCACCTCGGCGACGGCGACCGCACGGTTGAGCGCGACGACCGGGGTTGGCGCGAGCGCGTGGAGCTGGTCGTACAGCGCCAGGATCTGTGGCCAGTCGGTGGTTGCGCCGTCGGTGTGCACAGCGCTGATCGCGGCCTGGATCTGGTACGGGCCGGGCCGGTTGCGGCGCAGGCACCGGCGGACCAGGCCGTGGCCCTCGGCGATGAGCGACCGGTTCCACAGTGACCGGTCCTGGTCGGCCAGCAGCACCAGTTCGCCGTTCGGGTCGAGCCGGGCCGGGCGGCGCGCCTCGGTCAGCAGCAGCAGGGCGAGCAGACCCAGGACCTCGGGCTCGTCGGGCATCAACGTGGCGAGTTCGCGGGCGAGCCGGATCGCCTCGCCGCACAGGTCCGTTCTGATCAACGGGCCGGCGGTGGCCGCGTAGCCCTCGTTGAACATCAGGTAGAGCACGGCGAGCACCGGCGGCAACCGGTCCGGCAGCTCGTGTTCGGCCGGTACCCGGTAGGGGATGCCGGCGTCGCGGATCTTCTTCTTGGCGCGCACGATCCGCTGGGCGACTGTCGCCTCCTGGACCAGGTAGGCCCGGGCGATCTCCGGTACGTCGAGGCCGCCGAGCAGGCGCAGCGTGAGGGCCGTCCGGGCGTCCGGTGCGAGCGCCGGATGGCAGCAGGTGAAGATGAGTCGCAGCTGGTCGTCCCGCACCGGTCCCACCTCTCGTGGCTCGTCGGGGTGATGCAGCAGCAGGGCCTGGGCGTGCCGGGCCTCGCGGGTCGACTCCCGGCGAAGCCGGTCGACGGCACGGTTGCGGGCGGTGGTCACGATCCAGGCGCCCGGATTCGGCGGCGGGATCTGCCACTTCTGCAGCGCCGTGGTGAAGGCGTCCTGGACCGCCTCCTCGGCGAGGTTGATGTCACCGAGGAGGCGGGTCAGCGTGGCGACGCAGCGGCCGTACTCCGCGCGGTAGATGCTCGCCAGGTCCATGTCGGGAGACCTGTGGTCAGGCCTGGGACAGGTCGTCGAAGGGACGCACCTCGATCGGGCCGCAGGCCGCCGCGCACCTCTCGGCCCAGGCCAGCGCCGCGTCCAGGTCCGCGCACTTGATGACCCAGAACCCGGCGATGTGCTCCTTGGTCTCGGCGAACGGCCCGTCGCTCATGGTGGCGGTGCCGTTGTCGACCCGGACGACTGTGGCGCTGTCCGGTGACGTGAGCCCTCCGCCGAAGACCCAGGCACCCGCGGCCTGCATGTCGTCGTTGATCCGGCCGGTCTCCCTGAACATGGTCTGCGTCTCCTCGTCGGACGGCGTCGGCGCGCCCTCGACGAAGTGCACTGACAACAGGTACTGCTTCATGACGATCCTCCGGTGGCTCGATGGTGGGATGGCGACAGGTCAGACGGCCAGGCGGCGCGCGACAGCGGGGATCACGATCGCGGCCGCGACCAGGTGGGTGAGCATGAGCAGCGCCTTGGTGGCCGTCCCGGCGTCGGCGATCACGTCCGGCACCAGGGACAGGACGGTCAGCACCACTGTCGTGCGGACGAACGTGCGCCGGGGCCGTCGGGCGAAACGGGCCAGCAGCGCGGCGATGACCACGCCGATCAGCGAGAAGACGGCGGTCAGCACGCCGAACCCCGTCACGGGGATCGGGGCTCCGGCCAGTTCGAGGCTGATCCCGGCCAGGTGGCCGACGGCGGCTACGGCCATGGTGGCGGCGCTCGCGGCGGCCGTGGCGGCGACACCGGTCCGGATCACCGCACCGACTGTCGACGCGGTGGCGTGGGTCGTGTTCGCAGTGGCGGTCATCGTGCCCTCCAGTGGGTGTGCGGCCCGTTGCGATGCCGGGCTCTCACCAGGGCTACGAACGGAACCGATCCCAATCGACAGCACGCCCGGAATTTTGTCGAAGAATTTCGACTCCGACGGAAGGCGAGACAGTTTCGGGACATAGCGGGCGAGCCGGACCACCGATTCTCGCAGCTCGCCCAACCCGCGCGCTGAAACGAGCCGTCAAACCCTCCCCACCTCGCACCCTCCCCCTCTCGTCGATCTGGGCCTCGTCGACCTAGGCCTCGTCGGGCAGGTGCCAGACCTCGCGCATCGGGGCCCACCAGTCCCCCGAGCCGGGCTCGGCGATCGACTCCTGACACGGATCGGTCAGCTTCCACCACTCCTGCGTCTGCGGGTCCGCGGCGATCAGCCGCAGGTCGGCCTCGTAGTCGTCGCCGACGTACTCGTAGTAGCCGAAGAGCAGGTCGTCGTGGAGAAAGATCGTGTAGTTACTGAAGTTCGCCTCGCGCAGCGTCTTCTCGACGCTCGGCCAGACCGCGGCGTGCAACCGCAGGTAGGTCTCTCGCTGCTCGGGGCGGAGTCGGATCACGCAGCCATGACGTTGCACGTCGTGCCCTTTCGTATGAACTGGTTTCAGGGGTGCCGAAGGCACTGACCGTAGCGGTTGGACGGTGCCCTCAGGGGGCCAGCCGGCCGCCGATGTCGACCGTTCTGCCAGGACTACGCACTGTGGCGCCGGGTCTACCCTCGGGTGATGGACGGCCGTGTGCTGGTGGTCGAGGACGACTTCTCGATCCGGGAGGTCACCGCCCTCGGTCTGCGCCGCGCCGGCTTCCGGGTCGACACCGCCGTGGACGGGCGGCAGGCCCTGGCCGCGTTCCGCGCTCACCCGGTCGACCTCATCGTGCTCGACATCATGCTGCCTGGCCTGGACGGTCTGGAGGTCTGCCGGGAGATCCGGCGAACCAGTCAGGTGCCGATCCTGATGCTGACCGCGCGCACCGACACCATCGACGTGGTGGTGGGGCTGGAGTGCGGTGCGGACGACTACCTGCGTAAACCCTTCGACCTGCCGGAGCTGGTGGCCCGGGTCCGCTCGGTGCTGCGCCGGGTGAGCGTGCCGGCCCCGTCGACAGTTCTCGAGGTCGACGGCCTGGAGATCGACCCGGGTGCCTTCGTGGTCCGCCGGCACGGCCGGGAGGTGACGCTCACCGCCACCGAGTTCCGCCTGCTACTGGAGCTGGCCCGTCGACCCGGTCAGGTCTTCACCCGGGAGCTGCTGCTGGACCTGGTCTGGAACCACGACTTCCTCGGCGACTCCCGCCTGGTCGACGTGGCGGTGCAGCGGCTACGCGCCAAGATCGAGGACGACCCGGCGCAGCCTCGGCTGATCCGGACCGTGCGCGGCGCCGGCTACAAGTTGTCGACGGGCTGACGGGGGGTCGGCGATGGCCGGACGCGCGGTGCTTCCGGGCCGCCTGCGGCGCCGGCTGACGATCGCGTTCGTCCTGGTCGCCGGCGTCTCGGCCGGTCTGCTCGCCGGCGGGACCGGGCTGCTGCTGCGACAGTCCTGGCTGGACGCGTCGCTGCGCGAGGCGGCCGCCGACGCCCGCTACCAACTCGTGCTCGCTGGGCAGTTCCTGCCGCTGACCGAGCAGCGCAGCACCGAACTGCTCACCAGCTTCGAGGCCAGCGGTCGGCACGTGCTGCTCGTCGACGGTCCGGCCCGCGCCTCACACCCCGCGTACGCCCCGGTGCTGGGCACCCGGCTGCGGGCCGTCGTCGCGGACGGGCGGCTCGGCTACCAGCGCTCCGCGCCGACGGAGCGGCCTCGGCTGCTGGTGATCGGCGGGCGCATCCCCGGCTCGACGGCCGAGCTGTACGTCCTGACCGTGGAGGACGACGTCGCCACCGACCTGGGTCAGCTGCGCACCGCGCTGGTGGCCGGCTGGGTGTTCGTGGTGTTGCTCGCCGCCGCTGTGGGTCACGCGTTGGCCCGCCGCACGTTGGAGCCGGTGGGCCGGGCCAGCCGGGCCGCCCGAGCGCTCACCGAGGGCCTGCTCGCCACCCGTCTGCCGGTACGCGGGCGCGACGAGTTCAGCGTCTGGGCGACGACGTTCAACGAGATGGCCGAGGCACTGGAGTCGAAGATCGCGGCGCTGTCGGCCGCGCAGGCCCGCGAGCGGCGGTTCACCGCCGACGTCGCGCACGAGCTGCGTACCCCGGTGACCGCGTTGGTGGCCGCGGCGTCGCTGCTGCGCGAGCACCTCGACCAGTTGCCCGACGACGCCCGGCCGGCGGCCCGGCTGCTGGTCGGCGACGTGGTCCGGCTGCGACGGCTGGTCGAGGACCTGATGGAGATCTCCCGGCTGGACGCCGGGCGGGAGCAGGTGGCCGTCGGGCCGGTCGACGCGTTGGCGCTGCTGCACGGTGTCGTCGCTGCGCGCGGCTGGTCGCCGCGGGTGCGGGTCACCGGTGATCCGGTCACGGTGCGCACCGATCCGCGTCGGCTGGAGCGCGTGCTGGCCAATCTGGTCGCCAACGCGGTCGAGCACGGCGGTGGAGAGATCACGGCCACCGTCGCGGGCGCGGGCCGGCTTGTCGTCTTCGAGGTCACCGACCAGGGGCCCGGCATCCCGGCCGAGCACCTGTCCCGCGTGTTCGACAGGTTCCACCAGGTCGACAGGTCCCGATCCACTCCGGGCAGTGGGCTCGGGCTGGCCATCGCGCGGGAGCACGCCGAGCTGCTCGGCGGCGCGCTGGGCGTGCGCAGCGAACCGGGCGAGGGCACCCGGTTCCGGCTGGAGCTACCCGCCGACGGCCCCCCCGGTCCGCACTGTGACGTGCCGCGCCCGGACGACCACGCCGACCCGGGACGGGTTGGGCCTGCCGCTGGCCCGGCGGGCGGTGTGGGATGAGCCGCCGGGTCGGGCCGGTCGTACCGGTGCTGGTCGCGGCGCTCCTGCTCGGCGGCTGCGGCACTCCCCGCTCCGGTGACCTGGGCCCGGCGCCCACAGCGCCGCCGCCGAGCGGCGCACCCACCACCGACCGTCCGGTACCCACCCCGAGCCGGACCGCCGAGCCGACGCCATCGCCCACGAACCGGCCGCCGGGTCCGTCGGCGGCGGCGTCCACCGGCACGCGTCGGCCGGACCCGGTGAGCATCGAGCTGTGGTACGTCCGCGCCGGGCAGCTCGTGCCGACCCGGCGCACCCGGCCGGCCACTGTCGCGACGTCCCGGCTGGCGCTGACCGAACTGGCCGCCGGGCCGAGCCCGGCCGAGGCCGCCACCGGGATGACCACGGTGCTGTCGGACGACGTCGAGGTCACCCGCATCGCCGACGGCGTGGCGACGCTGCGGGTGCCGTCAACCGGCGACCCGGCCACCCGGCGGCTGTGCGAGGCGCAGGTGGTGTGGACGCTCACCCAGTTCCCCACGGTGCGTCAGGTCCGCTTCGACGGCGCGGCCCCTGTCGATCGGGCGGACTACACGGACCTGCTGCCACCGATCGTGGTCACCGGCCCGATCCCCGGCGAACGCGTCGCGGCCCCGCTCGTCGTCACCGGCACCGCCACCGTGTTCGAGGCCACTGTGAGTGTCCGGGTGCTGGACGCCGCCGGCCGGGAGGTGGCCACCGGTTTCGGCACCGCCAGTTGCGGCAGCGGCTGCCGGGGTGGCTACCGGGTGGTGGTCGGCTGGCGCACGGTCCGGGAACAGAAGGGCACTGTCGAGGTGTACGAGGTGTCCGCCGAGAACGGCGCGCGGATCAACACGATGGCGGTGCCGGTGGTCCTCGCCCCGGGCGGCTGACCACCCCGTTCACCCGCCGGACCCCGCTAGAAACGCAATCGTTTCGTCGACCGAGTGCGAGGCAACTCACGAAAGCCTGCACGATCAGCCAATCGCGAACTAGGGTCAGTACGACATCGTTTCGCGGGGGGTCGGGATGCTGGGTGGTCAGCAGGTGGGCGCGGGTGCCGGGGTGCCGGCAGCCCGGGGTCCGCGCTGCACCGACAGCGCCCTGTTCACGGTCGTCATCGACACCCTGCGCGAGGTCGGCTTCGACCGGATGACCATCGACGCCGTCGCCGCCCGCGCCCACGTCAGCAAGGCCACCATCTACCGACGCTGGGACGGCAAGGCGGAGCTGGTCGTCGCCGCCCTGCGTGACCGGCACGTCGGTGTGCACAACCCGCCCGACACCGGCTCCCTGCGCGGGGATCTGATCGAGTTGCTGCGGGCCACGGCCGCGATCTGCACGGCCGACTGCGACCTGATGCAGGCGTTGACCTTCGCCATGCGGACCAACCCCGAGCTGGAACGCCTGGTGCGTCACCAGGTGCTGCCGGCCGGGCGGGTGGCCAGCACCGCCATCCTGGTCCGGGCCGCCGCCCGCGGGGAGATCCCGCCGGAGGCCGGCGAGCGGGAGTTGTTCCACGATCTGGCCCCCGCGCTCACCATGTCCCGCATCGTCGCGCACGGCCTACCCGCCGATGACGCGTTCCTCACCCAGGTCGTCGACCAGGTGCTGATCCCGGTCCTCCGCTATCAGCACGACCGTCCGTCTCCGGCCTGATTCACCGATATTCGCAACACGGAAGGCTTCACCATGCCCGGAACCACCTCGACCGCGCCCGGCGCGCCCAACGCCGGGACGTCGACAGGCGCACCGCACCCGCGGCGCTGGATCGCGCTTGCGGTCATCGCGGTCTCACAGCTGATGGTCGTCCTGGACGCCACCATCGTGAACATCGCGCTGCCGCAGGCCCAGGCCGACCTGGGAATCACCGACGCGAACCGGCAGTGGGTGATCACCGCGTACACGCTGGCCTTCGGTGGTCTGCTGCTGCTCGGCGGTCGCATCGCCGACTACTGGGGGCGCAAGCGCACCTTCCTGGTCGGCATGACCGGTTTCGCGCTCGCCTCCGCCCTGGGCGGTCTGGCCACCACCGGTGAGATGCTCTTCGCCGCCCGCGCGTTGCAGGGTGCCTTCGGCGCGCTGCTCGCCCCGGCCGCGCTGGCGCTGCTCACCGTCCTGTTCACCGAGGCCACCGAGCGGGCCAAGGCCTTCGCCGTGTACGGCGCGATCGCCGGCGGTGGATCGGCGGTCGGCCTGCTGCTCGGCGGGGTGCTCACCGAGTACGCCGACTGGCGCTGGTGCCTGCTGGTCAACATCCCGGTCGCTGCCATCGCCATCGCCTTCGCGCTTCCGCTGGTGCCGGAGAGCCGGGCCCACGGCAACACCCGCTACGACGTACCCGGTGCGATCGTGGTGACCGCCGGCCTGGTCTCCCTGGTGTACGGCTTCACCAAGGCCGCCGAGGACGGCTGGGACGCCACCGCGACGCTCGGTTTCATCGCCGCGGGCGTGGTGCTGCTCGCCGCCTTCGTGGTGATCGAGCTGCGCTCCAGCCACCCGCTGCTACCGCTGCGGATCCTGCTGGACCGCAACCGGGGTGGGGCGTTCCTCACCTCGACGCTGATCGGCGCCGGCCTGTTCGGGGCGTTCCTCTTCCTGACCTTCTACTTCCAGGTGGTGTTGCAGTACAAGCCCCTCGAAGCCGGTCTCGCGTCCCTGCCGGTCACCGCCGGTGTGCTCATCGCCGCCGGTGGCGCCAGCCAGCTGATGCCCCGGTTGGGTGCCAAGCCGCTGATGGTCGCCGGTTCGGCCCTCGCCGCCCTGGGCATGCTGGTGCTGACCCAGATCGACGTGGACACCCCGTTCCTCACCCACCTGCTGCCCGCGCAGGTCATCCTGGGCCTGGGGCTCGGCTTCACCTTCGTCCCGCTGTCCAGCCTCGCCCTGGTCGGGGTGCCGGAACACGACGCCGGGGCGGCCAGCGCGACGCTCAACGCCACCCAGCAGATCGGTGGCTCGCTCGGCACCGCGCTGCTGAACACCTTCTACACCAGCGCGGTCGCCGCCTACCTGGTCGGCCGGGCGCCGAACCCGGTCAACCAGGTCGAGGCGCTGGTGCACGGCTACCGGGTGGCCTTCGCCTGGGGCGCCGCGCTGATCGTGCTCGCCGGACTGGCGACCCTGGTCCTGGTGAAGGTCCGCAAGGAGGACATCCCGACCGGCAACACAGTGCACATGGGCTGAGCTGACCGACGTGGCCGCCGGCCGGAGCGCCCCGACCCTGGGGTGGGCCGGCCGGCGGTCACGTCCGGTAACGTCCCGACCATCGTCGAAAATCCGTTTGAGGAGATCCATGTCGACCCCTGCTGACCAGATCATCACCGCTCTGCGCGCGGGCCACGAGGAGCTCGCCGCGCTCGTACGGGACCTCAAGGAGGACGACCTGCTCCGGCCGTCGGGGGCCAGCGAGTGGCAGGTGTCCCAGGTGCTGAGCCACCTGGGCAGCGGCGCCGAGATCAACCTGGCGACGCTGGACGCCGCCCGTTCCGGGGCGCCCGGCCCGGACGGGGACTTCAACCGTGGCGTCTGGGCACGCTGGGACGCCATGTCCCCGGCCGAGCACGCCGCCGGGTTCCTCGCCACCAACGAGCGCCTGGTCGAGGCGTACGAGGCGCTGGACGCCGACACCCGGGCCTCGATGCGG
This sequence comes from Micromonospora sp. NBC_00860, assembly GCF_045207375.1. Lineage (NCBI taxonomy): Bacteria > Bacillati > Actinomycetota > Actinomycetes > Micromonosporales > Micromonosporaceae > Micromonospora > Micromonospora sp. NBC_00860. The sequence continues at coordinate 3,053,182 of NZ_CP108825.1, forward strand.
ATCGACCTCGGCTTCCTGCCGGAGCCGGTCGACGTGGCCACCGCGGCCCGGTTCCGGCTCAGCGAGTTCGCCCTGCACCAGTGGGACGCTGAGGTGGCGTTCAACAGGTTCGCGGCGGTGACGCCGGGTGCGGTGGCGCTGCTGCTCGACCAGATCGGCGGCATGCTGGCCTGGACCAGCCGACCGCAGGAGCTGGCGGGGCGGGAGGCCACAGTGCTGGTTCGGCTACACGCGCCGGAGCGCACGTTCGGGCTGCGGCTGGGCGAGAAGGTCGAGGTCGTCGACGCGCCGGAGCGTCCCGACGGGGAGCTGGTGGCACCGGCCGAGGCGTGGCTGCGGCTGGCCACCGGACGGCTGGGCCCGCAGCACACCCCCGACGGGGTGCAGGTGAGCGGTTCGGTGACAGTCGACGACCTGCGTCGGGTCTTCGTCGGCTTCTGACACGGTGCCGCGCGGGCCGGTGACCCGGTCCGCGCGGCCTCTCAACCCTTCACGCAGACCACCTGCTTGAGGTGCGCGACCACCTCGACCAGGTCCTCCTGCTGGGCCATCACCTCGGTGATGTCCTTGTACGCGCCGGGGATCTCATCGACCACCCCAGCGTCCTTGCGGCACTCCACCCCGGCGGTCTGCGCCGCCAGGTCCTCGGTGCTGAACGTCCGCTTGGCCTGCGCCCGGGACATCCGACGCCCCGCCCCGTGCGACGCCGAGCAGTACGCGTCAGTGTTTCCCCGCCCCCGCACGATGTACGACCCGGTGCCCATCGACCCGGGGATGATGCCCAGGTCACCCCGACCGGCCCGGATGGCGCCCTTGCGGGTCACCAGCACGTCCACCCCGTCGTAGCTCTCCTCGGAGACGTAGTTGTGGTGACAGCTGATGGGCTCGTCGTAGCCGACCTGCGGGAAGTGCTCGCGCACCACGCCGCAGAGCAGGGCCAGCATGACTGCCCGGTTGCGCCGCGCGTACTCCTGCGCCCACCACAGATCCCGCCGGTACGCGTCCATCTCCGGCGTCCCGGCGAGGAACACGGCGAGGTCCCGGTCCGGAAGGTCGGCGTTGTGCGGCAGCCCCCGGGCCACCCCGATGTGCCGCTCGGCCAGTTCCTTGCCGATGTTGCGGGACCCGGAGTGCAGCATCAGCCAGACCCGCCCCTCGTCGGCGCCGCCCTGCTCCAGGCAGACCTCGATGAAGTGGTTGCCCCCGCCGAGGGTGCCGATCTGCCGCTGCGCCCGCGTCTCCAGCTGCGCCACCCGCCGGTCCAGGCCGGCGAACCGGCCCCAGAAGTCGTCCCAGCCGGCCTGCTCCAGGCCCCGGATCCGACGCGTGTCGACCGAGTCCTTGCGCTGGGCGAAGCCGACCGGAATGGTGGCCTCGATCGCGGAACGCAGACCGGCCAGGTCGTCCGGCAGGTCGGCGGCGGTCAGCGAGGTACGGACCGCCGACATCCCGCAGCCGATGTCGACGCCGACCGCTGCCGGCGAGACGGCCTGCCGCATCGCGATCACCGAACCGACCGTGGCGCCCTTGCCGAAGTGCACATCGGGCATGACGGCGACACCCTGTACCCAGGGCAGCGCGCCGATGTTGCGCAGCTGCTTGGCGGCCTGCGGCTCGATGGCGTACGGGTCGGTCCAGACCCGGACCGGTGCCCGGGTACCGGCGAGAGGGGTGAATCCCATGGTGGACTCCTTCAGTCGTGCCGTGACCGTTAATGATCAGATTTTGGTCGCCAGCGGCGGTGCGCGGATACGAAAGGGCCGCCCGATCCCGATGGGATGGGCGGCCGGCGGACGCGTCAGCGTCGGCGTCAGTCGCGCCACCCCGGCTCGTAGCGCCGCAATAGGCGGCAGGCACGGGTTTTGGCGGTGGTCCGCAGAGGGGTGCCGGCGGGGAGCAGGCACCAGCGGGCGGCGGTGCGGACGCGTCGCGACATGGCGTACTCCCTCCGGTTTCGATCGGTTGACGTTGCACCGACGAGACTAGGAGGGCCCCGGCGCGTCCGCAATGGATATCCCCACGGACCGCCCTCCACGCGGCGGTAGGGCAGACTCGCGGGCATGGTGGAGACCTCCGTGCGCCTGCTGCGGTTGCTGACTCTCCTTCAGGTGCGCCGGGACTGGTCCGGCGCCGAGTTGGCCGAACGGCTCGCGGTCACCACCCGCACGGTGCGCACGGACGTGGAGCGGCTGCGGGTGCTGGGCTACCAGATCGAGTCACACCCGGGGGTCGCCGGCGGCTACCGGCTCGGTGCCGGGTCGGCGCTGCCACCGCTGCTGCTCGACGACGACGAGGCGGTGGCGGTGGCTGTCGGGCTGCGGGCGGCGGCGGGTGGCTCGGTGACCGGCATCGAGGAGACCTCGTTGCGGGCGCTGGCCAAGCTGGAGCAGTCGCTGCCGTCCCGGCTGCGGCACCGGGTGGACGCCCTGCGCTCGGCGACCGTCTCCGCCGCCGGCGGTGGCCCGACAGTGGACGCCGACACGCTCACCGCCGTCTCCACCGCCGTGCACCGCCGGGAGCGACTGCGGTTCGACTACGCCGGCCATGACGGCACGGTCAGCGTGCGCGACGTCGAGCCGTACCGGCTGGTCTACACCGGGCGGCGGTGGTACCTGCTGGGGTGGGACACCGACCGGGCCGACTGGCGGACCTTCCGCGCCGACCGGATCCAGCCCCGGGTGCCGACCGGCCCGCGCTTCGCGCTCCGGGAGCCGCCAGGTGGCGACGCGGTGGCGCACGTGCTGCGCGGCGTCGGCTCCACGGCCTGGCCCCACCCTGCCCGGGTACGCCTGCACGCGTCGGCCGAGACCATGGCGCAGCGGATCCCCAGCACGGCGGGCCTGCTGGAGGCGATCGACGAGCGGGCCTGTCTGCTGCACACCGGTGGGGAGTCGCTGGGCAATCTGGCCGCCTTCCTCGGCACCCTGGCTGTCGACTTCGACGTGCTCGACCCACCGGAGCTGCGCGCCGTCATCCGGGACGTCGCCGCCCGGTTCGGTCGCGCCGCCGGCTGCGCGCCGGGGCGAGTCGCGGTTCACCCCGGCGCGGACACGGCAGTGGAGCTATGACTGCGGCACCAGCCGGAAGGACTGCGCCGCGGTGCCGTTGCAGGTGTACTGGATGAGCTGGACGCTGTCGGCGGTGGACGCTCCCGGCACGTCGAGGCACTTGCCGCTGAGGCGGTTGACCAGGCGGTAGTACCCGCCGCCCTCGGGCTCGGCCCGCCACTGCTGGTTGTTGCCGCCGCTGTAGGACCAGAGCTGGATGCGTGCCGAGTCGGCGGTCGACCGGTCGGTCACGTCGATCACCTGGGCGCTGTTGTTGCGGTTGTTGACCCGCAGGTACCCGCCGCTGGTCGGCGCGAACTGGTACTGCTGCGCGGTGCTGCTGTTGCACGTGTACTGTTGGATGGCAGTGCCGTTCGCGCTGGCTGCGGCCCGCGCGTCCACGCACTTGCCGTTGCCCCGGTTGACCACCGTGTGCCAGGCGGTGGGCGAGATCGGGCCGTCGGTCGGCGGGGGCGTGGTCGGGGGGACGGTGCCGACGCCGGCCAGCCAGTGCAGCCCGTCGATCAGCAGCTGGTTCTGCTGCGGGCTGTCGAAGGTGGAGGACAGCCCGGTGTTGGTGCTGTAGTTCATCGCGTTGTGGCCGAAGTTGGCGTAGAGCATCTTGTACTGCCTGTTGCTCCAGACGAGCGGGTAGTAGCCGCCGTACCAGGACTGGTTGGGGTCCGTGCCGACCGGGAAGCTGGACGGGTCGATCGAGGCGAGGATGTCGATGTTGGGGTTCTGCCGCAGGTCGTTGCTCCAGGAGTACCACTCGCTGATCGACGACGGGAACGTCGCCGGGAGGTTCCGGGTGGCGGCGTGGGTGCGGTTGTCGGCACGCATGGTGACCCGGGTCGGTCCCCAGGTGTTCGTCTGGAACGAGCCGGTGCCGAGGAAGGTGTTGTAGTACCAGCTCCAGCTCGACGGGTTGTCGGTCCACGCGCTGACGTGGAAGCCCAGCCAGGCCCCGCCGTTCTGCATGTACTGCTGGAACGCGCCCCGCTGGGCGGCGGGCGGCGCGTCGTCCAGGAACATGACGACCTTGTACTGGGCCAGGTTGGCGGTGTTCAGCAGACCCCAGTTGTTGGTGGCCTCCCAGGAGAAACCGTGCTGGGCGGCGGCCTGCGGGAACCAGGCCCGGGCGTCCTTGACGAAGTCGATGTGCGCGGCGTCCCAGGTGCCGTTGTAGAAGGCCAGCACCTTGAACGTCGGCGCGGCCTGCGCGCTTCGCGAGGCGTTGACCGCGAGACCGGCGGTCACCGCGACGACCAGGGCGACGAACAACGACAGGATCCGTCTGGTACGGGAGGAGAGTTCTGCGATCACCTGATCGTCCCTTCGGTCGGGACGCGCGCCGCCGCGTCGATGTGCATCTGTTCACAAGGTTTACAGATAGATGAGAGGTTATGCGCTCCGGTTGGGCGGCGTCAATCGCGGGGGCGGCCGATCGGGTGGGATTCCTGCGGCAACGGGTACCCCGGCCGGATGACCAGCCCGGACGCCGTCGACGTCGACCAGCCGCTCGCCGTGGACGTGCCCGCCGCGCCGCACGACGCCAGCGGCGAGCGGGTGCCGACCCACGACCTGGCCGGCCTCGCGCCGCCGGCCCGGTCGGCGCGCCGCTGGACCCCGAGCCGAGTGGTGGCCACCCCCGCCGCACTCGACCACCCGCACGGCCAACGGATCGTCGAGCGGGTGCGGGCGCTCGGTATCGAGGTGGAACACCTGCGCGCCAACCGGCTCACCGGGGTACGCGGGCAGACCGACCGGGAGACGTACACCCGGGCCAAATCGACGATGGCGATCGTGGTGAGCCCGCCCTCACGGCGCGTCCTGCAACCCATCGCGCCCAGCGCCGACTGGCGGGTCGACCTGGCCGAGGGCTGCCCGGCGCACTGCCAGTACTGCTACCTGGCCGGATCACTGTCCGGCCCACCGGTGACCCGGGTGTACGCCGACCTCGACGACATCCTCGCCGGGCTGGCCGCGTACGCCGGGCGGGGGACGGTGACCAGCCGCAACGCGCGACGGGCCGACGAGGGCACCACCTTCGAGGCGTCCTGCTACACCGATCCGCTCGCCCTGGAACACCTGACCGGCAGCTGGCGGCGCGCGGTGCAGCACTTCGCCGACTGGGACGCGCCAGTGCAGTTGCGCTGGACCACCAAGTACGCCGATGTGGACACCTTCGTCGGGTTGCCGCACGCCGGCCGGACCCGGGTCCGCTTCAGCGTCAACTGCGCCCCGGTCAGCGACCGGTTCGAGGGCGGCACCGCCCGGGTGCCGGACCGGCTGGCCGCGCTGCGCCGGCTCGCCCTCGACGGCTACCCGGTCGGGCTGACCATCGCGCCGATCATCGCGCTGCCGGACTGGCGGGAACGCTACGGCGAACTGCTCGACCAGGTCCGCGCGGCGGTCGACGGCGTGCCGGACCTGGACCTGACCGCCGAGCTGATCACCCACCGGTTCACGCCGGGCAGCAAGGAGGTGCTGCTCGGCTGGTATCCGCGTACCCGGCTGGAGATGGACGAGGAGTCCCGCACCCGCAAGCACGGCAAGTTCGGCGCGGTGAAGTACGTCTACCCCCGTGAGCAGATGGCCGAGCTGCGCGACTGGTTCACCGCCGAGCTGACCGCCCGCGTCCCGGCCTGCCGGGTCCTCTACTGGACCTGACCGGTCGTATGGGGCGGGCTAGACGCCGACGGCCCCGTCGATGCCCTCGCGCAGGAAGTCGGCGTGACCGTTGTGCCGGGCGTACTCGTGGATCAGGTGCAGCATCACCAGCCGCAGTGACACGGTCTCGCCGGAGCGGACGTTGCGGCCGGTCACGTCGAGCGACGCGGCCGCCCGCTCGATCCGGCGGGCATGCTCGACCTCCCGCTCCCAGGCGGCGAACGCCTCGGCGCGGGTGGCCGAACTGGCGTCGTACGCCTGCTGGAAGTCGCCGGTCTCCGACCAGACCAGGCCGATGTCCTCGCCGTCGATGACCCGCCGGAACCAGGCGCGCTCCACCTCGGCCAGGTGTCGTACCAGACCGAGCAGGGACAGCGTGGAGGGCGGCATCGACTGCTGGCGCAGCTCCTCGTCGGAGAGACCCTCGCACTTGAGGGCCAGCGTCGCGCGGTGAAAGTCGAGGAAGGCGCGCAGGGTTTCCCGCTCGTCGCCGGTAACCGGGGGGCCGATCCGTTCGGTGCTCATTGAAACGATCATGCCGGATGGCGGCGGCGGTGCTGTCGGTGAGGCCGGGCCGCGGGTCAGCCGACCGAGGAGCGGGCGACCGGCGCTGCGAAGAACGTGTCCGGGTACGGCTCGTCGCGCAGGCTGTAGTGCCACCACTCACGGTCGTAGTTCACGAACCCGGCGTCGGTCATCAGCCGCTGCAACAACCGACGGTTGTCCCGCGCCGTCCCGGTGATGCGGGGGTCGGCGGTGTGTGCCCGGGGGTCGAAACAGTCGAAGCCCGTACCCATGTCGATGCTGTTGTCCGGGAAGCGCTGCCCGCGCGGCGCCGTGCAGGCGACCAGCTGTTGCCCGACCCGGTACGGAGGTTGGCTGGCGGCGGGCTCGTCGACCAGTGTCAGGTCCAGGGTGCTGCCGCGGCTGTGCGCGGTGGGCGCGCCGATGTAACCGTCGGCGAAGAGCCGGTTCTTGGCCAGGTCCGGGTAGAACTCTGCCTTGGTCTGTTGCTCACCGGGGCGCTTCGACCAGGCGACGAAGTCGTCCACGGCCGGTTGGGGGCGGTAGCAGTCGTACACCTTGAGGCTGTGCCCGCCGGCCAGCGCGGCGTCCTGTACGCGGCGCAGCGCCTCGGCCGCCTGCCGGGTGAGCAGGCACAGCGGCTCGCGGTAGCCGGTGATCGGACGGCCGACGAAGTTGTGCGGTGTGGCGTACCGGATGTCGGCGTGGATCCGCGGGTCGCTGTCGGTCAGGACCACGAACCCCGGCAGCGGGGCCGCCACGGAGGTGGACGGGGTCGGCGCGGGTGTGGGGCTCGCCGACGTCGGCTGCGGCGTGGCCGGCGCGGGGCGGGGCTCCGGCCGTGAGCAGCCGCCGAGCAGCGTGGCGAGCGCGAGCACGACGGCCAGGCGGTAGCGCACGACTCCTGTCTATCAGCCCAGCCGGTGCCGTCATCCCGGGATCCACCCGGTTCGCCGAAAGTCGGCAGGTCCCCGGCCACCGGACAACCCCGATGTCGGGAAAGTCGGGTCGATCGAGGGCCGTCGACCGCACCGACGAGCGAAAGTGACCGAAAATACTCCGGAACTTTTCCGCAAATGCAGCGAAGCTTCGGTCGGTCTGGCATGTCGTCAACCCCCGCCGGTGAGGCAAGATGACCCGTGGAACGGGCACGCCGTTTCGGGACACACGGTGGGCGACGCCTTGTGGGTCGTTCCTCCGGCTCGGTGAAGGAGACGCGGGTGGGCGCGGACGACGGACGCAGGGTGACCATCACCGCGATCGCACGGGAGGCCGGGGTGTCGGTGCCGACCGTGTCACGGGTGCTCAACGGTCGCTCCGATGTGGCCCCGGACACCCGGGAACGGGTCGAGGAGTTGTTGCGCCACCACGGCTACCGGCGTCGCACCAGCCGCAGCGTTCGGCGTGCCGGTCTCGTCGACCTGGTCTTCAACGACCTGGACAGCCCCTGGGCCGTGGAGATCATCCGAGGCGTGGAGGATGTCGGGCACGGCGCCGGCGTCGGCACTGTGGTCTCCGCGATCCACCGGCAGCCCACCGCGGCCCGGCAGTGGCTGCAGAACCTGCGCACCCGGGCCACCGACGGCGTCATCTTCGTGACCTCGCACCTGAGCCCGCCACTGCACGCACAGCTGCGTCGCCTCAACGTGCCGGTGGTGGTCGTCGACCCGGCCGGGGTGCCGGCCATGGACGTGCCGACGATCGGCGCCACCAACTGGGCCGGTGGGCTCGCCGCGACCGAACATCTGCTCGCGATCGGGCACCGGCGCGTCGGTTTCGTGGCCGGGCCGACGCACCTGCTGTGCAGCCGGGCGCGGCTCGACGGTTACCGGGCCGGGTTGGAGGCCGCCGGGGTGCCGGTGGACGACGCGCTGATCTACCCGGGCGACTTCTACCACGCCTCCGGGTTCTCCGGCGGGACGGCGCTGCTCGACCTCGCCGACCCGCCGACCGGCATCTTCGCCGCCAGCGACCAGATGGCCTTCGGCGTCTACGAGGCCATTCGACGCCGCGGGCTGCGCGTACCGGACGACGTGAGCGTTGTGGGTTTCGACGACCTGCCGGAAGCCCGCTGGGCCTCACCGCCGCTGACCACCGTGCGCCAACCGTTGGTCGAGATGGGACGGTTGGCGGCCCGAACCGTGCTGCGTCTGGCCCAGGGCGAGGGCATCGACTCGCCCCGGGTGGAACTCGCCACCGAATTGGTGGTTCGGGACAGCACCGCCGCCCCGCCGACCGGGTCGCCCGCCTCGGCGTGACGGCCGGACCCGCGCCGGAAACCGGTTGGACCGGTTCCGGTCCGTTCCCGGAAATTACGGCCAGGGGCGTGCGCGACCCCCGGCGGGCGCGGTGAGCGACCGACGGTCACCCACCGCGCCGTACGGTCAGTGGTGGTGGTGCCAGCGGACGGCCTTGCGGATGGTCACCGGCAGGGCGGGCGCCCCGTCGACCGGTGCCGGGTCCTCGGCTGTCGGCGCCACTCCCCCGGCGGCGATCCGGTCCAGGGTGGCCAGGCCGACCGCGTCGACCTCGCCGAAGATCGTGTAGTTGGGGCGCAGCGCGGAGTTGGCGTAGACCAGGAAGAACTGGCTGCCGTTGGTGTCCGGCCCGGCGTTGGCCATGGCCAGCACGCCACGGGCGTACACCCGGCGCTCCCCGGTCGGGTCGGTGGGCGCGGGCGGCAGGTCGGTCGGCAACTCGTCGCGGTACCGGTAGCCCGGGCCGCCCTCGCCGGTGCCGGACGGGTCACCGCACTGGAGCACGCTCAGCGTCGGGTACGCGGTGAGCCGGTGGCACGGGGTGCGGTCGTAGAAGCGCTTGCCGACCAGGTGCAGGAAGCTCTGCACAGTGCACGGCGCTGCGGCCCGGTCCAGTGTCAACCCGATCGGACCGTGGTTGGTCGCCACTGTCACCCGGACGCTGCCCCGGGCCGGGGTGCGCCGCGGGTCGGGCGGCAGCGGCACCGGCCGGGCCGCGGGTTCGTCCGGGGTCTCGGTGTACGCGCACGGGCCGTGGGTGGTGCGCGGCGGCCGGGTGGCGGTGTCGACAGCGGTCAGCGGCGCGGCGGAGACGCGCTCCGCGTCGGCCGACGGGCCCGGCGCGGCGAGCGCGGTGGCGGACGCGCCGACGACCAGCGCGCCGGCGAGCACTGTCACCCCCGCGAGGCGGGTCAGGGCGCGCACCGGCCGGCGGGGTGCCGCCACTGCGGGGCGCGGTTGGAGTTCACTCGACACAGGGATCCTCCTGGACTGGTGGTGCCAGAAAGACCGGAGTCTATGGATGGCAGCGCCCGATGTCGATCCGTCAGGGCATCCGACGGCGACGCCGCCACAGCAGGCCGCCCAACAACGCCACCACCGTCGCGCCGCTCACCGCGGTCACCGACCAGAGCCACCCCGAGCCGGTACGCGCCGGCCCGCTGGCCGCCGCCGGCCGGGGCGCGCCGGGTGCCGCCAGCGCGGACGGCGCCGCCGACGGGGTGGCGGTCAGCTCGCCGGGCTCGACCAGCCGGCCGACGGCGGCGTCCCGGGGCAGCCTGAAACCCCAGTCCAGCAGGGCCGCACCCTGCTCCCAGCCGCGTGCCGGTGCCGATTCGGCGCCCAGCAGGGTCACCACCAGCCGCCGCCCGCCGCGTTCCGCCGCACCCACGTAGGTGTGCCGGGCCAGGTCGGTGAAGCCGGTCTTGCCGCCGAGCGCCCCCGGGTACCGGTAGATGAGCTGGTTCTCGTTCTGGATCTCGAAGCCCTTGGTGCGTTGCGCCGGCTGGGCCGGAATCGACGTCTGCTCGGTCAGCGCGTACCGCCGGAAGGTCGGCTGGGCGAAGCAGGCCCGGGCGATCAGCGCCAGGTCGTACGCGCTGGTGAACTGCCCCCTACCGTCCAGCCCGGACGGGGTGACCGCGTGCGTCTGGAGCGCGCCGAGGTGGTGCGCGTGCTCGTTCATGGCGCGGACGCCGGCGGCGCTGTCCGTCCCGCTGCCGAGTCGGGCCAGCGCGTTGGCGGCCTCGTTGCCGGAGTTGAGCAGCAACCCGAGCCAGATCGTCTCGATGGTGTACCGGCCGCCCGCGACCAGGCCCACGGCCGAGGACCCGGGTTCGATGTTCATGTCAGCGTCGGTGACGGTGACCGTCTGCTTCGGGTCGAGCCTGGGCAGCATCGTGGCCGCCAGCAGGAGCTTCTGCACGCTCGCCGGTGTGCCGTACTCGTGGGGGCCGCAGCCGCCGAGCACCTGGCCGCTGTCCAGGTCGGCGACCAGCCACGACGTGGCGGTGACCCTCGGTGGCGCGGCGACGCCGGCCGGCACGACCAGGCCGGCCGTGTCGAGCGCCCCGCCGCCGACCATCCGCTGCGCGGGAACGGCGGGCGGGGGCGACGGCCGGGGCGGGCGGGACGCCGCCGGCGCCGGCAGTCGGGGGCAGCGCATCGTCGGCGCGGCGGACGCTCCCGTCGCACCGACCGGCACGGGAGCGAGCAGGACGGCGGACGTCGTGGCCGCCAGCAGCGCAGCTCTCATGTGCCCGACCCTAGTCACGACGATCGCCCGGCGGGACGGGATGCCGGTCAACTCGCGTCGCCCCGAGCGAGCAGGTAGTCGTGCAGGGCGGCACTCCCCCGCAGCCGACGCAGGCTGCGGGTGTGCAGCTCCTGCTCGCGGCGGCCCAGCTCGGCGCGGACCCGCGCAGCGCTGCCGGTGGTCCGCAGCTCGCCCAGCACCGCGGCGATGATCTCGAACGGGTACGCGCCTCGGCGCAGCAACGCGATGACCTGCGCGGCGCGTAGCTCCGCCTCGTCGTACACCCGGTAGTTGGTGCCCGGGGTGCGGCCCGGCCGCAGCAGCTCGCGCTCCTCCCACAGCCGCAGCTGCGAGGTCCGGACCCCGACCAGGGCGGCGACCTCGCCGATGCGGGCGCCGTGGCGTGGTGCGGGTCGGGCCGCCGGTGGGCTGGCCAGCACGGTCTCGAAGGCGCCGAGCACCCGGCGGATCTCGGCGCGTTCCCGGTCCAGCTCGGCATGGCCGCCGTCGAGCGCCGCCAGGGCCGCCGGCAGGTCACCCCGGTGCACCGCCGCCATGATCTCCCGGGTACGACTCCAGCCGTGCCCCTCGGCCAACCGCCGCGCCACGGTCAGCGCCCGGGCGTGCTCGGCGGTGAAGATCCGGTAGCCGCTCGTGGTGCGGCGCACCGGCGGCAGCACGCCCAACTCGACGTAGTTGCGCACCTGCTGCACCGAGATCCCGACGGTGGCCGCCAGGTCCACGGCGCGCAGCCGATCCTTCGAGGCGACGTCCACGCGAGCCACCGTACCGCTTACGACGTGATTTGAGACTTTCCCGGACGTACTGCCGGAACCAGCGCTCGGATCTCGGCGAAAGTCTCTACATGGGGATGAATGAGACAATGGAACCCGCCAGTGCTCGGCGGGCGAAGTCCCGCCACGATTCCGTGAAGGGTTCGCATGTCGCAGCCAGCATGGTCCGCCGCCGACAGCCACGACATGATCGAGGTACGCGGAGCGCGGGAGAACAATCTCGCCAACGTCTCGGTCGACATCCCCAAACGCCGGTTGACCGTCTTCACCGGTGTCTCCGGGTCGGGCAAGTCGTCGCTGGTCTTCGGCACCATCGCCGCCGAGTCCCAGCGCATGATCAACGAGACCTACAGCGCGTTCCTCCAGTCGTTCATGCCGAACCTCAACCGGCCGGACGTCGACTCGTTGCGCAACCTCAGCGCGGCCATCGTCGTCGACCAGGAGCGGATGGGGGTCAACTCCCGCTCCACCGTCGGCACCGCCACCGACGCGTACGCCATGCTGCGGATCCTCTTCAGCCGACTGGGTCAGCCGTCCATCGGCGGCGCCGGGGCGTTCAGCTTCAACCTGCCCGAGGGCATGTGCCCCACCTGCGAAGGGCTGGGCCGGGTCTCCGACCTCGACGTCAACGAACTGGTGGACGTCGAGCGCTCCCTCAACGACGGCGCGATCACGGTGCCCAACTTCGCCGTCGGCTCCTGGTACTGGCAGACCATCGTCGGCTCCGGCCTGTTCGACCCGGACGTCAAACTCCAGGACTTCACCCCGCAACAGTGGGAGGACTTCCTGCACAAACCGCCCACGAAGATCAAGGTGGGCAGCAACAACTGGACCTACGAAGGCCTGGCGGTCAAGGTCAAGCGGCTCCTGCTGGCCAAGGACCGCGAGTCGATGCAACCGCACATCCGCGCCTTCGTCGACCGGGCCGTCACCTTCACCAGCTGCGGCGACTGCGGCGGCACCCGACTCAACGCGGCGGCCCTGTCGTCGCGGATCGCCGGGCACACCATCGCCGACTGCTCGGCCATGCAGATCAGCGACCTGGCGACCTTCGTCCAGGGCATCCACGACCCCGGGGCCGCGCCGCTCGTCGCCAACCTTCGCGACCTGCTGGACTCCCTGGTCGAGATCGGCCTGGGCTACCTCAGCCTGGACCGTGAGTCGGCGACCCTCTCCGGCGGCGAGGCGCAACGGGTGAAGATGGTCCGGCACCTCGGCTCCAGCCTCTCCGACGTCACGTACGTCTTCGACGAACCCACAGTCGGCCTGCACCCGCACGACATCGCCCGGATGAACGACCTGCTGCTGCGGCTGCGCGACAAGGGCAACACAGTGCTGGTGGTCGAACACAAGCCGGAGACCATCGCCATCGCCGACCACGTCGTCGACCTCGGACCGGGCGCCGGCACCGACGGCGGTCGGATCTGCTTCACCGGCGACATCCCCGGCCTGCGCCGCTCCGACACCCTCACCGGGCGACACCTGGACCACCGGGTGACAGTGCGCGACGCGGTACGCCAGCCCACCGGGCAACTCGCCATCCGCCAGGCCGACCTGCACAACCTTCGCGACGTGGACGTGGACATCCCCCTCGGGGTGCTCACCGTGGTCACCGGCGTGGCCGGTTCCGGCAAGAGCTCACTGATCCACGGCTCGCTGCGCGGCCGGTCCGGGGTCGTCATCGTCGACCAGTCCCCGATCCGTGGCTCCCGACGCAGCAACCCGGCCACCTACAGCGGGCTGCTCGACCCGATCCGCACCGCCTTCGCCAAGGCCAACGGGGTCAAGGCCGCGCTGTTCAGCGCCAACTCCGAGGGCGCCTGCCCGGCCTGCAAGGGGATCGGGCTCATCTACACCGACCTGGCGATGATGGCCGGCGTCGCCAGCGTCTGCGAACGCTGCGAAGGGCGACGCTTCACCGACGAGGTGCTCACCTACACGCTGCGCGGCAAGAACATCAGCGAGGTGCTGGCCATGTCCGTCACCGAGGCGTACGCGTTCTTCCCTGGCGGTCCGGCGCACCTCATCCTCGGCCGGCTGGTCGACGTCGGGCTTGGCTACCTCAGCCTCGGCCAGCCACTGACCACCCTGTCCGGCGGGGAGCGGCAACGACTCAAACTCGCCATCCACCTGGCCGAGAAGACCACCACGTACGTCCTGGACGAGCCGACCACCGGCCTGCACCTGGCCGACGTGGACCAACTCCTGGCCCTCCTCGACCGGATGGTCGACGCCGGAAACACGGTGATCGTCATCGAGCACCACCAGGCGGTCATGGCACACGCCGACTGGCTCATCGACCTCGGCCCCGGCGCCGGCCACGACGGCGGCCGCATCGTCTTCACCGGCACACCAGCCGAGCTGGTCGCCACCGGCGACACCCTCACCGCCACCCACCTCCGCGAGTACGTCACCGACCCGGCGGTGGTCGACCACGGCTGACACCGAGGCCAGCGTGCGTCGCCACGGGCGGGCCGACACGAGCGGCGGTGGTCCGGCGGCGGTCAGGTGACGCGGCGCAACCAGCGCCGCTGCCAGGGGGTCTCCACCGCCTTCGGGTGGTAGCCGGCCCGAACCCACGGCACCGCCCGCTCCACCGGCAGACCGTCGAGGATCGCCAGCGCGGCCAGGGCCGTTCCGGTGCGACCCACCCCACCCCGACAGGCCACCTCGACGCGTTCCCCGTCGTGCGCGCGCCGCAGCGCCTCCCGCAGGGCGTCGAGGGCGTCGGCGCGGTCGAGCGGCACCCAGAAGTCGGGCCACCGGATCCGCCGGTGCGGCCAGGCCGGGTCCGGACCAGGGGCCAGCAGCACGGCGAAGTCGGCGGGCGAGGTCGCGGCAGCGACGCGGCGTCCGCGCACCGTCGCCCCACTGGGGAGTACGAGTACGCCCGGCTGCTCGGACCACGGCTGTGCGTCAGTCACCCGCACATTGTGCCGCTGTTCCGCCCACGGACAGGTACAGACAGCGCCGCCCCCGGCCGGTGGGCCGGGGGCGGCGCTGGTGTCGGTGTGCAGGTCGCCTCTCGGCGAGTGGCACGACGCGGCTCCAGCCGAACGGTATTCCGCGAAGGCGATATTAGGTGAGGCCCGGGGACACTGAGTCACACCGACACTGTCCACAACCAGCCTTGCCCCGGCGTTGTTCCCGCACCCGCCACGCCACCCAGCCGACCAGACCGTTTGCCCGTCGGCGTCGGCGTGCACGGCATCCGCTGTTGGCGGCCCGCGCCATGTGCCCGCTGCACCGACGTGGAAACGCCGCTGGCCGGCACCCCGGGTTGCGGGTGCCGGCCAGCGGTCGGTGTTCTGCTGTTCTGCTGTTCTGCTGTTCTGCTGTTCTGCTGTTCTGCTGTTCTGCTGTTCTGCTGTTCTGCTGTTCTGCGGTGGTGCGGTGGTGCTGTGGTGTGGGTCAGCTGTTCCAGTGCTGGGCGACCAGGTCGGTGGCCTGCTGCTCCCACTGGGCGTAGGCGTCCGGGTAGGCGGAGACCTGGACGGTCTGCGCGGCGTCGGTCAGGGCCATGTCCTGCCACCCGTCGACCTGCTTCAGACCCTTGAGGAACGCGGTCGTCGAGTACTCCGGGTCGGTGATCTGTTCCGGGGTGCCCCAACCACTGGAGGGGCGCTGCTGGAACAGGCCCAGCGAGTCGTGGTCGTTCATGTCGCCGAGGTGGCCGAGGTTCTCCAGCTTCGACTCCTGCAGGCTCGTCGCGATCGAGATCACCGCGGCCCGCTCGGGGAGGCCGGCCTTCTTCGTGGCGGCGATGATGGCCTTGACGTTGGCGGTCTGCTCGTCGTTGAGGCTGATGTGGGACTGGTCGCCCTGCGGCTTCGGCGCGTTGGTCTGCACGGCCACGGCGACGGGCTTGGCATCGACCGGGGTGGCGGCGTGGGCGGCGATCGGACCGGCGAACACACCACCGGCGAACGCGAGACCAGCAACAGACAGCATGCTCTTACGGAAGATCGTGTTCATGGGGGTAGCTCCTTCGGGGGTAGGAACACCCGAACCACCAAGGGGGAACAGCGGCAGGGTGTGAGCACCTCGTCCGGCGCTGCAACAAAACAAAGGGGAAAAGTCTGGGGGGTCGGCGACCTCGCGAGCCGGGGGCTCGTGGCGCCGGGACCCTGTGTAACGACCGGCGGACCGGGGTCATTCCGGGGGTGGCCCATCCATCGGCACCCTCGTGGTGGCGGTGCCTGCGGCCGGTCGTGGGGAGTGTAACGACCGCGCGCGGGTCGGCATTCCAACCCGCCGGACCTGCATCCCAACCCCATACGAGGCGGGCGGCGGGTCGTGGTGCTGCGATCGTCAGGGTATGTAACGACCCCCGCCCGCCCACGATTCCAGCCCACCGGTGCACCCGGTCACAACCCACACCGCCCACCAGCGGCCAAACCGCCCACACGGACACGCGGCCTACGGTGCCAATCCACCCCTCACCGGGGTGATCCACTCGGGTTCACGGAAGTCGGGGCATCCCGGACGCCAGGACACCCCGACATCAAGGAACCCGAGTCGATCATCGCCGGCCCCGCCCGCGCGTGCCCGGCCTTCGATTCTCGGTGGGTCAGGTGCCCAAATAGCGCAGCACCGCGAGGATTCGCCGGCTGTAGCCGGTGGTATGAGCGAGGTCGAGTTTGTCGAAGATGGCGTTGACATGCTTCTCGACCGCGCTCTGCGACACGTGCAGCCGCTGGGCGATGGCGAGATTCGTGTGCCCCTGGGCCATCTCGTGCAGTACGTCCCGTTCCCGGGGTGTGAGCCGACCGAACGGGTCTTGCCGTTCCGAGCCGGCCACCACCTGACGGACCACCTCCGGATCGAGGGCGGTGCCTCCGGCGGCGACCCGGTCGAGGGCGTCGAGGAAGTCGTCCACCTGGGCGACCCGGTCCTTGAGCAGGTAGCCGACCCCCTCGGGGCGGTCTGCGAGCAGCCGCCCCGCGTACCGCCGCTCCACGTACTGGGAGAGTACGAGGACGCCGGTGTCGGGCCACCGACGACGGATCTCCAGGGCGGCCCGCAGCCCATCATCGGTGTGGGTGGGTGGCATCCGGACATCGGTGACGACCACGTCGGGACGGGATCGGCCGACCGCCTCGACGAGCTGGTCAGCGGTCCCGACCGCCGCGAGCACCTCGTGGTCCTCGTCGGCGAGCAACCGCGTCAGGCCCTCCCGGAGCAGCGTCGAGTCTTCGGCGAGGACTAGTCGCACGGCAACTCGGCCAGCACTGTCGTCGGACCGCCGGTCGGGCTGGTCACCAGCAGCCGGCCGTCCAGTGCGGCGACCCGCCGTGCCAGCCCGGACAACCCGCGCCCGGTCGGTTCCGCCCCGCCGACGCCGTCGTCGTGCACGCGCATCCGGATCCACCCATCCTGTACCCCGATATCGACCGTGACCAGGGTAGCGGCGGCGTGTTTCGCGGCGTTGGTGAGCGCCTCGCAGGCCACGAAGTACAGCACCGTCTCGACCTGCCGGTCGGGGCGGACCGGCAGGTCGCAGCGGATCCGCACCGGCACCGCGGCGCCGCGGGCGACGATGGCCAGCACCTCGCCCAGATCATTGCCGTCCAGTGCCGACGGGTAGACCCGCCACGCGACCTCGCGCAACTCCTCGATGGCCCGCTGCACGTCCTCGTGTGCCTGGGTGAGCAGCGCGTGCGTGCGGTCGGCGTCGCGCGCACGCCGGGCCCGGCCGAGCAGCATGCCGAGGGCGACCAGCCGCTGTTGGAGGCCGTCGTGCAGGTCGCGTTCGATGCGCTGCCGTTCGGCGTCGATCGCGGCGATGACCCCGGCCCGACTGGTGGTCAGCTCGTGGACCCGCCGGGTCAGCTCCGCACGACTTCCCTGGCCGAGCAGGCGTCGCGCCAGCCGGATGTCCAGCGCGGCGATGCTGGCTACGGCCTGGACGTTGAGCAGTAGCAGCACCGCCCCCACGGCGATCTGGGACAGGGTGTCGAGCACTGTCAGCTCTCCGCGCACCGCCGCGCTCAGCACGATCCCGGCCAGCACCACGCCGACGCCGAGCACGGCGTACGCCAGCAGGCCGAGTGTGCCGGGTAGCAGTCGGGCGGCCAGGTAGCCGACCTGCCGGCGGGTCGTCACAGCGTTCGGCGCGGGCAGATCCGCTGCGGCGAGCAGCCTGGTGAGGCGGCGATGTTCCATCCGCACCAGGAGCCCTCCGTACCTGCCGGTCAGGGCAGCGACCCGACGGCTGGCCGCGGGCGCGAACACGCGCACGCTGAACGCGGCGGCCGCGACGGCGAGGAAGGCGAGCTCGACGGCGGCCGTCGCGATTCCGATGGCGACGCCGACCGGTAGCCGGAGCCGGCCCCACCACCCGCCGGTTCGCCGTTCCCCCACCACCTCGCCCACCTTTCCGCACCGCGCCTGCTACCCCTTGCCCCGCGTCAGGTGACACGCCCGCAGGCGACCTCGGGTGACGCCTGGGGTGAAGCAGAGCAAAGGAAACCAGAGAGGGGTCGACTAGCGCTCGTCGGAGGCCCACGATCCGCTTCGGTAGAGGGTGCCGCGACCGCCCGGATCGGGCATCGCGTTCAGTGCGCTCTGCTCGGGTTCGGTCGGCTCGGGGTTCCGCGCGGCGCGACGGGCCTTCAACACGCGGGACCCGACGAACCAGGCGGCTGCCGCCACGCAGACCACAATCACCACTTTCTGCAGCGTGCCGACGTACCCCTCGACGAGGTGCCAGTTGTCGCCCAGCAGGTAGCCGGCGAGCACGAAGGTGGTGTTCCAGATCAGGCTGCCCAGCGTGGTGTAGAGCAGGAACGTGGTCACCGGCATCCGCTCCACGCCGGCCGGGATGGAGATCAGGCTCCGGAAGATCGGGATCATCCGGCCGAAGAAGACGGCCTTCACGCCGTGCCGCAGGAACCACGCCTCGGTCCGGTCCACGTCGCTGAGCTTCACCAGTGGGAGTCGGGAGACGATGGCGCGCATCCGGTCGCGCCCCAGCGCCGCGCCGATCAGGTACAGCGCGAGCGCGCCCAGCACCGAACCCAGCGTGGTCCAGAAGATCGCACCGACCAGACTCATCCGACCCTGGGCGGCGACGAAGCCGGCCAGCGGCAGGATCACCTCGCTGGGGATCGGCGGGAAGAGGTTCTCCAACGCCACCGCCAGGCCGGCGCCCGGCCCGCCGAGTCGTTCCACCAGGTCAGTGACGTAGCCGACGATCCCGTCCTGCGGTGGTTCCGCTGCGGCGGCGGGGGTTCCGGTGGCGAACACGGCGTGGGACGTTCGAATCATGCGCCCACGTTACGAAGTCATCCTGAGAGTCGACCATGAGGCCGACCGCCCGGCCGCGCGGGTCGACCACACCGGTGGGGGTGCGGAAAGCCGCACCCCGCTGCGGCTCGCGGTGGTGCAGCCGCCGTGCGTACCCCTGGATGTCGCGGCGAACGCGCGGGCGCACGCCGCCGCGGTCCGCGCGGCGCGCGCCCGGTTGGTGGTCTTTCCGGAGCTGTCGCTGACCGGGTACGAGTTGGAAGCGCCGGTCGTGTCGGTCGACGACCCGCGGTTGGCGCCGCTGGTCGAGGCGTGCGCCGAGACTGGCGCGTTGGCCCTGGCCGGTGCGCCGATCGCGGGCGACCACATCGCGATGCTGGCGGTGACCGGCGGCGGTGCGACGGTGGCGTACCGGAAGATGTGGTTGGGGGACGCGGAGGCCCGTCGCTTCCGGCCCGGCGACGCGCCGGTCGTGCTCGATGTGGACGGTTGGCGGGTGGGGCTGGCGATCTGCAAGGACACCGGCGTGGCCGCGCACGCGGACCGGACGGCCGCGCTCGGGATCGACGTGTACGCGGCGGGCGTCCTGGAGTTGGCGCGCGACGCCGCCGTGGTGGACCAGCGGGCGCACCGGGTCGCCACCACGCACCGGGTCTGGGTGGCGACGGCGAGTTTCGCCGGGTCGACCGGCGGTGGCTACACCGAGGCGGCAGGGCGGTCGGGCGTCTGGACGCCGGACGGCGAGGTGTACGCCCGCGCGGGCACCGACCCGGGCGAGTCGGTCACCGTCAGCGTCGGCTGACTGGGCAGTCGACGTCGGACCCATCCCCTAGCGTGGGGCAGTGTCATCGACACGAGGAGGAGCGCATGGCCGAGGCGGCGACGACCGGCACGGTCCGCTCGGCGGACGGCACCATCATCGCCTACGAGCGCAGCGGCGCCGGTCCCGCGGTGATCCTGGTGGATGCGGCTGGCGGGTTCCGCGAGATGGGCCCGATGAGGTCGCTGGCGGCCCACCTGGCCGAGGAGTTCACTGTGCTGACCTATGACCGGCGGGGCCGGGGGCAGAGCTCCGACACGTCGCCGTACGCGCCGCAGCGGGAGGTGGAGGATCTACGGGCCCTGATCGAGGGCCCGTCCGGCGGTTCGGCAGCCCTCTACGGTTTCTCCTCCGGGGCGGTGCTGGCGCTACTCGCCGCGGCCGGCGGCCTGTCGGTCACCCGGCTGGCCCTGCTGGAGCCGCCGTTCGCGCAGGACGAGCAGTCGACGGACGATCCGGGCCTGGCCGCGGACATCACCGAGCTGGTCGCCGCCGGCCGCCCGGGCGATGCGATGCTGCATTTCCAGCGCAGCATCGGTGTGCCCGCGGAGTTCGTCGACGGGATGCGCGACGGGCCGGGCTGGCCGGCCATGGAGGCCCTGGCGCACACTCTGGTGTACGACCTCACCCTGCTCACGGCCCTACCTGCCGAGGCACTGACCACACTCACGATCCCGACGTTGGTGCTCGACAGCGCGCAGAGCGATGCACGGCTGCACGGCTGGGCACAGGGGGTGGCCGAAGCGTTGCCAGCTGGGCGGCACCGGACGCTGCCCGGCGAGTGGCACGGCGTTTCTGATGAGGTGCTGGCACCGGTGCTCGCCGACCATTTCTCCGGCCGCGCAGACTGAACGGCGACGCCTGGCACCTGTCGTACGTCTCGGGCAGGATCGGCCCATGAGCACCATCCCCTCCCGACTGTCCGTCGTCACAGTGGGAGCACGCGACATCGCCGCGCTGCGCTCGTTCTACCGGTCGTTGGGCTGGCCGGAGCTGCCGGCCAGTGACGACGGCTGGTCGGCCTTCCTGCTCGGTGGTGTGCTGTTGGCGCTCTACCCGCTGCCGGAGTTGGCCGCCGAGGCGGCGCCGGGCGTGCCCGCGCCGGCCGGTGGCTGGTCGGGGGTCACCCTGGCCTGCAACGTCGACAGCCGCGACGAGGTCGACACGGCGTTCGAAGCGGCCGTCGCGGCGGGCGCGACGGTGGTGGCGGAGCCGACCGACCGGTCCTGGGGCGGGCGCTCCGGCTACATCGCCGACCCGGAGGGTAACCGCTGGGAGATCGCGTGGGCGGGCACCGCCCGCTTCGACGAGCGCGGCGCTCTGATCTCCTTCGGCTGAGCAATGGTGTTTGCGCGTCGACGATGACCTTGGAATGCTTCGGGAATGACCTCCTTTCCCCCGACCTTCGCCGATGATGTCGTCGGCCAGCCAGCTCAGGCGCAGTTCGAGGCGTTCATCGACGAGCACCGCAGGGCGCTCAACGGCTACCTGGACGGGCTGACCGAGGAGCAGGCGCGCCGGTCGTTGGTGCCGTCCCGGACCACGCTGCTGGGTCTGGTGAAGCACGCCGCGTTCGTGGAGAAGGTCTGGTTCGACGAGGCCGTCACCTGTCGACCCCGCTCGGAGATCGGCATTCCCGCCACGCCGGACGAGTCGTTCATCCTCGACGACGCCGACACGATCGCCACCGTCCAGCGCGCGCACCGGGAAGCCTGCGAAGCCTCCCGCCGCGCCACGTCCAGCCTGGGCCTCGACGACCTGCTCCGCGGCAACCGGCGCGGGCCGCTGCCGCTGCGCTGGGTCTACCTGCACGTGCTGCGCGAGTTCGCCCAGCACTGCGGGCACGCGGAGATCCTGCGCGAGCAGATCCTGGCCGCCGAATAGCCGCGGCGCCGGGCCTGAGCTGGTCGCGCACGGCATGGCCTGGGTCACCCTCTGGGCCACCCGGCGGTGTCGGCGAAGCGGCGCAGCGTCCAGCGGGCCGGCGGCCAACCGCCCGGGTCGTGGTCGGTGGTCCATTCGGTGATCGAGGCCGGGGGCACGTCCAGGTCGAACGCCCGGAAGACCGGCTGCGCCGCGAGCGCGTGGAACCCGCCCTCGACTGTCTCGCTGTGACCGACCAGGATCACAGTGGAGCCCCGGTGCCGGTGGGCGATCTCCATGATGGCGCGGCTGACGCGGACCACCAGTTCGGCCCAGCTCTCGTTGCCCTCCTCGAATGGTCGGAACACGCCGCCACCTGGCACCGCGTGGTCGGTGCGGAAGAGGGCGGTCGGCAGGCCGTCGGCGTACGGAGGTGTGTGCCAGGTGCAGAGACCACAGTCGGCCACCGGCCGGACGCCCAACGCCGCGCCGATCGGTTGCGCGGTCTCGACCGCCCTGCGCAGCACGGACGAGTAGACCGCCACCGGTCCGTCGGCGGCGACCTCCCCGGTGAGCCGGTTGGCCAGGTTGTGGGCCTGCTCGTGGCCGAGGGCGGTGAGGCCCCGACAGCCACGCGGCCCACCGACGATTCCTTCGAGCTGGTGGACCGACTCGCCGTGTCGCACGAAGATCAGACGTGTCCGCATCGGGACATCATGCCAGCGGTATTGACGGGAGTATCAGTCGTCCGTACGGCCGGTGGAGAAGCTGCCGGCCCGGCTGAGCAGAGCGTCCAGTTTCGCGCCCGTCTGCGCTGGTAGGCGGTCCCGCCGCACCAGCTCGGCGATGTGGTCCCGCAGGTCGGCGACGCGCTTGGCGCGGTCCCGGGTGCGGCGGTCGAGGTCGGCGAGGTCGTCACGCAGATCCTCGGCGGTCCTCGGGTCGACGTCGCCGCGGGCGACGGCGGTGGCCAGGACGGCGGCGAACTCGCTGCTCACCTCCCGGAAGCTGACCGGTATCTGCTGCCCGACGCTCGGGGGCGCGGTGCTGGTGGCAGAGGGCGAGGGAGGTGCGGCCGGCGTCGGCGAGAGTGTCGTGGGCGTGGGCGCCGCCGGGGCGGAGGTCGACGGTGCGTCGGCGACCTCGGCTGGGTCCGGGGTGCCCGGCCTGCCGAGCGGATTCTCCACGAGCAGGGCGCCGACGCCGACCAGTACGGCGAGCACGGCGGCGACGAGCGCGGCGAGAGGCCGACGCGTTCGGCGTCGGGCCGGCGGGGCGGCAACCGGGACGGGGCGGGCGGCCACCGACCTGTCGATCAGGGTGGGCGGGTGGGCGGCTGGCCGGATGCGCAGCAGCTCGGTGGGTGGCTCCACCGGCTGACCGGCGCCGAACCGGCGGGCCAGGTGCGCGGCGCTCGGCCGGTCTGCCGGGTTGGCGGCCAGGCAGGCGACGGTCAGCTCGGCGATGTCGGCGGGGAGGCCGGGCACCCGCAGCGGCGGCACCGGGGTGCCCCGCCGGTGCACCTCCAGCGCGTCCTCCCAGCTCTGCACGGGCAGTGGCGCCCGCCCGGTGAGGGTGCGGTAGAGCAGTGCGCCGAGGGCGTACACGTCGCTCGCCGGGTCGGGCGGGCCTGCGGTCAGCCGTTCCGGGGCGAAGTAGGCGGGGGTGCCCATCAGCGGTTCGCCGGACTGGCTGTCGAGGCCGCCGAGCGCGGCGATGCCGAAGTCGAGCACCTTGGCGCCGGTGTCGGTGAGCATGACGTTGCCGGGCTTGACGTCGCGGTGCACGACGCCGATGCGGTGCGCGGCGGCCAGCGCGGCGGCGATCTGCCCGGCCACCCGGACCGCCTCCGGCCAGGGCAGCGGCCCGGACCGGAGCCGGTCGGCCAGGTTGTGACCGTCGACAAGCTCCATCACCAGGTACGGGACCACGACGCCGCCGGCCAGGGTCGCCTCGGCGTAGTCGTACACCTGGGTGACGTGTGGGTGGGTCAGCCGGGCGGCCGCGCGGGCCTCGCGTTGGATGGTGGCCCGCAGCTGTGGGTCGGTGGCGAACTGCCCGGCGAGCACCTTGATCGCGACCGGCCGTCCGAGCACCTCGTCGTCGCCTCGCCACACCTCGGACATGCCACCGAGACCGATCCGCTCGTGCAGTACGTAGCGGTCGTGGAGGCGGAGAGTGGGCATGAGCGGTGACATGGCTTCACCAGTCTGCCTGGCAACGCCGCCCTCGACCACTCTCCGTGCCCGGCCCCACACTGTTCGTCCCGTGCGTACCGGAATGGGATTGGTGCGGGTCAGGAGCAGCGCGGGGTGCTGGGCAGCGGTCGCGGCTGGATGCGGTCGGCGAGCCGGCGCAGGGCGAGGGCGGTGACCTGCCGGGTCGGGGCGAGCAGGGCCCGGCGGGGGTGTTCGACCTGGACCGGAGCGTCCGGTCGGGCCGAGTTGACGTGCCGGTTCATGGCGTCGAGGGCGGTGATGTATCCGGTGGGAAGTTCCATGGTCAACTCCTCGGGACAGGTCCGGTGGAGCCCCGGACGACGAGTGCGGTGGGCAGCAACACGTGACCGGCCGCGGCGTCCGCGGGCGGGTCGAGCAACAGTTCGGCGGCGATCCGGCCCTTCTCCTCGGCCGGTTGCCGGACGGTGGTGAGGCCGGCCGCGGCGGCCCCGGGGATGTCGTCGAAGCCGGTCACCGAGACGGTGGGACGGTCATGCGCCGGTCGTGCGGCCAGGGCGTCGAGCACGCCGAGCGCGAGGACGTCGGAGCCGGCCAGCACGGCCGTCGGTGGCGCGGGTTGGTCGAACAGCCCGGCGACGACGGTGGCCGCCGCCGGGCGGCTGTTGCCGGGGACGTTGACCACTGTCAGCTCGGCCCAGTCGACGCCGACCTCGGCGAAGGCGTCGGCGAACCCGCTGAGCCGACCTCGGGTGGTCGGATGCGGCACCTGGTCGACCCCGGCCAGGCTGAGCGGGCCGGGCGGCGCGTCCGGCAGCACGGAGTCGGCGAGCAGCGCAACCCGACGGTGCCCGAGCCCGGCGACGTGCGCGGCGACGCTGCGCGCGGCGGCCCGCTCGTCGATGCCGACGAACCGCTCGTCGGCGCCGGCGTCGTCGCGGGCGGCCGTGCTGACGAACGGCAGCCCACGTTGGCGGATCACGTCCAGCGCCCATTCCTCGTCGGCGACGCAGTAGACGCAGAACCCGTCGACGGCGGCGTTCTCCACGGCCCGCCGGGCGTCGGTCACCGCCGGAGGCAGCGGCACCAGCAGCATGCTCGTGCCGTGCCGCTCGGCGGCCGCGCCGACACCGGCGAGGAAGCGGACCGCGAACGGGTCGGTGAAGGCGTACGACAGTTGCGAGGTGAACAGCACTCCGATCGACCCGACGAAGCCCCGGCGCAGGGAGCGCGCGGTGGGGTTGGGGCCGGGGTATCCGAGTTGCCGGGCGGCGTCCAGGATCCGCTCGCGCAGGGCTGCGGAGAGCTGGTCGGGGCGGCTGTAGGCGTTGGACACCGTGCTGCGGGAGACGCCCACGGCGTCGGCCACGGCTTGCAGTGTTGGCTTCACCGGCACCCCTCTGCATCGATTCAGTCTGTATCGATACAGAGACTAGCCCGACGGGTCCGCGTCGGTCAATACGTCAGCTGAGAATCCGCCCTGTGGGGCCGGCGCGGTCGAGAGTCAGGCCGGGTAGGTGTCGTCCAGAAGGCGGCTGAGGATCTCCGCCGTACGCTCCGGCGGCTCGGCCTCGACGCAGAGCCGCTCCATGGCCACCGCGTAGTAGTCCAGGTCGTCGCGCTTGTCGAGGTAGATGGCGCTGGTGAGCTGTTCGATGTAGACGATGTCGGGAAGCTCCTGGTCGCCGAAGCGCAGGATGGTGAAGGCGCCACCAGCGGCGGCGTGGCCACCGGCGGCGAATGGAATGACCTGGAGCCGGATGTGCGGCGACTTGGTCGCCTCGATGAGCGCGGTGAGCTGGCCCCGCATGACCTCGGCACCGCCGATGGGTCGGCGCAGCGCCGCCTCGTCCACCACGGCCCAGAGCTGCGGCGGATTGCTCCGCTGGAGCAACTGCTGACGCTGCATCCGCAGCGCGACACGCCTGTCGATCTCACCCGGGCCGGCCGCGCCGTGCCCGAGCAGCACGACCGCCCGGGCGTACTCCCGGGTCTGCAGGAGGCCGGGCACGAACTGCACCTCGTAGCTGCGGATCAGTGCGGCGGCGGCCTCCAGGCCCAGGTACGACTGGAACCAGGACGGCAGCACGTCGCCGTAGCGGTGCCACCAGCCGGGGCTGTTCGCGTCCCGCGCGAGCTTGAGCAGCGCGTCACGCTCGTGTTCCTCGGTGACGCCGTAGAGCGTCAACAGGTCGGCGACGTCGCGCTCCTTGAAGCCGACCCGGCCCAGCTCCATTCGACTGATCTTGGATTCGGAGGAGCGGATCTCCCAGCCGGCGCCCTCCCGGGTCACCCCGCTGGACTCCCGCAGACGACGCAGTTGAGCGCCGAGCAGCATGCGCAGCACGGTCGGCCCGGTTGTCGGGCCACCCTCGGCGGGAACCATCGTCACGTGCGGACCTCCGGACACCGACCCACGACGGCCGGGCGCCCCGGCCCGGCCGACGTGTAAGCATGCCATGGACCGACAGTGAGGTGAACTCCTCCGCGCCGGTGAATCGGTCCCGTCGCCGGGACGACCCACCCCCGGCCGGTCAGTTGATCAGATGGTCGAAATCTCCGTCCCGCGCACCGAGAACGAAGGCGGCGATCTCGTCGACCGTGTAGATCAGCGCCGGCCCCTCCGGGTGTCGTGAGTTCCGGACCGCGATGCCCGCTCCCTCGGGCAGTTCGGCCAGTTCGACGCAGTTGCCGCTGGGGTTGCTGCGGCGACTCTTCTGCCAGCTCAGCGGAGGCAACTGGTGGATCGGTACGCCATTGGGTGGCTGCTGCATGAAGGCGTCTTTCTGTTACGAGCCCGCCGGTGGCCGTGGGAGGAGCGGTAACGGCGAGGGGGTGCGGTATCGACATTGGACGGTTCTGCACGTGCATCTGCTATTGCATCTGCACCCGACGGCGAGTATGATAACGCACATGATCGGTGCCCATCCGTTCACTTTGTGTTACCCCCAGACGGGCGACGATCAGGCAAAACTGGGCCCGACGCGGCGCGCCGCGTCAACCGAAGGCTGGAGGCGGTCGCGGCGATGGGAGGGTTCGTGCCGGATCCGATGAGTGTCGCCTCCGGCGTCTGCGCAGCCGGCGCGCTGCTCTCCTCCTGGCAACTACGCCGACGGGCGGTGCGCGCCGAGGCCGAGATCAGCCACCTCCAGGCAGAGCTGGCCGCCGAACGGCACGCCGCCAGTCACGACCCGCTCACCGGGCTGCCCAATCGCCGCGCCTTCTACCGCCTGGCAGCCGCCCTACTCACCGACGCCGCCGGCCAGCCGCTGATCGCCGTGGTGCTCGACCTGGACGACTTCAAGCAGATCAACGACCGGTACGGGCACGCCGCCGGCGACCAGGTGCTGATCAGCGTGGCCGAACGGCTCGCCGGCTTCGCCGGTGACAATCTCGTCGCCCGCCTCGGCGGCGACGAGTTCGCCGGCCTGCTCTCCAGCCCCACCGTCGACCGGCGCTGGATCGATCACTCCACCCGCCGGCTCGCCGAGACCGTCGCCGCGCCGATCCGGTTGAGCGGGTGCAGCGTACGGGTCACCGCCTCCGTCGGGCTCGCCCCGGTGACCGGCCCGGCCCAGCTCACCGACGCGCTCAGCCGCGCCGACGCGGCCATGTACCAGGCGAAGAGCCTCGGTGGCGCCCGGTCGCCCCGCCAGTTGGTCGACAGCGCGTTCCTCGCGGAGCGCTGACAGTTCAGGTGACAGGCGCGCCAAACCACCTGGGCAGTTGGCTGAGCAGGTCGGTCTGGTCGTCGCCGACCCACGCCACGTGACCGTCGGGCCGTAGCAGCACGGCAGGGACCGCCAACTCCTCGCTGACGTCGACGACGTGGTCGACCCGCTCCGCCCAGCCGGAGACCGAGAGCTGGCCGGTCTGGTCGAGCAGCAGGCCGCGGCCGCCGTGCATCAGCTCGTAGAGGCGCCCCAGCTTCAGCCGTACGTCACGCATATGGCGCCCGAGCATGTCGTGGCCCGCGCCGAGGTCGTAGCGGACCCCGATCGCGGTGATCTTCTCGATCAGGTACCGGTTGACGTCCTCGAAGTCCAACAGCTCCGACAACAGGTGGCGCACCGACCGCGGCCCCGGCTCGGGTGAGAGCAGCAGCATCTGCGCCCTGGTGTTGTTCAGCACGTCAGCGGCCACCGGATGCCGTTCGCTGTGGTAGCTGTCCAGCAGCCCCTCCGGCGCCCAGCCGTTGAGCTCGGCGGCCAGTTTCCAGCCGAGGTTGAACGCGTCCTGGATGCCGAGGTTGAGCCCCTGCCCGCCGGTCGGCGGGTGGATGTGCGCCGCGTCGCCGGCCAGCAGCACCCGCCCGACCCGGTAACGCTCGGCCAGCCGCGTGGCGTCACCGAAGCGGGAGAGCCAGCGCGGTGAGTGGACACCGAAGTCGGTGCCCGCGTACACCCGCAGTTGGTGTTTGAAGTCGTCGATGGTCGGTGGGACCGTGCGGTCCTCGACCACCCCCTCGGCCGGGACGAGGACGCGGTACACCCCGCCTCCGAGGGGCCCGAGACCGAATCGGAGGTGGGTCCTGCGGACCTCGGCCACCACGTCGGCCACCGTCTCCGGCGGCACGCCCACCTCCATCTCGCCCAGCAGCGTCTCGACGCTGCTGGGCTCGCCGGGAAAGCCGACACCGAGCAGCCCGCGTACGGTGCTGCGACCGCCGTCGCAGCCGACGAGGTAGCGCGTACGCAACTGCGTGCCATCTGCCAGCCGCACTGTCACCCCGTGGTCGCCCTGGCTCAGCCCGACGAGTTCGCTGCCGCGCCGTATCTCGACGCCGACCTCGCTGGCGTGCTCGCTCAGGAGACGGTCGGTGGTGGTCTGCGGAATGCCGAGGACGTACGCGTGTGCGGTGTCCAGCCCGCCCGGCGACGGCTTGGGAATCGCGGCGAAGAAGCCCCCGACCGGGTGTTGCTGCCCGAGGGCGAGGAACCGCTCCAGCAGACCTCGCTGGTCCAGCACCTCGATGCTGCGGGCATGCAGGCCGAGCGCGCGGACGTAGCTGGTCGGCTCGGTCTCCTTCTCGATCACGAGTGGGTGCAGCCCGTGCAGCCGCAACTCACTGGCCAGCATCAGGCCGGTCGGTCCGCCGCCGGCAATGATGACATCGATCATGGAATCCCCCGATTTTCCCAGATTTGGGCGTCGGCTGGAGATTCTGCGGCACCACCCGGGTCTTGCCGCAAGGCCCCCGGTGCGATATATGTTGGAGGTGGCAGAGAGCGAATCCGCTCTTTGCCTTACTTTTTGTCCGACGTAGACGACGTGGTCGCCGCTCGGCCCCGCCGGTCACTGTCGCGCAACGCCGTATCGGCGAGAGTGACCAGACCCACCGGTGACACCAGCCCCCGCACGATCCGCGCCGCCCGGCCCCGGTCGGCAGCCGCCGCGTCGAGGTCCACCGCCTGGCGGGTCCAGTCGCTGAGGTCGTCAAGCGCGCGGACCGCGAGGAACCAGGCCAGGCGCACCCTGTCGACATCGGTCCTGCCATAGCCGGCGAGCACGGCCTGCTGCTGCTCGGGAGTGATCGGCGCGAAGGCGAGCACCCCACCGAGGACGAACATGAGGTCGCACTCGGGCGGGGCGAGCACCGCGTCGTCCCAGTCGATCAACCAGACCTGCCCGTCCGCGCCGAGCAGCAGGTTGCCCAGATGCGGATCGCCGTGGCAGACGACGTTCGGGTCGGGTCGGTCGCGCTGGTCGACGGCGCGGCGCTCGACCTCACGGGTCAGCACCCCCAGCCGGTCGGCCAGCGCGGACCACACCCCCGCCAGCTCCGCGACAAGCGGGTCCGCGAGGTCGGCCGAGGCCGGGTCGCGCAGCCGCGCGGCCATCGCCCGGGTCGCGGTCACGATCGAGGGGTACGCGGCACCGCCCGCCGGTAGCAGCCGGCTCAGCTCGTCGGTCACCGGCACCTCGTGCACCGCGGCCAGCACCTCACCGTACGCGCGCCAGTGCGCGCCGGTCATCGGAGCGTCGAGCGCCCGCTGGTCGGAGACCCACGGCACCACCGAGAGGCGGCGGCCGTCATGGTCGACCGACAGCCGTCCGTCGTCGGCCCGCAGCGGCGCGACGATGCCGGGCACGCCCTGTTCGGCCAGGTACGCCGTCACCACCAGGCCGGCCGGGGTGCCGCCACCGCTCAGCTTGACCGCGTACCGAGAGCCGTCGGCGGCCTGAGCGAGCCACAGTCGGGCGTACTGGTCCGCGCCGGACGTGACAGGCTCCATCGTGGACAGCCGTAGGCCGAAGCCCGCCCGCACCTGCTCGGCCACCTGCCGCGCGACGTCCTGCACCATGCGGACACCATGCCAGCGCTCCGGCCACCGGCCCAGCGATTTTGCCGGTCGCCGGGGTGTTCTGAGACGTCCTATCCGGGTATGGCAAGCCAGTACTCGAATCACGACCGCCGAGAGGAACCGACGTGGCGACAATCCGCGCCCTCGTACTCAACTGCACCCTCAAGCCGTCGCCGACACCGTCCAGCGCCGAGCAGCTCGCCCGGGAAGTGCTCGCCGAGTTGGCCGGGCAGGGCGTGGAGGGCGAACTGGTACGTGTCGTCGATCACGACGTGCGCTTCGGGGTGTCCACGGACGAGGGCGACGGCGACGGTTGGCCGGCGATCCGCGCCAAGCTGATGGCAGCCCAGGTGCTGATCATCGCCACGCCGATCTGGCTCGGTCAGCCCTCCAGCGTCTGCAAGATGGTCCTCGAACGCCTCGACGCCGAACTCTCCGAGACCGACGCCGAGGGCCGGCTCCTCACCTACGGCAAGGTCGCCGGTGTCGCGGTGGTCGGCAACGAGGACGGCGCCCACCACACCATCGGCCAGGTGCAGCAGGCACTCAACGAGGTCGGGTTCACCATCGCCGCAGCCGCCGCGACCTACTGGGTCGGCGAGGCACTGCAGACTGTGGACTACCGCGACGCCGGCCCCAAGCCCGACACCACCGGCCGCACCACGAAGGCCCTGGCGCTCAACACCGCACACCTGGCCCGGCTCCTCGCCGACCAGCCCTACCCGCCGCCGGACGCGAAGGGGGCCGCGGTCGGCCCGAGCACTGAGTGAACCTGACCGCCAGTCGCCTCACCGTCGGGCGGCCCCACCGCTGGGGCAGCCCGGCGGCGGTCAGCGCCAGCCGTAGCCGGCGCGCAACGCCTGCCCGACCCGGTCGAACCGGGGCCGATCCAACACGGCACCCTCCCGGCGGATGCTGTCCTCGCGCATGGTGAGCACCCGGTCCAGCCGGACCCAGCTCGGCCGGTTGTCGCGGTCCCACTCACCCGGCCCGAGCGCGAACCAGTGCCGCTGCCCGTCCCGCTCGCTCTGACTGGACAACATCAACCCGAACAGGGTCCGGCTGTGCCGCCCGACGACAAGCACCGGCCGGTCCTTGCCCTGGCGGGGGTCGTCCTCGTACGGCACCCACGTCCAGACGATCTCGCCCGGGTCGGCCTGACCGTCACGCTCCGGAGCGTAGGTCAGCTCCCGACGCTGCAACGCGCTCACCTGACGGCGGCGGGCCACCTGCGCGGGCGCCGGCCCGGTACGCCGGGGCGACGGGATCACCGCACCGACCCGAGAGATACGCGCCGCGACATTCCTCAACAGACCAGCCACGGCGGGCAGCCTACCCGCCGCCGAAGTGGGCGGTACGACAGACTGGCCCGATGAACGAGCTGCCCCGCGACCTGCCGATCCTGGAGCGACGCGCGGTGCGGGTGGTGGTCACCGACGGCACCGACCGGGTGTTGCTGTTCCACACCCGCGACCCGGACCACGCCCGGCTGGGCACCTGGTGGGAGCTGCCGGGCGGTGGCATGGATCCCGGTGAGACCTATCGCGACACGGCGGTGCGGGAGCTGCGGGAGGAGACCGGCATCGTGATCACCGCCGACCAGGTGGGCGCGCCGGTGTGGCGGCGGCGGGCGAGCTTCCTGCACCGCCAGCTGCGGCACGTCCAGGATGAGGTCGTCGTCGCGGTACGACTGGCCGGCCCCGGCCCGGACGTGGACGAGACACACCGGCTCGACTACGAACTGGAGGACTATTTCAGCTTCCGCTGGTGGCCGTTGCCGGAGGTAGTGGCCAGTCGGGAGCGGTTCTACCCCGGGCAGCTCCCTCGGCTGATCACCCCCTTTCTCGCCGGCACGGAGATCGACGAGCCGTTCGAGCTGTGGTCGTGAGCCAGACCAACGGGCAGAGTGGGGGCATGACGACCGATCTGCGCGAGCCGCTGTCCGCGTACGCCGCGCGGCTGCACGCCACGGCCGGCGACCGGCACCACGTCGCCTCCCCGCTCGGTGCCTGGCTGCTGCTCGCGGTCGGTGCCACAGCGGCGACCGGGCCGGCCGCCGCCCAGGGAGCAGCCGCGGAGCTGGCCCGCGCCCTGGGCACCGACCTGCCGAGCGCGGCCGAGGTCGCCCGAACGCTGTTGGACGCGCCGCACCCGTTGGTCGGGTCCGCCACCGCGCTCTGGCACCGGTCGGGGCTGGGCGACGACGGGCCGGCGGCGTGGCGGGCCGCGCTGCCCCGCACGACCGAGGTCGGCGTGCTACCAAACCAGGCCGGGTTGGACGCCTGGGCGCGCGAGCACACCCTCGGCCTGATCGACACGTTCCCCCTGAAGGTCAGCCCGAACGTGGTCTTCGCCCTGGCCAGCGCGTTGGCCACCCGGGTGTCCTGGGCGACCCCGTTCGACGTCGCCGACGCACGCGCGCTCGGCGCTGACAGCCCGTGGGCCGGCGAGCTACGGCGGGCGCTGCGCAGTCCGAGCCACGGCCACCGGTGCGCCATCGTGTCCACCGCGAGAGCCGGTGACGTGATCGTGCACGCCGCACCGGCCCAGAAGACCGACGGCGCGGGCCTGGTGGTCCTCTCGGTGGCCGCCTCGCCGCAGGTGCCACCGGCCGAGGTGCTGGCCGTCGCGTACGACCTCAGCGCCGGCGCGGCCGACGGCGCGCAACCGGCGGGCAGCCGCTCACTGTTCGATCTGCCGCTCGGCGAGACTCCGCTGTGGACGCTCACCGAGGAGCGGGTACGCACGCGGGCTCGCGACGGCCGCGAGGAGCGGCACACCGCCGTCCTCCCCTGCTGGTCGGCCCGGAGCGACCACGACCTGACCGCCCCGGCGCTCGGCTTCCCGGCCGTGGCGGCCACACTGGCGACGGCGATGGCGTTGCCGGTGGAGCACTTCGAGGCACGGCAGACGGCGGTGGCCCGGTTCGACAGGTACGGCTTCGAGGCGGCGGCGGTGACCGGCATGTTCGGGCTGACCAGCCTGCCCCCGGAGGGTGTGGCCCGCACCGCCGAGCTGCGCTTCGGCCACCCGTACGCCGTGGTGGCGGTCGCCACCGACGCCCGGGCCGACGGCGTCACCGGCCCGTGGCACGGGTTGCCGGTCTTCTCCGCCTGGGTCGCCGAGCCCGAGGAGGTGGCCGAGGCATGAGTTACCTCGCGGAGGACCAGGCGGCCGGGGTGCTCCGGCAGTGGATCGGCACGGCCACCCCGAAGCTGCTGGGCGAGGGCATGGAGGGCGCGGTCTACGAGGTAGACGACTCTCGGGTGGCAAAGATCTGGTTCGCCGGGTCGGTCGAGTCGTCCCGCCGGGCGGCGGCGTTCTACGACGCCCTGGCCGCGAAGCCGCTGACGTTCCAGGTGCCGCGGATCACGCAGGTGGAATCGGTGGGAGGTCGAGTCGTCACCATCGAGCGGAGGCTGACCGGAACGACACTGGCCGCCGCGCTCGCCGCCGGCGCGGTGTCCCGCGAGGACGCGTACGCCATCGTCGTCGACATCGTCGCCGCGCTCGCGACCGGCGGTGGTCTCCAGGCGGCCCGGGAGATGACCGTCCTGGGCGAGGACTCCCCGCTGTTCAGCGCCGGGGAGGGCTTCGCGGTCGCCCTCGCACGCCTCGCCGAGCGCCGGGGCGCGCGTTTCCGACAGGTGCTGAGCGGAGCCGTCGTCGACTTCGAGCGGAAAGCCGCGGCGCTGTCCAGCCGCCTCGTCGAGGTCGACAGTGGCCGGCGTGCGGTACTGCACGGTGACCTGGTCCCGGGGAACATCCTGGTCGAGGCCTCGGGCCGACCCAGCGCGGTGCTGGACTGGGGCTTCCTCACCACCGAGGGTGACCCGGCGTTCGACGCGGCGGTCACCGCCGCCATCTTCGACATGTACGGGCCGGAGGCGGCGCAGGTCGAACGCGACCTCCTCGACCGGATCGAGGCGCGGTTGGGCGCTGACCGCGCGGCGCTGCTCGTCTACCGGGCCGCCTATTCGCTGATCACGGCGAACGCCTACGACCCGACGGGTCAGGACGGCCACTTCGCCTGGTGCGTGGCGGCACTCAACCGGTCCGACGTCACCGAGGCTCTGCTGGGCTGACACCCGGCCGGCCCGGGCAGGTCCTCAGGAGGATGCGCCACCCGATCCGAGGGATCCCTCGCCGCGCTGCTCGGCCTCCCGCACCACCTGGTTGGCGGTGCTCGGATCGCATCCGGTGGCGCGCAGGAGGTCGCTGGCGGCGGTGCGCAGCTGGGTCACCACCGCATCGCCGAACTCGTCCACGCCCCGCGCCCGGGCGCGTCCGGCCTGGTAGACGGCGTCTCGTACGGCCTGGTGGGTGCGCTCGGTCGGCCGCCCGGCGCGGTGCTCCCGGCGCAGCAGCTCGACCGCGTCGGCGAGCCTTCCGACGCTGACCGGCAGGTCCGCGGGGATCGGCTCGTTGTACTGCATCGCCAACGCCGACCGGCGGGCCACTCCCCGGCTGTGTTCGATGACGCGTTCCACGTGTTGGCTGGCACGCGCGAATCGCTCCACATCCTGACGGCGCAGCCATCGGGCGGGCGCGAGGCTCACCACCTCCTCGGCGCCGCTCAGCGCCTGGTGCATCCGTTCGAGGTCGGGGCCCATGGCGCGCAGCGCGTCCAACGCGCGGACCGCCCGCTGCTGATCCCCGGTGTGCAGCGCGGCGCAGACCTCCCGCAGTTGCCGGGCGAGGCACTGGTAGATCGGCGCGGCGTCCCGGTCGAGGATCCGCATCGGGTTCAACGGCACCAGCACCGCGACCACCACCAGACCCACCACGCCACCGACCATCGCCTCGACGATCCGGGGCCACTCAAGATCCTGCTGGGCGGGGCTGAGAGCGGCGAGCAGCACCGCCGTACCACCAGCCTGACCGACGGCGGCACCGCTGCGTCCGAACAGCACGAGCGTGGCGAAGATCGCGCACCCGACGACGAACCCGGTCTGCCAGAACCCGGTGCCCAGAAAGGACAGCAGGAAGTCGGTGGTGGCGATACCGAGACCGACCCCGACCAGCAGTTCGATCGTGCGATGGGCGCGTTGACCGAGCGCGGCGACGATCGTGCCCACGGCCGCCGACGGCGCGAAGATCGGCGCGGGGTTACCCAGCACGTTGTGCCCGATCGCCCAGGCCAGCGCCGCAGCGAGGCCCGCCTGCACCGAGATCACCAGTGCGACTTCCAGCTGACTGAGCCGCAGCCGCCCGGCCCGACCACCGCGACCGCGAACCCGGGCAGCGGACGCCCTGACCCGTCCCGTCACCCGCTCACGCCGTGGGCGGGTGACGTCGGGTTGGCGGCGACCAGCAGGATCCACCGAGCACTCGTACCATGCCACAACCCGACCAGTCCGGACAATCCCGACACGAGCGCCAGGGCCGGACCGAGCCGGGGCGGGCCGCGGTCAGGTCAGAATCCGCCGTCGCGCGACGAACCGTGGGAGGTCGCGACGCCGACGGCACTCACCTACCTACAGTCGGGGGCCGAGCTGAACCCGGAGCTGTGACATCTCGCCGCCTCCGTGAGAAGTTCCACTCAGCCCCCTGCCGGCACCTGCTCCTCCTCGCGCTGCGCGGCGCGGGCCGCGAGCCGGCGTTCCCGCTCCTGGGCGCCGATCAGGTCGTCGGGCAGCGAGTCCGGCACCTCCAGGTCGAAGCGGCGCAGCAGCCGGATCGAGAAGCCGCCCAGGGTGATCAGGATCAGCGCCGCACCGAGGCAGACGTACGCGAAGCCGATGCCCCGACCCTCGCCAGTTCCGATCACCGCGCCCACCGACCCGGCGAGCACCCCGTCTGGGGCGAGCATCGGCTCGAACAGGCTGGTGGCCGCCGGAGCGAGCAACGCAAAACCGATCGGCAGTGTCGACCAGGAGATGGTCTGGTTGAGGCTGAACACGCGGCCATGGAAGCGCTGCGGCACCTTGACCTGGACGATGGTGGCGTAGATGGACTGCGCGGTGGTCATCGACATGGCCAACCAGAACGCTCCGACGCCGATCATCACGACCGACGCGTCCAAGCCGACGAGGACGCAGCCGAGCGCGGTGCCGAGGTTACCGATCAGCACACCGACCATGCGCCGGTGTCGAGGGCCGCCCCACAGCGCCATGAGTACGCCACCGGCAACCGCGCCGAGCGCCTCGGCGAGGGCCACCTGGGCCACCTGCGTGGCGCTGCCGAAGGAGAGCACCAGCGGGGTGACGAGCACCAGGGCCGGGGCCAGGAAGATGTTGCCTAACGCGAAGTATCCCAGCATCAGACGGAAGCCGCGGTGTCGCCACGAGTAGCGCAGGCCGTTGGCGATGGCCACGAGCAGCCGCTCCTTGGGCCGCCAGCCGAGCAGGTCGGGAAAGCGGACCACGGCCAGGGTGACCACCGCGACCAGGTAGCTGGCCACGTCCAGCAGCAGGATGCCCTTGAGGTCGATGGCGGCGAGCAGGCCCGCGGCGAAGACCGGCATCAGCAGCAGGGCGAAGCCGTTGGAGAGTTGGGTGATGCCCATCGCGTGCCCCAGGTAGCGTTTGGGCACCAGTTGCGGCACCGCCGACTGGAACGCGATGCGCTGGAACGACGCAGCCACCTGACTCAGCGCCACCAGAAGGTAGATGTGCCAGAGCGCGAGGTTGCCGGTCCAGAGCAGCGCGGCGAGCACCAGCTGGATCGTGCCGGCGCTGCAACTGGCGATCATCATGATCTTTCGCCGGCTGACCCGGTCGGTGATCGCCCCGGCGACCGGCAGCATCAGCACCCCGCAGATCAGCGCCAGCGCCCAGAGCAGACCCAGGTTGGCTACCGAGCCGGTACGGGTGAACAGCCAGATCGGCAGGGCGAACGCGGTCAGCGCCGAGCCCGTGGTGGAGACCAACTGCCCGACGGTCACCGCCACGAACCGGGCCATGCTCGGTTGGACCGCCGGCTGCGCCGGGGTGGTGACGGAGTCGACGCCCCGGGCGTCGGCCACCACCCACGCGGCGTCCTCACCGCGGGCCTGCGTCGTCAACGCGGACACGTCACCGTCGACCAGCGCCGGATGCACCTGGGTGACGATCTCGGCCAACTCCTGCGCCCGATACTTGAGGAAGAAGTGCCCCGCTTGATCCAGCACCACCAGCCCCAGCCGGTCGCTGAGGAACTGCCACTCGGCGTAGCGCTCGGTGTGGTAGTCCGTGACCGGGTCCTCCGAGCCGACCACCGAGATGATCGGGGCGCGCAGCTTCACCGCACGCCGGTCGAGCAGGTCTGTGAAGTATTCCTCCGAGGCTCGGGAGTCGGCCCGCATGTTGCTGATGATCCGATCGGCCTGCTCCGGGTCCAACTCGTTGGTGTCGACCCCCATCGACTTGAGCCAGCTCGCGTAGTGCCGGTTGCTGCGCAACTTCTCGAGCCGGGTACGCACCGCCGCGAACAGGCCCTTCGGGCGGGCGAACGGGAACATCGCACCGATGTAGAGGGCCGTCAGTTCCCTGCCGGCAGCCTCCACCTTGCGGGCCACCTCGGCGACGATCGCACTGCCTACCCCGCAGTGCCCGTACAGGGCCAGCGGGCCCTCAACACGCGCCAGGATCTCCTCGGCGACGCGGGTGGTCAGCTCGTCGAACGGCAGCGCGGCCTCGGTGAGCCCCACATCGTGCCCGGGGATGGCCAGGGACCAGAGCGCGTGCCCGGCTGGCAGCGCGTCCGCGAGAGGCTGGTAGACGATCGCGCTGCCACCGCCATACGGCACGCAGACGTAGGTGATGACCCGCCGCGCCGCCGGGGCCGGCTTGGTCAGCTCGTAGAGCAGCCGGCGCGGCTCGTCGCCATCGTCGCCGCCGGACATGAAGGCGGCCAGATCGCGGATCGTGCGCTGCTGAAACAGGTCCATCACACCGACCGGCCGGCCGCCGTGCTCGGCCTTGCGAATCCGCGCCACCACCTGGGTCGCGAGCATCGAGTGCCCGCCCAGGTCGAAGAAGTCGTCGTCGATGCCGAGGGCGTCCACACCGAGGATGCCGGACCAGATCCCGGCGAGCATCCGCTCGGTGTCATCGCGCGGCTCGACGAGCGCCACCGACTCGGCGCGGGTGACCACCGGCGCGGGCAGCGCCCGACGGTCCAGCTTGCCGTTCGGGGTCAGCGGGAACACGTCCACGGTGACGAACGCCGCCGGCACCATGTACTCGGGCAGGGTCTCCTTCAGCGCCACCTTCAACGCGTCGTGCTCGGCCGCGCCGACCACGTACCCGGTGAGGCGCTTGTCGCCGGGGGTGTCCTCACGGACCAGCACGACGGCCTCGGTCACGCCGGGCTGGGCGCGCAACGCGCTCTCGATCTCGCCCAGCTCGATACGCAGGCCCCGCAGCTTGACCTGGTGGTCCATCCGGCCGAGGAACTCGAGCACACCGCCCGGCTGGCCGCCGGGCGCGACCCGCCAGCGGGCCAGGTCGCCGGTGCGGTACAGCCGGGCGCCCGGCTCGGCGGCGAACGGGTCCGGCACGAACCGCTCGGCGGTCAGCGCCGCTCGGCGGTGGTACCCACGGGCCAGCCCGACGCCGCCGATGTGTAGCTCACCGGCGACACCGACCGGGCAGGGGTTGCCCCAGGCGTCCAGCACGTGCAGGCGCAGGTTGCTGATCGGTGCGCCGATCGGCACGCTGGTCAGACTGGCCAGCAATGCCGGGTCGCAGGTCCACGCGCTGACGTCGATTGCCGCCTCGGTCGGCCCGTACAGGTTGTGCAGGCCGCAACCGGGCAACCGGGCGGTGAATTGCCGGGCTGCCGCGAGCGGCAACTCCTCGCCGCTACAAATCACCCGGCGCAGCGCGGTGGCCGCCTCGACGCCGTCCTCGGCGAGGAAGACCGTCAACATCGACGGTACGAAGTGGGCGGTGGTGACCCGCTCGGTGACCAGCAGGTCGCGCAGGTAGCCGGCATCCTTGTGACCGCCCGGATCGGCCAGCACCAGCCGGGCGCCCTCGCGCAGCGGCCAGAAGAATTCCCACACCGACACGTCGAAGCTGGCCGGGGTCTTCTGCAACACCGCGTCGTCGGCGCCGAGGTGATAGGTGCGCTGCATCCAGTCGAGGCGGTTGACAATGCCCCGATGGGTGTTCGGCACGCCCTTGGGCCGGCCGGTGGAGCCGGATGTGTAGATGACGTACGCCAGGTTGGCCGGGCCGCCCATCGGAGTCGGGTCATTCGCCGGCTGGTCGGCCCAGGCCGACTCGTCGTCCAGGACGAACACGCTGGCGTCGGTCGCGGGCAACGCGTCACGCAGATGCCCCTGCACCAGCACCACCGGCGCGGCGGCGTCGGTGACCATGAACGCCAGCCGGTCCGCCGGGTACTCCGGGTCGAGCGGCAGGTAGGCGCCGCCGGCCTTGAGCACTCCAAGCAGGCCCGCGACCAGCTCCGCCGAGCGTTCCGCGCAGACCCCGACCAGGGTCTCCGGGCCCACCCCGGCGGCGCGCAGCCGGTGCGCCACCCGATTCGCCGCCGTGTTCAGCTCGGCGTACGTCGTCGATCGGCCGGCGAACCGCAACGCGACCGCATCCGGTGTACGGGCGGCGCGCTCCTCGATCGGGGCGTGCAGGGTCTGCTGCCGCGGGAAGTCGCCGGCGGTGTCGTTCCACCCGGCCAGCAGCTCCCGCTCGGCCGGCGCGAGCAGATCCAGTGCGGAGACCGGCAGGTCCGGCGTGGCGACCACCGTGCGCAGCAGGGTGGTCAGCCGGTGCGCCATCCGCTCGACGGTGTCCCTGGTGAACAGATCGGTGTTGAAGACCAGCTTGCCCCAGAGGCCGTCACCAGTCTCGACTGCGTGCAGCTCGAAGTCGAAGCGGGTGGCGCGCAACTCCATCGGTTGCCACTCGAAGCCGACCCCGGCGTCGTCGGCGACCCCGGCGAACCGGCCCATCTCGTAGTTCTGCAACACGAACATCGCCTGGAAGACCGGCGAGCGGCTGACGTCGCGCGGCAGCCCCAACTCGTGCACCACCCGGGCGAAGGGCACCTCGGCGTGCTCCAGCCCGTCCAGCACCGCCCTGCGGGTCCGCTGGAGCAGCTCGATGAAGCTCGGTTCGCCGGCCAGCTCGGCGCGCAGCGGCAGCATGTTGACGAACATGCCGACCACGTTCTCCAGCTCGGGTGCCGACCGCCCGGCCACCGAAGCGCCGACCACGAAGTCGTCCTGCCCGGCGTGCCGGGCCAGGAACACCTGGTACGCGGCAAGCAGCGTCATGAACAGGGTCCCGCCGTAGGAGCGCGTCAGCGCGGCCAGCCCCTCGGTGGTGACCCGATCAACGGTGAACTCGACGAAGTCCCCCCGGTAAGTCTGGGTGGCCGGACGGGGCAGGTCCAATGGCAGTTCCAGCGGGGTGATGCCGGCGAGCCTGTCCCTCCACCAGTCCAGGTGCCGGCGGGTGCCCGGGGCGGCCAGCTCCCGCGCCTCCCAGACGGCGAAGTCGCCGTACTGCACCGGCAGGCTGGGCAGCTCCCCGTCACGGTAGCGGCTGATCAGGTCACGCAGCAGCACGTCCACCGACCAGCCGTCACCGACGATGTGGTGCTGGCCGAGCAGCAGCACGTGCTCCCTCGCCGTCAACCGGATCAGCAGGGCGCGCAGCAGTGGCCCGTTGGCCAGGTCGAACGGCTCGGCGGCGGCCCGGTCGATCAACTCCTGCGCGGCGACCTCGTCGGCGGCGTCGACCACGGTCAGCGGCACCTCGACCAGGTCGTCGAGCACCACCGTGGGCCGACCATCGGGGTCGGCCGGGAACCGCGTGCGCAGCGATTCGTGCCGGCGGGTCAGGTCGGCCAACGCGCGGCGCAGCGCCGCGACATCGAGCGGGCCGCGCACCCGCAGCGGCACTGCGATGTGGTACGCCGCCTCGCCGGGCGCGAGCTGGTCCATGAACCAGACCCGCTCCTGGGCGTACGACAGCGGCACCTCGGCGTCCGGCGGGCGGGGGGTGATCCGCGCGGTGGGCGCGCCGCCCGACCGGCGGCGCAACCGTTGGGCGATCAGCGCCTGCCGGGCGGGATCGCGGGCCGTGTCCTTCACGTCCGTCATGAGGGGGTGTCCTTCTCCGCCACGAGCAGCGCGGCGACCTCGGTTTCGGAAAGCTCGTCGAGCTCGGCGGCGATCCGCGCTTCGATCTGGGCCGCCAGGTCGGCCACCACCGGGCTGCTGAACAGCGCTCGCATCGGCAACTCCACGTCCACCTCGGCGCGGATGCGGGCCATCGCCCGCATGCCGCGTAGCGAGTTGCCGCCGAG
Organism: Micromonospora sp. NBC_00860; assembly: GCF_045207375.1. Lineage (NCBI taxonomy): Bacteria > Bacillati > Actinomycetota > Actinomycetes > Micromonosporales > Micromonosporaceae > Micromonospora > Micromonospora sp. NBC_00860. The sequence goes on from NZ_CP108825.1 coordinate 3,094,405, forward strand.
AGCGAAGAAGTCGTCGAGGACGCCGACCTTCTCCACCTGGAGGACGTCGGCGTAGACCTCGGCGACCAGGGCCTCGGCGTCGGTACGGGGAGCGAGGAACCCGTCGGTGGTGGCGACCGCCGGTGCCGGCAGCGCGGCGGTGTCCAGCTTGCCGTTCGGCGTCAGCGGCAGCGCGTCCAGCACGACGAATGCGCTCGGCACCATGTGCGCGGGCAGCTCGAGGGCCAGGTCGGCGGCGAGCGCCGCTGTGTCGACCGGGCCGACCAGGTAGCCGACCAGCGTCGGCTCACCGCCGTCGGCGCGGACCACGACCGTTGCCGCGTCCACGTCCGGGCGGGCGCGCAGCACCGACTCGATCTCGCCCAGCTCGATCCGCATCCCCCGGACCTTGACCTGGTCGTCGCGGCGGCCCAGGTACTCCAACGTCCCGTCGGCTCGCCACCGGGCAAGGTCACCGGTGCGGTACATCCGCTCCCCCGGCGGCCCGTACGGACAGGGCAGGAACCGCTCGGCGGTGAGGGCCGGTCGGCGCAGGTAGCCCCGGGCCAGTTGCGCCCCGGCGACATACAGCTCGCCGACCACACCGGGCGGCACCGGATTCAACGCCGCGTCGAGCAGGTGGACCCGGGTGGTCCAGGTGGCCTGGCCGATCGGCACCGGCCCGGCGGGCACCAGGCGGCCGGGCGCGATCCGGGCCGCGACGCAACCGACGGTCGCCTCGGTCGGGCCGTACTCGTTGACCACCGTCACCTCCGGGTGCGCCGCCCGCCAGCCGGCCAACTGCTCGCCGGTCAGCGCCTCCCCGCCGATCACCAGGTCGGTGGTGGGCGACAGCGCGTCGTCGAGCAGCGGCAGGTGGCTGGGGGTGACCTTGAGGAACGTGGGTGGCCCGCCGGCCCGAGCGGCGGGTGTGTCGATGCCCGCCAGCCGGACCGTGCCGCCGGCGGTGAGCGGGCCGAGCAGCCCGGTGACGGTCAGGTCGAACGAGATCGGCGAGTGCAGCAGGGCGGTGCCGGCCAGGCCCGGGTAGGTGCCTCGGGCCCAGGCCAGGTAGGCGGTCACCGCGCGGTGCTCCACCAGCACGCCCTTGGGCCGGCCGGTGGAGCCGGAGGTGTAGAGGACGTACGCCGGGTGCTCCGGGCGCAGCGGCGACCGGCGGTCGTCATCGAGCAGGTCGGTGTCGTCGAGGTCGGCGGCGGTCGTGGAGTCGAGCACCAGCGCGTCGGCCCCGGCCAGCGCGGCCGTCTGCGGGGTGGCCAGCACCAGCGTCGGCTCCGCGTCGGTGAGCAGGTAGCCGATCCGGTTCGCCGGGTAGTCGGTGTCCACGGGCAGGTACGCCGCACCGGCCTTGAGCACCGCGAGGATCGCCACCAGCAGCTCCACCGATCGGGGCAGCAGCAACGCGACCCGGGTCTCCGGCCCGGCACCCCGCTCGACCAGCAACCGGGCCAAACGGTTGGCTCGGGCGGACAGCTCGGCGTAGCTCAACTCCACCCCGTCGCAGAGCAGCGCGGCCGCCGCCGGGGTGGCGGCGGCCTGCCGCTGCACCTCGGCGACCACAGTGGTCGGCACCACCTCGCCACCGGTGCCGGCCCACGTGCGCAGCAGGTCGCGTTCGGCGTCGTCGAGCAACGGCAGCGCGGACAGCCTGGTGGCCGGGTCGGCGACGACGGCGGTGAGCAGCCGCAGGTAGCGGGCGACGACCGTCTCGGCGGTGGCCCGGTCGAACAGGTCGGTGCGGTAGACCAGGCGGCTGGTGCCGCGCGTTATGTCGAAGGCCAGGTCGTCCTTGGTGGCGCCCAGCGCCACCACGTCCAGGCCGGAGTCCGGGATGAAGTTCAGCGCGGTCTGGAACACCGGTTGCACCGACGGGTCGCGGTGCGCGGCGACCGCCTCGACGATCCGCTGGAACGGCGTCTGCCCATGTTCCATCGCGTCCACCAGACCAGCCCGGACCCGGCCGACCAGCTCGGTGCCGCTCGGGTCGCCGGTCAGGTCGCAGGACACCGCGACCGGGTTGACGAACATACCGATCAACGGGGCCAGCTCGGCGGCGTCCCGGCCGGCGGTGGAGACACCGACCACCACCTGCGGGTCGCCCGAGATTCGGGACAGCAGCGCGGCGAAGGTTGCCAACAGCACCATGTACGGAGTCGCAGACGTGCCAGCGGCGAGCTGCCCGACCCGGTCCAGCAGGCCGTCGGGAAGGTCGAAGCGCACCTCGTCGCCGGCGAAGCCGAGCTGGGCGGGGCGCGGCCGGTCCAGCGGCAGGCCGGTCACCGTCGGCGCACCGGCCAGGCTGTCGCGCCAGAAGGCGAGCTGCCGGTCCAGCTCGTCGTCGGTGAGCTGGTCGCGCTGCCAGACGGCGAAGTCGGCGTACTGGATGGGCAGCTCGGGTACGTCGGCCGGGGCGCCGGTCAGCGCGGCCCGCGTGAACGCGGCCAGTTCGGCGTCGAAGAGCACCGCGGAGTGGCTGTCGAAGACCGCGTGGTGCACCACGAACTGCAACCCGAGCCGGTCGGCGGCGAAGCGGACCAGCCGGGCCCGCCACAGTGGCGGGGCGTCCAGCGGGATCGGCGTCCGCGCCAGCTCGGCCAGCGTGTCGGTGGCGCGGGCTTGCTGCTCGTCGGCGGGCAGGTCGGTCAGGTCCAGCTCCGGCAGCTCCACCGGCTCGACGGCCCGGACGACCTGCGTCAGCACCCCGTCGGCCATCCGCAGGTGGGTGCGCAGTGCCTCGTGTCGGGCGACCACCTGCGTGAGTGCCTCGGCGACCTGGGTCGCGGTGACGCCGGCCGGAAACCCGAACGGCGCGGAGATGTTGAAGACCGGCGAACCGGGGTCGAGCTGGTTGGCCGTCCACACCCGCTCCTGGGCGAAGGAGGCCGGGAAGGTCCACTCCTGGGTCATGACGCCGACTCCCGCACCGAACGGGGGCGCATGTCGATCCACACGGTGTCGATGTGCGCCAGGCACTCCTCGCGGGTGCCGGCGAACCCCACGTCGTACCAGCCCGCCGGTAGGTCCCGTCCGGCCGGCCAGATGGAGTACTGCTCCTCGTCGTTGCGCACGACCAGGAATCGGGGCTCGGCCATCACAGTGCTCCATCGGTGTCGGGGGTGTGCGGTTCGGCCATCGCGACGGCGATCTTGCGGGGGCCGGTGAACGGCTCCCGGCCGTGCGCGGCGGTCATGTTGTCGACCACCAGCACGTCGTCGCGCTGGTAGTCGAAGCGGACGCTGGCGGCCCGGTAGGCGGCGCGCAGGTGGTCCATGACATCGACGGGGATCTCGCCGCCGTCGCCGTAGTAGGTGTTCGACGGCAGCCCGTCCGCGCCGAACATGGCCAGCAGCCCCTCCTGGAGGTCCTTGGCCAGGCTGCTCACGTGGAAGAACGTGGCATGGTTGAACCAGCGGGGGATGTCCGAGCCGGGCCGCTGGTGCACGACGTCGCGGACCGCACGGGTACGCAGCCCGTCGCGGCCCACCCACTCCAGCGTGATCCGGTTCGCCGCCGCGTACGCCTCGACCTCGGCGCGGTCGTCGGTGCCGAACACGTGCTGCCAGCTCGCGCCGAAATCTCCGTGGAAGTTGCGCATCAGCATCCAGCGGCGGCGGACGAACTCCTCGCGTACCGCGGGGTCGATCTCCCGGTAGACCCGACGGATGTCGGCCAGCGGAGTGGCGCCCAGTGTCTGCGGCGCGGTGATGCAGTAGAAGAACAGCGTCAACGGCCAACGCGCCTGGTACGAGTTCTCGTTGTGCAGGAAGATCTCCTCGTCCGGCGGGTAGTCGGTCGAGGTGTACACCCGGCCCTTGATGGCGTGTCGTGGTGAGGACCGCTCGGTGTAGGTCAGCGGCTCACCGGCCAGCGCCCGGACCACCCGGTCGAAGCCGTCCACCCCGCCCACGTCGAAGCCGCGGAACAACAACCCGCCCTGCTCGGCCACGGCGGCCCGCAGCTCGGCGCGGCGCTCGATGATCAGCTCGGTCAGTGTCCGGCCGTCGGATTCGACGACCACGGGCAGCGTGGCGGTCGTGTCGCTCATTGTGCTCTCCACTCCTGGTTTCTCGTCACGCGCGGGGCAGTCGCGGAATGGCGGGGATCGGTGCCGGGGTGACCGGCTCGTCGGTGTCGGCCGCGGCGACGCGCAGTTCCTCGATCCGGGCTGCCAGACCGGCCACGGTGGGGGTCTCGAAGAGGCTGCGCATCGGCAGGCGCACCCCGGTCGCCGTGCGCATCGCTGCGATCAGCTGGACCGCGACCAGGGAGTTGCCGCCCAGGGCGAAGAAGTCGTCGTCGACGCCCACCTCGGGCACCCCGAGCCGGTCCTGCCAGACCCGGGCGATGGCCAGTTCCAACTCGGTGCCCTGCCCGGCGGTGCCGGCCGACGCCCCGGTCGCGGCCGGCCCGGTGGCCGCCTCGTCGCCGGCCAGGTTGCCGGAGGTGACCCGGCCGGCACGGTGCCGAATGTCCTCCACCGTCCGGGTGGCGATCACCACCTGGGCGCCGAGACCGGCGGTGAGGCTACGGCGGAACGCCTCCGCGCCGTCCACCGGCCGGATGTCCTCGGTGGACGGGGCCGGCACCGCCCCGACGTCGTCGCCGGCGGGCCCGCTCAGGCCACCTGTGACGGCGCCCTGGTCCACCCTGCGCAGCACGAAGTCGCTGATCTCGACCAGCTCCCGGCCGTCCGGGTCGCGCAGCGACAGGTCCGCGGCGACCACCTCGTCGGTGCCGCCGGCGCGGTGCCGCAACCGGCTGGTGAACCGGGCCGGCAGCGAACCGCGCACCACGATCCGGCCGTAGGACAGTGGCAGGTAGGTGCCACTGCCCTGGCCCCGGCCGAACGCGGTCGCCACGTCCAGCAGTGCCGGGTGCAGGCCCCAGACGGGCAGGTCGTCGGCCGCCGAGGCGGGCGCCTCGACGACCGCCAGTTCCTCGCCGTCGGCCAGGTGGTGCTCCCGCAGCGCGGCCCAGCGCGGCCCGAACGTCAGCATGCTGGTCCGGCCCCGCCCGAACGACGCGTCGTCGTCCACCCGGCGACCCACGACCGTGGCCGGTTGCGGTGCCGGTGCCGGCTCGTCGGTCCAGCCCGCGCCGCCCCGCACGTGGGTCCGCAGCCGGCCGCCTGCGAGGCTCCGCACCGCGAACTCGGTGCCGCCCTCGTCGGTGCCGGTCAGCTCCACCCGGTACTGGGCGACGGTGCCTTCGGGCACCGCGAACGGCTCGAGGAAAACCACGTCGCGCAGCTCCACCGCCGCGGCCGGACCGGGCGCGGGCAGCGCGGCGGCCACCGCGGCCCGGACCGACTCCAGGTGGGCGGTGCCCGGCACCACCGGCACACCCCCGATCCGGTGCTCGTCGAGCAGCCAGTGGGTGGCCGCGGAGACCAGCCCGTGCAGCACTGTGCCGTCTGGCCCGGTGACCTTCGTGGTGAGCACCGGGTGGTCGACCGCCGCGGTGACGGTGTCCCGGCCGGCCGCCCGGAAGCCGGCCGGCACGGCGGTCTCCACGGCCATGCCGACCTCGGCCCAGCCGCCCCAGTTCTGCGACAGCACCGGTGCCCGCCAGCCTGCGCCCGAGCGCGCGTGCGCGTCGAGGAACGCGTTCGCGGCGCAGTAGTCGACCTGTCCGAAGCCGCCGACCACGGCGGTGATCGACGAGCACAGCACCACGAAGTCCAGTGGCAGGTCACCGAAGACCTGGGCGAGGGCGAGCGTGCCGGCGAGCTTCGGGGCGAGCACCCGCTCGGCCTCGGCCCGCTCCTTCACCTCGGCCATTCCCCCGCCGGGCAGGCCGGCCGCGTGCACGATGCCGTCGATGCCGCCGTACGCGGCCTGCGCGGCGTCGCGGACCCGGCGCAGGTCGGCCGGGTCGGTGACGTCGGCGGCGAGCACCAGCACCTCGGCGCCCGCGACCTCCATCCGACGGATCGCCGCGATGGCCCGGCCGGCCCGGTCGTCGCCGTACACCGCGAGGTGGTCGTCCCACCGCTCACGCTCCGGCAGCCCGGAGCGGGCCAGCAGCACCAGCCTGGCCCGGGCCCGGGTGGCGAAGTCCTCGGCCAGGGTGATGCCGATGCCGCCGAGGCCACCGGTGATCACGTACCGGCCACCGTCACGCAGGGCTCCCGCCTCCGCCTCGGAGTCCACCGTCACCTGCTCGAAGCCGGGCAGCCAGCGACGCCGCCCCCGCAGCGCCACCTCGGCCCGCTCCGGGTCCCGGAGGCGGCGCAGCTCGGCGACCACGGCGGCGACGTCGTCCTCGGCCGGGTCCCCGTCGACCAGCCGCACGGCCAGCCCGGGCAGCTCGGCCGGCAGCACCCGGACCAGCCCGGCCAGGGTGGCGTGCTCCGGGTGACGCAGGTCGTCGCCGCGGACGTCGCCGACCCCGGCGGTCACCAGGTCCAGGGCGAGGCCGTCGTTCTCGGTGGTCAGGCCGGCGCCAGCGAGTGCCTGCACCAGGTGCAGGGCGCTGAAGAAGCCCCGCTCCTGCGCGGCCCAGACCGCCGCGATGTCGGTGCCGGCCGGCGGGCCGTCCAGCGTGAACGCGTGCACGAACCGGGCCGGCACCGCGTCGGCGGTGAGCGCCGCGACCAGGTCGTCGTAGTCGGCGCGCACACCGGGGCGCAGGTGGTAGCCGTTGTCGGTCCCGGCGAAGGAGCCGCCGGGGCGTACCACGATCGGGTCGGCGCCGGCGGCCCGCAGGCCGGCGACCAGCGCGTCACCGCGCGGGCCGGCGGTCAGCACCAGGCAGCGGCCCAGCGGCTCGGCCGCCGGCAGCGGCGCGGCCTGCTGCCAGACCGGCACCGCGAACCACTGCGGCAGCGGTCGCGGACCCACCTCGACCGGGGCGGTCACGACCGGCTGCTCCGGATCCGGGTCGATCCAGAAGCGGCGGCGCTCGAAGGGGTACGTGGGCAGCGGCACCCGCCGGGCCGCCGGGTCGTCGTCGAAGCGCACGGGCACGGCGGCGGACCAGAGCGCGCCAGCGGCGCCGAGCAGGGTGGCCAGGTCGCCGGTGCCGTCGCCCGGCCCGGGCAGGCTGCTCAGCGGGGCGAGCGGGCGCTGCTCCGGTGCGGCCCTGGCCACCTGCATCCGGGCCAGGCTGGCCAACTGCCGGCCGGGGCCGCACTCGAGCAGCTGCCAGGTGCCCGCCGCGAGCAGGGTGGCGACGCAGTCGCCGAACCGGACCGGCTGCCGCAGGTGCGCCGCCCAGTACGCCGGGTCGGTGGCCTGCTCGGCGGTGATCCAGGTGCCGGTGACGTTGGACAGGAACGGCAGCGTCGGCGGGCGCAGCGTGACCGTGCCCATCAGCGCCGTGAACTCGGCCAGGATCGGGTCCATCATCGGCGAGTGGAAGGCGTGCGAGGTGCGCAGCATCTTGCTCTTGCCGTCCAGCGTGGCGGCGAACGCCTCGACCGCCGCGGTCGGGCCGGCCACCACGCAGGTGCCCGGGCCGTTGACGGTGGCGACCGCCAGCTCCGCGGGCAGTTGCGCGGCGACCACCGACTCGTCCAGCGCCACCGCCAGCATCGACCCGGTCGGCACCGACTGCATGAGCCGGCCCCGGCCGGCGACCACCCGCAGCGCGTCGGGCAGGCTCAGCACGCCGGCGATGGTGGCGGCGACGTACTCGCCGATGGAGTGGCCGATCATCGCGGCCGGCCGCGCCCCGGCGGCCTGCCAGAGGACGGCCAGGGCGTACTCGACGGTGAACAGGGCCGGCTGGGTGTAGCGGGTCTCGACGAGGCGCTCCCCCGCCGCCGGGTCGCGGCCGAGGATCAGGTCACGCAGGTCCAGGCCGAGTTCGGGGCGGAGCAGCTCGGCGCACTCGTCAACGGCGGCCGCGAAGCTGGGCTGCTCGGCGTAGAGCTGCGCGCCCATGCCGGCGTACTGGGCTCCCTGACCGCTGAACAGGAAAGCTACCTGTGCCCGGGCTGGACTGTCGGTCAATGGTTGCGGTGCGCGGGGGCCGCGCTTGGGAGAGCGCAGGGCAGCGACCGCGGCGGGCAGGTCGGTGGCGACCACGGCGCGGCGGTGCGCGTACTGCCGGCGGCCGACGCGCAGGGTGTGCGCGATGTCGGCGAGGTATTCCGGCCCGGCGTCGGCCGCGCCGTCCAGGTGATCGGCGAGGCGCCGCACCGCCGCGTCCAGGGCGGTGGGGGTGGCCGCGGAGACCTGGAGCAGGTGCGCCGGGCGCACCCGCCGGTCGCCCCGGTACGCCGCCGGCGCCTCCTCCAGCACCACGTGCGCGTTGGTGCCGCCGATGCCGAACGAGCTGACCCCCGCCCGACGCGGCCCGCCGTCGGCGTCCCACTTGGTCAGCGTGTTCGTCACGAAGAACGGGGTGTCGGCGAACTCGACCGCCGGGTTCGGCGTCTCGAAGTTGATCGTCGGTGGAATCAGACCGTGCTCCATGGCCAGCACCGTCTTGATCACGCTGACGATGCCCGACGGCTGGCTGAGGTGCCCGATGTTCGACTTCACCGAGCCGATGCCGCACCAGCCCCGCTCGTCGGTGTCCTTCGTGTAGACAGCGGAGAGCGCGGCCACCTCGATCGGGTCGCCCATCGCCGTGCCGGTGCCGTGTGCCTCGACGTAGGTGATGGTGCGCGGGTCGACGTCGGCCATCGCCACGGCCTGGGCGACCACCGCCATCTGCCCGTCGACGCTCGGCGCGGTGAAGCCGACCTTGCCGGCGCCATCGTTGTTGATCGCGTTGCCGAGCACCACGGCGCGTACGGTGTCGCCGTCGGCGATGGCGTCGGAGAGCCGCTTGAGCAGGGTCACCCCGACTCCGCTGCCCCACACCGTGCCGTTCGCGTCGGCGTCGAACGGGCGGCACCGGCCGTCAGGCGAGGTGAAGCCCTCCATCCCCAGGTAGCCGACATGCGGCAGCTCGATGTTCGCCGCGCCGGCCAGGGCCATGTCGCACTCGCCGTTGCGCAGCGCCTCGCAGGCCAGGTGGAAGGCGACCAACGAGGTCGAGCAGGCGGTGTGCACGGTCATGCTGGGCCCACGCAGGTCCAGCCGGTACGACACGTTGGTGGCCACGTAGTTCGGCGAGTTGCCGGTGGCGATGGACACCACGGTGTGCGGGTTGCCGCCGGCCCGCTGGTTACGCAGCACGTTGCGCTGCAGGTACGTGTTGCCGCCGGTGCCCGCGTACACGCCGACCGCGCCGTCGTAGCGCGACGGGTCGTATCCGGCGTCCTCCAGCGCGGTGTGGCAGGTCTCCAGGAACAGCCGGTGCTGTGGGTCGGTCAGCTCGGCCTCCCGGCGGGTCATCCCGAACAGCCCGGCGTCGAACTCGTCGTACCCGTCGACCAGCGGGACGCGATTGACCCAGCCCGGATCGTCGACCTCGTTGACCGTCGCGCCCCGGGCCAACTGCTCCTCGCGGGTGAGCTCGGTGACCGACTCGACCCCGTCGACCAGGTTGCGCCAGAACTCGTGCACGTCGGCGGCGCCGGGTAGGCGCGCGGCGAGGCCGACGATCGCGATCGGTTCGATGCCCTCGGCCGCCAGGTCGGTGGCGTCGTTGGGCCGTGTGGTCGGGTTGCTCATCAGGCTGTCCTTCGTCACGCGGTGCCGCCAGGGCGGCGGGGAGGGATACGGCGGGTACGGCCACGGCGGGCGGCGGCCCGCATCGCGGCCCGGGCCAGCTCCGGCCGGTCGGCGGCGCCGTCCAGGCTGGCGGCGAGGGCCCGGACGGTGGGGTGGCGGAACAGGTCGAGCATCCGGATCGAGCGGCCGGTGGCGGCGATCAGCCGGGCGTGCACGGCGGCGAGCGCCAGCGAGTGGCCGCCGATGTCGAAGAAGTTGTCGGTGACGCCGACCCGGTCCCGCTCGAGGACCTCCTGCCAGATTCCGGCGATCAGCTCCTCGGTCTCGGTGAGCCCGTCCGGTCCGGCGGGCAGCAGACCGGGCGGCGGGCCGGCGGCCTCCGCACCGGCGACCGTCATGGCGCCGAGCTGCGGCACCCGCACGGTGGGCCGGGGCAGGTCCCCGGCCACCGCACGGGCCGGCGCGTGCGGCGTGGCAGCCAGCGCGTCCACCAGGTCCGCCAGGTCGGCGAGCAGGTCCTCGATCCGGGTGGCGTCGAACAGGTCGGGGTTGTAGACCACCTCGACCCCGGCCCGGCCGTCGCGCTCCACCACGTAGACGGTGATGTCGAACGGCGAGCCGGGCTTGGGCACGGCCACCGGCTCGGCGCTCAGCCCGCTCAGGTCCAGTCGGGGCGGGGCGAAGTTGAGCACGTTGAACAGCACCTGCACCAGCGGCGCCCGGGCGGTGTCCCGGCCGACGCCCAGTGCCTCGACGATGCGTTCCAGTGGCGCGCCGGGGTGCGCCGTGGCCTCGTGCAGCTCGCCGGCGCACCGGTCGACCAGCTCGGCGAAGCTCGCGCCGGCGGTCCGTACCCGGACCGGCACGGTGTCGATGAAGAAGCCGACCACGTCGTCGAAGGCGGCCAGCCGCCGGTCGGCGACGATCGCCCCGAGCACGTGGTCGTCGCCGCCGGTGAGCCGGGCGATCAGCTCACCGAAGGCGGCGAGCAGCACCGCGGCGACCGTCGTGCCGCGCCGCTCGGCCAGCTCCCGCACGGCGTGGTCGGCCGGCGCCGACAACCGGACGGACGCCTCCGCGCCCGCGTAGGTCTGCACTGCCGGCCGGGGCCGGTCGCGGGGCAACTCCAGGACGGTCGGCGCGCCACTCAGGTGCCCGGCCCACCAGGCCAGATCGGCCTCGCCCCGACGCCGGTCCCGCGCGTCCCGCCACACCGCGTAGTCGGCGTAGCGGGCGCACAGCTCCGGCAGCGCGGGCGGCTGGCCGGCCACCGCCCGGCCGTACCCGGTGGCCAAGTCGTCGTAGCAGACCCGCTCGGACCAGCCGTCGAAGACCGCGTGGTGCCAGGTGACCGCCAGCACGTGCTGGTCCGGCCCGAGCCGGTAGACGGTCACCTGCCAGGGCGGCCCGGTGGCCAGGTCGAACGGGTGCGCGGCGCCGGCGGCGAGCATCCGGGCCAGCTCCGCCTCCCGGTCGATGCTGTCGGTCAGGTCGACCACCGGCACCGCCACGTCGGTGGGCTCCGCGCAGACCGCGTACGGCACGCCGCCGGTCTGCGGGATGCGCCACCGCAGCACGTCGTGCCGGACGGCCACGGCCCGCAGCGCGGCGCCGAGCGCGGCCGTGTCCAGCGGCCCGCGCAACCGGTGCGCCACCGCGATGTTGTACGGCGCGCTGGACGGCGCGAGCTGGTCGACGAACCAGAGCCGGCGCTGCGGCGGGGAGAGCGTCGGCGGGTTGCCGGTGCTCAACTCGTCGCCGGCGCTCGGCGCGACGGCGACCTGCTCGACCAACCGGCCGAAGCCGCGCAGCGCGAACACCTCCCGGGTGTCCACCTGCCGGCCCAGCTCGTCGCGCAGGGCGGCCACCAGCCGCATCGCCGCGATGGAGTTACCACCGGCGGCGAGGAAGTCGGTGTCCGGACCCGGCGGCGTGCCCAGCAGCCGGGTCCAGATCCCGGCCACCGCCGCCGCGACCGGGTCGTCGGTCAGGTCGGAGGGCACCGCCGCGTCGACGGGCGTGCCGCCCGGCTCGGCCGGTGGGGTGGTGAGGGCGGTGACGGCCAGCGCCCGCAACGCCGGCCGGTCCAGCTTGCCGCTGGTCGGGCTCACCGGCAGCGCGGCGCGGCGCAGCACCCGGGCCGGCAGCATCGCGGCGGTCAGCCGACTGCCGGCGTACGCGCGCAGCCGCGCGTCGTCGGGCGCGTCCGTCGGGGTGAGGAACGCGACCAGCTCGGTGCCGGCCGGCCCGGCCACCGCCTCAACGGCCACCGAGGCGACGCCGGGCAGGTCGGCCAGCACCGCCTCGACCTCACCCAGCTCGATCCGCTGCCCCCGGATCTTGACCTGCCGGTCGGCCCGGCCGAGGTAGACGATCCGCCCGTCCGGGTCGTGGCGGACCAGGTCACCGGTGCGGTACAGGCGCTCACCGGGCAGGCCGGAGAACGCGTCCGGGACGAAACGCTCGGCGGTCAGCGCGGGCTGGCCCAGGTATCCGTCGGCCAGCCCGGGCCCGCCGATCAGCAGCTCACCGGTCTCCCCCACCGGCATCGGGTCCAGCGCGGCGTCCACCACGTACGCGCGATGGTTGGGCAGCGGCCGGCCGATCGGCACCGGGTCGGTCTCGGTGGCGCTCAACGGGCCGCTGACCGCCAGCACCGTGGTCTCCGTCGGCCCGTACCCGTTGAGGAAGCGCCGGCCGGGCGCCCAGCGCGCGGCCAACGCGGCCGGGACGGCCTCGCCACCGCACAGCACCGTGCGCCAGTCGGGCACCTCCTCCGGGTCGAGCATGGCCAGCACGGTGGGCGTGATGAAGCCCCAGTTCACCTCGTGCGCGACGATGAACCGGGCCAGGCGCACCGGGTCGGCGCGGTCCTCGGCGCCGAGCAGCTGCACCGTGCCACCGAGCAGCAGCGGGACGAACAGGTCCATGGTCGCCGCGTCGAAGCCCAGTGAGGCGATGCCCAGGCTGCGCACGCCGGCGTCCGCGCCGCTGAGCGCGACCACGCCGCTGACGAACTCGACCACGTTGCGGTGGGTGGTGAGCACACCCTTGGGTCGGCCGGTAGAGCCGGAGGTGAACAGCACGTACGCCGGATCGCCGGGGCGGGCCGGGCACGGCGCGAGGGAAGCCGGACCGGGCAGGCCGATCGCCTCGACACCGGGCGCGGCGCCGAACTCGGCCTCCGCGGCGTCGCCCACCACCAGGGACAGGCCCGCGTCGGCGGCGATCGCATGCAACCGCCGACGCGGGCCGCCCGGCTCCAGCGGCACGTAACAACCGCCAGCCAGCAGCACACCGAGCACGGTGGCCACCAAGTCGGGTCGACGGGTGCCGCACACACCCACCCGGGTCTGCCGACCGACCCCCCGGGCACGCAGCGTGGCGGCCACCCCGGCGGCCCGGGACAGCAGCTCGGCATAGCTGAGCCGCGTGTCCCACTGGCGCACGGCCACCGCGTCCGGGGTGCGGGCGGCCTGCGCCACGACCAGCTCGGCGAGCGTCGCGTCCGGCCAGGGCAGCGACTCGCCCCGCACGGCGCTGACGGACAGGATGTCGGTCACCCGTTCCCCCCGGGGTAGCTGCTCGGATCGGTGACCTGCAGGCGGAGCTCGTTGACGTACCCGCGGCCCTCCGCGTCGGTCACCCAGCTGTCGTCGGGCGTCGGCAGCAACTCGGTGACCACGATCGCGACGTCCGGCCCGGTACGGGCGGCGGCGTCGACCATCGCGCACAGCGACTGGGCGTAGAGCGGGCCGGTCAGGTCTACATAGCAGGGCTTGACCTCGGTGCCGAGCTTCACGAACACCCGCTCCGGCAGGCCGAGCCGGGCCCGCCACCGGCGCACCGCGAGGAACCGGCCGGCCTCCCCCTTCACCCCGGCCAGACCGCTGTCCCCCACCGTGGTCCGCCACGTCCGCCGGGCAACCACCAGGCGGTCGATGGTGATCCGGGGCGTGTGCGGCGCCGGGTCGAGCAACTTGAAGCTGTCCAACAGCAACGACCCGAGCAGGTTGGCGAAGACCTCCACCAGCGGCCAGCGGCTGCCGTCGGGCAGCACCGCCTCCAGCCGGTCACCCGCCGGCACCACCCGCACCTCGGTGGCGGGGACCAACCGGTCGATCTCACCGCCGCGGGCGGTGTCGATGCCGAGCTGCCGGTCGGCCGCGCTGTTCAGCCCGTACGTGGTGCGGGTGGTCACCCTCGGGAAGCCCTCGGGGTAGAGCACCCGGACCCGGGCCGGGCCGAGGTCGGCGTCCAGCCCGGCGCGCAGCGCCACCGGGTCCGGGTGGAACGGCACGAAGACCGCGCTGTCGAAGGGCACGTGAGCCGGGTGCAGCTCGCCCAGCACCAGCAGGAACTCACCCCGGTTCAACGCGTCCAGGTCGACGGCGCTGATCTGCACGTCCGGGCTGTGGATCCGGCCGGACGGCCAACCCGGCGCGGTCGCCGGGAACACCCGGTGGGCCCGCTCGGTCAGCTCCGCGGCGCTGAGCCGCAGCTCCGACTGCCCCGGCGGCAGCGCGGCCAGGTCGAACAACTCCGCCCAGCGGGCGGTGAAGCCGGCTCCGGCGGCAGCCAGTGGCCCCTCCGGGGCGAGCAGCAGCCCCTGGGCCAGGGACCAGACGTCGGCCAGCCGCACCGGGCCGTCGGCGCGCAACTCCTCGTACAGCTCGCCGAGGAGCCGTTCGCAGGCGGCGCCGATCTCCGCGGTCAGCCACCGCGCGGCCTGGAGCAGCACGGCCAGCGGCGCGGCGAGGGCATCGAGCACCCCCGCACCGACGGTCACGCTGAGATCCCGGGCGGTCTCCTCGTACACCACCGTCCGGCCGACGTACATCTGACCGGCCTGCCGGGTGGCGGGCCGACCGGTGACCTCGGTGAACTCCGCGTTCAGCGCCTCCAGCGCGGCGCCCAACCGGTCCGGGTCGCCAGCCGCCGCGGCGACGTCGTCGCGGCGCGCACAGAGCCGGTCGAAGCCGTCGATCACCTCGGCGCGCAGGTCGGCCGCGCCGATCGCGTCCAGCCGCTCCCGCAGCACCTGCTCGGCCCGGGGGCTGATCGGCAGACCGGCGTCCCAGGTCAGCAGGCCACGCTCGACCAGTCGGTCGAGCAGCAGGTACGCGTCGGCGGCGGAGCGCATGCCGGCGTCGCCGTCGGCAAGGATCCCCTCGACCAGCCGCAGGGCCGGCGTACGCCCGTCGCACCCGGCCAGCAGCCGGGCCTCCAGCGTGGACACCTCCACCGGGGGGTGCAGCGGCCGGTGCAGCCGCCGGCCCTCCACCGTCAGGTGCGGCGCCAGCGCTGGCGCCCACCAGCGACGCACGTCCAGGTCGTCGGCGAGCCGATCGGCGTACGCGATCAACGCCCACGCCTCGAAGCGCACCAGCCGGCCCGACAGCAGCCCCGGCCCCGGGCGCAGCCGGGTCGACTCCTCAGCGGGGTCGAGGACGCCCCAGCAGACCGGGCCGAAGAAGCCGATCGTCTCGGCCTTCCCGCAGTAGCGCTGCCAGTAGCGCAGCAGGCTCAGTTCGCGCCGGCGCCGCCAGTGGTTGCGCACCGACGGGTCGGTACGCAGCAACCCGTCCAGGGCGGTCAACATGGCCGGGTTCTGCCAGGTGACCGCCTCGCGCAGCAGCGGATCGGCGGCGATCTCGCCGGCGGTCACCGAGGCCCCGGCCAGGGCCTCGGCGAACGCCTTGTCGAACAGGTCGGCGCTGTCATCGCAGGCCAGCAGCGCGTCCGCGGCGGCGGCGGCCTCCGGGGCGGCGAAAGCGGCCAGGCCGTCGGCCGGGAAGCCGGCGGTACGCAGCACCACGTCGCGCCAGACCGACCAGCCCGTCGTGCCGAGGGGCAACAAGTGCTTCATCGAATCAGCTCCGGCTTGTCGGTGTCCACGATGTGCAGTCGTAGTTCGCTGAAGTAGCGCCGGCCCGCCGCGTCGGGCACCCAGGCGTCCTGCGGGGTGGGCAGCATCTCGCTGACCACCAGCGTCGTGGCGTCGCCGCCGTCCCGGCCGGCCGCCCGCACCATTGCGCAGAACATCGTGGCGAAGGCGGGACTGCTCAGATCGACGAAGCAGGGCTTGGTCTCGGTGCCGAGCTTGACGTACACCTGCTCCGGCAGGCCCAACCGGCGCCGCCAGTCCCGCACGGCCAGGAAGCGGGCCCGCTCCGCGGTCACCGCGCCCAGGCCGCACGCGCCGACCGTGGTCCGCCAGGTCTGCCGGGCCACCACCAGCCGGTCGAGGGTGATCCGCGGGGTGTACGGCGCGGCGGCGACCAGTTTGAAGCCGTCGACCGCGTGTGTGCTGAGCAGCCCGGCGCAGACCTCGGTCAGCGACCAACGCTGTCCGTCGGCGGCGGCGACCACCAGCCGACCCGCCTCGTCGTGCACGGTCAGCGCCACGGTGGGCAGCACCCGGTCCGGGTCGGCGTTGGGCGCCGGCGCGAAGGCCAACTGCCGGTCGGTCGGGCCGATCAGCGCCTCCGCGACCCGGCTCGTGCGCCGCGGCCAGTCGGTGGGGAAGAGCAGCCGGATCCGGTGCGGACCGAGGTCGGCGGCCAGCGCGTCGCGCAGCCGCTCCACGTCCGGGTGCGACGGGGTGAACACCTGACAGTCGAACGACGGCCAGGCGGCGTGCAGCTCGCCGAGCACCACTGTGTAGTCGCCCCGGGCCAGCGCGGCCGCGTCGGCCGCGCAGATCTGCAGGTCCGGGCTGTGCAGCCGGGCGTTGGACCAGTCCGTCCGCACGGCCGGGAAGGCCTCGTCGACCCGGGCGGCCAGGTTCGCCACGTCGAGACGCACCTCGGTGGTGCCGGGAGGCTGCTGATCCAGCTCGAACAGCTCCGCCCAGCGGGCGGCGAACTGAGCGGCGACCGCGTCCACCGGGCGCTCCCCGGTGCCCCAGAACAGCCCCTGGACCAGGAACCACAGGTCGGACAGGGCGACCGGGGCGTCGCCGGCCTCGGCGCGCAGCTCCTCGTACAGCTCCCGGAACACCGCCCCGTACGCGTCCTCGAGCGCGACGGCCAGCCAGCGGGCGGCCCTCAGCAGCATGGCCAGCGGCGCGGCGACGGAGTCCAGCAGCGGCGCTCCGAAGACCACGTCCAGGTCCCGGCTGGTGTCCTCGTAACAGAGGGTCCGGCCGGCGTACATCTGTCCGGCCCGGCGTTGTGCGGCCTGCCCGGTCAGGTCCGTGAACGTCGCGTCGAGCGCGTCGAGCGCCACCCGCAGTCGGTCCGGGTCTCCGGCCACCGCGACGACCGCGTCCCGGGCGGCGCAGAGCCGGTCGAAGCCGGCCTGGGCGGCGGCCCGGGCCGGGGCGTCGCCGACGGCGGCGATCCGCTGCCGCAGCACCTCCTCGGCGGCCGGACTGACCGGCAGTTCGGCGTCCCAGGTGACCAGCTCGCGCTGCACCAGCCGGTCCAGCAGCGCGTACCCGTCCTCCGGTCGGCGCAGCCCGATGCTCGGGTCGGTCACCACGTCGCGCGCGGTGCGGTGGCCGTCGGCGGCGGTGAGCAGGGCCGCCTCCACCGGGGACAGCGGGACGGGGGGCCGGCCCGGCCGACGCACCTCCCGGCCGACGAGGCACAGGTGCGGGGCGAGCCGGGGCGCCCACCAACGGCGCACCGCCGGGTCCTGACCGATCCGCTCGGCGTACGCGGCCAGCGCCCAGGACTCGAACCACACCCAACGGCTGCGGGTCAGCGCGGCGCCGGGGCGCACCCGCGCCGCCACCGGCAGCTCGGGGTCGATGGTGACCCAGCAGCTCGGCCCGAAGAAGCCGACCGTCTCGTTCTTGCCGCAGTACCGCTGCCAGTACTTGAGCAGGGTGCGTTCCCGTTCCCGGCGTCGCACGTTGCGGGCGGCATCGGGGCCGCCCCGGGCCAGGCCGTCGAGGGCGACCAGCGCACTCCGATTCTGCCAGGTGACCGCCTCGCGCAGCAGCGGGTCGGCGGCCAGCTCGCTCAGCCCTCGGCCGGCGGCGGTGATCGCCGCGGCGAACTCCTTGTCGAACAGGTCGGCACCGGTGCCGCTGGCGAGCAGCTCGTCGGCCGCGGCGGCGGCCTGCGGGGCGGCGAGCATGGTCAAGCCCTCGGCGGGGAAGCCAGTGCTGCGCAGGATGGCGTCGCGCCACACCGACCAGCCGGTGTCGCCCAGCGGCACCCGGTGCCCGTCCGCCGCGGCGCGCGCCGGCCCGCCCGGCGTCGGGGAGCGAGCGGTCTCCCGTTCGAGCGCGGCGCGCAGGTCGGCGCGGATCGCCGCGGCCAGCCCGGGCAGCGCGTCGTGCAGGAAGAAGTGCCCGCCGTCCAGCTCGTGCAGGGTGAAGCCGGCGCAGGTGTGCTCCCGCCAGGCGTCGCTCTGCTCCCGGCTGACCGCCCCGTCGTGACGCCCGCTGAACACCACGATCGGCACCGGCAGCGGCTCCTCGGGTCCGTACCGGTAGCCGTCCACCCGCTCGAAGTCGGCGCGCAGCAGCGGCAGCAGCAGCTCGACCAGCTCGGGGTGCCCCAGCACCTCGCCGGGCAACCCGCCGCCGACCCGCAGCCGGCGCAGCAGCTCCTCATCGTCCACCTGCGACAGCCCGTCGAAGACGCTGGGCGCGTTGATGTGTGGGGCGCGGGCGCCACCCACGTAGAGCCGCAGCGGCAGCGGACACCCGCGTCGGCGCAGCTCGCGGATCACCTCGAAGCCGAGCCGGCCGCCCATCGAGTGGCCGTAGATCGCGTACGGACCGTCGGCCCGCTCGGCGATGGCGGTGGCCACGTCGGCCACCCGGAAGCGGGGGGCCTCACTGATCCGGTTCTCCCGGCCGGGTAGCTGCACGGGCAGCACCTCGACGTCCGGCGCGAAACGGCCCGGGAAGTGGCGGAACGCGCTGGCGCCGGCGCCGGCGTAGGGCAGGCAGAACAGTTGCACCGGCGCCGGATCGCGGCTGCCAGCGGAGAGGAACCAGGTCACCGCTCGCCTTTCTGAGGGGGGTCGATCCAGTACCGCCGCCGCTGGAAGGGGTAGGTGGGCAGCGAGGTGCGTCGGATGGCGTCGGCCGGGTGCAGGGCCGTCCAGTCCAGGTGTTGGCCGGCCACCCAACTGGCGGCCAGCTCGCGGAGCGCGCCGGCCGGGCCGGCGACCCGAGCGTCGGTGCTCAGCAGCTCGTCCAGCGCGGTGACCGCGCCGGCCGCGTCGGTGGCGACCACGGCGGCCCGGCAGCCGAACTCGCGCCGGCCCAGCGCCAGCGTCGCGGCGACCTCGGCGAGGGCAGGCGCGGAGCCGGCCAGGTGCCGCCGCAGCCGGGTCAACGCCGCCCGAAGAGCCACCGGGGTACGCGCCGAGACCGGCAGCACCTGCACCCCGGTCGGCCCCGCGTCGGGCGGTTCCGCCGGGGGCGGCTGTTCCACCACGACGTGTGCGTTGGTGCCGCCCAGCCCGAACGAGCTGACCCCGGCGACCCGACGCGGCGCGTTCGGCCACTCCCGTACCTTCGTCGGCACGTAGAACGGGCCGTTGGCCAGGTCGATCTCCGGGTGCGGCCGGGTGAAGTGCAGGTTCGGCGGGATGACGCCGTGCTGCACGGCGAGCACCGCCTTGATCAGACCGGCGATGCCGGCCGCGGCGTCGAGGTGGCCGATGTTGGTCTTCACCGAGCCGAGCGCGCAGGTCTCGGCGGGCGCGGTGCCCTCGTACACCTCGTGCAGCGCGGCCACCTCGATCGCGTCGCCGAGCGGGGTGCCGCTGCCGTGCGCCTCGATGAAGCGGACCTCGCCCGGGGTGACCTCGGCGGCGGCGAGCGCGCCGGCCACCGCGGCGGCCTGCCCGGCCGGGCCGGGGACGGCGAAGCCGGCCCGGTCGGCGCCGTCGTTGGTGACCGCCCAGCCGGGCAGGATCGCGAGGACCCGGTCACCGTCGGCCTGCGCGTCGGCGAGGCGGCGCAGCGCCACCACTCCGGCTCCGGAGCCGAAGCCCGCGCCCTGGGCGGCCTCGTCGAAGGCCCGGCAGCGGCCGTCCGGTGAGGCCAGACCACCCGGGATGTGCCGGTGTCGGGGCCACATCACGCTCACTCCGCCGGCCAGGGCAATGTCGCACTGGTAGTCGGCGAGGCTCTGCGCGGCGAGACATACGGCGACCAGCGAGCTGGAGCAGGCGCTCTGCACCGCCACCGCCGGCCCGGTCAGCCCCAGCCGGTAAGCGACCTGCCCGGGAAGGTGGTCGGCGAGCTGCCGACCGACCAGCCGGGCCTCCCAGTCGTCCGGGTCGACGTCGCCGACCACGGCCGGGTTGTCCATGAGGTGGAACAGGAAGTAGCGGTTGACGGAGGTGGCGGCGTACACGCCGACCGGGCCGGGGAACCGGGCCGGGTCGTGACCGGCATCTTCCAGCGCCTCCCACGCGGTCTCCAGGAACAGTCGGTGCTGAGGGTCGGTGCGGGCGGCTTCCTGGTCGCCGAAGGCGAAGAACTCGGCGTCGAAGTCGGCGACCCCGTCGAGCCGGCCGGTGGCCTTGACGTGCCGGGGGTCGGCGCGAAGTCCGGGGCCGACCCCCAGCGCCGCCAACTCCTCGTCACTGTGGTCGTGGATGGCGTCCACGCCGGCGCACAGGTTCCACCAGAACGTGGCCGCGTCCGCCGCGCCGGGGAATCGGCCGGCCAGACCGATCACGGCGATCTCGTCGCCGGTGTACTCGCGTACGCCGACGGTTGCGGCGGACGGGCCAGCGGGCATGGGTGGCACGGCGGCCAAGGCCACGACGGCCGGTACGGGTCCGACGGCCGGTGCCGGCGCGACGGCCGGTGCCGGCGCGACGGCCGGTGCCGGTGGGTCGACCAGCCGAGCCTGGGCGGCGACCGTCGGATGCTCGAAGAGCCGGAGCAGCGGCGGCCGGACGCCGAACCGTTCGGCCAGCCGCTGCTGCACCTGACCGAGCAGCAGGGACTGCCCGCCGATGTCGAAGAAGCTGTCGGAGCGGCCGACGGCCTCCCGTCCGAGCACGGCGCACCAGATGTCGTGCACGATCCGCTCGGTCGGGGTAGCCGGCTGGTCCCCCACCGACCCGGCTCGGGCAGGGTCGGGAAGGGCCCGCTCGTCGACCTTCCCGCTGACGGTCAGCGGGAACTCGGCGACCGGCACGACGGCGCGGGGCAACGCGTACTCGGGCAGGTGCCGGGCCAGGGTGGCCCGGAGCGCGGCCGGGTCCACCGGCGGCCCGGCCGACCGGACGTAGGCCAGCACGTCACCGTCGCGGGCGATGGCGCGCACCTCCGCGACGCCCGGCGCGGCGGCGAGCACCGCCTCGATCTCGGTCAGCTCGACCCGGAACCCCCGCAGCTTGACCTGCCGGTCGAGCCGGCCGAGGCAGCGCAGATCGCCGGTGGGCAGCAGCTCACCCAGGTCACCGGTGCGGTAGGTCCGCACGCCGTCGGGGTCGCGGCCGAAGGTGTCGCTGGCCTGACCGAGGTAGCCCGGCGCGAGGTGTTGGCTGCGGACCACGATCTCGCCGTCCGGTGCCAGTCGCAGCGCGTACCCGGGTAGAGCCGTCCCGATCGGCAGCGGGCCCGTGGCTGCCGGTTCGACGTCGGCAAGCGGCAGCGCGTATCGGGCCGCGAAGGTCATCTCGGTGGCCCCGTAGCCGTTGACCAGGACGCAGCCCGGGGCGAAGCGACCTCGGGACCGGGCGGCGTCAGCGTA
Organism: Micromonospora sp. NBC_00860; assembly: GCF_045207375.1. Classification (NCBI taxonomy): domain Bacteria; kingdom Bacillati; phylum Actinomycetota; class Actinomycetes; order Micromonosporales; family Micromonosporaceae; genus Micromonospora; species Micromonospora sp. NBC_00860. Next base: position 3,115,658 of record NZ_CP108825.1, read on the forward strand.
GGTGGCCTGCTCGCCGCCGAGCAGCACCACCCGGACCCGGTCGAGCCGTTCGACGCCCGGGGTGTCCAGCAGGTACCGGTAGACGGTAGGGGTGGAGTGGTAGACGGTGACACCGTGGCGGGCCAGGTGCTCGACGGCGTACGCCAGGCCGTGCCGTCGCAGGTCGACCGGGACGACGGCGGCGCCGGTGAGCAGCGCCGGGTACAGGTCGGGGATGGACGCGTCGAAGCTGAACGAGGCGAGCAGGCTGAGCCGGTCGCCCGGCCGCAGGTCGAGGGTGGCGATCTGGTTGTTCACCACGTGCGCGAGGTTGCGGTGGCTCTGCCCGACGGCCTTGGGGCGCCCGGTGGACCCGGAGGTGAACAGCACGTACGCGAGCGCGTCCGGGTCCACCCGCACCGGTCGCAGCGGCGCGGGTCGCACGTCGATGGCCGGGACGATCCGCAGGCTCGGCCGGTCGGCGGCGAGCCGTCGGGCCAACTCGGTGTGCTCGCCCCCGCAGAGCAGGGCGGTGGCGTCTGCGCCGTCGAGCAGTTGGCGCAGCCGCTGCTCGGGCAAGCCGGGGTCGAGCGGCACGTAGGTGGCGCCGGTGGCGAGCGTGCCGAGGATGGCGGCGATGGTGGCGGCCCCGTGTGCGGTCAGCAGGCCTATCCGGTCGCCGGGCTGGACGCCCGCTGCGGTCAGCAGGTCGACGTGCCCACCGGCCAGGCCGGCGAGGGTGGCGTAGTCGAGCGGGCCGGTGTCGCCGAGCACGGCAGGCTGATCGGAACGGGTGGCGGCGACGTCGACGAAGTGGTGGACCAGTGTCGAGGTCTTCATCTCAGAACGCGCGCGGGCATCCACAACGGACAGACACACGGCGATAGATGACAGTGATCATGATCCCCCCCAGGACTTCACAATGGAAGGAGCATAGAGTTCGATGGCCGTTGAGAAAGATCATCGATGAGAGTCGGACCAAAGGGTCGACTCGGGGCTCGGACGACGGACGTCGAACTTCATCCGATCATCCCTCTGGCGCGGCAGCGGATTTTCACCTAACACGACTTCATCCGGCTGATTTTTCGGCGTGACAATCCTTGCGCGGTGGATTTTCGCGATAGCCACAATGCGGTCGAGTAATCGACAGCCCGCCGGTCTACGGCCGGATCAGTGCCCGTACGAATGGTGAGCGCCAGGGAGCAGCCGTGGCCGGAGGGTCGAGCGGGCGACGCGAGCGGACGGCGCGGGGCCGGATACTCCGTTGAGCGTGATGTCTGTGAGTCATCTTGATGACTCACAGACATCACGCCGATCCCGGCAAGGCACGGCGGGCCGCCGAACACGCCTGCTCCGCCGCGTTCAGCTCAGCGACGCCAGAGCCGGCGCGGCACGAATCCCTCGCGGCGACGGAGCACGGGCCGGCTCAGGGCAGGTACGGGTCGGGCGAAATGGGAGGAGCGGACGCGGCACCGTCGCCTCCGCCGTCGCGCGGCAGTCGCGCCACCATGTCGCGGAACTCCCGTACGGTCATCGCCTCCCGCAACGTGGCGAAGACGGCGCCGGTTCCGACCCGGGCGGTGGCCGCATCCACCCCGGCGCGCTGTCCCACCCGGCGGAGGAACTCCGCCGGGCCGGCGTCCGACGGCGGTGCAACCGCGCCACCCACCTCCAGGCCCACGCCGGTGTCCAGCCCGCCCACGCCAGGCTCCGGTCCACCGCTCAGAAGCGGATCCACGCCGAGATCCGAACCACCGGCCCCGCCCGGATCCGGGGGTGAGCCCCCGGCCAGATCCGGACCAACGGCCCCGGCCGGATCCGGGGCCGGGCCGGTGAGGTAGCCCCCGACCGAGTTCGGAAGGTGCCCGGCGAGGTCGTCGGGCGGGCCACCGGTCACCCGCTCGGCCATCGTCTGGAGCACGGCGCGGGCGAGGGCGGCGGCCTGCTCGGTCGGCAGGCCGGACCGCCGGGACACCGCGTCGATGAAGTGCGGAAACCCGTCGCCGTCCGTCACGCCCCGGCGGTTACCCCCGGCCGACGCCGCCAAACCGCGCCGCCAACCCGGGCCGGCAACCTGGGCCGTCAGCGCAGCAGATCCTCCGCCAGCAGGTAGTCGAAGATGATCTGGTCGACCGGCGACGTGCGGTGCCGGTCGGCGTACCCGAGCCAGGCCATCTCGGCGATCTCGCTGGCCGGCCGCAGCTGCCCGTGATAGCCGGCCCGGTAGCAGGTCATCCGCACCGTGGTGCCGGCAGCGTGGCCGTGTGCCTCGGCGGTGAAGGTGCCCAGGTGTACGGCGCCGGGCACGTCGACCTCGACGCTCAACTCCTCGTCGATCTCCCGGCGCAGGGTCTCCAGGTCGGTCTCGCCCGGCTCGCGCTTTCCACCCGGCAGGTACCAGACGTCCTTGCCCACCGACCGGGTGCTCAGCACCCGACCGTCCTGCAACAGGATCCAGGCCACCTTGTCAATCTCGCGCACGTTGCTCCTCACGGCCGCCGGGATCGGGGACGCTACCACCGGCACCGCGCTCAGTCGGCCAGCAGGTCGAGCAACAGCGCGGCCGTCCAGCCGAACGACGGCGAGCCCAGCCCGGCGCCGGTGTCCGGGTGGAAGTACTCGTGGCAGCCGGCACCGGCGACCAGACCGATCATCGAGCGGCGCAGCCCGGCGGCCAGCTCCGGGTGCCCGTGCGTGAGCAGCCCACGCCGGACCAGCCAGCCGATGTTGAGCCAGCTCGGCCCGCGCCAGTAGCGCAACGGCTCGAAGTCCGGTGCGGTGCGGTCGTAGGTGGGTAGCGGCCGGTCCATCCGACGGGCCACCCCGAAGCGCGCCGACCGGGCTTCGACGACCAACGCGTCGGCGTGCCGCGCCGGCAGGTCGGGCAGGATCAGGGGGGTCAGGCCAAGCACGGTACGGGCGCTCACCAGGCGGTCGGTGCGCAGGTCACGGGGTTGGAACGTGCCGGTGTCCGGGTCGTGGAGCCGGCGGAGGAGAGCCTCGGTGATCCGGGTCGCGCGGGCCCGGTGTGGCCCCGGGTCGTCGCCGATGAGCGTGGCGATCTCAGCGAGGGCGTGTTCGGCGGCCCCGAACGCCGCGTTGAACAACGGGCACTCCACCAGGAACGGGTGACCGGCGGCCAGGTCGCGGTCGGCGTAGCCGTGCTCGCGGTAGGCGGCGACGATCGCCAGGTAGCGCGCGTAGTCCAGGTCCGTGGGGCGGTGTGCGGCGTCGGCGTGTGTGGTGTCGTGCCGACGGTACGCGCGCATGACCGCCGCCTCGGCCGGCACCGCGGCCATCGGCTCGTCCCACGCCGGGCTGTTGTCCAACCCGGACTCCCACGGGTGCACGATGCAGACCAGCCCGTCACCTGCCACGTCCCGCCGGTCGGCCAGGTAGCGCTGTTGGGCGACCAGCGCGGGATAGAGCCGGCGCAGCGCGGCCAGCCCCGTGGGGTCGGGCGCCCGCCGGTACGCCAGCAACGCGGCGAGCGCGTGCACCGGCGGCTGGACCAGGCCGGAGGTGGCCATCGCCGGTGCTCCCGGCACGTCGGCCGAGCGCCACATCTCCGGCCCCGGGAAGTACGCGCCGACCCGCAACGCCGGGTTGAACACGATGTGCGGCACCCGCCCGTCGGCCCACTGCGCCCGAAAGAGGCTGGTCAGCTCCCGCCAGGCTCGGTCGGGGCGGACCTGGGCCAGCCCGATCGCGATGAACGCGGAGTCCCAGCTCCACTGGTGCGGGTAGAGCGTGCGCGAGGGCACCGTGTGGTCGTGCTCCCAGTTGGCGTCGAGCGTGTCGACAGCGAGTCGACGCAGCCCGTTCGCGTCGGCCGGGCCACCCGTGCCGGCGGCCTCGGCGCGCGCCGCCCCGGCGTCAGCGATCCCGTCGACACCGGCTGTCGCGTCGACGCTGGTCGGCCCGGCGTCGGCGGTCACGCGGCGGCCCGCCGGGGCAGCGCGTGTCGCAGCACCGTGGCCGCCTGTTGCAGTGCCCGGACCGGGTCGCCGCGCAGCCGGCACTCCAGGGCCAGCCAACCCCGGTAGTCCAGCTCCAGCAGGGTGCGCACCAGTGCCGGCCAGTCCAGGTGCCCGGCGCCGGGCTGGTACCGGTTGGAGTCGCTGACCTGCACGTGCCCGAGGTACGGGGCGGCGGCGCGCAGGGCGCGGTGCACGTCGTCCTCCTCGATGTTCATGTGGAAGGTGTCGGCGACGACCCGGACCGACGGCAGCCCGAGCGCGGCGCAGAGCGCCACCGCCTCGTCGAGACGGTTGACCATGTGGTCCTCGTACCGGTTGAGGGGTTCCAGGAAGAGGGTGACCCCCTCGGCCCGGGCGTGCTCGCCCAGCTCGCCGAGGGCGTCGAGGAGCACCTGCCGGTCGCCGTCGGGCGAGCGGGGCGGCTCGAACGGCGGCAGTCGCCGGGAGAACATCCCCCAGGCGGCCGGGGTCATCACCCCGACGCCGCCCAGCTCGGCGATCACCGTGAGCTGGGAGCGCAGGTTGCGGACGGCGTCGGCGGAGCGGGCGGGGTCGAAGTCGCCGATGAAGTGGTCCATCTCGACGCAGACGGTGGGCATCACCACCCCGGCGGCGCGGGCCCGGCGCAGCTCGGGCAGCCGGCGGGCGAACGCGAGGTCGCCGCGGCCGCGCAGCTCGATGCCCTGGTAGCCGAGGGCGGCCGCGAGGGCGTACTTCTGGATCAGGTTGGTGCCCGGCAGGAGTTGTTCCTGACAGGCCAGCGCGATGGTGGTCATGAGAACCTCAGCACGACTTGGAGGACGTCACCGGCGCCGCGGTCGAGCAGCGCGAGGGCGTCGGCGACCGCGCTGGCGTCGACGATGTGGCTGACCAGCGGCAGCGGGTCGACGCTGCGGTCGGCCACCAGGTCCATGAAGGTCTGGGCGACCCGGTCTCCGGTCCACCGGCCCGCCATGCTCGGTGCGGGGGTGGGCCCGGAGACCTGGGCGGCCACCAACTGGATGCGGTTGTGGTGGAACTCCTCGCCGAGGCCGAGCGCGTCGGCCTGGCCCTGGTAGAAGCCGGCGGCCACGACCCGGCCGGCGTGGGTGGTGGAGCGGATCGCCTCGTGCAGCGCCGGGTACGCGCCGGACAACTCCAGGCAGACGTCGGCGCCCCGACCGTCGGTGGCCTGGCGCAGCACGGCGGCGGCGGACGTGACGGTGGCGTCCACTGTGAACGTCGCACCGTACCGGGCGGCGTGCTCCAGCCGGTCGGGTACCGGGTCGACGGCCACCACCCGGGCCCCGGAGAGCACGGCGAGCCGGGTGGCGAGCAGCCCGATGACGCCCTGCCCGAAGACGCCGACCCAGTCGCCGAGGTGCAGGTCACCGGCGAGCACGGCGGTCAGCGCGATGGCGCCGGGGCGGGCGAAGACCGCGGCGAGCGGATCCAGGCCCGCGGGGAGCGCGCGGACCGCGTCGGCGGCGAGCACGGCCTCGGCCCGGTGCCCCCAGATGCCCCAGACGAGCTGCCCCGGATGCCGGTCGGTGACGTCCGGCGCGACCTCGACGACCTCGCCGACCTCTTCGTAACCGAAGCCGATCAACGGATAGGGCACCGGGGTCTGTCGGGGGACGAACATTCGGGCGGCGTCGTCCCAGTCCTTGCTGAGCCGGGGATTGCTGCCCCGGTAGAGGGTCAGCTCGGTGCCGGCGGAGATGCCCGAGTAGCAGGTGCGGACTCGGACCTGGCCGGGGCCGAGCGGATCCGGCGGGCAGGGCTCGAGGCTGATGCGTCGAGGCCCGGCGAGAGAGACCACCCAGTTGCCCATGTGTCACATCCCGGTAGCACTGGGCTCCAGGATAGACACAAAATCGCACTATGTCTTGTTATTGATCAATCGAAGGTGTTGAATCCGGCATGTACCCTTCGAGAGGAGTGCCACCGATGTCAGCACCTCCGAGGCGGATACTCGCCACCACCCTGATCATGACACTGGCCACGTCCACCCTGCTGGCCTGCGGGGACGACCAGTCAGACAGCAACAGCAAAAAGATCACCGTTTGGAGCCTGGAGGACGTCGCCGACCGGGTCACCGCCACCAAGGCGATCATCGCCGACTTCACCGCCAAGACCGGGATCCAGGTCGATCTCGTGACCGTCAACGAGGACCAGTTCCCCTCCCTGATCGCCGCCAACGCCGCCGCCGGCGACCTGCCCGACGTGGTGGGGTCGGTCTCCCTCGCCGGCATCCGCACGCTCGCCGGCAACGAACTGCTGCACGCCTCGGCGAACGCGGAGGTCGTCGACAAGCTGGGCAAGCAGACGTTCTCCCCCCGGGCGCTGGAGCTCACCGCCGACGACGGCAAACAGCTCTCCGTACCCAGCGACGGGTGGGGGCAACTGCTCGTCTACCGCAAGGACCTGTTCGCCGCGGCCGGCCTGCCCGCCCCCGACACGTACGAGCGGATCACCACCGCCGCGGCCCGGCTGAACACCGGCGGCGTCGCCGGAATCACCGCGGCGACCGCCCCCAGCGACGTGTTCACCCAGCAGACCTTCGAACACCTGGCCCTGGCCAACGGCTGCCAGCTCACCGACGACTCGGGGAACGTCACACTGGATTCGCCCCAGTGCGTCGAGGCGTTCCGCTTCTACGGTGACCTGATCCGCACCAGCTCCGTGAAAGGCGCACAGGACGTGGACACCACCCGGGCCACCTACTTCGCCGGCAAGGCGGCGATGGTGATCTGGTCGCCGTTCATCCTCGACGAGCTGGCCGGGCTTCGAAACGACGCCAAGCCGACCTGCCCGCAGTGCCAGGCGGACCCGGCGTTCCTCGCGAAGAACAGCGGGTTCGTCACAGCGATCAAGGGCCCGAACGGCACCGAGCCGGCCCAGTACGGCGAGATCAGCTCCTGGGCCGTGCTGGACGGCGCGGCGGCCGACCCGGCGAAGTCCTTCGTGGAGTACATGCTCAGCGACGGCTACCCGCGCTGGTTCGGCATGTCCCCGGAGGGCCGCTTCCCGGTCCGCAAGGGGACCCCCGCCGAGCCGGAGGCGTACCTGACCGCCTGGAACACCAGCCAGGCGGGCGTGGACGCGAAGAAGCCCCTCACCGACGTGTACGGCGACGAGGTGCTGGCCACGCTGCGCCGCAGCCCGGACACCTTCGGGCGGTGGGGCCTCAGCCAGGGCCAGGGCAAGCTGGTCGGCGCCATGCTGGGCGAGTTGCCGGTGCCCAAGGTGCTGGGCGACCTCGTCTCCGGCAAGTCCGACCCGGCGGCCACCGCCAACCGCGCCAAGAAGGACGTCGACGCCATCAAGGCGGGCGTCAATTGACCACCACCGCGCCCGGCCCCGGCCGCTCCCCCACCCGGGAGCGGTCGGCGCCACCCCGACGCCGACCGTTGACCCTGCGCCGCCGCGAATCCCGGGCCGGGCTCGCGCTGGTCGCACCGACCCTGCTCGTCACCATCGCGGTCATCGGCATCCCGATCGTGTGGACAGTGGTGCTCGCCTTCCAGCGGGTCCGGCTCGCCACGCTGCGCAAGACCGGCCTGTTCGGCGAGTTCACCATGGACAACATCGACCGGGTGCTGCACACCCCCGGCTTCGCCGAGACGCTGTGGGTCACGCTCATCTACAGCATCGGCGGCACCGTCGGGTCGATCCTGCTCGGTCTGGTGGCAGCCCTGGTCGTCCGCCGGCCGTTCCGGGGCCGCACCCTGGTCCGAGCATCCATGCTGCTGCCGTACGTGGCGCCGGTGGTCGCTGTGACGTTCGTCTGGCAGGTGATGCTCGACCCGCAGCTCGGCATCGTCAACGCGTGGGGTCAACGCCTGCTCGGCTGGGACGCCCCGGTGCCGTTCCTCACCCAGGAGTCGACAGCGCTGGCCACGGTGATCGTCTTCGAGGCGTGGCGGTACTTCCCGTTCGCGTTCCTGTTCCTGCTGGCCCGGCTCCAGGCGGTGCCCGGCGAGTTGGAGGAGGCCGCCCGCGTCGACGGCGCCACCCCCACCCAGCGGTTCCGGCACATCCTGCTGCCGCAACTGCTGCCGGTGATCGCCCTGCTGGGCGTGCTGCGCTTCATCATGACGTTCAACAAGTTCGACGACGTCTACCTGCTCACCGGCGGTGCGGCCGGCACCGAGGTGGTCAGCGTGCGGGTGTACGAGTTCCTCACCGCCCGTACCGACATCGGTGCCGCTGCCGCGCAGGCGGTCGTGCTGGCCGTGGTGCTCATCGTGTTCGTGCTGATCTATCTGCGCTTCTTCGGACGGAGGGTGGGCTGATGGACCGGGACGTGGTCGAGACGGTGAGCCTGCGTTGGCTGCGCCGCCTGGTGATCGCCGTGTTCCTCGTGATCACGGTCTTCCCCTTCTACTACATGCTGGTGCTCTCGGTGCGCCCCATCGAGCGGCTGCTGCTCGACCCCGGCGCGCTGGTGGTCGGCTTCGGTGAGCTGACAGTGGCCACGTACGCCGAGGTGCTCAAGGCCACCGACGACGGCGGCCAGGGTTTCCTCACCTTCATCCGCAACAGCGGGTTGGTCGCCGTCGCGGCGACAGTGCTCACCCTCCTGGTCGCGATCCCCGGCGCGTACGCGGTGGCCCGGCTGCGGTTCTTCGGCCGGCGGCAGGTGGACTTCCTGTTCCTGGCGGTCTACCTGTTCCCGTCGATCGTCATCGCGATCCCACTGTTCGTGGTCTTCACCCGGGCCGGCCTGCGCGGCTCGCTCTTCGGTCTGGTGCTGGTCTACATCTCGCAGACGTTGCCCGTGTCGGTCTACATGCTGAAGAACTACTTCGAGACCATCCCGGTCAGCCTGGAGGAGTCCGCCGCCATCGACGGCGCCGGTCGGCTCGGCATCATCCGGCGGGTCAGCCTGCCCCTGGCGATGCCGTCGATCATGGCGGTCGCGCTCTACGACTTCATGATCGCCTGGAACGAGTTCCTCTTCGCCCTGCTGTTCCTGGTCGACAAACCCAACCGGTGGACGGTGTCGCTCGGGTTGTCCCTCCTCGCCGACGGGGTGGAGGTGCCCAAAACGGTGCTGATGGCAGGGTCGGTCGTGCTCACCCTGCCCATCGTGATTCTTTTCTTCGCCAGCGAGCGGCTGCTCACCGAGGGGCTGACCAGCGGCGCGGAGAAAGGCTGAGCCGGCCGGTGTCACAGTCCGGAAACGCCGGGCTGTGATGTCCCCCACGATCCCCTTCATGTCCGTACCATCGGCACGTTCTTATCCGGCACAGCTAAGGGAGTCGGCGCATGAGTCAGGCAGGGCGGCGTCAGCCGACCGAGACGGCGGGCGAGGACTACACCGACCGGCTACAGCGCCTCGGTGGTGCCCGTTGGAAGCGGATGCTCGACGTGCAGGCGCCGTACCGGTGGAATCTGCGCCGCCTCAATCTGGGCACCACCCTCGACGTCGGTTCCGGCCTGGGTCGTAACCTCGCCAACCTGGACGGCAACGGCGTCGGCGTCGACCACAACCCGACCTCGGTGGCGCACTCGCGGGCCGCCGGGTTCGAGGCGTACCAGGTGGACGAGTTCAAGGAGAGCCCGCACGCCCGGCCGGGGGCGTTCGACTCGCTGCTCGCCGCGCACCTGCTGGAGCACCTGCCGGCCGAGGAGGCGCTGGAGGTCATCTCGTCGTACCTGCCGTACGTGCGCTCGGGCGGGCAGGCCGTGTTCATCACCCCGCAGGAACGCGGGTACGCCAGCGACGCCTCACACGTCCGGTTCGTCGGCTTCGCCGAGGCGGCGCAGGCCTGTAGGGATTTGGGCCTGACCGTCACCCGGCAGTATTCGTTCCCGTTCGCCCGGCCGCTCGGGCGGGTGTTCACCTACAACGAGTTCGTGACGGTGGCCCGGCTGCCCTGATCCCGGCTGTCCCCGGGTCGACCGCCGGGCCGCCACCGGCCCGGTTACGGTGGCCACATGGCCAACCCGACCCGCTGGGCGACCGACACCGGTCCCGAGCACTCACAGTGGTACATCGACCGGTTCCGCAAGCTCGTGGCCGAGGGTGCGGACCTGGCCGGTGAGGCCCGACTGGTGGACGCCCTCGTCGCGCCCGGCTCCCGGATCCTCGACGCCGGTAGCGGCACCGGCCGCGTCGGTGCCGCTCTGGCCGAGCGGGGGCACACGGTCGTCGGGGTGGACGCCGACCCCGCGCTCGTGGACGCCGCCCGCGCCGACTATCCCGGCCCGACGTGGCTGGTCGCCGACCTCGCCGAGCTGGACCTACCGGCGCTGGGTGAGGCGGAGCCGTTCGACGCGGCGGTACTGGCCGGCAACGTGCTTGCCTTCGTCGCCGTCGGCACCGAACCGGAGGTGCTGCGCCGTGTGGCCGCGCACCTGCGACCCGATGGCGTGCTGACGGTGGGCTTCGGCACCGAGCGTGGCTACCCGCTGACCGCGTTCGACGCCGACGCGGTGGCCGCCGGGCTTCGTGTGGAGCAGCGCTTCGCCACCTGGGACCTGCGCCCGTGGCGTGACGATGCCCCGTTCGCGGTCAGCGTTCTGCGCCGACCGGCCGAGTGACGCAGGCGGGGCCGCGTCGACCTCAGTCGGGGGCGGCGACAGCACGGGCGGCGGCCGGGTCGAGAGTGGCACCGGCGGGCACCAGGCTGACCAGCCCGGCCGGCAGCCGCACCGGCCGCACGTCGCGGTAGCCGAGCATCGGGAGCACCTCCCGGTCGGCCAGCACGTACCGTCGGCCCAGGTCGGTGACGACGGAGACCGCGCCGCCGGTCGCCCCGGGCGCCGCGGCGGCCTCGACCACCGCGCCGCGGCCCGGCTCCACCACCACGTGGTCGGCCAGCACCGCGCCGCCGGTCGGCGCGGTGCGGGGCACGGCCGTCAGGTCCCGCAGGGGTACGCCCCAGCGCACCTCACCAACCCCGCCGTCGTCGCCGATGCGGGTGCAGAGCGCCCCGCCGTCGCCGGCCGCGAGCCGGGGCGGGGTCGGCGGCGGGGCGTTCGGGCCGGTCGGGGCGAGGTCGGGCACCGTGGGCAACGCGGCGAACCGGCCCAACGTCATCGGCACCGGCTCGACCTGCCCGGTGCGGGCCAGCAACAGCCCCGCCTGCAACTCGGTGATGCCGGCCAGGCCGGCGTCGAGCGCCACCGCGTACTGCCTGCCGCCACCGGAGTTGCTCACCAGGTAGACCGCGCCGATCGTGGCACCCGGCACGCGGGTGGCGGGCCGGCCCAGCGCAGGCAGGTCGAGCGGAGCGAGGTCGGCGCCGGCGGGCAACGAGTTGAGGAGCGCCGGCGCCACCGGAACCGCCTGGGCCCGGGTGGTGGCGAGTGCCGCCAGCACCCGACTGGGATCACGGACCAGGTAACGCCGCTGGTGCCAGACCAGGTGCAGCCCGCCGTCGGGGTGGCGCAGCAGCAGCGCGTCGTCGCCCAACGGCCGGCCACCGTCGGGCTCCGTGCCGATCAGCAACGCGGAGCGGGGCGCCTCGACGCGCGCGCCGGCCGGGATCGTCGAGCAGACCGTCCACGCCGTGGCGGCCAGCCGGCCCGGGGCGGGCAGCGAGTCGGGTGCGTCGGCGATGCCCAACGGCAGCCCGCGCGGCACCCCGTCGATGGTGCGTCGGGACACCAGCACCGTCTTCGACCGGTCCGCGCCGACGATGAGCAGCGCCGAGGCGTAGTTGAGCACCGGGTGCAGCTTCTGCTCGCGATACACGAACCGGGCGCCGGACTCCTTCTCCACGATCACCGCGCCCGGGTCACGCCACCCCTTGCCGCCGCCGGCGAACAGCCCGTAGAGGGCGAAACCTCCGAGCCCGATCACCGCGACCAGGACGCTGGCCAGACCGGCGCCGGCCAGCCGCCGAAACGGCGACTGCGCGGGGTCGGTCTCCCTCATGACCAGGGCGGCGACCGCTCGCTGGACGCTGAACTGGTAGGAGTGCAGCTGGTCCTGCCGCGACGGCATGAGTCCCCTCCGGTGGATCGGCCGGGCACAGGATATGCGCTGCGTCGATCTCCCGCGGACCCTGCGTGGCCGCCCGTCGCGGGGCAACCGCTACCATCCGTGGACGAATCCGGCGGCGAGAGGGCACCCGTGGGCGCGCGTTTCGAAGAGCTGGCCTGGCGGGAGACCCCGATCGGCGCGATCAGCCTGCGCCGACGCCGGGACCCGGCACTCCAGGTCGAGGTGTACGAGGTCAAGCTCGACGACGAGTACCTGATGTCCAGCCTCTTCCCTGTCGCGGAGATCGAGTTGGCCCGGCTCGGCCTCGCCGAGGTGGCCGGTGACTCCCTCGACGTGGTGGTGGGCGGTCTCGGGCTGGGCTACACCGCCTGCGCGGCGCTGGGCGACCCCCGGGTGCGCTCACTGCTCGTGGTGGAGGCGATCGAGGACGTGATCGACTGGCACCGGCGGGGGTTGCTGCCGTTCGCGGCGGGGCTCGCCGAGGACCCCCGGACCCGCTTCGTGCAGGCCGACTTCTTCGCGGCGGTCGCCGGTGACACCGGCTTCGACGCCGAGGTGCCCGGTCGGCGGTTCGATGCCGTGCTGCTCGACGTCGACCACTCCCCGCGCAACGTCCTGCACCCGAGCCACGCGGCGTTCTACCCGCCGGCCGGTCTGCGCCGGCTGGCCGCGCTGCTGCGCCCCGGGGGAGTCTTCGCGCTCTGGTCGGACGACCCGCCGGACGCCGAGTTCACCGCGGCGCTCACCGAGGTGTTCGGGGACGTGCGGGCGCACGTCGTGCCGTTCGCCAACCCGCTGACCGGTGGGGAGTCGGCCAACACCGTCTACGTGGCGCGTACCGGCCCCTGATCGACTCCGGTATGCCGCTCGCGCATGGTGTCGGCCGGACGGGGAAGGAGAAGCCGGGCCGGCCGCACCAGGCGCGGCCGGTTACGGGAGGTCGACATGCGTGCACTGCTCTGGGTTGTCGGCGTGGTCGCCGGTGTGCTGATCCTGCTCGGGTTGCTCCTCGAGGCGGTCCGCTGGCTGATCATCATCGGTGTGATCGCGCTGGTGATCGTGATCGTCTGGGGCGTCGTCAAGGGGCGCCAGGCCATGAGCCACCAGTCCCGCGGACGGCGATGACGCCGGGTTCGGTCAGAACCAGTCCGGGCGCATGTCGAGGGTGGTCCGATCCCGGCTGTCCAGCAGGTCGAACTGCGGGCCGGTCCGGGGCAACTCGACATTGAAGAAGTAGCGGGCGGCCTGCCGCTTGCCGGCGTGGAACCCGTCGTCGGCCCCCTCCGGCGGCAGCGCCAGCACCTGCTCCAACCACATCCACGCGATCACCACGTGCCCGACGGCCTCCAGGTAGGCGCTGGCGTTGGCCAGCGCGAGCACCGGGTCACCGTCGGCCCACAGTCGACGGGTGACAGCGGTGACCCGGTCCACCGCGGCGGCCAGCCGGTCCGCCAACTCGGCCGCCTCTCCCCCGGCCTTGCGGGCCCGCTCGACAGTGTCACCGATCGTCGTGGTCAGCAGAGCGAGACCAGCGCCGCCCTGCATGGTCATCTTGCGCCCCAGCAGGTCCAGTGCCTGAATGCCGTGGGTGCCCTCGTGGATCGGGTTGAGCCGGTTGTCGCGGTAGTGCTGCTCCACGTCGTGGTCGCGGGTGTAGCCGGCCCCTCCGAGCACCTGGATCGCCAGATCGTTGGCGGTGAGGCACCACTGCGACGGCCAGCTCTTGGTGATCGGGGTGAGCACGTCCAGCAGCAGGTGCGCGCGCTCGCGGTCGGCCTCGGCCGGGGCGGTCTTCTGCTCGTCGAGCAGCCGCGCGCAGTAGAGCACCAGCGCCAGCGCCCCCTCCACGTAGCTCTTCTGCGCCAGCAGCATCCGTCGTACGTCGGGGTGGTCGATGATCGGCACCTGCGCGGTGGCCGGGCCCTTAGCGCCGACCGGCCGGCCCTGCGGCCGTTCCTTCGCGTACGCCAGGCTCTTGAGATAGCCGGTGTAACCCAGCGCGGTGGCGCCGGCCCCGACCCCGATCCGGGCCTCGTTCATCATGTGGAACATCTGCGCCAGACCCTGATGCGGCGCGCCGACCAGGTGACCGACGGCCCCGGCGCGGCCGGCCGGGGTGTGCGCGCCGTCGCCGAAGCTGAGCAGGGTGTTGGTGGTGCCCCGGAACCCCATCTTGTGGTTGAGCCCGGCCAACACCACGTCGTTGCGCTCACCGAGCGACCCGTCCGGGCCGACCAGCACCTTGGGCACGATGAACAGCGAGATGCCCTTGACCCCGGGCGGCGCGCCGGGGATGCGGGCCAGCACCAGGTGGACGATGTTCTCGGACAACTCGTGGTCGCCGCCGGAGATCCACATCTTGGTGCCGAAGAGCCGGTACGAGCCGTCCGCCTGCGGCTCGGCGCGGGTGGTGATGTCGGCCAGTGAGCTGCCGGCGTGCGGTTCGGACAGACACATGGTGCCGAAGAACCGGCCGTCCAGCATCGGCCGGACGTAGGTGTCCACCTGCTCGGGGCTGCCGTGCGCCAACAGCAGGTTGGCGTTGCCCAGGGTGAGGAACGGGTACGCCGAGGTGGCCACGTTGGCGGCCTGGAACCAGGTGAAGCAGGCCGCGGCGACCGCGTGCGGCAGTTGCAGGCCACCGACCGAGGCGTCCAGGCCGGCGGTGAGCAGGCCCGTCTCGGCGAAGCTGTCCAACGCCGTACGGACCTGCGGGATCAGCCGCACCCGCTGCCCGTCGAAGGTGGGCTCGGCCAGGTCGGCGGCGCGGTTGTGCGGGGCGAACTGCTCGGTGGCCACCCGCTCGGCGAGATCCAGGGCGTCGTCGAAGGTCTCCCGGGAGTGCTCGGCGTAGCGGGGACGCTCGACGAGTTCGGACACCCGCAGCCACTCGTGCAGCAGGAAGTCGAGGTCACGGCGGGAGAGCAGGGTGGACGGCACGGCACTCCTCAGCGGGCACGGGGGCGGGTCGAGCCGGGGCGACGGCCCACTGCCGCCCCGGCCCATCCTGGCCGATCGTCAGGGCGCACACCACCGGGCCGGGTGGGGTTCGGCGAGCGGAACTTGTCACACCGACCGGTTAGCGTCGTTGCCCGTGACCGCACCCGGAGACGTCCCGCCCGAGGTCCTCGACCGGCTCCGGCCGATCTGTCTCGGGTTGCCGGAGACCTATGAGGAGCCCGCCTGGGTGGGGACCCGCTGGCGGATCCGCAAGCGGACCTTCGCCCACGTGCTCACCGTCGACCCCGATCGCCAGCCGGTCCACGCGCGGGCCGCCGCACTCGACCAGCCCGCCTGCCTGCTGACCTTCCGGTCGCCACTCGACGAGATCGCCGGGCTCCTCGCGACGGGGCACCCCTTCTACAAACCGGACTGGAGTCCGAACGTGATGGGCATGGTCCTGGACGAGAACACCGACTGGGAGGAGGTGGGTGAGTTGCTCACCGAGAGCTACTGCGTCATGGCCCCGAAGCGGCTCGCCGCCCAGATCGGTCCCCCGGCACCGCCGCCCGGCTGAGCGCCGGCCCGGGTCGCGTACCTCAGTGCCGGCTCAGGTAGCGTCGAAACGCGGGCAGCCGTCGAGCGGCACCCCCGGATCCTCGATACCCTGGCCGGCATGCACCGAAGCCGCGTGTACGCGCTGCTGATCGACGCTCCTGAGGCGGAGGCCGCCCGGGCGGCCGAGTTCTGGTCGGCGGCGCTCGGCGTCAGCACCCGGTCCCATCCTGCCGAGCCGCAGTTCATCGGTCTGCACGAGGCGCTGCCAGGGCTGGTCGCCGCGGTCCAGGCGGTCGACGACGTGCCGCGCTTCCACCTCGACATCGAAACCGACGACGTGCCGGCCGAGACCGCGCGGTTGATCGGTCTGGGCGCCACCGAGGTGTCGCAGTGGCTCGAGTGTCGGGTCCTGCGGGCGCCCGGTGGTCACCTGCTCTGCGTGTTGCCGGTGGCGAGCCCGCCGGAACTCTTCGCCGCCGAGGCCCGCACCTGGTCCTGACGCGTCGGGGCTGTCGGAGGGTGCCGCTAGGGTCCCGCCCATGGCTGAATTCGTACTGGTGGCGGGGGCGTGGCTGGGATCGTCGGCATGGGACGAGGTGGTGGCACCACTGCGGGCGGCCGGCCACGGCGCCCACGCGTTGACCCTCTCCGGTCTCGCCGAGAAGCGGGGCGTGCCCGCCGGGCAGCAGACCCACGTGCAGGACATCGTCGACGAGGTCGAGCGCCACGACCTGCGTGGTGTGGTGCTGGTCGGGCACAGCTACGCGGGCATTCCGGTGGGCCAGGCCGCCGAGCGGATCGGCGACCGGTTGAGCCGGGTGGTCTTCGTGGATTCCGAGGTGCCGGTCGACGGTGGGTCGTTCGCCTCCGGCTGGTGGCAGGGCCAGGCGGCCTTCGAGGCGCAACTCGCCGACAACGGCGGCGATTGGGCTCCGGCCAGCGTGGCCGACGTCGACGGTCAGGGTCTCACTGACGAGCAGATCGCCCGCCTGCTCGGAGGCGCCACTCCGCACCCGGGCGCCACGCTGACCGAGCCGGCCGTGCTGAGCCGACCGCTGGGTGAGCTGCCGGCGACTTACATCAAATGCCTGCTCGACGGGCCTGAGCCCAACGACACGGTGGCCAGCCTGCTGACCAGCGACCACTGGCGACTGGTCACCATGGACACCGGCCACTGGCCGATGTTCTCCCAGCCCGCCGAGCTGGCCCGGATTCTGTTGACGGAGGCGGCCTGACCTGGGGTGGCACGATGAAGAGCCGCCAGAGCCCTCAGGCCGCCGGTTCGTCGAGGGTTCTGATGTGGCGCACCGGCGACGCGACCAGCCAGAGCACGGCGAGCACGCCACCCAGGCCGGCGATGGCCAGGGTGGGGCGCAGCCCGATGGTGGTGCCCAACGCGCCACCGACCAGCGCGCCGAGCGGTCGGATGCCGTAGTTGACGGCACTGTAGGCACCGGCCCGGCGTCCTCGCGCGTCGTCGGGTGTCACGGCGGTGAGCAGGGCGTTGAGGTTCACGTCCATCAGCATCACCCCGACGCTGGAGACCAGCTCGATGGCCGCCAGCATGGCCACCTTCGTCCAGGTGGGGCCGGTCACCAGCGCGGTCAGCGCCAGCGGCGCGGGGAAGAGCACCGCGCCGATCATGGCGGTGCGGCCCAATCCGATGGCGCGGGAGATCCGTGGGGCGAGCGCCGCGCCCGCGAGCCCGCCGAGTGCCCCGAACCCGAGGGCGACGCCGATCGCGCCGGCGGACAGGTCGAGGTCCCGGCTGGCGTAGAGCACCAGCAGCGCGCCGGTGATGAAGGTGAAGAAGTTGACAGTGCTGGTGCAGCCGAGGGCGGCCCGCAGCACGGGGTGGCGCAGCACCAGCACGAGCCCTTCGCGGACCAGGCCGAGAGTGGACGTCTGACGCGGCGGCGGAGGCGTCTCGGTCACCGGGATGCGGCGGAGCAGCAGCGCGGAGCCGAGGAACGACACCGCGTCGACGAGGATCGCGACCGGCGCGCTGAGCGCCTGGACCAGCCCACCGCCGACGGCGGGGCCGGCGATGAAGGACAGCGATCGGCTCATGCTCAGTTTGCTGGTCGCGTCCACGTACGCCGATCGGGGCACCAGGGCGACGAAGAAGGCCTGACGCGCCATGGCGAACAGCACCGCTCCCAGGCCGGTGAGCAGTGCCACC
Source organism: Micromonospora sp. NBC_00860 (assembly GCF_045207375.1). NCBI lineage: Bacteria > Bacillati > Actinomycetota > Actinomycetes > Micromonosporales > Micromonosporaceae > Micromonospora > Micromonospora sp. NBC_00860. The sequence goes on from NZ_CP108825.1 coordinate 3,133,236, forward strand.
AGGTAGAGCTGGGTGAGGGTGATCGCGTCGAACAGGTAGGCCACCGGCAGGCTGAGCAGCACCGCGGCGCGGACCAGGTCCGCGATTATCAGGAGTCGCCGCTTGTGGGTGCGTTGGTCCACCCACGCACCGAGGAACAGGCCCAGCAGGTTGGGCAGCCAGATCAGCGCGGTGAGGACACTGACCTGCACGGGTGTCGCGGCGAGCAGGGTGACGGCGATCAGCGGCAGAGCCAGTTCGCTGACCCGGTCGCCGAACTGGGAGATCGTCTCGCCGGCCCAGAAGGTGCGGAACCGCCGGTCGCGGTGCAGGGCCGGCGGAGGCACGGCGCCGGTGGCGCTCGCAGTGCCGGTGGCGGTCACGACGTGGCCGCGTCGTCGTCGCCGGGCTCGGTCGAGGCTTCGTCCCCCGGCTCGGGCAGGAGGTAGCGCAGCATCCGGACGATCCGCGCGCCGTCCGGGGCCGACGCCTCCTTGCGCCGCACGTATGGAGCGATCAGCTCTTCGATCGACTCCTCCAGTTGCCGCAACTCGTCGGCGGTGGCCACGAACCGGGTGTCGGCCATGCCGGCCAGCGCGCGCCACTCCGGGTCCAGTCGGGGTTCCTCGTGCAGCAGCCACTGCTGGGGTGCGTCGGCGTTGCGGGCGAACATCTCCGCGCGCAGCTGTTGGCTCGCGGACTGTCCCTCGACACTGTCGGACGCGGTGAAGCGGAAGCCCCGGGCGACGGCCTGCCACCAGCGTTCCCGCTTGCTGGTGGCGCCATCCCAGTCATGGACCAGGCCGAACGTCGCGAGGTGCCGCAGGTGCCAGCTGACCACCGACGGTGTGGCGCCGACGTGCGGTGAGAGTCCGGTCGCCGTGGCCGGGCCGTGCCGTTGCAGGTGTTCGAGGATCGCCAGGCGCACCGGGTGGGCCAGCGCCCGCAGCGCCTGCGGCTCGGTAATCTCGAAATCCCCGTACGGATTCTTGAGAGACATGTTTCGAGAGTAGTCTCTCAGATTAGATCGGGGCAACCCCGAGCCGGCGGTGCCGCGTTGATCAGGCGATGCCCAGCCGTGCCAGCGGCTCGACCAGTTCCCGCTCCTCGTAGCTGAGGTGCGACAGCAGGGCGTCGGTCAGCAGGTCCACCGCGGCGCGCAGCTCGGCGATGCCGTCCGGAGACCCGACGTACGCGACCAGGGCCCTGTCGACACCCTCCAGCACGTCGTGGATGGCGTGGTGCTCCTGCTCCAGCCGGTCGACCACCGGGCCGAGTCGGGGGTCGCGCGCCCGCAACCGGGGGAAGAGCGACTGGTCCTCGATCGTGTGGTGGGTGGTGACGATGCGGCAGTACGACTCGCAGTAGACGCCCAGCGTCCAGCGGTTCTGCCGCATGGTCATCGTGTTGATGTGGGACCGGGCCGCGCCGGCGTCGATCTCGCCGGCCGCCACCTGCTCGATCAGGTCGTGGATCTGGGCCAGCTCGGCGCGCAGGCCGTCGTGGATCTGCACGAGGTGCGCGCCGGTGGCCTGCTCCTGGGGGGTGTAGGTGCGCTCCGGGTCGGGCGCGGGCCCGGTCGGCCGGGTCGACTCGTCCCACACCTGCTGCTCGCTTCGCCGTACGCCGTCGTCCGGGGTCGGCACCACGGCGAAGGTACCGCCGCTCGCGGTGGCGTGGCTCGACCGGGCCGGCGACGCGACGACCCGCTCCGGCTCTGGAGTCGCAGCCGGAGCTGCACCCCGGTCACGTTCGGCGGCGACCAGCTCGCGGACGGCGGGGGCCACCTCGCCGGCGAAGCGGCGCAGGTCGTCGGGGTCGTCGCTGCCGAGGATGAAGGTTCCGACGCCGTCTACCAGTGCCAGCTCGGCCAACTCCTCGGCCCACTGCTCGGCGGGCCCGTTCAGCGGGCCGCGCCCGACGGCGGAGAACTCTCCGGCGATGTTGAGCAGCCGACGCACGTCCTGTGGGGATCGGCCGGCCTGCTGCGCGGCGTCGTCGATGATCTCGTTGCCCTTGCTCAGGTCACCGGGCTGAAGGTAGCCCAGCGTGGGCAGCCAGCCGTCGGCCCGACGCCCGGTGAGCTGGAGCATCCGGGGCTTGTACGCGCCCAGCCAGATCGGCACCGGGTGGGCCGGAGCGGGTCCACGCTTGGCGCCGACGACCCGGTAGAACTCGCCGTCGACCCGCACTCCGCCACGCGTCTCGGCGTCCCAGAGCTGACGGACGACCTCGATGGCCTCCTCCAGTGCTCGCACACCCTGGCCGGGGGTCAGCCGCCGGCCGCCCATCGCCTCGATGGCATCCCAGAACGCCCCCGCTCCGAGGCCGAGGCTGATCCGGCCACCGCTGAGCAGATCCAGGCTGGCCACGCTGCGGGCGAGCACCGCCGGCGGGCGCAGTGGCAGGTTCGTCACGTTCGCCGCCAGGTGCACCCGGCTGGTGCGGGCCGCCACGAAGCTCAGCAGCGTCCAGGTGTCGAGGAACGCCGGCTGGTACGGATGATCCTGGAAGGTGACCAGGTCCAGCCCGACCTGCTCAGCCAGGACGGCGACGCCGACAGTGCGGCCCGGATTGCCAGCGCTGGGCGTGACGAAGGATCCGAAGACCAGGTCGTGGCCGTAGTCGCTCATCTGCGAGCCTCCCGATTCACCCGACGCCTCGGGTGATGCGTCGTGGCCTTAACCTTATGCCACACAGAACATCTTGTGCCAACAAGGTCTGCTTCACTGCGGTATTGTCGGGGGATGACGGGTGCCACTCGCCGGCCGGACCGGCCCGATCCGCTCGACGACGACCTGGGCTGGATGCTCGGGATCGTCTTCCGCGGCTACATCCGGGCGGCCGAGCACGCGCTCACCGACTTTCCCGGTGGCCCGCGCGGCTACCAACTGCTCACCGCGGCCAGCAACGGGCCGGCCCGAAACCAGGGCGCGATCGCCGAGGAGATCGGCATCGACCGCACCGTCCTCACGTACCTGATCGACGACCTGGAGCGGCCCGGGTTCGTCGTCCGGCGCGCGGATCCGGCCGACCGGCGCAACCGGCTGATCGAGGTCACCGACGCCGGTCGTGCCGCCTGGGACCAGCGGCGGTTGGCACTGCGGCAGGTCGAGTCGCACCTGCTGGGGGCGCTCACGCCGACCGAGTCGGCGACGCTGCGGTCACTGCTGCAGAAGGTCGCCTGCTCGGCCCAGGCGATGGACCCACTGCGCGACCTCTGCGAGGTGGTGACACAGGTGCAGGCCGACCCCACGCCCGCGGCCCGCCGGACCGGAGCCGCGGCGGTGCGCAGCGGGCGAACCACCACCCCCCGGGCCCGCCGCCGCAGCCCCGAGTGACCGGATACGACCGGGCGGGCCCGCCCCGCTGCGCCCGACGTCGTCCGTCGAGCGGTGCCGGACAGGCCCGCGATGTCGCTGTCGCGCTCGGTCAGCGCACGTGCACGAAGACCGGGTTCGAGTAGAACCACAGGTCGTCCCACGGGCTCTCCAGCCCGTCGGCGAGCGGCTCGGCCTCGTCGGTGCTGGTGCCGCGCACCCGCGCGTAGGTGTCCGCCTCGACATTGCGCAGGGTGTGCCGGATGACGTAGCTGTCGCCGTGCCGACGCCAGTCCCGCGGGCCGAACCGGGCCGCCACCTTGGTGGTGGGGTTGGTGTCGGCGTCCAGGCTGGCGCTCGGGCCGGTGATCTGGCCGACGATCAGGTCGACCCGGCGGACCTCGGGCCGGTCGCCGTTCGCGTTCACCCCGCCGAGCGGGCGGAACGTGATCTCGATCTCGACATCGGTACGGCTACGACGGCTCACCGTGATCGTCTCGCCCACCTCGGCGGTCCTGCCCTGAGATGTGGCGGTGACGTCGAGGCTGCGGATCAGGTCGCCGGTGGTGACCCAGATCCGGCCGTTGCGCAGGCCGTCCATGATGTCGCCGTAGTCCTGGCGGGCGTGCACGTACGTCTTGCTGTACTCGCCCGGCCAGAAGTCCGAGCCGCCGCGGGTCCAGTGCACGTGCGAGTCCGAGGTCGCGGTGATCCACCAGCGCCGGCCCTCGCCGAGCAGTGAGTCCCACAGGCCGCCGACCCGAGCGGTCATCTGGTCGAAGCCACCGTAGGTGGGGTGGTTGCCGTACCCGCCCCGCTTGCCGCCGTTGAGCGGGCCGGCCTGGTGGCCGGGCGCTCCCTCGAAGCCGATGTAGACGTCCGGCGCGGCGTTGTTGCCGTTGCGGAACTCGCGCGGGGTGTCCTGACCGTAGACGCCGAGACCGGGCGCCGAACGCGACGCGTGGTGGGCGATCACCAGCGGCTTGTGCGGCATGCCCCGGGCGACCTTGAGGAACTCCACCATCTTGGCCTCGGTGTCGCGGGCCGGGTCGGTGGGGAATGCGTCGTACTTGGCGAACCGGCTCTCCAGCTCGAAGAGCTGCTTCGCCTCGTCGTCGTGGCGCGGGATCATCAGCGTGTGGTGGTCCAGCGAGGGCGCGTCGAACTCCATGCCCCAGAACTGGAGCACCTCGGGGACCAGCTTGCGGGAGCGCAGCAGGTCGGGGTACGCCTGCTCGATGTTCACCTTCGAGTGGGTCGGTCCACCGTGGTCGGTGCACATCGCCCAGGTCAGACCGAAGTTCTTCGCCATGATGGCGTTGGTGACGATCGGGTAGACCGCGTCCGCGCCCTTGTGGAAGACGATCGGGGACTTCGTGGTGTCGAACTCGCCGCTGTACTCGGAGTGGATGTGGTGGTCGCCCGCGCGCCACGTCCGGTTCCTGGAGTTACCCCGGTCGGTCTTGTCGTCGTCACCCGGCCGGCGGTCCTCGTCGGCCCACGCCGCACCGGCGCCGACCAGTGGGCTGGCGGCGGCCAGCGTCGCGCCGACGCCCGCGTACTTGACCAGCTTGCGCCGGGACAGCTGCGCGTGCTCGGTCTCTTCGGGATGCTTGTCTCTCACGTGAGAGCCTTTCCTCGATCAAGCGAATGCTCTTTCGATCAAGGAGCCTCGGAGAGGCCGGTGAACACCGGCCGTACGCAACGGGTGCGCACGATGAACACCCTGCCCCGACCTGCGCGCAGCGCCGGACGGGGCAGCAGCGGGTGACTCAGCGACCGCGCGGAGTGTCCAGTCGGGACCGGCCTCGGGCAGGGCCGGGTCAGGGCACCTGCCGGGGGTCACGGGCCGTGCGGGCCGCCGACGGGTCGGCCGGCGCGGTGACCACCGACGGTGCGACATCGACGGCGGGCAGCCCCACGCGGCCGGCGGCCGGAAGGATCAGCTCACTGCGGCCGAGATCGACCCGCACTGTGGCGTCCCGGTCGTTCGTCTCGGTGAACTCCGGGTCGCTCTGGCCAAGGACCAGGCCGAGTACGTGCCCGGTGGGCAGCACCGCGTCGTATGCGTTCAGCGGCACGGTCACCGTGTACCACCGGTCCGGGAGCAGCGGGCTGCTGAACCGCAGCGAGCGGTGATGGGCGGCGTCGAGCCACCCCCGGGTCAACACGGCGTGGTCGGTGACCGCGGTGATCTCCTCGGTGTCCCGGTAGCAGGCGTCGTCGGCCGCCGTGGAGGCTCCCCAGCAGGACTCGGTCGTCAGCGTCCGGACGCCCTCCGAGTTGTCATAGCTGATCCGCTCGGCGGTGCCGTAGTCGACCAGCCGGGCGGTCAGCTCGGTGGTCGGCCGATCCACCCGGACCCGCAGCCGCACCGAGGGGCTGCCGGAGATCCGCAGCGGGGCGGTGAGGGCGCCGGAGAGGAAGACCAGCCGGCCGGCGGTCGCGGTGCCGGGCTCGGCGACCAGCTCGGCCTCGGTCAGTGACTCGTCGAGGTAGGCCCGCTCCTGACCCGGCCGCGCGCCGCGCCCGCCGAGGGTGCCGGTCACGCCGTCACCGGCACCGAGCGGAACGCGGACGTCCCGGGCGCCGGGGGCAGGCCAGTCCCGTTGCGTCGTCCACGTGCCCGGCGCGGTCTCCCGGTCGACCCGGGGCTCGCCCATCACCCCGTTGCGCAGCCCCTGCAACCAGTAGTCGAACCAGCGGTGCAGGGCGGCCACCCACTCGGCCCGCCGCACGTCGAAAGGGTCCTCGTGGCCGGCCTGGTAGAGCCACAGCTTGCGGGGCACACCCCGGTCGGCCAACTCCTGCCACCAGCGGGCGAACTGGTTGGTCGTGACGTTCAGGTCGTTGACGCCGTGCGCCACGAACACGCTGGCCCGGACCCGGTCGGCCGACGGCCGGTAGTCGCGCTGCGCCCAGAACCGGTTGTAGTCGCCGGTCTCGTCGGAGCTGTCGGCGCGCAGCCGCGCCAGCACGCCCGCGCAGGCGTCGTCGGTGCGGCCGTTGACGTACGAGTGCAGGAAGCCGGGGTAGTCGGCGGCCCGCAGGTTCCCCTGGTAGCGCATGTAGTCGTACCAGCTGGAGATGGCCGAGATCGGCACGATGGTCGCCAGCCCGGGCACGCCGGTCGCGGCGACCCCGTTGGCGACCGAACCGTCCCACGACTTGCCGATCATGCCGACCTGGCCGGTGCTCCAAGCCGCGTCCACCGGTCGGCCGTCGGCGGTGAATGCGCGGGCCCGCCCGTTGAGCCAGTCGACGACGGCCTTGGCGCTGCCCACCTCGGCCGGGCCGCCGACGTCCTCGCAGCCGGTGGAGCGGGCGGTGCCGGCGAGGTCCACGGCGGCGAACGCGTACCCGCGCGGGACGAAGTAGTTGTCGTAGAAGAGCGGGGCCTTGGCGATCACGCCGGCCGCGTCGTACGTCTTCAGCTCGCCCTCGTTGCCCCGACCGCAGCAGAGGTAGTAGGGCGAGGCGTCCATGATGACCGGTACGCGGACCCCGGCGGTTGCGGCCTCCCGGGGCCGGACGAGGTCCACCGCCACCCGGTCGCGCACCCCGTCTCCGTCGGTGTCGGCGCGGGTCTCCACCCAGACGCTCTCCCGGATCGCGTCGGCGTAGGAGTAGGCGGGGACCGTCTTGTCGCCCACGACGTGCGCGGGCGGTGGCCGGTGCCCCGCCGCCGGTTGCGCCGCGATCGGGGAGGCGACCACCGGCGCTGCGGGCAGTGCCGCGACCAGCAGACCGACCAGGACGCTGGCGACCCGAGCGCGGGTACCGGCGATCGACGGAGCAGACGTCATCGGTGTCCTCCCGGGGCACGACACGTGGTTCATATTCCATCGCATCGATGGGCCTGCTGCCTAGTGCCGTACCGATCCGGGTTCCGACCGACGGGTGGGGCGCCGACGGTCGAGTCAGATCCGAGCGCGGGGCAGCCAGCCCAGGAACCGGAGCCGGACCCGAGGCAGCGGCAGCGTGGGCAGGTCCTCGGCCGCCGCGACGAGGCAGGAGCCGAGATAGACCGCGAGGGAGGCGCGCGCTCCACCGAACTCGGCGAGCAGCTGGCTCTGCTTGGTGGCGCAGGGCCACTCGCGGCCGCACCCGGTGCAGGTCCAGCTCGGCGGGTTGGGCAGGTGCTCCGGCAGCTTGGCGCGGCGGTACCGACCGACGACGCTGTTGTCCGAGCGCACGTCGCGTCGCCGCGACGCGGGACCGTCGTTGCGGTGGGGTACCGGACGGGCACCGGGTAGGTAGCGCCCGACGGTGCCGAGGAGCACCCCGACCCGGATCAGCGCGTCCGGTCCGACCTGCTGGGTCAGCAACGCGGTCATCAGGTAGTGCCCCAGCAGGTCGAAGGCGTCCCGGTTCAGACCCAGGTCACGGCAGAGGTCGACGAAGTCCGGCGTGGCCAGTGGCACCCGGTCGTCGAGTGCCCGGCGGAGCACCTCACGCAGCCCACGCCCGAGCCGCTCCAGCGCGTCACCCTCGCCCAGGCCCAGGCTGTCCTCGTCCGCCACCCGGGCCAGCGCCTCGGCGACGGCCAGCCGAACGACGCGGTCAGGATCGCTACTGTCCAACGGTTTCCCCCTCCATGGGTCGGCCTCCCGGCGGTGACCCGGTCGTCCTCCGATGAATCATGAACAAGATTTCGCTGTCGGCCACGAGGGTGGCTAGGACCGCAGACGCAGAACCATTCGGCGCGCTAGCCGGAAAACGAAGTCGAGCTGCCGACACGCGGCCGTGATTCGCCGGGCGACGGGTCCGCGATTGTCGTAGGGTGACATTCCCATCTACAGATATTGCGCTCCACAGTCGTTGAATGGTCAGACCAGATCCGACGCCCGCAACCGGTCGCTGCCGTCCCGCTCGCGACGTTCCCCATCACCGCACCGCCGCCGGCCAAAGACGTGCCGGGTCACCGCCGAGCACCCCGGCACGTCCCGAACCTGCCGTCGGCACCCGTTCCAGCACCCGGCGGCACCTCCACCGGACGGAGACAGCGGATGACGTCATCGCCAGTGCAGACCCACCAGTTCGACAGTCGCGACCCGGCGGCCATCCACGAATTTCTGTCCGCCACGTACGACCCGAAACTGCGCATTCAGAGCAAGAACGGCTATCGGCTCAACCACCACCGCGTCGACACCGGCCCCTTCGCCATCGCGACCACCCGGCAGACCGGGCACCTCGACATCGATGCCAGCACCCTCGGCGGCCTGGTCATCGGCCGCACCCGCACCGCGCACGTCAATCGCTCCTGCGCCGGATCGGCCCACCGGTTCGGCCCCGGTGAGGTCTTCCTGGTCACCAGGCCGGAGGAGCCGTGCACCGTCCAGTGGCATCCCGGTGAGGTGGAGCTGTGCGTACTGGACCTGTCGGTGCTGGCGCAGGTGGCCACCACCGCGCCGGCCCGTCGGCCCGGTCGGATCGAGTTCACCGAGCTGGGCGCCGCCAGTGCGGCCCTCGCCCGGCAGTGGCGCAACACCACCAGCTTCGTCCGCGACGTCGTGTTGAACAGCCCCGCCGCCGGGGCACAACAGCTGGTGATCGGCAACGCCGCCCGGATGCTGGCCGCGGCGGCGCTCGCGGTCTTCCCCAACACCGCGTTCACCGAACCGACCGCCGCGGACCGGAACGACGCCACCACCGCCACGCTGCGACGGGCGATCGCGTTCCTGGAGGAGCACGCCGACCGGGACATCAGCGCGGCCGACATCGCCGGCGCGGCCGGCGTCTCCCTGCGGGCGGTGCAACTTGCCTTCCGTCGTCATCTCGGCACCACCCCCATGGCCTACCTGCGTCGGGTCCGGCTCGTCCGGGCACACCACGACCTGGTACGCGCCGACCCGGGTCAGGAGACGGTCTCGGCGATCGCCAGTCGGTGGGGATTCGCCAGCCACAGCAGGTTCACCGCCCGGTACCACGCCAGCTTCGGTGTGCCGCCGCGCGAGACGCTGAACACCTGAGACACGGTCGCGGTCCGCGCCTTGTGGGGGTGACCACGACCCGACGACAATCGACGAGGTGAAGCTCCCGTCGCCGCTCACGGTGCCGCTGGTGGCACTGCTCACCCTCGCTGCCTGCGGCACCTCGTCCGGGCCGGCCGGCGACTCACCGAGCAGCGCGCCGCCGGCAGCCCCGAGCGCCTCCTCCCCCGCCTCCTTCGACAAGGCGCTGCACGACGAGTTGATCGCGATGCTGGCGCGCGACCAGGCCGACCGCGGGGGCACGCCGCAGAGCGAGTCCGACCAGGCCCGCACCGCCCGGTTGAAGGAGATCATCCGTACCCACGGCTGGCCGACGTTCGCCCTCGTGGGCGAGGACGGCGGCAACGCCGCCTGGGCGATCGCCCAGCACTCCGACCAGGATCCGACCTTCCAACAGGAGGCACTGGACCTGCTGCGGGCCGCAGTGACCGCCCGCCAGGCATCGCCGGGCAACCTGGCCTACCTGGAGGACCGGGTCGCGGTGGGCAAGGGCGAGCCCCAGGGGTACGGCACACAGATCCGCTGCGGACCGGACGGCCCTGTCCCGACGACTCCGATCAGGGACGAGCCGGAGGTCGAACGACGCCGGGCCGAGGCCGGCCTGCCGACGCTGGCCAGCTACCTGGCCGAGATGACCACGATCTGCGCGCAGGACGCCAACTAGTGCGGCTGCTGCTGGCCCTCTGACCGGGAACGTCTACCGGGTTGCCTTACGCGTTCGGGTCCCAGCCTGCGAGCTGCTCCATCGGCTGGGTGTCGCCGGTGGTCTCCAGACCATCGAGCAGGACGCGGTCGTAGAAGTAGAGGACCAGTTCGCTCGCTGCGCCACGCATCCCCATGTCGCCCGGCTCCGCGTCGGTGGCGAGGTCGTCGCAGCGGACGCCGTCGGCGTTCAGGGTCAGGCGCCAGGAGCGGCCCTCGGTCGTGTGCAGGTCGATGGTCGCCGGCTTGAACGGCCAGGGGACGGTCGTCGCCGCGACGGTCGTCAGGAACTCGTCGACGCCCTCGACCGCCACGTCCGTCGGCAGCGGCTGTGCGGCCCCCTGGGTGAGCTGGACGTCGTAGGTGTGGACAGCCAGCTCCTGAATCTGGTGCCGGGCCACGGCTCCGCTGGTCTGCGGGGCCTGCGAGCGGCCCCACCAGGTCCAGCAGCCGCGGTCCGGGCCGGCCGCGCGCATCGCGTCGAGCATGAGCTCGGTCGACTCGGCGAGCCAGGCGTCCAGGGCTTCGCGGTCGCGGGGCGCCGTCTGGGCGCCCTTCGGGTCCGTCCTCGCCGGGGGCTCAGCGCCCGGGCCAGCCGCGATGATGGCGGCCTGGCGGCGGCGGCCGTCGCCGAGGTGCTGCGCCAGTTCGCGCAGCGTCCAGTCCGGGCAGGTCGGGACCTGGACGTCAAGGTCGGGGGCGGACGCGATCGCGGCACGGAACGCGGCCGAGCGGTCTTCGATCAGCCGCAGGACCTCGGGAAACTCCACAATGTATTGCACGCCCGTTGTGTATCACTGCGCTTCGGCCGCCGGATAGCAAATTTGTCGGACGAACCGGGAGCGTTCACCGGGTGGGCCGGGTTAGCCTGCGCCCGTGAAGGTCTATCCCCTCTGGCACATCAGCCACCAGAACGAAGGCGGCCCCGACGACGAGACGATTCACCTCGACGACGAGGGGGTGTTCGTCGACGAGCAGGACGGCGACGACGTCAAGCTGCTCGGCATCTACTCCTCCGAGGCCGTGGCCGAAGAGCGGATGCGCCGCGCGCGTCTCTTACCGGGCTTCGCCGACGAGCCGGACTGTTTCCAGATCGGGGAGTACGACCTCGATGAGGACCACTGGACCGAGGGCTTCGTCCGCGTGTCGGTCTAGGCCTTCGGGCGAGCGACCCCGCAGAGGGCAGCAACCCGGCAAACGTCCCGGTCAGAGCACTAGCCCCGGTCGCGCTCGCGGCTGTCGCGGGCGGTCTGCAGCTCGGGCACCGAGGCTTCCAACAGGTCGGCGAGGCCGCGCAGTTGCTCGGCGACCCGGGCGCCCAGGGGGGTCAGCGAGTATTCGACCCGCGGTGGAATCGCGGTGAGCACCTCGCGGGTGAGCATTCCGTCGCGTTCGAGGGTCTGCAGGGTCTGCGAGAGCATCCGCTCGCTGACCCCGTCGATGCGGCGCCGCAGCGCGTTGAACCGGTAGCGACCCTCCCCGAGCGCCAACAGGGCCAGCGAGGCCCACTTCGAGGTGACGTCCTCGAAGGCCGCACGGGAGGTGCACCCCCGGGCGAAGACATCGCTGACGAATTCCTGGGTAGGCCCCGCCGGGTCCTGGGCCGGCATGTCGCTCACCTCACCAGCCTATCCCACGCTGCTCGTAGGTTAGTGCTGTAGATTCGTAAGTGCTTACTGATCTGTTTCCCACCCTCCGGAGGTTCCCATGCCCACCTACGCCGTCACCGGCGCCACCGGCCGACTGGGCCGCCTGGTGATCGAGCAGCTGCTCGACAGCGGCGTACCCGCCGCCGAGATCGCCGCCGTCGTCCGCAGCCCGGAGAAGGCCGCCGAACTGGCCGCGCGCGGAGTAGAGATCCGCAAGGCCAACTACGACGACCCGTCGACGCTGCCCGGCGCCGTGGCCGGCGTACGCCGCCTGCTGCTCATCTCCGGCGACACTCCCGGTCAACGCGTCGCACAGCACACAGCGGTCATCGACGCCGCCAAGCTCGCCGGGGTCGAGCGGCTCGTCTACACCAGCATCCTGAGGGCCGACACCACAGCGAACCCGCTCGCTCCGGAGCACAAGGCCACCGAGGAGGTCCTCGCCGCGTCCGGTCTGGCCTACACCGTGCTGCGCAACAGCTGGTACACCGAGAACTACACCGACCAGCTGCCGCAGTACCTCGGGTCCGGCACCATCCTCGGCGCCACCGGCGGCAGCAAGATCTCCGCCGCGACCCGGGCCGACTACGCAGGGGCGGCCGTGGCCGCGCTGACCCGCGCGGAGGACGGCGACGCCGTCTACGAACTGGGCGGCACCGCGTTCACCTTCGACGAGCTGGCCGAGGCCGTCACCGAGGTGACCGGCACCACCGTCGTCCACCAGGACATGTCCGCCGCCGAGCTGGCCTCGGCCCTGGAGAACGTCGGCCTGGACGCGGGCACCGCCGGTTTCGTCGCCGCGCTCGACCAGTCGATCGCCAACGGCGAGCTGGCGACCGACAGTGACGACCTCAGTCGGCTGCTCGGCCGGCCGAGCACCCCGCTGCGCGACGCCATCCGGGCCGCGCGGGTCTGACCGGTTCACCGCCGAAGCGGGCGGCGGCGCCCCGGTTGCCGTCGCCCGCCACGTGGTGCAGGCGGCCACGTATCCTCCAGGGCATGGTGAGGTGCGTCGACGACCAGTGCGGTCGGCACAGCCGGCCGCCACGCCGGCACCCGGCGCGGTCCGAACTGGACGCTCTGGCGTCGGCCCGGTGAGCGGCGGTGACTTCGTCGTCCGCGCCGCCGTACCGCAGGACGACCCCGAGCGGGTCTTCGACGTGCTGTGGCAGCTCGCGCCCGACGACGCGCGGCCGGACCCCGGCCGGCTGGCCGCCGCCTGGCGCGACCTGCACGGGCAGGCTGGCCGGCGTCTCCTGCTGGCCGTCGCCGGGAGCACCTTCGTGGGCACCCTGGACACCCTCGTCGCCCCCAACCTCACCCACGGCGCGCGACCGTACATGGTGGTGGAGAACGTGGTGGTCGCGCCCGAATGGCGCCGCCGCGGGGTCGCCCGGGCCCTCATGCTGGCGGCGCTCGACGACGCGGCGGCGGCCGGCTGTTACAAGGTCCAACTGGTGTCGAACGCCGCGCGCACCGACGCCCACCGGTTCTACGCGTCAATCGGGTTCGCGCAGTCCGCTGTCGGTTACCGCCGATACCTCACCACCGCGCCGTGACACCGGCTGCGGGCGCTCCCGCGGCCGACTACTCCGCCTCGTCCTGCTCATCGGTGAGCTCGGCCAGGACGTCGGCCGCGTCCCGGTTCCCGCCGTCGGCGAGCCGGCGAAGTTCGCCGACGTCCGCCCGCTCCGCGGCCAACTCGACGAGCTGGTCGGCGGCGTCCCGGTCGCCCTGGTCGGCGAGGCGCCGCAGCTCGTTCAGGTCGCCGAGTTCGGTGGCGAGTTCGACCAGTTGGGCCGCCGCGTCGGCGTTGCCGTCCTCGGCCAGCTGACGCAGCTCGGCCAGGTCACCCCGCTCCCCCGCGAGCTCGACGAGTTGGTCGACCGCGTCCCGGTCACCGTCCTTGGCCCGTTGGCGCAGGTCAACAAGATCAGGGTCGGACATCGCGCACCTCTCCGCAGCTGGCGCGGGGTCGTCTGGCCCCGCCCACCATCGAGAACCTAGTCGAGGTGCGCGGAGAAACGGCAGAAACCACAGGTCCGCCGAGGCGGTCAGCCCGTCTCGGTCGACTCCACGAGCAGCAGACCCGTCAGCAGGCTGCGCAGGGTCCGCTCGACGAGGTCCGCCCGGGGCGCCGGCCCGGAGGGCTGACTGAACGCCGCGACCAGGTGCGGGTACGCGGCGAGGTCCACCCCGGCGAAGCTGATTGCCCCGGCGGCGGACTCACGGCGGGCGAAGAGGCTCACCACGCCGGTCATCATCGCGATGGCCTCGAACTTGGCAGCCACGGGGCTGCGCACGGGTTGCAGGACCCGGAGGCAGTTGTCAAACCAGGCCAGGCTCTCCGGGCCGATGCCGGAGGGCCGGTGGATCACGTCGAGCAGCCACGGGTGGGCGCCGAACAGCGCCAACTGACGGCGCCCCAGCAGCACCATCGTCTCCACCCAGTCGCCCTCCACCTGTGGGTACGGGCGCAGCTCCCCCGCCGCCCGGTCGGTCATCAGGTCCAGCAGGTCGTCGCGGGACGACAGGTAGCGGTAGAGGGATCCGGCACCGGTGCCGAGCGCGGCGGCCACGGCGCGCATCGACACCGCGGCCAGCCCTTCGGTGTCGGCCAGGGCGATCGCAGCTACGACGATGCTGTCCCGACTGTGCCCCGGAGCGGGCCCGCGGCTGCCGCGTTCGGGCCTGCTCCAGATCGGCTGCCGGTCGGGGCCGCCGGTCGCGGCTGTGTCACTCACTGACCTACTGTAAACCGCAAACGTCGTTCGCGATTTGCGGGCCGGCACACGGCGAACGAGTCCCGCCGCACGGATCGCGCGTCGCCCAGCGTCGTTGATCTTGGATAGGCTGGTGGGCATGCCCGCACACCATCCGCACCGCCACGACGACGGCCGGAGGTGGGCCCCCGCGGCGGCGCGCCTGATCGAGTCGGCCGACTGGTGAGTGACGCACCCGTGCCCGCCCCGCGGGGTGGTCCGTCCACACCAGAGCCGCACCGCTCAGGATGGACCGACCGATGCGACAGGCTCGCCCGGTCCCGCCCCTTCGAGATCGCCATCGTCGTGGTCATCCTCGCCAACGGCATCGTTCTCGGCCTGGAGACGTACGACGACCTGAGCCCGGCGGGCACCGCGCTGCACGGGCTGGAACTGTTCTTCCGGGCCGTCTTCGTCGTCGAGATCGCCGTCCGGCTGGCCGCCTACGGCAGACGCCCACAGGACTTCTTCCGGCACGGCTGGAACGTCTTCGACTTCGTGGTGATCGCGGCGATCTTCATCCCGGGCCTGCACGGCGACCCGGCGCTGCTGCGGGTCGTGCGGGTCGCCCGCATGGTCCGCCTGGTGCGGTTCTCGCCGGGTCTGCGGACCATCGTCTCCGCGCTGTGGCGCAGCCTGCCCGGTGTCACCGGGTTCCTCGCCCTGGCCGTGGTGACGCTCTACGTGTACGGCATGGCCGGCTGGCTGATCTTCGGCAACAGGTACCCGGAGGAGTACGGCGACATCGGCCGGTCGCTGCTGACGTTGTTCGTCCTGCTGTCGCTGGAGACACTGCCGGACCTCATCGAGCAGGGCATGGCGATCTCACCGTGGACGCTGCTCTACTACGTCAGCTACGTGGTCATCACCGTCAACCTGCTGCTCAACATCCTCATCGCGGTCATCGTGAACTCCATGGAGGAGGCCCGCCGGTTGGAGATGACCGAACGCCTGGCCCCCGGGTACGACGAGGACGGCGACGGCGTGCCGGACGAGGTGGACCGGATCGCGCTCACCCAACGGTTGGACGACCTGCGGGCGGTCATCACCGAGTTGGAACGGGAACTGCGTATCGACCGGGACGACGGGCACGGCCGACCCCACCGGGACCACGCCCGCGTCAGACGGTAATCCGACGCTCGCGCTGCGTCTTCGGGTTCGGATAGTGTCGACGGCGGTCCCATCGGCCTCCCTGAAGGGGTAACGGCATGACGACCAGTGTCGACAATGCCCAGACCGCCACCGATCCCGCGGACACACTGGGCACGGTTATCGACGACGTGATCCGCCCGCAGGCGCCGATCGTCGACCGGGACGGGGCCTTCCCCCGTCCGGGCGTCGACGCTCTCGCCGCGGCCGGCCTGCTCGGCCTGGCCTCCTCGACCGAGGTCGGTGGCGGCGGCCACGGCATGCGAGCGGTCGCCGAGGTCATCGAGCGGCTGGGCGCCGAGTGCGGGTCCACCGCGATGGTGGTGCTCATGCACTACGCGGCGACCGCCGTCATCGAGGCGCACGGCCCGCGCGACGTCCGCGCGGCCATCGCCGCCGGAGATCACCTCACCACGTTGGCGTTCTCCGAGTACGGCTCGCGCAGCCACTTCTGGTCACCGACCGGCACCGCGGCGGCCGACGACGCCGACACCGTCCGCCTCGACGCCCGTAAGAGCTGGGTCACCTCGGCCGGCGAGGCCAACAGCTACGTCTGGTCGAGCCTTCCGCTGACCCGCGACGCCGGCCCGATGACGCTGTGGCTGGTGCCGGCCGACAGCGCCGGCCTGAGCGTTACCGGCGACTTCGACGGGCTGGGCCTGCGCGGCAACGGCTCCCGCCCGATGACCGCCGACGGGCTCCACATTCCGGCGGCGGCGAGGATGGCTGCCGACGGGGCGGGGCTCGACACCGCGCTCGGCGCGGTCCTGCCCTGGTTCCTGGTGCTCAACGCCGCTTTCTGCCTCGGTCTCGCCGACAGCGCGGTGGCCGAGGCCGGCCGACATCTCACCAGGACCACGCTCGCGCACACCGGTGCCGCCCTGCGCGACGCGCCCGTCACCCGACGCGACCTCGCCCGGCTGATGATCCGCACCGACGCGCTGCGCGCCTTCCTGGGCGACACGCTCACCGCACTGGAGACCGGCCGCGACGACGCCATGTTGCGGGTGCTCCAGGTCAAGGCGCTCGCCGGCGAGACCGTCGCCGACGTGACCGATGGCGCGATGCAGCTCTGCGGCGGCAGCGCCTTCCGCAAGGAGTTGGGCCTTGAGCGCCGTTTCCGGGACGCCCGCGCGGCCCGGGTGATGGCACCGACAACCGACGCGTTGCACGACTTCGTCGGTCGGGTCGCCACCGGGCTGCCGCTGCTCGACGAGGCCAACCGCTGATGCCCGCGCCAACCGTTCTGCTGGGCGCGGTCGCGTACGACCCCAAGGTGGTGACCATCTGGGAGGGGTTCCGTGCCTGGCTGCGCGGGCGGGGCCTGGACTTCGACTTCGTCCTCTACTCGCACTACGAGCGACAGGTCGAGGATCTCGTCGCCGGGCGGATCGACGCGGCCTGGAACTCTCCCCTGGCCTGGCTGCGGGCCGAGCGGCTGGCGGCCGCCAACGGCACGACAGTGCGTGCGCTCGCCATGCGCGACACCGACCAGGACCTCACCTCGGTCGTGGTGGTTCGCGCGGACTCGCCGGTGCGCCAGGTCGCGGACCTCGCCGGACGGGTGGTCGCCGTCGGGGCGATCGACAGTCCACAGGCGACGCTGATTCCGTTGGGTCACCTCGCGGCGGGCGGGGTCACTGTCGACGTACGCCGGTTCGACGTGGGTGTCGGCCTGCACGGCGACCACATCGGCGGCGAGCGCGACGCGGCCCGCGCCCTGGTGGCCGGGGAGGTCGACGCCGCCTGCATGATCGACGCCAACCATCTGGCGTTCGTCCAGGAGGGCACGTTACCGCCCGAGGGCACCCGTATCGTGGCGCAGACCGCACGCTACGACCACTGCAACATGACGGTCCGCGCACCGGAGTCCGACGGGGTCCGGCTTTTCGGCAAACTGCTGCTCGGCATGTCGTACGCCGATCCGCAGGTGCGCCCGCTGCTCGACCTGGAGGGGCTGACGGCCTGGCGGGAGGGCCGCACCACCGGCTATGACGCCCTCGCCGACGCGGTCGACGCCAACGGCTTCTACTCCCCCGACGGGCGGGTGACGGCCCCGGACTACCGGCCGTGAGCACGGCACCGGTCCCCGAGGTCGACCTCGGCGATCTGGGTTTCGGCCGGGGCGCCCACCTGCTCGTGCAACGCGCCCTGGCCGGGCTGCCGCCCGGCGGCCGGTTGGCGGTCACCGGCCGCGACCCGGCGCTGCGCGTACACCTTCCTGCCTGGTGTCGTGGTCGGGGCCATCGGGTCGAATGGCCGGATCGGGGCGACGGGAGCGACCTCGTCGCGGTCGTGGTGCGGGGTTCGGCGGACGACGACCGCTGGTTCGGCGCCGAGCGGGCCGGACCGGCCCTGCCGTCGGCGCTCAGCAGCCGCCCACCGGCGCGGTGGGGGCTCGGCGCCCGGGGCGCGCTCCTCGAAGCCGGTGGTCCCGAGGCCCGCTTCGACCTGGACGACCGCGACCTGGTCTGGGCCGACATCGCCCCCCACCTGTACGCGCAGGCCGCCGCCCGACAGTGGGACCCGCAGACCGCGGTGCCGTGGGACGACCCGTTCGCGCTGCCGGCCGACGTCGAGGCCGCGGTGGTGCAGGTGATGACCTACCTGGTCGAGAACGAGCAGGCCGCCCTCGTCGTACCGGCCCGGTTCGTGGGGCGCATCCATCCGCACTTTCGGGAGGTGGTGCAGCTCCTCGCCGTGCAGATGGCCGACGAGGCCCGGCACATGGAGGTCTTCGGCCGGCGGGCGCTGCTGCGGGGCGCCGAGATGGGCACGTCATCCGCCGGCGGTCGGCAGTCGCTGTTCACGCTCGTCGCGAGTCGGACTTCGCGTTGGCGTCGTTCCTGCTCTCCGTGCTCGGCGAGGGCAGTTTCGTCGACCTGCTCTCGTTCCTGCACGAGAACGCCCCGGACCCGGTGACCCGCCGGATCTGTTGGCTCGCCATGCAGGACGAGCGCCGGCACGTGGTGTTCGGCATGGCACACCTGGAGCATCAGGCGCAGCTGGATCCGCTGCTGCGGGACCGGCTGCGGGCGGCCATCCACCGCCGCCACGACGCGCTGGCCGACACGGCAGGCCTCAACGCCGACGTCTTCGACGCACTCGTGGTGCTCGCTGCGGGTGGTTGGCATCCGGACGACGTGTCCGCCGGCTTCGGCCGGGTGCAGGCCCTGCAACACGCGATGGATCAGGGCCGTCAACGCCGACTCGTGCGCCTGGGTTTCCGGGCCGACGAGGCGGCGGCGCTCTCCGCCCTGCACACCCGCAACTTCATGTAGCCGATCCCCGCGCACGGCTCGGCGTGCGCAGGGATCGCGGTACGGCAGGTCAGCGATCGCTGGTCACTGGCCGAGGAGGGTCCGGATCTGACGCGCGTAGCCGGCCACCGTGAAGTCCGGGCCGACCGAGTCCACCAGGACCAGGTCGTTGATGGTGTGATCGACGCGCAGCGACAGGATGGCCTGGTACTCGGGCGAGTTGTACCAGGTCTTGGCGGTTTCCGCGTCCGGGAACTCGATCAGCACGACCGAACCGGGCCAGCTGCCCTCGAGGACCTGCACCTCGGCATCCAGGACGAGCCACTTGGCGCCGTACGCCTCGGTGGTGGCCTGCACCTGCTCCAGGTAACGCAGGGACTCCTCGGTCGGCACTCCGCCGGGGATACGCAGGTGGTTGATCAGGTAGGTGCTCATGTCTCACTCCTCAGTGCGGGGTGCTGCTTCCCGGTCGAAGGCGTACGACCGGTCGTCTTGGATTGGGTAAACGTCGCGCCGAATGGGACGACGCGGACAGTCACCGCTGGGATCGGACGCGGATCAGGTGAGGATCCGGCCCGTGGTGATCGTGAAGAATTCCTGGAGAGCAGCCGGGTCACCGGATGCCTTCGCCCGTGCTGCCGCGCCCTCGTAACTGGAGACGATGAAGCCGGCGAGATCGATGGCCGGTTCGTCGCCGTGCAGTTCACCGGCGGCCCGCGCCTGCTCGATCGCCGTGGCGAGCGCGGCTACCCAGCGGCCGAAGCCGGCGTCGACGGCGTTTCGCAGAACGTCGCTGTGTGCCGGGATCTCGGTGGCGAAGTTGCCGAGCAGGCATCCCCGGTCACCCATGGTGTCGCCGAGGCCGGTGATGTATCTCAGATGACCCGTGATCCGCTCCAGCGGCGTGCCGCCCTGCTTCTCGTCGAGCATCTCCAGCCCCATCGCCGCGGAGTATCTCGCCACCGAGTCGAGGGCGAGGTCTTCCTTGCTGGCGAAGTGGTTGTAGAAGGTGCCCTTGGGCGCCCCGGCGGCGGCGACGATGTCCTGGACGCTCGTGCCGTTGTAGCCGCGCAGGTGGAACAGGTCCAGCGCCGCGTCGGACAACCGTTGCCGGGTCCCGGCGGAGGCCGGCGACTTCGGTCGTGGCATTTCGTGGCACTCCTCTCGCCCGGGTTCCGGCTGACTGACAGACACCACGATATGACCGGTCGTCTCGGAATGCCAGTGATGTGACCACGGTCATCCCCCAGGTACTGTGGAACGGCCATGAACAGGGATTCCAGCGCGGTCCGCGAGGAGTTGCTGCGGTTACGCGAGCAGACCGAGGCTCAGGCCACCGCCCTGGACGGCGACCTGCGGAGCCTCTTCGAGGCGTCCCGGTCGTCAAACGCCGATGACGAACACGACCCCGAGGGCAGCACCATCGCCTTCGAACGCGCGCAGCTCACCGCCGTCCTGGACGCCACCCGCCGACGCCTGGCCGAGCTGGACGTCGCGCTGCGACGGGTCGACGACGGCAGCTACGGCGTGTGCGAACGGTGCTCCCGTCCGATTCCCGCCGAGCGGCTCGTCGCCCGCCCGTCCGCGCGTACCTGCGTGGCCTGCGCCAGCCGACGGTGACGGTGCCGACCGGCCGAGGCGGTGGTCCGGCGCCTCAGCGGCTCGGAGCGTAGATGGCACGCTCGCCGAGCTCCTCCTCGATGCGGATGAGCTGGTTGTACTTCGCCGTGCGGTCGGAGCGCGACAGCGAGCCGGTCTTGATCTGCCCGCAGCCGACGCCCACCGCCAGGTCGGCGATGGTGGTGTCCTCGGTCTCCCCGGATCGGTGCGACATCACCACCCGGTACCCGGCCTTGTGGGCGGCGTCCACCGTCGCCAGGGTCTCGGTGAGCGTGCCGATCTGGTTGACCTTGACCAGGATCGCGTTGGCGTAACCACCGTCGATCCCATCGCGCAGCCGGTCGACGTCGGTGCAGAAGACGTCGTCGCCGACCAGCTGCACGCGCTCCCCGGCCACCTCCGTCAGCCGCTTCCAGCCGGCGATGTCGTCCTCGGCCATCGGGTCCTCGATCGAGCTGATCGGGTACCGGGAGACCAGGTCGAGCAGGTAGTCGACGTGCTCCTCGACGGTGCGCCGGCGTCCCTCGCCGACGTAGTCGTAGACGCCGTCACGGAAGAACTCCGAGCTGGCCGGGTCGAGGCAGATCCGCACGTCGACGCCGGGCTGGTAACCGGTGTCCTCGATGGCGCGCAGCACGAACCGCAGTGCCTCGTCGGCGTCCGTGACGTTCGGCGCGAAGCCGCCCTCGTCACCGACGTTGGTGCTGTGCCCGGCCGCGGCCAGGGAGGCCTTCAGGGTGTGGAAGACCTCCGAGCCCATCCGGACCGCCTCGGCGAAGGTCTGCGCGCCGACCGGGGCGATCATGAACTCCTGGAAGTCGAGCGGGTTGTCGGCGTGCGCGCCGCCGTTGATGATGTTCATCATCGGCACCGGGAGCAGACGGGCGCCGACGCCACCGACGTAGCGGTACAGAGGCTGCCGGTGGGCCAGCGCCGCCGCTTTCGCGGTCGCCAGGGACACCGCCAGGATCGCGTTGGCACCCAGTCGACCCTTGTCCTTGGAACCGTCGAGGTCGATCATCGTCTCGTCGATGAGGGCCTGGTCCTCCGCGTCGAGCCCGAGCACCGCGTCGGCGATCTCGCCGTTGACCGCGCCGACGGCCCTGCCGACCCCCTTGCCGTGGAAACGCGTCCGGTCCCCGTCGCGCAGCTCGACCGCCTCGTTCGCCCCCGTCGACGCTCCGGACGGCACGGCCGCCCGACCGGTCGACCCGTCGGCGAGGACCACGTCGGCCTCCACTGTCGGGTTGCCCCTGCTGTCGAGGATCTGCCGAGCCCGTACCCGACTGATTGCCGTCATCACACACTCCCTGCTCAAGCTGCCTGTTCGCAGCCAGACTGGCAGGAAACGGCGGCTCTGACACCGCGACGATGGACACGTTGACCCGTACCCCGGGGTGCGGGTTTAGGGTCGCGGGATGCGGGTGGGTGAGTTGGCACGACGGACCGGCACCACGGTCCGGGCCTTGCGGTACTACGAGTCGGCCGGCCTGGTCGTGCCCCGGCGGCTGAGCAACGGCTACCGCGAGTACGACGCGATCGCGGTGCGGCTGGTGGCGCAGATCCGCGAGCTGATGGCGCTCGGCCTCACCGTCGAGGAGACCCGCCCGTTCGTCGAGTCGATCGCCGATGGTTCCGACGACACCGACGTGTGCGCGGCGGCGGTGGCCACCTACCGCAGCACCATCACCAACCTCCAGGAACGGATCGGCAAGTTGACCGCCCAGCGGGACGCGCTGGACGCGCGCCTGGACGCCGCCGCGACCCAGGTCGTACCCGGCGGTCCCGCCGAAGGCGCCGACCCCACCGCGCTGGTCGGCGTCAGACTGCCATCGCTGTCCTTCTACGGCACCGACGGCCGCCCGGTCGATCTCGGTGCGCTCGGCCCCGGGCGCAGCGTCATCTTCGTCTACCCGCTGACCGGACGACCGGGCGTCGACCTGCCCAACGGGCTGCTGGAGATCCACGGCGCCCGCGGCAGCACCGAGCAGGCCGCCTGGTTCCGCGACCACCACGCGGAACTCCGCGCGGCCGGCGCCGCCCGGGTGTACGGCCTGTCCGCGCAGTCGACCGGGTACCAGCGTGAACTCGCCCACCGGCTGCGGCTGCCCTACCCGCTGATTCCCGATCCGAGGCTGACCCTGGCCGACGCGCTGCGGCTGCCGACCCGCACCGCCGGCGACATGACGCTCTACGAACGGCTGACCCTGGTCGTCGCCGACGGGGCTGTCGAACACGTCTTCCACCCGATCCCGGACCCGGCGTCGCACCCCCTGCACGTGATGCGGTGGCTCACCAAGCGACGCCAGGCTCCCGGATCGGTCGCCGCCTAGAAGTCGTCGTCGAACTCGCCGCACTGCTCAGCGTCCATCGTTACTTCTGCAACATGATCGATGCGGCGTCCGCCACGACACCCAACGACCAATCGAGCTGACGGCATTCGCTCTGACTCGTGCACTCAAGGCAGCCGCCTGAACGCCACGGCTGGTCAAGTGCCCGAGTCCAATGAGCATCAAGCGTCCGCATCGCGGCGAACAGTTCGTCTGCCCGACTTACCGGTTCATCGATCGGCACGGCGGCACCCTCCCGCGTTCACGATGTTGGCCCCACCTGGGGGCAGCGACCATCTGCCGTGCTCCCCCAGGTGGGTGTGCGGCCGAGAACCCAGGAGTTTGCCGAAACCAGGGAACCCGACCAAGCTGCAACCTATTCCTACTTGTAGGAGCAGGTCAAGGTGCTTCGTGGAACTTGTTGGATCAGGTCTCCTCGTGATCAGATTGGGCTGCCGAAACCAGGGAACCCTACGGAGATCGACCCATGCCGACCGAGCGAGTGGACTACCGGCGGATCGCCAACGAGATCGCGGGAAAAATCAAGTCGGGTGAGCTTGCTCCGGGCGAGAAACTCTCGTCCACCCGTGAGCTGGCCGAGCAGTACGGCGTGCACATCTCCACCATCAACCGGGTCATGACGATCCTCAAAGACCGCGAGTTGGTCGAGGGCCAGCCGGGCAAAGGTGTCTACGTCGCAGAAGCCCAGAGCTGATCGCCCCGCTTCCTTCGATCGATTGATGGGAAGCAGCAAGGCACCGTCGCTTTTAGACGGAGTGGCTGTTCGCCAACCCCGCACCGCCTCGTCGATCATGGAGTTGTGGTGGGCGACAAAGTGCCTGCGCAATACCAAATCAGGCACCACAACTCCATGATCGACGAGACTGGACCGTCCCTTCTCCGCGATCTTGCACTTCCTGTCGCGACATAAATAGCATTGCGCACATATCGGCAACGGAAAGTGCAAGATCGGCGGAGGCGGGTCGTTCCTCATGGCAACCCGTGGCCGAGGTCGCCGCCTAGAAGTCGTCGTCGAAGGCGACGGTGCCGGTCACCCCGACCTGGTACGCCGACACCCGCCGCTCGAAGAAGTTGGACAGCTCCTGCACGTCCTGCAACTCCATGAAGCCGAACGGGTTGCTCGACCCGTAGTGCGGCGCGATGCCGAGCTGGGCGAGGCGGCGGTCGGCGACGTGCTGGAGGTACTCCCGCATGTCGGCCAACGTCAGACCGGGCACGCCGTGACCCACCAGGTCCTCGGCGAACTGCACCTCGCACTCGACCGCCTCGGTGAGCATTCGGCGGACCTGGTCGGCCAGGTCGTCGTCGAACAGGTCCGGCTCCTCGGCGCGGACGGTGTCGACGACGTCGAACGCGAACGCCATGTGCATGGACTCGTCGCGGAACACCCAGTTGGTGCCGGAGGCGAGGCCGTGCAGCAGGCCGCGGGAGCGCAGGAAGTAGACGTACGCGAACGCGCCGTAGAAGAACAACCCCTCGATGCAGGCGGCGAAGCAGATCAGGTTGAGCAGGAACGTCCGCCGGTCCTCGCGGGACCGCAGCTCGCGCAGGTCGTTCAGCGAGTCGATCCACCGGAAGCAGAACTCGGCCTTACGACGGATCGAGGGGATGTTCTCGATGGCCGCGAAGGCCTCGAAGCGCTCGGTCTCGTCGGGCACGTACGTGTCGAGCAGGTTGAGATAGAACTGGACGTGCACGGCCTCCTCGAACAGCTGCCGGGACAGGTAGAGGCGACCCTCGGGGCTGTTGACGTGCTGGTAGAGGTTGAGCACCAGGTTGTTGGCGACGATCGTGTCGCCGGTGGCGAAGAACGCCACCAGGCGGCTGACCAGGTGCCGTTCGGCCGGTGACAGCTTGTCCAGGTCGGCGAGGTCGGCGTGCAGGTCGACCTCCTCGACCGTCCAGGTGTTGCGGATGGCGTCGCGGAACCGGTCGAAGAAGTGCGGGTAGCGCATCGGGCGGAGAGTGAGGTCCATCCCGGGGTCGAGCAGCATGTGCGTGGTCCTCGTGTCGGTGGTGCCGGGGTCGGTGGTGGCGTCGGCGGCGGTCACTGGCAGGCCTCGCACGACTCGGGGTTCTCCAGCGAGCAGGCCAGCGCCTCCGCGTCGACGGCGACGGGTGCGACAGCGCTGACGGTGGCCTGCTGGATGCGCGTGGCGGGACGCGACCGCAGGTAGTAGGTGGTCTTCAGCCCGGCCTTCCAGGCGTACAGGTACATCGAGGAGAGCTTGCCGATGGTCGGTGCGGCCAGGAACAGGTTCAGCGACTGGGACTGGTCGATGAACGGGGCGCGGGCGGCGGCCAGGTCGATCAGCGCCCGCTGCGGCAGCTCCCACGCGGTGCGGAACAGCTCCCGTACGCCGGCCGGCAGCTCGGCGATGTCCTGCACCGACCCCTCCGCCCGCTTGATCGCCGCCCGGATCCGCTCGGTCCACAGACCGCGGGCCTTGAGTTCGCGTACCAGCGCGGTGTTGACCTGGAGGAACTCCCCCGACAGGGTCTCGCGCTTGAACAGGTTGGACACCTGCGGCTCGATGCACTCGTAGCACCCGGCGATCGAGGCGATTGTCGCTGTCGGCGCGACCGCCACCAGCAACGAGTTGCGCAGCCCGTACGCCTCGACCCGCTCGCGCAACGCGTCCCACCGCGCGGTCTGCGTACCCTCGACGCCCCACAGGTCGGGCTGGAGCTGGCCCCGCGCGGCCCGGGTCTGCGGGTACGCCGGATGCGCGCCGAAGTCGCGGGCAAGGTCGGCGGAGGTCTCCAGCGCGGTCAGGTACAGCTCCTCGCTGATCCGGGTGGACAGCTCCCGCGCGGCCGGCGAGTCGAACGGCAGCCGCAGCGCGAAGAAGACGTCCTGGAGGCCCATCAGCCCGAGCCCCACCGGCCGCCAGCGCGGGTTGCTCGCCGCCGCCTGCGCGGTCGGGTAGTAGTTGATGTCGATGACCCGGTCGAGGAAGGTAACCGCCGTCCGCACCGTGGCGCGCAACCGCTCCCAGTCGATGCCGCCGTCGGTGAGGTGGGCGGCGAGATTCACCGAACCGAGGTTGCACACGGCCGTCTCAGCGTCGCTGGACACCTCGACGATCTCGGTGCAGAGGTTGGACAGGTGCACGACGTTGCCCGGCTCAGCGGTCTGGTTGCAGAGTCGGTTGGCGGCGTCCTTGAAGGTCATCCACCCGTTGCCGGTCTGGGCGAGGGTCCGCATCATCTTCCCGTACAGCTCCCGTGCCGGGACCTGCCGCACGTAGCGGCCCTGCGCCTCGGCCTGCCGGTACGCGGCGTCGAACCGCTCCCCCCACAGGTCGGGCAGCTCGGGCACCTCGTGCGGGTCGAACAGCGACCACAGCTCGTCGGCCTCGACCCGGCGCATGAACTCGTCCGGAATCCAGTTGGCCAGGTTGAGGTTGTGGGTGCGCCGGGCGTCCTCGCCGGTGTTGTCGCGGAGTTGCAGGAACTCCTCGATGTCCGGGTGCCACGGCTCCAGGTAGACGCAGGCCGCGCCCTTGCGCCGGCCACCCTGGTTGACCGCGGCGACGCTCGCGTCCAGCGTGCGCAGCCACGGCACGATCCCGTTGGACTGCCCGTTCGTGCCCCGGATCAGCGCGCCCCGGGAGCGGACCCGGGAGTACGCGATGCCGATGCCACCGGCGAACTTGGACAGGTTGGCGACCTGGGCGTACCGCTGGTAGATCGAGTCCAGCTCGTCGAGCGGGGAGTCGACGAGGTAGCAGGAGGACATCTGGGTGTGCCGGGTGCCGGAGTTGAACAAGGTCGGTGAGCTGGGCAGGTAGGCCAGGCTGGACATCAGCCGGTAGAAGCCGACCGCCTCGTCCGCCGTCCGGGACAGCCCGCAGGCCACCCGCAGCAGCCAGTACTGCGGGGTCTCCAGCACCAGTCGGCTGGTGGGGTGGCGCAGCAGGTAGCGGTCGTACACAGTGCGCAGGCCGAAGTACTCGAAGCGGCGGTCGCCGTCCGGGTCGATGGCGTGGTCGAGGGTCGCGGCGTGTGCGGCGACGAACGCTGCGGTGTCGTCACCGATCAGGCCCTCGACGTGGCCGACCCGGATCGCCGCGCTGAACGAGGTGATGCCCTGCCGACGCACCTCCTTGTCGACGTAGCCGGCCAGCAGCCGCGCGGCGAGGCGCGAGTACTGCGGCTCCTCACCGATCATCTCGGCGGCGGTCTGGATGGACAGCCGGTCCAGTTCGGCAGTGGTCGCGCCGTCGTAGAGGCCGCTGATGGTGCGGGTGGCCACCCGCATCGGGTCGACGTCGGTCAGGTCGTCGGCCCACCGCTCGACGGCTCGGACGATCCTGTTCACGTCCACGGGTTCGGTGCCGCCGTCGCGCTTGCGGACCTGCATCGGCGTGCGCCGCGCTGTCGCGTCGCCGCTGGCCGGGACTACCTCGGTGACTGTCACCACTCGCTCCTCGGAGTTCGAGACCTGGTGGCCCGGACGCGAGGGGACAGACACCGGCGGACGCCACGCCAGCCCGGCGTGGGTCAGGTGGCGTCAGCCGTCCCACGCGGCCTCGGACCGCCGCCCACCCGGTGCGGGTACGCGGCGCGCTGGCAGGTCTTCGGACTCGCGGGCACGACCGGTGTCGCCGGTCTCCTACTGGCCGTCGCTTCCCAGGCCGATTGGTGGCCCAGTGCTGTTGACGGCGGTCGTTCCCACTCACCGCTGCGGGACAGTCCCGGATTTCCACCGGGTTCCCTGTTGCCTCGACCGCACCGGATGAGCGGCCGAACCAGCTGCGTCGACACCATATATAGGGACGCTGCGGTTGTCACACCCCACATGTCGGTCTCGGGCGTGTCGGCGGCTGCTCGGTGATCACTGTCACCGGCCCGGTCGACCGCGTCACGCCGACCGTCGCCAGGCGCCGGAGACGGGGCCCGCCGTGCTGCTGCCGACAATCGACAAAGATTTGACGTATCGAGGCATCGGTGCCGCACGGCACGCTCATTTGTCGCCGTCGATGCGCCCGAAGTGGGGGTGAACATCCAATCTCCCTGAACCGCCGCCCTCGCCGAAGTGAGCCGTCAACCGGCACGATGGACGGTAAGGCGGGTTGCCGCGATCGGGCCAAACATCATATGTCTGGAGGCCTGCGGTGATCGACATCGTTGACGGGCCGGAGCAGCCGTCCGTATACTCCCAGTGATCATCTGATCTTTAGCCTAGCCGGGCGAGGAGCGCATGCCGCAGATCACCGCCGTCACCGTCGAAGACGTCCGCTTCCCCACCTCCCTGACCGCTGACGGGTCAGACGCCATGAACAAGGACGGCGACTACTCGGCGGCCTACGTCGCCCTGCACACCGACGGCGTCGACGGGGTGGGCGCGCCGCTCGCGGGGCACGGCCTGACCTTCACCATCGGTCGCGGCAACGACATCGTCGCGGCGGCCGCGGTCCACCAGGCACAACGCCTCGTCGGCCTGGACGTGGCGACGATGGCAGCGGACATGGGCGCCGTCTACCGCCTCCTCACCTCCGACTCGCAGATGCGGTGGCTCGGTCCGGAGAAGGGCGTCGTCCACCTGTCCCTGGCCGCCGTGCTGAACGCGTCGTGGGACCTCGTCGCCCGGCTCGCCGACAAGCCGCTGTGGCGGCTGCTCGTCGACATGTCCCCCGAGCAACTCGTCGACATCGCGGACCTGCGCTACCTGTCCGACGCGCTGACCCGCGACGAGGCACTGGCCATCCTGCGGGCCAAGGAGGGCACGAAAGCCGCCCGGCTCGCCGAGCTCGACCGCACCGGCTACCCCGCCTACACCACCTCCGCGGGCTGGCTCGGCTACGGCGACGACAAGCTGCGCCGGCTGTGCCAGGAGGCGGTGGACACCGGCTACGGCTACGTCAAGCTCAAGGTGGGCGCCAACCTCGACGACGACATCCGCCGATGCGCGATCGCGCGGGAGATCCTCGGGCCGGATCGCCACCTGATGATCGACGCCAACCAGGTGTGGGACGTCGGCCAAGCCATCGACTGGGTCACCGCCCTCGCCGAGTTCACGCCACTGTGGATCGAGGAGCCGACCAGCCCCGACGACATCCTGGGCCACGCGGCCGTCCGCCGTGCCGTCGCTCCGATCGGCGTCGCCACCGGCGAGCACTGCCACAACCGGGTGATGTTCAAGCAGCTGTTCCAAGCCGAGGCCATCGACTTCTGCCAGCTGGACACCGGCAGGTTGGCCAGCATCAACGAGATCGTCGCCGTGCTGCTGCTCGCCGCGAAGTTCGACGTCCCGGTGTGCCCACACGCCGGCGGCGTGGGGCTGTGCGAGATGGTCCAACACGTGTCGGTGCTCGACTACGTCGCGATCTCCGGGGACCTCACCGACCGGGTCACCGAGTTCGTCGACCACCTGCACGAGCACTTCACCGATCCGTGCATCATCCGGGACACCGGTTCGGGCAGCGGATACGTCCTGCCCAGCCAACCCGGCTACTCCACCCGGATGCGTACCGAGTCGGTGGCGCTCTACCGGTTTCCCGACGGCCACTACTGGGCGGCGACAGACCCGACTACCGTGTCATCTCCGGAGGCGGCGTACGTGATCGCGGGTGGGAAGGCCACCCCCGCCGGCCGCTAGGAGGAAGCAACTGCTAGCGCGCTGACGATTAGGAGTGTTCAGGATTTGTCTAAAGTGGCGGTGTGAACTTGAAGGAGTGGGCGGCGGCTACCGGTATCTCGTACGCGACCGCGCGGCGGGTACGGGTCGGGAACGTTGCCCGTTCCTTCCGACCGGCTCGGCCGGCTCATCATGGTCGGTGAGCCATTGACCGGTGCGGCGCCGGACGCTGGGCAGGTTGCGGTGTACGCCCGAGTGTCCTCGGCCGATCAGGAGCCGGACCTGGACCGGCAAGTCGCCCGGGTGACTTTGTGGGCTACCGGTCAGCGCTTTGCCGTCGATCGTTTGGTCACCGAGGTCGGTTCAGCGCTCAACGGGCACTGCGAAAGTTCGTCCTCTTGTTGCGCGACCCGGCTGTGTCGACCATTGTGGTCGAGCACCGGGATCGGTTCGCCGGGTTCGGAGCCGAGTACGTTGAGGCTTTGCTGTCCGCGCAGGGCCGCCAGCTGTTGGTCGTGGGCCCGGCCGAGGTCAACGACGACCTGGGGTGTGACGTGTCTGAGGTCCTGACGTCGCTGTGTGCCCCCTTGTACGGCCGTCGCGCCGGCGCGGGCCGTGTCCGCCGCAGGGTTGGGGCGGTTACCAGGGACCTGACGTGAAGACGATCCAGGCGTACCGGTTTGCCCTCGACCTGACTCCGGGTCAGGAACGCGCCGTGAATGCGCACGTCGGGGCTGCGCGGGTGGCGCACAACTGGGCGCTCGCCCGGGTCAGGGCGGTCATGGACCAGCGCGCGGCGGAGCGCTCGTATGGGGTGCCGGATGAGTTGCTGACGCCGTCGTTGCCGTGGTCGCTCGCCGGGCTGCGCAAGGCGTGGAACGCTGCGAAGGCTGATGCGGCGCCATGGTGGGGTGAGGTGTCGAAAGAGGCGTTCAACACCGGCCTGGACGCTCTCGCCCGCGGCCTGAAGAGCTGGGCTGACTCCCGCAGCGGCGGGCGGGCCGGCAGGCGGGTTGGTTTCCCCCGCTTCAAGTCCCGCCGCCATGGCACACCGTCGGTGCGGTTCACCACCGGCGCGATCCGGGTCGAGCCCGACCGTAGGCACGTGGTGCTGCCGAGGCTGGGTCGGTTGAAGCTGCACGAATCCGCCCGTAAGCTCGCCCGCCGTGTCGAGGGCGGAACCGCGCGGATCATGTCCGCGACCGTGCGCCGCGACGGCGGACGGTGGCATGTCTCGTTCACCGTCGCGGTGCAGCGGACTGAACGGCAACCAGCCCAGCCCGCTTCGGTGGTGGGTGTGGATCTCGGGATCACCCATCTTGCGGTGCTTTCCACCGGTGAGCGGGTCGACAACCCGCGCCACCTCGTCGCCTCGCAGGCCCGGCTGCGGGCGTTGGGTCGGGTGTTGTCGCGGAAGTCCGGCCCCGACCGGAGCACCGGCTGTCGCCCGTCGAACCGTTGGCGACGCGCTTCGGACCGGCTTGGTCGTGCGCATGCGCGAGTCGCGAACCTGCGCCGCGACGGGCTGCACAAGCTCACCACGAGGCTGGCACGCGAACACGGCAGCATCGTTGTCGAAGATCTGAACGTCGTGGGCATGCTGCGCAACCGGCGGCTGGCCCGGCACATTGCTGATGCCGGGTTCGCCGAGATCCGCCGTCAGCTGGCATACAAGACCAGGTGGAACGGCGGCCGGTTGCTCGTAGCCGACCGCTGGTATCCGTCCTCGAAAACCTGCTCGGATTGCGGCGCGGTGAAAACCAAGCTCGCCCTGCACGAGCGTGAGTACGACTGTGAGGCGTGCGGCCTGGTCATCGACCGTGACCGCAACGCCGCACTCAACCTGGCCGCCCTCGCGGCTGAGTTCACCACCGCCGGGAGTGGCTCGGTGGCAGCACGTGGAGCCAACCAGAAGACCCTCGCACGAGGGCAGGTGGCTGTGAAGCGTGAACCCGGCACGGCATCCGCCGGCAAGACCGGGACCGTCCCCACCGCAAGGCGGAGCGACCAATCATGCGCTCACTAAAGCGCACCGAAAGGTAACGGATCATGTCTCGCACTGACGAAGTGGTCAACGGCATCAAGCGGATGATCCTCGAAGGGCAGTTCAGGCCCGGTGACCGGTTGCCCATCGAGAAGGACCTCGCCGAGCAGCTCGGTGTCTCGCGGGGCTCGCTGCGCGAGGGGATGTCGGCGCTGTCGATCCTCGGCATCGTCAACATCCGCCAGGGCGACGGCACCTACGTCACCAACCTCGACGCGCCACAACTGCTGGCCCCGATGGGTTTCGTGGTCGACTTCCAGGGTCAGGGCGACCCCCGGCACATCCACACCGTTCGCCGGCTGCTGGAGTGCGAGGCGGCCTGCCTGGCGGCGACCAGGATCACCGACGAGGCGCTGGCCCAGGCGGGTGACCTGCTCGACGAGGCGGCCCGGCTGATCGGCCAGTCGCCGCCGGACCACGAGCGGATCATGGAGATCGACATCGCCTTTCACCGGATCATCGCGGTGCACGCCGAGAATCCGGTGCTCGTCGGCCTGATCGAAGCGTTCGCCGGGCGCACCATCCGCGGGCGGCTCTGGCGGAGTCTGCACGAGGAGGGGGCGGATCTGCGGACCCATGACGAACATGTGGCGATCCTGAAGGCGCTGGTGGCACGGGACCCGGAGCGGGCGCGTACCCGGATGGCCAACCACCTGATCGGCGTGGAGGAGTCGTTGCAGGGGTTGCCCGACGACGCCGACGCGAGCATCGAGACGACCCGGTCCTGACGGCCGGCCTCACGACTGCACGTCGAGCAGCCCTTCGTCGTACAACGCCGCCCAGAGCTGATCCGGGACGTCGACGTCGGATCGGCGCAGGGTCTCGGTCGCCTGGGCCTCGTCCCGTATGCCGACCACCGTCGAGACCACGGCCGGGTGACGACGGACGAACGCCAACGCCGCCTGGGGCAGCGTGACGCCGTACGTCTGACAGACCCGCGCTATCCGGCGGGCCTGGTCGATCACCTCGGCCGGCGCCTGCCGGTAGTCGTAGACGGCGTCGGTCGTCGGCACGTCCCGGGCCAGCAGCCCGGAGTTGTAGACCCCGGCGATCACCACGCCGACGCGGCGGGCCTGCGCGACGGGCAGCAGGTCGGTCAACGCGCCCTGCTCCAGCAGGGTGTACCGGCCGGCGCACATCACCACGTCCACGTCGGTCTCCGCCACGAAGCGGGCCAGCATCGCCGACTGGTTCATCCCCGCGCCGACGGCGCCGATCACGCCCTGCTCCCGCAGCTCCACCAACGCCGGGATCGCCTCGTACGCGGCCTGCTCCCAGTGCTCGTCCGGGTCGTGCAGATACACCACGTCGATCCGGTCCAGGCCGGTGCGCCGAAGGCTCGCCTCCAGCGAACGGCGTACGCCGTCGCGGCTGAAGTCCCAGACCCGGCGATGGTCGGCGGGAACGTCGAACCCCTCCGGGTCACGCTGGTGCGCCGTCTCCGGCGACGGCACGAGCAACCGGCCGACCTTCGTCGAGACCACGTACTCGCCGCGTGGGCGGGAGCGTAGGGCCGCGCCCAGCCGTCGTTCGGACAGGCCCAGCCCGTAGTGCGGTGCCGTGTCGAAGTATCGGATGCCACCTGCCCACGCGGTGTCCACAGCGGCGGCGAACTGCTCGTCGGACGTCGCCCGGTAGAGATTGCCGCCCTGCGAGGCACCGAAGCCCAGTGGGCTCAGCCGCAGCGGCGACCGGTCGGCGTTCGCGGTCGCCCGACGGGCGGGATCGCGGGCGCCCCGCTGGACGACCGACGTCACCGCTCGTCCCGATCCGCGCTGGTGCTGCCGGTCATCGCCGCGACCAGATCGTCGGTGGTGACCTCGTCGGCACGGAGTTGGGCTGCTCGTCGACCGAGGCGCAGCACCTCGACCCGGTCGGCGATCTCGAGCACCTGCGGCATGTTGTGGCTCACCAGTACCACCGACATGCCGGCGTCACGGGCACGCCGCACGACGTCGAGCACCCGCCCGGTCTGGACGACGCCCAGCGCCGCGGTGGGCTCGTCGAGGATGACCACGTTTGTCGCCCAGATGATGGCGCGGGCCACCGCGACGCACTGTCGTTGCCCGCCGGAGAGCATCGCGATCGGCGTGGTGACCCGGGGGATCCGTACGCCCAGTTCGTCGAGGGCGGCGGCGGCGCCGTGGCGCATGGCGCGCTTGTCCAACAGTCCGAGCCGGCCGAGTGGTCCGGAGCGCAGGATCTCCCGGCCGAGATAGAGGTTGGCGGCCACGCTGAGGTCGTCGGCGACGGCGAGGTCCTGGTAGACGGTCTCCACCCCGGCCTGTCGGGCATCGACCGGGGTGGAGAACTGGACCGGACGGCCGCCGACCCGGATCTCGCCCTCGTCCGGCGGATGCACACCGGACAGAGTCTTGATCAGGGTGCTCTTGCCGGCGCCGTTGTCGCCGATCAGCGCGACGACCTCGCCGCGGCGGACCGTGAAGTCGGCACCACGCAACGCCTCGACGTGCCCGAACCGCTTGACGATGCCGCGGGCTTCGAGGACCGGCGGTTCCGTCTCGGTGGGTTGCTGATCGCTGTCGGCGGTGGCCGTGGGAATGCCGCCCATCACTGCACCGGTGGGTTGGCGCAGCTGGGCTCGAGCACCGCCTTGATCTCCGCCGAGTCGATGTTCTCCTTGGTGACGAACGTGACGCCGGTGTCGGCCGATGCCAGCGGAGCCTTGTCCCGGAGGTGCTTGACCATCTTGTCGACGCCGAAGTAGCCCATCTTGAACGGGTTCTGCACGACCAGCGCGGAGATCTGGCCGTTGCGCACCCCGGCGATCTCGTCCGGGGCGGCGTCCCAGCCGATGATGACCACCTTGCCGGACTTGCCGGCCGCCTGGATGGCCTGCGCCGCGCCGAGCACGCTCGGCTCGTTGGCCGCGAAGACGCCGGCGAGCTTGGGGTTGGCGGTGAGGATGTTCTCGGTGACGCGGCGGGCCTCGTTGACGTCACTGCGGCTCGGCTGCTGGCCGACCAGCTTCAGGTTGGGGTACTGGGCGAGGCCGGCCTTGAAGCCGTCGACCCGCTCGGTGTTGGTCTGCGATCCGGGCTGGAACTCGACGAGTGCCACCTCGTGGTTGCCGGGGCCGAGTTCGGTGGCGAGCAGCTTCGCCGCCTCGGTTGCCGACGCACGGTTGTCGGTGGCGAAGAGGGGCACCGCAGACGGCTGCGGGTCGGTGCCAGAGTCGATCATGGCGACCGGGATGTTGGCGCTGAGCGCCTTGTCGGTGGCGGGTGCCAGCGCGCTGGAGTCGGTCGCCGCGTAGACGATGCCGTCGACCTTCTTGGTGACGAAGTTCTGGATCAGGTTGACCTGGCCCTCGACGTCGGTCTCGGTGGTCACCCCGTCCCACTGGACGGTGACGTCCCCCGCGCGCTGCGCGGCGCACTCCGCGCCCGCCTTGACGGTGTTCCAGTAGTCGGCCCCGACCGCCTTGGGTACGACGGCGAGCTTCAGCGGGCCGCTCGCGTCCTTGGTCGCGCCGTCGCCGCCGTCTCGGACCTCGACCCCGCCGCAGGCGCTGAGCAGAGCGGTCGCCGCGGCCGCGGCCAGGATCGCCTGCGCGCGCAGGAGTCGTCCTCGCGTCCGCCGGCTGGTGGTGGTGTGTGCCATGGTGTGTGTCCTTCCTCGTTCGGACTCTCGGAATGGCATGTCAACCCCGTGATTCCAGCCGCCGGCGGCGGTACTGGTCGAAGTAGACGGCGGCCCAGATGATCACGCCGACGATCACCTGCTGGTAGTGGATGCTGATGTCGAGCAGGACGGCGCCGTTGCGGACCAGGGCGATGAGGAACGCGCCGATGATGGTCCCGACGATCCGGCCCTGCCCGCCGAACAGGCTGGCACCGCCGATGACCGCGGCGGCGATGACGTCGAGTTCCAGCGAGATGCCGTAGTTGGGCTGGCCGGAGTTGACCCGGGACGCGGCGATCATGCCGCCGAGCCCGACCAGCACGCCGGCCAGCACGTACACCCCGGTCAGGTGCCGTCCCACCCGGATGCCGGAGCGGCGGGCGGCCTCCAGATTGGAGCCCATCGCGTAGGTGTACTGCCCGAATCGTGTCTGGGAGAGCAGGAACGCGACCCCGACGGCGACCAGGACGGTGATCACCACGGCGAACGGGATGCCGAGGATCTGCCCGTTGCCGAGTAGTTGGAAGGATCGGGGCAGGCCGTAGACGCCGACCGCTCCGGTGATGATGAAGACGAGGCCGCGGCCCACCGACATCGTTCCCAGCGTCGCGATGAACGGTGGAATCCGGGCCACTGTCACCAGCAACCCGTTCAACAGCCCGGCCAGCGCGCCGACGCCGATCGCGACCGCCGTCGCCGCCCAGATCGAGAAGCCGAGGTCGCGCACGACCATCGCGCCCAGCACGCCGGCGAGCGCGGCGACCGACCCGACGGACAGGTCGATGCCCTTCGTGATGATGACCATCGTCTGGGCCGTGGCGATGATCGCGATCACCGCCGTCTGGGCGCCGATGTTGAAGAGGTTGTCCGCTGTCAGGAAGTAGGGACTCGCGAAGGTCAGGGCGATGAACAGGACGACCAGGGCGGTCGCGGCGGTGAACTCGGAGACGGCGTGGGAGATCCGTTCCCGGAACCAGTCGCTGAGTTCGCCGCGCTGCGTGCCGGCGGTTGCCTCGGCGCTACTCATCGTCGGACCTGACCTCCCCAAGCGCGGCGCCGGCGTCCGACGGGGACCCGCCGACGAGCCGTACGCCTGTGAGCGACCGACCCCGCTCGGATGGCAGTGCGGCCAGGTGCCCACACAACCGTGGAGATAGGTCGGATGTTTCCCACGATCAGGCGTTACCTTGCCACGCATTCACGTATGTTGCCAAGGTCTTGCGGGCATGTTTTGCCATCGTTACCTGCACCGTCGAACGCATTCGTCCGACCAAACAACATCGACCGCCGCCCCTAGCATGTTATCGATAACATGCTATGTCCCCAGCTCGGAAGCCGCTGCCGCGTCAGGACGGGGCCAACTGGTACACCCGACCGGCGGTCTGGCTCCAGATCGCCGCCCGCTCGTCCTCGGACAGCGGATCCAGCAGGTCACCGAGGACCGAGACCCAGCGGGCGTACGAGGTGGCCAGCAGGCAGACCGGCCAGTCCGAGCCGAACATCAGCCGATCCGGCCCGAACACGTCGAGGGCGTGCTCGACAGCGGGCCGCAGGTCGGCCGTCGTCCAGGACGCGGCGTCCACCTCGGTCACCAGGCCGGAGAGCTTCGCCGTCGTGTTGGGCTCGGCCGCGAGCGCCCGCAGATCGCGGTGCCAGTCACCGAGATCGGCGTGCCCGAGCGGGGGCTTGCCGAGGTGGTCGAGGACGAACCGCACCTGGGGCAGGTCGCGGACGAGCCGGGTGGCGGCGGGCAGCTGACGATGACGCACCAGGAGGTCGAAGGCGAGGCCGGCGGCACCGACCGCGGCGATGCTCCGCCGCACGTCCGGACGGTCCAGATAGGTCGGATCAGGCTCGGACTGGACCAGGTGGCGGATCCCGACCAGCCGTTCGCCGCCGCGCACCTTCCGTAGCCGGTCGAGGCGGCGGCCGACGTCGGTGGCGGTGAGGTCGACCCAGCCGACGACCCCGGCGACGAGTGGGTCGTCGGCAGCGATGCCGAGCAGCTCGGGCGTCTCGGACCGGACGGCGACGGACTGCACGACCACGGTCCGGGTGACCCCGGCGGCCCGGGTCGCCGGGGCGAGCTCGACCGGCGTGAAGTCGTCGTCGATCGCTGCCATGGTGTGCGGATCGATCCAGGGCTGTGGGTGCCGCGCCCGAACCCAGAGGTGATGGTGCGCGTCGACGATGCCCGGTCGTCGCGCGACCTCGCCGGTCGTCACCGGACCCGTCCTGCTGTTTGTTCGTCCACCCCGCACCCCGCCCCGCCGCTGATCGAACCCCCCGGGTCGACCCGGAGCCACAGAGCCGATCTGGCAGGTTGACCATGTTAGCGGTAACAGAGTGTTCACGAGTCGCGGAACGCGCGCCACTGCCGGCTTCCGGCATTGTCGCCTTTTGGTCTGACGAATCCGCCGGCACCCTGCGGCCCGGTCGGCTCGTGGACCGATCGGTGGGGCCGCGTTCGGTGCGCGGGGTCCGGGTTGACCGCCTGAGGCGGCACCGATACCGTCGACCCACTATCTGCGGCGACGCGAGGGAAGCCGGTGTGAATCCGGCGCGGTCGCGCCACTGTGAGCGGTTCCCCAACCACAACCGGGGTGCCGCGAGCCAGGACGCTCGGTCGTCCGCAGCCTTGCGATGGGGACGCGTCATCCCTGGGGAGGTTCGTGTATTCATGTCTAGCTCCGCTTCCAGCCAGCCGGTGGTGCACCCCGCTGGCAGTGCCCGTCTCCTGTGGACGGCTCTCGCGACCGTTGCCGTGCTCACCCTGCTGGCGTACCTCGTCGCCTTCGACCAGGGGGCGGTGTCGCGCAGTGGGATGTACCTTCACGAACTGATGCACGACGGCCGGCACCTGCTGGGCGTCCCGTGCCACTGAACACCACCACCGCTCCCCCGTTCCTCGCCGTCCTCGTCCGCGGGCTGCTCGCCGGCCTGATCGCCGGCCTGCTGGCCGGGGCGTTCGCGTACGTCGCCGGCGAACCGCACGTCGAGGCGGCCATCGCCATCGAGGAGGCGGCGACGCACGCCGAGCCCGCCGCTGGTGCGCACGATCACGAGGACGCCCTGGTCGGCCGGACGGGTCAGCGCGGCGGCCTGTTCCTGGCCACCGGCCTGTTCGGGGCCGCGATGGGTGGCCTGCTGGCCACGGCGTACGTCCTGCTGTCCCGGCGGCGGCGCGGCGACGACGACGGGCGGTCGGGCCTGCTGCTGGCCGGCGCGGCGCTGCTCGGCGCGGTGATCGTGCCGTTCCTCAAGTACCCGGCGAACCCGCCGGCGGTCGGCGACCCGGCCACCATCGACCAGCGGACCGTCACCTACCTGTTGATGGTGGTGCTCGGGCTGGTGGCCGTGTGGGCCGGCTCGCTGGGCTACCGGTCGGTCGGCGCCCAGGCGCCGCCGTGGCTGCGCGCCGCCGCGGCCGTGGGCGGGTTCCTCCTGGTCACGGCAGTGTCGTACGTGGTGATGCCGTCCTTCCAGGAGGTTCCGGCGGACTTCCCCGCCACGCTGCTGTGGGACTTCCGGCTGGCCTCGCTCGGCACCCAGGTGGTGCTCTGGACCGGCATCGGCCTGCTGTTCGCGGCCCTGATGCACCACGAGCGGCGTCGCCGGGCCGCCACCGCACTACCGGGCACGTGACCGGCACCAGCCTCCGGCTGGTCGCCCACGGTCACACCGCGGCTCTGCGCCGGGCACGCTTCGGCGGGACCGACGACGGCCTGGACGAGGGTGGCCTGCGTGCCGCCCTCGCCCAGGCCCACACCGATCCGGACCGACGTGGGCACCTCGGCGTGCACGACACCTGCCTGTCCAGTCCAGCGGCGGCGGCCCGGCAGACCGCCGACACCTTCGGCCTGCTGCCGACGATCGAGACGGCGTTGGCCGACTGTGACTACGGCGGCTGGTCCGGACTGTCGCTTGAGGAGGTCGCCGGCGCGCAACCGCAGGCGCTACACGACTGGCTGTCCGCACCGGACTCCGCGCCACACGGCGGCGAGTCCGTCACGGCCGTGCGGGATCGGGTCGGTGGCTGGCTGGACGAGCAGCTCGGCGCCGGTCGACGCATCATCGCGGTCACCCACCCACTGGTGATCCGGGTCGCGGTCGTGCACGCCCTGGGGCTGCCGACGGC
The DNA here is from genome assembly GCF_045207375.1 of Micromonospora sp. NBC_00860. Taxonomy (NCBI): domain Bacteria; kingdom Bacillati; phylum Actinomycetota; class Actinomycetes; order Micromonosporales; family Micromonosporaceae; genus Micromonospora; species Micromonospora sp. NBC_00860. Next base: position 3,172,431 of record NZ_CP108825.1, read on the forward strand.
GACGTACCGGCAGTTGGATGTGGAGCCCCTGGCCGTCGTCCGGCTCACCAGTCAGGGCACGCGCTGGCAGCTTCGACTGGGCGCGCCGCGAGCAGGATGAGGTCACGCCAACGGCGCGGGCCGCGCCCACCAGGAGTGGCCACGGCCCGCGCGGTCAGGCGACCGTCAGTCGGCTGCTCAGTGGTGCCGGTGGGGCAGGTGCAGTTCGACCGGCTCGGGCGGGAGGTCGTCGACGCCGACGGCGACCGCCTGCTCGTGGCGGCGACGCGCCGAGGGCAGGGCGAGTGCCGCGAAGACGGCCAGGACCGCGACGCCCGCGCACACCCAGAAGCCGGCGGTGAACGCCGCGTCGGTGGGCAGCCCCTGCGGGGTGCTGTTCGACGTGATGACGGCCGCCACGACCGCCGCGCCGATGCTGCTGCCGATGGTCCGCGCGATGGTGTTGACGCCGCTCGCCTCGCCGGTCTGTCCGGCCGGGACGCTCTCGATGATGGCGTTGGACATCGCCGCGAATGCCAGGCCGATGCCGGCACCGGTGAGCACCCCGGAGAGCAGCACCTGCCAGGTCGCGCCGTGTGCGAGTGCCGGCAGCGCGAATGCGACGACGACCGCGACAGTGCCGAGGAACATCGGAACCTTGGGACCGAAGCGCCGGTCCAGCAGACCCGCGAGGGGACCGAAGACCACCATCATCAGGACGGTGGGCAGCAGGAACAGGCCCGCCTGGGACACCGTCTTGCCGAACCCGTACCCGGTGGCGGCGGGAAGTTGAAGCAGGGTCGGTACGAGCACGAACGTCCCGAACATCGCGAAACCGAGGATCAGGGCGACGAGGTCGGTGGCCCAGACACCGCGAATCCGCATCAGCCGCATGTCGATGAGCGGCTCGCGCACCCGAAGCTCGACCCGGACGAACACGATCATCGCGACCACACCGAGCAGGAACAGGCCGAGTGTCTTCGGCTCGGTCCAGCCCCAGCCCTGCCCCTTGCTCACGGCCAGCAGCAACGAGACCAGCGAGACCGACAGGATGGCCGCGCCGAGCATGTCGAGCCGCCCGGGCGTGCGGACCCGCGACTCGGGCATCCCGAAGATGGCTCCGAGCAGCGCGACGACGACGAGGACCAGCGGCAGCCAGAACAGCCAGTGCCACGACAGGTGCTCCACGATCGGGCCGGCGGCCACGATGCCGACGCCAGCGCCGACACCGAAGATCGCCGACAGCAGGCCGACGGTGACGCCGACCTTCTCCCGGGGCAGTTGGTCGCGGACGATGCCGATCGACAGCGGCAGGATCGCTCCGGCGGCGCCCTGTAGTGCCCGCGCGACGATCAGCACGGTCAGGTTGGGAGCCAGGGCAGCGAGCAGGGTGCCCGCGGCGAGGGCCGCGAGGACACCGATGAGGACCCGACGCTTGCCGACCATGTCACCGAGACGTCCGAGAATGGGCGTCAGCACCGAGGCGGCCAACAGGTACGCCGTGAGCACCCAGCTGATGTCTCCGGTCGAGACGCCCAGGTCCCTTCCGATGGTCGAGAGCGCCGGCGCCACCAGCGACTGGAGCACCGCGAACGCCAGGCCGCCCAGCGACAGGTACAGCACCAGGAGGGTGCTGTTGGCGCGCGGGGCCACGCTGGGCGCGGAGCCGAGGTGTGTCGACTCCTCGATGGTGTGGGTCATGAGATCCCCGAACTCGATGTAAACGTTTGCTGACTTAGCCAGTATGCGCAGCCCGGGCCTCAAGTCAACAGTCGTTTACGTCACCCTCGGGTGGCACCGGACCTTGCGATCGCCGGAAAGTCAACATATGTTTACTTGCTGGGCCCGCACTGAGCCAGAGCGATAGGAAGGACGCGTCGTGACAGCAGAACCGCCGGTCCCCGCGACCAGTAACACCGTCGGCGAACCGGCCCAGCGGCGCCGTCGGGACGCGGCCGAGACCCGGCAGTTGCTGCTCGACGCCGCTCGCCAACGCTTCGCCCGGGACGGCTACGCGGCCACCACCGTCCGGGACATCGCCGACGACGCGGGCGTCAACGTGGCGCTCATCAGCCGTTACTTCACGTCCAAGGAGGGCCTGTTCGAGGCGTGCCTGCGGGCGGCCGGCGACGAACTGCGCCGAACCACCGGACAGACGCCGGCCGACCGGGTGCCCGAGGCGATCGCCCGGCACATCGCCGACCTCGGCGCGGCGGGCCTGTCGAGCCAACTGTCACTGCTGTTGCGATCATCCGGGGACGCGGGGGCCGACGAGATCCGGCGCGGCGTGCTGGTCCGTTCCAGCGAACAACTGGCGGCGGCTCGCGGGTGGCGTCCCGGCGAACCGGGCAGCGAACAGCTCCTGCTCCGGGCCCAGATGGCCCTCGCCGCCGGCATCGGAGTCGCGGTGCTGCGGTCGTCGATCCGGCTGGAACCGCTGAGTTCCGCCACCGAACAGGACCTGGTCGGGCCCCTGCGCGACCTGGTCGACGCGCTGCTGCCACCTCGCTGATCCCATGCGGCGTGGGGCGGGCCGTGATCACGGCCCGCCCCACGCGGCTGCATTCTCTCCGGCTGGGTGCTAGCCGGTGACGGTGAACGGTCGGGACACCTTCGTCGCCGACGTGGCGCCGTTCAGCGTGACGCTCGTCGCGCCCGCCTTCGCCGCACCCGGAACGCTGACCGTCGCGCCGGAGATGACGCCGTCGGCGTTCGCGCGCACGGTGCTGACCGCGAGGCCGGTCCCGAACGTGATCGTGACCGCCTCGTTCGCGGCGAACCCGGAACCGTCGAGCATGATCGACGTGCCGCGCGGCCCCGAGCTGGTCAGCAGCGCCACCCGCGGCTGGTAGGTCCGTGCCTCCGGCTCCCCGGTCACCTGGACGGTGGCCGTGGCCGGCGTACGCGAGGACGCGCCCGTCGCGGTGACGGCGTACCGGCCGGGTTGCGCGTCACCGGAGGTCGGCACCGAGGTGCGGACCGTTCCCGTCGCGGAGGCCGCGACCTTCATGGTCCGGCCCGGGTCGGTGCCGACGCTGACCGTCACCTGCTCGCCGGCGGCGAAGCCGCTGCCGCTGACGGTGATCGCGCCACCGGTGGTGACGGTGCCGGACGCGGACAGCGCGATCGCCGGCTGCGATCCGCCCCGGGCCACCGTCACGGTGAAGGACCCGGTGCTGCTCGACAGGCTGTCCCACGCGGTGACGCGCACCGTGTACGTGCCCTCCCGCGAGTAGGTGTGCTGGCCGCTCATCGCGCCGGACGCGCCGATCGTGACGTCGGCCGGAACCGTGCCGTCGCCCCACTGGACCCGGGCGCGGTAGCCCGTCGTACCGGGAACGCCGCCGGTCACCGTGCCCAGGTTCGCCGCGAGGGCCTGCCCGGCGGTGGCCGTCTGGTCCTTCGGGGCGACGGTCGCCAGCGCCGGGGCGGGCGTGCCGTCGTTGGCCACGGCGAACACGTGGATCCGACCCGCCGAGCGAGGGTCACCGGTCTGCGTCGGCAGGGTCACCGACACCAGCGTCTTGCCCGCCGGGATCTGGTACGGCGCGGTGGCGAACAGGAACGGCTGGGCGCCGTCGCGGCTCGTGCCCTGCAGCCGGTACGCCGTCCGGGTGACGACGATGTTGCCGTAGGACGGGGTGCCGTTGGCGTTGCCGCCCAGCGTCCAGTCGCTCAACTGGATCGGAATGCTGGCCGTGCTGCCGTCGCTGAACGTCGCCGTGCCGGTGGTGCTCTGGTTGCCCTGCGTTCCGGCGCCGATGAACGAGATGCTCTTCGCGTCCTGCGGAAGGTCGAGGACGACTGTCGCCCCGTTGCCGGTGGCGTTGTCCGGCTGCCCGGCCGGGATCACCGGCAGGGTGAACCGCAGCGCCGTGCCGGGAACCTGCTGCGGCTGGCCCTGGGTGGCACCGCCCGCCGCCAGGGCGGCCCGCGAGTACGCCCACGACTTGGCGTCGCAGTCTGCCGCGAGGACCCCTTCGTCGCCGACGCAGACGCTGTCGAACGCGGCGGTGAGGCCGGAGGCCGGGGCGTACGCCACCTCGACGCCGACCGTCGCGGAGCTCTGGCTCTCGCCGTCGGTCACCGTGACGTTCGCCTGGTGGTAGCCGGGCGTGGTGTAGGTGTGCGACCCACCGATGCGGTAGACGGCCCGTGAGCTCAACGTCACGGTGCCCGCGGTGACCGGCGTGCCGTCACCCCAGTCGATGGTGGCCTGATAGCCGCTGGCGTCGCCGCCGGTGACGGTGCCCAGCGGCACCGAGACGGGCACACCGGTGGTGGCGTGCACGCCGTCCGCCGCGGTGACGGTGATGTCGCCGCCGCCGAGGTCGAGGTCGCCCCCGGCGAGCAGCTCGACCTCGGCGAGGTTGGTCTGCGCGGCGCCGACGGTCTTGGTGACGGCGAGGCGGAACTGCTGGAACCGTCCCGGCTTGTCGATCGAGTACGGGCGGGTCTGGTTGCGCCACGGGAACACCTGGCCGGCGCGGGCGTCCACAGTGGTCCAGGTGAGGCCGTCGTTGGAGCCCTGCAGGCGCCAGTCCGCCGGATCGCCGGCGCCCGCCCCGGACGTGACGGTGTAGTACTTCGGCTTCTGCTTGCCACCACGGAAGGCCCAGGTGATCTGCGGGGTCGCCGAGGTGAAGGTCAGCTGCGTGGTCGACGAGTCGTCGAACAGCTTCGACGCGTCCTGACCGCCGGTCGCGGTCGCGGTGCCGAGACCGGGGCCGGTGACGTCCTGCAACGGCTTCGGCGCCTCGTCACCCTTGGTCAGCGACGGCGGCGCGTCGTTCTTGCCGGTGCCCCACGACGACGGCCGGGAGCCCATCTGGAAGTCGATGGTGCCGCCCTTGGCGAGCGTCGCCACGTCCACTGACAGGCCGCGCTGCTTCTTGCCGTTGACCTTGACGTCCTGCACGTAGATGTTCGCCGCGCTGTTGTTCGGCGCGTTGACGACGATGTCGCCGCTGCTGCGGCGCACTGTCATCCGGGTGAACTGCGGCGAGCCGATCGCCCACTCGGACGACCCGGCCTGCAACGGGTAGATGCCCAGGGAGCTGAGGATGTACCAGGACGACATCTCGCCGTTGTCCTCGTCGCCCAGGTAGCCCTGGCCGATCTCACTGCCGACGTAGAGACGGCGCAGGATCTCCCGTACCGTCTCCTGGGTCCTGGCCGGTGCGCCGGCGACGTTGTACATGTACGGAATGTGGTGCGACGGCTGGTTGCTCATGCCGAGCTGACCCATCCGCACCGCGCGCGCCTCAAGCATCTCGTGGATGACCCCGCCGTACCCACCGGGGCGGTCGGCGTTCTCCGGGGTGGCGAAGAACGCGTCGAGCTTGTCCCGCAGCGCCTTCTGCCCGCCGTACAGGTTGGTCAGGCCCTGGCCGTCCTGCTGGGCGGTGAACGCGAAGTTCCACCCGTTGGTCTCGGTGTAGACGCCACCCCAGTCCAGCGGGTCACCGGCGAGGAAGTTGCCGGCGGCGGCGCGGCCCTGGAAGAGCTTCGTCTTCGGGTCGAAGAGGTGGACGTAGTTGCGGGCCCGCTCCAGGAAGTACCGGGACTCCTCCTTGAGCCGGGCGCGCTCCGACTTGGGCGTGGCCGGGTCCTTGGCGAGCGCCGCACCCATGTTGCCGATGCCGAAGTCGTTGATGTAGCCCTCCAGCGCCCAGGACACCGACTCCCCTGTGGACGTCGGCGTGTAGCCGAGGAACAGGGAGCTCTCGATGCCCTTGCGCCCGACCGCGCTGCGCCCGGACGCGACGGTGGCGTCCTTGACGGCCGCGTCGTACGCCGCGAGCGGGTCGGGCAGCTTGACCCCGGTGAGGTACGCCTGGGCGAGCGCCACGTTCGCGCTGGTGCCGGTCATCAGGTCGGCGTATCCCGGTGACGACCAGCGGGCGATCCAGCCGCCGTCGCGGTAGTGCTGGACGAACCCGTCGGAGATCTTGGCGGCGATGTCCGGGTACAGCAGCGCGTAGGCGGGCCACACGGTGCGGTAGGTGTCCCAGAAGCCGTTGTTGACGTAGATCTGCCCGTCGACGACCTTCGCGCCGGTCCGGGTGGGGGTCGACGCGCCGGTCGGCGCGGACACCGGGCTCGCGTACTGCCAGCGCGGCGCGGCGGCGGTGCCGGTGTTCTCCGACTGCGAGTTCGGGTAGAGGTTCAGCCGGTACAGGTTCGAGTACATGGTGACCAGCTGCGCCTCGGTGGCGCCCCGCACCTCGACCCGGCCGAGCCGGTCCTTCCACGCGGCCGTCGCGGCGGCGTGGATCTGGTCGAAGCTCTTGCCGGTGACCTCCAGGTCGAGGTTGCGGCGCGCCTGGTCGACGGAGAGGAACGACGTCGCGAGACGCATCGTCACCTCCCGCGACGCGGAGATGTCGAAGGTGGCCGAGGTCGCGGCGGACGCCGTCGGCGGGCGGTCGAAGGCGCCGGAGACGAACATCCGGCTACGACCGGCCGACAGGCCGCTTCCGTTGTCGACCCAACCGGTGAACGTGCCGTCCGTGCCGATGGTGAACGTGCCGTTGTGGAAGACCAGGCTTCCGGTCGCCTGCCCGGGGGGGAAGGTGAACCGCATGATCCCGGCGTGGTCGGTGGGCGACATCTCCGCGACCAGGCCGTTCTGGAGCGTGACCCGGTAGAGGTCCGGCTGTGCCGTCTCGTCGTCGTGGCTGAAGGCGAGCGCACGGCCGGCGGGCTGACCGGCGAGCGGTCCGCCACCGACGACCGGCATGACGGACATCTGGTTGCGGTCACCCATCCAGGGGCTCGGCTCGTGGGAGATCGCGAGGCCCTGGAGCATGGGCAGGTTGGCCTCGTTGTTGATCCGGTGGTACTCGTACTCCCACGAGTCGGAGGTCGCGTCGGTCACCGGGGTGAAGAAGTTGAACCCGTTGGGCAGTGCGGTGATCGGCAGGTTGTTGCCGCGCGAGAAGCCGCCCGTCGAGTTGGTGCCCCGTCGGGTGTCGACGTAGTTGGTCAGCTTCGAGCCGTCGATCGACGCCGGCGCGGCCGTCAGCTCGATGTCGTCGAGCCAACCCTGGAACCGGGTCTCCCCGGTGGCCTGCGGATTGTCGTACGCGAGCAGGATGCGGTCGATCGTCTTGCCGCGCGCGACGGTGCCGAGGTCGGCCTGCACCAGGTTCCACTGGTCGGCGAAGAGCACCTTCGAGGCGCCCTGACCGGCGCCGGTGAGCGGGTAGCCGTGCTGGTCGGCGGGCGAGCGACCACTCAGGTAGCTGCCGTCGGTGAAGTGCAGGTCGACGGCGGCGTAGGTGGACGGGTACCGGCCGTCCCCGTTGGTGAACTCGGGGAAGATCTTGTACGACAGGCGGGTCTTCGGCCCGACCGGGATGGTGACGTCGAAGAGCTTGTTTGTCGCGTACGCCCGGCCGTTGCCCTCGGCGCCGCCGGAGTAGCGCAGCGCGGCCAGTCCGGTGAACCCGACGTCCGGCTTCGTGGTGTAGCCGCCGTTCGGGCCGGCGGTCGTCACGCTGACCATGGGGGTGGCCGGCGGGCGGACGTCCGAGCCGTCGCTGATGTTCCAGTCGGCGAGCTGCAGGAGCGAGTCACCGGAGTTCGCCGTGACGTTGAGCCGGTAGAAGCCGTAGGCGTTCGGGTTGGTGAAGCTGTACGTCCTGGTGGCGAAGCGCCCGCTGAACTTCTCGCCGGCGCGCTTGTCCAGGTCGGTCCAGGTGTTGCCGTCGTTCGACCCCTGGAGGGTGAAGTCCTTGGGGTCCCGGGTCGGTGCGTCGTTGGCCGCGGTCAGCGAGTAGCGCACCACAGTCGCCGGCTTGGCGAGCTGGTAGGTCACCCAGCCGGTGGACGCGAACACGAGCCACTTGGTCGACGGGTCGTCGTCAGTGAGGTTCGCGGCGATCTCGCGCGGTTGGTTCTCGTCGCTCGCGGTCACGGCGCTGACCTGGCCGAGCAGGCTGCCGGGCAGCGTGGTGACAGTGCCGCTCAGGTTGGCCTGGACCGGCTTTCCGTTCGCGCCGACCTCCACGGTGCTGGTGGTGGCCTGCGGGTCGGCGGGTTCGAACGAGGAGCTGAAGTTGCCGGGCGTCGCGGGGGTGGGGGCGGCGTTGGCCAGGGGCGCGGCGACGAGCAGGCCCAGCGGTAGCAGGACGGCTGTTGTCGCCGCGATCAGGCGGGGAGAGAGGGGACGCGCAAGGGGGGTGTGCGACATGGGGGACGGAGCCTTTCGACTCGAACCGGGTCGAGTAGGTCGAACGTCTGGGCAGTGTGGAGCGGGTGGTGGGTCGGGCCCTGACATCGTTGTCATGAGAGTTCGTGAGCAACGGGAGCCGGGGCGGGTGGACTGCCGCTGATAGTTCCGGGCGCAGCGCGGCCGTGTCAACGGGTTGATCGCGCCGAAACGGCCGCGGCCCCCACCGGGGCCCGGCCGCCGATCAGCCGGGCCTCGACTCCGTCCGGCGACGAACGCCGAGGCCCGGCCACGGATCAGCAGTAGAGGTTGGCTCCGGCGGACACGCCGAGGATGCCGACGAACTGCTGGTACCTGGTGACGCGGCTCTGCACCTGGGCGGGGTTTCCGCCGTTGCACTCGATCGAGCCGTTGATGCTGCGGATCGTCTGACCGAACCCGGCGCCGTTGACCATCGCATTGTGGGCGGTCATGGTGCCCGGCCCGTTCTGGGTCATCCAGTACCAGATACCGGTCTTCCAGGCCACCGAGGCGTCGGTCTGCACCAGCCACGGGTTGGTCAACAGCGGCAGGTTGAGGGCGTTGCCCGCGGCGTTGTAGTTGAAGTTCCAACTGAGCTGGATCGGCCCTCGCCCGTAGTAGGCGGCCTGCCCGGCGGGGCAGCCGTACGGCTGGCCGTAGTCGCAGTAGTGCGGGTAGTTCGCGGTGTTCTGCTCGACCACGTGCACGAGCCCGCCGGTCTCGTGGTAGACGTTCGCCAGGAAGGCCGCGGCCTCCTGCCGCTGGACCGTGGCACTGCCGGTGCGCGCGAACGCCGGGTAGGCGCTGAGGGCGGCGACGAGGCCGGAGTACGTGTAGAAGGAGTTCCGACCGGGGAACATCTGGTTGAACTGGGCCTCGGTGACCACGAAGCCGCCCGGGTTGGTGGGCGGCGGGCTGGTCGGTGGCTGACCGCCACAGGTGTAGGGCTCCCAGTACCAGGTGCTCACGACGGGGTCGTACCCCGGATTGTCGTGCTCGGCGATGTAGTAGGAACCGTTCGTGTACCTGACGATCGCCCCGGCGGCGTACCAGGTCCCGGCGGCCCAGTTCGGGTACGTGCAGGTCCCCCCGGTGGGCGGTGTGGTGCCCCCACCGCACGCGCCGAGGTCCTCCCAGACGCCGGTCGTGCCCGGCGGCGCCTCGTTCTGGGTCCACCACTTCGCCCGGTAGTTGCGGCCGTTGTGGGAGACCTGGGCGTCTCCCCAGTAGACGGCCGAGGCCTGCCACGATGCTGAGCAGGCCGCCGCCGACGCGGCGGTGGCCGGGATGACCGCCACCAGCCCACCGGCGACGATCAGTGCCGCCAGCGCGACCAGCGCGCGCAGTCTCGTCATGTGATCACTTCCCTCCTGGGACCTCACTGGCCGAACCCGAGCCGGATATCGACCGCAGTGACTGTAACATCTTCTGTTCACAATCTTTACTATTCCGTGCGGCCGCGCGACGATCGGCCCGGCGGCGGGCGGTCGATAATTCCGGCAGCTTTCCGGATCATGTCGAGTGCATACGCATCGATGTTCATGATCGAGACCCGCAGGTAGGCAGGAGTACCTGGCCAGACCCCGATCGGTTCTCTGCGCTGTTCCGAAGACGTTCCGGAACTTGTTGACGTGTTGGAATTCTCGCTGTAATACTCCGATCCACGGAGGTCAATGCAATCGGCTTCGTTGCGGTTTCGGCTCCACCTACCCACTCATCCACACCTGTCCGGACTGTGCTGCCCGCACCGAGGGCGCGTCCGGGCCTGCGCGAAGGGGCACCAGATGAGCAGGCTCTTTCCCCGCACCGCCCTGTGGTCGAGGCGGTTGCGCGCGGCGCTCGCCGTCCTGGCCACCGCCGTCGCCATGTGCGGCGTCGTCCTCGCGGCCACCTCCACCCCGTCGAGCGCCGCCACCTGCAACGGCTATGTCGGCCTCACCTTCGACGACGGTCCGACCGGCAGTACCAGCGCGCTGCTGAACGTGCTGCGCACCAACGGCGTACGCGCCACCATGTTCAACGTCGGGCAGAACGTCCAGAACAACCGGTCGGCCGCGCAGGCCCAGGTGGCGGCCGGCATGTGGGTCGCCAACCACAGCTGGAACCACGCCCACATGACCTCCATGAGCCAGGCCCAGATGCAGTCGGACCTCTCCCAGACCAGCTCGGCGATCCAGTCGGCGACCGGCAGCCGGCCGGTGCTGTTCCGGCCGCCCTACGGCGAGACCAACTCCACGTTGCAGTCCGTCGCCTCGTCGCTGGGCATGCGCCAGGTGATCTGGGACGTGGACTCCCAGGACTGGAACGGCGCCAGTGTCAGCCAGATCGTGGCCAACGCGAGCCGGCTCCAGGCCGGTCAGGTCATCCTGATGCACGACGGGATCCAGAACACCCGTGACGCGATCCCCCAGATCATGGCCAACCTGACCAGCCGCAACCTGTGCCCCGGCATGATCTCGCCGTCCACCGGCCGCGCCGTCGCGCCCGACGGCACGACCCCGCCGCCCACCACCACCCCGCCGCCCGCCGGCGGCACCTGCACCGCCACCGCGACGACCCCCAACGTCTGGGGCGACCGGTACAACACGTCGGTGACGGTCAGCGGCGCCAGCACGTGGACGGTGGTCGTGGTCATCACCTCGCCGCAGCGGGTCACCACCATCTGGAACGGCACCGCCACCTGGGACAGCAGCGGCACCGTCATGACCATGCGGTCCAACGGCAGTGGCAACACCTTCGGCTTCACCACGATGACCAACGGCAACAGCAGCGCCCGCCCGCAGATCCGTTCCTGCACCTCGGGTTGACATCGCCCGGGTCGAGTCGTGCGCGGTGGGTGCGCCCGGCACCCACCGCGCACCGGGGCGACCCGCCGCGCGGACCAGCTGCCACTAGCCTGCACGGATGCGACACACCCTCATCCCGGGGGATGACAGCCTGCACGGTCACTTCTCCCCCGATTTCCCGCCGGTGCTCACCATCGACCCCGGCGACACCGTCACCTATCGCACCCTGGACTGCTGGTGGTCCGCCGGCCCGTACCCGGGCGGACCGAACCGGGACCGGCCTCGGGTCGCGCAGCACCGGCCCGACCACGGGCACGCGCTGATCGGTCCGGTCGCGGTCCGCGGTGCGCGCGCCGGCCAGACCCTCGCGGTACGCATCGACGCGGTCGTCCCGGCCAAATGGGGAACCACAGTGGCCGGCGGCTGGCCGAGCGGGTTCAACAAGCGCTACGGCGTGCAGGACCAACCGGTGGTGCACGCCTGGACGCTGGACCCGGTGACGATGACCGGCCGCAACCAGCATGGTCACGCGGTCGCGCTGCGGCCCTTCATGGGAGTGCTCGGCATGCCACCCGCGGAGCCGGGACGGCACTCGACGATCCCACCGCGCCCCTGGGGCGGCAATCTGGACTGCCGGGACCTCACCGCCGGCAGCACCCTCCTGCTGCCGATCCCGGTCGACGAGGCGCTGTTCTCCGTCGGGGACGGGCACGCCGCGCAGGGTGACGGCGAGGTCGGCGGCACCGCGATCGAGTGTCCGATGGACGAGGTGACGTTGACCTTCGACGTGCGCGACGACTTCCCGGTCACCGGCCCGGTGGCCCGTACCCCCGACGCCTGGCTGACGCTGGGTGTCGGTGCGTCCCTCGACGACGCCACGTTCGCCGCCCTGGACTCGATGCTGACGCTGATGCAGCGGCTGCACTCCGTCAGCCGCGCGGACGCGGTGGCGCTGGCCAGCATCGCTGTCGACGTGCGGGTGACACAGATCGTCAACCAGACCGTCGGCGCGCACGCGGTGCTCCGCGACGACGCGCTGCGCTGGCCGGACGCCGGTTCTGTCGGGGGGCGCCGTTAGCGTGTGGTCACTGTCGCCGCGCCGGCCGGATCGCGCCGCTCGCTGACCCTCGGAGGCCCCCCATGTCCCAGGAGACGACCTACCTCGAACTGTCCGAAGTGGACGGTGCGCACAAGTTCTACGAGGTCATCGTCGACAACGCCACGCTGACGGTGCGCTACGGCCGGATCGGCGACCAGGGTCAGGTCAAGGCGAGTGCCTATCCGGACAACGCCCGGGCCCGGGCCGCCGCGGCGAAGAAGATCGGAGAGAAGGTCCGCAAGGGCTACGCGCCGGCGGTCCCCGGCGTCCGCCAGAAGCGCACAGTGTCGCGGCGGCAGATCGTGAGCACCCGCTCCACCGCCCACACCGCCCCGGTGCTCTGGCGCTACGACTCCGGCGCTCCCGCCTTCGGCATCTTCGTCGACGGGCGGCACTGCATGGTCGGCAACGAGCACGGAGTCATCACCACGCTCGACCACGACGCCCAGGTGCGCAGCCAGGTCCGCCTTCCCGACGGGGTCAAGTGCATCGTCGCCGACGACGCCTGGATCTACGCCGGCTGCGACGACGGCAACGTCTACGACCTGTCCGGCAAGGTGCCCCGCGTGGCGTACGCGATCGCCCCGGAGATCGACATCTACTGGCTGGACATTCACGACGGCGTCCTCGGCGTCTCCGACGCCGACGGCGGGATCACCGCCGTCGACCACGAGGACGAGTTCTTGTGGCGTCGCCCCGGGCGGGGGCGTTCGGCCTGGATGGTGCGGTGCGACGACGACGCCATCTACCACGGCCACTCGCAGGGCGTGACCAGCTACGAGTGGCGGACCGGCAGCGAACTGTGGCACACCACTACCGGTTCGGTGCTCTTCGGCTGGCAGGAGCACGGCAGCGTGTTCGCCGGCACCAGCAGCCGCGAGGTGGTGCGGCTGTCCAAGGCGGGTCGCCACGAACGCACCTATCTGTGCGACGCCCCCGTCTTCTCCTGCGCCACCGCCGAGGGCGGCGAGTACGTCTTCGCCGGTGACAGCCAGTCCTCGATCTACTGCTTCGACGCGGCGGGCACCCGGCTGTGGAAGCTCGGCACCGGCTGCGGCTCGGCGTACTCCATGCAGTACCACGACGACCGGCTCTACGTCGTCACCACCGGCGGCCACCTGGCCTGCATCGACGCCAGCGAGCCGGCGATCCGCGCGGCGCAGGCCGGCGACGTTCCCCAGGTACGCGACATCAAGGCTCCCCGCCAGGCGCCCCAGCCGGTGCAACCGACGATCGTCGAGGTGACCAGCGAATCGGGCGCGGGCATTGTCGTGCAGTGCCTGGACGATCGGGGGCGGTTGCGGGTTCAGGTGCTCTCCGACGGTTACCGGCGCGACTGGTCGGTGCAGTTCCCCAAGGGCATTCGCGAGCCGGGCGCCCGTTACCTGGTGACCGAGGTGCGCGAGTCCAGCCGCGGTGGTTACTACCGCGCGTACGGCGACATCCGCCGGCTGCGCTGAGCGGCGGCGACCGCACCACCTCATAACGGAGGGGTCCCCGGTCGCGCCCGCCCGTGTCGTAGGGTGCCGCCATGGCGCACCCCGTCCAGGCCAACGGCGACGCCAACGGGGCCTGGTGGGCCGCCCCGCCGAGGCGACGGGTGAGTCACCTGCCGGGTGTCGACCCGGAGCTGCTGCGGGTGGCCCTCGACCCGTTGCCACCGGCAGCGCCCGCGATCGTGCACTACCGGCCCACTGTGACAGGTCCTCTCGGCGACCTCGTGGACACACTGCTCGACCAACTGGACACCGCGGCCCTCGCGATGTTCCCCCGCTGGCTGACCGGGGCCGATCGTTTCGACAGCGAGGGCACGCTCGGCATGGCGGCGGTGCGGGCCCTCGCAGCCCGTACCGCCGCCCGCTCCCGGCACTTCGGCCCGTTCCTGGCCGACCTCGCCGAGCGTGGGCTGCGCGGCCCGCTCCGCCCCGCCGGCCGGTCCCGCTTCGCCCCGGGGGTACGCGCCGCCGGGCTCGCCCGGGTGATCGCCGAGGCGTACGAGCGGGAGAGTTGCGTACTCGTCGTGGCAGTGCCCGACCTGGACGCCGACGCCGAGCGGACGCTGGTGGCCGCCGCCGAGTGGCTCGTGCGGCACGGCGGCTTCACTGTGTGGTTGGCCGGCGGGCCGCTGCGCCACGCCGACCGGGTGCGCTCGGTGCCGGTGCGGCTGCCGGCCCGATTCGCCGGGCTGGCCAGCACGATCGAACGGATTCCGACCACCGCCGCCGAGCCGGGCGCGACGGTGCTGGCCTGGCCGCCGATCGCGGGCGTGCCCCGCGGTGACAGCGCCGCCGAGCAGGCGTTGGAACGCGCGCTCGCGCCGCACGACTGGGCGCGCGGCCGGCGGTGGAACCAGACCTACGAGTGGCACGTCCTGGGCGCCGCGTACCGACTGGATCTGTTTTGGCCCACGGAGGGTCTTGCGGTCGAGGTGGACGGCCCGGAGCATCGTGGGCGAATCGCTTTCGCCAACGATCGGCGGAGAGACGTGCAGCTGCAACTCCTCGGGCTGGACGTGCTCCGCTTCACCAACGAGCAGGTGCTCACCGACGTGCCGGCGGTGGTCGACGGGATCCGTCGGCTGCTGGCCCGGCGACGCGCGGGCGGCACGTACCCCCACGGAGATGAGACATCATGACGAGCCCGGCGGACGTCCCGCACCTGACGCCGAACCAGATCAACGCCCTCGTGGTGCTGATGGTCGAGGCGCGCCGACTCACCAACGTCGAGCTGAAGGAGCTGGCTGGCTTCACGCTGACCGGCAAGGACAACACGAAGCTCGTCGACCTGGGCCTGGTCGACACCGATCGGACGCACCGGCCGTTCGCCCACGAGCTGACCGACGAGGGCTGGCGGGTGGCACGTCGGCTGCACACTGCCGCGCCGCCGAGGCAGGGCGGCTCGACGACCCGGTCGCTGTTCGTCGTGTTGTCCAACCTGCACCGTTCGCTGGACCGGCTCCGGGTCAGCCACGGCGACTTCTTCAAGCAGACCGAGGCGACGGCCCCGACGGACGGCGAGCCTCGGCGCGAGGCACCGGCACCCCCGGCGGCAGCACCCGCAGCGGCGGCACCCGTGTCCGCGGCGGAGGTGGAGGCGCTGGTTCGTTCGGCGTACCGGGAGCTGGCCACCGCGCCGGGGGCCTGGGTCGGCCTCGCCGACGTCCGGGACCGGCTCGCCGACACCGACCGGGCCGCACTCGACGCGGCGTTGCGGGCGATGGTCGGTCGGGAGGACGTCCGCATCATCCCGGTGGCCAACACCAAGTCGCTGACCGCACGGGACCGGGCCGCGGCCGTCCGCATCGGGAACGAGGACAACCACGCCCTGGCGATCGGCCCGGCATGATCTCGGACGACCAGCGGACCGCGCTGGAAGCGGTCAGTCTCAACCCGGCGGTCACCCCGGACGACGTCTGGCGACCCAGCCCACACAACGTGCCGGAGCTGCACGAGAAGGTGGCCGCGGAAATCCTGCGCGGGGTGGCGCGGGCCCGCACCGACGACACGAGCATGCCCCTCGGCGTGGCCATGCAGGGCCGCGCGGGCGCCGGCAAGACGCACCTGCTCGGGGCGGTCCGCGAACAGATCCAGCGCGACGGCGGCTATTTCTTCCTGGTCGACATGGTCAGTGGCAAGACGTTCTGGGAGAGCGTCGCCCTGGCCCTGGTGGAGGGAATGGGCCGCCCGCACGTCGGCTGGGGCACCCAGCTGAAGACCTTTTTGCGTCGACTCACCACCCAGCTCGGCCTGCCGCTGGAGGTCCGCGACGCGGTCGCCGGCGCCCGACCGGTGACCCGCGCGCAGCTCGACACCTTCATCTGGGCGCTGCGCGAGCGCGATCGGGAGGTCGGGCGGGACGCCCAGGACACCGCTCGGGCGCTCGTCCTGCACGGCGCCGTCGACTTCGAGGCACAGGACGTCGGCTACGCCCACCTGATCTCCGAACCGGGTGACCCGGCCGCGCGGGCGGCGTGGGGGTTGAGCGCCGCGATCCGCACCCCGCAGCAGGTCGTGCAGGACACCTCCCGGTTGATGGCGCTGGCCCTGGACCCCACCGTCATCGCCGTGGACCAGCTCGACACGCTGTTCGCCCAGACCAGCACCTCACTGCTCAACCAACATCAGGGGCTGGAGGACGCCCAGGCAAAGGTGCTCGGCCCGATCGCCGACGGCCTGCTCAAGCTCCGCGACATCACCCGCCGCACGCTTGTCGTCGTCTCGTGCCTGCCGGACACCTGGGTGCTGATGACCCGCGCGGCGCCCACCCCGGTCGCCGACCGCTTCCGTACGTCGACCCTGCCGGACCGGATCCCCACCCCGGAGATCGGGCAGGCGATCGTGGCGAAGCGCCTCTCCGCCGCGTTCGCGGGAATGTTCTTCGGGCCACCGCACCCCACCTGGCCGATCGCCCCCGCCGCCTTCACCGACGCGCCCACCCTGACGCCACGCGCCCTGCTCCGCCGGGTGGACCGCCACATCGCCTGGTGCCGTGATCGCGATGAGGTGGTCGAACTCGACCGGCTCATCGACGGCGCCGAGTCGACACCGACGGTGGGCACCGTCCGTGGCGCCGACCCGGCGACGGACGAGCGCCGCCTGCACGAGTTGGACGCGCGCTTCGCCGACCTGGTCGAGGCCGCGGACGTGTCGGCCGCCGTCGACCCGGCGGGCGAGGACGAGCACATGCCGCGGCTGCTCGCCGCCGGCCTGGCCGCGTGGATAGCCGAGCAGGCGCCGACCGGCGCCACCTACAAGTACGATCCGCCGCCCGGGCGCAAGCCCGCGCTGCACGGGCGGCTGATCGAGGTGCTCGACGAGGCCACCGAGAACGAGGCGCACTGGTGTTTCCGGGCTATCGCGCACCCGAATGCCGTCGCCGTCACCGCCCGGGTCAAGGCCGCGTGCACCCTCGCCGGGTTGGACCGGGACCTGCCGCAACGGCGGCTGATCCTGCTGCGCAACGGTCCGTGGCCGACCGGGAAGCGTACGACCGAGGTGTTGACCGGCTTCGACGCTGCCGGCGGCCTGCGGTGCGCCGTGTCGGAGGCGGACCTGCGGGTCTTCGCGGCGCTGGGGGTGATGGCGGCCGAGCCGTCCACGGCGTTGCAGGAGTGGCTGGTGGCCCGCCGCCCGGCCAGTGGAACCGAGCTGTTCCGCGCGGTCCTGCCCGGGCCTGACGGCACGCGCGGCGACGCCCCGCCACCGACGCCCGACGACGACGACGAGCCACCGTCGGGCGGCCCCGAGTCCGACCCGGCAACCGCGCCGGCCGTCGACGTCCCAGCTGGCGCGTCGACCGGTACGGCCGCCATACCCGCCGACCCCGCCGACCTCGTGGTCGCCGCGGGCGGTCGGGTCGTCGGGCTGGGGCGGACCGTCGACGGCGGTCACCCGTTCACGGTTCCCCTGGAGTCGCTGCGCCGCCACGCCGTGGTGTTCGCCGGGTCCGGCTCGGGCAAGACAGTGCTCATCCGCCGGCTGGTCGAGGAGTGCGCCCGCGAGGGGGTCTCGGCGATCGTGCTCGATCCCAACAACGACCTCGCCCGGCTCGGCGACGCGTGGCCCGAGCCGCCGAGCGGCTGGGGTCCCGGCGACGCCGAACGCGCCGCCGACTATCTCGACCACACCGAGGTGGTGGTGTGGACGCCCCGGGTCACCGCCGGTCGGCCGCTGAGCTTCCAGCCGCTACCCGACTTCACCTCCCTGCGGGACTGGCCCGACGAGTTCGACCAGGCCGTCCGCTCCGCCGTGGAGGCGCTCGCGCCCCGGGCCGGTGTCGACCGGTCGAGCAGGCTCGCCCAGCAGGGCAAGGCCGTCCTCACCGAGGCCCTCCAGGCGTACGCGCGAAGCGGGATGGTGGGCCTGCCCGGCTTCACCGAGTTCCTCACCGACCTGCCCGAGGGGGTCAGTCGGCTGGCCCGCGCCGGGAAGCTCGCCGAGGAGTTGGCCGAGGCGCTCAAGGCGGCGATGGTGACCGACCCGCTCTTCGGCGGGGTCGGCGCGCCGGCCGACCCGGGGCTGCTGCTGACGCCGTCGGCGGGGCGGCGGGCCCGGGTGTCGGTGATCAGCTTCGTCGGCCTCACCTCCGACCAGGAGCGGCAGAGCTTCGTCAACCAGTTGCAGATGGCGCTCTTCGCGTGGATCAAGCGGCACCCCGCCGGTGACCGACCGCTGGGCGGGCTGTTCGTGATGGACGAGGCGCAGACGCTCGCGCCCTCGACCGGCACCACGGCCTGCACCGCCAGCTCGATCGCGCTGGCCTCGCAGGCCCGCAAGTACGGGCTCGGCCTGGTCTTCGCCACCCAGGCGCCCAAGGGGCTGCACAACCAGATCTCCGGCAACGCGACGACGCAGTTCTTCGGGCTGCTCAACGCGCCGGCGCAGATCGACGCGGCCCGGCAACTCGCCGAGGCCAAGGGCGGCCGGCTACCGGACATCGGCCTGCTCAACAGCGGTGAGTTCTACGCCGCCGGGGAGGGGTTCTCGTTCGTGAAGGTCCGCACCCCGCTGTGCCTGACGCACCACCCGAAGGCGCCATTGACGCCCGAGGAGGTCGTCGCCCGCGCCCGCCCGGCTGGGTAGCCTGGTGCCATGATCTTCATTACCGCGAAGTTCCGGGTCCGGGCCGAGCACGCCGACCGGTGGCCGCAGATCGCCGCCGAGTTCACCGAGGCGACCCGGGCGGAGCCGGGCTGCCTGTGGTTCGACTGGTCCCGCAGCCTTGACGATCCGACCGAGTACGTGCTGGTCGAGGCGTTCCGCGACGACCAGGCGGGCGCGGCCCACGTCCAGTCCGACCACTTCCGCACGGCCCAGGAGACCCTGCCGCCACACCTGGCCGAGACGCCGCGAATCGTGAACGCCACAGTGCCGCAGGAGGACTGGTCGCTGCTCGGCGAGATGGCCGTTCCCGAGGGCCGCTGACCACCGCCGCTCCGCGGTCCGCGGCCGTTCCGCGGTCCGCGGCCGTTCCGCGGTCCGCGGCCGTTCCGCGGTCCGCGGCCGTTCCGCGGTCCGCGGCCGTTCCGCGGTCCGCGGCCCGCCGTCAGCGCAGGCGGCGGGCGGTGAAACGAGTCGGCGGGTCGGCGATGACGTCCTGCGCCGCGATCAGCTGGATCTCCCGGGTGCCCGCCGCGAGAGTGGCCTCGAGCACGGCGTAGACCGAGGCGATGGTGCGTTCCAGCGCGGTCGCGGGTGAGCCGGTCGTCCACAGGTGCGCCAGGTACAGCGCGGCGGTGACGTCGCCCCCACCGTTCGGGTTGATCGGCAGCAGCGGCGTGGTCACCGCCCAGGCGCCCTCGTCGGAGACCGCCACCACCTCCAGCGAGTCCGGCGGCAGGTCGCCGTGGAGCACGCTGGTCACCAGGACGTGCCGTGGCCCTGTCGCGCGCACCACGTCGACCGCGTCGAGCACCTCGGCCAGCGAGTTCGTCGTACGGCCGGCGAGGAAGTCCAGCTCGAAGTGGTTCGGCGTGATGATGTCCGCGCGGGGCACCACGGTGTCCCGCAGGTACTCCGGAATTCCCGGCCGGACGAACATGCCCCGACCGGCGTCGCCCATCACCGGGTCGCAGCAGTACACCGCGGCCGGGTTGGTCGCCTTCACCGTTGCCACCGCGTCCAGGATCACCGCGCCCATGGCCGGGTCGCCCTGGTAGCCGGAGAGCACCGCGTCGGCGGTGCCGAGGACACCGCGGTCCTCGATGCCCGCGATCACCTCCGCCACGTCCGCCGCCGGGAGTAGCGGGCCCCGCCACGCGCCGTACCCGGTGTGGTTGGAGAAGTGCACAGTCAGGACCGGCCAGACCTCGTGCCCGAGGCGTTGCAGCGGAAAGGCCGCCGCCGAGTTGCCGACGTGACCGTAGGCGACCGACGACTGGATGGACAGGATCTTCACCGGACCATCATCGCCGCTGCGGCCGGCGCCGCCGGGACGGCCCGCCGTTTCTGTCGGGTGGCCCACTCGCCGCCCACCCGCCGCCCACCCGGCGGACGGCACGGACGGGCGGCCCGGACCGTGTCGTCCGGGCCGCCCGAGCTGTCGTACGGTCAGCCGCCGAGGCTCGCCGCGGCCGAGGCGATCGACGAGGCGAAGTAGCTCACCTGGGTGTAGACACCCGGGTAGTTGGGCCGGGCGCAGCCGTTGCCCCAGCTGACGATGCCGACCTGGATCCAGGCGTTGCTGGCGTCGCGGCGGAACATCGGGCCACCCGAGTCACCCTGGCAGGTGTCGGTGCCGCCGCTGGCGTAGCCGGCGCAGATCTCCTGGGCGGGGATGAGGTCCCCGCCGTAGTTGGCGTTGCAGGTGGAGTCGCTGACGAACGGCACGTTCGCCTTGAGCAGGTACCGCTGCTGGCCGCCGCCCTCGCGCGCGGCGCCCCAACCGGCCACGGTGAAGGTGCCGCTGTCGTACGCGGTCGTGCTGGCGATCGGCAGCGTGCTCAGCCCGGTGACGGGGCTGGCCAGCCGGATCAGCGCCCAGTCCCGGCCGGCGCCGTTGTAGCCGGGAGCACGGTAGACGTAGTTGGACCGGACGGTGATCCGGCTGGACGACTGGAGGTCGACCGTCCCGAGCGTCGCGGTGATGCTGGTGTTGGTGCCGGTCGAGCCCACGCAGTGCGCCGCGGTGAGCACCAGCCGGGGGCTGTACAGCGCCCCGCCGCAGCCCATCGAGAGACGCACCATGAACGGGAACTCGCCCTGAGCGGCGCGGGTGCCGCCGACGACGTTCGGCGTCACGGGGCTGTCGGCCGCGGCGGCCGGCGTGGTGAGGGTGAGGCTGGCCGCGGTCACCGCGGTCAACGCGGTGGCCAGCAGGCCAGTGAGGGTACGCCAGCGAACCATGCATTCCTCCGCATCAGGGTGGCACGCCTCGTGAGCGCACCGCAGTCGAGATAGCGGTCATCATATTGAGATTCGTGGATCTAGCGGGTCATCCTCTCTGGGTCGTACCACCGGCGTTATGGATCTCGCCCGGTGTGCGGGCGACCGGTGGTCAGGCCGCTGGCGTGCCGGTGCTCTGCCGGCGCAGAAGCCGGAACGGTGTCTGCACGGTGAGCGGCCCGGCGACCTCCGTGCCCTCGATGCGAGCGACGAGGCGGCGCACCGCGAGACGGCCGATCTCCCGCTTGTCAGGGGCGATCGTGGTGAGGGTCGGGGCGGTGAACCGCCCCTCCTCGATGTCGTCGATCCCCACCACAGCGACGTCCTCGGGCACCCGGTGACCGGCCTCGGCCAGCGCCCGCAGCGCGCCGATGGCGACCAGGTCGTTGTATCCGAAGACCGCGTCCGGCGGGTCACCGAGGGCGAGCAGGTCACGCATGGCCCGCATGCCGTCGAGCCGACCGAACGCGTCGGTGCGGGCGACCAACCGTGGTCGGTACGGCAGGCCGGCGGCCGCCAGGGCCTCCCGGTAACCCCGGACCCGCAGGTGGGCCGACTGCCGGTCACCGCCCGGGGTGGCGCCGATGAACGCTATCCGGCGACGACCGATCGCCACGAGATGCCGGATAGCGGCGTGGCTGGCGGCCACGTTGTCGATGGCGATGTGGTCATGCGGAACGTCGTAGACCCCCTCGCCGATCAACACGAGCGGGCTGCCGGCGGTCCGGGCCAGCACCTCCTCCCGACCGATGCGCACCGGGCTGAGGATCAGGCCGTCGATGATCCGCTGCCGGGAGCCGTCGAGGAGCGCCAGCTCCGCCTCCCGCTGCGCGGCGGTGTTCTCCATGACGAGCGTGTAGCCGAGCGCGGCGGCCTCGGAGATGGCGATCTCGGCGAGTTCGGCGAAGTAGGGGTTGGTCAGTTCCGGGATGGCCAGGGCGATCAGGCCGGTACGGCCCCGGCGGAGGTGCCGGGCGCCGAGATTCGGGCTGTAGCCGAGTTCGTCGATCGCCTGCTGCACCCGTTGTCGGGTCCGCTCCCCCACCGGCCGGTACCCGTTCACCACGTTCGAGACCGTGGCCAGCGAGACGCCGGCGCGCTGGGCGATGTCCTTCAGGTTGACGCCCATCCCCAACCTTTCGCGAGTTCGAGCGGGCCGGCCGACCGGGCATTGACGAAGAGGCATTGACGGGACACCCGGCCCGGCTCTATAACGTTAAACAGGTGACGATGGATGTCAATATATCGGCCACCGTTGCCCTGTGGAGATCCCACCGACATCCGTCGCTGACGCCCGTCCCCCGTCAATGACCACCCGATGCCCACCACCCACGCGCTTCGGGCCTGGCTGCACCGCCCGCGGCGACTCGTCCCCCCGGAGACGGCATGACACGTCACGTCCCCATCCGCCCCGCCCTGCCACTGCTGCTCGCCATCGCCCTGGTCGCCGGCGTGCTCGCCGCGCCCGCCGCGTACGCCGCGCCGGCCAAGACACCGCCACTGACCACTCCCTGGACCAGCCAGGCCCTGACCGGCACACCACTGCCCGAGTACCCGCGGCCCCAGATGACGCGGTCGGACTGGCTCAACCTCAACGGCGAGTGGCAGCTACGCCAGTCGACGACCGACGACGCCCCACAGTTCGGCACCAACCTGCCCGAGCGGGTCAACGTGCCCTTCCCGGTGGAGAGCGCCCTGTCCGGCATCCAACGGGCCGCCAACGACAACCGCAACTACCTCTTCTACCGACGCACCGTCACCATCCCGGCGAACTGGTCGGGTCGGCGGACCCTGCTGCACTTCGGCGCCGTCGACTGGCAGAGCACCGTCTGGGTCAACGGTGCGCGGGTCGGCGCGCACACCGGCGGCTACGACGCCTTCACCTTCGACGTGACCCCCCAGCTCACCACCGGGACGAACGAGATCGTCGTCAAGGTCTGGGATCCCACGGACACCCGGCAGAA
The DNA here is from genome assembly GCF_045207375.1 of Micromonospora sp. NBC_00860. Taxonomy (NCBI): domain Bacteria; kingdom Bacillati; phylum Actinomycetota; class Actinomycetes; order Micromonosporales; family Micromonosporaceae; genus Micromonospora; species Micromonospora sp. NBC_00860. The sequence continues at coordinate 3,195,338 of NZ_CP108825.1, forward strand.
CGGCAGCCTGCCCGCCATCGGCAAACAGACCAAGACGCCCAGCGGGATCTTCTACACCCCCAGCTCCGGCATCTGGCAGACGGTGTGGTTGGAGCCGGTGCCCGCCGCCTCGATCAGCAGCGTGGACGTCTACCCGAACCTGAGCAACAACACAGTGCGGGTCCGGGTCTTCACCCGAGGCGACGTGAGCGGGCACAGCGTGCTCGCCGAGGCGCTGAACGGCGCCACAGTGGTCGGATCGGCCACCGGCGGCTTCACCGACTTCAGCGTGCCGGTGCCCAACGCCCGCCGCTGGTCACCCGACGACCCGTTCCTCTACAACCTCCGGGTCTCGCTGCGCGGCGCCACCGGTGCCACAGTGGACCGGACCACGCACTACTTCGGCATGCGGGAGATCACCACCGGCCTGGTCAACGGGGTGCTGCGCCCCAAGCTCAACGGCCAGTTCGTGTTCCAGGTCGGCACCCTCGACCAGGGCTTCTGGCCGGACGGGCTCTACACCGCGCCGACCGACGCCGCCCTCGCCTTCGACCTGCAGAAGCACAAGGACCTGGGCTTCAACATGGTGCGCAAGCACATCAAGGTCGAGCCGCAGCGCTGGTTCTACCACGCCGACCGGCTCGGCCTGCTGGTCTGGCAGGACATCCCGTCGCTGACCGCGCAGGACGTCGACCCCACCGACGCCCAGCAGGCGCAGTTCGAGGCGGAGGCGCGCGAGATCGTCGACGAGCACCGCAGCTCACCGGCCGTGATCGCGTACACGCCCTACAACGAGGGCTGGGGCGAGCGGTCCCTGGCCGACACCCGGCGGGTCGCGCAGAACATCAAGAACCAGGACCCGACCCGTCTGGTCAACCCGCACAGCGGTCACAACTGCTGCCAGTCCCTCGGCAACCCCGGCAACGGCGACATCGACGACTGGCACGTCTACCTCGGACCGGACTCCCCCGTACCGTCGAGCAGCCGGATCGCGGTTCTCGGTGAGTTCGGCGGCCTGGGCCTGCACACGCCGGGCCACGAATACAGCCCGAACGGCAGCTTCTTCGCGTACGAGTGGCAGACCAGTTCGAACGCCCTCACCGACCGGTACGTGGGGCTGGTGCAGGGCACCCAGAACCTGATGCTCGGCAAAGGGCTCAGCGCCTCGATCTACACCGAGATCACCGACCTGGAGGGTGAGCTGAACGGTTTCCTCACCTACGACCGGCAGGTGATCAAGATGGACCAGGCGCGGGTGCGCGCCGCCAACACCGCCCTTATCAACGCCTCGAAGACCATCGGCAGTTCGACGCCCGTCGCCCTGCCGGTCAACACCCGCCGGTCGTTGCAGGTGACCACGCCCGGCTTCACCAACCGCTACCTACGCCACCAGGACGGCCTGGCCTACACGGAGGTGGTCGACGCCGCGAGCTCCAGCCTGCTCAAGGCCGACGCCACGTACACCATCCGGCCCGGTCTGGCCGGTACCGGTTGCCACTCGTTCGAGTCGGTCAACTTTCCCGGGCAGTACCTGCGCCACCAGAACTCCCGGGTCCGCAACTCGCCCGACGACGGCTCCGCGCTACTGCGCGCCGATGCCACCTGGTGCGCCCGTACCGGGCTGACCGGCACCGGCGTGTCGCTGGAGTCGTACAACTTCCGGGGTAAGTACCTGCGGCACTACAACGCGGAGGTCTGGCTCAGCAACGGCACCGGCGGCGACGCGTACAACACTCCGACGTCGTGGACCGCCGACAGCACCTGGGGCATCGCCACACCGTGGGCGCCCTGACCGCTGCGCGCTGACCCGGTTCAGCACGCACGACGCCGCGCGGGGGTTCCGGCCTCAGCCTGAGCCCTCGCGCGTTGGGTGGACGTGGTCGCGGGGCCGGCCCCTCCCGGCGGGGCCGGCCTTTCGCCTGCGCCGACGCCTTGCGCAACAGGTCCAGCAGCCACGCCGTGAGCCGCGCCGCGGTCGGTGGCCGGACTCCGGCGTCACCCGTCGTCTCGGGGGTCGTTTCCCCGGTCATGAGGGAAATCGGCGAGCTGATTGCACGCTCCAGTTGGGTCGACTGCACGGCAAGGACCGCGCCGCAACTTGCATCTGGCCAGGTTCGCTCAGCTGTTGCAACACGCAATTAAGTCGACCAATAAATAGACGAGCACCAATCTTGACTTGTGCGGCCGGCCAGCGCACCGTAAAGAGCCAGAGGCAGATGCGCGCCATTACCGGCCCGGCTGGAGTGGATCGCCAAATGGGGGCGCTGCCGGTTTCGCGCCGCGTGCATCAGGAGGCTTTCCATGCGGTTCAATCCGTTCGCCGGTGTCTATCTCACCGATCCGGCAAGCATGTGGCGGCGCATTCTCGACGATCCCGACGGGGTGCACTACGCCGAGGATCTGGGCCTGTGGTTGGTCAGCCGGCACGCACACGTCCGGCGGGCCCTCGCCGACGCCACGACATTCGCCAACGCCCTCACCCTCGCCCCGGTCTACGAGGTGTGTCCAGCGGCGCTGAACGTGATCATGCAGATCGACGCGCCGCCCACGACGGCCGCCGCGGACCCGCCGACGCACCCGCGCACCCGCCGGGCCCTACGGGCGACCTTCGCAAACACCGCCGAGCGGGTCGAGGCTGAGTACGGGGCGATCATCCGGCGCCGGGTCGACCAGCTGGTGTCCCGCCTCGCCGCCCGCCAGGGCGACCAGGTCGACCTGATCCCGGAGTTCGCCACCGAACTTCCCCTGCTCGTGGTCCTGGACATCCTCGGGGTGCCCGACGCCGACATCGGCCGGATCCGGAGCTGGGCGGACGGCCAGATCGCCCTCATCTGGGGGCAGCCGGACCCGGCCGAGCAGGTACGCCTGGCGCAGGGCCTGCTGGAGTTCTGGCACTACTGCGAAGACCTGGTCCGCCAGCGGGTGGACAGTGGACATCGGGGCGACGACTTCATCAGCCGCGCCCTGACCTACCGGGACGACGACGACACAGTGCTGACGGTGCCCGAGGTGGCGAGCCTCGCCTTCAATCTCCTGGTCGCGGGCCACGAGACCACCGCTGGGTTGCTCGCGCACGCCCTCGACCAGGCCTTGTCCGCTCCCGAGCGCTGGTCGGCGATCGCCGCGGACCCGGGGCTCGTCCCCGCCTTCGTGAGCGAGACGCTCCGGTTCGCGCCCGCCATCGACGGCTGGCTCCGGGTGACCACCCGAGATGTCACAGTGGGGACGGTGACGATCCCCGCCGGGGCCCGTTGCCTGCTGTTGATCGGAGCGGCGAACCGGGACCCCGCGGCGTTCCACGACCCGGACCGGTTCGACCCCCACCGGGCCGATGTGGGCAACCATGTGTCGTTCGGCCACGGTCCACATTTCTGTATCGGTGCGGGATTGGCGCGACTTGAGGCCGGAATCGCTCTCTGCCGGCTCGCCGAAGCCATTCCCGGGCTACGGCTGTCACCCGAGCAGCATCGTTCGTACAAACCCAATCTCGCGTTTCGTGCCCACCGCACACTGCTCGCGATAGTCGACGTCCCGACGCCCGCAGACATGCCCGCGGCACGGGACGGGGCGACGGCCGAAGTGCACGCCGTCTGAGAGCGCGCGAGCGCCAGCGGTGCTGACCTGCTGACGGGGTGGGGCGGCATGGCCTCCTCCAACCGGCGCACCGGGGCGCCGGCACCGGGGCTGGGGCAGTACCTTTCCCGCTTTTCCCGACGATCCATGCCGGTGAACGTCTTCACACCCATCGGGTCCTGGGTTAAGAATTGCCCTCTGTGAATGTTCAGCTCATCGGCCAATCTCGATCTGGTGTCCGCCGCTGAATGTCCGTTCCACGAAGGTGAGCGCATGGAGCACACGTCCCCGTCGAGCTCGGCTCACTCTGCGGCCAGTCAGCGGTTCCGATGGGAGTTGCGCAACTGCCGCGTCCAACGGGGCCTCACCCAACGAGCCCTGGCGGATCTGGTGCGGTTCAGCCGGGAGACGGTTGCGGCGGTCGAATCGGGTCGCCGGTTCGGCAGTCACGAGTTCGCGCTGCGCTGCGACGACGTACTCGGCACCGGCGGTCGGCTGGCCGCGCTGTGGCCGCAGGTCGCGGCCGAGCAGTTGGCGGCCGACGGTCGCCGCGGTCCCCGCGCGCCGGAACCGGCTCGACCAGATCGGCGGGTGCCGCGTCAGCGGGGTCAGCGTGACGCGCGCGACCCGGGTGCTGTGGTGGACGCGATCGACGAGCTGCGGGAACTGATCGGCCAGGTGCTCAACGGCCAGCCCGAACCGGATGACGCGGAGCGGCGGCACCCGCCGGCCGGGCCCGTCGACCACCAGCGCTGACGCGACGAATCCGGTACGACCTCGGGGCGTCACCGGTCGCTGACGTTGGGTACAGATGCTGGTACGGGCAGTTTGTACCACGGCCAGGTCTGGTCTACGAGCGCCGCTTCCGGCCGAATGGGACTTGCATTCGGCAACGTGCGTATAGACCGTCATCGACGAGTCGTGGGAGTCAATCTTGGCGTCGAGCACCCGGTCCCACGCGGCCAGACCCTACCCGACCCGCCGACGCGGTTGGAAGATCGCCGGCCGGATGCGCCTCATCGTCGCGGCCCCGCTCGTCGCCGTGATCGGCTTCGCCGGTCTCGCGCTGACCGAGAGCGCACGCCAGACGGCCCGTGCCAGCGACCTGCGGATCCTGGCGCAGGTCGGTGCCGAAGCCGGCGACCTGGCCTACCGGCTGCAACGAGAACGCATCGCCGCCGCCGACCTGCTCACCTATGCCCGCCCGGAGCAGCAGGACGCCTTCAGCGCGGAGATGGCCGCCACCGATGACGCCGTCGCCCGCTACCGCGGGCAGCGTGACCGGCTGCCCGCCGACAACGACAACAACGTGGCTCTGCTGCGGCGCATCGACGCGGCGCTGGACGGCCTCGCCCCGCTGCGCACCCAGGTGCGCACCGCCACGCACGCGTCGGTGTCGGCGATGACCTTCAGCTACCGCATCGCGATAGCCGACCTCATCAACTTTCGGGAGACCGTCTCGCACGGCGTGGTGGACGCCCAGCTCGCCGACGGGATCCGGGCCTCGGCGGCGCTGTCGAAGACGGCCGAGGCCATCGGTCAGCAGCAGGTGGCCGTACTGCGCGCCGTCGCGGGCGGCGAGCTGACCCCGGCCATGCAGCAGGACATCACCGCGGCCCGCACCAGCTACACCGAGTCGAGCCTGTCGTTCCTGGCCCTGGCCCCACCGGAGTGGAGCGTGTGGTGGGAGCAGGCCGGCACCGGCAAGGAGGCGCTCACCCTGCAACGGATGCAGGACGAGGTGTCCCGGGCCCAGCCGGGGTCGCAGCTGCAGCTGGAGACCGGCGCCTGGGTGTCCACCACCCAGACGCGCGCCGCCCGCCTGGCCGACCTGCGCGCCCGGGTCGACGGCGCGGTCCGCGACGACGTTCGGGCCGCGCACGCCGACCAGCGCCGCCGGGCCGTGGCCGAGGCGGCCGCCGTCCTCCTGGCCCTGATCCTGACCGCGTTGGTGACCTGGGCCGTCGCGCGGCAGATCACCCGGCGGCTGCGCCGGCTACGGGACGCGGCCAACGCCGTGGCCTTCGAGCAGCTCCCCGCCGTGGTGGCCCAGCTGCAACAGCCCGGCAGCGCCACCGTCGACCCCCAGAATCTGGCCCGGCAGCAGTCCAGTGCCGCCCTCGAACCGTCCAGCGACGACGAGATCGGCGAACTGGGCCAGGCGTTCAGCGCCGTGCACCAGGCCGCCGTGCGGACCGCCGCCGAACAGGCCGTCATGCGCGCCAACACCGCCGACATCTTCATCCACCTGAGCCGCCGCGAACAGCGACTGGTCGACGCCGTCCTGGCCCAGGTCGACCTGGTCGAGCGGGACGAGACCGACCCCGACCGGCTCGACCAGCTGTACACGCTGGACAACCTGGCGACCCGGATGGGCCGGATCAACGCCAGCCTGCTGGTGCTCGGCGGCGTCGGCGTGGGTCGCGTACGCCAGCGCGACGTTCCGCTGCAACAGGTGCTCCAGGCGGCGCTGTCGCAGATCGAGCACTACGCGCGGGTCCGGCTCGGCATGATCGACGGGGATGTCGCAGTGGCCGCCAAGACCGTCGACGAGGTCGTGCACCTGCTCGCCGAACTCATGGACAACGCCACCACGTACTCACCGCCGGGCAGCGAGACCTGGGTGAGCGGCCGCAGCCTGGGTGACCGCGTCATCGTCCAGATCAGCGACGAGGGTGTGGGGCTGTCCGGGCAGCGGATGCAGCAACTCAACGAGCTGCTGGCCCACCCACCGGCCATCGACGTGGCCGCCGTACGGGCGATGGGGCTGGTCGTCGTGGGCCAGCTCGCGGCCCGGCTGGGCGCCACCGTCCAACTGCGACGCGGCCCCCGACGCGGCATCCTCGCCGAGGCGACACTACCCGCGGCGATCATCCGGTCCCTGCCACCGGAGGAGTACCTGCTCGCACCCGGCCGGCTGTCGCGGCGGGCAGCGCGCACGGGCAGCCCTCCGCCGCCGTACCAGCCGCGACCCGAACCCACCGCCGGACGCCCCGCGGCCGAACGGACCCTGCCGGCGGCACCGGTCTTCCGACCGGCTCCCCCACCCCCGGACCGGGGTGACGCGCCCACCGAGGAGCTCCTCATCTTCGAACAGGTCAACCACTGGTTCCAGAGCGACGTCGTCGACAGCCACAACGGCCAGAACGGCCACAACGGCCAGGAGTGGTCCAGCCCCGCCGACGACGCCTGGCGTACGGCCGCCCAGGCGCACACCCCCGAGGTCACCACGACCACCAACTCCGGCCTGCCCAAACGGCAGCCGCAACGGCACCTCGTGCCCGGCGGTGTGACAGTGCCCCAGCAGCAGCAACGGTCCGAGTACCGCGACCCGGCGCAGGTGGCGACGGCGATGGCCGCGTACGCGCGGGGCGTGGCGAACCGACGGCGCACCCCGATCAACCTCGGCAACAAATGACGCGACAGGAGAGCACGTGACCGACCAACAGGATCTCGGCTGGCTGCTGGACAACTTCGCCGCGCGCGCAACCGAGGTCAGCCACGCCATCGCCATTTCCAGCGACGGCCTGATGGTGGCCGCCACCCGCGACCTGCCACCGGACCGGGCCGACCAGTTGGCCGCCACGGGTAGCGGGCTGGTCAGCCTGCTGCGGGGTGCGGCGGCCTTCTTCGACGCCGGCGCGGTGATCTCCAACGTCACGCAGCTCGAGGGCGGTTTCATGTTCTCGATGGCCTTCAACGACGGCGCCTCGCTGCTGGTGCTCGCCGCGCCCGAGTGCGACGTGGGCAAGGTCTCCTACGAGATGACCGAGCTGGCCAACCGGATCGGGGACGCGCTGACCCCCGCTGCCCGAGCGGCGCTCGCCCGCAGCCGCTGACCACCCCGGCGCCCCCACGCCGGACACCCCTTCCCCTTCCTCTGGAGTCAGACATGCCCCTCACCACGCCTTGGCGAAGCCGTGCCCTCACCGCCGCGCTGCTCGCGGCCGTGCTGACCACCAGCACGGCCTGCGGCGACGACGCTCCGGGCACCAGCGCCGGCGGCTCGATAAAGATCGGCCTGCTGGCGTCGCTGTCCGGGACGTACCAGGCGGTCGGTACGGAGATCCGCGACGGCTTCCAGCTCTACCTGGACACCCACGACGGCAAGTTGGGCGGCCGGCAGGTCGACCTGATCGTCGCCGACGAGGGCAACGGCGCCCAGACCGCTGTCCCGGCGGCGACCAAGCTGCTCAAGCAGGACCGGGTGTCCGCGCTCACCGGCATCGTCGGTGGTGGCTCGGTCGCCGGCGTCACCCCGGTGCTCAACGAGACCAAGGTGCCACTGGTCGGCTCCAACGGCCGGCCGGAGCTCAAGGACGTCTCCCGGGTCTGGCACACCTCGTACCTCTCCGACGAGCCCGGGGCGGCGATCGCCCAGCACGTCCGCGACAACGTGAAGGGCTCCGTGTACGCGATCGGCCCGGACTACCAGGGCGGATGGGACGAGCTGCGCGGTTTCACCGACGCGTTCGGGAAGATCGGCGGAAAGCTCGCGAACGCCGACGGCAAGACGACCTTCACGCCGTTCCCGGCCACCACAAACTTCCTCCCGTACTTCGCCCGCATCAAGGCATCCGGCGCGGCGGCCGTGTACACCTTCTACGCCGGCAGCGCCGCCGTCGACTTCGTCAAGCAGTACGCGCAGTCCGAGATCAAGGACATCCCGCTGTACGCGGCCGGGTTCCTCACCGAGGGCGGCGTGCTCAACGCGCAGGGCGAGGCGGCGCGGGACATCTACTCGGTGCTCAACTACTCGTCCGACCTCGACAACGCGGAGAACCGCGCCTTCGTGGCGGCGTGGAAGGCGAAGCACGACGGTTCGCCGACGACCTACGCGCTCGCCTCGTACGACGCGGCTGCAGTGCTGGACCGGGCGATCGGCGCCGCCGGAAGCAACCCGACCCCCGAGGCGATCAACACGGCCATCGGCCAACTCGGCCAGATCGCCAGCCCGCGCGGCACCTGGCAGTTCTCCACCGCCACGCACTCCCCGGTGCAGAAGTGGTACCTGCGGCAGGTCCGCCAGGACGGCCGGGCGCTGTCCAACACCGTCGTGGGCGACCTCGCGACCGTCGGCCGGTGACAGCGGTGGCGGCCGGCATGAACCGGATCGACCCGTACCTGATCCCGGCGTTGGACGGAGTCGCCTACGGGCTGCTGGTGTTCGTCGCCGCGTCGGGCCTGGTCTTCTGTTTCGGCGTCGCCAACATCCTCAACCTGGCGCACGGCCTGCTCTACGCGATCGGCGGGTACACCGCGGCGGCGCTGCTCGACGGCGGCTGGGCGAGCCTGGCGTTGGCCCTCGCCGTCGGTGTGCTGGCCGCCGCAGCGGTCGGGGTGCTCCTGGCCGGCCTACTCACACCGGTCGCCGCCGGCAACCACCTGAGTCAGGCGCTGCTGACGTTCGGGGTGGCACTGGCCGGCGGCAGCCTGCTCGTCGCCGGCTTCGGGCCAGACAACCCGCAGGTCCAGGTGCCAGCAGCCCTGGAGGGGTCGGTGATGGTCGCCGGTCACCGCTACGCCGCGTACCGGTTGGTGTTCATCGTCGTCGCGGCGGTGCTCGCCGCCGCCCTCTATCTGGTGGTGCGACGCACCAGGGCCGGGATGCTGGTCCGGGCGGCCGTCGACGACCCGGAGATGGTCGCCTGTCTGGGCGTGAGTCCGGCATGGATCCGGGCCGGTGTGCTCGCCGCCGCCGGCGCGCTGGCCGGTGCGGCCGGTGTCCTGGGGGCGCCCATCATCGGCCCCGGCACGGGCACCGCCGACACGGTGCTGCTGCTCTCCCTGGTGGTGGTCGTTCTCGGTGGTCTCGGGTCGATGGCGGGCACCCTGCTGGCCGCGCTCGCGATCGGCGAGATCCAGACGCTGGGAGTGGCGCTGCTGCCGTCCGCCGCGCCGTTTCTGCTGTTCGCCGCCATGGCGGCCGTGCTGGCCGTGCGGGCCCGCGGCCTGGCCGGCAGGTGGAGGGCGGCATGAGGGGCGAGGTGATCCGGCGAGTGCGAGGCGGCATCGCGGCGCTCGTCCTGGTCGGCCTGGTCGTGGCGCCCTGGGTGGTCGACGACTACACCACGGCGATCCTCGCCCGGACGCTGGCGCTGGCCCTGGTCGGGGTGAGCGTGGCGCTGCTCACCGGCGTCGCCGGCATGCCCACCCTCGGGCAGACCGCACCGTACGCGGCGGGCGCCTACGCCTGCACCGTAATCGGCAGCCGGGTCTCCGACGTCGGCGTGGTGCAGCTCGCCGTCGCGGCGGCCGCCGGGGCACTGCTGGCCGCGCTCACCGTACCGCTCGTCGTGCACGCCCGAGGGGTGATCGTCCTGATGATCACCCTGGCCATCGGCGAACTCGTCGTCGTCGTCCTCGGACGGTGGCGATCGGTGACCGGTGGCACTGACGGCCTGGCGGGCATCCCCGCGGTCCGCCCGTTCTGGGGGCTCCCGGCGCTGGCCAGCGACCAGGCCCGGTACCTGTACGCCCTGGTCGTCGTGGCCACGCTTGTCGGCGCGGTGCTGGTGCTGCTGCGTACCCGGGCCGGGCTGGTGCTGCGGGCCGGCCGCGACGACGAGACGCGGCTGCGGGCCAGTGGCCACCGGGTGGCGGTGCACCTGTCCGGCGCGCACATCGCCGCCGGAGCGATAGCCGGTGCCGCCGGCTCGCTCCTGGTCGTCGCCCAGCAGTACATCTCCCCCGCCGATTTCGGCTTCGACACGTCCGCGCTGCTGCTGCTCGGCGTCGTCATCGGTGGCACCGCTTCGGTCGGCGGTGCCCTGGTCGGCGCGGCGCTGGTCATCGCCGTCCGCGACTGGCTGTTCGGGGTGCTGCCCGGCCACGCGCCACTGGTGCTGGGCGCTTTGTTCGTGGCGACGGTGTACCTGCTGCCCACCGGAGTCAACCGGGCCCGGGGCAGGGTGCGCCCGTCGGGTGCCCCGGACCATCAGCCGGACCCGCCCGCCACCCAGGAGCAGGCCACGGTCGGGGAGCTGCGCCGATGACCGGTCTGCTCGACGCCCAGGAGGTCAGCGTGCGGTACGGCTCGCTCGCCGCGCTCGACGGCGTGAACCTGTGCATCCACGACGGTCAGCGGCACGCGCTGATCGGCCCGAACGGGGCCGGCAAGACGACACTGCTCAACGTGCTCGGCGGGTCCACGAAACCGCAGCGCGGCACCGTGCGGTTCGACGGACGGGACATCGGTCGGCTCGCCCCGGCGGCCCGGGCGCGGCGGGGCATCAACCGCATCCACCAACGACCTGCGGTCTTTCCGACCCTCACCGCGACGGAGAACGTCGTGGTGGCCGCGCTGCCACGGGTCATCCCACGCCGCCGGTGGTGGCCGGGCGGACGCCGGCGCGCGGCGCAGCACCTGGCCGGTCCACTGCTGGACCAGATGGGGCTCACCGCCGTCGCGGCGGTGCCCGCCGGACACCTTGCGCACGGGCAACGACGCCAGTTGGAGATCGCGATGGCCCTGGCCGGTCGCCCCCGCCTGCTGCTCCTCGACGAACCGGCGGCCGGGTTGTCCGCCATCGAGGTCGGCCGGCTGGTCGAGCTGCTCCAGGCGCTGCCCCGGGCCGTCGCCGTGTTGCTCGTCGAACATCGACTGGACCTGGTGTACGCCCTCTCCGACACGGTCACGGTGCTGCGCGACGGTCAGACACTGGCCGCCGGCACACCGGACGAGATCCGAACCTCGCCGCTGGTGCGGCAGGCCTACGCCGACGGGGTGGCCTGATGCTCACAGTGGATCGTCTCTGCGCCGGCTACGCCGGGGGAATCGTCCTGCACGAGGTCAACCTTCGGGTACGTCCCGGCAGCATCCAGGCAGTGGTGGGCCGAAACGGTGCGGGCAAGAGCACGCTCGTGCACACCATCGCCGGGCTGGTCCGGGCGTCCAGCGGTCGCATCGAGATCAGCGGCGTGCACGTCGCCGGCCGGCAACCGCATCGCATCGCCCAGTCCGGCGTCGGTCTCGTCCCGCAGGGCCGACGGGTCTTCTCCCGGCTGACAGTGGCCGAGCACCTGCACCTGGCCGCCGCGCCGTGGCGGGCCCGCACCTCCGGCGGTGAGGGCTGGACCGTCGCCCGCACCCTGGAACTGCTGCCGAGGCTGGCGGTGCGACTGCGACACCGCGGCTGCGAACTCTCCGGCGGGGAGCAGCAGATGCTGGCGATAGCCCGTGCCCTGCTCGGCCAACCCCGGGTGCTGCTGCTCGACGAACCGTGTGAGGGCCTCTCGCCCGACCTGGCGGCGCGGGTCCGCGAACTCGTCAACGGTCTCGCCGCCGACGGCCTGACCGTGCTGCTCGTGGAGCAGCAACTCCAGCACGCCATCGAGGTCGCCGACCGGGTGGCGGTGCTGGAGTACGGCCGGGTGGTCTACGACCGACCGACCGCGGAGGCCCGCCGTGATCCGGCCCCACTGGCGGCGATGCTGAGCGTCGCCGCCGCCGTGCCGCCCCCGCCCAACCGACCGACCCCTCGGCTCTGGGCCGACACCCCGTAGTCACCCGACCCTTCTCGGAGAGGTAGACACCGATGGCAACCGCGACGAGCGACGACACGTACACGTTCGACAACGGCGCACCGGACGCCGTTCCCCAAATGCACGCGCTGGAGTCCTTCCTGGATCCGATCACCACGCGTCGGCTGGCCGGCCCGGTGCTGCGACCGGGCACGAGCTGCTGGGAGGTCGGGGCCGGTGGCGGCTCGATGGCCCGGCGGATGGCCCGCGCAGTCGGCGACGACGGTCAGGTGCTGGCCACCGACATCGACCCCACACACCTGGTGGCCGAGGGCAACCTGCACGTACGCCAGCACGACGTGCGCACCGAACCGCCCCCCGGGGACGCGTTCGACCTGATCCACGCCCGGCTGGTCCTGCTGCACCTCCCCGATCGACGACGGGTCCTGCGTACCCTCACCGGCGCGCTGGCACCAGGCGGGTGGCTGGTCGTCGAGGAGTTCGACTGCACCGCGCCACAGCGGGTGTTGACCGCGCCGACCGACGACGCCGCGAAGCTCTTCGCGCAGGTCATGGACGCCATGATGGGTGTCCTGGAGGACCACGGCGCCGACCTGGGATGGGCGCAGGACGTACACACCGAGATGGCCCTCGCCGGTCTGACCGACCTGGACACCATCACCCACTCGCAGAGCTGGGCCGGCGGGTCGACCGGAACGTCGCTCTACGAGACCAACTCCCGCCAGTTGGAACCGGACCTGCTGGCGGCCGGGCTGTCGCCCCAGCAACTGAACGCCTTCCGGCGGCTGCTCCGTGACCCCGGGTTCGCCGTCATGTCGTACCACTTCGTCTCCACGCGGGGTCGCCTGCCGAGCTGAGCAGGTGGACCACCGCGCGGAGCGCGGTCACGCCGTCCGTACCTCTCCCGCCGCAGCACCCCCCCCCCGCTGCGCTCCGGACAGCTCTACGACGCCGTCGACCGCACCGGCCGGGCTCCCCGCAAGGGAGCCCGGCCGGCCCGCGCCCGCGCCCGCGCCCGCGCCCGCCGATCTTGCAGTTTCGGTTGCCGATACGAGTGGAATGGTCCCTATGTCGGGGCAGAAAGTGCAAGATCGCGGCACGCGGGCGGGCTTTTATCGCCCACCACAACTCCATGATCGACGAGGTGACGTGGGGTTGATGGTTCCGACCCACCACGTCCACTGGCTTGTCGTTGCTGAGCAGTCACGGGGAGAGGGGGTTGGTCGTGCACTGATGACAGCGGCGATGCGCAGGTTTGTACCCGGCTCAGGTTCCGTCGAAGTGGTCACTTTCGGTGCCGATCACCCGGGCGCCTGCGTCAGCGGTGCGCGTGCCTTCTACGAACGCCTTGGCTTCACCCCTGCCGAGGCCGTCGATCCCGGTCCGGAGGGCGGTTCCCGGCAGGTCTTTCGCCTGGCCGTCGCCTGATCCATCCGACGGCGGTCTAGACAACGAAGCTGTTCAGGAGGATCTGACCGGGGCCTGGAAGAGACGATGCGGGCACCACCGAGGCGGGCCCTGGCTCAGCGCGGAGTGGTCTCCTGGTGGGCCAGGACAATCAGGTCGTCGGGGTGGGCCGACAGCGGCGCCGTCGCCCCGTCGAGCCACACGAGATAGCCCACCGGCGGACCTGACCGACCCCACCGGGCACCGATGATCGTGGCCGACCCCGCGTGGTGCGGCTGCCTGAGCAGGCGTACCCGGGTGCCCGGCGCGTGTCCGTCGTCGGCGACGATGAGCAGCGCGTCGAGGATCTGCCGGGCACCGGCGACGGGCAGCCCCGGAACGTACGGCTCGCCCGCGGACCCGAGACGCGGCGTCATCATCGTGCTCAACAGCGCGGTCTGCCGGATCGCCTCCTGGCGGACCTGCCCGTCCACGCTACGTTCGACAGTGGTCAGCGCCTGCTGGATGCGCGACCAGAGGGCCATCGGCTCCTGGTCGAGCAGGCGGCGGGCCTCGCGGTCGATGTCGGCGCAGGCCGTGTCGAGCGCGGTGTCCTCGCCGAGTTCCGCGATCCAGGCGAGGTCCCCGACCTCGGGCAGCAACCCTGGCGACTCGGCCACGATCACGATGTACAGCATCGCGAGCAGTTCCTCGCGGCCCTCGCCGTGATAGAGCGAGCCCACCCCGCTGCCGGTACGCCCACGGCTGGGCGGGAACCGCCCGACGAGGTGCTGCGCGCGACCATGCGGCAGGACCGCGGCCCGCCTGGTGTCCGCCACCCGCTCCTCGAACGACCGCCGCTCACGGCGTTCGACGAGCAGTTGGCGGTGCGGGTCGAAGCCGATCGGATAGATCGTCCGCCCGTACCGGGAGAGGGTTTCGCCGGGCCGAAGGCCGACCGACTCAAGCTGCCGGGCGGCCTCCGAGTAGGCGACGCCAGCCCGGGCAGCGTGTTCACGGATGGCGCGCTTGCGGGCGCGTCCCGGCGCTGGGGTCCGTCGGGGGGTGGAATCAGACATGACGCCTCCGGTGCAGCCCCACGCACTCCACCGAACAGGCGGCGTGACCGGCACGCCGGGAGTCGACAGATCGGCGCGGAGTCGGAGACTCTTGGCCCCAGGCATGCGGTCGGGCGTGGGCCACCACATCGGGCGCTGGCAGGCGCTCTGCCGTGGCCAGCATATCGTGACGCCGACCGTCGGAACCCGTGCTCTATACAGCTCGTCAGTCAAGGTACTCTTCGGACTAATTGGTGATCACTCACGCCTTCCATCCGTTGAAAGGTCAGCGCTTGACCGTGCTGTTTTCGCAGCGCAAGCGCACTGGGCTGTTCTTCGTGTGCGAGGTCGAGGGGGGTGACGGGTCACCGTGGCTCAGGAGTGGACCGACCGCGGCGTGCCCGCCTCAGCTGGTCGCCTAGCGGTGGATGGCTTGACGGCGGCGCGGTCACTCGTCGACGCCATCGACCCCAGCGGAGCGCGGCCCAGCGGTCGATGCAGCAGCCGGGCCCACGAATAGTCAGCTCTGACGGACTGCGGCACCCCTTGTCGTGTTTCAGGTGGTGGCGTACTCCGGGCGCCCGGCGGGTCGGTAGACCTGGAGCGTTATGCCCTTCGGGAAGACTTGCGAGTCGACCAGGTCCAGTGCGATGTCTGGGCCGGTGTCGGGGAACATGCGCATGCCTTGGCCGACGACCACCGGGACGATGAGCAGGTTCATCTCATCGACGAGGTCGTTTTCGAGCAGCCACCGGGTCAGGATGGCGCTGCCGTGCACCTGCAGCTCACCCGCCGGCTTGGCTTTCAGCTCGCGGATGGCCGCCGCGGGGTCACCGGAGAGGGCGGTCGTGTTCGCCCATTGCGGGTCGGTGAGCGTGGTCGATGCGACGTATTTGGGCTTGGTGTTCAAGGCACCGACGATGGGGTTTTCCAGGTCTTCCCTCACGCCCCAGTAGCCGGCGAACAGTTCGTAGGTCCGCCGACCGAACAGGAACGCGTCAGCGCGCTGGTAGGTCTGGTCGACGAACGTCATGGCCTCGTTGTCGAAAAGCGGCCGGGCCCATCCGCCGCGCTCCATTCCAGGGTCGAGGATCGGATGCCGCCCGCCGTTTGCCTGCATCACGCCGTCGACAGACACCTGCGTGGTGGTCGTCAGTTTCATGATCGTGGTTCCCTTCTCGTTGGTTGGTCGTCCTTCGTGGGGTCGTCATTCGGCAGGGCCGGACCGCCCACGCCGAACCCGCGGGTCATCGCGCCCGCTGCGCGAGATAGCAGCGGAAGACGAGGCCCAGGCGGATGGTCCCGTCGGCCCGTGATCGCGGCGCGAAGAAGGACCCCAGCGCCGCTTCCACGGCCGCGCGGCCGGAGTGGCGGACCGCCGCGGTGACTGGGCCGGCCGGCATCTGGGCGGCGATCGCCTCGTTCTGGTCGTTGAATTCGATGTCGAACGCGATGTCGGTCGACGTGACGGATGCGAACCCGGCGTCGAGCAGGGCGCTGCGAGCCGCGTCCGCGTCGGCGAGGTCGAGGGTGCTGCGGTCGGGCACTTCGTCGTGCGGAGCCAGTGGATTGATCAGTGCTGCGCTTTCGGCCTGTTCGGGACCGACGCCTACGGTTACGACGGCACAGCCTGCGGGGGCGGTCACGCGCGTGATCTCGGCGAGCGCGTGGCGGGGGTCGGCGGCGTAGAGCACCGAGTTGAACGCGGTGACGATATCGAAGCCGCTGTCGCTGAACGGTATGTGCTCCATGTCGTCGACGACGTAGCGGGCCGCCGGGCGCCGGCGGCGTGCGTACTCGACGAGTCCCGGGGCCGCGTCCAGCCCGACGACGTCAGCGCCGCGCTGGGCGGCAAGCTCCGCGAACAGGCCCGAGCCGCAGCCAACGTCGAGGAGCCGCGTGCCGGGGCGAAGGTGAAGGCGTTCGAGCACACGCACGTACAGCGGCCGGATGCGGCCCTCCGCGGTCTGCGCCCAGCCCTGCGGATCGCTGCTCCAGAGCCGGCCTTGGATGGTCGCGTTCACCGTGCGCTCGCACGGGCCGGACCCTGGCGTCGATCTTGGGGTGGTTGAGCGGGGCCCGGTCGGCGGTCGGGTGTCGGCGGCCCCGTCAAACAGAAGGTCATGAAGTCGAACATGGCCAAACCGTACGGCCGGATTCGCTCCGCGCTCTTGAACAAACCGGGCGTCCTTCTCGCGGCCGACCAACCCGCGCGCGACATACTGGTCACGTGACCAGCGACCCGTTCTCCGCCCCCGCCGCGGGCGGGCAGAGCTACGTCGAGCGCTCGCCCGCTCCGGCGTTGCGCGAGCTCGTCTCGTCGGTCTGGGTGCAGCAGGTCGGGCGCGACGCCGCGCCGTACGTCCACCGGCGCATCCCCAGCGGCGCTGTCGAACTCGTATGCAGGGTTGGCGCGGCCCCGCAGGTGATCGGCCCGCTTACCGAGCCGCTGGTCGAGGTACTTCAGCCGGGCACCACGATTCTCGGCGTGCGCTTCGTGCCAGGCGCCTTCCCGATGGTCGCGGGACAGCCCACGTCCGAGGTCGTCGGACTCACACTGGACGCCGAACAGCTGTGGGGCCGCTCTGCCGCCGCACTCGGCGACGTGGTCGGCACGGCGGCCTCGCTCCAGGAAGCGCTCGCCGCCGTGCAGCTCTACGTGCGGGAGCGCGCCAGCGCCGGCCAGCCCGCAGACTCGCTCGTGTCCGAGGCGGTGCGCGGTCTCATGCCGTGGCGCACGGTCGACGTGACGTCGCTGAGGGCGTCTCTGCACATCTCCGAGACGCAGCTGCGGCGCCGCTGCCGGACGGCGATCGGGCTCGCGCCGAAGTCGCTGCACCGGATACTGCGCTTTCAGGGCTTCCTCGCGCTCGTCCAGCAGGCGATCGCCCAGGGCCTCGCGGCGACGGACGACGGGCTCGGGCTGCTCGCCCTCCGCGCCGGCTACGCGGACCAGCCTCACCTCACACGCGAGTGCGTCCGGCTCACCGGCGTCTCGCCGCACGTGTTCATCGCCGAGACACAACAGACCTGCGCCTCCGGGCACGATCACTCGGCGTCGTTCGCGCCCGTGCTGCGCGCCGAGACCGAAACACGACCCACCCGGGCATAGCACAGCGCCCGTCGGTGTGGATGTGCATGCCTCCTCGGCGGCTCCGATGTCAGCCCGTGTCGGCCCGTGTCGGTGCCGTGTCGGTGCGGTGTCAGCCGGCCCGCGCAGACTCGGCGCATGACAGCTGACCTGGTGATCGAGGCCGAGGGCCTCGTGAAGACATTCGGGAAGACGAGGGCGCTGCAGGGCGTGGACCTCGCCGTACCCCGCGGGACGGTGCTCGGGGTGCTCGGCCCCAACGGCGCCGGTAAGACCACCGCCGTCCGCATCCTCTCCACCCTGCTCACCCCGGACGGCGGAACCGCCCGAATCAGCGGTTTCGACGTGGTACGGGACGCCGAGCGCGTCCGGCAGAGCATCGGCCTCACCGGCCAGTACGCCTCGGTCGACGAGGACCTGACCGGGCGGCAGAACCTGGAGCTGTTCGGCACCCTGCTGGAGCTGGGACGCACCGGGGCCCGGCGGCGGGCCGCCGAACTGCTCGACTGGTTCGACCTGACCGATGCCGCGAACCGGCCGGCGAAGACCTACTCCGGCGGCATGCGGCGGCGGCTGGACCTGGCCGCCAGCCTGGTCGGCTCCCCCGACGTGATCTTCCTGGACGAGCCGACGACCGGGCTCGACCCGGCCAAGCGCGAGGACATGTGGGACGTGGTCCGGTCGCTGGTCAACAGCGGCTCGACGGTGCTGCTCACCACCCAGTACCTGGAGGAGGCCGACGCGCTCGCCGACGCGATCACGGTGATCGACCACGGTCGGGTCATCGCCCACGACACCCCCGAGGGGCTCAAGCGGGTGGTCGGCGGGCAGACCCTGGAGGTCCGCCCGTCCGACCCGGCGCAGTTGCCCCGCACCGCGGAGATCCTGACCCAGGTCGGCTCCGGCGCGCAGGCCGACGAGATCCGCAAGGGGGTGCTCGCGGTGCCGGTCACCGACGACGCGGCCCTGACCGAGAGCGTCGCGCGGTTCGCCGCTGCCGGTATCGCGGTCACCGAACTCTCCCTGCACCTGCCGAGCCTCGACGAGGTGTTCTTCACCCTCACCGGGCGTACGGCGTCCGAAGACGACACCACCCGCCCCATGGAGGTCGCGGTATGAGCACTCTGACCGACACAGCGCCCCCGAGAAGCCGCGCGCTGTCGAACTCCGCGCCGAACCCTCGGCCGTTCCGGCTGATCCGGCACTCGTTGGCGCTCGCGAAGCGCAGCCTCATCAAGACCTGGCGTACGCCCGAGGCGCTCATCGACGTCACCCTGCAGCCGGTGCTGTTCCTCATCATCTTCGTGTACGTCTTCGGCGGCGCCGTCGCCGGTTCGACCCACGACTACCTGCAGTTCCTGCTGCCCGGCATCCTGGCGCAGACGATCGCGACGGGCGCCATCGCGATCGGTGTCAACCTCAACACCGACATCGCCAAGGGCATTTTCGACCGGTTCCGGTCGTTGCCGATCCCCCGCTCCGCACCACTGGTCGGCGCGGTCCTCGGCGACGTCGTCCGGTACGTGATCGTCACGGTGTCGACCCTGGCGATCGGCTACGTGATGGGTTTCCGGATCGACACCGACCCGTTCCGGGCGATCGCCGGGTGTCTGCTCGCGGTGCTGTTCGCGCTCTGCCTGAGCTGGCTGCCGGTGCTCGTGTCGATGAAGGTGCGCACCGCCGGTGCCGTGCAGGGTGTGATGTTCGCGCTGATCATGCCGCTGAGCTTCGCGTCCAATGTGTTCGTCGGTGCCGACACCCTGCCGGGCTGGATGCAGGCGTTCGTGGACGTCAACCCGATGACCCACCTGGTGGCGTCGGTGCGCGGGCTGTTCCTCGGCACCCCGCTGGGCAACCACGTCTGGTGGACGCTCGCCTGGTGCGCCGGCTTCGTGGTGCTGTTCATGCCGCTGGCGCTGCGCGCGTACCGCAAGAAGGTCTAGTCAGGCGAGCAGGTCGTCCATCAGCTCGCGGATCCGGCTGATGGCTGCGGCGGGCGGCCGCTCGCGCCACACGGTCAGCAACGGCTCACGCTCTTCCTCGTCCCCGAGGATGGCGTTGAGCCGTTCGCTGCTCCCGGTGGGGAAGAACATCTCGATGTGGGTGCCGATCCGCTTCGCGAGTACGGACAGTTCGCGGGCGGTGTCGGCGTCACCCCGGTACGCCGCGAGTTCCGCTCCGCCCGACGCCCACGCCCCGATCACCGGCAGGTCCCGTGAGGTCAGCGCGTCGTCGCGGGTGAG
This sequence comes from Micromonospora sp. NBC_00860, assembly GCF_045207375.1. Classification (NCBI taxonomy): domain Bacteria; kingdom Bacillati; phylum Actinomycetota; class Actinomycetes; order Micromonosporales; family Micromonosporaceae; genus Micromonospora; species Micromonospora sp. NBC_00860. The sequence goes on from NZ_CP108825.1 coordinate 3,215,152, forward strand.
CGACAGCATCGCGGCGGCCTGGACGGCGACGTCGTTTCCCGGCACCGGCCGAGCCTGGGCCACCCGCAGGCAGAGGACCGCCGCCGCGGCGCGGAGCATCACGCGCGGCTGTGGCTGCGGCCCGGCCCAGCCGGCGAGGATTCGGGTCATCTCGTCGATGTGGGCGAGCGCCTCGTCGTAGCGCCCGCGCTGCCAGGCGAGGTGCGCCAGGCCGAGCAGTGCCTGCGCGGCGTCCATCTGCTCGGCCTGACCCGGTCTGGCCGTCTCGCCCAGTCGCCGCTCCGCGTCCGCGTCGCCGGTGAGTGCGAGCTGCACGTCCAGCCGGAGTCGGATCGACCGCGCGTCCTGCACGGCGCCGACCAGTTCCATGTGTTTCACGCTGCGCGTCAGCCACTCGGCCGACCGGGCATCTGCGCCCGGGACCAGGAACTGCCCGACGGCACCTGCCGCCATCGCCATGCCCCAGTGGTCGCCGACAACCTCGAAGCGGTGGTACGCCTGCTCGGCGTCACTGATCGACGTCTCCGGCTGGCCGCCGTTCTCCCGTACCGCCGCGCGGGCGAACAGCCCGAGCCCTTGCACATACGGGTCGGGGTGTGCGACCAACTCGGTCGCGCTCTTCAAGCTCTGCTCCAGATCGGACGCGTCGAAGCCGGGCAACGCCGACGCGAGAGCGGTCAGCCGGGGCGACACCTCGGCGGGCCGTTCGGCCTGGAGCGTCCGCAGGGCCCGGCGGGCGAGCACGGCGGGCCGCAGGTCGGCGCTGATGCCCGCGTTCACGCTGATCACCACACACGTCCAGGCGAGTCGGTCGGCGTTGGGCAGCGGCCGGCCGCTGGCCGTACCGCGCAGGATCGCCGACCGCAGCCGTCGCTGCGGCTCGTCGATGTGCAGCAGCCCGCGCGCCCAGGCGAGGACCTCGAGGTGCAGGCCCCGCACCGACCAGAGGTGGAACAGCGCGGTGGCGACGTCGACGGCGGCCGGCTCGTCGTCCGCTGCCATCGCCCATCGCAGGCCCGCGACCAGGTTGTCCTGCTCGGCGGCGCAACGGTGCAGCGCCTCCACCTGGCCGGGGCCGATGAAGCGGCCGGCCAGTGCGACGGCCTGCTCCCGCGCCCAGCCGACCAGGCCGGCCATGGCCTGGTCCCGGTCACCGGCCGCGTCCAGCCGGGCCTCGCCGTACTCACGGACCGTTTCAAGCATGCGGTACCGCGGCGGACCATCGCCCTCGACCAGGGTCAACAGGGACTGTTCGACGAGGGTCGCCAGGCCGCGACGTACGTCCGGGGCCTGCGCGACGGCGGCGGCGAGGTCCGCGGTGAACGGCGCGGGGATGACCGCGACCCGCTGGAGCAGATCGCGGTCGGCCTCGGCGAGCAGTTCCCTGCTCCAGTCGACGAGCGCCCACAGGCTCGCGTGCCGTTCGGGCAGGCCGCGCAGGGCGTCGTCGAGCAGCGCGAACCGGTCGGTCAGCCCGGCGAGCACATCGTCGATCGGCATGTGCCGCAGTCGCGCGGCGGCCAGTTCGAGGGCCAACGGCAGGTTGTCGAGCCGGTGGCACAGGACGAGCGCCCGCTCGGTGTCCCAGGTCGGCACGGCGCCACCGGCCCGTGCCCGGGACTCGACCAGCGCGAGCGCGTCGGCGTCCGGCAACGCGGTCAGCCGGTGCACCAACTCGCCGACCAGGCCCAGTGGGGCGCGGCTCGTCGCGAGCACCGCGACCTCCGGCGACGCCGCCGCGACCAGGTCCGCGACGACGACGGCCACCGCGTCGAGCACGTGCTCGCAGTTGTCCAGCACCACCAGCCCGTCGAGGTCCGGCGCGACGGCGCGCAGCCGCTCCTCGGGGCTGAGGACCCGCCGTTCCAGACCCAGGTTGCCGCCGGTCGCCGTGGTGTCGGCACCGCCGAGCGCGGCGAGCACAGTGGGCAGCACCTCGTCGGGCGAGCGCAGGCCAGCGAGTTCGATCACGCGTACCGCCCGCCCGGCCGCCGCCGTGCGCCTCGCCACCTCGGCGGCGAGCCGGGTCTTGCCCGCCCCGCCGGTCGCCACGATCGTCACGACGGGTGTCTCGGTGAGCGCGCCGGTGATGGCCTCGACGTCCCGCTCCCGCCCGACGAGGGCGGCCATGGCACGACGCCACGCGGCGGGCAGCGTGATCCGCGCCGGTTGCCGGGGCGGCGTCGCCGCGGGCGGAGCGGTGAGTTCGCCGCGCAGCAACGCCAGGTGGACGTCCGTGATCACGGGCGACGGGTCGGTGCCGTACCGGTCGGCCAGGTCGGTGCGCAACCGCTCGACCACCTCCAGCGCCTCCGCCTCCCGCCCCTGGGCGGCCAGCACCCTGACGAGCAGGGCGGCGGACGGCTCGTCCGGCGGCGTACGTGCGACGAGCCGGCCCAGGTCGACCTCGTCGAACGGGCCCACGCCGGCGAGTGCCGCCTGCGCGCGTAGCGCGGCGACGTCCGCGAACAGCCGGGTGTCCTCGGCGCTGACCAGCTCCGGCACCTCGGGGAACAGGGCCCGCGCCTGATCGGCCAGGCCGCGGGCGGCACGACTGTCACCGCACCTGAGCACGGTGCGCGCCTGGTCGACGAGGGCGCGCGCCTCGACCGCGTCGACGGCGATCTCCTCGGCGGGCAGCCGGTATCCGCCCGGCACCGCGACCACTGGCAACCCGAGACGGCGCACCCGGGACACGAGCGCCTGGACGGCGCCGGTCGCGTCGTCGGGTGGGGCGCCGTCCCAGACGGCGTCCACGAGCAGGTTCACGGAGACCGCCCGCCCCCGCGCGTCGACGAGCGCGCGGAGCACCGCCGTCAACCGTTCACCCCGAACGGGCTGGCCGTCGACGGCGAGTGGGCCGAGGGTGGTGATCTGCACGGACCCAGCATCCCCCACGCGCGCACGGGCCCGACGACCACCGGTCCGCCAGGCTGGTCACGGGCCCGCGGCCTACTTGACAGGCCTTGATCGGGTTAGGTTAGCCTAACCTCATGCAGAGCGAGTTGGCGTCGGTCAACGGGGAGCGCAGCCTGTCCGGCGTCGACCTCCGTCTGGGTTATCACGGTGTGCCGGTGGTGCACGGTGCGGTGATCAACCTCCGTGCGGGTGCCGTCACGGCACTGGTGGGGCCCAACGGCAGCGGCAAGTCCACGCTGCTGCGGGCCCTGGCCCGACTGCACCCGATCGAGGCCGGAACCGTGCACCTCGCCGACGGCGTCACGGCCGCCGGCCTCCCGGCCCGGGAGTTCGCCCGGCGGGTCACACTGCTCGCCCAGAGCCGGCCGGTGCCCAGCGGGGTCACCGTCCGCGACGTCGTCGGCTACGGTCGCCACCCCTACCGGGGGCGCTGGCGTACGGAGGACCCGGACGGTCCCGCCGCCATCGCCCGCGCCATGGACGTCACCGGCGTCGCCGCGATGGCCGATCGTCCCGTCGACGAACTCTCCGGGGGCGAGTTGCAGCGGGTCTGGTTGGCCACCTGCCTCGCCCAGGACACTCCGGTCCTGCTCCTCGACGAGCCCACCACGTTTCTCGACCTGCGCTACCAGGTGGAGATCCTCGACCTGGTCCGTGACCTCGCGGACGATCACGGCGTCGCCGTCGGCGTCGTGCTGCACGACCTCAACCAGGCAGCCGCCGTGGCGGACGAGGTGGTCCTGTTGCACCAGGGCCGGGTCCGCGCCACCGGCACCCCGGCAACCGTGTTCACCGAGAACGCCCTCACCGAGACCTACGGGATCCGCATCGAGGTGACCACCGATCCGGTCAGCGGACTGGTCACCACCCGCCCCGTCGGGCGGCACCAGATCCGCGCCCTGGTCTGAACACCCCTCATCCACAGCAGAGAAAGACCGTCATGACCCGTACCCGTTTCACAGCCCTCCTCGCCGTCGTGGCCGCGCTGACGCTCGGCGCCTGCGGCACCACCGAGAACGCCGCCTCCCCCGAGACCTCCGCCTCGGCGGCCAGCGGTCCGGTCACCCTCACCGACAGCCGGGGCAAGGAGATCACCCTCAAGGCACCGGCGACCAAGGTCGTCGGGCTGGAGTGGGGCGAGGTCGAGATGCTGGTCAGCCTCGGCGTCATGCCCGTCGGTGTCGCCGACCCCAAGGGCTACGGCACCTGGGTCACCTCCGCGAAGCTCGACCCGGGCGTCAAGGACGTCGGCACCCGTGGCGAGCCCAGCGTCGACTCGATCGTCGCCCTCCAGCCCGACCTCGTCGTGATGGAGGACGACCGGGGCGCCAACATGGTCAGTCAGCTGGAGAAGTTCGTGCCCGTCGTGGTCGCCAAGGGCAGTGACGCCACCGACAACCTCGGCCGGATGCGCAGCGACCTCAACATGATCGCGAAGGCGGTCGGCAAGACCACCGAGGCGGAGAAGCTGCTCGCCGACTTCGACGCGGCCATCGCCGACGGCAAGAAGAAGATCGCCGACGCGGGTGCCGGCGGCCGGCCGTTCGCCATCGCCGACGGCTGGAAGGAAGGCAGCACCGTCAGCATCCGGATGTTCGGCAAGGGCGCGCTGGTGTCCCAGATCGGCATCCAGCTCGGCCTGACCAACGCCTGGACCGGCAAGACCGATGAGGCGTGGGGCCTCGGCCAGACCGACGTCGAGGGCATGACGGTCCTCAAGGATCCGAACATGCACCTCTTCTACAACGCCTCCGACGGCGACGACGTGTTCGCCGACGGTCTCGCCGGCAACGCCATCTGGAAGTCGCTGCCCTTCGTGCGGCAGGGCAACCTGCACAAGATGCCCAACGGCATCTGGACCTTCGGCGGGCCGCTCTCCGGCAAGCAGTACATCGACGAACTCGTCAAGACGTACACGGTGTGAGCGTGCTGAACGCACCCCCACGCCCGGAGCCGGCCACCCGGCCGGCTCCGGGCGGACGCCCGGCCGCGCCCCGCGTCGCCGGTGTCTTCGTCGCCGCGATCCTGCTGCTGCTCGTGGTCGGCGCGGTACACCTCACCCAGGGCACCTCGAACGTCGGCGCCCTCGACCTGCTGCGGCTCGCCACCGGCGCCGACGACGAGGCGGCCCGCGTCCTGATCGCGTCCCGGCTGCCCCGACTGCTCGCCGGGTTGGCCATCGGCGTCGCGCTCGGGTTCGCCGGAGCGGCGTTGCAGTCGATCGCCCGCAACCCGCTCGCCTCCCCCGACACCCTCGCGGTCAACGCGGGAGCCCACCTGGCCATCGTCGCGGTCGCCGCGTTCGGCGTCTCGCTGCCCGCGCTGCCCGCCGGCGGCCTCGCCTTCTGCGGCGGGCTGGCCGCCGCCGGCCTGGTGATGGCGATGTCCTCCGGCGGGCAGGCCGGCACCACCCGGCTGATCCTCGCCGGCTCGGCGACCGCGCTGGCGCTCGGGTCGGTGACAACACTGCTGCTGCTCCTGTTCGAGCAGGCCACCATCGGGCTGTTCGCCTGGGGGAACGGCTCGCTGGTGCAGAGCGACCTGACCGCCCTGACCCAACTCGCTCCGGTGATCGTCGGCGCCGCCGTCGTGCTCGTGCTGCTCGGGCACCGCCTCGACATTCTCGCCCTCGGCGACGACACCGCCACGGTGCTCGGCCTCGACGTGCGACGCACCCGGCTCACCGTCATGGTGCTGGCCGTGCTGCTCTCCGCCGCGGCCGTCACCCTCACCGGCCCGGTCGGCTTCGTCGGCCTGTGCGCCCCGGTGATCGTCCGGCTGCTCGCCCCCGTGGTGCCGGGGGTGCACCGGCACCGCGTCCTGCTGCCGTTGTCCGGCATCGCCGGGGTCATCATCGTGCTCGGCTCCGACGTCCTGCTGAGGGCCGTGATGGGCGGGCAGGCCGGCGTCGACATCCCCACCGGCGTGGTCACCACGCTGTTCGGCGCGGCGATCCTCATCTGGCTGGCCCGCCGACACCGAGACGCGGGTCCCACCCGTCGTCCGCCCGGCGGTCACGCGGCCGTCCGCTCCGCCGCCTTCCACCGCGGCGTCGTCGCCGTCACCGCCGTCCTGACCGTCTGCGCCGTGACGGTCGGCATGTTGGCCGGTGACACCTGGGTGCTGCTCGGTGACGTCGTCAACTGGGTCAACGGCAGCACCGGGCCGGCGTACACCTTCGTGCTGGACCAGCGGTGGCCGCGCGTCGCCGCGGCGGTCCTGGCCGGCGCGGCGCTCGCGGTCGCCGGGACCACAGTGCAGGCGGTCTGCCGCAATCCGCTGGCCGAACCCGGCATCCTCGGTATCACCGCCGGCGCCGGGCTCGGCGCCGTCTCGCTGCTCACCTTCGTGCCGCTGGCCGGGGTGTGGGCCGTCTCCGGCGTCGCCGGGCTCGGCGCGATGCTGGCGTTCGCCCTGGTCTACGGCCTGGCCTGGCGCGGCGGACTGAGCTCCGACCGACTGGTGCTGATCGGTTTCGGCGCCTGGCAGGGCGGCATGGCGGTCATCACCTACCTGGTCGTCGCCTTCGACCCGTGGAACACCGGGAAGGCGCTGACCTGGCTGTCCGGCTCCACCTACGGTCGGATGCCCACCCAGGTGCTGCCGGTGCTGATCGCCCTGCTGGTGCTCACCCCGGCCGTGGTCGCCGCCCGCCGGGAACTCGACCTGATGTCGCTGGACGACGACACCCCCCGGGTGCTGGGCGTCCGTCTGGAACGCACCCGGTTGATCGCGCTGGGCGCGGCGGCGCTGCTCACCTCCACCGCCGTCTCGGCCGTCGGGGTCATCGGCTTCGTCGGCCTGGTCGCCCCGCACGCCGCGCGGGCGCTGGTCGGCGGGCGGCACTCCCGGGTGCTCCCGGTGGCCGCCCTGCTCGGCGCTGCGCTGGTCAGCATCGCCGACACCCTCGGCCGGACGGTCATCGCTCCGGCCCAGATCCCCGCCGGCCTGGTCACCGCCATGATCGGCACCCCGTACTTCGTCTGGTTGCTGTGGCGGTCCCGCGCCGTGGCGAGCACCACCCGGTAGACGCCGGCCCGAGTCGAGAGAGGCACCATGACCGAGACCCTGCCCATCGCCCCGTGGCGCGTGTTCGCCGTCACCGTCCGCGCGGTACGCCGACTCAGCCCGTCCTTCACCCGGGTGACCTTCACCGGGGCGGACCTGGACCGCTTCGCCGACAACGGTTACGACCAGCGGATCAAACTGGCGCTGCCGCTGCCCGGTCAGCGCGCGGCGACCCTGCCGGACGGCGCGGACTGGTACGCGACGTGGCGCACCCTGCCGGAGCACCAGCGCAACCCGATCCGTACCTACACCGTGCGGGCGGTCCGACCGCACCTGGCCGAGGTCGACGTCGACCTGGTGCTGCACGGCGACAGTGGTCCGGCGACGCGCTGGGCTCGGCGGGCCGGCGTCGGCGACGAGATCGCCCTGGTCGGGCCGGACGCCGGCTTCGACGGCAACCACGGCGGGGTCGAGTTTCGACAGTCCACGGGCGCCCCTCTGCTGCTGGCCGGGGACGAGACCGCCGTGCCGGCGATCAGCGGCATCTGTGAGCGGCTACCCCTCGACGCCCGGGGCATCGTCGTGTTGGAGGTGCCCGACGCCGCCGACGTGTTGCCGCTGGTGACGCCCCCCGGCGTCGGGGTTCGCTGGCTGGCCCGGGGCACCGACGGTCACGGCAGCCGACTGGTGCCCGCCGTCGTCGCCGCGGCCGGGGAGCTGCTGGCCCCCGGCGCGTCGACCGCCGCCCAGCCCGTGCCGGACGTGGACGTGGACACCGAGATCCTCTGGGAGGTGCCCGAGGTGGTGGCCTCGGCGCCGCTCTACGCGTGGCTGGCCGGGGAGGCCGGCGTCATCCGTCACCTGCGCCGGCACCTGGTCGCCGAGCGGGGTCTGGACCGGCGGGCGGTGGCCTTCATGGGCTACTGGCGTCTCGGCCAGGCCGACGCGGACTGACAGCGCCGCGAGACGCGCCACCCCGGGCAGGCCGCAAGGTGCGTCGGAGCCCGTGGGGCGCGTACCGTTTCGGGTCGGACTTGGGGCGGGCCGGCTGGAGCCGGCACGGGATACGGGACGAGACAACGACGCATGACGGTGGACAACATTACCGAAAACGGTCAAGAGGGTATTGACCGAAGCCGGCTGGAGGCCTGCCTCAGCGTCTTCGAGGCGTTGGAGGCGCTGCCCTCCGACCACCCCGACGTGGTGCGGGTGCAGCGGGCCACCGCCCGGCTCTACAAGGTGATCAAGCAGCGGCGGCGGGAGGAGCGGCGGGACGCCATCCTCGCCGCCGACCGGGCCGTGACGGAGGCCACCGCCACCGGCGCTCCGGGGCGGATCGACGACGAGACGCAGGGCATTCCGCTCGCGTCGTCAGTCGCTGGCGAGACGGCGGGCTTCCTGCACAACCCCCGCGGTTGCTACGTCTGCAAGCAGCGCTACCGCGAGGTGGACGCCTTCTACCACCAGCTCTGCCCGTCCTGCGCCGCGCTCAACCGGGAGCGCCGCGACGCCCGTACCGACCTGACCGGTCGACGTGCGCTGCTGACCGGGGGCCGGGCCAAGATCGGCATGTACATCGCGCTGCGGCTGCTGCGCGACGGCGCGCACACGACCGTGACGACGCGGTTCCCGCACGACGCGGTCCGCAGGTTCGCCGCGATGCCCGACAGCGCGGACTGGCTGCACCGGCTGCGTATCGTCGGGATCGACCTGCGCGACCCCGCCCAGGTGATCGCCCTCGCCGACGACGTCAGCAGCCAGGGCCCGCTCGACATCCTGATCAACAACGCGGCGCAGACCGTCCGCCGCTCCCCAGGGGCGTACGCGCAGCTCATCGCCGCGGAGGCCGCGGCCCTGCCGGACGGCCCGCTACCGGAGCTGATCACGTTCGCCAAGCCGGACGGGCAGGGTGGCCCGGTGGGCAGCCTGACCGCCGGACCACAGTCGACGGCGCTCACCCCGCACGCGCTCACCGCGCTGGCACTCACCAGCGGCTCGGCGTCGCCGGAACGGATCGCGGCGTCCACGGCCATCGACGCCGGCGGGCTCGTGCCCGACCTCGACTCGGTCAACAGCTGGGTGCAGCGGGTCCAGGAGGTGGACCCGGTCGAGCTGCTCGAAGTGCAGCTGTGCAACGTCACCGCGCCGTTCGTGCTGGTCAGCCGATTGCGCCCGGTGATGGCCGCCGCGTCGGCCCGCCGCAAGTACGTGGTGAACGTGTCGGCGATGGAGGGCCAGTTCGGCCGCGGTTACAAGGGGCCGGGGCACCCGCACACCAACATGGCCAAGGCTGCGCTGAACATGCTGACGCGCACCAGCGCCGAGGAGATGTTGACCGACGGCATCCTGATGACCAGCGTCGACACCGGCTGGATCACCGACGAGCGTCCGCACCCGACGAAGATGCGGCTGGCCGACGAGGGCTTCCACGCCCCCCTGGACCTGGTCGACGGGGCGGCCCGGGTGTACGACCCGATCGTCCGCGGCGAGCAGGGCGAGGACCTGTACGGCTGTTTCCTGAAGGACTACGCGCCCTGCGCCTGGTGATCGCCCGACACAAGGCGGATGACCGCCCCCGCACGACGCGGATGACCGACCCGCACCATGAGGAGAAGAAACATGTCAGCTGACCGTGAATCGTGGCCGACGCTCGACGAGCTGCTGCGCGAGGAGGACGAGCTGGAGCTCGCGGGCCTGTCCGAGACCGACGCGTACGAGCTGGGGATGCGCGCCGTCGCCGCGGCGACCGAGCAGCGGCTGCCGGTCTCGGTGGGGGTGTGGCGGGCCGGACGGCAGCTGTTCCACTGTGGCCTGCCGGGCTCGACGGCGGACAACGACGCGTGGCTGCGCCGCAAGGGGCGGGTGGTGATGCGCTTCGAGCACTCCTCGCTCTACATGGCGCGGCTGTGCCAGGACAAGCAGGTGACGCTGGCCGAGCGGTTCGGGCTGAGGGCCTCGCGGTACGCGGCGGCCGGGGGCGCGGTGCCCCTGCGCGTGCGCGGCACCGGTGTGGTGGGCTGGGTCGGCGTCTCCGGGCTGCCGCAGCTGGACGACCACCGCTTCGTGGTCGACATCCTCCGCAAGCTGCCCCGCTAGTGTGCGGTCCCGGCGGCCTCGCGACGAGGCCGCCGGGTCAGCCGCTCAGCGTGCGCGCCGATTGGCGCGCAGGGCGCCCAGGAGCACGCCGGGTCGGGCCAGCGAGCTCGGGTGCTCGCGCATGGAGACCACGTCGTTGAACCGCCGGGCGGTCGTCACATCCGTGACGGTCGCCGCGATGATCTGCCCACTGGCCCATCTGGAGAGCCGGTAGCCGCGCGGGTAGGGCCCGTCGACGTGCGGCAACGCCAGGTCCGCCGAGGTCGACAGCGACCAGGCGGCGTCGACCACCACCTTCTGGAGCGCGAGGTAGTGGCGCGCGGGCGCCCGCAGATCCGGACCGGACCGGAGGTACGTCGACAGGCAGGCCGCGTGCAGGGCCGCCGCCGTCATGCCCTGCCCGTACACCGGGTTGAACGACGCGACGGCGTCGCCGACGCTGATCAGGCCGGCCGGTAACCGCTTGAGCGCGTGGAAGTCCCGTCGCCGGCTGTCGGCGTGGTGGTAGGTCTGGACGTCACCGATCATCTCCTGGTCGGCGACCTCGCCGAACTCCGGTGGGAACTGCTCCCGCAGGCGGCGGACGAAGTCGTCGGCGGTGCGCCCCGGGCGGTCCTTGCCGTAACCGGCCATCATGGCCATCCACCGGCCGTCCTCGATGGCGAAGAACGCGGCCCCGGCCACGTCGACCGCCGCCCTGGCGGTGTTCAGTGCGAGCACGACCGTCGAGGCCGGGGTGACCTCCGGGCGACGGAACAGGGCGGTCGCGTAGTTGAGGTGCACTGTCATCCGCCGGGTGACGGGCCGGTCCCAGTCGGCCTGCTCCAGCCAGTCCGACAGTTTGCTGGACCGCCCCATGGCGTCCACCACGAGGTCGGCCCGCTCGACACCGGGCACCCCGCCGACCTCACAGCGGACCCCGCTGACCGCGGTGCCGTCGAACACGAGGCCGGTGGCGCGGGCGGTGATCGTCTTGACGTTGGGCAGCCGCAGCACCTGCTGACGGATCAGGCCCTCCAGCAGCGGCCGACTGCCCGCCAGACTGTCGGCGTCGTCGGGGACGACGACCTTCAGACGCCCGTCGAGGTAGTTGCGCCGGGCCGTGGGCGCCGCCTCGATCGCGCCGCGCGCCAGTGCCTCGTCGCGGAATCCGGGGAACAGCCGCTCCAGCTGGAAGAGGCCGCCGGGCAGCAGCGCGTGCAGCTGGGTTCCCTGGGGTACGCCGGGGCGCGCGCCGGTCACCTGCGGGTCGTCCCGGTCGATGATGACGACGGTGTCGGCGTAATCGGACAGCACCCGGGCGGCCAGCAGACCGGCGACGCTGCCGCCGACCACGACGGCCGTTCCGATCGTCGGGGACGGCTGGTCAGGGGGTCGAGCCGCGTTCAGCTCTGCGAAGACCCGGGATGGGGAGAGGGACATCGTGCTCTCCAAGGGGGTAACGAGGTTTGTGCCCTCCACGGTCACTGTCCGCGACCGTTCGCGGGCAGACCGGTGGACGGGTCGTTCGACGTAATGCCCGCCGATCGTCGCACAACCGCCCGAACGGCAACCGGCTGTGTCTGCCAGATGACCGTGTGTTGACTGATGGGCCGGAGAGGTTCGACGTTCGGACGGGTGAGGTGGCGCGCCCGAGAGCCTACTGTCACGATCTCCGGCATGCCCGTTGCGCGTCGTACTCTGCTCGGGGCCGGCCTGGCCGCCGCGACCTCCGCCCTCACCGGCTGCGGCGACAACGGCGCGTCGGGCCCCGGTTCGGCCGGTCCCGGCGACGCGGTGACCGGGACGGACGCCGCCGGGAACCGGGTCGGGTTCGGTTCGGCGGGGAACCTCAGGTCACCGTCCGCCGTACCGGGCGCGCCGGTCCCCCCGAGCGGCGGCACCCCACCAGCGGGCCAGGCTCCCTACGCGCAGGACGTGACCGCCCTGCTCCGGCGACACCTGCCAGCCACACCGCAGACGTTTCAGCACAAGGGTTTCCCCGGTGCGGTCGCCCTCGTCCTGGTGGACGGCCAGACGACTGTGCACACCGCGGTCGGCGAGGCGCTGCGCTACGGCGCGGGCCCGAAGTTGCTGACGGCGAGCCAGCGCGTCGCGATGCGCCCGGACTCCATCTTCGACCTCGCCTCGGTCACCAAGGTCTACACGGCCATCCTGCTGTTGCAGCAGGTCGACAAGGGGCAGGTCGACCTCGGCGCTCCGGTGCGTGACTACCTGCCCGCCTTCACCGGCGCGGGCAAGGAGCAGATCACTGTCGAGATGCTGCTCACCCACACCAGCGGCCTCCCCGTCGGCGCCAAGGTCACCGGCCTGCCCGACAACGCGGCCCGGTGGAACGCCGTGCTCACCACGCCGCTGGTCTCCGGCGCGGTGCCGGGCACCACGTTCCGGTATTCCAGCGTCGGGCTCATGGTCGCCGGCAAGATCGTCGAGAAGGTCACCGGTCAGCGGCTGGACCAGGCACTCCGGACCAACCTCACCAGCCCGCTCGGCCTGCGCGACACCGGCTTCAACGCCAGCAGCTGGATGTCCACCACCTCGAAGGCCAACCGACTGGTCGCCACCGACGCCCGCTCGTCCCGGGGCCTGCTGCGGGGCACCGTCCACGACGACGTCGCCAACCACCTCGGCGGCATCGCTGGCCACGCCGGCATCTTCGCCTCCGCGGCCGATCTCGCGGCCATCGGTCAGCTGCTCCTCGACGAGGGCACCTACCAGGGCAAGCGGATCCTGGCCGCGGCGACCGTGCGGCGGATGCTCAGCAACCACAACGCCGGCAAACCCGCCATCGACCCCGAGCGACCCAACCGGACCTCGGCGCACGGCCTCGGGGTCGTCCTCAACCAGAGCTGGTTCATGGGGAGGCTCGCCTCGGCCCGGACCTTCGGCCACACCGGGTTCGCCGGCCCCTCGCTGCTGGTCGCGCCGGACCGCAAACTCGTCCTGGCACTGCTCACCAACCGCGCGCATCCCAACTGGAGCTGGTCGAACCCGGACCCGGTCCGCGCCGCCGTCGGCGACCTGCTCGCCACGAAGGTCAGCTGACCGGAAGGTGTGGACCATCGCGCCGCACCCTGACACGATACTTGCGCTAGTAGTGCAAATACTTCGTCGTCCAGGTGGAGGATCGATGCACACATCTCGCCGGAGACTGCTCTCCGTGCTGGCCGGGGTCGCCCTCGCGGCCAGCCTGTCCGCCGTCGCCGTCGCCGTCCCGCGCGCCGCCGAAGCCGTCGCCCCACCGACGTACCGCCCAGTGATCTTCGTGCATGGCAGCGCCGGATCGGCGGCGCAGTTCGAGTCCCAGGCCAAACGACTGGCCAGCAACGGGTACCCGATCGACATCATCGAAGCTCACGAGTACGACTCCCCGAACATCGCGGCGATCCTGCCCCAGGTGTTCGCGGGGCTCGACGCACGGATCTCCCGCCTGCTGGCGGCCACCGGCGCGGACCGGGTGGACCTGCTCGCGCACTCGCTGGGCACCTTCGTCACGCAGGGCTACCTCAACAGTTCTCCGGAGCGTGCCGCCCGGGTCGCGCACTACGTCAACCTGGACGGACGCACCGCGACCTCCCCGCCCGGTGGTGTTCCCACGCTCGCGATCTGGGGCGAGGGCGACAGGGCCCGCACCGTCGTCGGCGCGACGAACGTGCACCTACCGGACCAGTCGCACACCCAGACCGTGTCGTCGGCCGAGTCGTTCGGCGAGATCTTCGGCTTCCTCCGGGGCCACGCGCCCGACACGACGCGAATCGTGCCGCAACTCTTCGGCACCGCCCGGGTCTCCGGCCGCGCCGTGCTCTTCCCGAGCAACGTCGGTGTCACCGGTGCGACCCTCGAGGTCTACATGGTCAGCCCACTCACCGGCGGCCGGCTCTCACACCGGCCCGCGCATCGGTTGTCGCTGGGTGGCGATGGCTCGTTCGGCCCTCTCCCGGTGCTCGCCACGGCCCGCTACGAGTTCACCCTCGTGCGCCCCGGCGCCGCGACGCACCACTTCTACGTCCAGCCGTTCCTCCGCTCTGATTCGTTCCTGCGCCTGGCGACCAGCGAGCCGGGCGAGGGCCTCAGCGCCCTGGTCGACACCAGCGACCGGCACACGGCGCTCACGATCCAACGCCAGAAGGAGTGGTGGGGCGACCAGGGTGACGCCGGCGACCACCTCTGGATCAACGGCAGGGACGTGCTGAACGCGGCGAACACACCGCGCGCCAAGAGGACGATCGGCATCTTCGCCTTCGACGACGGCAGCGATGGCGTCACGGACCTGACGAGCCCGTTGCCGGAGTTCTTCAGCCAGACCTTCATCACGGGCATGGACGTCTTCATCCCGGCGACACCGGCACACCTCGGCCTGGTCCGGATCACCGTGGGCCAACGCGGAGGCGGCTACGAGGTGATCAACGTGCCGAACTGGAGATCGAGCACCGACCGGGTGACGGTCAGCGTCGACGACTTCTGACCGCGTCTCGCGGGCGGCCCGGGGGTCGAGACGGTGGCCGGGACCGCTCGCGCGCTCGTCAGACCGTGGCCGGGACCGCTCGCGCGCTCGTCAGACCGTGGCCGGGACCCGTTCGCGCGTTCGTCGACCGACGGCGAAGCTGACCAGTCCCAGGATCAACCCGACGATTGCCAGCACGACGCCCACCCGGGCCGGCGCGAGGTAACCGAGGCCGGCGGCGATGGCGACGCTGCCCAGCGCGGCGCCCAGGCTGTTCGCGATGTTCATGGCCGACTGGTTGAGCGCCGCGCCCATCAGTTGCGCTCCCGGGGCGACGGTGATGAGGCGCGCCTGGAGGACCGGACCGAGATAGAGGCTTGTCGCACCGACCAGGAACGCGCCCACGAACAGGCCGACGCGGGACGACGCCACGAGGCTGAACACGGCGATGCTCACGATCATCGCCACGAAGCCGATGACCATGCTCCGCTGGAGGTCACGGTCCGCCAGCCAGCCACCCAGGGCGTTACCGACTGTCATTCCGAGACCCACAGCGACCAACGCCCACGGCACGGTCGCGGCGGAGAGACCGGTGACGTCGGTGGTGACCGGAGCGATGTAGGTGTTCACCGCGAAGAAGCCGGCGAAACCGACCGCGCCGGTGGCGGCGACCAGCCAGACCTGCGAGGTCCGCAGCGCCCGCAACTCGGTGGCTGGCGAGCCGTCGACCGCCGCGGCGACCTCCGGCACAACGGCCAGCACCGCCAGCAGGGTGAGCACGAAGAAGCCGGCGATGACCAGGTACGCGACCCGCCAGTCGGCGGCCTGCCCGAGCCGCGTGATGAGGGGTACGCCGACCAGGTTGCTCACTGTCAGGCCGCCCAGCACTGTGGCGAAACCACGGGCCTCGTTACCGGGACCCATCAGGGTCGCCGCGAGCAGACCGGCCGCACCGAAGTACGCGCCGTGCGGCAGCGCCGCCGCGAACCGGGCCACCAGCACCAGGTCGAAGGTGGGGGCGATCGCGGATGCGACAGTGCCGACGGCGAACAGCACGAGCAACCCGAGGACGAGCTTCTTGCGGGGCAGGCGCGCGCTCAACGCGGCGATCAGCGGCGCGCCGACGACCACGCCGAGCGCGTACGCGGTGATCATCCAGCCCGCCCGGGCGACAGCGTCCGACGATGACTGCGCGTACTCGTGCGGGAGCAGACCACGGGCGATGTCGGGCAGCAGGCCCATCGCCACGAACTCGGTCAGGCCGACCGCGACGCCGCCCAGTGCCAGGGCGGCCAGCGCCGCCAACCGTCGACCTCTACTCAACTCGATCACCGAAAAAATTTAGCAACAGCGTTGCGTAATAGAGTGGTGAGATGACTCGCGTCACTGCCGACGTCACCTTCCTGCGCGGCTCCCGAAATGCGGGCTAGTGTGCCGCCTTCAGGACGGCGGTGAAGCCCGCAGGAGGGCTCGCCATGGCCCGAGTGTGCCTTAGACCGGTCGGTTCTGCTGCTCGATGTACTGGCGCAGCACGGTTGACGGTGCGCGGCCAACCATTCCAGCGAAGTACGAACCGGATCACAGACGGTTGGCGTGGTAGTAGTGACGGACACGGTCGGGGAACTCTCGGTGCATCCGACTGTTGGACACCTCTTTGAGGCTGTTGATCAGCTTAGACAGCGCCACCTTGGCGGGGGTTGACGAGCAGGTGCATGTGGCTGTTCTCGCCGTTGAACTCGACCAGCTCGGTTTCGAAGTCGGCGCACATTGTCCGCATGAAGTCCTTCAGGTGGGTGAGGTGCCGGTCGGTGAACACTGTGTGCCGGTACTTCGTCACGAACCTAGTGAGCATGCATGGCGGAAACGCCGTGTCTGCCGGTGCGACGTTTCCTGAATCGGTCATGAACCAATGGCAGACTGTGGTGGTGCAGCTTCGGTACAACTACCGCGTCTATCCGACGTCTGGCCAGCAGGAAGCGTTGGCGCGGGCGTTCGGGTGTGCGCGGGTGGTGTTCAATGATGGGCTGCGCGTACGTCAGCAGGCGCGGGAGGCTGGCCTGGCGTATGTGACGGACGCCGAGCTGTCCCGGCAGGTCACGGCGGCCAAGCTCACCCCGGAGCGTGCGTGGCTGGGTGAGGTGTCGTCGGTGGTGTTGCAGCAGGCCCTCGCGGACCTGAACACCGCGTACCGCAACTTCTTCACCTCAGTTTCCGGCAGGCGTAAGGGCCGCAAGGTGGCTGCGCCTCGGTTCCGGTCGCGTAAGGACAACCGGCACGCCATCCGGTTCACGGCCAACGCCCGGTTCAAGGTGCTGGACAACGGACGGCTCAGGCTGCCGAAGATCGGCGACGTGCAGGTGCGCTGGTCGCGGACGCTGCCCGCCATGCCGACGTCGGTGACGGTGATCCGGGACGCGGCGGGTCGGTACTTCGCGTCGTTTGTCGTGCAGACCACCGACGCACCGCTGCCGGAGACGGACTGCGAGATCGGTATCGACCTGGGTCTGACGCACTTCGCGGTCATGTCCGACGGCACCAAGGTGACCGCGCCGAAGTTCCTGCGCCGCGCGGCACGCAAGCTCAAGCGGTTGCAGCAGGACCTGTCCCGCAAGACCAAGGGCAGCAACCGGCGTAAGAAGGCCGTCGTGAAGCTCGCCCGCGCCCATGCGCGGGTGGCCGACACCCGGCGGGACTGGCAGCACAAGCTGTCCACGGCGATCATCCGCGACAACCAAGCGGTGTACGTCGAGGACCTGTGCGTGAGCGGGCTTGGCCGCACGCGGCTGGCAAAGTCGGTATACGACGCCGGGTGGGCGCAGTTCACCGCCATGCTGGAGTACAAGGCAGCCCGCTACGGGCGCACCTTCGCTCGGGTGGACCGGTTCTTCCCGTCCACCCGGATGTGCTCGGACTGCGGCCGGGTCACCGACAAGATGACGCTGAATGTTCGTTCGTGGATCTGCCCGTGTGGCAGTCACCACGACCGGGATGTCAACGCCGCCAGGAACATCAGGGCCGCCGGACGGGCGGACCTCAACGACCGTGGAGCGCAGGTAAGACCGGCATCCGTGCCGGCACCGCGCAGGGAAACGGTAACCCACCGGGAGCTTGTCCCTTCGGGGACGTAGCAGACCGGAATCTTCGCCCTCCATGGCGGAGAGGACGTCAAAACCAGGCACTGGTCATAGCGGTGGGGCCCTGCTCGCACGTACGAGCGCTCGACCGTGGTCGAGGCCACCGGCCTGACACCACGGGCAGTCTCCAAGGTCATCGCCCGGCTGACCGCCGGTGGCCTGATCCCCCCGCCGGCGTCCGGCGCCCGGGCATCGGCAAGCCCCGCGATCGTCTGCGGCGCGGCCAACCGGGGGCGCACACCAACGCGGGCGAGTTCGGCCACACGGTGGTCGACCTGACCGGGCCCCGCTGCGTCTGCGGCCGGCACGGGTGCCTGGAGATCGTGCACCACCACGCCGCCGAGGCCGGGGACATCGCCCACGCCGCCCGGGTGCTGGCCGTAGGCGTCGTCAACCTGCTCCAGACCCTCGACCTCGCCCACGTGGTGCTGGCGGGCGCGGACCTCCTCCGGCACCCGCAGACCTATCTCGCGGCGGTCACCGAGGCCGTCGGGGCGGACGCGCGACGCGCGGACTGGCTCAGCACGAGGGTGGCCCTGTCCAGCCTCGGCGCGGACGTGATCGCCGCGGGCGCCGCCATGCAGGTCCTCGACCAGCACTACGGCATCCCGGAGCTGACCCATCCCTTGCTCGTTGGCAGTTGAGCAGCTCGACACGCCGAGCGACGCCCTGCTGAGCTGCCACCGATCGCAGCAGGGTCAGATCGTGGCGGGTGGTGACAGTGCCATCTTCTGCCAGTTGCGGAAGACGAAGCGGTGCACCGATTTCAGCCCGACCCAGAGCGCCGGCTCCAACGCGAGGCGGCCGTACCCACGGACCGTCACCGTCGTGGTCCGGGTGACCTGCGTGCCGCCGTCCACCTCGGTCAACTCGAACAGGTCACCGAGGTGGTCGACGAAGCGGTGGAAGTGCAGGTTCGTCGACTCCATGTGGAACGCCAGCCGGCTCGGTGGTTCCCACACCGTGATCCGCTGCCGCACCACACCCTGTTCCGAGACGCGCTGCCGGGTGGCACCGACCTCACCGGGACCATCGGGCAGCCGGCACGACGTGGGTCGGGGCGTACCCAGGTAGAACACCGGGCAGCGCGGCTGCAACTCCAGGCGCGAGTCGCAGAGCGCCGGCCACAACACGTCGGGCGGGTGGGGCATGACCCATCTGGTCCGCACGATCATGCACACACTGTAGGACGGGGATCGCAAACGACCCATCGGCAAACTGGTCGCGACACGCTCCGGCATCACCGGCCCCGGCCCCGCTGCCGGCGACGGGGACCTACGCCACCGAGGCGTCGGTGTCCGTTCGGGTGCAACCGCTGGCCGGGCTCTCGCTGAGCGCTATGACCGCGTCGAGCCGCTCGCGCGCCTGCCGGAGTTGGGTGATCTGCCGATCGATGCGGTCGCGTTCGGCGCGGAGCATGGCCCGGGACTGCGGTGTGTTGACCTTCGCGTCGACGCAGGGCAGCAGGTCCAGGATGGTTCGGCTGGACAGGCCGGCGGCGTACAGCATCTGGATCAGATACACGCGGTCGATCGCGTCGTCGAGGTAGTGACGCTGGCCGCCACTGCTCCGTGCGGCGGCCAGCAGGCCCTGCTCCTCGTAGTAGCGCAGGGCGCGTACCGACACCCCGGTCTTCGCGGCGAGCTCCCCGATCCGCATGGACCCCTCCCCCAAACCGGTGACGCCAGCCACACAGCCTTCTCCCTAACGTGCACGTCAGGTTTTACCGTAGCTCGTATACCGACTTCCAGGCGGCGACGGCGCGGTGACTCACTGGCAGACGCGCCACTCGCCGTCCTCCTTGACCAGCGCCACCCCCTGGGTGAACGCCGCACCGGTGGCCTCCTGGACCGCCTCGACCTGGACGGTCCCGGTGACCCGCCCGTTGTAGTTGTTGACGTTCACGCCGGTGATCTCGTAACTGCTGACCTTCAACTGCGCGCTCTGGATCCGGGTGAAGTCCGCCTGCGGCATCGTGTCGCGCACCCTGTCGCACAGCCGCTGGTACGCGCCCGCGTAGTTGCCTGCCTGCACGTCGTCGAGGTAGGCCGTCGCGGCCACCCGGACCGGTTCGACGGTGTCCTTGACCGAGCGGTAGAGCCAGAGGCCGACGCAGGTGCCGATCACGCAGCACAAAGCCAGTAGGGCGCCGACGACGATCAGGACCGTCCGAAGCGTCCGGTTGGGCCTCGGGTCGGAAACCATCATCGGCTCGTACGTCATGGCCCGGAGGGTAGGGCCGCCGGGCAAGCGGTGAGAGCCCGCCGGGCGGCCGGTGGTTCAGCCGCCGGAGGCGGGCGGCGCCGGCGCCGGCGTGCCACCGGCGACCGCACGCGCCGGCGGCGCCGACGCCGGGGCCGGTCGAAGATCCGCGGGTACGGGCAGTGCGCTGCCCTTGACGAACTGGCCCCAACTGGTGTTCCAGGCCGTCCAGCCGTTGCCCGGCTGGAGCCGGACCTCGGTGCCGGTGAAGGTGACCAGGTCGCCGACCTGGGTGACGCCCATCAGCCAGTCGGCGTTGGCCGCCGAGATGTTCGTGCAGCCGTGTGAGACGTTGCGGTGTCCCTGATCGGACACCGACCAGGGTGCCCCGTGGATGAACTCGCCGCCCCAGGTGAGCCGTTGCGCGTCCTTGACGTTCACCACGTAGCCGCCGTTCGGCTCGCCGCGCGTGTCGAACGTGGTGCGCTGGTGCTTCTCCATGATCACCATCTTGCCGCTGGACGTGGGGGTGCTGCGCTTGCCGAGGCTGACCGGGATCCTGCGGATCAGCTTGCCGTCCCGTAGCACGCGCATCTGCTTGGTGGCGTTGTCGACCTCGAGCGCCACCTGCCGTCCGATCCGGGACGTCGCGGTGCGGTCGGCGTCACCGATGTGGTTCCTGCCGATCGGCAGACCCTCCAGGCCGGCCCGGACACTGATGGTCGTGCCCGGCCGCCAGAAGTCGGGAGCCCGGTAGTAGACCTGGCTGCCGTCGTCCACCCAGGACCAGACGCCCGGCTGGGCCGGCTTCGTGGTGACGAACAACCGACGCTGCACGTCGGCGCGGGCGGCCCTGGCGATGGGCGGATCGAAGCCGATGGTCACCGGCATGGCGGTGCCGTACGTCTGCTTGTCGGCGAAGTAGAGGGTGCTGGTCACCTGCGGCTTCGTCGACGTGGCCGCGGTGGTGAAGGTGGTGGTGCGGGTGGTGGTCCGCCCGGAGTCGGCGGTGGCGGTCACGGCCGCGGTGTAGGTGCGCCGCGGCCGCAGCGGAGCGGTCGGCACCCAGGCCGAGCCGTCCTCGCGTGGCTCCGCCCGGACCAGCGTGCCGGTGTCGTCGACGAGGCGCACCGCGGTGATCTTCCCGCCCCTGACGAGCGGAACCACCTCGGCGCTGAGCGGCACGTTCCGGGAGAGGTCGACGGGCGTGAGGGTCAGTTCGGGCGAGGGCACCACCCGCTCGGCCTGACGCACGGCGGCCTTCCGCTCGGTGGTGCAACCACCGAGGACCAGCGGTGTCGCCGCGACGGTCACCGCCACGAGCGCCATGCGCCTTCGTAAACCCATCGAACGTCCCCCGGCTCCCGTGTGCTCCGTGGCGGCAATTCTCTCCGCGTCGGCGGTGCCCTGCGCGGTTTCCGGCAATCACGCCGCGAAGGGGGGAGCCCTTCGGCGCGAGACGCGTCGGTGGCATCTCCCTTTCGTGATCCTCGGGGCATCGAAGCGTGATGCCGACATGGAACGCTGCCGACATGGGCAAAAGACGACGTCCACTGATTCTGTTGGCACTTCCCCTCCTCCTTACCGCCTGCACCCCGCCGGATGAGCCGCTGGTAGCTCTCGCCGTCCAGGACGGCCGGCCGGTCGGCGTGCTGGTGACGTGCGACGACGATTTCGCGCAGCTCGGCGTTTTCGAAAACGACCACCAGGACGAGCCGGGCCAGCGACCACTGATCAAGTGGGACGTCAGCGGCCAACCCACGACCGAGGTCGTGGAAGTCACCCTGTTCGGTCAACCACCGGAGGGCTGGGAAGTCGATGAGCCGGTCGACTTCCCAGGGCCTGAACCAGGCGTGGAGGTGGACGTCCAGTTGCTCACCGAACTTCGCCCCGGAGTCACGTACAGCCTCGACGGGTCAAGTCGCCGTAAGGCCATCTCGGTGGACTTCACCCTCGCGGACCTGCCGCGCATCGGCCCGGACCAGGTCCTGGCGCCGCGCGGACATGACGATACGAAGGTCGTGTCCCGGGAGACCTTCCTGCGCAAGGCACGCGACAAGTGCTGAGCGGGACGGCGGTCGGGGGCACCCGGCAGAAAGGCAGAGTGCCGCCACAGTCGCTGATTACGGTTTTTGGAAAAAATCAGAGAATTGAGATTGAGCCGATATCGCGGCGACTGCGCAAAGCTGACCGGGCAATCGCTGAGCGATATTTAAGGGAGAATTAATCGTTTCACCTGGAAACGTGCAGGGGGCCGACTCGTATTCTTCGTGCTCGGAAGAAAGGTGCTCCCCCGTTGATAAAACTTCGATCCACCCCTCGACACCGTCGTTCCGTCACCGCCCTGCTGCTGGTGAGCGTGGCGCTCGCCGGCGGATGCAAGGAGGCGCCGGGCACTCCCGGCGGGTCCGGCCCGTCCAGCGACACCGGCATCGGCTCGTCCAGCCCGGACGCGCCGACGGCCACCGCCGCGGGCGACCCGTCGGGAACGCCGAGCGCCCCGGGCACCTCGGCCACCCCGTCCGGCCCGGGTAAGCCGGGAACCCCGGCGACCAGCGCCGCCCCGCCCACCGCATCCGATGGCTGGATCACGATCGACGCTGCCGCGCAGGCCGCCGCGACGAAGGCGTTCTTCGCGCGCAAGCCCAAGCCGGTGACCGGCAACCCCGTCAAGGTGCCCGAATTCAACGTCGGCTGTACGACCAGCCACCACAACAGTGACGACCCGATCGTGCTGCCCAAGCTGGTGGGTGGCTCGCACAACCACACGTTCTGGGGCAACAGGTCGACCGACGCCAACTCGACCGCCGAGTCGCTGCGGGCGTCGAAGGCGACCACCTGCAACTCGCCGGACGACCAGTCCGCCTACTGGGTGCCGACGATGTACCAGAACGGAAAGGTCGTGGACCCGAAGGAGGTGACCGTCTACTACGGTTCCCGCCTGAAGGACCCGAGCAGGACCCAGCCCTTCCCGTTCGGCCTGCGAATGATCACCGGTAACGCCAAGAACCAGGTCGACACCCCGGACAAGCAGGGCAACCACTTCTGGTGCGCCGGTATCGGCGGCGAGGTCGGCCGCAGCGCCGACAAGACCTTCCCGGTCTGCGCGAAGACCGCGAACATCGTCCGGCAGATCACCTTCCCGGACTGCTGGGACGGCAGGCACCTGGACAGCCCCGACCACAAGGCGCACATGGCCAACGGGGACCACACCGGCGCGTGCCCGAAGAGCCACCCGGTGCCCGTCCCGTCGGTGTCCTTCGTGATCTCGTACCCGTTGAGCGCGAACACGGACGGCATCACCCTCGCGTCCGGCACGTCGTTCTCCATGCACGCGGACTTCTTCAACGCCTGGAAGGACGAGGCGCTCGCCGCCCGGGTGCGCAACTGCCTCGACCAGGGCGTGAAGTGCAACTCGGCCGGTAACTTCTGAGCTGACCGGCCGCCGAGTCGTCGCGGATCGGCGAGGTCTCCGGTGGATGGTTCGGCCCCAGGCCAACCCGACGCCGGAGACCTCGCGCCAGCCGACCTGCTCTCCGAGCAGGTCGATCATGCGGAGCGATGGGTGCCCTGGGTCCGGGAGACCGTCTGGGTGGGCGTGAGTGCCGGGAGCATGGTGATGACACCCCGGATCGCCGCCGCCACCAGGTCGAACCGATGTCGCAGACGATTCAGCTTCACAGCGTCCCCACACCACCTCGGCCAGCGCGGCTCCGGCCGGCCTCTACCGCGGTGGCGAGACGTACAGCCCGGTCCTGCACCCAGTCTCGCCGGGTTGCAGCCAGGTGGGGTCGTACCCGGGTGATTCGACTGCTCCGGAGGAAGTCCGGATCAGGAGGAGACATTCCCGCTCGGCGGGTACGCCCACCGCGGCGACGAGTACGCCCTTGTGGGTGACCGTGTCGACGGTGATGTGTTTCGCGGGAAACGCCGCCCGCACGACGCCAGCGAGGGTGCCAGGCGTGGCGGTGCGCAGCGCCACGCTGAGCCGGTCGCGTGCGTCCGGAGGCAGCGCCGGGATCGGCCCCGCGCTGGGCACCGGCAGAGTGGCCACCGACGGGCAGATTATCTCCTGGTACGGCGTGTGGCGCTGGAGTTCGAGCCGGTAGCGGTAGCACCGCGTGGCCTGGCCGGCGGAGTTGCCCAGGTCTCCGAAGGTGGCCCCGTAATCCTCGGCGACCGTGACCACGATCCGTACGTCGATGACGGCCTGCTCGTTGACGCCGGTGCTTCCCGACCAGGCGAGTGGTTCCCGTCGGAGGGTCGAGTTGGTGCCCTCCACCGTCTCGGGGACGTGGATCGCGGCGAGCCACTCGGCGTCCCGGACCCGGTCGCGGGTGAGATCGTCATCGAGGCGTTTCGCCTCTGCAGCCGCGAGTGACCGCGCCATTGTGTCGCCGTCGCGCCGTTCCGCGCACCCGCCGAGCAGCAGACACAGCACCAGGGGCACCACGCTGATCCGGCGACTAAGAGCCATGGCGTCGAGCATTCCGGCCGGCGGTAGTGGCGGGATGAGTGCGCGTACTCAATCTGGTGTCCCGTGTGACAGCATCGACAGTGCTGTCCGTTGTCGGGAGGAGTCGATGCCTGAGGGGCACCTCAGCGTCGTCGATGCGCCGGGTCGATCGGGAGCACGCGCAGCCGCTGGACGTCGAGGCGCTCGCCCCGGGAGGTTGTTCGTCTCCCAGTGCAAAGGATGTCGATCACTCGCCCTGGTTGCCACTGCCGTCTCAATCGCGGCCCAGCAGGGAGCCTCGTCTGCAACGTCGACCATGAGTTCCCCTGCCATAGCGTCGCTACCTCGATTACCTGGAGTAGCCAGGCTAGATCAGCTGTCAAGCATGTGGCGGGACGGATCCGTCAAGCACGTGGTGGGACAGATGAGCAGCAGTGTGTCCGAGGAGTTCATGGGCATCCCGGCCCACCCTCTGCTGCTGTCCGGTGTCGGCGCCTGCGTGCGACAGATTGGCTGGTCAACTCCACGTCGATCGGGCGCAGCGCCACCCGAGCGCGACTCGCGGCGGTCCGGCCCGGTACGGCGGCGGTGGCCGGTCACCCCGAGGGGTGACCGGCCACCGCCGCGTCGATCGGTCAGAGCCGGGCGGCGCCCGCCTCGGTGGCCTCCTGCACCGCCGAGGTACGGCGGACCTCGGCCCGCTGGTCACCGGCGTCCTCCCGGTCCGGGCCGGCCACCCGGGCCGACCGGTTGGTGGTCGCCGCGGCCTGGTCACCGGTCACCCCGCCACGGATCCGGTTGTTCGCGGCCACTTGGGCGGCCGGGTCGTTGGACGTCACCGCCAACTGGCCGTTGATGATGTTGTCGTCGACGGTGACGCCACCGGTGGTGCTGGTGATGCTCACGTCCCCGCCCCAGTAGCCGCCGGAGGCGCAGCTGTCGAGGGTGCCGTTCGGGCCGAGCTGCACACCACCCAGGTTGCCGGCGAAGGTGGCCCGGCCCTGGACCGCACTGCCACACACCACACTGCCGGTGGCGCTGTTGAGCACCGACAGCGTGCCGTCCACGAACGAGTCGTGCAGGTCGGTGTAGTAGGTGCCGGTGCTGCTGAGGTTGCGCTGCACCTGGGTGCCGTTGTCGAGCCGGACCTCACCGGCACCGACGTTGACGTGCCCGGCGACCGTCGACGCCTCGGCGAAGAGGAAACTGTCGATGGTGGTGGCGCCCTTCGGCCGTACGGTCACGGTGCCGGTGCGGGCGTCCTTCAGGAAGATCCCGTACCCACCGGCCGCGAGCACCAGTTGGCCGTCGACTGTCGTCTCGGTCGCGTCGAGGTACCCGTCGGCGGCGACGCGCACCTCACCGCTGATCCGGCCGCCGGTCACCACCAGGTTGCCGCCGGCCGCGACGGTGACGTTGCCGGTGATCGTGGTGCCGGTCAGCGCGCAGGACTCTCCGGCGGGCACGAGCAGGTCGTTGGGCACTGTCACCGCGCCGCCGGTGCCGATGCAGTGGGTGACCAGGTCGGCGTGTGCGGTGGGCGCCACGGCCAGCACCGAGGCCGCGATGACGGCGCTCACGGTGGCCAGCTTGGCGACGGTACGTCCGGGCATCGTGGTACTCCCTGTCGGTGAGGTTCGAGGACTCATGCGCCGACGTCCGATCGGGCCGCGGCCCGGACGATGGCGCCCTGCTGCCGCCGGTCGAGCGTGCCGCCGGTCACGAGCGCGGCGGTGACCGCCTCGACGTGCCGGACGAATGCGGCGTGACCGGGGTAGTCGGCGTGTTCGTCGATCAGATCGTTGATGGTGCAGCCGTCGCCGGTGTCCACGTTGGCCACACCGCTGTCGTTGCCGTCGATGACCACTGTGGCCCGGGTGTCCGAGTCGGGGCAGTTGTCGGTGGCGTCGGCCACCACTGTGAACGTCGTCGACTGCTCGGCGGAGGAGTTCCCCGCCGTGTCGGTCGCCCGGTACCGCACTGTGTGCGCGCCGGGTGCGCGGACGGCGACCGGCGCGGTGTACGCCGTCCAGGCACCGGTGTCGAGCGTGTACTCGATCTTCGCCACGCCCGACTCGGCGTCGGTGGCCGTCACTGTCACTGTCGCGCCGCCGACGTACCCGCCGTCGTCGTTCCGGTCACCGGCCACCGTGGCGGCGACAGTGGGCGGGGTGGTGTCCTCGGCCTGCGGCTCGACGACGGTGAAGTGCGACATCTGCTCCGCCGACGTGTTACCGGCGGCGTCGGTCGCCCGGTAGTGCAGCATGTGCATCCCGGCCGCGTTCACCACGACCGGGTTCGTGTACGCGGTGAAGGCTGCCCCGTCCAGGGCGTACTCGATGGTGGCGACGCCGGATCCGCTGTCGGTGGCGGTCACCGTGGCGGTGGCCGTACCGATGTAGTTGCCGTCGTCGTCGCGGTCGCCGGCCAGCGCGACCGCGACCACCGGCGCGGTGGTGTCCTCCTCCCCCGGCTCGACGATCCGGAACGCCACCGAGCCGACGGCGCTGGTGTTGCCGGCCTTGTCGGTGGCCCGGAACTGCACCGCGTGGTCGCCGATCGCGGTCACCCGCACCGGCTCGGTGTACGGCAGGAAGCTGGTGTCGTCGACCTGGTACTCGACGGTCTGTACCCCCGAGTCGGCGTCGGTGGCCGTCACTGTCACAGTGGCCGCGCCGACGTAGTTGCCGTCCTGGTCCTGGTCACCGGAGACCGCGGCGGTCACTGTCGGCGCGGTGGTGTCGCCGCCCCCGCCACCGTCGGTGACCACCAGCTCACCGACCATCGCGCTGTGGCCCGGGATCGAGCAGAAGTACCGGTACCGGCCCGGGGTCAGCGTCACTGTCGCCTGGTGGCGGCCGTCGTTGGCGTCGAACGGGCTGGCCAGGATGTTGACCGTGACGTCGTGGTTGTAGCCCTCGGTGCTGGTGTCGAAGGTCAGCGTGTGTGGCATCCCGGTGGTGTTGCCGGTGGCCGCGCTGTTCTCCCAGATGATCGTGGTCGCTCCGGCCACCGCTGTGGTGGGCGCGGACTTGTAGCGGGTGATGCTGTCGTCGGCGGTCCAGGTCAACACCTGGTCGGCGGCGACACGCGGGGCGGCGGAGGCGGGCGCCACTGCCAACGGGATCACCGTGAGCAGGAGCGCCGCCAGCGCGGCCGTCAGTCGTCGGGTCATCGTCACTCCTAGAGTTCCCGCACGCGGATGTTGCGGAACTCGGTCAGGTCGTTGTCACCGTGGTTCTGCAGGCCGATGAAACCGCGCAGGAACTGCCGCAGGTCGGTCGGCGGGTCGCCGGCGCGCGACGACTGCTTGCCGGGCGTGTTGTCGAACTCGTTGATCACCACGCCGTTGCGGATCATCGTGTAGTGCTGCCCGACGGCGCGGATCTCGTAGTCGTTCCACTCGTTCTTCGGCGTCACGCCGGCCTGGGCCAGCGGCACCGGGTCGAAGTTGTAGACCGAGCCGGTCTTCTGCGGCTCGCCGGCGTCACCGTCGTAGATCTGGATCTCGTGTCCGCAGTAGATCGCCATCCAGGCCGTCGAGGTCCGCGCCGACCCGATCGTGCCGCAGCTGCCCGGTGGACGCTGGTCGAGGGGGGTTCGCAGATCCGGGAACCGGATGAAGACTCCGGTGTTGGCCCGGCCGGTGCCCGGCGCGATGTCCTTGAATTGGACCTTCAGCGAGAAGTCGCCCAGTTCCTTGGTGTGCCAGAGCATGCCCAGGCCACCACTGGAGCGCAGCGACCCGTCCGGCTGGATGGTGAACTGCCCCGACGGCGCCTGCTGCCAACCGCGCAGCGACTCGGCGGTGCCGTCGAAGAGCGGCTCGTACCCAGTGTGGCCGTCCCGGCCGATCTCAGACGCGGCGGCCAGGCGGGTGAGGGTGCCCGCTTCGCGGCTGTTGAGCAGGTCGTCGTCCTGCAAGGTGCGGGCCACCGCGGTCACGTGTCGGACGAAACCGTTGTGGTCGGCCCAGGTGCTCTCGTCGTCGATCAGGTCGTTGGCAGTGCAGCCCTGCCCGACAGGGCGACTGGGCACCCCGGTGTCGGTGTCGCCGAGCCACACCGTCGACCGGTCGTCGGGCACCGCGCAGCCCACCGTCACAGTGGTCTGCACCGTCGCCGTCTCACCGTCGGCGTACGTGACGGTGAGTTTTGCGGTGTAGGTGCCGACAGTGGCGTACGTGTGCCTCGGGTCCGCCTCGGTCGAGGTGGCGCCGTCGCCGAACTCCCAGCGGTGGCTGACGCCGCCGGAGCGGGAACCGGTGAAGGCGATGGTGAGCGGCTTGTTCTGCACGGCGGTCGAGGTCGCGGCCGGTGCCGGGGTGGGCGCTCCGCCGGTGTAGGTGATCCGGATCAGCTTCTGGTTCGCGTGCAGGCTGAAGAACCCGCCGCCGTAGTCGAGCAGGTAGAGCGCGCCGTCCGGGCCGAACTTCGCGTCCATCCAGCTCTGCAACTTGGTGTCGCCGTTCCCGCCCGGGATGATGGCCCGCAGCGACTCGGCGTACACCGGTGGGGCGGCCTGCGGCACGCCGGCCGGGTCGACGGTGACCGCGACCCGGTTGGCGGCGTTCGACTGGTCGCCGATGAACCACTTGCCGTCCCAGTGCTCCGGCCACGCCACGCCGCTGGCGGTGTCGACGAGGCTCCGGTGGTACGTCGGGCCGGACATGATGGCCTGCCCGCCGCCGCGCAGGTACGGCTGCGTGTAGGTGGCGTCGGCCGCCACGTACGTCGGGAGGCCGCTGCCGTCGGTCCGCTTCGGGAACACCGGGCCGCCACCGTCGGGCGAGTACCAGATCATGTTGTCCCGGGCCGCCGGGATGTCCACCAGCCCTGTGTTGCGGGGCGAGGTGTTCTTCAGGTTGTCGCAGTCGTACCAGCCGGTCAGCACCGTCGCATCGGTGTTGCTGCGGTCGCGGTACGGCTGCCGGTTGCCCATGCAGTACGGCCAGCCCTGGTTACCGGCCGAGGTGATGATGGTGGCCGTCTCGTACTTCGCCGGGCCCAGGGTGGGGCTGGGCGACGAGGCGTCCGGGCCGACCCAGCCGGCGGTCAGCCACTGGTGCACCGGGTCGATCTGGAGGCGGGCGATGTTGCGCACGCCCATCACGTAGATTTCCGGCCGGGTCTTCTCGGTGCCCGGTGGGAACAGGTTGCCCTCCGGGATGGTGTACGTGCCGTCCGCCTCCGGGTGGATCCGGATGATCTTGCCGGCGAGGTCGTTGGTGTTACCCGATGTGCGGCGGGCGTCCTGGAACGAGATCCCCTGGTACTCCTGGGTCCAGTTGTTGCCGGCGTAGCCCTGCGACCCCTCGGAGGAGTTGTTGTCGCCGGAACCGACGTAGAGGTTGCCCTTGGCGTCGAACGCCATGCCGCCACCGGCGTGGCAGCAGCTGTGGATCTGCACCGGGAACTGCAACAGGTCCTTGCGGGTCGCCTGGTCGATGGTCTGCGCCTGCCGGTCGTAGGTGAACCGGGAGACGGTCCGCTGACCGACCCGCTTCACCCGGTCGACCGAGTCGTGCGGCATCCAGTAGACGTAGAGCCAGCCGTTCTCGGCGAACTTCGGGTCGGGCACGATCCCGAGCAGGCCCTCCTCGTTCTTCACCAGCTCGGAGCCGCTGCCCCGGTTGCCCATCACCTCCAAAGTGGTGAGCAGCTTGACCTGCTTGGTACGCGGGTCCCAGGAGTGGATGGTGCCGCAGCCCAGGCCGACCTTCGGGTTGGTCCAGTCCGCGATCGGGCCGCTCGGGCAGGCCGCCTTGCCGACGTAGAAGACGGTGCCGTCCGGCGCAATGGTGAGCCCGTGCGGCTCGCCGATCTGGTCCAGCTGCCCGGTCTGGTTGGCGGCGGTGAGTCGCTCCACCTTGTAGTTCGCGGCGATGGTGGCCTGGCAGTCGCCGCGTACCCGACCGGTGGTCCAGTTGAGGGCTCCGGCGAGGTGGGTGCGGAACGCCTCCTCACCGTAGCTGCCCTCGGTGTGGCCCATGCCGGTGTAGAACGACCGGCCGCCGTCGTAGTCCCGGCACCAGGACACCGGGTGGAAGGCGCCGTTGGCGCTGGCCCCCGGGTTGTAGTGCCGCTCCTCGACCTGGGCGAGCGTGTGCACGGTGCCGATCGGGTTGGGGTCCCAGTTCTCCCACCGGTCGGACCTGGTGATGGTCATCGGCAGCGACGCGGTGGCCGGGTGCTTGCGGTCCAGGATGTTCACCACCGCGCGGTTCACCGCGGGCGGTTCCGGGGCGGTGGTGCTGCCGGTGAAGAGGCGCAGGTCGGCGAGTTGGACCAGCGGCTCACCGCTGTTGGCTGTGACGTTCAGCCGGTAGCGCGAGAACTCCTGCGGCGTGGCGATGTCGAACCGCCGGGTCTGGTACCGGTCCGGGAAGGTCTGCCCGGTGCGGCGGTCCAGGTCGGTCCAGCTCTGACCGTCGGTGGAGCCCTGCAGGGTCCAGTCCTTGGGGTCCCGACCCGCCGAGTCGTTGGCCGACGTGAGCGCGTATCCGGTGATCCGCTTCGGCGCGCTCAACTCGTACGCCACCCACGCGGTCGGGGTGCGGACCAGCCATTTCGTGTTGGCGTCGCCGTCGGTCAGCTTCTCCTTTGTCTCGTTGGGCGGGTTCTCGCCGCTGGCGGTGACCCGGGCCACCGGCTCGGCGACCGGGATGGCGCCGGCCGGGCGGGTGCCGATCAGACCGGTGAACCAGGTGGAGTCGACCTGGGCGCGGGCGGCGTCGGCGATGCCGACGAAACCGCCGCCGGCCTTGACGTAGCTCTGTAGCGCCGACTCCTGGTCGCGGTTCAGCGCGGCGCCCGTCGCGGAGAGAAAGACCACGCTGCGGTACGCGGACAGCCCGGCCGCGGTGAAGGTACCCGGGTCCGTGGTGGCCGTGACATCGATGTCATGGACGGCAGCAAGTTGTCTGATGGTGTCCACCGCGCGAGAAACCGGGTCCTGTTGCTCGACCACCGGGCCGTGGAACACCAGGACCGCGGTCCGCTGCGGCTGGGCCGCCTGCGGGGCGACAGCCGTTCGTGGTGCGGCCGCGGCCGCCGTCGTCGCCGGGATCAGTGTCGCGAAGGCCGCTACCGCGGCGAGGGTTCGTCGTAACTTTCGGGTCATGCCCGTCCCCACTTTCGGTTCGGTCAGCTTCCGTGCGTGTGGGTGTGGCCCTGGAACCGGTGGATCGCCTCCTCGGCGCCCGGCGGCATGCTGCCGTCGGCGTTGCGCACCAGGAAGATCCCGGCCATGCCGCCGTCGGAGTGCGTCTGCACGTGGCAGTGGTACATCCACGCGCCGGGTCCGACGCCCTCCCCGGCCAGCACCTGGAAACCGAACGAGCTGCCGGGGTTGAGGTCCTTGTTGTCGACCACCAGGCTCGGGTCGGCCGGTCCCTCCAACATGCCGGTGCGGTTGTCCGCCCAGCGGTGCGCGTGCAGGTGGAAGGTGTGGAACAGGTTGCCGTGGCCGATGGCGATCCACTCGACGCGCTCGCCCAGGTTCGCCTCGAACATCGGGGTCGCCGGGGCCATCTTGTTGTTGATCATCATGTCGTGGAACACGGCCGTGAACTGCTTCGACGGCAGGATGTCGCCGCGCCGCCGGACGATCAGCGCGCCGTAGAGTCCCTTCGCGACACCGCCGGTGCCGTGGTCGGTGCCCATCGCGTGATCGTGGTAGTGCCAGTAGCCGGCGCTGCCCGGCATGTAGCGCCGGCCCGCCGCGGCCACCATCTCGTGGGAGCGCCAGACGTACGTCCGCGTCTCACCGGGATTGTTGAACGAGGCGTTGAACGGGCTGCCGTCGGACTCGGTGCTGTAGTCCACCCCGTGCGGATGGATGGACAGCCGCTGGTCGGTGGTGTTGACGAGGGTGATCTCCAGGGTGTCACCCTCGTACATCTCCAGGATCGGGCCCGGGACGGTGGCCTGACCGGGCGCCAGGCCGTACCCGAACAGGTTGCCGGGCAACTGCTCGGCGTAGATGGTGATCTTCTTGGTGACACCGGCGGCGGCCCGGGCGGGGCTGCCACCGAACGCGGTGCCGATCGTTGGGGCGGACGCGCCCAACGCCCCGGCGGCGAGCGCGCCGGTGGCGATCAGCGATCTGCGGGACAGGTGGCGGTGAGGGCCACCAGCGTGATCGTCCATGGGTCTCCGTTCCCGACCGGGCGAAGACGCGACGAGGGCAGGGTGCATCGACCGCCGAGCGCGGGGGCGGTGGCACGACTGAGGGTGAGGCTCGTCGCGGGCTTTGCTCGGAAGACTCAGAACTTTCGATGGATGACAGCAACTTATGTAATCCATCGACGAAAGTACAGCTCTGATTGCAAAAAGATTACCTTGACATCACGACGTCCGTCGATTGACATAGTCCTGACACACAAACAGCCGCCGGGCTGCCGTCGATGCGGCAACCCGGCGGGTAGGACGTACGGGAGCTGTGAGTCAGAGCTGGTGGCGGTCGTCTGCCGGCAGGGCGGCGGCCGCTGGCGGGTCCGGCGACTGGTCAGGCCCACCGAGCTGTGCGACGTGGGTCGGGTCGAGGACCCGGGACAGGAACGCACGGGTCCGTTCGTGCTTCGGCGCGCCCAGCACCTCCTGCGGCGGCCCCTGCTCGACCACCACGCCACCATCCATGAACACGACCCGGTCGGCGACGTCGCGGGCGAACGCCATCTCGTGGGTGACCACCATCATCGTCATGCCGTCCTCGGCCAGCTTGCGCATGACGGTCAGCACGTCGCCGACGAGCTCCGGGTCGAGCGCGGAGGTCGGCTCGTCGAAGAGCATCAACTTCGGCTCCATCGACAGCGACCGGGCGATCGCCGCCCGCTGCTGCTGCCCACCGGAGAGCTGCGCCGGGAAGGCGTCGGCCTTGTCGGTCAGCCCGACGCGCTCCAGGTTGGCCCGCGCGATCCGCTCGGCCTCGGCCCGACCTCGCCGGAGCACCCGCCGCTGGGCGATCGTGAGGTTGTTCAGGACGGTCAGGTGCGGAAACAGGTTGAACGACTGGAACACCATGCCGATGCCCCTGCGGACCGCGTCGATCTCGACGTCCGGGTCGGTCATCTCGACCCCGTTCACCCAGATCTTGCCGGCCGTCGGCTCCTCCAGCAGGTCGACGCAGCGCAGCAGGGTCGACTTGCCGGAGCCGGACGGACCGATGACGCAGACCACCTCGCCCTGGCCGACCTCGAAGTCGATGCCCTTGAGCACCTTGAGCGGGCCGAAGGACTTGTGCAGGTCGCGGATCTCCACGGCGGGGCGGGATGGGGTGGTCGTCATCGAGGTCACCGAGCCTTGGCGTAGCGGAGTTCGAGGCGTCGTACCACCTGCGACAGCGGCAGGGTGATCACCAGGTAGGCCAGGCCGGCCACCAGCAGCGGGGTCGCGTTCACCCGGTCGTTGAGCATGTCCCGACCGAACTTGGTGATCTCGATGGTCTGCGCCGTCACCCCGAGCACGTACGCCAGCGACGAGTCCTTGGTGAGCAGGATGAGCTCGTTCGTCAGCGGTGGGATCACGATCCGGAACGCCTGCGGAATGACGATCGTGCGCATGGCGGTGAAGTGCGACATGCCGAGGGTCCGCGCCGCCTCCATCTGCCCCTTCGGCACGGCCTGGATGCCGGCCCGGATCGTCTCCGCCATGTACGCGGCGGCGGTCAACCCGAGGCCGATCGCGATGGAACCGAACACCCCACCCGGAATCTCGCGCTCCGGGAAGGCGATCGGGATGCCGTACCCGACGAGGAAGAGCACCAGCAGCGCGGGCAGACCCCGGAACAGCTCGATGTACGCCGTCGCCACCCACCGGTACGGCGCCACCCGGGACAGTCGCATCAACGCCAGGATGGTGCCGAACACGAGGCCGAAGGCGAACGCGCCGAGCGTGTAGAGGATGGTGTTGCGCAGCGCGACGGTGATGATCGTCGGGAACATCGACTTGATGATGTCGACGCGGAAGAACGCGTCGGCCAGCCTGTCCCAGTCGGCGGCGACGAGCACCGTCGCGATGATGGCGATGAAGACCAGGTACTGGAGCCCGAGGGACAGCCGCTCCCGCTGGCGGCGTCGCAGCTTCACGTTTGCTCGTTGCCTTCCCGGAGGTTGCCGACACGGAGGGCGCGCGGGGCGCACGCCCTCCGGTACTGCGCGATGCTCAGGCGCTCGGCCGCTATGCGGCTCAGGCGGTCGGCCGCTTGCCGATCCACTTCTCGTAGATCGTGTTGTACGTGCCGTCCTGCTTGGCCTTGGCCAGCACCTCGTTGATCTTCTTGAGCAGCTCCGGGTTGGCGTCCTTCTTCACGGGGAAGCCGTACTGCTCGCCGGTGTCGAACTCGGCGGCCACCTCGAACCCGCCCGGGTTCTTCTTCAGGTACTCGGTCCAGACCGGCAGGTCGTTGATGGCGGCCTCGACCTGGCCGTTGGCGACGGCCTGCTGGAGGGCGGCGAGGTCCTCGAACTCGACGAGCTTCAGGCCCTTCTCCGCCTCGAGCTTCTTGGCGTAGTCACGACCCGTGGTGGCCGCCTGGACGCCGAGCTTCCTGCCCCTGAGGTCGTCGAGCGACTTGTACGGCTTGCCGGTCTTCACCAGCATCGCCTGGGTGGCGTCGAAGTAGGGATCGGAGAAGTCGATCACCTTCCGCCGCTCGTCGGTGATGGTCATGCCGGCGGCAGCCGCGTCGCACTTGCCGGTGTTGAGGTCCTGGCCGGACTTGATCCCCTCAAACGGGGTGTCGATGATCGTCTGCTCGACGCCGAGCTCCTTGGCGACCAGGTCCATGATCTCGACGTCGAAGCCGGTCACCTTGCCGCTGGCGTCCTTGGACTGGAACGGCGGGTACGGCAGGTGGGTGCAGACGGTCAGCTTGCCCGCCGCGACCAGCTTGACGCCGCTCGCCTGGACCTCGCTGTCGTCCTTCTTCGCGCAACCCGCGGTCAGCGCGAGGGCGGCGACGGCCACGACGAGACCGGCCTGACGGACGGCGCTTGGGAACCTCACGGCTGTGTCCCTCCGATGCGGCTTCCAATACACGGAAAGCCAATCTGGTTCATAGACTTTGCGATAAGCGACCGTACCCGATTCGGCGCGTCGCCCCCAGATCAAGGCACGAGCGCTCGGCCGACGCGGCACGTCGTGCGCCGCCGGCAAACCCGACAGTTACCCCGCAAGGTGCTTCAGCCACCGGTTCCCTCGGCCGCCCCGTCCGGGGTGAGGGCCCCCTCGTGGGGATCTGTGTCCAGGAACACGTGCTGGTGACCATGGCCGGCGTCCACGCTGATCTGGTCGAGCTGGGTCGCCGCTACCGACCAGATCGTCGCGGCCTCGGCGGCCTGCCGCGCCGTGACGTCCAGCAGGGCCGCACGTTGCGCGGCCGGAACACCGGCGGCCAGCGCGTAGGCGTCGACGGCCAGCGACGCCTGCTGGACCGCTCCGCGCAACCCCCCGCGCGCCACGTTGGTCGCGGTGGTCCCCGACGGCGGGTCGGCGAACGGCTCGGCCGCCTGGCGCATGACCTCCTGCCACTGGCGTGCCTTCGCCGGATCCGGCGCACGTCCACCGGTCGTCTCCGTCTTGATGCCGGTCAGGACCGGGGCGACCTGGTCGCGGACCCGTCGGGCCGTCTCGATCAGCTCCACGATCTGTTGGGCGTCCCGCTTCGCCTCGGCCTCCTTGAGGCTCGCGATGGTCGCCTCGGTGGCGTCCGGACGGCCCACCTGGTAGCCGATCAACCCGCCGAGGAGCGCGGTGACCAGTGCGATCACGCCTGCGACGGCCGCGAAGCGCACTGTGCGCTGACGGCGCACGTCGGCCTTGTCCAGCTGGTAGGAGGGTCGGCCGGTACGGCGCGCCATCGCATCTCCTCACATCGATGGTGTGGGGCCAAAGATTAGCCGCCCCTCGTGACGTCCGTCGATAGCCCGGCCGGTACGCGCAACGGAACGGTCGTGCCGGCAGGATCCGCGCTAGCCGGGCCAGCCCTCAGAGCGCGGTGCCGCCCGAAGCGTCGATGACCTGACCGGTCACCCAGCGCCCCTCGTCGGAGGCGAGGAAGGCGATGATGCTGGCCACGTCGTCCGTCTCGCCGAGCCGGCCGAGGGCGACGCGTGCCGTCTGCTGCGCCGCCAGTTCCGGATTGTCGACAAGGTACTGGCTGTTCCGGGTCATGACGATGCCGGGTGACACCGAGTTGACGGTGATCCCGCGGGGGCCCAAATCCAGCGCCATGTCGTAGCTGAACCAGTTCAGCGCCGCCTTGCTGACGCCGTAGGCCAGCAGATCCGGGCTTCCGACTCTGGCCGCGGTGCTGGAGACGTTGATGATCCGGCCGCCGTCGCGCAGTCGCGGCAGCGCGAGCTTCGTGATGAAGAACGGCGCCTTGACGTTCACGGCCATCACCTGGTCGAACTCGTCCTCGGGGAGGTCGGCCAGCCGGGCGAAGCTTCCCTTGGCGGCGTTGTGAACGAGGATGTCGATCTTCCCGTCGGGCACGAACTCCCGGCCCGCCTTGTCGAAGGTCTCCCAGAAGTGAGCCGCGTCGCCGGGTGTGCCCAGCTCGGTGTGCACGGCGAACGCACGTCCGCCGTGCTTGCGGATGCGCTCCACCGTGTCGCGGGCCGCCGCCTCGTCGTGGCCGTAGCCGACGGCGACAGTCGCCCCGTCACGGGCGAACCGCTCGACTGTCGCCCGGCCGATCCCGTGACTGCCGCCGGTGACGACGGCCACTCTGTCCTGCAGTGCTCCTGACATGACCGCTCCTTTGTTGAATGATCGCTCAAGAGGAACCGTAGCTCGTTCTTGAGTGATCTACCAACAAGTCTCCGACCCGCTTTTGAGCGATCGCTCTAGAATGGGGGCATGGATACACCAGAGGTACGGCGAGGCCGGCCGCCGACCTTCGACCGGGCGGCGGCGCTGGCGGCCGCCACCCGCCTGTTCTGGGAGAACGGGTACGAGGGGACCTCCATCAGCGACCTGACCCGAGAGATGGGCATCCGGCCCGGCAGCCTCTATGCGGCGTTCGGCGACAAGAGGTCCCTGTTCAACGAGGTCATCGAGGCGTACGGTCGCTCCCCGGCCGGCGAGTTCATCTGGGCCGCCATGGCAAGGGAGCCGACGGCCTTCGATGCTTTCCGCCGCATCCTGCTCGACGCGGCGGCGATGTACACCGACCCCGAGACGCCGGCCGGAAACCTGCTCTGCAGCGCGGCCGCGGCCGACACCGATGTCGCCACCTACATGCGCGACCTGCGCAACGCCAGCGTCGGCACCTTCGAGAAGCGCCTGGCAACCGCCCGGCAAGAGGGCGAACTACCGGCGACGGCCGACCCCCGCAAGCTTGCCGCGTATTTCACGGCCGTCATGCACGGCATGTCCCAGCGCGCCCGGGATGGCGCCACGGCGGCGGAGCTCACCGATACCGCGGAACTGGCCATGGCCACCTGGCCGGCGCGCTGACCGCTGCGGACCGCCCTGGACCGCCGACCTAGACCGGATAGCCCCACTCGGCCAGCGGCTTCTCGAGCACCCGGTCGATCGCGGCGAGCTGCGCCGGGCTGAGTTCGTCCCGGTACGCCTCCGCGCGGCCCATGGTGAAGTCGTACCGGGAGAAGCCTTTCTCGAAGGTGGCCGACCAGCTCAGCCCGAGGAAGTCGAGCATCCGGCCGACCTGCTCGCGCGGCTGCTCGACCAGGTCCTCGTAGCGCACGTCCAACCACTGGCCGGCCGGGTGACGCAACCGGGCCTGCGCGAAGGCGTCCATCAGCATCTTCCAGCCCAGCGCGGCGAGCACCTGGAACGAACGACCGGATTCGACCCACTCCTCCCGCAGGTCGGACGGGAGTGGGCCGTAGATCCAGTTGTCCGGCCCGCGCCACCCGTCCCACCAGCCCATCTGGAGCCACGAGTTGGCCACCGCCCGGCCGTCGCGCACCACGTTGACCACCCGCAGCTCCGGGTACGCGGCGTGCAGCAGGCCGGTCCGCGGCCACCCGGTGACGTGCTGGACCAACTGCTGACAGCCCTGCCGCGCGATCCGCTCGTCGAAGAAGGCCCGCAGCCGCCGGGCCACGAACGGCGTCAGGTCCTCGGCCACCAGGTCCCGGCACGGTCGGGAGAAGCCGGCCAGCACCTGCCGGTCGAGCAGGTGGTACGCCTCCGACGGCGCCACCCGGAGTCGGCCCCGCTCCACCAACCGTCGGCTGTGCCGCAGCGAGGTCATTCCCGCCGGGCGCGGTGCCGAGCGCCGGTAGAGCGCGCCGTTGAACCTGCCCTTGGGGTTGAGCCGGGCCAGTTTGTCGTCCAGGCCGGAGACGAAGCCGACCGCGGGATGCCGGGAGAGCACCTCCTGGACCAGTGTCGAACCGCAGCGACCGGTGCCCACCACCAGTGAGAGCATCGTTCAGCCTTCCTGCCGGGTGGCGGGTGACGGGGAGACGGCCGGGTCCGCGGTGAGGCGGGCGGCGGGAGAGGTGGCCGCCGGGCGTCGCAACGGGTAGCCGAACCGTCTCAGGACAACGGCGGTCAGGCCGGTCACCACTGCGTACGCGCGGGTGGGGAGCCCTGTCACCCACTCGGTGTCGGCGACCACGTCGACCAGCCCGGTGCGGTGCCGCGACGGGTTGCCGGCCACCGAGTGGGTGGGGGTGAGCCGTACCGTGGCCGGTGTCGGGAACGGCAGCTCGTCGGGGGTCGCGCCGACGAAAGCGGCGATCCGGGCGGTGGTGCCGGGCGGGTCGGCAACGAAGTCCTCGTACCGCACCCGCAGGTAGCGGCCGGGCGCACGGCGGCGGTCGCCCCACAGTCGTACCGCCGCGGTGTTCCAGACCAGCCAGAGCAGCGCGGCCTTGCCCACCGGTGGCCGGCTCATCAGCTGGTCGTCGGCGGGCCCGTCCAGGGGGCGCCGGCGACGCCAGGAGTACGCGGTGGCGCGCGGGTCGCGCACCACGTGCAGGACGTACAGGTCGATGCCGGGCAGGCTGCCGAGCAGGGCACCGTACGGAGGCAGCTTGGAGGAGTCGACGATGACACCGTCCGGCCGGCCGGCCAGGGCGTGTTCGGCGATCGAGGCGTAGAGCCGGGCCAGCTGCGTGTCGTCGGGGTGCCCCACGACCGGAGGCTGCCCCCGGCGCTGGCGGCGTAGCAGTGTGGGCAACCCCCGCAGCCGCAGCCGCTGGGCCAACCGAGCCGCGATCCCGGCCGGGTCGGCATCGGTCAGGTCGGCGCGCACCCGGGTCCAGAGCGGGCAGTCGGCCACCGGGGAGCCACAGCCGCACTGCCGGTTCTCCAGGATGCCGCGCCGCCACAGGTACCGCAGCTCGCCCGCCGCGAAGAAGCCCGGCAACTG
Source organism: Micromonospora sp. NBC_00860 (assembly GCF_045207375.1). Taxonomy (NCBI): domain Bacteria; kingdom Bacillati; phylum Actinomycetota; class Actinomycetes; order Micromonosporales; family Micromonosporaceae; genus Micromonospora; species Micromonospora sp. NBC_00860. The sequence goes on from NZ_CP108825.1 coordinate 3,254,762, forward strand.
TCCCAGCACAGTGGTCACCAGCGTGCTGCCACTGCGACCACTGCCGGCGAGGTAGAGCACCCGCACCGGTTTCACCGGGCCGCTCCCCCACCGGCGGCGGCCCGGCCGGCCCGCCGCGGCGACGGCAGCGCCTCGGCGGCCTCCGCGTACAGCCCACGGATCCGGTCCAGGTGCCGGTCCGGGGCGAACTGGGCGGCGATCTTCGCCCGGCCGGCCCGGCCCATCCGGTACGCCCGCTCGGGGTCGGCCAGCAGGTCGTTCAGCGCGTCGCCGAGGGCCGTGGGCTCGTCGGCGGCGACGACGCGGCCGTCCACCTCGGACTCGATCAGCTCGGGAAGCCCGCCCAGGTCGGTGGCGACCACCGGCACACCGCAGGCGAACGCCTCCAGCACCGCCATCGGCTGGTTCTCGTGCCATCGGGACGGGACGGCGACCACCGCCGCCGAGCGGATCAGCTCGTGCAGGCGCTGCTTGTCGAGGCGGCCGTGGAACCGGACCCGGCCGGGCACCCGGCGTGCGGCGAGCGCCTCCAGTTCCGGGCGGGCCGGGCCGTCTCCGGCGACGTCCACGCTGACCCCGTCCGGCAGCGCGGCGGCCGCCTCGATCAGCACGTCGACACCCTTCTCCGGCGCGAGCCGGCCGGCGAAGACGACACCGCCGCCGGGCGTCTGCTTGGCCGCCACACCGGTCAGGTCGACGAAGTGGTTGACCACCCGCAGCCGGTCCGGGTAGACGCCCGCGCGGCGCATCACGTCGGCCAGGAACCCGCTCGGGCTGATGAAGAGCCGCACCGGGTCGTACGCGTCGAACTGCCTGTGCAACCAGGACTCGACGGCGAGCAGTCCGCTGCGCGACAGCGATCCGTCCTTGCAGCGACGACGGGCCGCCTGCAACGGGCCACCGGTGACGCACGCCTGGCAGGGCCGGCCCCGGTCGAGCAGTTGGTAGCTCGGGCAGGCGAGCTTGTAGTCGTGCATGGTCAGCACGCACGGCACACCGGCCGCGCGGGCTGCGGCGAGCACCGACGGGGAGAGCTGGTGGTAGATGTTGTGCAGGTGCAGCACGTCCGGCCGAAAGTCGTCGATCACCCGGGCCAGCCCGCGGCGGCTCGTCGGTGACCACAGCATCCGGCCGACGGCCACCGCGCGGGGCCGTAGCCCGCTCGGCGCCGGCTCCAACTCCACTTCGGATGGGAACCGCGCGGCGTACGGCAGCGGTGACTCGTTCTCCGGGTGGCTCATGCCGAAGTAGGCGACAGTGTCACCCGCGGCCCTTTGCAGGTCGGCGAGATCGAGCAGATACCCCTCGGCGCCGCCACGGCGGTAGAGGAACTTGTTCACATGCAGCACGCGCATCGACTCGGCCTGCTCACGTCGATCGGGCGAACCGGGCCCGGAGGTGGTGACCGGGGTCTGCCCGCCCCGGCCAGGGCCCACGGTATGCAGGGCGGGTCGGCGAGTCCAGCTCACGTTTGGCATGTGGCTGAACGGGTGATCTTCGTCTGCCCGTGCGGTCCGCAGCCTGGCCTCCCGCCATGATCTCCCGATAGCCTGGCTGCCGCCGGTCGCACCCGCTGTGGTGTCGGGCCGGGCCGGTGCCCGACGAGGAGGACCCGTGGCAGCCGACGACGAGGTCTCCGCGCTCGCGTACACCGCCCGGCGGGTCCGGCGGCATCTGCGCTGGGCGCGTACCGAGGGGATCGGACGGCTGATCGAGGAGGACCGCCTCAACCCGGTCGACCGGATCGGCACGGCAGTGGCGAAGCGACGCTGGCGACGACGGGCCGGGCGCCCACCCGGCTCGGCGATGCCCGTCTACCTTGTCGGCCTGCAACGCTCCGGCACGAACATGCTGGTCCGGGGCCTGGACGCCGCCCCCGAGGTCGAGGTCCGCAACGAGAACGACAGCACCCTCTTCCACCGCTTCCAACTCCGCCCGGACCCGGTGCTGACCGCCACCCTGCACCGCAGCCGACACGCGTACGTCCTGGTCAAGCCGCTCTGCGAGAGCCACCGCGTGGACCAGTTGCTGGCCCTGCCGGGGCCGACACCCGGGCGCGCGCTCTGGGTCTACCGCGACGTCGACGACCGGGCCCGTTCCGAGGTCGCCAAGTTCGGTGACGCCAACCTGCGGGCCCTGCGGGCGATCGCCGACGGCAGCATCGGCCGCCGGTGGCAGGGGCAGCGGCTCGACGCCGACACCGTCGAGCTGATCCGGGCCCACGACCCGCAACGGTTGGACCCGCACAGCGGCGCGGCGCTGTTCTGGTACGTCCGCAACTCGCTCGTCTTCCAGCTCGGCCTCGACCAGCGGGCCGACGTACTGCTCTGCCGCTACGACAGCCTGGTCGCGGAGCCCGCCGCGCAGGTGCGGCGGCTCTGCGCGTTCCTCGACTTCCCCTACCACCCCCGGCTGCACGCGCACATCGCCCCGCGCGGGTCGCACGGCGCGACGGGTGAGCGACGGCTACCTGTCGACCCGCGCGTCCGGGCCCTCTGCGACGAGCTGACCGACCGGCTCGACCGCGCCGCGGCCGACGCCCGATCCGAGACGACGAAGGCGGTCGACAGTGGCTGACACCGGAACCCGTACCGCGCCGATCTTCCTGGTCGGGTGCCAACGGTCGGGCACCACGATGGTGCGCCTCGTCCTCGACTCGCACTCGCGGATCAGCTGCGGCCCGGAGACCCGGTTCCTGCCGGACCTACGACGGATCGTCGGCCGGGACTGGGAACGACTGGCCCGCTTCGGTTTTCCGCGCGAGGACTGGCTGCGCCGGATCCGGGACTTCTTCGGCGGCGTGCACGCCGACTACGCCGCCGCGCGGGGCAAGACCCGGTGGGCCGACAAGACCCCGCTGTACGCGATGTCGCTCGATTTCGTCACCGAGGTCTTCCCGGACGCCCAGATCGTGCACCTCATCCGGGACGGACGCGACGTGGTGGTCTCGCACCGCAAACGCTTCGGCTACTGGTCCGCTGTGAAGTGCGTGGTGAAGTGGCCGCGCTACATCCGCACCGCGCGGGCGGTCGGTGCCACCCTGCCGGCGGACCGCTACTACGAGCTGCGGTACGAGCAGGCGGTCAGCGAACCGGAGAAGACGATGCGGGGCCTCTTCGAGTTCCTCGGCGAGCCCTGGGAGGACGGCATCCTCGACTACGACAGCAAGCAGCACGACGTGGCCCAGAAGTACACCACCGAGGCGGAGCGGCGGCGGGCGGCGGCGAGCGTCACCGCGCCGATCTACGGCTCCCGGGTGGGCAGCTACCGTCGCGAGCTCGACCCGTTCCTCCGCCTGCTGGTCTGGGTCTTCTCCGGTCCGACCCTGCGCGCTCTGGGCTACCGATGACCCGCCCGGGCCGGCTGCGTGCGATCGCCGCCGCCGTCGCCGCCACGCTCCTGTTCACCGCCGGCTGCACCGCTGGCGACGACGATCCGCCACCGGCCGCCACCCCCTCCGCGACGGCGGCACCCGAGGCCACCAGCACCGTCGGCGGGGTGAGCAACCCGTTCGGCGCGCACTGGGACTGGTCGCGGTACCAGCAGTTCGGGCCGTACCTGCGCCGGCTTGCCGGTTCCGCCACGTACGAGGAGATCTCCTGGTGCGAGATCGAACGAACCTCGGGGCAGGTGGACTGGGCCGGGCTGGACGAGATCGCCTCGCGCAGCAGGGAGCTGGGCATCACAGTGCACCTGAAGATCCGCACCGGCGTGTGCTGGGCGACCGGTGGCACCGCCCGCTTCACCCGGGGCGCGGCGAACAAGACCGAGTCGGCGATGCCCACCGACCTCGGGGCGTACCAGCGGTTCGTCCGCTCGGTGGTGCAGCGCTACGGTCCGTACGGGGTGCGGGAGTACGCCATCGAGAACGAGGTAAACGCGCCGAGCTACTGGGCCGGCAGCCCCGAGGATTACGCGCGGCTGGTCCGGGCCGCCGCCGAGACGATCCGCGCGACCGACCCGAAGGCGCGGGTGGTCGACTCCGGCATCAGCAGCGTGGCGTACGGCATGGGTGTCGCCGACCGGCTGCTACGCGCCGGTCGGGTGCCCGATGCCGTCGCCGCCTACCAGGCGTACTTCCAACGCCGCGTCGGCACCCGTGGGCAGCAGATCCCGGCGGTGACCGGGGAGGCGCAGCTGCGCCGGGCGCTCGGCACCGAAACCAACAGCCGCAGCCTACGTTTCCTGGCGGTGACCGAGTCGCTGCTGACCGATCGCACAGTCGACGTCCGGCAGGTGCACTTCTACGAGCACTTCAGCGGGGTGGCCCCACTGCTGGACTACCTGCGCGCCACCACACCGCCGGGTACCCCGATCCAGGCGTGGGAGGTCGGGCAGTTCTGGCGCGACGGCGACGGTGACCCGGCCAGCCGGGCGGCCGAGATGGTCAAGACGGTCACCCTGCTGGCCGCCGGTGGGATCGGCGAGATCAGTTGGTTGCCGTTGGCGTACAACCCGAACAACGCGGCCGGCAGTGAGGTCCGCTACGGCCTGCTCGACCCGGACGGCACCGAACGGGAGGCCGGCCGGATGTTGGCGGCACTGGCCGACGCGGCCCGGGGCGCCACAGTCACGCCGCTGCCCGCATCGGTGGCCGGCCGGCTGAACGGGGTCGCGTTCGTCAGGGGTGGATCGAGCACGCTGGTGCTCTGGTCGGCGGTGGACACGCCGGTGACCGTGCCCGCGGCGCCGGGCGGGCGGACCGGGGCGGTGGGTTCCCCGCTGGGCGCGGCCGGTGGCGGCACCACAGTGACCGACGTCCCCGTCCTGCTCCGCGCCGACCAACCGGTGGAGCGGATCCTCGCCGCCGTCCGGTAGGGCCTGACCGCCCACGCGACCACCAGCGTGCGCTAGCCGGGCCAGGGTTCGGGCCAGTCGAGCAGGGCGGCCAGGCGCTCGTTGTGCGGCGCGAAGTGCTCGCCCAGCCGGTCGCGCAGGGCCGGGGTCAGCTCGGAGACGCCCGGGTCGACGCGACGGGTGTGCCGGGTGAACACCTCCGGGGTGAAGGCCGGCAGGCCGAGGAAGCGCAGAATGCCGCCGTACGTGCCCGCCGGGTCGGCGTGCAGGTCCTCGGTCCGTGCGACGTGGATCCGCTCACGCGGGACCGCCGCGAACCACAGGTGCAGCTGCTCGGCGTAGCGGCCCCGGGCCGCGTACGAATAGTTGCGCAACGCCCGGTGCGCGCCGGGGTTGTCCGGGCCGCCCCGCGTCGCCCGCGCCAGCCGCTCCTCCTCGGCATCGAGCGCGTCGGCGAAGGACAGCGGCTCGACGCCGTACGAGCGGGTGTGCAGGTAGTGCGAGTAGGCCCGCTGCACCGGATCGCGCAGCAGTGCGACGAAGCGGCCCTCCGGCAGGGTCGCCGCGACCCGGGCCGGCACGCTCGGGTGGAACAGGTAGTAGGGGCTCGCCTCGAACGTGCGCTCGCCCGGGGCGAGGTGCGGGAAGTGTCCCCGGTACCACCGCTCCCCCCGACCGTGGTGGACGCTGAAGTACTGCAACTCCTTGCCGCTGGCCACCCGGACCCGGGGATGCGCAGCGAGGTGGTGGTACAGCGACGTGGTGCCGCAGCGCTGCCCCCCGATCACCAGGAAGTCGGGCAACGGACCGGGCTCTCCCGGTCGCGCCGCGCGCCCCCAGGCCCGCGCCGCGCGTACCCCCCGGCGCAGCCGGTCGGTGACCTGACGCCGCGCGCCGCCGGTCACGAGCGGACCTCGGCGGGGGTGGGGTTGGCGGCGCGACGTCGACCGCCTCGGCGGGTCACCGAGCGCAACACCATGACGTCCTCCCGACTGAGCCCGAGGGCGAGCACCGCGGCGAGGTACGCCACCCCGATCGCGGCCAGGCCGACCGCGAGCTGCGCGGTCCAGCCCTCGACCAGCCAGCGCACACCGAACCCGACGCCCATCGCGACCAGCGCGGCGACCAGGCCCTTGACCATGCCCGCCGTCACCGGCACGGTGTGCACCTGCGCGCGCACCTGCCAGACCCGGGCGATGTTCACCGCCGCCAGCGAGACCGCCCAGGCCACCGCCGCGCCGAGGATGCCGTACGCCGGGATGAGCCAGAGGTTGAGCAGGACGTTGAGCAGCAGGGCGGCGAGGTTGTCCACCATGTTCACCGAGACCCGGCCGGACATGTTCAGCAGCGTTCCGCAGGGCCCGGTGGCGGCGTTGACGAGCTGGCCGAGCGCCAGCACGACAGTCACCGCCGCGCCGCCGGCCAGACCCGGCCCGCCGACCAGCCGCAACAGCTGCTCCGGGAAGACCAGCAACGCCACGAAGGCCGGCAGCGACAGTCGGAGCACCCAGCCGGTGGCGACCCGGTAGATCCGGCGTACCTCGTCCAGTCGGCCCTGGTGGTAGAGGTGCGCCAGGTGCGGACCGAACGAGGCGTTGACCGGTGCCAGCACGAACACGGCGATCGTGACCAGCCGGGTCGCCACGTGGTAGACGCCGATCGCGTCGGGACCGTAGTCGAAGAAGCCGAGCAGCAACGCGTCCACCCAGATCAGCCCGGTGGACGACAACGAGGAGACCCAACTGACCGTGGAGAACCGGAACAGCTCGCCGGGCCGGTACGCGGGCCGGGCGGCGGGCACCTGGCGCACCATCCGGGCGAGCGCCACGAGGGCGAGCCCGGCCGCGCTCCAACTCGCCACCACCAGCGCCCAGAACGCGCCGGTCAGGCCCGCCCCGAGGGCGAGCGCCAGCGCGGTGAGCACCAGCCGGGCGGCCGGCTCGTAGACCTGGCCGATGAGCGCGTAGGCCCGTTGCGTGCGCCATCCCCGGGTGGCCGCGAGCGCTGCCTCGCAGACGGTCGAGGCGGGCAGGCAGAGCGCCACCAGCCGCAGGCCGGTGGTGAGCTGCCTGTCGTGCAGGGCGTCGGCGAGCCACGGCGCGCCGACCGCCAGACCGAGGGCGATCACAGTGGACGCCACTGCCGAGATGCCGATCCCGAGCCGGATCGCGCCCCGGAGGGCGGCCGGCTCGTCGTCGGCGAGATGCACCGCCACGAACCGGGTCAGCCCGGCCCGGAAGCCGGAGAGCGAGAGCAGTCCCAGCAGCGACAGCACGGCGTACACCTGGGCGTACCGGCCGAGTTCGCGTACCCCCAGGGTCCGGGCCAGCAACAGCATGACCAGGAAGAGCGCCACCTGGCTGAGCACGGCGCTGCCCAGGTTCAGCACACCACCGCGGGCCATGCCGCGTACCTGCTGGTCGCCGGCCTCCGGCGTGGCCGGCGGTCGGCCGGTCACCGCACCCATCCGGCGGCCCGTTCTCCGACGGTCACGGTCGTGCCGCGGTCACGGTCTCCGCCGGCACCGAGGGGGCCGCGGTGGTCGCCGCCGCCGGGCGGGCCGCGGCACGACCCCGGGAGAGCAGTTCGAGTACGCCCACCAGCAGCACGCCGAGCAGCAGACCGGCGCCGCCCACCGGCAGGGCGGTGCGCACCAGCTCCGTCATCCGGCTCACCTCGTGCGCCTCGCCGATGCTTGTCACCTGCTTCGGGTCGGCGGCCTGGGCCTGCGCCCGCGCCGCCTGCAACCCCTCCCGCGCCTGGGACAGGGCGTTTGTCGCCGCGTCCCGTTGGGCGAGCAGGGCCTGGTAGTCGGGGAGCTTCGGCCCCAACTGGTCGAGCTTTCTCTGCGCGGCGGTGATCGCGGCGGTCGCCGCGTCGACACCTCGGCTGTTGCCGACCGCCTGCATGGAGAGCTGCTGCTGGCGCAGGCTGGTCAACTCGCCCAGCGTCGCCTGGTAGATCCGGTCCGGCTGGGAAACCTTGTTGGTCTTCTCCCACTCGCCGATCGCCCTGGTCGCCGCTGTGACGTCGGCGTTTGCCGCCTCGACCTCGCCGGTGGCGATGCCGACCTGGGAGGAGAAGAGGAAGGCCAGCGCCCGGGTGGTGGTCGCGGTCAGCACCGGTGCGACGGTCGCCCGGTCACCGGCGGTGTACGTCACCTCCAGCTGGCTGCTCGCGCCGACCTGGGTGACGGCGAGCCCGTCGCGCAGCCGCTCCGGCGGCACCCCGGTGTCATCTGCCACGTCGGCGAGGACGCGGGGTGAGGTCACCGCCGCGCCGAACGCCGCGACGAACTGGTTCGCTGCCTGCGTACCGGTGTACTGCGTTCCGGCCGCACCGCCCACCAGCGCCGGCGCCGCCACGTACGCGGTCCCGCTGAACTGCTGTGGCGCGGACAGGACGATGGCTGCCGCGGCGCCGGTGGCGAGCACCGGCACGCCCACGAGTACCCAGAGGCGCCGCCGGGCGACCCGCAGGTAGTCGACGATCTCCACTTTTTCCCCAATGCTGTCGTTCAGTCAAACCGGGACGGACGTGCCTCGTGGCTGCTCGCCGGTCAGGTTCGGAGCCGGTTGGCGGGCGATCACGCTGGCCGCCGCGGCGAACGCGACGAAGTACCAGAGGGTGACCACGTTGGAAATGACGTTGGAGGCGGCGCTGACGGCCACGAACGCGGCGGCGCAGCCGGTGAACCCGACGGCGACGCCACGCTCGAAGCTGCCCGGAGGCGCGCGCCGCAGCGCGTTCCGCGCGGTGTGTAGGAAGGCGAACAGCATCAGCAGGTACGCCCCGAGGCCGAGCAGCCCGGTCTCCACGTACGCCCGCAGAAAGTCGTTGTGCGGCTTCTTCGCCTCGTCGGTCTCGCGCTGGGTCATGTTCGGTCCGATGCCGGTCACCGGGTTCCGGTCGGCGAGCGTGACGATCTCGGTCCAGTAGCCGACCCGCCATGCCAGGGTGTTTCCGGTCGGGTCTCCGCCGACCGCGCGCGACGTGCCGAGTTGGGCGAAGCGTTCGCCGACGGCGGGCACCAGTGCCACCCCGGCGACCGCCACCACGCAGAGGGTGACCAGCATCCGCTTGCTGCGGTGCAGCGCCGCTACCACCACCAGGCCGATGGCCGCGCCGAGCAGGGCGCTGCGGGTGTTGGTGAGCAGCAGGAACAGCAGCGAGAGTGCGAGCAGCACCCCGAGGGACACCCGCAGGCGACGATCCAGGAAGCGGTACACCGCGAACCCGAAGATCACCATGAACATCAGGTAGCGGCCGAACGTGGTGGACTGGCTGAACGTGCCGCTGATGCGGGTGAAGTCGCCCTTCACCTCGGCCGGCGGGTTGCCGAGCAGCGACAGGACGACGGTGTAGCCCAGCGCCAGCACCAGCGAGGCGTAGCAGGCGAGCAGGACCCGACGGATCGCCGCGGTGTCCGGCATGAGCTGTTCGAGCACCACGAACATCACCACCACGGTGAGGATCCGTAATGCCTCCAACAGGCTGTTCGCCGGCCGACTGGCACCGAGGGCGCTGACCACGCTGCTGGCCCCGACGAGCAGCATGGCCCAGCTGAGCGGGGAACCGCGCAGCCGCCCGTGCCGGCGCAGCTGTGCGGCCAGCCAGAGCCCGGCGGCGAGGAGGAACAGCACCGCGAGCAGTGTGGAGGGGTCCACCGCCCGGGCCGTTCCGGCGGAGTCGGCCTGGCCGGCGCTCGGGCCGGTCAGCTTGAACAGGTCGACGCAGGAACGCACCGCGAGCATCAGCAGCACGTACCCGGCGAACCGGGTCAGCGCGAGGACGGCCACCGCGATCCCCGCGACCGCCGCGAGCGGCAGCACCATGCCGCGACGGTCACCGGCCGCCATGGAGACACCGGCGATCACCGCCACGACCGCGGCGGCCAGCGCCGCGCCGCCGGTGAGGAGGCGGGTCGGGTCGAGCCGCCTGGTCAGGAGCGGAGTGACCTGCTGCGTGTGTTGTTCCACTGATCCCACTGAACTGAATCGGCGCTGCTCGGCCGCTGCCGGGCGCGGCCCACCGATGTCTTCCCGGCACAAGATCGGTTCAATCTAGCCCTGTCACCCCGACGGCAGAAGGGGCCGTTGCACCGACGGCTCCGTCCTCCTGAGGGCTGATCCGGGGTCTTCCCGGCGAACGTCGCCCGGTCAGTGGGCGGCTCCCACGGGTCGTGCCCTGGCCCGCCTGCCCGGCTCCGGGGCCAGCCGGAGATAGAGCCGCTCCAACTCGCGGGCGGCCGTGTCCCAGCTGTACCTGCCGGTGATCCGCTCGCCCAGCGCCACGGCGCCGGCCCGTTCAGCCGGCAGGTCGGCGAGCAGCGATGTCAGCACCCGGACCAGGTCGTCCTCGTCGCCGTCGCGGAACAGCCGCCCTCCGGCGGCGTCGGACTTCAGCACCTCGACGTGCGGCGCAATGTCGCTCGCGACCACCGGCAGCCCGTACGCGGACGCCTCCAGCAACGTCAACGGCAGACCCTCCAACCGGGACGGTTGCACGAAGCCGGCGGCCCCGCCGTACAACTCGGCGAGCAGGTCGCCGTACGCGAACCCGGTGAAGACGATCCGGTCGTCAGTCCCGGCTTCCCGGCGCAACCGGTCCACGAAGTCGTCGGTGAACGACGACCCGCCGACGATCGCCAGGCGCATCGGGGTCTCGGTACGGCGGAAGGCCCGGATCAGCAGGTCGGCCGCCTTTTCCGGGACCAACCGACCGACCAGCAGCAGGTAGCCGCCGGGGGTCAGCCCGAACCGGTCCTGGATCTGACGGGTCCGCGTCGGTCGGGCCGGGTTCACGCCGTTGGGAATGTAGGTCGTCGGACGGCCGAACCGGGCGCCGTAGTGGGCGGCGAGCCCCTGGGAGACCGCCACCCGCTGGTGCGGGACGTACCCGCTGAACCAGTGGGCGCTGCCCAGCACCGCCCGCGCGGCGAGCCCCCACTTGCCTCGCTGGTTGTCCAGCCCGTGCACGGTCAGCACCACGCGCGCCCGGGACAGGGCACGGGGAAGCGGGGCGACCAGGGCCGGCCCGAGCCCGTGGTAGTGCACGATGTCGGGCCGCGCGGTCATGGCCGCCACAGTCGAGGTCGCCGCGTGCACGATGGCGTCGAGGTGCTTGCTCGCGATCGTGTGGGTCTGGCGCAGTCGTACGCCCCGGTAGCCGTCGGCGGGTGTCTCGCCGTAGCTCCGGCGGCAGTAGACGGTGACCTCGTGCCCGTAGCTGGCGAGCCGGCTGGCCATCTCCTCCACGTGCCGTTCGATCCCGCCGTAGGTCGCCGGCATCCCCTTCTGGCCGATCATTGCGATCCGCAGCGGACGCCAGGCGATGCCGGTGTCGGCGGCGCTCGCTCCGGGCGCCCGGGTGGGGGCCGCCCGCTGCCGGGGAATCGCAGGGCTTCCGGCGTGCTGGTCGACATCCTCGGCCTGCAGGTTGGGATGGCCCACGTTGACTCCCGCGTGACTAGGTCCGCGCCCGCCGCCCGGGCAGATCAACACCTTGCCATGAACGGGCCCGTTCGCCAGCTGATCAACTGGATAAAAAATTCATCCATGGGATTCGTTGGACAGGAAATGTCATCCCGATGACATCGGGGTGGACCGTGATGGCACCGGGCGAGACCTCAGCGGGAGGCCTGCTCACCCTGCGTCCGCACCTTGCTCCGGCCCCTCAGCACGGTCAGCGCGACGGAGATCGCTGCGGCGACACCGATGCCGGTCCACAACAGCGGGTCGGTCCGCAGTTCCGTGGGCAGTTGCTGGACGAGGACGAGGACGCCCATCACCACGACGAACCAGCCGAACGACTTGCGCAGGACGTCTGCGGGGATCCGACCGGCGAGCCGCCCGCCGGCAACGCTGCCAGCGACGGCGGCGAGGGTGACCGCTGCCGCGAGGTTCCAGTCGATGTTTACGCTGGACAGGTAGCCGGCGAGGCCGGCGAACGACTTCATCGCGATGACCACCAGCGAGGTTCCGACCGCGACCGGCATCGGCAGTCCACCGAGCAGGGCCAGGGCGGGCACCACCAGGAAGCCGCCGCCGGCACCGACCAGGCCGGTCACCAGTCCGACCACCAGACCGTCGAGGATCACCCGCAGCATCGGCAGTTCGTGCGGCACTGCCCTGCCCTTGGTGTCGCGCCGACCGCGAATCATCGTGACCGCGGTGGCCAGCATCATCACGGCGAACCCGCTGAGCAGGAACGCCGCCGGGATGAACCCGGCCAGGCGTCCGCCGATGTAGGCACCGACCATGCCGGCGAAACCGAAGATCAGGCCGGTACGCCAGCGCACCCGGTTGGCCCGAGCGTGCGGCAGGACGCCCACCACGCTGGTGGCGCCGACAACGAGCAGCGAGGTCGCGATGGCCTCTTTCGTGGGTAGGTCGGCGACGTAGACCAGCAACGGCACGGCGAGGATCGATCCGCCGCCGCCGAGCAGCCCGAGGCTGACGCCGATCAGCACGGCCAGCCCGATGGTCAGCGCCAGGGTCGGTGTCATGCGCGTTCACCGGTGCTGTCACGCAACTGGCCGACGATGGTGTCCAGGTCACAGGTGGCGCCCCGGTTGTACGGCAGTTTGCCGAGCACCATGCCCATGGCGCAGGTGTTGGTGACAGCGGCGACGGTGAGGCCGGCGCCGATGAGTCCGGCCACCCACTTCAGCTGCGGCACGAACACCGAGCCGAGGATGCTGACCAGCACGATCGAGCCGGCGACGAGGCGGACCTGGCGTTCCAGGTCCCACCGGGGGGTGCCCTGCCTGATCGGCGCGTTGGCCGCCTGCCAGGCGAGGATGCCGCCGTCGAGGACCTTCAGTTTCGGCAGACCGACGCCGGCCAGGGTCTGCTCGGCCTGGGTGGCGCGGGCACCGGAGCGACAGATCAGCACGACGTCCTCGTCCAGGTGGCGGCGCAGCTCTTCGCGGTGCTCCTTGAGCAGGTCGAGCGGCACGTTGTAGGAGCCGGGGATGTGCGATGTCTCGAACTCCGCCGGGGTACGCACGTCCAGCAGGCGCGGCGCGTGGCCGGAGTCGATCAGCTCCCGCAGCCCGGTGGCATCGACGGTGGCGGGGCGGTCGGTCTCGGAAGGGCTCATTTCTCCTCTTTCACGGGCAAGTCGCAACACACATGGCAGGGGGTATCCGACCGACACCTGCGCGGCGCCGGCCGGGGTCCGTCCTGTTCGGCTCAGGCGTCGGTGGCCATCGCCACGCCGGCGCGCTCGGCCCGGTCGAACGTGTCGTCGATGACGACCACCTCGCGGCCGGCGTTCGCCAGCAGCGACGCCGCCGCAGTGGCCCGGTAGCCGGAGCCGCAGTGCACCCAGACGGCGCCGACCGGCACCTCGGCCAGCCGCATGGGCAGTTCAGGCAGCGGGATGTGCAGGGCGCCTTCGATGTGGCTGGCCCGCCACTCGTTGGTCATTCGCACGTCGAGGACCACGTCCGCGGCAGGGAGGCCGGCCGGGACATGCCCGGCGCGGGCCGCCGCGAGAGCCACGAAGTCGGACATCCGTAGCTCCCGTAGCTGACCGGGCTCGGCCGCCCAACGCTCCACCTCGCCGGTGACCTGCGCGGCCGGGCGGTCGATGCCGATCCGGACCAGCTCACGCTGGGCCTCGGCGACCTGTCCCGGAGTCTCCGCGAGCAGGGTGATCGGCACCCCCCAGTCGATCAGCCAACCGAGCCAGGTGGCCATCGGGCCGTCCAGGCCGAGGCTGACCGTGCCGGCCAGGTGCAGGGCGGCGTACGCCTTGCGGTGCCGCAGGTCCACCACCCACTGCCCGTCAGCCATCCGCTCGCGCAGCTCGGCGGCGTCGGCGCGGCTCACCGGGGTGAGGTCGACAGGGGCCGGTCCGGCCAGGTTCTCCACGCCCATGTGGGCGTAGTACGCCGGGTAGGCGTCCAGACCGGCGAGGGTCTCCGTGACGAAGTCGTCCGCGGCAACCCGCAGGACCTGGTTCTTCGCCTTCTCCCGGCCGATCGTCGACTCCGGGGCATCCGATTGACTGGCTGAGCAGAAGCTGCCGAAACCGTGCGTCGGCCACACCTCGGCCCCGTCGGGCAGTAGATCCGCCAGCCGCCTCGCCGAGGCGTGCTGGTGGTGGGCCAACTCGTGGGCGTACTGCTTGCCGAGCAGGTCGGTGCGGCCCGTCGTGCCGAACAGCAGTGATCCGCCGGTGAAGACACCGGCCGGCCGCCAATCGCCGTCGATGGCCTCATCCAGCACGTACGACAGGTGGTGGAAGGTGTGACCGGGCGTACCGATCACCCGCAGTCGGAGCGAGTCGGAGATGGCCACCTGGTCGCCGTCGGAGACGCGCGTCCGCTCGAAGCCGACCTCGTCGGCTGCGGCCACCAGATACTGGGCGCCGGTGATCCGAGCGAGTTCCAGCCCTCCGGAGACGTAGTCGTTGTGGATGTGCGTTTCCACGACATGGGTGATGCGGACGCCCAAGGTCCCGGCGAGGTACATCACGCGGTCGATGTCCCGCTGGGGGTCGACCACGATCGCCACCTGACCGTCGGAGGCGAGGTAGCTGCGATCGCCGAGGGAAGACGTCCCGACGACGGAAACCTCAACTGTCATGTCCACTCCTTCAAGTTCGACAAAGCACTCATACCCCGGGGGGTATGCAAATGGCACACTGCTGCCGCGTTTTCACTTGCACGCCGCCACCCACCCGGGCCGGGGCTACGGCGTGGGTGGGTGGCAGCCTCAGGCGAGGGCCAGGAAGAGCTTCTCCAGCTCCTCTTCGGTCATCTCCGGCTCCTCGCCACGCTCGCGCGCGGCCCCACAGTGCCGCATTCCCGAAGCAATGATCTTGAAGCCTGCTCGGTCGATCGCCTTGGACACTGCGGCGAGCTGGGTCAGCGCCTCCCGGCAGTCCTGACCGCTCTCCATCATTTCGATAACCGCGTTGAGCTGCCCACGGGCCCGCTTGAGCCTGGTCAGCGCATCCGACGTCATCTCCGGTCGAAGCTTCATCGGCACCTCCTACAACCGACGATACCCCCAGGGGTATCAGTTCGCCAACCATACCCCGATCGGCCAGCGTGCAACGGGACACAGCCGTGCAAGGCCGACGAGCCCCGGCCAATCCCTCAAAGGATCAGCCGGGGCTCGTCGGTGGTGCCTGTCAGACGAGATCGAACCGGTCGAGCTCCATGACCTTGGTCCAGGCGGCCACGAAGTCGGTCACGAACTTGTCGCGGGCGTCCTGGCTGGCGTAGACCTCCGCGAGGGCGCGCAGCTGCGAGTTGGACCCGAAGATGAGGTCGACCGCGGTGGCGGTCCACTTCACCTCGTCGGTGGCCAGGTCGCGGATCTCGTACACGTGCTCGTCGGACTTCGACGCGCTCCACCGGGTGCCCGGGGAGAGCAGGTTGGCGAAGAAGTCGTTGGTGAGCACGCCCGGCCGGTCGGTGAGGACACCGTGCTGGCTGCCACCGACGTTGGCGCCGAGGGAGCGCAGACCGCCGATGAGGACGGTCATCTCGGGCGCGGTCAGGTTGAGCATGTAGGCACGGTCGACGAGCAGCACCTCCGGCTGGGTCTTCTCGCCGGCACGCAGGTAGTTGCGGAACCCGTCGGCGCGCGGCTCCATGACCCGGAAGGAGTCGGTGTCGGTCTGCTCCTGGGTCGCGTCGGTGCGGCCCGGCCGGAACGGCACTGTCACCTCGACGCCGGCGTCCCGCGCCGCCTTCTCCACGGCGGCCGAACCGGCCAGCACGATCAGGTCGGCGAGCGAGATGGTCGCCCCGCCAGCGGAGTTGAACTCCTGCTGGATGCCCTCAAGGGTGGTCAGCACGGTTGCCAGCTGCTCGGGCTGGTTGACCTCCCAGTTGCGCTGCGGCTCAAGGCGAATGCGCGCCCCGTTGGCGCCGCCGCGCTTGTCGGTGTGCCGGAAGCTCGCGGCAGAGGCCCAGGCAGTGGAGACCAGCTGGTCGATCGTGAGACCGGACTCCAGGACCTTCGCCTGGAGGGCGGCGATGTCGGCGTCGCCCACCAGCTCGTGGTCGACGGCCGGCACCGGGTCCTGCCACAGCTGCGGCTCGGCGACCCACGGCCCGAGGAAGCGCTCGACCGGGCCCATGTCGCGGTGCAGCAGCTTGTACCACGCCTTGGCGAAGGCCAGCGCGAACTGGTCGGGGTTCTCCAGGAAGCGGCGGGAGATCTTCTCGTACGCCGGGTCGACGCGCAGCGACAGGTCGGTCGTGAGCATCGTCGGCCGGTGCTTCTTCGCCGGATCGAACGGGTCCGGGATGATCGCCTCGGCGTCCTTGGCGACCCACTGCTTCGCGCCGCCGGGGCTGGTGGTGAGCTCCCACTCGTAGCCGAAAAGGATCTCGAAGAAGCGGTTGCTCCACTGCGTCGGTACGTCGGTCCACGTCACCTCGAGACCACTGGTGATCGTGTCGGCGCCCTTGCCGCTGCCGTGGGTGCTCAGCCAGCCCAGGCCCTGCGCCTCCAGCGGGGCGCCCTCGGGCTCCGGACCCACGTGGTTGTCGGCGACGCCGGCACCGTGGGTCTTACCGAAGGTGTGACCACCGGCGATGAGGGCGACGGTCTCCTCGTCGTTCATCGCCATCCGGCCGAAGGTCTCGCGGATGAAGTGCGCCGCCGCGGCCGGGTCCGCGTTACCGCGCGGGCCCTCCGGGTTGACGTAGATGAGCCCCATCTCGGTCGAGCCGACGCCGGCCGCCATCTCCTTCTCGGAGGCGTAGCGCTCGTCGCCCAGCCAGGTGTCCTCCGGACCCCAGAAGATCTCCTCGGGCTCCCAGACGTCCTCGCGACCGAAGCCGAAGCCGAAGGTCTTGAAGCCCATCGACTCCAGGGCGACGTTGCCGGCGAGCACGAGCAGGTCGGCCCAGGAGATCTTCTGGCCGTACTTCTGCTTCACCGGCCAGAGCAGCCGGCGAGCCTTGTCCAGGTTGGCGTTGTCCGGCCAGCTGTTCAGCGGCGCGAACCGCTGCCCACCGTCGCCGGCGCCGCCCCGACCGTCCTCGATGCGGTACGTGCCGGCGGCGTGCCAGCTCATCCGGATCATCAGGCCGCCGTAGTGGCCGAAGTCGGCCGGCCACCAGTCCTGCGAGGTGGTGAGTACCTCGACGATGTCGCGCTTGAGGGCCTCGACGTCGAGCTTCGCGAACTCCTTGGCGTAGCTGAAGTTCTCGCCCAGCGGGTTGCCCTTGGACGAGTGGGCGTGCAGCACCGAGAGGTCGAGCTGGTTCGGCCACCAGTCCCGGTTGGTGCGCGGACGACCGCCGGTCTTCGGGGTCGGCGAGTCGATCGCCGGGTTCTCACTCTCGCTGCCGTGCGCGGTGACCGAGTCGTGCGCGACCGGGCAGCCGGCCGCTGCCTTCTGGTCCACGCCCTGCGCACTGGTGGGGCCGTTGTCCTGGGTGTCGCTCATGTGCTTCCTTCCGAGCTTGCGGATCTCTGGGGCGTGCGTTCGGTCGCACAGTCGGGGCAGGTGCCCCAGTAGACGACCTCCGCCTCGTCGACCGTGAAACCGTGGTCGCCGGAGGCGGTGAGACAGGGGGCGTGACCGACGGCGCAGTCGACGTCGGCGATGGCGCCGCAGGAACGGCACACGACATGGTGGTGGTTGTCCGCGATCCGGGACTCGTAGCGGGCGGTCGCCCCGGCCGGCTGGATGCGCCGCACCAGACCGGCGTCGGTGAGCACGCGCAGCACGTCGTACACCGCCTGGTGGGAGACCGTGGGATGGTCCGCCCGGACCAGCTCGATCACCGCGTCGGTGCCGACGTGCGGGTGGTCGCGCAGCGCCGCGAGCACCGCCAATCGGGGCCGGGTCACGCGCAACGAGGCAGCCCGCAGTTGCGCCTCGAAGTCGGACATCACGGGTACGAACACTAGCTCACTTTTTTGGAACGAATCAAGTTTTGCGCCGCTCGTGATGCCCCAACGGCGGACGATTCACCCGAGGTTAACCTGCGGGAGGAAAAAAATCGGACAGCCATGTCGAGAAGTGCCGACCGGCTTCGTCCCCGGAGTGAACGTGACCACGATGGGTCACCACCAGCACCCGAGGAGCATCACGATGGCGAAGTACCTACTGCTCAAGCACTACCGGGGCGGCCCGGCCGCCGCGGTGAACGACGTGCCGATGGACCAGTGGACCCCGGCGGAGATCTCGGCCCACATGCAGTACATGCGCGACTTCGCGGCCCGACTCGAGGGCACCGGCGAGTTCGTCGACGGTCAGGCACTCGCCCCCGAAGGGACATTCGTCCGGTACGACGGCGAGGGCCGCCCGCCGGTCACCGACGGCCCCTTCGCCGAGACCAAGGACCTCATCGCCGGCTGGATGGTGATCGACGTCGACAGCTACGACCGGGCCGTCGAGCTGGCCGGTGAGCTGTCAGCCGCTCCCGGGGCAGGCGGGAAGCCGATCCACGAGTGGCTGGAGCTGCGCCCGTTCCTGAGCGAGCCGCCCACCATCACGGAGTGACGGCTCCGATGGACGAGACGCTGCTGCGGAGCCTCACGCCGAGCGTCCTCGGGATCCTCGTCCGCCGCGGAATCGACTTCGCGGCGGCCGAGGACGCCGTGCAGGACGCCCTGGTCGAGGCGGTCCGCGTCTGGCCGAGCGACCCGCCGCGCGACCCGAAGGGCTGGCTGACCACTGTGGCGTGGCGACGGTTCCTCGACGCGGCCCGCGCCGACGCCGCTCGCCGTCGGCGCGAGGACCTGGTCGACGAGGAGCCGGCGCCCGGGCCGGCCCGCACGGTGGACGACACGCTTCAGCTCTACTTCCTGTGCGCCCACCCGTCGCTGACGCCGTCGTCAGCTGTCGCTCTCACGCTGCGCGCTGTCGGCGGGCTGACCACCCGGCAGATCGCCCACGCCTACCTGGTGCCCGAGGCGACAATGGCGCAGCGCATCAGCCGGGCGAAGCGCACCGTCTCCGGGCTGCGCTTCGACCGACCCGGTGACGTCGCCACCGTGCTGCGCGTCCTCTACCTGGTCTTCAACGAGGGCTACTCCGGTGACGTGGACCTCGCCGCCGAGGCCATCCGGCTCACCCGGCAGCTCGCGGCCGCGATCGACCACCCCGAGGTGGCGGGGCTGCTCGCCCTCATGCTGTTGCACCACGCCCGGCGCGCCGCCCGGACCGCGCCCGATGGCAGCCTGGTGCCGCTCGCCGAGCAGGACCGCAGCCGCTGGGACACCCGCTCCATCGCCGAGGGCGTCGAGATCCTGCAGGCGGCCCTGGCCCGCGACCAACTGGGTGAGTTCCAGGCCCAGGCCGCCATCGCGGCGCTGCACGCGGACGCGCCGACCGCCGAGGAGACCGACTGGGTGCAGATCGTGGAGTGGTACGACGAACTCGCGCGCCTGACCGACAACCCGGTCGTCCGACTCAACCGCGCGGTGGCGGTCGGGGCGGCCGACGGTCCCCGGGCCGGCCTGGCGGCGCTCGCGGCGGTGGACGACGCGCTGCCCCGGTACACGGCGGTGGCGGCGTACCTGCACGAGCGCGACGGCGATCTGGCAAGGGCGGCGCGGCTGTACACCGAGGCCGCCCAGCAGGCCCCCAACCTCGCCGAACGCGACCACCTGACCCGCCAGGCCGCCCGGCTCAACGCCCGCGGGCGTCGCTGACCGGCATGCGGTCCGGAAAGTCTCCGGAAGTTTCGGCGGCCTCCACTCGGACCGGCGCTCCGCCATCACGACTCCGTGACGACGGCCCTGAGCTCTGATCGACTACTGACCTGGATGGATGCCGCTCGGCGACGACAGCGGTGTTGCCACCCTGTTTCCGAAAATTGTTGACAAGTAGACGGCTGGGTTAATACGGTCGCCATCGACGGCGCTCGATTGTCGTCAGCACCAGCCACCACGACCCACTTTCTCCGGTCGTCGTGCAGGACGACCGGCCCACCACCACCGAGCGGTACGACGCCGTGGCCGTCACCCGACCACCGGCAGCCTGCCGAGGCGTACCGCGCCGCTGGCCCCCGCCAGCCGTCAGAGGAGGCAACAGTTCCATGACCGACACCAGCCACACCAAACCGAGAGGCCGCGGCCGCATGCGGTTGCTCCTGGGCGCTGCGTGCGCCGCCGTCGTGGCCGTCGCCGGCACGATGACGGCCACCAACGCGTACGCCGAGGCCGACCGGACCCTCACCTCGAACCTCACCGGCACGCACAACGGGTACTACTTCTCGTTCTGGAAGGACAGCGGCAACGCCAGCATGACGCTGCGCGCGGACGGCCGATACACCAGCAGTTGGGACCGGAGCACCAACAACTGGGTCGGCGGCAAGGGTTGGGCCACCGGTAACCGACGGACGGTCACCTACTCGGGCAGCTACAACCCGGGCAACAACAACACCTACCTGGCCCTGTACGGGTGGACGCGCAACCCGCTCATCGAGTACTACGTGGTGGAGAACTTCGGCACCTACAACCCGAGCAGCGGCGCGCAGCGGATGGGCACGGTCACCACCGACGGCGGCACGTACGACATCCTCCGCAGCCAGCGGGTCAACGCCCCGTCGATCGACGGCAACCAGACGTTCTACCAGTTCTGGAGCGTCCGCCAGCAGAAGCGCTCGAGTGGCACCATCACCACCGCCAACCACTTCGACGCCTGGGCCCGCGCCGGCCTGAACCTCGGCACCAACCACAGTTACCAGGTGATGGCCACCGAGGGTTACCAGAGCAGCGGAAGCTCCGACATCACCGTCCGGGAGGGCAGCGGCGGCGGCAACCCGACCACCCCGCCCACCACCGGCAACCCGGGGACCGGAAACTGCACCGCGACGCTCTCCGCCGGCCAGCAGTGGGGTGACCGGTTCAACCTCAATGTCGCGGTCAGCGGCACCAACAACTGGGTCGTCAGCCTCGGCCTCGGTGGCGGCCAGAGCATCCAGAACAGCTGGAACGCCGCCGTCAACGGCAACAGTGGCACCGTCACCGCGACGCCGAACGGCAACGGCAACAACTTCGGCGTAACAATCATGGCCAACGGCAACTGGAACTGGCCCACGGTCACCTGTCGCACCAGTTGATCTCGACCGGTTCCTGACATCGCACCACTGGCGTGGCGGCCTCGGCCGCCACGCCAGACTGCGTTCGGCAGGCAATCCCCCGTCCGCCTCGGCGTCCAGGGACGGCCTTGGGCCGACCCCGCTCGACGTGCCCCTTTGCTCTGCACCCGCCGAGGCACCACCGGCCTGCCGCTGAATGGCGCCTCCGCGGGTGCAGAGCAAAGGGCGGAGTCTGCGGGCACGGTCCCGTCGCGAGACGTGGTCGTCGCCACCGTCGGTCACACCTGCGGCACCGCGGTCCCTCCTCCGGCCGTCGATTCGTCCGCCGACGGTGCCGAGGTCGGGTCCGTCGCCGGGTTCTCCGTCGTTTCCGCGGTCGGTGCCGCCGTCGTTCCGCCCGTCGGGGCTGCCGTCGGGCCTTCCGTCGGCTCCGCAGGCGCGCTCTCGGACGCGGTGGGACTCGGCGCGTCCGCAGTGCTACCACCGGACGGCGTCGACGGGTCCACCGTCCCCTCGCCCCCGGTCCGGGTGGGCGTCGGGGTCGGGGTCGCGGAGCCGGGCGCTCGGACCGGCATGCCCGCGGAACTGCGGGTGGCTGGTTCACCACCGCCGACGCCGGGGCCTGGGTCCCGCTGCGGCGGCACCGTTGGCGACACCGTGGGCGGCACCACGGGAGGCGTCGACGGTCGCCCGGTCGGGCCGGGCATGAACCCGACGGGATCGGCGAGCACCAGGACGGCAGCCGCGGCGGCCAACGATCCGAGAAGCACCGCGAGCGCTCGCGGCCCACGAGTGGCCGCCCCGCTCACCGAGCCGCCGAGGGCCGACCGGCGGGCAGCCGTGACCTCGGTCCGCACCCCGATCCCGGTCGCCCCGGTCGCAGTGGACAGCGCGTGGTCGGACGGGCCCGCGAGTGTCTGCGCCGCACTGGCCATGGCCGCTGCCGTCGGAAATCGCTGGGAGGGATCCTTGGCCATCGCGGTGGCGACGAGACGTCGCACCTCCGCCGGAACGTCTCCGGGCAGCGGCGACGGTTCCTCCTCGAGATGCCGCAGCGCCACCGCGACGGCATTCTCGCCCTGGTGCGGCGGCCGACCGGCCAGGCAGTGGTAGACGACAGCCCCCAGCGCGTAGATGTCGATCGCCGGCGTGATCTCGTTCTTCGCCACCTGCTCCGGTGCCATGTACAGGGCGGTGCCGACGATCTGGTTCGCTCCGGTCAGGCTCACCGCTTCCTGCGTCACCGCAACACCGAAATCGACGAGTACGACGTGCCCGTCCGGCTCGATGATCAGGTTGCTGGGTTTGACGTCACGGTGGACGACACCGGCGTCATGCGCGGCCTGCAGGGCACTGGCGGTCTGCGCGGCGATCGACATCGTCTCGGCCACGTCCAGCGGGCCGACCTCGGCGATCCGCTCCGACAAGGGCTGCCCCTGCACGCATTCCATCACGATGTAGGCGAGGACGGGCGCTCCGGACCGGGACACCTCACCGTAGTCGTAGACCTGGGCGACACCTGGGTGACGCAGGGCTGCCATGGCCCGCGCCTCGCGCCGGAACCGCTCACCGAAGCCGCCGTCGGTGACCAACCGAGGTTGCAGCATCTTGACCGCCACGCAGCGGTCGAGGGTTTCGTCGACCGCCCGCCACACGTCACCCATTCCGCCGCTGGCGATGCTTTCGACCAGGCGGTAACGGTCTCCGATGACTTGCCCCACGTTCGGCATATCTTTCGGTACCCCGGACTCCTCGATCTCAAGCACACCGGCACCTCTCGGTCCGGGTGACCGGTGATCGTGTGCCGAGAGGTGCCGGGCACCGCAGGGGGTGACCCGCCCCGCCGCTGGGCGGCGGGGCGGGCTCGGCCGTTTACGGCCTGATCAGCTGTTCAGGCGGGCCAGCAGGGCGGTGGCCATGCCCTGCTCACCTCGGGCGTTGGGGTGGAACGGCGCGGCCGAGTTCTGCGGCACCAGACCCTCGACCCAGCGGGTGCCGCTGCCCTTGCACGCGTCGCGGCCGATGGACGGGGTGTAGACATCGGCGTAGGTGGCACCGTTGGCGCTCGCGGCGCTGGCCAGCATCGCGTTGAGCGACTTCTCGATGCCACGCAGGTACGGCACGTCCTGGTAGGCGATCGGGACGACCGGCCAGCAGCCGTAACCGCTGTCCGGCAGGATCGCCGGGTATCCGAGCACCACGACCCGCGCGCCCGGTGCGGCCTGCCGGACCGCCTGGAGCACGGCGGTGACCTTCGGCGTGGCGGCGACGATCCGCGCCTGCAACTGGTCGACACCTCCGGCGGTGTACCGGTTCTTGCACGGAGATCCGAGCGGGCTGCTGACGCTCGCCTCCGCGCAGTCTCCGATGATCCCGGAGAAGCCGATGTCGTTGCCGCCGATCTGCACCGTCACCAGCGAGGTGTTCGACGTGACCGCGTTGAGCTGCGGCGGCAGCGTGATGCCCAGTTGGCCGCTACCGCCGTAGAGGATGTCGTCCGTGGTGGCGCCGGAGCAGCTCACGTCGGCGAACGACGACGAGCCGGCGGACGCCGCCACCAGCGACGGGTAGTTGCGGTTGGACCGGAGGCAGTTGAGGTCGACCTGAGTGGGGATGAGCGGGCCGGCGGTGTACGAGTCGCCCAGCGCGACGTAGCGGCCGGTGGGCACGGCGGCGCTGGCGGGGGTGGCGACGGTGAGCAGCACGCCGGCGGTGGCGAGGGCGAGTGCGGCCAACCGGCTGGCTGCCCGCAGGCGGGGCAGGCGGGGACGGGTCATGGCGCCTCCCAGGAGGGATCACGGGGGTGGTGGTGCCCGAGATCCTGTCGCCACCGACGTCACCCGTCAATATCGATGACCCTCACTAAATACCGGTCCAAAGTGTGGGACGCATCGGTGGCGGTCACTCCGGCGGCGTATCACCACCGCCCTCAAGGCAGCGCACTAACCCGCATTTCGGTAGCCGTCCGGCGCCGGCGCCTGGCTCGGCGCGTAGATCACGCGAAGGACGCCCGTCGGGAACGCCTCCGACGTCACCAGCCGCAGGTGGTACGCCGCGTCGCCCTCGTCGAACAGCTTGCGGCCCTTACGGGCGGCCACCGGGTGCACCAGCAGGCGCAGCTCGTCGACCAGGCCTGCGGCGAGCAGTTGCTGGACCACGGAGATCGACCCGGGGATGAGGATTCCCCGGACGCCGGCGTCGGCCTTGAGCGCGGCGACGGCGTCGAGGAGGCCACCGTTGATCAGCTCCGAGTTGCGCCAGGAGAACTCCAGCGGCTGGCGCGAGACGACGACCTTGCGCATGTCGCCGAGTTGCGTGGCGAACGGTGCGTCCTCGCCACCCGCGGCCTCCCGGCCGGGCCAGGCCCCGGCGAAGCTGTCGTACGTCTCGCGGCCGATGAGCAGCACGTCGGCGGTGTCATAGTCCTCGGTGACGGCGCGGCCCATGTTTTCGTCGAAGTACGGGAAGTGCCAGTCCGGGTCGATCTCGGCCACACCGTCGGCCGAGATGAACAGCGTGGAGATGACCTTTGCCATCGCGGGGGATCCCTTCGAGTGGGGTGACGTCGGTAGGTCGACCGGCGCATCGTCCCAAACTCGTCAGTCACCGGCCGCCCCCGATGACGCGTGTCGTATCCCCTCTTTGTCAGCCGGACGTCACGGGAGCGATCCAATGCCACGTTTCGAGCGGCTTCAACTGCCCCAACCCATTCGTCCTCTCGATGACCTCATCGTCGCTTCGGACGTATCCGGCGGACTCAGCGACCCGCTGCGAGGGCACATTGCCCTGCACGATGCTCAGCCGCACTCGGGTGAAGCCGAGTTCTTCGTGGCAGAACCTCGTCATCAACCGCAGAGAACGCGACGCCATACCGCGGCGGCGGTGCGTCGGGCCGATGGCGTACCCCAGCACCCCGATCGCCGCGTGGAGTGCGACGAGGCCAAGCGGCTCCCTGCCGTCGCGCGTCACGGCCAGATCGACAATGCCCTGGGCACGGCGCCGCCGGATTCTGACCAGAAAGGCGTCCGCGTCGAATGGGAAAGGGATATCGGTGTTCGCAGCCATGTCTGGCGCGTCGAAGAGGCCCGGCATGTGCGGCAGATCGGTGTCGAGCCAGTCTCGCAGCACGATCCCCTCAGCTTTCAGTACGAGAGGGGAGGCGGTTGGATCGACCGCTGGCGAAATTGTTGATTCACAACTCACACAACATCCTTACACGGACGTCGCCGCCGGCCTGAGCGCCGGAACCGACCGGCCCTTGGTCGCGAGACGAGGGGCACCGGAGGGGTGGGCTCAACGCGGACTCGACGGAGGCCGATCCGCGCTTTTGTCCAGTTTCGGGACCGCTGATGCGATCGGCCGTTGATTGATCGACTCGCCTTCAAGGAAGTCGCGGCGTCAGACCGACCGAGATACCGCGACTTCCATGAACCCGAGTGGATCAAGCGCCGGACCGGGCGAGGCCGGCCCAACCGCGCGCCGGGGGCCGGGGCCGGTGTGGTGCGGGCGGGCTCGGCGTGACGCCGAGCCCGCCCGTTTTGGGACCGTCGTGCTGATCGAATCGGGTCAGCGCTGCAGGGTCAGCAGACCCGGCCGGTACGGCAGGAGGCCGTAGTCGCCGCCGGAGCTGGGGGAACGGCCCTGGTAGAGCAGTTGCAGGTTGCAGGGGTCGACGGTCATGGTCTGGTCGGCGTTGGTGCGCAGCAGCTCACCGTGGCTGATGTCGTTGGTCCAGGTGGCGCCGCTGTTGGCCTTGCCGGCGAACGGGTTGCTCTCGCTGGTGGCCTGCGGCGTCCAGGAACCACCCAGGCTGGTGGCGGTGAACGAGCGGAAGTAGCGGCCCTGCGAGCCGATTGCCTCGACGATCATCAGGTAGCGACTCTGGCCCTGGAGTTTGTAGACCTGAACGGCCTCGAAGAGGTTGTTCGTGGTGTCGCTCATGATGGTCGTGTAGTTGGAGCCGAAGCTGCCCGGGAAGTTCCCGATCGGCATGCTGGCCCGGTAGATCTTGCCGTTGTCACCGGCGAAGAACAGGTACATGTTCTGGTCGTCACCGATGACCGCCTGGTCGATCGGGCCGGTGCCCGAACCGGTGATGCTTCCGCTGAACAGGGTCTGTGCGGCCGACCAGCCGTTCGGGTTGGTGGGGTTGGTCGAGGTCCGGTAGGAGAACGCCGGCCCACCCCACTGGTAGGCGAGCACCCAGATGTTCTTCGGCGCGAAGTAGAACAGCGACGGCGCGACTGTCGCGTTGTTCATCGCGTTCTGGCTGGCCGAGGCCATCTGCGAGTAGTTCGTGAAGAGGCCGAAGTTCATCGAGCCCCACCTGGTCCCGGTGTCGTGGGTGGTGGCGTAGACGAGTTGCTGGCCGTTGTAGGGGGCGACGGTGAAGTCCTTGAGCGACACCCAGCCCGACCTCGGGGTCGCCAGCTGGCCCGTCGACGACCAGCGGTACGTGGACGGGAGGTTGCACGTGGTCGGCGGCGGGGTGGTCGGCGGCGGATCGGTCGGCGGTGGGGTCGTCGGCGGGGTCGTCGTGCCGCCGGTGCAGGCGACACCGTTCAGGGCGAAGCTCGTCGGGTCGGGGTTGCTGCCCGTCCAGGACCCGTTGAACCCGAACGACACAGTGCCGTTGGTCGGGACCGCCCCGTTGTAGCCCACGTTCTTCGCCGTCACCGCCGACCCGCTCTGTGTCAGCGACGTGTTCCAGGACTGCGTCACCGTCTGTCCGGCGCCGTAGGACCAGGTCAACGTCCAGCTGCTCAAGGGATCACCGAGGTTCGTGATCGCCACGTTGGCGCCGAAGCCGCCCTGCCACTGCGACGACACGGCGTAGTTCACCGAACAACCCTCGGCCGCGGCGACAGCCGGCAGCGCCGCGACGACTGTCGACGACACCAGTAGACCGACGCCGGCAGCAACCAGACCGACATTGGTGGCTCTGGATCTGGCCATATAGCACCCTCCTCGCGGGACGGCGGCCTATACATTGGTGGCGGTCGCTGTGCGGTGACCGATTGTGAGCGTTAACAGGCCGCGTCACGCATGTTACGGGAGCGCTCCCATACCCTCAAGCTCATCTATCCCTCATTTTTCACGTCGACTTTTCCGGTGCGGCTGGCCCGGTGACGACGCTCCTCAGACGACCGTCACTGTGAGCACGCCAAACTGATCTCCCCGTTGCACGTAGTGCGGCAGGTAGAACTTCCACGTCACCGTCAGCTCGCGCCCGGCCCGCATCGAGGCCGGCACCTCGGCGACCATTTCGAACACGGCGCTGCCGCCGGCGGGGATCTGCGGGAGCGGGCCGCAGTTCAGCCGGTACAGCTGGGCCGAGTTCACCGCGTCGTTCGTCGCGTCGCCGAGCGAGAACCGTTCGACGAGGTAGCCCGGGCAGGGGTCCAGCGCGAGAGGGCCGTCGGTCGGGTTGCCGAGCGTCACCCGGAAGGTGAGCCGCGACCCGGCCGCAGCGGTCGCCGGCCCCTGGACAGCGACGGTGAGCCGGTCCAGCGGCGAGGACGGGGGCCTCGACACCGCCACCGGCTCGGTGAACCCACTCGCGGACAGCGTCGCTCGCGCCCGGGGGTTCACCCCCTCCCCCTGCGGACAACCCGGACGCTCGTCGGCGGTGACCGGCGCGCGCACCGTGCCGCCGTCGTGCGGTAGCTCGATCGCGAGCTCCACCGGCACGACGGTCGGCTGACAGAACGGCCCGGACCAGTCCAGACGTAGGCTGGCGTGGCCACCGGCCGGCACGGCGACCACCCGGGTGCGGCCCTCCTCGTTGATGCCGTGGGTGTAGAGCATCGGGATCTCGCGGCCGCCGGCGAGCATGGTCGTGGGCACCTCGCCCTGCAATGTGCACTCGACAGTCGACGAGTTCCGCACGTCCACTTCGCCGATGAGCTTGCCGATGGCCGCGTCGAAGCCCCGGGGGGTCTCACCGCCGGTGCCGGGCCGCGTCCAGCTGGTGAGCCGGCCGGTCAGCTGCTCCGCCCGGCACGGCTCGCTGCCGGCGGCCGGCGTCCTCGGGGCGGCGGGCCGCCCGTTGAGGTCCTCGTCGGTGATCTTCAGGTCGGCCCACGGGACGCTGCCGTCGGCGAGCAGTGCGGTGGGCGCCGGCGCCGCGGCCGTCGGGTCCGAGCGACCCGGCTGGGCGTTCGGCTCGGCGCACGCCGCCACCGCGGCGAGGACGATCAGCAGTGGCACCAGTAGTCGACGCATGCCGTCATCCTCACCCGAACGGACCGCACGAACCTGAGTAGCCGGGCTCAGCGACGATCAGTCTCCGCTGGGCCCGGGTGCCTCGGCGATCACCACGGGAGTGCCGAGCTCGACGGTACGGGAGACCGTGCACAACCGGTCGTGCGACTGCTGCAGCGACCGGGGCAGCGCCGTACGGGCCGCGTCGCCGTCCGCGCCGTCGGGGAACGTCACTGTGAACTCGACCCGCAGGTTCCGCATCCGGTTTCCGCCGGCCTCGTCCCGGATCTTGTCACCGGTGACGGCGACGGTGAACTCGGTCGGCTCGGCGCGACGGCTGGTGATGTGGTCCACGTCCACGGCGGTGCAACCGCCGATGGCGGCCAGCAGCAACTCCACAGGGGTGAAACTGCCGTCCTCGCCCGTGCCCAACGACACCGACCCGCCACGGGAGTTCCGCACGACGTAGTTGCCCAGGCTGGTGCGCTCGATCGCCACCGAACGGAAGGTGTCCTCAGTCATGACAGAAAACTACCGGTAACCGCGATCACGAGTACATGAGATGCAAGGTCATCCCGGCATCGGCATGGGCCAGGTTGTGACAGTGGTTGGCCCACACCCCCGGGTTGTCGGCCCGGAACGCCACCTTCCACACCTCGCCCGGACGGACGTCGAACGAGTCGAGCCACAACGGGCTTCCGGCCGCCGGCTCGCCATCGCGGGCCAGCACCAGGACGTGGTGGCCGTGCAGGTGCCACGGGTGCACGATCTGCGACCGGTTGACGATCGTGAACAGGACGACGTCGCCCCGGCGTACGACCTGCGGTGGGATGTCCGGGTCGGCCGCGCCGTTGACGGTGTGGGCGTACCGCGGCAGCAGTTTGCGCAGGTCGAGGCCGCGATCGAGGACCAGGGTGAACGTCTTGTCGAACCGGGACCAGGGCGCCGCGGCGGTCGCGCCGTAGCCGAGCGGGTCGAGCACCGGCCAGGCGCTGGTCGCCGTCGACACCGGTCCGGTCGAGTAGACCGCGCGTCCGTCGACGAACAGCGCCACAGGGGTCGCCGGCGCGGTGAAGACCAGGTCGTAGCGGCCCCCGGCCGGGATCAGCACTGCGGTGTCCTCCAGCGGCGTCGAACCCCGCAGGTCGACGCCGTCGATCGCGGCCACCCGGAACGCGGTACCGGCCACTGCGTAGCGGTGCGTCGTGCTGTCGGTGTTGATCAGTCGCAACCGCACCGGCACGCCGGCCTCGACCTGCTCCACTCTCGGCGCGGGCAACGGACGGCCTGCCAGGGTGTGTACCGGCACTGTGACGTCGAGGCCGGTCACCGGCCCTGGTCGCACCACCAGCACACCGTAGAGACCCATCCGCACGCCGACGTCGGAGGCAGAGTGCGTGTGGTACCAGTACGTTCCGGCCTGATCGGCGCGGAACCGGTAGACGAACTCCTGCCCGGGCCGCACCGCCGCCTGCGTCACCCCGGGCACACCGTCCTGATCGTTCGGCACGTCGTACCCGTGCCAGTGCACTGTGACGCCGCGGCCGATGTCCCGGTTGCGCAGCGTCACTTCCACCACGTCGCCGACGGTGGCGGTCAGCTCCGGCCCGGGTACCTGCCCGTTGAACGCCCAGGCCGCGACGTTCCGGCCGTCCGCGTCCACGGTGGCGGTCCCGGCGGTCAGGGTGAACCGCCGGGTAGGTTCGTCGGCGATCCGGGTCGCCGGATGGGCGTGGTCGTGCGGGACGGCGGGCGCGGCGCCCGGGGCGACGGTGAGCCCCACTCCGGTCAGCAGCGCCGCGACGGCCACCGCGAGGGCCACCCGGGACACCGTCCGGGATGGGCGCGCGCCGAGGGCACGTCCCGAGACCACTGTCGCCGCGACGACCCCGGCGACCGCGAGCAGCCCCGCCCCGGCCGGCGGCGGATAGCCGTGCAGGACTGTCACGAGCAGGGCGCTGCTCGTGGCGTACCCGGCGAAGAGCAGCGGAAGCGCGACGGCCCGGATGTCGCCCGGGGCCTGCAGCAACCGCGGACCGGCGACGCCCACCGCCGCGAGCGACAGCGGGCCCGCGATCAAGATCTTCTCCGCGGCGAACCACCAGCCGGCGCGCGCGAGGGCGGTGATCGTGATCGCGCGGGCGAGCGTGGCGAGCAGCGCGACGGCAGCCAGTCCCAGTGCGAGCGGGCGGCGGCGGGCGGCGGACGCGGCGCCACCCCCCAGCCAGCCGGCGGTCGCGATGACCGCGATCACGAGGTCGGCCACGAGCAGCGACCCGGTGCTCATGCCGGCTCCGCTTCCCGGGCGGGCACCCGAGTGGTGTCGGCCCGTTCCATGCCGGCCAGCTTGCGCGCCGCCCGGTGCACGCCGACCACGACGTGCACCGCGATGATTCCGTTGAGCGCGTGCAACCCGCCGATGGTCAGGCCGAGTGGAGTGCTGACACCCGACGCGTCAGTGGACGCCTCGGCCAGCATGGCGATGAGCGGCTGAAGGAGGACGAGGCCGATCGGCAGGATCGCCAGTCCGATGAGCTTTCCCGGCGCCTTCGCCAGCGCGGCGAACACTGCGGTGAGCACTGTGAGAATCGGGATGACCGCCATGCCGTTGACGCTGTGCAGCGCGTACGCGTCCTCACCGGCGGGTCTGGTGAAGCCGCCCACGGCGGCGAGAACGAACTGCACCGCGAACGCGACGAGCAACAGCAAGCTGATGACGACGAGTGCCTTGCGCATGGGTTACCTCCTAGAGGTGCGCCGAGGCGAGGGCCTGGGCGACGTGATCGGTGGCCGTGATCGCCCCGTACGCGACCAACCGCACGAGGTCGGCGTCGGCGGGGTGGGAGAGCCGCCACAGCGCGACGTCCCCTGGGCTGATCGCGCTGGGCGCGAACGCCGCCAGCAACGCGATCCGCGTCCCGATGCGGTCCGTGCCCGGCACATCCCGGACCAGGTCGACGGCCCAGTCCGCGGGCCGGGCCGGGAACCGCCCGTCCTCCCAGCGCACTGTCGCGGTGACGGTCTCGCGCGCCACGTCGCCCAGCAGATCTCCGCCCCGGGTGGCGGCGTTGCGCAACGACGCGTAGGCGACGCCCACCGGGCTGTCCCCCGCCCAGGCTGGCGCTGCCGTCGCATCGGCGTCGAGGAGCTGGAGGCTCCGGCCGGGCTCCTTCGACTCCCGGGCCGCCTTGGCGTAGAGCCGACCCCCGACCGAACGCACCAGTGGGGACCGTTGCAGGCCACCGGGGAGCAGATCGGGGTCGAGCAACGCCGAGACGACCCGGTTGATGAAGTGGAAGGCGAGCAGGGTGCCGGTGATCTCCGGGCGGTACGGGCTGGTCCAGTCGGCGGCCCTGGGGCTGCGGCTCGCCTGCGCCCAGCGGACGAGTTGGGCGTGCCCCGGCTCGGATGGCGTCTCGCCCCGGGCGACGGCCTCGGCCAGCCTCGGTTCACCCAGCGCGTGCAGCAGCAGCACGTGGGCGTCGACGCAGAATTGACAGCGGTTGGCCCTGGACACCGCAGCCGCGACGAGTTCGCGGTCGACCCGGGGGGCGTTCCCGGCGAGTAGCGCCTCCCGCATCAGTGCCCAGGTCGCGGCCAGCACCTTCGGCACGGCCGAGAGCGCCTGGAAGGTCGGCAACGGCCCGAGGAAGTCGTCGCGCGACTGTTGGTAGACCGCTGCGGTGAGGCCGGTGGCCGCCCGTGTCGGGGTGGGAGTGAAGAAGCGGTATGTCATGGGCTCGATGCTTGTGCCGGCGGACCGGGAAAGCGTCGTTCCGCCGCAGACACTTGCCGCGCCGTGGATACCGCGCCCGTGGTACGCCGCAGGTACCACGCGCGCGGGATGCTGCACCGACGATTGCCGTTCTACAGTGCGACCATGCGCCGCGACCTCCCGTACGCCCTCGGCGGTCTCGCCCTCGGCGTCCTCCTGCTCGGCAACGCCGTGCTCACCCCGGACGCCGCGCCGGTCGAGGTGCTCGACGTCGCCCTGGTCCTGGCCATGGCGGTGGGCCTGGCGGCGTGCCGGCGCTACCCGGTGGTGGCGCTGGGCGTGGTCACCGTCGCCATGCTGGCCGTTCACGTCCGCGTGCACCCGGGGGTGTCCGCCGCGTTTCCCGTGCTCGGCGCGGTCTACGTCACCGCCTGGCAGGGGCATCGGTGGGCCGCCGCCGTGGCCAGCCTCGCCTTCCTCGGTGGCTTCCTGGCCCGCGACATCTCGATGGCGCCGGCCGGCCGCCCCGGCCAACTCGTCGCCGAGCGGACGGCCCTGCTGCTGGGCTGGTTCGTGGCGGCCAACGTCGCCGGACTCGTCGCACGGCAGCGCCAGGCCTACCTGGAGCAGGTCGAGCAGCGGGCGATCGAGGCCGAACGCACCCGCGAGGAGATGGCGTTGCGGCGCGCCGGGGAGGAGCGCCTGCGCATCGCCCGCGACCTGCACGACTCGCTGACCCACAGCATCTCGGTGATCAAGGTGCAGGCCGGCATCGCCGTGCACCTGGCCCGCAAGCACGGCGAGACACCGTCGCCCACGCTGCTGGCGATCCAGGAGGCCAGCGGCGCCGCGATGCGGGAGCTGCGCACGACCCTCGACGTCCTGCGCGCACCCACCGACGGCGATCGCGTCGGGCTGGCCCGGGTGGACGAGCTGGCCGAGCGGACCCGCGCGGTCGGCGTACCGGTGCAGGTGACCGTCACCGGTCAGCGCGGAAACCTGCCCGACGAGGTCGACCAGGCCGGGTACCGGGTCATCCAGGAGGCCCTCACCAACGTGGCCCGCCACGCCGGCCCCGCGACCGCGCACATCCAGGTGGCGTACGCCCCGGCGCAGCTGACCGTCGCGGTCATCGACGACGGCCAGGCGTCGCCGGCCGAGCCCCCGACGCCCGGCGTGGGCCTGCGCGGCATGCGGGAGCGGGTCAGCGCACTGGGCGGCACGCTGCGGGCCGCCGCGCACGACGACCACGGGTTCACCGTGCGGGCCACCTTCCCGCTCGACGGTGCGCGGTGACCGCCCGCCGCGGGGAGGAGCCGGGATGATCCGGGTGCTGCTCGCCGACGACCAGGCGCTGATGCGCGCCGGCTTCCGGGCACTGCTCGACGCCGAGGACCATCTGGAGGTCGTCGGCGAGGCGACCGACGGCACCTCTGCCGTCCACCTGTCGCGATGTCTGCGCCCCGACGTCGTCCTGATGGACGTGCAGATGCCGGGCCTCGACGGCATCGAGGCCACCCGGCGCATCGCCGCCGATCCCGACCTCGCCGCGGTCCGCGTTCTCATCCTCACCAACTACGGGCTCGACTCCTACGTGTTCGCCGCCCTCCGCGCGGGCGCCAGCGGCTTCCTCCTCAAGGACGCCGACCCCACCGACCTGCTGCACGCCGTCACCGTCGTCGCGCGCGGCGACGCGTTGCTCGCGCCGACCGTCACCCGCACGCTGATCAGTGAGTTCGTGGCCGGCCCACCGCCGGCGGTGCCGACGGCCGGACGCGACGTGCTGACCGCCCGGGAGCAGGAGGTCGTCGAGCTGGTCGCCCGCGGGCTGACCAACGACGAGATCGCCGCGCGCATGGTGATCAGTCCGCTGACCGCCAAGACACACGTCAACCGGGCCATGACGAAGCTGCACTGCCGCGACCGGGCCCAGCTTGTCGTGTGGGCGTACGAATCGGGGCTGATCACGCCACGTCGACGGTGATCGCCGTCTCCGCGAGCGGAGCCGATCAGCCCCCCTTGGGAACATGAGGGACGGTCGACGCACTAGCATTGCCGCCGTCCGCGACGGCTCTGCTGAATCGAGGCGACATGCGTTGGCTCCGTCGACTGCTGGGCGGTAGGAAGGTCCAGCTCGACCCGGGACGCCAGCAGGCGCTGCTGCACGACGTCCAGTCCCGGTACGGCTCCCACGCGCGGATCCGGTTCACCGAGCAGGTCGACG
The DNA here is from genome assembly GCF_045207375.1 of Micromonospora sp. NBC_00860. Taxonomy (NCBI): domain Bacteria; kingdom Bacillati; phylum Actinomycetota; class Actinomycetes; order Micromonosporales; family Micromonosporaceae; genus Micromonospora; species Micromonospora sp. NBC_00860. The sequence goes on from NZ_CP108825.1 coordinate 3,288,731, forward strand.
CGCTCACCGGTTCGCTCGACAGCGACGACGGCCTGGTGGTGGCGACCCGGATCGTGAGTCAGGTCGCCGACGAGGCCCATGTGGACCTTCAGGCCCAGGCCCAGGAGATCCACCGGCGGACGGGCCGACGGCTGCTGGTGCACCGCCGTAACTACCGGCCGCTGTGGAAGGAGGCCGGCCCGGCCCTGCGCTGGCCGCTGTTCGCGTTGCCGTGCGGCTTCCACCCGTACGCGCAGGTGGCCGCCGCCGTCACTGTGGTCGGCAACCGGGCGCCCCGGCTCGACCGGGTGACCGACCCGAACCCGCTGGTGACCCGCGTGTTCGAGGTGCTCGACCTCACCACGTCGGGCTGGGAGTACGGCCGGGTGCGGGTGGACACCGACGCCGCCACCCTGGCCGATCGACTGATCGTCAGTGCTGGGCGGGTCCTCGCGGCCATGGACGATCCGCCGCGACTGCCGCCCGCGGTCCGGGAGCTGATGCGTCGTAACAACACCGTCGCCGTGCACGACCCGGCCGGCCCCCGGGCCGTGGGCGGGATCAACCTGGGCGCGCGGATGCGGGAGGAGTTCCTGGTCTGAGCGCCGGCGGACCTACGGTGACGACAACTGCGCGCAACCGCTTGCCGCCCCAGTGAGCACCGCTCGACCATGTGCGGATGGGGCCGGAGCGTCGGGTGATCGTCGGGGTCGACGTGGGCACCAGGGCCGTGCGGGCTGTCGCGTTCGCACTGGACGGCACCGCACGACACGTCGCCACGCGGGAGTACCCGCTGCTGGAGCCGATGCCCGGCTGGCGGGTGCAGGAGCCGGACGTGCTCATGGCGGCCACAGTGGCGGCGCTGTCCGCGTGTGTGGCCGGCACCGCCGGGGCGGAGGTGGTCGCCCTCGCGCTGAGTTCCGCCAGGTACGGCCTGATCGGGCTGGACGCGGCCATGACGCCGGTGACGCCGCTGCTGACCCGGCGTGACATGCGGTCGTCGGAGGCGGCCCGTGAGTTGCGGTTGTCCGGCCAGAGCCGGGAGCTGCACCGGTTGACGGGCACACCTGTGCACCCGATGAACCCGTTCTGCAAGCTCCTGTGGTTCGCCCGGCACGAGCCGTACCTGTGCACGGCGACCCGGTGGTGGATCGGCCTCAAGGACTATGTGGTCCATCGACTCACCGGAATGTTGGTGACCGAGTTGTCCTCGGCGTCCGGCACCGGGATGTTCGACGTGCACCGTCGGGGCTGGAGTACCGCCGTCCTCGATCTCGCCGGGTTGTCCGAGAGTCAGCTGCCCCCGGTCCTGCCCACGACGGCGGTGCTGCGGTTGTCGCCGACGGCCGGGCGCGCGGTGGGCCTGCCCTCCGGCACACCGGTCGTCGTCGGCGCGGGAGACGGTCCCTTGCGGAGCCTGGGCGCGGCGGCGATCGACAACACCGTCGGTGGGCTGACGCTCGGGGCTACCGGGGCTCTGCGGACGGTCGTCGAGGGTCCCCTCTCCGAGCCGGTCGAGACGTTCTCCTGCGCTGCGTTGACCGACGACGCGTGGGTTGTCGGCGGCGCGGTCAGCAACGGCGGCAACGTCGTGCGGTGGGCGGGGCGTGTCCTCGGTGACGACAGTGCCGTGCCTGCGCTCCTGGATCTCGCCGGGCGGATCGCGCCGGGCAGCGACGGTCTCGTGATGTTGCCCTACCTGCTGGCCGACGAGGCCCCGCTGCAGGGCTACGCAGCGCCGGGCGCGTTCCTGGGGCTGCGCAGCGAGCACTCGCGCGGCCACCTGGTCCGGGCCGCCGTCGAGGGCGTCTGCCTGCAACTCGGTGGTGTCCGTGACCGGCTGGCCGAGCTGACGCCGATCGGCAGCATCCGCCTGACCGGTGGGGCCTTCCGGTCTCCGCTGTGGCGCGAGGTGATGGCTGCGGTCCTGGACTGCCCGGTCCGCGTCGCAGGTGTGGCCGACCACGTCCCCCTCGGCGCGGCGGCGCTCGGGCTCTTCGCGATCGGCCACACCTGCGATCTTCGGGAGGCGGTCACGCAGCTCGATCCCGCTGTCGCGGGCGGCGAGCCAGTCGCTGTCGACCCGGCTCTCGCCGCGACCTATCGCGGGCTACGGACGAGGCTGCCCGCGCTCATCACGGTCGCGGGTCGCCTGGGTGAGATCCTCGACGCAAGCGTCGGCCTCAATGCTCCGGCTCGTCCTTGACCTGCGCCACCAGCTGGGTCGGGTTGACGTAGCGCAGTGCGACGACGAGCAGGACCAGCATCATCGAGGTGTAGATGACCGCCATGGCGTCGACAGACTGCTGGGCCCTGATCCCGGACGCGGACATCGAGTAGTAGAGCGCCACCACCAGGGTCTGCGAGTCGGGTCCCGCGGTCAGGAAGGTGAGCTCGAACATGCCCACGGTCCGCACGAGCACGAGGATCGCGGAGGCGAGGATGCCCGGCACGAGCAGCGGCGTGAGGACCCGCAGGAACACCGTCCGCAGGCCGGCGCCGCACATGCGCGCCGCGCTCTCGATCCGAGGGTCGATCTGCTCGATGAACGGGGTCATGGTCAGGATGACGAAGGGCACCGACGGTACGAGGTTGGCGAGCACCACCCCGGACATGTGCCCGGCCAGGCCGAACTTGTACAGGACGGTCGCCAGCGGAATGCCGTACGTGATCGGGGGCATCAGGATGGGCAGCAGGAACACGAGGAAGATCAGTCGTTTGCCGGGGAACGAGCGCCGTGCGAGGGCGTAGGCGGCCGGCACGCCGATCACCAGCGAGAGCCCCACCACGAGTACGGAGACCTCCAGCGTCACGACGATGACCTGGAGGAGCGCGAACTCGTCCCAGGCCCGGGCGTACCAGCTGGTGGTGTAGCCGTCCGGGAGCCAGGTGTCGAACCACCGCTGGCCGAACGAGCTGACCAGCACGGACGCCACGACGCCGAGCAGGTTGAGGAAGAAGAAGATGACGGCGCCCCACACGATCCAGGCGGCCGGCCGGGCGGCGATGCGCCGCCGCCGGTCGGTGCTGGTGGCGGGGGGCCGCGTTGGTGGGGCCTGGGTGGTCGTTGCCATCAGCCCTTGCCTCCGGTGGAGCCGGTGTAGAAGCGGCCGCGAGCGGCCAGCACCACCGCGATGATGACCAGCTCGACGAAGCCCATGATCATGGCAATCGCCGACGCGTACGGGTAGTCGTACTGCTCGTACGCCGCCTGGTAGGCGGCGAGGGAGATGACCCGGGTCTCACCGGCGGGGTTGCCGACCAGGACCGCCGACGGGAACACGCTGAACGCCAGGACGAACGTCAGGCAGAAGGTCGTGGCGAGGCCGGGCATCAGCAGCGGCAGGGTGATCCGGGTGAACCGGCGACGCCAGTCCGCGCCCAGGGTCGCGGCCGCCCGTTCCAGGGTCGGGTCGATGCCGGACAGGTACGAGAGCACCAGCAGGAACGCGAACGGAAAGCCGGTGATCACCAGGGAGAAGAACACCCCCCAGTAGTTGTGGGTCAGCCGCACCGGTTCGTCGACGAGGTGGGTGGCCAGCAGGATCCGGTTGAACCAGCCGGTCGGGCCGAGGAAGTTCAGCAACCCCTGCGCGGTGAGGACCGTGCCGAGCGTGATCGGCACGACCAGCAGCGTGGTGACCAGCCGCTTGCCCCGGAACCGGCCGCGCATCCGGTAGGCGATCGGCACCGCGGCGAGGACGTTCAGGAGCGCGGCGGGCAACGCGATCCGCAGCGTGATCCAGATCGTGCCCCGCTCGTAGGAGTCGGAGAAGAACCGGGCGTAGTCGCTGAACGGCCCGCCAGTGGTCGGCTGGAACGAGAGCGTCAGCCCGTAGAAGAACGGATAGAGGAACAGGGCGACGACGAAGACCAGGGCCGGGACCAGCAACCACAGCTGACGGTCGACGCCCCGCTCGGCGAGGCGGTGCTGCCAGTGCGCCAACGGCCTCCCGGGCCCGGCGCCGCTCACCGCGTCGCCCCCGGCGCGTCAGTGAGGCGGTCGGTCGCCGCCGATTCGTCGGCGGGATAGACGAGCAGCCGCTGCGGGTCGACGGCGAGTTTGATCTGGTCTCCCGGCGCGATCCGTTGCTCGGTCCGCAGGTGCAGCAGCAGCCCGGTGTCGGTGCGGGCCTCGGCCGCCAACTCGCGGCCCTGGTACTCCACCACCTCCACGGTCGCCGACATGGCGTTGCGGGTCTCGCCGGGCCCGTCGACGCGGATGTCCTCGGGGCGTACCGCGACCACCGCCTCCACCCCGGTCCGCAGGGTCCCCACCACCTCACCGAGCAGGCGGTGGCCGGACGATTCGACTGTGGCCCTGCCGCCGTCGGACTGCTCCACCCGCCCCCGCCACAGGTTGCGGTAGCCCATGAAGTCGGCGACGTGCCAGTTCGCCGGCCGGGTGTGCAGTTCGCGCGGCGAGCCGATCTGCTGCACCCGTCCCTCCCGCAGCACCACCAGCCGGTCGGCCAGGGACAGCGCCTCCTCCTGGTCGTGGGTCACGTAGACGGTGGTGAGCCCCAGTGACTGGTGCAGCCGGCGGATCTCGGTCCGCATCTCCAGGCGCAGCTTGGCGTCGAGGTTGCTCAACGGTTCGTCCATCAACACCAGGGACGGCTCGAACACGACGGCGCGGGCGATGGCCACGCGTTGCTGCTGGCCACCAGAGAGCTGACCGGGCAGCTTGTCGACGTGGTCCTCCAGTCGCACCAGCCGCACCGCCTCCTCCGTACGCCGGCGCGTCTCCTCCTTGGGTAGTCGCCGCATGCGCAGCCCGAAGGCGATGTTCGCCCGGACCGTCAGGTGCGGGAAGAGGGCGTAGCTCTGGAACACCATGCCGAAGCCGCGCCGCTCCGGTGGCAGCGTGTCGATGCGGCGCTCGTCCTGCCAGATGCTCCCCGCCGTCAACGGCAGCAGCCCGGCCAGGCAGTTCAACGCCGTCGACTTGCCGCAGCCGGACGGGCCGAGCAGGGCGATGAACTCACCCGCCTCGATCGTCAGGTCCAGCTCGGTGAGCGCGGCCTGGCCACCGAACCGGCGGGACACCCCGTCCAGCCGCAGCTGGGTGAAGGCGCTCATCCCTGCTTGACCTTGCCGCCGCCGATCTCGCGGTCCCAGCGGCTGAACGCGGCCACCAGGCTCTTCGCGTCGAGCGGGACCTCGGTCGGGTTCCCGGCGATCAGCGCGTCGTACTCGGGGCGACCGAACTCCCGGATCGCGTCCTGGCTCTTCTGCGGCGCCGACGAGAGCTGGACCTCCTTGATCGCCGGGCCCGGGTAGAAGTAGCCCTCGTCGTACGCCTTCGCCTGCTGTTCGGGGGTGAGCATGAACGCCAGCAGGGCCAGCACCGCGGCCTGGGTGTCGGTCGATACGCCCTTGGGCATGACGGCGTAGTGCGCGTCGGTGACCCAGTGGAAGCCGTCGATTGGGGTGATCCTGGCCTCCTTGGGCACCGTGCCGAGCACCCGCGGGTTGATGTCCCAACCGGTCGTGCTGACGATCAGGTGCGCGGTGCCGTTGGCGAGGTTCTTCATCGTCTCGGTGGTGCCGGACGGGTAGTAGTCGACGTACTGGCCCAGCTCCTTGAGGAAGGCCCACGTCTTGTCCCATCCCGCGGTGGGGTCCTTGGGGTTCGAGTCGCCCAGGATGTAGGGCAGACCCATCAGGAACGTCCGACCCGGGCCGGAGTTGGCCGGGCGGGCGTACTGGAATTTCCTGGGGTTGGCCCTGGCCCAGGCGAGCAGGGCCTCCGCGCTGGTGGGTGGCGAGGCGAGGCGCGCCGGCAGATATTCGAGCAGGGGCCCTGACGGGTAGTAGGTGACGGTGACGCCCGCGTTGCCGGCGAGCTTCTGCATCGCGGCCGCCGGCTCCAGGTAGTTGCTCATCCCGCCGAGGCGGTCCTGGAAGGTCGGCAACACGTCGATCCAGAGCCCCTGCTCGATTCCGGCGGCCAGGCCGTCGACGCCGGTCAGCACGAGACCGATGTCCACCCGGTCCGCCCCCTGCTGGGCCTTGATCTTCCCGGCCAGCTCGGGCGCCGGTGCCTTCGAATAGGTCACCCGGGAGATCACGTCGGGGTTCTTCGAGACGAACTCGTCGATCATCCCCTGGGTCAGCTGGAGGTTGCCCGCCACGTCGAGGACGTTGAGTGTGACGGCCTTGCCGGGCCGCTGTGGCACCTCGCCGGTGGTGTCGCCCTTTGTGTCGCCGGGAGCCTCGGGTGCCCCACACCCGACGGCGCCCACCAGGAGTGACGATGCCGTGACCAGGAGAGCGCCGCGCCGCGAGATACCCATGAGCCGTTCCCTCCGCCAGGTGTCATCCCCGCTGATTGAGGCAGCCGGCGCGCCGCGGCGGCAACGGGTTGCCATGTATTGCCTCGCGCGAATGCGATCGGGCAGCCGGATTGTTGCCGGGGCATTGCCGAGTATTCACCGCGGCCATAGCATGATCACGGCGCGTAGCCGGGAGGAGCATGAAGATGCCCGACCACACCAGGCCGCCGGGAACGAGAGTCACGATCTACGACGTCGCCTCCGAGGCCGACGTCTCACCGTCCACCGTGTCCCGCGCCTTCTCCCGACCGAGTCGGGTCAACTCCGAGACCGCCGAACGGATCCGGCAGGTCGCCGAGCGGTTGGGCTACCGGACCAACCCCCTCGCCCGCGCCCTCACCACCTCCCGTACCCAGATGATTGCGCTGGTCATCGCCGACATCACCAACCCGGTGTACGCCGAGATCGTGCGCGGCGCGCAGGAGGTCGCGGCCGATGGCGAGTACACCACGGTGCTGATCGACGCCCAGGAGTCCGACCGGCTGGAACGGGCGGCGGTCGAACGCACCATGTCGACAGTCGACGGCATCGTGCTGGCCAGCAGCCGGATGTCCGACTCGGCCATCCGGATGGTCGCCAAGCAGCGGCCGGTGGTGGTCCTCAACCGCGCTCTCGCCGACGTGCCGTGCGTCGTCACGGACGACCCGCGTGGGGTGCGGCGGGCCGCCGAGCACCTCGGTGAGCTGGGGCACGACCACATCACCTACGTCGCCGGACCGCAGGCGTCCTGGCCCAACGGCGTGCGCTGGCGCTCGCTGCTCGAGGCGGGCATGGAGCTGGAGATCAAGGTTCGCCAGATCGGGCCGTTCAGCCCCACCATGGCAGGCGGTGAGCGGGCCGCGCAGGAGCTATGCGCCCGTCCCGCGACGGCCGTCCTGGCCTTCAACGACCAGATGGCCATCGGGATCATCCGCGGCCTCACCCGGATGGGCGTCGACGTTCCGGGCGACGTCAGCGTCGTGGGCTTCGACAACATCCTCGCCGGAGACATCGTCACGCCCGGGCTCACCACCGTCGCGGCACCGCTCTTCGCGGAGGGCTCGGCCGCTACCCGGCACCTGCTCACGATGATCGAGGGGGCACCCGGGCACACCGGCCGGCCGATGGTCCTGCCGGTCCGCCTCGTGGTCCGCGACTCGACGGCAGTGCGCAACCCGAGCCCCGGTCGGGCCCGACCACAGTGGGTGCGGCAGCGGCCCGTTCCCGGCCCGGCGGCCCACCTGCCGTGAGGGCCGCACGGCCCCGCGACAAGAAACGACAACTCGTTGCCGAGGCGGAGCCACGCCGGGAAGGATCGACGCACATCCATCCAGCAACGTCGTTGCGCTCGCCGGACGGGCCGAACGGCGTCCCAGCGGACGAACGAGGAGATGGCGATGAACCGAGCTTCGGTGCCCCGGCTACGGCGAACCCTCATCGTGCTGGGCACGGCACTCGCCACCGTCGCGGCCACCCTCACCGTCGCCACCACCACGCCGGTCGCCGCGGCCCCGTCGCCGGACGACTACAACGGCTCCGACCTGTGGCTGCGGTACGTGCCGGTCGACGACGCGAAACTGCTGCGCGACTACCGCCGGGCGGCCACGGCGATCGTGGTCGAGAACGCCGACACCACGAAGGTCCACCGGCACACGACGGACCTCGCCATGGCTCCCGGTTCCACCGAGAAGCTCGTCGAGACCACGCTGGGCGCCGCCCGGGACGAACTGGTCCGCGGCCTGGGTGGGCTGCTCGGTCAGCCGACACCCGTGGTGACTGCCGACGGCGGCTCGGTCCCGGACGGCGCGGTCGTGGTGGGCACTCCGGCGAGTTCGCCGCTGGTGGGCCGCACCATCTCGACCCGCGACCTGACCACCGTGGGCGACGAGGGCTACCTCGTCCGCTCGGTGTCGACGGGCAGGGCCCGGTTCACCGTCATCGCCGGCAACACCGACCTCGGCGCGCTGTACGGCACCTTCGCCTTCCTCCGGCTGCTACAGACCCAGAAACCCATCGACCACCTCCGCGTCGCGGAGTCACCCAAGATCAAGCATCGGTTGCTGAACAACTGGGAGACCGAGCGTCTCTACGCGGGCAACAACGCCTCCGGAATCGGAGGGCTGAACGGGGAGAGCGGGGCGATCTTCAACTTCGCCGCGACCGGGGCCAGCGCCGGCCGGAACCTGCCCGTCATCCTCGACCGCTACCTCGTCATGGCCCGCGCGCTGGCGTCCCTGGGCATCAACGGCATCACCATCAACAACGTCAACGCCGACAACGCGTACCTGACCAGCGCCCGCATCGCGCAGGAGGCTGCCCTCGCCGACGCGCTGCGCCCGTACGGGATCAGGCTGGGCCTGTCGATCCGCTACACCGCGCCCACCGACAGCCGGTTCGCACCGGACACGCTGACCAACAGTCAACTCGACCCGTACGGCGCGGATTTCCGGGGCTGGTGGCACCGCCGGGCCCAGCAGATCCAGGCCGCGATCCCGGACTTCATGGGCCTCACCGTCAAGGCCAACTCCGAGGGCCAGCCGGGGCCACAGGACTTCGGGTACGACCACGGTGACGGCGCCAACGCCATCGCCGCAGCAGTGGCGCCGCTCGGGATGACAGTGCACTGGCGGACGTTCGTCTACAACGCCGAGGTCGACAACGACCGGCTCAAGCGGGCCTACCTGGAGTTCGGGCCGATCGACGACGAGGTCCAGCCGGACGGCAGCCGGGGACGTTTCGCCGACAACGTGTTCCTCCAGACCAAGAACGGGCCACTGGACTTCCAGGCCCGGGAGCCCATCCACCCGATGTTCGGCCGGATGGAGAACACCAACCAGGCCCTGGAACTCCAGATCACGCAGGAGTACACCGGCCAGAACTGGATGCTGGCGTACCTCGGCCCGATGTACGAGGAGATCCTCAAGACCGACACGTACGCGACCGACGCGAACGGGAAGCTGCTGAAGAAGCGCCTGGTCGGCAACATCGTCGACGGCACCGCCCAGCACCACCCGGACACCGCCATCGTGGGTGTCGCCAACCTCGGCAACGCCGACAACCTGACCGGGCACCACTTCGCCCAGGCGAACCTGTTCGCCTTCGGACGCCAGGCGTGGGACTGGACGCTCGACTCGGCGGACATCGCGACCGACTGGACGCGGATGACCTGGAGCAACGACCGGCGCGTCGTCGACACCATCCGCGCGATGATGATGGGGTCGTGGGAGTCGCTGGTCAGCTACCAGACGCCGCTGGGCATCGGCCACCAGTTCGCCGAGGGCGTCCACTACCGTCCCGACCCCGCCGACTGGGCGGGCCGCGACGACTGGAGCCCGATCTACTACAACAAGGCCGACAGCGTCGGTCTGGGCTTCGACCGCTCCCCCACCGGCAGCAACCTGGCCGCCCAGTACTTTCCCCGCTTGCAGCGGCGCTACGGGAACATCGACTCGGTTCCGGAGAACCTGCTGATGTGGTTCCACCACGTGCCGTGGGGCCATCGGATGGACAGCGGCCGGACGTTCTGGGACGAACTGGTCTACCGCTACCAGATGGGCGTGCAGTACGTGACCTGGATGCGGGAGACCTGGGACGCGCTCCGGCCCGACATCGACGCACGCCGGTTCGCTGAGGTACGCGCCAAGCTGGCGGTCCACGAGGCGGACGCCGCCGACTGGCGGGACACGTCGGTGAACTACTGGAAGGAGTTCAGCGGGCGAGACATCCCGGTCGACGACGCACCGCTGTCGGCGACGATCGTCGTGAACGGGAAGACGTTCGGCGGCTTCAACCTGTCGGACGCCTCGTACACCATCCCGGTGCCGGCCGGGGCGTCGCCGACCATCACGAAGGTGCGGACGGCCGACCGGAAAGCCCGCTACGAGATCGTCTCCCAGGCGTCCGCCGTACCCGGTCAGGCGGTCGTCAAGGTCACGACGGAGGGCTTCTTCGGCCCCCTGGTGAAGAACTACGTCTTCAATCTGGTGCCCGACACGACGCTGACGACCCTGCGGGTCGGCGGCAAGCGCCTGACGTCCTTCGCGCCGACGGTGCTGCGCTACAACGCCCTCGTGCCGGCCGGCACCACCACAGTGCCGACGGTCACCGCCACCACCGCCGACCCCGCCGCCTCGGTCACTGTCGAGCAGGCGACCGGCCCCACCGGTCAGGCTCGGGTCACCGTCACGAACGGCGGAGCGTCGTCGGTCTACACGGTGGACCTGAACACCACCCTCACCGGCAGCGACGAGTTCGACTCGACCCAGCTCGGCCCGCAGTGGCAGTGGGTCCGTCCGGACGAGAGCAGCCGGCGTCTGACCGACGGGTCCCTGGTCGTCACCGCGCAGCAGGGCGACCTCCAGGGCAACGCCAACACCGCGCGGAACCTGGCCCTGCAGGACGTCGACGGCGACTGGACGGCCGAGTCCCGGGTCGTCTTCTCCCGCCCACTCGCCGCCAACAACGAGCAGGGCGGTGTGCTCGGGTACGCGGACGACGACAACTACGTGAAGCTCGCCTGGGAGATGGGCAACGCGACAGCGGCCGTCAACAAGACCCGGATCGTCTTCCTGCGCGAACAGAACGGCACGGCGTCCACCCTGGAGATCACCGGTGCCGACGCCCAGCGGATCGTCGGGGCCGACGGCGCCATCTGGCTGCGACTGACCAAGATCGGCGACAGCTACCGCGCCTACTACTCCACCGACGGAAGCGTCTACCGCTACATCGGCTCCCAGACGCTGAACGTGGAGCCGACGAAGGCTGGGCTGCTGGCCTTCAACCGGGCCGGCACGTCCACCGACCTCGCCGTCGCCTTCGACTACTTCCGGATCGAGAGCCGAGGCGAGCGCATCCGCTGAGCATGCGCGATGGTTGGCCCGGCATGTCGATGTGCTGGTGAGCGGCACCGGAAGCCGTGACCGGGCCCGTCCCCAAGTTGGGACGGGCCCGGTCACGCTCCCCCGAGCAGGATCCGTTGCCGTCAGCCCCCGATCGCGATGGCGAAGACGTGCATGGTCGGCACGTTCGTCGCGGGTCGGGCGCTGATGTTCGGCAACACCACCGAGGCCACCGCCTTGCTCTGCAACGCGACGCCCACGTAGTAGATGCAGGCCGCGGTGGCCTGGCGGGTGTTGTTGGGCCGGTTCTGGTAGGCGGACACGATGGCTGCGGTCCCCCCGGAGTGCGGCCCGCCGTACCAGTCGGGCGTGCTCAGCGTGAACGTCTGGCGGGTGCCGTCGGCGTAGACGACCGTGCCGGTCCCGGACACCGCGCCGTAGGTGCCGGTCAGCAGGAAACCGAGCGTGCTGCCAGTGCCGGTCACGCCGATGGTCTGGCCCGAGGCGATGGCGTTGTCGGCGGCCCCGGAGCTGACGTTGGGCCAGCGGAAGTTGACCCCGTTGCGGCTGATCGTGCCGCCCGGGCTGGCGCCGGCCTGCGCCAGGGCCTGCGCGGAGAGCGACGCCCCGCCGCCGTCGAAGTTGCCGACGTTGGTGTTGCTGTCGCTGGTGATGCCGACGTTGCTGAAGCTCTGCTCCAGCGTCGGTGTGGCGACCCCGGAACTGGTGACCCGGTAGGTGCGTCCGCCCGACACTGTGACGTCGATCAGGTCGGACTCGATCCGGGTGGTCCGGGCCGCCGTACCGTCGGCGGTGTCGACCACAGTCACGGTGCCGGTCAGGATCCGGGAGCGCAGGCGGACAGTGCCGGACCGGTCCGGTCGGATGAGGATCTCGGTGGCCACACCGCTCGCCCAGGTGACGCCGACCGTGTGCCCACCCCGACCGCGCAGGCCGGTCACCCGCCCGCTCGGCCAGGCCGGCGGCAGCGCGGGCAGGACGTGCAGCTCGCCGGTGTGACTCTGCAACAGCATCTCGGCGATGCCGGCGGTGGCGCCGAAGTTGCCGTCGATCTGGAACGGTGGGTGCAGGTCGAACATGTTGGGCGCGAGTCGCGCGGTGGTGGCGAGGTAGCGGATCAGGTCGTGCGCCCGCTTGCCCTCCTCCATCCGAGCCCAGAAGTTGATTTTCCAGGCCAGCGACCAGCCGGTTCCGTCGTCGCCGCGCAGCGCCAGGGTCCGCCTGGCCGCCTCGAACAGCTGCGGTGTGCCGCGCTTGGTGATCTGGTTGCTGGGTGCCAGCCCGTACAGGTGCGAGATGTGCCGGTGGTTGGGCTCGGTCTCCACCCAGTCGTAGAGCCACTCCATGATGTTGCCGCGCGAGCCGACCTTCATGGGTGGGAGCCGGTCCCGGGTGGCGCGGACCTGCGCCCGGAAGGTGCTGTCCACGTCGAGGATCTCGCTCGCCCGGGCGCATGCGTCGAACAGGTCCCGCAGGATCTGGTTGTCCATGGTGGGGCCGGCGCAGATGCTGGCGTTCGAATGGTGGCTCAGCTCCGGCGAGTTCGACGGGTTGGTCACCAGGTAACCGAGGGTCGGCTCGGTCACCAGGGTGTTGAGGAAGAACTGCGCCGCGCCCTTCATGGCCGGGTAGTTCGTCCGCAGGAACTCGATGTCGCCGTTGAACAGGTAGTGGTCCCAGATCAACGTGGACAGCCAGGCGCCACCGGTCTGCCACATGCCCCAGAACGCGCCGTCCACCACCGCGGTCGCCCGCCACGCGTCGGTGTTGTGGTGGGTGACCCAGCCACTGGCGGCGCCGTACTGCACCTGGGCGGTCCGCGCTCCGGTGACGGCGAGGTCTCTGACCATGTCGAAGACCGGGTTGTGACACTCGGCCAGGTTGGTGGTGTTGGCCGGCCAGTAGTTCATCGGCAGGTTGGCGTTGATCGTGTACTTCGAGTCCCAGGAGGGGGCCAGCGAGTCGTTCCAGATGCCCTGGAGGTTGGCCGGCTGGGTGCCGGGCCGCGAGGACGAGATCAGCAGGTACCGCCCGAACTGGAACAGCAGCGCCGAGAACTGCGGGTCGTTGACGCTGTTGTGCTGGGCGATCCGGACATCCGTCGTCTGGTCGGCCGCGGAAGTGCGGCCCAGATCGAGAGTGACCCGCCCGAACAACGCCTGGTAGTCGGCCACGTGCCGGCTGCGCAGCTGGTCGTAGCTGCTGGCCCGCGCGGCGGTGAGGCGCTGCCGGGCGATGCCCTGGTAGTCGCCGCCGACGTTGCGGTAGTTGACGTAACTGGAGCCGATGGAGACCAGCAGGGTCACGCTGTTGGCGTTTGTCACCCGCAGGGTGCCGCCGGAGCTGGACACGCTGCCGCCGCTGACTGTCGCGTTGGCCAGGGCGAGGAAGCGGACCGCGCCGGTGACGCCCTCCATGTTTCCGGAGACACCGTCGAGACCGATCGTGGTGCCGTCCGGGCTGGACACCGTGGTGCGCTGCGGGCTGTCGAAGGTGGCGGTGAAACTGATCGAGCCGGTCCGGTCGGCGGTCAAGCGGATCGCGATGACCTGGTCCGGCGCGCTGGCGAACACCTCCCGCTGGTGACGGACGCCGTTCAGCACGTACGTCGTCGTGGCGGTGGCGGTGGTGAGGTCGAGCGTCCGGTTGTGCTGCGAGGCTCCGCTGGCGGATCCGAAGGCGAGGCGGAGGTTGCCGACCGTCTGGTAGGCCAACTGGCCGCCGGGGTTACCCATCATGGTCTGGTTGACCAGATCCTGGGCCTGGGTCCACTGGTTCGCGTTGACCAGCCGGCGAATCTCCGCGAGGGCTCCCGCGCCCCTGGGGTTGCTGGGGTCGTGCGGACCGCCGGCCCAGACGGTGTCCTCGTTGAGCTGAAGTCGCTCGGTGTCGACGTTGCCGAAGACCATGGCGCCGAGCCGGCCGTTGCCAATGGGCAGCGCCCGCAGCCAGTCGGTGCCGGCCCCTTCGTCGTACCACAGGGCCATGTCCCCGGCGGCCAACACCTGCGGCGGCGCCACCGAGTCAGCTCGTGCCACGGCGGTCCACGGCACCGGCAGGAGAGCGCCGCCCGCGCCGGCCGCGCCGATCTTGAGGGCTTGCCGTCGGGTCAGGTCTGACATCGATCCTCCAAACGGTGACCAGTCCGGCCACCCCGAAGCGTGACAACTATGGGACTCGACATGGGGATCCGCTTGGTGGCGCCAACCGGGACCCTGCCTGAGCAGGCCGACGCCGGGCCTTGGCGAGCCAGACATCTGATGTGTTTCGGGAAGGTTACTCCGAGGCCACAGAATAGGCAACGGTCGATCGATAGGTGGACGCGCGGCCCCTCTGGCCGGTCAGCGAGACGAACGGGCGGGTGAACAGCGGCAGACCGAGGCGGCACGGCACTGTGATTCGCCAGATCGACGCCCACGGCCACCCACCCCGATGGCCATACATCAGATGTACGGAGACGAGCGGCCGAATGCCGCTGGCACCAGCTCCGACGTACACCCTCGAAACGGCAGCGCAACCCCGCCGGGCCCACGGACGTGTAGTGGGAAATCCCGATCGATGCGTCACTCGGAGGAGCCATGACACTGACCGCGCTCCGCGCCCTCCTGCCCGTCGCCGCGCTGGCCGGCCTGGCCGCCTGCACCGCCACCGCCCCCACTCCCGCCGCCGAGGCGAGCAACACGCCACCGGCCAGCGCCGCACCCACCTCGCCCGCGACCCCGTCCACCGCCGTCAGCGCGTCACCGACCCGCAGCGCGTCACCCGACACCGCCCGGGCCGTCTGTCCGGTGAGCGCGACGACCCTCCAGCGCGCCTCCGGGTTGGACAGCAGCACCCACCGGATCGACAGGGATCAGATCAGGTGCGCCAGGCAGTGGGCCACTGCCGGTGTGATCGCCGTCGACCCCGGGATGCAGGGCGACGGTGTGCTGTTGTTCAAGCACTCGAACGGTGGGTGGCAGAAGGTGGGCGAGGGCAGCGCACTCGAATGCACCCCGTTCGGCATACCGCCAGAGATCGGCGACGAGGTCGGCTGTAGCGACCACTGAACGGTCGGGTGGCGTCGACGCGGCACGCAGCCTCCCGACCGAGGAGCCCGGACCGGCTGTTGCACCGGTCCGGGCTCCTCTGTCGGTGGAGACGATCAGTCGCAACCCAGTGTCTGCGTCGTGCGGGGCCAGGCCTCTACCCGCTCGGAACCCGGGTAGACCACGTACGCCAGGTTGTCGGAGTCGCTTGCCGCCAACCACAGTTGCTGCCCGTCCGGGCCGGTGTAGTCGGTGGTGCGGGCATCAGCCGGCAACTCGGCGCCCGGGGCGTAGCTGGCGCGGACCTGCGCAGCGAGCCGTCCCGAGGGGTCCCGGACGTACTGCCGGTTCGCCGCCGGGCCGGTCTGACCCGGCAGCGGCCAGGTGATGTGCAGGAAGGTCAGATCCTGCCAACCACAGTGCTCGGACCCCGCGTACGACTCGACGGCCTTGTCCTGACCCGCGCCGTTGCTCCAGTAGGCAACCTCGGCGTCACCCGATCCGCAGGCCGCGACGACGAGAGTGCCGACGATCAACGCCCAGCGGACCGGCCAGCTGGAGCGGAAGCCGGACACCACTGACCCCCTTCGCCGGTGAGCTGCCAGGTGCTGACCCTCGTACCCGCTACTTGTGGGCCAACCTATCAAGCTGCTTGGCGGAGGTGGTGATCTCTGGAGACCGTGACCGTACGAACGGTGACGACCGTGGATCCGCCATGACACCGTGCGTTGGCCGCCGCCCGGCGCGTCGCGTCCGCAATCGGGTTGTCCTCCGCCGGCAGGCGGGTGACCATGGGCGGCATGGCGGGAGGACGGCGGTGAGATCGCCTCTTCAGGGCGGACTACCGCCGGGCGGCGCGGTGGTGGTCGGCGCCGTCGTGGAGATCGCCTGCGACGAGTCGGGTTTCTCGGGTACGAACCTGCTGCACTCGACCGCCCCGGTGATCACGCACGCGAGCGTCGACCTGGTCGTCGACGAGGCGGTCGCGCTCATCACCGCCCTGCGGTCCGGGTTCCGGTTCTCGCCGCACGAACTCAAGTCCGGCCGGTTTCTGCGCGGCTCGGGTGCGCAGGAGGCACTGGAGTGGTTCCTGGCGGCGCTGGCCGGCCGCGCGCACGTCCACCTCATCGACAAGGAGTTCTTCCTCGTCACCCGGATCGTGGACTTCCTGCTGACCGAGCCGTCGTACGCGGCGGGCACCCGCCTGGCTCGCGAGCACCATCCGGCCGCTCTCGCCCTGCACGAGGCCGGACGACCGACCGGAGGCGACTGGGATGCCTTCCTGTCGGCGTTCGTCGACCTGGTCCGGATGAAGCGGAGACTTCCGGTCGTCCAGACGGTGCGGCGGTTCTTCCAGGCCCGGGACGCGCTGCGGCGACACGGCCTCGGCACGGTGGCCGACGCCGTCCTCGACGGGCTCCGCCCGAACCATGTGCGGGCCATGGTGGCCCGGCTCGACGTCGACGATCGCACGGTCCCTCCCCCGCTGGAACCGCTGCTGCCGGCGCTGGCCGAAACGGTCCTGTCCTGGAGCGGCGGCCAACGGCAGGTGCTGGTGACCCACGACGAGCAGAGCGCCCTGACGGCCGACCGGCTGACCCGCCTTCAGCGGGTGCTGGCCGCCAACGGCGACGCGTCGGCGGCCGGCGTCGACCGGGCTGAGGCGTTGCCGGACGGCGTGTCACCCCTGGCGGGGCTGGTGATGGTCGACTCCCGCGACGATCCGCGCGTCCAGGTCGCGGATCTCCTCGCGGGAGTGGCCCGGCGGATGCCCGGCATCATCGACGACGCGCTCCGTCAGCCGCCGCCCGTTCCCACCGGGTGACGACAGCAGCCCTGGTCACGACGCGGCACGGGCTCGGAGGGCTTGCGTGGTCGCCGAGTCAGCGGGAAAGAACGCCTCGACGGCCAGCCCGGCGACTGTGACATCCCGCGGCGTACCGAAGAGGGTCGTGGTGCTGACGAAGGACAGCTCCTGGTCACCGTGCCGGTATCGGAGCGGGATGAGAACACGTGAGAGCACATCGCTGGCCGGTGTCGTGTCGACGTCGCCACCGGGATAGCCGCGCAGCTCCTCATGCAGGTCGTACAGGGTCGGGTCGTTGGTTGACGTCGCCTGCTGGTGCAGCCGTTTCAGCAGGTGGGCACGCCATTCGGGCAGATTGACGATGCGCGGTGCCAGGCCGTCGGGGTGCAGGCTGAGGCGCAGCACGTTGATCGGTGGGGTGAGCAGGTGCGGCTGCGCGTCCATGGTGAACAGGGCGACGGCAGGGTTGGCGTCGACGAGGTGCCAGTGCTGGTCCACGAGCAGCGCGGGGTACGGGCTGTGACCGTCGAGGATCTGCCGTACGGCGGCCCGTACCGGCGCCAACTCGGGGTCCCCCAGTTCGTGGCGGGGGTAGGCCGGCGCGTAACCGCCGGCCAGCAGCATCGTGTTGCGCTCGGCCAGCGGCATCTCCAGGTGCTCGGCCAGCCGCAGGATGAGGTCCGGGCTCGGCCGCGACCGGCCGGTCTCGACGAAGCTCAGATGCCGGGCCGACACTCCCGCCTCGATCGACAGGTCGAGCTGGCTCATCCCGCGAGTCCGCCGCCAGTCGCGCAGCAGCTCCCCCACCGGTCGCTTCGGCCGAGTTGAGATCGTCACTCACCGACCCTAGTTCCGCGCCGGCACCCCGGCCATTACCTGCCAGGTAATCGACAGCCCACCACGACACCGGAAAAATCTGTCCCGGCACGACCGATCCGGTACGGCGGCGACCCACGCCGATCGCCGGCCCCTGCCACCCAGGTCACCGCACCAGACGCAAAGGACGGACCATCATGACCGCGTACGCGCTCGCGCACCTCCGCAAGGCACCCATCCACGACGAGGTGCTGACGTACCTGGAGCGAATCGACGCCACCCTCGCACCCTTCGCTGGCCGGTTCCTCGTCCACGGCGGTGCCGTCGACGTGCTGGAGGGCGACTGGCCCGGCGACGTGATCGTCATCGAGTTTCCGGACCTGAACCAGGCCCGCTCCTGGTACCGGTCCAGCGCCTATCAGGAGATCAAGCCCTTGCGGACGAGGCACCTCACCGGCGACGTGATCCTCGTTGACGGGGTCGAGTCCGGCCACGACTCGTCGCAGATGGCCGCGACCATCCGCCGCGCCACCGGTCGGTAGCGCCCGACGCACGAGCGCCGTCCCGAAGAACCGGATGGCTCGCCGTCCTCAAGGCACCCTGACACCGGCCAGCCGGCCGTAGTCTCATCGGATGCAGGACATCCAGACGCACACCCTGGTCATTCCCGGCGTCGACCTGGTCTACGACGTCCGCGGCCCGCTCCCTCCCACTGGCGCCCATCGTGCGCTGCTCATGATCGGCCAGCCGATGACGGCGGAGGGCTTCACCGCCCTCGCCCCGCACTTCACGGACCGCACGGTCCTCACCTACGACCCGCGTGGCCTGGGCCGCAGCGTCCGCAAGGACGGTCGGTCCGACCACACGCCGCAGCAGCAGGCGGCCGACCTGCACGCGCTCGTCGAGGCGCTCGACGTCGGGCCGGTCGACCTGTTCGCGAGCAGCGGCGGCGCGGTGACCGCACTCGAACTGGTCGCCACCCACCCCGGTGACGTCGCCACCCTGGTGGCGCACGAACCGCCGATCAACGCCGTGCTCCCCGACGCCACGGCCGCCGAGCGCGCCCGAGCCGGCTTCTACGAGGCGTACCAGGCGAAGGGCTCGGGCGCGGGGATGGCCGCGTTCATCGCGATGACCTCCTGGCAGGGCGAGTTCACCGATGCCTACTTCGCCCAGCCCACCCCCGACCCGGCGATGTTCGGCATGACCGCCGACGACGACGGCAGCCGCGATGACCCGCTGCTGTCGCAGAACTCGTGGGCTATCACCGACTACCGCCCCGACGCGGGGCTGCTCACCGCCGCTCCCACCCGGATCGTGGTCGCTGTCGGCGAGGAGTCGGCCGGCACGTACACCGCCCGCACCGCTCTGGGCCTCGCGGCGCTGCTCGGCCAGGAGGCCGTGGTGTTCCCGAGCCACCACGGCGGGTTCCTCGGCGGCGAGTTCGGCTACGCGGGCAAGCCCGAGGAGTTCGCCGCGCGGCTGCGGGAGGTGCTGGACGCGGGCTGACCCCTGCTCAACGGGTTGCGTCGGAGTAGACCTCGACGTCGTAGAGCAACTGCACATCACGGCGGCCGTTGGTGATGCCGACGAAGACCGGGTCACCGGCCGGGGTGCGGCCCTGACGCCACGCCTACTCCCGGGCGGCCTCCCGCGACTCGTGATGGATTCTGCCCTCGTGATGCAGTTGCAGCACCCGACGGGCGGTGGCGCGGTCACTGTCGAGGTGGACTCGCAGGAGAGGCACGTCGGAACCTCCTTGCGCAACCGTCACTCCAACTTTCCTACGAACAACCACCTTACCGCCGTTAAATTGCCTGTCCATCTGTTTAGGATGCCTCCATGCCCCCCGTCGACCCCGGCATGTCCACCTCGCCCTCGACGGCGCGACCGGACAATCACGCCGCGCCGCCGGTATGGCTGCGCGCAGCGCCGTTGCGGGCGCGGAGGAAGCCACCCCTGACCCTCGATCGCATCGTGGACGCGGCAGTGATCGTGCTGGACGAGCTTGGCGCCGAGGGCCTGACGATGCGCTGCCTCGCGCAGCGGCTCGACGTGACGGCGACCGCGTTGTACTGGCACGTGAGGACGAAGGACGACGTCCTGGACCTGGCCGTCGACCGGATCTTCGGCGATGTGCCCGTTCCGGACGCGAGCGACAGCTGGCTGGAGGACATCCGCGTCCTCGTTCGCGCCTGGCGCGGCGCCATTCTGGACCATCCCTGGGCAGCAGGGCTCGTCGGCCGCCCCATGCTCGGTCCGAACGTGCTGGCCCGCACCGAGTTTCTGCAATCGGCGCTGGTACGCGGCGGCCGTAGCGGGCTGCACCTCGCGGTGGCGACGCGCCTGCTGGCCAACTACGTCATCGGCGCCTCGCTCACCGAAGCCACCTGGCGACGAACCACGGAGCCGGAAACCAGGGCCGCGGCCCGCGCCCACGTCGTGGCGAGCGCCAACGCCTATCCGACCCTCGACGCCTCGGGCCACCTCGACGACACGCGATGGGACGACGACCTGCTGTTCGAGGAGGGCCTCGACGCCATTCTCCGCACGGCGGCCCGGCGGTAGCGAGCGAGCCCACCGGCACCGGTGCCAGCCCCGCACCGCCCGGAACGATCAGGAGGCCGGAGCTCGTGCAGTTGGCCCGACCGGCCGTATCGTGGGACGAGGAGGCGACGATCCGCCGCCTTCGATGAAGGGCCTCCCGCGACGGCCGAGGAGTACGAGATGATTGGTCTGGCGACCGTCGGCGCGATCGTGGGCGTCCTGCTAGTCGGTCTCGTGGTCCTGGTCGGCAAGCCGGCCGACGCTCGGTCGGTGCTCAGATGGTCGGCCCTGGCGATCACCGTGCTGGTGGCCGCCGTGCTGACTCCCTTCACTGTGGACGACTCGGGCGCCGCGGCCGGCTATCTGCTCGGCGTTCCCGTCGTCGCGGCGATACTGCCCGTTCTCGCCCAGCGGGTCGGTCGGCTGACCCTGGTCGCCGATCTGGTGGCCGCGCTCGTGATCACCGGCTGGGGCCTGCTGCTCGGGCTGGGCATCGGTGGTGCGTTCCTACCAGCGGTGATACTCCTGGTCGCCAGCGCCGCGGGCACCTGGGCGCCGCGGCCGTCCACCACCGGTTGACCCGGTGACGCGCGGTCAGCCGTCCGGGGTGAACAGCCCCTGGACGCCGACGACGATCGCGATGAGGCCGAAGATCGCGAGCAACAGCCGGACCCCGGTGGCGCCGTCCGACCGATCGTCGCGCGGCGTCGACCGCCCGGTCAGTCGGCCCCACAGCAGGGCGAGCCCCACCCCGATCCCCACCACCTCGAAGTGGAACACCCGGGGCCCGGACACCAGGTGGACGATCAGGTAGTAGCCGCCGGTCACCAGTGCCACGAGGCCGACCACCCACGCGATCGGGGCGGCCCGACCGGCGAGGCGGCCCAGGTCGTCGCCGACTCGTGGCAGCAGCCGCAGCACCGCCACGGCGAGCAGGAAGCCACCGACGATGTTGGCGAGGTCGAGCAGCAGAGCCATAATCACGAGGAGTCTCCGTTGATCGGGTGATCAGCCGGTGGGAGCGTACCCACGGACCCGGTCGGCTGAAACGAGCCGGACGGCACGCCCCCACGGTGGACTCACCACGTCAGCGCGTGCACCGCCACACCAGCGGCCGATACGCCTGCTTCTCGTAGACCGCCCCGACCACCGTCAGACCGTCGTCGCTGATTCCCTCGGCCGTGTACGTGCCGGCCTCGGTCGCCCGGACCTCGGGGTGGCCCGGCAACCGGCGGGAGGTGCCATCCGGGGCGACGACCAGCGGCGCACCGTCGCTGACCAGCAGCTCACCATTACCAGCAACGCCGTTCGCCCCGGGGTAGGGCAACAGGTTCACCGCCCCGGTAGCGAGGTTCCACCGGACCGGCAGCATCTGCACGGCGCCGCTGCGCTTGCCGCCGGGAACCATGCCGATCGCCCATTCGCCCCGCGCCGAGTCGACCGACGCCCGCGGGTAGCCGTCGGGCACCGCCAGCGCCGACCCGACGCCCTGCGGAGTCCACCGGTAGGGCTGATCGCCCATGGTGCCGACCACCGTGCCGTCCTCGGTGATCCCGGTCGCGGACGACCCCCGCTGGCCGACCAGCCGGTACTTCTGGGGTTGGTCCATCGACCACAGCACAGCCTGGTGCGAGTCGTCGGACCTGCGGGCGGTGCCGACGATGTCGCCCCGACCGTTGACGGCGTGCACGAGCACCGCGTCGTAGCCGGGTGGAGTGGCCAGAAAACGCAGCTTCCCGTCCCGGTACAGCCAGCCGGTACCGTCGCCGTCGGTGCCGACCACATCGCCACGGGTGCTGACCGCGGCCGCGTGCCGCGCGGCCGCCGGCAGGACGACCGGCCGGCCGTCGGTCCACAGCACGACCCGTCCGTCCTCCTGCCCGGTGCCGATGTCGCCGACGATGTGCCGCCCGCTGGGGTCGACCCTGTTGGCCACCGCGACCGGACCCCCGATCGGCTGCGACAACCACGACGCCTGGCAGGTGAGTGGCGGGCGCGGGACGGCCGACCCGCTTGCGCCGGGTGACACAGCGAGCGCCGGCGGGGTGGGAACCGGCGGGCCGGCGGTCCCGCCGACCTGGACAGCGCCGACGACGCCGACCCCGGCCAGCACCGTCAGTGCCGCGATCCCGCCGACGCGGCGACGCTGGCGGCGCCGCCGGCCGTCGCGGACCGCCCGGCCCAGGTCGACCCGGGGCTCGGGCACCGGCACCGAGCGCAGCAGCTCGGCGATCCGCTGATCGTCCACCGTGGTCATCTCGGACTCCTCACTGACATCTCGGTGACGTCGAGCACCTGGCGGACGGCCGCCAGCGCCCGAGCCGTCTGCGACTTCACGTTGCCCTCGGAACAGCCCATCGCGGCGGCCGTGTCGGCCAGCGACAGGTCGCACAGGAACCGCAGGACCAGCACGGTGCGCTGCCCGCGCGGGAGGCGAGCGAGCGCGGCGAGCAGGCTGTCCCGCTCGGCCAGATCGTCCTGTGGCGTCACCGGCGAGCGCTCCGGCTCCGGCATCGACCCCAGCAGCCGGACCTTCGCCCAGCTCAACCGCTTCTCGTCGACGAGCTTGTGCACCAGCATCCGATGGACGTACGCGTCGACGTTGTCGGCCCGGCTGACCCGGCGCCAGTTCACGTAGAGCGCGGTAATCGTCTGCTGCACCACGTCGTCGGCCAGATGGGCGTCGCCGCACATCAGGAACGCGGTCCGATGCAGGCTCGGCAGTCGCGCGGAGACGTACTCCACGAACTCACCCTCGGCATCCACCATCGAGGCTCCCTCCTCCGCAAGCTCGACGGGACCGGACGACCATCAGGTTGCGTCCCCGTCAAAGTACGGTCGGAAGCCAGACCATTCGACCGACGCGGCCGGGCCGGTGGTGTCCCGGCCCGGCCGCGGTGCGGGCGGAGCAGCTTTCAGGCGGTCAGTGCGGTGGCGAGTCGGCGAGCCTCGGTCACCAACCGACTCGTGCCGCCGCGCGCCACCACGTCCGCCAGCCCCGGCACCTCGATGAGCACGCCGGTGGACCTGGCCGTCTCGGCCGCCAGGGCCAGCAGGTCGGGCGTGCCGCGAGGCGGGGCCGGCGCCGCCAGCATCGGTGGCAACGCGGCGGCGAGCAACCGCCAGACGCTCAGCCGGGCACCGGCGGCGATCGCGTCGCGCAGCGGTGTGACCACCCTGGTCAGCGTCACCTGGCCGTCGGCCGCCAGTGCGCCCAACTGGCCGCCGACACCCGGAGCATCGAGGTCACCAGCGGCCGCCAGCATCAGCAGGGCGTCGAGGGTCGCCACCCGGTCCACCTCGTGCCGGGCGCACAGCCCGTAGGCCAGCGCCAGGTCGAGCGCCGGACCACCCGCGCCGGCACACTCGGCGAGTACCGGCAGGATCGTGGCGGCATCCTGGGCGTCCTGCTGCGCCGCGCTGGCGAACTCGGGCAGCAGGTGGGCGGCGACCAGCCCCCGGTGCCCTGGTAGCAGCGCCGGCCACAGGTTGCTCGAGTCGCCCGGCCCTCGTCCGATCGGCCGTGCCCGGACGGTGAGCAGCCCGAGCGGATCCGCGACCTCCTCGGGTGGGGCAGTCGTGACGAGGGTGCGCCGCACGGGTAGCCCGTCGTAGCCGAAGTCGTAGGTGTGCCTGCGCTCGCGTCGGTCGACCGTCACCAACTGCTGGACCGTTGCCGGCAGGGCGTCACCGCGCAGCCACCCGGCCAGCTCGTCGCCGGCCGCAGTGCCGAGCGCGGCGGCCCGGCTCGCCAGCGACTCGTCCACGCCGGCGGGCAGTCGCAGCAGGGCCTGGGTGAGATCCCACCGCCACACCGGGCGGTCGCCGAGGGCGGCCACCCGTTCGTAGAGCGCGGTCGGGTCGAGGGCACCGGTGACGCAGGTCGGGGCGGCCAGCAGGCCGGGGTCGTCCCGCCCGTCCAGGCGCTGTCCGATCTCCGCGAGCCGGGCGCAGTAGACAAGCGTGAGCGCGGACTGGAGCGGCGGGTCGGCGGCCGACCGGCGGCGGAACGGGCGCAACGTCCGGGGCAGTAACTGGCTGAGGATGCTGGACCACTGGTCGCGGCGGCTGGTCGCCTCGGACGGCGCGGCGGCGGCCAGCAGGACGCCGTTGAGCTGGACCGACACGTTGAACTGCGACCACATGTTGTCCCAGGCACCCACCTGGCCCCGCCGCAGCACCGGCAGCAGGGCGGTGGACAGCCGGTCCCGGTCGGTGGTGGTCAACCGAACCAGCCCGTCCAGGACCCGTTCCACTGTCAACGCGGACCGGCGTGGGGTGAGCAGCCCGGAGACCTCCTCGACGAGCTCGTCCACCTCGGTGATCGGCGGTGCGGCGAGCGCGGGCGACACCGGCGGGGGGAGCTCGTCGCCGGCCACCCTCACGGTGACAGTGGCGACCGGCCGGTGGCCGTACCGCTGGGCCAACGCCGTCGCGCGGTCGCGCAGGTCGGCGGCCGGGTGTTCGCTGCCCGAGGCGAGGACCTCGGCGATGTCGGCCGCCCGATCGGGGTTGTGCCGGGCCAGTCGGTCCAGCCAGGACAGCTGTGCCCGCACCAAGGTCTTCTCCGGCCGGCCCAGCACGACCCGCGAGGTGTCCAGCAACGACTCGAACTCCACCGGCCCGTCCGCGTCGCGCAGCGCTCGCTGCGCGAGGCTGGCCACCGGCCCGGGCCCGTCGGCGAGCAACCGCAGGTATCCGCTCGCCCGCACGGCCACCTCGTCCGGGCTGGGTCGAAGCTCTTCGTGCAGGGCGAGGAACGGACGCAGCGCGCCCGGCCGGTCACCGCGCAGCAGCCGACCCAGCACCCCGTCCAGGAGCACGGCCCGGTCGAGCCGCCCCTCCGCCGCGAGTGCCGCCAGCGTCGCGGGCACCGCCCGCCCGCCGCCGCCGAACCCCAGGTCGGTGCCGATCCCGTCGACATCGAACAGGCGCGGCAGCAGCACGTCCAGGAACGGGTCGGCGCGCAGCCGGTCGAGCAGCGGTGCCCGCCGTTGCTCGTCGGACGACCGTTGCCACCACATCGACTGCGCCCAGCCGACGACGAACGCGTCGCCGGTCGGCGGCGGCACCTTCTCCGCCAGCAACAGCCCGGCGACGAAGCGCCAACCGTCCCACGCTCGGCTGCGGGGCAGCCGCTCGGCCAGCCGGTACGCCAGGTCGGCCAGCCAGGGCACTCCTCGCTGTCGGGCCGCGGCAACCACCGGCTCGGGGTCGGCATCCGTCAACATGATCGACTGCCTGCCGAGCAGGGCGGCGGCCTTCGTCGCGGTGCTCAGCGTGCCCACCGCGGCGACCGCCAGCGCGGTCGCCTCACTCCCCCACGCCCAGTGGTCGCGCCGTTGTCGGACATGGGCGATCAGTTCGTCACCGAGCGCCCGCCGAGCCGGATCGTCCAGGGTGTGCAGCATCGACCCGACGGTCGTCACATCGCCGCGGCTCAGTGCCCTGAAGAAGTCCGTCACACCGCCACCTCCGCCAGCATGGACACCGCGAGGGCGTGCTTGCACGGGCCGCGCTGTCCCCGGTACTTCCCCCACCACCGGCAGGTGCAGGTGAGGTTCCCGTCGGGAAGTCGGCGGACGCGGTAGTCGTCGTCGCCGCTGCGTACCGTGGCATGATCGCCGTCGCGGCGGACCGCGCCCCGCTCGACAAGCGTGCGCGCGCCGACCAGCCGGGGATTGTCCCGCTCGGCTCGGCCAGCGTCGTGCGGCATGACCCGGTGGAAGTACCCGGCGTCGGCGACGTCGTAGCCGACCCGGCCGGCGGTGCCGAGCTGGGCCAGGGCCGCGCGGACCCGGTCGTCGGACAGGCCGGTCGCCTCAGCCAGCGCGGCGACGTCGATCGTCGGATCCCAGGAGAGCAGGGCACCGACCAGCTCCGCGTCGTCGATCACCTCGTCGCCGGCGAGCGCGAGCAACGCGGCCCCCTCGCCGGAGAAGCCCCGGTACGGCTCGGGCGAGAGGGTCAGCGACAGCCGCAGGGACCCGGTGTCCAGTTCCCACGTGCTCGGCACCGCCGGTGAGCCAGCACGCACCGCTGGCCCGTACACCCGCAGGGTGCGGGCGTGCCGGAGCAGCCCGCGTAGCGCCGCGAGCCGCCCCGCGCCGGCCAGACAGACCGCCCCCGGCGTCGGGCGTGAGGTCAGGCGGAGGGTACGCCCGGCCGGCACCGCCCACAGCACCGAACGGTCGCT
The DNA here is from genome assembly GCF_045207375.1 of Micromonospora sp. NBC_00860. NCBI lineage: Bacteria > Bacillati > Actinomycetota > Actinomycetes > Micromonosporales > Micromonosporaceae > Micromonospora > Micromonospora sp. NBC_00860. The sequence goes on from NZ_CP108825.1 coordinate 3,315,280, forward strand.
GCTCCCGGGCAACCGGCGCAGGAACGCCGTGGCCTCGGCGGCGGGGATCTCCGCGCGCGGCTCGAACCCGGCGGTGAGCACGTGCACCTCGGCGAAACCGCGCATCCAACGCCCCGGCAGCGGGACCTTCCGCTCCACCACCGCACCCTCCATGGTGGAGACGGTGAGGTCGTCCGGGCCGACGGCCAGGTGCAACGGCTCGATGCCACCCACCCGGGCGAGGGCCTCCCGCAGCGGCGGGTTGACGTCCACGTTTGTGGTGCCGTGCCCGGCGATCTCACCGTCGAAGCCGGCCGGGAGCACGTCCATCCGGGCGTACACCCCGCAACAGCCGGAGAAGGACTCGAATCGCAGCCGCTCCCGGCTGCCCGTCACCACCGGGTCGAGGCTCGCCGGGCTGACCGGCTGGTGGTAACGGGTGCGGGCCACCTCGGCCACGGCGAGCAGCCCGCCCGCCGCCGCTGCCGGGGTGGTGAGAAACCCGGAGAAGAAGCGCGGATTGGCCGCCGGGCCGCCGCTGGTCTGAAGGTCGAGGCCAGCGGTACGCAGAGCGGACGGCTGGAGATATCGGTACGTCTGGACGGCGTTCACGGGCACACCGTAGAGCCACCGACCGACACCTGGCCGGTCTCAGCCGACGGCGCTGGTCATCCGGCGTACCGCTTCGGTGATGAGCTCCGGTGCGGTGGCCAGGTTCAGTCGCACGTGCCCCCCACCGCCGGTCCCGAAGGCCGATCCAGGGTTGAGCGCCACCCGGCCACGGTCGAGGAACACGGTGGCCGGGTCGTCGCCGAGGCCCAGGGCGCGGCAGTCGAGCCAGGCCAGGTAGGTGGCCTGACCGGGTTGGTACCGGACGGCCGGCAGGTGCTCGGCGAGCAGCGCGGAGAGCAGCCGACGGTTGTCGTCCAGGCCGGTCAACAGGGTGTCGAGCCACTCGCCGCCGTCGCGGAAGGCAGCGGTGTGGGCGATCACGCCGAGGTGGCTGGTGCTGACGCTGACCCCGAACGGGACGCGGGCGAGGTCTTCGGCCGCGGCCGGACCGGCGACGAGGAGCCCACCGCGCAGGCCGGCCAGGTTCCACCCCTTGGAGGCCGACATCAGCGACAGGCCGTTCTCCGCGCCGGGCACCGAGAGGTACGGCACGAACCGCGCTCCCCCAGCCACCACCGGCGCGTGGATCTCGTCGGCGACCACCCGCACCCCGTGCCGCTGGGCCAGACCGGCGACGGCTGTCAGCTCGGCCGCGCTGTGCACGACGCCGGTCGGGTTGTGCGGGCTGCAGAGCAGGTACGCCGCCGGCCGTCCACCGGCGCGGGCCCGCCGGAACGCGTCCTCCAGCGTGCCGAGGTCGATCCGCAGGTCCTCGCCGAGCGGCGCCTCCACGATCCGGCGGTCGGCGTGCGCCACGGACTCGTAGAACGGCGGGTAGACCGGGCAGTTGACGACCACTACGTCCCCCGGCTCGGTGACCAGCCGCAGTGCCTCGACGACGCCGTGCATGACGTCGGGCACCAGCGCGGTGCGCTCCACGGCCAGCCCGTCCCAACCCCACCGCCGCGCGGCGAACTCGGCCAACGCCTGCGGGTACGCCGTGCCGGCGGTGTAGCCGGTGTCACCGCGCGCGACGGCGTCGGTGATCGCCCGGGCGACCGGCTCGGCCAGGGGCACGTCCATCTCCGCCACCCAGAGGGGCAGCACGTCGTCGGGGTACTCCCTCCACTTGAGGCTCGTCCGTTGCCGGAGCTGGTCGATCGTGAGCTGGCGGAGGGGGTTGACGGCGGTTGGGGCACCACTGAGCAGGCCAGTCATGACCCGAGCCTATTTCCCCGCGTCCGGCCCGACGACCCGGGCCACCGCTGATTTGTCCACTGTGGTCGTACCGGAAGGATTCTCCGGCGCTCTTTGGCATTGACCTGCGTCTTTGTGTGTGGGCCCCGATCCGTTTCGGAGACGACGGCGAAAGATTGCTGCGGGTCGCTGGTCAATGACCTAGGCTCCCGAATATCCACGTCGACGGCCCGCCCTCACGCCGTGCCAGCCACCGACCTCGCACGCCGGCCATCGCAACCCTCGACGCCGATTGGAGTAATCGATGACCTGGCGTCCAACCATTGCCGCACTGGCCGGCCTGTGCCTCGCGGTCAGCGCCACCACACTGCCCGCCGGTGCTGCCGCCAACGCCGAGCAGGTCAGCGCTCACGCCGCGCTCGCTGGTCCGCCCGGCGCACCGCCCGGGGTCTGCCCGACGGGGGCCAGTTACGGCCCACCGCTGCCGGCCAGCACCCTGACGGCCCCACGGATCCGGGGCGGATTCACGTTCCTCGAAGGGCCGGTCTGGGTCGCCGACGGTGGCTACCTGCTGATGTCCGACATGGCCGGCGGCACCGGGCCGTACAACGTCCAGCCGTCGACGATCCGCCGGTTCACCCCGCCGGCGGCCTTCGACACGTTCATCGCCAACGCCGGCAGCAACGGCCTGGCGCTCAGCGCCGACGCCCAGCAGCTCGTCGCGGCCACCCACGACCAGCGGAGCGTGTCCGCGTACCGCCTGAGCGACCGGGCCCGCAGCACCGTCGCGGCCAACTACCAGGGCCGGGCGTTCAATTCGCCGAACGATGTCGCGGTCCGCTCCGACGGCGTCGTCTACTTCACCGACCCCAACTTCCAGCGCGGCAACCGCCCGGACCAGATGAGCGGGCGTACCAGCGTCTTCCGCGTCTCCAACGGTCAGGTGTCGCTTGTCGACGACCGGTTGCGCCAACCCAACGGCATCTCTCTCTCCCCGGACGGGTCCGCGCTGTACGTGGGCGCCTACTCCGAGAACAAGATCTACAAGTACGTGGTCCAGCCCGACGGCAGCATCGGCGCCCGCAGCGTCTTCGTGAACTACATCGGCGGTCCGGACGGCGGCACGATCGACTGCGCCGGCAACGTGTACTGGACCTCGGGCGGGGACTCCCTGGTCCACGTCTACTCCCCCACGGGCACCCAGCTCGGCACGATCCGGCCCGGCAACTCCGGCACCACGAACGTGGCGTTCGGCGGCCCGGACCGGCAGACCCTCTACATCACGTCGGGTCCGTGGGGCGACTCCGGGCTGTACAGCGTGCGGCTCAACATCCCCGGATACCCGTACTGAGCGCGGCTGGCTGGCGCGCCGCTGCCGTCGTAGCCCGACGTGGCGGCGCGCCAGCCAGCGGTGGCGGCGATGAACACCACCGCCCCGACCACCATCAGCGCGGCGGCCAGGAAGGTCTGCCGCCGCGCCTCCGACGTCGCCTGACACGTCCCGGCCACCCGTACACTCGGCCCATGGTGAACCGCCCACGGCACCGGGGAGCCCGGGCGCATCATCGGGGCCGGTCTGCGGATGATCCGTACCCACCTCGCCGCAGGCGACCGGGTCATCGTGGTGACGGCGTGTGAGCACACCCTGGCGCGTACGGTGCTCGACGCGACAGGTCTCGCCGGGGTCGAGCTCGTGGCCTCGCGCATTCACGGGCCGAGGCTGATCGTGCACAACCACGGGGCGACCAAGATGGTTCAGCTCGCCGCCCAGGGGGTGACTCCGCCGTGGCGGGTGGCCTACAGCGACTCGTTGTCGGATCTGCCCATCCTCCGCGCTGCCGAGCAGCCCGTGCTGGTAAACGCGAACCCGCGGCAGGCCGCCAGGGCGCGACGGTTACTCGGCGCCCGGCTGACCACCGTCACCTGGACGGGTGGGCACGGCCCGGCGGAGGAACCTGACACGTGAGCCGGCTCCCGGGTGACGTCCGGCGCCACTGTCGCTGCGCCGCCGGCAGAAGAACGTTCCTCCGCCGGAGCGGCCCAGCGACCCCCACCAACAAGCGGCGACCCGAGAACCCGCCGCTCCGGGCACCCCACATCCCACAGTTGGAGACCCCCGCCGATGAGAGGCCGCTACGACAACCTGGCCCGTACCCGCGCGCTCGACCCGGAGCGCGACTACCTGGACATCTACCAGACGATGCTGCGCTACGAGTTTCCGTGGGACCTGAAGCTCGGGCTCAACCTCGCCTTCAACAGGTCCTTCTCCATCCCCGCCATCGCCGCCGTGCACACCGCCACGGGCGAGCTGACCGAACGCACCCAGCAGCGGATCGACGACACCGGCCTGCTGATGTACGAGATGGTGCTCAACGGCTTCGACCAGCCTCGGGGCCGCGACGCGTTGCGGCGCGTCAACCAGCTCCACCGCCCGTACGACATCAGCAACGACGACTTCCGCTACGTCCTCGGCTGCCTGGTCGTGATCCCCACCCGGTGGTTGCAGGAGTACGGCTGGCGCCCACCCTGCTGCCACGAACGTCACGCCACGTACCTGTTCTACCGGGAACTCGGCCGACGGATGGGCATCACCGACATTCCCGGGTCGTACGACGAGTTCGAGACCTGGTTCGACGCGCACGACGCGGTTCACCTTCAGCCCAACGATGACGCGGCGGCCATCGAACGCGCCACGCGTACGCTGATGCTCACCCGGATCCCGCGGATGCTCGCGCCCCTGGGAAACGCTCTGGTCAGCGCCATGTACGACGCGCCGCTGCGGCGCGCGACGCGGGTCGACAGGCCGGCCTGGCCGGTCCGAGCCGGGTTGCACGTGGCCTTGAAGACGCGCTCGCGGTGGCAACGGTGGTTCGGAGCGCCACGGGCGACCGCGTTGTTCGTCGACGGGATCAAGACCAAGAGCTACCCCGACGGGTACGAGATCAGCCAGCTCGGCCCACGCCACGAGTAACACGTCGGCGCTGCTGGCGTCCATCGCCTCGACGGCGCGGGGGCGCCAGCAGCCGCCTAGCAGGACGACCGGACGTCGAGGACGACCGGGGTGCTCTGGGTGACGGTGCCGTCGCTGACCCGGAGTTGGGGGACGTACCGACCGGGCGCCGACAGACGCGTTTCGGAGGTTTCTGAAACGCGCTTGACATTGATGTCGACCTTTGGCTGCCTGCGGAGAGTCGGCCGGCCGGATTGAGGCCAGGGCGGGCAGTGCGCCGTGCCCCTGAGAATTTCCTCCCTGCTTGTAACGTGGAATCAGCTTCGACGTATGGATGACGCAAGCAGCCACGGAGGCGACATGACCGATGATCGCCAGGGTCGGCCAGAGGACAGCCGCGATCACCGGATCATGTGGGCCGTCACGCTGGTCACCGCCGCCGCCGGGGTTCCCGCTGCACTGCTGGCCGGGAGGCCCGTCTCCACCACGCTGCTCGGCGTGCTGCTCCTGGTGGCACTGCCGGCCCTGACCCTGTGGCACACCATCCGCGGCGGCCTGGCGGGGCACCCCCGTCACCTCGTACTGTCGCTGAGGGTCATCTCCGTAGCTGTTTTGCTGGGCACCGTGATGGCCGTCGCGGTGCCCGCCGGGCGAAATTTCGTCCTGCACAAGGCGTTCGGCTGGCCCGATGACGACTCGGGGATCGAACAGGTCCTCGCGGTGGCGCCGCCACCCACCTCGCCCACCACGCCGGTTGAGCGGAGCTACCGGCGGGCCCGGATCGTGATCGAGAACCCGTCTGCCCGGCCCAGATTGGTAACCCACCTGGAAGTGACGTCACAACGGAGAGTGCGGATTGACTGCCATGGCCAGGGAAAAGAGGGCCGGCACACCTACACCATCACAGGCGCGGTGGATCTGAAGTCGGGCCGGGATCAGCGGTTCATCGGCTCGGCGCAGGAAGAGGTCTCGGCCGAGGAGGTAACCGACGAGGAGGCCGGCGCAGCGAAATCCGCTCGCAGCGGAGGGGCCGCCAGCCTGCCGGTGGATGGCAGGATCCGAGTACCAGGCTGCGGCCCGACGGAAGTCGCGTCGATCTCGGTCTCCTTCGACGTGACAGTCGCGCTCGCTCCCCAGTCCTTCACCACGATCGAGGTGGACTTCGCACCGGAACTCCTGCGCGCCGCCAGACTGAGCGGACTGAACCCACGCGACATGTCCGTGACGGCCACTCTTGGAAAGGGTGGCGAAATCAGGCTGCGGAACTGCACGGAAGACTACTGCTGAGAAGGTCGGCAGTAACGCGCCCGGCGCGGCTGGGACCGGCCCGCCGACTGTCCACTGGGGACAGTCGGCGAACCGGCTCTCAGCGAACGTCGGTGGTGGTCCAGCGTGGGGAGGCGTTGGTGACCGGGACGGTGTCACCGACAAGTGTGGTCACCGCCTGGGTGTCCCGCCGCACGCTGGTGCCGACCCAGAGTTCGACGTCACCGGGTTCCACGACGCGGGTGAACGTGCGGTCGGAGAAGGCCAGGCGGGTGGTGGGCACCGTCAACTCGACAGTGACGGACTGGCCCGGTTCCAGGTGGACCCGCCGGTAGCCGAGCAGCTGCGCGACCGGCCGGGTCACCGAGGCGACCAGGTCGCGACCGTAGAGCTGGACCACGTCGTCGCCGGCGACCGTACCGGTGTTCGTCACCCGCACGGTCACCCCTACCGACCCGTCGGTAGGCACCGTGCTGGGCACGGTGAGATCGCCGTACGCGAACGTCGTGTAGGACAGGCCGTGGCCGAACGGCGCCACGGGCGTCGCCAGCAGGTTCGTCCCCGCGTTCCCCGCGCCGAGGGTGGGGTGCAGGTAGGAGTACGGCTGCGCGCCGGCCGACCCGGGCAGGGTGACCGGCAGCCGGCCCGACGGGTTGACCCGCCCGGAGAGCACTCCCGCGATCGCCCCGGCGCCCTCCTCACCCGGGAAGAACGCCTGCACCACCGCCGCGCAGCGTGAGAGCGCCCAACCAAGGGCGTACGGCCGGCCGGTGAGCAACACGAGGACGACAGGTGTGCCGGTCGCCAGCACCGACTCGACCAGTTCGCGCTGGACGCCGGGCAGTTCCAGGTCGTCCCGGTCGCAGCCTTCGCCGACGGTGCCACGCCCGAAGAGGCCGGCGTGGTCGCCGACGACCAGGACGGCGACGTCCGCATCGGAGGCCGTGGTGACGGCCTCGTCGAAGCCGGACCGGTCGTCGGTGTCCACGTCGCAGCCGCGTGCCCAGGTGACGAGATCGCCGCCGAACTCGGCCCGCACGGCGTCGAGCACTGTCGACACCTCGATGCCGGTCTCCACGCCGGGATGCTGGACGAGGACGTGGTTGAGGAACGAGTAGCACCCGAAGAGCGCACTCTGCCGGTCGGCGTTCGGGCCGATGAGGGCCACCCGTCGCCCCGCCGGCAGCGGCAGCACATCCCGGTTGGCGACCAGCACGACCGATTCCTCGGCGAGCCGGCGGGCGATCGACCGGTGCTCCGGCGAGTCGAGGTCGATCGCCGGGGGCGGCTCGTCGCTGAAGGTCGCGTCGAGCAGACCCAGGTCCAGCTTCTGGCGCAGTACCCGCAGCACCGCGCGGTCGATGAGCGCCTCGTCGAGCGTGCCCGCCCGCACCGACTCCCCCAGGGTCAGATAGGCGTCGCCGGTCGGCAGTTCGACGTCGAGGCCGGCAGTCAGCGCCTGCCCGGCCGCCTCCGCGTGATCGCTCGCCACGTGGTGCAACAGGTTCAGGAACGCGACCCCGTAGTAGTCGGCCACCACAGTGCCGTCGAAGCCCCACTGGTCCCGCAGGACGCCGGTCAGCATGGTCGGGTCGGCGGCGACGGGCATCCCGTCGATCTCGGCGTACGAGTGCATGACACTGCGGGCGTCACCGTCGATGATCGCCATCTCGAACGGGGGGAGCAGTACGTCGGCCAGTTCCCGGCGACCGATGTGCACAGGGCCGAAGTTACGCCCGGCGCGCGAGGCGGAGTAACCGGCGAAGTGCTTGAGGGTGGCGTGCACCCCCTGCGACTGGAGGCCGCGCACGTACGACGTGCCGATGGTGCCGACCAGGTACGGGTCTTCGGCGATGCACTCGTCCACCCGGCCCCAGCGGGGGTCACGGATCACGTCGAGCACCGGAGAGAGCCCCTGGTGGATGCCCAGGGCCCGCATCGAGGCGCCGATCGCCGCGGCCATCTCGGTGACCAGTTCGGGGTCGAACGCGGCGCCCCAGGCCAGCGGGGTGGGGAAGGTGGCGGCCTTCCACGCCGAGAGCCCGGTGAGGCACTCCTCGTGGACGATCGCCGGGATGCCGAGCCGCGTCCCGGTGACCAGGTCGCGCTGGAACTTCCACAACCAGGCCGCGTGTTCGGCCGCGTCCACGGGGCGGGTGCCGTAGGTGCGGGTGAGGTGACCGAGCCCGTGCCGGGAGAACTCCTCGAGCTTGGCGTTCCCGCCGAACTCTCCCTGCATCGGTGCCACCGCCTCGCCGTCTTCCTTCTCCCAGAAGCCGACGAGCTGGGCGATCTTCTCCTCGATCGTCATTCGGCCGAGGAGATCGCGCAGGCGGGCCTCGCCGTCGTGCCCGTCCGGTCGGCCGTGCTCCGGACCTGACTGAGCCGGCGCCGGCCCGCCCACTACCGTGTGGACCTGAGTCATGCTGTGCCTTCCTCTGGTGTGCTCGTACCGCTGCCGCTCAGCCCTTTACCGCGCCCTGCAGACCACCGACGATCTGCTTCTCCGCGAGTGTGAAGAAGAGCAGTGCTGGCAGCATCGCCAGCGAGGTGAAGGCGAGTACGCCTGCCGTGTCGGTCGTGTACTGGCTGGAGAAGTTCTGCACGCCCAGCGGCAGGGTGTGCAGGTTGACATCGCTGAGCACGAGCAGCGGCAGCAGGAACGAGTTCCAGCTCGCCACGAATGCCAGGACGCCAACGGTGACGAGCGCGGGCCGCGACAGTGGCATCGCGATGCGCCAGAGGAAACCGAGCCGACTCGCACCGTCGATCGAGGCGGCGTCCTCCAACTCTCTCGGGATCGCCGAGAGGAAGGGACGCAGGATCACGATCGTCAGTGGCAGTGAGAAGGCGACCTGCGGCAGGATCACCGCGTAGTAGGAGTTGACCAGGTTCAGGTCACGCAGCATGAGGTAGAGCGGCAGGATCGCCGCACCGGCCGGAAACAGCAGGCCGAGGGTGAAGAAGGTGTAGAGCCCTTCCCGCCCGCGGAAGCTGTAGCGGGCGAGCACGAACGCGGCGGCCATCCCGAGGACGACCACTGCCAGCGTGGTGCCCAGGGCGATGACCGCGCTGTTGAACGCCTGTTGCCAGAAGTTGCTCTGGGTCAGCACCCTGGCGTAGTTGTCCCAGACGAACGGGTCGGGTAGGCCGGCCGGGTCCGCGACGATCTGCGGGGTGGTGCGGAAACCGCCGATGACCACGTAGATGACCGGGGCGATCGACACTGCCGCGATCGCGAGGGCGAGCGCGTAGGTGAGCGGCGTGCCCCAGGAGACCTGGCGGCGTCCGGTGGACGGGGGGAGAACCGAGTTCACGGCCATCGTCACTTCGCCCTTCCGGTGATGGCGCCCTCGATGTCGCGGCGGAGCAGGAACCGCTGGAACAGCAGCGCCGCCACGAACGAGATGACGAACAGGATTACCGCCACGGCGTTGCCGTAGCCCCAGAGCCGGGCGAAGAACCCGTTGTCCACCATGTACGTCGCCATGGTGGCCGATGCGCCGAGGGACCGCACCGCGGGCACCGAGGTCACCCAGATCATGTCGAAGATCTGCAGTGAGCCGATCATGGACAGGAACATCCAGATCCGGATCGTCGGGCCGAGCAGCGGGATCGTGACGTGCCGCTGGATCTGCCACCAGCTCGCGCCGTCGATGGCGGCGGCCTCGGTCAGCTCGTCGGGCACATTGGACAGTCCGGCGAGGAGCAGGATGATGGCGAAGCCGACATACTTCCAGGTGAGGACGGCAAGCAGGGTCCAGATGACCACATCCAGGTCCGCCAGCCAGGCCTGCACAAGGCCGCCCATTCCCAGGGACCGCAGCAGCGCGTCGACGGTGCCGTCGCCGGTCAGCAGCAGCTTCCACATGATGCCGACGGTGACCTCGGCCAGCACGTACGGCACGAACACCAGCAGGCGGAACACGGCCCGCCCACGGAAGCGACGGTTGAGCAGCAGGGCGACGCCCAGGGCGATCGGGCCCTGGATCAGCAGCGACCCGAACACGATGATGGCGTTGTTGCGCAACGCGTCGAGGAAGATCGGATCCTGGAAGGCGAGGGTGTAGTTGCGCAGGCCCACGAACTCGGTGGGAGGCCCGACACCGCGCCACCGGAACAGGCTGTAGTAGACCGCGAAGCCCATTGGCACCAGCACGAACATCACGTAGATGACGACGGCCGGCGTGGTGAGCCCGATGATCTCGTACCACTTGCGGCGGTTGTCGGCACGGCGGGCGGAGTCGCGCCCGGCCTCGCGGGGGCCCGCCGGCGACGCGGAAGCGCCGCCGGCGGGCATACGGATCTGGTTGGCGGAGGTCACTTGCTTGCGGCCGCCTTCATCGCCGAGACGACCTTCTCAGGCGTCCCGTTGCCGGCGAAGATGGCGACGATCGCGTCGTTCATCGCGGTGCCGACGGTGCTGCCGTAGGCCGTGTCCAGCCAGAGCTGGACGTAGCTCGCCCCGGAGGTGGCCTCCAGGATGGACTTCAGCGCGGGGTCCTTCACGGCGTCCGCCGCACCCTTGACGACGGGAAGACCGGTGCCGGTATCGGCGTAGCCCTTCTGCACCTCGGGGCTCACGATGTACTTGAGGAACTCGACGCACTCGGCCGGGGCGTTCTTGGCACAGGAGAACCCGTCGCCACCGCCGAGGGCCGCCTTCGGGTCACCCGGGGAACCGGAGATCGCCGGCACCGGGAACCAGCCGAGGAACGAGGCGAGCTTCGTCTTGTCCGTAGCCACGGTGTCCAGCGTGCCGCGGTTCCAGTCACCCATGAGCTCCATCGCGGCCTTGCCGTTGGCGAGCATGCCGTTGGCGCTGGTCGGATCGTTCTGGCCCGGGGTGGCGATGAAGTTCGGCTGGAACGGCTTGGTGTCGATGAAGGCCTTCAGGTCCTGGCCGGCCTTCACGAAGCACGGGTCGTCGAAGTTCTTCTCCGCCGATGCCTTCTTGAGGGTGTCGACAGAGCAGGCGCGCAGCGCCATGTTGTACCACCAGTGCGCGGCCGGCCACTTGTCACCGGCACCCACGGCGATCGGAATGACGTTGATCGCCTTGAGCTTGGTGACCGCGGCGTTGAGCTCCTCGAAGGTGGTCGGCGGCGCCGCGATGCCCGCCCTGGCGAACATCTCCTTGTTGTACCAGACGCCCTCGATGCCCATCCGGAACGGTAGGCCGTACTGCTTGCCCTTGACCTGCCAGATCTCCGCGGCGCTGCCGATGTTGCCGACCTCGGTCTTGGCCTGGTCGGTGATGTCCTTGAGGTAGTCGGCCTCGACCTGCTCGGTCATCTCGCCGCCGCCCCAGGCCTGGAAGATGTCCGGCGGGTCGCTGCTCAGCAGCGCGGCAGGGAGCCGGGTGCGCTGGAGTTGGTTCGTCTCGATCGCCTCGATCTCGATCTTGACGGTGGGGTGGAGTGCGGAGAAGTCCTTGGCGACCTTCTCCCAGTAGGTCTTGCCGGGCCCGTCCTGTGAGGCGTTGTGCCACCAGGTCAGGGTCACCGGGTCCTTGTACAGCTCGCCTTGAGGGGCCGCCTCTTCGCCGCCGCCGCTACACCCGGCGACCACGAGAACACTTGTCATTAACAGTGCCAGGACGGCACTCGCACGCCGCTTAATTGCCATCGATGTCTCCTCGACTAGTCAGTCGCGGTACTCGGCCTGCGGCGAAGTTTTACAGTCATGTAACTTGATGTCAATCGGTATCGATAACGTTTTCGAGTCGCTGACGACGCACCCCCGACGGGGCCCTATCATCATCGACGTGGTGTTTCAGCAGCGCGTCAAGATGTCGGATGTGGCACGTACTGCCGGCGTCTCGGTCGCGACCGTGTCCAAGGTTGTCAACGGCCGCTACGGCGTGGCCCAGGCGACCGTGGAGCGCGTCCAGCAGGTCATCCACGAGCTCGGCTACGAGGCGAGCCTGGGGGCGCAGAGCCTGCGCAGCCACCGCACCAACGTGCTCGGCATCCTGGTCGCCGAGTTCGAGCCGTTCTCGACCGAGCTGCTCAAGGGGGCGTCGCAGGAGGTCGCCGGCAGTGGTTACCAGCTGTTGGCCTACTCCAGCGGTGACGGCGAAGGTGCCGCCGTGGGGTGGGAGCGGCGCTCACTCGCCCGGCTCTCCGGCACTCTCATCGACGGTGCCGTGATCGTCACGCCGACAGTGGTCGAGACCGAACACAGCTTCCACGTGGTGGCCGTGGACCCGCACACCGGGCCGTCCGACCTGCCCACTGTCGATTCGGACAACTTCGCCGGCGCCGTGCTGGCGACAAACTACCTACTGTCCCTCGGCCACACGCGGATCGGGCACATCAGTGGACGCACCGATCTGAAGTCGGCGCAGCTGCGCGAGGCCGGCTTCCGCAGTGCGATGGCCGAAGCCGGCGTGCCGGTGGACGAGCGGCTCGTCCGCGTCGGCGGTTTCCGGATCGAGAGCGCCGCCGGCACGGCCGCGGAGCTTCTCGCCCTCACCGACCGGCCGAGCGCGATCTTCGCGGGTAACGACCTCTCCGCGATCTCCACGATGAACGTGGCCCGCGACATGGGCCTCTCGGTGCCCGACGACCTGTCGGTGATCGGCTTCGACAACGTACCGGAGTCGGCGCTGGTCAACCCGCCGCTGACGACCATCATGCAGCCGCTACAGCGGATGGGCGCCGAGGCGTTGCGCCTGCTGGTCGACCTGATCGCCGGCGTCGAACGCGACACCCACATCCGGCTCCCCACCGAGCTGGTCATCCGTTCCTCCTGCCGCCCGCTGCACTGACGCCCGGGGCCGGGCCCTAGACCGGGTAGGAGTCGTCGATCACCATCTCCCGGATCTCGATGATGCCGGGCCAGTGCCGGGAGACCGGGTCGGTACCGCGGCGCAGCCAGAGGGTCGTGCCGTCGGCGGCCGTCGCGGTCTCGATGACGTGGTCGGCATCCGCCTCGATGCGGCCGGTCTCGACCGGGCCCAGGCCGAGCGTCTCCGACTCGGTCCGCAGGTCGGCGCGGGCGAGGAACAACAGGGCCGCGCGACCCGGGTCGACGCCGACCGCAGCGGGCTCGACGCGGGCCAGCCACGGCTCCAGCGCCTCCACCGTCCCGGCGATCGTGGTCGCCGGGACGGTGACGAAGAGCCGGGCGACGAACTCGGCCTCGGTCGGTCCGATGTCCAAGGTGCGGTCGGGGGTTCGCCCGGTGCCGTGGGTCGCGCCCTCCCAGCCCAGCTCCTGGTCGGCCCGGTTGATCACCAGGTGGGTGGCCGGCGGGTCGGACGGGGCTTCGAGGGTTTCGGCGTAGCGGACGTTCTTCGAGAAGACGAAGTCCTGCTCGCGCCACCCGAAGCGGTGCAGCAGCGGGCGTGCCATGGCGTGCATGGCGCGTTCCTCACTGACCGCGACGAGGCGGCCCGACAGCAGCACGTCAGCGCGTTCGACGTCGACGTCCACCCCGTCGGCGCCGAGCTCGTCGGCGAGCGGGGCGTATCGGCGCAGAGTGGCGGCGGCGTTCCCGGTGCCGCGTTCCAGCCTGAGCATCGCCTTCATCGCGAACGGCGGCTTGTTCCTGGCCACAACTGCCCCCTCATGCCGGTGCGAGCGGTTACCCGACGAGCAGGAACGGGTGACCTGCTCCGATGATCTTCGCGCAGGGACCGTCAGCCCGCACTCCTCGTGCCCGGTCGGATCAGGTAGGTGAGGTGACCCGCCGGCGGTCGAGGTGGGTTGGGCACGCGACAGGGTGGCGAAACGTGAATCTCACCTAAGTCGACAATTCTTCCCCCTAGGTTCGATGCGCAGGACGCCGCCGAACCGGGGAGAGACGTGGACAGCTATCCGGCGATCGAGGATCACGGCCTCATCGGCGACCTGCAGACCGCCGCGCTGGTCACGTGCGACGGGACTGTCGACTGGTTCTGCGCGCCGCGGTTCGACTCGCCGAGCATCTTCGCCGCGCTGCTGGACAAGGAGAAGGGCGGCTACTTCCAGATCGCTCCGCACGACGTGCGGTACGTGACGAAGCAGCTCTACCTTCCCGGCACCCCCATCCTGATCACCCGGTTCATCAGCGCCGACGGGGTGGCCGAGGTGATGGACTTCATGCCGGTCACCGGCGAGCGGGCCACCGACGCGCACCGGCTGGTCCGCATCGTCACCATGGTCCGAGGCAGCATGCGCTTCCGGGTGGAGTGCCGGCCCCGGTTCGACTACGCCCGCGAAGAGCATCGGCTGGAACGCCACCACAACGGTTACGTCTTCCGCAGCCGGTCGGCGACGCTGACGTTCAACCCGGTCGACCCGGTGCGGCGGTTGATCTCCGAACAGGGTGACGTCCACCTTGAGGGCGGCGACCTGGTCGCGTACGGCACGCTGAACGAGGGCGACACCGGCGGGGTGGTCCTGGAGACCGCCGGTGCGGAGCCGCGCGTCATCCCGCCGGAAGAGATCCAGGCCATGTTCGAGTGGACCCGGGACTACTGGCGGCGCTGGCTTGAACGCTCCCGCTACACCGGTCGCTGGCGGGAGATGGTCGAGCGCTCCGCCATCACGCTGAAACTCATGACGTACGCGCCCACCGGCGCGATGATCGCCGCTCCCACCGCCGCGCTGCCGGAGCTGGTCGGCGGGACGCGCAACTGGGACTACCGCTACACCTGGGTCCGCGACACGTCGTTCTCGGTGCACGCGCTGCTCGGCCTCGGCTTCACCGAGGAGGTCAGCCGGTACATGAACTGGCTGGACGAGCGGATCCGCGAGGCCGGCGACCACCAGGATCCACTCAAGATCATGTACCGGGTGGACGGCTCCTCCGACCTGCACGAGGAGGTGCTGGACCACCTGGAGGGCTATCGCGGCTCCCGGCCGGTGCGGATCGGCAACGGCGCCGCCGACCAACTGCAGCTCGACATCCACGGCGAGGCGCTCTACGCCATGCACCTCGCCGACGAGCAGGGCATCCGCGTCTCGCACCAGGTGTGGAAGAGCACCGTCCGGCTGGTCGACTGGCTCTGCCACAACTGGGACCAGCCCGACGCCGGCATCTGGGAGAGCCGCCACCACCCCCGCAACTACACCTTCGGTCGGGTGATGTCCTGGGTCGCGCTGGACCGGGCCATCAGGCTGGCCACCCGCACCGGCCGGCCCGGGGACATGACCTGCTGGACCGAGCAGCGCAACCGCATCTACAACCAGGTCATGGAGCGCGGATACAACCGGGGCCGCGGCACCTTCGTGCAGGCGTACGACGAGACAGTGCTGGACGCGGCGCTGCTCGCCATGCCGGCGGTCGGCTTCGTCACGCCGAGCGACCCACTGTGGCAGTCCACCCTGCAGGCGATCGAGCGCGAACTGGTCTCCGACAGCCTGGTCCACCGGTACGACCCGGTCCACTCCCCCGACGGTCTCCCCGGCCACGAGGGCACCTTCAACATGTGCACCTTCTGGTACGTCGAGGCGCTGGCCCGTTCCGGTCGCCTCGACGACGCCCGACTCACGTTCGAGAAGATGTTCACCTTCAGCAACCACCTCGGCCTCTACGCCGAGGAGATCGCCGCGACCGGGGAGCAGATCGGCAACTATCCCCAGGCGTTCAGCCACCTCTCTCTGATCAACTCCGCGCTGACGCTCAACGACCTGCTCGACACCGAGGCCGACGCCCGCCGCCGCCGGTAGCGCCAGCAGGTTCGGTCAGCCCGCCGCCGGCACGGAGCCGACGGCGGGAAGAGCTTGACGCGCCCACGTCCATCCCGCATCGTCGACATGCATCGACCATCTCGAATGTATGGACACGGGGGAACCGATGAAGGCCTTCGTCACCACCGTCTCGGCCGCGGCCCTGCTGCTCCTGGCCACGGGCAGCGCATCCCATGGCCAGCCAGCCGCCGACCCGCCCTGCACCGGGCAGATCCACCCGAACCCGGGGTTCGAGCGTGGCACCACCGGCTGGACGGCCGGCCCCCGCATCGTCGTGTTCGGCGACGCGGCCCGGCCCGCGCACACCGGCCGCGCGTACGCCACCTTCGCCGGGTTGGACGTGACCCGTGCCGACCTGCTGCGCACCACCGTCACTGTGCCGGCCAACTGCGACCTGACGGTCCGCTTCTGGGTGCGGACCACCACCACGGAGACCAGCCGCGGCGACTACCTGAACGTCGGACTGGCGGTCACCGGGATACCACCGAAGACGAGGTTCTCGCTGGCCTTCGACGGCGGGGCGCAGTGGCGGCAGTACGTCATGTCGAGCGGCACCGCGACGGCCGAGCGCACCGCGACGGTCAGCTTCCTCGCCAGCGAGACGGCCGGCAACGGTGCGACCGCCTTCGACGTCGACGACGCGTCCTTCACGTTGAGCTGACCTGCGCGAGACAGCCCTCCGACTAGGTAATCGCTTTCGGGCCGCGCGATCTCGGCCCAACATCAGCCGCAGGTCAACTCAGCGTGGTTGCGTGGACCAGTCCACCGTCTCGAGAGCGGGGTGGCTCTTGACCGCCTCGACCAGGGGCCCGGCCCCGCTGACCTTGGTGGCCAGTAGGTCGTAGTCCGTCCAGACGAACCAGGACCGATCCGTGGGCCACAGATTCGTCGCTGAGAACGCATAGGGCCCTCCGCGTTCTTCGAGCAGTTCGGGGACTGCTGACAACGGCCCCCGCCACACGTGAGGGTTGTCGAAGTCACCGGCCGGCAAGGACGCGTAGAAGGCGACGCAGTCGGTCCCGGGGCCGTCGATCGAACAACGACTTAGGGTGTCCAACAGGGCATCAAGGCTCTCCTCGCCTCCGATGCTGGAATTCTCGTACATCGCATGAAGAATCCAGGTCGACGATTGCCAACCAGCGGCGTCATATCCGGTGGTTGCCTCCCAAGCAGGACGGTCCGCAAGCCAGGTCAACAGCGGGGCCGGAGCCTCAACGCGTTCCATCGACACGCCGCCATCGTGCCGCACCAGCCAGACCGACGCGGTACCGCCTCTGACCCGACGACGACTTCGGCCCGGAGCCCGCCTGCCAACACCCTCGGAACGCACCCGCAGAACAGATGAAGACCGAACTGTCAATATGCGAATCGAGGTTGGTGAGGCCACAGGCAACCTCGGAACTGCAAGGCATTGAGATACCGATCTCTGCCGGCGAATCTCCTGGCCGGTGAGGGAAAGCAACTCTATGCTTGCCGCCGAATGCGCTGCGGCTCATCCGGGCCGAGGGTTACCCCGATACAAGGATTTGCGAATGCACCGGAAGTCTGCTCTGAGCAACGGCACTGCTGGCGTCGGCGAAGGAGCACCTGACGGCCAACCGCCGACCTCTACCGCAGAGGGTGCCGCGCGCCGATCCGCGGTCGCCGAGGAACAGGCATTTCTGGATGTGGCCACGGCCCGGCGCGACAGGCTGGCCGATCACCTACAGGTCGAGCTGTCGTCAGAGGCCCAGGACGCGTTGGAGCGGGCTCGGCAGCGCATGCTCCGGCAGCAGTACGACGAGCTACGGCGAGCAGAGGAAGGGCTGGTCTTCGGCCGCCTCGACGGCCTTGATGGCACAGTGCGCCACGTGGGCCGTGTCGGTCTCCGCAACGACGGCGAGGGCGGTGAGCCACTGCTGGTGGACTGGCGGGCTCCCGCAGCTCGGCCGTTCTACACCGCTACGGCCGTCGACCCACAGGGTCAGGCGCGGCGCCGGCACATCCGTACGACGGGATCGGCCGTCGTCGGCGTGGACGACGAGCCCCTGGACGGGACCACAACGGCGGAACTCGTCGGCGAAGGCGCCCTACTTGCCGCCCTCGGCCAGCGGCGCACCGGTCACATGTCGACGGCGATCTCCACCCTGCAACGCGAACAGGACGACATCATCCGGGCGGAGGCGACCGGCCCGCTGGTCGTCCAGGGCGGTCCCGGCACGGGCAAGACCGTGGTGGCCCTGCATCGCGTCGCGTACCTGCTGTTCACCTACCGCAAGCTGGCCGACCAGGCGGTCCTGGTCCTGGGCCCGTCGCCGCGGTTCCTCCAGTACATCGCCCAGGTGCTGCCCGCGCTCGGTGAGACCGCCGTCGTCTCGGCGACCTGCGACACGCTGCTGGCCGACGTCCAGGTGGGCCGCGACGAGAGTCGGCTTCTCGCCGAGATCAAGGGCCGCGCCCTCTGGCAGCCCGCGCTCGAAAGCTACGTCGCGTCGCTGCTCCCCCGGCCGCGCGAGCTGAAGCTGCGCTGGGAGGGCGACTTCTACGTCATCCCGCCCGCAACGGTGGCGCAGGCGCTCGCCTCGGCGGTGCAGGGACGCCCGTACCACCGCGCCCGCGCGGTGTTCGCCGAGCAGTTGCACCACCTCCTTGCCGATGTCGTCGCCGAGCAGCGCGAGGCGCTGATGGAAGAGATGGAGGAGGGCTTCGAGGACATCCTCGCCCGCGTCGACAGGAGCATGGAGCAGGACCACCAGCCCACCCGGACGTCCACCGGCAGTGACGTCGACGGACTACTTTCCGAGGAGGAGGTCGAGCAGCTCCGTTGTCGTATCGCCGAGAACGCCACCATCGCCCGGTTCATCGAGGCATGGTGGCCCACCCTCGACCCCGAGACCCTGCTGGGTGATTTCCTGACCGACCGCGCCCTGCTGGCCCGGTTCACCCCGCAGCTGTCCCCCGAGGAGATCACCGCCGTCGCCGCCGAGCCCGCCCCCTGGGCATCAAGCGACATCCCGCTGCTCGACGCCCTCGCCGACCTGCTCGGCGAGGTCGACACCCCTCAACCACAGGGCGAGTTCCTCGCCGAACGGGCTCGCCGCCAGCGCGGCTGGGTGTACGGCCACGTCGTCATCGACGAGGCGCAGGAGCTGTCCGAGATGCAGTGGCAGATGGTTCTCCGGCGTTGTCCCAGTCGCTCCATCACCGCCGTCGGCGACATCGACCAGGCCGAGGCAGCCCACCGGCACACCACGTGGGCACAAGCGGTGCAGGCTGCCTTCGGAGACCGCTGGACCGGCGCGGAACTCACCATCTGCTACCGGACCCCGCGCGAGGTCATGGACCTCACCGAACCGGTCTTGAAGAGGGCTGGCAGCCACAACACGCCGCCACGAGCGGTCCGTTCCTCCGGCATCGCCCCCTGGGAGCTCGCCATCACCCCCGCTGAGCTTGCCGGCGCCGCCGTCGAAGCGGTGCGGCAGTTGCGGCTCCGGTGGCACGGCGGCACGGTCGGCGTCATCGCCCCCGCGACCCGCATCGCCGAACTCTCAGCCGTGCTCAGTGATGTGCCGGTGCTCACCGCGACCCAGTCCAAGGGATTGGAATGGGACACGACGCTGCTCATCGACCCTCAGGGCATCGCCGCCGAACCGCGCGGCTGGAACGGCCTCTACGTCGCGCTCACCCGATGCACCCAGGAACTCGGCCAACTGACACTCACGCAGCAATCGGCACACCCATGACGTCTGTTGGACGCTGTTCGAGATGCGCGCTGTTCTGCTGAACCAGGAACGGTCGCCCACGTCCTGACGAGCGTTCGAACAAGTCCGAACAAGCCGGTGAGCAGCCCGGACAGGCGCGCTTGTGTTCGGGACAGCAATCGGCGGTAGCTGCCCCCAATTCGTCGCCCATACGCTGACCCCAATCACCCGTGACGCCGGCGAATCGAAGCTGGGAAACGAGTTCGCCCACACGGGTCCGGACGTCGGACATGTTCGGCAATGCGTCACCGCTGCCGGCTCATTCGAACGGCAGCCATGCAGAAAGTGAGGCGAGATCTTGAGGAGATCACTGCTAGCGCTGGCAACGGCGATCGTACTTCCGCTGAGCACACTGGCTGTGCCGACTCCCGCGCTTGCTGCGGGTTGTACGACTACCGGGTACATACAAATGCGGTTCGCGTCGGCCCCATGGCGCTACGGCTACAGCAGCTCATCCAAAATCGCAGGCTACGCCTCTCCCGACTACACCTACACGATGGACGGGCGCTGCACCAGCCCAGCCGGCCTCCTGTGGTACCGAAGGGCAGCGGATCCGGTCGTGGTGTACATCTACAGCGCGCACCGGATCAACTAGTCACGCGCCTTCGGTGATGTGGGCATAGCGCCAAAAGCGCCCTCCGTGCTGGGATTATCGCGCCTCTCGCGGGCCGCATCGTTTCGGCACGAGGGGCGCTTTCCCGATACACCGATCGCACGCGTCTCGGCGTCGTCGAGATCATCGGGGTCGTCAGGGTGAGGACGCACCGCCGCACTGAAGCACGGCTTCCACGATGATCTCACCCTGCTCGCCCCTCCCCCGTTCCCGCCAGCCAGCGGCGTCGCAGGTGCCCGCCGAGCGTCAGTGATCATTGAGCGGTGATGACCCCTGCGGCGCCGCCGGCCGACTCCGGTGTGTTCTCGTTGGCCGTTCCGCCACTGTTCGCCGCGTTGGCCCCGGCGCGGAGCATCCTCATCGCCGGAGCAGGCGGGGGTTTCGACGTGTACGCGGGCCTGCCCTTGGCCTTCGCGTTGTGGCGTGCCGGGGCGCAGGTGCACCTGGCCAGCCTCTCCTTCTCCGAACTTGAGCTGATCGACCGAGACGCGTGGGTGGCGGAGCACGTCGCGGCGGTTCAGCCGGATACCACCAGCCCCGACTGGTACTTCCCGGAGCGAACGCTCGCCCGATGGCTGGCGGCTCAGCAACTGCCGTCGACGGTGTACGCCTTCCCGCCGCTCGGCGTCCAGCCGCTACGGACGGCGTACCGGCACCTGGTGGAACGCCTCGACATCGACGCGGTGGTACTGGTCGACGGCGGCACCGACGTACTGCTGCGGGGCGACGAAAGCAATCTCGGCACTCCGGTGGAGGACATGACCAGTCTGGCCGCGGTGGCCGCGCTGGACGTACCGGTCAAGCTGGTGACCAGTCTCGGCTTTGGCATCGACGCCTACGACGGCGTCAACCACGTCGAGGTGCTGGAGAACCTCGCCGCGCTCGACCGCGACGGCGGCTACCTCGGCGCCCTGTCCATCCCCGGTTCCAGCCGGGAGGCGGAGCTCTACCGCGCTGCCGTCGCTGACGCCCAGAACGCCACCCCGCAGCGGCCGAGCATCGTTCAGGGACAGATCGCCGCCGCCACCAGCGGCGCGTTCGGGGACGTCCGATTCAGCCGGCGCACCGGCGGCGGCGACCTGTTCGTCAACCCGCTGATGGCGGTCTACTTCACCGTCGATCTCGACAAGCTCGCGGCCCGATGCCTGTACCTCGACCGCATCGAGAACACCATCGGCAGACGGCAGGTCATCACACGCATCCAGGCGTTCCGCGACGAGCTTGTCGGCGCCCGCATCCCCCGCGCCTTCCCGCACTGATCGCCCGGACGGGCTTCACCACCGTGTTCTGGGGCGGCGTCCCAGCCGATCGAACGGACAGCCCTGCCCAGGGATATCTCCTCGCCCAGAAACCTGTGGCCCAGACACCGCTTTGACGACGGCACGTCAACAGCAGAGCCGCTCGGTGTCACCTGGTTGGTCACTCAACTAGATCGCGCCGTCCTCCACCATGCTGAGCATCACGTCGAGGTCACCAGATCGGATCATCTCTCCCAGGGCCGCCACCATCGCCTCGACACCTGGCCTTGGAATGATGACCAGGTCGGAGCACCAGAAGTATCGGCCACCACCAACCTCCCCGGTCCCAGCCCACCGTTGCAGGAGACGGTCGATCTCATCTGTCGTCATGAACGTGGCGTAACGACGGGTGCCATCAGCGAGGCACAGGTGCGCATCTATGTTGTCGGCGGTCGCCGGCTTGGGCACCCTTCTGTTCGGCACCGTCGGTGGTGGAATGAACCAGACGCCGCGTCGGCAAGCCTGGTTAACCCTGGCGGCTCTTGGACATCTGCATCGAGCGTGCGGTGGCGCGGGCGGCGGTGTCGATGAGGTCTGCGACCGGGCCGGGTTGCGAGACTGCCACAGCGTGGGAGGCGGCGATCTCAACTGCCGTGGACCCCGCCCTGTCGGCCAGAAAGCGCTGCAGGTCCGGTGGAATCCCCAGGTCCTGGGTGGTGATCAGGGTCCAGGAGGGGATCGTCTTCCAGGCGGCCTTCGTCACGCCCTCCTCCTGGGCGCTCGCCGAGGCGGGCCGCTGCGTCGCCGCCATGATCTCGGCGGTGCCGCGATCGACGTCGGCGGCGAACACCTCGGGGAACTTGTCCTGCAGGATGTACTGGTCCATGGTCGTGCCGCCGTCGTCGGAGGGGATCGGCACCATATTGATGCTGGTGGCGAGCTGACTGCCGGGGTACTTACCGAGCAACCCGATCACGCTTTCGCCTACGTCCGGGCTCACGCTGGCGACGTACACCAGGGCCTTGACGTTGGAGGCACCATCCGCGGCCTCGGTCATGACCAGCCCGCCGTAGGAGTGGGCGGCCATCACGACCGGTCCGGGCAGGCTGTCCAGGAGGGCCCGCACGTAAGCGGCGTCCTTTTGCACACCGCGCAGCGGGTTGGCGACGGCAATGACCGGGTAACCCCGACGTTTGAGGTCAGCGATCACCCCGTTCCAACTCGACGAGCCGGCGAATGCCCCGTGGATCAGCACAACTGTCGGCATCCCAGCGTCCTGCGTAGACGTGTCAGAAGCAGCGCTCATCTGGAGTCCTTTCGAGAGGTCTTCGCCACCCACTGCCTGCGGTAATGAGACCGGACCGACGAGGACGGTGAACGGCGCGTTTCCCCGGCAGCACGCATCAGCCGGCGATCCGTTGCGATGGGTTGCCGCATTTAGAATCCGGCACGGGTCGGGCCGCTGTCAGCGAGATCGAAGAACGGAGTGCCTCCCGCACGTACAGATCAGACCGAACGTTCTGTCGCTAAGATGGGTGGATGGCGAGCGACGAACCCACTGCCCGACCCTCTGAGGCACGTTCCAAGCTTCTTCGCACGGCGACCAGGATCTTCTACGCGGAGGGCATCCACTCCGTCGGCGTCGACCGGATCATCGCCGAGGCGAAGGTGACCAGGGCTACTTTCTACCGGCACTTCCCCAGTAAGGACGACCTCATCCTGGCCTACTTGCGGGAGGTGCATCAGCTGGAGCGCGGCATGGTCGACGAGGCCCTCGCCGCCAACCGATCGCCTGTCGATCCGCTCCTGACCATCGCCGGTTCCATCGCTCAGAACATCCAGTCCCCCGGGTTCCGTGGGTGCGCGTTCCTGAACGCCGCGGCGGAATACCCCGACACGAACCATCCCGTGCACCAGGAACTCATGGCCCACCGGCAATGGTTCCTGGACACCATCACCATGCTCATGGCACGGGTCCACGAAGAAACGGCGGATCCCGCAGCGCGCCACTTCGTCATGCTCCGGGACGGCGCCATGGCGGCCGGCTGCCTTTCCGACGCCACGTTGGTGTCCGAGACCTTCCTGCGCGGCGTCGAAGGACTTCTCAGGATCAACTCGGAGCGCCAGTCGGCGGAGTCAGCCGGTTAGCCCCAGCGCGACCACCCCGCACGACTAGAACTGGGCCACCCCGGGTGAGGGGTGACCCAGCTCATCGGCGATGGCGCCGGCGGCCGCACGGCTCAGGTCAGCGGCCGTACGCCTCCAGCAGGCGCAGCCAGACCTCGCTGACTGTCGGGTACGCGGGCACGGCGTGCCACAGGCGCTCCAGTGGGACCTCACCGACGATGGCGATCGTCGCGGCGTGGATCAGCTCCGCGACGTCCGGGCCGACGAGGGTGAGGCCGACGATCACCCTCCGGTCCTCGTCCACCACCATCCGGGCATGCCCCTGGTAGCCGTCGGCGTGCAGCGCGGCCCCGGCGACCGCGGCCAGGTCGTAGTCGACGACCCGGATCCGCAGTCCGGCAGCCTCGGCGGCGGCTGCGGTCAGCCCCACCGACGCGACCTCCGGGTCGGTGAAGACGACCTGCGGCACGGAGCGCTCGTCGGCGGTGGCGACGTGCCGACCCCACGGGCGGTCGTCCGTCATTTCGCCAGTGGCCCGTGCCACGATCACGTCGCCCACCGCGCGACCCTGGTACTTGCCCTGGTGGGTCAGGAGCACACGCCGGTTGACGTCCCCGGCCGCGTACAGCCATCCGTCGCCGATCAACGCGCCGGCACCGTCGACCACCCGCAGGGTGTCGTCGACGGTGAGCCAGGCACCCGGCTTCAGGCCGATCCGGTCGAGGCCGACGTCGTGCGTGTTCGGCGTACGGCCGATCGCGACGAGGATTTCGTCGGCCTCGACCTGCTCGCCGTCGGTGAGCGTGATGTGCACAGTGCCGTCACCGTCGCGGCTCACCGACGTGGCCTCGACACTGAGACGAACCGACACGCCAGCTTCCCGCAGGGACTGCGTGACCCGCTCGCCGACGAACGGCTCCGCCAGAGTGAGCACTCCGTCCCGCGCGAGCACCGTCACCGCCGATCCGAGGCCGGTGTACGCGGTCGCCATCTCCGAGGCCACCACGCCACCACCGATGATGGCGAGCCGGCCGGGAACCTCGCTCGCGGCGGCTGCCTCACGGCTGGTCCACGGTGCCGCCTCGCGCAGACCGGCGATGTCCGGCACCAGGGCGCTACTTCCGGTGGCGACGACGACAGCGTGTCGGGCGGTGAGCGAGGTGGTGGTGCCGTCCGCGCCGGCCACCTCGACGATCCGGTCGGAGCCGATCCGCCCGTGACCCCGGTACAGCGCGATCCCGGCCGAGTCCAGCCAGGACACCTGCCCGTCGTCCTTCCAGTGCGAGGCGAAGGAGTCCCGGCGGCGCAGCACGGCCGCCGCGTCCAGCTCGCCGGTCACCGCCTCGCGCGCACCGGGCAGTTGGCGTGCCGCCCGGAGCGCCGTCTGGCTGCGCAGCAACGCCTTGGTCGGCATGCAGGCCCAGTAGGAGCACTCACCCCCCACCAGTTCCCGCTCGACGATCGCGGCGGTCAGGCCGCCCCGCACGACGCGGTCGGCGACGTTCTCCCCCACCGGCCCCGCGCCGATGACAATGACGTCGTACGTGGCGTTCTGCACGTCAGTTCTCCTTCGCGGCGCGGCCGAGGCGGATGGCCGCGATGAGGAAGAAGATGGCGCCGGGGATGGCGTAGCCGATGGCGTTGGTCAGCGCCGGGTTGTCCGCGGAGGCGGCCGCGAAGAACGACCCACCGGCGATGACGGAGATGCCGCCGCTGATGATCATCGGCCACTGGCCGCCCATCCTGCGGCGGGTGACGCCCACGATCAGCTGAACCAGCCCGGCCACGACCGCCCAGGCGCCCCAGACGCGCAGGACCGCCGGGATGCCGGACGCGCCGGCGATGCCCAGGCCCACCGCGGCGAGCAGGCTGATCGCGACGTTCACGTACAGCAGGGTGGGCGATCCGGTGGCCCGCGACGCGCGGACATCGACGATGGCGGCGGCCACGTCGAACAGCGGGTAGATCACGAGCAGCGCGGCGGTGAGGGGGTTGAGGTGCTTGGCGAGCGGGAGCGTCACGGCAGCCCAGACGATTGCGAAGGCGAAGCGACCGAAGTACAGCCGCCGCAGAGCAGCGGCCGTCGTCGAGATGCCGGGAACGGCAACGGTGGTCATGGTCATCCTCTCGGTGGTTCAGGGGTGAAGGGACGCCCAGCGGGGGTGCGGGCTACCGCCGGGACGGGACGGCGTGCTACTCGATGTCTGAGAACAGCCCCGTGATCTCCACCTGAGCACCCTGGAGTCCACCGAAGACGGCACCGGCAGCGGGCGTCGCGACTGCGGCGGAGGCGTCCTCGTAGCTGGCGAAGTACAGGTCGAGCGTCCGGTACGCGGGAGTGGGCGTGCCGTCCTCCTTCGGCCACACCTTGGCCGACTCGACCCGCTGAAGCTTCGGGAACGTCTCGGCGGCCCGGCGTACGTCGGCGTAGAGCTTCTCGAACTCGTCGGGGTCGGCGGGGTTGCCGATGACGAGGGTGATCTTGGTAGGCATGGCGGTCTCCTTCAGGCACAGCCGCACACCCGGCTGACACCAGGTAGAACGAACGTTCTGTCCCTGAGAACCGTACTGCCGGAAACCCCTGCCGTCAATACCGACCGTTCTATCTCGTCGTGATGCGCGTGGAAGCAGTGCCGGTACGACCTGAACGGGCGGTACGCGCCTCTCCGGAGCATTTACGCCCAACAGGGGCGCACGACCGCCGCGTCACGCCTCGGAGTCCCGATCTCCGGAAGTGTCCCGTCCGATCGGCGAGGCGGGAACCTCCAGCGGCTGGCCTCGCCTTCCCAGCGCACCGAGGAACGCGACCAGGGCCAGCACTCCGACCACCACGCTCAGCCCGACCATCGGCGCCCAGTGGATCAACACCGGCGTGGACAGCAACAGGGCGGCCAAACCGACGATCTGGGATCGGGAGACCTGGCCGAGAATCTCGTGCTCCATCCGCATCCGGGCGACGAGGAAGAGCATCGGACCACCCACCACGAACAGCAGCCAACTGGGCCGCGGCTCCCCGAACGGATGGTCGATCACCAACTCGTAGCCGACCGCCGTGACGAGCACGCTGAGCACGATCAACAGATGGGTCCGTTCCGACACCGCGCCCAGCCGGCCGGGCATACCCGCCCGGCCGAACGCCTCCGTCAACAGCAGACCGGCACGGTAGAAGTAGATCCGCCAGAGCAGCGCGCTGGTGGCGAACGCGACAGCGAAGGCGGCGGCCCGCCCCGCGGAGTAGTCCGCGCCGCTGAAGACCACGCCGATGACCAGAATCGACTCACCCAGCGCGATGAGGAACATCTGCTGATAACGGTCGGCGAGATGAGTCCCTGCGATTCGCCACCGACCTATCTTCGAGACCCCGAACCACGGCAGCGGCCAGCCCAGTGTCCAGGCGAGGTAGTCGACAGCGAGGGCGACAGCCCACAGCGGCAGCCGGAGGTGATCCGGGCCCAACGCGCCGGCCAGCCACAGCGGGGCGCTCGCCAACGCCCACACGACAAGCCGGAACGGCACCAGGCGTCGCGGATGGCCACGCAGCGCGACGGCCACCACGAGCGGCCGCACCACCATCACCATCAGATACGCGACCGCGAACGGCAGCGCTCGCTCCTCCATGGCGCGCGGCAGCGTCACCGCCATGATCAGGCCGGCGAACATGGTGCCAACCACGACGGCCTGAATGACCGGCTGCTCCGGTTCGTACCGACTGGTGATCCACGCGGTGTGCGACCAGATCAACCAGAGCGCCAAAAAGAGCAGCAGGGTACGCCCGAACCCGTTGACGAGCGCCCAGCCGGTGTCATCGCTGAGACCGGCGAATCGTTGCGAGACCCGGGTGAGGGCCACAACAAAGGCCAGATCGAAGAACAGCTCCAGGAAGGTCGCCCGACCCGAACTCATCGGAGGGCGCAGCAGTTCGGCACCCCGCCCCGCCGCCATCGTCAGCCTCCGTCCGCCCCGTGCTACCAACGAGCCGGCGGCCAGTGGAGTTGCGTCAGCCGCCCTTGACCTCGAAGCGGCCCGCATAACAAGGTCATACTGGCGCTATGGGCGAGGAATCTGAGCTGGCGATCGCCGCGGTTCGACGCTATGCCGTCGCTTTGCGGCACATCCAGTCGCGCTTGTTCGATGCCTATCCAGACGTCAGCGGCATCAAGGACCTGATGACGGCGGTGAGGCACAAGCGAACGTTGCCGCGAGCGGGCA
This sequence comes from Micromonospora sp. NBC_00860, assembly GCF_045207375.1. Taxonomy (NCBI): domain Bacteria; kingdom Bacillati; phylum Actinomycetota; class Actinomycetes; order Micromonosporales; family Micromonosporaceae; genus Micromonospora; species Micromonospora sp. NBC_00860. The sequence continues at coordinate 3,342,891 of NZ_CP108825.1, forward strand.
CGTCGAGCACGGGCGTCGAGTACGCGATCCACGGCGCGGGCTGTCAGATGACTGATGAGGTGGGCCGGGTGGTCGACGTCGATCTGGTCGGTGATGTTGAGGCGTTCGACGCCTGGCGGATCCGATGGTTCCTCGACGAACAGTCGGACGCCGAACCCTCGGTCGAGGAGCTACGCACAGCGTGCTCTCACCTCGCCAGCACTGGTGAACTGTTGGAAGTGCAGGCAGGCAGCTGGTACGCCCTGCCCGATCGTCGGGGAAAGGGCCACTGACCCCGCTTCACCCATGTCGCCGGAAGACCTTCGCCCCGCACGTCATCCGACCCCTCGACGAGGGTCGCTGCTTCGTCTGGCGTGGCCGTGAGGACGGTTATTGACGGCTCATGGCACGAACGCGGAGGGCAGGCCGAGTTCGGCCCGGGCCACCTCGATGAATCGGCGCTCGGCCTCCCAGAGGGCGTCGAACCGATCGGCGGGCAACGCCTCGGCGTCGCTGTCCGCTCGCGCGGCCGCCAGAAGCCGGGCCTGGCGCACCAGCTCCGACGAACCGCTCACCACCTCGACGTGACCGGCCACCAGCCGAAGCGCGGTCTTGGTGCTCTCCAGTCACTCCCGGTAGCGACTGCCTCGTCGTCGAAGAACGGCATGAGATCACCCGGATCACGCGGGCGCGGCACTGCTGTGATGCGGGCGGCCGGGTTGAGGACGTGGGCCACGTACTCCCGGACCGCACCGATGAAGTCGGTGTACGCGTTCAGCCGGATGTCCCGCCACTGTCGATCCTGGTCGCGCCGCCACAGCCGATCCTGAGCCCGGACGGTGAGCCACCCACCGATCAGGACGGCCAGCATTGTCGTCGTCGCGGTGACACCCGCCTGGATCAGACTCACCGGCACCACCGTTCGTATTGATCGCTAACTCACCCTAACGCCCGCTGTCACCCGCGAAATGAAGCGGAAGTTGACAGGACGTCGTTGGACATCGACTCGAGCCAATGTATCGTGGGAACGCTCCCAGACCGCGTCCACCACCCACCTGCTCGAGGAGCTGAACATGTCACGACGACGTCGTCGCCCGGCCGCCATGCTGGCCGGGTTGCTCGTTCTGGCCCTGGCTGCGTCTCTGTCGCCACCGACGCCGGTGGCCGGCACCGCTGCGGCCGGACCATCCAAACGTGCTGTGCCACTTGCTGAGCTGACCGTGGTTTCCGAACGGGTGGCTTTCGGTCTGCAGCGTCCGATCGCGATCACCGGGCTGCCGGACGGCCGGATGTTGATCGCGGAGAAGAACGGCACCGTCCGCTCCTACCACCCCGACACCGGCCTGGCACCCGACCCGGTGATCGACCTGACCGCCCGGATCGACGCGTCGGACAACGAGCGCGGCCTGCTCGGCATCACGCCTGCGCCGAACTTCGCGCGGACCGGGATGCTCTACGTGGCGTACACGAGCCTGCCGGCCGGCGCGCTGACCCTGGCGCGGGTGCCCATCAACGCTCCCGACCGGGTGCAGGTGCTGCTCACCCAGGAGCACGCCGAGTACGGCAACCACAACGGCGGCCAGGTAGCGTTCGGCCGCGACGGCTACCTCTACTGGTCCCTTGGCGACGGTGGCTACGCGAACGACCCGTTCAAGTCCGGTCAGAACCTGGGCACCCTGCTCGGCAAGATTCTGCGAATCGACGTCAACCGCTCCTGCGGGGGGAAGCCCTACTGCGTGCCCTACGACAACCCGTTCGTCCGCACGCCGGGCGCGCGTCCGGAAATCTGGGTCTACGGGCTGCGCAACCCGTGGAAGTTCTCCATCGACCCGGCCGACAACTCGCTGTGGATCGGGGACGTCGGCCAGGGTCTGATCGAGGAGATCAACCACGTCCGCCCGTCGCAACGAGGCGCGAACCTCGGCTGGTCCTGTCGAGAGGGCACACCGGTCTTCGACGAGACGCAGTGCCGGCCGGGCGTGCGGCTCACCGACCCGATCGTCGAGTACGACCACTACATGACGGAGAACTGCTCCATCATCGGCGGCCTGGTGTACCGGGGGTCCGTCACCCCGGAGGCGCGGGGCACCTACATCGCCAGCGACTACTGCTCGACCCGCGCTTTCGCCGTGCGTCCCAAGTCCACGGGTGGCTACGAGTCCGCTGAGATCGGCACCTTCCCCACCCAGCCGACGGCGTTCGGCGCCGATGTGAACGGCGAGCTGTACGTGCTCAGTGACCTCCCGGGATGGCTGAGCAAGGTGCGGTTCGAGCGGGTCCAGCCGACCCCCACCGGCGGGGCGACGATCCGCTGAACCTCGGGACGGACTCCTGACATCCGCGCTACCCCCGGGGGGCGGCCGCATCCGGCGGCCGTCCCCCGGCCCGTTCCGATCCGGCGGCGCGCTGCCGCCCGATGACGAGCCGGCTCAGCACCGCCGCCACCGCCCCGGCCACCACCCCGGTGAGGATTCCGGTGACGAGGCTGGAGAACACCGCCGCCACCCGAAAGACCGCTTCCTGCGCCCGCGGGTCGATGTCCCCGAGCCTCGGGCCGGTCGCACCGAACGCCTCGTCCCACAGAAGCTGGTGACCAACCGCGAGAAGGACACCGTGGATCGCCCCGATGACCACCACGGTCAGGAACGGACGCGGCGGACGCCGCCACAGCACGGCGGCCACCCAACAGATCAGCGGTACGACAGCGAGCAGCACGGCGGCGGGCCGCCCTTCCTCCACGACGTGCAGGTCGTGCAGGACCACCCGCGGTGCGGCCAACGCGGCGAGCGCGACCAGGGCCGGCCACGAGAACCCGAGCGTACGACCCTTGGCGCTCATCGCTCGACCCGTACCGGCGCGGTATCCCGGGCGAAGCGCAGCAGGGCGGTGAATGCCAGCGCGGATGTCACCGCTCCGCCGGCGAGGCGCACCCAGTGGCCGGCGACGAACTCCTCAGCGACCTGGCGAAGATACTCCGGGGAGTGCGTGCCGACCGGGTCGACGAACATGATCTCGTTTCGCGGCCAGAAGAACACCACCGAGAACAGGAACTCGCAGGCGATGAAGACCACCGCGGCGGCAGCGACGTACCACCGCAGTCGCCGATTGCGCCACGTGAGGGCGGTCGCGGCGAGGCTCGTCAACACGACCGAGGCGCCCAGCGGTGGGAAGTAGTCGCTGGGGCCTCCGGCGACCAGGAACTCACGGGCCCGGTCCAGCGAGGCGGGTGCGTCCCCGAAGATGTTCGGGTAGAGCATCACGGTCTCGGCGGCGACCCCGCCAAACGACATCATCGCCGCCCAGACGAGCACGATGAGCACGATCCACGTCAGCCTGATACGGGACACGACAGTACTTCTCCCTGGTTTTCGAGCCCATGCGGGCACGTTCTGTGATGTCGCCGTCGACGCTAGGTCGCCAACTCGGGGACGTCTGCCGCGCAGCCGCGCGAGCTGCCATCGCTTCTCGACGTACGTGCGGGGGCGGGGGTGATGCCTGCGGACGGCAGCGGCGCGGGCCCGCACCGACTTAGGCTCACGGACGTGCAGGCCACCTCACCCACCCGAACCGAGGCGCTGCTCGCTGTGGCCATCCTGGGCCTGGTCGCGGCGGCGGTCGTGACCGAGGACGCCCCGATCTCCCAGGCGGCGCTGGCCGGCGGATTCGGGGCCGGTTGGGCCGTACTGCTGCTGGTGGCCCGGCGTTGGACCGTTCCCGCGCTGCTGGCGACGGCCGCCGGCATCCTCGGCTACTACGCGCTGGAGTTGCCGCCGGTCGGCGTGGCCGCCCCGGCCGCCGCCATCCTCTACGTAGCCGCCCAGCGGGGGCGGGTGGTCCCGGCCGCCGCCGTCGGCGGGAGCCTGCTGGCCGTCTCGGTGGTCGCCCGGCTCGTCGAGGGAGACGACATCTCAGTCGTCATCGGTGCGGGTCTCGGCTCCGAGGCGGCCCTGATCCTCGCCGTCATCGCTCTCGGTGACGCCGTCCGCAACCGGCGTTCGCTACGGGTCACGCTGGCCCGGCAGGCCGCCTCGGCGGCCGAGGAGCGCCGCCGGGAGGCCGCCCGGCAGGTCGAGGCCGAGCGGCTGCGCATCGCCCGGGAGGTGCACGACACACTGGGACACACGATGTCGGTGATCACGCTGCAATCGGCTGTGGCGCGGGAGGCACTTGCCGATGCCGAGCCCGGCCAGGCCGAGGCCGCCCTGGCCGCGATCCACTCGGTGAGCGGCAGCGCCATGGCCGAGCTGCGTGCCACGTTGGGCACGCTGCGTCGCGAACCCGGGCCGCGCGAGCCGGCCCCCGGTCTCCCCCAGCTGCGTACGCTCGTCGAGGGCGTCCGCCGCGGTGGGCTGCCGGTCGAGCTGCGTCTCGACGGCCCGGTCGACGCCCTGCCGACCGTGGTCGGCAGCACCGTCTACCGGATCGTGCAGGAGGCACTGACCAATGTGCTGCGCCACGCCCACGCCACCCGCGCCACGGTGACGATCCGGGCGACCCCGGCCCGACTGTCGGTGGTGGTCGTCGACGACGGCCGGGGATCCGCCGGCGGCACCGCAGCCGAGACGGGTCAGGGGCTACGCGGTATGTCGGAGCGGGTTGCCCTGCTCGGCGGAACCCTCGATGCCGGCGAGGCCGCCGGCGGCGGCTTCCGGGTCTCGGTCCACCTACCGCTGGCGGCGGTCGCCGCATGAGCGACGTACGCGTCGTCCTCGTCGATGACCAGCACCTGGTGCGCACCGGCCTCCGCGCGTTGCTGGAACGCGCCCCGGACATCACGGTGGTCGGCGAAGCCGGCGACGGCCGCGCCGGCGTGGCGGTCACCCGCGAGCAACGGCCCGACGTCGTCCTGATGGATGTCCGGATGCCCGGCGGCGACGGTATCGAGGCCACCCGCCGCATCCTCACCGACCCGACGCTGGCCGACGTCCGGGTGGTCATGCTGACCACCTTCGACGACGACGAGTACCTCTTCGACGCCATCCGCGCCGGCGCCGCCGGCTTCCTCCTCAAGGACACCCCGCCCGACGCCCTGCGGGACGCCGTCCGCGTGGTGGCCGGCGGAGACGCGCTGCTGTCACCGGCGGTGACCCGGCGGGTGATCGCCGCGGCCGCCCGCTCCCCCGTCGCGGACCCGGCCCGGCTGACCGGGCTCACCGGGCGGGAACGCGACGTCCTGGCCCAGGTCGGCACCGGGCGGTCGAATGTGGAGATCGGGGCGGCCCTGCACCTCAGCCCGGACACCGCCCGCACGTACGTGAGTCGCCTGCTGCACAAGCTCAACGCCCGCGACCGCGCTCAGCTCGTGGTCATCGCGTACGAGAGCGGGCTGGTCCGCCCCGGCGACAGCTGAACCTCTCGGCGGCGGCGGGGCCATCCGGCGTACCGAATCGGTGGGCGGCGCCGGCGCGATGGCCCGGCCTTCGACGGCGGGCGACCACCCACGCGATCGGCCCGGCCTCGGCTCAGAAGAGGGTCGCCTGTGCCCGATCGTCGAACCCGTGATCAGGCTGCCGGCGTCCCCGCTCCGAGCTGGTCGCAAGTGGACGCCATAATCCGGCGGCCTGGCCCAGCACAACCAGCGTGCGCGCGAGGTTGTTCAGCTGTAGCGCCACTGCGGGTGCCCCCAGCCACGGCGGTCTCGGCGCTAACTTACTCCGGTGAGCTACGACATGTTCGTTCAACGGTTCGAGCAGGGCGATGCCGCCCCACTGTCGGCTGATGCCTTTCGGGCCGTCTTTGTGCCCTGGGCCGAAAGGCAGGAACCTCAGCACGGCTACTGGCACATCAGCGCCGACGACGGCGGCACCGCAGACATCTACGCCACCCTTACCGACGACACGCTCTGCAGCCTCATGCTCAGCCGGTTTTCCGTCGGCGCCATTCTCGACATGCTCGTCACGTTCGTCGGACTCGCCGATTCTGTTGTGCTTCCACCTGGCTGCCCCACCTTGCTCGCGCACGAAGGTCAGCGGTGCCACCTGCCCGCGGACCTTCGCGCCGACGCCGTGGTCGTTCAGGCGGGCGCGGACTTAGAGCGCATCCTTCAGAGCTGCTAGCGACGAGTGTTCGTGGCGAGGGACGTGATGGAACCCCGTGGGCCCCGCCGTGGCGGTGCTGTCCAGCACCAGCTCAAGCAGGCGGCGTGACCGGGGACCGCAGGCCGAGCCACTGCTCGGCGTCCCAGGCGTGGAACCGCTCTACTTCAGTGAACCCCAGCCTCGCCGCGAGGCGCATCGAGCCGACGTTGGCGGTTTGGGTGGCGAGGGCCACCGGCTCGCCGGGAAGGACGCCGTCGCACCAGTCGAGTGCCGCCGCGCAGGCCTCGGCGGCGTACCCGAATCCCCATGCCTGCGGCAGAAACAGGTAACCGAGCTCGGCCTTCCCCATGGCAGCCGGGCGGCGGTGCCCCGTTGCTCTCCTGAGCAGGATCTGGCCGATCATCGCCCCGTCGAGATCAACGACGAAGCTACCGGGCCACCGCTCGGGCACCCTGGGCATCTCGTGCTCTAGCTCTTCACGCAGGCGGGGACCGCCGAGGTAGGCGTTCACCTCTGGCGACGCCAGCAGCTCGATGAACGCCGCACGATCCCGGGTCTCGGGCTCACGGAGCACGAGCCTCTCGGTCGTGATCGGGGCAGGCGGCCAAGCGACGTCTCCCAGGTCTGCCATCCGCGCAGGCTAATTGCCTCCTGAGCAGCTATCCAGCCCGGACGTGTCACCCGCGTCCCGGGTGTTGTCGGTCTCTGATGCGAGGATGCTGCGAATCGACGGCGGGAGGCCAAGTGGGGACCTGGGACAGCGGACCATTCGACAACGACACCGCCGCTGACTGGTGTGGCGACCTGGACGACGCCGACGTGTCCAAGCGACCGAACCTGGTCCGGGAAGCGTTGACCAGAGCCGCCGGCGAGGCGGGTTACCTCGACGCCGACGTCGCCTGCGAGGCGATCGCTGCGGTCGCGATCGTGGCGGCACAGCGGCCCAGCGGCCAGCCGATCGCATCTCCGTACGCTCCGGAGTTTCTGCACGACGGCGGCCGGGTGGACGTGCCCGACGACGTGGCGGCGTTGGCGGTGAGGGCGATCGACCGGATCCTGGCCGCGGACTCCGAATGGCGCGAGCTGTGGGAGGACGCCGGCGTCGAGGGCGCGAGCGAGGCCGTTGGCGCTGTCCGCGATCTGCGCAAGGTGTTGGCGGCGTAGTGGCTGGGCGTGGTGCGGCGCTGGGTCACCACCAGTCGAAGTAGCGGCCCGCGTGGAAGACCCCCACGCCGATGGCGGCGACGATGCCGACCGCGAGCACGACCGGGGCGATCACCACGCTGCCGGCCGCGATGCCGATGGCACCCGCGGCGATGGCCAGTCCCGCCCCGATGCCGACGCCACCGGCCACCACCCCTGGCGTGTCGCCGACCTCGGCGGCCCGGTTCATGCTGACGTACGAGACGGCGGCCAGACCGATGCCACCGATCACCAGTCCGGCGGTCATCGCGCTGACGGTGGCGACAGTGGCACCGGGCACGGCGATGGCGTACAGTTCCAGGCCACCGCCGACCGCGCCGAGTGCGTCACCGACGCCCATCTCCCAGTCGCCGTGCTGGTAGTCGCCCCACAGGGCGAACGCCGACAGACCGAACCCGACGACACCGAGCCCCTTGCCGAGCATGCCGGTCCGGCCCGGCAGTCCGCGCACGTGCTCCGGCGCCGTGGCACTGGCCGGGATCTTCCGCCCGCGTCCCGGGTTGGTGGCCGTGCGGATCGCGTTTCCCGCGCTGGCCGGCGCGTCGGTCTCGGTGATGATGACGGCCTGGGATTGCTTGCCGGCCATGGTCGGGTTGGCCTGGATCGCCCGGTTGGCGTCCCGGGTCGCCGACCGGGCGATGTTACCGACCTTGTCGTACACGTCGGTCGACTTGATCTGCTTGACCGTGGTGCTGGTCTCCAGGTCGAAGTTCGGCGTGTTGTCGCGCCACGGCATGCCGTACAGCCATTCGAGGATGTTGCCGCGGAACGTCCCCCGGCCGCCTTTGAACTTGAAGTTCCAGATGAACTTCTCGGCGGCGGGCGCGGTGTGCGCGGCGGCCCCGCCGACGGCGCCGGGTGCGGCCGGAGCCTTGCCGGCGGAGTCGGCCGGCGGCGCGGCCGGCGGCGGTTCGGGTGGCGGGGCCGGCGCGGGTGGCGGCGGCTCGGCAGGTGGCGGCTCCGGTGGCGGCGGAGGCGGCGCCGGCTTCGGCTTCGGCGGTGCCGGCGGCGGCAGTACGGCGTGCAGCACCCAGGTGCCGCCCGGGTGCTCGGACCAGTTGCCGCCCTCCAGGTTGAGGGTGACGTTGGGCTGGTAGTAGATGACCGAGTTCTTGTTGTTGATTCGCGGGTCGAGGGTCGCGCCGTGGCTGCTGAGGTAGCGGCGGAAGTCCTCCACTGTGGGGTTTTCGGACCCGGTGAAGTGGGACTCCGTGATGGAGATGTCGTGGGTTTCCGGCCCTTTGACCGTGGTGGGCTTGAACCCGGACGGGTCGACCATTCCCACCGGGTTGTTGCGGCAGTACCGGAACAGGTTGCCCCCGTCGGCGAAGCCGCCCGGGTCGCTGCTCGCCCACCGTCCCAGCCACGGCACGTAGTACCGGGCCCCGGCGTAGCAGAAGCCGGTCTCGTCGTCCACCTCGTGCCCGCCGAAGCGGTACCGCTTCAGGCTGAGGTCGGCGCCCGGGCGGCCGTAGCGGTACGCGGTCGTGCCGTACGGGTGGTACTCCTCGTAGGAGATGAGCACCCCGGCCGCGTCGGTCTCCAGCGCGGCCGAGCCGAGGTGGTTGGTGAGCTGGTAACGGATCAGCGGAACGCCGAGCGGGTTGGCCGGGTCGAAGCCGCCGACGTCGACGGTCTTGACGTCCACCTGGGCGACCGGGCCGGTGTCGTCGGCGATCGTGGTGGTCCACCGTTCGTGCTGGAGGACACCGGTGACCCTGTTGCGTCGGCGGAACACGGTGACCGCACCCAGGAAGATCCATTCGAGTTGGACGCTGCCCGGCCGGTCCACGACCTTGCGCAGCCGCTGCCCGCTCGCGGCGTAGACGAACCGGGCCTCGCCACCGCCGCCGAGGTCGACCCGGCGGAGCTGGTCGTGGACGTTCCACTCGAGGGCCGGCAGGTGCGGCATGACGGTCAGGTTGCCGACGGCGTCGTGCGCGTACAGGGCCGAGTAGGGGCCGCCGTCGGCGTCGCCGGGGAGGCTCGTGGCGGTCAGTCGGTTCGTGGCGTCGGCCGGGTCGTCCTGGTACGCGTACCGGTAGTGCCGGGTCCAGCCGGCGCCCACCCCGGCCTGCGTCCGGAACCGGTGCCGGAGCACTGTGAGGTTGCCCAGCGGGTCGTACTCGTACTCCTCGGTGTAGGCACGTACCGCGCCGGCATCGGTGAGGCTTCCGGCCGGCGGCACGTCGGTGTGGTCGCGGATCGCGTCGTTGGGCGCCCCGGCCAGCTCCCGCCCGCTCGCACGGACCAACTGGTAGAGCGGGTCGTACGCGTAGTCGCTGGCGGCCGGCACCGCCGCGTTGCCGAAGAAGGTGGGGGCGCCCGGTTCGGCCACCCGGGTCAGGTTGCCCACCGGGTCGTACGTGTAGTGCAGGTCGCGCACTCCGGCGGTGAGCAGACGCTCCAACCGGAACGTCATCGGGTCGTAGAAGTATTCGGTGACCAGCCCGTTGCCGTGCCGGGCGAACCGCCGCCGACCCAGCGCGTCGTAGTCCTGCTCGGAGAGGAACTCCACCTCCGCGCCTTGGCCGCGCAGCCGGGCGGTGAGCCGGCCCAGCATGCCGCCCTCGAGGTAGGTCGGTCGTAGCTCGGTGGCGTCGGGCAGGGTGACCACTGTCGGACGGTTCACCGCGTCGTACTCGGCGGCGGTGCCGAAGACCTCACTCTCCAGCAGCGGCGCCGCGGCGGCCAGCAGCGCGGCATGGTCGGGCGCGGCGGCCACCGGCGACCAGTCCGGGCCGTCGACGTGGTCGGTGGCGAGTCTCCGTTCGGCGCGACGCGGATTGCCCTTGAAGTCCACCTCGGGCACCCGCACCTGGCCCGCCGGATCGAACACCAGGTACGGCACGCCGTGCAGGCCCAGCGTCGCCGCGTCCGGATGCCGGTCGCCGAAGACCACGTACTGCACGCAGCGCTCCGCGCCGGCGGACTCGCTGACGTACACGCCGACGGGCCGGTGCAGGGCGTCGTACGTCGTGCGGAAGGTCCGGCCGTGTTGGTCCCAGATCCGGCGCACCCCGCCGAGCACATCCTGGAACACCCACCGCTCGCCCTTCTCCGCACTCCACGACCGCACTCCCGCGCCGTGCATGGCGGTGGCCGCGTTGGCGATGTGCCGGCCCAGCGCGTCGTACCCGTCCGAGGACCGGCCAGTGAGGTCTCCCCTGGTGCGGACGCCGAAGCGCTGGCCGGCGCCCCGGTCGGCCTCCGTGTAAACGGCCCGGCCCAGGCTGTCGAAGTGGATCACGGAGGGCGTGTCGGCGTGCCCGGCGGCGAGCCACGCGGCGCGGGTGGCCGGGTCGGCCGGTTCCGGATCGGACACGGCGGGGCTGCCCCGCTCGGCGTACCACTGGCTGTCGAGCACCGTGTCGTTGGCGTCGAACAACCGGTGCGACCAGGCCGTCGACTCGACCCGGCTCAGGGTGCCGTCCGGATACCGGGTCAGCACGGCACGGCCCAGCGGGTCGTAGTAGCGGATCGCTGTGGCGCCGATCTCGCGCAGCGCCGCCGCGTCCTCGTACTCGTGGGTGGTGCTGAAGTAGGGCTGGTACCGCTTCACCGGGTTGCCCTTGTTGTTGACCACCGTGCGGCCGGTGCCGACCCAGCGCGGGTCGGCGTCCACCTCGACGGCCACCCCGTCCTCACCCACCTCCAGGGCCCTGCCCGGATGCACCCGCGACTTGGTGATCGCCACACCACCGGTGCCGGTGCTGTACTCGTAGCTCTCCAGCCAGCGCGAGTTGGTCGGGCCGTGCCGTTCCCGGTGCCGGCCCCGGCTGTACGCGGGCTGGCCGTTGGCCACCCAGTTGAACGGGTCGTAGGTGAATGTCAACGTCGGATCATCGAGCGTGTCGCCGTCCCCGGCGCCGAGCCGGCCGAGCAGCGCCGAGGCCACCACCCGGCCCAACTCGTCGTAGCGCACCGCGCGGCGCTGCCCGTTCGGGTCGGTGACGAGGCTCGGGCCGAGCACCCGGTAGTCGTTGACGGCGGTGGTGACCGACCAGGCGGCCTGGTCGATGGTCACCCGCTCGCTGAGCAGGTGGTAGTCGTCGAAGGTGACCGCCGTCGCCATGCCCAGCGCGTCCCGGGCCCCGTTGGACAGGTAGAAGTGCGCGGCCGGGTCGGCGGGATAGCGCATCTCGCCGGACGGGATCCACCAGTCCGGGCCGCCGTCGAGGTGCACGTAGCCGGCGGCGGCCAGGTCCGCGTCGGTCACCGCCGTGCCGTAGCCGGCGGCCAGCGCGGCCGGGGTGAAGGCGAGCTGGTACGTCTGGTGCCCCAACCCCAGGCTGTCCCACTGCCCGGCCGGCAGCGGCGTCAGCGCGTTGTCCCGGAACCGCACCTGTGACCGGGACAGCAACCTCCGCTGCGCGCTGACCTCGTCGGCCACCACCTCGTACCCGATCGGGGTGGCAGCGGCGAACCCGGCGAGCAGTTCGGCGCGGGTGAACAGCGGGCCGGCCGGGGCCAGCCCGGTCAGCTCGTGCCCGACCGCCTCATACGCGGCGCGGATCCGGTACGCCGGCACCGGCAGCGTCTCGTCGATGTCCGGGGTGTACAGCTGCTCGCCGTACGTGACGTGACGGCGTCGCTGTTCGGCGGTCACCTCGGTGGGCAGCTCCGGGTCGGGCGTGGTGCGGCCGTAGACCACAGCGGCGGCCTGGACGACGGTGCCGTACGGGCCGAGGACCAGGTTGAGCCGGTGGCTGATCCGGGGCTCGTCCGGCTGCCGGTCGTAGGAGAGGCTGACCGCCTCCCGCTCGACGGCGACGAACACCCGCGCGTCCAGCCGCTGCACCTGGTACGTCTGCTCGACCACCCCGTACGGGTGCTCCTGCGCGGCACTGCCGTCGTACGAGTACACCTCCTGCCGAAGGGGCAGGCCGCGCAACGCCCGCCGGCTCTCCCGCAGCTCCACGGCGGAGACTCCGGTCGGCAGCTCCGCGGTGGGCAGGTGCCGGCCGGCGTACCACTCGGCGGACAGGTCGACCGGGGCGCCGGTGTGGTACCAGGTCTTCGTGGTGACCGGTGGCTGGTACAGCTCGGGTGAGGTGTCCTGGTTGCCGTCGACCGCCTCGACGCCCAACACGTGGTCCACGAACGACTCGCCGTCGATCTGCTCGACCATGCCGAAGCCGGCGAACTCCCGCTCGACGCCGTCGTAGTGCCCGTGGTGGTAGCGGTAGCCGGTGACCAGCCGGGTCCCGGCGATCCGGTCCACCTGTTCCACCCGCTCGACGACCTGCACCGGGAACGGCAGCCCGGTCACCCAGGGCTGGCCGGCTCGCCTGTCGGCCAGTTGGAAGGCGGTGGAGGCGGCGTACCGGATGGTGGTCTCGCCGCCCAGGTTGTTCACCACCCGGGTGAGCAGGTGCGGCTTGCCGTCGGCGGCCAGGTCCAGGTAGCGCACCGGGCCGACGGCGTCGCCGGGCAGCGGCGACGACCACACCAGGCAGCCGGTGCCGGTACCCAGCAGGTCGGTCACTGTCACAGTCGAATCGGGCGTGACATGCGGCAGGTCGGGCAGCTCGGCGGGGGCCGACCAGCCGTTGCCGGACTGGTTGTACCAGAGCCGGATCTCCCGCCGGCCCAGGTAGCACAGGTCCATCACGCCGGTGCCGTCCACGTCGGTGAGGAGCACCCGGGCCGGGTCGAACTCGTCCGGCCCGGTGAACCACGGCGCGTCGTCCATCTCGACAGTGGCGCCGAATCGCCCGTAGCCGATGTTGGGCCAGTAGCAGACGGATCCGTCGCGGACCCGGACCAGGTCGGTGAGCCCGTCGCCGGACATGTCGGCGAGGAAGATGCTCTGCCGGTCATCGGAGCGCAGCAGCCGCGGCCCACGGTCCTCGTCCGCGGGCCAGAGCGCGGGTCGCGCCGGGCCGTACCCCGCCTCGGCCAGCGACTCGTGCCAGGAAAGCACCGTGTCACCGGCGATCAGCAGGTCGGCCCGGCCGTCTCCGGTGAGGTCCAGCAGCAGCAGGTCGGGGCTGGCCCAGTCGACAGCGGGCAGCTCGCGGAACGGTTGGAAGCCGGACCAGCCGGCGTCGTCGGTGCGGCGGACGAAACCCGCCGGTACGGTGCCGAGCTGGACCAGCTCGATCCGCCCGTCACCGTTCACGTCGACCAGTTGCTGGCGTCCGCCGGCCAGGTCGGTCAGCGACGGCACGGTGGGCAGCGCGGCGACCGGGCCGATCCGGCCGGCGCCGAGGTTCGGCCGGTAGTAGAGGGCACCCTCGTGCCCGGTCAGCACCCCGGCGAGGCCTTCCCCGTCCAGGTCCACCCACAGCTCGGTCCGCCCGTCCACGCCGGCCGGCAGGTTCTCCAGGCTGCCCCGCTCCAGTTCCCGGGTGGTCGGTGCGATGGCGGCCGGTGTGTATTCGAAGGTCACCGGGGGCAGTGCGGCGCTGGTGTGCCCGCCGCCGGCGGCCGGGGCGTAGCCGCGCTGGGTCACCTCGACCAGGGTGGACAGCACCGGCCCGGTGGCGTATTCCAGCTCCACAGCGCGGACCAGGCAGTCCGCGCCCACCTCCGGCTCGTCGGGGAAGTGGTGGAACATCAGGATGCGGTGGCACAGCCGGTAGGTGCGGACCTCGAATCCCGCGCGGTAGGTGGAGAACGGGTCCGGTCGGCAGGTCCAGTCCCCGGTGTCAGCGGGTAGCGGGGTGTCCGGGTCGTGCTCGCCGTAGTCGAGGACCACCTCGAACAGCCAGCCGGCGTCGGCGATCTGGGCCGGCGTCAGGTCCACCGGGCGTCGGCCGTCGGGGTCGAGCAGCGGCACCGTGTTGCCGTAACGCACCGACTTGAGGTAGCGGTTGACGGTCCGGTCGGTGCGGTGCCGTTCGTGCGGCCGGTCCAGGTCCAGGCCGGCGGTGTCCTCGGCCTTGTAGGTGTAGGTGGCCGCGTTGCCCCGATCGTCCCGGGTCTCGCAGAGCAGCCAGGTGTGCACCCGCCCGCCCAGGCCGATGCGGGAGCCGCCGTCGCGGCCGTACACGGCCAGCAGGTTCGACCCGGACAGGGTGCGCCAGTGCACGTCACCGTCGGAGTCCCGGGTCCACCGCTCGATGCGGGCGAACGCCCCCTCGGTCCGTGGCCGGAACCGCTGCACCGTGTGTCCGGCGACCGGAGTGCCGCCGGGTACCGGGATCAGGTCGTCCTCTCCGGACAGCAGGAAGGTGTCGGTGGCGTCGTAGCGGGGCAGGCCGCGGTCGGTGCGCCGGCTGATGGCCGGCACGGGCAGCTGCCAGCCGAGGCCGAACGGGCCGTTCCCGGCGCCCGAGTCGTAGCTGAGCGTCAGGTCGGGTTGGAACCCGGACCGGCCGCCGCTGACCGGGACGGGAACGGACATGCCGCCGGTCCCGGTGACCGGGTGGGCGGCGAACGTCTCGCCGATGGCCCGGATCGCGCCGCCGCCGGTGGGCAGGCTGATCGCCGGTCCGCCGAGTCCCGGCCCGGTCGCGGCCCGACCGGCCGGCGGCGACCCGGCCCCGGTCGCGTCGGTCGGCGGCCCGCCCGGTCCGAATGCCCCACCCGCCCCGCCGGGAGCGCCGGCACCGGTCGGGTCGGCGGAGCCGCGCCACCGGGAGCCGGTCCCCGGCCCCCACGATCCGCCGCCGACCGGGTAGCTGGTCGTCACCGCTCCCCCTCAGCCGTCGAGCCGGTAGTGCAGCAGGACGACCAGGTCGGTCAGGCCGTCCGGGTCGGCCGCCAGCGTGACCGGGGTGCCCAGAACCAGCGGGTCGGACTGGCCCACGCACTGCTGCAGGTCGGCGTCCCGGTTCAACGTCACCGGGTCACCGGCCACCGTGAGGTCGTACGTCCCGGGATCACCGTCCACCCGGGCGTACCAGGTCACCTGGTCCACCACCGGCTGGTGGTCGCGGGCGAGGTACGGCAGGTGCTCCGGCCCGATGGTCAGCTCGGTGCTCTGCTGCTGGGTGAGCTGCCACCACTCGTCCGGGAACTGGTGGCGCAGGCTGTATGCCTGGTACAGCCCGGTCCGGCCGGCGTCGACCAGCATCTCGTTGAGCACCTCCCGCAGGGAGTCCTCGACCAGGCCGCGCAGCGTCGAGCCACCGTCGCGGGCCGTGTACCTCAGGTGCAGGATGATGTCGCTGATGCTGTCGTAGTCGAACTGGCGGACCGCCGTCGGCAGTTCCAGCCGCCAGGTGCCGATCGCGCCCTTGCCCTCGAACGGCAGGTAGCGGTCGTCGGCGAAGTTCAGCTCGAACATGCCGCTGTCGCTGAGGCCGCTGCTGGTAGCGATCGACTCGATCCCGCCCACGTTGTAGGCGAACCGCTCGTCGCCGGGCACCTCGGTGTACTTGTCCTTGGCGCTGGTGGCGCTCTGCCGGGCCGCGGTGGCGGTCCGGTACCGGTTGCCGATCAGGGAGAGCTTCGCGGTGACCGGGGTGTACGGGCCGGCCACGCACGGGATGGACAGACTGACAGTGCGGAGCCGGCGGAAGTAGTGCCCCGGGTGGTCCAGGTCGAACAGCGCCTCCGGCACGTTGACCACGCAACTGCCGGTGGCCCGTAGCTCGATCAACGCCGCCGGGTCGAGCTGTGCCAGCGAGACGTGCCGGGTCAGCTCGCGCTCGCGGCTGTGCCGGTCGAGGTAGGCCACCTCCATCCGCTTCAGGTCGTGGCGCAGCGCGTCCGCCACCGTCAGCCCCTTGCGCAGGCTGTCCCAGTAGCCGGGTTGCAGGAACGTGGCCTCGCTGCCCAGCTCGTGGGCGAAGCACCGCTCGGCCTTCTTCGCCACGTCGAAGGCGAGCTGGTACGCCCCGAAGTAGACGGAGCTGGCCCGGCTCACCATCCACTGGTACAGCTCGGTGTTTGTGTACTTGCCGCGCAGGTACTCCTCGGTGGCCCGGGCGTTGTCGGCTTCCCGGTCGTGCGCCGCCAGCTCGTCGGTGAGCATTGACACGTGCAGCCGCCCGGTGAGGAGCTGCTGGTCGATCTGGGTCAGTTCGAGACCGGCCAGAGCCGCCTGGTGTTCCCAGTCGTCCATCCGGCGGCGGTAGCCGCCCTGGTTGGCGGCCATCCCGGCGGCCTTGTCCAGGGCGCGGGCGATCGCCTCCAGCGTCATCACCGCCGAGTCGGCGGCGGCACCGACCTTGTCCCCGCCGAGGGTGAGGGTCACAGTGGGTGAGCCACCGAAGCCGGCGCCGCCGGCGGTGAAGTTCGGAATCAGCTTCAGCCCGCCGGACAGGATGTAGCCCACCGCGATCGCGGTCTCGCCGAGCAGCGACACCCCCGACAACGCGGTGGCGGTGATCTCCCAGGCGTTCATGTACGGCCGGCCGGCGTAGTAGCGTTGCCGCTCCTCGACCACCTTGCGGCTCAGTTCCAACGCCGCGACGTTGCCCTCGGCCTCCGCGATGGTGGCGAGCTTGACCGCCCGTACCGCGTCGAGCAGGGCGATCTCCTGGCCGGCGCGCAGCCGGGCGAGTTGTTCGCCGTCCCGCTTCTCCATGGCCGCGAGCAGCCCGCCGCCCAGCTCACCGACGTACCCGACGAGTTCGGTGGCCTTCTGGGCCAGCACCCGGAACCGGTAGTTCGGCAGCGGTGCGCCGAGCCCGGCCAGGAACGACGAGACGGACATGCCGGCGGCGGCGGCCCGGACCAGCGCCCCCGGGTCGATCGGCGGTGAGAACAGGGCGAGCATGCTCTCCACCCCGTCGATGTTCTGGCAGTTGCGGATCTTGAACAGCCGGTCGGCGATCAGGTCCCACAGCTGGAGCATCTCCTCGTTGGGCGGGACGCAGAAGTACAACGCCGAGTAGCTCAACGGGCTGGGCAGTTCCGCCCCGCCGTGCGGCAGCAGGTCCAGGTCGGGGATCAGGTTCTCCAGGTCCAGCAACGCGTTGCCGAACAGGTCCACCTTCGCCTGGAGCTGGTTGACGGTGGCCGGAGCCGGGCTGACCAACGGCGGCACCACGCTCGGCTTCGGCCCGAGCAGTTTGTCGGCCAGGATGTAGAGCTGGGTGGCCTGGGTGACGGACTCCCGGGTGAACTGCCGGAACAACTGGTCACCCCAGTCGACCAGGTTCTTGATGTAGCTGACCACCACGGCGAGCTGGTAGGCGACCGGCCGGCTGCGGGCCACCACGTGCGGGTTGAACGGCTTCGCCCGCCACTGCTCCACAGCGAACTTCAGGTCGGTGATGCTGGCCCCCGACGGATCGGCGGCGATCGCCGTCAGAATGTCGCCGATCCGCTGGTCGAGCAGCTCGGGCACTCCGGTCTGGAAGAACGGCTTGGTGACCCAGTATTTCTGCGGGGCGGCGGCGCCGTCGGCGGTGCCGACCGGGTTGAAGATGTGGTGGAACCAGTTGCGCGCCTCGGCGAACCGCTGGTCCCGGTTGAGCCGCAGCGCGATGTCGAACGGGAGGTGGTAGAACAGCTCCCAGTTGTAGCCCGCGTACGCGCCGTCCGCGGCGAAGTCCAGGTCCTCCACCGGGTACGGCGACACGACCACCGGTGCCGGCTGGTAGGTGGCGGCGAAGTCGAACCCGGTGTTGGTCAGCTGGGTGGTCCGACTCAGCAACGCCGGCACGCCCGACCGGTAGACGGTGGCCCGGAGGAAACACAGCAGCGGATGGTAGAAGTTCGCGAACCGCACCCCGTACGACAGGGTGCCGTAGACCTCGAACTCGGCGACCAGCCGGTGGTACTCCGCGTCCTCGGTCATCGCCTGCACGGCGGCCGCGAGGTCGTGCGCCGGGTCCTCGGCGTATCGGCGCAGGTACTCGGTGAGCAGCGCCAGCACGTCGCGGGCGAACTGGTCCACGTCGCTGTACGTCTTCTCGATCCGGTCCGCCGGGTCCTCGGCGCGCCGGTCGTAGAAGCCCGGGATGATCACGTAACCACGGTCGTAGTCGCCGTAGAAGTACGGCATCAGGGTGCCCAGTGGCAGCACCGGCCGGCGGTCGTGGGTGCCTCGGATGCTCTGCGCCAGCCCCAGCAGCATGATGATCCAGTCGAGCAACGACATCTGCATGGGGTACGTCACCCGGAAACGGCCGGGCGTCTGCGCCACCAGGGTCTGGAACGCGCCCATCAGCGGAGTGCTGATCGCCAGGTCGTTCTGCTCCCGGATGATCAGCTCGGTGAACCGTTCGGCCAGCAGCTTGGTGTCCTTGAACACCGGCGACAGCAGCAGGTAGCCGGAACCGCCGCCCGGCATCGGCTCCGGATAGCCCCGGCAGCCGGTCAACGCGAACGAGCCGACGAACTCGGTGCCGGTGAGCACGCTGATCGCCTGGCCGGCCGCTCCGGCCTCGTACGCGAAGCAGGTGAACTCGTTCGCCGCCGGGAGGTCCTCCTGGTAGCCGCTGGTGGGGTAGTACAGCGCGTCCTTGGAGATCTTCTTCGGCTGCCAGCGGTCCTGCGTCCGCTCGCCGATGGCCAGCTGGATCCGCCACCGCCGGCGCGGCCGCTCCGTCTCCGTTCCGCCCGGCGGGATGCCGTCCGGGTCCGGAATCTGGGAGGTCTGCGCCGTGTCCGTCTCCTCGGTGAAGACCGGCCAGGCCAGTGTGAGCCGGCTGTTGCGGTCGAAGGCGAGCAGGTGGTCGCCCGCGATGTCCAGCGGCACCCGCCGCCACGGCGTCCAGTACCGCTCCCGCTCGAACTGCCTGTGGTAGTACACCGTCGGGTCGCCGCCCCGGGTGCGGGCGAACACGTGCATGAGATGCCTGTCGTGCTGGTAGTAGCAGGCCATCACGTCCAGGTGCGCCAGGTCGTCCAGCTTCTCCAGGTACGCGATGGTGGCGTTCTCCACCGCCAGGTCGGTCAGCTCGTCCTGCTGCAACTGGTCGTCCAGCTCGGTGAACAGCTCCGACTTGTCGTCCCGCAACTCCGGCAGGATCCAGTTCTCCGGATACAGGAAGATCTTCCGGTTGGCCTCCCACACCCGGTAGTTGGCCATCCAGCTCCACTGGTCCCAACCGGGATCCTCGGTGACCGCCGCGACGCTGTCCGGCTCCAGGCCCAGCAGGCAGCGCTGCACGAACAACTGAACGGTGGCGTGCGCCTGCACGATGCGCGACGTCGCCATGCAGGCGCCCATCTCGACGTCGATGAGGAAGTGGTCGTACAGGTCGTTGGTGTCGCGCAGCCCCGGGTTCTCGGCCAACAGGTACGCGACCAGCGCGTCCCGCTTGGCCACCCGCAGCCGGTCCTGCACCCCTTGGAGTACCCCGAACCACTCGGCCTCGGCGTACCGCGCCTTCAGTGCCTGCCGCATGGTGGCCGCGCCAGCCGCCGTGGTGACCGGCTGGCCCAGCGGCACCGCCGCCGCCACCGGTAGGCCCAGCCGGCGCAGCAGGGTCAGCGCATCGGCCAGCCGCTGGATCGTCGCCGGCGACCGGTACGCGGTGAGGTCCACCGCCGACAGTTCGAGGTGGGTGTCCAGGTCGGCCAGCACTGTGGCGTCCCAGCCGCCGAGCTGCGCCAGATGGGTGTGGACCTGCGTGGCGGTGGTGCCGGCCGCCAGGACCAGGTCGAACAGCCCGTACACCGTCCACGGCGTGGCGGCGTCCAGTGGGTTCGCCACCGGCGGGTAGGTGCGGGCCAGTTCGACCCCGGCGGCCAACCGGATCCAGTCGGCCAACGGGGCCGGCGGCCGGCCGGTCTGGTAGGGCACCCGGTCCGGGGCCAGCCAGCCGAGCGACCCGGCGTTCGCCAGCAGCCAGCCGAGGTCCGCGTCGGGCACCGTCAGGTGGTCGACGAGCCGGCTCAGCACGTGCAGCAGGCGCAGTGCCCGGTACTGCTCGTCGAACCCGGCCGGGGTGACCGCCGGCGGCGCCGGCGGCTCGTTCACAAGGTCCACCAGCGCGTCGTCGGTGAGCACCGCGAGCAGCGGTCGGGTCAGCTCCGCGCCGGCCAGCACGGTGGCGGCGGCGTCCGTCGAGAACCCGAAGGTGTCGGCCACCGCCGCCACCGCCAGCTCCTGCTTGGTACGGGTGTACGCGTAGCTGGACAGTGCCGTGGTGATGGCCAGCAGCAGGGTGGTCTGCTGCGCCTCGGTGGGGCTGGAAACGATCGCGGCTGTTATCGGTGTGGTGTCCACCAGGGCGGCGAGCTTCGCGTCGACGAACTGCGCCGGGGTGGTCACCGCATCGGTCCAACCACCGTCCACGATCGAGGCGAAGCCGGCCAGGTCCGACTCGGTCATCCCGGGCACGGTGGCGAGCAGGGCACGCATGCCCAGCAGGTTCTCCTCGGGGGGTGCCGCCGGGTCGACAGCGGGTCGGGTCGCCGCGTACCCGCTCTGGTAGCCGGCCTGCAACCCGGTGAGCACCGCGGTCAGCATCTCGTCCGGCAGGTCCCGCGCGGCCAGGTCGTCGGCTTCGTGTCGGAGCAGGTAGCGCAGGTCCGCCGGGCGGATGCCGGTGCCGGCCCGGGCGGCGTCGAACCGCTCGACGAAGGCCAGCGCGGTGGCCGGCGCGGTGAGCGGATCCGAGCCGATCAGATCCATCATGATCAGGTACTCGGTGGCGCTGAGCCCGAGCGCCCGGGCCAGCAGCGTCCCGGCGTACACGGCGTGCAGGCCGGCGTTGCTGACGATCGCCGGCGCCGGAAGGTCCGCCACCAGCAGCCCGGTGTCCGCCGTCGTGGCCCCCAGGCAGGTCGCCAGGTACGCCTCGTGCGCCGACAGCAGGACACCCGAACCGGGTGTGGTCAGCTCCGCCTGCTCGTTGGCGAGCACGTTGGCCGGCGCGAACGCTTCGAGGACCGGGCCGTTCGCCGAGTTGCGGAACACCTCTGCGTACCGCGACTCGTCCAGCGGGGCGAACAGGTCGACCACCTCGGGCAGCGACAGCCCGAGCCGCGCCGCGAGCCGGTGCAGCGCCGCCACAGTGACCAGGAAGTCGTCGTCCAGGGCGCCGCCGCCCAGCGCGTCGGCCCGGATCGCCCGGTCCAGCAACGGCGGGGTCCAACCGGTGCAGGCCGGCGCGCGCAGCAGGCGCAGGAACCGGTGGATCCGGTCCAGGCGCGCGTCGGTGAGCTGCTGGATCCGCTTTGCGCTGAGGTCGGACCCGGTGTCCAGGTGCTTGACGAACATGGCGTTCCCGGGATTGACCCAGGCCAGCGCCAGCAGCTCGGTCATCTCCCGATAGTCCAGGCGAGCCCGAGCGAGGAAGTTGTCCACCCGGGCGATGCCGCCCAGTGCGCCGAGCGGTGCGGTGTTCCAGATGTCGTCCTGAGCGGCCGGGTCGGCGGTGACCACCAACTGCCGCTGTGCGTCGCTGATCCCCAGTTCCTCGGCCGCGATGGCCTCGCCGCTCGGGCCCGCCGACCGGCGCAGTGCCCGCATCACGTCGGCCCGGGCGATGTCGAACTGGGCGAAGTAGCTGCGGGTCTCCTCGTGCGCCAGGTCGAACGGCAGGGCGAACGCGTACCGGCTGCCCGCCAGCAGTGTGTAGGCGGCGGCATTCACGTACTGCGGCGCGGCCGCCAACTCCAGCGCGGTGCCGGTGGTCTGACGCAACCGGCGCACGAACCACCCGCCGGCCCCGTCCGGGGTCGCCTTGGCCACCACGCCGATGTCCCGTACCACGCGGGCCCCGGCCAGGTCCGGCTCGTACACGAGGGAACGGTCGGTGAACGGCCAACCCTGGCCCTGCAACAGGCTCAGCAGCCCGGCCGACGGCGCCTCCACCGGATCGACGCCGCCGCTCAGCGGGCCGCCGAACGCGAGGCCCGCGTCCGGCGCCACCGCCTCCTCCAGCAGCTCGCACACCAGGTCCAGGTAGGGCAGCGGAAGGTCGGTGTTCTCGCAGCTCAGATCAAGGTCGCCGAGGTCCGGCCGGCGACCGTACAGGACGTCCCGGGCGACCTTGGTGGCCGGACCCGGCGTGTCGGCGTCGGTGACCAGCCGGTTACCGAGGAACTGAAGGACGTCCACCAGGTACGCGGCGGCGCTGTGCACGCTGCGGCACGGCTCGCAGTAGCTGGAGTCGGCGAGCTGAAACAGGCTTGCCAGGTTGGGAAAGTCGGCGCTGACCGGGGTGAGGTCCGGGGCCGCCGAGCCGCCCAGGGCCCGGACCGGCAGCGCCCGCGCCGCGCTCTGGAGTTCGCCGGCCAGCAGCCCGCTCGCCACGTGCACGTCCGCGGCCCGGCGATACACCGACCGGGCCTGCTCGTCGGTGAACCGGCCGGTTTCCATGGCGGTGGACACGAACCGCGTCTCGCCGAGGGCGTGGATCCGGGCCGCCGACGGCACTTCGGCCGCCAGCAACGCCGTCGTCTGCCGATAGGTCGGCGCCAGCTTGAAGATCCGCTGCGCGGCCTTGAGCGCCGGCCGCCCGGTCCGCAGCCGCTCCGGGTGGTCCCGCAGCAGCCGCTCCACGTTGCCGGTCGCGAGGTCGAAGTCCGGATTCGCGGTGAGCAGTTCGAGCACCACGTCCCGGTGCCCACCAAAGGCGCGCTCGGCGACGCTGGCCGGCACGTCGTTGCCGACCTGTTCGCCGGGCTCGGGCTGTTGACCGGGGCCGGGCCGATCACCGCTGCCGTCGAGTCGTTCGGCAGCGGCTGCGGGGTCGGCAGCGGCTGCGGTGCCGACCAGGGCACCTGCGTCGCGTTCGAGCTGGGCGGTGAAGGCCGTGGTGGGATAACGCTTCTCCAGCTTGCGGGCCAGCGCGCCGGCGTGCAGGTCGATCAGCTCCGGCCGGACCGGCTGACCGGCGACCCGGACATCAGTGGTGCTGTCGCGCAACACCCGCCGCCAGTCCGCCGGGGCCAGCCGGGCCAGCCGGCGTACGTCGGCCGGCCGCTCGATTCCCTCACGGTCGCGGACCCGGTCGACAATCGTCTCGTCGTAGCCGAGCACGTCGGCCAGCACGCTCGCCGCGCCGGCCGCCTCGGCGGCAGACCGGTCGGGAAACGCCGCCGCGTCGGCCAGCCGGGCGATCAGCCCGGGCAGGTCACCGGCGGCGTCGGCCGCGAGGAGACTCTGGACCCGCTCGTGCGCGCCGTCGGCGAGGAACCGCTCCACCCGCCCGTACAACACCTTCGGCCGTTCCTGCGCAACGTACTCCTTGGCCTCCGGCCGTACCCGGGCCAGCATGTCGAGGATCCGGTCAAGCTCGCCGAGCAGGTCCTCGGGAACGTACCGATGGCGCACGACGTCAGCGACGGCGTTCCGGACGATGTGCTCGTCCAACAGGGCGATGTCGTAGTACAGCGGCCGCAGCTCGGTGTTCAGATCGACGTCGAACCGGGCGAGCGCGGCACCGGTCCGGCTCGTGGTCAACAGCGTCCGCTCCGCGAACAGTGCGTAACCGAACACCGCCGGCAGCTTGTAGGACGCGGCCAGTTTCTGCGCCACACCGAAGTGCGCCAACGCCGTCGCGGGCAGCCCGGTCTCGGCGGCCAGGAACGTCACGTCCTCGGCCTCGTCGTCCTGCCGCAGCTCGTACAGCGGGACCTGGCCAAGCAGCGGGACGATCGTGGCGAGGATCCGCTCGTACTCACTGCGTTCCCGGTCCCCGCCACCGGACAGATCCACTGTGAGCACAGCCAGCTCGGGGGCGTTGAACAACACCGCGCTCAGCGGCGGGTCGGACAGGAGGCGATCACCAGCGGACACCCGGACGAACAGGTCAGCGGACTGCTTCTCGGAGCGGGTGAACCGGTCCCGCGAATAGTCGACGCGATACAACCCGTCGTCCCCGGTGGTCGCCTCGCCGAGCTGCTCGGCGTGCCGCAGGTCCCGGTCGAACGCGCCGACCGTCAGAGCGTTCGCCGGCTGCCCGTCGACCCAACGCACCCGACCCACCACAACGAACCGGGACGGCGGCTCGGCCAGCACCATCTGCACCGCGTCCCGGGTCGCCCCGTCCACAGTGCCGGTCACCGGCAGCTTGTGCGTCCGTTGGAACTCGGCGACCCCACGACGGGTGCTCGGCCCGTACCGGGCGTCGACCAGCTCGTCGGTGGCAATGTCGACGGGCATCCGCAGCAGCGCGGTGTGCAGCCGCCGGACGTCGTCGCTGGGGCGGTGCCGGCGCGAGCCCATCGGGGTGGTCATGAGCATCTCCGATCGTCCGACAGCCGGCGACGGCGGCTGTCTGACGCCGGTGCGACCGAGTGCTACCTGGCATCCTGCGGAGCAGACGGGCCCGCCAGCGTCGCACTGTCCGAGATCCGCCTTCCCGTCTGGCTGAACGGCAGCGGGCACTGCCGGTACGGCCGGTGGCAGAGCCGGCACTTCGCGGTTGTATTCGGAAGGGCGCGGGCGGAGCGAGGCGGACCTGCTGCACGTGCGGTACGAGATCCTCGACGATGCGCTGGTCGCCACTGCCAACGACGAGATCGTCACCGACATGACCAGAAGCGGCCGTGACTTCTTCGATCCGCTACGGGCCCGGGTCGAGGAGCAGGGCGCTGTGTGGGGCTGGCTGGGCACGGCGTACCCAGCAGATGCTCGACATGGTCAAGAGGAGGCTCTCGCACTGCGCTCACTCGGTGGCCAGCGGAACCGGCTGCCCTTGCCTCGCTTCGAGGACCACCCGCTGGCGCAGAGGTTGAGCCAGGTTCAGAGTGGCAGTTCGTGTGTAGCCGGCAAGCGTGCATACCTCGTTGGTGGCATGAGGCTGGGCGATGACGATGACGACGACCGCGTTGGCCGATTCGACCGCCTCAGCGTGGTAGTCGGCACCGCAAGGTCTGGTTGCCGGTCCCCGAGTGCCGGTGAAGGTGACAGTCAACCGGGTACCAGCCCTGGCACCGGTGGCTGATTCGATGGAGATGCCAGGTGGGGAGTTCCATGGCGGCGGTGTCACAGTAACGGTGGCAGAACCACGCGCGTTGCTGACCGCCTGGTCATAGCGGGTCAGGGCCTCGCCCGCTTGCTGGCGCATCTCGCCCAAGCTCTCACCCTTGGGTAGCACACCCTCGTGCGGGTTGTTCACCTCCGAGCTGCAGCCACCCAACACTGCCGCTGCCGCGGCCCAGAACAGCCAGCGGCGTCGGACCACCATTGCGCCACCTCCGCAGCTCATGTCGAAGCTCATCGCTGCGGACCTGCCGCAGCAATCAGTGGCCTCGATCCCAGTTGAGGAAGCATGACAGCAGTTGCCTGAACTCGTGCGGGTGCTCGATCGCCGGCACGTGCCCGCATCGGCCGAACACGTGCAGACGGACATCGGCCAGGTGTTCGAGCAGGGGCTGGGCTGCCGTCCCGAGGGGGGTGACTCGGTCGTCGGCGCCGTGAACGAGCAGCACGGGCGCGCGCACCGCGGCCAGCGTTCGCGCCGAGAGGGTGAGATCGTCGACCCATCGCGCCCTGGGTGGAGGGAACAACGACGCGAATGCGGCCGCCCCCTCTCGCATCGCGGTTGCACGGGCATCGACTGCCGAGTCGGTCACGAGTGCCTGGTCGAGGACGAGGCGACTCAGCATGTCTCGTGCCCCGAGTGGGCCGGCGGGGGCGGCCCAGACCGCGTCGAGTTCGGCGGACAGCGGCGCCCCGGGGGCGCCCATCGTCGCGACCGCCACGACACGGGTGACCTGCTGGGGGCGCGCGGCCGCCAAGGCCAGCGCCACGGCACCGCCCATCGAGTGACCCACCACGGCGTAGTGCTCGATACCGAGGGCGTCCATCAGGCCCGCGGCCTGCTCCGTCCACAGCCGGAGCCCACCCCTGGAGCCTGCCGGGACAGGTGTACGGCCGAACCCCGCCTGGTCAGGAGCCACCAGGTGCAAGGACGTGCCCAGCGCCTGCGCTGTCGCTGCCCAGGCGCCGGACCCGGTCGTGCCGGGTCCGGAGCCGTGCAGCATCAGCACCGCGGGCCCGGTGCCGCTCTCCAGGAGGTGGACGGGAGAGCCGTCGACTGTGACTGTGCGAAGTGCCGTCACCGGGGCAGGCCGGGTGTGCTCATGCCGATGCGGGGTCGACCGACTTCGAGAAGAGCTCCATCATCGCCCTGCCGAACTGCGGCATGTCGGGCCATCCCCGGCAGGAGACGAGGTTGCCGTCCACGACGTCGGGAGCGTCGATGACCGTCGCGCCCGCGTTCTCCATGTCACCGGTGATGGGCGGGAAGCACGCCGTCTTTCGACCCTTCAGCAGCCCGTAGACCGCTGGCACCTGCGCGCCGTGGCACACCAGCGCGATGGGGAGGTTGCGCGCGAAGAAGTGCTCGGTGATGCGCCTGACGTCGGCGTCGACCCGGATCCACTCGGGGGCACGTCCCCCGGGGATGATGAGGGCGTCATAGCGCTCGACGTCGACCTCGGCCCAGGGCACGTCGACCGGCAGCTTCCGGCCGTTCTTCTCCACGTAGGCGTCGGAGTTGGGGTCGAACTCGTGGATGACCAGTTGCACGTCACGCATCGTCCGTGACGAGACGTCGACGTCCCAGCCGCCCTCCTGCACGCGATAGTAGGGATACATGGTGTCGAGCTCCTCGGCGGCGTCGCCGGTCAGGAGCAGCGCTCTGGGCACCTGCTTCTCCTCGCATGTCGGTGGCGGGTGAGGTGGATCCAATCCGATCTGATCGATCGGGGTCAGCATTCCTCGGCCCGGTCCGCCCGTCAAGCCTCTACCGCTATTGCGCCCACGCCCTCGACCTCGTCGAAGAATCGTCGGAAACGCTCGCCGGACCGCAGGATGTGTCGACGCATCGCGTAGGCGGCGGCGTCGGGGTCACGCGCGGCGATCGCGGCCACAACGTCCTCGTGCTCGGCCATGGCCAGGTGAGTGACCTGGGTGTCGTGGTGAAGCCGGAAGAGGTGCACGTGGCTGTGCAGGCGAGCGAGCGCTTCCCGGATGACCTGGTTCTCGGCGCTCAGGGCGACGAGATCGTGAAACGCGGCGTCGCGTAGCCCGAAGGCGCCGTAGGCCATCGGGCCCTTGCCCTCCTCCAACTCCGCCATCTCCTCCAGCATTCGTCGCAGGCCGGCCACCTGCTCGGAGGATGCGCGTTCGGCGGATCTGCGTGCCGCTGCCGGCTCGAGGAGCAGGCGGACCTCGAGCATGTCCTCGAATCGGTGACGGGTGATCTGTGGTGGGATGCGGTAGCCGGCATGGGGAACACGCACGACCAGACCCTCGGCCTCCATGCGGTTCAGAGCGTCTCGGATCGGCGTCTGCGAGACCCCCAGCTCTCGCGCCAGGACGTCGATCGTGACGCGGGAGCCAGGCTCGATCCGTAGCGACATCAGCTGTCCGAGCAGCGTGTCGTACACCTCGTCGGCAAGCCGGCCGCCGGATCTTCCCGGCGGCGTTCCGCCCGTCACGGCCCTACGGCCCCGCGCGTTCATCGCTTCGTCGTCCATCGTGACGTGAGGTCCCTTCTTGCGCCTTCGCGAACCTATTGACACCAGTCACCACACTGCGGCATGCTGACGCCCCCACGCGATCGTATAGGAAAAGCGACGGACGTCCGCCATCTGCACCATCGCGGAACCGCCCGCCACCGCCCTACTTCGGTCACCTGGAGCTCCCACGAGCATGCTCGACGTCCCGCTCGGTTCGTCACCGGGCCGCAGCTGGGCCGAAGGACCTTTCGACGGCATGAAGACCCGGCGCATCGCGGCGCACTCGTGACGCCGGCCCGCGGGTCGGCCCACGCAACAGCCCGGCAACACGCCTGAACCACCCAGCAACTGCTCGGCGAAGCACATAGCGAGGCTCTAGAAGTCCCCACCCCAGAAAGCAGGCCAGAAGATGCGGTATCCACAGCGAACAGGACGAATGTCCATACGCGGTCGAAAGGTGCAGCTGGCGACGGCGGCCATGCTGCTGGTGGCCACGACCGTGGCGGCTTGCGGTGACGGCAAGGACGACGGCGCGAAGGCGAGCGCCCCGAAGGCGCCGGCGACCATCCCGGAGCTCACCACGGACCCGCAGACCCTCAGCTTCATCTGGTTCGACTGGCCCCCCGCCCAGGCACTGGAAGCCTTCGCGAACGCGGAGTACAAGAAGGAACGGCCGAACGCGACCATCAAGGTCAACACCGTGCCGAACGCGAACTGGCACGACGCGATGTTCACCCAGTTCGCCGCGCGCAAGACCGACTTCGACATCGCGATCCTGGACTCCCAACACATCGGCGAGGCCGTGACGAACGGCAACATCCTCGACCTCACCGACTTCGTCAAAGAGAACATCGACGTCAACGCCTACAACCCGTACCTCCTGGCGGCCTACGGCCAGTTCCCCCAGGCGGAGACCGGCAAGCGCGACGAGAACGCCAGCCTGTACGGACTTCCGCTGCTCGGCGACACCTGGACGATGATCTACCGCAAGGACCTGATCGGCGACAAACCACCGCAGACCTGGGACCAGATGATCGCGGCCGCCGAGAAGTGCCAGGCGGACAACCCCGGCGTCAGCGGGCTGGCCTTCCACCAGGCGAACGGCTCCGACGCCGCGGCCGTCACCTACAACACGGTCAACGGCGTCTACGGCGGCAACCTCTGGGACTCCAAGTCGCGCAAGATCGACGGTGTCCTCAACGACGCTGCGGGCCAGGAGGCGATGGACGTCCTGGTCAACAAGATGAAGCCGCTGACCGCCAAGGGCTCCGGCAACTGGTTCATCGACGAGGTGAACGCGGCGGTCGCCCAGGGCAAGGCATGCATCGCGTTCAACTGGATCGCCGCGAGCGGCGGCCTGCTCGATCCGAAGCAGTCGACACTCGGCACCACGCGGAAGCAGATTCTCGACAAGCTGGGTTTTGCCACCCTTCCGAGCCAGAAGACGAACCTGGTCCCTCTCGGCGGTATGGGCATGCACGTGTCGGCCTACTCCTCCAAGGAGAAGCAGGCCGAGGCCCTGAACTTCATGAAGTGGTTCGAGCGGGCTGACGTCCAGAAGAAGTGGGCCGCGGCCGGTGGGGTGCCATCGCGTACGGACGCCCTGGAGTCGCCCGAGTTCCTCAACGCCGGGCCGTTCAACCAGGTGTACACCGACTCGGTTCCGCGGATGCGGGACATGTGGAACGTGCCCGAGTACGCGCGCCTCGTCGACATCGAGAACACCAACGTGAACGCGGCTCTCAACGGCGCGAAGAAGCCGAAGGATGCGCTCGACGACATCGCCAAGGAGCAGCAGAGCGTGCTCGACTCGAGCAGCCGCAAGGGCGGCGGCGGACTGTGAGTGACGCCGTCCCTCTGACGACCGACCACCCCGGGCAGGTGGCATCCGCGCCGCCACCTGCCCGGGGTCGGTCCCGCCGGCTGAGCGACCGCGGGCTCGCCGTTGCCTTCATCTCCCCCGCGATGCTGCTGTTGCTCGCCATGTCGGTGTTCCCGTTGCTGTGGGCGTTGTACCTGTCCTTCACCGACTACTCGGCCACCCGCGGGGGGCCCGCCAATTTCATCGGGTTCGGGAACTACACCGCCATCCTGACGTCGGCGCAGGTCCACACGAGGGCCCTGACGACGTTGATCTACGTGGTCGGCGCGGTCGGCCTGCAGACCGTGCTCGGTTTCGGCATCGCCTACCTGATCTCACGGCGCACGCACGGCCGAGGAGTGCTGACCACCCTGTTCCTGGTTCCGATGATGCTGTCGCCGGTCGTGGTCGGGCTGTTCTGGCGATTCATGCTCGACGCGCAGTTCGGCGTGATCAACAGCATGCTCGGCTCGGTCGGTCTGGGGCAGGTGGAGTGGCTCACCCGGCAGCGGACGGCACTGCTGTCCCTGGTCGTGGTCGACACCTGGCAGTGGACGCCGTTCATCATGCTCATCGCACTTGCGGGCCTCACCGCGGTGCCCAAGTACCTCTACGAGGCCGCCTCGATCGACCGGGCGTCCGAGTGGTTCCGGTTCCGCACCATCACCCTTCCGCTGGTGTGGCCACTGCTTCTCATTGCCGTGATGTTCAGGGCCATCGAGGCCTTCCGGCTGTTCGACCTCGTCTACATCCTCACCAACGGAGGCCCGGGTGTCTCCACCGAGACGTTGTCGTTCCACATCTACAAGGTCGCGTTCCTGGGCTTCAACACCGGAACCGCCTCGGCGTACGGGATTCTCATGGTCCTCGTCGTCATCGTCCTCACGCAGCTCTACCTGCGCTACCTGAACAAGCTCAAGGAGGGCTGATGGCCGTCTCCGTCGACGAGGCCGTGTCCGCGGGTCCTGCCCGGGATCACACGCCTCCCGCGCGCCGATTTCGCGGCCGGGGCCGCTCCGCGCTGGAGGTCGCGCTGCTGACCGTACTGGCCGTCGTGATGCTCTTTCCGGTGCTGTGGATGATCGAGACGTCCATCAAGGAGAACCGTGACGTCTACGCCATCCCGGCGAAGTTCTTCGACTTCGACGTCACTCTGGACCACTTCAAGGACGTGTTCGTCGCCCCGGACGGTGGTCGCTCGGCCTTGTCCGTCTCGTTCCTCAACTCGGTGGTGGTCGCCGGGGTCTCCACGGTGCTCGCCACCGTGCTGGGGGTCCCGGCGGCCTGGGCCTACTCACGCTTCGCCGTGAAGGCCAAGAAGGACCAACTGTTCTTCATCCTGTCCACCCGCTTCATGCCGCCCGTGGTGGTCGTGATCCCGATCTTCCTCATGTACCGCCAGGCCGGACTCATCGACAGCAAGCTCGGCCTGATCCTCATCTACGCCGCGTTCAACGTCCCGTTCACGATCTGGATGATGAAGGGGTTCGTCGACGAGGTGCCCGCGGAATACGAGGACGCCGCCATGCTCGACGGCTACACCCGGTTGCAGGCGTTCTGGCGATACACCCTGCCGCTGCTCGTACCCGGCATCGCCGCGACGGCGGTCTTCGCACTCATCTTCTCGTGGAACGAGTTCGTGTTCGCCACCTTCCTCACCTCCAGCGACAGCGTGCGGACGGCCCCACCCGCCATCGCCGGCCTCATCGGCGGCACCACTACGGACTGGGGTCTCGTGGCCGCCGCCTCCATGGTGTTCGCCCTACCGGTGCTCGTCTTCGCGTACCTGGTGCGCAAGCACCTCATCGCCGGTGTGACGCTCGGGGCGGTGCGACGCTGATGGCGGGCATCGAGGTGAGCGCCCTGCACAAGCGCTACCCGGACGGGACGGTCGCGGTTGACCACGTGGACCTGTCCATCGGCGACGGCGAGCTGTTCGTGATGCTCGGCCCTTCGGGTTGCGGCAAGACGACCACGCTGCGGGCCATAGCCGGCCTGGAGAGGCAGACGACGGGCGACATCCGCATCGGCGACACGCTGGTCAACGACCTGCCGCCCGCCGAGCGCGACATCGCCATGGTGTTCCAGTTCTACGCTCTCTACCCGCACCTGAAAACCCGCGACAACCTGGCGTTCCCACTGCGGGCCGAGGGGCTGCCCAAGCAGGAGGTGCACAAGCGGGTCGACGAGGCGGCCCGGCTGATGCGGCTCGGGCCGCTCCTGAACCGGCGACCCCGCCAGCTGTCCGGCGGGGAGCAGCAGCGCGTCGCGCTTGCTCGCGCCCTGGTACGACGACCGCGCGCATTCCTCATGGACGAACCGCTCACCAATCTGGACGCGGAGCTGAGGGCGGACATGCGCACGGAGATCAAGCACCTGCAGGGGGAACTGGGGGCGACGATGGTCTACGTCACCCACGACCAGGTCGAGGCGATGTCGCTCGGTCACCGAATCGCCATCCTCAACAAGGGCCGCGTCGAGCAGATCGGCACGCCGCTGGAGGTCTACGACCGCCCGGCGAGTCTGTTCTGCGCCGCGTTCATCGGCTCCCCGCCGATGAACCTCATTGAGGTGGAGGTGGCCGACGGGAAGCTGCGCGGTCAGGGCGGACTGGTCCTCACGCCACCGCCAGGCCTGCCGCGCGACCGTCACCTGGTCGCCGGCGT
The DNA here is from genome assembly GCF_045207375.1 of Micromonospora sp. NBC_00860. Taxonomy (NCBI): domain Bacteria; kingdom Bacillati; phylum Actinomycetota; class Actinomycetes; order Micromonosporales; family Micromonosporaceae; genus Micromonospora; species Micromonospora sp. NBC_00860. The sequence goes on from NZ_CP108825.1 coordinate 3,374,912, forward strand.
CCGGCCGGAGGCGCTGGAAGTCACCGCACCAGGGGCGGAACGCTCGGTCCCGGCCCGCGTGGTCTCGGCGGAGTGGCTGGGCGACGAAATCATCTACGTGGTCGACCACAGCGGCCAGCGCGACGTCCGGGTTCGGATGCCACCGACTGTCCGTTTCGCCGCTGACGCAACTGTCGGGCTGCGGCACACCGGCGGGACCCCGGCGGTCTACGACGTGAGCACGGAAGAACTGGTGGCCTGATGGGAACCGTGGCAGCGCAAGGGCTGTGCAAGTCCTTCGGGAAGGTCCAGGCCCTGGACGGGGTGACGCTGGACGTACCGGACGGCTCGTTCTTCGTCGTGCTCGGGCCCTCCGGGGCCGGCAAGACGACGACCCTGCGAGCGATCGCCGGCCTTGAGAAGCTCGACGCCGGATCGGTGCATCTGGACGGCAGGGACGCGACCGGTGACACGCCGGCCGCACGCGACCTGGCCATGGTCTTCCAGAGCTACGCCCTCTACCCGCGACACACGGTGTACGAGAACATCGCTTCGCCGCTGCGGGCACGCCGCTGCTCGTCGAGTGAGATCGCCGCCGCCGTCGAGCAGATGTCGAGCCTGCTACACATCGAACGTCTGCTGCAGCGTCGTCCCGCGCAGTTGTCGGGCGGTGAGATGCAGCGCGTCGCCCTGGCCCGGGCGCTGGTCCGGCGCCCGCGCGCGTTCCTCATGGACGAGCCGCTGACGAACCTCGACCTCAAACTCCGCGTCGAGATGCGCACCGAGCTCACCCGCATCCACCGGAGCCTCGGCGCAACCTTCGTCTACGTGACCAACGACCAGGTCGAGGCCCTGTCCATGGCCGACCAGGTCGCGGTCCTCAAGGAGGGGAAGGTGCAACAGGTCGGAACGCCGACCGAGGTGTATGAGCGTCCCGCCAACCAGTGGGTCGCCGGGTTCGTCGGGAGCCCGCCGATCAGCCTGCTCGCCTGCCACGCCGAGGGAGATCGTCTGATCGGTGCGGAAGGCTGGACGCTGCCGCGGCCCCGCTGGACCACGGCTGAGGACGGTCGTGCGCTGCTGCTGGGCCTGCGCGCGGAGGACCTGTCCGTCGAGCAGCGTGGGAACGCGTCGTTGTCGGGTGAGCTCTACGGGCTTGAGCCGCTCGGTGACCGGACGGTGGTCGACGTCCGGGTGGGGACGGAGATCCTCAAGGTCAAGGCACGACCCACCGTCACCGGTACGCCGGGCGAGCAGCTGCATGTCACGGTCGACCTCGATCGTGCGCACCTGTTCGATGCGGGCACCGGGCTGTCGCTGTCCGAGGCTGGGCGGTAAACGAACCGGGCGGCGACGGCACCATGCGTCCGCACGTGGCAATCGAGCCTCGGCGGACCGTCACCAGTGGACACGGCCTGACGACGCTGAGACGGCCGTGGCCCGAGAAGGCGATCGGTGGCGCCCTCCGTTCACGCGCACAGCGCGTTCGTTGAGGCACGCCGGACATCACCAGAAAGATCACAGGAGGCGACGCGATGAGTGACCCGATGAACGTCCTGGCCCCCGAGCACCGGCGGCTCCGGATTGGCGACGCCTGGCGCGACGCCGCAAGCGGAGCCACCTTCGCCGTCGAGGACCCGGCCACCGGCAAGACCATCGCCGAGGTGGCGGATGCCGACGTCGTTGACGGGCTCGCCGCTCTGGACGCGGCGAGCACGGCAATGGCGCAGTGGGCGGCCACCCCGCCGCGGAAACGGTCAGAGTTGTTGACCGCGACGTACCGGGCGTTGACCGAGCGATCCGAGGAGGTCGCCCGGCTGATAACGCTCGAGATGGGCAAGCCGCTCGCCGAGGCTCGGGGTGAGGTGGCCTACGGCGCCGAGTTCTTCCGGTGGTTCGCCGAGGAAGCGGTGCGCGTCGAGGGGCGCTACAGCATTGCTCCCGCGGGTGGATACCGCATCCTCACCGTGCCGAAGCCGGTCGGACCGTGCGTCTTCGTGACGCCCTGGAACTTTCCGTTGGCCATGGGTGCCCGCAAGATCGCTCCTGCGCTGGCCGCGGGCTGCACGACGATCACCAAGCCAGCAGGCCAGACGCCACTCACCATGCTGTTCCTGGCCCGCATCATGGAGGAGGTCGGCGTTCCCCCGGGCGTCGTGAACGTGGTGACCACCAAGCGTTCCGGCGACGTGGTCTCCGCACTGCTGGCCGACAGTCGGACCCGCAAGCTTTCGTTCACCGGGTCGACCGAGGTCGGGCGCGTACTGCTCCGACAGGCTGCCGACAACGTGCTGCGCACCTCCATGGAACTGGGCGGCAACGCGGCCCTGATCGTGTGTGCCGACGCCGACCTGGACGTCGCGGTCGACGGTGCCATGGTGGCCAAGATGCGCAACATCGGGGAGTCCTGCATCGCGGCCAACCGGATCTACGTCGAGGAGCCGGTGCGCGAGGAGTTCACGGCGCGCTTCGCCGAGCGGATGGGCGCGCTTTCGATGGGCCATGGTCTCGACGACGGCGTGAACGTCGGGGCGTTGATCGACGAGGCCTCGGTCACCAAGATCGACGAGCTCGTCGCCGACGCGGTGGATCGCGGCGCCCGGGTCGTGGTGGGCGGTGAGCGTCCGGACGGGCCGGGCCACTTCTACCCGCCTACGGTCCTCGTCGACGTGCCCGAAGACGCGCGGATGCTGGAGGCGGAGATCTTCGGTCCGGTGGCGCCGATCATCTCGTTCACGTCCGACGACGAGGTGATGGCGAAGGCCAACGACACCGAGCACGGCCTGGCCGGATACATCTTCACCCGTGACCTCCAGCGGGCGCTCCGGTTCACCGAAGGGCTGGATACGGGGATGCTCGGCATCAACCGTGGCCTGATCTCGGACCCGTCTGCTCCGTTCGGAGGCGTGAAGCAGTCCGGGATCGGCAAGGAGGGGTCGCACGAGGGCATCCAGGAGTACCTCGACCTCACCTACGTGGCGATCGACCTACCATGACCGGCCTGCTGCTCCGGGCGTCCGGCGTGCGCGCCTGCGTCACCCGGGCGGCCAACCTCGCCGACGCCGTCCCGGTCCCGCAGGTGACCTGGACGTCCGCCCAGCACATCGCCGCCGACGCTCCGGAGAGGCACTGACATGCTTGAGACCGTCCGCGGACCACGCCAGCTGATAGTGGGCGAAGGGGTCGCGCAGAACATCCCACGAGTGGTGGCCGAGAATGGCTCGCGAGTCCTCATCGTGACCGACCAGGTTCTGCTGGGGCAGCCGGGCGTGGCCGGGATCGTGGCCGCGGTGCGGGAGAAGGTCGAGGCCGTCGAGGTGTTTTCCGACGCGACTCCAGACGTGCCACTCGCCGATGTCGCCCTGGCCGTCGCGGTCGCCGCCAAGGTGGACGCCGACGTGATCCTCGCCATCGGGGGCGGCACGGTGATCGACCTCGCGAAAATCGTCGGCGTCATCCGCCGTCACGGCGGGACGCCGCGCGACTACTACGGCGAGTCGAAGGTGCCGGGGCCGACGTTCCCTCTCGTCGCGGTCCCGACGACGTCAGGCACCGGTTCCGAGCTCACACCTGTCTCGGTGTTGACCGACCCGGACCGCGCACTGAAGGTGGGGGTTTCCAGCGTCCACATCGTGCCCGACTTCGCCATCGTCGACCCCGAACTCACCTACACCTGCCCTGCGAGCGTCACCGCCCACTCCGGCATCGACGCGTTTTGTCACGCTGTGGAGAGCTACACCGCGCGACCCCGGGCCCACGGGCCGCGCGACCCGGTGGAGCAGGTGTTCCTCGGCCGCAACCCAATCACCGACCACTACGCGCTCCTGGCCGCCGAGCGGATCGCCCGTAGCCTGCGTCGTGCTGTCAGGGACGGAGGCGACACTGACGCCCGCGCGGACATGTCCTACGGGTCCATGCTCGCCGGGCTCGCCTTTTCCCACGCGGGCAACGCGGCCCCGCACGCTCTTCAATACCCGATCGGCGCGGCCACGCACACGCCGCACGGCCTGGGCGTCGGGCTGCTACTGCCCTACGCACTCGACGCGGCCAAAGATGCCATCGGCGACCGGTTGGCCATCCTCGCCAGAGTGTGCGGGCTCGACGTGACCGACGCCTCGGATACCGAGGCCGCAGACACGTTCCTCACCTGGCTCGACGGGCTCCTCGCCGACATCGGCATCCCTCCCACCTTGGCGGACATCGGCGTGGCGCGCGCCGACCTCCCGCGCTTCGCGGAGATGGCCAGTGGAGTCACCCGCTTGATCCAGAACCATCCGGGCCCGACCGACACCGCCAGTCTGACCGCGATCCTCGAAGCGGCCTGGACCGGGGACCGGACCTGACACGTCCTGACTCCGAGCAGAGATAGTGGCCGGCGGATGGGTCCCGCGAGACTGGGCGCTCGGTGTCACACGGACCGTTGCTTGAAGAGATCACCTGCAGCACCATGATCGCGATGATTAAGCACCTGGACTGGGTTGACCGCTACGTCGCCGGGCAACAAGATCGGGTTTGGCATGAGATGCGGCAGCTTGGCAGCCGCGTCCGTGAGCCAGCCTTCGCCTCTGAGGCGCAGGCGGTGTGCGACGAGATGGCGCGCCGGGCCCGGAGCAACATCGAAACCCTGGTCGCGCGTCTGCGCGAGCAGGGCTACCGATTCCACGAGAACGACGACGACCAGACCCCGACGGAGCCATACACGCCACCCGGCCCCACGGCGGAAGAGCACCTTCACTGGCTGGAACAGCGTCTCGGCCCACTCCCGATGGTGCTGTCGTCGTGGATCCGCATCGTGGGCGACGTGTGGCTGGTCGGAACACACCCGCAATGGCCCAGTTCCGCAGCGGCCGACCCGCTCGTGTTGGAGTTGGCGGGTTCCCGCTACCCCAGCAGCGACATCCGCGAGTACTTCGCGGAAGAGATCGAGGCGTGGCAGGAAGACCAGGACGAGCCATTCCTACTGCCCGTCGCGCCCGACCACTTCCACAAGGACAACGTCAGCGGCGGTGGCCCCTACGGCATCATCCTCCCCGACGCATCCGCCGACGCATACTTCGTGGGCGAGGCCCGCATGCCCCTGGTGGCCTACCTGAACTGGACCTTCAGGCACGGCGGCTTCCCCCGACCCACCGCCGACCAAGCACAGTGGCAAGTCATCCACCAGCTGAGAAAAGGCCTCCACCGCCTCTGACGAATGCAGGCGACGCCTTCCCGAGCGCAACCCGAACCACAGACGGCACAAGTGCTGGGTGGCTCACCGGCGCTTCGTGGCCGCTCGCAGCCATCGGCGCACCAGTTGCCCTGCCCCGCCGCCGTACACGCGCCACCATGCGATGATTTGCCCGCTCGGCGCCGAACAGCCACCGTGGCCGGCATAGGAGATTGATCGTGGGATTCTTCGGCACCTACCTCTTCGATGGAGGCCGGTGGACGGCGCATCAGCCTGACGAACAGCCGACCCTTCCGGAGCCGTGGCTGCTTGTCGATATCCACGACAGCGACATCGCAACGCTCACCTACCGTCCGGCCGGTCCAGGTAGCGGCGTCGCTTACCTCGGCTACACCCCGCGCACGTACTTCGAGAGTTCGGACGCCTCAGCTCCAACTGACGTCGTGCGTGAAGCTGCCGGCCTGAGCGTCTGGTGGGGGCGGCAGCGTGGCGGGGCGAGCGACACCGAGCGCAGTGCGAAGGAAGGCGAACTGACCGCCTATCTCGCCGCGGACCTCGACCCTGCAGACATCGACCCCGACGACGAGGATAACGACGATCTCGACGATGCCGAGATCTTCGTCGAGGTCAAGGCAGCACGGTTCCTCACGGCGCTGGGCCTGCCGATGCCCGACGCCCTTTCCCGGTGACCATCCCCGCCTCCCCGACTGCACCACTGAACCTCGGCATCGGTTGTCCGACTCGGTAGTGGCTCTCGGTTCAGAGCGCAGTTGGTCGACGTGCTGGCTGGTCTGCTTCAACGAGGGTGGCGAAGCGACGGCCGGACTCGAACCGACGACCCCTTGACCCCCATAGGCCGGCGATCGGTCTTGATTGGCTCATTCCGCTGGTCGACGCTCTTGTCTCCCGACAAGGGGCAGTTGACCCGCGCTCGGCCATCACGGTGTGCTGGACATGCCGCCATCACTTCCATGGAAGGCTGCGTCGTTCGGAAGGCCATCGACTCCGGTACCCCTGCCACGCGCGCTGCCCCGCCTCGACCTTGTGCTCTTCTTGGCGATCTGCCGAGCAGCGCGCTTCGCCAGCTGTAACTGCTCCTCCCGGGTCAGGGCTCGGGATGCTCGTCGGCGGCTGGCCAACAGCGCCAAACCCACGAAAATCAACAATATGAGCACAACCACAATGCTCCACAAGAGGAGGTGGCCATCCATGCCTGCACGGTAACGGAGACAGGCAACATTCCACCCGGCGTGACAGTTCGACCCGTCCGTCGTCCTCCTCCTGGTCACCGCTCAGCACACGCGCCACCCTGGGGGTCTGCGTCTCGTCGAGGGTCGGGTCGGGTCCGGTCAACGTCAGCCGGCGTTCGGCACCATGAAGGCGTCCCACAACGCTACCCGGCCGGCATCGTTGGTTGCGCACCATGTGTGGGCCCCGCCCGGTCCCCCAGGTGTCGGTACCTGGCGACGACAGCCGACGGTTCAGGAAGTGTGGACACGGCCGGAAGACACACACCACCGACTTCACTTGACCTGCCGCGCTATGTCGGCAGCAAGTCCATGAACTGACCGCCGTTGACCCGCGGCTGCCGCCCCATCGGGCGCGCAACGGGCACGGCGCACGCGGGAGCGCCCGCACCGCCAATCTGGAAGGACGACGACCACCGTCCGGAGATGCCCGAGACGCCTATGGTGGCAGGCGAGCGGGTCACGACTCCTGCCAGCTCGTGCCAGCCCGGGGCACCGGCTACTTCCACAAAGCTATGGCGGCCGTTGGCGTCATGCGGGGGTCAGGCTGGGCTCAGAGATCTGTGCCAGAATCGGCCGATGCCCCTGATTCCAGGCTATGAGGACGACCCCTTGGTCGATGGGGCGTACCTGATAGACGAGCCACTTTTCTGGGCGAGCCACTTGTTGCAATGCACCAACGGCGTCGAAGAGCCGCTGTGTGCGGGATTTGGGGTCAGCAAGGCCGACCTGTTGCAGTTTTTCGAACGGGTCAGCGCTGAGCGCCAGTGGCCAGCGCTGTCAGTCCCGCTCCCGGCAGGGCACGTGCTTCATGTCTTGTACCGCAACCTTCCCGGGGAAGGAGGGTACGACTATCTGCTGCACCATCCTGATTGGAAGGCGACGGTTCCCCTGGCAAGGGTCGAAGGTTGCTTCAGGGGGCCCGGACTGTGCTGGCCAGAGTTGCTCGCCGTCGCGCATAAGGCGGCCGAAGCCGGATCGGCGCCGCGCCTTGACCCTCACACTTTCCTTCTGTTGTTGCCGATCATGAGTGACGCGGACCTCCCCTTGGACGCGGACGACGTCCTCGCTGCGATGTTGACCGCCTGCGGCGCCGCTGGAGAGACCGGGGTGCTCGCTCGGATCCTCCTTGAGGAGCAGGGCTGCTGGGGTCCGCAGCACTGGACTCTGACCCCGGCCGGGCGGATCAGCGAGACTAGGTACGCGTTCCGCCGCCCTGGGGCCATGTCGTCAGACATGCTGGCTCAGGTCAGTTTGCTGCTGGAGCCCCATGGCAACGCCTGACAACCGCGCTGCTGCGGCGGATCTCTGAGGAGGGCCGGGATTCGGGGTGGAGCCCCAGGTCTTTGACCGTGTCGTCCACGGGTGTCCGTCGTGATCGTCACCCGGTCTGTCACTTACTGGCTCCGGGCCGCCCCGGTTCTGCTGTCCGCCGTTCCTCACGGTGTGGTTGCATGCTGGGGGCGGTCCTTATACTGACCCACCGCCCCGGTGGGTCACAGGCCGGTTCGCCCGTCGATGCACTCGCGCAGGAGGTCGGCGTGGCCAGCGTGCCGCGCATACTCCTCGATCACGTGGACAAGCACGTCGCGCGTGGCGTGGCGGCTACCGTCGACCGACACCTCGCGGCCCAGGTCGGCCTCCTCCAGGGCGTCGAGCCATTCGTCCGCCTTGGCGATCTCGGCCTTCCAGGTTGCGAAGGCGTCCTTCACCACCGCTGGGTCGGAAACCGCGGCCCCGAAGTCCCAATCCGGGTCGTCCTCACGCTGGTAAAGGCGCGGTGCGTCGGTCCGCCCTTGCAGCACACGCTGGAACCAGTCGTTCTCCATCTGAGCCAGGTGGCGGACCAGGCCGAGCAGACTCAGGGTGCTGGGCGGTACCGAGCGTCGGCCGAGTTGCTCGGCGTCCAGTCCGTCGCACTTCATCTCTACGGTCAGACGGTAGTTGCCGAGGTATTCCCTGTAGGTCGCCTTTTCGCCGACGGGCTGACCGAAGGTCCTGGGGTCGTCCCCGGGGGCGGTCCACAGTTTGCTCACGGCGCCACCCAATCGCGGGCGGACCGCACCAGTCAAGCGAGTTGCGGTGCCCCAACTTCGACGGCCGCTCTCACAACGCCGCACTGATTCCACCGTGCCATCCCGTCGCCGTCGACCCGCCCTCTGGGGAGCGGGCCGCCGCCCGGCCCGCCACGTCAAGCAGACCTTGACGGCTGGTACGGACGCTGCTGGGTCGGGCGGCGCGCGCCCCAGGCGGCGGCGCGTGCGGCCCGCCAAGGGCCGCCTTAAGCAGATCGCGGACCTCTGCGGCCACTCCGGCACGACGGTCACCGAGAGCGTCTATCGGCACCAACTACGGCCGGTGCTCCTGGGCGGCGCAGTCGCCATGGACCGGATCTTCGACGCTGAGGCGCAGTCACTCAATTAGTCACCCAGGTACGACAAAGGGGCCCCATGACTTGTCCATCGTTACGACTGGAGACCAGTGGCGCGCGTCCTCGCTCCGTTGGCCACTCACTAGGCTTCGACGCGCTGCGCGGTCGCCTCTGACACCTTCCTGTCTTCGACGATGCCAGCGGACGCCAGCCGATCTCCAGTGGTTCCCAGGCAGGCGGAGCCGGGCCAGCATCCGCAGCAGACCGACACCTGCGAGCACTGCGCGGCACCCATCGTCCACAGTCACGACGCGCCTCGCGTCCAGCTCCAGTCCCAGGGCTCGGTGCTCGTCGGCCAAATAACTGGTCCCACCCGTTCGACCGGGGCTGGTAGCGTGCGCCGAACATGAAGATCATGGGGGAAACATCGATGAACCGAACTCGACTCGTCCTGACTGGCATGGCCGTTGCGGCGGTGATCGCGATGTCCGGCTGCGATCCGCAGCCCGAATCGGAGAGCACCGCAACCTCGCCGTCCCCGGCAGCCTCGAGCGCCGCCCCGACCAGCGCTGCGGCCACCCCCGCAACCAGCGACGCGGCCACAGTGAAGGCCTGCACCGACATCAAGAAGGACATCAAGGACAACGCGGCCAAGGTCACCAAGGCCGAGAAAATCGGCCCGCCAGCCGGGCATTTCGCGGTCAGCGCCCAATGGGCCGCCGGCTCGGTCGCGATCCTGGCGCACTCGCTGGGCGCCAACGAGGCAGTCACCGCCGCCTCCGAGAAAATCCAGAACGAGATGATGGGCCTGAGCGACGCGTACAACAAGTCCGCCGACGCCAAGCCCAGCAAGAAGGCCCTTGAAGCTGCCATCAAGGAGCTGGACACCGCCTGCTCGGCCGCCTGACCGGTTCGACCACGCAATCGGCGGTGACCCTCACCTGGAGGGTCACCGCCGATTCGCATGTCCGTGCGGCCTGCGGCACCTGGGTGAGCCTCTGAGCAACCCACGGTCAGCCTGCGCGACGCCCAGCGAGCGACCGCGAAGAGCGGCGCGTCCTCCGGCGAGCAGATACGCCACCGGCTCTACCGCGCCGGCAACCGGCAACTCAACCGGGTGCTGCACATCATGGCCACCGTGCAACCACGCAACCCCAACCGAAGGACGCGCCTACGTCGACCCGAAGAAGACCACCGGCAAGACATCGATGGAGGCGATGCGCGCGCTGAAACGACGCTTGTCCGACATCGTCTACCGGTGCATGATCAGCGACGCGGTGGCCACGGCGGCGGGCTCCACGCGACTTGCACCACTTCGCGCATGGCGGATACAGCGGAATCCCGACGATCCGGCTGAGCCGGGACCGTAGCTGCTCAGCAAGTCAGGACCAGCACGAGGGCCATAAGATTCACTTCTATGGTCCGCACCACGCCTCCGCGTCCCCTGGACATCACCGCGTTATTCCCCGAACTGCGGGAACATTCCACCACGGCTACCCGCCTGCATCCCCGACCTGGCGCTCCGACCGTTGCGGATAGCTCGGTCGGCGGACCGCTGCTGTGGCCGGCCGACGAGGTATGGCCGGTCTGCGACGACGCCGGGGCACATGAGCCATGGGGCCTGACGACCCTGGCCGCCCTGCACCGCAGGCGGGAGATCCTCGCGACAGCAGAAGCCCGGGAGCCGTTGCCGGGCGGGGACTTCTTGACTGTGGAGGAGCGTGCCGAGCTCGATGCGGCCGTTGCTCTGGACTTGGACGACCTGATCGAGGACCCCATCCCGTTGGTCCCGGTCGCGCAACTGTACCGACGCGATATCCCGGACTACGCCGGTCCGGACGGCACCGACCTGCTCCAGGTGCTGTGGTGCCCGGTGGACCACTCGGACCGGCACTACAGCCCTCGCGTCTTCCTCTACTGGCGCGACAGTTCCGCCGTCGGCCCGCTACTCGAAGCTCCTCCCGAGCCGCCGGTGATCAGCGACATGTACCTGCCGGTTCCGTGCGTGGTGCATCCCGAGCAGGTCCGCGAGTACCAATACTCCGATCTGCTCCCCGATGACCTACGCGAACGGCTCGACGAGTGGGATGACGGCCAAGGCGATAGCCGTCCCCACTACCAGAGCGACTTGTCGCTGGCGCCGGGATGGAAGGTCGGCGGGTACGCGAACTGGTCACTGACCGATCCGTACCCGATGGACTGTGCTGCCTGCGGCACCACGATGACCTTGATTCTCACCGTGGATTCGGGCGACTGGAACGGCAAGCATTGCAGCTGGCGCCCGTCCGAGGAGAACCCGACCGCGTCGCCAGACATCGTCGGTGTGCAAATTGGGCGCGGCTACTCGCTGTACGCCTTTCGCTGCCCCGAATCATTCGATCATCCCCCGGCCACGGCTGTGCAGTGACGCGGCCTCCCTCCATCGCCTGCCGACCTCCGAAACGCACTCGAATCGACAGAGCCGCGAGCGTTCGCTGGGTGGCCGCCCGTTACGCGACATCGCTAATCCGTACTACGACCGGCCGTACCGGCGTCACGACCTGCCGATCAGCGGTAGGCCGGTTACCCCGATGCATCTCGCTACGACAAGTCGTACCGGAATCTGCACCGGAGCCAGTACGCCGAGCCCAGCCGTGACTAGAACCAGCCCGCCGGTCGACGACGCGGGCAATGCCGTCGGCCAGGCCGGCACTCGGATCGACCGGCCGCGTTGCCCGCGTCTACGCCCCTTCCCCAATGGCCAGTTGCACCTGGATCACCTGGGCGCGTTCGGCCGCCGCGCTGGCGCCGTAGTGCCGGGGCATGTCCTCGGAGGACCGGCCCAACAGCAGCATCAGGTCGCCGGTGTTCCCGCCGGCACGTCTCCACTCGTGGGCGAAGTGATTGGCCGCGCACGCCGATCCCGCCGTCCGGGCTGCACGTCGGCGACCCCCGCGGGGTTCTCGACATTGCGGCGGGGCGGCGGCACAACCTGCGGCTGCGGCAGTGGCAGATCGGCCGGTTGATTCAGGTCCTCACCGACAAGGCCACCCTTGCCGGGATCACCGTGCGACTCGTCGACGAACGCGGCACCTCCTCGACCTGTCCCGCCTGCCGGCGGCGGGTACCGAAACCCCGTGGACGCACCTTGTCCTGCCCACACTGCCGATTCTCCGGGCACCGCGATCTCGTCGCGGCGGCCAGCATCGCCACCCGCATCCCGGGCGGCGGACCCACCACCCCCACCACAGCCGATCCTGTGTTGCCTGGGGTGGTCACGCACCGTCGAGTCGGCCGGAACCTCCCCGGCACCGGTCGGTCCCGGCGTGACCCCCGCCGCCCACCCCGGCCGGCGAGAGGATCAGATGGCCAGCGGAGGCCCGCCCCACCACCCAGTGGGGAGTCGCTCGCCCTCAAGGGCGAGGATCCACAACACCCCACCGGCCCACCCGGGGAACGTTCGTGGACACCGCACTAGGGGTCGACGCAGTACTCCGCGACCGGGGGCGTCCGACGGTTCGCCGACACCACCCTGCCGATCCACTGGAAGGGACTGAGTTGCATCCCCCGGGGCCTGAGCTGGCAGATCCGGCCGCCTGCCAGCTCGCTCGGGGCCATGCTCTCCATCCTGGGTGGATAGCCGGTCGAGGCGACGATCGCGTAGCCGTCGTTGACGCTCACCACGAGCACGGAGCGTTCCGTCTTCGTGCCGGCGTCTTCGAGGTTCATCCGCGTCAGACCGTCCACCACACGCCCGACGGCGATCCGGGACAAGCTGTAGCGGGGCCAACCGGACGCGGCTAGCCCTTCCTCGACGACCAGAGCCGCGAGCACGATGGCCGCGACGATCGCGATGCCCCGGCGATGCGGCGCCAGCCGGCGCCGGGCCCAGATCCACCCGAGACTCACCAGGAAGGCGATGAGCTGCAACAGCAGGTAGTTCAACGGAACGAAGATCGCGAAGCCGGCGGCGAGGCCGGCCGCCGCCCAGTTGGTGGCACGGAGGGTCCAGCCCAGCCAGCCGCGTTGCCGGGCGAGGTAGACGAGCGACGCCGCGATGGTCGGCAGGAACAGCGGCAGCAGCAGCGCCATCAGGCCGAGCGGGTTCCCCTCCTGCACGATCGAACGGAGGAGGACGTGCTGACCGGTCAACGACAGCAGGAGCAGCACCAGCAGCAGCGGGAGCGCCGTCAGTACGGCCGGCATCAGGTCGTCGGCCACGCTCGTCCGATCCGGGCCGTAGCTGACGGTACTGCTGCTGACGCTGCTCCTGTTGCTGATGCTGCTGTCGACGTACACGTCGCCGGCGGCGTGGACGTGCATCGTCCTGGGGGCGTCGCCGCCCGCCTGAGCCGTGGATCCGGCTCGGCGTCGCCTGCGCCGTGGCCTGGGAGCTGGCATCACGCGAAGGTACCGAGCTTCGCCGGCGCCGTTCCTGTTGTGTCGTCCATGCGATCCATGCCGGGCGGACTCGCCGGCCGGCGGAATCGATGAATCGGCGAGAGATTCCTCCGCGGTCGTGTCGGTCCCTGAGCCCCCGTTCGACGTTGGGGTGCGAGGGCCCGTCTACCCCGGCGGTACGGCGACCGAGTTGCTACGCAAGGTCCGGGGACAGTTCGGCCGGCCGTTCGATGCAGCCGACTGCATCCGGCCAGAGACGCTGGCGTCGGTAGTGCTGACCGCCCTCGACCTGCGCGACGACGCATACCCACCCGAAGTGTCGGTGCTGCCAGCACCTCGCAAATGATCAGCCGCGCCTGCATCGGGCCGCCGACGACTGCTCGCGCACCCGACTCATCGGCAGTAGTAGCGCACCGTGCCCCCGCCCGCGATCAACTCGCAGTGGAGCAGGGCAGGGCTTGTTGGCACTCTCCGACGCACTGTCTTCGACAGATCCGGACGCCTGCACCTCGGGGCACCGAGCACCGAAGGGGACGGCTCGTCGTCTGCCTGTGCGCACGACCACCGGCCGATCCGTATACATCGGGCCGGAAACCCTTCGCCTTGCTCGACGTGGCACCAGCGCGATGCCGACCGCGAGGCTTTCCGGCATCGGGAGAGACGCCGAACCGGCCGGCTACGGCGTCCAGTCTCGCCGGAGCAGACCGTAGATCACCATGTCCACGAAGCCGTCGCCGTCGTACTCGCGCTCCCGCTGGGTGCCTTCGTGCGTGAAGCCGCACGTCTCCGCGGTCCGCCGCATGGCCGTATTGCTGGCCAGCGTCTCCAATTCCAGGCGGCGTAGGTTGCGGTTGCGGAAGCCGTACCGGCAGAGCAGCCGGATCACCTCGGTCCCATACCCCTGGCCGCGCGCCTCGGGCAGCAGGGAGATGCCGAGGTGGGCGTACTGATTGAACGCGTTGATCCCCCACAACGTGCCGCCACCGAGGAAAACGCCGTCGGCCACGGTTTCGGCCAGCAGCGAAACGATCGTCTGGCCGTCGGGCGGCTCGGTGACCTGCTTCTCCAGCCGGGCCCGAACTTGGCCGACGTGACGCGGCAGGAATGGCTCGCCGTCTGTGATCAGGTGCAGCTCGGGATCACCGTACAGAAGGAACATGTTCGGCGCGTCGTCGGGCGTGGGCGGACGCAGTCGGACCCGGTCGGTGGCGAACATGCCGCGACGCTAACAGCCGGTATGGAGTTCCACGATCGGATTACGCAGGGTCGCCCGGACCGCGCGGCGTTCCATAGTCCGCCGTGACGACGACGAACGTGCGCGTTGATGCCGGCGGTCGGTGAGCCGGCATCGGGATCCCGATCAGCGCGCGGAGGTGTCGTAGCTGCGGATTAGACGGCCGCGGCCGGGACGTACTCGGGGCTTGCGGCCCTCGCTCGCGGCCGTGGTGTTCTTGCCGTCCGCTGTGGAGCGCCGGACCACCAGCGCCAGCCCGGCGAGGATGATGGCGGCCGCGGCAAGCTCGGTCGCGCCGACGGGCTCGTCGAGCAGTAGCCACGCCGCGCTGAGCCCGAAGACCGGCACCAGGAGGCTGAACGGCGCCACCCGCGCGACCGAATACTGGGCGATCAGCCGGTTCCAGATCCCGAAGCCGACGAGGGTCGACACGTACGCGATGTACATCACGGCGAGTAGCCCCCGCCACGACAGGCCGGTGATCGCATCCAGCACCGCCTGTCCCCCGTCGACAACGCCGGCCAGCCCGAGCAGCGGCAACGGCGGCACCAGGCTCGACCAGACCAGCAGCGAGAGCGGTCGCGTCTCGCCGCTGGCCCGCATGACCAGGTTCGCCGTGGCCCAGCTGGCCGCCGCGAACAGCGTCAGCACGAAACCGATCACCGTGGCGTGGCCGCCGCTGCCGATCGCCAGCAAGCCGATCCCGACCGATCCGACCAGCACGCCGGCCACCTGCGCCCGCGCCGGCCGCTCGCCCAGCACCGCCGCCGCCAGCAGCACCGACATCAGGGCCTGTGCCTGCAGCACCAGCGAGGCCATTCCGGCCGACATGCCAGCCGCGAGCGCCGTGAACAGCGCGCCGAACTTCAGGACGCCGAGCACCAGGCCGTAGGCGACCACGTAGCGGAGCCGGGCGCTGGGGCGCGGCACCAGGAAGACCAGCGGCACCGCCGCCGCGATGAAGCGCAGCGCGGTCAGCACGAGCGGCGGCAGGTCGCGCAGGCCCAGCTCGATGGCGACGAAGTTGACGCCCCAGATAGCGGCGACGAGCAGGGCGAGAAGTCGGTGTGATGCTTTCATGCCGGCTACGCTGCCCGAGGCAACGCTTAAGGACCAGTTCAACGTTCTTCATTGCTGCTGTAGCGTGGCTACATGAATCTTGACGTACGCCGGCTCCGCGTGCTGCACGAGGTCGCGCTGCGTGGCAGCGTCACCGCCGCTGCCGCAGCGCTGCACGTCACTCCGTCGGCGGTCTCCCAGCAGCTCGTCCAGCTGTCCCGAGAGGCCGGGCACGAGCTTGTCGAGCGGGCCGGGCGCGGGATCGTCCTCACCCCGGCCGGCCAGGTTCTGGCCAGCCACGCGAAGGACGTGCTGGGCGCGGTGGAGCAGGCGGTAGCCGGACTCGCCGCGCTCCGCCACGGCATCAGCGGTACGGTGCGGGTCGGCGCGTTCGCGTCCGCAGCCGGCGCGCTGGTGGCACCCGCTGCCGCCCGCCTGCGGGCGAAACACCCGGAGCTGGACGTGCGGGTGATCGAGGCCGAAGACCAGCAGAGCCGCCTCGACCTGCGCTCCGGCACCCTCGACGTAGCGGTGCTGCAGGAGTACGACCACGTGCCCGTGCCACTGGTCGACGACCTGGACCGACATCCGGTCACCACCGACCCGATGCACCTGATCACCCCGGCTGAATGGCGCCGTCGCACCGGCCGGCTGAGCGAGCTGCGTGACGTGCCATGGATCGCCAGCGCCGAACACACGCCGTGCCTTCGGTCCACATTGCACGCTTGCCGGCTCGCCGGCTTCGAGCCGGACATCCGGCACCGTGCCGTCGACTTCGCGCTCACGCTGGACCTCGTCGCGGCCGGGCTGGGCGCCGCGCTCGTGCCGGAGCTGGCGCTACGCCACGTGCCACCCGGGGTGCACGTAGAGCCACTGGTCGCGCCGACCACCGAGCGACGCATCTTCGCGGTCACCCGTGCCCTCGGCGGCACGCCGCAACGGCCCGCGGTGGACGCCCTCCTGGCGGAGCTGAACAGCCCGCCCGATCTCCCCCACGGACAGCTTCCGCCGATCAGCGCCTGACGTACGTGCTTCGACCCCCGGTCGACGACCATGCGGCCATGAGCAGCGGTGACCCGCGCATTGTCGAGTGCACGGTAATCGACAGTTGCGGGTGGTCTCGTGATAGCAGTCTCATCGCCTGGCGGCCGGCTGAACAATGTCCGGGCCGCCGGTGTGCGGCGTCGGGAGGTAGCCGGGGTACGCCTGCGGCAGTGCCGCCACGCAGGCCGCGGAGCATGCAGAAACGGCGGACGGAACTTGAAGGCGCCATAGAGGACGCGCGTGCTCACCGTGCTGTCGGCTAGCTTCGTGCATCTGGTCAGCTCATACGGGTACCAAGACAAACTTTGAAAGTGTGGACACGGGCGGAAACCGCTCGGCAGCGGCTTGGCTTGACCTGCGTCGCCACGCTGGCTGTCACGTCCAGGAGCTGAGCGCCGCTGACCCTCGGCTCCCGTCCCATCGGGCACGGAGCGGGCACGCCCTGCCCCCTGCGGTCGCCTGCTGTACGCGCCTCTCGGATCACAGATCTCCTGCCGGCCCTCGCTCCGGCTGGTCGGGCAGTGGAGTACAGGTGCTTTCGCCGGTTCTCAGGTACCAGAGCACCTGATCGGACGCTGGCATGGGCAACGGGTCACCGAACGAGTGGACCTCCGGCTCCGCGAGCTGCCCGCTGGCAAGGAAAAGCAAGATGCCTCCGAACCACTGCCCTTCTTGATCGGGAAACTGTCCTTGCACGCGGACCGGAGTCTGTGCCGGTGAGGCGGGAAGGTTCTCGCCTTGTGGGAAGAGGTGGATGGTCCCGCATCCACATCCGCATCCGGGGCGGGCCATGACGTCTCGCGCTTGTACGCGGAGCTCCTCAACACCTGCGAAGTTGTGGCGGAGAAGTGCTTCCAGGACGCCGGCCTCGTTCGCGCTCAGGTACCGTAATGGCGGATCTGGCTCTGTCACGGCAGAAGCTTAGGCGCGGGCGACCGAAGCGCCTAAAGCCCATCTCCGTCGAAGATCCCCGCCCGAGGCATGTTCTGGCACTTGGCGCGACTGTCAGTACCGGCCGGCGCGCCGGCCGATACCGGCGCTTGCGCCGCCAGCAGGCCCAGCGCAGCCGGCGCGGCCCCCTTGCGGGCCAGGGTGCTGTCGTCAGGCACCCGCCGGACACCGGTGAACGCGTCGCGGGTTGCACCGAGACGCTCCCACGCCGCTCCGGCAGGTCGGCGGCCCAATCGACGATCTCCACGACGCGGCTCGATTCCCGAAACCACCGCCGCGATCGCGAGCAGTCCCGGCAGCGGATGGATCCGGCCGCCCGGCGTCCCGTGGGTCCGGAACCCGGGCGAGGGCCTGCAGCAACCCTGGCGTGCCCTGTTCCGACAGCGGCAAAATTCGCCGCTGCACCGATCGCGACTCCTGCGTGACAAGGCGCCTTTGATAGACAGCGTAAGGCCCGGCTACCGAGACGACATTGATCGATGCCTTGACTCTATGCGCCGCCCTGCTCATGATTTACTGCGGCGGTTCAACAGTGAGGGTCAATGTGATGACGCAGGTAGAGCCACCGGCAGGAGGCCCCACATCAGCCGTCACTCTCAGCGAGCTTGGGAAAAATGGCCGACTCGCGCGTGCCAGTTCAGGCACGAGGGATTGGCTGACGCGTGGGGCCCATCGGCGGGAATTGAGCATCGCGAGCCTCGGTTCGGTGCTCCTCGCTGTCGCGATGATCTGGCTGATTCCGCCGTACGCGATTCGCGTGATGACTGCCGGCGCCAGGACTGTGCCGATCGCCGACCCGGCCCACACCATCGTCGGTGACGCGGGTGACCCGACGGCCCAAGCATGGCTGGTGGGATGGGGTGGCCACGCTCTCACCCACGGTCTGCGTGGCCTGTGGGATACCAACGCTTTTTATCCCGACAAGTACGGCCTAGCCCTGAACGACAGCCTGCTCGGCTATGCCCCGGCAGGGCTGATAGGCAGCGGTGTAGTCGGCGCCGTACTGCGCTACAACATCCTGTTCGTGCTGGCTTTCGCGCTCGCCTTCCTCGGCGGCTACGCGCTCCTGCGCCAACTTGGCGCGAACAAGGTCGCCGCCGCGGTAGCCGGGGCCGCCCTCGCCTACGCGCCCTGGCGCTACGGCCACGACGGCCATTTGAATATTCTCTCCACCGGTGGTATCACTCTGGCCCTGGCGATGCTGGCGCGCGGTCACGGACTCTCGCTCACCCGCGGCTACCTTGCCGAACGAGTCCGGCCGGGATGGGCGTTCGCTGGCTGGCTGGTCGCGGCCTGGCAGGTCAGCCTAGGCTTCGGCGTGGGGCTGGGATTCGTATACGTCCTCGCCGCCCTCTGCCTGATCACACTGACAGCCTGGCTGATCCACCGCCCACGCCTTGGCCGCCGGCTGATCGTCGGTGATCTGATCGGCGGGCTGGTCTTCACCGCGGTGACCGGATACTTCGCGTACGCGTACCAACACGTGCGCGAGCTCAACCCAGCTGTCACCCGGGACTGGGACTACGTTGCGCACTTCTCCCCGACACTGCGCGGACTTCTCGTGGCGCCGCAGTCCTCGCTGCCCTGGGGCACCCTGCACAACGACGCCCGCACCGCTCTTGGTGGCGTACCGACTGAGAAAGTGCTGCTATGCGGGTATGCACTGTATCTACTGGCCTTCGCCGGCCTGTTCCTATCCCGCTGGTCACCGGTGCAACGGTTTCTGCTGCTGTTTGGGGCGGTCGTCGGAGTGTTGTTCGCTCTGGGCACGAACGGGCCGATCTACCGCCTGCTCTATCTTTACGTGCCCGGGTTCGATGGATCCCGTACACCAGGCCGGTTGATCTTGTGGCCCACTCTCTGCCTGGCCATCCTCGCGGCCGGCCTGGTTACCCACCTGGCCGAGGTGGCTCGCAGGGGCGCCAAGCCGGAATGGTCGGTGGGAGCGGCACGGCTACTGACCGTTCCGTTGCTGGTCCTCGTGCTAGCTGAGGGCCTGCCTGACCTGAACCACCCTCAAACCCCAGCCAAACCGGCCGCGATGGCGCTAGCCTCCGCGCACGCTCCGATCATGGTATTGCCGTCGGACGACGGCAGTGACCTCAACGTCCTGCTTTGGTCGACCGACGGTTTTCCCGCCATGGTCAACGGTGCGGCCAGCTACACCACACCCAACCGTCAGGCGATCCGCGACGTTATGACGACCTTCCCCAGCGAGCCGGCCTTGGATCGGTTGCACCAACTCGGCATCCGCAGCGTCGTCCTGCTGCGCAACCGGGTCCAAGGCACCCCCTACGAACCACTGCTTGACATCCCCGACGTACCCGGCATCACCCGCCATGACGTCGGGCCAGACGTGGTCTACACCATCGACACCAACACCAAGAACCCCTAACGAATCGATGTTGGGCGTGCCCTCGGGACACGAGGATCGTTCTGTCTGAACGTGAGGAGGGGTGAGCAGCCGCCGTGGATCGTCTCGGACGAACTCTGGGCCGAGATCGAACCACTGTTGCCACCCCGACCACCACGCCGGCACCGGTTCCCCGGGCGTGAGCGCCTCGACGACCGCAGAGTGTTGTGCGGAATCCTGTTCATGCTTCACACCGCGATTCCGTGAAGGTTCCTGCCCCAGGAGTTGGGGTTCGGCTTTGGGAAGACCTGCTGGCGCAGGTTGCGGGGCTGGAACGACGCCGGCGCATGGCAACGACTGCACGAGATCCTGCTCGGCAGGCTGCGGGCCACCGATCAGCTGGACATGTCGAGGGCGGTGATCGACGGCTCCCACATCCGGGCGCCCTGGACGTCAGCGCAACACGCCGTCCATGCCGTCGCCGTCCGCGCCCAGACGTCCTCGTCTCCTCTGAGCCAGGTCCCGTGTAAAGGCTCCACCTCGCCGTTGCCCAAATGGCTCGCGCTCGACGAGGAGGGGATTCCATCTCCGATGGACTGCGTTCGGCAGCCCAAGACGCCGTAGAAGCTGATACCGAACATGCGGGACGACGACACGCGATGCATCCTGGATACGTGTCGCGGCAGAGCGTTCGTCGACCGTCGAGACAAGCCTGCAGCGCGCAGACAGCGGCAGAAGAGTGTGTCGACGGCTCCACGCTCTCGCGGCCGCTTGTGATCAGTGTGCAACGACGACGGTGCGTACGACGCCATCAGCAGGTCTCGGATGCTCGGTCGAAAGCCTAACCAGATCACACCCGGTAGTACTGCACGACGCAGAACTCGTTGTCCTCCGGGTCGGTCATGACGAGGACTGCGCCCTCTTGGTAGTCATGCCGTTCACCTGTCCACCGCCCGCCCAACATCCCGATCCGATCGACCGCTTCGTCAACGTCGGTAACGGCGATGTCGAGGTGTAGTCGCGTCTTGCCGGCCTTGGGCTCCGGGACCGGCTGGAATGTCAGCACCGGGCCGCCCCCGGCGACAGTGACGCGCCGCCAGCCGGGAAGAGACTCCGTCACGCGTCCTCCAAGCACCACGGACCAGAAGTCAGCCAGTCGCTGCGGATCCCGGCAGTCGACCGTGACTCCGGCAAGTCGGCCCAGTGTTTCCACGACACCGACCATAGCGACGATGTGCAGCCCGCTCCCACTGGGACGCACTCATCTCGGCAGCTCCGGCCGCCCCCCGCGGGCGGCGGCCAGCGTGGCGTCCGCCGCTTCCAGGGCGGCAAGGACCACCTCGGCGTACCGCTGGGTCATCTGCGACGTGATCCGCGAGCTCGACCTGGCACGCGCCGAGCTCGACGCCCTGACGAAGCTCGCCGCCCAGCCCGGCCTGCCGTTCTTCCCCGACACGAACGTCTTCCACACCTGGCAGCGGCCTGACCGCATCGATTGGCTCGCCGTGCTGCGTGGATGGACGGAGACCGCGAGGACGGCACGACTCGTTGTGCCGTTGCGGGCCGTTGACGAGCTCGCAGGGGTACAACGTGATCACCTCCGATGCCGGTACTACCGCGTCCAGCCCTGACAGCGTATGGGCTGCCTAACGGACCGACCCGTCCACCGCCAGGACATGCCGCCAGGATCGTCGGCTCGGCGCACGGGGCCGGCCCGGTTGGATTCCGGGCCGGCCCCGTGTGGTGGGGTGCGTGTGCGTTACGGCGCGGGGACGCCGTCGAGGATTCCCACCGCGTCGGTGCCCGGGGTGACGACCAGTTTGCGAGTGAGGGTGTACGAACCACCCGCCGGCACGTCGACGTTGAACCGACTCATCACCCAGTTGCCCGCGGCGTAGACGTCGAAGGCGCTGGCCGGTGTGCCGTAGACGAGGCCGAAGACCTGCGGGTCGGTCCCGGTCATGCCGATGTACGGCTTGCTCGGGGAGTACGCCGCCGTCGCACCCGGCGTCACGATGCCGGCACCCGGGATGACACTGGCCTGGCCGGCCGCGTCGTGGTCCATCGCGTCGCCGGTCCACACGCTGAGGGGAGCCGAGCCGGAGTTGCTCAGCTCCGTCGAGACCGTGGCGAAGTTGTCGCCCGGCTTCAGCGTGTACGTCGTCGTCGCCGTCAGACCCGTGATGCCCTTGACCGGCCCGGAGACCCGGACGACGGCCTTGTCGCCGGTCGCCTGCACGATCTGGACGTCGGTCGCCGCCACCGACCGGTTGTCCCACGCGCTATCGCCGGTCGGCTGGGTCGCCGAGACGTAGGGCAGGTTGATCCAGTCGAACTGGTCGGCCATGCCGCGGACCGCGATGTCGACCGGCTTGCCGCGGGTGCCACCGGAGAGCTGCGAGTCGTTGTAGGCGTCGGCGATCGCCATCGAGAGCTTGTCGTTCTCGAGCATGACGTCGCCGTAGCCCGCCTCGACCAGACCCGAGCCGATCTGCTTGCCGTAGCTCGCCTCGACCGTGACCGGGCTCAGCGCGATGTCGGCGACGCCGCTGCCCACCGCCGGCACGGTGACCGTGCCGGCGGCTGTCTGGTAGCCCAGCTTGGACACCCGGACGTCGTACTGACCGGTCGGGGCCTTGACGAGGTACTTGCCCTGGGCGTCGGTGCTCGTGGTCGCGACCACCGTGCCGGCCTGCTCGAGGGCGACGCGGGCACCGGAGACGGCGGCGCCGCCAGCGGTGATGGTGCCGGACGCACGAGCGGCATCCGGGACAGCTGCGTCGTGCAGGTCGATCTCGTCAGCCCAATTCGCGATGTTGCGCGTGGGGTCGCCACCGGCGGTCGCGTAGTCGGTCAGGTGGTAGAAGCTGAACTGCTTCGTCGCACCGGGCGCCATCGTGGCGTCGTAGTACAGGCCCTCGACGTAGCCGTATGCACCGACCGCGGTCGGCATGTCCAGTGCCCACGCGAGACCGTGGGCGGCCTGGCCGTTCGTGGTGGCTGCGTCAGCACCGACGTAGACGTAGTTCCCGGTCCAGCCCGAGGTCTTCAGACCCGGGTTGGTACCGCTGAACCCGGGGATCCGGCCGTTGTCGACCGAGCTGTCGGGGTCGATCATGTAGTTGAAGTAGCCTTGGTAGCCCGTCGTGCCGGTGTTGGTCAGCTTGACCGTCATCTTCACGATCGGAGCGTCGGGCAGAGTCTCGTAGCGGACCTGCGCCTTGATGGCCGGGTTCGCCCGGTACTGACCGTCGCCGACCACGGCAGCGCCGTCGACCGCGAGGCCGGGCAGATCGAGCTGGTCGTTCGGCCGGTCCCACGAGTCGGGCGGCGTGAGGCTCGGACGCAGCAGCATCTCGCCCCAGTCGAGGGTCTCGGCGCCGTTGGCGTCGTTGAGCATGAGGTCCGACAGCGCCCCCTGGCCCAGACCGCCGATGCCGTTGTTGCCGGCGGCGTACGGCGTCACGGAGGCACGGATCTTATTGTTGGCCAGGTAGTAGTACTCCGTGCCCGTGACGACGTCCGTGCGCGTGCTGCCGTTGCCGTAGTCCGGCGCGTACGTCGACGTGCCGGCGGTCGGGTGGATCACCTTGATCAGCTTGAGGTCAGCGGTCGCGTTGCCGGTGGTGCGGACCGTGACGCTGGCCGCCGAGCGGTCGTCGGCGATCAGGCCGCGCTTGGCCGCCGTGACGGTCCAGGTCGACGCCGGCAGACCGATCCGGTACTGGCCCCGGGCGTCAGTGCTGGTTACTGCGGTGTCCTGACCGGTGGCAACGGCGGTGACCTTCGCGCCGGCGATCGGAGCGCCCGTCTCCGGATCGCTGACCGTGCCGGTCACGGTCGCCCAGCGCTGCGCGGACTCGCCGCCCGGCACGTAGGCGTAGAGGTTGCCGTCCCAGGCGCCCGTCACGACGGTGTTGCCGCTGACGGCCGGACCGGCGCCCACCCAGGTGCCGATTTCGTGGCTCCACAGGATCTGGCCGGTGTCGGTGGCCAGGGCGTAGAACCTGCCGTTGTTGGCGCCGACGAAGAGCGTGTCGCCAGCCACGACCGGGCTGGACATGACGCCACCGTGGTAGATGTCGCCGGGCAGCGCCCGCTCCCAGAGAACGTTGCCGTTCTGGGCGTCGAGGGCGACGACGGCGCCGCTCGGGAAGCCCATGTAGACGACGCCGTCCTTGACGGCCGCGGCGCTCGGGGTCGAGCCGCTCGAGACGAGCGAGGAGCGCGAGCTCCGGTAGGTCCACAGCGTCGCGCCGGTCTTGGCGTCACGGGCGGCGATGCCGTTGTTGGCGCCGATGAAGACCTTTCCCTCGGCCGCGGTCGGTACGCCGTCCTGCCAGCTGCCGAGCGACTCGGTTCCGGTCCACTTGCGGGCACCGGTGGCCAGGTCGTAGGCGAGCACGCGGTCGGCGGTCTCGTTGCCGACGTACACGGTGCCGTCCATGACGGCGGGCGTACCGTCGCTCATGGTCGCGCCGGACATCGGGGAGGCCCAGATCTGCCGCCCGGTGCGGGTGTCGAGCGCCTTGAGGACGCCCTGGCTGCCGATGCCGAAGCGGGTCTGGTAGGGCCAGAGCACGGTGTGGCCGGAGACGGCCGGCGAGTAGTAGCCGTAGGTGCGCTGGTTGTTCGGGGCCGGTGCCTGCTCGGGCAGGGCCTTCCAGCGCAGCTTGCCGGTCCTCGCGTCGACGGCGTAGAGCTCCGAGCCGAGGGTCGGCGCGAAGATCAAGCCGTCGCCGTAGGCGAGGCTGCCGTGGATCGACTGCGGCACCTCGAAGTTCCACAGCTCCTTGCCGTCCTTGAGCTGGACGGCGTGGATCCGGCTGTTACCGTCTCCGTTCTCGTCGCGGGTTCCTGCGTAGACGACGCCGTCGTGGATGACCGGCGACCCGGTGAGGAAGGTGCCGTCGGTGCGGAAGCTCCAGGCCAGGCGGCGGCCGGCCTCCTGTGCCGGCGCGACACCGGAGTGGGCCTCGTTGCCGTGGTGCTGGTTCCAGTCACCGCCGGCGACCGGCTTGAGCGCCGGCTCGCGGGTGAGGGTGAAGTCCGCCGATTTGGTCCAGGTTTTGCCCGCCGCGTCGACCACCATCACGTCGATGCGGTGCTTACCGACCTTCTGCAGGCTGTTGGGCAGGTTGCTCTGCCAGGTGAACTCGCCGCTGTGGTGCAGCGGCATCCAGTTCTTGGCGCCGTCGATCCGGTAGCGCGCCGAGACCACCTCGTCGCCGGTGTCGTAGGCGTTGACCTGGATGCCCGGGAACTTCGCGGCTGGCACCTTCGAGTCGGGCGCGGGGCTGACGATGGTGAGGTGCTCATTCTCGCCGTACATCCGGAACGGGTTGTCGAAGTCCGGACCGGCCATGTGGATGTAGCGGAAGCCGCGGGGCGCGTTGTCGATTGTGTAGGAGCTCGACACGGTCTGGATGTGCTTGGCGGTCGAGGCGAACGCCGAGTTGTTCTCGACGTGGTTGGAGTGCTCGTGGCCGACCAGAATCAGCTGTGCCTTGTACTGTTCGAGCACGTCACCAAAGGCGTCGTACGTCGATGGCGAGCCGAACGGGACGTTCATCGGCTGGTGGGTGAGGACGACAACTTCAATGTCGTTGCGCGGGTCGCGGTCGAGCGGAACGTTCGCGGCGAGGTCGTCCTTGAGCCAGTTCAGCTCCTCGTCGAACGGCGCCGAGCCGTTGTTCTCGAGCACCACGAAGTGCCGGTTGCCGTAGTTGAACGAGTACCACTCCGGACCGACGTTCTTGCGATAGTTGTCGATCTTGGCCGCGTACTCCGACCCGCCCGCGTACTCGTGGTTGCCCACGGCCGGCCACACGCCGACGCCCGACTGCTGGGTACCGCGACGATACGTGTCGAACTGCCCCTGGCTGGCGTCGTTGGTGAGGTCACCACTGACCGCGATGAAGCGCAGGTCCGTACCCGTAGAGTTGATCTCGCGAATCTGGTCGGGCAGCTGCGCGTTGACGTGCGGGTCGGCGATGTTCGCCCAGGAGAAGTTGTCCCCGTCGGAGAACCGGTCGCGCTTCAGGGCGAAGTCCGCCGCGGGCGTCGCGCCATCGACGAGCTGCCCGAGGTTGGCCCAGAACCTGGGCTCCTTGAACTCGTCAAGGCCGAACTGGTAGCCCCGGGGCTGAGTGGCCCACACGATGTCGGTCGTGCGGCGGTCGGTCGAGATTGTCAGAGAGTAGGTGCCGTCGGCTGCGGTCGTGGTGGCGACCACGCCGTCGGAGACGCGGACGCCGGCCAGACCGGCCTCGCCGTCGTTCCGAACGCCGTCGCCGTTGGCGTCGACGTACACGACGCCCCTGACGGTGGCTTCCGGCGGGTCGATCGCGTACGCCACGTATGACGTAAGCGGGCCCGCCACGACGCTGGCGGCGAGCCCCAGCGTCGTGGTGTACAGGACGACGCGCAGGCGCGCGCGTGTCCAGCTGAACGTGGACATCGGGATCCTTCGGATGGGGGTGGGAACGGGGTGTCAGGTCAGGATCGGCGACCGTTCGACGAACCAGACCAGACCGGCACCAGCGACAGCGACGGTCGCCGCGACGGTGCCGAGCGTGAGGACGCGAGCGGCGACCGGCGTGGTCGCCGCCCTGCGCAGGAACAGCAGTCCCGGGAAGGCGAGCCCGATGATCGTCAACTGGACGAGTTCGATGCCGACGTTGAAGGAGACCAGGTCGGCCAGCGTCGAGGCCGACAGCGGGCCGTCAACGCTGATCGCGCCCGCGAAGCCGAGCCCGTGCAGCAGCCCGAAGCCGAAGACCACTGGCAGGCGGTGGCTCGTCCTCGGCGACAGCAGGTTGTCGACCGCGACGAACGCGATCGACAGCGCGATGAGCGGCTCGACGATCCACCCGGGCACGCTGACCCAGCCGACCGCGGCCAGCACCAGGGTCACCGAGTGTGCGACCGTGAAGGCCGTGGCGACCTCGACGACGTCGCGCAACCGCTTCGCGCCCAGCAGCAGCGCCAGCAGGAACAGCACGTGGTCGAGCCCGAAGAGCAGGTGCTCCGCCCCAAGCCGGACGAACCGCGGGATCTCGCTGAGCAGGTCGGTGTGCCCCACCGTGACACTGGTGCGGGCGGTGTCGAGCAACACCGCACCGCGGCGGCCGCCGATGTCGTAGGCCACCATCGTGGTCGTGTCGTCAATAACGCCGTCGGAGACGCGGAAGATGTCGCTGCGGACGGTCAACGCGCCGGACGCCGGACAGTCGTAGGCGAGCGCGACCCGCACCGCACCGGAGTCGGCGAGTTCAACGCGGGCGTCGTCCTTAGCGGTACACCCGATCGAGCTGCGGCTCAGCCGCAGCCGCTCGCCGACGTACGTCGCCACGTCGCTCGCGTGCGCGTCCAGCGCACTGCGCCGCGCCTCGGTCGGCACCTCGGCGGCCGCGCCGTCCACGCCGACCGCGTCCGGGCTCAGCGCACCGTCGAGGCTCAACAGTCGGGCGAGGACGTCGTACTCCACGTCGACGACAGCCGTGACGCCGTCGCCCTGGCTGCGCAGGTCGACCGCAACCGAGGTCGCGCGGACGTGCGCCTGCACCTGCGCCGGAGCGGCGACGAGGAACACGGCAACAAGGGCGGCGAGGATCGCCAGCAGACGCACAGGCATGCACTTCCGTGGTTGGGGGGAACCGCAGTCGGTCCCCAACCCTGCGGTGCTCGCTCCACACGCGGCAACCCGAGACGGCCCAATTCACCGAACCTTCCGCTGCTGATCATCCACCGGCCGAAAGCCGGGCTTCTGAGCGCCGAAATCCGGGTGCCGAGGTCACGAACGTACGGTCCGCCCGGCCCACTTTCCGTCTGTAGCCAAGGCGGGAGGAGCACCGGGTGGACTCGTGAAGTTGAGCGTGACGGGCCAGCTTCTCGTTCGGCCAGGGCTTGTCCGGTCGATCGTGGAACGGTGGCCGCCACCCCGGCCACAGGGCTCGGCCCGTGGCTCTCGGACGAACGTGACACCGGCCTCGGCCATCCGCCGCTAAGCGGCATGACGTGTCGGGGGCGTTGATCGATGGCCCCGAATTCGTGTGCCCAGATGCGGCCCAGATCGGTGCGGAGTCCGGTCGACTGCCGCGCACCAAGCTCCAAACACCACTTCATCACTGACGTGGCGGCGCCCCTCGCCGAAACTCCGGCCGGTGGATCGACCGTGCCTCCAGCCAACCACCGCCCGTGGTCGAGAACGACCTGGCGACGCCGCGCCCTCAGCGACGGCAGGGCGATTGGTATTGCTTACTACCAAACCCAGCTACGACTACGAACGCCGCAGGGAGCATCGAGGTCCCAGACGACTGCACGGCCCACGCCCCTTGACGGCAGCCGCCGGAAGGCTGTTGGCGGGTTGGCGGTAAGCCCTGCGAACACAGCACTTAGGCACTGGCCGACGCACTCGGTGTCACACCGACGATGCTCCTTCGCAGTCACGTTCGCTTCGGTCAGGGCCCGCCGGCTTCACCGCCCGGCTGCGCAAGGTGCTCATCAAGGGCCGAACTCCGCCAAGATCACGATTGGATGTCGGGTCTGACCGGGCCGTTGACCCTCCGGTGCAACTCCCGTGAGCTGTGCGGCGGGCAGGACGCCCGGATCGGGGGAACGACAATGGAAACCATGGCACCGGGACCTGCACCCGTCACGCCGCCGCGACCGCACCGACGGCGGGCATGGCTCGCGATCGCGCTGGCCGGGGCACTGGCCAGCGGGGCCGCCGGAGTGGCAGTCTGGCGGACAACGGCCACCCCGTCACCGGCATCCGCCGAGGTCACTACCCCCGATACGGCCCGGGAACTCTTCGCCGGGCTACCCGACCGACTGCTGCCACCAGCCAACCCGACCGCCCTACCCACCGACCGGGCCGTCGGACGGGGAGCCCTGCTCTACCAGATCAACGATCCCGACAGCTTCACCGCCGGAAGCGGTGGCCTGCCTCGGCTACCGATCTACCTGGTGACCGCCACCGGTGACCAATTCGCCATCGGTACGGTCACCACAGTCGAGTTCAACCACGCGCTCTCCCCGGACGGACGGTGGCTAGCCCAACGCCGAGACCGGCAGTGGTGGATCCGCGACCTCACCGGGACCACCGATCGGGCCGTCCCGCCCGGGTACGAACTGCGGCAGTGGTCCACCGACGGGCAGGCGCTGCTGCTCGGGCAAACCACCGGCACCAGCGAGACGTACACGGCATTCACCCTGCCCAGCGGGGAGCTGCGCCCGCTGGCGTTACCCGCGATGCCGGCCCGTCGAATGCTGGCATTCCTCGACGGGCGCGAACTGGCCACCGCGGAGTTCAACCTCGGCGCGAACCTCCGGCCGCGCCGCCAGCTCACCATCGCCATCCAAGACGTCGACGGCGGCAACGCCCGCTCGGTGTCGATCCCCACCACCCAGCAGGTAGGCCCCGGCGACATCCGCAACGCGGTCGTCCCGATCATCCGCGGCGGAGGCAATCCACCGAGCGTATGGGCTCTGGTCACCCGCCCAGAGCCCACCCCGACCGGCCAGGCGGAACAGACGGACGAAGTAACCCCCTGGACATTGGTCGGAGTAGACCTGCGGTCCGGCCAACCAGCCGGCCGGATCGACCTCGTGATGCCCAAGAATGACCAAGGTGAGCAATTCCTCGGTCTCGCCGGCACCGAAATCCTCCTGCAACGCTGGACCGCCCACGCCGCTGAACTGGTCGCCGTCGACCCCGCCACCGGCCAGCGCCGAGTACTGACCTCACTACCCGACCATGCGCGGCTGACCGTCCCCGGCAACTAGAACTGTTCGAGCCAGCACCAGCACGGCCCAGCGCTCGAGAACAACGAGGGATTCGAACCCACGACAGCCTCATGTCGAGCCTCGTTCAAGGCTTGTCATTGCTTGTCAAAAATAGGCGTTGAGCTGCACAGACACGATCAAATGCTGGTCGCTCCTTGTCACTGATTGTCAACGGCAGACGGGGGTTTTCGGGGGGTAAACGGGGGCCTGGCAGACATGACAGTGCTGGGTCCCACCGCGCCCCACTCCCCCGCCATCGGGGACGTGCCGTCACCAGAAAACAGCGTGCGCCCGCCCGTCGCGACTGGCCTACCCCGGGCAAGGGGTTCGTCTCGGTGGACCGCCACGGACCAATGCCCGACGTGGGATACGCCTTATCGGCGCCATCCCGCTCAGCTGAAGATCAGCCCACCTAGGTCCCGCGCCAGGCGTTCGGCACCCGTCTTTGTCACGAGCCCTCTCAGCCGGACGCGCCTCCACGACCCGACGCGGTGCGCGCTCATGCGATGAGGGATGTCTATGCCTGCGCGCTCTTCGGCGGTTCGACGCGCTGCTGTGCTGGATGGCGACGCTGGCCATTGGGTAGATCGGCCTGCCGATGGCCTGATCGAAATCACTCAACGGGACCGGTGCGTCGGTTATTCGGTATCGCCTGGATGGGAACGGATGTCGGGCGGATCAGGGTGATGCCGTAGGCGACGATCCACACGACCCAGATTAGCCAGCCGACAAGGCCGAGGAGAGCGACCGTACCGGGGTCGTCGATGGCCAGAGGGCTCAGCACGGCCGAGCCGAACTGGAGTGCGGCGGCAAGCAAACCGATCCCGCTGTGCCAGCGGCGGATCAGGCCGGCGCGTCGGCCGCTGATGGACAGGCCGGTCATGGCCAGTGCCAGGAAGGTGCCATTGAAGATGAACAGCGCGTTGTGTAGTGCCCAGAGCCCGGCGATCGTGCTGCTGTCCTGCGCGGTCGTTGACGCGAGCGCGAGCCGGGTGGCCATCACGCCGGTGAAGGTGATGTTCTGCATGATCACCCCGGCGAACCCGACCAGGGACCAGGCTGTGCCTTGCTCGCGGTCGGTTCGCCACAGCACGGAGACCGCGCCGGCGCCGAAGAGGGTGGCCAGCACCCAGGCGATCGGTGCGAGTGCTGACGCGAGGCCGACGGTGTTCTGTTGGGTGGTGAAAAACTGGACAACGTCGTTGGTCTCAGCGCCGGTGTGGGGCAGGCCGGCTGGCACCAGGAAGGCGTTGGTGGAGGCGATCAGGATGGCGAAGCCGAGTCCGGCCAGTCCGGCGATCCGCGAGAACGTCCAGGTGCTTCCGACGCCGAGTTTACGCAACATATATTCAATATAAGGCCCGAAAACTGAAGGAGGCAAGCCATTGACCGCCGAGACAGGTAGGCGGAGGTACGAATCACTGCGCCGGGCGGCGCAAGCGGCAGAGACCAGGGGTGAGATCGCCAGCGCCGCTCGTCGACTGTTCCTCTCCCGGGGCTGGGCGGCGACCACGGTACGTGACGTGGCACGGGAGGCGGGGGTCTCGGTGCCGACCGTCTACGCGGTGTACGGGAACAAGACCGGGCTGATCCAAGCCCTGGCCGATGCGGCAGACATCGCCGCAAATCCATCGCAGTCGCTCGCCGAACTGGAAGGGGCCGAGAACGATCCGGTGCGGCAGCTCGCGGCGATGGCCGGCTACGACCGGCGCCTCTTCGAGCGCGCCGGTGACATCATCGCGCTCGTACGCGAGGCGGGCCGCACCGAGCCCGAGCTGGCGAGCGTCTACCGCGACGGCCGTCAGCGGGGGGACGAAACCAGGATCCAGGTGTTCTCGTCGTGGCCGGGCGGCGTTCTCCGGCAAGGATTGGACATTCCATCGGCCGTCGATATCTACGCGGCGATCTGCAACATCGACGTCTACACCACACTCACCGACGAACGCGGCTGGCAACCCGATCAAGTCGAACGCTGGTGGACCGAGGCCCTGGCCCGCGAACTCCTGACCTGAAGTGTCATGAGGCGCCTCATGACAGGCCGTCCGGGTACGGAAGATTACGAGGTAGACGACGACCACGAAGGCCACGCCACCTCGTCCCACGGGCACCGCGTCCAAAGCCAAGCGGGTACTG
Organism: Micromonospora sp. NBC_00860; assembly: GCF_045207375.1. Classification (NCBI taxonomy): domain Bacteria; kingdom Bacillati; phylum Actinomycetota; class Actinomycetes; order Micromonosporales; family Micromonosporaceae; genus Micromonospora; species Micromonospora sp. NBC_00860. Next base: position 3,406,622 of record NZ_CP108825.1, read on the forward strand.
GCCGCGACTGACCGTCGGCAAGCCGGTCGCACCTGATCCGGTATCCGCTTCTGTAATCCCTTACACCACAACGGATCCCGTCAACTCACTTCACGTGGTCAACGGGTAACCCAACACTCTCTCAGTCGACCGTGGCGACCGAGAGAGCGACGAGCAGGAAGGCCGCGAGATAGGCCCACGAACGGTATCCCTGAAACCACTCCCAGCGGTTACGGCGCTCTTGCCAGCGCTCCGGAGGGAAATCCTTGTCCCAGCGCAGTGTGGACAGGTTGATCGGCACGTTCACGACGACGGTCGTGACGATGCCCGTGGCCCAGGTCGCGGCCGCAACCCAACGCAACACCTCGGGCAACCCCGTCCCATCAGGGCGGGCCGCGTAGCTGATAGCCAGCACGAGCGAGGCCGTCATCAGCACCGGCATCACAATCCCGAAGGTACGCAGCAGACCCTGTTCGACCAGGATGTGGTCGCGCGGCGCCAGACGCTTGACCACCGGATGCACAAAAGCATAGGAGCCGAACTCGGCGCAGGCCGTGAACCCCAGCACGGCGACGGTGGCGAACATCAGCACGTCCATACCCGGTCCTCTCATCGTGCCGGACTGCACAGTGTCACGCCCCATCGGCGAGCTGTGGCGCAGCATCCGCGACGTGACACCGCACATGAGAAAGCACGGCTGGAGCCGATCGCCGCGATCGCCGTTGCTCCCGCCGAGGTGGCCGATCGGCAGCGCATCGCAGAGGTTATTGATTGATTGATAACATGTCAACCATGGGCCAGAAACGAGTCTCCTCGTCCCAGCGACGCGCTTCCGTGCTCGCTGCGGCGATCCGGATCTTCGGCAGCAAGGGCTTCGCCGCAACCACCACGGCAGACATCGCCCGCGAGGCCGCCGTGAGCCAGCCCTACGTGGTGTCCCTGTTCGGCAGCAAAGACGCGCTCATCCGAGCCGCGATCGAGCACGCGCTCGACAGAGTGGTCGAGGTGTTCGAGCAGACGATCGACGACGACGCACCTGGCGACCTCGCACCGCGTATCGGTGTCGCCTACCTTCAACTGTTCAAGGAGCAGGGGTTGCAACTCTGCCTCGCGCACGCCTTCACCGCCGGCACCGATCCGGAGATCGGGCCACTCGCCAGAGACGGCTTCCTCCGCGTCTACCGAGTGCTCGTCAACCGCGGCGATCTCACACCCGAACAAGCCAGTCAGACCCTCGCCGCCGGCATGATGGCCAACGTCATCCTCGGCTTACGTCTGGCCGACGACTATGACCGTGAACCCGCAATACGCGAACTCCTCTCGGCGACCTACCCGAGCAACGTCGAGCTCCTCAGGACCGTCACCAGTGCCTACGATGGCCTCGCCCCTCTACAAGGTGGGGCCGGCGTTTGATCCGCTGGTGGGTCAGGTCAACGGCGGGACGGTCGGACCGTTGGGCTGCAACTGCAGCGCCCAACCCGAAAGCATGGACCATCGCCGACGACTGGTCTGATCATCAAGGCGTTGCACGCACGCACAGCTGAAGGCGAATTCCCGTGGTCGGGTGTGCTTGGCCGCAGGGGCGCGAGACACAGAATGGATGCGGCAATGTGGTCCGAGGGGAGTCGAACCTCCCGTGCGGAATCAGTGCATCGTTCAAGGTGCATGCGCAGATGGATTACGGGCGCGCTGAGCGCCCGATTCGGGGGCATTGCCACCCGACAGCGATTCCGCTTGGCGACCTAGGCAACGATGGCACGGACTTCAGGAAGCGGATCGTGGAATTGAAGTGGTGCTTATCTGGAGACTGGGAGTCAGAGAATAATGGGTCAGCGCTCGACCTCACTCTCGAAGGGCGACCTGGATCGGATTCGTCGCTGCCGGATCAGGTATTGGTTGTTGAAATTGGCCGGCGATCACAGCTACATTACATACGGAAATGGGCCGACGACGTGGCACACGCCTGGATTCTTTGTCGTGTCATCGTGCGCAACACAGTAGCCGGAGGATGGAAAACCGGCTGAGATACAACTGCTCTGAGAGAACTCCCGTCCATAGTCCGCGCCGGCGTCGCCGCGGCCCTGCGTAACGAGCCGGACACCATCCTCGCCGACGACGGCGTGGTGACCACTGTGCACCCGCGCGCGCCCGAGGTGATTGTGATCGACCTGATGCAACGCACGCTCGACGACCGGCCGGACGGCCCGGGCGACGGCACCGCCGAGCCGCACATCGTCGCCCTGTGCTCCGGCGCCGAGCACGCGAGCGCCCTGCAGGCGATCCACCACGGAGTGCGGGCGGTGGTCCACCGGGACGACCCGGTCGGCCACATCGCGATGGCGATCCGGGCGGTCGCCGCCGGCGAGGCGTTCCTGTCCCCGCCGCCCACCCGCTACCTGCTCGAAGGGGTCCGGATCGACCGGCCCGGGCCGCGCCGAAGGCCGGTGGCCGCCAGCCTGAGCCGCCGGGAGCTCGAAGTGATCGCCCTGCTGTGCGACGGCGTCGCCAACCCGGAGATCGCGCGCAGGCTCTCCATCTCGGCGACCACGGTGCGCCCACAGATCCACCACATCGCCACCAAGTTCGGGCTGCGGGACCGCACTCAGGTCGTGGTGTACGTCTTCCGGCACGGGTTGGCGGCACCGGACCCGGGCGAGGGGCCTTCCGTTGCCTCGGTCCGGCCCTGGCTGTTAAGGTCCACTGTGTCATAACGATGTTATTTGCACGGCGAACGAGGTGGTCGGCATGGCGGCGAACCGGTGGTTGCCCCGTTTCCTGCGGCAGATGCCCCGACTGCCCGACGCCGCCGGCGACCATCTCGGCGAAGCCTCCGGCGACGGACCCGTCATCCGGATGGTGATCGTCGGCGACTCGGCCGTCACCGGCGTCGGAGCCGACCACCTGGACGGCGCCCTGGCCGGTCAGCTTGCCACCGCGGTGGCCGGGCTGACTGGCCGGCGCGTCTGCTGGCGGGTACTGGGGCGCACCGGGGCCCGCGCGCGCACCCTCGACACCTACTTCCTGCGGCACCTCAGCGACCCGTGCACGCAGTGGCGCCCCGACCTGGTGGTCGTGTCCATCGGGGTCAACGACGTGACCCGGCTGCTCCCGCCGTGGCTCTGGGAGCGCGACTTGCTCGCCCTGATCGACCGGATCCGCCACCGGCTCGACCGCTCGGTGCCGATCCTGTTCATCCAGCTCCCACCGGTCCGGCAGTTCATCGGGCTGCCGGCGCCGCTGCGGCGGTCGCTGGGCCTGCTGGCCGAGCGGTACAACCGGCGCCTGCGGTTGCTGGCCCGGCGCGACCCCGACGTCTACCGCCTGCCGGCCGATGACCTGCTCGTGCCGCTGGCCGACTTCTTCGCCTCCGACGGCTTCCACCCGTCGCAGATCGGCTACCGGGCCTGGGCCCGGTCGATCGCCTCGCAGATCGCCACCGTCGTGGACCTGCGGGCCGGCCGGTCGCCGGCAACCGCCCGGAGTGGCCGGTGACGCCGGCCCGCCGGACGACGCCGGCCCGCGGGCGGGGCGCCCCGTCGGCCACCGCCGAGGTACGGGAGGCGCTGATGACCGTCGGGTGCCGCCTGCTCAGCTCGGACGGCCCGGCCGCGCTCTCGGCGCGCCGGCTGGCGGCCGAGGTCGGCACCTCCACGATGGCCATCTACACCCATTTCGGGGGTGTCCCCGACCTGGTCGAGGCGATCGTGCAGATGGGGCTCGACCGGCTCGCCGAGCGGCTGGCGGCGGTCCGCCCGACCGACGATCCGGTCACCGATCTGGCCCGCCTCGCCCGGGCGTACCGAGACAGCGCACTGGCCGACCCCCATCTGTACGCCGTCATGCTGGGCGGCGTCGCGCAAGCCCACTTCGGCCTGAAGCCTCGCGATCTCGAACTCGATTCGCTCACCCTCGGCGCCGCCGACGTGCACGTCCGCCGAAGCATCGAGGCGGGCCGGTTCCGGGCCGGCCCGCACTGGGATCTGACCGTCCAGGTCTGGGCGATGATGCACGGTTGGGTGATGTTGGAAATCGCCGGTTACGGGATCGGAGCCAGCGTTGACGACTATCTTCTCCACGTTCTCGTCGGGGCCGGCGACAGCCTTGCCGACGCCACCCGGTCGGTGCGGCGATCGGGTGGCGTCGGCCTGACGGCTGGGCCTAGCTGAGTGAGCGGATCCAGCAGTGGCCGCGGCCTCGGGCGCGCGAACGCTTCATTTTTTCGTCGAGCCGCTGGCTGCCGCCGGGGCCGACCGACGGCGGAGTCCCCGCGCGCACGGGTGATTGTTCCGACATTGAGGTATGCCTGAGCCGTATTCGGCTCCACCGGGTATTCCGGGCCTTCGCTCAGTACCGGACGACGCAGGACCGGCTACCACCGCCTGTACCCGTACGGCAGAATCGGCTAGTGAAGTTCAACTTTGACGTCGGTGTCCAAGAGCGACACGAGGTGACATTCTCGTTCAGCAATTCTGGGGAGGCCTGTCGATCCTGGTAGACGACCAGCCCGTCCGCCAGGAGCTGCGGGTCCTGTCGGCCGAGTTAGTCAAGCGGTACGAGTTTGTGGTCGGCCAGGAGGAACGTCACTCCGTGCTCATCGAGAAGGCACGCAAGCTTCTCTTCGCCGGCTTCCGGCCGCAGCAGATCAGGGCCTATGTCGACGGGCATCTGGTCGCCGAGCACGCCGCCTGAGCAAGGCCACTTGCCTCCAACACGCCGCCCCCACAGAAGTTGGCGGCTGCAGCACGATGTGTGAGCCGGTTTCGGTGACGGGGGCCATCGGTCGGCGTACACGGGGGCTTGTGCCATGGGTTTTGCAGTCGATGTGGCCGCGCTGCGCGGCCTTCCGCCGTTGTTCGACCGGCTCGGGGATGACGCCCGGGCCGGGTTGACCTACGTCGATTCGAACACTGTGTTGGAGTACGGGCCGGGTTTCATCAACCGGATCAGCGCCAAGCACGAGAACGCCATGCTGGCCATTCGAGACCTTGTCGAGGACGTCGCGAAGTACACGGCGGCCGACACCGGCGGAACGTTGTGGCAGTCGCTCGACTACTACGAACGGACCGACGCTGCGGCCGCTGAGCGATTGGACCAGGCCTTCCGGCGTGACTGGGCGCTGGACCGCTCCGAGTACGCGGGCTTCTACCGGGACACCGCCCTACCGGCGCCGTTCGCCGACCGGACCGACCCGCAGCAGCTCCTGCGCGCTGTACCTGACTACGACAAGGACGACGCGTTCCAGTTCGAGCCGCAACTGTGGGACACGGCCAGCCCCACGTCAGTGAGCCGGGACGTGATCTGGGGCGCCACCTGGCTCGCCGCCAAGCTGGGCATTTGTGACCGCGCCTACGACCCGTACGAATCGCTACTGAAGCCGGTCGCCGGTGACTGGGCCGGGGTGCGGGGCTGTGCGGACGTGTTTGGCAACCTCGCCGCAGCCTTGGCGGGCATGGCAGACAACGTACGGTGGGGTGCCCTCAGCTCCGAACAGGATTGGCAGGGCAAGGCCGCCACCGCCTTCCAGGCACACCTGGTCGACTCGGCCCGCAAGCTCGACACCGCCGGGGGACCGTTGCTCGCGCTCGCTGCCGAGTACCGCAGGACGGCCGAGGCGATAAGACTACCGACCCCACCCGACCGGGACCGAGAACGCGAAGGCGACCAACAGCATCGGAAGCGGGCCCCTCAGACGACGGTCCGTCGCGCCCTCATGACCGCGCTCGGGCAGCATCCTCCACCAGGGTGGCGAACCCATCGAGATGGCGTGCGAGACCGTACTCGAACAGTCCATTGAGGTCCGACACCGCCTCGGTCGGGATCGTCGACAGCAGTGGGAATCTTCCACTGTCGAGCGTCTGGTTGGCTCGCTTCTGCTGTGCCAGCAACCACCCGTCGAGCGTGACACCGGTCTCCTGCTCCGATTCGACCTCGGCCGCCATGGACAGCGCGACGGTGGCGACCAGTCCGTGGAGCGTGAGCGCCTCGCGGAGCCGTGTCGTCATGGGCAGCCCAAGTCCGTCGAGCGCGCGCAGGATCCACTCGGTGTGCGCCATCATGTTGGGCACAAGCGCCGGACGGGTGAACGAGACGGCTCTGGGCAGCCAGAGGTGTCGCCGGCACAGTTCCCACTGTTGGTGGGCGACGAGTTCGAGCTTCGCCCGCCAGCCGGGTGGTCCTGGGTCGGGTAGTTCGGATTCGCCGAAGACCTCGTCGACCATCTGCGTCACCAGATCGTCCTTGTTCGCCACGTGCCGGTAGAGCGACATCGGGCCGACGCCGAGGTCGACCGCGAGACGTCGCATCGACACTGCGTCGAGTCCCTCGGCGTCGGCGATCGCGATGGCGGCGCGCAGGACGTGCATCCGGCCCAGTGGCTGCTTGAACGCGCGGGCCTGCCGTGGCCACTGCGACGCGGCCGGGCCGACCGGGTGCTTGCGGCGGGCGTCGTTGCTGACCACCGTACCGGAACCGACCGTCGTTTCGACCAGCCCGCTGTCACGGAGAGTCGCCATCGCTCTGGTCGCGGTCGCTACCGCGACGCCCCACCGCTGCGCGATTTGCCGGACGGAGGGTAGCCGGTCCCCCGGCCGCAGGTCGCCGGACAAGATTCGGCCGCGAAGCTCCTCCACGATGCGCCGGTACGGCGGATCCGGGCGCGGCGTCGGCGAAGGCATGACTGCCCTCCGATCTACTGGTGCCGTTGTCGTCCGACTGCAATGTACTAGGTCAATCTTTCTCTGGCTAGTACACTTACTCGGCTTCTCTAGGCGGCAGGGACCCGGTTTTGCCGGAGCGAAGATACGTTGTACGCATGACGAAAGATACACCGTACGCACTCGTGCGGCAGACGGATGTCGCAGACCGGCAGGCGGTTTTGGACGTCCTCACCGAGGCGTTCACGGACGATCCGGTCGCCTGTTGGCTCTTCCCCGCATCGGATGAGCGCGGCCGTCTCCAGTCGTACTTCTACGGTCAACTACTGGATCAGGGCGCCGCCGAGGCATACCTGATCGGTCGTGGCGAGGGTGCCTCGGTATGGCTGGCGTTGCCTGCGGGCCAGGCACCCGACGAGGAACATCCGAACGCGCCCGACATGGACCAGAGCTCGATCTTCGGCGGGAACGGCGTGCGGTTACGGACTCTCGGGCGGGCACTGGCCGAGCGGCATCCCCGTCGCGAACCGCACCTCTACCTCTCGTGCATGGGGGTGGTGGGCGGGCGGCAGGGCGCCGGACTCGGCTCGGCGATGCTGCGCCACCGGTTGGAGCGAGCGGACGCCGACGGGCTCGCCGCGTACCTGGAGGCAAGCTCACCGCGGAGCCGGGCCCTCTACCTGCGACACGGCTTCGCGGACCTCGGCGAACCGGTTCACGTGGCGGACAGCCCACTCCTATGGCCAATGTGGCGCCAACCGAGCCGTTGACCACCCCACCAATTCCACAACGACAAGGGAGAATCTCGATGACGACGAAAGACACCACCGGCGATCGTCGACCGCCGACGCTGGTCTTTGTACACGGCACCAACTCCTCGTCGTACTTCTGCTCGGGACTGATCACCGAACTCACCCTGCGGGGGCACCGGTGCGTGGCCGTCGACCTTCCGGGACACGGGGCTGAAGGGTTCTTCCCCCGCTCGTACCAAGCCCCGCAGGACCTCGAAGGGCTGGCAACCGAGCCGTCGCCCCTCGCCAAGATCACCATCGACGACTACGTCGAGCGCGTCGTGGACGTGGTGCGCCGCGCTCGCCGCCACGGGCCCGTGATCCTGGCCGGCGCCAGCCAGGGCGGCGTCACCGTGAGTAGAGTCGGCAACGCCATCCCCGAACTGCTCGACCGGGTCGTCTACATGGCGGCGTACTGCTGCGTCGACCTGCCGAACTTGGCGGCCTACCTTGCCACGCCAGAGAACAGTGACAGCCTGCTCCCCCTGGTGACCCAGGCAGTGGTCGCCGATCCGACGATCCTGGGGGTGGCCCGAATCAACTGGCGCTCGGCCGACCCTTCGGTGTTCAACGGCATCAAGCAGTGCCTCGCCGGCGACTTCACCGACGAGGCGGTGAGCCGGCTGCTCAACACGCTCGAGCCTGACGAACCCGCCAGCATCCCCCTGGCCGACGCCCGCGGCGAAGCGGGCACGTGGGGCCGGATTCCCCGGACGTACGTGCGCTTCACCCACGACCGGCTGATCCCACCTGCGCTACAGGACCGGTTCATCACCGAGGCCGACCGCCTCACCCCGGACAACCCGACCGACGTACGAAGCATCGCGGCACCCCACGTCGGCCCGTTCGACCGACCCGAACTGGTGGCGATCTTCGCCGAACTCGCCAGCCGCTGACCAGACACACAATTCGGCGTCGCTGAAGCGGGCAGGAATGAGGTATTCAGACACTGGCCCTACTGGTGGGGACTGTTGTCGGCTTGTTATTTTGTGTTGTGTCAGCACCGTACTGCGGCTCCGGGGCCTGCGGTCGCACCCGGGCCGGACGATCAGGCGTTGCTTCGGCTCGCTACGCAGCGGCTACGTAGCTGCCCGAGGGTTCTCGCCTACACCCGCTACACCGGCCTCATCGATCTCGGCCCGCCGTCCGAGGTGTGCGTCACCGCGACCGATGCCAACGTCCGGGCAGCCTTCCGGTCGCTGATCACACGTGGCTACGTAGCGTGTCGCGGCACACGGACTGAAGGTGTTGGACGGCGTTTCACTCGAACTCACAACGGCGCCGTGCCGACAATCCCGGGTCAGGATCGTCGGCACGGCGTCGTGAGTTCGGACGAGTCCGTCCGAGCACAGCTAGTCTCGGACGGACTCACGGAGGTCCTCCCGCTACTGACCGTAAGCTTTCGCGGTCCAGCCGAGCGAGCCGAGGGAGCCACCCTTGATGTCCGTGCCGACTCCGTCCGTCTTCAGGGCGTCGAAGTGCACGGAGGCCGAACCGGCGGCGGTGATCCCGAGCAGCGGCCGGCCGTTGGGGTGCGCGTCACAGTAGCCCGTGCTGAGGCTGGTGAAGGGCCCCCAACCGCTCGCCCGCAGTACCTTCGAGGTGATCGTTGTCGGGGTGGCCCGGTTGACTCGCCACTCCTTGAGCTCCCCGTTGGCCTTGGTACCGATCAGCACGTCCACGGCGGCGCTGCCCGTTCCGCCGCTGCGCTCGTAGGTCAGTGTGTTGACCGCGTCCCAGCCGGTGGTGGTCAGCCTCACCGGCGCGGAGAGCGTGAACACGTCGTCCACGTAGGTCTCCGTGTAGCGGTAGAGCGAAGTGCCCGCCACGCGGTAGAGGTACGGCGACGCCGATGCAAGGATGCGGGTATCGGCGAACCCGTTCTTGAAGCGGCTGGCGGTGATCGCCGTGACTCTCCAGGTGCCGTCGACCAACTCGCCCTGGCGGCTCACCTTGTAGAGCCAGCCGTCGGTCGGATGGGCGGCGTACTCGGTGCTGCGGAAGCTGGTGTCGTCACCAGAGGCACCGATCTGCTGATGCGCCGACGGCACCCAGCTAAGATTGTCGTTGGCGTAGGCCTTGGTGCTGGTCGTCCTGTCGGAGTACACATAGCTGAGACGCTGCCCATCGGAACGGTACGCCGCGGTGGAGACGCTACAGTCCGCTGGAACGTCACTGAGCGCCGCAGCCGCCGGCCCGGCGGGCACGACGACTCCAGCCACGGCGAGACCGGTCGCGACAACGCTCAGCGCCGTCGCGGCGGCCACGATGGATTTACGCATGAGGCAAGATCCTCCAGTAGTACGACTCTGGGGCGAGGGTCGCCGCGCGCGGGGTGTGGATAAACGGTCCCGCTTGGGCGTCGTGCGTTGCCGCACATCCAGGGCGCACGGGGGTGCTCCCCGATGGGCCAGTCTGGACAGCAGAACGGTACGGCGTGACCCGTACAATCGCCGTACAACTGGCGTATAGACCCCCCACTCGCCCCCCGTCATCCGAGTGTGGGCCACCTGGTGACAGCGCCGACATTAGGTCGACCGGCTCGACCGCCGGCACAAGGTTCGAGCGCCGTTCCCGATGCGGTTGGTGGGACGTTACCTCTGGCGACTTGATCGTCCAGCAAGATTTCGGGCATCGCTTCATTGCTACGGTGACCCTCGTGCAGGACGTGACCTGAGCTTCCCCCGCTCTGATGGAGGGGTGGTTACCTGCTGCCGGTCGGTGCAGGCGTGACGATATCTGGCTTGGCATCGCCTCACGCGCAAGTTCGACCTCAAGGAGATACGGGAGTTCGGTGGGTGACTCACCGCCTGGCCCCTCGAACGCGGCAACCGCGTCCGACTCAGGTGACCACGGACGAGCCGCGTAGAGGGTCGCGTCGTCCGGCAGCTCGGCCAGGCGCTCAATCAGTTGCAGGAGCGAACCATGCACACCTTCAGTATGGAAGAGCGCGCCCAACCGGTCGTGATGCCCGAAACGCCTGCGGCCGGTGGTTTGCCGGGCTGCGTTTTCGTGCCCCCTCGTGACCGCTGGGTGCCACGGTTGCTGGCCACAGATAGCCCGTGCTGACCTTCAGACTCGGTCGTCGTGACCGGCGGCGGGGCGGAGGTGCTCCCACTGTGGGTCGTAGCAAACAAGCCCGTGATCGGCGGCCATCTGTGCCGCTCCGGCCGATACCTCGTCGGACCGGTTGAACGGGATCGTGAGGTAGAGCATCGGGCCTGACGCCTCGTCTATAAGCCCTTCGGACAGGGGATAGAGCTGGGCGTCGTGGCCATAGAGGTCGGGCCACCGAGCTGCCACAGCATCGACGTAGGCGCGGATGCGCGGCGTCGGCGGCAGTTCCTCTTCGCTCTCGAAGTACTGCTCGAAGACGGCTTCGTATGCCTCACCGGCCGCTTCGTCGTCGGCGGGCAGGTCGCCCTCCCACACCGCCAAGTCGTAACTCATGCGGGGAGTGTGCCACTGCTGGCGGATCTCTGAGGAGGGCCGGGGTTCGGGGCGGAGCCCCGGTCTTCTGATCCCTGCGACTCTCAAGCGTGGCCGACCGGACCGGCCGATGCCGGCCGGAGGTCGCCAGCAAGCCGGGACCGGGCGGCGCGGCCCGCTCGCGGGCCGCCTTGATCCAGAGAACGAGCGATTCGGCAGCCATCCCGGCTGGACACTTCAGACTCGACCAACAGTCAAGCAGCGCTAGACACGCTCCAACTTGACTGATCTTGGTCCCCAGAACGGCGAAGGGCCGACCCGATGTTCCGGATCAGCCCTCTGACCTGCGTCGGGACGGCCGGATTCGAACCGACGACCCCTTGTTACCATCCGTAACCAAATCGAGCTTGTCATTGATTGTCAAGAGCAGGCGTTGAGCTGCACAGACACGATCATGCACTGGTCGCTTCTTGTCACTGATTGTCAACGGCAGGCGGGGGTTTTCGGGGGGTAAACGGGGGGCCGGCCGACAGGACCAGCGCTGGGTTCCACCGCGCCCCGCTCCCCCACCATCGGGGCGTGCCGTCACCAGAAACAGCGTGCGCCTGCCCGTCGCGGCTCGCCTACCTAGGCGAGGGGTTCGTGTCGGTGGGGCGACACCACCCTTCGCCCCACTGCCGATGACACTCAGCGCACGCGAGCTGCGGGTCATCGGGAGAGACCGCTGGGCGGCTGGCTGCTAGCGTTCGCCGCCATGTGGACCGAGGAGATCGTGGCCGGGCGCCCTGCATGGCGGCACATCCCGTCGAGGGTCGTGTTTCGGAAGGTTCCGGGCGGCACGTTCCGGATGGGACTGTCCGAGGCGGAGCTGGACGCGGTACGCGCCATCGAGCGCAGCGGCGGTGTCGAGGACACCATCGACCCGTTCCTCGCCGATGCCGTGAACGCACAACCGGTACGCGAAGTGCGGGTCGAGCCGTTCCTGCTCGCCCGGCACCCGCTCACCGTGGCGCAGGTCCAGCACTGGCTGCCCGAGTACGAAGACGACTACGCCGAGGCGGACACCGGCACGGCCCGACTCGAAGGCGACCTGGAGAACCTGCTCAAGCTGTTGCCGTTCCAGCTGCCCAGCGAGGCGCAGTGGGAATACGCGGCCCGGGCCGGAACCACCATGTTGACGTTCCGCGGTGACGGGAAGCCCGACGAGGACCAACTCCTCGACGACTTCGGCGACGAGACACGGACGGCCACCAGCGAGAACGCGTTCGGGCTGGCGGCGATGGGGTCGGCGAACGAGCTCTGCGCCGACGTCTGGATCCCCGGGTTCGACGGCGCACCGTCAGACGCGCGACCACGGACCGGAGACGGACCCCGGACCGTACGCGGCGGAGCCGCGGATCTGTATCCGTGGCAGGGCTGTGACGAGTGGCTGCTGCTGCTGTCCGCCACCCGATACGAACACGCCGACTTCACGGCGGTACGCCCAGCCGCACCACTGCCACCTCGGTGAGGGTCGTCTAAGCGGATCCCATCTCGAGCCGGCAGGCAGGCCGACGGTAGCCGAACAGGGCCGCGGCGTCGCCCGTCGGCCTCACTGCCCGAAGGACCGCTTAAGGCGCCATGGCCGGCACTCACGGCACGCCGCTGGGCGGCGCCGTGAACGCGGGCATCGCGGTCTACGACCACGGACACGGCCCAAGCCCTCATTTCGACGACTTCGGCGCCAACCGCTACACCGTCGACACGCATGGCCACAGTGACTATTGGAACCGGGGCAGCGAGAGCATCATCAATCAAGCCAGAGTGATCGTCGGCGAGTACGGCTCCACAACCCTCGACCACGGCCAACGCCCACCAGACCTCCCGTGAGAAAGGAGCCAATATGAAAACCTTCACCCGGGCCGGTCTGGCTGCCCTCAGCGCCCTGGCCCTGACAACGGCGTCTGGCTGCACCCCAACAAAGAGAAGGAAGACAAGGAGGCGAGCGACATGCAGACCGCGAGCGAAGCCGACATCACTCGCCGGGTGAACGAATACGCCGGCCAAGTAGCAGCCGCCACGGGCAGCACCCTCGCCAATCCCGCCGCCAGCTCCGCGCCGTGCGAGGGAACCCGCGGCGAGATGGACGAATCAATCCGTACCGTCCAGGGCGTCTATAACATCTCAGTCGCACCCGACAAGCACCTCGAAACCCTCGCCCGCCTCCGCGACCAATGGCGCTCCCAAGGGTGGACCATTACCGAGGACCGCACTTTCCCCAACGGCAGCGAGGGCACAATCACCGCCACGACCACCCCTGACGACTACTCCCTCACCGTGAGTGGCACCAGAGAACCGACAGCCCTCCTGCTCCTGGTCCACTCCTGGTCCACTCCGCCTGCTACAAGTCCACCGAACCGCTCTGACGCCACCGCCGCGCAGCGGGCAAGCGCTGACTGTCGTCGTGACGCCCACAAGCTCTGTGCAGGTCGTCCGGCCTCGTCTGTCAGCGTTCGCGACATCGGGCGATTGTCCGCGCCTCGGCACGACGCCCGCCAACTCCGCCGACGCCTTGCCGAGCTAGACGCACAGTGGTGACCCCCTTGATGAAACCCATAGGGACACCCCCGGGTGCCCGGAACTGGCCACCCTGCCCGCACCGGACGGCGACGTCATCGGGACGTGCCCGAGAGGTAGACCCCGAGACCAGCCAGCAACAGGCTGATCAGGCTGGCACCGGCGCGTACCGAGTTCCACCACGTCCAGGCGGACGAGTAGGAAGCCCACGTCCGGACCGCCTCCGCAGGATCGGTAGGCACGCCTGCGGCGTCGAGCGTCTCGTTCATCGGCACGTTAACGACCACCGTCGGGATGAACGCGCCCACCAGGTACACCCCCGCGGCCACCAGGAACAGCACACCCGCAGACCGCTTCCCGAGGATCAACAGGAACACACCGGTCACCGTGGCGGCGACGAGCGGGCCGAAGAACGTGACGAAGAACAGCGGATTCTGGATCCTCTGGTTGATGCTCGTCATGGCCCGGATCGCGGTGCCGGCGTCGGCGGCGTTCAGACCGGGCATCACCGCCACCGAAAAGGCGTAGTACACACCGGTGATCGCACCCGTCACCGCCAGGGTCACCGCCGCCGACCAGGCAGCCAGGGTGGCGTTCATGCCCAGTCTCCACCGGGTGACGTGTCCCATGCACCAGCGGCGGCGGCGTCGCGGGCATAGTCGGTGAAGTCGCGCGGCCTGCGGCCCAGCGCCCGTTGCACACCATCGGCGAGCTGTGCATTGCGGCCGTCCAACACCTTGCCGAACAGCTCGGTCAGCACCGCCGCGAACTCCGCCGGCATGTCGTACCCGGCCATCACGGCGGCGTACTCCTCGGGCGAAACCGATCGGTAGCGGATCTCCCGCCCGAGCGCGTTGCCGATCTCCGAGATCGCCTCGGCGAAGGTGAGAAGCCGCGGGCCGGTCACCTCGTAGAGCTGCCCCGCGTGCCCGTCGTCGGTCAGCGCCGCGACCACGATGTCGGCGATGTCGTCGGCGTCGACGAACGGCTCCGGCACGTTCCCGGCCGGGAGGGTGACTTCGCCGCCGCGTATCGAGTCGGTCAGGAAGTCCTCGCTGAAGTTCTGGCTGAACCAGCTCGCCCGCACTATCGTCCAGGCCACCCCGGAGTCCTGGACCACCCGCTCGCTGAGCTTGGCCTCCTCCTCGCCCCGGCCGGACAGCAGAACCAACCGTTCGATCCCGCCGGACACCGCCTGTTCGGTGAACGAGCGGATCGTCGCGAGGGCGTCCGGCGCGACCAGATCCGGGTAGTACACCAGGTAGACCGACGAAACCCCGTCCAGTACGGGTGCCCAGGTGCGCTGGTCGGTCCAGTCGAACGGCGGCTCGCCGGAGCGGGAGCCGACCCGTACCGGCCGGTCGAGTCTGGCAAGCCGGTCCACCACCCGGCGGCCGGTCTTGCCGGTACCGCCCAGTACGAGGATTGGCTGCTCAACAACGGTCTTCGTCATGCCAACCAGTCAAGTCGAGGGCGAGCGCACCGGGAATGGGCGAGACTCTCGATCGCATGTCCCGGCGTCTCGACCGCCCACATCACAGGGCTAGCCTGAGCGCATGGATGCACTCGCGGGGCTGCTGGACGGGCCGAGGGCGCGCGGTGCGTTCCTGATGCGGTCGGTGTTCGACCCGCCCTGGTCGGTACGGATCCAGGATCGCGCACCCCTCACCCTGGTCACCATGCTGCGCGGCACGGCGTGGGTGGTGCCGGACCGGGGTGCTCCGGTGCCGCTACGCCCCGGCGATGTCGCGATCATCCGTGGCCCGGAGCCGTACACGATCGCCGACGACCCGGCCACGGCGCCGCAGGCAGTGATCCATCCCGGTGAGCACAGCACCACGCCCACCGGGGACGAGTTGTGCGAAGTGATGGACCTGGGTACCCGGACTTGGGGCGAACGCGCTGACGGGATGGCGGTGCTGCTCAGTGGCACGTACCAGTTGCAGGGCGAGGTCAGCCAACGGCTGCTGAGGGTCCTGCCTCATCTCCTGGTGTTGCCGGCCGGAGCACTGGACAGCCCGCTCATCCCGTTGCTCGGCAACGAGATGATTAAGGACGAGCCGGGGCAGGACGTGGTCCTGGACCGGCTGCTCGACCTACTGCTCATCGCCGTACTTCGGGCCTGGTTCTCCCGGCCGGAGGCGGCGGCGCCCGCCTGGTACCGAGCGCACGGCGATCCGGTGGTCGGCACGGCGTTGCGACTGCTGCATGACCACCCGGCAAAGCCCTGGACGGTGGCCACCCTCGCGGCCAGCACCGGTATCTCGCGGGCGGTGCTGGCCCGCCGGTTCACCGAACTGGTCGGCGAGCCTCCGATGGCGTACCTCACCAACTGGCGGCTCGCGCTGGCCGCCGACCTGTTGCGCGAACCGGACGCCACCGTCGGCGCGGTGGCCCGCCAGGTCGGCTACGGCAGCTCATTCGCACTCAGCGCTGCCTTCAAACGGGTACGCGGTCTAAGCCCGGCCGAACACCGGCAGGCCGTCGGGTCGCCTGACCTCACTCCAGTGGGATGACCGTGCCGAGGCTGGCCGTGGGCATCCGTTCCTCATCGTGGACTGTCCTCCGGTCAAACTGACCACGCGGCTCGCGCGATGATCGATCTCCTACGCCGCAAGACCGCCCCACCGCGACGGAGTCGCGAGCAGTGGGCGGGTTCGTTCGTAGTAACCTCCTCGACCGACGCAACCTCCGTTTCAGGGGCTAGGTGCTCGTGGGGACCGAGGAGAATTGAACCCACGAAGACCTCATGTCGAGCCTCGTTCAGGGCTTGTCATTGCTTGTCAAAACCCCTTGTTACCATCCGTAACGATGTCGAGCTTGTCATTGATTGTCAAAAATTGGCGTTGAGCTGCACCGACACGATCAAATGCTGGTCGCCTCTTGTCACTGATTGTCAACGGCAGACGGGGTTTTCGGGGGGTAAACGGGGGGCCCGCAGACATGACAGTGCTAGGTCCCACCGCGCCCCGCTCCCCCACCATCGGGGACGTCCCGTAATTAGAAAACAGCGTGCGCCTGCCGTCGCGACTCACCTACCCCGGGCAAGGGGTTCGTCTCGGTGGACCGCCACGGACCAATGCCCGACGTGGGATACGCTTCGGGACCTAGGTTGGCGGATCTTCAGCTGAGCGGGATGGCGCCGAACCGCCAGGCGTTCGGAACCCGTCTTTGTCACGAGCCCTCTCAGCCGGACGCGCCTCCACGACCCGAGGCGGTGCGCGCTCATGCCGAATTGAGTGCGTGTCACCAAACGATCACTCTGGGCCGGTCTCGTGGCCGAGGTTAAGCCAGAAGCGCAGGCCCGGGCTCATGCCATCAATCGAGGCAGTGGACGTGGACGACGATGTGCTGTGGCTGACCGCCCGTGTCTCGGTGTAGGACCTCAAGCTCGACTCGGTGCCGGTCCTCTACGGGGTCGTCCTTCTCGCCGGTTAGGCAGGTTGGATAGGTACCGTCGTTGTGCAGTGTCCTGCTCACGTCCTGCCAGCTTTCGGCGATAACTGAGTAGATCGTGTCGCCATCGAGAGGCCCCCGTAGGGCCCCGTCTTCCTCAAAGGCGATGGACCTGGTCTGGTCGTTCGACCAGGTGACCGTCCCAACGAGTAGCTCCGGCTTGGCGGTGTTCGGATCGTCGGCAAGCTTGGCCGCCCCGAAGCCGCCGACCAGCCCTACGGCGACCAGCGCTAGGGAGAAGGCAATCGTTGCGAGGCGACGATTTGGCGGGGTAGCGACCGCAGCTTGCAGCGCGTCGGCGGATGCCACTGGCATGCCTGCAAGGTACGCGATTGGCGCCCACAGGGCTGGCCCAGAAGCGCACTCTTCTGCCGCTTGTCGCGCGCTTCCAGCTATTACGACAGCCGGATGAAGCGAGTGCCAGTCCTGTCGACCTGTTCTGGCTTGGTCAGGTCCAGGCGTGGTCGAGGGCCAGTGCGAGCCGTCTGGCCCACTGCTCGGCGGTGCCGGTGATTCCGCAGTACTCGTCGGTGAAGTTGGACCAGTCGACATCCCAGGACAGCACGGTCTCGGCCCTGAAGGTATCGGCTTCAGCGCCGAGTTCCGGTCGCATGAGCTGGCGGACGAGGGATTGGTCAACGGTGGTGTGTTCGGCGAGCAGGACGGCGTCGTAGAGGTCCTTGCCTTGCGGGTACCGGTCGGTGGCCAGCCACAGCAGCTTCCATGCCAGCGCCAGCGGGGCGGGCGCGGCCAGTAACGGTTTGTCGACGTCCGGCAGGATCAGCACCTCTGGTGAAAGAGGAAGTGGTTTCCGCCCCGCTGGATGAAACCTGCGGGGCGGAAACTGTTCAATTGCCTCAACTTGAAGACGGTCCACACACCGGCATTTGCTTAAGATATTTCAACCGATTTACAAAGTTTTGTCCAAGGTCACCCGAACACATTCCAACCAGTCCGTCCACGCGGCTGGATCAGTAGGATTGCCGTCGGCCTCGAGGGAAATATCACCTAAAAGCGTGAGCAGATCGTCCCCCGCTCGATTTGCGAACTGCCAGATGAATCTTGACATTGCCTCAAACGCTTCACGTTCATCCATTGAGTAGCTACCCACGCGAACCTCCCTAACGGGGCTTAATATTCAATCCACCGTTTGTGATTGTGGTTCCATTCCTAACCTCGGCCCATGCCTGCGTTCCATCAGGGAGGGTTTCGAAATACTTTTCCAGCGTACCACGACCATTTGGAAGTTCGATCTTCGAGCGGAGGTTTTCCGGCTTAATTGACCTCTGAATTATCGCTCTATTCTCCGGTGTGTCTACCTTAAGGTGTCCGGGATGGCCATCTCGGAAGATGTGTGTGGTGTCCGAGCGGAACCCCGGCCTAGCGGCGCTAGCTCTTGCGGCCAATCTGGCGGCGACGGCGGTGACGAGGGAACGGCCGACGGCCACCAACATCTCAGATATGACTAGCCCAAGCGTAATCTCACCGGCGTGCACCATTGATTCGGGGCACTTTGCGACGCCGCAGTCCCACTCCCAGCCGTACTGGTTGAGACAGCTGGTGTAGTCCCACCGTCCGCCGCCGCAGAGGATTTGGATCTCGGCTTTGATCGGGTCGTAGTCCTGCTCGATCACTGCCATGCGATACGTAAGGCAGTCGCCTTCGTGCGCCTTGCAGTTCTTGTTATCGTCGGTGTAGGTCGCGAGGAAGACGCCCTTGGCTGCAAGGCGTGCCGCCTTTTCGTTGCCGCCGCCAGGGGGTGACGGGTTTGCCGCTTCTTCTTCTTTTCTTTCTTCGTCGATTCGCTGGCCGCCGCCGGGGTCGAGGCCGCTGGGGTCGGACAGGGTGATGGGGCTGTTGTTGGCGTAGGAGTAGCCGTTCCAGTGCTGCGGGTCGGCGAGGTCCATGAGCGGGTCGACTGAGATGAACCGGCCCAGCGTTCGGTCGTACTGTCGGGCGCCGATGTTGATCAGGCCGGTGGGGTCGTTGTCGCCGCCGACGAAGCCTTTGCTGTTGGGCCAGGTGGGGTTCGATCCGCGCGGTGCGCCGTAGGGGGTTTGCCGGCGGATGTCCACCTGTTGGGTGCCGGCGTTGACGGCGACCTGCTGGGTGCCTTGGTGGTCGCTGTAGAGCCAGGTCAGGTTGGTGACCGCGGAGCCCGCGGTGCGGCTGGCGATGGTCGTGCCGGCGAAGTCGTAGTAGCGGGTGCCGGTGGTGACGCCGCCTTGGAAGCGGATTTCCTGGCCGGGTAGGTACAGGGTGGTGCCGGTGGTGTCTTTGCGGATGAGCCGGACGCCGTCGGTGTCGTAGATGTTGGTCTCGATGGGGTTCCCGGCGACGCTGACGGTGGCGAGCTTGCCTTCGGCATCCCAGCCGAGGATATGGTTGTTGGCGCTAGAAACGCAGTTGTTGCTGGCGCGGTTGAAGCTGGGCCGGCAGGTAGTGTTGCCCGACTTGTCATATTCGTACTTGTTGCTGGTGGTCGTCCGATCAGGGTTTACGGTCTTCACGTTGGTGACGGCGTGGGGTCGCACGACTCCCGGGCCGCCGTCGGGCACGGTGTAGCTGCGGGTGGTTTTCCCGCTGCTGTCGTTGCTGGTTTCGGTGAGCCGGCTGCCGGTGTCGGTGAAGGTCCAGTCCTGCCAGTACGGTGCCGGCCCGCCGAGGTTGGCGAGGACGGGGTCCGTGGCGCAGGAAACCCCGGCCTTCGGGGTCCAGGCGGTCGTCAAGCGCCCCAGGGCGTCGTCGCGGAAGCATTGAGCGTCCGCCTCACCGACCTGTGGGGTGTCGGTGATCGCTTCGAGGTTGCCGGCGTCCTGGTAGGAGTAGCGGCGGTCCGAGACCGTGCCGGCAACCGTCGAGCGCTCGATGATGGTCCGGTCGACTCGGCGGGTTGCCCCATCGCGGTAGACGGTGTCTTGGGTGAAGTTGCCGCTCCCGGGGATTTTGTAGATCGAACCGCTACGTTCGCCGTACGCGGTGTAGCTGGCGGTCGCCAAGGTACCCACGAAGCCCGTGAGGCTGGTGTCGAGGCGGACCGGCATGCCGGTCGTGGAGTCGTAGTCGGTGGTCAGTTGCTCGTTGACGAGGCCGCCGCCGGCTGGGTAGGCGATCTTCGTGGGGGCGCCGGTGAATTGGGAGTAGCTGTAGCCGAAGCCGTAGGTGTCGCCGAGGTCGGAGTTCCACGGCATCACGTAGTCGACGCCGGTCGGTTGGTAGCGCTCGTTGAAGTTGCCGACGTGCCACTCGTACTTGCTGGCGGTGCCGGCGGAGTCGTAGTCGTAGCGGATTTTCTGGGTGAGCTGTCCTTTGAATCTGGGGTTTGGCTCGCCGTAGAGGGTGTCGTATTTCCACTCGGAGCGCAGGCGTCCGGTGGCGGAGTCGTCGCGGAGTTGTGTCTTGCGGCCGAGTTGGTCGTAGCCGTACCAGAGGGTCTCGCCGCGGGCGTCGACGGTCTGCTTCAGCGCGTTGTCGTCGTAGAAGGTGCTGGTCGTGGTGCCCTTGTCCGGGTCGGTGGTGCGCCAGAGGCGGCCCTTGGCGTCGTACTCGTTGATCCACTCGTTCCCGGCGGAGTCAGCGTTCTTCGTCGCCTGGCCCTTGCGGTTGAAAGCGTAGGTCGTTTCCAGGTAGGCGCCGTCGACGCCGGAGGGCGTGGTGTGTTGCCGCAGTGCGACGGTGCGGCCCTCGATGTCGGTGACGGTGGTGGTGGGGGTGCCGCCCTTCGGCGGGGTGACCTTGGTCAGGTCCCCCTCGTAGCTGGTGACGGTGCGCCACTTCTCCAGCAGATTCGTGACGTCGTCGCCGGCCAGGAAGATGCTGTTCGTGGGCCGGGACGCCTGGTCGTAGATGGTCCTCGACACCGCGGGTACAGACCAGTCCGGTTCCGACCACAGGACACCTGACGGGGCGCCAGGCTCGGCGTGGGCGGCGTAGCTTGCCGCCTCGCGCCCGTACGCGTCGTAGAGGGTGTCGGTGACGACCCGGTCGCTGCCGCCGCCCAGCGACGGCGACTGGGTCTGCCGCGGACGCAGCAGCCCGTCGAGGATCTGGTGCGAGGTGATGTAGACGCCGTCGGCGTTCAGGGTCTTCGACGTGACGTAGGGGTAGCTGTCGCGTCCGGCAGCAAAGGTGTAGGTGTACTGCGCCGAGGGTGTGTTCGGGTTGGCGGCGCTGGTCCACCCTGGCGTCCAGACCTTGGCAACCCGTCCGAGCGCGTCGTACTGGACCGTCGAGGTGACCTTCTCGTTGGGGTCGGTGGTCTTTGTCGTCGAGCCCCAGTAGGGGTTCGTCTCCACCTTCGACGACCAGCTCAGCTGGTTGGTGCTGGTCACCAGGGTGATCGGCCCGCCGACAGCTGGGGTGTACGCGGTGGTGGTGACGTTGCCCTTGATGTCGGTCGAGGTCAGTTGCTTGCCGGCGAAGTCGTAGGTGGCCTGGGAGGTCGTCTGCCACACCGTCCCGGTGCCGGAAGTCCAGTCCTTGAGTTGCTCGGTCTTGGTCCCGGAGCCGAACGTGGGCGCAGTGTCGACGCTTGTCGCGCCGTCGTAGTAGACGCGGGCGTCGGAGATGACGTCGTCGACGCTGGTGGGGGCCTTGCCGCAGGCCAAGGCGGTGGTCGTGGTCTGCTTGACCAGCTGCGTGAGGTTCTTGCCCAGATTCTGGTTGTAGGTGTACGTGGTGCACTTCTCGTCGCCGGCCTTCAAGTATTCGCCGTCGTCCTGCGACCACTTGACTGTGCCGTACGTGTGGTCGTAATCGCTCGTCCCGCGGGAGGTGCGCCACCCTCGGGAACCGTCGACGCCCAGCGCGGTGCCGGCGTAGGTCGCCTGGGTCTTGACGAACCGCGCTTCAACAAGATCGCCGTTGATGGTGCGGCTCGCGGTAGGGTTCGACCGCCAAGGCACGTTCACCGTCTTCGACACCGGCTTGGTGTCGACGCCGTTGTAGACGACCTGTTCGCGGATCTGTCCGGCGAACTGGTCCTCGTCGTAGACGGTCTCCGTGCCCACCGACGCCGGCACCGGCACGCTGCGGGTGCCGCCCGACGGGCTGAGTTTGTCGCCGTGCATACCGCGCAGGAATTTTGTTTCGGTCAACGTTTGCGGGTTGCCGCTGTCCCCGACCCGGGTGTTGACCTGGGCGTAGCCGCGCCACTGTCCCCACGTCTTGCGCTCCGGCCTGGTCAGGCCGTCATCGTCGTCGAAGTGCCACGCCGGGGAGTCGGGATAGTCGTACCAGGTGTGCGTGGTCGGCGACTTCCCCTTCGGCAGTTGGACGTCGTCCTGGGCCACGTGCTCGACGCGGTACTTGTGCCACCACTCGGTGACCAGCGTGTTGCCCGTCGGGTCCTGCGGGTCGGGCACCTTGACCGGATAGCAGCGCCGGGTGTTGTTGTGCGGCGCCAGCGCGTCGACGATGGCGGCCGTGCACTCGGGCGCTGAGTAGTCGACTTTGATGCGGGCGCCGGTTTCCGTGACGATGCTGGAGAGGCGCAGCCAGTTGTCGGTGGGGCTGTGCTCGGTGTACACCCGGTTCGGTTTTGACTCCGCACCGAAAGTCACCTGTGGCAGATTGATGGCGGTGGTGCCGACCAGGCCCGCGTGGTCGATGCGGTCCAACCACAGGCCCTCGTGGGTGGAGTCGGCCGTCGCCGAGAAGGTGTGCCCCAGGGTCCAGGATTCGACGGGCTGCCAGTCCGGGGTTGATTTGGTGGTGTCCCACACCTGGGTGGTGACCGTCTTCAACCGCTTGGTGGTCCAGAACGTCGGCGTGTACTGCTGCGGGCAGGACGTGGCCGATGCCTTGCAGTCCTGGTCCCACGGGGTGTCCTTCCAACTCGAGGTCACCGGGGCGGCCTCGGTGCCACAGTTGGAGAAGCAGCGCATGTCCGTGCCGAACAGGACCTGCGCGTACGGGGTGGTGCTGCGTTCGGTGACGCCGTGCGTCGCGGTCGTCCGGTCGTACGTGCCGTAGTCGATGCGGGTGAGGTAGCCCGCCCGGTCGTAGCTCACGTCGTCGGAGTCGGTGACGTTCCGGGCGTACTTGTTGGTTTCCCTGCCGTACCAGAGCGACATGGTGTTGCCGCGCACGTCGACGACATAGTCGAGGTTCCACCGCCACGCTTGCACGCAGTCCGACCCGGCGAAGGTGCTCTTGGCGCAGGGCTCGGCGGTGTGGTTGCCGAACACCGGCACCGTGAGGGTGGAGTTCGTCGCGGTCGTCTCACCGGGCAGGTTGTGCCGGCCGAAGAAGTACTGGGTGCCGTCGGTGGCGGTCACCTTCCAGTACTCACCCACGTCACCGAAGGCCGGGTCGCCGCTGTCGCCGTTGGTCGCACCGGTCAGCTTCTCGATCTTCGACCCGTCCTCGGTACGGGAGTGCCAGCCCTTACCAGCCTGGTAGATGAGCTCGCCACCGCTGCCGTTGAGGCTCATCGTCGCGTTGTCCGAGCGCCAGCACTGGTCACCGGTCCGCGTAGTGTTGGTCGCCCCGTTCTTCATGTCCTCGGCACACGGCACGTACCGCCGCTCGATGAAACCGGACGAATAGTCGAAGCCCTCGCCGATCCACGACGGCTGATTGTTCGTGACCGCCGACCGGCCATCGACCGTGGATGACGAGTAGCTCAGGGCGACCGACGGTGCCGGGCCAGTCGCCGGGGGCATGCGCATCGGGTAGTTCCACGAGAAGTCACCAGCGCTACCGCCACTGGACCAGGTGGACGAGGGTGCCAGGCTGGTCGCGCCGAAATCACCATCCGTTCCAGCAGGTGCAGCGGCGAGCATCAGGAAGGAGCCCGACGCCGCAGTCGCGGACGGGACGCTCACGTCCGCGGTGGCGATCCCCGCGGTGGTGTCATTCCTGGTGTGCAGCGGCACCGACCGGCAGCTGGGGCTGGTGGGGTTGCTCATCGCGCACTGCGGAACCTGCCACAGACGCAAGCGCGACGCCCAGGATCCGCCGGCTGCGTAGCGGAAGGAGTCGTAGTTGACCGACACCTTCGCCACGCCGGTCGGGGTGCCTTGCGGTGCGGTCACCTGCAGCATCAGTCCGTCGCGCCACGCCTGCGGGAGGGTCGCCCGGTCCACAACCTTCACGTCGAGCTGAGCGAGCGGCTCACCGGCCTTGCCGGAGCCTCGCTCGACCCAGACCGGCAGCGAGCCGGCCCGCACGCCGCGGCTGCTGGCCGCACGGGCTGAGGTGGCGGCGAGGTCGACCCGCGCGGCTGCGCCAGCGGGCCACTTCGGTGCCGGGGAGGGAGCAGAGGTCACCCTGTTCTGCTGCCAGGCCTTACCGGCGGCCACCGGGCCGCCGTCGCGGTCGAGCTTCTCCGCGGGCGGCTTCGACGGCTGTCGCGGTGCTGCCGCCTGCGCTGGCACGTAGGGCACCAGGGACAGCACCAGAGACGCGATCACCGTCCCGACCAACGGCCAGCGTCGGCCGCTTGCACTGGGAAGACTCCGGCGCACCCGCCGTGGGCCGCGCACAGACCGTGCCGACATGAACTGTTCCTCTCCGACAACCACTACAAAGTTTGGGGGGAATTCGACAGGAGCGACCGGCTGTTGCCAGACCGGCGGACCTCGACCTCTCCTGCTCGGCCTGGCCGGGGACCGGGCCGAGCAGAAGAGGGTTTATCGCCGGGTCACCGGTGCCATATGACCGTTCCGCCGGGGTCGAGGAGCACCAGGTCGCCGTTGTCCCGCAGCACGAGTTGGCTCGCGTTCGAGCCTCGGGTGTTGGTGTGCCACACCGGTGTGCCGTCCCTGCTGTAGACGACCAGGTTGCCGTCGGTCTGCAGAATCAGGTGGGCGCCAGGAGTGCCGCGGGTTTCGGTGTCCCAGAGGGGGAAGCCTGCCTGGGTGAGGACGAGGTTGCTGTCGGGCTGCATCCATAGCTGGTAATTGCCGGTGTCGGAGCGCAGGTACTGACCTGCGGCGAGGCTTTCCCCCTTGGCCAGGGTGTTCGTGCCAGGTGAGACCGACATGTGGGCGTTGTACGCGTTGAGGACGGCGGTGTCGGTCATCGCGCCCTGGAAGACGGCCACGTCGTCGATGCCGCCGCTGAACTGGTCGGCGAACTGGTCATGCCACAGCGTGCGTCCTACCAGCAGCGGCCCCGACGATTTCATCGGCGTGAACACGACCGCCTTGGTTGTCTGCAGCTGCCCGTTGACGTAAAGGCGCAGTTCGCGGCGGCTGGCGTCGTAGACGCCCGTCAGGTGGGTCCAGACTCCGTCGACCGCGGCGGACTTCGACGACACCCACTCGGTCGCGGTGGTGGTGACATCCTCATCGCTCACTACGAAGGACCACTTGCCCTCTGTCTGGGTGTACTTGAGCCAGCCGGCGCTCTCGTGTGTGCCCTGTTGCGAGAGGATCGCTCTGCTTCCGGTCAGGCTGTCGATCATCGCCCAAGCGGAGAGGGTGAAGGAGTCGTCGGTGCGCAGCACCGGGGTGTCCTGCCAGACGGTGAATTGGTTGCCGTCGGCGTTGGGTGGGGTTGTTCCGGTCTTGACGGCGCTGCGGGCGTACTCCTCTGATGCGCTGGTGTAGCCCTCGTTGGGGAAGTATTCCGAGTCCAGCCACAGGCCGTAGCCGCCGTTGCCGTGACCTGACCCGTTCGTTGCGCCTCGGGTGAGGGCCAGCCATCGACCCCAGGTTGGCTCTGGATCAGGTGCCTCGCAGGTACCCCGCAAGTTGGTGAGGTAGCAGCGTGTCATGTTGTCAAAATTCCAGCTGCCCGTGAGGATCGGCGTCAGGATTCCGGGCTCGTTGAATCCGCCGGACAGCGGATCGGTGGCTAACTGGCCGGTGAAGTCGTGTGGCACCAAGACCCGGTCGAAGACCTGCACGTCGGCGAGGCTGCCCTGCCACCATGTTGACCCCGCCCTGCTCCTACCGATCCAGAAAGGTCCGGTTGCGTCGTTGAACCCGACGACACCCGTGACAGTTGACTCCAACGACCCATTGACATACAGCTTGAGCGTGTTTTCCGTAGCGTCGTATGCGGAGGCTAGGTGGGTCCAGACGTTTGTTTGTGGTACCGAGGTGGACTTCGCGATCCACCAGGTTGTCGTGCCGGAGGTCGCGGACGGCATTTGCGCCACCCACCGGTCGGTGCTCTTGTGGTACTGGAAGTACAGCGACGCCCACCCGGCGGCGTCTTTACTGACCAGCGTCCGGTCGGCTGACTTGTCGGTCAGCCGAACCCACGCGGCCACGCTGTACGACTTCGACGTGTCGACAACCTGCCCGGCGGCCTGGCCGTACGACGACGTTCCGTTGAACGTCGCTGTCTGCCCTCCCACCAGGCGGACATCATTGGTCCACGTCACGTTCGACGCCGTGACCAGCGAGTTGACCGGAGCGGGCGCACCGTCGGCTAGCGCCGCCGCCTGATTGATCCCCGGGTAGGTCTCCAAACCCCATCTGGCCGTCGGGCCTGACGAGCGGGTGACCATGAACTCCACGGATCCGGAGCCCTCGTTCATGGTGGCATCCACCGCTTTGACGAGCAGAACATTGCGGCCGAAGCTCGGCGCCGTCATGTCCACCTCGGCGAACCTGGGTTCGTGCCCTGTGCGGTGTTGGTGGCGGAGCCTTGCGGGCCGGGGACGTGTCCGTCACCGTGCCCATACCGCCGGCAGGCACTTGGATCCACTCGAAGGCCGCCGTCAAGGAGTCATTGTCATCGGCGTCCGGGAACACCGCGGAAAACTTCGGCGTCAGGGTGCCGACCGTCAGGACGCCGGACGCAGGACACTCCACCTCGGCGACCTGCAACCCGTTCGGCGTACCTGGCTTGGAGTCGAAGTCCGCATACAGCTTCGCGTCGTTCGGCTTGAACTTCTTCCGCCGCTTCTGCGTCGACTCGCCGGACCCATCGGAGGAGCGCGCGGTGAACCCGACCGTGACGGTGTTCCACCAATCCGTCGCCGCGGTCTGCACCTGACGGGTCACCGTCGCGCCGTCGAACTTCATGATCATGTCCGGTTGCGGCGGATCGCAGCCGCCGGCCTCGTTCGCGTGCCCCGAGGCGTCGGCCAAGAACGTCGGCAGCTTCATCTTCGACCAGCTGGACTTCATCGTCGCGTCGATCGCAGATGAGAGATACATCGACGCGACAGTGTTCTCGCAGGAGTAGGAGTGCCCGAGGTTCATCTGGACGTACGCCGACTCGATGTGCTTGCCCTTGAGCGACACCCGTTCGCGGTCGTCTTGAACTCAAAGAACGACCGATACAGAGCGCCACCCGTCGCGCGCAATCCACCGTCCGGATCGGCGCTCACCTACACGTCCCCGCTCAACCCGAATCGGATCTGGCGCACTGCCGGATTCGCCGCAGCCGCCGCTGATTTGACGACCAGCGCGTGAGCGAACCCCGTCCGGGTCGCCCGCACCACCAGGTCCACCTCGGTCAACAGGTTGCGGTACGTGACAGCGTCGCCCGAAACCTCCGGCGCCGGCAATGATCCCCCGGGCCACGACATCATCATCGTCTTGCCGCCGCGCTTGAGGGTCACCAGCGGGCCGTTGCCACCAGCGCAGAACGAGACGTCGGCGACCGATGCCGCCGGCCGCAACCCACCATCGGGTCCCGGAGCGAGATCGAGGTCAACATCGGTCCACTTGCCGTCCTTGCGGGTGCGCTGCGGCTCTACTGCTGCCTCGAAGCGCATCCGCCCGTCGGGCTGCGCCACCACCTCGGCGAGTTCCGTGCGGGAACCGTCCACGGACACCGGCTCGGCACAAGCCGCGGCCAACGCCGATGCCTCAGCCTCCGACGGGGCGACACCCGTACACGCCGGAGCCGCCCCAACGGCGGACACGGGGGCAGGAACGACGAGCAAACTGCCGGTGACGGCAGCGGCTACCCAGGCTGCCAGCCCACGACGGCACCGACGACCCATGCCACACGTCCAATCGATCAAGGAGCAGTGGCAGAGACAATAGGGCTGGTGATCTCTTCACTTGGTCCCGTTGGACCGCGCACAAGCCGACCGGTTCCACTTAGGACCCCAATGGCATCGGATGCCATCTATGACAGTGCCTCCCTGAGCTTGATTCACTACGCCTCGTAATCGACGCCAGCCAAACGTGCCGATAGCGTGATGTACGTCATAGCGCAATCGGCGGAATTGTGCGGTCCGCTGCTGAGCTGGCCCGTCGGCGTCGTTGTCGGAATGGGTGTGGCCGCGTGGCAACGGGTGCACGAGGTCCTGAGGAGCTAACAACGGGATAGCAGGACGTGTCCGGGGCGCTAACTGACGGCTCTCAAATTTGGGTGCCCAGATGCGGCCCAAGATCGGTGCGAATCCGGTCGACTGCCGCGCACCAAGCTCCAAACACCACTCCATCACTGACGTGAGCGGCGCCCCTCGCCGAAAACTCCGGCCGATGGATCGGGCGGTGCACCTGTCGGCGCAGCACCGCCACCTGATGCCGGAGCACCAGGATTTCCACGTCCTTGGCCCCACCATCGCGGGCGAGCTGGGACAACATCTGTAGAACCTGGCGAAGCAGCAGGTACATCAGCGATGTGCTCATGGCCTTCATCGTGTCGGCCAGGTCGATGTCGAGCGAACTGCAGCTCAGCCGGCGTAACCCAATTCTCGAGCCCCACAGGCCCGTCCGGCATGATCAGCTCGCTACAGGTTTCGATGCGTTTCGGTAACAAGCTGAGCTAAATCAGTATGAAGAACATGGAGCTCACTCGGCTGCTGATCTAGCCGGCGAGGATCCGGGCGACGGCGGTGCTCAGCACGCGTACGCCGCGGGTCGAGCCCGCCTCCAGCCCGGTCAGGTCGCGCACCCGGGTCAGGCGGTAGTCGAGCGTGCGCGGGTGGATGCACAGCGCGGCCGCGGTGTCGAGCCGGTTCATGTCGTGTTGGTAGTAGGCGTCCAGCGTGGCGACCAGGTCGGGGCCGGCGTCGAGTTGCGCCGCCACCACCTGGAGCCACTGCCCGACCTCCGCCAGTCGGGCGGCGCCCAGCTCGGCGAAGACGTCGGTGACCGTGTAGGCGTGGCGCGGCACGGCCCGCACCGGTGCGACCTCGCTGACCTGCCGGGCCAGCGCCACGGCGTCGCCGAACGCGCGCACCCGCCCAGGCGCGGTGCCGGCCGCGCACGGCCGGCCGGTCATCGAGGCCACGTCGCGGGCCAGCGCGAGCCCGCGCTCGACCGCCGGCTGCCGGCCGCCCGGTGAGCTGGGGATCAGCGCGACCACCTCGTGCGGCTCCGGCCAGCTCAGCGGCATCCAGTGCGTCTTCAGCAGCGCGCCGGCGAACTCGTCCCGCGCCGCCTGGTCCGGCCCGGGCGACCCGCCGGCCACCCGGACCACCGTCGCGACGACGTGGTCGGGGACCGGCATGTGCAGGCTGCGCGCCAGGTCGGTCGCGCTGTCGTCGCCGGCCAGCAGCATCACCGTCAGCAGCCGCACCTGGGCGGCGGTCGCCAGCGTGCGCCGCTGCCCCTCGATCCAGCCCCGGGTGTACGCGCCCTGGGCGGCCAGTCCCGCGGGAGCCAGCCAGGCGAGCGTGTGCATCGTCGCGGCGATGTCGTTCGGGCCGGCCGCCTCGTACACCTCGCGCAGCGTCAGCCGGGTGTGCACGAGCAGCACCTGCCGCTGCGCGGTCAGGGTGAGTCCCTTCTCGCCGCGCTGGCGGCCCATCGCGGCCATCAGGTCCAGATCCTGCACGTGGAACGGCGCGCTGTCCGCCGCGAGGTCGACCGTGCGCTGACGGAGGAAGACCGCGAAATCGAGCATCTCCGACCGCACCCGCGGCATGGCCGCGAGGTTGCGGTATTCCAGCAGCTCCTCCTGGTAGGCGTCCACCGCCCGGCGGGCGTTGTCGGCCACTCGCTGCCGCCAGAGGCTGAACAGACCGCCCATGCCGGTCAACGGTAATCGATGCGTTCCGGCCACTCCGCCCGGTTGACGCGGACCGGACAGCCTTGCGGACATTCGCAAGAACCGGGGTACGCCGGCGACCCGGTTCTCGCAATATCACGAAGACCCGGCCACCGGCACCTTGGAACGCTTCGCCATGGACGTCGGACGACGGCCCGGCCGGGTCGGGCGCGACCAGGTACGCGCCCCGGCATCCGCAGATCGCACAGCAATCGAGAGGTGGTTCTGGTTATGACATGGCGTAGTCGACCCTCCGCCGGAGCACGATCCGGCATTCTCCGCGCATCCAGTCTGCTGTTGGCCGCGACGGCGATGCTCGCCGCGTTCATGGCCGCACCGTCCGCGGCGGTCGCGGCACCCGCGCCGAGCGGCGACGCGGCTGTCGCCGCCATCGGAGCCGAGCGGGCATCGGCGAGCTCCGCCGGCACGTTGAGCGTCACGACGTCGACGGCGGCCGCCGCCTCACCGGCGAAGGGCGGCGGTTTCTCGGTGATGTCGGGCTCCTGCCCGTACGCCGGGCAGTACGTCGACCCGTGGCTGATCGTGTTCCAGGGCTGCACCCTCACCGGCCAGCCGACGACCGCGGTCAGCGCCCGGTGCTCCAACGGGGCCACCCTGGGCCCCGTGCACGTGCCGCCCGGCGTCTACGACATCTATGTCGACTGCTACCCGGCGTTCTTCAGCTCGCTCGCGTTCATCTGATCGGCCCACCCGGCACGGATCCCGTTGCGGGATCCGTGCCGGCGGTGCCGGTCTCAGGGCAGCGCGTCCAGGTGCGGGCCGACCGTGTTGGCGAAGCGGTTGCCGTTCGTCACGTCCCAGTTGACCGACCAGGTCATCGCGCCGCGCGGGCAGACGCGGCGGCCGACCTCGTCACGTGTGAAGGTCAACAACCGCTGTTTCCGCCGGTCGACCGGCGGCTCTCATTTGACACCCAGCCTGCGGGCGAACTCCTGCCCCCTCGCGTTGGCTTCCGCAACGTGTGCGGCCAATTGCTGCGGGGTACGTGACGGCAGCACGATCGAGCACCAAGCGGGTGGCACCGCCTGCAACTGCCAGCCCAGCTGGTCGGCGAGCTGGGGGGCCTCGGCGCGGACCCGGAGCAAGGAGGCGCTCATATCGCGGCGTACGAGGCGCTGCAGCGGCCTGTCGTAGAGGTCCTCACCTTGGTCAGGAAGACGGGCGTCGGATAGACCGACTTCCTTGACGCTCAACTTGTCGTGGAGTTTTTCTTCGGCCCAGAGCCGGTCCCAGGCATGGGTGGGCGTGATAGCCGAAGGCTGAGGGGCCCGAGTGATGGCCGAAGGTTGAGGCGAAGCTGATGCTGGACTGGCCACCGAGGACATGACGGGTGCGGCAGGGTGCTCCGCAGCCGAAGAGCTGTACCCGGTCAGGACTACCGCACAAACAAGCACGGCGGATCCGGTTTCGTGGTAGCGGGGCAGCTCATGTCTGGTCGCTCTTGTCTCTGCCCGTTCGTCTCGATGGCTCGGCGTACCCCACATTCAGCCAAGCTTCCTTGATGATCGGTGAGCCGTAGCTGGAGCAGGGTTCCGGTGGCGTGAATATCGCTATCCGCTGTTCGGTACGGACGTCTGCCATGGTGGCGCTGGGAGGCAGGCTGTCTAACGGTGGAAGCTCACGAATTTGCTGCTTGACGTCGGTGGAGGCAAGCAATGCCCTCACGACCGCATCGAGGACTCGCTCCGCCAACTCGTCCGATGTGGCCCGGCGTCCTCCATCGATCTCGTAGCGACCGCAGAGCACGAGGTCGCGCATCTTGTCATGGGGCGCCGGGGCCAGCTGTCCACTGACATTAGTGAGCCATTTTCATCGTGCGGAGCGGTTCGTTTCGACGTGGTGCAGGACCCAGGGCCCCGGCAAAGTCGTTAGGTGAGTGGTCGACGACGATGTCGACCAACTTGTCGCTGCGGGCCATGGCCGGCTGGGCTTGCACCTCCGCCCGAAATCCCGACTCGGGGGGGGTCCGCGTAGCCCTCTGTCGGCGTACGGGTTGGTGTCCCCAGCTGGGTACGGATCAACGGTTGGGGACGATCTGTTGATCGAGTGTGCTGAGGAAACCGGAGAACGCCCTATCTGTTCGGGTGCTGTCGGCAGTGGCATCGAGGTCCATGAGGAGACCGCGAATGACCGCGAGGACGAGGGTAGCGAGCTCTGGCCGATCGATGCTGCTCAAGCCTTTTTCGAGCGGCCCGAGCCAGTTAGTCGTCGCCATCCGGCGAAAATCGGGCAATAGTTGCTGCGCGGCGCTTTCCCGCCACTGCCCGAACATTCCCAAGTAAGGCTGCCCTTCGGGACCGGTTATGAACCTCCAGGCGTTCGCCAGCGTGGCGGTGTAGGGCTGATCGGGTCGTACGCGCAGCAGGTCACCGAAAGTGGTGAGCTGGCGTTGCCGCGCGTGCTCAAGAACGGCGCGCAGGAGAACGTCGCGGGTGCCGAAATGATAGATCAGCATGCGGGTGGAGGTGCCTGCGGCGGAGGCCAGTGGTTCGAGCCTGTCGGGCAGGCCGTGCTCGAGCGCGTAGTCGGTGCACGCGTCGAGCAGCCGCTTCTTGATCTCGGGTTGAGGTCGCCGTCCCACCGGCACACTTTTTCACGTAACTGCCGATACGTCTACTGTGGGTGGGACGGCAGTAACAGTGAACGCGGAGGTGGCGATGAGGGTCGTATTCGTGCACGGGGCGTGCGTGCGGGATGGCTGGTGGTGGTGGCACCGCATGACCGGATTGCTGGAGGAGCGGGGGGTGGCGAGCGTGGCCCCGGCGCTCCCGAGTTGCGGAGAGGCCGGCGCGCCGGGAGGTGCCGGTGGCCCGGGGTTGACCGAAGACGTCGGCGCCGTGCGGCAGGTGCTGCAGGACAGCGACGAGCCGACCATCGTGGTCGCTCACAGCTATGGCGGCATCGTGACGGCGGCGGCGGCCGCGGGCGTTGGATCGGTGCGCCACCTGCTGCTGATCTCCAGCTACCTGCCTGAGGTTGGGCAGAGCTTGTCAGACTTCGGTGACGGCACCCCCGCACCATTCCTCAACATCGACACCAACGCCGGGACGTTCGGAGTCCGCCCCGAGCTGCTTGTGGGCACATTCCTGCAGGACTGCGACGATGACGCCCAGTCCCAGGCGGCTGATCATCTCGCCCGTCAGAGCGTGCAGGTGATCGGGGAGCCGGTCGGGGCGGCCGCATGGAAGGACGTGCCCTCGACGTACCTCGTGTGCACCCGAGACGCAGGCACCCCGGTCCGATTGCAGCGCGAGTTCGCTCGCCGGGCCGGCCGTGTCGTCGAGCTCGACGCGGGCCACCACCCGTTCCTGTCTCAGCCCGTCGCGGTCCGCGACCTGCTGCTGAGACTGTGAGCCGCACATTGAAGAGTGAACTGTTCGACGCGATCGTCGACGACGCTCTGCGACGCGGCCGACAAAGGCCCGTCCCGTTCCTCGACTACGACCTGGAGATCCGCACCGTCATCTGCTCTACGAACGCGATCGAATCGTTGAACGCCCGCTACTGGCGGGCGATCAAGGCTCGCGGCCACTTCCCGAACGAGCTGGCCGCGTTGAAGTGTCTGTATCTGGTGACCCGGTCCGTGGACCCCACCGGAGCAGGCAGAACCCGATGGACGATGCGCTGGAAACCCGCCTTGAACGCCTCCGCCATCACCTTCAGCGACCACTTCCCAGCCGCTGGAACCTACACCACGTAGCAGCGCATGATGTCCCGCTAGTTGCTGAGCGTCGTCTCCTGGACGTCCAGTTCGCGCTCGTTGAGCCAGCTCTCCAACTCGGCAGCGACGGTGCCGTCGGCCCCGAGGTCTGCTCCGCCGTAGGCGGCTTGTGCGTCCTGCTCCGCCTTGAGGGCAGCGGCCTGATTGGGGAACCCCTGCCGCTTGTGCTGGCGGCGCCCCCCTCACGTCGGGCGGGAGGTCGATGATGAAGAACCAGCGGGTCTGGCCGTTGGCGAGGCGGTAGTTGTAGACAGCCATGAGGCTGCACCTCCGCAGTAACGGGATCGAGGGATGCAACCCACGTTAAGCGATCTCCGTTACCGCCAGCGTTACCGCAAGACCACACATGATCTTCTATATCCGCTGGTGAATACCAGTCGGGACGGCCGGATTCGAACCGACGACCCCTTGACCCCCAGTCAAGTGCGCTACCAAGCTGCGCCACGTCCCGCCCCCGCGTGGTTTCCCCCGCGGCAGCCGGTACAGCTTAGCGCAGCAGCTCCGAGTCGTCCGCACAGGCCCCACCGGCATCGCGGGCTATTCGAACCACCCGACAACGAGCTACCGCACACCCCCTAGAGCGTCCTAGGAGGGTGGGGTTGGACAGGGAAATGCCGGATGGGCGGGGTCCGCCCATCCGGCATTCGAACGCAAATCGAACCGGTCAGCCGTGCGCCTTGCCTCTGCCGCCGGGGCCGAGCTTCTTACGGGGGCGGACCGAGATCTCGATCGGGCTGCCCTCGTACCCGAATTCCTCGCGGAGCTTGCGCTCGACGAAGCGCTGGTAGCCGGCGTCCAGCGGGCCGGTGGTGAAGAGCACGAACCGTGGCGGCGCCACACCGGCCTGCGTCGCGAACAGGATCCGCGGCGCCCGTCCACCACGTACCGGGTGGGGGGTGGCCTGCACCAGCGCGGTGAGCCACTGGTTGAGGTGCGCGGTCGGCACGCGGGTTTCCCAGCTGGCCAACGCCTTGTTCAGGGCGGGGGCCAGTTTGTCCACGGCGCGGCCGGTCATCGCCGACAGGTTCAGCCGGATCGCCCAGGGGATGCGGCGCAACTCCCGGTCGATCTCCTTGTCCAGGTAGTACCGACGGTCGGCGTCGACCAGGTCCCACTTGTTGAACGCGATGACCAGCGCCCGGCCCGACTCGGTCACCATCGACAGGATCCGCTGGTCCTGCTCGCTGATCGGCTCGCTGGAGTCCAGCAGCACCACGGCCACCTCGGCGGCCTCGATCGCGCCGGCGGTACGCAGGCTGGCGTAGTACTCGGTGCCACTGGCCTTGCCGACCCGCTTGCGCAGTCCGGCGGTGTCCACCAGCTGCCAGGTCTGACCGCCGATCTCGACAAGGCTGTCCACCGGGTCCACTGTGGTGCCCGCCACCGAGTCGACGACCGCCCGCTCCTCACCGGAGAACCGGTTGAGCAGGCTGGACTTGCCGACGTTCGGCCGGCCGACCAGCGCCACCCGGCGCGGCCCGCGCGGACGGTTCTCCACGATCGCCGGTGCCTCCGGCAGCGCGGCGAGGATGGCGTCCAGCAGGTCGCCGGAGCCGCGTCCGTGCAGCGCGGACACCGGGAACGGCTCACCGAGACCGAGCGACCACAGCGAGGTGGCCTCCATCTCGATGGAGTTGTTGTCGGCCTTGTTGGCCACCAGGATCACCGGCTTGGCGCTGCGCCGCAGCATCTTCACCGCTGCCTCGTCGACGTCGGTGGAGCCCACCATCGCGTCGACCACGAAGAGCACCACGTCGGCGGTGACGACCGCCGTCTCGGCCTGCGCGGCGATGGCCGCGGCCCGGTCCTTCGCGTCCGGTTCCCAACCGCCGGTGTCCACCACTGTGAACGCCCGGCCGTTCCACTGCGCGTCGTACGGGACCCGGTCGCGGGTCACGCCAGGAACGTCCTCGACGACCGCCTGCCGGCGGCCGATGATCCGGTTGACCAGGGTCGACTTGCCCACGTTGGGGCGGCCGACCACAGCCACCACCGGCTGCGGGCCGCTCGGTTCCTCGACGACGAGCTCGGGCTCACGAAGCTCGACCCACCCTGCACCCTCGCTCATGCCACGCCCCGCTCGGTGAGCAGGTCGCGCATCCGCGCCACGACCTCGTCGATGCCCAGCTCGGTGGTGTCCAGCACCACCGCGTCGGGCGCCTGGGCCAGCGGGTTGACCTTGCGGGTCGAGTCGAGACGGTCCCGCCGCGCCAGGTCGGCGGCCGTGGCCGCCACGTCGGCGGCGTCCTCGGCGCTGCGCCGGGCTGCACGGGCCGCCTCGGAGGCGGTCAGGAAGACCTTCAGGTCGGCGTCCGGCGCCACGATCGAGCCGATGTCACGACCCTCGACCACCATCCGACCAGCGTTGGCGATCATCTCGCGCTGCCGGGTAACGAGCAGCTCACGAACAGCCGGCACGGCGGCGACGGCGGAAACCGCGCCGGTCACCTCGGCGCCACGGATCTCCGCGTCCACGCCCACACCGTCGACGGTCACGGCGTACCCCTGCGGGTGGGTGCCGATGCGCAGGTTGACCTCGCCGGCGACCTTCGCCACCGACGCGGCGTCGGTGAGGTCCACGCCGGAGCGCAGCACGGCCCACGTGATCGCCCGGTACATCGCCCCGGTGTCCAGGTAGCGCGCACCGATGCCGGCGGCGAGCCGCCGCGACACGGTGGACTTACCCGACCCGGACGGCCCGTCCACAGCGACCACACATCGCCCGAACCGTACGTTTTCCTCCACCGTGTCCTCCTCAGCCCGTACCTCACGGATCGCCCGGTGAGCTGGCGCCGCAAGCGGTTGTCAATCGTCATCAATCATGCCCGGGTGCGTTCACGAACCCGCGCGCGACGCCGCCGGAGGCGACCCACGCCACCCGGGCGGCCGCGTCCCGGCCATCGGTGGAGCCTACCGGCTGCCGTACCCCGAACTCGGGGGTCAGTCACCCACCGCGTTGAACAGGGCGGCGACCTCGGCGTTGGTCAACCGCCGGAGCCGTCCGGTCCGCAGTTCACCGAGCCGGATAGGACCGATCGCGGTACGCACCAGCCGGGTGACCGGGTGGCCGACCTCGTCCATCAGCCGCCGGACGATGTGCTTGCGGCCCTCGTGCAGACTCAGCTCCACCTGGGCGGATTTGCCCAGAGTGTCCACCACCTTGAACGAGTCGACCTTGACCGGCCCGTCCTCCAGCTCGACGCCGGCCAACAGGCGCTTGCTCAGGTTGCGCGGGATCGGCCCGACCACCTCGGCGAGGTACGTCTTCAGCACCTCGTACGAGGGGTGCATGAGCTTGTGCGCGAGGGTGCCGTCGTTGGTGAGCAGCAGCAGGCCCTCACTGTCCGCGTCGAGGCGCCCCACGTGGTAGACCCGCTGCTCCAGCCGGGCGCCGATGAAGTCGGCCAGCTCGTTGCGTCCCTTGTCGTCCGCCATGGAGGTGACCACCCCACGCGGCTTGTTCATCGCCACGTAGACCAGGCGGATGTCGACCTGGAGGCGCTCCCCGTCCACGTGGATCACGGAGGTGGCCGGGTCGACCTTGTCGCCGAGCTTGGCGACCCGCCCGTCCACGGTGACCCGGCGGCGGAAGATCAGGTCCTCACAGGCGCGCCGGGAACCCACGCCGGCGGCGGCGAGAACCTTCTGCAGGCGCTCAGCCCCCTCGTAGACGGGCGCGTCGGGTTTCGGGGAACGGTTATCGGGTCGCATCAGCAAGCTCTTCTACGTCGTCGGGCAGGAAGGGTGCGAGGGGCGGCAGCTCGTCGACGGTGTTCAGCCCGAGCTTCTCCAGGAACAGCGTGGTGGTCTTGTACAGGAACGCCCCGCTGTCCGTTTCGGTGCCGCACTCCTCAATGAGGCCGCGGGTGACCAGCGTACGGATGACCCCGTCGCAGTTCACACCCCGGATGGCTGAGATTCGCGAACGGGTCACCGGCTGCTTGTACGCAACCACGGCGAGCGTCTCCAACGCCGCCTGGGTCAGTCGTACCGACTGCCCGTCCAACACGAACCGCTCGACGTACGTAGCGTATTCCGGCCGGGTGTACAGCCGCCACCCACCGGCCGCCCGGCGCAGCTCGAACCCGTGCCCTGCCGTTGTGTAACCGGCAGCGATCTCGTCGAGCATCGGCCCGACCCGCTCGGCCGGCTGCTCCAGCACCTGGGCCAGCACCAGCTCGCTGACCGGCTCGTCGACGACCAGCAGGATCGCCTCCAACGCGCCGCGCAGCTCGGTGTCGGACAGCTCGGGCGCGGGCTCCGGCGCGGCCGTCACCCGCCGCCGCCCCGCCTGCTGCCGCCGGGGTACGTCCCCAGCGTCACCCGACTCCCCCGCCGTGCCCTTCGTCACCCCACCGAGGTCCGGCCCCGCCGAGCCCGCTTCCTCCGAGGCCACTTCCTCCGAGGCCGAGGCTGCTTCCTCCGAGGCCACCTCGACATGCTGTGGCTCAGCGGGGCCAACCTCGTCGGAGGCCAGTTCGGCAGCATCCGGCCCACCCGAGGCGTCCGGTGCTGCGGCGGACTCGTCCGGTGGCGTGGGGGTGTCCTCGGTGGCGGGCGGGCGGGGGCGGTCCCACGGGGGCACCCAGGCGGCAGCCTGGTCGGCCAGCGAGTCCCGGCGTTGCTCGTCAGTCATCCCGCGCACCCTCCGTCATTCCCGTCCCGTCCGGCCCGCCGGCCTCCCCCACCGACTCAGAGCCGTGCTCCACCGACGCAGGCTCGGGCCCCGCCGGCTCAGATCCAGCCCCCGCCGGCTCAGCCCCCGGCGGCTCAGGCCCACCAGGCCCCGGTGGCTCCGGGTCAGCCGGGGTTCCGGCGTACTCGTCGACGTGCAGCTCGGTGTCGCCGTCGGCCGGGCCGGTCCAGCGCACCGTCAGCTCCTCCAGGGCCTGCTCCTGAACGAACGAGACCAGGCCCTCCCGGTACAGCTCCAGCAGGGCGAGGAACCGGGCCACCACCTCCAGGGTGGCCTCGCAGTCGGCGCAGAGCAGCGAGAACGTGGCGGTGCCGGCCCGGCGCAGCCGGGCGGCGAGGATGGCCGCGTGTTCCCGGACACTGACCCGCACCATGTGCACGTGGGCGATGGAGACCTCCGGCACCGGCTTCGGAGTCATCGCCTTCACGGCCAGCTTCAGCAGCCGCTGGGGGCCGATGCCGAGCACCAGGTCGGGCAGCGCCTCGGCGTAGCGGGGTTCCAGGCTGACCGCGCGCGGATAGCGCCGGCCGCCGACGGCCTCCAGCTCGGCGATGTGCGCCGCCGCCTCCTTGTACGCCTTGTACTGCAACAGCCGGGCGAAGAGCAGGTCCCGTGCCTCCAGCAGGGCGAGGTCGGCTTCGTCCTCCACCTCGGCGGCGGGCAGCAGCCGGGCCGCCTTCAGGTCGAGCAGGGTCGCGGCGATCAGCAGGAACTCGCTGGCCTCGTCCAGGTCCCAGTCGTCGCCCATCGCCCTGATGTAGGCGATGAACTCGTCGGTGACCGTGTGCAGGGCCACCTCGGTGACGTCGAGTTTGTGCTTGCCGATCAGTTGCAGCAGCAGGTCGAACGGGCCGGTGAAGTTGGCCAGCCGAACAGTGAAGCCACTGGCAGCGGGATCGGCGGGCGGCACACCGTCGACCACTGCCGCGTCGGCGGTCTCGGGCGGGTCGAGGGGTGGCGCGGTCACCGGACGACCGTAGTCCACGAGTCGGGCACCGGGCGTTCCGGCTACCGCTCCGACTGGGCGGCGATCACCTCGCGGGCCAGCTGACGGTAGTTACGTGCCCCGGAGGAGGCCGGGTCCATCGTCGTGATGGGGGCACCGGCCACGGTGGACTCGGGGAACTTCACCGTCTTGGTGATGACCGTCTGGTAGACCTTGTCGCCGAACGCCTCCACCACACGCTGAAGGACCTGGCGGCAGTGCGTGGTGCGGCTGTCGTACATGGTGGCGAGGATGCCTTCGAGCTCCAGGTCGAAGTTGAGCCGCTCGCGCACCTTGTCGATGGTGTCCAGCAGCAGCGCCACACCGCGCAGGCTGAAGAACTCGCACTCCAGCGGGATGAGCACGCCGTGTGCGACGGTCAGCGCGTTGATCGCCAGCAGGCCGAGCGACGGCTGGCAGTCGATCAGGATGTAGTCGTACTCCTTGCGGACCGTGCGCAGGACCCGGGCCAGGGCCATCTCACGGGCGACCTCGTTGACGAGCTGGATCTCGGCGGCGGAGAGGTCGATGTTGGCCGGCAGCAGGTGCAGCCCCGCCACGTCGGTCTTGATGACGACGTCCTCGGCGATGATGTCGTCCTGCATGAGCAGGTTGTAGATGGACAGGTCGAGGTTGTGCGGGTTGACGCCCAGGCCCACCGAGAGCGCGCCCTGCGGGTCGAAGTCGACCAGCAGCACCTTGCGGCCATATTCCGCGAGCGCCGCGCCCAGGTTGATGGTGGTGGTGGTCTTGCCGACGCCACCCTTCTGGTTGGCCATCGCGATGATGCGCGCGGGGCCGTGCCGATCGGTGGGCATCGGCTCGGGAATGGGCTTACGCATCGTGTAGGCAGCCGGGTCCGCCGGACCCAGGTCCGCGCCGAGCGTGGCCTGCTGCTCGCGGAGCTCCGACGTCCAGGTCTCGGCACGGTCACCGTTGCCAGCCATGTGCTCGTTGCCCCCTCCCGACGACCCACCCGGCGTCGGAGCCGTCCGACGTCCTTCGCGGCGCCGCTGCGCACCCCGGTCGTGTCGCTCCAGGAGGTCCGCGCCGATGCCGACTGTACGCCACCGACCAGCAGGGGGTTCGGCACCGGCCCGGCGTGTCGGCGTCGACAGCGACCGGTTCAGCCCAGGGCGCGCGGATGCGCGGTGGCGTACACCTCGCGCAACCGCTCCACGGTGACCAACGTGTAGACCTGGGTGGTGGTCACCGACGCGTGGCCGAGCAGTTCCTGGACCACCCGGACGTCGGCGCCGCCGTCGAGCAGGTGGGTGGCGTACGAGTGGCGCAGGGTGTGCGGGGAGACGGCTGCGGGCCCGTCAACGGGCAGCCCGGCCCGGTCGGCGGCGCGGCGCAGGATGCCCCAGGCGCCCTGGCGGGACAGCGCGCCGCCGCGGGCGTTGAGGAACACCGCCGGGGTGCCCCGGCCGGCGGCGGCCAGCCCGGGGCGCGCCCGGACCAGGTAGGCGCGGACCGCGTCGACGGCATACCCGCCGATGGGCACCAGCCGCACCCGGCCGCCCTTGCCGCGCAACAGCACCGTGCCCTCGTCGGTGTCGAGGTCGTCCACGGCGGCGCCGACCGCCTCGGAGATGCGCGCGCCGGTGCCGTACAGGAACTCCAGCAGCGCCCGGTCGCGCAGCGCGAGGGGCGCGTCGTCGCCGGTCGCGGTGATCGGAGCGGCCGTCTCCAGCAGCCGGACCACGTCGTCGACCGGAAGCGCCCGGGGCAGCCGCCGGGGCGGCGTGGGCGGGCGGACGTCGCGGCTCGGATCGGCGCCGGCCAACCCCTCGCGCAGCGCGAAGCGGTGCAGGCCGCGTACCGCGCTGGCCGCGCGGGCGGCGGAGGACACCGCCAGCGGCGGGTGGACGTCGTCGCCGGCGCGCAGCCGCGCCAGGTGCGACTCGACGAGGCCGGCGCCGACCGACGCGAGGTCGGTGACGCCGGCCTCGGCCAGGGTCGCGAGATAGCGGTCCAGATCCCGACG
Organism: Micromonospora sp. NBC_00860; assembly: GCF_045207375.1. Classification (NCBI taxonomy): domain Bacteria; kingdom Bacillati; phylum Actinomycetota; class Actinomycetes; order Micromonosporales; family Micromonosporaceae; genus Micromonospora; species Micromonospora sp. NBC_00860. Next base: position 3,447,811 of record NZ_CP108825.1, read on the forward strand.
GTACGAGGCGAGCGTGTTCGCGGAGAGGCCACGTTCGACGGTCAGGTGGTCGAGGTAACCGCGAACGGCACGGCGCAGCGCCGGCGTGGGTGGAGCACCCACGCCGGCGGTGTCCGTGCCGCCGGTCAGCCCGCCACCGTTCAGGCCAGCGCGTCGGCCAGCGGGAGCACGTCCATGCCGTGCGCCTCGGCCACCGGGCCGTAGGTGACCTGACCGGCGTGGGTGTTGAGGCCCAGCGCCAGCGCCGGGTCGTTGCGCAGCGCCTCGCGCCAGCCCTGGTTGGCCAGTTCGAGGGCGTACGGCAGGGTGACGTTGGTCAGCGCGTAGGTGCTGGTGTTCGGCACCGCGCCGGGCATGTTCGCGACGCAGTAGAAGATCGACTCGTGCACCTTGTAGACCGGGTCGGCGTGCGTGGTGGGGCGCGAGTCCTCGAAGCAGCCGCCCTGGTCGATGGCGATGTCGACAAGCACGCTGCCCGGCTTCATCCGGGAGACCAGCTCGTTGGAGATCAGCGTCGGGGCCTTCGCGCCGGGCACCAGCACCGCGCCGATGACCAGGTCGGCGTCGAGCACGGCCCGCTCGACCTCGTACGCGTTGGAGGCGACGGTCTGCAGGTGGCCCCGGTAGATCGCGTCGGCCTGCCGCAGCCGGGCGACGTTCTTGTCCAGCAGCAGCACCTCGGACTGCAGGCCCAGCGCGATCGCGGCGGCGTTCATGCCGGAGACGCCGGCGCCGATGACCACGGTCTTGGCCGCGTACACGCCGGAGACACCGCCGGGCAGCACACCACGCCCACCGCCGGTGCGCATCATGTAGAAGGCGCCCACCTGCGGGGCGAGCCGGCCGGCGACCTCGGACATCGGGGCGAGCAGCGGCAGCGACCGGTCGGGCAGCTCGACGGTCTCGTAGGCGATGCCGGTGACCCGGCGGTCGATCAGCGCGTCGGTGCACTCCTTGGAGGCGGCCAGGTGCAGGTAGGTGAAGAGCACCTGCCCCTCGCGCATCCGGTGGTACTCCTCGGCGATCGGCTCCTTGACCTTGAGCACCAGCTCGGCGGTCTCCCACACCTCGTCGGCGGTGGCGAGGATCGTCGCGCCGGCGGTGGCGAACTCCTCGTCGGTGATGCTGGAGCCAACCCCGGCGCCGGACTCGACGAAGACCTGGTGGCCACTGCGGGTGAACTCGTTGACGCCCGCTGGCGTGATCGCCACGCGGTACTCGTGGTTCTTGACCTCGCGTGGGATTCCGACCTTCACGATGCAGACACCTCTCTTCGGGGCTGCTCTCCCCCGACTGCTCGGTGCCGCGACGGCCCCTTTGCCATCGCGGTACACCGGTCCCGCGGCGGCAGTCTAGGCGCGCCCGGCGCCGCCGCGAGCCAGCACAGTGGCATCCGGTGCCCGGGTGTCCTGACGAAGTGTCAGGCACCGACCGGATCCGTCGATCGCGCATCACCCTCAACCGACAGGACAGTGTTTCACCATTATCGTCCCATCTGCCGGGTGGCGGTGCGGACAGCCGGCGAGTGGATCACTAATGTGTCCGCCCATGACCACTCCTCCTTACCAGCCCGGTTACCCCCAGCCGGGGTACCCACAGGGCGTCTCCGACAAGAGCAAGATCGTCGCGGGCATCCTCGGCATCCTGCTCGGCACCTTCGGTGCCGGTCGGTTCTACACCGGACACACCAAGATCGCCGTTCTCCAGCTCGTCGTGAGCGTGGTGACCTGCGGCGTCGGCGCTCTCTGGGGCGTCATCGACGGCATCCTCATCCTGGTCAACGGCGGTACGGACGCGCAGGGCCGTCCGCTGCGCGACTCCTAGACCAGACAGCGAAAGGGGCCCCGCGGTTGACCGCGGGGCCCCTTTGGCGCGTACTCCCCCACCGGCTGGACCGGCGGCGACGCTCAGCGCGGCAGCGGCGCGTCCGCCCGGCGCAGCTGCGTGAAGCCGGTGTCCCGGGCGCGGGCCGCGGCCAGCAGCCCGGCCACCGCGGCCGCGTTGGTGACCTCACCGGCCAGGACCATGGCGACCGCCTCGTCCAGGTCGATCCGGACGACCTGGAGGTCGGCCTCCTCGTCGTGGCGCTCGTGCCGCTCGTCGGCCGGCACGTCGCCGAGGTCGCGGGCCAGGAACACCCGGACGATCTCGTTGGTGAACCCCGGCGAGCTGTGCAGGTCCACCAGCACGTCGACCCGCCCGGCGGTGAGGTCGGCCTCCTCGGCCAGCTCCCGCAGCGCCGCCGCCGGCAACTCCTCGCCGGAGACGTCCATCAGGCCGGCCGGCAACTCCCACAGGTGCCGGCCGACCGCGTGCCGGTACTGCCGGATCAGCACCACCTGGCCGGCGTCGTCGAGCGCCACCACGGCCACCGCCCCCACGTGCCGGACGAGGTCACGCAGCCCGGTGCCGCCGCCCGGCATGGTCACCTCCTCGGTGACCACGTCGAAGATCCGCCCCCGGTACCGCTCCTGCCGGGAACGCACCTCGTAGCGGTGCTCGACGGCGCTCACGCCGTCGACTCGCTACGCTCGACGACGGCGCGAGACGCCACGCTGCTGAGCCTGCTGGTTCGCTCGCTGCGCTCGCTCACGAGGCCGACGACGCCTTGGTCGCGGCGCCGTTGCGGGCGGCCTTGCGCGTCGTCGGGGCCTCCGCCGCCGCGTCCAGGTCGACCGGCAGCTGGTCGGCCTGCGAGTACGCCACCGCGGCCTTGACGAACGAGGCGAACAGCGGGTGCGGACGGGTCGGACGGCTCTTCAACTCGGGGTGCGCCTGGGTGGCCACGAAGAACGGGTGCAGGCTCCGGTCCAGCTCGATGAACTCGACCAGCCGGCCGTCCGGCGACGTGCCGGAGATGTGCAGGCCCGCCTTCGTCAGCGCGTCCCGGTAGGCGTTGTTCACCTCGTACCGGTGCCGGTGCCGCTCGCTGATCTCCGTGCTGCCGTACGCCTCGGCGACGATCGAGCCCTCGGTCAGCGTCGCCGGGTACGCGCCCAACCGCATGGTGCCGCCCAGGTCGCCCCGGCCGGCGACGATGTCCTCCTGGTCGGCCATCGTGGCGATGACCGGGTGGGCCGCCTGCTCGTCGAACTCCAACGAGTTGGCGCCGTCCAGGTCGGCCAGGTGCCGGGCCACCTCGATGGTCATGCACTGCAGGCCGAGGCAGAGGCCGAGCAGCGGGATGCCGGCCTCGCGGGCGTACCGGGCGGTGCCGATCTTGCCCTCGATGCCGCGTACGCCGAAGCCGCCGGGGATGAGGATGCCGTCCACGCCGGCCAACGCCGCAGCGGCGCCGGCGGGGGTGACGCACTCGTCGCTGGGCACCCAGCGCAGCTGCACCCGGGCCCGGTGGCCGAAGCCCGCCGCCCGGATCGCCTCACTGACCGACAGGTACGCGTCGGGCAGGTCGACGTACTTGCCGACCACCGCGACGGTGACCGTGTGCCGGGGGCGGTGCACCCGCTCCAGCAGGTCGTCCCAGCTGGCCCAGTCCACGTCCCGGAAGGAGAGGCCGAGCCGGCGCACCACGTACGCGTCGAGCCCCTCCCGGTGCAGCACCTTCGGGATGTCGTAGATGCTCGGGGCGTCCGGGGCGGCGACGACCGCCTCGGCGTCCACGTCGCAGTAGAGCGACAGCTTCTCCTTGAGCTTCACCGGGATCTCCCGGTCGCAGCGGAGCACAATCGCGTCCGGCTGGATACCGATGTTGCGCAGCTGCGCCACCGAGTGCTGGGTCGGCTTGGTCTTCAGCTCACCCGACGGCGCCAGGTACGGCACCAGCGAGACGTGCAGGTAGAAACAGTTGTCGCGGCCCAGGTCGTGGCGGACCTGACGGATCGCCTCCAGGAACGGCAGCGACTCGATGTCGCCGACCGTGCCACCGACCTCGGTGATCACCACGTCGGGGAGCTGGCCGTCCTCGTCCGGGTCGGCCATCGCCAGGATCCGCGACTTGATCTCGTTGGTGATGTGCGGGATGACCTGGACGGTGTCGCCCAGGTACTCGCCGCGCCGCTCCTTGGCGATCACGTCGGAGTAGATCTGGCCGGTGGTGACGTTCGCCTTGCCGGACAGCGCCCGGTCGAGGAACCGCTCGTAGTGCCCGACGTCGAGGTCGGTCTCGGCGCCGTCCTCGGTGACGAAGACCTCACCGTGCTGGAACGGGTTCATCGTCCCCGGGTCGACGTTCAGGTAGGGGTCGAGCTTCTGCATCACCACGCGCAGCCCGCGCGCGGTCAGCAGGTTGCCGAGGCTGGAGGCGGTGAGGCCCTTACCCAGCGAGGAGGCGACGCCCCCGGTGACGAAAATGTGCCTGGTCGTCCGTGCTGATGGGGCCAAGGCCTGCTCCCGTGTCGTCTGTCGCGGTCATGCAGACCGCCGTGCTTGATCAGCAAAGTGATCACGCGATCCACGGGATTCGACGGTAACACCTCCCGGGCGGGTACCCGCAGGCCGCACCCCGGCTGCGACACCTCCGGGCCATCCGGACGAGGTCCGGCGCTCAGGGCGCGGCAACCTCCGTCGATGACCGGGAGACCTGCCGGGGCGGTACGGGCACCGTCGGCGTGGGGTCCGGAGTCGACCCGCTCGCGGTCGGGTCGACCGGCTCGTCGGCGTCCTCGCGGCGGTCGCCCGGAGGGTCCGACGCCGGTTGGGTGACCTTCGCCGGTGCGCTCGCGGGCGGGCCGCTGATCGGGCGCGGGTGCACCGCGCCCAGTGGCCCACCACCGCCGGACGGGCCGTCACCCCCACCGACCGGGCCGACCCCGCCGGGCCCGGAGTCGTCGTCGGCGCGGGGGCGGCCCGTTGCCGGCCGGGTCCGGTCCGCGGCGTGCCCGAGCACCCGCAGCGACGACAGGGCGGCCATCGGCACCACCAGGGCGGCGGCAGCGCCCATCAGGTCCAGTGCCGCGCCGTCGAGCACGCCACCGAGCACCGCGGCGACCACGGTGCCGGCCAGCGCGGCCCGGACCGCCGGGTAGATGCCGAACAGCCGCATCAGGCCACCCCACGGCTGCAACAGGGCGAACCACACCAGCAACCCGCCGGCCAGCGCCAGCACGGTCAGCGGGCTGTTGACCAACGTCTCGAAGTTCTCCGTGCTGGACCGGTGCACCGCGAACCCGCCGGTGCCGTCACCGAGCGCGGAGAGAAACCGCCCCAGGCTGCCCCGCTCCCCCGGAGGGCGCCGCAGGTCCACCACGGCGAACCCGATGCCGACCGCCAGCGCGGCCATGGTGGCCCAGGCCAGCCGGCTGATCGTCAACCAGCCGCCGGCACTGATCACGGCGGCGACACTCACCCCCGCGGTGAGCGCGATCGCGCCGACCGGGTCGGCACCCAGGTACGGGCTGCCGACCACCACCACGGCGAGACCACCCACCGCCACCATCACCGCCGGCCGCCAGCCCCGGTGCACCCGTTGGGCGAACCAGCCGCCGGTGAGCAACGCGCCGGCGAGGAACACCCCCAACCCCACAGTGCTCAGCCCGGCGTACCGGCCGCCCTGCAACGCGGAGTAGCCGACCACGCCGTTGAGCTGGAGGCGGGCCCCGGTGAGCACGTCCAGCCCGACCACGAGCGTGGTGAGGCCAGCCACCGCGCCGAGGGGTCCGAGGGTGCCCGCGTACCCGGGGGCGAACCGCACCGCGGCGGTGCCGGCGGCCACCAGCAGCGCTGTCACCCCGGCGAAGATCCACCCGGGGTGCTCACCGCGCCACCAGGGCACCGCGTCGGCCAGCAGCGCCGCCGGCACCGTCAACGCCGCGGCGACCAGCAGCAGCTCCACCACCGCCACGATCCGCCCGGAGACGGGCGTCGGGCCGGCCGGGCCGGCGTGCGGACGGGCCCGGCGCAGCAGCGGCAGGATGGCGAGCGCCAGCAGCACCTGCACCCCGGCGAGCAGCGCGAAGAACACACCGGAGACGGAGCGCTGGGCGGCCGCCTCCCGGTCGGCGCTCGCCGGAGCGTCGATGGCCTCGGCCAGGTCGGCCGGACGGCCACCGGTGCTGATCGCCGGACGGCCGAGGAAGAGCCTCTCCGGCATGGGCCGGCCCAACGCGGCGAGGGCGGTCGGCGCGAGGTCGACAAGTTGCAGGTACCCGTCTCGGCCGGTGCTGGCCGAGGTGAGCCACCCCCGCTCCCAGCCCGGCCCGTCGGCGACCGCCACGTGCAGCCGTGCCGGCTGGGCGGTATCGGAGATCCCCGCGACCAGCACCAACGACCGTGGGGGTCGCGCCGCCAGCACCCGGGCCAGCTCGGCGTCCGCCGCGCGGGCCTCCTCGGCGCGGGTCGCCGGATCCCCCCCCTCGACAGTGCCGAGGTCGACGATGCTCAGCACACACGAGCCGAGCAGCGGCCGCGGGTCGGCCGGCAGCCCGGACGCGTACCGGTCGACACGGCCGAACGGTCGGGCGGCGGCCACCGCCGCGCCCGGGCCCACGGCGACGGAGCACCGCACCGACTCGGACAACGAGCCGGGCATTGCACCCCAGGGCAGTCGCTGCTGGTTGTACTGGACCACGCTCTCCTGGTCGGGCAGGTTCGCGCCGATGCCGTCCGGCTGTTCGACAGTCACCCCCGCCGACGGGCAACCGTCGACCGACCGGCTGCCGTTCCACGCGGCGAAGCTGCCCGCGCCGAGGGTCAACCAGCCGTCCACCGGGCAGGTGGGCCGGTGCGCGGAACGCACCGACAGGGAGCCGATCGACCCGTCCTGGGCCATCCGCCACAGCGTCGGGGTGCTCTGCGGATCCACGTCCTCCCAGCGCAGCCCGGCGATCCCGGCGAGCACCACGAAGTCGGCGGTGCGTTGCGGGGTGCCCTGGGGTGGGCGGGCGGCGAGCGCGGTGACGCCCAGCGCCACCACGAGCACTGTCAACAGGGCGGGGGCGATTCGGCGCAACATCACCGGTGTCCCGTTCTCGGGGCGTCGGAGCCCGGGGCGGTCGCCGGGCCACCGGGATCCCCGGCCAGCTCGGCGTAGAGGGCGACGAGCGTGGCGACGGTGTCCTCCTCGGTCGGCCAGGTCGCCGCCCGTTCGGCGCCACGCCGGCCCAGCTCCGCCCGCGCCGCCGGGTCGTCCAGCAACGCGCGTACGGCCGCGTCGACAGCGTCCACGTCACCGGCGGGCACCCACGTGGCGGCGTCGCCGACCAGCTCCGGGAGGCCGCCCACCTGGGTGGCCACCAGCGGCACACCGGCGCGCAGCGCCTCCTGGGCGAAGAGCTGCCGCGCCTCCCAGTCGCTGGTCACCACCGCCAGGTCGGCGCCGGCGAGGAGGTCGGCCACGTCGGTGCGGTGCCCCAGCAGGGTCACCGGGGCACGGGCCGCCGAGGTCCGCGCGGCGAGCGGCAGATACGCCGGCCCACTGCCCGCGATCACCACGACCGGGGGCGGGGTACGCGTACGCCAGCGGGCCGCCGCGTCGATCAGCACGTCGTAACGCTTCTGCGGGTGCAGCCGGCCGACCGAGAGGATCAGCGGCTGGTCGGGGCGGACACCGAACTCGGCGCGTACCGCCGCCGGGCGTCGACGCGGCGCGGGCAGCGTCGGCGCGGCGACCGGGGCGAGCCGGGCGTCGGCGGCGCCCACCTCGGCGGCCCGTCGCACCAGGTCCGAGGAAGCCCCGAGCGCCACCCGGACGCCCCGGGCCACCACCCGTTCGACGAGCCGGGACACCCCGCCCCGCAGCCCTCCGGCGAGCACCGCGTTGTGCCAGGTGACGACCAGCGGGGCGGTCGGACGGGCCAGCACGGCGACCAACCCGGCCCGCAGTCCGTGCGCGTGCACCACGTCGACGTGAGCGGCGGCGAGCACCCGACGCAGCGCGAGCACCGCCCGGGCGTCGGCCGGAGTCGGGCTGGCCGGGATCTCCACCGGCGCGAACCGGGCACCGACACCGGTGAAGTCGAACTGTTCCTGTGTGGCGGCCGGCCCGCACACCAGGACGGTGGCGCCGCCCGCGACGAGGCCACGGGCCACCGAGCGGACGTGCTGGCCGACCCCACCGGTGCTGGACGCGAGCACCAACGCGACGGTGCCCGACCACCCGGCGGGCAGAGCTGGATCATGTCCCGCGCTCACTGGCCCACCGTCTCCTTCCCGTCGCCCCGCTGCGGGGAGCCCGCGTCCGGCGGCGCACCGCCGGACGACCCCCGCCGGCCCAGACGCCGCACCGCCCCGGCGAGCAGTGGCGCTACGTCCCGCCGGTCGACGAACCAGACCACGGCGAGGAACACCACCCCAACCAGAACCCCGGACAGCATGCCCTGACCCAACGCCGCCGCGATCGTCGGGGTGCCGTCGTCCGACCCGTTGAGCCAACGGGTGAGGCCCAGCCCGGCGAGCCCGGCGAGCACTCCGGCGAGGCCACCGGCCGCCCCGGCCCGGGCCGCACCCGCGAGGGCGGGGCGGCCGGCGCCGCGCCGCACCGCCACGAGCAGCAACGCGCCGAGCACCAGCATCCCCACCGAGTTGGCGGACGTCAGGGCGAGCACCCGGTCGGCGGTGGGCAGCAGCACCGTCAACGGCACCGCCACGGCCGGAACGACCAGCCAGCCGAGGGTGATCGCCACCGTCGCCGACCGGGTGTCGCCGCGCGCGTACAGCGCCCGGGACAGCAGCGCGAACAGGCCGTAGCCGAGCAGTCCCGGCGCGAACCCGCTGATGGCCGCCGCTGTGGACGCCGGATTGTCCGGGTAGAAGAGGGCGGCGATCGGCTGCGCGGTACCGATCAACGCCGCGACGCCCAGGCAGCTGAAGAGCAGCACGCCCCGCGTCGCGCCGGAGAGGGTCCGTCGGTAGCCGTCCTCGTCCCCGGCCGCGCTGGCGGCGGCCAGGGTGGGATAGGACGCCACCGCCAACGGCACGGCGAGGACCGCCCACGGCAGCAGATAGATCGCCTGGGCCAGGTTGAACACCTGTGGGGAGCCGGTGGGGCCCCCGGAGACCCGGTTCAGGACCACCAGGAGCGCGATCTGCTGTGCGGCCACCGTCACCGCGCCGGCCGTGGCGAGCCCGCCGATCCGGGCCCGCGCGTCGGCGGTGAAGGCGTACCCGAACCGGGGCCGTAGCCGCAGCCGGCGCAGCGGGATCAGCAGCGAGAGCGACAGCACGACCACGCCCACAGTGGTGCCGCCGGAGAGGAGCAGTTCGCCGCTGCGGCCCACCTGGGCCACCGACACGCCCCGCCCCTGGGCGGCGCCGAAGGCCACGTAGACGACGACCACGGTGAGGCTGGACAGCAGCGGCGCGATGACCGGCCAGGCGAAGCGTCGGTGTGCCTGCAGGACGCCGGTGAGCACGATGCCGATCCCGTAGAGCGGCAACTGCGGGGCGAACACGCGCAGCATCCGGGCGCCGGCGGCGAGTTCCGCCGCCGATCGTCCCTCGCTGATCAGCGAGATGATCGGGTCGGCGAACAGGACGACGAGCACGGCGAGGGGAACCAGCAGGCTCACCGTCCAGGTGAGCAGGGCGCCGGTGGTGGCCGCCACCGCCCGCCGGTCCTCGGCCGCGACCGCCCCGGCCAGCAGGGGCACGACCAGGCTGGCCAACGCCCCGCCCGCGACGATCTCGAAGACGATGTTCGGCACCGTGTTCGCGATGACGTACATGCCGCCGAGGTCGCTCTGCTCGACCACCCAGGTGAACACGGCGGTGCGGCCGAACCCGGCGAGTCGGCTGGCCACGGTGAGGACGGCGATGAGCGCGGCTGCCCCGGCCAGCCGGCCGGCGCCGGCGAGGGGTGCCGGTCTGGTCACGTCAGTCGGCGCGTCGGCCCAGTGCGTCGAGTTCGCGCAGCCCCGGGGTCCGCTGGATCACCGCCGTGAAGCTGACCTTCTCGCTGGCGGCGGTGAGCCCGGCGAGGACGGCGAGCAGACCGGCCCGGCCGAGCGGGCCGGTACGGGCGGCGAGCGCGACGCCGAGCAGCGCCCCGAGCGCGTTCGCGCCACTGTCGCCGAGCATCACGTCCTCGGCCAGGTCGTCGCGGAGCAGGCCGGCGGCGGCGCCGGCCGCGCCCGCGGCGATGCCGCCCTGCGGGCCACCGGTCAGCGGCGCGGCGAGCAGCAGCCCGGACTTGAGGGCGCGGCCCGGCCGCAGGTCGAGCAGATTCAGCAGGTTGGCCGTGCCGGCGATCACGCCGGCGCCGAGCAGCACGTCGACACCCCGACCGAACGCGCCGTGCCGCTGCCGGCGCGGGTGCGCGGCGACCCGGGGGTCGGCGGCGAGCAACGCGGCGGCACCCAGCCCGGCGGCACCCACCCCGACGACCTTGACCAGACCGGCGGTGACCCGCCCCTCGCGCAGCGCGGCGAGGTGCCCGGCGAAGCCCTTGGCCGCCTTCTGCTCCGGGCGCGCGCCGACCACGTCGTCGTACAGGCCGACGCCGCCCGCGCCGAGACCGGCGACCAGGGCGGCTCCACCGGCCGCGCCGCCGGTGGCGCCGAACGCGCCAGCGGCAGCCGCGCCGGCGGCCAGCGCCGGCCCGGCGGCCAGGCTCACCGTGCGGCCACGGAAGTTGGTGCGCTCCAACGCGGGCCCGGCCGGCGAGGTGCGGGCCTCACGCAGCGCGTACCGGGCCGCCGCGGCTCCCGCGCCGGCGATCAGCAGCCGGCCCAGCGCGCTCACGCCGCCACCTCGCTGGCGCGGCAACACGCCACCTGGTCGGATCCGGACACGGGGGTACGTCGTTCGCTCACTGGGGCAGTCTAGGCAGCAGCGACGGGGCATTGTCGCCGACGCCGTACTGCCCTGCCTTCTTCTCGGTGAGTTGCTGCACCAGGGCGAGGGTGGTGACCACCTGGCCCTGCACGGTGTTGGCGTTGTCGACCGTGGAGATGGTCTGGGCGAGCACCGGGTCGCCGCGCACCACGCCGACCAGGTTGCCGCCGACGGAACCGTTGCCGGCCACCACGATCGACCCGGTGCGGTCGAACTGCTCGGCGATCTTGACGACCGACTCGTCCCGCTTGTCGGAGTCCTTGTCGACGTACGGCTGACCGCTGACCACGACGACCGCCTCCGCCGAGGCGGTGACCTTGTTGCTGTCGGTGGTCAGGTAGCCGGCGTTGTTGTAGGCGGCGAGCACCGCCCGCCGGTCGGCGTCGCTCACCGGCGTGACGCCCTGGGCCCGGTCCAGCAGGACGCTGGCCAGCAGAGCGCTGGAGGTCTCCACGCCGTGCCCGTTGCCCGGCAGGCCGGTGGTCTGCGCGGTCGGGCGGGCCGCGGTGACGGCCAACTCCAGCAGGTTGGAGTTGTTGTCCGGGTTGATGAACTTGTCCTGCAGGTCGACCTGACCGGTGATGGTGGCCCCGGCCAGCTGGAGCTTCTTCAGCACGCCCTCGGTGTGGTCACGCCCGTTGGGCAGGCTGAGCACCACGACCCGACGCCCGGCGAGGGTGCCGGGCAGGACGACCTGGGAGATCTCCTCGGCGAACTCCTCTTCCAGCGCGAGTTGCTTCTCCATGTTGCTGACCGTCTGACGCCAGTGTTGGTTGTCCTTGCGCAGCCCGGTGACCTGCCCCTCGAGCGAGTCGGCGACCGGGCCGTTGAGGGCGGCTGTGCCGACCACCAGACCGATCGCCAGAGCCAGGAAGACCGCGGTGAGGGACACCACGTGGTAGCGGAAGTTGATCACGCTTGCAGCCTCTTGATCGGTCGGGAACTAGAAGAGCCGGTACAGCTGGAACACGAAATTGTCCCACCACTCGGCGACGACGCCCAGGTACGCCTTCCCGACCGTCGACACGGCCACCGCGGACGCCATCGCCGCGATCGCCGACAGCACCAGCAGCAGCAGCGACGAGCCGGAGATGCTCTGCCGGTAGAGCCGGCTCACCCCCTTGGCGTCGACCAACTTGCCGCCGACCTTCAGCCGGGTCAGGAACGTCGAGGCCATCCCGCCACGGCCCTTGTCGAGGAACTCGACGAGGGTGGCATGGGTGCCGACCGCGACCAGCAGCGAGGCGCCCTTCTCGTCGGCGAGCAGCATGGCCAGGTCCTCGCTGGTCGCCGCCGCCGGGAAGGTGATCGCCGGCACACCGAGGCCGTTGACCCGGGGCAGGCCGGGCGCGCGCCCGTCCGGGTACGCGTGCACGATCACCTCGGCGCCGCAGCGCAGCACGTCGTCGGTGACCGAATCCATGTCCCCGATGATCATGTCCGGGGTGTAGCCGGCCTCGACCAGGGCGTCCGCGCCGCCGTCGACGCCGATGAGCACCGGCTTGAACTCCCGGATGTACGGGCGCAGCACATCCAGGTCGGCCTTGTAGTCGTAGCCGCGCACCACGATCAGGCAGTGCCGACCCTGGATCTGGGTCTCGATGTCCGGCACCCCGACACCGTCGAGCAGCAGGTCGCGTTCCTGGCGCAGGTAGTCCATCGTGTTGGCGGCGAACGCCTCCAACTGCACCGACAGGCCCTCCCGGGCGTCGGCCATCGCCTTGCCGACCGACTCGGCGTCCTGGAGGCTGCCGTGCGCCACCGGCTCGTCACCGGCGAAGACAGTGTTGCCCTCGATGCGCACCTGGTCGCCCTCGCGGATCCGCTCGAAGACGCCCTCACCCAGGTCGTCGAGGAGCGGAATGCCGGCGGCGATCAACACCTCCGGGCCGAGGTTCGGGTAACGACCGGAGACCGAGGGCTTGGCGTTGAGCACCGCCGCGACCCCGACGGCGACGAGCGAGTCGGCCGCCACCCGATCCAGGTCGACGTGGTCGATGACCGCGATGTCACCGGGGCGCAGCCGACCGACCAGGCGTTTCGTCCGGCGGTCAAGGCGCGCGGTGCCGAGGACTCTGCCCGGTTCGGAGTTCCGGTTCCGGCGCAACGTGGGTAGACGCATCGTGACCATCCTGGCATGTGAGGCAGGCTTTTCTGTCGCGACATGCCTGAGCAGGGCCGCCTACCCAGGGAAGCACACACCGGCACAAGCCGGTGTGCTTGCGCTCACAATACGCGGCGTCACAACCGCCTTTCCTTGGCGGCCACTGCCAGAAGCTCCTCGGCATGGGCGATACCCAGATCCGAATCGGGCAAACCCGCCAGCATGCGCGCCAACTCCCGGGCCCGCTCGGTGTCCTCCACCACCCGCACCCCGCTGGTCGTCACCGCACCGCCGGTGTCCTTCGCCACCACCAGGTGCCGGTCGGCGAACGCGGCCACCTGCGGCAGGTGTGTGACGACCAACACCTGGTGGCTGCGGGCCAGCCGGGCCAACCGGCGGCCGATCTCCACCGCCGCCTGGCCACCGACCCCCGCGTCGACCTCGTCGAAGACCAACGTGGGCGGACCACCCGAACCGGCGAACACGACCTCGATGGCGAGCATCACCCGGGACAGCTCACCGCCGGAGGCACCGCGCTGCAACGGCAGCGACGGCGCGCCCGGATGGGCCAGCAACCGCAGCTCCACCTCGTCACCGCCGTCCGCTGTGACACCCACCTCGACGCCGTTGACCGCCAACGTCGGCTCGGCCCGCCCGGCCGGACGGGGCAGCACCGCCACCTCGATCCGCGCGTGCGGCATGGCCAACCCGGCCAGCTCGACGGTGACCTGGTCGGCGAAGCGGACCGCCGCCTCCTGCCGGGAGGTGGACACCCGCCCGGCGAGGTCGGCCACCTCGACGGCGAGGCGCTGGCCCTCCCGCTCCAACTCGTCGAGCACGTCGTCGGACATGTCCAGGTCGGACAGTCGGGTGCGCGCCCGGTCGGCCCAGGCGATCACCCCGTCGACGTCGTCGGCGTACTTACGGGTCAACGCGCGCAGCGCCGCCCGCCGCTCGTAGACGTGCTGCAACCGGGCCGGGTCGGCGTCCAACGTCGCGAGGTACGCCGACAGCTCCGCGGACACGTCGGTGACCAGCGTGGCCGCCTCCTCCAGGCGGGCCGCCAGCTCACCGAGCGCCGGATCGGTGCCGGACTGCGCCTCCAGGGTCCGCCGGGCGGTGCCGAGCAGCGCCGCCGCGTCCGGTGTCTCGTCGGAGGCCTCCACGCCACCGGCCACGCACTGCTGGGCGATCTGCGCGGCCGTGCGCAGGCCCTCGGCGTGCTCCAGCCGCTGCGCCTCGGTCTTCAGCTCGTCGTCCTCACCGGGCTGCGGATCGACCCGGGTGATCTCGTCGAGGCCCAACCGCAGCAGGTCGGCCTCCTGGTTACGCTCGCGGGCGTTGCGCCGCCGGTCGGCCAGGTCGTCGACGACCCGACGCCACCCCGTGTACGCCTCGCGCAACGCGTCGAGCAGCTTCTCGTGCGCGGGGCCGGCGAACCGGTCCAGTGCGGCCCGCTGCTCGGCCGGGCGCAGCAGCCGCAGCTGGTCGGACTGGCCGTGCACGGCGACCGCCTGCTCGCCGACCTCACCGAGCATCGACACGGGCATGCTCCGGCCGCCGACGTGCGCGCGCGAGCGCCCCTCCACCGTCACCGTGCGGCTCAGCAGCACCGAGCCGTCCTCGTCGGGTTCGCCACCGGCCTCGATGATCCGCGCGTGCACGGCGTCGCCGACCCGCCCGTGCAGCCGCAGCCGGCCCTCCACCACCGCCCGGCCGGGTTGGGCGCGGACCCGCCCGGCGTCGGCCCGGCCGCCGAAGAGCAGGCCGAGGCCGGTGACCACCATCGTCTTGCCCGCACCGGTCTCGCCGGTGATGACGTTCATGCCGCCGGTCAACGGCAGCGTGGTGTCTTCGATGACGCCCAGTCCGGTGATGCGCAGCTCTTCCAGCACAGCCACCGACAGTAGACGCGAGGCCCGACACTTGACCAGCCGACGGGCCCGGGTACGGCCCGTACCCGGCCGACGTACAGTTCTGCCCCGTGTGGGACGTGATCGGCCTGACCTCGGCTGAGGAGGAGCTCTACCGCTGCCTGCTCCAGCTCACCACGGCCCGCATCGACGAGTTGGCCGTTCGCCTGCACCGGCCCCGTGAGCAGGTCGTCGCCCAGGTCGAGGCGTTGCGCGGCAAGGGCCTCGTACAGCCCACCGACAACGACCCGGACGCCCCGCTGCGCCCGACCGCCCCGGACGTCGCCCTCGGCGGGACGCTGCTGCGCCGCCAGGAGGACCTGGAGTCGGCCCGCCGACTGGTCACCCAGTTGGCCGAGGAGTACCGCTCCGGGCTGCGCCGACACCACGTCGACCACCTGGTGGAGGTGATCACCGGCGCCCGGGTTCTTCGCGACCGCCTACGCGATCTGCAGAACTCGGCGCGGACCGAGGTGCTCTGGTTCTGCCGGGCCAATCCCCTGGCCATGGCCGGCCCGGAGAACGTCGAGGAGTTCGACGCGCTGGCCCGGGGGGTGAACTACCGGGCCATCTACGAACGGGACCTGCTGCTGGAGCCGGGCGCGTTG
Organism: Micromonospora sp. NBC_00860; assembly: GCF_045207375.1. Classification (NCBI taxonomy): domain Bacteria; kingdom Bacillati; phylum Actinomycetota; class Actinomycetes; order Micromonosporales; family Micromonosporaceae; genus Micromonospora; species Micromonospora sp. NBC_00860. The sequence continues at coordinate 3,463,164 of NZ_CP108825.1, forward strand.
GCTGACCTGGCCAAGGGGGTCGCCGCCGGTGAGCAGGCCCGCGTCCTGGACCGGCTGCCGGTCCGACTGGCCATCGTGGACGCCCGCACGGCCATCTGCCCGTTGGTGCCGGACCGCGACGGCGGCGAACCGAGCGCCGCCGTGATCGGCCGCAGTCAACTGCTCGATGCCCTGCTCGCCCTCTTCGAAAGTCACTGGCGGGTGGCCACCCGGCTGCGGCTGGACGACCCGCTCGCCGTCGCGACGCCGGAGGCGCGACGGCCGGAGCCGGACAACCAGCCGGGCGACGGTTACCAGCCCGACGCCGACGAGGCCCGGTTGCTGTCGCTGTTCGTGGCCGGCGTACCGGACAAGTCCATCGCCTCCCAGCTCGGGGTGAGCCGGCGCACCGTGCAACGACGGATCGCCGACCTGATGGCCGCCGCCGGCGTGGACACCCGGCCCGGGTTGGCGTTCCAGGTGGCCCGCCGCGGCTGGCTCTGACGCGGAAAGGGTCCGCCGTCGACCGACGGCGGACCCCCTCAACCGCAAGGGCGGGACGGCCGGGCCGCCCCGCCCTGCCCGATCAGCGCAGCCCGTACGCCTGGAGCACCGTCTGGTCGACGGTGTTCCCGGCCCGGTCGGCGGCGTGCACCCGCAGCGACACCGTTCCGCGCCCCGCCGGCACGGTAGCGGTGTACCGGGTGCCCGACCCCGTGGTCGGCGCGTTGCGCCAGGTGACGCCCCCGTCGAAGGAGACCTGCACCCGGACGCTGGCGCCGGTCGGCGCCGGCACCCCGGCCGGCTGCCGCAGGGTCAGCCCGAGCTGGTGCGACCGGTTGCCGCGTACCGTGCCGAGCAGGTCGGCCGGCACCCGGTAGTCGACCTGGAGCAGCGACAACGGCGTGGCGGCGTCGCCCGCCGGTCGGGCCGAGGTGAACTCCCAGGCCGTGTCCGTCCGTGTGCCGTAGCGCCACTCGTCCGAGGAGCGCTGGGTGGTCACGTCCAGGCGGTAGCGGGCCGCCCCGGCGGTAGCGGGCACCGGCGCCCAGCCGTCGGAGAGGTCCGCGATCTGCTGCCCGTTGCGGCTGACCCGCGCCGCGACGGTGTCCGACTCCTCGCTCTCGCCGGCCACGCTGTAGTGGCCCTGCGCGTCGACGAATTCGGCCACCCGCAGATCCAGGTTGTCACCGGTGCGCGTGGGCACCGGCGCACCGCTGGCCGGAACGGCCGGGCGGATCACCGGCGCGTGCCAGGTCTCGGTCACCCGGTCGTCGGCGGCGTAGCGGCGGGGCTGCTCGGTCAGACCACCGGCCAACTGCCCCCACTGCATGAACATCTGCTTGTGCAGCACCCGATGCTGCCACCAGTTGTCGCCGGCGCTGACGAACTCCTGACGGGTGGTGCCGTTGCGGACCATGCGCTGGTCGTCGTTCCAGGCGTACTCCTGCCACGGACGCCAGCCGAACCGCTCCTCGGTTGCCCAGCCCGCACCCACGTCGCCGTAGCTCGCGGTCACCTCGGCGGTGTTCTTCGAGGTCACCGTGTGCACAACACGCTCCGGCACCCGACCCTTCGACACCTGCCACACGTCGTACAGGTAGGGGCTGTCCACGGTCAGCGTCAGGTCCAGCGTCGCCCGGCCCCTGCGCGCTGCCGCGATCAGCCGCTGCCCGTCGTCGTACGCGACCACCATCGACGGGATCGGCAGCCGCTCTCCGGTGGGCCGCCAGACCGTCCACGCGCTCTGGTCCTCCGGCCGGACGATCAGGACCGCGGCGGCGCCGGCTGCCGCGGCGGCGGTCACCTGCTCCTCCTCGGAGCGGTTCGGGTCGGCGCTGAGCAGCACGGCGGCGCCCCGCACCCGGGTCAGCTCGGCGGGGGTGCCGGTGCCGGCCCAGACCAGCGGCAGCTTCCGCCGACCGGTCGGCGCCGGTGACGTGCCCAGCAGGTTGATGTCCGACGGACCGGACACCCCGCTGATCGTCGCGTCCACCATGGGCGCGACGAGCTGCCACCGTGAGGCGAACTCGAACTCGCCCCGGCGCACCTGGCGGGTCGGCGTCACGTTGACCTGCTGAACGGTGCTGTAGGCCATCACACCGTGGTCGATCTGCCGGCCGTTGCCCAGCACCCGGTGCACGTAGTAGCTGAGCGCGGCCCGCTGCTCGCTGGGCTTCGGCGTCTCGATCCGCACCGGCGTGCCCTTGCGGGCGTCGAGCACCACGGTGATATCCCGGTCGACGGTCACCTCCGGCTCGATGATCTGCGTCATCTGCTCGTCCAGGGGGACGCCGTGCGTGAGCAGCGCGGTCAGCACGTACGTGCCTTCCTCGACCTGCAGGGTGCCCTCGCCACCCCACATGCCCCAGAAGTCCGACTCGGGCTGCTCACCGAAGACGGTCAGCCCCGGCGAGAGGCCCGGCTGACCCTCCCGGTCGAGCAGCTTGATGGTGAGTTGGTGCACAGGACCGCTGACGGTGAGCCCGACCGGGGTGCGCACGGCGACGCCGTCCGTGCCGGTCGCCACCAGCCAGCCACCGTGCGGGCCCCGGCCCAACTTCGCCGGGTCGGCGCGCAGCGGCACTGCCACGCTGCCGCCCGCCGGCACGGTCACCTCGCCGAAGGTCACCGCGACCCCGTCGGGCTCGGCCGCTCCGGTGTCCAGGTTGCGGAGGTCCAGGGCCAGCCGCAGTGTCTGCGCGGTCTTCGTGCCGTTGGTGTACGTCACGGTCCGCTCGACCGCGGTACCGCCGGTGGAGATCCGGCCGAAGTCCGCGGTGGCCGAGGCGTACACCTGCTGCCCGAGCGCCCGCGCCACGTCGACCCGACCGCCACCCTGCTCGAAGACGGTGAGCGCCGGGTTCGCCTTCGTGGTGCTGACAAGCGCGTCCTTGAGTTTCGCGGCGGGCCAGTCCGGGTGTTCCTGGGCGAGGATCGCCGCCGCTCCAGCCACGTGCGGAGTGGCCATGGACGTGCCCGACGCGGTCGTGTAGGCGTCGTCCACCGGCGTACCCATTGTGGTGCCGGCGGCCCGCGCGGCGACGATGCCGACGCCCGGCGCGGTGATCTCGGGCTTGAGGCCGTTGTCGCCGAGGCGCGGGCCCCGGCTGGAGAACTCCGCCAGGTTGTCGGCGCGGTCCACCGCGCCGACGGTGAGCGCCGCCGCGGCCGCGCCGGGCGCGCCGACGGTACGCGCGGCGCCCGAGTTGCCGGCGGCGACCACGAAGAGCGCGCCGGTCTCGGCGGTCAGGTCGTTCACCGCCTGGCTCATCGGGTCGGTGCCGTCGGTGGGGTCGCCACCGAGGCTCATGCTGACCACCTTCGCACCGGAGTGGGCGGCCCACTCCATGCCCGCGATGATGGACGAGCTGAAGCCGGAGCCACCGTCGTCGAGCACCTTGCCGACCAGCAGCTGCGCGCCGGGGGCGACGCCCTTGCGTCTCCCGTCGGACGCCGCCCCGCTGCCGGCGATGGTGGCGGCCACGTGGGTGCCGTGGCCGTGCCCGTCGCGGGCGCTGCCGCTGCCGGAGAAGTCCTGCGCCTCGGCGATCCGACCGGCCAGGTCGGGGTGGGTGGCGTCGACACCGGTGTCGAGCACCGCCACCTTCACGCCGGCACCGTCCCGGCCGGCGGCCCAGGCGGTCGGGGCGCCGATCTGCGGCACGCTGTGCTCCAGCGTCGGGCGGACCCGCCCGTCCAGCCAGACACGGGCGATGCCAGCACCCAGCCGGGGCGCGGCGGCAGTCGTGGTCCGGCTGGCCGGCGTACCGGCGAGCGTGGTCCACAGGCCGCCGAGGGCGCCCTTGCCGACCCGCAGCGCGGCGCCGTTGATGCTCTCCAACGGCCGGGCGTCAGTGGCACCGGCAAGCGGCTTGACCCGCCCGGCCGCCTGCTCCTGGTAGCGCACGATCAGCGGCAACGTGCCCTGCGCAGCGTCGCCGTATCCGTCGGCGGCCAACTCCTGCACGTCGAACAGGTTGGCGTCGAGGACCCCGCTCGAGACGTAGGGCAGGGCGTCGCTGGGCAGCACCCGCAGCCGGCCGTCGACCTCCAGGGTCTGGAAGATGACCCGCTCGCGCCCGGGTCCCGGACGGACGGTGGCGGCGACCCGGCCCGGCGCCGCGGGCGCGAGCTCGACCTGGTCGCCGGTGATCAGGGTGACGCGGACGGGTGCCGCGTGCGGGGTGGGCGTGCCCGATGTGGGGCCGGTGGGCCGGGCGGGCGGGTCGGCGGACGCCGGTGCGGCGACGCCGACCACCAACGCGCCGACCGCGCCGACCGCGAGCCAGCGTGGGGACCAGTGCATGCGATGCGCTCCTCTACTCCTCCAGGCCCGCCATCCGTAGATGAGGGCCGATCGGAGTCTGCGTCGGAGCGTGTCACCAGGTCACTAGTCGCCCGCCGCCGCAGCGGCGACATGTCGTCAGGTGGACAACTCACATCCACCGACTGTGTGCGCCACGGTCACCGGCGGCTGCCGCGCCACCCGTGCACGGGGAGGCCGAACTTGGCCACCAGCCGGTCGGTGAACGGGCGGGGGCGCAGCCGCACGATGCGTACCGGCAGGGCGCCCCGGCGCACCGTCACCCGCGCGCCGGGTGGCAGGTCGTAGACGCGCCGGCCGTCGCAGGAGAGCACGGCGAGGGTGGTGAACGGGTCCACGGTGATCACGAAGGTGGACGTCGGGGCCGTGACCAGCGGGCGGCTGAACAACGCGTGCGCGCTGATCGGCACCAGCAGCAGCGCTTCCACCTCCGGCCAGACCACCGGCCCGCCACCGGAGAACGCGTACGCGGTGGAGCCGGTGGGGGTGGCGCAGACGACACCGTCGCAGCCGTAGCGCGACAGTGGCCGCCCGTCCACGTCGACGAGAAGCTCGAGCATCTGGGCCCGCTCGCCCTTCTCGATGCTGATCTCGTTGAGCGCCCAGGACTCGATGGTCGGCCCACCGTCGAACTCGGCGGTGACGTCCAGTGTGAGCCGCTCGTCGACCGTGTAGTTGCGACCGACGACGTCCCGGACCGCGGTGTCCAGGTCGTCGATCTCCGCCTCCGCCAGGAAGCCCACCTTGCCGAGGTTGATGCCGAGCAGCGGCGCCTTCGCGGGCCGGGCCAGCTCGGCGGCGCGCAGAAAGGTGCCGTCTCCACCGAGCGCGAAGACGATCTCGGCGCCCTCGGCGGCCTGCGGGCCAGCGACCGGCACCACGCCGGGCAGGTCGAGGTCGTCGGCCTCGTCGGCGACCACCCGTACCTCGAAACCCGCGTCGATCAGGTCGGCGGCGACCGACCGGGCGTGTTCCGTGCTGCGCCGACGGCCGGTGTGCGTCACCAGCAGCGCGGTCCGGCTCATCGCGCCACCGGCCCACGCCGGAGCGGGCGGCGTCGCGCCAGCCGCGCCTCGGCGCGACCGCCTGTCAGCCCGCGGCCCGTTGTGACGTCCTCGCTGCGCGTGTTCACCCTGCGACCTCCTCCGCCGCCACGTCCGGCACGTCGCCGGCCGTCGTCGAGCCGTCCGGCCCGGCCGCCACCACGGCCCGCACCCGCTGCGGGTCGGCCGCTGGTGCGCCCCGGCGCAACCATACGAAGAACTCCACGTTGCCGCTCGGCCCGGGCAGCGGGCTGGCCGCCACGTCGGCCAGCCCGAGGCCGAGCCGCTCGGCCGTCGCGGCCACGTCCAGCACCGCCTCGGCGCGCAACTCCGGATCGCGGACCACACCGCCGGCGCCGACCCGGTCCTTGCCGACCTCGAACTGCGGCTTGACCATCAGCGCCAGGTCACCGTCGTCGCGGGTGCAGCCGGCCAGCGCCGGCAGCACCAACCGCAGCGAGATGAACGACAGGTCGGCGACAGTGAGGTCGACCGGGCCACCGATCGCGTCGGCATCGAGGGTACGGACGTTGGTGCGCTCCAGGACGCGGACCCGCTCGTTCGTGCGCAGCGGCCAGGCGAGCTGCCCGTAGCCGACGTCCACGGCCACCACCTCGGCCGCGTCGGCGCGCAGCAGCACGTCGGTGAACCCACCGGTCGACGCTCCCGCGTCCAGGCAACGCCGCCCGGCGATGTGCAGCCCACCGGGGGCGAACGCGGCCAGCGCGCCGGCGAGCTTGTGCCCGCCCCGGGAGACGTACTCCTCGGCCGGGTCCGCTCCGGTCACCAGGAGCGGGTCGGCGGGGTCGACCATCGCGGCCGCCTTACGGGCGACCACGCCCCGCAGTTGGACCCGGCCGGCCTCCACCAACGCGGCGGCCTGCTCACGGGAGCGGGCCAGACCGCGGCGGACGAGTTCGGCGTCCAGCCGGTTACGACGTGCCATGCGTGTGGTTCTCCGGTCTGCTCAGGCCTGGTCGTCCCGCTCAGGTCTGGTCGATGGTGGCGAGGGTTTCCCGCAGCGTCTCGTAGGCCGCCTCGTACTGGGCGATCTGGTCGGCCGGAGCAAGTGTCGCCGCGTTGGCGAGGGACTGCACGGCGGCGTCCACCGCCGGATGCCGCGCTTCATCGTCCCCGAGGTCCGGTGGCGGCCCGGGGCGGGCACCCACCGGCGGGCCAGGCCGCCCCAGCCCGCCGGCCGGCGGGCTGGGGCGGGCCGGGAAGGACCCGCCGGGCAGTGGACCGGGCCGGGTCATTCGGCGTCGTCCGACCGCGGCTTGCGGACCGCCTTCTTGGCGGGCATCACGGCCGGCGTCGGGACGTCCTCGTCGGCGGTCCGGCTGATCGTCGCCGGCGGCTTCCTGGCAATGGCCTTCTTGGCGACCGCCTTCTTCGCCACGGCCTTCTTCGCCACGGGCGCGGAGACCGGGGCACCGCCCGAGGAGTCGGACGGCACGAGCCCGGCATCGGGCCGCGCGGCGACGGTCGGGTCGGGTTGCGGCGTCGGGCCGGCGGTCGGCCCGCCGGCCGGCTCGGCGGACCGCGCCTCCCGTAGCTGCCGTTCCAGGTCGTGCACCCGCCGGGTCAGCTCGGCGACCTCGTCGGCGGTGGCCAGCCCGACCGCACCGAGGGCCCGGTCGACCTCGAAACGGACCAGCTTGGTCAGCGCCTCCCGGTTGGCGGCGCCGGTGGTGACAAGCTCCTCGCCGAGGGCCTGGAGTTGGGCGGCGGTCGCACCGCCGGAGCCGACCAGGCGACGAGCCACGTCCTGGGCCTTCTTCCGGGGCGCCTCCGCAAGGCCCATGGCCAGCTCGAGGTAGGCGCGCCACGCGTCCTGCATGCCTGAGTCCTTCCACGGGGCGGGGTGTGCAGGTGTCACGCTACCGGGCACCCCGGACCAACCCGTGCGGTACGGTGCCGAGGACGGCGTGGCGATCAGCGAGGGGGAGATGTGGCCAGCGTGGACGAGTGCCGGCAGGCGTTGCAGGAGCTGGCCGCCCGGTTGGATCGCAACGCCGAGACGGTACGCGAACGGATCGACCTGGACCGCACGTTGGCCTGCCGGATCACCGACCTGGACACCGCGTTCCACGGCCGGATCACCGGTGGTCGGCTGGTCGAGCTGACCGACGGCGACGACCCCAAGGCCAAGATCGCGCTGAGCACGTCCAGCGACGACCTGCTCGCCCTGGTCCGAGGCGACCTGGACGTCACCAGCGCGGTGACCTCCCGCCGGGTGTCGATCAAGGCCAACCCGTTCGACCTGCTCAAGTTGCGCAAGCTGCTCTGACTGTTTGGCTGGCGGCGTCACGCCGCCGCGGTCAGACCGAAACTCTCCAACGCGTGGGCCGCGTCCGGGCCCACCGGGCGGATCTTCGGTAGCGCCGGCACCGGTGCCGACCAGGCCACCGCGCAGAGCGCCGCCAGGGCGTCCAGCGGTCGGCCGGCCCCGGCCAGCTCCAGCGTGCCGTCCCGGTCGGTCACGGACCAGCCGCCAGCGTCCGCCGGGCCCGGGACCCGCACCGCGGCAGCCGGGTCGAAGAGCCCCGCCAGGTCCCTCGCCACGTACGTGGGACGGCGCCGCGGCTCGGCGGCCAGCAGCTCCGGTACGCCGCTGACGCCGGTGAGCACGAGCAGGCTGTCCAGCCCCGCCCGGCGGGCGCCCTCGATGTCGGTGTCCAGCCGGTCACCCACCACCAGGCTCCGCCCGCCACCACTGCGCCGAGCGGCCGTCTCGAACAACGCCGACTCCGGCTTGCCGACCACCACGTCGGGGTCCCGCTCCAGCGCCGTCCGCAGCACGGCGACCAGCGAACCGTTGCCGGGCAGTGGTCCCCGCCCACTGGGCAGGGTGCGATCGGTGTTGGTGGCGATCCAGATCGCACCCGCCCGCACCGCGATCGACGCCTCGGCCAACTCGGCCCAGCCGACCTGCGGGCCGTACCCCTGCACCACCGCCGCCGGCTTCTCGTCGGCCTGGGTGACCGGGGTGAGACCGACAGCGCGCAGCTCCGCGCGCAGCGCCTCCGCACCGACCACCAGCACCGACGCGCCGGCGGGCAGCCGGTCGCGCAGCAACTCGGCCGAGGCGGCTGCGGAGGTGAGGACCTCCTCCGGCCGGGCCGGCACACCCATCCCGGTCAGCAGGTCAGCGACCTCGCTGGACCGGCGGGACGCGTTGTTGGTGGCATACGCCACCGCCCGTCCCTCGGCGTGCAGCCGGGCCACCGCCTCGACGGCGCCGGGGATCGGCCGGTCGATCAGGTAGATCACGCCGTCCAGATCGAAGACGACCAGGGTGTACCCGTCGACCAGCCGCTCCCCCACGCCCGCGCTCACCGCTGCGTCGAACCCGACTCGTCGTCCCGGACCGGCACGGTCCCGTCGGCGTCCGCCGCGTCGACGTCCGACGTCACGCCACTGTCGCCAGCGGTGTCCACGTCGGCGTTGCCGCTCTCGGTGGGGTGACGGTCCTCGTCCTCGCCGTCGAAGCCTTCGTCGTCGACGGGACGGCCGACAGCGGCGTCCTCCTCGTCGTCGTCGAAGTCCTCGTCCTCGTCATCGTCATCGTCGTCATCGTCATCGTCATCGTCATCGTCGACATCGTCATCGTCGTCGTCGTCGCCGGTCAGGTCGGCGTCGGGTCGGGCCGGCACCGCGCCAGGAGTGCCCGGGCCTGCGGCGATCTCCTCGGCGGCCTCGTCCTCGTCGTCACCCTCGATGACCACGCCGTCGAGCTCGAGCAGGCGCTCGGCGGCGTCGGTCTCGCCCTCGGTGTCCACGTCGGCAGCGCGGGAGAACCATTCGCGGGCCTCCTCGCGCCGACCCACCGCGAGCAGCGCGTCGGCGTACGCGTACCGCAGCCGGGCCGTCCACGGCACTGTGGCTTCGCTGGTGAGGTCCGGGACCTGGAGCATCGCGACCGCAGCGTCCTTCTGCCCGAGGTCGCCCCGCGCGCCGGCAGCGACGATCAGCAGCTCGATCGCCACGGCCTGGTCCAGCTTCTCCCGGTCCGCGCCACGGAACAGGTCGATGGCCCGCTCCGGCCGGCCGAGGGCACGCTCGCAGTCCGCGAGTACGGCCAGGTGGCTCTGCAACCCGCTCATCCGGTGGTACGTGCGCAGCTCGGCGATCGCCGACTGCCACTCTCCCGCGTGGTACGCGGCCAGGCCGACCGCCTCGCGGACAGCGGAGATGCGCGACGCGAGCCGCCGGGCGGCCAGCGCGTGCGCCAACGCCTCGGCCGGGTCCTCGTCGATCAGCTGCCCGGTGGCGACCAGGTGTCGGGCCACCGTCTCGGCGACCGGCTTGTTCAGCGAGAGCAGCTCAGCGCGGACGTCCTTGTCGAGGTCGGTCGCGACGATGTCGTCCGGCAGCGCCGGGGCCGAACTACGCCCGCCCTCGAACGACTCGGAGCCACCCGCGCGATCGTCGCGACGGAACTCCCCCTCGCGACGCGGCCGCTCGTCGGCCCGGAAACCCCCGGTGCGCTCTCCACCCCGGTGGCCGCCCTCGCGGTCACCGCCACGGAAACCGCCCTCACGGGGAGCGCTGGAACGCGAACCGTCCCGGTCGCCACCACGGAACCCGCCCTCACGGCGGTCGCCGCCCCGGAAGCCGCCCTCGCGGGGAGCGCCCGAGCGCGAACCGTCGCGGTCACCGCCCCGGAAGCCACCCTCACGGGGGGCGCTGGAACGCGAGCTGTCCCGGTCGCCGCCACGGAAACCACCCTCACGGCGGTCACCGCCACGGAAGCCACCGTCGCGGTCACCGCCACGGAAGCCACCCTCGCGCGGCGGGCCGGAGCGAGTGCGGTCGCCACCCTGGTAACCGCCCTCACGACGGTCACCCCCACGGAAACCACCCTCACGGTCACCACCGCGGAAGCCACCCTCACGGGGAGCGCCCGAACGCGAACCGTCGCGGTCCCCGCCCCGGAAGCCACCCTCACGGGGGGCGCTGGAACGCGAGCTGTCCCGGTCGCCGCCACGGAAACCACCCTCACGGCGGTCACCGCCACGGAAGCCACCGTCGCGCGGCGGGCCGGAGCGAGTGCGGTCGCCACCCTGGTAACCGCCCTCACGACGGTCACCCCCACGGAAACCACCCTCACGGGGAGCGCCCGAACGCGAACCATCGCGGTCACCACCACGGAAACCACCCTCGCGGCGGTCGCCGCCACGGAAGCCACCGTCGCGGTCACCACCGCGGAAGCCACCCTCGCGCGGAGCGCCCGAACGCGAACCGTCCCGGTCGCCGCCCCGGAAGCCACCCTCACGGTCGCCACCACGGAAACCGCCCTCACGACGGTCGCCGCCACGGAAACCACCGTCGCGATCTCCACCGCGGAAGCCACCCTCACGGGGGGCGCTGGAACGCGAGCTGTCCCGGTCGCCACCACGGAAGCCACCCTCGCGGCGGTCGCCACCACGGAAACCACCGTCGCGGTCACCGCCACGGAAGCCACCCTCGCGCGGCGGGCCGGAGCGAGTGCGGTCACCGCCCTGGTAACCGCCCTCACGACGGTCACCCCCACGGAAACCACCCTCACGCGGGGCGCTGGAACGCGAACCGTCCCGGTCGCCACCACGGAAGCCACCCTCACGAGGGGCGCTGGAACGCGAGCTGTCCCGGTCGCCACCCCGGAAGCCACCCTCGCGGCGGTCGCCGCCACGGAAGCCACCGTCGCGGTCACCGCCACGGAAGCCACCTTCGCGGGGGGCACTGGAGCGCGAGCTGTCACGATCGCCGCCACGGAAGCCGCCCTCGCGGGGCGCACCGGACCGGAAACCACCCTCGCGGGGAGCACCCGAGCGCGAACCGTCCCGGTCACCGCCGCGGTAGCCGCCCTCACGGGGGGCGCTGGAACGCGAACCATCGCGGTCGCCGCCACGGAAACCACCCTCACGGCGGTCGCCGCCACGGTAGCCGCCCTCACGGGGGGCGCTGGAGCGCGAGCTGTCCCGGTCACCACCACGGGAGCCAGAATCGCGGCCGCCGGCGTATCCGCCTCGGGCGCCGCCGCTGTCGCGGTCTCCCCGGTACGGGGGCCGGCCTTGGTCATCGCGGCGCGGGCCGCGGTCGCGTCCGCCCGCACCGTCAGTACGGTCTTCGTAACGACGGGGACGGTCTCCGCCCTGCGGTCCTGAACTCACAGGTACATCCTTCCTGATTGCGCCACCAATGGCGCTACGCAGTCGAGGGCCGACCCGGATGGGGCGGCCCTCGACTGGAAGATTGTCCGGCGGCGTCCTACTCTCCCACACCCTCACGAGTGCAGTACCATCGGCGCTGGAGGGCTTAGCTTCCGGGTTCGGAATGTAACCGGGCGTTTCCCCTCCGCCATGACCGCCGTAACTCTATGAACATATCAAACAACCCCGGCACACAAACACGGGTGTTCGCTTGTTCAGAGTTGCACAGTGGACGCGTAGCAGCTTAGTAGTCAAGTCCTCGGCCTATTAGTACCGGTCAACTGAACCCGTTACCGGGCTTACATTTCCGGCCTATCAACCCAGTCGTCTAGCTGGGGGCCTTACCCCACCAAGGTGGGTGGGATACCTCATCTTGAAGCAGGCTTCCCGCTTAGATGCTTTCAGCGGTTATCCCTTCCGAACGTAGCTAACCAGCCGTGCCCTTGGCAGGACAACTGGCACACCAGAGGTTCGTCCGTCCCGGTCCTCTCGTACTAGGGACAGCCCTTCTCAAGTATCCTACGCGCACGGCGGATAGGGACCGAACTGTCTCACGACGTTCTAAACCCAGCTCGCGTACCGCTTTAATGGGCGAACAGCCCAACCCTTGGGACCTGCTACAGCCCCAGGATGCGACGAGCCGACATCGAGGTGCCAAACCATCCCGTCGATATGGACTCTTGGGGAAGATCAGCCTGTTATCCCCGGGGTACCTTTTATCCGTTGAGCGACACCGCTTCCACTCGCAAGTGCCGGATCACTAGTCCCGACTTTCGTCCCTGCTCGACCTGTCAGTCTCACAGTCAAGCTCCCTTGTGTACTTGCACTCAACACCTGATTGCCAACCAGGCTGAGGGAACCTTTGGGCGCCTCCGTTACCTTTTAGGAGGCAACCGCCCCAGTTAAACTACCCACCAGACACTGTCCCTGAACCGGATAACGGTCCGAAGTTAGATACCCAAATCAACCAGAGTGGTATTTCAAGATTGCCTCCACCCATACTGGCGTATGGACTTCACCGGCTCCCACCTATCCTACACAAGCTAATTCGAGTACCAATGTCAAGCTATAGTAAAGGTCCCGGGGTCTTTCCGTCCTGCCGCGCGTAACGAGCATCTTTACTCGTACTGCAATTTCGCCGGGCCTGTGGTTGAGACAGTGGGGAAGTCGTTACGCCATTCGTGCAGGTCGGAACTTACCCGACAAGGAATTTCGCTACCTTAGGATGGTTATAGTTACCACCGCCGTTTACTGGCGCTTAAGTTCTCCGCTTCGCCCCGAAGAGCTAACAGGTCCCCTTAACGTTCCAGCACCGGGCAGGCGTCAGTCCATATACATCGAATTACTTCTTCGCATGGACCTGTGTTTTTAGTAAACAGTCGCTTCCCCCTGCTCTCTGCGGCCATACAACGCTCCACCCGCGCGGGGCTTCACGTCTCCGGCCCCCCTTCTCCCTAAGTTACGGGGGCAATTTGCCGAGTTCCTTAACCACAGTTCGCCCGATCGCCTCGGTATTCTCTACCTGACCACCTGTGTCGGTTTGGGGTACGGGCCGCTAAGAACTCGCTAGAGGCTTTTCTCGGCAGCATAGGATCACTGACTTCACCTGAATCGGCTCGGCATCACGTCTCAGCCCTAGTGTGTTGCGGATTTGCCTACAACACGGCCTACACGCTTACCCCGGCACAACCACCGGCCGGGCTCAGCTACCTTCCTGCGTCACCCCATCGCTTGACTACTACCCATCAGGTTCCCACGCTCCCTCAACTCAGTCCGAAGACCTCACCAAGTTCGGATGGTTAGCACAACGAGGTTCATCAGGGACGCTCTTTCGCGGGTACGGGAATATCAACCCGTTGTCCATCGACTACGCCTCTCGGCCTCGCCTTAGGTCCCGACTCACCCAGGGCGGATTAGCCTGGCCCTGGAACCCTTGGTCATCCGGCGGAAGGGTTTCTCACCCTTCTTTCGCTACTCATGCCTGCATTCTCACTCGTGCCGCGTCCACAACTGGGTCACCCCGCTGCTTCACTCGCGGCACGACGCTCCCCTACCCATCCACACACCTGCACAAGGAATCAAGTCCAAGCGAGGATAAAATGTGAATGCCACAGCTTCGGCGGTGTGCTTGAGCCCCGCTACATTGTCGGCGCGGAACCACTTGACCAGTGAGCTATTACGCACTCTTTAAAGGGTGGCTGCTTCTAAGCCAACCTCCTGGTTGTCTATGCGACCCCACATCCTTTTCCACTTAGCACACGCTTAGGGGCCTTAGCTGGTGATCTGGGCTGTTTCCCTCTCGACTACGAAGCTTATCCCCCGCAGTCTCACTGCCGCGCTCTCACTTACCGGCATTCGGAGTTTGGCTGATTTCGGTAAGCTTGTGGGCCCCCTAGACCATCCAGTGCTCTACCTCCGGCAAGAAACACGCGACGCTGCACCTAAATGCATTTCGGGGAGAACCAGCTATCACGGAGTTTGATTGGCCTTTCACCCCTAACCACAGGTCATCCCCCAATTTTTCAACATTGGTGGGTTCGGCCCTCCACGCGGTCTTACCCGCGCTTCAGCCTGCCCATGGCTAGATCACTCCGCTTCGGGTCTAGGACACGCGACTGAATCGCCCTATTCAGACTCGCTTTCGCTACGGCTCCCCCACACGGGTTAACCTCGCCACATGCCACTAACTCGCAGGCTCATTCTTCAAAAGGCACGCCGTCACCCCGCAAGGCTCCGACGGATTGTAGGCGAACGGTTTCAGGTACTATTTCACTCCCCTCCCGGGGTACTTTTCACCATTCCCTCACGGTACTTGTCCGCTATCGGTCACCAGGAAGTATTTAGGCTTACCAGGTGGTCCTGGCAGATTCACGGCAGATTTCAGGGGTCCGCCGCTACTCGGGAACACCCACAGAAGGTCAGCAACTTTCACCTACCGGACTCTCACCGTCTACGGTCAGCCATTCCAGACTGTTCGACTAGCCACTGACTTTGTAACTCCTCGAGTGCATGTCAGTACACTCAGCGGGGTCCCACAACCCCGACCACGCAACCCCTGACAGGTATCACACGCAGCCGGTTTAGCCTCGATCCGCTTTCGCTCGCCACTACTCACGGAATCACTAAATTGTTTTCTCTTCCTACGGGTACTGAGATGTTTCACTTCCCCGCGTTCCCTCCACACACCCTATGTGTTCAGGTGTGGGTGACACCACATGACTGGTGCCAGGTTTCCCCATTCGGACACCCTGGGATCACAGCTTGGTTGACAGCTCCCCCAGGCCTATCGCGGCCTCCCACGTCCTTCATCGGCTCCTGGTGCCAAGGCATTCACCGTTCGCCCTTGACAACTTGACCACAAAGATGCTCGCGTCCACTGTGCAATTCTCAACAAACGACCAACCCACAACCCGATCCGCCCCACACCAAACCCGACAACAGTCAGCGGTATGTGAGGCCAGGCCATGCCTGGCAGACTGCCAGCCCCCACACAGGAGGCCAGCCACGTCTCTGAAACAACAACCACACGGGTTGTTCCTTCAGGACCCAACAGGGTGCCTACATCTCCCCCCAGCCGCACCAGAAGCAACCGTTCCCACCACCCAAGGGTGGCTGTACTAGGCGCCGCCGGCCGTTGCCAGGGCAAAACTTGCCAGTGTCTCCGCCATCTGAGCACCCCACCACCACAGTCGGGCAGTGCGGGCTCCTTACCGACTTTCGTCGGAAGGTGCTCCTTAGAAAGGAGGTGATCCAGCCGCACCTTCCGGTACGGCTACCTTGTTACGACTTCGTCCCAATCGCCAGCCCCACCTTCGACGGCTCCCTCCACAAGGGTTGGGCCACCGGCTTCGGGTGTTGCCGACTTTCGTGACGTGACGGGCGGTGTGTACAAGGCCCGGGAACGTATTCACCGCAGCGTTGCTGATCTGCGATTACTAGCGACTCCGACTTCACGGGGTCGAGTTGCAGACCCCGATCCGAACTGAGACCGGCTTTTTGGGATTCGCTCCACCTCGCGGTATCGCAGCCCATTGTACCGGCCATTGTAGCATGCGTGAAGCCCTGGACATAAGGGGCATGATGACTTGACGTCATCCCCACCTTCCTCCGAGTTGACCCCGGCAGTCTTCGATGAGTCCCCGCCATAACGCGCTGGCAACATCGAACGAGGGTTGCGCTCGTTGCGGGACTTAACCCAACATCTCACGACACGAGCTGACGACAGCCATGCACCACCTGTGACCGCCCCCGAAGGACCTCACATCTCTGCGAGTTTTGCGGCCATGTCAAACCCAGGTAAGGTTCTTCGCGTTGCATCGAATTAATCCGCATGCTCCGCCGCTTGTGCGGGCCCCCGTCAATTCCTTTGAGTTTTAGCCTTGCGGCCGTACTCCCCAGGCGGGGCGCTTAATGCGTTAGCTGCGGCACAGGGAACCGGAGAGGCCCCCCACACCTAGCGCCCAACGTTTACAGCGTGGACTACCAGGGTATCTAATCCTGTTCGCTCCCCACGCTTTCGCTCCTCAGCGTCAGTATCGGCCCAGAGACCCGCCTTCGCCACCGGTGTTCCTCCTGATATCTGCGCATTTCACCGCTACACCAGGAATTCCAGTCTCCCCTACCGAACTCTAGCCTGCCCGTATCGACCGCAGGCTTGGGGTTGAGCCCCAAGTTTTCACGGTCGACGCGACAAGCCGCCTACGAGCTCTTTACGCCCAATAAATCCGGACAACGCTCGCACCCTACGTCTTACCGCGGCTGCTGGCACGTAGTTGGCCGGTGCTTCTTCTGCAGGTACCGTCACTCTCGCTTCGTCCCTGCTGAAAGAGGTTTACAACCCGAAGGCCGTCATCCCTCACGCGGCGTCGCTGCATCAGGCTTCCGCCCATTGTGCAATATTCCCCACTGCTGCCTCCCGTAGGAGTCTGGGCCGTGTCTCAGTCCCAGTGTGGCCGGTCGCCCTCTCAGGCCGGCTACCCGTCGTCGCCTTGGTAGGCCATCACCCCACCAACAAGCTGATAGGCCGCGAGCCCATCCCAAGCCGAAAAACTTTCCACCACCAGCCATGCGGCCAGCAGTCCTATTCGGTATTAGCCCCCGTTTCCGAGGGTTATCCCAAAGCTTGGGGCAGGTTGCTCACGTGTTACTCACCCGTTCGCCGCTCGAGTACCCCGAAGGGCCTTTCCGCTCGACTTGCATGTGTTAAGCACGCCGCCAGCGTTCGTCCTGAGCCAGGATCAAACTCTCCAACAAAAAATTAGTTGAACAGCTATCCCGGCAACAAACAAATGTTGCCAAAGGAATCCCAACCAGCCAGCAAAAACTGACCAGTCCGGGGTATAAATCATAATTGGCACTGGCTTTACAAGCACCCTGTTGAGTTCTCAAAGAACAACCACACACCGACCAGAAGCCCCACCCAAGTGGAACCCCAACCGGGGCTAATTCCCGTACCGCGTCCGGCGCTTTCAGCGCCAGGCACTTTTACTACGTTACCCGCTCGTTTCCGCCGTGTCAAACCGATATTTCGCGGTTCGTCGTGCTTCACCCGAGAATGCGGGCACCATGTCGCAACCGGCTTGCGCCGCTCTCGTCATGGATTCGACAGGCCGGCCGTCGCGATTTCCCGCGACCCGCCCGGTGCCCTGCCGGTTCGTAACCATACCCGGTCGGTTTCGCCGCGCCAAATCCGCCTCGCGGCGTTTCTGGGGGCACCTCCCGGTTGGGGCTCCGGTGGGCAATGCCCGCCCGACCCCCTGGCCGTTGGCCGGCGCTCCGGCCGTCTCAGGCTTTCGCCTGTTTCGTCCGTTCCGCGCTGACAGAGAGAAAGTTACGCGTCCGGCGGGATGATCGTCAAATCCGCCGGACGCGTCCCCCGTCACATGGTCGACAGTGGGCTATTCGCCCAGCTCAACGCCCGCGAACGACCGCTTGCCGCGGCGCAGCACCAGGTAACGCCCGTGCAGCAGGTCGGTCGCCGAGACCCGAGCATCCACCTCGGTCACCCGGTTGTTGTTGACGTAGGCGCCACCCTCGGCGATCACCCGTCGGGCCTCCTTGAGGCCGCTCACCAGACCGGAGTCACGCAGCAGACCCGCCACATCCGGCAATTCGCCGGTGAGGCGAACGAGACCGGCCTCGGTCAGGGCCGCGCGCAGGGTCTCCGGTGCCAACTCGTCCAGCGATCCGCGGCCGAAGAGCGCCTGGCTCGCGGCGATCGCCTGCCGGGTCTCGTCGGCGCCGTGCACCAGGGTGGTCAGCTCCTCGGCGAGCGCCCGCTGCGCCAGCCGGGCCGCCGGCCGTTCGGCGGTCGCCTTCGCCAACTCCTCCAGCTCGTCGCGGGTCCGGAAGCTGAAGTACCGCAGGTAGCGGTCCACCTCCTGGTCCTCGACGTTGAGCCAGAACTGGTAGAACGCGTACGGGCTGGTCATCGTGGGGTCGAGCCAGACAGTGCCACCCTCGGTCTTGCCGAACTTCGTGCCGTCGGACTTGGTGACGAGCGGCGTGGTGAACGCCTGCACCGGCCCCGCACCCCGTCGGCGTACGTAGTCGACGCCGGCGGTGATGTTGCCCCACTGGTCGGAGCCGCCGAACTGGAGCTGACAGCCGTGCCGGCGGTGCAGCTCGAAGAAGTCGTTGGCCTGTAGCAGCTGGTAACTGAACTCGGTGAAGCTGATGCCGGTCTCCAGGCGGGCCCGCACCACCTCCCGCGCGAGCATCTTGTTCACCGGGAAGTGTTTGCCCACGTCGCGGAGGAACTCGACGATCGACATCTCGCCGGTCCAGTCCAGGTTGTTGACCAACTGCGCCGCGTTGTCCCCGGTGTACGACACGAACGGCGCCAACTGCTCGCGGATGCGCTCGACCCAGCCGGCGATCACGTCGGGCGGGTTGAGGGTCCGCTCGGCGCTCTCCTTCGGGTCGCCGATCTGCCCGGTCGCCCCGCCGACCAGCAGCAACGGGCGATGGCCGGCGAGTTGCAGCCGGCGGGCCATGAGGACCTGCATGAGGTTGCCGACGTGCAGGCTCGGCGCGGTGGGGTCGAAACCCACGTAGTACGTGGTGGACTTCCCACCGTCGAGCAGCTCGCGCAGCTCGTCGAGGCCGGTCGAGTCCTGTATCAGGCCACGCCAGAGCAGGTCGTCGATCAGGGAGTCCCGCCCAGGCGGCGGAGGGCTGCTGTCGGTCACGGTCACCGATTCTCCCCCATCGTCGGCGTCGACCCGTACCGGGTTTGCCGCAACCCACCCCGGCTAGGCTTGCGCCCCGTTGATCGGGGAGGGCTTTGCCGTGGAGATTCCGGATCTGACGGGCGGTTTCGCCGCCCTGCTCGGCCTCAAGTTCGAGGAGGCCAGCGCCGACCGGGTGGTCATCAGCTGGCAGGTCCACCCGGGGCTGCACCAGCCGTTCGGCATCCAGCACGGCGGTGTGTACTGCTCGGTGGTGGAGACCGCGGCCAGCGTGGGCGGGGCCCTCTGGCTCGCCGACCGGGGCACTGTCGTGGGGGTGTCGAACCAGACCGACTTCCTGCGGGCCGTGCGGGACGGCGAGCTGACCGCGGTCGGTACCCCGGTGCACCGCGGCCGCAGCCAGCAGCTCTGGCAGGTGGAGATCACCGACGCCGACGACCGGCTGGTCGCCCGTGGTCAGGTCCGGCTGCAGAACCTCTCGCCCGCCTGAGCGACGGCGTGCGCCGGACTTGTCACCTGCGGGCCTCGTCCAGCACCGGTTCCGGGGCCTGGTCGGTGTCGGCGTCACCGTCGGCTTCATCGGGTACGCGGCTGAGCCGTACCTCGGTGATCGCCCGGTGGTCGATGCCGGCCACCATCAGCACCCAGCCGTCCAGCGTGACGTCCTCCCCGGCGACGGTGGGGATGTGCCCGAGCCGGGTCAGCACCAGCCCGGCGACTGTGGTGTAGTCGCCATCCGGGCGCGACGGCAGCTCGACGCCGATGTCCGGCAGGTCGTGGACCGGGAAGGTGCCGGGCAGCAGCAGCGCGCCGTCGGGGTCGCGTCGTACCGAGCGCACATCCCGGTCGGTCTCGTCGTAGATCTCGCCGACGATCTCCTCCAGGATGTCCTCCAGCGTCACGATGCCGTCGACGGCGCCGCGCTCGTCCACGACGAGCGCGATGTGCTGACGCTCGGCCTTGAACTGGCGCAGCGCGTCCACCACGGGCAGCGAGTCGGGCAGCAGCATCGGCGGCCGGGCGATCTCGTCGACCGGGCGATCGTCGGGCACGCCCACCAGGTCACGCAGGTGGATCATTCCGGCGGTGTCGTCCAGGCCGCCGTGGCGCACGACCGGAGCCCGGGAGTGCCCGGTGGCGGCCAGCACGAGCCGCGCGGCCTCCGCAGTGGTCCCGCTGTCGAGCGTGAAGACCTGCAACCGGGGTACGAGGACAGCCCGCAACCGCCGGTCGGCGATCTCCACGGCGCCCGCGATGATGGTCCGCTGTTCCTTGGTGAAGCCGTGGTTGCCGGCGACGATGTCGCGCAGCTCGTCCGGGCCGATCTCCTCCGGCTGGTGTTTGGGGTTGAGCCCGACCAGGCGGACCACCACGTCGCTGGTGGCGCCGAGCGCCCAGACGGCCGGCCGGGTGAAGCTGGCCAGCAGGTCGAGTGGGCGGGCCACCAGCAGTGCCCAGCGCTCGGCGGACTGCATGGCGATCCGCTTGGGCGCCAGCTCGCCGAAGACCAGGGTGACGAAGGTCAGCGCGAGGGTGACCGCCACGATCGCCACCGTCTCGGCGGCGCCGCCGAACATCCCAAGCAGTGGCACCAGGGGTTTGGCCAGCGAGACCGCCGCAGCGGCGGAGGCCAGGAAGCCGGCGAGGGTGATGCCGATCTGGATGGTGGCCAGGAAGCGGTTGGGGTCCTTGGCGAGCCGGGCCAACACCCGCCCGGCCCGGCTGGTGCGCTCCAACCGCTGAATCTGGCTGTCTCGCAGCGACACCAACGCCATCTCGCTACCCGCGAAGAGCGCGTTGATCACGACCAGGACTCCGACCAGGGCCAGTTGGCTCCCGTAGCTCTGCACGCCCGGTTCGCTCCCTCGTGGTGGTGGCACCGGCCGCTACGCGCGGCACCCGCCGGTCGGCGAGCCCGCCCGGCGTAGGCCTGTCATTGCCCCGTCCGGCGCCGGCCGAATCCTGCCCCGGCGACGCTACGCCGACTGGGCCGTCGATGACGCCGGCAGGTCGAGGATGTACGAGTCGCCCTCCGGGCGGAAGCCGAGCCGGTGGTAGTAGGGGGCGACCATCCGGGGCGGGCTGACCACCCGGTGGAAGCCCCGTTCGGTGAACAGGTGGCTGCGCCGGTAGACGAACTCGCCCGGGGTGAAGTCCCGGAACTTCGGGGTCACGTAGTCCAGGTCGATCTGGGCGACGCCGGGCGCCTCGGCGTGCGACAGCACCACCCCGACCACCTCGTCGGCCGTGACCACGAGGAACGCCGAGCGCCCCGAGGCGTCCGGGTCCCAGTGGAAGCCGGGGTTGAACCGGGCGATGTCGGCGGCGTGCACCCGCAGCGTGTGCGCGAGGAACTGGTCGCCGACACCGACCTCGACCACCTGGTAGGTCTTCTCGTCGTGCCGGGTGGCGAGCATCCCGCGCAGGTACCAGATGTTGATCACCGCGAGCACGACGTTGAGCCCGACGCCGGGCCAGACCTCGATCGCGGCGTTGTAGCCGATCAACACGAAGCAGCCGACGAGGTTGAGCGCCCGCAACCGCAGGATGCGCGACTGCAGCAGCGACCAGACCAGCACCGCGGAGCCGGCCCAGCCGACGAGATCCAACCAGTTCACGCCGCGAGACTAGTGCCCGCCCAGGTCAGGACCATCGGCGGGCAGCTCCAGCAGCCACTCTTCGACGTCCTCGCCGCGGCCGTTGGCGTACCCCGAGTCTTCGCCGACCACAGCGAACCCGCACTTGCGGAGCACCGCGAGGGAGGCGGCGTTGTCCTTGGCGGCGCGGGCGTGCACCGGCCGGGGCAGCTCGCGCAGCAGGGCGGCCAGGGCCGCCGTGGCGTGGCCCCGGCCCCAGCGCGCCGGGTCGATCCAGTAGCTGACCTCGGTCTGCCCTTCGACCGGGAACGCGCTCACGTAGCCGACCACCTTGCCGTCGGCCTCGACGGTGCGGACCAGGTTCGCCGGGTTGGTGAGCACCCGGGCCCAGTGTGCGGCGAACTCCCGACGGTCGGTCGGGTCCTTGGGGCCGAACGCGGCCATCCGGTTGGCCTCCGGGTCCTGCTGGTGCAGGAAGAACTCGACAAGGTCGTCCTCACGGACCGGGCGCAGCAGCACATCGGAGGTCATCGGCCGAGGGTACGCAACCGCTGTGACACGCAGCGGCGGCGCGACGTCAGCCGGCGACGGCCACGACCGCCAGCACGGCGGCCACCACGGAACTCGCCACCGACAGCAGCCGACGCCACGGCACCCGCGCGTCGACCAGCGGCAGGGCACGCCACCGGGTCGCCGCCACTGCCACCCCCGCCGCCGACAGACCGGCCCCGAGCGGCCACAGCCAGGCCGGCACCACCGACCAGTCCCCCAACTGGTGCCCCAACCCCAGATAGGCGAACGCCCAGACCGCCGCCGCCAGCACTGTCACCTGGTCCAGTCGGCGGCGGCGGGCGGTGCCGAGCAGGGAGACGCCGCCGAGGAAGGTGAAGGCCACCGCGAGGCCGGCGCCGATCCACGGCAGCACCACCGACGTCGCCGAGTCGGCAGTCTTCTGCGGCACCCCGAGCAGCCGCAGTCCGATCGGCTCGACGCCCTTGTCGGTGTTGCCGAGCACCACCACAGCCCGGCCGGTGGCTCGCTCGAAACCGACGTAGGACCGGAACCCGCCGGTCGCGCCGTTGTGCCAGACCACCTCGTGGTCGCCGTGTCGGGTGGTGAACCAGCCGTACCCGATGCGGGTGTCGTCGTCCTCGCGGAAGCGGGCGGTGGCGGCGTCGGCGCCGGGCCCGGTGCCGGCCAGGGTTGCGGCGAGCAACAGGCCCAGGTCCTCGGCCGTCGACCAGGGGCCGGCGCCGGCAGGGGCGTAGCCGGACCCCGCCCACGGGTCGAGCGGCCTGCCGCCGGCCCGGCTGCCCTGGGCGCGACCGGCCGGCAGGTCGTCGTCGCGGGTGGCGACGACGGTGGCCGTCATGCCGAGCGGCCCGAGCACGCGGGCCCGCAGCAGCTCCGGGTACGCGACGCCGGCCTTCGCGGCGAGCGCGTGGCCGAGCATTGACGGCCCGAGGTTGGAGTAGTGGACCTCGCCGCGGTCGTCGTCGGGACTGACCCGGTCGGCGGCGCCGCGGATGGTGTCGACGCCCTGCCCGGCGTAGGGGTTGCCGCCGGAGACGTTGGACCAGAGGATGCGTGCCCACCCCAGCGGGGAGCCGGGGGCGAGCCGGGGCAGGCCGGCGCGGTGGCTGGCGAGTTCGGCGAGCGTGACGTCGCGGGCCGGGCCGGCCACTTCGGGCCAGGTGGCGCCGAGCCGGTCGTCCGGGCCGACGACACCGGCGGCGACCTGGTCGGCGAGGAGCATGCCGGTGAGGGCCTTGGCGACCGAGCCGATCTCGAACGGGGTGCCGGGCTCGACGGGTCGACCGGCGGGGTCCCGGTCGCCCAGGCCGGCGGTGCGGATCCGGCCGTTCTCGACCAGGGCGACGGCGAGCCCGCGGTGCCCCGACGGGTCGGGCGCGGCCGACCGTGCGGCCGCGGCCAGGTCGCGATCGCCGGTGGTCTGCGCGCCGAGTCGGGGCGCCCGGGGCATCAGCGCCACCCCGACCAGACCGGCGATCAGCGCGACGACGAGGGCGGTGACTGTCGCCCGGCTCATGGTGGCTCCTCCGTGGGAGTGGTCGGATGCGCGGTCGAGCCGCGTCTGGTCAGCGGCCGGCGGCGGTGAGGATGGCCAGCAGTGGCACCACTCGTTCTGCCGGGACCGCGTAGCGTCCTCGGCCGGCGCTGCGCAGCCAACCGGCGGCGGTGATCTGGCGCAGGTGGTGATGCAGTTGGCCGGTGGTGCCCAACTCGTCGATCTCGGCCAGCTCGCTGGTGCTCTGCCGGCCGCCGAGGATCTCCCGCAGCAGCCGCAGCCGCACGGGGTGGGCCAACGCGGAGAGGGTGCCGGCCAGTTCGGTCCAGTCGTTGGCGAGCAGGTCGTCGACGGTGCGGCCGTACTGCCAGTCGTAGTGCTGGCCGGCGACGCGGACGGTGCCGGTATAGAGGACCGCGCCTGTGCCGTCGGCCGGCAGTCGTTGCTTGAGCCCGTCAAGGGCCCAGAACGTGCCCTCGGATGCGGGCGGCGCTGGTGGCTCCGCCGTCAGTCGTTCGCACAACGCGGCGACCTGCGTCTCCAACGCGGCGAGCCGCGACTCCATGGTGGTCATGCGTCGATAATACGCACTAACGTATTTACGTACTACCCGGGGTCCGGGATGTCGATGTCCAGCGCGGGTCTTTGGTCCCGAGCCCCTCGGGCGCAACGCCTCTGCCCGGCGTGATCACGCAGCGGGATGGTGAGACGGACGGCGTGCCGGTGACGCGCCGCGCGGGACGGGGAGGTCACTGGTGGCGAAGACCGGCGGTCCGGGCGGGACGCTGGAGGGCACGATCGATGTGCCCGTCGCGGGAGGGCTCAACGCGGCAGAGGCCGCCGCCCGGCTGCGGGCGAACGGACCCAACGCGGTGGCGCCGCCGCCGCGCCGGCATGCGGCCGTACGGGTGCTGCACCAGCTCACCGACCCACTGGTGGCCCTGCTACTCGCCGCCGCGGTGGTGACCACGGTCCTCGGCGACTACCCGGACACCGCGGTGATCGTCCTGGTCGTGCTGGTGAACACGATCATCGGTGTCGTGCAGGAGATCCGCGCGGACCGTGCCATCGCAGCCCTGGGCCAGCTCGCCGCCCCCACCGCGCGGGTGGTCCGTGACGGCCGTGACCTGGCCGTCCCCGCCGCAGACCTGGTCCACGGCGACCTCGTCCGGATCGAGGCCGGCGACATCGTGCCGGCCGACCTGCTGCTGGTCGAGGCGAACCGGCTGCAACTGGATGAATCCGCGTTGAGTGGAGAATCGGTACCGGTGGGGCGGACCGTCAGTCAGGAGGCGCTGGCCGGGACGGTGGTCACCACCGGACGCGCGGACGGCACCGTGCTCCGGACGGGGCCGGCGAGCGCGTTGGGCCGGATCAGCACCCTGGTGGCGGGCACGCGGCCCGCAGCCACGCCCCTGCAACGCCGGCTCTCCGCCCTGGGCCGCACGCTCGGAGTGGTCGCGGTCGGGCTGTCGGGGCTGGTCTTCGTGATCGGAGTGCTCAGCGGTCGGCCGGTGGTCGACATGGCCATCACGGCGGTGAGCCTGGTCGTCGCGGCGGTACCCGAGTCGCTGCCGGCGGTGGTGACCCTGGCGCTGGCGCTGGGCGCGCGCCGGATGGCCGCCGCGCACGCCATCCCGCGCCAACTGCACGCGGTCGAGACGCTCGGCTCGGTGACCGTGATCGCCTCCGACAAGACGGGCACCCTCACGGAGGGGCGCATGGCGGTACAGCAGGTGGTCACGTCCGACGGTGCCCGCTATGGAGTCACCGGCACCGGATACGCCCCGTACGGCACAGTGCACCGGGACGGCGCGCCGGTGGCCGTACCGGAGGGGCTGCGCCGACTGGCGCGAGCCGGGCTGCTCTGCAACGACGCCGCCCTGTCACCCCCAGATGACGAACGATCCGACTGGGCTGCTGTCGGTGACCCCCTGGAAGCGGCGCTGGTCGCCTTCGCGGCCCGCTGCGGCCTCGACCCACAGACCACCCGCGCCGCCTGGCCCCGGATCGCTGAGCACCCCTTCGACCAGGCACAACGCCGGATGATCACTGTGCACCGCTCCTGCGACCAGCGTTACCTGGTGGTCTGCAAGGGCGCACCGGAGAGCATCCTCGGCGCGCCCCTGGTCGACGCCACCGCCGAAGAGATCGCCGAACTGACCACCACCGCGCAGCGGCTGGCGGCCGAAGGGCTGCGGGTGCTCGCCGTCGCGACCGCCCTGGTGGACCGGATGCCCAACCTCGCCGCACCCACCGGGCTGCGTCCGGTGGGGCTGGTCGCTGTCGGCGACCCCCTGCGCGTCGGTGCCCCGGAGATCGCCGACAGCTTCGACGCCGCCGGCGTAAGGCTGCTGCTGATCACCGGCGACCACCCGGCCACGGCCGCGGCGATCGGTGGTCAGCTCGGCCTCTGGCGTGTTGGCGACCCCCTCGCCAGTGGCGACGACGACCAGACGGCGCACCCGGACACCCGGGTCTTCGCCCGGACCCAGCCAGAACAGAAACTCGACATCATCGCCGGCCTACAGGCCCGTGGCGAGGTGGTGGCGATGACCGGTGACGGGGTGAACGACGCCCCGGCGCTCCGGCGCGCCGACATCGGGGTGGCGATGGGTGGCGGCACCGAGGTCGCCCGGCAGGCCGCCGACCTGGTCCTCGTCGACGACGACCTGTCCACAGTGGCCGCCGCCATCGGCGAGGGCCGCCGCATCTACGACAACATCCGCCGGTTCCTGCGCTACGCCCTCTCCGGCGGGGTGGCCGAGATCCTGGTGATGCTCATCGGCCCGCTGTTCGGGCTGGCCGTACCACTGCAACCCGCACAGATCCTCTGGGTCAACCTCCTGACCCACGGGGTGCCCGGGGTGGCCCTCGGTGCCGAGCCGGCCGAACCCGGCACCCTGCGCCGGACGCCCCGCTCGCCCCAGGAGTCGGTGCTCGGCGCCGGGCTCGGCCGGGACGTCCTGGTCACCGGCGCGCTGATCGCCGCCGTGGTGCTCGGAGCCGGCGTGTTCGCCGCACACCGGGGCCTGCCGTGGCAGTCGGTGGTCTTCGTGGTGCTCGGGCTGGCCCAGCTCGGCGTGGCACTGGCGGTCCGGGCGCCCCGGCTGCCGGGAGCCCGGCACGGCAACCCCGGCCTCCTCGTCGCAGGGGCGGCGTCAGCGCTGCTGCAGGTCGGTGGGGTGCTGTTCGCTCCGTTGCGGGACCTGCTCGGCACCGACCCGCTGGGGCCGGGCGTGCTGCTGGCCTGCGCGGCGGTCAGCGTCGTACCCGGGCTGGCGCTGCGGCTGGCGCAGCGCCGGCCGGCGCTGGCGTCGTCCCGCCGTGACGCTGACGCGGCGTGACGAGTGACGGGACCAACGGCCCCCGGTCCCTTGCCGTACGCCCCTGATCGCCGGGCCCACCTCGCACGAGGATGAAGACGGATGAAGGAGGACATGATGACCATCAGATCCGGTGCTCCCGTGGTGGTGGCGGTGGACGGTTCGACCTCGGCGCTGGAGGCGGTGCGGGTCGCCGCCAAGGAAGCGACGGTGCGACAGCGCCCCCTGCGGGTGGTGCACGCGTTCATCTGGCCGCTCTACGACGTACCGCTGATTCCGGGGCCGGGCGCTCCCGTCGATGCAGGGCTTCGCCACGAGGCTGAGCGGACCGTCGCCGAGGCGGTGACCGAGGCCGGCAAGACCGCGCCGGAACTCGCCGTCACCGGCGTGGTGATCGATGGCGCGGCCATGCCGGTGCTCCTGGGCCAGTCCCGGGACGCGGCGCTGCTGGTGCTCGGCAGTCGGGGCCTGGGAGGTTTCGCCGAGTTGCTGATCGGCTCGGTGGCCGTGCAGGTCTCCGCACGCGCCGAGTGCCCGGTGCTGGTGGTCAAGGGTGAGGCGCGCGCCGACGGTCCGGTGCTGGTCGGCGTCGACGGCTCGGCCCTGTCCACGGAGGCACTGGCATTCGCCTTCGAGGAGGCCGCGCTACGCGGCACCGACCTGGTGGCCGTGCACGCCTGGCTCACCCCCACGCCGACCGGCCCCGGCGACATCCTGCCGCTGGTGTACGACGTCGACGCGCTGGCCGCCGACGAGAGGCGGGTGCTCGCCGAATCTCTGGCCGGTTGGTCGCAGCGGTACCCCGAGGTGCCGGTTCGCCAGTGTGTGGCATACGGCGCGGCGGCTCGGGTGCTGGTGCAGCAGTCCGCCACCGCGCAGCTCACCGTGGTCGGAGCACACGGCCGGGGCGCCCTCGCCGGTGCTCTGCTCGGCTCGGTGAGCCACGCGGTGCTGCACCACTCGCACAGCCCGCTGGCGATCGTCCGGCACCGCCGGGACGCCTGAACGTCGTGCCCCCGTCCGCGCCGGCCACCTCTCGGCCGGCGCGTTCGGCGGCGCGGCGCGGGTGCGCGGTCGACAATGGCCTGACGAACCCAGGGAGTCCCGATGAATCGACCTGTCGTGGTGGGCGTGGACGGATCGCCGTCCAGCCTCGTCGCCGCCGAACACGCGGCGCGGGCCGCACTGCTCCGGTCCCGACCGCTGCTCCTGGTGCACGGTTACCTGCACCCGTCCGGTTACGGCGTGCCGCTCAACCCGTACGACCTCGGGGTGCCGGTGCCCCCCGAGGAGGCGCAGCAGATGTTGGAGCGTACGGCGACCGAGCTGACCGGCCGGTGGCCCGGCCTGGTCGTCGAGGTGCGTCAGGTCGCCGGCGGCCCCGGCATCACCATGATCGAGGAGTCCCGCCGGGCGGAGCTGGTCGTGGTGGGCAGCCGTGGCCGGGGCGGCTTCACCGGGCTGCTACTCGGCTCGGTCGGCGCGCAGGTGGCCGCGCACGCCCACTGCCCGGTGCTGGTGGTCCGCCCGGACGAGCAGCCGATCCCGGTGGACGGCCCGGTGCTGGTCGGCGTCGACGGGTCCGAGTCGTCCCGGCTCGCCGTCGGCTTGGGTGCCGACGAGGCGGCGCTGCGGGACGTGCCACTGGTGCTGGTGCACGTCGGCCCTCCGGACGGAGGCCGGACGGTGCCGGAGGAGATCGAGGAGTCGCAGGCCGCGTACCAGGCCGAGGCGGTGCGGCTGCTGGCCGACGCCTCCGCCCTGGCGCGCGCCGACCACCCCGACCTGGTGGTACGGGAGCATCCGGTCCGGGCGGCCGGCGCGGCCCAGGGGCTCATCGAGGCCAGCGGCACGGGGTCGCTGCTGGTCGTGGGCACCCGGGGCCGGGCCGGGTTCACCGGTCTGCTGCTCGGGTCGGTCAGTCAGGCGGCGATCCAGCACGCGCACTGCCCGGTGCTGGTCGCCCACCCGGTCAGCTGACCGGCGCTGGTTGCCCACCCGGTCAGCTGACCGGCGCGTCGTCACCTCTGCCGAGCATCTGCAGGAAGTCGGTGGTGAGGGCGAACGGGTCGGACGGCCCGGTGGCCGGTGGCCGGCGATCGATCTGGTCGGCCAACTCCCCGGCGGCGCGCCGGATCCGAGCGCGCAACGCGCCGTCGGCGGTGCCGTCGGACCAGTCCTCCGGAGCGGCGAAGACGGCGGTCGGGACGACCACCGACCGGAGGTAGGCGAACATCGGACGGACGGCGTGCTCCAGCGCCAGCGAGTGCCGGGCGGTGCCGCCGGTCGCACCGATCAGCACCGGCCGGTCGACAAGCGACTCGGAATCCAACACGTCGAAGAAGGACTTGAACAGCCCGTTGTACGACGCGCTGAAGATCGGGGTGACGGCGATGAGCCCGTCCGCCCCGGTCACCGTGTCGACGACCTCGCGCAGCGCCGCCGGCGCGAACCCGGTGAGCAGGTTGTTCACCACGTCGTGGGCGTACTCCCGCAGGTCGACGACGTGCAGCTCCACCTCGGAGCCGCGCCGGACCAACTCGTCGCGGGTGGCCGCGGCGAGCTGGTCGGCGAGCAGCCGGGTCGACGAGGGCTGACTCAGCCCCGCCGAGACGACGGCCAGGGTGCGGCGGGTCATCGGGTCGCCCCCTCCGGTGCCTTGCCCGTCACGTCGTCCACGGCGTGCACTGTGCTGTCCTTGGCGCCGCCCGCGGCGGCGACCAGCGAGGCGTGCGTCGGCGCCGCCGGTACGTGCGCCGGACGCAGCGCGTCGAACTCCTTGCGCAGCACCGGCACGACCTCCTCGCCGAGCAGGTCGAGCTGCTCCAGCACGGTCTTCAGCGGCAACCCCGCGTGGTCCATCAGGAACAGCTGACGCTGGTAGTCACCGACGTACTCCCGGAAGCCGAGCGTGCGGTCGATGACCTGCTGCGGGCTGCCCACTGTCAGCGGGGTCTCCCGGGTGAACTCCTCCAGCGACGGCCCGTGCCCGTAGACCGGGGCGTTGTCGAAGTACGGCCGGAACTCCCGGACCGCGTCCTGCGAGTTGCGGCGCATGAACACCTGCCCGCCGAGGCCGACGATGGCCTGGTCGGCGGAGCCGTGGCCGTAGTGCGCGTACCGCTGGCGGTAGAGCGCGATCATCCGCTGGGTGTGCTCCTTGGGCCAGAAGATGTGGTTGGCGAAGAAGCCGTCGCCGTAGTACGCGGCCTGCTCGGCGATCTCCGGGCTGCGGATCGAGCCGTGCCAGACGAACGGGGGCACGCCGTCGAGCGGGCGCGGCGTCGAGGTGAACGACTGCAACGGGGTGCGGTACTTGCCCTTCCAGTCCACCACGTCCTCGCGCCACAGCCGGTGCAGCAGGTCGTAGTTCTCGATGGCCAGGGGGATGCCGGCGCGGATGTCCTTGCCGAACCACGGGTAGACCGGGCCGGTGTTGCCGCGGCCCATCATGAGGTCCACCCGGCCGTCGGACAGGTGCTGGAGCATCGCGTAGTCCTCGGCGATCTTCACCGGGTCGTTGGTGGTGATCAGCGTGGTGGCGGTGGACAGCAGGAGCCGCTCGGTGCGCGCCGCGATGTAGCCGAGCATGGTGGTCGGAGACGACGGCACGAACGGCGGGTTGTGGTGCTCGCCGGTGGCGAAGACGTCCAGACCGACCTCCTCGGCCTTCAACGCGATCGCGACCATCGCCTTGATCCGCTCATGCTCGGTCGGCTCCCGACCGGTGGTCGGATCGACAGTGACGTCACCGACGGTGAAGATTCCGAACTGCATGACCAGCTCCTCGCGTGTCAACCGGATGCCGTCGTGGTACCCGGACGCAGCTCACAACTTATTTGACGACGCAACTATTCCGTCGGCGGGACGCCCCGCAGTGGCGCCGGTCACCCTCCACAACCGGACAAGCGGGTCGGGAACTCCCCTCGGTGTCGGCCCGCTCAGCCGCCCGCCACCGAGGGCAGCACCTGCACCTCCGCGCCGTCCTCGACCGGGGTGGCCAGACCGCCGGAGTGCCGGCAGTCTTCCCCGTCGACGAAGACGTTGACGTAGCGGCGCAGCTCGCCGCGCTCGTCGCGGATGCGCCGGGCCAGCCGGGGATGCGCGACGGCCATCTCGTCGAGGACCGCCCGCAGCGTCCCGGCGGCGGTGACGTTCAGCCGACTCGCGCCCCCGGCCTCGCCGCGCAGCGGGCCGGGCAGCAGCACGGTGACCACGCTCAGACCTCCGCGGCGCGAACGCAGAGCACGTCGGGCAGGTGTGCCGCGACCGACGACCAGGAGTCGCCCTCGTCGCGGCTGGCGAAGACCGAGCCGGAGCGGGTGCCGAAGTAGACCCCACCGGGGGTCGCGTCGTCGGCGCACATCGCGTCGCGCAGCACCGCCGGATAGAACGGGCCCTCGGGCAACCCGACCGAGAGCGGCTCCCACTTGCCACCGGCGTCGGCCGAACGGAACACCCGGCAGCGGTGGTCGGTCGGGAACCGCTCGCCGTCGGCCACCAATGGGAAGGTCCACACCATGCCGCCGCGACCCGGGTGGGCCACCATCGGGAAGCCGAAGTCGCTGGGAAGCCCGTCGGCGATCGAGGACCAGGTGCGGCCGTCGTCATCGGAGCGGTAGACGCCGTGGTGGTTCTGCGCGTACAACCGCTCGGGGTTGCCGGCGTCGCGGGCGACCTTGTGCACGCACTGGCCGAACTCCGGCCACTCGTCGGGCATGAAGTAGGCGCGGATGCCGGTGTTGCCCGGCGCCCAACTCGCCCCGGCGTCCTCCGAGCGGTAGACCCCACCGGTGGACATGGCGACCAGCAGCCGAGCGGGGTCACGCGGGTGGGGCAGCACTGTGTGCACGGCCTGACCACCGAAGCCGGCCTCCCACTGCGGGCGGTGCGGGTGGTCCCAGAGGGAACGGACCAGCTCGAAGCTGCGGCCACCGTCGGTGGACTTGAACAACGCCGAGGGCTCGGTGCCGGCCCAGATGACGTCCGGCTCGTCGGGGCCGGCCGGCATCAACTGCCAGACCCGGCCGAGGGAGACGCCGGTGTCGGCCGGAAACGCGACCGGCGCCTCGTCGGGCTCGTCCCAGGAAGCGCCGAGGTCGTCGCTGGTGGCGACGCTGGGGCCGAAGTGTGAGCTGGTCATGCCGGCGAGCAGCCGCGGGGTGGAACGACGGGTGTCGACAGCCACCGCGTAGACACCGGTCATCGGAAAGTGCGGGCCGGTGATCTCCCAACTGCGGCGGTCGTCGGTGCTGGTGGCGAGAAACAATCCCTTGGCGGTGCCGATCGCGAGCACTGTTGCCATGACGTCCTCCGAACCGTCGGTGAGCAGGTCCGGTGATTATGGCCACACCCCCCGACAGACTCCCCCGCCCACACGCCGGGTGGCGTGCTCAGCGCCGGACGCGCGGCACGTGCCGGCGGTACGCGCTGACCGTGGGATCGCCGTCCAACCAGAACCGCCAAGGCAGGTCGTGCGCGCCGAAACTCGGACCCTCAGCAAAGTCCTATTTGCCCTGGCAAGAAGGCACTTCTTCGTTTTCTGCCCAATCCTTGGACAGCCCTTAACGAAGGGCCGAGTTGGCTCGGCGTGCGGCGGCTCGCGGCAGTAGGGCCTGTTTTTTGCGTGCGGGCCTTCTGCTTTCCTTGGCAGGTGACATACGCCTGGCTTGACGCTCCCGCCACTTCGGTCGCCGATACCGCGCGCCAACTCCTCGGCTGGCTGGCGGTTGCCAACGGCGTCACGATCCGGATTGCCGAGACCGAGGCATACGCGGGACTAGGCGGGGATCCCGCCAGCCACGCCCATCGAGGGCGGACCTCGCGTAACGCGGCGATGTTCGGGCCGGCGGGTCACCTCTATCTCTACCGCATATACGGGTTGCACACCTGCGCCAATGTGACCTGCGGACCGGTGGGGCAGCCAGCGGCGGTTCTCCTGCGCGCGGGGCAGGTCGTGCGTGGTGTCGACCTGGCCCGGTCTCGGCGGCCTGCGGCGAAGCGCGACGTCGATCTCGCTTCAGGGCCGGCACGCCTCGTCGAGGCGCTTGGCCTGCAACTGACGGCCTATGGGACATCGGTGGTTGACGGCACCGGGCCGCTGACCCTGCATCCTCCGACTGAACCGGTCCCGGGCGAGCGCGTCGTGGCTGGTCCTCGTGTTGGCGTGACCAATGCACACGATCTGGCGTGGCGATTCTGGATCGCCGGCGACCCGACCGTCAGCGCCTACCGCCGCCACGTCCCGCGTAGCAGCAAGAAAGATCTTGGAAGTATGTCCTGACCCTGCTTGCATGCCGGCAATGACGGACGCACTTGTGGAGAGGTCGTACAGCCGGGTTGGCGCGTACGGCCAGTCCAAGCTGGCCGCGTTCCTGGGCGTGCAGCTCACCCTGCTGGCGCCGCTGATGACCGAGCCGTGCGCTGCCGACTCTGCGGTCCGCGACCGACCGGGCCGTCCTCGGCGGGCAGTACTACGCACCCAGCGGCGTGCGGGAGTTCCGCGGTCACCCCCGGTAGGTCACGTCCAGCCCCGAATCGAAGGTCGTCCAGCAGCGCCTGTGGGACGTCTCGGAGGAATTGACTCAGGTCAGGGCGTCGCGCAGCGCGGCCCGCCCGGCCACGCCCAGCTTGGGATAGACCCGGTAGAGGTGAGTGCCGACCGTCCGGTGCGAAAGGAACAACTGGTCGGCGATCTCTTTGTTGGACAGGCCCTGCGCCGCGAGCCGCGCGATCTGCAGCTCCTGAGCGGTCAGATCCTTGTGGCGCGGGCCGGCGTCGGGGGAAACCTCGAGACCGGTGCTGCGCAACTCGGCCTCGGCCCGCTCGGCCCACGGACGGGCACCGGCCCGCCGGAAGGCCGCCGCCGCGGCGGTCAGACGCGTACGCGCCTCGGCGATGCGGCGACGGCGGCGCAACCATTCGCCGTACACCAGCTCGGTGCGGGCGACCTGCAGCGGATAGTCGTGTGCGCCGACGACGGCGAGGGATGCCTCGAACAACTCCTCCGGCTCGGCGGAGATGAGGGCGCGAGCGCGCGGCAGGAGCATCCGGATCAGCGGGCTGTCGAACGAGCGGGCGTGCTCCTCGGCGACGTCGAGCCGCTCGGCCAGTGCGCCGGTGCCGACGTCGCGGCCGGACGCCTCGGCCAGGTCGGCGATCGCGACCAGGCCGAGACCGGGAAGATCGCACACGCCGGCCAACTGGGCCCGGGCCTCCCAGAGGCGCCCGGCCACGAGGTGGGCCAGGCCGGCGCTCCACTGCTGCCACAGGCCGATGTCGACGCGGCCGTTGGGGTCGACGGCCCGACTGCTCTCCAGCGCGGCGGTCATCGCGGCGGTGTCGCCGCGCCAGGCGTGGACGTGGGCGACGATCGCGCTGGCCATGCTCTCCGTGAGTGGCTGGTGGAGGTCGGCGGCCAGGCGCCGCCCCTCGTCGGCGGTGGCGAGGGCGTCGTCGAGGTGGCCCTGGGTGGCGTGGGCCTGGCCCAGGTTGGCGAGGGAGGCGGCCAGCGTGCCGGCCGCGCCGGTGCGGCGGGACAGGTCGGCCGAGATGCTTTGGAAGCGGACGGCGAGTGCCCAGTCGTGCGGCATGTGACAGGCCAGGGCCATGCAGTGGGCCGACATGGGGGTGACCGGGTCCGGCACGGCGCGCAGGAGCTCGGCGGCGGACTGCCCGTGACGGGACGGGTTGAGCAGTGCGCCGATCACCGTGTCCCAGACGGTGCCGGCCGCGTACGGCAACGCCCGCAGATCCTGCTCGACGCGTCCCCGCACGGCCGGGGCGGCCGACGTGGCGGCGCACCGGATGGCGGTGGCGATCAGGAGGGTCAGCGCGGTCAGCTGCTCCTCCGGTGAGGTGGCCGTGGCGCCGGCCCGGCGGGCGATCGAACCGAGGTCGAGCGGGTCGCGGCTGATCCCGCCGGTGGTCAAGCCGAGATTGCTTTCGACGAGCCCGGCCCGCACCAGCACAGCCGGGTCGTCGGAGGCGACGGTCGCTTCCGCCGCCAGCTGCAGCGCCGCTGCGTCCAGTCCGGCCTGCCGCGCGGCGTCGGCCGCCCGGGCCAGCCGGTGGGCCCGGGTCGCGCCGGCCGGGGTCAGCTCAGCCGCCCGCTTCCAGGTGCGCATGGCGGAGCCACTGTTTCCCCGGGCCATCAGGGTCGCCGCGGCCCGATCGAGATCGGCCGCTATCTCGTCGTCGGTGCCAGACGCGGCGGACGCCCGGTGCCAGGCGGCCCGCGGCTGGTCGGCCTCGCCGCTGAGGGCCTCGGCCAAGGCGAGGTGGGCCTGGGCCCGCCGCGGCCGGCCGGCCGCGTTGTACACGGCCGACAGCACGAGCGGGTGGCGGAACCGCAGTTCGCGGCCGGTGGTGCGGACGAGTCCGGCCTGTTCGGCCGGGGCGAGGTCGGCGAGGCTCAGGTCCAGCCGGTTGGCCGCCGCCTCGATCTCGCGAATCCACGGCTCGCTGTTGGCCGCGGCGATCAGCAGCAGATCCTGCGTCGGCCGGGGGAGACGTTCGACGCTGGCGGCGAATGCCTGTTCGAGGCGACTGGTCAGCGGCAGCCGGGCCGGCAACGTGATCGCCTCGGCCAGGCCCCCGTCGGTCACCCCGCGCGTCATCTCGACCAGGGCGAGGGGGTTGCCCTCGGCCTCGGCCAGGATGCGGTCGCGGGCCGGGCGGCCGAGCGCCGGGTTGAGGCTGGTGAGCAGCCGGGCCGCGTCGGTGTCGGAGAGCCGGCCGAGCGCGAGGCCGGGCAGGTTCAACGCGGCGAGCGGGTCGGCAGCGCCGTCGCGGACGGTGGCGACGATCAGGGCCGGGGCTTCGTCCAGGTGCTGGGCGACGAAGCCGATGATGCCGACGGTCCGCGGGTCCATCCAGTGCACGTCCTCGAGCACCAGCAGCAGCGGGCGTTCGGCCGCCAGCTCCTCCAGCAGGCCGAGCACCGCCACCGACAGCAGGTGCCGGTCGGGGGCGACGTCGGGGCCGAGCCCGAACGCGCTGCGCAGGGCGTCGGCCTGCTGCGGAGGCAGCCGGTCGATCCGGTCGACGGCACCGTGCAGAAGCTGGTGCAGGCTGGCCATGCCGATCGACGCTTCGCTCTGCACGCCGGCGGTGACCAGCGTGGCGAAGCCGGCTGCGGCGGCCGCCTTCTCCAGGTCGCCGACGAGTGTCGACTTGCCGATGCCGGCCTCGCCCCGCACCACCACGGTGGCGGCGGTTCCGCCGGCCACGTGGTCGAGGAGGCCGAGCAGCATGGACAGTTCTCGTTCGCGGCCGATCACGGCAAGTCCTCAAGCGCGTCCCGGATGGCGGCGCGGTTGGTGATCCCCAGTTTGGGGAAGGCGCGGTACAGGTGGGATCCGACCGTGTGGTGGGAGAGGAAGAGCTGGTCGGCGATCTCCTTGTTGGACAACCCGGTGGCGGCGAGACGGGCGATCTGCAGCTCCTGCGCGGTGAGGGCCGGCGCCGCGGACCGGGCCGCCTGGGCGACGGTGACGCCGGTCCCCGCCAGCCCGGCCTCGGCGCGGGCCGCCCACGGCTGGGCCCCGGCGTGGTGGAACGCGACCGCGGCCAGGGCCAGCTCGTCGCGAGCCGCGTCGACTCGCCGGCGGCGGCGCAGCCATTCGCCGAGCAACAGCCGGGTACGCGCGCTCTGCAGGGGAAAGTCAGGGGCGAGGGCAGCCCGGAAATGCTGCTCGGCCTCGTCGGTGTCGCTGGCGAGCAGGGCGCGGCTGCGGTGCACGAGCAGGCGCGGCAGCAGCGCCGGGAACCTCCGGATCAGCAGATCGACGGCGGCGACGAGCGGAGCGGCACGATCGGCGGCGCCGCAGCGAACAGCCGCCTCGGTGAGGTCGGCGACGACCACCGGTGCAAAGTCCGGATGGGCGGCCGCCTGGAGCAGCTCGGCGAGGGCCTCGTCGTTCCGTCCGCTGGTGAGTGCCTCCAGGCCGAGCGTCCAATGCCGCAGCGCGGCCAGGTCACCGCGGGCAATTCCGGCGAGCTGGTCGGCGGCCGTGAGCGCCTCGGCGAAGCCGTCGCCACGCCAGGCGGCCACGTGAGCGGTGAGCATGGCACCGTGTGCGGCGATGACCGGCAGGCCGAGATCGGCACCGTGCCGCCACGCCTCGTCGGCCGCGGTCAGGGCCTCCGGCAGGTGCCCCCGCACCAGGAGGTTGCGCCCCTGCCGGGCCTGCACACTGACCAGATCGGAGAGGGCTCCGGACCGTCGGTAGCCGGCGGTCGCGGCCGACCAGCAGTGGCCGGCCACGGTCCAGTCGTGCACCGACTCCGCCGCCGACCCGAAACCATTCGCGACGAAAGTCGGGATATTCGATATATCGGTGGAAATCTGTTCGGCGACGGCGGTGAGTTGTTCGGCGTGACGCTCGGCGTCGAGGAACGCCCGGCCCATCATCATCCGCAGGTCATCGTCGGCCAGCGCCAGTTTTTCCAGCTCGACGAGGACCGCTGGGCTGGCGCCGGGGTCGGGGCGCAGCCGGCACTCGACGGCGGCGAACAGAAGCACGGTGGCGGCGAGATTCCGGTCGACCGGCGCCACGCGACGGGCGGTATCCGTCACGTCTTCGATGCTCGGGCTCTCGGCGTTCGCGTGCAGCGCCAGGGTCTCTTCGATGATCATGATGTGGGCCAGGACCACCGGGTCGGTAGTGATCTTGCGGGCCGCGGCGGTGAGCCGCAGGGTGGCGGCGATCAGACCGGCCTGCCGGGCGTCGTCACCGGCCCGGGTCAGCCGGCGGGCGGCCAAGACCGAGTCGGGCGACAGCTCCGCCGCTCGCTCGTGGTAGCGCATCGCGGCGCCGAGGTTGCCGCGCTTGCGGGCCAGGCCGGCCGCGGTCTCCAGGTCGCGCGCGACGTGCTCGTCCCGGCCGACGGTGGCGGCCGACCGGTGCCAGGCCGAGCGTTCCGGGTCGCTGGCGTGCACGGCGGCGAGGGCCCGGTGGGCGGCGATCCGGCGGGGGAACGACGCGCCCCCGTACACCGCGGATTGAACGAGCGGGTGGCGGAACGCCAGCCGCCCCCCGGTGGCCCGGACCATTCCGGCCGCCTCGGCCCGCCGCACCTGATCCTCGGCGTCGTCGATGCCGAGATGCCCGGCCGCGGCGGCGACGCCGGCCACGTCGGCGTCGCCGCACGCGGCCAGCAGCAGCACTTCCTGGACCGGCGTGGGCAGGGCGCCGATCTGATCGGCGAACGTGTTCTCCAGCCGTACGCCCAGCGGCAGCCGGTCGGGAAGACTGGACGAGTCGAGCAGCCCTCGGTCGAGCAGGCCGCGGGACAGCTCGACCAGAGCAAGCGGGTTGCCCTCGGCCTCGCGCAGCACCCGCTCGCGCAGCACCCGGTTCAGCGCCGGGCTGGCCTCGGCCAGAAGGCCCGCGGCGTCGGCCTCGGCGAGCCGGCCGAGCGGCAGTTCGGGCAGACCCAGATCGGTGACCGGATCGGGCCCGTCCGAGCGGCAAGTGACAAGCATGACGATCGGGCTCTCCCGGAGCCGGTGCCCGACGAAGCCGACCATGGCGACCGTCGGCTGATCCATCCACTGGATGTCCTCGACGATCACCAGCAGCGGGCGCTCCTCGGCGATCTCCTCCAGCAGGCCGAGGACCGCCACCGACAGCAGCAGTTGCTCGGGGGCGGTGCTCGGGCCCATGCCGAACGCGCTGAGCAGGGCCGCGCGCTGACGTTCCGGGAGCGCGCCGGCGCGGTCGACGACCGCGTGCAGCAGTTGCTGAAGGCCGGCCAGCCCGGCGGGGCTGCTCTCCCGCTGCACCCCGGCGCAGGTCAGAACCCGGAAACCGAGCTCGACTGCGCGGGCGCGGGCGTCTTCGACGAGAGCCGATTTACCGATGCCGGCCGCCCCGCTGACCAGGAGGGCGCTTCCGCGGGCACCGGCCTCGGCCAGAAGGCCGTGCAGTGTTGCCTGTTCGCGGCCCCTCCCGATCACTCCGTGACGATACGCCGGAGCTGATCAATTAAGTAATGACCTAGAGCACGGTCGGAGGGCCGTAGATGAATGACAGATGCCACGCCGGCGGCCTCGGCGGAACACTTCGGGCATGACTTCTCCCGTTGTCTTCATCCACGGCCTGTGGCTACACGCGTCGTCGTGGCAGCCCTGGATCGACCTGTTCTCCGAGCGCGGCTACCGGGCGACCGCACCGGGCTGGCCCGGCGACGCCGCGACCGTCGAGCAGACCCGCGCCAACCCGGACGCCCTGGCCGGGCACGGCATCGACGACGTCGTCGAGCACTACTCCCGGATCATCGAGGGCTTCGACACCAAGCCGATCCTGATCGGGCACTCCTTCGGCGGCATGATTGCCCAGAAGCTGCTCGGCCTCGACCTCGGTGCCGCCGCGGTGGCCGTCGACGCCGCCCAGATCAAGGGCGTGCTGCCGCTGCCGCTGTCGACCCTGCGCTCCGGTTTCCCGGTGCTGGGCAACCCCGCCAACAACAGCCGGGCCGTCTCGCTGACCCCCGAGCAGTTCCGGTACGCGTTCGGTAACGCGATCAGCGAACAGGAGTCGCGCGAGCTGTACGACCGGTGGTCGATCCCGGCCCCCGGCAAGCCGCTGTTCGAGGCGGCCGCGGCCAACTTCAACCCGCACTCGCCGGCCAAGGTCGACACCGGCAACGAGTCGCGGGGCCCGCTGCTGTTGATGGCCGGCGGCAAGGACCACACCGTTCCCGAGACCGTGGTGCGGGCGACCCTCAAGCAGTACCGCCACTCGCGCGCCGTCACCGACATCGTCGACTTCCCGGACAAAGCCCACTCGCTGACCATCGACAGCGGCTGGCGTGAGGTTGCCGAGACCGCGCTGACCTGGCTGAAGGGGCAGGGCCTGTGAAGAAGATCGCGGCGCTGCTCGTGGCCGTACTGGCGCTCGCGATTCCGTCGGCGGCCGCCGGACACGACCGAGGCTTGGCAGACAGTCGTCTGCCAGCCGGGTTCACCGAGCGCAAGGTCCACGGCATCAACTACGTCAAGGGTGGCCACGGCCCGGTGCTGGTGCTGCTGCACGGCTACCCCGAGACCTGGTACGAGTGGAACGCGATCCTGCCCGCGCTCTCCGCCCACTACACGGTGGTCGCGCCCGACCTGCCCGGCGCCGGCAAGAGCGACGCCCCGGCCACCGGCTACGACAAGAAGACGATGGCCGCCTCGATCCACGGGCTGCTCGTCGCGCTCGGGCTCAACAAGGACATCCGCCTGGTCGGGCACGACATCGGCACGATGGTGGCCTACGCGTACGCCGCCGCTCACCGGGCCGAGGTCAAGAAACTGGTGCTGAGCGAGGCGCCGATCCCCGACAAGGGCCTCTACTCGTTCCCGGCGCTGTCGGCCGAGGGCCCCGGCCCCTGGCAATTCGGGTTCTTCACTCTCACCAATGGCCTGCCCGAGCAGTCGGTACACGGCCGCGAGGAGCAGTGGGTGCAGGGCTTCACCGACCACCTCGAGGTGGTCAAGGACGGCGTCGGCCCCGACGACGTACGTGTCTTCGGGCACTACCTGAAGGACCCCGCGCACCTCAAGGCGAGCTTCGAGTGGTTCCGGGCGTTCCCGGCCGACATCGCCGACAACGAGGTCAACCAGCAGCACAAGCTGACGATGCCGGTGCTCGCGATCGCCGCCGACCACAGCCTCAAGGACACCCTCGAGAAGCAGGTCCCGAACTACGCCACCAACGTCGAGTCGGTGATCATCGCGAACTCGGGTCACTGGATCTACGAGGAACACCCGGCCGAGATGACCCAGCGCCTGCTCACCTTCCTGCGATAGGTTCCCATGGATCTCTCTCTTTCGGGCAAGAAAGTCCTGGTCACGGGGGCGAGCAAAGGCATCGGGCTGGCGATCGTGCGGGCCTTCGCGGCCGAGGGCGCGACCGTCGTCGCCGGTTCCCGCACCACGACGCCGGAGCTGGCCGCCCTTCCGGTGCACCCGGTCAACGCCGACCTGAGCACCCCCGACGGTCCGGCCGCGCTGGTCGAAGCGGCAGTGCCGATCCTGGGTGGCCGCCTCGACGTACTGGTCAACAACGTCGGCGGTGTGCATCCGCGTACCGGGGGTTTCCTCTCGATCACCGATGACGAGTGGATGCAAACCCTCAACATCAACTTCATTTCCGCCGTACGGGTGACCCGCGCCGCCCTTCCGTACCTGCTCGACCAGGGCGGGGCAATCGTCACCGTCAGCTCGGTCAATGCGTCGCTGCCGGATCCCCTCGTCATCGACTACAGCGCGAGCAAGTCGGCCCTGTCCAACTTCTCCAAGGCGCTGTCCAAAGAAGTAGGGCCCCGAGGCGTACGCGTCAACGCGATCAGCCCCGGCCCGGTCGAGACCGACCTGTGGCTGGGCGCCGGCGGCGTCGCCGAGACCGTCGGCGACGCGGCCAACCTGACCCCCGAGGACGTCGCCAAGGGAGCGGTCATCGGCACCGCCACCGGCCGTTTCACCCGACCCGACGAGGTCGCCGACCTGGTGCTGCTGCTGGCGAGCAGCCGGGCCGGCAACGTCACCGGCACCGACGTCCTCATCGACGGCGGCCTCACCCAGTCACTCTGATCTCCGCTTTTAACCGAAAGGCACTACCAGTGATCGACAACCTGCGGGCAACCGTCACCGGTCCCGTACTCCTGCCCGGTGACCCCGGCTACACGGAGGAACTGCACACCTACAACCTGACGGTCGTGCACACGCCGTCGGTCGTCGTCGGCGCCACGAGTGCCGCCGACGTCCAGGCCGCCGTGCGCTACGCCGCAGCAACCGAGCTGCCCGTCGCGGCGCTGGGCGCCGGGCACGGCAGCTCGGTGTCCTCAGACGGCTCGGTGCTCATCACCACCCGGCGGCTGACCGGCCTGACCATCGACGAGAATGCCCGGACCGCCCGGGTCGAGGCGGGTGTCCGCTGGGCCGACTTCATCGAGCAGGCCGGCAAATTCGGGCTCGCCGGCCTCAACGGATCGTCGCCGACGGTCACCGTGGTGTCGTACACCCTGGGGGGTGGTCTTGGCCCGTTCGGCCGGAAGCATGGCTATGCGGCCGACCACGTGACCGCCCTCGAGGTCGTCACTGCCGACGGCGAGCTGCGACGCGTCACGGCCGACACCGAGCCTGACCTGTTCTGGGCGCTGCGCGGCGGTAAGGGCAACTTCGGCGTGGTGGTCGCGATCGAGTTCGACGTCTTTCCCATCCGCACGTTCTATGGGGGTGGCATCTTCTTCCCCGGCGAACTGGCGCCGCAGGTGCTGCACATGTTCCGTGAGTGGACCGCCGACCTGCCGGAGGAGATGTCGGGCTCGGTCGGACTCCTGCACCTGCCGCCGCTGCCATTCGTGCCGGAGCCGCTGCGCGACCGGCTCGTCGCCCACCTGCGGATCACCTACCTCGGCGACATGGCCGAGGGCGAACGGCTGATCGCGCCGTTCCGGGCCCTCGGCGAGCCGATCATCGACGCGGTCGGCGAGCTGCCCTACACGGCGATCGCGTCCGTCCACGGTGACCCAATCGACCCGCTTCCGCTGTACGAGCACGGCGCCCTGCTGCACTCGCTGCCGGCTGAGGCGGTCGACGAATTCCTGCGCCTGGCCGGTCCGGAGGCCGTGTCGCCACTGGTGCTGGCCGAGATCCGACACATGGGCGGTGCGCTGTCGCGGCCGCCGACGGTACCGAACGCGGTCGGAAACCGCGACGACGCGCTGTTCAACGTGTTCCTGGTGGCCGCGGGTGGCCCGCCCGACGCGGCGGCTCTGCACGGCTATGAGCAGCAGTTGATCGACGCTCTTTCGCCGTGGTCGACCGGGCGCCGTTACCTCAACTTCCTGTTCGGTGGCAGCGATGCCACCGTCGAGAGCGCGGCGCTGGCCTGGACTCCCGCGGACTATCCGCGGCTGCGGGAGATCAAGCGGCGCTACGACCCGGCCAACCTGTTCCGGATCAACCACAACATCCCGCCCGCTGTCCTTTCCGACTGAGCTCTCCCTTCCGGCTGAGCTATCCCTTTCCGATTGACGGGAGATGTCAGTCATGCCGTCCTAGCGTCGCGGCATGGCTGACAACTTCGATCTTGTCTTCGGCAACTGGACCTTGAAGCAGTGGCGCCTGCGCGAGGTCCTCGCCGGCGGCGACGAATGGTACGGATTCTTCGGTACAACCCAAGCCCTCGTGGTGGCGTAACCGCTGCGCACGATCTGGCGCGGCGATTCTGGATCGCCGACGATCTTGGACGTACGTCTTAACCTCACTTGCATGCCGGAGGTGAAGTAGACGTAGGCGTACCCGGCGGGGCCGAACATCACGGCGTTGCGCGGGGGTGCGGCCCCGATGGGCGTGCGAGGCGGGATCGCCGCCACTTCCCGCGTACGCCTCGACCT
Organism: Micromonospora sp. NBC_00860; assembly: GCF_045207375.1. NCBI lineage: Bacteria > Bacillati > Actinomycetota > Actinomycetes > Micromonosporales > Micromonosporaceae > Micromonospora > Micromonospora sp. NBC_00860. The sequence goes on from NZ_CP108825.1 coordinate 3,506,238, forward strand.
CGGTGATCCGGACGGTGACCCCGCCGCCGGATCAGGCCGGCACCCGGAAGCCCTCCGGTGTTCATCCGTTCGTCGTCCACCCGCGGAAACCCGATCCGCGACCGGCGGGTGTAACGAGTGTCGTCGCAGGGCGCGACGGCGCATCCGGAGAGGAACCACCATGAACGTACGCAGAATCCGTCGACCTCTCGTCGCCATCGTCCTGGCCGCGGCAGGCGCCACGCTTGCTCTCGCCCCGTCGGCCAGTGCCAACGCCCCGCTGCGGGCGGGTGCCGCGGTCGACGGCGCCCCGCTGACCGCGGTCGTGCTCAGCGGCACCGGCAAGATCGACGCCAGCGGCGCGGCGGTCTTCGTCCCGGTCACCCTGACCTGCTCGCAGCGCACCTCGGTCGACCTGACCGTCAAGGTCGCCCAGGCGATCGGGGACACGATGCGGACCGGCACGACCATTCGGAAGGTGGTCTGCGACGCGACCACGCAGAGGGTCCGGATCGCCGTGACCGCGACGGAGCGCCCGTTCGCCCCGGGCGTGGCGTTCGGCGTGGTGACCGGCAACTCCTGCGACGCGTTGTGCAACTCCCTCACCGACGAGCACCGCTTCGAGCTGTCCCTCTGAGCCATGGCGGGGCGGGGCGGTACTCCAAGACCGCGCCGCCCCGCTTCAACATCTTGTTGACAATGCATCGTTGATGGGGTGTGCTCGGGGTATGACGACCGAGAACCTCTTCACCGCGCCGGACCCGGGCCGGGCCCGTGCCCACCGCACCCACGAGGCGCTACAGCGGATCAGCGAGCGGCACGCCGGCACCGACACCCGGCGGGGCCGTTGGGCCCACCCGTACGTGCTCGACCCGTGGGAGGCCGTCGCCCTGGTCACCGCACTCGCCGCCGGCGGGGCCGAACGCGAACCCGCGGAGGAGCCGATCGACGCCGCCGACCTGACCGCCGCGCTGACCCTGCTGCCACACGTCCGCGCCGAGCTGGACGCCCTGGAGGCCGGCCTGCTGACGCTGGCCCGCGACCGGGGGCTCACCTGGCAGGCCATCGCGTACGGGCTGGGTCTGGGCAGCGCGCAGGCGGCCCGGCAGCGCTACGAACGGGTCGCCGCCCGCTCGTCCGAGCAGAACAGCTGACCGCCATCCCCACCCCGGCCCGCCTCACTCCACGCCGGCCAGACCTGCTCGATGCGCGATCGCCGCAGCCTCGGTCCGGCTGGACGCGCCGAGTTTGGCGAGAATGCTGGAGACGTGAGTGCTCGTGGTCTTCTGCGTGATGAAGAGTTCTTCGGCGATCCGGCGGTTGCTGTACCCCTGCGCGACCAGCCGCAGCACCTCGGTCTCACGTGGGGTGAGCCCCAAGGAGACGGCGGCGTCGTGCTCCGCGTCCTGCTCGTCCACCGGCCGGCTGTCTGCCACGAACGCCGCCGCGATCCCGGCCCGGGCGGCGAGGACCTCGATGTCGGCAAGGAGCAGTTGAGCGCCGAGCCCGGTGGCGATCCGGTGTGCAGCGGTGAGCCGATCGGCCGCGGCGTCGCGCCGGTGTGCGGCGAGCAGGGCGCGCCCCTCGCCGAAGAGTGCGCCCGCCAGCTCGTAGGGACGCTCCAGCGGCTCGAACGCGGCGACGGCGGCGGCCCAACGCCCCGGGTCGTCGCCTCCCTCCGCCCGCGACAACTGGGCCTGCAGGACACGTGCGAACGCGTGCGAGATGGGAAACACGATCTCCAGGTGTTCGGCGGCCTCGCGTACGGCGGCGAGCACCTCGGCAGAGCCTGTACCGGCCGACAATGCGTCCGCCTCGATCGCGGCGGCGGCGCAGAGCGCCGGCAGCACATCGCTCACCGGCCCGTTGGCCAGCGCCGCGGCGATACGTAGGAACTCGGCTCGAGCGCCGGCGATGTCGCCCTGACGGGTCGCGGTCTCCACGATGTACTGGACCAACGGGATGAGGAACTGCGGCTGGAGATCCTCGGTACCGAAGAGTTCGCGGGCGAGTGTCAACTGGTCAGCGGCCTCGGTCGTATGTCCCCGTAGCAACTGGCCGTAGGCGCGGCGCCCCACGATGGCGGCCCGTGGCTTGTCCGACTGGGCGACCGCCGCGGCCTCGTCGAGCGCCGTCTCCGACTCCGGCCACCGGCCCAGCGAGAACAGCGAGACCGACCGGTTGCAGTGCACCCACGCCTCGGCATCGGCCAGGCTGAGCGAGCGACACATCTTTATGCCGTGATCGGCCGTCCGGATCGCCTCCTCGGAGCGGCCCATCCCCTCCAGAATCGAGGGAAGGTTCTGGTTCACCCGCCCGATGAGGTCGACCACGCCCAGCTTCTCGGCACGATCTCGTACCTCGTACAGGTCGGCAAGGCTGGTGCCGTCGATATCGGTCGCGGCGTCGAGCCAGCAGAGAGTGATGCGAGTTCGTAGCTCCAGGTCCTCGGCGCCGCAGCCGGCGGCGTACGTCACGGCGAGGTCGGCCGCGGCACGGCTCTGCGGTCCGGGTCGGTGCCGCGCCCCCCAGGTCGCTATATGCCCCAGGATGTCGGCATGCAGCATCGACGGGGGCAGTTCGGCAACCAACTCCTGCGCAGTTTGCAGCTCCCGCCACCCATCCCCGCGGTTCAACGCCTGGACCAGTTGGGAACAGCGCATCCAGAACCAGGCCGCACGGACCGGATCTGGCTCGTGTTCGCTCGCGAGGAGTTCCAGCGCGGTACGCGCCAGGTGTAGCGACCGGTCGAGATTCCCGCTGTGCCACCCGGCCGTGGTGGCGGCGGCGAGCAGGTCAAGAAGGCCCGGCCCCACCTCGCCCGCCCCGTGCCCGCGGCGCGGGTACCGCTCCGGCAGACCCAGGGCGGGCAGGGTGCCGCGTACCTCATCCGGAACCCGGTCCCACAGCTCGAGCGCGCGTTCCAGCAGGCTCAGCCGCTCGGCGTACGCGTATCGGGTCCACGCCTCGTCGGCGCCGCGGACACACATGTACAGCGCTTTGGCGTCATCGTGGGCGGCATACCAGTGCTGGGCGAGGCGGCCGGTCAGCTCATCGGGCCGGACGAGCGAGGGCGCGGCTTCCAGCGCCTCGCCGTACCGTCGGTTGATCAGGGCTCGCTCGCCGGGCAGCAGGCTGTCGCTGACGGCCTCGCGTACCAGCGAGTGGCGAAACCGATAGTCCGATCCGTTCGGTTCGGGGACGAGGATCTGGGCGAGTACGGCCGCCCGCAATCCCTCGATCAACTCGTCCTCGGGTAGACCCGTCACGGCCTTCAACAGCGGATACCCGATCGCTGCGCCACTCTCCGCGGCAATCCTGGCGATCCGCTGGCTGGTGTCCGGCAACGCCTCGAGCCGCGCCAGCAACACCTCCCGAAGGTTGTGCAGCTCTTCCCCCGGGTGTTCCACGTAGGCGCGGGCGAGCTCCTCGACAAAGAACGCGTTGCCGTCGGAGCGGGCGAAGATGTCGTTGAGCACGACCGGGTCGGGCAGCGCCCCGAAGAGACCACCGAGTTGCTTGGTCACCTCGACTCGACTGAACCGGGTCAGCTCGACGCGGCGTACCGACCGGAGCCGGTCCAACTCCGCCAGGAGCGGGCGCAGCGGGTGCCGGCGGTGGACCTCGTCGGACCGGTAGGTTCCGATGAGCAGGAGACGTCCGGTGCGCCTGCTGCGGCACAGGTATCCCAGCAGGTTGCGCGTGGAAGCGTCGGCCCAGTGCAGATCCTCGATCACCAGCGCCACCAGGCGGCTCGACGCCAGGCGTTCCAGGACCCGCGTGGTGAGTTCGAGGAGCCGTCCGACGTCTTCGCTTCGATGTTCCACCGACGCCCCGGCGTCCAGATCCGGCAGGATTCCGGCGAGCAGCGCCTCCTGACCCGCGCTCGCCTCCTGAACCTCGTCGGGTAGCCGCTGCCACAGGACGTGCAGCGCCGCAGTGAACGGCGCGAACGGGAACGCGTCGCCGCCGACCTCGATGCAACGACCGACCGCCACGACGGCCCGCTTGTCGTCGAGCGTACGAAGCAGCTCGTCGACAAGCCGCGTCTTGCCGACGCCCGCCTCGCCCCGCACGAGCAGCGCTTGGGGGGTGCCGCGGGCGGCCGCCTCGGCGGCCTGGCGCAGCTCGGCCAGTTCGGCTTCCCGCCCCACGAAGGCAGGGGTGACGGTAACGGCGAATCCCACAAGACCAACAATTGCATAAACCACAGAGTGTCTGTTTCGGCAAGTGCCCCGAATCTCCCATCCGGCTCGCGGAAACACCCTCGCGAACCGCTGCGGGCCACGTTCTAGGAACTTCGTCCGAGCTGTGGCGGCTACTGCCCGCGAGTCAGGTCCCGGGGCAAGTCAAAGGCCGGAAATTCTCCCGATGCCGCACCCTTTGCCGGCTGTGATCATCGATAGCGCCCCTTCCCGACCCCTGACTCCTGAGTCTTGGAGAAAACCCGCCCATGAGGATGTTTCGCTCGCTCTACCGCAGCATGACCGGGTTTCCCGGCGGATTTTGGGTGCTGTGGAGCGCCACCCTGGTGAACCGGATGGCCACCTTCGTCTATCCGTTCCTCGGGATCTACCTGACGACCGAACTCGGGTATTCGGCCACCACCGCCGGGCTCGTGCTGGCAACCTTCGGCATCGGGTCCGTCGCCGGATCCTTGATCGGCGGTGAGCTGAGCGACCGAATCGGCCGACGCCCGACGATGGCCGGCGCCCAATTCCTCGCCGCCGTGTCGACCGCGATCATGGGCTTCACCCCGAACGGGGCGACTATCGCTGTTCTGGTGTTCTTCATGGGGCTCGGTGTGAGCGCGTCACGGCCTGCGGTACAGGCAATGATCGTGGATATTGTCCCGCAGAAGGACCGCGTCCGTGCCTTCTCGGTCAACTACTGGGCCGTCAACATCGGTTTCGGGTTCTCGGCGGTCGTTGCCGGTTATCTCGTACACGAGGGTTATCTCTGGATCTTCCTCGGCGACGCCGTCACGACCTTGATCTGCGCCGTGGTCATGTGGGTCCGGCTGCCGGAGACCCGGCCCGAGCGTGCCGACACCGCCTCCTCGGGCACGCAGGTGCCAAGTTCTCGGCAGGTGTTCCGAGACTCCCGGTTCATGACGTTCTGTCTGCTCGCCCTCGGCGTGTGGCTGATGATGTTCCAGGGGTGGAGCATCCTTCCGGTCGACATGGCCGGACGCGGGATCAGCACCCAGGCGTACGGGTTGATCATCGCCTTGAACGGCATTGTCATCGTCCTGCTGCAGATCCCCGTCACCGCCCTGGTGAAGGGGCGCAAACTCGGCCTGGCTCTGGTGCTGACGTTCAGCGCGGTCCTGCTCGGTGCGGGATTCGGCCTGACCGGCCTCGCTGGCACCTCGTTGATCTTCTCTGCGCTGTGCGTGGTGATCTGGACCCTGGGCGAGATCCTGTACGCCCCCGCGTCGTCGGCCGCCGTGGGTGACCTGGCGCCCACGCAGGCCCGAGGCCGCTACCAGGGCGTCTACAGCCTGAGCGCCTCCGTGGCGTCGGTCCTGGCGCCCCTTCTGGGCGGACTGGTGCTGGACCACTGGGGCGGACACGTCCTCTGGTCCCTCTGCGCCGCCGTCGGTGCGGTCGCCGCGGCCGGCTTCTGGATCCTGTTCCGCCGGTCCGCCCGGAGCGCTGACCGCTCGGGAGGGGACGTCGAGGACACATCCGCGGGCCCCCGGGGCCCGGTGTCGAACCCGGCGGGCCGGCTACCCGCCCGCGCGGTTTCCGCCCAGGGCATCACTGCCGGCATCCGCTAGCCGAGCGCGCCGACCCGACCGGCACCACAGACAACCCGACACCATTGCACCTGAAAGAGGATTCATCATGCCTGGTTATGACTACATCGTGGTCGGCGGTGGCTCGGCCGGATCGGTGATCGCGGCGCGGCTGTCCGTACGCCTCTCCGTGCGGGTACTGCTCCTGGAGGCCGGGAGCAGGGAATTGCCGGCCCTGAGCGCCGTACCGGCGGCGTGGCCCGCCCTCATGAACTCGCCCGCCAACTGGGGTGACGTTTCGGTGCCCCACGCGCAGACCGGCGCGACGATCCTGCAGCCACGGGGCCGCGGGCTCGGCGGCTCCTCCGCCATCAACGGCATGATCTTCCTCCGCGCCCACCGGTCGAGCTACGACGCCTGGTCGGCGGCGGGCGCGGACGGCTGGGGCTACGACGACCTGCTGCCGTACTTCCAGCGCACCGAGCGGACGCGGGACAGGAACGCGGCCATCCGCGGCCAGGAGGGCCCGATGCAGGTAGCTCCTGCGGCTTCCGTGCACCCGCTGATGGAGGCGGCAGGAGAAGCAGCCGTGGAGGCGGGACACCCGCGTGCCGTCGACTTCTCCAACGGACTGGAGGACGGAGTGGGCCTGTTCGACCTCAACATCGTCGACGGCGTACGCCAGACCGCCGCCGACGCCTATCTCCGGCCGATCCTGCACCGGCCGAACCTCCACGTGGTGACGGACGCACTGGTCCACCGGCTTGTCTTCGACGGTAACCGGTGCGTCGGCGTCGACTACACCGTCGCGGGCGCGACGAAATCGGCGCAGTGCTCCGGTGAGGTGGTGTTGACGGCGGGCACGATCGGCTCAGCACAGCTCCTGATGCTCTCCGGGATCGGCCCCAAGGAGCATCTGCGCGAGGTCGGCGTCGACGTGCTGGTGGACGCGCCCGAGGTCGGCGCGAACTACCACGACCACCCCACCACCACCGTCACCTACACCTCCTCGCGAGAGGTTCCCGGCAGCGCCGGAAACCACGCCGAGGTTGGTGTACGCCTACGCAGCGACCCCGCCCTGGCCGTGCCCGACGTGCAGCTCATCCTCAGCGAGGCGCCGCTGTCGCCGTTGGCTCCGCAGGTCGAATACGGCCGCGGATACTCCTTCCTCGTCTCGCTGATGAACCCACGCAGCCGCGGCACGATCCGCCTGTCAGGCCCCAACCCGGAGGCACCCCTGCTGCTCGACCCCAACTGCTACGCCGACCCCCGCGACCTCGACGCCATGATCGGGGGACTGCGCGCGGCCCGTCAGATCGGTGCGGCACCGGCGCTCGCTCCGTGGCGAGGGGAGGAGGTGGTCCCAGGACCGATCAACCATGACGCGACCCTGGGCCAATACATCCGGGAGAGCCTCGTCGTCTACTGGCACCCGGTCGGCTCCTGCCGGATGGGGTCGGACCCGACCTCTGTGGTCGACGAGGAGTTGCGGGTCAGAGGAGTCACCGGGTTGCGTATCGCCGACGCGTCCGTCATGCCCTCCATCCCGGCAGCCAACACGCACGCGACTGTGCTGGCCGTGGCCGAACGGGCGGCGGATCTCATCAGGGGCCTCACCCGTCCATGACCCGAGCCGTGGGCCGACCCTGGTCCCTACCGCCACGCCGCCCGCACACCGCGCCCGGTCTGGCGTCCGGCTCGCTGTCCCGATCCCGCTGGGACGCCGACCCGCTCCCCTGCCGCCACCCGGCGGATTCGATGAGCCCTCGTGCGAGTGAGTCCAACCCTTGACCGGAGCACCGCATGTCACCAGCTGACCTGACCAGGTTCGCCGCCCTAGCCGGAGCTGGATCTGGCGGCCGGAGACCACACCCGTGACGACATCGCGCTCGTGAGCCGTTCACCGACCCCGAGCGTCCTGACGATTGGTAGGACATGAGCACGAAAGCCGGCGAGACACCGCCGCAGCGGCCTGAGTGGCCCGCTCCGGACCTCAGCGGACTGCACGAGGTCACCGGATTTCCATTCCCCGTCCATGTCAGTCCGGGCGGGGCCGAGCGGGGTGTGCTCGTCGCGCAGCGCGCCCAACAGGTGGCTTCCTGGTTGTCCGAGACGGTCGGCGCCCCGCCGACACCGCCGCTCTTCGTGGTCGGTCCGCAGGACTGGGCGAAGGTCGCCATCTTCCCGATCTACGGCGTGGTGCACGTGGCCCGCGACCGAATGGTGATCAACCAGGAACCTGCTCCCATGTGGGACGCTTTTCTGGACAACGTCATCCCGGAGCTGCCGCAGCAGGTCAAGGGACAGTTGAATGCCCGCTTCGGCGACCCGATCGATCTCGCCCCGCTGAACGACCTGTTCGTGGCCCACGAGATGAGCCATCTCTCGCACGACTTCGCGGGCTGGCGAGACCCGGGCAACCTCTGGCTCCGGGAGTTGATCGCGAACGTCGGCATGGTCGGCTACCTCTCGGAAGCCGAGACGGAGATGCTGCCGATCCTCGACGCGGCGGCGGCCTGCTGGTCGGCACCGGTGCAGTGGCCGATACGCGCGCTTGCCCGCATCCGGGAGCCGGCAGACGGCCACGGGCTCAACGGCGTGGCCAACTACATCTGGTTCCAACTCGGACTGATCATTGTCGCCCGGCGGCTGTGGGACAGGCATGGGCCGGCAGCCTTCCAACGCCTGTGTGAGTTGTCCCGGGGCCCGGAGCTGACCCGACCGGACGTTCTCGCGATGCTCGACGAGATCGACCCTGAGGTCGGACAAGCGGTAAGGAATTGGCCCAACTGACGGATCGTCGCGGGTCGCCGCCCCTTCGTCCGAGCGGACCGCTTGACGACCCCGCTCGTACGTGCAAGATCGTGCTCAAACGTGGAAGTAGGGGCCTCAACCTCGGCCGAGGCCCCTAGATCCAGGATCGAGCACGATCTTGCCAGGCGAGGGCCAGCCGGGCCAGGCCGGGCCGCGCCGAGAGAGCGGGCCGATGCCCGGATCGGCACGCCGCGCCTAAGACTGCTGCCGGCCGGGCACACTGTGCGCACGACGAGGAGGCACCCATGGAGCGCGCGGAGATGTTGGCGTACTGCCTGGCCAAGCCGGGAGCGTGGCTGGACCAACCGTGGGAGGGCGACGAGGTGGTGAAGGTCGGCGGCCGGATCTTCGCGTTCCTCGGCAGCGCCGGGGGCAAACCGACGGTCGGCATCAAGTGCGGGCCGACCCGGGAGGTGGCCGACGAGTGGCTGCACCGGCACCCGGACGACGCCAGCGTGATGCCCTACATCGGCAGGTCCGGGTGGAACACGCTGCGCCTGGACGGCGGGATCGACGACGAGGAGCTGACCGAGGCGGTCGACTCGTCGTACGACATGGTGGTGGCCAAGCTCCCCAAGCGGGAGCGCCCGACGGCCTGAACCGCCGCGGCGCCGGCGGCCAGCGCCGACGCCACGGCACAGCTCAGCGCGGAACGACAGGCTCGGCGGCCCACTCCCGCCAGCTGGCCAGCCGGTCCGCAGCGGCGGCGAGCTGGTCGGCGACCGGGCCGGGGCCGGTGGAGCCGGGGGTGGTCCGGGCGGCGAGAGCCGAACGGACCGAGAGCACGTCCCGCACCGACGGGTCGAGGTGCCCGCTGATCGCGACCAGGTCCGCGTCGGAGACGTCGTTCAGCTCGCACTCCCGAGCGGCGCAGAGCGCCACCAACTGGCCGGTGATCTCGTGCGCGTCGCGGAACGGCACGTTGCGTCGGACCAGCCAGTCGGCGACCTCGGTGGCGAGGGAGAAGCCGACCGGGGCGGCGGCGACCAGGCGGTCCACCCGGACCGTCATCGTGGAGATCATTCCCGCCAGGGCCGGAAGCAGCAGCTCCAGGGTGTCGACAGCGTCGAAGGCCGGCTCCTTGTCCTCCTGCATGTCCCGGTCGTAGGTCATCGGCAGGCCCTTGAGCATGGTGAGCACTGTCATCAGGCCGCCGACCAGACGCCCGGACTTGCCCCGGGCCAGCTCGGCGATGTCCGCGTTCTTCTTCTGCGGCATGATCGACGAGCCGGTGGCGAACGAGTCGTCCAGCTCCACCCAGCCGAACTCGTGCGAGGTCCAGAGCACCACCTCCTCGCCGAGCCGGGACAGGTGCACCCCGATCAGGGCGGTGGTGAAGAGGAACTCGGCCACGAAGTCCCGGTCGGCGACGGCGTCCATCGAGTTGGCGAACGACGTACGGAAGCCCAGCTCCTTGGCCACCGCCACCGGGTCCAGCGGGAGCCCGGAACCGGCCAGGGCACCCGCGCCGAGCGGACTGATCGCCGCCCGGTGGTCCCAGTCGCGCAGCCGCTCCAGGTCACGCAGCAGCGGCTGCACGTGGGCCAGCAGCCAGTGCCCGAAGGTGACCGGCTGGGCGTGCTGAAGGTGGGTCATACCCGGCGCGGCGGTGTCGATGTGCCGCTCGGCCTGCTCGACCAGCGCCTCCGCCAGCTCCACCAGGCGGCTGGCCACGCCCCGGGCGTGGTCGCGCAGGTAGAGCCGCAGGTCGGTGGCGACCTGGTCGTTGCGGGACCGGCCGGCGCGCAGCTTGCCACCGAGGCTGCCGAGACGCTCCAGCAGACCGCGCTCCAGCGCGGTGTGCACGTCCTCGTCGTCGATGGTGGGGCGGAACGTTCCGGAGGCGCAGGCGGCCTCCAGGTCGTCCAGCGCCGCCAGCATCCGGCCCAACTCCTCCGGATCGAGCAGGCCGGCGCCGGCGAGGACCCGGGCGTGCGCCCGGGAACCCGCGATGTCGTACGGGGCCAGGCGCCAGTCGAACTGCACGCTCACCGACAGTCGGGCGAGCGCCTCGGCGGGGCCGCCCGCGAACCGGCCACCCCAGAGGCTCGTCCGGTTGGTAGCGGCGCTGTTCTCGGTCAGGCTCTTGTCGTCCACCCCGCCCATTGTGGTCCCCATGGTCAGTGGCCTCCCAGCCGGGCGTCCCGAGCGGCGGCCATCCGACTCGGCAACCCCCACAGCTGCACGAAGCCCTTCGCCAGGGACTGGTCGAAAGTGTCGCCGGTGTCGTAGGTGGCCATCCCGAAGTCGTAGAGGCTCGCCTCGGAGCGCCGGCCGGTCACCGTGGCCCGGCCGCCGTGCAGGATCATCCGTACCTCGCCGCTCACGTGCCGCTGCGCGTCGTCGATGAACGCGTCCAGCGACGCCTTCAGCGGCGAGAACCACAGCCCGTCGTAGACGAGTTCGCCCCAGCGCTGGTCGACGCCCCTCTTGAACCGGGCCAGGTCCCGCTCGACTGTCACCGCCTCCAACTCCTGGTGGGCGGTGATCAGCGCGATCGCGCCGGGCGCCTCGTACACCTCGCGGCTCTTGATGCCGACCAGGCGGTCCTCGACCATGTCGAGCCGGCCCACGCCCTGAGCGCCGGCGCGCCGGTTCAGCTCCAGGATCGCCTGGTACGGAGTGACCGTCTCACCGTCGATCGCCACCGGGACGCCGCCGTCGAAGGTGAGCACGATCTCGTCGGGATCGCGCTCCTGCGTCGGATCGGCGGTGTACGAGTAGAGGTCCTCGACGGGGGCGTTCCAGATGTCCTCCAGGAAGCCGGTCTCCACCGCGCGGCCCCACAGGTTCTGGTCGATCGAGTAGGGCGACCTGGCCGACACGTCGATCGGCAGCCCCTTCTCCTCGGCGAAGGCGATCGCCTTGTCGCGGGTCCAGGCGAAGTCCCGGGCCGGCGCGATGATCTTCAGGTCGGGGGCGAGCGCGTTCAGGCCCACCTCGAACCGGACCTGGTCGTTGCCCTTGCCGGTGCAGCCGTGCGACACGATCGTGCCGCCGTGCTTGCGCGCCGCGGCCACCAGGTGCTTGACGATCAGCGGCCGGGACAGCGCCGACACCAGGGGGTAGCGGTCCATGTAGAGGGCGTTGGCGCGGATGGCCGGCAGGCAGTAGTCGGCGGCGAACTCGTCGCGCGCGTCCACCACCTCGGACTCGGCGGCACCGCAGTCCAGGGCGCGCTGCCGGATGGCGTCGAGGTCCTCGCCGCCCTGCCCGACGTCGACAGAGACAGCGATCACCTCGGCGCCGGTCTGCTCGGACAGGTACGGAATGGCGACGGAGGTGTCCAACCCCCCGGAGTACGCGAGCACGACCCGTTCGGTCATGACGTGGTGTTCCCTTCAACGGTGTCGTCCCGGCGGGCCCAGCCGGCGAGTTTGTCCCCGAGGGCGGCCCCGCCGACGGCCTCCCGGGCCACGACGAGGATGGTGTCGTCACCGGCGATGGTGCCGACGATCTCGGGCAGGCCCGCCCGGTCCAACGCGCTGGCCAGGTACTGGGCTGCGCCCGGCGGTGTCCGCAGGACGGCGATGTTGCCACTGGAGTCGACCCCGTTGAGCAGTTCGCGCAGCAGCCGTACCAGCCGGGCCGGTGCGGCCTCGGCGTCGCGCAACGGTCGCTGCCCATCCTCGGGGATCAGGTAGACGGCCGGGCCGTCGCCGCCGCGCACCTTGACCGCGCCCAACTCCTCCAGGTCCCGCGAGAGGGTGGCCTGGGTGACTCCGACGCCGTCGGCGGCGAGCAGGTCGGCCAGCTCGGTCTGCGACCGGATCGCCCGGTCGCGGATCAGCTCCACGATCCGGGCGTGCCGGGCCGCGCGGGTCAGCGGTGCGGTCATCGCGGGCCCCCGGTGGCGGCGTCGCCGGTCGCGGCGCCCCCCGTCGCGGTTCCCAGCAGGAACGTCAGCAGCGCCTTCTGCGCGTGCAGCCGGTTCTCCGCCTGGTCGAAGACCGCGCTCTGCGGGCCGTCGAGCACCTCGTCGGTGATCTCCTCGCCGCGGTGTGCGGGCAGGCAGTGCAGCACTATCGCGTCCGGTGCCGCCTGCCCGAGCAGCTCCTTGTTGACCTGGTATGGCAGGAACGGGGTGATCCGGTCCAACCCGTCGGACTCCTGCCCCATCGACGTCCAGGTGTCGGTGGCCAGCACGTCGGCGTCGCGTACCGCCTGGGCCGGGTCGGTCAGCACCCGCACCGACCCGCCGGTCTCCGCCGCGATCTGGGCGGCCTGCTCCACCACTGCCGCGTCCGGCGCGAACCCGGCCGGGCCGGCGATCCGCACGTGCATCCCGGCGGTCGCCCCGGCCAGCAGGTACGACTGCGCCATGTTGTTCGCGCCGTCCCCCACGTACGCAAGGGTGCGGCCGGTCGTGCCGCCGCACCGCTCCCTGATGGTGAGCAGGTCGGCCAGCAGCTGGCACGGGTGGAAACCGTCGGTGAGCGCGTTGACCACGGGCACGGTGGCGCCCGCCGCCACCTCGGCGATCCGCTCGTCACCGTGGGTCCGCAGCACGATCGCCGCGACGTAGCGGGACAGCACCCGACCCGCGTCGGCGAGGGCCTCACCGCGACCGAAGTGGGTGACCTGCGTGTCCACCACGAGGGGGTGGCCGCCCAACTCGGCGATCCCGGCGTCGAACGAGATCCTGGTCCGCAGGCTCTGCTTGTCGAAGAGCACCGCCACCGAGCGGGGGCCGACCAACGGCCGGTGGCCGAACCGGTCCGCCTTCATCCGTGCCGCCAGGTCGAGGACCGCTGACTGTTCGGCGGGCGAGAGGTCGTCATCGCGAAGGAAGTGCCGGGTCATCGAGTCGTCCCCGTCGTGGTCGTGGGTGTCGGCGTCGAGATCTTGGAAGATTTCGACCCCTGGAGGGGCGCTTTCCCTCCAAGATCTGCGTCGGTTCCGGCGGCGGCAACGGCCGTCGCGTCCAGGGCGGCGGGTAGGGCCGCGAGGAAGGTGTCCGCCTGGGCGGCGGTGAGGATCAGCGGCGGCGCCAGCCGGATCGCACCCGGCTGCACCGGGTTGACCAGGAAGCCGGCCTCCCGCAGCGCCTCGGCCAGCACCGACGACACCGGCGCGGTGAGCGCCACGCCGAGCAGCAGACCGGCGCCGCGTACCTCGGCGATGAGCGGGTGGTCCAGCGCCTCGATGCCGCGACGCAGCCGCTCACCGACCCGCTTGACGTTGTCGAGAAGGCCCTCGTTGGCGATGGTCGCCACCACGGCGAGCGCCGCCGCGCAGCTGACCGGGTTGCCGCCGAACGTGGTGCCGTGCGAGCCGGGGGTGAGCAGGTCCGCGGCGGGGCCGAAGGCCAGCGTGGCGCCGATGGGCAGCCCGCCACCGAGCCCCTTGGCCAGGGTGACCACATCCGGCTCCACGCCCTCGGCCTGGTGGGCGAACCAGTGCCCGGTACGCCCGATGCCGGTCTGCACCTCGTCGAGGACCAGCAGCGCGCCGTGCCGGGCGGTGATCCGCCGGGCCGCGGCGAGGTAGCCGGCCGGCGGAACGAGCACGCCGTTCTCACCCTGGATGGGTTCCAGGATCACCATGGCGGTGGCGTCGGAGACTGCGGCTTCGAGGGCCGCGACATCGCCGTAGTCGACGTGGGTCACCTCGCCCGGCAGCGGCCGGAACGGATCGGCCTTCGCCGGTTGGCCGGTCAACGCGAGGGCACCCATGGTGCGGCCGTGGAAGCCGCCCCTGGTGGCCACCACGTGGGTACGGCCGGTGCGCCGGGACAGCTTGAACGCCGCCTCGTTGGCCTCCGCGCCCGAGTTGGCGAAGAACACCCGGCCCGGTCGGCCGGCGAGCGCCAACAGCAGCTCGGCGAGGGCCACCGGCGGCTCGGCCACATAGAGGTTGGAGACGTGGCCGAGGGTCGCGACCTGCTTCGACACCGCCGCCACCACCGCCGGGTGGGCGTGACCGAGGGCGTTGACCGCGATGCCACCCACCAGGTCGAGGTACTCCCGACCGGCGTCGTCGACCACCACCGCACCGGCGCCGGCGACCAACGCCATCGGCGGCGTGCCGTAGTTGTCCATCATGGACTGCTTCCACCGCTGCGCCAACGTGCTCATGTCTCGTCCGTCCCGTCTCCCGGCACCACCATCGTTCCGAACCCTTCCGAGGTGAACACCTCAAGCAACGTCGAGTGCGCCACCCGGCCGTCGACGACGTGCGCGGCGGGCACTCCCCCACGCACCGCCCGCAGGCAGGCCTCCATCTTCGGCACCATGCCCGACTCCAGGCTGGGCAGCAGCTTGGCCAGGTCGTCCGCGGCGATCTCGGAGACGAGGCTGGTGGTGTCCGGCCAGTCGGCGTACAGCCCGGCCACGTCGGTGAGCACCACCAGCTTGCGGGCCCGCAACGCGATGGCCAGCGCCGCGGCGGCGGTGTCCGCGTTGAGGTTGTGCAACACCCCGTCCGCGTCCGGCGCCACCGTGGAGATCACCGGGATCCGGCCGGCATCGATCAGGTCGGTCACCGCTGACACGTCGACCGACTCGACGTCCCCGACCTGGCCCACGTCGACCGGCACCCCGTCCACGTACGCCGGACGGCGCACCGCGGTGAACAGCCGGGCGTCCTCCCCGGAGAGACCGACGGCGTACGGACCGTGCGAGTTGATCAAACCCACCAGTTCCCGGCCCACCTGACCGACCAGCACCATCCGGACCACGTCCATCGCCTCGGCGCTGGTCACCCGCAGACCACCCCGGAACTCGCTGGCGATGCCGAGGCGACCCAGCATCGCGGAGATCTGCGGACCACCGCCGTGCACCACCACGGGCTTCAGGCCGGCGTAGCGCAGGAAGACCATGTCGGCCGCGAACGCCCGCTGCAACTCCGGATCGGTCATCGCGTTGCCGCCGTACTTCACCACGACCGTCGAGCCGGAGAAACGCGCCAACCAGGGCAGCGCCTCGATCAGCGTCTCCGCCTTGACCTGGGCGCGAGCCAGATCGCTGCTGAGACTCACCGCGCCGGCCTTTCGTTCGCGACTGCGGGACTCCGCTGCGCTGCGTTCCTCGCGCTCACGTCGCTGGCCTTTCGTTCGCGACTGCGGGACTCCGCTGCGCTGCGTTCCTCGCGCTCACGTTGAGTACGCCGAGTTCTCGTGGACATACGCGTGGGACAGGTCGTTGGTCCAGATCGTGGCGGCCGACGTACCCGCGTGCAGGTCGATCCGGATGGTCACGTCCCGCCCGGTCAGGTCGACCTTCGAGCGGTCCTCGGCGGCGGCGCCGCCCCGGCACACCCACACCCCGTTGACCGCCACGTCCACCTCGTCCGGCTCGAACGCGGCGGCGGTCGTGCCGACGGCGGCGAGGATCCGACCCCAGTTGGGGTCGTTGCCGAACAGCGCCGTCTTGACCAGGTTGTTGCGGGCCACCGTACGGCCCACCTCGACCGCCTCGTCCTCGTCCGCCGCGCCGACCACGTCGATGGCGACCTGCTTGGTGGCGCCCTCGGCGTCGGCCACCAACTGCTGGGCCAGGTCGTGACAGGCCGCAGTGACAGCGGCGGCCAGCTCGGCCGGCGTCGGCTCGATGCCGCTCGCGCCGCTGGACAGCAGCAGCACCGTGTCGTTGGTGGACATGCAACCGTCGGAGTCGACCCGGTCGAAGGTGACCCGGGTCGCCGCGCGCAACGCCTCGTCCAACGTCGCCGGCCCGGCCACCGCGTCGGTGGTCAGCACGCACAGCATGGTGGCCATCCCCGGCGCGAGCATCCCGGAGCCCTTGGCCATGCCGCCGACCGTCCAGCCGCTCCCCCGGGCCACAGTGGTCTTCGGCCGGGTGTCCGTGGTCATGATCGCCTCGGCGGCGGCCGGGCCACCGTCACGGGACAGCCCGCGGATCGCCGAGCGGACGCCCGGCAGCAGTTTCGGCATCGGCAGCCGCTCACCGATCAGGCCGGTCGAGCAGACCGCGACCTCACCGGCACCGAGGATCAACCGTGGGCTGACCGAGGTCAACGCGGCGGCGGTGTGCTCGGCGGTGGCGTGCGTGTCCTGGAAACCGGCCGGGCCGGTGCAGGCGTTGGCGCCACCGGAGTTGAGCACCACGGCGCGGACCACACCGCCCTGCACGACCTGCTGGCTCCAGAGCACCGGCGCGGCCTTGACCCGGTTGGTGGTGAAGACGCCGGCCACGCCGGCGTCCGGACCGTCGTTGACCACCAGGGCGACGTCCGCGCCGCCGCTGGTCTTCAGGCCGGCGGCCACACCGGCCGCCCGGAACCCCCGCGGGGTGGTGACACTCATGGTGCGGTCCCCCAGATCGACAGGCCCGTCGTCTCCGGCAGGCCGAGCATCAGGTTGGCGTTCTGTACGGCCTGACCGGCGGCGCCCTTGCCCAGGTTGTCCAACGCGCTGAGCACGATCAGACGGCCCGAGTCGACGTCGACGGTGGCCTGCAGGTGGCACGAGTTGGAGCCCAGGGTGGCGGCGGTGTGCGGCCAGCGGCCCTCCGGCAGCACGTGCACGAACGGCGCGTCCGCGTACGCCCGCGCCAGCACCTCCTGCGGGTCGACGCCGCGCGCCGGCAGCGCGGTGACAGTGGCCAGGATGCCGCGCGGCATGGGTGCCAGGACCGGGGTGAATGACAGGCCGGTAGCGCCGGTGGCCTGCTTGATTTCCGGGACGTGCTGGTGGGTTCCCACCCGGTACGGCGACAGGTCGCCCATCACCTCGCTGGCCAACAGGTGCGGCTTCGCCGCCCGGCCGGCGCCGGAGGTGCCGGAGGCGGCGACCACCACCACGTCGGCGGGGTTCGCCGCGCCGTCGGCGATCAGCGGCGCGAGCGCCAGCGTGATCGCGGCGGCGTAGCAGCCGGTGTTCGCCACCCGGGTGGCGCCGGCGATCAGCTCCCGCTGACCGGGCAGCTCCGGCAGGCCGTAGGTCCACTGCCCGGCGTGCGTGCCGCCGTAGTACTGCGCCCAGGCGTACGGGTCGGCGAGCCGGTGGTCGGCGCCCAGGTCGACGATGCGCACCTCGGCCGGAAGCTGGGCCGCGAGGGCCGCCGACTGGCCGTGCGGTAGGGCCAGGAAGACCAGGTCCGCGTCGGCCAGGGTGGCCGGATCGGTCTCGCCGAGCACCAGGTCGAGCCCGGTGAGCTGCGGGTGCACCACGTCGACGCGGTGCCCGGCCTGGCTGTGCGCCGTGGCGGCGACCAGGTCGAACTCCGGGTGCCCGGCGATCAGGCGCAGCAGCTCACCCCCGGCGTACCCGCTCGCTCCGGCGACCGCGACTCGGATCCCCATACTCACCTCCGCATGACTATGCAGCGAAGATTAACAAGGACGACACAGGACTGCAAGTTCATACACTGCTCTGCATGATGATGTAGTCCGAATCCCTCGAGCGGGAGCCGTTCATGTTCCTGGCTCATCAGGCTGCGGAGAGCCGGTCTCAGCCATCCGGTAGGAGCGGGTGTGTCGGGCGGCCAGCCGAGGAACCGATCGAACATGTCGCTGGCGCAACCGGTGGTGGTGGGGTTGAGCTTGTGCAGGTCGTCGATAGCGTCATGAAGCAGACTGGCCAGGTAGAGGAACAGGCTGACCGGCTATGCACCGCACCCTCCTGAAGAACCGGCGACTGCTCGCGGCACACGCATCACCATCCCACCGGCGACAACCCCACCCGCGACCCTCGCCGCCCTCCAGGACCGGTTCCAGGCACAGACCGGCGAGGACAACAAGATCAAAACTACGTGTTAATGATCTGCGATCCCTTAGTCGAATGACCAATTCGTCAGTTTCAGCGGATTAAGCATCAGCCACACGTTCGTGACACATTCAGCACTGACGCCAAAAGTGGCCACCCCATATCGACGCTCCTCATTTCTAAGCATGTATCCGAGACCGTCAGCCGTGTCTCGTCGCTCAAAACGGAGAGCGGGTTGCTTACGCATCACTCCCATGAGCCACCGCGCTACATGATCCGAACCACGGATAACCTGAGGTGCGGCATTGACGAATCCGCCCCCATCTACTCGCAGTTCGACGTCTGGGGCCAACACGCGCAACAGGTCTTTAATATCCCCTCCAACCGTTGCGTCGCGGAATGCCCGAACAACTTCATCATGCTGTTGAGGAGAAACTTGTGCTCGCCTTTCTCCTCGAACGTGCCGACGTGCGGACGTCGCCAATTGCCTTACGGCTCCTGGTGAACGGCCTACAACACTAGCAATCTCGCCAAACGGCACGCCGAATACATCATGCAGTACGAACGTCACTCGCTCCGCTGGGGTCATAGACTCGAGGACCGTCAACAAAGCCATACTGACCGTTTCATCGAGGGAAACGCGATCGAGCGGGTCGGCGGCGATATGACTGGAACTCATTGGCCCCTTTGCTGCGTCCGCAAAAAGGTCAGATGGGACTGGCTCCGGTAGCCATTGTCCGACGTACGTCTCCCGTCGTGCCCGCGCGGAGCCCAGCATGTCGAGTGAGATCCGGCTCGCAACTCGCATCAACCACGCAGCGGGCGTGGCAATCGCTTCACGTTCCTCGGCCTCAAGGCGGTACCATCTGACATACGTCTCTTGCACCACATCTTCAGCGTCGGCCAGGGTGCCCATCATACGAAAAGCCAGCGACATCAAACGGCGTCGCTCGGCCGCGACGGAATCGAGAATCCGCGATTCATCACGCTCGCCTCCTCCAAACCCTACGGATTCGGCAGGAAAATCTTCCGACATGGGGCACCCTTTCCGACCTAAGCGCGGCATGCCTCAACTATCATCTGCCAGCCGAGCGTTCCATCGTCCTCTTATTTCGGGTTTCAGACGAAGGGGATTCCTGAAATGGGGTACCTCACAGTGCCTACCCGGTGAGCGCCACGTGGAACCATGGCATCGGGTGCCCCTTCCGCGTCCACGGTCACAACCTCGCGGTCGTCTCCGTGATCAGCCAGCGTGGCACGGAAGAGGTCATCGTGGTAGAAGCGGTCGGGTCCAGCGATCTCGACCTCGCTTCCCGGCTCCAATGTCGTGGCAGCCTCGGCGAGCAGCTCGATGACCTCGTCCAGCTCGACGGGCTGGATGAACGACCTGGGAGCGAAAACCTTTCCATCGACAGTGTGCTGGTCAATGAGGATGGGAATGTAGCTCTGGAACTGAGTGGCTCGGATGATGGTTGCGGGGATCGAACCGGACCGTGCGGCCTTCTCCTGCGCTACCTTGCCGAGGTAGTACCCAATCTCAGACGCGTCTCCTTGTCCGACGCCGACGATGGAGAGCAGGACGTGATGACGCACACCTGCCCGCTTGCCCTCCGCATTCAGATTGTTGATCGCTCCCTCGAAGAACGAAATGGCCCCCTCCGCATCAAAACGCGGGGTGTTCAGGACGTTCACGATGGTGTCGACTCCGACGAGGGCCTCGGCGAGCCCCTCGCCAGAGATCACGTCGATCCCGTCATCAAGTCCTCCCGAGACCACCTCGATGCCCCTGGCCTCCAGCTTGTCAGCAAGGGGGGAGCCGACACGGCCGCGCCCACCAGCGATGAAAACCTTCATTTTTCACTCCGTCCCGGGCCACCGGTCGCCGCCCTCACCAATATGACGACGCAGGCCAGGAAAATGTCAGGTTCCGAGGCAGATCTCTTCTCAGAGCCCCTCGGCCGCTGCGACCGGCGGGGGTAACCGGGGGCGGACCTCACCGGTGGATGCGGGCCGTGGGAAGGGCTACGGCGCGCGCGTCGCGTGTTAAGGCGTATGCCAACACGAAGCGACGGTGTGCGGAGCCCGGTCTCAGCGTGGTCGACATCACCTGACTCCCGTTCCCGCCTCTCACGACGGGGGAACGATGCTTACCCCCCTCGTCGTCGAGATCACCTTCGACCTCGGTGACCTCCCGCATGTATGCCACCTCGGCGTCGTCTGGCCTGGCCCGCCATGCCCCCAGGATCGCATCCGGCTGCGAACCGCGCTCGGAGTTACGAGACTTCTCTTAAGCTCCCCGGTCACGGCATTAACTGCCGGTGCCCTGACATTGAGAACGGGCTTCCGTGCGGCGTCACTTGTCCAGGGTCACCCGAACACATTCCAGCCACTCCGTCCACGCGGCCGGATCAGTAGGATTCCCATCCATCTCGAGGGAGAAATATCACCCAATAACGTAAGCAGATCATCCCCTGCTCGGTCTACGAATTGCCAGATGACCTTTGACATCACCTCAATCGCTTCACGTTCATCCATTGAATAGCTACCGACGAGAACCTCCGTAACGGGGTGTCGTATTCAATCCACCGCTTTTAAAGGCCCTGGCCTGGTGAGAAATCACCAGGCCAGGGCCCTTGATCGCAGTGCCTCGCCAGCGACTCGAACCCCCCAGCCCGCGGATTAAGAGATCGCGGGGTTGGGGCAGTGGCACCCGTTACGCGCCGCGCAGGGTGGCGCCCAGGCGCTCCGCCGCGACGGCGACCGCCGCGTCCCGTGCCGCTACCGCCTCCTCGACGGTGAGCGTCCGGTCCGGTGCGCGGAAGGTGAGCTTGTACGCCAGCGACCGGCGACCCTCGCCGAGCTGCGCGCCGGAGTACACGTCGAACAGCCGCACGTCCTCCAGCAGCTCACCGGCGCCCGCCTCCAGCGCCCGGCGCACCTGCTCCGCCGGCACCGAGTCGTCCACCACCAGGGCCACGTCGATCAGCGCCGGCGGGAAGCCGGAGACCGTCGGCGCGGGCGTCACAGGGGTCGCCGGCAGCGCGTCGAGGTTCAGCTCCATCGCGCTGGTGCGGCGGGGCAGCTCCAGCGTCGCGACCACCGTCGGGTGCAGCTCGCCGGCGTGGCCGACGACCGAGCCGTCGACCCGCAGCTCGGCGCAGCGACCCGGGTGCCACGGGGCGTACTCGGCGGCGCGCACCTCGACCCGCTCGTCGGGGATCCCGGCGGCGGCCAACACGTCACGGGCCGCCTCGATCGCGTCCGCCCAGCCGGCCGGTCGACCCGGCCCCCACCAGCCGGCCGGGTCGAGGTCGCCGGAGAGCACCACCGCGACGTGCACCGGCTGCGCCGGCACCACCGCGTCGGCGGCTGCGAACTCCTCGTCGGTGGGGCGCCGGTCCACGCCCATCGCCGGCGGGCTGCCGGCGCCGACGCGCGGGTGGAAGACCGCACCGATCTCGTAGAGGGCGAGGTCGCGGTGACCCCGGCCGAGGTTGCGCTTGAGGATGCCGAGCAGCGGGCCGAGCAGCGTGGTGCGCAGCAGCGGCTCCTCCTCGGACAGTGGGTTGGCCAGCCGCACCGCGGGCCGACGCGTGTCGTCGGCCGGCAGGCCGAGCTGGTCGGCCAGTTCCGGCGACACGAACGGGTGCGCGAGCACCTCCACGTACCCCCGCTCGGCCAGCGACCAGGCGACGGCCCGGCGGCGACGCTGCCGGGGGGTCAGACCGCGCCCCGGAGGCGCGGTCGGCAGCACCGAGGGAACCTTGTCGTACCCGTCGAGGCGGACCACCTCCTCGACCAGGTCGGCCGGGTCGGTCAGGTCGGGCCGCCAGGTCGGCGGGGTGACGCTCAGGACCGTCCCGACGCCGCTGGCCACGCCGACCGCTCCCGGGTCCTCGGACAGCCGGTCCGCGCCCTGCGCGACGGTGCAGCCCACCCGCTCCAGCAGGGCGACCACCCACGCCGGCGGGTACTCCACACCGACCCGCCGGGTCGGCAGGTCCGCCGGAAGGCTGATCGGGGCACGCGGCCGAACGTGGTCGATGTCCAGGATTTCCGCGCTCGGCGTGCCCCCGCCGTGCTCGGTGAGCAGCCGCACGGCACGCTCCAGCGCGACCAGCGCCACGGCCGGGTCGACGCCCCGCTCCCAACGCTTCGCGGCCTCGCTGAACAGCTTGTGCCGGCGGGCGGTGCGCCCGACCATCGCCGGATCCCAGTGCGCCGCCTCGAAGAGCACCGTGGTGGTGCCGGCGACGACCTCGCTGGTCTCGCCGCCCATCACCGCCGCGAGCGAGATCGGCCCCGTGTCGTCGCAGATGACCATGTCGTCGCTGGTGAGCACCCGGTTGACGCCGTCGAGGGTGGTCAGCTTCTCCCCCGCCTCGGCGCGGCGGACCACCAGCGGCCCGGCGATCCGGTCGGCGTCGAAGGCGTGCATCGGCTGACCCAGCTCCAACATCACGTAGTTGGTGATGTCGACGGGCAGCGAGATGCTGCGGATGCCAGCGGTGACGAGCCGCTGCTGCATCCAGGACGGCGTGGGCGCGGTCGGGTCTACCCCACGGACCAGGCGGGCCGTGAACCGGTCGCAGCCGACAGTGTCACGAACCTCCACCGGGTACGCCGGCGTCTCGGTGCCGCCCGGGGCCGGCGCCAGGGCCGGGTCGCGCAGCGGCACGTCGAACGCGTGCGACAACTCCCGGGCCAGGCCACGCAGGCTCAGCGCGTACCCCCGGTCGGGGGTGATCTCCAGATCGAGCACGACGTCGTCGAGACCGACCACCGGGCGCGCGTCGTCGCCGGGCTTCGCCGTCACGTCCGGCCCCAGCACGATGATGCCGGAGTGGTCGTCGCCCAGGCCCAGCTCCTTGGCCGAGCAGATCATGCCCGCCGAGTTGTGCCCGTACGTCTTGCGGGCGCCGATCGCGAAGCCGCCGGGCAGCACGCCGCCGGGCAGGATCACCACCACCCGGTCGCCCGGGGCGAAGTTACGGGCCCCGCAGACGATCTCCTGCGGTTCGCCGGTGCCGTTGGCGGCACCCACGTCGACCCGGCAGAACCGGATCGGCTTCTTGAAGCCGGTGAGCTCCTCGATCTCGCGGACCTCACCGACGACCAACTGGCCGGTGACGGTCTCGGCCAGGTCCACCACGGACTCAACCTCGATGCCGAGGTCGACCAGGGCCTGCTCCAGGTCACCGGTGGGCAGGTCGGCGGGGAGGTCGACGTACTCCCGCAGCCAACTGACAGAAACTCGCATGACTTCAGACCACCGTTCCCGTGTCTCGTACCCGCATCGCCTACGCCCCGGTCCCGAGCGCGCGGCTGAACCGCACGTCGCCCTCGAAGAGATGGCGGATGTCGCTGACCCCGTGCCGGACCATCAGGGTCCGGTCGATGCCCATGCCGAAGGCGAATCCGGAGTAGACCTCCGGGTCGACGCCGCAGGCGCGCAGCACCCGCGGGTTGACCATGCCGCAGCCACCCCACTCGACCCACTGTGGGCCGTCACGGTGCTCCGGGAACCACACGTCGAACTCCGCCGACGGCTCGGTGAACGGGAAGTAGTGCGGCCGCCACCGGGTCTTCGCCTCCGGACCGAACATCGCCCGGGCGAAGTGGTCAAGCGTGCCCCGCAGGTGCGCCATCGTGATGCCCTTGTCGACCACCAGACCCTCGGCCTGGTGGAACACCGGGCTGTGGGTGGCGTCGATCTCGTCGGTGCGGTAGACGCGGCCGGGCACGATCACGTAGATCGGCGGCTTGCGGCTGAGCATCGTGCGGGTCTGCACCGTCGAGGTGTGCGTGCGGAGAACAAGGCCGGAGCCCTCGGGTGCGATGTGGAAGGTGTCCATCAACCCGCGCGCCGGGTGGTCGGCGGGGATGTTCAACGCGTCGAAGTTGACCCACTCCAGGTCGACCTCGGGCCCCTCGGCCACCTCGTAGCCCATCCCGACGAAGAGGTCGCTGATCGACTCCATCAGGGTGCTCAACGGGTGCCGAGCGCCACGTGGACGCCGGTCGTAGGGCAGGGTGACGTCCACCCGCTCCTCGACCAGCACCCGCTCGGCCTGCTCGCGCTCCAGCACTTCGGCGCGGTCGGCGTACGCGGTCTCGATCGCCCGGCGGGCCTCGTTGACCCGCTTGCCGGCGTCGGACTTCGCGGCCGGCGGCAGCGCCCCGATCTCCCGGCGCGCGAGGGAGACCGGTGACCGGTCACCCAGGTGCACCGAGCGCAGCGCGGTCAGCGCGTCCGGGTCGGCGGCCGCTGTGAACGCCTTCGTGGCGTCCGCGACGGCCTCGTCCAGGGCGGCGGGGTCGAGCAGGGCGACCTGCTTCGGGTCGTACGGATCGTTGCGGTAGCTCATGGCGTACGGGCACTCCCTCACGGCGGCGCCAGCCCTCACCGGGGCGGCTAGGCGAGTCTACGGACGCGCGGCTGTGCCGCAGCCCGCCGGTAGGAGTTGTGCAGGGAGCAGGTCAGGCCCGCCGCCCGCCGATACCGGCGGGCTGGCTAAACGAACGCCGTGTCGCGTTCATGGACGGACGCTCTCCCCTGCTGTCAGTCGCGCCGGAGGCAATCACCCTCAGCGCTGCGCTCTCGCTGAAGCGTACAGGCAGACCGCTGCGGCGGCAGCCAGGTTCAGGCTCTCCGCGCGCCCGTACAGCGGCACCCGCACGCGGGCGTCGGCGGCGGCGGTCAACTCCTCGGGCAGCCCGTGCGCCTCGGAGCCGAACAACCAGGCGGTGGGCCCGACGAGCCGGCCGTAGTCGGTCAGGTCGTCCAGGTCGCTGTCGCCGTACCCCGTGGTGGCGAAGATCGACAACCCGGCGGCGCGCAGCGCCTCGACCACCGCGACCGGGTCGGTGGCGCGCACCACGTCGACGTGGAAGAGGCTGCCGGCCGAGGCCCGCACACACTTACCGTTGTACGGGTCGACGGCGTCTCCGGCGAAGATCACCGCACCCGCGCCGGCCGCGTCGGCGGTGCGCAGCACCGTGCCGGCGTTGCCCGGGTCGCGGATCTCGGCGAGCACCGCCACCAGCCGGGGCGCACCCGCGAGGGCCTGCTCCAGCGACACGTCGAGGTGCCGGCAGACGGCGACGAGGCCCTGCGGGGCGACGGTCTCGGCAAGCGCCGCGATGGCATCGTCGGTCACCTCGGAGACCGGCACGTCTGCGCGGGCCGCCGTGGCGGCCAACTCCGGATACCGGTCGAGCGCGGTGGTCGTACCGAACAGTTCGGTGACCACCCCCGGCCGCGCGAGGGCCTCGCGGACCGCCTGCGGGCCCTCGGCCAGGAAACGGCCGGTGATGTCGCGGTCCCGGCGGCGTTGCAGGCGGCGGGCGGCGACAACCCTGGGGGTACGCGGGGTGAAGGCCATGGTGTGCGTTCCTCCGACACGATTGAGGCGCCCCCCGGACGGCGGTGCCGACACGGGAGACGCCTCGCTCTGGTGCGTGGGGATCAGGCGGCCTGAGCCGCCGCGCCGCCGGTGCCCTCGGCCGCGACCGCGGCCCGGGCCAGCTCGACGATCGCCGCGAAAGAGGCGGCGTCGTTGACAGCCATGTCGGCCAGGATCTTGCGGTCGACCTCGATGCCGGCCAGACGCAGGCCCTGGATCAGACGGTTGTAGGTCATCCCGTTGGCCCGGGCGCCTGCGTTGATCCGCTGAATCCACAGCTGCCGGAAGTCGCCCTTGCGGTCGCGACGGTCCCGGTAGGCGTACTGCATCGAGTGCAGCACCTGCTCCTTGGCCTTGCGGTACAGGCGGGAGCGCTGACCACGGTAACCGCTCGCGGTCTCCAGCAGGGTACGACGCTTCTTCTGGGCGTTTACAGCCCGCTTGACGCGTGCCATCTCAACTCCTTATTACGTAAAGGTGGCGCGCGTCAGCGGCCGAGCAGCTTCTTGATGCGCTTGACGTCGGCCTTGGCCAGCACGACCGTGCCGGTCAGCCGGCGGGTCTGGGTGGAGGGCTTCTTCTCCAGGTTGTGGCGGAGGCCGGCCTGCTGGGCAACGATCTTGCCCTTGCCGGTCACCTTGACCCGCTTACCCATACCCGTGTGGCTCTTCATCTTCGGCATGTGGAACGTCTTCTCCCCTGTTACTCGCCGCTGGTGTCGGCGGCGAGGCCGGTGTCACCGGCTGCTGCGGTCTCGCCGACCGCCGCGGTCTCATCGGCTGCCGGAGCGGACTCGTCCGCCCGGTCCCGAGGTGCACCGCGAGACGCCGTAGCGGCGACCGCGGAGGCCTTGACGGCCCGATGCGGGGCGAGAACCATAATCATGTTTCGGCCGTCCTGCTTCGGAGCGGCCTCGACGTATCCCAGGTCCGTGATCTCGGACTCGAGCCGGCGCAGGAGCCGGTAACCCAGCTCCGGGCGGCTCTGCTCGCGACCGCGGAACATGATCGTCACCTTGACCTTGTCGCCCGCCTTGAGGAACCGCACCACGTGACCCTTCTTGGTCTCGTAGTCGTGCGGGTCGATCTTCGGTCGAAGCTTCATTTCCTTGATGACGGTCTGCTGCTGATTACGCCGCGCTTCGCGCGCCTTGAGTGCACTCTCGTACTTGAACTTGCCGAAGTCCATGAGCTTGCACACCGGCGGGCGCGCCATCGGCGCAACCTCGACCAGGTCCAGATCGACGTCCGCGGCCAGCTGAAGAGCGCGCTCCAGCGGGACGATGCCCACCTGCTCACCCTCTGGGCCGACCAGTCGGACCTCACGTGCCCGGATCTGCTCGTTCACGCGTGGTTCGACGCTGATGGGGCCTCCTCGAGTCGTTTCTGCTCAGTCGCCGACCCCTGCGGCTCCCAGGAGGGAACCGACCCGAAAAGCAGAAGGCCCCGGCGCATGCCAGGGCCCGCTCGACCGGTCAGCACGATCACAAGGATCGCGCATCCGGCTCCGGGACATGCCCGAAACCGGTGACCGGACCCGGCCACCGTAGCGGCGACTCGGGTGGGAGCAGGCGCTCCGCTTTCAAGGCTGTCTGCTCGCACGCGGAGACAGCCTGGTCGACTCGACAACAGTACACCGGCGCCCCGGCCACCCCCAAACCGGGCACCACCTGCGGTCAAGGCGCCGGTGTGGCCGGCCGGCGCGCGGCAACGCGGCAGCGCGGCAAGATCCGCGCATGTTCCCTGAAACTGCTGCCTCAACGTGCCGGGAGGCAGCAGTTTCAGAGAAGTTGTCCAGATCTTGGCGAGGGCGCACGGCCTGGCGGGTGGGCAGCGTCGGGACGGGCGGTGGGTGACGTGGCTCGGTCAGCGGCCGACGGCGCGTTCGGCGAGGCGGGCCTGGTGGGCCTCGTGCAGCCGACGCAGCGCGCGGACCCCGTCGACGGCCAACTCCTTGTCGGCGGCCTGCAACGCGACCATCGGCAGCAGGTCGTCGTCGTGCAGCTCCAGGCTGGCCCACGGCGCGCCCCGGTCGAAGCGGACGCCCCGGACAACCTCCCAGGGCAGCTCGTAGGAGCTGATGACGTTACGCACCCGGATGCTCCGCGCGTCCGCCTCCACCCGGGGGCGGGTGAACAGCAGGAAGCCCAACGCCCCGAAGATGCCCAGGCCGATCATGGCGATCTGGTCGCCGCGCTGGAAGCTGCCGTAACCATCGCCGGTCGGGCCACTCAGCGAGGTGGCGACCAGACCGAACACCACCACCAGGGCAGCCGCCGCCGACCAGCAGACCACGCGGATGCGGCGGGGCTTCAGGCGGACCAGTTCGGTTTCACTCACCCCACCAGTCTGCCATCCGTAATCGTCCACCAAACGCACCACCCGCCGAGCCGCCACCCCCGAACCGCGAGTCCTGTGCCCCCTGGCGAGCGGAAGGGTCGCCGATCTTGCGGTTTCGGTTGTCGATACAGGGTGATATGCGCCTTGTGTCGGTGCAGAAAGTGCAAGATCGCCGCGGAACAGGGTCAGGTTGGGCTTGGCGATCATGGAGTTGTGGTGCCTGGTTTGGGGTTCTGCGGGCGCTTTGTCGCCCACCACAACTCCATGATCGACGAGGTAGCACTGGAACGGGCGCGCGGACACCCGGTCCAGCGGCGCTCGGGACGGGGGACGGTCAGAGGCGGCAGGCGTGGATGTTGGTGACGAGGATGGCGCGGGCGCCCAGCTCGTACAGCTCGTCCATGATGCGGTGCACGTCGTCGCGAAGCACCATCGCCTGCACCGCCACCCAGCCCTCGCGGTGCAGCGGCGACACGGTGGGCGACTCGATGCCCGGGGTGAGCCCGCTGGCCCGGTCCAGCAGACCGGCCGGCACGTCGTAGGCGAGCATCACGTAGCGGCGGGCCACCAGCACACCGTGCAGGCGGCGCAGCAACTGCTCGGCCTGCGGTTGCGCAGGTGCGCCGGCGCGCCGGACCAGGACCGCCGAGGAGCGCAGCAGCGGCTCACCGAAGACCACCAGGCCCGCCTGGCGCAGGGTCGCGCCGGTCTCCACGACGTCCGCGATCACGTCGGCGACGCCGAGGCGTACGGCGTTCTCCACGGCACCGTCGAGGCGGATGACGTCGGCCTTGACCCCCACCTCGCCGAGGTGCCGCTCGACCAGCCCCGGGTACGCGGTGGCGATCCGGTGACCGCCCAGCTCCTGGACGGAGGCGATGTCGTCGGGGCGGGCGGCGAAGCGGAAGGTGGCCCGGCCGAAGGCGAGGTCGACGACCTCCTCGGCCGGCGCGGCCGAGTCGATCAGCAGGTCGCGGCCGGTGATGCCGAGGTCGAGGTCACCGGAGCCGACGTAGGTGGCGATGTCCTTCGGGCGCAGGTAGAAGAATTCGACGTCGTTGGCCTCGTCCCGGCAGACGAGGTCCTTGGGGTCGGTGCGCTGGCGGTAGCCCGCCTCGCGCAGCATCTGGGCGGCCGGTTCGGCCAGGGTGCCCTTGTTGGGAATGGCGACACGCAGCATGACGGAGTGCTCCTTCGATCCGGATGGCGATCAACGGGGTGGGGGGCACTCACAGATGTCGGTAGACGTCCTTGAGCTCGAGACCACTGGCGAGCATCAGCACCTGGACCTGGTAGAGCAGCTGGGAGATCTCCTCGGCGGTGCGCTCCGGCCCCTCGTGCTCGGCGGCCATCCACGACTCGGCCGCCTCTTCGACGACCTTCTTGCCGATGAAGTGCACGCCCTTGTCCAGCGCGGCGACGGTGCCCGAGCCCGGGGTGCCAGCGGCGGCCTTGGCCTGCAGCTCGGCGAACAACTCCTCGAACGTCTTCACGGGGAACGATTCTTCCAGCCACCCGGGCGACGCCCCGCGTCCGGGTCCGCCGGAATCCAGCAAGCGGACAATTCCCTATCAACATGGTGGGACAATTGTCGATCGATGCCCATGGAGCTCTACGCTGTCCGCCATGGCCAGCAGCTCACGTCTCCTCGCGCTCACAGTCGCCGGCGCCGTCGTCGTAGCGACCGCCGGATGCGCGCCGCAGGACGAGAAACCCACCCCCACTGTCACCGCAGCAACGTCCTGCGCCAAGGACAGCCTGCCCACGCGTACGCCGGGCAAGCTGACCATCGCCACCGACCAGCCGGCGTACGAGCCGTGGTTCTCCGACGACACACCGGACAACGGCGAGGGCTTCGAGTCCGCCGTCGCGTACGCGGTGGCCGAGAAGCTCGGTTACGCCCGCGCCGACGTCACCTGGACCCGGGTCAAGTTCGACACCGCGATCGCGCCGGGGCCGAAGGACTTCGACTTCGACATCAACCAGTTCTCCATCACGGAGGAGCGCAAGCAGGCGGTCGACTTCTCCGCGCCGTACTACCTGGTGCGGCAGACAGTCATCGCGCTGAAGTCCTCGAAGATCGCCAACAGGACGTCGCTGGCCGAGCTCCGCGACGCCCGGCTCGGCGCGCAGGTCGGCACCACCAGCTACCAGGCGATCACCGAGGTGATCAAGCCGACCGCCAAGCCGCAGGTCTACAACAGCAACGACGACGCCAAGAAGGCGCTCCAGAACGGGCAGCTCGACGGCATCGTGGTGGACCTGCCGACCGCCTTCTACATCACCGGCGCGGAGATCACCGACGCGACGATCGTCGGGCAGGTGCCGCAGGTCGGTACGCCCGAGGCGTTCGGGTTGCTGCTGGACAAGAACTCCCCACTGACGTCCTGCGTGAGCGGGGCGGTCGGTCAACTCGCCACGGCGGGCACGCTGAAGCAGCTGGAGCAGAAGTGGCTCGCCCAGGTGGCGGGGGCGGCCGAGCTGCGGTGACGCTTCTGGATCACGTGCCGTCCGAGGCGCAGCTGCGGCGCTCGGCGTACCGGCGTCGGCAGACCGTCTACAGCGTGGTGGTCGCGGCGGCCTCGACGGCGGCGCTCGGCACCCTGCTGGTGATCGCGGTGACCGGGGCGCCGGGCTGGGACCGGGTCCGACTGTCGTTCCTGGATCCGGAGATCGCCCGCGACGCGCTGCCGACGGTGCTGAGCGGGCTCTGGCTCAACGTACGGCTGCTGGTGTGCTGTGCGATCGGCGCGCTGCTGCTCGGGCTGGTGATCGCCGTGCTGCGGACGCTGCGCGGGCCGGTCTTCTTCCCGGTCCGCGCGCTGGCCGCCGGCTACACCTACACCTTCCGCGGCCTACCACTGATCATCGTGCTCTACCTGCTCACCCTCGGCGTGCCGGGGCTGCGGTTGCAGGGCATGCCGCCGGTGCTGGTGCTGGGTGGGATCGCGTTGGTCCTCACCTACGGCGGCTACCTCGCCGAGGTGTTCCGGGCCGGCATCGAGTCGGTGCACTCCAGCCAACTCGCGGCCGCCCGCTCGTTGGGCCTGACCTACCGGCAGACGATGCGGCACGTGGTCCTGCCGCAGGCCGTCCGCCGGGTGGCGCCTCCCCTGCTCAACGACGTGGTGGCGTTGCAGAAGGACGTCGGGCTGGTCTCGCTCGCCGGGCCGATCGACGCGGTCCGCGCCGCCCAGATCGCCACCGCCCAGACCTTCAACTACACGCCGTACATCGTGGCGGGGGTGCTCTTCGTGCTGCTCGCGATCCCGCTGATCGCGGTCACCGACTGGGTGACGCTGCGCGCGGCCCGCCGACAGTCGGGAGGCTGAGCCGTGGCGTTGTTGCGCTGTCGAGGGCTGCGCAAGGAGTTCGGCGGGCACGTCGTGCTCGACCAGCTCGATCTGACCGTCGCCGAGCACCAGGTGGTGGCTCTGATCGGCGCGTCCGGGTCCGGTAAGTCGACACTGCTGCGCTGCGTCAACCTGCTGGACGACCTCGACGACGGCACCATCGAGTTGGACGGGGAGGACATCTCCGACCCCCGGGTGGACCCGGACCGGGTCCGGCGGCGGATCGGCATGGTGTTCCAGGCGTACAACCTCTTTCCGCACCTGAGCGTGTTGGACAACATCACCCTCGCGCCGCGCCGCGTACACGGGCGGGGCCGGGCGGAGGCCGAGGCGCAGGCCCGGGAGCTGCTCGACCGGGTGGGGTTGGGCGCCAAGGCGGACGCCTATCCGGACCGGCTCTCCGGCGGTCAGCAGCAGCGGGTGGCGATCGTCCGGGCGCTGGCCAACTCACCCCGACTGATGCTGCTCGACGAGGTCACCTCCGCGCTGGACCCGGAGCTGGTCGGCGAGGTGCTGGCGATGATCCGCGACCTGAAGGCCGACGGGATGACAATGGTGCTGGCCACCCACGAGATGGGTTTCGCCCGGGAGGTCGCCGACGAGGTGTGTTTCCTCGACGCCGGGCGGGTCGTCGAGAGCGGCCCGCCCGAGCAGGTGCTCGGCGAGCCGACGCAGCCTCGTACCCGGCAGTTCCTGCGCCGGATCATCGAGGCCGGTCGGCTCTGAGCGAGGGTCGGCGGAGGCGTCAGCCGCCGAAGCCGACCCGCTGGGCGTTGCCCGCCGCCACGGTCCGCACGGCCAGCGCGGCGTCGAGCGCCGCGACGGTGGCCGCCCAGCCCTTGTCCTCCGCCGAGCCGGGCAGACCGGCGCGGTCGCGGGCCTGCTCGATGGTCTCCACTGTCAACACTCCGTGCGCCACCGGCTTGCCCTCGTCCAACGCCACCCGGGTCAGCCCGTCGGTGACCGAACGGCAGACGTAGTCGAAGTGGGCGGTGGACCCGCGGACCACCACGCCGAGGGCGACCACCACGTCGCAGCGGCGGGCGAGGGCCTGCGCGACCACCGGCAGCTCGACCGACCCGGCGACCCGGGCGACGACGGAACGAGCGCCGCACGCCTCGGCGGCGGCCACCGCACGCTCCAGCATGTGGTCGGTCAGCTCGCCGTGCCAGCGGGCGGCAACGACCCCGACGGTCAGCCCCGCGGCGTCGACCGCCTCGACTCCCGGCTCACCGAAACCCGCCATCGTCATGCTCCGATCTCGTCATTGGCGACCGGACGCCCCAACGGCGCCTCGGACACCTCGTCCAACTCGTCCAGCAGGTGACCCATCCGGTCCCGCTTGGTGCGCAGGTAGCGCATGTTCTCCGGGTGCGCGCCGACCGGAAGCCCCTCGCGGCCGGTGATGGTCAACCCGTACCCCTCCAGCCCGGCCCGCTTGGCCGGGTTGTTGGTCAGCAGCCGCATCGAGCGCACGCCCAGGTCGTAGAGGATCTGCGCGCCGGTGCCGTAGTCGCGGGCGTCGGCCGGCAGGCCCAGGTCGAGGTTGGCGTCGACGGTGTCGCGGCCCAGGTCCTGCAACTGGTACGCCTGCAGCTTGTGCAGCAGGCCGATGCCGCGCCCCTCGTGCCCGCGGACGTAGAGCACCACGCCCCGGCCCTCCTGCCCGACCCGAGCCAGCGCGGCGTCCAGCTGCGGCCCGCAGTCGCAGCGCAGCGAGCCGAACACGTCTCCGGTCAGGCACTCGGAGTGCACCCGGACCAGCACGTCCTGGCCGTCACCGAGGTCACCGAGCACCATCGCGACGTGTTCGGCCGGGTCGTGCTCGGCGCGGTAGCCGAGCGCCCGGAACACCCCGTGCTTCGTCGGCATCCGGGCGTCGGCGACCAGCTCGACCTGCTTTTCGGTACGCCGCCGGTAGGCGATCAGGTCGGCGATGGTGACCAGCGTGAGGCCGTGCTCGGCGGAGAACTTCTCCAGGTCCGGCAGGCGCATCATGGTGCCGTCGTCGTTGACCAGCTCGCAGAGCACGCCGGCCGGACGCAGCCCGGCCAGCCGGGTCAGGTCGATCCCCGCCTCGGTGTGCCCCGGCCGGCGCAGCACCCCGCCCTCACGGGCGCGCAGCGGCACCACGTGCCCGGGGCGGGCCAGATCGGTCGGGTCGGTCGCCGCGCCGGCGAGCAGCCGGCTGGTGTGCGCGCGGTCGGCCGCCGAGATGCCGGTGCCGACGCCCTCGCGGGCGTCCACTGTCACCGTGTACGCGGTGCCGCGCCGGTCCTGGTTGGTGTGGTGCATCGGCGGCAGGTCGAGCCGGTCGGCTTCGCTCTCGGTCAGCGCCACGCAGACGTATCCGGAGGTATAGCGCACCATGAACGCCATCAGCTCCGGCGTGGCCAACTCGGCCGCGAAGATCAGGTCGCCCTCGTTCTCCCGGTCCGCGTCGTCGACCACGACGACCGGCCGCCCGGCCGCGATGTCCGCGATCGCCTGCTCGATGCTTCCGAAGCTGGTCATGCGATGGCCTCCGTGTAGGTGGGCGTGCGGGCGGCAGCCGGCCGGGTGGCGCGGGACGTGCGCCACCAGGCGGCGAAGCCCCAGACGCAGAGGGCGCCGTAGATCAGGTACATGACGGCCGACGGGTAGAACCCGCCCCGCAGCAGCAGCGGCACGCCGACCGCGTCGACCGCGATCCAGAGCAGCCAGAACTCCACCCAGCCGCGGGCCATGCCGTAGGTGGCCAGCAGGCTGCCGGTGAGGATCCAGGCGTCGGGCAGCGGGCCCCACGAGCCCAGGGCCTTGAGCAGCGGGTACGCCGCGGCGGTGCCGAGCACGGCGGCCACCAGCAGCATCAGGCGCTCCCGTCCGGTGGCCCAGCGCGGGACGACAGCGGCCTGCCCGCCGTCGGCGCGACGGTTGCGCTGCCAGCGCCACCAGCCGTAGAGGCTGACGGCGAAGAAGAACACCTGCCGGCCGGCCTGCCCGTACAGGTCGTGCGCCTGCGGGGTGGCGAACACCCCGCCGAGGAAGACGGTGAGGAGCAGCGCGTTACCGATCATGCCGACCGGCCACGCCCAGACCAGGCGGCGCAGCCCGAGCAGCGCCGAGACCAGACCGAACGCGTTGCCGACGATCTCCCGGGCCAGCACCGGCGAGCCGGCGACCTGCACCTGGGCGTCCAGCAGCCAGCTGAGCGGGCCCATCAGGCCACCCCGCCCGGGTTCGAGGCCACCCCGCGAGCGTCGGTGAGCCGGTCGCCGAGCAGCCGCTCGACGTACTTGGCCAGCACGTCGACCTCCAGGTTGACCGGGTCGCCGACGCCCTTCGCGCCGAGCGTGGTCAGCTTGAGCGTGGTCGGGATCAGCCCGACGGCGAACTCGTCCGCGCCGACGGCGGCCACCGTCAACGAGACACCGTCGATGGTGATCGAGCCCTTCTCCACCACGTACCGGGACAGGGCGGCGGGCAGTCGGAACCGGACGGTCTCCCACTGCTCGGCCGGCTCGCGGGAGATCAGTTCGCCGACGCCGTCGACGTGGCCCTGCACCAGGTGCCCGCCGAGCCGGCTGCCGAGCGCTGCGGCCCGCTCCAGGTTGACCGGGTCGCCGGGGCGCAGCGCGCCCAGCGCGGAGCGACGCAGCGTCTCCCCCATCACGTCGGCGGTGAAGACCCCGTCGGCCACCTCCACGACGGTCAGGCAGACACCGTTGACGGCGATCGAGTCGCCGTGCCGGGCGTCGGACGTGACCAGCGGGCCGCGTACGCCGAGCAGCGCCGAATCGCCCGCCGTCGGCGCGACCCGGACAATCTCGCCCAATTCCTCGATGATGCCAGTGAACATCTCAGCCCTCCCGTTTGCGGGGCAAAGCGGTGATCCGGATATCCGGACCGATCTGCGTAACGTCGACGAACTCCAGATCGATTGCCTCGGCGATGGTGGTCACTCCCGCGTCGACCAGAGCGGTCGGACCGGCGCCGAGCAATCGCGGCGCGACGTACCCGACGATCTTGTCGACCAGGCCGGCCTCCAGGAACGCGCCGGCCAGCCGGGGGCCGCCCTCCAGCAGCACCGCGCGGACCCCGCGCTGGTGCAGCGCCGCGAGCAGCGCCGACAGGTCGACCCGGCCGTCCGGGTCGGCGCCGACCTCGTCGGCGGTCGCGATCCACGTCCGCGCGGCGCCGTCGCGGACCTTGGCGTCAGCCGGGGTACGCCCCGAGCTGTCCACCACCACCCGCAGCGGCTGCCGGATGGCCAGGCTGCCGTCGCGCAGGTTGCGGGCTGTCAACCGGGGGTCGTCGGCGAGCACGGTGCCCACCCCGGCGATGACCGCGTCGACAGTGCCGCGCAGCGCGTGCACGTCGATCCGTGCCGCCTCCGAGGTGATCCACATGCTGGTGCCGTCCGCCGCGGCGGAGCGCCCGTCGAGGGTGGCGGCGTACTTCCAGATCACGTACGGCCAGCCCCGGCGCATCGAGGTCAGCCACGCGACGTTGCCGGCCTCGGCCTCCTCGCCGCGTACCCCCAGGTCGACCCGGACCCCGGCGGCGCGCAGGGTGGCGGCGCCACCGGAGGCGACCGGGTTGGGATCGGGCACGGCGATGACCACCCGGCCCACCCCCGCCTGGACCAGCGCGGAACTGCAGGGACCGGTGCGGCCGGTGTGGTCGCAGGGCTCCAGAGTGACGACAGCCGTGCCACCCTTGGCCCGCCGTCCGGCCTGTGCCAGCGCGACGATCTCGGCGTGCGGCCCGCCGGCGTACGCGTGGAAACCCTCGCCCACGACCTCGCCGTCCTCGTCGAGCAGCACGCACCCGACCACCGGGTTGGGGCTGGTGGTGCCGAGCCCGCGCGCCGCCAACTCGATCGCACGCCGCATCGCCTCATCAACGGAGACGCTGGCCATCGCCCTGCCCCTGCCCTCTCACTCGCCGGTCCGCGCGCGGGCGGTCAGGGAGGCGGTGGCCATGGGGCCACGGGCAGGCGGTGGCGGATTCCGGGAACGGCGGAGCCGCCCCGGGGGGTCGGCACGGCACGCTGAAGCCAGCGGCCGGCTCGGACCCGTCCGTCCCGCGCGCTGTCTCCCATCCGGACTGTCTGGGCGCGGACGAACCGCCCCCAACCGTCGGCCCCGGATTTTCACCAGGTCCACCGGACGGCAGAGCCGTCCGGGTCGCGGGCTGACCACGGTTGGACCGTGGATCACCGCCGGTTCGGAATTTCACCGAGTCCCGCCAGCGCGTGGTGGGTACACGGGAAGTCTTACACGCCGATCCGGCTCCGCCGCCACCTAGGCGAGCTACTTCACAGCGCTATCACGCTCAGGTGACGCCGCGACGCCGGTCCACCGCCACGTACGAGCCCGGTTGGCTCTTGGCGACCGTCTTCATCTCCGAGGCCATCGCGATCGCTTCGAGGGGGTCGGAGAACCGCTTGCCGGCGTCGGAGAGCGAGACCCCGATGGAGAGCGTGACCAGGGCCGCGCGCCGGATGTTGCCGCGGCGGTCCTTCAACTCGACGAAGCCGCGCTCCCGGTCGGTCGGGTCGTAGAGCGTGTCGGCGGTGTTCTCGAAGTCGACCACCGCCTGGGAGGTCAGCGGGCGCACCTGGTCCGGGGCGCAGACGATGACGAAATCGTCACCGCCGACGTGGCCGAGGAAGGCCGGTGGCAGTCCGACGCCCACCACCGCCCGGTGCAG
Organism: Micromonospora sp. NBC_00860; assembly: GCF_045207375.1. Taxonomy (NCBI): domain Bacteria; kingdom Bacillati; phylum Actinomycetota; class Actinomycetes; order Micromonosporales; family Micromonosporaceae; genus Micromonospora; species Micromonospora sp. NBC_00860. The sequence continues at coordinate 3,543,230 of NZ_CP108825.1, forward strand.
GCTGCGGGCCAGCGCGGAGATGAAGTCGTCGCCACGGACGAAGCCGTACCGGTCGTTGACGCTCTTGAACCGGTCGATGTCGACGTAGCCGACCGCGTAGTCCACGCCCTGCCGGACCCGGTCGCTGATCTCCCGGCGGATCCGGCTGTTGCCGGGCAGCCCGGTCAGCGGCGAGACCTCCCGGAACTCCTTGTTGCGGCGCAGCGTGGACGAGACCCGGGCCACCAGTTCGGCGGTGTCGAACGGCTTGACCAGGTAGTCGTCCGCGCCGGCGCTGAGCCCGTGCACCTTGTCGACGGTCATCCCCTTGGCCGTCAGCATGATCACCGGAAGGGCCGAGGTCATCGGGTCGGCGCGCAGCCGCCGGGTCAGCTCCAGCCCGTCGATCCGGGGCATCATGAGGTCGACCACAGCGAGGTCCGGTCGCTGGCGCTCGATGACCTCCAGCGCCTCCTGGCCGTCGCTGGCGTGGATCACCTCGAAGCCGTGCAGCCGCAGGTTGAACTCGACGAAACGAGCGATGTCCTCGTCGTCGTCCACGACGAGAATGATGTCCTTGCGGTCGGCCTCGGGCTCCACCTCAGGCCCCGGGAGCCGCGCGTTCCGCCAGTGCCCGCAGGTGCCGTACCGCCTCCGCCGGGTCGGCGGCCCCGTACACGGCAGTGCCGGCCACGAACGCGTCGGCGCCCGCGGCGGCCGCCTGTTCGATGGTGTCGGCGGCGATCCCACCGTCGACCTCGATGCGCAGCTCCAGGTGCCCGGCCGACACGTGCCGCCGGGCCGTCCGGACCTTCTCCAGCAGCTGCGGAATGAACCGCTGCCCACCGAAGCCCGCCTTGATCGTCATGATCAGCAGGGTGTCGAAGCTGGGCAGCAGGTCCAGGTAGGGCTCGATCGGGGTGTCCCGGTCGATGGCCAGGCCCGCCTTCGCGCCGGCCGAGCGCAGGTCCTTGGCCAACGCCACCGGGTCGTCGGACGCCTCCGCGTGGAAGGTGACGTTGTACGCCCCGGCGTCGGCGTAGCCGGGGGCCCACCGGCGCGGGTCCTCGATCATCAGGTGCACGTCGAAGGGCATCGCCGTGACAGCCCGCAGGCTCTGCACCACGGGCAGCCCAATGGTCAGGTTCGGCACGAAGTGGTTGTCCATCACGTCGACGTGCAACCAGTCCGCGGCGTCCTCGACGGCACGGACCTCTTCGGCGAGGCGGGCGAAATCGGCGGCCAGGATGCTCGGCGCGACGATTGGCGGCGGTACGGTCACGGGGCCAGTGTACGAACGTGGCCACCCGCCACCCGCATCGCGCCACCTTCGGGGACGCGCTGTGATCCAGCAGTGACCAGTGGTGCAGAATTGGACGCTCCGGACCCCCGAATCCGGACGAACAGACATCAGCGACTGGCCGATTGACGGAAACGCGACGACACTCCAACCGGGACGGTGCCGTAGGCTGCACGCCCGCCGGGGTCTCGCCGCGGGGCGCGGTGACCGGCCGCCAGCTCACGGGAGGGCGGACGATGCGACGGTGGCTTCCAGCGCTGGTGCTGGCCGGCGTCACCACGATGCTGCTGGCCGGCTGCGCGCCAGCGCGGGGCGCGGACGGCGATCTCACCGACGACTGGCCGACGCTGCGGGTGCCGAAGCCGTTCACCCCCGCCACCGACACCTGTCTGCCGCGGATCGCCACTGTGGTGCAGGCCAGCACGTACGAGACGGTGGACTGCGCGCGTAACCACCTGGCCGAGACCATCCACGTCGGCACCTTCGTCGGGCCCGACGCGCTGACCGAGGCCCGACCGGAGCCCGGGTCGTCGGCGCTGCGCACGGCTCGCGCCGAGTGCGACCAGCGGGCCCGGCAGGTGCTCGGCGGCGACTGGCACACCGCCCGACTCGCGCTCTCCCTCGCGCTGCCGTCCGCGCCCGCCTGGGCCGGCGGCGCCCGCTGGTTCCGCTGCGACCTCAGCGAGACCGGCAGCATCGACAACACCCGCCCGGTGAACCGCACCGGCAGCCTGCGCGGCGCGCTGATCGGCGACTCGCCGCTGACCCACCGCTGCTTCGACCCCAAGCTGATCGGCGACAACCTCAACTACATGGCGCCGGTGCTCTGCACCGAGCCGCACCGCGCCGAGTTCGTGGGCGTCTACGAGGAGCGGGACATGAGCTGGGCGGAGTTCGCCAAGTCCGCCGAGCAGGCGCACCAGCGCTGCATGGCGCTGATCGCCGAGTACGCGGCGGTGCCCAACAACAGCGAGCTGCCGTACCGGGCCGGGTCCATCTACTACCCGCCGTCCCAACGGGAGTGGGAGGAGGGCGACCGTGGAGTGCGCTGTTTCCTGTGGAGCGACGACCGCAAACTCACCCGCTCGATGCGCGGCGCCGGCCCCGAGGGACTGCCCGCGATCTGAGCCTCGGTGCCGTATGCTGCTGCGCCGTGGCGCTACCGACCGGCGGGGTCCGGTCGGGGGCCACCAGCGGCGGGAGGTCGGGATGCGACGGTGGTTGGCGGCGTTGGCCGGGGGTGGGGCGCTGGTCCTGGCGCTGGCCGGGTGCGGCGCACCCGCCGGAGTCGACCGTGACCTCATCGACGACTGGCCGGCGCCCGTCGCGGCGCAGCAGTTCGTCCCCGCCGCCGACGTCTGCCACCACAGCTCCCAGCAGGTCGGCTTCCTGACCGGCTACAACCCGACGGCGTGCACCGAGGCGCACCGAGTGGAGACCATGCACGTCGGCACCCTCACCGGCCGGGGCGCCGAGGGCGGCACTCCCCCGCAGCCCGGCTCGGCCGGCATGCGGGCCGCGCAGGCCGGATGCGACACGGCGGTGAACAAGGCGGTGGGCGCCGACTGGCGGTCCGGGCGGCTCGGCCTGACCGTCGTGCTGCCGTCGCCGCCGGCCTGGTCGGGCGGGGCCCGCTGGTACCGCTGCGACGTCACCGAGATCGCCAGCATCGACGACACCGCTGTCGACCTGCGCACCGGCAGCCTCCGGGGCGCGTTGTCCGGCGCCGCCCCGCTGGCGTACCGCTGCTTCAACCCGAAGATGGTCAAGGACAACATCGACGAGATGGTGCCGGTCTCCTGCACCGCCAAGCACCACGCCGAGTTCGTCGGCGTCTGGCAGGCACCGGACACCAGCTACGCCGAGTTCACCCGCGGCACCAAGCGGACCCACCAGGCCTGCCAGACGATGATCGCCAGGTACGCCAAGGTCCCGGACAACTCGCAGCTCGACTTCCGCGCCGGCACGATCTACTACCAGCCGTACGAGGAGGAGTGGCGCAACGGCAACCGGGGCGTGCAGTGCTTCCTCTGGATCTCCGACCGGAACCTGACCCGCTCGATGAAGAACGCCGGCACCAAGGGCCTCCCCGTCACCTGATCGCACGTCCGGCCGGTGGGTTGACCGGCCGGACGCGCGGGTCGGATCAGCCTCGGCGCAGGACGGCGAGGAACATCGCGTCGGTGCCGTGGCGGTGTGGCCAGAGCTGCACGGTCGGCCCGTCACCGAGACCGGGCATGCCGGCCGGCAGCAGCGGCCGGGCGTCCACGAAGTCCACCGGAACCCCGCTGCGGCGGGCCGCCTCGGTCACCGTCACGTGCGTCTCGACGGTGTGCGGCGAGCAGGTGACGTAGGCGACCAGGCCGCCCGGGCGGACCGCCCGCAGCGCCGCGCCGAGCAACTCCCGTTGCAGCCGGGTCAGCGGCGGCAGGTCGGACGGCTGGCGACGCCAGCGCGACTCCGGCCGACGACGCAGCGAGCCCAGCCCCGTGCACGGCGCGTCCACCAGCACCCGGTCGAAGTGCTGCTCGGGCAGCTTCGGGTCGCCGCCGACCTCACGGCCGTCCATGGTCAGCACGGCCACCGGCAGGTCCCGGGTCGCCAGGGAGACCAGCCGAGCCCGGTGCTCGGCCACCTCGACCGCTGTCACCCGGGCACCCCGCTGCGCGGCCAGCGCGCCGAGCAGCCCGGCCTTGCCACCCGGGCCGGCGCACAGGTCCAGCCAACGCCCGTCCGGGCCGTCCAACGGCGCGTCAGCGAGCGCGGCAGCCACCAGCTGGGAGCCCTCGTCCTGCACGTGGGCACGGCCGTCGACCACCGCCGGGATGTCGCCCGGCGCGCCACCGGGCAGATAGACGGCGTACGGCGAGAAGGCACCGGGCGCACCGCCGACCTGGTCGGCCAGCTCGACCGGGTCGATCAGCCCGGGCCGGGCGCAGAGGTGCACCGGCGGACGCTCATTGTCCTCGATCAGGAGGCGCTCCGTCTCACCCAGATCGCCGCCGAGCGCCTCGGAGAAGGCCCGCACGATCCACTGCGGATGGCTGTACGCCAACGCGAGGTGACCGACCGGGTCGGTCTCCATCGGTGGGGCGAGCTTCGCCACCCAGGCGTCCGCGTCACGGCTGGACACCTCGCGCAGCACCGCGTTGGCGAAGCCGGTGGCGCCCGGTGCGACCGAACGGACCAGGTCGACAGTCGACGAGACCGCGGCGTGCGCCGGCACCCGGGTGTGCAGCAGCTGGTACGCCCCGAGCCGCAGCGCGTCGCGTACCGGCGGGTCGATCCGGGCCACGTCCCGGCCGGCCGCGTCGGTCAGGATCGCGTCCAACGTGCCCACGTGGCGCAGGGTGCCGTAGGTCAGCTCGGTGGCGAACGCAGCGTCCCGACCGAACAGCCCCTCCTCGCGCAGGATGATGGGCAGCACCAGGTTGGCGAACGCGTCGTCGCGGTGCACCGCCGCCACCGCCTCGTACGCGGCGCGGCGCGGTCGGTCCATCGGTGGCCGGACCGGGCGGCGGTCCCCGCCACGGCCGGTCGACGGGCCGGAGCGCGTCGGTCGGGTTCCCTCCGGTGCCGTCACGCGAATTCCTCTCCAGTGCCGACCCGGACGCCGCGCGCCCAGTCGGTGGCGCTCATGGCCCGCTTGCCCGCGGCGCGGACCTCGCCGAGACGCACCGGCACAGTCGCCGTGCCGGCCAGCACCCGGGACTTCTCCACCAGCAACTCCCCCGGCTTCAGCTCGGGGCCGTCGGGCACCGGAACGACAGGGCCGAGCTTCACCCGCTCGTCGCGGAAGGTCGTCCAGCCGCCCGGTGCGGGCGTGCAGGCCCGGATCCGCCGGTCCACGGCGAAGGCCGGGTCACTCCAGCGCACCCGCGCGTCGTCCACTGTCAGCTTCGGCGCCAGCGACACCCCGTCGGCCGGCTGCGGCTCGGCCCGGGCGGTGCCGTCGTCGATCGCGTCGAGCACCGCCACCAGCAGCCCGGCGCCGGAATCGGCGAGCCGCCCCAGCAGGTCACCGGAGGTGTCGGCGGCGCGGATCTCGTCGGTCAGCGTGCCGTAGACCGGGCCGGTGTCCAGGCCCTCCTCCAACTGGAAGACGCTGGCACCGGTCAGCTCGTCCCCGTGCAGCACGGCGTGCTGAACGGGTGCGGCGCCCCGCCACGCGGGCAGCAGGGAGAAGTGCAGGTTGATCCAGCCGTGCCGGGGGATCTCCAGGGCCGCCGGCGGCACCAGCGCGCCGTAGGCGACCACCGGCACGCAGTCCGGCTCCAGCTCGCGCAGCCGGTCGAGGAACTCCGGGTCGCGGGGACGGGCGGGCGTGAGCACCTCGACGCCGTGCTCGTCGGCCCACTCGCCGACCGGGGAGCGGGACAGACCCCGCCCACGCCCGGCGGGCGCGTCGGGCCGGGTGACCACGGCCACCAGCTCGTGTCGGGACGCGGCGACGGCGGCCAGAGCGGGCACGGCGACAGCCGGCGTACCGGCGAAGATCACGCGCATCCGGGTCAGCGCCCCAGACCGAAGGGGTCGCTGATGTGCGGGCTGAGCTTGACAGTGGGCGGGGCCGCCGCGTCGTACCACTCGGCCTGGCGGATCGCCTTCATGGCCTCCTTGCGGCCCTCCGGGTCCAGTCGGTCCAGGAAGAGCACCCCGTCGAGGTGGTCGGTCTCGTGCTGCACGCAGCGCGCCATCAGGCCGGTGCCGACGATCTGCACGGGGTCCCCGAACGAGCTGAAGCCCTTGGCGACGACGTTCTGCCGACGCTTGGTGTCGAAGTAGAGCCCGGGGATCGACAGGCAGCCCTCCGGGCCGTCCTGCTCCTCCTCGTCGGGGAACTCCAACACCGGGTTGATCAGATGCCCGAGGACGTCGTCGACGTCGAAGGTGAACACCCGCAGGCTCACACCGAGTTGCGGCGCGGCCAGGCCGGCGCCGTTCTGCTCACGCATCGTGTCGGTGAGGTCGGCGACGAGCCGACGTAGCTCGGCGTCGAAGTCGACGACCGGATCGGCCGGCGTGCGCAGCACCGGATCCCCAAACAGACGGATGGGCTGGACGGTCACGCGGGACGGCTCCTTCTTCGGGCGGACGAGCGGTGCCGTACCAGTCTACGGAGTGCCCGGCAGAACACCGTCCGGCGCACCTCGATCAACCACCGCCGGTGTGCCCAGCGTCACCGGCGCACTCCCCGGCCAACAGGTCCCGCACCCGCTCGGCGTCCGGGTGACCGAGATCGTCGAGGATGCCCACAGCACGACGCCAGGTACGCGCGGCGCCGGCCGCATCCCCCACGGCCCGCCGGCTCTCGCCGAGCCGGGACAGGGTGTCCGCCTCGTCGTAGCGGTCGCTGACCCGCCGGTACAGCCCGAGCGCCCGCTGGAAACAGCGGATCGCCGCACGGTGGTCACCCAACTGGGCGTGGATGAAGCCGAGGCTGTCCCAGGTGTTCGCCTCACCGTGCCGGTCGCCTGTCGTCCGCAGCAGCGCCAACGCCGCCCGGCAGTGCCCGAGCGCCGGCGCGTACTGGCCGAGTTGGGCGTGCGCCCACCCCACCGCGTTGCGGGCGCTGGCCTCCCCGGCGATGTGCCCGGCGGCCCGGTACAGCGCCAGGGCGCGCTCGCTCTGCTCCAGCGACTCGGCGTGCCGGCCGAGCCCGTCGAACATCGCCCCGAACGCCCGGTGGGTACGCGCCTGCCCGGTGTGGTCACCCAGCTCCGCGAAGATCACCAGGGCCTGGCGGTAGCTCCTCGCCGCCTCGTTCACCCGACCCAGCCGGGACAGCACCCGGGCGAGGTCGCGGTGGGCGTTCGCCTGCCCGGGTCGGTCGCCGGCCCGCTGCGCCCCGGCCAGGGCGTTCCGCTGGGCCACGGCCAGGTCCGGCCACCGCCCCCGGCGTTGCAGGAAGTCCACGAGTGTCCAGGCCAGCTGCCACGCATGGCTGTCGAACCCGGACCGCCTCGCGTGGGCGACCGCAGCCAGCAGCACCGGATACTCGACGCTGAACCAGGCCAGCGCCTGACCGAGGTCGGCGATCTCCTCGGGCACCACACCCGGTGCGACGGCGGCGAGGGTGACCGGGTCCCGGCCCGGTTGCAGCAGCAGCGCCGCCGCGTGCGCGGTGTGCAGGTAGTGGTCCAACCCGCGCCGGATCGCGGCCCGTCGGGCCTGCGCCGGTTCGAGACGTTCGACCTGCTCGGCCGCGTACGCCCGGAGCAGGTCGTGCGCGCCGAACCGGCCGGGGGTGTGCTCGGTGACGAGGTGCGCGTGAGCCAGTTCCGCCAGCAGTCGGGGCACCTGGGCCCGGGGCAGCCCGGCCAGACTGGCCGCTGCCGCGAAGCCCATGTCCGGTCCGGGATGGCAGCCGAAGAGCCGGAACACGCGTGCCGCCTGCGGCGTCAGGCTCCGGTACGACCAGGAGAAGACGGCCTGCACGTCGGTCCCGGCATCCCCACCGTCGAACGAGTCGAGCGGTCGCGGTGCCGCCCGCAGTTCTGCCGCGAGGGCGGCCAGTGGGAACGCCGGCTTCTCCGCGCCTCTGGCGGCGAGCACGGCCAGCGCCAGCGGCAGCCGCGCACACCGCTCGATGATCTCGTCGACCGCCTGCGGCTCGGCGGCCAACCGGTCCGCGCCGAGCCGCCGGGCCAACAGTTGCCAGGCCTCGGCGGTGCTGAGCAGGTCGACGCCGATCGGCCGGGCACCCTCGGTGGCGACCAGGCCGGCGAGCCGGTTGCGGCTGGTGACCAGGACCAGGCAGCTCGAGCTGCCGACCAGCAGGGGCCGGACCTGGTCGGCGTCGCGGGCGTTGTCCAGCAGCACCAGCATCCGGCGTCCGGCGAGCAGGCTGCGGTAGAGGCCCACCTGCGCGGGCAGGTGGGTGGGGATGCGTTCGGGTGGCACCTCAAGTGCCTCCAGGAAGCCTCGAACCGCCTCGACCGCCGTCACCACCGTTCCGGTGGAGTCGAACCCGCGCAGGTCGACGTAGAGCTGGCCGTCCGGGAAGCGATCAGCGACCCGGTGTGCCCAGGTGACGGCGAGGGTCGTCTTGCCGACTCCCGCCGTACCGGACAGCGTCATGAGGGTGACCGACGCCACGCCGTCGCCCTCGGGCGTCACGGCGCCGGCGCACTCCGCATCGAGCTGCGCGAGTTGGGTCGCGCGTCCGACGAACCCGGGCAGCGCCGGGGGCAGTTGGCGGGGCACCGGGAAACGGGGGTACGGCGTACCGGTGCGCGGGCCGCCGGCCCTGGCCCGAACGACCGCCCGCCCGGTGCTCGCGTGGTCCCGGTTAGGGCGTCGACGTCGTTCCTCGACCCGGTCCCGCGCGGTGGCCAGCACCCCCTGCTCGGCGGGGGTCGCCCCGAGCAGTCGGATGAGGGCGTCGAACCGCTCCGGTGGCGGCAGGATGTTGCCGGCGAAGTACTCCCCGATGATCCCGCGCGACCAGCCGGTCTTCGCGGCCAGCTGCCGGTACGTCAGCAGGGTCTCGCCCTGCTGACGGGCTTCGCGGCGGCGCAGCTGGCGCAGCAACCCGGCCAACTCGGGCAGTGTCTGCGCCTCGGTGGCGGCGCGGGCCAGCTCGAACGCTGCGGGCAGCCCGTGTGACGTCTGATGAGTGCCGGAAGGTACCCACTGCTCAGACATGCGACCCCCACCCCCGGTCATCCGGCCCCCCGGATCACGCAGGGGCAGGGTAATTCCGGGCCAGCGTCGCTCGATAGACGGTTGCCAATGTAAGACAGTTCCACTGCGGACCGTTCCCCGTCCGGCGGAGTCCAGCGGTGTCCAGCGGTGTCCAGCCCCGTCCAGGATCCGCCCCGCGTAGCCGATGCCCCTGCCACCGTCCTGGTGCGGGCCCGGCCCGCTCCATGATCCCTGGGGGAAGAGGTACCCGATGATCCGTCCACACCCGACCACCCGCCGCACCGTGACGATGCTGCGTCGCGTCGCCGTCACCGCGATCGGTCTCACGCTGCTCGCTGCGGGCATGACCGCCACCCCGGCCACCGCCGCACCGGCCGGCAAGGCTGCCACCACCGGATCCTTCGTCGACAGCACACCGGTCCCCGGCGGCTTCGCCTCCTGGTCGGAACTGCTCCGGTTGCAGCAGCGCATGAACACCGCCGCCGCCCGGATCACGAACGCGGCACAGCGCAGCGCGAACTCCGGCTTCGCCGGAATCGTCGCCGACCCCACCACCCGCCAGCTCCAGGTCTACTGGAAGGGTGAGCCGCCGGCCAGTCTGGTGGCCACCGCCCAGGCCACCGTCACCACCCAGGTGCTGCCCGCCGCGTACTCACAGCGGGAACTCATGGTCGCGGCCGACCGGCTGCGGGCCGCAGCCGGCAACAAGATCACCACGGTCGGGCCGCGCGCCGACGGCGCCGGCCTGCTCGTCGGCACCCAGGACGGGCTGCTCGGCGCGACGGCTCTCGCCGGCGTACCGGTGACAGTGCAGACCGGGGTCGCCGCCGCGCCCGCCACCCGGTGGGACGACACGGCGCCGTGGTGGGGTGGCGCCGCGTGGCGTAACACCGCCACCGGCGGTGGCTGCTCGACCGGCTTCGGGGTCTTCCAGGGCGGGGTGGCGCGGATGCTCTCCGCCGCGCACTGCGCCAACCTCAACGTCCTCGCGACCGACCCGACCGGGCAGACGATCGGGATCGTCGGCACCCGCAACACCGGCACCGACACCCTGCTCCTCGCGGGCAGCTCGGGCGGCCGGGTCTTCAACAACAGCACCAATGCCGCCGGCGCGGTGGTCAGCGAGTTCAGCAACCAGGTGATCGGCGCTTCGGCCAGCCAGGTCGGCAACTTCGTGTGCACCTCCGGCGCGTACTCCGGCACCCGCTGCTCGATTCAGGTGAAGGCCCGCAACCTCTGCATCAACGTCCGCAACTTCGGGACGGTCTGCGGTCAGGTGCAGGCGGAGAACACCACCCGCACCAACGCCGTCGGTCAGGGTGACAGCGGCGGCCCGGTGGAGATCGTGAACGCGGCGAACACACTCCAGGTCTGGGCGACCGGCACCAACACCGCCATCGACGACACCAACACAGCGGTCGCCTGTACCGGCTACGTGACCACCGGTCGGGTCTGCGCCTGGCGGATGTACTACGAGGACATCTTCTCCGGCATGGCCGGAGTAGGCGCTTCAGGCGTCATCCTCGGCTGAGCCGCCTCGGCGATCGCCGTACGACTCGGTGGTCGGGCCGGCGCGCGTACCCCGCGCGTCGGCCCGGCCCTTCGCTGGGTCAGACGCTGGCGCCCGGGTCCCCCGCGAGCACCGCGTCGCCACGGAGCAGCGCGGGCTCGGGCAGCGGCAGCTGGATCTTGTGAGCCGCCTCCCAGTCGTAGATCAGGCCGGGACGCACCTGGGCGGCGAAGTAGTCGATCGCCGTCATCCCGCCCACGACCGGCTCGTCGACCTCGGCGACCAACTGGGCGGGGACCAGGGAGAACCCGTTCTGCAGCGCGGCGCTGAGGCGGCGGTGACCGTCGACGACGAAGAAGTACTCGCCGGTGAACCCGATCTTCAGCGGTTCGAGGGCCTCGTCGCCGGCCTTGGCCACCCCACCGACGAAGTCGGTGTCCCACAGACCCCGCAGGGTGGCGATGTCCTCGGTCGGGTAGACCCGGGCTGGGTCCAGCAGCAGCAGCGGCGGCGCGTCGCGCAGCACCTCGGCGCCGAGCGTGCCCTCGTACGCGGCCACGATGTGCTCGATCACCTCGGCGGCGGACGCCCGGGTGGTGTCGCAGATCAGGTCGTAGTTGCGCAGCCGGGCCTTGTCCACCCCGTAACGGATGATGAACCGGCTGCGCTCGCTCGCGCTGCGCTCCCGGAGCTTGGCCTTCGCCTCCTCCAGGGAGGCGTAGCTCTCCGCCGGACCGGACGGTCGGGCGAGCACCCGCCGGGCCGCCTCGCCCGGCTCGGTGATCATGTGGACCTTGAGCGCGTCGGTAAAGAAGTGCCAGGCCAGCCGGGAGTCCATGACGAGGCGCTCACCGGAGGCGGCGATGTCCCGCTGAAGCTGGTCGACGTAGCCGTCGACTGCCTGGTCGAGCTCGGCGTGCAGGTTGAGCTGAAGCGCGGTCATCTGCCGCTGCTGCGCCATCTCCCGGTAGAGGTCCCCCACACTGACCCGGCGCATGCCGAGCCGCTTGGCGATCTCGACCGACACGGTGCTCTTGCCGCTGCCGAGGTCGCCGTTGAAGACGATCGATTGTCCAACGGTCACGACTGGTCCACCCCTGATCACCGGCTCATTGACATCATCGACCTCGCGCCCGACGGACGCGCTCCCGCCATCGTCGCGCCATCCCGCGGCGACCCCAGCTCGGCGCGGCTGACGCTCCGTCGCGACCTGGAGCCCGTCGTACGCCTTGGCATGACGGGCGATGCTACCACTCGGGCGCCACCGCTTTGCCGGACGCGGTGTGCGAGCGGCACCGCAGCGGGGCGAGGTTCGTCACCGTCGGCAGCGGCCCAAACGCCTCAGAACAGGCTGAGTGGATCGACCTGGAGACGAACCGGATCGGCGGCCTTACGGGCGGCCCGAGCGCCAGCGGCCGAGTGCAACGCCTCGGCGAGAGCGGCAGCCCGCGCCCGGGGCACCCGGACCAACATCCGCTCCCGGCCCTCCTCGGCCGGCACCGGCCCGAGCACCTCGGCGTCGTCCGGCAGCCGGGCTGCCGCCAGCAGGTCCGCCACCGCCTCGGCCGCGCCGGTGACGCTCGCCATCCGCACGGCCGGTGGGAAGCCCAGCTCGCGGCGCTCGGCCAGCTCCCGACCGGCGAACCAGCCGGCGTCCCAGCGCAGCAGCGCCTGCACGGGGGCGAGCGCGCCGTCGGCGACCACCACCACCCGACCCTCCGGCGCCGGGCGGGCCAGCGCCGCCGCCGCCAGCCAGCGGCGCAGCGCCTCCTCCCCGGCACGCAGGTCGGCCCGGGTCAGCAGGGCCCACGAGTCGAGCAGCAGCACCGCGCCGTAGCCGCCCTCGGCGACCGGCTCGGCGCCCGGGGTGGCCACCACCAGGGCCGCGCCGCCGGGCACGTCGGTCAGCACCTCCTCGCGCCCCGAGGTGCGCACCGTCACGCCGGGGAACGCCCGGCCCAGCTCCTCGGCGGTCCGCCGCGCGCCGGTCACCGCGGCCCGCAGCCGCCGCCCACCGCACTCCGGGCAGGCGTACGCGGCCGCCACCCGGGCGCACCACCGGCAGGCCGGTATGCCGCCGGCCGAGGGCAGCGCGAGCGGACCGGCACAGTGCGCGCACCGGGCCGGGGTGCGGCACTCGGCGCAGGAGATCGACGGCAGGTAGCCACGCCGGGGCACCTGCACCAGCACCGGAAGGTCCTGCCGGAGCGCGTCGCGGGCAGCCGTCCAGGCCAGGCTGGGCAGCCGGGCGGTGGCGGCCCCGGGGTCACGGGCCAGTTGCGGGTCGTCTCCGGTCGGCGCGATGGCCGGGATCCGCGCCCGCACGGTGCTCCGGTCGGCGACCACCTCCGGGGCCCAGCCGGTCTCCACCAGCAGCTGCGCCTCGGCCGTCCGGGCGTACCCGCCGACCAGCGCGCCGGCCTCGGCGAGGTGGGCGCGGGTGAGCAGCACGTCGCGGGCGTGCGGGTAGGGCGCCCGGGGCTCGGAGTGCAGGTCGTCACCGTCGTCCCAGATGGCCACGAGGCCGAGCCGGGCCACCGGGGCGAACATCGCCGCCCGGGTGCCGATCACCACCGGCACCTGTCCCCGGCGAGCGGCGAGGAAGGCCCGGTAACGCCGGGCCGGGCCGAGCGCGGCGGAGAGGCTGACGTGTCGCCCCGGGCCGAGCACACCGGTGAGCGCGGCGTCGAGGCGGTCGAGGTCACGCGCGTCGGGCACCACGACCACAGCGCCGCGCCCACCGGCGACGGTGGCCGCCACCGCGTCGGCGTAGCGGGCCGCCCAGTCCTCACCGGGCAGGGCCGACCAGACCGCGTGGGGCGCCCGGCCGTCGACGAGGGCCCGCAGCAGGGCCGGGCCGGTCGGGTAGTCGCGCCACCCGCGCGGGTCGACCACCCCGGAGGGGGCAACCGGGGTGGGCTCGTCGTCGCGGGGCTCCTTCTCCACCCGCGCGTGCCGGGGCGGCACGGCGAGCCGGAGCACGTCGGCGAGGCTGCCCGCGTACCGGTCGGCGACCGCCCGGGCCAGCCGGGCGATCTCGGGGGCCAGCACCGGCTCCGGCGAGACCACCTTCTCCAGGTACACGAGGCGGCCGGTGTGCCCGGAGTCGTCGGCACGCGACAGCAGCCACCCGTCGACCAGTTGCCCGGCGAAGCGCACCTTCACCCGGGTGCCGGGCACCGCGACCTCGTCCAGCTCCGCCGGCACCAGGTAGTCGAACGGCCGGTCCAGGTGCGCCAGCCCGACGTCCACACAGACGCGTGCGACCGGCGACCCATCCGCGGGTCGCCGGTCGCTGCGCTTGGTGGCGGTCAGGCTCCCGCGGCCGACTTGAGGTCGGCGGCCCGGTCGGTGCTCTCCCAGGTCAGGTCCGGCAGTTCCCGGCCGAAGTGGCCGTACGCGGCGGTCTGCTGGTAGATCGGGCGGAGCAGGTTGAGGTCCCGGATGATCGCGGCCGGGCGCAGGTCGAACACCTCGGAGACGGCCTTCTCGATCGAGGAGACGGGCACGGTCTCGGTGCCGAACGTCTCGATGAAGAGGCTCACCGGGTGGGCCTTGCCGATGGCGTAGGCGACCTGCGCCTCGCACCGCTCGGCCAGGCCTGCGGCGACCACGTTCTTGGCCACCCAGCGCATCGCGTACGCGGCCGACCGGTCCACCTTGGACGGGTCCTTGCCGGAGAACGCGCCGCCACCGTGGCGGGCGTACCCGCCGTAGGTGTCGACGATGATCTTGCGACCGGTCAGCCCGGCGTCACCCATCGGGCCGCCGATCTCGAACCGGCCGGTCGGGTTGACCAGCAGCCGGTAGCCCTCGGTGTCGAGGCCGAGGCTCTCCAGCTCCGGGGCGATCACGTGGTCGCGCACGTCCGGGGTGAGCAGCGAGTCCAGCGAGATGTCGGCGGCGTGCTGGCTGGACACCACAACGGTGTTCAACCGGACCGGGCGCAGCCCCTCGTACTCGATGGTGACCTGGGTCTTGCCGTCCGGCCGCAGGTACGGGATCGTGCCGTCCTTGCGCACCGCGGAGAGGCGGCGGGCCAGCCGGTGGGCGAGGGCGATCGGCAACGGCATCAGCTCGGGAGTCTCCGAGCAGGCGAAGCCGAACATCATGCCCTGGTCGCCGGCGCCCTGCGCGTCCAGCGCGCTCTCCGACGCACCGGTCCGCAACTCGAAGGCGTTGTCAACGCCCTGCGCGATGTCCTCGGACTGGGCGCCGATGGAGACGCTGACGCCGCAGGAGGCGCCGTCGAAGCCCTTCTTCGACGAGTCGTAGCCGATGTCGAGGATGGTCCGGCGGACGATCGTCGGGATGTCGGCGTACGCCTTGGTGGTCACCTCGCCGGCGATGTGCACCTGACCGGTGGTGATCAAGGTTTCCACCGCCACGCGGCTGTGGGGGTCCTCGGTCAGCAGCGCATCGAGGATGCCATCGCTGATCTGGTCAGCGATCTTGTCCGGGTGGCCTTCCGTGACCGATTCGGACGTGAAGAGACGGCGTGTCACGGCACTCCTAAGCGTGTGAGGTCGTTCCGCGGCAGTGTAATCACCACTGCGGCCGGTGTCGGGATCGGTCACGCCCTGTCCACCCGTCAGGAACGGCCGGGGAGCCGCGCCACGACGAGATCCCAGACGGCGTCGGCCACATCTTCCTTGGCCTGCTCGGGCAATCGGCTGACCGAACCGTCCGCGCCGATGACCGTCACCGTGTTGGTGTCGGCGCCGAAGACCAGGTCCGGGCCGACCTCGTTGACCACGATCAGGTCGGCCCGCTTCCGGGCGAGCTTCGCCCGGCCGTTGGCCTCTGCATCGCCGGTCTCGGCGGCGAACACCACCAGCACCTGCTCTGCTCGTTTGCGCCGGCCGAGCTCCGCCGCGATGTCCGGGTTCGTGACGAGCTCGATGGTGGGCGCGACGCCGTCGTCCGACTTCTTGATTTTGCCAGGCGCGTACGTCGCGGGCCGGAAATCGGCCGGAGCCGCCGCCATCACCACCGCATCGGCCTCGACGGCGGCCTTGACGGTCGCCTCCCGCAGCTCGGCGGTGGTGCCCACCCGGATCAGGTCGACACCGGCCGGGTCGGCGAGGCCGACGTTGGCCGCGATCACTGTCACCCGGGCGCCCCGGGCGACCGCCGCGCGGGCGAACGCGTACCCCTGCTTGCCCGACGAGCGGTTACCCAGGAAACGGACCGGGTCCAGGGGCTCGCGGGTGCCACCGGCGGTGATGACCACCCGGCGGCCGGCCAGGTCGGCCGGGGCGGAGTCGCCGCGGGCCAGGAGCCGGCCGGCGACGGCGAAGATCTCCGCGGGGTCGGGTAGCCGGCCCTTGCCGGTGTCGGCGCCGGTGAGTCGACCGACGGCCGGCTCGATGACCCGCACACCGCGGGAGCGCAGCGTGGCGACGTTGGCCACGGTGGCGGGGTGCTCCCACATCTCGGTGTGCATGGCCGGGGCCAGCAGGACCGGGCAGCGGGCGGTCAGCAGGGTGTTGGTCAGCAGGTCGTCCGCGAGGCCGTGCGCGGCCTTGGCGAGCAGGTCGGTGGTGGTCGGCGCGACCACCACCAGGTCGGCCTGCTTACCGAGCCGGACGTGCGGCACCTCGTGGACGTCGGTCCAGACGTCGTCGGCGACCGGTTGACCGGAGAGCGCGGCCCAGGTCGGCGCTCCAACGAAGCGGAGCGCCGACGCGGTTGGCACGACCCGAACCCGGTGACCCGATTCGGTGAAGAGTCGCAGCAGCTCGCACGCCTTGTAGGCGGCGATGCCGCCACCGACCCCGAGGACGATCGAGGCGGACATCGGCCAGCGGGGGCTTACGGCTGGTCGGTCGGCTCGGCGGTGAGCAGGCCCGAGTTGATCTCGCGCATGGCGATCGAGAGGGGCTTCTCCTGCGGGGTGGTCTCGACGAGCGGGCCGACGTACTCCAGCAGACCCTCACCGAGCTGGCTGTAGTAGGCGTTGACCTGGCGCGCGCGCTTGGCGGCGAAGATGACCAGCGCGTACTTCGACGTCGTCTTCTCGAGGAGCTCGTCGATCGGCGGGTTGGTGATGCCTTCGGGGTTGGCGATGGATCCCACGAATTAACCTCTGCGTCTTTCGAGCCGCGCGGACGCGGTGCTGAGTCTCAACGGCGGCCGACCGTCAGCCACGCACGCGCGACCAGGCCGGATCCGGATAAGAAGAACCGAGTAAGCCTACCAGCTCGTCGACCACCCGTTCGGTGTGGTCGTGGGTGAGCGTGTGCTCGACGGCGGCGGCCACCGTTGCGCCGGGGGCGTACCCGGGTGGGCTCAGCAGTACCAGTCGGGCATCGGGCAGACGCGCGCGGACCAGGGGGACGCCGCGCAGGTCGAGCGGGAGCAGCACCGGCTGCCCGGCGTCGAGCCGGGCGCGCAGCGGTGGGTACGGGGTGCCGCGGCGGTGCGGCCCGATCCGGGACCACTCCAGCAGCTCGCCGTCGGCGATCCAACGATCGAACTCGGCGGGGGCGAGGAAGACGCGGTCCACCCCGTCGATCTCCGTTTCCCGGCGCGGCCTGGTGGTCGCCGCGACCGGGATCCACACGGACGGAGAACGCGCCCGGACAAGCTCGACGACACTCTCCCTGCCGGAACCCGAAGGTCCAGCCAGGACAGTGAGCCGAGCCGCCGGGCGCGCCTCGTCATCCGTGCTCACTGCTTGTTTCTACACGCTGCCAGGTTCAGTTGGCGGCGAACTCTCCAAGCAGTGCCTTGCGCTGCTGCTCGCCGAGGCCACGCAGGCGACGGCTGTCGGCGATCTTGAGCTTCTCCATGATCTGGGTAGCCCGGATCTTGCCGATGCCCGGCATGGCCTGCAGGACGGCCGACACCTTGAGCTTGCCAACGACGTCGTCGCTCTCGGCCCGCTCGAGGACGGCACCGAGGGTGGTCTTGCCCTGCTTGAGCTGCTCCTTCAGCTGAGCACGGGCCTTGCGGATCTCCGCGGCCTTCTCGAGCGCGGCAGCGCGTTGTTCGGGGGTCAGTGACGGGAGCGGCACCAGTTCTCCTCAGGTCCCTATCGCGGCGGGCGGGGCGCACCGCCGCATCTGTGAAACGTGGTGTCGCTGTGAACCAAGGGGTCCATGGTTCCCAGCGCGGGGAAAACTAGCGGCCAACGACGCTTTCGGCAACGTGGGGGCCGCATGATCACCGTAGAGTGACCGACCCGTCAGTCAGTCACCGGGCAGGCAGGACGGCCCGGCAGTCGACCAGAACGCGGTCCGCGGCGGCCCGCAGCGCGGCCACATCGGGGCCCGCCGAGAGCACTTCCCGGGAGTACGACGGGAGCACCGAGGCGAGACTCGAACCGAAGACGGTACGCAGATCGGCTGCGCCGGCACCCTGCGCGCCGAGCCCCGGAGCGAGCAGTGGGCCCCCCACACCGGAGAGGTCGTGACCGGTGTCACCGATGGTCGCGCCGACCACCAGACCGAAGCTCCCCAGCGGGGTCGCACCCCGGTTGAGCTGGGAAATCTCGTCGATCACGGTCTGCGCCACGGTGCGGCCGTCGGCCGTGACGGCCCGCTGCACGGCAGCGCCCTCGGGGTTGGAGGTGAGGGCCAGCACGAACACCCCGCCGCCGTGCTCGGCGGCCAGCTCGAACATCGGCGCCAGCGAACCGACCCCGAGGTAGGGGCTCGCGGTGACCGCGTCGACATACACGGGGCTGGATGGATCAAGGTACGCCGCGGCGTACGCGCTCACCGTCGAGCCGATGTCGCCGCGCTTGACGTCGAGCAGAACGAGCGAGCCGGCATCTCGTAACTGTCGGATAGTTGACTCAAGAATCGCCACACCTCGGGACCCGAACCGCTCGAAAAAGGCCGACTGAGGCTTGACTACCGCAACCCGGTCACCGAGGGCTTCCACGACGGTCCGGCTGAACCGGTCGAGCCCCTCAACGTCGTCCGGGAGGCCCCACTGGGCCAGCAGACCGGGATGCGGGTCGATGCCCACACACAGTGGGCCCCGCTCGGTGATCGCCCGGTGCAGCCGGGTACCGAAGCTCTCCATCGGAGTGTTCCCCTCTTCTCGTCCGGGCGGTCGCCCCGCCCGGATAACCCGTCGACCCGGTGACCGGGCCGACTCAGCCGGCCGCCACCGCCGCCGCCACCCCGGTCGCGATCCGGGCCAGATCGGCGTCGTCGGTGACGTACGGCGGCATCGTGTAGATCAGGTCGCGGAACGGACGCAGCCACACCCCCTGCTCGACCGCTGCCGCGGTCGCCGCGCCGAGGTCGACCTCGTGATCGAGCTGGACCACGCCGATCGCGCCGAGCACCCGTACGTCGGTCACGCCCGGCGTGCCGCGCAGGGGCTCCAGGCCGGCGCGCAGGCCGGCGCCGACCCTGGCGACCTGTCCGGCCCAGTCTCCGGCCCGCAGCAGCCCGATGGAGGCGTTCGCCACCGCGCAGGCCAGCGGGTTGCCCATGAACGTGGGCCCGTGCGCCAGCACCCCGGTCGCCGAGATGCCCCGGGCGACCTCCGGGGTGCACAGGGTCGCCGCGAGGGTCAGGTACCCGCCGGTCAGCGCCTTGCCCACGCACAGCACGTCCGGCGTCACCCCCGCGTGCTCGGCGGCGAACATCTCACCGGTACGGCCGAACCCGGTGGCGATCTCGTCGAAGATCAGCAGAATCCCGTGCGCGCGGGTCACCTCGCGCAGCACCCGCAGGTAACCCGGGTGGTGGAAGCGCATCCCACCGGCGCCCTGGACGACGGGCTCGACGATCACGGCGGCCAGTTCGTCGGCGTGCCGCTCGACCGTGTCCACCAGCGCCGCCAGGTACGCGTCGTCGGGCGGATCGTTGAAGCCGCCCGGGGGCACCGGGGCGAACACCTGCCGGGGCAGCACGTCGCCCCAGAGGTGGTGCATTCCGCCCTCCGGGTCGCAGACGCTCATCGGGTGGAACGTGTCGCCGTGGTAGCCACCCCGCCAGGTCGCCAGCCGGCGCCGCTGGGGCCGCCCGACGGCCCGCTGGTACTGCAGGCACATCTTCACCGCCACCTCGACGCTCACCGAGCCCGAATCGGCCAGGAACACGTGCTCCAGGCCATCCGGGGTCAGCTCGACAAGCGTCCGAGCCAGCCGCACGGCCGGCTCGTGGGTGAGCCCGCCGAACATCACGTGGCTCATCCGGCCGAGCTGGTCGGTCACCGCCGCGTCCAGCACCGGGTGCCGGTAGCCGTGGATCGCCGCCCACCAGGACGACATCCCGTCCACCAACTCCCGCCCGTCGGCGAGGGTCAGCCGTACCCCCTCGGCGCCGCGCACCACGTACGGCGGGTTGGCCGGCGGCAGCGCGGCGTACGGGTGCCAGACGTGCGCCCGGTCGGCGGCCAGGATCTCCTCGGGTGTCACGCGTACTCCTTCGTGCCTGAAGCGGCCCGGACGGCGGACGTCCTGCGGCCGGGTCGAACCTGTCCGCCGCCGCCTCTCCCGCTGCCGCCGCCGCTTCTATTTCCGCGACCTTTGCTCTGCACCCGCGGACGCGACACCCGGTGGCCGGGCACCGCGCTCCGGGTGGTGCATCCACGGGTGCAGAGCAAAGGGGTAACAGCGGGAGTGGGCTCCTCGGCGCGGACCGGGCTCGGCACCCGGTTGCGCCGGGCCGGCACCGGACCGCGGGCGGTCACCGGCCCGCGACGGGGTCCGATGCCGCCGTGGTGGCCGCCGCGCGGGCGGCGGCGCGGACCAGGGCAGGTCCCCGGTAGATGAAGCCGGTGTAGAGCTGCACCAGGGCGGCACCGGCGTCGAACATCCGCGCCGCGTCGTCCGGGTCCAGCACCCCGCCGACGCCGATGATCGGCAGCCGGCCGCCGGTCTCCCGGTGGACGAAGGCGACCACCTCGCGGGCCCGCACGGTCAGCGGCCGGCCGGAGAGGCCACCGGCCTGCGCGCCACGCTCGACGTCACCGCCGGCGAGCCCGTCCCGGGACAGCGTGGTGTTGGTGGCGATCACCCCGGCGGCGCCCCGGGCCACACAGACCTCC
Source organism: Micromonospora sp. NBC_00860 (assembly GCF_045207375.1). Lineage (NCBI taxonomy): Bacteria > Bacillati > Actinomycetota > Actinomycetes > Micromonosporales > Micromonosporaceae > Micromonospora > Micromonospora sp. NBC_00860. The sequence goes on from NZ_CP108825.1 coordinate 3,563,680, forward strand.
AGCAGCTCGGCGATCGCCGCCTCGGTCAGGTCCGGCGCGATCTTGACCAGCACCGGCTTCTCCCCCACCAGCGCGCCGAGCAGCGCGTCCAGGTGGGCGCGATCCTGCAACGACCGCAGGCCCGGGGTGTTCGGTGAGGACACGTTCACCGCGAAGTAGTCGCCGTGCCCGCGCAGCGCCCGGTACGAGGCGAGGTAGTCCTCGACCGCCTCGTCCAGCGGGGTCACCTTGGACTTGCCCAGCGAGATGCCCAGCGGCACCCCGAGCGGGCGGGGCAACGCCGCCAGCCGGGCGGCCAGCGCGGCGGCCCCGGCGTTGTTGAAGCCCATCCGGTTGACCACCGCCTCGCTGGCCGGCAGCCGGAACAGCCGCGGCCGGGGATTGCCCGGCTGGGCGTGCGCGGTGACAGTGCCGACCTCCACGAAACCGAAGCCGAGCGCCGGCCAGGCCGGCAGCGCCGCCCCGTCCTTGTCCATGCCGGCGGCCAACCCGACCGGGTTGGGGAACCGCACCCCGAACACGGTGCGCGGCGCGTCGACCGCGTACCGGGCCCGCAGCGCGGCGAGCGCGGCCGGCCGCCGCGACAGGGCCGCCAACCGCCGCAGTGTCCACTCGTGCGCCGCCTCGGCGTCGCCGCCACCGAGCCGGAACAACCACGGCCGTACCGCCTGCTCGAACACTGTCACTGGGCCGCCCGCAGGGTGGCGTGCAGGTCCTGCAGGGGGCGGACCTGCATGTCGCCGCGGATCCGCGCCTCGATGCCCATCACCGCCGCGGCGGCGCCGGGGACCGTGGTGATGCAGGGGATGTCCGCGGTGACGGCCGCGCTGCGGATCTCGTAGCCGTCGGAGCGGGCACTGGCACCCGAGCCCTGCGGCGTGTTGATCACCAGCGCCACGTGGCCGCCGCCGATCAGCGACACCGCGTCGTCGCCCGCACCGGCCTGGTAGTGCTTACGGATCTGCTCGCAGGCGATGCCGTGCCGGCGCAGCACCTCGGCCGTGCCGGCGGTGGCGACGATCTCGAAGCCCAGATCGGCCAGCCGCTTGATCGGGAAGATCATGCCACGCTTGTCCCGGTTGGCCACCGAGACGAAGATCTTCCCGGCGGTCGGCAGCGACCCGTACGCGGCCGACTGGCTCTTGGCGAAGGCGTGCCCGAAGTTGGTGTCGATGCCCATCACCTCGCCGGTCGACTTCATCTCCGGCCCGAGCAGCGAGTCGATCCCCTTGCCCGCGCGGGTCCGGAAACGCTTGAACGGCAGCACCGCCTCCTTGACCGCGACCGGAGCGTCGGCGGGCATCGTGCCCCCGTCCCCCGTCGCCGGCAACAGGCCCTCGGCGCGCAGCTCGGCGATGCTCGCCCCGAGCGCGATCCGGGCCGCCGCCTTGGCCAGCGGCACCGCCGTGGCCTTGGAGACGAACGGGACGGTCCGCGACGCCCGCGGGTTGGCCTCCAGCACGTAGAGCACGTCGTCCTTGAGGGCGTACTGCACGTTGAGCAGGCCGCGCACGCCGACGCCACGGGCGATGGCCTCGGTGTAGCGGCGCACCTCGACCAGGTGCGAGCCCGCCAGGGTGATCGGCGGGAGCGCGCAGGACGAGTCGCCGGAGTGGATGCCGGCCTCCTCGATGTGCTCCATCACGCCGCCGATGTAGACCTCACCGTCGGCGTCGCACAGCGCGTCCACGTCGATCTCGATGGCGTCGTCGAGGAACCGGTCCACCAGCACCGGGTGGTCCGGGGAGATGTCGGTGGCCCGACCGATGTAGTCGCGCAGCGTCGGGTCGTCGTAGACGATCTCCATGCCCCGCCCGCCCAGCACGTACGACGGCCGGACCAGCACCGGGTAGCCGATCTCGTCGGCGATCGTCTTGGCCTCGTCGTACGAGGTGGCCATGCCGTGCGCCGGCGCGCGCAACCCGGCGCGGGCCAGCACCGCGCCGAACGCGCCCCGCTCCTCGGCCAGGTGGATCGACTCCGGGGAGGTGCCGACGATCGGCACGCCGGCGTTCTTGAGTCGCTGCGCCAGCCCCAGCGGGGTCTGCCCGCCGAGCTGGACGACCACTCCGACCACGCCCGGCCCGCCGGCCGCCCGGCCGGACGAGTCCTCGGCGTGCCAGACCTCCAGGACGTCCTCGAAGGTCAGCGGCTCGAAGTACAGCCGGTCGGCGGTGTCGTAGTCGGTGGAAACCGTCTCCGGGTTGCAGTTGACCATGACGGTCTCGTAACCGGCCGTCCGCAACGCCTGCACCGCGTGCACGCAGGAGTAGTCGAACTCGATGCCCTGCCCGATCCGGTTCGGGCCGGAGCCCAGGATCAGCACCTTCGGCCGGTCCGACGGCACGACCTCGGTCTCCAGGTCGTACGTCGAGTAGTGGTACGGCGTGGTCGCCTCGAATTCGGCCGCGCAGGTGTCCACCGTCTTGTAGACCGGCCGCACGTCGAGGCGGTGCCGCAGGGTCCGTACGCCGTCCTCGGCGGCCAGCTCCGGGCGCAGCGCGGCGAGCTGCCGGTCGGACAGACCGGCCCGCTTGGCGCGGCGCAGCAGGTCGGCGTCGAGCACCGGCGCGTCGACGATCTCGTCGCGCAGCTCGATCAGCGCGGCGATCTGGTCCAGGAACCACGGGTCGATCCCACCGGACGCCTCGGCGACCTCGGCGATCGACGCGCCCAGGCGCAGCGCCCGCTCCACCGTGTACAACCGGCCGTCGTGCGGGATCCGCAGCGCGGCGAGGGTGTCCGCCAGGGTGACGCCCGCCGGGTCTGGAGTGGTCCAGAAACCAGATGATCGGGTCTCCATCGAGCGCATCGCCTTGTTCAGCGCCTCGGTGAAGTTGCGCCCCAGGCTCATGGCCTCGCCCACCGACTTCATCGTGGTGGTCAACTCCGGGTCCGCGCCGGGGAACTTCTCGAACGCGAACCGGGGAATCTTCACCACCACGTAGTCGAGGGTCGGCTCGAACGCCGCCGGGGTCTTCAGGGTGATGTCGTTGGGGATCTCGTCGAGGGTGTAACCGATGGCCAGCTTGGCGGCGATCTTCGCGATCGGGAAGCCCGTCGCCTTGGAGGCCAGCGCGGAGGAGCGCGACACCCGGGGGTTCATCTCGATCACGACGATCCGGCCGTCGACCGGGTTGACCGCGAACTGGATGTTGCAGCCGCCGGTGTCGACCCCGACCTCACGCAGTACGGCGATGCCCAGGTCACGCAGGCGCTGGTACTCCCGGTCGGTGAGCGTCATGGCCGGCGCCACGGTCACGCTGTCGCCGGTGTGCACGCCCATCGGGTCGATGTTCTCGATGGAGCAGACCACCACCACGTTGTCGTGCCGGTCGCGCATCAGCTCGAGCTCGTACTCCTTCCAGCCGAGCACGCTCTCCTCGATGAGCACCTCGTGCACCGGGCTGGCGGACAGGCCGTCACCGGCGATGCGGGCCAGGTCCTCCGGGGTGTGCGCCATGCCGGAGCCCAGGCCGCCCATGGTGAACGACGGCCGGATCACCACCGGCAGGCCCAACTCGGCGACGGTCGCCTCGACCTCGTCCATCGAGTGGCAGACCCGCGAGCGGGGCACCAGCCCGGTCGGGTCGTCGACACCCAGCCGTACGCCGGCCTTCGCCACGATCTCCTTGAACAGCTGCCGGTCCTCGCCCCGGTTGATGGCGTCGATGTTCGCGCCGATCAGCTCCACGCCGTACTTCTCCAGGACGCCGGCCTCGTGCAGGGCGACGGCCGTGTTCAGCGCGGTCTGCCCGCCGAGAGTCGCGAGGATCGCGTCCGGGCGCTCCTTGGCGATGACCAGCTCCACGAACTCCGGGGTGATCGGCTCGACGTAGGTCGCGTCGGCGAACTCCGGGTCCGTCATGATCGTCGCCGGGTTGGAGTTGACCAGGCTGACCCGGATCCCCTCACTGCGCAGCACCCGGCACGCCTGGGTGCCGGAGTAGTCGAACTCGCAGGCCTGCCCGATGACGATCGGCCCGGAGCCGATCACGAGGATGTGCTTGAGATCGGTCCGCTTAGGCATTGCTGCGCCCCTTGCTGTGGGTCCGGCCCTCGATGAGATCAGCGAATCGGTCGAAGAGGTAGTCCGCGTCGTGCGGGCCGGCCGCCGCCTCCGGGTGGTACTGGACGGTGAAAGCGGGCAGGTCCACGGCCCGCAGCCCCTCGACCACGTTGTCATTGAGGCAGACGTGGGACACCCGCACCCCACCAAAGTCGGTGTCGATCACCTGGTCGGGGACGACCGCGCCGGCGCCCACACCGGGCACCTCGACCGCGAAGCCGTGGTTGTGGCTGGTCACCTCGACCTTGCCGGTGACCCGGTCGAGCACCGGCTGGTTGATCCCCCGGTGGCCGTAGCCCAGCTTGTAGGTGCCGAAGCCGAGCGCCCGACCGAGGATCTGGCTGCCGAAGCAGATGCCGAACAGCGGCACCTCCCGCCGCAGCGCCTCCCGGGCCAGCTCCACCGGGGCGTCGGCGGTGGCCGGGTCGCCCGGGCCCGGCGACAGGAAGATCGCGTCGGCGCCGGTGGCGAGCATCTGGTCGATGCTCGACGACGCCGGCAGCACGTGGGTGGTCACCCCGCGGGTGGCTAGCCGCCGCGGCACGTTGCGCTTGATGCCCAGGTCCAGTGCGGCGACTGTGAACCGGTGCTCGCCCAGGGCCTCGACGACGTACGGCTCGGGGGTGCTCACCTCGGCGGACAGGTCCGCGCCGACCATCTGCGGCGCCTGACGGACCCGGGCCAGCAGGCTCTGCGGGTCGGTGTCGACGCTGGAGATGCCCACCCGCATGGCGCCCCGCTCGCGCAGGTGCCGGGTCAGCGCCCGGGTGTCCACCCCGCTGATGCCCACCACGCCCTCGGTGGCGAGGCGGTCCTCGAGACCACCGGTGGCCCGCCAGTTCGAGCCGATCCGGGCCGGGTCGCGCACGACGTAGCCGGCCACCCAGATCCGACCGGACTCGTCGTCCTCGCCGTTGACGCCGGTGTTGCCGATGTGCGGCGCGGTCTGCACCACCACCTGACGGTGGTACGACGGGTCGGTCAGGGTCTCCTGGTAGCCGGTCATGCCGGTGTTGAAGACCGCCTCGCCGAAGGTCTCCCCGACGCTGCCGTACGCCTCACCGGGGAACGTGCGCCCGTCCTCGAGCACCAGGATTGCGGAACGTCTACGGGTCACTTGACTGCCTTTCCGTCCAGGACCGTCGGCTCGCCACGCAGGAAGGTCGCCACGATGCGACCCGGCAGCGTCATGCGGGCGTACGGGGTGTTGCGACTGCGACTGGCCAGCTCCGCCGGCTCGATGGTGCGGCGGGCGGCCGGGTCGATCAGGGTCAGGTTGGCCGGCACACCCGGCGCGGGGTCGACGCCGTGCCCGGCGAGGCCGGCGATCCGGGCCGGGGTGCGGGACATCCGCTCGGCGATCAGGTCCCACTCGGGGCCGAGCACCTCCAGCGCGATGGAGAGCGCCGTCTCCAGACCGAGCATCCCCGGTCGGGCGTACGCCCACTCACACTCCTTGTCCTCCACGGCGTGCGGGGCGTGGTCGGTGGCGATCACGTCGATCACCCCGTCGGCGAGGGCGGCGCGCAGCGCGGTGACGTCGGAGGCGGTGCGCAACGGCGGGTTCACCTTGAAGACCGGGTCGTAGCTCTCCGCACGCTCGTCGGTGAGCAGCAGGTGGTGCGGGGTCACCTCGGCGGTGACGCGTACCCCGCGTGCCTTTGCCTGGCGCAGCACCTCGACGCTGCCGGCGGTGGAGACGTGGCAGACGTGCAGTCGGCTGCCCACGTGCTCGGCGAGCAGCACGTCCCGGGCGATGATCGCCTCCTCGGCGACCGCCGGCCAACCGATCAGGCCGAGCCGGGTGGAGACCTCGCCCTCGTGCATCTGGGCGCCCTCGGTGAGCCGGGGCTCCTCGGCGTGCTGGGCGATGATCCCGTCGAACGCCTTGACGTACTCCAGGGCTCGGCGCATCAACTTCGGGTCGGCGACGCAGTGCCCGTCGTCGGAGAAGATCCGCACCCGGGCCGCCGAGTCGGCCATCGCGCCCAGCTCGGCCAGCCGCTCGCCGGCCAGCCCGACGGTGACCGCGCCGATCGGCTGCACGTCGACCAGGCTGGCCTCCCGGCCGAGCCGCCAGACCTGCTCGACCACGCCTGCGGTGTCCGCCACCGGGGAGGTGTTGGCCATCGCGCAGACCGCCGTGTAGCCGCCGAGCGCCGCCGCCCGGGAACCGGACTCGACGGTCTCGGCGTCCTCCCGACCCGGTTCGCGCAGGTGCGTGTGCAGGTCGACGAGGCCCGGCAGGGCGACCAGGCCGGTGCCGTCGACGACTGTGGCGTCCGGCGCGGTGAGGCCGGGACCGACAGCGGCGATCACGCCGTCGCGGATCAGCAGGTCGGTCGGCGCGCCGCCGACGACACTCACGCTGGTGATCAGGTACGCGGTCACCGGTTGTTCCCTCCGAGCAGCAGGTAAAGGACAGCCATCCGCACGGAGACCCCGTTGGTGACCTGTTCGACGATGGTGGAGCGGGGTGAGTCGGCGACCTCGGGGGTGATCTCCATCCCCCGGTTCATCGGGCCGGGGTGCATGATGATCGCGTGCTCGGGCAGCCGGCGCATCCGCGGCCCGTCCAGCCCGTAGCGGCGGGCGTACTCGCGCGCGGAGGGGAAGTAGGAGTCGTTCATCCGCTCCCGCTGCACGCGCAGCATCATCACCACGTCCACGTTCGGCAGGACGGAGTCGAGGTCGTAGGAGACGTCGGTGCCGGGAGCGAGGGCGCCCGCGATGTCGACCGGGATGAGGGTCGGCGGGCCGACCAGGGTGACCTTGGCGCCGAGGGTGGAGAGCAGCAGCACGTTGGAGCGGGCCACCCGGGAGTGCAGCACGTCCCCGACCACCGCTACCGACAGGCCGGCGAGCCGGCCCAGCCGGGCCCGCATCGTGTACGCGTCCAGCAGCGCCTGGGTGGGGTGCTCGTGGGTGCCGTCACCGGCGTTGACCACCGACCCGTCCACCCAGTTGGCCAGGCGGTGCGGCGCACCGGAGGCGGGGTGTCGGACGACCACGGCGTCCGCGCCCATGGCCTGCAGGGTCAACGCGGTGTCCTTCAGGCTCTCACCCTTGGTGACGCTGGACCCCTTCGCGGAAAAGTTGATCACGTCGGCGCTGAGCCGCTTCGCCGCCGCCTCGAACGAGATCCGGGTACGCGTGGAGTCCTCGTAGAAAAGGTTCACCACGGTCCGGCCCCGCAGCGCGGGAAGCTTCTTGATCTCCCGGCCGGCGACGGTGGCCATCTCGGCGGCGGTGTCCAGGATCTCGGTGGCGGTGTCGGCGTCCAGGTCCCCGCCGGAGAGCAGATGTTTGATCATGAGGCCGTTCCCCCGTACAGCTTGACCTCGTCCGTCCCGTCGATCTCGGCGAGCGTCACCTTGACGCTCTCGGCGAGCGAGGTCGGAATGTTCTTGCCGACGTAGTCGGCGCGGATCGGCAGCTCCCGGTGACCCCTGTCGACCAGGACGGCGAGCTGCACCGACGCCGGGCGGCCCACGTCGTTGAGCGCGTCGAGCGCGGCCCGGACGGTGCGGCCGGAGAAGAGGACGTCGTCGACGAGGATGACCCGCTTGCCGTCGATCCCGCCGGACGGCAGCTCGGTCGGGCCCACCGCGCGGGTGGCGTGCCGACGGAGGTCGTCGCGGTACAGGGTGATGTCGAGCACACCGACCGGGACGGCGACGTCCTCGAAGGTGCTGATCCGGTCGGCGAGCCGCCGGGCGAGGGGGGTGCCCCGGGTGGGAATCCCCAGCAGCACCGTGTTGGCGGCGCCCTGGGTCTTCTCCAGGATCTGGTGGGCGATGCGGTCGACCACGCGTTGCACGTCGGCGCTGGCGAGGATCACCTTCACCGAGGGTTGTCGCGGTGGTGACGAGCGGGCAGCCGGTGGGTATGCCACGGCGGACCTCCTTCCCCGCCTCACGGGACGGGTCGTTAAAGGATGTCGGGCACCTCCGGCCGGACCGCTCAGCGGACCTGGGCCGGGGCTTCCGCCACGTTACCAGTGGTCACCGGGGTGATGGACGGCGGCTGCTGACCACCGGATCAGGTACCGGAAAAGGGGATAACTTCCCGGACGCTCCCCAACGGTAGGGTCACGACCACTTGACCACGTGTCGCATTCCCCGTACCGTCACGCTCCGTAGCGATCGACGGGAGAACCCCGAGCAGCACTGGGAGTGTCCGAATGCCCTCTGAATACGCCAAGTCTCTGGGCGCCCGCCTGCGCTCCATCCGCCAGCAGCAGGGTCTTTCCCTGCAGGGGGTGGAGGAGAAGTCGAACGGGCGGTGGAAGGCCGTGGTGGTCGGCTCGTACGAGCGTGGCGACCGGGCCGTGACGGTGTCCCGTCTGGCCGAGTTGGCCGAGTTCTACCGCGTACCCGTCTCGGAGTTGCTGCCTGACGGCAGTGGCGTCCGTCACGAGCCCACCAGCAAGATTGTCCTGGACCTGGAGCGGCTCTACGACGAGGCCTCCGAGGACCTGGCCTACGTCGCCCGCTACGCCCGCGCCATCCAGCAGCAGCGCGGCGACTACAACGGCCGGGTGCTCTCCATCCGCGCCGACGACCTGCGGGCGCTCGCGATCGTCTACGACGCCTCACCGTCGGGTCTGATCGAGCGGCTCACCGAGCACGGCGTGCTGGTGGCCGACCCCCGGGCGTTCTTCGCCTCCTGATCTGCCGCTCCACCTGATCTGCCGCTCCACCGAAAGGGCCCGTGCCGACTGGCACGGGCCCTTTCGGATTGCGGCGTTCGGTGGGGACGCTCAGCGGGTGGCGTACTCGGCGATCCGGCCGAGCACCCCGTTGAGGAAGCGCGGCGAATCGTCGGTCGACATCTGTCGGGCCAACTCCACTGCCTCGCTGATCGCCACCGCGTCGTCGATCTCGTCGACGTAGAGCAACTCGTAGACGGCGATCCGGGCCAGATTCCGGTCGACGACCGGCATCCGCTCCAGCGTCCAACCCTCGGCGTAGCTGGCGATCAGCTCGTCGATCCGGTTGAGGTGCTCGGCGACACCCTCGACCAGGCCCACCGCGTAACCCAGATGCTCCGGTCGGGGCTGCTCGATCCGCTGCACGTAGCCGGCGAGCACCTCCACCGGAGGCTTGTCCCGTAGGTCGGCCTCGTAAAGGACATCCAGCGCCCGCTTGCGCGCCTTGCGGCGCGCCGGCATCTGCTGCTTGGAACCCTCAGCCATCAGGCGCGGCCGAGGTAACGGCCGTCGCGGGTGTCGACCTTGATCTTCTCGCCGGTGGTGATGAACAGCGGAACCGGCACGGTGGCACCGGTCTCCACGGTCGCCGGCTTGGTGCCGCCGGTCGAACGGTCGCCCTGCAGGCCCGGCTCGGTGTAGGTGACCTCCAGCACGACGCTGGTGGGCAGCTCGATGTAGAGCGGCACACCCTCGTGCTGGGCGACTGTCGCCTCCGCCTCGGGCAGCAGGTAGTTGGCTGCCTCGCCGACGGTGCCACCGGGCACGGTGATCTGGTCGAAGGTCTCCAGATCCATGAAGACGAAGTCCTCGCCGTCGGCGTACAGGTACTGCATCGTGCGCTTGTCAACGGTCGCGGTTTCGACCTTGGTGCCCGCGTTGAAGGTCTTGTCGACCACCTTCCCGGACAGCACGTTCTTCAGCGTGGTGCGCACGAAGGCACCACCCTTACCGGGCTTGACGTGCTGGAACTCGACGACGGCCCAGAGCTCGCCGTCCAGGTTGAGTACCAGGCCGTTTTTGAGGTCGTTGGTGGAGGCCATTTCCTGCCTTGATCATCAATTGGCGGACAGACCCTACGAGTCTACTAGCTGCGTCGAATCGCCCGGTCCCCGCTCGGGGCGGGCGCTCAGCGGGTGGCCAGATGGTGCAGAGCGAGACGATAGCCGTCGATGCCCAGACCGCAGATCACCCCGGTCGCCACCGCCGACACCACCGAGTGGTGCCGGAACTCCTCGCGGGTGTGGATGTTGGAGATATGCACCTCCACCAGCGGCCCCCGCAGCATGGCGCAGGCGTCCCGCACCGCGTACGAGTAGTGCGACCAGGCGGCCGGGTTGAGCACCACGGCGGCGCCCTCGTCGGCCGCCGCGTGCAGCCAACCGAGCAGCTCGTGCTCCGCGTCGGTCTGCCGGACCGTGACGTCCAGCCCCAGCTCCCGACCGGTGCTCTCGCAGAGCGCCACCAGGTCGGCGTAGCTGGTCGCGCCGTACACGTCGGGCTCGCGGGTGCCCAGCCGCCCCAGGTTCGGCCCGTTCAGGACGTGAACCTTCATGGGGTTGCCACCTCGCGGTAGGCGGCTTCCAGCAACGCGTCGTCCGGGCCCTCCAGCATCGCCGGGCGGGCCAGCCCGTCGAGCACCACGAAGCGCAACCGACTGCCCCGGGTCTTCTTGTCCACCCGCATCGCGGCCAGCAACTGCGGCCAGGCGTCCGCCGGGTAGCTCACCGGCAGGCCCAGCGCGCTCAACGTGACCCGGTGCCGGTCCGCGGTTTGCGCGTCCAGCCGCCCGGCGAGCCTGGCGAGGGCGGCCGCGTACACCAGACCGACGGCGACGGCGTGGCCGTGCCGCCAGCGGTAACCCTCGTTCTGCTCGATGGCGTGGGCCAGAGTGTGCCCGTAGTTGAGCACCTCCCGCAGGCCCGACTCGCGCAGGTCGCCGGCGACCACGTCGGCCTTCACCCGGATCGCCCGTTCGATCAGCTCCCGGCTGACCGGCCCCCGGGGGTCGGTGGCGGCCTCCGGGTCGTTCTCGATGAGATCCAGGATCGTCGGGTCGGCGATGAAACCGCACTTGACGACCTCGGCCAGGCCGGCCGCCAGGTCGACAGCGGGCAGGCTGTCCAGCGTGGCCAGGTCGGCCAGCACCCCGACCGGCGGGTGGAACGCGCCCACCAGGTTCTTGCCGGCGGCCGTGTTGATGCCCGTCTTGCCGCCCACCGCGGCGTCGACCATGCCCAGCAGCGAGGTCGCCACCGGCACCCAGCGCACCCCCCGCAACCAGCAGGCCGCGACGAAGCCGGCCAGGTCGGTCACCGCGCCGCCGCCCACTCCGACCACCGCGTCGGTACGGGTGAAGCCCGCCGCTCCGAGTCGGTCCCAGCAGGCGGAGGCCACGTCGATGTGTTTGCCCGACTCGGCGTCGGGCACCTCGATCGGCAGTGGCTCGACGCCGGCGGCGCGCAGGCGCTCACCGAGCGCGTCCGCGAGGGCCTTGAGCGGAGGCGCGTGCAGCACCGCCGCCCGGGTCGCCCCGGGCAGCAGGCCGGGCAGCGCGCCCAGCAGGTCACGTCCCACCAAGACGTCGTACGGCCGCTCGCCGCCGACCGGAATCCCTGTCACCTCGTCCATCGCCGGCAGCCTAGTCCAGCGGGCGGCGCGGGGACGGCGGCTGTCCACCTGCTGGCCGGGTGGCCCACTCCGCCAACCGGCGGGCGTGCTCGGCCACCTCGGCGCGCAGCGCGTCCGGATGTCGCACCGTGAACGGACAGCCCAGCCCGGCGAGCAGCACCGCCATCCCGGGCAGGCTCTCCGCCCGGGCCCGCAGCAGCACCCCGTCGGTGGTGGCGGTCAACTCGGCCACGCTGGGCGGGATGCGGCGGCGGGCGGCGACCAGGTCGGTCTCCAGCACGACCTCCACCTCGTGCGTGTACGGCACCCCGGCCAGCGACCGGGTCACCCAGGCCACCGCCTCGAAGTCGTCCGGCACTGTGAACGTCGCCACGCCGGGCGTCACGGCGCCGATCCGGTCCAGTCGGAAGCTGCGGACCTCCCCGCGCCGGTGGTCGTGGCCGGTGACGTACCAACGGCCGGCGTGGAAGACCAGCCCGTACGGGTCGAGCTCGCGGTGCGACTGCTCGCCCCGCCAGGAGCGGTAGTCCAGTGCCACCCGCTGCCGGTGCCGGGCGGCCGAGGCCAGCGCGAGCAGGGTGCCCGACGCCGGTCCGCGCTCCGGCTCCGGGCGGCGCAGGGTGAAGCCCAGGTGCTCCTGGACGGCGGCGAGCCGGTCGGCGAGCGCCGCCGGCAGCACCCGGCGGATCTTCGCCAGCGCGGTGGCGGTGGCGGGCTGCTCGGTGGCCAGCCCGACCCGTTCGGCGACGACGAGGCCGAGCAGGACGGCCACCGCCTCGTCGTCGGTGAGCATCAGCGGCGGCAGTTTGTAGCCGGAGTGCAGCCGGTAGCCGCCGTAGCGGCCCCGGTCTGCGGTGACGGGGATGCCCAGCTCGACCAGCGTGGTCGCGTACCGGCGCACGGTCCGCTCGTCCACCCCGAGCTGGCCGGCGAGTTCGGCGGCCGTCGACCGGTGCCGGGTCTGCAGCAGTTCGAGCAGGGCCAGCACCCGCCCCGCGGGATGTGACACGGGCCACTCCTTCAAAGCGGGCGGATCCTGTCCGGATTCGATCGTACGGTCTGTCGGTAACCGAGAGAAGGAGCGACAGATGGCGACATTCGTGCTGGTACCGGGATTCTGGCTGGGTGCCTGGGCGTGGCGGGACGTGACCGTCGCGCTGCGGTCGCAGGGGCACGAGGTCCATCCGATGACACTGACCGGGGTGGCCGAACGCGACCACCTCGCCGGGCCGGAGGTCAGCCTCGACACGCACACCACCGACATCGTCCGGCTGCTCGAGGTCGAGGACCTGCGCGACGTCCTGCTGGTCGGACACTCCGGCGGCGGGATGCCGGCCGCCCAGGCGGCGGACCGCGCCCCGGACCGGATCGCCCGGGTCGTCTACGTGGAGAGTGGGCCGTTGCCGGACGGCACGGCGCAGTTCGACACGCTGCCGCCGGAGGAGCAGCAGCGGTTGCGCGCCGCGATCGGCACCGGGCACCTGCTGCCGCCGCCGGCCTGGGACCCGGCCGCCGACCCGACCAACCTGGCCGGCCTGGACGAGCCCACGCTCGCGTTGCTGCGCAGCCGGACCACCCCGCAGCCGCTGCGGGCCGCCACCGACCCGGTGCGACGCACCGGTGGACGCCCGGTGCCGACCGCGCTGGTCGCCAGTACCTTCCCGCTGGACGTGGTGCGACAGATGATCCGACAGGAGCATCCGTTCTTCACCGGCCTGGCCGACGGCCAACTGCACGAACTGCCCACCGGGCACTGGCCGATGCTCAGCGAGCCGAAGGCGCTGGCCGACGTCCTCGACCTGATCGCCCGCAGCTGAGGACACCACTGCGCCGATCTTGCAGTTCCGGTTGCCGAGATGCGCTGAATGCCCCTTAGGCCGGGACAGCAAGTGCAAGATCGGCGCGGCAGGGTGTCCGCGTCAGCGCGGGAGCAGGGCGGCGATCTCGGCGACGACCTGCGCCGGGGCCCGGCCGTCGGTGACCACCGTCTCGGTGGCCACCTCGGCGTAGAGCGGCCGGCGCTGATCCATCAGGTGCTTGAGGGTGGCCCGTGGGTTGATCGCCAACAGCGGCCGGCCGGCGCCGAGCCCGACGCGCCGCACCGCGTCGGGCAACTCGACCGAGAGGTGCACCACCCGGTGCCCGATCAGGGCCGCCCGGGTCTCCTCGGCCAGCACCGCGCCGCCGCCGAGGGCGAGCACACCCGTGCCGGCGGCCAGCGCCGCAGCCACGGCAGCCCGTTCCAAGGTACGGAAGTGCGCCTCACCCTCGTCGATGAAGATCTCCGGGATCGGCTTCCCGGCCATCTGCTCGATGTCGGTGTCGGTGTCGCGGAACTCCACGCCGAGGGTGGCGGCGAGCGCCCGCCCCACTGTGGTCTTGCCGCAGCCGGGCGCGCCGACCAGCACGACGACCGGTGCCATCAGCGGATGACCAGCGCGTCGAGGTACCCGGCCAGGTTGCGACGGATCTCGGCGATCGAGTCCCCACCGAACTTCTCGGTGGCCGCCTCGGCGAGCACCAGCGCCACCATCGCCTCGGCGACGACCGCTGCGGCGGGCACCGCGCAGACGTCGGAACGCTGGTTGATCGCGGTGGCCGGCTCGCCGGTGGTGACGTCCACCGTGGCCAGTGCCCGGTTCAGCGAGGAGATCGGCTTCATCGCGGCGCGGACCCGCAGCGGCTCACCGGTGGTGATGCCACCCTCCAGCCCGCCGGCCCGGTCGGTGACCCGGCGGACGCCGGTGGCCGACGGGATGATCTCGTCGTGCGCCTCGGAGCCGCGGGACCGGGCCTGCTGCCAGCCGTCGCCGATCTCCACGCCCTTGATCGCCTGGATGGACATCAGCGCGGTGGCCAGCCGGGCGTCGAGCTTGCGGTCCCACTGCACGTGGCTGCCCAGCCCCGGTGGCACCCCGTACGCCAGCACCTCGACCACGCCGCCGAGGGTGTCGGCGGCCTTCTTCGCGGCATCGACCTCGGCGACCATCAGGGCGCTGGCCTCCGGGTCGAGGCAGCGCAGCGGGTCGGCGTCGATCCGGGCGGCGTCGGACGGCGTCGGACGCAGCCCGGGCTTCGCGGCCACCGGGCCCAGCTCGATGACGTGCGAGACGATCTCGATGCCGAGCGCCTGGCGGATCAGCGCCTTGGCGACGGTGCCGACGGCCACCCGGGCGGCGGTCTCCCGGGCGCTGGCGCGTTCCAGGATGGGCCGGGCGTCGGTGTGGCCGTACTTCTGCATGCCGGCCAGGTCCGCGTGGCCCGGCCGGGGGCGGGTCAGCGGGGCGTTACGGGCCTGCCGGGCCAGCTCGTCGGGGTCGACCGGGTCGGCGGCCATCACGGTCTGCCACTTCGGCCACTCGGAGTTGCCGACCCGGATCGCCACCGGGCTGCCCAGTGTCACGCCGTGCCGCAGGCCGCCGAGAAGCTCGACCTCGTCCCGCTCGAACGACATCCGGGCACCCCGGCCGTAGCCCAGTCGCCGACGGGCCAGCTCGTCGGCGATCTCGGTGGTGGTCACCTCGATGCCGGCCGGCACCCCCTCCATCATCGCGACGAGGGCGGGACCATGCGATTCACCTGCAGTCAGCCAGCGCAACACAGCGGTCAGTCTGTCACGGCGGGCCACCGACGCGACGCGCTCCCCGGCGCGTCCCGCCCAGCGGACGCCGCCGCCCGCTCGCGCGGGCGGCGGCTCAGATCCCTCGGCCGCGCTTGTGCAGGGTGCGCAGCACCGCGTCGGCCCGGACCACCCGACCCGCGACGGCGAGGGCCAGGTAGGCGCGCGGCTCGCGGGGGTTGCTCCGCAGGGTGCGCCGGGCCCAGCGCAGCGCGCCCCGGCGGTCGCCGGAGGCGGCCTGGGCGAACGCGATCTGCCCGGCGACCCGGGCCTCGCCGGCCGGTTGGCTGGCGAACTCCGGGTAGCGCTGCAGCAACCACTGCAACGCCTCGGAGATGGTGTCCCAGCGTTGCGCGAAGTACGAGCGCTTGTGCCAGCGGACCAGCACCGACGGCGTGCGCAGGTTGATCAGCGGCGCGCTGCGGGCGGCCCGGAGCAGGAACTCGTAGTCCTCCGCGTAGCTGCCCGGAATCTCCTCGTCGACCAGCCCGAACCCGTTGCGCAGTGCGGTGGCGCGGATCAGGAAGGTCGACGGGTGCAACTCCGTCATCCGGTCGCGGAGCAGGTCGTCCAGGGTGATCCGGTCCTTGTCGAGCACCCGGTCGACGGTGTTCCCGTCGTAGTTCACGCGAATGCCGCAGCAGACGAACTCGGCGGCCGGATCGCCGGCCAGCGCGTCGACCTGGGCGGCCAGCTTGCCGGGCAGCCACTCGTCGTCGTCGTCGCAGAACGCGACCAGCTCACCCTCGGCGGCGAGCGTGCCGCTGTTGCGCGCTCCGGCCAACCCGGGGGTACGGGCGTTGCGGATCACCCGGACCACACGGGCCGGGCCGCCGCCGAGCTCGGTCAGCGACTCGTCCGGCGCGGACTGGTCGAACACCACGACGACCTCGATCAGGCCCGGGTAGTCCTGGGCCAGGATCGCGCGCACCGCGGCCCGCAGCAGCTCGGGGCGGTCCCGGGTGGGGACCACGACGCTGACGCTCGGCTGCTGGGTCATCGAGTCTCCTTCGTACCCGGGCGCGGCCGGGGCCAGGCCCGCCACCGGGGTGGGCGCGGGGTCGAGCGGGCCACCAGGTCGTCGATGATCTGCCCGACCCGGGCCACCGCCGCCCGTTGCGCCTCGTGTGCCTCCGGGTCGGCGGCCACCGCGTACCGGGACGGGTCGGCCACCCCGGCGGCCAGCGCGTCGTGCAGCGCCTCCCGGGTCTCGCAGAGCGCCACCAGCCCGGCGGCGCCGAGCCGGCGGGCGAAGAGAAGCTGGTGGTTGTCGACGTGCTCACCGCGAGCCGGATCGCGGGGCACCACGATGGGCAGGTGGCCGTGCCGGCGGGCCTCCAGGATGGTCGCCGGACCGCCGTGGCAGACCACCAGATCCGCGTCGATCATCGCCTGCTGCAAGGCGTCGTGGCCGAGGAACGGCACCGCGCCGGGCAACTGGGGCGCGGTGGTGTGCCCGTGCTGCACTGTCAACCCGATCGGGCCGGCGGCCCGCGCGTGCCACTGCGCCAACCAGTCGACGAGCCGGTCGAAGGGGTGCTTGTCGGTGCCCACCGCGACCAGCAGTCGGAGCTGGGCGACCGCCGAGCTGTCCCGCTGCCGGGGCAGGCGGGCCGCCTCGGCCGCCGGCCGGGACTGCGGACGCCAGGCGGTGCCCGTCTCCCCGGTCACAGCAGCGTCCCGACGACTGTCGCCTCGGGGTACTGCCGGCGCTGCTCGTCCCACTGCACGAGCATCGCGGACAGGAACGGCCGGCAGAGCCGAGCGGTCAACGTCGGGGTGTCGATCCGGTCGTACACCTCGATGTAGACGGTCGGGATGCGCCGCAGCCGGGCCAGCACCACGAACGGCACCGCCACCCCGGCCCCGGTGGTGACCACCGCGGCGACCCGCCGTGCCCGCAGCACCCGCCAGGCAAGCAGCGCGTTGCGCAGCAGGTTCGGCACGTTGCGGGTGGTCGGGTGGTGCGCCGGGACCAGGTCCTCGCCGGCCAGCAGCGAGATCGCCTCCGGGGTGTCGAAGGTGACCCAGCAGCGCCGCCACTGTTCGTACCAGGGCCGCAGGGCCAGTAGTTGGGCCAGATGGCCGCCGCTGGAGCCGACCAGCAGCAGCACCGGCGCCCCACTGTCGTCGTTCTTCGTGTCCACGCGACTCCCCACAAGTTCGCTTGGAATTTCAGTTCACGCCACGCAGAAGCAGATCACACGATTCCCGGTCGTTGAATAGCGCGACCGGCCGACATGACGATCTCCACAGCAGGCGGTCCGGTACGCCGAACGTCCGAGGTCCATCGATCGTCATCACCACCTGCGATTTTGTCGTCACTCTGCGGCGCGCCGTCGCCGCCGCGATTCCTCCCGATCAGCCGCTATGTCTTTTCTCGATGACGTCCAAGAGTGCGGGATGCAGGGCGGCGTTCCAGCCCGCGCCCGCGTCGGCCAGCCGCCAGGTCCGCAACCACATCTCCACCAGGTACGCGTCGGCCACGAGCCGGCGCTGCGCCGCGTCGAGGCCGAGCCGCTCGCCGTGCCGGCCCAGATATCCGTCCACGGCCGCCGCGGCGGCGTCGGCCGGCTCCCCGCGCAGCACGAGGGCCCGCTGGAACGCGTCGTGCGCCAGGTCGAAGCCGACCGGCACGTCCGGCCCGCTGTGCTCCCAGTCCCAGGCGACCAACCGGCCGGCGTGCCAGCCCAGGTTCCACGGCACCCAGTCACCATGCCAGTGACCGAACTCGACGCTGGTGCCGCCGTGCCGACGGGCCAGCGCGGAAACCGCGGCGACGGCCCGCGCACCGGCCGGCTCGGTCGCGGCGGCCCGGCCAGCCTGCTCGGCCAGCCGGTGCAGGAAGGTCGAGTCGACCAGCGGTCGAGGTGTGCCCGCCGGGCGGCCCCGCCGGGCGACCGCGAGCAGCGCGGCGATCCGGGGTGGGTCGTCCACCGGCACGCCGCGTACCGCCGGGGGCAACGGCTCGATCACCGCGACCACCTGGCCCGCCCACGACGTCTCGGTGAGCAGCCGCGGTGGCGTCGGGTGGTCGGCGACGCCGACCACCGCACGCAACGCCCGCAGCGCCGCCGCCTCCGCGCTGACCAGCGCGCGGGTCGCGTCGTTCCAGCCGATCTTCGCGTAGCCACGCGGACGCCCGTCGGCGCTGAAGAGTTGCAGGGTGGGCTTGCCGTTGGGGTCGGGTGGGCGGACCCCGAACGCGGCCAGCAGCGGCGTGTCACCCAGGTCGGCGGAGAGCCGCTCGCTCAACAACAGCTCCGCGGCCGGCACCCCGGCCGGCACCGAGACGGTCAACGTCGGAAACGGCGCGAGCCCCACCCGACCGAACCGGGCCAGCCCGCCGAGCACAGCCCGCAGCGCGCGCACCTTCGGTGGCCGCAGGGCGTTGTACGCCAACAGGGACGCCGCCCCGGCCCGGGGCGCACCCAACGGCACCAGGAACCGGGCCCGGGCGACCGACGGCACCACCGCGTACCGGGCCACCGCCCGGTGACCGGCCGGCGGGTCGCCCGCCACGGTCAGGCCGACCCGGTCGTCCGGGAAGACCGCGCGGCTCACCCAACCCAGGCCGTCCACCCGGGAACGCGGGTCGGCGGCCGGGCCCACCAGGGTCGTCACGCCGACCGGTCCGCCCAGTCGAGGTCCAGCCCGAGCCGCTGGCGCAACGCGTCGTTGTACGGCCGGTAGTAGTCGGTCAGCTCAGCACGCACGGTCGGCTCCAGAGGTGCCGAGCGCCGATCGTTGTAGACCTTGAAGTTGGGCAGGTCGTACGCCGGCAGACCGAGGAAGTCCAGGGTGCGCCCGTAGGTCGCGCGCGAGTCGCGGTACAGGTCCTCGCTGGGCAGGAAGAGGATCTGCTGGCGGTCGAAGCGCTCCAGCCACGGCTCCAGGTGCTCCAGATAGCGCCCCCGGGCCCGGTACGTGTACCAGTCGTACGGCTCGCTGAACGACTCCGGCTCGGCGATCAACCGTTCCCGCTCCCCCGCCGTACGCTCCGGCTCGGCCGCCAGCGCGGCGGCGAAGTCCAGTGGTTCGATGCCGTGGGTGCGGCGTTCCTTCCAGTGCGAGTACGCCCGCTCCACCGGGTCCCGCAGCAGCACGATGAGCTTCACCGTCGGCATCAGCGCGGCGACCCGCTGCGCGGCCAGCGGGTGGAACATGTACAGCGGGGCGGCCTCACCGACCCGGACCGGCCCGCCGTGCCGCTTGGAAAGGGCCTCGCGCTGCCGCTCGGTCGGGAAGTGCGAGCGGTACCAGGATTCGCCGCGCCCCCAGTGCTCCTCGAAGTAGTGCGCCGACTTGGTGTTCCACGCGGGAAAGAGCCGGGGCACCAACGGGTGCTGGATGAGGTAGTTCCACAGGGAGGTGGTGCCACCCCGTTTGGTCCCGATGATCAGGAAGTCCGGTAGCGGCCGGCGGTCGCTGGTGCGAACGCCGTAGTCGACAAGCGACTCCTTCACCCGGGTGGTCACCTGGGTCGGAACCAACTGCTTGACCCGGTCACGGATGGACACCACGACGAACCTCACCTGCCTCTCGTCGATGCCGAGGTGGGCTCCGCGGCCGCGGCCGCGTTGTCCCCTCCACGGATCTGCCTCATGGTCCCCCGGATGCCGGCGCGCACCCGGGGCAACGTCAACATGCCGACGCAGCCGGCCACCAGCACCGCGAGCGCCAGCGCGAGGCCGGGCAGGCCGCGACCTCCGACCAGCACGCCGACGCCGGCGGCCAGGCCCACACCGGCGATGGTGGCCACCGCGGCACGCACCATCGCGGCGTCGAAGAGCGGCTCCCGAACCACCGACCGGGCGAACGCGGCGGCGGTGAGGTTCTCGGTGGCGATGCCGGCCGCCCAGGCCACCGCGGCGCCCGTCGCGCCGTAGCGGGGGATCAGCCAGAGCCCCAGCGAGACGGTCACCGTCAACCCGGCCACTGTGGCGACCAGGTGCAGCCCGCTGCGCCCGCCCATCAGGAGCAGGCTCTGCACGTTGCCCACCCCGGTGTTGACCAGCATCGCCAGCGCGAGCACCGTCATCGCCGGCACACCCGCGGTGAACTCCGGCCCGAACAGCTGGAGGAAGGCCAGCGCGAAGACCGCCAGCAGCAGGTAGACCGGCCAGGACAGCACCAGCCCCCAGGTGGTCAACTGCCGGTGCACGGCCGCCGCCGCGGCCCGCTCGCCCCGCCCGAGCAACCGGGACAACTGCGGAGACACCGCCACCCGCAACCCCTGCATGGCCAGCTGGCCGGCCAGCACGTACCGGCCGACGGCACCGAACACACCGGCGTCCGCCGGCCCGGCCAGCACCGAGGTGAGCAGCACCCCGACCCACATGCTGCCGGCGTCGATGGCCGCCGAGGCGGCCCGGGGCAGCGCGAAGCGCCAGAACGTCGACCAGTCCGCGCGGCGCGGCCGCAGCGTCGCGCCCCGGCCCAGCCCGAGCGGGCCGGCGACGAGGGTGAGGCAGGCCAGCAGCGCCAACGCCGCCGGCACCAACCACCCGGTCATGCCTGCGAGCAGACCACCACCCGCCAGCGCGGCGGCGCCGACCAGCACCGGGCGGGCGATCGGCAGCAGCAGGAACTGCACCCCGACGTACGCCCGGATGGGCCGCACGCAGCGCAGCGCGGCCAGCAGCAGGGTCATCGCGACCACCACCGGCACCGCGGCGAACGTGACGGTGAGCAGCGCGTCACCGCTCGCGCCGGAGCCGCGCAGCAGCCGGGGCGCGAGCGCGTCGGCGGCCAGCACTCCCGCGCCGGCGACCAGCAGCCCGGTCAGCAGCGGCGGGATCAGCGCCACCGGGAGCACCCGGGCCGCGTCACCGCGCACACCGGCACTGCGGCGCGGCAGCGCCCACATCAGACCGGTCTCCGCGCCGAGCGTGCAGATCGCGGTCGCCACGGTGACGACCCCGATTGCGGCGAAGAACGCGCCCGCGCCGGCCGTGCCGTACCCCCGGGTGATCACGACGGCCAGCACGAACCCGAACAAGCCACTGGTGGCCGCGCCGAGCAGTCCGGCCACGCCGCTACGCGCGCTGCGGCGGGTCTCGGCCGAGCCGGTGTCCCCGGCGGGCGACGGCGCGGCCTGATCCTCGGCTCGGGCGGGCGTCGGCCGGCCCTCGTCGGCACCGGTCGGCGGCCGGGTCGCGGCGGTCACGCGGGCACCGGCGCGGTCCGCGCGGGCGTCGGCGACGACCCGGTCAACCGGGTCAGCCGTTCGCGTTCGGTCAGCGCCATCGCGAAGGCGACAGCGAAGAACGCGACAGCGAGGTTCTGGTTGGCCATTCCGTAGAACGGGACCTGCACGAGGCAGACCACCGGCACCACCGCCAGCCACTGCCCGGCCGCCGACGTCGCCCGCGCGCAGATCACCGCGGCGGCGACGAACCACGCCAGGAAACAGATGAGCGCGGGTACGCCGTGACTGAACAGCACCATCCACAGCTGCCCCTGGGTGCCGATCGGCGCGGCCGCCGACACGGTGTCGACGTTCACCGGGGCACCGTAACCCAGCCACGGTGACTCCTGCACCCGGCGGATCACCTCGGTGTAGAGCGAGAGCCGGTCGGTGTTGGTGTCGCTGGAGTCGACCCGTCTGCTGATCAGCTCGGTGATCGGGATGAAGAGCGTGGCCAACGCGCCGATCACCACCACCCCGACGATGGACGCGGCCACCCGGACGTTGCCGCGCAGGCTGGCCCGCACCCCGAGCACCGCCAGCCCGGCACCGAGGCTGAGGAACATCGCCCGGTTGAGGGTGAGGAACGCCGGCGCCAACGACAGCGGCAGCGACGCCAGCAGCGCCCACCGCAGCAGCCCCTGCCGGCGCAGCATCGCGAAGGCCACCACGCAGGGCAGGGTCATGGCGTACGCGCTGCCGTAGTTGTTGGTGTACGCGAACGGCGCGGCCGGCCGATAGATCGGGTTGAGCGAACGGGCACTGTATTCAGCGGTGGTGAGGTGCACCATGTCCTGGATGAACGGGGTGCTGGCCACCCCGCCGGGCAGCAGCATCTCCATCGGGGTCGTCATGGCCAGCCGGGGCATCAGCACCCCGAGCCAGCCCAGCGTCACCAGCCCGAACCAGAACGCGCAGAGCGGGGTGAGCACCGCCACCAGGCTGGCGCGTTCCCGGGCGGCGGCGTAGACGTAGACGCCGACCACCAACGCGGTCAGGTAGAAGGCCAGCCGCAGGGCGAACGTGAGCAACGAGGCGGGCGACGACAGTTGGGTGGCGCTGACCACCACGATGGCGAGGAAGAGCAGCCAGATGCCGACCGCCGGCGGCAGCGGCACGCGTCCCCGGGTGAGCAGCAACGCGAACAGCAGCGCACCCAGCAGCGGCCAGCCGAGGTAGAACGCACCGAGCAGCCACCAGAGCGGCACCAGGCCGAACATCATCGACAGTGGCCAGAGCGGCAGTAGCGGCGGCGCGGACGGCGGCACCGGCGCGGCCTCCTCCGGTGCGCCTCCGGGCGGTGGTTCGGTCGCCGGGGCGCGGGTCACCGACACGCTCAGACCCGGCCGTTCCGGGTGAGCACGAAGCCCAGCGGGGTGACCCCGGCGGCGCGCAGCCGCTCCACCAGGCGGCGCAGGTCGCTCTGCCGGGTTCGGTCCCGCTCGACGACCACCACCGCGCTGCCCTGCCGGGCCACTGCCACGCCACGCTCGTCGGACTCGGCCGGCGGGGCGTTGAAGAGGACCAGGCCGTGGTCCGCGCCCTGTCGCCACGTGCCGAACCGGACACTGCCCACCCCGACGGCAACCTCGTCCGGGGCGACGACGCGACCGTTCTCGGGGCGGGCTGACGACACCCGCGGCAACGTCAGCGTGGCGTCCGGGTCGGTGGACGGGCGGGCGCCGGGCGGGTGCGGGGAGGGTCGGCGGGCGGACGGGCTGTCGGTGGCGGCAGCGGCGGCCGGTGTGCTTCCGGCCGGCCGGGGCTTGGGCACCAGCGGCCGGGACGGGTCGATGGGCAGCCGACCCCGGTCGGCGAGCACACTGGCGCGGAGCCGCTCGATCCGTCCGCTGTCGTCGGCCACGAAAACCTCCCGGCCGTCCACGGCGAGCGCCACCGCGAGCCCTGCGGTGAGCGCCGTGGCGTCCTCCCGGGCGGTCACCAGCGCCACCCGGGCCGGCTGCCGGACCCGCTCGGCGACGGCCATCGCCACGTACCGGACGTCGGCGTCGACCGCCCGGGGACTGCCGCGGAACGCCGGTCGACGCACCGTGCCGAGCAGGGGAAGACCGGAGGCCTCCCGACCGTCGGCGACCGAGCGGACCCGCCGGTCGGTCGACTCCCAGAGGTACGCCAGCACGATGCCGACCAGCGCGCCACCGAGCAGGCCGGCGACCAGGTAGAGCGGCCGGTGCCCGGCGGACGTGACCAGTGCCTTCTCGGCTGTCTGGGTGACCCAGCCGGGGTTGACGTCGACCGCCGCGATCTCGGTACGGGCGGCGTTGAGCTGGGTGAGCTGGTTGTTGATCCCGGCCAGCTCGGCCACCAGCGCGTCACCGGCGGCGGTGTCCTTGGCGGTGTTCGCCCGCTTCTGCAACGCGGTCTGCTGAGCGGCGACCTTGGTGATACTGGCGTCGTAGGAGCGCAGCATCTCGGCGCGCTGCTGCTCGTACATGGTCCGGCGCACGCTCAGGTAGGCCTCGGCGGCCATGTTGGCGCTCTGCACGGCCTGGTGCGCCTCGCGCGCCTGGTAGGTGAAGCGCAGGATCTGCCCGCCGGTGGGCACCTCGACCTCGAGGGCGTCACGGATGTCACGCGGGTCGCCGCCGGCCGATTCGGCGAGCCGCTGCACCACCTCGGTGCCGGTGGCGATGCCGCTTTCCACGTTCATGTTGACCGCACGGTCGGCGCCCGCGCCGCTGGGAGTGAAGGCGTCGGTCACCACCGGCCGGACCGCGACCACGGCGCTCGCGGACTGCGCCGCAGGCACCAGCAGCACATAGCCGAGCGCGACGAGCAGACCGACCATGGCGACCGCCGCCACCAACCGCAACCGGTGCATCGGCACCCGCAGCAGGTCGGTCAGTGTCACGGAACGGGAGGTGCCGGAGGACGGGCCGTCCGTGGGCCAGGGGGCGGGCGCTGCATCAGTCATGGAACTTCTTCACCGTCTGTTGAGGATTGCCGACGACCACGACGCCGGGTGGTACGTCGGTCCGGACCACAGTCGCCGCGCCGACGACGCTGTCCCGGCCGACCCGTACGCCCTTCAGGACCAGGGCGTGGGCACCGACCCAGACGTTGTCCTCGAGAACGATGGGGGCACGGGTGAGCGGGCCGGGCGGAGCGTGCCGCTGCTCGGGGGGCAAGTTGTGGAAGTCGTTGTCGAGCAGTTCGCAGTCCGACAGGAGGCACCGGTCCCCCACCGTCACCGACGTCCAGGTGCCGATCCAGGTGGCATTGAGCAGACAGTCCGCGCCGACGCGAACCTCGCCGGGGCCGGCAAAGCGGACGAGCTTGTTCAGCCGGGTGCGGTCCCCGATGGTCACCCGCACGCCGCGCCGCAACCGGATGCGGCCACGGATCTCCACGTCCCGACCGAGCGTCAACCGTCGGTAACGGAGCTGATACCAGCCGCGTTTGACCGCGAAGACCAGACGCACCAGGCGTCTCGTTCGGATGCCAGCGGCGCCGAGCAACGACCCTCCCCCACCGTCGCGGGCCGGCGGCGGTGGTACCCGCCACCGGCCCAACGTGAACAATCTACCGATGCTCCGTTACGAACGGTTGACCCTTACTGTACGGAGAAGAATGTCGATGGGGTAGACCAGGACAACTCGGGCGTCGCGCTGCTGACGACGGTCGCCGTGGTGCCGTTGACCACCGCGCTCGGCGCGGCCGTCGGGTCGAACGGCACACTCCGCAGCGCGCCGTCGGTGGAGCCGTAGACGATCCGGCCGCCCACCCAGGCCATGCCCCGCACCGCGGACCAGGTCACACCCGTGGTGGGGAGGGCGAACTCGGTGGCACCGAGATAGTTGCCGTCGATCTCGAAGTAGCGGTAGTAGAGGCTGTTCGCCCCGGTACGGGTGTAGTAGAGCCGGCCGTCGAGGAAGAAGGCGCCGGTCAGCAACGCCGGGTTGTACCAGTCGTTGTAGCCGGACGCCTCCCACGACGAGCCGATCGCGCCCCCGTTGAAGAGCGAGACGTCGATCCGACTACCGGTGGGGGTGCCGGCCACCGTGTGCGACCAGTAGATCCGGTCGTCCACCCGCCAGGTCGCGCCGGCCGCCGTGTACGCGGGCTGGCTGACGCTGGTCGCGGTGCCCAACGCGGTCCCGTCGAACGGCACCTTCGCCACGGTGCCCGAGGCGGTGCCCAGGTAGAGGTTGCCGGTGGTGGCCGACGGCGGGTTCTTCGGAGTGAAGGTGCGACCACCGGCGAGCGGGAACATACCGAGCCGACCGTGGTACTCCTCGCCCATGCCGTCGGAGTTGTGCCCGAAGTACAGGCCGTCCGAGCCGCGCCAGAGCACCGGCACCGAGGAGCCCCAGTTGCTGGTGCCCGACGGCATCGAGGCGCTGCCGCTGCGACGCGGGTTCCAGTTCACCGGCATGCCGGTCGCCGGCGAGACGGCGGCGATGCCGAGCCTGTCGACAGCGCCCGGGCCGGCGTTGTCGCTGGCGTTCGGGTTGTTGACCCAGCGGAAGTGCCCGCCCAGGTAGATGACGTTGTCCGCCACCTCGACCGCTGTGATGGTGTCGTTGCCGGTGTAGTCGACCCAGGTGGCGAGCAGGCCACTGCCCCGCGCGGCGGTCTCGAAGCGGACCAGGGCGTCGCAGTACGCGGTCGGCCAGCCGGCGCCGCCGTTGGTGCCGACCACGAACCAGCTGCCGTCGCCGCCGAACTTCACGTCCTGCACGTAGTGCACGAAGGTCGTCGGCGCCGCGCACGGCGGCACGAACTTGTCGGTGCTCCAGTCGAGCACCGTGGGGGTCCCGGAGACGTCCACCAACGCCATCTGGTTGCGCGGCAGGTCGTTGACGAGCGTGAAGTTGCCGCCGACGACAAGGGTGTCGCCGTCCGGCGCGACGTCGATGGTCCAGACGTACGACGTGGTGCTGTGCCGCCCGACCGTGGCGTTGATGTTGAAGCTCGGGTCGATCGCGCCGGTGGTCGCGTTGAGCCGACCGAGACCGGAGTGCGCGGTGCCGTTGAGCCAGTTGAACGCACCGGCCACGTACAGCCAGTTGCCGTCCAACGCCAGGTCACGGACGGTGCCGCCGTCGGAGCGCCCGACCCAGCTGTCGATGATCGCGCCGGTGGACGGGTTGAGCGCCACCAGGTTCTTCCGGGAGACGCCGTTGACGTTCTTGAAGGTGCCGCCGACGATCAGCGTGCCGCCGGGGCCGGCGAGCAGGGTGTTGACCGCGCCGTCGAGCACCGGCAGGAAGGTCGTCGACATGGTGCCGGTGGTCCGGTCGTACGCGAAGAGGTAGCGCTGCGTGATCCACGCGGAACTGGCGGTCTGCCGCAGCTGGGTGAAGCTGCCGCCGACGAAGACCGTGTTGCCCACCTGCGCAAAGGCACGGGTCTCACCGTCTCGCGCGTGCGGGGTCGCGTCGGCGGGGTTCGCCGACACCAGGGTCGCCGTGACCGGGACCGGCACCACCGCGGCCGACGCGGTCGTGGGCACGCCCAGAGCTGCGGCGATGATCGCCAACGCGACCATCCCCGCCCGAGTACGACGTCGTCCTGCAAAACGCCACAAGTGCGAGAGTTTGGGCACGCTGCGCCTCCAGATTGGATGAGAACCCGAGGTAGCGTGCCTCGTCCAGCCTGGTTAACAAAATCCGCCGATTGGGCGGTGCATGAATCCGCAAGCCGACAGAACGCCGGAGGATCGGATGCCCGACCTCCGGCGAACGCCGTGTTGTCAGCCCGTTTCGAACGTCAGCGGCTACCTCCGGTGGGTTGCCGCAGGTAGGGGTCCTGCCCGGCCTGCTTGAAGCCGGCCACCGCCGAGGCGTCGTGATTCATCGTCATGTCGCAGGTCGACGTACGGCTGGTCATTCCGGCCGAGTTGAAGTAGATCGCCGCCTTGATCTTCGGGTGCGCCTTCAACGCGGCCGGGAACTCCTGGAACCAGCGCTGCTTGGCGCCCAGGTCGGCGGAGTTGAAGTTGGTGCCGAACTCGGCGAGCATCCGGGGCTTGCCGGCGCCGATGCCGTTCTCGTCCAGCCACCGGTAGAAGCCACCGACAGTGGTGCTCGGGCTCTTCCACACAGTGCTGCCGTTGCAGACGTGGAAGTTGTACGGGTCGTAGGCCACCCAGTCGACGTACCGGTCACCGGGGTACAGGCCGGCGTACCGGGAGTAGTGCCCGGACCAACCCATCATCGTCCAGACCCAGACCGCGTTTGTCGCACCCGCGCTGGCGAACCGCTCGTGGACATAGCGCCAGGCCCGGACGAAGTCGGCGTCGCTGCCCTTGGCCGGCTCGTCCTCTGGCTCGTGGTCGAAGCCGATGAAGACGGGCACACCGGCGGCGCGGATCCGGCCCGCCACCGCGTCGATGGTGTCGTCCTGCTTGCCGCCGTAGACATCCGACCACTTGAGGGTGGTGCCGGCGGAGAAGTCACGGGACTCCCAGGCGAAGAACATCAACCGGCCTTCGCGCATCTGCTGCGACTCGTACACGTCGGGGAAGGCGCCGTTGCTGCCGGCGTTGGAGAAGTCGTGGTAGCGGTGCACGATGTCGAACTTGCGCCCGACCTGCGTCTCCACGTCGGCGACGGCCTTGCCGTGGTCCCAGCCGCCGGCCGCTCCGGCGGGCGAGTACATGCCCCACCAGGCGCCGCAGGACGGGACGAGCTTGTCCGAGACGGACCCGCACTTGCCGGACGGGAGGGTGCCGCTGGCGCTCGGGGTGGCCGTCCGGGTCGGGGCGATGGTCGGCGACGGCTTCGGCGAGGTCGTCGGCGACGCGCTCGGCGACGGCGGCGGCGCCGGCCGGGTGGGAGTCACCGGCGACGGCCGGGCCCCGAGGTCGTAGCTGATCAGCAGGCTGGGCCGCAGGTCCGGGTTGCGGTTCTCGACCGACGCCCAGTAGATCCGGCTCTCCAGGCCACTCTGTGCCAACGACACCGTCCAGGTGCCGTTGCCAGTGACCAGCTTGGAGACGTCCCACTCGTTGAAGCCCTTGGACACACTGGTCACGCTGTCCAGTGCGGCACCGGCCGACGTCAGAGGAGGCCGCGACTCGCGGGCGCTCAGCGGCGAGGCGTGCGCCGTCACCGTCGCGGCGAACTGCTGCCAGGCGTGCACCCGCAGCGTCGCCCGGACGTTGACCGCTGTGGCCGGCACCGTGGTCACCGCGAACTCGATGACCGCCTCGCGGCCACCGCGCGGGTTGCCGTCGCAGCGCGTCGCGCAGGTGGCCAGCGTCGACTTGGCCGCGTTGTCACCGTCCTGCGACACCGCGGTGGCGGTGGTGTCCGCCGCCGCCCGGATCGACAGGTCGTCGCTGGCCAGCAGCGGCATCATGGTCGCCACGATGCCGGCCACCACCGAACCGCCGACCACGCCGATGGCAATCGCCTTACGCCGGGGTCCAGAACGGAACCGGGTGATGCGGTGCAGTCCGTGCCTGGTCAAGGAAACTCCCTGTGTCTGCGTCCGTAACGGTGAGCAGCGTATCGATGACCAGGAGATGTGGCAGGTAGGACAGTTTCCCGTAAGCGCGTCTTAACCATCAGCTAAGAAACGGCCCCGGGGACATCAGCGGGCTCTGGCCGCAGATGC
This sequence comes from Micromonospora sp. NBC_00860, assembly GCF_045207375.1. Classification (NCBI taxonomy): domain Bacteria; kingdom Bacillati; phylum Actinomycetota; class Actinomycetes; order Micromonosporales; family Micromonosporaceae; genus Micromonospora; species Micromonospora sp. NBC_00860. The sequence goes on from NZ_CP108825.1 coordinate 3,592,484, forward strand.
GACCGAAGCCCGCCCTCCACCTTGCCCGCGGAGCACGCGTGGAGTCAACGGGACGGGTGGGGAGAGCTACCGGGACGTGTCACGGCACATGCGACCGCCACGGGTCCGTCTGTTCCGGGTGTGTCTGTTCGGTCCGTCAGGCGGCGCGAGCGGCAGTCAGCGCGGCGGCCATCGCCGCCCTCGGCGCGGCCACGCCGGTGAACTGCTCGAACTGCCCGACCGCCTGGGCCAGCAGCAGATCCAGACCGGAGACGATCCGGCAGCCTGCCGCGTCGGCGGCCGTCGCCAGCGGTGTCGGCCACGGGTCGTAGAGCGCGTCGAAGAACACCGCGCCCGGCCGCCAGGCCACCGCGCCGGCCAACGGGTCGGCGACCCCCTTCGGCACCGTGGACACGACCACGTCGGCGGCGGCGAACTGCCGGGGCGCGTCGTCCCATGGGGCGGGCGTCAGCGGGACACCCAGCGCGTCGGCCACCGGGCGCAACTCGTCGACCGCCTCCGGTCGGCGGGCCACCACGGTCACCGACGAGCACGCGAGCTGCGCGGCGGCGGCGAGCGCGGCGCGGGCCGTCCCGCCGGCACCGAGCACCGCCACGGCGGCACCGGCGGTCATGCCGGCGTCGGTGAGCACCAGCACCATGCCGGCGACGTCGGTGTTGTCCGCGTACCAGGAGCCGTCCGGACGGCGTACCAACGTGTTGGCCGCACCGACCGCGGCGGCGACCGGCGACGCGGCGTCGGCCACGGCGAGCGCCGCCTCCTTGCCCGGCATGGTCACCGACAACCCGGCCCACTCCGGACCCAGGCCGGCGACCAGATCCGGCAGCTCCGCCGCCGCGCACTCGATCCGGGTGTATGACCACCCGGTCAGCCCGGCGGCGACGTAACCCGCGGTGTGGATCACCGGGGAGAGGGAGTGCGCGATCGGCTTGCCCAACACCGCGGCCCTACGAATCGACACGATCACCGCCGGTCGCAGCCGGCGGCCCGGTCACTGTCGACATCACGTCCCCGCTCTCCCCCGCACGTCGGGATCGACAGTACCCAGCGCCCTGGCCCGGACACCAGGGAACCGGTTCCGCCGCCACTCTGCGCGACCGGGTCATCGCTTGACCCCATCGACGTTGGTGAAACCGTCGGCACCAGCTTCATCGACGGGGAGTTCGGCTCCAACGCCGCCGCCAAGACCCGGACCTGGCGGGACCGCGCACCGGCACGTGGACCGGTACGAGTCACTGACACTGACGCGGCAATTGCGCATCAGGGTCGACGCATAAAGGCTCCCTTCCCGATTGCGATCGCATCATCGATCGCCGTTGGGAAGGGAGCCTTTATGTTGTCAAGGCAGACTTACTCCGCCAGCTGTTGAGCCCTGCTCATCGACCGGGTCCGGCCAGCCCTTCGCCGGTATCAGGGAAGAGTGGCCACGGAGGAGCAGTTGCCGATGCCGGTGCGGCAGATCCGGTAGGAGTAACCCGACCGCGCAAAGGCTGCCCAGCCCTCCGATGAGGTACAGATCGAGTTGCCCTTCCACGACCACGAACTGCCGCCCGGTGCGCGCTCCTGCCAGCGAGCGCAGTGGCCGTCGGTCAGCGGGTCCCGCGCGAAGAGGTCCCAGTCACCATTCTTGATGTACACGGCCCGCCCAGCGGCGCCGGTGGTGCTCTTGCTGATCACCGCTGCCTGGGCCGGCACCGCCGCGAACGCAAGTACGACCATAGCCGTCGAGGCAACTGCTCCGACTCGCGCCGTCCATCTCTTCGTAGTCACGACCACTCCCCGTTCTCATGGCTGTCGATTAGGACAGCAGCAGTCTAGGGGGGAAGGACGGCGTTGATCAATGCGTTATCGTCAACCAACCCAGCGTGACAGTTGGTCACGACGTTCGACAGGCCAACTCGACCGACACGGTCAGATGACCCCAGCCTCCTTGGCCTTGGCCTCGTTGCGCTTCTGCTCCTCGTACGTCTCGGCGAAGGCAGAGTGGCCCTGCTTGTCGATCGCCACGAAGTAGAGCCACTTGCCGGACGGCGGGTCCATCGCCCCCTCCAGGGCCTGCTTGCCCGGGTTGTTGATCGGGGTGGGGATCATGCCGCGCAGCTTGCGACTGTAGGGGCTCGTGGTGTCGAGCAGCTCCGACTGGTTCATCTCGGCTGAGGTCTTGGTCGGTTTTCCGGTCGCCTCCAACCAGTAGTTGACCGTGACGTCCATCTCCAGGCAGTTACAGGGGAACTCGCCGTACACCCTGTTGTACGCCACCCTGGCGACCTTGCCCAGGTCGTCCTTGTTGCCCGCCTCGGCCTGGGCAAGCGACGCAACGATCAGCGCCTCGTACGGGCTGACCTTGCGCTCCTCCTGCACCCGGTCGGCGAACTTCATCTCGCCGCTCACCGAGAGGAAGCGGTTCACCATCAGCTTGAGGATGCTCTCGGCCGTGGACTTCGGCGGGATCTCGTAGGTGTCCGGAAACAGGAAGCCCTCGATGGACTTGACGGACTTCTTGCCGTCGTCGCGCTTGAACCACCACTCCGGCACGCCGAGCGCCTCCGGGTCCTTCGCGGCGGCCTGGAAGTTCTTCACCGGGATCTTGGTCTTCTCGGAGAGCAGTTTGTAGATGTTGAAGCTCGTGCGGCCCTCGGGGATCGTCAGCCCGTTGACGATCTTGTTCTTCAGGTCGAGCATCGCTGTCACCGCGCTCGCGCCGCTCATCTGCTTGCGCAGCTTGTACGTGCCCGGCTGGATGTTCTTGCTGCGCGAATTGGCCTCGGCCGCCTCGATGAAGGCCTTCTGGCTCTTCACCACGTCCGCCGCTACCAGGGCGTCGGCCATGTCGGCGAGCAGCGCGCCGTTCTTGATCTCGACGGTGATCTCGCCGGCCCCGCTGCCGTCGTAGTCGGGGGTGACGAAGTAGTTCTGGATGCGGTCGAAGCCGTAGAACGCGCCGCCGCCGATGCCTCCCAGCAGGAGCAGGGCCATCAGCAGGGCCAGGAATGTCTTGCCCCGGCCGCCACCACCGGACCCGCCCTTGCGCTTGCGGAAGCCGCGCCGGTGCCGACCCTTCTCCCCCCGCTCCGGCTCGTCAAACCCAAGGTCCAGATCGTCGATCATTACGTCCGCCTCCGCTGCGCGTCCAGCCAGCTCTGCAGGATCTCCACCGCGGCCGCCTGATCGACAACCGCACGTTGACGTTTACCTCGGACGCCACGCTCGGCAAGCCTACGAGAAGCGACCACGGTCGACATCCTCTCGTCAGTGAGCGTTACCGGGACAGGCGCTATCACATCGACCAGTCGGTCAGCGTACGCCTTCACATGGACGGCCGCAGGGCCGTGCTTGCCGGCGAGATTGACCGGAAGACCGACGACAACCCCGACAGCCTCGTGCTCGGCCACCAGAGCGGCCAGCTCGGCGAGGTCGCTGGGCACCGCGTCCGGCGCCGCCGTGAGATCGCGCGCCAGCGTGACCAGCGGCGTTGCCAGGATCCCGTCCGGATCCGAGCGCGAGATGCCCACCCGGACCTGACCAACGTCCACGCCGATTCGCACACCACGCGTCAGCTCAGCCACCGAACGTCACCACCGGTCGGGTACGAACCAGGGCGGACCAGATGGCCCGCCCTGACTCACAGTGATGATCCATCACGCTTCAGTGATCGCTTTCTCGACGGTGAGCAGCAGGTTCGGCGCCTCGGCCGCGGGTAGACCGCCGCCCTGGGCCAGATCGGGGCTGCCACCGCCGCGCCCGGAGAACGCCGCCTTCACCAGATCCGACGCGGCCAGGCCACGGCTCCGCGCCGCCGCGTTGACCGCGACCACCAGGGACGCCTTGCCGTTCGACCGCGCCGCCACCGCGACGACCGCCGGCCGCGCCGGGTCGATCTTGCCGCGGATCTCCTGGGCCAGGGTGCGCACGTCGTTGCCGGCCGCGCCCTCCGGCGCCTCGGTGCCCACGTACGCGACCCCGCGCACGTCCTTGGCCTGCGCCGCGAGCGCCGCCGCACCGCCCAGCACCAACTGGGCGCGCAGCTTCTCCAACTCCTTCTCGGCGTCGCGAAGCTGTGTGACGGTCTGCTCCACCCGGTCCGCGACCTGATCGTTGGGCACCCGGTACAGCTCGGCCAGCCGGGAGACCAACAGGTGCTCCTTGGCCAGGAAGCCGAAGGCGTCCATGCCGACCAGCGCCTCGACCCGGCGGACACCGGAACCGATGGACGACTCGGAGAGGATCTTCACGAGGCCGAGCTGGGCCGAGCGGGCCACGTGCGTGCCGCCGCACAGCTCCCGGGCGTAGTCACCCACCTCGACGACCCGCACCTCCTCGCCGTACTTCTCGCCGAAGAGCGCCATCGCGCCGATCCGCCGCGCCTCGTCCAACGAGGTGATGAAGGCGTGCACCTCCAGGTCGGCCAGGAGCACCTCGTTGACCTGCTGCTCCACGTCGCGCAACACGCTCGGCGACACCCCGGTCGGGGTGTTGAAGTCGAACCGGAGCCGACCGGGGGCGTTCAGCGACCCGGCCTGCGTCGCCGACTCACCGAGGAAGTTACGCATGGTCTGGTGCACCAGGTGCGTGGCGGTGTGCGACCGGGAGATCGCCCGACGCCGGGTCGTGTCGATCTCGGCGAAGCCCGCCTCACCAGCGCGCACCTCACCCCGGATCACCCGGGCGCGGTGCACGATCAGACCGGGCACCGGCTGCTGCACGTCGAGCACCTCGACCTGCCCGCCGCCAACCGTGATCATGCCCTGGTCAGGCTGCTGGCCACCGCCCTCGGCGTAGAACGGCGTGGTGTCCAGCACCAGCTCGATGGTGTCGCCCTCGGTCGCCGCCTGGCGCGGGCCGTCGGCGCCGAGCAACGCCCGCACCGTCGACTCGCGGGACACCTCGCTGTACCCGGTGAACGTCACCGGCCCACCCGCGTCGAGCACCGACCGGTACGCCGACAGGTCGACGTGCCCCGTCTTGCGGGCCTGCGCGTCCGCCTTCGCCCGGGTCCGCTGGTCGGCCATCAGCCGCCGGAACCCCTCGTCGTCGACAGTGAGGCCCTGCTCCGCGGCGATCTCCAGGGTCAGATCGATCGGGAAGCCGTACGTGTCGTGCAGCTGGAACGCCTTCGCTCCCGACAGCGCGGAGCCGCCCGCCGTGCGGGTCTCCGCGATCGCGGTGTCCAGGATCGTCGTGCCGGCCCGCAGGGTCGACAGGAACGCCTCCTCCTCCGCGTACGCGTAGTCCGCGATCCGGTCGAAGTCGGTCGCCAGCTCCGGGTACGACGGCGCCATGCAGTCCCGGGCCACCGGCAGCAGCTCGGGCAGCGCCCGATCCTGCCAGCCCAGCAGCCGGATCGACCGGATCGCCCGGCGCATGATCCGGCGCAGCACGTACCCGCGACCCTCGTTCGACGGGGTCACACCGTCACCGATCAGCATCAACGCCGTGCGCACGTGATCCGCGATCACCCGCAGCCGGACGTCGTCCGGGTGCGACTCGCTGGCCACGTGCCCGGAGTGCGCGCCGTAGCGCTTACCGGTCAGTTCGGCCGCCCGGGCCAGGATCGGCCGGACCTCGTCGATCTCGTACAGGTTGTCCACACCCTGCAGGATCGAGGCCATCCGCTCCAGGCCCATGCCGGTGTCGATGTTCTTCGCCGGCAGGTCACCCAGGATCGGGTAGTCGTCCTTCGTCGTGCCCGGACCCCGCTCGAACTGCATGAAGACGAGGTTCCAGAACTCCATGTAGCGGTCCTCGTCGACCGCCGGGCCGCCCTCGCGGCCGTACTCCGGGCCCCTGTCGTAGAACAGCTCGGAGCACGGACCGCACGGCCCGGGAATGCCCATCGACCAGAAGTTGTCAGCCTTGCCCCGGCGCACGATCCGCTCGGCGGGAACCCCCACCGACCGCCAGATCTCGTACGCCTCGTCGTCGTCGAGGTACACCGTCGGCCAGACCCGCTCCGGGTCCAGCCCGAACCCGCCGTCGGCCTGCGACTTGGTGACCAGGTCCCAGGCGAGCGGAATCGCGCCCGCCTTGAAGTAGTCCCCGAAGGAGAAGTTGCCGTTCATCTGGAAGAACGTGCCGTGCCGGCTGGTCTTGCCGACCTCGTCGATGTCCGGGGTACGGATGCACTTCTGCACGCTGACCGCCCGCTGGTACGGGGGCGTCTGCTGACCCAGGAAGTACGGGACGAACTGCACCATGCCGGCGTTGACGAACAGCAGGTTCGGGTCGCTGATGGCGGGCAGCGGAGCGGACGGCACCACGGTGTGGCCATTCGCCTCGAAGTGCGCGAGGTACCGCCGCTTGATCTCCGCCGTCTTCATCGCTGGTGTTCCTCCGGAAAGATTTCTCGATCGCCGATTCGCGGGTCTTCCCGCAGGTCGGCGAACTTATCGTCGAACGCCTCGCCCTGGGCGAACGCGTGGTGGATCTCCTGCTCGCGTTCGGCCATCCCGACCCGGACGTCCTCCACGAAACTACGCAGCGACTCGACGAGCCCGCCAGCGGATTCCGTCAGTGAGCTGGCGATGCCCGCCGGCGTGTACGCCTGCGCGGTCCGGGTCGCCTTGCGGACCACGATCACCCCGACGGCGACCCCGATACCGAGCCAGAACAAGCGCCTCATGTCCGCTACCTCCTGCTGCGCCGGGCCGGTCAGCTGTTGCCGCGTCGCGCGGCCCGTCGCTGCTGCTTGATGGTGTCGCGTACCTCGCGCTCGGTCTCGGCGTGCCGGCGGCCGGCGGCGGCCTTACGCACGCCATAGCCGAACGCGGCCACCTTGACCAGGGGGTTGGCGGCAGCGGCGGAGACGACGGTGGCCAGGTTGGCGACGTTGGCGGTGACGTTCTGCGCGTGGCTGGTCATGGTGTCGACCTTCGCCAGCTGGAGGTTCACACCGTCGAGCGAGGTCTGCACCTGCTCCAGCGCGACGTTGACGTTCTTCACAGTGGTGTTCACGTCACCGAGCAGCGGTGCGGTCCGATCGTTGAGGTCGTTGATCATGCGGGTGGTGGCGTCAACCGTGTGCCGCAGCCGCAGGATGGGCAGCGTCAGGATGAGCACCAGCACCGCGAACGCGCTTGCCGCGATCAGCGCCGCGATCGCTCCAATGTCGCCCACGCCTGTCCTCCTCAAGCAGAGTTCCGCAGGACCCGACGTCCCCGGAACACACAACCATGGCACCCGTACCGGCCGCCGAGCCGTCGGCTGTCACCGGTGGCGGGCGTGCCGCCAGCCCCAGACCCTACCGTCCGTGATGGAGACCGGCTCAGGACGGTGAGGGTGTCAGCTCGCCCAGCGGATCCGCACTGACAGTTGGGAACGGGTCCTCACCGGTCAGTGACGGGTCGGTGGTCGGCTGCGGCCTGGTCCGCTCGTCGTCGATCGCATTGCGCACCTTCACCGACACCAACGAGCCGGTGCACTCGGTCGCAGCGGCCGACGGGTCGGCGGACGGGTCGGCGGACGGCACGACCGCCGGCTCACCGTCGACCGGCGGCGGCACGCAGGTCGGCTCGCGTACCCACAGGTCGAGGGTCAACTCGTCGCGACGCCAGCAGGTGTAGCTGCCCTTCGTCTGCTGCTCCGGGCAGCGGCTCACCTTCCACGGCTGCCACCCGTCCTGGCGCAGCGCGTCCTCGTAGACCTGCGCCGTCTCCTTGGGCGCCTTCTCCGAGGTCACGGTGCGCTCCCGCAGCCGGCAGTCGAGCAGGCACCAGCGGCTGCCGCTGACGTCGTCGACAGTCTTCGCGGCCGCCCACCCGGGCACGTTGAGCTGGTCCAGGTTGTCGAAGACCGGGTCACGGCTCAGCGTCCGGATGCCGAAGAAGAGCGGCACCGCGCCGAGCAGCACGACGCTGACCAGCGCCAACACCGCCGCGCGCAGGCGGCGCCGTTCACGGGTCTGCCGGCGTTCCTCGGAACGGGCACCCGGTGCGGCGTCGTCGTCCGGCGCGTCCTGTCCGGCCGAACGCAGCGCCGGCCCGTCGGAGGGCTCCGGTGCCGGCCGGTCCACCGGAGCGGACGCCGAGGGCACCGCGGCGGCGGCGCGGGCCACGCCGACCGGCTCGCCGCCGCGTCCGGGCGGCGGCACTGGCGCGACCCCGCTCGGCTCGGCACGACCGGGCTCCCGATTCGGTGGCAGGGCGCGTCCGGCGGCACGGTCGGCCGGCGTAGGCCGGCCGACCGGCGCACCAGCACGGGCCGTCCCCGGTTCACCGGTAGTCCGCTCGTCGGTGGGCAGCTGCCCGCCGGGTGGGCGGACGGCGGCGCGAGCCGGGCCATCCGGACGTGACCGTGGCGGACCATCCACACCCGGCGGCACCGCCGCACGAGCCGGGCCGTCCGGACGTGAACGTGGCGGACCATCCACCCCCTGCGGCACCGCACCCTGCGGCACCGCCGCACGAGCCGGACCATCCGGTCGGGTCGCGTCCCGGGGTGCCGCCTCGCCACCCGGGCCGGCGCGCAGTGGGCCGTCAGCGCCACGGTGCCCGGGGCCGGGTGCCGGCGCGTCGCCGGGCACGGGCCGGGCCCGGCCGGGTGGGGCGGAGCGGGCGGCGCCCCGAGCCGCGGGACCGGCGCCGGGGGCGGCTCGGCCAGCGGCGTAGGGATCGTCGCCGTGGTCGCCGGCGGGGCCGGGTCGACCGGGGCCGGCCGTACCGTCGGGGCCGGGCTCGGCTGCTGGACGACGCCGTCGGCCCGTCGGGTCCGGGGCGGGCGGTGCGTCCGGGCCGGGGCCTGCCACGGCACGGCCACGCCGGCCGGTGGGGTCCGGAGGGGGTACTGCCGCAGCGCCCCGCCCACGGGCGGGCCGTTCGCCGGGCGGCGGCGGATAGGGCAGCGCCTGCTCGCCGGTGGATCCCGAACCGTCGGGTCGGGCGGCGCGACGACCGGTCGGTGTGTCCGCGCCCGGGTCGACCGGCGGGCCGGCGGGCCGGCGGGCGGCGGTCTGCTCCGCGGCCGGGTCCGGCACGGCGAGCCGACCGGACGCCTGGTCGGCGAGGTCTGCCGGCCCGGTGGGCGGCGCCGGACGGCGTCCCCCGGCCGGCGGGCTGCCGTCTCGGCGGTTGACGACCGGCAGGCCAGGGTCGGTGTGTGGCAGTCGGCCGGCCTGGCGGAGCCAGTCCGCGGGCCGCTCCGGGCGGTCCGGCCGGTCCGGGCGGGGTTCGCCACCGGGGGGCGTTCGACGTTCCGGTTCGTCGGAGACGACACGGCGGCGACCGGTGCCGTCGGCGGGGCCGGTGGTGGGCAGGGCGCCGCTGTGCGCACCGGTCGCCTCGGGCACCGACGACGCGTTGCCCGAGCGGGGCACGGGTGGGGCGTTGCCCGAGCGGGGCACCACCGGCTCGTCGGGTTCGGCGGCGCGGCGACGCCCGCCGGCTGCCGGAGCGGGGCGCTCGGAAGCGCGCCGCCCGGTGGGCTCGGGTGCACCGGGGTCGGCCGGGCCCGGGCGACGCCGGCCGGTACGCGGATCACGCTCGATGGCGGGGTCGGGCCGCAGGCCGTCCGCGGGCGGCGGCACGACGCCAGCCGGTGCGCCGTCGAAGCGGGCCGGCCCGGGGGCGGCAGGTGCTCCGGCGGCCCGCGCCGGGTCGGTCGGGCCGGCGGCGCGCCGACCGGCGGGCGTGCCGTCGGCGGGCGGCACGGCACGGCCGGGCGGGACCGGCTGATCGGGGCCGGGTCGGCGGCCCGCCGGACCAGCGTCCGGACGGCGCAGCGGCGGCATCGCGTCGGGATGCCCGCCGGGTGCGGCGGGGTCCTGATGACGGCCCGGTGGAACAGCGGCGTCCGGGCGACGGCCGGTCGGGGCGCCTGAGGTCGGTGGGCCAACGGGTGGGCCGGGAGGGACCGCCGTACCACGGGAACGGGCCGGGCCGCCGGGCCCGTCGGGTGTCGGGCGAGGCCCCTGCGGGCCGGCCGGGTCACCCCCGCCCGGGCGGGCGGTGGGTGTCGGCGGTGGTACGGCGGCGCGGGCGCCGGGCACCGGCTGCACTCCTCGGCGCGGCGGCTGCCCGGGGGCGCCGGGGCCGACTGCGGGTGGCCCGTCGTCCGGGCGACGGCCCGCTGGCGGCGCCTCCCCCGGCCAGGGGCCGTCGACCGGTCGACGGGCGGCGGCACCGCCCGGTCCACTCTGGCGCGGGGCTGGCGGCGTCGAGGACTCCGGGCCGCTGCCGCGCGCACCAGGCGGCTCCGCCGGCGTACGGGGGGCGGGTTGTGTCGGCGGCCCGGGCGGGTCTGCCGGCGGCATGCCCCCGCGGGGTCGGTTCGGCTCCGCCGGTGCGCCGTCCGGGCCCAGCTCGGTGCGTTGCTGCTTGGCCGAGCGCAGGTCGTCGATCCAGCCGAACTCCTCGCCGGCGACCGGCTCCTCCGGCTCGGGCTCGGCGGCCCGACCGCGACCCCAACGGCGGGTCTTGGCGCGGGGATCGCGCCCCTCGTCCGGGCCCTCGTCCGGGCGGTCCCCACCACGCGATCTCACTGTTGACCCTCTCCTGCGGCGTCGGTGCCGCTGTCCTGCATCGTGCCGGGGGCACCCGTGCCCGTCGTCGGGCGGGTGACCCCCGGGGATAGCGCTGGCGCGGTCTGCGCCGTTACGGACGGCTCGGATGCCGGCGTCTCCGGGCGGGCGGCCGGGGCCGCCAGACCACGAACGATCCGGCGCAGCAGCGGCAGCCGGCTGGCCACCGACCGCTCGGCGCCGTGCGGGCTGGGCTGGTAGTAGTCGGTGCCCACCAGGTCGTCCGGGACGTACTGCTGGGTGACCACGCCGCGCTGGTCGTCGTGCGGGTAGCGGTAGCCGGTCCCGTGGCCCAACCCTCGGGCGCCGGCGTAGTGCGCGTCGCGCAGCCCTCGCGGCACCGGGCCGCCGCGACCGGCCCGGACGTCGGCGATCGCGGCGCCGATGGCGGTGGTGGCCGAGTTCGACTTGGGCGCGGTGGCCAGGTGGATCACCGCCTGGGCTAGGTTGAGCTGCGCTTCGGGCAGCCCGACGTACTCGACAGCGTGCGCGGCGGCGGTCGCGACGCTCAGCGCACCGGGATCGGCCATCCCCACGTCCTCGCTGGCGAAGATGACCAGACGGCGGGCGATGAACCGGGCGTCCTCACCGGCGACGAGCATGCGGGCCAGCCAGTGCACCGCCGCGTCCACGTCCGAGCCACGCATGCTCTTGATGAAGGCGCTGACCACGTCGTAGTGGGCGTCGCCGTCGCGGTCGTAGCGCACCGCCGCCACGTCGACTGCCTGCTCGGCGGTGGCGAGGTCGATCCGCCCGCTGCCGAGGGCGGTGGCGGAGGCCGCCGCCGCCTCCAGGGCGGTGAGGGCCTTGCGGACGTCACCGGCGGCCAGCCGGACCAGGTGATCCTCGGCCTCGGTGGTCAGGGCGAGTGCGCCGGCCAGGCCACGCTTGTCGGCGACGGCGCGGCGCAGCAGACCCCGCACCGCCTCGTCGTCCAACGGCTGCAGGGTGAGCAGCACGCACCGCGACAGCAGCGGTGAGATGACCGAGAAGTACGGGTTCTCGGTGGTCGCCGCCAGCAGGGTGACCGTACGGTCCTCGACGGCGGCGAGCAGCGAATCCTGTTGGGTCTTGCTGAACCGGTGCACCTCGTCGATGAAGAGCACTGTCTGCGGGCCGCCGGAGCGACGCTGACGGCGAGCCGCCTCGATCACGGCCCGGACGTCCTTCACGCCGGCGGAGAGCGCCGACATGGCGACGAAGCGGCGGTCGGTCGCCCCGGCCACCAGGTGCGCGATGGTGGTCTTGCCGCTGCCCGGCGGGCCCCAGAGGATCACCGACATCGGAGCCCCGCCGGAGACCAGTTGCCGCAGGGGCGCGCCGGGGGCGAGCAGGTGCTCCTGCCCGACCAACTCGTCGAGGGTCACCGGGCGCATCCGGACGGGCAGGGGCGAATCGTCGGCCACCGCGGTGAAGCCGTCGACACCGGCGGGACCGTCGGGCGCGCTGCGCGACCCGGCGGGTTCACCGAGGGAGAAGAGGGCGTCGGACTCCATCACGAAGACAGTACCGGGCCGGGCCCGCGACGCCGGAATCGCGCCGCGGGCCCGCCACCGGTGATCGGTTCCGGTCAGCCACGCCCGGGGCGACGACCCCGGTACCAGCGGCCGCCGCCACCGCCGCCACCGCCGCGCGGGCCACTGCCCACGCCGGCCAGGTAGAGCGAGAGGAGGAGCAGTCCGATGAGCACGAGGGTGTTCCAGTTGAACAGGTCGGGTGCGCCGAAGTTGGTGTCGAGCAGGTCGAGGAGCAGAGCGAAGCCAAAGACGATGGCCGCGAGAATGGCGAGCATGTCGGTCCTCCGGTGGGGGTTCCCAGTAGGTCGGCGCGTGATGTACCCAATCGGTCGACTCGCCAATCTCCACGGTGGAGGTGGCCGCCCCGCGCCGGCTCGGCGCGGGCGTTCCACCCCCGGCTCCTAGGCTGAACCGCATGATCATCGACGACCGGGTGCTCCAGGACCGGAGCGCCATCCTGGCCGCCGTCGGCCATCACCCGTTCGCCCGGCACGCGCTCGGGCGGGCCGTGCCGGCGCACGCGTACCGGCGCGATGGCGCGGTGCTGTGGCTGGTCCCGCCCGAGCACGGACCGGCCGGCTGCGCGATCGGCCCGGCCCAACCGGCGCTGGAGATCTGTGTCGCGCTCGCCGCCGACGGGATGCTCCAGCCCGGACAACGGCTGCACCTGCCTCGATACGATCGCGGTCTACTGGCCGACCGGTTGACGGTGGCCGACCACAGCGACTGGGACTTCCACTGGACCGACACGTCGCCACCGACGCAGCCGGACGAGCAGTCGGTGGTACGCCTCACCGACGCCGACCAGCCGGCGCTGGCCGCACTGGTCGACGAGTCGTTCCCCACCAGCACCTCCCGCCCGGGCGACCCACGGGTGGTCGACTGGTACGGCATCCGGGCCGGCGACCGGTTGGTGGCGTGCGGCGCGGACCGCAGCCAGGGCGACATCGGCTTCCTCGCCGGCCTGACCGTCGCCCCCGACCAACGAGGTCGAGGGCTGGGCGCGGCCCTGACCGCAGGGATGACCCGGGCGCTGCTGGCGCGCCACGACACCGTGGGGCTCGGCGTCTACACGCACAATGTCGGTGCGGCGCGGCTCTACCGTCGGCTCGGCTACACCAATACTCTCCCGCTCAGCTCGATCCGCCTCGCCTGACCCGCAGCAGGGGCCCCTCGCGGACGAGGGACCCCTTCCTCAGCGGTCGGCGGCGGGTACCGGAACCGCGGTCGGCTCGACAGCCGGGACGGCTCGGCGGCCGGCCAGCCAGGCGGGCAGGTAGAGCGGTGCGGCGACGGCCAGCACCACAGCGCCGACCACCATCGCGGTACTGATGCTGGTGGCGGCGGCGAGCGCGGTCAGCACCACCCCACCAAGCGCGCCGGCCGGCTGCGCCATCATCGAGTTCAGCGAGAGCACGCTGGTCCGGTACGGGCCGTCGACCTGCCGGTGCAGCAGCCCACTGTGCAGCGGGTTGGACGCGCCGTGCACGGCGTAGCAGGCCAGATACGCCACCAGCACGCCGACCGGTCCGGCGAACAACCCCATTCCGACCACCGTCACGCCCTGGAGGATGCGCAGCACTGCCGCACCCGGCGCGGCGCCGAACCAGCGCAGCAGTAGCGGGGTCAGCGCCGCGCCGGCCGCCGAGGCGAGCCAGGCGGCCGAGTTCGCCGGCCCGAGCAGCGCCGCCGCACGTTCCGGATCACCGATCACCTCGGCGAGCCGGACCGGCAGCAGCGACTCGAAGGTGACCATGCCGAAGCCCCAGAACAGTTCGACGGCCACCAACGCCAGCAGCACCCGGGAGCGACGCAACAGCCCGACGGCCTGACCGATCATCCGGGGCGCCTGGACCACCGAGGATCTCAGCGCCGCGAACCCGGTGGCCGGCCGCTCTTCGACCAGCAGCACGACCAGCGCGACGAGCGCCGCCGCCTGCGCGACGATGGCGGCCAACACGGGCACCGTGAGCGCGCTGACCGGCCCGATCGGGCCGAGCGCGATGAGACCACCGCTGAGCAGCGCGCCACCGCCGATCGCCCCGCCAACGACGGTGCCGGCGTACCCGAGGCCGCGCTCGTACTCGGCCTCCGGGTCGGCGGCCAGGGTGGCGTCGACGTACCAGGACTCCAACGGGCCGCTGTCCAACGCCCGGTAGACGCCCTGCAGAGCCCAGACCACGAAGAACAGCCAGAACGAGTCGGCCACCGCGAACAGCGCCAGCGAGGCGAGGTTGAGCACGCCGGCGGCGAGCAGCACCGGTCGACGACCGAGAGCGTCGGCGAGCCCACCGGTGGGCAACTCCAGCGCCAGCACCAGCAGCCCCTGCGCCGTGCCGACCAGCCCGATCTGCGGCAACGACAGGCCGCGCTCCTGCATCAGCAGGATCATCACCGGGATCATCAGACCCGTGGGCAGCCAGCGCAGGCCGTACAGCGTGAGGTAACGACGCCGAACCTGGCGTACGGTCAGCGCGCTCACGACGACACCTCCGTTCGCGACTGCGGGGCTCGCAACCCCGGCTCACTCCTCGCGCTCACTGGAGGCCCTCGCGCAACGGGTAGGCAGCCAGGAACACCTGCACCGGGCGGGCTTCCGGGTCGGTGGAGGCGGTGGGCTCGGCCTCGCGGTGGTACCGCTCCAGCACCTGCCACACCTCCGCCTTGAGTTCTTCCAGCCGGTCCGGCGGAATGGTCATGAAGATGTCGCCCATGCCGAATCCGTCCCGCCAGGCGGCCGACCACTCGTGCTGGGTGGCGAACCAGCGGTCGGCGGTTTCGGCGAGGAGACGCACCTGGTCGCCCTGGATCCACTCGATCGCGGCCCGGGCGTCGGGGTCGTCGTCGAAGTCAGACGGCTCCCAGTTGGTGACGTCGTGGGCGGCCTGCCACCAGCGCTGCCGCCCGCTGCCCCGGTCGGGATCCTCAATGACCAGCCCGACCTCGGCGAGCTGTCGCAGGTGGTAGCTGGTTGCGCCGGTGTTGGTGCCGAGCAGCTCGGCGAGGGTGGTCGCGGTAGCGGGCCCCTTCACGCGCAGCGCTCCGACCAGCCGCATTCGCAGCGGATGCGCCAGCACCCGGACCTGCCGTTTGTCGATCCGCACTTCCCGCAGCGCCGGCCGCGAGACGCCTTCGTCGTTCACCATGACTGCACACTATCTCTGCACACTTTCTATGCACAACTCTTGTGCATAGAAAGTGTGCACGCGCCCGTTCAGGGGGCGAGGACTTCGCGGACGCCGCGCAGCCGGGTGCGCAGCAGGCCGGCGGCGCGGGTGGAGTCGAGGCGGACATCCGTCGGGCGGACCAGGCCGGCCGCCGCGCTGGTCGTGGTCTTCAGCCCGGCCGCGTCCAGGCCGTACCGCTCGGCGACCAGCAGGCCCAACTCCGCCCGGCTCACCGCGTCCGGACCGGCCACGTTCAGCAGACCGGCGTACGCCGAGGCGACCAACTCCAGCACGGCATCGGCCAGGTCGGCGACGTCGATCGGACAGCGCAACTCGTCGCTGAACAGGGTGGCCCGGCCGGCGAGCGCGTCCCGGCAGAGCTGGATCTGCTTGCTGCCCTCCCCCACGATCAGGGAGGTCCGCACCACTGCGGCGCCCGGGTCGATCGCCCGCACGGCGGTCTCGGCCGCCGCCTTCGCGGCACCGTACGCGTGCACCGGTGTGGGTGGTTCGTCGTCGGCGTACGGCACGGGTCGTCCGGCGTGCAGCGCGTCGCTGGACACGTGCACCAGCCGGGCACCCGCCTCGGCGGCGGCGAGCGCCACGTGCGCGGCCCCGTCGGCGGTGACCGCCCAGTCCCCGTACCGGTAGGGGGTTCCGACCACGGCGTCCGGCCGCACCTCGGCGACCAGCGCGCGCACGGCGGACCGGTCGGTCACGTCCAGCCGACGTGTCGCGACTCCCGGCACGGCGATCTCACCGGAGTGGAACGTCCCAACAACCGACCAGCCAAGCCCGAGGCCCCGCCGACAGACCGACCGCCCCAGTAGCCCACTACCCCCGACAACAAGCACCCGCATCCCAGCCCACTCCCCCACCTAGGTCGATCATGAGGTTAACGAGCGACACGCCGACGCGTGGGCCCGTCAACCCCATGATCAACGAGGCGAGAGGGAGGAGATGCGGGTCAGACCGGGTCTGCTACCGGGGCTGCGGGGCCGGCCGTTCCCGTGTGGGCCGTTGCGGCGGGCTTGGGCTTGGCGTCGATGCCGGCCTCGGCGCGCTGCTGGGCGGTGATCGGGGTGGGGGCGCTGGTCAGCGGGTCGAAGCCACCCCGGGTCTTCGGGAAGGCGATGACCTCTCGGATGGAGTCCGCGCCGGCGAGCAGCATGCAGACCCGGTCCCAGCCGAAGGCGATGCCGCCGTGCGGCGGAGCGCCGTACTTGAACGCCTCCAGCAGGAAGCCGAACTTGTCCTGCGCCTCCTCCGGAGTGATGCCGAGCAGGTCGAAGACCCGCTTCTGCACGTCACCCCGGTGGATACGGATCGACCCGCCGCCGATCTCGTTGCCGTTGCAGACGATGTCGTACGCGTAGGCCAACGCGCGGTCCGGAGCCTCTTCGAACCGGTCGACCCACTCCGAGTTCGGCGAGGTGAACGGGTGGTGCACGGCCGTCCAACCGCCCTCGTCCGTGCGCTCGAACATCGGCGCGTCGACCACCCAGCAGAACGCCCAGGCGCTCTCGTCGATCAGGCCGGACCGCTTGGCGATCTCGACGCGGGCCGCCCCGAGCAGCTCCTGGGCCTCCCGGGTGGTGGCGCTCGCGGCGAAGAAGACCGCGTCACCCGGCTTGGCGCCGACCGCGTCGGCGAGCCCGCCCAGGTGCTCGGCGGAGAGGTTCTTCGCCACCGGGCCGCGCGCCTCACCGGTCTCGGCGTCCAGCACCACGTACGCCAGGCCACGGGCGCCACGCGCCTTCGCCCAGTCCTGCCAGCCGTCCAGCTCCTTACGGCTCTGCGCCGCGCCGCCCGGCATCACCACCGCGCCGACGTAGCCGCCCGCGTCGATCGCCCCGGCGAAGACCCGGAACTCGGTGCCGCGCAGGTACTCGGTCAACTCGGTCAGCTCGACGCCGTAACGCAGGTCCGGCTTGTCCGAGCCGTACCGGGCCATCGCGTCGTGCCAGGTGATCCGCGGGATCGGTCGGGTGATCTCGTGCCCGGCCAGGTCCTTCCACAGCGCCGAGACGATCGCCTCACCGAGGTCGATCACGTCGTCCTCGGTGACGAAGGACATCTCGATGTCGAGCTGGGTGAACTCCGGCTGCCTGTCGGCGCGGAAGTCCTCGTCGCGGTAGCAACGGGCGATCTGGTAGTACCGCTCCATGCCGCCGACCATCAGCAGCTGCTTGAACAGCTGCGGCGACTGCGGCAGCGCGTACCAGCTGCCGGGCTGGAGGCGCACCGGCACCAGGAAGTCGCGGGCGCCCTCCGGCGTCGAGCGGGTCAGCGTCGGCGTCTCGATCTCCAGGAAGTCCCGCTCGTGCAGCACGCCCCGGGCGAGCTGGCTGGCGCGCGAGCGCAGCCGCAGCGCGTTCGCCGGGCCACTGCGGCGCAGGTCCAGGTAGCGGTACCGGAGTCGGATGTCGTCGCCGGCCTCGATCTGGTCGTCCACCGGCAGCGGCAGCGGCGCCGCCTCGGAGAGCACCTCCAGCTCGACGACGGTCACCTCGACCTCACCGGTGGGCAGCTCCGGGTTCTCGTTGCCGGCCGGGCGGCGGGTCACCTCACCGACGACCTTCACGCAGAACTCGTTGCGCAGCGCGTGCGCATCCTCCTCGCGGAACACCACCTGGACAACACCGGAACCGTCGCGCAGGTCGACGAAGATGACCCCGCCGTGGTCGCGGCGGCGGGCCACCCAGCCGGCGAGCGTCACCGTCGAGCCGGCGTCCGCGGCGCGCAGGCTTCCGGCATTGTGGGTACGGATCACGGCTGGCAACTCCTCATCGTGGAACAGTCCTCACCCGCATTCTGTCAGGGGTGGCCGCCCCGCCTCCGGGCACCCGGCAGGCCGGCACGATTCGCTGGTGGGGTGGACCGGCGAACCCCACTCCCCCGGCAGCCGCGCCGGTTAACGTGGCGAAATGCGGCCCGTACCGAACTGGGCCGTCGCCACGGCGGCGGCGGCGCCCGTGCTGCTGGTGGCCGGTTGGACGGTGGCGCAGGCCCAACAACCCGTCGGGTACGACCCGGTCCGGGACACCATCAGCGAGCTGGCAGGGCAGGACGCGACCGACGCCTGGATCATGGTGGTGGCCCTGGTGCTGCTCGGCTGCTGTTACCTGTCCGTCGCCGCCGTCCTGCACGCCGCCGGGCTGCCCAGCCGCTTCCTGCTCGCGATCGGAGGGGTGGCCACCATCGCGCTGGTCGCCTTTCCCCGGCCGCCGGTCGGCGGCTCGCTCAGCCACGGCATCGCGGCGACGGTGGCCGTCCTCGCCCTGGTGCTCTGGCCGGCCGGCTCGGCACTGCGACTGCCGCGCGGTCACGACACCGAGCACCCCACCCGACCGGAGCCGCCCTGGGCGTTCCGCCGGGCGGTGGGGCTGAGCGCCACGCTCGTGCTGCTCGCCCTCTTCGGCTGGTGCGCGTTCGAGGTGACCAGCGGATCCCGCACCGGGCTGGCCGAGCGGGTCACGGCGGTGGCGGTCTCCCTCTGGCCGCTGCTGGCGGTCCTCTCCGCCCGACGGGCGCACCTCGCCTGGTCGGCCGGCGGCACCGTCCGCGTCGGCCCGGACCTGCCGACCATCGGCGTCCTACCCCCGGATCCGCTCGGACCACCGAGCGGCCCCACTCCCAGGCGACCCGACGGGCTGCCCTGAGTCGTCGCCGAGCGTGCGGCCCGGAAACGCGTCTGTCGCATCGTTACGATCGCCCGATGTCCGCCGTTCCCCGTTGGACCCTGCTGTCGGCCGGTGGCGCACCGCTGTTCCTCGTCGGTGGCTGGACCCTGGCGCAGGCCGCCCAGTCCGATGGATTCGACCCGGTGCGGCAGACCATCAGCGCGCTGGCCGCCACGGGTGCGGACCACCGCTGGATCATGACGGTCGGGCTGGCCGGCCTGGGCCTCTGTCACCTGGTGACCGCGCTCGGCCTGGTCAGCGCCGCGCCGGCGGGCCGAGCGCTGCTCGCGCTGGGCGGGCTGGCGACAGTGGTCCTGGTCGCGTTCCCGCAGCGCCCGGCCGGTGACTCGACGACGCACGCCGTGGCCGCCGGCGTCGCGTTCGGGGCGTTGGCCGTCTGGCCGGCCCTGGCGGTGCACCGTCGCGCGAGGCCGTTTTCCGACCGGGAGCACCGCCACCCGCCAGCATCCGTACGCGGGCTGGCGCTCGCGGCGGCAGCGGTCCTCCTCGGGCTGGTCGGTTGGTTCGCCGTCGAGTTCTTCACCGACGGGGCATGGATCGGGCTGACCGAGCGACTGGCGGCGGCCGCCGAGGCCTGCGTACCGCTGGCCGCGGTGCTGGTCTCCCGGCGGCGACCGGGACCGTCCGGGCCCGGCTGACCGTCGTCGCGGCCGGCGGGGTGCGGTGGCTGTCAACGCGACGCGGGCCGCCGGAATGTTCCGGCGGCCCGCGAGCGGTGCGTGGATCAGAAGACGCTGACGCCGTAGCGGCTGAGCGCCTCGGTGACCGGCTGGAAGAAGGTCGTGCCACCGGTGCGGCAGTTGCCGCTACCACCGGAGGTCAGACCCAGGGCGGTGCCGCCGGCGAACAGCGAGCCGCCGCTGTCGCCCGGCTCGGCGCAGACGTTGGTGCGGATCAGACCGGAGACCGAGCCCTCGGCGTAGTTCACAGTGGCGTTGGTCGCCGTCACCGAGCCGCTGCGCAGGCCGGTGGTGCTGCCGGAGCGCTGCACCGACTGGCCGACGGAGGCGTTGCCGGCGCCGGTGATGTCGCGGTAGCTGCCGTTGTAGAGGTAGACGTTGCCGGCGGCGTTGGCGGAGTTGTTGTGCCGCACGATGCCGTAGTCGTTGCCCGGGAAGCTGGTGCCGGTACGGCTGCCGAGCAGCGAGGTCTGGGCGGAGTTCGAGTACCAGCTGGCCGAGATGTTGGTGCAGTGCCCGGCCGTCAGGAAGTAGTAGGTGCTGCCACTGCGAACGTTGAAGCCGAGCGAGCAGCGCCCGCCCCCGCCGGCGTAGATGGCCTGGCCGCCGGAGATCCGGGTGCTCAGCACGCCGGCCTCGGCCTCGACCCGGACCGCGCCGTTGGCCCGCGCGGCGGCGGCCTTGACCCGCTCCAGCTTGGCACCGGTGACGGTGCTGTCGACGGAGACGACGACCTGGTTGGTGACCGGGTCGCTCCACCAGGCGGTGCCAGGGATCTTGGCGGAGCGCTCCAGCTCGGCCGTGGCCCGGTTGAGCTCGGCGGCACCGCGGGTGACGTAACGGACGACGGCGCCGGCCTTGCTCGCCTTGCTGGCGGCGGCGGCGTCGGTCACCGTGACGACGGACTTGCCGCTGGCGTCGATGTACGAGCCGGCGGAGCGGTCGCCGAGTTCCGCGGAGATCGCGGCGGCGGTGTCGGGCGAGGCGGCGGTAGCGGCCTGAGCCGGCGCGCCGATGAGCGAGCCGACAACCAGGGATCCGGAAACGGCGACTGTAGCCGCAACGCGGAATGAGGACCTCGTGGGTCGCATGTAACAACCTCCTGGGCGGGGGAGCGGGTCTGGCCGGGGGCGGCTGACCCGAGGGCAACCCGGCCGATCTGGGGAAACCGGCCGACTGAGACTGAAGTATTCACATACTTAAGATCATTAACAAGGCTTGAATTCGCCCGGATCCGCCGACCTTGACCGGCCACATGGCCGCAACACCCCCGACACGCTGGCGAACAGGCACCGTCACACCCAACCGACATCCGGTTCACATTGGGCGTGCACGATCATCGATGTCTCGTCGCGCTTGGCGTCGCGTACACCGCCCGCGACGGGCGTCAGGGGGTGCGGCGGCGGGCGCCGGGACCCGGACTGGGCATCACGTCGCGTGGCCGGGCCACGTCGTGCCCGTCGGCGCAGCGCAGCTCGGCGCGCACCTCGGCGCCACAGTCGCGGTGCGTGACGCTGAGCGGCGGACCCTCCGCGTCGGCGAGGTACCGGTCACCCCACCCGAGGACGGCGACCAGCACGGGCCACAGATCCAGCCCCTTCTCGGTCAGTCGGTACTCGTGGCGCAGCCGACTGCCGGGCTCCCGGTACGGCTCGCGACTCAGCACGCCCTGCTCCACCAGGCTGGCGAGCCGGTTGGTCAGCACCTGGCGCGGGATGCCGGTGCGCACCCGCATGTCGTCGAAGCGGCGTACGCCGGTGAACACCTCGCGGAGGACCACAAGCGTCCACCGCTCACCGAGAACCTCCATCGCGCGGGCGATGGTGCAGTTCTCCACTGACCAGTCCAGAGCCGGAGGTCGCATCCGACCAGGCTAGATCTCGTTGACAGACTCAGCAACCGGCTGCCAGGCTGCGTCCATGACGCAGACGCAGGAACCAGCGCGCAGCCGTACCTTCACGTGGGCGGACCCGTCGGTCAACGCGGCCCAGGTCGGCCGACGCGGCGGCCTCGACATGTTGCGGGCGATGATCGCCGGTGAACTGGCCGCGCCGCCGGTGATGCACCTTCTCGACATGACCCGGATGGAAGCCGACGAGGGTCGGGTAGTGGTCGAGCTGACCCCGCAGGAGTTCCACTACAACCCGCTCGGCAGCGTCCACGGTGGCGTGCTGTCGACCCTGCTGGACACCGCCGCGGGGTGCGCCGTGCACACCACCCTGCCCGCTGGCGTCGGCTACACCTCGCTGGACCTCAACGTGAAGTTCCTGCGCCCGGTCACCGTCGACAGCGGCACCCTGCGCTGCGAGGGCACGGTGCTGCAACGCGGTCGCCGCACGGCCCTGGCGGAGGCCCGTATCACCGACGCCACCGCCCGCCTGATAGCCCACGCCACCAGCACCTGCCTCATCCTCCCGCTCCCCCAACCCCACCCCACCCCGGACCACCCACTGCGTTGATCATGGGGTTAACGGGCGATTCGAAGATCGAACGACCCGCCAACCTCATGATCAACGAGGGTCAGGGGGGTGGGGGTGGGGGTGGGGGTGGGGGTGGGGGTTAGCGGAGGGCTAGGCGGGCGGCTCTTGCGTCGCGCTTCTCCTCGAAGCGGCTGGCGGCGCGGTCCAGGTTCTCCAGCTGGGCGGCGAGCTGCTCGCGGGCGGCTTCGCCGTCGGCGTTGAGGCCGGTCACGTTGAAGACGTCCCACTGGCGCAGGACCGGCTGCAACACCTCGTCGCGGTGCTGGCGCAGGTCGTAGATGCCGGCCAGGGCGATCGCCACCGACTTACGGGCGAACCCGTCGATGCCGCTGCCCGGCATCTGGAAGTCGGCCACCACGTCGGCGACGGCCCGCATGGCCTGGCTCGGAGCCAGCTCGAACGCGGCCGCGAGCAGGTTGCGGTAGAAGACCATGTGCAGGTTCTCGTCGGCGGCCACCCGGGCCAGCAGCGCCTCGCAGGTGGGGTCGCCGGTGGCCTTGCCGGTGTTGCGGTGCGAGATCCGGGTGGCCAGCTCCTGGAACGAGACGTACGCCAGTGAGTGCAGCACCTCGTCGCCGTGGGCGTTGGTGTAGCCCTCCGACATGTGCGTCATCCGGGCGCGCTCCAACGCCACCGGGTCGACCGCCCGGCTGACGGTCAGGTAGTCGCGGATCGCGACGCCGTGCCGCCCCTCCTCGGCGGTCCACCGGTGCACCCAGGTGCCCCACGCGCCGTCGCGACCGAACAGGGTGGCGATCTCGTGGTGGTACGAGGGCAGGTTGTCCTCGGTCAGCAGGTTCACGATCAGCGCGGTGCGGGCCACGTCCGGAATGGTGGAGTCGGTCGGTGACCACGCCTCGCCGCCGAGCGGCCCGTCGAAGGTCCGCCCCTCGCTCCACGGCACGTACTCGTGCGGGAACCACTCCTTGGCGAGCGAGAGGTGGCGGTCCAGGTTGCGCGCGACAACCGGCTCCAACTCGACGAGCAGGGCGGTCTGGCTCACTGTGGTGCTGACGGTCACGAGAAACTCCCTACGGTGGCGTAACTTACGCTACCGTAGGTCCCCGCGGCCGTCAGCGCCAGTGGGGACACTCAACCGACTGTGGGCTTGAGGTCTCCCAGGGGTGGCATCCACTCCCCCGCTGCGGCCGTGACCTGCTCACCGGAGCGGATGTCCTTCACCTCGTCGGGCGCTCCCTCGGCACCGGGGAACCAGACGTACGGGATGCCGCGCCGCTCGGCGTATCGGATCTGCTTGCCGAACTTCGCCGCGCTCGGCGACACCTCGGTCGGCACACCGCGCCGCCGCAGCGCCTCGGCCACCCGGTTGCTGGCCGTCCGCTGCTCCTCGCTGGTGACCGCGACGAGCACGGCGGTCGGCACCTCCCGCGAGACCGACAGCTCCCCCGCGCCGAAGAGCAGCCCGAGCAGCCGGGTCACGCCGATCGAGATCCCCACCCCCGGGTACGAGACGGCGCCGGCGCTGGCCAGGTTGTCGTACCGGCCGCCGGAGCAGATCGAGCCGAAGCGCTCGTAGCCGCGCAGCTGGGTCTCGTAGACGGTGCCCGTGTAGTAATCCAGGCCACGGGCGATGCGCAGGTCCGCCACGCAGAGGCCGGGCGAGTGCTCGGCGGCGGTCTCCACCACCCGGACCAGTTCCTCGATGCCCTCGTCGAGCAGCGGGTCGCTCACCCCGAGCGCCCGGACGGCGTCGGCGAACGAGGCGTCCGGGGCGGAGATCTCGGCCAGGGCCAGGCACGCCTTGGCCTGCGCCTCGCTCGCCCCGGCGGTCTGGGCCAGCAGCTCGGCCACCTTCGCCGGGCCGATCTTGTCGAGCTTGTCCACGGCGCGCAGCGCCGCCTCCGGGTCGGTCAGCCCGATGCCCCGGTAGAAACCCTCGCAGATCTTGCGGTTGTTGACCTGGATCGTCACCGGCGGGATCGGCAACGAGCGCAGCGCGTCCCCGATCACCAGCGGCATCTCCGCCTCGTGGTGCGGGGCAAGGGTGTCCCGGTCGACGATGTCGATGTCGGCCTGGACGAACTCCCGGTAGCGACCCTCCTGCGGCCGCTCACCCCGCCACACCTTCTGGATCTGGTAGCGGCGGAACGGGAAGTTCAGCTTGCCGGCGTTCTCCAGCACGTACCTGGCGAACGGCACGGTCAGGTCGAAGTGCAGGCCGAGCTGGTCGTCACCACCGGCACCCTCGGCGTCGGCGTGCAACCGCCGGATCACGTAGACCTCCTTGGAGGTCTCGCCCTTGCGCAGCAGTTGGTCCAGCGGCTCCACGGCGCGGGTCTCCAGCGGCGCGAAGCCGTACAGCTCGAAGGTGGCCCGGATCTTGTCGAGCACGAACTGCTCGATCATCCGCTGGCCGGGGGTCCACTCCGGGAAGCCGGAGATGGGCGTGGGCTTGCTCATGGGCGTACTCCTTGCGGTTCCGCGCCCGCGGCGCGGTGGTGTCGTGGGTCCGCGCGCGGCGCGGACGAAGATCTAGAGGCCCCGGGTGGGTGCGGCCGGCGACGTGCCAGCCACCTCGATGAGGTACGGGTTGCTGGCGCGCTCGCGGCCGATCGTGGTGCTGGGGCCGTGGCCGGGCAGCACGACGGTGTCGTCGGCCAGCGGAAGGATCTTGTCGCGCAGGCTGGTGAGCATGGCTGGCATGCTCCCGCCCGGCAGGTCGGTGCGGCCGATCGACCCGGCGAAGAGGACGTCGCCGGAGAGGCACAGCTCGTCAGCCTCCCAGCTCGACCCGGCGCCCGGCAGCCGGAACAGCACCGACCCGCCGGTATGGCCCGGTGCGTGGTCGACGGCGATCTCCAGGCCGGCGAGGGTGAGGGTGGCGCCGTCGGTCAACTCGGCCACGTCCTCCGGCTCGGTGTAGCTCAGCCGGCCGCCGAAGAGCGACGTCAGGTCGGCCGAGAGGCCCTTGGACGGGTCGGCGAGCATCTCCCGGTCGCCGGGGTGCACGTACGCGGTGATGCCGCGCGCACCGCAGACCGGCGCGACCGAGAAGCTGTGGTCGAGGTGGCCGTGGGTGAGCAGCACGGCGGCCGGATGCAGGCGGTGCTCGGCGAGCAGCGCGTCGAGCTGGTCGAGCACCCCGATGCCGGGGTCGACCACCACGCACTGCTCCCCCGGCGCGGTGGCAACCACGTAGCAGTTGGTGCCGA
The DNA here is from genome assembly GCF_045207375.1 of Micromonospora sp. NBC_00860. NCBI lineage: Bacteria > Bacillati > Actinomycetota > Actinomycetes > Micromonosporales > Micromonosporaceae > Micromonospora > Micromonospora sp. NBC_00860. Next base: position 3,617,715 of record NZ_CP108825.1, read on the forward strand.
AGGCGTCCGCGGGAAAGCCGGCCACGAGCACGGGCGCTGTCCTTTCCGTCGAGCAGCTGTCGTCCTGGACAGCAGCCTATCGGGCGCGCCGAGCGAGTTTGCCGCGTCCGTCCCACGCGCCCCGTACGGCACAGTGACAATCTCCGATAAGCGCTGCTCGGGACGGGGTGGACCTCGTACACCACATTCTCAGTCACTAGCCGTACACTCTGGCGGGCGTGTGGCGCGGCACACGTGACGCCCGGACGGGCCGGGGCGACCGGCCGCCGGCGACGACCAGGTAGAGGAAAGGGGAGCACGGGTGGCTTCCAGCAGGGACCGGCAGCGCAAACTGGCGCGGGCCAAGCTCGACCGGCAGTTGGCTCGCCGGGCCGCCTCGACGCGGCGCCGACGGCAGATCCAGGCCGGAGTTGGCGCCGCTCTGATCCTCGTGTTGGTAGTGGCCGGTTCGGCCTGGGCGCTCGGCGCGTTCGACTCCGACCCGAAGCAGAATACGGCCGCGGAGGACACCTGCCTCTGGACGCCGCAGGACGCGACGGCCAACACCAACCTCAAGGACGTCGGCACGCCGGCCACCAAGGATCTGCCCACCGACGGCACCCGGGCGATGACAGTGACCACCAACCAGGGCGGGCCGATCACCGCGGAACTGAACCTGACCAACTCCCCGTGCGCGGCGGCGAGCATCGCCCACCTGGCGAGCCGGTCGTTCTACGACAACACCAAGTGCCACGAGATCACCGCCGAGGGCGCGCTGCGCTGCGGCGACCCCAGCGGCACGGGTCTCGGTGGGCCCACCTACTCGTTCTACGACGAGGAGTTGCCGACCGTGCCGTCGGCGTCCCCGTCGGCCAGCCCGGCCCCCGGCCAGCCGCCCACGTACCCGAAGGGCACGATGGCGATGATCTCCAACCCGCCGGGCAGCAACGGCAGCCAGTTCCTGATCTTCTTCAAGGACTTCACCACCGCCGACCCGAAGTTCCCGGTCATCGGCCGGGTGACCGGCGGGCTGGACGTGGTGGAGAAGATCGGCGCCCTCCCGACCGTGGACAATGGGACCGGGGCGAAGGTCAAGCCCAGCACCGATGTGACGATCCAGAGCCTCACGGTCGGTGAGCCGGTCACCGGTGCGGCACCGGCTCCCTCGGCCTCCGGCACCCCGGCCAGCAGCCCGAGCGCCGGCTGACCGGGCGCCACCACCCACCCAAGCGGCACCCAGCAGCAGACAGCCAGGAGGATCCAGGCGTGACGTCCACCAGAGAGCGGCAGCGCGCGGCGGCACGCGCCCGGCTCGAGAAGGAGATGGCCGAGCGCGCGGCCAAGGCCCGCAAGCGCCGGCAGACGACGGCGATCGTCAGCGCGGGTGCCGCGCTGGTGCTCGTGGTCGCCGGCACCGTCTGGCTGGCGGTGAGTCTCGGCGGCGACGACGACAAGAGCAACACCGCCGCGCCGGCGGCGGGCGCGGCCGAGTGCGCGTACAACGCGCTGCCCACCGAGCAGCGGCCCCCGCAGATCAAGGACGTGGGGTTGCCGGGCAACCAGCAGTCCGCCAAGGGCGTCCAGACCATGACGATCGACACCAACCTCGGCCCGATCACCGCCAAGGTCGACAGGTCGCTGGTGCCGTGCACGGCGGGCAGCTTCACCCACCTCGCGGAGAAGAACTTCTTCGACAACACCAAGTGCCACCGCCTGGTGACCGAGGGCATCAAGGTGTTGCAGTGCGGTGACCCCAGCGCCACCGGCAACGGCTGGCGGGACACCGACGGCCAGGGCGGCCCGAGCTACCGCATGGCCGAGGAGAACCTGCCCACCGACAAGCGTCCGCCGTACCCGGAGGGCGTCATCGCGATGGCCAAGTCCCAGGATCCGGGGAGCACCGGCAGCCAGTTCTTCATCGTGTTCGGCGACTCTCCGCTGGACCCGGCGTACACGGTGCTGGGCACCATCACCGGCGGCATGGACCTGGTCAAGGACGTGGCCAAGGCCGGCGACGACGGGGCGTTCGCCCAGCAGGCCGGCGGCGGCCACCCGAAGAAGGAGGTCATCATCAAGGACCTCACGATGAGCAACCCCCAGGGCTGACACCCGCGCAGACGACACAGCGCCCGCCGGCTGAGCCGGCGGGCGCTGTCGCGTTCTGTGGGTACGCGTCGAGCCGCGCAACCGATCCGGTGGGTTGTCAGGCCCCGGAGGTGACCCGGTAGGCGTCGAAGACGCCGTCGACCTTGCGGACCGTGGCCAGCAGGTGGCCCAGGTGCTTCGGGTCGGCCATCTCGAAGCTGAACCGGCTCACCGCCACCCGGTCGCGGGTGGTGGTGACGGTGGCAGAGAGGATGTTGACCCGCTCGTCGGAGAGCACCCGGGTGACGTCGGCCAGCAGCTTGTGCCGGTCCAGTGCCTCGACCTGGATGGCGACCAGGAACGTCGAGGCGGAGGTGAGCTTCCAACTCACCTCGACGACCCGCTCGCTCTGCGCGCGCAGGTCCTCGGCGTTGGCACAGTCGTCGCGGTGCACGCTCACCCCGCCGGAGCGGGTGACGAAGCCGAACACCGAGTCCGGTGGGACCGGGGTGCAGCAGCGGGCCAGCTTGATCCAGACGTCGCTGACGCCCCGGACCACCACGCCCGGGTCGCTGCTGCTCTGCCGACTGCGCGGCGGCCGGGTGGCGACGGCGGTCTCGGCGATGTCCTCCGCCGCGCCCTCCTCGCCGCCGTACGCGGCCATCAACTTCTGCACCACCGACTGCGCGGAGACCTGGCTGTCGCCGACCGCCGCGTAGAGCGAGGCCACGTCGGCCAGGTGCAGGTCGCGGGCGATCGACATGAGCGCGTCGGAGGTGAGCATCCGCTGCAGGGGCATTCCCTGCTTGCGCATGGCCTTGACGATCGCGTCCTTGCCGGCCTCGATCGCCTCCTCGCGGCGCTCCTTGTTGAAGTACTGCCGGATCTTCGTGCGGGCGCGCGGGCTCTTGACGAAGCCCAGCCAGTCCTGTGTCGGGCCGGCCGTCTCGGACTTCGACGTGAAGATCTCGATCACGTCGCCGTTGGACAGCGTCGACTCCAACGGCACCAACTTGCCGTTGACCCGCGCCCCGATGCACTTGTGCCCCACCTCGGTGTGCACGGCGTACGCGAAGTCGACAGGCGTCGACCCGGTCGGCAGCGGGATGACGTCACCCTTCGGGGTGAAGACGTACACCTCCTGGCTGGACAGGTCGAAGCGCAGCGCGTCCAGGAACTCGCTCGGGTCGGCCGCCTCGCGCTGCCAGTCGAGCAGCTGCCGCAGCCAGGTCATCTCGTCGATGTGCGCGGGCGGGCCGACGATCTGGGTGCCCTTGTGCTCCTTGTACTTCCAGTGCGCGGCGATGCCGAACTCCGCGGTGCGGTGCATCGCGTACGTGCGGATCTGCATTTCCACCGGCTTGCCGGTGGGCCCGATGACCGTCGTGTGCAGCGACTGGTACATGTTGAACTTGGGCATGGCGATGTAGTCCTTGAACCGGCCCGGCACCGGCTGCCAGTTGGCGTGGATGACTCCCAGCGCCGCGTAGCAGTCGCGAACCGTGTCGACCAGGATGCGCACACCGACCAGGTCGTAGATGTCGTTGAAGTCGCGACCCCGCACGATCATCTTCTGGTAGATCGAGTAGAGGTGCTTCGGCCGCCCGGTGGTCTCCGCCTTGATCTTGGCGGCCTTCAGGTCGGTGCCGACTTTCTGGGTGACCTGCCGCAACAGCGACTCGCGCTGCGGCTGGTGCTCCCCGATCAGCCGGTTGATCTCCTCGTAGCGCTTCGGGAACAGCGTGCCGAAGGACAGATCCTCCAGCTCCCACTTGATCGTGTTCATACCGAGCCGGTGCGCCAGCGGCGCCAGGATCTCCAGCGTCTCCTTGGCCTTCTGCTCCTGCTTGGGGCGGGGCAGGAAGGTCAGGGTGCGCATGTTGTGCAGCCGGTCGGCCAGCTTGATCACCAGCACCCGCGGGTCCTTGGCCATGGCCACGACCATCTTGCGGATCGTCTCGGCCTTGGCCGCGTCGCCCAGCTTGACCTTGTCGAGCTTGGTGACGCCGTCGACCAGCAGGGCGACCTCGCCACCGAAGTCGGCGCGCATCTGGTCGAGGGTGTACTCGGTGTCCTCGATGGTGTCGTGCAGCAGCGCGGCGACCAGCGTGGTGGTGTCCATCCCCAGGTTGCCGAGGATCGTCGCCACCGCGAGCGGGTGGGTGATGTAGGGGTCACCGGACTTGCGGTACTGCCCGGAGTGCCACCGCGCCGCCGTGTCGAAGGCGCGCTGGAGCAGCCGGGCGTCCGCCTTGGGGTGGTTGTCCCGGTGGCTCGCGATCAGCGGCTCCAGCACCTCGCTGACCTGAGAGGTCTGCCAGGGCGCGTTGAACCGGGCCAGCCGGGCCCGGACCCGCCGGCCGGTGGGCGCGTTGGACAGCCCGAAGCCACCACTGGGCGACGGGTCGATGCCGGCGTCGGTCGGGAACGGCACCACGACACCATCGGCGCCAGGGGACGCCTCGGCGCTCGGCGGGCCGCTGGTCGGACGCACCGCGCTCTCGCCGGGAGCCCTGCCGGAGCCGTTGCCGGTGCCCGTCACCCGGGCCGGCGCGTCGCCTGTCCGGTCGGTCACCGAGCCGTCAGCGTCGCCTGTCGGGTGCACCGTGCCCTCCGCCGGAGGGACGACATCGTGGGACACCGGCCTCCTCACCGCTCGCCGGAAACACGCCAGCCGAAGATCGGCCGACCTGGTCTCGCCCGCCGGACGGCGTACCGCCGGCGTCAGCAAAGGGCAATGCTACCCGCACGGACGGTCCCCTGCCGCTCCGCCGGACGGTCGGCGCCGGGTCCATCCGACGGCTCCGGGATCAAACGGTCAGCAGGGCACCGACCGGCTCAAACGGTCAACAGGGCGTGCACGGGACGCGGTGCCAGTCGCTCGCGCCCACCAAGGAAGCCGAGCTCCAGCAGCACCGTGAAGCCGGTGACGGTCCCACCGGCCCGCTCGACCAGGTCCAGCGTCGCCTCAGCGGTGCCACCGGTGGCCAGCACGTCGTCGACCACCAGCACCCGGTGCCCGGCGGTGAAGGCGTCCTCGTGCACTTCGAGGGTGGCCTCGCCGTACTCCAGCTCGTAGGAGACCGAGTGCGCCGGGCGGGGCAGCTTGCCGGCCTTGCGCACCGGCACCACGCCCACGCCGGTCGCGTACGCGATGGCCGCCGCGACGACGAACCCGCGCGCCTCGATGCCGACCACCACGTCGAAGGTGTCCCGCCCGTGGTAGGCGACGATCCCGTCGATCACCTCACGGAAGACCTTGCCGTCGGCGAACAGTGGCATCAGGTCCTTGAACATGACGCCGGGCTTGGGAAAGTCGGGCACGTCCAGCACCCGACTGGCGACCAGTCGGGCGGCCTCCGGGCCACTGTCCCCGCGCGCTGCGGTGCTGTGGGTCTCCGTCACGGCTGTTTCGCTCTCCTTCAACGACGAACGGCGTCCGGCAACAGCATGCCGGACGCCGTTCGGGTGTCTCCTGTCGGGTCAGCGCCGCTTGGCGCCACCCGGCCGGTTGCCGCCGCCACCCGGGCGACCGCCCCGGGCACCGGTGGGCCGCTTGCCCGCCGGCCGAGCGCCCACCTTGGGGGCGGCACCGGCCAGCGCGGCGGCGTCCGGGTCGACCGGCTCGTCCGTCGCGTCGGCCTGGGCCACCGGGCTCGCGGCACCCTTACCGGGGACCTCGCCACGGCTGACCGCGCCCCGCCGGGTCAGGACCCGCTTGTTGTGCGCCTGGATCCGCGGGTCGTAGTTCTTCAGCAGCGCCAGCAACGGGGTGGCCACCAGGATGGAGGTCAGGAACGCCACCGCCATACCGACGAACAGCACCAGACCGAGGTCCTTCAGCGTGCCGGCGCCGAGCAGGCCGGCACCGATGAAGAGCAGACCACCGACCGGCAGCAGGGCGACCACCGAGGTGTTCAACGACCGCATCAGGCTCTGGTTGATGGCCAGGTTGGACGCCTCGCCGTACGTCTGGTTGTTGTTGGCGGTGATGCCCCGGGTGTTCTCCTGGACCTTGTCGAAGACCACCACCACGTCGTAGAGCGCGAAGCCCAGGATGGTGAGGAAGCCGATGATGGTCGACGGGGTGACCTCGAAGCCGACCAGCGAGTAGATGCCGGCGGTGAGGATCAGGTTCGTGATCAGCGAGGCGACCGCAGCGACGGCCATGCGCCACTCGAAGCGCAGGATCAGGTAGACCATCACCAGCGCGATGAAGATGACCAGACCGAGTACGGCCCGCTCGGTCACCTGGCTACCCCAGGCCTCACTGACCTGGTTGTCGCTGATCTGGTCGGCGCTGATGCCGAGGTCCTCGGCGATTTGGGCCTTGACCGCGGTGGCCTGCTCGGCGGTGAGCTGCGGCGTACGCAGCTCGTAGGAGTCGCCGCCCGGGCCGCCGACCTTCTGACTGGTCGCCACCGTGACGCCGGTGTTCTCCGCGGCGAGGGCCGAGTTGACCTCCCGCTCGGCGTCGTCCAGGGTGCCGACGCTGGCCGGCACCTGGAACGAGTTACCGCCGGCGAACTCGATGCCCAGGCTGAACCCACGGATCGAGAAGCTGAGGATCGCGATCAGGACCAGGACCCCGGCGACGCCGAACCAGAGCTTGCGCCGGCCGACGATGTTGAGACCGGCCTCGCCGTTGTAGAGGCGGCTCGCCAGACCGTTTTCAGCCATCTCAGGCCTCCTTGGCGCGCGGGTTGCGGGGCTGAGTCGGCTGGTTGCGGGCCGGAAGTGCCCGGCCCAGACCGCTGACCCGCGGGGACAGGAACGCCCGGGTCCGGGCGAACATCGTCATGATCGGGTGCCGGAAGAGGAAGACCACGACCAGGTCCAGGACGGTGGCCAGGCCGAGCGCGAACGCGAAGCCCTTGACCGTGCCGACCGAGACCACGTAGAGCACCACAGCGGAGAGCAGGGTGATCGCGTTGGCCGAGATGATCGTCCGACGGGCCCGGATCCAGGCACGGGGCACCGCGCTACGCGGGCTGCGCCCCTCCCGGATCTCGTCTTTCAGTCGTTCGAAGTAGATGACGAACGAGTCCGCCGCCACACCGAGCGAGACGATCATTCCGGCGATGCCGGCGAGGGTGAGCGTGAAGCCGATCTGCCGACCGAGCACCACCAGCGCGCCGAAGACCAGCAGCGCCGAGAGGATGAGGCTCAGGAAGATCACCGAGCCGAGCAGCCGGTAGTAGAAGAACGCGTAGATGATGACCAGCAGCATGCCGATACCGGCCGCGAGCAGACCGGCGCGCAGGTGGCTGGCACCCAGCGTCGCGGTGACGTTCTGCGCCTCCTGCTGCTCGAAGGTCACCGGCAGCGCGCCGTAGCGGAGCTGACCGGCGAGGGTGCTGGCGTCCTTCTGAGTGAAGGTGCCGGTGATCTGGGAGTTGCCGGTCAGCACGCCCTGGATCTCCGGGGAGGAGACGATCTTGTTGTCCAGCACGACGGCCACCCGGCACTTGCCGTCCTGACCCAGCGCTGTCGCGTCGCAGGCCTGGCCCTCGTTGTTGAACGCCTCACGGGTCAGCGAGGTCCACTTGCCCTGGCCGTCGCCGGTGAAGTCCAGGCTGACCACCCAGGCGTTCGTCTGGTCGAGCACCGCGTCGGCGTCGGACACGTCGGTGCCCTCGACCTTGGCCTGGTCGAGCAGGTACTTCGACGCGCCGTCCTCGCAGGAGACCACCTGCTGCTTCGGGTCGGAGATCGACGCCGGGGGGCGCTGGTCGAGCTGCGCGCAGCCGATCGTCGGCACGTTGAACTGCATCTGCGCCGGCAGCACCGCGACCTCCTGCGGAGACAGCGTGCCGAACGGATTGAGCTTCTCGGCCAGCGACGGGTCCGCGGTCAGATCGGCCGGGGCCTGCAGCCCGTTGGCGGCCTGCCACGCGGCGGCGCCGACCTTCTGCTCGACGACCTTGCGCTGCTGCTCGACGCTGGCCGGCACCGGCTCGGCACTGGCACTGGGTGCGGCGGCGCTCGGCGAGGCAGTGGCGGACGCGGAGGGGGTCGGCGTGGCGCTGGGCGACGCCGGGGCCATTCCGCCCTGACCGCCGCTGGGCGACGAGGTCACCTTCGGCGAGGCGCTGCCCGTCGGGGTCGGGGTCGCGGCGCCGGACGGGGTCGCACTGCCGGTCGGGGCGGCGCTACCGGACGGGGCCGGCGTGGCGGCGGGCGGCGCCTCGGCCACCCCGCTGCCGGAGGCGGCCTTGAGCACCTTGCGGAACCGCAGCTCGGCCGCCTCGCCCACGTCGTCGAGGTTCCGGTTCTCGCCGGGCAGGGAGATGACGATGTTGCGGTTGCCCTCGGTGACCACCTCGGCCTCGGCCACGCCGAACGCGTTGACCCGGCTCTCGATGATCTCGCGGGCCTCTTCGAGGTTCTCCGCCGTCGGGGGCTTGCCGTCGACGCTGTTGGTCGCCTCCAGCGTCACCCGCGTGCCGCCGATCAGGTCCAGACCGAGCTTGGGCTCGAGCCGGTCCTTCCAGCTGCCGCTGGCGCCAGCGAAGAACACCAAAAGATAGAGGACCACGAAGATGAACCCGAGCACGGCGAGCTGCCGCCCGGGGCGCATCTGTCCCTGAGGTGGTGCCACGGCTGTCCTGTCTCCCTGTACGGTCGCGCCGCTGTCGCAGCGGCGGCGGTGTCGGGCCGGGGGTCCCGCCCGACGGGGTCTGCCTTGAGCCGACGGAATGCCGACACGAGGACCGGGCACCTCGGCGCGGAACGCCGACGGTCACGGGAACGTGCCGACGCCCGGCGTCGACCCAACTATCCAGTTTTCACGTCTCGTCCGCTGCCCCGTCGGGCGCGACGACCCGGAAGCCGGCCGACCGGCCGTACGCCGGACTCGCCGCTCCCCGGGGGGTCACTCCTTGACGGTGTCCGCGTCCTCGGTGACCGGCTCGCTCGGCAGCTCCGCGCGGGTGACCACCCGCGCGATGGCCGGGCGGGCGTAGCGGGTCTGCACGCCCGGTGCGACCTCGATCAGGACAGTGTCGTCCTCGATGCCGGTGACCGTGCCGTAGAGCCCACCGATGGTCACGACCTCGTCGCCGGGACCGAGGTTGGACTGCATCGACTCCGCCTCTTTGCGGCGCTTCTGCTGGGGCCGGATCATCATGAAGTACATGACACCGAAGAGCAGGGCGATCATCAGGATCGGCGTGAAACCGCCGGCCCCGCCACCCGCTGCTGCGTAATGCACGGTTACTGACCTTCCCATTGGCCACCTGCCCGGCACCGTGGGTGCCGGAGCGGAGGCGGATTCTCACGTCCTGTACAGACCGCGGCGAAGTCTAAACCCTGCACCTGAGAACGCCGAATGCGGCACAGATCACGTTCACATCACGGCTGATCGACATCCAACGAGAACAAGTCGGGCACTGGTGGAGCATCTGCACCAAATGTACCATTCGGCGGTGTACGGCCCAGATGCCGCCAGGCGGCCTCGGTCGCCACCCGACCCCGAGGCGTCCGGGCCAACAGCCCGGCTCGCACCAGGAACGGCTCGCAGACCTCCTCCACCGTGTCCGGCTGCTCCCCCACCGCCACGGCGAGGGTGGACAACCCGACCGGACCGCCCCGGAACGAGTCGACCAGGGCGGTCAACACCGCACGGTCCAGCCGGTCCAGGCCCAGCGCGTCCACGTCGTACACGATCAGGGCCGCACGGGCGGTGTCGAGATCGACCACCCCGTCCGCCCGGACCTCGGCGTAGTCACGGACCCGGCGCAGCAGCCGGTTGGCGATCCGCGGCGTGCCCCGCGACCGACCGGCGATCTCGGTCGCACCCTCCGGAGTGATCGGCACCCCCAGGATCCGCGCCGAACGGTGCAGCAACGTCTCCAGATCCGCCGGAGCGTAGAAGTCGAGGTGCGCGACGAAACCGAACCGGTCCCGCATCGGCCCGGTCAACAGGCCCGAGCGGGTCGTCGCGCCGACCAGGGTGAACGGCTCGACGTCCAACGGGATCGCCGTCGCCCCCGGACCCTTGCCGACCACCACGTCGACCCGGAAGTCCTCCATCGCGCTGTACAGCAACTCCTCGGCCGGGCGCGCGATCCGATGAATCTCGTCGATGAAGAGCACGTCGCCCTCGGCGAGGCTGGTCAGGATCGCCGCCAGATCACCGGAACGCTCGATCGCCGGGCCGCTGGTCACCCGGATGCCCGCGCCCAACTCGGCGGCGACGATGTTGGCCAGACTCGTCTTACCCAGACCCGGTGGACCCGACAGCAGGATGTGATCCGGTGGCGACCCCCGTCGCATGGCGCCCTGCAACAACAGGTCGAGCTGGTCGCGTACCCGGTCCTGGGCGATGAACTCGGCCAACCGCCTCGGCCGGACGGTGGCCTCCGCATCCCGGTCGGCGTCACTGACGTACGCCGAGACGAGCCCCTCGGTCTCGCTCATCGTGCCGCCTTCATTCGCGACTGCGGGGCTCGCAAACCCGGCTCACTCCTCGCGCTCATCGTGCCGCCTTCATTCGCGACTGCGGGGCTCGCAAACCCGGCTCACTCCTCGCGCTCATCGTGCCGCCTTCATTCGCGGCTGGGCGGTCATCGGGTGCGGCCGAGCAGTCGGATGGCCTGCTTGAGCAGGACCGGCACCGGCGGGGTCTCACCCTCGATCGACTCCGCCACCGCGGCTACCGCCTGATCGGCCTGACCGGCCGTCCAGCCCAGCCCCACCAGCGCCTGCCGGACCTGGTCGGGCCAGCTGCCGCGGGTCACCCCGGCTACACCGTCGGCGCCGATCGGCACCGGGCCGATCCGGTCGCGCAGCTCCAACACGAGGCGTTCCGCACCCTTCTTGCCAATCCCGGGTACGCGGGTCAGGGCGGCCGTGTCAGCGTTGGCGATCGCCTTGCGCACCGCGTCCGGGGTGTGCACCGCCAGCACCGCCTGGGCCAGTCGCGGGCCGACCCCACTGGCGGTCTGGAGCAGCTCGAACAGCGACTTGGCGTCGTCGTCGGCGAAGCCGTAGAGGGTCAGCGAGTCTTCCCGCACGATCAGGCTGGTGGCGAGCCGGGCGACCTGGCCGACCCGCAGCTCCGCGAGGGTCCCCGGGGCGCAGTGCACGGCGAGCCCGACCCCGCCGACCTCGATCACGGCCTGGTCCGGACCCGTCGCGGTCACCGTGCCGCGCACGCTGGCGATCATCGTGCTCCTCCTCGTCGTGCCCGGTCGGCCGCAGCGGCCAGCTTGGAGCGGGTCCCGCCGCGCCACACGTGACAGATGGCCAGGGCCAGCGCGTCGGCGGCGTCCGCCGGCTTCGGCGGCTCGGCCAGCCGCAACAGCCGGGTCACCATCGCGGTCATCTGCGCCTTGTCGGCCTGACCGGACCCGGTCACGGCCGCCTTCACCTCGCTCGGCGTATACGTCTGCACCGGCAGCCCGGCCCGCGCCCCGGCCAGCACGGCGATGCCACTGGCCTGCGCGGTGCCCATCACGGTACGAACGTTGTGCTGACTGAACACCCGCTCGACGGCGACGCTCTCCGGTTGGTGCTCGGCGACCAGCTTGTTCAGCGACCGGTCCAGGTGCAACAGCCGCAGCGCCAGGTCGTCGGCCGGATCGGTGTAGACCACGTAGTAGGCGACCAACGTGCAGGGCCGTCCGGGCACACCCTCGACCACGCCCACCCCACACCGGGTCAACCCCGGGTCCACACCGAGCACGCGCACGCCGCCCCCTCCCCAGCTGTCAGCAGTACGTGTGTTCGACACCCTAACCGGCGCCCTTCCCACCAGCCCCACGGGACACGCCCTCCGCACCCCGCCCCTCGCGTGGCCCGCGGCCCCGCCGCGCCCCACGCCACAGGCCAGGCCAAGCCAGGCCAGGCCAAGATCTGGGCAACTTCCCGGATCTTGCTGCCTCCGACGGACGAGAGACAGCAACATCGCTGATATTGCGCGGATCTTGACGACGAAAACTGTGCCGATTGACCGGGAGCGGCTTTCGGGACGCCCTCGGCCGTCAAGGTCACGCTCGATCCAGGAAGTAGTGGCCACGACGAGCCGGGATGCCACTACATCCAGGATGTTGCACGATCTTGCGGCGGGACGCGCGCGGCGCGGCGAGACGGTGCGGCGCGCGGCGGGACGGGGGTGGCGCAGCGAGACGGGGCGCGGCGCGGGTGGAACGAGCGGCGGCGCGGCGGAGGCGGGCGGCAGGGACGGGTGGGGCCACACAGCTTTGGTACGGAGTATGTGTCGCTGGCCCATGTGCCGGGGAGCACACAGCTCGTAACTTCTTGCGCCATGACGGCAGAACCCGTGGTGGTCCCCCACGTCGTGCAGGTCGACCTCTCCGGTCGGACCGCCCTGGTCACCGGGGGCGGCGGCGGCATCGGGCGGGCGTGTGCCCTGCGACTGGGCGCAGCCGGCGCCAAGGTGCTCGTGGTGGACCGCAACCTGGAGGCGGCCAAGGCGGTGGCCGCCGAGGCTGGTGGCCGGGCCGAGGGTGTGGACCTGTCCGACGCCGCGGCGGTGGATTCACTCGACGTGGACGTGGACATCGTGGTGAACAACGCCGGGCTCCAGCACGTCGCGCCGTTGCAGGACTTCCCCGTGGAGCGTTTCGAGTACATCCAGCGGGTGATGGTGGAGGCGCCGTTCCTGCTGATCCGCCGGGCGTTGCCGCACATGTACGCGCGGGGCTGGGGGCGGGTCATCAACATCTCGTCGGTGCACGGGTTGCGCGCCTCGCCGTACAAGGCGGCCTACGTTTCGGCGAAGCACGCCCTGGAAGGGCTGTCGAAGGTGGTCGCTCTGGAGGGTGCCGCGCACGGGGTCACCGCCAACTGCATCAACCCGGCGTACGTGCGTACCGCCCTGGTGGAGAGCCAGATCGCCGACCAGGCGGCCAGTCACGGCATCGACGAGGCCGAGGTGATCGAGAAGATCATGCTGGCCCGGGCCGCGATCAAGCGGTTGATCGAGCCGGAGGAGGTGGCGGAACTGCTGGCGTACCTCTGCTCGCCGCCGGCGGCGTTCATCACCGGCGCGTCCATCGCCCTCGACGGGGGCTGGACGGCCAACTAGTGGGGTTGAGCACAATGTCGACCATGTCATCGCCGGTGGAGTTCCTGGAGTTGCTCGCCCGAGAGGCGGCGACGGTCGAGTTCGAGGGACCGCTGGTGGCCGCGCGGGCCGCCGGGCTGCCGCCGGACCGGCTGGCCGAGCTGGAGCAGGCCAAGTCGGTGGCGTTGCGGGTCCGCGCGCTGCTGGAGCGTCGCCGCCGCCGGGAGAGCGAGCTGTCCGGCCTGTACGACACGGTCAGCGACCTGGCCGGGCTACGCGACCTGGACGACGTGTTGCGGGCGATCGTGCACCGGGCCCGTCACCTGCTCGGCGCGGACGTGGCGTACATGACGCTCAACGACGACGAACGTGGCGACACCTACATGCGGGTGACGGACGGGTCGGTCTCGGCCCGGTTCCAGCGGCTGCGCCTGCCGATGGGCGCCGGTCTCGGTGGCCTGGTGGCCCAGTCCGGCGCCCCGTACGTCACCGCCAACTACGGCGAGGACGCGCGCTTCCACCACACCGGCGAGATCGACGCCGGGGTGGGTGAGGAGGGGCTGGTGGCGATCCTCGGGGTGCCGCTGCGGCTCGGCTCCACCTCGATCGGGGTGCTGTACGCGGCCAACCGTTCGGCCCGGCCGTTCGTCCGGGAGGAGGTGGCGCTGCTGGTGTCGTTGGCCGCGCACGCCGCGGTGGCGATCGACACCGCGCGGCTGCTGACCGAGACCCGGTCGGCGTTGGCCGAGTTGTCGGCCGCGAACACCACCATCCGCGCGCACAGCAGCTCGGTGGAGCGGGCCGCGGCGGCACACGACCGGATGACGGCGCTGGTGCTGCGCGGCGGCGGCGTGGAGGACGTGGCGGCGGCGGTGACCGAGGTGCTGGGCGGCGCGCTGCTGGCCCTGGACGCCGAGGGCCGCCTGCTGGCCCGGGTGGGTGAGATCGACGAGCCGGACCGCGCGGACATCGTCGAGGCGGTGGCGGCGTCGCGGACCGAGGGGCGCAGTGTCCGCCGGGGTCCCCTCTGGTACGCGGCGGTGGTGGCCGGCGCGGAGAACCTGGGCGCGCTGGTGCTGCGCCCGGACGACGAGTTGGTCGACGCCGACCAGCGCATCCTGGAGCGGGCCGCGTTGGTGACCGCGTTGCTGCTGCTGTTCCGCCGGACGGTCGCCGAGGCGGAGGGGCGGGTGCGTGGCGAGCTGTTGGACGACCTGATCGCCCGCCCACTGCGCGACACCGACGCGCTGCGTAGCCGGGCCCGTCGGCTCGGGGTGGACCTGGACGCACCGCACGTGCTGGTGGCGGTGGGCGACGACGCGATCGCCGCGACCGGATCGGCCCGGCAGCGGGTGCTCTCGTGGGCCACCACGTACGCCTCGGCGCGCGGTGGACTGGCCGCGGCGCGTGACGGCCGGGTGGTGCTGATGCTGCCCGGGTTGGACGCGGGCGGCAGCGCCCGCGCGGTGGCCCGGGACCTGTCCCGGGTGACCGGCCGGCCGGTGACCGCCGGGGCGAGTGGCCCGTCGAACACCCCGGCGGCGTTGGCCGGGACGTTCCAGGAGGCGGACCGGTGCCTGACGGCGTTGGGCGCGCTGGGCCGCGCCGGGCAGGGCGCGAGCACTGTGGAGTTGGGCTTCGTCGGGTTGTTGCTGGGCACTGTCGGTGACCGGGGTGAGAAGGACGTGACGGAGTTCCTCGGCGCCACCGTCGGGCCGGTCCTCGACTACGACGCCCGGCGCGGTACGGCGCTGGTGAAGACGCTGGAGGCGTACTTCGGGGTGGGTGGCAGCCTGGCCCGGGCCGCCGAGCAACTGCACGTGCACGTCAACACGGTGACCCAGCGGTTGGAGCGGGTCGGGCAGTTGCTCGGCGTCGACTGGCAGCGGCCCGAGCGGGCGCTTGAGGTGCAGCTCGCGCTGCGCCTGCACCGACTGCGCGCGCCGGCCAACTAACGCCGGTCGGCGGCACGAACGCCGCCGACCGAGCCACCCGACGCCACCGGGCACGAACGGCGCCGGCCGAACGGCCGGCGTCAGCGGGCCCGGATGCCCTCCAGCACGGCGTCGACGACCCGTTCGGGCAGGGACTGCTCGTCCAGGTCCGGGTTCCACTGCAGCACCCGCTGGATCAGCATCGGCCCGGTGAGCAGCGCCATCGTCACCTCGACGTCGATGTCGGCGCGGAGGACTCCCTCGTCGATGCCGCGGCGCAGCACCTCGCGCATCAGCTGTCGCCGGGGCGAGATGATGTTCTGGTAGAGCTGGAACTGGTCGGCGCTGCGGTTCACGGCGGGGGCCAGGCAGGGCATGATCTTGGCCGCTCGCGGGTCGACGTTCTTGCCGATCGCGCCGACCAGCAGCACCAGGTCGTCGCGGACGGAGTGGCCCGCCGGCTGCGCCAGGACGCCCTTGAGTCGGCGCAACGCGTCCAGCAGCAACGCGTCCTTGCCGGCCCAGCGGCGGTAGATGGTGGCCTTGCCGACCCCGGCGCGGGTGGCGATCGCCTCGATCGAGAGCGCCTCGATGGTGCTGCCCTCGGCGAGCAGGTCGAGGGTGGCCTCGATGATCGCCTCGTCGGCGCGGATGCTCCGCGGTCGCCCGGGCGACCGCGGAGCATCGGCAGTGGACGTCATGTCCGCCATTCTCCCCGAACCTATGCCGTGCCGGCCAGTTCAGGCTCGGCGACCGGGGCCGCCGGGGCGACGCTCGTGTCCTCCTTGCCTGGCATCCAGCGCAGCACCACGATGATCCCGAGTGCGGCGATGACAGCGGAGAGCCCGGCCGCCCAGTGCATGGCGGTGACGAAGGCGTCGTTGGCCGCCGAGATCAGCGCGGGCGCCGCCGGGCCGAGCTGGCCCGCTGCCGCGTACGCCCCGGAGATCGACTCGTTGGCCGCGTCCTGGGCCTGCGTGGGCAGACCGGTCAGCGCGTCACCGATGTCGCTGCGGTAGACCGCGGAGAGCACCGAGCCGAGGACGGCCACGCCGAGCGCGCCGGCCACCTGGCGGATGGTGTTGCTGACCGCGGAGCCCACCCCGGCCTTCTCCCGGGGCAGCGCCGACATGATCGACTCGGTGGCCGGCGGCATGATGTTGGCCATTCCGGCGCCCTGGATGAGGAAGACGAGCAGCACGATCCAGATCGGGGTGGAGGCGCCGATGAAGACGAAGGCGCCGAGTGACACCACGGTCAGCGCCAACCCGACGGTGGCGACGGCCTTGCCGCCGTAGCGGCGGACCATCGCGGCGCTGCGCGGCGCGAAGACCAGCTGGGCGCCGGCGAAGGGCAGGAAGAGCAGACCGGTCTGCAACGGGCTGTAGTCGCGTACGAGTTGCAGGTAGAACGAGCCGAAGAACATCGAGCCCATCGCGGCGAAGAACACCAGGCCGACGATGGCGACCGGCGCGGCGAACCGGGGCACCTTGAACAGCCGGACGTCCAGCGACGGGTGGTCGCTGCGCCGCTCGTGCTGCACGAACCAGGCCAGCACCGCGATGCCGACCAGGATCGAGCCCCAGGCCACCGGGCGGTCGAAGCCGTGCTCGCCGCCGTCGATGATGCCGTAGGAGAGGGCGACCAGGCCGACCACGGAGAGCAGCACGCCGAGCACGTCGATCCGGCCGGGCCGCGGGTCACGCGACTCGGGGACCAGCAGCGCCACCAGCACCACCCCGGCGGCGACCACCGGCACGTTGATCAGGAAGACCGAGCCCCACCAGAAGTGCTCCAGCAGCGCGCCGCCGAGGATCGGGCCGATCGCCACGGCGAGGCCGACGGCGCCGGCCCAGACACCGATGGCCCGACCGCGCTCGCGCGGGTCGAAGACGTTGGAGATGATCGACAGTGTCACCGGCATGATGGCCGCGCCGCCGACCCCCATCAGGGCGCGGGCCGCGATGAGCTGTCCGGGGCTCTGGGCGTACGCGGAGAGCAGTGACGCCAGGCCGAACAGCACCAGGCCGATCATCAGGAAGCGCTTGCGGCCGGCGCGGTCGCCGAGCACCCCGAAGGTGAACAGCAGTCCGGCGAAGACCAGGGTGTAGGAGTTGATGGACCACTCCAGCTCGCCCTGGCTGGCGCCGAGGCCGTGCACCGGGTCGGCCAGGGTGCGTAGGGCGACGTTGAGGATCGTGTTGTCGAGGACGACCACGAGGAGGCTGATCACCAGCACCCCCAGGATCGCCCACCGCCTCGGGTGTCCGGTGTTGTTGTGCAGCTCCATGCCGTGCTTTCCCCCCACGCTGGTCACCCGCGACGAAATACGATACGGGTCAGACTCGTAACGCGGGTCAGCCTACGACGCGTATTAACGATACGGCACCGATCCGTATCGTATGTGGTGGGCATCACGCCCGGGCACGACCGCCAGGCAGGCGTCGACGGCCTCCGTCAACGTGCCGAGACGGACCGCCGGACCGCCGAGCGGCTCGATCCAGCCCGGCCCCGCGCCGTACACCCGAAGGAGCGGAAAGTCCCGGGCGAAGCGCACCAGGCGGTACGCGCGGCCGGTGAGCGGCGTCTGCGACCAGAGCACGACGGTGCGCGGGCGGGCCCGGTACACAGCGCTCGTGAGGGCGGACCAGGGCAGCGCGGGGCCGAGGTTCAGACAGCCGCGGCCCTGCTCGCGCAGCGCGGCGGCGAGCGCCAGCAGCCCCAGGCTGTGCGCCTCCTTCTCGGCGCCGGCCAGCAGCACCCCGCCGGTGGGCAGTGACCGGCCCGGCTCCCGGCGGTACGCGTCCAACCCGACCCGGACGCCCTCGAAGAGGGCGTGCTCGACGACGATCTCGGCGGCGGTCCGACCCGACAGCCGGGCCAGCAGCGGACGGCAGACCTGCTCCCAGAGCGCCGGAACGCCCCACGCCGCGACCAGCTCCAGCAGCACCGAGGCGACGCCGTTGGCGTCCAGGTCCTCGGCCGCCAGCGAAACCTGCTTGTGCGCGATCTCCACGGCCTCCGCCGGCATCGGATCGGTCAGCACCAGACGTACCCCCGGGTAGACGTTCTCTACCCGGGGGTTCGCTCGGAGGGCGCGCGGCGGATGCGCCGTCGCGGAAATTCAGCGGCGGCGGGCCGCCAGCCGGTGGGCCAGCGCGGCCACGCTGCCCCAGATGCCGCGCCGGAACAGCACCACGACCAGGACGAAGATGCCGCCGGTCACCAGGCCGATCGCCTCGAACCCGGAGAACGACAACCAGTCCTCCAGCCGGACCACGAGGGCGGCGCCGAGCACCCCACCCCAGAGGGTGCCGATCCCGCCGAGCACCACCACGATGACGGCCTTGCCGGAGGTGGTCCAGTGCAGCACGTCCAGCGAGACGAACCGGTGGCCGACAGCGAACAGCCCGCCACCGAGGCCGGCGATGAACCCGGAGAGCACGAACGCGGTGAGCTTGTAGCGGTGCACCGGGTAGCCCAGCGCCCGCGCCCGGGCCGGGTTGTCCCGGATGCCGACCAGCACCCGACCGAACGGTGAGTGCACGATCCGCCAGGCGGCGGCGAGCCCGAGCAGCACGATCGGCAGGATCGCGTAGTAGAAGAAGTAGTCGTCGGTGAGGTCGAGGCCGAACAGCTCCCGGGGCACCCCCTGGAGGCCGTTCTCGCCCTGGGTCACCGAGCGCCACTCGTTGGCGACGTAGTAGACCATCTGCGCGAAGGCCAGGGTCACCATGGCGAAGTAGATGCCGGTGCGCTTGACCGCCAGGTAGCCGATCGGCACCGCCAGCACGGCCGCGGCGAGGGCCCCGGCCAGCACCGCGAGGGGAAACGGCAGGCCGGCGTGGATGGCCACCAGCCCGGTGACGTACGCGGAGGTGCCCCAGAACGCGGCGTGGCCGAAGGACATCAGCCCGGTGAAGCCGAGCAGCAGGTCCACCGCCACGGCGAACAGCGCCCAGCAGAGGATGTCCACAGCGACCGCCGGGTAGAGGCCGTTGGGCAGCCACGCCGCCACGGCCAGGCCGACGGCGAGCAGGGCGTACCGGACCCAGCCGGGGGCCCGGGCCACCGCGATCAGCCCGGACGGTGGTGTCGAGCGGGACGCGTCGGTGGGGGTGTCCACGGTGTTGGTCATGCGGGGGCCTCCTCCCGACCGAACAGGCCGGCCGGGCGCCAGAGCAGCACGCCGGCCATCACGACGAAGACGATCGTCTGCGAGACGAGCGGGAAGTTGGAGAGGTACGCCTCACCCCACGCCTGCACCAGCCCGATGCCAAAGCCAGCGGCGACCGACCCGAAGATCGAGCCCAGCCCGCCGATCACCACCACTGCGAACACCACGATGATCAGGTCCGCGCCCATCAACGGGTTGACCGCGCGCATAGGCGCGGCCAGCACACCGGCGAGGCCGGCCAGCCCGATGCCGAAGCCGAAGACCGGAGTCACCCACCGTCCGACGTCGATGCCGAACGCGCGGGTCAGATCCGGCCGCTCGGTGGACGCGCGGACCACCATGCCGATCCGGGTCCGGGTCAGCACCCACCACACCGCGACGCAGAGCAGCACCGCGAAGCCGAGGATGAACACCCGGTACGTCGGGAAGTCGAACAACCCGAAGTTGACCGACCCGCTCAGCAGCGACGGCGTCTCGTATGGGCTGGACTGCACGCCGTAGCGCAGTTTCACCAGGTCCTGAAGGATCAGCGTCAGACCGAAGGTGAGCAGGAAGTTGTAGAGCGGGTCCAGTTTGGTCAGCCGGTGGATCACCGCGCGTTCCAGCGCCATGCCGAGCAGACCCAACCCCACCGGCATGATCACCAAGGCGGCCCAGAACGGCACGCCCGCCTCGCTGAGCAGCACGTACGCCCCGAACGCGCCGAGCATGTAGAACGCGCCGTGGGCGAAGTTGACCACCCGCAGCATGCCGAAGATGACAGCGAGCCCGAGGGCGAGCAGGGCGTAGAACGCCCCACTCACCAACCCGTTGAACGTGTTCTGCGCGAATCCGCTCATAGTTTGCAGTCCGCCGAGGGCGCGCGGAACGCCTCCGCGGCGGGGATCGTCTTGAGCACCTTCACGTAGTCCCACGGCTCGGCGACCTCGGCCTGCGGCTTCACCTGGGCCAGGTACGCGTCGTGCACCACCCGGTGGTCCTCGGCGCGGATCTTCCCGTTGCGCAGGAAGACGTCCTCGACCGTCTTGCCCTCCAGGCCCTTGACCACGGCGTCCGCGTCGTCGGTGCCGGCTGCCTGCACGGCCTCCAGGTACTGCAACGCGGCAGAGTAGTTGGCGGCGTGCGCGAAGGTCGGCCGAGTGCCGGCCTTCTGCTGGAAGCGGTCGGCGAACTCCCGGTTCTTGGCGTCGAAGTTCCAGTACCAGGCGTCGGTGTACGTGGTGCCGGCCAGCGCGGCCGGGGTGAGCGAGTGGATGTCGGTGAGGAACATCAGCCCCACCGCCAGGCCGACGCCCTTGTCCCGCAGCTTGAACTCGTTGTACTGCTTCACCACGTTGACCAACTCCGCGCCGGCCTGCATGGTGCCCAGCACGTCCGGCTTCGGGTTCAGGTTCGGCGCCTTGAGCAGGAAGGTGGAGAAGTCACCGCTGGTGTTCGGGAACGGCGCCCCGTCCTTGCCGACCACAGTGCCGCCGGCCGCCGTGATCGCGGTGGAGAAGCTCTTCTCCATGTCCTGACCGAAGGCGTAGTTCGGGTAGAGGATGTACCAGTTCTTGCCGATCTGCTCGGTGGTGGTCTTCCCGGTGCCGTTGGCGAGCATGTACGTGTCGTACGCGTAGTGGAAGGTGTACTTGTTGCAGCTCTTGCCGGTCAGGTCGGTGGTCGCCGCACCGATGTTGAAGTAGAGCTTCTTCTTCTCCTTCGCCACGTCGGCGACCTTCAACGCGGCCGACGAGGTGGGCACGTCCAGGATCAGGTCGACGCCCTTGCGGTCGTACATCTCCTGGGCCTTGGAGTTGGCCACGTCCGGCTTGTTCTGGTGGTCGGCGGTCTCCACTGTGATGTCGGTGGTCACCGCCTTGTCGCCGTACTTCGCTGTGAAGTCGGCGATGGCCATCTCCACCGCCGCCACCGAGTTCTTCCCGGACAACTCCGAGTACGCCCCGGACTGGTCGTTGAGCACGCCCAGCACGATCTTGTCGCCGGTCAGCTTCTGGTCGCCACTCGACTGGGGGCCACCGCCGCCGCATCCGGCGACCAGCACCACCACGGCCGACGCCGCGGCCACACCCATCGTCCTGCGCATGCCCACTCCATCCATCCCGCGCGCCGTCGCGCGGGTCGTCGTTGAGAAAATTCAGATCCCGAGGTATGCGAGCAGTTCGCGCTCGCGTGAACGCACCTCGGAGTTGTCCATCGCCTCGGCGACCCGGCCCTCGGCCAGCAGGTAGTGCCGGTCGGCGACACCGGTGGCGAAGTGCAGGTTCTGTTCGACAAGCAGCACTGTCACCCCGTGCCGCTTGGCCTCGCGCAGCAGGTCGCCGACCTGCTGCACCAGCAGTGGCGACAGCCCCTCGGTGGGCTCGTCGCAGAGCAGCAGTCGGGCGCCCATCCGCAGCACCCGGGCCAGCGCGAGCATCTGCTGCTCGCCGCCGGAGAGCATGGTGGCCGCCGAGTCCCGTCGGGTGTGCAGGGCCGGGAACGCCTCGTACACCCGCTCCAGCGACCACGGGTCGGGACCGACAGTGGGTGGCAGCGTGAGGTTCTCGGTGACGGTCAACGTGGCGTAGCTGCCCCGGTCGTCGGGCACCCAGCCGAGCCCCAGACGGGCCCGCTTGTGCGCCGGCAGCCTGGTGATGTCCCGCCCGTCCAGCTCCACAGTGCCGCGCTGACCGGAATGCAGTCCCATCACGCAGCGCAGCAGTGTGGACTTGCCGGCACCGTTGCGGCCGACCAGGGTGACCACCTCGCCGACGGAGACCTCGAGGCTGACGTCGCGCAGCACCTGCGCCTCGCCGTAGAAGGCGGACAGGTTCTCAATGCGCAGCATCGGCCACTCCCAGGTAGGCGGTGATCACGCGCTCGTCGGCGCGGACCTGCTCGTACGGGCCCTCGACGAGGACCTTGCCGGCCTGGAGCACTGTGACGGTGTCGGCGAGCCGGCCGACCACGCTCATGTTGTGCTCGACCATCACCACGGTCCGGCCCTGGCGGACCCGACCGATCAGCTCGACGGTGCGGTCGACGTCCTCCAGGCCCATGCCCGCTGTCGGCTCGTCGAGCAGCAGCACCTTCGGGTCCAGCGCCAGGGCGATGGCCAACTCCAGGGCGCGTTTGCGGCCGTACGCCAGGGCCGCTGAGGGGGCGTGCGCCAGCTCGGCCAGCCCCACCATGGCCAGCAGTTCGTCGGCCCGCTCGGTGTAGCGGCCCATCAGCTTGGCCGAGCGCCAGAAGCGCCAGCCCAGCCCGCTGGACGACTGCAACGCCAGCGCGACGTGCTCGCGGGCGGACAGCTGCGGAAAGAGGCTGGTGATCTGGAACGAGCGGGCCACACCGAGCCGGGCCACCTGCTCGGGGGGCAGCCCGGTGACGTCCCGCCCGGCCAGCTCGATCCGGCCACCACTGGGTCGCAGGAAGCCGGTGAGCAGGTTGAACAGGGTGGTCTTGCCCGCGCCGTTCGGGCCGACCAGCGCGTGCACACTGTCCGACGCCACGTCGAGGTCGACGTCGTCGACCGCCCGGAAGCCCCGGAAGTCGCGGGTCAGCCCACGGGCCGACAGGAGCGCTTGCCCGGCCATCGCCTCATCCTCCGCACGTCGCGGCGACGGTCGGTTCGGTGACCGTGGTCACAGGCCCGTCGCGTGGACGAAACCTACGGCGGGCCGCCAGAGTCGAACCATGTCGATCGGCTCCATATTCGACAGGCGTTTGGCGTGCCCGAACGCCACTCCCCCGCGCCGTCGACTTGACCGGACCCCCTAGGTTGATGATCCACACAGCCCACCGGAAGGTCCCCACCCCATGCCCGTCGGCTTCACCATGGCGATCGTCTTCGCCGTCGCCCTGGCGGTCAGCGCCGTCGTCGCTCTCGTCGCTCCCGCACGGTCGTTCAAGCGGATGGCCGCCCTCGCGGCGCTCGGCTTCCTCGCCCTCACTCTGGTGGTCGGCGTCGCCTCCAGCGCCCACTCGGTGCCCATCCGCTCGGTCGGCATCGTCACCAGCTTCGGCAAGCCCACCGGCGAGGTGACCGGCTCGGGCCTGAAGTGGGTGGCGCCCTGGCAGAAGGTCGGCGAGTGGGACGCGGGCCGGCAGAAGTACGACCACATCGGCGGCAACAACTGCGTACGTGTGCGAACCGGCACCCTCGCCGACGCCTGCGTCGAGGTGCTCGTCGAATGGCAGGTCAAGCCGGAGAACGCGCCGAAGCAGTTCATGGACTACAAGGGCGACTTCGGCAGCTTCCGGGGTCAGCGGGTGGGTGTGCAGCTCGACAGCGCGGTCAACGACGCCTTCGCCGCGTACAACCCGCTGGAGAAGATCGACGCCCAGACCGGTGACCTCAACGTCGACCTGAAGCCGTTCGCGGCGAACATCAAGACCAGTGCGGAGGCCCGCCTCGCCACCGACGTGGACATCCTCTCGGTGACCATCACCCGGGTGAACCACGACGACAAGACCGAGGGCAACATCAAGGCGTTCCAGGACAAGCTCGCGCAGACCCGCAACCTGGAGCAGGACCGCAAGAACGCCGAGATCTCCAAGCAGATCACCGAGACCAACGCGAAAGTCGACAAGGTGACCCGCTGTCTGGAGATCGCGGAGAAGAACGGCGCCAACCCGGGGCTCTGCATCAACCCGGGCATCGTCACCGGCAAGTGACCAGAAGCCGGCCCACCCGTGGCGGGTGGGCCGGCTCAGCTAGGCGAAGCTGAACAGCGGCGGGAAGACGAGGACCACGATCCAGGCCCACACCGCGTACACCGGCAGGTAGCCGGTCTGCCAGCGTTCAAGTGTCGCGAACGGCGTACGCCGGCGGATGAAGGTCAGCAGTAGCCACGCCGACCAGGCGAGGTTGACCAGGAGGATCACGTTCTCGCCGAGCGCGGCGGCCCGGTTGGGCGTACCGCCGTACTCGTCGGTGATGCGCCCGGTGATCTCCAGCAGCACCAGCACGTCGATGGCCAACGCACTGACCACGAGCGCGAGTTGGAGCTTGTCGAACGGGCCGGGCGGGGCCAGCGGCTCACGGGCCGAGAGTGAGTAGAGCAGCAGCCCCAGCACCACGACCAGCAGCAGGTCGAAGAGGAGCAGTGCCTCCCGCTCGACGTCGATGCCGTGGCTGGTCCAGACGACGGCAACCAGGAAGGCGAGCAGTGCGGCCGTGAAGAGCGGGGTGAACAGCCTGGTGAGGACCGGCGCGATGTTCTCCACGACGCTCTGCTTGGCCTCGACGAGCCAGCCGGCCACCACGACCGCGGCCGCGGCGCCACCGGGCAGCAGCCACTGCGAGATGAACGCCTCCGGGACGATCCCGATGGCCGCGAAGGTGTTGAACAGGAACGCGGCGAGCACGCCCCCGCCGAGCGCCATCAGCACCAGGTAGATGAACCACTCGCCGGTGAACCTGATGAAGTCCATGCGTCGACGCGACGAGCGCCAGTCGTCGGCGACATAGGCCAGACCGACCACCAGCCACAGGGCGATGGGCAGGTGGATGCTGGTGACGACAACTGACTGCGAATCGTCCGCCAGAGGGTAGGCGTTGGCCGCCACGGCGCCGAGGACGAAGAGCGCCGCCAGTGCCGCGATCACCGTCCGTCGGGCTCCCCGGCGCCACGCCAGGTACGCCGCCAGCCAGGGCAGCACGAACACTGTGAAGTTGCGCGCGTAGAACGAGCCGTCGTCGGCGAAGCTCAGCCCGAACAGTGCCGGCACCTTGACGGAGACCAGCGCGCCCGCGGCACAGCCGAGCATGACCCACAGGTCCCGGCGCGAACGCGTGCCGCCGACCGGGCTGCCGGAGTCGCCGGTCAGCACCAGTTGCTTCCACAACCGTTCCGAATGTTCCCGGGCGAACTCACGGGAGAGGTCGTCGAGGCTGCCCATCCGTTTCACAGCGACCAGGAACGCCTCGTCCGGGCTCAGGCCGGCGGCGACGAGCGCGTCGACCGAGCCACGGAGGTGGTCTTCCAGCTCGTCGGCGTCCACCGCCTGCAGCTCCCTGCGGCGCAGCACGTACTGACGCCACTGCTCGAACTGCGCTTCCAACTCCGGCGGCCCGTCGTGCGCGGTCATGCGAGACCCTCCAACGGGTGCGCCGTGAGCGGCGCGCGGTCGTGCCAGATCTCCTTGAGCGCGCCTACCACTGTGTCCCACTGCCGGCGCTGCTCGGCCAGCTCGGCCAGGCCCCGGTCGGTGATGCGGTAGTACTTGCGCTTGCGCTCGCCGGCGACCGCCTGCCAGCTCGACTCCAGGTGGCCGAGGCGCTCGAGCCGGTGCAGCAACGGGTAGAGCAGCCCTTCGGTCCAGTCCAGCTCACCCCCGGACAGCTCGTTGATCCGCCTGATGATGGCGTAGCCGTAGCTCTCGCCCTCGGCCAGGATGCCGAGCACCATCGGCGTCGCCGAGGCGGCGACCAGATCCTTGGCGACCTTCACGTAACCTCCCACCACTGAACCTAGAAGTACGATGCATAGTACTGCTAGGTATAGCTCCCGGCGCAACGGCCGGGAGCGAGACAACGACCGAATCGCCGTCCCGGGCAACTGTGGTGCCGCGATCGGGCACTTCCGGGTTAGCCTTGGCGCATATGGCTACCTTTCGCAGCGCCTCAGTGCTCCTTTCCTCAGACGGCACCAGGACCCCCGGCACCGCCGCGCTCTTCGCCGAGCCGGCCCGTAGAGGCGGGACCCCGCCGTGGGCGGGCGACTTCCGACCCGCAAACAGCGCCGGCAACGGCCCCAAGAACGCAGTTGGAAAGACCTTCACCCTGGAGTTGCCCGACGGCAGCACCGGCAAGGTCGTCGTACAGGGCCTCAAGAGCGGCAAGGGCGGCGTCGTGCTGGCGCTGATGGGCGAGGACGCCCCGCCCTTCTGACCAGTCGCACGGCTCGCGTCGCTCAGACGCCCAGGTTGGCCCCGTCCGGGGTCAGCCCGGGGCGCCTGGCCAACCACGCCCGTCGTCCCGGGAAACCGCTGGGCCGTCGATGGTCGGGGCGCGACAATGGCCGCTGTGCCGGAGGTCGAAGTCGTCGTCGCCCACCAGGAACGCGCCACCCTGCGCGTCGGCGACGTGTTCCTGAAGATCGACGCTGACCCGGGGCGTACCGACGTCGAGGTCGAGGCGATGGTGCTGGCGCCCGTCCCGACCCCCGAGGTCCTCTGGCGTAGGACGCCCGTGCTCGCGCTCGCCGCCCTGCCCGGAACGGCGCTCGGTCGCCTCGGCGAACCGTCGACCGCGTCCCCGGCGGCGTGGGCCGCGGCCGGCGCCGCCGCTCGCACGCTGCACGACGCGCCGCTACCGCCCTGGCCGGGCCGCAGCCGCGAGGAGTTGACGTCGCAGCTCGACGCCGAGTGCGCGTGGCTGGTCGGCAACGGCGTCCTCCCCACCGACCTGGTCATCCGCAACCGCCAGGTTGCCGAGGCGGCGCTCCGCCCGTGGACACCGGTATTCACCCACGGCGACCTGCAGATCACCCACGTGTTCGTCGACGGTGACGAGATCACCGGCGTCCTCGACTGGTCCGAGGCGGGCCAGGGCGACGCCCTCTTCGACCTGGCCACCCTGACGCTCGGCCACGAGGAGCACCTCGGCGACGTCCTCGCCGGCTACCGCGCCGACGTCGACCTCGACGTGATCCGCGCGTGGTGGTCGTTGCGAAGCCTGCTGGCGGTCCGCTGGCTCGTCGAGCACGGCTTCGACCCGTACGCACCAGGCTGCGAGGTCGACGTGCTGAGATCCCGGCTGTGACGAGCGTCAGTCCACTGTGACCACCCAGCGGGCGCCCTCGCCCCGCGCCAGCCGGTCGAACGCCGCGGGCGCCTCGTCCAACGGGATCGTTCCGCTGACCAGCACACCCAGATCCAGTGCGCGGTCGGCGAGCTCGGCAGCCAGCACCGGCACCTCCCGGTCCGGGTCGGACGAGCCGTACACCGAGGAGCGCAGGGTGCGCGCGGAGTGGAAGATGTCCAGCGCGCCGAGGCTGACCATGTCGTCCTTCGCGCCCATGCCGACCACCGTCACCGCTCCCCCACGCCGGGTGAGCCGCCAGGCGGCGCGGATGGTGGCGGCCCGGCCGACGCACTCGAAGGCATGGTCGACGCCACGGCTCTCGGTGCGCGCCCGTACCTCCTTGGAGAGCCGGTCGTCGGAGAGCAGGAAGTCGGTCGCCCCGGCGGCGAGCGCCAGTTCCCGCTTCGCTTCGGCGACGTCGATGGCCAGGATCGTCGTGGCACCGGCCCGGCGGGCCGCGCTGAGAACGGCGAGCCCGACCCCACCGAGCCCGACGACAGCGACCGACTCGCCGGGTGCCACCCGGGCGGTGTTCCGGACCGCGCCGACGCCGGTGAGCACCGCGCAGCCGAGCAGTGCGGCCTGCTCGGGCGGCAGCCCGGCGGGAATCGGGATGACGGCACGTTCGGGTACCACCACCGCCTCGGCGAGCGCGCCGAGGCCGAGGGTCAGGTGCAGCGGGACCCCGTCGTCGGTCTCGCCGCGCGGCACCGTCGGGGCGGTGGTGTCGGCGCAGAGCCACGGCTCGCCGCGCCGGCACCACCAGCAGGCCCGGCAGGCCGGTGCCCAGTTGAGCACCACCGGGGTGCCGACGGTCAGGTGGCTGCCCGGCCCGACCTCGGCCACCACCCCGGTCGCCTCGTGCCCCAGCGCCAGCGGGAACCTCGCGGCGAGGGTGCCGTTGACCATGGACAGGTCGGAGTGGCAGACACCGGCCGCCCTGATCGTCACCCGCACCTCGCCGGGGCCGGGCGCGGGCAGGCGTACCCGCTCGACCCGCAGCTCGGCGCCGGAACCGCGCGCGACAAGCGCGCGAACGATGACCGGCGCGGACGCCGGCTCGGCGTCGCCGCCCGGCGCGGTCGGGGACAGGTCGGGCCGGCCTGCGGGCGCGGCCGGGGACAGCTCGCTGTCTTTCATCGCTGGATCGCCTTCAGCTCGCAGAACTCGGCCAGGCCGTGCACGCCCAACTCCCGGCCCAGGCCGGACTGCTTGTAGCCGCCGAACGGGGCGAGCGGGTTGAACGGGGCGCCGTTGATGTCGACGGCGCCGGTGCGCAACCGCCGGGCCACCGCGAGCGCCGCGTCGGTGTCGGCGGACCAGACCGCGCCGGCCAGCCCGTACTTCGAGTTGTTGGCGATGGCGACCGCCTCGTCGGTGTCGGCGAACGGGATGACGGCGAGCACCGGGCCGAATACCTCCTCCTGGGCGAGCGCGCTGTCGGGGTGCACGTCGGCGAAGACGGTCGGGGCGACGAAGTGCCCCCGAGTCGGCACCGGGGCGTCGGGCCCGCCGACGACCAGTCGGGCGCCGTCGGCGAGGGCCCTGTCGATGTGGCCGCGCACCCGCTCGGCCTGGGCGGCGGAGACCAGCGGGCCGAGCCGGGTCGCCGGGTCGAACGGGTCGCCGAGCCGGTAGCCGGCCACCGCCGTGGCGATCAGGTGCAGGGCCTCGTCGTACCGGTCGCGGTGCACCAGCATCCGGGTCCACGCGGTGCAGGTCTGCCCGGAGTTGAGCAGGGCGTTGCCGACGCCCACCTTGACGGCGGTGGCCAGGTCGGCGTCGGGGAGGATCACGTTGGCGGACTTGCCGCCAAGCTCCAGGGCGACCCGGGCGATCCGGTCCGCGGCGGCCCGCATGATCCGCGCGCCGGTGGCGGTGGAGCCGGTGAACGAGACCAGGTCGACGTCGGGGTGCCCGGCGAGCGCCTCACCGACCACCGGCCCGGTGCCGGGGACCAGGTTGAGCACCCCCGGCGGCAATCCGGCCTCGGCGACCGCGTCGAAGAGCAGGTACGCGGTCAACGGGGTCAGCTCGCTGGGCTTGAGCACCACCGTGCAGCCGGCGGCCAGGGCGGGTGCGAGCTTCGCCATCACCTGGTGCAGTGGGTAGTTCCACGGGGTGATCGCGCCGACGACGCCGATCGGCTCGCGGACGACGAGCGAGTTGCCGATGCTCTCCTCGACCGGCGCCTGGGCGGCGAGCGCGACGTGGTCGCGCAGCACGGTCAGCGGCAGCCCGACCTGCACCCGGGTGGCGAGCTTGAGCGGCGCGCCCAGCTCCACGGTGATGGTGCGGGCGAGGTCGTCGGCGCGGGTGGTGAGCGCCGTGTGCAGCCGGTCGAGGTGGGCGGAGCGCTCGGCGGGGGTGGCGGCCGACCAGGCGGGAAACGCGGCCCGGGCCGCGGCCACGGCGCGGTCCACGTCGGCCGGGGTACCGGCCGGCACCTGCCCGACCCGCTCCCCGGTGCTCGGGTTCTCCACGTCGATCAGGTCGGTGCGGGCGGGTGACGTCCACTCCCCACCGACGTGCAGGTGGTGCCGGAGGCGCAGGGAGTCGGGCAACTGCGACGGCGGGGCGGCGAGGTCCATGTCGTCCCTTCGATGGTGGGCGATGGGCGATGGCGACGGGGTCGCGATGGGGGATGGCGACGACGTCGCGGCGGGCGATGAAACTAGCGCTGGGAGTTTGGACGCTACCCGTTGGGCCGGGCGGACTCCACCGTGTCGACGGTGCGGGTGTACTCGGCGGCCAGTCCGTGCAGCAGGGCGTCCAGGCCGAGCGCGAAGGCGCCCTCGTCCACGCTCTGCTGGTGCTCGGCGAGCCGGTGTGCCTGACGCAGGTGCGGGTAGTGCGCCGCGTACAGCTCCGGGTCCTCGACGAAACCGCGGGCGAACGAGCCGAGCGCCGACCCGGCCACGAAGTAGCGCAGCGCCGCGCCGATGTGGGTGGCGCGGGCCGGCGGCCAGCCGGCCCGGACCAGGCCTCCGTAGACCGCGTCGGCCATGGCGAGGGCGGCTGGACGACGACCCGGCCCCTGGGCCAGGTAGGGCACGATGTTCGGGTGCGCGGTGAGCGCCCGCCGGTACGACCAGGCCCAGTCGCGTAGCGCGGCGACCCAGTCGCGGCTGGCGAAGCCACCGGTGTCGACGGCGCCGGTGACCGTGTCGGCGACCGCGTCGAGGATCTCGTCCTTGGTGGCGAAGTGGTTGTAGAGCGAGGGACCCTGCACGCCGAGCGCGGCGGCGAGCCGGCGGGTGGAGAGTGCGCCGAGCCCGTCGGCGTCGATCAGCGCGAGCGCCGTGTCGACGATCCGGTCGCGGGTGAGCAGCGGCCGCCGAGGTCGGGGCACGTCAGACCTCCTCGGTGTGGGGCGTCCCTGCCCGTGGGAACCACCTGTTCACGCACCCTATCGGGGACCGTCGTCGGGTCGGCGTCTCCACGAGGGGTCTGGACGAATGAAAACTTACACCGCTAGTTTAGGGATGACCGCTGCGACCCGCAGCGGCGCACCACGCCGACCGAGGGGGAACCGTGGACTTCGCACTGTCCGACGAGGAACGCGCCGTCCGGGACACCGTGCGCGCGTTCATCACCCGCGAGGTGATGCCCCTGGAAGCGGAGGTGCTCCGCCGCGAACGGGCGCACCAACCGGGCCTCGACCACTCCGAGGTGCGCGAACTGCAACTCAAGGCGCGCAAGTTCGGCTTCTGGGGCCTCGCCACCCCGGAGGAGTACGGCGGGATGAACCTGCCAGCCGTGCTCCAGTCGTTGATCTGGACCGAGCTGGGCCGCACGTTCGTACCGTTCCGCTTCGGTGGCGAGGCGGACAACATCCTGTTCCACGCCACCGAGGAGCAGAAGCGGGAGTTCCTCATCCCCACCATCGAGGGTGAGCGGCGTTCCTGCTTCGCGATCACCGAACCGGGCGCCGGGTCCGACGCGGCCAACATCCGGCTGTCCGCCCGCCGCGACGGCGACGACTGGATCCTCGACGGCGAGAAGACCTTCATCACCGGCGGTCACGACGCCGACTTCGCCATCGTGGTCGCGGTGACCGACCGGGAGAAGGGCGCCCGGAACGGCGGCGCCACCGCGTTCCTGGTGGACCGGTCGATGGGCTGGCGCTCCGAGTTCATCCAGACGATGGGCGAGGGCGGGCCCGCGTCGCTCATCTTCGACGGCGTACGCGTGCCGCACCGCAACATCCTCGGCGAGATCGGGCAGGGCTTCACGCTCGGCATGGAGTGGATCGGCAAGGGGCGCTACACCATCCCGTCGCACGCCATCGGCATCGCCGAGCGGGTGTTGCAGATGGCCATCGAGTACGCCAACACCCGGGAGACCTTCGGCGCGAAGATCGGCACCAACCAGGCCATCCAGTGGATGATCGCCGACTCCGAGACGGAGCTGGAGGCGGCCCGTTGGCTGGTGCTGCGCTCGGCGTGGACCGTCGACGCGGGCCTGGACCCCCGGCACGCCTCGTCGATGGGCAAGCTCTACGGCGCCGGCATGGTCAACCGGGTGGTCGACCGGGTGCTCCAGATCCACGGCGGCATGGGCTACACCCGAGAGCTGCCGATCGAACGCTGGTACCGGCAGGTCCGGCTCTACCGGATCTTCGAGGGCACCGACGAGATGCAGCGGCTGATCATCTCGCGGGACCTGCTGCGCGGCTACACGAAGATCGGCGGCCACCTGGCCTGAGCCGGACGTCTGATGCCGTCGAGGACGGCCGGCCGCGCGCCCGGCCGTCCTCGACGCCGGTTCAGCCGGTCAACGCCGTCAGCGCGGCATCCACGTCGGCCTCCGTGGAGTAGACGTGGAACGAGGCCCGGACCCGTCCGGCGCGCACCGCCGCCCGGATGCCGGCCGCCGCGAGGCGCTGCTCCGCGTCGGGCACGTCCACGCTGACGATGGCGCTCTCCCCCGGCGGTCGACCCAGCCCGGTCAGGAACCGGTTGGCCAACGCCACGTTGTGCGCCCCGATCGCCGACACGCCGATCTCGGCGACCACCTCCAGTGCGGGCGCCGCCCCGACCCAGCTGAACCAGGCCGGTGAGATGTCGAACCGGCGAGCGTCGTCGGCCAACCGCAGCGGCGGGCCGTAGTAGGAGGCGTGCGGGTCGGCACCCGCGTACCAGCCGGCCGCGTCGGGGCGCAGCCGCTCGCGCAACGCCGGGGCCAGATAGGCGTACCCCGTCCCGCGCGGATTCATCAGCCACTTGTAGCCGCCCACCGCCACCGCGTCGGCCCGGCTGCCGTCGAACGGCAGCCAGCCGCACGCCTGGGTGGCGTCCACCGCCACCAGCGCGTCGTGCGCGCGGGCCGCGGCCACGATCTCGTCGTACGCGGCTACCGCCCCGTCGGTCGACTGGACCAGGCTGAACGCGACCAGGTCGGTGTCAGCGTCGATGGCGTCGACCAGCGACTCCAGTGGCACCGTGCGGACCCTGACGCCCCGTTCCTCCTGCACCAGCCAGGGGAAGAGGTTCGAGGTGAACTCGACCTCCGGGACCACCACAGTGGCACCGGCCGGCAGTGCCGCCGCGACCGGTGCGAGCAGCTGGGACACCGCCGCGCCGACCGCCACGTCACCCACCGGCACCCCGATGAGGCCGGCGAAGGCGACGCGAGACCGCTGCGTCGACTCGCCCCAGCCTTCCCACGACGTACGACCAACCCGCCAGGCGGCGAGGGCCTCCTGCACCGCCGCCCACGCCGGCTCCGGCGGCAACCCGTAGCTGGCGGTGTTCAACCAGCCCGGCTCCGGCTGCCACAGCTTCTGCGCCTGCTCGATCTCCATGCCGTCGACGTTAGGCCGGGCGCCGCGCGACGGGCACGGCCAATCGGCGACCGGCGGCCTGTCAGATCCGTACATCAGGTCACCTGGCAGGTGTCGCTCGCAGTCCGTCGATGGTCAGCCCGAGGACGCGGTCGCGCTGGGCGTCGTCAGCGTATGAAACCGTGCTGACGCCGGAGATCATGCGCAGGATGTCGTCGATCGATGGTTCCGGGCGCGCGACCCCGGCACGTTGCGCGCGTTCGAGCAGCGGGCTGCCGGCCTCCCGCATCGCCCGGCGGCAAGCCTGGAAACTGTCACTGGTGCGGTTGAGCGCGTCGGCGAAGGCGAGCTTGGTGCCGATGTAGTCGACGAAGCGGCGGAGCCAGGTGACGAGCGCGTCCCAGGGTTCGAGGTCGTCGAGGTCGGCGGCCACCCGGCACAACGCCTCGACTTCTTCACGGTGGACCTCCTCGACGAGGTCCTCGCGGGTGGGGAAGTTGCGGTAGAGGGTGGCGATGCTCACGCCGGCCCGTCGCGCGATCTCCTCGAGTGAGGCCTGCGCGCCGTCTTCGGCGAACGCGTCCCGGGCGGTCACGAGCAGGGCATCGAAGTTGCGGCGGGCGTCTGCGCGTTTCGGCCGCCGCGACGTGGGGATCGCCACCATGCCACCTCCCGTTGTTGCCAAACGTAGGATCCCTACGTTTAAAGTGTAGGGGCACTATCAGTTCTGATCCTACGTGCCTTTCACCTGAGGGAGCGACGACATGTCCGCTAAGAAGATCGCGCTGGTCACCGGCGCAAACAAGGGTGTCGGTCTGGCGACCGCACGCCAGCTCGCCGAGCGCGGCCTCACCGTTCTCCTCGGAAGCCGCGACACCGAGCGGGGTGCCGCAGCGGCCAAGGAACTCGCTGACACGGGGCTCACAGTGCGACCGGTACAGATCGACGTCACCGACGACGCGTCGGTCGCGCGGGCGGCCGAGCTCATCGACCGCGAGTACGGCCACCTCGATGCTCTGGTCAACAACGCCGGCCTGCTCATTCGCAAGCCGGCCGTCGCGGTGACGGCCGAGGACCTGCGCCCGGAGTTCGAGACCAACGTGTTTGGCACCGTCCGGGTCATCCACGCCATGTTGCCCCTTCTGCGTAAGTCGCCGTCAGCGCGAATCGTCAACCTCTCCAGCGACTCGGCGATCTTCGCGAAGGCCACCGAGAAGGGCTCGATGTTCGCCCGCTCGCACGAGTCGTTCGCCTACTCCGCCACCAAGACCGCGGTGAACATGCTGACCGTCAAGTACGCCAACGCCTTCCTCGACGACCCGGAGCTGGCGCACGTAAAGATCAATGCGGTGACTCCGGGCTACGTCGCCACCGACCTGAACAACTTCAAGGGCGTGAAGAGCACAGACGAGGGTGCGCGCGCCTCGGTGTACTGGGCCACCGTTGACGATGACGGTGAAACCGGCGGCTTCTTCGACGACAACGGTCCGGCGCCGTGGTGACTGCTCGTCAGGGCTAGTCGCGGTGGCCGGTCGGCCCGCCGACAACAGGCGGGTGGATCCGGGCGAGACTGTCGGCGAGGCTGGCGAGCCACCTGTCGGCCTCCACCAGGTGCCGGACCGACCGGAGGTCGGCCTCGCCGAGGAGGGGACGGATCCGGTCCAGCTGGTCGACGCAGGTGGTCGAGACCTGTGCCCCGGCCGATGTCGGGCCGTGGGCGACCTCGTCGGCGAGGGCGTCGTACGCCGACCGCAGGCGCCCGGCGGTGTCCCGCAGCAGCGCCGCCGCCTCGGGCCAACCGGCGAGGCAACCGGGCGGGTTGCGTCGCAGCAGCGACTCCGCGCCCGGCACGACGTGGTGCCCGGTGCTCAGGACGGCATCCCAGTTCACCTGCTGACGGTGCGGATCGTGCCGCTCCGAGTGGTACTGGCAGTACGACGAGTCGATCAGGACCATCCGCCGACGGACACGGTTGAGGGCACCCTCGGGTGGCGGAGCGTCGCCGAGCACCGCCTGGACGGTCTGGTCGACGGCGTCCGCGCTGGCCTTCAGGTATCGGGTGGCGTTGTGCCGCAGGTCGTGGCCCGCGCCGCGCGGCCACATCGCCACCCCGGCGAGGACGCCGATCACCGCTCCGAGCAGCACGTCGACGAGGCGGGCCTCGGCGAGCCGCCACCCTGCCGGGCTCAGCTGGGCGAAGACGACAGTCAGCAGCACGGTGAACAGCGCCTGCTGCCACACCGGCCCGAGTAGGCGACCGACGCCGAAGGCCAGCAGCAGGGTGATCGGCAGGACGATGGCGTACACGATCGGCTCGTCGACGACGAGCATCACCCCGCCGCTGACCACCGCGCCGATGATGGTGCCCAGCACGGCCGGCCGCAGCGCGGTGCGGGTGTCGGAGGCCGAGGTGCGCAGGACCGTGAGGGTGGCCAGCAGGACCCAGAAGCCGTGGGTCAGCTGCAACACTCCGGCGGCGACCCGGGCGATGGCGAGCGCCACGGCCAGCCGCAGCGAGTTGTGCAGGTGGGCCGAGCGCGGCGCCAGGTGGGAGCGGAACTGCCACCAGTACAGCGTCCACGGGCTGCGCCGGGTGTACTCGAACAGCCCCGAGGAGGCGTCGTCGTCGAGCCGCACCCCGGTGGCCACCCGGGAACCGACGGCGAAGACCCGCACCTGGTCCGCGAGGGCCAGCGCTGTCGCGTCCCGACACAACCGGGGTACGTCCGGCGCGTCGCGGACCCGGCCCTCTCCCACGGGGTACGCCGCCTCGGCTCGTCCGACCGCCACGTCCAGGTCGGCGGGGGCTACCGCAGGGGCCCCCGGCGACAGGCTCCGGCCGGCGGCGCGGGTGGTGTCCGCGCACGAGCGCAGCAGACGGGCCGCCGCCAGGTCCGGGATCGGCTCCGGCGGGGCGTCCGCCGCCAACCGGTCCGCCTCGGCGAGCACCTCCCGTAACGCGGCGGCGCAGATCCGCAACGCCCGGTCCTGAACGCCCGCCGCGGAGGGCGCCCACGCCGGAGGGCTGCGGTTCAGCTCGATCGCCGCCACCACGTCGTACGCCCGCCCGCGCCGCGTGTCCCGATCACCAGCGGCGGCGTGCGGGTCGGTCAACCTGTCGGCGGCGGCGTCGAGGAAGGCGGCGACGCCGTCCGCCGCCTCGGCGAGGCGCTGCCGGTAGGAGACCGGCACCGGGTCGGGCCAGACGAACACCTCGGCGGCGGCGAGCAGCACGACGGCGAGCGTCACCCCGCCGAGTCGTTCCGGCAGGGTGCCCGGCTGGTACGGCGGGAACGACGCCAGGATGTAGAAGAGCTGGAACGCGCTGGCCAACCCCACCAGGCGTGGGTTGCCGACCCCGGCGAACGCCACCACGAACCCGACGACCAGCATGCCGCCGGCGGCCGCCCACGTGCTCCACGCCACCAGTGAGCCCACCGCGATCAGCGCCCACACCGCCGGCAACGACAACACGAGGATCCGCGCCCGTTGCGGCGCCGGGCCGGGCAGCTGCGCGAACGACCCGGCGGCGATCGTGCCGAACAGCCCGTAGGTGGCGAGCGTCGAGTTGCCCGCCCCGTACCGGCAGCCGTAGAAGACGACGGACGCGACGAGCGTCAGTCGGGCCGCGCGTCGCAGGATGGCGTCACCTGGGTCACGGCGGCGAAGCCGGCCAAGGAGGCTGGTTCCGAGCACGACCGCTCCCCCGGGTTCGTCGCAGCACCCCTCCCCGGCCCACCATTCTCCACCGCGCCTCGGCGGGGGCGGCGGGTTTGGCGACGAATCACCGTCGGACGCTGCCGAGCAGACCGAGTCGGAGGGCCCGGAACAGGGTGCCGGGACGGCTCAGGGCGGCCGGGTGGTCGAGCATGGTGGTGACCCGACCCAGCCGTGCGTTGAGCACCGGATCGGTCAGCGACGCCCGGAAGAGCAGATCCCCGAACCACTTGGTGACCTTGTAACCGGGCGGGTAGGGCCCGTCGACGTGCGGCAGCTCGATGTCGGCGGTGGTGGAGATCTGCCAGGCGGCGTCGACCACCACCCGAACCTGGTCGAAGTACGCCCGTGCGGGCTCGTCGTGCGGCTTCGGACCGGAGCGCAGGTACTTCGACAGGCAGGAGGCGTGCAGCGTCGCGGAGGTCATGCCCTGGCCGTACACCGGGTTGAAGGACGCGACCGCGTCACCGGCGGCGACCAGCCCGGCGGGCAGCCGGTCGAGCTTGTGGAAGTCGCGGCGTCGGCTGTCCGCCTGGTGGTACGTGACCACCCCACCGAGCATCTCCCCGTGTTCGGCGATGTCACCGAACATCTGCGGGTAGTGCTCCCGGCAGCGGGCGGTGAAGTCGGCGACGTCGCGGCTGGGTCGGTCCCCGTCGTAGCCGGCCACCAGCATGATCCAGCGGTCCCCCTCGACCGAGTTGATCCCACCGATCCGGGCGGTGCGCCCCTTGCCCGCCATGGTGTGGAAGACCGCCACCCAGGCGTCGCTGACCTTCTCGTCGCGCGTGAAGAGGGCCGTGGCGTAGTTCAGTTTGATCGGCATGCGGTGCATCGGCGGGCGCGGCCAGCCGTGCTCGGCCAGCCAGTCGCTCAACCGGCTGGACCGCCCCATCGCGTCGACCACCAGGTCGGCCGCTTCGACGACGGGCTCGGTGCCCCCCTCGGGCAGGTACCGGACGCCGGTGACCCGCCGTTCGTCGAAGAGCAGGCCCTCCGCCCGGCCGTACACCATCCGGATGTTGTCGACGGCGAGGGTGCGCCGCCGGACCAGCGCCTCCAGGAACGGACGCGTCGTGATCAGGGCAGGCCCGGTGCCGGTCGGCGCGGGCGGCAGACCCAACATGCCGTTCACGAAGATCTTCGCCGTGCTCGGGTCGCGTGGCGGCGGCGGGGCGCCGAGCGCGAGCGCCTCGTCGGCGATGCCGGGGAACCAGCGCTCCAACTGGACCTGACCGGCGGGCAGCAGCGCGTGCACCTGACTGCCCTGGGGCACACCCGGGCGGGGCCCGGCGTCGACATCGGACGGATCCCGTTCGATGATCAGCACTTCCTCGGCGTGGTCGCTCAACACCCGGGCCGCCAGCAACCCGGCCATGCTGCCGCCGAGCACCACCGCACGTCGCATGACCACTCTGGTCTCGGCCGGTGGTTCGGCCGTCGCTAGCTCGGCGAAGAGCCGGGACGGAGAGGGGGGCATGCGATCACTCCTCGAACGGTCGGGAAACCTCGGCATCCACGACCGTAACCACCGCAGCCCCTGCCGTCAGCGCTCAGTTGGCCCGCCACTTCTGGTTGGCGTTGCCGTTGCACGGCCAGATCTGCAGCCGGGCGCCGTTGTTCGGGTTCGAGTCGAGCACGTCGACGCACCTGTCCGCCCTGGTGTTCACCAGGTCGTACGCCTTGTTGAGGGTGAACCTCTGCGATGCCGCGCCGGAACAGTCGGCCAGTTGGACGGCAGCACCGTCCTCGGTGGAGTGGCCGGCGACATCCAGGCACTTGCCCATCGAACGGACCGTGCCATCCGCCGGGAAGGTCCACAGCTGCTTCGCGGTCCGCCGACAGTCCCAGATCTGCAGCCGCGCGCCGGCGACAGCGTTGCCGTCCGGGATGTCGATGCAGCGGTCACTGGCGAAGCTGGAGATCTGCTTGCCGGCGGGCGTGCCGCCCTGCGTGGGGGACGGCGGCGGCGGGGCAGCCGGCTGCTGCGTCGCATTTCCCGGGCCGATCGTCGTGCCGCTGCCCGTCCCGGGCGACGGCGGCCCCGCGCTCGCTGATGATGGCGGTCCAGCGGGTCGGGACGGCGGGACACCCACGACCGGCAGGCCCTGGAAACCATCAGCGATCAGCGCGAAGACGGCGGCGCTCGCGGACCATTCGGCGGCGGAGGTGGTCCAGTCGATCGAGTACGCGTGCCCGTTGTGGCCGACGAAGGCACGGCTCAGCATGTGCATCGGCGTGCCGTCCTCGTCGGTGTACGTCCACTCCCATTCGGCGGCCCGCAGCTGGTAGCGCAGCGCGTCGAGGCGGACCTGCCGGTAGTCGGCGTACTGCCCGCGCTGCGCACCCTCTCGCTCCCGCAACTCGGTGACCAGGTCCGCTGGGATGGACCGAAGCTCGTCGACGACGAGCACGCGACTGCCGTCCGGCTCGCGGAACGCGGCGCGCTCACCGTCGCGCCGCGCCTGCCAGCCGTCCGGCACCGGTACGAGGAAGCGGGGATCGTCACGGTAGTAGCGCCAGCCCGCGGGCGCCGGTGGCAGCACCCTGGACACCGGCGTCTCGGCTATCGGCGACGGGTTCACTGCCGGCGCCGCCACTCCGCCGTCACCCGCGCCACCGAACAGCCCGCCTTCAAGCAGGGACGTGGTCGCCAGCAGGACGACGAGCAGCGCGGCGGCCCCGATCGACCCGATCAGACGAGCCCGACGCTTGCGGCCCGCCCCGGACGCCGGCCCGGCGGGGACAGTCGGCGACGTGGGGACAGTCGGCGACGTGGGCGGACCGGGCTCGGCGGTGACGAACTCGGGCACGATCGTCGGACGGGGCCCGTCGCCGGCGGGGGCGGTGGCCGTCGTGGCGGTGAGCCGGGTTAGCGGCCCGCCGTCTGTGGTGCTCACCTCGGCGGCTGGCACGTCCGGGGTGGCGGCCTGCCG
Source organism: Micromonospora sp. NBC_00860 (assembly GCF_045207375.1). Lineage (NCBI taxonomy): Bacteria > Bacillati > Actinomycetota > Actinomycetes > Micromonosporales > Micromonosporaceae > Micromonospora > Micromonospora sp. NBC_00860. The sequence goes on from NZ_CP108825.1 coordinate 3,657,152, forward strand.
CAGGAGACGATCCGCCTCATCGGCGCTGATCCGCTGATCCGGCTCGCGGCGCAGCAGTCCTTCCAGGAGCGGGGTCAGCCGACCGGCTCGTCGCGCCGGCGGTGGCGGCTCGGTGGCGAGGGCTGCCAGCGTGGCGATCGGAGACGAGCGGTGGTACGGGGTACGTCCCTCGACCGCCGCGTAGAGGGTGGCGCCGAGCGACCACAGGTCGGCCGCCGGCCCCACGTCGCCGTCGGTGGCCCGCTCGGGCGCGAGGAACGCCGGCGAGCCGAGCACCATCCCGGTCTGCGTCATCCGTGGGTCGCCGGGGAGGGTGGCCAGACCGAAGTCGGTAAGCACCACTCTGCCGTCGTCGCCGAGCAGCACGTTGGCCGGCTTGACGTCCCGGTGCAGCACGCCGGCCTGGTGTGCGGCGCGCAGCGCACCCAGGATGCCCAGCCCGATCCGTGCAGCGCGGTCCGCCGGCATCGACCCCTCGGCTTCGAGCACCTGATGCAGGGACCGGGACGGCACAAGCTCCATCACGATCCAGGGGTCGCCGCCCGCGTGCAGCACGTCGAAGACGCGTACCACATTGGGGTGGCCCAGGCGGGCGACGGCCCGCGCCTCGCGCATGGACCGTTCGCGCATCTCCCGGCGTTCGTCGTCGCGCAGGCCGGGCGGTGCCACCAACTCCTTTATGGCGACGTCGCGCTGGAGCATCTCGTCGCGGGCCTGCCACACGCGGCCCATCCCGCCCTGACCGAGCGGACGGACCAGCCGATAGCGATCGGCAATCAACTGTCGAGAGGCGTCTGGCACGACAGGAAGGTACCCGCCGAGCTTTACGCGCCCAATTTCTGTGGCCGCTGGAAAAGCGACAGTTGGATTTGTCACACGCAAGATCGACTGCTTACCGATCGTTCATTTAGACATAACTCCACTATCGGCACGAGCACTGTCGCCCACCGCGATGTTACCAACGCGTATATCGGTAACCTGCTATGAATATCGAATGAATTCGAATTCCGCAGAACGCCGGACCGGCCGCGCCACGGCCTGGTGTGGCTTCCTGTGCCTGGCGTTGGTCCTGTCCGCCTGCACGTCGGCAGGTGACTCGCGCCAGCGCACCACGCCGCCGGCCAACAGCGCGGCGCCGTCGACGGGCGCCAGCGTTGGGGTGCCGCCCTGCACGCCATCGGTCGACACGCTGCCGGCACCGCCGGCGGGCTACCGGTTGGTGGGGAAAGACGTGGCGGTGCCCGACGCCCCCGTGCTGTCGGCAGAGACATCCGGGGAGGCCGATCCGGCGGCGCGACTGTTCGCCAAATGGGGGCTCGTCGTCCGCGCCGGCCGCGTCGTCGACCTGCGGGTGGCACCGGGCTGGCAGGACAAGGCCCGGCTCGGATGGGGCCGCACCGGCATCCCCGGGGCGACCGCCACGGTGCACGCCTGCACGCCTGAGGGTGGGCAGGCCCAGTGGATGGCCTTCGTCGGCGGCACTTGGGTCGCGCGGGCCGCCTGCGTACCACTGATCGTGACGTCGAACGGCCAAACCGACCGCGTCAACGTCGGCATCGGCACCCCCTGCGACAAGACCACCACGCCGTAGCCCCGGGCGCCCCACCGCGCCCACGGATGATCAAGATCTTTGCGTCATCCGCCGCGGCGTGTCGTGACGCAAACCTCTTGATCATCGCCGGCCGGGGTGGGGGTGGGGTGGGGGTCGTTGCGGGCGGTTGGGGTGGACGGGGGCGTCTACTGTCTACACAGCCTGCGTACCGACTGCTCACCCCGCCGACACCCTGGACGTTCTGTCGAGAGGTCAACGACATGCTGAAGGCCGAGGATCTTCCCCCGTTTCAGCGCGCCGTGTCCTACGAGTCGCAACGCGGCCAACACGTGTACGCAACCCTGATCGCGCTGCGGCTGTCTTTGCTCCTGGTGGCCGCCGTCGCGGGGGTCGCCACCTGGAAGCTCGACAATTTTGCCCTGGGCCCGGCGCTCGCGGCGGGCGCCTTCGCCGCCACCTCGATCGTCGAGGTCTTCCTCCTTACCAATCGCCCCGACGAACGGTGGTACGTCGGCAGAGCCCTCTCCGAATCCATCAAGTCGCTCACGTGGCGATTCACCATGGCGGCGGATCCTTTTCCCCGATCGCGGAGCGAGTTGGAAAGCGTCGAGGAATTCACCAACCGGCTGTTGGGTCTGACCCGGGACATGTCGGCCGCCGGGTTGGCCGCCCCAGCGGTGGCCGGGCAACAAATCACGGAAGGAATGCGGAAACTACGGGCGGCCTCCCTTGCGGACCGCCGCGCCGCGTACCTGACCGGCCGCCTGGAGGCCCAGCGAGCCTGGTACGCCGAGCGATCGCTGTCGAATCGGGCGCGGGCGACCCGCTGGTCGGTCGGCATGCTCGTGCTGGAGATAGCCGGGGTGACCCTGGCCGTGTCGAGGGCTGCCGGGCTGACCGACCTCGACCTGCTCGGAGTGGCCGCCGCGGCGGTCGCGGCCGGCGCGGCGTGGACGCAGACGCGGCAACACTCCGGGGTGGCCACCGCCTATGCCCTGGCAAGTCAGGAGCTTGCCGCCATCGGGTCCCTCGCCACCCGGATCAGCTCGGAAGCCGAGTTGTCGCGGTTCGTGAATGACACCGAAACGGCGATCTCCAGGGAACACACGATGTGGCGTGCACGCCGACGCTGACACCTCGCGGTCGAGGGTCGCGGCGGCACCCGGCCGCCGCGACCCCGGCCACGCCGCGGATCAGGCCGGCACTCCGGCCGGCGCGGCCTCCTTCTCGTCTGCGCGCGGCGTCGCCGCCTCGTCGTCGTCGTGCTCGTCGACCATGGTGGCCTCGTCGAACGGGTCGTTGCCGCTCAGCACCGCAGCCGCCCGATCCCTGTCGAACTCTCCGGTCCAGGTCCCCACCAGTACTGTCGCCACCGCGTTGCCGGCGAAGTTGGTCAGCGCCCGGGCCTCCGACATGAACCGGTCGATGCCGACGATCAGCCCGACCCCGTCGACGAGGTCCGGCCGGTGTGACTGGAGGCCGCCGGCCAGCGTGGCCAGCCCCGCGCCGGTGACCCCGGCGGCGCCCTTCGAGGCGATGATCATGAACAGCAGCAGCGAGATCTGCTCGCCGATGGCCAGCGGTTTGCCCAGCGCGTCGGCGATGAACAGCGACGCCATGGTCAGGTAGATCGCCGTACCGTCCAGGTTGAACGAGTAGCCGGTTGGCACCGTGATGCCGACGACCGGCCTGCTCACGCCGAAGTGCTCCATCTTGGCGATCAACCGCGGCAGCGCCGACTCCGACGACGAGGTGGACAGGATCAGCAGGAACTCCCGGCCCAGGTAACGCAGCAGCGAGAAGATCGAGACCCGGGCCACGAACCACAGCAGCGCGCCCAGGAAGACCAGCACGAAGATCAGACAGGTGGCGTAGAAGCCCACCATGATCTGGGCGAGGCTCTTGAGGGCGTCCACGCCGGTCGCGCCGACCACGGCGGCCATCGCGCCGAACGCGCCGATCGGCGCCAGCCACATGATCATGGCGAGGACCTTGAAGACGACCCGCTGGATGACGGTGATCGCGCTGAGAACCGGCTCACCCCGCCGGCCCATGGCCTGGACGGCGAAGCCGACAAGCAGGGCGACCAGCAGCGTCTGGAGCACCTTGCCCTCGGTCAGCGAGGAGAGCAGCGTCGTCGGGATGATCCCGAGCAGGAAGTCCGCCGTACCGGCGGCCTCGTCACCGGCGGCGGCCTTGCCGGAGCCGGCGAGCTCCGGGCCGAGGTTCAGGCCGGAGCCGGGGTGGATGAGGTTGCCGACGACCAGGCCGATGGCGAGCGCGACAGTCGACATGGTCAGGAAGTAGCCGAGGGCCAGGCCGCCGACCTTGCCGACCTTCGCGGCCTGCCGGACGGAGCCGACGCCGAGCACGATGGTGCAGAAGATGACCGGGCTGATCATCATCTTGATCAGGTTGACGAAGCCGGTGCCGATCGGCTTGAGTTCCTTGCCGAAATCGGGGGCGACCAGGCCGACCACGATGCCTGCGACCACGGCCACGATGACGGCCAGATACAGGAAACGGGTACGGTCCCGGCGGACCGCCGGTGCCGGGGTGGTGTCGGGTGCGGTGGTGTCCATGTCGACAATGTGAAGCGCGTCTCACCCGTTGACAGCCTTGCGGTCATTCTGTTCACCGCGACGGCGTCAACGGTGGCGTGACAAGGAGGTGGTGGAGGTGGCCCGACGCCAGTGGAGCATCGCGGGGCAACTCTTCGCCCTCCAGGCGATGGTGGTGACGCTGCTCGTGCTGGCCGGCGCGGCGGGCGCCGTCTGGCTGGCCCGCAGCGACGCGCGTCAGGCCGCGCAGGAGGAGGTGCTCGCGGTGGCGCAGACCGTGGCCGGCTCCCCCGACGTCCGCGCGGCCCTCGCCACCACCGACCCCGCGAGGGTCCTCCAGCCGTACGCCGAATCGATCCGGAAGGCCACGGGCATCGACTTCGTGGTGGTGATGGCCCCCGACCGCACCCGTTTCTCGCACCCCACCCGGGAACGGATCGGCGAGCCGTTCGTCGGCGAGATCGGGCCGGCGCTGGCCGGCCGCCCGTTCACCACCACAAACGTCGGCACGCTCGGCGAGTCGGTGCGCGCTGTCGTTCCGGTGTACGACGAGCAGCGGCGCCTCGTCGGTCTGGTCTCGGTGGGCATCACCACCCGTGCGATCGACCGTAAGTTGCTCGGCCAGTTGCCGGTGCTCTTCGGTGTGGCCGCGCCGGCTCTGGCGCTCGCCGCGATGGGCTCCTGGCTGCTCAGCCGCCGGCTCCGTCGCCAGACGCACGGCCTGGGGCCGGCGCAGATGACCCGGATGTACGAGTACTACGACGCCGTTCTGCACTCGGTGCGCGAAGGGCTCGTCGTGCTGACCACCGATCGTCGGGTGGCGCTCGTCAACGACGAGGGCCGCCGGCTGTTGGGGCTCGACGCGGACGCGCCGGTGATCGACCAGCCGGTGGCCGGGATCGACCTGCCGCCCGCGGTGGCCGAGCTGCTCGACTCCGGGCGTGACGCCCGTGACGAGCCGATCCTCGCCGGTGACCGGGTGCTCGTCGCCAACCAGCGGACCACCCGCTTCGAGGGCGCGGTGCTCGGCACCGTGCTGACCCTGCGCGACCAGACCGAGTTGCGCACGCTGGCCAGCGAGCTGGATTCGGTGCGGGCGCTGACCGAGGCGTTGCAGGCGCAGACCCACGAGTCGGCCAACCGGCTGCACACAGTGCTGACCCTGGTGGAGCTGGGCCGCGCCGACGACGCCGTCCGGCTCGGCACCCGGGACCTGGCCCTCGCCCAGCAACTGACCGACCGGGTGGTCGGCGCGGTGACCGAGCCGGCGTTGGCCGCCCTGCTGCTCGGCAAGTCCGCACAGGCCGGCGAGCGCGGGGTGGACCTGGTCATCGAGCCGGACTGCCGCCTCGACGACAGCCCACTGCCCACCGGTGACCTGCTCACAGTGGTCGGCAACCTGGTCGACAACGCCCTGGAGGCGGTCGCCGGCACGCCGCCGCCGCGCCGGGTGCGGGTCTTCGTCGGTACGGCCGACGACGAACTGGTGGTCCGGGTCGCCGACAGCGGCCCCGGGCTGGCACCGGAGCGGGTCGCCGACGCGTTCCGGCGCGGCTGGTCCACCAAGAGCACCGGCCGCGGCCTCGGCCTGGCACTGGTCGGGCAGGTGGTGCGCCGGCACGGCGGTAACGCCGAGGTCTGTCGCTCGGACGACGGCGGCAGCCTGTTCACCGTCCGACTACCGGTCGTCGGGGCACGCCGATGAGCGACATCCGGGTGCTGGTCGTCGAGGACGAGCCGCTGCTGGCCGAGGCGCACAGCGCGTACACCGAACGGGTTCCCGGTTTCGTGGTGGTCGGGATGGCGCACACCGCGCGGGCGGCGATGGCGGCCCTGCGCGCCAACGACGGCGGCGACGTGGACCTCGTACTCCTTGATTTTCGGCTGCCCGACCTGCACGGCCTGGACGTCTGCCGGGCGCTGCGCGCGGCCGGCAGCAGCGTCGACGTGCTCGCGGTGACCTCCGCGCGGGACCTGGCGGTGGTACGCACCGCCGTATCCCTCGGGGTGACCCACTACCTGCTCAAGCCGTTCACGTTCGCCGCGTTCCGCGACAAGCTGGAGCGGTACGCCGACTACCGCGCCCAGGCGCTCGCCGACGGCGAGGTCGCCGCCCAGCACGAGGTCGACCAGATGTTCGCCACCCTGCGCGGCACCGCCGGGCACAGCCTGCCCAAGGGGCTCGACGCGCAAACCCTCGATCGGGTACGCGCCGCGCTCACCGACGGCTCCCGCCCGGAGGTCGGACTGTCCGCGACCGAGGTGAGCGCGCTGACCGGCATCTCCCGGGTGACCGCCCGCCGCTACCTGGAGTACCTGGTGACTGTCGACCGGGCCGCCCGCACCCCCCGTTACGGCACCCCCGGCCGCCCCGAGGTCGAGTACCGCCCCCGCTGACGCGCCCCACGCCCCGCGCTCATCGTCAAGATCCGAGCAGTTTCCCTGTTTTTGCTGCCTCCGACGCGCGCGAGACAGCAACAACCCTGATGTTGCGCGGATCTCGACGATGCGCGCTTCCGTAGCGCCGGGCGTGGCTGTTCCGCACGGCGGAGCGCCATCTGATCAGGAACCCGGTGGCGGGGCGAAGATCCGTTGTTAGACTCGGCGGAGTTGGGTTGGCGGTACGACCAGGGAGACCAGACATGGCGGGTGACGACGACATCTCCGGGTGAGACCGGACATGTTCGGCCATCGGTTCGGCGCGCGTAGGCGCAGCCGCCGTGGCCATGACGTCGTTCCACCGGTTCCCGTTGTCGTCGGGCGGCTGAGGCGCGCCCACCCCACCCTTTGAGGTCACTCGCATGTCTGATGCTTTCATCGTCTGCTCGAATCTGTCCTTCTCCTGGCCGGACGACACCCCGGTCTTCTCGGAGCTGTCCTTCACCGTGCCGGGCGGTCGCACCGGCCTGGTCGCGCCCAACGGCGCCGGCAAGAGCACCCTGCTGCGGCTGATCGCCGGGGAGCTGCGGCCCAGCGGCGGCAGCGTCACCGTCGACGGGGTGCTCGGCTACCTTCCGCAGACGCTGCCGCTGGTCGGCGACCTGAGCGTGGCGCAGGTGCTGGGCGTGGCCGAGCGAATCGCGGCGTTGCACGCCATCGAGACCGGCGATGCCAGCGAGGAGCACTTCGCCACCATCGGAGACGACTGGGACATCGAGGAACGCACCCGCGCCGAACTGGACCGGCTCGGCCTCGGTGACCTGGAACTCGACCGGCGGCTGCACACCCTCAGCGGAGGCCAGGTGGTCTCCCTCGGTCTGGCGGCCCAACTGCTGCGCCGCCCGGACGTGCTGCTGCTCGACGAGCCGACGAACAACCTGGACCTGGAGGCCCGGCACAAGCTCTACGACGTGCTGACCGACTGGTCCGGGTGCCTGCTGCTGGTCAGCCACGACCGGGAACTACTGGACCGGATGGACCGCATCGCCGAGCTGGACCAGGGCGAGATCCGCTGGTACGGGGGCAACTTCACCGCGTACACCGAGGCGGTGCAGGCGGCGCGGGAGGTGGCCGAGAGCAACCTGCGCAACGCCGAGCAGGAGGTCAAGCGGGAGAAGCGGGAGATGCAGCAGGCCCGGGAGCGGGCCGACCGGCGGGCCAGCAACGCCTCGAAGAACCTGAAGAACGCCGGCCTGGCCCGGATCGTCGCCGGCGGGTTGAAGCGCAGCGCGCAGGAGTCGGCGGGCAGGGCGCAGGAAACCCACTCGTCCCGGCTCGGTCAGGCCAAGGCTCGACTCGACGAGGCCGGCCGGGCGGTACGCGACGAGGACCGGATCGTCGTTGACCTGCCGGACACCACAGTTCCGGGCGGGCGCACCGTCTTCTCCGGCCACGGGATGCGGGCCCGCTTCGACGACCGGGAGCTGTTCGGCGGCGACGGCGCCGACCTGGTGATCCGGGGTCCGGAACGGATCGCGCTCACCGGGGCGAACGGCGTCGGCAAGTCGACCCTGCTGCGCCTGGTCCAGGGTGACCTGCAACCGTCCGGCGGTGAGCTGAAGCGCGGCGACGGGCGGATCGCGTACCTGTCGCAACGGCTGGACCTGCTGGACCTCGACAGCACGGTCGCGGAGAACTTCGCCGCGTACGCGCCGAACCTGCCGGACGCCAAGCGGATGAACCTGCTGGCCCGGTTCCTGTTCCGGGGCGCCCGGGTGAACCTGCCCGTCGGGGTGCTCTCCGGCGGTGAACGGCTGCGCGCCACCCTGGCGTGTGTGCTCTGCGCCGAACCGGCGCCGCAACTGCTGCTGCTCGACGAGCCGACGAACAACCTGGACCTCGTCAGCGTGGGTCAGTTGGAGAGCGCGCTGTCGGCGTACCAGGGGGCGTTCGTGGTGGTCAGCCACGACGAACGGTTCCTCGCCGAGATCGGCGTGCAGCGCTGGTTGCGGCTGGCCGACGGCCAGCTGCGGGAGATCAGCGCCCCCGAGCGGGGCTGAGCCTGGCGGTCCGGCCGGCGCACGCCGGCCGGACCGAGGCCCGCTCAGCTCACGTTGGCCGGGCCGAGGACGCTCTTCAGGTCACCCATCAGCGCGGTCGTCGCCGCCACCCGGAACGGACCCAGCCGCAGGGTGGTGGTGCGCCCGCCGTTCTGGAGTTTGACGTGCACCTCGGTGTCGCCGGGGTGCAGCACAAGGGTCTCCTTGAGTTTCTCCACCAGCGGTGGTGTGCAGCGGTGCACCGGGATGGTGAGGGTGACCGGCTTGTTGGTGGCGCTGGTGCTGACGTCCGGCATGGACATGTCCATCGCCATGATCCGTGGGGTGTCGTCGCGGCGGTCCACCCGACCCTTGACCACCACGATGGCGTCCTCGGCGATGTACTGCCCGATCACCTCGTAGGTGTTCGGGAAGAACAGTGTCTCCACCCCACCGGCCAGGTCCTCCAGGGTGGCCGATGCCCAGGCCCGGCCCTGCTTGGTGACCCGGCGTTGCACCCCGGAGAGGATGCCGGCGAGGGTGACGACCGCCCCGTCGGGCACCGCGCCCTCCTCGGCCAGCGAGGCGATGGTGGTGTCGGCTGCCGCGTTGAGGATGTGCTCCAGGCCGAACAGCGGGTGGTCGGAGACGTACAGGCCGAGCATCTCCCGCTCAAAGGCCAGCTTGTCGCGCTTGTCCCACTCACTGTCGCCGATGGTCGGCATCACAGTGGTGCTGCCGGTGTCGGCGTCACCGAAGCCGGCGCCGAACAGGTCGTACTGGCCGACGGCCTCCTTGCGCTTGACGTCGGCGTACGCGTCGATCGCGTCGGCGTGCACAGCGAGCAGGCCCTTGCGGGGGTGGTCGAGGGAGTCGAACGCGCCCGCCTTGATCAGCGATTCGATGGTCTTCTTGTTGCAGACCACCGCGTCCACCTTGGAGAGGAAGTCGTAGAAGTCGGCGTACTCGCCCTTCTCCTCCCGGCAGCGCATGATCGAGGCGACCACGTTCGCGCCGACGTTACGCACGGCGGCCAGGCCGAAGCGGATGTCCTTGCCGACCGGGGTGAACGGCCCGGCCGAGGTGTTCACGTCCGGCGGCAGCACCTGGATGCGCATCCGGCGACACTCGGCCAGGTAGAGCGCCATCTTGTCCTTGTCGTCGCCGACGCTGGTCAGCAACCCGGCCATGTACTCGGCCGGGTAGTGCGCCTTCAGGTACGCGGTCCAGTAGGAGACCAGGCCGTACGCCGCGGAGTGCGCTTTGTTGAAGGCGTACCCGGCGAACGGCACCAGGACGTCCCACACGGCCTGGATCGCCTCGTCGGAGTAGCCGCGCTCGCGGCAGCCGTCCCGGAACGGGATGAACTCCTTGTCGAGGATCTCCTTCTTCTTCTTACCCATGGCCCGGCGCAGCAGGTCCGCCTGACCGAGGGTGTAGCCGGCGAGGATCTGCGCGGCGCGCTGCACCTGCTCCTGGTAGACGATCAGGCCGTGGGTGGGCGCCAGGATCTCCCGCAGCGGCTCCTCCAGCTCCGGGTGGATCGGCGTGATCTCCTGGAGGCCGTTCTTGCGCAGCGCGTAGTTGGTGTGCGAGTCGACGCCCATCGGGCCGGGTCGGTACAGGGCCAGGACGGCGGAGATGTCCTCGAAGTTGTCAGGCTTCATCAACCGCAGCAGTGACCGCATCGGCCCACCGTCGAGCTGGAACACGCCCAGGGTGTCACCGCGGGCCAGCAGCTCGTACGCGGCCTTGTCGTCCAGCGGCAGGCCCAGCAGATCGAGCTTGAGGCCGTGGTTCAGTTCGATGTTCTTGACCGCGTCGTCGATGATCGTCAGGTTGCGCAGGCCGAGGAAGTCCATCTTCAGCAGCCCGAGCGACTCGCAGGTCGGGTAGTCGAACTGCGTGATGATCGCTCCGTCGGCGTCGCGGCGCATCAACGGGATGTGCTCGATGATCGGCTCGGCGGACATGATGACGCCGGCGGCGTGCACACCGGTCTGCCGGATCAGCCCCTCGATGCCCTTTGCCGTGTCGATCACCTTGCGGACGTCCGGGTCGGAGTCGTACAGGCCGCGGATCTCGCCCGCCTCGGCGTAGCGGGGGTGCTTGTTGTCGAAGATGCCGGTGAGGGGAATGTCCTTGCCCATCACCGCCGGTGGCATCGCCTTGGTGATCCGGTCGCCGACCGCGTACGGGAAGCCGAGCACCCGGGCCGAGTCCTTGATCGCGGCCTTCGCCTTGATCGTGCCGAAGGTGGCGATCTGGGCGACCTTGTCGTCACCCCACTTGTCGGTGACGTACTTGATCACCTCGCCGCGCCGACGCTCGTCGAAGTCGATGTCGACATCCGGCATCGAGACCCGCTCGGGGTTGAGGAACCGCTCGAAGATCAGGCCGTGCTGGATCGGGTCCAGGTCGGTGATGCCCAGCGCGTACGCGACGAGCGACCCGGCGGCCGAACCACGGCCCGGGCCTACGGCGATGCCCTGGTTCTTCGCCCACTGGATGAAGTCGGCGACCACGAGGAAGTAGGACGGGAAGCCCATCTGGTTGATGACGCCCAGCTCGTACTCCGCCTGGACGACGTGCCCCTCCGGGATGCCGCTCGGGTAGCGGCGGGCCAGGCCGGCGAAGGTCTCCTTACGGAACCAGGACTCCTCGGTCTCCCCCTCGGGCACCGGGAAGCGCGGCATCAGGTTGTGGAACTCGAACATGCCCTTCGGGTCGACCTTCTCGGCCACCAGCAGGGTGTTGCGGCAGCCCTCCTGCCACAGCTCGGACGAGTCCACAGCGCGCATCTGGTCGGCGCTCTTGATGAAGTAGCCGCCGCCCTCGAACCGGAACCGGTTGGGGTCGTCGATGTTGCTGCCGGTCTGTACGCAGAGCAGCACGTCGTGGGCGGTGGCCTGCGCCTCGTGGGTGTAGTGGGAGTCGTTCGTGACCACCGGCGGGATGTCCAGCTTGCGGGCGATCTCGGTGAGCCCCTCGCGGACCCGGCTCTCGATGGAGAGGCCGTGATCCATGATCTCCAGGAAGTAGTTGTCCTTGCCGAAGATGTCCTGGTAGCTGGCGGCGACCTTGAGGGCTTCGTCGAACTGGCCCAGCCGCAGCCGGGTCTGCACCGCGCCGGACGGGCAGCCGGTGGTGGCCATGATCCCCTCGGCGTGCTCGGCGATCAGCTCCATGTCCATCCGGGGCCACTTGACGTAGTGCCCCTCCATGGAGGCGCGCGAGTTGAGGGTGAAGAGGTTCTTCAGGCCCTGCGCGTTCTTCGCCCACATGGTCTTGTGGGTGATCGCGCCGTTACCGGAGATGTCGTCGCTCTTCTGCTCCGGGCGACCCCACTTGACCCGAGCCTTGTGATAGCGCGACTCCGGCGCCACGTACGCCTCGACGCCCAGGATCGGGGTGATCCCGGCGGCCATCGCCTGGTTGTAGAAGTCGTTCGCGCCGTGCATGTTGCCGTGGTCGGTGATCGCCACAGCGGACATGCCCAACCGCTTGGCCTCGGCGAACAGGTCCTTCAGTCGGGCCGCTCCGTCGAGCATCGAGTACTCGGTGTGCACGTGCAGATGCGCGAACGAATCAGCCATGCGTGGCGCCCCCCGGCGGTGTGGATCTTGTTGGTCGGAGCCGACCGGGACCTACCCTACCGAGGTGATCTCGGCGGCTCCACCGTCCGCGCCGAGGGTGGCCCTCGTCTCCTGATCGCCCCCGGGTACGCCTAGGCTCGGAGGATGGCGAGGTACTACGACGTACACCCGGAGAACCCACAGACCCGGGTCATCGGGCAGGTCGCCGACCTGATCCGCGGCGGTGGGCTGGTCGCCTACCCGACGGACTCCTGCTACGCGCTCGGCACCCAACTGGGCAACCAGGACGGGCTGGACCGGATACGGCAGATCCGACACCTCGACGATCGGCACCACTTCACGCTGGTCTGCCACGACTTCGCCCAGCTGGGTCAGTTCGTCCAGATCAGCAACTCGGTCTTCCGCCTGGTGAAGGCGTCCACCCCGGGCAGCTACACGTTCATCCTGCCGGCCACCCGGGAGGTGCCCCGCCGGATGCTGCACCCGAAGAAGCGGACCGTCGGCGTGCGGGTGCCCCGGCACACCGTCACCCAGGCGCTGCTGGCCGAGTTGGCCGAGCCGCTGGTGTCCAGCACGCTGGTCCTGCCCGGCGACGAGGAGCCGATGACCCAGGGCTGGGAGATCAAGGAACGGCTCGACCACCAACTCGACGCGGTGCTCGACGCCGGCGACTGCGGCAAGGAGCCGACGACCGTGATCGACCTGTCCGGGCCGGAGCCGGAGATCCTGCGCCGGGGCGCCGGGGACCTGTCCCGCTTCGAGTAGCGCGCCAATTACGCGTCGGGTGCCGGACGGTACGGGGCCGCCGCGCCGGCACCGGTCGTACGCTCAGGGATCGGCACCGGCGAGCATTGGACACCCGGCATGCCCGACGCGGACGACATCGACGCCCTGGCCCGGTCCGCCGCGCACGGCGACCCGGCCGCGCTGAACGCCCTGCTGGTCGCGGTGCGCCCGGAGGTGCTGCGGCTGTGCGCCCGATTCCTGCCCAGCCGGGAGGACGCCGAAGAAGCCTGCCAGGACACCCTGCTGGCGCTGGCCGGCGGCATCACCCGGTTCGAGGGGCGCTCCTCGTTCCGCACCTGGCTGCACCGGCTGACCGCCAACCGGGCCCGCTCCACGTACCGCACGCTGCGCCGCCGCTGCCGCCTGGAGGCCGAGGGCGTGCCGCTGCCCGACCAGGCCGACCCCCGACGGACCAGCGTGGTCGCGGGCACCCGCCTCGACCTGCTCGACGCCTTCGACTCGGTGCATCCCGACCTCGCCGAGGTGGTCGCCCTTCGCGATGTCCTGGGGCTGAGCTACCCCGAGATCGCCGCCCTGCTCGACGTGCCGCTGGGCACTGTGAAGTCCCGGTTGCACCTGGCCCGACGCCAGGTCCGGCAGCGGCTCGGCGCGGAATGAACCGCAGGTCGTTCCGCCGGGTCGTCGTCCTCGCGGCCACCGTGGGGGTCGCCGCCTGCGGCGCCGACGCCGTCTCGCCCCTGCCCGTCCAACCGGCCGGCCCGACCCTCTCGACCCCGACCCTCTCGCCGCCGTCCCCCTCCGCGATCCTCCCGATCCCCGCGCCCACCGGGTCGCCGTCCCGACCGCCGCCGGCCAGCGCGCGCCCGGCACCGCCCGCACCCACCAGAACACGGGGTACGCCCCGAACGACTCCCCCACCGACCGACGCGACGCCGGCCTGTCAGGGCGCGGTCCGCTACGACCTGCCGCTCGCCGAGACCGAGATCGAGCTGCTGAAATCGCTCTGCTTCGCCACCGGTGCGGTGTTGCGCATCCAGGGCATCGGGCCGGGGCTCGTCACAGTCGACCGCCCGGAGTTGGTCTCCCAGCAGTACGAGGCGGGCGTGGTGGACATCCGCTTCGTCCGCGCCGGCACCGTCGCCGTGACGATCCCCAAGGACGGCCGTGAGCACACCATCACCGTGGTGGTCCGCTAGGCCCTGTCTCCCGGATCACGAATCTCGTTCGCTGGACGGACGGGCGGTCGATGCCGTCTCCGCTTGTTCGACCTGCTGGATGAGTTGCTTGAGGTGGGCGATCTCGTCGCGCAGGGCTGACTGACCGGCAGCGGTGAGAGTCACCCAGGTGCGTGGGCGCTTGCCCTCGTAGCCCTTCTCGATCTCGATCAGCTCGGCCTTCTCCAGGACGGTCAGGTGCTGCCCGAGGTTGCCTGCGGTCAGCTGCAGGGTGGTGCGTAGGAAGCCGAACTCGACCTGGCGGGCTTGGTGCGCGATGGCCAGGATGCCCAGTCGGACGCGCTGGTGGACCACGTCGTCGAGGCCGTTGGTGGGATGGTCGGTCATCGCCCCGCAACCTCGGTGGTCGGCCGGGTCATGGCGAAGGCGGCACTGCCGAGCAGCAGCAGCGCCGCCGGGACTAGCAGGTACGGCAGGAAGAACCACGGCGAGGTCGAGTGGATGACCTGGCCGCCCTGCACCATCACGATCGCCAGATAGACGAGGCTGTACGCCAGCAGCGCCCAGTTGTGTTCGACCCGCGCGAGCACCAGCAGCGCCAACGCGATGACCGCTAGGGGGCTGGCCAGCCCGTTGATGAGCCACGCCGCCGGCCCGACCTCGATCTCGACCGGATCGGTGGAGAAGGGGTCGGCGGGGACGGGGATGAGCGGGTGGAACGTCAGCCAGATCGACACGGCTGCCATCAGAACGGCCAACGCGACGCCGACGACGACGTAGGGGCGGATCGGGGTGCCCACGCCACGCCGTCGGGACTGCCTGACGTAGAAGCCTGCGATCGCCGCGTAGGCGAGCACCAGCGCGACCGTCCAGTACCCGAGCTGCGTGGGGTTGGGCCCCATGCAGACCGTGTGCTGCGGGCGGGATCGGCAGGTGTCGAACAGGTCGAGGTAGGGGGCGTACCGGTAGACGGGTACCGCGACCAGGGTGATCACCGCGAAGACCAGCAGTGGAAACCAGGTGCCGCGCTGGGCGGAACGGACCTGGCGTGTCAGGTCGCGCACGGCCGCCAACAGCTCGCGAGGCCCGTCCGCCTGAGGAGCGGATTCGTGTGTCATGCAGTCAGCTTTGCATTACAGACCTATCCGCGCAAGAGAGTCTGACAACCTAGCCCGTGGCTCGGCGGCGGGCCCGCAGGAACTCGGTGCCCGCGACCCCCAGCAGCACCAGACCGGCGGCGACGCTCACCGCCAGACCGGGCAGGTGCGGCGCGACCGGGGCGAGCGCGATCGTCACGACGACGCCGACGACGTGGGACAACGGCAACCGCTCGTAGACCTCGTACTCGAGCACCGCCCGACCACACAGCACCAGCCCGGCACCGCCCAGGATGAGCGCGACCATCGCGGCGCCCGGCCGCTCGCCGGGCTGCTCGATGATCCGTTCGACGCCAGCGGCCGTGCCGACCACGCCGGCGATCATCAGCCAGTGGGCGTACGGGTTGGTCTGCACCAGCCGGGCCGGATGCGGCGACGACTCGATGGCGGCGCGGAGGGTCGCCCTGGCTCCCCGGGCGTAGCTCCACCAGAGCACCGCGGCCGTGAGGAACGCGGTACCGAAGGCGGCCACCCGGTCCGCTGTGAAGGGTTGATGGCCCAGGCTGAGGACGCTGACCAGGACCAGTTCACCCAGGGAAAGGATGTAGATCTGCTGGTAGCGCTCGGCGAGGTACTCGGGCACCACCTGGTAGCGCGGCAGAGGTGCCCGACCGGGGAGCGGAAAGCGCAGACCGAACGCGGTGTAGTCCACCGTCAGCGCGGCCAGCCACAGCCCGAGCCGCCAGCCGGGATCGGCCACCAGACCGCCGACCACCCAGAGGCTCCCCGAGCCGACGTCCCAGATCAGGGCGCGTACCGGACGTTCCTGCTCCGGCTGGCCCCGCAGGGACCAGGCGAGCACCAGCCCCCGGACCAGGAAGATCGCGACCCAGGTACCGCTGAAGATCAACCCGTGGTCACCGAACGCCGTGGGCAGCGCGGCGGCCATCAGCATCAGGCCGAACATGGTGCCCAGGATCAGCAGCGGGACCGGCTGTCTCCGAGGGCTGTAGCTGTCGGTGATCAACGTGGTGGTCACCCACACCGCGAACAGTGTCGACAGCAGGAGCAGCGCCTGGGCAATGCCGATCCAGCTCTGGTCGGCGGCCATCTTCCTCGATGTCATCGCCAGACCGGCGACCAGTGCGAGGTCGAAGAACAGCTCCAGCAGATCCGTACGCGGTGACCCGTTCCGCGTGCGGATCTGCGCCCGACGCGTGCCGCCGCTCACCGGCTCGCGCTTCTGGGCCACAGTGACAGCTTCACACCCGCAGGGCCGCCGCCGAGCGCGTTTCGACAGCACCTACCGCAGGTGTACGCCGGCGAGCAGGGTGTCCACGAAGTCGGGCCCGCTGGCCACTGGTGGGGTGATCTGCGCGTACACCAGGGCGGATCGGCCGGGGTGCAGAGCGGCCGACTCGACGATCTGCGGCCGACCCCGGTCGCAGCGGTACGCCACCACTGTCCACTCGACGCCGTCCTGCCGGGTGACGCGGGTCGGCGCGGGCGTGCACTCGCCGTGCGTACGCTCGGCAAGGAACCCGGCGGGCGTGGCGCGGGCCGCCGTGCTGGCGGAGAGGCCCACGAACGCGCCAGGGAGTCGGGGGTCGGCTGCCCAGCGGCGGGGTTGCGGCGACATCACCAGCGCCGGTTCGGGTTCGCCGTCGGCGCCGTACTGACCGGCCCAGGTGGCACCCGTGGCGGACCAGCCGGGCGGCAACGTCACTGTCAGCGGCCCGGTCGTGTACGTGCCGCCGACCGGCCGCGCCGACCCGGCACCACCCGGCTCGGCGCCCACCGCCCCCACCGCGGCGACGGCCACGACCGCGGCCCCGGCTAGCCGCAACCGGTACCGGCGACCCGGTCGAGATTGGCGCCGCCCCGGACCGGTCGCCGTAGCCGGTCCCGCCCGGCCGCTCCCGCCGGTCGCCACGCCAGGCCGTCCCGGCTGGCCGCTCGCGCGGAGCAACGCGTCGTGCATCGTCGCGGCGTCGGGGTAGCGGTCGGCCGGGCGGTGGGCGGTGGCCTGGGCGAGCACCGCCGCGACCGCCGGGGGCACGTCGTTTCGCAGTCGGAACTCCGGTGGGTGCCGATCGGTTCTGGTCGGGTTCGCGCCGGTGGGGTCGGCGGCCAGCAGTCGGATGCCGAGCCGGCCGAGCCCGTACACGTCGGCGCGGGTGTCGATTACCGCGCCCGGGTCGTCCTGTTCGGGGGCCATGTAGCCGGGAGTGCCGGCCCGGGCGGTCAGCCCGGAGGCGGCGGCGAGCGCCTTGGCGAGGCCGAGGTCGGCGATCAGCACCTGTTCCGCGCCGCCGGGGCCGGCGGAGCGGAACAGGATGTTGCCAGGGGTGAGGTCGCGGTGCACGACGCCGTGGCGGTGCAGCACGGCAACCCCGGCGCAGACCTCGCCCAGCAGCCGCAACGCTGCCGGAGTGGGGAGCTCGTCGGCGGCCAGCCGGTCCCGCAGGCTGCCCCCGTCCGCCCAGGCCAGGACCGCGTACGGCCGGCCGTCGGGCAGCTCACCGACGGTGTGTACCCGGATCAGCCGCTCGTGCTCCAACCGGCGCAGCAACCGGGCCTCGTCGAGGAAGCGTTCCCGGACCCGCAGGTCGTGGCTCCAGTTCTCGGCCAGCACCTTGATCGCCACGTGCGCGTCGAGCGCCCGGTCGTAGCCCAGCCAGACGGTCGCGAACGAACCGACGCCGAGCAGTCGCTCGATGGTGTAGGACCCGATCCGCAGTGGAGCCGTCACGGTGCCACCCCCGGCCGGCGTTTCTCTGCAGAGTAGACCGGGCGGTCGGAATCCCGACGAACCGTTTGCCCCGGCGCGGTGACTAACAGGGCAGGAGAACCATCACCGAAGGAGCCACCATGAACCGTCCCGCGATCCTCCTCACCACCGCCGCGTTGGCGCTCGGCACGCTCGTCCCGGCGACGGTCGCCGGTCCGGCGGCGGCGTCCCCGGCCGGCGGCGCCGTGCCCGCCTCGGCGCCCGGTCCGCTCGGCACCACCGTCGAGCACAGCCACCCGGAAGTGCTCAGCGTTCGTGGCGCCGGCGTGTACCGCATCGGCGCCAGCCTGGCGTCGCTCACCAGGAACGGGCACGTCGGCTGGACCGCGCCGGGTTGCGACGGGGTGGTGCACACCGGCGTGACCGGTTCCTGGGCGGGCGTGCTGCTGTTGGCCTTCCGCAACGGGCGGCTGGTGGAGGTCGGTACGGCCACCGCGCCGCCGCGTTCCCCCGCCGGCGCCTCGGTCGGCATGTCCTTCGACGAGTTGGAGGCGATCTACGGGCGGCGGGGTTCGCTGATCCGCAACGACGCGGGCGACGCCGAGGCGTACCTGGTCCGGGTCGGGTCGCGGGTGGAGTTGTTCACCGGGCACCCGATCCGGCCCGGGGTCGGCTACTTCCAGGTCGGGCCGGCCAGCTTCCTCGAGCGGAACTTCCGGCAGGGCCCGTCCTGCTGACTTTTCCCAGGTGCGGGGCGTCCGGTGTCGACCGGGCGCCCCGTTCGTCGTCTCGGCCCGAACGGAGGTTGGGCGGACACGATGATGTCGCGGTAGACAACAGTGTGTGCCACACAGTATGGTGTGACACATGGTTAGCGAGGACGTTCTACGGACGCACCTACAGGAGTTGCGTCGAGGCACCGTCGTGGTGGCCAGCCTGGTCGCGCTGCGCCGACCGGACTACGGCTACGCACTGCTGCAACGGCTCACCGACCACGGCTTCCCGGTCGACGCCAACACCCTCTATCCGCTGCTGCGCCGCCTGGAGGACCAGGGGCTGCTGACCAGCGAGTGGAACACCGAAGAGAGCCGGCCGCGCAAGTTCTACCGGACCAGCGACGAGGGCGAGTCGATGCTGAGCCGGCTCCTCGACGACCTCGCCGCCGTGCAGACCTCCATCACCGGCCTCATCCAAGGAGTCGACCGATGAACACCCTGACCGACCGCTACCTCGCCGCCACCCTGCGCTCGGTGCCCACCCAACGCCGCGACGAGATCGCCACCGAGCTGCGGGCCTCCATCGAGGACATGATCGACGACCGCACCGGCGGTGGCGCGGACCCGACAGTGGCCGAGCGGGAGGTGCTCACCGAGCTGGGCAACCCGGACGAGCTGGCCGCCCGGTACGCCGACCGCCGGTTGCAGCTCATCGGCCCGACCTACTACCTGGTCTGGCTGCGGCTGCTGAAGCTGCTGCTCAGCTTCATCCCGGCGCTCGTCGGCACGATCTTCGCCATCGTCAAGGTCGCCGAGGGCAGCGGTTTCGGGGCCATCGGGCCGGGCATCGTCATCGCCCTGCACGTGGCCGTGCACATCGCCTTCTGGCTCACAGTGACCTTCGCGATCATCGAGCGCTCCCAGGCGACTGTGGACCTGCCGGGCTGGACGGTCGACCAACTGCCCGACGCGCCTGTGCACCGGGGCATCCCACTCGCCGACACCGTCGCGTCGGTGATCATGCTGGTGCTGACCATCGCGTACCTGCCGTTCCAGCACTACCAGTCCTGGGTGCGCGGCACCGACGGCGAGAACATCCCGCTCCTCGACCCGGCGCTCTGGTCGTTCTGGCTGCCGGCGCTGATGGTCGTCCTGGCCGCCAGCGCGGTTGTCGAGATCGTCAAGTACCGGATCGCGCACTGGACCTGGGCGCTCTTCGGCATCAGGGCGCTGCTCAGCCTGGCCTTCTCGGTGCCGCTGATGTGGCTGGCGCTCTCCGACCGACTGCTCAACCCGGCCCTCGGCGAGCGGCTCAGCTGGCTGGCGGACGCGGACAACCGCAACGTCCTCGGGGCGACCATCGCGGTCGGCACGGCCGTGGTGGTGGTCTGGGACCTGATCGACACCGCTCTGAAGACCCGGCGGCAGACCGCGTGAGTGATCCCCGACCCGACGGCCCGGCGCGAACCCCGCGCCGGGCCGTCGCCCGTCGTGGTGACCACTGCGACATCGGCCCGCCCGGTCGGCGGGCCCGGTGGGCGGCGTGGCATCGTTCCCGGATGACAGTGGCACCGCGAGAGGGATGGCGCCGGCCGGGCCCGACGGCGGAGCAGCGCCGAAACGACCTCTGGATCGGCCTGGGAATGACCGGGCTGGCGTTGGTCAGTCTGACCCTGGCCCGCAGCACCGGCGCGTTCCTGCTGGGCCCACCGCCGTCCGGGCCGGAGCAGCTGTTCTGGACCGTCGCGGTGACCCTCCCGCTGATCTGGCGACGACGCTGGCCGACAGCGACCCTGGTGGTCGTCGCGGTGGCGTTCATCGCCGCGCAGGCGCGCTCGGCCCCGGAGAGCCAGTTCTCCTCCTGGGCCCTGTTCTGCGCCCTCTACACAGTCGGCGCCTGGGGGCAGGACCGCCAACTGTCCCGCCGGCTACGGATCGGCGTGATCGCCACGATGTTCGCCTGGCTCGGGATCTACTACGCGGTGATGATCGACCACATCCCGGCGGACGCCTTCGCCGACGCGGTCGGGCCGGTGCCCCCGGTGCTCGCCGCGATGGTCAACGGTGTGCTGCTCAACGTGCTGGTCTTCGGTTTCGCGTACTTCTTCGGCGAGACCGCGTGGGTGGCCGCGCGCCGCGAGCACGAGCTGCGCGCCCAGGCCGAGGACCTGCGCCGGTCGCAGGCCGAGGCCCGGGAACGGGCGGTGCTCGGCGAACGGGTCCGGATCGCCCGGGAGCTGCACGACGTGGTCGCCCACCACGTGTCGGTCATGGGCGTGCAGGCGTCCGCCTGCCGCCGGGTGTTCGACCGCGACCCGGGCAAGGCCCGCACGGCACTGACCGCCATCGAGCAGAGCGCCCGCACCGCCGTCGACGAGCTGCGTCGGATGCTCGGCGTGCTGCGGACCTCCGCCGGCACCGACGCCCCGCCGCCGACGGCCGGCGGCGTCGAAAGGATCGACGAGCTTGTCGAGCGGGCCCGGGCCGCCGGGCTGACGGCAACCCTCGGGGTGTACGGCGACCCGGTCGCGTTGCCCGAATCGGTGTCCCAGACGGCCTACCGGGTGACGCAGGAGGCGGTGACCAACACCCTGAAGCACGCCGAGGCGGCCCTGCTCGACGTGCGGGTCCGGTACCTGGCCCGGGAGGTGGAGGTCGACGTGACCGACGACGGGCGGGGCGGCAGCCCGGCCAACGCCGTCGGGTTGGGCCTGATCGGGATGCGCGAACGGGTCACCGCGCACGACGGTGACCTGGAGGCCGGGCCCCGGGCCGGCGGCGGCTGGCGGGTACGCGCCCGCTTCCCGCTCGCGGCGTCGGCGGACCGCCCGGTCGGCCCGCAGCGGGAGCCGAGCGACAGGCACCAGGCGGCGGCCGGCGCGGAGCCTTCGGCATGAGCGCGGCAACCCGGCACACACCCGACACCGGCCCGACGGTCCGGGTGCTGCTCGCCGACGACCAGCACCTCGTCCGTACCGGCTTCCGGGTCATCCTGGAGGTGGAGGACGACATCGAGGTGGTCGGTGAGGCCGCCGACGGTGAACGGGCCGTCACCATGACCCGGGCCACCCGACCCGACGTCGTACTCATGGATGTGGAGATGCCCGGGATGGACGGCCTGGAGGCCACCCGGCAGATCGTCGCCGACGGCCCCGGGGCGCCCGCGGTGCTGATCCTCACCACCTTCGACCGCGACGACTACCTGTTCGCCGCGCTGCGGGCCGGGGCCAGTGGCTTCCTGCTCAAGAACGGCACACCGGAGGAGCTGATCGAGGCGATCCGGGTGCTGGCCAGGGGCGACGGCCTGCTCGCCCCGGAGATCACCCGCCGGGTGATCTCCACGTTCGCCCGGCCCGGTGACCCGACGGGCACCGCCCACCGGGGCCCGGACGCCGATGCCGCGCTGGCCGAGCTGACCCCACGCGAACGGGAGGTGCTGATGCTGCTCGCCGCCGGGTCGAGCAACGCGGAGATCGCCGCGACCATCCACCTGGGCGAGGCGACGGTGAAGACGCACGTGAGTCGGGTACTGGCCAAACTCGGCCTGCGCGACCGGGTGCAGGCCGTGGTGTTCGCGTACGAGAACGGGGTGGTCCGGCCCGGCGGGTGACCGCCGTCCGCCGCGAGGTGGACCCGTCCGCTCACCCGCCGGGCGGACGGCGCGGCGGCGTACCCGATCTAGCGTGGGTACGTGACCAGAACGCTTCGCCTCGACGGCGTCGACCGCAGCTTCGGCGACCGTCAGGTGCTCAGGAACGTGTCCTTCGAGGTGACCGCCGGCCGGATGACCGGTTTCGTGGGCGCCAACGGCGCCGGCAAGACCACCACCATGCGGATCATCCTGGGTGTCCTCGCCCCCGACGCCGGCGAGGTGAGCTGGGGCGGCGCCACCCTGACCCGGCAGGACCGGCGGCGTTTCGGCTACATGCCGGAGGAACGGGGCCTCTACCCCAAGATGACCACCCGCGAGCAGGTGGCCTACCTGGGCCGGCTGCACGGGTTGGACGCCGCCGCGGCCCGGCGTTCCACAGACGCACTACTGGACCGGGTCGGGCTCGGCGAGCGCGGCGACGACCTGCTGGAGACGCTGTCGCTGGGCAACCAGCAGCGCGCCCAGATCGCCGCCGCGCTGGTGCACGACCCCGAGGTGCTGGTGCTCGACGAACCGTTCTCCGGCCTCGACCCGCTGGCCGTGGAGACCGTCGTGGCGGTGCTGCGGGAACGGGCCGCGGCCGGCGCGCCGGTGCTCTTCTCCAGTCACCAGCTCGACGTCGTGGAGCGGCTCTGCGACGACCTCGTGATCATCGGGGACGGGGTGATCCGGGCCGCCGGCAGCCGGCAGCAGCTGCGCGACTCGTACACAGTGCGCCGCTTCGAACTGGTGGTGGAGCACGACGCCGGCTGGGTACGCGACCAGCCCGGGGTGACAGTGGTCGAGCTGGACGGCGCCCGCGTGGTCTTCGACCTGCCGGCCGGCACCGACGAACAGCCGGTGCTGCGGGCGGCCCTCGCGCGCGGCCCGGTCCGCGCCTTCCGCCCGGTCAGCCCCTCGCTCACCGAGATCTTCCGAGAGGTCACCCAGTGAACGTCACCCAGGCCACCCGGCTGGTCGCCGAACGCGAGATCCGGGTCAAGCTCCGCGACCGCACCTTCCTTTTCGGCACGCTGTTCTTCCTGCTGATCGCCGCGGCGGGCACCATCCTGCCGCCGCTGTTCTCCGGCGGGCCGTCCACTGTGGCGGTGACCGAGAGCCTCGCCGCGCCACTGCGCGCCGCCGGGCTGGAGGTCCGGGTCGTCCCCGACGACCGGGCCGCCGAACAGGCCGTCCGCGACGACGACGTGGACGCGGCGGTGGTCACCGGACCGGCCGTCCTGGCCATGGACGACGCTCCCGACGACGTGGTGAAGGCCCTGAGTACCCAGCCGACCGTCCGCCTGCTCGACCCGGACGCTGTCGACCCGGTGGTGGCGTTCCTGGTGCCGTTCGTCTTCGCGTTCGTCTTCTTCCTCACCTCGCAGACGTTCGGTGTGCAGATCGCGCAGAGCGTCATCGAGGAGAAGCAGACCCGCATCGTGGAGATCCTGGTCGCCGCCGTGCCGGTCCGGGCCCTGCTGGCCGGGAAGGTGGTGGCCGGGGCCATCCTGGCGTTCGCGCAGATCGCCCTGATCGCGGTGGTTTCGGTGCTCGGTCTGCAGTTCGGTGACAGCGGGGGCCTGCTCACCCTGCTCGCCCCGGCGATCGGCTGGTTCGTGCCGTTCTTCCTGATCGGTTTCGTGCTGCTCGCCGCCATGTGGGCGGCGGCCGGCGCGCTGGCCAACCGGCAGGAGGACATCGCCGCCGTGTCGACGCCGGTGCAGCTCGCCGTCATGCTGCCGTTCTTCGCGGTGATCTTCCTGAACGACAACGCCACAGCGATGCGGGTGCTGTCCTATGTGCCGTTCTCGTCGCCCACCGCCATGCCGCTGCGGCTGTTCACCGGGGACGCGGCCGGATGGGAGCCGATCGTCTCACTGGTCATCCTGGTGCTCGCCGCCGGCGCGTTCCTCCTCGCCGGAGCCCGGGTGTACGAGGGGTCGCTGCTGCGCACCAACGGCCGGACCTCGCTGCGCACCGCCTGGCGGGAGCGGGAGACGATCGGCTGAGTCGACGGGCTCGCCCCGCGCGGGCGCCGGTGTCCTGATCGGATGCCGGCGCCCGCTGCCGTGCGGCACCGTTCCGCGCACTGTTCGGTGGCCGTGAACAGCGCGAACACTCCTACGTTGAGCCGATCCTCACGGCAACGACCTGGTCGTCGCCGTTTCCCGGACCGGAAAGGCTCTCGATGTCCCCACCGATCAACGCACGGCGGTTCCGCCGGCTGCTCAGCGTGGTCCTCGCGGTCGCCCTCGCCAGCACCCTCACCGCCGTCGTCCGCCCCGCGCCGGCCGCCGCCGCCCCGGGCGACCTCATCCTCAACGGCACGTTCGACAACGGCAGCACCCAGCCCTGGTGGACCCGGCTCGCCTCGACCAGCACCACTGTCAACGCCGGGCAACTGCGCGTGCGCACCAGCGCGACTGTCGGCAAACCCGTCTGGGAGGACCTGGTCGGTCACTTCGAGTTCGGTGTGACGGCCGCGCAGCCGTACCGGTTGCAGTTCGACGCCTCGGCCGACGTCAACCGTTCGCTGCGCGTCTCGGTCTCCCGGGCGGACACGCCCTTCACCTCCGCCGTCGACCAGAGCGTCGCGCTGACGTCCTCGACGCGCCGGTTCACATTCGACTTCACGTCCCCGTTCGGGGACCCGAAGGCCGTGCTGCTGTTCCACTTCGGCGGCCAGGCCGCCTCGACGGTCCGGTTGGACAACATCTCGCTCACCCCGCTGGCCGTGGACCCGGCCACCGATCCGATCCTGTACTGGAACGGTGTCCTGCTGTCCACGTACAGGGCGCTGGACCTGCCACCCACCTCCTCGTCCCGCGAGGCCGCCATCCTGCACGCGGCGATGCACGACGCCGCCGTCTCGGTCACCGGGGTCGGCAACCCCTACCGGGTACGCGTGCCGGTCAGCTACCCGGGCACCATGGACAACGTGGTCGCGCCGTCTCTGCACGCGGCCATCGACCGGGCCGCGTACGACGTGCTGACCGCCCTGTACGGCGGCCAGGGCCAGTCCTACTCCCAGGCCCTCGCCGGCGCTGTCGCCCTCCGGCCGTCCGGGGTGAACGCCGCCGAGGTCGCCCGTGGTGACACCGTCGGCGCCGCCGCGGCCGTCGCCAACCTCCAGGCCCGCGCCAACGACGGCTCCGGCAACACCACGCCGTACCAACTGGACGGCGTACCCGGGTCGTGGCGACCGACCAACGGCAAGGCGGCGGTCAGCCCGAACTGGGGACTGGTCACCCCATTCGCGCTCACCTCGGGCCGGCAGTTCCGGCCCGGCCTGCCGGCCGACGCCACCGATTACGACAACCTGCTCGACAAGGAGGAGTACGACGCCCAGGTGCGGGAGGTCCGCGACTACGGCGGTCGGACGTCGTCGCTGCGGACCCCCGAGCAGACGCAGATCGCGTTCTTCTGGGCCAACGACCTGGGGGGCACGTACAAGCCGCCGGGTCAACTCTTCGCGCACACCCGGATCGTGTCGGAGCAGCGTCAGCTCGGCATCCTGGCCAACGCCCGGCTCTTCGGGCTGGTCGCCCTCGCCCTCGCCGACGCCGCCATCGCCGCCTGGGACGCCAAGTACCAGACGCCCATCGACCTGTGGCGGCCGGTGAGCGCCATCGAGGCGGCGGAGGGCCCCGGTTGGCAGCCGCTGTCGAAGACCCGCGAGGGGGTGCCGTACACGCCGGCCTTCCCGGCCTACATCTCCGGGCACGCCACCTTCGCGGGGGCCTGGTCCGCGGTGATGAAGAGGTTCTTCGGCACCGACGCGATCGCCTTCGACGCCACCACTGACGATCCGCACGCAGTGAACGTGGTCCGGCACATGACCGGCTTCGACGATGCCGCCGAGGAGAACGCGCTGAGCCGGATCTACCTCGGCGTGCACTATCGGTTCGACGCTGACGCCGGGCTCGCCACCGGACGCTCCGTGGGCGCGTACGTGTTCGCCAACCGCCTGCGACAGTGAATCTCCACTAGGGGGTAACGGGGGGATGCTCCCCGTCCGGTTCGTGGACCGGGCGGGGAGCATCACGCGTGACCGCTACGTCGCGCAGTTCCAGTGGCCGAAGTCGCCGGTACGGGACCAGATCTCCCGGGCCGTCCCGATGTTCCAGGCCGGATCCAGCACCGTCCGGCGGTCGACCCCGAAGCGGGACACCTCCACGTCGCTGAACTGGAACAACCCCCAGCGCCGCGACCCGTCCTCGACGACCTCCACCCGGTACGGGTCCAACCCGGACAGGCAGCGCGCCACCTCCACCGCCCCGGCCGGGTCCTCCGGGAACATCTGCCGCAGGTGCTTACGGATCCGGTCCTGCGGCCAGCTGACGGGAACCTTCCGATCGCCCGCCAACTCGTCGAACAACCGCGCGTCCGCGGTGCCACTGACCGGCAGACCGCCGAACGCCTGGAACACCATCACCCGGCTGGTGGTGTCCGGGCCGAACCAGCCGTCGACAGGCACTGTGAGTCCGTCGGCCACCAGATGTTCCTGGAGGCTCAGCACGCAGGGGTCGTACATGCCCTGGCGCAGCACCGCCGGGCAGCCGCCGGTCGACGCGCTGTCCACAGTGGGAGCGGCGCGAGGTGGCAGCGCCCCGGTCGCCCCGACCGTCAGGACGCCGAACACCGCCAGCAGCGCCAGCCGGAGCCAGCGACGGGCCGGCCAGGGCGCTTCGGGTCGGGGCGGAACCGAGCCGACGCTCGGGCGGATGGTCGCCGGAACGGTCGAGGATGGGCCGGCCGGAACCTGCGCCGGGCCGCCCTCCCGTCGACCCTGCTCGCTCAGGCGGGCCTCGATGTCCCGCCGTGTCTCCAGCCACCTGTCGACCTCGACCGCCGGGGTACCGCAGGCCGCCAGCAACGCGACGACGGTGCGCTCCCGTGGCAGCGTCGTCCGCCCCAGCATCGTCGCGAGGGTGCTCGGTGGCAGCCAGTGTCCGGCTGCCGAGGCGCGCCGGGCGATCTCCCGGTAGGTCAGCCCGGACCGCCGCCGCGCCTCCCGGAGCAACGCCACATACTCCCCCGCCGTGGCCACCTGCGGCACCGGATCCCGGACAGCATCATCCATCGAATCTCCCCGTGTCTTGGTGTGGTCGAGCCGGCGCTGGCGCGGGCCCGTCAGCCGAACACCGGTCAGCGGCGCGGCCATCGAGAGAAGACGCTAGGCAAGCCGGTGGGCGAAGACAATGCCCTGATGGCCGCGCCGCGCTGTCCGGGCAGCTCAGGGCGGCCTGTCCGGATCCTGTCCGACCATCTCGGACAGTGGGCGGGACCCGATTTGCCCACGCGTCCGCGGTGTCTGGACAATCGGGCGATGACCACGGGGGAGCTACGCCCGGACGACGCGTCCAATCCGGCCGAGTTCGTCGAGTTGCTGCGCCAGCTCAAGGACCGGTCGGGGCTCACCTACCGGCAACTGGAGCAGCGTGCCGCGGCGGCGGGTGACGTGCTGGCCCGGAGCACGGCGGCCGACATCCTGCGCCGGTCCACACTGCCGCGACCCGAGGTGGTGGCCGCGTTCGTCAGGGCCTGCGGCGCGGAGGATCAGGTCGAGACGTGGCTACGGGCCCGGCACCGCCTCGCGGCAGGTCAGTTCGCCCCGCCGTCGCCAGCAGCTGACCCACCGCCGGTTGACGCAGTCACGACTCCGGAGCGCGCCGGCCCGGCCCGCCCACGCTGGTTCGCGCGGCCCGCGCCGCTGGCACTGCTCGTCGTGGCTGCCCTGCTGGTCGCGCTCAGCGTGGGCTTCTGGATCGAGCGACGCGACGACGAGCGAGCGCGAGCCACCGATCCGACCGCATCGGCGGCCGCCCGTTTTCCGAGCGGGGGGCTCAGTCAGATCCGCCCCGTCCGCAGCCCGCACCTCTGCCTCACTGAGGGTCGCGATCGCACCGGCCAGTACACCAAGGAGATAGCGGTCCAGCGGCCCTGCGCGGAGGCCACCCCACCGGACACCTCGCTGGAACCGGTGGCCGACGGAATGTACTTCATCCACTGGGTCCACCCGGTGCTCGGTAAGGGCTGCCTCACCATCCGCGACGAGGATCCCGGCCGGGATCTACTCGAACCCTGGAACGAGGAGGATTGCAGCGCGGACAGGCCGAAGCAGGTGTTCCACTTCGAACCGGCCGGGGCGACGCCCAGCGCATACCGAATCCGGCCCGACCGTAGCGAGTTGTGCGTCGGCCTGCGCGACGACGACAGCGACGTGTCCGACGCGGCGCTGGTCGAGCCGTGCACCGGCGGCCCGGATCAGGTGTGGCTGGTCAACGCGCTGCCCGGGAACTGATCTCGGCGCCGCTCAGCGCGGGTGGCACCTGATCCCAGTGGGCGGGCAGCGGAGGCGCCGTCCAGGCGGGGTCGGGCTGCCAGGAGGCCCACGCCCGGTCCCACCAGCGCTCACCGCCGTCGAGCAGGTCGGCGATCCGGTCGCCCTCGGCCTGGATGGCGTCCCCCATGCCCGGGTAGCGCCCCTCGACGAGGCGCTGGGCGAACATCTCCACGTCTTTCCAGACGTACCGGTCGGCATCCGCGGCCCACCACAGGTCCAGCTCGTGGTCCAGGGTGTCCACCCCGATCGCCGTACGGCGCACCGGGTCCTGGAGGTTGAAGTACCAGCCGGCGAAGTCGCGCCCCGGCCCGGTCCAGAACACGTCGATCGAGTGTGCCTCACCGGGGCGTTGCAGCATCAGCTTGCCGTGCCCGGACCAGGAGCGGTGCCCGGCGGTCTCCCACGGGTGCCGCCCGCACGGGAAGACGCCGGTCTCCGGGAAGCCGAACTGGGCGCCCGGTGGAAGGTAGAGGGCGAGCAGGTCGGGCGAATCCTCGACGCAGATCGTCGGGCAGCCGAACCAGACCTCGCCTCGCAGCACCTCACGGCGTACCACGGTCTCGCCCGGTGCAAAGCGCTCCGCCCCCACCGCGGCACCTCCTCGTTCGACGCCAACCCAGCCCCGCCGCGATCGTGCACTTTCGGTTGACGACATGTCACGTGTGACCCGGTCTGCTGGGCCAGAAAGTGCAAGATCGCGGCGGGATGAGGCGGGGCGGACTCAGGCGTCGACCGCCGCCATCACGTCGTCGCTGATGTCGAAGTTGGCGTAGACGTTCTGGACGTCGTCGCAGTCCTCCAGGACGTCGATCAGCTTGAAGATCTTGCGGGCGCCCTCTTCGTCCAACGGCACGTTGACGCTGGGGATCAGCGAGGACTCGGCCGACTCGTACTCGATGCCGGCATCCTGCAACGCCGTCCGCACCGGGACCAGGTCGGTCGGCTCGGAGACCACCTCGTACGCCTCGCCGATGTCGTTGACCTCTTCGGCACCGGCGTCGAGGACGGCCAGCATCACGTCGTCCTCGCTGGTGCCCTCCTTGGGGACGATCACCACGCCCTTGCGGGAGAACATGTACGACACCGAGCCGGCGTCGGCGAGGGAGCCGCCGTTGCGGGTCAACGCGGTCCGTACCTCGGTCGCCGCGCGGTTGCGGTTGTCGGTGAGGCACTCGATCAGCATGGCCACGCCGTTCGGGCCGTACCCCTCATACATGATCGTCTGCCAGTCGGCGCCGCCGGCCTCCAGGCCGGAGCCGCGCTTGACGGCGCGATCGATGTTGTCGTTCGGCACCGAGCTCTTCTTCGCCTTCTGAATGGCGTCGAAGAGCGTCGGGTTACCGGAGGGGTCACCGCCGCCGGTCCGTGCGGCCACCTCGACGTTCTTGATCAGCTTGGCGAACATCTTGCCGCGCTTGGCGTCGATGACGGCCTTCTTGTGCTTGGTCGTCGCCCACTTTGAGTGGCCGGACATCTTCTACCTCCGTTGCTACCCGCCGTCTGCATCGACCGCACCGCTCACGCCCTGCTCCCGCCGGCGCACGCGGAGGTGCCGGTCAGCTCTGGTGGAAGCCGTGGCGGGCAGATGGCCCTGCCGAATCTCCGCAATCCTACCGACGTCCCCCCGGTCGCTGTCATGCACCGCGCTCGGCACGGCCGCCCGGCCTGCCCGGACCAGGGCAGACGGGACAAAAACCCGGTCCGGGCCGCGACCGCGGCGAGCATCATGGACAGCCCGGCACGGTCACCCGCCGGTTCAGGAGGCGGCGCGGACCAGGTCCACGAAGTACGCGTGCACCCGCAGGTCACCGGTGAGCTCCGGGTGGAACGAGGTGGCCAGCAGGTTGCCCTGTCGGACCGCCACGATCCGGTCGGCGGCCGGGCCGCCGGCCACGACCCCGATGACCTGTACGCCGGCACCGACCCGCTCGACCCACGGTGCGCGGATGAACACCGCGTGGAACGGCTCGCCCGGCACCCCGGCGACGGTCACCGGCGCCTCGAACGAGTCGACCTGCCGGCCGAACGCGTTGCGTCGGACGGTCATGTCGATGCCGGAGAAACCCCGCTGATCGGGTCGACCGTCGAGCACCTCGGTCGCCAACATGATCATTCCGGCGCAGGAGCCGTACACCGGCATGCCGTCGGCGATCCGCTTGTCGATCGGCTCGCGCATCTCGAAGATGTCGGCGAGCTTGCTCATTGTGGTGGACTCGCCGCCGGGGATGACCAGGCCGTCGACAGCGTCCAGCTCCGCCGGACGGCGGACCGGGCGGGCGTCCGCGCCCGCCGCGGCCAGCGCCGCCACGTGCTCGCGGACGTCGCCCTGGAGCGCGAGCACACCGATCACGGGTGCCGTCATGGTCGCACCGTTCCTCTCCGCGTCCGCCGTCCGGGAAAAGCGCTCACCAACCGCGCTCGGCCAGCCGGTGCGGCTGCGGGATCTCGTCGACGTTGATGCCGACCATCGCCTCGCCGAGACCCCGGGAGACCTTGGCCAGCACGTCCGGGTCGTCGTGGAAGGTGGTCGCCTTGACGATCGCGGCAGCCCGCTGCGCCGGGTTGCCCGCCTTGAAGATGCCGGAGCCGACGAAGACGCCCTCCGCGCCGAGCTGCATCATCATCGCCGCGTCGGCCGGCGTGGCGATCCCGCCCGCGGTGAACAGCACCACCGGCAGCTTGCCGCTCTCGGCGACCTCCTTGACCAGCTCGTACGGGGCCTGCAACTCCTTGGCCGCGACGTACAACTCGTCGGTCGGCAGCGAGGAGAGCCGGCTGATCTCCTGGCGGATCTTCCGCATGTGGGTGGTGGCGTTGGAGACGTCACCGGTGCCGGCCTCACCCTTGGAGCGGATCATGGCCGCGCCCTCGGTGATCCGGCGCAGCGCCTCGCCCAGGTTCGTCGCGCCACAGACGAAGGGCACCGTGAACGCCCACTTGTCGATGTGGTTCGCGTAGTCGGCCGGGGTCAGCACCTCGGACTCGTCGACGTAGTCCACGCCGAGCGACTGGAGGATCTGCGCCTCCACGAAGTGGCCGATGCGGGCCTTGGCCATCACCGGGATGGAGACCGCCTCGATGATCCCGTCGATCATGTCGGGGTCGCTCATCCGAGACACCCCGCCCTGCGCGCGGATGTCGGCGGGCACCCGCTCCAGGGCCATCACCGCGACGGCGCCGGCGTCCTCAGCGATCTTGGCCTGCTCGGCGTTGACGACATCCATGATCACGCCGCCCTTGAGCATCTCGGCCATGCCACGCTTCACGCGGGCGGTGCCGACGACGGGGGCGGTACCGGTGTTCGACGGGGTGTTCTCGGGCACGGGTCATCGCTCCTTGGACGTGCGCTGAGGGTGGCAGCGAAAATGCTACGCGCGGTGCAACGCCGTACCGACAGCCAATCAGACCCCCGGTGGCCTGCACTGTGGCAGTGGTCACCGGCTCGGCGCGAGAGCACGGCGACCTCGGAGGTCAGGCCGCGGGGACGTCCGCGGGGACGACGAGGGTCGGATCGTCGATGTCGAAGTAGCGCGGCCACTGCCGGCCCCGCCCCATCCGCAACAGGCGCACCAGCGGCCGGCTGCGCGCCGAGCGGGCGTCCCGGACCAGGTCGGTGTGCACCTGCCGGGACAACGCGAGCCGACGGCTGGCGGCGATGACCGCCGCGCAGTCCGGGTCGCCCGGGTCCAACTGGACGCCGCGCAACTGCCGGGTGAGGTCGTTCTCCGCCGCCTCCCGCTCGTCCGGGCTGGCGTCCAGGGCGATCCGGGCGGCCGCGTACAGCTCGACGCCGAAACGCCGCTCAGCCAGGACCGCGGCTGCCGCCGCGCGGCGCAGCAGGTGAGCGTCGAGGGCCCGGGCCGCCAGCTCCGCGCGGCTCTGTAGCCGCTCGACCCGGCCGGCGGTCCAGATGAGGTACGCCGCGACCAGCCCCACGACCACGCTCGCGGCCACCACCCACCACATGTGCGGCATCGTAGTGCTGCTCCGTTTCGTCCGATTGGGCGCGGCCGGACCGGTCCCACCGGTCACCACCGCGCCATCCGTCACACCGGCTCAGCCCAGCCCCACCCATTCCTGGTCGATGACCCGCCCGTCGGTTGCCTCGATCGCCGCTGCGTATACCTCCAGAACGCGGCGAGCAACCACCGGCCAGTCGAAATTCGCGACCACCTGATCGCCGCAGGCGCTCAGCGTGGCCCGACCGGCAGGGTCGTCCAGCAGCTCGCCCAGCACGTCACGCAGCCCCGCCGCGTCACCGGTGGGGAAGAGCCGACCGGCCCGCCCACCGTCGAGCACCCGCCGGAACGCGTCCAGGTCACTGGCGACCACAGTCGTGCCCGCCGCCAAGGCCTCGGTGAGGATCATGCCGAACGACTCACCGCCGGTGTTCGGTGCGACGTAGAGGTGCACGCTGCGCAACATGCGCGCCTTGTCCGCTTCGCTGACCAGGCCGAGGAACGTGATCCGCTCGTGCAGCTCGGTGGGGAACTGGTCGTACAGGTCGTCGGGGTCACCCGGGCCGGCGACGAGCAACCGCAGACCGGGCCGGGTGCCGGCCAACGCCACGAACGCGTCGCGCAGCACCGGGAAGCCCTTGCGTGCCTCGGTGAACCGGCCCAGGAAGCCGAGCGTGCCGCCGGTGCCGGCCGCGCTCTCCCCCGGCCAACCCGGCAACGGCTCGGCGTCGGCGAACTTGGCCACCGCCACCCCGTTGGGGATCTCCACCGCCCCGCCGTCCATGTGCTCGACCTGGACCTTGCGGGCCAGCGCGCTCACCGCGATCCGGGCCGTGATCCGCTCCAACACGATCTGGAGCACACCCTGGGCGGCGGCGAGGACCCGCGAACGGGTCATCGCGGTGTGGAACGTGGCCACCACCGGGCCACGGGCGGAGAGCACGGCCAGCAGCGACAGACTCAGCGTGAGCGGCTCGTGCACGTGCAACACGTCGAAGTCGCCGTTGGTGATCCACCGCCGCACCCGGGCGGTCGACACCGGACCGAACGCGATCCGGGCCACCGAACCGTTGTACGGCAGCGGAACGGCCCGGCCGGCGGACACCACGTACTCCGGCAGCGGCGAATCCTCGTCGGCCGGCGCCAGCACACTGACCTCGTGGCCCAGCGCGATCAGCGCCTCGGCGAGATCCATGACGTGGTTCTGCACCCCACCGGGCACGTCGAAGGAGTACGGGCACACGATGCCGATCCGCATGTGTCAGCCCACCTCCTCAGGCCTGGCCGGAGGCCGGCGAGGGCAGCGCCGTGCCCTCCCCCGCCCTCCCCTGGTCCAGCCACATCCGCTGCAACATGTGCCAGTCTTCCGGATGCCGGGCGATACCCGCCGCCAGACGGTCGGCGATCAGCTGGGTCAGCGACCGGACCCGCTGGTCCAGCGGTCCCACCTCAGGCCCCGGCACCGGCAACGGACCAGCCAGCGACGCACAGGCGGCATCCGGCTCGTACCACATCGAGGCCACGTAGAGCGGCGCGCCGGTGTGCAGCGCGAGCAACGCCGGCCCGGCGGGCATCCGGGTCTTCCCGCCGAAGAAGTCCACCTCCACCCCCCGGGCGGAGAGGTCACGGTCGGCCAGCAACGGCACCACCGCGCCGGCACGGAGCCGGTCCAGCAACACGTCGAACGCCGGACGCGGCCCACCGTGGGTCGGCAGGATCTCCATCCCGAGAACCTCTCGGAAGGCCAGGAACCGCTTGTACACGCCCTCCGGTTTGAGCCGCTCCATGACGGTGGTGATCGGCCAACCGGTGGCCGCCACCCAGGCGCCCGCGGCGTCCCAGTTGCCGGCGTGCGGCAGCGCCACCACCGCGCCCCGGCCGGCGGCCACGTCGGCGGCGAGCAGCTCGGCGCCGTCGAGCCGGAAACCGGACAGGATCTGCGACCGGCTCAGGGTGGGCAGCCGGAACGCCTCCATCCAGTACCGGGCGTACGAGCGCAACCCGCGCTTGACGAGATCGTCCAACTCGGCCTCGGGCAGCTCCGGGCCGACCACCCGGCGCAGGTTCGCGCGCAGTCGGGCCGTACCCCCGCCGCCGGTGCGGTGGGCGCGGTCCGCGCCCGCCTGGAACGCCGCCGCCACCAACGACCGGGGTAGCGCGCGGACCACCCGCCACCCGGCGATGTAGCCCAGCTCGGTGAGGTTCACGCGACTCGGCCGCCGGTCGTCCGACGCCGGGCCCGCACGCCACTCACGCCTGGCCGTCCGGCTGGAGCTGCTGGGCCTGGCGGTAGACGTGCGTCATCCGCTGCCCCACCGTGAAGATCGACACGGCGGCGAGCAGCCAGAGTGCGATCTCCAGCGCCGGCTTCACGTTCAGGCCGGTGAGGATGCCGCCGACCCCGACGATCAGCAGCCGCTCGGTGCGCTCGGCGATGCCCACGTTGCAGGTCATGCCGAGCCCCTCAGCGCGGGCCTTGACGTAGGAGACGAGGCTGCCGGCGGCCAGGCAGACCAACGCGGCGGCCACCCCGGAGTGGTTGCCCTGCGTGGCCAGCCAGTACGCGACAGCGCCGAAGACGGCGCTGTCGGCGACCCGGTCCATGCTTGAGTCGAGGAACGCGCCGAACCTGGTGGAGCCGCCGCTCATCCGGGCCATCGTCCCGTCGAGCAGGTCGGTGAGCGCGAACAGGGTGACGATCAACGCGCCCGCGACCAGGTGGCCGCGGGCACCGAAGCCGAGCGCGCCGACGAGCACACCAACGGTGCCCGCGACGGTGACGGCATTGGGGGTGACGCCCGCGCGCAGCAGGGCGCGGGCAATCGGCTCGACGACGCGGGTCATCCCCGCGCGGGCCGACACTTGGAAGATCTTCGCCATGGCGGTCCCCACGATAACGGTCCGCCCAGCTCCGGCGATACGGACGGTCCCGCCGACCCGCCCGGGGGAGGCTTGTGCCTACCCGGCAACGGGTGTGAGATCGAGCCGGGAGGTGAGCCAGCTCACCCGTCCGCCCGTCCCGTTCCCGCTGTGCAGCAGACCACCGGAGGATATCGCCGCGCACTCGCCCCGGGCCGCTTCCCGTCGCGCGGCGGTCGCCACCACCACCGGCTGAGGGAGGTGCGCCCCATGGCGCAGAAGAGTCACGAGAAGGGTTCCACCGGCGGCACGCCGGTGGTGACCGAGCCCGAGCGGGTTCGCAACGTGGTGCTCGTCGGGCACTCCGGGGCGGGCAAGACCACACTGGTCGAGGCCCTGCTCGCCGCGACCGGCACCATCGGCCGCGCCGGCACCGTCGTCGACGGCACCACCGTCGGCGACCACGACCCCGCCGCCGTACGCCAGCAGCGCTCGGTCAGCCTGTCCTGCGCGCCGCTGCTGCACAACGGCATCAAGGTCAACCTGCTGGACACCCCCGGGTACGCCGACTTCGTCGGTGAGCTGCGCGCCGGGCTGCGGGCCGCCGACGCCGCGCTGTTCGTGGTCTCCGCCGCGGGCGGCATGGACGCGGCCACCGTCGCGCTCTGGGAGGAGTGCGCCGCCGTCGACATGCCGCGCGCGGTCGCGGTGGCCCGACTGGACCAGCCCCGCGCCGACGTCGACGAGACCGTGGCGCTCTGCCAGCGCCTCTTCGGCGACAACGTGATGCCGCTCTACCTGCCGATGCTCGGCGACGACGGGGTCTCCACCGAAGGTCTGCTCGGCCTGATCACCCGTCGGGTCTTCGACTACAGCGCCGGGCTGCCCGCCGACGTCCGCGACCCGGACCCGGAGCACCAGCGGGCCATCGACGAGTCCCGCGACGAGCTGATCGAGGGGATCATCGCCGAGAGCGAGGACGAGACCCTCATGGACCGCTACCTCGACGGCGAGGAGATCAGCGACGAGGTGCTCATCGACGACCTGGAGAAGGCCGTCGCCCGGGGCCACTTCTACCCGGTGGTGCCGGTCTGCGCCCAGACCGGCGTCGGGCTGGACGTGCTGCTGGAGGTGCTGACCGCCGCGTTCCCGTCGCCACTGGAGCACGAGCTGCCGGCGGTGACCGGCGTGGACGGGTCGCCGCGTCCGCCGCTGAGCTGCGACCCGGCCGGGCCGCTCGTCGCCGAGGTCGTCAAGACCACCGTCGACCGCCACGTCGGTCGGGTCTCGCTGGTCCGGGTCTTCTCCGGCACGCTGCGCCCCGACCAGACCGTGCACGTGTCCGGGCACGGGATGGCCGAGCGCGGGCACCCCGACCACGACGCCGACGAACGGGTCGGGCACATCTACACCCCGCTGGGCGCCACGCTGCGGGAGGTGTCGCTCTGCGTGGCCGGTGACATCTGCGCGATCACCAAGTCGGGCAGCGCCGAGACCGGCGACACCATCTCGACCAGGGAAGACCCGCTGCTGATCGCCCCCTGGGAGATGCCGGAGCCGCTGCTGCCGGTGGCGATCGTCGCCCGGAGCCGCGCCGACGAGGACGCCCTGGCCCGCAACCTCGCCCGCCTGGTCGCCGGCGATCCCACGCTGCGGCTGGAGCGCAACCCGGAGACCCACCAGCTGGTGCTCTGGTGCATGGGCGAGGCGCACGCGGACGTGGTGCTCGACCGGCTGCGCGCCGGCGGCGTCGAGCTGGACACCGAGCCGGTCAAGGTGTCGCTGCGCGAGACCCTGACCGTGCCCGCGACGGGGCACGGCCGCCACGTCAAGCAGTCCGGCGGCCACGGCCAGTACGCGGTCTGCGACATCGAGGTCGAGCCGCTGCCCCGTGGCAGTGGCTTCGAGTTCGTCGACCGGGTGGTCGGCGGCGCGGTGCCGCACAACTACATCCCGTCGGTGGAGAAGGGCGTCCGCGCCCAGCTGGAGCGCGGGCTGGTCGCCGGGCACCCGGTGGTGGACCTGCGGGTGACCCTGGTCGACGGCAAGTCACACAGCGTCGACTCCTCCGACGCGGCCTTCCAGACCGCCGGCGCGCTGGCGCTGCGCGACGCCGCCGAGCGTGGCCAGCCGGCGCTGCTGGAGCCGATCGACGAGGTCACCATCCGGGTTCCGGACGGCTCGGTGGGCACGGTGATGGGCGACCTGTCCGGCCGACGCGGCCGGGTGCTCGGCACCGAACCGGACCCGGACACCGAGGGCCGCACCCTCGTCCGCGCCGAGGTGCCGGCCACCGAACTGCTTCGGTACGCCGTCGAGCTGCGCTCCATGACGGCCGGCACCGGCACCTTCCGCCGTCACTTCGTCCGCCACGACCCCATGCCCGCCCACCTGGCCGACCAGACCCGCAAAGAACAACTCCCCTAACCCCCGACGCGCCCCCCGCTCTCGGGTCGATCATGGAGTTGTGGTGGGCAGAAGGTCGACCTAGGCCCGATTTGTGGGGCACCACAACTCCTTGATCGACGCGGGCCGGTGCGCGGGGGCGGGGCCGGAGCGGGGGGCGGGCTACGGGTGGACTGTGGGGTGGGTGGGGCGGGGCCAGTGGGGGCGGTCGGCGTCGCGGAGGGCTGCGGTGCGGACGGCGGCGAGCTGACGTTCCACCTCGACGAACTGGTCCGCCGGCAGCGGGCCCCTGTGCAACGCGGCCGCGTTCTCCTCGACCTGGGCGACCGTACGGCAGCCCGGTATCGGGATGGTGCGACCGCTGCGCGCC
This sequence comes from Micromonospora sp. NBC_00860, assembly GCF_045207375.1. NCBI lineage: Bacteria > Bacillati > Actinomycetota > Actinomycetes > Micromonosporales > Micromonosporaceae > Micromonospora > Micromonospora sp. NBC_00860. The sequence continues at coordinate 3,695,319 of NZ_CP108825.1, forward strand.
CAGATCCAGCCCAACGCGCCCTGGGCGAGGGTGCGCCCGTCGGCGGTGAGCGCGGCACGGACCGTGCCGACCCGGCGCAGCCACTCCGGTGCCGGCCGGCCACCCCGGAACCACTCCAACCAGCCCGGCGCCAGCCCACGTACGTCGTCGCGGGGCAGCGTCGACCCTGCCGAGTACTTGCCGGTGAGCAGCCCCATCCCGAGTGGGCCCCGGTTGACGCTGGCCAGGTCGTACTTGTCGCAGACGGCGAGCAGGTCGGGGGCGTCGCGCAGCACCGACAGCGTGTGTTGCACGGCGGTGGCGCCGGCGGCGGCGTGCCCGAACGCGGCGGCCCGGTCGGGGCGGTCGGTGCTCCACCCGTACGCGCGGATCAGGCCCTCGGCCACCAGGTCCTCGCAGGTCCCGATCAGCGCCTGCGCCCTGGGGACCGGAAGGTCGGCGAGGTGCAGCTGGTAGAGGTCGATCCGGTCGGTGTCCAGCCGGCGCAGTGAGGCGGTCACCGCATTGCGCAGGTAAGCGGGTGACGCGTCCTCGCCGGTGGCCTGCCGAGCGGCCTCGTCGAAGGTGTAGCCCCACTTGGTGGCGATCACGGCGTCGTCGCGGCGACCGGCGAGGGCGCGACCGAGCACCCGCTCACCGTGCCCGGCCCCGTACGTGTCGGCGGTGTCGAAGAGGGTGATGCCCAGATCAAGTGCCCGGCGTACCGCCCGCACCGACTCGTCGTCGTCGACCGCGCCCCAGCCCAGCGGCTGGGCGCCCTCCGCCCAGGGCCCGCCGATCGCCCAGCACCCCATGCCGAGGGCGCTGACCTCGATGCCGCTGCGCCCCAACGTCCGTGTCGTGACTGCCATCGGCCGATCGTGTCACCTTCGACCGGCCGGGGCGTAGCAGTTCCGCGGGCGGACACGCGGGTGCACGGAGACGGTCACGGTGCGGCATGATCAACGCCATGCGACGGCTCGGTGTGGACATCGGCGGAGTGATCATCGAGCCGGCCGACGACGACGCGGACACCTCCTTCTTCGGCGCGAACTACCTGCGTACCCCTGCTGTCGTCGGGGCGTTCGACGCGCTCGCGGCCCTCGGCCCGGCCTTCGACGAGGTGCACCTGGTGTCCAAGTGCGGGGAGGCCACCGAGCGGCGCACCCGGGAGTGGTTGGCCCACCACGGCTTCCCGGCCCACACCGGCATCCCGGTCGAGCGGGTGCACTTCTGCCGCACCCGACCGGACAAGGCGCCGATCGCCCGACGCCTCGGCCTGACCCACTTCGTGGACGACAAGCTTGAGGTGCTCGGCTACCTCGACTCGGTGCCGCACCGCTTCCTGTTCCGGCCCCGCCGGGCCGAAGTCGCCGCACACGCCGCGCTGCTGCCCCGCGTACACCGGGTGGAGAGCTGGTCGGAGCTCAGTCCGCTGCTGCGCGCCGCCTGACCGGTCCGGCGCGGACGTCGCGCGGCGCGGACGTCGGCGGTCAGGACGGCCAGGCGCGGGCGAGCAGGTCGCGGGTGTCGCCGAGCAGTTGCGGCAGGACCTTGGTACGGCCGATCACCGGCATGAAGTTCGCGTCGCCGCCCCAGCGCGGCACCACGTGCTGGTGCAGGTGCGCGGCGATGCCGGCGCCGGCCACCCCGCCCTGGTTCATGCCCAGGTTGAAGCCGTGGGCGTTGCTGACCTTGCGGATCACCCGCATGGCGGTCTGGGTGTACGACGCCAGTTCGGTGGTCTCCGGCACGTCCAGGTCGGTGTAGTCGGCGACGTGCCGGTAGGGGCAGACCAGCAGGTGCCCCGGGTTGTACGGGTAGAGGTTGAGCACCACGAACACGTGCTCGCCCCGGGCCACCACCAGGCTCTCGTCCGGAGGCAGCTGAGGGCCCCGGCAGAAGGGGCAGCCGGTGGGTTTCTCGTAGCCCTCGGCCGGGCGGTCCTCGCCGGAGATGTAGGTCATCCGGTGCGGCGTCCAGAGCCGCTCCAGGCCGTCCGCCATGCCGTCGATGTCCGTGTGCCGTTCCGCCCCTGTCACGAGCCGATCCTACGGAGCCCCGCTGGCACGCCGCGACACCCGCCGTCAGGAAACCCGGGCGATGCAAGTTCTTGACGGATCAATACTGAAGCCTGAAACTTCCATGCATCCACGTACTTCCATGCATTGATGGAGGGCTACATGTTCCGACGGCTCGGCAGGCTCCTCGCGGCACTGGCGTTGACCGCCGCCACCACAGTGGCCGGCGTCACCCTCACTGCCGGCGCGGCCCAGGCGGACGGCTGCTACACCTGGGGACGCACCCTGTCCCAGGGTGCGTCCGGCGAGGACGTCCGGCAACTCCAGATCCGGGTCGCCGGCTACCCCGGCTACGGCGCGGTGCTCACCCTCGACGGCGCGTACGGCCCGGCCACCCGATCGGCGGTGATCCGCTTCCAGCAGGCGTACGGGCTGCCCGCCGACGGCATCGCCGGCCCACAGACGTTCAACAGGCTCTACGCCCTCCAGGACGACGACTGCACCCCGGCCAACTTCAGCTACCCCGAGCTGAACAAGTGCAACAGCGACTGGTCCGGAGGCGCGGTCTCGGCGAGCACCGCCCGGTTCAACGCCCTCGTCTCGATGTGGAAACTCCAGGCCATGCGGCACGCCCTCGGGGACGTCTCCATCGCGATCAGCAGCAGCTTCCGCAGCTACGCCTGCAACAGCGCGGTCGGCGGGGCATCCAACAGCAGGCACCTGTACGGCGACGGGGTGGACCTGGTCGGGTCCCCGTCGTTCTGCCGGCTGGCGCAGCAGGCCCGCAACCACGGCTTCGGGCAGATTCTCGGCCCCGGCTACCCGGACCACAACGACCACACCCACGTGGCGGCCGTCGGAGGATGGTCAGCCCCCAACTGCGGCATCTGACACCCCGCGCCGCCTCCGGGCGAAGATCGTGCTCGAACATGGCAGTGGTGGCCTCCCCCACCGGGGAGGCCACCACTGCCTGGATCGCACACGATCATGCGGCACGCGGACCGCGCGCGGCGGTTCCGCTACTCGGCGGCGGCGGAGGGGCCGATGTTGGTCCGCGAGCTGACCACGTCCAGCACGTGGGTCACCGCCTCGGCGACCGGCACCCCGTTGCGCTGGGAGCCGTCGCGGTAGCGGAACGAGACAGTGCCGGCGGCCACGTCGTCGTCACCGGCGATCACCATGAACGGGATCTTCTGCTGCTGCGCCGTCCGGATCTTCTTCTGCATCCGGTCGTCACCCGCGTCCACCTGTGCCCGGATGCCCTCGGCGCGCAGCGCGGCGACGAAGCCGTGCAGGTAGTCGGTGTGGTCCTCGCGGATCGGGATGCCCACCACCTGCACCGGTGCCAGCCAGGCCGGGAAGGCACCCGCGTAGTGCTCGGTGAGCACCCCGAAGAACCGTTCGATCGACCCGAACAGCGCACGGTGGATCATGACCGGCCGTTGCCGGCTACCGTCGGCGGCCTGGTACTCCAACGCGAACCGCTCCGGCTGGTTGAAGTCGACCTGGATGGTGGACATCTGCCAGGTCCGGCCGATGGCGTCGCGGGCCTGCACGGAGATCTTCGGCCCGTAGAACGCCGCGCCGCCCGGGTCGGGCACCAGGTCCAGGCCAGAGGTGGCGGCGGCGGTCCGCAGCGCCTCGGTGGCCTCGGCCCAGTCCTCCTCGGCGCCGATGAACTTGGGCGAGTCGTCCCGGGTCGACAGTTCCAGGTAGAAGTCGTCCAGGCCGTAGTCGCGCAGCAGGTCGAGGACGAAGCTGAGCAGCGTGGACAGCTCGCCGGCCATCTGCTCGCGGGTGCAGTAGATGTGCGAGTCGTCCTGGGTCAGGCCACGGACCCGGGTGAGGCCGTGCACGACGCCGGACTTCTCGTACCGGTAGACAGTGCCGAACTCGAACATCCGCAGCGGCAGCTCCCGGTACGACCGCCCGCGCGACCTGAAGATCAGGTTGTGCATCGGGCAGTTCATCGCCTTGAGGTAGTAGTCCGCGCCCTCCAGCTGCATGGGCGGGAACATGGTGTCCGCGTAGTAGGGCAGGTGGCCGGACGTCTGGAACAGCTGCGCCTTGGTGATGTGCGGGGTGTTGACGAACTCGTACCCGGCGGCCTCGTGCCGCTGGCGGGAGTAGTGCTCCATCTCCCGGCGGATGATGCCGCCCTTGGGGTGGAAGACCGCCAGGCCGGAACCGATCTCGTCGGGGAAGCTGAACAGGTCGAGGTCCGCGCCGAGCTTGCGGTGGTCGCGCCGGGCGGCCTCCTCCAACAGCTTCAGGTACGCCTTGAGCTCGTCGCGGGTCGGCCACGCGGTGCCGTACACCCGCTGTAGTTGGGGGTTCTTCTCCGACCCCCGCCAGTAGGCGGCGGCGGAGCGCATCAGCTTGAACGCGCCGATCAGTCGGGTGGTCGGCAGGTGCGGGCCCCGGCACAGGTCCGACCAGCAGACCTTGTCCTCCTTGGCGTCGAGGTTGTCGTAGATGGTCAGCTCGCCGCCGCCCACCTCCATCACCTCGGCGGTGTCCAGACCCTCGCCCTTGACCTCGATCAGCTCCAGCTTGAACGGCTCGTCGGCCAGCTCGGAGCGCGCCTCGTCCAGGCTGCCGAAGCGGCGGCGACGGAACCGCTGCCCGGACTTGATGATCTCCTGCATGCGCTTCTCGAGCTTGCTGAGGTCATCGGGCTGGAACGGCTTGTCGACGTCGAAGTCGTAGTAGAAGCCGTTCTCGATGGGCGGGCCGATGCCCAGCTTGGCCTCGGGGAAGATGTCCTGCACGGCCTGGGCGAGCACGTGCGCGGTGGAGTGGCGCAGCACGTTGAGCCCGTCGGGCGAGTCCAGGCTGACCGGCTCGACGACGGTCTCCTCGGCCGGCGTCCAGTCCAGGTCGCGCAGCTGGCCCTGCGGGTCGCGGACCACGACGATCGCCTTGGGGCCGTTCGCGGGCAGTCCGGCCGCGGCCACCGCGTCGGCCGCCGTGGTCCCGGCGGCGACGACGACGGGGTCGGCCACGGCGGGGGTACGGGGTGCGGACACGGTGACTCCTCCAAGTGGTACGAAACGGTGCCGATCCTCGGCTCCTGCCGATGCTATCGGTCGCCCCGCCCCCGGCCGGGAAGGGCACCTCCTTACCGCCGACGTTGAACCTTTCGCGCCTCGCAGCCGAACTAGAGGGTGTGGCCGGAAACCGGTGCCGGCCGCGTCGAGACGGATGGGGGCACGAGATGGCGAGCACGTACGGCGGTGGCCGTCGGCGGCGGATCGTGGCGGCGACCGCGGTGACCGCCGCTGGGCTGCTGCTCTGGCCCGGCGCGGCGTACGCGGCGGACGTGACGACCACCCCGACCGAGGCCCGGCAGGGCGACGCGGTGCGGCTGGAATTCAGCGTTCCGGAGGAGCGGGCCGGCACGAAGACCAAACAGATCGAGGTCCGGCTGCCGGCCGACGCGCCGATCGCCGAGGTCTACCCCATGTCGGTGAACGGTTGGGCGCCCCGGATCAGCTCCCGCACCCTGGACAAGCCGGTGGCCGGCATCCACTCCGCCGGGGTGAGCACTGTGACCACAGCGGTGACCTGGGTCCGGGTCGGCGCGAGTGACAGCGGACCGGCCCGGTTGGCGCTCTCCATGGGGCCGATGCCGCAGGCCGAGCGGCTCACCTTCGAGGTCGTCCAGACGTACGCCGACGGCACTGTGGTCCGGTGGGCGGACGCCGCCGGTCCGCACCGGGCCCCGACCCTCACCCTGCTGCCGGCGGCGCCCGGCGCGGCGGGTCCGGCCGCACACGGCGGGCACGGTGGCCCGGCGGCTGGCGCACCGACCGCCGCGGGCGACGGTGCGGACGCCGCGCCGCCGGCCCGATCGGGCGGTGCCGACGGGGGCAGCGCCGACGGGATGCTGGCCGCCGGCCTGCTCGCCGGGCTGGGCGGCGGCGCGGCGATCGGCTGGCTGGTCAGCCGGTGGCGCCGACGCGACCCGGACGAGGCCACCGCGCTCGCCGAGGTGACCGGCGGCCCGGACGAGGCCGCGACGCTGGCCGAGATAACCGGCCGCGGAGACGACACCGCAACGCCAGACCCGACGCCAGCCAACCCGCAGCCCGCTGTTCCCGCTGCATCGCGCTGATCCACTCGGGTTCCCGGAAACCGTGGTATCCAAGCCGCACGGACAACCCGATCTAGCGGTGATCCACTCGGCTTTCCGGAAACCGCGGCATCCAAGCCGCGCGGACGGCCCGATTTTCAGGAAGCCGAGTTGATCGTGCGCAGCGCAGGCGCAGCGCAGGCGCAGCGCAGGCGCAGCCCGGTTGGCCAGGGATCCCCGGGGATCAGGGGAGCCAGGTAGGTAGCGGTTCGCGGGCGGCCAGCCACTTCTCGGGCACCCCGCCCGGGGTGCCGACGCCGGTGTGTGCCGCCACCACCGCCCCTGCGATGGCCGACGTGGTGTCCACGTCCCCACCGGCCCGTACGCACGTCTCGATGGCCGCCGGATAGTCGTCCAGGTGGGTGGCGGCCACCCAGAGGGTGAACCCGACGGTGTCCTGGGCGGTCACCCGGGAGCCGTTGCCGAGCGCCGCCACCACCCGGGGCAGCGGCCGGCCGAGCAACCCGGCGGCCCGGAGTACGCCCCGGTGCACCTCGGTGCCCGGGTCGAGCACGGCGGCGATCCCGGCGAGCAGCCGCTCCGGCGGCGGCCGGTGCCCGTCGAGGCGGGCCCGGGCGGCCAGCGCGGCGGCGACGGCGACCGCGACCGCACCGGCGATCCCCTCCGGGTGGGCGTGCGTCACCTCCGCGGAGGCGCGGGCCTGCGCCGCGGCGCGCGCTGTCGAGTCGGCGAAGTACGCGCCCAGCGGGCCGACCCGCATCGCCGCGCCGTTGCCGCAGGAGCCCTGCCCGTCGAAGGCGGAGGCGGCGGCCAGCGGCCACGGGGTGCCGTCACGGATCAGCCCCAGGATCAGCATCGCGCCCGCGCCGTAGCCTCGGCGCTCAGTGCACCGCTGGGCGAAGGAGAGGGCCAGCCGGTCCCGGTCGATGCCGCCGGAGTCGGCCAACTGGGCGAGGACCGAGCAGGCCATCTCGGTGTCGTCGGTCCATTCCCAGGGCGCCGACGGTAGGGCGTCGGTGGCGAGGTCCACTGGCGCCGGCGTCGGCAGGAAGTACTGCGCGCCGAGCGCGTCGCCGGTGGAGAGACCGGCGAGGCTGTCCCGGGCGAGCGCCAGGCGGGCATCGGCGAACAGGGTGAACGACATCGTCGTACCAGCTTGCCCGGTCGCCAGGCACGCCGCAACGCGATCAACTTGCCAGGCCAAGTACGGTCTTGTCGTGGCCTCCGTGCTCCTGGTCGAAGACGATCACGTCGTACGCGGCGCGATGCTGCGGTCCCTCACCGACCGGGGGCATGCCGTGCACGCCGTGGGTACGGCGTTGGACGCCCTGCGTCGGGTCGCCGCGGAGACACCCGACCTGGTGGTGCTCGACCTCGGCCTGCCCGACCTGGACGGCTCGGACGCGCTGCGGATGCTGCGCGGCATCACCGACGTGCCGATCATCATCGCCACCGCCCGCGACGACGAGCAGTCGGTGGTCAAGCTCCTGCGCGCCGGCGCCGACGACTACATGGTCAAGCCGTTCACCGGGGCGCACCTGGACGCCCGGATCACCACGGTGCTGCGGCGGGCCGGTCGGGCCAGTCGGTCCGTGCAGCCCGCGGTGCACAGCGTCGGCGGGCTGCGGGTGGACGTGGGCGAGCGCAGCGCCCAGCTCGACGGGGAGCCGCTGGCGCTGACCCGCAAGGAATTCGACCTGCTGGCGTATCTCGCCGCACGACCTGGGCGGGTAGTGTCCCGCCGGGAACTCTTGGAGGAGGTATGGCGGCAGCCATCGGTCGGCGAGGATCAGACCATCGACGTTCACCTGTACTGGCTCCGCAGAAAGATGGGCGAGTCCGCGGCGAAGCCGCGCTACCTGCGCACCGTGCGGGGGGTCGGATTCCGGCTGGTGGCACCGGACTGAGGACGGCGCTGGCCCTGCTCACGGCCGGCATGTGCAGTCTCGTCGCGCTCGCGTTCCTGATCCCGCTCGGGCTCAGCCTGCGGGAGCAGAGCCGGGACGAGGCGATCGCCGACGCGGCGCGGCGCAGCGCGCTGGTGACCGGCGCGCTGGCGGTGAGTACCGACCCGGCGGTCGTCGAGCGTGCAGTGGTGGCCAGCGCCGAGGGCGCCCCCACCCGGCCCGTGGTGCACGGCTTGGGGTTGGACGAGTCCGCCGGTCGGGCCAGCGGCAGCGACCTGGACCGGGCACGCTCGGAGCGCCAGTCGTTGGTCGTCGACGTCGACGGGGGTGTGGCCCGGCTCGACCCGGTCGTCCTCGGTGACCGGACTGCCGTGGTCGAGGTGTTCCTTCCGGAGTCGACGCTGGGCGAGGGCGCGGGCGGCACCTGGCTGCTGCTGTTCGCTGTCGGCGCGGCGCTGGCCGGCGCGGCGGTGCTGGTGGTCGACCGGGTCGCCGCCCGCGCTGTGGACTCGACCCGAGGGCTGGTCAAGGCCGCGCTCTCCGTCGGCGACGGCGACCTCGGCGTACGTGTCGAGCCGACCGGTCCGCGCGAGTTGGCCGAGGCCGGGTACGCCTTCAACCGGATGGCGGACCGGCTGGACGCCGCCCGCACCGACGAGCGGGAGCTGGTGGCCGACCTGTCGCATCGTCTGCGCACCCCGTTGACGGTGCTGCGGTTGGACGCGGAGGCGTTGGAGTCCGACGACACCAGCGTGGGTTCGTTCAGCCCTGCGGAGCTGGACCGGCTGCGCGGGATCCGGCGGATCCGGCAGGCGATCGTCACCCTGGAGGGTGAGATCGACGTGCTGATCAAGACCACCCGTAAGACGGTGGCGCTAGAGGCCGGGCCGGCGATGTGCGACGTCAGCGAGGTGGTCCGGGACCGGATGGTGTTCTGGGCGGCCCTCGCTGGCGACCAGAACCGGCCGCACCGGGTCAACGGCGCGCAGCTGCGCATCCCGGCGCCGGTGCCGCGGGCCGAGCTGGCCGCCGCGCTGGACGCGGTGATCGGCAACGTCTTCCGGTACACCCCGCAGGGCACCGCGTTCGAGGTGGCCGTGTCCCGGCGCGACGGTTACGTGGCGATCCGGATCGACGACGCCGGCCCCGGCATCGCCAACCCGGACCGGGCGCTGCGCCGGGGCGCCAGTGACCAGGGTTCGACCGGGCTCGGCCTGGACATCGCCAAGCGGGTGGCGTTGCAGGCAAATGGCTCGGTGAGCATCGACCGCGCCCGGCTGGGCGGTGCCAGCGTGGTGATGCTGCTCGCCGACCCGGAGGCGACTCCCCGGCAGGTCAGCCGCTTCGGTCTGGTCGGCCGGATGGCCCGCGACGCCCGGGACACCAAGGCCAGCGGACGTCGCTGGCCCCGCCAGCGCCCCACCGACGACTGACCCGGCCGAACCCCCGGGGCTGTGCGCCGGCGCAAGTCTTCCTTAGATCGCGGTTAACGACCGCGTCGGATCGGTCACGGGCTGACAGGATCAGAGCACGAACCCACCAGTTCCACCGGCCGAGCGCACCACGCACCCAGGGCCGGTGGAGTCGCGCGCGCGGCGGGAGTCACAGGTCCCCCCACACCCACGCTCCCGCCGCGCGCCCTGCTCGACCGACCGACCAGCTCAGCCAGCGGTGGCGAGGTACGCGTCGATCTCGTCGAGGATCCGCTGCTTGCCGGTGGGGTCGAGGAAGGACGCGGTCACCGCGTTGCGGGCCAGCCCGGCAAGGCCCTCGGTGCCCACCCCGAGCAGGCGGGCCGCCACCGCGTACTCGTCGTTGAGGGTGGTGCCGAACATCGGCGGGTCGTCGGAGTTGATGGTGACCAGCAGCCCGGCGGCGACCAGTTGGGGAAGCGGGTGCTCATCGAGGGTGGCCACCGCCCGGGTGCGGACGTTGGACGTCGGGCAGATCTCCATCCCGATCTGCCGCTCGGCCAGGTACGCGAGCAGCTGCGGGTCCTGCGCGGCGGAGATGCCGTGCCCGATCCGCTCGGCGCCCAGCTCGTTCAGCGCGTCCCAGACGGTCTGCGGTCCGGTGGTCTCCCCGGCGTGCGGCACCGAGCGCAGGCCGGCGGCGCGGGCCTGGTCGAAGTACTGCCGGAACTGCGGTCGGGGTACGCCGATCTCCGGGCCGCCCAGACCGAAACTGACCAGCCCGTCCGGGCGCTCGTCCAGGGCGATGCGCAGCGTCTCCTCGGCCGCCGGCAGGCCGGCCTCGCCGGGGATGTCGAAGCACCAGCGCAGCTCGATGCCGAAGTCGGCCAGGGCGCGCTTGCGGGCGTCCTCGATGGCCTCGCAGAACGCCGGCGCGGGAATGCCCCGTCGGACGTGCGAGTACGGGGTGATGGTCAGCTCCGCGTACCGGACCTGTTGGCGGGCCAGCTCCCGGGCCACCTCGTGGGTGAGGATCCAGACGTCCTCCGGGTCACGGATGAGGTCCACGACGCTCAGGTAGACCTCGATGAAGTGCGCGAAGTCGCGGAACTCGAAGTAGCTGGCCAGCGCGTCCGGGTCGGCCGGCACGGGGGTGCGTCCCTCGTGGCGGGCGGCCAACTCGGCGACGATCCGGGGCGAGGCGGAGCCGACGTGGTGCACGTGCAGCTCCACCTTGGGCAGGCCGGCGATGAAGGTGGGCAGGTCGGTCACGGGTTCTCCTGGGCATGGTCGCCGGTGCGGGCGACGACGAAGACGCGGCGGAACGGGAAGTACACCTGACCCTGCCGCACCGGGTACACCGCGGTGAGCCGTACTCCCAGCTCGGCGCGGAAGGCGGACCAGCCGGCGGCGTCCAGTGCGGCCCGGACCGGGCGCAGCGCGGTGCCCTCCATCCAGGCCAGCACCGGGTGCTCGGCGGCGGGTCGAGCCGGCAGGAGGTGCACGTAGGTAGTCTCCCAGGCGTCCACCGCGCAGCCGGCGGCGGTCAGCAGCGCCGCGTAGTCGGCCGGGTCGTCGACCGGGTCCGCGCGCAGCAGCGGCGCGACGTCGGCCCGCCAGGTCGGCCGGTTGGCGACCTCCCGCAGGGCGCGGTGCGAGTCGGCGGCGAAGTTGCCGGGGACCTGCATGGCGAGCCAGGCCCCGGCGGGCAGCTCGGCGGCCCAGCGGCGCAGCAGGTCCTGGTGGCCGGGAACCCACTGCAACGCCGCGTTGCTGACCACCACGTCCTCGTCGCCGGTCGGACCCCAGTCGCGAAGGTCGGCGACGGCGAAGTCGACGGGCGCGCCGAGGGCCTCGGCCCGCTCGATCATGTCAGGTGAGGAGTCGAGGCCGAGCACCCGACTCGTCGGCCAGCGCTCGGCGAGGACGGCGGTGAGCTGACCGGGGCCGCAGCCGAGGTCGACAACGGTCCGGGGTCGGTCGGCCGGCACCCGGGCGAGGAGGTCGTGAAACGGCCGGGACCGCTCGTCGCCGAAGCGCAGGTAGGTCGTCGGGTCCCACATGGTCGCCTCCCTAACCGTACGTCCGTACTGCTGAAGGTACGGCTCGCGTGGCAGGGTGGCAACCCGATCACTAGGCTCGGGGCATGGAACAGCGCAGCTTCAACCGGCTCGGCCGGACCGTTGGCGCGGTCGGCCTGGGCGCGTGGCAACTCGGCGCCGACTGGGGCACCGTCAGCGAAGACGACGCCATGGCGGTGCTCGCCGCCGCCGTGGACGCCGGGGTCACCTTCCTCGACACCGCCGACGTGTACGGCGACGGCCGCAGCGAGCAGCTGATCGGCCGCTTCCTGCGCACCCGACCCGACGCCGGGCTGACCGTCGCCACCAAGATGGGCCGCCGCGTCGAGCAGCGGCCGGAGGCGTACACACTGGCCAACTTCCGGCAGTGGACCGACCGCTCCCGGGCCAACCTGGGCATGGACACGCTGGACCTGGTCCAGCTGCACTGCCCACCCACCGAGGTCTTCTCCTCCGACGAGGTCTTCGACGGCCTGGACACCCTCGTCGCCGAGAAGGCCATCGCCGGGTACGGGGTCAGCGTCGAGACCTGCGACCAGGCCCTCACCGCGATCGCCCGACCGGGGGTGGCCAGCGTCCAGATCATCCTCAACGCGGTTCGCCACAAGCCCCTGGAGCGTGTGCTGCCCGCCGCGGCGGCAGCCGGGGTCGGCATCATCGCCCGCGTGCCGCTCGCCAGCGGCCTGCTGTCCGGCCGTTACGACGAGCACACCGAGTTCCCCGCCGACGACCACCGCAACTACAACCGGCACGGCGCGGCCTTCGACGTCGGGGAGACGTTCTCCGGAGTCGACTTCGACAGAGGTCTGGCCGCCGTACGCCGGCTGGCCCCGCTTGTCGACGCGGACCGCACGATGGCGCAGTTCGCGCTGCGCTGGGTGTTGGACCAGGCGGGCGTCACAGTGGTCATCCCCGGTGCCCGCGACGCCGACCAGGCCCGACGCAACGCGGCCGCGGCGACCCTGTCCCCGCTCACCGACGAGCAGCTGGCAGCCGTACGCGAGACCTACGACGAGCTGATCCGCCCGCAGGTGCACGACCGGTGGTGACCCGCGCGCCCGGGGTGCTCGCGTCGCACCGCCCGGCCCGCGATGCTGGACTGCGGCGCGCCGCCCCGGGCGGCGGAGAGGGGACGCGATGAGGGGCTGGCTTCCGCTCACCCTCGGCCTGCTGGCCGTGGTGATCGGTGCGGTGTGGACGGTCCAGGGCCTCGGCTACGTCAGCGGCAGCGTGATGACCGACGAGAAGATCTGGGCGGTGATCGGCCCGCTCGTGGCGGCGGCCGGGCTGGTGGTGATCTGGCTCGGCCTGCGCTCGCGTCGACGCTGACCGGTCGCCGCACCGGGGAGCCCGAGCAGGCGAAAGCCCCGCATCCCAACCGGGATGCGGGGCTTTACCGCGACCCGTGAGCCGGATCGTCCCACTGGCCGGCGGGGGCCGGCCGTCCTACTCAGATGGGACGGACCTGCTCAGCCTGCGGGCCCTTCTGACCCTGAGCGATCTCGAACTCCACCCGCTGGTTCTCCTCCAGCGAGCGGTAGCCGCTGGTCTGGATGGCCGAGAAGTGGACGAACACGTCAGCACCCCCACCATCGACGGTGATGAAGCCGAAGCCCTTGTCAGCGTTGAACCACTTCACGGTTCCCTGAGCCATGTGTATCTCCCTCTAAAAACTGGCGGCCGTGCACGCCGTCCGGCCGATTGGCCGTTTTTGAGCAGCGGCGCCTGAGGCAGCCCCACGAAGGAGACTTCTCTCAACCCACGCCATCTCGCAACAGCGGGGACCAGCAAATCACGGAGGTAAAAAGTCTGTCACGACCTCTCCAACGAATTTCTCCGACATGTGACCTGACGGATGCCTCAGGTGTGCCGGGCGGCGTGCGATGCCATGCGAAAGCCCCCTTCCCATCGATGCGGGAAGGGGGCTGAAGTCGCTGCTGGTCAGTCCGGCCAGCTGCCGGTCATCCGGCGTACGCCGACCGCGCCGCCCCGGTCCACTGCGGCCCGGACGACAGCGAAGATGGCGCCCTGCAACGCCGCGGCGGCCAGGATCTCGCCCCAGCCGCGATCCTCGTCGGTCGCGTTGGGGGCCTCACCATCGCCCGCGGTGACCTTCCAGACCTGCCGGAAGATCGCCCCGGCCACCGTGCCCGCGGCGATACCCAACAACACGCCGACCGGCCGGTACGCGACCCTGCCGATGCTCTTACTCACCTACGCCTCCCCCGCACGATCATCAGCACCACCACGGTGGCCACCGCACCGGCCGCGATGGCCGCCCACGGCACCGGGTTGCGGCGCACCAACTCGCCCTTGTCGTACGCCTGTGCGCGTACCAACTCGCCCTTCTCGTACGCCTGCGCCCGCGCCATCCCGGCGCCACGCGCGGCCTGTCCGCGGACCCGAGCGACGGTCTGCGCCGCCTGCTCCCGCATCCGCTCCTTGGCCTGCTCGGCGGACTCCTTGAGACGCGCCTTGACGTCGGCCTTGGCGGCCAACGCCTCCATCGTCTCGCCCAACTCGACCCGGGTGCGACGGATCTCCTCGCGGAGGGCCTCCGTGTCGCCGGTCCCGTTGCCGGTCATTGCCGCCCCCTGTCCTTCACCGCGGCGGTGACAGTGTCCATGTCTGCCCGGAGGCTGCGGACCGTGGCCGCAGGCATCGGCGGGACGGCACGGCTGACCTGCTTCTTGCCCACCAGGGCGAGGATGCCGGCCACCAGGAAGCAGGCCACCGCCACGATCAGCGCCGCGGCCCAGGCGGGCAACACCAGGTCGAGCAGCAGGATCGCCGTGGCGACCAGCGCGCCCAGACCGAAGAACGCGAGCGCGCCACCGCCGCCGAACAGGCCGAGCCCGATGCCCGCGTGCTTACCCTTCTGGGTCAACTCAGCTCGGGCCAGCGTCAGTTCGTCCCGCACGAGGCGGGAGATCTGCTCGGTGGCCCGCTGCACCAACTCGGCGGTGGAGGGCTCGCTCCCGTTCTGGGATGTGCGGGCTTTCGCCACGTCAGCCATGCTGTCCTCCTTTCCTCATCACCGCGCTGTATGCCCGAAGTCGCCGCTCGTCAATCCTAAAGCGCGCCAAGCAGCTCACCGTCCCCGTTGTCCGGACGCCGCGCCGCCGATACGCGGCCAGCCGCCGCGATCACGCCAGAGACGTCCGGCAGCACATCCCCCACCCAAGCCCGACCAAACCTCCCGCAACGGACCCCGCTCCCCCGGGCCCGGCCCCCGGCTCCGCGCCCCCGCAGCGGTGATCATGAGGTTGGCGGGGACAAACCAGACGCACCCACCCGCCAAGCCCATGATCACCGCGCCCTGACCGACCCCGGACTGGTGTGCGGGATGTCAGGGGCGGGTTTCTTCGGGGCCTACGAAGGCTTCGCTGCGGGCGTCGCCGTCGTCGCTACCGCCGAAGACCCGGGCGTCGTCGGGCGCCTCGGTGTCGGACGGGCGGGCCGGCCGCCGCGGTTGCACCCACTGCCAGGACAGGTTGCTGGTGGCGTCGCCCAGCTCGGTGCGCAGCCGGGGCATCGCGGTCGGGCGGTTGTCCCGGATCCAGGCGACCAGGTGCTCCCGGACGAGGCAGCGCAGGTCCCACAGGCTGCCCGCGTCGGCGGCGCTGACCAGCGCCCGCAACCGGACCGTCCCGCCGGTGGCGTCGGTGACCTGGAGGACGCAGACCCGCCCGTCCCACAGCTCGGTGCCCTCGACGAGGCGGCGCAGCTCCTCACGCATCGTCTGCACCGGCACCGCCCAGTCGACGTCGAACTCGGCGGTGCCGAGCACCGCCGCCTCGGTCCGGGTCCAGTTCTGGAAGGGCTTGCTGGTGAAGTACGAGGTGGGCAGGATCAACCGGCGGTCGTCCCAGATCTGCACCACGACGTAGCTGAGGGTCAGCTCCTCGATGCGACCCCACTCCCCCTCGACGACGACCACGTCATCGAGCCGGACGGCGTCGCTGAAGGCGAGCTGGAGGCCGGCGAAGACGTTGCCGAGCAGGCTCTGCGCGGCGAGCGCGGCCACCACACCGACCACACCGGCCGAGGTGAGCACACCGGCGCCGATGCCCCGCACGCTGGGGAACGTCATCAGCATCACGCCAACGGCCAGGATGACGATCACCGCGATGGTCAGTCGGCGCAGCATCACCACCTGGGTCCGGACCCGCCGGGCGTGCCGGTTGTCCGGTACGTCGACCCGGAACCGGGCCAGCGCGGTGTCCTCCACGACGACAAGCAGACCGGCGACCAGCCAGGCCACTGTGGCGATGACGCCGAGGATGAGCAGGTGCAGCAGCAGCCGCCGCCAGCTCTCGCCGACCGCGTACCCGGTGCTGAAGCGGACGGCGAACTGCACGGCCAGGACCGTTCCGGCGACCTGGAACGGACGGTGCGCGTGGTCGGTCAGCTCGGTCAGCAGCAGTGATCGGCGGCCGAACCGCCGGGTCAACCGGTGGACGACCTCGACCAGGAACAGGGCGACCGCCGCCGCGACGAGCGCGGCGACGGCCGTTTCGAGATAGTTCTGCACGGCTTCGATGCTCCCCTTCGACCAGGCGTCGGGCACTTCGGGCAAAAGCCCAAGAGTGCCCGACGGCCCGGGAATCGACCAGTTCAGACCTTGCGGTACCGGGACTGGAGGAAGCAGTACACGCCGAAGGCGGCGATGCCGAGGGCGACAAGGGTCAGCAGGAACGTGCCGTACGACTGCTCTCGCAGGGCGTGCAGCGCGGCGTCCAGACCACGTGCCTTCTCCGGGTCGTACTTGACCGCGGCCACGATGATCAGCAGACCGGCGATGCCGTACGCGACGCCCTTGGCGATGTATCCGGCCATGCCCAGCCGGCGGGCGAGCTGGCGGGTCTTCGGGCTCATCTCGCCGGTCTTCAGGTGCTTCTCGAACCGCTTGACGGCCCCGTAGATGACCAGGCCGACACCGATCGCGGCGAGCACCAGCCCGGCCAGGCCGACGAGCCAGCGGCCACCGCTGGAGGTCATCAGCTTGCCGGTCAACGCCTCCTGCTGGTCGGCGCTGTTCGACCCGGCGTCCTTGAAGACCTTGAAGGCGGTCCAGGCGAAGTAGAGGTAGACGATGGTCCGGCCGGCCGAGGCGAGCCGTTCCGTGACCCGCTCCTTGCCGCGCTCGGCGCGGTGCCCGACCGCCGCCTCCAGCGCCTGCCAGATCGCCATCGCGAGCAGGCCGACCGCGACGGCGATGACCAGGAACTTGCCGAGCGGCTGTGCGGAGAGGGTACGCAGCGCGCCGGACTGGTCGCCGTCGTCGGACGACGTACCGAACGCGATCTGCAACGCCAACCAGGCGAAGAGGAGGTGGACGATGCCGTAGCCGATGAAGCCGGCCCGGGCGAGGAGTTCCAGCCACCGGCTGTCCGCCGTACGGGAGGCGGTGGCTTCGGCGCTACGGGTGAGTGACATGGCGTCACAATCTCCGATTCTGAAGATTCCCAAACGTCGGCCACCGCCGCCCGCCCAGGTCAGCTGCCCGGGTTGCGCGATACGCGAATCTTGACCTGCTGGTCGGTCACGCTGTCCAGGGTGACCGCGAAGCCCCCGGCCTCGGCGGCCTGCTGGCCGGTGGTCAGGGTGAGCTGCTCACCGGCGACCTCGACGGTCACCTGGTCACCCTCGGCGCCGACCAGCTTGGCCTCGACGCCCAGGATGGTGGCGCTCGCGTCGACACCCCGCTCGAAGGTGACAGTGCAGGCGTCCAGCCCGCAGTCGGTGGAAGCTCCCTGGGAGCTGCACCCGGCGAGCACGGCGAGGCCGAGCGCCAGACCGGCGAAGAGACCGGCGGCGCGGCGGACGGGGGGAATGGGCATGGTGGCGGGTCGGTTCGTCACCCCGCCAAGAGTACGAGACATCCGCGACGCCACCGCCGAACGGTGCACCTGGCGGCCGACCAGGGCACGGGGAGCACCGGCTAGGGTCCCGGACATGCCGTTCGACATCGCCCGTACCCGGGCCGCCTACCCCGCCCTGACCGAGGGTTTCGTCCACTTCGACGGTGCCGGGGGCACCCAGACCGCGGCCGGTGTGATCGACGCGGTCACCGACGCCATGCGGTCGGCGGTCGGTAATCGCAGCGCCGCCAACGTTGCGGGTCGCCGGTCGTTGGAGTTGGTGGCCGGGGCCCGTTCGGCGGTGGCCGACCTGCTCGGCGCCGACCCGGCCGGGGTCGTGCTCGGCCCGAGCGCTACCGCCCTGACGTACACCCTGGCCCGTACGCTCGGCGCGACCTGGCGCCCGGGTGACGAGGTGGTGGTCTCCCGGCTCGACCACGACGCGAACGTACGACCGTGGGTGCAGGCCGCCGAGGCGGCCGGCGCGACGGTGCGCTGGGCCGAGGTCGACCGGCACACCGGTGAGCTGCCCGCGGCCCAGTACGCGGACCTGGTGGGTGAGCGGACCCGGTTGGTAGCGGTGACCGCCGGCAGCAACGCCATCGGCACCATGCCGGACGTGTCGGCGATCGCCAAGACCGCGCACGCGGTCGGCGCGTTGGTCCATGTCGACGCTGTGCACTCGGTTCCGCACGGGCCGACCGACCTGGCCTCGCTCGGCGCCGACGTGCTGGTCACCAGCGCGTACAAGTGGTCCGGTCCGCACCTGGCGGCGATGGTGGCGGACCCGGCCCGGTGGGCGGCGCTGCGCCCGGCGAAGCTGGTGCCGTCCTCCGACGCGGTGCCGGACCGGTTCGAGTACGGCACGCCGAGCTTCCCCCTGCTGGCCGGTGTGGCCGCCGCTGTGGATCACCTGGCCGGGTTGGACCCGGACGCGGTCGGGGACCGGCGGGCGCGGCTGCGGGCCGGCCTGGCCGCCGCCCAGGCGCACGAGGAGGCCCTGCTGGACCGCCTGCTCGCCGGGCTGGCGCAGCGGCCGGCGATCACCGTCTACGGCTCGCCGGCGCGGCGCTGCCCGACGGTGTCGTTCCGGGTCGCCGGGATGTCGCCGGGAGCCACCCAGGAGGCGTTGGGCTCCGCCGGGTTCTGCCTCTCCGTCGGCGACTACTACGCGTACGAGTACTTCCAGCTGATGGGTCTGCGCGACAGCGGCGGCGCGGTGCGGGCCAGCATCTACCACTACAACACTGCCGACGAGGTGGACCGGCTGCTCGGCGAACTCGACGCGCTGGCCGACCTGGCGGGGAGAATGGCCGGATGAGCACCCTGGTCGAGGACAACCCGGCGAAGCACCGCTTCGAGATCCTGGTCGACGACGCGCTGGCCGGCTTCACCGCGTACCTGCCGCGTGGGGAGGTCCTGGTCTTCACCCACACCGAGGTGGATCGGGGCTTTCAGGGCAAGGGGGTGGGCGGCACGCTGATCCGCGGCACCCTGGACCAGCTCCGGGCACGCGGCACGAAGCTGGTGCCGCAGTGCCCCTTCATGGCCGCGTTCATCGACAAGCACCCCGAGTACGCCGACCTGGTCGCCGACCTTCCGTAGGGCGGCCGGTCAGCGGGCGCCGGTGAGCACCTCGGCGGCGGCCCGCCCGCTGGCCCGGGTGGCGCCGTGGGTGGCCAGGTGCACCGCCCCGGTGACCAGCTCGGGCACGCCCAACTCGACGACGACCGCGTCCGGCCGGGCGGCCAACGCACGCTGCACTGCGGCGCGCATCCAGTCGTGCCGGTGCAGGTCACGGACGACCAGGACCAGGGGGCGGTTGCCCGCCCCGGCGCCCGGGTCGGCCGGCACGTCGGGTTCGGCGTAGCGGACCGTGCTGGTGTCGGGCAGCAGTTCGGCCAGTGGCAGGCCGATGCCCCACGGGGTCTCGGCGCCGATGGCGATGTTGCGCAGCGGCTCGAACTCGACGACGTGCGCCGCGCGGGTCAGGGGCAGTGCCACCGTCGTGCCCGGGGCTGCGGTGACCCGGACGGCCCGGCGGGCGGCGACCAGCCCGACGTCTGCGGCGCCGCGCGCGCCGACAGTGCCGGCGCTGCGGGCGCCCACCGTCCAGGCGGCGAGTTGACCGACGCGCTTCGCGGCCTCGGCGAGGCGTTCCTCGGGCAGCTCACCGGAGACGACGGCGGCCACGATGGCGTCGCGCAGCTCGCTGGCGGCGTGCTCGTCGGCCCGTTCGCCACCGATGCAGATGGCGTCGGCCCCGGCGGCCAGGGCGCGGATCGTGGCACCGGCGAAGCCGTACCGGTCGGCTACCGCGCGCATCTCTACCGCGTCGGTGACCACCACGCCGGAGAAGCCCAGCTCGTCGCGGAGCAACCCGCCCAGGATGCGCTGACTCAGCGTCGCCGGCAGCTGCGGGTCGAGGGCGGGCACCAGCAGGTGGCCGGTCATCACCGCCTGCACCCCGGCGGCCACGGCGGCGCGGAACGGGGCCAGTTCGCAGGCGTCGAGCCGGTCGCGGTCGGCGGTGATCCGGGGCAGGTCGTGGTGTGAGTCGACCCGGGTGTCGCCGTGCCCGGGGAAGTGTTTGGCGCAGGCCGCGACGCCGCCGGCCTGAAGACCGCGGACCCAGGCGGCGGTGTGCCGCGCGACCAGCACCGGGTCGGCGCCGAAGGAACGGACACCGATCACCGGGTTCGCCGGGTTGGAGTTGACGTCGGCGTCCGGGGCGTAGTTGAGGGTGATCCCCGCGGCGGCCAGTTCGGCGCCGAGGTCCCGGGCGACGGCCTCGGTCAGCTCCGGGTCGTCGACGGCGCCGAGGGCGAAGTTGCCGGGCCGGGAGCTGCCGTGTACCGACTCCAGCCGGGTGACGTCGCCAGCCTCCTCGTCGATCGCCACGATGACGTCCGGCCGTTCCGCGCGCAGCGTCGCGGTGAGCGCGGCCACCTGCTCGGTGTCGACGACGTTGCGGGCGAAGAGCACCACCGAGCCGAGACCCTCGCCGAGCCAGCGGCACACCCACGGTGGTGGGGTGGTGCCGACGAAGCCGGGTTGCAGGACTGCGGCGGCGAGCGCCGGGAGGTGCCCGGTGGTGGTCACGCCGCCCCCTGGTAGTGATCGATGTCGATCACCGGCGACGGTGCGCCCCCGTCGATCCGCTGGTTGCGCTCGCTCATGCGGCCCCCGTACCCCATCTCTCGCGCGCCCTCGGCGCACCGCCACCGGCAGGCGGTCCTGCCATGGTCACACTGAGCGATTCAATAGTCAATAAACCTTACAGTTGCCTGGCGGCCCGCTTCCCGGGGAGAGTGCGGGGATGGATCCCGTCCTGCTGGCCGACGCGACGAGCCCGGCCGACATCCCCGGCGTACGCCTGCTAGGCCTGGTGGTCGGCGCCCTGTTGCTCCTCGCCGCGATCCGGGCGATGTTCGGTCGACGCTGAGCAACCCGTACCGATCCGTGCCCGACGGTCCGGGTGTGGCCGACCACGACCGGGGTACGGCATTCCCCATCAGCAGGTCCGCGCGCCGAAGGGGTAAGCCATGAAGATCGGATACTTTCTGTCCAGTGAGGAGTTCACGCCAGCCGAGTTGCTGGAGCAGGCGCGCGGTGCCGAACGGGCCGGCTTCGAGGCGCTGTGGATCTCCGACCACTACCACCCCTGGGTGGACGCACAGGGCCAGAGCCCGTTCGTCTGGTCGATGATCGGCGCGCTCAGCCAGGTCTGTTCGCTGCCGGTGACCACGGCGGTGACCTGCCCCACCGTGCGGATCCACCCCGCCGTTATCGCACAGGCCGCGGCGACCAGCGCGGTGCTGCACGGCGGGCGGTTCGTGCTCGGCGTCGGCACCGGCGAGGCACTCAACGAGCACATCTTCGGCGACGCCTGGCCGCAGGCCGACGTCCGGCTGGAAATGCTGGAGGAAGCCGTCGAGGTGCTGCGAGCACTGTGGGGTGGCGGCTTCGTCAACCACCACGGCAAGCACTACACAGTGGAGCAGGCCCGGATCTACACCCTGCCCGACACTCCCCCGCCGATCTACGTCTCCGGCTTCGGGCCGAAGTCCGTCGACCTGGCCGCCCGGATCGGTGACGGTTACGTGAGCACCATGCCCGACGGCGAGATGGTCCGGCGCTTCCGCGAGAACGGCGGCGGCGACAAGCCTTGCCAGGCCGGCTTCAAGGCGGCGTACGCGGACAGCGAGGACGAGGGCATGCGCATCGCGTACGAGCGCTGGCCCAACGCGGGGGTGCCGGGTGAGCTGTCCCAGGTGCTGCCCTCGCCGCGACACTTCGAGCAGGCCGCCGAGCTGGTCAAGCCGGAGATGCTGAAGGAGGCGTTCGTCTGCGGCAACAGCGCCGACGCGCACCTGGAGATGATCGACCAGTACGCCAAGGCCGGCTTCGACGAGGTCTACGTGGCCAACACCGGCCCGCACTACCAGGGTCTGTTCGACCTCTACCAGCGCGAGGTCCTGCCCCGGCTGAGCTGAGCCGCCGATCGGCGAGCCCATGATCGTCGAAAGCGTTTCGGCGGTCACGGGCTCGGGTACCTCCGGCCCTCGATGAAACTGTCCACGCATTCGATGACGTTGCGCCGCGCGGCCCGCAGCCTTTTCGGCTGGAAGGCGCTGCGACCCAACCAACTGGCCGCCATGCGCGCGGTGATGAAGCGACGCGACGCCCTGGTGGTGTTGCCCACCGGGGCCGGCAAGTCGGCGATCTACCAGATTCCGGCCAGCCTGATCCCCGGCCCCACCGTGGTGATCTCCCCCCTGCTGGCCCTCCAGCAGGACCAGATCGCCTCCCTCAACGAGCGGCAACGCCCGGAGCTGCGGGCGGTGCGGATCAGCTCGAACGAGTCGCCCACCCAGCAGGCCGAGGCGATCTCCGAGATCCGCGAGGGCCGGGCGGAGTTCCTCTTCATCACACCGGAACAGCTCAGCAACCCCGAGCGGATGGCCGAGGTCGCCGGGCTGAAACCGGCGCTGGTGGCGATCGACGAGGCGCACTGCATCTCCGCGTGGGGGCACGACTTCCGCCCCGACTACCTGGCGCTCGGGCACCTCATCGACGGCATCGGCCGACCGCCGGTGGTCGCGCTGACCGCCACCGCCTCCCCTCCGGTACGCGACGACATCATCGCCCGGCTGCGGCTGCGCGAGCCCGAGGTGGTGGTCTCCGGGCTGGACCGGCCGAACCTGTTCGTCGAGGTCGCGCACTGCCCCACCGAGGACTACCGGTGGCGGCGACTGATCGCGCTGCTGAGCGACGACGAGCGGCCCGGAATCATCTACGTGCCCACCCGCCGTGCCGCCGAGGAGTTGTCCACCCGGTTGACCGACGCCGGCTACCCGGCGCAGTTCTACCACGGCGGGATGGCGGCCGGCGCACGCCACGAACTGCACGAGGCCTTCCTCGCCGACCAGGTGCCGATCATGGTGGCGACCTCGGCGTTCGGCATGGGCATCGACAAGCCGAACATCGCCTGGGTGGTGCACATGGCGCTGCCCGACTCGCCGGACAGCTACTTCCAGGAGATCGGCCGGGCCGGCCGCGACGGGCAACCGGCCCGGGTGCTGCTGCTCTGGCAGGCCGAGGACGTGGGCCTGCAACGGTTCTTCAGCGGCGGCCTGCCCGACGTCGACGAGCTGCGCGACCTGGCCGCGCTGCTGCGCCGCAAGCCGGCCACCAAGACCGAGCTGCGCGAGACCACCGGCCTCGGGCCGCGCAAGCTGGGCCAGTACCTCTCCCTGTTGGAGCAGGTCGGTGCGGCCGAGCCGCGCGCCCGGCAGCGCCTCGGCGCGCCCCGTTACTCCCCCACCCCGACCGACGCCGCCGCGGCGGCGCTGGCCGAGGCGGAGCGCCAGCAGACGGTGACCCGGTCCCGCACCGACATGATGCGGGCCTTCGCCGAGACCACCGCCTGCCGGGGGCAGACCCTGCTGGCCTACTTCGGCGAGCAGATGACGCAGGTCTGCGGCCACTGCGACAACTGCCACAACGGCACCAGCGTGGCCGACCAGGGTGCCGTCGGGCCGTTCCCGGTGCACAGCCAGGTGCGTCACCCGGAGTGGGGACCCGGCCTGGTGCTGTCGTACGAGGAGGACAAGATGACTGTTCTCTTCGATGAGGTCGGGTACAAGACGTTGTCAGTGCGCGTGGTGTCCGAACAGGGCCTGCTGACCCTGGACTAGCCTGACCCGGGCGCCGGTGTCGGGCCCGGTGGATCGACCAACCGAAGCACCGATTGACCAAGCAGAGCAGGGCGGAAGGGGCATTGCCGTGATCGAGCAGCCGGCGTACACCGGTTTCGGTTTCTCCGACGGGGAGTGGGGGCTGCTGGTCGGCCTGCCGCAGTCGGTGCTGACCGCGGCGAGCGCCGCCGAGTCCGACGGCACCCGCCGGACCATGGCGGAGAACGCGGCCGGGCTGGAGACCATCGCCGCCGGGCGGGAGTCGGCCAGCCCACTGGTCGCCGCCGTGGCCGGCGAGATCGTCACCCGGGTCGGTGACCCGGACACCGGCGAGGAGTTGCCGGCCATCGCGCCCGCCGACCCCGGGGCGTACATCGACGACGTGCTGCTGCGGGCCGGCCAGGCCGCCGAGCTGCTGGCCGGCCGGGTCGACGAGGGCGAGGCCGGCGCGTACAAGCACTGGCTCGTGAAGATCGCCGAGCAGGTGGTGGGCGCCGCGTCCAGCGGTGGGCTGCTGGGCATCGGCGGCGAGTCGGTCAGCGACTCCGAGCGGCGTTTCCGCGACCGCCTCGCGCACGTGCTCATCGACTGACCGACGACAACGAGGCATCGGCCGGACCGGTCGGCTCGACGGCCAGCGCCGTGGGGTCGGCCGGTCGGACGCCGCGCAGCGTGACCAGCGCGGTGACCGCGCCGAGCAGCATCACCACCATGGCGGCGTACGCGGCCAGGTGCAGCCCGTCGGTGAACGCGACAGCGGCGGCGTGCCGCACCGCGTCCGCCAGATCCGCCGGCAGCCCCTGCGCGACAGCGAGCGCACCACCAAGGGTCTCCTGGGCCGCGGCGCCGGTGTCGGCGGGCAGCCCGGCCGGCAGGCCGTCGACGATCTCGCGGCGGTAGACCGCCGCTCCCACGCTGCCCAGGATCGCCAGTCCCAGCGCACCGCCCAGCTCACTGCTGGACTCGGTCAGCGCCGACGCGACGCCGGCCTGCTCGGGCGGTGCCGCGCCGAGGACCAGTTCGGTGACGAGGGACATGACCATCACCAGGCCACCCGCGTAGACACTGGCGCCGACGAGCAGCAGCCACAGCGGCGTCTCCGGCGTGACCTGGGTCAACACCACGAAGCCGAGCACCGCGATCCCGAACCCCGCACCGATGAGGTACGCCCGTTCGACGCGCTGGGCGAGGGCGGCGGCGGCCGGTGCGACTCCGCCAACGGCGAGGGACGGCACGAGGCTCCACAGCGCCGCCCGTAGCGGGCTCAGACCGAGCACCAGTTGGAGGTGCTGGGTGGTGAAGATGGCGAAGCCGACGATGGCGAACATCGCCAGCAGGTTGACAGCGAGCGACCCGGCGAAGCCGCGGCGGCGGAACAGCGCGAGATCGACCATCGGGTACGCCCGGGTCCGCTGCCGGTGCAGGAAGAGCGCGCCCACCAGCAGGCCGCCGACGATGGCGAGCACCCGCACCGGGCTGAGGCCGTCGCGCGCCATCTCCTTGATGCCGTAGATCACCGGCAGCAGCGCGCCGAGCGACAGGGCCGCGCTGACCAGGTCGAACCGCCCGGTGGCCGGGTTGCGGAACTCGGGCACCAGGAGCGGGGCGAGCAGGAGCAGCATGAGCATCGCCGGGATGTTGATCAGGAAGATGGAACCCCACCAGAAGTGCTCCAGCAGGATGCCGCTGAGCACCGGGCCGATCGCGATGCCGCCGGTGAGGGTGGCGGTCCAGACGGCGATGGCGGTGCCGCGCTGCCTGGCGTCGTGGAACATGTTGCGCACCAGGGCGAGCGTGGAGGGCATCAGGGTGGCCCCACCGACCCCGAGCACGGCGCGCGCGGCGATCAGCGTCGCGGTGCTGTCGGCGTACGCGGCCAGCAGCGACGCCGCCCCGAAGGCGGTGGCGCCGATGAGCAGGAGCCGGCGTCGGCCGATCCGGTCACCCAGGGCGCCCATGGTGATGAGCAGCCCGGCCAGCACGAAGCCGTAGATGTCGAAGATCCAGAGCTGCTCGGTGGCGGTGGGGCGCAACTCGGCGCTGATGAACGGGACGGCGAAGTAGAGCACCGACACGTCCATCGAGACCAGCAGCAGCGGCAGCATCAGCACCGTGAGCCCGATCCACTCCCGTCGGCCCGCCCGCGGTGCCGGTGTGGTGGTCGTCATGATCAGTTTCTCCTCTGCGTATGACGTACGCTGTTATGCGTAGACCATACGCAGAACTAGGATGGCGGGGCAAGGAGGAAATGTGGCGGCGAAGACAGACGACAGCGGGCCCGTACTCCCGCCGGCGATCGAGAGCGCGTGGGGGCTGCGGGAACGACCACCCAAGGGCCCACGGCCGGGGATGAGCGTGCCCACCATCGTGGACGCCGCCATTCGGGTGGCCGACGCCGACGGCCTGGCGGCCGTCTCGATGAGCCGGGTGGCCAAGGAGTTGGGCGCCGCGACCATGGCCCTCTACCGCTACGTCGGCTCGAAGGACGAGCTGCTGATGCTCATGGTGGACACCGGGTACGGCCCGTCCCCCGGCCCACCCCCACCGGAGGACGACTGGCGTGCCGGCCTCACCCGGTGGGCCTGGGCCGAGCACCTGGTGCTGCGGCAACGGTCCTGGCTGCTACACGTGCCGATCAGCGGCCCACCGATCACCCCGCAGCAGCTCGGCTGGCTGGAGGACGGGCTGCGCTGCCTCGACGGCACCACGCTCGGTGAGGGCGAGAAGATGTCGGTGCTCCTGCTGATCACCGGGTACGTCCGCAACGAGGCCACCCTCACCTCGCAGATCGCCGAGGGCAGCCGGGCGGCCGGCGTCGAGCCGAGCGAGATGATGCCGGCGTACGGTCGGCTGGTGGCCAGGCTCATCGACCCCGCCCGCTTCCCCGCGCTGCACCGGGTGCTCAACGCCGGTGTGCTTCACCAGGACGACGACCCCGACGACGAGTTCGTCTTCGGCCTGGACCGGATCCTCGACGGCGTGGAGGCACTGATCCGGCGTCGAGCGGGCTGAGGGAGTCCGATGCTACCGAGAGACACCGTCGACACCACGGTCCTGCCACCGGGTGAACGGTTCGGCATGTGGCTGGACCTGGTGGCGCGCACCTCGGCGCCGCTGCGCATCCAGTCCGCGCACAGCGACGACTTCGCCGCCCGCGCCGACTTCATCGGGCTCGGCCCGATCCAGCTGGTGCAGTACGAATACCCGTCCCTGGACGCCACCCGGACCCGGAAGCTGGTCCGTCAGTCCGACCCGGAGCTGTACATCCTCGCCCTTACCACCGGCGGCATCGGCACGTCCAGCCAGGACGGTCGCCACAGCGAGATCCTGGCCGGCGAGTTCACCTTCTACGACGCGTCCCGGCCCCACGACGTGTGCCACCACGCCAACGAACCGGAGCGCGAAGACGCGACCTCGATCATCACGCTGATCCCGCACGCCGCGCTGCCCCTGCCACCACAGCGGATGGCCGCGCTCTACGGCGGCCGGATGTCCGGCAGCGAGGGGATCGGGGCGCTGTTGGCGCAGTTCCTGCTCCAGGTCACCGGGCACCCCGAGCAGTACCATGCCGCCGACGCCAGCCGGCTCGGCGCGGTGGGGCTCGACCTGGCCACCACAATGCTCGGCCGGCACCTCGTCGCCGAGGACGCCGTTCCCACCGAGGTCCGCCGCCGGGCGCTGCTCACCCAGGTGCAGTCGTACATCCACCGCAACCTCGGCGACGCGACGCTCGGCCCGCAGGTCGTCGCCGACGCCCACCACATCTCGGTGCGGTCCCTGCACCGGTTGTTCGAGGCCGAGGACGCCACTGTGGCGTCCTACATCCGGGAGCTGCGGCTGGCCCGGTGCTGGCGCGACCTGACCGACCCGGCGTTGCGCAACCAGCCCGTGCAGGCCGTCGCGGCGCGGTGGGGATTTCCCGACAAGGCCCACTTCAGCCGGGCATTCCGGGCCGCGTACGGCATCACCGCGCAGGAACACCGCGACAGTGGCTCGGATTTGGCGCGGATCGTCAACCGCCAGGCATCCACTGTCAACTCGCTGCCGGCAGACTGACACCAACGCGGCCGGCCATCGCCTGGTGGGTCGCCAACGGGGGCCGTGGCGAGGCGCCCGCCGCGCGAGCGGCGGGCGGCCGCCCGGTGGCACCCCGCTGACGCCGAGGCTCCGGCCCCGTCGCGCTTCCCCCCAGAATCGCCGACGGGGCCGGTCAGGCCCCCTCCAGCAACTTCAGGACGACCCGCTCCGCCTCCTCCCGAGGCGCCTGCGGATCCACCGGCGCCACCACCCCGTCGTGGTAGAGGTCGACCACCCGAGGGTCCACGTACGACGCCCGAGCCACCGTCGGCGTGTTGCCCAGCAGATCCGCCACCTCACGCATCACGGCCACCACCGCCTTGCGCCGGGCGGTCACCGAGCGCGCCGGACCGACGGTGGCCAGCTCGGTGGCCGCGAGCACTGTGGCGTGCCAGGTGCGGAAGTCCTTCGCTGTCATCTCCCCACCGCTGGCGTCACGCAGGTACCCGTTGACCTCGTCGCTGCGCACGTCACGCCACTCCCGACCGTCCCAGTAGCCGAACAGCCGCTCCGCCTGTCGCCGACGACGGCGCAGATTCACCAGCACCTGGCACAGCTCCGGGTCCTCGATCCGGCGTACCTGTTCGATGCCCCCCTTCGCGGGAAACACGAACACCACACAGCCACGCCGGGACCGGGCATGCTCCGGGCGCAGGGTGGACACCCCGTACGTCGGGTCGTCGCCGTTGGCGTACTGGTCGCTGCCGACCCGGAACATCCCCATGTCCAGCAGTCGGGCCACCGTCGCCAGCACCCGGTCCCGGCCCAGTCCACGGCCGTCCAGGTCACGCCCCACCCGTTCGCGCAGCGTCGGCAGCCGGCGGGCCACCTCCAGCATGTGGTCGAACTTCGCCTCGTCCTGCTTCTCCCGCCACCGCGGGTGGTAGATGTACTGCTTACGACCGGCCGCGTCGATCCCGATCGCCTGGATGTGCCCGTTCGGATGCGGCGCGATCCAGACGTCCTGCCAGGCCGGGGGGATGACCAACTCCCGCAGCCGGGCCAGGACATCCGGATCCCGCACCGGATCCCCGGACGGGTCGACGAAGAGCCAGCCCCGTCCGCGCCGACGCCGTCCGTACCCCGGTCGACCCGGGTCACTACGCCGCAACCGCACCGGAGACCCGCACCAGCCTCTCCACCTCGGCCACCGCGGCCAGCACCTCGTCGAGACGCAGAGCCGCCATCGTCGGGTGGCTTCCTACCCCGTCCCACCTGGGCCAATCACCCTCGCCGGCCCAGAGCACCCGGTGCCGTGGCCGGTCCGGTGGCGGCCCCCAGTGCGCCGGTGGCACCGGCCCGAAGAGGACGACCGACGGGGTGCCGTACCCGGTGGCCAGGTGGGCGACGCCGGTGTCCCCGCTGACCACCAGTCGGGCGTCGGCCACCAGCGCGGCGAGCGCGCCGAGGTCGGTCCGGCCGGCCAGCACGGCGTCCGAGGGCAGGCCCGCCGCCTCGGCCACCCGGGAGGCCAACGCCCGTTCGTCGGCCGAGCCGGTGAGCAGCACCCGGTGCCCCTGGTCGGTCAGTGCCCGGGCCAGCGCGGCGAACCGCTCGGCCGGCCACCGCTTGGCGGGGACCTTGCTCCCCGGGTGCAGCACTGTGACACCGCTGGGCAGCCCCGCCGACGCGGGCCGACGCAGGTTGAGGTCGGCGCGGTCGGCCGGAATGCCGTACCAGGACAGCAGCCGGCACCACCGGTCCACCTCGTGCTCGTCCACGGCCCAGCGTGGGCCGTCGGCGCAGCCGGCGTCCGGGTTGGCGAAGGCGAGCAGCCGACCGGGCCGGGCGGCGGCGAGCAGCCGGTGCGACTGTGGACCGCGCCCATGCAGGTTGACAGCGACCTGCGGGGCCGACCCGACCCGCAGCGGTCGGTCCAGCCCGGTGGTGTCCACCAACCGGTCGACGCCACCGACCAGGTCGACCAGCGGGGCCAGCCAGCCGGGCGCGGCGAGCGCCAACTCCCGCGACGGGTACGCGGCCCGCAGCGCCCGCAGCGCGGGCACCGCAGTCACCAGGTCGCCGACGCCGAGGGCGCGCAGCACGAGGATCACGGGTACGAGGTCTCCTGCTCGGCGCAGACCACCATCTCGCGCACCGCGCAGCCGGACGGCTGGTTCAGCGCGAACATGATCGCGGCGGCGGTGTCGGCGGGCTCGTTGAGGATCGCGTCCGGCCCGGGCTTGTACTGCGGGTCCCGTTCGTCGAAGAACGCGGTGCGCATCCCGCCCGGAATGAGCAGGGTGACGCCGACCTGACCGGCCAGCTCGGCGGCGAGGGCCCGGGTGAACCCCACCACCCCGAACTTCGCCGCGCAGTACGCGGTGGCGTCGCTGACCGCCTTGACGCCCAGTGTGGAGGCGACAGTGACGATGCGGCCCCGGGAGGTCAGCAGGAACGGCAGCGCGGCCCGGATCACCGCCGCGGTCGCCAGCAGGTCGACGGCGACGATCCGGTCCCAGGTCTCCCCCGGCACGTCGGCGAGTCGACCCGGCACGTCGGTGCCGGCGGCGGTGACCACCGCGTCCAGGCCACCGGCCTGCTCGGCGAGGTGCTGGGTGGCCACCTCAGCGGCTCGCGTGTCGGCCAGGTCGCACTCGGTCCAGGACACCCCGTCGACCGGCGGCTGCCGGTCCAGCACGAGCGGTCGGCCACCGGAGGCGGCCACCGCGGCGACCACTGCCGCGCCGAGCCCGCTGGCACCGCCGGTGACCAGGACGGTGGGCCCGGCGCCGGGCCGCGTGGCGGTCATCGGGTCCGCTCCGCGAGCGTGCGGACGATCAGGTCGGTGGTGGAACGACCGTCCAGGTAGGGCACCACCACCGTGTTCCCACCCCAACGGCGCAGGACCTCCGCCTCCGGCAGTGTGGCGCTCGCGTCCCCACCACCGGTGGCGTAGTCGCCGCCCTTGACCCAGACGTCGGGGCGTACCCAGGACAGGGCCGCCTCCGGGGTCGGCTCGTCGAAGATGAGCACCGCGTCGACGCAGCTCAGGGCGGCCAGCAGCCGGCTGCGGTCACCTTCGGACTGCACCGGCCGGTCCGGCCCCTTCAACCCGGCCACGCTGGCATCGGAGTTCAGGCACACGATCAGGCAGTCACCGAGCTGCCGGGCCGCCTGCAGGGTGGCCACGTGCCCGGCGTGCAGCAGGTCGAAGCAGCCGCCGGTCGCCACCACAGTGCCGCCAGCGGCGCGTACCTCGCCCAGGAGCGTGGCGACGGCAGCGACCCCCACCCGGTCGGCCACCCCCGCGGTCACCGCGCCGCCCCGCGGCCGGGACTGCGCGGTTCGCGACCCCAACCCGCTTCCGGCGCGCACCGCGGGCGCCGACGGAGGCAGCGCCGTCGCCACTCCCCCACCCGCCACGTACGCGGACGCCTCGGCGACCGCCACCTGCACCGCCTCGGAGACCAGCGCGCCCTGGGCCAGCGCGAGGCTGGCCGCCGCCGCGAACCGGTCGCCGGCGCCGCAGGTGTCCCCCTCGGCGCTACCCGGCGTCGGTACCACCAGCGGCGTCGACCCGGCGTGGCAGAGCAGCGCGCCGTCACCGCCGAGCGTCACCGCGACAGCGCCGGCCCGCCAGCGCCGCCGGAGCCCCTGGGCGCCGCGGGACGCGGTGGCCAGTCGGGAGGCGCCGGGCAGCGCGGGGACCAGCTCGCGCACCTCGGACTCGTTCGGGGTGGCCAGGTGCACGCCGGGCACCGCCGCCGGGCCGCGCGGATGCGGGTCCCACACCACCGGCGCGCGGGTGGCGGCCAAGGCGTCACGCAGCGCGGGCTGCCGGGCCACCCCCCGCCCGTAGTCGCTGACCAGCACCGCCGACGCCGCGCCGATCACCCGGAGCACCTCGTCGGAGGGCTGGCCCGGCTCCCCGGACGTGCCGCCCCGGTCGTGGCGCAGCAGCACCCGCCCCCGGGCCCGCAGCCGGATCTTCTCCGGTGTCGCGCCGGAGAGGGCCAGGGGGAACACCTGCACGCCGGCGGCGGCGAGCAGAGCGCTCAGCCGGGCCCCGCCGGCGTCGTCGGCGAGCGCTGTCACCAGCACCACCTCGGCGCCCTGCGCGGCGGCGAACACCGCTGCCAGTCCGGCGCCCCCCGGCCGGTCGGTGGCCGCTGTCTCGTCGAGCACCGGCACCGGGGAATCCGGGCAGAGCCGGTTCACCACACCTTCCACATCCCGGTCGAGCAGGGTGTCCCCGAGCACCACCACCGGTCCCCTCACGCTTGCCTCCTCATCCTCACGCGTCGACCTGCTGTCCGGCCCCGCCGTCGAGCACCACCTCGACCCCGGTGCGTACCGGCGCCGGCGTCCCCGACGCGGCGTGGACGGCCACCGGATCGGCGACCGCCGCCAGCGCGGCGGGCAACTCCTGTTCGAGGTACTCGCAGAGCAGATGACTGGTCACCAGGTGCAGCTCCTGGACGACCTGGGTGTCCGGGGACGCGACGGCCAGCACCTCGTCGCAGGCGTCGGCGAGCGGATTGGGGGCGGCGCCGGTGAGCGCCCAGGTGGTCACACCGACGTCACGGGCGGCCTGCGCAGCGGTGACCAGGTTCTGGCTGGTCCCACTGGTGCTCAGCAGCAGCAGGACGTCGCCGGGCCGGCCGTGGGCGCGCACCTGACGGGCGTACACGTCGGCGTAGCCGTAGTCGTTGGCGATGGCGGTGAGCGCGCTCGTCTCGGCGTGCAGCGCGATCGCGGACAGCGGCTGACGGTCGTCGTGCAGCTTGCCCACCAGCTCGGCGGTGAGGTGCTGGGCCTCGGCAGCGCTGCCGCCGTTACCGGCGACCAGCAGGCGACCCCCGGCGGCCAGCCGGTGGGCAAGGTCCGCGCCCCAGCGCGCCAGCTGTCGCTCACACCGCCGGTACGGCACCAGCGCCGCGGCGAGATTCGTCAGGTGGGTGTCGAGCAGGCTGCCCGTCGGCATCAGGCCACCACCCGCGTCGGCCGGCGCACGGCCGCCACCTCGCTGTAGACCTCGACCAGCCGCTCGGCGGTGGCCGCCCACGAGTACCGTGCCCGGGCCCGCTCACGGGCCGCCGTCGCGTACGCGAAACGCCTGATCCGGTCGTCGAGCAAGCCCTGGATCGCGGTGGCCAGCGCGTGCGGGTCCCGGGCCGGCACGAGGTCACCGGTCGTCCCGTCGACCACCGTGTCCCGGATGCCACCCACCGCCGTGCCGACGACCGGCACCCCACACGCCATCGCCTCCAGCGGGGTCAATCCGAACGGCTCGTACCAGGGCGCCGCGACCAGCAGGTCCGCCGAGCGGTACCAGCGGCCCATCTCCTCCCGGGGCACCGCGCCGACCAGGTGCACCCGGTCGGCCACCCCGCACGACTCCGCGAGGGCCCGCAACCGGCGGGCGTACGGGTCGGTCTCCAACAGCCCTTCGGGTGGGCCGCCGACGACCACGCACTCGGCGTCCGGGACCAGCGCCATCGCGCGGATCACGGTCTGGAAGCCCTTGCGCTCGACCAGCCGACCCACTGTGAGGATCCGGGCCCGTCCCGGTTCCCGGTCGGCGGCCGGTCCGAGCGGGGCGAAGGTGCTGAGGTTGACCCCGGAGGGCACCACTGTCATCCGGGACCGGGGCACCCCCATCCGGACCAGCTCGCCCACCTCGTCGCGGCACTGCGCGACGATCCGGTCCACCGAGCGGCCCAACTCCCGCTCGTAGGAGACCCGTCGGGCCGGGCTGGTGTCCTGCACACCCTGGTAGCGGCGCTTCACAGTGCCCAGCGCGTGGTACGTCTGCACCACCGGCACCCCGGTCTGCCGGCCGGCGGTCAGCCCGGCCAGACCGCTCATCCAGAAGTGCGCGTGGATCACCTCGGGCACCCAGTCGCCGCCGCGCCAGCGCTCGATCAGCCAGTTGCTGAAGTCCCGCATGTGCGGCAGCAGCGCGTCCTTGGCCACCGGCTCGGCCGGGCCGGCCGGCACGTGCACCACGTCGTACCCGTCCGGGCTGCGGACGGTCACCGGCAGGTCGGGCGCGTCGCGGCGGGTGTAGACCCGCACCTCGTGCCCGGCGGCGGCGAGCGCGGCGGACAGCTCCGCGACGTGCGTGTTCTGGCCGCCGGCATCCTCCCCTCCGAGGACGGCGAGCGGGCTGGCGTGCTCCGAGATCATCGCGATCCGCATACTTCCTCCTCCAGCAGCCGGTCCCAGTCAGCGAGGAAACGGTCGAGGCCGTACCTGTCGCGCGCGGCGGTTCTCGCCGCCGCTCCGGCCTGACGCGCGGTCGCCGGTTCGGTGATGAACCGGCGGGCGGCGTCGAGCAGGGTGTCGGTCCGGGTGGCGAGCGCCCCCGCCTCCGGGGGCACCGCCATCACCGCCTCGGTGGTGGCGAGCGCGACGACCGGCATGCCGATCGCCATCGCCTCGATCAGGCTGAGCCCGAGGGAGGTCCACCGGCACAGGTGCAGGTACGCCCGCCGCCGGGCCAGTTCGGCGTGCATCCGGTCCTGGGGCACGTCGTCGTGGCTGGTGAGCCGGTCGGCGGGCAGCCCGAGGTGGTCGGCCAGACCGGCGACGCCCATGCCGAACACGTCCAGCGGCGCGATCTCGGCGAACTGGGGCAGCAGGTCGGTGCCGGTGACCCGACCTCGCCGGACCGGCTCGTTGATCACCACGGCGAGTCGGTCCAGTTCGCCGGTGTAGGACGCGGAGGGGGCGACGATGCCGTGGTCGACCACAGTGGTGCGGGTGGCGCCCGTGTCCCAGAAGATCTGGTTGAACCCGGTGACGTGCGCGATCAGCAGGTCGTCGCGGTCGGCCATCGGGTGACGCGTGTTCGGCACGTCGCCCTTGGGGGTGTTGTGTTCGACGTAGATCGCGGGAAGGTCGCGGCCGGGACGGCGGCGAAGCCACTCCTCGGCCCGGTCGATCTCCTCGGGGCGTTGCAGGATGACCAGGTCGACGTCGGCTCCCGGCAGCTCCTCCGGGCTGACCTCGACAGCGCTGTCCGGCCACGGGTAGGTGCGGGCCCGGCCGAGGCCGTAGGGGCCGCGGTCGGGTGTGGTGGGAATCAGGTAGCGGTGGCTGCCGTGCACGAACGACGTGGTCCAGGAGCCGTGCACGTGCCAGAGCAGGATGTTCATCGGCTGCCACCACCGCTGACGGCGAGCGTCCGGAGCGCGTCGACCACCTCGTCCGGGTCGACCCCGGCGAGGCAGGGGTGCCCGGGGACCGGGCAGCTGGCCGCCCGGGTGTCCCGGCAGGGCGCGGCGGCGTCGCCGAGCCGAATGGTGGGCACCCGGTAGGGCCCCCACTGGCCGAACGGGACGGTCGGCGCGAAGAGACTCACCACCGGCACTCCGGCGGCGGCCGCCAGGTGCGCGGGCCCGGTGTTGCCGACGACGACCGCGCGGGCGTCCGCGACGATCGCCGCCAGCCCGGCCAGGTCGGTGCGGCCGCCCAGGTCGGTGCCGCCGGCCGCGGCGACCCGTGCGGTGATCGCGCGCTCGTCCGGGCCGCCGGTGACCAGCACCCGGTGCCCGGCGTCGGTCAGCGCCCCGACGATCCGGGTCGCCACCTCGGGCGGGCAGGCCCGGCTCGACGCGGCCGACCCGGGGTGCAGCACCACGTAACCGGGGTCGCCGAGGTCCGCCGGGCGCTGTGGCACGGCGTCCCGGCGGAGCCGGAGGACGGGTTCGTCGCCGTCGGGCAGCCGGTGGCCGGCGGCGGCGGCCAGGGAGAGGGCACGTTCGGGTTCGGGAACGCCGACCGGCACCCGGTGTCGGATGTCCAGCAGCGAGCCCGGATAGTCGTCGCTGATCGCCGCGATCCGGTCGATCCCGGCCATCCGCAACAGCAGCGCCAGCGGCAGGGCGGACTGGTGGAACGAGGTGAACACCACCGCCTGGTCCGCGCCGACGGCGCCCAGCCGCGCGGTGAGGCTCCGCATCGCCTCCGGGTCGACCGGGCCCGGTGTCGGGTCGATCCACGGCAGCGGATGCTCGATGATCTCGTCGACGCCGGGCAGCAGGTTGGCGGCGGCCCGACCGCGCGGCCCGCACAACAGCACCACCCGCTCCGCTCCGGCCGCGACGGCACGGATCGCCGGGCCGGTGACCAGCACGTCACCCGCCGAATCCGAGCGGACCACCAGGGCCGTCCGTACCGGTGCGGTGGGCGGTGTCGCGGGCTGCACGGCCTGTTGTCGGCGCAGGATCTCCGCCACCGCCGCCGGCAGATCGGTGGCCACCCATCCCGCGGCGGCGACCTCTTCCGGCCGGGTCACCGGGGTGG
This sequence comes from Micromonospora sp. NBC_00860, assembly GCF_045207375.1. NCBI lineage: Bacteria > Bacillati > Actinomycetota > Actinomycetes > Micromonosporales > Micromonosporaceae > Micromonospora > Micromonospora sp. NBC_00860. The sequence continues at coordinate 3,731,209 of NZ_CP108825.1, forward strand.
GCACCAGCACGCCCGCGGCCCCGGCGGCCAGCGCCGCGCCGACATCTCGGCCGATGTCGCCCACCAGCACGCACCGGGACGCGGTCGTGCCGAGCTCGCGGGCGGCGGCGTACACCAGACCGGGCGCCGGCTTGCGGCAGTCACAGCCGTCGGCGTCGTCGTGTGGACAGACCAGCCAGGCGTCGAACCGGCCCAACAGCTCCTCGACGCGGGCGTGCACAGCCCGCATCTGCTCACCGGTGAAGTGACCCCGGGCCAGGCCCGACTGGTTGGTGACGACCGCCAGTCGCAGCCCGGCCGCCCGCAGACGGTCCAGTGCCGCCCGCGCGCCCGGCACCGGCCGCACCTTCTCCGGGTCGCCGTTGTACGGCACGTCCTCGATCAGGGTGCCGTCGCGGTCCAGCAGCACCGCGTCGTAGAGCACTGGTCGGGGGCTTGCGACAGACCCGGAACCGGCGCGGTCAGCAGCGGCGTACACCTGGGCTGACCTGCGCTGATACGGATCCTCCTGGTCCTGTCGCACAGCCGGCGGGTTCCCTGCGCCCCGAGGAGTAAACGTCGTCGTCGAGGCGGTGGGACAGCTCCGTCAGCGTTGCCCCGGGTCGGCCTTACCCGCCGTCGGAGAGAAGCTAACCGGGTCAGTCGTTAGGCCGTGCCGTACTGCGGGTATGGGATCCCGGTGGCGATTGTGGAGAAAGTGATCGACGCTTCCCCGCAGCAGGTTTTCGACGTGCTCGCGGACGGATGGACGTACAGCGACTGGGTGGTCGGTACGGCGCACATGCGGGACGTGGACGACGCCTGGCCCCGGGTGGGCAGCCAACTGCACCACCGTGCCGGGCCGTGGCCGTTCTCCTTGCAGGACGCCTCGACGGTGCTGGCCTGCGAGCCGCCGCACCGGCTCGTGCTCAAGGCCGGGCTCTGGCCGGCGGGCGAGGCGATCGTGGCCTTCACCCTTGAACCGGTGGGTGAGGGCGCCACCCGGGTGCGTATCGGGGAGGACTTCGCCGCCGGCCCGCTGCGGTGGGTGCACAACAAGATCAACGATCTGGTGCTGCACCTGCGCAACCGGGAGACGCTGGACCGGCTCTCCGACATCGCCACCCGACAGAAGGGGGCCTCGTGACCCGGACCGTCGTGGTGACCGGCGCGAGCGCCGGCGTCGGCCGGGCCGTCGCCCACGCGTACGCGGCGCGCGGTGCCCGGCTGGCGCTGCTGGCTCGCGGCGAGGCGGGTCTGGTCGCGGCCGAGCGGGAGTGCCGGATGCGCGGGGCGACCGACGTGCGCGTGTACCGGGTCGACGTGGCCGACGCGGGCGCGGTGCAACAGGCCGCCGACGACGTGGTGCACCACTGGGGTGGCATCGACGTGTGGGTCAACAACGCGATGGCGTCGGTGTTCGCGCCGGCCTGGGAGATTCCGGCGCGTGAGTTCCACCGGGTCACCGAGGTCACCTACCTGGGTACGGTGCACGGCACCCTCGCCGCGCTGCGGCACATGCGGGCGCACGGGCGGGGCACGATCGTGCAGGTGGGTTCGGCGTTGGCCTACCGGGGGATTCCGTTGCAGTCGGCGTACTGCGCGAGCAAGCACGCCATCCAGGGGTTCAACGACTCGCTGCGCGCCGAACTGCTGCACGACTGTCCAGCTGTGACGTTGTCGATGGTGCAGCTGCCCGCGATCAACACACCGCAGTTCTCCTGGGTCCGCACCCGGCTGCCCCGGCATCCGCAGCCGGTGCCGCCGATCTTCACTCCGGAGCTGGCCGCCCGGGCCATCGTCTGGGCCGCCGACCGCGGTACCCGGGAGTTGAACGTGGGCGGCCCGACCTGGCAGGCCCGGCTGGCCGACGCCCTGTTCCCCGGCCTGCTGGACCGGAAGCTGGCCCGCGACGGCTACGACAGCCAGCAGACCGGCGAGGAGATCGATCCGGCGACCTGGCGGGACAATCTCGATCATCCCGGCGATGCGGATACGGACCGGGGCACGGCGGGCGTGTTCGTCGAACAGGCGCGGGACCGTTCCGCGGCGCTCTGGGTGGGCACGCACAAGCCGGCGCTCTCCGGTGTCGCGCTCGCCGTCGCGGCGCTCGCCCTCACCGCTGTCGCTCGCCGTCGCCGCTGAGCAGCCCCGGCTCCGACCAACGCAAGCCCCTGACCAGGCATTCAACGCCCCCACACGCTGGGCAGCGCGGGTCCGCAACGCCCGGGAGGGGTGCCTCCCTCGGACCGAATGCGGGAACTGGATACCCTTTCCATGACCCTTGTCCGCAAACCGAGGATGACCGACATGATCAAGCCGGTGCAGTTGCCGTCACCGTGGCGGGACGCACGCCTGACCGTCGTCGTGCCCACTTACAACGAGGCGGGCAACCTCCCGGCGCTGGTCGAGCGACTGCTCGCGCTACCGCTGCCGGGGCTGCGCATCCTCGTCGCCGACGACAACTCCCCCGACGGCACCGGGGAGGTGGCGGACAAGCTGGCCATCGAGCACCCCGACCGGATCGAGGTCGTGCACCGCGCCGGCAAGGAAGGCCTCGGCCGGGCGTACGTGGACGGGATGAGTCGGGCGATCGAGGGCGGCGCCGAGTACGTGGCGCAGATGGACGCCGACCTCTCGCACCCGCCGGAGGCGCTGCCGGGGATGCTGGGCGCACTGCTCTCCACCCAGGCCAGCGTGGTGATCGGATCCCGGTACGTCCCCGGCGGCGAGCTGGACGAGAACTGGCCGCTCTACCGCCGGGCGCTCAGTGGCTGGGCCAACCTCTACGTGCACACCCTGCTGCGCGTTCGCATCCGGGACCTCACCGCCGGCTTCAAGATCTGGCGGGCCGACGCCCTGCGCGACATCGACCTGGAGCGGGTGCAGTCCAACGGCTACAGCTTCCAGGTGGAGATGCACTACCTCGCCACCAAGCTGGGTCACACCATCCTGGAGGTGCCGATCCGCTTCGAGGAGCGGCGCGACGGCGTCTCCAAGATGACCACCGCGACCAAGGTGGAGAGCGCGCTCATGCCCTTCCGCCTCCGCAGCAAACACCGCAACATCACCCGCTGACCCACCCCACCCCACCCCACCCACTCACCCCGAGCCGGGTGATCAAGAGGTTTGCGTCGCCAGCCCCGACGGATCTGACGCGAACCTCTTGATCACCGCAAGCTCACGGGGTGGGCGGTCAGTCGGGGTAGATGGCGCGGTTCGCCGTGGCGATGGCTGCGGCGTAGGCGCGGCCGGTGAGCGCGCGATCGCGGGCCAGCGCCGCGCGGGCCGCGTTCGCACCCGGTGCGCCGTGCACGCCGCCGCCGGGGTGCGCCGACGCGCTGGTCAGGAAGAGCCGGTCCACCGGGGTGTCCGCCCGGCCCAGGCCGGGGATCGGGCGCAGGAAGAGCTGCTGGTACGCGGCGGCGGTCCCGCCGCCGAGCGCGCCACCGACCAGGCTCGGATTGGCCTTCTCCAGGTCGGCCGGCCCGGCCACGTGTCGGCCGACGATCAGCTTCCGGAAACCTGGGGCCGCCGCCTCCAGCACGTCCTCCATCCGCTGTACGTGCCCGGCGACCTCCTCGGCCCGCCAGTTCCGCCGGAACGGCAGATGGGTGTACGACCACAGCGACTCGGTGCCCGGCGGGGAGTGACTCGGGTCCGCCACCGACATCTGCCCGACCAGCAGGAACGGGTCGCGGGGCAGCTCGCCGCGGGCCAACTCGCTGGCGTAGTGGGTGAGCCCGTTGAGGTCCGCGCCGAGGTGCACGGTGCCGGCACCGGCCAACTGCCGGTTGGCCCACGGCACCGGCGCGGAGAGCGCCCAGTCCACCTTCAGCGTGGAGCCGTCCCACCGGAAGTGGGCCAGGTCCTCCACCAGCCGGGACGGCAGTGCCGCCGCGCCGACCAGGTCGAGGTAGAGCGCCGGTGCCGGGACGTCGGCGAGCACCGCCCGCCGGGCCCGCCACAGCGTGCCACCGACGGTCCGCACGCCCATCGCCCGGCCCCGGGCGGTGAGCACCCGGTCGGCCCGGGCACCGTAGACGATCGCCCCGCCGCGCCCCTGTAGCCGATCCACGAGCGCGTTGGTGATCCGCTGCGCGCCGCCGTCGGGCACCGGCCAGCCGACCTGCTGGCCGAGCATGGCCAGCAGCCAGCCGTACACCCCGGAGCCGGCCTCCTCCGGGGAGAGGTCGGTGTGCAGAGCACAGCCGGCCAGCAGGGCCGGCCCGCCGGGACCGTCGAAGAGTTCGTCGCCCATCTTCCGGACCGGCACGACGAGCCGGCGCGCGAGTCGCAGTGCGCCGGCGACACGCAACCGACGCAGCAGACCCAGCCCGCCGCGGACCGGCGGGAACGGTGAGGTGATCGCCTCCAGCATCGGCTCGGCCACGTCGAGCCAGTCGGTGTACGCGTTGAGCCAGCGTTTGCCGTCCCCGGGGGCGAACTGCTCCAGCGAGGCGGCCGTGACGTCCGGGTCCCGATTGATCACCGCGGCCCGACCGTCGGGCAGCAGGTGCGCCAGCACGTCCGGCGAGTGCCGCCAGGACAGCCCGTGCCGATCCAGGTCGAGGCCGTTCAGCACCGGCGACGCGTACCCGAGGGGGTAGAACGAGCTGTAGAGGTCGCTCAGGTAGCCGGGCGCGGTGACCTCGGCGGAGCGGACGGCGCCGCCGGGCACCGCTGTCGCCTCCAGCACCACCACGTCCCAGCCGGCGTCCGCCAGCAGGTTGGCCGCGACCAGGCCGTTGTGGCCGGCGCCGACGATGACGGCGTCCGCGCTCTGCGCGGCGGTGGTTGTCATCGGATCCGCCTACCCGGCGCGCAACCGGGCGAAACGCGTTTGCCTCGCCGGGGCCGGGGCATCCAGCGCCGCATGTACACGGTTGCGCAGCTGGTGGGCGGGGTGTGGGGTGCGGGCGGCGACGGCGGCGAACTGGTCGTGCGTGATCCGGCGGACGACACGCCGGTGAGCACGGTGCCGGTGGCCACTGCCGACGAGGTGGGCAAGGCGACCCAGGCGGCCCGCAACGCGGCGGCCCAGTGGGCGGCGACCGCGCCGGCCGAACGGGCGGCGGCGCTGCACCGGGCCGCGGACGCGGTGGAGGCGATCACCGAGGAGTTGGCGGCGGCGGTGACCGCGGAGATGGGCAAGCCGTTGGCGGACGCCCGCGGCGGCGTCGAGGCGGGAATCGGCACCCTGCGACAGTATGCGGAACTGGCGCCGCTGCGTGGCGGGCGCACGCTGAACGGCGAAACCGACGCGCTGGACTTCCTGACCCCGCAGCCACGCGGGGTGGTCGCGGCGATCACCCCCTGGAACGACCCGGTGGCGGTCTCGTGCGGATTGCTCGGCGCGGCCCTGGTGACCGGGAACGTGGTGCTCTACAAGCCGAGCGAACGCGCACCGGCGACCGGGTGGCTGCTGGCCCGCGCACTGGACCAGGCGTTGCCGGCCGGGGTGTTGTCGCTGCTCACCGGTGGCGCGGAGGTGGGCGCGGCGCTCGCGGCGCAGGAGGTCGACGTGGTGGCCCACGTGGGCGCCACAGCGACCGGGCGGGCGATTGCCGCCGCCGCGGCCCGCACCGGCGCGAAGGTGCTCCTGGAGAACGGCGGCAGTGACCCGTTGATCGTGGACGCGGGCGTCGATCCGGAGTGGGCGGCGGAACAGGCCGCGCTCGGCGCGTTCGCGAACGCCGGGCAGATCTGCGTTGCGGTGGAGCGGCTCTACGTGCACCGGGAGGTGGCCGACGACTTCGTGGCCGCGCTGGTGCGACGCGCCGGAGCGCTGCGGGTCGGGCCGGGCCGGGACCCGGGCACCGAGTTGGGTCCGCTGGTCGACCGGCGGCACCGGGACCACGTGCACGGGCAGGTGGCCGCCGCGGTGGCGGACGGCGCACGGGTGCGGATCGGCGGTGAGGTGCCGGACGGGCCGGGGGCGTTCTACCCGGCCACCGTCGTCACGGACTGCCGCCACGACATGCCGCTGGTCCGGGAGGAGACCTTCGGGCCGGTCGCCCCCGTGGTGGTCGTCGACTCGTTCGACGAGGCGCTGCGTTGCGCGGCGGACTCCCCGTACGGGCTGGCCGCCACGGTGCTGACCCCGTCGATGAGTCACGCGCAGCGGGCCTGGCGGGAGCTGCCGGTGGGCACCGTCAAGGTCAACGCGGTGTTCGGGGGTGCGCCGGGGGGTGCCGCGCATCCGCGCCGGGCCAGTGGGCAGGGCTTCGGGTACGGCCCGGAGCTGCTGGACGAATTCACCGCCACGAAGGCGGTGCACATCGAGCCACCAGGCGGCGGGCAGTGGTGAACGGTGCGGGCGGACGCAGGGGTGGCGCGTCCGCCCGTACCGCGTCTGTTGTGCTGTGGTGCGGCGGCGTCAGTCGCCGCGGGCCTTGCGGGTGGCGCGGTCGTTGGCCTTCTCGATGGCCGTGACCAGCTCCGGCTTGGTCATGCTGGACCGGCCGGGCACGTCGAGTTTGCGGGCCACCGACATCAGGTGGTCCTTGGTGGCGTTGGCGTCCACGCCGCCCGCTGTGGGGGCGCGTCGTTCCGGCCCGCCACCGGCGGCCTGCTGGTCGCTGGGGCCCTTGTGGCCCTTCGGCTCCCAGTGGTCGCCCACCTTCTCGAACTGGTGCTTCACGGCGGCGAAGGCGGTGCGGTGCGACCGCTCCCCCTCGCCGTAGGTCTCGACCGCCGAGTCGTGCGTCTTCTCCCAGGTGCGCTGCGCCTTCTCCGGGGAGCGCCGCAGCGTGCTGGGCAGGTCCTCGCGCCCGGGCATCTCGTCCTCCTCCGTGTGGACAGGGTCACTGTGGCCGTTCCCCGGTGACGTGGCGGCAAACCACAGCGGCGCCGGCCGGGCCCCGGTGGGGTTTGTCGATTTCACCATCCGGGTACCGCCGGGCCAGGCCAGACCGGACGACCGGTCATCCGGCGGCCGGGGCGCAGGGAGCGGGCATGACGACCACGGAGCCCGGTACGACGCTCGACGGCACACCGGGCACCCGGGTGCCCCGACGGATGCGGCAGCTGAGCTGGCGGACCTGGCGCGGGGTGCTGGTCCGCAGCGTGCAGAACTTCGTCAACGACAACTGCTCCGACTGGGCCGCCGCGCTGACCTACTACGGGGTCCTGGCGCTGTTTCCGTCCGCCATCGTGGTGGTGGCCCTGGTCGGTCTGGTCTCCGACGGGGAGCGCACCCTGGACACGGTGGTCGACCTGGCCAACCAGGTGGGCGCCGGGGCGGTGCTGACCAACGACGAGGGCGGCGTTGTCGGGGTGATCCGGACCGTGGTGCTCGACCAGAGCAACCCCAAGCTGCTGCTGAGCTTCGGCCTGCTGGGCGCTCTCTGGTCCGCGTCAGGTTTCATCGGCGCGTTCACCCGGGCCTCCAACGCCATCTACGGGGTGACCGAGGGCCGCCCGGTCTGGAAGCTGCGGCCGTTGCAGATCGGCCTGGCGGCGATCACGCTGGTGCTGCTCGCGGTGGTCGCCCTCGGCCTGATCGTCAGCGGCCCGGTCACCGACGCGGTCGGCGACCTGATCAACGCCGGCGGCCTGGCCCGCACCACGTGGAGCGTGGCGAAGTGGCCGGTCCTCGCCATGATCATGATGGTGTTGCTGTCCCTGCTGTTCTGGATCGCACCGAACGTGCGGCAACCCCGGTTCCGCTGGCTCACCCCGGGCGGTGCGGTGGCCCTGATCTCCTGGGCGGCGGCCTCCTTCGGCTTCGGCCTCTACGTGGCCAACTTCGGCTCGTACGACACCACCTACGGCAGCCTCGGGGCGGCCATCGCGTTCCTGGTCTGGCTCTACCTGTCCAACTCGGCGCTGATGGTGGGCGTGCAGATCAACGCCGAGGTGCAGCGCGGACGGCAGTTGCAGGCCGGTGACCCGGACCCGGAGGAGCCGGTGCTACCGCCCCGCAAGCCCGCCGACGACTGACTCGCCGGTTCCGGCTCGGATGTCCGGTCCGCGACCAGGCCGAGGGCCGGTTCCTGACCCGGTGCCGGTTTACCGAGCGGGGTGCCGGGTAGCGCAGAAGGCATGGAGCGTGGCAACAGCAAGCACGGACCGAGGATCGACGAACAGATGAGTCAGGAGGTCAGCGGTCTCGTACAGGGGCCGGGGACCGGCGGCTCTCGGGTCGACGAGTCGCGGGTGCCGGAACCGGCTGGTGAGGACCAGCCGGAGACGACCACCGCCCCGGCCGGCGACCTGCGCACCGGCACCCCGCAGGGCATGAGCTCCACGGACGTCGAGCAGCGCAGCCGGCTCGGCCGGTTCATCTCGATGAGCGCGCTGCCGGGCGACCGCCTGGTGCTCATTGCCAGCGCCCGCGAGAACGATGCGCCGGACGACATCGTCGCGGCGCTGGAACGGCTGCCCGAGGGCACCGTCTACCAGACGGTCTCCGAGGTGTGGGCGGCACTGGGCAACAAGAACGAGACAACTCGCTGGTGAGCGGATCGCCCCCGATCCGGCAATCCACCCGCGACTGAAGGAGGTTCCCCGATGAGTGGCGTTACCGAACATGTGGACGTTTCCGTGCCCGTACGCACCGCGTACGACCAGTGGACGCAGTTCGAGGAGTTCCCCCAGTTCATGGAGGGTGTGCAGGAGGTCCGGCAGCTCTCCGACACGATGACCCACTGGACTGTGGACATCGCCGGGGTGAAGCGTGAGTTCGACGCCGAGATCACCGAGCAGCTCCCCGACGAGCGGGTCGCCTGGCGCTCGACCGGCGGCACCCAGCAGGCCGGCGTGGTGACCTTCCACCGGTTGGACCAGGACAAGACCCGGGTCACCCTGCAGCTCGAGTTCGAGCCGCACGGTGTGGTCGAGCAGGCCGGCGACAAGCTCGGCATCGTCGACAGGCGGGCCAAGGGCGACCTGGAACGGTTCAAGACCTACATCGAGCGGCGTGGTCAGGAGACCGGCGCCTGGCGCGGACAGGTGGACCGTCCGCAGCCGTGACCCTGAGCAGTGACACCGATGGCCGCCGGTATCCCGGCGGCCATCGCGGTATCGGGCCTGTTTGCGATCATCGCGCCCGGGTACGGCTGAAGGTATGACCGACGACAAGATCAGGGTGTGGCGGGACGAGGAACGGCTTCCGTTGGAAGAGCTGGAGAAGGCCGTGGCCGGCTCCTCCCTCGACGGGCAGGCCGACGACGTGACCGGCAACGACGCGGGGGAAGAGGCGACGTTCGGCCACGGGCCGGCAGCAAACGACAGTAGGGGGCAGGCCCAGGGCAACAGCCGGGAGGACACCGATCCGGAGCGCCGCTACCGCCCGTCCACCACCGGACGAACCGGTCCGGACGTCTGACCCTCGCTCCTTTCGGGCTGGACGCGTACCGCCCGCCCGGCGCTGGGTCGGCGCGCGCCCCACTCGTACAACGCGATCAGCGCCAGCGCGAGCACCAGCAGGGCCGAGCCCAGCACCTCCACCGACGTGTTGCCGATCAGCACGCCCAGCCCGGCCGGGACGAGCGCCGCACCGGTGCCCGCGGCGCCGATCTGCAGCCCGATGGCCCGGTCCGCGTGCGCCGCGCCGACCCGTTCCGCGGTGGTGAGGGTGAGCAGCGGGAACACCGGCGCGGCGGCAAAGCCGACCACGACCAGGCCGAGCACCGCCAGGGCGGCCGGCCCGGGCACGGCGACCAGCGCCGCGCCGACGGCCATGCCGACCAGGCTGACGCGCAACACCAGGCCCGCCCCCAGGCGCTCGGCCACCAGACCCTGCACGACCCGGCCGACGAAGAGGCTGCCCCAGTACGCGGAGACGCAGCCGCCGGCCAACGCCGCGCCGAGCCCGCGCCCCTCGGTCAGCAGCAGGAACGCCCACAGCCCAGCGGACACCTCGATCGCCACGTACAGCACGAAGGCGAGCGTCCCCGACCAGACCGCCGGCAGCCGCAGGGTGTCCCGAACCGGAACCCGGACGATCGGTGCCGGTCCGGCGTCCGTCGCGGCGGGCTCGCCCTGGACGGTCGCGCCCGCTGTGGCATCCGTCCCGGTGCTGGCCGGGACGTCACGGTGCCAGGCCCGCACGGTGAGCACGAACGCGGCGGCGAGGACGAGTTGGGCGGCGGCCACGATGCCGTACCCCCAGCGCCAGGCGAGCCCGCTGCTCAGCACCCCGGTCATGATCAGCGGACCGATGGCCACGCCGAGGCCGAAGAAGGCGTGCAGCCAGTTCATGTGGCGGGGTCCGAAGGCCCCGGCGGCGTACGCGTTGAGGCCGGAGTCGACAGCGCCGGAGCCGAGCCCGAGCACCAGCGCACAGCCCACCAGCACCGCCAGCACGGGGCTCACCGAGTAGCCGGTCAGCGCCAGGCTGGCCAGCACTGTGCTGCCGGCGAGCAGGGCGCCGACGCCGATCCGGGCCAGCGTGAAGCCGGCCAGCACGCTGGAGGTGAGATAGCCGACGGTGCCGGCGGTGAGCACCCACCCGACCGCCTCGGTCGGTACGTCGAAGTCGCCCCGGATCGACGGCCAGCTGACGCCGAGCAGTCCGTCGGGCAGGCCGAGACTGACGAACGCGAGGTAGGACAGCAGGAGCAGTGCGGCGCGGGGGCGCGCGGGCGGGGTGGACACGAGACACCATCCTGCCGCAGGGGCACCCTAGCTCCGTCGCGCCCGATCGCTCCCGGCGCAAGGAAGTCGTGTCCGTACGGTCGAGAAAACGGACAGCTCATCCAGAATCGGCCGATCGGAGGACGGCAAGCCGCCCGGTTCGCGTAAGAATTTCGGGATGCATCAAGGCTCCGGAATCCTCTCCACGCGTCAGCGCCGGCTCGCCTGGCTCGGCTTCCTGCTCGCCGCGCTCCAGGCGCCGGTGTCCGCCTGGCTCGTCGCCGACGAGTCCTGGTTGTTCAGCCTCTGCGTCGCGCTGATGGTGGCCACCGTGATCATCGCCGACGACGCGGCCCGGCGTCGCCCGGCCGACGCGACAAGCGACTAGCCTTCGCCGCCCGGTCGGGCCTCATGGCCCGGCCGGCCCCGGCTACGGCGGCGTTCCTTCATCTCCGCCTCGTAGAGGTGGCGCCGCCCACCCACCAGCTCGTCGCGGGCCTGCTGGTCCACCTCCCGGAACAGCGCGTGGTAGCCGTCGTCGAAGTCCTCGACGATCTGGAACGTCCACCGTCCGGCGATGACGTTGCGGCCCCGCAGCTCCGTGGCGATCCGGTCGGCGAGGTGCGGATGCCCGGCGGCGCGAAACTGCTCCACCGCGTCGTCGAGCATCAGGTCGGCATGGCCGATCAACTGGTGCATCGAGTAGAGGTGCCCCCGGGCCCGCTCCACACACTCCAGCGCCTCGCTGAGCTTGCCGAGCGCGGCGACCGTCGCGTCGCTGACGCCGTCCGGCCGCCGGTGCCGCTCGTCGGGCCCGTCCGCCTGCTGTCCCATCCGTGCCTCCGTGCCGTGTGCCGCCATCCGTGGGTGTTCTCCTGCTGCCCCGTCTGTGCCGGATCAATCCCCCGGGTCAGCGGCGACCGCCCCGGTGGCGCAGCCGACATCCACCGAGCGGACGAGGTCGACACGGTCACCGGTCGGTTAGCCTCGGTCACCATGCGTGTGCCGTTCAACCGGGTCGCCTCCCGTACCGCCGTCGACTCGGCGCGGTCCACCCTGGCCGCCCTCACCGTCTCCGTGGGCACTGTCGGGCTCGCCGCCGCCGCCGCGCGACCGGGGCTGCTGGCCCTCGTCGACCAGCACGCGGCGGCCGTCCGGGACAGCCTCGACGGGGATCGGACGCCGCTGACCGCCGCGGCGCTCGCCGGCTACGCCGAGGGGGTGCGCGCCGCCGCCCTGGAGCACGGGTGGACCCCGCCCAACGGGCTGGTGGACTGGAGCCAGCCGGAGTGGCTGCTCACCCGCCTGGTCGCGGTCTGCGCGCTGGCTCGCGCGCTCGACCGACACTGACACGCGCGGGGAGGGTACCCCGCGCCGTACGCGGAACACCCTCCCCCAACCCGTCGTGCCGTAACGCCCCGTTACGAGCGGTACTGCTGGGCTTCGTCCACCCGAGGCATGGCCTGGGTGCGGTCACCCCCGCGGTCGGCCATCTGCCGCTCCACGTCGCTCCGCCCGACCGCCGTGGCCTGACGCTGCTGCTGCACTGCCCGGGCCTCCTGGGCCGCCCGATCCAGCCAGCCGTCCCAGCGCTTCTGCATCGGCTTCACGAGACCACCGCCGACACCGACGATCAGGATGCCGGCCACCGTGGCGAGCACCGCGATCAGCACCGGAGTGGTCACCGTGGTGGCGATACCCACCTGGTTCAGGGCGGCGATCACACCGAGCGCGATGATGAAGATCGCCGTCAGGTCGGCCAGGACCTTGCCGTACGAGAGCCCTCCCAGCGCCCCGGTGACCAGATCCCGCACAGCGTTGGCGATCGCAGCCGCCACCACCACGATGACGATCGCGATGAACGCACGTGGCAGCCAGGACACCACGCCGCTGATCAGGTCACTGATCGCGTTGGGCCCCCAGACTCCGAAGGCGAACTGCAGCGTGAACAGCAGTACGGCGTAGTACGCCAGTCTGGCCAGGATGTCGCTGGCGTCGTACTTCGTTCTCTCCAGGGCCCGTTTGATGCCACCGCGTTCGACCGCCTGGTCGAAACGCACCCGTTCCAGCACCGTATCCACGATCTTGAGGACGGCTCTGGCGATGAGCCAGCCGACCACGAGGATGACGATGAAGGCCACTGCCTTCGGGATGAAGAGCAGCACCGACCTCCAGGTGTCGGCGATGGCATCGCCGATGTCGGCCTGCCGGACCGCGAGGGTTTTCAGCATGATGTCCCTCCTGTCGCATGGACTGCGCCGGGCGCATACCCGGCAACCGGTCCAGCAGTCCGCGCAGCGTGCGGCGTTTTTTGCGACAGACCTCCGGACAGGGGCCCTGAACTGCCCGAACGGCCACCGCGAGGGACGCGGCGACGGCCCGCCGCCGTGGTCGGATGCCTTTTCCGGCCGGCCGACTAGGCTGCGACCATGCCAGGAACGGTCGGGCGGGTCCCCACGCCAGCAACTCCGGGCCCGGGCGCACCCACCGGGTCTGGCCCGGCCGTGCTCGCCCACGACTGGGCCGACACGCCGCTGGGCCCGGCCGACGACTGGGACGTCTCCCTCCGGGCCGTGGTGGAGCTGATCCTCGACTCGCCGATGCCGATGGCCCTGGCCTACGGCGACGATCTCGTCCTGCTCTACAACGCCGGCTACGCCGAACTGCTGGGCACCAAGCACCCGACCGCCCTGGGCCGCCCGGCCGCCGAGGTGTTCGCGGAGATCTGGGCGCTGCCCGGTGTCGGCGCGGTGATCGAGCGCTGCTACCGGCAGGGCGAGTCCTTCCTGGAGAAGGAGTCCACCCTGCCACTGGTGCGTGGGCACTCCGCGACGGTGGAGCAGGCGGTCTTCACCCGGGGCTACTCGCCGGTGCGTGACAGCGCCGGGCAGATCGTCGGCGTGTTGACTGTCGCGGCCGAGACCACCCACGTCACCGAGCAGTTGCAGAGCCTCAGCGAGGTGGCCGCGGCGCTCGCCGGCACCCTCACCCTCGACGACGTGGCCCGGGTGGCGCTGCGGTACGCGATCACCACGTTCGATCCCGACCAGGCCTCGTTCGCTGTCGACGAGGGCGGCGGCGGTTGGCGCATGGTGCGTCGGGTCCGTGGCGAGTTGCTGGACGAGGCCGACGAGCGGCTGCCTCCGCTCTGGCGGCGTGCGGCGGCGGACTGGTCGGCCCCGGTGGTGCAGGCGGCCCGCTCCGGCGCCCCGTCGTTCACCCGGGACGGGCAACCGCTGCGGGACACGGCCGTGGACCGCCACGACCAGAAGATCCGGGCGATGGCGGCCCTGCCGCTGGGCACCTCGGTGGTCCGCGGCGGGCTGTCGGTCGGCTACCAGGTGCCGCACACCTGGTCACCCGCCGAGCGGGCGCTGCTGGCCGCCTCGGGCGAGCTGATCGGCCAGGCCGCCGAGCGGGCCCGCCGGTTCGAGACCCAGCACGGCACAGCCCAACTGTTGCAACGCAGCATGTTGCCGGAGCACCTACCGGATCTGCCCCGACTGCGGATCGCGGCCCGCTACGACCCGGGCGTGGACGGCAACGCGGCCGGCGGTGACTTCTACGACGCGTTCCTGCTGCCCAACGGCTCGCTCGGCGTGGTGCTGGGCGACGTGGCCGGCCACGACGTGCAGGCCGCCGCGCGGATGGGGCAGGTCCGGGCCGCGCTGCGCGCCCTGGCCCTGGCCGACCCGACGCCCGACGCGGTCCTGGCCGGCCTGGACCGGCTGGTGACCAGCCTCGGCACGGAGGCCGGCACCCACGAACTGTTCGTCACAGTGGCGTTCGGGGTGATCGACGCGGAGCGGCGGGAGCTGACGGTGTCCAGCGCCGGTCACCCCGCGCCGCTGATCCGCCGCGGCGACCCGGATGGTCGCTTCCACGCCGAGTACGTCGACGTCCCGGCCGGGCCGCCGCTGGGGCTGGGCGGTCGACCGGGCATCACTACTGTCCCGTTCCGTCCCGGTGACACACTGCTGCTGTTCAGCGACGGGGTGGTGGAGCGTCGCCGGCAGAGCCTGAGCGCTGGGCTCGCCACCCTGAGCGACGCCATCGCCAAGGCTGGCAGTGGCGACCCCCGCGCGCTCTGCGCGGTGGCCACCGCTGCGGTCCCGGGTGGCACTGAGGACGACGTGGCAGTACTGGCGGTCGAGCACGCGCTCAAGCCGAGTCGTTCGGCGAGCATGGAGGTGCCCGCCGAGCCGACAGCACCCAGCCGGGTGCGGCACTGGCTGACCGGCCAGCTCACCGAGTGGCAGGTGCCCGAGTCGGTGATCGGGGCGGCGGTGCTCTGCACCAGCGAGCTGACCACCAACGCGTTGCTGCACGCCGGCACGGCCGCTCGGGTCGAGATCGACCTCAGCGCCGAGCGGCTGCTCGTCTCGGTAGCGGATTCGGGCACCCGGGGCACCGTGACCCGGGCCCGTACCGACACGTTGAGCAGTCGCGGGCGTGGCCTCGGCCTGATCGAGGAGCTCAGCGACGCCTGGGGCACCGACCCGTCGGTCCGGGGCTCCACTGTCTGGTTCGAGATCCTCACACCGCCGGCCGCGCATCCCTGAGCCACCTGAGGGTAGGAGGACGCCCATGGCTACCGACTGGCCCGCCGGGGTCCTCTTCGATGTCGACGGCACCCTGGTCGACACCACCTACCTGCACACCGTCAGCTGGTGGGAGGCGTTACGCCAGACTGAGCAGCCGGTGCCGATGGCGGTGGTGCACCGTTCGATCGGGATGGGGTCGGACAAACTCCTGGACCACCTCCTCGGGCCGGAGCGGGACCGCGACGCCGACCAGAAGCTGCGCGACGCACACGACACCCTCTACGCCGAGTACTGGGAACGACTCACGCCGCTGCCCCGGGCGGCCGACCTGTTGCGCGCCTGCGCCGAGCGGGGGTTGCGGGTCGTGCTGGCCACCTCCGCCTCGGAACCCGAGGTGGGCGCGCTTCGTCGGGCGCTGGCCGCCGATGACGTGATCGACACCATCACCTCCTCGGCGGACGCCCAGCAGAGCAAGCCGGCACCGGACATCCTTGTCGCCGCGTTGGAGCAGTCGGGGTTGGCCGCCGAGCGGGTGGTCTTCGTCGGCGACTCGGTGTGGGACGTTGCCGCGGCCGGCAAGTTGAACATCCCGTGTGTGGGTCTGACCTGCGGTGGCACCAGTCGCGGCGAGCTCGCCGGCGCGGGTGCCGTGGCGGTGTACGACGACCCGGCCGCGCTGTTGAACGAACTGGCGGACTCACCGCTCACCCGGCCCCGGTGAGGATCACTCAGGTCCACCGGCACGGACGCGCATAGCGGGAGCCCTTGCGGGGCAAGGACTGTCACCACCTGCCCGCGCCGCGCGGGTGCGGGCGAAGGGTGGTGCCGTGGAGCCGGTAGATGTGGCGTTCGCGCTGGTGGGCTTGGGCGCGCTGCTCGCGGGCATCCTGCCACGGGTGCTGGAGCGGCGTCCGCTGTCCATGCCGATCGCCTTCCTCGCCCTCGGCATGCTGGTGTTCCTGCTGCCCGTCGGGCTGCCGTCGCCGGACCCACTGGCCCACCCGGAGCTGACCACCCACCTCACCGAGATCGGGGTGATCGTCGCGCTGATGGGCGCCGGGCTGAAGATCGACCGGCCGTTGAGTTGGCGGCGGTGGTCGTCCACCTGGCGGCTGCTGGCGATCGCGATGCCCCTGTGCATCGCGGCGGTGGCAGTGCTCGGCTGGTGGTGGGCGGGGCTGGTGCCGGCCGCCGCGCTGCTGCTGGGCGCCGCGCTGGCGCCCACCGATCCGGTGCTCGCCGCCGACGTGCAGGTCGGCGAGCCGACCGACGTGGAGGACTCCGAGGACGAGGTCCGTTTCGCGTTGACCTCCGAGGCGGGCCTCAACGACGGGCTGGCGTTCCCGTTCGTCTACGCCGCCATCGCCATCGCCTCGACCAGCCTCGCCCCCGGCGACTGGTTGGCGGAGTGGTTCACAGTGGACGTGCTCTGGAAGGTGGGCGTCGGCGTCGGCGGTGGCCTGCTCATCGGCTGGCTGCTCGGCAAGCTGTTCTTCCGCGCGCCCAGTGAGCTGCGGCTGGCCCGGCACGCCGAGGGCTTCCTGGCGCTCGCCGCCACCTTCCTGGCGTACGGGCTGGTGGAGGTGGTCGGCGGGTACGGCTTCCTGGCGGTGTTCGTGGCCGCCCGGGCCATCCGGGCCGCCGAGCGGACCCACGAGTTCCACTCGGTGCTGCACGACTTCGCCGAGCAGGTCGAACGGCTGCTCACCCTGGTGCTGTTGCTGCTGCTCGGCGGCGCCATCGTGGGTGGTCTGCTGGGTCCGCTGACCTGGCCGGCGGCCGCTGTCGGGCTGGCGCTTGTGTTCCTGGTACGGCCGTTGATCGGCTGGTTGTCGCTGCGCGGCGCGCCGGGACGCCCGGCCGAGCACTGGGTCATCTCGTTGTTCGGCATTCGCGGCGTCGGCTCGTTCTACTACCTCGCGTACGCCACCACCAAGGCCGACTTTCCGCAGGCCGAGCTGCTCTGGGCGACCGTCGGGCTGGTGGTGCTCGTCTCCGTCGTGGTGCACGGCATCACGGCGACCCCGGTGATGCAGCTGCTGGACCGGGAGGGTGAGCGGACCTCCGACCCGGCCGAGCGGAACGCCGACGCTCGGCCCGTCGCGGCAGCCGGGCACGCCTGAGCGCGCGTCTCGGCGCAGCCGGGCACGCGCGTCTCAGGCCAGGCGGTCGGCCAGCGCGCGGCCCAGGTCCCGGCCGGAGCGCCAGGCGCTCTGCACCCGGGGCTTGCCGAACGCGTCGCCGGCCAGGCCGATCCCGTCGGCGTCGAGGTGGTGGGTGGCGCCGCCGGCGTGGCTGGTCGGCTTCGCGTACGTCCAGCGGTGCACGTGCACGTCGACGGCCTGCTCGGGCAGCCCGAGCAGATCCCGGACGGCCTGCTCGATGGCCGGGCCGGCACCGGTGGGTTGGGCCAGGTGCCCGGCCGCGAACTCCGGCACGGTGTGCGCGACCAGCACCGGAGCGCCGTCACCGCGCCGGTCACCGTCGTCGCAGACGAGGTTGAGGACCGGGTGCTCGTTGACGAACGCGCCCCGGAAGTCCGGCCAGCGCCGGGTCGGGAAGCGCAGCACCGCGGCCAGCGACGGCGACCAGCGTTGCGCCTGCACGACCCGGGTGGCGTCGGTCAGGGCCGGGTCGAGCAGCAGGGCGGCCTGCGGGCCCGGCATGGCCAGAGCGACCGCCGCGCACGACTCCCCGTCCACGACCGGGCCGGGCTCCACCATGAGCACCAGCCGGTCGACGGTCACCGGCACCGCGTCGGCCAGGTGCTCGACCAACGAGCGCAGCCCACGGGGGGCGGCGAAACGCATCGGCCCGGGCACCTCGTGGCTCCCGCCCCCGTCGTACGCCTGGAAGGTGTCGGTCCACTCGCGGACCAGCCCGGCGGCGCGCCACTGCTCGACCAGGGCGGCGAAGTCGGGGTCGGTGGCGGTGAAGTAGGCGGCGCCGATGTCCGCGGGTCGGCCCTGGAAGCGTTTGCTGGCCATCCGGCCACCGCGGACGTGCCCCCGCTCCCGGACCTGCACCGGCACCCCGGCCCGGGTCAACTCGACGGCACAGGCCACCCCGGCAATGCCCGCCCCGACCACCACCACACCCGACCGGTCCACCGTCATCCGATGATCGTAGGTGGCGGCGTTCGGGCATGAACCACGAACAATCGGGGTACTGGCACACCTGTTCGAAAGAAAGGGTGATGATGATGACGGACCGCCGCACCGAGCAGGCCGACCAGAACGCCGCGATCAAGGACCCGGACGAGTGGGTCACCGGCGACGAGCCGCCGACCGCCGCCCAGGAGTCCTACCTGGGCACGCTGGCCCGGGAAGCCCACGCCGACCTCCCGGATGACCTGACCAAGGCCGAGGCGTCCAAGCGCATCGACGAGCTCCAGGCCGAGACCGGCCGAGGCCAGTAACCCGGGCTCCCCGCGCCGCCCGCTCCCCACACCCCCGCTCCCCGCGATCTTGCACTTTCTGTTGCGACAAAAGGCGCACAAGGCGCAAAACAACGACAGCAAGTGCAAGATCGCGGGGGGTGAGGGGCGGGGGCGCGGGGGGGCAGAGGGCGGGGGTCAGGGGCGGGGTAGGCGGTGTAGGTGGACCTTGGCGAGGGTGCCGGCGTTCAGCTCTGCGGTGAGGTAGGTGGCGTGGGGTTGGGAGCGGCGGTCGGTGGGTGAGCCGGGGTTGAGCAGGCGCAGCCCACCGGGCGCCTCGGTGTCCCAGGGGATGTGCGAGTGCCCGAAGACCAGCAGGTCGACGTCGGGAAAACGGGCCGCGCACCGCTTCTCGCGGCCGGTCCGTTGACCGGTCTCGTGCACCACCGCCATCCGCAGTCCGTCGAGCTCGACCCGGGCCACCTCCGGCAGCCGGGCGCGCAGCGGCGGGCCGTCGTTGTTGCCGTACACCCCGATCAGTCGGCGCGACCGCGCGGTCATGGCGTCGAGCAACGCCTCGTCCACCCAGTCGCCGGCGTGCACCACCACGTCGGCCGCCTCGATGGCCGCCCAGAGGGGCCCGGGTAGGTCCCGGGCCCGCTTCGGTACATGGGTGTCCGCCGTCAGCACCAGCCGCATCCCGACATCCTCCCCAAGCTCACGATCACTTGATGCTGAGTAGCTGTTGGAGCCTTCCCACAACTACTCAGCATCAAGTGATCAGGGAGCAATGCGCTGCGGCATCTCCGAGCCGGTCAGGGGGCGGTCACGGCAGGGTCCAGCGTTGGGCCCCGGTGCCGTTGCAGGTCCAGATCCGCAGTTGACGGCCGTCGGTGAGGTCCGAGTTGGGGATGTCCAGGCACCGCCCGGACTGGGGGTTGCGCAGGCTGCCGTCCGGCTGGGCGGCCCACTGCTGGGCCCCGCTGCCGTTGCAGTCGTAGAGCTGCACGAGGGTGCCGTCGGTGGTGCCGCTCGCCTTCACGTCCAGGCACTTGGCGAGCCCACGCACCGTACCGTCGCCGGGCAGGGTCCAGCGCTGCGCGGCGGTGCCGTTGCAGGTCCAGGTCTGCACCTTGGTGCCGTTCGCGGTCTGGCTGGAGGCGATGTCCGCGCACTTGCCAAGGGCCTTCACCTCACCGGTGCGTGGCCCGCCGGTGCCGACGCCCGGACCGGTGAAGGTGTAGCTGTCCACGTCCAGCAAAGCCCCGCTGCCGCCGGTGGCGACCAGGTACAGGTCGTGGGTGCCGTCGTCGGGCCTGGCCACGGTGGCGCTCAGCTCGGTGTAGTTGTCCCAGCCGCCGGTGTTCGGCACCGCGATCCGGGCGACCTCGGTGCCGGTGGGTGAGTCGTACCGGAAGGAGAGGGTGCCGCCGGGGCCGCCGGAGGAGACGCGGGCCCGGACGCCGGTGATCCCCTTGAGGCTCACCGCGTGGTGGCGGACGCTCTCGCCGTTCTGGACGTCACCCAGCCGCTTGCCGCCCTCGGCCGCCGCCTGGTCGATCACCTTGGGGCCGTTGAGCTGGACGAAGTGCTCGGCCTGCCACTGTTTCGGGTAGAGGCTGATCTCCTGCTCACCGGTGAGCGCGGCCGCGCCGGTCGCGCCGCGATCGGTGTAGCTGCCCCGCAGGACGAAGAACAGCACCGAGTCGGGGCCGGCGTGCACCGGGCCGGTGTTGAAGGTGGCGCCGCAGCCGGTCCCCTCCCCCTCCTCGTGGGCGTGTTCCTGGTGGCCGAGCGCGGCCCGGACGACCACCGCCGAGCAGGCCGGCGTGCCGTCCTGCGGGTCGCTGGCGGAGGCGGCCACCGTCAGGTCCTGCCCCCAGTCGAAGAGCCCGCCGGCGGGCAGGCCGGTCAACGTGACAGTCGGCCGGTTGTTGCCGACCACCACTGACACCACTGTGGTGGCGCTGCGGCCGGTGCCGTCGTTGACGGTGAGCCGGGCGCTGTAGCTCCCGTTCGCGGAGTACGTGAAGGACGGGTTCGCGGCGGTCGAGTCGGTGCTGCCGTTGTTGGTGAAGTCCCAGGCGTACGTCAGCGGGTCGCCGTCCGGGTCCGAGCTGCCGGCGCTGGAGAAGGTCACCGACAGGGGGGCCAGGCCGTTGTCCCGGTTGACGGCGGCCTTGGCCACCGGTGACCGGCCACCCTGGACGTAGTTGATTTTGTAGAGACCGGCGTCGACCGCGCCGGAGAAGTAGCCGCTGCCGTACTCCAGCAGGTAGAGCGAGCCGTCCGGACCGAACTGCCAGTCGATCGGGTGGACGAGCTTCATGCCGGCGAGGACCGGTTCGATGACTGTCGGCGCTCCGGTGGACGGGTTGCCGTTGTCGAACTGGACCTCCTTGATCCAGTTGCGGCAGTACTCGGAGATCAGCCACTTGTTGTCGTAGTAGGCCGGCCACTTCACGTCCGAGACGAGGTTCGGGTCGTAGTGGTAGACCTCGACGTGGTTGGGCGACCCGCACCCGCCCGGGTTGTCCAGCGCCGGCCAGTCCTCACTGCCGCCGTGCTGCTCCCAGACCAGTGCTGGTTTGGTCGGCGGAAGCTGCTGGACGCCCGTGTTGCGGGGCGAGTTGTTGACCGGGCCGGTCGAGCCGCCGCAGGGGAACCAGCCGCGCGGGGTGGCGGTGGCGAAGTCCCAGTCGTTGTAGGCGACGTTGGGGCCGCCGCAGTACGGCCAGCCGTAGTTGCCCGGCCCGTTGGCCCGGTTGAACTCGTCGTAGGCCGCCGGGCCACGGTTGGCCAGGTCGGCGCCGGCATCCGGGCCGACCTCACCCCAGTAGAGGGTGTTGTCGGCCTTGCGGTCCACCCAGATCCGGTACGGGTTGCGTACGCCCATCACGTAGATCTCGGGCCGGGTGCGCGCGGTGCCGGCGGCGAAGAGGTTGCCGGCGGGGACTGTGTAGGTGCCGTCGTTCTCCGGGTGGACACGGTTGATCTTGCCGCGCAGGTCGTTGGTGTTGCCGGAGGTGCGCTGGGCGTCGTACTGCGCGTTGCGGCTCGTCCGCTCGTCGATCGGGGCCATCCCGGCGGAGTCGCCGCCGGAGTTGGTGTTGTCGCCGACGGCGAAGTACAGGTTGCCGGCGGTGTCCCAACTCATCGAGCCGGCCGAGTGGCAGCAGAGGTCGCGTTCGGTGGGCCACTCGATGAGCATGTCCTCGCTGCCCGGGTCGAGCAGCAAAGTGGACGTGTTGAAGGTGAACCGGCTGATCCGGTTGACCAGGGGGGTGACCTTAGGCGAGTAGAAGAGGTAGACCCAGCGGTTGCTCGCGAAGCCCGGGTGCAGTGTGATGCCGATCAGGCCGTCCTCGAAGCGGGCGTCCAGCGCCAGGGTCAGGGCCACGGTGGTGGACCTGGTCGCCGGGTCGTAGAGGCGGACCTGGCCACCGGCGCTGCTGGTACCCCGGTTGATGTAGAAGACCTTGCCGTCGGGGGCGACGGCCAGTTCGATCGGCTCGCCCATGGAGAGACCGCCGTCGAGGGCGACCTTCTCGAAACCGACGGTGGCGGGCGGTGCCAGGGCGGCGGCTCGGGCCGGGGCCGCGGCGGCCGGGCGAACGCTTGCCTGCGGCACGAAAAGGAGGGCTACCAGGACGGTGAGCACTGTGGTGGCGCTGACGAGACGTCGGCGCGGTGTGCGGGACACGAGACCTCCAGCTGTCCGGGGGATCTCGGTGCCGCTCCCGCCGACTGGAGGAGCACCGCAGGGTGTCCCGGACATTAACGTCTTTCACCGGAAAGCGATAGAACTTCGCGTCAACGGATAGAAAGTTGTCACGATCTCTGCGAAAGTCCGGCTCACTGGCGCACCGGGGAGAAGTGCGCCGGGGGCATTCCGCACTGACGCAGCGTCGGGTCCCGCTCGACGTCGGTCAGCACACCGGCCGCGTTGATCAGGCCGATGTGGGAGAACGCCTGGGGGAAGTTGCCCAGCTGCTCCCCGGTCAGCGGGTCGATCTGCTCGGCGAACAGGCCGAGGTCGTTGACCCGCTCCGCCAACCCCCGGAACAACTCGTGCGCCCGGTCCCGCTCCCCGGCCAGCGCCAGGCAACACACCAGCCAGAACGAGCAGATGAGAAACCCGGCCGGGTCGCCGTCCCAGCGCCGCAGCAGTCCGTCGTGGGAGAGCCGCTGCTCCACCGCGCGGATCGTCGAGCGCATCCGCGGGTCGTCGGCCCGCAGGAAGCCGACCAGCGGCATCACCAGCACCGACGCGTCCAGGTCGTCGGATTCGAAATTCCCGGTGTACGACTGGAGCCGCTCGTTCCAGCCCCGCTCGAGCACCTGCGCGCGCACCGCGTCGCGGGCGGCCGCCCAGCGTGCCACGTCCTGCGGCTCGCCGAGCTTGTCACCGAAGCGGACCGCCCGATCCAGGGCGACCCAGCACTGCACCTTCGAGGACACGTGGTGGTGCTGGGTGCCGCGTTCCTCCCACATGCCCGCGTCGGGCAACGCCCAGTCCCGCTCGGCCTGGTCGGCGAGCACCCGGAGCACGTGCTGCACCTCAAGGCCCAACGGCTCCAGCTTGTCGCGCATCAACCAGGCGGCGTCCATCGCCTCACCGAAGATGTCGGTCTGCCGCTGCTGCCACGCGTCGTTGCCGATCACCACCGGTGGGCTGTCGCGGTAGCCGCCGAGCTGTTCCAGGCGGTGCTCGGTGAGGTCCCGCTCCCCCAGCACCCCGTACATGATGGGCACCGGCTTGTCGTCGACGCGACCCATCGCCCGACCCAACCAGGCGAACTGTCGCTGCACCTCGTCCAGGCACGCCGTCCGCCACAGCGCCCGCAGGGTCAGGCTGAAGTCGCGCACCCAGACGTAGCGGTAGTCGTAGTTGCGGTCCCCGCCGAGCTTCTCGGGCAGCGAGGTGGTCACCGAGGCCACCACCGCTCCGCTGGGCCGATACGTCATGCCCTGCACCACCAGCCGGCTGCGCCGCACCTGGTCGGCGTAGAGCCCGTCGTACGGGTGGTCGGCCGTCCAGGAACGCCAGCCGGCGACGGTGTCGGCGATGGTCTGGTCGGCGTCCGGCACCTCCGGCAGCGGGGCGTCGTAGGTCGGGGCGTACCCGAGGGTGAAGTTGTGTTTCGTGCCGGCGCGGGCGGTGAACGTCCCGGTGGCCTCGCCGTCGCCGGCGGTCAACCGCTCGCTGCCGCGCAGGGTGAGTCGGGCGGCCCCGGCGATGGCCTCCAGCATGTCCTCCCGCTCGATCAGGTACGCGATGGTGCGGCCGTACTCGAAGCGCGGCCGGTAGTGCACCCGCATCGGCACCGAACCGGACAGCCCCTCCACCGAACGGACCAGCACCTGCGGCGAGTGCAGACCGATGTCGTGACCGCGCGAGCCGGGCTCGAACGCGAGCGCGTCGGTCAGCGCGACCTCCCCCTGGGCGGTGCGGAAGACCGTCCGCAACACCAGGGTGTCCTCGACGTAGCAGCGTTCGACGCGGTAGTCGCCCTCGGGCTGGATCGACCAGTGCCCGGCGCTGTCGTCGAGCAGCCGCCCGAACACCGACGGGGCGTCGTACCGGCCCGGGCACCACCAGTTCACCGAGCCCGAGGCGTCCACCAACGCCGCGCTGCGGCCGTCGGCGAGGAAACCGTAGTCGCTGATCCGTCCGCTCTCCACCTGACTGGCTACCCGGGCAGTCAGCGCTCATTCCCCTCCCGCCCGACGGCGGACACCGCGTTACCGGTCGGCCTGGAGGGGAACGCGGCGAGCTGACGAGGGAGGATGCTCATGACGTCAGCTTCGGGGCCGACCGCCGCCTGGCGGTCCGGCACACAGAGTGGCGACCTGCTTCCATCCGGGCCGGCCGGCCGCCTGTCGACACCGGCCGGTGACGGCCACGGGCCGGAAGCCGGCCCGCCGACCGTGACGATCGGCTCGTACCCGGACTATCCGACCGCGCAGCGGGTCGTCGACTACCTGGCCGACAACCGCTTCCCGGTGGAGCACAGCGCCATCGTCGGCACCAACCTCACACTGGTGGAGACGGTGCTCGGGCGGATGACGACCGGTCGAGCCGGCCTGCTCGGGGCCGGCACCGGCGCCTGGTTCGGGCTCTTCATCGGTCTTTTGTTCGGCATCTTCACCGTCGGCAACTGGCTGACGGTGATCCTGGTCGGGCTGGTCATCGGTGCGATCTGGGGTGCCGTGTTCGGCGCGGTCGCGCACGCGATGACGGGCGGGCAGCGCGACTTCACCTCGGCCAGCTCGCTGCGCGCCGGCCAGTACGCGGTGACAGTCGACGCGCAGCTCGCCGACCAGGCGCGACAGCTGCTCGGTCGGATGCAGATGCCCAACCCGGCGGCGAACACCCGCTGAGCGACGATCGACCGGCCGTCCCGGCAGCACGCTGGGGCGGCCGTTTCGTCGTTCAGTCGTGGTACGTCAGCTCGCCGGCGCGGATCTCGACCTCGACCCGGTTCTCCGGGGGTGCCAGTGGGCAGGCCCAGCGGTCGTCGTAGGCACAGCTCGGGTTGTAGAGGTAGTTGGCGTCCAGCCGGACCCTGTCGCCGGGTAGCAACTGGACGCCCCGGCCGAAGGTGCCCTTCACCGTGTCGGTGAGGTACCGGCCCCCGCCGTAGCTCTCCCGCCCGCAGGTGCCGTCGCGCAGCGGCACGAACAGCCCACCCCCGTACGCCTCGATCCACCACAGGGTCAGCGGCCCCCAGGACGTCTCGGCAATCGCCACCCGCCGGTACGCGATCACCCCGTCCGGGCCGCCGGTGTCGATGCGTAGCTCACCGCTGGCTGGACGCAGGGGCGCCTCCACCACTGCCGCCGGGTTGGGCGGGAAGTAGCGCACCCCGGTGAAGCCGGCGCGCTCCGCGGGCGGGATCGGGCTCTGCGGGTGGGTGGCGAAGAGTTCGTCGCGGCCGGCGCGGAAGCCGGCCAGGTCGACGTCGGACAGGTACAGCCGGGCCACCCGCTCCCGCCAGTCGGCCAACTCCAGTTCGCTCAGCATGCCGGGGACTCCTGATCGAATGACAGCTCTCCGGACCGGATGGGCTTGCCACACGCCCGGCAGCGCACCTCGGCGACGAAGACCTGGCCGCAGACCTCGTGGATGAAGTCGACAGTGGGCACGTCGTCCTCACTGTAGGTGTCACCCCAGCGCTTGAGCACGAGGATGACCTGCCCGAGGTCCTTGCCCTTCTGGGTGAGTTCGTACCCCGCGGTCTTGCTGTTCTCGGTGGTGCGGGCCTGAATGATGCCGGATTCGGCCAGTTTGCGCAGTCGAGCGGCGAGGACGTCCCTGGGCGCGCCGACGGCACGAAGGATCTCGGTGTACCGCGAGGCGCCGAATGCGAGCGCTCGCACGATGTGCAGCGACCACCTGTCGTTGACTGCGTCGAGCGCCACAGCGAGAGTGTCCCGCTCTGGTTTGATTTTCAAACCGTCGGTGCTACGGTTCGTCTGGTTGGACATTCAAACCACACTACCCGAGGAGGCACCCATGACGTCGCCATCCGATCCACCTACCGGCGGAGCGTCGCCCGTGGTCACCCAACGCCGAGCCTGGACAACGCTCGTGATCACCGGGCTGATCATCGGCACGGCGTTCATCGCGCTCTATGTCGGACTGCAACGCAGCCCCCAGCCGAGCCAGCTGCCCATCGCCGTGGCCAGCACGCAGCTGGCGAACACCGCACAGGCCGGGTTCGGTAACGCCGTGGCCGTCACCGAGGTCGCGAGCGTCGCGGACGGCGAGGCCATGGTGCGACACGGCGACGCCGTCGCCGTGCTCGGCGCGACCTCTCCCACCACGCTGACACTCGACTACGCCGGCGCGAGCGGGTTCAGCGAGAGCGGCGCCGCGCGTCAGCTCGCGGCCGGTCTCGCCCAGAAGGCTGGGGCAACCGTCCAGGAGAACGACATCGTGCCGCTGGCGACCTATGACAGCCGAGGGCTGTCCGCCTTCTACGTGGTGTTCGGCGTCACCCTCTCGTCGTTCGTCCTCGCGCAGGGGCTCACCGCGGCCACCGCGAAGGTGCGGCTGCGCCACCGCCTCTACGCGATGGGCGGATTCGCCGTCCTGATCGGCGTGATCGCGGCGACCGTCGCGGGTCCGGTCTACGGATCACTCACGGCCCCGTTCCCGCTGCTCGCACTCTCGCTCACCCTGCTCTCCGCCGCCAGCGCCTTCACGACCAAGGCTCTGGGGGCCTGGCTCGGCCCGGCGGGCATCGCCCTCGCCGTCCTCACCCTCACGACCATCGGCAACGCGACGAGCGGGGCGACGATCGGGGTCGACCTGCTGCCGGAATGGGCACAGGCGGTCTCGGGGAAGCTCCCACCGGGCGCGGCCGTACGGGCGGTCAACAACTTCGGCTACTTCGACGGCGCACACACCGTGGCGCCCCTCGTGATCCTCGCCGCCTGGTTTCTGGCGGGCCTCGGATTCGTCCTGCTCCGGCAGCGGACCGCACAGCGCCGCCCGCTCACCGCGCCGGCGACGCCCTGATCCGGGCACACCCCTGAGCGCCGGCCGGGAGGACAGACACAGGCCCGCTCGGCCGTCAGCGCGACGGCCAGTTGGTGAGGACGGCGTCGAGGGCGTCCAGGGTGCGCGACCACGAGTCGTCGGTGGGGCGCGGGGTGTGCCGGAAGCCGCCGGTCTTCTCCAGGCTCACAAACCCGTGGAACGTGCTGTGCATCATCCGCACCGCGTCGGTCTGGTCGGGCTCGGAGAGCCGGTAGCCGCGCAGGATCGCCCGGGTCATCTCGGCGTGCCGGACGCCCGCGCTCGCGGCGGCGGTCTCCGGGTCGAGGTCGATCTGCATGGCGGCGTAGCGGCCCGGGTGCTCCCGCGCGTAGTCGCGGTACGCGTTGGCGAACGCGACAAGCGCGTCCTTACCGGCCCGGCCGGCGAGCGCGGCGGCGACCCGGTCGGCCAGCTCCGCCAGCGCCAGCAGGGCGATCCTGACCCGCAGGTCGTGCGCGTTCTTCAGGTGGAAGTAGAGGCTGGCGTCCTTCACCCCGAACTGGCGCGCGAGCGCGGCGACCGTGACGTTCTCCACGCCCACCTGGTCGGCCAGTTCGGCCGCGGCCAGCGTCAGGCGCTCGATGGTCACCCCGGCACGTGCCATGCAGCACACTCCCAACCTAGCCGTAATAATCGCTTGCCTAGGAGAGCTAGGCTACTACCTATGTTGGTCCTGACCGAATCCGCCATCCGCGCGTCCTTCGTCAATTGCAGCCGGGGCGAGGCGAAGCGGCTGGCCATACCGAACGATCTTGAGCTGCGCCAGTGGGACGACCTCGACTTTCTCGGCTGGCGGGACCCCTCCGCGCCGCAGCGGGCCTATCTCGTCGCCGAGACCGACGGCAAGCTGACCGGGGTGGTGCTGCGGGCCGCAGCGCACCAGATGGGGCGCGTGCGGCACAGCATGTGCTCGTTCTGCCTGACCACGCACCTCGGCGGTGGCGTCTCGTTGATGACCGCCCCCAAGGCCGGTCCGAGCGGGCGGCAGGGCGATTCCGTGGGCACGTACCTGTGCTCCGACCTGGCCTGCTCGCTGTATCTGCGGGGGAAGAAGCACGCCGGGCCCCCCGCGCCCGAACCTCTGCCCCTGCCGGAGCGGATCGAGCGCGTCCGGAACGCCCTCGCGACGTTCCTCCGCAGGGTCACCGAGTGACGGTTCGGGGCGGCCGGGGCGGCCGGGGCCGACGTGTGTTCGGACCCCGGCCCGCCGCCGGCTAGCGGTCCGCGCCCTAGCTGTACTGCCCAGGGACGTTGGTCGAGATTGTGTGACGACACGATCTGATGTCGTAGGTAGGTGAAGGCCTCCGGTTGTGGAGTGGAGCTGTCTAGGAACCGCTCCGGCAACAGGAGGCCTTCGTGTCCCACGCTAACGCCGCTTTGACTCCTCGTGCACGTCTGCGCCTGGCGCGTCTGATCGTTGATGAGGGCTGGCCGGTCGCCCGGGCGGCTGAACGTTATGACGTGTCCTGGCCGACTGCGAAACGTTGGGCGGTGCGGTATGCCGAGCACGGGCCCGCCGCAATGGATGACCGGTCGTCGCGCCCGCACCACAGCCCCACGAGGACAGCCCAGCCCGTGGTGCGCAAGATCGTGCACCTGCGGTGGAAACAACGCCTCGGGCCCGTGCAGATCGCCGGCCAGCTGGCCATGCCAGCTTCGACCGTGCACGCCGTTCTGACCCGCTGCCGGATCAACCGGCTGACACACATCGACCGCGCCACCGGCGAGCCGATCCGCCGCTATGAACACGACCGGCCCGGCGCGATGCTGCACGTCGACGTGAAGAAGTACGGCAACATCCCCGATGGCGGCGGCTGGCGCTACGTCGGCCGAGCCCAGGGCGAACGCCATCGGCGAAGCACCGCGCACCGCACCGGCGCCCGCAACACCCACTACGACCCGCGCATCGGCACGGCGTTCGTGCACACCGTCATCGACGATCACTCCCGCGTCGCCTACGCCGAGATCCGCGACGACGAGACCGCCCTGACCGCGGTCGACGTACTCCAAAACGCCGTCGCCTGGTTCGCCGAGCGAGGCATCACCACCGAACGCGTCCTGTCCGACAACGGCTCGGCCTACAAATCACACGCCTGGCGCGACGCCTGCCACCAACTCGGCATCCGCCCGAAGAAGACCCGCCCCTACCGGCCCCAAACCAACGGCAAGGTCGAACGCTTCCACCGCACCATGACCGACGGCTGGGCGAAACGACGTTTCTACAGCTCAGAACACGCCCGCCGAGCAGCCCTCCCCGCCTGGCTCCACCACTACAACCACCACCGACCCCACACCGCCACCAAAGGCCAACCACCCATCACCAGGTTGACCAACGTCCCTGGGCAGTACACCTAGCGGTCGGTGGCCAGGCGGGCGTGCAGGTGCTCGTCGTAGCGGCGGCCGTCGCCGTACCGGTACGACTCGCGCAGGGTCCCCTCGGCCGGGTAGCCGGCGCGGTCGGCGACCCGGCAGGACGCCGGGTTGGCCACCGCGTGACACAGCTCCACCCGGTGCAGCCCGAGATCCGCGAACGCCCACTCGGTGAGCCGGACGACGGCGCGCACCGCCACCTGACGTCCCCGTGCCGCGGGCACGGTCCAGTAGCCGATGGACGCGTCGCCGTCGTGGATGCGGTGCAGCGAGACCGAGCCGAGCAGTTCACCGCCGGCCGCCGCGGTGACCGCCATCGAGGCATGGCCGCCGGTGGACCAGTCGGCCCGGCGGCGCACCCAGAGCAGCGCGACCTCGTCGTCGATCGGGTCGCCGCCCTGCGGGTTCCACTGGGCGATCGCCGGGTCGCGGAGGGCGTCGCGCACCGCCGGGGCGTCCTCGTCTCGCCAGGGGCGCAGCAACAGGTCGGCGGCGGCGAGTTCCACGTGTTCCACGAGGCCGGAGTCTGGCATACCCCAGGGCCTTCGCGCCGCCGCATTACCGTGGATTTCCTTTAAAGCTGCACGACTTGGTCGCCATCACGCGACGAAGTGACCCAGGCAACGCTCAACGGCAGTAGTTAAATTTTGAAAGAGTGCTATCGTCGTGGCATGACCGAGAGCCTGGACAGCACCCGAGAGGCCGCCTGGCGCGCCTACATCGAGGCCAGCCAGCGTCTCTACACCCAGCTGGAAGAAGACCTGCGGGTCGCCAGCGACCTCAGCTTCGCCGACTACCACGTGCTGGTCCTGCTCTCCGAGGCACCCGGGCAGCGGCTCCGGATGGGCGAGCTGGCCAGCCGGCTGATCTTCTCGCCCAGCCGCCTCACGTACCAGGTCTCCTCCATGCAGCGCCGTGGCCTGGTCAGCAAGGAGCCCTGCCCGGACGACCGACGGGGCAGCGAAGCGGTGCTCACCGCCGCCGGGCTGCTCGCCCTGCGGGATGCCGCACCCCACCACCTGGCGTCGGTGCGTACCCACCTGATGGACGACCTCGACGATGCCGAGGTCGCCTGCCTCACCCGGGTCTTCGACCGGCTCGGCGAGCGCCTGCGGGCATCGCGGGTCAGCTCGACCACCCCTGCCTCACGTTAGGAGCCCTCGACATGCCCGCGATCACCGTCGACAACGTTCTCGTCCTCCCCCGCCTGCCTCGACTCGACGAGGCCACCACGATCCGCCCGGTCCGCACGGTGACCACGGCGCCCAGCGGCTTCGAGGGTGAGGGCTTCCCGGTCCGTCGCGCCTTCGCCGGGGTGTCGACCACCGACCTGGACCCGTTCATCCACCTCGACCAGATGGGCGAGGTCGACTACGCGCCGGGCGAGCCCAAGGGCACCCCGTGGCACCCGCACCGCGGCTTCGAGACCGTCACGTACATCATCGACGGCGTCTTCGACCACCAGGACTCCAACGGCGGTGGCGGCACCATCACCGACGGCGACACCCAGTGGATGACGGCAGGCAGCGGCCTGCTGCACATCGAGGCGCCGCCGGAGCACCTGGTGGTGAGCGGCGGGCTCTTCCACGGCACCCAACTGTGGGTCAACCTGCCCCGCTCGGCCAAGATGAACCCACCCCGCTACCAGGACATCAGGGGTCGGGAATCGGCGCTGCTCACCACGCCCGACGGCGGCGCGCTGATCCGGGTCATCGCCGGCGAGGTCGCCGGGCACCGCGGCCCGGGTTCGACCTTCACCCCGATCACCATCACGCACGTCACAGTGCAGCCGGGCGCGCAGGTCGACCTGCCCTGGCGGCCCGACTTCAACGCGCTGGTGTACGTGCTGGGCGGTCGCGGCACCGTCGGTGCCGACCGGCGGCCGGTGCGTACCGGCCAGCTCGCGGTGCACGGCCCGGGTGACGCGCTGCGGTTCAGCGCCGACACCTCGCAGGACAGCAACACCCCGGCGCTGGACCTCTACATCATGGGTGGTCAGCCCATCCGGGAGCCGGTGGCACAGTACGGCCCGTTCGTGATGAACACCCGCGACGAGCTGCTCAAGGCATTCGAGGACTTTCAGGCCGGTCGCCTCGGCGTGATCCCCACCGAGCGGCTCCCGCACACCGGCGGCCAGGGCACCCGGCCCTGACCACCGTCGACCGCTGAGATCGGCGCCGACGCCTCCGGTTGAACCCCGGGGGCGTCGACGCCGCCTCAGGAGACCGCAAAAATCCCGGCGACGCCCAGAATCACCATCACCAACACCGCTACCAGCGCACCCCGCTCGCTCTCCACCGCCGGCTCGCGGTTCTCGGTCACGGGATTCGTCGTGTCGCGGGGCATGGTGTGGCCTCCTCGGCTGTTGTCGCGTCGCTTCCGATGGCGTTGGCCAGGTCACCGGTCTGTCGGCCTGGCGTGCGGACCCGCGTCGGGGGCCCTACCGTGAGGACGTTGCCGACCTCCAGGGGGGCTGGACGGTGCCGTTGCAGGACTGGTTTCTCACCGCTGAGGAACGCGCCAACCCGGTCTCTGGCATACCCGTATGGACCACGGGAAACCTCGCCGAGCCGTTGATTCACGGCGCCGCGTACTTCGACCGGCTGGTCGACGAGGTCGAGGCCCTGGGCCCCGGCGACCACCTGTTCTTCACCGACTGGCGGGGTGACCCGGACCAGCGGCTGCGCCCGGACGGCCCGACAGTGGCCCAGCTCTTCGCGCAGGCCGCGCAGCGCGGTGTGGTGGTCAAGGGGTTGATCTGGCGCTCGCACCTCGACGTCCTGGCGTACAGCGAGGCGGAGAACCGCGACCTCAGCGAGACGATCTCGGCCGCCGGTGGCGAGGTGCTGCTGGACCAGCGGGTCCGGCGCGGCGGCTCGCACCATCAGAAGCTCGTGGTGCTGCGGCACCTGGGCGCGCCCGAGCGGGACGTCGCCTTCGCCGGCGGAATCGACCTGTGCCACAGCCGCCGCGACGACGCCGCGCACCACGGCGACCCGCAACCGGTGCAGATGTCCCCCCGGTACGGACCCAATCCGCCCTGGCACGACGTGCAGCTCGCGGTGCGCGGTCCGGTGGTCGGCGCGTTGGACACGCTGTTCCGGGAACGCTGGACCGACCCGATGCCGTTGGACTCGGAGAACCCGGTCGCCTACCTGCGGGACCGGCTGCGCGGCTCGGACCTGCGCCCCGACCCGCTGCCCGAGCAACCGGCCGATCCGCCGCCCTGTGGTCCGCACCAGATCCAGGTGCTGCGCACCTACCCCGCCGTCCGTCCCCGCTACTCGTTCGCACCGGACGGGGAGCGGACCGTGGCCCGGGGCTACACCAAGGCGGTACGCCGGGCCCGTCGGCTCATCTACCTGGAGGATCAGTACCTCTGGTCGGCCGAGGTCGCGGACCTGTTCGCGCACGCGCTGCGGGACAACCCGGACCTGCACCTGATCGCCGTCGTCCCCCGCCACCCGGACGTGGACGGCAGGCTGGCCCTGCCGCCGAACATGGTCGGGCGTGAGCAGGCGCTGTCGTTGTGCGAGCGGGCCGCACCGGACCGGGTGCACGTGTTCGACGTGGAGAACCACGCCGGCAACCCGGTCTACGTGCACGCGAAGGTCTGTGTGGTCGACGACGTCTGGGCCAGCGTGGGCAGCGACAACTTCAATCGGCGGTCCTGGACGCACGACAGCGAGTTGTCCTGCGCGGTGCTCGACGAGACCCCGGACCAGCGGGAGCCCACCGACCCCGCCGGGCGGGGCGACGGCGCGCGCAGTTTCGCCCGGGACCTGCGACTGCGGCTGTGGCGCGAGCACCTGGACCGTGACCCGGACGGCGCGGACGACGCCGACCTGCTGGACCCGGCGGACGCCGTCGCGGCCGTCACGGCCGCCGCCGACGCGCTACAGCAGTGGTACGACGACGGCCAGGTGGGAGAACGCCCGCCCGGGCGGCTGCGGCCGCACCGCCCCGAGCGGCTGCCGTGGTACACGCGGGCCTGGGCTCTGCCGGTGTACCGGCTGGTCTACGACCCGGACGGCAGGCCACTGCGGGCGAGGCTGGCCGGCACCTGGTGAAGTGGACGGGCCGGCTCCGCGACAGCGTGCACGCTCAGGCCGCCGGGGTAGGCGAACGACGAGCGCGGTGAGTAGTAGCCGAAGCCGATGGTCAGCGGGTTGGCCGGACGCAGCGCGTACACCGGGTGGCCGGGCTGGAGGAACTCCACCGACTCGATCTCGAACGGGGCGACCGGCTCGGCGACGAACGGGTAGGCCGAGCTGAGTAGTTGACCGTCGCGCCGGGTGAAGTAACGGTGGTGCCCACTGCTGATCACGTGCCCGGTCTCCCCCACGCGGCACCGGGCCCGGATCAGCGGCGTGCCGTCGATCTCCGTCTCGGAGAGCAGGTCCTCGCCGTTCACGTCGATCCGGGTGCGCCCGGCGAGCACCGGGGCGCCGCGGGCGACGGCGTACTCACGGACCCGCCGGCTGGAGGCCACGTAGTGGGTCCACCAGCCGCCCGCGTTGAGGCCGCCGGGCGCGTCGACGCCCACCAGCGAGACGCCGAGGTAGGTCAGCGAGTACGCGCCGAAGCCGGAGGTCTGCGTCTCGTCGTCGACGATGTACTGGTTGAGGAAGACCTGCCGGTCGGGGCGGGGGCAGAGTCCCGGAGGGACCAGCGCGGCGACCGCGTCGGGATCTGCCGGCAGCCAGCTGAAGTAGAGGGTGCGACTGTTCACGACGAGCTGGGGAGCGGCTGGATCGAGCACGGTGCCTCCGAACCGGGTGTGTACACGCGACGCTACGGCCGGTCCCACCAGCGGGACAAGGACGGATAGTCGACACTCCTGGCGACTTGTCGGATTTCGTGTTGACCACTCGACGTGACCTGTGGGCCGATCGGCCCGGCCGGCCGGCCGACCGGGCAGCGGCGCTACGGCCGGAACAACGGGTAAGGATCCTCACAGCTACCCCAACTTCCGCCCCACTTGCCCGTTTTGTTATTGAACATACCTTAAGTACATCAACCTTTCGGCTAGATTTCTGGGAGACGATCAGGTTAAGGTGACTCCCGAACGGCCCATTGAAAGCTAAACCAAAGCGTCACGTCTTTTTTGTCAGCGGACGAGGTGCAGGGAGGACCACCCATGACCGCGCCAACGATCACCGAGCAGCCGAGCGCCGCCGTCAAGGCCACCACCAAGCTCGACCCGCGCGCTCTCACCGACAGCGCCGCCGACCTGCTCAACGCGATGGCGGCGCTGCCCGCCAACCACCCGTCGCGCGCCGCGCTGCGGGACCGGGCGATCGAGGCCTGGCTGCCGCTCGCCAACCACCTCGCCCACCGCTACAGCGGGCGCGGCGAGCCGAACGACGACCTGGCGCAGACCGCCGCGATCGGCCTGATCAAGGCCATCGACAAGTTCGACCCCTCGCGCGGTGTCGACTTCGCCGGCTACGCGATCCCCACCATCATCGGCGAGCTCAAGCGGCACTTCCGCGACCGCACCTGGGACATCCGGGTGCCCCGCCGGCTCCAGGAGCTGCGGCTGGCCATCTCCGACGCCAACAGCTCGCTCCTGCAGACCCTCGGCCGCTCCCCGACGGTCGCCGACATCGCCGCGCACCTCAAGCTCACCGAGGAAGAGGTGCTGGAGGGCCTGGAAGGCGCCCGCGCGTACAACGCGGTGTCGCTGTCCACCCCGACCGGCGACGGCGAGCGCGCCACCGAACTGGGCGACATGCTCGGCGGCGAGGACAGCGAGTTCGAGCTGGCCGAGCTGCGCGTGGCCCTCGGCCCGGCGCTGGCCACCCTCGACGAGCGCGAGCAGAAGATCCTCACGCTGCGCTTCTACGGCAACCTGACCCAGTCGCAGATCGCCGACCAGATCGGCGTCTCGCAGATGCACGTCTCGCGGCTGCTGACCCGAGCGCTGACCAAGCTGCGTGGCCAGCTCGACGGCACGTACTGACCAGCTGACGACAGGAGGGCCGGGTCCGAGGACCCGGCCCTCCTCCGCGTCCGTGTTGTCACGTGAGCGTGACAACACGGACGCTGGGGCGTAGCGATGCGATCGCGTCAGGAGCTGACCGGCTCCCGCCACATCGGCCAGAACGGCGTGCCGTCGGGCACCCGGAACGGCTCGCCGGCCAGGTAGCCGTGCTTCGCGTACAGGTCCCGGCTGCGCGGGCTGCTCGCCTCCAGGTACGCCGGCATCCCGTTGGCGTCCAGCCACGCGTGGTGGTGGCGCATCAGCGCGCTACCCAACCCCTGCCCCTGCCGGTCGGGCCGGGTCGCCAGGAACGCGAGGTGGTGGTGGTCCGGATGCGGGTGGTTCGCCGCAAACAGCTCGTCGAGGTGCTGGAACCGGTCGGTCCACTCGCCGCAGGCGGCGGCCAGTCGGGCGTCGTAGTCCGCCGGCGGCGGCGCCGGCTCGCCGACGGACGGAAACCAGACGGCAACCGAGGCCCGGTCCGCTGTGGCGTGGACGATGCCGTGCCGCATCGCGTGCCCGACCAGGATCTCGAAGTCTCCGGCCAGTACGGCCTCCCGCTTGCTCGGGTCGGGGACCAGCCAGTACGTCACCTCCAGGACGGTGAACGCCTCGGCGATCCGACCCGCCACGAGGCTGGTCTCCTCCGGCCCGAGTTGCTCGATGACCACGCTCATCGGGTCACCTCCGCGGCGGCCGGCGCCTCCGGCTTGACGGCCGCCGCGGCGCTCGCCGCGCCCAGACCGATCCGGGCGTACGTGTCCGGGCGGTTGCTGCGCAGCAGCAGGGCCCAGCCGATGCCCAGCAGGGCAGCCACCGGGTACGCGGCGGGCAGCGCCCAGCGCAGCGTCGAGTCCGGCGCGACGCCGAGCAGGTTGGCGAAGTTCGACACGGCCAACCAGATGATCACGAAGAGCGCGATGGTGGCCAGGCCGGGCGCGATGGCCCGTCGCCAGAGGTTCTCGCCCCCGCCGGAGCGGGCGAAGTAGGCGATCACCGCCACCGACGTGGTGGCGATCAGCAGCAGGACACCAAAGCCGCCGGTGGTACCGACCCAGAAGAAGAGCTGGACCACCGGGTCCCATCCGTTGACCGCGTACAGCAGGATGACCAGCAGTCCGAGGACGCTCTGCGCCACCGAGGCGGCCCGCGGCGCCCCGGTACGGGCCGAGGTCTGCCCGAACACCGCTGGCAGCACCCGCTCCCGACCGAGGGCGAAGGTGTAGCGGGCCGTGGTGTTGTGGAACGAGATCATCGCGGCGAGCACCGAGGTCAGGAAGAGCACCTGCCCGATGGTGACCGCTGTGTCGCCGAGGTGCGCGGCGGCCAGGTTGAAGATGAGCCCGACACTCTGCTCCCCGGCCTCGGCGACGATCTGGTCCTGCCCGACCGCGACGGTCATGGTCCAGGACGACAGCGCGTACAGCCCGGCGATGATCGCCACCGAGAGGTAGGTGGCCAGCGGCACGGTCCGCTTCGGGTCCTTGCTCTCCTCGCTGAAGACCACCGCCGACTCGAAGCCGACGAAGCCGAGGACGGCGAGCACCAGCACCGCGCCGACCCCCGTCACGAAGAGGTTGTCCGGTGAGAACGAGGCGAAGCTGACCTCACCGTTGGCCGGGTTGCCGAGCTGTCCCAGGTCGAAGACGAGGACCACCACGATCTCGGCGACCAGCAGCGCGGCCAGGACCATGCCGTTGAGGTCGACCCGGAGCAGGCCGAGCAGGCCTACCAACGCCCACGCCACCAGGGCCACGACGGCCCAGTGCGGGTGTCCGCCGAAGAGCCGGTCGAGCACCGGCTCGGCCGCCACGCCGATGGTGCCGTACAGCCCGACCTGCAACGCGTTGTACGCGATCAGCGCGACCCAGGCGGCGCCCACGCCGGCCGGTCGGCCGAGGCCACGGGAGACGTAGGCGTAGAAGGCGCCGGCGTTCTCCACCCGGCGGGACATCGCCACGTAGCCCACCGAGAACAGCGCGAGTACCGCGGCGATCAGCAGGAAGGCCAGCGGGATGCCGGTCACCCCGATGACGCCGTAGCCGGTGGTGACGACGCCGGCCACCACTGTCAGCGGCGCGGCGGCGGAGAGGACGAAAAAAATCACCGAGGGGATGCCGAGACGGCCCCGGGCCAGGGCTTCGGAGACGTTGCTGGGTCGGTCGACTGTCGATGTCGGGGGCATACGACTACTCCGATTGTCGAGGGGAGGGTTGGGGGTTACCGGGGGGATCAGGGGATGCCGCGCAGCACGGCGGCGCCGACGGCGGCCTCGGTGTGCCCGACGAGTTCCTTGAGTGGTGCCGGCAGCGCGGGGATAAGGACGTTCAGCCGGTGGTGCGCGCGAGGGCCGGCGCTCCACAGCACCTCGCGGGTCAGCCCCGCGGCCACGACCAGGCCGAGCAGCAGGGCGTCCGGCACGCCCGGCGGGTCCGGCCGGTCCAGCAGGGCCCGTAGCCGGGTGGCCGGCCAGGCCACCGCGTTGAGGTCGATCGGCAGGTAGCTGACAGTGGTACGCAGCAGCCGGCGACTCTCCTGGCGGCGCAGCACCCCGGCGCGGGCCAACCGCTCCCCCACCGAGGTCGTGGCGCTCTGGGCCAGGAAGCTCAGCCAGGTGCGCAATTCCCGGTGCTGGGACTCACCGACCAACTGGTCCAGCACCGTGTGCGCCAGGGCGTCGGCCGGCGGACGCCGGTCGATGACGGTGATCTGCCCGGCCGTGACGGTGATATGTCCATAAAGGATCAGCTCGCCGAGGAGCCCGCCGGCCAGGCCGAGCCCGGTCGCCGCAGGGTGCAGTTTCGCCTTGCCGCGACTGTCGTTGTGTGCGATCAGGAAGAACTCGTCGGCGATGAGCAACGGTCCTCCCGCACAGGTGTGTCCACAGTGATCGCGACCGGGAAAGGATGCACCGACAGCTACTGCAACGCAACTCCCAGATTCGAAAGTTGCACTCCGTGCATCTGCGACCTGCGGATCTTGTCGTGGCAGACTCGGACGGTGACCGCCACTCCCACCATCCGACCCGCCGCCAGCCCGACCGTGCGGCGTCGCCGCATCGCCCGGGAACTCCGCCAACTTCGGGAACGCGCGGGCATGACCCTCGATGTGGCAGCCCGTCAGCTCGACATGTCGAAGAGCAACCTCTCCCGGATCGAGACCGCGCAGATCGGCATCAAACCGCGCGACGTCCGGGCCGCCCTCGCGCTGTACCAGGTGACCGGTTCGGATGCCGAAGCGCTGATCGAGATCGCCCGGGGGGCACAACAGCGGGGCTGGTGGCAGAACTACAGCGACGTACTGCCCGAGTGGTTCGAGTTCTACGTCGGGCTGGAGGCCGAGGCGGCGGCACTGCGCACGTACGAGGCCGAGTCGGTGCCCGGGCTGTTGCAGACCGAGGCGTACGCCCGGGAGATCTTCCGGCGCACCGCCGGCGAGGACGGTCTGGAGCGCAAGATCGCCGCCCGACTGCGCCGGCAGGAGGTGCTGCGTCGGGAGGACCCGGTCGACCTGTCGGTGATCCTCAACGAGGCGGTGCTCCTGCGCCCGGTCGGCGGCACCGCGGTGATGGCCGAACAGTTGGTCCACATGAGCCGGATCGCACAACTACCCAACGTGACAATCCAGGTACTTCCCTTCGCGGCCGGCGGGCATCCGGCCATGAGCACCCCGTACGTGATCCTCAACTTCGCCGACGCCGCCGACGCGTCAGTGGTTTACCTGGATAACCTCACGATGGGGCTGGCTCTGGAGGAAGCCGATCATGTGCTCGGGTATAGCCTTCTGCACGAGGAGCTGTGCCGGATGGCGCTCGATCCGACGGCGTCGATGACCCGTCTTGAGCATGCTTCTCGTAACTTTGCGTGACCGCTTCTGCGGCACGCCGACGCAGACGAGAGGTACCGCGGATGACGGCGTACGACCTGACCCGAGCGGACTGGCGCACCAGCACGCGCAGCAGCGGCAACGGCAACTGCGTGGAGGTCGCGACAGTCGACGGTCAGGTCGCCGTCCGGGACAGCAAGGACCGTTCCGGCCCGGTGCTCGCCTTCGGCGCGGCGGCCTGGCGGGCCTTCGTGCTCGGCGCCGGCGAGGTCCGTCGCCCCTGACGCGCCCACGCCGGTGCGAGACTGGGCCGTGCTCTCCGACGTAACACTTGACCTGCCGGTCCGTCCGGTGCTGCCGGCGCTGGTCACGGCACTCGACGCGGCCGGCGCCGGTGTGCTGGTGGCCCCACCGGGCACCGGCAAGACCACCCTGGCGCCGCTGGCCGTGGCCGACCGGGTGACCGGCCGGGTGGTGATCGCCCAACCCCGCCGGGTGGCGGCTCGTGCCGCTGCCCGACGCATGGCCGAGCTGCTCGGCGAGCGGGTCGGTGAGCGGGTCGGCTACGCGGTGCGCGGCGAGCGCCGGGTCGGCCCGGCCACCCGGATCGAGGTGGTCACCACCGGCCTGCTGGTCCGCCGGCTGCACCACGACCCGGAGCTGCCCGGCACGGGTGCCGTGCTGCTCGACGAGTGCCACGAACGCCAACTCGACGCCGACCTCGCGCTGGCCTTCACCGTGGAGGCGCGCGCCACCCTCCGGCCGGACCTGTGGCTGCTGGCGATGTCGGCGACTCCGGACACCGACCGGTTCGCCGCGCTGCTGGGCGGGCCCACCCCGGCCCCGGTGGTTCGGGCCGACTCGGCGTTGCATCCGGTGCAGCGGATCTGGGTCCCCCCGGCACGTCCCATCGCCCCGCCCGGGGCCGGGCCGGTGGACCGTGCCCTGCTCGACCACGTGGCCGCCACCGTCCGGCGGGCGCTGCGCGAGCACGACGGTGACGTGCTCGTCTTCCTGCCCGGGGCCGGCGAGATCGCGGCGGTCACCGGCCGGTTGAGCGACCTGCGGGACACAGTGGCGCTGCTGCCGCTGCACGGCCGTCAACGCGGCACCGAGCAGGACGCCGCGCTGCGTCGCGCGGACCGACGGCGGGTGGTGCTGGCCACCGCGCTGGCCGAGACCAGTCTGACCGTTCCGGGCGTGCGGATCGTGGTGGACGCCGGGCTATCCCGGGTGCCCCGGATCGACCTGGCCCGAGGGCTCGGCGCGCTGGTCACCGTGCCGGTCTCCCGCGCCGCCGCCACCCAGCGGGCTGGCCGGGCCGGCCGGGAGGCCCCCGGGTACGTCTACCGCTGCTGGTCGGCGGCGACCCACGAGCGGCTGCCCGCCCGCGCCGAGCCGGAGATCGCCACCGCCGATCTGACCGGCTTCGCGCTGGAGCTGGCCGCCTGGGGCGCACCGGACGGTGTCGGGCTCGCGTTGCCCGACGCGCCACCGGCCGCCGCGATGACGGTGGCCCGGGACACCCTGCAGACCCTGGGCGCCGTCGACGCCGACGGTCGGATCACGGCGCGGGGACTGTCGATCGCCGCCGCCGGGGCGCACCCACGGCTGGCCCGGGCGCTGCTCGACGGCGCCGGCCGGGTCGGCGCCGACCGAGCCGCCGAGGTGGTGGCCCTGCTCGCCGAGGAGAGCGCGGCCGGCCCCGGAGACGACCTGGTCGCCGGATGGCGTCGGCTGCGCACCGGCGTGGACGCGGGCGCCACCGCCCGCTGGCGCACCGAGGTACGCCGGCTGCGCGCGGCGCTGCCGACCGGCACCCCACCGAAGGGCCGCGCCGATGCCACCGACCGGACCGGCTCAGCTGGGCTGAGCGACGATCTCGCCGCCGGGCTGCTGGTCGGGCTGGCGTACCCGGAACGGTTGGCCCGGGTGCGGCGGCCGGGCGGTTCGGCGTACCTGATGACCGGCGGGACCGCGGCGGAGCTGGCGGCCGGCTCGGGGCTGGCCGGGTCGGACTGGCTGGCGGTGGCGGTCGCGGACCGCACCCCCGGCGCGCCGTCGGCCCGGATCCGCCGGGCCGCACCGGTGGACGAGGCGACGGCCCGGGAGGCGGCCGGTCCGCTGCTGCGCACCGGCCGCGAGGTCGGCTGGTCCGACGGGGACGTGGTGGCCCGGGAGGTGACCCGGCTGGGCGCGATCGAGCTGGTCCAGCGGCGGCTGGACCGGCCGGACCGGGCCGAGGTGGCTGCCGCGTTGCTGACCGGCCTGCGTCAGGACGGGCTGGGGCTGCTGCCGTGGACACCGGCGGCGCGGGGGCTGCGCGAGCGGCTCGCGTTCCTCCGGCACCACCTCGGTGATCCGTGGCCGGAGGTGGGCGACGACTCGTTGCTCGACGCCGCGCCCAGCTGGCTGGGCCCGGAACTGGCCGCCGCGCGCCGCCGGGCCGACCTGGCGCGAGTGGACGTGTCGTCGGCGCTGCGTCGGCTGCTGCCCTGGGCCCAGGCCGCCCGCCTCGACGAGTTGGCCCCGGAGCGGATCGAGGTGCCGAGTGGTTCCCGGATCCGGCTGGACTACAGCGACCCGGGCGCGCCCGTGCTCGCCGTGAAGCTCCAGGAGACGTTCGGCTGGCCGGCGGCCCCCCGCATCGCCGACGGTCGGGTGCCGGTGCTGCTGCACCTGCTCTCCCCCGCCGGCCGGCCGGTGGCGGTCACCGCCGACCTGGCCTCGTTCTGGCGTACCGGCTACCCGCAGGTCCGCTCCGAGCTACGCGGGCGCTATCCCCGGCACCCGTGGCCGGAGGACCCGGGAACGGCGACGCCCACCCGGCACGCCACGCCACGTCGGCGCTGAGCGCCAGGCGACTCCTCGACGCCGTCGGCGCTGAGCGCCGGGCTATTCCTCGACGACGTCGGCCACCACGACTGTGACGTTGTCCGGTGCGCCGGCGTGCAGGGCCAGGTCGATCAGCTTGGCGGCGCAGGCGTCCCGGTCCGGATAGCCGCTGAGCACCTCGGTGAGGGTGTCCGGCCGGACCACGTTGGAGAGGCCGTCGCTGCACAGCAGCCACCGGTCGCCGGCCCGGGGCACCATCGTCGCGTACGACGGGGAGACCTCTTCACCCTGCAACGCCTGGGTGACCACGGCGCGGCGCGGGTGGCTGCTGGCCTGGTCGGGGGTGATCACGCCCTGATCCACCAACATCTGCACGAACGTGTCGTCCCGGGTGACCTGCTTGAGCACACCCTCGCGGAACAGGTAGGCCCGGGAGTCGCCGACGTGCGCGAGCGCCAGGCAGCTGCCGGTACGGGCGAAGAGCAGGGCGGTCAGCGTGGTGCCCATGCCCTGGCGCTCGGGATCCTCGGCGACCGCCTGTCGGATCCGGGAGGTCGCCAGGGCGATGCCACCCTCGAGCGCGGCCACCAGGGCGTCCTCGGGTGTCTCCACGTCCAGCGGGGCGACCGCGTCGATGGTGAGGGCGCTGGCCAGGTCGCCGGCGGCCATCCCGCCCATGCCGTCGGCGACGGCGACGAGCCAGCTGCCGGCGTGCAGGGCGTCCTGGTTTCCGCTGCGGATCAGCCCACGGTCGCTCGTTCCCACGGAACGCAGCTTCAGGGTCATGGGAGGCAGCCTGCCAGGCGAAGGGCGCAGTTGTCTCTAGGAGATCGAGACGACGGCGCGTGGCGCGGTCAATCTCACGTCCGGACGGCGGCGCGGCGGGAGGCGCCCGCCGGGCTGACCGCCCACGTGGGATGCCGGAACCCATCCAACCAGATCAATTGACATGACGTACCGGCACTGGAAACATCGAGCCGATACCTGGGAGCGCTCCCAGGTTCCTCGCACCACAGTGCCACCACCACCGTCCCACTTTCCGTCCCGGAAGGACTCCCCGTGACGCCATCCCGACGCCGCCTCCTGCTGGCTGCGGCGACCACTCTGGCCCTCACCGGCGCGGGCGCCGGCGCGGCCCACGCCGACCCACCACCGGACGCCCCCGAACAGATCGACAACGGCGACTTCAGCGCCGGGGTGAGCCCCTGGTTCTCCTTCGGCACCGGAGCGCTGGCGGTCACCGACGGCCAGCTCTGCACCACGGTCGCGGGCGGGCTGGCCAACCCGTGGGACGCCGGCATCGGCCAGGACGGCGTGCCGCTGATCGCCGGCGCCGAATACACCCTCGGCTTCGCGGTCTCCGCCACTCCCGGCGCCGCGGTCAAGGCCGTGTTGCAGCTCGGCAGCGCTCCGTACACCACGTACGCGGCAGTCGACGCCACCGCGACCGGCACCATCCAGCGGGTCGAGCAGACCTTCACCGTCCCGGACGACAACCCCAACGCCCAGCTGATCTTCCAGGTCGGCGGTTCCGCCCAGGCGCAGACCATCTGCCTGGACGACGTGTCGCTGCGCGGCGGTGAGCCGCCCGAGCCGTACGAGCCGGACACCGGGCCACGGGTGCGCGTCAACCAGGTCGGCTACCTTCCCGGCGGCCCGAAGAACGCCACTGTCGTCACCGAGGCCACCGAGCCGCTGCCCTGGCAGCTGCGCAGCGCCGCCGGCGCGGTCGTGGCCAGTGGCAGCACCACCGCTCGCGGTGTCGACGCCGCCTCCGGGCAGAACGTGCAGAGTGTCGACTTCTCCAGCTACCGCACTCCCGGCACCGGGCTCACGCTCACCGTGGACGGCGAGACCAGCCACCCGTTCGACATCTCCGGCGCCCTCTACGACCAGCTGCGCTCCGACTCGTTGCAGTTCTTCTACGCCCAGCGCAGCGGCATCGCCATCGACGGCGACCTGATCGGCGACGAGTACGCCCGACCCGCCGGCCACCTCGGCGTCGCACCCAACCAGGGCGACACCAACGTGCCCTGCCAGCCGGGTGTCTGCGACTACTCCCTCGACGTGCGCGGCGGTTGGTACGACGCCGGCGACCACG
Source organism: Micromonospora sp. NBC_00860 (assembly GCF_045207375.1). Taxonomy (NCBI): domain Bacteria; kingdom Bacillati; phylum Actinomycetota; class Actinomycetes; order Micromonosporales; family Micromonosporaceae; genus Micromonospora; species Micromonospora sp. NBC_00860. Next base: position 3,775,354 of record NZ_CP108825.1, read on the forward strand.
GCAAGTACGTGGTCAACGGCGGCATCGCCACCTACCAGCTGTTGAACACCTTCGAACGGACCCGGACGGCGGCCACCGCCAACGGCGGCGCGGAACTCGCCGACGGCACCCTGCGGGTGCCCGAGCGCGACAACGGGGTGCCGGACATCCTCGACGAGGCCCGCTGGGAGCTGGAGTTCCTGCTGCGCATGCAGGTGCCCGCCGGCAAGCCGCTCGCCGGCATGGTCCACCACAAGATCCACGACCAGAACTGGACCGGGCTGCCGCTCGCCCCGCAGGACGACCCGCAGCCGCGCGAGCTGCACCCACCGTCGACAGCGGCCACCCTCAACCTCGCCGCCACCGCCGCCCAGTGCGCCCGGCTCTTCGCGCCGTACGACGTGGCGTTCGCGACCCGCTGCGGCACCGCCGCGAAGACGGCCTACGCCGCGGCCAAGGCCCACCCGGCGGTGTACGCCAGCCCGACCGACGGCACCGGCGGCGGCGCGTACGACGACAGCAACGTCACCGACGAGTTCTACTGGGCGGCGGCCGAGCTGTACCTGACCACCGGGGCGCAGAACTACCTGGCCGACCTGACCGCCTCACCGCACCACACCGGGAACGTGTTCGACGCCCGGGGCTTCGGCTGGCAGAGCGTTGCCGCGCTGGGCCGCCTCGACCTGGCCACCGTGCCGAACGGGCTGCCCGCCGCCGATCTGGCCCGGGTCCGCGCCTCGGTCACCGCCGCGGCCGACACCTACCTCGCCGAGCTGCGCCGGCAGGCGTACGGGCTGCCGATGCCCGGTGACGCCAACAGCTACTTCTGGGGCGGCAACAGCAACGTCATCAACAACGCCGTGGTGCTGGCCACCGCGTTCGACCTGACCCGCAACCCCGTCTACCGCGACGGCGCCGTGCAGGCCATGGACTACGTCCTCGGTCGCAACGCCCTGAACATCTCCTACGTCACCGGGTGGGGTGAGCACGCCGCGCAGAACCAGCACAGCCGGATCTTCGGCCACCAGCTCGACCCGAACCTGCCCCGACCGCCCGCCGGCTCCCTCGCCGGCGGCCCGAACGCGGCCCTCCAGGACCCGTTCGTGGCGCAGCTGCTCGCCGGTTGCGAGCCGATGTTCTGCTACGTCGACGACATCAACTCGTACTCGACAAACGAGGTGGCGATCAACTGGAACTCGGCGCTGGCCTGGATCTCCTCGTTCCTGGCCGACCAGGGTGACGCCGGCGCGGTGCCGGCCACCACCTGCACGGCGCGCTACTCCAACTACGGCGCCTGGCAGGGCGGCACCGGGTTCACCGGGCAGCTGACCATCCGGAACACGGGCGCCACCGCCGTCAACGGCTGGAGCGTGCGCTTCGCGTTCACCGGTGACCAGCGGGTACGCGAGGCGTGGCTGGCGAAGGTCACCCAGTCCGGCGCGACGGTGACAGCGCGCAACGAGTCGTACAACGCCAAGATCGCGCCCGGCGGCACTGTGACGTTCGGCTTCAACGCGACCACGGGCGGCGGCGCCAACCCGAGCCCCGGCCTGGTCACTGTCAACGGGGCGGCCTGCTCGCTGACCTGATGGACGTCCCGGTGGCCGCCCTCAGCGGGCGGCCACCGGGACCGCACGTTTCGCGCGGCCGGCGGGTCAACCGCCGGCCGCGTTGTGCTTCGCGACCAGGCTGGGGAGTTCGTCCAGCGAGTCGATCCGGAACAGGCACCGCTCGGCCACCGTGGAGGGGTCGAGGATGTGGCCCCACGGACCACGTCGGATCAGGCAGGTCCTCATCCCGGCATCCAGGGCCGGGCGCACGTCGTTGTCGGGTCGGTCGCCGACGTACAGGATCGACGACGCGACGCCACCGCTCGCGGCGACGACCCGCTCGAAGAACGCCGGTGACGGCTTCGCCACGCCCCACCCGTGCGACGTGCCGATCACGTCCACCGGAAGGTCGAGATCGCGCAGGGTCGCCTCCGCATGAGCTGGCTGGTTGCCGGCCAGGCCCACGAACAGGCCCTGGTCCTTCAAGGACTCCAGGCATCCCCGCGCGTCCGGGTAGAGATCCTCCTCGGCGAACGACTCCGGCTGGCCGGCAGCGGCCCGGCGCTCCAGCTCGGTCGTGAGATCGAAATCGGGCCGGAAGACCCGGAACGTCTCCTGATAGTCCAGACCCCTGGCGATCACCGCGCCGAAGACCGCCGAGAAGGTGTGCCGGGGCACGCCGAGCCAGTCGGCCCAGGCAGCGAACTCGTGAGACTCGTCGAGAATGGTCCCACCAACATCGAAGATGACAGTGTCAATCATGTCCGTCCCCCGTTGACGCTCGCACGTCGGTGAAGCATAGACGGGCGTACGAGCGGCCGGGCACACCGCAAAACCGATGGATCGGTCGCGCCGAGTGAGCCATGGTGACGCCATGGATGGCGACGAACTGCCGGGCGCGGAGCGTCGGGTGTGGGCGGCGATGCCGGCCGGGACGCGGACCGCGTTGGCCGGCCTGTCCGGCGCGGACCTACGTACTCTGCTGTTGGGCCTGGCCCGCGACCGGGCGGCGACCGTGCGTCCACCCGAGGTGGTGCGCCGCTGGCGCGAGGACCGCTTCGTCCGCCCGGCCCGTGCCGACCCGCGCGCGCTGGCACGGGTGGAGGCACGGATGTGGCAACTGCTGCCCGCCGACGTCTCCGGGGTGGAGCTGTCGCCGGTCGTACCGGTCGGCACCTGCTCGGCGGTCGCGCCGGTCAGCCAGAACAGGATCGTCACCACGATGCGCGCCAGCGAGGTGCTGAGCGATCCCACAAACGCCCTCGCCATCGAGGCTGCCGTGCGTCGTCGCCGACAGAGCGAGGTGCACCTGGCCGCTGCCCATCGGGTGCTGCGGGCGCAGGATTTCGGCAGCGAGGCGTCGGCGCACTTCCGGCTCTTCGCCCTGGTGTCCAGCGCCCGGGACACCGGCTCGGGCCGCACGGAGGCTCGGCTGCTGGTCCGGCACCTCACCTACTGGCGGACCGTCCTCGCCGAGCTGGCACCGGCCGCCGCGCCTCAGCTGCACATCACCACCTTCGACGACAGGGTCATCCGGGAGCGGCTGGCCGACACCGTCCGACCGGCGCTCGCCGGGGATGTGGTGCCGCTGGTGGACGAACCGGAGCGATCTCGCGGTCGCGGCTACTACACGGGGTGCGCCCTGCGGATCACCGCCCTGGACGGCAGCCTGGAGATCGGCGACGGCGGCCTCACCGACTGGACCGCCCGGCTGAGCGGCGACGCGAAGGAACGATGTCTCGTCTCCTGCCTCGCCACCGAACGTCTCATCGACGGCATCAGCCGCTGAACCGGGCTCAGCGAATCTGGCGAGTCAGCCCAGCCGCACGTCAGCGTGCGCAGCGACCCCGTGAAGGCACCTCGTCCGCTTCGGGTGGTCACGGATTGTCGCCGCTCCGAAGCAGCCGAACCTGGCCTACTGAGCGACCCGAAAGTGTCGTACACGTGTTCTATCGTCGGTCCATGTTGGAGGAGTTGGCGCAGGCCGAGGCGGCAGTTGCCGATTGCCTCGACGCACCGACGTGGGCTCTTCCAGAGCACGACCTCGTCGCGGCACTCGACGCCGCGCACCGGCTCGAGCAACGCCTGGCCGCGGTCAAGCTGGCCCTCGTGCGCGAGTTGGACGGTCGAGGCACCGCGACCGCGCAGGGTGCGTCGTCAACGGCGGTGTGGCTGCGGGACCGGTTGCGCCTCGGGGTCGGTGCAGCCCGTCGTCTGGTCGAGCTGGCCGCGACGCTCGATGCCGCCCCGACCGGTGTGCGGGACGCGCTGGCCGGCGGAGCCGTCGACGTAGAGCAGGTCCGGGTCATCGCCGGCACGGTCGAGACCGTCCACACCGCCGCCGGGGCGGAGGCCGCCGACAAGGCGATCGGCGTCCTCGTCGACTGGGCGGCGCAGTTCGACGCCACCCTGTTGCGCCGGCTCGGCACCCGGATCCTCGATCACGTCGCCCCGGAGGTCGCCGATGCCGCCGCCAAGGCGGCGATGGAGGCCGAGGCCCGCCGAGCCTGCCGAGACCGCCATGTGACGCTGTCCGAGCTGCGAGACGGCCGACTGCGGCTGTCCGGCATCCTCGACGGCGAGGCGGCGGGTCTACTGCGCGCCGCGATCGACCCACTGACCGCACCGTCCGGTCCGGACGATCCACGTTCTCCCGGGCAACGCCGGCACGACGCGCTCGCCGACCTCTGCCGGCTTGCCCTGCGCACCGGCGAGTTGCCCGAGCACGGCGGCGAAGCCGCCCAGGTCGTCGTCACCACCAGCTTCGACCCGCTGGCTCTGCGGCTCGGCGCCGGCACTCTCGACACCGGCCTGCACCTCACCCCGGAGACGGTGCGTCGGCTCGCCTGCGACGCCACGATCCTGCCCGCCGTCCTCGGCAGCGCCGGTCAGACGCTCGACGTCGGCCGGCAGCGCCGACTCTTCACCGGCCCACTACGCCGCGCCCTGGTGCTCCGCGACCGTGGCTGCGCGTTCCCCGGCTGCGACCGCCCACCGCGCTGGTGCGACGCCCACCACATCCGCCACTGGGGAGACGGCGGCACCACCAGCCTCGACAACGCCGTCCTGCTCTGCGGCCACCACCACCGACACGTCCATAGCAGCGAGTGGACCGTCCAGCTCGGCGGTGACGGTCGCCCGGAGTTCATTCCGCCGGCCTGGCTCGACCCCGAACAAATCCCCCGCCGCAACCACTACCACCTACGGACGTGACTTCTCAGCCGATCTCCTCGTCGACGAAGCACCAGCGCCAGGCCTCGCCCGGCTGGGCCGAGCGGATCACCGGGTGGCCGGTGGACGCGAAGTGCTTGCTCGCGTGCTGGTTCGGCGAGGAGTCACAGCAGCCCACCTGCCCGCAGCTCAGGCAGGTGCGCAGGTGCACCCAGTAGGTGTCGCCGATGGCGACGCAGTCCGCGCACTCGTCGGGGGTACGGGGCTCGGCGGCACCGGCCTCGGTCAGGTGCTGACAGCTCACTTCTCAACCTCTCGCAGCAACGACTCTTCCAGGTCCAGGTCACGGTAGGCCTGCACCAGCACTTCCTCAGGGATCCGACCGGAGTCCCGGGCCGCCCGGAACACATCCCGCTCGGCGTCGATCATCTCCTGCCGCAGCCGACCGTACGCCTGCGACGGGGTCTCCCGCTCGTCGCCGCCGAGCCGTTCCCACGCCATGTTGGTGCGGTCCTCCACCGCTCGGCGCAGCCGGTCCACCACCGCGTCCGGTGCGCCGTCGGCCAACTCGTCGAGGCGGTCCTGGGCGGCCTTGCTGGCCTGCTGCTGCACGGCGGCCGCGGAGAGCGCGTCCTGCACCGGGTCGTCCTGCGGCAGGTTCAACCGCCGGGCGACCAGCGGCAGGGTGGCGCCCTGGCCGACCAGGGTGAAAACGATCACGGCGAAGGCCAGCCAGATCAACAACGCCCTGGGGTACGGCTCGTCGCCGGCCAGGGTCAGCGGCAGGGCCAGCGCGGCGGCGAGGGTCACCACGCCCCGCATGCCGGCCCAGCCGATGATGATCGGGAACTTCGGCGACGGCCGGGCGTCACGACGGCGGACCCGGGGGACCAACCGGGCCAGGTAGGTGGCCGGGAAGAGCCAGACGAACCGGGTCAGGAAGACGGTGGCGAGCACCGCGAAGGTGATCAGGATGAGCGATCCGATCGGCTCGTCGAGATCGCGCAGCACCTCCCGCAGTTGCAGCCCGACCAGCAGGAAGACCAGGCCCTCCAGCAGGAAACGGACCAGCCGCCAGAACGCGCCGATCTGCAACCGGGACGCCGCCGACAGCAGTTGGGGCAGCTTGTGTCCGAGCACCAGACCAGTGACGACCACAGCGACCACCCCGGAGGCGTGCAGGTGTTCGGCGGTGAACACCACAGCGAACGGGATGATCAACGACAGCGCGTTGTCCAGCAGCGGGTCGCTGATCCGCCGGTGCAGGAAGCCGAACACCACCGCCCCGAGCGCCCCGATCAGGATGCCGCCGCCGGTGGACCGCAGCACCTCGATGGCGATCTTGTCGGCGCCGACGGCCGAGCCGACGGTGGCCATTGTCGCGACCCGCAGCAGCACCAGGGCGGTCGCGTCGTTGACCAGGCTCTCACCCTCCAGAATGGTGACGACCCGGCGGGGCAGCCCGACCCGGCGGGCGACGGCCGTGGCGGCCACCGCGTCCGGTGGGGCGACCACCGCGCCGAGGGCCAGGCAGATCGCGAACGGCAGCTGCGGCAACAGCAGGTGCAGCACCAACCCGACCACGAACGCGGTGAACAACACCAGGCCGACCGCCAGCAGCAGGATCGGCCGGATGTTGTTCTTGAACGCCGGCACCGAGGTCTCCAGCGCGGCCACGTAGAGCAGCGGCGGCAGGATGCCGACCAGCACCAACTCCGGGTCGAGTTCCACCTGTGGGAAGCCCGGCACGAACGAGAGCCCCAGGCCGAGAACGACCAGCACGATCGGCGCGAGCAGGCCGAGCCGGCGGGCCAACGCGGCACCCAGGGTGGCGATCGCCAGGAAGACGACGACCGGAAACAGGCTTTCCATGGGGTACGAGCCTAGGGGTACGGCTGTTCGGCCTCGATCAGCCGCCCGGGCGCAGCTTCGGCAGCACCTCCGCACCGAACGCGTCGATGAAGCCGCGCTGCTCCTGCCCGACGTGGTGCAGGGCGATCTGGTCGAAGCCGAGCTGTGCGTACTCCTCCAACCAGCCGACGTGCCGGCCCAGGTCCGCGGACACGTTCACCACCTCGGCGACCCGCTGCGCCGGCACGTCGGCGGAGACCACGTCGAAGTGTTCGACGGTTTCCAGGTCCCAGCAGACCGGCGGGGCGAAGACGTTGCTGCGCCACTGGTCGTGGGCGATGGCCTCGGCCTGGGCCTGCTCGGGTGCCCAGGAGACGTGCACCTGGAGGTGCAGCGGCCCTCGCCCGCCCGCGTTCCGGTACGCGTCGATCATCTCGCGCAGGTGCGCCACCGGCGCGTTCACGGTGATCAGTCCGTCCGCCCATTCGGCGCACCAGCGGGCGGTGGCCACGCTGACGGCGGCGCCGACCAGCGCGGGCGGCTGCTCGGGGCGGGTCCAGAGCCGGGCCCGATCGACCCGGACCAGGCCGTCGTGGCTGACCTCCTCGCCGGCCAGCAGGGCCCGGATCACGTCCACGCACTCGCGCAGCCGGGCGGCGCGTACGTCCTTGCGCGGCCACGGGTCACCGGTGATGTGCTCGTTGCTGGCCTCGCCGGTGCCCAGGGCCGCCCAGAACCGGCCCGGGTACATCGCGCCTAGGGTGCCGATCGCCTGCGCGATGATCGCCGGGTGGTATCGCTGGCCGGGCGCGTTGACCACGCCGAACGGCATGCCGGTGGCCTGCAACGCCGAGCCCAGCCAGGACCAGGCGAAGCCGGACTCGCCCTGCCGGGCGCTCCACGGGGAGAAGTGGTCGGAGCACATGGCGGCGTCGAAGCCGGCCCGCTCGGCGTGCATCACCGCCTCCAACAGGGCGCGTGGACCGATCTGCTCATGTGAGGCGTGGAACCCGTACGACGTCATGGGCACACTTCCTACCCACGACGGCCCCGGCTGACGCGTGCCGCGCCCCGAACTACTCGGCGTGCGCCCCAGCGCCGGCCGAGGCGGCGCCCTCGCCCACCCAGACCGTCTTGGTGTTGCAGAACTCCCGCATGCCCAGCGCCGACAACTCCCGCCCGTAACCGGAGTTCTTCACACCGCCGAACGGCAACTCCGGGTAGGAGGTGGTCATCCCGTTGATGAAGACGTTGCCGGCGTCCAGGTCGGTCGCGAAGCGCTCCTGCTCGGCGCGGTCCCGGGTCCAGGCGTTCGACCCGAGCCCGAAGCTGGTGCCGTTGGCGACCTCGATGGCCTCCTCGTACGACGAGACCCGGAACAGGCCGGCGACCGGGCCGAAGACCTCCTCGGACCACATCCGCATCTGCGGGGTGAGGTCGGTGACCACTGTCGGCGGGTAGAACCAGCCGTCTCCGCTCGGCGGCTCGCCGCCGCAGAGCACCGTCGCGCCGTTGTCCACCGCGTCGCGGACCTGGGCGTGCACCTCGTCGCGGCCCCGCTCGCTGGCCAGCGGACCGACGTCGGTGTTCGGGTCCATCGGGTCGCCGACGCGCAGCGCGGCCATGTTGGCGGCGAACTTCTCGGCGAAGGCGTCGAACACGTCGGTGTGCACGATGAACCGCTTCGCGGCGATGCAGGACTGGCCGTTGTTCTGGCAGCGGGCGGTGGTGGCCACCTCGGCGGCCCGGTCCACGTCCGCCGAGGGCATCACCACGAACGGGTCGCTGCCGCCGAGTTCGAGGACCGTCTTCTTCAGCTCGCGGCCGGCGATCTGGGCGATGGACCGGCCGGCGGGCTCACTGCCGGTGAGCGTCGCGGCGCGAACCCGGGGGTCGCTGAGGATGTGGTCGACGGCCTCCGAGTCGACCAGCACTGTGGTGAAGGCCCCCTCGGGGAAGCCGGCTCGCCGGAACACGTCCTCCAGCAGCAGCGCGGTCTGCGGCACGTTCGAGGCGTGCTTGAGCAGGCCGGTGTTGCCGGCCATCAGCGCCGGGGCGGCGAAGCGCATCACCTGCCAGAGCGGGAAGTTCCACGGCATCACAGCAAGCACCACGCCGATCGGCTGGTACCGGATGAACGCCCGGATCGCCTTCACGGCGTCGGCGTCGGCCGGCTCGTCGGCGAGGAACGCGGGGGCCTTGTCGGCGTAGAAGCGGGCGGCGCTGGCGCACTTGGTCACCTCGGCCTGCGCCGCGACGTACGTCTTGCCCATTTCCGTGGTCATGATCCGGGCGATCTCGTCGCGCTCGGCGTCCAGCAGGTCGGCCGCGGCGTTCATCCACTGGGCGCGCTGGTCGACGGTGGTCTCCCGCAGTTGGTGGAACGCGAGGTCGGTGCGCTCGATGGCGTCGTCGAGTTGCTCCGTGGACATCGCCTCATAGGTCTTGAGCACCTGTCCGGTGGCGGGGTTGGTGGTGGCGATGTGGGGCATCTCGTCCTCCTGTCACTCGAACAACGAGTGTCGTACGCCCGGCTCCTCGCGGCGGCGGGCGGCGCGGCGGCGCTGGATCACGACCAGGTCGACCACGGCGACCACGGCGAAGATCGCGCAGAGTACGCCGAGCCAGGCGATGCCGGCCCAGAACGCCAGCACCGCGAAGAGCACCATGATCACCAGCCCGAAGCTGGCGAGGGTGAGCCGAAGGTTCAACGCGCTGTTCGCGTGGCCGACCGTGCCACGGGCGCGCCGGGGCTGCGATCTCGTCATAACCCCCGATCTACCCCTGATCGGCCGGGTTAACCGGTACGGCGCGCTTCCACCCTCGGACGCGGCGGTGTGCTCCGGCACATCCGTTCGCGCCGGGGCCCCACGCGACCGCAGGATGGGCGCATGTCAATGACCCTCGCCGTGCCGGTGACCGTCTCCATCGCCCGGCGCGTCGACCCCGGACGGGCCAGCGAGATGGTGGCCTGGATGCGGGCTGGCACCGCGCTGGCCGAGGCGTTCCCCGGCTTCCTCGGCGCCGGCTGGGTGCAGAGCGGCCCCGGTTCGCCGGAGTGGCACATGCTCTACCGCTTCGCCGACGCCGAGACGCTGCACCGGTGGGAGGAGTCGCCGCAGCGGCACTGGTGGCTCAGCTCGGCGCAGGGCATCGTCGAGCACACCCGGGTCGAGCGGCGTACCGGGATCGAGGGCTGGTTCGACAGGCCGCTGGAGCACTCGGTGGACCGGGTGGAGCCGGCACCGCCCGCGTCGCCGCCCCGCTGGAAGCAGGCGGTGACCATCTGGCTGGCGTTCTTCCCGCTGAGCCTGACCGCCACAGTGCTGACGAGCCGCTTCCTCGACGCGGTGCCGCTGGCGGCCCGGGTGCTGCTGATGACGCTCTGCCTGACCCCGCTGATGACCTATCTGGTGCTGCCCCGGATCACGAGGGCGTTGCACTGGTGGCTGCACGGCCAGCGGGCACCATGGCGGGACGCATAGCATCTCGACGGCTCCCGCGTCGGCGCTCTGCCGCATACCCGACAGCAACTTCCCGGCAAACCACATCCTGCGCATAGAGTTACCGCGCTGTCGCTCTGTGCTTCGGGAACGGGAGACGTCATGCCTCGACGCTGGGTCGCCGCCCTGGCCTGTCTCGCGGCGCTGGTCGCGCTGGCCTGCGAGGGCGGCAACTCCGCGGAACCCCGCCCCACCACGAGCGCCCCGCCGTCGAGCGGGCCGGGCGGCATCGCCGCCCTCGGCGACTCGATCAGCACCGGCTTCGCCTCCTGCCTGGTGCTCACCTCCTGCGAGCGCAATTCCTGGTCGACCGGGGACGGGCTGCGGGTGCAGAGCCACTACCGGCGGCTGCTCGAACAGAATGCGGCGATCCGCGACCGGACGTACAACCATGCCCGTCCCGGCGCCCGCGCGGACGCTCTGGCGGGTCAGGCCCAGGCGGCGGTACGTGACCGCCCCGACTACGTCACGGTGCTGATCGGTGCCAACGACGTCTGCCGGGGCGGGGTGGACGCGATGACGCCGGTGGCCCAGTTCCGGGCCGACGTCGACAGGGGGCTGCGCGTCCTGCGGACCGGCCGGCCGAAGGCCCGGGTGCTGGTGGTGAGCATCCCCGACCTGTACCGGCTCTGGGAGGTCGGGCACGACGACGCCCGGGCGACCCGCGCGTGGCGGCGGGGAATCTGCCCGGCCCTGCTGGCCGACGCGACCTCGACCGCACCGGCCGACCGGGCGCGCCGGGCCGCCGTCCGGGACCGGATCGACGCGTACAACGCCGAGTTGAAGGCGGCCTGCCGGGCGTACGGGGCACGGTGCCGGCACGACGGCGGCGCGTTGCACAAGGTCCGGTTCACCCTGGACCTGCTCAACCCGCTGGACTGGTTCCACCCCAACGCCACCGGCCAGGGCCGCATCGCCGAGGTGACCTGGCGCTCCTCCGGCCTGGCCAACTGACCGCCCGGGCGGGGCCGTCAGGGCTGGCGCGGCTCCGGGACGGGGTTGCCGCGGGAGCGGTAGAGGGCCCGGGATCGCTGGGCGAGGTCCTTTGTAGCCGACGAGTTGGCCCAGGTGCCGAGCACGATGGCCGCACCGGGGACGATCTTGGCGACCATCCGCTTGGCGGCCCGGACGCCGGCCATCTGGGCCAGCCGGATGCCGAGTTGCAGCATGACCCGGCCGAGCGGACGCTGGCCACCCAGACCAAAGAGCGCGTCGGCGCGTTCCCGGCCGGCGGCCACACCGAGTGCCAGCCGGGCGCTCTCGGCGACCTTGTGCACCCGCTGGAGCACCAGCAGGTCGGTGGCCCGGTCACTGTGCAGGGGGTCGACGTCGTACGCGGCGGCGATGTGCAGCACCATCCGCGCCTGGGTCCAGGCCAGCACGCCCACGTCGATCACGGCGCCGGGCAGCCCGGCCGCGCCGGAGACCGCGCCGGAGAGCCGGGCCAGGTTGACGAACTTGCGGGCCGCCTGGTCGGCCAGGACATCGGCGGAGATCCCCGGCTGCTCGGCCCGGGCACGGCTGGCCCACTGCACGGCTTCCGGCCCGAGGCGGCGCACCGCCTCCAGGGCGAGGTGCTCCGGCGCGTACTGCGGGTCGTCCCGCATCCGGTCCCAGAGCCGGGCCGGTGGACCCTCGGGGGCGTCCACCGGCCCGGCCGGCAGGTCGACGGGAGGCTGCGGAGTAGGGGCGGCGGGCTGACCGCCGCCGGGTGGGGTGTCGGTCACCAGGTCTCCCCAGGGGTGGGAACGGTGGACAGGGCGGCCGATGGGGCGGTCAGCGGCGGCGGTTGGACAGCCGGGCCGCCAACCCCTTCAGCTTCTGCTGGTTGCCCGGCTTGGCCATCTCGCGGCGACCTCGCTCGACCAACTGCTGACCCTTCGGCGATCTCAGGAACGTGGTGATCCGCTGCATCAGTGACATGGCGTCCTCCTGTCGATGGTCCCGTAGTCATGTGTACCCCGAACCCGCAACACATGTACCCGGGATGCGACAGCCTCAACCCTGACCGTCCATAGTGGGCGGTAGGTTACCGCCCCGCCGGCACGATGGCGTCAACGACCCGGGTGGCCCGCCACTCGTGCTGCTGGTAGTGCTCGGGGTACGCGGAGACCTGCACCGCCTGGGCGGCGTCGGTGAGCCGCATCCGCTGCCAGCCGGGCACCTGCTCCAGCGCGCTGAGGAACTGCCGGGTGGCGAACTCTGGGTCCATCAGCCGCCCCACCGGGCCCCAGCCGCTGCTGGACCGCTGCTGGAACAACCCGACCGAGTCATGGTCCCAGCCGACGCCCTGGTGCGGATAGTCCTGCGACTCGGGCAGTACGCCGCTGGCCACGTTGTAGAGATTGCTCTCCTGCATGGCGGTGGCCACCGCGATCACCAGACCCCGGCGCGGCACCCCCATCTTGCGGCCGGTCCGGACGATCGCCTCGGCGTTCTCCATCTGGTCCTCGTCCAGTCCGGCGACGGGTGCCGGGTCGGTCGGGCGCGCCGGGGCGACAGTGCGGGCCGCCGCTGTGGTGTCCGGGTCGGTGGCGCTCGCCGCGACGGACGGGGCGGCGGCGGAGGCGCTCGGAGCGGCCGTGCGGTCGAGGGAACGGGAGGCGCGCTGCTGCTCGGCGCGCTGCGCCAGTTCGGCGCTGGAGAGCGATCCACTCCGGGTCGCCGCGTCGGCGTCCTCGTTCCGAATCTGGACGACGGCGGTCAGACCGAGGCAGCACACCACACCGGTGGCCAGCGCCAGCTGTGCCCGGCGTCGACCGGTCAGGTCCCGGGCGTACGCCCGGAGCCGGCTCGCGGCGGTTGTCCGTTCGGTTGAGGTGCCATCCTCCGTATCGGTAGTGGGGCTGCTCGGGGCGTACGGGTCGTCGAGGGTGCCGTCGTCACGCATCAACCGAGGCTAGGCAGGTGCAAACCCCGATCACGCACGGTGATCACGTGGTGCTCGACACAGATTTGCCGTGTGCTGGTGGACGAGCCGGGCGGGTCGACCCGCCCGGGGAACGAACCTCGCGTACCGGATGAAGCTGGCGGCGCACGCGGGCCGGCACGGCCCGGGACAGGCCCGGACATCCGACCTTCGAGCCTGACATGATCGACAAACTCGGCCTTTGGGCCGAACGATCCCTCGGCCGATCGGCCAAAGGGGCTCGGCCTGGTGGCGTAAACAGACGATTAGTCCGGTCACGCCCACCACCCGGCCAACGGATCGCCCGGCGCAGGAATGCACCAGGATGGCGGGTACGTTGCCCGAACGGGTGCCCTCCGCGCGACGGCACCCCGCAGGCACATTTCAGGGAGGTCCGCACCGGTGCTCGACCCACACGAGCTCTACCAGCTCACCGACGATCTGTCCGACCTCGGGCAGCCGGTCCTGATCCAGGCCCTCACCGGGTTCGTGGACGCCGGGAACGCCAGCCGACTGGCGCGTGAGCAGCTACTCACCTCGCTGGAGGGTCGGCCGATCGCCACCTTCGACGTCGACCAGCTCTTCGACTACCGATCGCGACGACCAGTGATGACCTTCGTCGAGGACCACTGGGAGAGCGTCGACGCGCCCAAGCTGGAGCTGCACCTGCTGCAGGACGACGACGAGACCCCGTTCCTGCTGCTCACCGGCCCCGAACCGGACCTTCAGTGGGAGCGTTTCGTGGCCGCCGTCGCCGGGCTCGCCGCCCGGTTGGACGTCCGGCTCACAGTGGGGCTCAACTCGATCCCGATGGCGGTCCCGCACACCCGGCCGACCGGGGTGACCGCGCACGCCACCCGCCCCGAGCTGATCGCCGGCTACGAGCCCTGGCTGCAACGCGTCCAGGTGCCCGGCAGCGTCGGTCACCTGCTGGAGTTCCGCCTCGGCGAGCAGGGCCGCGACGCGCTGGGCTTCGCCGCCCACGTGCCGCACTACGTGGCGCAGACCGAGTACCCGGCCGCCGCCGAGGTGCTGCTCACGTCGGTCTCCCGTAGCACCGGGCTGCTGCTGCCCGGCGACGGGCTGCGCTCGGCCGCCGAGGTGGTCCGGGTGGAGATCGACCGGCAGGTCGCGCAGACCGAGGACGCCGCGGCCCTGGTCCAGGCCCTGGAGGAGCAGTACGACGCGTTCGCCCGGGGTCGGGGCGAAAAGAGTCTGCTCGCCCCGGACGCCGGCCCGCTGCCCACCGCCGACGAACTGGGCGCGGAACTGGAACGGTTCCTGGCCGAACAGACCCGCCCCGGCGACACCCCGGGCAGCTGACCGGGCGTCGCGGCGGCGGATGCGGCAGGCTGGGGGCATGCGCCTGGCGACCTGGAACGTCAACTCGGTGAAGGCCCGCCTACCCCGGCTGCTGGAGTGGCTGGCCGACACCGGGCCGGACGTCGTCTGCCTGCAGGAGACCAAGTGCCCCGACGGCGCCTTCCCGGCGACCGAGGTGGGCGCGCTGGGCTACACAGTGGCCAGCCACAGCGACGGCCGGTGGAACGGGGTCGCCATCCTGTCCCGGGTCGGGCTGGGCGACGTCCGGGTCGGGTTCGCCGGTGAACCCGGTTTTCCCGAGCCCGAGGCCCGGGCCATCTCCGCCACCTGCGACGGGGTGCGGGTCTGGTCGGTGTACGTGCCCAACGGCCGGACGCCGGACGACCCGCACTACGCGTACAAGTTGGCCTGGTTCGCGGCGCTGCGCGACGCGCTGGACGCGGAGCTGGCCGGCGGGTTGCCGCTGGCGGTCTGCGGCGACTTCAACGTCGCCCCGACCGACGCCGACGTCTGGGACCCGGCGGTCTTCACCCACTCCACGCACGTGACCCCGGCCGAGCGGGCAGCCCTCGCGGCACTGCGCGACCTGGGCCTCAGCGACGTCGTGCCCACTCCGATGAAAGGCCCCCACCCCTTCACCTACTGGGACTACCGGGCCGGCATGTTCCACCAGAACAAGGGCATGAGAATCGACCTGGTGTACGCGTCCGCGCCGTTCGCCCGAGCCGTCCGCGCCGCGTACGTGGACCGCGAGGCCCGCAAGGGCAAGGGCCCCTCCGACCACGCCCCGATCGTGGTCGACGCGGACCTGGTCCCGGCGGTCGAGACGTTCTGAGTGGCTAGGGTGGGCAGATGGCAGTCGTGAAGATCAACGCAATCGAGGTCTCGCCCGGTGGCGGCGCTGAGCTGGAGAAGCGGTTCGCCGCCCGGGCCGGCACTGTGGAGAACTCCCCCGGCTTCCTCGGCTTCGAACTCCTCCGCCCGGTGGCCGGCGAGACCCGCTACTTCGTCTACACGAAGTGGGAGAGCGAGGAGGCGTACCAGGCGTGGGCCGCCGGCCCGTCGCGCGCAGCCCACGCCGCCGCCCCCGGCGAGAAGCCCCGTCCCCCGGTCTCCACCGGCGCCAGCCTGCTGGAGTTCGAGGTGGCGCTGCACGTCCCACAGCCCTGACCACCCCGCTCCGCGATCTTGCACTTTCTGTCGACCTGCGGGTGCCGCCGGCTTGATCCACTCGGGTTCACGGAAACCGCGGTGTCCGGGTCGGTCCGGCACCCCGACTTCAATGAAACCGAGTCGATCAAGCGGCAGCTGCCGGCCTGGCGCGCAGCCGACCAGGCGAGCGGGCGGTCTCAGGACTTGCGGGAGGACTGGAGGGTGGCGAAGGCGATGACGTTGTCGGCGTAGCCAGTGCGGCCCCCGATGAACTGGCCGCCGCAGGTGATCAACCGCAGCCCGGGTGGCCCGTCGTGGCCGTAGATCCGCTCGGCGGGCAGCTGGTCCTTCGGGAAGTGCTCGACGGTGTCGACCCGGAACACCACCACCGACTCGTCCGCCCGGGCCACCTCGATCAGGTCGCCGGGGTGCAGCTTGCCGAGATCGTAGAAGACCGACGGGCCGCTCTTCGTGTCCACGTGCCCGACGATCACGGCGGGGCCAGGCTCGCCGGGTGTGGGCCCGCGGTCGTACCAACCGGTCTCGTTGTGCCGTTCCAGCGGCGGTACGGCGATCGAGCCGTCCCGCGCCTGCCCGACGGGCGCCACCGGCGCGGCCACCTTGATCGCCGGCACCGACAGGCGCACGGGCCGACTGGCCGACAACCCGACCGACTCACTGCGGGCCGGCCGGTCACCGCCGGTCGGAGCCAGGTCGAACGGGCCGACCGAACGGCCCAGCCCCGCCCCGGTGGCGAAGACCCCGGCCAACACCAACACCACTGCCAACGGTACGGACCAGGGGCTGCGGCCGGACGGACGACTGCGCCGGGGGGCGACGGCGGTCGGCGGGCGCGCCGCAACGGACGGGCGGTCGGGATCCGGCGGGCGGTCGGGATCTGGCGGGCGCTGGCGATTTGGCGGGCGCTGGGGACCTGGCGGGCGGTCGGAGTCCGCCCAACCGTCGTCCACCGGCAGCCGAACGTCATCGGGCGGCAAGGCAGGGCGGCCGGCGAACGGCTGGCGGACAGCATCCGGCGGCGACGTGGGGCGACCGGGCGACGGCGGGCGTGAACCGGCCGGCGGCGGCGTGGGGCGGAAGATAGTCATGGCGGGCTCAGCGACGCGTGGCGGCTCGGGGGCGGCGGAACGCCATCACGGCGAGGATCAGCCCGGTGATGGTCAGTGCCGCGCCGCCGGGCAGCAGCAGCTTGCCGGTCATCCCGCCGCTGCTCCCACCGAACCCGGTCGCCGGCCCCCGACTCGGCTGGTTGGGGATCTTCTTGACCACCTGGAGCATTGTCGAGGCGGTCTCGCCGTCGCGGCACTCCAGCTTGACCCGGTAGTTGCCGGGGCGGGTGCGCTCGCGGACCATCGGCGCGGCGGTGAGCACCCCGCGCTGGGGTTGCACGCCGACCGCCCCGAAGGCGTCGGAGACCACTGTGGCGCCGACCGAGTTGTCCCGACAACTGGCCCGGATGCCGACCAGGTAGCCGGGCTGCACGGTGCTGGGGCTCACCTCGACGAAGATGTCCACCGACGGCGCCGGTTGGGGAGCACTCCCGGGCGGCCCTCCCGGCTGCGGCGCGGGCGCGACGGCGACAGCCCACTTGGGCGCGGCAAGATCAGCCCACTCGGGCGTGGCACGAGTGGCGAGGGCATGCTCGGGTGCGGCGAGGGCGGGCGTGGCGGCCAGCAGGGGGCCGGCGAGCACTGTCACCAGCGACAGGGTGACGACGCCGCGGGTCACTCTCACCATGCCCCCTCTCGACGCCGTGCGGCCGGGTCGGGCAGTGGAGCACCCGACCTGCCGTACCAGTTGGATCCTCTCATTTCCGGTCGCACATCACATCCGATCCGGCGGCGGCGTCGCGTACGCTCGGGTCGCTGTGACCGCCACCGACCATGACCCCGCCGTCCCGCCCGCGAGCCGGACGATCCGCACGTTCCACCCCCGCCGGGGTCGGATGAGCGACCGGCAGACCGACGCGCTGAGCCGGCTCTGGCCCGCGTACGGCCTGGATGTGCCGGACGGACCTGTGGTGCCCGTCGACCTGGCCGACCTGTTCGGTCGTCGGGCGCCCGTCGTGCTGGAGATCGGCTCGGGCATGGGCGACAGCACCGCTGCGATGGCTGCCGCCGACCCGGATCGAGATTATCTGGCGGTCGAGGTGCACACGCCGGGAATCGCCAACCTGCTCCACCTGGTGGAGCGCGGTGCCCTGCGCAACGTGCGGGTGGCGCAGGGCGACGCGTTGTCGCTGGTCAGCGGCTTGCCCGAGGGCGTGTTGGACGCTGTGCACGTCTTCTTCCCGGACCCGTGGCCGAAGTCCCGCCACCACAAGCGGCGGATCATCCAGCCGGCGCACGTGGCGCTGCTACGGTCCCGGCTGCGCTCCGGCGGCATGCTGCACTGCGCGACCGACTGGGCCGAGTACGCCGAGGCGATGCGGGAGACCCTCGACGCGGACCCGGAGCTGGTGGACGCGTACGGCGGTTTCGCGCCGCGTCCGGCGCACCGCCCGGTGACGAAGTTCGAGCGGCGGGCGATCACGGCCGGTCGGCCAGTCGTCGACCTGCTGTACCGCCGACCGTGACCGGCGAAACGCCCGGACCGGAACGCGGCGGGGCGTTCGGGACGCCCGGACGGGGGTCCGGTGCGGGCCGGGTTGGCGTACCGGGGCATGATCCAGGCACCATGGACAGGCTATGACGCTCACCGCCGCGCTGCCGACAAGCGCCGACCCCGACACCCTCTTCGACGCGTTCGCCGGCTGGGCGAAGGAGCGCGGCCTCGACCTCTACCCCCATCAGGAAGAGGCGGTCATCGAGATCGTCTCCGGCGCCAACCTGATCATGAATACGCCCACCGGCTCGGGTAAGAGCCTGGTGGCGATCGCCGCGCACTTCGCGGCCCTCGCCGACAGCCGGACGACCTTCTACACCGCGCCGATCAAGGCCCTGGTGTCGGAGAAGTTCTTCGCGCTCTGCGAGGTCTTCGGCGCCGAGAACGTCGGCATGCTGACCGGCGACGCCAGCGTCAACGCCGACGCCCCGATCATCTGCTGCACCGCGGAGATCCTGGCGAACCTGGCGCTGCGCGAGGGCACGAAGGCCGACGTCGGCCAGGTGATCATGGACGAGTTCCACTTCTACGCCGAGCCCGACCGGGGCTGGGCGTGGCAGGTGCCGATCATCGAGCTGCCGCAGGCCCAGTTCATCCTGATGTCCGCCACCCTGGGGGACACCACCCGCTTCGTCGACGACCTGACCCGGCGCACCGGGCGGCCGACCGCCGTCGTGCGCACGGCCGAGCGGCCGGTCCCACTCATCTTCTCGTACGCGATGACGCCGCTGCACGAGACACTCGAGGAGCTGCTGGAGACCAAGCAGGCCCCGGTGTACGTGGTGCACTTCACCCAGGCCGCCGCACTGGAACGCGCCCAGGCGCTGACCAGCGTCAACGTCTGCACCCGCGCCGAGAAGGACATGATCGCCGAGGCGATCGGTGGTTTCCGGTTCACCGCCGGCTTCGGCAAGACGCTCTCCCGGCTGGTCCGGCACGGCATCGGCGTGCACCACGCCGGCATGCTGCCCAAGTACCGCCGCCTGGTGGAGACCCTCGCCCAGGCCGGCCTACTCAAGGTCATCTGCGGCACCGACACCCTCGGCGTCGGCATCAACGTGCCGATCCGCACCGTGCTGTTCACCGGCCTGTCCAAGTACGACGGGGTCCGTACCCGGCTGCTGAAGAACCGGGAGTTCCACCAGATCGCCGGGCGGGCCGGCCGGGCCGGTTACGACACCATCGGCCGGGTCGTGGTGCAGGCCCCCGAGCACGTCATCGACAACGAGAAGGCCCTCGCCAAGGCCGGCGACGACCCGAAGAAGCGGCGCAAGGTGGTCCGCAAGAAGCCGCCGGAGGGTTCGATCGGCTGGGGCCAGCCCACCTTTGACCGACTGGTCGACGCCGAACCGGAGCCGCTGACCTCCAGCTTCCAGGTCAGCCACTCGATGCTGCTCAACGTCATCGGCCGGCCCGGGGACGCGTTCACAGCGATGCGGCACCTGCTCACCGACAACCACGAGGAGCCCGCCGCGCAGCGCCGGCACATCCGCCGGGCGATCGCCATCTACCGGGCGCTGCGGGCCGGCGGGGTCGTCGAGGAACTGCCCGAGCCGGACGAGACCGGCCGGCGGATCCGGCTCACCGTCGACCTCCAGCTCGACTTCGCCCTCAACCAGCCGCTCTCCCCCCTCGCGCTGGCCACCATCGAACTGCTCGACGCCGAGTCCCCGTCGTACGCGCTCGACGTGCTGAGCGTGATCGAGTCGATCCTCGACGACCCCCGGCAGATCCTCTCCGCGCAGCAGTTCAAGGCGCGCGGCGAGGCGGTCGCCGCTATGAAGGCCGAGGGCATCGAGTACGAGGCGCGCATCGAACTGCTCGACGAGGTGACCCACCCGAAGCCCCTGGCCGAGCTGCTGGAGGCCGCGTACGAGATGTACCGGCAGGGTCATCCCTGGGTCGCCGACCACCAGCTCTCCCCCAAGGCCGTCGTCCGCGACATGTACGAGCGGGCCATGACCTTCACCGAGTACGTGCAGTTCTACGGGCTGACCCGCTCCGAGGGTCTCGTCCTGCGCTACCTGGCCGACGCGTACAAGACGCTGCGCCAGACCGTGCCCGAGGACGCCAAGACCGAGGAACTGATCGACCTCATCGAGTGGTTGGGCGAGCTGGTCCGCCAGGTCGACTCCAGCCTCATCGACGAGTGGGAGCGGCTGCGCAACCCGTCCGACGTGGCCGAGGTGGCCCAGGCGCACGCCGCCCTGACGGATCGGCCACCGGCGGTGACCCGCAACGCGCGGGCGTTCCGGGTGCTGGTGCGCAACGCGCTGTTCCGCCGCGTCGAGCTGGCCGCGCTACGCCGCTGGGACCTGCTCGCCGAGTTGGACGCCGAGGACGGCTGGGACTACGACGCGTGGGCCGACGCCCTCGGGCCGTACTTCGAGGCGTACGACTCGATCGGGGTCGGGCCGGACGCCCGGGGTCCGGCACTGCTCATGATCGAGCAGGGTCGGGAGCGGTGGACCGTACGGCAGATCTTCGACGACCCGGACGGCGACCACGACTGGGGCATCAGCGCCGAGATCGACCTGGCGGCCTCGGACGAGGTCGGCGCGGCGGTCGTTCGGATCACCGACGTCGGCCAGCTCTAGCGAGCGTCCCGACAGGGGGTCGTCCGTACGCCGGACGGCCCCCTTTGTCGCGTCTTCCACACCCCTTCTTTCGCTGGGCGATGTCAGACCCGTCGATTAGAATGTATGTACTAATCGAGTTCCTGACCTGCAGGATTACGACCCGGGAGGACGCCCGTGACCGCTCCCGCCTCCACACCCCTCACCCCCTACGCCACACTGCTCGGCTTCACCCGCTACGTCGATCGCACCGGCCCCACCAAGGCGACCTTCGTCGGCGGGCTGCGCAAGCAACGCGCCAGCCGGTCCGGCTTCAACCCGCACGGCCAGTTCGTCAAGGCACTCAAGGCCGACATCGCCTTCCACACCGGCGGCACCCACCTGGCCGGGGTGGCCGACATCGTCAAGCCACGCTGGCGCCCGCTCTACCAGGCGCTCGTCCCCGGCGCCACAACCTGGTTGCACTCCCTCGGCGAGCCAGCCGCCATCGATCTCGCCCAGACCCGCGACGCCCTGGCCATGCTGGGTGACCTGCCCGTCAAGATCAACCCCCACTTCGGGGTACGCCACGCCGACGGCCGCGCCGAAGCGGTCCGCCTGCACTTCGACGAGGCCCCACCGAGCGAGGAGTCGGTGCTCGCCACCCTGCACCTGATGGCCCGTCACATGGACGCGGTGCTCCCGCACGCCGAGCCGGTCCTGGTCGACGTCCGCCGCGGCCTGGCCCACCGCATGCCCACCGACGCCAAGCCCGACCAGATCGAACGATGGCTCTCCGGCGAGGCCGCCGCCTTCCGCGCCATCTGGTCCACCGCCGCCTAACCCCACCCCCGCCCCACACTCCCCCACCCACCCACCCACCCACCCACCCGGCCGGCCGGCCGGCCGGCCGGCCGGCCGGCCGGCCGGCCAAGATCCGCGCAACTTCGGGGATGCTGCTGTCTGCGTCGCGAGAAGGCAGCAAGAACAGCGAAATTGTGCGGATCTTGGCGTTCCGGCCTCTGCCCAGGGTTATCCACAGGGGCTGCAGGCGAACGCGAACGCCGGTCATGGTGTCTGTCATGCCTCTTTCCCCACGACGGCCGGCGAGTCTGCAGGGACGCGTCTTCCGCGGTTCCCGCGTCGTTGCCCAAGGCCTGCTGACCCGGACGGAGCTGCGCAGCGCGGCATGGCGTCCGCTGTTCAGGGACGTCTACGCCGATGCCCGGCTGGCGGTCACCCACCGCACTCGTTGTACCGCCGCGGCACTGTGGGTTCTGCCACCGGGCGCAGCGATAGCCGGTCGCAGTGCCGCAGCGCTCTACGGCGCGGCGTCGGTCGCCAACCACGAGCCCATCGATGTGCTCGTGCCCGCCGGCAAGCGGTTCGGTCCGGTCTCAGGGCTCGTTGTGCACACGGGTGCGATCGCCGCGACCGACATTGCGGTACGTCAGGGCATCCCGCTGACCACGCCGACGCGCATCTGTTGGGACCTCGCCCAGTGGCTACCAACGGAGGACGCCGTCGCCGTCGTGGATCGCCTGGCCAGCCAACGGCTGGTGACGCTCCCTCGACTGCGCGCGGCCTCCCGAGCACGGATCGGCGACCGGGGCTGGAAGCGGATGGTGCGTGTCGCTGAGCTCGCCGACGCGGGCGCGGAGTCGATCCCGGAGTCCCAGCTTCGCGTGCGAATAGTGCTCGCCGGGGTGCCGGCGCCCGTGACGCAGTTCGTGGTCGAGCGCGATGGAAGGTTCGTGGCCCGTCTCGATCTGGCGTGGCCGCACCTCAAGGTCGCCGTCGAGTACGACGGGGTGTGGCACGACGATCCCGAGCAGTTCCACCGAGACCGCCGCCGCCTCAACCGACTGCTCGGTGAGGACTGGATCGTCCTGCACGTCACCGCGAAGCGGTTCCGCGAAGACTTCGACGGCTTCCTCGCCGAACTTCGTCAAGCCCTCCGGTCCCGCTCCCGCTGACTCTGCGTAAGACCCAGACCCAGCAAGATCCGCGCAACTTCAGGGATCCTGCTGCCTGAACAGCTCACGAGGCAGCAGTTTCCCCGAACTTGCGCGGATCTTGGATGGTGTGCGCGGGGTGCGTCACGCCGGGTGGTCCTGGTGGGGTGTGTCAGGCGGCGGGGAGGTACTTGGCCAGGTCGTCGAGGATCTTGTTGGCGGCGCCGACGCCGATGCCGGTCATCCAGACCTCGTCGGAGACGGGGTACGCCTTGCCGGCCTTGACCGCGCCGAGGCCCTTCCAGAGCGTCCCGCCGGCGACCTTGGTCTGCTCGGCGGCGGCCTTGTCGCCGTACGCGGTCACGAAGATGACGTCACCGTCGACCTCGTTGATCCGCTCGGGGCTGACCAGGTCGAAGCGCTTGTCCTCCTTGTTGGCGAGCAACTGCCGCTCGGGGCGGCCCAGGCCGGTGTCGCCGATGACGATGCCGGAGAACGAGTCCGGGCCGTACACCCGGATGTTGCCCGGGATGAACCGCACGATCGACACCTTGCGGGCGGCGGGGTCGCCGAGCGTGGCGCCGAAGTCCTTGGCCCGCTTCTCGTACGTGGCGAGCAGATCCTTGGCCTGCTGCTCGCGGCCGAGCGCCTTGCCGTCGAGGAGGAGGTTGTCCTTCCATGTGATGCCCACCTTCTCGGTGAACACCGTGGGCGCGATGGCGGCCAGCTCGTCGTAGAACTTCTCCTGGCGGAACTTGCTGCCGAGGATGAGGTCCGGCTTCAGCGCGTTGATCGCCTCCAGGTCGGGCTCGGTGAGCACCCCGACCTCCTTGATGCCGGTGAGCTTGTCCGCGCCGAAGTACGTCGGCCAGCTCTTCGCCTCACCGGCGGTGGCGGCACCGACGGGCGTGATGCCCAGCGAGAGCGCGGTGTCGATCTTGTCGGTGTCGAGCACGACGACGCGCTTGGGCTCGGCCGGGACCTTGGTGGTACCCATGGCGTGGGTGATCTCCCGGGTCTCCCCGGTGGTGGAGCCGGCGACCGGGTCGCTCTCACCGCAGGCGGTGAGGCCGGCACCGAGGGCGACGGCTGCGGCGAGAGCTGCGACGAGACGACGCATCAGAGTCCTTTCGAGGGGTGCGAGCCGGCGAGCGGGTTGGCCGCGTCGCCGGTGGCGGGTCGGGCGTCCGGTACGGAGGCCGTGGGCGATTTGGGGTCTTCCGCGTCAGCGGACGCGGCGACGGAAGCCGGAGCCGGACGGGCAGCGGCAGCCGGAGCGCTGCCGCCGGTGTACGCGGGCACCACCAGCGGTGCGCCGGTCACCGGGCAGGGCACGACCACGCAGGCCAGCCCGAAGACGTCGCGGACCAGGTCGGCGGTGAGGATGTCCCGGGGCGGTCCGGCGGCGACCACGGCGCCGGCGCGCATGGCGACGAGGTGGTCGGCGTAGCGGGCGGCCTGGTTCAGGTCGTGCAGCACGGCGACCACTGTGCGGCCCCGCTCGGAGCGCAGCCGGTGCAGGAGGTCCAGCACCTCCACCTGGTGGGCCAGGTCGAGGAAGGTGGTCGGCTCGTCCAGCAGCAGGGCGTCGGTGTCCTGGGCGAGTGTCATCGCGATCCACACCCGTTGCCGCTGACCGCCGGAGAGGCTGTCCACCGGCCGGTCGGCCAGGTCCGTGACGTCGGCGAGGGCCATCGCCTGGTCCACAGCGGCACCGTCCTCCGCCGACCACTGCCGCCACCACCGCTGGTAGGGCTGTCGGCCGCGCCCGACCAGGTCTGCCACCGTGACGCCTTCGGGCACCAGCGGGCTCTGCGGCAGGACTCCGAGGCGGCGGGCGACCTCCCGGGTCGGCAGGTCGCGGATCGCGGTGCCGTCCAGCAGCACTGTGCCTCGGCGAGGGGTGAGCAGCCGGGCCATGGTGCGCAGCAGGGTGGATTTGCCGCACGCGTTGGGCCCGACGATCACGGTGAACGCGTCGGTGGGCAGGTCGAGGTCGAGCCCGTCGAGCACGGTTCGCTCGTCGTAGCCGGCGACCAGGTCGCGGGTGGAGAGCATCACACCACTCCTTGAGGCGTCACGACGACCGCCGCCGGCCGCGCAGCAGCAGGAAGATCAGGTACGGGCCGCCGATCGCTGCGGTCAGCACACCGGCGGGTAGTTGGGTGGGTGCGAACAACCGCCGGCCGGCCAGATCGGCCAGCACCAGCAGGAGGGCGCCCAGCAGCGCCGCGCAGACCAGCGGTGGTCGTTCGGCGCGTACCAGTCGACGGGCCACCTGCGGGGCGACCAGCGCCACGAAGTCGACGGCGCCGACCTGGGCGGTGACCATGGCGGCGACGAGTACGCCGGTGCCGGCGAGGCCGATCCGGCGGGCCACCGGGCGCAGCCCGACGCCCCGGGCGGTGTCGTCGTCCAGGGCTGTGCTGTTCAGCGCCCAGCCGGCCCAGGCCAGCACCGGCAGCAGCACCAGCAGCGTGCCGGCGATCCAGGCGGCTTCGGTCCAGCCCTTGCCGGCGAGGGTGCCGATCAGCCAGATCTGCGCGCGCAGCCCGTCGATCGGGTCGGCGGTGAGCATGACCACCTCGGTGAGCGCCCGGAAGCCGAACGCGACCGCCACCCCGGCGAGCACGAACCGCTGCGCGGCCAGCCCGTGCCGGGCACCGAGGGCGAACAGCAGCACCGCCGCGAGCAGCCCGCCCACCAGCGCGGTGGGCGCCACCAGCACCGCGGCCATTCCGCTGGTCAGGGCCACTGTCGCGGCGAGGCCGGCGCCCTGGGTGATGCCGATGACGTCCGGGCTGGCGAGCGGGTTGCGGGCCACGCTCTGGATCAGCGTGCCGGCCACGCCGAAGGCGGCGCCGGCCACGGCCGCCAGCACGACCCGCGGCAGCCGAAGATCAAAGACCACGAGGTCGTACGGCGTGCCGGCACCGGAGAGGGCGCGCAGCACGTCGGCCGGGGCGACGTACGGGGTGCCCAGCGAGAGGCTGAGCACGACGGCGAGCAGGAGCAGCACTGTCAACGCGGCGGCCACCAGCACCGCGCGACGGCGGATCAGCAGGCTGACCGGGCCGATCCGCAGCAGCGACCGCCCGGGCAGCCGAGCCGCGTCGGCACCAGCCGAGCCTGGGCGCAGGGTGGTGGTCACGCGGTCACCACCCGGGCGCGGCGGACCAGCACGGCCAGCAGTGGCGCGCCGATCAGGGCGGTGACGATCCCGGCCGGGATCTCGCCGGGCGGGGCGACGAGCCGACCGACGATGTCGGCGGCGAGCAGCAGCGCCGGCCCGAGCAGGGCGGAGACGGCGAGGGTCCAGCGGTGGTCCGCGCCGACCAGGGCGCGGGCCAGGTGCGGCACGGCCAGCCCGACGAACGCGACAGGTCCGGCGGCGGCTACCGCGGCACCGGTCAGCAGCACGGCGGCGAGGCCACCACCGAGGCGGACCAGGCCGATCCGGTGGCCGAGACCACGGGCCACGTCGTCGCCGAGGGCCAGGGCGTCGAGCCCTCGGGCAACCAGGGCGGCCAGCACCAGCCCGGCGAGGACGAACGGCAGCACCTGCGCGGCGACCGACAGGTCCCGGCCGGCCAGCCCGCCGACCACCCAGAAGCGGTACTCCTCGAAGGTGCGGGCGTCGATGCTGAGCAGCGCGTACACCCCGGAGGCCAGGCTGGCGTCGAGCGCCGCGCCGACCAGCGCGAGGGTGACCGGGCTGGCGCCCTCGCGGGCGCGGGTGGCGATGGCGAAGACCAGCAGCCCGGCGATCAGGGCTCCGGCGATGCCGAACCAGACGTACCCGGCGAGCGTGCCGACGCCGAAGACGGAGATCGCGAGCACCACCCCGAACGACGCGCCCGCGCTGATGCCGAGGATGCGCGGCTCGGCGAGGGGGTTGCGGGTGAGCGCCTGGAACAGCACGCCCGCCACGGCGAGCGCGAGCCCGACAGCGAGGCCGAGCGCGGTCCGCGGCATCCGCAGCTCACGGACGATGGTGCTGGCGTCGCTGCCGTCAGGTGCGACGAGCGCGTGCCAGACCTGGTCGATGCCGAGTTGTCGGCTGCCGAGCGCGAAACTGGCCAGCACGGTGAGCAGCAGCACCAGCGCGGCCGCGACGGTGACGGCCACCCGGCGGCCGGTACGGGTGCCGGACCGGTTGCGGGCCGGGGTCGGCCGGGCGGCGAGGGTGGTCACGAGTCTCCTGCACGTTCATGCTTAGGTTCGCCTTACCTTAGCTGCTCAGTTGAGGGTCACCTAACTGGCGCTCATCGATCCGCGACAGGCTGAGCAGGGCAGACGCCCGCGCGAAGGGCGCGGCGCACCTAGGGTTGGCTCATGCGATTCGACCAGCACACGGTCGTCCTGCTGACCCGACCGTCGGATCCGCCGGAGCTGCCGCAGGACGCGATCGACCGGTTGCAGGACGCGCACCTGGCCCACCAGGCGGGCCTCGTGCAGCAGGGGCTGGTGCTCGCGGCCGGGCCGTTCCTGCACCCCGACGACGAGCAGCTGCGGGGCTTCGTGGTGCTGTCCATCGCCCCGGACGAGGCACGCGCGCTCTTCGCCAACGACCCCGCCGTGCGGGCCGGTCGCCTGGTCGCGCGGGTCACATCGTGGCTGCTTCCGGAGGGCAACCTGCGGTTCGAGAGCGTGCCGGTGCCGCAGTCGATGCTGGAGGCGGCCTCCGGGGACTGACGCCGTGCCCGGTCAGCCGGCCGAGCCGCTCCCGGTATCCGCCGGCAACTCCCCGAGCGGGACCACCCGCAGGGCGTCCATCGGGCCGACGATCACCAGCAGTTCCGGGAAGTGGTCCCGCAGCACCTGCCGGCACCGGTCACAGGGCGCGACGACCTCGCGGCCGCGGTCGGCGACCGTGACGATCGTCTCCAACGCCGTGACGCCCTGGGTGGCGGCCGTGCCGATCAGGACCAGCTCGGCGCAGGCCCCGCCGGTGGCGTGCTGGACGTTCACACCGGTGAAGACCCGCCCGTCCGCGGTCCGGGCCGCCGACGCGACAGTGTGGTGCTGGCTGCGGCAGCGCAGCTTGGAGACCGCGGTGGCGGCCTGCACCAACGCGCGGTCGGTGTCGCGCATCTCCATCCGGCTCCCCCAGCGCTCGACGTCGGCCGCCAACTCTAGGGCCCGCTCCTGGCCGTCCAGGGACGGGAGGTGGCCTCCGGAGAGCCGGCCGCTCGGTAACCCAGGGGCGGTGCGCCGCCGGGCTGCCTATCCTTGGGCACGACATGCAGAATCCAACCGCCTCCGTCGCGTCCGATCCCGTTCGCGAGCTGCACCGCCGCCTCACACCTCTGATGTTCCGCGACCAGCGCCGGCTCCAGCGGCGACTGGACGGTGCCCGCAAGCTGCGCGATCCGCAGCGTCGGGAGGCGGCGCTGACCGAGATCACCGCTGACCTGGTCCGGGCCGAGCAGCGGCTCGCCGCTCGCCAGGCGGCGGTGCCGGTGATCACGTACCCGGTGGGTCTGCCGGTCAGTGAGCGCAAGGACGACATCGCCGCCGCCATCCGCGATCACCAGGTGGTGATCGTGGCGGGCGAGACCGGCTCCGGCAAGACCACCCAGATTCCCAAGATCTGTCTGGAGTTGGGGCGCGGGGTGCACGGCCTGATCGGGCACACCCAGCCCCGGCGGTTGGCCGCCCGGACGGTGGCCGACCGGATCGCCGACGAGCTGGGCACCGAACTGGGCGACGTGGTCGGCTACAAGGTGCGCTTCACCGACCAGGTCAGCGAGCGCAGCCTGGTGAAGCTGATGACCGACGGCATCCTGCTGGCCGAGTTGCAGACCGACCGGATGCTGCGCCAGTACGACACGCTGATCATCGACGAGGCGCACGAACGCAGCCTCAACATCGACTTCATCCTCGGGTACCTGCGGGAGCTGCTGCCCCGCCGACCCGACCTCAAGGTGATCATCACCTCGGCGACCATCGAGACCGACCGGTTCGCCCGGCACTTCGCCGGCCCACCCACCGCCGACGAGCCCGACGGCGTGCCCGCGCCGGTGGTCGAGGTGTCGGGGCGTACCTACCCGGTGGAGGTGCGCTACCGGCCGCTCGTCGAGCTGGCCGAGGGCGAGGAGGACGGCGACGGCGACGACGAGAACGTCCGCGACCAGATCCAGGCGATCGGCGACGCCGTCGAGGAGCTGGCCGCCGAGGGCCCCGGCGACATCCTGGTCTTCCTCAGCGGTGAGCGGGAGATCCGGGACACCGCCGACGCGCTGGGCAAGCTGGTGCAGACGAAGCGTTCGCTGCTCGGCACCGAGATCCTGCCGCTGTACGCGCGGCTGTCCTCCGCCGAGCAGCACCGGGTGTTCGCCGCGCACTCCTCGCGCCGGGTGGTGCTCGCCACCAACGTCGCGGAGACCTCGCTGACAGTGCCCGGGATCAAGTACGTGGTGGACCCGGGCACCGCCCGCATCTCCCGCTACTCCAGTCGGCTCAAGGTGCAGCGGCTGCCGATCGAGCCGGTCTCCCAGGCCTCGGCCAACCAGCGCAAGGGCCGCTGCGGTCGTACGTCGGACGGCATCTGCATCCGCCTCTACGACGAGCAGGACTTCCTGTCCCGACCCGAGTTCACCGACCCGGAGATCCTGCGGACCAACCTGGCGTCGGTCATCCTCCAGATGACCGCGATCGGGCTCGGCGACCTCGCCGCGTTCCCGTTCATCGACCCACCGGACAAGCGCAACATCACCGACGGCGTGAACCTGCTGCACGAGCTGGGCGCGTTGGACCCGACCGAGGCCGACCCGGCGAAGCGGCTCACCGCGCTCGGCCGGCGGCTGGCCCAGTTGCCGGTCGACCCGCGGCTGGCCCGGATGGTGGTCGAGGGCGAACGCAACGGTTGCGCCACCGAGGTGCTGGTGATCGCCGCCGCGCTCTCCATCCAGGACCCACGGGAGCGGCCGGCGGAGAAGCAGGCCCAGGCGGACCAGGCGCACGCCCGGTTCGCCGACAAGGAGTCGGACTTCGTCGCCTACCTCAACCTGTGGCGTTACCTGCGCGAGCAGCAGCGGGAGCTGTCCTCCAGCGCGTTCCGCCGGATGTGCAAGGCGGAGTACCTGAACTACCTGCGGATCCGCGAGTGGCAGGACATCGTCAGCCAACTGCGGCAGGTGCTGCGTACCCCGCAGGAGGGTGACCGACGGGGTGGGCGGCCGGCGCGCGACACAGCGGACGACGCGGACGCCGGCCGGGGTCGTCGGGGTGGCGCGGACCTGCCGGAGGAGATCGACACCCCGAAGGTGCACCAGTCGCTGCTGCCCGGCCTGCTGTCACACATCGGCCTCAAGGACGCCCAGAAACACGAGTACCTGGGGGCGCGGGGCGCGAAGTTCGGGATCTTCCCCGGGTCGGCGTTGTTCAAGAAGCCGCCGCGTTGGGTGATGGCCGCCGAGCTGGTGGAGACCTCCCGGCTGTGGGGGCGCATCGCGGGCCGGGTCGAGCCGGAGTGGGTCGAACCGCTGGCGCAGCACCTGGTCAAGCGCAGCTACAGCGAACCGCACTGGGAGAAGAAGCAGGCCGCGGTGATGGCCTACGAGAAGGTCACCCTGTACGGCGTCCCGCTGGTCAGCTCCCGCACTGTCAACTTCGGCCGGATCGACCCGACGCTGAGCCGGGAGCTGTTCATCCGACACGCCCTCGTCGAGGGCGACTGGCAGACCCACCACCAGTTCTGGGCGGACAACAAGCGGCTGCTCGCCGAGATCGAGGAGCTGGAGAGCAGGGCCCGACGCCGGGACATCCTGGTCGACGACGAGACCATCTTCGGCTTCTACGACCAGCGGATCCCGGCCGACGTGTCCTCCGGCCGGCACTTCGACAGCTGGTGGAAGAAGACCCGTCGCGAGCAACCCGACCTGCTCACCTTCACCCGGGACCTGCTGATCAATGACGGCCGACCGGGGGTGGACGAGGACGACTACCCGGACGAGTGGCAGGCCGACGGGGTGAGCCTTCCGCTGACCTACCGGTTCGAGCCGGGCACGCCGGACGACGGCGTCACCGTCGACATCCCGCTGCCGCTGCTCAACCAGGTGCCGGCGGAGACCTTCGACTGGCAGGTGCCGGGGTTGCGCGAGGAGACGGTGATCGCGCTGATCCGCTCGCTGCCCAAGGCGATCCGCCGCAACTTCGTCCCGGTGCCGGACTACGCCCGGGCCGCCCTGGCGGCGATCACCCCCGGCGCGGAGTCGCTGCTGGACGCGCTCACCCGGCAGCTGCGCCGGATGACCGGGGTGACAGTGCCCCGCGACGCCTGGGAGCCGGGCAAGCTCCCGGCGCACCTGCGGGTGACCTTCCGGGTCCTCGGCGACGACGAGAAACCGGTCGCCGAGGGCAAGGACCTGCCGGCCCTGCAACGCCAGCTCCGCCAGGAGGTACGCCAGGTGGTGGCGGCCGCCGCACCGGAGGTGGCCCGCACCGGGTTGCGCGAGTGGAGCGTCGGCACCCTGCCCCGGACCATCGAACAGGTCCGCGCCGGTTACGCGGTCACCGCGTACCCGGCGCTCGTCGACGAGGGCGCCACTGTCGGGGTGAAGGTGTTCGACTCCCCCGCAGAGGCAGAGGCGGCGCACTGGGCCGGCACCCGCCGGCTGCTGCGGCTCACCGTGCCGTCACCGGCGCGGTTCCTCCAGGGGCGGCTGGACAACGAGGCGAAGCTGGCGCTGAGCCGCAACCCGCACGGCGGCGTGCAGGAGCTGATCGAGGACGCGGCGGGCGCCGCCATCGACCGGCTGATCGGTGTGGCCGGCGGGCCGGCGTGGGACGCCGACGGTTTC
The DNA here is from genome assembly GCF_045207375.1 of Micromonospora sp. NBC_00860. Classification (NCBI taxonomy): domain Bacteria; kingdom Bacillati; phylum Actinomycetota; class Actinomycetes; order Micromonosporales; family Micromonosporaceae; genus Micromonospora; species Micromonospora sp. NBC_00860. The sequence goes on from NZ_CP108825.1 coordinate 3,806,730, forward strand.
GCGGCCCTGCGCGAGAAGGTCCGCGCCGACCTGGTCGACACGGTGGTCGAGGTGATGGACCGCGTCCGCAAGGTCCTCGCCGCCGCGTACGCCGTCGAGCAGCGACTCGGTGCGACCCGCAACCTCGCCGTGGTGGCGGCGCTGGCCGACATCCGCAGCCAGCTCGCCGGGCTGGTGCACGCCGGTTTCATCACCGAGACCGGGTACGCCCGGCTGCCCGACCTGCTGCGCTACCTCACCGCCATCGAGCGTCGGCTGGAGCGGCTGGGCGGCAACCCGCAGCGGGACCGCCAGCAGCAGGACCGGATCGCTGTGGTGCAGAAGGAGTACGCCGACCTGCTCGCCAACCTGCCGCCGGCCCGTCGCCAGGAGACGGCCGTCCGGCAGATCCGCTGGATGATCGAGGAGCTGCGGGTGAACGTCTTCGCCCAGGCGTTGGGCACCCCGTACCCCGTCTCCGAGCAGCGGATCTACCGGGCGATGGACGACGCCGAGGGCCGCTGACCCGGCCCGGCCACGTCGGCCGGGCCGGGTCGCGGGCCAGTCAGCGTGCCTGGACGGACAGCGCCCGGCTGGCTGGAACGCCGCGCACCGAGCTGGTCAGCGCCGCACTGCGGGGCTCCGTGGCGGTGGGCGTCCACCAGGCGCGGTTCTCCCGGTACCAGTGGAAGACCTCGGTCAGCCCGTCCTCGAACCGGATCTGCGGCTCGAAGCCGAGTTCCTCGGAGATCTTGCGGAAGTCCAGCGAGTAACGCTGGTCCTGCACCTTGCGGTCGGGCACGTGCCGGACACGGTCCCAGCCCGCGCCGGCCAGCCGCAGGATCCGCTCGGTGAGCGCACGGTTGGTCAGCTCAAGGTCGCCGCCGATGTTGTAGACCTCGCCGGCGCGGCCCTTGGCCAGCACCAGCGCGATGGCCCGACAGTGGTCGTCGACGTGCAGCCACTCGCGCACCGCGCTGCCGTCGCCGTGCAGGGTGATGTCCTGACCGGTGAGCAGGCTGGTGACGAAGCGCGGGATGACCTTCTCCACATGCTGGTACGGCCCGTAGTTGTTGGCGCAGCGGGTGATCGAGACGTCCACGTCGTACGTGCGCCAGTAGGAGCGGACCACGTGGTCGCTGGCCGCCTTGGAGGCCGCGTACGGGGAGTTGGGTTCCAGCACGCAGGACTCGTTCCAGGAGCCCTCGTTGATCGAGCCGTACACCTCGTCGGTGGAGACGTGCACGACCCGGCTGACACCGCCACGCGCGCAGGCGGACATCAGGTGGTGCGACCCCATCACGTTGGTCTCGAAGAACGGCGCCGGATCGTCGATGGACCGGTCGACGTGCGACTCGGCGGCGAAGTGCACGACCGCGTCATGCCCTGGCACGAGGTCGGCGAGCAGCTGCCGGTCGCAGATGTCCCCACGGACGAACGTCAGGCGGGGGTGCGCGGCCGGCAGGTTGGCCCGATCACTGGCGTAGGTCAGCTTGTCGATCACCGTGACGTCGCAGTCTTCGAACCCGACGTAGCGTCCGCCGAGCAGACTGCGCGCGAAATGCGACCCGATGAAGCCAGCGCCGCCGGTAACCAGGATCCTCATGTCTAGCCTCCCTGCCGGCGAAATGCCCGCCGGTGAGCTGTTACGAGATGAATGAGTAATTTGACCCGTGCAAGGCTCCACTTTAAGTGACCTGGTCGGACATTGAGTCCTATATCCCGAGCTTAAGGTCGATTTAACCCAGCAAGGACGAACGGGATGATCAACGCGGAACGGTCGGCTGGGCGATACGAACCATTCAGCCGACGGCCGCCGGGGCACATCGGTGGTGAGGCCAACCCGACACCCACCCCCCTCAACGAGGCTCGACCCCGGGAGGCAGCTTCGCTTCGTCAATCGCGGACTGCACGTAGTCGAGCAGGATGCGCCGGAGCTCCCGACCGGCGTGGGTGGGTACGACGTCGCGCCGGCGGGCCACCGCGATGGTCCGCCGCACCCCGGGCGGGGCGAGCGGGGTGATCCGCACGCCCGGCCGGCGGGCCAGCACGATGCCGGGCACGAGCGCGATGCCGAGCCCCGCCTCGACGAAGCTGAGCACCGCGTCCATCTCGCCGCCGTCCACCGCGAAGGTCGGTTCGAAGCCCGCCTCCCGGCACGCCTGGATGGTCGCGTCGCGCAGGTCGTACCCCTCCCGGAACATCACCATGGGCTGGTCCCGCAGGTCGGTGATGCGCAGCTCCCCGGTCGCCGACGCGGTCGCCACCTCGCCCACCGAGGCCACCACCAGGCTCTCGCGCAGGATGGGGTCGACCCGCAGCCCCGGGTCGGCCCCCTGCGCCGGCATGATGATCAGAGCCAGGTCGAGGTCGCCGCGTAGGAGGTCGCGGACCAGGTCCTGGGAGCCGCCCTCCTCGACGCGCAGGTCGATGGTGGGGTGCGCGTCGCGGAACCGGCGCAGCACCGGCGGGGCGAGCGAGGTGGCCAGACTGGGGGTGGCCCCGAGCCGGACCCGGCCCCGGCGCAGCCCGACCAACTCCTGGACCTCCCGGGTCGCGGTCTCCACGTCGGCGAGGATCCGGGTGGCCAACGGCAGCAGCACCTCACCCGCCGCGGTGAGCGCGATGTTGCCCCTTACCCGCTCGAACAGCGGCGCTCCGAGGTCGGCCTCCAGAGCGTGAATTTGCTTACTGAGAGAAGGCTGAGTGATGCCCACGATGTCGGCGGCTTGGGTGAAATGTCGTACTTCGGCCACCGCGACGAAGTACCGGAGCTGATGGAGCTGCATCTAAATAGCCTACGGCTATCAACACTGCGAGTTTGATGCATTGGACGACTGATCGAAGTGCTCCTAGCGTCGGTCCTGTGGTAATCACGAAAACTCGGTCGCCCATCCGCTCGAACGTCGGCCTCAAGGCCGTCATGGCGGTGACGGGCATCCTGCTGGCGCTGTTCCTCATCGCCCACATGCTCGGGAACCTGAAGGTGTTCACGGGGGAGACCTCGTTCGACCACTACGCGCACTGGCTGCGCGACATCGGCAAGCCACTGCTGCCTGGCGTCTGGTTCCTGTGGATCCTGCGCACCGTGCTGGTCGTGGCGGTCGTCGCCCACATCGTGGCCGCCACCGTGCTGGCCCGGCGGGCCCGCGCCGCCCGCCCGGTCAAGTACGCCCACCGCAAGAAGGTCAACGGCAGCTACGCGGCCCGCACGATGCGCTGGGGTGGCGTGATCATCCTGCTCTTCGTGATCTACCACCTGCTGGACCTGACCACCGGCACGCTGAACCCGGTCGGCGACGCCAGCAAGCCGTACGGCAACGTCGTCGCCGACTTCGCCCCGGAACGCTGGTACGTCACGCTCTTCTACACGCTGGCCATCCTCGCGGTGGGCTTCCACCTGCGCCACGGCGCGTTCAGCGCGTTCCGCAGCCTCGGCCAGCAGACGCCCCGCGGCGAGCGCAGGGCGCGTACCGCGGCTCTGGTCTTCGCCGTGCTGCTCTGCGCCGGGTACCTGGTGGTCCCGTTCGCCGTACTCACCGGATTGGTGTCCTGACATGGAACTCTTCACCGAGGGCGACCCGATCGCCGACACCAAGGCTCCCGACGGCCCGGTCGAGAAGCGTTGGGAGACCCGGCGCTTCGAGGCCAAGCTGGTCAACCCCGCGAACCGCCGCAAGATGACGGTCATCGTGGTCGGCACCGGCCTGGCCGGCGGCTCCGCCGCCGCGACCCTGGCCGAGCAGGGCTACCACGTCAAGTCCTACTGCTACCAGGACAGCCCGCGCCGGGCGCACTCCATCGCGGCACAGGGCGGCATCAACGCGGCGAAGAACTACCGCAACGACGGCGACTCCGTGCACCGGCTCTTCTACGACACCGTCAAGGGCGGCGACTTCCGCTCCCGCGAGTCGAACGTGCACCGGCTCGCCGAGGTGTCGGTCAACATCATCGACCAGTGCGTCGCCCAGGGAGTGCCGTTCGCCCGCGAGTACGGCGGCCTGCTGGACACCCGCTCCTTCGGCGGCGCCCAGGTGCAGCGCACCTTCTACGCCCGGGGCCAGACGGGCCAGCAGCTGCTGCTCGGCGCGTACCAGGCCCTCGAACGGCAGATCGGCCTGGGCAACGTGGAGATGAACGCCCGGCACGAGATGCTGGAGCTGGTTCTCGTCGACGGCAAGGCCCGGGGCATCGTGGTCCGGGACCTGGTCACCGGCGAGATCAGCACCGAGATGGCCGACGCCGTGGTGCTCGCCTCCGGCGGCTACGGCAACGTCTTCTACCTCTCCACCAACGCCAAGGGCTGCAACGTCACCGCCACCTGGCGCGCGCACCGCAAGGGCGCGTACTTCGCCAACCCGTGCTACACGCAGATCCACCCGACCTGCATCCCGGTCTCCGGCGACCACCAGTCGAAGCTGACCCTGATGAGCGAGTCGCTGCGCAACGACGGCCGGGTCTGGGTGCCGAAGACCAAGGGCGACGACCGCAGCCCGAAGGACATCCCGGAAGACGAGCGGGACTACTACCTGGAGCGGATCTACCCCTCCTTCGGCAACCTGGTCCCCCGCGACATCGCCTCCCGCGCCGCGAAGAACGTGTGCGACGAGGGCCGGGGCGTCGGGCCGACCAAGCTCGGCGTCTACCTCGACTTCGCCGACGCGATCGGGCGGCTGGGCCGCAAGGCCATCGAGGCCAAGTACGGCAACCTCTTCGAGATGTACGAGCGGATCACCGGCGAGGACCCGTACGAGGTGCCGATGCGCATCTACCCCGCCGTGCACTACACGATGGGAGGCCTGTGGGTCGACTACGACCTCCAGTCGAACATCCCCGGCCTGTTCGTGATCGGTGAGGCGAACTTCTCCGACCACGGCGCGAACCGGCTCGGCGCCTCGGCGCTGATGCAGGGCCTCGCCGACGGCTACTTCGTGCTGCCCACCACCATCGCCAACTACCTGGCCTCCGGTCCGCTGGAGAAGGTCGACGCCAGCCACCCGGCGGCCGTCGAGGCACGCACCGACGTCGAGGACCGCGTCCAGCGGCTGCTCGCGGTGAACGGCGACCGGACCGTGGACTCGTTCCACCGGGAACTGGGCCAGATCATGTGGGAGCACTGCGGCATGGAGCGCAGCGAGGCCGGGCTGCGCAAGGCGATCGACGAGATCCGCGCCCTGCGCGAGCAGTTCTGGCAGCGGGTCAAGGTGTCCGGCACCGGCGAGGAACTCAACCAGTCGCTGGAGAAGGCCGGCCGGGTGGCCGACTTCTTCGAACTGGCCGAGCTGATGTGCATCGACGCCCTGCACCGCGAGGAGTCCTGCGGCGGCCACTTCCGGGCCGAGCACCAGACCCCCGACGGTGAGGCGCAGCGCGACGACGACCGGTTCGCGTACGTGGCGGCCTGGGAGTTCACCGCCGACGGCGAGCCCTCGGTGCTGCACAAGGAAGACCTGAAGTTCGAATACGTCCACCCCACGCAGCGGAGCTACAAGTGAACCTGACCCTGCGCATCTGGCGCCAGAAGGGCCCTGAGGACAAGGGTCGGATGGTGACCTACCCGGTCGACGACGTGTCCCCGGACATGTCGTTCCTGGAGATGCTCGACGTGCTCAACGAACGGCTGATCCTCGCGGGCGAGGACCCGGTGGCGTTCGACCACGACTGCCGCGAGGGCATCTGCGGCATGTGCGGCCTGATGATCAACGGCGACGCGCACGGGCCGCAGCGCGGCACCACCGCGTGCCAGCTGCACATGCGGCAGTTCAAGGACGGCGAGACCATCGACATCGAGCCGTGGCGGGCCAGCGCCTTCCCGGTCGTCAAGGACCTGGTCGTCAACCGGAGCGCCTTCGACAAGATCATCGCTGCTGGCGGCTACGTCACAGCGCCCACCGGCAGCGCGCCCGAAGCCCACTCCACCCCGGTCGCCAAGGCCAACGCCGACGCCGCCTTCGAGTCGGCCGCCTGCATCGGCTGCGGCGCCTGCGTGGCAGCCTGCCCGAACGGCTCCGGCATGCTCTTCACCGCCGCCAAGCTCACCCAGCTCTCGCTCCTGCCACAGGGCCAGCCGGAGCGCTACACCCGGGTGATCGGCATGGTCGACGCGCACGACGAGGCCGGCTTCGGCGGCTGCACCAACGCCGGCGAATGCACCCCGGCCTGCCCGAAGGGCATCCCGCTGAACACCATCGGCCGGCTCAACCGCGACTACCTCGCGGCCACCGCCAAGGGAGCCAACAACACCCCCGGTTCCTGACGTCCACCGGCACCACGCCAGACCGCCGTATCCCTTCCTGGGTACGGCGGTCTGGCGTTCGGCGGTCGGCGTATGGCTGGGCGGTTGCGGTCCGAGCCGGCACCCAGATGAGTGCGTCCGATCGTGACAGTCGGGAGTGCTGGACAGCGGCGGCGCAACCTCGATGCGAGTGACGCCGCCGCTGCACCTCACACGGTCGCCTGTGCGGCCGGCTGAGCGGTGGTCACTGGTTCGGCTGCCGGGCGTTGCCGGCGCAGGCTGCCTGCGAGGCACAGCAGTATGCCGAGCGTTAGCCACGTGGCGAGGACGATGATCGAATGGGTGGCGCCGCGGCCGTCGAAGAAGGCGGTGGATCGCAGCAGCCAACCTCCCGCGCCGGGCGGTAGCAGTTGGCCGAGCATGCCGGACCAGCCGGGCAGCATTTCGGGCGCGGTCGCGGTGCCCGACAAGGGATTGCCAATGAGCATCATCGTGGCCGCGCCCAGGCCGAGCCCGGCGTATCCGAGCACGGACTCCAGCCCGAGGATGCTCAGGGAGGTGGCCGCGACGGTCAGGGCGACCGCGCCGGTGTTCGCCCAGTAGGAGCCGGTCAGGGAGCCGAGCCAGAACTGCAGTATGGCCGACACGGCCAGGCCGCCGGTGACGGCGAAGGCGAGCGCTCCGATGACCCGACGGGTGGTGCCAAGGACAAGTCTGGTCAGCAGAAGTGCGGCGAGCAGACCGCCCATGACGAGGGGCAGCCCGCCGGCGGCCAGCCCGGCACCACGCGGGTCGTCGGGCGGCAGCGGGACGAGGTCACGGACGGTGGCCTCCGTGCCGGCGCCCTGGAACTGCGGCTGGCTGAGCGCGGTGGCGATGCTGTTGAGGGTCTGGGCGACGGCCGCGCTGGCGGCGGTGGCGTGGATGACCTGTGGGGTGCCGGAGCTGACGTCGATCGCCCCGTACACGTCGCGGTCGCGGATGAGCTGGTCGGCGGCGGCGGTGTCGGCGACCTCGGTGATCTCGAACGCGTCGGGAAGGCGCTCGTCGAGGGCGGCGCTGATCTGTCCGACCGCAGGTGCCGGCCCGGCGACGGCGATCGGCACGTCGTGCACCGATGAACGTATCGAGGGCCAGGCGAAGGCGGTCAGCAGCACGCTTACGGCCACCGTGAGCAGGGCGACGGCCCGGGCCACCGCGGTCCAGGGCGACGGCGATGCGTCGGTTGCCGGCTTGGCCTGAACGGCCATGTTTCCTCCTCCGAATCGGGCGGTGTTCATCGCAGGGTGAGCGGGGTTGCAGACTCGACGCGGGTGAGCTTTTCCGGATTGCGGACGTAGTAGAGACCGGTGATGCCGGCGTCCTCGACGCGGACGGCGAGGATGCCGTCGAGCTGGCCGTCCAGGCGCAGCACGAGTGATGGGTTGCCGTTGACCACGGTGGGCTCGGCGGTGAGGATGCTGTCCACCTTGGCGATGCCGGTGACGAACATGCGGGCCACCTTGTCGGCGCCGATGACCGGCCGCAACGCAGCCTGTTTGATGCCACCGCCGTCGGCCACCAGGACCACGTCTGGGGCGAGCACGTCGAGCAGGCCTCGCAGGTCCCCGGTTTCGATCGCGTGCCGCAGCGAGTCCAGTGCCGCCCGGGTCAAACTCGCAGGAACCACCTGGCGTGGGCGGCGGGCGTCGACGTGCTGGCGGGCGCGGTATGCGATCTGGCGGACCGCCGAAGGGCTCTTGTCGAGGGCTGCCGCGATCTCGTCGTAACTGACGTCGAAGACTTCACGTAGGACGAACACGGCACGTTCGGTCGGTGCCAACGTTTCGAGGACGAGCATGAGCGCCATCGACATGTTCTCCGCGAGCTCGACGTCGTCAGCCACGTCCGGTGCGGTGAGCAGCGGCTCCGGCAGCCAGGAGCCGACGTACGCCTCCTTGCGACGCTGCATCGTACGCAGCCGGTTGAGCGACTGCCGGGTGGTGACCCGGACCAGGTAGGCCCGCTGGTCGTTCACCCGCGCCAGGTCCACTTTGACCCAGCGCAGCCAGGTCTCCTGAAGGACGTCTTCGGCGTCGGCCGCCGATCCGAGCATCTCGTAGGCGACGGTGAACAGCAGGTTCCGGTGGGCCACGAAGGTTTCAGTGGCAGGGTCGGCTGGCGGCGTATTCACTGCAATACCTTCCATTTCCTGGTCGGTTCAGCGGGCGGCGAGCGCCTGGAGCCGCTGATGACGGGTGTCATCGCGGAACTTCCAGGTGTAGGAGCCGGGCTTGTGCGCCTCATGCGCCAGGTGCTCGATCAGGCCGGGGAAACTGCTGCTCTTGATCTTCGCGCCGAGGAGGCCGCCGACAGCGAAACCCTTGGCAACGTCGTTCTTCGAGGCGATCTGTACGGTGGCGGCGCCGCGGCCCAGGCTGACGCACTGCCCGAAGAAGCCGATGGCGATGGTCGCGGGCTGTCCGCCCGCGATCCGAGCGAGCACGGTGTCGGCCGCATGGGCGCCGAGTGGATTGGCCGACTGGCAGCTCATCCGTAGCGGCATGTCCGACGGTGCGGCCGAGTCCCCAGCGGCGACGATGCGGTCGTCGTCGATGCTGGTAAGCGTCTCGTCGGTCAGGAGACGTCCGGCCGCGTCGGTCGTGAGCCCGCTGCGGGCAGCCAGGTCGGGGACGCTGAACCCGGCCGTCCAGACGGTCACCGTGCTGCGCAGCTCGCGGCCGTCCCCGAGCAGGACGGCGTCGCGGCTCACCGCGGTGACCTTCGCACCAGGACCGTCGATGATGGTCACCCCGAGCTTGGCCAGCCGCTTGGCGAACGTGCGGCGAATCCTCGGGTGCAGATACGGGTGGAGCACCTTGCCACACGCAAGGGTCACGGTGCGGCCCTCGGCCGCCAACTCGGCGGCGACCTCGATGCCTGTCGCGCCCCCTCCGACCACCGTCACCACGTCCGTCGTCGGTGTGGCGTCGAGCACCGCCCGCAGTTGCTGTGCCTCCTCCAGGCTGGCCATGTTGTGGGCGTACTCGGATGCTCCGGGCACACTCGGGACGGCGCTGCCGCTGCCCACCGCGTAGATGAGGTAGTCGTAGCCCACCGTGCTTTCGTTCGCCAACGAAACGGTGCGCTCGGCCGCGTCGATCCGGGTCGCGGTGTCGACCACCAGCCGGACGCGGTCGGCCAGGACCTCCCGGTAGCCGACGACCGCGTCGCCGGTTCCGCCGACGAGCTGGTGCAGGCGAATGCGGTGAACGAAGCTCGGCCGCGGGTTGACCAGCGTAACGGTCACGTTGTCGCGCTGGCTGAGGCGGTTGGCCGCCATGACGCCGGCATATCCGCCGCCGACCACGACCACGTTGATGTTCTCCCTCATGGTGTCTCCCTCGTTCGCGGTGTTCGGCCACAAGACACCGCCTGGGGGGTTGGCGTAACAGCGCGTGAGACCGGTCACTCACCCGGTTCGCGCCGGACGTTCGGCAAGCAGCGGCCGGTACGTCATGCGCTGTGGTACGCGAGATCGACGACCAGAGCGGCTGTCACGGTGACGAGGAAGACGGCCGGCCGGTGAGCTTGCGGGAGGCCGGCTCATCCCCTTCCGCACCTCGGCGTCCGTCAGCCCGTGGCAGCGCAGGTTCCGTCCCAGGACCTCGTCACCACTGGGCGATGAGCGGCGTGTCCGGTTCGTGCTGCCGCCAGGCTTCGGTGAGGCGGGCAAGGCGGATAGGGGCGGCGATGCCACGCACAGTTGCGATCTTGCCGTTGGTGATGTCGAGCGTCACGGCGCCGACGACCTGGTCGCCGAGCACGAAGAGGATGGCGGGGGCGCGGTTGACGAGCGCGTAGTGGATGGCGGGCGTACCGCCGGCAAGTCGCCGCTTCGCGGGTGTGGGTTTGAAGCCGGCCCGTACGACGGCGGCGATGCGCTGCGGAGTGTCGTACCGCAGCAGCGTCTCGGTCAGGCCGGCGCCGTCGGAGATCGCGGTCGCGTCGTCGGCGAGTAGCGCCACCAGCCGTTCGGTGCGGCCCGAGGAGGCAGCGGCGAGGAATTCCTCGACGATCCTGCGGGCAGATGCCGGGTCGACCTCACCGCTGCGGCGGCGGGCGGTGGTGATGTGGCGCCGGGCCCGGTGCAGGTGCTGTTGGCTTGCGGACTCGGTGATGTCGAGGATCTCGGCGACCTCGGAGTGGCTGTAGGAGAACGCCTCGCGCAGGACGTAGACGGCCCGCTCAACGGGTGACAGGCGCTCCATGAGCGTCAACACAGCCAGGGAGACCGATTCGCGCTGCTCGAACGTGTCGGCTGGGCCGAGCATCGGGTCACCGTCGAGGAGCGGTTCGGGCAGCCAGGCGCCGACGGTGCGTTCGCGGCGGACCTGGGCCGAGCGGAGCCGGTCGAGGCACAGGTTGGTGACGACCTTGGTCAGCCATGCCTCCGGCACCATGATCCGCTGCCGGTCGGCGGCCTGCCAGTGCAGGAACGCATCCTGCACGGCGTCTTCGGCGTCGGCGGCGGAGCCCAGAAGCCGGTACGCCAGCGAGACCAGCCGGTTTCGGCTGGCCTCGAACCGGCTGGCGTCGAAGCGATCATTGGCGATGCTGTCCACGCGGACCAACCTAGGCGACTACGCGACCGTCTGTCCGGCGGGACGCATCCGGCACCGCGGCCAGGCGGTGCCTGCGCTTGGGCAGGCCGAAGGTCGGGTGCGAGACGGCCCACAGCGAGGTCTTGAGGATGCCCGCCTTGACCCGTGCGGCCTTCCGGCCGCCCACATACCTCGGCTTTGCTTGCGCTTCGTCGTCGACCATCTGCAGGATCCCGTCCCGCCGCCCAAGGCTGATGTGGTTACCCGGGTAGCCCAGCTTGGTGTTCGCAATCTTGTGGCCGGTCAGGCGTCCCACGATCGCCTCGATCGCCTGCATGCCGGTGTAGCCGGCCGAAGCGCAGGACATCGGCAGCGGCTGCCCGTTGTCACCGATGGCGTAGGCGCTGTCGCCGGCGGCGTAGACGTTCGGGTGCGAGACCGACCGCATGGTGCGGTCGACGACGATCTGACCGTTCCCGGTGACCTCCAGCCCGCTGGCGGCGGCGATGGGGCTGACCGCGAACCCGGCCGTCCACACGGTCGCGTCTGACGCCAGGACGGTGCCGTCGGCGCACAGCACCCGCGTCGCTTCGACGGCTTCGACGCTGGTGTGCTCCAGGACGGTGATGCCCAGCCGGTCGCAGGCCTGGCGCAGGTGGCTGCGGGCTCCGGCGGAGAGCCGGGCACCCAGTTCGCCGCGGGCGACCAGCGCCACCGACAGGCCGGGCCGGGATTCGGCGATCTCGGTGGCGGTCTCGATGCCGGTCAACCCGTCGCCGACGACCAGCACCCTCCCGCATTCGCTGCGCCTGCCCAGGCTGTCCAGGCGCTCGCGCAGGCGCAGCGCCGAGGGCCGGGCGGCGATGTCGAAGGCGTACTCGGCCACGCCGGGGACGCCACAGTCGTTGCCGTGGCTGCCGAGCGCGTAGACAAGCGTGTCGTAGCCGATCTCGCCGCCAGCATCGGCGTCGGCCACGGCGACGACCTGGCGCTCGGGGTCCACGGCGCTGACACGGGCCAGGCGCAGCCGTATCCCCGTGCCCCCGAAGACGTCGGCGAGCTTCGGAGCCGCGATCTTCTGGCCGGTGGCGAGCTGGTGCAGCCGCAGACGCTCGACGAAGTCCGGCTCAACGTTGACCACGGTGATCTCGATGTCCACAGGGGACAGCCGGCGGGCCAAGTTCCCGGCCACGTGGGTCCCGGCATAGCCGGCGCCGAGAACGACGATGCGGTGCTTCATGTGTTGCTCCTGTCCTTTGGCGTGCTCTCGTGAGTTGAGCGGGACAGCGCCCCGATTGCTGACGGGGATCGCATGTGGCATGGGTCATAGAGCGTCGGGAGCGGCGCCCAACGATGCGCGCGACGCCGAGGCGGCGCAGATGCAGCCCACCCAGCCCAATGCATGATCCACTCGGGTTCCGCGAAGTCGGCCTGTCACCGCGCCTCGGATACCGCGACTTCAGGAAACGCGAGTTGATCAACTCAACCTCGCCGCAGCGAACCCGAACCAACACGACATAAGTGGGCAAGGCGGTCACATCGGCGCGCGGCGCACGGGGCACCGGGCTCACCGGCCGGCGCAGGAAGCGCACGGGCAGCGACCACCCGCCGGCCGCAGTTCACGGGCCGGCGCAGGAGGCGTACGGGCGGCGGCCGCCCATGGGCTGGGGGCGACGGTTCCCGGCGTAGGGATCAAGCCTGACCGCTCGAAGCCGGAGACGGTCGCCCCCAGCCCCGACCGCGACCACCCGACCGGCCCGAGACGGTCCTGCCGCCCAGCCGGTTCAAGTGCCCGCGCCCGGGTAGCAGTCTCCGGAGACGGCGAGAGGAGACGATGGACATGAAGGCCTTGACCTGGCAGGGCAAACGGGACGTACGGGTCGAAGAGGTCCCGGACCCCCGGATCGAGGAGCCGACCGACGCGATCGTGAAGATCACCTCGACCGCGATCTGCGGTTCCGACCTGCACCTGTACGAGGTGCTCGGGCCGTACCTGAAGCCGGGTGACGTCCTGGGGCACGAGCCGATGGGCATCGTCGAGGAGGTCGGGTCGGAGGTGACCGGGCTCAAGCCGGGCGACCGGGTGGTGGTGCCGTTCAACATCGCCTGCGGCAGTTGCTGGATGTGCTCGCGCCAGCTCTACGCCCAGTGCGAGACCACCCAGGTCACCAGCGAGGGCAAGGGCGCGTCCCTGTTCGGCTACACCTCGCTCTACGGTTCGGTGCCGGGCGGGCAGGCCGAGTACCTGCGCGTACCGCAGGCCCACTTCGGGCCGATCAAGATCCCGCAGACCGGCGCCGACGAGCGCTACCTCTACCTGTCCGACATTCTGCCCACCGCGTGGCAGGCGGTGAAGTACGCGGACACCCCGCCGGGCGGCACCCTGGCCGTCTTCGGGTTGGGTCCGGTCGGGCAGTTCTGCGCGCGGATCGGCCGCCACCTCGGCGCGGGCCGGGTGATCGGGCTGGACCTGGTTCCCGAGCGGCTGGAGTTGGCCCGCCGGCACGGCATTGAGGTGCTCGACGTCAGCGAACTGTCCGACGTGCCGGGCGCGCTGATCGACCTGGTCGACGGCCGCGGCCCGGACGCGGTGATCGACGCGGTCGGGATGGAGGCGCACGGTTCGCCGGCGGGGAAGTTGGCGCAGACCGCAGCCGGGCTGTTGCCGGACAAGCTGGCCCAGACGATGACCGACCGGGCGGGTGTGGACCGGCTGTCCGTCCTGCACGCCGCGCTCAAGGCGGTTCGCCGCGGCGGCACCGTGTCGCTCTCCGGGGTGTACGGCGGCGAGGCGGACCCGATGCCGCTGATGGAGATGTTCGACCGGGGCATCCAGCTGCGGATGGGGCAGTGTCACGTGCGCCGCTGGACCGACGAAATCCTGCCGCTGCTCTCCGGCGACGACGACCCGCTGGGCGTGGAGGACCTGCGTACCCACCGGTTGCCGCTGGCGCGGGCGCCGCAGGCGTACGAGATGTTCCAGAAGAAGGAGGACGGCTGCATCAAGGTCGTGCTCCAACCATGAGTGCGAGGAGTGAGCCGGGGTTGCGAGCCCCGCAGTCACGAATGCAGCCGGTGCCGTGAGCCGGGTGGTCGTGATCGTTGGCGCGAGCAGCGGGATCGGCCGGGCGACGGCCCGGGCGTTCGCCGAGCGCGGTGACCGTTTGGTCCTCGCGGCTCGCGCCACCACGACCCTGGCCGAGGTACGCGCTGAGTGCGCCGACGTCGACGTGCTGACCGTGCCGACCGACGTGACCGAGCCGGACGCGCTGGACGCGCTCGCGGGTGCGGCGTTGGACCGCTTCGGTCGTATCGACGTGTGGGTGCACACGGCGGCGGTGATGGCCTACGGACGCTTCGACGAGTTGCCGGAGCGGGTCTTCGACCAGGTGGTGCGCACCGACCTGCTCGGCGCGGCCGGTTCGGTGCGGGTGGCGCTGCGGCACTTCCGGGCCGCCGGGGCCGGCACGGTGATCCTCACCGGTTCGGTGCTCGGGCACATCACCGCGCCGTACATGAGCGCGTACGTGGCGAGCAAGTGGGGGTTGCAGGGCCTGGTCCGGACGGTGCAGCAGGAGTTGCGGGACAGCCCGAGGATCCGGCTGTGTCTGGTCAATCCGGGCAGTGTGGACACTCCGGTGTACCAGCAGGCGGCCAACTATCTGGGCTGGATCGGGCGACCTCCGCCGCCGGTCGCCGGCCCGCAGCGGGTGGCGCGGGCCATCGTGGACTGTGTGGACCGGCCTCGCCGGGAGGTGTCCGTGGGCCGGCTCAACGTGGTGCTGCGGGCTGGCTTCATCGTCCTGCCGGGGGTCTACGACGTCCTCGTCGGCCCGTTGATGCGGGCGGCGGGCCTGAGTGGACGGTCCGTCGCCGCGCACGACGGCTCGGTCTTCGCTCCCAACCCCTCCGGCGAGGCGGTCCGCGGCGGTCATCTGCCCGACCTGCGGCAACTCGTGTTCGGGCCGGTCACTGCGGTGGGCGCCGCACTGCGCCGGCGGTTCGGTTGACCTGTTCGGACTCGTTCGGGACATGTTCGGGGGCCTCGTGCGTCGATCAACTCGCCTAGGGTGGTGGGCCAGCAAGCGCTCTGGCACACCACGATCGGGGAGACGATTGACCATGCGACTGAACCGCAGAACGGCGCTCGGCTTGGGCACTGTGGCCACCGCCGGCACGGTGCTGGGTGCCGCCGCCCCGGCGAGCGCCGCCGACGTCACCGAGGCGTCGCCGACCACCCCCGCTCGGGCCGCCCGTCGGGTCGCCTCCGTCTTCACCAAGCACAGCGCCGAGGCCGGCGGCAACTGGCAGGCGTACGTCAGTGTCGCCGACCCGGCCGGCGCGCCGGTGGTCGCTGTGGAGGCTGACGCGGACCGGCGGATCGAGGCGTACAGCGTCAACAAGATCGCCGTCGCCACGGCGGTGCTCGACAAGGTCGACCGTGGGCTGCTCACCCTGGACCAGCAGGTCGAGGTGAGCGCGGCGATCGTCGTACCGGGTGGTGACGGCATCTTCAGCCTGGACGGCGCGTACCCGAGCCTGGTGACCATCGGGCACGTGCTGGCCAACCTGCTGACCGTCTCGGACGACACGGCGGTGCGGTTGTGCGGGCTGGTCGCTCCGGCCGCCGAGATCAACTCCATCCTGGTCGCCAAGGGTTTCCCGAACACCCAGGTCCAGCCGGTGGCCAACCCGAACCGGTTCTTCCTCGGCACCAGCACCCCCCGGGAGACGCACGACCTGCTGCGCGCCCTGGTCGCCGGCACGCTGCTCTCCCCCGCCTCGACGACGTACCTGTTGGGCATCCTGCGCTCCCCGGTGGCCTTCACCGACGGCATCCGGCGCACCATGTCCTCGGACGAGCGGGCCCGGATCGCCACCAAGGCCGGTTGGTTCGCCGACGCCCGGCACGAGGCGGGTGTGATCTTCGACCGCTCCGGCGCGGCGGTGCTCACCTACGCACTCTTCGCCGACGGGCAGGCCAACCCGGAGGACTTCGGCGCGACCCACCCGGCGGTGCAGGCCCGGGCCGCCATGGGCCCCAAGTTCCTGGCCGCGGTTGACCGGATCGCGGGCGTCGGCAAGACGTTCCGGATCACCGCCCGACGCCCCAGCAACGGCGGCTAGGGCACCCCGTAGGTCCGTCCCGGGTCGGTCGCCGCTGTCGGCGACCGACCCGGCGTGCCGACCACCGAGGCACGGGTCGGTCCGGGTGACTACCGTGTAGGGCGGACACGTCGGAGGGACGGCAATGGCACGAGCGCAGAACACGGACGTCGAACGGTCGCTCGGGCGACGGATGCGGGGCGCCGCTGGCCTGGCCGCGCTCGCCGGCCTGGCCTGGGTCGCCCGGGATGTCCCGGCGGCGCTGGGTGGCCGCCTCAGCGGGGCGCGGGCGGAACGGGCGGCCCGCTCGCCGCAGTTCCGCGAGGGCACCTTCCACAACCGGGCCGGCACCCGCACGATGATCGCCGAACCGGGGCGCAACCTGGTCCGCGAGCTGATCTTCGGCAAGCAGAAGCGGCGTCCGACCGCGCCGGTGCCGCTGCTGCGCCCGAGCGCCGGCGGGCCGGACGCCGCCGACACCGCCGACGAGCTCAACATCGTCTGGTACGGCCACGCCTCGACGTTGATCGAGATCGAGGGCCGGCGGGTGCTGCTCGACCCGGTGTGGAGCGACAGGTGCTCCCCGTCGGGTCTGGTCGGCCCGCGCCGGCTGCACGAGCCACCGGTGGGCATCGACGAGCTGCCCCCGCTGGACGCCATCCTGATCTCGCACGACCACTACGACCACCTCGACATGGCCACCGTGCGAGCGCTGCTCGCCGGGCAGTCCGCGCCGTTCCTGGTGCCGCTCGGCGTGGGCGCGCACCTGGACCGCTGGGGCGTACCCGCCGAGCGGATCATCGAGCTGGACTGGTCCGAGTCGCACCAGGTCGCCGGGCTGGAGATCACCGCCACCGCCGCCCAGCACTTCTCCGGACGCGGGCTACGCCGCGACGGCACGCTCTGGAGTTCGTGGGTGGTGGCCGGGGCGCGCCGCAAGGTCTTCTACACCGGCGACTCCGGGTACTTCGACGGGTACGCCGGGATCGGCGCCGAGCACGGGCCGTTCGACGTGACGCTGATGCAGATCGGCGCGTACGACAGGGCCTGGCCGACGATCCACATGTTCCCGGAGGAGGCGGTCGACGCCCACCTCGACCTGCGCGGCGGGCTGTTCGTGCCGGTGCACTGGGCGACGTTCAACCTGGCCCTGCACGACTGGTCCGAGCCGGTCGACCGGCTGTGGGCCGAGGCGAAGGCCCGCGACGTGCGGCTCGCCGTGCCCCGGCCGGGCGAGCGGGTCGTCGTCGACGAGCCGCCCGCCGTCGACGGCTGGTGGCAGTCGGTCGCCTGAGCCAGGCCAACGCAGGCACCGCCCGACGTCGGGTCAGAGCACGAACGCGTCGGTCCAGAGCGCGCCGGACCGGCCGGAGAGCGCGTCCAGCATGGCCACCGCCTGACCGTCGGTGAGCTGCGCGACGAAGTCCACGATGGCTCGGCCCCGGGCGCGACCGATCCGGTCCGGGGTACGCGGGTGCAGCTCCGCCTCGGCCAACTCGACCAGGTCGTGCAGCCGCCGGGGCAGCCGGGACTCCTCCTCCGGGTCAAGCAGCCACTCCCAGAGCGCCTCGACCAGGGTGCCCAGCAGCCGGGCCTGGCCGCGCTGGTGCAGGGCGAGGTCCGGGCGGGCCAGCACGAACCGGTGGTGGACGAACTTGAGCACCTGCACCTCGTGCCACTGCGCGCAGCCCAGCAGCACGTGCCCGGAGCGCACCGACGGCTGTTCGGTGACAGTGATCGCCTCGACGAAGCGGGTGGACCAGCGGGCGGAGAACCGCGCCACGTACTGCTCGGCCTCGATGGAGCCGTCGAACGGCATCGCGAGCAGCCCGTCCACCAACTCCTCGCGGACGTGCTCGACGGCGGCGGCGAACGCGTCGTCGTCGGCGATCCAGGCGTCCTTGCGGTGCAGTTGCCGGCGCAGCCGCTCGATCGCCGCCCCGGGTCGCCGGGCCGCCGTGGCGAGCGCCGCGTCGGTGATCGCCCGCAGCTGCCCGCTTTCGCGCTGCCAGGCCATCAACTCCGCGGAGACCGAACCCTGCTGGAGCACCCCGACCCGGTAGAAGTCCTCCACGTCGTGGATGGCGTACGCGATGTCGTCGGCGGTGTCCATCACCGACGCCTCCACTGTCTGCTGCCAGTCCGGGATGCGACCGGCGAACGGCGCCCGGGCCTGCCGCAGGTCGTCCAGCTCGGTCCGGTAGGCGCCGAACTTCGACGAGCCGCTCTCCGGGTCGTCCGGCGGCGGGGTGGCGCCGCGCGGCGGCGGGTCCATCGTGCGGGGGTGCGGGTCGGGGTGGTCCAGGCGGGTCCACGGGTACTTCAGCATCGCCGCGCGGACCGCCGCGGTCAGGTCCAACCCGGTGGTGGCCGCGCCGCGGATCTCGGTGCTGGTGACGATCCGGTACGACTGCGCGTTGCCCTCGAAACCGTCGGAGAGGCCGAGGCGCTGGCGGGCCAGCCGGTCCAGCACCCGCTCCCCCAGGTGCCCGAACGGTGGGTGCCCGAGGTCGTGGGCGAGGGCCGCCGCCTCCACCACGTCGGGGTCGCAGCCACCGAGCTTGTCGAGCAGGTCACGCCAGCGCTCGTCGCCGCTCAGCCGTTCGGCAACCGCCCGGGCCACCTGGGCGACCTTGAGGCTGTGGGTGAGCCGGTTGTGCACCAGCAGCCCGGAGCCGACCGGGCTGATCACCTGGGTGACACCGCCGAGGCGGGCGAAGAACGGCGAGCCGACGATCCGGTCCCGGTCGGCGCGGAACGGGTTGGCCGTGAGGTCGCCGAGGGCTCGAGCGCTGCCGCCGAAGAGCCGCCGGGCGCGCGGATCCGCAGCAGATTCCATGATCGCCACGCTAGCGCAGGCCCGACCGGACCGCCGCCGGTCACCCCGGCCGGGCGCGGGGGTTCGGTCCCCCGCCCCGGCCGGGCGCGGCGACAGCGCCCCGACCCGCCCGGCAGAATGCAGGCGTACCCGCTCTGTGAAGGCGGATCGAGTCGAAGGCGGATCGAGATCGTGACCCAGTCTGTTCATCAGCGGATCGCCGACGAGCTCGGCGTGGCCGAGCGTCAGGTGCGGGCGGCCGTGGAGCTGCTCGACGGCGGCGCCACAGTGCCGTTCATCGCCCGCTACCGCAAGGAGGCCACCGGCCTGCTCGACGACACCCAGCTGCGCACCCTGGAGGAGCGGCTGCGTTACCTGCGCGAGCTGGACGAGCGGCGGGCCGCGGTGCTGGAGTCCATCCGCAGCCAGGGCAAGCTCGACGAGGCCCTCGAGGCGCAGATCATGGCCGCCGACTCGAAGTCCCGGCTGGAGGACATCTACCTCCCGTACAAGCCGAAGCGGCGGACCCGGGCGCAGATCGCCCGCGAGGCCGGGTTGGCGCCGTTGGCCGAGACGCTGCTGGCCGACCCGGGTCAGGACCCGCGTGCCACCGCCGCCGGGTTCGTCGATGAGGAGAAGGGCGTCGCCGACGCCGCCGCCGCGCTGGAGGGCGCCCGGGCCATCCTCATCGAGATCTTCGCCGAGGACGCCGACCTGATCGGCACGCTGCGCGAGCAGATGTGGTCGCGGGGCCGGCTGGTTTCCCGGGTACGCGAGGGTCAGGAGGCCGCCGGCGCCAAGTTCGCCGACTACTTCGACTTCTCCGAGCCGTACCCGAAGTTGCCCTCGCACCGGATCCTGGCGATGTTCCGGGGCGAGAAGGAGGGCGTGCTCGACCTGACGATGGAGTCGGAGGAGGCGGGCGAGGCGGACACCGTACCGACCGGCCCGACCCGGTACGAGGCGGCCATCGCCGGCCGGTTCGGGGTGTCCGACGCGGGCCGCCCGGCCGACCGCTGGCTGACCGACACGGTCCGCTGGGCGTGGCGTACCCGGATCCTGATCCACCTCGGCGCGGACCTGCGGATGCGGCTGTGGCAGGCCGCCGAGGAGGAGGCGGTGCGGGTCTTCGCCACCAACCTGCGGGACCTGCTGCTCGCCGCGCCGGCCGGCACCCGGCCCACGATGGGCCTGGACCCGGGTCTGCGGACCGGTGTGAAGGTCGCCGTGGTGGACGCCACCGGCAAGGTGGTCGCCACCGACACCATCTACCCGCACGAGCCGCGCCGGCAGTGGGACGCGTCGGTGGAGACCCTCGCCCGGCTGGCCGGGGCGCACGGGGTGGAGCTGATCGCGATCGGCAACGGCACCGCCTCCCGCGAGACCGACAAGCTCGCCGGTGAGCTGATCGCCCGGCACCCGCAGCTCAACCTGACCAAGGTGATGGTCTCCGAGGCCGGCGCGTCGGTCTACTCCGCCTCCGCGTACGCCTCGCAGGAGCTGCCCGGGATGGACGTGTCGCTGCGCGGCGCGGTCTCCATCGCCCGCCGCCTCCAGGACCCCCTCGCGGAGCTGGTCAAGATCGACCCGCGCTCGATCGGCGTCGGTCAGTACCAGCACGACCTGTCCGAGGTGAAGCTGTCCCGGTCGCTGGACGCGGTTGTGGAGGACTGCGTCAACGCGGTCGGCGTGGACGTCAACACCGCCTCCGCGCCGCTGCTGACCCGGGTCTCCGGGATCGGCGCCGGCCTGGCCGAGAACATCGTGCTGCACCGGGACGCCAACGGGCCGTTCCGCTCACGTACCGAGCTGAAGAAGGTGGCCCGGCTCGGGCCGAAGGCGTTCGAGCAGTGCGCCGGCTTCCTGCGCATCCCGGACGGCGACGACCCGCTGGACTCCTCCAGCGTGCACCCCGAGGCGTACCCGGTGGTGCGCCGGATCCTCTCCACCACGGGGCAGGACCTGCGCTCGGTGATCGGCAAGAGCGGCATCCTGCGCGGACTGCGGGCAACCGACTTCGTCGACGACCGGTTCGGCCTCCCCACCGTCACCGACATCCTCGCCGAGCTGGAGAAGCCGGGCCGGGACCCCCGCCCCGAGTTCCGCACCGCCACCTTCGTCGAGGGGGTGGAGAAGATCAGCGATCTGACGCCGGGAATGGTGCTGGAGGGCGTGGTCACCAACGTGGCCGCGTTCGGCGCGTTTGTCGACGTCGGGGTGCACCAGGACGGTCTGGTGCACGTCTCGGCGATGTCCCGGACCTTCGTGAAGGACCCCCGCGAGGTGGTGAAGTCCGGCGACGTGGTCAAGGTCCGGGTGCTCGACGTGGACGTACCCCGCAAGCGGATCTCGTTGACCCTGCGCCTGGACGACGAGCCCGCCACCGGCGACGGTGGTGGTAGCAGCCGGACCGGCCAGGAAGGTCGGGGCCCGGCGCAGCGCGCGCCGCAGGGCGGTCGCGGCGGCGGGCAGGGCGGTCGCGAAGGCCAGGCCGGTCGCGGCGGCGGGCAGCAGGGTCGCGGCGGGCAGGGCGGTCGCGGCGGCGGGCAGGGCGGTCGCGAAGGCCAGGGCGGTCGTGGCGGCGGGCACGGCGGTCGCGGCGGGCAGCAGCGGCAGGGCGCACCGGCGCCGGCCAACGACGCGATGGCGGAAGCCCTGCGCCGCGCCGGACTGGCCTGACCCCGTTCAGCACATCAACCCCGCGCCCTTCCCCGTCGATCTTGCACTTACTGTCCCGACATAAGCCGGCATTCTGCCTATCTCGACGACCGAAAGTGCAAGATCGGCGCGGGTGGGGCCTGCGCGGCCCTCGGAAAATCAGCTCGCGTGGCCGCGGGTTTCAGGGCGATGATCTCGCGGTGAGGATGCACGCCGATCAGGTGGACGTGAGCGTGGACGTGGTTTCCGCGCTGGTGGCCGAGCAGTTTCCGCGCTGGCGGGGCCTGCCGGTCCGGCCGCTCCCCTCGACCGGCACCGTGAACGCCCTGTTCCGGCTCGGCCCGGACATCGTGCTGCGGTTTCCGCTGCTCCCCTCGACCGATCCCGAGCTGCACGCCGAGTTGCGGCGCGAGCAGGAGAACGCAGTGCTGCTCGGCGAGCACCTGCCGGTCGAGGTGCCCGAACCGCTCGGCCTCGGTGAGCCGGGTGACGGGTACCCCGGGCCGTGGACGGCGTACCAGTTCATTCCGGGGGAGACGGCCCAGCTCGGCCGGATCGGCGACCTCGACGTGTTCGCGCGGGATCTGGCCGACGTGGTGACGGCCCTGCACGCCATCGACACCGGCGGCCGGGCCTGGTCCGGGAACGGACGGGGCGGGCCGCTGGCCGCCGAGGACACCGACGTGCGGGCCGCGCTCGCGGTCAGCGGCGGGCTCACCGACACCGCCGCGCTCGCCGAGGTGTGGGACCGGTGCCGGGAGGCGGGCCGGGACGATCCCGCCGACGTGTGGATCCACGCCGACCTGATGCCGGGCAACCTGCTGGTCCGCGACGGCCGGCTGGCCGCCGTCATCGACCTGGGCGCGGTCGGCGTGGGTGACCCGGCGGTGGACCTGATGCCGGCGTGGAACCTGTTCGACGCCGGGTCACGGGAGACGTACCGGCGGGCGCTCGGCGTGGACGGTGCGACGTGGGAGCGCGGACGCGGATGGGCGCTGCAACAGGCGATCAACGCGCTGCCCTACTACGTCGAGACCAACCTGGTGATGGCCGCGATCGCCCGACGCACCCTGCGGGCCGTACTCGAGTGAGCCCCGTCGCGTACCGTCGGCGTCGTGAGTGAGCCGGACGGCCGGACGTGGCGGGATCAGCAGCGGCAGGCGGTGCGGGCGCACGCCGACGCGGACGCGCGGCGGCGGGCCGCCGAGCAGGCCGAGGCGGCGAAGCTGGTGGCCTGGTTCGTGGCCGAGGCGACCCGGCGGGGGCTGCGCACCACCCGGCTGGTCGCCCGGGGTTACGACGGGCGCGGGCGCTACCGGACCAGGCTGACCGGCTGGTACGTCGACCGGGCCGAAACCCGGGCGGTGGACGTGGCCGGCCGGTTCCACCTGCTGACCGTGCCGGGCGGTCTGCGGGCCCGGCTGTTCGGCGCTGACCCGGAGCCCAGCCCGGCGCCGTTGGTGGTCGGGGCCGGTGGCCGCGACGGCGAGTCCATCCCGTTGCGGACGCTGCTCACCCGGCTGCTCGACGACGGGTCCGGCGAGCCAGGTTCCACCACCAGGCCTGCTGCACCAGGAGCGTGAGGAGCCCGGCGAGGACGATCGCAGACAGGTTGATCACGAGCTGGAGAGCCGAACCGCCCGCCTCGTCCCACACTCCGTAGGCAGCGGCCACGGCCACGTTCGCCGCGGCCGGGACCGTGGTCACCGAGATGAGCACCCCAACGAGGCTGCCCGACTTCTTCGACGTGAGGGAGAGCATGCCGGCAACGCCGGCAAGCAGGCCCACCACCCAGGACAGCGCATCCGGCCGCCAGATGAAGTCGGTGAGCGGCCGCTCGGCGAGCAGCATCTCCTCGGTCACCAGGCCAGCGGCGGTCAGCGCCCAGGTGCTCAGCACGGTCGCCACCATGGCCGCCAGGAAGCCGCCGGTGAGGGCCTGCACGGACCTGCCGATCACGTCGAGCCGGCGGCGCAGCAGCGCCACGCAGAGCGCGGCGAGCGGGCCGAACTCCGGTCCCACGACCATCGCGCCGACGATGAGGATCGGCTGGTCCAACAGAACACCGATGCCGGCGATCATCGTGGCCACCACGATCAACACCAGGTAGGTGCCGGACAGTTCGGTCTGTTCGCCGGTCTTCGCCGCGATCTCGTCCCAGACCACCGCGTCGGCGCCACTACCGGGGGCCTTCTCCGCAGCCCGGTCGGCCGACGCGGAGATGGTCAGCTCGACGTCCTCGGCGGCGATACCGCCGCGCGCCTCCACCCCGAGCTGCTGCAGGCTCCGCAGAACGCCGTCGGCGCTCTCGCGGACCACATCGCAGAGGATCAGATCGCCCTGCGGCTGTCGGGCCGCACCGGGCAGCACGGCCAGGTGGGTCACCCCTGCCTCGGTGGTCAGCAGGTCGACTATCTCCGAGGACCGGTCCACCGGGGCAATCACCCTGAGGTGCAGCACTCGTTCTCCCTGTTGTACGTGGCACGCGGGCGCGGCCGGCAGCACTCTAGCCGGCCGGGCTCGGCTATCGGTTCGTGTGCCAGGGGCCGGTCGGCTCGATTTAGCGCAAAGTCGGCGAAAACAGCCGTCAACGACTAAAGGCCCTGCTACAACCATTTTGGTCTTTTATCACGTCCGATCGGAGGCGCCGTCCGTGGACCTGATCCACAACCGTCCGTCCGTGGCACCGCGCAGCGGCGGCCCGACCGTGACCGACCCGGTCTACCTGTCGTCGCCGGACATCGGCGAGCTGGAGGAGTCTTACCTCCTGCGTGCCATCCGCAGCGGTCGTTTCGACCCCGACGGGCCGGAACTGGGCGCGTTCGAACGAGAGATGGCCGCACGGGTCGAAGTCGGGTACGCGCTGGGGCTCTCCTCCGGCACCGCCGCGCTGCACATGGCGTTGCTCGCGGTGGGTGCC
This sequence comes from Micromonospora sp. NBC_00860, assembly GCF_045207375.1. Lineage (NCBI taxonomy): Bacteria > Bacillati > Actinomycetota > Actinomycetes > Micromonosporales > Micromonosporaceae > Micromonospora > Micromonospora sp. NBC_00860. The sequence goes on from NZ_CP108825.1 coordinate 3,831,029, forward strand.
GGGCCGGACAGCGTGGTGGTGGTGCCCACGCTCACGTTCGCGGCCACCGCCAACGCGGTCACCTACACCGGCGCCGAACCGGTCTTCGTGGACTGTGACGCCTCCACCGGCAACCTCGACGTCGACCTGCTCTCCGACCTGCTCGGCCAACTCGCCGATTCCGGCCGACGGGTCGCCGCCGTGCTGGCCGTCGACATCAACGGCCGGTGCGCCGACTACGACCGGCTGCTGCCGCTCTGCGCGGCCATCGGCGTTCCCGTGGTGGAGGACGCCGCGCAGGCGTTGGGCTCCACATACCGTGGGCGCTGCGCCGGCACCCTCGGCCGGGTCGGGATCTACTCGTTCAGCCACAACAAGGTGATGACCACCTCGGCCGGCGGGATGCTGATCTCCGACGACGCCGCACTCGTCGCCCGGGCCCGCCACCTGGCCACCCAGGCCCGCGAGCCGGTGCCGCACTACGAGCACCGCGACATCGGCTACAACTACCGCCTCAGCACGCTGCTGGCCGCTCTCGGCCGGGCGCAGCTCAGCAGGCTGGACACGATGGTCGCCCGACGACGGGCGCTGCGGGACCGGTACGCGCGACTCTTCGCCACCGTGCCGGGCACGCGGATCCTCGGCGCCGACGACCCCGGCTCGAACTGTTGGCTGACCTCCGTGGTGGTCGAGCCGGAGCGGACCGGCTGGCACCCCGGCGAACTCGCCGCGCACCTGGCCGGCCGTGGTGTGGAGAGCCGGCCAATGTGGAAGCCGATGCACCGCCAACCGGTGTACGAGGACCGGCAGGTCGCCCTCACGGGTGCCGCCGACCACCTCTTCGCCACCAGCCTCTCCCTGCCCAGCGGCTCCGCGCTCACCGACGACCAGGTCGAGCGCGTGTTCGCCGCGATCGCCGAGTTCCTTGAGGGACGCCAATGAGGCGGCCCTATGACGCCGTCAAGCGGGTGCTGGACGTGCTCGTGGCCGCCGTCGGTCTGCTGCTGACCGCCCCGGTGCTCGCCGCGGTGGCATTGGCCGTCCTGATCACGATGGGTCGCCCGGTGCTGTTCCGCCAGGCCCGACCGGGGCGGCACGGGCGGCTGTTCGAGCTGGTCAAGTTCCGCTCGATGAGCATCGACGGCGAGGACGGCGCACCGACCAACGACGGCGCCCGGCTCACCCCGTTCGGCCGGTGGCTGCGGACGACCAGCCTGGACGAGTTGCCTCAACTGTGGAACGTGCTGCGCGGCGAGATGAGCCTGGTCGGGCCACGCCCGCTGCTGCCGGCGTACCTGAACCGGTACACTCCGGAGCAATTCCGCCGCCACGAGGTGCGTCCCGGCATCACCGGTCTCCAGCAGGCATACGGGCGCAACGCGCTGAGCTGGGACGAACGGTTCGCCCTCGACGTGTGCTACGTGCGGCAGCGTTCGTTCGGGCTGGACCTGCGCATCCTGCTCCGCACGGTACGCATCGTGCTGCGCCGTGATGGCATCACCGCCCCCGGGGCGGCCACCGCACGCGAGTATCTCGGCCCGCGTGAGCTGGCCGCCGCAGGCACCGGCCACAGCTCCGCGGAGGGCCCTCGGTGAGCCTGGTCACCGGCCTCGACGACCGTGTTGGGCACTGTCGGGCGGCCAAGGGACTCCCGGCCCGGTGAGCGCCGTCGGCGCGGTTCATCCGCCCAGTCCGCGACGGTTACGTATCGCGGTGCTGGTCAAGACCAACGCGGGCGGAATGTGGCTGCTCCCCCAGGTGGAAGAGCTGCGGCACCGGGGGCATGAGGTGGCCGTGGTGCTGCCGCCCGGGTCCGGTCAGCTCAGCGACGAACTGGAACGCCGGGGCATCGAGGTGCTCGCCTCGCCGTACGACTTCACGATGGGCCGGTACCTTCCCATCGGGCTGTTGCGGCTACGTGCGCTGCTGCGCCGGCTGCGCCCTGACGTGGTGCAGTACCACCTCATCGCCTCGGCGTACGCGGTGCGGCTGGCCACGCTGGGTCTGCCGGTGCGTCGGGTGCACATGGTGGCCGGCCCGGCGTATCTGGAGTCCCGGCTGGTCCGGTCAGTGGAGCGGATGATGTGGCGGCTGGACGATGTGGTGATCTGCAGCTGCCGGTATGCCTCCGTCCGGTACGGGGAGCTGGGCTGCCCGCCGCAGCGACGCCCGGTCGCCGTGTACGGGGTGGACACCGACGCGTTCAGCCCGGACGCGACTGGCCCGGACCAACGGGCGAAGCTCCGCGCAGAACTGGGGATCGACCAGGCCGCATTCCTCGCGGTGATGGTCTCCCACGTCTACCCGCCCATGCGTCTGGTCCGCTCGGGTCGGGGCGTGAAGGGGCATGAGGTGCTGCTGGCCGCGTGGCGGACGTTCCGCCGCCGGCACCCGGACGCGCATCTGTTGCTGGTCGGGGGCGGCTGGACGGCTGCCGGGGAAGACTACCGGCGGCGGCTCAGCGATCAGTTTGGCGTGGCCGGCGATCCGGGGGTGACCTGGGTCGAGTCGGTCCCGGACGTGCGGCCCTGCTACGCCGCCGCCGACGTCAGCGTCTCCCCGTCACTGTGCGATGGGCCGGGATCGGCAGTGGAGGCCGGTTCGATGGGCGTGCCGAGCATCGTCAGTGCCGCTGGCGGTCTGCCCGAGGCGATCACCGAACGCTCCGGCTGGGTAGTGCCACCGGCCGATCCGGTGGCCCTGCTTGGCGCGCTCGACGCGGCGTACCAGGGCTGGGTCACCGGCACACTCACCCTGCGCGGCCGGTTGGCCCGCCGACACGTGCGGGCGTCCTTCGACGACCTGCGGGCGGCGGCCGAGGTGGCCGACATCGTGGAGGACGTGGCGGCCCGCCGCCGCTGAGCATGGCGCCGGGCGGCCGGTGGTCGGTCCCGCCGGACCACCGCTCGCCCGCCGTGGGGTCAGTGCCGGATGCCCGCCCAGTCGTGGTGGCGGCGCACGGTGGAGAGGATGAAGTCGACCACCCGCCGGGAGGTGTCGGGCACCTGGTAGTCGACCGGGCACGGCACCCCCTGCGCGGCGACCTGCGCCACCGTCACCGCCACCGCCTCGACCACGCCCTGCGGGTCGAGGCCGGTCATGATGATCCCGCCCGCGTCGAGCGCCTCGGGGCGTTCGATCGACTCACGCAGCGTCACCGCCGGGAAGCCGAGGATGGCAGCCTCCTCGCTGATCGTCCCGCTGTCCGACAGCGTGCAGTACGCCATGGTCTCCAGGTGCACGTAGTCGAGCAGGCCGAACGGCTCGTGGAAGGCGATGCCGTCCATCGCGGTGGCGTCCGCTGCCAGCGCCTCCAGCCGCTTACGGGTCCGTGGATGGGTGGAGACCAGCACCGGCAGACCCCAACGGTCACGGACCGCGACCAGGCAGTCGAGCAACCGCCGGAGCCGGTCGGGCCGGTCGACGTTCTCCTCCCGGTGCGCGCTGACCAGGAAGTATCCGCCCCGGTCCAGTTCCAGCTGACGCAGGATGGTCGACTTGCCGATCGCTGCCTGGTAGTGCTCCAGCACCTCGCGCATCGGTGAGCCGGTGTGCAGGATCCTTCGCGGGTGCAGGCCCTCGGCGAGCAGGTTGCGCCGGGCGTGTTCGGTGTAGACCAGGTTGAAGTCGGCAACGTGGTCGACCAGCCGCCGGTTCGTCTCCTCCGGCACGTTCAGGTCGAAGCAGCGGTTGCCGGCCTCCATGTGGTAGACCGGCACCCGCATCCGGCGGGCCATCAGCGCGGCTATGCAGCTGTTGGTGTCGCCGAGTACGAGCAGCGCGTCCGGCCGCACCTCGGCGATCGCCGCCTCCATGCCGACGAGGACCCCGCCGAGCACCCGACCCAACGACGACGTGTCGACGCGCAGGAACCGGTCGGGCTCCCGAAGGCGCAGTTCGGTGAAGAACACGTCGGAGAGGGTGGTGTCCCAATTTTGCCCGGTGTGCACCAGCACGTGGTCGACGGTTTCGTCGAGCCGGCTGAGCACCCGGGACAGCCGGATGATTTCAGGACGGGTGCCGACGACGGTCATAACCCGGGTCATATGTTCTTCCTCCGCAGGTCGATCACCGGACGCCGGCCGGCACTCGGTGCTCGTCACCGACCGACTCCGGCCACGTGTCGGGCCGCTCCGAGTCGAACAGCTCATTGGTCCAGAAGAGAGTGAGCAGCTCGTCCTGGCCGGTGTTGGTGATGTTGTGCGCCCACATGGTCGGCATGTCGATCACGACCGGTTCATCACCGCTCACCCGAAACCGGATGACCTCGGTGTCGCCGATCCGGCGCAGGCTGATCTCGGCCGTGCCACGCAGCACCACGAACCGCTCCACCTTGGCCAGGTGGAAGTGCTCGCCCCGAGTGATGCCGGGTCGGGTGGTGGAGCAGAACGTCTGCCCCGCTCCACCGTGCGTTTTCACCGTCTCGACCAGCGCACCCCGGGCGTCGGCCCTGGTGGGCAGGGCGAGCGGGTAGTGCGCCGGGAAGCAGTGCGACCGGTACGTGTTGAACAGCCGTACTTCGTGCCGGTTGTGCAACGGGGGGATCTCACCGGTGCGGTAGACGCCGGCGTATGAGCCGAGCTGGTCGGCGAGGTCGCGGACCCCGATCCGCAGCGCCGGCATCGCCGGGTCCCAGGAGCCTCCCGCCGCGACGCCGGCCAGCCGGGCCGCCGCGTCGGTGACGTGCACCAGGTCCATCTCACGGTCGGCGTGCACCTCCGGCTGACCGCCCTCGGCGAGCACCCGGCAGAAGGTGGCGACCGCCGAGTTGTACCAGGGCCGGCCGTGCTCGCCGTACAGGTTGGGCAGCAGCAGGTCGTCCAGCGGCACGCCGGTGTCGGCGAGGATGCTGGCGGCGGCGGCCTTGGCGTCGCCGTACGGGGTGCCGTTGCCGGCCTGCACCGAGTTGGCGAAGACCACACCGATGGGCGGGTCCGAGCAGGCACGCAGGCCGCTGGCGAGCTGGGCGGCGAGCTGGACGTTGCCGGCGGCCACGTCGGCGGGTTCACCCCGGTTGACCCCGGCCAGGTGCAGCACCCGGTCCACTCCGGCGATCTTGCGGGCGACCACGGCCGGGGCGGCGAGGTCGGCGCGGGTCAGCACTGTCGGCTCAGGCCAGCCGAGCGCCCGCAGCAGGACCCGCAGGTGCCAGCCGAGGAAGCCGCCGGCGCCGGTGACGGCGAGGCTCAGCACGCCAGCGCCGGATCGCGCAGCGCCAGCTCCGCCCGGATCTCCGGCAGCGTCTTGAGCAGTTCCACGATCTCGGGTACGCCGAGCCGGGTGGCATTGGCCGAGTTGAAGTCCTCGCGGGGCCTCTCGCCCAGCTCACCCTCGGAGACGTACAACGCGTAGTTGAGGTCCCGCGCGTCCAGCGGCACCCGGAAGAAGTCACCGAAGTCGTCGGCCTGGGCCAGTTCTTCCCGGCTCGCGAGGGTCTCGTGCCACTTCTCGCTGTGCCGCACGCCAATGATGTCCAGCTTGAACGGCACCTCGAAGAGCTGGCAGACCGCCTCGGCCAGGTCGCTGATCGTGCAGGCGGCGGCCTTGCGAATGAACACGTCGCCGGGGCGGGCGTTATGGAAGGCGTGCTCGACCAGTTCGACCGAGTCGGCCAGCGACATCAGGAAGCGGGTCATGGTGGGTTCGGTGACGGTGGGCGTACGGCCCGCCTTGATCTGCTCGATGAAGAGCGGGATCACTGAGCCGCGCGAGTACATCACGTTGCCGTACCGGACGCAGGAGACGGTGGTGGCGCTGTTGGGGTTGTTCCGGGCGTACGCCTGGGCGACCTTTTCCATGAGCGCCTTGCTCATGCCCATCGCGTTCACCGGGTAGACGGCCTTGTCGGTGCTGAGCACGACCACCGAGCTGACGCCGTTGTGGGCGGCAGCCTCGACCACGTTGCCGCTGCCGAGGATGTTGGTGCGTACCGCTTCGAGGGGGAAAAATTCGCAGGACGGCACCTGCTTGAGTGCCGCTGCGTGGAAGACGTAGTCGACCCCCCGAGTGGCCCGCAGCACGGTGTCGACGTCGCGGACGTCGCCGACGTGATAGCGCACCCGATCGTCGCCGAGGGAACGCCGCATGGCTTCCTGCTTGGCCTCGTCCCGGCTGAGGATCCGCACCTCGGCGACATCGCGGTCGAGCAGGCGCCGAGCCATGGTCTGTCCAAAGGATCCGGTCCCGCCGGTGATCAGTACCCGGCGGCCCGCGGTCATCACGCTCATCGGTTCTCCCGTTCGTTATCCGACGGGCGGCTTCCACCCGCCAGCCCCTGACGGAGCACTACGCGCTGCACGACCGGGGCACCGGCAACCGGCGGCCAGGTTGGTTCCCCACCGGTCACGGCCATCCGGCTCAACGAATGCTCTGAGCAGCAGATACGGACCGGCGTGAGCCGGCGCGCGCCGCACATGCCCTCAGCGCCACCCCGGACCCGGCCGAAACTGTTTGCGGACGCATCCCTACGACGGCAGGGCGTGGCATCGTGTCGCAGAGGATCGCGACATCGAGGCGGTGTTCGGCGCGGCGATCATCTGCCACCTGCGACGCCCAGGGCCTGCGATACAGCGGGCCGCCAGACATGGCTGCGCCTGCCGCGAGCGACCGAAAGATTTCATTTCTACCGTAACGTCCCGGTGTTAATTGACGTTGACGGGGTGGGTCCGTCTCGTCGTGGCGAGCCGGCGCGCAGAAGCCTGCCCCGCAAGACGGATCCGCCCACCTGTCGACAGCACCGGAGACGTAATTGTGGATCTTCTTTGCGAGAGGAACCGGTCATGGTCACGGACCTCGTGATCGTGGGCTGCGGTGGACACGGCCGGGAAGTTCTCACGATCGTCCAGGCCGTCAACAAGGCATCCAAGGCCGGATCCGGCTGGCGGATAGGTGGCTTCGTCGACGATGCGCCGAGTGAGGTCAACCTGAAGCGCCTACGCGCACTCGGCGCCGACTACCTGGGCCGGATCGACGTTCTAGCGACGCTTCCGGCGGAGACGCACGTGGCCCTTGGCATCGGCGACCCGCGCGGAAGGCAGACAGTGGTCGACAGGATGGCGGCATATCCACGGCCCGCAGCGGTGCTGGTGCATCCGGACGCGACGGTGGGACCGGACCTCGTCCACGGCGAAGGGCTGTTGGTCTTCGCCGGCGCGCGGATCACCACCAACGTCGTTCTGGGCCGGCACGTCCACGTCAACCAGAACGCGACAGTCGGACACGACTGCGCTCTCGGTGATTTCGTATCGATCAATCCACTGGCCGCCGTCTCCGGCGACTGCCGGGTGGACAGCGGTGCGCTGGTCGGCGCTGGCGCCGTCGTCCTCCAGCAGCGTCACGTCGCGACCGGCGCCACCGTCGGCGCGGCGGCCTGCGTCGTCCGGGACGTCCCGTCGCACGCCGTCGTCAAAGGGGTACCAGCCCGATGAACTCCCACTTCGCACGTCCGGAGATCCTCCGCCCCTACGTGCCGGAAGATGGATCAGAGGAGAACATCCGGCCCCTGCGGGTGGCTGTCCTCGTCAAGACCAACGAGGGCGGGATGTGGATCCTGCCGCAGATCGAAGAGCTTCGCAGACGGCGCCATGAGGTAGTCGTCATTCTGCCGCCCGGGCCGGGTCGGCTCACCGTCGAGCTGCGGCGACGAGGCTTCGAGGTGGCCGAGTCGCCGTTCGACTTCCGCGTCGGCGCCCCCAGCCTGCGCAAGCTGCTCGGCCTACGGGCACTGATTCGCCGGCTACGTCCGGACGTTCTCCACTATCACCTGCTCGCGTCCGCGTTCGCCGGCCGGATCGCGACGCTCGGCCTGCCGGTCCGTCGCGTGCACATGGTCGCCGGCCCGCTCTACCTGGAGTCCCCGCTCATCCGTCCGTTCGAGCGCCTGCTGTGGCGGTTGGACGACGTCATCATCTGCGGCTGCCAACACGCCGCAGACCGGTACGGGGAACTGGGGTGCCCACCCGAGCGTCGAACGGTCGCGACCTACGGAGTCAACACCGACCGCCATCGACCGGACTGGCTCGCCCCCACGGCCACCCCGGTCGCCGGCCTCGACTTCGACCCCCGGGTCCCCGTCGAGGCGCGAGCGAAGGCACGCGCGGAGTTGGGGATCGGCGCCGACACGTTCCTCGCCATCATGGTCGCCTACGTGTATCCACCGATCCGACTCGTCAACCGGGGCCGCGGTATCAAGGGACACGACCTGCTCTTCCCGGCCTGGCGTCGGTTCCGCGAGCGCCATCCGAACTCGCACCTTCTCGTCGTCGGCGGCGGCTGGGCAGAGGAGGGTGAACGCCATCGGCTCGAACTGATCGACCGCTTCGGGATCAACGCCGACCCGGGTATCACGTGGTTGGAGACGGTGGACGATGTTCGCCCCTGGTACGTCGCCGCAGACGTCAGCGTCAGTCCGTCGCTGGGCGAGAGCCACGGGGCGGCCGTCGAGGCCGGAGCCATGGCGGTACCGAGCATCGTCAGCCAGGCCGGCGGCCTACCGGAAACGGTCGACGAGCAGTGCGGGTGGGTGGTGCCGATGGACGACATCCCGGCGCTGACCGACGCCTTGTCACAGGCCCACACGGCGTTCGAGGACGGCACGTTGGCCGATCGGGGGCGTGCGGCGCGAAGCCGGATGGTCGAGTTGTTCGACAACCGCAGGTCGGCGGTGACGGTCGCCGACACCATCGAGGCTGTCGCCGTCCGTGGGCGGCGCCGGTGAGAGTGGTCGTCACCTCCGAGGCCCGATTCTCCCGTACTCCCGATGGCGCGGTGTGGACGACCGATGGGCCGGACCACGGCTTCTGGGTCCGGTACCTGACGACGTTTCACCGGGTTCGGGTGATGGCTCGGGTCCGCGAGGTGACGGCTGCACCGGACGGCGCCCGGCGAGTCGACGGGGACGACATCGAAGTGTGGCCCGTGCCGTACTACGTCGGGCCGCGGCAGTATGTCTCGGCTCGGCCAGCGATTCAGGCAGCCGTTCGCGGAGCCGCGACGAATCACGACGCGGTGATCCTGCGAGTGCCATCAGCCATCGGTACGCTCCTGGCGGGTCACCGCGGTCGCCTACAACTGCCGTACGGCGTGGAAGTGGTGGCGGACCCGTACGACGTGTTCGCGCCCGGCGTCATCGAGCACCCGCTACGCCCCCTGCTGCGACGCCGGTTCGCGGCCCGGCTGCGCCGGGAGTGCCACTCGGCGATCGCCGCCTCGTACGTGACCGAGCGCCATCTGCAGTCCAGATACCCGAGCCGCCCCGGTGCACTGGCCGTGGCGGCGTCCAGCATCGACCTCCCGGCACCGGCCTTCGCGCCGGCGGGCCGCGGACACAGCTGCCGCGTTACGCACCACATCATCACTGTCGGCACGATGGACCAGATGTACAAGGGTTTCGATACCCTGATCACCGCGGTCGCACAGTTGGACCGCGAGGGCGTTCCCGTCCGGTTGTCGCAGATCGGAACGGGGCGATTTCAGCCGCGACTCGAGCAACTCGCTGCCCGCCTCGGCGTGGCGGACCAGGTCGCGTTCGTGGGTTGGGTTCCCCCGGGAGAGGCGTTACGCCGGCGGCTGGACGACGCCGATCTCTTCGTCATGCCGTCCCGCACCGAGGGACTCCCCCGAGCTCTGATCGAGGCGATGGCCCGCGCCCTGCCGGCCATCGGGACGAGCGTTGGCGGGATTCCTGAACTGTTACCGCCAACGGACCTGGCGCGGCCCGACGACCCGGAGGGTCTAGCCCGGATGATCCGCGAGATGCTCCGGGACCCGGAGCGGATGACCACGGCTTCGGCTCGCAACCTCGCGCACGCCCATCGGTACTCCCGGGCGTCCCTCACTCCCCGGCGTGATGCCTTCTACCAGGCCGTGCACGACGCAACGGCGGGACGGGTGGTGGCGCGCTCGGCCTGACACAGGGCCCGCCAGCCGTCCCCAGTGGAGCGGAAACTGGCCGACCGCGTCGCATTCATGGTGACGACAACGGGCGTGTGGGCTCTACCCTTGGAGCCCGAAACCGCCTGATCGCCGGACAAACACTGATATACAGAACCGGGTTATGCCGTTCGGCGGCTGCAATGTGACGCCTTCAGATCGGAATTTCACGTGAGGCGTCGGCCAACGGCAGCGCAGCCGCAGACAGACAACGAGGATCGTGCCGGCCTGGCGTCGGATCGAACAGGCGGAGAGACAATGAGTCACCTGAGGCCCGAGGAGTCGACGCGTCGTGTCAGCGTTCGGGAGATCGAGGGCCGGCCCGTACTGGCGACTGAGTGGCCTGGACTGCTGCTGCTCGGCTTCACCGTCTTCATGGCCGCCTGGGACCCGTTCTGGTCGCTCTGGTACGTGGGGCCCGCCGCCGCGGTCGCGGTGCTGATCAGCGGTCGGATGCCCCGCCTGCGGCTTCCGGATCTCCTGGCGATCACCACCTCCGCCTGGGCCTTCGCCACTCTCTTGTGGACGAGCAACGAGGAGGTGACGAGAAAGGCGGCCTACATGTACGCCGCAGCGTGCTGTCTGTTCGTCGCTGCCCGACACGTCATCGCCGCTCGGCCTCATCAGCGTTTCATAGGCCTGGCCTTCCTCGCTGGTTGCCTCGCAACCGGTGTCCGTCTGATCAACGAAAACGCCTCGGGACGCCAAGGTGCGGCGCTCCTCGATCTCACGCTCCGCGCCGGTATCGAGGGCATCACGGTCAACTTCACGGCCTACACCCTCGTCACAGGGGCACTGGCCGCGATCCTGCTGATCATCTGCCACGGCCGGTCGTTGGTGGTCAAGGTCGCCTCGCTGACCGCCATGGCCATGTTCGGTTTCGGTATCCTCCTGGGTGGGTCGCGGGGGGCAGCGATCGCCCTGACGTTGGCAATCGTCTACCTTGCGATCAGCCGGATGGCCCCCCGGGCCTCGTGGATCGGCGTCGGGGTGTGCGCGATGGCCGCGATCGTCGTCGTAGCGGCGGGCACGACGCCGCAAAGTGGGACGGCATGGCTGGACGGTCTCTTCGGACGACCCACCGGCGACATGTCCGGGCGACTGCTCGTCTGGCCCGAGGCACTGCACAGCTGGCAGGAGTCGCTCCTCACCGGTATCGGTGCAGGCATCTTCCGGGAGAACAGCCCGTACAACATCGGCGCACACAACCTCGTGTTGAACCTCGGCAATGACCTTGGCCTGGTTGGCCTGCTGCTGTACGTGGGAACAATCGCCACCGCGATGGTCGCCGCGGCGCGAACCGGTGCGACGCAGCGACGACTGGCGGGGCTCACCGTGGCCGCGCTTCTGCCGATCTGGCTCAGCGGTGAATGGCAGACGTCGCAGGCCGCCTGGCTGCTCCTTGCCCTCGTCTCTGCGACCGCGTGGACCAATCCGCCAGCGGCGGGCCAGCATCGCAGACCCCGCACCCAGACCTGGCGGGCAGCGGTCGGCGGTTCTCGGACGGTGGCTGGCCCGAGGTTCGCGGCAACGGCGGCCGAGCGCAAGTTCGCCGGCGAGAGTCGACCGAGCGTCCCAGTGCGGTCCGGTGCCGGACGCTGACGCGGGATTCGCTCGGCCGGTTCAGCGCACCGCTTGCAGGAAGGCGTTCATCGGCTCGGCGTAGGCCCGGTAGTCGAAGGAGCGCAATGCACGCTCCCGCGCCGCCCGCCGCATCCGGCCACGCTCGCCGGGAGCGATCCGTGCCGCTGCCAACAGGACCTCGGTCAGGTTTTCGACCGAGTAGTCCGCGCAGACGATACCTTCCTGGCCAGTACGCAGATAGCTGCCGAGATCGCTGGTCAGGTTGGCGATGACCGGGGTGCCGTTGGCCAAGCTCTCACAGAACTTGGTGGGGAATCCGGCCTCGGAGAATCTGGCCGGACGACGCATCAGCACGCTGAAGTCGGCCCGCCTGATCTCTGCGGGCACCTCCTGCTGTGCGAGGCGGCCGAGGACTTCGGTGCTGGTGGGCACCGGTCCGCCGAGCAGCTCCCGGACCTGCGCCACGCTCGGCCCGAGCACGCGGAGGCGGATCCGTACCCCCTTGCTGTCCACCCGGTCGACGGCCTGGACGATGGCCGCCAACAGATCCTTACGCCCCGGCGTCCCGGCGTAGACCAGGCTCAGGTCGAGCGAGTCGTCGACCTGCCGCTCGCCGATGGTCAGGCCCTCGACGTCGAGCGTCGGTGGGACCCTCAGCACCGGCACCCCCCGGCATCGGTAGTGCTCTTCGAGGAAGGAGCTGATCGCTATCACCCCGTCGCAGCGGGGGTAGTGGTAGCGCAGGGCGACCTTCGAGCTCAGGTGCGTTGGTCCGATGTATGAGGCCCGCAGTTGACTCAGGCTGTACCACTCCACGATGTCCGGAATCAGCGGAACCTTGTGCCGTTGGCACCATCGCCGCAGGTGCAGCATGTACTGCGCACCACCCCCGTAGACGAAGACGTGAGACGGTTTCGTCGGCTGCGCGTCCAGCCACTGGGTGATGCGGCGGCCGCGGCGCAGGAACGCCTGAGCCGCGTCGCTGAAGGTACGGCCGGCCGACGCGGGTTCTTCGTCCAGTCCGACGTACGAGACCGAGCCCGGCCCATCCACCCCGTCGAGCCGGGCTGGCTGAGCGGGTCCGCCGGCGCCGCTGACGACCACGACGTCGTGACCGCCCGCGGCCAGCGTGCAGGCCATGCCGTTGACCCGTCGCGATCCCGCCTGCCCCCAGGGAAAGGAGAACGGGCCCGTGTAGGCGATCCAGCCCTTCCGCCGGATCATCGGTCACCCGTGGACCTGGAGCGGCGCTTCATGATCATCGAGTCGGCCTTTCTCGTCGTGTCGATCGTTCGACCGGTGAGCTCCCGCTGGGCTGTGCAGCAGAAGCGCCCTGCGGTAGCCGTAGAGTGCGGCCGGCAGCACGGTCAGCAGGTAACAGCCGACGCCGATGTACGGGACGACTGAGATCCCGTACCACCCGACGCCGTACCACTTCGCGACGACCGACAGCACCAGGTAGAGCCCCCAACCCAGCAGTTGTGGTCGCACCACGCCTGCGGCGTTCTGCACCATGAACCGGGGTGAGATGGCGGCGAGCATGACCAGCCATGCGGCCAGGCCGATCAACAACCACCGGTCCTGCCCGATCGGCACGCCCAGCCAACGGAAGAAGAGTCGGTCGCCCACGAGAACGAGACCTGCGGTCGGCACGAGTGCGCAGCACACGGAGACGTATGTCATCCGGCGGGCGGTGCGCCGGACCCATTCCACCTCGCCGCGAGCCAGGGAGTCTCCGTTCATCGCCCACAGGGGGACGTTGACCAGCGTCACAAGCAGGCCGAGCTGGGTGACGAAACGGGCCGGAACCGCGTACTCGGTCACGCTCTCGAGACCGAGGCGGTGCGCGATGATCAACGTGTCCGCATTCGTCGCCATTGACATCACGATCGTCAGCACGAAGAACAACCCGCCCAGGCCGAGGAGTTCCCGGGTGAGCCTCCCGGTGGCCCTGCCGGCCCACGGAGCGAGTTCAGGCACCCGCCAACCGAAGGTCCACACCGTGTTCACGACGTTCACCAGCACCGGGCCGACGACAGTGGCGGCGACCACCACCGTCGCCGACATCCCGGCCGCGATCGCCGCGAGCGCGAACGGCAGCGCAAGCCCGGCGCCGACGCCCTGCCAGATGTTGCTCAGGCCCACCTGCTGGCGGGCGTACTGCACTCGATTCACCAACGACAGTGGAACGTTCACCACGAATGCGGTCAGGCAGATCAGGGAGATCGAGCGCGCCTCCGCCGGGCTCACCGCACCGGTCACGTTGAACACGGCATCCCACGGAACGCGACCACCCAACAGCCAGAGCAGGGCGGTGATCGCCCCCGCGGTGCCCCCCAACACCAGGTACGCGCTGGACACGTAGCGGCGGGCCCGCTCGATGTCACCGGCCGCGAGGCACGGTGCCAGCTTCGTCATCAGACCGTTGCCCAGGCCGAGGTCGGCGAAGGCGACCATGCCGGTGAGCGCGGTCACCGCCATCCACAGGCCATAGCGGTCGGTGCCCAGGTACGACAGCGTGGCCGGAATGAGCAGGAGCGGCACGAGAACATTGGTGCCCCGGCTCAAAACGGCCGTACCTATTCCGGAGATGAGTCGGCGGCTGCGGATCCGGTCCGAGTCCTGCGGCGCGACGGCCTGGACGATCCGATCGTCGACATCGGGCCCCTGGCCAGCGTCCTGCGCGGCACGGTGCATGCGGGGCCCGAGCCGAGGTCAGCGGCCCGCAGGCACGCGGCCGGACATCCAACTGACGGTGGCCTCCAAGCCGACACGCAGCGGGAAGCGACGAAACTCAGGAAACAGTTCCTGCAGGCGGGAAGAGTCGGCCTGCGAGTCGTGCACGTCACCGGCCCGGGACGGGCCGCACACGACCTCCAGCCGACGCCCCAGCACCGATTCCAACTCCCCGATGAGCTCCAGCAGCGAGATCCGCGCACCGAAGGCGAGGTTGACCACGTCCGGTGACGACACACCGCGGAGGATCGCGTCGACGATCACCGAGGTGACGCTGCCGACGTAGGTGAAGTCGCGCGTCTGCGTGCCATCTCCGTGCACCTGCAGCGGACTACCGTCGAGAGCTGCTCGGACGAAGCGTGGCACCACCGCGGCGTACGCGTGATCGGCCGCCTGGCGCGGCCCGTAGACGTTGAAGAATCGGAATGGCAACACCTTCATGCCGAAGCAGGAGGCGTACGCGATGGCGTACGCCTCGGTCGCCAACTTCGACACCGCGTACGGGCTCACCGGCATCGGCCGCAGACCCTCCTGCCTGGGCAGGACCGGGTTCGCGCCGTAGACCGACGACGACGAGGCGAGTAGAACCTGGGGCACCTGGTGCCGCCGAACCGCCTCCAGCACGGTGAGAGTCCCGGTGGCGTTGGCGTGGTGGCTGCGCAGTGGATCGTCGATCGAGCGCGGCACGGAACCGAGAGCGCCGAGGTGGACCACGCTCGCGGCACCGGAGAGGGCGTCGTCGAGCACCTCCGGATCCAGGATCGTGCCGGCCACCAGCCGCACGGGAACGTCAAGCAGATTGTCGAGCGAGCCCGTGGAGAGATCATCCACGGCCACGACCTCGTCGACCTGCGGAGTGTCGACGAGCGCACGTACCAGGTTGGAGCCGATGAAGCCCGCTCCCCCGGTTACCACAACCTTCAACGGTTCTCCTTGGGCTAGCCATGTCGTGAGCCTCAGGCCCTCGGGCCTGTGCGCGCACACGCGTCGGCGGCCCCGTCGCCATCTGCCCACTCAACGACACGGATTCGGTCAAGTTACGCAAACGGGGATAAGCGCTCGCCGATTCACGCCTCCACCCGCGGTCGCTCGCCGCAGTCACACCGATACGTTCAGACGCCATGCAACCCATCGACCGTTTGACATCGATCACGCCACGCCGAAGGCTCGCGCCTACAGGTCCTTCACCCAAGGAGGCGCGATGAGACCGAGACGACTGGCGATCGCCGACGTGGCCGCACCCGCTCAGCGTGCTTTCGCATTACGAGGCGGTGGTCTGGGAAACCGGCGACGACGTGATCCTGCGCTCCCCCGGTCAGGTGGCCGGCACGACGGCCGGGGCGGCACTGGAGACCGAACTGGCCGTTCGGGACTACCTGAACGAGGGCGGCAAACTGCTGGTCAGCGGCCAGTACGCGTTGTTCGCGCAGGGCGCCAACGGGTCGTACGTCTATCACCCGGACGCGCCACCGGAGTGCACCGACGCCGTGGCCGCCAGCTGTCTGCCGCTGTTCGCCGACTTCCAGCAGTACTGGCTGGGCGCGCACACCTACGTCAGCGACGGCGGAGCCGGCCCGGAGGGAAAGCCGTTCCCGGTCGCCGGGACCGACGCGCCGTTCACCGGCTTCGACGGGCAGTTGAACGCTTCCAGCTCGGCGGAGAACCAGGCGCACACCGGGTCGCTCCTGACCACGTCGAGTTTCCTGCCGCCGGACGAGTTCCCGCAGTTCGCCAGTTCCGCGCTGGTGGGCTGGGCCCGACCGGGCGGCGCGCGCCGTTCGATCCGCGGACGGGTGAGTGGTACCTGTACAGCGGGCAGACCGACGAGTCGTACAAGCGGCTCACGCGCACGGTGGACCTCACCGGGGCGAGCAGCTCAGAGTTGCGCTTCTTCACCTCCTACGAGATCGAGCAGGACTGGGACTTCATGTTCGTCGAGGCGCACGAGGTGCATAGCGACGACTGGACGGCCCTGCCGGACGCCAACGACAAGACCAGCACGGTCACCGGGGACAGCTGCGCCGAGGGTTGGGTGGAGCAGTTGCACCAGTTCCTCGCGCACTACCAGGGCGCGGACTGCTCCCCCGCCGGGAACACCGGCAGCTGGAACGCGGCGACCGGGTCGTCGGGAGGCGGGAAGGAGTTCGTGGTCGACCTGTCGGGCTACGCCGGTAAGCAGGTCGAGGTGTCGATCACGTACGCCTCGGACTGGAGCACCCAGGGTCTCGGCGTCTTCCTGGACGACGCCCGGGTGCTGGTTGACGGGTCGACAGTGGCGGAGACCTCGTTCGGGTCGGCCGACCTGGTCGGCTGGACGGTGGCCGGCCCACCGCCCGGCTCCGCTGGCAACGCCAACGACTGGTCGCGTAGCCAGCAGACGTTCGAGGAGTGCTCGGTGGTGGTCACCGGGGACACCGTGTACCTGGGCTTCGGGTTGGAGTGTCTGCCTCCGGCGGCCCGCGATGACCTGGTCGCCCGCTCGCTGACCCCACCTCACCGGGCAGCCCCGCCCCGATGGCGGCGAGGTGCGCCGACGGTCCGCGGACCGTCGGCGCACCTTCGGTGTACGCCGGGTACGGTCACCGCCGATGTGGTGAGCTGTACGGGTGTCGGGTCTGGGACTTGTGCTGCACCCCACCCGGGATGTCACCGAGGTGGTCAGCATCATCGAACGGTGGGCGAAGCGTCACCACAAGACGCTGATGGTGCGCGAGGAGGACCAGCATCGCGTCTCGTCCTGCATCGTGCCGGTGCCGGCGGACGAGGTGGCGGCCCGCGCCGACGCCCTGATCAGCGTCGGCGGCGACGGCACCATGTTGGGTGCGCTGCGCTCCGCCGTCCTCGACCCGAAGCCGGTGCTCGGCGTACACCTGGGTCATCTGGGGTTTCTCGTCGAGATCGAGCCGCCGGAGCTGCCCGACGCGCTGAGCCGGTTGCTGTCGAAGGAGTTCACCATCGAGTCGCACGCCTGCCTCGCCTGCGACGTGTGTGGCGACGACGTGGTGGCGTTCAACGACATCGCGCTGGTGCGCCAGCCCGGCTCCGGCTTCGTCAGCGTCACCCTCGCCATCGACGGCCAGCAGTACGGCTACTACCGCAGTGACGCCGTGGTGGTCAGCACCCCGATCGGCTCGACGGCGTACAGCTACGCCGCCGGTGGTCCACTGATCTCCCCCGCCGCCGACTCGGTGGTGATCACGCCGTCGGCGCCGATGGCCGGCATCTCCCGGTCCGTGGTGCTCTCGCCGGACGAGAAGATCCGGCTGGAGCTCCGACCCGACTCGTCGCCGGTCGTGGTGGAGATGGACGGGCTGGTGTTCCGCGACGCGGCGACGGAGGGGGCCGTGGACATCACGTACCGCCGCAACGCCGGCCTCGTGGTCCGTTTTGACCCGCTGCGCTACCAGGAGCGCAACCAGTTGAAGATGACCCTGCTCGACCTGCCGTTCCTCCCCGAGCAGCTCCGCGAACTGCTCCCCGAGGAACTACGCCGACGCACCCAACAAGAAATCCCCCCACCCTGCTAACCCACCCCACCCTTCACCCGGTTGATCAAGAGGGTTGCGTTACGCCGCGTGGCGTGTCATGACGCAAACCTCTTGATCAACTTTCTGGACGAGAGGGCTCAGGCCTGGGCCAGGACCGAGTCCACCAGGTTCTTGGCCTCTTCTTGGATCTTCTTGAGGTGCTCCGGGCCCTGGAAGGACTCGGCGTAGATCTTGTAGACGTCCTCGGTGCCGGACGGGCGGGCGGCGAACCAGCCGGACTCGGTGGTGACCTTCAGGCCGCCGATCGGTGCGCCGTTGCCGGGGGCGGTGGTCAGCGTCGCGGTGATCGGCTCACCGGCGAGCTCGGTGGCGGTGACCTGCTCCGGGGAGAGCTTGCCGAGCACTGCTTTCTGCTCCCGGGTGGCCGGGGCGTCGATCCGGGCGTACGCGGGGGCGCCGAAACGCTCGGCCAGCTCCGCCCAGTGCTCGCTCGGGCTGCGCCCGGTGGTGGCCTGGATCTCGGCGGCGAGCAGGCAGAGCAGCAGGCCGTCCTTGTCGGTGGTCCAGGTCGAGCCGTCACGGCGCAGGAACGACGCCCCGGCGCTCTCCTCGCCACCGAAGCCGACCGCGCCGTCCAGCAGGCCGGGCACGAACCACTTGAAGCCGACCGGCACCTCCAACAGCGGCCGGCCCAGGTCGGCGGCGACCCGGTCGATCATCGACGAGGAGACCAGGGTCTTGCCCACCGCGGCGGCCGGCCCCCACTCGGTGCGGGTGCGGAACAGGTGACGAATCGCCACCGCCAGGTAGTGGTTGGGGTTCATCAGCCCGGCGTCCGGGGTGACGATGCCGTGCCGGTCGGCGTCGGCGTCGTTGCCCGTGGATATCTGGTAGTCGGCCCGCGCGGCGATCAGCGACGCCATCGCGTTCGGCGAGGAGCAGTCCATCCGGATCTTGCCGTCGCCGTCCAGGGTCATGAACCGCCAGGTCGGGTCGACAGTGGGGTTGACCACGGTCAGGTCCAGACGGTGCCGCTCGGCGATCTCACCCCAGTACGCCACGCTCGCGCCGCCCAGCGGGTCCGCGCCGATCCGGATCCCCGCGTCGCGGATGGCGTCGATGTCGATCGCCGCCGGCAGGTCGTCGACGTAGTTGGCGAGGAAGTCGTACTCCCCGGTGGTGTCGGCGGCCCGCGCCCGCGCGTAGGTGATCCGGCGGACCTCCTTGAGCCCGGCGGCGAGGATGGTGTTGGCCCGGTCCTGGATCCACCGGGTCACGTCGGTGTCCGCCGGCCCGCCGTTGGTGGGGTTGTACTTGAAACCGCCGTCGTCGGGCGGGTTGTGCGACGGGGTGATCACGATGCCGTCGGCGAGCCCGCTGGTCCGCCCCCGGTTGTGGGTGAGGATCGCGTGCGACAGCGCCGGGGTCGGGGTGTAGCCGTCGCGGCTGTCCACCAGCACGGTGACCCCGTTGGCGGCGAGCACCTCCAGGGCGTCCACAGCGGCCGGCGCCGAGAGCGCGTGGGTGTCCCGGGCGAGGAAGAGCGGCCCGTCCAGCCCCTGCTCGCGCCGGTAGTCGCAGAGCGCCTGGGTGACCGCCAGGATGTGGTCGGAGTTGAAGGCGTTACGCAGGCTGGAGCCGCGGTGGCCGGAGGTGCCGAACGAGACCTGCTGCGCCGGGTCCGCGGGATCCGGATGCTCGGCGTAGTAGGCGGTCACCAGGCGCGGCACGTCGACCAGGTCGGCGGGCTCGGCGGGCTGGCCGGCACGGGGGTGGGTCACTGCGGGAACCTCCTCGGGGAGTACCTGTCGGTCACGGCACGACCTTCTGGCCCTTGCCGATCACCACGATGCCGTTGTCGGAGACGGTGTAACGCTGCCGGTCCTTCTCCAGGTCGACGCCGATCTCGACGCCCTCCGGGACGAACACGTTCTTGTCCAGGATGGCCCGCCGGACCACAGCGTGCCGGCCGATCTCCACACCCTCCATCAGCACCGAGCCCTCGACGTGCGCCCAGGAGTGCACCCGCACCTTCGGCGAGACGATCGAGTTCTCCACCAGCGAGCCGGAGATCACCACACCCGGGGAGACCATCGAGCCGACCGCCCGGCCGACCCGCTCACCCCACTGGTGGACGAACTTCGCCGGCGGCCACGGCGGCTGCTCCGTGTAGATGGGCCAGTCGAAGTTGTACATGTTGAAGACGGGGTGCACGTTGATCAGATCCATGTGCGCGTCGTAGAACGAGTCGAGCGTTCCCACGTCCCGCCAGTAGCCGCGATCACGGTCGGTGCTGCCCGGCACCTCGTTGTCGCGGAAGTCGTAGACGTTGGCCTCGCCGCGCTCCACCAGCATCGGGATGATGCTGCCGCCCATGTCGTGCTTGCTGGACTTGTCTTCGGCGTCGCGCTCGACCGCCTCGCAGAGCGCCCGGGTGGTGAAGACGTAGTTGCCCATCGAGGCGTAGATCTCATCCGGCGCGTCGGGCAGGCCGACCGCGTCGGTGGGCTTCTCCCGGAACGCCCGGATCCGCTTGCCGTCCTCGCCGACCTCGATGACGCCGAACTGGTCGGCCATCGACAGCGGCTGGCGGATCCCAGCGACGGTCACCGCGGCACCGGAGGCGATGTGGTCCTCCACCATCTGCCGCGGATCCATCCGGTAGATGTGGTCGGCGCCGAAGACGATCACGTAGTCGGGCTGCTCGTCGTTGATGAGGTTGAAGCTCTGGTAGATGGCGTCGGCCGAGCCGGCGAACCACCACGGGCCCCGACGCTGCTGCGCGGGCACCGGGGTGACGTAGTTGCCGAGCAGCGTGGACATCCGCCAGGTCTTGGTGATGTGCCGGTCGAGGGAGTGGGACTTGTACTGGGTCAGCACGACGATCTTGAGATAGCCGGCGTTGGCCAGGTTGGAGAGGACGAAGTCGACCATGCGGTACATCCCGCCGAACGGGACGGCCGGCTTGGCCCGATCCGTGGTGAGTGGCATCAGGCGCTTGCCCTCCCCACCCGCCAGGACGATCGCGAGCACCTTGGCAGCCATGCCCCGACGCTATCCACCCGCGTCCCACTTCACCACTCGTACGGGGAGTCTTCTGCACTAGGGTGCGAGGTCATGACGGAACGCACCCCTCTGCGCGTTGACCTTCTCACCCGCGAGTACCCACCGGAGGTCTACGGCGGCGCGGGCGTGCACGTCGAGTACCTGGCTCGGGAGTTGCGCCGCCTCGCCGACGTGCGCGTGCACTGCTTCGGCCTGCCGCGCACCGAGCCGGGCGTCACCGCGTACGCCGAACCGCCCGGCCTGACCGGCGCGAACGCCGCGCTGCGCACGATGGGTGTGGACCTGGAAATGGCCGCCGGCGCGGCCGGCACCGACGTGGTGCACAGCCACACCTGGTACGCGAACCTGGCCGGCCACACCGCGAAGCTGCTGCACGGGGTGCCGCACGTGGTGACCGCGCACAGCCTGGAGCCGCTGCGGCCGTGGAAGGCGGAGCAACTCGGTGGCGGCTACGCGCTCTCCTCCTGGATCGAGCGCACCGCGATGGAGGCCGCCGACGCGGTCATCGCGGTCAGCGGCGGGATGCGCAACGACGTGCTCACCGCGTACCCGCAGATCGACCCCGACCGGGTCCGGGTGGTCTACAACGGCATCGACACCATCCAGTACGCCCCGGATCAGGGCACCGACGTGCTCGACCGGCTCGGCGTCGACCCGTCTCGCCCGAGCGTGGTCTACGTGGGCAGGATCACCCGGCAGAAGGGGTTGCCGTACCTGCTGCGGGCCGCCCGGGAGTTGCCGGCGGACACCCAGCTCGTCCTGCTCGCTGGCGCGCCGGACACCGCCGAGATCGCCGCCGAGGTGGAGGAGCTGGTCGCCGAGCTGCGGGCCAACCGCTCCGGCGTGGTCTGGGTCGCCGAGATGCTGCCCAAGCCCGAGGTGATCCAGGTGCTCACGCACGCCACCGTCTTCGTCTGCCCGTCGGTCTACGAACCGATGGGCATCGTCAACCTGGAGGCGATGGCCTGCGAGACGGCGGTGGTGGCGACCGCGACCGGCGGCATCCCCGAGGTCGTCGCCGACGACGAGACCGGCCTGCTGGTGCCGATCGAGCAGGCCACCGACGGCTCCGGCACCCCACTGGACCCGGACCGCTTCGTGGCCGACCTCGCGGTCGCGATGAACACGCTGCTCGCCGACCCGGCGCGCACCGAGCGGTTCGGCCTGGCCGGCCGGCAGCGCGCCGTACGGCACTTCTCCTGGGACGCCATCGCCCGGCAGACAGTGGAGGTCTACCGCTCCGTCGGCGCGGCCTGAGGCAGACGGACGTTAGATCGCCGTCCCCGGCGGCGACTTGAACAACGAGGTCGCCTCGGCAGAGTGGCCACCACGCCCGTTCCGTAGCGCGCTGGCCGCGATGCGGATGAGGTCGATGTTGACGCCGGCGGCACCGCTCGGGTCGTGCACCTTCAGCTTCACGTCGAGGCTCACCGCTGTCCCACCCCAACCCTGCGCCTCGAGGTTGAGGTGAGCCACCTTCTGCGACGCGAGATGCGGCAGGTATCCGAGCGGGGCCACCTCCACGTTGTCCGCCCCCGACAGGGCGTTGAGCTTGGACTGCTTCTTGGTGTTGGGGTTCTCGACCAGGTTGCGGAAGTCCTCGGTGCCGCCCAGATTGACCTGGTAGGAGCTGACCAGGGTGAGGCCCCGCTCCGCGAGGAGCCGCAGCAGCGCGTTGTGCAACACCGAGGTGCCGAACTGGCTGGCGAGGTCGTCGCCGAGCAACGGCAGGCTGGCAGCCTCGAAGCTGTCCAGCAGTTGTGGATCGCGGGCGACCGGGTCGGCGGTGGTGTTGATGAAGGCGACACCCGCCGTGTGAGCTGCCACGGCGTACGCCCGGGCGGTCTCCGGCCGGCCACTCGGCGCCGAGTAGAGCAACACCTCCGCCCCGGCCAGCGCCGCTGCCACCCGCGGCACCTCGCTCGCGTCGACGAGGCCCTTCGTGACCGGCACATCCGCTCTGGGCAGGTCACAGTTCAGCCGAGGAAAGTTGTTGGGCGGCAGGAAGATTGCCTCGGTGACGTCCCGACCGATCTTCTGCTCGGACGTGGCGAAGGCCGCCACGATGTCGATGTCCCCCACCCCGAGCCCGTCGATCATCGGCCTGCGGATTCCGACCAGGCTGCCGCCCTGGCGGTACAGAGCAAGCCCCTGCACCAGTGCCGACGTGTTGTTACCGACCCCGACAACCGCGACCTTCACCCGTTCGATCATGGCCGGAGGCTACGTCACCCCGGCCCGGCGATCCGCTCCCGCCAACACCGGAACATGTCGTACAGGTGTTCTAGTCTCTCATCGTGATCGATGCGTTGGGGCAGGCCGAGGCCGCGGTGGCCGCCTGCTTCGACACGCCCACCTGGGCCGTGGGCGAGCACGATCTCGTGGCCGCATTGGATGCGACACATCGCTTGGAACAGCGCCTGGCGGCGGTCAAGCTGACCCTCGTACGGGAGCTGGACGGCCGCGGCACCGCGACGACACAGGGCGCGTCCTCGACCGCGGTGTGGCTGCGCGACCGGCTGCGCCTCGGGGTCGGTGCCGCCCGTCGTCTGGTCGAGCTGGCCGCCACGCTCGACACCGCGCCGCCCGGGGTGCGGGACGCATTGGCCGGCGGGGTGGTCGACGTGGAGCAGGTCCGGGTCATCGCCGCCACGGTCGATACCGTCCACACCGCCGCCGGCACGGAGGCTGCCGACAAGGCCGTCGGCGTCCTCGTCGAGTGGGCGGCGCAGTTCGACGCCACCCTGCTGCGCAGGCTCGGCACCCGTATCCTCGACCACGTCGCCCCGGACGTCGCCCAGGCCGCCGCCGAGGCGGCGCTGCGGGCGCAGGAGTCCCGGGCCGCCCGGGATCGGCACGTCACGATCAGCGAGCAGTCCGACGGCCGGCTACGCCTCGCCGGCATCCTCGACACCGAAGCCGCCGCCGCGTTGCGCGCCGCCATCGACCCGCTCACCACGCCCACCGGGCCCGACGACTCCCGCACCCCGGGGCAACGCCGCCACGACGCCCTGGCCGACGTGTGCCGGCTCGCCCTGCGGACCGGTGAGCTGCCCGAGAACGGCGGCGACCTCGCCCAGGTCGTCGTCACCACCGGCTACGACGAGCTGACCCGACAGCTGGGTACCGCCGCTCTCGACGCCGGCAGGCACCTCAGCGCCGAGGCCGTGCGTCGGCTCGCCTGCGACGCCGCCATCCTGCCCGCCGTGCTCGGCGGCGCCGGCCAACCACTCGACATCGGCCGACAACGCCGGCTCATCACCGGCCCGCTACGCCGCGCCCTGGTGCTCCGCGACCGGGGCTGCGCGTTCCCCGGCTGCGACCGACCACCTCGCTGGTGCGACGCCCACCACATCCAACACTGGGCCGACGGCGGCGACACCAGCCTCGACAACGCCGTCCTGCTCTGCGGCCACCATCACCGACACGTGCACCACAGCGACTGGGCCGTCCGACTCGGCGACGACGGGCACCCCGAATTCATCCCGCCGGCCTGGCTCGACCCCGAACAGGTCCCCCGCCGTAACCAGTACCACCGACGCAGATAGCCGAAGGCGGAGCAACAACAAGCGGGGGGCGCGGGTATTCGCTCGACGCCCTGATGGCCGGCTGCCACGATGCTGAGCCATGGCGGACGACGGGCCGAACAGACGTTCTCTCGCGACGTGGGCGGACGTCGATCCGGCGCGGCACCCGTTCGACCCGGTCGAGATGTCGGTGGCGGTCCCGGCGCTGGTCCCTCCGCCGCCTCCCCGGCCGGCCTTCCACGACCGTGGGTGGGTCGGAGAATCGGAAGCCTTCGCCTGGGTCGAGTCCGTCGGCGTCCTCCTGTCCGACAGGTACGGCCCGTGGGCCTACCGCTGGCACTGGGGGCCCTGGGAGAGGGAGCAGTTGGGGTTCGTGACCGACCGCACCCCGACGCCGGCTGACGCGCCGGCGTTCGTCGCCGACTCGCTGCTGGCCTGGCGACGCTGGTTGGAGAGCCTGGCTGAGCGTTTCGACCACATTCTGCCGTCGCTCGATCCGACGCGGGCCGCCGGTGCGGCGGATGTCGTCGCCGCCTGGGAGGCCGCCGTCGCGCAGCTGATGACGTTCGCCGCCGCTCCTGTCGTCGACAACCACCGCTGGCCGGGATGGTGCGACAGCACCCTGCGGTGGTTCCTCACGGCCACCGGCATCCCGCCGGAGCGGGCGCAGGCTGTGGTCGACGGGGCGCTCGAACGGTTCGGCTGGTGGGCGCCGCTGACGCCGATGGCGATCGACGGCGTCGCCGAACGGGTCGCACGGAACGTGCTCAGCCCCGCCCGGATCGTGCCGGCCGACAACTGGCCCGACACCTGGCCACAGGGTTGGCCGTCCTGGCGGGCGACGAACACCGGCTGGGGTGCGAGGCCGCCGTCCGACCGCAGGCGCTACAGGTGATCTCATCCCACCTGCACCAGGAAGACGCGCACAACGTCGGGGAAGTTGCTGCGTCGACGACGCCTTGAGGCAGCAACTTCCCCGAAAGTGTGCGGATCTTGGCGCGCGACCCCAGAGGGCGGGGCGGACCGGCGGGCTTGGCCGCGCGCGAACGGATCTCGCGCAGTAGGTTGGCGGGGTGACTGGACGGTTCCCGATCGAAGACGTCTCCCCCGTCGTCTCGTGCGGGCGATACCCGGCCAAGGCGGTGGTCGACGAGCCGGTTCCGGTGTCGGCGCGCGCCTACCGGGAGGGGCACGACGCGCTGGGCTGCAACGTGGTGTGGGCCGGTCCGGACGGCGCGAGCCGGCCGTTCAGCCGGATGCGCCCCGGTGAGCCCGGCCAGGACCGCTGGCACGCCACCATCACACCGGACGCCGTCGGCTCGTGGACCTTCTCCGTCGAGGCGTTCCAGGACCCGTACCTGACCTGGCAGAACGCGGTGACCAAGAAGATCGCCGCCGGGCAGGGGCCGGAGGACCTGGCCAACGACCTGGCCGAGGGCGCGCGGGTGCTCGCCGCCGCCCGGGAACTCGTCCCGACCGCCGACCGGCCCCGGGTCGCCGACGCGCTCACCGCGCTCGTCGACACCGACCTGCCGCTAGCGCAGCGGGTCGGCCCGGCGCTGGCCCTGGCCGACCTGCTCTGGGAGCACCCGGTACGGGAGCTGGTCACCGCCGGTGACACGTACTCGATCTGGGTTGACCGCAAGCGGGCGCTCTACTCGGCCTGGTACGAGTTCTTCCCCCGCTCCGAAGGAGCGGCGGGCGGGCGGTCCGGCACCTTCGCGACCGCCACCGAGCGGCTGCCGGGGGTCGCCGCGATGGGCTTCGACGTGCTCTACCTGCCGCCGATCCACCCGATCGGCCGGGTCAACCGCAAGGGCCGCAACAACGCGCTCACCGCCGGGCCGACCGACGTGGGCTCGCCGTGGGCGATCGGCGCCGCCGAGGGCGGCCACGACACGATCCACCCAGACCTGGGTACGCCGGCAGACTTCCGGGCCTTCATCCAGGCGGCGGCGGCACAGGGCCTGGAAGTGGCGATGGACCTGGCGTTGCAGTGCGCGCCGGACCACCCGTGGGTCACCGAGCACCCGGAGTGGTTCACCACCCGGGCCGACGGCAGCATCGCGTACGCGGAGAACCCGCCGAAGAAGTACCAGGACATCTACCCGGTCAACTTCGACAACGACCCGGAGGGCATCCGGGCCGAGGTGCTGCGGGTGGTGCTGCACTGGGTTGGCGAGGGCATCCGCATCTTCCGGGTGGACAACCCGCACACCAAGCCGTTCGACTTCTGGCACTGGCTGATCGCCGAGGTGAAGGCGGTCGACCCGGACGTGCTGTTCCTGGCCGAGGCGTTCACCCGGCCCGCCATCATGCACGGGCTGGGCAAGATCGGCTTCACGCAGTCGTACACCTATTTCACCTGGCGCACGACGGCCGCCGAGATGCGGGCGTACTGCGAGGAGCTGATCGAGGCGGCCGACTACATGCGGCCGAACTTCTGGCCGAACACCCCCGACATCCTGCACGAGTCGTTGCAGCACGGCGGCCCGCCGATGTTCAAGATCCGGGCGGTGCTGGCCGCGTTGCTCTCCCCCTCCTGGGGCCTGTACGCCGGTTACGAGCTGTTCGAGCACGTGGCCCGGCCCGGTGCCGAGGAGTACCTGGACAACGAGAAGTACGAGCTGCGCCCCCGGGACTGGGCCGGCGCCGAGGCGCAGGGCCGCTCGTTGGCGCCGTTCCTGGCCACCCTCAACCGGGTACGCCACGACAACCCGGCCCTGCACCAGCTGCGGAACCTGCGCTTCCACGAGATCGACAACCCGGCGCTGCTCTGCTGGTCGAAGCACGACCCGGAGACCGGCAACACTGTCATCGTGATCTGCTCGTTCGACCCGCGCATCGTTCAGTGGGGCAACACCACCCTCGACATGCCGGCGCTCGGCTTCGACTGGCACGAACGGTTCACTGTGCACGACGAGCTGACCGGCACCAGTTACGACTGGGGTCAGCGCAACGCGGTGCGGCTCGACCCGTACCTGCAACCCGCGCACGTGTTGACAGTGCGTCGCCCGACCCCGCCGACCGAGCCGCAGCCGGCGGGTGCCGAGCCGGCCGACCTCACCGTCGCCGAGGTGCCGGACGACCTCTCCGGCGGCACCGCGCCGACAGCTCCCGTTCCGACACCTCCCGTCCCGACAGCTCCTGCACCGACACCTCCTGTACCGACACCTCCTGCGTCGACAGCTCCCGTTCCGACTCCGCCCCGCCGGTCGGGCCCGGTTCCGACCCCGCCGCGCCGAGCGGCCACCCGCCCGTCCGCCACCGCGCCGACCGCTCCGAAGGACGCCCGATGGACCAGCTGATCTCCGGTGCGACGCACGACCCGCACGCGCTGCTCGGCGCGCACCCCGCCGACTCCTCGACGACGATCCGCACGATGCGCCGGGGCGCCGGCGACGTCGCGCTGCTCGTCGGCGACGAGCGGCACCCGATGAAGCGGGTGCACGACGTGGGCGTCTTCGAGGCCCAGGTCGACGGCACCGTGCTCGACTACCGGGTGGAGGTCGACGGCACCACGCACGACGACCCGTACCGCTACCCGCCGACCCTCGGTGAGCTGGACCTGCACCTCATCCGCGAGGGCCGGCACGAGCGACTGTGGGAGGCGCTCGGCGCCCGGGTCTTCGACGAGGGCGTGGCGTTCAGCGTCTGGGCGCCCAACGCCCGTGGGGTGCGGGTGGTCGGCGACTTCACCGGCTGGGGTCCCGACGACGGCTGGCCGATGCGGTCGCTGGGCTCCAGCGGGGTATGGGAGCTGTTCGTGCCCAACGCACGGGCCGGGGCCCGCTACAAGTACCGGGTGCTGGGCGCCGACGGGCAGTGGCGGGACAAGGCCGACCCCCTCGCGGCGTACGCCGAGGTGCCGCCGGCCACCGCCTCGGTGGTGCACCACTCGACGTACCGGTGGAACGACGCGGACTGGCTGGCCCGGCGGGCCGAACGGCAGCCGCACCAGGAGCCGATGAGCGTCTACGAGGTGCACCTCGGCTCGTGGCGGCCCGGGCTTGGCTACCGCGAGCTGGCCGAGCAACTCACCGCGTACGTAACCGAGCTGGGCTTCACGCACGTGGAGTTCCTGCCGGTGATGGAGCACCCGTTCGGTGGCTCCTGGGGCTACCAGGTGACCGGCTACTACGCGCCGACCTCGCGGTTCGGCGACCCGGACGAGTTCCGCCACCTCGTCGACCAGCTGCACGCCGCCGGCATCGGTGTCCTCCTGGACTGGGTGCCCGCACACTTCCCGAAGGACGAGTGGGCCCTCGCGCGCTTCGACGGCACCCCGCTCTACGAGCACCCCGACCCGCGGCGCGGCGAACACCCCGACTGGGGCACGTACGTCTTCGACTTCGGTCGCAACGAGGTCCGCAACTTCCTGGTCGCCAACGCGCTCTACTGGTGCGACCAGTTCCACGTCGACGGGCTGCGGGTCGACGCTGTCGCCTCGATGCTCTACCTGGACTACTCCCGCAACCACGGCGAGTGGGCCCCGAACAAGTACGGCGGCCGGGAGAACCTGGAGGCCATCGCGTTCATGCAGGAGGTGAACGCGACCGTCTACAAGCACCACGCCGGCGTCGTCATGATCGCCGAGGAGTCCACCGCCTGGCCGGGTGTCACCCGCCCCACCGCCGACGGCGGGCTGGGCTTCGGCTTCAAGTGGAACATGGGCTGGATGCACGACACCCTGCTCTACACCTCGAAGGACCCGATCTACCGCCAGCACCACCACCACCAGCTCACCTTCTCCCTGGCGTACGCCTGGAGCGAGAACTACGTGCTGCCGATCAGCCACGACGAGGTGGTGCACGGCAAGGGCTCGCTCGCCGGGAAGATGCCCGGCGACACCTGGCAGCGACTGGCGAACGTCCGGGCGCTGCTGGCGTACATGTGGGCACACCCCGGCAAGCAGCTGCTCTTCATGGGCTCCGAACTGGCCGACGACCGGGAGTGGAGCGAGGAGCGCGGCCTCGACTGGTACCTGCTGCACGACCCGGCCCGCGCCGGTGTGCAACGGCTCGTCGGTGACCTCAACCGGGTCTACCGGGAAACCCCGGCGCTCTGGGCACAGGACACCGAACCGGCGGGCTTCCGCTGGATCGCCGGCGACGACGTCGCCAACAACACCGTGTCGTTCGTCCGGATCGCCCCGGACGGCTCGACGCTGGTCTGCGTGGCGAACTTCTCCGCCCAGCCGCTGCACGACTACCGGATCGGGTTGCCGGCCGGCGGGACATGGCAGGAGGTGCTGAACACCGACGCGCACCACTACGGCGGGTCGGGGGTGGGCAACCTGGGCGAGGTGCGGGCCGAGGACGTGCCGTGGCACGGGATGGTGGCCTCGGCGGCCCTTCAGGTGCCGCCGCTCGGCGCCGTCTGGCTCCGCCGAAGCTGACGACGCCGGCCGGTCAGACCAGGCCGGCGTCGCGGAGCAACTGCCACAGGCCGGCGCCGTCCGGGGCGGACAGCCACTTCTGCCCCACCGGCCCCGACGACGGGCGCCCAGCCGGGGCGGGCAGGGTGCCGGCCAGCACCGACTGGGTCGGGGAGAGTCGGCGGATCGCCACCCCGGCGACGTTCTCCGGGTGGGCGGCGGCGAACTCCCGGTAGATCTCCTGGTCGTGCTGGCCGTCGTCGCCGACCAGCAGCCAGCGCACGTCGGGGAACTCCTTGGCAAGCCGGGCCAGGGTGACCCGCTTGTGTTCCATTCCGCTGCGGAACCAGCGGTCGGCGGTCGGACCCCAGTCGGTGAGCAACAGCGGCCCGGCCGGGTAGAGGTGCCGGGACAGGAATCGGGTCAGCGTGGGCGCCACGTTCCACGCACCGGTGGAGAGGTAGAAGACCGGCGCGCCGGGGTGCGCGGTGACCAGTCGCTCGTAGAGCACCGCCATGCCGGGCACTGCCGCGCGGGCGTGCTCGTCGAGCACGAACGTGTTCCACGCGGCGAGCAGTGGCCGGGGCAGCGCGGTCACCATCACCGTGTCGTCGATGTCGGAGATGATGCCGAACTTGACGTCCGGGTCGAGGATGCGCACCGGGGCGTCGACCGCCTCGGCGTCCGGGACGCTGAGCCGGACCGTGCCCCAACCGGGCGGCAGGTCCGCCTCGACCAGCGTGTCGACGAAGCCGCTGCGGTCGGCCCGCGTCTCGTGGCACACCCCGCCGGCCTCGATGGTCACAGTGACGTGCTTGGCGGGCAGCGTGGTGAAGCTGCGCCAGCCGCGGACCTTGTCCAGCCGACCCCGCTGGCGGGTGTCCGGACGGCCCAGCAGCACCCGGCACATCACCCGCACCCAACCCGGCGCGCCATAGCCGGTGTACGCGACGATGTTGACCCGCCAGCCGGTGCGCCGCAGCCGGCGCTCGACGAGCTGGTGCACGGCGTCCTCGATCCGCGCAGCCCGGTGCAGGTTCGGAACGGCCAGTTGGCCGGCGGGAGTGGGTGGCACGCGCCAACCCTGCCACACGTCGACAGCCACGGCCACGCGAGCCAACCTCGGCTGCGCCGATCCGACCCGCCCACCGCGGAGCCGATCCCGGCCGAACCGGCTACGCGGATCCGCCTCGGCGGCCCGGCCGAACGTGAAACACTCCGGTCGGGACGACGACGGGGGCGTTGGTCGTGTCGCATCCAGAGCAGCACCGCGGGCGATGGCGTCCGCGACTCGACCGGCCGGCGCTCGTCGCGCTGCTGTTCGGGCTCGTCGGTGTCGTCTACCGGCTGGTCCTGACGCTCTTCACGGTGCCGGTGTCGAACAGCGACGAGGCGACCTTCGGCCTCGCCGCCCTGCACATCGGGCAGGGCCGGGAACACCCGGTCTTCCTCTACGGCCAGCACTACATGGGGATGTTGGAGTCGTATCTGGCCGCTCCCCTGGTGGCGGTGTTCGGGCCGAGCTGGCCGGTGCTGCGGCTGCCGATGCTCGCCCTCTACGCGGTCTTCCTCTACCTGATCCACCGGTTGACCCGCCGGCTCGGCACCCCGTGGTTCGCCGCCTTCGTGGTGGGCCTGCTCGCGCTCGGCCCGGAGCGGGTGGTGCGTGACCAGCTCACCGTCGTCGGTGGGCGGCCCGAGGTGAAGCCGGCGGTGCTGCTGATGCTGCTGATCACCGTGGGGTTGGCCGTCGGCACGGTCCACCGCCGACGGCTCGCGATCGGCCTGTTCGGGCTGCTCGTCGGGCTGTCCGTCTGGTCGGACTGGCTGATCCTGCCGTACCTCGCGGTGGCCGGGCTGGCCCTGGTCTGGGCGGTGCGGCGGGAGCTCTTCGGCTGGGCCGGCCTGCTGCTGGTGGCGGGGGTGGTCGTCGGCGTGGCCCCGATGATCGTCGACAACCTGCGGGCCGGGCCCGGTGAGGACTCACTGTCGGTGTTCCGGGAGGTCAGCACCAAGGCCGGGCCGCAACCGCCGTGGTCCGACCGGGTCCGGGGCGGCCTGCTGGAGGGGGTGCCGCTGGCGCACGGGCTCTGCCCGGTGGACGGCTGCGGACGCTGGCAACAGTGGTTCGGCGTGCTGTACCCGCTGCTGCTCCTGGCCGGCGCCGCACTCGCGGTGCTCGCGTACCGTCGAGCCGCCGGGGCGCCGGGTGGGGAACGGGCCGGGGCGCTGCGTGCGGAGCGGGTCGGGCCGGTCGTGCAGCTCGCGCTGGTCGCCGGCGCGGCGTTGACACTGCTGTCGTACGTGCGCAGCCCGCTCGCCGCGACCAGTCCGCTGGACAACGCCCGGTACCTGTCGGTGCTGCAACTGTCGCTGCCGGCGGTGCTCTGGCCGCTCTGGGTGGCGGCGCTGACCGCATGGCGGGGCACCAGCAGCGCACTGGGGCGGTTCACCGGCGCGCTGTCCGCCGCCGTGCTGGCGGCGCTGACAGTGAGCACGCTGGTGGTCACCGTGCTCTTCGCGGCCACCGGCACCGCGGCGTCGCGGACCGAGGAGCGCCAGGCCCGGGAGTTGGCCACCGCGCTGCGCGCCGACGGACCCCACGAGGTGTACGGGGACTACTGGACCTGCAACCGGTTGATCTTCAACACGGACGAGTCGGTGGTCTGCGGGGTGCTCGACGGCGACCTGTCCCCCGGGCAGAACCGCTACCGGCCGTACTGGCGGCAGGTGGGGCGGGCCGAGCGGCCGGGCTACGTGGTGGAGGCCGACTCGCCGATGGACCGGCGGTTGCGCCGGTTGCTCGCCGACCGGGCCGACGCCACGCCGGTGCGGGAGGTCGGCGGCTATCGCGTGTACCACCCCGAGACCCCGGTGCGGCCCTGGCGGTAGGGGCTGGTCGTACGCTGGCCGGGCCGGCGCGAGGGGCGCCGCCGTTTCGCCCGTCGAGGAGACCCATGCTCATCCTGCTGCCGCCCTCGGAGGGGAAGGCCGACGCCGGCACCGGACGGCGCTGGGCCCCGGACCGGCTCTCGCTGCCCGAGTTGAACCCGGCCCGCGAGCGGGTGCTGGACGCCCTGGTGACGCTGAGCGCCGGGCCGGACGAGGAGGCCGCGCGGGCGGCGCTCGGCCTCAGCGAGGGCCAGCGGGGCGAGCTGCGGCGCAACGCCCGACTGCGGGAGGCGGCCACCGCGCCGGCCGAGCGGCTCTATACCGGGGTGCTCTACGAGGCGCTGGACCTGGCCTCGTTGCCGGCCACGGCGCAACGGGCGGCCCGCCGGTCGATCCTGATCAGCTCCGGGCTGTGGGGCGCAGTCCGGTTGGCCGACCGGATCCCGCCGTACCGCTGCCCGATCGGCGCCCGCCTGCCCGACGTCGGGGCGCTGTCGACGTACTGGCGTAGGGAGCTGACCCCGACGGTGGACGGCGCCGCCGGTCGCGGCCCGGTGCTGGACCTGCGCTCCGGCGCGTACGCGGCCACCTGGACGCCGCGCGGGGAACTGGCCGAGCGGACGGTCACCGTGCGGGTCCTGCACGAGCGGGAGGTCGACGGCGTGCCGGTCCGCTCGGTGGTCAGCCACTTCAACAAGGCGACCAAGGGGCGGCTGGTCCGGGACCTGCTCGTCGCCGGCGCCCGGCCGCGCACCGCCGCGGAGCTGGTGGGCACCCTGCGGGAGTTGAAGCACACAGTGCTGGAGCAGGCCACCGCCGCGGGCAGGGTGCGGCAGGTGGATCTGGTGGTCACCGACCTGTAGGGACGCGGCAGCCGCAAGATTTGCTCAAGGCTGGGCCGGAGGAGTTCCGTAACGGCGTGACAGGGGCCACGGTAAGGCAACCCAGACTCCGACAAGGGAGCCTCCGTTGACCCGCGAACCCGCCCTGCTCGACCGGCCCCACACCCCGACGCCTCCGGCCCCGCTGGGCTGGCTGACACTGGGCGACGCGTTCGAGGCTGCCTGCCTGCAGCGTTGCACGCCGCCACCGACCGCCGCCCGGCCGAGCGCGGCCCGTGCCGAGCACACCCCCGCGGTGGAGTTCAACCGGGAGGACGCCGCGCAGCGGATGCGGCAACTGCTCGCCCGACTGGACATCCCGGTCAGCCACGAGGTGGCCGTCGGCGGCCTGCGCCGCCGCTACGAGCTGCACCGGCTGTGGGTGCCCCGAGAGCACCAGGGCGCGTACGCCCGGATGTTGGACGCGGGCTGGCGGCAGGGGCGGCGTGAGCTGCTCGGCGGGCCGCTGCCCGGCGCCTCGCCGGCCCGCCGGCGGTTGGTGACCCGTCTGGCGGAGGCGGCCTGGCGCTCGGCGCTGCTGGCCGCCGGGCGGCACGTCCGCCGGCACATCCTCGGTGTCCGGCTCACCGACAGGGAGTTGGCAGCGGTGCTGATCCGGGGTGCGGCAGTGCTCGACGTGCCGGCCCGGCTCCGCCCCGGCACCGGCTGCTTCCTGGTCAGCGTGGCCGACGGCCCGGACCGGCAGCGGATCCTGCGCAGCGCGGCGTTGGAGGCGGCGCGCGGCCCGATGGCCGTGCCCGCGACGGCGACGACGCGCGGGGGGATCTCGGCGTCGGCGCGGGGTGTGGTCGTGGCGCCGGCACGGCGCACGGCCTGCTGATCGAGTTGCGGTGGCCCGGGCTTGCGCGCACCCGCCCGACGGCGCACAGTGCACCGCGTGAGTCGTACCTCGTCCAGCCGCGCCGGCCTGGCCGCCCTGTCGACGGTGCTGCTGATCGCGAACCTGGCCGTCGCCAGTTGCCGGGACGCCCCGACCGAGCCGACGTCGATCCGGATCGCCACCGGCAGCCCCACAGCGGTCTACTACGCGTTCGGGCAGTCCCTGGCGGCCATCCTCAACCGGGAACTCCCCGACGTACGGGCCAGCGTGGTGATCACCGCCGCCTCGGCGGAGAACGTCCAGCTCGTCGGCTCCGGCGGGGCCGAGCTGGGCTTCACCCAGGCCGACGTGCTGCCCACCGGCACGACGGGAAGCCCCACTGTCAACGCCGTCGCCCGGGTGTACGACGACCAATTGCACCTGGTCACCACGAGCGGCGGTCCGGTCCGCACTGTCGCCGACCTGCGCGGCCGGCGAGTCTCCGTCGGCGCCCCCGGCTCGGGCACCGAGATCACCGTGACCCGGCTGCTGGAGGTGGCCCGCCTCGGTGGCGACGAGGTGCGCCGCGAACGGCTCGGTCTGGACGACTCGGTGACGGCCCTGCGCTCCGGCCGGATCGACGCGTTCTTCTTCTCCGGCGGGTTGCCGGTCCGGGGCATCGAGGAGCTGGCCAGGGCCAGCGCCATCCGGATCGTGGACCTCAGCGAGTTGACCGAGCCGCTGCGCTCGCGCTACGGCCAGGTCTACGTCT
The DNA here is from genome assembly GCF_045207375.1 of Micromonospora sp. NBC_00860. NCBI lineage: Bacteria > Bacillati > Actinomycetota > Actinomycetes > Micromonosporales > Micromonosporaceae > Micromonospora > Micromonospora sp. NBC_00860. The sequence continues at coordinate 3,866,081 of NZ_CP108825.1, forward strand.
CCCGGGACATCCCCCGCTCGGTCTACGGGGTGGACGCGGTGACCACGGTGGCCGACCCGAACTACCTGATCGTCCGGGCCAACCTGCCGGAGCCGTTGGTCCGTGAGGTGACCCGGCTGCTGATGGAACGCCGGGCCGAGCTGGCCGCCGCCCATCCGGCGGCGGGACGGATGAGCCCCCGCTCGGCGATCGTCACCGCGCCGCTGTCGCTGCACCCGGGCGCGGCCGCCTGGTACCGCGCCACCAAACCGTGACGGCCGGGCCTCACCGCGCCGGAGAGGTGTGCAGGTCGGCGGCCGGTTCCTCGTCCGCCGACTCCACCGCGACGGCCGGCGTCGGGAACCACAGGGCGGCGACCAGCCCCCGCGACTCCCCCGGGCGCATGGTGAGCCGCCCGTCCGACGCGTCCACGAGCACTGCGGCGATGGTCAGGCCGAGCCCCGCGCCGTCCACGTTCTGCGCGTCCGGGGCCCGCCAGAACCGCTCGGTCGCCTGGCCGAGCTGACTCTCGGTCATGCCGGGGCCGGAGTCGCGTACCTCCAGCGCCACTCCGCCGTCGCGGCGGGCCACCGTCACCGTCACCGCCCCGCCCGCCCCGCTGAACTTCACCGCGTTGTCGATGAGCGCGTCCAGCGCCTGGTCGACGGCGGTCGGCACGGTCTGGGCGTACGCCGGGGCGTCGCTCGTGGCCAGCCGCAACGCGACCGACCGGTGCCGGGCCAGCGGCGCCCACGCGGCCACCCGGGAGGCGGCCACCGCGGCGGCGTCCACTGTGACGCGCTCGTTCTGCTCCCGTTCGGCCCGGGCGAGGGTGAGCAGCGCGTCGAGCACCAGCGCCAGCCGGTCGGTCTCCTCCAGGGCCAGCCGGTGCTCGGACCGACCGTCCGGGTCGGTGAGGCTGGGCCCCAACTCCTCCACCCGCAGACGCAGCGCGGTGAGCGGGTTGCGCAGTTGGTGGCTGGCGTGCGCGACGAAGGCGCGCTGCCGGTCCATCACGTCGGAGACCACGTCGGCCATGTGGTTGAAGCTGGCCGCGAGGCGGCGCAGCTCCGGCGGTCCCAGCCGGTGCTGCACCCGGGCGCCCCGGTCGCCCTCGGCGATCTCGTGGGTGACCGCGTCCAGTTCGGTGACCGGGCGCAGCACCCAACCGGCCAGCCCGAACGCGGTGAGCACGCAGGCCAGCACGGCGAGCAGGCCGGCCAGGGCGAGCAGCAGCCACCACGCGACGACGGCTCGGCGGATCGGGCCGGCCGGGGTCACGATCACCACCGCGCCGAGCACCTCACCTCCGTCGTTGATCGGCACCGACACCACCACCGGGTCGGTCGTCCAGGGCCAGACCGACTCGGGGGCGCTGGTCTGCTGCCCGGACAGCGCGACGTCCAGCACCGTCGCGGTCCCCGGGCTGGGCTGCCACCTCGGCGACGAGACAGTGATGTTGCGGTCCCGGTCGACGATCGCGGCGCCGATCGCGTACAGGTCGTCGTAGCTGGTCAGCTCCGACTCGATCGGGCCGGGGCCACCGTCGCGCAACGCCGGCCCGGCCAGCGAGGCGAACCGGGTGGCGTCGGCGAGCCGGTCGGCGCGGACCCGTTCGGTCTCGCGGCTGGCCATGGTGGCGGCCAGTGGCGTCTCCAACGCGATGAGGACGAGGACCATCAGCAGCAGATAGCTGATCACCAGGCGGCGGCGCACGTCAGCTCCTCACGCGTCGCGCAGCCGGTAGCCGACGCCGCGCACGGTCTCCACCAGGCGGGCGTCGCCGAGCTTGCCGCGCAGCGACCCGACGTGCACCTCGACGGTGTGCCGGTCGGCCCAGGTGGTGCCCCAGGCGTCGAGCAGGATCCGGTCGCGGGGCACCGCCACCCCGGGCTGGCGGGCCAGCGAGAGCAGCACGTCGAACTCCTTGCGGGTCAACGTGACGGCACGGCCGTCGACGGTCACCGTCCGCGCGGCCACGTCGATGCGGACCGGCCCGGCCTCGATGAGGTGCCGCTCGGGCGCGGCGTTCGCGGCACGGCGCAGCACCGCCTCGATCCGGGCCTGCAACTCCACCATCGAGAACGGCTTGACCACGTAGTCGTCCGCGCCCAGGCGCAGACCCAGCACCCGGTCACGTTCCTCACCCCGGGCCGTCACCGCGATGATGCCGAGCTGACTGCTGCGGCGACGCAGCTCCCGGCACAGGTCGGTGCCGTCCCCGTCGGGCAGGGTCAGGTCGAGCAGCACCAGGTCACAGGGGGCGGCGGAGAGCGCGGCGGCGACGGTGGCCGCGTGCTCGACCTCGTACCCCCGGCGGGTGAGGGCGGAGGACAGCGCAGCGGCCACCCGGCGGTCGTCCTCCACCAGCAGGATCCGCACCCGTGCCCCCGTCCGTCGCAGCGCTGTCCTGCGAATGGTGGCAGAAGTGCGCGCGGACCGGGAGGCCGCCCGCCCGCGCCGGACGGGCTACCGGCCGCTACAGACCGAAGGTGTCGTCGGCGACGGCGTCCCGGACGCCGTCGGTGAACCCGCGGAAGCCCGGGTCCTCGTGGCTGGCCGGCACGCTGGTGACGTTGACCCCGCTGGCCTGGGTGACAGCGTCGACCAGGGCCGGATAGTCGATCTCGGCGTCCTCGAAGGCGTCGTCGTCCGCCTCGGCCAGGTTTATCACGTGCTGTACGTCGTCGGACGACGTGTCCGGGTCGTCGGCCCACTCGCCACCGGCCCGGTAGCACTCGTCGTACAGCGCGCGCTGGCTGTCGGTCCAGTCGTCGTCGTAGCTCTGCATCGCCCATCCCTCCGCGGCCCTTGACCTGAGCATGCCCGGCGGGAGGCGACGGGCGCTGCGGTACCGGCGAAAACCGGGCGGGCGCGCCCACGGCGGCCCCGTACGCTGCTGTGGTGATCTACAAACTGCTGTCGAACGCGGAATGGGACGACGCGCTCGCCGCCGGCGCCTTCGCCGGCTCCGCCGTGGACCGGCAGGACGGCTTCATCCACCTCTCCGGCGGCGACCAGGTGGTGGAGACGGCGCGGCGGTACTTCACCGGGGCGACCGGGTTGACAGTGCTCAGCGTCGAGGAGGAGCGGCTGGGTGACGCGCTGCGGTGGGAGCCGTCGCGCGGCGGTCAACTCTTCCCGCACCTGTACGGCCCGCTGCCGGTCGCGGCGGTGGCGGCGGCGCGGGCGTTGCCCGCGGACCTTCCGGTGGCCGACGCGGTGGCCGCCCTGCTGGGCTGACCCGTCGGCGCACTGCTGGGCTGACACGCGCGCGCCCGGCCCGACGGTGTCGGGCCGGGCGCGATGCCGTGCGGACGGGGCTCAGTGGCAGAGCCGGTCGATCTCCTCCTGGAACCGGTCCATCGGGTTCGCCTCGGCGGGGCCGAGCAGGTAGGTCTTCAGCTCCCGGCGGGCCTCGGTCATCGGGTCGTCGCCGGCCCGGGTGACCGACACGATCTTCTCCAGCTCGCCGCAGTCCTTGGAAAGCAGGTACGCGGCCCGCGCCGTCGGGTACTCACGGCGGAAGTCGTCCTCGGACAGGCCGGCCGGGTTGGCCACCACGTACGGCCGCTGACTCTGCACGAAGTCGGACACCACACTGGACACGTCGCTGATCAGCAGGTCGGTCTGGTTGAAGCAGTCGAACAGCGCCGGCGTGCGGCCGGTGACCACCAGGTGCGCGGTGCCGTCCAGCGAGGACGCGTCCGGGTTGCCGCCGGCGGCGCGGATCGCCGTGACGATCCGCTCGTGCACGGCCTTCGCCATTTTGGACCGTGACCCGGTGAGCGGGTGCGGCTTGTAGATCAGACGGACCCGGGGATTCGTGGCGAGCAGCCCCTTGACGATCCGCTCACCCATCAGCACCAGCGAGGTGTGGTACGGGTCGTCGTCGAGCCAGCCCTCCCAGGTGGGCGCGTAGAGCACTGTGAACGGTCGGTCCACCGACTCGGCGCCGAAGGTGTGCACACCGGCGAGTTGCGGCCGGCCGATCTCGACGATGTCCGAGTCGAGCACACCCACGCCGGCCCGCGCGTAGCGCTCCCGGCCGGCCAGGCCGGCGACCCAGACCTCGTCGTACACCTTGCTGTAGGGGTTGACGCTGGCCTGCTTGTCGCTGTCGCCGTGCCCGACGAAGACGTGCTTCGTACCCGGCTCGCGGAGCATGTGGATGTTCGCGCCGACGTTGGCGGAGTAGAGCGCCGCGCGGATGCCGCCGAGGTCGAGGTTCATGAAGTCGACCCCGGCCGGTACGCAGATCACCGGCAGCCGGGTGTCGGCCAGCTCCAGGAACGCTTCCCGGCTGCGCATCAGCACCACCGCGCGCTGCTGGAGCGCCTCGGTCGGGGCGAGCCACATGTTCGCCTGGTAGACGTCCTTGGCCGGGCCGGCGAAGTAGAGCGCCACCTCCGGCCGGTAGTTGTCCAGCCAGCGCTGGACCGCCGGCAGCAGCGGGCCCTGCCCGGCGCCCCGGCCCCGGAGCCAGGTCAGCGCGATGATGGCGCCCACCAGACCGGTCGCCACGACCGCCACCGCTCCGGCCGCGAAGAACGGCGTCGGATCGTGCTGCACAGCGGCGGCCACGCCGGCCGGCACCAGCAGCAGGTTGAGCAGCGGCATCCGGTCACCGGCGACCGCCGCCGCCCAGGCGGGCGGTTGGGGGGCGCTGGACAGTGGACCCAGCTCGATGTTGCGCACCATGGCGGAGAGCGGGTTACGCCGCTCGATCATGGTGGAGAGCGCACCGGCGAAGACCGACACGACCCACACCGCGGCGGGCAGCACCAGCAGCAGGGTCAGCTCGCCACCGCTGAGCCGCACCTCGGCGACGACCAGCAACACGGCGGCGAGGTCCCGGGTCAGCTGCCGGTACGACCAGTGCAGGCCCACCTTCTCCAACAGCAGCTGCGACGGCGGTGACCAGCGGGCGACGGCGAACTCACCGAAGATGGCGGCCAACCCGGCGACGGCGAACAGGCCGATCCAACCGAATACGCCACCGACGAGCATGACCAGGTAGGCCAGAACCAGTAGCGCACTCTGGGCGGCCACTCCGAGGCGTCCTGTCAACGTGCCGAACAAACGAGTTCGCTCCCTACGAGATTTCGTTGCGGGCGGTGCCCGTGATGGACCGACGTCACTCCCCCGTCGCACAGCGGCTCAGTAGCGGCCGGCTGCGTGTGACTGCGACCTTAACGCGAGGGGACAGCTCGGTGTCGCTCGGGTATCCGGCACCATTTCGGGCAAAGTTCCGCCCCGGGGCGCGCCCGACCCCACCACGGGGCCGGGCGCTCGGTGCGGGTGAAGCGCTCAGCCGACCCGCCGGAAGCAGGTCATCGCGCCGGGAGCCTTGCGCTTGGCGAACTCCTGGTAGCCCAGCTGCGGCGCGGTGTCGCGGGCGTACCGGTTGCCGTTGTAGACGCAGATGGTGCCCACGTCGAGGCGGTCCAGTGCCGGCTTCAACTCGGCCGGCGTCGGGCTGGCGGTGCCGTCCGCGAAGCCGGCGAGCAGCAGTCGGTCCTTGGCGAACTGGGAGCTGAGGTCGTACTCGACGAGGTAGAAGTCGCGGGGCAGGACGACCCGGACCCTGCTGGTGACGATCGGCGTGGTGCGCATGATCGTCTTCGGGGCGAGCAGCAGGCCCTGCGGGCGGTCCAGGTCCTTGATCCAGAACGCGATCGCCTGACGCTGCTGCGGAAGCTTCCAGGTGGGGCGGTCGTGCACGTCGACCCAGCTCTTCGGCGACCACATCGGGGTGGCGAACAGCGCGAACGAGGCGACCAGCAGCACCGCGATTCCCCCGGACGCCGCCCGGCGCAGCGCCCGGGTCGGTGCCGGCACATTCACTGTGCAGAGCAGACCGATCAGCGTCGGCAGGGCGAGCAGCCACGGCACGCGCCAGAGCACCACCGAGATGCCGCTCAACGCGCTCAGCAGCTCCAGGACGCCGGGCACGAACAACACGCTCAACGCGAGGGCGGCACCGGCGGCGAGCAGCGCGGGCGTACGTCGACGGGCGATCAACGCGCCGCACCACAGCGCCAGACCGCTGATCACCCCGACCACGCCGAACAGCAGGGTCCGCCGGTAGGTGGACGCCGCGTCGAAGAAGACGTCGTCCGCGCCGGTCGCGCTCATACCGCCGAGCACCAGGCGGGAGACCACCAGCGAGCCGATCGGGTACGCGAGGGCAGCGACCGCCGCGACGACGGCCGCCTTCCACCGGCCGACCAGCAGCATGGCGAAGCCGGCGGCGCCGACCAGCATCGGCAGGATGATCGCCGCGGTGTTGGTGAGCCCGATCGCGGTGATGGAGAGCGCCACGATGAGCAGCAGGCTGCGCCGCGAGCGGTTGTCGAACCACTCGGTCAGGTAGAGCCACATCAGCGGGATGACCGCCGAGACGAACATGCCCTTGCCCTCGTGCATCCGGGGAATGTGGAACGTGCCCAGTGCGGCGTCCCCGCCCGCGACGAGGTAGAGGTACGCGACAGCCACTGTGAAGGCGAGCACCGGACGGCGCGGGGCCCACCGGTGCGTCAGCCGCCACAGCGCCAGCGCCGCGAGCACCGTCATGATCGGCAGCAGCACGTACCAGAGGGCCGAGCTGGCGTGGATGCCGAAGACGTTGGCGAACGCGCCGTCGAAGACCTCGATCGACGGGATGGGCGGCTGCGAGCCCATCGGTGGCAGCACGTTCTCGGAGAACAGGAAGTCGTTGAGCGGGATCAGGTCACGCTCGGCGATCCACACCGACTTGCCGACGTAGTAGACGTCGTCCGGGGTGTTGCGGGCCAGGAAGAACGACGAGATGCCGACCAGGACCGAGACGACCAGCGCGTACGCCGACTGCGCCGGGGTGGGCGCCGGGACGGTCGGGGTGGGCGCCGGGCCGCTCAGCCATGCCTGGCGCACCAGCAGCAGCCCGCCGACGGCCGCGAGCAGGCCGGACACGGCCGGGATCCACCAGGAGACGTTGACGCTGGTGTTGGCCAGACCGGCGGAGACGGCGGCCACGGCGGCGGCGACCAGCACACCGATCAGCAGGCGACGGTCGGCGGCGGGCCGCCCGCTGACCGGCTTTTCCTGTGCCACCGGGGCACTGTCGGCCGGGGCGCTGTCGGCCCGGGCGCGGCGGCGGGCACGCAGCACGGCCACGACCGCGAGCACCACACAGGCCAGCAGCCAGATCCGGAAGGTGACCGACGGACGCAGGTCACCCAGGAAGGCCAGGTGGTAGAGCACTGTGAAGAGCGCGAACGCGATCACCGCGCCATCGGTGAGCACCGCCGGGGCGACGGCCACCAGCGCGCGTACCCGGGACAGCCCGGTGCGGGCGTCGGCGGGCCGGGACGCCTGCTCGGGCCGCGGCGTCGGATCCGGTTCGGCGGGCGCTACGGCGATGCTGTCGACGTTGGCCACGGGCGTCCTTACTCGTCAGGCGGATGAGGGGCATCGGCACGGTGACGGCCGGGTGTCAAGGGGGCAGCGTAGCGGAATCGGGCAGGGAGGCCGCTGCTGCCGGCGACCGAGTGTCGGGGGCTGGTCAACCCGACATCGGTGCCGCCCGGGGGCGGGGCAGGGCGCTGTCGGCGCCGAGCCCGGCCGCCACGGCGTCGACCAGGTTGTCGAGGTAACCGTCGGTGAGCGGGAGCCGGGCGATGGCGAGCCGCCAGTAGAGCGGCCCCACGATGAGGTCGACGGCGGCGTCCAGTTCGGTGTCGGCGGGCAGCTCGCCACGCTGCACGGCACGGGTGACCAGGCGACCGCCGATCTCCTGCTGGCGGGCGTGCAGCACCTGACGCAGGGTGGCGTCGATGCTGGGGTTGCGGGCGGCCTCGGCCAGCAGGTCCGGAATGATCTGCGACGCCAGTGGGTGCCGGAGCGCGTGCGCGACCGCCTGGAACAGCAACGCGAGATCACCGCGCAGCGTGCCGGTGTCCAGGGCGGGGAGCTTGCCGTGTGCCGCGGCGGCGACGATCTCCAGCACCAGGTCGAGCTTCGAGCTCCAGCGTCGGTAGATCGCCGTCTTGCTGACGCCGGCCCGCCGGGCCACCGCCTCGATGGAGAGCCGGCCGTAGCCGACCGCGGCGAGCTCCTGCATCAGCGCGCGGCGGATCGCCGTGGTGATCTCGTCGCGCAACACCGCCGCGCCAGCCGGCGCCCGCCTCTTTTCGGTGGTCATCGAGGGCTCTTATCGCAGGTCACGCCGGACAGCGTAGCGCAACGACGGTACGGTTGCGTCCCGACGTGTTTCGGACTACTGTCCTCGCAGCGACGAGGCGGCGCCCCGCGCATATTTCCCACTAGGATTCGATCGTCGCGAGCAACCCCCGTCTGCACGAAAGATCGGAGCGCCATTTCCATGGCCACCACCGCGCTGGTCGACCCCGACACGGGCCTGACCCAGGCGCAGCTGGCCGCTCGGCACGGGCTACGGGTCGCCGGTGAGCGCCCCAGCCTCGTCGAGTACAGCCGCCGACTATGGGCCTACCGGCACTTCATCGCCGCGTACGCCAACGCCAAGCTCGTCGCCTCGTACAGCAACGCCAAGCTGGGTCAGCTCTGGCAGGTGCTCACCCCGCTGACCAACGCGGCGGTCTACTACCTGATCTTCGGGGTGGTGCTCGCACAGAACAGCATCCCGAACTTCATCGCCTACCTGACCACCGGGTTGTTCATCTTCAACTTCACCCAGAGCGCGGTCCTGGCCGGCACCCAGTCGATCAGCAGCAACCTGGGGCTGATCCGGGCACTGCACTTCCCCCGGGCCAGCCTGCCGCTGTCGACGACGATGACGCAGTTCCAGCAACTGCTGGCGTCGATGGTGGTCCTGATCGGCATCGTGCTGGCCACCGGCGAACCGCTCACCTGGGAGTGGCTGCTGCTGGTGCCGGCACTGCTGCTGCAGGCGGTGTTCAACGCCGGCGTGGTGCTGCTGGTGGCCCGGCTGGGCTCCAAGTCGAGCGACCTGAAGCAGGTCATGCCGTTCATCATGCGCACCTGGATGTACGGCTCCGGCGTCCTCTACAGCGTCAGCCTCTTCGAACGGCTGCCCAGTTGGGCGACGACACTGGTCCAGTACAACCCGCTGCTGGTCTACATCGAGCTGGCCCGGTACACGCTGCTCGAGGAGGCACCGCTGCTCAACGAGTCGCTGACCCAGCTCTGGCTGGTCGGCGCCGGGTGGGCGCTGGTGGCCGGCATCGGCGGTTTCATCTACTTCTGGCGCGGCGAACAGGAGTACGGCCGTGGTTGAGCACTTCGACGCCCCCATCGAGGCGAGCGCGACGATGACCCGGACTCAGGAACGCATCCCGACAGTCGTCGTGGACGACGCGCACATCATCTACCGGGTGCACCAGGGCGCCTCCGGTGGCACCACGCCGGTCGCCGCGCTGCGCCGGCTGGTCAAGCGCACCCACGCGCCGAACGTCCGGGAGGTGCACGCGGTCAAGGGCGTCTCCTTCACCGCGTACCGGGGCGAGGCGATCGGGCTGATCGGCAGCAACGGCTCCGGCAAGTCCACCATCCTGCGGGCCATCGCCGGCCTGCTGCCGGTCAACCGGGGCGCCATCCACACCCAGGGGCAGCCGTCGCTGCTGGGCGTCAACGCCGCCCTGCTCAACGACCTCTCCGGGGAGCGCAACGTCGTCCTCGGCTGCCTGGCCATGGGCATGCACCCCGACGACGTGGCCAAGCAGGCCGCGGGGATCATCGACTTCTCCGGGATCAACGAGCGGGGTGACTTCGCCAGCCTGCCGATGCGGACGTACTCGTCCGGCATGGCGGCCCGGCTGCGGTTCTCCATCGCCGCCGCCAAGAAGCACGACGTGCTGCTCATCGACGAGGCGCTCGCCACCGGCGACAAGGGCTTCCGCAAGCGCAGCGAACAGCGGGTGCGGGAGCTGCGGGAGGGCGCGGGAACGGTGTTCCTGGTCAGCCACCAGCTCTCCTCCGTCCGGGACACCTGCGAACGGACGATCTGGCTGGAATCGGGCGTCATCCGGATGGATGGCCCCACCGACGAGGTCATCCGGGCGTACGAGGCGTACGCGAACAGCAAGTAGAGTTCCGGCGAACGTCCGGCATCGACACGGCACCTGAGGACCGCGTCGCCCGCGTTGGGGCGACGCGGTCCGCGCGTTAAGGTTCATTCCGTCGCCGCTCGGGCGGAACCTTCCGTTAACGCATCCCTGAGAGTGAGGATCCGGCAATGACGCAGGACCAGACCACTGGCCCGGACGCCGAAGCGGAGACCCAGACGCCGTGGCGGCCCTCGCGGACAGTGGCGGTGGTCCTGGCCGGAGGCACCGGGACCCGGCTGGGCCTCGGCATCCCGAAGCAGCTGCTGAAGATCGCCGGTAAGCCGATCATCGAGCACACCCTGGCGGTCTTCGAGGCGGCACCGGAGATCGACGAGATCATCGTGCTGATGGCCACCGGCCACGTCGAGGACGCCCGGCAAATCGTCGAGAAGGCCGGCCTGCGCAAGGTCACCAAGGTGATCGAGGGCGGTGACACCCGCAACGCCACCACCCGGATCGCGCTGGACGCCGTCGGCCCGGAAGACTGCAACATCCTCTTCCACGACGCGGTGCGCCCGCTGCTCAGCGGCCGGATCGTGCGCGAGTGCGTCAACGCGCTCTGGAGCTACGCCGCCGTGGACGTGGCCATCCCCTCCGCGGACACGATCATCCAGGTCGACGACAACGACTGCATCACCGACATCCCGGTGCGCTCCCGGCTGCGCCGGGGCCAGACCCCGCAGGCGTTCCGCTCCCCCACGATCCGGGCGGCGTACCGGATCGCCGAGGACGACCCGGACTTCGCCGCCACCGACGACTGCGGCGTGGTGCTGCGTTACCTTCCCGGCACCCCGATCAAGGTGATCGACGGTTCGGACGAGAACATCAAGGTCACCCACCCGGTCGACGTGCACCTGGCGGACAAGCTCTTCCAGCTCGCCGCGGCGCAGGCGCCCCGGCTGACCGACCACCGCAGCTACAGCGAGGAGCTGACCGGCCGCACCATCGTGGTGTTCGGCGGCAGCTACGGCATCGGCCACGAGTTGACCGAGCTGGCCCGCCGCTACGGCGCCCAGGTCTTCCCGTTCAGCCGGTCCAGCACCGGCACCCACGTGGAGCGGGCCGAGGACGTCGAGGCCGCCCTGACGACCGCCTTCGAGGCCACCGGCCGGATCGACCACGTGGTGGTCACCGCCGGCATCCTGGAGAAGGGCGCCCTCGCCGAGATGGACGAGGAGACCATGGACCGGCTGCTCCAGGTCAACTTCGTCGGCCCGGTGACCATCGCCCGCCAGGCCCTCCCGTACCTCCAGCAGACCAAGGGCCAACTGCTGCTCTACACCTCCAGCTCCTACACCCGGGGCCGGGCCCGCTACGCGCTCTACTCGGCCACCAAGGCCGCCCTGGTCAACCTCACCCAGGCGCTCGCCGACGAGTGGGCCGACGTGGGCGTACGTGTCAACTGCATCAACCCGGAGCGCACCGCCACCCCGATGCGGACGAAGGCCTTCGGCGAGGAGCCGGAGCACACCCTGCTCGCCGCGGAGGCCGTCGCCCAGTCGTCGCTGGACGTGCTGATCTCCGACCTGACCGGTCAGGTGATCGACGTACGCCGGGCGCCCGGCGACGGGCCCACGCCGAGCGTGCCGGCCCAGGCCGGGTCGGGTCGGGTCGAGACGCCGGCCGGCGCGACGTCCGCCAACTGACGCCGACGGCTGCGGAACCACGAACGGAGCGACATGCGCGGCGACCTGGTCCGAAAGCTGGCCGCCCGGTGCCTGACCACCGGGTTGGCAGTGCTGGCCTTCGTCGTGCTGGCGCTCACCGGCGCCACCGGCTGGGGGCTGGCGTTGGCCGTCGCCGCGCTGGCCGCCTGCGCCGCTGAGCAGCGAATCCGGCCCAGCGCCGACCTGGTGGCGGAGACCACGTTGATCGCCGCCGCGATCCTGGTCGGTTACTCCCGGCGGCTGGACGACGGGCTCGACCTCGCGCTGGTCGCCACCGGGCTGGTCCTGCTGGGGCTGGTGCTGCTGGTGGGGCCGCTGCGCACCGCCGGCAGCCTGGAGATCCGTTCGGCCAACCTGCCGGTACGCAACTGGACGGCGCTGATCGCCGGCCGGCTCGCCACGGCAGTGCTCGGGCTGCTCGCCGCCCTGGCGCTCGCCGCCGCGCTGGCCCTGCCGGCCGGTGTGGCGCTGGCCGCCAGCCTGCTGGTCGGCGCGGGCGCCGGCGCTGTCGCACTGGACCTGGCCCGGCGGCGGTTCCGGCCGCGGGCCGGTGGCGGGTCGGTGGCCGCCGCGCTGCGACGGCACCAGCCGGAGTTCCTGCTCTACTTCTCCGCGCCTCCCGGGTCGGAATACCAGGTCACCATGTGGCTGCCGTACCTGGAACGGATCGGCCGGACGTTTCTGGTCATGCTGCGCGAGCCGGAGTTCCTGGCCCCGATCGCGGCGGCCACCGACGCCCCGGTGGTCTACTGCCCCACCCTGGGGGCGATGGATCAGGCGTTGGTGCCGAGCCTGCGGGCGGCGTTCTACGTCAACCACGGGGCGAAGAACAGCCACTGCGTCCGCTTCACCCAGCTCACCCACATCCAGCTGCACCACGGCGACAGCGACAAGGCGCCGAGCGCCAACCCGGTGTCGGGGATCTTCGACCGGATCTTCGTGGCCGGGCAGGCGGCGATCGACAGGTACGCCCGCGCCGGGGTGCAGATCCCTGCGGAGAAGTTCGTGGTGGTGGGTCGCCCACAGGTCGAGTCGATCGAGGTGGGCTCCGAGCCCACGCGCGGGTTGGCGCACCCGACGGTGCTGTACACCCCGACCTGGACGGGGCACCACGCCGACGCCGACTACTGCTCGCTGCCGGTGGCCGAGGGCCTGCTGCGCCGACTGGTGGAGCGCGGCGCGACGGTGATCCTGCGGGCCCACCCGTACACCGCGCAGAACCCGGCATCGGCCCGCCAGTTGGGCCGCCTGACCGAGCTGCTCGTCGCCGACCGGGCCCGCACCGGCCGCCAGCACGTGGTCGGCGCGGCAGCCCGGGAGCTGAGCCTGACCGAGTGCGTCAACTCCGCCGACGCGCTGGTCTCCGACGTGTCCGGCGTGATCTCCGACTTCCTCTACTCCGGCAAGCCGTACGCGGTCACCGACATGGGCGACGAGGGCGACCGGTTCGTGGAGCGGTTCCCGCTGGCCGGATCGGGTTACGTGCTGCGCCGGGACATGTCCAACGTGGACGAGGTGCTGACCGCGCTGTTGGACACCGACCCGCTGGCCGAGGCCCGCTGGGCCACCCGCCGCCGCTACCTGGGTGACTTCCCGGCCGAGTCGTACGCCGAGGCGTTCCTGACCGCCGCCCGCCGGGAGCTGACGCCCGCCGAGACACTGACCGCCTCCGCACCGGCGTAGCCGCTCAGCGGTAGGGGTCGAGCAGCGCCAGCACCGCCGCCGGGTCCTCCACGTGCGCGTTGTGCCCGAGGCCGGGCAGCGTGGCGACCGGTACGCCGTACTCCTTGAGTTGTTCGTCGGTGACCATCGGGTCGTTCTCCCCGCGCGCCAGCACCACCGGTACGTCGGTCGCCGCCAGCAGCGCGGCCAGGTCGGGCTCGCCGACGGCGAAGGCGGTCGGGTCCATGGCGAGGCGCCACCGGCCGTCGACCTGGCGCAGCCCGGCGTCCACCACCGGGTGGTCCGGCGAGACCAGGCCGGCCAGCCCGGCGACGCGCAGGTAGCGGCGAGCCGCCTCGGTGCGGCTGGCGAACCAGCTCACCGGTCGGGCGGCGACCTCGGCGGCGCGGGTCAGCTCGGCGGGTGACCAGAGCGCCTTGATGCCCAGCCCGACCACCGCGTCCACCGGCGTTCCGGCGTCGCGGGCGGCCAGCGCCAGGCCGACCACGCCACCCAGCGAGTGCCCGAGCACGACCAGCCGGTCGTCGGGGGCGAGGGCCTGCGCGATCTGTTGGGCGAAGCCCGCGAAGGAGTACGACGGCAGCGGCGGCGCCCAGCCGTGTCCGGCGAGGTCCGGTGCAAGCCACCGCCCGGGCCAGTGCTGCTCGAGGTACGGCGCCCAGGGCAACCACACGTCCCCGGTCGCCCCCATGCCGTGCAGCAGCAGCAGGACCGGCCTACGGCCGGCGTGACCACCCGATTTCTCCACCACGGCCGCAGTCTCCCACGGTTCACGGCCCGGTACGAGAGCCGTCGATGGCGTTACCCGGGCCCGCGCGGACAAAGGCCGCGGGCGCCGGCTCCTTGTGGGAGACGGCGCCCGCGGCGGTCAGCGTGCCCGGGTCAGGCGGAGTAGCCCCGGCTGGTGATCCAGTTGGCCAGGTCGATCGTGGTGATCCAGTACGACGGGTCGGCCGGGTTCGCCGAGTCGGCGATCCGCACGGTGCGACCGTTGTCCTTGTAGCCCACGACGGCGATGTAGTGCCCGCCGCCGTAGGAGTGCCAGCCACCGTCGGTGTCGGTGGCGTCCCCGACGACGTTGGCCACCACGCCACGGCCGTCGGTGATGGCCTTCACCACGTCGGCCTGGAGCCGGTCCATCTGTGCCGGGCTGGGCGAGCCGGGGAACATCCGGGTCCGGTACGGGGAGCCCTTCACCTCGGCGTTCAGCACCCGGGTGGTGTCCTCGGCCGAGTTGGTGCCCATCTCGGTGGTGCCCAGCTCGGCGCCGAGCTCCTCCTGGGTGCGGTCGATGCCGGCGGCGCTGAGCGCGTTGCGGGTGGCCGCCGGGCCGCAGTTGTAGTAGGTGTTCTGCGCCTCGTAGTCGTAGTCCAGCACCTTGGTCGCGGGCGGCTTCGGCCGCTCCGGCTTCCGGGTCAGGTCCGGGTTGCTGCTGGCCTTTGCGGCGGGTGACGCGGTGCTGGTGGCCGGGGCGGCAGTGGTCGGCGCGGTTCCGGCCGAGGGGGACGCGTCCCGGGCCTCGCCACGGGAGGCGGCGACGTCGCTGCGCATCTCGGCGACAGTGGTCGCGGTGCGCTGGCCGGCCGGGGCGTCGTCGGCCGTGGTGAGCAGGGCGCCGGTGGTGGTGGCGATGGCGAGGGCCGCGGCGGAGGCGGCGACGATCTGGTACGGGCGCTCGGTGACGAGGCGACGGAGCTGACGCTTCACTGTGTGCTTCACGGGTTCCTCCACGGATCGGGGGGAGAGCGGCACACCGGGGCCGGACCGGTATCCGGGCAGGCGCCAGCGCGCGGATCGTGGTCCGCGGATGGTGAACCGCTCAGGGGAACGCCCGGCGCGGCCGGGCGGGAAAGGCGATGACCCGGGGGTCAGCTCACCGTCACTGGACGAGTGAGCGGGTGCACCGCCGCGCCGTGGAGGCGAGGGAACAACCGAGGGGTGGAAAGGTGCTGCACGAGGATGGGACTCCTTCCGACACCGCCTACCGGGTTAGCTGACGGATTCGGGCGGGAAGATCGCCCTACCGCGGGCCGTGGCTCGCGGATTCACCCCGGACTTACTGGTGGGTCCCCGGTTCGTTGATCACGATTAAGCGGGTCGGTGCGGCGTCGCGTCTTGCGATCGGTTACCGCACCGGACGGGACGACACTACTGGCCGCTTCACGCCCTGCCAAGCCAGGTTCACCTGCGTAAACCTCAATTGGCGCGACAATTTCTGCGCGTATTGCCGATGATGTGACTCGATGGGACAACCGGTTACGGTGACGCCTGCGGTCGACAACCGGACAGGCCGCGAAGAAGGCGACCATAATCGCGGGAACAATGCCGCCGATCGCGCCGACCGTCCGATTCCGCTATTGGGTGACCGGCCTCACATCACGGATCGGGCTCAACTCACCCGGGCCGGGCGCCACCGTGCCACGACGGCGGGTCGTATCGCATCGGCCACCGACCGGCGAGCGGGCACCGGGGTCGGACGCAGCCGGGCCGCCGCCGCGTACGCCTCCTCGGCGAGGGTACGGGCCGACTCGGCGGCCAACTCCGCGTCGCGCCAGGCGGCCCGCTCACGGCCGGCGGCCACCTGGTAGTCGGCCAGCCGCGCGTCCCGGACCACCCGGCTGATCAGCACCTCCTGCTCGACAGGGTGTCGCCGGGGATCCCAGCCACGCCGGTGCCCGAACACGTCGCTGAGCTGGGCCATGGTCAGGTCGCCCCGCCAGTACGCCGCCATCGCCGCGCGGTGCAGATAGCGTTCCCGGGCGGCGTACTCGGCGGGGGTGTGCGGGGTCTGCGGGGTGGGCAACACCCCGGCCCCGGCGAAGCGACGCGCTGCGGTGTCCGCCTCGTCGTACCCGGTCCAGGCCCGCTCCAATTGCTCCTGAGCGGTCAGCCAGGCGGCGCGTCGGCGCCGGGCGGTGGTGGCCGCGCCCGCCGCGGCGACGGCCACCTCCTCGGCGTACCGGCGCACGTCGACGGCCTCGGCGGCGGCCATCTCCCGGACGGTCGGCCCGGCCGGGGGCGGATCGTCAGCGGGCCGCTCCCGTTCGGGGCGGGCGGCCAGGACGGTGAGGAGGCCCAGGGTCAGCAGGAACAGCGTCGACCAGATGGCGGCGGCCTGCGGCACCTCGGTCACGAACTGGTAGAAGACGACGGTCTCCATGGTCGGCACCTCGGGGAGAGAGCAGTGCGATGGGGAGCCGCATCGACCAGCGGGCCAGTGTGGGCCACGGGTCGGCGGGTCAGGGAGCGGTGGGTCGACGGGGCGCGGTGACGGGACGGTCGTCCCGGTGGCTCAGCGCCCGGGTGGGGCCCGGGAAGCCCGACCGCTCGCAGCGTCGACGAGGGGCAGCCGGTCGGACCCGGCCGCGCGGACCGGCAGCACGCGGGCCGCGATGGTGCCCTGGTCGCCGGGGAGCGCCACCGGCGTGTCGACCGACGATGTCGGGACCGACTCCTCGGCGGCCTCCGGCGGTATCGCCTGGCGCGCCGCACCGTGCGCCCCGACCTGCCGGCAGGAGGCCGCCAGCGGCCCGGCGGCGACGGAGGCCAGCACCGCATTCGACGTCGGCACCGGGCTGGGCGTTGATCCGGCGGCCGTGGCCGGGCCTGCGCCGAGCGCCAGGGCCGCGACGACGGCGAGGCTGGTCAGCACCCGCGTCGCCCAGCGCGCCACCCACCACAGCGGACAGGTGAACGCGACCGGAAGCACGGCACCAGGCTACCGTCGTGCCGACCCGGGCGCACTGGCCACGGGCGTGTCGGATCACGCCGCGCCGACCCCGCTGACCAGGGTGGACGCTGTCAGCGCAGGTCGACGTACGTTGATCGACCGCCGGCCTGACCGACCTCGTCGGCAGCCCCGCCGGCCTCGCCGCGGGCGCTGCTCACGGGGTCTCGGGCGTCGTCGCCGCCGGCGGTGCGCTGTCGGGGGACGGGCGCCGGACGGGCCGCGCGGCGGGGCGCGAGCCGGCGCATCATCGGGGTCTCGACGAAGCGGTGCAGCAGGCCGGCGAGGATCAGGTTCGCCACCAGGAAGCCGAGCACCACGGCCGGGCCACGCCAACCCTCGAAGCCGATCCCCCAGGTTCCGCTCCAGCGCAGCACGCTCGTCATCACCAGCACGTGCACCAGGTAGAAGGCGAACGAGACCTCACCGAGCCAGACCAGCGGCCGGGACCGCCACGGCGAGCGCCGACCCCGCACGTCCGCGTCCGCGGCGGCGGTGATCACCAACAGGTACGCGACAGCGAGCAGCGTGGTCCACAGCTCGGCACGGATCCACTGCGCGGCCGTCACCCAGGTGACCAGGAAGATTCCGCTGGCCACGGTCAGACCGGGACCGCGCCACAGCCCTCGGCGCATCAACTCGGCCGCCACCGCGCCCAACCAGAACTCCAGCGACCGCACCGGCGGGAAGATCTGGGTGAACCACCACCGACTCACCTCCGGCACCAACTCCTGCGCCGGCCAGAGCGCGAGGATCAGCAGCGGCAGCGCGACGATCAACGCCCAGAGCAGCTTCGGTCGGGCCCGGCGCAGCAACGGCAGCGCCAGCGGCAGACAGAGGTAGAAGAAGAACTCGCAGGAGAGCGACCAGCTGACGGTGTTGATGCTGTAGAACCAGCCCGGCCGGGGATCCCACGCCTGCAACAGCAGCAGATTCTCCAGTGCGGCCGCCGGTAGGACCGGGTCGGCGAACCACCAGGCGACCACCAGCGTCGCCGCCCACAGCACCAGGTGGTTGGGGTAGATCTTGGCGATCCGGCGCCGCCAGAAGGTACGCCGGGAGTCGCCCTCGCGGGCCGACCAGACCAGCACGAAACCGCTGAGGATGAAGAAGAACTGCACCCCGGAGAGGCCGAGGGTGAACAGCGCGTCGATCACGGCCTTGTAGTCCGGCTCGGCGATGATCCGCATCGTGCCGGCGTGGAAGCCGAAGACCAGCAGGGCGGCGATCCAGCGCAGCCCGGTCAGCGAGGGCAGCCGGGGCAGCGCGGGTGCGGGCCGGACGTCCGACGTCGCGGCGACGCTCGTCATGCCGGGATCCCGGCGCTCGGCAGGGTCACCAGCACTGTCGTAGCCTCCTCGGCGCGGCGTCGGACGGCGCGACGGCGACGCCCGCGACGGCCCGGCAGGGCCGCACCGAGGCACCCTACCGGGTCACTCCCGGGTGAACCGGACGCGTCCCACCCGCCCCACCAGGCCCGCGTTCCCCGGACCGGGGATCGCCCACCGGAGGGCGTTCACCTTCCGCTGGGCGGGAGTTCAGAGATTCCACCATCGGCGGCAACGTCAGGTTCCGGGGCCGGCCACCCGGGTCGTCGAAGGTGGCGGACGTGGTCAATGAGCCGACGCACGCACCGCTGTTGAGCATCGTCGTGCCCGTGTACGGCGTCGAGGCGTACCTGTACCAGTGCCTCGAGTCGATCCGGGCCGACATCCCGGCGGGCGAGTCGGAAGCGGTCGAGCTGATCGCCGTCGACGACGCCTCCCCGGACGGCTGCGGCGACATGCTCCGCTCCTACGCGGTCGGCCGCGACGGCGTCCGCGTCGTGCACCTGAGCAGCAACGTGGGTCTGGGGTTGGCCCGCAACGCCGGGCTCGACGTGGCCACCGGCCGGTACGTCTGGTTCGTCGACAGCGACGACTGGTTGCCGCCGGGCACGATCGCGGCGGTGCTGGACCGGTTGCGCCAGCACCAGCCCGACGTGCTGATGCTCGACCACCTGCGGGTGCACGAGGACGGCCGACGGGAGGTCGACGCGAGCAGCCCGCTGCTGCGCGGAATTCCCGGCGTGACCCGGCTGGCCGACCAGCCGCAGCTGCTACGGGTCCAGCACACCGCCTGGAACAAGGTGGTCCGCCGGGACTTCATGGACGAGCTGGAGCTGCGTTTCTTCCCCGGCTGGTACGAGGACATCCCGTTCAGCCACCCGCTGCTGATCGGCGCCGAGAAGGTCTCCGTGCTGGACCGGGTCTGTTACCTGTACCGCCAGGGCCGGCAGGGCGCGATCACCTCCACCCGCAGCGGCCGGCACTTCGACGCCTTCGCCCAGTACGAGCGGCTGATGGACTGGGTCGCCCGGAAGCACCCGGACGAGCGGTTGCAGGCCGAACTGTTCGAGCTGATGATCAGCCACTACCTGGTGGTGGTGGGCAACGATGGCCGGCTGCACCCACACCTGCGGCGCGACTTCTTCCACCGGGCAGCCGCGCACTACCGTCGGTACCTGCCCACCGGCGGGTACCCGCTGCCCCCGGGCGTGACCGGGCTCAAGCACCGCCTCGTCGGGCGGGGTGACTGGTTGGCGTACTCGGCGCTGCGCCAGGCCCACCGGGTCGCTGGTCGCCTGCGTCGGCCTGGCCCGGCGGTCGGCGCCGACAGCGGTTCGGCCGCCGCCGACGAGGACCCGGGCCGAGCGGCGGGCACCGCGCCGACGCGCGACGGCGGGATGGCGCCGGAACGACGCGACGCGCTGGCCGGTGGCCGGCTGCCGTGATCGACCCCATCACAGAGCACGCCGGGAGCCGGGGCGGCTCCCGGCGCCCCGGTTTTCCAGGTCGTCCGCCCGCCGGGTGGACGACGACAGCACCACCGCACCCCGGTGCGGGCGTACCTGAGCAGAGGTCGGAATGACGGCGACAATCAAGATCGGACCGCACGCGGTCGGTGCCGGGGAGCGACCCTTCGTGGTCGCCGAGATGTCCGGCAACCACAACGGCGATCTGAACCGGGCGCTGGCCATCGTCGACGCGGTGGCCGAGAGTGGCGCGCACGCGCTCAAGCTCCAGACGTACCGGCCGGACACGATCACCATCGACGTCGACACCCCGGCGTTCCGGATCTCCAGCGGGCACGAGCTGTGGGGCGGGGAGAACCTGTACCGCCTCTACGAGCGCGCGCACACCCCGTACGAGTGGCACGCCCCGATCTTCGCGCGGGCCCGCGAGCGCGGCCTGACCGTCTTCTCGTCGCCGTTCGACGCCACTGCCGTGGAGCTGCTGGAGTCACTGGACGCGCCCGCGTACAAGATCGCCTCGTCTGAGCTTGTCGACCTGCCGCTGATCCGGCTGGTGGCCAGCACCGGCAAGCCGATGGTGATCTCCACGGGGATGGCGACGGTCGCCGAGATCGACGCCGCCGTGCGCACCGCCCGGGCCGGTGGCGCGGCGGGCATCGTCCTGCTGGCCTGCACCGCGTCCTACCCGGCGCCGCCGGCCGACAGCAACCTGCGCCGGTTGCCGGTGCTGGCCGGTGCGTTCGACGTGCCGGTGGGGCTCTCCGACCACACGCCCGGCATCGGCGTCGCGGTCGCCTCGGTGGCGCTCGGCGCCTGCTTCATCGAGAAGCACGTGACGCTGGACCGGGCCGACGGTGGCGTGGACTCGGACTTCTCCCTGAACCCGGCGGAGCTGACGGCCCTGGTCGCCGAGTCCGGCCGGGCGTACGCGGCGCTGGGGGGCACCGCGATCGGCCCGACCCCCGCCGAGCGGGAGGGGCTGCGGTTCCGCCGGTCGCTCTTCGTGGTCGAGGACGTGCGGGCCGGCGACCCGGTGACCGCGAACAACGTCCGCTCGATCCGGCCGGCCGGCGGGCTGGCCCCCGTGGAGATCGACCGGGTGTTGGGCCGCACCTTCACCAGCGACGTCCCCCGCGGTACCCCGCTGAGCTGGGACCTGATCTGACGGGCACCCGCCCCGCGATCGTGCAGTTACTGTCCCGACTCAAGGCGCGAAAGCCGCGATTCGGCGTCAGCAAGTGCAAGATCGCGGGGCGGGAGGGTCGGGGCGAAGCCGACGGTGACCACCAGATCGGCCGTGCGCAGGGTCCGCCAGAGCGCGGTGCCGTCCACCGGAGTGCCCAACCCGTGCCAGCGCCACCAGGTCGCGATCGGCACGTCGGCCAGCTTGCAGCAGCACTCGGCCCGGGTCCACCGGGCCCAGAAGTCACCCGGGCCGAAGCGGCGGGCCAACGCCGGGGGCACCGCAGCGTCGGCGCGCTCCGCGTCGATGGCCACCCGCCAACCGGGCGCCGGTGGGCCGTACCAGCCGACGCACCGTCCGTCGTCGAGGTGGCTGCGGGTCACCGCGTCGGCCATCGCGGCCGGTGACCCGATGCGCAGGTGCTGCTCGGCGGCGGCGAGCAACCCCGGCACCGGACGCGGCACGGCGGTCCCGCCGTGCCGCGCTGGTCGCACCGGGAGGGAAACCGGCCGCAGGTCAGATGGCGGCGGCACCGTCCACCACGATGACCTGGCCGTTGATGTTGGTGTGATCCCGCAGCAGCATCCGCACCACCGGGGTGACCTCCACCGGCTCGGTCAGGTGACCGGTCGGGGTGCGGCGCACGATCTGGTCGAGCTGGGTCGGACCGAGCACGGCGGACATCTCCGAGGCGAAGAAGCCGGGCGCGACCGAGTTGACAAGCATCCGGCCGCCCAGTTCGCGGGCGAGCGAACGGGTGGCGGCGTCCATGCCACCCTTGGTGGCCGAGTACGCGACGAGGCCCGGGAATCCGCGCTGCCCGCAGATCGAGGTGATGTTGACGATCCGCCCGCGCAGCCCCTTGGCGAGCATCCGGCGGATCACCAGCCGGGTCAGCTGGAGCGGGGCCGTCAGGTTGGTCTCGATGATCCGGGCGATGTCCTCATTGGCGGTGTGCGCGTGCAGGGAGTCCTGCCCCACGGCGGCGTTGTTGACGATGCCGTCGATCGGGCCGAGGCGCTGCTCCACCTCACGGATGAAGCTCTGCGCGGCGCGTAGGTCGGTGACGTCCACCGAGCCGACGTGCACCCGGTCGGGGTGCTCGGCGGCGAGCTTCTCCAACTCCGGGGTGACGGTGCGGGCGAACGCGGCCACCCGTACACCCGCGTCGAGCAGGTCGGTGACGATGGCCAGGCCCAGGCCGCGCGACCCGCCGGAGACGAGGACCACGGAGCTGGGCGGAACGAGCTGGGTGTCGGCGGGCTCAGACATCGCTCTTCAGGGTCTCCTTGACGGGAATGTCGGTCAGGACGCGAATGCGGCGCGGCACCGCGTGCTCGGGAAGCTGGTCGGCGCACCAGCGGACCAGCGCTGCCTCGTCCGGCACACCGGTGTCGGTGGAGGCCGGGTCGGCGGGGGCGAGGACGACCTCGGCTACCACCATCCGCCCGAGCACCGGGGCGCGGCGGCCGGTCACCCGGGCCCAGGCCACCGCCGGATGCGCGGCCAGCACGCCGCGGACCACACCGGCGGAGACCTTGCTGCCACCGACGTTGATCTCGTCGGAGTCGAGTCGGCCGGTGATCAGCACCCGACCGTCGAGCACCTGCACCCGGTCCCCGGTGCGGATCGGGCCGGCGAGACCGGCCCCGTGGTACGGGGAGGTGACCACCAGCTCGTCGTCGCGGACGGAGAGCGTCGGCCGGCCCGGGGTTACCCGGTCCAGCCAGTCGACCGGGAACCCGGCCCGCCCGTCGTGCACCACAATGGACGCTCCCACCTCGGAGGACGCGTAGATCCAGGAGATCCGGGCCGCCGGGAAGACCTCCCTCAGCTGGTCCAGGATCGCCTGGTCCACCGGCTCTCCGCCGAGGGTGATCTGGCGCAGCGGCACCCGGGCCAACGCCTCGGCGTCCCGGTAGAGGGTGCGGCGCCAGAAGGTCGGGGTGCCGGAGGCCGCGTCGACCCCATGCGCGGCCGCGACCGACGGCCAGTCGTCCAACTCGTCGGGCCCGACCACCACCAGGTGCTGACCGGGCTGGGTCAGCGACAGCGTGACCACCTGCCACCAGGCGTACGTGCCGGGGGCGTACGGGCAGAGCCAGGTCCGGTCGGGCTGGTCGGCCCGCACTGTGGTCAGCGTGTCGAGGGTGTGCCCGACCCGCTTCGGACGCCCGGTGGAGCCCGAGGTCAGCAGCCAGAGCCGGCCGGGCTCGGCGGCACGCGACCGGGCCGGTGCGCTCGGGTGCACGCCGTCGTCGTCGAGGACGCCGACGGTGAACCCCGCCTCCAGCAGCTCGGCGCGCATCGCCTCGTCGACCCGGCTGGCGGTGCTGAGCAGCAGCTCGGTGCCGTGCACGGCGTGCTGCCGCGCCGCGGTGAGCGCATGCACGGCGGAGTGGGCGAGCACCGCCGCCGGATCGGGCAGGGTCGGCGTCGGCAGCGAGCGCCAGGTCAGCGCGGCGCCACCGACGACGAGCCGGTTGTCGACACCGGCCGGCTCCGGGTGCGCGGGAGCGGGGTGGCGCGACGTCGCGACGGTCACTGGTGTTGAAGCTCGACGAGGAAGTCGAGGACATCCCCGACGGTGGCGATGCGACGCAGCCCGGGGGCGTCGAAGTTGAGCTCCTCCCCCGTCTCGTCCTCCACCCGCAGGGCCAGCTCGGAGAAGTCGAGCGACCGGAAGCCGATCTCCCGCAACTGCGCCGCGTCGTCCGCGGGCAGCTCCTTGTCCTGGTTCTTCAGCACCTGAGCCATGAGGTCGCGGATCTGCGCGCGACTCAATTCGTTCATACGCCGCAGTCTACAACCCAACGAATGCATATCTGATTTCCCGGTGGGCCCGGGTAAGGTGCCGTAGCCCGACGTGAACGGCAAGGAAAGCGAGACGCACGTGCTGCGCGAAGCGACGACGGACGACGTTCATCTGATGTTGTCCTGGCGTAATCAGGAAACCAATCGACAGGTCAGCAAGACCAGCCACGAGATCACCGCAGAGGAGCACTCCCGGTGGTGGTCGGCGGTCCGCGACGACCCGTCCCGGAGGGTGCTGGTGTACGTCCGCGAAGACCTGCCCTGCGGGGTGGTCACCTTCTTCGACCTGCGGTTGGACGGCCCCCGCACCGGCGCCTGGGGCTTCTATCTGGACGCCGACGGGCTGGCCGCGCGGTGCGAGACGCTGCCCGCCTGGCTGGGGGTCATGCGGGAGGCCGTCGAGTACGCGTTCGACGGGCTGCACCTGGACCGACTCGACGGCGAGGTGCTCGGCCACAATACCGTGGTACGCCAGATGAACCGGCGTTTCCGATTCGTCGAGGGGACTCCACGACAGGAGTTGTCCGACGGTCGGGAAATCACCGTCATCCCGATTTCCCTGGCTCGGGAAGACCGCCGTCAGCGCTGATTGTCGGACAGTTTTCCGCAATGGACGGGAATCATTAACCGACAGTGCTCCCGGTGGACATCCGCCGTTCACGAATAGCGGTGCCCACCGGGGCGTGTCAGGTCAGGCCCGCCGCCAGGCCGCCCAGTGCTGCTCCGGGTTGCCGCCGAGCCGGACGAAGCCGTACGCCGTGCCGTTCCAGTCGTCGGCCTGCCCCGGCGCCCAGCGGGCGAACACCACCTGCGCCGCGGCCGGCGGCTGCCCGACGCCGAACCACCGGACGTCGGTCCAGGTCACCTGGTGGCTGAGGTTGAACCGCAGGACGTAGTGCACGCCGGTCGACGCCCACACCCGCTCGCCCTGGCGTACGCCGACGTCGGCCACCCGGGGCGTCGGCGCGGTGCTCTCGGCGGTGGGCCGCACGATGTGCTTGTCGATCACCTGCATGGTGACGAGGTTGACCACCACGAGGGCGCCGATGATCGGCAGCCGCAGGCGGGGCACCCGGACCGCGGCGACGAGCAGCACACAGCCGGCGATGCCGATCAGCGACCCGACCACCGGTCGCATCTCCCGCCAGCCCCCGGTCAACGCCACCAGGTCCGGCGCGCTGAAACCGCCGTAGCGCAGACGGTGGCCCTGGCTGGCCACGTACGCGAGTCGGGCGGCGACCAACGCGCCGCCGCCGACCAGCAGCGCCACCGCGACGGCCGCCCGGCGCAGCACCACCTGCCACCCGGCGGTGAACAGCACCCCCAGCCCGACCAGCAGCCAGAACGGCGCCAGCATCTGCACGTAGCGGCCGTAGATCGCGTCCAGCGGCTTGCCGGTGATGCCGGACAGGATCACCGACGCGCCGCCGGCCACCCCGACGGTCACCACCAGCGCCACGCCCATCGTCCAGCGGGCCGCGTCGCCGTGTCGTGGACGCCACAGTTCGCGCACGGCACCGGCCCAGGCCACCCCGGCCAGCCCGAACGTGATCACCACGAGGTACCAGAGCTGGGTGGTGACCGCCGCGCTCACCCGGACCACACCCTGGGCGGAGGCGATCGCCTCGAACGTGCTGCCGCCGGGGGTGCTGCCCAGCAGGTAGACCCTGCCGCCGAGGTGGCGGATGACGGCCTCGTTGACCAGCGCCATGGCGAGCACCGGCAGCAGCGCCGCGAGCACCACGGGCGGGCTGATCCGGCGGCGGACGAACAGCAGCAGGACCAGCCCGGCGTGCACCGCCACGATCACCAGGCCGCGCGAGTGCAGCAGGTGGAAGCCGCCGACCAGCAGGCCGACGGTCGCGGCGGCGAGCGGGCCGGGCCGGGAGATCCAGCGGTGCACGGCGAGCAGCCAGGCAACCACGAGCGGCGCCATCACCGCGTCGATCATGGCGACGCCCGCGTAGAAGGCGGTGGCCGGCAGGGTCGCCGCCGCGACCGCGCCGAGCAGCGCGTACGAGCGGCGCAGCTGGAACAGGCGGCGACCGAACAGGTACGCCAGCGGCAGGAGCGTCGAGTTCACCATCGCGTTGATCAGCTGGACGATCCGGTAGCTGTCGGTGAAGTCCCGGTCCCCGAGGAACGCCGGCGAGATCAGCATCGGGTAGCCGACCCGGCGCAGCAGGTCGTTCTCGCTGCTGAAGCCCCCCGGCCCACCGGCCAGCGCGCGGGCGGTGTTCAGGTAGCTGTCCTCGTCGGTGTGCGCGATCGGCAGCACGATGTGCCGCGACCACCACATCCGCCAGGCCACGCTGAGCACCCAACCGACGACCAGCAGCAGCGGCACCAGCCAACGCCGGGCGGGCGGGCCGCTCGGCGTCTCGGCCACCGTCACCGGCCGTTCGATCACGTCACTACCGGGTGCCATCAACGCCTCCAGAATTGCCGGCCGAACCGGGCCCACGCCGATCCGACGGGCTCGCCGGGCCGCGTCGGTGACGCCCGGGGTGGCCCGCTCGCACCGAGCTGGTGTGGATGTCGGGTGAACGCGGGACCCGGCTGCGCGCACTGCAGCCGGTCGTTCGCGCGGTCACTGTAACGGCCCGATCCGGCCAGGTCAGCCCACATCCCGGGCGGTCGGAAGTGTTCGCCTGCGTGGTGTCCGGCATTCACGGGAGCAGAGGTTGCGGTTCACCCGCGAGCGCCGGGGAGTTAACCCGCCATGGCTAGCGTGTCACCCCGGTCGGCCGGCCCAGGGCCGCTCGTTCATCCACGAACACGGGAGCACCACATTGAGTGAGTTGAATGGATCGTCCATTCTGATCACCGGGGGAACTGGTTCCTTCGGCAGGACGTTCCTCCGGCACATCCTCAACGAGGCCGACCCCGCCCGCGTGGTGGTGTTCTCCCGCGACGAGCTCAAGCAGTACGAGCTGCGCCAGCAACTCGGCGACGACCCGCGGCTGCGCTGGTTCATCGGCGACATCCGGGACCGGCACCGTCTCACCCGGGCCATGCACGGCGTGGACCACGTGGTGCACGCCGCCGCGCTGAAGCAGGTGGACACCGCGGAGTACAACCCCTCGGAGTACATCGCCACCAACATCACCGGCTCGCAGCACGTCGTCGACGCGGCGATCGAGGCCGGCGTCAAGAAGGTCATCGCGCTCTCCACGGACAAGGCGTCCAGCCCGATCAACCTGTACGGAGCGACGAAACTGGTCGGCGACAAGCTGTTCGTCTCGGCCAACCACTACGCCGCCCAGCACCCCACCCGGTTCGCCGTGGTGCGCTACGGCAACGTGGTGGGCAGCCGCGGCTCGGTCGTCCCGCTGTTCCGCCGGCTGGCCGCCGAGGGCAAGAGCCTGCCGATCACCGACAAGCGGATGACCCGCTTCTGGATCACGCTCGACCAGGCCGTGCAGTTCGTCATGGACTCGTTCGACCAGATGCAGGGCGGCGAACTGTTCGTGCCGCGTATCCCGAGCATGCGCATCCTCGACCTGGTCGAGGCCGTCGCCCCGGACGCCACCACCCACGAGATCGGGATCCGGCCGGGCGAGAAGCTGCACGAGGAGATGATCGCGCCCGACGACAGCCGGCGGACGCTGCGCGCCGACGGCCGGTTCATCGTCCAGCCGACCATCGCGACCTGGGGCTACCAGGCACCGGTCGACTGCGACCCGGTGCCGGACGGCTTCGCCTACCAGTCGGACACCAACGACGAGTGGCTCACCGTCGAGCAGTTGCGCGACATGCTCGGCATCAACGGATGACGGGGATGCTCCCGTACGGCCGACAGTCGATCAGCGAGGACGACGTCGCCGCCGTCGCCGACGTGCTGCGCGGCGACTGGCTCACCACCGGTCCGCAGGTCGACGCCTTCGAGGCCGACCTCGCCCAATGGACGGGCGGGGTCGGTGTCGCCGCCGTCTCCAACGGCACCGCCGCGCTGCACGTGGCGTACGCGGCGGCCGGGGTGGGACCGGGCGACGAGGTGGTCGTACCGCCGATGACGTTCGTGGCGACCGCCAGCAGCGCCGTCGCCCTCGGCGCGACGATCGTGTTCGCCGACGTCGACGACGAGACGTTCTGCCTCGACCCGGCGGCGGCCGCCGCCGCTGTCACCTCGCGGACGAAGGTCGTCGCCGCTGTCGACTACGCCGGCCACCCGGCCGACTACGACGCCCTGCGCAAGACGGTCGAGGGCACCGACGCGCTGCTCCTCGCCGACGCGGCGCACTCGATCGGCGGGACGTACCACGGTCGGCCGGTGGGCTCGCTCGCCGACCTGACCACGTTCTCGTTCTTCCCCACGAAGAACCTGACCACCGCCGAGGGCGGCGCCGTCGCGGCGCTGGACCCGGAGATCCTGAAGCGGGCCCGCCGGTTCCGTGGCGTCGGCGTGGTCCGCGACCGCGACGACCTGCGTTTCCCGGACGAGGGCGGCTGGCACCAGGAGGTGCACGAGTTCGGGTTGAACTACCGACTGCCGGACGTGCTCTGCGCCCTGGGCCGCAGCCAACTGCGTCGGCTCGGCGAGTTCACCGCCCGCCGCAGCGCCCTGGTCGCCCGCTACGACGAGGCGCTGGCCGACCTGGACGGCGTGCTGCTGCCCAACCGCAGGTCGTGGGCCGACCCGGCCTGGCACCTCTACCCGATCCGGGTGCTCGACGGGCGCCGCCGCGAGGTGTACGACCGGATGCGGGCCGCCGGCATCGGAGTCCAGGTCAACTACATCCCGGTGCACTGGCACCCGGCCTTCGCCGACCTGGGGTACCGGCGCGGATCCTGCCCGGTGGCCGAGTCGTTCTACTCCCAGCAGCTGTCGTTGCCGCTCTACCCGGGGCTCAGCGACGCCGACCAGGACCGCGTCATCGACGCGCTGACCGCCGCGCTGCGGGTCGGCTCGGTGCGTTCCGCCGCCTGATGGGAACCTGATGCACCACGCCAACCACTTCTACGGTCACGCGCACGTGCTGGCCCGGTACGCCGGCCTCGGCGACCGGCACCCACCACGGATCAACGGGTACGTGCAGCACGGCTGGAACATCGGTGACGGCCTGGCCCCCGGCCACCCGTACGCCGAGCGCACCCCCAGCCTGCTCTGGTCCGAGCAGACCCGCCGCCGGGCCTGGTCGGTGGGGCGACGCAACGTGGTCGTCATCGGCGCGCCGTTCAGCTACCTGCTGGCCATGCGACCCGAGGAACCACCGGCCGAGGAACGGGAGGGCACCATCTGGTACCCGTTCCACGGCTGGGAGGGACAGCACGTCAAGGGCGACCACCGCAAACTGATCGCCCTCATCCAGGACACCGAACCCGGACCGGTCACCGTCTGCCTCTACTGGCACGAGTACCGGATGCGCAACGTGCGCCGGCTCTACGAGCGCGCCGGGTTCCGGGTGATCTGCCACGGATACCGGGGGCACTGGTGGAAGGACACCGACCCGGAGTTCCTCGACCGGCAGCTCACCGAGCTGCGCCGTCACCGCCGGGTAGCGTCCAACCGGCTGACCAGCGCGATCTTCTACGGCATCGCCGCAGGGTGCGAGCCGGCCGTCTACGGCGACCCGATGATCCTGTCCAACGAGGACCCGACCTTCGGCGGTACCGCCCGGATCCGGCGACAGTGGCCGCAACTGCACGGCACCACTGTCGACCTGCCCACCGCTGTCGAGATCGCCCGCGCCGAGCTGGGCACCGACCACCGCTGCACGCCGGCCGAGCTCCGCGAGCTGCTCGGTTGGGCGAACCTCCAGGAGGAAGAGGAAGACCGTGACGACTGAGACGGCACCCGCCGACCGGATCACCCTGCCGGGCGGCGAGATGCTGGCCTGGTCGGACCTCCCGCAGGAACGGCTGGCCAACGGTGGGCCGCTCGCCGCGCTGACCGCCCGGCTGGTGCCACGGGGCGCCCGGGTCCTGCTGGCCGGTCCACACGATCCGGCGCTGCTCGACCAGCTCACCCACGCCGAGGTCACCTGCCTGCTGCGCAGCCACCCGGACGCCGTGGCGCTGGCGCACCGGGCCGCCCGCGTGGTGGTGGGCGGTCCGGCCGGGCTGCCCGACGACGAGACGTACGACGTGGTGATCGCGGCCGCCGGGCTGGACCCGGTGGAGTCGGTGGAGGGCACCCGGCTCGGCTGGGACGGCGTGCTGGCCCGACTCGTCGCCGCGCTGCGACCGGGTGGCGCGTTGCTGCTGCGCCTGGACAACCCACTGGGCCTGCACCGACTGGTCGACACCACCCCCTGGTACGCCCGCCGGGACGACTCCGCCTGGGCGATCGGCGGCGTGCTGGACCGCGCCCACCCGGCCAACCGGGACCAGCTGCGCGAGCGGCTCGGTGCGGCGGGGCTACGGCCGGCCGCCTGCTGGGCCGCGTACCCCGATGTCAACACCCCGACGGCCCTGCTGGACGCCGACCACCTCGACCGGGACGCCGGCTCCGGGCTGTTCGACGCGGTGCTGCACGGCGCCTGCGCCGGGGGTTTCACCAACGCCACGGTGCTCCAGGACCCGGCCCGGCTGGCGGTGGACGCACTGCATGCCGGGCGCGCCGCCGACCTCGCACCGGCCTGGCTGACCCTCGCCCACCGGCCCGCCGACGCCACCGACCCGACCACGCCGACCGTCGACCCGGACCTGCCGGTGGCCCTCGTGCAGACCGGTCGCCCGGGGATCGGCGTGCTGGAGGTGCTGCACGGCGCGTCCGGTTGGCGCTGGGGGCTCATCCCCGCCAGCGATGCGACGACGCCGGCCGGCGCGCCGTTCGCCAGCCGCGAGGCCGCGTACCGGGACGCGGACGCGCTGTCCGGGCCGGTGCCGTCCGGCCGGCTGCTGCGTACCCTGCTGCTCGACGCGGCCCTGCGCCGCGACCTGGCCACCCTGCGCGCGCTGCTGCACGGGTACGCGGGCTGGCTCGCCGACCAGGCCGACACCGACGGCCGGATCGCCGGCGCGGCGGCGCTGGCCGGCACCGACAACGTGGTGGTCGACGGCGAGCGGTACGCGGTGCTCGACCCCAGCTGGCGGGCCACCGCCGCGCTACCCGCCGACGTGGTGCTCGCCCGTGGCCTGTGGCGCTTCGCGGCGGGCCTGCTCACCGGTGGGTACGCCCACCCGTGGTCGTCCACTCTCGACGTCGCGGGCCTGACCGTCGTCCTCGGCGGACTCGCCGGCCACGACCTCGACCGCGCGACGGTCAGCGAGGCGGTCGAGGCCGAGGCGGCCATCGCCGCCGCGCTGCACGGGCTGGACGCCGGCGGCACTGTCGACCTCGCCGCCGAGCTGCACGCCGTCGCGCCGACCGACCCTCCCGTCGGCGGGCACAGCTACCAGCAGCTACGCGAGGCGTGGCTGCGCCAACGCGAGGAACTCACCCGGTTGGCCGCGCTGACCGCGTGGACCGAGGAACTGCTCACCTCCCGGGAACGGGCGCTACGCCGGGCCGAAACCACTATCAGCCTGCTCAGCGGATCAATCAGCTACCGGGTGGGCCGGCTCGCCATCACCCCGGCCCGACTGGCCAAGCGAGGCGCCCGCGCCGCCAAACGCCGAGCCACCGCTGTGCTCGCCCCCAGGCAGGAGGAGCAGCAGTGACCGGCGAACCGCCGCCCGAGGCCGCCACGGACGACGCGGGGCCACGGATCGTCGGCATCGTGCAGGCGCGCATGGGTTCGTCCCGGCTGCCCGGCAAGGTGCTCCGCCCGCTCGCCGGACGTTCCGTACTGGGCCGGGTCGTACGCGCCGCCCGGGACAGCGGCGTCCTGGCCGACCTGGTGGTCGCCACCAGCACCGACACGGCCGACGACGCGGTGGCCGTCGAGTGCGCGCGCCTGGACGTGCCCTGCCACCGCGGGCCGGTCGACGACGTGCTGGACCGATTCGTGGGCGCCCTCGCGGCGCACCCCGGGGACGCCGTCATGCGGTTCACCGCCGACTGCCCACTGCTCGACCCGGAGATCATCACCCTGGTCGCCTCGGTGTACCGCGCCGTCCCCGGGCTGGACTACGCCAGCACGTCGATCGCCCGGACCCTGCCCCGGGGGCTGGACGTGGAGATCATCCGAGCGGAGACGCTGCGCACCCTGGGCCGGCTCGCCACCGACCACCACCGGGTGCACGTCACCTCGTACGCGTACACCCACCCCGAGTTGTTCCGGGTGCTCGGGGTGACGCTCACCCCGGACCGCTCCGCGCTGCGGCTGACCCTCGACACCGAGCAGGACTGGGCGTTGGTCAGCGCGATCATCGACCACTTCGGTGACGTCAGCGTGCCGCTGGCCAAACTCGCCGACTGGCTCGACGGTCAACCCCGGCTGCGCGCGCTCAACGCCGACGTCCGACAGAAGCACCTGGAGGAGTCCTGAGCACCCTGAGGGTCGGGTTGCGCTGCGACGCCGGGCCACGGCGCGGCGTCGGCCACCTCGTCCGCTGCCTGGCGCTCGCCGAGGAGTTCCTCGCCCGGGGCGCCCACGTCACAGTGTTCGGCACCGTCGAACGGCTCGACTGGGCCACCGCCGACCTGGCCGCGCGGGGCATCCCGCTGCTCCCCGGCCCGGACTCCGCTGCCGAACTGGTCGAGGTGGCCCGCCGACACGAACTGGACGTCCTGGTCCTGGACTCCTACGAACTGGACCCGGCCGGGGCCGGCGCCCTGCGCGCCGCCGGTGTGTACACCCTCGCCATCATCGACGGCGACAGCCGGGGCCAGGTCGCGGACCTCTACCTCGACCAGAACTTCGGCGCCGACCTGCCCGGCCTGGACGCGGCGCCGGAGCTGGCGGGGTTCGGAGTCGGGGCGGGGCTACCCGGCCGGTTGCTCGCCGGAAGCGGGTACGCCCTGGTGCGCGACACAGTGATCAGCGCCCGCCCGCCGGTCGCCCCGCCGGCCACGGCGGTCAGCCGCCCCCGGGTGCTGGCCTTCTTCGGCGGCACCGACGCGGTCGGCGCGGCCCCGGTCCTGACCCGGGTGCTGGTGGCCACCGGTCATCCGATGGACCTCACTGTCATCGTCGGACGACCCGATATCGAGGCCGAGGTCGACGACGTCACCCCCGGCCGGGGGCAGATCATCCGACCGGTCCCGCCCACCACCTCACTGCCGGCACTGATCACCGAAGCCGACCTGGTGGTCAGCGCCGCCGGCACGTCAACCTGGGAACTCTGCTGCCTCGGCGCACCCAGCGCACTGGTCTGCGTGGTCGACAACCAACGTGAGTCGTACACCCGGGTGGTGCGGCACGGCCTGGCCGCCGGCCTCGGCGAGCTGCCGGAGCTGACCGCCGGTGGCGTCGCCGGACGAGCCGCCCGCGCGACGGCGGCGCGGACCCTGCACGGGCTGCTCAGCTCGCCGCAGCGGCGCGCTACCCTCGCCGCGCGCGGCTGGTCCACCGTCGACGGGCAGGGCCGGGCGCGGGTGGTGGACGCGGTGTTCGACGCCGTACGCGCCGCCGCCGTCCGCGGCTAACCGCAGCCGGGCCAGGCTCGCGGGCCGCAGGCGACGCGTCCGAGATCGAGCACGATCCGGCGCGGCTTCACAGCTAGCACGGGTGTACGAAAGTGCTGCTAGGGTGGCTGCATGACGCAGGCCGCCTACCAGCCGTCGATGCTCGACCTGGCCGACGCCGGGCCGACCCTGGGGCCGCTGCCCGGCCAGATCCGCCGGCACCAGCTCAGCCGGGGCGCCTGGGTCGACCACCTCCCCGGCTGGGTGCGCGGCTCCGACACGGTCCTCGACACCCTGCTCACCGAGGTGCCCTGGCGTGCCGAGCGGCGCACCATGTATGACGCCGAGGTCGACGTGCCCCGCCTGCTCTGCTGGTACGACCGCGCGAGGCAACTCCCTCACCCCGTGCTCACCGCCGCGCGGGCCGCGCTCACCGAGCACTATGCGCCCGAGTTGGGCGAACCCTTCGTCACCGCCGGCATGTGCCTCTACCGGTCCGGGCGCGACAGCGTGGCCTGGCACGGCGACACCATCGGCCGCTCGGCGCACACCGACACGGTCGTCGCGATCGTCTCCTTCGGAGCACCCCGACCACTGCTGCTACGCCCACGCGGTGGCGGCGAGAGCCTGCGCTTCCCGGTGGGCCACGGCGACCTGATCGTGATGGGCGGCTCCTGCCAACGCACCTGGGAGCACGCCATCCCCAAGACCACCCGCCCCGTAGGCCCCCGGGTGAGCGTCCAGTTCCGCCCCCACAACGTCGCCTGACCCTCGGGCTGGCTAGGACGCAACCAGACGTTCGAGGCGGCGGCGAACCTCCTCGGCCGCGGGGTCGCCCGCGTCCTCGTAAATCCGCGCGGCCAGGCGCCAAGCGGCGGCGGCAGCGTCGCTGTCGCCCATCCCCTCCCGGGTGTCCCCGAGTCGGATGAGGGTCTCCGCCTCGTGATACCGGTCCGCGGAGTCGCGAAAGAGTTTGATCGCCTGCTCGTAGCAGTTGGCCGCGCGGTCGCGTTCACCGAGGCGGTCGTAGGCGAAGCCGAGGCTGTCCAGCGTCGCGGCCTGACCGTTGCGGTCGTCGCTCCGTCGTTGCTGGTCGAGGGCCTCGGTGCAGCTGGCGATGGCCTGGACATAATCGCCGGTGGTGGCGAGCAGCCAACCGATCGCGTTGAGCGTCCGGGCTTCGCCCGCGTGATTGCCGACCAGCCGGTAGAGCCGCAGCGCCTCGCGACCGTGTGCGAGCGCTTCGTCGAGCCGGCCGTCCAGGTAGCAGAGTTCGCAGTAGTTGTGCAGCGTCTGGGCCTGGCCGATCGGGTCGCCGAGACGTTCGTGCAGCTCAAGCGCGCGCTTGAGCCGGTATTCGGCCGTGGTGTGGTCGCCCAGTCGGGTCAGCGCTCGGGAGACCAGCCGGTTGGCGACGGCCTGACCGGCAAGGTCGCCGATCTTCTCCGCGGCCCCCAGCGCGACCTCCTGGATGGCGAGCTGGTCCTGCCAGAGGCCACGCGGCGCCACGAAGGTGTTCAGCGCCCACGCGATCTGCCAGGCGTACCTTTCGAAGCCGCTCTCGGCGGCCTGTCGGACCAACCGCACCAGCACCCGATGCTCCGCCGTGAACCAGGCGAGGGCGCCGTCGTGATCGGTCACCGGCCGCCTGGCGGGTACGGGCAGCGGAGGCACCGGCTCGATCGGGGGCCACTGCGGCTGGAGCAGCAGGGCGGCCGGATACGCGGCGTGCAGGTAGTGGTCGTACAGGCGCTGTCGGGCTGCGACGTGTTCGTCGCCGCGCTCCGACGACTGTGCGAGCTCGGCCGCGTAGGCGCGCAGAAGATCGTGGAAGGCGAACCGGCCGGGCGCAATTTCCGCCAGCAGGTGAAGCCGGGTCAGTTCCCGCAGGATCGGCGTAACGGCGGTGGCCGACACACCGGCGAGCGCCGAGGCCGCGGCGGTGGTCAGGTCCGGGCCCGGATGCAGCCCCAGCAGGGTGAACAGCCGAGCCGCGTCCGCCCCCAGGGCCAGGAACGACCACGAGAAGACGCGCCGGACGTCGCCGTCGGCCAACGCGTCCAGCCTCGCCTCGGACGAGTGCAGTTCGGCGGCGATCGCGCTGAGCGGGAACGTGGGATGGGTCGCGACGCGCGCCGCCACTATCGACAGTGCCAGCGGAAGCCGGCCCGCGGCCTCGATGATGTCGGCAACCGCCACCGACTCGGACGCGAGCCGGCTGACCCCGAGACGTCTGGCGAGCAGGCTCCTCGACTCCTCCGCCGTGAGCACGTCCAGTGTCAACGGCACGGCACACTCGGCGGCGATCAGGCCGCCGAGCCGGTCACGGCTGGTGACCACGACCATGCAGCGGCCCGCACCGGGCAGCAGGGCGCGCACCTGGGCGGAGTCGCGGGCGTTGTCGAGCACCAGGAGCATCCGCCGGGAGGCCAGCAGGCTACGGTAGAGACCGGTCCGGGCCTCCATGCCGGAGGGTATCCGGGCGTGGGGCACGCCGAGCGCCTCGAGGAAGACGGACAGGGCGTCGGGCGGGGACACCACGCCGGCTTCGTCGTAGCCGCGAAGGTTCAGATAGAGCTGGCCGTCGGGGAAACGGTCGGCAACCCGATGGGCCCAGTGCAACGCCAGGGCCGTCTTGCCGACTCCGGCCATGCCGGACACCACAGAGACGGCCACGCTCGGCCGCCCCTCAGCCCCGCCGTGCAGAAGCGCGTCGAGGCCCGCCAGCTCGACGCTGCGTCCGACGAACTCCGGCACCGCACGCGGCAGTTGCTCGGGGCGCTGAGGCAGCGGTCCTACTGCCGTGTCCGGCACCGGCCGGTCCGGCCCCGTCGGCGGTTGCACCGCCAGTCCCGGGCGGTGATGCAGGATGTCGTCGTACAGCGCGACGAGCTCGGGTGCGGGATCGAGGCCAGTCTCCTCCGCCAGCGTCTGTCGCGCCTGACGGAAGGCATCCAGTGCGCCGGCCACGTCTCCGATGCGGTACAGGCCCACCATCAGCTGGCCCCACGCCCGCTGCCGCAGCGGGTGCCGGTCGAGCAGGCCGCGCAACCGGTGCACGACGTCGGCCGACGCACCGAGGGCCAGCACCGCCTCGGCGTAGTCCTCCTCGACGAGCAGCCGGCGCTCCTCCAACTGCGCCACCCGCCGAGCCAGCGTCGAGCGCAGCGGCAGGTCGGACAGCGGTGCGCCACGCCACAGGCGCACCGCGGCGGAGAGTTCGGCCTCGGCCCGGTCCAGATCGGAAACGGCGAGCGCCTCGCGGCCCCGCGCCGCCGCGGCGTCGAACAGGTCCAGGTCCCGTTCGCCTGGGCCCACCCGCAGCAGGTAGCCGCCGGCCGCTGCGGTTATCCCATCCCAGGTCGCCCCATCGCCCAGCGAGCGCCGCAAACCGCGCACATAGGTACGCAGGTTCGCGGCGGCCGACGCCGGCTCTTCGTCACCCCACAGCATCGCGGCCAACTCGTCGGTGCCGACGACCTCATTGGGGCGCAGCAGCAGGGTCGCCAGCAGGAGACGCTGCTTCACCGAGCCCAGTGGAACCGGCCGGTCGCCGCGGTACACCCGGAACGGGCCAAGGATTTCGAAACGCAACCAGGCACCTCGCATGTGGGCGCTGCCATGTGCCGCCACGCGTACAGCACCCGGATGACGCGGGCGAGTAGATGATCTATGCCTGAGTTGTGCGGCGGTTGTACCGGCCCCACCGTACCTTCTCCACGGGGGGACCCGGAGCGGTGAGGACGGTTCTACCGTCCTCACCGCGCCATCCAGGTGCACCAATCGCCATGCCTGGTTTCACGACGATGGCGCGAGGTCGACGGGGCCGTCTGTCCACACCCGACGCGGGGCCACCTCGCCGCGTCTTCCGGACCTGACACCGCCGGCTGACGCGACGCCCCAGCACCGTTGCCCCCTCATGATTCCCGACCAGAGGAGACACATGTCGTCGCTCCGCTCCACCCGCCGCATCCTCAAGAGAGTTGCCCTCCCCGCGATGGGCGCGGCACTGGCCATCGGCATCAACGTCACCATCGCCACGCCGGCCGCGGCCAGCGGCTCCTACACGGGCCGGGCGTACGTCCATGGCACCGGCGGGGTGTCTGACGACTTCGATGACGAAGGCGTCACCAACGTCACCACGCACCGCAGCTCGAACGTCGCCTGTCTCTGGCAGACCATCCTCTGGGCGAACGGCTACCTGCCCTCGTCCGGAGTCGACGGCGTCTTCGGCGACCAGACCGATGCCGCGACGAGGAACTTCCAGCGCGACAAGGGCCTCTCGGCGGACGGCTCCGCAGGCCGGAACAGCTGGACCAAGGCCGGCGACAAGCTGGTGCAGCAGGACAACCAGAACGGCTGGCTGTACGTGGTGTACCGCGGGGCGACGGGTTCCAGGAGCCCGTACGGCTCGCACCAATTCGTCCTACAGCGTTCGCCAGACGGGAACTACCGGTTCTACCCGCCGCAGGGCGGCGGCCCCTACTGGGCCGCCTACAACTCCCGCACCTGCTGACCTCGTATGCGGTGACCAGCGACTCGCAAGGTAGGTCCGGACGCGACGGGACCGGTTGTCCGGACCTACCTTGCGGTTTTCCGGCCTGGTCGCCGTTGGTCCAGCGGCGACCGGACGCCCTACTAGAGGAGCCCAGCCAGTTTGTAGAGGACCAGGGAGCCGGCTACCGCGACGTTCAGGCTGTGGCCATGGCCGACCATGGGAATCTCCACCGCCGCGTCCAGCTGGTCGAGCGCCTCGGGCGGAATGCCGGTCGCCTCGTGTCCCAGCAGCACCACGGTGCGGCCCCGAGCGGCGGGCAGATCACCGAGCCGGACGGCCTCGTCGGCCAACTCCACCCCGAGGACCCGGGTGCCGGTGGCCCGTTCGGCGGCCAGCCAGCGCAGCGGACTGCCGACCCGGTGAACGCAGCCCGGCTGGCGCAGCGTGTTGCCCCGGGCCACGGCCTCGTCCACCCAACGGAACGGTGGCACGGCGAGGCAGGCACCGACCGCGTCGCACGTCCGCAACAGGGTGCCAAGGTTCGCGCCGTGCATCGGCCAGAGTGGGGCGGCGATCAGGTGACCCCAACAGCGGTGTGGCCGGGGACGGCGGGCGGCGCGTAGCTCACGCCTGGGCCGGACCCGGATGGCGGCGCTCACGCCGCGCCGGCGACTCCGCCGGACAGAGAAGAAATCATGTTGAGGGGTGCTTAGCGGCGCACCCGGACCCTCACCGACAACAGAGGGCCCCACCATACCGCGCTGACGGACACCCCCACTGCCCAAGATCGTGCTCGATCCAGGATCGAGTGGTGTCACCGCGTCGGTGATACCACTACTTCCAGGGTCGAGCACGATCTTGTTGCCGGGCGCGCCAGACGGGCCGGGCGCGACAACGCGGGTGGGTTAGTCGCGTTCGATCAGGTGGCCCACCACCGTTGGGCCGAGCATCACCGCGAAGCCGCTGCCGTCGCGGCGGGGGTCCGCAGCGGGCAGCTCCACCGGGTCGCCGGTGGCGGTCGCGCCGACCGGTCGCGGGCCCACCCAGGCGACGGCCACGTCCGTCTCACCCTTGAGGAAGCGGTGCGCGCGCACGCCGCCGGTCGCCCGGCCCTTCGCCGGGTACGCCTTGAACGGCGTCACCTTGACCGTCGCGCCGGTGGAGGTGACCACCATCGGCTCGCCGTGCCCCGGGTCGTCGGTGCGTACCGCGCCGAAGAACGCGACCCGCGCCCCGGCCGGCAGGTTGATGCCGGCCATACCGCCGCCCTTGAGGCCCTGCGGCCGGACCAGCCCGGCGGGGAAGCGCAGCAGCGACGCCTCCGAGGTGACGAAGGTCAGCGTCTCGGTGCCGTCGGTCAGCCAGGTCGCCCCGACCACCTCGTCACCGTCGCGCAGACCGATCACCTCGAACTCGTCGGAGCGTACCGGCCACTCCGGTGCGCAGATCTTCACCGCGCCCTGTCGGGTGCCCAACGCCAGCCCCGGTGAGCCCTCCGCCTGCCCGCCCAGCGGGGCAAGGCCGACGACTGTCTCCCCCGCCGCCAACGGCACCAGTTCGGCCGCGGACATACCGCCGCGCAGCGACACAGTGCCCGCCTGCTCGGGCAGCACCGGCAACGGCAGGACGTCGACCTTGAACGCCCGACCGGCGCTGGTCAACAGCAGCACCCGACCACGGGCGGTGGAGTGCACGATGGCGCGTACCGTGTCGTGCTTGACCCGGCCGTTGCGCCGGCGCCCCTCGGAGCTCTCCTCCGACT
Source organism: Micromonospora sp. NBC_00860 (assembly GCF_045207375.1). NCBI lineage: Bacteria > Bacillati > Actinomycetota > Actinomycetes > Micromonosporales > Micromonosporaceae > Micromonospora > Micromonospora sp. NBC_00860. Next base: position 3,905,730 of record NZ_CP108825.1, read on the forward strand.
CGGCCGCGGTCCGGGCGACCAGCCCGGTCGCGGAGAGGATCACCTGGCACGGGTCGTCGGCGACCTCCAGCGGGCCGGCCGGCGCGGACGCGGCCAGCACCTCCTTCAGGTCACCGTCGACAAGCGTCGTACGACGTTCGGTGCCGAACTGCTTGACCACGGCCGCCAACTCGTCGGAGACGACCTTCCTGAGCACCCGCTCGTCGTCGAGGATCTTGCTCAGCTCGGCGATCTCGGCGCGCAGCCGTTCCTGCTCGGCCTCCAGTTCGATCCGGTCGAACTTGGTCAGCCGGCGCAGCGGAGTGTCCAGGATGTAGGTGGCCTGGATGTCGGAGAGGCCGAACCGGCTCATCAGCCCGTCCTTCGCGGCCTGCGCGTCGTCGCTGCCCCGGATCAGCCGGACCACCTCGTCGATGTCCAGCAACGCGATCAGCAGACCGTCGACCAGGTGCAGCCGTTCCTGACGCTTGCGCCGGCGGTACGAGGTGCGCCGGGTGACCACCTCGTACCGGTGGGCCAGGAAGACCTCCAGCAGTGCCTTGAGGCCCAGCGTGCGCGGTTGCCCGTCGACCAGGACCAGGTTGTTGACGCCGAACGACTGCTCCAGCGGGGTGAGCCGGTAGAGGTCGGCGAGCAGCGCCTGCGGGTTGACCCCGACCTTGCACTCGATGACGAGCCGGGTGCCGCTCTCCCGGTCGGTGAGGTCCTTGACGTCGGCGATGCCGGTCAGCCGCTTGGTCTTGGTGACCTCGTTGGTGATCGCGGCGATGACCTTCTCCGCGCCGACGCCGTACGGCAACTCGACCACTGTGATCGCCTGACGGCCCCGGCTGCCCTCGATCGGGCCGATCTCCACCTTGCCGCGCATCCGGACCACGCCGCGGCCGGTCTCGTACGCCCGACGGACCTCGTCCAGGCCGAGCAGCACCCCACCGCTGGGCAGGTCTGGGCCGGGGACGAACTCCATGAGTTTGTCCAGAGTGGCGTCCGGGTGGTTGATCAGCCAGCGGGCCGCGGAGACGACCTCCGCCAGGTTGTGCGGGATCATGTTGGTGGCCATCCCGACCGCGATCCCGGACGCGCCGTTGACCAGCAGGTTGGGGAAGGCCGCCGGCAGCACTGTCGGCTGGGTCAGCGACCCGTCGTAGTTGGGCTCGACGTCGACGGTGTCCTCGCCCAGCTCACCGACGAGCAGCATGGCTTCGCGGGACATTCGCGCTTCGGTGTATCTCGATGCAGCCGGTCCATCGTCTGGGGACCCGAAATTTCCATGCCCGTCGATGAGTGGAACGTTGAGGGAGAAGTCCTGCGCGAGGCGGACCATGGCGTCATAGATCGCCGTGTCGCCGTGCGGATGGTACTTTCCCATTGTATCCCCGACAATTCGGGCAGACTTCACGTGCCCGCGGTCGGGGCGGTAGCCCTGCTCGTACATCGACCAGAGGATGCGCCGGTGCACGGGCTTGAGGCCGTCGCGGGCGTCGGGCAGGGCGCGGGAGTGGATGACCGAGAACGCGTACTCCAGGTAGGAGTCGGAGACCTCGGTGACCAGCGGGTTGTCGAAGACCCGCGCGCCGGCCTGATCGAACGAGGAGAGGTCGACCTTGTTTTCCTTACGGCGTGCCATGACTCAGCTCTCCACTGGAACTGGAACGGAACGGGCGCTCATGCGTCGATCGCATCCCGGTCGACGCGGTCGGCGGAGTCGATGAGCCAGTTGCGGCGCGGCTCGACCTTCTCGCCCATCAGCAACTCGAGGATGCGTTCGGCGGCGTCGACGTCGTCGAGGGTGATCCGGCGGACGGCACGGGTGGCCGGGTTCATCGTGGTGTCCCACAACTCGTCGGCGTCCATCTCACCGAGACCCTTGAACCGTGGGATGGGCGTGACGATCTGCTTGCCGGCCTTCTCCAGCTTGCGGACCGTCGTCTCCATCTCAGCCTGCGTGTAGGTGTAGACGGTCTGCGGGCTGCGCCCCTTGGTGGTGATCTTGTGCAGGGGCGGCATCGCGGCGTAGAGCCGACCGGCCTCGATCAGCGGCCGCATGTACCGGGCGAAGAGGGTGATCAGCAGCGTACGGATGTGGGCGCCGTCCACGTCCGCGTCGGCCATGATCAGCACGCGGCCGTAGCGCAACGCCGAGAGGTCGAAGGTGCGCCCCGAGCCGGCGCCGAGGACCTGCACGATGGCAGCACACTCGGCATTGTCCAGAACCTGCTGGAGGTTGGCCTTCTGCACGTTGAGGATCTTGCCGCGGATCGGCAGCAGCGCCTGGTATTCCGAGGAACGGGCCATCCGGCTCGTCCCCAGGGCGCTGTCGCCCTCGACGATGAACAGCTCGCTGCGGTCGATGCCGGTGGCCCGGCAGTCGACGAGCTTCGGCGGCATGGACGCGCCCTCCAGGGCGGTCTTGCGCCGGGCGGCGTCCTTCTGTTGCTTCTGGGTGAGTCGCACCCGGGCGGCGTCGACGATCTTCTGCAGGACGGTGCGCGCCTCGGCCTTGGTGCGCCGGTCCTCCATCCAGGCCTTGATGTGCGCGTCGACCAGGGACTGGAGAACCTTGGTGATGCCGGTGGTGGAGAGCTCGTCCTTGGTCTGCGAGGTGAACTGCGGCTCCGGGATCCGCACGTGCACCACCGCCGTCATCCCCTCCAGGACGTCGTCCAGGGTGGGCGGCTCCTCCTTGGCCTTGAGCAGACCGCGGGTGTTGCGGATCGCGTCGGCGAGCGCGCGGACCAGTGCCCGCTCGAAGCCCTTGCGGTGGGTGCCGCCGTGCGCGTTGCGGATGGTGTTGGTGAAGCACTCGACGGTGCGCTCGTAACCGGTGCCCCACCGGAACGCCACCTCGACCTCGGCGCGCCGCTGCACGTTTGACTGCATGACGCCGTTGGCGTCGGCGGCGTTCTCCCGGTAGGTGCCCTCGCCGTTGACCAACAGGGTGCCGGAGACCGGCCGGTCGCCGGCCGGGGCGAGGAACTCCACCATGTCGCTGAGCCCGTTGGGGTAGTGGAACCGCTCCTCGGCGGGCGCCTCGCCGGTCAGGTCGCGCAGCAGGTAGGTCACGCCGGGGACCAGGAACGCGGTGTTGCGCAGCTTCATCCGGACGGCGTCGACGTCGAGCGCCGCGCCGGTCTCGAAGTAGCGGGCGTCGTGCCACCAGCGGATCGAGGTGCCGGTGCGCTGGCCGCGCTTCATGGCGCCGGCCACCTGGAGCCCGGGGCCGGCGGTGAAGGGGGCGTCCGGCCCGTCGCCGTCGAAGATGCCCGGGACGCCGTGCCGGAACGACATCGTGTGGATCTTGCCGGCCCGGCGGACGGTCACGTCGAAGCGACGGGACAGCGCGTTGACCGCCGACGCGCCGACGCCGTGCAGGCCGCCGGAGGTCTTGTAGCCGGAGCCGCCGAACTTGCCGCCGGCGTGCAGCCGGGTCAGCACCAGCTCGACGCCGGAGATGCCGGACTTGGCGTGCACGTCGGTGGGGATGCCCCGGCCGTCGTCGTCGACCTGCACCGAGCCGTCGGCGTGCAGGATCACCTCGACGTGGCTGGCGTGACCGGCGACACCCTCGTCGGTGGAGTTGTCGAGGATCTCGTTGACGAGGTGACCCACGCCACGGCTGTCGGTGGAACCGATGTACATGCCGGGACGCTTGCGGACAGCGTCCAGCCCCTCAAGGTGGGTGAGGTCATCGGCCCCGTACAGGGTGTCAGGCTCTGCGGTCAACTGGTCGTACTCCCCGGTCTCGGCGGTGTGCTGCCGGTCACCGGCGACATCAGCCGGCGTGGCGCGCCGCAGCGAGCCTAGCCCGAGGCTGGGACAACCACCGGAGGACCTACGCGACCCGCCGCGCGAGGCCCTCCATACGTGAGCCAACGAACAGCCGGTGGGTGATCACGGGACCACGCAGAGACAGCGTCACCGATACTCTCACCCATGATCGCGGCCGGTTTGCGCGCGGGGTGCACGCCGTCCGGGTCGAGGAGATCAGGAGGCGGTCGAGATGGACGCAACGATTCGCGACGCCCTGCGGCGCTCCCTCGGCACCTGGGCCCGACGGTGGCTGCTGGTGGGCACCCTGGCGGCGGGGCTGCTGGCCGCCGTGGCGCTGGTCGCGACGGCGGCTCCCGCCGACCGGACCTTCGCCGAACTCTCGGGCACGGTGCAGAGCCTGATGTCGGTCGCGACCCCGCTCTTCGGCATCCTGCTGGTGCGCGACCTGCGCCGGGCGCCCGCCCGCCTCCCGGTCCTGCCCACAGTGCTCGCGGTGGGGCTGCCGGCGGTCGTCATCGGCGTGGTCGGTGTGCTGATCTGCGCCGCGACGCTGGCGCTCACCCCGGCCGACGTCGCCGACGAGCCGTGGCGGTTCGCCGGGACGGTAGCGGTGGGCGGTGTGCTGGTGCAGATCGTCGCGGGCCTGGTGGGCACCGGCCTGGGCCTGCTGCTGCGCTCGGTGGTGGTGGCGTTCCTGGCCACGATCGTCCTGCCGCTGGGCCTGTTCACGCTGCTGGGTGCCGTGGACGCCCTCCGTCCGGCGCAGCCGTGGGTCACCCCGTTGGGCAGCGTGCGCCACCTGCTCTCGGGAGAGATGAGCGCGCTGCGGTGGGTGCAGTGGCTGTGCGTACTCCTGATCTGGGGTGTCGGCCTGAACGCCGTGGGCGCGGCAGTGCTGCACCGCCGCGACCGCCCGGCCGGTCACTGACTCCCCGCGCCGACGGGCGCGGGTCGGTGGGTTCGCCAACCCGGAGCGCGGGTCCACTGTCGACGCTGTAGGCCCTCATGCCTACGGGCGCGTGTCTTTCGTCGAACGAATCTGTTACGGGCCATTGACGCCCGTCGTGCCGGGGTGATCTGATCGCGCTCTCAGAGAATCTTTCATCTTTCGATGGTTGGGGGCCCCATGCCCAGGTTCCGGCGTACCGCGCTCGCCGCGGGACTAACGATCGCCATGGCCGCGTTGTCGACCGCCGTCGCGCTGCCCGCACCCGCGTCCGCCGCGTTGCCCACCGCCGCGGTGGCACTCGGGGACAGCTTCATCAGTGGTGAGGGCGCCGGGGCGTACACCCCGGTGGTCGACGTCAACGGAGTCAGCCAGGGCTTCCCCGGTTGGACGGCGGCGAACAACAACGCGTTCTTCTGCCACCGTTCGGCCAACGCCTCGCTCAACCAGGCCAACCTGCCGGGCATCCAGAACCGGTTCAACCTGGCCTGCTCCGGTGGCCAGCCGCACGACATCGCCAACGCCTCCCAGGCGCGGACCAACGGCCGTACCGTGGCCGCGCAGCTGGACCAGCTGCGCGCCGTCGCGCAGACCCAGGACATCGACCTGGTGCTGGTCGGCCTCGGTTCCAACAACAGCTCGTTCACCTTCGGCAGCGTCGCGGAGAAGTGCGCCAACCGGTTCATCGCCGACGCCTGGACCGGCTGGTGGGAGTTCTGGGCGTACCTGAACGGGCCGGTCGAGCAGAAGCCGTGCAGCGACGCCGACCTGGCCACCGCCGCGCAGCTCAGCGCCGCGACCGCGGAGACCACAGCGGCCGTACGCCAGATCCTGACCACCCTCGACCAGGTGGACGCGGACGGGCAGCACCGGGTGGTGTTCCAGGACTACACGAACCCGCTGCCGCTGGACCTGAACCCGCAGTTCCACGAGGAGGACAGCCGGGACGACACCCGGGACAAGTTCCGTGACCTGGGTGCCGAACGGTACGCGGCCGGCTGCCCGATCCACCGGGCCAGCCTGGCGCCGGGGCACCGTTTCTCCCAGGGCCTGGGCAGCATCGTGAAGTCCACCAGGGACACTCTGGCCGCCGAGTTCCCCGCCGACGACCTGGTGTACCTGAACGTGCAACAGGCCTTCAACGGCGCCCGACTCTGTGAGCAGACCAGCAGCCCGAGCGGCGCGTTGGCCACTCCGATCCGGCTTCAGGACGGGGCGACCGGCACCTTCGTCACCAGCCTCGCCGGCAAGGACAAGATCGCCATCCAGCGGATCGCCAACACCTGCGTCAGCTACTTCCAGACCTGCCAGGAGTCGTGGCACCCGAACGCCACCGGGCACCAGGTGCTCGGCCAGTGCCTGAGCGGCGCGGCCTCCACCAGCGCCCGTTCGGTGGCCTGTGTCCGGTCCAGCAACGGGGCGATCTCGGTCTCCTGACCGCAGCGTCCATCGGAGGGCTCCGCCAGTCGGCGGGGCCCTCCGTCGCGTCCGGCGAGCGCGCCGCGCACCGCGGTCGTCGACTCGAAGGCCTGCTGCTACCCGCCGGTAACGTCAGGCCGTAGGCTGGGCCGGTGAACGGGGATCCGGAGTACGCGCAGGAGTTCGTCGACGTCGACGGTGGCCGGCTGGGTGTGCAGGTCTACCCGGAGCCGGCCGGAGTGCCCGGCGCGCCGGTGGTCGTGATCTGGCCCGCGATGGGGGTCCGGGCCCGGTACTACCGGCCCTTCGCCGCCGCGCTGCGCGCCGCCGGGCTGGCCGTGGTCGTGGCCGACCTACGCGGCACCGGGGAGAGCACGCCCGCGCCGAGTCGGGCGGACCGACACGGTTACTCCGAGCTGGCCGACGACGTCGGCGCCGTCCTGACCGCCCTCAAACCACGACTGGACGGACGCACCCGACTGCTTCTCGGGCACTCGCTCGGCGGGCAGGCCGCGCTGCTGCACCTCGCCCTGCACGGCGGCGACGAGGTGGACGGGTTGGCGCTGATCGCGGTCGGCATCCCGTACTGGCGGACCTACCCGGGCCGGCGCGGCCTCGGCGTGCTGCCCTACACCCAGGGGATCGCCGCCACCGCGGCCCTGCTCGGGGTCTGGCCGGGCTGGGGCTTCGGCGGTCGACAGGCACGCGGTGTGATCCGCGACTGGGCGCACACCGCGCGGACCGGTCGATTCCCCCGGCTCGACGGTACGGACACCGAGGCGGCGGTCCGCGCGGTGCGGACACCGGTGCTGGCCGTCAGTGTGGACGACGACCAGTTCACCCCGCACGAGACCATGGACCACCTCTGCGCGAAGCTCGCCGGCGCGCCGGTGACCCGGGAGCGGTACACAGTGGCGCAGGCCGGTACGACGTTGGACCACTTCACCTGGGTTCGCGCGGGCGTCCCGCTGGCGCGGCGGATCGCCGGTTTCGCCGGCGACCTGCCGCCCCGCTGAGCCGTACCGGCCGGTCGGCGGACGGCGGTCGGCTCACTCGTCCTGGTCGAGCGGCACCAGTTCACCGTCGCGCTCCACCTGGATCTCGCCGTGTTCCTTGCGGGGCGCGACCTCGGCGGTGTTCCGGTGTGGGTCGTTGTCGGGGTGCATGAGCACCGCGTCTGTTTTGGGGGTCTTCTCCCGGCTCTCGTCCGGCTGCGACATCGCGTTCCCCTCTCGTCGGCGTCGCTGAGGATCTACCCACCCCCGGGCTAACGACTCCTGCCCGGGCGGGACCGACCCGCCGACGCCACGGATGTCCGGTAGTGGCCTCCCACGTCGCGGATCGGCCCGGCCGGGGCGGGGTTAGCCACCCGACCGGCGGGTAAGCCGCACCGCCCGACACGGCGGAAGGGGATCACATGTCCGAACGGCACACGGCACTGCGCTCGATGCACGATCTGGGCCTGGCGGCCTGGTTTGGCGGCTCCCTCATGGGTGCCTTCGGCGTCAACGGCGCAGCGGCGAAAATCAGCGACTCGACCCAGCGACTCCCGGTCGCCTCGGCCGGATGGTCCAAGTGGACACCGGTCAACGCGGCCGCGATCGGCGCCCACCTGGCCGGCGCCGTCGGCGAGCTGGTGACCGAGAGCCCACGGGTGGCGGCCCAGTCCGGCGTGGGCCGGGCCAGCGCCATCAAGACGGCGTTGACCATCGGCGCGCTGGCGGTAACCGGCTACAGCCGGTTGATCGGCATGCGGCTGGAGAAGGCCGGCGGCCCGTCGGTCAGCGGCGCCACCGAGCCGAACCAGCAGACCCCGGCCAGTGTGGCGTCCTCGCAGCGGCAGATGAAGCTGCTCCAGTGGGCGATTCCGGCGCTGACCGGGACCCTGGTCGTGGTCACCGCGTACATGGGTGAGCAGCAGAAGCCCGGCCAGGTGTTCCGCGGGATGCTCGGCCGCGCCGGTGGGATGAAGGGCGCCTCCAAGACCATGATCAAGATGGCGGGAATGAGCAACGGCAAGCGGCCGATGGCAATGGCCGGACGCTGAACGTCGGGCCGGCCGGCGTCCCGCCGCCACCTCGACGGCGGGGCGCTGGCCGGCCCTGCGCGCGCAGCAGAGCGATGACGGAGCTCACGCGCGCGGCGGCGGGCCGGCGAGATGTCGTACGCCGCGCTCGGGCGGGCCCTCCCGACCCGAGGACGGCACACCGTCCGCCGGTGGCGGCGGACCGACGAGCGGGGTGGCCATGACGGCGCACAAGGGACGCAGCGGTGACAACGACCGGCTGGAGCCGGAGGCGACCAAGCCGTGGGGCACCAGCGACGGCTTCGACGCCGACGCGCCCTGGGGCACTGACGACGACTCACCGATGGACGAGGGCAGCGAGGAGACGGCGGTGCCCGAGGGGCGGCGCGGGGAGCGTCGCGCGGGTGCCCCGGCGGGCCGGTCCGACCCGGCCGGACGACACGGTTTCGGTTCGGTGGAGCCGACCAGGACGCCGATGGCCGGGCCGGGTGCCCCACCCGATCCCGCCCCCAGCGGCCGGAGCTTCCCCGACGACGCGGACATCGGCGAGTCGACCCAGGACGCCCTGCGCAGCCGGGGACGGCGGTCCTGAGCGGACCGTCGCCCGACCGGGTGGCTCGTGCGGCGATCAGCCGGTCGCCGGGACGGCGCGGTCGGCGACCATCGTCTCGGCCAGCAGCTGCGCCAGCCGGGTGGCGTCGCGCTGGGCCTGACCGGCGCAGCAGTTGTTGAACAGCACGTGCAGTTCGTCCGGAAGGTCGGCGAACTCGGCCAGCAGCCCGGCCCACTGCCGGAGTTCGTCCTCGGCGTACGCGTACCGGAACTTCTCCTGTTTGTCGCCCTCACCCCAGGCGTCGCTGTGACCGTGGAACCGGACGATGGCCGGCTCCGCCGTCATGCTCAGGATGGGCGGCACCGACGACGGGTGCCCCTGCGGCATGTCGACGGAGACCACTGACAGGTCGTGGGCGCGTAGCAGGTCCAGAGTGTCCGTCGCGGCGGCGTCGTCCAACCAGGAGCCGTGCCGCAGCTCCACACCGACCCGCCACGGCCGGCAGCGCTGCGCCAGCTCGACGATCCGGCGTTCGGCCGCGGGGCTGCGCACCAGCCACGGGGGGAACTGCAACATCACCGCACCGAGCTTGCCGGCCGCCGCGATCGGGTCCAGGGCCGCGCGGAACCGCGCCCACAGCTCGTCGTACGTCCGCTCCGGCAGGTCGCGGCGGCGGATCCGGCTCGGGCCGGCGGCCGGGCGCAGGTCCCGGGGCAGCACGGCGACCGGTGTCGGGTGACCGGTGAAGAGGCTGAACGCCTTGACGTCGAAGGTGAAGTCGTCCGGGGTGGCGTCCACCCAGCCCTGGGTCGTCTCCGGCACCGGGATGGCGTAGTAGGACGTGTCCACCTCGACCAACGGAAACTGGCTGGCGTAGAAGCCCAGCCGACGGGCCGGCGTGCTTGCCGAGCGCGGGTACCACCCGGAGCGCAGCAGGGACTGGTCCGCCCAGGACGACGTGCCCACCTTAATCACACCCATGTCATTCAGTGGACCGCCGTCGGCGCGGATCGGCAACCGCTGGCGGGTCTTCCGTCGACGCGGTGTGGTGCCCGGAAAGTGTCGGTGCCTCGCCCTACGGTGGCCTCGGGTGGACATCAACGAGGGGTGGCGGCATGACCAGCACCGAGCAGCTCACCGGTGAGCGCACCGATCTTCTACAGGCGCTCCGCAGGCACCGTGGTTTCCTCCTGCAGACCGTCGACGGGCTCACCGACGAGCAGGCGGCCAGCCGCCCCACTGTCAGCGGCCTCTGCCTCGGCGGCCTCATCAAGCACGTGACCGGCGTCGAGCGCCGATGGATGCTCTTCGCGGTGGGCGGCGCGGAGGAGATGGGCCGTGAGGAGGTCGACTGGGTCGGTCAGTTCCAGATGGCACCGGGCGAGACCCTCGCCGGGCTGGTCGAGCGCTTCCAGGCGGTGGCCGGCCAGACTGACGAGTTGGTCGCCACCCTCGACCTGGACGCGGCGCACCCGCTGCCGCAGGCGCCCTGGTTCGAGCCGGGGGCGAGTTGGACGGTCCGCCGGGTGCTGCTGCACCTGATCGCCGAGACGGCCCAGCACGCTGGGCACGCCGACATCCTGCGGGAGTCGATCGACGGCGCCAAGACCATGGGCTGACCCCCCGGCGCGCGTCGCCGCCGGGGGGTCGGCTGGGCGGTGCTTCTCGGCCTCAGCGCAGGCGGCGCCGGCGTTCGGTGCTCCGGTCTCTCGCGTAGGCGTCGGAGTGACCCCAACGGCCCGGGATGTCCAGCAGTTCCAGCCGACCGAACCCCTCGGGCACCGCTGGGTTCACCAGCAGGTTGTCGCCGGTGGGTCGCAGGCCCAGCATGGTGCCGAGCAGCATCAGCAGCGCCCCCGACGCCCACGCCTGCGGGCGGCAGCTCGTCGTCAGCTGGACGGGGTAGGTCGTCAGGCTGCGCTCGTAACCGGCGATCACTCCTGGCGGCGCGCCGCCGAGCGTCTGCGCCATGTCGAAGATGCCGGCTGCGATCCGGGCCGCCTGCGCGTCGAGGCGGTAGCGACGCAACCCGGCGGCGATCAGCGCGTTGTCCGACGGCCACACCGCGCCCAGGTGTGCGCCCACCGGGTTGTACGTGCGCTGCCCCGCGGCGAACGTGCGCACCCCCCAACCGCTGAACAGTCGCGGCCCGACCAGGTGCTCGGCCACCGTTTCCGCGCGGTCGTCCGCGACGATCCCGCTCCAGAGCAGATGCCCGATGTTCGAGGCGAGCGCATCGACCGGTTCGCCGTACGGGTCGAGGGCCAACGCGTAGTACTCCCGTTGTGGCAGCCAGAAGTCCCGGTTGAAGCGCTCCTTCAGCGCTGCCGCCTCCCGTTCCAACCGGTCGGCGTACGCGGGGTCGCCCCAGAACTCCCGGGCCAGCCGGGCGCCACGTCGCTTCGCGTCGTACGCGTAGCCCTGCAACTCGCAGGTGGCGCGGGGGAAGGCGGGTTGCCGACCCTGGGCGTCGACGATGGCGTCCGGGGAGTCCTTCCAGCACTGGTTGATCGTGCCGTCGCGCTCGTTGCGGCGCTGGTAGCGCAGGTAGCCGTCCCCGGTCAGGTCGCCGTACTCGTCGATCCAGTCCAGCGCCATCCGGGCCGGGTGGCGCAGCTCGCGGACCAGGTCCGCGTCACCGGACCAGCGCTCGTACTCGTCGAGCAGCACGACGAAGAGCGGGGTGGTGTCCGCCGCGCCGTAGTACAGCGCGCTGGTCCGGTCGCTGAACGTCCCGGTCTCGCCGTACCGGAGTTGGGCCAGGATCTTGCCGGGCTCCTCGTCCAGCGCGTCGTCGAGCTGACCGCCCTGCATGAGCGCCAGCATCCGTAGCGTCGCCGGTGTCAGTTCGGGGGTGAACGCCATCGTCTGGAAGCAGGTGATGATGGCGTCCCGTCCGCACAGCCCCATCGCCCACGGCAGTCCACCGATCGGCACCCGTTCGCGGTACGACAACGGCTTGTACCGCAGTGCCTCCAGGTCCGCGAGGCTGCCGTGGTAGAGCTCCTCCAGGCCGCTGCGTTCGGCCACCAGCTGCGGCGCCCGGTCCAGCCACTGCGCCAGGTCCTCGCGCATCCCCGTCCGCACGGTCTGTTGGTGCGACTGCAGGTCGGCGCGGAGATCCCGGCCTTCCTCGCCGCCCATGGTCACGCTGACGTGCAGGTCGGTCTCCCATTTCCCCTCGGGTGCGATCCGGATCCGGAACGTCATCCCCTGTTCGTCCACCTCGGCGGGGACGGTGCTGCGCACTGTGGTCTCACGAACGAACCGGTCCCGCTGGTAGCGCAGCACGAGCCGCTGGCCCGCCGGGTCGGCGGTGACCTCGACGGCCCGCTGCCGGAGCTGCCCGACCTCGACGATGTCGGTGAAGTCGCTGGCCATCTCCACCCGGACGGTGTACTCGGCGGGCTGCGACGAGTGGTTGAGCACTGTGATGTTCTCGTGGAAACAATCGTGGATCGAGCGGTGTCTGATGATCGACATGTCGGCGTCGACGTAGTGGCTCGCCGCACCGGGGACCAGGAAGAACCGGGTCTCGAAGTAGGTGAGGTCGTCGCGGGCAAGTGCATTGATCCGTTCGCCGTCGATCCTGAGCACCCAGTGGGACAGGAATCGCGTGTCGTACGCGAAGAGTCCGACCGGGGTCTGCGGATCGACCTCGATGTCGCCCTGGGCGTCGCTGATGGCGAACAGGTTGCCCGCAATGACGTGCACCAGCTCCTGCTTCACGACCGCTCATCCCGAGCGGTCGACGCGGCCCGGCCAACCAACGCGGCCCGGCCCAGCTCATGCGGATGGCGGGCGCCGTCCGGCCCGGCGAAGATCCGCCGCAGCAGCATCAGCAGTTGCATGTTGCCGTGCACGGTCAGCTCGTTGCGCAGCAGGCCCGCGCCCGGGTGCAGCTCGCCGCGGACCATCCGGTCGAAGACCGCCCGGTCGGCCCGCACCACGAGTTCGGCGTCGTCGGCCGAACGGGTCACCCGGACCTGTTGGTCGGCGATGGTCAGGTACCAGTGATCGGTGCTGCCGTCGTCGCGGACATCCAGCCGCAGCGTCCCCGCTGTGGTCTCCGGCAGGTCGGGCCGCCGACCGGTGTCCAGCTGCCGCAGGTACTGCTCCGCCGTCGCGTCCATCGGGTCCCCTCCCCACGGTTCCCCGCAGGATCACCCGCGTCGGGGTGAGCCCGGTTCACCCGAAACAGGTGAGGTGCCAGATCTGCCCTGGCGTCGGCCTGTTTGCTCTGGGACGAGGTGGGCAGGCCAGTGGTTCAGCCGAGACGGACGGGAGCACCGGTATGCGCGCGCTGCGGTTGAAGGAGTGGAAATCGGAGCCGGAGTTGGTCGAGGTTCCCGACCCGACGCCCGGGCCGGGTCAGGTGGTGGTGCGGATCGGCGGTGCCGGCGCCTGCCATTCGGACCTGCACCTGATGGACGAGTTCGAGCCGGGCACGATGCCCTGGAACCCACCCTTCACGCTCGGGCACGAGAACGCCGGCTGGGTGCACGCCCTCGGCGACGGTGTGACCGGGCTTTCCGTCGGGCAACCGGTCGCTGTGTTCGGCGCATGGGGTTGTGGCACCTGCGCCCGTTGTCGGGTCGGAGTCGACCCGTACTGCGAGAACCCGTCCGCTGCGCCGGTACCGAGCGGCGGCGGCGGGCTCGGACTGGACGGCGGAATGGCCGAGTTCGAGCTGGTCCCGGATGCGCGGCATGTCGTGCCTCTTCCGGAGGGTTTGGATCCGGCGGAAGCCGCACCGTTGACCGACGCGGGACTCACCCCGTACCACGCCATCCGACGCTCCTGGCCGAAGCTGCCACCGGGCAGCACGGCCGTGGTGATCGGGGTCGGCGGGCTGGGGCATGTGGGTGTGCAGATCCTCAAGGCCACCACCGCCGCGCGGGTGATCGCCGTGGACACCCGAGCCGAGGCGCTGCGGTTGGCCGAGGAGTGCGGCGCCGACCGCACCGTGACGTCCGGACCGGCCGCCGCCGAGGAGATCCGGGACGCCACCGGAGGGCGGGGCGCCGACGTGGTGCTGGACTTCGTTGGCACGGACGCCACCCTGGCGCTCGGCGTGGCGGCGGCCCGCACCGTGGGCGACCTGACCATCGTGGGGATCGGCGGCGGCACCCTGGGGGTGTCGTTCTTCTCCGTGCCGTACGAGGTGAGTATCGCGACCACCTACTGGGGCAGCCGCCCCGAGCTGGTGGAGGTGCTCGACCTGGGTGCCCGGGGCCTGGTCCGCCCGAAGACCACAACCTTCGCACTCGGAGACGCCCTGGACGCGTACCGCCAGATGCGCGACGGGACCCTGGAGGGCCGGGCGGTGATCGTGCCGTGAGACCGGCGCTCAGTCGGCCTGGATGAGGCCGCGCACGTAGGCGGCCTGGCCCACGTGTTGCAGGTCGTCCTCGGCGACGCTGACCAACCGGACGCCGAGGGTGACCGGCGGGTCCCACGCCTCGTCGACCACGCGGTCCAGGTCCGCCGGGCCCAGACCGGCCAGGAAGCTTCCGGTACGCGCCGCGACCGCCTCGTAGTAGTCGATCAACGCCTGCGCGCTCTCCGGCCGCACCGCCGCGACCTGAGCGGGCGAGTGCCCGTAGCCGGTGTCGTCGGGGTCGGCGGCGAGCCCGAACCGGCCCGCCCAGTCGCCACTCACCCAGATCTGGTCGGCGTCGAGCAGGTCGGCGACGTGGTGGTCCTGCACCCGGGTGAGGTGCCAGACCAGCCAGCCGACCGTGTTGGCGCCCGGGCCGGGCTGGTGGCGCAGTTGCTCGGGGCTGAGGCCGTCGACGGCCGCGCGGACGAGGTCGGGCAGCCGGTCGTACGCCTCGGTCAGCAGGTCACTCACATCCACGGGTACGCCTTCCTGATCGGTTTCCGACCAGGTACCGCCGGATCCGGGCTCGCAAACCTCGGCCGCTACGGTGATCAAATGGTCGCCGCGGTGGAGTTGTACCTGGATCCGGACGCCACCCGCCGGATCCGGGTGCTCTGGGACGCGCTGGAGGCCGAGGGCGTGCAGAGCATGCGCTCGCTGCTGGAGCAGCGCCACCGTCCGCACGTCTCGCTCATGGTGGCGCCCCGCTTCGATCCGGAGCAGGTCGCCGAGGCGCTACAGGGGATGGTGGTGGCCGCCCCACTGCGGCTCGACTTCCAGCACGCCGGCCAGTTCGTCGGTCGGGTGCTCTGGCTCGGTCCGGCGCCCACCCCGGAGTTGCTGGCGCACCACCGGCTGGTGCACGACCGGCTCGCCGCCGCCGGCATCCCCCTCGCCGAGCACTACCAGCCGGGGCGGTGGGTGCCGCACTGCACGCTTTCCATGCGGGTGCCGAACTCGCTGATGGCCGCCGCGGTGCGCCGCTGCCTGGAGGTGTTGCCGCTGGCCGCGACCGTGGTCGGCGCGGCGCTCACCGACCACGCCCGCGGCATCGCCCACCCGCTGCCTTGACCGTGCCTCGACCGTCGACGCGTAATGTCCGGTTTGGCGGGCCGCAGTCGGAAACCCGTAAACAAGCGGTGCGGATGTGGCCGGGCGTGGGAAGGTTCGGGTGGCTGTCGTACCGGTGGTGGGCTGCTCGCAGGCGGTTCGCCCGGCCGGTGCGGCGCGGGGTCACCCCGCGCCGCCCACGGCGGCTTCGACGAGGAGAGGCAGGGCCCATGCAGGCTCAGCGCAGGCCACCGCGCACGGAGCGGAGCCAGACCCGGGACGACCGGACCGGCGGCGGGATGACCGGGGCGGCCACACCACTGACGATCTGGGCGGCCGCCGTGCTGCTCGGGCGGATCGGTGCCGGCGACGACGACGTCGAGGACGAACGGCACATCCTGCGCGGCATCGAGTGAGCGTCGGCCGCACGGCTCACAGCCAGCCGCGCCGCTTGAAGATCACGTAGAGGGTGCCGCAGACCAGCAGCATCAACAGCAGCGCGAAGAGGTAGCCGAAGCGCCAGTTCAGCTCCGGCATGTGGACGAAGTTCATGCCGTACACGGTGCCGATGAGCGTGGGAGCGAAGAGGATCGCCGCCCAGGAGGAGACCTTCTTCAGCTCCTCGTTCTGGCTGTAGCTGGCCGCGGTGAGGCTGCGCATCTCCTCGTTCTGCTGCTGCGAGACGAGAGTGGCGTTGACGGTGAGGATGTTCTGCAACAGGTGCCGGAAGCCGTCCACCCGCTCCACCACCTGGGTCAGGTGGTCGGTCACGTCGCGCAGGTAGCGACGAAGCTCCTCGTCGGCGCTGGCGCTGCCGGCCCCGTCGGCCAACGCGTCGAGCACGCTGAGCAGGGGTCGGGCGGCCCGCTGGAACTGGATGACCTCGCGGCTGAGGCCGTAGATGCGGCGGCTCGCGTTCGGATCGCCACCGAACACCTGGGTCTCGATCTCGTCGATGTCGTTCTCCAGTCCGGCCACCACCGGCGCGTACCCGTCGACCACCTGGTCGAGGATCGCGTACAGGACCGCCTCCGGCCCCCGGGCGAGCATCTGCACCTCGGTCTCCAACCGCCGCCGCACCGCCGCCAGGTCGGGCGCCTCACCGTGTCGGACGGTGACCACGAAGCCCGGCCCGATGAACAGGTGCAGCTCGGAGAACTCGACCTCTTCCCGCAGGTCGTCGTAGCGGGCGGCGCGCAGCACCACGAACAGGGTGTGCCCGTACCGCTCCAGCTTGGGCCGCTGGTGGGCGTTGATGGCGTCCTCGACCGCCAGGTCGTGCAGCCGAAACTCGCGGGCCAGCGAGGTGATCTGCTCGATGTCGGGCCGGTACAACCCGATCCAGGCCATCGCGCCGTCCTGCTCCTGGAGGCAGCGGTACGTCTCGGCGAGGCCGGACGGCGAGGCGAACCGGTGCCCCTGGAGGTAGACAGCGCTGTCCACCAGGCCGCCGTGGGACGCAGCGGGCGACTCGGTGGAGGGCGGGACGCCGACCCTCGTCTCGTACTCGTCGAGTTGGCGGCCGAAGCCACCACCCGGGCGGAAGCGACGGCCGCCGACCATGCCCTGTCCCCTCCCCCGGTGCCGTCCGGTCCAGCCCGGAGCGCTGCTTCCCCCCTGTCCGGGGCCCAAAACCCGCCGCGGCGTGGGCTGGGTTCCGCGCACCGGCGGACGGCGGTGGCCCGGCGGGCGGATACTCACGGTGACCGTGGGCGGGATGACGGGGGACGCGCCGGTGAAGGTCGACAGACGGGCCGGCCGGTTGCGGGGGTGGCTGCTCGACGCCGGCTCGGACCAGGCCGTGCAGCACCCGGGGCCGCACGGGCGCCCGCCGGAGCACCGGCACCACCCGTGGTGGAAGGTGATGTGCCTGACCGGTGTCGACTACTTCTCGACACTGGGTTACCAGCCGGGCATCGCGGCGCTGGCCGCCGGGGCGCTCTCGCCGGTGGCGACCCTGGTGCTGGTGCTGGTGACCCTGCTGGGCGCGCTGCCGGTCTACCGGCGGGTGGCGGTGGAGAGCCCACACGGTGAGGGCTCCATCGCGATGCTGGTACGCCTGCTGAGCTACTGGCCGGGCAAGTTGCTGGTGCTGGTGCTGCTCGGTTTCGCAGCCACCGACTTCATCATCACCATCACCCTCTCGGCCGCCGACGCGACAGCGCACATCGACGAGAACCCGTTCTGGCCGAGCGGGCTCAAGGGGCACGAGGTGCTGGTCACGCTGCTGCTCGTATCGCTGCTGGGCGCGGTGTTCCTCAAGGGATTCACCGAGGCCATCGGGATCGCCGTCGTCCTGGTAGCGGTCTACCTGACGCTGAACGCGGTGGTGGTTGCCGACGCGCTGTGGCGGGTGGCGACGCACCCGAGCGCGGTCGGCGACTGGACCACGATGCTGACCACCGGGCACGGCGATCCGTGGTTGGTGGTCGGGCTGTCGCTGCTGGTCTTTCCGAAGCTGGCGTTGGGTCTGTCCGGCTTCGAGACCGGGGTGGCGGTCATGCCGAGCGTACGGGGAGACCCCCAGGACTCGGAGGCACGACCGCTGGGCCGGATCCGTGGCGCGCGCCGGCTGCTCACCACCGCGGCGGTGATCATGAGCGTCTTCCTGATCACCAGCAGCGTGACGAGCACAGTGCTCATCCCGCCGGAGGCCTTCCAGCCGGGTGGGCCGGCGAACGGGCGGGCGCTGGCCTACCTGGCGCACGCCCACCTCGGCGAGGTGTTCGGCACCGTCTACGACCTGTCCACCATCGGAATCCTCTGGTTCGCCGGGGCATCGGCGATGGCCGGTCTGCTCAACCTCGTGCCGCGCTACCTGCCCCGCTACGGCATGGCGCCGACCTGGGCACGAGCCGTCCGACCACTGGTGCTGGTCTTCACCGCCGTGGCGTTCCTGATCACGATCCTCTTCGAGGCCAGCGTGGACGCGCAGGGCGGCGCGTACGCCACAGGGGTGTTGGTGTTGATCACCTCGGCCGCGACGGCGGTGACGCTCGCGGCGCGCCGGCAGCGTCAGCGCGGTCGCACCATCGCGTTCGGAGTCATCGCGGTGATCTTCGTCTACACCACGCTGGCGAACGTGGTGGAGCGCCCGGACGGTGTCAAGATCGCAGCTTGTTTCATCGGCGGGATCATCCTGGTGTCGGTGCTGTCCCGGCTGATGCGGGCCTACGAGCTGCGCGTCGACCACGTCGAGCTGGACCCCGCCGCGTCCCGGATGATCGACGAACGCGCCGGGCGGCGGATCCGCCTCATCGCGCACGAACCCGACCGGCGCGACGAGGCCGAGTACCGCGCCAAGCTGGCCCAGACCATGGCGGACAACGACTTTCCCGACGACGGCGACGTCATCTTCGTCGAGGTCAAGGTCACCGACCCTTCCGACTTCGAGACCGAACTGCTGGTCCGCGGCGGCGTGGTCGACGGCCGTTTCCCGGTGCTCAGCCTGGCCAGTTCGTCGGTGCCCACCGCGCTCGCCGCCCTGCTGCTGGAGATCCGCGACCGCAGCCGTCGGTGCCCCCACATCTACTTCGAGTGGTCCGAGGGCGGCCCGACTCGCAACTTCCTGCGCTACCTGGCGTTCGGGCAGGGCGCGATCGCCTCGGTGACCCGGGAGATCCTTCGCCGCCAGGAGCCCGACCCGCACCGTCGACCGCACGTGCACGCCGGCTGACCTGCGAGCCGACAGCCCGTCGTGCACGGTGAGCGTGGTCATAACGACTGGACGATCCACCCGTTCCTGCTGCTAGCCTCGGCGCAGGTCATGAGTGCCAGCGCGAAGCCCCGGCTCGCTGGCCGGCAACCCTCCTCCGCGGTGGGGTGCCCCGGGTGAAGACCAGGCACCGGCACGACGTCGGTGCAAGCGTGGCCTGGCACCCAGGTCAGCACAGACCCGGGAGAACCATGCGCATCCTCAGCACCGCCCCACCGACCGACGTCGCGGACACCCGCACCGGTCGGCCCTCGCCCGCACTGACCCGGCGACGGCACGTGGACATGATGCGAATGTGCAGCGCCGCCTGTCGTCGCGGCATCGCGCTCTAGCACACCCCTTCCCGAGCTCATTCCCACCGGTACGCCCATCGGCGCGCCGTCGGTGGCGCACGCCCGTGCGCGCCGAGACACCACCCTTCGGAGACACCCGTGCGATTTCTTCCTGCCCTGACCCGCGCCGCCGCCCTGGGCGCGGCCACCATCCTCGCCGCCACCGCCCTCACCGCCTGCGGCGACGACAGCTCGTCCGACGCCACCGCCAACCCGTACGGCCTGGCCCAGCCGGGCGTGCTGCGCGCCGGAACGCTGACCGACGCCCCACCGAACGTGTACCTCAAGGACGGCAAGTTCA
The DNA here is from genome assembly GCF_045207375.1 of Micromonospora sp. NBC_00860. NCBI lineage: Bacteria > Bacillati > Actinomycetota > Actinomycetes > Micromonosporales > Micromonosporaceae > Micromonospora > Micromonospora sp. NBC_00860. Next base: position 3,925,226 of record NZ_CP108825.1, read on the forward strand.
CCGGCTTCGACAACGACCTGCTGACCGCCGTGGCCGGCAAGCTCGGCCTCACCGTCGAGTTCGTCGGCACCGACTTCTCCGCGCTGCTCAGCCAGGTCAACAACCGCAAGTTCGACGTCGGCAGCTCCTCGATCACCATCACCGAGGCCCGCAAGAAGACAGTCGACTTCGGCAACGGTTACGACTTCGGCTACTTCGGCCTGGACGTTCCGGCCGGCTCACCGATCACCAGCTTCGACCAGCTCACCGGCAAGCGGGTCGTGGTGGTGCAGGGCACCGTCCAGGACGACTACGCCACCGGCAAGCAGCTCAACCCGGTGCGGGTGCCTGACTACAACGGTGCGATCAACCAGCTCAAGGCGGGCACCGCCGACGCGTGGATCGCCCCGGCGGAGATCGGCGAGAAGTCGGCCGCCGACAGCAACGGCAAGATCACCGTGGCGGCCAAGCAGCTCAGCCCGGCACCGACCGCGTACGCCGTGGCCAAGGGCAACGACAAGCTGCGCGAGGCGCTGAACAAGAGCCTCGACGAGGTCATCGCCGATGGCACCTGGAGCCGGTTGCAGGCGCAGTACTACCCGGGTCGGCCGATCCCGGCGGACTTCACGCCGGGCAGCGGCACGGCGCAGGCCCCGTCCGCGTCGGCGTCCGCGTCGGCCACAGCCGCGCCGTCGGCGTCCGCGTCGGCCGCGTCCTGAGCCGGTGACGAACGAGCGGGGCGGTAGGAGGAGCGACCGATGGATCCGTTGAGCACCCTGTGGGAGACCTTCTTCGACTGGGACGCGATGCGCGAGGCGCTGCCCGAGATGCTGACCGTCGGGTTGCCCAACACGCTGATCCTGGCGGTCTCCGCCGCCCTGCTCGGCTCGGTGCTGGGCCTGCTGCTGGCCGTCGCCGGGATCTCCCGCAGCCGCTGGTTGCGCTGGCCGGCACGGGTCTACACGGACGTGTTCCGGGGGTTGCCGGCCGCGGCGACGATCCTGCTGATCGGCGTCGGGCTGGCGCCGCTGGGCATGCAGGTCTGGGGACCGGACCCGTACCCGTTGGGCATCCTGGCGCTGTCGCTCATCGCCGCCGCGTACATCGGGGAGATCTTCCGTTCGGGCATCCAGTCGGTGGAGGCCGCCCAGTTGGAGGGCGCCCGGGCGCTCGGCTTCTCCTGGGCCGACGCGATGCGGCTGGTGATCATCCCGCAGGGCATCCGGCGGGTGCTGCCGGCCTGGGTGAACCAGCTCATCGCGCTGATCAAGGACTCCAGCCTGGTCTACTTCCTCGGCCTGGTGGCCAGCCAGCGGGAGCTGTTCCGGATCGGGCAGGACTACGCGGCCACCACCGGCAACGAGTCGGCGCTGCTGCTGGCAGGGCTCTGCTACCTGGCGTTGACAGTCCCGCTGACGCACGTCGTCAACTGGATCGACAGGCGGCTGCGCAACGGTCGGCCGGCCACCGGGCCGATCGAGGAGGACGACGACACCGCGTCGTACGCCGCGACGGAAGGAGATCGGCGATGACCACCGCCACGACGACCTCGGTCAGCCTCGACGTACGCGATGTGCACCTCGCCTTCGGCCCGAACCGGGTGCTGCGCGGCGTCGACCTCGCGGTGCCGCGCGGCGCGACGGCCTGCGTCATCGGCCCGTCCGGGTCGGGCAAGTCCACCCTGCTGCGCACCATCAACCGGCTCATCGAACCGGACCGGGGCGACGTGCTGCTGGACGGGCGCAGCGTGCTGGGCGACGACCCGGACGCGCTGCGGCAGCGGGTGGGCATGGTGTTCCAGCAGTTCAACCTGTTCCCACACATGAGCGTGCTGCGCAACGTCACGCTGGCGCTGCGCCGGCTGCGCAAGCTCGGTGCGGACGAGGCGGAGACCGTCGCCCGGGCCCAGTTGGAACTGGTGGGGCTGGCCGGCAAGGCGAACTCCCGGCCGGCGCAGCTCTCCGGTGGTCAGCAACAGCGGGTGGCGATCGCCCGCGCGCTGGCGCTGCGGCCCGAGGTGATGCTCTTCGACGAGGCGACCTCGGCGCTCGACCCGGAGTTGGTCAAGGGTGTCCTCGGGGTGATGGCCGACCTGTCCGCCGCCGGCATGACAATGGTGGTGGTGACCCACGAGATGGGCTTCGCCCGGCAGGTCGCCGACACCGTTGCCTTCATGGACCGGGGCGTCGTGCTGGAGGCCGGCCCACCCGAGGCGATCTTCGAGCGGGCTGAGCATCCGCGGCTTCGCCGCTTCCTCGACCAGGTGCTCTGAAACCAGGTGCTCTGAGCCGCGCGGTCGGACGACCGCCGAGAATCACTCGTTGGGCCCGCGCCCCAACAGCCGGATCTCCTCGTTGTCCAGCGCGGACTGCAGTTCCTGGAGCACCAGGTCGTCGATCTCCCGGTTGTCGCGCAGCCGGGTGACCTCCCGCCTCTTGTGGGCGAGGACGCCGAGGCGCAGTCGGCGTTCCAGCCGGCGCTCCTCGGCGGTGTTCCCACAGCTCTCGTCGAGGTCCTCCAGATGCCTCCGGTACTCGGCCTCCAGCCGACGCACCGATTCATCCTGGGCACCGATCTCCGCGGCGACCTGGGGAAGAGCGGCCAGGCCCACCTCGGTGGCCCGCCTCCGGGCATTGCGGGCCTCGTCGATGCGTTCCGGGTCGCCGCTCAGCCCGGCCCAGCGCACGACCAACGGCAGTGTGGTGCCCTGGAGCAGCATGATCAGCACGATCACCAGCGCGGTGACGAAGATGATCAGATCCCGTTCGACCACCGGTCGACCGTCGACCATCACCGTCGGGACGGCCAGGGCCGCGGCCAGCGAGACCGCGCCTCGGAAACCGGACCAGCCCGCGACGGTCCCCACCCGCCAACCGGAGGGACCTCGGCCGTCGTCGTCCACCATCCGGCGGCGCCGCAACCGCGCCGACTGGGCGATGAGGTAGATGAAGAGCAGCCGGGTGCCGATCACGACAACTGTCACCACCAGCACGATCAGCAGAGCCCGCTCGGGCGAGGTGCTGGTGATGCTCCGCACCGCCCGGGGAATCTGCGTGCCGAGCAGGACGAACAACCCGCCGTTGATCAGGAACGTGGACAGGTCCCAGAACGCGTACGCCAGCACGCGGGACCGGGCGCGGATCACCCGTGGGCCGGCGTAGGCCAGCACCAGGCCGGCGACCACCACCGCCAGCACACCGCTGGCGTGCACCGAGTCGGCGAGCAGGAAGGCGCCGAACGGGGTCAGCACGCTGAGCGCGCCCTCGCGCAGCGGATCGTCGAGCCGCTTGCGGATCAGCACCACGGCGGCCCCCACCAGCAGCCCGGCGACCACGCCGCCGACACTGGCGCCGACGAACTCCTCGCCGATGCCCAGCACACCCGGCTTGTCGCTGTGGCTGAGCAGACCCACTGCCACCGCGAAGACCACCAGAGCGGTTCCGTCGTTGACCAGGCTCTCCGCGTGCAGGGTGGTGAGCAGCTTCCGGGGCAGCCGCTTGGCCAGGCCGGTGACCGCGGCGGCGTCGGTCGGCGCGAGGACCGCGCCGAGCACCCAGGCGGCGGCGGGGTTCACCCCGAGCGCCTGCGCGGCCAACGACACCGTGGCCATGGTGAGCACCACCAGCACCACGGCGAGCAGCCCGATCACCGGCAGGTTGGCCCGGATCTCCCGCAGGCTGATGGTGAGGCTCTCCCGGTACAGGATCGCCGGCAGGAAGATCAGCAGGACCAGGTCGGGTTCCAGGGTGACCTCGGACAGCGGCGGCGTGAGCCCGAGCAGCACGCCCAACACGATGAGCAGGACCGGCGGGGCGACCCGGTACCGACCGCCGAGGGTGGTGCCGACCAGGACGGTGACGCCGAGCACCACGATCAGGATGAGCGCCTCCACGCGTACACCCCCTCGGACCATGCCGACGGTGGACACGCCGGTGGTTCCATCTGACCCCACCGGCCGGTGGGTTCCGGCGGAAACCGGCAAGTCGCGGTGTCCGCGGGCGAGGCTCAGTCGGTGGCGCGGGCGCGCGCGGTCACCGCACGGGCCGTACGACGGTGTTCGGCCGCCTCCTCGGGCCGGCCCAGGGCGGCTGCCAGGTCGGCGAGGTGCCCGGCCACCGGGCCGACGGTGAGCACCCCGCTGCCGGCGGCCAGCTCCTCGGCTGCCGGCAGCAGCTCGGCGTGGACCCGGGTCATCGTGGCCCGGTCGTCGAGGGCGCGCGCCGCCCGACCGACGAGGCAGAGCCGCACCTCGCGCAGCAGATCGTGCGGCTCGTCGGGAAGCGCCAGCAGCGCGGCCGCGGCGGCCTCCCGGTCGCCGTCGGCGAGCAGCAGCAACGGCCGGACCCACGGTTCGTGCGGACCCCAGTCCAGGTCGGCCCAGTCGTCCGCGCCACGAACGGTGATCAGCCGATCGGGCCCGGTGGCCGGCCGGTCGACGTCGACAGCGTCGGCCAGCCTCAGGCCGAGTAGGGCCAGTGGGAGCAGCCCCTGGGTCAGCCCCGGCATGCCGTCGGCGCTCACGCCCTCGGCCGCCGAGCGGTACGCCTGTGCCGCCGCGTCCGAGTCGCCGTCGAGTGCCAGCCGCAGCGCGGCGTACCAGCGGGTGAAGACGTCGACCAACGGCAGCTCGTACCGTTGCGCGAGGCGGTCGGCGGCGCGCGCGTGTGCGTCGGCGGCGGACCGATCGGCCAGCGCGCAACTGGCCTGGACCAGGACGAGGTGGCCGAGCACCTCGAAGGTCACCAGGTGGTGCCGGGCGGCCAGGTCGACAAGTTCGACGCCGATCCGGGCCCGCGCGTCGGCCAGACCGACGCGGTCGAAGGCGTGCATGAAGCGGGCGTTGAGCGCGAAGGCCAGCAGCCCGGGATCGCCGAGACCGCGGGCGATCGTCTCGGCCTCGTCGGCAGCGCGGCGGCCACGATCGGTGCTGGTGCCGCGCAGCTCCAGCGCGAGGGTGCTCAGCAGCCGGCTGCGCTGCGCCGTGTGGATCGGGCCGAGCGCGGTCAGGGCGTGTTCGGCGGCTCGCACGATGTGCCCGGAGAGCAGGTCGTCGTCGTTGCGCGTCCAGCTGGCGGGCACGTCGAAGCCGGCCAGCGCCTCCTGGATCAGCACCGGGTCGCCGGTGGACTCGGCGACGCTGATCGCCTCGGCGCGCCGTCGCCGCGCCTCGGCCAGCCGGCCCGTCACGGCCAGCGCCCGCCCCAGGCCGAGCAACGCGGTCACCCGCCCGTGCGGCTCGACCCCGCCGGCGCGGTCGTACGCGGCGATCGCCTGGCCCCACAGCCGGGCCGCCTCGTGCGGGTTGCCGTCCCGTTCGGCCCGCTCGGCCGCCACCCGGGCGTACGTCGAGGCCTCGGCGGCGTGGACCGGCCCACCGGCGCGCAGCAGGTGGTACGCGAGGGCAGCCGGCTCGACGGGTTCCCGCTGTCGCAGCACCTCGGCGACGGCCGCGTGCCAGGCGGCGCGACGCGACGCGGACAGGTCGGCGTAGAGCGTGTCGCGGACCAGGATGTGGGTGAAGCGCAGCCGCCCGTCGGACTCCCGTTCGGTGAGGAACCCTGCCGTCAGGGCGCGGTCCACGGCGTCCAGCGCTGCCGTCGGGTCACCGGTCAACGCGCCCAGCACGTCCGGGTCGAGGTCCCGGCCGAGCACGGCCGCCTGCCGCAGCACGGTACGGGTGGGGGCGGGCAGCTGCGCCAACCGGTGCCGGATCACGTCGCGTACCCCGGGTGGCACGGCGGCCAGCGCCGCCTCCCCCGCACCGGCGTAGAGCTGGGCCAGTTCGCGGACGAAGAACGGGTTGCCGCCACTGCGCTGGTGGATCGACCGGGCGGTGGCCGGGTCCAGGTCCGCCCCGACGATGGCGCCGGCCAGTTCACCGGTCGCCGACGCGGGCAGGCCGGCAAGGTACTCCCGGACCGGTTCCAGCCCGGCGGCGCGGCCCAGGGTGGCGGTCAGCTCCGGGCTGATCTCGGTGGCCCGGTAGGTGCCGAGGATCAGCATCGGGCCGCTGGCCGGCTGCGGGCCGGTGAGCAGTGCGGTCAACAGGTCCAGGGTGTCACCGTCGGCGCGGTGCAGGTCGTCGAGGACCAGCAGGACCGGCTCCCGGTCGGCGACCGCCGAGAGCAGCGACGCCACCGCACGGTGCCGGCGAAACCGCACAGTGGCCGGTTCAACCGAGCCGTCGGCCAGGTCGGCGGTGACGACGGAGGAGGCGGGAGCGGCGGTGACGACGGGGGCGGCGGGCCCGGCGAGCGCGTCGGTGATCTGGGTCCACGGCCAGGCTGGCGGGGCGCCCTCGTACTCCGGGCTGCGCCCCCACGCGGTGGCCCAGCCGTCGGCGGCGAGTCGCCGGGTCAGGGCCTCGGCCAGCGACGTCTTGCCGGCGCCCGGGTCGCCGCTGAGCAGGGCGAGCGTGGGCTGACGGCGTCGGGACGCGGCCTCGGCGGCGCGCCGCAGCCGTGCCAGCTCCGCGTCGCGGCCGACGAACGGGCGCTGTCCCGCCTCGACGGGCCGAACGGGTTCCTCGAGGCCGGGGGTGGCGGCCCGTTCGAGGGGCGGGGTGAGGTGCGGCGCCTGGGCCAGGATGTCGGCTTCCAGCCGCCGCAGCTCGGGCCCCGGGTCCACACCCAGCTCGGTCACCAGGACGTGGCGGGCCTCCCGCAGCGCGGCCAGCGCGTCGCCCTGCCGGCCGGCGCGGTACCGGGCCACCGCGAGCAGCCGCCAGGCGTCCTCCCGAAGCGGATGGCTGGTCAGGTGTGCCGGTAGGTCCGCGGCGGCCTCGTCCGGTCGACCCAGCGCCAGGAGCGCCTCGGCCCGCCGCTCCACGGCGAGCATCCGCAGCTCGTCCAGCCGGTTGATCTCCGCGACCGCCCAGGACTCGGTGGCGCAGTCGGCGTACGCGGGGCCGCGCCAGAGCCCGAGCGCCGCGTCCAGCGCGGCCAGGGCCGGCCCGGGACGTTCCGCCGCCAGCAGCCGGGCCGCCTCCCCGACGGCCGCCTCGAACTGTCCCGCGTCCACCGCGTCCGGGGCGGCCTTCAGCACGTACCCGGGCGGTTCGGTGACCAGGAGCCGGGGCGGCTGCCGGGGTGGCCGATCCGGTTCCAGGGCCCGGCGCAGGTCGGCGACGAAGGTCCGGATCGCGCCCACCGCGCCGTCCGGTGCGACCTCCCACAGGTCGTCGACGAGACGGTCCACCGGCACCACCCGACCGTGGGCGATCAACAGCCGGCCCAGGACCAGGCGCTGCCGGTGTCCCCGCAGGGGGACCGGGCCGCGCTCGGTCGCGGCGGTCACCGGCCCGAGTACGCCGAAGGTCACCGCGACGGGTGCCGTCAGCTGCCTGGTCATGGGACCAATCTAGGCCCGTGGCTCGGCCGGCACTGATCCGACGCTGACCGGCCGCTGATCACCGCCGGGCAGGCTCGGTGAGGTACGACGGCGGCGGGCCACCGCCCCCGCCGGCACTCCTCACCAGGAAGGTTCCCCGTGGACCCGAAGATCAACGGATTCGACTACCGACGCGTCACCGTCGCCGACGGGGTGACGCTCAACGCCGCCGTGGGCGGTTCCGGGCCGGCGGTCGTACTGTTGCACGGCTTCCCGCAGACCCACCTCATGTGGCGGCACGTCGCGGCCGACCTGGCCGCCGACCACACGGTCATCTGCCCCGACCTGCGCGGCTACGGTGACAGCGACAAGCCCCTCGACACCGACGGCGCCCGGTACGCCAAGCGCACCATGGCCGCCGACGTGGTGGCGCTGGCCGGCGCGCTCGGTCATGACCGGTTCGCATTGGTCGGGCACGACCGGGGTGCGCTGGTCGCGTTCCGCGCCGGCCTCGATCATCCGGCGGCGATCAGTCAGCTGGCCATGCTCGACGTGCTACCCACCCTGGACATGTGGGACGTGCTGCACGGCGCCAGCGCCGCTGTGGCGTTTCACCTGTACCTGATGGCGCAGCCGCCCGGCCTGCCGGAAGAGCTGATCGCCGCCAGCCCGGACGCCTTCTTCGGTCACTTCCTGGACGTCTGGACCCGTGATCCGGAGGCCCTGCCGGCGGAGGTGCGGGCCGCGTACCTGCGCGCCTCCCGCGACGCCGTCCCCTCGATCGTCGCCGACTACCGGGCGTCGGCCGGGATCGACGTGACCCACGACGCCGCCGACCGCGCGGCCGGCAACCAGCTGCGGATGCCGGTGACGGTGCTCCAGCAGGACTGGGGCGCAGCGCTGGGCTACGACGCGGCGGCGGTGTGGCGGGCCTGGGCGCCGGATCTGGACCACCAGACGGTCAGCTGCGGGCACTTCATGGCGGAGGAGGCGCCGGCCGAGGTGCTCCGGGCGCTGCGCACCCTGCTCACCCGTTGATCGATCGGCGACCGGGCCCACCGTCGCCCTGGGCAAGATATCCGACACTGACAGTCACCAGGCTGGCGGCGTGACCGGGTCGCCGCCCCACGGCTCGAAGACGACAGCAATAGCGGCGCTGACCTGCGGGAATGCGACTTACACCGGGTGGACGACAACCGGTCGTCGGTGATACACAGGCAGATATCGGCAGCCAACGACGGCACGTCGCCCATCTCCTCGACCATCGATCGTTCGCACGCACGGCCACCACGGGCTTCACCGCAGACCGCACGCTCGGTCGTAAAACTCAACGCGGTACCCGGCCCACCGGCCGCTGGCGGACGAGTGCTGGTTCTCGACCAGGGAGTTGCCGTGGGAAATCTCCGTATCCGCGCCAAGCACCAGCCGTTCGAGGTGGCCGCGCTGGTCACGACGCCGATCTGCGGTGTGCTGCTGCTCGTGCTGGACGTCCGACCGACGTCGGTCCAGCTGTCCATGCCGGAACCCATCCAGGTCGGCTGGGAGGTCGCCCTGGTCGTCGTCGGCCTGGGCGGCCTCCTGGGCATCCTGTGGCCTGGCCGGCTCTCCACCGGCCTCGGCGTCGAACTCGCGTCCGTCCTGATGCTCGGCACCATCACCGGCATGTATGCGGTGGCGTTGGTGGCGGTCGCGGGCCAACAGGGAATCGTCGCCGCGTCGCTGATCGCCGCGGTGCCGGCCGGGTCGTTCTGGCGGGCCGCCCAGATCGCCATCGATCTGCGCTGCCTCGCCAAGGGCCACCAGTGCTCGGCGCACCGACGGGTCGTGGAGGGTGTGACGTGATCTCCGCACCGACGCCCGAAGCACCACACTGGGTGCAGGTGCTGCTCAGCCTGCTCGGCGTTCTCGGTGGCACCACCGGTCTGGCTGCCATCGCCACCGTCGTGGCCCAGCGCGGCAAGTTCAAGGCCGACGCCGCCGACACCCTCACCGAGGCCGCCCTGACCCTGGTCCAGCCGCTACAGATGCGGATCACCGAGCTGGAGAACGAGGCGTTGAACGCTCGATCGGAGCTGGGGCTGCTGCGCGAGCAGGTCAACCAGTTGCAGTTCCTCGTCCGGGTGCTGAGCCGCACGCTCGACCGGTGGCGGACGGCGGTGCACGCCCCCGATGCCACGCTACGCAAGATCCGCTCGGTGGTCGCGGAGTCGGAACGGCTGGCGGAGGACCGTTGAGCGTTTTCGACGACTCAACCCCGACCACGGAGGCGTTCGGCGAGTTCGCGCACCGCCTCCCGGAACTCGGGGTCGGCTTCGCCCGGATGGTGCCCCCGTAGCGGCGGCGCAGACTGCTCCCCCGGTGCGGGCAGCAGGTGTGCCGGGTCCCGCAACCGCCTGTCGACCTGCCCGGCCGGATCGGCCGGATCCGGGGCCGGGTCGCCGGGGCGGTGTGCGGCGAAGACCCAGCCGCCGACCGGGTCGGTGTCCCGCCAGAGGTTGAGCCACCGCCACTCGACCCGCTCCCCCACCTCTCGCAGCACCTCCTCGTTGAGGTAGGCCGGATAGAGCCGGGCGTACAGGCGATCCAGCGGTGACCCGTAGGTGAGCAGCGCGACCCGTTGACGTACGCGCGGGGGCAGCCGCAGCACCGCGAGGGCGAGCAGGGCGGACCCGTGGCTGTGCCCACACAGCAACACCCCGACGTGCCGCTCGGTCAGTTGGCTGATCCGGTCGGCCAGTTCCGGCACGGCCCGGTCGGCGTAGCTCGGCGGCGCGAACGGGTGTGCGGCCCGCGGCCAGAAGGTGCCCAGGTCCCACAGGATGCCGACGTGCCGTCGAAACCAGGCGGTCCGATAGGCGAACACGCCCCCGGTCAACAGCGCGAGCAGCAACGCGGCCAGGAGGGAGGTGCCCCCGCTGAGCCCCATCTGGACGGCTACGGCCGGCAGCCCGAGCAGCCGTCGCGCCACCTCCTCCGGTTCGCGTCCGGTGCGCCCCACCAGGCTCGTGATGAGCCCGACCACCGCGAGCGCCGCGTACGTGGCGGCCAGCGGACCCAACCACTCGGTGAACCGTGCCCGGGTGATGGTCTTCGTCGTCAGTCGCAGCCGACCGACGGCCTCCGGTGGCACGATCGGGAAGTCACGGGTGGTGATCGCCGCCGCCGCACGCCGCCGGCGCCGCAGCGACACGACGCTCAGCGCGCCGCACAGCAGTACCGCCGCGACCACGTGCAGGAAGAAGGCCAGCAGCGTCCAGCGGTACGGCGACGGTGGTCCACCGTCAGCGCGGTAGCCGCCGAGCATCTCCCCCGTCTGGTAGACGAGGCCGGCGGAGAGCGCGCCGGTCAGGCCGACCGCGATGGCAGCGAGGACCGCCGCGCCCAGGCCACCCGGCAGCGCGGACCTGCCGCCCACCCGACCGTGCTGCCACAGCACCACCCCGCTGAGCAGCACCAGCAACACCATCTGGCCGAACAGCGCACCACCCGCGATCCCGCCGTAGCCGGGAAGCCCGGCTGCCGACGACCAGTCACGCCGGTCGCTGGCCACGGCGACCACTGTCGCCACGGTCAGGGCGACCGCCACCGCGCCCGCCGTGCGGGCGGCCCAGGTGGCAGTCCGCGCGGTCGCCGCGCGGTCGATCATCCCAGGGACGGCGAGCAGACCGACGCAGACCAGCAGCACCGCCGCGCTGAGCGCCAGCAGCAGCGTCGTGGAGAACGTCGCGCCGCTGGCGCGACGGGCCGTGAGCAACACGACATCGAGTACGGCGAGAGCGGCGGCGACGTGGATGGCGCGCAGCCGGTGCACCAGCGGCTCCACTGCCCACAGTGGATTATCGGCCGGGCCGGACCGACGGGTGCCGAGGAGACGCAGGACCCCGATGGCGACGATCGGCAGGAGCGCCAGCACGGCCAGCCGCTGCCCGACGTGCCGGCCGTCGAGCCCGGCCATGGTGTCGAAGGGCGGGCGGCAGCGGGCCGCACCGAGACACCGCCAGGCGAGCAGGTCGAGGGCGACTCCCGCGATGGACACCACGTACAGCACTGTGAGGTTGAGCGCGAGGAGCCGACACAGCACGCTGACCGCGGCGGCGCGGCGGCGGCCGGTGGGGCGCATCCACACGGCCACGTTGCTGAGCATGAACGGCAGCAGGAAGACCATGGCGAGGGTCCGGCCGACGGTGCCCGAGGGCAGGTCACCCCAGCGGTACGCCTCCAACGTCAGCCCGTCCGGGCCGACGCCGTCCGACCGGGCGGCACGGTGGAAGCCCCCGCTGTCGTCGCCGGCGACCTGTCGGACCTGCGGCTGGTCGAGGATTACGGCGGGTTCCGCCCCGGACACGCCGTGCACCCGCAACTCCACCACGTCGTGTCGTCGCGGTTGGTCGCCGTGCTGCGGTCTTCCCTCAGGCATCGGGGGGCGCTATCCGTGTCGCCGCTGGTTGGGTGCGGAGCTCTCCCCGGGCTGGCGGATGAACCGCCGCAGTGCCGGCATCGCGTCGAACAGGACGATCAGCAGCAGCACCCCGGCGACGACGGCGCTGTTGACCAGTTGCGGAGACCGCACGGTGGCCAGTCCGCCCACGATGATGGCCGGCACACCGACCAGACGCGCCCAGGGCCAACTGCCGTCGACCACCGCCGCGAGCAGGATCCGGGCGGTCAGGAACAACGCGGGGCCGATGACGCCCACGATCGTCTGCCCCGTTTCGTGTTCTCCCGGATGGTCGATCGTCATCTCCATGGCCACCGAGGTGGCCAGCACACCGGCGATCATGACGAGGTGCAGGTAGCCCGCCATCAGCGTCAACTTGCTGCCGGGCGGGCCCTCCGCCTCGATTCTGGCGCCGAGCCGCCCGCCGGCGGGCACCAGGTAGAGCCGGGCGAGGGCCACCGCGGTCACGAACGCCAGGGCGAAGGCCACAGTGCTGTCCCGGTCCAGGCCCGACCCGCTGTAGGTGACACCGGCGATCAGGATCAGCTCACCCAGGGCGATGATGAAGATCTGTTGGTACCGCTCGGAGAGGTGTCTGCCGTTCACCTGGAGTTCCGGCCAGGTGCTGCGTCCGAGCCACGGGAACGGCCAGCGCAGCCGTGCCAGGGAGTACTCCATGACGAGGGCGAGCGCCCAGAGCACCTCCCGGGCCGGGGTGACGGCCGCCCCGACCACCCAGAGCACACCGGAGATCGCGAACCAGACAGCCACCCGCAGGCTCCGCACCTGTAGCGGGTGCCCCTGCAGGGCGGGGATCAGGATCGCCGCCCGACCCAGGTGGATGGCCACGTAGGCGACGGCGAACACCATGGCGTGTCCGTCGAACACTGTGGGTACGGCCGCGGCCATCAGCAGGCCGCCGAACATCGTCCAGAGCAGCAGGGTGACGATCAGCGGAGCCCGGGGGTCGAACCAGTCCGCCGACCAGGCGGTCACGAACCACACCCACCAGAGCGCCGCCAGCATCAGCAGCACCTGGAGACCACCGTTGAAGCTGGGGTCGTCGAGCAGCGCCCGGGACAACCGGGTCAGCGCGAAGATGAACGCCAGGTCGAAGAAGAGTTCCAGGAACGACGCCTTGCCCGGGTTCTCCCGCCGGAGCAGCAGCCGTCCCGGAAGCCTGCCCGCCATCGCCATCCTTCCCCGGCCCGCAGCTGCCACCGCCGCCCCAGTCGTACCACCCGGGCTGCCGGGCCCGGGTCGGTTCCGCCGAGCCCGGCCGTCGTCGTCAGCGGCCGGTGGTGACGCCGCGGTGGGCGATCAGGTCGGACGCCACGGTCCAGAGCCGCTCGGCGTTGCCCGGGTCGACCGCGTACGCGGCCACGCCGCTGTAGTCGGCGGGCCGTTCGGTGACGACCGGGGCCTCGGCGCAGTCCTCGAAGTAGCGACCACCGACGCCGTCCAGCAACGGGGACGCCGCGAGCAGCACCGAGGTGGCGGCGCCCTGCTGCGGGGTCTTGTGCATCTCCTTGGGCGACTTGAGCCCACCGGTGTGCTTCTGCAGGCCGGTGGCGATCGCGCCCGGGTTCAACGCGTTGGAGTAGATGCCCTCACCGGACCAGCGGCGGGTCACCTCGACCGCCAGCAGGGCCTCGGCGCTCTTGGACTGCCCGTAGGCCAGCAGCGGATCGTACGGCCGGAACGCGAAGTGCAGGTCGTCGAAGATCACCGGGGAGAAGAGGTTGCCGCTGGAGCTGACCGACACCACCCGGGCGCCGCCGGCCGCGGCGAGGGCGTCGTGCAGGCCGACGGTCAACGCGAAGTGCCCCATGAAGTTGGTGGCGAACTGCATCTCCCAGCCCTCGGCGGTGCGCTCCAGCTCGGGCAGCGCCATGATCCCCGCGTTGTTGACGAGGATGTGCAGCGGCTGGTCCCAGTCGGCGACGAACTGGCGTACCGAGGTCTGGTCGGCAAGGTCCAGCGCGCGGACGGTGACCCGCTCCGCGCCGATGCTGGCCGCGATGTCGGCGGCGGCCTGCTCACCCGCAGCGACCCGGCGGACCCCGAGCACGACCTCGGCGCCGGCGGCGGCGAGCGAACGGGCCGTCTCGACGCCGATGCCGGCGGCACCGCCGGTGACGATGGCCCGCTTGCCGGTCAGGTCGACCCCGGCGATGACCTCGTCGGCGGTCGAGGCGAAACCGAAGGGGGTGGTGATGCGCTCTGTCATTGCTGTCCCGTCTGTCGATCACGCTTACCCCGACACTGTCACCCCGGTGGCAGGGGTTAGCCGGTTCCCTGTTTTTCCTGGTAGTGGCAGGACCAGGCTGGATGGCCGGGGGTGGCTCCTACGATGGGCGGGTGAGCACGGCCGGCCCGCTCGGCGAATACCTGCGTGCCCGGCGCGAGCTGATCGGGCCGGGTGACGTCGGGTTGCCCGGGCACGGCCGCCGGCGGGTGCCCGGCCTGCGGCGCGAGGAGGCGGCCCTGCTCGCCGGCATCAGTGCCGACTACTACCTGCGGTTGGAACAGGGGCGCGACCGGCACCCGTCGACGCAGGTGGTCGAGGCCCTGGCCCGCGCGCTGATGCTGGACGCGGACGCCGCGGCGCACCTGCACAGCCTGGCCCGGCCGGTGCCGGCCCGCCGCGCGGCGCGACCATCGGAGCGGGTGCCGGTGGGCATCCGGCAGTTGGTCGGCTCGTGGGCCGAGACGCCCGCCTTCGTGCACGGTCGGCACCTGGACGTGCTCTTCGCCAACCCGGCCGCGACCGCGCTGGCACCGATCTTCACCGTCGGGGTGAACCTGCTGCGCGCGGTCTTCCTGGACCCGAGCGTGCCGGCGCTCTACCCGGGCCTGACAGCGGTCGCCGCCAACGCCGTGGCGGGGCTGCGCGCACAGATCGGCCCGGAGGTGGACGATCCCCGCCTCATCGAGCTGGTGGAGGAGCTGACGGCCGGCAGCGAACGGTTCCGGCGGTTGTGGGCCCGGCACGACGTCACCGCCCGCGCAGGCGGTGGGGTGCGGGTGTTCCAGCACCCAGAGCTGGGCGAGTTGGCGCTGCGCTACGAGAAGCTCGTGATCAGCGGCACCACCCAGTCGCTGGTCGTCTACCACGCCGAGCCGGGCAGCCCGTCGGCGCGCTCGCTGGCCCGGCTGGCCCGACGGACAGCACCACGCTAGCTTCGCCGGATCCGCAGACCCGGGCCGGCTATCGGCTGGCCGCCCGCTCGGCGACCACCACCGCGATCCCGTCGAGGACGCGTTGCAGACCGAACTCGAAGGCGTACTCCGGGCCGTACGCGGCGCCGTGCTGCTGGCCGGCAGCGGTGCCGACCCGCGAGGCGGTCGGGTAGGCGTCGGCCGTCATGAACGTCTCCAGCCAGGGCGCGTGCGACTGCCACCACTGGCCGTCGGTCATGCCGGTCTCGCGCTCCAGGTCGACCACCTCGGAGGCGGCCCGCGCGGCGCTCTTCACGTGACCCAGCACGAGGGTGAGCACCGCGTCGACCTCGACATCGGTGAGCCCGATGTCGACGATCGCGCGAAGCTCGTAGTCGTACTTGGCCATCAGGTGCGGGCCGAGCACCGGTCGGGTCGTCTCGGCTCGCAGCATCCAGGGATGCCGCTGGTAGAGCGCCAGATTGTCGCGGGCGATCCGTTCCAGTCGGGTGCGCCAGTCGCCCTCGACGGTAGGGCGCGGCATCTCGCCGTACGCGGTGTCGATCATGACGGCGACGAGTTCGGCCTTGCCCGGCACGTAGGTGTAGACCGACATCGTGCCGACCCCCAGCGCCTCACCGACCCGGCGCATGGTCAATGCGTCGAGCCCTTCGGCGTCGGCGATGTCGATCGCGGCCCGGACGATCCGATCGACGCTGAGCGCCGGACCGGCGCTGCGGCTGGTCGGCTCCCGGGTGCGCCAGAGAAGGGCCAGGCTGCGGGCCGGGTCCGCGGTGGCCTTGCGCTCACTCGCCATGGTGCGGCCATCCTAACAACGCGGCCGTACGCGGTACGCCCGCCTCGGCCTGCTCCCGGGCTCACGCCCGGGCGTGTGGAATCAGAGCGCCTCGCGCTCGTCCGACAGCGTCGGGCCGGCGGCGGCGGGCACCAGGTGTCGAACCTCCGGCTCCCCGTCGGTCAACTCCCGGGCCCGTTGCTCGGCCGCGCGGTCCTCACCGGTCAACCGGCCGCCGTGCTGGCGCAGGTGCTCACCCCAGGACGGCACCAGATACACCTCGACGAACCGGTCCACCGTCTCGGCCGGGCGGAACAGCCCCCAGCGCATCGCGCCGGTCCGCTGCCGCGCGCCACGCACCAGGTCCATCGCCGCCAGGAACCGTTGGGTCCGCTCCGGCCGGACGGTGTACTGCACGGTCACCAGCACCGGCCCGACTCCCGGGTCGGGCTCGTGCGCCAGGTGCAGTTGCGGCCAGTACACCGCCGGTTCCCGGTTCACCGACCGCAGGTCCGGCAACGGCCAGATCCGACTCGTCACGGTGCCGACAAGCATCAGCGCCGCCGCCGCCAGGTACGCGAGGACCAGCCCGGCCATGTCGGCCACCAACCCCCAGAGCAGCGCGCCGACGGCCTGCCCACCGGCGAAGCACACCTGGTAGACGGCCAGGCCCCGAGCCCGTACCCAGCTGGGCAGGAAGAGCTGCATCTCGGCGTTGACGTTGGCCAGTACCGTCACCCAGGCCATCCCGGCGGGCAGCAGGGCGAGCAGCACCAGCGGCACCGACCGCACGGTGCCGAGCACTGTCAGCGCCACCGTGAACAGCGCCCCGGCGATCAGCAGCAACTGGTTCGCCGACAGTCGGGTGCGGATCACGGCCAACAGCACGCCACCGGCGATGGCGCCCACACCGAGGGCTGCCAGCAGCACCCCGTACCCGCCGGAGCCCAGCCCCAGCCGCCGGTTCGCGACCAACGGCAGCAACGCCCAGAGCGCGCTGGCCGGGACCACGAAGACCAGCGCCCGGCGCAACAGCCGGCGGACGGTCGGCGAGTGGCGTACGTAGCGGCTGCCGGCGCGCAACGCGGCGGTGAACCGCTCGGGCACCTCGACCGCGCGGGCGTTGCCGGGCCGCCAACGCCACAGCGCGTACGCGAAGACCCCGAAGGCGACGGCGTTGATGCCGAAGACCGGGGCGACGCCGGTACGGGCGATCAGCACGCCGGCCACCGCGGGCCCGACCGCCCTCGCCACGTTCACGCTTATCGAACCGAGCGCGGACGCCGACCGCAGCTGGTCCTGCGGCACCAGCTCCGGGATCACCGCCGCCCACGCCGGCAGAGTCAGCGCCTGCCCCACCCCGAAGGCGAAGGTGAGGGTGAGCAGCAGCGCCGGCGGCATCCGGTCGGTCAGGGTGAGCAGCGTCAACGCCACCGCCACCGCCACCAGGAACAGCTGCACGGCGATCAGCAGGTGCCGGCGGTCGAAGCTGTCGGCCAGCACCCCGGCGGGCAACGCCAGCAGCAGCACCGGCAGCAGACTGGCGGTCTGCACCAACGCGACAAGGGTGGACGCGTTGGAGTGGTTGATCAGCAGCCACTGCGCGCCCACGGTCTGCATCCAGGTGCCGATGTTGGCGGCGAGCAGGGCCAGCCACAGGTTGCGGTAGACCGCCGTCCGCAGGGGCGCCCACGCCGAGGCCGGACGGTCGGCTTGTCCGGCTGCGGCCGTCACCACCGCCCGTCCGCGCGCAGCACGCGCTCACCGGAGACGTACAGGTCGTCGGGTTCGAGCAGCAGCAGCCGGACGACCTCGCTGGCGACCTGTTCGGGCATGGCGAACACCTCGTCCAGGAACTCGGCGCCCACCCGTTCCTGTAGCCGCGTCGGCATCGGCCCGGGATGTAGCTGCATCACCTTGACCCGGTTGCTGTGCTGGGCCTCGGCCAGCGAGTCGACCAGGCTGTTGCCGTAGCTCTTGGTGGCCCGGTAGACGGGGATGCCGGGCCGGGGTGCCGCCAGCGCCAACGCGCCGATGTACACCACGTTTCCGTGGCCCTGCCGGTGCAGGTGCTGCACCGCCTCCCGCAGCAGGTACGTGATGCCCAGGACGTTGATCTCCACGGCCCGGCGGATGTGCTCCACCGACAGGTCCCCCAGCTCGCCGCCCGCCCACATGGAGGCGCAGGCCGCCACCCCGTCGATCGTGCCGTAGCGCTCGACCACCTCGGCGAACCCGTCGCGGACCTGCTCGTAGGAGGAGATGTCGCAGACGGCGCCGTCGCAACCCAGCTCGTCGGTCGCGGTGGCGACCTCGGCCGGCACGTTGCCGAACACCACGACCTGATGCTCGTCGACGAGCAGTCGGGCCACCGCTAGGCCGAGACCGCTGGTCCCGCCGACCACCACGAAGGTTCTGGCACCCATGTCTCTCCAGCCGCCGACAGCACAGGTCACGCGGGACGCGCGACGGCCCGTTCTTCCCGTTTCCGGACCCCGCACACCCGTCCGTCGGTAGTGCTGGGCATACCCCGAAGAGTGGATCTGGACGGCTGGGGCACCCGGTCGCTCCCGATTAGCGTCTGCTGCATGACCACGGAACACAGTTCGCACCTGGCCGAGGCGCTACGCCGCCGCCGCTGGCTGATCTCCGCGTGGCCCTGGCGCGCGCTTGCCTACCTGGTCACCACAGTGCCGATCGCCGGGTTCCTCGCCGTCGGGCTGCTCGTCATCGGCGGCCCCATGCTGCCCGTCTTCAGCACGCTCCGGCAGCACGGCCGACCGCCGAGCATCGCGCTGATGCTGTTCCTGATTACCGGCAGCGTCATCCTGGTGGCGTTGGCCCCGATCCTGAGCTTCGCGGTGGCCGCCGTCGAGCGGTGGCGGGTCCGGCTCGTCGACGGCCGTCCGTTGGCCTCGTCGCCGTGGCCGGGCCTGGCCGCCCGCTACCGCAGCGCCGCGACCTGGCGGGAGGTGGCGTACCTGTTCTGGCTGGGCGGGTTCACGCCGGTCGCGTACTGGGTGTTCCTGGTGCTGGTGCTGCTCGACCTCGGGATGATCTCCAGCCCCTGGCTGGCCGGCGACGCCAACCAGCCGGTGGTGATCTGGCAGCCGATCGACAGCACCGGCGAGGCCATTCCGTACGCGATAGTAGGGGTGCTGCTGATCCCGGTGCTCTGGTACGCCATCGGTCTGCTCGCCGCCGTCCAGGCCGCCGTGGCCCGGTGGGCACTGGCCCATCCGGTGGACGCGGCGGCGCTGCGCGAGGTCGCCCGCTCCCGCACCCGACTGGTCGGCGCGTACGAGGCCGAACGCCGCCGCATCGAGCGCGACCTGCACGACGGCGCACAGCCCCGGCTCACCAGCCTCACCCTCCAACTGGGGCTGGCCCAGCTGGACGTACCCGAGGACTCCCCCGCCGCCCGACCGCTCGCCGTGGCGCACGACCAGGCCCGGGGCCTGATGGTGATGCTGCGGCAGTTGGTGCACGGCATCCGCCCGCAGAGCCTCACCGACCTCGGCCTGGCCGGCGCCGTACGCGAACTGGCCGACGCCGCCACCATCCCGGTCACCGTGCACGCCGACCCGCACGACGAGTTGCCGGAGATCGTGGAGACCACCGCCTACTTCGTGGTCTCCGAGGCGCTGGGCAACGTGGCCCGGCACGCCGGGGCGACCCGCGCCGACGTACGCCTCACCCGGGCCGGCGGTGACCTCGTCGTCGAGGTGACCGACGACGGTCACGGCGGCGCCGACCCGGCCCGGGGCACCGGCCTGACTGGGCTCGCCGACCGGGTCGCCGCCGTGGACGGCCGGCTGCTGCTGTCCAGCCCGCCCGGCGGGCCTACAGTGCTCCGGGTGGAATTGCCATGTCGTCGGTGACCCGGGTGGTGCTCGCCGAAGACGAGGTGCTGCTGCGGGAGGGTCTCGTCGCCCTGCTGACCCGCTTCGACTTCACCGTGTGCGCGGCCGTCGGCTCCGCGCCGGAGCTGCTGGCGGCGGCCCGCGACCACCGCCCGGACCTGGTGCTGACCGACATCCGGATGCCGCCGGGCCGCCGCGACGACGGGCTACGCGCGGCCGTCGCGCTACGCGCCGAGCGACCCGACCTCCCGGTCGTGGTGCTCAGCCAGTACGTGCAGACCGGGTACGCGGCGGCGCTGCTGGACAGCGGCGACGGCCAACGGGTGGGCTACCTGCTCAAGGACCGCGTCGCCGAGGTCACCGAGTTCGTCGACACGCTGCGCCGGGTCGCCGACGGCGGCACCGCCATCGACCCGGACGTGGTCCGGCAACTACTGCACCGCCCCCGTGACCCGCTCGCCGCGCTCTCCGCCCGGGAACGCGAGGTGCTGGCGCTGCTCGCCGAGGGGCGGTCCAACGCGTCGATCGCCGGCCGGCTGCACGTCAGCGAGGCGGCGGTCGGCAAGCACGTCAGCAACATCCTGCTGAAGCTCGACCTGCCGCCCAGCGACGACACCAACCGGCGGGTGTTGGCGGTCCTCACCTACCTGCGCGCCGACCCGGCGAGCTGACGGGCCGAGATCGGGCCCGACCGCCCCGGGCGTAGATTCTTCTCAGCGGTACCGGCGCCAGGTCAGGGCGCCGACCAGGAAGACGGGGGCATGGCATGGCGAAGGCGCTGCGGGTTGGTCTGCTGGGATACGGGCTGGCGGGCCGGGTGTTCCACGCGCCGCTGATCGCCGCGACCCCCGGGCTGCGGCTCGACGCCATCGTTACCCGCGACCCGCAGCGGCGCGAGCAGGCCCGACAGCACTTCCCGGACGCCCGCCTGGTCGACGACGCCGACGAGCTGTGGCGTACCCCGGACGCCCTGGACCTGGTCGTGGTGGCGACGCCGAACCGTCAGCACGTGCCGATGGCCCGCGCGGCGCTCGCCGCCGGCCTGCCGGTCGTCGTCGACAAGCCCCTCTCCCCGACCGCGGCGGAGGGCCGCCTGCTGATCGACGAGGCGACCGAGCGGGGGGTGCCGCTGACGGTCTTCCAGAACCGGCGCTGGGACGGCGACTTCCTGACCGTCCGCCGCCTGGTCGAGCAGGGCGAGTTGGGGCAGGTGCTGCGCTTCGAGTCCCGGTTCGAGCGGTTCCGTCCGACGATCAAGCCGGGCTGGCGGGAGCTTGCCGGTCCGGAGGAGGCCGGCGGCGCCCTCTTCGACCTCGGCGCCCACCTCGTCGACCAGGCGGTGCAGCTGTTCGGCAGTGTCGACCGCGTCTACGCGGAGGTGGACCGTCGCCGCGCGGGCGCAGCCGTCGACGACGACGCCTTCGTGGCGTTGACCCACGCCAACGGGGTCCACTCGCACCTGTGGATGGGCGCGGTGACCGCCCAACTCGGGCCGCGCCTGCGCGTGCTGGGCGACCGGGCCGGCTACACCAGCTACGGGCTGGACGTGCAGGAGGCGGCGCTGCACGACGGCGGCCGACCGGACCAGCCGGGCTGGGGCGAGGTCCCGCCGGAGCGCTACGGCCTGCGCGGCGTCGACGGTGACCTGCGGCCGGTGCCGACCGAGCCCGGCGCGTACCAGAGCTTCTACGCCCAGGTGGCGGCTGCGCTGCGCGACGGCGCCCCGATGCCGGTGGACCCACGGGACTCGGTGCACACCGTCGAGTTGATCGAGTTGGCGCACCGGTCGGCGGCCGAGGGCGTGGTCCTGCCGGTCCCGACCGCCTGACCGGGGCCTGACACCCGACCGGTCGGCACGTCCCGCCGGCCGGGCCGCCGCGTACGCGAAAACCAGTGGAACGGCGCCGCCGTGCGCCGTTACCGTGCTGCGCAACGTGGTCGTCTAGGCAAGGACGTGCCGTTGTACACCCTGTGAGACCTCCCGAGAGCTGATCTGTCGCGCGTCGCGCAGCTGCGCCGCGCTCCTTTTTGCTGCGGACTTCTCACTGAAACCGGTGTACTTCTGTGCTCAAAAATTGGGCCGTCGTGCCCACCTGCCTGCCCATCGTTCAACGCCGTTGCCACGCGTGCCCGTCCCAACGCCTTCGGGCGAGCGGCAAGTTCCGTGTCAACGCCAACCACAAGCTCCTCGACGTCTGGCTTCTCGCGCTCTGCATCGAGTGCGGGGAGACGGCGAAGCTCACCGTCCTGGACCGGATGACGGTGCGCTCCATCCCACCCGAACTGCTGGACCGGCTCCACGCCAACGACCCGGGCCTGATCGCCGAACTGCTCCAGGAGCCGGCCGTTCAGCACCGAAACCGGTTCGCCCTGGACTGGACCGACGCCTGGCGTCTCGACACCGGCGGATCGGAGCACCTGGACCTCGACGTGATCGACGTCGCGGTCCGCAACGCGGCGCGGATCCCGGTCCGGCCGACCCGACTGATCGCTGAGGGTTGCGGTCTCTCCCGGGGCGAGGTCGACCGACTGATCACGGAGGGGAAGGTCGTTTCGGCGTTCCGGTTGGGCGGCAAGCTCTCCGGCGACTTCACCTTCACCCTCAAACGCTGACCCCGCCCTCGGGGCCTGTCCGGCACGACGCCGGGCAGGCCCTGTTGGCGGCGATTGGGCGGCCAGTACATTGATCGACTCGGTTTCCGTGAAAGCGCGGGGTTAGTCCGCCTCCAACACCGCAATTTCACGGAAGTCGAGTGGATCTTGCCCGCCGTCCGGTTCCGGTGGCCTCAGTCGGCGTTCTGCTCGGAGCGAGCGTCGTCCGGCGCGCGAGCGTCATCGTCGGTCAGCGCGTCGTCCGACGATGTGGCCAGATCGGCGAGCCGCCGCTCGGCCTCTCGGATCTCCTCGTCGAGCCTGGGGTTCTCCTCGTCGGGACCCTGCGACATGGGGACCTCCATAGGGCGCGACTGGCAGACCTCCGTGTACGTGTACCCGAACTGACGGCGGGGACACGAAGGTCCGCCATATCCCCTGATCACGTGATGATGAATAGTTGAATCGAGCCGCCAGCAACTACTCCTTATCAAGTGATCGAGGAGATCCCACGTCTTCGGCGACCCAGAGGCCACGGCCCTGGAGACCCACCACCAAGCCGCGTGTCTGAAGAACGATGATCGCCCGTTGGACCGTGGTCACACTGACGTCATAAAGGTTCGATAGTTCGCTGTAGGTGGGCAGACGCTCCCCTGCCGCGTACTCGCCGCTCTTGATCCGAGCGGCGAGGTCCTCGGCCACCTCGCGGTATCCGCCGGTAGGTATGGGCATGTGAAGGTTCCTTCGTTCGGCACCTTCCATCGGACCACGCCATCCACAGGCCTTCGATCCCGCCCAGGGGCGACGGCGAACAGGTCGACCCTGGGCGGGCCTGATCGCGTCTCGCGAAAGGCGTACCAATCATGCCGATCGACGAACCCGTGTCCAAGGCGACCGAGTTGCTCACGGCCGAACGAGTATTGGATACCCACTGGACTCGGGCACTAGAGCGGCCATGGCGAGCTGGCGGCTGCCTTGAGTGCCAAGGTCGCGACAACTGCTCGCAACTGGATTGGGCGTTGGCGCTTCTGGCAGACGTTGCTTCCGTCATGCTTCAGAAGCGGTGACCTGTGAGGTGGACGTGCTCGGCGGTGAACCGCTGTGCCGCTTTCGGCGGACCAACGTACCGAGCGCCGGGCCGGTCGGCGGGCGCGCCGGGCTGGAGCCCGGGAGCGTTGCCGACCCGGCCCGGTGCCGGATCAGCGCTGCTTCAGCTCGCGCCAGGATGGGTGGGTGCCGCGCCAGGCGTCGGCGAGGATGGCCGCCGAGGCCCGGCTTGGGCACTGCTGCACCCGCTCACGACCCGACGCCCCACCGATCTGGGCGCGGACCTCCCAACCCTGCCCGTCAGTACGGATGTACACGTCCCTGCGCCCGCGCGGGGTCGTGTCTCCGTTCCACCAGTGTTCCTCCACCTTCATTCGCCGACCGTATAGCAATTCCCGCGCCGAGGGTACGGCGCAGGTATGCCCGGACCGGGGCAAGGGCGACATTTCTGGCGCATTTCAGCCCAACCGTTGACGGTTCGAAACCATAACGGGCGGTTCTCCCGCTCCTGACTTGCGAATCAGGAGCCCCGCCCCACTCTGCCCCCTCCCCGCAACCCCCACCCCCAGCCGTTGTTGATCAAGAGGTTTCCGTCATCGATCGCGCTCCCGATGACGCGAACCTCTTGATCGACACGGGCCGGGCCGGGCGGGGCGGTCAGGTCTGGGTTGTCAGCAGGTAGTCGTCGGCTTCGGGGCTCCAGCGCAGGTCCAGTACGCCGGCGGTTGCGGCGGCCTTGCAGAACTGCAGGAAGCTGCGGTAGCCGAGCTTCTTCTCGCTGAAGTCCGGGCGGGCCCGGCGCACCTGGTTCTTCAATCCGGACAACGCCACCGGGTTGCCGCCGCTGCCCAGGTCCGCCACGACGCCCCGGAGCAGGCCGAACGCCACCTCCCGGTCGCCGTGCTCGGGCAGCGAGACCTCCGGGTCACCCTTCGCCGGGCCCTCGCCCAACTCGATCACGTTGCGCTCGGCGAGGTGACGCAGCAGTTCGCCGAAGGTCCGGAAGCCGTAGTCGGACTCGCTGAAGGTCGGGTCCTTGCGCAGCAGGGTGCGCTTGAGTCGGGAGGCGGTGACCTCACCGTTGGCGCTGCCCTGCAACCCGGCGACCGACTGGGCGACGAAAACGGCGAGGGCGTCCACGTCCCGGCCGGGCTCCTCCCCCGCCGGTCGGCGGTCCACCTCGGGCTCCTGCTCCCGCTCCGGCTCGGGTGCGCGCTGCTCGGCACCGGCCTGTCGGGCGGCGGGACGCGCGCGCCTACCCCGGGCCGGCGGGATGTCCACGCCCTCCAGCCGGTCGTAGTAGAGGAACTCGTCGCAGGCCGGGGGCAGCAGCCCCGAGGTGGACCCCTCGACACCGACCCCGATGACCCGCTTGTTCAGCTCGCGCAGCTTGTGCACCAGCGGGGTGAAGTCGCTGTCACCGCTACAGATGACGAAGGTGGAGATGTAGTCGCGTTCGAACGCCAACTCGATCGCGTCGACGGCCATCTTGATGTCCGCTGCGTTCTTCCGGGACGCGCCCATCCGCTGCGGGATCTCGATCAGCTCGACGTGGGACCGGGTGAGCATTCGGCGGTCCTCGTCGAAGTACGACCAGTCGGCGTACGCCCGGCGGACCACCACCCGACCTCGTTCGGCCAGCGCGTCGGCGATGGGCCGGAAGTCGAAGGCCGCGCCGCCGCGATGGTCGCGCGCGCCCAGCGCGAGGTTCTCGTAGTCGAGGAAGAGGGCAATCCGGTCTTCTTGATCCACGCGGATCAGCCTACGCCCGGCGTGAGCTGGTCGGGGCGGGCGACGCGCGACACCTCAACTCGACGACCGTCCATTTCTTGCGGCCTGATAGTCGTTTATTTTCATTGTTCGATAGTTGTCTTGCAGTGCCATGTCTGGTGCTGCATCATGACGATCAATGTCGGGCGTCGGGGGAACGCCGGGCGGACCTCCACCACCACCCATCCAGGAGGGTCACCGATGTTTCGCAGCCTCATGCCGGCGCGGGGACGCCCCGGCCGGCCCAGCGGCGCCGCCGTCGCGCTAGCCGCCGGTCTCGCCGTGCTGGTCGCCGGGCCCACAGTGGCCGCCGCCAGTCCACCCGCGTCCGCTGGCGCGCAGCCGGTGGTCACCCGGGCCGCCCTCGATCCGGCGCTGGTCGCCGGACGTGGCGCGGACGTCGACTTCCTCGAGCAGGAAGCCGAGAACGCCCGCACCAACGGCGAGCTGATCGGGCCCGACCGGTCCGCCTACACGCTGCCCGCGGAGGCTTCCGGCCGCCGGGCGGTCCGGCTCACCCCCGGGGAGTACGTGGAGTTCGTCCTGCCCAGCGCGGCGAACGGGATCACCGTGCGGTACAGCATCCCGGACGCGCCGCAGGGCGGTGGGATCACCGCGCCGCTGCGAGTCGCGGTCAACGGCAAGCACCTGCGCACCATGACGCTCACCTCGCAGTACTCGTGGCTCTACAACCAGTACCCGTTCACCAACGACCCGCAGGCCGGGCTGCTGCACCCGGACTGGTGGATCACCGAGTGCCAGTGCGTGCCGTCGGCCACCACGCCGTACCCGAGCATCGACAAGCCGTTCCGGCCCACCCACTTCTACGACGAGCAGCGGCTGCTGCTCGGGCGCACCTACCGGGCCGGCGACAAGGTCCGGCTCACCGCGCCGCCCGGTAGCGCCGCCGCCTGGACCGTCATCGACCTGCTCGACTCCGAGTTGGTCGCGCCGCCGCACGTCCGGCTGCTCGCGGCGAACGTCCTCGCCTTCGGCGCCGACCCCACCGGCCGGCGGGACTCCGCCGACGCGCTGGACCGGGCCATCGCCTTCGCTCGACGCGCCCACCTCACGGTGTACATCCCACCGGGCACCTACCAGGTCAACCGGCACATCATCGTCGACGACGTGACCATCGAGGGCGCCGGCAACTGGTACACCATCATCAAGGGCCGCGAGGTCGCCCTGCCGACCCCCGCGCCGGACGGCTCGGTGCATACCGGAGTCGGGTTCTATGGTCGGGACGCCGCCGACGGCGGCAGCCGTAACGTGCACCTCGCAGGCTTCGCCATCGAGGGCGACGTGCGCGAGCGCATCGACACCGACCAGGTCAACGGGATCGGTGGGGCGATGAGCGACTCCACAGTCGACGGGCTCTACCTGCACCACACCAAGGCGGGCCTGTGGTTCGACGGCCCGATGCGCAACGTCCGCGTCACCAACAACATCATCGTCGACCAGATCGCCGACGCGCTCAACTTCCACACCGGCGTGACCGACTCCCTCGTGGCGCACAACTTCGTCCGCAACACCGGCGACGACGGCCTGGCCATGTGGTCGGAGAAGACGGCCAACGCGCGGAACACGTTCGACCACAACACCGTGCAGTCACCGACCCTGGCCAACGGCATCGCCATCTACGGCGGCACCGACACCACCGTCTCGCACAACCTGGTCGCCGACCCGGTACGCGAGGGCAGCGGTCTGCACGCCGGTGCCCGTTTCGGTGCGGAGCCGTTCACCGGGCACCTGCGGTTCACCAACAACACCACCGCCCGCGCCGGCACCTACGAGCTGAACTGGAACATCGGGCTGGGCGCGCTCTGGGTCTTCGCCCTGGATCGCAGCATCGAGGCGCCCATCGAGGTGACCGGCGACGCGTACCTGGACAACACGTACAACGCGATCATGCTGGTCAGCGACTGGCCGGTGAAGGATCTCTACTCGATCTCCGATGCGCGCTTCCGGGACGTCCGTGTCGACGGCACCGGCACCTCGGTGGTCAGCGCCCGCGCGGCCGGGTCGGCCTCGTTCGCCAACGTGGACGCCCGCAACGTCGGCGCGGTCGGCGTCAACAACTGCGGATCGTTCCACTTCACCCCGGCCGGTTCGGAGTTCACACTGACCGACCTCGGCGGTAACGACGGCGGGTGGCTCGCGCCGTGGCTGCTGCCCAACACCATCACCTGCGACGACCGGCCGCCCGTGTCGCCGCCCCCGCCTCCGGCGCAGTGGTGAGAGCGGTGGGCGGCCCGAGCGATCGGGCCGCCCACCGCGCACAGTTCAGCGCGTTCTGACGTACGCCAGCGGCACGGTAGTGGACTGACCGTGCCATCTGCCGCTCAGCGTGCCCCCGGCCGGCCCGTCGGCCCCGGCCCCGGGCCTGCGCACGACGACCAGCTCGACGGTGTCGGTGTCGATGAGCGTGCGGTCCTCGTCGACCACCCGTCGCACCGCGCCCACGGCCGGCACCTGGGCGTCGGCGGCGCCGTCGACGACGACCGTCACCGTCGGTTCACGCACCTCGCGCCGGCCGTCGACCTCGAAGTACTCCTCCGCCTGGCCGCTGCCGGTGAGGGTCGCGTGGGCGAGCGCGGCGGCGTACACCGGGTCGACGCAGCCGTCGTACACCCAGCGCCGGCCGAGCACCGAGTGCTCGGTGGTGCCGACCAGCCACCCGTCCGCACCGTCGAGGGGCGCGGCACGGTAGGTGAGCGGGACATGGTGGACCGGACCGTCGGCGGCACCGACCAGCATCGTCTCGATGCCGACCTCGCCGGCCGGGTCGTCGAAGCGGTAGGCGCCTCGGCTCACCAACTCGACGCCGGCCGGCCCGGCGAACCACTGTCGGTTGGGCAGCCAGGTGGTCAGCAGGTCCAGTTTCGTGGGGTGCAGGGTCGCCCTGTGCAGCAGTGCCATGACCGCAGCCTAGTCAGAGCCCCGCGCACTGTTGCCCGCCGATCGTGCAGCTCTCCGGTTCCCGGGCCTTCGGCCGGCTGTCGCGGACGTCGAAGCTGATCGTCCGGGATCCCCCGGCCGCCACGGCGCCGCCGGTGAAGGTGATCGCCCGTCCGTCCTGTCGCCAGTTCGCGCCGTCGACGTCGTCGACGGTGGTGCCTTCGGCGAGGGTGACCACCACGGCCCAGTCCGTCACCGGCGCGCCGCCGGGGTTGCCGACGACGATCTCGCCCGTGTAGCCGAACAGTCGGTCGGATTCGGTCTCGTAGCGGGCCGTGATGGACGGCGCCGATGGCGGAGGCGGGGCGGCCGACGCGGGTGTCCGCGAGGGCTTCGCCGACGGGGTCCGGCTCGGGCGGGTGGTCGCCGACGCGGTGGTCCGCGAAGGGCGCGCCGAGAGGGTCGCGGTGGGCGCCACTGCGGCCCTGTCGGCCGTCACTGTCGGTGACGCGGTGGCCGTCGGCGCGGGCGCGGCGGCGGGCTTCGCGTCGGGTGGCAACGTCACCCATGCCGCCGTCCCCGCCACCAGCACGGCCCCGGCGACCACGGCGACCAGCGTGCGACGCCGACGAGGGTTGCGGCCGGCCTTGCCGCGTACGCCGATCAGCGGCAGTTCCGCGGTCATCCCACCGTCGGCGCGGCGCAGGTCGACCTGCTGGAAGGCGAGCCAGTCGAGGATGGCCGGCAGCCGCACGGTCAGCGCCTGCCGGAGCTGTTGCTCCCGGGGGTCGTGCTGCTCGGCGGACCACGCGCCGTGCGTGCTGACCTCCCGTAGCTCCAGCCGGCAGCCCTGCTTCGTGACAGTGACCGCGCAGGTCAGCTCGCTGAGCCGGCCGGCCTCGTCGCAGGCCAGCACGAGGAGGTCCGGCTCCTGCCGCTCGGTCACCTCGACCTCGACGTTGGCCTCGAAGCCGGGCAGGCCGGCGGTGTGCAGCAGCATCCGGTCCGCTACGCCCTCGACAGTCTCGGCCTCGGCGAACCACCGGCCGAGCAACTCCCGATCGGTCAGGGCGCGCCAGACCCGCTCAGCCGGGTGGGACAGGTCGACCTGCGCACCGATCTCGATCACGGCGAGACTCTAACGGGTTGCCCGCCCGGCCTGTCCCCGCCCGCCCGAGCCGGTTACCGGCGTCCTGGTCAGCCCCAGCGGCGGGACCGCTCGACCACTGTGGCCAGCGCGGCCTGGGCGCCGACACTCACCTCGGCCACCACCTGCGCCGCCGGCAGGTCCCGGACCAGCGGGTGCGCCTGCCCGGCCCACAGGTTGGCCACCGACGCGTCCCCGTCGCTCCGGGCGGCAGCGAGCAGTGGACGCGTCAGGTGCAGCACCTGGGGGTAACCGCGCGGTGCCACCGCGTCGTGCTGGCGCAGGAAGTCGTTCGCCACGCCACGGGCCCGCTTACCGGTGTAGGACCGGGTCAACGCGGTCGGCGTGGCACTGGCCACCGCCGCCCGGTGCATCGGCGAGCTGCCCGCCTCCGGGCAGCGCAGGAAGGCCGTGCCGAGTTGCGCGGCGGCGGCGCCGGCGGCCAGCACGGCGGCCACCGAGGGGCCGTCGACGAGGCCACCCGCGGCCACCAACGGCCGGTCACAGCGGGCGGCGGTCAGCCGGAGCAGCGGCAGCAACCCGTAGTCGTCGTCGTCCGGTAGGCCGCCGCGATGCCCACCGGCCTCGGTGCCCTGTACCACCACCGCGTCCACCCCCAGGTCGGCGGCGGTGGCCGCGGCGTCCGGACGGGTCACGGTGGCCCACACCTCGGTGCCCCGCTCGCGCAGGGCGGTCACCGCCGCCCGGTCGGGCAGCCCGAACACGAAGGACACGACCGGGACCGGGTCCGCGAGCAGCGCGGCCAGCTTCTCCGGGTACGCGTCGTCGCCGCCCACCGGATCGCCCAGGCTCACCCCGCGCTGCGCTGCCTGCGGGGCGAGCCGTTCGGCGTACGCCCGAATGGCGGCCTCGTCGACGCCGCCGGGGTCGGGCAGGAAGACGTTGACGCCGAACGGCCGATCGGTACGCGCGCGGGCCTCGGCGACGTCGGCGACCAGCCGACCGGTGTCGATCATCCCGGCGGCGAGGAAGCCCAGCCCACCCGCTGCGGAGACGGCGGCCACCAGCGCGGGCGTGGACGGGCCACCAGCCATCGGGGCGGCGACGATCGGGTGGCGCAACGTGGACAGGACGGACATCCCCCCATCCTGCCGCAGGCCCGGCCCACTCACTGGCGCGCGGTGTGCCTCCACCAGAGCGCGGCGGCCAACCCGAGCAGGATCAGCAGTGTCCCCGCGCCGAGGGCCAGCGGCCAGGTCCGCCCACCCCCTCCGCCGACCTCCCCGGCGGCCGGACGGACCGCAGTGGGCGCCAACGGGTCGACGGACTCTGTGGAGGGCGCGGCGGTGGCAGCGCTGGCGGTCGCCGGGTAGCGCAGGATCGTCGAGCGGGTGCCGGCTGGTTGACCGGCGGACTCGGAGACCGTGAGCAACGACCGGCCGTCCCGACTGTAGGTGATCGACTCGCCCTGAGGCTCGTCCGGCAGCGGGGTGATCCGCGGGGTGCCGGTGGTCAACGCGCGGACCACGTCGCCGTCGGGTACGTCGTACTCGAAGGCGTCGGCGTAGCTGCGCAGCACCACCCGCCGTCCCTCGGGCGCGCTCGCCGCACCGGTGATCACCCCGCGCCCCAGGAACGAGAACGGGTTGCTGGTCGTGGTCGACGGCACTGTCACCTGGCCGAGCGCGGTCAGCGGCGTCGTCGCGTCCGGCCGCAACGCGGTGGTCGGCGCGTACAGGAAGACGGTGCCGCTGCCGCCCTTGGTGACGATCAGTGGTCGACCGGACCCGTCGAGCAGCAGCGCCTCGGCGTCGTGCGGACGGTCCGGGTAGCTCATCCGGTGCAGTACCGGCCGCTTCGCCCCCGGCGCGAGCCGCCACACGCCCACCGTCGGCCGGGAGCGGTCGTTGTCGCCGATGTCGGCGACCCAGACGGTGCCGTCCCGGCCGATGGCCAGGTCCTCGGTGTCGCGGGGGCGGGACGGAAAGGAGACGGTTCGCGTCACCGCGCAACGCTGGTTGAGGTAGAAGATCCGCCGGCGGGCCTCGTCGTCGGCCCCGTCGTTGATCACCACGTACCCGTCGTCGGTGGCGACCATGCCGGAGATCTCACGGAGCCGGTCGTCGCGCACCTGGCAGACCGGCGTCCCCGCCGCCGCGCCCGCCGTGGCGGCGCCCGGCGCCAGCACCACGGCCGGCGGCAGCACGCCCGCGAGCACCGCGGTCAGCACCGCACCCGCGCGAGCACGCCGCCCCCAGGTCAACCGTCCGCGTACCCGCATCGCCCACCCTCCTCGTCGCGGCCGTGACCGGCCACCCGCCTATCCTGGCCGATCCCGACCACCGGCGGCCGTCATCGGGGGGACGCGCCCGGACCCCTGGTCGATGTACTGTCGCTCGGCCTGATTCTCAAGCCGGAGGTTGGCCATGTCCGTGAGCGACACCGCGCCGACCAGCCCGTTCGGGCGGCGGCTGCTGCGCCGCCTTGGCCGCCCCGCCGGTGGCGCCGCTATCGCCTGGGTGCCACTCGCCGCGCTCATCTGCGGCCTCTTCACCGGCGCCCTGGCGAGCCGGGCCGCCTGGGAGACGTCCCGACCGCAACCCGACCGGGCCGAGGCCGCCGCCGTCCTGACCGAGGTCTTCCCCGGCCACGACCTCGGCGAGATCGACACCCCGCCGGCGCTCTTCGTCGTCTACGGGCACGCGCTGCGCCTGGGGACCGTCAAGACCCTGCTGTTCGGTGACGGCGGCGAGTATCAGGAGAGCGCCACCGGCGCCAGCGCCCTCGGCGCGCCGCCGGTGCCCGCCGCGCAGATCGTCACGGTGGCCCGGGAGCGCCTGACCGGTGCCGGCTGGCGGGTGTACGAGCCGCAGGCGTCCGACCGGGTCAGCTGCGCGGACAAGACGTGCGCCACCCCGCAGGAGGTCACCGACACCGCAGTGACCGCCCGCCGCGGCGACACCATCCTGAACGCCTCGATCTCCTCGCAGACAGCAGTCGACGCCAGCTACCTCTCGGTCGAGCTGCACCGCGCGCCCCCGCCCCTTGTGGTCCCCGCCGGAGTGCTCGGCACGGCGCTGGGCGCGGTGGCCGGTTGGCTGGTCTTCGGCTGGGCCAGTCGACGCACCGAGGGACGCCGTCGACGCGGCACTGTGAACGTCCTGGCCGGGGTGGCCGTGGTGCTGTGGTGGCTGCCGGTGTTGCTGGTCGCACCGCCGCTGCTGCACCACCACCTCGGCGAGCCGCACCCGGCCTGGCACCCGTACTGGGAGTGGCTGGGCCAGCCGGCCGCCTCGCTCCTCTTCGTGGTCGGTGCGGTGTGCGTGCTGCTGGCGCTGGGACTGGCCGCCGCTACCCGCCGGGGCGCCACATCCGAGGCGACGACCGACTGACCGCCGAGGGTTACCTGTCGGTCCGGAGACCGGTACGGTCCGAGATGTCCACGGTCACGGCAGGCCCGTACGACGGCGCCCCCGCCGGACCCGGCGCCGCCAGACCGACCGGCACAGGGGAGGGGCGCAGCGTGCGGATCAGAGCGGGGTTGTGCGTCGCGGCGCTCGTCGCGGCGGGGCTGACGGTCGGCACACCGGCCGCCGCCACACCGGCCGCGTCCCCGGCGGCCAGCGGCACAGTGGTGCCGATCCAGGTCACCGGTGACCCGGCCACGCGGTTCAACCTGGTGCTGCTGGGCGACGGTTACACCGAGGCCGACCTGCCCACCTTCCGAGCACACGTGGACCGGCACCTCAACACCCTGTGGACGATCGAGCCGTTCAAGTCCTACCGCAGCTACTTCAACGTCTACGCCGTGGAGATCGTCTCGGCCGAGTCCGGGGTGGACTGCGACCCCGGCCTGTCCGCGCCGCGGCGTGACACGGCGCTCGGCATGGGCTTCTGGGGTGGTTGCAACCCGGCGAGCGTGCAACGCCTGCTCACTGTCGACGGCACCGCCGCGAACGCGTACGCCGACCTGGCCGTCGGCACCAACCCCGGCAACCGGCAGCTGATCGCGCTGGCCAACAGCGGCACCTACGGTGGGGCCGGCGGCAGCAACGCCACCGCCTCCGGCGGCAACGCGCTCTCCGCGCTGATCAGTCCACACGAGCTGGGGCACTCCCTCGGTGGCCTGCAGGACGAGTACGACTACTACGGCCGGGGAGTGCCGGGCGACACCTACAGCGGGCCGGAACCGGACTCGGTGCACCACACGGTGCTGACCGAGCGGCAGATGCGCGAGACCCGCGCCAAGTGGTGGCGCTGGCTGGGTGAGCCGAGCGAGTCGGGCGGGACGATCGGCCGCTACCAGGGTGGCCTGTACCTCCAACGCGGGGTGTGGCGACCGAGCCGGCACTCGATGATGAAGTCGCTGGGCTTCTACTTCGATCAGGTCGGCCGGGAGCGGATGACCGAGCGGATCGCCGGTCGGGTCGGCATCGTGCAGGGCGGCACGGCCACCGGTGCGGCGGTCGGGGCGGACCGACTGCTCTGGGTGGACACCCTGCACCCGGTGAGCCACACGCTGACCGTGACGTGGTCGGTGGACGGCAGGGCGGTGCCGCGTACCGGCAACGCCCGCCACCTGGACCTGCGGAATCTACGGCTCTCCCCGGGTCGGCACACGGTCACCGCCACGGTGACCGACCCGACGGAGTTCGTCCGGGACCCGGCGGTCCGCAGTTCTCCCGCGTTGACCCAGACCCGCACCTGGACCGTGGACACCTCGCTGCGTACCCCTGCGGTGGAGTCGCCGCTGGCGATCACGGCGTCCACCGCGACCGACCGGGCGGTCGGCGCGCACGACGTGGTGTACGTGCGGACCAGCCAACCCACCGATCGGGCGCCGCGCGTGCGCTGGACGCTCGACGGCCGGCCGGTGGCCGACACCGGCACCGACCGGGACGTGGACCTGGGCGCCCTGCGGCTGTCGCGGGGCACCCACCGGCTGACCGCCCGGGTCAGCAACCCGGGCACCGGGAAGGCGGTGACCCGCACCTGGACTGTCGACGCGACGCGGCCCCAGGTCGCGTACGAGCTCTCCGAGCCGCTGCTCACCGTCACCCGGCCCGGCCGACCCACCGAGTACGTGTACAACGGCCCGTTCACCATGGGGCTGACTGGCACCGACGACGGCACCGGCCAGGTCACCTCGGAGTTCCGGCTCGACGGCGACGGGTGGCACAACTACTACGGCTGGCCCACCGACGCCCGGTCGCCGTTCCTGTTCACCGCCACCGGCACCGACGTGGACGGCCTGGTCTACGGCAACCTCGGCTCGGGCGGCCTGTCCGTGTCCCCGTTCGCTGAGCGGTCCCCCGGGTACGGCCGGCACCGCATCGAGTACCGGGGCATCGACGCCGTCGGCAACATCGGGCCGGCTCGCGGGTTCGTGGCCACGCTGATCCCGCCACCACCGGCCTGCACCACAGTGGTCACCGGCCGACACGCCGGCCCGCTGACCGTCGCCGCCGGTGTCACCTGCCTGCGCGCGGCCACCGTGACCGGCACGGTCACCGTCGCACCCGGTGCCACACTGGTCGCCCAGGGCTCCTCGATCGCCGGAAACCTGACGGCGTCCCGCGCCGCCGCCGTCGAGGTGCTGAACACCGAGGTACGCGGCTCGATGACCCTGACCGGCATCACCGGCCACGTCACGCTGGTCGGGACGCGGGTGGCCGGGCGGCTGGCGCTGACCGGCACCGCGTCGGCGCCCGTTCTGGCCGGCGGCCAGGTGGGCGCGCTGACCTGCTCGGGCAGCCCGGCCCCGGTCGACCTGGGAGCACCCACCACGGTACGGAAGCCGACCGCGGGCCACTGCCGCCGGGCGTGACGCCAGACCCTCCAGATCCGCGCAACTACCGGGATGGTGCCGCTTCCGCCGCTGGGGAGGCAGCACCATCGGGGAAAATGCCCAGATCTCGACCGGCGTGCCGGCCTGAGTGCGGCGCTGGCGGGTAGGCAGCGGCCCGGCGGCATGTCGACACCCGCCGGGTGGGAGGCTCCGATGAGCACATACCGGGACGAACAGGGCGGCACCTTCCCTCCGCCGGAGGCGGATGCCCTTGAGCAACGACAGGACGCGTTCGACGTCGGGCCGCCGGACCGGGTGTCGGGTGACGTGGACCCGGAGGCAGCCGAGGCCGACCTGGCCGAGCAGGGCGCCCTCCCCGCGGGCACCCTCGAGGAGGTGACGTCGCTGCCAGCCGACGCCAACCCGGCGGACGCCCTCGAACAGCGCCAGGAGATCCCGGCCCGCGACGAGGGGCGTCGCACCTGACCATGACCCGCCCCGCCGGCCTGGCCGCGCACGGCGGTCCGGCTCGACATGCTCCCCAACGCCTGATGCCTGTGAGTCATCAATATGACTCACAGGCATCACGCTCGTGGGGATGCCTGGCCCCAGGCAGCCAGCCAGCTCAGCCGGCGACGACCTGCCAGAGGAGGAACGCGTTGAGCGCGACCACCAGCACGGCCACCAGGGACGCGGCGGCGGTGGTGAGCGGGTGGTTGACCAGGTTGCCCATCAGGTCGCGCCGGCGGGTGAAGGCGACCACCGGGATCAGCGCGAACGGGATGCCGAAACTGAGGATGACCTGGGACAGCACGAGCGCCCGGGTCGGGTCGAGGCCGATGCCGAGCACTACCAGCGCGGGCAGCAGGGTGACCAGGCGACGCAGCAGCAGCGGTACCCGCCGCCGCAGGAAGCCCTGCATGATGACCTCTCCGGCGTAGGTACCGACGCTGGTCGAGGCGAGCCCGGAGACCAGCAGCGCTACGGCGAACCCGAACGCGGCGGCGGTTCCGATGGTCTGGCCGAGCCCGGCGTGCACCCCCTCCAGGCTGTCCGCGCCACCAGGGCCGCCGCCCCGGAAGCTGGCCGCGGCGATCAGCAGCATGGCGAGGTTGACCGCGCCGGCCGCGCTCAGGGCGAGCAGCACGTCGGTGCGCTGGCCACGGAACAGGGTCCGGCGCTCGGTGTCGTCGGCGGCGGGGATGCGGTCGCGGGTGAGCGCGGAGTGCACGTAGATGACGTGCGGCATGACTGTCGCGCCGAGGATGCCGGCGGCCAACAGCACGCTGTCGGTGCCCTGTAGGCGGGGCACCAGACCGGCCATGGCCGAGGCGGGGTCGGAGCCGGAGGCGAGCAGGTTGGCGGCGAAGGCCAGCACGATCACCCCGAGCAGGACGGCGATGACGACCTCGAAGGCGCGGTATCCCCGCGAGCGCAGCGCGAGCACGGCGAACGCGGCAGTGCCGATGATGATTCCGCCGGGCAGCAGGGGGATGCCGAAGAGCAGGTACAGGGCGACCGCGCCACCGATCACCTCGGCCAGGTCGGTGGCCATGGCCACCAACTCGGCCTGCACCCACATCACCCGGTTCACCGGCCGCGGTAGGCGTTCCCGGCACAGCTCGGGCAGGCTCCGCCCGGTGGCAAGACCCAGCTTCGCGGTGAGCGTCTGCACCAACATCGCCATCAGGTTGGCCACCACCACGACCCAGACCAGCAGATAACCGTAGCGGGCGCCGGCAGCGGAGTTGGTGGCGAAGTTGCCGGGGTCGACGTAGGCGACGGCGGCGACGAACGCCGGGCCGAGCAGGATCAACCGCCCGCGTACGCGGCCCCGGGCGCGAGCGGCCTGTAGTGGAGTCGCCCTCGACGTCGTCAGTTCGTTGGTGACCATCGAACACCTCCCCGTCCACGCGGATCGCCTCCGGGCCCTTCCCGTCGGGCTGACCCTTGGGTGCCAACCCCTGGCCTGCCGGTGCCACCGAGCTCGGCCGCCGCGCCGAGCCGGGGCAGCACCCGGCGTGCCGGACGAGACGCGCCGCGCCGGGACGGAACCTGCCGCGGCGGGCTTGACAGCCGGTGGGTCACCGATGAAGCTGTCTATTAGTCCTACTGTCGTAGGACAACAGGAAGGATCATCGGGAGTGATCGAGTTCGTACTGGACAGCCGGTCGAAGGTGAACACCTACATGCAGCTCGTGCAGCAGGTGAAACAGGCGCTGCGGGTTGGCCTGCTGACGCCGGGCGACCAGTTGCCGAAGGTCCGGGACGTCGCGCAATCCCTGGCGATCAACCCGAACACGGTGCTGAAGGCGTACCGGGAGTTGGAGATCGAGGGTCTGGTCGGCGGCCGACCAGGGGTGGGCACGTTCGTCCAGCGCACCCTGGCCGGCGCGTCCCTGCCCAACCAGGCCGAGCTGCGCGACGACCTGGTCGAGTGGCTGCACCGGGCGCAAACGGCCGGCCTCACGGCCGAGGACGTCATCGCCCTGGTGGAGACGACGCTGCGCGCCACCCTCGCCGACGACGCCCCGCAGAAGGAGCCCGCATGAGGAAGCAGAGCGAACGAACCATCAGGCACCGCCAGCGCTCGCGCGACAGCGGAGCGGCGGCGTGAGCGGAACGAGAGGACAAGGGATGGACATGGTCTTGGAAGCAGACCGGCTCGGCAAGCGGTACGGCAGCACCTGGGCATTGCGGGACTGCTCGCTGCATCTGCCGGCCGGCCGGATCGCCGCCTTGGTCGGGCCGAACGGCGCGGGCAAGAGCACGCTCTTGCACCTGGCCGTCGGGCTGCTCAAGCCCGACGCGGGCACGGTCCGGGTGTTCGGTCGGTCCCCGTACGGCGACACGGAGGGCCTTGCCGACATCGGTTTCGTCGCCCAGGACACCCCGCTGTACCGGGACTTCACGGCGGCCGAGTTGGTCATCGCCGGCGGCAAGCTGAACAAGCGGTGGGACGCGGCGCTGGCCCGTACCCGGTTGGCGCAGCTCGGCATTCCACCGGACAAGCCGGTCGGCAAGCTCTCCGGCGGGCAACGGGCCCAGGTCGCGCTGGCCCTGGCACTGGCCAAGCAGCCCCGGCTGCTGCTGCTCGACGAACCGGTCGCCAGCCTCGACCCGCTGGCTCGCCGGGAGTTCCTCCAGTCACTGATGGGCAGCGTCGCGGAGTCGGGCACCACAGTCCTGCTCTCCTCGCACCTGCTGGCCGACCTGGAACGCGTCTGCGACTACCTGATCGTGCTGAACGCCTCTCAGGTGCAGCTCACCGGCGCTGTCGACGACCTGGTCACCTCGCACCGGCAGCTCGTCGGGCCGCGGCACGACGGCGGCGTCATCGGGGGCGTCGCCGCAGTGGTCCGGGCCAGCCACACCGACCGGCAGTCCACACTGCTCGTCCGCACCGACGGGCCGGTCACCGATCCGGCGTGGACGGTCCGCGAGGTCAGCCTGGAGGACGTCGTGCTGGCCTACCTGGCCGATGGCACCACGCAGACCAGTCACAGCGAGTGGGGGGTAGCAGCATGATCTGGCTGACCTGGCGGCAACACCGCAAGCAGGCGTTCTACACACTGCTGGCGCTCGCGGCGCTTGCCGCCCTGCTGGTGCCCATCGGCCTGGCGATGCGCCACACCTTCTCCGACCTCGGGCTGGCGGACTGCGCACGCCAGCTCGCGGACACCAATGTGCCGGCGGCGACCAGGGATGCCTGCGACGCGGGTTTCCGCCGCTTCGGCAACCAGTACAGCAGCCTGAACCTGGTGGCCGTACTGCTGATCACCCTGCCGGCGCTGGTCGGCCTGTTCTGGGGTGCACCACTGGTCGCCCGCGAGGTGGAGCACGGCACGCACCGGTTCGTCTGGACCCAGGGCGTCGGCCGGACCCGATGGGCCCTCGTGAAGTTCGGGCTGGTGGGCGCTGCCGTCGTGGTCCTCGCGGCGGTCTACGGGCTGGGCATGTCGTGGTGGGTCGACCCGCTCACCCAGGCCGCCTACGAGGGCCGGCTCGGCATGATCGTCTTCGACCTGCAGGGCATCGCGCCGATCGGCTACACCCTCTTCGCCGTCGCGCTCGGCGTCTTCGCCGGCACGATGTGGAAGCGGATGCTGCCCGCCATGGGCATCACCCTCGCCGGGTTCATCGGCGTACGGGCTGCGGTGGAGATCCTGGCCCGACCGCACTACCAGCCGGCCCGCACCCAGACCTTCCCCATCGAGGGGGAAGGGCCACCGGAGGTCAGCCGGGGGGACTGGATCCTCACCCAGGGCGTGCGCAACCCGGACGGGACGATGATCGCGGAGGACACCCGGATCCAGTGCCCGCCGGGCGGGAAGGGGCCGGACGGTCGGGTCTGCGGCGCCGAGTTGGGCCTCGAACCGGGCGCGTACAACTGGCAGCTCTACCAGCCGGCGGACCGGTTCTGGCTGTTCCAGAGCATCGAGACGGGCATCTTCGTCGCCCTGGCCGTGCTGCTGCTCTACCTGGCCATCCGCCGGGTCCGCCGGATCGCGTAGCTGGGCGACGGGTGCTCGTCGGGGAGCGGGGGCCTCGGCGAGCACCCGTCAGCGCAGGCCCCCGACGGTCAGCGACAGCCAGGACGCCAGGTCGTGCAACTCCTCGTGCACGGCCCGGGTCACCTCGGGTGTGAAGGGCACGTCCTCGTGGATGGCGTGCACGGTGAGCGTGCCACGCCGACGCTCGGCCGTGGCGTCCACCTTTCCGACCAGCCGATCGCCGTGCAGGATCGGCAGCGCGAAGTAACCCCACCGTCGATTCGCCCTGGGCTTGTACATCTCCAGCACGTACTCGTACTCGAAGAGGTCGGCGAGGCGGACCCGGTCGTGCACCAGCCGGTCGAACGGCGACAACAGCGCCGTACGCCCGGTGAAGGGCTGCCCGAGCGCGGCCGGGTCCACCCGCCACTCCCCCGCGACGCCCTCAATGATCGCCGGCTCGCCGGCGGCGCCGACCTCGGCCGGCTCGCCGGGGACCACCACCGCCTTCGCCCGTGCGATGCCCAGCGCCCGCAGCCGTCGCTCGTTGCGCAGCAGACGCGCCGGCTCCAGCTCGACGACGGGCACGTCGGCCGGGTAGACCCGCTCGGCCACGTCCCAGAGCCGCTGTCGGCCCTGACGGCCGGCGATCGCGACCTCGCCGCGCAGGACCAGGAACTCCAGCATCTGGGTGACGTTGCGGTTGTTGGTCCAGCCCGACGACGGCCAGGGCACGACGCTCGTGTCCGGGATGTCGCGGGAGAGCAGCGGACCGGAGCGGCCGAGCAGGTCGAGCACGTCGCGTCGGAACGAGTCGTTGGCGCGCAGCCACTCGCAGTGGCGCTCATGACCGGGCGACGCCGCCATCGCCGCGAGGAAGAGCCCCAGGTCGTCCATCGGTCGCACCATTGCCTGGTGCTCGAAGAGCGTCCGGTCCCGTTCGAGGGCCTCCCGCATCTGCGCGGGCTGGTACGACGAGCCGAGCCTGCTCCAGCAGACCAGGTCGGCGCTGGGTGCGACGGCGGCGGTCGGGTCGATCTGCACCAGGGTCAGCTGGCGGACCACTGTCAGCAGGTCGGCCGGGCGCGGATCGGCCAACAGTTGGGCCCGGATGGCGATCCGCCGCGCCTGGGCCCGATCGAGTCGGTGCACGTCCACGCCGGCGAGCCTAACGGCGCTCACCGACATCGAACGGGCCCAGAGAGTCGGATTCCTCGGCCGGCCGGGCTCAGCCGGCCAGCCGCCGGTACCGCGCGACCGAGAGCGGCAGGAAGACCGCGACCAGGACGAGCGGCCAGAGCACCGCCAGCCACGGGTAGTGCTGCGCCGCCCAGGAGTCACCGCCCCAACCGGGGTTGCCGAACAGCTCGCGGGTGGCGCCGACGGTCGCCGACAGCGGGTTCCACGCGGCCACCGCACCGAGCCAGGCGGGCATGGTGGACGGTGCGACGAACGCGTTGGAGAGGAAGCCGAGCGGAAACTCCAGGGTCTGCACGGCCACCACGGCCGTCTGCCCACGGGTGACCAGTCCGAGGAAGATGCCGACCCAGATCAGGGCGAAGCGCAGCAGCAGGATCAACCCCACCGCCGCCAGCGTGGCGCCGGCCCCGCCGTGCGCCCGCCACCCGATCGCCAGACCGGTCAGCAGCAGGACTCCGAGGGTGACCAGCGCGAACAGCATGTCGGCCACCGCCCGGGCCGCCAGCGGCGCCAGCGGGGAGACGGGCATCGATCGGAGCCGGTCGGTCACCCCGCGCTCCAGGTCCTCGGCGACGGCCATCGTGGTGAGGCTGATGCCGAAGACCATGGTCATCACGAACATGCCGGGCATCAGGAACTCGCGATAGCTGCCACCGCCGGGCACCTGCAACGCGCCGCCGAACAGGTAGGCGAACATCAGCACGATCAGGATGTTGAAGCCGAGCGAGGCGATCAGCGGGCCGGGATCGCGTCGCCACCGGGCCAGGTTGCGCCAGATCAGGGTGCCGCTGTCGGCCAGCAGGGCGGGCCGGCCGGGCGTCAGGTCCACCGCCGGTGCCGGCATGCTCACCGCGCTCATGCCGACACCTCAGCGGTTGCTGCCCGGCGGCCGGTGAGGTGCAGGAACACGTCGTCCAGGGTCGGTCGGCGCAGCGCGACGTCCGCCACCGGGACGTTGACGGCGTCGAGCGCCCGCAACACGTCGACGAGCGCACCGGCCTGGTGACCGACCCGGACGCTCACCATCCGCCGGTCCACGTCGACAGTCGGTTCGTCGTCGGCCGCCCGGCGTACCTCGGCGACGGCGGCGGCGAGGTCGGTGGGTGCCGCGACGACCACCTCGATCCGGTCGCCGCCGAGCCGGGTCTTCAGGTCGTCCGGCGTCCCCTCGGCGATCACCCGGCCGGCCTCGACCACCGAGATCCGGTCGGCGAGTTGGTCGGCCTCGTCCAGTTGCTGGGTGGTGAGCAGCACTGTGGTGCCGGTGCGCACCAACTCCCGGACCGACTCCCACACCTCGTTGCGCCCGCGCGGGTCGAGCCCTGTGGTGGGCTCGTCGAGGAAGAGGACCGCGGGGGCCAGGATCATGCCGGCCGCCAGGTCGAGCCGTCGGCGCATCCCTCCTGAGTACGTGCTGACCGGCTGCTCGGCGGCGTCGACGAGACCAAAACGTTCCAGCAGCTCGACAGCCCGCTGCCGGGCGCGGCGGCGACCGAGGTGGAACAGCCGACCGAAGAGCACCAGGTTCTGCCGACCGCTCAGCGCCTCGTCGAGCGCGGGATGCTGCCCCACCAGCCCGATGCGGTAGCGCACCTGGTCGGGCTGGCGGGTCACGTCGAACCCGGCGACCTCGGCACGACCCTCGTCCAGCCGCAGCAGGGTGGACAGGATCCGTACCGATGTGGTCTTGCCGGCGCCGTTCGGGCCGAGCAGGCCGCACACCGTTCCCTGCGGCACCCGCAGGTCGAAGCCGTCCAGCGCGTAGCGGTCCCGATACCGCTTACGCAGCCCTTCCGCCGCTATCGCGTTGCCTCTTGTCGTCACAGCGCTCCCTCCCCCAACGTTGCCAACGGCGCTACCGTACAACATACGGTAGGCGGTACGGGAATGGTGGGTCGTCGGCGCCCACCAGCACACCGAGGGAGTTCAGAGTGGGAGCCCGCAGGAACCGGCGGGCACGGGGTGGGTGGTCGCGACTAGCCGGGCTCGTTGGTCCCGACCTGGCCCGCGACGCCGACGTTCAGCGGGTCGGCCAGGAGTTTGTCGAACGCCAACTCGGCGGCACCGATCAGGACGGCGTCGCGGCCGAGTGCCGCCGCGCGCAACCGCAGGTGCTCGCGGGAGGCGGGCAGTGGCATGGTGTCCAGCCGGTCCCGAACCAGGTCCGCCCCGGCGGTGAAGATGTCGCGCAACGAGCCGCCGAACACCACGGCGTCCGGGTTGACCACGTTGACCAGGTTCGCCACGCCGAAGCCGAGCCAGTCCGCCACCTGCTCGACCGCCGCGCGGGCGGTCGGGTCGCCGTTCTCCGCCGCGCGCAGGACCTCGGCCACCGCCGCGCGGTCGCTCGGGTCACGGCCGGCGTGCCGCAACAGCGCGGCTTCGGAGATCTCGGTCTCCCAACAGCCGCGTGAACCGCAGCCGCAGGGCAGGCCGTTGGGGTTGACGACCATGTGGCCGACCTTGCCGCTGTGACCCCGGTGGCCGATCACCAGTCGGCCACCGACGATGATGCCGGCGCTGATGCCCAGGTCGCCGTGCAGGTAGATGACGTCGTCGATGCCGACCGCGACGCCCCGGACGTGCTCGGCCAGACCGGCGATGTCGGCCAGGTCACCGGCCACGAAACCGGGGCCGGAGCTGAACTCCGCCTCCAGCGCTGCGCCGAACGTCTCGTCGATGCTGGCGATCCGGATCCTGCCGTCCGGGTCACGGGTGGTGTCGGTGACCGCGGCGGCGCCGCCGACCAGCAGCGCGTCGCCGGCCACCGTGCGTTCCATGTCGCGGACCAGGTCGGCGAGGGGTCCGACGGCGTCGATCGCCGACATGCCGCTGGGTCGGGGGATCTCCCGCAGGTCGAGGATCTGCCCGCCGAGGCCGACCCGGGCGGCACGCAGCCGGTCCGCGTCGATGCTCAACGCGTGGGCGTAGACCCGGTCGGAGCGGGGGCTGACCACCAGTGAGGGGCGGCCGGCGCGGCGGGCGGTGGTCGGTGCCTCCTCGGTGACCAGGCCGCTGGTGACCAGGTCGGCCGCGAGGGCACCGATGGTGCTTCGGTTGAGGCCGAGCCGGCTGGTCAGCTCGGCCCGGGACGTCGGTCCGTGCAGGTGGACGTAGCGCAGCACAGCGCCGAGGTTCTGCCGCCGGATCTCCTCCTGGCTGGCGCCGGGGACCGACGGCAGCGGGGACTCGGCGTTGCGGCCGACGCCGGCTGGCCTGGCCCGTACTGGTATCGCCACGGTCAGACCTCCTTCCGGGTCGAGGCCGGTTGGTGCGGGGGTGCAGGGACGACGATGGGTCCCGGTAGAGGAGACCCGGGACCCATCGGCGTTACTACCTACCGTGCGGTGACTACTTGGTGAGCGGCGCGAGCTTCGGGTCGTTGGCGTACGCCTCAGCCGCGTTCGCCTTGGTGACGGCGACCGGCGGGAGCAGGTACGTGTCGACGACCTTGCTGCCGTTGTTGTAGGACTTGGTGTCGTTCACCTGCGGCTTGTCACCGGCCTGGAGAGCCTTGACCATGTTGATGGTCTCCTTGACCAGGTTCCGCGTGTCCTTGTTGATCGTCATGTACTGCTCGCCCTTGACGATCGACTTGACCGACTCGACCTCGGAGTCCTGACCGGTGACGACCGGGGTCGGCTTGCCAGCACCCTTGACCGAGGTCAGGATGGCGCGGGCCAGCGTGTCGTTCGGGGAGAGGACGCCGTCCAGCTCCTTGTTGCCGTAGGTCGAGGTCAGCAGCTGGTCCATGCGGGCCTGCGCACCCTCGGCCTTCCAGCCCTGGATGGCGGTCTGCTTGACGTCCTTCTGACCCGAGGCGACGACCACGTTGCCCTTGTCGATCTCCGGCTTGAGCACGTCCATCGCGCCGTTGAAGAAGACACCGGCGTTGTTGTCGTCCGGCGAGCCGGAGAACAGCTCGATGTTGTACGGGCCGTTCGGCTTCTTGGCCTTCATGCCGTCCAGCAGGGCCTGGCCCTGGAGCTGGCCGACCTTGAAGTTGTCGAACGCGACGTAGTAGTCGAGGTCCGGGGTGTTCGTGATGAGCCGGTCGTAGGCGATGACCTTCACGCCGGCCGTGTGGGCCGCCGCGACCTGGGTCGACAGCTGCGCGGCGTCGGTCGCGCCGATGACGATGACCTTGGCGCCCTTGGTGACCATGGCGGTGATCTGAGCCTGCTGGTCGGCGACAGTGGTCGACGCGCCGGCGTACTGCACGTCACCCTGGAAGCCGGCCTCCTTGAGGCCGTTGCTGAACAGGTCACCGGCGAGGACCCAGTTCTCCGAGGTCTTGGCCGGCAGGGCCACGCCGATCAGCGAGTTCGCCGGGAAGCCCTTGGCGGCCTCGCCGCTGGAGCCGCTGTCGCCGTCGCGGCCGGAACCGCAGCCGGCGAGGGCCAGCATGGCAGCGGCGCTGATGGCCACCACCGACGTGCCGAAGAATTTACGCATGGTGAGGACTTGCCTTTCTAGATGGTGAGGCGGGTGGAGAGGTCGGTGGCCGTCAGCCGGACACCGC
Organism: Micromonospora sp. NBC_00860; assembly: GCF_045207375.1. Classification (NCBI taxonomy): domain Bacteria; kingdom Bacillati; phylum Actinomycetota; class Actinomycetes; order Micromonosporales; family Micromonosporaceae; genus Micromonospora; species Micromonospora sp. NBC_00860. The sequence continues at coordinate 3,970,211 of NZ_CP108825.1, forward strand.
TGCCTTGGCGGGCTCGCGCTCCGCGTCCGGCGGTGAGGTGGGTGGGGCGGAGTCGTCGCGGCGGAAGGGCCGCATCAGGCTCCCGATGATGGAGAAGCGCCCCTGGCTCTTGTTGTAGACGTCGATCGCGACGGCCAGCAACAGGACCAGACCCTTGATGATCTGGACGCGGTCGGTACCGACGCCCATCAGCTGCAGGCCGTTGTTGAGCACGGCCATGACGAGACCACCGACGATGGATCCGCTGATGGTGCCGATACCGCCGGCGACGGCCGCGCCACCGATGAAGACCGCGGCGATGGCGTCCAGCTCCCAGCCGTTGCCGTCCTGCGGTCCGGAGGCCGCCGAACGGGCCACGAAGATCATGCCGGCCAGCGCGGCCAGGACGGACATGTTCATCATGACGAAGAAGTTGACCCGCTTGAGCTTCACGCCGGACAGCTCGGCCGCCCGGGAGTTGCCGCCCACCGCGTAGATGTGCCGGCCACCGGCCGTGTTGCGGGTGTAGAAGGAGTACGCGATCACCAGAACCAGCAGGATGATGCCGGAGATCGGGAAGCTGGTGCCGACGCGACCGCTGGCGAAGCGCAGCGCCGCGAAGGCGATCACGCCGACCATGATGGCCATCCGCAGGATGGAGATCCACATGGGCGCCGGGTCGGCGTCCATCGCCCGTCGGGTCTTGCGGGCCTGGATCTCGCGCCACACCACCGCCAACGCCGCGGCCAGACCGAGCAGCAGCGTGGCGTTGTTGTAGCCGGTGTTCGGACCGAACTCGGGCAGGAAGCCGGAGCCGATCTCCCGGAAGCCCTCCGGCACCGGGACGGTGCTCGCGTTACCGATGAACTGGTTGCCGCCCCGGAAGAGCAGCATGCCGGCCAGGGTGACGATGAACGCCGGCACCCCGATGTAGGCCACCCAGAAGCCCTGCCAGGCGCCGATCACCGCGCCGATGGCGAGGCCGAACACGATGGCAGCGGGCCAGGGCAGGTCCCACTCGGTCATCGACTTGGCGACCAGGATGCCGGCGAAGGCGGCGACCGAGCCGACCGAGAGGTCGATGTGCCCGGCCACGATCACCATGAGCATGCCGATGGCCAGGATCAGAATGTACGAGTTCTGCTGGAACAGCGCGATCAGGTTGTCCGACCGAAGGGTGAGGCCGTCGGTCAGGATCTGGAACAGGACGACGATCGCCACCAGGGTGAAGATCATCCCGAACTGGCGAGCGTTGGAGGTGGTGCCTCCGAACAGGTTCTTCTGAAGGTCCTTCAATCGGCTCATCGGGTGGCCATCTTCTTCGTCGAGGTCATCTGCTTCATGAGGTTTTCCGGGGTGGCGTCCGCCCGGGCGATCTCGCCCGTGATGGCGCCTTCGAACACGGTGTAGATGCGGTCGCAGAGCCCGATCAGCTCAGGCAGCTCCGAGGAGATGACGATGACGCCCTTCCCCTGGTCGGCGAGCCGCTGGATGATGCCGTAGATCTCGTACTTGGCGCCCACGTCGATGCCGCGCGTCGGCTCGTCGAGGATCAGCAGGTCCGGGTCGGTGAACATCCACTTGGCCAGGACGACCTTCTGCTGGTTGCCGCCGGAGAGCTTGGAGACGCTCTCGTCGACAGTCGGGGCCTTGGTCCGCAACTCCTTGCGGTACGCCTCAGCCGCCTGGTACTCCTCGACCTCGTTCAGGACGCCGTGGTGCGAGATCTTGGACAGCTTGGCGGCCACCGTCGACGTCTTGATGTCGTCGAGCAGGTTGAGGCCGATCGCCTTGCGGTCCTCGCTGACGTACGCGAGGCCGTTGTCGATCGCGTCGGCGACCGACTTCAGAACGATCTCCTTGCCGTCCTTGATGATCGTGCCCGACTCGTACACCCCGTAGGAGCGGCCGAAGACACTCATCGCGAGTTCCGTACGGCCCGCACCCATGAGACCGGCGAAGCCGACGATCTCGCCGCGGCGCACCACGAAGCTCTCGTTCTTGCAGACCTGCCGCTCGGCGGAGATCGGGTGCCGGACGTTCCAGTTGCGGACCTCGAAGAAGACGTCACCGATCTTCGGCGTGTGGTCCGGGAACCGGCTGCTCAGCTCGCGGCCGACCATGCCCCGCACGATCCGGTCCTCGTCGACCCCGTCCGCCTTGACGTCGAGGGTCTCCACGGTCCGGCCGTCGCGCAGGATGGTGATCTGATCGGCGATCGCCTCGATCTCGTTCAGCTTGTGCGAGATCATGATCGAGGTGATGCCGCGGGAGCGGAACCCGCGCAGCAGGTCCAGCAGGTGCTTGGAGTCGGCCTCGTTCAGCGCCGCGGTGGGCTCGTCGAGGATGAGCAGCTTCACGTCCTTGGCGAACGCCTTGGCGATCTCCACGAGCTGCTGCTTGCCGACCCCGATGTCCTTGATCAGGGTGTCCGGGTCCTCTTCCAGACCGACCCGGGCCATCAGGTCCAGCGCCATCCGGTTCGCGGCCTTCCAGTCGATCGCGCCCCGCTTGCGCGGTTCGTTGCCGAGGAAGATGTTCTCGGCGATCGACATTCCTGGAATGAGCGCGAGCTCCTGGTGGATGATCACGATGCCGGCGTTCTCACTGGCCCGGATGTCGGAGAACTTGCTCTCCGACCCCTGGTAGGTGATCTTGCCGTCGTAGGTGCCGTGCGGGTACACCCCGCTGAGCACCTTCATCAGGGTGGACTTGCCCGCGCCGTTCTCGCCGCAGATGGCATGGATCTCGCCGGCGCGAACCACCAGGTTGACGTCGGAGAGGGCCTTGACTCCGGGGAACTCCTTGGTGATGGAACGCATCTCAAGGAGGATGGGCACGTCGCTCATCGCTCGTACCACCTCGCCAACGTCATCGGTTGCCTCCGGAAGGTTGAACCTTCACTTGGTTTTGTTGTTGACGGCAACGTATTGCGGCCGTAGGGCCATCCGCAAGGCGAGGGACTGTTGAAAAGGTAACAATCCGGCAATATAGATGTCGCACAGTGTTCGCCCGTCACTGTGGCCACCGCAGCCCCTCCCGGCATCCCGGTCCGACCGCAGCACCCATGCCCACCTGCGACAACGCGCCAATCGACCCCGGCCATTCCCGCAGCTTTCCCACCAGGCAAGACACGCCGGGGAGGTGCGCCCGGTAACACAGCGCACACGTCACGGCATCGAACGATGGTGATCGAGCACCGGCCGCAACGGCGTGCGCGAGGCACACGGCGGGCCTCGGGCACCTGATGTGACCCACGCCTCTGCCGGCCGGACGCATCGGCGATCGTCATTTCGGAATACCGTCACCGGACGACGGCCCAGTGCCCTAACGTCCGTTAAGCGCAGTTCGGAACAGCACGCCGCACGCGGGGCCGAACCGGTCAGCTCGGGCGCAGCACCGCCTTGATCACGCCGTGCTCCCGCCTGTCGAAGTGGCGATACAGCTCCGGGGCGTCGGCAAGGGTGCCGTGGTGGGTGACGATCATGCTGGGCCGCGCTCGGCCCGCGACGACCAGGTCCCGCAGTAGGACCGTGTAGCGGCGGTCGTGAGTGCGGCCGAACCGGACGGCGACCCCCTTGCTGAACAACGCTCCCCAGGGCGCGACCAGGTGCTCGTGGCCGTCCGCGCCGGGGCCGGGGTGGGGGTCCCGGTCCGGGTAGACACCCGCGACCGCGATCGCGCCGGCGGCGTTGACGAGCCGGGCCGCGTCGGCGATGACCTGGTTCGGGCGCTCCCGGTCGGGGTGCTCCCGGTCGCGGGCCTGGAAACCGACCGCGTCGATGACCTTGTCGACCCCGCCCAGTTTCTCCTCGCCGAGCGGCAACCCGGTCCGTGCCCGGTCGGCCCGGATCTGCTCGACCGGGTCGCCCCGGCGGAAGTCGATCGGCACGGCCCCGATCTCGCCGGCCTTGTCGAGTCGGGCGTCGACGCCGTCGACGGAGTACACGACCCGGGCACCTCTGAGCAGCGCCGAGTAGGCGCCGAGCAGACCGACGGTGCCGGCGCCGAACACCGCCACCGTGTCACCGGGCTCGACCTCGGCGAGGGTGGCCGCGGCGTGCCACCCGGTGACGAACGCGTCGGCGAGCAGCACGAAGTCGTCCTCGTACGCGTCCCCCGGCTCGCCGGGCAGGGGTACGCAGTTGGCGTCGGCCCACGGCACCCGCAGCAGGTCGGCCTGCGCACCCCGGTACGGACCCATCCCCGCGTACCCGTACGCCGCGCCCGGTCCCTCGGCCCGGGCCCGCAGACAGGCCGCCGAGAGCCCGCGAGCACACATCACACATGTCCCGCAGAACAGGTGCGTGGGGATCACCACCCGCGTGCCCGGCCGTACGGTCTGCACCGCGGCGCCCACCTCCTGCACGACACCCAACGGTTCGTGACCGAGCACCATGCCGGGCTCGGCGCTGGTGCGTCCGTCGTACATGTGCAGGTCGGTGCCGCACAGGGCGGTGGAGGTTATCCGCACGAGCGCGTCGGTCTCCGCCTCCAGGGTCGCGTCGGGCACCTCCCGCACCGCGACCGTCCGGATGTCGGTGTAGACGACGGCTCTCATCCCGGCGCTCCTGTTCGGCTGTGGAACGGCCGGCCTTCCCCCGACTGGGACGTTCATGCCTGCCCGACCCAGCGGTCGACCGGCCGGGCGGTGCTATCTTAGGGCCCCTAAGTTATTTCCTAATGAAGCAAAGGTTCGGTATGCCACGGCAGGGTCTGACCAACGCGCGCGTCTCGGCCGCCGCAGCCGAACTGGCGGATTCGGTCGGCCTGTCCCGGTTGACCGTCGCGGCCGTCGCCCGGCACTTCGGCGTCTCCGACGCCGCCCTGTACGTGCACGTCCGCAGCCGGGAGGCGTTGATCGAGCACGTCGCGGTCCGGGCGGCGGCCACGTTCGCCGACGCACTCGCGATAGCTGTGGCGGGTCGGGCCGGCCGCCAGGCCCTGGTCGGGTTCGCCGACGCCTGGCGCGCGTTCGCCGTCACGCATCCGGGGCAGTACGCGGCGACCCAGCTTCAACTGCCGCCCGAGGTCGGCACCCGGTCGGCCGGGCACCTGCGCCTGATCGAGCTGAGCTACGCGATGCTGCGCGGGTACGGGCTCGACGAGCCAGCCCTGACCGATGCGATGCGATTCGTCCGCAGCACCTTCCACGGCTTCACGAGCCTCGAAACGGTCGACGGTTTCGGGCATCCCCGCGCTGTCGACGCGTCCTGGCAGTCGATCCTCGACGCGGTGCACACCACGTTGAGCAACTGGCCGACCGAGAAACAGGAGCAGCGATGAACAGCCACGATCAGTCGGTCGAATCGGCCGACGGCACCCGCCTGGTGGTACGACGCCTGGGCATCGGCGACCCCGTCGTCCTGGTGCACGGCTCGGGTGGTGGGTTGCACTCCTGGGCCGCCGTCGCCGAGCACCTCGCGCGCGACCACGAGGTGTGGCTGCCGGCCCGGCGCGGATACGGTCCCAGCGACGTCCCGGCCGACACCAAGTCCTTCCGCACCGAGACCGCCGACCTGATCGCCGTCACCGAGGCGGCCCGGCGATCCTCGGGCCGACCGGTCCATCTCGTCGGGGCGTCCTACGGGGCGACTCTGGCGTTGCACACCACCTCGGCCGATCCGCGCGACGTACGCTCCCTGGCGATCTTCGAGCCGCCGCTCTACGCGGCCGGGGCGGAGATCGTGCCGCTGCTCGACCGGTACCGCGCCGCCTTCGAGCGCGACGACGCCGCCGCGATGGCAGCGGCTCTGAACGAGGTGACGCGGGTTCCGGCCGAGATCGTCGCCGCGATGGCCGTCGGCGCGGGGAATCGGGTGCCCGACCCGGTCGAGGCGCGCCGCTCGGCGGTGGGCTGGCTGCACGATCTCGAGGCCCTCGCGCAGGACAGCACCGACATCACACGGTGGTCCTCGATCACCGTGCCGACTCTCCTGCTGGCCGGCGCGGACACCTGGGAGCCGATGCCCACCACGATGAACGCCCTCGCGAGGACGATTCCGGCGGTCCGTCGCGTCACCTGGCCGGGTCAGTCGCACTTCGTGACCATGACGGCACCGACCCTGGTCGCCGACGCGCTGCGGCAGTTCTACGCCGCGTTACCCGCGGCTTAGCCAAGCCGAACGAGGCTGGCCCAGCCGGGCAGGATCCGCACTCGCGGTGCGGATCCTGCCCGGCGCATCGGCGGGAATCTGCGGCCAGCCTGGTGCGGGTGGGGTCAGTGACCGGCGTTCTGGCCGCCGTCGACGTGCAGGATCTCACCGGTGACGAACGGGGCTGACTCGAGGTAGAGAACGGCGTCGACGACGTCGCTGGTCTCGCCCATCCGGCCGACCGGGTGCAGGCCCGCGAGCGTCTGGTGGGTCTCGACCGGGTGCATCGGGGTCTTGATGATGCCGGGCGCGACGGCGTTGACCCGTACGCCGCGAGCCGCGTACTCGATGGCCAGAGACTTGGTGGCGGAGCTGAGACCGCCCTTGGTCAGGGACGCGAGCGCCGACGGAACGTGCGAACTGGGCTGGTCGACGAAGCTGGTCGTGATGCTGACGATGTGCCCCGCGCCCCCGGCCAGCAGGTGCGGCAGGACGCGTCGGGTGAGGTGGAAGAACCCGGCGAGGTTGACCCCCGTGACCAGGTCGAACTCCTCGTCGGTGTAGTCGGTGAACGGCTTGGCGACGAAGACGCCGGCGTTGTTCACCAGTGTGTCGATCCGCCCGAAGCGGTCCAGCGCGGCACGCACCACCCGCTCGGCGGTGTCGGCCTCGGCGATGTCACCCCGGACCGTGACGATCTCCGGGTCGTCGGACGCGCCGATCGAGCGTGAGGTCGCCACGACGCCGTACCCGAGCTTGCGGTAGGCGTCCACGAGGTCGGCGCCGATGCCCTGAGAGGCGCCGGTGATCACAACGACCTTCTGGCCCTGGCTGCTGTTCATGCTGTTCATGACGGAACCACCTTCACTAGACGACTGGTCTACTAAAAGCTAGCCGACCGGTCGTGTATCGTCGAGGCATGGGCCGGACCAGTGACGCGAAGAACAAGATCCTCGACGCGGCAGCCACGCTGATCGAGCAGCGCGGCTACACGGCGCTCGGCGTGGCCGAGATCTGTGCAGCGGCGGGTGTGCCCAAGGGCAGCTTCTACTACTTCTTCGAGTCCAAGCAGGCGCTGGCCCGCGCCGTCATCGACGAGCACTGGGTCACCCAGCGCCGCCAGTGGGAGCAGTTGCTCGGCAGCGAGCGCGACCCGCTACAGCGGCTCCGGGACCTGTTCGAGGCCACGGAGGAGGTCCAGCGCGTCGGCCAGCAGAAGGCCGGCGTGGTCGCCGGTTGCCTCTTCGGCAACCTCGCCCTCGAACTCAGCAACCAGGCCGAGGAGATCCGCGGCCGGCTCCAGGAGATCTTCGAGGAGCAGATCAACCTCATCGAGCGGGTCGTCGTCGAGGCGAAGGAGCGAGGTCTGGCAGGCCCGGCGGTCGACAGCCGGGAGGCCGCCCGATCGATCGTCGCCCAGATCGAGGGGCGGGTCCTGCTCGCGAAGTTGCTCAACGATCCGGCCCAGCTGGAGACGCTGTGGCGCAACTGCCTGGATCTCCTCCAGGTGCCGGCGAAGGCGCGGACCACCACCGGCTGAACGGCGACGGTCGCTGACCGTCCACTCCGGGCACACTGCGCGGTCGCTCAGTAGCATCGGCGGGGCACGATATTCAGGCGGACCACTCCCCGACCGGATCGAGCACCCGACATGACGACCGAGCAGACCACGTCTCCCCCGCGTGCCGGTGTCGGCATCGCCGCTGAGGGACTGGGCCAGAGCGTCCGGAGCGGTCGCCAGATCCTGGCCGACGTCTCAGTGAGCATCGCGCCGGGCGAGCTGGTCGCGATCATCGGTGCCAGCGGCGCCGGTAAGACCACACTGCTGGAACTCCTCGCCGGAGTACAGCAACCGACGACGGGCACCGTGAGGTACGACGGCAACGCCGCGGCCGGCACCATCGGCCTCGTTCCGCAGGACGACATCATCCACCGCGAGCTGCCCCTGGCCCGCACCCTGCGGTACGCCGCCCGACTGCGCCTCCCCTCCGCCACCGGACCGGCCGAGATCAACGAACGGGTCGCGGAGGTGCTCGCCGAGCTGCGGCTCACCGACCGGGCCGCCACGCCGGTCGGCCTGCTCAGTGGCGGCGAACGCAAGCGCGCCAGCATCGCCGTCGAACTGCTCACCCGACCCGGCGTGTTCTTCCTGGACGAGCCCACCTCCGGGCTGGACCCGGCGATCGCCGTGGAGCTGCTCCGGGTGCTCCGCACGCTCGCCGACACCGGAGCCACGGTCGTGCTGACCACCCACCAGGTCACCGACGTGGACCACTGCGACCGGGTCGTCGTGCTGACCCGTCAGGGCCGCCTGGCGTTCACCGGCACCCCGGCCGCCGCCCGGGAGTTCTTCGGCCTGCGGTCCCTCGTCGAGGTGCACCTCCGGCTCGACGAAACGACCCAACCCGACGAGTGGCCCGATCGCTTCGCCGAGCGGCGCGAGGCCGAACAGCCGCGCCGTACCACCGACGACGGTGCGACCGCCGCGACGCCGCCCCGGCGCGTCGGCCGGCCGCGCCAATGGGCGATCCTCACCGCGCGCAATGCGGAGATCGTCGCCCGGAACCGGCTGACCCTGGCGATCCTGCTCGGCTCACCACTGATGGTGCTCGGCATGTTCGCGCTGCTGTTCCGTCCCGGGGCGTTCGAGCCGACCAGACCCAGCCCGACGGTGACCGTGATGATCCTGTTCTGGATCGCGTTCGGCGGCTTCTTCTTCGGGCTGACCTACGGGCTCCTGCAGATCTGCACCGAACTGCCGATCCTGCGCCGGGAGCGGCTGGCCGGTGTCCGGCTGGCCCCGTACCTGTTGGCGAAGGTCGCGGTGCTGCTGCCCCTGCTGGCCCTGGTGGACCTGGCCCTGCTCGGGGTGCTGCGCGGCATGGACCGGCTGCCACCGGTCGGCGGCGCCGACTTCGCCGCCCTGTACACGACACTGCTGCTCTCCTCGGCGGCAGCGCTCACCCTCGGTCTGCTCTGCTCGGCGGCCGTGTCCGACGCGGCCCAGGCGACGCTCATGCTGCCGATGCTCTGCTTCCCACAGGTGCTGTTCGTGGGCGCGATCCTGCCGGTGCCGACGATGGCGACCGGCGGTCAGTGGCTCAGCTACGCCATGTCGAACCGGTGGGCGTTCGAGGGCCTGGGGCACACCGCCGGGGTGGAGCGGCTCTGGCGCGACGGTGGCTCCCCGCTCGGCCCGCCGCTGTTGGCCACGTACGGCGACAGCTTCTCCCGGCCGGTCTGGGTCGACTGGCTGGTGCTCGGCGGTTTCGTGCTGTTCTTCCTGGGCGCGGCCTGGGCAGTGCTGGTCCGACGAGGCTCCCGACGTGCGTCCTGACCCGACACCGCACGCCTCCCCCACTGCGCTGCCGGGGTACGCCGCCACCGGCCGGATCGACGAGCTGCGCGCCACCGAGTACCGACACCTGGACACCGACGGGCAGGTGTACCTCGACTACGCCGGGGCCGGGGTGGCTGCCCAGGCCCAGGTTCGCGCCCACCACGATCGGCTGCTCGCCGGCCTGTACAGCAACCCCCACTCGGAGAACCCCACGAGCGTGGCGGCGGGTTCACTGGTGGAGTCGGCGCGAGACGCGGTACTCGACTTCTTCCGCGCCGACCCGGCCGAGTACGCGGTGGTCTTCACCCCGAACGCCAGCGGCGCCTGCCGGCTGGTCGGCGAGGCGTACGACTTCGGTCGGGCCGCGCCGCTCGTGCTGACCTGGGACAACCACAACTCGGTCAACGGCATCCGCGAGTACGCCCGGTCGGCCCGCGCGGCCGTACGCTACGTGCCGCTGAGCGGGCCGGAGCTGCGGGTCGCCGAGTCGGACCTGGTGGCGGCGCTCGACGCCGGCCGGGGCAGTCTGGCCCGCCGGTGGGGTCGGCCCGGTGGTCGCGGGCTGTTCGCCTATCCGGCGCAGAGCAACTTCTCCGGGGTGCAGCACCCGCTCGGCTGGGTGGAGCTGGCCCAGCAGCGGGGTTACGACGTGCTGCTCGACGCTGCCGCCTTCGCGCCGACGAACCGGCTGGACCTCAGCATCGTCCGCCCGGATTTCGTCTGCCTGAGCTGGTACAAGCTCTTCGGCTATCCCACCGGTGTCGGCGCGCTGCTGGCCCGCCGTACAGCGCTGGCCCGGTTGCGCCGGCCGTGGTTCGCCGGCGGCACGATCCGCGCGGTCAGCGTGCAGGGCGACTGGCACCGGCCGATGGACGACGAGTCGGCGTTCGAGGACGGCACGCTCAACTTCCTGAGCATCCCGGACGTGGAGTTCGGGTTGCGCTGGCTCGACTCGATCGGCGTGGACCTGGTCCACGCCCGGGTCGGCCTGCTCACCGAGTGGCTGCTGGCGAGACTGGCCACCCTGCGGCACGACACCGGCGGGCCACTGGTCCAGGTGTACGGGCCGGCGACGGGTGCGGGGCGCGGTGGCACTGTGACGTTCAACCTCCGCCACCCGGACGGCACGCTTGTCGACGAACGGCTCGTCGCGCGGGAGGCGGCAGCGGCCGGCTTCTCCCTGCGTACCGGCTGTTTCTGCAATCCGGGTGCGGGCGAGGGCGCGTTCGGCATCAGCCGGACGTCGACCCGGCAGAGGCTGTTGGCCGGGGTCGACACGATCGACCAGTATCTCGCCGCGTTGCGGCTGCCGACGGGCGGCGCGGTCCGTGTCTCGTTCGGACTGGCCTCCACGGCGACCGACGCGGAACGCTTCGTCGCCTTCGCCCAGTCGACCTACCTCAACCGGAACGCCGGCGCCGAGTCGCCGCTGCCACCTCGGCTGCGCTGCTGACCTGCCCGACCGCGCCGGTCAGCTGACCTGGGCCACCGGCGCCGGGCGGTGCTTGATCTCCTCCATGAAAGGGAACCGGGCGGTCAGCTCGGCGAAGGTGAGGCCGGACCGCCAGGCCGCGGCCACCTGGGCGACCTGCACCAGGTCCATGACGTCACCGCGCGCCAGGACCTCACCCGAGACGCGAAGGTCGATCATGAAGTATCGGGCCTGCGAGCCCAGCCCCACGCAGACCACGCCCTCGTCGGAGTGCAGCTCGGCGCAGGTGAACCGGGCCCGCCCCTGCTCCGGCGCGGTCACCCGGCCGACATCGAGCCCGTGCCGGGCAGCGGTTTCGATGAGCGCGGGGGCCAGGCCACCCCGCTCGACCAGATCCGGGTAGAGGCGCACACCCAGCGCCGTCGACGCCTCGCTCATGACTGACTCCCACTTCCTTGTGACAGAGACCAGCAGCGCGCAGGTTACGGGAACGTTTCCGGCACGCCTCGTCATCCTGTCCCGCGTGGACGCCCCACGGCAATAGGAAGGGTCGATTCGACCGCTATCGAGTAACCCTCGGTCGCGCCGAACTCCTTCGATGGGTCGGCGCCGTCCATCTCGGAGGCATCGATCGATGCCACGCTGACGACAGTGTTCGGCGCTCCGCCGCTCACTGGTCAGCATCGGGCAGTAACGGACGGTCGTGATATTGGAAACACTCTTGACAGAAAGACACGATATCGACATGCTTCGCTTTAGAGAGCGCTCTCTACCCTGGTAAACCGCCTCCATCACCCCCACGCTGAGGAGCCTCCCGTGTTCACAGCCCGGCCCAGCCTCCGCTTCCGCCCCCTCGTACTCCTGGCGGCCGCCCTCGTCGCGACCGCGACGGCGCTCGTCGTCCCGGCGCACCCCGACCGGGCCGAGGCCGCCATCGGCCCCATCAGTTGGCAGGACGAGTTCAACTCCCCCGCCGGCACGCCCGTCGACCAGAACAAATGGCGGTTCGACATCGGCGGCGGCGGCTGGGGCAACAACGAGCGGCAGTACTACACGAACAGCACCAGCAACGCCGTCCACGACGGTCAGGGCAACCTGGTCATCACCGCCCGCCGGGACAACCCCGCGAACTACCAGTGCCACTACGGGCGCTGCGAGTACACGTCGGCGCGGTTGCTGACGGCGGCCACCTTCACACAGACGTACGGGCGATTCGAGGCCCGGATCAAGATCCCGCGTGGTCAGGGCATCTGGCCGGCCTTCTGGATGCTCGGCACCGGTGGCGGGTGGCCCGACGCCGGCGAGATCGACGTCATGGAGAACATCGGCCGGGAGCCCAACACCGTCTACGGCACCGTGCACGGGCCCGGCTACTCCGGCGGCGGCGGCATCACGGGCAGCCGGACCCTCGGTGCGCCGCTCGCCGACACCTTCCACACCTATCGGGTGGACTGGGAGCCGAACGTCATCACGTGGTACGTCGACGGGGTGCAGTACCACCGGGTCGATCCGGCCCGGCTCGGCGGCAACCGCTGGGTGTTCGACCACCCCTTCTTCATGATTCTCAACGTGGCGGTCGGCGGTAACTGGCCCGGCTACCCGGACGGCTCGACCCAGTTCCCACAGCAGATGCTCGTCGACTACGTCCGGGTGTCCAGCTACACCTCGGGAGGCGGGGGCGAACCGACCCCCGGCACCAACCGGATCAGGGGCACGCAGAGCGGTCGCTGCATCGACATCCCCGGCGCCGACCCGGTCGAGGGCGCCAAACTCCAGATCTGGGACTGCAACACCACTGCGGCCCAGAGCTGGACCTTCGCCTCCGACGGGACCGTCCGCGCGATGGGCAAGTGCATGGACCCGGCCTGGGCCGGCACCGCCAACGGCACCGAGGTCAACCTGGTCAGTTGCAACGGCAACACCGCGCAACGCTTCACCCTCAACGCCTCCGGCGACCTGGTCAACCTCAACGCCAACAAGTGCGTGGACGTACGGGAGGCCAACCCCAACAACGGCGGCAAGCTGCACCTGTGGGACTGCCTCGGCGCCGCCAACCAGAAGTGGTCTCGCATCTGACCACACGGGCACGAAGGAGTGGGTCGTCCGAGGAGAACTCGGGCGGCCCACCGCCGCGCGGGCCTCGCTCCTCCTCGAACCGGATTGGCTCGATGCGCCGGGAGGCCAGGCTCACGCCCACTATGTTCGGATTAGTCCAAATCCGGCAGTTCCGGGAGTGAGCTCATGTCGCACCACCTCGATACCCCCCTGGCCGCGCAGGGCGGCCAGTTGTACATCGACGACCTGTACGTCTTCAACGGTGACCGCGCCACGGTCTTCGTCATGGACGTCAACAGCTCGGTGACCAAGGCCGACATCAAGCGCGGCTTCCACGCCGAGGCGCGCTACGAGATCAAGATTCACATCAATGGCGCCGAGGTGGAGGACCTGGCCTACCGGTTCGCCTTCGGCGAGCCGGACGGCGACGCCCGACAGGCCCTCCAGTTGTACGAGCTCACCGGAGCGGACGCCCGCGACGACGCCGCGATGGGCACCCCCATCGCCGAGGGGCGCACCGGCGAGGTGACCACCGGCGTCAACGTCCGGATCTGGGCCGGTCGGATCATCGACCCCTTCTACGTCGACCTCGACGAACTCGCCACCATCAACGGCGCGGTCAAGAACGGTTCGCCTGTGGACCGCTCGGCGTGGCGGGTCGACCAGGCCAACAACAGCTTCGCCGGCACCACAGTCGAGTCGATCGTCCTCGAGGTCTCCCATGACGAGCCGCTGCTGCGCGACGGCACCGAGATCGGCGTGTGGTGTCGCACCATGCTGGCCACCGACGCCGGCGGCTGGCGTCAGATCAACCGCGCCGGCCACCCGATGATGTGGCCGATCTTCTGGCCGCACGACACCGACTTCTCGAACCCCGCCAACTTCCGGCACCCCAGCAACGACCTCAGCGAAGGCGGCGAGGAGATCGCGAACGCGGTCGCCGGGGTGGTCAAGGCCAACGGCACCGCCCCGGACCCGCAGGCGTACGGCTGGAGTGTCACCCGGCAGCTCTACCCCGACCTGCTGTCGTACAAGGTCGGCACGGCAGCGAACTTCGGCTTCGCGGTCCGCAACGGGCGCACCCTGGCCGACAACGCGCCCGAGGTGATGTTCTCACTGGTCCTCAACACCGGCACCGCGGCCGGCCTCACCTCGGAGGTCACGAAGGCCGCCCGTTCCGCCGCGTTCCCGTACGTGGTCGCGGCCTGAAACTGCTCGCGGGCTCGGCTGCCAACACGGAGTCGAGCCCTTGCCGTGCGCGCCTCCGCGACGACCACGAGCGGTGGTCCCGGACCACCCGGGATCGCGCACGACCACCGGGTGACGTTCGTACCATTCCGTCCGTTCTGAGCGTTTTGCGTAGTTAGTCTTCTAAGTGCTTCTAAGGGTTCTTTAGGACAAAGGAGACTCGATGCGTAGAAAGATTCTCGCGGGCTTGGCCGGCGTAGCCGGCGTCGTCGCGCTCGCCGGACCGGCCGCCGCGGACACGACGGGCGACACGATCGTGACCCTCACCGTGGACGCCGCCGGTGGTCTGTCGATCACGGTGCCGGCGACGGCGAACATCGGGCACGGCGTGGAGGGCTCCAGCGTCTCCGGTCAGCTCGGCCCGGTCACCGTGCTGGACCAGCGCGGGTCGCTCACCCCCAACTGGAGCGCCAACGTCATCTCCACCGACTTCGTCACCGGCGGCGGCTCCTCCGGGGAGACGATCCCGAACATCAACATCCTGTACTGGTCGGGTCCCGCGACGGCGACCGCGGGTGGCGGCACCTTCACGCCGGGTCAGCCCACCTCCGCCCAGCAGGTGATCATCAACGTCCCCCAGACGGCGATGACCCACACCGGCGGGACAGGCAACAACTTCGCCACCTGGAACCCGACCCTGGTGGTGAACGTGCCCGACGGCACCGTCCAGGGTGTCTACACGGGGACGGTGACACATTCGGTGTTCTGAGCCGCTCGGCCGGCTGGTGCTGCTGGCCTCGGTCGCCCTCGTGGCGCTCGGGGTTTCGGCGGCACCAGCCGTTGCCGTGCGGGAGCAGCGACAGGAACCGGCCGAGGAAGCCGCGATCAGCATCCGGATGCTGGACATCCCGGCCAGCCGGGTGCAGGACCCCCGCGCCCAGGTCTACATCGTGGACCACCTGAAGCCCGGGACGACGATCAACCGCCGGGTCGAGGTGCAGAACACCTCCGCCGAGACGCAGAAGATCGAGTTCTATTCCGGTGCCGCGTCGGTCGAGAACAACGCCTTCACAGTGCCCGACGGGCGTACGGGCAACGAACTGAGCGGGTGGATCCGGCTGAAGACCGCCACGATGGAGCTGGACCCGGGCGAGCGACGACCTGTCGAGGTCGAGGTCGCCGTGCCGAGGAAGGCGTCGAAGGGCGAACGGTACGCCGCGATCTGGGCGCAGGTCACCAGCGCGACAGGGCGCACCGGCAACGTCACCCAGATCCACCGGGTGGGCATCCGGGTCTATCTCGATGTCGGCCCGGGTGGTGAGCCGCCCACGGACTTCCGGATCGAAGGGCTGGCCGCGGAGCCCGGCACCGGCGAGTTCCCCGTGGTCACCGCGAAGGTCACCAATACCGGCGAACGCGCACTGGACATGACCGGCACCCTGTCGCTGACCAAGGCGGCGGTCCAGGCCGGCCCGTTCAAGGTGACGAACGGCGTGACGATCCTGCCCGGCCAGAGCGGTCAGGTTCGGATCGAGGTCAACCAGGCCCTGCCCGCCGGGGCCTGGGACGTGCACGTGAAGCTCGCCAGCGGCACCGTGGAACGCACCGCGACCGGGAAGATCGTCCTGCCCGTCGCGGCGCCGATGACGGTCGCGGCGTCCGGCGGGCCGAGTTGGCTGGTGTACACGATGGGCGGCATCGCGCTGCTGGTGCTGGTCACCCTCGGTGGCTGGTATCTCGTCCGCCGGCAGCGGACCCAGTTGGCCTGACGGTCCCGAACAGAGACTGCCCGGCCGTTCCGAAGGGAACGGCCGGGCAGCACCGTCTGGCCGAGTCGATCATGGACTTGTGGTGGCCGACTTGGGCACAACCAGAATGGTTTGTCCCCCACCACAACTCCATGATCGACGAGGCGGGGCGGCGGGCGAGGAGTGTGGGGCGGGGTCTAGATGACGGAGTGCGTCACGACCGCCACGTAGTCGCCGACCACCACCCCGGACGGAATGGTCACCAACAGGGTCGGGTTCCAGGTGGCGGAGTTCGGGCCTCCCGTCTGGCCGGACCACCCGGCGGCCGTACGCGGGGTGCTCAGCACCGCTCCGGGCTGCGGGACGAAGGATCCGACCCCGGTGCTGCCCAGGGCGGGCCCGGAGGCGTACGTGATGTTGCTGTTGGGGATGGTCTCGCCACCCGAGCCGGAGCCCGTGGTGAAGTTGGTGCTGGTGACGACGCTGACCCAGTTACCGGAGAACGGCCCGCGGTCGTCGGTGACGGTCACCGGTCCGAGTTGGCCCGAGACGCCGGTCGTGCCCGAGGTGACGGTGCCGAGCGCCGAGATCGCCGGAACGCTGATGGAGAGCCCACCGAGCGGGGTGATGACCAGGTCGACCGGTCGGGTCGCGGACTGGTCGAACGAGTCGGTCACCCGGACGGTGAACGGGAACGTCCCGGACACCGTGGGCGTGCCGGAGAGCAGGCCGGTCACCGGGTCGAGGGTCAGCCCGGCGGGCAGGCTCCCGGCGCTGACCGACCAGGTGAACGGGCCCGTGCCGCCGGTCACCGTCAGCTGGTACTGGTACGGGTCGTACGCCTTGCCGGGCGGGGGCGGTGGGAAGGTCAGCGTCGGCGACGCGTTGACCGTCACCGACGCGGAGGGGGCCGACTGTGGGCCGGTCCCGCCGGCGTTCGTCGCGGCCACCCGGAAGGTGTACGTCGCGCCGGCCGTCAGCCCGGTGACGATCTGGGTCGTGGCGGTCCCGCTGAAGACCTGAGGGGTCTGCGCCGTGGCACCGAGGTAGGGCGTCACTGTGTAACCGGTGATCGGCGACCCCCCGTTGGCCGGGGCCGTCCAGCTCACCGTGGCGGCGTTGGTCCCCGCGGTGGCCGAGGCGTTCGTCGGCGCCCCCGGCACTGTGTACGGGACCACCGCCGCCGAGGGTGGGCTGGCCGCGCCGGTGCCGTAGGCGTTCACCGCCGCCACCCGGAAGGCGTACGACGAGCCCGCGGTCAGCCCGGTCAGGGTGCGGCTGGTGGTGGAGGCGTCGAAGGTGACTGTCGGTTGGGTGACGCCGTCCCGGATCGGGGTGATCAGGTAACCGGTGATCGGGCTGCCGTTGTTCGCCGGCGCGGTCCAGCTCACGGTGGCGCTGGCGACGCCCGCGGTCGCGGTCGGTGTGGCCGGGGTGCCCGGCGCGGACGCGTAGACGTAGTTCGCCGATCCCGCGGAGCCTCTGGTGACGACGCTGACCGTGACCGTCGCCGGGCTGGACCGGGCGGGCATGGCCGAGATGCCGAGCGTGCCGTTCGGGTTCACTGTGAAGCAGCCGGCCGCCGGGCCGGAGCTGCACGGCAACAGCACCACCGAGGTACCGGCCTGCTGCTCGGCGGCCGTACCGATGGTGATCGCGGTCGCGCCGGTGAGATTGCTGCCGCCGACGGTGACCGCGATGCCCCCGGAGGTCGAGCTCTCCGCCGGCGTGACGGTGACGCCGCTCGGTGCGGTGGCCGGCGCGACGGGCGTGGTGAAGCTGGTGTAACCCGGGTTCGCGTCGATCGACGACGAGGTCGCCACCGTCGCGGTCTGGATCAGCGCCGGCGTCACAGCGGTGCCGGTGACGGTCGCCACGACCGTGATGGGCGGCAGGGACGTTCCTCCGGCGAACGGGCCGTTGCTGTTGGTGCAGGTGATGGTCTGTCCGGATGGTGCGGCGCAGACCCAGCCGGAGCCGAACGCGCCGCGGGGAACGACACCGGTGGGCACGGTCTGGGTGACCGAGATCGGTGACGTCTCGGTGGCGCCGGCATCGACCCCGGCGGTGATCGAGTAGGTGACCGGGTCACCGGGTTGCGGGTTGGCCCCGACCGCGCTGGTCTGCGACACGTTCAGGTCCGGCACCGGGTTGAAGCTGACCGCGCGGGCGTTGTCGATCTCGTGGAAGTCGGTGACCGAGCCGGTCGAGCCCACCCAGCCGAACGCGAGTTGCCGTGGGTAGCCGTTGGCGTTCAACCAGGTCGGTGACGGGTACAGGCTCGGCGACACCACCGGGAGCGCGCCCGCCAACGTGCGTGCCGCCCCGCCGACCGGGGTGAACCTGACCCGGTACTGACCTGCCGGGGTGGTGATGCCGGTGTCGGTGCTGAATGGGGACGAGGTGGTGTTGATGACGACTTCCACCGGCACCACGGACGCGGCACGGGTGGTGGCCCGCAACGGCAGCGCGGGCGACGACGTACTGGTGGCGGTGCTGTTGATCGCGCAGTAGCCGACCCCGTTGCGGCCCGGCCCACGGACCACCACCTGGCCGGGGACCCGCGTGTTGGTGGTCGAGATGTAGGGCGGATTCGTGCAACCGGTGCCCTGGTAGAGGCTGTTGCTGAAGTTGCCGAAGACGTCCAGGCCGATGCCCAGGTAACCATTGGACAGTCCCACCGAGCCGCCGTTGAACGCCGCCGAGTAGCCCAGCGATCCGCCCGACTGGCCGATCACCGACGGGGACCGCGGGTTGGCGGGGTCGACGGCGGCCAGCGCGAACGCCAGGCCGTCCGCTCCGGGGCTGATGCCGCCGTACTGGTAGGTGTTGAAGGTCAGATGCAGGCCCTGCGAGGTGGGCACGCTCACCGCACCGAACACGCCGCCCTGCCGGTTCGCGACGGCCGGGGTGAGGCGCAGCTTGCCCGCACCCTGCGGATCGGTGGAGGTGGTGCAACTCAGCAGCGGGCCGGTGGTGGAGTTGCCAGCCGCGCTCAGGCAGGCGGCGTTGGTAGCCCCGGCACCGGGCACGCCTGGCAGCGACACCGCGCCGATGCCGTTCGCGGTGTTGTTGTGAAAGGGCTGGTCGAACAGGACGGAGCCGGCCGCCGACGCCGGGAGTGGCGCGACCACGAGAGCTGCCACGGTCACGGCTACGGCCAGCGCTGCGCTGGTGCTCGACCGACGCCAGCCCCGAAACGGCATGCCCACTCCCAGCTTTCACTCCAGTCTCGATCCGGACTATATCCCCCAAATCACCTATATCGCTCACACTGCAACGAAGTCGTCCGACTTCGGACCACACGAAGCCGGACCGACCCCCTCGATCGCGCCGAGGAGGCCGGTCCGCCGAGACTGGAAGCTGTCAGCCCTCGATGTCCCGGGGGTCACGGCTGCGGGGGTAGGTGTTCTTCTCCCCGATCGTGCCGTCCTGCTTCTTGATCACGTGTTCGACGCCGCGGTCGGCCGCCATCTCGCGGCCCTGGGCCTGCGCGTCGGCCTTCACGTCATGCGTGCTGCTGGCCCGCTCCTGGCCCTCCGGCTTGTTCTTCCACTGCCCGTCCTCGTGGTACGTGTCGACGTCACCCTTGACCATGGCTGGCTCCTCCCTGCGTCTGCGCTGTCTCCCGAATCAGTGCCCCCGAGCCTCGCCGGGCAAACTGCGTTCCTCAGGAGACGGTCGGGCAGTTGTTGCTCACCCGCCGGAGGATCTGTTCGCGCTCGTCGGTGGTGATGCCCGACGGGACGCCGTCGAAGTGGGTCTCGACCTTCTCCCAGCCGCGGCGCTGCTCGTAGTGCAGGTGCGGTGCGCCGGAGTTGCCGGTGCTGCCGAGCCGCCCGATCTGGTCACCCTGGGCGACCTTCTGACCGACGGTGACCAGTGGCGGTTCGAGCATGTGCAGGTACTGCGTCTCCCACTTGCCGCCATGGTCGATCTTCACCCAGTAACCGCCGCCGCGCCCGCGTGGGCCGTCCGGGTCCTCCGGGGTCCGACCGCCCAACGAACCGTTGATGCCCGCCACGGTGACCGTCCCGGCGTACGACGCGAGCACCGGACGTCCCCACGTCTCGCCCTCGACCGGGAAGAAGTCGACGTCGTAGTCGTCGTGACCGGGGTAGGTGCTGAGCTGCCACGTCTCGCCGCAGGTCACCGGCATCTGGAAGAGCGGGCGGGGCCCGGCCGGTCGCAGCATCGGCACCGCGACCACCGCGATGCCCAGGACGGCCGCCAGCGCGACGAGCGCGAGGAGGACGCGGATGGCTCGGCTTCGAGGGCGGCGGTGGGAACGGGCTCTGGGCGGGCGGCCGGTCGTCACCGGCCCGAGCATGGCAGATCCCGGCAAGACCCCGGCCCGGAGGTGGCGCACCACGGCGGTGACATTGCAGTCGCATCGCCAAGCAGGTACGGTCAGATGCAATGCAGTTGTATTGCAAAGAGAGTGGGCCGCCATGCACGTGATCGCATTGTCCGAGGTGACCGCCGACATGACCGCCCTGGTCGGCGGCAAGGCGGCCGGGCTGGGCGAGCTGATCCGGCACGGCGAACGGGTCCCCGACGGTTTCTGCGTCACCACCGAGGCGCACCGACTCGGCGTCGTCCCCACGGCCGAGGTCGTCGCCGCGTACCAGCGGCTCGGCGCAGGCCCGGTGGCGGTGCGCTCCAGCGCCACCGCCGAGGACCTGCCGGACGCGAGCTTCGCCGGTCAGCAGGACAGCGTCCTCAACGTCAGCGGCACCGCCGAACTGCTCGCCGCCATCGAGAAGTGCTGGGCTTCGCTGCACGGCGACCGCGCGACCGCCTACCGCGACGCCCGCGGCATCGATCACCAGACGGTGCGAATGGCCGTCGTCGTGCAGCGCATGGTCACCCCCACGGTGGCCGGAGTGCTGTTCACCGCGAACCCGCTGACCGGGCGCCGCGACGAGATGGCCGTCGACGCCGCCGCCGGCCTCGGCACGACAGTGGTGGACGGCGCCACGGCCGTCGACCACTACGTCCTCGACGACGTCACGCGCGACGAGGCCGGCTGCCTGACGTCCGCGCAACTGGCCCGCCTCCGCGCCACCGGCGAGCGGTTGCAGGCCCACTTCGGCTGCCCACAGGACGTCGAGTGGGCGATCGACGCGGACGACGTGTTGTGGCTCCTCCAGTCCCGGCCGATCACCAGCCTGTTCCCCGCCCCACCGCCGAGCGGAAAGCCCCTCCCCCGCGTCTACCTGGAGTTCGGGCACGTCCAGGGCATGCGGCAGCCGGTCACCCCGATGGGCATGTCGACCCTGCGGACGCAGATCGCCGCGATGCTCGCCGCGCTCGGGGTGCGGGTCGAGATCGTCGACATCGGCGGCCGCCTCTACGGCGACCTGACCGACCTCGCCCGCGACAGGTCGTCCCGCAAACGACTGGTGAAGCTCCTGGCTGTCGACTTCGGGCCGCGCGCCCAGGCGGTGATGCTGCACGTGCTCGCGGATCCCCGGTTCGCGCCGACCGGCGGCGGCGCGCGGCGCAGTGGGGCACCGGCGGGCGCGTCGCTGCGGACGGCAGGCCGCGCGGTGGTGGGGATCCTGCGGGCGCTGGCCCGTCCCGAGGCCGCGCGGACCCGGATGTTCGAGGCGATCGAGCAGCTGAGAGTACGCTCAGCCGCCCCCGCCGACCTGCGTACCACGGCGGACCGGCTGCGCTTCGTGCAGGCGCAGGACGCCGACCCCGACGACAGCGCCGACGCGATCATGTGGCCGATCGTCGCCGGAATGCTGGCCACCGCGCTGCCGACCGCCCTGCTCAAGGGCATCGCCGGGCCGGACGAGATCCACGCCGTGCTGGGCGGCATGCCGCACAACGTCACCATCGAGATGGACCTGGCCCTGTGGCGGCTCGCCCAGGGCGCGGGTGACCACCGCCAGCTTCTCCTCGACACCCCGCCGGCCGAGTTGGCCGCGCGCTACCGTCGCGGGACGCTGCCCGACATCGGCATGGCGGCCTTCCTGGACGTCTACGGTCACCGGGGTGTCGCCGAAGTCGACCTCGGGGTGCCGCGCTGGGCGGAGGACCCCACACCGGTCTTCGCCGCGGTCGCCAACTACCTGCGGGTCACCGATCCGCGGCAGGGCCCCGACCAACGCTTCCAGCGGGCCGCGTCGGCGGCGGAGACGGCACTGCGGGAGCTGACCACGCGAGCCCGCCGTCGGCGGCCGGTGCGGGGCAGGCTGGCCGGGTTCCTGTTGCGCCGGGCCCGATCGTTGGCCGGCCTGCGCGAGGCCGGCAAGTTCGCCGGGCTGTACCCGCTGCGGGAGACGCGCCGCCAACTCCTGCTCATCGGCGCCGACCTGCACGACTCCGGCCTGCTCGACCAGCCCGACGACATCATGTTCCTGACCCTCAACGAGGCGCACACCGCCGTACACCAGGGTGTTGATCTGCGCGGGACCGTGACCGCCCGACGGGCGGTGCACCGCCGGGAGTTGCGGCGTCGGACGGTGCCGGTGGCGCTGCTCTCCGACGGCACGGATGTCGAGACCGTCCTGCCGGTCGTGCCAGCCGGCGACGGGACGCTCGCCGGAGTGGGCGCGTCGGCAGGCCGGGTGACCGGCCCCGCCCGGGTCGTCCACGACCCGGGCAACGCCCACGTCGAGCCCGGCGACATTCTGGTGGCCGCGACCACGGACCCCGGCTGGACCCCGCTGTTCCTCACCGCGGCGGCGCTGGTCACCGAGACCGGCGCGATCATGGCGCACGGCCCGACGGTGGCCCGCGAGTACGGCATTCCCGCAGTCATCTGCGTGCCGGACGCCACCCGGACCATCACCACCGGGCAGTTGGTCACCGTGGACGGCGGCGCCGGAACCGTCACGCTGCACGGACCGTCGGCCCCCGAACGAGAAGGACGACCATGACCGACACGAAGACACCGATCAGGGCACGGGTGGGCCCGCTGCTGCGTCGGGCGGCCGAAGCCGAGGCCGCGACGTGGCGCAGCCTGTACGTGTGGGCGCGGCGTCGCCCACTGCCGCTGGGGCCCGGCGACGAGTCGTTCGGCTACCTCGGCGTGGTCAAGCCGATCCTTGGCATCTTCATCGGCCTGTCGGTCGTGGAGATCCCGATCTTCGACGTGGTGGTCACCCACGTGGTGCCGTGGCGGCCCGCCCGCTGGATCGTGCTGGGCCTCGGCATCTGGGGTCTGCTCTGGATGATCGGTCTGTTCGCCAGCATGACCATCCACCCTCACGTCGTGGGCGACCGGGGTCTTCGGGTACGGCTCAGCTGGGGCATCGACATCTGGATCCCGTGGACGGACATCGAGGCGCTGCGCAAGCGCTACCGTTCGCTGCCGTCGAGCAGATCGGTGCAGGTCGAGCAGGAGGGCGACCGACGGGTGGTGTCCATCTCGGTCGGCAGCCAGACCAGCATCGACGTCCTGCTGCGTCGGCCGCTGACCTTCGACCTGCCGAAGACCGGGTCCCTGCCGATGAACGAGCTGCGACTGTACGCCGACGACCCGGACGGCCTGCTGCGCAGCGCCCGGGGCACCCCCGCGAGCCACCCCGTCAGCCGGTGACCGCCGCGCTGGCGGGGTCTCCGGGCCACCCACTGTGAAACGATCGAGGCCATGCCCAAGAAGGTCGATCACCAGGAGCGACGCACCCTCATCGCGGACGCGCTGATGCGGGTCGCCGCCGATCAGGGCCTGGAGGCCGTCAGCCTCCGACACGTTGCCGCCGAGGCCGGCGTGTCCGCCGGGATGGTCCAGCACTACTTCCGGACCAAGGACGAGATGATGGCGTTCGCGTTGAGTGTGGTGCGCGAGCGCAGCCAGCTCCGGGTCACCGAGGCGGTGGCGCGGCTGGGCGGGAACCCGCCGCCTCGGCAGCTGCTGCGCACCATGCTCGCCGCGCTGCTGCCGCTCGACGAGGGCACCCGCGACAATGGGCGGGTGGCGCTCGCGTTCCTCGCCTACACGGCGGTGCGACCATCGACCGCGCCCCGCCTGCACGAGGACACCGCCCAGTTCACCGGGTTCATCGCCAGCCTCCTGCCCGACCGCCACGGCGCCGCCGCCGCTGCCGGCCTGCTGGCGCTGATGGAGGGGCTCGGTGTCTACCTGCTGGGCGGGCAGTACACCGCCGAACAGGCGCTGGGCGCACTGGACGCCCATCTCGACCTGCTCTTCGGCTGATCCGGTCGCAGCTGCGCGTTGACCCCCGGCCAGGGTGGTCAGCAGACCAGGATGAGCGGATGAGCCGCGTCCACCGGTCCGGGCCGGTGCTGGTCGAGGAGGCACACCGGGCCACCACCTTCGAGATCTTCTTCGACCTGGTCCTGGTGTTCGCGCTCACGAGGCTCATCGGTTTCATGGCGGAGTCGCTGGGGCCGCTGACGCTCTACCAGGGGCTGCTGCTCCTGCTCTGGTTCTGGTACACGTGGAGCTGCTACGCCTGGCTGGGCAACCAGGTCCGCGCCGACAACGGGCCCGTGCTGGCCGGGATGCTCGTGGCGATGGCCGCCATCTTCGTGGCCGCGCTGGTGATCCCACAGGCGTGGCAGCGCCACGACGGGGTGCTGAGCCCGCCGCTCACACTGGCCATCGCCTACATCGTGGTCCGCGGGCTGCACCTCGGCCTGATGACCTACGCCTCGGCCGGCAACCCGCAGTACCGGCGGCAGACCCTGCGCTTCGCCGTGTCCACCACACTCGCCTGGGCCCCGCTGCTGGTGGGAGCCATCCTCGGCGGGACCGCACAGGCCGTGCTGTGGACCGTGGCGTTCGTCGTCGACTTCGGCGGCGGCCGGATCGCCACCGCCGCCAGCTTCGGCGAGGTCCGCAGCGGGGCCCACTTCGCCGAACGCCACGGTCTGGTGCTGATCATCGTGCTGGGTGAGTCCCTGCTGTCGGCCGGGGCCGGCGCGGGCCTGACCGTGATCGCCTGGCCGGTGCTGCTCGCCGCGGTGTTCGGCTTCGCCGCGACCGTGTGCCTGTGGTGGCTCTACTTCGTGGGCGTCGCCCCGGCCGCCGCGGAGGTGCTGACCTCGGCCTCGCCGCGTTCCCGACGCCGTCAACAGCTGGCGTCGGACGCGTACACGCTGGCGCACCTGCCGCTGGTCGCCGGGGTCGTCTACTTCGCCCTGGGCGTCCACCTGATCCTCGCGAGCCTGACCGATCAGCCCCGGCACCCCGCCGGGGAGCCGATGGGATGGCCGGGGGCCGCTGTGCTCTACGGCGGGACCGCGCTCTACCTCATCGGTCGTCTGCTGTTCCTCCGGCTGACCGTCGGTGGATCGCCGGGTCCGCTCGTCGCGATCGGCGTCGTCCTTCTGTTGGTGCCGGTGGCCCGGATCGTGCCCGCGGTCGCCGCCCTCGGCCTCCTGGCGGCCTTCCTCACCGCCCTGGTCCTCTACGAGCGGTTGACCCGAGCCGACTGACCATGGCGTACCGCAGACAGATCGACGGGATTGTGCGACTCCCGCTCGCCGTGGCAGTCTGCGCATCATCGGCGCCGGGGAGGGGCGGTGGCACGTGCTGAGCTTGCACGGGGTTTCGGTCGGCTACGGCGACGCGCCGGCCGTCCTCACTGACATCTCGGTGACGGTCCGACCGGGTCGGGTCCTGGCACTGACCGGGTCGTCGGGCGCCGGCAAGACCACCCTGCTCCACGCGATGGCGGGGCTGCTGCGGCCACGGGACGGCTCAGTGACTGTCGACGGGAAGCCGCTGCGCGACCGGGATCACGCGGTCGAGCACCGGATCGTCCTCATCCCGCAGGACAACGGCCTTGCCCCGATCCTCACCGCGGCCGAGAACCTCCAGGTGGCACTCACGGCCGACGGCGCGACACCACCCGAGGCCCGTCAACAAACCGCCGCGACCTTGGACCTGCTGGGCCTTTGCGGCCAGGCCAACCAGCTCGTCGAGGAGCTGTCCGGCGGCCAGCAGCAACGTACGGCCGTCGCCCGCGGCCTGGCCCTGCGCGGCGATGTGCTGCTGGCCGACGAGGTGACAAGCGAGCTGGACGCGGGGAACCGACAGCGGATTCTGAATCTGCTCCACGATGAGGCGCGGCGGGGCGCCGCCGTCGTGTTCGCCACCCACGACCCGGAGGTGGCCGCCGCCTGCGAGGCGGAACTGCACCTCCTCGAAGGGCGGGCGGAGATCGTTCGCGGTTGAGGGAGAGCCGTAACTGTTAGGTTTCGGTCCACTCGCCGGGACAATGGCCGATCGGTCACGTCAATACCCTCACCATCAATGCTGATCGTCATCTGGGGAGCGCTCGCGGCACGCCGGGCACACGCCTTGGCGGTGCTCCTGCTCGCGGTGCTCGCCAGTGCCGCCGCCGCGGCGGCCCCGAGCTATGTCGCCGCGGCCGGGCAGTCCCTGGCCAGCTACGAGATGTCGAAGGCGTCGCCGAACGAGCTTCGGGTGCGGCTCACCGAAGCCGTCGAATATCCGGGAATGCCGGCTGACCCCGCAGGCACCGTGTTCGCGGCCAAGGTCAGGCAACTCACGCCGGCCGGATTCGACGTCGTCCTGGGCGCGCAGAGCGGTGGTGTCGCCGCCGGCCAGGCCGGGAGCGTCACCTCGAATCTGACCTTCCGAGCGGGGGTCTGCGAGCGGGTCGACCTGACCGGAGCCTGCCCTCGGTCCACCCCGAGGGGTCAACTCCCCGAGGTCATGGTCAGCACGCACACCGCCGCCCGGCTCGGCGTCGTCGTCGGCGATCAGTTCACCTTCGGCGCGGTGCCGGTGCGGGTAGCCGGTGTCTACCGACCGCGGGACGTGACCGATTCGTTCTGGCTCGGCGGGGAGTTCATTCGGCCACCCGCCGCGGGGCCGCCCGGCACGTCGATCGCGGGCAGCGCCCAGGACGCGATCTTCACCGCCGAGGCCGCACCCCTGGCCGACGAACAGGCGATCCTGCACGTGTCGACGGCCGACCTCTACGTCACCGAGCACCTGTTGGACAGCCGGCGCGTGCAGGGCCTGCGAGACGCGATCACTGTGGTGCAGCGCGACGGTAGCCGCGAGGGCTTCGGTGCCGGCACCACAGTGCCGAGCCTGCTTGATCGCGTCACCGTGCAACGAGGGCAGTTGGCCGACGGCGTGACGCTGGGCGCCGGGCTGCTGGTCCTGCTCTGCTGGCTGGTGCTCTTCGTCGCGGTGAGTTCGGCCGCCGACCAGCGGCGACCGGAGCAGGGCCTGCTCCTGCTCCGCGGGGTGCAGCGCCGACGCCTGTGGGTGCTGGCGATCGGCGAGCACGCCGCACCCGCGTTGGTCGCGATCCCCCTCGGCTGCCTGGGTGGCCTCGCCGCTGCCACACTGCTCGCCGCGCGCACCCTTCCTGCCCGCGCCGACGTCACGATGGACGCCACCGTGATCGGCTTCGCCGCCATCGGCGCCCTCGGCGCGCTCGCCGCGGTACTGCTCGCCCAGGCGCGGATGTTGTCCGCACCGGTCGTCGACCTGCTACGCCGGGTGCCGGCACGGGTACGGGGATGGCGGGCGACAATCGGTGATGTCGTCGCGGTGTCCGTCGCCGTGGCTGCCGTCGTGCAGTTGCGCTCCGGCGGACCGCCCAGCGGACTGGCACTGGTGGCGCCGGTCCTCGGGGCGCTCGCCGCAGGGGTGCTGCTGGCGCGAGTCGCCATGATCGCCGGCGCGGCGGTGGGTGGTGCGCTGCTGTCGCGTGGCCGGACCGCCAGTGGTCTCGCCCTGGTGCAGGTGGCCCGGCAACCACGGTTCCGGCCCCTGATCGCGCTGCTCACGGTGGTCGTCGCGATGCTCGCATTCACCGTCGCCACGAGCGAGGTCGCGTCGGCCGCCTACCGTGATCGGGCGACCGTCGAGGTCGGTGCGCCGCGCGTGGTCGAGGTCGACGCGACGTCGCGTTCGCACCTGTTGGCAGCCGTTCGGGCGGCCGATCCCGAGGGTCGGTTCGCGATGGCCACGGTGGTGACGGCCTCGTCCTCCACGGTCGGCACACCGCTGCTGGCCGTGGACTCCGACCGGCTGGCGACAGTGGCCGGGCCGCATCCGTCCTACGGCGTGTCCCTGGCGGAGGTTGCACGAAAGATCCGCCCAGCTGCGCCCGGGGCACCTGTGCGACTACGCGGGCGCCTGCTCACCGTTCAGATCTCCGCCAACTTCGACGCCAAGGTCTTCGGCGGCAACAAGGTCCGCCTCGCGGTCACAGTCTCCAGCGCCAACGGCACCCGAGTGGTCACCTCTCGCGATGACATCGAACCCGGCCGCAAGGGCTACGTCCTCCAGGTGCCCGAGTGCGTGCAGGAATGCCGGCTGGTCAAAATCGACATCGTCGCACCGGTGGTTTCCGGGAACCTGGAGGTCCGCTTCGAGGCACTGCGAACCGGCGATGAAGACGGCGGTCGCGAGACGCTTGTGCTGACCGGTGCGCAGTTCGCCGATACGACGCGGTGGCGGCTGTCCGATCCGGATGACACCTTCCTCGACGTCGCGAGCGGCACGGATGCGGCGCTGATCCTCTCCGTGGCGGAGAACCGGCGTGCGACGCCGGCCGGCATCGCTGTTGTCGACGCGCCCTTTCCGCTACCCGTCTACCTGACCCGATCGGCGGGGACTCCGCTCGGCGGGATCCATGCGTACGACGGGGTCGACGGGACACCGACCAGGGCGTTGGTCGGGGGTCTGGCCGATCGTCTGCCGCGGCTCGGTCGATCCGGTCTGATCGTCGACCTGGAGTACGCGGATCGACTCGCCGTCGCCAGTCAGAACGGCAATGAGGAGGTCTGGTTGGCTCGGGCGGCCCCCACTGACGTCCTCGACCGACTTCGCGCACAGGGTCTGGTCATCGAGACTGACCGGACAGCCATGGCCCTACGCCAGGAATTCGATCGCCAGGCTACGGCGTTGGCAGTGCGCTTCAACATGTTCGCCGCGCTGGCGGGGGTGCTGATCGGGGCGGCCGGCCTGATCGCGATGGCGGTGGCCGAGCAGCGTCCCCGGGTGGCCATGTTGGTGGCGCTGCGTCGACAGGGGTTACCGCCACGCGCCCTCCGTGGCGGCTACGGGTGGCCGGTCGCTGTCGCCGCCGTCTCGGGCGCTCTCGTCACAGTGGTGATCTGGCTGCTCACGCGCGGCGGGCAGCGCCTGTTCAGTGACGGCCGCTCACCGGTCCCGTTGCCCGAGTGGCCGGACGTCGGTCGGCTGCTGTTGTTCGTCGTGCCCGCGGTCGCGTTGTTCGCCCTCACGGCGGTCGTGCTCGGTCGGGTGGTCGCCGCCTCGGTACGCCGCCGGAGCGGGCGACGACCGCCGCCGCGCGGCAGGACGAGCCGGTGACCGCGGCGCATTCGGCTGGCGGTCTGGCGGTCGCCTGCCACCGGCTGATCCACATCTACCCCACCGCCAGCGGGGACGTCGTCGCGCTCTCCGGCGTGGACCTGCGGATCTCGGCGGGCGAGATGCTCGCGTTGGTGGGGCCGTCCGGCTCGGGAAAGTCCACGTTGGTGGCGATCCTCGGCGGGCTCATGCAACCCTCTGCCGGACGCGTGTACGTGGGCGAGCATGAGCTGTCCCGGCTCTCGTCCAAGGGTCTGGCGGCCCTGCGCGGGGCCACGGTCGGCACCGTGTTGCAGGGCGCCGAACGCAACCTGCTGCCGTACGTGTCGCTGTCGCGCAACATCTGGTTGGCGCAGCGACCCGCAGCACGCCTCGCCGGGCGCCGGCTCGACCCGCCGGAGGCGATCCTGGACCTCGTGGGTCTCGCCGGCGCAGGCGCGCGGCGGGTGGGCGACCTGACCCCGGGGCAACGTCAGCGGGCAGCTCTGGCGCAGGGGCTCGCGGCCGGGCCCGGGCTGCTCCTGGTCGACGAGCCGACCAGCCAACTCGACGCGTCCGGTCGGGACGAGGTGCTCGCGGCTCTCGCCGCCGTGAACGGGGAGCGGGGCACCACTGTGGTCGTGGTGACCCACGACGGTGAGGTGGGCGCCCGACTGGGCCGAGCGGTCACCATCCGGGACGGCCGGGTCGGCGCCGAGGGGCGCGACGGCCGTGACTTCGCCGTGGTGGCCGGCGACGGCACGATCCAGTTACCACCCGAGACGGTGGCGAGCTTCCCGGCCGGGACGTTGTTGGAGGTCGACCACACCGACGAGTCGATCACTCTGCGCGCCGTGGCCGCCCCGTCGTCCCTCGGCGGGGACGACGGGGTGGCGCGCGCCGGCGGCGAGCCGCGCCCTAGTGGGTCGTGACGCCCGCCCGCGCCTTCAGCCGGCGCAGCTCGTCCGCGGACGTCAGCCAGGTGGAGTTCGTCGTCCCCAGGCCGAGGAGCACCTGGTCGAAGGAGTTGCCGTCGTTGTCGTCGGTGTAGCAGACGCTCACCTCACCCCAGGGCGACGCGGCGACCGCGAAGTGCTCCTGGCGACCTGTCGTGGTCTGGCTCAGCGCCTGGGCCGCCAGCCGTCCGCTGGACGTGCCGTCCGGGTTGAGGCCCCGCGCCCAGACGTCCGGGTTGGCGCCGGACACCGTCCAGCCCACCACGACGTTGTCCTGGTCGTCGATGCCGACGCCGGGAGCGATGGCACCGATGGCGGTGGAGACCGGGACCTCGTCGTGCCGGGCCACGGCCGTCGCGGTGAACGATCGAGCCCAGACACCCCGGGTGCCGGTGTGGTCGGACTCCCACCCGACGGTGAAGTCACCGGCGAAGTTCGCCGCCACCGAGGCACGCTGCTGCTGCCCACCGCTCTGGGCGTTGGCCGTCCGCCGCGACAGCGTCACGGCGCCGTTGGACCGGGCCAGCCGGGTCAGCCCGATGTTGTACGAGCCGTTCGCGTCGGCGTCCTCGTCCCAGACCACCAGCGCCTCGCCGGAGGCGGACACCGCCACGTCGGGACGGTGGTGGGTGCCAGTCGTCTGTGAGGCCGTCACCTCGTACGCCTTGGTGGTGGCCGCGGTGAACCCGGCGGCCTTGACGGTGGCGGGAGCGGTGCCCTGCACGTCCTCCCAGACCACAGTGAAGCCGACGGCGGCGGCGTTGGTGGGCGCGCCGTCCGGGTCGACCGAGACCTTCGGCCAGATCTGCTGCCCGGCGTCGCTGGCGTTGGCCTGCCCGGAGCCGAGCACCGCGCCGGCGGGCGACACCACCCGGTACTGGATGTTGTAGACGCCGTTGCCGTCGCCGTCGGCGGCCCAGACCACCACGGCGTTGCCCCGGTCGTCGAGCCCCACGTCGGGGCTGACGTGCCGCCAGGCGGCCCCGCTGGTCCCCCCGGTGGAGAGCTTCAGCTCGTACGCGGACGTGCCGTCGCGGAACAGCCGCAGGTAGATCTCGCTGTGGGTGTCGTCCTGCGGGGCGGTGCTGTCCCGGTCGTCCTCCCACGCCACAGCGACGTGACCGTTGCGGTTCATGGCGATGGAGGGCAGGTCCTGGTCGCCGGTGGCGACGCTGTTCGCGGTGGTCCAGGTGACCGCCTCGGCGGTCATCGCGGTCGGGCCGAGAAGCACGTTCGGGACCAGCAGGGACGCGGTGAGCAGTGCGGTTGTCACGGTCATGGTGGCTCTCTCTCCCTTACCCGGCCTGCAGGCCGGGCTGGCCGTCGAGGATGACGAACGACCGCACGGTGGACGCCGCCGCGCCGTGCTCGGTCACCGTGTTCACCGCGCGGAAGTCGGCCCGGACCTGGGTACGGCTGATGGTGGTACGGACGTAGCCGCGCCGGTCCGAGTAGAACCTCAGGTGCGGGTTGGCCGCCGCGTTCGGGACCGTGGTGCTGCCGCTGCCGTTGCCGGTCGAGCTGATCGAGGTGCAGACCAGTTCGGTGCCGATGGTGGCCGAGGAGGGGTTGGCGTAGTCGGCCTTGAGGTCGTTTGCCCACGACCGGTGCACGTCGCCGGTGAGCACCAGTGGGTTGCGTACGCCGCGCTGCTGCCAGCCGGTCTGGATGCGGCTGCGGGAGGCCCGGTAGCCGTCCCACGCGTCCATGCTCGCCGCCCCGTTCGCGTCGAGCTGCTGGGCGAAGAAGACCTGCTGGCCGAGGATGTCCCAGGTGCCGTAGCGCTGGGCCAGCCCGTCGAGCAGCCACGCCTCCTGGGCGGCGCCGGTCAGCGACCGGGAGGCCAGGTCGGCGTCGGCGCAGACCTTCCAGCCGTCCCCGCAGGCCTGGTCGTCGCGGAACTGGCGGGTGTCGAGCATGTGGAAGGTGGCGAGTTGCCCCCACCGGATGCGCCGGTACAGCGGGATGCTGTTGCCGTTGGCGGCGGACGCCGGTCGCAGCGGCATGTTCTCGTAGTAGGCCCGGTACGCGGCGGTCCGCCGGGCGGTCCACTGGGCGGCGGTCAGCGTCGGGCTGCTGTCGTTGCGGACCATGTTGGCGTAGTTGTTCTCCACCTCGTGGTCGTCCGGCACCACCAGCCAGGGTGCCGCCGCGTGGGCCGCCTGTAGGTCCGGGTCGGACTTGTACAGCGCGTACCGGCGGCGGTAGTCGGCCAGCGACACGATCTCGGCGCCGACGTGCTGCCGCACCGCGGAGGTGCCGACGCCACCCTCGTAGATGTAGTCGCCGAGGTGCAGGATCAGGCCGGGGTTGTCCTCGGCCATCCGCCGGTAGGCGGTGTAGTAGCCGGCCTCGTAGTGGGCGCAGGAGGCGAAGGCCATCACGAGGTCGCGGCCGAAGGCGCTGGGTGCCGGGGTGGTCCGGGTCCGCCCGACCGGCGAGATCTGGCCCTGGGCCCGGAACCGGTAGTAGTAGTCGGAGTCGGCGGCGAGCCCGCCCGCGATGGCGTGCACGGAGTGCGCGTCGGCGTAGCGGGCGACCACCGAGCCGGAGGCGACCAGCGAGGTGAACCGGTCGGTGGTGGACACCTGCCACTCCACTGTCACGTCGGCGTTGGGCATGCCGCCCTGCCCGTCGGCGTTGAGCGGGGATGGTGCCAGCCGGGTCCAGAGGACCACGCTGTCGGGCGCCGGATCACCGGACGCCACACCGAGTTTGAAGGGGTACGGAACCGCGGCGCGGGCACCCTGGCGGGGTGTCACAGCAACTCCGGCGGTCACCAGTCCACTGAGGACGAAGATGCGACGGCTCAGCCTTGTCATGGTCAACAGCCTCGGGAACGTCGATGAACGGCGATGGGTACGGGGCGGAATCCGACATGGCGGAATGCTGTCCGCGCCAAGGCGTTCAGGTGTCCGAGCCGCCGGGGCCGGACCGTCAGGTGAGCGGGGATGGCGACTCGGCACCGGGGATCGCCAGCGTCGCCGCGCCGGACCCGTCCGCCGGGACTCTCCAGACGTCGGGCTGGCCGTCGTCCCGACGCAGCGTGTAGGCGAGTTTCCCGCTGTCCAGCCACGCGGCCTGGTCATCGACACTGCGGGTCTCGGCGGTCGCGGTGACCCGCATGGTCGCCAGGTCGAGGACGGACAGCCGCCAGCCCTTCGCCGGGTCGGCGTCGATCGCCTCCTTGAACGCGAGCCGGGTGCCGTCCGGTGACAGCGACGGGCACTCGACGTTGTCCTTCAGCGTCTCGACGGTACGGGCGGCGAGATCACCGCGGACGAGGTACCTCCTGCCCCCGGTCGCCATCGTCGCGTA
The DNA here is from genome assembly GCF_045207375.1 of Micromonospora sp. NBC_00860. NCBI lineage: Bacteria > Bacillati > Actinomycetota > Actinomycetes > Micromonosporales > Micromonosporaceae > Micromonospora > Micromonospora sp. NBC_00860. The sequence goes on from NZ_CP108825.1 coordinate 4,003,607, forward strand.
GAAGCGGTTGTCGTCGGCGGTGAAGGTGACACCCCAGTAGTTGACGTCCGCGTTGCGGTAGCCCCGGCCGTCCCGGGTGATCGCGAACTCTTCCAGCGAGGCCACCGTGGTGCCGGTGCGGGTGTCGAGGATACCGCTGCGGGTGGAAAAGCCACTGGAGGTGTACGAGTCACCACCGACGAACGTGGTCCAGGAGACCATCCGGCCCGACGCCGAGACCCGGGCCCGGTTCGGCAGTCCCGGCACGCTGATCGCCCGGGTCTGGCGCAGCGCCGCGTCGAGCACGACCATCTGGTACGACCACGCGGTCTCCGGCTTCAGACAGACACCGGTGCCGGCGGCGGCGTACACCCGGAGGCATTCCAGGCCGGAGACCGTACGCGACCCGGCGGGATCGGCTGTCGCGACTGTGGACAGGTGCCGATCGGTGATCGCCAACAGGCGCGGGCCGGGTGCCAGGGTGAGCGCCTGGTCGCCGGTGGCGGGCGGCGGCGCCGGGGCGGGTTCCGCCGCCACGGCCACGTAGCCGGCGGCCACGCTGCCCAGCAGTACGGCCGAGGCGACCACCACGCCGAGCTTCGCTCGGTTCGACATCGCGGTCATCGGGGCACCTTCCGGGTGGTCAGACGGGACGGGGAGGCCAGCAGGAGGAGCGTGCCGACCAGGACGCCGGCGACGGCGACGGCCGCCGCGCGGATCGCGTTCTCCGGCCCCCACGCCTGCCAGGCAAGCCCGAACAGCACGGAGGAGACGAGGTACGCGAGGGCCTGCCCGGTCTGCACCAGCGCGATCCCGGTGGTCCGCAGCCGCGCCGGCAGCACCGGGCCGGCGAGCGCGATGAGCACGCCGTCGGTGGCCGCGTAGAACGCGCCGTACAGCGCCAGCGTCAGCGCGATCAGGGGCCAGCCGTCGACCGGGCCGGCCAGCAGCAGGTACGTCGCGCCGAGGGCGCTGTAGCCGCCGATCACCACGGGCAGGCGGCCGATCCGGTCGGCGAGTACGCCGAGCGGGGCGGCGAGCAGCAGGTAGGCCAGGCTGGTCCCCACGGCGAGCAGCGGGAACCAGCGCAGGCCGAGGTCCTCGCGGCGTTGCAGCAACAGGTAGACGAAGCCGTCGCCGATGGTAGCCAGCCCGAGCATGGCGGCTGCCAGCACCAGCCGGCGGGCGGGTCCGCCGCGCAGCAGACCGAACGCCTCGCGCACGGAGACAGTCGGGTCGCCCGGCCCGTCCGCCGGCCCGCCGTCCGCCGTTCCGCCGTTCGCCGCCTCGCCGGGTGGCCGCTCGCGGACGAAGAGCACGAGCACGACCACGGCGAGAGCCGCGATGCAGAAGCTGGTGACGAAGACCGCGTCGTAGGACTGCCCGACGACCAGCAGGACCGCGAACGCGGCGAGCGGCCCGAGGAACGCCCCGACGCTGTCCATCGCCCGGTGCACCCCGAACGCCCGACCCAGCGCCTCGGGTGGCGTGGAGAGCGTGATCAGCGCATCGCGCGGCGCGCTGCGTACGCCCTTGCCGATTCGGTCGACGGCGATGACGGCGCCGATCGCCGGTATCGACCGGCCGGCGAGCAGCAGGCCGAGCTTCGCGACCGCCGAGAGCGTGTAGCCGATGCCGGCGATCAACTTGCGCCGCCGGAACCGGTCGGCGGCGAAACCACCGACGACCCGCAGCAGCGCTGTGGCGCCGGTGTGGACGCCGTCGAGGACGCCGAAGGCCACCGGGCTGAGGTGCAGGCCCAGCACCAGATAGAGGGGCAGCACGGCAGCCACCATCTCGGCCGAGACGTCGGTGATCAGGCTGACCGTGCCGAGTGCGACGACGTTGCCGCTGACCAACGCGAACCGTCGGCGCCGTGGCCCGGGGTCGGGATCCTCGGCGGCCGGCCGGGAGACGGTCGACAGGTACACGCGCATCTCCTCGGATCGACGGTCGACGGGCAGCCATCGTCCGTACTCAGTGGAGGAGGCACAACGGACCGGGAGTGGCATCCGGGCGAGGGTCGGGTGAACGAGCTCCCAACACGGAGGTGTTCGCCTGGCGGGACGCACTGTTCACCCGCCCGTCGCCCGCCGGCTCATCGACCTTCCTACATTCCTTGCGCTCTTCCCACGAGGTAAGGAGTCCTGGATGGACATTCGATTCCCCCGTCCGTCGGTGACGCTGGGGGTGGTCACGGTGATCGTCGCCGCGACCGCCGCCGTCGTCGTGACCGGCGCTGGCGCGGCGTCGGCGGCGAGCGTGACGTTCACGCCGGTCGCCGACACCTACGTCCAGAGCGACACGGCCGCCACCAACTACGGCACGTCAACGCAGGTCGTGGTCGACAACTCGCCGGTGCGGCGCTCGTTCCTCCGCTTCACGGTGAGCGGTGTCAGCGGCACGGTGACCGGTGCCAAGCTGCGACTGCGCACGATCAGCGGCAACAGCGGCAGCGACGCCGGTGGCACGTTCCGCCGGATGTCCAACACGACCTGGTCGGAGACCGGCACCACCTGGAACAACCAGCCGGCCATCGACGGGGCCACCCTCGGCACGATCGGCGCGGTCAGCGGCAACACCTGGTACGAGGTCGACGTCACGGCCGCGGTCACCGGCAACGGCACGTACAGCTTCGGCGCCACCTCGGCCAGCGGTGACGGCGCCTACTACGACACGCGCGAGAGCGGCGCGGACGCTCCGCAACTGGTGGTCACCACCGGGACCACCCCGCCCCCGTCGGGCGACCCGGTGTTCGTGGGTGCCGGCGACATCGCCAACTCGGGCTCCGGCGACAGCGCCACCGCGGCGCTGCTCGACAGCATCCCGGGCACGGTCTTCACCACCGGCGACAACGTCTATGACAACGGGACGGCGTCGCAGTTCACCAGCTACTACGAGCCCACCTGGGGTCGGCACAAGTCCCGCACCCGCCCGTCGCCGGGCAACCACGACTACAACACGTCGGGCGCGACCGGCTACTACAACTACTTCGGCTCGTCCGCCGGTCCGAGCGGTCGCGGCTACTACTCGTTCGACCTCGGCAACTGGCACGTCGTGTCGCTGAACTCGAACATCAGCATGTCGGCCGGTTCGACACAGGAGCAGTGGCTGCGCGCGGACCTGGCCGCCAGCAGCAAGCCGTGCACGATCGCGTACTGGCACCACCCGCTGTTCACGTCCAGCTCCAACCACGCGCCGTCGACGTCGACGCGTCCGCTGTACCAGGCCCTCTACGACTACAACGCCGACGTCGTGGTGTGGGGGCACAACCACGTGTACGAGCGGTTCGCTCCGATGAACCCGGCCGGTGGCGCCGACTCCAGCCGGGGTCTGCGCAGCTTCGTGGCCGGGATGGGCGGCGCCAGTCACTACGGCTTCGGCACCATCCAGCCCAACAGCGAGGCGCGCAACAGCTCGGCGTACGGGGTCCTGAAGTTCACCCTGCACTCCAACAGCTACGACTGGCAGTTCCTACCGGTGGCCGGCCAGACCTACACCGACACCGGCACCACCACCTGCCACTGATCCGTCGGTCGCCTCCCCCAGGCCGGCGCCCGGGGGAGGCGACTCTCGCTCAGAGCTGCTGCACCCAGTACGGGGTGACGTCCATCCAGCCGTTGGCGGCCGCACCGTTGAGCCGGCCGGAGCTGCCGGTGCTGAGGGTGTACCAGGAGTCGACGTAATCCGGGTCGTCGGTCCACCAACTGGCCGGCATCGCGTTGATGATCGCGGTGACCAGCGGGGTGTAGGTGCCGTAGTCGACGATGGTCAGCAAGGCGGTGATCAGTGCCGTGGCCAGGTCGCGGTAGTTGGTGTCGCCGTCGTCCTCCCACATCACCACGTCGGCCAGGTTGTACTTGTAGGGGTTGAAGTGGACCAGCAGTTGGTTGGGGTAGTAGACCGTGCCGTCGTTGTCCAGGTAGGGCATCTCCACGACGTTGACCGTCGGCTGGCCGTCGAGCCCGAACCCGGCCACGACGTTGAAGATCTCCGCACTGCCCTTGATCCAGGTCTCCTGGTCGTTGCTGAGCCGGATGGCGTTGACCTTGGTGGCCCAGTAGCCGGCCTGCGTCGTCCGGGCAGCCCGCGCGCCGGTCAGCCCTCGGTCGGCCAACTCCTGCCGTACCTGCGCGAGACCCTGCTCCATCGCCCTGGCCACGTTGACCTCGACCACCAGCACCGCGCGGCCGGGCACCCGGACCGGGTCCAGCAGGATCCGTGCGCCCGCCGGGTCGTACGCGGCCACGCTGGTCATCGCATCATCGGTCGAGGCCGCCGCCACGAGCGGAAGGGCCGCAGACGCAGCCTTGGTGGCGGAGCTCGCGAGCCGGAGTTGCAGCACGGAACCGGTTGCTGCCGGGAGGCCCTTCGCCGCCAGCACCGCCTCGTTGGCGGCCTGGGCGGCACGGTCCGCCCGGGAGCCCAACCGGGCACGCAGCAGATCCACCGGACCGGCGGTCGTGCCGGCGAGCACTCGGCCCCGGGTGGCGGAATCGGCGAGCGCACCGGCCACCTCGCGGGCAAGTCGGTCGGTCGCCGAGTAGACCGGGCCGGTGTCGGACGGGGTGACGTCGGCGGCCGGGATGGTGCCGGCAGGACGGGCCTGGGCGGGGGTCGCGGCGATCAGGGTGGCTGCCGCCAGTGCCAGCGACAACGCGGCGAGCCGGATCGAACGGGGATGCATACGGGCTCCTCTCCAGTCGCGACGCCGGCTCGTGACCGGCGACGCGGGCGTGGCGAGATGATCGCATCCGCGTATCGGGGTTGGTCAATGACAAGTATTACGGTCGCGATCCATGCTCAAACGGATTGTCCCGGCGGCCTGATCCACGTCAGGCTCACCGGGACGGTCCGTACCTCCGGGTCAGCGGGCCGTGCCGGCGCGCCGCTTGTTGTAGACGTCGAAGGCGACCGCGACGAGCAGGACGAGACCCTTCACCACCGACTGGGTCGACTGGTCGATGCCCATCAGCTGCATGCCGTTGCTCATCACCGCCATGATCAGACCACCGACCATCGCGCCCACCACGGTGCCCACGCCACCGGTGACAGCCGCGCCGCCGATGAAGGCCGCAGCGATCGCGTCCAGCTCGAACATGTTGCCGGCGGCGGGCTGGGCGCCGTTCGACCGCGACGAGTAGATGACGCCAGCCACCGCCGCCAGGAAGCCCATGTTGACGAACATCCAGAAGTTGACGGTGCGGACCTTCACCCCGGACAGCGCCGCCGCCGACAGGTTGCCGCCGATCGCGTAGACCTGGCGACCGAAGACGGTACGCCGGGTGAGCAGGCCGTAGACCAGCACCAGGACCGCCAGGATGATCAGCACGATCGGCAGCCCTCGGGCGTGCGCCAACTGCCAGGCGAAGTACATGAGGACCGCGCCGACCAGCACGACCCGGGCGACGAAGAGCGGGAACGACTCGACGGGCTGCTGGTAGCGGATACGCGCCACGCGGGTGCGGAAGCCGCTCACCGCGTAGCCGGCCACGGCGATGGCGCCGATCAGCAACGTGAAGGCGTCGAAGCCCTGCCCGCCGAGCAGGCCGTTGAGGAAGCCCGCCGCGACCTGCTGGTACTCGGACGGGAACGGCGACAGCGAGATGTTGTCGAGCACCCGCAGGGTGAGACCCCGGAACAGCAGCATGCCGGCCAGGGTCACGATGAAGGCCGGAATGCCGGCGTACGCCACCCAGAACCCGTGCCAGGCGCCGACCGCGAGGCCGACGGCCAGCGCGGCCACGATGCCGATCCACCAGGGATGGCCCTGCTGGATCACCAGGACGGCGGAGACCGCCCCGGTGAGCGCGACGATCGATCCGACCGACAGGTCGATGTGCCCGCCGATGATCAGGATGACCATCCCGATCGCGAGGACCAGAATGTACGAGTACTGGAGGACGATGTTGGTGATGTTGCCGGGGCTCAGCAACACCCCGTCGGTCAGGACCGCGAAGAGCGCGACGATGACGACCAGGGCGACGTAGATCCCGCTCTGCCGCAGGTTGTTCAACACCAGCGCCCGCAGGTCGCTCGTCCCGCTGTGCAGGGCGGCGGTGGGCGTGCTGTCCGGTGGCGTGGGGCGCTCCGTCGAAGGGGTCTTGATGCTTGTCATCCGACGAGCTCCTTGTCCTTGGTCATCAGCTCCATGAGGCTCTCCTGAGTCGCCTCGGCCACCGGCATCTCGCCGGTGATCCGGCCGGCAGCGAGGGTGTAGATGCGGTCGCACATTCCGAGCAGCTCCGGCAGCTCGGAGGAGATGACGATCACCGCCTTACCGGCGGCCACCAGCCGGTTGATGATCGTGTAGATCTCGTACTTGGCGCCGACGTCGATCCCGCGGGTGGGTTCGTCGAGGATCAGCACGTCCGGGTCGGTGAACAGCCACTTCGACAGGACGACCTTCTGCTGGTTGCCGCCGGAGAGCTTGCCGACCACCGCCATGACGCTCGGCGTCCGGATGTTCATCTCCTTGCGGCTCGTCTCGGCAACCTTGATCTCCTCGTTGCCGTTCACCCAGCCCAGGCGGGACAGCCGGTCCAACGCGGCGGCGGACACGTTGCGCCGCACGTCGTCGATGAGGTTGAGGCCGTAGCGCTTGCGGTCCTCGGTGACGTAGGCGATGCCGTTGTCGATCGCCTCGGCGACGGTGCGCGCCTGCACCTCCCGCCCGTGGACGAAGAGCCGGCCCCGGATGTCACGCCCGTAGGACCGACCGAACACGCTCATGGCCAGCTCGGTCCGCCCGGCCCCCATGAGGCCGGCGATGCCGACGACCTCACCCGCGCGTACGGACAGGCCGACGCCCTCGACGACCATCCGGTCCTGGACCGGGTGCCGCACCGTCCAGTCCTCGATGCGGAGGACCTCGTCGCCGGGGGACGACTCGCGGTCGGGGTAGAAGCTGTCCAGGTCGCGCCCGACCATGCCCCGGATGATCCGCTGCTGGTTCACGTCGTCGGACTTCATGTCGAGGGTCTCCACCGCGCGCCCGTCACGGATGACAGTGGTCGAGTCGGCGATGGCGGTGATCTCGTTGAGCTTGTGCGAGATCATGATGCAGGTGATGCCCTGCTCCTTGAGTGCCCGCAACAGGTCGAGCAGGTGCGCCGAGTCGATGTCGTTGAGCGCGGCGGTCGGCTCGTCCAGGATGAGCAGGCGCACCTTCTTCGACAGCGCCTTGGCGATCTCCACCAGCTGCTGCTTGCCGACACCCAGCTGGATGACCGGGGTGACCGGGTTCTCGTGCAGCCCGACGGACGCCAGCAGCTTCGCCGCTTCGGCGTTGGCGAAGTTCCAGTCGATGAGCCCGCTGCGACCGCGCCGCTCGTTGCCGAGGAAGATGTTCTCCGCGATCGACAGGTACGGCACCAGGGCGAGCTCCTGGTGGATGATGACGATGCCGTTGGCCTCGCTGTCGCGGATGCCACGGAACTGCATCGGCTTGCCGTCGAAGAGGATCTCGCCGTCGTACGAGCCGGACGGGTAGACGCCGGACAGCACCTTCATCAGGGTGGACTTGCCGGCGCCGTTCTCACCACAGATGGCGTGGATCTCCCCGCGGCGCACTGCGAGGGTGACGTCCTCCAGCGCGGTCACGCCGGGGAAGGTCTTGGTGATGCGACGCATCTCGAGGATGGTGTCGTCCATTGTCACTGTCCTCCGTCAGGTCTGGACGCGGTACGCACCCAGGCGTCGGGCCCGGCGGGTGACCGCCGGGCCCGACGAGTGGCTTACTTCTTGGCCTGACCGGCGGCGACCTCTTCCGCCGTCCAGTAGCCGGAGTCGATCAGCGTCGCCTTGATGTCGTCCTTGTAGACGGTCGCGATCGGCAGCAGGTACGCCGGGACGACCTTGACGCCGTTGTTGTACGTCTTGGTGTCGTTGGCCTGCGGCTGCTTCTTCTGCAGGAACGCCTCGGCGGCGTTCACGGCCTGCTCGGCCAGCAGTCGGGTGTCCTTGAAGACCGTGGAGCTCTGCACGCCGTCGTTGATCAGCTTGATGGAGGCGATCTCCGCGTCCTGGCCGGTCACCACCGGGAGCTTCTTCGCGCCCTTGCCGTAGCCGGCGTTCTGCAGGGCGGTGATGATGCCGCGGGAGATGCCGTCGTACGGCGAAAGCACCCCGTCGACCTTCGAGCCGTCGTTGTAGCTGGAGGTGAGCAGGTTCTCCATCCGCTTCTGCGCGGTCTCCTGCTGCCACCGCAGGATGGCTACCTGCTCGGGGGTGGTCTGCTTGGACTTGACGACCAGCGTGCCGTCCTCGATGAACGGCTTCAGCGTGTCCATCGCGCCACCGAAGAAGTACTGGGTGTTGTTGTCGTCCAGCGACCCGGCGAAGAGCTCGACGTTCAGCGGCCCCTTGGCCGTGCCCTTCGAGCCGTCCTTGTTCAGCAGGCCGAGACCGACGAGCAGCGCGGTGCCCTGGGCGACGCCAACCTTGTAGTTGTCGAAGCTGACGTAGAAGTCGACGTCCTTGCTGCCACGGATCAGACGGTCGTAGGAGATGACCGGGATCTTCGCGGCCGCGGCGGCCTGCAGCTGGCTGCTGAGCGCGGTGCCGTCGATCGCCGCGAGGATCAGGACGTCCGCACCCTGGGTGATCATCTGGTCGACCTGCTGCGACTGCGTGGGGATGTCGTCGCCGGCGTACTGGAGGTCGACCTTGTAGCCCTTGGCCTCGAGCTTCGACTTCACCGCGTTGCCGTCGGCGATCCACCGCTCCGAGGTCTGCGTCGGCATCGAGACACCGATGGTCAGATCGCTGGGCTTCTCGTCGCCGGACTTCTCACCGCTGCCCGCACCCCCGCCGCTGCACGCCGCCAAACTCAGCGCCAGTGCGGCGCCGCCGAGAGCAACCAGGAATTTCCTGCCCACGGGCTTCTCCTCTCTGGACTCCCCCGCCGACTGCCGGGGCCAACTGTCATCTTTCGGGTAGTGTTAGCGCTCACATAGATTGCGTCAACACCAGATCCGAAATACCGGTGTCACGGTCTCGTAACGGAGCATCCAGGCGAGCGTAGCCATGCCGCCGGTCCGCCGGAAGGGCAGGACGCGGCAACTCAGCGTGGTCGTCCGCAGCACTCTACAGACCGATGCCCGCGGATGACGTCTGTCGTCCGCGGGCATCGGCACTACCGCCGGATCAGGTGGGTCGCCGCGACCTCGGCGGTCGGCGGACCCGGTCGGCTATCGCTGCGACCACCGCTGGTTCGCCGCTCCGGTGCAGGTCCAGAGGATCACCGTGGTGCCGTTGGCAGTGGCGTTGGCGTTGACGTCCAGGCAGAGCCCCGACTGCGTGTTGCTGATCGTGCCGTTGGCGTTGACCGTCCACTGCTGGTTGGTCCCGCCGTTGCAGTCCCAGATCTGCACCTTGGCGCCGGCCGCGGCGTTCAGCGGCGCGTCCAGGCACTTGCCGAGGGCCTGCAGGGTCTGACCGCTGCTGGTCCAGCGCTGGTTGGCGGCGCCGTTGCAGTCCCAGATGACCGGCTGCGTGCCGTTGGCCGTGTTGCTGTTCGGCACGTCGAGGCAGCGGCCGGAGGCGGCGCTGGCGTACGCGCTCGACGTGGTCGGCGGCGGCGTCGTCGGAGGAGTCGTTCCGCCACCGCTGACCCGGTACACCACAGTCCCGTGCGCGGGGACGCTGGCGCTGATGGTCCCGCTGCTGGAGCTGGTGCCACCGGTCCAGGCGTCCACCAGCGTGAACGACGAGCCGGACTTGCCGATGGCCGCGGCCGTGGTCGAGATCGTCGTCGTCGAGCCGCCCTGGTTGAACAGGGCCACGGCGACGTCACCGTTGGCGAGCCGCTTGGCCAGCACCCGACGCGTGCCGTCGAACGACACCTGCGTCCCCTGCAACCCGAGCGAGTCCTGGTTGATCGCGATCAGGTTGGCGTTCTTGAGGATGGTCTGCGTCGCGGCGTTCATGTTCCGCACGTCATTGCCGGCGATCAGCGGAGACGCCATGATCGCCCACATCGCGAAGTGGCTGCGCATCTCCGTGTCGTTCATACCGCCGCGACCGACCTCCATCATGTCCGGGTCGTTGAACCCACCCGGCCTCGCGTAGGACGCCAGCGGAACGGTCACGTTGATGATGTTCTGGATGCCCATCGGGTAGCCGTTGCTCTGACCGGTGTCCCACGCGTTGGTGATGTCCTCGGTGGTTCGCCACATGTTCGCCACGTCGCCCCAGTTGCGCTGCGGGCCGGTCTTGGCGTGGATGCTGTTGGAGTTGATGCTGTAGACGATCGGTCGACCGGTGGCGGCCAGCGCGTCCCGCATCTTGGCGAAGGTGGTCACCTGGTCGTTGATGCTGCCCTCCGGCGAGCACCAGTCGTACTTGAGGAAGTCGACGCCCCAGGCGGCAAACTGGCGCGCGTCCTGCACCTCGTGGCCGCGGCTGCCGGTCGCGCCGGGGTAGGCGCCGAAGTACTGGGCGCAGGTCTTGTCGACAGGCACCTGGTACAGGCCGAACTTCAGGTTCCGGGCGTGCAGGTAGTCACCGAGCGCCTTCATCCCGCTGGGGAACCGGCCGGGGTCGCCCTGGATGTTGCCGGAGCTGTCCCGGTTGGGGTTGAACCAGCAGTCGTCGACCACGACGTAGTTGTAGCCCAGGTCCCGCATACCGCTGCTGACGATCGCATCCGCCGTCTGCCGGATCAGCGCCTCGTTGATGTTGCAGCCGAACGAGTTCCATGAATTCCAACCCATGGGGGGAGTACGCGCCACGCCGTTGTCCAGTGCCTGCGCCGTGGGGGCGCGAAGGCCGACCAGGGCGCCGGCGAGCAGTATTCCGGCCGCCAGTGCGCTCCCCCAGCGACGACCTCGGGTAATGCGGTTCATCGAGCCTCCTTGTCGGTGACGCACGCCCGTAACGACGATCGCTGGTCGGTGCGCCGATAGTTGGACGCCAATTTTTGTTAGCGTTAACAGAGACGCCCATCATGTTACGGCGACATTTCACGAGGTTCAATACCTGCACGGCTTCGCATCGCCCGACATCGATTGATCACACTCCGCAACCCATCGAGTCACGTCTTATCGGCGGCGGCGGCGGGAATTGGCACACTCCGGCGGGGACCGCACGGGCGTGCACCACTCAGCGGAGAACGGCGGCGGGACAGATTCCCTGCACCGGGCGGGGCGACCGCTGGTTGGCCCGGCCGTCAGCGACGAGGTGGGGCCACGCTCTCGCGGGCGACCAGAGCCGGGGCGATGGTCTGCCGCAGCGCCCCACCGGTGCCCGACTCGATCTGGGACAGCAGCATCTGCAGGCTCGCCCGCGCCACCGCGTCGAAGTCCGGTCGGACGGTGGTCAGCGGCGGGATGAAGTACGCCGCCTCCGGCACGTCGTCGAAGCCGACCACGCTGATCTCGTGCGGCACCCGTCGACCGAACTCGTGCAGCGCCCGCAGCACGCCCAGCGCGAGATGGTCGTTGGCGGTGAAGACGGCGGTGACCTCCGGCATCCGCGCCAACATCTGCCCGCACCGGTAACCCGACGCCGCGGACCAGTCCCCCGGCATCGGCGGCGGCGGATCCAGCCCGGCGGCCAGCAACGCCTGCCGCCAACCGTCGATCCGGCCGACGCTGTCGAACCAGTCGGTCGGCCCGGAGACGTGCCAGACGGTGCGGTGCCCGGCGTCGAGCAGATGTTGCGTCGCCGCCCGGGCGCCCGCCACCTGGTCGACAGTCACCAGCGGCACCGGCCGGCTCGGATCACCATCGACAGTGACCAGCGGAACATCCTTGGGCAGGCGCTCCAGCGCCTCACCGGCGGACTCGACCGGGGCGATGACCACGATGCCGGCCACCCGGTGCGACAGGTGCCGCTCGACGGCCGCCGAGATGGAACGGTGGTCCAGGTTGCGCACGCTGCCGACGCTGACCGCGAAACCCTCTTCGGCGGCGGTCTGCTCCAAGGCGGCCAACAGCGACGCCGGACCGTAGAGCGTCGTGTTCTGCGCGACCACACCGATGACCTGTGATCGACCGGTCACCAGGGCGCGTGCCGCGCCATTGGGGCGGTAGCCGAGTTCGGCAATCGCCGCGCGTACCCGAAGTCGGGTCTGCTCACGGACGTTGGGATGCCCGTTGAGCACCCGCGACACCGTCTGATGGGAGACACCGGCGAGACGAGCAACGTCCGTCATCGCGGGACCGTGGACGGCCATTTCGCTCCCCCCGCTACATCTCCGGCCCGCGGCCCGTCGACGTCGACTGGAGCGGACCGGCCCGATCCCCCTCGCTCAGTCACCACGCCGGTGCTGAATCCCAGGTGACCAGCGCTGGATCGCCGACAGTCTACGCCAGCAACGGCCCCGAACATGGCGCAGCTGTGCGGGGACTGCGCGACGCGCCGAAGCCGTACAACGCGGTGCCCACCCGGAGTCCCCCGCCACCCGGTACGGGCACGGTCCTGATGTGGTGCGCCGGCCTGCCCTCGCTCCTGGGCAGAGCGTGGAGCAGGCCGGCGAGGACCTGACGCGGTGGCGCGGACCTCACAGGCCGTCAGGCCCGCGTCGCCAACGCCACCGGTCAGAGCGATCATCGTGTGACTGGCGTCACGGGGTGGTCAGGTCGAAACGCCGCACGGTAACCGCGCCACCGAGCGCCTGCGTCGCGTGGTTGAAGATGGCGAACCGGTAGCCCATGAAGAACTGCCAGTTGTTCGCCAGCGTCAGGGCGTTGCCGAACGAGGTGAAGTTGACCCCGTCGGTGCTGTACGAGAAGCGGGCCTGTCGGCCGGAGCCGGGTCTGATGTCGGCGTTGGCGCGCAACCAGATCCGGCCACCGGAGACGGCGGTGCTCGCCACCTCGCTGCCGGTGCTGGTGGTGTTCCAGCTGCCGTCCATCGTCAGGCCGTTCTGCATGACCAGCCGGGTGGACCCGTTGTCCCGTCGGACTCCGATCCAGGCCGACGAGTTGCGCAGCACCGCCAGGCCGGTGCGATCACCGTCGCGCATGGTGGAGTAGTCCAGCTCGATGGTCGCGGTCGAGGTGGGCCCCTGGATGCGGTGGGTCAGCGTGTTACGCGCCTTGTACAGGTCGTTGGTGACGGTGGCGGTCTGCAGGTTCAGCCCGTTGTTGACCGACCACTTGCTGTTGTCCGGGTTGTGGTTCCACTCCCACTGCGGGCCGAGCGTGGTGCCGGCGAACGTGTCGGTGCCGGTGAGCGGCTTGACCGCCCGGGGCGGCGCGGGCAGGTTGGGCTTCGGGTACGAGCTGCCCCAGGTGCCGTTCACCGTCTGCAGCACCGGCCAGCCGTCGCCGGTCCAGGTGATCGGGGCCATGGCCGGCATCCGACCACCGGGGTACGCGTCGACGAAGGACATGTAGTACCAGTCGCCGTTCTGGGTCTGCACCAGCCCACCCTGGTGCGGCACACCGCCGCCGGAGATCGGACCGGGCAGGTTGAGCAGCACCTGACGCTGCTCGTACGGGCCGAACGGGCCGTTCGTCGACTTCAGCACGTACTGACCGTTGGCCGGGCGGGTGAGCCAGATGTAGTAGGCGCCGTTGCGCTTGTAGAAGCGGGCACCCTCCAGCGTCCCGATGCTCGACGGGGTCTGGTACACCTGCTGGGCGCGGACCTGGGACTTCCCGTCCGCGGACAGCTGCGCCACGCTGATGGTGCCGTTGCCGTACGCCACGTACATGGTGTCGTTGTCGTCGATCAGCATCCCCGCGTCGTAGTAGCAGTTGGGGATGGTGGTGTGCTTGCTCCAGGCGCCGTCGACGGCGGACGCGGTGTAGATGTGGGTCTGCGCGAAGTCGATGCACCCGGCCCAGTAGTACGTCCGGTTGCTCGGCCGGTAGTTCAGCGTCGACGCCCAGATCCCGTCGACGTACGCGTTGCCGCCACTCATGTCGTACTTCGACCCGAAGTCGAGGCGGGGTACGGAGTGACCGGCGAACTCCCAGTTGACCAGGTCGTACGAGCGCAGGACCGGCGCGCCGGGCGAGTAGTGCATGGTGGACGCCGACATGTAGTAGGCGTTGTCCACCCGGATGATGTCGACGTCGGCGAAGTCCTGCCAAACCACGGGGTTCGGGTACGTGCCGTTCGACGGGGGTGGCGTCGTGGGGTCGGTCCCGCCGTCGACGCGGACGAGCTGCCACTGCTGGTTGGTGCCGTTCCAGTCGTCGTACTGCACGATGTTGCCACCGTCGGCGGTCGAGGCGCCCTGCACCTCCATCACCTTGTTGCTGTTGCGGTTGATCAACCGGACGTAGCCGCCGTCCGAGTCTGCCAGCCGGAACTGCTGGTTGGTGCCGTTGTTGTCGGTCCACTGCACGACGCTGGCGCCGTTGGCGGTCGAGCGGCCGGAGACGTCCAGTACCTTGCCCGACAACCTCGACTTGAGTCGGTAGTAGCCGCCTCCGGAGTCCACGAACTGCCACTGCTGCTGGTTGCCGTTGTTGCGCGTCCACTGGGTGATCCGCGCACCGTCGTTCGTGGCCAGGTTGTACACGTCCACGGCCTTGCCGCTGTTGCGGTTCACCAACACGTACCAGGCGCTGGTGTCGACGGTGGCCGCTGACGCGGGTGACGAGGCGACGGCCGCAGCCGCGCCACCGACCACCAGCACCATCGCGGCGACGGCGAGTCTCGACAGCCACCCGCGCCGTCGTGGCGCACCCCGGGGAACCCGACCGATGGAAAGCATGATCCTCCTCTGCTGACGCGAACCGTGCGGTCTGGGTCGGCGTCCGCGGCACCGGGCGGGGCACCGAGCTGACCATGCCCGGCCATGTGATCGCTAACACCGATCGCCCGACCGTCGCGGTGACGAGGTGCCGAAACCGCTGGGTCAGGACGCGCGCGCGGCCGGACCAGCCAACGACATCGACCATCTTGGTTATAGACTGTGAGCGATAACATGCTGTTAGTCAAGGCGTAACACAACCGCCTCGTGGCCCGGCTGGCGCACACGCGAACGGGTGGCCCACCCCCGCCCGCAGGCAGGGGTGGACCACCCGTTTCCGTACGATCCGACAGCGCGAATCAGAACCCGCGAGCCAGCCGGTGGTAGGCCTGGTTCCAGCGCAGCTCGTCGGCGAAGCGGCGGGGCTCCGTGTTCGCGTCGATGACGACCAGCTCGGTGCGGCTCATCTCCGCCAGGTCGTGCAGCTCCTCCACGCCCACCGCCTGCGACAGCACGGTGTGGTGCGGGGCGCCCGCGGTGATCCACGCCTCGGCCGAGACCGGCAGGTCGGGACGCGGACGCCAGACGGCACGGGCGACCGGCAGCCGACGCAGCGGTTGCGGCGGGGCCACCACGTCGATCTCGTTGGCCACCAGCCGGAAGCGCTCACCCATGTCGGACAGCCCGAGCACCACGGCCGGGCCGGGTGCGGCGTCGAACACCAACCGGACCGGGTCCTCCCGGCCACCGATGCTCAGCGGGTGGATCTCCACGTTGGGCACGTCGGAGGCGATGGTCGGGCAGACCTCCAGCATGTGGGCCCCGAGCACCAACTCGTTGCCCGGGGTGAGGTCGTAGGTGTAGTCCTCCATGAACGACGTACCGCCGCTCACGCCCACCGACATCGCCTTGAGGGTGCGGACCAGGACCGAGGTCTTCCAGTCGCCCTCGCCGCCGAAGCCGTAGCCGTCGGCCATCAACCGCTGCACGGCGATGCCCGGCAGCTGACGCAGCCCCCCGAGGTCCTCGAAGTTCGTCGTGAAGGCCCGGAACCCGCCCGCGTCCAGGAAGGCCCGCATGCCCAGCTCCACGCGCGCGGCGTACCGCAGCGAGTCGTGCTGCTCGCCACCGGGCAGCAACTCGCCGACGATGCGGTAGGTGTCCTCGTACTCCTTGACCAGGTCGTCCACCTGCGCGTCGGTGACCTCGCCGACCACCTCGACCAGGTCGTTGACGCCGTAGGTGTTGACCGAGACGCCGAACCGCAGCTCGGCCTCGACCTTGTCGCCCTCGGTCACCGCGACGTCGCGCATGTTGTCACCGAAGCGGGCCAGGCGCAGCGACCGCATCGCCGACCAGCCCAGCGCGGCGCGGGCCCACGCCCCGACCCGAGTGGTCACCCGCGGGTCGCTGACGTGCCCGGCCACCGTCTTGCGGGCCACACCGAGACGCGTCTGGATGTACCCGAACTCGCGGTCGCCGTGGGCGGCCTGGTTCAGGTTCATGAAGTCCATGTCGATGTCGTTCCACGGGAGCAGAACGTTGGCCTGGGTGTGCAGGTGCAGCAGTGGCGTCTGCAACGCGTCCAGACCGGAGATCCACATCTTGGCCGGCGAGAACGTGTGCATCCAGGCGATGACCCCGACGGCACCCTGAGCGGCGGCCTCCCGACAGACCTGCAGGATCTCACCGCTGTTGGTCAGGACGGGCTTCCAGACCACGCGGGCGGGAATCTGCGGCGAGTCGTCGAGCGCGGCCGCGATCTGGCGGGACTGCTCGGCCACCTGGCGGAGCGTCTCCTCGCCGTACATGCCTTGGCTGCCGGTGAGGAACCAGATCTCGGGTTCGGTGTGTGGTGCCATGGAGTTGCCTTCCGCGAGAGGGGCGGTCACTTGTAACGGATTCCGATGAGGCGCTGGAGGAGGATGAACGCGAAGAGCAGACCACCAATCACGATCTTGGTCCACCAGGAGTTGAGGCTCCCATCGAAGGTGATGAGGGTCTGGATCACGCCGAGGACCAGCACGCCGAGCACCGTGCCGAAGACGTAGCCCGCGCCGCCGGTGAGCACCGTGCCACCGATGACGACGGCGGCGATGACGTCCAGTTCCATCCCCACGGCGATCAGCGGCGCACCGGAGAGGGTGTAGAAGGACAGCAGGATCCCACCGATGGCCGAGCAGAGACCACTGATCGTGTAGACGGCGATCCGGGTCCGCCCGACGGGCAAGCCCATCAGCAGCGCCGACTGCGGGTTGCCGCCGATGGCGTACACGTTGCGTCCCAGCCGGGTGTAGGCCAGCGTGTACGCGGCGATGCAGACCACCACGAAGGCGATCAGCACGCTGATCGACACGAAGTTGCCCTGGGGGTTGCCGATCCGCTCCTGCGACATCGAGGTCCAGAACCCGTCGGTGATCGGGATCGACGCGCCGGAGATGAAGGTGCACATGCCCCGGGCGAAGAACATCCCGGCGAGCGTGACGATGAACGGCTGGATCTCGAAGAAGTGGATGACGCAGCCCATCAACAGGCCGAGCGTCGGGCCGATGAGCAGGGCGATGACCAGCACCAGCGCCGCCGGCATGCCGTCCTGGAGCAGCGCGGCCGACACCATCGCCGTCATGGCGACCACCGACCCGACCGACAGGTCGATGCCACCGGTGAGGATCACGAAGGTCATGCCCACCGCGACGACGAGCAGGAAGCCGTTGTCGATGAAGACGTTGAAGATGACCTGGACGTTGGAGAACGCCGTGTACTGCGAGACGCCGATGCCGTACATCACCAGCAGCAGGGCGAGCGTCGCCAGGACCGGTATCTGCTTCCTCGGCAGCCGGAACCGGGTACGACCGGCGGTAAGCGTTCCAGTGGTCATGCCGGCACCTGCTCCTTCGGCTTGTCGGCGATGGTGGCGGGCGGCGGGACGTTGCGCCTACGTCGGCTGAACCGGGCCCGGAAGGCCGGTGCCTGGATGAGGCAGACGGCGATGACGACGACCGCCTTGAACAGCAGCGAGGTCTGCGGCGAGATGTCCATGGCGTACACAGTGGTGGTCAGGGTCTGGATGATCAGCGCGCCGATGATCGTGCCACTCAGGAAGAACCGGCCGCCCGCGAGGGACGTACCACCGATGACGACAGCGAGGATCGCGTCCAGCTCGACCCAGAGGCCGGCGGCGTTGCCGTCGGCGCTGGAGACGTTGGCCGTCATCATGAAACCGGCGACCGCGGCACACGCGGCGCTGATGACGTACGCGAGGAAGATGACCCGGCCGGACCGGATGCCGGCGAGCCGGCTGGCCGTGGCGTTGCCGCCCACCGACTCGATGATCATGCCGAGTGCGGTGCGACGGGTGAACGCCGCCACCAGCAGCGCCGCGGCGAGCGCGATGAAGATGGCAAGCGGCAGGGTCAACGCGTGGCCCAGGCCGATCGCCCGGTACGGCTCGGAGTTGATGGTGATGATCTGACCCTCGGTGATCAGCTGGGCGAGACCCCGGCCGGCGACCATCAGGATCAGGGTGGCGATGATCGGTTGGATCCCGATCACGGCAACCAGCACCCCGTTCCAGGCGCCGAGCACGAGCGCGACCCCCATCGCCATCGCGAGGGCGGTCACCACCACGCCAAGGCTGTTCTGGTCGGGCTGCTTGCTGATGTACATGCAGGCGATCGCGCCGCTGATCGCGCAGAGCGAGCCCACCGACAGGTCGATGCCGCCGGTCGAGATGACCAGGGTCATGCCCAGCGCGACGAGGATCAGCGGCGCGCTCAGCCGCAGGATGTCGATCGGCGTGCCGTACAGGTGCCCGTCCTTGAGCTCGACGGACAGGAACCCGGGCCGGTAGATCGTGTTCGCGGCGAGCATGACGAACAGCACGGCGGCGGGCCAGAACAGCCGGTGACCGATCATCGTCCGATAGCGGCTCATGGTGTCGTTCATCGGTCTGCCTCCTCCCGGTGGGATCCGCTGGCGATGGTCTGCATGATGCGGTCGGCGTCCAGGCTCTCGTCGTTGGCGAGCTGCGCGACCATCTGCCGGTCCCGCATCACCGCCACCTTGTGGCTGAGGCGCAGCACCTCCTCCAGCTCGGCGGAGATGAACAGCACCGCCATGCCACCGTCGGACAGCTGCGTCACCAGCTTCTGGATCTCGGTCTTCGCCCCGATGTCGATGCCCCGGGTCGGCTCGTCGAGGATCAACAGTCGTGGCTCGGTGATGAGCCACCGGGCCAGCAGCACCTTCTGCTGGTTGCCGCCGGAGAGGTTGCGGACCGGCACCTCCGGGTCGGCGGGCCGGATGTTGAGCGCCTTGACGTACTTGTCGACCAGCTCGTCCTGGCGGCGACGCGGAATGGGCCGCAGCCAGCCGCGGGCCGCCTGCATGGCGAGGATCATGTTCTCGCGGACCGACAGGTCGGCGACGATCCCCTCGGCGCGGCGGTTCTCCGAGCAGAAGCCCACGCCGTGGTCGATGGCCTGCGCGGGGGTGCGCAGGCTGCTCGCCGTGCCGTCGATCGCGACCTGACCGCCGTCGGTCCGGTCGGCCCCGAACAACAACCGCGCGACCTCGGTACGCCCCGAGCCCAGCAGGCCGGCCAGGCCCACCACCTCGCCGGCGTGGATGGTGAGGCTGAACGGCTCCACCGCGCCCGACCGACCGAAGTTCGACACCGCCACCAGGGGTGTGCCCTCCTCCAGCACGGCCAGGTCTCGTCGGGAGTGCTCCTCGATGCCCTCCAGGACGTCGAGCTCCTTGCCGATCATCTTCTCCACCAGGGAGAGCTGAGGCAGCTCGGCGGTCTGGTACTCGCCGACGAGCCCGCCGTTGCGCAGCACCGTGATCCGGTCGGCGATCTCGTAGACCTGGTCGAGGAAGTGGGTCACGAACAGGATGGCGATGCCCTCGTCGCGCAGTTGCCGCATGATGCGGAACAGCTGCGCGACCTCGCTGGCGTCGAGGCTCGACGTCGGCTCGTCCAGGATCAGCACCCGGGCCTTGATGTCGATGGCGCGGGCGATGGCGACCATCTGCTGGATCGCCAGGGAGTACGAGCCGAGCGGCGCGCTGACGTCGAGGTCGAGGTCGAGGCGGGCCAGCAGGGCGCGGGCGCGGCGGCGAACCTCACCCCAGCGGACGGCGCCGAGGAGCCGTGGCTCCCGACCGATGAAGATGTTCTCCGCCACCGAGAGGTTCGTGCAGAGGTTGACTTCCTGGTAGACGGTGCTCACACCGGCGGCGTTCGCCTGCATCGGCCCGGTGAACGACACGGGTTCGCCGTCGAGGGTGATCGTGCCCTCGTCGGTGTCGTAGACACCGGTCAGCACCTTGATGAGGGTCGACTTGCCGGCGCCGTTCTCGCCCATCAGGGCGTGCACCTCGCCGGGAAAGAGCCGGAAGTTGACGTCGTGGAGTGCGCGCACCCCGGGGAAGGACTTGCTGATCCCGGTCATCGTCAGGACCGGACGGCTATCCGTCATCCCATCAGACCTCTTCTGGGTTGTCGACACGGAAGGGCCGCTGCGCTCCCGCCGCGCCCGCCCGGTCGTCCCTGGGGGTCGCTCGGGCGGGCGTGGTACGGGGTCGTCGCGGGCCAAGCCCGGTCCGTTTCGGGTAAGGAAAGCGACGCGGCGGGGCCGCCACGCGAACGCGGCGGCCCCGTCGTCGATCAGTACTTACGGTTCGGCAGAGCTTCCTTGGCCTGCTCGGTCGTGAAGGTGGTCTCCTCGGTCTCGATCCGAGCAGGCACCTCCTCGCCGGCCTTGACCTTCTTGGCCAGGTCCATCAGCTGCGGGCCGAGCAGCGGGCTGCACTCCGCGATGAAGTTGAACTTCCCGTCGGCGAGAGCCTGCATGCCGTCCTTGACAGCGTCGATCGTGATGATGGTGATGTCCTTGCCCGGCACCTTGCCGGCGGCGTTGATCGCCTCGAGCGCGCCCAGACCCATGTCGTCGTTGTGCGCGAACAGCACGTCGATCTTCGGGTTGGCCTTGAGGAACTGCTCCATGACCTGCTTACCGCCGGCCCGGGTGAAGTCGCCCGTCTGGGAGGCGATGACCTTCAGGTTCGGGTTGGCGGCGATCGCCTCGGCGAAGCCCTTCTTGCGGTCGTTCGCCGGTGCCGCGCCGGTGCTGCCCTGCAGCTCGACGATGTTCACCGGACCCGAGGCGGTCTTCTTCTGCTCGACCAGCCACTCACCCGCGAGCCGGCCCTCCTTCACGAAGTCCGAGCCGAGGAAGGTCTTGTACAGCGACTTGTCGGCCGAGTCGACCGAGCGGTCGGTCAGGATGACCGGGATGCCGGCGTCCTTGGCCTCCTTGAGCACGGTGTCCCAACCGGACTCCACCACCGGCGAGAAGGCGATCACGTCGACCTTCTGCTGGATGTAGTTGCGGATCGCCTTGATCTGGTTTTCCTGCTTCTGCTGAGCGTCGTCGAACTTCAGCTCGATCCCGGCGGCCGTGGCGGCCTCCTTGATCGAGATGGTGTTCGCGGTACGCCAGCCGCTCTCCGCACCGACCTGGGAGAAGCCCATCGTGATCTTGCCGTCGTCCTTGGTGCCGCCGCCGCCGGTGTCGCTGTTGCCGCAGGCCGCCACGCCGCCGACCAGCAACACACTGGCGAGGACCGCGACAGCGCGCCACGGAGCGGACTGCGTTCGCATCTTTCCCATCGAATCTCCTTGGCTGGATGTGGTGGGTAACCGCGCCAACCGCCGAGGTGCGAAAGAGCGGCGTACGCGGGTGGTGCGTGCTGGTACGTCGTGGTGCAGACCGACGGGCCCCGGGTTATCGGTGCAGGGTCAGGAGCCCGCCGGTGCGACTGGTTGTTGGCCGTAGACGTTCTGGTAGCGGTCGTAAAGCGAGTCGATGTCGGCCTGTGCCATCGGGACCGGCTGCCCGAGGGTGTGGGCCAGGTGCGCGGTACGGGCCACGTCCTCGCACATGACCGCCGCCTTGACCGCCGCGCGGGCATCGCGGCCGATGGTGAACACGCCGTGGTTGCGCATCAGCACCGCCGGCGAGCGGTGCCCGGAGAGCGTGGCGACGATGCCCTTGCCGATGTCGTCACCACCGATCAGCGCGAACGGCCCGATCGGGATCTCCCCACCGAACTCGTCGGCCTGCGCGGTGAGGTGGCAGGGAATCGACTCCCCACACGCGGCCCAGGCTGTCGCGTACGAGCTGTGCGTGTGCACGACCCCGCCGACCTCGGGCATGGCCCGGTAGACGTAGGCATGGGCGGCGGTGTCGCTGGACGGGGCGAAGTCGCCCTCGACGAGCACGCCGTCGAGGTCGCACACCACCATCGTGGCCGCGGTGAGGTCGTCGTAGCTCACCCCACTCGGCTTGATCACCATCAGATCCTGGCCGGGGACCCGCGCGGAGACGTTGCCGGACGTCCAGGCGACCAGGTTGTACCGGGTCAGCTCGGCGTGCAGGCGGGCGACGGTCTCGCGCAGCTCGCCGATCTGTCGGGTCACCTCGGCGTTCACGCCACCACCTCCAGCGGGGCCTCGTGCGGGGTCGCGGCGGTCTCGACCGCCGCGTTGCGGATCGCCCGCAGGCGGAGCATGACGTCGTTGCCGCCACGTCCGAAGTGGTCGTGCAGCGCCCGGTACTCGGCGTAGAGGGCGTCGTAGGCGCGCGCCCGCTCGGGGTCCGGACGGTAGACGGCCTCGTGCACCCGACCCATCGCCTGCGACGCCTCGTGGATCGAGGGGAACTCACCGGCGGCGACGGCGGCGTGGATCGCCGAGCCGAGCGCCGGCCCCTGCGCCGAGGCGATGATGTTCAGCGGTCGCCTGGTCACGTCGGCGTAGATCTGCATCAGCAGCGCGTTGTTGGTCAGACCACCGGCGATCACCAGGTCGTTCACCGGAACTCCGGCGTCGACGAACGCCTCGATGATCATCCGGGTGCCGTACGCGGTGGACTCCAGCAGGGCCCGGTAGATGTCCGCCGGCCGGGTGGCCAGGGTCATGCCGACGATCAGCCCGCTGAGGTCGTGGTTGACCAGCAGGGAACGGTTGCCGTTCCACCAGTCCAGGGCGATCAGGCCGTGCGCGCCGACGGGCTGGCTCGCGGCCAGCGCGGTGAGGCGCTCGTGCGAGTCGACGCCCGCCGGGGCGGCGTGCTCGACGAACCAGCCGAAGATGTCGCCGACGCCGCTCTGGCCGGCCTCGTAACCCCACGCGCCGGGGCTGATGCCGCCGTCCACGACACCGCACATGCCGGCCACCTCGGCGACCTCCGCGCCGTTGACGACGTGGCAGGTGGAGGTGCCCATGATGGCGACCAGCCGACCGGGCTCCACCGCCTGCGCCGACGCCGCGGTGACGTGCGCGTCGACGTTGCCGACGGCGACCGCGATGCCCTCCGGCAGGCCGGTCCAGGCGGCGGCCTGGGCGGTGAGCGCGCCGGCCCGGGCACCGAGGGGCAGCAACGGGCCGTCCAGCTTGGCCACGAAGTCGCCGAAGTTGGGGTTGAGTGCGGTCAGGAAGCCCTCGGAGGGGTAGTGACCGTCCTGCAGGATGCCCTTGTATCCGGCCGTGCAGACGTTGCGGGTCTCGGTGCCGCAGAGCTGCCAGACGATCCAGTCGGCCGCCTCGATGAAGCGCTCGGCCCGGTCGTAGACCTCCGGGTCCTCCTCCAGGATCTGCAGGCCCTTGGCGTACTGCCACTCGGCGGAGATCTTGCCGCCGTACCGGCCGATCCACGGCTCGGCCCGCTCATGGGCCAGCGCGTTGATCCGGTCGGCGTGCGGCTGCGCGGCGTGGTGCTTCCACAGCTTGACCCAGGCGTGCGGTCGGTCGCGCAGCTCGGGGGTTTCGCACAGCGGCGTGCCGTCGGCGAGCGTCGGCAGCACGGTGCAGGCGGTGAAGTCGATGCCGATGCCGACCACCGCCGCCGGGTCCACCCCCGCGGCGGACACCGCCGCCGGGACGGCGTACCGAAGCACGTCGCGGTAGTCCTGCGGGTTCTGCAGGGCCCAGTCCGGGGGTAGCGATCGACCTCCCGGAAGCGCCGTGCTGATCACGCCATCGCCGTACTCGTGCACCGCGGTCCCCAACTCGGCACCATCGCCGACACGGACCACCAGAGCTCGCCCGGACAGGGTGCCGTAGTCGACACCGACGACGTAGCGGTCGTCAGCTCCGTCCACACGGTTCATGTTCACCTCCACCGTTAACGGGGATAGTGTTAACGCTCACATCCAGGCTCGTCAAGACATCTACCCGCAACAGCTCCGTAACGGAACGCGGAAGGCGGACCGACTCGGGAGGGTAGATAGCGGACCGGTGCAAACTGTGAGGTTCCGGGCCTCAACTGCGGTAGCCATCTGACGAATGGGGCCGACGTCCGGAACGAGCGCCGCCCGGAGAGCCGTCGACAGGCCGCGCGACAGGTCCAGTGCGTCGCACACCCCGGCGGCGCCGTCCGATAGCGACCACTTCTTTCTTGCGGATGATGGCAGCGATAACATCCCCGGGGTGTCGCGGTCGCGTGCTCGGATCGGCGCGACAGCCATTGATGACCATGCAGGCTCATGGCGGAGCGCTCCGGAGGGCGGCCCGCCCAGCGCGCGGCCGGGCGGCGTGCCCGTGTTATCGATAACATTCAACGTCCTGGTGTGCACGGGTCGCGCGGTCGGCCCGCGTCGAACGGCGCGTCGGGCGCCGCCGAAGGCAAGATCCACTCGTGTTTCTTGGAGTCGCGCGGTCCGCCGCCACGTGATCGGCTGATGTCACGAAATCCGAGTCGATCACGCACTAAACGTCGGCGGTCCGCCGCCCGGTCACGCGCCGTGGCGCCGACCCGCCGGTCGATCACGCGCCCGCGTTGGCGGTCCGCCGGTCGTACGACGCCATGAGCCGGCGGCCCGGCCCCTGTGGGCCGAGCCGCCGGCTCATGTTGCGATGGCGCCACCGCGCCGGTCGGGTCAGGCCGTCCGGTTGCGGTTGTACAGGGCCTTGGCCCAGAGGAAGCAGCCCACGCTGATGACGGTGCACCAGATGACGGCGATGACCCCGTTGGCGCCGATCCCGGTGCCGAGGAGCAGGCCGCGAAGGGTCTCCATGACGGGCGTGAAGGGCTGGTAGTCAGCGAACAGCCGCACGGCGGTCGGCATGGAGTCGGTGGGGACGAACCCGCTGCCGAGGAATGGCAGGAGGATCAGCGGCATGGGCAGGTTGCTGGCCGTCTCGACGCTGTCACTGACCAGACCGAGGGCGACTGACAGCCAGGTGAGCGCAAAGGTGATCATGGCGAGGACGCCGACCGCCGCCAGCCATTCGACCGGGTTGGCCGTGGGCCGGAACCCGACAAGCAGCGCCACGACGGTGACGGCCACGAGGCTGAGCATGGTCTGCACCAGGCTGCCCAGTACGTGACCCGTCAGGACCGACGGTCGGAAGATCGACATTGTGCGGAATCGGGCGATGATCCCCTCGGTCATGTCCATCGCGACCGAGATGGCGGTGCCCTGCGCGGCGCTGACCACAGTGATGAGCAGGATGCCGGGGGTGACGTAGTTGGCGTACTGGGAACGGTCGCCGGACGGGCCGAGGCCGGCGCCCAGCGTGCCGCCGAAGACGTAGACGAAGAGCAGCAGGATGATGATCGGGATGCCGATGAGCAGGAACGTCATCGACGGGTACCGCCGCATGTGCAGCAGGTTGCGCCGCAGCATGGTGCTCGAGTCGCGGACGGCGAGGGAGAGGGTGCTCATCGCGCGGGAGCCCTTTCGTGGTCGGGTCGGCTGGCCCGCGTGTCGGGCTGACCGGTGAGGGTGAGGAAGACGTCGTCGAGGTCGGGGGTGTGTACGGAAAGCCCCGCCACGCTGATCGAGGCGCTGTCGAGCTGGTCGAGCAGGGATCGCAGCGACCCGACTCCGCCGTCACTCGGCACCTGGAGGGTGAGCGCCGCGTCGTCCCGGGTGCCGGTCTCGAACGTCCGGGCCGCCGAGTCGAGCCCCTCCTGGTCGGCGAACTGCAACACCACGTGGCCGCCCGGGATGAGCCGCTTGAGTTCGCGCGGGGTGCCTTCGGCGATCAGTCGGCCGTGGTCGAGGAACGCCACCCGGTCGGCGAGTTGGTCGGCCTCCTCCAGGTACTGCGTGGTGAGCAGGATGGTGACGCCCTCGGCAGCGAGCGCGCGGATGATGTGCCACATGGCCCGGCGGCTGCGCGGGTCGAGGCCGGTGGTCGGCTCGTCGAGGAAGATGACGCGGGGCTCGCCGACCAGTGTCATCGCGAGGTCGAGCCGCCGGCGCATGCCACCGGAGTACGTCGACACCGGCTTGCCCGCCGCCTCGGTCAGGTCGAACTGGTCGAGCAGGTCGGCGATCCGCCGCCGACCCGCGGCCCTGTCTAGGTGGCACAGGTCGGCCATCAGGGTCAGGTTCTCCCGACCGGTGAGCAGGTTGTCGACGGCGGAGAACTGGCCGGTGACACCGATCAGCGCGCGTACCGCGTCGGGCTCCCGGGTCAGGTCGTGGCCGAAGACGCGGGCGTTACCGCCGTCGGGGTTGATCAGGGTGGAGAGGATCTGCACGGTGGTGGTCTTGCCGGCGCCGTTGGGACCGAGCAACGCGAAGATCGTGCCTTCGCTGATCATCAGGTCGATGCCGTCCAGCACCACCTTGTCGCCGTAGGACTTTCGCAGGTCGGTGGCGACGATCGCGGGGTTCATGGAGCTGGTCATGGTCTCCTCATTTGTGGTCGGCGCGGTGATCGGTCAGACGCGGGGGTGGATCAGGCGCGGCGGATCATGACGTCGCCGTAGGAGGTGTTCGCCCGGACCTCGACCGTCTCGTCGGTCTGCGCCGGGCTGTCGGTCGACTCCAGCGCGTTGTGCACGCGGCCGTGCTTGGAACTGACGTCGAGCCAGGCGGCGGTCCCGCGACGGATGCCGACCTCGATCGCGCCGTAGGAGGTCTGCACGTCGATCGCGCCGCGGGTGACCTCACCGAGCCGCAGGTTGCCGTAGGCGGTGCGCGCGGTCACCGAGGCCAGCGACGCGTCCACGGTGATGTCGCCGTAGGCCGTGTTGATCCGGACGTCGCCACCGCTGCGGCCGATCCAGCAGTCGCCGGACGAATTCTTGATCTCGGCGGTGCCGTCGACAGCGCCGATGCGCACCTTGCCGGACGAGGCCTTCACCCGGGCGGAGCCCAGGACGTGCTCGACCGCCACCTCGCCGTGACTGCTGTCGATCTCCAACGGCCCGGTCTCGTCGAGTCGGATACCGCTCCCGGTCTTGATCCGGCACTCGCCGAGCCGACCCTCGCAGCGGAACGCCGCCCACGACGCCTCGGCGTGCACCCGTGACCCGGTCGGCACCTCGATCAGAACGTCGACCGACGGGCCGGGGCCGAACCCGTAGCGGCGCCAACTCTTCGGCACCCGGATCACCAGCTGCCCGGCGGCGAACTCGACTGTGGTCTGTTCCGCGGCGCTCACGTCGGCCTTGCTCGACGGGTCGCGGGGTCGCACCGTCACCGCCGTGTCGGTGCGGTCGCTCGCGGCGATCCAGGCATCGCCGATCGGCATCTCGATCTGGACGGAAATCGGTTCTGGCGTCTCGAAAACAGGCATGGTGGTCTCCCGAAATGTGGTCGGCGAAGGTCGCCGCTGGTCAGCGGCGTGGTGGAAGGGGTGCGGGAAGTTAGCGGGCCCAGCCGGTGAAGTGCTGGCCGGAGCGCGGCTCCGGCCGGCGGGGTGGACGACGCTCCGTGTCGCCGGCCCCGACGGCACCAGCGACGGCGCGCACCAGCCAGGCGTTCACCGAGAGCCCGGCGCGGCCGGCGGCGTCCTCGACGCTGGCCTTCAGGTGGTCGGGGAGCCGCAGGTTGATCCGCGAGGTGCCGCCCTCGTCCCCGTCGGGCGCGGACACCGGCACCGACAGTGGTGGCGGGCCGCTGGGCTCGCTCGCCGCCTCGACCGGCGGGCTGGCCGGTGTCACCACGAAGTCGGGCTCGCGCCCGCGCAACCGAACGTGCACCGACCCGGGTGCGAGGTCACGGGTGATCTCGTCGGCCGCGTCGGACAACGCTTCGAGCAGCGTGAGACGGGTGGCCGCCTCCAACTGCGCGAAGAGTCGTTCGGCCAGCGCCCGGGCCTCCGGGTCGACGCCCTCCGCGGCCACGGCGAACTCGTTACGCAGGTTCTCGACGTATGACCTCAGCTCCATGGCACCATCATGGCACCACTTTGGCTCAGAGCGCAACAGGCATGGCTCAGGAAGGCGTCTTGCCTGGCTCAGCTGACGGCCTTCCTGGTCTCAGAGGTCGCCGAAAACCCTCCGGACCAGGTGATTCGCGTCCTGCTGGCTCAGCCCGGAGGCGACCAGAAGGTCGCTGACGGTCGTCCGGACCTGTGCCACCACGACCGCACCGGAGAAGCCGACGCCGTCCCGGTAGGCGTGCCCGGCCGTCCGAACCGCCCGCAGCGCCTGTTCCCGCGCCCGGTTCGGCTCGGCGCCGACGGCGAACTGCCGCTTGAGCAGGCGGACGGCCTCGGCGAGATCGGCCACCGCCGTCGGCAACGGCTCCGGCACCGGCTCGCCGTCCTCGATGAGCGTCACCGACCGTCGGATCAGGGTGCCGCTGTTGCGCATCGCCCGGTCGATCGGCTCCGCCGCCTGCGCGTAGCGGCCCACCGGCCCGTGCCGTTGGTGCCAGTACACCGGTGACAGGGTGCTCGCCTCCCGGGCGCCCTGGGTCGCCTCGACGAACGCCTTCAACCGCCCCGCGCTCCGCCGCAGCTCACCCCGGGCGGCACGGGCCCGAGCGGCGTCCCGCTCGGTCAGCGCCTCGGCGGTGGCGTCGAGCTGGGTCGCGAGGAGATCAAACGCCGGCCGCGCGGCCCGGTTGAGCACCCGCAGCGGATTCAGCGGCAGCAACACGGCGGTGACCAGCAGCGCCACCCCTCCCCCGACGAGCGCGTCCACGAATCGGGGAATCTCCAGATCCCGGACGGCCGGGCTGAGCGTGGCGATCAGCACCGCCGTCGCCCCGGCCTGGATCACCACCGCCGCGCTGCCAGCGAGGAAGAGCGCGACGACGATCGCCAGCACCACGATCAGTGCGAGCTGCCACCACCCGGTGCCGATCACCACGAGCAGCAGGTCGCCGATCAACACTCCGACGGTGACGCCGATGATCAGCTCGACGGTGCGACGCAACCGCTGGCCGACGGACGCGGCGAGCGTCGAGACGGCGGAGATCGGCGCGAAGACCGGCTGCGACACCTGTAGCAGCGAGTGCGCCACCAGCCAGGACAGCGCCGCGGCCAGGCCGGCCTGTAGGGCGAGGCCGCCGATGCTCCGTACCCGACGGGCCCGGTCGCGCAACGCGGCCACCACCCGGTCCCACCACCGGGCGACGGTCGACGGGCCCGCGTCCGCTCCGCGCCGACCGGCAGCGACCATGGCGGCACCTACCCCGTTACGGCCGGATCAATCCTCGCCGGCACGGCCCGGCCGCCGTCAGCGCGAGGCGAGCGCCTTCTCGGCGTACGCCCAGAGCCGGTCGGACGCGGCCGGGTCCAGCGCGTGGGCGGCGACTCCGCCGGTAGCGTCGGGGCCACCGGGAATGACCTCTGCCTCCTGGTTGTCGTCGAAGTACCGGCCGCCAACGCCGTGGAGTAGGGGCGAGCCGGCGAGCAGCACGGTGGTCGACGCGCCCTGGGAGGGCTTCTTGTAGTACTCCGCCTCGATGAGGTTGCCCGCTTCGTCCATGGCGCCCATCGCCCGCATCGTGTCGTCGTCGATGTGACGCTGGAGGTTGGTGAAGATGTACCCGGGGTTGAGGGCGTTCGCGGTGATCCCGTCCCTCGCCCAGCGGCGAGTGATGCCGACCGCGAGCAGGACCTCCGCGGTCTTCGACTGGCCGTAGGCCGACCACGGGTCGTACGGGCGGCGCTCGAACTGCGGGTCGTCGAAGTCGAACGGCGCGGCCAGGTGCGCCCCGGAACTGACCATCACTACCCGGGCCGCATCGGCCGCCCGCAGGTTGTCGTGCAGCCCTCGGGCCAGCGCGAAGTGGCCGAGGTGGTTCGTCGCGAGCTGGAGTTCCCAGCCCACGGCGGTCAGCTGGCGGGTCGGGATCGCCATGATTCCGGCGTTGGCGATCAGCACGTCGAGCGGGCCCTGCCAGGCCGCGACGAAGGCGTCGACCGACGCCAGGTCGGCGAGATCGAGGGCGGACGACCGAACCGTGCCCCGGGTGGCATCGGTGGCGAACTCCTCGGCGAGCCGGTCGGCCGCCCGCTGATTCCGGGTCGCGACGGTGACCTCGGCGCCGGCCCCGGCCAACGCGCGCACCGTCTCCACACCGATGCCGGAGGCCCCTCCGGTGACGATCATCCGGCGTCCGGTGAGGTCGACACCGTCGAGGACCTCGGCGGCGGTGGTGCGGGCGTTGAACGGGGTGGTGAGGCGTGGGTTCGCTGTCATGAAACCCAGGCTACGAACGCCCCGATCGGACTGCCTATAGTCTGGAGTCCTTCATACTTTCGTGAGCGTCCAGAAAAGGTGGGGATGGATCCGCTGGAGGATGTGCTGGCCCTGCTTGGCGCGACGAGCCACGTCTCCGCCGGCCTGGTCGGGGGCGGGCGCTGGGCAGTCGGTTTCGACCCACCGTCCGGGGCCAAGTTCAACGCCGTCCGGCGGGGCCGGTGCTGGCTGCGGGTCGACGGCCATGCCGAGCCGATCAACCTCGGTGCGGGGGACTGCTTCCTGCTGACCCGACCGGCGGCCTACACCCTCTTCAGCGACCCCGAGGTGCCGGTCGAGCCCGCGTACCCGATCTTCGCCGCCGCCACCGACGGTGTGGCGCACGTCGGCGACGGTGACGACGTGTTCCTCATCGGCGGCGCCTTCACGCTGGGCGGACGGGCGCGCAGCCTGCTGCTGGACAACCTCCCGCCGGTCATCCACGTGCCCGCCGACACCCCGGAGGCCGGTACCGTCCAGTGGGCCCTCGCCGAGATCGACGCGGAACTGCGATCGACGCGACTCGGCTCCCACCTCGTCGCCGAACACCTGGCGCTGATCCTGCTGATCCGGGTCCTGCGACTGCACCTGACCCGCGACGAACAGCCCACCACCGGGTGGCTGGCCGGTCTCACCGACCCGGTGGTCGCTCCCGCGCTACGTGCGATGCACGCGCGACCCGCGCACCCGTGGACGGTGGACGAACTCGCCCGGGCGGCCACCGTCTCCCGGTCGACGTTGGCGGCCCGCTTCAAGAAGGTCGTCGGGGTGGGCCCGCTGGAGTACCTGACCGGGTGGCGGATCGAACTCGCGGCGGACCGCATCCGACGCAGCTCCGACACGGTCGCCACCATCGCCCAGGCCATCGGATACGGCTCGGAGAGCGCCTTCAGCGTGGCCTTCAAGCGCACCACCGGCCTCTCGCCGCGGGCCTACCGCAACGAACTGGCGAAGGCGGGCCGAGACGACGTACCCGAAGCGACAAAGACCTCCGGTCGGGCCCTGCCTGGGCGGTAGCGCCCCGGCCCGCCGCGATTGAGGTCGTCTGGTTCGGGTAGACCCGGCTCTGCCGTCGGCGGCTCCGGCGTGGGAACGGGGCCGGGTCGCGCGGACAAGGGCTGTGAGACGCCTCGGGAGGACGTCGGATGGATCAGCGCGGTTGAGCGGGCCGGACGACTCCGGTGACGTCGTGGAGCTACGGGTGCACGGAGTCTCCGGCGCGAGCGCCGCGCAGGTGCTGGACCTGCAACAGACCGGGCAGGTCGCCGGTGACCGCAGTGGCGGGTTCTACCGGCCGCGCCCCCGGTGCTCGGACACCACCGGTGTGCGCGGTGTGACGTTGGAGGCGTACCGCTGGGGTGACCTGCCCTCCGGGACCGTGGCCCGCACCCTGGCGGTGGTCTTCCTGCTCCCCTTCATGCTGGTCAACGTCGCGATCTGGATGCGCCCGGCGAACCCCGGATCCGGGGCGGCGGTCAAGTCCCTGTGCCGGGTGCTGGCGCTCACGCTCACCGTGCTGTACGTGCTCGCCATCGCCGGCGTGGCAGTGGATCTCGTCGGTTGGGGGTGCCTGGCCTCACCGGACTGCCTGGCGGGACGTAGTTGGTTGTCCTGGTTGGGTGGGCGGCCGACCGGTCAGCGACTGGCGGTGCTCGCGCTGGTCCCAGCCGCCGCGATCGGCCTGATCTGGCGGGTCAGTTGCCGTCCGGGGAGGACCTTCGAGGCGTTTCGGGCACCCGATGATGACGGCTCCGCGTCTCGGCTCGGGACGATCGGTCAGTGGGACGCCGAGCCGCTGGTGGGCCGGTTGCGGGCCATCCACGTCGCGGCGGCCTTCGCGACGCTGGACCTCGTCCT
The DNA here is from genome assembly GCF_045207375.1 of Micromonospora sp. NBC_00860. NCBI lineage: Bacteria > Bacillati > Actinomycetota > Actinomycetes > Micromonosporales > Micromonosporaceae > Micromonospora > Micromonospora sp. NBC_00860. The sequence continues at coordinate 4,035,596 of NZ_CP108825.1, forward strand.
GCTCCTGGCCCGAGGCGCGAGTGACGCCTCGGCGGGCACGATCGCCCTGACGGCGATCACGGGCGTGATCCTGGCGGGCTGCGTGGGGGTGCTCTGCACACCGCCGCTGATCGACCGGGACCCCGGCGACCAACGGCTCGACCGGGTCACCCGCACCCTCCGGACCACTTCCGTCATCCTGACCGTGGCCGTCGTGGCGTACGTGTCCACCAGTTCCCAGCCGTGGACGCAGGAGCACGGGCTCCCCGGTTATGACGCGACTCTGGCCGGCCTCTTCGTGGCGCAGACGGCGCTGTTGGCCGCCCTGGGCGTGGTGCTGCTCTGGCACCGGCGCCGAGAGCGCGACGCCACCCCGCTGTTCGGGTTGGGCGCTCTCGTTGTCGCCGCCACCGGGATCAGCATGGCGGTGGCGTACTCCGCCGAACTGGTCTACCGGGTGGCGGACTTCCTGGACCGCGACGTGCCGACCGGCGACGGCATCGCCTCCGGCCCGCCCCGGGCCTACACCTGGGCGATCTACGGCTTCTTTCGGGCCCTGCTGATCACGGTGGTCGTCTCCGGCCTCGTCGTCCTGATCTCCCGCCGGAGTCGACGCCGGGCCGCGGCGGCGATAGTCGCGCGCGACTTTCCGGACCCGCCGGCCGAGGCGGGGCCCCGACTTCGGCAGGTCCGAGACGCGATAGCCCGGGCTCGCTTCACCGAGAAACTGGTGCCGCTGGCCGTGCTCTACGGCTGCCTCACCGGACTCGGGACGGCCACCACCACCATCGGTCTGCTGGGGCAGGTCCCGAGCGACGTCATCGAGCGGAACGTGAGGTTGCCGGCGGACGCGGTCACGTTCGGCATCGCGTTCGGTAGCTGGGTGATCGCGGCGATCATCCTCGGCCTGATCATCGGCGGCATCTTCGCGTACCGGACCGAGCCGTACCGCCGGCACATCGGTGTCCTCTGGGACCTCGGCACCTTCTGGCCCCGGGCCGCCCACCCGTTCGCGCCGCCCTGCTACTCGGAGCGGGCCGTGCCGGAACTGACCCGCCGGATCACCTACCTCGTCGAGCGCGGCGACGCGGTGCTGCTCACCGGGCACAGCCACGGCTCGGTCCTGCTCGCCGCCACGGTGCTCCAACTGCCGCAGCAGGTCGGCGACCGGGTCGCCCTGCTCACCCACGGGTCACCGCTGCGCCGCCTCTACGCACGGCTTTTCCCCGCCTACGTCAACGACGCGGCACTGCGCGAGATCGGTCGGCGGGTGGATTGGCGCTGGGTGAACCTGTGGCGCGACACCGACCCCATCGGTGGCTGGGTCTTCTCCCCGCGTCCCGCGCCGGCCACCAGCGGTGACCCGGCCGCCGCTGTGGATCGTCGACAGCGTGATCCCCGCGACGTGGTGACACCCCCCGGCGACAGCGTCGCCCCACCCATTCACGGGCACTGGACGGGCGAGTCCGACGAACCGTTCACCGAGGCGGTACGGGAGTTGGTGCAGCGCCTCGGCAGGCGGGGCGGCCCGACCGGGACGACGGGGTAACGGGCCGGCTCACTGTCCCCGGGTACGCCAGTCGTCCAGGCTGGTGCCGGCGACGCGGGCGCCATCGGCAGGGACGAGCGAGCGTTCGCCCAGCTTGGCACCGAAGTACCGGGCGTCGGGGTCGGCCACCACCGAACGACGGTCCTGCTGGCCGGCGAGGAGGGATCGGCCCAGCTCGTCGAGGCGGAACTGCTCCGGGCCAGCGACCTCGACCACGGAGTTCGTCGGCGCGCTGAGCACGACCTCGGCCACCGCTGCCGCGACGTCGTCCGCGGCCATCGGCTGAATGAGCACCGGCGCGAGGTGCACTGTGTCACCGTCCGTGCCGGCGTCGATGATGCCCCGGAGGAACTCGAAGAACTGGGTGGCGTGCACCACCGAGTACGGCATTCCGGAAGCGACGATGAGCTTCTCCTGGGCGACCTTCGCGCGCATGTACCCGCTGTCCGGGATCCTGTCGCACCCCACGATGGAGAGCGCCACGTAGTGGTTCACCCCGGCGTCCGACGCGGCGGCGAGGAGCGTCCGGGTGGACGTCTCGAAGAACTCCAGCACGGCGGCGTCCTCGAACGACGGCGAGTTCGACACGTCGACGACGACCTCGGCGCCGGTGAGCGCGTCGGCCACTCCCTCGCCGGTCAGGGTGTTCACGCCGGTCTTCGGCGATGCCGGCACCGCCTCGTGGTCCTGGGCGCCGAGGCGGTCCACCAGCTTGGAACCGATGAGGCCGCTGCCCCCGATGACGACGATCTTCATGGTCGAACCACTCCTGTCTGCACTGGATTGAGTCGTGCTGCCAATCAGTAAGACGGAAAGCGTGCGCGGATGCAGGACAATCGGCGCAGAGCAGTTCAACGAAAGATCAGGAGGTCGACGTGGCCACGGTGTCCCACCCCGTGTTCGCCCGGGTGTACGAGCGCCTCAGCGTTGCCATGGACCGCGCCGGCACGGCGGCGTTCCGGCGGGACCTGGTCGCCGGCCTGTCCGGCCGTGTGATCGAGATCGGTGCGGGCAACGGACGGATGTTCTCCCACTACCCACCGGGGGTGACCCAGGTCGTCGCTGTCGAACCGGAGCGGCGTCTCCGTGCCGCTGCCGAGCGCGCCGCGGCGGACGCGCCGGTTCCGGTCACTGTCGTCGACGGTCTGGCCGATGCGCTGCCCGCCGGTGACGGCGAGTTCGACGCGGCGGTGGTCGCGTTGGTGTTGTGTACCGTGCCCGATCAGCCGAGCGCGCTGGCCGAGATCAGCCGGGTGCTGCGCCCCGGAGGCGAGGTGCGGTTCTTCGAGCACGTGGCCGCGGAGGAGACCACAGGTCTGCACCGCGCCCAGCGAATCGTCGACGCCACGCTGTGGCCGAGGCTGTTCGCCGGCTGCCACACCGGCCGTGACACCGTCGCCGCCATCACGGCGGCCGGCTTCGAGGTGGAGGAGCAGCGCCGCTTCCGTTTCCCGGCCACCAGCAACAGCCCATCCTCCCCCTGCGTGCTCGGCCGTGCGATCAGGCCACTCCCCACGGGCCGCTAGGCCGAGATCCGCTCGGTGGCCCGGTCGCACGCCCGCCCGATACCCACGGGACCGGCGAACGCGAACGCGAACATCAGTCCAATTCAGATAGACAGGCGTGGGTTATTGTCCTGATTTACCCCCATTGGAACACCTGACGTGATGTGGTGGTCAGCGCGCTTATCGGCGCCGTACAGGCCGTATCACGCAGGACGCCACTCGCTGGCCGTCTCCTGCGAGTAGTACCCACGGAGGGTGTTCTGTGACAGCTAAACCCACACATTGGCTACGGCGGCGAGTTGTCCTGCCGTCGCTCGCGGCTGGCGCAGCCGCCACGGTGGCAGCCAGCCTGCTGCTCTTCAGCTCGACCGCCGCCAACGCGCAGGAAGCACCGGTCAACCTGGGGACGGCAGCCGACTTCTCCGTCCTGGCCGGGGCGGAGCCGACCAACACCGGCCCCAGCTTCCTGGCCCAGAGTCTCGGGCGGTTCCCCGGAGTCACCTCGTCCGGATTCGAAACGGCAACCATCGGCGGCGAGGTGCACCTCGGTGACGCTGTCGCGCTCCAAGCTCAGAGCGACCTGACCATCGCCTTCAACGACGCCGCCGGCCGAACCCCGTTCACCAACCTGCCGGCGGAGTTGGGTGGCAACACGCTCAACGAGGGGGTCTACCGGATCGGGGCCGCCCAACTGACCGGACCGTTGACGCTCAACGGTCAGGGCGACCCGTCGGCCGTATTCATCTTCCAGGTCGACTCCTCGTTGACGACGGCGTCGAACAGCAGCGTCGTGCTGATCAACGGAGCGTCGGCCTGCAACGTCTTCTGGAAGATCGGCAGCTCGGCGACGATCGGCACCGGCACCACCTTCGTGGGCACCATCATGGCTCAGGCCGCGATCACGATGGCCACGGGCGCGACCCTCCAGGGCCGCGCGCTGGCGCGCACCGAGGCCGTCACCCTCGACACCAACGTCATCACCGCACCGATCTGCGCCGGGCCGACAGGCCCGCCCGGACCGACAGGCCCGCCTGGGCCCACCGGCCCACCCGGCCCGTCCGGCAGCCCCGGCGCACCCGGCAGCCCTGGCGCACCGGGCAGCCCCGGAGCACCCGGAGCCCCCGGCGCACCCGGCAGCCCGGGAGCACCCGGAGCCCCCGGCGCACCCGGTAGCCCGGGAGCACCCGGAGCCCCCGGCGCACCCGGTAGCCCGGGAGCACCGGGTAGCCCCGGCGCACCTGGTCCGTCCGGACCCCCCGGAGCGCCCGGAGCGCCCGGAGCCCCCGGCAGCCCCGGTGCGCCTGGCAGCCCTGGCGCACCCGGCAAACCTGGTGGTGGCGGCAAGCAACCCATCCTGCCGGTCACCGGAGGCGGTGTGGTCCCGGCCATGACCGGCGTCGGAGGTGTGATGGTCGTCCTGGGTGCTGTCGCGTTCCTCCTCGCCCGGCGTCGACGCCTGGAGTCCTGATCGGTGGCCCGGCCGGTGTGATCCCGGCCGGGCCACGTCACGTCGTCGGCCCGCTCCCCACCGGAGCGGGCCGACGACGCATTCACCATGGACGGTCAGCCGATGCGCACCACGTAGGTCTCGCGCGCTGCCGGCCTTGCCCTGCGGCGGCGCGAAGTCCGACGTCCACTCGCCTCACCGGCGGGGCAGCCCGCTCAGCCAGACGTCCAACTCCGCCGGGGAACGCAGCAACACCACGGGCGGCGCGGACCGGTCGGCCTGCCAGGCCCGCATCCGCCGTCGGGCCCGGCCGAACGCGGTGACGTGCCACACCAGGATCGAATCCGGGGACAGCACGCTGCTCAGCGACTCGCGGTTGCCGTTGCAGATGACCTCGCCCGTGACCACACGGCGGACGGTGCGGCGGAGCAACCGTCCGAACGAGCGCCATCGTGGATAGTCTAGGCCGACGACCAGGTCGGCGCGGGCCATCGGGACGTCCCGCCAGCCGTGGTACGCCCCATCGATGATCCAGCGGTCCCGTCGGCAGATCTCCTCGATCCGGCTGCGCTGCTGGGCGACCGGCACCTCGACCCAGCCCGGCTGCCAGAGCAGGTCGTCCACCGGATACCAGGGCAGGCCGAGGTGTTCGGCCAACCGCGCGGCGAGGGTGGACTTGCCGGAGCCGTACACCCCGTAGACCAGGATGCGACGCGGTGCGCTCATCGCGGCAGCGTACGTCGTGAAGGAAAATCAGTTGTCGTGCCCGGCGCGCCTCGGCCAGAGTGACGTCCATGACGTACTGACGGACACCACACCTGCTCCGCGCCACCGGTGATGCCTCCCGGGGGCCGTGACGCCGTCCGTTTTCACGTTCGCAGCCAGAGATGAGCCTCCTTGTCCCAGCACCACCTCCCTCGGGAGCCCCTGCCCCCGTCCGCCCCGGCCACCGTCACGGTGTTCGCCTCTCCCGCGAGCTGGATCGAGTCCGATGCGCTCGCGCAGTGCCAACAGGTCGCCGCCCTGGACGGCATGCGGCACGTCGCCGCGATGCCGGACCTGCATCCCGGCAAGGGCGCGCCCATCGGCGCGGCCATGGCGTCGACAGTGCTGTACCCGTTCCTGGTGGGCTCCGACATCGGCTGCGGCATCGCCGTGTTTCCGATCAAGCTCAAGCGGGCCGTACCGGAACGGCTCGCCGCCCGGTTCCCCGACCTCGACCAGGCGCTCGACCCGGTACGGGACGCCGACGACCCCGCCTGGGCCGCCGTCGACGGTGACGTTCCGGCCGGCCACCTCGACGGTCTCGGGACGGTGGGCCGGGGCAACCACTTCGTGGAGCTGGCCCGCGTCGACACCATCCTCGACGTACGGCACGCGGGCCGGCTCGGCCTCGACGCGGGCGATCTGGTGCTCATCGTGCACAGCGGTTCGCGCGGTCTGGGCGAGCGGATCCTGCGGGCGCACACCGAGGTCCACGGCGCCGGGGCGGCTCCCGATCCCGCCGCCTACCTGGGCATGCACGACGAGGCGGTGCGGTGGGGTTCGCTCAACCGCCGGGTGCTGGCCGCCCGGGTGGCGCACGCGTTGGGGGCCGAGCCCACCGCGCCGATCGTCGACCAGTGCCACAACCTGGTCGAGGTCCGGGACGGGGTCTACCTGCACCGCAAGGGCGCGGCGCCGGGTGACGGGCGCGACGTGCTGATCGCCGGTACCCGGGGAACGCCCTCCTACCTGGTGGCCGCACACGCCGGGCCGGACGCCAACCACTCGGTGGCCCACGGAGCTGGCCGCAAGATGTCGCGCGCCGACGCCCTGCGGCGGGGCCGGGCCAAGCACACGGTCGAGGAGCTACGCCGTACCCCGGTGGGGTCGCTGGTGGTCTGCGGTGACCGGCAGCTGCTCTTCGAGGAGGCGCCCACGGCGTACAAGCGCATCGAGCAGGTGATCACCGACCTGGTCGCGCACCAGCTGGCCACGCCGGTGGTCAGCACGACGCCAGTGGTCACCTACAAGACGCCCGACCTCGGGTCCGCCGCACGACCGGACCGGCGGGGCCACCGCGGCCGGCGAGGCCGGTCGTGAACGCGTTCCTGCTGCTGTCCGCCGGGCGCGGGCCGCAGGAGTGCGCCTGGGCGGTGAGTCACCTGCTACGCCGCCTGCGGGACGAGGGCACCCGCCGAGGTCTGACGGTCCAGCAGGTCGAGGCGGTGCCCGGTGACCGCACCGGCACCTACCGGTCGGTGCTGATCCGTATCTCCGGCGCTGACGCCGAGGCGTTCGCGGCCACGTGGACCGGGACGCTGTGCTGGCAGGCCCCCAGCCCGTACCGGTCGGGCGTCGGCCGGAAGAACTGGTACGTCACCGCCCAGCCGCCCGAACGCGACGCCCGGCCCACGACGTTCCGCGAGGCGGACGTCGACATCGTCGGCTGCCGTACCGGCGGGCCGGGTGGTCAGCACCGGAACAAGGCCAGCACTGCGGTACGCGCAACCCACCGTCCGTCTGGTCTGGTGGTCGTGGTGGACGAGGAGCGGCAGTTCAGTCTCAACCGCCGGATCGCCCTGGACCTGCTGCGCCACCGCATCGAGCACGGCGACGAGGAGGCGCGGCGTGCCGTCACCGCCGCCCGGTGGCGCATCCACGACGGGCTGGTTCGCGGCGATCCGGTGCGGGTGGAACGGCCGACGCCCTGACGACTCAGACCTCCAGCACGGCGTCCGCGAAAGCCTGCGGCGCCTCCTGCGGCAGGTTGTGCCCGACACCGCCCCCGACGGTCCGGTGCTCGTACGGGCCGGCGAACTGCTTGCCGTAGACGGTGGGCTCCAGGTGCGGCGCTCCGTTGGCGTCCCCCTCCAGAGAGATGCTGGGCACCGTGATCTTCGGCTTCGCGGCCAGACGCTTCTCGATCTCGTCGTACTGCGGCTCGCCGTCGGCGAGGGCCAGCCGCCAGCGGTAGTTGTGGATGACGATGTCGACGTGGTCGGGGTTGTCGAACGCCGCCGCGCTGCGGTCGAACGTCGCGTCGTCGAACGTCCACTGGGGCGAGGCGGTGTGCCAGATCAGCTTGGCGAAGTCGCGCCGGTTCTTGTCGTACCCTTCGCGACCGCGCTTGGTGGCGAAGTAGTACTGGTACCACCACGCGAACTCCGCCTTCGGCGGCAACGGCACCGTGCCCGACTTCTGCCCGTCGATCAGGTAGCCGCTCACCGAGACCAGCCCCCGGCAGCGTTCGGGCCACAGCGCGGCGACGACATCGGCGGTGCGCGCGCCCCAGTCGAACCCGGCGAGTTTCGCGGTGTCGATCTTCAGGGCGTCCATCAGGGCGATGAGGTCGAGCCCCATGGCCGCCGGTTCGCCGTTTCGCATGGTGTCGTCGGAGAGGAACCGGGTCGTGCCGTAGCCCCGCAGGTACGGAACGACGACCCGGTGACCGGCGGCGGTGAGCAGCGGTACGACGTCGGCGAAGCTGTGGATGTCGTAGGGCCACCCGTGCAGGAGGATCACCGCGTCCCCGTCGGGTGGCCCGGCGTCCACGTATCCGACGTTCAGGACTCCGGCCTCGACCTGTCGCAGGTCGGTGAACCCGCCAGCGGCCTTTGCCATCGACTTCTCCCCGCGTCCGAACCTGCTCGGAGGTGCTGATCACGGCCGAATCTAGCGACCGGCCCGGAGCCTGAGCACCGTTCACACAAGGACCCCTCGGGGGATGCCGAACTGGGTAGGATGCCAGCTCCGACGAGCCCAGTGGCGGCGGAAGGTGATCCGGTGACACAGACCGAGGAGCGCCCCGGGGTCCCGCTCGCCCCCTTCTCGCGCTACGGCATGGCGAACTTCGCCCGGTCCAACAGTCAGGCGGGGCAACAGCTCTACCTCGCCGCGAGCATCGGAAACGATCCGACCAGCTGGACCGCTGTCAACGACGGGCAGGCGGTGCTCCGGTCCACCAGGGGCATGCACGCAGTTCGCGACCCGTCCGTCGTCCGCTCCCCGGCGGGGGACCGGTTCTACCTCGTCGCCACCGATCTGAACGTCGATGGCTGTGCGTACGGGTGGCAGGGCTGGGACTGGGCGCAGAGCGGCGCGAGCCGGCACATCGAGGTGTGGGAGTCCACCGACCTGCGGACCTGGTCCGAGCAGCGACACGTGCTGGTGGCCCCGGAAGAGGCAGGCATGGCGTTCGCCCCGGAGGCCATCTGGGACGAGTCGATCGACGCCTACGTCGTCTACTGGACCTCGTCGATGTATCCCCCCGGGACGTACTACACACCTGATCGCACCGATCCGCGTGGCCGCTTCCCGGTCACCCGGAACCAGACCCTCTACTGCACCACCCGGGACTTCGTGACCTTCACTCCGGCACGGGTCATGAGTGACCGCCCCCACCACGGGACGCTGGACGCGGTGATCATCCGGGACGACACCGACGGGTCGTACCACCGTTTTGTCAGCGACCGCACGTCCACCGGTGTCGGGGTCACACCGTACGTCCCGTCGTGCGGCTCGGAGGACATCTACCAGGAGCGGTCGTCCTCCATCCTCGCTCCTGCGGAGGAGTGGGAACTGGTGGCGAGCTGCATCACCCACCGGGCGATGAACACCACCTACGCCGAAGCGCCGATGGTGGTCAAGGCCAACCCCGGTGACGTACGCGGGCCGGGCTACTACCTCTGGGCCGACCAGATCTGGGCCGGGTCGCCCTCCGGCAACCACCTGGAGGAGCAGCTGCACCCGTACTGGAGCGCAGATCTCGCGTCGGGCGACTGGACGCCCGTCGACTGGAGCCGGAAACCCGAATACGACCTGGCGGACGGCGTGCTGCGGCACGGGAGCGTCTTCGCCCTCACCCAGGCGGAGCACGCCGCGATGCGGGGTGCGGACCCGACGAGCGTCGCGGTACGGACGCCACCGACCAGGACGACGTACGCCGTCGGCGAGCCCCTCGACCTCACGGGTCTCGTGGTGACGGCCGACTACACCGACGGGGTGCGGGACGAGGTTCTGGCGCACGGCCACGGCGGGTACACGGTCTCGGGGTACGACCTCACCACCGCGGGGGCGCAGACCGTCATCGTGTCGTACTCGGTGGTCGGGGTGACGAGGACGGCCTCGTTCCCGGTGCAGGTCGTGGGGCCGTAACCGGATGACCGTAGGGTGATGGCATGGCTGAGCGACCTCTGACCCTGATGGCGGTGCACGCCCACCCCGACGACGAGGCGACGAGCACCGGCGGCGTCCTTGCCCGCTATGCCGCCGAGGGGGTCACCACAGTGCTGGTGACCTGCACCGACGGGCGATGTGGGGACGGCCCGGGTGGGGTCAAGCCGGGCGAGGAGGGGCACGACCCGGCGGCCGTGGTGGCGATGCGCCAGGCCGAGCTGGAGGCCAGCTGTGCGACGCTGAACGTCACCCACCTGGAGACCCTCGGCTACGCCGACTCCGGAATGATGGGCTGGCCGACCAACGACCTGCCCGGCGCGTTCTGGACGACGCCGGTGGCGGACGCCGCGGCCCGGCTCGCGGAGCTGATCCGGCGGTACCAGCCGGACGTGATCGTCACGTACGACGAGAACGGTTTCTACGGCCACCCGGACCACATCCAGGCTCATCGGATCACCATGGCCGCCGTCGAGCAGACGGACGTCCCGGCGAAGGTCTACTGGACCACGGTGCCGCGTACGGCGTTCGCGGAGTTCGGCCGGATCATGAAGGAGCTCGGCGTCGAGTGGGCCGAGCCGGACGCGGCGGAGCCGCAGCTCGGCCTGCCGGACGACGAGATCACCACCTGGGTCGACACCAGCAAGTACGGCGCGCAGAAGTTCGGCGCGCTGGCCACCCACGCCAGTCAGACCGAGAACATCTTCTTTCTGCAACTGGGCCAGGAGCGGTTCACCGAGCTAATGGGCATGGAGACCTTCCTGCGGGTCCGGGACCGGACCGGCTCGCCGACCCCCGAGGACGACCTCTTCGCCGGCCTGCGCTGACCATTCTTCCGTAGCGCCACCGGGCATCGTCGACCACCGGGTCGGCGATGCCCGTTGGCGTGCGCCACGACGACCTCACCGCCCGAACCTCGCCGGTCGCCGGTCGCCCGTCGCTGGTCGTCGAAAGTTTCGGCCGCGAGCGGCGCAGCACCCCGCAGGTCATGTGATGAATTTCCGGAAGTTTTCGGCGTTGACGCCCAGACATAGATCGGCTTAACGTTTCGAACAAGTTTCCGGTTTCCGGCCGGAACTACCGGCAGCACCCGACCCCGCCCACACCCCCGTCCGTCAACACCGGACCCTCACCTCCTAGATCGACATTTGTCTATTGATCGTCTGGAAGGGAAGGCACATGAAGTTGAGACAGTGGTCGACAGTCGGCCTGGTCGCCGTCGCGACCGTCGCAACGCTGAACACGGTGCCGGCCACCGCGAGTCGGCCGTACGACCCCACGACGCAGAGCCTCGGCACCCTCGGCCTGCGCCACGGCCTGCACGTCGGCACCGCGGTGAGCATGGATGCCCTCAACGACGCCAGCGACCCGCAGTACCGCAAGCTGGCCTCCACCGAGTTCGCGTCGGTCACCGCCGAGAACGTGATGAAGTGGGAGAGCCTGGAGCCGACCCGCGGCACCTACAACTGGGCACCGGCCGACCAGTTCGTCGAGTTCGCCAAGCGCAACCGGCAGAGCGTGCGCGGCCACGTGCTGGTCTGGCACAACCAGTTGCCCGCCTGGTTGACCAGCGGCGTCGCCGACGGTTCCATCAGCAAGCAGGAGTTGCGCGAGCTGCTGCGCAAGCACATCACCACTGTCGTCAACCGCTACAAGGGCAAGATCTGGCAGTGGGACGTGGTCAACGAGGCGGTCAGTGACCCGTGGGACACCCCGTCGACCCTGCACTACAAGGGCTTCTGGGCGCAGAACCTCGGGCCCGGCTACATCGCCGACGCCTTCCGCTGGGCGCGGGCCGCCGACCCCAAGGCCCTGCTGTTCTACAACGACTACAACATCGAGGCGTTCGGCTCGGGTAACCCGGCGGACGACAAGACCCAGTTCGTGTACGACATGACCAAGAGCCTGCGCGCCCAGGGTGTGCCGATCGACGGCGTCGGCTCCCAGGGCCATCTGGGCACCCAGTACGGCAACTTCGACACCCTCCAGGTGACCGCCGCGCTGAAGAAGTTCGCCGGGCTCGGCGTCGCTACCGCGTTCACCGAGGTCGACGTCCGCAGCCAGCTGACAGAGGGCGTGCAGGCGGGCAACTCGGAGGAGATCAACCCCCGGCTACAGGCGTCGGCCGCCAACTTCAGCGTGCTGATGAAGGCGTGCCTCGCCGTGCGGAGCTGCCTGTCGTACACAGTCTGGGGTTTCAGTGACAACCATTCGTGGGTGCCGGGCTGGTTCGACGACCCGCCGGAGGGCCTGGCCACCATCTACGACGAGAACTACCAGCCCAAGCGGGCGTACCAGGAGTTGAAGTCCGATCTGATCTTCGCCGGGCCGCCGTACGTCCTGCCCCGCATCGCACCCAAACCGCGCCGCTGACGCACAGGGCCGTGTGGAGCTTCCCGAAGCTCCACACGGCCCCTGTGGCCACCACGGACGTCGACGTTCGACTCACGTTCGGCGGTTCCGTCGCGCCATCCGGACGCCATCGGAGGACTGGTGCCGGATCTGCCGGTTTATTGATGGTGTTGGTGTCACTATGGCAGGCGTGGGAACTGCGAAAACTGCCATGCCTGCGATCTCGCCGCTCACCGGCGATCCCATCAAGCGGGCCGATGCCGAACGGCTAGCGGGGGTGCTGAAGGCCTTCGCCGATCCGGCGCGACTCCGGTTGCTCAGCCTGATCCAGTCGGCGCCGGAAGGTGAGGCGTCCGTGAGTGACCTCACCTCGGCGCTCAACCTCTCCCAGCCGACGGTGAGTCATCACCTTCGGATCCTCACCGAGGCCGGCCTACTCGAACGCGACAAGCGTGGGGTCTGGGCGTACTACCGCCTGGTGCCCGCCGCCATCGCGCAGATTGCCGACCTGTTGACGCCGCCCCGGAAGCGGGCCACGAAGAGGGCCCGCTGACCGGGCCGGCAGGCGGGCTCGTCACATCCGCTCCAGCGTGCGGATGCCGAGCAGGTGCAGCCCCTGCCGCAGGGTCCGGGCGGTCAGCTCGGCCAGCAGCAGCCGGCTCTCCCGCAGCTCGTCCGGAGCACGCAACACCGGGCAGCGCTCGTAGAAGGCGTTGAATGCGGTCGCGAGCCGGTGCAGGTACCCGGCGAGCTGATGAAACTCGAGACTCCGCTCCACCTCGCCGACCACCGCGGCGAAGCCGAGCAGCTCGACCGCGAGCGCCCGCTCCGCCGGCTGCGCGACAACGATGGGCGCGTCCGGCCGCGCGGCCGTCCCGGCCCGCCGCAGCACCGACCGGATCCGGGCGTACGCGTACTGGAGGTAGGGCGCGGTGTTGCCGTCCAGCGCCAACATCCGCTCCCAGTCCAGGACGTAGTCAGTGGTCCGGTCGACGGACAGGTCGGCGTACTTGATGGCACCGATGCCCACCGCGCGGCCGATCTCGTCGGCGGTCCCGGCGTCCAGATCCGGGTTCCTGCTCCGGGCCAGGTCGGTGGCACGGGCGACCGCCTCCTCCAACAGCCCCACCAGCTTCACCGACTCACCGGCCCGGCTGCGCAGCATCCGCCCGTCGGCACCGAGGATGGAGCCGAAGCCCAGATGCTCGGCCCGGGCCGGCGGGTTGAGCCAGCCGGCCTCCTCGGCGACGGCGAACACCATCGCGAAGTGCTGCCGCTGCGGTAGGCCGACGACGTACAGCAGCCGGGTAGCGCCCAGCTCGTCGACGCGCTGCCGCAGCGCGGCGAGGTCGGTGGCCGGGTAGCCGTACCCACCGTCGCTCTTGCGCACGATCAGCGGCAACGGCTCGCCGTCCCGGCCGGTGAACCCGGGCGGGAAGACACAGTCTGCCCCACCGCTGGGCAGCAGCAGCCCCAGCCGGTCCAGGTCGTCGACGACGCCCGCGAGCCTGTCGTTGTAGGCGCTCTCGCCCCGGAAGTCGCCCTCGGACAAGGTCACGTCGAGCAGGTCGTAGACGGTCAGGAAGTACCGCTCCGACTGCGTCACCAGCAGCCGCCACAACCGCCGGGTCCGCTCGTCGCCGCCCTGCAACGCGACCACCCGCAGCCGCGACCGTTCCCGGAACGCCTCGTCAGCGTCGAACTTCGCCCGGGCCGCCCGGTAGAAGGTGTCCAGGTCGCCCATCGACAACTCGTGCGCCGCTCCGGCTTCGCCGACGTCGGCCAGGTGCTCGATCAACATGCCGAAAGGTGTCCCCCAGTCACCCAGGTGGTTGACCCGCACCACCCGGTGCCCGAGCCATTCCAGCAGCCGCACCGCCGCGTCACCGATCACGGTGCCGCGAAGATGCCCAACATGCATCTCCTTCGCCACGTTCGGTGCCGAATAGTCGACCACCACGGTCTGCGGTGCGGCAGCCGACGGCACGCCGAGCCGGGCGTCGCCAGCCAGCCCGGAGACCATGTCGGCCAGTGCCCGGTCGGCAACTGTCAGGTTGAGGAAACCCGGCCCGGAGACCTCCGCCGACACGCAGATGTCGTCGAGCACCGCGTGCTCCAGCACCGCGGCGGCGATGTCCCGCGGCGGGCGGCCGAGCCGCCGGGCCAGCGCCAGCGCCGCGTCGGACTGGAAGTCCGCACGTGGAGACCGCCGCACGAGCGGGTCGACCGGGCCGCCGGCCACCGCCGCGAACGCCGGCGCCAGCCGGTCGGACAACAACTTTTCAAGATCCATGGGTACGCCGATCTCGCTCGGACCCGCGCTGTCACGCGAGCCGTTGACGGGGAGATACGGGCGGACCGAGGACGACCAGCGAACGACCGGCGGCTCGATCCGCCGGTCGCAGGAAACAGGTCAGCGCGGGCGGGCGACGGATCGCCGGCGTCGCCCCGCACCGACCTGGACGTCAGACGCCAGTCCGGTGCACAGAGCGATCACGCTGGTCATGCGGGACAGCGTAGCGGCCCGGCCGACGCGATGACACAGCGATTCCCGGTGGTCCGGTCGATGCCCGAGGCGTGGTCGTTTCGTTGGACACCGGGCAGGGAACTGCCCAGGGACAGACGAGGGGTGACGATGAGCCGATACACACCACTGCCGGTGACCCGTACGCGACGCGCGCTCGCGCTGCTCCCCCTGCTCGGCGCCATCACGCTCGCCGCTGCCTGCACCACCAGCGAGGATCCGCCCGGCTCGGCCCCGGCGACCACCGCGCCGGCCGCCCCGTCGGCGTCAGCGCCCCCGACAGACCCACCATCTACGAGCGCGAGCACCCCGGTGACCATCCCGACCTCGGCCTTCGTCGAGTTGCCCGCCGAGCTGCGGAAGTCTCCCCGGCGGACGACGCCCGTCGAGGAGGCCCTGCCGAAGCTGTGTGGCAACGAGTTCGGCACCGGCGGCCGGCAGGTCACCGCGAGCGCCGCGATGACCGTCACCTACCAGAAGGCCGGCGAGCCATCCAGCAACGTGCCGCAGGGGATGATCCACCAGACCATCTTCACCTTCGACGGCGACGGCGCTTCGGGTTACCTGGGCCGTCTCCGCACCGCAGTGCAGACGTGCCCCTCGTACGACCAGTCCGGATACCGCGTCATCGTCAAGAGTCAGGCGCTGCCCGGGGTCGGCGACGAGGCGCTGCTGCTGACCCGGACCTGGCCCGAGACGAGCCTGAACGGCGATCGCACCGGCGGCACCGCGTCCAGCCAGATCGCCGTGGCCCGGGTCGACAGCACCGTGACGGTCTTCGACGACCAGGGGTGGGAGGGCGCCAGCGGCAACCCCGCCATCCTGGACCGGGTCGTGCGCGACGGCGTCCGCGCCATCGACGCCTGGCAGCGGTAGCCCGCCCGCCACCGAAGCTGGGCTTCCACCGATCGGTTCGATCCTCGGTCGAATCATGGACACCCGGACGCGAGTCGCGCTCCCACCGGAAGACTTGAGGATCACGGTCCACAGTGGGTGCGGGGAACTGCGGCGGCAGCCCGCCGGGCCGTCAGCCTTGGTCGGTGGAGGAGGTCGTCATGTCGGACGCTCAGGGAACGAAGGCACCGTGGCTCCCGCCGCGGTGGTTCATCCGGCTGGCCTGGTCGGTGCACCGGGGCCTGTACCGGGTCTCCGGCGGCCGAACCGGGCTGTGGCGACCCCGCGAGACCCGCTGGGGCACCCTGCGGCTGACCACGACCGGACGCCGCACCGGCCAGCAGCGCAGCGTCATCATCGCCTACTTCGAGGATGGCCCGAACCTGGTCGGCGTGGCGATGAACGGCTGGGGTGAGGGCGCCCCCGCCTGGTGGCTCAACCTCCAGGCACGACCGGACGCGTCAGTCGATCTGGTCGACGGACGGCGGCTGGTGCGCGGCCGCGTCGCCACCGACGGCGAGCGGTCACGGCTGTGGCCCCGCTGGCGCGAGGCCGACAAGAACTTCGACGCCCACGCCGCACGGCGATCGTCGGAAACCACAGTGGTGGTGCTGGAGCCCAGATCGGATGGCGACTACTCCCCAACGCCAGATCAACTGCCGAACGCGAGGTAGAGACCCAGGCCGAAGTTCACGACCAGGATGATCGCGCCGACGACGGCGAACCAGCGCTGCCACGCCGTCCACCGGACCGTCCGCTGGGACTCGACGATGCCCGCCTCCTCCAGCCGCACCGCCGCGATCCTGTCCCGCTCGCTGGCGTCACGGCGGCCCGCGGTCACGTTGGCGCTGAGCAGGGTGACGTTGCCGCGGAGTTCCTCGGCGAGAGCCCGGAGCGCCTGCGTCATCGAGTCGATCGAGCCGTTGATCCTGCGCAGGTGCTCATCATGCCCCTGTAGACGTTGCTCGATCCGCCCCGCGTCGAGCCCGCGGGCGTAGGCGGCTGCCATCTCCTCCGCGTTTTCCGGGCTTGTCATCGCGGGTCCGTCGGCCACGATGACGCTGCCCCTGTCCCGCACTCGGGCGAGACCTCCGTAGCCGTCCGGTGGTAGGGCCGCCGCCGGGGCGTGGTGCTCGTGAGACGCATCCGCCACCTCCAACTGACCCCGCACCACCCGGTCCGAGGTATCAGTCGTACCACTCCCCGGCCCCGAACACCACTGCTCGGATCCGACAAAACCGCAGGTCAAGACGTATTCGTGACCGGCCCGGGCGATAGGTGACAGGTGCCGGGCGACGGCCTGGGGAGCCCGGGGAGACAACTGCGGCGGTACGACGTGCCGAGCGCGTACATCCCGGGTGGTAGGCCCACTGGCAACTCCGGCATGACGACCCACGAGCAGTCCGGTACATACGCTGCCGCCTGTACCCGTCCTGCGACCGAGGAGATCCACAATGTCCGTCCGTCACCTGCTCGCCACCGCCGTAGCCGCCCCGTTCGCAGGGATCGAGCTGGCCGCACCGGCGGCCGCGCACGTCTCGGCCCAGCCGACCGCCGCCGCTGCTCTCTCCATGAGTTCCGGGCGTTTCGGCGCCAGCGCTGCGGTCCTGCTGGGGCTGGTCGGCATCATCATCGGCGGGCTGGCTCTGGCCCGCCCCGCCAGTCGGCTCGGTACCGGCTCGGGAAGTCTCGGAGCCGTCCTGGCCCTGGCGACGGGGCTGATCAGCATGGCGCTCGGCGGGCTGGTGGTGGTCACCTCCGACAGTGGCATCGGCACGGGCAACGGGCGAGGCGGGGCCTATGTGGCGCTGGCGGTCGGACTGGCCGGCGTGGTGCTCGGCGGGCTGGCCCTGGTTCGCGCGCGCCGCACCGGCCGCCTGGCGGGCTGACCCGACCAGTTCCGGCGAGGGATCGGCCTGGTTGGTCTCGTTCCATCCGGAGGCCGCCCCACCGGTGGTCGTCTCGGCCGACCAGCCGACGGTGGTGGTCAGGACCGAGCGAGCCAACCGGGCACGGTCAGACCGGACTCGTAGGCGAGGATCACCAACTGGGCCCGGTCCCGGGCCTGGGCCTTGGTCATGATCCGGCTGACATGTGTCTTGGCGGTCGCCGGGCTCAGCACCAACCGCGCCGCGATCTCGTCGTTGGAGAGGCCGGCGGCGACAAGCGTCAGCACCTCACGCTCCCGCTCGGTGAGCACGCTCAGTCGCGGCCCAGGGTCGGGATGCGTGGCCCGGGCCGCGAACTCGGCGATCAACCGTCGGGTGATCGACGGCGCGATCAGCGCGTCACCCCGGGCCACCACCCGCACTCCGTGGATCAGCTCGGCCGGCTCGGTGTCCTTGACCAGGAACCCGCTGGCACCGGCGCGCAGCGCGCCGTAGACGTAGTCGTCCAGGTCGAACGTGGTCAGAATGATGACGCGAGCATCGGAGTTCGCGACGATCTCACCGGTGGCGGCCAGGCCGTCGAGCCCGGGCATCCGGATGTCCATGAGCACGACGTCCGGTCGCAGTTGCCGGGCCAGCCGCACCGCCTCGAATCCGTCGGCGGCCTCGCCGACCACCTCGAGGCCGTCCTCACCGTCGAGGATGGACCGGAAACCGGCGCGTACCAGGGTCTGGTCGTCGACGATGAGCAGCCGGATCACAGCTGCTCCCCCACCGGCGCCGGGTCGGGTCGCATCGGCAGACGGGCACGGACCCGGAAGCCCCCGGCCGGCTGCGCGCCAGTGGTCAACGAACCGCCGAGTGCCCGCGCCCGCTCCCGCATACCGAGGATCCCGCTGCCCGGTGAACCCGGCTGGCCGGTGCCGTCGTCCTCGATCTCCACGAGCACGTCGTCGTGATCGGGCCGGACCCGGACCACAGCGGTGGTGGCACGCGCGTGACGCGCCACGTTGGTGAGCGCCTCCTGGACGATCCGATACACCGCCAGGTCGACCTCCGGCGGCAGCGACCGCGTCTCGGCCAGCTCGGTGCGGATCTCCAACTCCGGTCGAGCGGCCGTCCTGATCAGATCACCGAGGCGGTTCAGACCGGGTACGGGCACGACCGCCGGGGTCTGCCGCAGCGCGCCCAGCGTCGCGCGCAACTCACTCAACGTCTCCTTGCTGGTCTGTTTGATAGCGGTGAGGGCCTGCTCGGACCGGACCGGGTCGGGTCGGTGCAACGCGGCGCTGGCCTGCACGTTGATCAACGACAGGTGGTGGCCGAGCACGTCGTGCAACTCCCGGGCGATGCGCAGCCGCTCCTCGGTGGCCCGTCGCCGGGCCTCCTCCTCCATCCGCTGCTCGGCGATGACCGCTCGGGCCTGCGCCTCGGCGAGGTAGGCGCGGCGATTGCGGGTCACACCCACGATGACCGCGACGAGCCAACCGGCGTGCAGCAGCGTCGCCCCGTTCATGGTGTTCGGGGACCGGTTGTAGCTGTCCGCCACGGCGAAGGCGATCACCGAGGCGAGACCGAGCCCGATGGCGACCGCGAGATATCCCTCGTCGACGACTGTGTAGAGCGCCACGACGAACACCAACATGATCGGACCGGGCCGGTGCAGCAGCGCCCCGTACGCGCCGATGGCAGCCAGCGCCACGACGCCCACCGGCACCGGGTGACGCCGGCGGACGTACAGCGCGCCGGTGGAGAGCAGCACCGCCAGCAGCGCCGCCCATTCGGCGACGGTGTCGATGCCGCGCGACTGCACCACCAGGCCCACGACGGCGACCAGACCCACGGCGGGCACCAGGGCCACGTCCGCCGTCCGGCTCCGCCACCCTGACATGGGCCGAAGCCTAGCCTCCCGCGATCCAGCGGGAGAAGGTCCGACTGGACGGTTCAGGTGTGCCGGTGACCCTCGGCCAGGTTCGCGTCGTAGCCGGCAGCCTGGAGGGCGAACAGTTCGGCGTACCGACCGCCGGTGGCGACCAGGTCGGCGTGTGTGCCCGCCTCGACCAGCCGGCCGTGGTGCAGGACGAAGATCCGGTCGGCATGCCGGACGTTGGCGAGCCGGTGCGTGATGAGGATCGTGGTGGCACGACCTCTGCGGTCCCGAATGGTCTGGAACAGGGCGTCCTCGGCCCGGGGGTCGAGCGCCGAGGACGGCTCATCCATGATCAGCAGTTCGGCGTCGCGCAGGAACCCACGGGCCGCAGTGATGCGCTGCCACTGCCCGCCGGAGAGGTCCTGGCCGCGCGCGAAGGTCCGGTCGAGCAGCGTCTCGTACCCGTGGGGAAGCTCGTTGATCATGTCGTGGGCGACCGCGCGGCCGGCGGCGGCCTCGATGCGATCCTGCCGGGCCTCGCTGTCGACGTCGCCGATGGCGATGTTGGTGGCCGCGGTGAACGGCCACTTGTGGTACTCCTGCGTCACCACCGCGATGCGGGCCCGCAGCCCGTCGACGTCCCAGTCCGACAACGGGCGGCCGTTCCACTCGATGTTGCCCTCCGTGGGGGCGCGGAGGCCGGCGATCATCGCGGCGAGGGTCGTCTTGCCCGAGCCGTTCTCCCCGACGAACGCGACAGTCTGCCCGGCGGTGATCGTCAACGTGACGCCGTCGACGGCGGGGACCTCCCGGTCGGGGTAACTCAGGCTCACCGCGTCGACTGTCAACTCGCGCAGCCGATCGGGGTCGCCTGCGGCTACCGATCCGGTGCGGTCGGGCAGGTACGCGTCGGCGCGGGTCATGAAGCCGGTGTAGTCGCCGAAGTGCTGCCCCTCGGTGTAGACGTGATCGACCTGGAAGGTGGCGATGGCCAGCGACCGTTGCGCGGACTGCACCGCGATGACACAGGTCGCCGCCGCGGCGAGCGGGATCTGCCCGTCCAGGAGCAGCAGCCCGAGCAGGGCGTAGACGGTGCCGGTGGCGAGGCCACCGACGATCGCGCCGACAGTGGTGGTGGTGGTGACCCGCCGGGCGAGGGCGAGCTGGATGTCGGTCTCCACCTGCATCACCCGGTCGTACTGGTCGAGCAGGAAACGGCGCAGCCCGTAGGAACGCAACTCCGGGGCCGAGGCGCGTTCGGCCATCAACTTGTGCAGCAGCCACAGTCGACGTCGGCGCACCGAGCCGGTGGTGTACGTCTGGTAGCGCAGATGCCCGGCCCGCAACGACGCCCACGCGTTGGGCACCGTGGCGACCAGCAGCGCCAGCAGCAGCAGCGGATGGATGACGATGACGGCAGCCGCCACGGCGAGCAGCCCGGCCAGCCCGGCGAGCAGGTTCATCGACGCCTGCACCAGCCCGATCGTCGACTCGGTGCCTCGCGAGGCGCGTTCCATGTCATCGGCGAACGCGTCGGCGTCGAACGCCTCCAACCGGACCGCTGTGGACACCTCGAACAGGCCCCGCTCCACCTCACGGCTCACCCGGGGCGTCAACCCGTTCTGCGCGTACCCGGTGGCGATGCCCATCCCCGCGCGGAGCGCGACCGTCGCCGCCAGCACGGCCAGCGCGGGCAGCGCCGCCCGTACCTTGTCGGCGGTGGGTCCGCCGGCGAACAGTTCCACCAACACCCGCTGCGTGGCCAACAGGCCGAAGGCGGCCATCACCCCCGCGCCGACAGTCGCCGCGGCCACCACACCGGTACGGAGCCGGTCCGCGCGCCAACTGATACCGAGGGCCGTCCAGACGAGCCTGGGCAACTCCGCGAAGACGGCGAAGACGCCGGCCTCCGCGCGCGCCCGCACCCCTGTCTCCCACCACATCTCCCGCAGTTCCGGCAGCACCGACTCCGTACGCCGAGGGCCGGGGTGGCCCTGTCGAACGCGGCGGGCCTCTGCTGCGGCGGTCTCGATCATGGTCGTACCTCCCGGGGCGGCAGCCGTCGCCGTCTCAGCCAGGGCAGGCGGATTGGCGGGTTCCTGGAGGATTGGACCACCCGGGCATAGCCCTTAGCAATTGACCGATCACTATCCGTCAGGGGTCAGTCCTTGCCCAGGACGTCGAGCCGCGCTCGTAGCGCCGCGGCGATCTCGCCCGCAGCGGCGATCTGGTCCGGGGTGAGGGCGTCGACGAAGAGTTCACGGATGGCGCGCAGGTGCGGAAAGGTGGCCCCCTTGAATGCCTCGGCGCCGGCCGTCGTGAGCAGCACCTCCGCCCCACGGGGCACCGTCGCGCACTCCTGGCGGCGGATCAGGCCGCGCCGCTCCATCCGCCCGAGGTGGTGGGAGAGCCGGCTCCGCTCCCACCCGATGTGCGCGGCGAGTTCGGACGACCGCATCGCCTGACCCTCCGCCTCGGTGAGGGCGAGGAGCACGGCGTAGTCCCCCGTCGAGAGCGACGAATCGCTCTGCAGGCGGGACTCGAGTCGGGAGCCGAGCGCTGCCGTCGTCTCGATGAAGTCCCGCCAGATCCGCAGTTCGTCGGCGGTGGGGAGTTGGCGCCCGCCCCGCCGGCCGGGTGTGGCCTCCGTCATCTCACCCTCCCGGGAATTGACGTGTCAATCGCCAAGTTAGCATCATTGACACGTCAACCGGTAGGTCCTCGTCCGTGGGCCGCCGCCGGATTGCACCGAGGAGGAGACGATGGCAGCTGCAGACTTCGAGCTGGGGCTCAACTCGTTCGGGGAGGTGGCCACCGACGGCGACCGCGTCCTCAGCGACGCCGAGACCGTACGGCTGCTGGTGGACGAGGCACGGCTCGCCGAGTCGGCCGGAATCGACGTGTTCAGCGTCGGTGAGCACTACCGCGAGGGTCACAACGACTCGGCGACACCCGTGTTGCTGGCGGCGGTCGCGACGGCGACCGAGCGGATTCGCCTCGGCACCTCGGTCACAGTGCTCAGCACCAACGACCCGGTACGGCTCTACCACGAGTTCTCCACCCTCGACGCCGTCTCCGACGGCCGCGCCCAGATCGTCCTCGGGCGCGCGTCGGCGACCGAGTCGTTTCCGCTGTTCGGTTACGACCTGGCCGACTACGAGCGGTTGTTCGAGGAGAAGCTGGACCTCTTCCTGCGGCTGCAGCAGGACGAACCGGTCACCTGGTCCGGCACGGTACGAAGCCCGCTGACCGCGCAGCGCCTGCACCCACGGATGCGGCCCGGCGGCATCCCGACCTGGATCGGTGTCGGGGGAAGCCCGAACTCGGTGATCCGGGCCGCCCGGCACGGACGTCCGCTCATGCTCGCGATCATCGGCGGGCGTCCCCAGCGCTTCGCCGGCCACGTCGACCTCTACACCAGGGCGCTCGAACAATTCGGGCATACCCTGCAGCCAATCGGGCAGCACTCACTCGGCCTTGTCGCAGACACCGACGAGGAGGCGGTGGAGACGTGGTGGCGATACTGGCAGCCGGTCGTGGCGGCTCTGGCCGCCGAACGCGGCTTCTACAAACCGGACCGCGCGCGCTACGAGGCCGAAATCGACCACGGGGCGCTCTTCGTCGGTTCACCCGAGACGGTGGCGCAGAAGATCGCCACTGTCGCTCGCGACCTGCGGCTGAGCCGCTTCGACCTGAAGTACGACATCATGCACCTGCCCCGCGAGGCACGCGCGCGCACCATCCAACTGCTGGGCAGTGAGGTCGCGCCGCGGGTCCGGGAGCTGCTGGCTAAGGAGCCCAACCATGTCTGATCTGCTGTTCGGCCTGGACACGTTCGGCGACGTACCGGAGGACGACGCCGGCAAGCTCGTCTCCCACGCGGCGGCGATCCGACAGGTCGTCGACGAGGCCGTGCTCGCCGACCAACTCGGGGTCGACGTCATCGCCCTGGGCGAGCACCACCGGCCGGAGTACTCCGTCTCCACGCCGGAGACGGTGCTGGCCGGAATCGCCACCCGCACCTCGCGGATCCGGTTGGCCTCCGGCGTGACAGTGCTGAGCTCGGACGACCCGGTACGGGTGTTCCAGCGCTTCGCCACAGTGGACGCTCTGTCGAACGGCCGAGCCGAGGTCATCCTCGGTCGCGGCTCGTTCACCGAGTCGTTCCCGCTCTTCGGCTACGACCTGCGCGACTACGACACGCTGTTCGAGGAGAAGATCGAACTGTTCGTCAAGTTGCTGGACGAGAAGCCAGTCACCTGGAGCGGCACCCTGCGCGCCCCGCTGGAGAACGCCGACGTGTTCCCGAAGACCGAGTCGGGTCACCTGGACACCTGGGTCGGTGTGGGTGGCTCCCCGCAGTCGGTCGTCCGCACCGCCCAGTACGGGCTGCCACTCATGCTCGCCATCATCGGCGGCGCCCCCGAGCGCTTCGCGCCGTACATCGACCTCTACCGCCGGGCCGCCGACCAGCTCGGTACGACCGCGCACCCGGTCGGCATGCACTCGCCGGGCTTCATCGCCGACACCGACGAGCAGGCCAAGGAGATCTACTGGCCGCACTACCGGATCATGCGAGATCGGATCGGCAAACTGCGGGGCTGGCCACCGATCCGCCGTCAGGAGTTCGACTCGGAGGTGGAGAACGGCTCCCTCTACATCGGTTCACCGGAGACGGTGGCCCGCCGGATGGCCGGCGCGATCCGCAGCCTCGGCGTCGGCCGGTTCGACCTCATCTACTCGGCCGGAGCGCAACCGGCCAGCGCCCGCATGCGGGCCGTGGAACTCTACGGCTCGAAGGTGATCCCCATGGTCCGCGACCTGCTGGCCTGATCAGCACATTCCCAGCGAGAGGACGACATGAACGACAACGACCGGAGCCGGCCTGCGACCCTCGGCATCCTCGGTGCCGGCAAGGTGGGCACGGTGCTCGCCCGGCTCGCCGTCGCCGCCGGCTACCGGGTGCGGGTGGCCGGCTCCGGCAACCCGGCGAAGATCGCCCTCACCGTCGAGGTCCTCGCCCCGGGGGCCGAGGCCACCACGGCGGTCGACGCGGCGACGGACGCCGACATCGTCATCCTCGCCCTCCCCCTCGGCAAGTACCGCAGCGTTCCCGCCGAGGCGTTGCGCGGCAAGCTCGTGGTCGATGCCATGAACTACTGGTGGGAGATCGACGGCATCCGCGACGACCTCACCAACCCGCGTACCTCGTCGAGCGAGACCGTCCAGGCGTTCCTGTCCGGCTCACGCGTCGTGAAGGCGTTCAACCACATGGGCTACCACGACCTGGAGGACGAGGCCCGGCCGGCGGGGGCGACCGGCCGCAAGGCCATCGCTATCGCCGGCGACGACAGCGCCGACCTCGCCGCGGTCGCGGCCCTGGTGGACGCGCTCGGCTTCGATCCGGTCGTCGCCGGCCGCCTGGCCGAGGGGGTACGACTCGAACCGGGCAGCGAGTTGTTCGGCGCCAACGTGAGCGCCGACGAGGTACGCGCCATGCTCGACCGCTTCGGAGAGTCGGAGCGGGGGCGGACCATCACCGCCGCCCGAGCCTCGACCTCACCCGAGGCCGCTTAGCTAGGCCGAGCGTCTGCGCCGGGCCATGAGTGGGCAAGCTCAGGCTCAGTCCTCGATGACCAAGGCGCGAGCTTGCGTAAAGGTCTGGCGGAACGCGCGCAGTGGTGCGTACTCCGGCGAGTCGAAGTACGCCTGGACGGCCTGCTTGTCCGGGAACTTGATGACGACACCGATCGCGGGGCGATCGTCGCGCTCGATCGGGAGCGTGTCGGTGTCGCGGGCCAGCGGCTCGCCGCCGTACTTGATCACCAGCGGGAGGCTCTGTCGCTCGTACTCGCTGAACCGCTCGGCGTCCGACGGGGTTGCTTCGATCACCAGGTACGCGCTCATGACTTCTCCTTGGTCAATTTCGTCCTGCCAGTGCGATTGTACGTAATCTATCGTACAGTCGAAGGGTGCGAACACTCACCCATCCGGACCGCGACCAGCTACGACTGGAAGGAGTCCTGGACGCCCTGGCCAACCCGGTGCGATTGCAGATCATCCAGCGCCTCGCCGAAGGTGAGGAACTGACGTGCGGCACGGTGCTGCCGGACGTCCCCGCGTCCTCAGCTACCCATCATTGGCGCGTCCTGCGCGAGAGCGGAGTGCTGTTCGCCCGCAGACAGGGCCGAGTGATCGTGCACTCGCTGCGGCGCGACGACCTGGACGCCAGGTTTCCCGGCCTACTCGACGCCGTCCTCGCCGCCATGGCGAGCGAAGGCCACTCACCTACCGTGCACGGCGCTCGGTAGCCGCACGCTGCGCCTGCGCCGACACCCGGCATCCAGACGAGCTGCGAGCACAGTTGAGGAAGGTTGCTTGACGCATTTAGTTAACTCCATTAACTTACAGGAATCGTTGTTAACCAACTATGTGAGGGTCGTCATGACCGAGTCCTTGAGCATCGCCGGTAACAACCTGGCCTACGAGGTGTCCGGGCGGGGCCCTCTCGTCGTCCTGGCGCACGGTATCGGCGACAGTCGGCACTCCTACCGCTTCCTCGCTCCGGCCCTGGCCGGCGCCGGCTACCGGGTCGCCAACGTCGACATCCGCGGCTGCGGCGACTCCAGCCTGGGCTGGGACGGCTACAGTCGCACCGACATCGCGGGCGACCTCGTCGCCCTCGTGCGCCACCTCGGCGGTCCGGCCGTGATCATCGGCCAATCGATCAGCGGCGGCGCGGCGACCATCGCGGCAGCCACCGCGCCCGATCTGATCAACGGCGTCATCGAGCTGGCACCGTTCACCCGCGTGCAACCCTTCGATTTCGGCGGGCTGATGCGGGTGAAGCGCTTCCGGACCGGTTACAGCCAGATGGCGCAGGTCATGGTCCGAGGAAGTCTGGCGAGCTGGAAGAAGTACCTCGACGCGGCGTACCCGGTCAAGCCGGCCGACTGGGACGCCGAACTAAGGCGCATCGAGGCGAAGCTGAGCGAGCCCGGCCGGATGAAGGTCCTTCAGGCCATGTGTAAGACCAGCCCGACCGACGCCGGCGCGCAACTGGCCAATGTCACCTGCCCCGTCCTGGTCATCGAGGGCAGCCTCGACCCCGACTGGGCCGACCCCCGCGCCGAGGGCGAGAAAATCATCGCTGATCTGCCCCGCGGCATCGGTGAGCTCGTCGTCATCGAGGGTGCCGGTCACTACCCACATGTCCAGACGCCGGATCAGATCCTCGCGCTGGCTCGGCCCTTCCTCGGCAAGACGCTGGCGAATGCCTAGGGCCCGGCTCACCCCGCAGTCGGTCACCGAGGCCGGCGCCGACCTGGTCGACGAGATCGGCTTCGAGAACCTCAGCATGGGTCTGGTAGCCGAACGGCTCGGCGTCAAGACCCCCGCGCTCTACAAACATGTCACCAGCCAAGCCGATCTGGCCCACCGCATCGGCGTCCTGGCCATGAACGAGCTCGCTGATGCCATTCGCGACGCAACCCAGGGCCGGGCCGGCAGCGACGCCCTCGCCGCCGGCGCGCAAGCAATGCGGACATACGTGCAGGAACACCCGGGCCGGTACGTGGCTGGCAATGCCGCCCGCCCTATCGGACCCGACGACCCGCTCGTTCCTGGCATCGAACGGGTCCTCGCCTCCTGGGCGGCCATGCTGCGCGGCTACCACCTGGACTCCAGCCAGGAGATCCACGCCATGCGGATGCTCCGCAGCGTCCTGCACGGGTTCTCGACCCTGGAAGCAGCCGGCGGGTTCCAGATCGACGCATCCGTCGACGACAGCTTCACCTGGATGATCAGCTTTCTCGACCGCGGCCTGCACGCCACCAGCAGCAGCACACTCGCCGGCTGACGGATCGTCGACGTACCGACCCGACCACATCGTCCCGGAGGTCCGACATCAGCATCACCCAGGCACCCGTGATCACCGCGACGTCACCACTCGGCGGCCGCCGGTGGTGAAGATCGACGAAGAGTCCAAGGACACCAGGGTCGAGCGGCACGCGAGCTGGGCCGAGCTCTTCTTCGATCTGGTGGCGGTGGCCGGTGTGGCCGCCCTGGCACACGTGCTCGGGTCTGAACTGGACGCCGCGGCGCTCGCTCTCTACGCACTGCTGTTCCTGGCTCTGTGGCTGTCCTGGACGACGTTCATGCTGTACGGCAACGTCGCCGCCGGCAAGACCCGCGTACTGCGGCTGATGGTCGGCATGTTCGGCCTCGGGACCATGGCCGCGTCCGTGCCAGGCGTGGCGCACACAGTGCTGGGGCACAGCAGCGACATCCGCCCGCTCAACGTCTTCGCCATCGCATACATCGCCACGCGCGTCTACGGGTCCAAGTCGTGGCAACGCGGCGCAGTATTGCTGGACTTCCCGGTGGTGCAGTACTCCGCAGGACTGCTGCCCTGGTTCGCGTCGCTCTGGGCCGACGAACAGTGGAAACTCGTGCTCTGGGCAGCCGGAGTCGGCCTCGACCTGCTGCTGATCCTGATCCTCTCCGGCAGCAGGATCCTCCAGCGCGTCCAGTCGTACCTCACCGCACCAGAACGCACTCGGCGTCGGCCACGATCCGGAGGCCGCTACGACGGCGCGCGACCGGTCATCCACGGGGTATCGGTCGATCCGGCCCACCTCTCCGAGCGGCTGGGACTCTTCGTCATCATCGTGCTGGGCGAATCGGTGGTGCAGATCGTCGCCGCCTCAAGCGAGGCGCGGTACGACCTCGGCCTGCTGGCCACCGCGATCGCGGCCTTCGTTCTGCTGGCCGGCATGTTCGGCCTGTCCGTCGTCTTCGGATACGCCGGCCTGCCGCACCTGCGCGCCGGCCGGATCCCCACCCGCGCCGCCCTCGGCCTGCACTGCCTGGTCACCGGCGTCGTCGCCACCATCGCCGTACCGCTCTCACTGGTGGTCAGGCACGGCTCCAACCCACTGCCCGAGCAAGGTCGCTGGCTGCTGTGCGGCGCGGTTGCGGCCTACTTCACCCTCGGCGTGGTCACCGGCGTCGCCAGCCACAGTTCCGACCTGCCGAGAACGATCTCACGGGTCACCACAGGCATCGCGGCCCCACTGCTGCTTGGCCTGCTCGCCACCGCCGTCAGTGGCCGAACGCTCGTGGTCTACCTGGCCCTGATAGTCCTGGCCCACCTCTGGTTCGAACGAAGACTGGGACCACGATGACTCGCCCTCCGAACACACTGCCCCTTCGGATCTGACCGACCATTCAGCTGTTTAGACGGAATGGAACACATCATGAACAAGCTCCGCCCCCTCGCCGCTGCCACCTTCCTGCTAGGCCCGGCGATCTATATCGCCGCCGAGGCGATCACGGCCGCGGCGTGGAAATCGCCTAGCTACAGCTACGCCGACAACTGGATCAGTGACCTCGGATCCGCAACGGCCGGGGTGTTCCAAGGCCGCGAACTCGACTCGCCGCTGCACGTTGTCATGAACTCCGGATTCATCGTTCAGGGCATCCTGTTCGGGATCGCCACAGTGCTGCTATCGCGGACGATCAGCGGGCGGCGTACCTTCACCGCCGTGACGGGGGTCGTGACTATGGTTGGCTACATCCTTGTCGGAACCTTCCACGGTTCCCTGCAGGCGCAGCAGAACGGCACGCTTCCCCTGCACTTCACCGGAGCAACGCTGGCGATCGTCGGCGGGAACGTGCTTGCCCTCGTCCTGGGCATCCACTGGCGAAAGACTCCCGAGACGCGGCTGATCGGCCTCATCAGCATCGTCGTCGGAGCATTCGGCCTGGTCTCCGTAGTCGCTCTCTTCCTCACCTTCGGTGCCGGCCTGCCCTCGGGCGCGATCGAACGCGGCTCCGTCTACACCATCGTCATCTGGCAACTCGCCGTCGCCGTCGCACTCCTCCGCAGCCGGGCCAGCTCTCGCGCACCCCGCGTCGTCGCGACCAGCGCACACACAAGCACGGCATCCACCGGCAGCTGACCCGCCACATCTCGTTCTCCGGCAGGGCCATCCGTGAATAGACACCTTCAAAGCTCAGGAGACGGTCAATGACAACACTGACGCCGCCCACCTCGGCCCTCGTCCGCCCGTTCACCGTCTCGATCTCGGATTCGGAGATCGACGATCTGAAGCAGCGGCTGGCCAGGACTCGATGGCCAGATCCGGAAACGGTGGGCGACTGGTCGCAAGGGGTTCGCGTAGAGAACGCGAGATCTCTGGTCAGCTACTGGGAGCGCAGCTACGACTGGCGGCGCTTCGAGTCCGAGCTCAATCGCTTGCCACAATTCCTGACCCAGATTGATGGGCTGGACATTCACTTCATCCACGTCAGGTCCAAGAATCCCAACGCGTTGCCGCTGATACTCACACACGGATGGCCGAGCTCGATCGTCGACTTCCTGAAGCTGATCGGCCCGCTGACCGATCCGGTTTCGTTCGGAGGAGACGCCGCCGATTCATTCGACGTCGTCGTTCCGTCGCTTCCCGGGTTCGGGTTCTCCCAGAAGCCCACGGAGACCGGGTGGACCGTTCCGCGCATAGCACGCGCGTGGGTGGAGCTGATGAAGCGGCTCGGCTATACGAGATGGGCCGCGCAAGGTGGCGACTGGGGTGCTGTCGTCACCACCGCCCTCGGGGCCATGCAACCTGAGGGGCTGCTCGGAATTCATCTGAACACCCAGTTCGCCTTTCCCGCACAGATACCCGACACCTTGTCGCCCGAACAGCGCCACGCCGTGGATACCCTCGCCCTCTACGCTGGCGATCTCGGTGGATCGAACCACCTGCAGGGCACGAAGCCGGAGACTGTCGGATTCGCTCTGGCAGACTCTCCCGCTGGTCAGGCAGCCTGGATCTACGAAAAGTTCCAGTCCAAGACCGACAACCAAGGGCTTGCCGAGGACGCCCTCAGCATCGACGACATACTCGACGCGATATCTCTCTACTGGTTCACCAACAGCGCAGCGTCGTCGGGGCGCATCTACTGGGAAAACAAGTCGGGCACGTTCGCCGGCCCGAAACTGACGCTTCCGGTCGCGGTGACCGTCTTCCCAAGAGACATCCCGCTCCTGCCACGGAGCTGGATCGAAGACACTTACAGCAATCTGGTCCACTACGGCGAGGCCGCCAGGGGCGGGCACTTCGCCGCCTTGGAACAGCCCGAGATCCTGGTCAGCGAAATCCGCACCGGCCTGCGTACCCTTCGTTCCTGACGTCCATGCACGAGCTCAGGAGCGCACGCGTATCACTCGGGCTTCAACTGACTCGACCAAAGGCGCTTGGGGTCCACCCGGTCCAAATCCTGGGCATCCCAGCTGGCCGCTCGGCCTCACCGAGGCGGAGTCCAAGCGGCGATCCGGCATGGCCCTAGATGCCGAACGCCGAACGCGGTTCGAGGTGCTGGCCCACTGCGTACCTCTGGTCGAAGTCGGTCGGGCCGAGCGCCTCGACCGCGGCGGCGCGCATCCGGGCGAGGTCCGCCGCGTCGTCCGGGTCCGGTACCTGGCCGAGCGCCGCGAACGCGGCATCCGCGACGCCGATCATCCGCGCCGCGCGCGAGTGGTCTCCCTCGGCGGACGCGAGCGCGGCGCCGGCCACGCAGACGTACGGGACGAAGTCGGCCCACCCGTTGTCGAACACCCGCTCGCGGTTCTCGGCGAACAGCGTCCGCGCCACGTCGAG
The DNA here is from genome assembly GCF_045207375.1 of Micromonospora sp. NBC_00860. Classification (NCBI taxonomy): domain Bacteria; kingdom Bacillati; phylum Actinomycetota; class Actinomycetes; order Micromonosporales; family Micromonosporaceae; genus Micromonospora; species Micromonospora sp. NBC_00860. Next base: position 4,066,425 of record NZ_CP108825.1, read on the forward strand.
GTTGCCCAGCCCCAGCTCGCAGAACGCGAGGTTGTGATATTCGGAGTTGACCGTCTTGGGTTGGCCGAGCGCCTCGTTGAGCGCGATGCTCTCCCGGTAGAGGTCCCGGGCGCGGCGCAGGTCGCCGGACATTCGCGCCACGCCGGCGAGCACGTGCCTCGGTCGTTCCTCCAGGGCCCGGTCGCCGGAGCGCAGCGCCACCGCGAGAGCCTCCCGGGCCCGGGCCTCTCCGCCCGGCAGGTCGCCGCCGCGAATCGCGACCCGGGCGAGGCTGTACCGCGCCTCGACCTCGCCCGCCGGGTCGCCGGCCGCCTGGGCCCGCGCGATCTCGGCCTCGCTCATCCGCACCACGGCCTCGGTCTCGCCTCGGCGAAAAGCCGAGCGCACGTTCTCACTGAAGGTCATCGCCCACTCCCCCATCACTGGCACCGCCCGGTCGAAAATCGTCCCTCACCGCGCGTGGAACATGGTCCAGGTCTCCACGAGCGCGAAGCCCATCGACTCGTAGAGCGGCCTACCCATCGCGCTGCTCTGCAGGTACGCGGCGTCCGCGCCGGCCGCGATGCCGTCCCGCAGAACCGTCTCGGTGATCAGCCGGCCCAGGCCACGGCCCCGGGCGGATGGGAGGACGGCGATGTTGAACACGCCGACCATGCCGGAGTTTCGCATCCCGAGCCCGGTGCCGACGGGCCGGCCGGACTCCTCGGCGAGGTAGCCGGTGATGGAGTCGGCGTCGAGCACCGCACCGCCCATCAGCGACCCGAAGAGGCCGTCGGGGGCCTCGAAGCTCCGCGTGAGGATCTCGGTGTAGAGGTCGCTCTCGGCGGCGCCGACCTGGCGCACCGACGGGTGCTGCGTCGAGCCGCCACTCAACACGATGTCCTCCGTGGCGCAGGCCAGAAAGGGCAGATCACTACGTGCGAGCAGCCCGTGCCGGGCAGCGAGGTCAGCGACCTCGTCACCCGCCTCGCCCCGAACCATGATCGACCAGTGCGCGGCCTGCCTGCCGACCTCGGTCGCCATCTCGTCGAGCGACCCGAGATCCGGCTCGGTCGTCGTGTCGTAGGCCGCGTTGAGCGACGCGACGGCGGCCTGGGTCACCGCCGCGCGCGCGGTAGCCCGCTCGGCGTACCAGCCCTTCGGGTTCGTCCTGCACAGGGTCTCAATGGCGTCGGAGTATGCCGCTGCCATCCGATCGGCGGTGATGTTCATGGCGGGACTCCCTAGACCGGTCGTTCTGCTTCGGTCGACAACCTAGCCACCGATCACGCTGACCAGCAAATCATGGGCACGAGGACCGCCACCTGCGGTCCGGCTTCGGACCGGTCAGGAATCGAGAAGCCCGACAGCGTCGAGCGGCCTAGCCTTTCCCCAGGTGAACGGCAGCACGCCGACCTGGACGACGAGAGGGAGCCCGAGAATGTCCGCGAAGACCACGACGGTGTCCGACGGTTTCAGCCCCGAGGAGCGGGCCGCGATGAAGGAGCGCGCCGACGAGTTGCGCGCGGAGGGCAAGAAGGGTGCCAAGAAGGCAGACGGGCTGCAGGCGGTCCTCGACCGGATCGCGCAGATGGAGCCGGAGGACCGCGCGCTCGCCGAGCGGGTGCACGTGACGGTGACCGCCGCCGCCCCGGACCTGACGCCGAAGACCTGGTACGGGATGCCCGCCTACGCGAACGAGGACGGCAAGATCGTGGTCTTCTTCCAGGACTCCGGCAAGTTCAACTACCGGTACTCGACGGTGGGCTTCCAGGACCCGGCCAACCTCGACGACGGAGACCTCTGGCCGGTGGCGTACGCGTTGCAGCAGTGGAGCCCGGCCGTGGAGAAGACGATCACCGAGTTGGTGCAGAAGGCGGTCTCCTGACCGACGCCCGCCCCCTCGTCGGCTGGCCCTCGGTGCGATGATCGAGGGCCGGTGAGCCGACGGAGACGGGTGGTGCGGACGATGCGGTACGGGCCGCCAGCGGTACGAGGAGTCCCCCGGTGACCGGCCGGGCCGGTGAGGTGTTCGACGCCGGTCGGACGGTGTCCGACATCGAGTCGCTGCTCGTCGCGGACCTGCCCACGGGCGGCGTACCGGTCGGCGAGGGGGACCCGGCCACCGGTGAGTGGACCGGCACCCGGGGCGAGGGCTTCCGGATCGCCCCGCTCTGGGAGAGCGAGGCCCTGACGGGTGTGTACGGGGCCGAATGGAACCAGGCCGAGGAGGCCGCCGAGGCGAACCTGGCCCTCGTCGTACGGGAGTTGGACCGGAGGTGGGGCGCGCATCGCACGGTCTCCATGCGGGTGCCGCTGTTTCGGCATCAGGCTGGTGAACCCATGCCGGCGCTGTTCCAGTCGCTCTGCGGCCTTGACTGCTACGGCGATCTGACCGTCTGGGGGCCGATGGTGACCGAGGGCCGGTGGGTAGCGGTCTCGGTCAACCAGTGTGACGGTGACGCCCCCATGATCATGACGGCGGTCGTCAGTCAACTACCGATCATCGAACTGTCGGACTGACCTCTTGCCGGCGGCTCCTATGGTTCGGGCATGTCGATCACAGACCAGGCGCTGGCCGTCGAGGCGGCGGAAGTTGGAGCGGCAGTCGTCCGCTCCCGGTACGGCTCAGCCCTGACGCGCGTCATGAAGACCGCCGGCGACTTCGCGACCGCCGCCGACGTCGAGGCCGAGCGGGCCATCCTCGACGTCCTGCGCGCGGCGCGTCCGGACGACGCAGTGGTGGCCGAGGAGAGCGGGCGCACGGGCGCTGGCGACAACGGGCGAACGTGGCTGGTCGATCCGCTGTGCGGCACGTTGAACTTCGCCGCGCGGACCATGCTGGCCTCGGTCAACGTCGCCCTGCGCGTCGGGGCGGACGTCACAGTGGCGGCCTCGGTGGACCCGTTCGCCGACGAGGTGTTCTGGACCGACGGCACCGCCGCGTACGTCCGGGGCACGGGGACCGACGAGCGTCTGGTCCCGTCGGCCGAGTCGACGCTCGTGGACCTGAATCTCGATCCGCCCTTTCCCAACCGGGACGTCTTCCTGGCCGCTCGCATGCTCACCGACGAGGGCTTCCTCGAACAGTTCCGCCCCCGGGTGGTCTCCACCAGCCTGGCCGTGGCCTGGGTCGCCGCCGGCCGCCGCGCCGCCTATGTGACGGACCGCCACGACCTGCGGAACAGCGTCCACTTCGCGGCCGGGATCGCACTATGCGAGGCGGCCGGCTGCGTGGTCACCGGGCTCGACGGTCAGCCGCTGCGCACCGGTGGGGACGGTCTCGTCGTGGCCGCGGACGAGCGGACGCACGCCGCCCTGCTGACGCTCATCCGGAGTCAAGGCTCGTGATCGACCCCGTCTTGACATGAAGTGCGGTTGAGGTTCTAGCGTCCCTAGATGATCACGTCCGGGCCGCCGCGCCCAGACGTCCGTCAGCTGAGCACCACCGTCGAAGGGATTCCGATGTTCCTGTCCCGCCTTCTCCGCCCGCGCACCGTCGCGAGCGCGCACTGCGACCTCCCCTGCGGCGTCTACGACCCGGCGCAGGCCCGCATCGAGGCCGAGTCGATCAAGGCGATCTCCGAGAAGTACCAGGCCAGCGACGACCCGGAGTTTCGCACCCGCGCGCTGCTCATCAAGGAGCAGCGCGCCGAGCTGGTCAAGCACCACCTCTGGGTGCTGTGGACCGACTACTTCAAGCAGCCGCACTTCGAGAAGTACCCCCAGCTGCACGGCCTCTTCAACGAGGCGACGAAGCTGGCGGGTGCCGGCGGCGCGAAGGGCGCCGCGGACCCGGCGGTCGCCGAGCAGCTCCTCGGAAAGATCGAGGAGATCTCGAAGATCTTCTGGGAGACCAAGCAAGGCTGATCAGCCGGTGACCGGGTGGCACCTGCCACCCGGTTCGGCGTACCGCGTTCGGGAGGAACCGCATGGCGTCGCGCACCGACCTCATCGAAGACTTGATGAGCCGTTTCCCACACGTGCCACGGGAGGCGGTCCTCAAGGAGGACCTGCTGCGGGGCGGGCTCGCCTTCGACGACGCGGCACTGACCGACAACGAGCACGGCGACGTCAAGCCGAAGTCGTACTTCATCTTCTCCTTCGATCACCGGACGCTGCCCGAGTTGGGGACGGCGGCGCTGCGCCGGCCGCCGGAGGAGATCGTGCTCACCGGAGGTCCGTACGAGCTGCGTCGTACGGTCGTCTCGGTCCGCACCAATCCCAGCTCGCCGTACCGCGTCGGCACCGACAACGACGGTCGACTGCGGCTGTTCCTGGACGGACGGCCGATCGCCGATGTCGGGCTGCCTCCCATGCCGGCGTACTACCGCCACACGCTGGCCAACGGCAAGTCGGTGATGGAGGTCGCCCCGACGATCCAGTGGGGCTACCTCATCTACCTCACCGCGTTTCGGGTCTGCCAGTACTTCGGCGCCAAGGAGGAGTGCCAGTACTGCGACATCAACCACAACTGGCGGCAGCACAAGCAGGCCGGCCGGCCCTACACCGGTGTCAAGCCGGTCGACGAGGTCCTCGAGGCCCTGGAGATCATCAACCGGCACGACGTCGATCGCGCGTCGCAGGCGTACACCCTGACCGGTGGCAGCATCACCTCGCAGGTCAACGGGCTGGCCGAGGCCGACTTCTACGGCCAGTACGCGCAGGCGATCGAGGAGCGGTTTCCGGGACGGTGGATCGGCAAGGTCGTGGCCCAGGCGCTGCCCCGAGCCGATGTGCAGCGGTTCCACGACTACGGGATCCGCATCTACCACCCCAACTACGAGGTGTGGGACAAGCGGTTGTTCGAGTTGTACTGCCCGGGCAAGGAGCGGTACGTCGGTCGGGAGGAGTGGCACCGGCGCATCCTCGACTCCGCCGAGGTGTTCGGCCCGCGCAACGTGATCCCGAACTTCGTGGCGGGCGTGGAGATGGCCGCCCCGCACGGCTTCACGAGCGTCGACGAGGCGATCGACTCCACCACCGAAGGGCTCGACTACTTCATGTCCCGGGGGATCACGCCCCGGTTCACCACCTGGTGCCCGGAGCCCACCACACCGTTGGGCCGGACGAACCCGCAGGGCGCGCCGCTCGAATACCACGTCCGCCTGCTGGAGGCCTACCGGGCGACCATGGACGCCCACGGCCTGTCCAGCCCGCCCGGGTACGGCCCCGCCGGGCCCGGGCGAGCGGTCTTCTCGGTCAGCTCCTTCATGGACACCCTGCCGTCAACGGATTCGTGACGGACACGATCGGCTGGCCAGCCCATGTCGATCCGCCGAGAAGCGGTATGCCTCAGAGGCATGTTCATACCTCTGAGGCATACCGCTCAGCGACACTCGTTCAACTGGCGTACGTCTCGAACTCACCGACCCGTGGCGTACCGCCGGAGCTGTTGATCTTGAAGTTGAGCTTGCTCGTCGCGGTCGGCGAGAAGGTGATCGAACCGGCCCCGCTGCCGGCGGCCAGGACGGCCCCGTTGTCGTTGTTGATGAGCTGCCAGGACCCGATCGAGCCCTGGGTGCCGGACGGTTCCCGAATCACCACCCGGGACACCTGGGTCGCGGAGCCCCACTTGATCGAGATCGTGCCGGTCGCTCCGGCCGGCGACCAGTAGGTGCTCAGGTTTCCGTCGCGGACGTTGCCGTAGCTGGTCCCGCTGGCCTTGCTGGAGCCGTCGGCGCCGGCGCCGAGGCTGAGGTTGGTCCCGCCGGTGGGCGGAGGCGTGGTGGGTGGCGGGGTGGTCGGCGGTGGGGTGGTGGGCGGCGGGGTCTGCGGCGAGCAACTGCCGTTGGACACCCTCAGACCCGTGTTGGCACCGACCGTCTGACGGACGATGTCCGGCACACAGCTCGCCCCGTCGAGGCTGTACGAGTACGGGATGCCGACAGTGGTGTTGGAGGTCGGATTGGGGCCGGCAGGGTAGTTCTCGCTGCCGGCGCTGGACCAGGTCACGTTGTCGAAGACGTTGCCGGCGACCTGCCAGTAGCCGCGCTCATTGGTGTAGAAGGTCCCCAGGACGTCCTTGGAGTTCCGGAAGTAGTTGTTCTCCACCTTGGCCCTGGCTCCCGCCCGGGAGTTGATCCCGGACTCGTGCAGGCTCACGTAGTGGTTGTTGTAGATGTGGGCGACCCCGCCGCGCAGCAGCGGCGTGCGGGAGTCGATGTTCTCGTAGAGGTTGTGGTGGTACGTGATGAAGCCGTTCGACAGGTCGCTCTCACTGGACCCGACGAGGCCGCCGCGACCGGAGTTGCGCAGGATGCTGTAGGACAGCGTCACGTACTGCGTGTTGTCCTTCATGTCGAAGAGGCCGTCGTACCCCTCGGACTCCCCGCCCGACGCCTCCAGGGTGACGTGATCGACCCAGACGTTGCGGACCGTGCTCTCCATGCCAATGGCGTCCCCACCGTTGGAGGTGGGTGAGCCCGACTTCTTGACGTTCCGCACTGTCACGTTCTGGATGATGATGTTGCTGGAGTCGCGGATGTGGATGCCGAGCTGGTCGAAGACGGCACTACCGACCCCAATGATGGTGACGTTGCTGATCTGCTTGAGCTCGATCACGCCCGCGGCGGTGTTGCAGCTCGACCCCGACACCTTGCTGGTGTTGCCGTGGTTGATGGTTCCGCTGACCTCGATGGTGATCGGGGTGCTGCTGCTGGTCCGACCACACAGCGCCGCGTGGATCGCCGTGCCCGTGGTGGCCCGTACCGTCTGCCCGCCCGCGCCGCCGGTGGTCCCGCCGTTCTGGGTGGCGTAGCCGGTAGCGCTGCCGACCGCCGCCGCTGAGGCCTGCGGGGCCGGTAGGGCCACCCCGACCCCGATCACCACGGCCGCCGCAGCCGCCGCAGCCGCCGCGGCCAACACCGCCTGACGTCGCAGCACGACTGGTCGTCTCATGTCGCCTCACCTTCGCATTCGTCTCGTTCCAGGATTCGACTCGACGCACATCGCGACCACACCTGCCGACGAACATCATTCAGGAATTGGCGACAGTCAATCGCGATGATGTCATCGAGGTGTCTCACGCCCTGGTAGAAGCAGGGATGTGCCGCGCAAGCAAGGTGCGCCCGGTGACATCGCTCGCCCGACAGTCAAATGAAACATCGATGCAACGCAATCGTAGGAAAGCGGTTTCCCTGAAGGCAATAGCTGGCGCTTGCAGGTTTGTTGCAGCGCTCGGTATTGACACCGCCGGGCCCGCCGTCGATGCTCTGCTAAATCAGTTTAGCGACCAGCTCGCGCCGACCCGTCCCACTCCCCGTCCCGAGCGGAATCGCTGGCTGAGGGCACCACCACCGAGAAAGGACCCGCATGAGACTGCGAAAAGGACTGATCCCGCTCGCCGCCACCCTCGTCCTGGCCGGAGCCTCCGGCACGGCGTACGGCAGCGCGAGCGGCAGCCGGGGCACCACTGACGGAATCCGCAGCATCACCCCGATCACCACCGTCCACACGTACGGCCAGAAGGTCTCGGCCGTGGCGATCGAGTACGCGGCCACCGTCAACCCGCGCACCCTCGACACCGCCACGTTCTCGGTGACCGACACCATCTACAACTTCCGCTTCAACCCCATCGAGGACCTGCCGAAGCTCGCCGACCGGACCGTCACCCACACCTACACCAACGGGACACCGGGCACCCGTGCCGACCACCGATCGGCGCCAGGCCGGTACGTCATCGTCGAACTCGACCCCGCCGACACCGGCGGCTCGACGGTCATCGTCTCCAAGTGCCCGACCTTCCTCTGCACTGTGAAGGTCAATCCCGAACTGCCGACCCGGGTCGTGCAACGCAAGGACGTGCACGCCCAGCCCGGTCGCGGGGCCGGCAAGGGACCGGTGCTCGCCCGGGCCACACCGCGCGAATCTCGACCGGTCACCGAGAAGCCGGTCAACCAACTGGTCGACGAGTTCACCTACGGCTCGTTCCTGAGCGGCGGAATGGTGCTGCCGTACCACTACCACCTGCCGAAGAACTACCAGCCGGGCCGCAGATACCCACTGATGGTCGTCCTGCCCGGTCACGGGATGGGCTGGGACGGTGACAATCTCGGCGTCCAACTCGCCGCCGACATCCCGGCGACCGCGTGGCTCCAACCGCGGTGGACCGGCACCGCCGAGGACGTCATCGTCCTGGCGCCCCAGCACCAGCGGGTCGGTGGGGTCGCCGAGGCGGACCTGCTGGTCAAGCTGCTCGACCAATTCGTCGGCCAGTTCGCGGTGGACACCCGTCGGGTGTACGCGACCACCGTGTCGTACGGCTCCCAACTGCTCTGGGAGGCGTTCGCCAAGCGTCCGGACCTGTTCGCCGGCGGGCTGGTGACCGGTGGCTTCCCGGTCAACGCCACCCAGGCGACCGCCATCGCGGCGGCAGAGGTGCCGGTGTGGATCACGCACGGCGAGTACGACCACCTGCTCAACGTCTCGGGCGCGCGTAACTCCACGGCCGTGCTGCGGCAGGCGTACGCCACCCGGGGCAAGACGCCGGAGCAGGCCGCCGACCTGGTGCGCTACACCGAGTACGCCGACGCCGCCTTCTCGGTGCCGGACTACCACGCGGCGTTCGGACCGACCTACGAGGACGCCAGCATCCTGCGCTGGCTGCTCGACCAGTCCAAGCCCTGAGGCTGCGGCCGGGCGACGCCTCGCCGCGATCCGGCAGCGCGATTCCCTCGCGCCGACGGGTTACCGGCGGGCGTCGCCCGCGTCGGGCTCGCCGGGCGCGGACGCGCCGCCGACGAGCACTGACTCCTGACCCTCCTGCCGGCCCTCCTGCCTCGCGCGGGCGAGCAGCCCGGCCAACCGACGCCGTCGCTGCCGGGCCACCGCCCGTAGACCCAGGAGCAGGCCGGCGAGCAGACCCAGCAGCGCGAGCTGCGCCCACGGCACGACCCAGGTGGTGACGGTGGCGGAGGCCGGTCGGAGGTCGGCCCCGGCCTGGCCGTCGCCGAGCAGCGTCGGCGACGTGCTGACGGTCGTACGGAGGCGCCCCAGGGCCCAGACGCCGTCGGCCCGGGTCTCCACCGTCCGAGCGCCGCCGGGCAGCAACTCCTCGACGGCGCTGGTGGCGTCGTGGCTGGTCCGGCCGAGCAGGTCGGACATCTCCACCCGACTCGTTCCGCTGACCCAGACGTTGCCGTCGTTCCCGACGGTGTAGCGGACCCGCACCGTGCCACCGGCGAAGGGATTCCACGACGGGGAGTACGACGCGTCGAGACCCCGGACGGCCAGGGCCGCCCGCGCGGAGCCGTTCACCCGCAGCATGACCCGGAATCCGACGCGGCTCTCGACGTTGACAGTGCCTCCGGTGCTGGTGACCGTCGCGGCGATGCCAGCCGGGTGGTCGCCCGGTGAGGCCTCCTTGGGCACCGTGATCGTGAACGGCACCACCCGCGTCTCGTTCGGGCCGACGGTGACCTTCTCCTGCACGTCGATCCAGGTGCCGCCGTCGACCGAGGGTCGGTCGGAGGACAGCATGTTGAAGCGGCCCTTGTCGGTGAGGTAGCCGTCGGCGGCCTTCAGCGAGAAGGCGACGGCGGTGCGGCTGAGGTTTCGTACCGCCAGGTGCTCGGTCACGGTCTGCCCCGGGTCGAGGCTGGCGTTGATCCACCGGCGTTGGTCCGGCCCACTCGCGGTGGCCGGCTGGACCGTCCAGGTCAGGGCCTTCGGGTCTGGTTCCGCCGCCGCCGCGGTCGGCGCGGCCGCAACCGCGAGGAACGCGACGGCGAGGACGACGAGCGCCCGGCGCAGCGGGGTGACGGTCATGAGGCGGCCCTTCGGCACGGGGCTGGGCGGGGGCCCGATACGGGCCCCCGCCCAGGCCACTACTCGAACAGTGAGAGCGTGAGCGTGGAGCTGTACTCGCCGGCGGCGACCTCAGCGGGGGTCCGCAGGTACAGGTCGGCGTTGACCGAGTACGAGTCGCTGACGACGGCCTTGGAGTCGAAGGCCGAGACCAACAGTTCCTGGTCGACGAGGCCGACGTTGTTGCCCGGCTGGGTCGGCTCGTCCAGGCTGGTCACCACCTCCTCGCCCTCGGTGACCAGACCGGTCTCGCCGCCGTCCAGCAGGCGCGGCTTCCAGCCGAAGTGGTCGGCGGTGATCGGCGCCTGGCCGGCGGTGCCCGCGAAGTCGGTCGCGCTGCCGAGCACCGCCCAGTTGGCGCCGTCGGGCACCTCGTCGGCGACGCGGGTGTCGGTGACCGTCACCGTAGGCAGCGTGCCGACGAACTGGCGAACCAGCACTGTCGAGCCGTCCTCGGACAGCGCGACGGCGTCACCGGCGATCGACAGGGCGAGCACGCCCGGTTCCCTGATCTCGTCGATGTCGACAGTGACCCGCACGCTGGCGTCGTCGCCGGGCTCGGCCAGTGCGGGCGACGGCAGCACCGCCGCCCCGGCCAGCACGGCGCCGACGGCACCGGCCGCGAGCAGCTGCCGCCGTTTGTATGTGCTCATGTGATCTCCGTTCTCCGCCATCAGGGGTTATCCGCCGCAGGTGCCGGCGGGATGTTGCACGGTGCGGACGGTCGTCACGTCCTGTCCGCCGATCGCCCCGGTCACCCGGACCGTCGCCGAACCCGCCGGCACCGACCCGGCACGGGTGTTGAACGACTGGTAGGCGTTCGCGCCCGGCGCGACGGCCTCGAACGACCGCTCGCCGTACGGCGTCTCCAGCGTGATGCCCACCGGCGCGTCGTGGTCGTTGCGCGCCTGCACCGCCACGTACGCCTTGCCACCCACGCACCGCGTCGACGCGCTGAGCGTGACGGGCAGGTCGGGGCTGGCCGCCGCGAAGGTCCAGTTGTCGATCTCGAAGAGGTCGGTGCCGGCCGGGCCGGTGTAGGTGAAGTAGACGTCGTGCACGCCGCTGATGCCGTCAAGCTCGGCGGTCACCTCGGCCCACTGTCCGACCGGGGTGTCCACTGCGACAGTGCCCACGACCGGCCCGTTGACGTCGTCCAGCCGGACCTGGACCTGCCCGCCGGCGGCGAGCGCACGCACCCGCGCCGTCAGGCTCTGCGCGCCGCTGGCCCCGAAGTTCACCGAGGACAAGGCCGTCCAGTCCCCGTTGTCGATGTCGCGGACCACGAGGTTGGGCGCCGCGCCACCGAACTGGGCGGAGCTGCCCTCGACCTTCGCGGTCGCGACACCCTTGCTCCAACCGAAGGTCTCCGCCTCGAAGACCCGGTACGGGTCGAAGTCCCGGACCTGGTCCACGCCCGCGTAGGTGCCGACGACCTGCTGGATCGTGCCGTCCGCGTTGAAGGTCAACTCCTGGATGTGCGGGCTGCGGTACCCCTGGGTGGTGTTGCCGTTGATGCGCTTGTTCAGGGTCGGGGCGTGGTAGGTGAAGTAGTACTTCCCCCCGAACTCGAACACCGACTGGTGGTTGTTACCGCCGGTGCCGGCCCCGAAGAACTGCGACTGGTTCGGGAAGAGCACACCGGCGTAGGTCTCCTTCGGCCACGACATCGGGCCGTCGGAGATCATGTAGCCGATCTGGCCACCCCCGGGGTAACCCGGAAGCGGCTGCTGGTTGCCACCGAAGTCGTTCCCGCCGAAGTGCGAGGAGTACGAGAAGTAGTACCTGCCCTGGCGCTTGAAGACGTGACCCGCCTCGAAGGCGACCGGGGCGTCGACCACCGCGGCCGTTCCCTCGGTCGAGACCATGTCGTCGCCGAGTTCGATCGACCGGATGTTCTTCGGGTTGTTGAAGCGCTCGGCCGGCGGCATGCTCGTCGACGCGGGACCACCACCGAAGTAGAGGTACGGCTGGCCGTCGTCGTCGACGAACGGGGCCGGGTCGAACTTCCATGCGACGGCCTCGGCACCGGGGGTACGGCCGTCGATCAGCGTGCTGGTGCGCTCACTGGTCCATGGACCGAGCGGCGACGCACCCGTGATCACGTTGCTGGAGCCGCCGCCGTTGGCGTAGTAGAGGAAGAACTTCTCCACCCCGTTCACCACCTTCTTGGTGATGCCCGGAGCCCACGAGTTGGCGGTGAACGGGGCCACCCCGTTCGGGCCGGCGACCTGGATCTCACCGTGGTCCGTCCAGTTCACGAGGTCCTCCGAGGAGATCACCGTGATCTGGTTGATGTCGCCGTAGTTGATCCCCGGCGAGACGCCGGTGGTCGGGTTCGGGGCGTAGCCCTGGGTGTCGTTGGTCATGTACATGTACACCCGGCCGTCGTGCACGAGGCCGAAGCCATCAGCGCCGAACTTGTGCCCGATCAACGGGTTGTGCTCCCCGGGCAGCTTGCCGACGACCTCGATGGTCTTCGACGCGGGCGCGGGCGGCGCCGCGCCGACCACCGACACGTCGTCGAGCTTGAAGTCCATCAGGTGCAGAGCCGGGTCGGTGGACGGCGTGCTCGTCCAGGGGGTCTCGAAGAAGAGGCGCGCCGTCGACACGCTCTGCGTCGTCGGGATCGTGAACGTGCCGTTGAACTGCGCCCACTGACCCTTCGTGGCGGTCACGCTGACGAGGTTGGTGTAGGTGCCACCGCCGTAGTGCATGGTGGCGAAGAACTGCTTCGTGGCCGGCCCGCTCTCGTTCTCGTACTTGATGCGGGCCGTGAGGGTGTAGGCCTGGCCAGCCTGCACCTTGCCGCTGAGGTCCTGCATCGGGCCGGACCCGGTGGTCGTCCGGCTGGTGACGAGCGCGGCGTTCGCGCCGGCGTAGGCGTCCGACGTGGCCGACAACTGGGCGCCGTCGGAGGCGTTTCCGTTGTTGACGAACCAGTTGGCCAGGCCGTCCTCGAACCCGCCGTTGACGACGAGGTTCGTGTCGGCGGCCTGGACCGGCGCCGCCGGGACGACGAACCCGGTGGCCAGCATCAGGCCCACTGTCGCGAGCGCTGCGACCCGTCCTCGGGTCGCCCGTCGCATTCGTTGTTCCACGAGACATCCTCCTTCATCTCTGACGTGCGGTCATCGGTGTACGGGGGATCGGTGGTGTGCTTCCGTGGCTGGTCCGGACATCAGCTGTCGACTGCCACCACCGGTTGGCCGGTGGTGGCGGCGCCGGTCAACCGGTGGAGCTGGTCGGTGAGCCGAGGGCTCGTGGTGGGTTATCCGCCGCAGGTGCTGGCGGGGTGCTGCGCGGAGTGGACGCTGGTCACGGCCCGGCCGGCGACCGTGCCGGTGACCCGGACCGTCGCCGAGCCGGCCGCCACCGACGACGCGCGGGTGTTGAACGACTGGTAGACATTCGCCCCCGGCGCGACGGCCGCGAACGACCGGTTCCCGTACGGGGTCTCCACGGTGATCTCGACCGGCCCGTCCGAGTCGTTGCGCGCCTGCACCGCCAGGTACGCCCTGCCGCTCAGGCAGCGCACCTGAGCGGTGGCCGTCACGGGCAGTGCCGCCAGCACTCCGAGTCGGGCCAGTTGGTAGCTGAGCGCCCGCTCCGGTGCGTCGATCTGGTTCTGGGTGCCGAACTGGCCGGCCCGTGCCGACGTCGCCGCGGCCAGCGCGGACTGCGTGGCGGCCCAGGCGTCGGCCGGGTAGTGGCGCGGGTCGAGGGTCTGCGCGTGGGCGATTGCCGCGTCGAGGGCTGTGGTGTCCAGCGGCCGGGCCTGCGCGGTCAGCACGTCGCTGAGCAGGTAGTTGTCGAAGTCGACGTGACCACCGGTTTCCTGGGTCGCGTAGGTGAACAGGCCCACCCGGTGCCCCATGAAGTGCGCGAGGCTGCCGTCGAGCGCCTGCGGGCCAACCCGGTTGCCGAGCCGGGTCCACTGGATCCCGTCCAGGCTGTAGTAGAACGTCGTCCACAGCTGGCCGACCGGCGAGGAGAAGTCGAGGTCCGCCTTCACGTGCACCTCGGTCGCGGTGCCCAGCGACACCGTCGTGCCGGCGATGAAGTTCTCCAGTGTCGACTGGTCGAGGTCGACAGCGAACGGCTGCGACCGGTTCACGACGCCGAGGGTGTTGACGTCACCGACGCGCTTGACCGCCACGTACGAGAATCCGCGGTTGTAGGCTGCCAGGCCCGCGACGTCGCCGTTCTTCATCCCGGAGATGTCCATCCGGGTCTGGACCGACTGCCGTGGCCCGAACGTCCGCTGCGAGAGCGTGTTGCGTGCCTCCTCGAACCAGGCCAGCTCGGCCCGGTTGGACAGCTTCGTGTAGACGTACTGGCCGGTGACCACAGTGCCGGCCGTCAACCGCAGCCAGCCGTCGCGGTCGGTGAGTGACCAGTACCGGTTGTCCGGGGCGTGGTTCCACTCCCAGGCCAGGTCCAGCCGTGAGCCGTTCGGGGCGATCTCCGCCGGGTCGAGCGGCGCGGGGACCGTCCACTGCTCGTCCTGGTACGCCCTGTGCGGCGCGTCGTTGGCGAAGTCGTCCGAGGCGACGATGCTCTTCTGCCGCTCGAACAGCTCCTCGGCCGGGCTGAGCCGGATCGGCTTGTCGAACAGTCCGTTGACCGGCACGACCCCGTTGGTGCCGAAGGTCGGCCACCCGTTCTGCCAGGTGGCGGGGATGAGCGCCGGGATCCGGCCGATCGGGAACGTGTCCCGGAAGAACATGCCGTGCCAGTCGGTCCCGCCGCCCGCGCGGCTGATCGGCACCAGACTGCCCTGGGCGAAGCCGTTGGAGTTGAGCACTCCGCGCGCCTCGTAGGTGTTGACCCCACCGGCGGAGGTGTAGCGCCCGAGCAGGTCCTTGGACCGGAACATGACCACCTGGCGCCCCTGCCCGGACGGCCAGGTGATGATGACGGCGTAGTACCAGCCGTCGATGTGGTAGACCTGCGCGCCCTCGAACAGGCCGCCGATGAACGGCTGCCCGGCGTAGTTGTTGGCGGTGAAGATGTTCGGGTAGTCCTGCGCGATGCCCGTCAGGTCGCCGTTGAGGCGTACGGCGCTGGTGCCGCCGGAGCCGTAGAAGATGTACGGCGTGCCGTCGACGTCGAAGAAGAGCGACGGGTCGTGCAGGCCACGGCCGAGGGCGGTGCGCTGCCACGGCCCGTTTTCGATGTCGTCGGTGCGGTAGAGGTATGCCCCGCTGAGGTTGTTGGTGTTGAAGACGGCGTAGAAGGTGCCGTCGTGGTGGCGCAGCGACGATGCCCACTGGCCCTGGCCGTAGGAGTTCTGGCCGTTGCGCAGCGAGAAGGAGTCGCCGATGCTCGCCCGGTCGAAGACGTAGTTGACGATCTCCCAGTTGACGAGGTCGTAGGACTTCATGATCGGTGCGCCCGGGCTCAGGTGCATCGTCGTGCTGATCATGTAGTAGAGGTCCCGGCCCTCGTCGTTCTCAGCGGCCGGCACCCGCTCGACGCTGATGTCCGGCACGTCGGCGTTGAGCAGCGGCACCGAGTAGGTGCCGGCGCCGGTGTCGGTCGAGGTGTACGACGAGCGGGGCGACCATCCGTCGGCGCCGTGCGCGGCGGCGGGGGTGACCACCAGGCTCGCACCGACGAGGAGGGCGGCCGATGCGAGCGCACACAGTGGACGGAGCCGGCCCGGGCACACGGTGGACGCCAGCCGGGTCAGTGTGTTCGCGGCGTGCCAAGCGACGACGTCCAGGCTGTTCACAGCGGATGCGCGGGAGAAGTTCAGGACACGCGAGCGGATCGACACGACCAAGGCGAGCTCCAAACGCGAGAGCGGCGTGAAGGCCATGGTGTTATCGCTAACAACGCCTGTCAAGACTATCGATGAAACGAGCCCGAACTATCCCCGCAACATGGCTTACCCACCACAGTGGACAGTCACATTGCGGCTCGAGCCCCGGTGATCATGAAGTTGTTGCGCCGACACGCTGTCATCGATGGCGATAACGTCATGATCACCGGGGCTGCCGGCGGGCCCGGGCGCCTCAGTCGTCGAGGCAGGCGCGGACTGCGGCGGTCAGACGGTTGGCGCGCTCGTCGCCCATTCCGCGCATCTGGTTGACGACGTAGCCGAAGCCCACCTGATGCTCGGCGTCGGCGAAGGCCAGATTTCCGCCCGCGCCGTCGTGGCCGAAGCTGCGCTCACCCAGCAGGGGCCGGGCCGGTGGCGAGTGCAGCAGGAAGCCGGTGCCCCAGCGCTGCCCGGTGTCCGGCGGGCCGTGCCGCTGCTGACCACGCGAACGGACCACTACCGCGTCGTCCACGGACGCCGCCGTGAGCAGTGGTCCACCCTGGAGGTCCGACACACAGGCCGCGTAGAGGCGCGCGAGGCCCTCGGCGGTGCTCACCGCGCCCGCGCCCGGAACACCGGCGGCCCGGATGGCGTCGTCGTTGAAGCTCACCAGGCCGTCGGCGTCGGCGGGGAACGCGAAAGCGCCCCCCATGGTGATGCCCCGTTCGGCGACCGGGTCCACGAACGGGTCGGGGTCCGGGGGTGGTGCCAGGTCCCAGGCGACGGTGTCGCTCTCGGCGGCCGGGAGCCCCAGCCAGGTGTGCAGGCCGAGCGGGCCCGCGACGGTGTCGGCGAAGAACGCGCCGGGTAGTTGACCGGTGATGCGGTGGATCACCTCTCCGACCAGCCAGCCGTAGGTCATCGAGTGGTAGCCGTGCGCGGTGCCCGGCTCCCACAACGGTGCCTGCGCCTCGATCGCCTTGATGACCGGATCCCACGCCAGGACCTCGTCGAGCGTCAGGGACCGGTCCACAGCGGGCAGACCGGCCTGGTGCGTGAGCAGCCAGCGCACCGGGATGTCCGCCTTGCCGTGCTGACCGAACTCCGGCCAGTAACGCGTCACCGGGGCGTCCAGGTCCAGCCGGCCCTGTTGGGCCAGCAGGTAGGCGCAGATCGCCAGGACTCCCTTGGTGCAGGAGAAGACGACTGCCGGCGTGTGCGCGTCCCAGGGCCGACCGGTACGGGTGTCGGCCACCCCGCCGTACAGGTCGACGACCTTGCGGCCGCGCACGTAGACGGTGACCGCGGCGCCGACCTCCCCGCGGGAGGTGAAGTTGTCGCGGAAGACGTCGGCGACGCGCCCGAAGCGATCGTCGACGTCGCCGTGGATCTGCGGCTGTGTGACCACTGCCTACCCCTTCACTGACCCCTGGATCAGGGCCTTGATGAACTGTCGCTGGAAGATCAGGAACACGATGAGGGTCGGGGTGAGGATCAGCAGCGACCCGGCGCACAGCAGCACCAGATCGGTGCCCCACTGGCCCTGGAAGGCGCCGAGCGCCCCGGCCATCGTGCGTTTGGTGGCGTCGTCGACGAGGACGATGGCGAGTAGGAACTGGTTCCAGGTCCAGAGGAACATCAGGATCGTCAGCGAGGCGATCGCCGGCCGGGCGAGCGGCACCTGGACCCGCCAGAACAACTGCCACGTGCTGCTGCCGTCCACCCGGGCCGCCTCGGACAACTCGACCGGCACGTTGGTGAAGTGCGCCCGCATCCAGAACACCGCGAACGGCATGTACAGGCCGATCAGCGGCAGGATGATGGCCCAGCGCGTGTTGAGCAGACCGAGATCCTGCATCTGGTAGTAGAGCGGCGTGACCACTGCCTCGAACGGCAGGGTCAGACCCAGCAGGAAGAGGCCGAAGACCAGTCGGCCGCCGGGCACCCGCAACTGACCGAGCCCGAAGCCGGCCATGGTCGCGATGAGCACCGACACCGGCACGACACCGGCCACGATGAGCAGGCTGGAGCGGAGCAGGGCGCCCATGTTCGCGGCGGTGAAGGCATCCGCGAAGTTGCCCCACTGCGGGTCGGACGGCCACTCGAGCCCACTGGGCACCGTGCCCCGGGGCTGCAACGCCGCCGACAGCATGCTCACGAACGGCAGCAGGGTGACGACGATCAGGGCGATCAGGAAGACGCGGCCGGTCAGCTGTTCGCGTCGGCTCAGGTTCACGGCTTCTCCCCTCGGCTCAGGCGCTGGATCGGCAGCACGCAGGCCAGCACCAGCAGCATGAGGACGACGGCCAGCGCCGAGGCGAGCCCCACCTGCCGCTGCGAGAAGGCCAACCGGTAGATCTCCAGGCCCGGCACTGTGGTCTGCAGGCCGGGGCCGCCGCTGGTGGAGATATAGACGATGTCGAAGCTGGCCAGCGCCGCGATGATCGTCACGGTGAGGCAGACGCCGATCTCCTGGCGGAGGCTGGGCAGGGTCACGGCGAGGAACTCGCGGACCGGCCCGGCGCCGTCCAGGCGGGCGGCCTCGTACAACGCCGGATCGATCTTGCTCATGCCGGTGACCAGCAGGATCGTGCAGAGGCCGAGCAGGACCCAGGCGCCGATGACGCCGACGGCAGGCAGCGCCGTGTCGAAGTCACCGAGCCAGGCGCGGGCCACGCCACCCAGCCCGACCGCGCGCAGCGCCTGGTTGACCAGGCCGTTCGACGAGAGCAGCCAGCTCCACGCGATGCCCGCCGCCACCAGGGGGATGACCTGCGGCAGGAACAGGATGGTCCGCACGACGGTGCCGAACGCGCCGGTGGTGATCCGGCGAACCATGCTCGCCACCAACAGTCCGAGGGCGACCGGGATGAAGCTGAAGAAGACGATCAGGACTATCGCGTTGCCGATGATTTTCAGCAGGTCGCTGTCGGTGAAGACGGTGAGGTAGTTGTCCAGGCCCACCCAACGGGCCACGCCGATCCCGTTCCAGTCGTAGAGCGAGTACTGGAGCGTCAGGACGAGCGGGCGCAGGACGAACACCGCGTACATCACCAGGGCGGGCAGGACGTACAACCACCCGGTCCCGGCCGCGCGGGCCCACCGGAATCGGTGGGCCCGCGTGGGGGTGGGACGGGCGCGACTGTCGTCCCGCCCGGTTGGTGCGCTGCCGAGGGCAGACGTCATCGGGACAGTTCCTTCTGGTACTCGGCCTGGACCGCCTTCACGTACCCCTCGGGCGTCTGCTGGCCGGCGATCAGCTTCTGCATCTCCGGCGTGATCGCGGCGGCGAAGATGCCGCCGGTCGCGTTGGCGGTGAAGTCCACAGCGCCGTTCTCCGCGCCGAGCTGCTGCGACGCCTTCAGGGTCTCGGCCAGCACCGTGTTCGGGGCGGCGCTCGGCACCGGCAGGTCACTCGGGCCGCCGGGGCTGGAACCACCGACCGTCACCGAGATCTCGCGGGCCTTGGCGTTGGTGTGGACCCAGTTCAGGAAGTACGCGGCGGCGTCCGGGTTCTTGGCCTTGGCGGAGACGCCGAAGGTGTTGGGGGCGGACATCGCCACGTGCTTTCCACCGGGAGACTCGGTGGGGAAGAGGAAGAAGCCCACGTTGCCGGGCATCGACTTGTCGAGGTTGGCCGACTCCCAGTCACCGTTGAACATGAACAGGCCGTTGCCCTTCTGGAACTCCCCCACCATGCCCGCGTAGTCCAGGGCGTTGGCGTCCTTGGTGAAGTAGCCGGCCTGCGCCCACTTCTGGATGGTCTGGGTGGCCTTCAGTGCGGCCGGGGTGTCGAACGTGGCCCCCGGCTTCTGGAAGATCCAGTCGGCGACCTGGGTCGGGTCACCGAACTGGTTCTGCAGCGCCTGGTGCGGGAAGTTGATACCCGCGGTGTTCTTGTTGAACTGCATGATCGGCTGGACCCCGCCGGCCTTCGCCTTCGCCAACAGCTCCTCGAACTCGGCGACAGTGGCCGGCGGCTGGGTCATGCCGATCTGGCTGGCCAGCTTCTTGTTGTAGAAGACGCCGGTGACGCTGTAGCCGAGCCCCATCCCGTACAGCGAGCCGGTGCCCCGGGTGTTCTCGCCAACCCGCAGCTGCATGAGCTGGGAGGCGGGGAACTTGTCCCAGCCGTACGCGGTGAAGTAGGGGTCGAGGTTCTTGAGCAGGTCGTCCTTGACCAGGTCGACCATGGTCGGGAGCCGGATGATGTCGGGCGAGTTGTCCGAGGCCATCACCCGGGGCGCGTTCTCCACGATCACCGTGAACTGGTCCTCGCGGATGTTGAACGTGACGTTCGAGTGCTGCTTGGAGAACTCGTCGGCCAACGCCTTGGCCAGCGGGAAGCCGGTCTCGGCGTACATCTCCAGGGTGATCGGGTCGGTCCCCAGCTCCGTCTTGACGGCGGCATCGGACTTCTGGGTCGACGACCGGTCCTCGCCCGGCGCGCTGCAGGCCGTCGCGGTCATCCCGACCGCCAGCAGCGACGCGAGGAGCACCGTTCTCCGTCGCGGAAACTTTGTCAGCATATCTGCCATTTCATGACTCCTCGACATCTCCACGCGTCCCGCGGCCACGGCCGCGGGACGGCTCCACCGGGACCACCGCGACCGGGTGGCGGCCACGACACGTACGCCGTGACCTGTCGCCCGGGCGCAGCACCCGTACCGTCAGCAGAAAAGAACCCGGCACGGCCACCGAAGGCGCCTCTGGATGCACCAGAAGTGGTCGCTAAACTGATTTAGCAGAGCATGCGCGTGGCACGGGAAGCTGTCAAGGACAACTTGGCAACGGTGCGGAAACGTCTGGTTCACACCACGCCGACGTGACCGGCGCTCGATCCCGGACGGCGACGCATCATGATGAGCAGGAGCGGCGCCTGTGGCACCGCGCCTGATTCGGAGGACTGATGGGCCGCAACAGAGCAACACTCGCCGACGTCGCGCGGAAGGCCGGGCTGTCCAAGACCGCCGCGTCGATGGTGCTCAACGGCAGAGAGGGCACCCGGCTCTCGGCCGAGGCGCACCAGCGGGTGTTCGCGGCCGCCGAGGAACTCGGCTACCGACCCAATCTCGCCGCGCGCAGCCTGCGCACCCGCAAGACGGCCACCATCGCGTTCGTCTCCGACATCGTGGCCACCACCCGGTTCGCCGGTGACCTCATCCGCGGCGCCCTCGACGCGGCCCGGGAACGGGACCACGTCCTGCTCATCACCGAGACGCAGGGCGACGCCACCTTTGAGCAGTACGCCATCGAGGCCGTCCTGGACCGGCAGGTCGACGGGGTGATCTACGCGGCGATGGCGACCCGACGGCTGACGGTGCCCGCGGCCATCCTCGGCGGGCCGGTGGTGCTGCTCAACGCCACCAGCCCCGACGGGCTGCCCAGCGTGGTCCCGGACGACGAGGGCGCCGGTCGCTCGGTCGCCACCGCCCTGTTGGAGCTTGGCCACCGCGACGCGATCGCGCTCATCGGCCGTAACCGACTCAAGGAGGACGACCCGGAGGTCTCGCTCGCCGCCCGCGCCCGCCTGCACGGCATCCGGCAGACCCTGGACGAGGCGGAGGTCAGCCTCCTGGCCGAGTGTTTCTGCACGGAGTGGTTGCCCGAGCACGGTTACGCCGCCATGCGTGGCCTGCTGAGCAAGCCGAAGCGACCCAGCGCGATCATCTGCATGAACGACCGGCTGGCCTTCGGCGCCTATCAGGCGCTCGGCGAGGCGGGGCTGACCGTCCCGGAGGACATCTCGGTCATCTCGTTCGACGACGACCCCATCGCCGCCTGGTTGCGTCCCAGCCTGGCCACCACGGCGCTGCCGCACGAACAGATGGGGCGGCGAGCTGTCGAACTGCTTCTGGACGGGGGCGCCGCCGAGCCCTCGCTCGTTCCGATGCCCCTGCGCCGACGCCGGTCCCTCGCGCCCCCGGCCGGCTGAGCACCACCCCTCCGACCCGTACCGCCGGGTTGGCTCTGGCCGACGCTAAAACGGTTTAGTGCTAGGTTTCCGGCCATGCTTCGTCTACCCGACCACTGGGTGTGGGACAGCTGGTACGCGCGGGACGACAACGGCCTCTGGCACGTGTTCTTCCTGCGCGCGTCCCGCGCCCTGCACGACCCGCACCGCCGGCACCGCCGGGCCACCATCGGCCACGCCGTCTCGGTGGACCTGCGCTCGTGGCGCCTGGTCGCCGACGCCGTGGTCCCCGCCGACGCGCCCAGCTGGGACGACCTGGCGACCTGGACGGGCTGCACGGTCCGCGGGCCGGACGGGCGGTGGTACCTGTTCTACACCGGCGTCGGTCGCGCCGAGGACGGGCTCGTCCA
The DNA here is from genome assembly GCF_045207375.1 of Micromonospora sp. NBC_00860. Classification (NCBI taxonomy): domain Bacteria; kingdom Bacillati; phylum Actinomycetota; class Actinomycetes; order Micromonosporales; family Micromonosporaceae; genus Micromonospora; species Micromonospora sp. NBC_00860. The sequence continues at coordinate 4,088,302 of NZ_CP108825.1, forward strand.
ACGCATCGGACTGGCCGTCTCCGACGACCTCATGACCTGGCACCGGCACGGCACCGAGCCGATCGTCCAGGCCGACCCCACCTGGTACGAGCTGCTCGACAAGGACCTCTGGTACGAGCAGGCGTGGCGCGACCCGTGGGTGTTCCCCGACCCCGACGGCGAGGGTTGGCACATGCTCATCACCGCCCGCGCCAACACCGGTCCGGCGAACACCAGAGGCGTCGTCGGCCACGCCACCTCCACCGACCTCGTCACCTGGACGGTCGCGCCGCCGCTGTCGACACCGGCCGGCTTCGGCCACCTGGAGGTGCCCCAGGTCGCGGTCCTCGACGGGCAGCCGCTGCTGCTCTTCTCCACCGAGGCCACCGGCAGCGCCCGGCGCGACGACCACCGGATCTGGGTGGCGACCGGCGAGAGCACCCTCGGGCCGTGGGACATCGCGTCCGCCCAGCCGTTCACCCACCCGCACCTGTACGCGCCCCGGCTGGTCCCCGGACCCAACGACGACTGGTCCCTCATCGGTTTCCTCGACCACGTCGACGAGACGTTCGTCGGGGAACTCACCGACCCCATCCCGGTCCGCTACAGCCTCTCGACCGGGCTGACGGTGGTCGAAGGGCAGTAACCGGACAGGTCCGGGCCGAGGCGTGTCGCCCCGACCCGGACCCGTCGGTGCCCAGCTGATGGATCAGCTGCGCAGCTGCCACTGCTGGTTGGTGCCGCCGGTGCAGGACCAGAGGATCAGCTTCGTGCCGTTCGCCGTCGCGGCGCCGTTGGCGTCCAGGCAGAGACCCGACTGCACCCCGGTGATCGTGCCGTTGGCGTTGACGTTCCACTGCTGGTTGGTACCGCCGTTGCAGTCCCAGATCACCACTGTGGTGCCGTTGGTGGTGCCCTGTCCGGAGGCGTCCAGGCACTTGGTGCCGTAGACCATGAGCTGCCGGCTGGCGGTGTGGGTCCACCGCTGGTTGGCGGCGCCACTGATGCAGTCCCAGATCTGGGCCTGCGTGCCGTTGGTGGTGCTGGAGTTGCCGATCTCGGCACAGCGGCCCGACTGGGCGCCCACGATCTGCACGTTCGTCGGGTTGGTGCTGCCGCCGCTCTGCACGCCAGCCGCGTTGATCACGTTCTGCGCGCCCGACGGCCAGCTGCCGTTGCTGACCACGACGTTGCCGTTGACCACGTTGCCGCGGTCGCCGTTGGTCACGTTCGTGGAGTTGTTCGTCGACCAGTTGTTGGTGACGGTGAAGTTGCCCATGTTCTCCGCGTACCAGTAGTTGGCGGTGGCCCAGGTGCCGGTGGAGGAGAACACGTTGTTGCGGGCGGTGTAGTAACGGGAGCCCTCGTCGAAGTAGAGCCCGAACCAGCCGTTGGTCCGCAGGCAGTAGTTCTGGTTGATCGTGCCGCCCGGGTTCGCCGACAACGTGTAGATGCAACCGCCGTCGGTCATCTGCTGCATGACGTCGTGCACGTAGTTGCCGATGACCTGGTTGTTGGCAGCGGTGGTCGCCGTGGTGTAGCGCGGCTGGTAGTTGTACAGGCCCCGGTTGGCGTAGTGCTGGCTGCCGCCGGCGTCGTTGGCGCCCCAGCCGTAGCCGACCGACAGCCCGGTGTACGGCATGTTGTAGACCTCGTTGTACGAGACCGTCGCCGTGTTCACGTAGGTGGTCAGGATCGAGACCACGCCCCGGTACTCCAGGCCGAGATCGTGCACCCGGTTGTTGCTGATGGTGATGTTGCGGTTGACCATCCGCTGGTCACTGGGGTGGTGGGCGTCGGCCCGCACGCCACCGACGACGACGCCACCGGCGGAGTTGCGGGCGATCTCGGAGCGGGTGACGGTGATGTTGCTGGCGCCCAGGCCGACACCGCTGGCGTGGGCGTTGGCGTCGTTGCCGATGCCGATCGCGGTCTGCCCGAGGTTGACGAACTGGGAGTCGCTGAAGGTGATGGTGTTGGCCGCAGAGACCTGCACGGCGGCGGGCATCTGGTTCCAGTTCGGCCGGGTGGCCTCGAACTGGGGGCAACCGGCCTGGCAGGAGGTCAGCGCGTCGGACGGCCGGGACCAGGTGCCGGTGATGTGGGCGCCGGTCTGCTGGTCGGCGAAGCCGTTGCTGCTGCTCGGGCCGAGCCAGCTGGTGCCGGTGAAGGTGATGCCGCTGAACGAGATGTGGTGCGCGGGCGTGTCCAGGGTGCCGCCGACGTTGACCAGGGACTGCAGCTGCGGCAACTCGACGCTGACGGAGCTCATGTTCTGCCCGGCGAGCGGGATGTAGTTGAGCTGGCCGTTGCCCGGGTTGAGATACCACTCCCCCGCCGAGTCCAGGAACTCGTACGCGTTGGTCAGGTAGAACGGGCCGGCGCGGTGCGGGCTGGAGAGGGTGTCGAACCCGAAGGTGTTGTTGTTCCAGGCGGGCTGCTGCATCGTCAGGAAGTTGCCGCTGATGCTCTGCACCGGCGAGTACCGGTCGGTGAACGAGCCGACGCTCTCCACCTCGATCCGGTTCTGGTTGCCGAGGTTGTTGAGGTAGTTGAGCGCGCTGTTGGTGAACCGCATGCCCGACGTGGTGAAGGTGAAGTTGGAGCGGGTCATGGCGGTGCGCGCCCGCGTGGCGACGGCCCCGTTGACGTAGAGCTGACGGGAGTCGAGCCCGGCGGGAACGTTGGCCCGCCAGATGTTCTTGCCGGAGTCGACGAGCGACCAACCGGTGACCGCCCGGGCGCCGGTGATCGTCGGACGCGCGCCGGTGGCCGCGCGCCAGATCACCTGATAGCCGTTGTTGCCCGAGTCGGCCGCGGTGAACCGCAGCGGCGACGAGAGCCGGTACGCGCCGTTGGCAAGCTCCACGACGATGTCACCGGACATCGTGCTGTTGATCGCCCGCACCGCGGTCTGGGCGGCGGTGAGCGAACACGGTTGGCTGGCGGAACAGGTGGTGCCGGTGCCGGAGGGCGACGCGTAGAGGGTGGTGGTGGCCGCGAGGGCCGGGGACGCCGAGGCGGTTACCGCGACCAGGGCGGTCACCGCTGCCGCGGCGGCGCCGGCCAGCAGTCGGCGCAGCGGCGAGAGGGACGAGGACACGGGACGGTGCTCCTGACGTGAGAACGGGGTGGGGGTGGCGGAACGGCCTCGACCGGCGCGGGGGTGGCCGGTCGGGGCGGTCATCCGAGGATCTCCCGGAGATAGCGCAGGCCGTCCGTGGCGAGACGGTCCTGCGAGGGGGCCAGCGGACGCCAGATCGCGGCGGCGGTGGCGATGGCCTCGTTCTCCGCGGTGAACGACTCGATGCAGATCGCACCCTGGTAGCCGGTGTCCCGCAGGACTGTGAAGAAGCGGGGCCAGTCGAAGTGGTCAGCGCCGGGAGCGCCCCGGTTGGTGCCGCTGACCTGGACGTGCTTGATGTGCCGGCCGGCGACGGCGAGGGCCGCGTAGGGGTCGGCCTCCTCGATGTTCATGTGGTAGGTATCGATCATGATGCCGACGTTCGGCGGTAGCCCGTCGATCAGCTCGACCGTCTGCTCGATCGTGTTGACGACGCTGGTCTCGTAGCGGTTCAACGCCTCGACACCGATACTCACGCCCACCTCGCCGGCCTGCTCGGCCACCGGCGCCAGGGCTCGCCGGAAATCCGCGTAGCAGGCCGCGCGTGCCGTCGGCGACATCCGCCAGGTGCGGCCCACCGAGGCGTACGCGGGGCCGCCGACGCACGGAGCGCCGACGGCCGCCGCGCTCGCCACGCAGCCCTTGAGGTACGCCACCGTCGACTCGACGACCGCCGGCGCGGCGTCGACCAGTTCCCGCCCCGGCGGGGTGACCGCGCAGACGCCGGCGGCGACGAGGCCGTGCGCCGCCAACAGGTCCCGGGTACGGATCGGGTCCCAGTCGCCGGGCTGCTCGATCGGCAACTCGACCGCGTCGAAGCCGAACGCGGCGATCCGCGGGATCAGCTCGGCCAGGGCCTTGTCGTCGACCGGTGAGGCCCAGACCCAGGGGTTGACGCCGATGGCGTACATCGGACCCTACTTCCAGCGCTGCGGGTAACCGGGCAGGTCGGTGCAGCCGCACATGGCGTAGTGCAGCGGCGGCATACCCGGGTCGAGGTACTGGTCGAGGTTGTCCTGGGTGACGGTCGGCTGCGGCAGCTTCCACGGGTTGGACACCTGCTGGCCGTCGAGGATCCGCAGCGCCGCGATGATCGGCGTACGCCACTGGTAGGTCGGGTAGGTCGGCGCGATCGCGGTGAGCTTCTTGTCCTTCCAGATCTTCAGGAAGTCGAGCTGGTCCTCACCGTTCATCGGCGGAACGGGCTTGCCCGCGTCCTGGAACGCCTCGACCGCCGCGACGGCCACCGCTCCGGCGTCCATCCAGACCCCGTCGATCGTGCCGTACCGCTGGATGTAGTCGTCGACGATCTTCTTGGTCTTGGCCGGATCGCCGTCGGTGAACTCGACGCCGACGACGTCGACCTTCGCCTTGTCGAACGCCACCTTCGCCGCCGACCAGCGGGTCTCCAGGACGTCGACGCCGGGCAGGATCCGCAGGGCGAGGACCTTGCCACCGGGCTTCATCTTCTGGCTGACGAACTCGGCCCCGACGTGACCGAACCCGTAACCGCCGATGGGGTTGATGAACGTCACCGGGCACTTCGTGTTGACACCACGGTCGAAGACGACGACCGGCAGCCCTGCCTTGCAGGCCGCCTCGACGGCCGGGGTGAGCGTGGCGGTGGTGTTCGGCGAGACGATGAGCGCGTCGCAGCCCTTGCCGAGCAGATCGTTGATGTCCGCGATCTGCTTCTGGTCCTTGCCCTCGGCGTCGACGTGCACGAACTCCTTGATGCGGCTCTTCTGCGCCTCGACCTCGGCCTGCATGGTCTTGAAGCCGACCTGCCGCCAGGGGTTGTTCAGGGCCGCGTTCGAGAAGCAGATCTTGTGCGGGCCGTTCTTCTTGAACTTGGCGGTGTCGACCATCGTCGGGTTGAGCACCTGCTCCCACGGCTTGTCGGCCGGGCCTGTCGGTGCCGCGTCGAGCAGCCCGAGCTCGGCGTCGTAGTCGGCCTGCACGAAGAACTTCGACTGGTCCCCGGTGCCGGACCCGGCGGCGGTGGAGGCACTCCCCGACGGGCCCGCGGCCGGCTCGTCGGTCGCACAGGCGGCGAGGGACAGCAGGGTGACAGCGGCAATGGCCGCCATGGAACGTCGCACTATGGATTCCCCTTTATCTCGAAGAAGAACGCGTTGCCGAGACCGCCACCGCGAGCAGGATGATCCCGCCCTGGACGGTCGACCTGAGGGCGCCGGAGACGCCGTAGAAATTCATGAGGGCGAAGAGCAGTTCGAGGGTCAGCGCGCCGAGCATCGCCCCGACGACCGCGCCGCGGCCCCCGCCGAGCGCCACCCCGCCGAGGACGACAGCGGTGATGGCGCCGAACTCCAGGCCCGCGCCGGCCTGGAACGACACGCCGCTGTAGCCGCCCAGAAGGATCGCCGCCACCGCCGCCGCGAGCCCGCTGAGGATGAAGGCGAAGGTCCGGGTACGCCACACACGTACGCCGCTCAGCTCGGCGGTGCGCGGGTTGTCGCCGACGGCGACCAGCGTCCGGCCGAAGTCGGACCGCATCAGCAGCACGGCCGCCACCGCCAGGACCACGAGGACCATCAGCGCGTACGGCACGCGGCCCAGCAACGGCACGTCCTCGAAGGCCCGCCGGCCGAACCGCCGGAACTCCTCGGAGAGCCCACCCTTCGGGGCGCCGTCGGACCACAGGTAGACCGCGCCGACGAGGATCAGGAACATGCCGAGGGTGGTGATGAACGACGGCACCCGCAGCCGCGTGGTGATCAGGCCGTTGACCAGCCCGACCAGCGCTCCGAAGGCGAGCAGGAGCAACACCACCGGCCAGGTACGCGCCGGGTCGCTGTCGATCAGTCGGGCGGCGACCACCACCTGCGCGGTGACCAGGGACCCGACCGAGAGATCGAACTCGCCGGACACGATCACGAAGTACTGGCCGGCGGCGAGCAGGATGATCGGCGCCGAACGACCGAGGAAGGACATCAGCGACGGCGGGGCCAGGAAGTCGGGCTGCCGGATGCCGACGAGCACCAACAGCACCGCGAGGATCGCGAGGATCGGCAGGACACCACCGGGACGCACCCGCGGCAGACGCAGCGGCAGGGAACGGGGCTGGACGGTCTGCATGGCTAGGCCGCCTTTCGCATGGCCCGGCGGGCGTAGACGGCGACCGCGGCGATGATGATGACGCCCCGGATCACCTGCTTGAAGAAGGCGTCGACCTCGAGCTGGTTGAAGATGGCGTCGATGCTGGCGAGCAGCAGCACCCCGCCGACAGTGCCGATGACGCCGCCGCGCCCACCGGCGAGGGCGGTCCCGCCGATCACCACAGCGGCGATCGACTCCAGGTCGTAGAGGCCCTCGGTGCCGACGCGCGGGGCGCCCGAGCCGAGCCGACTGGCGAGGTAGATGCCGGCGAGTCCCGCGCACATCGAGCACAGGACGTGGGCGGTGACGAGGACCCGGTCGTTGCGGACACCGGAGAGCCGGGCCACCTCCGGATCCCCGCCGACGGCGACCAGATGGTGGCCGAAGCGGGTCCGCGAGAGCGCGAACCAGGCCGCCGCGGTCACCACCAGCAAGAGCAGGAACGACACCGGCACCGGCCCGACCCGCTGGTAGCCGAGCGACTGCACCAGCGAGGGCGCGGTGGCGCCGGCCGGACCGTCGTAGCCGTTGTCCAGGTAACCCTTGAGCAGCAACCCGACGCCCAGGGTCGCGATGAACGCGTTGACCCGGAACCTGGTGACCAGGAGCCCGTTGAGCAGCCCGACGCCGGCGCTGACGACCAGCACCAGGCCGATCGCCGGCAGCACCGCGCCGTCGCTGCCGTTCATCGTCTCGGCCGCGACCAGGGTGCTGAGGCTGATCACGTACGCCACCGAGAGGTCGAGCGAGCCGCCCAGGATGACCAGGGTCTGGCCCACCGCTACCAACCCGAGGCCGGCGGCGACGTGCAGCAGACTCACGGTGGTGGACTGGTTGAAGAGCTGGCCGCCGTCGAGCAGGACGACCAGCCAGCCGATGGTGAGGGTCAGGGTCAGGGCCACGAAGACGCCCGGTACGGGGCGCCGGGCCGGCAGCAGCGACAGGGCGCTCATGGGGTGGTCTCCCGCACGGTGCCGACCGCCAACGCGACGACCTCCTCCTCGGTCGCGCCGGCGGGCAGCTCGCCCGCGACGTGGCCGTCCCGCATGACGACGATCCGGTCACTCATCCCCAGCAGCTCCGGTAGATCGGACGAGATCATCAGCACGGCCGCGCCATCCCGGGCGAGACGGCGGACGAGGTCGTGGATGGCGGACTTCGCGCCCACGTCGATGCCGCGGGTCGGCTCGTCGAAGAGCAGGATCCGCGGACTGAGCGCGAGCCACCGGGCCAGCACGACCTTCTGCTGGTTGCCCCCGGACAGAAAGCGGATCTCCTGGTCGTCGCCGGCGCCGCGGATCTCCACGGCGGCCAGCAGCTCGCGCACCCGGGCGGTCCTCGCGGCCCGGCCGGACCGCGCGGCGAAGACGGCCCGGCTGGCGAGCAGCGCGTTGTCGAGCACCGACTGCCGGGGGACGATCCCCTCGCCCTTGCGGTCCTCGGTGACGTAGGCGATGCCGGCCCGCATGGCGGTGCGGGGTGAGCGCAGTCGGACCGGCCGGTCGTCGAGCGTGACGTCGCCGGTCGTGAACGGCGACACCCCGAAGATCGCACGGGCCAGCGCTGAGCGCCCGGAGCCCTGTAGGCCGCCGATGCCGAGCACCTCGCCGGCGCGCAACTGGAGGTTGACGTCCCGCAGCTTCCGGTTTCCCGCGTCGCGGAGGTTGAGCCGCACCGGGCCCCGGTCCTCGGGGGCGGCCCGGTCCGGGTAGTAGCTGGACAACTCCCGGCCGACCATGTGGCGCACCAACTCGTCGGCGGTGGTGGCCGCCGTGTCCACTGTGGTGACGCGACGGCCGTCCTTGAGCACTGTGATCCGACCGGACAGGTCGAAGACCTCGGCGAGCCGGTGCGAGACGTACAGCAGGCCGATGCCCCGCTCCTGGAGGCGGCGCACCAGCCCGTAGAGCAGCTCGACCTCGTGGTCGGCCAGCGCGGCGGTCGGCTCGTCCATGATGAGCAACCGCGCGTCCAGGGCGAGCGCCTTGGCGATCTCGACGACCTGCTGCTGCGCGACACCCAACTGCCCCACCCGGGCGTCGGCCGGCAACGTGGTCTCACCGATCGAGGCGAGCAGCCGCGTGGTGCGGTCGACCATCCCCCGACGGTCGACGAGCCCGCGACGCACCGGCTCGTGCCCCAGGTAGACGTTCTCCGCGACGGTGCGCTCCGGGAGCAGGTTGAACTCCTGGTGGATGATGCCGATTCCGGCCCGCTGCGCGTCGCGCGGACCACGGAACGTGCGCGACTCACCGGCGAACTCGACAGTGCCCCCGTCCGGGGCGTACCCGCCCGAGACGATCTTCATGAGGGTCGACTTCCCGGCACCGTTCTCACCGACCACGGCGTGCACCTCGCCCGGCGCGACGTCGAGGTCGACACCATCGAGAACGCGTACTCCGAGGAACGACTTGCCGATGCCCCGAAGGGTGAGGAGCGGCGTCGGCGGCGGATCTGACATCCCGAAAGTCCTCACAGACAGTAGTCATTGACATGATTGAATGCCACACTACGGCGGCTTTGAGGCGCCGAACATCAAGCTTTCGTGCCAACAGCGAGGACTTACGTTCTTGCGGTGCAAACATTTCCTTGACACCGGCGAAACATCACACGTATGAAGATAGATGTTTGGATGCGGGTCCGCAATCCTCGATCAAGCCCGACTGGCAGGTCGGGCCGGGATCGACAGGCGGCACCGCAGCGAGGGAGCCAGGCACGGACGCCGTCCACCGGGCAGGACGTCGGACGTTACTTCGCGGATTGACAGTCATCGATCTCTAGCTCATCCTGACCTCGTGGACCACGGGACGAGAACCACAGCAACGATCACGCTGTGTGACGTCCCGCAGGTCTGACTGCCGTTGCGGCGAACGGCACGAGGACAGACCAGCGCGCCCGTGTCCCCTCACGTGTCCAGGGTCAACCTGACGCGTCGTAGGGCCCGTGGGTCGCAATCCCTACGCCCGCCCAACTAGGAGACGGCATGCGTCGTAACACATTGCTCATCTCAGTGATCGCCGGCCTGTTGCTGGCGCTCGGACTCGCTCCACCCGCGTCGGCCGCCCCGGCCTTCCGCGCCCTGGTGTTCAGCAAGACCACCGGCTACCGGCACGACTCGATCCCCGCCGCGATCGCCATGGTCCAGCAGCAGGCCACCGCGAACAACTTCGAGGTGGTGGCGACCGAGGACTCGAGCGTCTTCACCGCCAGCAACCTGGCGACCTTCGACGTGATCGTCATGCTCCAGACCTCCGGCATGGTCTGGACCTCGACCGCCCAACGCCAGGCGGTGGAGGGCTACCTCGCCAGCGGCAAGGGCATCGTGGCCGTCCACAACGCCACCGACATGGGCATCGAGTCCGAGTACCCGTGGTGGGACCAGACCATCAACGGTGGCGCCCACATGCCCGAGCACTCCCCTGGAGTGCTGCCCGGCACCGCGATCGTCGCCGACAAGAAGCACCCGTCGACGGCCTCCCTGCCGGACCGGTGGAACCGCAGCGAGGAGTGGTACAACTTCGACACCAACCCGCGCGGCAAGGTGCACGTCCTGGTGACCGCCGACGAGCGCACCTACAACCCGGGATCCCGGGCGATGGGCCCGGACCACCCGATCTCCTGGTGCCGCGACACCGGCGGCGGGCGGGTGTGGGCCACCGCGATGGGCCACGCGATCGCCTCCTACAGCGAGACGAACTTCCAAAACCACGTCCTCGGTGGCATCAAGTGGGCCGCCGGGAACGCTGCCGGCGACTGCGGCGGCACCGTCTGGGGCAACTTCGAGAAGCGCACCCTGGACGACAACACCGTCGACCCGATGGCGATGGCCGTGGCCCCGGACGGGCGCGTGTTCTACGCCCAGCGCGGCGGGCAGCTGAAGATCTTCAAGCCCTCCACCAACAGCACGGTGACCGCCGGCACGCTGAGCGTCTACACCGGCGGTGAGGACGGCCTCACCGGCATGGCGCTGGACCCCAACTTCGCCACCAACGGGTACGTGTACCTGTACCACTCGCCGGCGAGCAGCTCGACCGACGTCAACCGGGTCTCCCGCTTCACGATGAGCGGCGACACGCTGAACACGTCCAGCGGCGTGACGATCATCGACATCCCGGCGTACCGGGACCGGACGTTCCCGGAGCCCGGCCACACCGGCGGTTACATCGAGTTCGGCCCGGACGGCAACCTCTACATCGGCACCGGCGATGACACGCCCCCGAACCTCGACCCGAACTGGCAGGGTTACGCCCCGCTGGACTGGCGCTCGGGCAAGTCCAACCTGGACGCCGCCCGGACCGCGGGCAACACCAACGACCTGCGCGGCAAGCTGCTGCGTATCCGCCCCGGAGCCAGCGGCAGCTACACCATCCCGAGCGGCAACCTCTACCCGCAGGGCACGGCGCAGACCAAGCCGGAAATCTACGCGATGGGCTTCCGCAACCCGTTCCGCTTCTCGATCGATGCGGCCACCGGCTGGGTCTACCTGGCCGACTACGGACCGGACCGCAACCCGCCGACCACCAACCGGGGCCCGGAGGGCCTGGTCGAGCTGAACGTGATCAAGACGCCCGGCAACTACGGCTGGCCGTTCTGTCACGGCAACAACCAGCCCTACGCGCCGTTCAACCCCGACACCGGCGTGGTCGGCGCGAAGTTCAACTGCTCCGCGCCGGTCAACAACTCGCCCAACAACACCGGCCTGACCAGCCTGAAGCCGGTCGTCATGCCGAACATCTGGTACGGCTACCCCGCCTCGACGACCTTCCCGGAGCTCGGCTCCGGCGGCTCCGCTCCGATGGGCGGCCCGGTCTACCGGTACGACGCGTCGAACCCGTCCCAGACGAAGTTCCCGCCCTACTACGACGGCGTGCACTTCTTCTACGAGTGGTCGCGCAACTACATCAAGGAGGTGCACTTCGACTCCTCCACGGCGGTGACCCGCACCAACCCGTTCCTGCCCGGCGGTGGGTTCAACAAGCCGATGGACATGGAGTTCGGCAAGGACGGCTCGCTCTACCTGCTGGAGTGGGGCACCAACTTCGGCGGCGGCAACAGCGACTCCGGGCTCTACCGGGTCGACTACATCCAGGGCGGCCGGTCACCGATCGTCAAGGCCACCGGCACACCCACCAGCGGCACCGCACCGCTCACCGTCCAGTTCAGCAGCGCGGGCACGTCCGACCCGGACGGCAACACGCTGAGCTACCTGTGGACGTTCGGCGACGGCACCACCTCGACGGCGGCCAACCCGTCGAAGACGTACACCTCCAACGGCAACTACACGGCCCAGTTGAAGGTCACCGACAGCACCGGTAAGACCGGCTTCGCCAACGTCCCGATCACCGTCGGCAACAGCGCCCCGGTGGTCACCATCACGACACCGGGCAACGGAGGCATGCTGACCTTCGGCGACAAGGTGTCGTACCAGATCACCGTGACCGATCCGGACGGCGGCACTGTCGACTGTTCGAAGGTCATCCTCAACCCGGCACTGGGTCACGACGACCACGCGCACGAGACCACGGAGTACCCGGGCTGCTCGGGCACCATCTCCACCGACCTGCTCGGTGGGCACCCCGATGGCGCCAACCTGTTCTACGTGCTGAACGCGCGGTACACCGACAACGGCGGCTCGGGAGGCGGGTCCCCGCTCACCGGCACCGCGCAGGCGATCCTGCAACCGAAGCACAAGCAGTCCGAGTACTTCAGCAGCCAGTCCGGCATCCGGGTCGTCGACCAGGCTGCGGCGGAGAGCACCAAGCGCGTCGGTGACATCTCCACCAACGACTGGATCGCGTTCAGCCCGATGAACCTTTCGGGCATCTCGACGGTCAGCTACCGCGTGTCGTCGCCCTCCGGTGGCGGTTCGATCGAGCTGCGCGCGGGCTCGCCGACCGGCACCCTGCTGGCCACCACCACGGTGCCCAGTACGGGCGGCTGGGACAACTACCAGTCCACGACTCCGGTGAGCGTCGCCGCCTCCAGCGGGACGCAGACGCTCTACATGGTGTTCAAGAACAGCAGCAACTCGTTCGATCTGGACTCGCACACCTTCGGCGGAAACGGCGTCGGAACGCCCGGCAGTGGTAACGGCGGTGGTCTGGCGGGCAAGACCTACACGGTCACCGCGCAGCACAGCAACAAGCTGATGGACGTCAGCGGTGTCTCCACCGCCGACGGCGCCCAGATCACCCAGTGGGCGAACACCGGTGGCAACAACCAGAAGTGGCAGGCGGTCGACGCCGGCAACGGCGCGCTCTACCTCAAGGCGGTGCACAGCGGCAAGTGCGTCGAGGTGGTCGGTAGTTCGACCGCGGCGGGTGCCTTCCTCCAGCAGGCCACCTGCAACAACGGCAACCAGCAGAAGTTCACCGCCACCGCGACGGGAACCTCCGGCGTGTACACGGTGAAGAGTGTGCTGAGCGGTCTCTGCGTGGACGTCAACGGTGCTGCCACCACCGACGGCGCCCGGCTGTTGCAGTGGACCTGCCACAGCGCCGCCAACCAGCAGTGGCGGTTCACCGCGGTGTGACCCCGCGGCTGTCGCGGTAACAACTGACGTCCCGGTCGGGACCGGTGTCCGAGGAACGGAGCCGGTCCCGGCCGGGACGTCGTCGTTGGTCAGGCAGGCCGACCGGGCGGCGTGGCGAGCAGCCCGGACGTCGCCAGGTCGTCCCACAACTCCTCCGGTACGACGATCCCGGACCGTCGTACCGTCTCGACCGCCTGCGCCTCGTTGCGGATCCCGACCACCGTCGACACCACGGCCGGGTGCCGGCGGACGAAGGCGAGGGCCGCCTGCGGCAGCGTCACCCCGTACGTCTCGCAGACAGTGGCGATCCGCCGCGCCCGCTCGATCAGCTCCGCCGGCGCCTGCTGGTAGTTGTAGACGGCGTCGGCCGGCGGCCGGTCCCGCGACAGCAGCCCCGAGTTGTAGACGCCCGCGATGACCACGCCCACCCCCCGGTTCTCGGCGGCTGGCAGCAGGTCGGCGACCGCACCCTGTTCGAGCAGGGTGTACCGCCCGGCGCACATCATCACGTCGACGTCGGTCTCCCGCACGAACCGCGCCAGCATCGCCGACTGGTTCATGCCGGCGCCGATGGCGCCGACGACGCCCTGGTCCCGCAGGTCGATCAGGGCGGGTACGGCCTCGTCCGCGGCCTGCTGCCAGTGGTCGTCCGGGTCGTGCAGGTAGACGATGTCGAGCCGGTCCAGCCCGGTCCGGTCCAGGCTCGCCTCGATGGAGCGGAGCACGCCGTCGCGGCTGAAGTCCCACACCCGCCGGTGGGTCGCTGGCACGTCGAACCCGTCGGAGTCCCGCAGGTGCGCGTCCTGGGGAGACGGCACCAGGAGTCGCCCGACCTTCGTCGACACCACGTACTCGTCGCGCGGCCGTTGGCGCAACGCGGCGCCGAGGCGGCGCTCGGACAGCCCGAGACCGTAGTGCGGCGCGGTGTCGAAGTACCGGACGCCCGCCTCCCACGCGGCGTCGACCGCCGAGGCGAACTCCTCGTCCGTCGTCGTCCGGTACAGGTTGCCACCCTGGGCCGCACCGAACCCCAGCTCGGTGAGCCGTACCTCCGGGCGGCGCGGCAGTGCGCGCGCCATCATGACGCCGCCAGCCCGTAGACGCGGCGTGCCGTCTCGCCCCAGACCGACTCGGCCCCGTCCTTGCCCTCCAGCAGTTCCGCCAGGGTGTCGACCCAGCGCTGGTACGAACTGGCGAGCAGGCAGACCGGCCAGTCCGAGCCGAACATCAGTCGGTCCGGCCCGAACGCGTCGAGGGCTTCGTCGACGGCGGGTCGAAGGTCCTGCGGCGTCCAGTGCGGGAGCGGCACCTCCGTCACCAGCCCGGAGAGCTTCGCCGTGGTGTTCGGCGAGGCGGCCAACGACCGCAGGTCCCGGCTCCACTCCGCCATCTCCGGACGACCGACCGCGGGCTTGGCCAGGTGGTCGAGGACGAAGCTCACCTCGGGCAGGTCGCGCGTGAGACGCGCGGCCATGGGGAGTTGGTGCTGGCGTACCAGCAGGTCGAAGACGAGGCCGGCGGCGCCCACCGCCGCGATCCCCCGACGGACGTCCGGGCGGTCCAGGTACGCCGGGTCGGTCTCGGACTGCACGAGGTGGCGGATGCCGACGAGGCGTTCCCCGCCCCGAGCGGCCCGCAGACGGTCGAGGCGGTCCGGAACGTCGTCGGCGGTCAGGTCCACCCAGCCGACGACCCCACGGACCAGTGTGTCCTCGGCCGCCACGCCCAACAGGTCCACCGTCTCGCTGTCGGAGGCGATGGACTGCACCACAACTGTCGCGGTGACCCCGGCCGCCCGGGCCGGCGGTGCGAGATCGGCGGGTTCGAAGTCGGCGTCGATGGCCGCCATCGTCACCGGGTCGATCCACGGCTGTGGGTGCCGGGCACGGACCCAGAGGTGGTGGTGTGCGTCGACGATCCCGGCGCGCCCGGGCACCTGTGCGCCCGTCATCGGCCCAACCAGCCGCCGTCGACGGGCAGCACGATGCCGTTGACGTAGTCCGACGCGGTCGACGCCAGGAACACGGTGGCACCGCCGAGATCGTCGGCCCGGCCCCACCGCCCGGCCGGGATCCGGCCGAGGATCGCCTGGTTGCGGTCGGGGTCGTCGCGCAGCGCCTGGGTGTTGTCGGTGGCGATGTAGCCCGGCGCGATGGCGTTCACGTTCACCCCGTGTGCCGCCCACTCGTTCGCCAGCGCCTTGGTCAGGCCGGCCACCCCCGACTTCGACGCGGCGTATCCGGGGACGGTGATGCCGCCCTGGAAACTCAACAGCGACGCGGTGAAGATGATCTTCCCTCGGCCACGCTCGACCATCGTCCGGCCGATCTCCCGGCTCAGGATGAACTGGCTGCTGAGGTTCACCTCGATCACGTGGTCCCACATCTCGTCCGGGTGCTCCGCGGCCGGAGTGCGGGCGATCGTGCCGCCGTTGTTCACCAGGATGTCGACCGGCCCGAGAGCGGTGATGTCGCGGGCCAACCGATGCACGGCCGCCCGGTCACCGAGGTCCGCCCGCAGCGCGGTGAACCGCCGGCCGGTGGCCCGCACCCGACGTTCGACCTCGCTGCCCTCGGCTTCGAGTTGGGCGGAGACGCCCACGATGTCGGCGCCGGCCAGGGCCAGGGCCTCGGCCATGGCGAGGCCGATACCGCGCCGCGCCCCGGTCACGACGGCGGTCCGTCCGGACAGGTCGAACAGGGCCGTCACTGGTTACCCTCCCGCACATCGAGCAGCACCTTCATCACGCCGCCACCCTCCAAGGCCGCGAAGGCAGCGCCGGCCGCCTCGACCGGCTCGACCCGGGAGATCAGCCGCTGCGCCGGGATCGCACCGGAGGCGACCAGCCGGATAGCCTCCACCATGTCGTCACGCTGATACAGCCGGGCGCCGAGAAGTTCCAGTTCGCGCCAGAAGAACCGGTGCAGGTTGACCTCCCGGGGCTGGGGATGGATCGCCACCATGACCAGCCGCCCGCGAGTGGTGAGGACGTCGACCGCCGTGGTCACACCGGCCGGGGAGCCGGAGACCTCGAAGGCGATGTCCGCGCCCGCGCCATCGGTACGGTCGTTGACCAGCGCCACGACATCGGTCGCTCGCGGGTCGACGGCCTCGATCCCGATCCCCTCCGCCACCTCGCGCCGGAACGGGTCCGGCTCGACCAGGAGCACCCGCGCGCCGCGACCCCGCGCGACGGTGGCGATGAGGACGCCGACCGGCCCGCCACCGACCACGACCACCTCGTCGTCGGCGGTCACGTTCCCCCGGCGTACGTCGTGCACGGCGACCGCCACCGGCTCGACGAGCGCCGCGTGGTCGAGGGGCAACTCCTCCGGGAGCGGCAGGACCAGCTCCACCGGCACCGTCCAGGAGGACTGCATGGCACCCGGTGAGTCGATGCCGAGGAAGTTCATCGCGTGGCAGACGTGGGAGTTGCCCCGCTGGCAGGCCGCGCACCGTCCGCAGGGTCGGGTCGGCATCACGGTGACGGGCTGACCGACGTTCCAGCCGGTCACGCCCTCGCCGACGGCCGCGATCCGCCCGGACATCTCGTGCCCGATGATCGCCGAGTCACCGACCCGGGCGTCCATGTCCCCGTGGTAGATGTGCAGATCCGTACCGCAGATCCCGGTGTACGCGACCTCGATCCGTACCTGGCCGCGGCCCGGTGGCTCCGGATCGCGGTTCTCGATTCCGAGGTCTCGCGCTCCCCGGTAGACGACTGCCTTCATCGTTCCTCCGTCTCGACGGTCGGTACGTCGGTCGTGCCGACCGGGCATGGCCGTGGGTGCATCGCGTCGCGATGCACCCACGCCTTCCCTGTTCTGGTGGTCAGCTCAGTGCCGTACGGTCGGCGACACCTCGTTGCGGGAGTTCAGCGGCACGACCGGCACCTGGCGGGTGGGGATCACCCCGTCGACCCCGGCCAGCAACCGTCGTCCGGCCCGCTCCGGCCGAACGTTGGGGCTGTCGGCCGTCTGCGCCTGCGGGCGGCGGTTGGCCGCCCGGATCCGCTCCTCGTCCACCCGGACCCCCAGCCCCGGTGAGTCGCCGAGGATGAAGGCGCCATCCTCGACGTGCAGGTCGATGGAGACACCAACCGGAGAGTGCAGGTCCTGCAACTCGCTGGTCAGGTGGTTCGGCACCGAGGTCGCGGCGTGCAGCAGCCCGACCGGGCTGTTGCCGATCGGGCTGACCGGCAGGTCATGGGCGTGGGCCAGGGCGGACGCGCGCAGGAAGTGGGTGACCCCCCAGACGGCCGCCATCTGGACGATGTCGACAGCGCCGGCGGCGATCAGCGGGCGGAACTGTTCGAGCCCGGTGAGGTTCTCACCGGTGGCGACCGACGCGGACACGCCTCGGCTGACCGCGGCGAGGCCCTCGGCGTCCCAGCGCCGGACCGGCTCCTCGATCCAGATGAGATCCAGGGTGCGTTCCAGCTCGCAGACGTGCCGGACGGCCTGCTTGCGGGTCCACGCCTCGTTGACGTCGAGCATCAGGCCCGGCCGTCGACCGTGCCCGGCCTCGGTCAGGACCTCCTTGACCAGGCTCAGACGGTGCCGATCGCTCTCGATGTCGAGGCCGCCCTTGAGCTTGGCCGCTCGCAGGCCGTGGCTCGCGTAGACCTCGTACTCCGCGACGAGTTCGTCGTCGGTGAGCCCGATGTCCAGCCCGGACGCGTAGGCGGTGACCCGCCGGTCCCGTCCGCCCAGCAGCCGCCACAGGGGTTCGCCGGCGGCCTGCGCCTTGATGTCCCAGAGTGCGGTGTCCAGAGCGCCGATGGTGCCGAACACCGGCCCCGCGTGACCCGCCTTGAAGGTGTGCCGCAACATGCGGTCGTACAGGGACGTCACGGCCCGGGGGTCTTCGCCCTCGATGGCTGGGAAGATCCGCTCGATCTCGACGTGCGGCCCGAGGCCGACTCCCGAGATGCCCTCGTCGGTGTCGACGATGACGATCGAGACCGGGACCACCCCGTCGGCGAACACACCGTTGGCGTCGCCGACTGGTCGGCCCCATTCCTGGACCGTGGAGAGCGTCCGATATCCCGTGATCCGCATGTCAACCCTTCGTGGAACCGGCGGCCACGCCGTCGGCAATTTGGCGCTGGAGGAACAGGTAGACCAACAGGACGGGTATCGCGGCGATCAGCACTCCGGAGGCGAAGGTGGGGATGTTGTCGGAGTACTGACCGCGCAACGAGGTCACACCGATCATGAGCGTCCGGTGATCGGCCGACGGCATCATCACCAGCGCCATGAGGACGTCGTTCCAGCAGAACAGGGCGTTGAGGATGCCGACCGACAGCAGCGCCGGGGTGCCCAGGGGCAGCATGATCCGGCGGTACACGCCGTACACCGTGTTGCCGTCGATGCGCGCGGCGTCGACGATCTCCGGCGGAATGCCCTTGTAGTAGCTGGTCATGAGAAAGACCGTGAAGGGCAGGAACTGGGCCACGTAGACGAGGATCAGCCCGGGGTACGTGTCGATGAGCGCGGTGTCGGCCATGATCCGGGCGAGCGGCACCATGATCACCTGGAACGGGATGAAGAGCCCCGCGAGGCAACCCAGGAACAACGCCGACGAGCCGCGGAACCGCAGTTGGCTCAGGGCGAAGCCGGCCATCGACCCGAACAGCAGCAGCAGGAGCACCGACACCGTCACCACGAACAGCGAGTTGACGAAGTAACGGCCCATGCCGACGCTGTTCCACGCCGTGCTGATGTTCTCCCAGCGCAGGGCGTCGGTCAGGCCGAACCGGTCGAGGATGTAGTCACGCCGGGTCTTCATCGCGACATTGGCGGTGAACAGCAGGGGGTAGATCGTCGCCAGGGCGAGCAGCGACATGGGGATGGCGACCAACCACCGTCCCAGGTGGAGGCGAGACATCAATCCTCCTTTCCCGATCGTTCGAGCAGCTTGATCTGCAACAGCCCCACCACGAGCATGATCATGAAGAGGATCGTCGACGCGGCCGAGGCGAGAGCCGGACGGTTCATCTGGCCCTGCTGCTTCCAGATGTAGAACTCCGGCAGGTACGTCGACCCCTCCGGCCCGCCGCTCGTCATCACGTATAGCAGCCCGAACATCGAGGTCAACATGCCGATCATCGTGGTCACGAAGACGAACTGGATAGTGCGTGAGAGGCTCGGGACGATCACGTGCCAGACCACCTGGCGCAGCGACGCCCCGTCCACCCGGGCGGCGTCCAGCAGCGCGGGGTCCAACGTGGCGAACCCGGCGAGGAACACCACAAGAGCCATGCCGAAGGTGGCCCAGATGTGCACGCCGACCACCATGAACATCGCGATGCCCGGGTCACCGAGCCAGTCGATCGGCTCGACACCGACCGACCCGAGGACGGCGTTGAGCGGGCCGTCGAAGGCGAGCAGCAGGTTGAAGATCGCACCGACGATGACAGGTGAGAGCACCGCGGGGAAGAAGTAGACGCTGCGGTAGAAGCGGTGACCGGGCACCCGCAGGTAGATGAACGTCGCGAGCAGACCGGGGATCGCCACCGCCACCGGCAGCAGAAGAACCAGCAGCCCGACGTTCTTCAGCGCGGTCTGGAACAGCGGGTCGGCGAAGAGCTCGCGATAGTTGCCGAACCCGACCGCCGTCCCGTTCTGCGCACCGTCACCGGTGAAGGAGAAGTTGACCCCGAGGAGCAGCGGGTAGAGCCGCAGCAACACGATGATCAGGACGGCCGGAAGGACAAGGATGTAGGGGGCGAAGCGCTCGGCCCGCGGGCCGCCACGGGTGCGACGGGGTCGTGCTCCATGCCGCTGCGCGGCGGGGGTGACCGCCGCCCCGCCGGTCCGTCCGGCCGAAGCCGGACGGACCGTCGGTTGCGTGTTTCCGATCGGCACGAGGTCAGCCCGCCTGGTCGGAAGCGGCCAACTGCTTCACCACCTCGTCGACGGTGACCGAACCGCTGAGCAGCTGCTGGGAGAGGCGCCCCATCAGGTCCAGCGTCTTCGAGGAGAGCGCCACGTGCAGAGCGGGCTTGCCACTCTTCAACTCGCTGACGATCGTGGAGACCGCGGGCCCGCCCGCCGACACGTCGATGGTGGTGTCGGCGGCGATCGCGCCGGCGTCGGCGTAGAAGGCCTTCAACGCGTCGGCCGAGCTCAGGGAGCGCGCCAGGTCGGCGGCCACCTTCGGGTCCTTCGTCCACTTGGCGACCGCGTAGCCGATGCCACCGTCGTACGGGAGACTCGGGGTGGTGCCGGCGGTGACGACCGGGGCCTTCATGACGCCGAGCTTCTCCGCGGTCAGGAACTCGTTGAAGTCCTGCCAGTGCCCCACGTCCGACATCAGACCCATGACGTGGGCGGCCTTACCGGACTGGAAGAGCGCGAAGGAGTCGTTGAACATGGCGGTCGAGTTGGCCCCGTCGCTGTTCATCTTCTTGTCGCCGGCCTCCTTCCAGGTCTGGAAGATCCGCTTGACGTTGGGCGAGTTCCAGTCGCGCTTGCCGGCGATCCAGCCGTCGTACTCCGCGGCGGTGAGGGTGGTAGAGCCCAGGCTGGAGAGCCAGAACTGGATGCCGACGCCCTCCTTGTTGCCGAGGGCGAAGCACTTGGCGCCGGCCTTGGCGATGGCGGCGCAGTCGGCGACGAACTTGTCCCACGTGGTGGCCGGGCTCGCCGGGTCGAGGCCGGCCTTCTGGTAGATCTCCTTGTTGTAGTAGATGGGGTAACCCTGGAGCGTCACCGGGGCGGCGTAGGTCTTGCCGTCCTTGGCGAAGGCCTCCCAGCCGGCCAACCGCTGCTTGTCCTCGGCCACGTACTCGTCGAGGGGCACCAGCGCGTCCACCCGGTCGCGGATCTGACCGCCACCGTTGAACAGCATGACGTCCGGGCCCTTGCCGGACTGGATCGCCGCACCGAGCAGGGTGTAGTACTGGTCGAAGGGCTGTGCGACGAACTCGACCTCGACGTCGGCGTGCTTCTTCTTGAAGTCGGCCTTGGCCTTGTCCAGATAGGATTTGGCGAATGGCTCACCGGACTTCCAGTCCCACACCACCAACTTGCCGTCCGAGCTGGTTGACTTGCCCGAATCGCTAGCACTTCCACAACCGGCCAGGGCCAGGCCCACAACGAGGACGGCCGACCATATTGCGCGCTGTCTCATCGATTGTCACCTCTGTATGGGGGGTGGCCGGCGGGTGCCCCGCGAGCCAAATGTTGACCGGAAGGTAACTCGTATGACGTGTGACGTCAACAGTCGGCCGTACACTGGCCCAGACGTCGTGCCACGGCGAGCCATTCGGAGGGGGACATGACGCCACCGCAGGAGACAGCCCTGAACAGCCCGGGGACCCCGGCGTGGGTGCGTCGGCCGACCAACCTCGCCAGGGCGGTCACCGCCGAACTGGTGGAACGCATCGTCCGCGGCGTACACCCGTCCGGAACGTCCCTGCCCCCCGAGCCGATCCTCTGCGAGACCTTCGGCGTGAGCCGGACCGTCGTCCGAGAAGCAGTGAAGATCCTTCAGGAGAAGGGGCTGGTCCAGGTCCGCCAGGGCGCCGGCACCATGGTCACCCCACCGTCGCACTGGGACATGCTCGACGAACTGGTCCTCGCGGCGACCATCGCCGTGGACGACAGCCTCGCCATCCTCGACGACCTGGTCGTCACCCGCCGGGTGCTGGAGTCCGACATGGCGAACGTCGCCGCCCGCCTCGCCGACGCCGAGACCGTCGATCGACTACGGGCCATGGTGGACCGGATGGACGAACTCGTCGACGACCACGTCACCTACCACGACCACGACCGGGCCTTCCACGACACGATCATGCAGGCATCCGGGAACCGCATCGCCCGTGGTGTCGTACGCGCGCTGGAGAGCCAGGTCATCAACACCGCCCGGTACATGGGCCGCACCGAACGCGCGTTGTGCGTGGCGTCCAACCAGGGTCACCGACGCATCTACGAGCGCATCGCCGCCCACGACCCCAACGGTGCCGCCGACGCGATGTTCACCCACATCACCGAGGCCTGGCTGGTCCGCCGCAGTGGCTCGGGGAGCCCCGTCCGCCTCGAACGCTGACCGTCCCCGGCAACCGACGGCGCCCACCCCCGAGGTACGGGAGTGGGCGCCGCCGGTTGAGGCCGACAGGTGTCACGAGAACTGGGCGAAGAACCTCCAGATCTCACCCTTGGTCCAGGTCGTGATGCCGCTCTCGGCGTAGGTGCCGTCCACCGGGCCAGGCATGTGGCCGTTGTCGTACGCGGCCCACTGCACCGGGTAACCGGCCCGGCAGCCTGAGTACGTGGTCGTGACGTGCGTGCGGCTGCCGGCCGCCGGCTCGCGCGGGCTCTGTGCTGTGCAGCCGTTGTTCCGGACGAACGTGTCGCGCAACGCCCGGCCACCCGAGATGCCCAGCACGTTGTCCGAGATGCCGTGCAGCCCGAAGTACGCGATCGGCTGCGTACCGCCACTGCAACCGCTGATCTGCCCACCGGAGATGACCGCCACGGCGCGGAAGACGTTGGCCCGCGCACAGGCGACGGCGTAGCTCATGCCGCCACCCCAGCTGAAGCCGAGCGCGAACCGCTGCCTCGGGTTGACACAGAGGCTGCTCTCGATCCGGCTGATCATGTCGTCGACGAAGACGATGTCCTCACCGCCGGAGTTGCCCCAGCCGTTGCCGAATCCCTGGGGCGCGACCAGGATCGCGCTGTTGTTCGACTGCTCCTGCTGCCCGTAGTAGGACCACGCGGTCCCGCTGGTGCCGCCGGAGGAGATCTCCTGCATGGTGCCGCCCCGCCAGTGGAAGGCGAAGATCAGCCGGTAGGGGTTGCTGTTGTTGTAGTTGGCGGGCACCCGCAGGATGAAGGTTCGGCTCTTGCCGTTGCTCTGGATCGTGTGCGTGCCGCTGGCCAGCGCCGGCGCCTTGCCGCACCCGCTGCCACCCGTCGGGGGTGGCGTCGTGGGGTCGGTCCCGCCGTCGACGCGGACGAGTTGCCACTGCTGGTTGGTGCCGCCCCAGTCGGCGTACTGAACGACGTTTCCGCCGTCGGCGGTGGAGGCGCCCTGCACCTCGACGGCCTTGTTGCTGTTGCGGTTGATCAGCCGAACGTAGCCACCGTCCGAGTCGGCCAGCCGGAACTGCTGGTTCGTCCCGTTGAGGTCGGACCACTGCACGATCGCCCCGCCGTCGGCGGTGGAGAAGCCGCTGACGTCGAGCACCTTGCCCGAGTGCCGAGACTTGACCCGGTAGTAGCCACCCCCGGAGTCGACGAACTGCCACTGCTGGTTGGCGCCGTTGTTACGCGTCCACTGGCTGATCCGGGCGCCGTCGTTGGTGGCCGAGGCGTACAGGTCCAACGCCTTGCCGCTGTTCCGGTTCACCAGGGCGTACCAGGCGTTGGTGTCCACTGTCGCTGCCGCCGCGGGTGCCGCGTTGACCGCGACGAGTGTGCTGGCTGCCATGACCGCGGCCGCCGCCACGGCCAACCCTGACTGCCAGCGACGTCTCTGTCGAGAGGCGGGACGAGCCTCACCGAGGGCTTTCATGGTCCACTCCTTCGATCGGGGTCACCCACGAGCGGAACGCCCGCGCGTGCCCTGGCGTGCGTGCCGGCGTCGTGGTGGTGGCGTCAGCACGTCTGGGGTGTTGGGTGCGGGCATCCGCGGCCGACGGCGTACGTCGATGGCGATGCCACGATCCGGGCTTCGTGGCAGGCCCGCGCCCAAGCCGCGCGGTGCGACGTCGTGGCTCCCGGCGGCCGGGTGGCCCGCGGGGTGAAAATTAGCGGGTAATACGTCATACGTCAAACGATCGGTATCGATCCGCGCGGTCACTGACAGCGGCAACCTGACGGCCACGGCGGCCCGCCCCCGAGAGGGCGGGCCGCCACTCGTCACACCTCGCCTGGGCGGGCGCCGGCCGGATCCCGAACGGCCGGCAGCTCCCGCTTCCCCAGTCGGTGACGGCGGTCGTCAGCCGATCCGGACCAGTTGCCACTGCTGGTTGTTGCCACCCCAGTCGGCGTACTGAACGACGTTCCCACCGTCGGCGGTGGAGGCGCCCTGCACCTCGACGGCCTTGTTGCTGTTGCGGTTGATCAGGCGTACGTAGCCGTCGGCCGAGTTCGCGAGACGGAACTGCTGGTTCGTGCCGTTGAGGTCGGACCACTGCACGATCGCGCCACCGTCGGCGGTGGAGAAGCCGCTGACGTCGAGCACCTTGCTGGAGTTGCGGGACTTGACCCGGTAGTAGCCGCCCCCCGAGTCGACGAACTGCCACTGCTGGTTGACGCCGTTGTTACGCGACCACTGGCTGATCCGCGCCCCGTCGTTGGTGGCCGAGGCGTACACGTCCAGCGCCTTGCCGCTGTTCCGGTTCAGCAACACGTACCAGGCGCTGGTGTCCACCCCGGAGCCCGGCGGGGGCGTGGTGGGCGGCGTCGAACCGCCGTTGAGGGCGTCCAGAACGGCGGTGTACGCGGCCTTCTTGTTGCCGTTGCAGTCGAACAACAGAGCGTTGTCCGAACCACGCCACGAGTCGCAGTCCCGCACGCCCCAGGTGGTGATGCCTGTGCAGCGCGAGACGGCCAGGCAGGCGCGGGTGACGGCGCCGTAGATGTTTGCCTGGTTGCCGCCGGTCATCACGTCCAGCTCGGTGATCTGCACATCCACACCGAGATCAGCGAAACGCTGCAGGTTGGCCTGGTAGTCACCGGCCAGCGAGGTGCCCAGGTGCGACTGGAAACCCACGCAGTCGATCGGCACGCCACGGGACTTGAAGTCCCGCACCATGTTGTAGATCCCCGTCGACTTCGCGTTGATCCCGTCGGTGTTGTAGTCGTTGTAACACAACTTCGCACCCGGATCCGCCGCCCGCGCCGCCCGGAACGCCGCCTCGATCCAGTCGTTGCCCGTGCGCTGAAGGTTCGAGTCCCGACGTCCACCACCGCCGCCATCGGCGAACGCCTCGTTCACCACGTCCCACGAGTGGATCTTGCCCCGGTAGTGCGTCGCGACCTGCGTCACGTGGTTGATCGCCGCGTTCCGCAACGCGGTGCCGGACATGCCCTGCGCCCAACCCGGCTGCTGTGCGTGCCACAGCAGGGTATGACCCCGCACGCTCATCCCGTTGGCCTGCGCATGGCTGACCAGACGATCACCACCGGAGTGGTTGAACTGGCCCTGCGACGGCTCGTTGGATGCCCACTTCATCTCGTTCTCGGCCACGACACTGTTGAACTCACGGTTCAGAATCGTCGTGTACGCGCCGGTGGAGAGCTTGCCGGTCGCGACGGCAGCGCCGAAGTAGCGACCCTTCTCGGCGGCGGCCGCCTTCAGGGTCGTGCCGGCGCCGGATGCGGGAGTCAGCGCCACCGTCATACCGGTGGTGAGGGCGACGGCGATGGTCGCCGCCGCCAGCATCGTTCTCATGGGTTTCATGGCGTTCCTTTTCAGTGGTTGCATCGGTGGTGGTGATGTGCCACTTCACTCGGGGCGACTGATCGGGCCGGTCATCCTGGCCGCCCGGCATCAGCACGCACAGTCCGAGAGGGCTGTCGCCGGCAACTGCCGGGTCCCGAGTGACGTCCGCATGCCCTTGCGGACGTTGTGATCGGAGGTTCGACCCGTGCGGCTCGCCCGGTGAGCCACGGGAACGATCGTCCTCTATATCGAGAGTGAGCGATAACATGCCGTTCGTCAAGACGTAACGGGCCGTTCACGCCGATCTCCCGGAACGCCACGTTTCGGCCGGGTACCAAACGCCCAGGGCAACCACGCTCAGCCGCCCCGCGATCAGCGGACGAGTCGTACCACCGCGCCGCTCGGGGCACGCCGGACGGCAACCCTGTTATCGCTCACAGTCGCCGGCCGCTACTCGTCGCGGTTCACGAGCCCCCGGTAGCCGAGCTACTCGGAGACGGCCTGCGCCGGGTCGGCGTCGGCGCGTATTCCGGCGACCAGGTCGGCGGTGGTGTGCGCCTGGATGCCGGGCTGCGTGGCGTCGGCGAACCGCTCGACGACCGCCCGGACGTGTCGCTCGGCGGGTGCGGCGAGGCCGTCGTAGACGGCCTCGAACAGCTCCCGCGCCGGCTGCCTGAGCCATTCGGAGGGGAGGAGTTCCACCGGCAACTGCGGATCGAGGACGGGGAAACGCCGGAAGGTGTCCATGACCTCGGTACGGGCCCGCACCGCGGCGGCGCCGTCGACCTGCCCGGACACCACCCCGGGCAACAGGGGCGTCCAACGCCGGAGGAACGTGTCGTAGCTCCGGCTGATCGCCTCGATGTCCCAGGCCTCGATCGGCGCACGGTGAGTGGTCGAGGCGAGCGCGGTCTGCCGCCCACGAAACACCGTCACGGCACCGAGGGTGAGCCGGTCGAGTTCAGCCCGAGCCGCGGGAGTCAGCTCCTGCGGCGAGATCCACAGACCGTCGTACAGCGGCGCGTAACCGAGCCACCGCAGTTGCGCTCGCAGGGCCCGACGCTGCGTACTGCGATCCTGCGGCAGCGAGAAGGCGACGATCGTCCAGCACCCGTCCCAGCGCGCCGTGGAGGTGGTGGAGGAGAGGATCCAGTGCCCTCCGGCGGAGAGGTTGGCGGCGGCGGCGCGGCTGAGCCGGTAGGAGCTTCGCCGCCCCAGTCGACTGCCCTCCAACACGCCGCGGCGGGCCAACCGGCTGATCGCGGTACGCGCTCCGGCCGTCGTCACGCCGGTCTCCCCGAGCAACGCGACGATGGCGGCGGACGGGAGGGCGACCCGGGTCCGCAGCGTGTAGTCCGCCAACAGGGTCACCGCGACGCCCTGGGGTGAGTTGCCGACCTGCCTGCGGGGCAGCCGGAGCGGGTGGTCTCCATCGTCCGGATAGATCTCGTCGATGTCGAAGAGGCTTGCCACAGGCGCTCCGTGCTCCTCGGGGACGGTATGACGACTGTAGACGGACCTCCACGACCCGTCACAAATAGAGATTCCTCGATTGACACTTGTTGGACCGAGGGGAACACTAATTGCCACGCGACGCCATCCGAAGCCGGGCTGGGCGAGCCACAGGTAGCGGGCAGCGTGCGACCACCGCGGGAGTCGGGCAGACCCGCGACCGGATCGCACGGCCAATCCAGCCTGCACAGGCAATCGAAGGAGTCGTCAGTTGAGAATCAGAAGGAAACTGCTAATCGCCCTGGCCGCGTCACTGGTGGCGGCCGGCATGGTGGTCCCCACGGTCGGGCCCGCGTACGCGGCGTCACTGACCGAGGTGACCAGCTTCGGTGACAACCCGGGCCGAATGCGCATGCACGTCTACGTGCCGGACAACCGTCCGGCCCGGCCGGCGGTCGTGGTGGCCATGCACGGCTGCGGCGGTTCCGGCCCGGGCTTCTACTCCGGGAGCGAGTTCGCCAGCCAGGCCGACCGGTACGGATACATCGTGATCTACCCGTCCGCGACCCAGCAGGCCGGCTTCGGCAACTGCTTCGACACCTGGTCGGACGCCGCCAAGCGGCGTGGCGGAGGCAGCGACCCGGTGTCGATCATCTCGATGATCCGGTACGTGCAACAGCAGTACGCTGCCGATCCGGACCGGGTCTACGCCACCGGCAGCTCGTCCGGCGGGATGATGACCAACCACATGCTGGCGCTCTACCCCGACGTGTTCAAGGCCGGCGCCGCGTTCATGGGCGTGCCGTTCAACTGCTTCGCCAACGCGGCGGACTACCCGCCCGGGAGCAGCCAGTGCACCGGCGGGAACATGAACCGGACCCCGCAGCAGTGGGGCGACGCGGTCCGCCAGGCGTACCCCGGCTACTCCGGGCCGCGCCCGCGGGTACAGCTGTGGCACGGCACCAACGACACGCTCGTGCCGTACTCGCTGTTGCAGGAGGCGATCGAGCAGTGGACCAACGTGTTCGGGCTGAGCCAGACACCCACCTCCACCGACACGCCCCAGGCCAACTGGAACCGGCGCCGGTACGCCGACAGCGGCGGCACCGTCCAGGTCGAGGCGTACAGCATCCAGGGGGCCGGGCACAGCCTGCCCTCCGGCGGCATGGCCGCGTCCGCCATCGCGTTCTTCGGACTGACCAACCCCACGACGCCGCCGCCGACCACCCCGCCCCCCACCACGCCACCCCCGACCACCCCGCCCCCCACCACGCCGCCGCCGACCACCCCGCCGCCGACTTCCGGCGCCTGTCGGGTGACCGTCGACGTCAACGCCTGGAACACCGGGCTGACCGAGAACATCACCGTCACGAACACCGGCACCAGCGCCGTCAACGGCTGGTCCGTGGTCTTCACCCTGCCGGGTGGGCAGACCATCACCTCGGGTTGGAACGCCACCTACTCGCCCAGCTCGGGCCAGGTGACGGCCCGCAACGTCGCCTACAACGGCGGCATCCCCGCCAACGGCTCGGTGAGCTTCGGCTTCCAGGCCACCCACACCGGTAACAACGCCCGACCGTCCTCGTTCACCCTCAACGGCGCGTCCTGCACTGTCGCCTGAGACGGTATCGACGTCCACCCGCGCGTGCGCCGGTCACCACCTGGTGGTGACCGGCGCACGACTCGTTCGGGCGTCGCCAGGATCAGCGGTATCCGGCGGTCACCACGCTGGCCTGCACGGCGTTCTCGGTCGCGTCGGACGGATAGCCGGAGACCATGGCCCCCTCGTAGAAGGTGCCGGCGCTCAGGTTCGCGCCGCCGTCGGGCTTGCAGCAGTCACCGCCACTGCCCAGGATGATCGCGCCCTGCTTCTTCATCGGGCTGTATCCCGGCGGGAGCGAGCCGTCGTACAGCGTGTAGAGGCTGCCGGCCTGCGCGTCACTGCCCTTGATGGCGAACCGGGTCGTGCCGTTGTTCTTGAGCGTCGCGGTGACGAACTTGCTGGTGAACGCCCGTTGGTTCGGGTTCCAGGAGCTGCTGCCGCCTGGGAAGAGACCCCACTCGAGGTCGGCCTGCACCCAGGGGCCGCTGCCGGAGCAGCCGCCGAACCAGCACTGCTTACTGAAGTTGATGGCGTCCATCGCCCCGGCGGCGTCGGCCTTCCTGGTGGTCTCGCTGTTGCCGTAGTCGAAGCAGCAGCCACTGTTGACGTGGGTCCCGCTGGTCACCATGTACATGCCCTCGGGTGCCGCGCCGGTCGGCACGCCGGTGAGGTGCCCGTCGCGCCAGTAGCTGTTGCCGGGGTTGATGTAGAGCGAGTACGCCTTCGCGCCGCCCACGGTCAGCGACTCCGAGGTCGCGATCGCCGGCCTGCTCTGCGGGGAGCCCGGAACGACGCTCGACCCCTGGTACCAGAGGTCGTTGCCGCGCCCGGACTGGTCGAAGACGACAGTGATCACGCAGGTCGTGCCGGAGCAGAACGAGTCCTGCGTCGCCGCGTTGGCGGTGCCACCGGTCCCCGTGAGCCCGATGTTGCGGGTCGTGTTGTCCGACGAGCGTCGGACCTGGTAGAGGTTGCCGGCGTACGCCTCGTAGAGCGCCCGCGTGGTGCTGTGCGCCGCGATGCACGGGGTGCCGCCGGAGGCGTAGATGTCACAGGGCCGCGCGCCGGTCGGCGGGTTGGTCGGCGGCGGTGTGGTGGTCGGCGAGGCCCACTGCTGGTTGGCGCCGCCGTTGCAGGCCCAGAGGATGACCTTGGTGCCGTTGGCGGTGGCGGCGCCGTTGGCGTCGAGGCAGAGCCCGGACTGCACGCCGGTGATGGTGCCGTTGCTGTTGACGTTCCACTGCTGGTTGTTCTGGCCGTTGCAGTCCCAGATGATCACCTGGGTGCCGTTGGCGGTGCCGCGGCCGGAGGCGTCCAGGCACTTGTTGCCGTACACCTGGAGTTGTTTGGTCGACGTCCACGTCCAGGTCTGGCCGGCACTGCCGTTGCAGTCCCAGAGTTGCGTCTGGGTGCCGTTGGTGGTGCTGGAGTTGGGCACTTCGAGGCAGCGGCCGGACGGCGTACCGACGATCGGGGTGCTCTGCCCCGGCGCGATGGCGGCCGCCATCGGGGCGGCGGCTGCCTCGGCGATCGGCGACGGGGCACCGGGGGCGGCGCCGATGCCGACGAGCACGCCGACCAGCGCGGCCGCCAGGGCGGTCAGACGTCGGGCGCGACGACGTCTCGGGACGAGATCACGGGCTGTTCCTGGCCCGAGGGGGGACGGGGTTCGCACGAGGTGGCTCCTCGGAGTCGTGGAAGCGCGGTGGGGGTGTCGACGCGCCACGGGGGGCGGTGGCGGTGGCGAATCGATTCGGAGCGAATCGTATGACCTTTAATTAATTCATGTCAATGAATACGGTGGCGAGGTGGTGCGCTGGACGTTGGGCGGACGACCAGCGCACCACCTCTCCCCGGGACGCCTACCGACCCAGGAGCCGCCACGTCTGGTTCAACGGGCTGCCCTGGTTGGCCGCCCTGCAGGTCCACTGGTGGACAAGCGCGCCGGCCGCCGTGGAGACCGCGTTGACATCGACACACTTGCCGCTGTGCCGGGCGACGAGTTGGTAGTCGTGCGAGTCGTTGCCCGAGTAGGTCACCTTGCGCAGCGTGAACTGCTGGTTGAGGCTGTTCAGGCAGGTCCACTGGTGCACCGCCGCGCCGTCGGCGGTGGACACGCCGCTGACGTCGAGGCACTTGCCGCTCTGCTGGTTGACCACGGTGTAGGTGTTGGCCACACCGGCGACCGGGCGGAAGTTCCAGAGCTGCTGGTCACCGCCGTCGCAGTAGTTCTGCTGTTGGACGTTGCCGTCGGCGGTGCTCAGGCCGGCGTTGTTCAGGCACTGCTGCGAGTGTTGGGCCACCGCCACCGACTGGAAGCCACCGTCGGAGGGGGGCAGCAGCGTGACGGTGTAGGTGTCGGTCTGGTTGGTGTACGGCACTGTCACTGTGACGTTGTTGTTGGACACCCCGACCACGCTGTTCGAGACCGTGACCGGCCCCGCCACGGCGCCGCCACCGTTGTGCGGGATGCGTTGGGTGAGCACCCGGACCTGGCTGTTCTGCACGATGCCGCTGGTGGTGTCCAGGCGTTGCAGGTTGACGGTCAGGTTCCCGGTGGTACGACCACCGCCGATGAGCACCTTCGCCACCCCGGCCGTCTTCGTGGCGTACGCGTCGTACGACTGGCTGGGGGTCACCGCGACGTTCTCCCCGACCTGGGAGGCGTAGTAGCGGTAGTTCCACCACTCCCCCTTGGGCTGGTGCTGGCCGGCCGAGTTACGGATCAGCAGGTTGCCGAGGTCGTTGTGCAGGCTGCCGCCGCTGGCCCAGTTGGCCCGCAGACCGTCCGCCCGCGCCCGCTCCAGACGTGCGATGTACCAGGCGCCGTCGGCCGGGTTCTGCTCGTCGGGCGCGCCGTACTCGTTGATCTGGTACGGACGCGGGTGGGCGATGCCGCGCGGGTCGAGGGTGGCGTTGGCGGCGGCGACGTTCGCGACCGGGTCACCGGGCAGCGAGTGCCAGCTGATGATGTCTGGCACCGTGTTCGTCGAGCGGACGAAGTCCAGGTACTGGTTCCAGAAGGCGTGGTTGGTCGACGGTACGCAGGCACAGCTCGGCCCGACGATGAGCTGGCTGGGGAACTCCGCCCGGATGCGCTGGTAGGTCCGACGCCACAGTTCGAGGTACTGGGAGATCGGCCGGTTCCAGAAGATGGTGATGTTGGGCTCGTTCCAGATGTCCCACTGCACCGACAGCCCGGACGCGCGGACGTCGTTGATCAGGCGGGTCAGGAAGTTGTCGTAGTCGGTCCAGTTGCCGTTGTCACCGGGGAAGCGGGAGATTCCGGCGCCGTCGGCACCCCAGAGGTCGTGCGGCAGGATGATGAACTTCCCACCGAGGGCTGTGGTCCGACGTGCCTGGGCGAGTGTGGAGTTCCAGCGCCGGTCGTAGGTTCCGCCGACCCAGCCGCTCCCCGGCAGCTGCGCGCCGCCGGCGCGCATGTACTGGAACTTGACGTCCCGGTAGAAGTGGTCGGCGGGCCCGCTGGCGTTCTCGGTCATGCCGTAGATCCAGCCGGAGGCGCGGTAGGTCGGCGCGCCGTTGGTGGTGGCGAAGTTGACGCTTATCGACTCGTCGGCGGCCTGGGCGGGGGACGAGGCGACGGTGACGGCGGCAGCGGCGGCGAGCAGGCCGACGACGAGTCGGGCCACGAACACACGGGCTCGTCCTGACCTGCTGCGGGACGGGGTTTTCACGGGCGGCTCCTTGGTGGGGCGCGGGGGACGCTCTCCGGAGGGCAGCGCTTGCGAATCGATTCGCACGGATCGTAGGACCGGAGACTGAACCGTGTCAATGCAGTGACGGTGCGGTAACGCCCATGTTGCCCAGCGATCCCCCCAGCACGGTCAACTGACTCTTGACCCCTGGGCATGGCCAGACCTATCTTCGGGCGAACCGATTCGTCGAATCGATTCGCCGCATGGTTGGACTGGTCCAACCCGCGACGATCACCCCACACACGCCCCACCTGACGATCGATTTGAAGTGAGGCAACACATGACCGGACTCAGTCGTCGGCGGCGCCTGGCCGCCGTCGCCGTGATAGCTCTCGCCGCAGTGACAGGCAGTGCCTGCTCGTCGTCCGCCGACGGCCCCGCCGACGGCGGCGCCTACCTCGTCTGGGACCCGTATCCACAGTTCGCCGACGACTCCGAGTGGGTCGCGCTGCTCAAGAGGTGCGGCACCTCCGCGGGTGTCTCGGTCGAGCGAACCGGCTACGACACCACCGACCTGACAAACAAGGCGCTGCTCGCCGCCCAGCAGGGAAACTCACCGGACGTGCTGATCGTGGACAACCCGGTCATCTCGACTCTGGCCGAGGCCGGTGCGCTCACCACCACCGACGACAACAAGCTGGACGTCTCGGCCATGGAGAAGAACCTGCTCGGCGCCGGCCAGAGCGACGGCAAGACCTACGGGGTGCCGATCGGGGCGAACACCCTCGCCCTCTACTACAACAAGGATCTCCTCACCGCCGCCGGCGTCGATCCCGCCGCCGTCAAGGACTGGACGTCACTGACCGCGGCACTGACCAAGGTCAAGGCCAAGGGGAAGAAGGGCATCACCTTCTCCGCGATCGGCACCGAGGAGGGCAGTTTCCAGTTCCTGCCCTGGTTCTGGGGCTCCGGTGCCCAGCTGACCAGCCTCGACTCACCGCAGGCGGTGTCCGCGCTGACGCTCTGGACCGACTGGCTCAAGCAGGGTCACGCCCCGAACTCCGTCATCAACAACACCCAGACCACGAGTTGGCAGGAGTTCGCCACCGGCAACTACGCGTTCGCCGAGAACGGCACCTGGCAACTGGCCAACGCGGAGAAGCTCGGCTTCTCGTACGGCACGATCGCGATCCCGGCCAGCGCGGGCGGGCCCGCCCCGGCGCCCACCGGTGGTGAGTTCGTCTCCATTCCGGTGCAGAAGAACACCGGCCGGTACGAGACCTCGCAGAAGCTCGTCGCCTGCCTGACCAACGCCGACAACCTCCTCACCACTGACACCACGCTCTCCTACGTCGCACCCGTCGCCGCCGTTCAGGAGCGACAGGCCACCGCGGACCCCAAGCTCAAGGTCTGGGTGGAGGCGGTCCGGGCCGCCAAGGGCCGCACCGGCGACGACCTCGGCACGAAGTACCCGAAGATCTCCGAGGCGCTGTGGACCGCCGTGCAGTCGGCCCTCAGCGGGGGCAAGTCGCCACAGGAGGCGTTGACCGCCGCGCAGACCGCCGCCACGACCAGGTAAGCGAACCGAACCGACACCATGCCCCCCACGACAGAGACCTCCACCGCCGTACGAGACCAGGGTGGGGCGGCGACCGCCGCCCCACCCGGGCCTCCCCCGTCCCGTGCCCGCCGGCCCAGCCGATGGTGGGCGTGGGGCTTCCTGGCACCCGTGACCCTCTACCTGGCGGCCTTCTACGCCTACCCGCTCTACCGCAACGTCGAGTTGAGCCTGCGGGAGTACACAGTCCGCTCGTTCGTGCAGGGCGGTGCCCCCTTCGCTGGCCTCGACAACTACCGGGCCGTGCTGACCGACCCGGCCTTCGGGCCGACGCTGACGCACACAGTGGTCTTCACCGCGGCCTCGCTCGCCTTCCAGTTCACCATCGGCATGGCCCTGGCCCTCTTCTTCTACAAGCACTTCCCGCTGTCGCGCACGTTGCGGGCGCTGATCCTCGTACCGTGGCTGCTGCCGCTGATCGTCTCGGCGTCGACCTGGTCGTGGATGCTCAACAGCGACTCGGGGCTGGTCAACACGGCGCTCGGCGTCGTCGGGATCGGCCCGGTCAACTGGCTCACGTCGCCGGGCTGGTCGCTGACCTCGGTGATCATCGCGAACATCTGGATCGGCATCCCGTTCAACCTGGTGGTGCTCTACAGCGGCCTCCAGGCGATCCCGACGGAGATGTACGAGGCGTCCGCGCTCGACGGGGCGACGGGGTGGCAACGGTTCTGGGGGATCACCTTCCCGTTGCTGCGTCCCGTCTCCCTGATCACCCTGCTGCTGGGGCTGATCTACACGCTGAAGGTCTTCGACATCATCTGGATCATGACGAAGGGCGGTCCGACCGGTTCCTCGGCGACACTCGCCACCTGGTCGTACCGGCTCGGCTTCGGCAACCTGCTGCCCGAGTTCGGCCCCGGCGCGGCCATCGGGAACCTGCTCATCGTGCTGGCCCTGATCGCCGGCCTCCTCTACATCCGGATCGAGCGGAGGCAGCAGCTGCGATGACCACCTCGACGCCTCGGGCCTGGTGGAAGACCGGCGTCGGCCTGGTACTGACCGGGCTGATGCTCTTCCCCGTCTACTGGATGATCAACGTGTCCTTCACCCGGGACCAGGACATGCGGGCCACTCCCCCGCACCTGTTCCCCACCAACGGCACCCTCGACGGCTACCGGGCGGTGCTCGACCAGCAACTGCCGTACCTCGGCACCAGCTTCCTGGTCGGTCTCGGCACCGTGGCGCTGACAGTGGCGCTGGCCGCCCCCGCCGGCTACGCGTTGGCGAAGCTCCGGCCGCCCGGCGGCCCGGCGCTGAGTTTCGTGCTGCTGATCGCGCAGATGATCCCGGGGATCATCATGGCGATGGGCTTCTACGCCATCTACCTCACCCTCGGCGTCCTCAACACACTGCCCGGCCTGATCCTGGCCGACACCACGCTCGCGGTGCCGTTCGCTGTCCTGATCTTCACGGCCTTCATGTCCGGCATCCCCGACGAACTGCTCCAGGCCGCCGTGGTCGACGGCGCAGGTCGACTGCGGACCTTCTGGTCGGTAGTGCTGCCGGTCAGCCGCAACTCGATCGTCACGGTGTCGCTCTTCGCGTTCCTGTGGTCCTGGTCGGACTTCATCTTCGCGTCGACCCTGGCCGGCGGCGGCGACCACCAGCCGATCACCCTCGGCATCTACCACTACATCGGCAACAACAACCAGCAGTGGAACGCCATCATGGCCACCGCCGTCGTCGCCTCGATCCCCGCCGCCGTCCTACTGATCCTGGCCCAACGGTACGTCTCGATGGGCGTGACCGCTGGCGCCGTGAAGGACTGACCATCCGCGGCGGTCCAGGACCGACCACCCGCACCACAGAAAGGCACCCGCCACCCATGACCGTCGCCCCGTCCGGTCCGGAGTTCGGAATCCAGGACATCCCGTTCAGCTACCGCGGATCCTGGTTCAACATCTCCCCGGTGGTAGCCGAGAAGACGTACGCCGACGATCTGCACCTGGTCTCCCACCAGACCGGGCTGCACCCCGTCCTGCGGCTCGCCCCCACTGTCGCCGGCACCACTGTCGTCGCCACACCCGCGCTGCTGACCTGGCGCAACGGGGCCGACCGGATCGAGGCCGTCTACGACGGGGCGGACACCCTGCGGATCCGGGGCCACCGGCTCGGCCTGCGGGTGGCCGCCGCCGCGCACACCCTCACCCCGTTCAGCGGGACCTACCTGTACGCCGACCCGGTCGACGGATCACACGTGTTCACCTCGTACGAGACCGGTCGCCGCTACCGGATCACAGTGCTCTCCGGCGCTCTGTCGCGAACCGACGGAGCGCAGGCTCTCGGCACCGCCGACCGGTCCCTCGACCTTTCCGGCGACCAGCCCTGGGAGATCGCGATCGAGGAGTACGCAACGGCACGCCGCCCGTACACCCGATCCGTCAGCTTCGAGCAGTTGTGCCGCGACCGGATCGCGGAGTTCACCGCGTTCGTCGACGCGATCGCGCCCTGGCGCGGTCCGGAGACGCCGGCCGCCGAACTGGCCGCGTACGTCCTGTGGTCGGCAACCGTCGCCCCGGCGGGCTTCGTCACCCGGCCGGCCGTCCTGATGTCCAAGCACTGGATGGACAAGGTGTGGAGCTGGGACCACTGCTTCAACGCGATCGCCCTGGCGGCCGGCGAGCCGGAGCTGGCCTGGCACCAGTTCCAGTTGCCCTTCGACCACCAGGACGAGGCCGGCGCCCTCCCCGACTCGGTCACCCACTCCGAGGTCCTGCACAACTACGTCAAGCCCCCCATCCACGGCTGGGCCCTGCGTCACCTGCGCCGACGCCTTCCCCAGCCACCGGACCGGGCGGCGCTGGCGCAGACGTACGACCGGCTTGCCCGCTGGTCGGAGTTCTGGCTCGACGCGCGGCGCGCCCCCGGCCACGACCTGCCGCACTACCAGCACGGCAACGACAGCGGATGGGACAACGCCACCACCTTCGACGACAACCGGGTCCTCGAGACGGCCGACCTCGCCGCGTTCCTGGTCTCGCAGCTCCGCTGCCTCGCCGACCTCGCGACCGAGCTGGGCGAGCCCGCCGCCCGCTGGTCCGAAGAGGCCGACCGGATCCACGGGGCCATGCTGCGCGACCTGTGGGACGGCGAGCGCTTCTGCGCCCGTGACCCCCGCACCGGGCGCTCGCGCAGGAGCCGCAGCCTGCTCGACCTGATGCCCGTCGCGCTCGGGGCCGACCTGCCGGCCCCGGTCGCCGCCGCACTGGCGCGCGGCGTCGAATCCCACCTCACCACGCACGGGCTGGCCACCGAGCCGACGGACTCGGCCCACTACCTCGCCGACGGCTACTGGCGGGGCCCGATCTGGGCGCCCTCCACGGTGCTGGTCGAGGACGGCCTGCGCCGGGCCGGGCAGACCAGGATCGCCGACGACATCAGTCGGCGTTTCCTCGCGCTGTGCGAGAAGTCCGGCTTCGCGGAGAACTTCGACGCCGAGACCGGCACCGGACTCCGGGACCGCGCCTACACCTGGACCGCCAGCAGCTATCTCATCCTCGCCGCCGCTCAGGAGGAACGGCGGGTCCGGGGCGGGTAGCCGGGTCGGATCAGCGGGCCCGGACCGGGCCGGTGCTGGAACGCAACGAGATGGGTGGGCTGTAGAGGCGGTGTCGGGGGACGGCGCCGGGAGCCGCGATGATCTCCAGCAACAGCGACACCGCCTCGGCGCCCATCTCGACCATCGGCACGTCGGCGGCGGTCAGCGGCGGGCGGAAGTCCTCCGCCCAGTGCTGCGCGGCGACTCCGGTGACGGAGAAGTCGCGTGGCACCGACAGCCCGGCGCCGGTCAACGCGCGCTGCATTCCGGGCAGTGCGGCCTCGTTGATGGTGGCCACCGCCGTGACCTCCGGGTGCGTCGCGAGCAGCTGCTCCATACATGCCTCGCCGGAGGCGGTGTCGTCGCCGCTGCAGACCTCCACGCCGGTCAGCCCCCGCTCCGCCGCCGCCGCACGAAACCCGGTCAGCGCGCGATGACTGGGGCCGTAGCCGGCGGCCACCAGCTCGGCGGACCGGTTCACCAGTGCCACGTGCCGGTGCCCCAGGTCGGCCAGGTGCTGCACGCAACGGGCGATCAGCCCGGCGTAGTCGATGTCGATCCAGCTCATCCCGTGCGGCTCGGCGGTCCGGCCGATCGTGACGAACGGCAACCCGGCCTTGGTCAGGCGGGTCACCCGGTCGTCCGTCAACCGGATCTCCATGAGGACCACGCCGTCCACCCGGCGCCCGGTGACGATCCGCTCGAACGACCGGTCATGGTCGCCACCGGATGGGGACAGCAGCACGTCGAGGTCATGGCGGGCGGCGGCCTCGACGACGCTGGCGACGAAGCCCAGCTGCATGTCGGTCAACCGCTGGCTCGCCGGTGGGATGACCAGCCCGAGGGTGCGGGTGCGCCCCTCCTTGAGAGCACGGGCGCTGGCGTTCGGCCGGTAGTCCAACTCGTCGATGACCGACTGGATCCGTTGCCGGGTCGCCTCCGACACGCTGCGTTTTCCGCTGAGCACGTAGGAGACGGTGCTGCGGGACACCCCCGCCCGGCGAGCGATCTCCCCGATGTTCATCAATCGCCCTCGAATCGATTTCTGCCCCGACACGGGGACGCACCTTGCTCCGCTGACCAGCATATCCGTCCCCAGGCTCATCGATCGATGACCAACACGTGCCAACTAGCGCCAATAGATGGACGACCATTAATGTCACAGGTATGACGTGTGACGTCAATTCCTCCGCCACACCCCACCCCCACACAGCACGGGAAAGGATCCGATGAATGCGAGGAGAAAGCTGGGCCGCCTGATGGCCGCCGCCGGGACCCTGGTGGTCCTCGTCGCCGGCGCCGGCGTCTACGTGGTCTCGGACGCGCCGGGCATCGCCCACGCCGCCGGCACCGGTCCGTGTGACATCTACGCCTCCGGCGGCACGCCGTGCGTGGCCGCGCACAGCACCACCCGCGCGCTGTACGGCGCGTACAACGGCCCGCTCTACCAGGTCCGACGATCGTCGGACAACACCACCCGCGACGTCGGTGTGCTCAGCGAGGGCGGCTACGCCAACGCCGCCACCCAGGACACGTTCTGCGCCAACACCAACTGCGTCATCACGATCATCTACGACCAGTCCGGCCGCAACAACCGCCTCACCCAGGCACCCCCCGGCTACTTCGTCGGCCCCGCTCCCGGCGGATTCGACAACCTCGCCGACGCGAAGGCCGCGCCGGTCACCGTCGGCGGGCAGAAGGCGTACGGCGTCTACATCGCCCCCGGCACCGGCTACCGCAACAACAACACCAACGGCGTCGCGACCGGCGACCAGCCCGAGGGCATCTACGCGGTCGTCGACGGCACGCACTACAACCAGTGGTGCTGCTTCGACTACGGCAACGCGCAGACAAACAACCTCGCAGACGAACGCGCCATCATGGAGACGGTCTACTTCGGCGCCAACAAGCAGTGGGGCTACGGGGCGGGAGCCGGCCCCTGGATCATGGCCGACCTGGAGTGGGGGCTGTTCTCCGGAGTCAACGCGGGCTACAACAACATCGCGTCGATCAACCACCGCTTCGTCACCGCGATGGTCAAGGGCGAGCCGAACCACTGGGCGATCCGGGGCGGCAACGCCCAGTCGGGCAGCCTGACGACCTACTTCGACGGGCCACGCCCCAACGGCTACCACCCGATGAAGAAGGAGGGCGCGATCCTGCTCGGCATCGGCGGCGACAACAGCATCACCGGCCGCGGCACCTTCTTCGAAGGCGTGTTGACGTCGGGCTACCCGACGGCGGCCACCGAGAACGCCGTCCAGGCCAACATCAACGCCGCCGCCTACGCGCCGGCCGGCGGTGGCAACCCACAACAGAACGTCCAGGTCGTCGGCGCCCAGTCCAACCGCTGCATCGACGTACCCAACGGCAGCACCACAAACGGCACCCAGGTCCAACTCTGGGACTGCGTCGGCAACACCGCACAGCGCTGGACCTACACCGCCGGCAAACAACTCCAGGTGTACGGCAACAAGTGCCTCGACGCCAACGGCCAGGGCACCATCAACGGCACCCAGGCCATCATCTGGGACTGCCACGGCGGCACCAACCAACAGTGGAACCTCAACTCCAACGGCACCATCACCGGCGTCCAGTCCGGGCTCTGCCTCGACGCCAACGGCGCCGCCACCGCCAACGGCACCAAGCTCATCCTCTGGGCCTGCAACGGGGGCACCAACCAGCGGTGGTCCACCCGCAGCTGACCCACCGCCGGATCGGTCGTCGTGCCGCCCCC
The DNA here is from genome assembly GCF_045207375.1 of Micromonospora sp. NBC_00860. NCBI lineage: Bacteria > Bacillati > Actinomycetota > Actinomycetes > Micromonosporales > Micromonosporaceae > Micromonospora > Micromonospora sp. NBC_00860. The sequence continues at coordinate 4,128,066 of NZ_CP108825.1, forward strand.
GCAGCGCCGCCGGGGGCGGCACGACCATGAGTTACCTGGCGGCCTGCACCGTGCGCTCGGCTGGCCCGCCCTGTCGATCTGCCGGCAACGTCGGATATCAGAACCACCGGAATAGGGTGACCTCGTCGCAGATCGGCTTGAGGGCGTCGCGAAGAGTGGCGCGCCGGGGCAGCGCCGGTCAACCAGGCTCGCCGGTCCTGTCAGCCGTCGGCCCGATGGCCTTTACTTGACGGTGGCGGTCATCTGTTCGATTTCCTTGAGCACCAGGGCGGGCTTGTCCTGGGGAACGTCGTGCGAGCTTCCGTCGGCGATGACGAGTGTGCGGTCGGGCCCCGCCTTGGTGAACGCCGCTGCCGCGTCGCGCCAGGCCTGAGCGTCCTGCGGAGATCCATCGAAGGGCGTCTTGTCCGACACGATATAGATGACGGGGACGCCGTCGGGCCAGGAGACCTTGTGGTACGCCTGGTGCGTGGGACCGAAGTTGTCGGCCGTGGCGATGAGCTGGCGGTTCGCCTTCGTCGACGGCGCCTTCTTGAGCTCTTCGATCTGCGGCGCGGTTAGCGCGACGAGGCGTTGGGTCTGGGTGTCGGTGAAGAATTGCGGCACGTTGGCATCGATGAGCACCGCCCCGGAGACAACGCCGGGGTTCGCGAGGACGAAGTAGTGGGCCACCTCTCCTGCCTGCGAGTGGCCCGCGAGGACCACGTTCTGGGTGGCGCCGAGTTCACGCAGACCGGCCTGCAGGTCGGAGGCGGCGGCCTTGGGGTCCCATGGGCCCTTCACCTCCTCGCTGGCGCCCAGACCGGCCCGGTCGTAGGTGATGATCTGCGATCCGGTGGCCTGCGACAGCTGCGGCACCAGGGCATCCCAGTACGAGGAGTCCTCGCCACCGCCGGCGTCCAGCACGATGGTGGGAGAATTTCCGGGCGTGACGTGGAAGGCAAGCTGATGCCCGTTGTTGGCGATCATATGCAAGCCCGCTGCGGGGGCCGCACCTGCCGGGCCGGCCGCGCTTGTCGAGGTCGAGGGAACCGCGGCTACCGAACTGGCCGCGGGCGCGGCCTTCGGCGCCGCCGAGTCATCACACCCGGCGACTGCCGCTATCACGGCGACGGGAAGGACGAGGGCCAGGGCAGCCCGATGGAACCGGGAGATCTTCTGCGTGGTCATGGAAATGAGCTTCCACGGTTTCTGGATCTTGCTCGATCCTGCTACCCCCCAGTCGGGTTGGTAGTTACCCCTACCCTCGCCAGGGGCACGGTCACCGGCCCAGCCGCCAGCACCGATGAACGGGGCGGCGATCAGCGCGATCGCCCCGAGCGCCCGCTCCGGTGGCCGCTCGGCGAGCGTGTGGGTGCGGTGCCACGAACGGGCGATCGCCCGCCGCCCGGGCCGGGTAGGTTTCGGGGCTGGGCGAAAAGCGGGGGTCGCATGGTCAAGGGTTGGCACGGCTGGCTCGGCACGTTCAACGGCGTCGTCCTCATCACGGCGATCGTCCTGCCGTTGGCCGCCCTTGCGATGTGGGCCCTGGCGCGCCGCCGACGTGCCGCCGGCGCCAGGTCGGCGTGGCGGACGTCGCTGGCCGACGTCGGCATCGTCTACGGCACGGTCCCCTGGGTCTGGATTATCATGTTGCCGGGTGAGCAGGCCGGCACCGTCTCCGGCCGCGTGACACTGGTGCCGCTGCGCGACCTGCTCACGATCTTCTCCGACGGGGGTCCGGTGACGGCGACGTTCCAGGTCGTCGGCAACCTGCTGGTCTTCGCGGCCCTGGGGTTCTTTGCCCCGCTGCGGTTCACGGCGCTGGCATCGGTGCCTCGGATCCTGGCGCTCGCGGCTGGCTGCTCGGTCCTGGTCGAGACCGCCCAGTACGTCCTGCGGCTGGACCGGGTGTCGTCGGTGGACGACGTCCTGCTCAACGCCGCGGGCGCCGGGCTGGCGGCACTGGCGTCCCGTCGCTGGTGGCGCGACACAGCCGACACGTCCACTGATCGTCGACCTCAGCCGGCCGGGGCAGCGGGACGCTGAGCGTCGGAGGGAAGAGCTAGCATCCGCTCGTGATCGAGGAGTTGATCAGGAGAGCGGCGGACGAGGACGACGACGCGATCGAGGAGTTGAGCGAGATCGCCGCCGCCGATCCACAGAGGCTGTCGCCGTACCACGGGGCGCTGCTCGACCTCGACCTGCTGTGGCCGGCGACGTTGTACCGAGCGGCGGGCGCCGAGGTGGTCGGCCGGGTCATCGAACAGGTCGACGACGGGCGGACGCCGGACCGACTCAACCATCTACTCCTCATCCTGGCCCACAGCGCTCACCCACTCGCCGAGGACGCCCTGCGTCGCTGGTCGACGCGCCCACCAGCCGGCGCGGACGACCTGCACGTGGGGGTGCTGACCTACGCGGCCGAGGGCGGTTGGACGATCGGCCCGGACGGCAACCGACGGGACCTGTGCGCTGACGTCGCGTACCGGTGGGTCATGCGGGACGCGCCCGCACCGGCGGACCGCACCGCCTGCCCCTGGTGCGCGTCCCCGCTCTGGGTCGCCGCCGACCTCGACACCACCGACCCCGCCGTCGGCGCCGCGCTGGCCCACGCCGGCTGGTCCGGCCGCCTGGTCATCGAGACCTGCCACTTCTGCGCCTGCTACACGACCTTGTACAGCCGGGTCACACCGTCCGGTGCCACCACCTGGTGGGCCGACAACACCCGGCCGAGCTACCTGGGCGGCGACGCCGGACCGGAGGACCCGCCGACGCTGCTCCCGGTTGCGGGGCCGGCGCTGGCGAGCCCGTACCAGGCCAGCGCCTGGAACCGGGGCGGCTCCACCCTGGGCGGCCGACCGGACTGGATCCAGGACGCCGAGCACGCCGACTGCCCCGGGTGCGGGGAGCCGATGGACTACCTGGGTCTGATCGGCGGCGCGGACCTGGACGAGGTCGGCGAGGGTGCCTACTACCTGCACCTGCACCAGCCGTGCGGGTTCGCCGCTGTGAACTACCAACAGAGCTGACAGTCGATCAGGTGGGCGACTCTGCCAGCCGCTCCAGCCGGGCCAGACCATCCCAGCCGCGCTCGCGCATCAAATCCAGCAGTCGCTCCACCCGCGGGTCCGCCTCGACGGCCAGCGCGTCCAGCAGGTCGAACGGTAGATCGTCCTTTGCCACCTCGCCGAGGTCGACCTCACCAGAGCGGTACGCCTGCTCGGCGAGGCTGGCCAGAATGTCGGCGGCCTCCACCAGACGCGCGTCGTCGCCGGTGTCGCTTTCGAAGATCTCCGACAGGATCCGATAGAGCCGGATGAGTTGCGGGTCGTCGAGCTGCGCGGTCTTACTGGGCATCCATTCGCGGACGCGACCGGGCCAGCGAGCCGACATCAGGATCCAGCCGTCCCGCTCACCCGCCACCACCCGCTCGGAGACGCCAATGTCCCGGAGCCGGTCGAGGTAGGTGATCACCTCTGGTGCGAGCGCCAGACGATCCCCGGCGGCGAGTTGCGCGATCTGCTTCCGGCTGGTCTCCAGTCGTGCGATCTCGTCGCCCAGTTGCCTGTCGATCTCCTCGACCGCGGCCGCGAAGTTCGACGCGTCGGCCTCCAGCATCTGACCGATCTGGGACAGCGGCACGCCGGCGTTGGCGAGAATCCGGATCCTGATGAGGGACACCACCGCCCCCGCGTTGTACCGCCGGTAGCCCGAGGCGTCCCGTTCGGGCTCCGGCAGCAGGCCGATCTGGTGGTAGTGCCGTACCGCCCGCACCGTGACGCCGGCGTACGCCGCGAGTTGACTGATCGTCAGCATGGTCTGATCCTGCCCTCACAGTGCGCGGCCCCGGTCGACAGCGGGTCAGGAGATCTTGCGGCGGTAGGTCAGGTTGGCGAACAGGTAGGCCACCACGAGGATGCCGACGCACCAGGCCAGGGCGGTCCAGATGCCCGACCCGATCGGTTTCTGCGCGAAGAGGTCTCGGATCGCGTTGACGATGGCGGTCACCGGCTGGTGCTCGGCGAAGGCGCGCACCGGGCCGGGCATCGACGCGGTGGGCACGAAGGCAGAGCTGACGAACGGCAGGAAGACCAACGGGTACGAGAACGCGCTCGCACCATCCACGGACTGGGCGGTGAGGCCGGGGATGATGGCGATCCAGGTGAGCGCCAGGGTGAACAGCACCAGGATGCCGGCGACGGCGAGCCAGCCCAGCACGCTCGTGCCGGTGCGGAAGCCCATGAGCAGGGCGACGAGGACGACGACGACGAGCGAGATCAGGTTGGCGACCAGCGAGGTCAGCACGTGCGCCCAGAGCATCGAGGACCGTGCGATCGGCATGGACTGGAACCGTTCGAAGATGCCGCCCTGCATGTCGAGGAAGAGCCGGAAGGCGGTGTACGAGATTCCCGAGGCGATCGTGATGAGCAGGATGCCGGGCAGCAGATAGTTCACGTACGAGTCGGCACCGGTCTCGATGGCGCCGCCGAAGACGTAGACGAACAGCAGCATGAAGGCGATCGGCATGACCGCCGTCGTGATGATCGTGTCCGGGCTGCGGGCGATGTGGCGCAGCGAGCGTCCCAGGAGGACGGTGGTGTCGCCGAGGAAGTTCCTGTTCATCGTTGTTCCTTCTCCGTCTTGGCGCCGACGAGGGTGAGGAAGACGTCCTCGAGGGTGGGCTGCTTCTCGACGTACTCGACCTCGGCGGGCGGCAGGAGCTGCTTGAGCTCACCGAGGGTGCCGTTCACGATGATGCGTCCCTCGTGGAGGATCGCGATCCGGTCGGCGAGTTGTTCGGCCTCGTCGAGGTACTGGGTGGTGAGCAGCACCGTGGTGCCACCCCGGGCGAGTTCCTTGATCGCCTGCCACACCTCGATGCGCGCCTCTGGGTCCAGCCCGGTCGTCGGCTCGTCGAGGAAGATGACCGGCGGGTTCCCGATCAGGCTCATCGCGATGTCGAGGCGGCGGCGCATTCCGCCGGAGTACGTCCGCACCCTCCGGGTGCCCGCCTCGGTCAGCGAGAAGCGCCTCAGCAGGTCGTCCGCGATCGAACCGGGCTCCCTGAGGTGCCGCAGCCGGGCGACCAGGACCAGGTTCTCCCGCCCGGTGAGGATCTCGTCGACCGCCGCGAACTGCCCGGTGAGACTGATCGACTGCCGTACGTCGGCGGCCTGGGTCGCCACGTCGAAGCCGGCGACCCGGGCCGTGCCGCCGTCGGCTTTGAGGAGCGTGGCCAGGATCCTCACCACCGTGGTCTTGCCGGCACCGTTCGAGCCGAGCAGGGCGAAGATGCTGCCCCGCGCCACGTCGATGTCGACGCCGCGCAGCACCTTCAGTTGCTTGAACGACTTCTCCAGGCCGTGCACGTGGATCGCGGGTTGCTCGGCCTGAGCCGTCGGGTGCGAATTGCTCATGCCGGCAGCATGGAGGGTTGACGCAGCGTCAAGGTCAAGCCCGCGGGCCGCCTGTCTCAGTCGGGCTTCGGTTGGGACCGCAGGCGACGCATCTGGGTGTGGCTGAGGTCGTGCGCTCGGTTCATGTGGCGGGTGATCACCTCCAGCTCCTCGTCGGTGTGCTCGTCGAGGAGTTCCTGCCAGGACTGGCCGAGGTCGTCCCAGACCGCTGTGACCCGGTCGAGGCGGTCTGGCACCGGGGTGACCAGCACCCGGCGCCGGTCCTTCTGATCGGGCGTCCGTTTGACGTAGCCGCCGCGTTCGAGCCGGTCGACCAAGCGGGTGGCCGACCCCGTGGTCAGGCCGGTCATCTCGGCGATCTCTCGGACCGTGGGCGGCGCGGAGGCCGCCGAGAGCAGGCTCAGGAACTGCACGTCGGTCGGGTGGAGCCCCAGGTGGTCGGCGATGGCCTGGTTGAACAGGACGTACGCGGCCAGATAGCGCCGGGACGCCATCGACAACTCCTCGAACAACCGGGTCCGGCGCTTCGCCGTCATCCGCATCACATCCCAACTAGTTGCGTGACGCAGCGGTTCGCCATAATCTGCTGCGTGACGCAGTTAATGCGTTACGCAGCTATATTACCTCTCGGAGGACCCATGCTCACCATCGCCGTCACCGGCGCCACCGGGGCCCAGGGCGGTGCCACGGCCCGCGCCCTGCTGACCGCCGACCACCGGGTACGCGCCATCACCCGCCATCCCACCTCGCCGGCCGCCGAAGCCCTGCGTGACCTCGGCGCCGAGGTGCGCCAGGCCGACTTCGACGACCGAACGTCCGTCGACGCCGCGCTCGCCGGAGCCGACTCGCTCTTCGCTGTCACCACACCGTTCGGCACCGACCTCGCCACCGAGGTCCGGCAGGGCAGGACCCTCGTCGACGCCGCGGCGGCCGCCGGCCTCGGCCACCTCGTGTTGACCACCGTCGCACACGCCGACCGCGACACCGGCGTCCCGCACTACGAGAGCAAACACCTGGTCGAGCAGCACCTGCGCACCTCGACGGTGCCCTGGACGGTCATCGCGCCGGCCGCCTTCATGGACAACTACGCCAGTGGCTGGACGCTCGACGGCCTGGGCAGGGGTAGCTTCGCCTGGCCGATGCCCGCGGACCGGCCGCTCGCCCTCATCCCGGCGGTCGACATCGGCGCCTTCGCCGCGCTGGTCCTCCAGCGCTCGGGCGAATTCGTCGGCCGCCGCATCGACATCGCCTCCGACGAACGCACACCCGCCCAGCTGGCCGAGATCCTCACCGATGCCATCGGCCGCCCAATCACCCACGTGCAGGTGCCGCTGGCCCAGGTTCGACGGCGGTCCACCGACCTGGCGGCCATGTTCGACTACTTCAGCACCGTGGGCCTGACCGTCGACGTCGCCGCGCTGCGCCGCGACCACCCAAAGGTCGGCTGGCACAGCTTCGCCGACTGGGCCGCCGCCCAGGACTGGCCCGCACTGCTGCCCGCGACGCCCGCGCGACCCTGACTCTTCACTCCGATGTCACCGCCCGATCCCACCGGTGACGTGTCGCTGTCCGCCCGAAGGAGTTGGCTGCCAGTCGTCGCACTACGTCTTGACCAGGAGTTGATCCGCGTGCCTTCCTCTCGCCGTACCTTCCTCGCTGGCGGCGCCGCCGCTGGCGTCGGCCTTGCCGTCGCTGGCGGCCTGCCGTCCCTGGCCCAGGCCAGCCCGGCCCGGCCGCACCCGCCGGTGAAGCCCGGCAACGTGCCCTTCCCGCCGCTCGTGGACGACCCCAAGGGAATCCTGGCCCTGCCCAAGGGCTTCAGCTACACAGTGGTCACCCGGACCGGCGTCACCCGACTCGACCGCGGCCAGGGCACCACCCCGTCCGACCACGACGGCATGGCCGTCTACGACGCCGGCCACGGCCGGTACACCCTGATCCAGAACCACGAGATCGACCCGGGCGCCGAGTTCGGCGTGCCGCACGTCAAGGGAACGGTCTACGACGCGGGCGCCGTCGACGCCGGCGGTTGCACCGTGATCAAGACCGACCTCGCGGGCCGCAACCTGGGTGAGTTCGTGGCGCTCTCCGGCACCATCTCCAACTGCGCCGGCGGGCCGACCCCCTGGGGCACCTGGCTGACCTGCGAGGAGACCGAGGACCGGGCCGGCGACACGTGGGAAGAGGGGGGCCGGTCCGGCGTCTACCAGAAGGACCACGGCTACGTCTTCGAGGTGTGGGCCGACGGCAGCGCCGACCCGAAGCCGATCAAGTGCCTGGGACGCTACTCCCACGAGGCGCTGGCCGTCGACAAGGACCGCACCCGGATCTACCTCTCCGAGGACGCCGACGAGCCCAACGGCCTCTTCTACCGCTGGACGGCGCCACACGGCGTCAAGCTGGGCCCGGGCGTGCTCACCCGCCTCGCACCGAACGCCGGTGTCCTCGCCGCGATGCAGATCATCATGGATGACGGTTCGGTGCTGCCGGACGTCGCGTACCTGACCTCCGCCCAGCTGGGCCGCCCCTTCCCGGTCCGGTGGATCGAGGTGCCGGACCGCGACGCGCGCACCAAGTCGGTACGCGAGCAGTTCGCCGACGGCCAGGTCACCCGCGGACGCAAGTTCGAGGGCGTGTGGGCCACCGACGAGGGCGTGTACGTGGTCAACTCGTACGCCTGGGACGAGGGTGACCTGCCGGCGGACGCGGCGCCGCACGACGGAATGGTCTGGTTCTACAACTACAGGAACCAGACCATCCAGCTGGTGACGTACTTCCCGCACCAGACCGCCTCCGAGGAGGGTACGCCGGTCAAGTACACCGACCTCACCTTCGACGGCCCGGACAACGTGACCGTCACCCCGTGGGGAAGCCTCGTGCTCGCCGAGGACGGCACTGGCGCCTCGCACGTGCTCAGCACGATCCCGGGTGGGCCCACCTACGCGATCGCCCGCAACCAGCTCAACGACTCGGAGTTCTGCGGGCCGACCTTCAGCGCGGACGGCAAGGTGCTCTTCGTCAACATGCAGGACCCGGGCCTCACCCTGGCCATCACCGGTCCGTGGGAGAAGTACCTGGGCTGAGCGAGCCCACACTGGGGGCCAGGCGATTTCGCCTGGCCCCCATCAGGTTCGGCCGCCCGACTGGGTCAGCGGGACGGCGATCGACGCCAGCCACGGGTACGGATAGTTGAGGTCCGGGGCCGACACCCGGTCGAGTTCGCGTAGGCCGTCCTGCGGGATGGTCACCGATTGGATCGCGGCCGATTCGGGGGCACAAACCGTGCCCCCGAATCGGCGCGACAATCGGCAGCTCGTTACCGGCGGCCGAACTTGACACTCACCTCTGCCACTGGTCAGGCGGGTACGAACTGCCATTGCTGGTTGGTCCCGCTGTTGGCGGTCCACTGGACGACCTGCGCGCCGTCGCTGGTGGAGGCGGCGTAGACGTCGGCTGCCAGTCCGCTGCTGCGGCTGACGATGGTGTAGTAGCCGTTACCGGTGGGCCGCAGGTACCACGACTGGTTGGTGCCGCCGTTGGCCGACCACTGCTGCAGTTGTAGGCCCTGCGTGGTGCTGCCGGCGTTGACGTCGAGCATTTTTCCGGAGGCGGTGTAGCGCAGGGTGTAGGCGTCCTGGGTGGTGCTGATCGTCCAGGTGGGGGTGCCGCTCTGCTGGACCGCCTTGGCGCCGTCGGCGGTGGAGTTGCCGGCGATGGCGAGGGGTTTGCCGCTGTTGCGGTTGACGATGCGGTAGGTGCCGGGCGTCGGTCCGGTTCCGCCGCTTCCACTGAGGTTGAGGTACTCGACCGCGTCGGTGAAGACGGTGCTGCCGGACTTCGTGGTCGACAGCTGCAGGTACACGCGGCTGCCGGTGGCGGGGGCGGTGAAGGACACCGGTTGGGTGACCCGTGAGCCGAGCGGGATGGTCAGGTTGCTGCCGCCGGACGCGACGACCGCGCCGGTCGGGCTGTCGAGCCGGGCGGTCCAGGCGAAGTTCACCGAGGTGTTGGTGAAGTCGTCGTTGAACACGGTGATGTTGCGGGTCACCGTGGCGTTGCGGGCGTAGCTGGGCACGGCCTGCGGCAGCGGGAAGCTGCCGTTCGAGTCCGAGTTGCCGGAGGCGGACCAGTACGGGAGGTCGACCGCGGCCACCGGGTTGAACGCCGCCTGCACGCGCTGGATCTGCGGGTTGCTCCACGGGTCGGGCAGATTGTCGACGCCGTAGATCGGGTGACCACCCTCCTCCGGGGTGAAGTCGGTGCTCCGCACGCCGGGCACGACGCTGGCCCAGGCGGACAGCAGCGTGTACGGACGCAGGTCGGTGGCGCCCTTGCCGCGCTTGGCCAGGGTTGCCGTGGCGAACCACTCGAAGCCTTGCTTGTTGTTGCAGGCCGGCCAGATGTACTCGCCCTCACCGTCGGGCCGCCCGTTCACGGTGATCAGGCCCTCCCCGTACCTGCCGAAGCCGTCGACGTAGTGCGGGATCACCGCGAAGTTGGCGTACGTCATCCCGGGATACAGGCTGACATTCCCGCCGACGCCCACCTCGACAATGATCGGCCGGGTGCCGTCGGCGCCGTTCATCGCCGCGTACAGGTCCTTTTCGAACTGTTCGGAATCCTGGCCGCTCTGGTTCGGCTCGTTGTTCTGACTCCAGCGGATGATCGCGGGGTGGTTGCGGTCGCGCAGGACCAGCGCACGGGCGTGGTTGATCATGTTGTCGCGCCCGACGGAGTTCTGCCACTCCTGCGAGGATTGGGAGCCGCGAATCGCGACCTCGTCGATGATCATCAGGCCCATCTCGTCGGCGACATCCAACATGTATGGGCTCCCGGGCTCCTGGTGGATGCGCACCACGTTGTAGTTCAGCCGCTGGTAGTTGTCCACCGCCTGCGGCCAGCCGCCGTTGCCGGACGACGGGGGCAGGAAGCCGGGCAGGGTGTGGTACGCGTCGCCCTTGCCGCCGTTGTTGATCCGGTCGTAGTCGGCACCCTGGAGGTTGTCGCCGCGGAAGTTCGCGCGCACGCCGTTGAGGTAGTAGTTGTCACCGTTCTGGGTGGCCTCCCGGAACCCGAACCGGTAATCGGCGTCGCTCGTCCGGCCGTCGTCGGTGACGGCATGCACCGTCAGCCCGTGCAGCTGCGCCCGGTACCCCGACCGGTACGGCACGTTGGGCCACCAGTACGAGGTGCTGTCGAGGTTCCACGCGACCGGCCCGACGGTCACGGTCACGGTCGAGCGGGCCGCCACGGTGACCGTACGGCTGGGCAGTGCCGGGTAGTTGAAAGCCGTTCCGTTGTTGGACGACAGCGACCCGGTCAACGTCACCGACCGGGAACTGCCCGACGTGTTCCGCACCGTCACGTCGTAGGTCAGCGTCTTGTTCGCCACCGACGTACGCACGAATGTGTCGCTGACATACACCGCCGGGTACACCCGCAGGAACGCGGACCCGAAGATCCCCTGCGGTATCGCCTCGGACCACGTGGCGGCGTCGGGCACCAGGTACCGGCCGTTGGATGCCTTCAACGCGCCGCGGCCCTTCACGTTCACTGTGATCGTGTGGGTGGTGCCGGGCGCCGCGTATGCGCTGATGTCGAAGTTCGACGGGGTGAACGCCGTCGTCTGGGTGGCGACCACGCGGCCGTCGACCGACAGTGTCGCCTGGTGGTTGACGGCGCCGAACTCGATCCAGGTCGACTGCGGCTGCCCCGAGTCCGGCACGGTGATGCTGCGCGAGTACACCGCCTCGTTCACGTCGGTGAAGCCCTGCTTGTACCAGCCGCCACCGGGTACCGCGATCGTAGTCGCCGCCCGACCCGCGGGCGTGAAGTTCCACGTCCCGGCCAGGTCGACCGAGGCGATCGCGGCGTTCCCGGCCGCCACACCGTCAACACCAGCGGCCGCGGCACTCTGCGTCGCGACCGGCGCGGCCAGGGCCGACCCGTGGATCGCCAGGGCCACGCTCGCGGCGACCACGGCTACGGCCAGCCCTCCAGCCGCTGCCGGCAACCAGCCGCGCCAGCGGGCGTTCGAACGATGCATGCCAACCTCCTGTGACTCATCCGCCAGCTCCACGACACCGGTTCAGCGCACAGCCTCTAGGCCGAGACTCGAACCGATTCGACGAATCTGCCGGCGTCGCCGACCACCCGGGAAGGGTGACTACGGCCCAATACATAGATATGTATTAATGGGTGCATCGAGCGTTAAGTCAAGGTTTCAGGACGGTTACTTCCTGCTCCTGACGCCTCGCAGGCTCCGAGCGGCCACTGATGAGTACGACCCTTCCGGAGTGCTGGGGCATCGCGCTCAGGCATTCCGTGTCGCCGGCCCACCGACACCGCGCCGATCGATAGCGAATCGATTCGCCTCTGCAGCAGCCGGCCGCGTGACTCGTCGAAGGCGTGGACAGCACTGCGGTCCTCGGCGAAGTCGGCGGGCGGCCCCGCCTGACCTGTTTCGAAGCTGCGGTTAGGGTGTTGGCGAGGAGCGCGCTTCGCCGGCGTCAGGGGCGGGTTACGGGATCTTGATGGCGAGTTTCTGACTGCGTAGACATGACTGCGCAATCATACAGGACTATGGCCGGCGATGGGAGGTGCCGTGACGCGACTGGCGAGGCCGGGTGGAAGCCCTCCGACGCCGCGCAGCGTGGACGTCGCGCGGCTGGCCGGCGTCTCCCAGAAGACGGTGTCCAGGGTCCTCAACGACGAGCCGTATGTCTCGGCCGACGTGCGCCGGCGGGTCCTGGACGCCGCCGCGGAGCTCGGCTACCGGCGCAACCAGGCGGCCCGGGCGCTGGCCTCCGGGCGGACCCGGTCGATCGGCGTGGTAACGCTCGGCAGCGCCTTGTACGGGCCGGCGTCGTGGCTCTTGGGCATCGAGCGGGCGGTCCGGAAGGTGGGCTACACGCTGCAGGTGGCCACCACGATCGAGGGCGACCCGGGCGGCATCGCGAGCGCCCTGGCGTCGCTGCTGGACCAGGGCGTGGACGGCGTCGTCATCTCCGAGCCGATCGACGAGGGCGTCGGCCTCATCAGCGTCGACGTGCCGGTCCTGGTCCTCGGCGCGCCGCCCACCTTCACCGCGCCGCAGGTGGTGACCGCCAGGGTCGGCGCGGGCCGGCTCGCGCGGGCCGCGACCGAGCACCTGCTGGAGTTGGGGCACGCGACCGTCCATCACCTGGCCGGCCCGCAGCGGTGGTATTCGGCACGGGACCGTCTCGCCGGCTGGCGCGAGGCGCTGCGAGCCCACGGCGCGGACGAGCCGCCGGTCGTCGAGGGCGACTGGTCGGCCGCGTCCGGCTACGCGGCGGGCCGGGAACTGGCCGGCGACGGCACCGTGACCGCGGTGTTCGCCGCAAACGACGACATGGCGATCGGTCTCATCCGCGCGCAGCTCGAGGCCGGGCGCCGGGTGCCCGAGGACATCAGCGTCGTCGGGTTCGACGACATCCCGGTCGCCGCCTACGTCACTCCCCCGCTCACCACCGTGCGGCAGCCGTTCGACGAGGTCGCGCGGCAGGGCCTCGCGCTGCTGGTACAGGTCATCGAGAAGCCGGACGCCGAGCTTCCACCGGCGCCCGACCAACCGGTCGAGCTCGTCGTCCGCAGCTCGACGGCGCCACCACCGCCCCGGCCGATCCCGGGACATGGCCGCCACTAGTCGAGACAGAACTCGTTGCCCTCGACGTCCTGCATGTTGAGGCACGACTCGTTCTCGCCGTCGGCGAGCAACAACTGCCCGCGTACCGCGCCGAGCGGGATCAGCCGCGCGCATTCGGCCTCAAGGACGGCCAGGCGCTCCTCGCCAACCAGCCCGGCGCCGACCCGCACGTCGAGGTGCACCCGGTTCTTGACGACCTTGCCCTCGGGCACCCGCTGGAAGTACAGGCGCGGGCCCACCCCCGACGGGTCACTGCACGCGAACCACGAACCCTGCTCGGAACTGACATCGTCCCAGGTGGCGACCCCCTCCGGGGGCGGCGGCGGGACGTACCCCAACACCTCACACCAAAAACGGCCGACGCGCACAGGCTCGGCGCAGTCGAAAGTCACTTGTACCTGCTTGACCGACATCCGCTCACCTTACGAGTCGCGCTACCGCCGCTGTCCTCGTACCCCGGGGCTAGGAGGTGACACGCTGGCCACGGCCGGCCGTGGAGATCTCACTCCACCTTGGTGAGGAGTGGTTTCCCCTTCTCGACGACGTACGTGGCCAGTTCGACAGCGATACCGTCGCCAACGTTGCGGGCCTGGTGGTGCACACCGTATGGGACCGTGAGCGCATCGCCGGGGTTGCACACCATGGGTGGCTGCCCCTCAAGCCGATATTCGAGCGTTCCCTGCAGAACGCAGATGATTTCCTCGCCCGGGTGGAAGTGCTTGAACGGCGGCGAATCCGGCGTGAACTCCACCCGAGTCTGGATGACCTCCCGCCCCGGAATGCTGAGGTCGTGCCGTTGCAGATCAATCCGCCACAACCCTGGAGCCGACTCCACCGCTGTGGGGCTGATCCCCTCGGGTCGATTCGTGCTACTCATGACGGCCTCCTGTGAGCCGTCGGGCCGACGGCCACTACTCGGATTGGTGCATCCCCGTCGAGGATAGGTAGCCGCAGACGATCAGGGGCGGGGATGCCGACACGGAGGTTCGATTCCGCGAAGCCGGCCTGTGCCGGGCGCGTAATTCGGCTTGTGCTGTTTCCTGAGGGCTGCTTCGCTGTTGCCCGTGACCGAGCTTCGTACGCCTCGACTGCGTCTGTACCCCATCGACACCGCAGAGGGTGAACGCATCGTCGGGCGACGCCCCGGGGCCGGGGATGACTGGGCCGAGGACTTCCCTTTCGACGGCGACGTCCTCGGCGTGCGGGGCTTTCTCGCCGCCACCGCCGCCTACGGCGACCGACGTCCGTTCGGGCACTACCGGATCACCCGCGCCGCCGACGGCAAGGCCATCGGAGGAATCGGCTTCAAGGGTCAGCCGGAGGACGGACGCATCGAGGTCGGTTACGGTCTCGCCCCGTCAGCCCGGGGAAACGGCTACGCGGCGGAGGCGCTCGCCTCCCTGCTCGACCTCGCGACCGTACACGGACTGTCCCGCGTCGTCGCCGAGACCACCGGCGACAACGTCGCCTCCCGGCGGACCCTCGAACGTGCCGGCTTCCGGCACACCGGCACCGACGATGAGCTCTACCAGTACGAGGTACTCCTCGGTGCCCCTTCGCGACCGACTCGGACGCGGTAGTCCGATCCCCCGGCGGCCTGCGGCAGCCGGGTTCACCGATGGGGCAGCAGCCCTCGTTCGGTCATGTGGGCGCGCAACGTCTCGGCATCCTCGGCGGACATCAGCCAGCGCGGGATCACGGTCGCGGGCATCCGGCCGACGTACACGACCCAGAAGTCTCCGGCGTCCCGCACCTGGGCAACCCCGTCCCAGGCGATGCCGCCGGACTCCGAGCCGCTGCGCATCATGATGTTGTCGTCGGTGATGTCGTAGGCGCCCTCGACGGCGTAGCTACCGGAACGGCGCCGGGCGCGAGCCAGCACCCACGGCCGGTACAGCATCGACAGCACGCCGGCCACGAGCAGCGCGGTCCACAGCGGCGAACTCCGCTCGCCCCACCCGAATCCCTGCGAGACGACGAGGCCGATGACCCCGACCGCCGTCAGGACCGCCCCGATGTAGCCGAATCTGCGGAGCCGAGCGTTGCCGAGCGCAGCGGCCACCCGGCCCGGGTAGGCGGGATCGGCGGGGACGTCAAAACGGATGTGCACGCCAGAACGATAGTGCCTCCGGTGCGGCAGTCTGATGAGGTGAACGCCGACGACGTCCGAGTGCCCCGGGCCCAGGCCGGGTCCAGCCCGCAGCACCTGCTGACGACAGTGCTCGGCGAGTACCTCGACTCCTCGGATGCCGACCTGCCGTCGGCGGCGGTCATCGCGATCCTGCGGGAGTTCGGGATCAGCGAGTCCAGTGCCCGTGCCGCGCTGTCTCGGCTGGTCAAGCGTGGTCTCATCGCGACGCGGAGAAAGGGGCGGTCGCCGGTCTACCACCTCACGCCGCAGGCGATCGCCAGGCACCGCTCCCGGATGCGACATTTCCTGAACTTCGGCTCCCGACCGACGCCGTGGACCGGCGAATGGGTGCAGGCGTCCTTCTCCGTTCCGAGCGCCGGCCAGGCGTCCCGTCATGCGCTCCGCAGGTCGTTGACCGCGCTGGGCTTCGTGGGCCTGTACGACAGTGTGTGGATCCGGCCGGGATCCGAAGCGACACCGGTGAAGGAGGCGCTGCGCGAGCTGCTGCACCACGTCGAGGGTGCTCGGTGGTCCGTCATGCGGGTCCGGTTCGACGAGGAGGCAGGGCCACACGGGCCGGCCTCCGCGTACGACCTGTCCAGTCTCGCCTCCGCGTACTCGAGCTTCATCGAGCAGTACGCGGAGCTGCGGGCAGCCGCGCGCAACGGGGAGGTGGACCCGGCCCGGGCGCTGGTGGCTCGGACCTCCGCGATGGATTCCTGGCGGAAGTTCGCGGACGTCGACCCGGACCTCCCCCCGCACCTACTGCCGGAGACCTGGCCTCGCCAGGAGGCCAGGGAGACTTTCCTGGACATCCACACCGCGCTCGGCTCGCTCGCTCAGGCGCGTCTGGTCGAGGTGGCAACTCCGCACTGGTCGGATGCCGCCTCGTGGATCACCCACTTCCAGGCTTCGCGGAACCCCGCGCGCCCGGAGCCGACCAGACATTGACACTTTTCGTTGCGGCGGTGATAGTAACTGCACACAGCTCCCATCGGAGCGCCTGTTGGGACCGCGGCCGGGCGGTCGCCGGCGCTGAATGAGCGGGCAGTGGCGACCGAGGGCACGGCCGCCACCCAGGCCGCGACGCGCCCACGTCGACCAGACCCGTGGCCAGCGCTGACCACTCTCGTCGGGGCGCGAGTGACACCACCGCCACCGCGGGGAGCGCCACCGTGACTGTTCCTGGAGGGTGCAATGAGAAGGCGAGCAAAGATCTACGCGGGGCTGACGGCCGCCATCGTCCCGGTCACCTCCGTGATCATGGCGCTCGGCGGGACACCGGCGTCCGCCGCCATCGGCGGTTCCGGCCCCTACCCCGCCGACTACGAAACCTCGGCCACCCTGGCCAATCACACGATCTTCCGCCCCCAGACCCTCCCGTCGGAACGCCTGCCCATCGTCGTGTGGGGCAACGGCGGCTGCTCGGCCAACGGCCTCTCCCAGGGCAACTTCCTCCGCGAGATCGCCTCCCACGGCTTTCTCGCCATCGCCAACGGCGCCCCGAACGGGTCCGGCTCCACCACCTCCCAGATGCTCACACAGTCCATCGACTGGGCGGTCGCGGAGAACTCCCGGCAGGGCAGCAAGTACTACAACAAGATCGACACGAGCAAGGTCGCCGTCGCCGGCTTCTCCTGCGGAGGCCTGGAGGCGTACGCCGTCTCGAACGACCCGCGCGTCACGACGACCGGCATCTTCAGCAGCGGGCTGCTCAACGACGCCGACGACTACCAGCTCAGGAGACTGACCAAGCCGATCGCCTACTTCGTCGGCGGGCCGAGCGACATCGCCTACCCGAACGCCATGGACGACTGGGGCAAGCTGCCCGCCGGCCTGCCCGCCTTCATGGGCAACCTGAACGTCGGGCACGGCGGCACCTACGACCAGGCCAACGGCGGCGAGTTCGGCCGGGTGGCGACGCTCTACCTCAAGTGGCGCCTGAAGGGCGACGCCACCGCCGGCCGCAATTTCGTCGGCGCCGACTGCGGTCTGTGCCGCAGCCAGTGGAGCGTCCAGCAGAAGAACCTGACGCTCGACGACGGCACGCCGCCGCCCACCACCCCGCCTCCCACCACACCGCCCCCGACCGGTACCCCCGGCTGTACCGCTGTCTACTCCGTCCAGGACCAGTGGAACGGCGGATTCGTCGCCAACGTCAGCGTCACCGCGGGAACCACAGCGCTGACCGGCTGGCGGGTCACCCTCACCCTGCCGAGCGGCGCGTCGGTCAGCTCGCTCTGGAACGGGGTCGGCAGCGGCACCAGCGGGACCATCACGGTCGCCAACCAGAGCTACAACGGGCGACTGGCCGCAGGTCAGGCCACCAGCTTCGGCTTCCAGGGCACCGGCAGCGGCAGCGGAACCACAGCGAGTTGCACCGGTAGCTGACGTCCCGGGGCAGATCGAGTCGTTCGGCGGGCCGGTGCCCTGGCACCGGTCCGCCGAGGCTCGGCGGATAGGGGAGACTGGCGCGCATGGCTGATCTGAGCGATGCGAAGACCGCGCTGCATGAATACCTCCGGGAGAACCGCGAAGACCTCATCTGGAAGCTCGACGGTCTCAGCGAACGCGAGGTCAGGCTGCCCCGTACGGCGACCGGCAACAACCTGCTGGGCGCACTCAAGCACTGCCTCAATGTCGAAGCCGGCTACTTCGGGCCCACCTTCGGCCGAGAGTTCCCGACACCCGACGAACTGGTCCCCATGGCCGCGTTCGACGAGGACCCGCAGGCAGACTGGTACGCCCGCGAGGACGAGACGAAGGACGGGCTGATCGACCTGTATCGCCGGGTCGGCGCGTTCGCCGACCAGACGATCGACCAGCTACCGCTGGATGCGCCGGGGCAGGTGCCGTGGTGGCGGCCGGGTCGGCAGGACGTGACCCTACAACGGATCATCATCCACGTGACCTGCGATATCGCCCGGCACGCCGGGCACGCCGACATCATGCGTGAACAGCACGACGCGGCGATCGGCCTCCGGCAGAACAACACCAACATCCCCGACGAGTACGACTGGCCGGCGTACGTCAGCAAGCTGACGAAGCTCGCCGACCAGTTCGGATGATCGGAAAAGCTGCCAGCGCGAGCGGCGACCTCGACCAGATCGAAGCGGCTTTCCTGGGTACGCCACTGGCCGGCCTGCCGATCGGGTACGGCCCGTCGGGCACCGTCCTCGTCACCGACGTCGACCCCGACCGTCTCCACGAGGTCTGGCAGGCCGCCGAGGCACTGGTTCCGGTCACCGGGCACCGGCCCGTCATGGTCAGCGACGACTTCGACGACGCGCTGACGATCCGGTCCGAGCCCGAGCAGGGTCCGTCGGAGTCGGAGCTGCGTGCGTTCGCCGAGGCGGCGGCATCGTCCGAACCCTGGTTGACCTTCCGCCACTACGGCGAGGACCAACAGGTCGACGAGGATGAGATCGAGTTCTGGGCGCGTGGCACGACCGGCGTCGACCTGACCGATCTGGCGTCGGATGTGGCACTACCGACGCCGCGGCCGGTGCTGGCGCGGGTGCTGTACGACCGGCTGCTCACCGACGCCGACCTGCACGCCCAGGTGCTTGGCAACGTGCGGCTCGTGACGCAGACCGACTACTGGTATACGCCGGACAGCGTCCTGCTCATGTTGCTGCCCACCAGCGACGTCCGCAGCTCGGCGTACTGGCTGGACTTTTTCGGTGCGCTCACCGAGGAGGATCGGCAGGGGCTCGCCGAAGTGCTGGCGCAGTGGCGTCACCGGTGGGACGCCCGCCTTGTCGCATCGTGGGGCACCATGCTGCAGTTTCAGGTGGGTCGTCGCCCGACGCCGGGTGACGAGGCGTGGGCTGCCGCCGGTCAGCTCAAGGCCCTCGCTCCGAACCTCGAACTGAGCCGGTGGGAGGTCGCCGTCGCCCTACCGGCCGGCGACGCGTGGTTCGTCCACAACCGGCCCTGACCACCCGACGACGCGGCCCTACCCGACTATTCCGCTTGCTCGACGACGGTATGAGAAACCTCGCGGATCAGGTCGAGCGGTTCCTCGGTCCAGTGGGAGACGAGGACGAGCTCCCGGGCCGGATCGACCCACAGCAGGTGTCGTCCGCCGTTGCCCCGGGCGCTGCGGCCGGTCGCCGGTGCCCCGGGCCACGGCACCTGCTCATCGTTGAGCCACCACAGATAGCCGTACTCCCGCTTGACCGGGCACGGAGCCCAGGACTGGTCAACCCACTCGGCGCTCAGCAGTCGGGTCCCGGCACGGGTCCCCCGGTCCAGGAAGAGCTGCCCGATCAGGGCCAGGTCCCGGGCGGGGACGATCAGTCCCCCGCCCCAGTGCGCGCCGCCGGAGACCACCTCGACCCGGCGGCCGTCGAGGTCGACGACGCTCGTCCGGTACCCGTGCCACGACCACCGGTCCGAGGCACCCAGCGGGTCCATGATCCGCTCCCGCAGCACCTCCGGCAGCGACCGGCGAAACAGCAGCGTCAGCGCGTACGCGAGCAGGTTCATCCGTACGTCGTTGTACGCCCACCCCTGGCCCGGGGGTGTGCCGTGCACCTCGGTCCGCTCGCGGAAGCTCTGCGCGTCGACGCTCGTCGGCTTGCCCCACAGCTCGCCGTCCCACTGACTCGACTGCTGCAGCAGATGGCGCCAGGTGATCTGCTCGTTGTGCGGCCCCCGGAACTCGGGAACGTCGACGACCTGGTGCACCGGTTGGTCCGGCACCAACAGCCCGTCGTCGAAGGCCAGGCCGGCCACCACCGACACGACCGACTTGGTGACGCTGAACGCCATCTCCGGGACGTCCGGGTCGCCCCAGGCCGCGACCTCCCGACCCCCGACCCGGACCACACCACTGGCTCCACTGGCGGCAAGCAGCGGGCCGACCACCTCGCGGTGACTCACGTCGGAGACCTGTGCCGCCCGGTAGGTCTCGATGTCGGCCGCGTCTGTCGTCCACCGGGCGCCGAACTCCCGGACGACCCGCTCCAGCCGCTGCTGATCCACCGACACGTGACCCATGCCCAGCAGTCTCCAACACCCCCGCCACCGGCAGGCCGAGCCGTGACCAGCCACATAGGATCGGGCGACCTCGTACGCCGGACCTGAGGAGCGTCAGGGATGACCCTGCTGGAGCGTCTACACCTGGCCGGTATGCGTGAGGTCGTCGCGGTGCAGCCGGTGACCGGTGGGCTCGCGGCGCTCGCGGGCATCGCCACCCGCCGGGACGCTCCGCCGGTGTTCGTCAAGGCCTTCGCCGACCCTCCGGCCGATGACGTCTTCGTCGCCGAGGCCGAAGGGCTGGCCGCCCTGCGTGAGCTCGGCGGTGTGGCGACGCCCGAGGTGATCCTGGCGGACCGGGACTTACTGGTCTTGTCGGTGTTGCGCCCGAGGCCGCGGAGCGAGGCCTTCTGGGAGCGGTTCGCGCACCTGCTCGCCCACCTGCACCTGAGTACTACCCATCCCCGCTTCGGCTGGCACCACGACAACTGGCTGGGCCGTCGCCGCCAGGTCAACACGTGGAACGACGACGGCTTCGCCTTCTTCGCAGAGCACCGGCTGTTGCGGTGGCTCGACGAGCCCCGCGTCGAGGCGGCGCTCGACGCGGAGGACCGGGCGGCGCTGGAGCGGCTCTGTGACCGGCTGCCCGACCTGCTGCCGGAGCGTCCGGCGTGTCTGACGCACGGCGACCTGTGGGCGCAGAACGTCCTGGCCACCGCCGACGGCGAGCCGGCTCTGATCGACCCGGCCGTGTCGTACCTGTGGGCCGAGGTCGACCTCGCTCACGTGTGGTCCACCTCGCCCCCGCCCGAGGCGCGACGGATGTTCGAGGTCTATGCGGAGCTGACCTCGCTCGACAGCGACTGGGAGGCCCGGATGCCGGTCATCCAGCTGCGACAACACCTCGCCGTGCTGGCCCAGTTCGACGACGACTGGGGCGCGGCCGATCAGATCCGCGCCGTCCTGGCCCCGTTCCGGACGCGATCCTGACCACAGGGCCGGTCGCCGAGCGCGGCGATCGGCCTGGCCAGTCGATCCGGTCGACGGCAGCCGAGGCCCGCGCGCGGAGCGGGGGTCGGGCCCCTCCACTACGGTGACCCCTGAATGGGGGTGGGCCATGGCACCGGAGGTGTCGCCGCGAAGGGCCAGGGCCGTGCTCGTCACGCTCTCCCTCGCCGCGTTCGCGTTCATCACGACCGAGCTGTTGCCCGTCGGCCTGCTGACCCGCATCGCACCCGATCTCGACCGGTCCCGCTCACAGGTGGGTCTGCTGGTCACCGGGTACGCAGTGGTGGTGGTGCTGGCATCGGTGCCGCTGACCCGACTGACCCAACGGATCCCCCGGCGGCAGCTGCTCGGCGTCACGATGCTCCTGTTCGCCGCCGCGAACGCCGCCGCCGCGCTCGCGCCGACGTACGCCGTGCTGGCCGGCACCCGCCTGGTGACCGCCCTCGCCCAGGCGCTGTTCTGGTCCGTGGCCACGGCGACAGTGATCGGGCCGTTCCCGGTCGCGGTGCGCGGTCGGGCGGTGGCGCTGTTCGCGACCGGGGCGACGCTGGCCCCGGTGCTCGGCGTACCCCTCGGCACCTGGCTCGGGCAGCAAGCCGGCTGGCGCGCGGCGTTCGCCGTGCTGGCCGGGATCGGTGTGGCGATCGCCGCCGCGGTGCTGCTCCTTCTCCCCTCCTATCCTCCGGCCGCCGGCGGTGCCGCCCGGGGCAGCGCGCCGGACGGCCGGCGCTTCGCCATCCTGCTGATCGCCACCGCCCTCGGCATCGGCGGCCTCATGACCCTGCAGACCTACGTGGCTCCGTTCCTGCTCGACGTCAGCGGCTTCACCGACGCGGTGCTGGCGCCGCTGCTGTTCGTCTCCGGCGCGGCCGGCGTCGTCGGCACCCTGGTCGCGGCCCGGACTCTGGACACCCGGCCGATCGCATCGCTGCTGACGCCGTTGGCCATCGGCACGGCCTCGCTGCTCGGGCTCTACGCGCTCGGCGAGCTCAAGCCGGGCGTGGTCGCGCTCCTCGCCGGGATCGGCCTCGCGTACGCGGCGTTCGGCTCCGCCGTGCAGAACCGGATGCTGCAACTGGCCCCCGGCAGCACCGACATCGCGTCGGCCGGTGTCGGCACCGCCTTCAACGCCGGCATCGCCGGCGGATCACTGCTCGGTGGCGCTCTCCTGCCCACAGCGGGGGCACGCCCGCTGGCACTCGCCGGCGGGCTGCTGACGCTGGCCGCGCTCACGCTGCTCGTCGTGGACACGCGTCGTGGCCGCGCCGTCGTGTCGGGGCCGACCGTCGCCAGTCCCCCAGCTACGCGCCGGTCCGGCTCGCCTGCCGTCGGAAAACCCTCCGGTACGCGCCGGGCGTGACGCCGGGGAGTTTTGTGAACTGAGATCGGACGTTGCTCGACTCGTTCCCGCCGTCCGCGTGGGTGAGCGGCGGGACAGCAGGTATCCGGTGCCCGCGGCGGCGAGCCCGGCGAGGCCGGCCGTCGCGAACCCACCCGCCGGCACGGAGAGGTCGATCGCCACGCCGACGAGCGGGGATCCGAGCGCGAAACCAGCGCTCTGCGCCGACGATTGCAGACCGATGACCTCGCCTCGCACACCGGGCGGCGCCAGCCGGCTCACCGCGTCGGCCACCGTGCCAAGGGTCGGCGCGGTGAGGAGCCCGCTCCCGACGACTGCCACGCACAGCCAGGGCCAGTCGCGGGCCAGCCCGGCCGGAATCGTCACGAGCCCGAGCAGGCCGAGCAGCAGCCACGTGGGCCGCGGCCGGGTCAACGCGCCGTAGATCAGTCCACCGACGACGGACGACACGCCGAACACCACGACGACCACGGCGGCCCAGGACACCTGACCGGCCGCCCGCAGCGTGGCGACGATGGCGAGGTCGACGCCGCTGAGCAGCGTCGTCGTCCCGAACGCCATCGTCAGCGCGGCGATCATCCTGGCGCCGAGCCATTGCCGGCGTGGAGGTCGTTCCGTGGCGGCGGCGTCCGCCTCGTCCCGGGCGCGCATCGGCGGGTTGAGCACGGCGATACCGACGCCGCCGGCCAGGATCGCGGCGCCGACCCCCCACGCCACCACGTCGGGGGACACCGTCGCCGCGCCCAGGATCACCACCGCCGGCCCCACGATGTACGACAGCTCGCCCTGCACCGATTCCAGCGCGAACGCGGCCCGGCGCTGCTCGGCCGTCGTCATCGCGGCGATCGCCTGTCTGCCCACCGCCTGGGCCGGCACCATCAGCAGACCCGCCACGAAGCTGGCGACCAGCAGGAACCCGTACGGCAGGACCGGCACGCCCAGCCAGAACACGACCTGCGCGGTGACGGTCACCAGCAGGACGCGCCGCGGGCCCCGCGAGTCGATCATGCGGCCGAGCAGCGGCCCGCCCAGCGCCACTCCGGCGGTCAGGGCCGCCGCGACGCCACCGGCTGCCGCGTAGCTCAGCTCCAGGTCGAGGACGACGAAGAGGGTCAGCGCCATGACATCGGCCGTTATCGCGGTGCGGGCGAGCAACGAGACGCCCAGCAGCGGTGCCATCCCTGGCACGGCGAGCACCTGCCGGTAGCTGGTCACCCGGTCGACGCTAGTTCCGCCCGCACGCCATAAGAAGACGTCATTTCGTTGAGGTCGGCATAATGATTGCTTATGGCCATGGACCTGGAGACCGCCCTGCTGCGGTCGTTCGTCGCCGCCGTGCGGGAGGGCAGCATCAGCCGTGCCGCCACAGCGCTCGGGCAGACCCAGCCCGGTCTCAGCCAGCAGTTGCGCAAGCTGGAGAGCGTCGTCGGCCGTCCACTGCTGCACCGGTCGTCGTCCGGTGTCTCGCCGACCCGGGCGGGCGAAGAACTCCTGCCGTACGCCGAACGCATCCTCTCGCTCTCCGCACAGGCACTCGCCGAAACCGGACGCGCGCTCACCGGACACTGTGGCGTCGGCCTGCTCGAAGACCTCGCCGCGTCCCACCTTCAGCAGGCCCTCGCCGATCTTGCCCGGCTGCATCCCGGCGCGACGCTGGAGGTGCTCAGCTGTTCCAACGCCGCAATGCGGGAGGCCTACGACGCGGGCCGTGTCCAACTCGTGCTCGACGCGGTGCCGGACATTCCGGGGCCGCCGCGCTGGACGGTGCGTGCCCCACTGGTCTGGGCGACCGGGCAGGGTGTGGACGTGTCCGCCGATCCGCTGCCGGTGGTGCTCTTCTCCAACCCCTGCTCCTGGCGGACGTCTGTGCTGGACGCGCTGGAGCGTGCCGACCGGCGCTGGCGGGTGGCCTTCGAGAGCAACAGCCTGGCCGGGGTGCTCGCCGCGGTACGGGCCGGGCTCGGCGTCGCGGCGCTCATGCCCGCGAACCTCGAACCGGCCATGATCTGCCGCGACACGGATGCCCTGCCCGCCCTGCCGGACGTCGAGTTCGGTCTCGCCCGGCATCCACGGACCGAGGGTGATCCGCTGATCGACGCCGTGGAGGCGGCGCTGCGTCGCATCGTCTGAGCAGGCGTCCTCGTCGTCGGGCCGGCGGTCACCCACTCCCCGCGCTGACGACCGCCATCATGATCAGGGTGCGTCGCCGCCGCTGACTCATCAGCGCGAAACAGGCGGTGAGCACCACCAGCTCCAGCTCGGCCCACTCGCCGGTGACGTCGACACGGATCGGTCCACCGCGTCGGCCGGGGAGGCGCACCGCGAGACGGTGCCCGTCGCGTACCAGCTCACCGCCGCAGCGATCGGGCGACCAGCGCGCCACCCCGCCGGGCCCCGGCACGTGCGACCGGCCCGGGTCGAGCCGCACCGGCACGCCGTGCTCGCCCCGGGCGGTGAACCCGATGCGTCGGCGGCCGGTCGGTTCGACAGTCCAGCGGCCGCTGCCGGTGCGGATCTCGCCGCACCGCCAGGTCCAGCCGGTACGCAGCGAGGCGCGCGCCCCGGATTCGAGGACGAAGACCCCGTCCTGCTTGCGGACGATCAGCGCGGTCATCGGTTCGCCCTGTCCGGGCGAGGCCGGGGCAGGCCGAGGATGAGGATGACGCCGACGCTCAGGTGCAGCAGCGCGAGGGTCGCCTTCGCTCCCCCGCCGACGCCACTCGGTGGGCCGACCACGAGCGACAGCAGCAGGACGGCGACCGCTATCGACGTCCACCAGACGCGGGGGCGGCTCGTGAGGCGTTCCAGCGCCGCGAGCAGCGCCCAGCCGGCCAGTGCCGCGACCACCGTGGCCACGATGACCGCGGCCACCGTGATCTGCCGGGTCGAGCTTCCGGACCTGACCGCCAGGTCGACGCCGGCCGCCGAGTGCAGGAGCGCGAACTCGACCACTGCCACCACGATCGCGCCGGCCGCCACCGCAGCCCGTCCGAGGAGAAGGTTGTTCGTCATGGTCTGAGTCTGTGGACCGGGCCGGGCCGAGCGCGTCGGCCCGGACGCCGCGGCGGGTACGTCCGCCGGCGGCTCTGCGTACTACCAAAGGAGGTGGTCCGGCCCGCCGCCAGCCCAGTAGCGTGCGCGATGTGGATGCGGCGACGTGCGAGGTCAAGCCGCCGCGGACGTGGCGTTCCGTCCCGGTGGCCGCGACGACAGTGGCGGTCGGCGTTCTCGTCGCGACCATGCTGTGGTCCGCCACCCGGTCCAGCTCCGCCGGCCTGGTCGGCGTCGACGTCGCGCTGGCGCTGGCCGCCCTGGCCCTCGTTCCGGTTGTCCTCCGCCGACCGCGGATCGGTGGCGTGCTGGCCGGCGTGCTCGTCGCGCTGTCTCCGGTGGCCACGCCGGTGGCCAGCTTCGCGGTGCTGTTCACCGCCCGCAACCGACCGTTTCGGCAGGCGGCGGCGGTGGCGGCGGCCGGGGTGGCGGGCGAGGCGGCGCAGGCGCTCTGGCGGCCGGTGCCCAGCCTGCCGTACGGGTGGAGGCTGGTGCTGATGACGATCGCGTACGCGGCCCTGCTTGGTTGGGGCACCTGGGCGCGGGCCCGCAACGCCCTGCTGGCTGCGCTGCGGGACCGGGCCCGGCGGGCCGAGCAGGAGCAGGAACGGCGGGTCGGCGAGGCGCGGGCGGCGGAGCGTAACCGGATCGCGCGGGAGATGCACGATGTGCTGGCCCACCGGCTGTCCCTGCTGGCGGCGGCGGCCGGCGCGATGGAGTACCGGCCGGACGCGCCGCCGGAGCGGCTCAGCGCCGCCGCCGGTGTGATCCGGGCCAGCGCACACCACGCCCTCGACGAGCTGCGCGAGGTCATCACCCTGCTGCGCAGCGACGACGCCGAGTCGCCGACCGACGCGCCACCCGGGCAGACCCTCGCCGACCTGCCGCGCCTGGTCGACGAGGCACGGGCCGCCGGGCAACAGGTCGAGGTCGACGACCCGCTCGGCCCGCCGGTCGAGATTCCCCCGCAGGTTGGCCGCACCGCGTACCGGATCGCGCAGGAGGCACTGACCAACGCCCGTAAGCACGCCGCCGGCCAGCCGGTCCGGCTGGTGCTCGGCGGGGCGCCCGGCTCCGGTCTGAGCATCGCGGTGAGCAACCCGACCACGCCCGACAGCGGCGCCAACGGCAGCGCCGGCACCGGCCTGATCGGCCTCGCCGAACGGGCTGCGCTCACCGGTGGAAGCGTCACCCACCACGTCGACGCCGCCGGTCGATTCCACCTCACCGCGTGGCTGCCGTGGCCGACGTGACGGGCCCGATCCGGGTCGTCATCGTCGACGACGACCCTCTCGTACGGGGAATGCTCACGCTGATGCTCGACGGCGCCGACGGGATCGTCGTGGTGGGCGAGGCCGCCGACGGCGCCACGGCGATCACGGCGGTGGACCGGCACCTGCCCGACGTGGTGCTGATGGACATCAGGATGCCCGGCGTCAACGGCATCACCGCCACCGAGCGCCTACGCCGCCGCCACCGGCCACCCGAGATCATCGTGCTCACCACGTTCGACACCGACGAGCACGTGGTGCGAGCCCTCCGAGCCGGCGCGAGCGGCTTCCTGCTCAAGGACACCCCGCCGGAGCAGATCAGCCAGGCGGTCCGCGCGGTGGCGGCCGGCAACCCGATGCTGTCTCCGGGCGTGACGCGCCGCCTCATGCGGCGGGTCGCGTCGGGGGCCGAGTCCTACGAGCAGGCGCACGAGCGGTTGGCGCTGCTCACGCCCCGGGAACGCGAGGTCGTGCTGGCCATCGCGCAGGGGCACTCCAACGCCGAGATCGCCGGCGAACTGCTGATGAGCGTGACGACGGTGAAGGCCCACGTCTCGCACATCCTGACCAAGCTGGATCTCGACAACCGTACCCAGATCGCCCTGCTGGCCCACGACGGTCGGCTCCTTTGAGGGGAGCCGGCGGTCAGGCCAGCACCGCCGGCAGAAGGAGGAGGGCGAAACGGATCACCCGCCCGGAAAGGCACGCGCCGGCGAACTCCCAGCGTCGAATGCCCGCAGTGCCGGCGGCGAGGCTGACGACGGCCAGCGGTGGAACCCCGACCGCGGCGGAGACCAGCACTGTCGGTACTGCGGTGCGGCGGCGGGAGAGCCAGCGCCGGATCGGCTCGGTCCACCGTGCGGCCCGGGCCGCCGGGCGACCCGACTTTCCCCGTTTCGCGACTCTCCGGGCCAGTCGCCCCGACCCGCGGCGCGCCGACTCGAACAGCAGCAGCTTGCCGGCGGTCTGCCCGAGCGCCAACGCGATCACGGCGACGAGAGCGTGGCCGGCACGCTGACCGGCGACCACTGCGTACGCCTCGGCGTTGACGACCGGGACGAGCGCCGAAGCGACACCGTAGCCGAGCGCCACCACGGCCTCGGCGAGGCTGCTCACGCCCGGCCGTCCCGTTCGAGCAGCCGGACCACCGCTGCGACCGACCAGAGCTTGACCGCGACGACGGCGACGGCGACGCCCAGCGCGAGCAGGTACTGCCCGAACGCGATGGCGCCGATGACCCCGGCGGTGTTGGCGACCTTGGCCACTGGCGACCAGTTCAACGCCCACACCCGCCGGTCGACAAGGTGGAAGTAGTTGGGGCTGAGCACCGGCCAACACAGGAACGCCAGCGACAGCATGGTGTCCAGCACCAGGAACGAGAGCAGGAAGACCACTGCCACGACCGCGACGTCCGGCACGAGGGAGACCAGGCCCACGCAGAGTACGGCGGTGCACGCGCGGTCGCTCACGATGTCGAAGACGGCCCCGGCCCGGGTCTCCTGTCCGAGCCGGCGGGCGGCCCAGCCGTCGAGCACGTCGCCAAGCCAGTAGATACCGTACGATACCGCCATCAATGCCACCGACCCGGAGACGAGGGCCGCGATACCGACGGCGACCGCGGCGACAGTGCGAATGGCGGTGATGTAGTTGGGAACCGTACGAAGCGGGCCGACGGTGATGGCGGCGCGGGAGTCGACGAGAGTCACCAGTGCAGAGTCGTCCGGTGAGCGTTCTCGCGGAACGTGCCGCGGTGCCGACCTGACCCGGAGGGCGGTACCGGGGTGCCGACCGATCCGGTACCTGGGTACTGGCCGGTCTTCCGGCTGGTCACGGAGACTGTGCGGGTGCTGACTGGAATCCGCGAACGGTTGAGCGACCCCGAGCGAGTGCGCCGGCTCGCGTACGCCGCTGTGGTTTTGATCATCGCCGCGGTGGTCACCACAGTCGAGGACGGCGTGTCCGTGCCGTCGGGCTGGGCGTGGCTGGTGCTGCCGGTCGGCCTCGGAGCCACGGCGCTGCGCCCCCGCTACCGAACCCTCATCTTCGCGGTCTGCGCGGGGTTCGTGGCGATCGTGAGCACCGGCGAGTCGGTGCAGTTGGGCCTCGCAGCCGCCGGCCTGGTGTTCGTCTCGGTCTGCGAGGACCCGGCCCGACACCCGTGGCTGGGGTGGGTGGGTGGCTTGGTCGGCGCGGCCGGCGCCCTCACCATCGCGCTGCTCAACGGGCGCGGGCTGTACGAACAACCGTTCTTCTTCGTGACCGCCGGCTACCTACTGGCGATCCTGTTGCGATCGTGGTCACGCGGCTACGCCCTCACCCAGGAGACCGACGACCTGCGCGACCAGGCCGCCTGGCTCGCACAGCGCACCAACCTGGCCCGCGAGCTGCATGACGTGGTCGGCCACCACGTCACCGCGATGGTGGTACAGGCCGAGGCGGGCCAGCTCAGTGACGACCCGGGCGCGGCGCTGCGGGCGATCGCGGACAGTGGCCGCACCGCACTGAGCGAACTCGACACGCTCGTCGTGCACCTGCGCGATCCGAACGCGTCGATCGCGGTGAGCGCCCCGCCCCGCCTGTCCGACATCGACGAGCTGCTCGCCCAGCCGCTGCGCCAGCAGGGCGTGACAGTGCGCGTCCAACTGGACCCCGAGCCGGGCCTGGACGAGATCGGCGTGTTGACCGCCTACCGCATCGCCCAGGAGGCCCTCACCAACATCGCCCGCCACGCGAAAGCCACGTCGGCCTGGGTCGAGTTGGCCCGCGTCGGCGACCACGTCCACCTGCGGGTCAGCGACGACGGCATCGGGCCGCCCCGCGCACCCACGAGCGGCTCGGGCCTGCTCGGCATCGGGGAGCGCGTCTCCGCGCGTGGCGGGAACTGGGAGCTGAGCCAGCGCCCCGGCGGCGGCACAGTGGTCCAGGTCAACCTGCCGGTGGTGAACCCGTGATCCGCGTCGCGATCGCCGACGACCAGGAGCTGGTGCGCGACGGCTTCAGCCTGATCCTGCGGTCCCAACCCGACATCCAGGTCGCGGCCGAGGCGGCCGACGGCCGGCAGTTCCTCGACGCCGTGCGTCGCGACTCCCGCATCGACGTCGCCCTCGTCGACATCCGCATGCCGGTCCTCGACGGTCTGCAAGCCACCCGCGAGCTGGCCACGATCCCGCACGCCCCGGCCGTTCTCGTCGTCACCACCTTCGACGACGACGCGTACGTCCTGGACGCCATCGCCGCCGGCGCACGGGGGTTCCTGCTCAAGCGGTCCAGCGCCCGGGACCTGATCGCCGCGGTGCGCACCGTCGCGGCCGGCGAGGCGGTCCTCTCCGCCGAGGTCACCGGTGCCGTACTCGACCGGGTCCGCACGACCGGGCCGGCCACCCGCGTGGAGTTGGCGGCCTACCAGCTGACCGCTCGGGAGACCGACGTGCTCGCCCTGATCGGCGCCGGACTCAACAACAACGAGATCGCCGAACGCCTCTACCTGTCGATGAGCACCGTCAAGACCCATGTCACCAACGTGCTGGCCAAGACCGGCAGCCGTGATCGCGTACGAGCCGCCATCCTGGCGATCCAGGCCGGCCTCGCGCCCTGACCGCAACCAGTCGGTGGCCCGGCATGGGCGTCTTCGTCACCGAACAGACTCCTCGGCTATCTTGCCGACGTGGATCAAGGGGATATCGACGACGTGATCGACCGCTGCGTCGTGCCGTTCTACCTCGACATGATGGGAACCAATGCCGTCAGGCACGGGCAACCGTTGATAACGGCACTCGCCGAAGCGGGCCGAGGAATCACCCCAGCCCAGGTGACGGCGCTCCTGCGGGACGGCTGGCGTCCACAGGTCATGGGTGCCTGGTACTCGGTGACGCTTGCCGGACCCGAGGTGGCCGCCGCCGTCCTCCACGCCCTCGCCACGTCGTGGGGCGCCCTCGACGCACCGCCGCTCGCGACAGCCGCCGTTGTTCTGGCCGGCCCCGAGTCCATCGAAGCCCTGGAGCGGTACTTCGCCGCGGACCAGGCCGCGGGTTGGGGGGCGAGTGGGATCATCGCCGCCGCAGCGGACCACGTCCGTCGTCATCACCATGCCGCCACCTCGCTCCCAGCGGCGACCAAGACGGACCAGGAGACCTTCGCGGCTCTGCTCGACGTCGCACGTCGGCTCCAGGCCGCCAGCCGTGGTGACGCTGTTGACAGTCGACCAGCCTGATCTGAGGGCTCGGGCCGATCCACGGCTCGGTGGTGCACGTCGCCTCTGGCAACCGCGTCGGGGGCGGGTGATGCGTCGTAGGGTGGCGGTATGGCACAACGACTCGTCAGCGTGTGGCAACCGTTCTTCCTTGCTAGCGAGAGTCAGGGCGCGGCCGTCGACGCCGCGACCGAGTTGGAAGACCTCGGCTATTCACGGATCTGGTTCTCCGGTGGTTTCGGCGAGAACGTCGCCCCCCGCTTCCGGGAGATCCTGGACGGGACCACGCGCATCGGGGTCGCGACCGGGATCGTCAGCATCTGGCACTCGTCGCCACCCGAGGCGGCGGCGTTCGCCCAGGACGCGGAGCAGGCGCATCCCGGCCGGTTCCTGCTCGGTCTCGGTGCCAGCCACGCGGTGGTGGTGGAAAGTGGCGGCACCGACTATCGCAAGCCGTACTCGCGGATGGTGCAGTACCTGGACGGCCTCGACGCGGCCGGGCTTTCGCCAGAGCGGCGCATCCTGGCGGCACTGGGCCCGCGGATGCTCGAACTCTCCCGCGACCGCTCCGCCGGGGCGCACCCGTACTTCGTCCCTGCCGAGCACACCGCCGAAGCCCGAGCGGCAATCGGGCCCGACCGACTGCTCGCCCCCGAGGTCGCGGTGGTCCTCGACGCGGACGCCACCACCGCACGCGCCACCGCCCGTCAGTACACGAGCGGATACCTCGCACTGCCGAACTACACCAACAACCTGCGGCGATTCGGCTGGACCGACGAGGACTTCGCCGACGGGGGCAGCGACCGCCTCATCGACGCCCTGATCCCGTGGGGCAGCGTCGAGACGGTGGTGGCCGGGCTGGAGAAGCACTACCAGGCCGGCGCGGACGAGGTGGCGATCCAGGTGCTCAACGGCGGCGACGACACGGCGTTCCCCGCCGACGCGTTCCGCGCCCTCGCCGCAGCCCTGATCTGACTTCCGAGACCCGCGGCCCCCGTAGGCTCCCGTCGCGGTGTGCCGGGACGACGGGTGCGGCTGACCGGCTGGTGGCATCATCGAGCCATGCCTGTGGTCGAAGTTGTTCGTGGCGACATCACGAGCGAGGACGTCGACGCCGTCGTGACCGCGGCGAACGAGTCGCTGTTGGGTGGCGGCGGCGTCGACGGGGCGATCCATCGTGCGGCGGGACCGCGCCTGGCACAGGCGGGGGCAGCGCTGGCGCCGTGTGAGCCCGGCGACGCGCTCGCCACGCCAGCTTTCGACCTGGACCCGCCGATACGTCACGTCATTCACACCGTTGGCCCGGTCTGGGAAGGCGGCGGCTACGGCGAGGCTGACGTCCTGGCGTCCTGCTATCGGCGCAGCCTTGAGGTCGCCGATCAGATTGGCGCTCGCAGTGTCGCCTTCCCCGCCATCGCCACCGGCGTCTACGGATTCCCCGCCGACCAGGCAGCACAGATCGCCATCTCGACCATCAGAGCGACGCCGACAACTGTTGAGCGTGTTCGGCTGGTCGCCTTCGACGACGCCACGTGCGAACTGCTGACTGCGGCGCTTCAGGGTTGAGCGTGGTGACCGCGAGACCACTCAGGATCGCCCGACGAGATCGAGGCCGGTCAGGTCCGCCGACAGCGCCCAGAGGCGGGCTGCCTCGCTGCTGTCCGTGGGGCTGCCGTCGGTGATGCGGCAGTCCGCGCAGTAGTCGCCGCCGTTCGCGTCGAGGTGGGGTGATGTGGCGGCCCAGACCTGGGTCGCCGCGCCTTGCTCGACGGTCTTGAACAGGCCCGGCGCGGGAGTGCCGTCGGCGTCGATCCAGCCGGCGGCGACCATCTCCTCGACTGCGAGGTGCCGTTGCAGGGGGGTGAGGATCCAGCCGGGGTTGACGGAGAAGGCGCGGACGCGGTGCGGCCCGCCGAGCAGGTCGAGGTGGCGGGCGAACAGGATGTTCGCGAGCTTGGACTGGGTGTACGCCTCCCACTTGTCGTACCCGCGCTCGAACTGCACGTCGTCCCACCGGATACGCCACGCCGGGTTGCGCCCGGAGGCCACCGAGACGACGCGAGCCGTGTCGGGGGCGGTGAGCGCGGGCCACAACAGGTTCGTCAGCGCGTAGTGGCCGAGGTGGTTGATCGCGAAGTGCCCTTCCCAGCCGGGTCCAACCCGTGTTTCCGGGCAGGCCATGATGCCGGCGCTCGCGATCAAAATGTCGAGGGCGGGATGGCTGCGGAGGAACCGTGCGGCGAATGCCTGGACGGAGGCGAGGTCGGCGAGATCGAGGTGGTCGACCTCGACCCCGGGTACGTCGGCGAGTGCCTGCTGCGCTGCGTCCGGCCGGAGAGCTGGGACGACGACCCGAGCCCCGGATCTGGTGAGCGCGCGGGTCGTGGCGAGACCGAGGCCGGAGTAGCCGCCCGTGACGAGGGCCGTCTTTCCGGTGAGGTCGATCCCGGCGAGGACGTCTCCGGCCGTACTGTGGGCACCGAACCTGGTGTGGGTCGTGTCGCTGGTCATGCCGCGGACGCTAGGTGCTAGACCGAGGTCTAGGTCAATGGCTACGGTCGACGCCATGGCGGACAGCGGCCTGAGCATCGGGCAGGTGGCGCAACGCACCGGGTTGAGCGTGCACACCCTGCGGCTCTACGAGCGTGAGGGCTTGTTGGCCAGCGAGGTGCGGCGCGACGGGTCAGGCAGGCGCGTCTACAGCGCCTGGGACGTCGAGTGGCTGGCGAACTGCGTGAAGTTCCGCGCCTCCGGCATGCCGCTCACCACGATCAGCCGCCTGGCCCAGCTCGTCCGCGAGGGCAGCGGCAACGAGAGCGAGCGGCTCACGTTGCTCCGCGAACACCAGCGCCACATCACCGATCAGCTGACGCAGCTGCACGACACACTCGAACTCATCAACGGCAAAGTGGCCAGCTACGAACAACACCTCGCCGCCGGTGCCTCCGGTGATCCCTGGCAACAGCATCCCCAGCCCGCCCCGACGGAGCACACACCTCAGCTGCGTTGACGAACACCGCCAGCCGGACGGGGTTCGCTGGCTCCCGTGGCCGTTCGAACGACGGGTTGCGGTGCCTGGTTGGTGGGTAGGACCTGAATGTCGGGCACGTGGGTACGCTGCACCGGCGGTGGCCTCAGCCAAGCACCTCCGCACCACTGCCACCCTCAGCGCCCGGGTGGCACCACCGGCGTTCCCGTATCCGCAGACGAGAGGCGAGACCACACCATGACCGCGGTACCCGGCCAACGGTCTACTGCTGCTGCGGGTCCGGCGGCTGCCGAGCAAGCAGCGGAGGAGGACCTGCGGGCGTTGTTCGGGCAGTCCATCGCGGTCTTCGCGTCGCTGGCGGGGCCATCACATCTGGTGGAGACGGCGAACCCGGCGTTCTTCGCCACCATCGGCGAAGAGCGGGCCCGTGTCGGGGTCGCGCTCGCCGAGTTGATGCCCGAACTGGACGGACAGGGATTCATCGCTCTCCTGGACCAGGTCTTCCGCACGGGTGAGCCGTACACCGGCCGTGACGTCCGGGTCATGCTGGGCAGCGGCCCGCAGGCGCGGGAGTCGTTCTTCGACTTCACCTACGAGCCGCGCCGGGACGCCGACGGCAACGTGACCGGGATCCGGGTGCTCGGCGTGGAGACCACGCAGGTCAAGCAGGCCCAACGGCTGATGGCCGAACACCGTGCCCTGCTGGAGCAGATCGCCCGTCAGGCACCCCTGACCGAGGTGCTCGACGGAATGGCCCGCTGTATCGAGAACCTCGCACCGCAGGAGGTGCTCGTCTCCGTCCTGCTCGCCGACCCCGACGCCCGTCACCTGCGCCACGGCGCCGCGCCGAGCCTGCCCGACTTCTACAACCAGGCCATCGACGGCATCGCGACCGGCGAAGGTGTCGGCTCGTGCGGCACCGCAGCCCACCGGCGGGAACCGGTCATCGTCACCGACATCGCCACCGACCCGTTCTGGGACGACTTCCGGGACCTGGCCGGCCGGGCCGGGTTGGCGGCCTGCTGGTCCACACCGATCCTGGCGCGTGACGGTGGCCTGTTGGGCACCTTTGCGATGTATCACCGCACCCCGCGCGTCCCGCAGGACACCGACCTCGCCCTCACCCGGCTCTTCGCCGGCACCGCGGCCCTGGCCATCGAACGCCACACCATCGAGCAGGCGAAACTCGCCGCCGAGGCACGCGCCAAGTCGGCCAATGACGAGCTGGCCAAGGTGCTACGCGTGGAGCGGGAACTGCGCGCCGAGGCCGAGCAGCGCGCCGCCGTCGCCGCGGAACTCGCCGCCCAGATGCGCGCCGCCGCGGCCGCGCAAGCCGCCACGCCGCACCCCGAGCACTGCCAGCTCGGCGGCGCCGACGGGTGCACCGCGCGAGCCGAGATCAAGATCGCCGATTCGTGGGGCGACGCGGCGTGGGGCTGCCCGGCCCACGTCGAAGAGGCCATCCTCAACGTACGGTCGGTGTTCATCGCCAGCGAAGAGCTCGGTGGCCTGACCGCTTACCTCAACCGCTGACCACTCGCGAACGCCTGCGGAGCAGTTGGGGACGCCACTCCTTGCGGTAGTTGCCGCTGCCGCCCGGCTTCAGCCGTTCCTGGGGAACGCGTACTTCTTGCCGCCGACGACAGTGGTGGCCGCGACGATCAGGAGGACGAGTGCCGCCCAGGTGATCGAGGATGTACCCAGGCTGGCGAGCAGGAGACCGCCGATGAAACCGCCGGTTGCGATAGAAGCCGAGAAGACCGTGATGGTGATCGACTGAGCGACGTTGGCGGCTTCTCCGGTGGCGTTGATCGTGGCGCCCACGAACAGGCTCGGGGAACTGCCGAACGCCAAGCCCCATGCGGCGACGGCGACGTAGACCAGCACCGGTGCGTCCGCGACGACGCCCAGGACGAGCACGCTGGCCCCGAAGAGCAGGGTGCTGCCCACGGCTAGCTTGCGCAGGTGTCGGTCGATGTGGGTTCCGACCACGAGAACGCTGAGCACGGAGGTGACTCCGAAGACGAAGAGCACCCAGCCGGTCTGGTCGGCCATCCCCAGGTGAAGCAGGAGGTCGGTGATGTAGGTGTAGAGAAGGTTGTGAGCGATCATGTACGTGGCCAACGCGAAC
Source organism: Micromonospora sp. NBC_00860 (assembly GCF_045207375.1). Taxonomy (NCBI): domain Bacteria; kingdom Bacillati; phylum Actinomycetota; class Actinomycetes; order Micromonosporales; family Micromonosporaceae; genus Micromonospora; species Micromonospora sp. NBC_00860. Next base: position 4,164,244 of record NZ_CP108825.1, read on the forward strand.
AGAATGGGCCGCAGTCCGGGCACCACCAGGACCTGCGAGATCCTGAAACGGGCGTCGACCGGTTGGCCGGGCAGGTTCGGAACCGCCACCAGGACCCAGGCCATGGTCATGACGGTCACGGCAGCAGAGGCGTGGAAGGCGAGTTGCCAGCCCCCGAGGGTGCTCAGCCAGGTCCCCAGTGGGATGCCCAGGGCCAGCCCGATCGGGGTCCCGGCAAGGGCGATGGCGATGGCACGGCCTTGTCGTCCCTGGGGCGCGAGCCGGGCGGCGTAGCCGCCGAGAAGAGGCCAGATGAGTCCGGTTCCCAGACCTGCGACGAAGCGCAGCACCATCGTCAGCCTGTAGTCATCGGACAGCGCGGTGAGCGCGTTGGTGACGGCGACCACGGTCAGGGCAAGTTGCAGGACGTGCTTGCGCGGCCAGCTGGCCGTCGCCCACGCGAGAGGGATGGCGCCGAGCGCTGTGGCGAGCGCGTAGATCGTCACCGTCTGGCCCGTGAGCGAGACGCTCGTGTGCAGAGTGCGGCTCATTTCCGGCAGCAGGCCCGCCGGCAGGCATTCGGTGAGGATGCTGATGAAGCCGGCCAAGAAAAGGCCGAACAATGCTTTTCCCGGAAGGCGGCCCGGCCGTGCGGTCGTCGGACTCGGGCCTGTGAATGCGGTGGTGGTCATGGTGCTCTTTCAGAAATAGGGCGGTGAGCCCATCCGGGCGGACCGATGACGGAAATCCTGCGTGGCCCGGATGGGCTTGAAAACTGTTTCCTCAGGACACGTCGAGCCTGCTTCAGGCACCCGGTGCTAACCAGCCACCTGCTTGGTCTACGTCTCGTGTGACTATCACTGGCAGGGACAGGCTGGGCTGCGCACAGCGTGGAACAATTGAGATATGGCAACTGGCCACGCCGCCCACAGCGATTCCTCAGCCACGGAGCTGAGTGAGTTTCTGCGCACCCGCAGGGCCCGCCGGAAACCGGCAGATGTTGGGCTGACCGACTACAGCCGACGCCGCCGCGTCCCGGGCCTGCGCCGGGAAGAACTCGCGCAACTCGCGGGGGTCTCCGCGGCGTACTACACGCGATTCGAGCAGGGCAACGCCCGCAACGTCTCGCGTGAGGTGCTGGACGCGATCTCCCGCGTACTCGAACTCTCCGAAGTCGAGCACGCCCATCTGGTGCGACTGGCCCAGCCCAAGCGGCCTCAGCGCCGGCCCGGGCCACCGCGCCACCAGGTGCGGCCCGAGATCCGAGACCTGCTCGCCGTCCTGGAAGGTGTGCCAGCGTACGTATGGGGCCCTCGCACCGATGTGCTGGCCTGGAACCAGACCGCCTCCGCCCTCTTCGGTGACTGGGCGGCTCGCACCTCAGCGGACCGGAACTGGGCCAGGATCACTTTCCTCGACCCGGCGTCCCGGACGTTGTTCCCCGACTGGGAAGCCAAGGCGTACGACGTGGTGGGACAGCTACGGCTGGGTGCCGGCCTGCACACGGACGACCCGTCGCTGGCGTCCCTGGTCGGCGAACTGTCCTTGAAGAGCGAGGACTTCCGCAGGCTGTGGGCCACCCACGACGTCAAGAAGAAGACGCACGGCATCATGCGCCTCTCACATCCACTCGTGGGTGAGTTGACCCTTCGCTACGAGACACTCGCGCTCCCCGGTGATCCGGAGCAGTTGCTGAGCACCTACCACGCCGAGCCCGGGTCGCTCTCGGAAGAGGCGCTTCGGCTGCTGGCCAGTTGGGGAGCAGACGCCGCACAGGAGCGGGCCGCCGCAGCACAGTGACGGAATCCGCCTAGCGATTCAGGAGCGATCGAAGGATTGTTCGCCGAGGACGCGCAGGAAGTCGAAACTGTCGGCGGTGGCCGTGCCGGGTTGCGGCCGGAAGATGACCAAGCGCTGACCCGTGGTGGTGCTGAGAACGAAGTCGCACTGTACGTCGAGCCGCCCGGCTTGCGGATGGACGAGGATTTTGCGGGTGGTCTGTAGCGGGGCGACCTGCATGTCGGACCAGTACTGGGCGAATTCCGGGCTGACGGTGGTGAGATCGGCGATCAGTTGCTCGGATACGGGGTCGTGGCCGCCGCGCGCGGCGGCTGCTCGTAGGTCGGCCGCGTATCCGCGGCCGATCGCCTCGTGTTCCTCCGGCACGTTGAGCGCGCGGGATTCGGGGTGGGTGAACCAGCGCCAGGTCACGTTCGAGTGCCGGTCGTCGCCGTCGGTCCAGGAACCCAGCAGCGCGCGACTGAGGGCGTTCTGGGCGAGGATGGTGGTGCGGTCGTCGATGACGTGCGCGGGCACCGTGGTGAGTGCGTCGAGGAGGAACATCATCGCGGGATCGACGTACCCGCTGATGGTGGAGGCCGTCGGCGCCGGATGTCCGGCGAGGCGGTAGAGGTAGTCCCGTTCGTCGACGGAGAGTCGCAGCGCCCGGGCCAGGCTGCCGAGTAGAGCCTCCGAGGGGCTGGTGTTGCGCGACTGCTCGAGTCGTTCGTAGTAGTCGACGGACACATTTGCCAGGAGTGCGACTTCCTCACGGCGGAGGCCGGGGGTGCGGCGCCGCCCGCGTGAAGGGAGCCCGACGTCAGCCGGGCGAAGCGCTTGTCGGCGAGCTCGCAGGAAGTCGCCGAGTTCGGTTCGTGCCACGAACTGCCCTTTCCGGATCGCGGCGCCACCAGCACCGCTGGTGGCGCCGCGAATCCCGTCGATGTCGGAAGCTACTCCTGGATCGCGGCCATCGCCGGTCCGGTGTAGCGCTCGCCGACGGCGGCACCGACCGGAGCGGCGGCGCTCAGTTCATCGAGCAAGCCGGCGTCAATCTTGAGCTGCGCGGCGGCGACGTTCTCCTCCAGATACGTGCGGCGCTTGGTGCCCGGAATTGCGGTGACGTGGTCACCTTGCGCCAACACCCAGGCCAACGCGAGTTGGCCGGGCGTGACACCCGCCTGTTCCGCGATGGCGCGGATCCGGTCCACCAGGAGCAGGTTCTGCCGCAGGTTCTCCTCGGCGAACCGGGGCCAGGTACGACGCCAGTCGTTCTCGGGCAGGTCTTCGAGACTACGAACTGAGCCGGTGAGGAAACCACGGCCCAACGGTGCGTACGCCACGAACCCGATGCCCAGTTCACGCACCGTGTCGAGCACGCCGTTGGTCTCCACGTTGCGGGTGAACAACGAGTATTCGGTCTGCACCGCCGACAGCGGCGCGGTGGCGTGCGCGGCACGGATGTTCTCCGGCGACGCCTCGCTGATCCCGAGGTAGCGGATCTTGCCTTCGGCGACGAGTTCGCCGAGCGCGCCGAAGGTCTCCTCGACCGGCACGTTCGGGTCGACCCGATGCTGGAAGTACAGGTCGACGTAGTCGGTGCCGAGCCGGCGCAACGATCCGTCGAGCGACTTGCGGACGTAGTCAGGCTGCCCGTTGGCGCCGCCGATGATGCGCCCGGCATCGTCGAGCGTCACGCCGCCGAACTTTGTCGCGATGACGGCCTGGTGGCGACGCCCTCTCAGTGCCCGGCCGAGCAGTTCCTCCCCGGTGAGGGGGCCGTACATGTCGGCGGTGTCGAACAGGGTCACGCCCAGTTCGAGTGCGCGGTGAACGGTGGCGGCGGACTCGGCGTCGTCCGGGGTGCCGTACATCGCGGTCATGCCCATGGTGCCGAGTCCCTCGACCGAGGCCACCAGCCCTTGACCACCGATCGCGTGCTTCTGCAAGATCATGTTGATTTCTCTTCCTGGATGCCACGAGCGACTTCCGATCGCTCGTCACCAGCCTGCGACAGATCGTCGCCGTTATCGGCGTTCTGCCTATCCCCGGCCCGACAGGGCGACGATCCGACGGGGCCTGGGTCTGATCGGTCCGGGATACTTTGATCAGCGTCGTACGATGGCTGGGTTGCGATGCGCCCGTTCCAAGGAGTTGCCGTGCCCCGCCCTCGTAGTGCCGCCCGGACCGTGGAGCACCCCGACCTGTCCGAGGTCTCCCTCCAGCAGGTCATGGAGGCGTTGGCGGATCCGGTACGACGGGCGGTGGTGTCCCAGTTGGCCAGCAACGGCACGGACATGAGCTGCGGCACGTTCGAGACGCCCGTGTCGGTCTCGACGCTGACGCACCATTTCAACACGCTGCGCGAGGCCGGCGTGATCCGCCAGTACTACGTGGGAACAACCAAGATGAACGCCCTGCGCGCGGACGAGATCGAACGCCGGTTTCCCGGCCTGCTCTCGGCGGTGGTGGCTGCCGCCGGCACCGAGACGCGGGCAGGCGCGGCCTGAGCTCGTGTCATTACTACGACGGTCGTCGTAGTTTGATCGCAATCGAGATTAGCGGTAGCGTGCGGGACGGCGGCACGTTGGTTCGGCGCCGTCCCGTGACTCCTATCGCTAGGACTGATGCACCGTGGCAAAGCTCGTACAGTTCAATCGGATCGGTGGCCCCGAGGTCCTCACCCTCAACGACGTCGAGGTGGTCGCACCCGGCGCGGGCGAGGTCCGGATCCGCGTCGACGCCATCGGCCTGAACCGGGCCGAAATCATGTACCGCGACGGCGCCTACTTCGACCAGCCGGTGTTTCCCTCCACCCTCGGCTACGAGGCGGCCGGCGTGATCGAGGCGGTCGGCCAGGGTGTGGATGGCCTCACCGAGGGTGCCACGGTCAGCGTCGTGCCGGCGTTCCTGCAGAGCAGGTACGGCACGTACGGCACCCATATCATCGTTCCGGCCTCGGCTGTCGTGCCTCGCCCCGTCCACGTCGAGCCCACCCAGGCGGCGGCCGTCTGGATGGCCTACATCACCGCCTACGGACCCCTCATCGAGTCCGGAAAGGTGCGCCCTGGCGACCACGTGCTGATCGCGGCAGCCTCCAGCAGCGTCGGCCTCGCCGCCATCCAGCTCGCCAACCACATCGGCGCGATCCCGATCGCCACCACGCGCGGCTCCGGCAAGAAGCAGCGCCTGCTGGACGCCGGCGCGGCCCACGTGATCGTCACCAACGACGAGGACCTTCCTGCCCGCATCAAGGAAATCACCGGCGGCGAAGGCGTCCGCCTGGCGTTCGACCCGATCGCCGGGCCCGGCGTGGAGACCCTCGCGCTGGGCATCGCCCCGGACGGGTTCCTGGTGGTCTACGGAGCGCTCGACCCGCGCCCCACCCCGCTACCCAACGCGCAGTCCTACCCGGCGCTGAACAGCAGCACCTACACCCTCTTCGAGATCACGATGAACCCGGAACGCCTGCGCCGCGCCGTCGCCTTCGTCAACGCGGGACTCGCCTCAGGCGCCATCGCCCCGGTCGTCGATCGCATCTTCGACCTCACGGAGATCGCCGAGGCCCACCGCTACATGGCCGCCAACGGCCAGGTCGGCAAGATCGTCATCACTGTCACCCACGACGACGTCACGGCCTGAGCCGGTGCCGATGGAGTGATCGGACGATTGCGCAGGCCGTCGCACCCTGTTGCTTGACCCTTCAAATTTCCACCGGTAGCCTTTTGGCATTCATCCATGAATGTCTATTCAATGAGGTGAACCGTGCTGTTGAAATCCATCGCCCTCGCCGCGTCCGTCGCCGGCGTGCTGGCCACCGCCCCCGCCGCTTCGGCGGCAAGCTCCCAAGCATCAAACGAAGCCTGGCCACCCGGGAACTGTCCGCAGGGCACGTTCTGCATCTGGCCCAACTGGGATCACCCGGCAGAGGGTCCGACCGCGACTCCGTCTCTGGTGACCACTACCGAATGGTCCGGTAACGTCCCGGCCTTCAACTTCTACAACCGCACCTCCCGCAACGCCGAGATCACCTGGTCGTACAACTACCTCGGGACGCAGCTTTCCGGCGCGATCTGTGCTCGCCCCGGCGGCGGGGACCTGTACGTGCCAATGTTCGCGACGAAGGTGAGTTGGCAGCCGCGCACCTGCTGATCCTCGCCCGCCGCCTGATCGTGGCGCCGATCGCCCTCCACGACGCCCGTTGAGCCTGCGAAACGCTTCTCGCCGACCTCGACGTCCACCCGAGTGCCAGTGAACAAATGCCCTCCCAGACCGTGGTTCAACTCCCGCGATTCGGGTCGGAAAGAGCGTTCCAGTCCTCGGCGCTCATCGGAAACGGGCCCCAGTGCGGCAGGTAGAAGGGCCGCCGCGGTGGGTCGGCCACAGTGAACGGCTTGAACGCCGGATCCGCGATCACCCGGTAGACGAACTCGGCCGTCGACATGTCGAATTGGTGCCACGACTCGATGCCGTCCCGCCGCGCGACCACAGGCCACCGATCGGGCTCCACTGAGCGGTCCGCCAGCCAGTAGTACTCCCCTTCGGTCTGGTCACTGCCCCACTGGATCAGCCCAGGCCCCTTGTCAGGCTCGTACAGCTCGTAGGGGCCCCACAGCTGCGCCGACTCATGGCCAGCTGCCCACTGCCGACAGGAGGCCCAGGTCCGCAGCAACGGCTGCGCGTGGTCGTCGGTCGGCCGCAGAAGGTCGAGGTACGCGTAGAACGCCCCCGGCACGAACCGCCGGCACAGCTCTTTGAAGTCCGACGGCAGCACGACCCCCAGTTCGGCTTCCGCCTGCTCCCAGCCGGCATCACCCTCAGGATCGTGGCACCATCCGGTCGCTTCGACGATCCGGTCGATCCACGTCTGCTGATCATCCACGGCCGGCAAGGTAACAGCACACGCGGACATCTCCTCGCCTGGACGGCACCCGCCGGCTGCCCGATGCCGGCTCAGCTGCTGCAGTCAGGGCGTCCAGCGCACGCCCGGGTTCACCCGCCCGGACCAGTCGAAGACAGCCATGTTGTCCCACTGGTTTCCGGTGCCGGTGATGTTGGCCGGGTCCCAGCCGTTGCCGCGCACCGCGTACCAGGTCGGTTCCCAGTAGAAGACACCGATGGCACCCGCGTTGCGGGCGGTGTTCTGGACCCAGTCGAACTCCTGGGCCTGCCCGGACCAGGTCGCGCTGATGCCGTCACAGGTAGCGTCGCCGATGGCGTTCGGCTCGCTGTCCGCGTTGTTCCGGGTGAACGGGTACGCGGTCTCCACGATCACCACCGGCTTGCCGTAGCGACCGCGCAGGTCGACGATGTTGTTGTAGAGGTTCGCCAGGCTGCCGTGCCACATGCAGTAGTACGACTGCGCGGTGATGTCCCACTGCACACCCTGGGCGCGGATGCCGTCGTAGAACCATCGGGCGTTGGCGTTGCTGTCGGCGTTGGCGGTATGGATCATCACCGGGATGCCGCCGCCGCACGCCTTGGTCGCGTTGTAGCCCTGCTTCAGCAGCCCTGCCAGCGGGGCGAAGTCGTTGTTGACGACCTTGCCCTCGTTCCACAGCATCCCAACGTTGATCTCGTTGCCGATCTGCACACTGTCCGGTGGGGTGCCCTGCCCCTTGAGGCTGGCGCAGACGTCGTAGGTGAAGGTGTAGACGTCGGTACGCAGTTGGCTCAGGCTGTGGCCGGCCCAGGCGGCCGGCTTGTACTGCTTACCGGGGTCGGCCCAGGTGTCGGAGTAGTGGAAGTCGATGAGCACCTTGAGGCCCTTCGCCCTGGCCGCCCTCGCCTGGCCCAACACCGCGTTCTTGTTGTTGTAGCCGCTGATCGGGTTGTTCCAGACGCGCAGCCGGACGTAGTTGACGCCAACGGACTTCAGGATGTCCAGCGGGTCGCGGGCTATCCCGCCGGCGTCGTAGTACTTGGCGCCGAGATCCAGGCTGCGCTGCAACGAGGAGACGTCGGCGCCCCGCATGGTGAGCGTGTTAGCGGCCGAGACAGGCGCGGGCGCGCCGCCGAGCGTGGTGGCGACGGCGAGGATGCCGACCGTGGCAGCCCCGATCAGGGCCCTGGCGCGGCGGCGGTGGGAGGTGACCGAATGTGTGCTCAAGAGACTCCTTCAGCCCACAGTGCAGGGGGCGCCGTTCAGCGAGAAGCCGGTCGGTGGCGCGTCGCTGACGTCCCACCGCCCCTGGACGCCGAACGTCGCGGAGCTGTTCGGCGCGAGGACGCGGTTCCAGTCGACGTTACGAGCGGTCACTGTGGTCCCGGTCTGGCCGATCGCGGCGTTCCACCCCGAGGTGACCTGCTGGTCTCCCGGGAAGTTGAAGGTGACGGCCCAGCCGTCGATCGGTGCCGCCCCGGCGTTGTGGACCGTCGCCGTGGCCACGAAACCGCCCTGCCACTCGGACTGGTTGCGGTAGGTCACCCGGCAGGTCGAGGGCGGCGGGGGCGTCGGAGTGGTCGTCGTCGTGGGCAGAGTGACAGTGTTCGACGCGATCGACACGTTGCCCACCGCGTCCCGTGCCCGCACGTAGTACAGGTTGCGCAGCGGCGTCGACGCAGGTAGCGGCGTCGTGTACGTCGTACCCGGCACGGTGGCGACCAGTTGCGAGGTGAACCAGCCGTCGAACCGGTAGACGTTGTACCCGAGCACGCCGACGTTGTCCGTCGACGGCGACCAGGACAACGTGCCGGTCGAGGCGGTCACCTCGCCGACGGTCAGGTTCTGCGGCGCGCTCGGCGGGGTGGTGTCCGGGCCGGTGTCCGTCACCGGTGTGACCACTGTCAGGGCGTTTGACCAGTTCGATCGTTGTCCAAGGCTGTCCCGGGCGATCAATCGGAACGTGTACTGCTGGCCCGCCCCAAGGTGGCCGGTGATCGTGGTGCTGGTGACCGCCCCGGCGCTGGCGCTGAAGACGATGTCGCCGAACTCCTGGTAGTACGTGATGTCGTACCCGGTGATGGCGCAGCAGCCGGACGTGGCGGCCGTCCAGGTGAGGGTGACCGACGCGCTCCGGACCTCGCTGGCGGTCAGGTTCGTGGGCGCACTCGGGGGGACAGGCGACGTACTCGGCGTACTGGACGGCGTAGTCGGCGCTGCGACGGACACCACGGCCCCAGCGGGCGCCGGGGCGACCCCCGGATGCGCGGCGGGCGCAGCCGTGCCGGCGTCGGCCGCCGGTGCGGCGCTCAGAGCGGTGCCGAGCACCGCCGCGGAGAGGACGACGGCGGCCAGCAGGACCGACCGCAGACGGCGGAACAGCGAGGACGAGCGAACGCCTGTCATACGTCGACGATGGCGCAATAGATCGATGATCGCCAACGTGTCTCACGCCTCGGCCGGTGACCGGCCCGGCTCATTCCCGACTTCTTACCGAACCATGACGTGCCCGGTAACCGTTGACCGTTGGCCGTGCGCCGGCCCGTACCGAGGGGAGACAGCCCATCACCGGAGCCGCTTTCCGGCTTTGAGGAGATTCCGATGAACCGCAGAAAGAACGGGACCGCACTGGTCCAGACCCGGCCGGCCAGGCTCGCCATGGCCGCGCTCGTGCTGGCGGCCACCGGTGCGCTCACCGCCACCTTCGTCTCCAGCGGCGGCAAGGGCACCGCGGATGCCGCCACCAGCCTGGACCAGTTCGTGTCGATCGAGAACGTGCCGCCGAACGTGCGGGACCGGCGCCCGGCCGCCGGTGCGTCGACCGGCCGGTTCACCGTCGACTGTGGCACGAACGGCAACGGCAAGTTCAGCCCGGACAATCCGGTGGCCCAGCCCGGCATCCGCAACGGCGCAGAACACGTCCACGACTTCGTCGGCAACCTGGCCATCACCGCGAACTCCTCCAACGCCGATCTGGACGCCTCCGGCACCACCTGCCGCAACGGTGACAAGTCGTCCTACTTCTGGCCGGTCGTGCGCATCGACAAGACCGTCCGCAGCGGTAAGCACGTCCAACAGGCCCTCGCCCAGACCCAGCCGATGGTCGTCTGCCCCTCGGTCGGCAAACGGCTGCGGGCAGTCCCCACCGGGGCCCGCAGCACCGTCGACCGCCTGCTGGCCGAGCTGGATCGCCAGCAGGCCGCCGCGAACCAGCGGATGACCGCCAGCCGGGGCCGCATCGACCCCTCCTTCAACCGGGAGGTCATCGACTCGCTGCGGGCCCGCCGTGCCGCGATGATCAAGCAGATCAGCACCACGATCACCGCCGCCGGCGGCAACCAGCCCGGCCTGGTCTCGCTTGTCGACTGTGACGTCAGCTACGACGACATGCATGCCCGGATGCCCGGCAGCGCCCACCGGTCGAGCGTCGAGGCGGCCCAGGCCGCGAATCCGCGAATCCAGTGCCCGGCCGTGCGGGACAGGCTGCCGGGCGTACCCGATCGGGCGCTCGCCGAGGTGAACCGCAACCTCGACGACCTCGACCGGCAGATTTCCGAGGCCAACGAACGCCTGGTCACCAGCCGTGGCCAGGGCGGCCCGGCCTTCGTCGACAACGCCATCCTCGGACCGCTGCGCGCCAAGCGGGTCGCCGTGCTCGACCGGATCGCCACCGCGATCGGGCGGCAGGCCGCCCGCCCGCAGGGTCTCGAAGCGCTCGCCGGCTGCACGCTGGACCAGGCCCCCAGCACCCCGGCGGCACCGAGCAGCGCACCCACCAGCGCCGCCGCGCTCCCCGACCCGCAGGGACCCAACTTCGAACTGCCCGGCAACACCGGCGGCATCGTCCGCCCGGCGCAGGTGCTGATCGAGTACCGCGGCAACCCCGTCAGCAAGGTCGTACCGATGCCGAAGTTCCTGCGGGCCCTCACCGGCGACGCCAAGCCCACCAGCCGTGGTCCGGCCAACGCCCGCGCCACCTGGACCTGCTCGGGCTTCACCGACCGGCTTTCCGACAAGTACCCGATCTGCCCCGCCGGCAGCCGGGTACAGCGCGTACACGACTTCCCCGGCTGCTGGGACGGCAGGAACATCGACAGCGACAACCACCGCAACCACGTCGCGTTCGCCGACAAGGCCACCGGCGCCTGCCCGCAGGGCTTCCGGGCGATCCCGCAACTGCGGATCACCGTGGCCTACGACATCGCCCGCGACGTGCAGGTCAGAGGCCAGTACGCCCTCGACTCCTTCCCTGAGGAGAACCACAACCCCTTCTCCGACCACAACGACTTCGTCAACGTCAACTCCGCCCAGACGATGCAACGCATCGCCACCTGCATCAACAAGGGCAAGAACTGTTCCTGACGCCCGGGCCGCGTCGCTGGGAGCGATACCAGTGGGGCAAAATTCGATGCCCCCGATCGTTACACTCGCCGAAACGCCGGCACCGCCGCAGACCTCAGCCTGCGCCATCCCCCTTCGATAGGAGACGCCTGTGACCCGCGACAAGGCGGCACCCCCCGGCATCGACCCCAACATTCCCAGCGTGGCCCGGGTCTATGACTTCTTCCTGGGCGGCAAGGACAACTTCGAGGTCGACCGGAAGGTCGCCGAGCACGCCCTGCGGATCACACCGGACGGGCCGGCAGCCGGCCAGGCGAACCGGGCCTTCCTGCGTCGAGTGATTCGCTTCCTCGTCAGCGAGGCGGGCATCGACCAGTTCCTCGACATCGGGTCGGGGCTGCCCACCCAGGGCAACGTGCACGAGGTCGCCACCGAGCAGAACCCGAAGGCTCAGGTGGTCTATGTGGACAACGACCCCATCGTCCTGACACACGGGCGGGCCCTGCTCGCCGCTGAGGGCACCGCGACGGTGATCCAAGCGGACATCAGGGAGCCGGAGGCGATCCTCAACCACGCGGACGTACGTCGGTTCCTCGACTTCGACCGGCCGATCGGGTTGCTGCTCTTCGCGATCCTGCACCACCTCGGCGACGACGAGGACCCGCGAGCGGTGGCGGCTGCGTTGATCGACGCACTGCCCTCCGGCAGCTACGTGGCGATCTCGCACTTCCGTGACCCGGGCGAGCGAGACCCCGAGGGCTCCCGCAAGGCCCGCGAGGTCGAGCGGATCTTCAACGAATCGTTGGGCACCGGCCGTTGGCGTACCGACGAGGAGATCCTCTCGTTCGCCGACGGGCTGACGGTGCTGGAGCCGGGACTGGTGCCGCTGGCCGAGTGGCGTCCAGAGCCGGACGCACCGGCCGGGGTGCAGACCGACACCTATCACACTTTTGTCGGGCTCCTCGCCCGCAAACCGTAGGCGCCGTCTTCTGGTGAGGTCCGTCGGCGGGGGCGCCCCCGCCGACGGGCTCGCGCGTCAGATCTGAACTCGGTTGTACCGTCCCTGCCTAGGGCGCGGGTTCCAACACGACGACCGGGATCTGGCGGCTGGTCTTCCGCTCGTAGTCGGCGAAGCCTGGATACGCGGCCTTCTGCGCGCTCCAGATCCGTTCCCGTTCGTCCCCGGCGGCAACTCTGGCGACCAACTCGACCTTGTCCGTACCGATCTCCGCTTGGGCTTTCGGGTGGGCGAGCAGGTTGTAATACCAGTCAGGATTGCTGGGCGCACCGCCCTTGGAGGCGAACACGGCATATCCGCCGTCGACCTTCTGGTACATCATCGGGCTCACGCGAGGCTGGCCGCTCTTGGCACCGACCGTGTGCAACAGCAACAGCGGGGCGCCAGCGAACTGACCGCCGACCTGCCCACCGTTGGCGCGAAACTCCGCGATGATCTTGTCGTTAAAGTCGCTCATGCTTCTCCCCGCGTCCGCACACCGGCTCCATCGACACATTCTGACAGTCCCATCGATGCACGGCACCGCGACCACGCGCCAACAAGCCCGGCGGCGACGACGCGTACCGCCCTGCCGCGCGGCTGCGGCCGGCGCCCGCTGCTGCTCACGGAGGCTGCAGTCGCCACGTGCGCCCACGTAGAGTCTCAGCCGTGAGTGCGGGCCGCTTCGAGCGTTATGACCGCTACGAACGCGCCCTTCGTGACGTACTCAAAATTCTCAACCTCGCGGCGCCGCCGGCACCTTCCGGCGACGCGCGCAACGACCCGCGGGCCCGGCGGCACTGGCACCCAAGCCACACCCAGTGGCACATCAGACCAGCGCTCGCCGCCTTCGGCCGCCGACGCGTCCAGACCAGGCTGCTCGAACATCTCCGAACGGGGACGGACTACGAGATCATCGGCGCGGCCGACGCCTGGTACTGCACGTACCTGCGCGTCGCGGGCAGTGATCCCGAGGACGATCCGTGCACCGACCTGCGGCATGCCTTCCAAGAAACCGGCCTGCACATTTTCCTGGCAAACGACAACCCGAGAGTCCGCCGCCGCCTCCTCACCCTGCTGAACCTTCGCGCCAACGAAAGCCCACCGGAGCTGCGCCCACTGGTCTCCGAGGTGCTTCGCATCGTTCGCGCTCACGCCGGATAGCCTTCCACCGTGCGGTACCTCAGCCGGTCGCTTCTCCTTGGCGCGTTGCGTCGCAGGAAGGAGGTCGAGCAGTTCCTCGGACCCGTGACGCGGGAGGGCGCTGGCGGCATCCGCTGGGTTGCCATCTGGCCCTGGCAAGACGGCTACAACGTGTCCGTCCATGATGTCGAGGACCTGAACGACGAGAGCTGCCGGGACCTTTCGGTGTTTCCGTCGCTCGATCGGGACCGCGAGGACGACCCTGGGCCTGGTCGCGTGATCGGTCACGTTCAGGACCCGGCCGAAGCGCTGGATCTGGCAGAGCGGACGACCGGGGCGTTGCCGCATCGCTGGGTCAACCATGGCGTCGCCGGGGAGGACTATGCGGACTTCGTCCGCGCCAAGAACTCCTGACGCCACTCCCGCACCGACACTCCGAAACCCGAGCCCATCGATCCAGATCACGCCGCCATGCCGACTGGCACCAACCTTTCACCCTCTGCCGGCCGGGCCGGCTGGGGGCACCGCCAGCGACCGACTCGCCTAGACTTCGCCGGGTGATCGTGCGGAGGGCCATCGCGGCAGACGTGGCGGCGCTGGCGGAACTACGTGGCATCGGCAGGGACAATTTCAGCGCGTACGCCGACTGGGTGGCCTCCCACACGGACACGCATCTGCCGTTCGTCGCCGAAGTCGACGGGCACGTCGTCGGCGCCGCCTGGCTCCTCGTCGCAGAACGAGTGCCCAGTAACGATTCGCTAGACCGCCGGTACGGCGATATCCAGTCGGTCGAAGTCCGCGAGGAGTACCGCAACCGCGGCATCGGTGGCGCCCTCGTGGCCGCGATCCTGACCGAGGCCCGTGCGCGAAGGCTGCTGCACGTAACCGTCCACTCCGGCCGCCGCGCTGTCGACTTCTACCTGCGTAACGGCTTCAGCCACCACCGCGAGATCCTGCTCTGGAAGCCGGACGTTTCCTGACCAGACCCGTCGACCGGTACCGCCACGACCGCCGGACCAGAGGGCCATTCGGCCCGCAGCAGCCCAACTGCTATGCACAGCAGCGCAAATCAATCCGACCTCACCGCTGTACCACCAAGCGCCCGAAACTAACGATAGGAAGATGGCCCTGGCGCTAAGCGCCAGGGCCGTCCCAATCCATCGTCGCGGAGGCTGGTCATCAGCTCCCGGAGTCGGGGTACAGGTACAGGTCGAAGTGCCACTTCTGGTGGTCAAGCTCGAACTGCTGGCTGCTGCCGTAGAGGCTGGGCGGGCCAGCGTAGGTGCCGACGAGGTTGTACAGGCCCGGGTCGACAGCGAACCGGAAGGCACCATCGGGACCGGTCACGAACTCGATCCCAGCTGGCTCCAGTCGAATTGTCGCCCCCTCCAGCGGCAGCCAGGTGGTCATGTCCAGCGCTTGGCCCTCGAGGTTCCAGATAGCGGACACAGTGAAGCTTCCCTGCGTCATGGGGCTCAGCCGGCCGCGGCGGTCGACCGCCACCGCGTAGACCGGCCGCTGACCCGTCACGCTGCCTACGTCGATCGTCACATTGGCCGTACCGTCCGAAGCCGCGTGGACCTCGCTGCCGAGGTTCGCGTCGCCGACGCTGTACCGGAACCTGGTCACCCGGGTGTCGCCGTTCGCGTCGAACCTGATGGCGATCTGGCCACCTTCGGCGGCACTGTCCCCGTCCGGGAAGCTGATTGCCGGCTGAAGAGGCGCCTTCGTCCCGGACGGTCCTCGGACGGCCGCCGACGCAGGCGATGCCACCAGCATCGAACCGGTGGCCAGGGCCAGTGACGCGGCCAAAGCGGCAACACCACGGCGAGTGAGACGGGTGCGCGCACCCAAGGTTGATCCGACGAACATTCCAGCCCCCGCATCATCAGAACGTCATGGCGCGCTCACCCTAGACAGCAAGATGATCTCCGTCAACGTCTTTCAATGCGTTGCCAAAGGACTGTCGTGCGGCGTGCCGCTGCTAGCCTCGCGGGCTGATGAAACGTTGCTTCGGTGACCGGGCCACCTTCGCTGTGGAGGTGGGCGAGGTCCAACCGCCCTCACTCCGCGTTGTCGACCTCTGGATGGCTGGCAAGCGGCTGACCACCGACGACAATTCGGTCTTTGTCCCGTCCTTCGCTCACGCGATGCGGGCGAGCGCTGCCCGGGTGCACCGACGTGACGTCAAGCCCTGTCCATCCCCCGGCCGTGCCCCGGAGGAAATCTTCCGAATGCTTGACGCCGACGAGACAGGGTTCCGGGAGCAGTTCTGGTTCATACAGTGGGGCGAGACCGTCGACAACGTGTCCACGTACGCCTACCTCGAAGACGACCTGGTGATCGTCTTCGCGTTCTGGCGGGCAAGCCATCCCTTCCCGGAGGATCTGGGGAAGGTCTTCGTCGCCAGGATCCCGCCGGACGAGTTTGCGGTCACCGTCGAGGAAGCAGCCGATCTCCTGGACACTGAGTTCGTTGACGTCGATCCGCGTCGGTGAAGGGTCACGTTATGCCTGGTTCGCCGCGCTCGTCTCCGGACTCGCTCGCTCGTCGGAGTAGGCGTTGCCCCGCGACGACGCCGATCTCGATTTCCAGGCTCGACGGCCAACGGCTGATACGGGCATCATCCGTTGCCACCAGGGCTGGTACGACACCCGCCGCGTCATCATCCCGGCCGTCCTCGTCTCGGTCGCCGCTGTCACTGTTGCTACCGGCCGGCGGTAATGGGAGGGCGAGGCTCGCCCTTTGGAGCCTAGAGTGCGATCCATGTCGGGCCGGCGGGAACGCATACGTCGAGAGCTGGGTGGCTTCCTCAAGCAGTACGCCCGCAGTTCTCGATCTCGCAACGGAATGAATCCCAACGATCGCCAGTACAGCCGCAAACTGGAAACCCAGATCAAGCGGTTGCGCCCTGAGGACCTCGACTGTCTGATGCGAGACGACGAAGGCGACGACCAGTAGCAGGCACCAGGGCTTGGGAACAGCGCAGAGTCCGAGCTATGACGGGAAGATCGCGCCGTTCGCCGTCAGACGGGGCGGTGGTTCCAGGCTCACACCACCAGCCGACCATTGACCGGTCGATCGACCACAGCTCGCGGCCCATACGAATCCCGCAACCAGGCAAAAGCATCCGGCGAGACGTCTACCTCGTCACGGTCAGCCGCCTCAACCACGACAGACACGTCCGCCGCGTGCCCAATCCCGGTAATCACCTGCCGAAGGCGAAACTCTCCCTGCACCGCCAGAGGATACCGGCACCGGCTTTCTGTCCCGAATGGATATCAGCCGATGATCAACTGGGTGAGTGGTCGGTAATCCACTCACAAGCCGCTCAGACGGCTTTGCTTCCTCACCTCTGCCGCGCAACTGAGCAAGGCCCTGGCCACCGCCTCGGCCCGGTCTGCCGACAACCACAACGAGCCGTGTGGCACATCGTCATCAGGACCGGTGAACCCGTCCGTCAGAGTCTCTGCTGGCACCTCGACGTCGAGCCGAACGAAATGGCGGCCTCTGCTGTAGTCGACGAAGGCATCCAGATACCGGTCATCATCGAACGTCACCGCTGCATGCTGCCACGGCACCGGCCCGCCTCACCCCTCCTCCGCGACTCCTTCGTCCCGACAGGTCAATGAGGAGACCCCACCCAGGCGGGATACTCAGCTCTGCCTGCGCGAACAGGCGCCCACTATCCGTGGTCGTCCGCCACCGCACGCTCCGGTCGTCACGCAGTTCGTCACTCACCACGTAGAGCGGGCCTCACTGCGGGGGTGGTCGGGCTGATCGAGTTCTGCCATTCTGGCCCGGTGAAGCCCAACCTCGAGAGGATCCCGGGGAAGCAGGACCGGCTGGCAGAGGCGATTCTGGCCCGCGCGCCGCAACGCATGGATCAAGGATTCGTCATTTCCCTCGACCCCTCTGCTTCACTCGCCCTGGGCCGGTACGGCGTCCGTCTCACCACACTGGCGCTGAGGCAAGACTCTCCCGGCCTGCTACGCCGTTCATTGCTTGCAACAGGGCTCGCCGGATGTTTGGAACCCGACGATGTCCGGGACCTCATGACGGGTTTGGCATTGCCGTGGGTCGTGGCACAGCAGCTTGGCGCGTCCCCGGCCACGGTGTTCGCCGCCGTCGCCGACAGCCTTCCGGACGGCCCGGTCGCCAAACTGTTCAAGTCCTTCGGTGCCCGGACAGACATCACGTTGGAAGCCTTTGGCTGGGAACTGGTCGCAACCGCCAGCGGCCCAGACTTCCGCCCGCTGTACTGACCACAAGTGGCACCCGAGGGCTTCAAACCCGGCTCTGCCACTCGTCATTCTTGCCCGTCGGCTGGCTTGGCTGTACGGCCACGCTCTCTACGATCAAGGTGTGTGGATAGACCGGATCGTCGAAGTGACCGGATGGCGCCAGGGTACTGAGGGTCCCGGCTGGGAGCAGGTGGAAGCCGAGCTCGGCGTTGCGCTGCCGGCCGATTTCAAGGAGTTGAGTCGACGGTTCGTGCCGGGGGCGTTCTCGGGCTACCTCAGCCTGCTGCGGCCGACGGACGACCACTTCGAAACGCCGTTGCTGTCGATGTGGCACGGTGGTCGTCAGGTGGCGGGTCAGGATGAGTCGGGCGCCCAGATCTTCGAGCCGTACGGGATTTACGGGCCGGACGCGGAGCCAGGGCTGCTTCAGTGGGCTACCGACATCAGCGAGGGCGACCACTTCTGGCTGGTGGACCGCTCGGCGGAGCCGGATCGGTGGCCCGTGGTCTCCCGCAGGGAGGCCGGCGAGTCGTGGCACCAGTTCGACATGTCGACGGCGGAGTTCGTCTACCGGATGATCGCGGATCCCGAGTTCAAGCCGTTTACGGTGGCCAACCCTCCGCGGCTGCCGTTCTACCTGCCGCACTGGGCGCCATACCCGCCCAGCGTTGAGGAGTGGGAGGCTCTCAGCAACCCGAACCGCGAGGGCCGAACACGTTGGTAGCTGGCATGGCAGCCGGAGAACCCACCTGCTGACGCGCTTCCTGGCTCGGTTCGGCCGGCACCCTTGCTCCACCTCGCTGCTGTACCGCTGACGACAACTCTGCCTCCCTGGTCCATCCGAGGAGCCGGCGGTGTAGCACGCCGGCCGGGGTCCACGGCATGTCCTCGGTCGCCTGAACGAGGTAGGACCCGAGGTAGAGAGCCAGCGACACGGGAGCATCCGCATACTCCGCCCGCAGCTCGCGCTTCCAGTCAGGCAGGGCCAGGGCAGGCCGCAGCCACCGCAGCTCCAGATCGGCATGACCGGACCGTGGACGGTCGCCGCACACCCGCCAGGGAGCGGGCGGTGATCGCCCGCGCCTGCCGGCTGGTTGCCCATTCCACCTGCCAGCACGGGTACGGCGTGAGCCGTGCCCACCACGCTCGGCAACCGCGGCACATGCCGTCCGACCCTCGGACGTGCACACCAGTCGGGAGGCAGGGCTCCGGCAAAGTCCGGCCACTAGACTCCGCGCATGCAGCATTGCCGACCTTCCTCTGCCAAACGCACAGCGATCGGGGCATTACTGCTGGTCTTGGCCGTATCCGGCTGCAACTCCAAGGCGGAATCGTCCGCCGATGCCACGTGGTCGAGCCCTGACACCGCCGCTACCGCGACCGTCTCCCGCGCTACTTCCCCCTCAAGTCCCCGTGACGCCGAACCTTCCGCATCTTCCTCCCCCACCGCGGACGAGTCACGGGAGGCCGAAGCGGCACAGGAGCCCAAAGCGGCACAGAGGACGGAGGCGCCGAGCGGGGGCGGCACCAAGTACACGGCGTGTGCCGACGGCGACTGCAAAGTGTCCTTCTCCGGTTCGGTCGAATTCCCACTCGGCAAATGGACGGTGTCGTCCTCCGTGGAGAATGGCGGTGTCAGGGTGCGACTGACCGACGCCAATGGCAGGGGCGGCGGTGGCGGCTTCATGGCAGGCCCCGGGTGCACTGTGGCGATACGCGCCGACGGCGGCGGGCGAGTCGGATGCGACCAACCCGGAGCCAAGCCCAAACCGGGAGGGTGGGTCGTACACCTGCTGGAACTGGACGGGGACACCGCGGTCATCCGAGCGATCCTGGGCTGACTGTGAGGATCGCTGTCGCAGCCTGATTGTGCTGGGCTGTGGTCTGGTGGCCGTGCGACTACCCGATTTGCGCCGCTGCTCCTCGACCAGCCGAAACGCTTCGCCACCGAGACCGTCTACGCCATCACCGATCTCCGCGTCCACCAGGCAAAACCGGCACAACCGGCCAGCTGGATCCGCGGGCATTGGTCAATCGAGAACAAAATCCACTGGGTACGCGACGTCACCTACGACGAAGACCGCAGCCAGATCCGCACCGGCACCGGACCCGAGGTCATGGCCGCGTTACGCAACGCCGCGATCGGTGCCCTGCGCCTGACCGGAGCCACCAACATCGCCGCCGCCAACCGACATCACGCCCGCGACAGCACCCGCCCGCTGGCACTGCTCGGCATCACCTGACGACTTTGCCGGGGGCCCTGAGTCGGGAGGGCCCGCGAATTCACTGGGTCGTGTTCGCCTCAAAAAGTCCGCCCGCTCCGCGAAGAGGTCGATCGCCTGCTGGAGGCTGCACGCGTCAGTCTCACGTATAGCCTTGATCGCCACGATGTTTCGCCGTTGCACAATGAGTTCGTCAATCGGCTGCCAAGCATCCACCTGGTCATCCTGCCTGAGGATTGCCAGCTTGGTCGACTCGCCCGGAAGCGGGCATGCACCGCGCTCCGACCCAACCGGGGTATCGGCCGGCCCGGGTTTCAGGAGCCTCCGGGGCGGCGGAACGATCAAGGCTGTGGGAGCCTGTCGCGGTGTCCCGTGCGCGCATGCTGACGGTCCTCGGGGTCATTCTTATGTTGGCCTCCTGTCTGCTTCCCTGCCTTACGTTCTGGAACGGAATCACCCTGCCTGATCAGGACCCGACACCCGAGGCCATCCAGCAGGAGAACGCGGACGCCCTGGCCTTCGAGCAGAGGTTTCAGTTCGCAGCATGGATCGCCGGCGCTCTGGCGACCCTTGGTCTGGCTGCCTTCATCTATGCACGGAAACTCCAGCGGAGGGCTGGCAGAGCCTGACGCCTTCGCCCCGAAGAACCACCTACGTTCATTGACCTGTCGTCACCTAGTTCGTCACTCGTCCCACAAGTTGTCGCAGCAGCAAACCAGGCCGCTCAGGCTGGCAAGGACTTGATCGCCCGGGCTAGCTCGTTGAGATTTTCGATCACGACGTCTGCGGTCATCAGCGATTCAGGGGCGTGGGTACCGGCAAGAGCTACGACAGCGGCCCCTGCGGCTTTGCCTGCGGCGACTCCGGCAGGGGAATCCTCGACGACAACACACGACATTGCGTCAACGCCCAATTGACTCGCCGCTAGCAGGTATCCCTCCGGGTGTGGCTTCCCTTGGCTCACGTCATCGGCGGCCACGAAGACGGTCGGGATTTTTAGTCCAGCACCACGCATCCGTGCGGTCATGAGCGCTCGGGATCCGGAGGTGACGACGGCCCATCGGCCCTCGGTAACGCTGTTCAGGACAGAAGCGGCCCCGCGGATAGGCTCCACAAGGTCGGCCTGGAGAAGCTCAAGGTCAGCTATTTCCCTCACGACCGACGCTACAAGATCGGGCGAAAAGAATTCTGGGACGACATCTTCGTCACGCCGGCCGTGGCAGACCTTCAAGATGGGGTCGGCATCGACCCCGAAGCGGGTTGCAACTTCCCGCCAGATGGTGGTGACCACCTGAGTCGAGTCCACCAACGTCCCGTCGATATCGAAGAGGACAGGCCGATCCATACTGATTCACCCAGCTCTCGGCTTTCTGCGGTACCTCCCGATTCACGACCCTACCGGCCTTGTTTGGCCAGGAGTGGCCAAGTTTTGCCGCCGTCGCACCGCCTTGCGTGACGGCGGCCGCGAGCGGCGGCGCACCACGGGCAGACCGCCGCCTCCGGCAACGCCGGCCCGAGGGGTCGCGGAGGCTCCGAGATCAAGGGCGGCCCCGCAGGGCCGTCGCGTAGCGAACCGAAGCACCCTTGAGGTCGGAGGGGCGGCCGCGCATCCTCACCACGGCCGGGCGGTGACTCGCCCCACTGCAGGGCGGTGCGACGGCCGCCGCGCCCCGGCCGACTGCCGGCCCACGGGCATCAACCACACTCGGCGCTACTGTGCGCGGCGGCCCCCTTGGGCTTCCGCTCTCCGCGCCAGCCGCCGGGCGTGTTGCGTGGCCGGGAGTCGGAGCACCAGCGGAGCGGCGGACGCGTGCCCAGGCGGCTACGCTTGCGGCCCGTCTCGGCCCGCCTTGAAGAGGTACAGAAAGTCCTCCCACACCGCGGGCAGCGGCAGTGTCGGGCTCCACTTGATGCGTGACACATCGGCTTCACTTGACGCGTGACGGGGTTGCCGTGCGATGGAATGCCGCTGTTACACGGAGTTACTACTCAGCCGGACGCCGGGGCGGACTGACAGTCCCTCAGGGGCGCGCGGTCAGCGGCAGATCCGCGCACCTGACCTTGGTCGGGTGCAGCAGGCTCAGACGTACATCGCTTGTCAGAGGACGCTCGTAATTCTTTGAGTGGTCCTGTCGTCGCCTGATGGTGTGGGGTGCGGGCGGAATCCAACGATGTCCGCCTATTCCGAGGACGGAGTATTGTTCGACAACGTCGTGGTCCAGAACAGCCCGGATTGGCGGCCGACATGCTGAGGGTCGAAGAGCTGGAGGCCGTGCTTCCGTCGATGACACGGTGGCGTGTGCCTGAGGGGCGCAGCGTGGACTGGGCCGCCCTCGAGGCGGAACTCGGGACGGCGCTGCCCTCGGACTTCCGCGCTCTGGCGGAGGCGTACCCGGTGCTGGTCATCGATGACTTCCTCATGGTGTCCGTTCCGACGCCCGGCGCCGAGGCGTTGTGGGCGTCCGCGTCCAGGGAGGACGAGATCCTTCAGGATCTGCACGAGATGGGCGACACTGAGGACTACGTGCCGTTCCCGCAGCCGGGAGGCCTGATCAGCTGGGCGGCGTCCTATTCGGGGGACACCTTCTACTGGAGGACGAGCCCCCGGGACCCGGACGCATGGCAGGTGGTCGTCCGCGGAGACAACGGCGACTGGTCGGAATTTCCCGTCGGCGCTGTCGAGTTCCTGGCCGGAGTGTACCGGCGCACCATCGACGTCGGGGGCATGCCCGGGGACTTCCCGAGTGACGACCCGAAGGTGCTGGGCCTGAGCGACCGCATCGACTGATCGGCCCTCTCCGGCCGCCCCGCGTTCACAGCGGGTAGTCAACGAGCCAGGGCCTCGTGTCACACATCAAGTGAAGCCAGGACGTAACCCATCAAGCGGAGTACGACACGCGGGCAGCGGCAGTGCCCGGTCGCATGACCTGCCTGACAAACCGCTATCAGGATCTGCGTTACACGCGGCGAGAGGGTGGAAGCGGCCGGCTAAGCGGTCCAAGCACGTCAACCTGTTTCGGGCGCCGATCGGTGGTGTCTGCGCTTCCAACGGGCTTGTCGCTCGGCATAGGCACTCCGCGCATCCGCCAGACTGACCGGCCGTTCGGCATAGGCACGACGTGCCTCCGTCAAACTGAGCGAACCGTTGGGACCGCCTCGCACGGTGTCAGCGTCTTCGTCATCCTGCCCGTCGTCTTCCCAGCCACAGGCGAAGCAGATCTGGAACTGACCTCGCCCCTCAAGCGTCGGATGCCGGCAGCATGGACACGCGTACGTTCCGCTACCCGCTTCAACCACCACAGATCGCAGGGTCAACGCCTCGACGTACTGATCAAGCCACCTAGCGCGGCTCGCGAGTTCCTCTGCAGACGGTCCCTCCTGCTTACCGGCCTGCTCGTCCATCCCCTGCGCCTCTCGTGGTCGATCCACTTCAAGTATCGGACTCAACACCGGAAGGCCCTACCTCAGGGAGGTGGTGCCACCGCCTTCGCTGACGATGACCGTCCGCAGCTCTGCCGACACGAACCGCTTGAGGCACACCAAGATCGTCCAGCCACGTCCCGAGACGATCTGTTAGGACGTGCTGAGACCCAAAGCGCCGGGCAGCCGGCCACCCCGCCTTCATCCGGCTTGGCTCCAGGGAGCGGCGTCGTAGCCCACACCACACGACGTTCGTGCATCATGGTTTCCCATGTTCGTGAACCAGCGGCAGTTCCCCTTCCTGGCCGACCTTCGGTCACGGTGGGCTGCCATTCGGGATGAATGCCTTGCTCTCCCGCTTGAGACCTACCAGCCGTGGGTCCAGCGCGAGATGTACGGCCAGGGCTGGAGTGTCTATGGACTTGTCGCCTTCGGGGAGCGGATCGAGGAGGCGCTTGAGGCATGCCCGAACACTGCCTCCGCGTTGACGAAGGTCCCTCACCTGACGACCGCTGGGTTTTCTCGGATGGCTCCTGGCACCCACATCAAGCCACATCAGGGATGGGTTACCACCGTTTACCGCGCGCATCTAGGACTCGTCGTGCCACAGGACTGCGCGCTGCGAGTGGGCAACGAGACTCGACAGTGGCGCGAGGGTGAAACCTTCGTCTTCGACGACACCGTCACGCATGAGGCGTGGAACTACGGCACCAGTGACCGCGTTGTGCTCCTGTTCGACTTCGTCCGTCCCGGCTCCGAGCACATGCCGCAGGATGAACTGCCGGCCTCAGTGGCCGGCTTCGTACGGCGCAGCGGATGAGCCAGACCACACCATCACTGGCCGCCCTCACGGACGCCACGCCTCATCAGCGGCAGATCCACACGCGTCAGATCGTTACGAGGCAGTGCGGGCACCGGTAGGTTTGCCCGCATGTCACCGATCCCGACGCCGCTGCTACCCGAAACCCGACGTGCGCTGGTCCACCGGCTGGCCACTGGTCAGGTAGCGGGTCGGGCGCCTTCGGTCGTCGCTGCCGTGGTGCGTGATGGCCGTCCTGTGTGGATGGACGGGTGGGGAACGGTGGACGGCAGGGTGCCGGATGGCAACCTCCAATACCGGATCGGCTCGATCACCAAGACTTTCCTCGCGGTGCTGGTACTGCGCCTGCGCGACGAGGGGCGACTCGCGCTTACCGACCCGCTGGCAGACCATCTCCCCGGCACGGCGGCGGGCCAGGCCACGGTCGGTGCGCTGCTGGCGCACACCGCTGGGCTGATCGCTGAGGCGCCCGGCCCGTGGTGGGAACGAACCCCAGGCACGCTACGACCCGACCTGGCCGACGTGCTGGGCAGCGATCCGCAGATCCATCCGCCTGGACAGCGCCACCACTACTCCAACCCCGGCTATGCACTGCTCGGCGCCCTGGTGCAACGGGTTCGGGGCCAGGCGTGGGGCGAGGTGCTACGACGCGAGGTGCTGGAGCCGCTCGCGATGACCCGCACCACCCTGCTGCCGGTCGCGCCGCATGCCACGGGCTGGGCAGTGCATCCCTGGGCCGACGTGCTTCTAGCGGAGCCCGCCGTGGACACCGCTCTGATGGCGCCCGCCGGACAGCTGTGGTCGACCGCAACGGACCTGGCCAGGTTCGCCGCGTTCCTCATCGACGGCGACGACCGGGTGCTCCATCCGGACACCGTCGCGCAGATGCGCAACCCGGCGAGCCCACCGGAGGCGACGGACTCAGACAGCGGCTACGGGCTCGGCATGCAGCTGCTGCACCGCGACGGCCGACTATTGTCCGGGCACACCGGCTCGATGCCGGGCTTCGTCGCAACCGTGTGGGTCAGCCCCGATGACGCTCTGGGCGCGGTCGTGATGGGAAACGTGACCGCCGGCCTGTCCGCCGGTACGCTCGCCGCCGATCTCCTGCAGACGGTCGCCGAGCGGGAGCCGCGGATCCCGGCGCCGTGGCGACCACTGCCCTCAATTGACTCACAGCTACTGGATCTCGCCGGCCCGTGGTACTGGGGGCCGGCCCCTTATGTGCTGCGCCCGCAAGCTGGTGGCGTCCTGGAGTTGACCCCGCTGTCCGGCGGGCGCGGCACCCGGCTACGCCCCACCGACGACGGCGGCTGGGAGGGAATCAACGGCTACTTCGCCGGCGAACGGCTGCAGGTGCGACGCGACGCCGCTGGCGCCGTCAGCCACCTCGATCTTGGCACCTTCATCTTCACCCGGCAGCCCTACGACCGCGCGGCGCCAGTGCCCGGCGGTATCGACCCGGCCGGTTGGCGAGCCGGCTGATCTCACGAACGCACCGATCTCGCCATGTGCGTACATGAGGTCCTCGCCAAACGCGTACGGAGAGTGACGGAGGTTTGTGCCTCTCAGCGAGCAACGGTCGGCTGCAGATCCGGCTGTGACCGCTGTGAAACAGGACGCAATACCGACTCTGACCCGCCTCGGCCATCACCGGCCCTCTTCTCGAATGGCGCGCCTTATCACGGCATGACAGGCTGTTCGACATGGGCGCTGCCGACGATCGTCCCCACCTGACGTTAAAGGTCAGCAACGGCCTGCTCCTCGTGCGGGATGGTGCCGGGACCTGGCTGATCCAGGGCGCTGCCGACGGGTTGGTCTACCCGGCCGTGGACCGGCTGGTGTGGCTGTTGCCACTGCTGGAGCGCACCCCGAGCGAGGTCAGGGCGGCATTTTCTGACGTGCCTGTTGCCGACACGCCGCTTCCCGCTCTCGTGCGGTTCGCGCTCACCGCTTGGGGGGAGCACTGGCCGAACCTGGCACTCGATTGGTTGGACGCCGGATGGCCCACCCGGGATCTGCTGGACGTACTGGCCGACATGAAGGACTCGCGCGAACTCTCCCAGCCCCTTCGCTACCGAGCACTTCGCCTCTGGCGCGCCTCGGCACATGCCTGACGGCCTGACAAGCCCGCATCTCGGAGCCGCCCCGACCGACGCCGACCCTGTGTCGAACTGAACGCCGAGTACTCACGGTGGGGCCGGCAGCCATGGAGGCGGCAGCGGCGGTGAGTACTCCGCGGCCGATGAGGATTCTGATCGCCGACGGCTCACCCTGGCGAACCCGCTACTACCACCAGTGGACTATGTCGATGCCGCACGCTTCGTGCGGGGGCGTTGATGTCGGACAGTTCGTCTGGGGTGAGGGCGCGGCGGGGTGCCGGGTAGCCGTCGGCGTATGCGGATCCGGCGGGCGGCGCCCGACGTGTCGAGCGCCGTCGGCGGCGGCGTCGGCGGTCGGGCTTGTGTCGCGCTCGTTCGCGGAGGGATCTATGCCGGCTCGCGTACGCCGCCGGCGTTGCCACCATCGTCCGGCATCGGTTCAGCTGGGGCTTCGGGCAGTTCGTCCGCCGCGCCCGGCAGAAGGAGGCCCGCGTCGTCGGGCACCGGTTCGCGCGGGTCGATGGGCGGATATTGTTCGGGGTCGAGTTCCGGTCCAGTCATCAGGCGAGTATCCGTCGTCTCCCGGACCGCCGCTCGTCGGGCCCGCGAGCTGGGCGGCCTACCCCTCGTCTTAGGGGACTGGCGGCACTGGTTCGTTGGCTGCCTGCCACCTCGGACACTGCCCGTCGGCGCCGGCCAGAGCCCACTCGCCCCGATGACCACGGCGGCGCGGGTCGCGCCATGAGGCCGACCGCCGGTTCGGTCGCCGCTCCGGCTGTCGCGAAAAGGACCGGAAGAAACCGTCGTCGGTCGGGAGGGACAGGGCCTGCCGTTCGACCAGAAGACTGGCGCTTGACCAGTGTGATCCCGGCCGCGCCGACGCGCAGCGAGCCGCCCGTGTTTGACACCCTCGGATTCGCCGAAGAGGTCAGCACCGAGAATGCGCTGTTCACGGCGTCGCGAGTGGGATCGCTGTCTCAGTTAACGGGACCAGCTACTGGTCCGGCACAGCGGGAGTGCCCGACCGGACATCGATGTATAGAGGACCTGTCAGTGTGACGACCAGCGACCCGCGACCGCGGACCACAAGCAATGCAAGGAGCACCGAGCCCTGACCACTTCGGTGTGAACTCTCGGCAGCGTGATCGGATCGGGCTTGATGCGAGGTCAGACGGGCTGTTGGCGTGCCTCTCGGCTCGGTCCGGCTGGCACAGTTGCTGTACTTCGCTGCTGTACTGCTGGCGTCACACGAGGCGCTGGATGCGGACCTTCGGGCGCTCGTTCCTGAGGTGGCCGTGCTTGTGCTGGCGGACCTGCTCGTCCCAGACCTCCTGGTCGTAGTCCGGGTCCGGTGGGATCCACTTGTGCGAGCCGTCGCTGTAGTGGAACTTTTCGTCGCCCGGCCGCAGGATGCTCATCGGGTCCAGCCGAGGAATCGGTGATGCAGGTGGCCGGCGGGAACGTGGGCCAGATCCTGGGTGGCGTCGACGAGATGGGCGGCCAGGTACAGGGCGAGTGACACCGGGGCTCGATCGTACTCGGCTCGCAGCTCTCGGCGCCGGCTCTGGCAAGGCCACTCCCCCGCACAGCCGCCGCACGTCCAGGCTGGCTTGACCGGGTGGTGAGTGGTCACTGCGGGCCGTCCTGGCTGGGCCAGTGACCGCGGTTGATCGGGATGCGGTGGAGGCTTCGGCATGGCAGCTCACCTCCGCAGCGGCAGATGCGCCGCCAGTACCGCCAGGACCAGACGGGCCGGTGACGGCGAGCGAGAGTCAGTGCCACCGCCAGCACGTACTCGTCGTACGAAACTCGCTTCACCGGCTCGCCTCGCCCGCCCGCGCCCGGGTCTGCCCTGCCGTCGTCGAAGGGAGCACGACCGTCTCCTTGTGCCAGAGCAATCTGGAGGCGTGGATGCCCGAACGCGGGGGACGCGCCGAACATCCACGCCGGCGAGGACGGCCCACAGCGCCAACCGAGGGAATCGACCTCCTCGGCAACCTCCCACAGGTACCGTTGGGTAGTCAAGGGCTGACGTAGGTGGTCTACTCGTGTTGCCAACCGAGGAGAACCACGTGCCGCCGCGTTACCGCTACGAGCAGATTGCCGACGACCTCGCCGAACGCATCGCGTCAGGCGAGTTCCAGCCGGGCTCCAAGCTGCCCAGTCGGCGCGAGTTGATCGAGCACTACGGGGTCACCGAGCCGGTGATCGACCGGGCCATGCAGGTACTACGGATCAAAGGGATGACTGAAACGCTTCCCGGCGTTGGCGTCTTCGTGACGGAGTAGGCGCAGGGCCAACCTTGCTTTCGACCCATACCCTGCCCCCGTGCACCAGGTGACAGACCCGCCTAACATCACCGACTGGCTACAGGGATGGGGAACGGTTGCAGGGGCAGCGGTCTCGGCTCTCGCCGCAGCAGCCGCTCTCGGCCTCCTCTGGCATGAGATCCGAGCCAGACGCAGCGAGTCGAGAGACCGAGAGGCTGCCCAGGCTCGATTGATTACAGTCCGGGCAATGCCGGCTCGAATCGTGAACAACTTGATCCGAGAAATAGTAGTCACGATCAAAAACCACAGCACCGCACCGGTTTTCGAGATTGAGTTCGGGGCAACCAGAGCCGGCGAGGAAGATGCTTGCGGTGTACTCCGCGATGAGCTAGCTGCGGGGGAAGAAGCTACGCTGCGCTGGAAGCTGGCCAACGTCCTGCCACATGACGGTGAAACCTATCCTGCGGCCTACTTCGACACCTATGCAACCTTTACTGATGCTACCGGGCTTCGATGGAACAGGCACGGACGCGAACAGCCGCAACGCCTCATCACCGACCCTCCAATTCCTTGGTGGCGAAAAAGTCGAACAATGAGGAAATTCAGCCACAAGCGCTAGTCCGGTTCACTTGGCGTTGTATTGATCAACGGTGAGGGCATAGTCGATCAACCCGGACAAGATGCCGTCTGAGCTGTGCATTCATCGGTCATCGCTGGTCAACGTTCGTTGCTCTTGGTTCACCTCTGACGGCCTGGATACGGCCTGATCTTGGGAATCGCCCGCGACATCGGGATGGACTACGACGGCGCGTTGCCCATCGTCTAGACACGAGGATGTCGTGACCTGGTGGGGGCGCTGCGGTGCCTTGCTGCGGCTCGCATGGACTCGATGAGCGTAGAGCCCGGGTAATAACGGCGGTCGGAGTACAGATGCCGGTAGTAGCAGGCCCAGTAGCTCGCCACTCGCTGACGCGTGACGGCGAGGAAGGACGGGTTGGCGGCGAGAACCTGTCCATAGACAGTGTGCTGCGGGGTCGTGGGGTCGTCGAGCTCGACGAGTTCACGGCGGATGTCGAGCAGGATCTCTAGGACGTACTCCCCGACGAGCCGGACCACGAATGGGACCACCCATGGCTCGTTCAGCGTCAGAACGTGCTTAAGCCGTCGCTGCCGTACTCGACCGTCGTGGTGACGCGTGTAGAGGCAGTTGAGAATCGCGAGCTGGGTCGGCGGCAGGCTGGTCTCCGCACCGGCTGGAGGTTCGGCCTGGTAGATGCGGTACGGGATGACCAGTGGCTGCTCATCGACGGTTACACCGAACGGCAGGGCCGGCTTCAAGGGTGCCGACGGCAGGAGCTTCAAGACGGTCTGCACGTCCCGCTGAAGATGGGCCGGGAAGGCAGCCGCCAGTGACGGCCCGGTAGGGGTCCTCGGCGCTGGGCTTTGCACGGTCGGACGGTACAGCCTTCCAGCCCTCGGGACTGTCCCACAGCGGGATGGACCCTCCCCGAAGGCAAAGCGGCGACCGGCCGATGTCAGCCGGCCTACCGGGCGCTCAGCGGACGCGATGGCGTTCGACTCCTTGACCCCCAGGCAACCGACACGATCTCGTGAGCTGGCATGGGACGAGCGCTGAGCAGTGAATACCGTCCGACATCATCCCCGCACGTCCGTGTGTGTCCGTCGCGGTCGTCACCCAGTTAGTCACTCAGTCCGCGCTCCCCCATGCACAAAGCCAGGTCCCAATGCAGCACCATGGACGTCATGGATCAGGAAACTGCGCGCCAGCGGTGGCACCAGGAGCACGTGGCATCCTGGCTCCAGCTCATCGCCACCCTCCGGAGTGAGGGCTGGGAGGCGCATCTGACGTGCGCGGCAGCTCCAGTGCAGGTGGAAGGCTCTCTGCCGTACGGTGAGCGCTTCTACTTCCGCGCCCGCCACAGCGAAGTGTCGCTGGGCATCGGAGGCCACGACCCCGCCGACATCCCCGAGTGGGATGAGACCGAATCGCACACGGAAGCCAGCTGGCTACCAGCAGCCGAGGGCGAGACCACGATCAGACGGCTTGCTTTCCGCTACGCAAAGCAGCGCAATCCGACTCAGTGAGCACCGTCAGTTTGGAAGGTGTGTCGGCCCGTTCCGTGAGCAGGCCACGACGCTGGTGGCTGCGGCTTGCATCTAGCAGTCAGGCCCCTTGCTGACCCCTGTTGACTGGGCGGTCGGGCACGCAGCGGGCACGAGGGCAGGTTCGTCCCGAAAGAACGATCAGCGGTCAAGGAGCTGGCCGGACATGCTGGTTGACCTGTCGGAGCAGTCCGCCAGCGTCCACCGACGTCCATCCTTGCTCGCATCCGTCGTCACCCAGTTGGTCACCCGGTTGCATGTGGCTCAGGCGTCCCCGTCTGCGGCTGCCCTCAGCACCAATTGCATATCCTTGATGGCCTTGCCCAGCTCCACCGCAGCGGGGTTGTCCGGATCAAGCCACCTGTGGTGTTCGTTCTCGTTGACGTCGCCTTCGAACCACTCCCAGCGGATGCGCTCCATGGCCCGAACTAGAGCGGCCCAGCTCTCGCCCACTTGAGGCGAGGCGTACAACTTCACTCGCGCTGTCAAGCGATCGGGATGCTGAAGGTCTGGCACCTCGACTGGGCTGTCGCTGTACTCGTCAGTCGTGGCCTCCAAGGTGGATTGCTCACCCTGCGTGTACTCGGCCAGGTCCACGTAAAGGGCAGCCCGACGTTCGCGCTGTCGCGCCAGGCGCTCACGATCGTGGCGCTCCTGGTCCAGCTCGCGCTCTCGTTCCCAGCGGCGATCCTCGCGCATCCTGGTGGCCCGTTGAGTGATCCCCGTGCCGGCTAGGGCTCCCAGGATGCCGAGAGCGCCGGAGGCGAGAGGTACCCAGAGAGCTACTTCGGTCGCGGCCACCCGGCAATACTTCCGTAGCTCGGGGCCGCTGTCATGCCCGCGTGCGTCGTGTGGCGTCTGGCAGACGCTTGCGCCACCTGGTTAGCGTCGACGCCGTGCTGTTGACTGTGCGACCCCTCGCAGCGGATTGGCAGGCTTTTGCCGACCAAGCGACCGTTCTCGGTGTCGTGGTGGCTCTAGCGGTTGGCATCGCCACCACGATCGTGATGATCCGCCAAGAGAAGGTCACCAGGGACGGGCAGAAGCTTCAGCGAGAGCAGGCTGAGGCGACCGCGGCTCGTACAGAGGCGGCAGCGGCCTTGGCGGAGGAGTACACCAGCCGGGTCGTGGAAGCTCTGGAAACGATGGCAGCGAACAGCAAGGGGGCTGTCACGAACAGCCAGGCGGCGGCTGTCCGATGGACCCTCGTGCATCAGCATCGCTCCCGATATCTGCTGACCAACGTTGGCAACGCAGGGGCCAGGAACGTCCGCATCTCGGCGCACGAGTCCTTGCCTCTGCTTGGCCTAAATGAAGCTCCGAAGGAGGTAGGGCCACATGAGGCGATTCCATTTCTTGCGGCGCGCACCTTCGGGACCAAGGACAGCACGATTACGGTGACCTGGACCGATCCCAAGGCGGGCGAGGATCGAACTTGGAAGTATCCCCTACCTCCTGAATCCTAACCATCTGTCCGGAGGGGCAATGAACCCAGAAGTCGTAAGCCTGCTTACCGCAGCAATTGGCGGCCTAATGGGTGGTGCCTTTGTTCTTGCCGGCCAGGTGGTCCAGAGCCGAACCGCTAGGCGGGCCGAGATGCGAACAAGGTCCGAAGATGCGGCAATGTCGGCACTCACTGCAAGCGTTGAAATCTCTGATGTATACAGCCGCGAAGGGGCCGAGTCGACTGATGGGTATTTGACTCGTTCCGCAGCGATAGAGATTGACAACAAGAAGTCGATTCTTGGTGCGCAAGCGCTCCTAATTCGAAGTCCGGAACTACGGGACCGAATCAAGCTCGGCTTGGCTGTGATGTCCTGGCCCGATGCAATCCATCAAAAACTGGGAGGGAACCTCCACCCACTCTTCACGGGGTCAAGGACGAGCAGTTACGTTATCGAACAAATCGCTGCTTACCTCCGTAGCGAACCACTCCCGGCGGTGCCAAGCTACATTCGCGAGTGGGAAGAAGCTCAAGACAAAAGGTCACGCGAGGGACGCGGCACCTGGATTCGCTATGACCATGCGCGCGAGGATCGCGCGCAAGCGTAGATCGCGAGATAACACGCGCACCTGACGCCACACGATGGCCCTATCCCCGCGACCCCCTTGACCCCCAGGAAACCAGCAATGTCACGTGAGCTGCTGCCCTTGGCCTGGGAAACCCGGTCCGCCATCGTCCGTGCTCGTCCGCTAGCGTCCGCACCCGATCGCCACTTAGTTAGTCAATCAGTTGCCTCTAACTTTCTTTCGGATTAGGTCCAATTTTTCCACCTAGCGGCATCGACATCAAGCCGCGATCCGAACGCATTAGTTCAACGGCCTTCCTGGCAAACAATTTGTACGCGTCATGCAGTTCGTATGCGAGGGTAGAATTATTCTCACCTTCGGCCACCTTAGTGCAAAAGCTGTACATCGAATTGCAACAGTTACGCGCGGCGTCACGAACAGGA
Source organism: Micromonospora sp. NBC_00860 (assembly GCF_045207375.1). NCBI lineage: Bacteria > Bacillati > Actinomycetota > Actinomycetes > Micromonosporales > Micromonosporaceae > Micromonospora > Micromonospora sp. NBC_00860. The sequence continues at coordinate 4,197,020 of NZ_CP108825.1, forward strand.
TCAGAAGCGGCAAGCTCCAGTTCGGCCATGATCTCCACAGCCTCGTCATGCGCCTTGACCAGAGCGCTACTGTCAGGCCGCTCCTGTTTAGCCTCGATCGCCTTCCTATACAGCACAGCCTGCCGCCCCCAATTCCAGAGCGCTCGCATGAATCGGGTGTACATCTCCTCGCGCGACTCACGATGACGAAGTTCGTCCTCGCGTTGCCATTGCGCTGCCCGGTCCTCCCGCTCACGCAGCCATCGCTCTTGCTCGCGCTCGCGTTCTAGAACCCATCGGCGCTCGTCCCGGCGGGTTGTCAGGATCTGAGTCGAAAGTGCAGCACCGAGGGTACTGATCACGCCAAGTGCTGCGACTACAAGAACCGGCCAGACGGAAGTCATGGAGGGAGTATCGAGGATCGTTCCCACAAAGAGGAGCACCCAACCGCCATCCCGTCTGCCGCCGACCCGCCCTCATGGGGAGCGGGCTGCCGCCCGGTCCGCCACGCCAAGACGGCCTTGACGCACGGTCGGACGCTGGCGGGCCGGGTGGTGGTCTGCTCGGCTCGCCCGGGTCGCCGGCCGGCGGGGTGGCCCTGCGCAACCACCCACGGATCGCAACGCGCCGACGGACCCCCGATCATCTCGGAGTCGTTGCGCCCCCGCCGGAGGCGCGGTAACCCCGACCCGCCCCGCCGCCGCGATCCGCCGCGCGGACCCGGCGTGCCCTTCCCTGCGCCGCGCCGATCGGACGCGGCCCGGCCGGCTGCCGGCCCACCAACCCCAACCACCCTCGCCGCCACCGTCTACGGCGGCCCCCGGGCTTTCCGCCCTCCGCGCCAGCAGCCGGGCGTTCTGCGTGGCCGGAGTCGGAGCGCCAGCGGAGCGACGGACATGCGCCCAGGCGGCGGCGCGTGCGGCCCGTCTCGGGCCGCCTTGATCGATGTAAGGAAAGTTCTCCCACTCGACCAGCGGCCAGTCAGGCCCCGCCCTGAAAGGATGACGCCATGGACCGCTTCGAGGGCCGGTGCTGGCTGGACTGGTGGGCGAACTCATCCACCCTGCTTGGCAGCGTCGAGGTGGCCGTCGTGATTGCCGCCGCCATCGCCGGCTGGGAGGCCGACGGCCGCTTGCTCAGTGACAGCGAAGAGGACCGCGAAGCGTTTGCGTTCCTGTGCGACCTCGATCCCGTCTTCACGCTGCGATTCGAAGACGGGAGCACTGTCACCGTCACCGTGCATCCCACCGATGGGCATCGCCGCTTCAGTCTCACCGAGTACAACGGTCCGGCACAGCGATTGGTCGACAATCGCATTGCCCTGTAGGCAGCGCCCAACCGAGCCTGCAACCGCGTTGGTTCGACAGCAGTTTCACGGCGGGTTGACGTGTCGGTAGCCGGTGCTACTCTGACGCTCGTCGAGCACGCCAGTGCAGCCTTCCTGCCGGATCGCTGGCCTCGACTTCGGAGATGCCGAGCGGCCTTCCTGCCGCTGATGCGGGTCCCGTCCCGCCGGCTCCCGATCGCACCGGCCACCGCGCCGGTCCTCCGAATCCACTTATTGGCCCAGCACGGCTTCACTGCCGTCCACGATGGCCCGGATTCGCACACCTACACGGGTGGGGGCAGCCTGCGGCAACCGCCTGATGCCGACATCCCAGGCTCCCACCCGTGCCGGCCTTCGTCACCAGCTCGACGAGCGTGAGAGGACACGACAATCGGCGGGACGTGGCACCACCACGAACCCGCCCTCCGGCGTCAGCCGCCCTCCCGGCGGTGCCAGGAGACACGACGAACACCACCAGCGGACCAACGTCCACGGCTGGTGGTGCTTCGTCTCCCGTCCCTGCCACCCCCCTGAGGAGAAGACCGTGTCCACCCCGCTCACCCTTTACAAGCCCGGCCCCGCCGTTGGCCGGAACGCCCAAGCCCTGCACCGCGCCGCCACCCCGGAGTTCTCCGGCTGGCTTGAGCACACCGCCGCTGCCGGCGGCTGTGCCCGGCCAATCCGCCTCACCGGCACCATCGCGGCCGTCGAGACGACCACGGGCCGCATCACCGGCCAACTCCGGACCGATGAGTTGCCCGACCAGGCGCTCTACAAGGCGTGCGGCAACCGACGCGAATCGCAATGCCGAGACTGCGCCTGGGTCTACGCTGGCGACGCTTACCAGGTCGTCCGCTGCGGCCTGACCGGCGGCAAGGGTGTACCTGACTCGGTCGGCCGGCACCCGGTCGTCTTCGCCACCTTCACCGCCCCGTCCTTCGGCGCGGTCCACCACCGGCACGTCGCCCGCCACACCTGCGCCACCCGGCAGCGCTGCGACTGCCGGCCCACTCCCTGCCGCGCCCGAAGTGCCGCCGGCACCTGCCAGCACGGGCAGCCCGCGGCGTGCTTCGCCCGCCACGATGCCGACGATCCGCGGCTCGGGCAGCCGTTGTGCCTGGACTGCTACGACCACGACCACCAGGCCGTCTGGAACTACTTCTCCGGCGAACTATGGCGGCGCACCAAACAGGCCATCGAACGTCACCTCGCCGCACTGTGCCGACGTCGCGGCATTCCCTTCGTCCAGGTCGTCACCGATTCCGGCAAGGTGCGCCGGGTGCCGCCGGTGCGGGTGTCGCACGGCAAGGTCGCCGAGATGCAGAGAAGGGCGGCCGTGCACTTCCACGTCCTGCTGCGCCTCGACGGTGTCGACCCTGACTCGCATGCTCTCGTTCCGCCGCCGGCCCGCCTCACCCTGGACGACCTGGACGCGGCAGTTCATGCCGCTGCCCGGCAGATCGTCGTCACCACACCTCCGCACCCCGACCGGCCGCAGGGCTGGGTGGTGGCCTGGGGCGAGCAGCTCGACGTGCGACGGATCAACATTGCCGACGGCGAGTTGACCGACGGCAAGGTGGCCGCCTACCTGGCCAAGTACGCCACCAAGGCCACCGAATCCACCGGGCGCTCCTTCACCCGGCTCACCCCGGCCACCATTGACGACTACGCCGATCCGGAAGGCGACCACCTCGCCCGCCTCATCGACGCGTGCTGGCACCTCGGCAGGCCCACCGACACCGACACGGCCAGCGGCGCCACAACGGCCGACGGCCGTCAAGACAGCCTTGACACGGAACCGAACGCCTACGCCGGACTTCGCCGCTGGGCGCACATGCTCGGCTTCGGCGTGTGCTGTCCCGAGTCATGTGTCAAGGGGAAGTCCCGATAGATGTGTCAGGTGTTGTTGATCAGGCTGCTCGGGTGAGGCTGATGTAGGTCCGGTCGGGGGTGAGGTGGAAGTGGCCGAGGGGTTGGCCGTCTTGGTGGTAGATGGTGATCCGGCTCTGGTCGCGGATGGCGGTGATGGTGGCGCCGGCGTGGGTGGTGCCGACGCTGGTGCGGTGTCCGGCGACGGTGATGGCGCCGGTGCTGCCCACGAGGCAGCGGTGCAGGGTGGCGTCGGTTTGCATCGGTAGGCTGGCCGGCCCGCCGAGGCTGGGCGCGTGTGTCCATGCCTGGGCGGGGGTGGCGCGTCGCGGCAGGGCGCTGTGGCGTCGTTGGGTGTTGTAGTAGCGGCGGTAGACGTCGAGGAGGTTCTGCAGTTCCGCGCGGGTTGCGGGGGCGGGGTGGGTGCTCAACCATTTTTTGAGGGTTTGGTGGTGGCGTTCGACCTTGCCGCAGGTCTGCGGATGGTAGGGGCTGGAGTTGATCGGCCGGACATTGTGGTCCAGGAGGCACTGGACGAACGTGGAGATCGATCCGGGCCGGGTCAATCGGCTGGTGAACGCGGTCCCGTTGTCGGACAACACGATCGCCGGGGTGCCGTACTCGTCGAATGCCTGCCTGATCGCGGTGACCGCGCCTTCGGCGGTCTCCGCGCTCGTTGCGTGACAGCCGACGAGGGTTCGGGTGCAGTCGTCCAGGACGTCGAAGACCGCGGCGAGGCTGCCGTCGGCGAGCCGGACGTTCGTGGCGTCAATTTGGTAGCAGTCGCGGGGCCGGGCGTAGACGAACCGCCGAAACGAGCTGCGCGGCCGTTTCGCCGGGTTCCGTTCGAGCAGGTCATGCCGGGCCAGGACCCGGTTGATCGTCGATCGCGACGGCACCCGCCACGGCGCACCGGTAGCGGCGTGCACCTCGATCAGCGCGTCGCGAATGAAGTCAGCCCCGTTATCCACGCCGAGTTCGACGCGCAGCTTGCAGATCCAGGCGTCCAACTCCGGTGGCGTCGTCCGCGGACTGCTACGCGGCCGCCGGGACCGCTCATGCCACTCGCCCTCATCCCTGATCCGTGCCTGATGCCGGTAAACGGTACGGACCGAAACCCCATGCTCACGCGCGAACTCGGCGGCGTTGATCCGCACCCCAGCAGCCAACTGGGCATCGAGCAGATTCATGACACGCCGCCGAGAAGCCATACCCGGCACCATGGACCAGCACACCCAAGGCCCCTGCCAAGTGACACATGTATCGAGACTTCAACACTGACAGATGTCATGGGACTGAATACTCGGCTTCGGCGGCCACTTCCTCACCAAGGCCCGCCGCTACTCCGTCACCTTCGGCGTGCTCCGCGACACCCGCGCCACCTACCGCCGCGAAGAGAACGACGACACCCCCGGCACCGTCATCATCGGCACCCTCACCTACGCCGGCTCCGGATGGCTCACCGAAGGCGACGCACTCCTGGCCAACACCGCCGCCGCGCAGCGCCGCGAGGCCAGACGCATCGGCCGGGAAGAACTCGCCCACGAAGCCTGGCTCACCGGGGCCGCCGCATGAACCACGACCTCCGCCCCCGCTGGTACTCCCCTGCCGAGGTCGCTGTCCTGCTCGGCTTCGGCATCTCCAAAGTCAAGATGAAGATCGCTACCGGCGAGCTGCGCTCCATCAAGGACGGCAAGTACCGCCGCATCCTCCCCGAATGGGTCGACGACTACATCCGCGAGCAGGTCGAGCGCCAGGAGGCCGCCTGATGCCCGCCCGCACACGCGCCAACGGCGAAGGCTCCATCTTCCCCTACCGCAACGGCTTCGCCGCCTACGTCTGGGTCACCAAACCGGACGGCAGACGCACCCGGAAGTACGTCTACGGCAAGACCCGCGAAGCAGTGCACGACAAGTGGATCAAGTTGCACCAGCAGGCCAAGGCCGGGCCGGTGGCGACCACCGTCCCGACGGTCGACAGCTTCCTCACCTACTGGCTCAACGAAATCATCCAACCGAACCGCGCGCCCCTGACCTACGCCACCTACGAGACATTCGTTCGCCGCTACATCTCCCCCGGCCTCGGCGGCAAGCGACTGGACCGGCTCCAGCCGCGGGACGTGCAGACCTGGATCAACCAGGTGGCCCGCACATGCCAGTGCTGCGCCCAGGGCAAGGACGCCGCCCGCCTCAAGCAGAAGCGGCGCTGCTGCGCCGTCGGTCGCTGCTGCCACGCGGTTCCCTCGACGCGCACGGTCAGCGATATTCGGGCCGCACTGCGGGCTGCCCTCACTTACGCCCAGGCCGAAGACCTCATCACCAAGAACCCGGCCGTGGCGGTCACCCTGGCCACCGTCCGCCGTCGACGAGGCAAGTCGTGGTCGAGCGACGAGGCGCGCACGTTCCTCGAATCGGCCCGCGCCGATGATGACCCGCTCTACGCCGCCTACGCCCTGGTCCTCGTGACCGGCCTGCGCAAGGGCGAGGCGCTGGGACTGACGTGGGAGGACGTCGACCTCGACGCTGGGGAGCTGACCATCGGTCGCCAGCTGCAACGCGTGCGTGGGCAGCTCCTGCACCGCGACACCAAGACTCAGGCATCCGACGCCATGCTGCCTCTGCCTGACATCTGCCTAACCGCTCTCAAGCTCAGACAACAGCAACGCGATGAGGCTGAAGCAGCTGCCGGCAAGGCGTGGCACGAGACCGGGCTCGTATTCACCACCCGCTACGGCACACCCATCGAGCCGCGCAACTTCCAACGGTCGTGGCAGGCGAGGTGCGAGAAGACCAACGTCAGGCCAATCACCGTCCACGACGCCCGTCGCACCTGCGCCACGCTGCTCGCTGACCTCGACGTCCACCCCAGAGTCGCCATGCAGGTGCTGAGGCACGCCCGCTTCTCCGTGACGATGGAGATCTACACGCAGGTATCAAACAAGGCGACCAGAGACGCCCTCAAACGCCTTGGCGATTCACTCGACCACTGACGCCGTTGCTGTACTTAGCTGCTGTACGACAGCAGAAAGGCCACCTCCCGTTTCCGGGAAGTGGCCTTTGACCTGCGTGGGCGATGCTGGTATCGAACCAGCGACCTCTTCGGTGTGAACGAAGCGCTCTCCCACTGAGCTAATCGCCCTCAGCGCCACTGACTCTACCCGATCGTGGAACCGGACCGGAAATCCGGGGTCAGTGCGTCGCGAGGTACCGCATCGCCTCGGCCACCACGTCGATGCCGAGGCTGTACTTGAGGGACAGCCAGACCACCGTGGCCACGAAGACCAGGCCGACGGACCCGAGCACGATTCGCACCAGCAGCGACTGTCTCGTCACCCAGCGTGTCCATCCGTGGACGTGGCGGCGGGTGAAGCCGAGCAGCCGTCGCGCCCAGTGGTATTCGACGGCCCAGATGCCCAGGCCGGCGATCACCAGCAGCCAGCCCGGCCCGGGAAGCGGAATGAGGGCGATGCCGATGGTCACCACCAGCGCACCGGCGATCGCGATGAAGATCTTGAGTGCGATCCGGCCGGTGGGGTTGGCGCGGATGAGGTCGAGGGTCAGCGAGATCCGCTCACGCCAGCGGGGCCGACGCGGCCGGTCCTGCACGGCGATCCCGCCACCACGGCCAGCGTCGGCGTCGGCGTCGGCGCCGCCACCGCCACCAACACCGGTGCCGCCACCACGACCAACGGCGGCGTCGCCACCACGACCGGCGCCATCACCACCGGGACGACCGGCGTCGGACGCCGGCCGACCGGCCCGTTCGGGCTGCTCCATCGGCACTCCGTACCCCCGCTTTTCGGCTGCTCGGACCGCGACTTTCGGCGTGCCGGGCGCCGCCGCCGGATCCACTGAGGATTGCTTCGTCACCATTTCACCCCCCAGTGTCGCTCGGGCCCGTCACTGCAACGGCCGACTGGACGTTACCGGAGTAAGTCGACGACTGAGCCACCCGATACCGGGCGGGATCACGCACTGGGCAGAACCGGAAATCCTACATGAATGCTCACATTCACGCGGCCTTTCCGTCCCCCTTCCCACCACTGGGTGAAGTCAGCGTATGGCGGAGCGTAGCCAGGAGTAGCACCTGAGTATGGGAAAAGCGGGACACGCGCGTTCCGCAGCGGTGCCGGGGGGAGAACGTCCATGAGTGTCATCCGACCGACGACCGTAGAGGTCGAGACGTCGCTAAGGCTCGTCGCACCTGACGCCACCGCCTTGCCGGTGCGTGCCAGTCTGCGTTACGACCCTGCTGACCCGTATGCGGTCCATGTCCTGTTCCATGCCGAATCGGCAGGGGGCGAGGCGGTGAGTTGGTCGTTCGCTCGCGAACTTCTGGTCACCGGCCTGGACGAGCCGGCCGGCATCGGGGACGTTCGGGTCTGGCCCTGGGCCACACCGCGCGGCGACTTCGTCGCGCTGGCCCTCTCGTCACCGGACGGCAACGCCCTCTTCGAGGTGCCGCGCAGCGTCCTGGTGCGTTTCCTTCGACGGACCTACGTCGTCGTCCCGCGCGGCCGTGAGGCCGAGCACCTGGACGTCGACACGGCGGTGAACCGGCTGCTCGCCGGTCGCTGACCGCCCGAACGGGTAACACCGGCCACACCGGGGCCGCGCGGATCTGCCGAGTCCGCGCGGCCCCGGCACACACCCAGGGGATACGCGGACAGCGCGCCCCGGGTCGGCCGGTGCTCAGCCGTGCGTGGTGATGCCGCCGTCGACGGGAATGACAGCGCCGGTGAGGTATGCGCCGGCGCGCGACGAGAGGTAGATGGCAGTGCCGGCCATGTCCTCGGGGCGTCCGATGCGGCCCAGCGGCACCTGCTGCTCGATGGCGGCCCGGCTCGCCGGGTCGTCGAGCGCGAACGCCATCATCTTGCTCTCGAACGGGCCGGGCGCGATCGCGTTGACGGTGACCTGCTCACCGGCGAGTTGGTGGGCGAGGCTGCGGGTGAGCATGTGCACGGCCGCCTTGGTGGCCGAGTACGCGTACACCTCCATCATCGGCACCCGGATGCCGTCGATCGACCCGATGTTGATCACGCGGGCCGGGTCGTCGGCGCTGGCGGCGGCGCGCAGCGCCGGCAGCAGCGCGGTGGTGAGCCGGAAGACGGCCTTGACGTTGACCGCCCAGAGCTTGTCGAACGCGGCCTCGGGGTAGTCCTCCAGCGGTGCGCCCCAGGTCGCGCCGGCGTTGTTGACCAGCACGTCGAGGCGGCCGAAGCGTTCGCGTACGGCGGCGGCCAGCGTCTCGGCGCCGGCGTTGTCGCCGAGGTCGGCGGGGATGGCCTCGCAGCGGCCCTCGGCGGAGAGGGTCGTGGCGACCGCCTCGCAGACGTCCGCCTTGCGCGACGAGATGATCACGTGTGCGCCGGCCCGGACGAAGCCCTGGGCGATCATCAGCCCGATCCCCCGCGACCCGCCGGTGACCAGGACCGTCTTACCTTCGACCGAGAACAGCTGCGTCATGCCCATCCCATCGCGAGTCGGCGGGGGCCGTCGGTCGGTCGGGTGGCCGGCGGATGCCGGTTGGACCGCGGACCGACGGCGCTACCGCCGGGTAACGTAGCCCGGCTGCCGGGACCGGGACAAGCCCGTGGCGTGCCGCGGATTCCGCTACGAACGTCGATCGGGATGCGGTGACCTGCGGTTCGGGCTACCGTCGCAGGCGATGGTCTCCACCGATCCCTCCCCCGTGCCATCGATCGGAACGGCGTCTCCCGTCACCGACGAGATAGCCACGTTCGCGCTGGCCGATCTTGCCGGTGCCCCGGGCTGGCGTCGGCCGGTGATCGTCGAGCGGGAGCTGTTGATTCTCACCACGCGTGGGCACGGCGACGCGGAACTCGACTTTCATCTGCTGCCGTGTCGCCCCGGCACACTGCTGCGGGTCCGCCCCGGCCAGGTGCTGCGCTGCGCCGGCCCCCAGTTCGACGCCACCGTGGTCGCCTGGGATCCCGAGGCACTGCGCGACTTCGACGTCGACCTGGCCACTACCGCGACCTGGCGGCAGTTGGCCGGGGAGGACGAGGACGCGGTGATCAGCGAGGTGAGCCAGTTGGCGGTGGACTGCCGGCGGCACCCCGACGGCCCCACCGCCCGCGCGCTGCTCCGGCATCAACTGGCCGTGCTGCTGCTGCGGCTTGCCGTGGCCCACGACGACCGGTCGCCGTCCCGGCCCGAGGACGAGACGTTCCACCGGTTCCGCCGCGAGGTGGAGCACGGCTACCCGCACACCCGGCGGGTGGAGGACTACGCTGCCGAGCTCGGCTGCTCGGTGCGGACCCTGACCCGGGCCTGCCTGGCCGTCACCGGTCGCAGCGCCAAACAGGTCATCGACGAGCGGGTCGCGTTGCAGGCCAGCCGGTTCCTCGCCGCGACGGATCAGCCGATCGCCCAGATCGGCCGGCGGCTCGGCTTCTCCGAACCCACGAACTTCGGCCGCTTCTTCACCCGAGAGGTCGGGCTCAGCCCCGGCGCGTTCCGGGCCGCACGGGACCAGCCTGCGGCCGGCCGGGTGGTCCGACCTCGACCGCCGTCCGAGCCGACGGGCGTCAACGGCGGCCGGTTCCGCCCCGGCACCCCCGGCGAATCCGCGAACGGCGGGTACGCCACGAGGTCCGGGCCGCCCACCGGCGGGCCGGGCGGCGCCGGCCGGGCATGATGGCACTGTGCAGATCTCCGCGCGCGGCGACTACGCGGTACGGGCGGCGTTGAGCCTCGCCACCGCGTACCCCTCGTTGCTGTCCACCCAGGCCATCGCCGCGGAGCAGGACATGCCCCGCAAGTTCCTGGAGGCGGTCCTGGCGGATCTGCGCCGGGCCGGCATCGTCCGCGCCCAACGCGGCGCCGAGGGCGGCTACACGCTGGCCCGCCCGCCACGCGAGGTGACAGTCGGCGCGGTGCTGCGCGCCGTCGAGGGCCCACTGGCCGGGGTACGCGGGCTGCGCCCCGAGGAGACCCGGTACGAGGGCTCGGCGGAGAACCTGCCCGGCCTGTGGGTGGCGGTGCGCGCCGCCGTGCGGCGGGTCGTCGACGAGGTGAGCCTCGCCGAGATCGTCAGCGGTCGACTGCCCGCGCACGTTCGCAAGCTCACCGCGCTGCCCGACGCGTGGGAACCCCGCTGACCCAGTCTCTGATCTGTCCACAATGGCAGCCGCAAGACCTATCTGGTTAGTAGAGGTTGGGCGTCCGGTGGTCACCGTCCAGGACGGACAGCGAGAGGGTTTCAAAAGTTGTCGGTTCGGGCATGTTCGATCTCGACACGGCAGGGAACGGTGACGAGGGGAGACCTCCGATGGGCCTCATGTTTCGCAAGCGCAAGAAGTACGGTCCGATCATCCTGAACTTCACCGAGAACGGCTTCTCCTCGTGGAGCATCAAGATCGGTCGCTGGTCCTGGAACTCCAAGGCCCGGGCGCACCGGGTCGACCTGCCGGGTCCGCTGTCCTGGAAGCAGGACAAGTCCCGGTCGTAATCATCCCGGGAGTCGAGCGGGGTGCCGGTGATCCACCGGCACCCCGCTCGGCGTCTGTGGGGTGAGGCGCTCAGCGCGCCAGGGAGATGATCTCGTCGCCGGCCAGCCTCCCGGACTCGCGTTCCCGCCGCACGTCACCCGCGTCGAGCAGGTCTACGAGGGCCTGGTTGGCGTCGGCGGCCCGGTAGACGGTCGCGGTGAGGGTGTGCCGGCGCAGCTCGGTGACCGGCCGTGAACCGCCCGCACCCAACTCGGCCAACAGCTCGCGGGCCAGCGGTTCGAGATCGGGATCGCCGACCACGTCGACAGTCGTGCCGGTCGGGTCCAGCGGGTCGCGGTAGCGCAGGTCGAGGTCCGCGCCGACCGCCCAGAGCGCGTCGCGGACCGCCTCGAGACTCCGGTCGGAGCGGCTGCCGAACGCGACAACACCGGCGGCCTCGCCGCCGGGCAGCACCGGCGCCACCTCGGCGACCAGGGGGAAGCCTGCGGAGACGAGCACGTCTCGGGCACTGTCGGCGGTGTGCAGCAGCAGCTCACCGGTCCGGCCGTTGGTCGCGGCGGTGAGCAGCTTCGGTGTCACCGCGCCGGGCAGGTCCACGAAGGAGAACAGCGGCGCGCCGGCCGCCCCGGCGGCCTTCACCGCGACCGGCAGCCGGTACGCGTCGCCGGGCAGCAGGTGCACTGTGACCTCGGCGGGCAGCTCCGCCTCGATCGGGCCGAGTCGGGCCGGCAGGTCGGCGGCGGCGTCGGCCAGCACCAGCACCGTCACCTGCCGGCCGCGCACCTGGTCGCCGTGCGTGGCGACCAGGCGTAGCGCGGCCTCCGCGCTGCCCGCGTCGGCGCCCGCGAGGGCGACTGTGGCCCGGCGGGAGCGGTGCAGGGCTGCGGGCAGCCAGGTCGTCAACTGGCGGACCAGCAGCTCGCGGAGGAATTCGGTGGTCCGGTCGGTCGGCATCGGTCCGTTCTACCGTACGGGCGGTCAGGCCGGGACGGAGATCCCCACCCCGCCCCGGGTCTGACCGCCGTAGCGCTGCCGCTCGGCGTCCAGGTCGAGCCGACCGATCTGCTTGCGGGCGGCCAGGGCGGTGTCGTCGAGCAGGTCGGCCGGGATCAGCCAGACCACCTCGAACTCCAGACCGTCCGGGTCCTTGCCGTAGAGGCTCTTGGTCGTGCCGTGGTCGGAGGTGCCGACCAGAGCGCCGGCCGCGACGAGCCGCTCGGCGGTGGCGGCCAGCTCGTCGAGCGTGTCCACCTCCCAGGCGAGGTGGTAGAGGCCGACGGTGGACCGGCCGGCGGTGGACCGCCCGGCGCCCGCGCCGACCTCGAAGAGGCCGAGGTCGTGGTCGTTGGTGGAGTCGGGGGCCTGGAGGAAGGTGGCGCCCCGGAAGCCGTCCGGGGTCATCGCCACCGGGCGGAAGCCCAGCACGTCGCTGTAGAACGCGACGCTGCGGGCGAGGTCACTGACGTAGAGGACCGCGTGGTTGAGCCGGTGGATACCCATGACCCGAGACTAACGCGGTTTAGTTGAACATTCAACCATCGGTTGTATGATGGCGGTCATGACCCGCTGGTTGGACCCCGACGAGCAGCGCACGTGGCGCGCGTACCTGACCGCCTCCCGGGTGCTGATGGACACTCTCGACCGCGAGCTGCAACGCGACGCGGGCATGCCGCACGCGTACTACGAGATCCTGGTCCAGCTCTCCGAGGCCCCCGACCGCCAACTGCGCATGAGCCAGCTGGCCCAGGCGGCGGGGTCGTCCCGCAGCCGGCTCTCGCACGCAGTGGCCCGACTGGAGGCCGCCGGCTGGGTGCGCCGCGAGGACTGCCCCACCGACCGGCGCGGGCAGATCGCGCTGCTCACCGACGAGGGTTTCGCCACCCTCGCGGCCGCCGCACCCGGCCACGTCGAGGGGGTACGCCGACACCTGTTCGACGCGTTGAGCCCCGCCCAGGTCGACCAGCTGCGCCGAATCAGCGAGACCCTGGCCGAGCACCTGACCGGATCCTGACCAATCGACACCGGCGCGGGTCTTGTACTTACCGTCGTCGGATGAGCACGATGGGGCGTGTCTTCCGGCTTCGGTGAACTGACTGATCAGGCGCACCACCTCGTGTCCTCCGGCGATCTGGCCGGCGCACAGCAACTGCTGTCCGACGCGCTCACCGACGCCGACCCCAGCCCGGCCAACGCCACCCCCGAACTGGCCGAGGCGGCCAGCCTCCAGGCGCGGGTGCTGATCGCCCTCGGTGAGCCGCACTCGGCCCGAGGGTGGGCCGCCTTCGCGTACGCGGCCACCACCCGCCTGCACGGCCGCGCCGACCCGCGCACGGTGGCCGCCGCGGCGACCCTGGCCGCGGTGCTGCACCGGGTCGGCAGCCACTCGCGGGCGGCGCGGCTCTACCAGGAAGTCATCATCGAGCTGACCGCACAGGACGGCCCGGAGTCGCTGCGGGTGCTCGCCGCGCACGCCGACCTGGCCACCGTCGAGTACGCGCGCGGCCAGTGCACGGTGGCCCGCGACCGCCTCCAGGACGCCTGGGAGCTGCACCGCGAGGTGTACGGCGACGGGCACCCCAGCGGCATCAAGATGCTGGCGCGGCTCGGGGCGATGCAGCGCGACTGCGGTCAGTTCGCCGAGGCACACGACAATCTGGCGCTCGCCCGTGAGCTGTGCCGGCAACACCTGCCCGCCGACGACCCGCTGGCCACCCAGGTGGCGGCCCTCGCCCGGGCGGCGGCGAATCCCGACCACGCCTGCGACGACAACCCGCCTACGGCCCGGGACACGCCTGTCGTGCCGGCCGCCCGCGTCCCACCGCACGGCGACGGGCCGGCCGAATCCGGCTACCACCCGCCGGCTGCCACGGCCCACCACGCCGGGGCGGTTCCGAACCCCCGGCTGCCCTCCGACGAAGCGGTCGGATCGACGGGCGGCAGATGGTCGACCGAACCGGTGGACGAGCCCTCGCCCCGCCCCACCGACCCTCCGGTGCCCCCGTCGGTGGCCGGGCTGGCCGGCGGCACGGAGGAGCAACCCGGGGTGTACCGGCTGCACCGACCCGCCGCCCCCACCGACCCGTACCCGTCGCCCGACCCGTACGCGCCGTCCGACCCGTACCCGCGGGCGGACCCCTACGGGCAGGTCGAGCCGTACACGCCGTCGCGACTGCTGCCGGTGCCCGTGCACCGCGCGCCGCCGGAGGAGCGCAACCGGCTGGTGCCGGTGCTGGTGGCCGGCGTGGTCGTGGTGCTCCTCGGCGCGGCGGCGGTGATCGCCGGGGTGGCCCGGGTCGACGGCGACGACGAGCCGACCCCGCCGCCAGCCAGCGCCTCCCCCACCGCCGGCGCGTCGGCCAGCACTGCCCCCGGCCCGGGCGGCACGGCACCCACGTCCGCTGCCGCCGCGGCACCGCCCGGCACCCCACCCAGCGCGGTGACCCTGCGCGACAACCGGGACAGCATCGCGCTGAACTGGACCTACCCGGCCGGCAGCGAGGGCCCGGTGGTCATCGCGGGCGGCCGCACCGGCCAGACCCACAACATCTTCGCGACGCTGCCCGCCGGCACCACCAGCTTCGTCATCTACGCGCTCAACCGCACCAACGACTTCTGCTTCACCGTCGCTGTCGCCTGGTCCACCGACACCGTGGCCCGTTCCAAGCAGGTCTGCACCCGCCGCCGCTGACCTGCCAGCCACTGCCCCGCCGGCTGCGCCCCGCAGACCTCACTCAGCGTGGGCTCGCTCGGTGGCGAACCCGCCGTGACCCACCGTGGCATCCGACGCACCCAACAGCACTGTCGCGCAGCCTTTGCTCTGCTTACCTATATGCACCACCTCGGGTGAGCAGCTGAAACGTCGGGGGCCGCCGCTTCGACACGCGTCGGCGAGCATCACGTTACGTAGCTGTCGCCTCCGCGGGTGCAGAGCAAAGGGTCAGTGGTGGGCGGGTGGGGGCAGGTCGTCGTCACGCGCCGTCGACCTTTGGCCGTCGTCGGCCGGCAACGCCGGCAGCAGCAGGCACACCCGTAGCCCCTGCTGCCCCGGCGCGTCGGTCAGGGTGATGCTGCCGCCCGCGCGTCGGACCAACTCCCGGACGATGGCCAGCCCCAGGCCGGCGCCCCCGTCGTCGCGGGCCCGTCCGTCATCCAGCCGGGTGAACCGGTCGAAGACCCGCTGCCGGTCCGCCACCGGGACGCCCGGGCCGTCGTCGGTCACCGTCACCAGGTGGTACGCCCCGACGCCAGACCCGGTCGTCGTCCCCGCCACCCCCGTCGTCGACGTCGTCGCCTCGGCCGCGAGCACGACGTCACCCTGCGCGTGCCGTACCGCGTTGTCGACCAGGTTGGTCAGCACGCGCCGCAACTCCTCGACGGTGCCGATCGTCCAGAGCGGGCCCGCTGGCAGCGTCACCCGCACCGGCGGCGACGGGTAGCGGGCGGCCACCTCGGTGAGCAACACGCCCAGCTCCACCGGGCCGGTCCCCCGGGCTGGCGGGGTCTCGTCCAGCCGGGCCAGCAGCAGGAGATCGTCGACCAGGCGGCTCAGCCGCTCGGTGTCGGCGAGCAGGTTGGCGGTCACCGCCGTCCAGTCCGTCCGGTCGGCGAGGCGCTGGGCCACCTCCAGCTCCGTCCGGATGTTGGCCAACGGGCTGCGCAGCTCGTGTGCGGCGTCGGAGACGAAGGCCCGCTGCCGGACACGGGCGGACTCCAGCCGGCCCAGCATGCCGTTGAGGGTGACCGCCAGGCGATGGATCTCGTCGGCCGACGCCGGCACCGGCAGCCGGCCGGTGCCGGCCCTCCCGGTGATCTCCTCGGCGCCTCGACGCAACGCCTCCACCGGCCGCAGGGTCGCGCCCACCACCCGCCAAGCCACCGCGGCCAACACCGCCACCAGCAGCGGGAACGCCACCAGCAGGATGGTCCGGACCACATGCGTGCTGTGCCGCACGTCGGCCATCGAGCGGGCGACCAGCACGGTGAGCGGGTCGGCCGCGGTGCCGGCGGGTACGGCGACCACCCGGACCGGGCCGTTGAGCCCGACCCGCTCGGCCGGCACCTCCAGCCGCTGCCGACCGTCGCGGTTCAGCCGCTCCGGACGGACCATCGGCACCAGACGGTCGGCGTCGATCGAGGCCGCGCGGATCCGCCCCTGCGCGTCGACCACCTGCACGCGGACCTGCCCGCCGGCCACCGGCAGCGGATCGGGCAGCGCGTCCTCGGCGGCGAGCAGGGCGACTGCGTCGGCGGTACGGAACGCCTCGGTGTCGACAGTGCGCTGAAGCACGAAGCCGAGCGCGCCGAGCAGCACCACCCCGCCCAGGGCCAGCCCGACGGTGAGGCCGACCACACCGATCGCCAGGAGCCGCCCGCGCAGCCCGAGCACCGGCATCCGACCCGGCCTGGGCCGACGGGTGGGTGCCGAGCCGTCGACTGTCACGTCGCCAGCCGGTAGCCGGCGCCCCGGACCGTCTCCAGCCGGTCCCGGCCGAGCTTGCGGCGCAGGTAGCCGACGTACACCTCGACGGCGTTCGGCGCTGTCTCCAGGCTCGCGTCCCAGACGTGGTCCAACAACTCGATCTTGGAGATCACCTGGCCCGGCCGGCGCATCAGGTAGTCCAGCAGCGCGAACTCCCGCGCGGTCAGCACCACCTCGGCGTCCGCCCGGGTCACCCGTCGGCGGGCCGGGTCCAGCCGCAGGTCACCGACCGCCAGCACGGTCGGGCGCTCCGGTGCGCCCCGACGTAGCAGCGCCCGCAGCCGGGCCAGCAGCACCACGTACGAGAAGGGTTTGGTCAGGTAGTCGTCGGCGCCGCAGTCGAGGCCGTCGGCCTGGTCGTACTCGCCGTCCTTCGCCGAGAGCATCAGCACCGGCAACCAGTGCTGCTCCGCGCGCAGGCGCCGGACCAGCTCGTACCCGGAGAGGCCGGGCAGCATCACGTCGAGGATCATGGCGTCGTACCCGCCGTGCCGGGCAGCGTCCAGGCCGGCAGGGCCGGTCGCCGCCACGTCCACCGCGAACCCCTCCGCCTGCAGACCGCGTTGCAGGGCGGCCGCCAGCCGGGCCTCGTCCTCCACCACCAGCACGCGCACAGGTCAAGGGTGCCACCCGGGTCAAAGGGCGCGGTTCGGTGTCCTCAGCGCGTTCACAGCACGGAGGGGGCAGGATGGCCCCAGGAGGTGCCACCATGTCCGTCCTGAGAAGCCGTCCCGTCCTTCGTTGGCTGGTCCCGGCCACCGCGGCCGTCGCCGTCATCGGCGGAGGCGCGGCGATCGGCACGTTCGCCGCCGAGGCCGAGCCGAGCCTGCCGCCCCGAACCGCCGCTCAGCTCCTGGTCGACCTGCAGACATCCCGACTGGAGGGGCTGTCCGGGACCGTTGTGCAACGCGCCGATCTCGGTCTGCCGCCCCTCGTCGGGCTGATTCCCGGCAACGAGCTGACCACCCTGCTGACCGGCACCCACACCCTGCGGGTCTGGTATTCCGGGCCGGACAAGCAGCGGGTCGCGCTGATGGACACCCTGGGTGAGCAGGACATCATCCGCAACGGCCGGGACCTGTGGACCTGGCAGAGCCGCGGCAACACCGCCACCCACCGCACGCTGGGCGACGACGCCGGGGCCTGGAATCCGGCCCCCGAACCGGCAGCGAGCCTGCCGGCCACCCCGCAGCAGGCCGCCGACCTGGCGTTGGGCGCGATCGACCCGAGCACCGAGGTCAGCGTCGGCCGGTCCGCGACAGTCGCCGGCCAGGACGCATACGAGTTGGTGCTCCAGCCGCGCGACGGTGACTCTCTGGTACATCAGCTGCGGATCGCCATCGACGCCAAGCAGCACGTGCCGCTGCGCTTCGAGGTGCTCGCGAAGGGCAGCGACCGGCCGGCGTTCGAGGTGGCCTTCACCCAGGTCGACTACCGCCGCCCGGACGCCGACCAGTTCACCTTCAACCCGCCGCCCGGTGTGACGGTCGACGAGGAGAAGGCCGAGCGGCCGGCCGCCGGTAAGCCCGGCCACGCCGAACCGAAGGGTGACCCGCAGGTGCGCGCCGTAGGCACCGGCTGGACGACAGTGCTGGTCGGCCGCCTCGACGGCGCCAACGCCGACCGGAAGGCCCCCGCGAAGCCGGCTGCGGCACCGGGCGGCTCCGCGCCGGACGTCGACATGTCGAAGCTGCTCGGCGGGCTGCCGGCGGTCAGTGGCGACTGGGGCAGCGGTCGGCTCCTCACCAGCAAGCTGTTCAGCGTGCTGCTCACCGATGACGGCCGGGTGCTCGCCGGAGCCGTCACTCCGGAGCGGCTCTACCAGGCTGCCCGCGGCTGAGATCTCCGCGCTGATCGCGCCGGGTCGACCTGACGGTCGGCCCGGCGCTTCCCTGTGGTCAGGCCAAGCTCAGGAGACACCGAGGGCGGTGAGGTACGCGTCGGCGAGGACCGCGTGGCCGGGCAGGTGCGGGTGGACCCGGTCGTCGGCCCAGCGCGTCGCCGGACTCACCGCCAGCACCCGGTCGAACGCCGCCTGGTTGGCCACGTGCACCGCGTCGAACTCGGTGGCCAGCCCCGCCACGACCGCCGCGTACCGGTCGGTGTCGGCGCGTTGCGGGACGCTCCGGTCCGGCTCGATGAAGAACGGGTCACCAAGGATCAGTCGGCAGCCGGTCGCGGCGACCGCCCGACGGAGCAGGTCACGCAGGGTGCGCTCGTACTCCTCGATACCGACTGCCTCATCCGGCCGGTCGCCGTAGTGCCGCCAGATGTCGTTGATGCCGATCATCACCGCGAGCCAGTCGGGGCGCTCGGCGATGGCATCGTCGTCCCAGCGGGCGGCCAGGTCCCGCACCGTGTCGCCGCCCACACCCCGGTTGACCCACTCCAGCTCCAACTCGGGGTGCCGCGCGTCGACCAGGGCGCGCACGAGGCTCACATATCCGCTGCCGTAGGGCGCGGCGACGTCGCGTCGACCACAATCGGTGATGCTGTCCCCGATGAAGACCACCCGTTGCCCGGTTCGCAGGATCATCCGCCGCCACCTCGCGATCACCGGCGCGCCGGACCGCCCGGCTTGGTGAGAACCGGCGGAACGCGCTATCTTCAACAGTTCGAAGGCACAAAAAAGAACGGCTAAAAGCCGTTCCTGCAAAGGATTCTAATCTTTAGGGAGACGGCTTGTCAAGGCACTCCGGCGGTTCCGGCGAATTGCCGCTCGTCGACGAGATCGGTCGCGAGCAGGAGTACGTCTCGATGCTCTACAACCGGCTGGACGAGCTGCGTGAGCAGGCCGCCCACCGGCTCACCGCCGAGCTGCACAACACCGGCGGCACCCTCCAGGACCGCTCACAGCGCGACAGCTCGGTAGCGATGTACGCCGATCAGGTCGAACAGTTCTCCGCCGTGGAGAACGGGCTCTGCTTCGGCCGTCTCGACGGCGACGACGACTCCCGCCGCTACATCGGCCGGATCGGCATCTTCGACACCAGTGGGGACTACGACCCGTTGCTGATGGACTGGCGGGCCCCCGCCGCCCGCCCGTTCTACCTCGCCACCGCCGCGAATCCCCAGGGCGTACGCCGTCGTCGGCACCTCCGCACCCGGCAGCGCAAGGTCACCGGGCTCAACGACGAGGTGCTCGACATCGACACCGCCTCCCCCGGCGGCCACGAGGAGCTGACCGGTGAGGCGTCGCTGCTCGCCGCGCTCAACGCGGGCCGTACCGGCCGGATGCGCGACATCGTCGAGACCATCCAGGCCGAACAGGATGAGGTCATCCGGGCGGAACTCCCGGGCGTCATGGTGGTCCAGGGCGGCCCCGGCACCGGCAAGACCGCTGTCGCGCTGCACCGGGCGGCGTACCTGCTCTACACGCACCGCCGGGAACTCTCCAGCCGCGGCGTGCTGCTGGTCGGCCCGAACGCGACCTTCCTGCGCTACATCTCCCAGGTGCTGCCGACGCTGGCCGAGACCGGCGTGCTGCTGCGTACCCAGGGTGATCTCTTTCCCGGGGTGAGCGCCCAACGGACCGAGCCGGCCGAGACCGCGGCGCTCAAGGGCCGGGGGGTGCTGGCCGAGGTGTTGGCGCTGGCCGTACAGGACCGGCAGTGGGTGCCGGACGAGCCGCTGGAGATCGAGGTCGAGCGGGAGACGCTGACCCTCGACCCGGAGATCGTGCGCGCCGCCCGGGACCGGGTCCGCCGCGCCGACCGGCCGCACAACCTGGCCCGCGCGCTGTTCGACGTGGAGATCGTGCACGCGCTCGCCGAGCAGGTGGCCGAACGCATCGGCGCCGACCCGCTCGGCGGGGACAACCTCCTCGACGAGGCCGACCGGGCCGAGATTCGCCGTGAGCTGCGCGAGGAGACGGAGATCCAGGCCGCCCTCGACCAGCTGTGGCCGGTGCTCACCCCGCAGCGACTGCTCGCCGACCTGTACGCCGACCCGGACCGGATCGCCGCCGCCGCACCGATGCTCAGCGAGGACGAGCGGGCGCTGCTGCGCCGCGAGCGCGGCGGCTGGACGCCGGCCGACGTCCCGCTGCTGGACGAGGCCGCCGAACTGCTCGGCGAGGACGAACGCGCCGCCGCCGCCCGGCGGGACCGGATCCGGATGATGGAACGGGAGTACGCCGAGGGCGTGCTGGAGATCGCCCGGGGTTCCCGCTCGATCGACGTCGAGGACGAGGCCGAGGGCGGTGAGATCCTGGGCGTGACCGACCTGATCGACGCGGATCGGCTGCTGGAACGGCAGGAGGAGGCCGACCGGCTGACCACGGCGCAGCGGGCCGCCGCCGACCGCACCTGGGCGTTCGGTCACGTCATCGTGGACGAGGCACAGGAGCTGTCGCCGATGGCCTGGCGGCTGCTGATGCGCCGCTGCCCGAGTCGGTCCATGACGATCGTCGGGGATGTGGCACAGACCGGTGCGCTCAGCGGCACGCCGTCCTGGGCGGAGGCCCTCGCCCCGTACGTGGAGCAGCGGTGGCGGCTCACCGAGTTGACGGTCAGCTACCGCACCCCTGCCGAGATCATGGCGGTCGCCGCCGACGTACTGGCCGAGATCGACCCGGCGCTGCGGCCGCCGCGCTCGGTGCGGGAGAGCGGCGTACCGCCGTGGGACCGGACGGTGCCCGACGGGCGGTTGGCGGCGGAGTTGGTCGCCGAGGCCAGCCGGGAGGTGGCCGGGTTGACCGAGGGTCGACTCGGGGTGCTCGTGCCGGCCGGCCGGGTGGGCGAGTTGGGCGAGGCGGTGACCGCCGCCCTGCCCGAAGCCGCCGTCGGTGAGCATCCGGAGCTGGAGAGCCGGGTGGTGGTGCTGACCGTCGCGCAGGCCAAGGGGTTGGAGTTCGACTCGGTGCTGGTGGTCGACCCGGACCGGATGGTGGCCGAGTCCCCCCGCGGACGCAGCGACCTGTACGTAGCCCTGACCCGCGCAACCCAACGCCTGGGCATCCTCCGCCCCACCCGCTAAGTCGATCATGAGGTTGACGTGGACTGTGATCTTCCACAGCCACGTCAACCTCATGATCACGCTGCCAAGGGGGCAGGTGGGTGGGTTAGTCGGTGGATTTGTCCCTTGTGGACTTTGCTGGGCCGGTTGCGGAGGTGGACTGGTCGCTGGTGCCACCGCCCATCGGGGTGCTGAGGCCACCGGTGGTGGCATCGCCGGTCGTGGTCGGTGCGACAGTGCCGGGGTGTCGCTCCGGCTGCCGGGCCACCCGACGTACGCTCGCCGGCCCGGCGGTGCCACCGGTGGTGGTCACCGCACCCTGCCCGCCGACGGGGCCACCGTCGCGCAACACCTGTGGGTCGATCCGTTCCTTCGCCGGATCGAACGGGTCATCGCGCTGGATCTGGCTCTCCACATCGGTGCGGGGCAGCGTCACCTCGTCGAGGGCGCCCTTGCCGTACACGCCGCCGGCGATCCGATCCTCGGCCTCGCGGGCGGCGTCCTGCCGCATGTCGTCCTCACGCACGTCCATCACCTCGCAGAAGCTGTCGAACTGACTGCGTGCCCGGCCACCGGCCGGCCAAACCCGGCGTGACCGGGAGGTCGTACCCGGCGGTTCACCGTGACGCCGCCCGCTGGCCGCCTGCCCGCAGTCCGAGATGTCCATGCTGTCCCGCGACCGGTGGGAGATGCCCGCCGGCAGGAGGGGATGACAGCGTGCGCACAGTACGCCGTACCGCCGTCGCGGCCCTGGTGGCCGCGACGGTGACGACCGGGCTCGCGGTGCCCGCCCAGGCGAAGCCGCGACCGGACCGGACATTCGACGTGCAGGCCCACCGGGGTGGCCTCGGGCTGCGGGTGGAGAACACCCTCGCCTCCTTCGGCAACGCCCTCCAACTCGGGGTGACCACCCTCGAACTGGACGTGCAGGTCACCGAGGACGGCCAGGCCGTCGTCACCCACGACCGCAAGATCAGTGGTGCCAAGTGCGTCGACACCAGCCCGGTGACGCCCGGCGACCCGGAGTTCCCGTACGTCGGGAAGTACATCAACACGCTCACCGTGGCCCAGGTGCGCTCGCTCGACTGCGGCTCGAAGACGCTGTCGGACAAGCCCGGCCAGCTCGCCGTCCCGGGTGCCCGGATGCCGTTGCTGCGTGAGGTCTTCGCCCTGGTCAACCGGTATCGGGCGAAGGACGTGAAGCTCAACGTCGAGACCAAGGTGGAGGCGGGCGCGCCGACCGAGACCGCCCCCCGCGAGCAGTTCGTCCGGGTCACCGCGGCCGAGATCCGCGCCGCCGGGCTGCTCAAGCAGGTCACCATCCAGAGCTTCGACTGGGGCGCGCTGATGCGCATGCGTCAGGTCGAGCCGAAGCTGCCGCTTGTCGCCCTGACCAACTACGACTTCCTCCAGACCGGTCAGCCGGGTGCCTCGCCGTGGCTGGGCGGGCTGGACATCGACGACTTCGGCGGCGACCCGATCAAGGCGATCCGCAGCTTCGGCGCCAGCGCCTTCTCGCCGGTGCACGGCATGCCGCAGAACGGCACGGTCACCGACCCGGGCTACAAGCCGTACGTCACGAAGGAAATGGTCGCCCAGGCGCACCGCTACGGGATCAAGGTGATCCCGTGGACTGTCGACGACGTGCCGACCATGACCAAGCTGATCGACGACGGCGTGGACGGCATCATCACCGACTACCCGGACCGGTTGCGTGGCCTGCTGGCGCAGCGCGGTTACCGGCTGCCGAAGGCGTACACCGCGCCGTTCGACATCCAGGCGCACCGGGGTGGTCGGGCCACCCGGCCGGAGAACACCCTGCCGGCGTTCGCGAACGCGCTCGCCAACCGGGCCATCTCCACCCTGGAGCTGGACACCAACGTGACAGCCGACGGCAAGCTCGTGGTGCTGCACGATCGCACGGTCAACGGCTCGCACTGCATCGACACCGCCCCGGTGCGCCCCGGAGACCGGAAGTTCCCGTACGTGGGCAAGCCGGTGCACGAGCTGACCCTGGCGCAGCTCAAGACCGTCGACTGCGGCACGAAGACGCTGCCCGAACTGCCCGCCCAGGTGCCCGCACCCGGTGCCCGGATCCCGACCCTGGACGAGGTCTTCGCCCTGGTGAAGGCGAGTGGCCGCACCGACATCGGAATGAACATCGAGACGAAGATCAGCCCGGTGGTGAACGACACCGAGCCGTACCGCAGCTTCACCCGCAAGCTCGTCGACGCGATCCAGCGGGCCGGCTTCACCAGTCGGGCCACCATCCAGTCGTTCGACTGGCGCACCATCACGTACGCCCGGCAGCTCGACCGGCGGATCGGCACTGTCGGCCTGGTCTGGCAGTACGGTCCGGCCGAGTGCACGACCCTCGCCGACGAGTGCTCGCTGGAGGCGGTCTACGGCAACCCGTCGGTGAAGAGCCCGTGGACCGGTGGGCTGGACTGGTGGAAGTACCAGGACCTCGGCAAGCTGACCCGGGCCGCGGGCGCCGGCACGGTGTCCGCCAACTGGCAGGTGCACGACCCGAACCAGGGCACTGTCACCTCGACCGACTGGTACCTGCGGGAGAACCCGGCATACTTCCACGGACCGGACGTTCGGACCCTCCAGACGCGGTACGACCTGAAGGTGATCCCGTACACCGTCGACGACGCGACGGTGATGCAGCGGGTCATCGACCTCGGCGTCGACGGCATCATCACCGACGACCCGGACCTTCTGGTGAGCGTGGCGACCCGCAACGGCCTGCGCTGACCCGTCTCCCACCCGATCGCCGGCCGGATTTTTCCGGCCGGCGATCGGTGTTACCTGCTCGGGGGCCTCGGGTAGTCGGGGGTTGTCCCCGCCACGAAAGCGAACCGTGCCGTGGCCGACACGCGGTAGCGGGGCGAGGGAATGCAGGTACGACTCATCGCATCCTGAGGAGGACCAGATGAGCACGCAGGCTGCTTCCACCCGGCCGATGAACCGGCCCATGAACGATCCGCAGAATCCCGCGTCGATGCGGGACATGCCGACCCAGCAGATGCCGTCCATGCGGGACGGGCATCGAGACCCGATGCCGTCGCCGGGTACGGAGACCAAGCAGGCGTTCCTGACGACGGAATTCTGGGTCTATGCCGCCGCGGTCGCGCTCGTGGTGATCGCCGCGTTCTGGAAGGGCACCACCGCCAACGGGCTGAACATCAACAACCCGAACCAGGCGTGGCTGTTCCTGACCATTCTGACCGGTGGTTACCTGGTCAGCCGTGGTCTGTCGAAGGCTGGCTCCGCGCGCCGGTCCGGCCGGGAACGCAACAAGCACTGACGCGTCACGCGTAGAACAGTGGCCTCCGGGAGCATCCCGGAGGCCACTGTCGTCGTTTGTGGACCGGTTACTCGTCGCCGCCGAAGTCGCCGAAGTCGCCCTCGAACGCGTCCTCGATCATCTCGCCGGCGACCATGCCGCCCGCGACGCCGAGCGCCGCCCCGGCCACCATGCCGCCCATGCCGTGCCCGCGACCATGACCGTGGCTCGGGCCGTACTGCGAGCGGAGGCTGCCGTAGCGGGACGTCGTCTCGCGCAGCCAACCGTCGACGACCTGCGCCCAGTCCACCCGGTCGGCGTCGGTGTGCGCCACCTGGTAGCGACCGAACGCGTCGTGCCCGGCGCTGAGGAACCCGCCGCGCTTGTCACACTCCAGGATGACCTCGACACCGCGCTGGCTGGTCACGAAGGTCAGCTCCACCTCGTTGATCGAGTTCGCGTACTGCGGCGACGCGAAGAACTCGATCTCCTGGTAGAACGGCAGCGTCTGCTGCACGCCCCGGATGTGACCACGCTCCAGGTCGGCGTGCTTGAACCGGAAACCGAGCCGCTGGAACGCCTCCAGGATCCGCTCGTGCACCGGCAGCGGGTGCACCGCCACCTGGTCCAGGTCGCTCTTGTCGACCGCGCGGGCGATCGCCAGCTCGGTGCGCAGACCCATCGTCATGCCGTGCAGGCGCTGGCCGTACACGTCGGTGATCGGGGTCTCCCACGGCACCGGCAGTTGGAACGGGATCGAGAGCTGCTGCTTCGGGGCGAGCTGGAGCGGACCACTGACCGCCATGCGGTGGAACTCCATCGTGCCCGCGTACTCGGTGTCGTGTCCCTCGACCTCGACCCGGGTGACCAGGCCGATCACCACCTGCTCGATGGCTGCCTCAGCGTCGCCACCGACGAGGTTGACCTGCCCGTCGAGGGTCAGGCCGGGCCGGGTGTTGGGGTTGGTCAGCACGGTGTCCACGCTGGGACCGCCCACACCGAACGCGCTCAACATCTTCTTGAAGACCATCGGAACTCCTGTGCGACGCCGACCGCTCCAGGCTGGAGTCGGACGTTGACTCGAACGGCACCCTATCCAGCACCCCTGTGAGGTGGCTGTGAAGCGCCCGTGCCCGCGGCGTCGGCGTCGGCGTCGGTGCGCGGCGCGCCGGCGTCGCGCTTGATCGACACGGGTTCCTGAAAACCCGGGTGTCCCGGTGACTTGGACACCCCGACTTCCGTGAACCCGAGTCGATCACGCATCAGGGCGCGAAATCAACGACCACTAGGGCCCAGGTCCGGCAGCCCGTACGGCATGCGTGCTGTCAGGCGGGCGTGGCGCTCGAGCCGGCCGGCACGCCATGCGCCGACCTCGACGCCTTGACCGTCGCGGTGATCAACCAGGCGAGAGCGGCCAGCAGCGCCACGAGGCTGGCGGGGACCAGACCCCAGGGCAGGGCACGCGGCGACAACGTCCATGCCTGCCGGGTGTCGGCGAGTACGCGTGGCTGTCGAGCCGAGGCCGGGACGACCACCTCCCACTCGTACGCACTGTTGGGCTCGTCGTTGATGACCTTCCAGGACTCCTGGACGTCGACGCCGTGGATCGGCCCCTGCTGCCCGCGTCCGCTGCGGGTCCAGTTGCCGACGCACCGGCTGTGCATGGCCTCCAGCCGATCGTGGGTCACATAGCAGTGATCGACTGTCGCCCGGGTCTGGTCGGCGGGCCACACGCCGGCCACCCAACTCAGCATCCCGACGAGGGCCAGCGCCACGACGGTGATCGCAGCGAGTAGCACCTTGACCGCAATCATGGCCGTGCTCCCTTGTTCGAGTCCTGACCGCCGGAGGGGTGGGCGTGCGGGTCGTCCGACGAGGACGCATGGTCAGTCGGGTTCCACGATCACCAGTTCGCCGACCTGTTCGCCGATCGTGGTGCGTGCCTCGCTCGGCAGCCCCCGGTCGGTGATGAGCACGTCGGCGGCCTCCAGCGGGGCGATGGTGGCGATGCCGATCGTCTCCCACTTGGTGTGGTCGGCGAGCACCACGAGCCGGCGGGCCGCGCCGATGAGGCAGCGGTTGACTCCGGCTTCCAGCAGGTTGGGTGTGGTGAAACCGGTCCGTGGGCTGAGGCCGTGCACACCGAGGAACAGCAGGTCGACGTTGAGCGCACTGATCGCCGCCTCGGCCACCGGCCCGGTCAACGCGTCCGAGGGGGTGCGGATGCCGCCGGTCAACACGACTGTCTGGTCGGCGCGCGGGTTCTGGTAGAGCGCGTCGGCCACCGGGATCGAGTTTGTCACCACGGTCAGGCCGCGTACGTCGGAGAGCAGCGTGGCAAGCGCGGCGGTGGTGGTGCCGGCGGACAGCGCGATGGCCATCCCCGGCTCCACCATCGTCGCCGCCCGCTCGGCGATGGCCCGTTTCTCCGCCTGCTGGCGGATCGACTTCGCGGCGAAGCCGGGTTCCTCGGCTGAGCCCGGCCCGGCGAGGGTCGCGCCACCGTGCACCTTGTCGACCAGGCCGCGCTCGGCCAACACCTCCAGGTCACGCCGGATCGTCATGTCGGACACGCCGAACCGACTGACCAGGTGACTCACCCGCACCCCGCCGCGTTGGCGGATCAGATCGAGGATGGCGGTCTGCCGCTGCTGGGCGAGCATGGGGGGAACCTCCTTCGCGCCGTGACTGTCCTCAGAATCAGGTCCGATCCTCACGGACCACCGCCACCTCACCGGCCGGCACTGCCAGCTCACCGGTGCAGTGTCCTCCGGTCAACAGCTCCACGCCGTGCGCCGGCAGGCGTACCTCGGTGTCGGTGTGGTTGATCGCGAAAAGCCAGGTCCGGTCGCCGTCGCGGCGGCGGACCACCTCCACCCCGGTCGGCGCCGACGCCGCCGGGCGGACGCCGGCCTCGGCGAGCAGCCGGGCCACCAGCCGATCGGTGGCCGGCTCGTCCAGCCGGGTGCCGACGTACCAGGCGGCGCCGTCGCCCACCGGGTGCCGGGTCAGCGCCGGCACGCCCGGCAAGGGCCCATCGGTGTACGAGGCGAGCACCTCGGCGCCGTCGGGGTGCACCCACTCGGTCCACACGTCGGCGGTGCTGCCGTCGTCGAGGTGGACCTGTTCGCCCTCGCGCAGCGGGAAGAACTCCTCGGTCCGGACGCCGAGCAACTCCCGGAACGCGCCCGGGTAGCCGCCGAGCCGGATGTGGTCGTCGGCGTCGACCATGCCGCTGAAGTAGGTGACCGCCGCCGTGCCGCCGGCCTCGACGTAGCGGTGCAGCGCGGCGACGTCGGCGTCCCGGACCAGGTAGAGGGTCGGCACGAGGACCAGCCGGTAGCCGCTGAGGTCGGTCGACGGGTGGACGATGTCGGCCGTCACGCCGGCCCGCCAGAGCGAGTCGTACAGGGCCTTGAGCCGGTCGGTGTAGGTGACGTCGACGCTGGGGTGCGAATCCAACTCGACACCCCACCACGCCTCCCAGTCGAACAGGATCGCCACGTCGGCGTCCACCCGACTGCCGCGTACCTCAGCGAGGGCCTTGAGGTCCGCGCCGAGCTGGCAGACCTCGCGGAACACCTTGGTGTCCGGCCCGGCGTGCGGGACCAGCGCGGAGTGGAACTTTTCCGCGCCGGCCCGGGAGGCACGCCACTGGAAGAAGAGCACCCCGTCGGCGCCGCGGGCGACGTGCGCGAGGCTGTTACGGCGCAGTTGCCCGGGCAGCTTGGCCACGTTGCGCGGCTGCCATTGGACGGCGCTGGTGGAGTGCTCCATCAGCAGCCACGGGTCGCGGCCGGCGACGCCCCGGGTGTGGTCGGCGGCGAGCGACAGACCGAGGTGCGCCTGCGGGTCGGCGGCGGTCAGGTAGTGGTCGTTGGATACCAGGTCCACATCGTCGGCCCAGGACTGGTAGTCCATGTGCTTGACGCCCATGCCGATCATGAAGTTGGTGGTGATCGGCTGGCGGACCAGCGTCTTCAGGACCTCACGTTCGGCGCGCAGTTGGGCGCGCAGTTCGTCGGAGGAGAAGCGCAGGAAGTCGAGCTGCTGCGTGGGGTTGGCGAAGGCCGTCACCGTGCGGGGTGGGTTGATCTCGGCCCAGTCGCCGTAGCGCTGACTCCAGAACGCGGTGCCCCAGGCGTCGTTGAGCCGGTCCAGGTCGCCGTAGCGCTCCCGCAGCCAACGGCGGAACGCCTCGGCGCTGACGTCGCAGTAGCAGTGCGCGTTGTGGCAGCCGAGTTCGTTGGAGACGTGCCACATCACCACGGCGGGGTGCTCGGCGTACCGGCCGGCGACAGCGCGTACCAGCTCCAGCGACCGTTCGCGGAACACCGGTGAGCTGGGGCAGTACGCCTGTCGTCCACCGGGCCAGAGGATCGCGCCGTCGGCCCGGCGGGGCAGCGTCTCCGGGTGCGCGCGGGCCAACCACGGCGGCGGGCTGGCCGTGGCGGTGGCCAGGTCGACCTGGATGCCGCCGTCGTGCAGCAGGTCCAGTACCCGGTCCAGCCAGCCGAACTCGAACCGCCCCGGGGTGGGCTCCAGCAGCGCCCAGGAGAAGATGCCGACGGAGACCAGGTTGACCCCGGCCTGGCGCATCAGGTCGATGTCCTCGGACCAGGTTTCCTCGGGCCACTGCTCCGGGTTGTAGTCGCCGCCGAAATAGATGCTGTCACCCTGCCATCGCCGCATGACAGCTGAGGGTGCACCCGCTGGCGTACCGAAGTCAACAGGTTCCAACATCGAGGATCTTTCCAACGTTTACCTGGTAACGGCCGTGTCACGACTGGGTTATCAGAGGCGTTCTGCCCTCTTGACAGCGCCTGACCGCAGGGTAGCTTGAGGCCCCAATGGCCGTTCGTGTTCGCCAATGTGGATTCTCGGTGGATCTCAATGTGTGATCACGACGCTGGACCTGCCTTCACCACCCTGAGGCCCTTGGGCGTAGCTCCTTCTCATCCGCAGGAGGCACAGATGTCCCGTCCCCAATCCCAAGCCGAGTACCTGGCTCGGCTCGTACCGCCCTCAGTCGCCGGCATCAACCGTCGATCGTTGCTGGCCGGCGCGGCCGGCACGGGCGCGCTGCTCGGCACCGGACTGCTCGCCGGCTGCGGCGACGACTCCGGCTCCGGCGGGTCCAGCAAGGACGTTTCGCTCGGCTCGAACCAGTCCGACCCGAAGCCGAAGGACGTCCTGGTCAAGGTCACCGACGGCTTCAAGACCTCGTCCGGCGTGCAGGTCGCGATCAATACGGTCGACCACAACACGTTCCAGGAGAACATCAACAATTACCTACAGGGCAAGCCGGACGACGTGTTCACCTGGTTCGCCGGCTACCGGATGCGCTTCTTCGCGCAGAAGGGCCTGGCCAGCGACATCAGTGACGTGTGGGGCAAGCTCTCCGGCTACTCCGACGCCTTCAAGAAGGCATCCACCGGCGACGACGGCAAGCAGTACTTCGTGCCGGCGACGTATTACCCGTGGGCGGTCTTCTACCGCAAGTCGGTGTGGCAGCAGCACGGCTACCAGGTGCCCACCACCCTGGACCAGTTCACCGCGCTCGGCGAGCAGATGAAGAAGGACGGCCTCACCCCCATCGCCTTCGCCGACAAGGACGGCTGGCCGGCGATGGGCACCTTCGACATCCTCAACCTGCGCATCAACGGCTACCAGTTCCACGTCGACCTGATGGCCGGCAAGGAGGCCTGGACCTCCGACAAGGTCAAGAAGGTCTTCGACACCTGGGCCGGCCTGCTCCCCCTGCACCAGCCGGACAGCCTCGGCCGCACCTGGCAGGAGGCCGCGCAGTCGTTGCAGCAGAAGAAGAGCGGCATGTACCTGCTGGGCCTCTTCGTCGGTCAGCAGTTCAGCAACGACGAGCAGGACGACCTCGACTTCTTCACCTTCCCCGAGATCGACCCGGCCATCGGCGCGAAGGCGCTGGACGCCCCGATCGACGGCTACATGATGGCCCGCAAGCCCAAGAACGAGGACAGCGCGCGCAAGCTGCTGGAGTACTTCGGTGGCAAGGCCGCCGCGGACATCAACCTCAAGAACGACCCGGCCGTCCTGGTCGCCAACAGTGGCGCGGACGTCGGCGGCTACACCGCGCTGCAGAAGAAGGCCGCCGAACTGGTCGGGTCGGCCACCGAGATCGCCCAGTTCCTCGACCGGGACACCCGGCCGGACTTCGCCTCCACGGTGATGATCCCGGCGCTCCAGCAGTTCATCAAGAACCCCAAGGACATCGACGGTCTCACCTCGTCCATCGAGAACCAGAAGAAGTCGATCTTCACTGACTGACGGCGGAAGGGGGAGGACATCGTGTCCGACCTGCCCCTGATCCAAGCGGATCGCGCCGTGCCACCGCCGGCCGCGACCACCTCCACGGGTGGTCGTCGCCGGCGGCTACGGCTCCTGTCCCGCACCGACCGCGTGGTCATCACGCTGATGGTGCTCGTCCCGCTGCTGCTCGTCACCGGGTTCGTCTGGTTGCCGGCGGCGGCCACAGTGCTGCTCTCCGGCACCAACTGGGACGGCATCGGCCCGCTCAACGAGATCGAGTTCGTCGGCACACGCAACTACAGCGACGTGGTGAACATCTACCCGCCGTTCGTGCCGGCGATCCAGCACAACCTGCTCTGGCTGGCGGCGCTCTTCGTGGTCGCCACCCCGTTCGGCATGTTCCTGGCCGTGCTGTTGGACAAGGAGCTGCGCGGCAGCCGCTTCTACCAGACCGCGCTCTACCTGCCGGTGGTGCTCTCGCTGGCGCTCATCGGCTTCGTCTGGCAGCTGCTCTACTCCCGGGACCAGGGCCTGATCAACGCCGTCTTCGGCAGCAGCATCGACTGGTACGGCGACTCGAACGTCAACATCTGGGCGGTGATGGTCGCCTCCGGGTGGCGGCACGTCGGGTACATCATGCTGCTCTACCTGGCCGGCCTGAAGGGTGTCGATCCGTCGTTGCGCGAGGCGGCGGCGGTCGACGGCGCCTCGGAGAGCCGGACGTTCTTCCGGGTCGTGTTCCCGGTCATGCGGCCCATCAACATCATCGTGCTGGTGGTGACCGTGATCGAGTCGCTGCGCGCGTTCGACCTGGTCTGGGTGGTCAACAAGGGCCGCAACGGGCTGGAGCTGATCTCCGCGCTGGTCACCCAGAACGTGGTGGGTGAGGCGAGCCGGATCGGCTTCGGCTCGGCACTGGCAACGATCATGCTGGTCGTCTCGCTGGTCTTCATCACCATCTACCTGGCGACCGTGATGAGGGAGAACCGGGAATGAGCGTGGACACTCCGGTTCGTCGGCGCAGGCTGACCCCGTTGCGGATGCTGCTGCACGGCTTCCTCATCGTCGTCTCGCTGGCCTGGCTCTTCCCGATCGCCTGGGCGGTGCTGACCTCGCTGCGCTCGTACGACTACACCGCCGCGAACGGCTACGTGTCGTTCGGCGGCTGGACATTCGACAACTACGTCACCGCCTGGCGGACGGCGGAGTTCGGCCAGCACTTCCTCAACTCGGTGTACATCACCGTGCCGGCGGTGCTGCTGACCCTCTTTCTCGCGTCCTGCGTGGCGTTCGTCATCGCCCGGTTCAGTTGGAAGCTCAACCTCGTCCTGCTCGGGGTCTTCACCGCGGCCAACCTGCTGCCCCAGCAGGCGCTGCTCATCCCGCTGTTCCGGCTCTTCACCGAGGTGCCGCTGCCGGAGTTCATGAGCGACTCGGAGCTGCTGTACGACAGCTACTGGGGCCTGATCCTGATCAACGTGGCCTTCCAGTGCGGCTTCTGCGTCTTCGTGCTCAGCAACTACATGAAGGCGCTGCCCCGTGACCTGTACGAGGCGGCGATGGTCGACGGGGCGAGCATCTGGCGGCAGTACTGGCAGGTCACCATGCCGCTGTGCCGGCCGGCCCTGGCCGCGCTGGCGACGCTGGAGGTGACCTGGATCTACAACGAGTTCTTCTGGGCCACCGTCCTCATGCGCACCGGTGACAAGTTCCCGGTGACCAGCTCACTCAACAACCTGCGTGGTGAGTTCTTCACCGACAACAACCTGGTCTCGGCGGGCAGCGTGCTCGTCGCGATCCCCACCCTGGTGATCTTCTTTATGCTCCAGCGGCACTTCGTTCGGGGCCTGACCTTGGGAGCCTCAAAGGGATGACGATCCTGCACCTGCGCCGCGCGCGGACCAGCCTGGTGCTCGACGCGCGCGGCCCGGGGCTGCCCCGGGTCGTGCACTGGGGCGGCGACGTGG
This sequence comes from Micromonospora sp. NBC_00860, assembly GCF_045207375.1. Lineage (NCBI taxonomy): Bacteria > Bacillati > Actinomycetota > Actinomycetes > Micromonosporales > Micromonosporaceae > Micromonospora > Micromonospora sp. NBC_00860. Next base: position 4,229,651 of record NZ_CP108825.1, read on the forward strand.
GCGCCCTCGACGACGACGGCCTGCGCCAGCTCACCGACGCGACAGTACCGCCGGTGGTGCCGAGCAGCTTTGACCAGCCGACAGTGCTGTCAGTGCTGCCGGAGGCGAGCGCCGGCTGGAGCGGACGGCCAGGCCTGGCCGGGCACCGCGACGGGACCGGCTGGTCCACCGCGTTCCGGTTGGACGGTCTCGACGTCGACCAGCCCGCCGACGGCCCGGCGCGGGTGACGGTGCGTGCGTCGGACCCGGCCGCCGGGCTGACAGTGACCATCGAGATCACGCTCGACCCGTACGGCCTGCTGACCGTTCGGCACCGGCTGCGCAACGACGGCGACGGCGCGTACGAGCTGCGGGAGCTGACGCCGGTGCTGCCGGTGCCGGCGGTCGCCACCGAACTGCTCGACCTGACCGGCCGGTGGTGTCGGGAACGGTCCCCGCAGCGGCACCCCTGGCAGCACGGCGCCTGGGTCCGCGAGGGCCGGCACGGCCGTACCGGGCACGACGCCACGCTGCTGCTGGTGGCCGGCACCACCGGGTTCGGCTTCGGCCACGGTGAGGTCTGGGCGGTGCACACCGCGTGGAGCGGCGACCACGTCACGTTCGCCGAGCGTCGCCCCACCGGCGAGTCGACCCTCGGTGGCGGCGAGCTGCTGGCACCCGGGGAGATCCGGCTCGACCCCGGCGAGTCGTACGAGACTCCCCTGCTCTACGCGGTCTGGTCCGATGCCGGGCTGGACGGGCTCAGCGACGTGCTGCACACCCACCTGCGGGCCCGCCCCGGGCACCCGCGCTCCCCGCGTCCGGTGACCCTGAACGTCTGGGAGGCGGTCTACTTCGACCACGACCTGGACCGGCTGCGAGCGCTCGCCGACCGGGCCGCGCAGATCGGCGTGGAGCGGTTCGTGCTCGACGACGGCTGGTTCCGGGGCCGGCGCGACGACACCGCCGGGCTCGGCGACTGGTACGTCGACGAGGGCGTCTGGCCGGACGGCCTGCAACCGCTGATCGACCACGTCACCGGTCGGGGCCTCCAGTTCGGCCTCTGGGTCGAGCCGGAGATGGTCAACCCCGACTCGGACCTGTTCCGCGCGCACCCCGACTGGGTGCTCGCCGTGCCGGGGCGGCTACCGCCGGCCTGGCGTCACCAGCAGGTGCTCGACCTGGGCCGCCCCGAGGCGTACGACCACGTGCTGGAACGTCTCGACACGCTGCTCACCGACCACCCTGGCATCCGGTACCTCAAGTGGGACCAGAACCGGGACCTCACCGAGGCCGGGCACCATGGCCGCCCCGGGGTGCACGGGCAGACCCTTGCCGTCTACCGGCTCTTCGACGAGTTGCGCGGTCGCCACCCGGGCGTGGAGATCGAGAGCTGCTCGTCCGGCGGGGCTCGGGTGGACCTGGCCATCCTGGCGCGTACCGACCGGGTCTGGGCCAGCGACTGCAACGACGCGCTGGAACGGCTCAGCATCCAGCGCTGGACGGGGCTGCTGCTGCCACCGGAGCTGATCGGCACCCACGTCGGCCCGGAACGCTCGCACACCACCAACCGCGTACACGACCTGGGTTTCCGGGCGGCGACGGCGCTCTTCGGTCACCACGGCATCGAGTGGGACATCGCCTCGATCAGCGCTGCCGAGCAGACCGAACTGGCCGCCTGGGTGGCGCTGCACAAGCGACTGCGCCCGCTGCTGCACGCTGGCCGGGTGGTCCGGGTCGATCACCCCGACCCGGCCGTCTGGGCGCACGGCGTGGTCGACCACGACAACACCCGGGCGGTGTACGCGGTGGCCCGGTTGGCCACCTCGGTGACGCAGGTGCCCGGCGCGGTGCGGCTGCCCGGCCTCGACCCGGGCCGGCGGTACCGGGTGCGACAGGTGTCGGGCGTACCGGCCCCGGCGACCATCGACCTGTCCGCGCCCACCTGGCTGGCGGCTGGTCTCACCCTCAGCGGGGCGGCGCTGGCCCGGGTGGGTGTGCAGCTGCCCGCCCTGCACCCGGAGCAAAGTCTGGTGCTGGAGGTCGACTCGGTCGGCTAGAAATTTCTTTGCTCGGGGTGTCGAGAACGGTGTCGGCGGCTTCTACCTCACTGTGAGAGCACCGACAATGGTGCGCGGTCGTGAGGAGCAAGACGATGAAGTACATGCTGCTGATGCAGTTCAGCGCCGCTGGCACCGACTTCCCGAGCATCGACACCTGGACCCAGGACGAGGTCCGGGCACACATCGCCTTCATGGGCGAGGTCAACGCCAAGCTGACCGCCGCCGGTGAGTGGGTCGACGCGCAGGGTCTCGGTGGCCCGCAGCAGGCACGGATCGTCCGGGCTGGCGAGGGCGGGACGCCGGTGGTCACCGAGGGTCCGTTCGCCGAGACGAAGGAGTTCCTGGCCGGCTACTGGATCGTCGACTGCGAGAGCCCGCAGCGGGCCGTGGAGTTGGCCGCGCACATCTCCACGGCGCCCGGCCCCGGCGGCCGGCCGCTGAACATGCCGGTCGAGGTGCACCCGGTGATGTCCGCCCCGGCACAGGAGCTGTGAGGGGCTGAACACCGATCCCCGCGTCGAGGACCTGCTGCGCGAGTTGGCGCCGCAGGTCCTCGGCGTGCTCAGCCGCCGCTTCGGTGACTTCGCCACGGCGGAGGACGCTGTGCAGGAGGCGCTGCTGGCCGCCGCCACCCAGTGGCCGACCGATGGACTGCCGGCGAACCCCCGTGGCTGGCTGATCCAGGTCGGTTACCGCCGGATGATCGAACTGGTCCGCGGTGAGCAGGCCCGACGCCGCCGGGAGGACCTGGTCGCCCGCCGGGATCCGGACGACCAGCGGTACGCGCCAGCCCCGGACGAGGAGTTGACCGCCGAGCGGGACGACACGCTGGTCCTGCTCTTCCTCTGCTGTCACCCGGCACTCGCCCCGACGACGGCGGTGGCGCTGACCCTGCGCGCCGTCGGTGGGTTGAGCACCGCCGAGATCGCCCGCGCGTTCCTGGTGCCCGAGGCGACGATGGCGCAGCGGATCAGCCGGGCCAAGCAGCGCATCCGGTCATCCGGGCTACCGTTCCGGATGCCCGAGCCGGCGGAGCGGGCGGACCGGTTGGTCGCCGTCCGACAGGTGCTCTACCTGGTCTTCACCGAGGGGCACACCAGCACCACCGGCCCGGACCTGCGCCGCATCGACCTCGCGGCGGAGGCGATCCGGCTGACCCGCGCGCTGCACACGCTGCTACCGAACGACAGCGAGTCGGCCGGGCTGCTGGCATTGATGCTGCTCACCGAGGCCCGTGGCCCGGCGCGGACCGGGCCGTCCGGCGAGCTGATCTCACTGGCCGATCAGGACCGTGGTCGCTGGGACGCGGCGGCGATCGCCGAGGGCGTCGCACTGGTCACCCGGGCCCTGCCGCGTGGGCCGGTCGGCCCGTACCAGGTACAGGCCGCCATCGCCGCCCTGCACGACGAGGCGCCGAGCACCGAGCAGACCGACTGGCCGCAGATCCTGGCGCTCTACGAGGTGCTGGAGCGCATGGCCGGTAGCCCGGTGGTGGCCCTCAACCGGGCCGTGGCGACGGCCATGGTGCACGGACCGGCCGCCGGCCTGGCCGCCCTCGACGCGTTGGCCCACGACCCGCAGATGGCCGGACACCACCGGCTGGCCGCCGCCCGCGCCCACCTGCACGAGATGGCCGGTGACCAGGCCCAGGCGATCGCCGACTACCGGACCGCCGCCGCCCGTACGAGCAGCCGCCCCGAACAGCTCTACCTGACGATGCGGGCAGCCCGACTGGCCGCCCAGCCCGTTGATCTCCCTTGAAGACAGAGATCAACTGATCCTCCGCGGCGAGAACCAGGCAGCTTCACCCGCCACAGCTGGCAATCTTGGACAGTTTCCGTTAGCGCGCCCGCGGAACGGAAACTGTCCAAGATCTACCCTGCGAGCCTCTCCCACGCCACTACCGGGGGCGACAGCGCGAGGAACGGCGGCGCGGCCCGCAGCGGCGGCGCGGCCCACAACAGCGGCGCTGGTGGGTGGGTTGTGCCGGACCGGCTTTGGAGCTGATGCCGTAAACGATTCATCCACTGGGCGGGTGCCGGGCGCAGGGTGCCGGGCACCGGACGCCGGGCCGGGCGCAGGGCCAATCTGATGGCGAAGTCTGATTCGTCAATGGGGTCTGATTCGTTGGCGAGGTCTGCTTCGTCGCCACAACCGATTCGTTTGTGACATCAGCTCCAAAGGCGTTCTGTGACAGGTGCCAAGGCCGCACGGACACCACCCGGCCCGCACGGACACCACGCGACGGGTCGGCCGCTGCTGTGGCCGCGGGCCAGATGAGCCGGCAGGGGATGCCCACGGATCGATTCGACGTCGACAGGTCGGGCGGGCGGGGACATCGCGGGCACTAGCCTGGGCGGCGACGGCTTCATCGACCACGAAGGACCAAGGGGACGCATGGCGTACGTGCTGCTGGGGATCGCCATCATCGCCGAGGTGGTGGCGACCAGCCTGATCAAGAGCACCGCCGGGTTCAGTCGGCTCTGGCCGACTGTGGCGTGCCTCGGCGGCTACGCGGTGGCGTTCCTCCTGCTGGCCCAGGCCGTCAAGGAGATCCCGGTGGGGGTGGCGTACGCCCTCTGGTCGGGTCTGGGCACCGCGGCCATCGTGGCGATCGGGGCGGTGTTCCTGGGTGAGTCGGTGGGGCTCGCCAAGCTCACCGGCATCGCGCTGATCATCGCCGGGGTGGTCATCGTGAACCTGGCCGGGGAGCACTGACCAGGACGGTTTCCGGTGGCCGGGTCCGACGCGGACCCGACCACCGGTCCGACGGTCAGCTCGCCGTGCAGCTCACCGCCGGCGGGCTGTTGGTGCCGGTCCAACTGCCGAGGAAGCCGAAGCTGGCGCTGGCCCCGGCGGCCAACCGTCCGTTGTAGTCCGTGTTGCGGGCGCTCACGGTGGTTCCGCTGCTGGTGAGGGCCACATTCCAGGACTGGGTGACGCGCTGGCCGTTGGCGAAGGTCCAACCGGCGGTCCAGCCGGTGATCGCCCTCGCGCCGGCGGTCACCCGCACCTCACCCTGGAAGCCGCCCTGCCACTGATTGGTCACCGTGTACGTCGCAGTGCAACCACCGGCGGGCGGGGGCGTCGTGGGTGGCGGCGTGGTGGGCGGGGGCGTCGTCGGGGGTGGGGTGGTCGGCGGAGGGGTGCCGCCGAAGACGCTGGCCTCACGGGCGGTCTGCCGAATGCCGTTGGCGCCGTTGAAGAGACGCTGACCCCAGTCGGTCAGGCTCGCCGGGTTGAAGTTGGTGGCCAGGTCGAGATACTCGACACCGCCACCGTTGCCGCTCCACGACCAGCCCAACCAGCCGATCCCGTTGGCCTGGCTGTACGCGAGGATGGCATCCTCGTCCGGGTTGCCGTCGGAGTGGTTGAAGCCGAACTCCCCGACCACGATCGGCAGCCCGGCGGTGCGGAACCGGCCCAGATAGTCGCTGATCTCCGCAGCGGTGTCGAACACCCCGTACATGTGGATGGAGAACACGGTGTTGCGGGCCGGGTCGGCGGCGAAGACCGACGCGGCGTTGTCGCGCATGGTGAACGACCAGTCCTGCCCCCAGTTCGGCGCGTCCACCATGATCGTGTGGGTCAACCCGCCGGCCCGCAGGCGCTTGATCGCATTCGCGTTGTCGGTGGCCCACGAGGCGTAGTTCTGGTTGCCGTACGGCTCGTTGCCGATGTTGACGATGACGTACCTCTCCTGGCCGGCGAGGACGTCGGCGAGGCTGAGCCAGTAGTCGACGGCGCGGTCGAGGGTGATCGCGCCGCTCTGCTCGCCGTACCCGGTGGTGTCGTGCACCTCCAGCACGCAGATCAGCCGGTTGGCCTTGCAGAGCGAGATGACGTTGGCGACGTCGGCGTTGGTGTTACGGGTCCACCGGTCACCACTGGAGAGCACCACCCGCACGGTGTTCGCGCCGAGCGCCTTGACGTCGGCGAACGAGCTGGTCTGCTGCGGGTACCAGGTGTGCGCGTGGTTGACACCGCGCATGATGAATTCGGTGCCGTTGGCGTCGTACAACTTGCCGCCGGCGACGGAGAAGCCAGCCGCGGCGTGCGCCGGCTGGCCGAACGCCAGCACGGTGACGAGCAACGCGAGCAGTGTCGCGCCGGCGGCGGAGAGTCGAGTCTTCATGGCCTTCCTCAGGGAGGACCCCCGGTGCCCGACAGGGGTGGGGACGTGACAGGGAAGGCGGCTGCAGCCCGGCAGCCGCGCCCGGCTCCCGGCGCAGGCATCAGCGTAGGACGATGGATTGGTCCTCGCAACCGGTTCAGTTGACGGGCCCGAAGCCCGGACAGCCGCAACGGCCCACGCAAGACGCGGGCCGTCACGGGGCGGTCATCCCCACCACAGGATGTGCGCCACACCCGGCTCTTAACCGGTTAAGAGCGACGGTAGGCAGGTGACCGCGATCCGTCAAGCACCCCGACAGCCGAACCGGACGAGAGGGTTGACCGCCGTGCACCGGGGTATCCCGGGAACGATCCGTCAGTGAGAGGGGATACCAGGATGGTCAGCGTCGGCTACACCCTGATGAGCGAGCAGGCCGGGCCCAAGCAGCTGGTGGACCATGCGGTACGGGCCGAGGCGGCTGGGTTCGACCAACTGGTCATGTCCGATCACTACTACCCCTGGCTGGACTCCCAGGGCCACTCCCCGTACGCCTGGTCGGTGCTCGGCGCGGTCGCCCACGCCACCACCCGGGCGCAGCTGATGTCCTTCGTGACCTGCCCGATCCGCCGTTACCACCCGGCAGTGGTCGCGCAGAAGGCCAGCACGATCGGGGCGCTCTCGGACGGCCGTTTCACCCTCGGCCTGGGCGCCGGGGAGAACCTGAACGAGCATGTGGTCGGCGGTTGGCCGCACGTCCAGCAGCGGCACGAGATGTTCGAGGAGGCGTTGCAGATCATCCGGCCGTTGCTCAACGGGGAGACGCTGACCTTCTCCGGCAACCACTTCGACGTGCCCGACGCCTACGTCTGGGACCGCCCGGACCAACCGGTGCCGATGGCCATCGCCGCGTCCGGTCGACAGTCCGCGACGCTGGCCGCCGAGTACGGCAACGGCCTCATCTCCACCGAACCCGACCGGCACATCATCGAGATGTACGACGACGCCGGGGGCGCCGGCCAACCCCGCTACGGCCAGGTGGCCATCTGCTACGGCCCCGACGAGGCGGAGTGCCGCAAGATCGTGCACGACCAGTTCCGCTGGTTCGGGATGGGGTGGAAGGTCAACGCCGACCTGCCCGGCCCGGAGTCCTTCGCCGCCGCCACCCAGTTCGTCCGCGAGGAGGACGTCGCCGAGGGCATCTCCTGCGGTCCGGACGTGGACGCGCACGTCGAGGCGTTCCGCAAGTTCGTCGACGCCGGCTTCACCCACGTGGCGATCATCCAGGTCGGTGGGGAGAGCCAGCCGATGTTCCTGGACTGGGCGCAGGAACAGCTGCTGCCCCGGTTGCGCGAGCTGTGAACCGAGGTGCGGCACCTCCGCCGCCCGGGTCGCCCCGCCGCAGCGCCGTCGGCCGGTTCGGGCCGGCCGAGCTGCGGCTCGCCATGGCCGCGCCCCGGGCTGCCGGCGGACTGACCAGCGAATGGCGGGTCGTCGACGGACTGCGCACCCACACCCGCCGCAGCGCCGACCCGGGGACCGGGGCGCCACCCGTGGTGCTGGTACACGGCCTGGCGGTCTCGCACCGGTATCTCACCCCGCTGGCCGTCGCGCTCTCCACCACCCATCAGGTGTACGTGCCGGACCTGCCCGGCTTCGGGCTGACCGAACACCCCCCGGGCGCGTACGACGTCCGCCGGCACGCCGACCACCTGGCCGCCTGGCTGGCCGCGTACCAGTTGCCGCCGGTCTGCCTGCTGGGGCACTCGTTCGGCGCGGAAGTGGCCGCCGCGGTCGCCGCGACCCACCCCGACGCGGTACGCGCGCTGGTGTTGGCCGGACCGACGAGTGACCCGGCGGCCCGGTCCCGACAAGCCCAGTTCGGTCGTTGGCTGGTGGACAGCCTGCGCGAGGCGCCGCTACAGGCCCCGATCCTGGTGCGGGACGTCTGGAACGCCCGGCCCTGGCGGGTCCTCGCCACCCTGTCGCACTCGGTGCGGAACGCGATCGAGGCGGACCTCGTCCGCGTCAGCGCGCCGACCGTCGTCGTGACGGGCGACCGTGACCCGGTCGTGCCGGAACGGTGGCGGGACGAGGCGACGCGGTTGGTGCCGGAGGCGGCCCTGGTGGTCGTCCCCGGTGCCGCGCACAACGTGGTCACGACCGCCCCGACTGCCGTCGCCGACACGATCCGGCACCTGCTCGCCCCTCGACCCGCACTCACGGACAGGTGACCATCATGCGCTTCGGCAACACGGAGATCCGCCCGCTCGGCGGGGGCCTCGGCTGCCTCCTGATGATCCTCTTCTCGATCGTGGCCTCGGTGGTGCTGACCGTCCTGCTGAATCTGGTGCTCTGAGCCCCGTACGCCTCAACGGCGCAGGCCCAGGGCGTTGAGCACCTCCCGGACGGCCAGCCGGGCCGGGGCGAGCACCGAACGGCGGGCCCAACGGGCCGCGGGCGCGACGGTGGCCCGCCACACCGCTCTGAGGCCCCGCGCCACCGGCACGACCGTCACCGACCAGACCCACCGGACTCCGGACAGCAGCGGGCGTACGGTGTGCCGCCACAGCCAGCGCAAACCTCGCCCGAGCGGGCGCAGCAGCAGTCGGTGCAGCAGTCGCAGCACCCGGCCGGCCGTCCGCCACGCGCCGACCACCGCGTCGACGACCAGCCGACCGACGGGCGTGAGCACCGCGCCCAACCATTGCAGCGGCCACAGGACCAGGTACGTGGCGAGCCAGACCAATACCCGCCCCAGGACCACGAGCACCGGGCGCAGCCCATGACGGGTCACCCAGAGCAGCGCGGGCCAGATCACCGTGCGGGCGACCCACACCAACGGGAGCCACAGCAGGTGCCGGGCGCACCAGACCAGCGGAAGCCAGACCAGCCGGTGCAGCACCCAGGCCAGCGGGGCCAGCAGCCAGCGGCGCAGGAACCGACCCACCGGGCGGAGCAGGTACCGGTGCAGCAGCCGGCCGGCAGCCGCGATCAGCTCCCAGAGCAGGCGTACCGGCAGCACCACGACCAGCGCCACACCGCGCGCGACGGCCGAGACGAGCGGAGGCGCGACGGCGGCCGGCCGCATGGTGCCCGAGGCCAGCGGGTCGCCGGCCGGACGCGCCCCTGTCGGCGTGGCCCGGTGATCGTTGGGCGGGCCGGGCAACGACGAGCGGAGGGTGCGGCGGTCGGTCACGGTGGCACGGTAATCGGCCCGCGCCACGCCGTGGGGGTGTCGGCAGCGCGGACGACGGGTGGCGTCAGCCGGGAGACAACTCGAGCGTGGCGAGCAGCGGATAGTGGTCGGAGGCGGTGGCCGCCGCGCCGTCGCGGATCACCCGACAGTCGTGCGCCCGCTGCGCCACCGCCGTGCTGCCCAGCAGGTAGTCCAGCCGCATCCCGGCGAACTCGGCACCGCCGAGTCGGGTGGGCACGGTGTGGCCGGCGGCCTCCGGTGCGTCGACGTTGCCCGACGGCCAGAGGTCGACCAGGCCGGCGGCGAGCAGGCGGGCGATCGCGCGGGTGTCCACGGCGCCGCCGGAGCGACGCAGGTGCCGCCGCCGGTAGAGGGCCGGCATGCCCGCCAGCCGGGCGGTGTGGTCGACGGTCGGGTCGAGCGAGTTGAGGTCACCGGCGACCAGCGTCAGCGGCCGCTGGTCGCGACGCATGGCGGCGGCCAACCAGTCGACCTCCATTCGCCGCCTACCCCCGGAGTACGGGTAGAGGTGGGTGCCCACCACTGTGAACGGACCGGCGGACGTGGCCACCACGACGCGGGCGGCGGCGTGGTGGAACGGGCGGCGCACCGACCCGGCATCGACCACCCGGTACGGCGGCCGGACCAGCACCGCCACCGGCTGTCCGAAGCAGGACCGGGCCAGGTGGGGCGTCATCCCCACCCGGCCCGCCACTGTGGCCATCAGCCCGTCCCGGTCGAAGCCGCGCAACTCCTGGAGGGCCAGCACGTCAGGTGCCTGCTCGTTGACGACCTGGACCACCTGATCCAGCCGGTCGGGGCCGCCGCGATCCCGTCCGCCGGTGCGGATGTTCCAGGTCATCACCCGCAGCACGACGGCGGCGCCTAGTCGGCTCGGCCGGCCCGCGCCAGCTCGTCGTCGAGGGTGTCCACGTCCTCCGACTCGATGGCCGGTTGGTTGCCTTCCTTCAGGTCCTCGTTCGGGCGGATCACCAGGTAGAGCAGACCGATCCAGAGCGCGGAGAGCAGGATCGCGCCCATGAAGTCGGTCGGGTGGTGCATGCCCCGGTACATCCGGGAGGTGGCCACCCCGACCGGCATGAGCACGGCCAGCGCCACGAAGATCCAACGCCACCACCGGTCGGTACGCGGGAACACGATGAGGGTGATCGCCAGCCAGACACAGATCGTTGCCGCGATGTGCCCGGACGGGAACGACGAGGTGGGCATCTGCCCGTCCAGGTTCTCCACCGGCGGACGCGGCCGGTCGACCGCGCGGGCCGACGCGAGGAAGAGGGTCAGCTCACCCACCATCGCCAGCGCCACGAAGAGCACCGGGCGCCAGCGCCGCCACACCGCCAGCACCAGCGGGCAGAACACCAGCGAGATCAGCAGGATGGCATGGGTGTCGCCGAACTTGCTCCACCACCAGCTGACCTCGGTCAGCACCTCGGTGTGCCGCTCGGCGAACCACCGCGGGACCTCGGTGTCGAGGGTGTCGAAGAAGGTGCCCTTGGCGTGGTAGCTGACGTACATACCGAAGCCGTACAGCGCGCCGAACACGATCACCCAGCCGACCAGCAGCTCAGCCACCGCCGACCGGGGGTGGGCCAACACGTGTTCCTCGGCCGGGGCGGGGGCGATGTCGTGCCCCGCCTCCGGCTCCAGGCCCTCGGTCAGCGGCGGCACCGGCCGGCCCCGCTCCCGCCGCCACAGTCGGAAGGCGTACGCGGTGACGCCCAGCCAGGCGGCCCCGAGGAGCCAGGCGGCCAGCACGTCGGAGACGAAGTGCACGCCCAGCGCGATCCGGGTCAGCCCGACCAGTGCCACCAGCACACCGACGCCGACGATGGCCGGCTTGCGCCAGCGGGGGGCCATCGCCGGCAGGAACACCAGCAGCAGCGCTCCGTACGCGACGAACGAGCCGAGCGCGTGCCCGCTCGGGAAGCTGTTGCCGGGCGCGCTGGCGATCGGCACGTCCACGACCGGGCGGAGCCGGCCGACAAGCGTCTTCAGCGACGGGTCGAGGATCAGACCACCGACCCCCGTGATGATCAGATAGACGGCGAGTCGGGGCTGCCGCCGGATCAGCAGCCCGACCACGGCGATGGTGACCAGCCAGATGAGGATCGGCCGACCGCCCAGGTCGGTCACCGCCTGGAGCACTGTGACTAGCGCGTGGTGCGGGGCGACGAGCCCGTTGAACCACTCGGCGAGCGCGTGGTCGGCATCCTGCAGCGGGCTCCAGCGCACCCGGACGAGCAACAACAGCAGCCCGAAGGCCACCCCGGCACCGGTGACGGCCACCAGGCCGGCAATGCTCCGTTCGGCGAAATGACCGATCGGACGGCGCGCCACCTCTTTGACCGCGGTCACCCCGCACCTCCCTTGTCTGTCTGGCGAGGCGCTTTACCCGATCCGCGTCCGTCGTACACGCCGGTGCCCCTAGAGCGCCGACATGTCACCGGTGTCGTACAGCTCGGCGCGGTCCGGGTCGGGCTCCCACAGGTCCGGTTGGGCGGGCTCCCGCGCACCGATGCGCAGCGCCTCCAGTTGGGCGGCGAAGGACAGCCCGCCGAAGAGCGCCATCCCGGTCAGGTTGGCCCAGAGCAGCAGCGCCATCATGCCGGTCAGGGCACCGTAGGTCTGCCCGAAACCGTCACTGAACCGCACGTACGCGGCGAGCAGCAGGCTGGCCAGCCACCACAGCGCGGTGGCGATGCCGGCCCCGAACAGCAGCCAGGACAGGCCGGGCTGGTTGCGGCGCGGCGCGTGTCGGAACAGCACGGCGACGGCGATGACGGTCAGCCCGAGGCTCAGCGGGAAGCGGATCACGTCCCAGATGCCGTGGGCGAGTTCGCCCCACTCGTAGTGTTCGCGGACCGAGTCGCCCATCGCGCCGCCGCCGACCAGGATGAGGAAGCCGGCGAGCGCGGGCAGGCCGGCGGTGACGGCCAGCACGGCGGCTCGCAGGTACTTGCGCAGCGCCGGGCGGTCCCGCTCGACGCCGTAGATGCGGTTGGCACCCCGCTCGATCTGGGCCATCGTGGTGGTGAGCGCGAACAGGCCGGTGAGCAGACCGAGGGTGAGCGCCAGCTCCCCCGCGTCCTCGACGCGTTCGCCCTCGCCGAGCAGCTCGGCGACCATCTGCGAACTCTGGCCGGGGGTGAGCGCCAGGACGGTGTCGGCGACCACCTGGCCGCCCTCCTCGACGCCCAGCTCGCTGATCAGGCCGGTGAGGGCGATCAGGAACGGCACCACGGCGAGGCAGAGTTGCAGCGCGAAGGCCCGGGAGTGGCTGAACCCGTCGCCGTAGCGGAACCGGATGAACGCGTCCCGCAGCAGGTGCCAGCCGCCCTGCCCGCGCAGTGTGTGCCAGGCGTCGTCGGCGGACAGCTCCTCGTCGGCCATCAGCCGGGTCTCCGGCACGATGCGGGTGCTACTCACGGCGTGCTTCCTCGATCAGCTGCTCGCCCCGCTCCCCGGCACCTTGCGCGTCGACGGCCAGGTCGGGGGCGCCCTCGGGCTGGGGGACGCAGAGCCAGAGCGCCTGGGGCCGGATCTCCGCCCGCAGTTGCCGGCCCGGGGTGATGAGGTCGCCGTCCAACTCCCGAGGCTGCGCCCGGTTGCTGGTGACCACCACTCGCCGACCCCGGAAGATCTCCAGCTGCGGCACCTGGCCGCTGCGGCGGATCACCGCCCAGCCGAGCGCGAGCCAGTGCCGCAGGTTGCGCGGGGTGAGCACGGCGACGTCGAGCCAGCCGTCGTCCGGCTCGGCTTCGGTCAGCAGGGTCACGCCGCCCTGTAGCCGGCCGACGTTGGCGATCAGGACCGAACGGGCCCGGCGGCGCACCGCGGGTCGGTCGTCGATGCGGATCTGCACCCGCATCGGCCGGTCCCGGAGGTGACGGGCGGCGCCCATCACGTACGCCGGCCAGCCGATGCGGGCCTTGGTGGTCTCGTTGGTGGCCTCGAGCATCTGGGCGTCGAAGCCCATCCCGGCCATCACTGTGAAGTACTTGTCCTCGACAGCGCCGACGTCGAGCAGCCGTCGGCCGCGCTCGACAGCGACCTGCAACCCGGCGGCCAGGTCGGTGGAGAGCCCCAGGTTGGCGGCGAGCAGGTTGCCGGTGCCCTGCGGCAGCACGGCGAGGGCGACGTCGGTGCCGACCAATCCGCTGACGCAGGACATCACCGTGCCGTCGCCCCCGCAGGCGAAGACCAGGTCGACGCCGGCCTTGACGGCCTGCTCGGTCTGGCCGCGGCCCGGGTCGTCGACTGTCGTCTCGTACCACTGCGGCGCGGGCCAACCGGCCGCGGTCAGGGCGTCGTCGACGGTACGGCGCAACTCGTCGAGATCGTCGACCTTGACCGGGTTGACCACCACCGCGGAGCGCAACCCGCCGTCGCCACCCGAGGGCCGTCTGTCCTGTCCAGCATCCACGGCGCCAGTGTGCAGCACCCGGACGGCTTCAGCGACCCGGCGAACGGCGCGCGTCGGAAGTGCCACAGACAGGTTTCAACCCGGCCCGGCCCGTCAGGCCGCGGCCCGCAGTGCCAGCTCCACCCGCCGGCGCAGATCGTCGAGGTCGACTCCGGACTCGGTGAGCACCAAAGCCCCCAGCCCGTTGCCCTCCCGGAGCACCCCGAGCAGGATGTGCTCGGTGCCGATGTGGCGGTGGCGCAGCCGGATGGCCTCGCGCAGGGACAGCTCCAGCGCCTTCTTCGAGCGGGGCGAGAACGGGCCTCCGAGGTAGCGCTTACGCCCCCAGCGGCGGCGCGGTGCCGGCACCGCCTCCCGTAGCGCGTCCGGGCCGAAGGACTGCTCGATGCGGGCCACGATCGCAGCGAGGTCGATGCCGATCTCCCGCAGCGCCGCCGCGTCCGCGTCGCCGAGGCCGACGCCGCCGCTGGCGGTGTGCCGTCGGACGCGTTCGCGCAGGTCGTCGGCGCGAACGCCGGCATCGGCGAGCACCCGACTGGCCAGCCCGGCGTCGTCGGCGAGCAGGGCGAGCAGCAGGTGCTCGGTGCCGACCGGCCGCTGGCCCTCGACCCGCGCCTCCTCCAGTGCCCGTTTCACCACGTCGCGTGCCCGGTCGGTGAACCGTTCGAACATCACGCCTCCCAGGATGAGTTGACCGCCGGTCGCCCGGCGTGCTTCTTGTGCACGGCCTGCCGGCTGACCTCGAGCGTGTCGGCGATCTCCTGCCAGGACCAGCCCTGTCGTCGGGCGTTGTCCACCTGGACCACCTCGAGCCGCTCGAGTAGCCGGCGTAGCGCGCGGACGGCGCGCAGCCCGACCCGGGGGTCGGTGCTGCCGGCTGCCGCCGCGAGTTCTGTCGCCTGACTCATGCCGTCAACATACGTTGACAACTCCTCCCGTGTCAACCTCGGTTGACGAACGCTTGCCCGTTCCGCCCGCCGCACCCCACCTCAGACTTGACAGCTCTATAGATAGCCGTTATCCATTAACGATCTAGACGGAGGACATATCTGGTGCAGGACGTGGTGCTGGCCATGCTGGCCAAGGAGCCAGCGCACGGATACGAGCTGCGCAGCCGGCTGCGGGCCGCGCTAGGCCCGTTGGGCGAGACGATGAACGCCGGGCAGATCTACGTGACGCTGACCCGCCTGGGCAAGGCCGGGATGGTGACCTCACAGCGGGCTGAGGGCCTGCCAGACCGGCCCGAACGCCGGGTGTACGCGCTCACCCCGGAGGGGCAGCAGCGAGTCGCCACCTGGCTGGCCGAAGTGAACTGGCCGAAGCCGGACCTCGCGGAGTTTCACCTCAAGTTGGTGGCTGCCGCGACAGCCCGGCTGGCCGATCCGGTGGCCCTGGTCGACGCGCAGCGGCGTGAGGTGCTGCGCCGGCTGCGCGACGCCCAACGGGCCGCGTTGGAGCGGTCGGTGGATCCGGTCGCCGGGCTGCTGTTGGAGGGGGTCGTGCTGCGGCTGCGGGCCGACCTGGAATGGCTGGAGGCGTGTGAACGCCTGTGGGTTGAACTTGATCCGACCGGACGGAAGGCGGGCGCGTGACCGGGTCGACGGTATTGCAGGCGCATGGCCTCAGCATGCTTTACGGCGACAGGCACGCGCTGGTCCGCGCGGTCGACGAGGTCGATCTGAACGTGCCGGCCGGGCAGTCGCTGGCGGTGATGGGGCCCAGCGGCTGCGGCAAGTCCACCCTGCTGTACCTGCTCGGCGGGCTGCAGCGCCCGACCGACGGCCAGGTCTGGCTGGCCGACCGTCGGATCGACACGATGAGCGAACGGGCGCTGGCCCGGCTGCGGCGTGACAGCCTCGGGTTCGTCTTCCAGTCGTTCCACCTCATGGACGAGCTCACCGCGGTGGAGAATGTGGAGCTGGCCGCACTGCTGGCCGGCCAGTCACCGGGGCGGGCCCGCAAGCGGGCGATGTACCTGCTGGACCGGGTGGGGCTTGCCGACCGCGCCACGCACCTGCCCGCGGCGCTGTCCGGTGGGCAGCGCCAGCGGGTCGCCATCGCCCGCGCGTTGAGCAACGAGCCACTGGTCGTGCTGGCCGACGAACCCACCGGCAACCTGGACAGCTCCGCCACCCTTGACGTGCTGCGGCTGTTCGAAGAGCTGCGCACCGCAGGACAGACCCTCGTGGTGGTTACCCATGACCCCCGCATCGCCGCGGTAGCCGACCGGGTGATCGCCATGCGTGACGGCGCGTTCGTCGACGACAGCCAACTTGCCGGCACCGCCAGTGGCACCCTCTACGACGGGCGGCGCTGACATGGCCGGCCGCCTCCTGCTCGTCTGCCGGCTGCTGATGCGGGACCTGCGCCGCCGCCGAACCGAAACCATCCTGCTGCTGACCGCAATCACCGCCGCCACCGCCACACTGACCATCGGCCTCACCCTCAACGAGATCGCCGACCGGCCGTACCAGCAGACCCGGACCGCCACCGCCGGCCCGGATGTGATCGTGACACCCCGGGCCACCGGCCAGGCCGCATTGGACGAGCTCGCATCGCTGACCACCGGGGCCGGCGTCACCGATCACAGTGGCCCCTTCCCGATCGCCTACCTAACGATGACGGCCCATGGGAAGTCCGCGCACACCGTCGTAGCGGGCCGGGACACCACACCCGCATCGATCGACCGGCCCGCCGTGACCGACGGCACCTGGGTACGCCGCGGCTGCGTGGTCGTCGAGCGCGCCTTCGCCGACGCCCTCGGCATCCGCATCGGCGACACGGTCAACATCGGCGGCCATCGGCTGCGCGTGATCGGCACCGCGGTCACCGCCGCGAGAGCGACGTACCCCTACGCCGGGTGGCACTACCCCGGCAGCGTCCTGGTCGAGCGCGGCGGCCTGGTCTGGGTCGACCACAGCGACATCGCCACGCTCGCGGGCAGCCAGCCGCTGTCGTACACCCTCAACCTCAAACTCGCCGACCCGGCGTCCAGCAGCGCGTACCCCATCGGTGACCAACTCACCACCTGGCAGGCGATCAGCTACCTCAACGGTCGGCTGTACAGCGACGCGCAGATCGCCCTGCTCGTCGGCAGCTGGCTACTCAACGGCCTTGCGCTGGCCGGCGTCGCCGGCATCGTCGCGGGTCGGATCATCGGCCAGCGTCGCCGGGTGGGGCTGCTCAAGGCCGTCGGCGCCGGACCGGCCATGATCGCCGCCGTCCACCTCGCCGAGTACCTCGCGATCGGGCTTGCCGCCGCCGCCACGGGCCTGGTCGCGGGCTGGCTCGCCGCACCCGCGCTGATCCGCCCCAGCGCCGGACTCATCGGCTCCGTCAACGCCCAGCCACCTGCGCTGCGCATGGTGTTCGCCGTCACGGTCCTTGCCCTCGCGATCGCTGTGGCGGCGACTCTGGTGCCGGTGTTGCGCGCCGCCGCCACCAGCACCGTTCACGCGCTGGCCGACGCCGCAACGCCACCGCGGCGCCGGCGGTGGCGCATCTGGCTGTCGCGGCGGCTGCCCACCGCCCTACTGATCGGGGTGCGTATCAACGCGCGCCGACCGCGCCGCGCCCGGCTGGTCACCGTGAACACCCTGATCACCACGACCACTCTCGTCGGCATTCTCATGGTCAACACCCAGGCGGTGCGCTTCGACCTCGGCTACACCGAACTCGCCAATCCCCGGGTGGAACGGGGCGAGCAGGCCACGCTCGTGCTCACCGTCGTGCTGTGCATTCTTGCGCTCATCAACGCCGTCGTGAGCGCCTGGACCGCAGTCCTCGACGCCCGGCAACCACTGGCTGTCGCGCGGACGCTCGGTGCGACGCCCGCGCAGGCCGGCCTGGGCCTGGCGGTGGCGCAACTGCTTCCAGCCATACCGGGCGTCGCCGTGGGGATCCCGGCCGGCGTCGGGCTTGTTACGTTCGTCAGCACCGGCGAGGTCCAGTACCCGCCCGATTCCTCGCTGCTCGCCACCGCGCTCGGAGTCCTGCTCGCCATCGCCGCGCTCACCGCCATCCCCGCGATGATTGCCACCCGGCGTCCGGTCGTGGACACACTCAGATCCGCACCGACCTGACCGCCGAGCCATCCGATCCCGCCCGCCGCGGTGCCCATCCGACTACCCTCGGTCAGGGACAGCTTGGTCGTGCCGGGCGCGACGCCCGGGAGGTGATATCGGATGGCCGCACCCGCCGACGCAGCGGTGCTGGTCGGCCTCGGGTCGGAACTCGACCTTCCGGTCGTCGAACAGGCCGCGCAGGAGGCCGCCGGACACGGCCGGCCACTGCACCTGCTGCACACCTTCGACTGGCGTGCGGCCTTCGCCGCGGACACCGTCGCCGCACCCCGCGACCAGGCCGAACACCTGATCACCCGCGCCGCCCAACTGGCCCACCAGACCGAGCCGGGGCTGACCGTACGCGGCGAGATCGTCGAGAGCTCGATGCTGCCCACCCTCATCCGCCGCTCGGAGGTCGCCTTCCTGCTGGCCGTCGGCGACAGCGGCATGGCGGGCAGCGGCCAGTGCGTACCGGCCGAGACGACAGCCGTGCAGTTGGCCGCACGCGCCGGCTGCCCCCTGCTGGTGGTTCGGCGTGAGCCGCCGCCACAGGGCCCGGTGCTGGTGGGCGTGGACGGCTCCCCCAGCTCACACCTCGCCCTCCAGTGGGCCGTGGAGTGCGCGGCCCGCCGGGGCGCCCGACTGCTGGCGCTGCGGGTGGTGGAGTACGACGAGGACACCGACGCGGTCGCCGAACAGCTCAGCGAAGCACTTGCCCGGCACACCGGCCGCGACAACACAGTGCCGACCGAGTGTCGCGTGGTACGCGGTGACCCCGCCGAGGTGCTGATCGACACGTCCCGCAACGCGCAGGTGGCGCTGGTCGCCGCCCGCGGCGACGAACCGGGCCGGGCCATGCTGGGTGCTGTCGCCCAGTCCCTGCTCTACCACTCGCCGGCCCCGGTGGTCGTCGTCCGCGGCCTGGCCGAGGCGCCGCTGACCGGGCCTGACGCCCGCCCGGAGCGGGACCAACGGCCCTGAACCCAGGGCGTCCGCAGCGGCCAGGCTGAACGCCGGGCGCCCCACTCCTACCGCGAGAGGCAGCATGATGGAGACCGCTCTCGACGTGCACCGCGCCCTCACCGACGACGAGCTGCGCCGGTTGGACGCCTACTGGCGCGCCGCGAACTACCTCACCGTCGGGCAGATCTACCTGCTGGACAATCCGCTGCTGCGGGAGCCGCTGACCCCCGACGACATCAAACCCCGACTGCTCGGGCACTGGGGCACCAGCCCCGGCCTCAACCTGATCTACGCCCACCTCAACCGGGTGATCGTGGCGCGCGACCTCGACGCCATGCTGGTCACCGGCCCCGGCCACGGCGGCCCGGCCATCGTGGCCAACACCTGGCTGGAGGGCACCTGGTCGGAGCGCTACCACGACGTGGCGCGCGACGAGGCCGGGATGGCCCGACTGTTCCGCCAGTTCTCCTTCCCGGGCGGCATCCCCAGCCATGTCGCGGCGGATGTTCCGGGTTCGATCCACGAGGGCGGCGAGCTGGGGTACGCCCTGAGCCACGCCTACGGCGCCGCGTTCGACCACCCGGACCTGCTGGTGACCTGCGTGATCGGCGACGGCGAGGCGGAGACCGGGCCACTGGCCGGGAGTTGGCTCTCCGACGTGTTCCTCAACCCGGCGCGCGACGGCGCCGTGTTGCCCATCCTGCACCTCAACGGTTACAAGATCGCCAACCCGACCGTGCTGTCCCGGATCCCGGAGACCGACCTGCTCGACCTCATGCGCGGATCGGGTTACCAGCCGTACGTGGTGGCCGGCGACGATCCCGCCCAGGTGCATCGGACCCTCGCCGCGACGCTGGACCGGGCGCTGGACGAGATCGCCGAGATCCAGCGGCGGGCCCGCTCCGGGGGTGTCGTCGAACGTCCCCGCTGGCCGATGATCATTCTGCGGACGCCGAAGGGTTGGACCGGCCCACGTGAGGTCGACGGCACCCAGGTGGAGGGCACCTACCGCGCCCACCAGGTGCCGCTGTCGGGTGTCCGCGACAACCCGGCGCACCTGGCCGAGCTGGAGCACTGGCTGCGCAGCTACCGGCCGGAGGAGCTGTTCGACGCCACCGGCGCGCCGGTGGACGAGCTGCTGACGCTGCCGCCGAGCGGCGACCGGCGGATGAGCGCCAACCCGGTCACCAACGGCGGCGTGGTGCTACGCGACCTGACCCTGCCGGACTTCCGCCACTACGGTGTGGAGGTTCCCGAACCGGGTACCCCGATCGCCGGCGCGACAGGGGTGCTCGGCCCGTGGATCCGCGACGTGATCAGCGCCAACCCGGAGACGTTCCGGCTGTTCGGCCCGGACGAGGTCGCGTCGAACCGGCTGGGTGCCGCCTTCGAGGTGACCGACCGGGCCTGGGTTGCCGCCACCGTGCCCGGCGACGACCACCTCTCCCCCGACGGGCGGGTCATGGAGGTGCTCTCCGAGCACCTGTGCCAGGGCTGGCTGGAGGGCTACCTGCTGACCGGCCGGCATGGCGTGTTCACCAGCTACGAGGCGTTCATCCACATCGTCGACTCGATGCTCAACCAGCACGCCAAGTGGCTGAAGGTGACCCGGGCCATCCCCTGGCGGCAGCCCATCGCCTCGCTGAACTACCTGCTGTCCAGCCACGTCTGGCGGCAGGACCACAACGGCTTCTCCCACCAGGACCCGGGCTTCATCGACCACGTCGTCAACAAGAAGGCCGAGGTGGTGCGGGTCTACCTGCCGCCGGACGCCAACACGCTGCTCGCCACGATGGACCACTGCCTGCGCAGCCGGCACTACATCAACGTGGTGGTGGCCGGTAAGCAGGCCGCCCCGAACTGGCTGACGATGACCGAGGCGATCCAGCACACCCGGCGTGGCCTGGGCATCTGGGAGTGGGCCAGCAACGACGGCGGCACCGAGCCGGACGTGGTGCTCGCCTGCTGCGGAGACGTGCCCACCCTGGAGACGTTGGCGGCCGTCGAGCTGTTGCGGCAGAACCTGCCGGCGTTGAAGGTGCGCCTGGTCAACGTGGTCGACCTGATGCGACTCCAGCCGGACACCGACCACCCACACGGCCTGACCGACAACGAGTTCGACACCATCTTCACCCAGGACCGGCCGATCATCTTCGCGTACCACGGTTATCCGTGGCTGATCCACCGACTCACCTACCGCCGCAGTAACCACGACAACCTGCACGTGCGCGGTTACAAGGAGGAGGGCACCACCACCACCCCGTTCGACATGGTGATGCTCAACGACCTGGACCGCTTCCACCTGGTCATCGACGTCATCGACCGGGTGCCCGGGCTGGCCGCCAGCGCCGCGCACCTGCGCCAACGGATGGTCGACGCCCGGCAGGCGGCCCGCGACTACACCCGCCAGTACGGCGAGGACGATCCCCAGGTCGCCGAATGGCGCTGGGTCCGCGAAACCGACCCGACCACCCCCTGAAGGAGGACGACGTGCGCGACGCGGAGATCCTGGTCGGCTACGACGGCTCCACCGACGCCTCGCTGGCCCTGGGCTGGGCCGTGGAGGAGGCCCGGCACAGCGGCCAGCCGGTGCGCCTGGCGTACGTCTTCGAATGGTTGACAGTGGCCAGCTGGGTCGGCCCGGGGGTGGCCCCCGGCGTGTGGCCCGACGACACCGCCCGTCGGCAGGTCGAGGACCTGGTCCGCAGGGCCGCGGCGGATGCCACCGCGGCGAACCCCGGCCTGGAGATCACCGGCGAGGTGTACGACGGGCCACCTGCGCTGGTGTTGCAGGAACGCTCGGCCGAGGCCGGGATGCTGGTGCTCGGCAGCCGGGGCCACGGCGGATTCGGCGGCCTGCTGGCCGGGTCGACGGCGGTGTCGGTAGCCGCGCACGCCCACTGCCCGGTCGTGGTGGTCCGGGACGGGGCCGGCAGCGCCGTTACCGACCCGTCGAGCGGACCGGTGGCGGTCGGGGTGGACGGCTCCGAACCGTCGCTGGTGGCGCTCGGCTTCGCGGCCGAACGGGCGGCGCAGCGGCAGCTGCCGCTGCGCGTCCTGCACGCCTGGACAGCGGGCCCCGGCGGGGCGGCCGGGGTGCCCGACGAGCGGGCCGCAGTGGAGCAGGCGCTGGAGCCGTGGCGGCGGACGTTCCCCGAGCTGGCGGTGACCGTCGACCTGGTGTCGACCAGCCCGGCGGCGATGCTGATCGAGGCGAGTCGGGGCGCGCGGTTGATCGTGGTCGGCAGTCGGGGACGGGGCGGGCTGGCCGGCATGCTGCTCGGCTCGGTCAGCCAACAACTCATCCAGCACGCCGCCTGCCCGGTCGCCGTGGTCCGCGAACGCTGACATCAGCCGGGCGGGGCCGCACCCGCGGGCACGGCGGCCCGGCCCGGGGTCACCGCCGCGCGGTCGTCGGGTCGGACGGGTCGAGGGAGAAGAACTCCTCCTCTTCCTGAGCCAGGTGCAGACGCAGCACCGCGTCCAACCCGTAGAGGGTGGCCAGCAGGTCGGGAACCTGGTCGGGGCGCAGCCGACCGTCGGCGGTCTGGGCGAGTTGGGCGCCGAGCAGGTCCACCTGGCGGCGGATCTCCACGTGTGCCCGGCTCATCGTCGACGTCGCCTCCCCGCTGCCCAGCGGGGAGGCCAGCGCGGGGTAGAGCTGTCGCTCCTCGGCAGCCTCGTGCGGCAGCACGTGTTCGGTCAACCGCCGGTGCGTCTCGCGTACCGCCGGCAGGCACCTCGGCGACGCCGGGTCGGTGGCGACCAGGTCGGCCGTGTCCCGCAACCCGGCCAGCACGTCGCGTACCACCTGGTGTTCCCCCGCGTAGTGGGCGAGCAACTCCCGGGTACGCGGCGGGACGTCGCGCCGGCGCAGCCCACCCCCCAGTGCCCGCAGCGCGTTGAGGATCACCAGCACGTCGATGCCCTCCTGCAGGAACGCGCCAGCGACCGGGGGCAGCCGTCCGACCGCCGCCACGAGCATCGCCAGCACAGCCAACCCCATCCCGACGGTGGCGCTCTGCACGGCGATCCGCCGGGCGTACCGGGCGATCTCCACCGCGTCGGCGAGCCGGTCCAGCCGGTCCACGGTGAGCACCGCGTCCGCCACGTCCGCTGAGGCGCTCGCGCCGGTCGCACCCATCGCGACGCCCACGTGCGCCTCAGCCAGCGCGGGAGCGTCGTTGACCCCGTCGCCGACCATCACCGTGACCGCCTGGTCGGCCTCCGCCCGGACCCGGGCCACCTTCTCCTGCGGCGCGCAGCGGGCAAGCACGTCGTCCACCCCGACCATCGCCGCGACCTGCGCGGCGGTGGTCGGTTGGTCGCCCGTGACCAGCACGATCCGCCGCAGCCCCGCCGCACGCAGCCGGCGTACAGTCCGGCGAGCGTCGGAGCGCACCGGATCCTCCAGCAGGATCGCGCCGAGCGGTCCACCCTCGTCGCTGACCCACACCGCGGACCAACCGGCCAGCTCGGTGCGGGCCCGCGCCCGATCTGCCCACTCGGGCAGCTTCCCGGTGACCTGACCGACCCGGACCACTCGGCCGTCGACCCGGCCGCTGACCCCCCGTCCCGGCTCCTCGGTGACGCCGGTCGGCTCGGTCAGTGTCAGCCCTCGATCGCGAGCCTGCCGGACCAGCGCGGCGGCCAGCACGTGCGGAGACAACTGCTCCACCGAGGCCGCGAGGCGCAACACCTCGTCACGATCACCACCCGGGGCGACGACCGTCTCGGCGGCGCGCGGGCGGCCGGCGGTCAGCGTGCCGGTCTTGTCCACCAGCAGTGTCCGAGCCCGGCCGAGCAGTTCCAGCGCTCCACCGTCGCGGACCAGGACCCCGCGCCGGGCCACCCGGGACAGGCCGGACACGATCGCGATCGGGGTGGCCAGCAGCAGCGGGCAGGGGGTGGCCACCACCAGCACCGCCACCGCCCGGACCACGTCGCCGGAGAGCAACCAGCCCAGCCCGGCCAGGACCAGCGTGAACGGCACGAACGCGGCGGCGTACCGGTCGGCCAGCCGCACCATCGGGGCCTTGCGGGCGGTCGCCTCCTGGGCCAGCCGGACGATCCCGGCGTACGTGCTCTGCGCCGCGTTCTTTGTCGCCCGCATGCCGAACCCCGCGCCGGCGTTGACCACACCACTGGCCACCGCCTCCCCGGCGGCCCGCTGGACCAGCCGCGACTCCCCGGTCACCACCGACTCGTCCAGCGTGGCCGCCTCCTCGACCGTCCCGTCGACCGGCACCACGTCCCCCGGGCCGACCAGCAACCGGTCCGCCACCGCCACCCGGTCAAGCGGCACCACCTCGATCGCGCCGCCAGGCCCACGCCGACGGGCGGTACGCGGAGCGCGCGCCAGCAACGCCCGCAGGTCGCGGGTCGCCCGGCGCTGGGCGTACGACTCCAACGACCGCCCGGTCGCCAGCATCACGGCGATGACCGCCCCGGCCAGGTACTCCCCGACGCCGAGCGCACCGGCCAGCGCCAGCACGGCGATCACGTCCACTCCGAAGTGCCGGCGCCACAACGAGCGCAGCATCGACCACGCCGCCGGCAGCAGCGCGGCCACCGTGACGGCCGCCCAGATCAGGTTGGCCGCATTCGGTCGGTCCGCGATCCGCAGCGCCACGCCGGCCAGCACCCCAAGGCCGAGCCCGAACAGCGGCGCCCACGCCCACCACCGCCGCACGCGTGCGCGGACCGGCTGCTCCGGTACGCACTCGCTCGGCTCGGCCCCCACCTGCGCATCGTCGCAGCCGGTGGGCGGCCAACGGCCGGACAATGGGCGTTTCGCCCGGTCGACGGAGGTCGTGACGGTGCCGGACCTGGTGCGGCGGGCGTAACGGCCCGGCGGGGTCGGGACCTGCGGCCCCTGCGCGCGCACCACTAGATGACCCAGGATGAGGCGGCAACCCCCGACGCGGCGACGCGGCGTACGGCACGATGAGCAGAGACGGAAAGGTCGTGACCATGAGTCAGGAAAGTCGACTGACCACCGCGCTGGCGGAGGCCGCCGCCACCGCCGGCCACGCTCCCTCGGTGCACAACACCCAGCCGTGGCGCTGGCGGGTGCTGCCCGACGCGTTGGAGTTGCGCTCGGTCGCCGACCGACAGCTCGCCGCCACCGACCCCGAGGGGCGACTGCTCGCGATCAGCTGCGGCACCGCCCTGCACCACGCCCGACTGGCGCTGGCCGCCGAGGGGTGGCGCGCCGTGGTGGAACGGCTGCCCGACCCCGCCGACAGCGAGCTGCTGGCCCGGCTGACCGACCTCAGCCACACCACTGCCGACCCGGCCGCCATGCGCCTGGTGCAGTGCATGCAGGTGCGACACACCGACCGGCGGCCGGTCAGCGACGAGCCGGTTCCGCCCACGGCGATCGAGGAGATCACCCGGGCGGTCAGCGCGGAAGGCTGCCGGTTGCAGATCCTCGACCGTGACCAGGTGCTGGAGCTGGCCGCGACCGCCGCGCACGCCGACACGGTCGAGGCCGAGGACCCGGAGCTGCGTACCGAGCTGGCGTACTGGACCAGCCGGGCCGGCTCGGGAACCGGCCTGCCGGCGGAGGTGCTGCCCGAGCAGCCCGCGCAGACCACAGTGCCGGGCCGCGACTTCGGCCGGCCCGGCAGCCTGCCGGTGGGCCCGGGCCACGACCGGATGGCGGTGTACGCGATGCTGCACGGCGACGAGGACGAACGGGACAGCTGGTTGCGCGCCGGCGAGGCGCTCTCCGCCGGTTGGCTGACCGCCACCCGCCTCGGCGTGTCAGTGGTGCCGCTCAGCGCGGTGGTGGAGGTGCCGGGCACCCGGCAGACCCTGCGGCAGCTGCTCTCCGGGATCGGCTTCCCGTACCTCGTGGTGCGTCTGGGCATCGCGGACCCGGCACACTCCGGTCCGCCGCACACGCCGCGGTTGACCACCGCGCAGGTGGTCGACACCTCCGCCGTCCGTTGACGGGTCTGGCGACGAGCGGCACCGGCGCTACCATCCCCCGGTGACCAGCAGCGCTCCGTCGCCCCGTCAGGAACCGTCCCCGACACCGTCGCTCGGGCTGAGCCCGCTGTCCCGGGTCCGTCTCGACGAACTGCTCCAGGAGATGCTGGTCCGGGTCGGCGAGGTGGTGACCAGCCGGGAGCGCCTGCGGGCCCTGCTCGACGCGGTGGTCGGCATCGGCACCAACCTGGACCTGCGCACCACCCTGCAACGCATCGTGCAGGCGGCCTGCGAGTTGGTCGGTGCCCGGTACGGCGCGCTCGGCGTGGTCGGCCCGGACCGGCTGCTGCACGACTTCATCGTCCACGGCATCACGCCCGAGCAGCATGAACAGATCGGCGACCTGCCGCACGGGCGGGGTGTGCTCGGCCTGCTCATCGACGAACCCCGGCCGCTGCGGATGCCCGACATCACCCAGCACCCCCGCTCCTACGGGTTCCCGGCCAACCACCCGCCCATGCACAGCTTCCTGGGCGTGCCGGTCCTCATCCGCGACCAGGTCTTCGGCAACCTCTACCTGGCGGAGAAGCAGGGCGGCGCGCAGTTCACCGAGGACGACGAGGAGATCGTCGTCGCGCTCGCCGCCGCCGCCGGCGTCGCCATCGAGAACGCCCGCCTGTACGCCCTGGCGCACCGGCGGGAACGCTGGCTCGCCGCCACCGCCGAAATCACCACGGTGCTACTCGGTGAGGTACGCCGTACCGACGCGTTGGCGTTGGTCGCCCGCCGAGCCCGCGAGGTCGCCGAGGCCGAGCTGGCGCTGGTGCTGCTCTACGACACCGACGCCGAGCAGTTCTCCGTGGAGGTGGTCAACGGCGCCGACGAGCAGGCCCACGCGCTCGTCGGTGCGGTTCTGCCCGCCGCCGACACCAGCTTCGGCGCGGCGGTCGCCGAGGGCCGGCACGACCAGGTGGACGACCTGGCGCACGCCGCGCCCTGGCCGGCGCTGCTGCACACCGGCCAAGCGATGATCTCGCCACTCACCACCGCCGAGACCCTGCACGGCGTGCTGATCGTGGCACATCGGCCGGAGCGCGGCGGTGGCGCCAGCGAGGAGGACCTGACGCTGCTGGGCAGCTTCGCCGGGCAGGCCGCGCTGGCGATGGAACGGGCGCGCGGCCAGGAGGAACGGGAACTGCTGGTGGTTCTCGAGGACCGCGAGCGGATCGCCCGCGACCTGCACGACGTGGTGATCCAGCGGCTCTTCGCCACCGGCCTGCAACTTCAGAGCGCCGCCCCGATGGCCCGCCCGGAGGTGGCCAAGCGGATCAACGCGGCCGTCGACGATCTGGACGCCACCATCCGCGACATCCGCCGGACCATCTTCGAGCTGCGTACGCCGATGTCCTCGGCGCTGCGCACCGAGATCCGTGAGGCGATCGAGGCCGCCGCCGAACCGCTGGGTTTCAGGCCGCACCTGGAGCTGACCGGGCCGGTGGACAGCGCCGTGCCGGACGCCATCCGCCCGGACCTCACCGCCGTGCTGCGCGAAGCCCTGTCGAACGTGGTCCGCCACGCGCGGAGCACCCGCGTCGACGTCGCCGTACGCGTCGACGCCGGCCAGGTCACGGTGACGGTCACCGACAACGGGGTGGGCTGTGACCCGGCCGCCGCCCGGGGTGGCCTGGTCAACCTGCGTGAACGCGCCAACCGCCTCGACGGCACCTTCACGATCACCGGGGTCGAGCCGCGCGGCACCGAGGTGCGTTGGGCCGTGCCGCTGCGCGACTGACTGCCGCGACCCCGGTCAGGGCGTCTTGCCGAGCAGACGCGTGGCCAGAACGGCGGCCTGTGTGCGGCGCTCCAGGCCCAGCTTGGCCAGCACGCTGGAGACGTAGTTCTTCACCGTCTTCTCCGCCAGGAACATCCGCCCGGCGATCTCCCGGTTGGTCAGCCCCTCGGCCACGTACTCCAGGATCCGCCGCTCCTGCTCGGTGAGCGACTTCAGCTCGCGCGGCTGTTCGACGCCGTTGCGGATGCGCTCCAGCACCCGGGTCGTGATCGCCGGATCGAGCAGTGACTGCCCGGCCGCGACGCGACGCACCGCGTCGACCAGGTCGGTGCCACGGATCTGCTTGAGCACGTACCCGGCGGCACCCGCCATGATCGCCGCGAACAGCGCCTCGTCGTCCTCGTACGAGGTGAGGATCAGTCCCTTGATGGACGAGTCGACGGCGCGGATGTCACGGCACACGTCGATGCCGTTGCCGTCGGGCAGCCGCGCGTCGAGGATCGCCACGTCGGGCCGCAACGCCGGGATGCGGCGGGCAGCCTCCTGCGCCGAGCCGGACTCGCCGACCACCTCGATGTCGCCGCTGCTCTGCAACAGGTCGGCCAGGCCACGGCGGACGACCTCATGGTCGTCGAGGAGGAACACACGGATCATTCCTCGTTTCTACAGGCTGCCGGTGGCCCACCGCACGGGCCGAAGGTCCCGACCGGCCCGCAGCGAGCGGGCGCTCGGACCCGGCTGGTCGGGACGTCCGGCCCTGCTCGGCGACCACCGAACGATGGACCGTGAACGTACGCCGGCCAGCGCGGCACCACCCGCCGCCGGCCCAGCCGGAGAGGAGCACCGCCATGGACATCGGCTACACCGCAGCCCAGCTACGGACCGCCGCCGTGGACGCGGTCCGGGCACCGTCGTTGCACAACACCCAACCGTGGCGGCTGCGGCTGCGCGACGGCGGCATCGAGGTGCTGGCCGACCCTTCCCGCCGGCTACCGGCGACCGACCCGAGCGGGTGGGGCGTCCGGATCGCCTGCGGCGCGGCGTTGTTCAACCTGCGGATCGCCCTGGCCGTGGCCGGCATCCCGGCCCGGGTACGGCTACGCCCCGACCCGGCCGAGCCGGACCTGCTGGCCCGGCTGGTACCGGACCTTCCGCGCCGACCCACCCCCACCGAGCAGAGCCTGTACGCGGCAATGCCACGCCGATTCAGCAACCGCCAGCCGTTCTGGCCGGACCCGGTGCCGGCCGACGCCCGGTGGCGCCTCGGCGAGGCGGCCCATGCCGAGCAGTGCTGGTTGGAGCTGCTGATCGGGGTGAGCGCGGTCTCCGCGTTCGGGGAGCTCGCCCGCAGCGCGCACCGGGTGCTGGAGCGCGACCCCGCGTACCGGGCCGAACGGGAACGGTGGCTGCGCCGGGAGCCGACCCCGGACGGCGTGCCCAGTTCGGCCGGAGGTCCGCAGGGCGAGCCGCAGGACGTCCTCCCCACCCGCGGCTATGGTGGGCGCGACCGCGCCCCGGGTCGGGACTTCGAGCCGGAACCCCTGGTGGGGGTGCTGGGCTCGGCGGGCAACACCGCCGTGGACCAGGTGATCGCCGGGCAGGCCCTGCAACGCCTGCTGCTCACCGCCACGGACGCCGGACTCAGCGTGTCGATGCTGTCCCAGCCGATCGAGGTGCCCGCGGCGCGGGAGCAACTGCGGCTGTCACTGGGACGGTTCGGCACACCTCAGATGGTGCTGCGGATCGGGTACGGCCAGCCGGGTCGGCCGACCCCGCGACGTGGCGTCGACGAGGTGGTGGACCTGCCGGTGGCGCAGACCTGAGCGGCCCAGGGCTCAGACGGCGAGCAGCGCCGCCTCCCGCTCGGGGTCAAGGCCCACCGGCTCCCGGGCCGGTCGACCGGCGCGCGGCGGCACCGACCCCACGGCGGTCAGCCAACGCCAGGTGTCGGCGACGGTGTCGGCCACCGGTCGGCAGGTCAACCCCGCGGCGTACGCCTTCTGCACGCCACGCTCCTGCAACCACCGGAACTCGTGACCGCGCGGTACCCAGATCGGCAGGTCGTTCCACGGGACCACGCCAGCGGCCAGGATCGGCTCCGGGTCGGTCCACCGCAGTCGGGCGTCGGAGCCGGTCACCGCGACGACCGAGTCCAGCAGCTCGCCCATGGTGGTGTGCCCCGGGTGGCTGATCACGTTGAACGCGCCGCCCGTTCCCTCGACGGCCCGGTCCAGCGTCCACCGGGCCAGGTCGCGCACGTCGACGTACTGCACGGGCAGGTCGGCCGGGCCCGGCGCGAGCACGTCACCGCCCCGGGACACCCGCCGCAGCCACCAGGGCAGGCGGCCGATGTCCTCCCCCGGCCCGAGGATCAGCCCGGCACGCACCAGCAACGCCCGCTCGCCGTAGACCTCCGTCGCGGCCAACTCCCCGCCCGCCTTCAACTGCGCGTAGTCCCCCTCGGTGGCGTCGGCGCGGGCCTCCACCGTGGACGCCTCCTCGCCGACGTTCGCCGGGACCGGCGGGGCGTAGACCGAGCCGCTGGAGACGTAGGCGTAGTGCGCGACCGCGCCGGCCAGCGTGCGGGCCGCGTCCCGTACCGCCCGTGGAGCGCCGTCCCAGGTGTCCACCACGACGTCCCACTCGCCTCCGGCCAGAGCCGCCAGGCCGTCCGGGGCGGTGCGATCACCACGCAACCGGTGTACGCCGGGCGGCACCATGCCGTGCAGCCCGCGGTTGAACACCGTCACCGACCAGCCACGGCGGACCGCCTCAGTGACCGTCGCCCCGCCCACGAAACCCGTACCGCCCAGCACCAGCAGTCTCATGCGCTCCACCCTGCCGGCCCGGGTCGGCGGAGGACACCCCTGTTCGCCGGCAGCGGATCTGCCCGTGGCAGAACCCCGAGGCGGTGCCGTCCAGCATGCAGGAAAGCCGCCCCGGGCATGGTCGACGAAGCCGCCGATTGCGAAACTGCTTCAATCATGTCCAGCTCACCGCTGTCCCTGCCGCAGCCATCCGCGCGGGCCCCCGAGTTCGGCCGGGACGCGCTCATCGTCTGCGAGAACCTGGTGCGGATCTACCAGACCGGTTCGATCGAGGTGCAGGCACTACAGGGGCTGGACCTGGCAGTGCAGAGCGGTGAGCTGGTCGCCGTCGTCGGCGCCTCCGGATCGGGCAAGTCGACGCTGCTCTCCATCCTGGCCGGCATCGACGCCCCCACCGCCGGGCGGGTCCGGGTCGACCGGTGGAATCTGCTGGCCATGTCCCGCGCCGACCGGGTGGACTACCGGCGGCACACCGTCGGGTTCGTACGGCAGCAGACGGCGAGCAACCTGATCCCCTACCTGACCGCACGGGAGATGGTGGACCTGCCGATGACGGCAGCCCGCACCGCTAAAAAGGAGCGCCGGGAGCGCGCGGCCGAACTGCTGGACAGCCTCGGTGTCGCCGACTGCGCCGATCGGCGCCCCGGGCAACTCTCCGGCGGGCAGCAGATGCGGGTCGCGATCGCTGTGGCGCTGGCCAACCAGCCGCGGGTCCTGCTCGCCGACGAGCCGACCGGCGAGCTGGACGCCGCCACGTCGGCTGAGGTCTTCGGCGTGCTGCGGGACGTCAACCGGCGCTACGGCGTCACAGTCGTCGTGGTGACCCACGATCCGGAGGTCAGCGGCCAGGTCGAACGGACCGTCGCGATCCGGGATGGGCGCACCAGCAGCGAGGTGCTGCGGCGCACCACCACCAACGCGGAGGGCGACACGCACATGACCGCCGAGGAGTACGCGGTGATGGACCGGGCCGGGCGGGTCCAGGTGCCCCGCGAGTTCCGCCAGGCGCTGGCGCTGACCCGACGGGTCCGGCTGGCCCTGGAACCCGACCACATCACGATCCACCCCGACTCGGGAAGCGGCGAATGAGCAACGAGCCGCTGCTCAGCGTGCGCGGTGTACACCGGCGCTTCCGCACCGGGCCGACAGTCGTCCACGCCCTGAACGGCGTGTCGTTCGACGTGGCCGCCGGTTCGATGGTGGCGCTCGTCGGCCGGTCCGGTTCGGGCAAGACCACCCTGCTCAACGTCATCGGCGGCCTGGACCGCGCGGACGCCGGCACCGTGCACGTCGACGGCACCGACGTCACAGCGCTCGACGAGGACGGCCTGTCCCGGCTGCGGCGCGAGAAGGTGTCGTACGTCTTCCAGAGCTTCGGGTTGATCCCGGTGCTGTCGGCCGCCGAGAACGTTGCGGCCCCGCTGCGGATGGCCCGCGTCGCCCCGGCCGAGCGCGAGCGGCGGGTCGAGTTGCTGCTGGAGCTGATCGGCCTGGCCGACCACGCCCGGCAGCGGCCGGCCGAGCTGTCCGGCGGCCAGCAGCAGCGGGTGGCGATCGCCCGCGCGCTGGCCGCCTCGCCCCAGCTTCTGCTCGCCGACGAGCCCACCGGGCAACTGGACGCCGAGACAGGCCTGTCGGTGATGGCCCTGCTGCGCGGGATAGTGGAATCCGAAGGCGTCACCGTCCTGGTGTCGACGCACGACGCGGTGATGATGGCCCTGGCCGACCGGGTGATCCGCATCCACGACGGGCACCTCGACGAGCAGGCGGCCGAGCAGCCGTACGCACCCGTGCCGGACGCCGGGTGACGCGACGATGAGGCTGGTCAGCCGGCGCGCCCGCGCGCAGTGGCCGTTGCTGGCAGCCCTCCTCGGGGTCGTCACGATCGGCGCGACAGTGCTGGGTACCTGCACCCTGCTGGTCACCCGCACCGCCGAGCGGGCGCTGGAGGTCGCCATGTCCCGCGCCGCCCCCGCCGCCGTCGACGTGACCGTCTACACCGGCGCCGTCGAGGGCCAGCACACGCCGTCCGTCGCCGCCGACACCCGCACCGTGGTGGCCTCCGCGCTCACACCGTTCCCGGCGACCACGACCGCACGGGCGTCCACGGTGCTGCGGGCGCTGCCGCCCGGGCTCGCCAAGGGCACCACTGTCCCGGCCCAGGCGTACCTGTCGGGGCTGGACGACCTGCCCACCCGCGGCGAGTTGGTCACCGGGCGCTGGCCACAGCACCCTGGCGACGCGGTGCTGCTGGAATCCACCGCACAACTGCTCGGCCTCACCCCCGGTCGCCGGGTGCGCCTCGGCGCCGAACTGGCCCACGCGCCCGTCCCGGCCATCGACGTGACAGTCGTCGGTGTCGTACGCCCCCTGCCGGGACGCGGCTGGGACCGCGACCCGCTCGCCGCGGCCGGCTCCGCCACCGGCTACCGGGACGGCCGCTTCATGCAGCCGGTCAACGCCTACGGCCCGTTCCTCGTCGACCTCGCCGACCTGGTCACCACCGGTGCCACAGTCGACCGGATGGAGGTCACCGCCCATCCGGACCTGTCCCAGCCCAACCGCCACGACCTGGAGACCGTGGCCGGGGCCATCCGCACCGCCGACCGCCGGCTGGCCGGCACCCTCGGCGACCGCGTCGGGCTCGCACGTGTCGCCTCCGACCTTCCGCTGACCCTGCGGTCCGCCGACGACCAACGGCAGGTCACCGCCGCCGTCGTGCTCGCCGTCGCCGTCCTCGGCGGTGTCCTGGCCGCGACGGCACTCGTCCTCGCCGGCCGGCTGACCACTGGCATACGCGCCGACGAGACCGCCCTGCGGTCCGCCCTGGGCACCAGCCGTCGCCAACTCGCCGCCACCGCGGCACTCGAGGCCGGGCTCGTCGCCGCCGTCGCCGCCGCGCTCGCGATACCGGCCTCGTCGGCTGTGCACGCCGGCTTGACCCACCTGCCGCCGATGGACGACGCCGGCCTGACCGTCCGGCCGGCCATCGCCGGTGCCCAGGTCCTCGCGGTCACCGTCGGCGCGCTGGTGCTCGCGGCTGTCCTCACCGTCCTGGCGATCCGGCCCGTCCCGGTCGCCGGCGACCAGCGCACCCGCCGCGAACTGCTGGCCCGATCCGGCGCCGACTTGATGCTCGCGGTGTTCGCCGCCGCCGGCTGGTGGCAGCTGTACGCGCAGCCCTCCACCGCCAGCCCACGCGCCGACACGGTTCGGGTGCTCGCGCCGGCGCTGCTGCTCACCGCGGGCGCCGCCCTGGCTCTCCGGGTGGTACTGCCGGCCCTTCGCGGCGCGGACCGGCTGGCGTACCGCGCCCGCGGGCTGGTCCTTCCGCTGGCGGTCTCCGAGACCGCCCGCCGGCCACAGGCGGTCGCCGCCGGGCTGCTCGTCGGACTGGCCTGCGCGGCCGGAACCTTCGGCCTCGCCTTCGACAACACGTGGCACCAGTCGCAACGCGACCAGGCCGCGCTCTCCGTCGGCACCGACCTGGCACTCACCCTCAGCACGGCGCCGGTGCCCGGAGAGGGCGCGCTCGTCGGCGCGGCCACCGCGGGGGCCGTGAGTCCGGTCCTCGACCGTGGTACCGCCGTCGGTCAGTGGCTCGGCGGCGCCGGCGATGCGCCGCGCCTGGTAGCCGTCGACACCACCCGCGCCGACGCGCTGCTGCGCGGGCGGCTGGACGGCGACCGCGGATGGGCGGACGTGGGCACCACGCTGGCGCCACGCACCCGGGTCACCGGCCTCGCCGTTCCGACCGGGGCCCCGCTCGTCCTGAGCGGGACAGCCGCCGGTGACACCCCGCTCGCCGTGACGCCCCGGCTGCTGCTGCAGGACACCACCGGTCTCCGGACGTCCTGCACCGGTCCCGCCGTACCGCTCGACGGTCAGGACTTTCGGCTGCCCGCCTGCGCGACGGCTGACGGGCAGCGCCTCGTCGCAGTCGCCCTGCCGATCACCTCCGACGCGGTCGGCCGACCCGTCGCCGTAGCCGTCACACTCACCGTGCCGTCCGCCGGGTCGGCGGAGAGGCCCACCGACGGATCGGATTGGACCGCCACGTCCGCGCCGCCGGTCCCGAGCAAGGTGAACGACCTGACCGTCACGGCGTCCGCCACGCCGACGGGAACCGCGCTGCGGATGGCCGCGACCGTCGACCTCGGCGGCGCCGACGACGCCGCCCGGACCCTCGTCGCCACCGCTTTCCCGGACCCGGGCCCGGTGCCCGTCGCCGTCTCCGCCCGCTTCGCCAGCGAGGTCGGCGCCCAGAGCGGCAGCCAGCTCAGCGTCACGGTCGGCACCACGCCCGTCCCGGTCGTCGTCGCCGAGGTCGTGCCGACCGTACCGTCCGCCCCGGGCGCCGTCGCCGTCCTGGCCGACCTGGACGCGCTGTCCCGGGCACGCGCCGTCATCGGCGACCTGACGTTCCCGGTCGACGCCTGGTGGGTCGGCCACCCAGCCGGTCCCGGTGCCGCCGAGCGGGCCACCGCCCTGCACCTGGGCACCGTCGCGACCCGCGAGGCGGAGACCGCCCGCCTCACCGGCGGCCCGCTGAGTGCCGGGGTGCCGGCCGCGCTCCGGCTCATCGTCCCGGCCGCGGCCCTGCTGCTGCTCGCCGGCGTCGTCCTGCACGTCACCGGTGATCTACAGGTCCGGGCCGTCGAGGTGACGCGGCTGCGCGGCCTGGGGATGTCCCGACGCGGCATCCGGGCCGTGCTGCTCGGCCAGCACGCCGGCGTTCTGCTGCCCCTGCTCGCGGCGGGCGCGGCCGTCGGCGCGCTCGCCACCCGCGTCGTCGCTCCCCTGCTCGTGCGCTCCGACACCGGCGCCGCGCCCGTTCCGGCCCCCCAGCCACACTGGCCGTGGCCAGCCGAGGCCGCACTGCTCGCCGTCCTGCTGGCCGGATGCATGCTGGCGGTCGCCGTCGTGGTCACCGTCCAGGTCCGCCGGGCCGACGCCGCGCACCTGAGGGTGTCGCCGTGAACAGGTGGCTGACCCGCCGGTGGCCGGCGCCGCACTGGCCCAGCATCCGCGGTCGAGGCCGTACCGACGCGGGGCCGCTGCTGCTCACCGCCGCCGTCATCGCGGCCGTCACGCTGCTCGCCGGGGCCGTGCCGGCGCTGCTCCGCGCCGCCGCCGACGACGCCGTCCAGGACACGGTCCGCCGCGCTGGCACCGACGCGAACGTCCTCGTCCATGCCAACTGGGAACGCGACGACGGGCCGACCGGCGGGCGGGTGCGGATGCCCGGCCTCGCCGAGGCCATAGACGACTTCCGCGCCCGGGCGACCGACGCGCTCGGGCCCGACCTGGACGCCGCGCTGCTCCCGCCCGTCGCCGCCGTCAACGGCCCGATCCTCAGCATCACCGGCGGCAGCGTGCCGCGTACCTTCCAGTTCACCTACCTGGCCGGTGACCTCGGCGGCCCGGACGTGACCTGGATCGCCGGCAGCCGGCCCGGCCCCGCCGTCTCCGACGAGTACGTCGAGACCCCCTACGACGGACCGCCCTGGCCGGTGCAGGTCGGCCTGTCCGAGGAGGACGCCACAGCACTCGACCTCGGCCCCGGCGACCGCATCCCGGTCAGCGACGGCCAGGGTCGCGACAAGGACGTCCGGATCAGCGGGATCTACCGACCCGCGGACAGCGCCGACCCAGCGTGGCGACTCGCCCCGGCGCTACTGCGCCCCGTACCCGGCGCCGACGGCGTGGGGACCACCCGGTTCGCCGGCCTGCTGTCGCGCGAGTCGTTACCGGACGCCCGGCTCGCCGTCGACGAGGACCAACTGCGGCGCACCGTCCACTTCGCACCCGTTCCCGACGCGCTCACCTGGGACGCCACCGCGGCGCTCGCCAGCCAGGTGGTCAAGCTCAAGGCGGCTTCCGGCTCATCAGGCGACCGCGAACAGTCCCTGCTGTGGGAGTCGCAACTCGACACCGCCCTGCGCGACGCCCGTACCCGGAACAGCGCCGCTTCCGCACAGGCCGCCGTCCTGCTCGCCGGGGTGCTGACCGCCACGGTACTGGTCCTGCTGCTCGCCGCCGACCTGCTGGTCCGCCGCCGTACCCCGGTGCTGAGCGCCGCCCGGCAGCGTGGGGCGGCGCTACCCGACCTCGGCGCGGAACTGATCATCGAGTCCACAGTGGTGTCCCTGTCGGCCGCCGCCGTCGGGCTCGCGCTCGCCCGCGCGGCCGCACCGGGCGTCTCCTGGACATGGGCCGTTCCCGTGGTCCTGGCCGGTGCCGTCGCCGGGCCGACGTTCGGCACCCTCACCGCCGCCCGCGCCAGCCGCGACCGGCGCCAACCCGCCAACCCGGCCGCTCGGCGCTGGATCCGGGCCACCGGCCAGTTGCGCCGCGCCGCCGTGGAGGCCGCTGTCCTGATCGCCGCGGTCGCCGCCTTCGTCACGCTGCACCAGCGCGGGCTCCTGCCCGTCGCCTCCGACGGCGACACCGGTGAGCTGACCGGAGACCTGATCCTGCCGATCAGCGCCCTCACTCTGGGCGCGCTCGTCGGCTCGCTCGTCCTGCTCCGGCTACTACCCCTCGGGGCACGGTTCGCGCTCCGACGGGCCCTGCGCTCGCGCCGCCCGCTGGCCGTGTTCAGTGCCGCCCAGGCGGCCACAACGGCCGGGCGCGCGCTGCCGCTGCTGGTTCTGGTCAGCACCACGGCGCTCGCGTCGTTCGCGCTCATCCTCGGCACCACAGTCACCCGGGGCCTGGCCGACGGCGCGTGGAGCACCGTCGGCGCCGACGCCCGCCTCGACGTCGGCGCCGACGCCGCCACGCCCGCACTCGCCGAACGCGTCGCCGCCGCACCGGGGGTAGAGCAGGTCGTCGTCGCGCAGGTCACCGACTCGGCACGCGTCTTCACCGAGTCGACACTGCTCACCCCACGGCTGGTCATCGTGGACACCGCCGCCTTCCAGCGCCTGCTGGCCAGCACTCCGCTGCCCGACGCGCCGGCGCTGGCCCGGCTCACGGCACCCGGTCCCGGCCCCGGGGACATCCCAGCGTTGGTCCGATCGAGCGACGGTGCTCTGCGGACCGGCACGCGGCTGCAACTACCCCGGGACGGCGCCCCGGCGATCCGTCTCGCCGCGGTCGGTACCGCTCCCTCCGTCGGCGGCGCCAACGACGTCGTCATGGTGGACGCCGCAGCCCTCGCCGAGGCCGGGCTGCCCGCCGTTCCGAACACCGTCTGGGTG
Organism: Micromonospora sp. NBC_00860; assembly: GCF_045207375.1. Taxonomy (NCBI): domain Bacteria; kingdom Bacillati; phylum Actinomycetota; class Actinomycetes; order Micromonosporales; family Micromonosporaceae; genus Micromonospora; species Micromonospora sp. NBC_00860. Next base: position 4,267,235 of record NZ_CP108825.1, read on the forward strand.
ACCGGTCCCGGCGCGGCGCGGGCCGTGTCGAACACCGGCGTCGCCGCCGACGTCGTGCTGCGCGCGGACGCCCTGCGGGCGCAGCGAGTGGCTCCGCTGACCGAAGGGCTACTACGACTGGCGTGGACGGCCGCCGCGGTGCTGCTGGCGCTGGGAGTGCTCGGCCTCACGCTCGCCGCAGCCGCCGGTGCGTCGGAGCGGTGGCAGACCCTGACCCGGCTGCGGACCCTCGGCCTGCGACCACGCGACGTCCGCTGGGTCGCTGCCGGAGAGCTGCTGCCGCCGGTCGTGGTCGCCGCGGTGTGCGGCCCGCTACTCGGGGCCCTGCTCGCGCGCCTGACGCTCGGCCCGCTCGACCTGCGGCTGCTCACCGGCCAGGGCGACGACCCGGCGACGGTCCTGCCGTGGTGGCTGCTGGGCCTGGCGAGCGTGGCGCTGCTGGCGGCGGCCGCCACCGTCGTACCTGTCGAGTCGGCGCTGCGGCGACGCGACCGGCTGAGCGAGGTACTCCGCGCCGGCGAGTGACGGGCCCGATGGCCAGGTGGCGCTCGACCGCATCGCCTCGGACGCCGAAGCAGAAAAGCCGAGGCCCGTTACCGGATATCCGGTAACGGGCCAGCCGATCAACTTGCATAGATGGTGGGCGATACTGGGTTTGAACCAGTGACCTCTTCCGTGTCAAGGAAGCGCGCTCCCACTGCGCCAATCGCCCGTGGCGGCCCCGTGGGGCGCATCGCGAGCGGACGACGGGATTCGAACCCGCGACCCTCACCTTGGCAAGGTGATGCGCTACCAGCTGCGCTACGTCCGCACGTCCCCGGCAAGCGCCGGCGACAGGTGAACTCTACCCGACGCCAAGATCGCTTGGCACGGCGCCCTCGTCGGTCGTGGTTGCGCTGGTCCCGGCCGGGGTACTGAAGGGTCCGACAGCGCACCACACCCCCTTAAGGAGGCTGTCGTGGGTATCGGCACCAGCATCTTCCTGATCGCGCTCGGCGCGATCCTCACCTTCGCACTGGACGCGAGCGTCGGCGGCATCAACCTCGACGTGGTCGGCTGGATCCTGATGGGCGCCGGCGTCCTCGGCCTGATCATGACCACGCTGATCTGGGGTCGCCGCCGCCAGGTGGTCACGACCACCGAGCAGCCGGTGGAGTACCGGCAGGTCGAGGAGCGGCGGGACATCGCGCCTCCGCTGTGACACGACCACTTCCATCGCTGGCGGAGCCGCCAGATCAACGTGATTCCGGGTCGGCCGCCTTCGGCGAGGCGGCCGACCCGTCTCACCCGCAGCCCGCACCGCTCACCGCATCAGCTCATTGAGCCTGCCGTAGTCGAGGGCGTCCGCCAACGCGCCGTACGTACCCGCGCCGAGCGCCTCGTCGGCCGCGCGGCGGGCAACCGCGTACGCGGCCTCGGCCACCGAGGAGCCGAGGCTCACCCGGGCCACCCCCAGCCGGGCCAACTCGTCCACCGTCGGCGCGCCCGGCCCGGCCAGCACGTTCAGCGGCGCCGGCACCGCCTGCACCAACACCCGGATGGTCACCGGGTCGACCACCCCCGGCACGAAGATGCCGTCTGCGCCAGCGGCGAGATAGGCGCGAGCCCGGGCCACGGTCTCGTCCACATCCCCGGCACCACTGAGAAACGTGTCGATCCGGGCGTTGACGAAGAGTGCCAGGCCCGCCGCGTCGGCCGCGCCCCGCACCGCGCCGATCCGGGCGCACTGGTCGGGCACGTCGCGCAGCGGCGGGCCGGCCCCCCGTCGGGCGTCCTCGACGTTCACTCCGACGGCGCCCGCGTCGATCACCGCTCGGGCGGTCACGCCCACCTCCGCCGGTGTCGCCCCGTACCCCGACTCGATGTCCGCGGTGACCGGCAGCGACACGGCGGCGGTGATCCGGCCGATCAGCTCGACGGCTACGTCGCGACCGAGGACGTCGCCGTCGGACGCCCCCAGGCTCCAGGCGACGCCAGCGCTTGTGGTGGCCACCGCGCGGACGCCGGCCGCCGCCACGATGCGGGCGCTCGCGGCATCCCAGGCGTTGACCAGGACCAGCGGCGACCCGGCGGTGTGCTGGGATCGGAACAGTTCAGCTCGGGTGTGGTGTTCGCTCACCCGGCAAGTCTCGGGTGACCCCGAGCCTGGCGATAATGTTTCAGTCCCAGCTAAATCCACCGGGGGTGCCGTGGTCGCCATCAGCCTGTCGGCGGGCGCTGTCGCCCGCGTCCGGTTCGCCGTCTCCTGCCTGTGGGAGGTGGTCGCGAGCGTCCGTGTGCTGCGCGACCCCGGCGACCATGCCGTCCATCTGCCCTGGGTACGCCGGGTCCGTCCACCGCTGCTGGACGCCGGGTTGGTCGGCCCGAACGGCGGGCTGCTCTGGCAGCTCGTTCCGGCCCCGCCCGGCTACCTGGCCGACTTCCTCACCCCGCCACACACCGGCCTCATCCCGGATCTGGCCGCCGAACTCGCCGCCCTGCGCGCCACCCCGGCCGCCACCGTGCGCGCGCACCTGGACCTGTACCCGGGTGAGCGCACTCCAGCGCTCGCCGCCCTGTACGCCGACCCGCCGGCCGGGCTGCGCCGGCTTTCCGAAGAGATCGAGGCGTACTGGCGGATCGCCCTGGCCCCGCACTGGCCCCGGCTGCGGCTGCTGCTCGACGCGGACGTCACTGCCCGCGCCCGCATCCTCGCCGAGGACGGCGCCGCGGTGCTCCTCAACGACCTGCATCGGCAGGTGCGGTGGGAGGATGACACCCTGCTCGTCGCCCAGCGGCACTGCCTGGCCCCGGACGTCACGGACGGCCCGGGCCTGGTGCTGGTTCCGTCCGTCTTCGTCTGGCCGTCGGTGCTGAGCGTGTCCGCCGGGGACGCGCCACAACTCGCCTATCCCGCCCGCGGGCTCGGCGCCGTCTGGGAGCGTCCGAACGGCGTGCCGGAAGCGTTGGCCGCCGTGATCGGTCGGGGGCGGGCACGGCTGCTCGCCGAGCTGACCTCGCCGGTCAGCACCACCGAGTTGGCCCGCCGTAGCGAGATGTCACCCGGCGGGGTCTCCCAACACCTCACCGCACTCCGCGCGGCCGGTCTGGTGGTGACCCACCGAAGGGGCCGGACGCTGCTCAGCGCCCGCACCGACCTCGCCGAGGCGCTGCTCTCCGCCAGCGGGTAGGCGTCGCGGCCGGCGAGTGGGCCAGCATGCCCCGGTGGTGCCGGCGGCGGAATCAGAACTCGATGACCAAACGGCCGCGCACCCCTCCGGCCTCCAGGAGCTGATGCGCCCGGGCCGCCTCCTCCGGCGGGAACCGGCCGGCGACCCGCAGGGTCAGCGCACCCTCCTCGGCAAGCCGCCGAAGCAGGTCGAGTTTGTCACGGCGGCCGTCGTACTCGTGCACGTACGCGGACACCATGTCGATCCTCCGCTGGTCGGCCTGCGCCCGCAGCACCGGATCCGGCCCGCCGCGCAGCAGCGCGACGGCACCACCCGCGCGCACCGCCGGCAGCAACGCCCCGCCGAGCAACGCGGCGTCGACAGCGGCGTCCACCCCGTCCGGGGCGTGCTCCCGGAAGCGGTCGGCGACATCGGGACCTCGGGTCACCGTCACGTCGGCGCCGAGCGCATTGACCAGTTCGATGTCGTCGGGCGCCGCGTCGGCCAACACCCGGTGCCCGGCGGCCTTGGCGAGCTGTACCGCGTACCCGCCGACGGCGCCGGCCGCTCCGGTCACCGCGAGGGTGCTGCCCGGTGGCAGCCGCAACTGGTCCAGGGCGTGCAGGGCGGTCAACCCGTTCAACGGCAGGGTGGCCGCCTCGGCGGGTGACACGCCCGCCGGCGCGGGCGCCACCCAGGTCTCCGGGAGCACTACCCACTCGGCGTACCCGCCGCCGGCCGCCCGGGTCGGATTGATCATGGCCATCACCGGGTCACCCGGGGCGAGAGCACCACTGGTCCCGGAACCCACCTCGTCGATGGTGCCGGCGATGTCCTGACCGGGCAGCAGCGGGTCGCCGCCGCGCAGTCGCACCGGCGTCATGCCGGCCCGGATCAGCGTGTCCGCGGGGTTGACCGCCGCGGCGCGTACCCGGATGCGGACCTCACCAGGGCCGGCGTGCGGCGTCGGAAGGTCGACCACCCGCAGCACCTCGGGCCCGCCGTAGCGCAGCAGTCCAACCGCTCTCATGCTCGACTCCTCATTCGGGGTGACCGGCCGACCACCGTGTCCGGCGGTCAGTCCAGGCAGGTGAGCGCGACTTCCGCGTAACGCGTCAGCGCTGCCCGGTCCGGGTTGATGGCACCCATCACCCGCAGACCCTGAAGACTGGTCACCAGGAAGCCGGCCAGGTCGGTGGCGCTGCGGTCGGTGGTGATCAGACCCCGCAACTGCGCCTCGGCGAGCAGGTCGTAGAGCGCCAACTCCAGGGACTGGGTGGTCGAGCGGAGCCGCTCGGCGACCCGCACATCCTGGTGCGCCCGTTCCATCGACGCTCCGACGATCAGGCAGGCGAGGTGCCGGCCGTCTCCGGTGATGTCGTCCACGGTGCCGATGAACACCTCACGGATGACCACTCGCGCGTCGTTGCCCGAGCGCAGCAGGTCGACCATCGGTGTGGCGTAGCGCTGCCGGTACAGGTCGAGCACCGCCAGGTAGAGGCCGTCCTTGCTGCCGAACGCGGCGTAGAGCGAGCCGCTGCCCAGGCCGGTCGCCTCGGAGAGGTCCCGCATGGAGGTGCCCTCGTACCCCTTGCTCCGGAACACGTCCATGGCAGCGTTGACCGCGGCGTCGAGGTCGAACTCACGGGTGCGGGCCATGGCTGAACGCTACCCGCTATCTGGAACGATCGACAAAGTACCGCCGGTCACAGCCGTCGAATCGAGCTGTTTCCGCTGGCCGAAGGGGTTGCCGGCCGCCGCGTTACGATCCAGATCATGGAGCCTCTCGACACGGTGCTGGCCGCGCACCGGGCGTACCTGCTCGGTTGGAACATCGGCGTCGCCGGGGGCCCGGACCTCCCGACCTACCGCAGTGAGGTGCCGCACGCACCCCTCAACGGCGTGCTGCGGGTCGCCGGGCGCACACCGCAGGACGCGCTCGCCGAGGCCCGAAAGCGCCTGCACGGCGTACCCCGAATCTGGTGGGTTGGCCCGGACAGTGACGCCGGCACCGCGGACGGCCTGGTCTCGCTCGGTGCGCTACAGGTCGCCCGGATGCCGATCATGACCGTGGGGGTCGGGGAGGTGTCCGATGCGCCGACTCCCGCCGGCGTGCGGATCGCCGAGACCGCCGATCTCGCCACGTTCGTCCCGGCGTATGCCCGGGTGTCCGGAATTCCGGCGGACGGCGTCGCGGCGACGATCGAACGGGAGAAGGCGTTCACCGGCGACGGCAGCGTGCTCCGGCTGGCCGGTCGCCTCGACGACGGCCGGGTCGTCGCAACGGCCGTCGCCTGGATCAGCCACGATGTGGTCACCCTCTACTTCGTCGGCACGCAGCCGGAGCAGCGACGCAGGGGAATCGGCGCGGCCATGACCAGGGCCGCCATCGAACTGGCCGGCGAACGGGGTGCCCGCACCGCCGCCCTCACCTCGTCGGCCGTCGGCGAGTCGGTCTACCGCGGCCTCGGCTTCCGGCCGGTGGGCGAGTTCCGCCTGTTGACCTTCTGAAGGCGATCGCGAGGCTGCCCGGCAACCAGACTGGATCACGGGTGACCACCCGACGGAAACCATTGACTACGGGGTTCAGACAGCGTTGTCTTTTACTGGCTCCTGGGGAGGTGCGACAGTGATCGACGATGTGTCCCTCGTGTTCTGCGTGACAGCTGACGTGTCGGTGCGCGAGCGGATGGTCCGGCGCCTGGACGGCCTCGGCACCCTGGTGATCTGCACCGACCTCGCGGAGTTGCAGGCGATGATCGGCGGACCGGTCATCAGCGGGCCGGCGCGACTCCCCTCCGCCGCCGCCTCCGCCCCCGCTCCGATCGCAGCCGCCCAGGCCGTCGGCGTCGCCGGCCAGATCAACCTCGGTGACCTCACCATCGACCCCCTCGACCACCGGGTGACGTGGCGCGGAGAACCGCTGGCCCTGACCCGACTCGAGCGCAACCTGCTCACCCAGCTCGCCACCGCACCGGTCGGCGTCTGGACGTACCAGAGGCTCTTCGAATCGGTCTGGGGATGCGCGTTCCTCGGCGACACGTCGATCCTGCACTCGGCCGTGAAGCGGTTACGTCGCAAACTGCATGCCGTCGACGACACCCTGCGCGTGCACACCGTCCGAGGCATCGGCTACCGGCTCAGCGTCGACTGACGACCGTCGCGCCACAAGCGAAACGGCTCGTCACCGGGTCTTCCGGTAACGAGCCGTTCTCCTCTGGTGGGCGATACTGGGTTTGAACCAGTGACCTCTTCCGTGTCAAGGAAGCGCGCTCCCACTGCGCCAATCGCCCGTGCTTGTTGCCGAGGTGGGGACGGGATTTGAACCCGCGTACACGGCTTTGCAGGCCGTTGCCTCGCCTCTCGGCCACCCCACCGAGGTTGCCCCCGTCATGCGTGGCGGCAGCTCCGAGCGGACGACGGGATTCGAACCCGCGACCCTCACCTTGGCAAGGTGATGCGCTACCAGCTGCGCTACGTCCGCACGCCCCCGGACGTTCCCGGGTGACGGATGAGAACTTTAGCCGAGCCGGTGTTTGACTGCCAACTCGGGGTCGCCTCGGCGCGTCCCCCGTGTTCGGCGGGACCGGAGCCGCCCCGGTCCGGCATGGCCGGAGCTGGGCCGGAGCCACTCCCGGCAGGCTTCCTAGGGGGCTGACCTGATATCCCGATCCAGCACGGACCGTCACACTCCGACATCACTAGGCAATGATCGTCATCACCGCGTCGCACGCCGGACCATCGACGCCTCCTCCCCCCGACACCGGGCGGCGGACCTCCACTAACAACCTTCGTGAAACGACCGAAGACACCCGAAGGAAGTGTCCGGCTTCCGACTGTCACCGCGCCGATCGGCGGGTGGCGGTAACTGTTCGTGTTCGGTCGGATGGGCTACGGTAACGGTCGTGACGAGACGTGCGGCCGAGATCCGCCTGGATGCCCTGCTGCGCACCGCCTGTGACGTGATCGTGGAGCGCGGTCTGGCCAACACCCGGACGGCGGACGTGGCGAATGCCGCGGGCGTGAGCCAGGCCTTGGTTTTCTACCACTTCGCCACCAAGGAGCGGTTGCTCGCACAAGCCTTCGCGTACGCGGTCGAGCAGGACCTGGCCCGACTGGACGTGGTGACCCGCTCCTCGGCCCCACCGCTGACCAAGCTCCGCCGAATCCTCAAGCTCTACACACCGGCCGGGCGGGCCACCTCCTGGTCGATGTGGATCGACGGCTGGTCCGAGTCGCTGCGTACTCCCGAGTTGGAGAAGGTCTCCCGCCGGCTCGACCTGCGCTGGCGGCAGGACCTGGCCGCGGTGATCACCGCCGGGGTGGCCGACGGCACCTTCCAGTGCGCCGACCCCGACGGGGCCGCCTGGCGGATCAGCGCGGTGATGGACGGCCTTGCCGTCCAACTCGCCGTGCACGACCGGGTGATCTCCCGCCGGCAGTTCGGCGAGTGGGTCCGGCTGGTCACCGCCCGAGAGCTCGGCCTGGACCCGGCCGACCTGGACTGAGCTGGGCCGAGTTGGGCCGAGCTGGGCAACCAGCACGATCCGCCGCACCAGGCCGGGCAAAACGGGCTCGGCCCGCCTCGCCGACCGGAACAATCGGCAGCATGGATCTACTGGAGGCGTACCGCCGGAGCCTGGCCGAGTTCATCGACCGGGTGGACCAGATCGAGCCCGGCCAGTGGTCCGACCCGACGCCCTGCTCGGACTGGGACGTCCGCACCCTGGTCAACCACGTGGTGACCGAGGACCGGTGGAGTGTGCCGCTGCTCGCCGGCCGGACCATCGACGAGGTCGGCGACCGGCTCGACGGTGACCAACTCGGCGCCGACCCGATCGCGACGGCGCGGGAAGCCGCCGCGCAGGCCGAGATCGCCGCCACCCACCCCGGCGCCATCGACCGAACCGTGCACCTCTCCAGCGGCGAAACCCCGGCCACCGAGTACCTCCGGCAACTCCTCGCCGAGCACCTCGTGCACGGGTGGGACGTGGCGGTGGCGATCGGCGCGCAGCCGCGGCTCGACCCGGACGCGGTGCACGCCGCCGCCCAGTGGTTCGCCGGCCAGATCGACGCCTACCAGCGCAACAACCTGGTCCACACCGGCGTACGGGTGCCCGACGACGCCGACGAGCAGGACCGCCTGCTGGCCTCGTTCGGCCGTGACCCCGACTGGGCGCCGAGCCACTGACCACGCACGGCGTGCCAAGCGACTGACCACACCGCGGCTGTCAGCTCCGCGCGGGTCCCGCCAGGCGGCCAGCTCGACGGGCCGATCGACATCGACGGCCACTGCCAACGTCCGCTCCAACATCCTGCGTCGACTCCGGCTGCCCTCCTGCTTTTACAAGCGTGGCTGTTTCGTAAAGTCGAGTTATCTCGATCTGTTGGTGTGGCGACGGCCCGGGACCTTGCCGCGACCTCGACGGACTGATATCCACAGATGCGCATGCGTCACCGCGCAGCGACGGTCGGCGATCGCCGGCCATCCCGCTCCCACGAGGAGGTCCCGTGCCACAACCGGAATGGTCACCCCCGATGAGCCGGCGTCGACGCCGGCTCATCGCCATCCTGGCGACAACGGCGACGGTCGCCGCGCTGCTCCCCACCGGCGTGAGCACCGCGGCCCCCACCGGTGGCGCGGCGTCCGCCGAGCGCCGGTCCGGGCCGTTCGCCGAGGGGCACGCACCCGCCGACGCCGACAACCGCACCGGTACGGCGGCACCTGACGCCCGCCAACGCGGCATGGCCCGCGCCGTCGACCCCGACGTCCGGTGGAATCGGCTCGGCACCCCACAGGCGCTCGGCCCCGGTCGCACCCCGCTGGCCAGCGGGCTGCCCGCCGACCCGGAGGCCGCGGCCCGCGCCTACCTGGCCGCCAACCGCGACCTGTTCGGCATGGACGCCGCCGCGGTGGCCAACATGGAACGAGTGCTGGTCCGGCCGATCGGCAGCGGCACAGTGGTCACCCTCCGGCAACGCTTCGGCGACCTGCCGGCCGGGCCGGACGGCCTCGTCACACTCGCGGTCGCCGACGGCGCGGTGCTCTCGGTCAGCTCCTCACTGGCCCGGAACACCGACGCACCAGCACCGGCCACCCGCACCGCCGAGCAGGCGTACGCCGCCGCGCTCGCCGACGCCAAGCTGACCGCCACCGCGGTGGCCAGCCACACCGTCCGGGCGGTGGCCGTGCCCACCCCGCTGGACGGGCCCCGCGCCGCCTACGAGGTGACAATGATCGGCGCGGACACCGAGCACCCGGCCGCGTTCACCAGCTACGTGGACGGCAGCACCGGGCAGGTGCTGGTCCGCGAGGACCTCGTCGACTACGACTCCGACAACCCGAGCTGGGCGGTCTTCCCGGCGACCCCGCCCCGCGACCTCGGCCCCGGGCAGGACCCCCGGGTGCGCTGGTGCGGTGACCCGGCCCCCGGCTGCCAGGCCGCCTTCCGCGACCCGGCCACCGGCCAACCCTGGGACGTCGACGCGGCCACCGGCACACCGACCTTCACCTCGCGCGGCAATTCGGCCAACACGGTGCTGTCCTGGGGCGCGAACACCCCGATCGTGCCGGCCCCCACCAGCCCGGAACGCCGTTACGAGTACCCCTTCACCGACCAGTGGCACCAGGCCCGGTGCAACCCGGGGGTGTTCACCTCCGCCCAGCGCAACGACGCGGACGCGTCGATCGCCAACCTCTTCGCCATGCACAACCGGATGCACGACTGGTCGTACCAGCTGGGCTTCACCGAGTCGTCGTGGAACCTCCAGGCGGTCAACCTCACCCCGTCCGGGCTGGGCGGGGACGCCGAGCAGGGCCGCGCCCAGCAGGGCGCGTTGAGCGGCAACCGGAACAACGCCAACCAGGGCACCCCGCGCGACGGGCTGCCGCCGACCACCAACATGTACCTCTGGCAGCCGCAGGCGGGCGGGCCGTACCCGCCGTGCGTGGACGGCGACTACGACATGACGGTGATCGGCCACGAGTACACCCACGCGATCACCAACCGGATGATCGCCGGCCCGGACAGCGGGATCGGCGGCCACCAGGGCGGAGCGATGGGTGAGTCGTGGGGCGACCTGCTCGCCGCCGAGTACCTCTTTCAGCACGGGCTGCGGGCTCCCGGCGAGACGCCCTTCATCACCGGCGGCTACGTCACCGGCAACCTGGTCAGCGGCATCCGCAACTACGACCTGAGCCGCAGCCCACTCAACTACTCCGACATCGGCTACAACACGGCCGGCCCGGCCGTGCACGCCGACGGGGAGATCTGGGGCGCCACCAACTTCCGGGTCCGCTCCGCCCTGGTCAAGCGGTACGGCCTCGGCACACCGCAACGGCAGCTCGACTGCGCACTGGGCAAGGTCGCGGCCGATCAGTGCCCGGGCAACCGGCGCTGGTCGCAGCTGGTCTTCGACTCGTTCCTGCTACAGGCCGCCAGTCAGGTCAGCATGCTCGACATGCGGGACAACATGCTCACCGCCGACCTGCTCCGCTTCGGCGGCGCGAACCAGGACCTGATCTGGGCCGAGTTCGCCCGCTCCGGCATGGGCCGGGACGCCGCCACCAACGGTGCCGGCGACACCGACCCGACGCCCAGTTTCGCCTCACCGAGTGGCGGCAACGCGACGCTGACCCTGCGCCCGCGCGGGGACAGCGCCGAAGCGCCGATCCGGGTGTACGTGGGGGCGTACGAGGCGCGGGCCGTGCCGGTGGCGGACACCGACCCGGCGACGCCGATCCCGGACACCGTGGAGATGGTGGCCGGCACGTACGACCTGCTCGCCGTGGCTCCCGGCTTCGGGCACCAGCGGCTCAGCGTGGTCGCCAAGGCCGGTCAGGACGGTTACGTCGACCTGCGGATGAGCCGCAACCTCGCCTCCACCGCGTCCGGCGCCACCATCACCGGCGACGGGGTCAACCTGGACCGGGTCGCCGACGACACCGAGGCGACGAACTGGGCCTCCCTGGACGGGGTCGCCGGCCGGCAGCTCACGGTGGCGCTGCCGGGGGACGCCCCGCAGACGGTCAAGCGGGTGAACGTCAGCGCGATGCTGCGCCCGGCGATCACCGGCGACGCCGACACCGGCGCCCAGAACGCGCTCAGTGCCCTGCGCTCGTTCGCGGTGTCCGCCTGCAACGCGACGACCACCGACTGCGCGGACCCGGCGCGCTGGCAGCGCATCTACACCAGCGCGGGGGACGCGTTCCCGGGCGGGGCGTACCGGGCGTACAGCCGGGACATCAACCTCCGGACGTTCGCGGTACCCACCACCCTCGCCACCCACCTGCGACTCGAGGTGCTGGCGAGCCAGTGCACCGGCGGCCCGCACTACGCGGGCGAGCAGGACGACGACCCGGCCACGACGACGGACTGTGCGACCGCCAGCCCGGCCCGGAGCCAGGTCAGGATCGCCGAGTTCCAGGCGTTCGCGAAGTGACACAGTGGGGCCGGCGGGTGTCCGCCGGCCCCACTGTCCTCGATCAGCGGTGCGCCCGGCGCCAGGGGTCGGCGGCGGCGGGACGCTCCCAGCGCCGGTCCACCGGGGGGTCGTGGTCAGCCTCGTCGGCGTCCCCGGCCGCGGCCCGGGTCAGCTGCCGCAGCCGCAGCAGCAGCCCCACCCCGAGGAAGAGCAGCAGCCCGCCGAGCAGGAACGCCGCCTGCACCACGCCGAACGCGCCGGACTGCGAGACCGGACGGTTGGCCGCCGGTGGCGCCGCGTCGGCCGGGTACTCCTCGACCGGCTCCTCGGTCGCCGCGCTCTCGTCCTCGGCGGGCGCACTCGCCGATTCGGTGGGCTCCGGTGGGGTCGCCGTCGGCTTCGGCGTACCGGTCGGCACGCCGCCCACCCCCACCACGGAGCGGGTGGCGGTCTGCCGGGCCAGCAGGCGCAGGTTGGCGTCGTACGCCTCGGCGGCGAGGGTGACCCGCCCCTCGGTGACGTCCTCGGCGAAGGCCACCCGGTAGCGGGCCGTGACCGTGCGGCCCGGGCAGAGCGTGCCCGGGTCGAGTTGCCGGTCGGTCAACCGGGCCACGTCACCCTCGGCACGGATCTCCAGCGGAAAGTCGCCGGTCTCCTCCACCCGGTCCATCTTCACCTGGTCGAGCCGGAGGCCCTGCACGCTGAGCACCATCGACCAGCGCACCTTCGCGCACCTGGCGCGTCGATCCGTCTGGGAGACCACCGCGGAGATCGTCCGCACCTGCTCGCCGGCCGTGAACCGTCCCGGCAGGCCGCTCATCTCGGTGGTGAAGGCCGCCTGTGCCGGGGCGGCCACCGCCAGCTCCACCCCGCTCAGACAGGCCAGCACCACCCCTGCCCTCAGCGCATACCGCCACACCGTCACCACCGCCGTCCTCCGTTCGGTCGCCTCCACCCCGCAACGCTAGAAGCGGGGCACCGGCCCGACCAGACGGGTGTGTTCGCACCGGACGGCAAGGACGGGGTGGGTTTTCACCGACCGTGGTGAACCGGTCACCGCTCCCCCGCGACACGCCGGGAGTCGGGCCGCTGGGAGAATCACGCCGTGTCCGAGCTCTCCAGCACCTTCGTCCGGCTGCACGCCCGGCTCGCCCCGGTCCCTTTCGTGCCCGAGGTACGGCTGCACCAGGCGGACGAGCCGATCGGGCTGTGGGAGCTGACCGAGGGCGAGTTCTCCAGCGACCGGCCGCCGCCGTTCTGGGCGTTCGCCTGGGCCGGTGGGCAGGCCCTCGCCCGCTACGTGACCGACCACCCGGAGCTGGTCGCCGGCCGCCGGGTGCTCGACCTGGCCTCCGGCTCCGGTCTGGTCGCCATCGCCGCCGCCCGCGCCGGCGCGGCGTCGGTGCGGGCCGTCGAGGTGGACGAGCTGGCGGTGGCGGCGGTCGCCCTCAACGCCGAGGCCAACGGGGTACGCGTCGACGCCGAGTTCGGCGACATCCTCGACGGCGACGCCGGGGACGCCGAGGTGGTGCTCGCCGGGGACGTCTTCTACAGCGATGCGATGGCCCGCCGGGTCCTGCGGTTCCTGCTGCGCGCCACCCGGGCCGGCGCGCCGGCGCTGGTCGGTGACCCCGGCCGGGCGTTCCTGCCCCGGGACCGCTTCGACGAGGTGGCCTCGTACGACGTGCCGGTGCCGGAGGCGCTGGAGAGCGTGCGGGTGAAGCGCACCACCGTCTGGCGGCTGCGGGCCGGGCTGCCGGGGGCCTCCGGCTAGCGTGTCCGGGTGCTGTTCCGCAGCTGGGCGCAGGTGGCTGACCCCGCATGGCCGGACGTGGCCCGGGTGCCGGACCACGTCGGCGGCACCCACCTGGTCGTGACCCGGCACGCGCTGGTCCGCCAGGTCCTCGCCGACCCGGTCACCTACCGGCCGGACAACGCGCTGGACGCGGTGACGCCGATGCCGGTGACCGCGCTGCGGGTCCTCGCCGGGCACCGGTTCCGGCTGCCGCCGACCCTGGCGAACAACTCGGGTGTCAGCCATCCGCAGATCCGGGCGATCGTGGCGGAGGCGTTGCACCCGGCCCGGGTCGCCGCGCAGCGGCAGTGGCTCACCGCGCTGGTCCGGGACCGGGTGGCCCGCATCGGCGCCGCGCTCGACGCCGGCGAACCGGTCGACCTGTACGCGGACCTCGCCGCCGACCTGCCGCTGCTGGTGCTGGCCCGGCTGGTCGAGCTGCCGGACGCGCCGGTCGGCGCGGTCAAGGAGTTCGCCCGCGCCGCGCTGGAGTTGTTCTGGGCGCCACTGGACGCCGACCGGCAGGTGGCGCTCGCCGCCGAGGTGGGCCGGTTCCACCGGGTACTGCGTGACTTCGCGGCCGTCGGTGGCGGGTTGGCCGCCGAACTGCGCGCGGCCGGGCACCCGCCGGACGTGGTGGTCGGCGCGCTCTTCTTCCTGTTGGTCGCCGGGCAGGAGACCACCTCGCAGTTCCTCACCCTGCTGCTGCACCGGCTGGCCGGCGAGCCCGCGGTACGGGCCGGGTTGCGCACCGGCGAGGTCGCGGTGGCTGACGTGGTGGAGGAGGGGTTGCGGCTGGAACCACCGATCGTCACCTGGCGGCGGGTGGCGACGACGGAGAGCACGCTGGGCGGCACGGCGGTGCCGGCGGGCAGCAGCCTGGTGCTGTGGTTGGGCCGCGCCGGCCGGGACCCGGCGGTCGTGGAGTCACCCGACGAGTTCCGTCCGGGCCAGCGTGGATCACGCCGACACCTGGCGTTCGGGGCGGGCGCGCACCGCTGCGTCGGTGACGTGCTGGCCCGGATGGAGGCGGCCGTGGTGGTGGCCGAGACCGCGCCGCTGCTGGACGGGGTGACAGTGGTCCGCCCGCCGTGGTGCCCGGACAATCTCACCTTCCGGATGCCGGACGCGTTCGTGGTCCGCCGCTCCCCCGGGGTCACCGGGCTGACCGGATCCTGACATCCGCTCGGTATGTTTCCGGGCGTGTCAGCCATCCCCACCCGCCGGATCCCTGCTGCCGTAACGCTTCTGGCCCTGCTGGCGTTGACTGCCTGCACAGTCGGTCCCAGCCATGCGGCCCACGCCCGGCAGGTCACCGCGGCTCAGCCGAGTCCGTCCGCCCCGGCGTCCACACCTTCGGCCGCGCCGTCCGCGACGGCGAAACCGGCGTTCAAGAGCCTGGCCTGGTACGTGTCGCAGGTGCCGACGTTTCCCGAGGCACCGCCGCCGCAGCCGATTCCGCTGACCGCTACCGGTTCGGCGGCGTTCTGGCACCGCCTGCCGACCGACCAGAAGGTCGCCTTCATCACCATCGACGACGGTGGGTTGGCCCGGCCTCCGGGGGTGATCGACTTCATCTGGGAGGCGCGTATCCCGGTCACCATGTTCCTCAACTCGCCGGCGGCGGCGGAGCACACCGACTACTTCCGGCAGATCGAGGCAGTGGGCGGGGTCGTGGAGAACCACACCATCAGCCACAACTCGCTGGCCGGCCGGTCGTACGACTACCAGAAGCAGGAGATCTGCGGTGCCGCGGACAAGCTGGAGGGGCTGTTCGGCAAGCGGCCCACCCTGTTCCGGCCACCGTTCGGCGAGCACGACAGCACCACGTTGCGGGCCGCGCACGACTGCGGCGCGAAGGCGGTCTTCCACTGGACCGAGACCGTCCACGAGGGGAAGGTGCGCTACCAGACCCCGGAGAAGGTGGTCCAACCCGGCGACGTGCTGCTGATGCACTTCCGACCGGCACTGATGGACGACCTGCTCGCGGCGTTGAAGGCGATCCACCGGGCCGGGCTCACCCCGGCACTGCTGGAGCAGTACGTACGGTGACCAGTCCGCCACCGGCCTGACGAAAGTCAGGGGTGGCTGGTGCCGTTCGGGCGCGGCGGGGCGGCAGGTCGCTCGCCTAGCGTCAGCGCATGATCACATTACGTGGGTTGACGAAACGGTTCGGGTCGACAGTCGCTGTCGACGCGTTGACAGTCGACATCGCGCCCGGCCGGGTCACCGGCTTCCTCGGCCCCAACGGCGCCGGCAAGTCCACCACCATGCGGATGATCCTCGGGCTGGACCGTCCCACCGCCGGGCAGGCCCTGGTCGGCGGGCGCGCGTACCGGGAGCTGCGCCGGCCGCTGCACGAGGTGGGCGCACTGCTCGACGCCCGGGCCATCCACCCGGCCCGGTCCGGCCGGGCGCACCTGCGTGCCATGGCGCACAGCAACGGCATCCCCACCCGCCGGGTCGACGAGGTGCTGGACACCGTCGGGCTGGACGGACGGGCCGCCGGTAAGCCGGGGCGGACGCTCTCCCTCGGCATGGGCCAACGGCTCGGCATCGCCGGCGCGCTGCTCGGCGACCCGCCGGTGCTGATGTTCGACGAGCCGGTGAACGGTCTCGACCCGGACGGGGTGCGCTGGGTGCGGCAGCTGATGCGCTCGCTGGCCGACGAGGGACGGACGGTCTTCGTCTCCAGCCACCTGATGAGCGAGATGCAGCTCACCGCCGACCAACTCGTGGTGATCGGTCGGGGACGGCTGCTCGCCGACTCGCCGATCGGCGAGGTGATCGCCCGCGGCACTGTCGCGGTCCGGGTCCGCAGCCCGCACCCGGACGGGCTGGCCGCCCTCGCGGCGCGCCTCACCGCCTCCGGTGCGAGCGTCGAGGCGGCCGACCGCAACGAGCTGACCGTCACCGGCGCCACCGCCGACCAGGTCGGCGACCTGGCCCACGAACTGGGGGTACGACTGCACGAGCTGAGTGCGCACGCCGCGTCGTTGGAGCAGGCGTTCATGGAGCTGACCGCCGACAGCGTCGAGTACGCCGGCGGCCCGACCGGAGGTGGGGCACGATGAGCGTCAGCACCCGCACCCGCAATGGTGCCGTGGCCGCCGAGTGGACCAAGCTCTCCTCGGTGCGGAGCACCTGGTGGACGGCGCTGGCCGGGCTGCTGGTGATGGCCGCGAGCGCCGGCCAGCTGGCCATCTACGCCGCTAACGACAACACCAACGACGACCCGACCGACGACCGGGGGATCGTCACCGTCGGCAGCGTGCTGATCGACTCGGTCGAGCTGACCCAGTACGTGGTGCTGGCGCTGGGCCTGCTCGCGATCACCGCCGAGTTCACCAGTGGCACCATCCGGACGACGTTGCAGTGCACCCCGTCCCGCGGTCGCGTACTGCTGGCCAAGGCCGCCGTCACCGGCGCTGTCACCTTCGCGCTCGGGCTGCTGCTCGGCGGCGTCGGCGCCCTGGTGGCCCGGCCGGTGCTCGGCGAGTGGGGCAGCGCCCCGGCCGCCGACACCGTCGGCGACATCGTGGCGGTGGCGGTCTACCTGGCGCTGATCGGCGTGCTCGCCCTGGGCCTCGGTGCCGCGCTGCGCAGCGCGGTGCTCACCCTCACAGTGCTCCTCGCCACCCTGATGATCGTGCCGCTGTCGTTGCAGGAGCCAAACATCGACGTGCTGAACCGGATCGCCGACGTGTTCCCCGGCGTGGCCGGCGGGCACTTCCTGGCCGGCGACACCGAGCCCTATCCGCCGCTGGTCGGGCTGCTCCTACTCGCCGGGTGGGCCGCCGCCGCACTGCTGCTGGGCCGAGCCGCACTGCGCCGCCGCGACGCGTAGGGCCGGCGAGTTGGGCGGGGGCCGACTGGCCCCCGCTCAGCCGTCGACCAGGCCCGCCTCGTACGCGAGGATCGCCGCCTGCACCCGGTTGCGCACATCCAGCCGGGTGAAGATGCTGGTCAGGTAGCTCTTCACGGTGCCCTCCACGAGGTGCAGCCGGCGGGCGATCTCGGCATTGGAGAGACCCGCGCCGACCAGGGCCAGCACCTCCCGTTCCCGTTCGGTCAGCCCTGCCGTCCGGTCCCGGGCGGCGGGTCGGCGGGCCAACCGGCCAGCCCCCAGCTCGATCACCCGGCGGGCCACCCTCGGCGACAGGTACGCCCCACCGTCGGCCACCGCGTGCACACCGGCGATCAGCTCACGCGGGTCGCCGGCCTTGAGCAGGAAACCGCTGGCGCCGTGCCCGAGCGCGCGGGCCACGTGGTCGTCCTCGCCGAACGTGGTCAGCATGATCGTCGCGGTGTCCGGCACGACCCGGCGGATCTCGGCGGCGGCGGCCAACCCGTCCAGCCGCGGCATCCGGATGTCCAGCAACGCCACCCGGGGTCGGTGGGCACGGACCAGCTCCACCGCCGCGTGCCCGTCGCCGGCCTCGGCGACCACCTCGATGCCGGGGTCGCTGGCGAGGATGGCCCGGACGCCGGCCCGGATCATCGCCTCGTCGTCGGCCAGCACCACCCGGATCGGCGGTGCCCCCGTCGTGTCGGTGTCCACTAGGCGATCCACTCCTTGCTGACCAGCCGGCCATCGGTGAAACAGAGCCGCCAGGTCGGCGCGGCGAGGGGAAAGTTGCCGTCGGTGTAGTACTCGCAGCCGGCCCGGTCGACCGGCGTCGGGCGTTCCAACTGCCGCCGGGGCAGCCCGACCAGCTCCGACCGGGTCGCGCCGACGCGCAACTGGTCGAAGGTGGCCCGGTCCAGCACCGTCCCAGCGGTCGCCACCGGGTAGTAGACGAACGAGAGCACCAGAGCGAAACCGACAGGTGCGACGAGCGCCACCAGCAGGCTGCGCCGAACCCGCCGCCGGGCGTCGAGCAGCCGCCGCTCGGCGTCCACCGGCCCCTCCGCCGGACCCTGTCGCTCGTCGGACCACGCCGTCGGCCCGACCTCCGCCGCCGACCCGATCGCCTCCGGCGACGGCGCGGTGGCCGGCAACACCGCCCGTACCGCGAACCCGCCGTCGGCCCGGTGGCCGGCGTCGAGCGTCCCGCCGGCGAGGCGGACCCGCTCGGCGAGGGCGAGCAGCCCACTGCCCTGCGAGGGCGAGGCGGGCAGTGGCCCGGCCGGTGGGGGGTCGTTGACGACTGTCACCTCGACCCGGTCACCGTCGCGGGTGAGGCGTACGTCGACCGGTGCGCCCGGCGCGTACCGGGCCGCGTTGGTCAGCGACTCCCGGACGATCCGGTGCGCCGCGTGACCGGTCATCGCCGGTAGCTCCGTGACCGCCGGGGCGGCGTCCAGCCGTACCTCCATGCCGGCCTCCCGCGCACCGTCGACAAGGTCGGCGACGGTCTCCCCGCTCGGGCGCAGTGACGCGCCCGCCTCCTCGCGGAGCACCCCGATGATCTCGTGCAGTCGCTCCGTGGCGGCGGAGACGCTGGCCCGCAACTCCCCCGCCGCGGCCCGGTGCCGGTCGTCCAGGTCGGCGGCGACCTCCAGGGCTGCGGCGCGCAACGCGATCAGGCTGAGGTCGTGACCGAGCGAGTCGTGCATCTCCCCGGCGATCCGGGCCCGCTCCCGCAGCCGGATCCGCTCGGCGGCGCCCCGCTGCTCGCGGGTCAGCGCGTCGACGTGCCGGCGACCGGCGTCGGCCAACTCCTGCTGCTGGCGGCGGTATCGACCGACCAACCAGGGGAACACGGCGGCGAAGAGCAGCACCGAGGCGAGCAGGAACCAGGTGGCCGCGCCGGTGCCGAGCAACCCCAGGTTGAGCGCCGTGCCGCCGCCCGTGATCAGCACGAAGACCATGATCGCCGGTCCCACTGTGGCGCTGCGCCGCCCGGCGAGATAGCTGAAGACCGGAATGGCGAACACGAAGTTGCCATCGATCAACGACCCGAGCACCACCAACACCAGGGAGACCAACGGCTGACGTCGACTCGCCGCCACCGCCACACCGAGCAGCAGCAGCTTGCCGACCAACAGCGGCACCGTGTACCGCGTGTAGGGCGGGCTGACCTCGGCGTAGCCGACCGGGGCGGCCACCACCGCCCAGAGCAGCACGTCCAGCAGCAGGCGACGCCGCCGGTGCAGCCAAGCCGGCGGCGGGGAGTCGAGGATCCGCACGGCGGTCAGGCTACCTACGCCCGACCTGGGCGGACACCGACGAAAGTCAGGTGTTCAGCCGCTCTCCTCGGCCCATACCCGCCAGTCGTCGAGCACGCCGTGCAGGGCCGGGGTGAGCCAACCCGGCGCGGACCGTCGGAACACACCGGGGTCCATCGCGCCCGCGCCGTCGGGCAGCGCGCCGAGCAGGTTCGGCACCAGATCGGTGAGGTTCGTCCAGTGCACCAGCTCCGGCCGGGCCGGCCAGGCACCGATCACCACACCGGCCGGCACCGCCCTACGGTCCAACGCCTCCAAGGTCAACGCGGTGTGGTTGAGCGTGCCCAACCCGGCGCGGGCGACCACCACCGCGGGCGCACCGAGCGACACCGCCAGGTCGGCCATCGTCCACGGCTCCCCCGACGGCCGCAGCCCCATCGGAACCAGCAACCCACCCGCGCCCTCGATCAACACAAGGTCGTGCTTGTCGGCCTCCGCGCGGACGGCGTCCACCGCGGCGTACAACTCCAGCGGCGGAAGGTCGGCGACCCGCGCGGCGGCCAACGGGGCGAGCGGATCCGGATAGCTGGCCAGAGTCCGACCGGTCAGCGGCGCGGCCAGCCGGTTCACCGCATCCACGTCGCCCGGCTCACCGCCGGCCGTACCGGTCTGACCCGGCTTCACCACCGCCACCCGCAACCCGGCCGCCTGCGCGGCGGCCGCGATCGCCGCGGTCACCACCGTCTTACCGACCTCGGTGTCCGTCCCGGTAACCAGAACCGACCCCGCCCACCCGCTCACGGGGTGGTCTCTGTTCGCGACTGCGGGGCTCGCAAACCCGGCTCACTCCTCGCGCTCACGGGGCGCAGTCCACGATGACGTCCAGCGCCCGCTCGAACGCCGCCCGGGGCACTCCCGCGCTCACCGTGAGGCGCAGACGGGAGCGGCTGTCCGGGGTGGACGGTGGCCGGAAACAGCCCACCGCGACGCCCCGGTCCCGGCAGTCCGCGGCCCAGGCGGTCGCCGCCTCCGGCCCGGGGGCGGTCACCGAGATCACCGCCGCGTCCGGTGCGGAGACGGTCAGCCCTGCCGCCCGCAGCCGACCGACCGCCACCCTCACCCGGTCGGACAGTTCGGCGCGCAGGTCGTCGCCGACCTCGGCGAGCCGCAGCGCGGCGTGCACACCGGCGGCGACCGCCGGCGGCAGTGCCGTGTCGAAGATGAACGTGCGCCCCGTCTCGACCAGATGCCGCACAAACTCGGCCGGGCCGGCGACGACGCCACCCGCGCCACCGAGCGCCTTGGACAGGGTGGCGGTGACCACCACGTCCGGCTCGCCGGCCAGCCCGGCGGCCGCCACCGCGCCCGCGCCGGCCGGGCCGGTCAGCCCCAGCGCGTGCGCGTCGTCGACCAGCAGGAGCGCGCCGTGGCGGCGTGCCACCGCGTGCAGTCGAGCCAGCGGGGCGAGGTCACCGTCGACCGAGAAGACCGACTCGGTCACCACCACCGCCGGGCGGCCGGGTGCGGCCGCGAGCGCGGCGGCGACAGCATCGACGTCGGCGTGCGGGGTGACCACCGTCTCCGCGCCGGAGAGGCGGCAGCCGTCGATCAGCGACGCGTGGTTGTGCGCGTCGGAGACGAGCAGCGTCCGAGGTTGGACGAGCGCCCGCAGCGCACCGAGGTTGGCCAGGTAGCCGGAGGAGAAGACCAGGGCCCCGTCGGTGCCCAGCCAGTGGGCCAGGTCCTCCTCCAACGCCCGGTGCGCGTCGGTGGAGCCCCGCACCAGGCGCGACCCGGTCGCCCCCAGCCCGTACGCCGACAGGGCCGCCGTGGCCGCGGCGGTGACCTCCGGGTGGGTGGCCAGGCCGAGGTAGTCGTTGCCGGCCAGATCGGTCATCTGATCGTCGGCCGGACGCGGATGCAGTCGCCGGGTGAGCCCGGCCTTCGCCCGCAGCTGCGCGCGGCGGTCGAGCGCCGCCAGCCAGTCCGCCACCGTCACCCTCCCCCGCTGTGCGTGCCGGTCAGCCCGACACCCGCCGGGCGAAATTACCACCCGCCGCCACCGCCCCGACGATTCCACTCGGTGCGAGCTGTCCGCGAACTGCCAGGGCATTCCGGCTGATCGGGGGCTCTCGCACAGGCCTAGTAGGGTACGAGCCATGCCAGAGATCCTCGACCAGGCCCGGACCCAGGTCCTGGGTGACGGTGTCGGCCTCGATCAGGCCGGCATCCTCGCCGTGCTGAACCTGCCCGACGAGCACCTGCCCGCCGCCCTCCAGCTCGCTCACGACGTGCGGATGCGCTGGTGCGGCCCGGAGGTCGAGGTCGAGGGGATCGTCTCGCTCAAGACGGGCGGTTGCCCGGAAGACTGCCACTTCTGCTCACAGTCGGGCCTGTTCACCTCGCCGGTGCGCTCCGTCTGGCTGGACATCCCGTCGCTGGTCGAGGCGGCGAAGCAGACCGCCGCGACCGGTGCGACCGAGTTCTGCATCGTCGCCGCGGTCCGCGGTCCGGACGCCCGGCTGATGAAGCAGATGCGCGAGGGCGTCGCCGCCATCAAGGCGGAGGTCGACATCCAGGTCGCCGCGTCGCTGGGCATGCTCAGCAAGGAGCAGGTCGACGACCTGGTCGACATGGGTGTGCACCGCTACAACCACAATCTGGAGACCTGCCGGTCGTACTTCCCCAACGTGGTCACCACCCACTCGTGGGAGGAGCGCTGGGAGACGCTGCGGATGGTTCGCGACTCGGGCATGGAGGTGTGCTGCGGTGGCATCCTCGGCCTCGGCGAGACCGTCGAGCAGCGGGCCGAGTTCGCCGCGCAGCTCGCCGAGTTGAACCCGCACGAGGTGCCGCTCAACTTCCTCAACCCTCGCCCCGGCACCCCACTCGGTGACCGCCCGGTGGTGGAGGGCAAGGACGCGCTGCGGGCCATCGCGGCGTTCCGGCTGGCCATGCCGCGCACCATCCTGCGGTACGCCGGTGGTCGCGAGATCACCCTCGGCGACCTCGGCACCCGCGACGGTCTGCTCGGCGGCATCAACGCGGTGATCGTCGGCAACTACCTGACCACGCTGGGTCGGCCGGCGACTGCCGACCTGGAGCTGCTGAACGAGCTGAAGATGCCGGTCAAGGCCCTCTCCGACACGCTGTGACGACGATGACGACGACGCAGCTGTGGTGCGACCGGTGCGGTGAGTCGGCGACGGCCACCGCCCACCCGGCCTGCGCGTCGGCCCGCCAGTTGGAGCCGCCCCGGTTCTGCCCCTCGTGCCGACGCCGCATGAAGGTGCAGGTGCTGCCGGTGGGCTGGTCGGCGGTCTGCGTCGAGCACGGCGAGATCCGGGGCTGAGCCGGTGCTGCGAGGGCGGGCGGTGACGCTACGACCGGCAACGGGCGCGGACGTGCCGGCCCTCGCGGCGATCCGGGCCGACCCGGAGGTACGCCGGTGGTGGCGGGGCGGCGACGACCTGGCCGATTCGGTGCGCGCCGACCTCGCCGACGACGACCTGCACGTGTACGCGATCGAGCACGACGGCCGGGTGATCGGCGCGATCCAGTGGTACGCCGAGGCGGACCCGGACTACCGACACGCCAGCCTGGACGTCTTCCTCGACCCGGCGGAGCGCGGCGCCGGCCTCGGCGGTGACGCGATCCGCACCCTGGCCCGCCACCTGATCGACGAGTACGGCCACCACCGTTTCACCATCGACCCGGCGGCGGCGAACAGCGCTGCCATCCGGGCGTACGCCAAGGTTGGTTTTCGTCCGGTGGGGGTGCTGCGCCGCTACGAGCGCGGCGCGGACGGCCGCTGGCACGACGGCCTGCTGATGGACCTGCTCGCCGACGACCTCACCGGCTGACGCCGAGCCGCGGATCAGCCACGTTGCAGCAGATCTGGACAGTTACCGTCCGCACGGACTATTCAGCTCGCGCGGAACGGTAACTGTCCAGGATCTCGTCGCGGTGCCGGTCAGGCGATGGTGCAGGGGATGTTGTTGACGGTGAAGGCGGTCGGTTTCGGGTTGGTACCGCTGTACGTGCCGTTGAAGCCGAAGCTCACCGACGCGCCCGCCGCGATCGTGCCGTTGTAGGACAGGTTCGTGGCGGTGACCGCCGCGCCGCTCTGACTGAACGACGCCGACCAGCCCTGACTGACGCTCTGCCCACCGGGGAAGCTGAACCGCACTGTCCAACCGTTGATCGCTGTGGTGCCGGTGTTGGTGATCGACACGTTGGCGGTGAAGCCGCTGCCCCAGTCGGTGGTGGCGTACCCCACAGTGCAGGTGCCGCCGACCGGCGGGGCCGCGGTGGTCACCGCGACCGGCGCGGACGCCGCGGACGTGTTGCCGGCCGCGTCCACTGCCACCACGTAGAACTGGTACGCCGTCGAGGCGGTCAACCCGGACACCGCCTGGGTGGTGCCGGTCGGCGAGCCGACCAGCACGTCGGTGGCGCCGGCCTCGCGGTAGACCCGGTAACCGGTGACGCCCACGTTGTCGGTCGACGGGGTCCAGGCCAGTGTGAGCCCGGTGGCGGTGACGGCCGAGGCGACCGGAGTGCCGGGCGTGCTCGGTGCTGTGGTGTCGGCGGTGCCGGCCGGTGGTGTGGTCACGCTGAGCACCGGTGAGGCGGCCGACGTGTTGCCGGCACCGTCGCGGGCCACGACGCTGAACTGGTACGTCTGCGCCGGCAGCAGCGTCGAGATGGTAAGCGTGGTGCCGGTGACGGGCCGGTTCACCACCGTGTCGCCGCCGACCAGGATTTCGCGGACGTCGTAGCCGGCCAGGCCGCTGCCACCGCTGTCGGTGGACGGCGCCCAGGTCAGGGTGACAGTGCGGGGGCCGAGGTTGGACGCAACCGGGGTACCCGGGACGGTCGGCTTGGTGGTGTCCGGTACGACCGGGCCCGGCTCGTCGCCCCAGACGCGGGTGGCGCCGGAGTAGAGCGGCACCTTCCGGTTGGGCCCGGCGGTGGCCTGGTACGACGGGTCGTTCGTCGGGTCCCAGGTGCCGCCCTCCGGCACGCCGATCTTGAACTGGACCTCCATCCGGTGCTGCGACTGACCCGCCGGGGCGATGGTGTGCCCGGCGCAGTCCACCTCGACGTACCAGATGTCACCGCTGAACTGCTTGGCGGTGGTCGGGGACGGGCAGCCCTGGGTGTAGCCGGCGGTGACCTGCACCGGGCCGGTGCCGTCGGGCCGGAAGTAGTACCGGAACCGGCCGTCGGTCAGCGCACGGGCCGGGAACGCGGACTTGTTGTAGACCATCACCTTGAGCCCGGTGGCCCGTGGTTCGGCCTGCGTCACAGTGGTTTCCACTGTCAGCTCGTCGATGTCCGGCGTCTCGGCGACCGGGAAGTTCGCCAGCGGCGTGCCGCCGTACTCGGAGGTCAGCCGGACCAACGCGGACGTGAAGCCGGCGTTGTAGTCGGTGGCCACCTCGTTCATCACGTAGTCCGAGCGGCTGTCGCTGTACGCGTCGTTGGCCGAGGACGGGCCGCCGACCAGCGCGCCGTAGAGGGTGTGCCGGGTCTCCACGGGCACTGTCTGGCTGTCCCACCAGGAGCCGTGCGCGGTGCGGTGGTGCGGGTTCTTCGGCGAGTTGGCGCCGAACCCGATGACGTAGCTGGAGTTACGGGGGTTGTCGCCGAGCGCGTAGTTGATCTGCCGGACGGCGAAGTCGTGGTAGCGCGCCTTGCGGGTGGTGTCGGTGGTCTTGTCGCTGTAGACCAGCGCGGCGAAGGAGGTGTTCGCGGCGTAGCGCAGCGCGCCCCAGGAGTCGAGCACCGCCATCCCGCCCGGCGAGTACGGAACCCGCTGCCCGTTCACCCCGACGGTCCAGTAGTCCAGCCACCGGTTGGCGTCGTCGACGTACTTCTGCTTGCCGGTCAGGTTGGCCAGCAGCACGTACGCGCCGAACTGCTTGTTGTCCCAGGCGATGGTCCACTTGTAGGAGCGGGTGGTGGACTGGTTCTCGGTGCCGAGCTTGTCGTACTCACTCTCGGCCTTGGTCAGATAGCTGGCCTCGCCGGTGGCCCGGTGCAGCCAGATCGCGGCCCAGACCAGCTCGTCCTGCCAGCCGCTCCACGAGCGGTAGAAGCTCGTGGCGTCGGTGATGCACTCGTGGTAGGCCTTCCGAACGGTGTCGGCGAAGGTGTAGAGCTGCCGGGCGTGCCCGAGCAGCCGGTCGGCGTAGGCCGCGTCGGTGGGCCGGAACACCATCGACGAGGCGGCCATCGCGGCCGCCGTCTCCCCCGCCAGGTCCGCGCCGCCACAGCTCGCATCGATCTTGTACGCGGGCCGCGCCATCTGCATCACCTCGGCCGGGCCCCACCACTTGTGGTCGTCGTCGCCCTTGCCGACCTGTCCGTAGAGGACGTTGGCCGACGGGTGCGCCTTGATGAAGTAGTCGTTGACGAAGCGCAGGTTGTTGAGCAGGTGCGGCAGTTGCCCGGAGGAGGTGTAGCCGCTGCGGTACTCGACAGCTCCCCAGGCGAGCATCGTCGCGCTGAACGCCATCGGGAAACCGAACTTCACGTGGTCGCCGGCGTCGTACCAGCCGCCGGTGAGGTCCACCCCCGCGCTGGCGCCGTCGGTGAGCGCGCTGTCTCCCCGCCAGGAGACGCGGTTCCAGTCGGGCAGTCGACCGGACTGCTGCGCCTCGTAGAAGAGCAGCGACTTCTGCAACGCCTCGGCGTAGTTGTAGGTCGCGGCTGGCGCGGCGGAGGCGGGCGCGGGCGGCGGCGCGGTCACCGCGAGGGACGCGCCGGTGAGCAGCGCGACGCCGATGGTCAGCAGCCGCCGCGGCCAGGGCTGGTCGGCGGCCGGTGACCGGCCAGGCTGGCCGCTGAACGGCCGGGTCAGGTGGCGCATGGCGGGCTCCTGTCGGAGGCGCCGCCGGCGGTCGCACCGACGCGGGACGGCGTACGGGCGGCACGGCCACCGGCGACAGCGGGGGTGGCGGTGTGACCACGGGTCATGGAAGCGCTCCCATGGATAACCGACAATGTAATGTGCACGTCGTCGATTGGGAAGCCCGCGCTGCGCCGCCAGCGCCACCGCGCTCGCGGGTGTTACGGCGACACGCGCACGGCAGCACGGAAGGTCGACCCGGCAGGAACTTCCCGTCCGAGACGTCGTCCCAGCTCAGGCCGGTTGGCCGATGCCGTGGGCAGGCCCCACCCGTGGATCATGGGCGGCCCCCCTCGATCATCCCGGAGGAATTCTCATGCCACTGCGTCGGCGCCTGACGCGCGCGGCCGTCTGCACGGCCGCCGCCACGGCCGTTCTCGCCATCGCCTCCCCGGCCTGGGCATCGAGCATCGTCCCCCTCAACCCCGCCCACGCCGGCGCGACGGCGGGGACCTTCCAGCAGGAGTGCCAGGACCCCAAGTTCGGCACGCGCCCCACTAACCAGGACGGCTGGCACTTCGTGCTGCCCACCAAGGGAGCCGGCGACTTCCAGAGCCTGACCCTGACCTTCACTGACAATGCGGGCGCCCCGGTTACGGTGACCGTGCCGGACCCCGCGGATCCGTACACCGACTTCCTGTCCGCCAACGGCGGCGGCGACAAGCAGGTGAAGCACGCCTACCTCTTCACCCCGACGGGATGGACGTTGACCGGCGGCAGCGCCCTGGTCAGCGGCGGGGGCGACAAGTTCAACCTCAGCCACACGTGCGCCGGCACCGGCACCACCGAGTCGCCGACCCCGACGCCGACCACGCCGACCACGGAGTCCCCGACGCCGACGCCAACCACCGGCTCGCCGACGCCGACCACGCCGGCCACGTCGACGCCGACGGGCTCGGTCTCGCCGTCGGAGTCGGCAGCGCCCGGCGGATCAACCTCGACCCCGGGAGGCGGCGCGGGCGGCGGCGACAACGGTGGCAGCCTCCCGCTCACCGGCGCGGCGGTCACCAGCATGGCACTCGGCGGTGTCGCCCTGATCGGCGGCGGCGCCCTGCTGATGGTGCGTCGCCGGCGCGACCGGATCACCTTCACCAGCTGACCCAGGAACGCCCACGACCGGCTCCGGACATCGCTCCGGCGGCCGGTCGTCGGCGTTTCGCAAGCCTCGCGCGCCCCGTTCCGTACTCACGGGTAACCCAGCCAACAACCTCACATCATTCATTGGCATCGATTAATCGGTTGCCATCCTCGCTGGCCACGACCCTCCTCTCGGAGTCGACCATCAAGCGGCTTCGGTCGGCCAGCGTCCAGCCAGACGCACGTACTGTTGCTGACCCACTACCAGGCGCGAGACAGTAC
The DNA here is from genome assembly GCF_045207375.1 of Micromonospora sp. NBC_00860. Lineage (NCBI taxonomy): Bacteria > Bacillati > Actinomycetota > Actinomycetes > Micromonosporales > Micromonosporaceae > Micromonospora > Micromonospora sp. NBC_00860. The sequence goes on from NZ_CP108825.1 coordinate 4,294,989, forward strand.
CGCTCACCAGCGGTGCCGTCGACGCCGCCGCTCCCCGGTCAACCCTGAGGAGAAGCGATGGCACTACGACTCGCCGACGACACCGCCTGGACCGACATCCTGGCCCGCGCGGTGGCCGTCACCCCGGAGGCGTTCGGCGCCGAGGTCGACGGCGTCACCACACTGCACAACCTGGTCGAGGGCGAATGGCGGGCGGTCGGCCAACCCGCCGCGATCCGCACTCCGGTGGACAACACAGTCCTCATCAACCTGCCCCGGATCGACGCGACCACCGCGCGCGCCGCTGTCGCCCACGCCGCCGCCGCGCACCGGACCTGGGCCTGGACCCCGCTGGCCGACCGCAAGGCCCGGGTCGTCGACGCCCTGGACTCGCTCACCGCCCACCGCGACCTGCTCGCCCTGCTGCTGGTCTGGGAGATCGGCAAGCCGTGGCGGCTGGCCTGCGCCGACGTGGACCGGGCGCTCGACGGCGTCCGCTGGTACGTCGGCGAGATCGACCGGATGCTCGCCGACGGCCGCCAGCCACTGCCCGGGCCGGTCAGCAACATCGCGTCGTGGAACTACCCGATGAGCGTGCTGGTGCACGCCGAGTTGGTGCAGCTCCTGGCCGGCAACGCGGTCATCGCCAAGACCCCGTCCCAGGGCGGCGCGGTCTGCCTGACCGTCGCGCACGCGCTGATGCGCCGAGCCGGACTGCCCGCCACGCTCGTCTCCGGCAGCGGCGGGGAGTTGTCCGAGGTGCTGGTCCGGGCACCCGAGATCGGCGCGGTGGCGTTCGTCGGCGGCCGGTCCAACGGTGGCAAGGTGGCCGCCGCGCTGCTCGACAGCGACAAGCGGCACTTCATCGAGCAGGAGGGTCTGAACGCCTGGGGCATCTGGAACTTCTCCCAGTGGGACCTGCTCGCCACCTACCTCAGGAAGGGCTTCGAGTACGGCAAGCAGCGCTGCACCGCGTACCCCCGGTTCGTGGTGCAGCGCGACCTGGTCGACGAGTTCCTCGACATGTACCTGCCGGTCGTCCGCTCGGTCCACTTCGGTCACCCGCTCGCCGTCGGCGACGACTGGGCCGCCGGTGACCCGCTACCCGAGCTGGACTTCGGGCCGCTGATCAGCGCCGCGAAAGCCGACGAGCTACGCCGCACTGTCGACGAGGCGGTCCGCGGCGGCGCGATCCCGCTGCACCGGGGCAAGCTCACCGGCGCGCCGTTCCTTCCCGGGCAGGACACGTCGGCTTACGTGGCGCCGTCGGTGCTGCTCGCCCCGCCCGGACGGTCCCGGCTGATGCACGCCGAGCCGTTCGGGCCGGTCGACACGATCGTCGTGGTGGACACCACCGACGAACTGCTGGCCGCGATGAACGCCTCCAACGGCGCGCTGGTGGCCTCGCTGGCCTGCGACGACACCGACGAGGCCGGCAAGCTCGCCGTGGACCTGCAGGCGTTCAAGGTGGGCATCAACAAGCCGCGCTCACGCGGTGACCGGGACGAACCGTTCGGCGGCCGGGGCGCCTCCTGGAAGGGCGCGTTCGTCGGCGGCGACCTGCTGGTGCAGGCCGTCACCGTCGGCGGCGACAGCCGGCTCTACGGCAACTTCCCCGACTACAGCAGCTACCCCACCACCTGACACCGGGAACGCGAGAGGCCCCCTTGTGGACGCCTGGCGCGCACAAGGGGCCCTCGTCGGGCCCTAGACGCCGGGCGCGGCGAACGCGCCCTTCCGGTCCGCCGGGGCGGCGACACCGAGCGGCACGGTGAGGGTGAGCAGCCCACCGTCGCGCTCCGTCGCGGCCGGCCGACCGAGCCGGTGCAGCGTGCGCAGCATCGGGTCGTTGGTGGCCTGGATGTGCAGCACCAGCGCCGCGTACCCGGACCGGTCGGCGTGCTGGACCAGCCGGCGCAGCAGCGCCGACCCGAGCCCGCGCCGCTGCCAGTCGTCCCGCACCAGCAGCGCCACCTCGGCCTCGTCGCCCTCGCCGAGCAGGTTCGCCATGGCGACCACCGACTCGGCAGTGCCGTCGGACCCGGTGGTGCTGGCGATCAGCGTCAACCCTCGGCTCGGCTCCAGCAGCCGACGCAGGCGGGCCGGCTGCGGCAGCGCCGCCCCGCCCAGGTAACGCCGCTGCCGGCTGCGCGGTGAGCACGCCTCGTGCAGCTCGACGACGCCGGACAGATCGCGGGCGCTGGCTGGTCGGACGGCCACCTCCGCGCCGTCGGGCAGCACCACTGTGACCTGTTCGGCGGCTCGGCGCGCCACTGTGGCGGCCAGCTCGACCAGGGCCTGCGCCCGCGCGTATTCCGCCGGGGTGAAGTCGGGCGCGGCCCGGCGCAGCGCGAACGAACCGCCCGCCGGGTCGGCCAGCAGCATGCTGGCCCCGGTGATTCCCCGTTCGACGCCCACCGACGCCGGCCGCCAGCTGACGACGTCGGCAGCGAGCAGGGTCCGCAACGCCTCGCCCGTGGCGTCCGGGTCACGGACCAGCCGGTTGGCCAGCCCGAGCACCCGGGTGGGCTGGTCGGCCAGACCACGCGCCTCGCTGCGCGCCACCCAGCAGTCCCGCCCCCGGCCCCGCTCGACGGCGGCGATCAACTCGGCCTCGTCGAGCGCGTCCGGCGCGTCGACCAGGAAGTCGTCCACCGCGCCCTGCTCGGTGGGCTGCACCTGCACGGTGAGGATGTTGACCCCGCGCAGCGCCAGGCTTGCCGTGAGCACCGACAGGTAACCCGGTCGGTCGTCCACCGTCGCTCGGATCCGCCACAACGTCATGGTTGGCTCCCTTCCCCGGTAAGAGCCTCACCCCCGCCTGTTGCCGCCCGGTTGCCCGGCGGTGTCGGCCCGGGAACTCCTCGGGCCGGTCAGGGGCCGGCGACCACCGGCGGCGCGCCGACGAGGTCGAGTCGGTCGCCGAGGATCACCGCGCAGGCGCGGACGAGCTGGGTGAGCCGGTCCACCTCGGTGCTGTGGAACGCTGCGGCGGAGAGGGTCTCGCTGCGCTCGCGGGCCACCACCAGCACCAGGCCCGCCCGGCCGAACGGCGCGATCGCGTGGTGGGTGCCGTCGGGCGTGGTCATCGACCGGCCGCGCAGCGGGGTCACCTCCGGCAACCGCAGGGGCACGGGGGTACGCCAACTGGCGTGCCCCACTGTCGCCCCGCCACCGCTGGTGCGCGAGGCCCAGTCGACCGGCACCACTGCGGCCACGGCCCAGTCGGCGGCCAACAACCCGGGCACCGCGTCGACCAGGGTGGCCAACCCGTCGGCCGGGTTGGCCGCGACCTGGGCCAACAGCTCCGCGTCCTGGCCGGTGGTGGTGGGCGCGCCGATCGCCCGCCACACGCCGTCCACCCGCACGCCCGGTATCGCCGCCAGGCCGGCCAGCAGCCGCTCCACACGCGCCGCACCCGGCCAGACGACAGTGAAGTCGTCCACCGCGCGCCCGCCGAGTCGTTCGAGGACCACCACCTGGACGATGTCCGCCCCCGAGACGCCCAACGTGCGGGCGACCTGACCGAGGGTGCCCGGACGGTCCGGCAGGGTGACCCGAACTCGCAGCAACATGTCTGTCCCTCCGCTCGGCGGGCCGGCGAGAGAGCGGCCGGCAGGCTGACCCCAGCCTGGTAGTTGACCATTTCGTCCCTGTTGCAGGGGCATGTCCCGAGCGGAAATTCTGACCTTGACAACGTGAGCGGGCTGCCATCAACTAGTCGGATGAGCGATCCGGCCGTCGACGCGTCACGGCCGGGGGCCGTTTCCCTCTCGCCGGCGGGGCTGGCCCTGGACCGTCTCGCCGAGCATCTGGCGGAGCACCGACCCGAGCTTGCCGTCGGGCCGCTGCGTGCCACGCTGATCGCGGGCGGCAAGTCCAACCTCACCTACCTGCTGCGCCTCGGCGACCACGAGGTGGTGCTGCGCCGCCCACCGCTGGGCCACGTGTTGGCGACCGCGCACGACATGGCACGCGAGTTCCGGGTGATCTCGGCGCTGGCGCCGACCGATGTGCCGGTCCCGGGCACGCTGCTGCTCTGCACCGACCCCGAGGTGATCGGCGCACCGTTCTACCTCATGGAGCGGATGCCCGGCGAGGTGTTCCGCACCCGCGCGCAGACCGACCCGCTGGGCGACGAGCGCCGCCGGGCCCTCGCCATGGCGATGATGGACACCCTCGCCGCGCTGCACAGCGTCGACCCGTCCAGCGTCGGGTTGGCCGACTTCGGCCGCCCCGAGGGCTACCTGGCCCGGCAGGTCCGCCGCTGGGCCGGGCAACTCGACCGCTCCCGCAGCCGCCCACTGCCCGGCATCGACGAGCTGCGCGACCTGCTCGCGGCGACCGCCCCGGAGGGCGCGAACGCCGGCCGGATCGTGCACGGCGACTACCGGCTGGACAACCTCCTCGCCTCAGCCGACCCGGTGGCCGTGCACGCGGTGCTCGACTGGGAGATGGCCACCCTCGGCGACCCCCTCGCCGACCTGGGGCTGCTGCTGACGTACTGGGACGTGCTCGGTGGCAGCGACACCGCAGCGGGCAACCCCGTCGCCGACGGGCTCGGCCCGCGCGCCGGCTTCCCCACGGGCAGCGAGCTGATCGACAGGTACGCCGGACGCAGCGACGTGGACGTCGGCCCGCTGCACTGGCACGTGGCACTGGGCTGTTTCAAGCTCGCTGTCATCTGCGAGGGCATCCACTACCGCCACACGCTCGGGCAGACGCTCGGCGAGGGCTTCGACCGGATCGGCGAGATGGTGGCACCGCTGGTCGCGCACGGGCTGACCGCCGCCAGGGAGCGGTGATGGACTTCTCATACGACAGCCGGACCGAGGAGCTGCGCGACGAGCTGACCCGGTTCCTGACCGAGCATGTCTACCCGGCCGAGGCCGTGCACGCCGAGCAGGTGGCCACCGGGGACCCGTGGTCGCGTACCCCGGTGTTGGCCGAACTGAAGGCGGAGGCCCGCAAGCGCGGCCTGTGGAACCTCTTCCTGCCCGACCCGCGCTACGGCGCCGGCCTGACCAACCTCCAGTACGCGCCGCTGGCCGAGCTGACCGGGCGCAGCCCGCACCTGGCGCCGGAGGCGGTCAACTGCGCGGCACCGGACACCGGCAACATGGAGTTGCTGGCCGAGTTCGGCTCGGAGGCGCAGCAGAAGCGCTGGCTGATGCCGCTGCTGGAGGGTGAGATCCGCTCGGCGTTCTGCATGACCGAGCCGGAGGTCGCGTCCTCCGACGCCACGAACATCGACACCCGGATCACCCGTGACGGCGACGAGTACGTGATCAACGGGCGGAAGTGGTGGTCGTCCGGAGCCATGGACCCGCGCTGCGAGATCTTCATCGTGATGGGCAAGACCGACCCCACCGCCGACCGGCACCGCCAGCAGAGCATGGTGCTGGTCCCCCGGGACACCCCCGGGGTGACAGTGCGCCGGGGCATGACCGTCTTCGGCTACACCGACGGTTCGCACGGCGGGCACGCCGAGATCGACTTCACCGACGTCCGGGTGCCCGCGGAGAACCTGATCGGCGCCGAGGGCACCGGCTTCGCCATCGCCCAGGCCCGGCTGGGGCCGGGCCGGATCCACCACTGCATGCGATTGATCGGAATGGCTGAGCGGGCATTGGAGCTGCTCTGCAAGCGAGCGCTCGAGCGGATCGCGTTCGGCCGGCCGCTGGCCGAGCAGGGCGTGGTCCGGGAGTGGATCGCCGAGTCCCGGGTCCGCATCGAACAGGCCCGGCTGCTGGTGCTGAAGACGGCCTGGCTGATGGACACCGTGGGCAACAAGGGCGCGCACACCGAGATCCAGGCCATCAAGATCGGAACGCCGGCGATGGCGGAGTGGGTGATCGACAAGGCGATCCAGGGGTACGGCGGCGCCGGCGTCAGCCAGGACACCCCGCTGGCCGCCCTCTGGGCGCAGACCCGCACCCTGCGCCTCGCCGACGGCCCCGACGAGGTCCACCGCAACTCACTGGCCAAGCGCGAACTCCGCCGCTGGGCCCCCGCCTGACCGCCAGGCAACAACCCGGCCCACTCACCCAACCCCGGCCCACACGCCCCACACGCTCAAGATCGCGCTCGATCTTGCCCGCCAGCCTTGTTGATCATGTGGTTGGCGAGGCGAGATGCCGGAAATGTCCAGGCCAGCTCCATGATCGACCGAAAAACGCGGGGACGCCGCCGCGCGGGCTTCCTGGGGCGGGGGGGTCAGGCGGAGGCTCGGTGGACCAGTTGGGTGTCCAGGAGGATGTGGGAGGCGGGTAGCTCCTCGCCACGGATCCGGGCCACCAGCAGGCGGGCCATCTGCCGGCCCATCTCCTCCACCGGCTGGAAGACAGTGGTCAACGGCGGTTCGGCCTGTCGGGCGATGGTCGCGTCGTCGAAGCCGATCACCGCGACGTCCTGCGGAACGCGGCGGCCGGCCTCGCGCAGGGTACGCAGTGCGCCGAACGCCATGAGATCGGACGCGACGAAGACCGCGTCCAGGTCCGGGCAGACCTCCAACAGCCGGCGCATTCCCGCCGCGCCGCTGCCCTCGCTGAAGTCGCCGTACGCGATCAGGTCGGGGTTGACGCTGGCGCCGGTGGCTTTGACCGCCTCGGTGTAGCCGGCCAAACGGGCCAGGCCGGCACCCATGTCCTGCGGACCGGCGATGGTGGCGACGCGTCGCCGCCCCTGCCTCGCCAGGTACTCCACGGCCTGCCGGGCCCCGCCAACGTTGTCCACGTCGACAAACCAGGCCGGTTGGGCGCCGGGTTGCAGCATCCGGGCGGGCCGACCGCCGAGCACGGCGGGCAGGCCGCGTTCCTCCAACAGCGTCGGCAGCGGGTCGGAGTCGTGCAACGACAGCAGCAGGACGCCGTCGACGTGCTGGTTGGTGAGGTGGTGCTCGACCCGCTCCCGTTCCACGGGCGACTGTGCCATGGCCAGCCAGAGCTGCATCGGCGTCTCCAGCAGCCCGGAGCTGATCCCCCGCACGATCGAGGCGAAGAACGGCTCGGTGAAGACCCGCTCACCGGATTCGGACACCACCAGCGCGACGGAGTCGGTCCGCTGGGTGACGAGCGCACGGGCGGCCCGGTTCGGCACGTACCCCAGCTCGGCGATGGCCTGTTGGACCGCGGCGCGGGCCTCCGGGCTGACCTGGGGCGAGCCGTTGACGACGCGGGAGACCGTGCCCCGACCGACGCCGGCACGCGCCGCGACCGCGTCGAGGGTCGGGCGCCCGAGCGACCGGGTGCGCTGCGTTGTCATCGTCTGCTCCTCCGACGGCGGGCGGACCCGGCGCCACCTGCGGGAGGTGGACGCCGGGGCCGTCCTGATGGCTGGCCCGAGCCTATTGTGCGGCCAGACCGTTGCGCCGGATCACCGAGGCGTACCACTTGGCGCTGGACTTGGGGGTGCGGACCTGGCTGTCATAGTCGACGTGGATCATGCCGAACCGCTTGGTGTAACCCCAGGCCCACTCGAAATTATCCATCAACGACCAGGCAAAGTATCCCCGCAGAGGCACTCCGGCGTCGATCGCCTGGTGGGCGGCGCGCAGGTGGGCATCGAAGTAGGCCAGCCGATCGACGTCGTCGACCTGCCCGTCGACCACGGAGTCGACGAACGCGGAGCCGTTCTCGGTGACGTACAGGGGCAGGTCGGTGTAGCCGTGTACCCGACGCAGCGTCTCGGTCAGGCCGGGGGCGTCGATCTCCCAGCCCATGTCGGTGACCGGGACGCCACGGGTGACGAACCGGACGTCCTCGCTGCCCGGCCAGCACGAGGGGGCCGGGTCGGCCTCGACGCCCTCGACCGGTGCGGCGACCACGTGCCGGCTGTAGTAGTTGACCCCGACCAGGTCCAGCGGCGTGGAGATGGTCGCCAGGTCGCCGTCGCGCACGTGGTCGAAGTCGGTCACCGTGCTGAGGTCGGCCACCAGGTCCTCCGGGTACGACCCGCGCAGCAGCGGGTCCAGGAAGAACCGGTTGGCCAGCCCGTCGATCCGCCGGGCGGCGTCCCGGTCGGCGGGGGCGTCGCTGGCCGGGTCGACCGGGTAGAGGTTGACGGTCACGCCCACCTCGGCGGTCGGCCGGGCGGCCCGCAGGGCCTGCACGGCCAGGCCGTGACCGAGCATCAGGTGGTGTCCGGCGCGCACCGCGTCCGCTCCGTTGGTGCGGCCGGGGGCGTGCACGCCGGAGCCGTAGCCGAGGAACGCGGAGCACCACGGCTCGTTCAGCGTGGTCCAGTAGCGCACCCGGTCACCGAGCGCGTCGGCCACCAGCGTCGTGTAGTCGGCGAAGCGGGCCGCGGTGTCCCGGGCCGGCCAGCCGCCGGCGTCTTCCAACGGCTGCGGCAGATCCCAGTGGTAGAGGGTGAGCCACGGCTCGATGCCGTTGGCCAGCAGCTCGTCCACCAGTCGCCGGTAGAAGTCCAGGCCGCCCGGGTTGGCCGCGCCGGTGCCGGTGGGCTGCACCCGGGACCAGGAGACCGAGAAACGGTACGACTTCAGGCCCAGCTCGGCCATCAGCGCGACGTCGTCGCCGAGGCGGTGGTAGTGGTCGCACGCGACGTCCCCGGTGTGCCCGGCGACGACCCGACCCTCGGTGTGGCTGAAGGTGTCCCAGATCGACGGGGCGCGGCCGTCCACGGCCGCGGCCCCCTCGATCTGGTACGCCGCCGTCGCGGCCCCCCAGAGGAATCCGGGTGGAAAGGTCAGCCCGGGGCGCTCGTCGAGGACGTCGACGGCGGGTGGGCTGGCGGGGTTGCTCACGACTTGACGGCACCTTCCATGATCCCGCCGATGATCTGGCGGCCGAACACGAGAAAGACGATTACCAGGGGGATGGTGCCGATCGCCGTGGCGGCGAACACCTGGGAGTAGTCGGTGTAGTAGGCGTACGACAGGAAGGAGAGCGAGACCTGCAGGGTCGGGTTCTCCGGGGTGAGGATGGCGTACGGCCAGATGAACGAGTTCCAGGTCTCCATGAAGGTCAGCAGACCGAGCACCCCGGCGGCGGGACGAAGCGCGGGCAGCACGATGCTCCAGTAGATCCGGAACGTGCTCGCCCCGTCGACGCGGCCGGCCTCGATCAGCTCGTCGGAGATGGCCTGGCTGGCGTACTGCCGCATCATGAACACGCCGAAGGCGCTGACCAGGAACGGCACGGTGACCGCGTACAGGGTGTCGTACCACCCCAGGTCCTGCATGATGGACCAGAGCGGGATGAGGCCCATCTGGGTCGGGATCATCATGGTGACGATGATCGCCAGCAGCAGGGCGTTGCTGCCCCGGAACTTCAGCTTGGCGAAGGCGAACCCGGCCAGTGAACCGGTGAGCACCACCGACACGGTGACCACCGAGGAGACGATGATCGAGTTCATCATGCCGGTGAGGAAGTTGGCGGCGTCGTTGTCGAGCACCCGCCCGAAGTTGTCACCGAACGCTCCGCCGGGGGTTACCGGTGGCGGGACTTCGTTGATGGAGTCCAGGCTGCGAGTGCCGATCACCAGCATGTAGTAGAACGGGTAGATCGACAGCAGTGCCGCCAGGACGAGCGCAACGTAGGTCAGCGGACTGGTGCGCCACAGGCGCTGGGAAGCCGAGATCATCGATCTCTCCTCACTTCGCCGAGCGGCGGACGAGTAGGAAGTTGAACAGCGACACCAGGATGATGATCATGAAGATGGCCCAGGCGACCGCAGCTCCGTAGCCGGCGGAGTTCAGGTTCACGATGCCCATCTCGTACATGTACATGGCCAGCGTCTGGAACTCCCGCTGGCTGCCGCCGAGAATGTTGCCGTTGGCGAAGAGCAGCGGCTCGGTGAAGAGCTGCATGCCGCCGATCGTGGACAGGATGACCACGAAGATGAAGGTGGGCTTGAGCATGGGCAGGGTGATCTGCCAGAACTGCCGCCACGGGCTGGCGCCGTCGATCGCTGCGGCCTCGTAGAGATCCTTCGGGATCGCCTGCATGCCGGCGAGCAGGATCAGGGTGTTGTACCCGGTCCAGCGCCAGTTGACCATCGAGGAGATGGCGAACCACGAACTCCACCGCTGCCCGTCCCAGTCGACCGGGTCGACACCGACGAGGCTCAGCAGCCAGTTGAACAGGCCGAACTCCCGCTGGAACAGCATCCCGAAGACGATCGCGACCGCGGCCACCGACACCACGTTCGGCATGAAGATGGCCATCCGGAAGAAGGTCTTGGCGCGCAGGAAGGTCCGGTTGAGCAGGTTCGCCAGGAAGAGGGCGAGCAACAGCTGCGGGATGGTCGACAGGGCGAAGATGCCGAACGTGTTGACCAGCGCGTTCCAGAAGTACTCGTCGGAGAACAGCCGGGTGTAGTTGTCGAAGCCGATGAACGAGTGCTCGCCGATCATGTCCCAGTCGTGCAGCGACATCCAGGCAGTACGCACCATGGGGTACAGCCCAAACGCACCGAAGATCAGGAAGAACGGGGCGATGTAGAGGTACGGCGAGTACTTGACATCGAGACGGTTGAGTAATCTTCCCCGGCTACGTCGGCGATCGACGTCGGGAGAAGGCGGTGCTGCTGGCGACGGCGGTGCCGTCGTGGCCGACAGGCTCATGCGAATTTCCTTTTCCGGCGAGGCCCGGGGGCCCTCGCGCAGGGCGCTACGCGGAGGGGACCGGCCGGTGGCGTCCGGGAAGCCCCGAACGCCACCGGCAGGGAATCACTCAGAAGGCACCCTGAGTCTTGGCATCCTTCGTGAACTGCTCCCAGGCCTTCGCCTTGTCGGCCTGCCCGCTCTCGAACGCCCGCAGGGCCGGCTCGAGCGCGTTCTCCTTGACCGCCTGGTGCTTCGGGCCCAGGTGGGTCGGCTGGATCTTGGCGACGCTCTCCCCGAAGATCTTGCCGGTCGGCGCGTTGCTGAAGTACTCGTTGGTGTAGCCGATGAACGCTTCGTTCTTCAGCGCCTCCAGGTTGGTGGGCAGCGGGCCCTTGGCCTTGAAGGCCTCCACCTGGCTCTTCGCGTTGGTCAGGTACTCGGCGAGCTTCGCCGCCTCCTTCGGGTACTTGCTCTGCGCCGGAACGGCGAGCCACGAGCCGCCCCAGTTACCGCCGCCACCCGGCACGGACGCGACGTCCCACTTGCCCTTGTTGGCCGCACCGGAGTTCTCCGAGACGATGCCGAGCATCCAGGACGGGCAGAAGGTTGCCGCGAAGGTGCCCTGCTTGAAGCCACCCGACCACTCCGGCGACCAGGTCTGCGCCTTGGCGGAGATGTCCGCCATCGACGTGGCGGTGTCCCAGGCGTTCTTCACCGCGGGGCTGGTGTCCGCGATGATGTTGTCTTCCTTGTCGTAGAACAGGTCACCGTTGCCCTGGAACATCACGCCGTTGGAGACGGCGGTGATCGAGTCGATGAACGCCTTGCCGCCGCTGCCCTGCTTGTACTTCAGACCGGCGTCGTGGAAGCCCTTCCAGTCCGGCCAGAGCGCCGACACCTGGTCGCGCTCGGTGGGCAGGCCGGCAGCCTGGAACAGGTCCTTGCGGTAGCAGACGGCGAGGCTGCCGACGTCGGTCGGGAGGCCGATCAGCCGGCCGTCCGGCGCCTTGCCCAGCTCCCACTTCCAGGGCAGGAACTCCTTGGAGTGGTCGGCAACCAGCGGGTTGAGGTCGGCCCAGTTGCGCGCGTTGGGCTTGAACTCGTTGAGGATGCCCTCTTCCAGGGCGGTGACGTCCGCCGCGCCCTTGCCGGTGGCCAGGTAGCGGACCAGCTTCGGCCGGTACTCGGCGAGCTGCGCGGTCTTGCGCAGCTCGACCTTGATGCCGGTGTCCTTCTCGTACTGCTTGACAAGCTCTTCGTAGCCGAACTCGCCGAACGTGTCGACGACCAGCTTGGCCGGCTTCTCGCCGGCCGCCGGCTTGTCGTCGTCGTTGCCGCAGGCTGCGAGACCGCTGACCGCGGTGATCGCGGCCAGGGCAGCGGCCGCCAGGCGGGTACGCCGCGTGGTGACACTCATTCGCTGACCCCTCTTTCCGGTGGTGAGGCTGATGTGTGTGGTGGGGGGGGTGCTCATCGCGCCGGGCCGGGGTCCGTGAGTGACACACACCACCTCCGGGAGCGCTCCCATGAGATTGCCGGCGGGTAACGGGAGTGTCAATAGGGCGTTGGGAGCGTTCCCAGATCGTTACCGCTGATCACTCCGGCCCCGCCTACCCCACCAACAACGCCGCCCATCCCGGGTGATCAAGAGGTTTCGGTCAGGGATCGCGGCTCTGCTGACGCCAACCTCTTGATCGACAACGCCTCCCCCGAGGGGACGGGCGGGTCAGCAGAAGCGGCGGAGGAGGGTGGTTGCGCGGTCGGGGTCGAAGCTGCCCGGGTCGAAGGTGGAACCCGCCCAGTCGCGCAGCATCGCCTGACGGGGGCCGACGAGGTCGACCGGGGCGGTCTGGTCGACCAGTGCCTCCAGGAGCGCCTGGTAGCCCGGCGGCCCGCCGATACCCTCCGGCGGGCAGGCCCGCTCGCCGGCCACGCAGACCGGGTACCGCTCGTCGGGGTCGGCGGTCAGCGCGTCCTCCACGACCAGGTCGTGCTCCCACCAGTCGCCGAAGTCGTACGTGTAGGAGAACCGGCTGCCCTTGCCGAGCACCGCGTCGAGCCGCACGTCCAACTCGTCGTGCAGCGCCAACTCCCCATCCGGGTCGGGCTCGCCGTACTGCATCGCGTCGATCTCGAACGAGTGCAGGTGACAGTCCCGCCAACCCATCGCGTGCTGCACCACACGGTGCAGCCGGTCCAGCGTGTAGCCGGCCGGCACGAGCACCCGCCGCCACACCGGCGGGCGGGTCCCGGCGAGGGACATCTTCAGCTGGAAGATCTGACGCGACATGCTGTCCTGTCCTCCCGCGGCTTAGGCTGCCAGCATGATCTGCCGAGCGTGCCGGGCCCGGCGACACGACGACTGCCCGGGCCGGAACTGGTGCGACTGCCAGCACCGTACCGCCGAACCCACCCCTCCGGTCACTGGTCCGGCCGGCGAATGACCGTCGGAATTCCGATCCGGCGGCTCTGGCCCGAGCCGTCGACACAGCCGATCGACGACGCCGCGCTGACCGCCCTCTACGACCGCGCCGACAAGCCCCGACTGCGGGTGAACTTCGTGGCCAGCCTGGACGGCGCGGTCACCGTGGACGGCTACTCCGCCGGGCTCTCCGGCGAGCCGGACAAGCGGGTGTTCGGCCTGCTGCGGATGGTCTGCGACGCCCTGGTGGTGGCCGCCGGCACACTCCGACACGAGGGGTACCGGGCGGTCCGCCTCGACGAGCGCCGCCGCGCCTGGCGTCGCGCCAACGGGCTGGCCGAGTACCCGACGCTGGTGGTCGTCTCCGGTTCGCTCGACCTGGATCCGGCGCAGGCTGCCTTCGCCGACGCGCCGACCCGCCCGGTGGTGCTCACCCACGCCGACGCCGACCCGCCGGCCGGGCTGACCGACGTCGCCGACGTGCTGCGCTGCGGCACCGAGCGGGTCGACCTGGCCGCCGGCCTCGCCGAACTGCACCGACGCGGGCTCACCCAACTGCTCTGCGAGGGCGGGCCCCACCTGCTCGGCGCGCTCACCGCCGCCGACCTGGTGGACGAACTGTGCCTGACCGTCTCGCCACTGCTGGCCGGGCCCGGTTCGGGCCGGATCACCGCCGGCGACGCCGCACCGCCCCGGCACCTGCCACTGCGGCACGTGCTCGCCGCCGAGGACGGTGTCCTCCTGCTCCGCCACGCCCGCCCGTAACCCGCCGTCGCCCGGTCACACACCCACCGTCGTGAGTGTGACGGCGCATGGTGTCGTCCGCCGCGTCGCGTGGCGACCTGTCGTACTCCTCGGGCAGGATGCACAGCATGGTTCCCGACCGTGCTGCCCGACCGACCCGAGTCGCCCGATGACCGACGCCGACCTCGACAGCCCTGGCGAGGCGGTCGGGCGGGTGCTGGGCACCGCCGACGCCACCCCGTTGCAGTTCTGGACGGCCGTGGCGCCCGGCAGCTACCTCCAGCTCGACGACGTGGTGGTCACGCGACGGGAGCTTCCGGACCGGGAGCCCGTGACGATCGCCGGGGTGGTCACCCAGGTCCGCGCGCGGCACGAGGGCGCCCAGTTCGACTCCGACGTGTTCGCCATCGCCGACGGCACGCTGCCCGCGCAGGTGCAGGAGGCGGCCGAGGTCACCACCACCCGGGTCGATCCCGAGCTGTACGTGCCGCCGACGCCGGGCGCCGTGGTGCACCGGGCCGAGGGTGACGCCCGGGCGCGCGCGCTGCACTTCGACCGGATGGAGCGGCGCATCCCGATGGGGATGGGTCGGGACGGCGTCCCGGTCTACCTCAACGCCGACTTCCTCGACGGCAGTCGGGGCGCGCACGTCTCCATCTCCGGCATCTCCGGGGTGGCCACCAAGACCAGCTTCGCCACCTTCCTGCTCTACTCGGTGTTCCGCTCCGGGGTGCTGGGCGGCGACGCGGTAAACGCCAAGGCGCTGATCTTCAACGTCAAGGGTGAGGATCTGCTCTTCCTGGACCACCCCAACACCCGCCTCGACGAGCCCACCCGCGCGGCGTACGCGAAGCTCGGGCTGAGCGCCGGTGCCTTCCCCGACGTACGGGTCTACGCCCCGCCCCGGGTCGGTGACGCGGCCGGCACGCCGGATGTGAGCAGCCGGCTCACCGGCGTCGACGCCTTCTACTGGACGCTGAGCGAGTTCTGCACCGACCGCCTGCTGCCGTACGTCTTCGCCGACGCCGACGACGAGCGCCAGCAGTACACGATGGTGGTCCACTCGGTGGCCGCGCACCTGGCCCGCTACGCCCAGCCCGCCGACGGCGGGGTGAGCATCGACGGGGTCCGGCTGGGTTCCTACGGCGACCTGGTCGACCACATCGTCGATCAGCTCAACGACGACGAGACCCGCTCCGACTGGGCGGGCAGCGCGGTGGGGCTGGGCACCGTCAACGCGTTCGCCCGGCGGTTGATCGGCAGTAAGAAGGACCTGGCCCGGCTGATTCGCGGTGACCTTGCCACCCGTCGCCCCCACTCGATCAACACGAGCGAGTCGGCGCAGGTCACTGTGGTCGACCTGCACAACCTGCCCGACCGCGCGCAGCGGTTCGTGGTGGGTGTGACGCTCAAGAGCGAGTTCGAGCGCAAGGAGAAGTCCGGCACCGCCAAGCCGCTGCTCTTCGTCGTCCTCGACGAGCTCAACAAGTACGCCCCCCGGGAGGGCTCCTCGCCGATCAAGGAGGTCCTGCTGGACATCGCCGAGCGGGGCCGCTCGCTCGGGGTGATCCTGATCGGCGCACAGCAGACGGCGAGCGAGGTGGAGCGGCGGATCGTCACCAACTCGGCGATCCGGGTGGTCGGCCGCCTCGACCCGGCCGAGGCGTCCCGCCCGGAGTACGGTTTCCTGCCGCCCGCGCAGCGCCAGCGGGCGTTGCTGGCCAAGCCGGGCACCATGTTCGTCAACCAGCCGGACATCCCGGTGCCGCTCTGCCTGGAGTTCCCGTTCCCGGCCTGGGCCACCCGGGTCTCCGAGGCGGGCCGGGCACCATCGGAGACGCTGCGCTCGATCACCCAGTCCGCCGACCCGTTCGCCGTGGTGGGCTCCGGCGGCGGCAGCACCGACGACGACATCCCGTTCTAGCTAGGGGCCAGCACAGCCATGAAGATCCTGCACACCTCCGAC
Source organism: Micromonospora sp. NBC_00860 (assembly GCF_045207375.1). NCBI lineage: Bacteria > Bacillati > Actinomycetota > Actinomycetes > Micromonosporales > Micromonosporaceae > Micromonospora > Micromonospora sp. NBC_00860. Next base: position 4,310,670 of record NZ_CP108825.1, read on the forward strand.
TGGCACGTGGGAAAGGTGCTCAAGGGGCAGTCCCGGGCCGACGAGCACAAGGCCGTGCTCGCCGGGGTGATCGAGATCGCCCGTGCCGAGCAGCCGGATCTGGTGATCGTCGCTGGTGACCTCTACGACACCGCCGCACCCAGTTCGGAGGCGACCCGCCTGGTCACCCGGGCGTTGACGGCGCTGCGGCGTACCGGCGCGGACGTGGTGGCGATCGGCGGCAACCACGACAACGGCCCGGCGCTGGACGCGCTGCGCCCGTGGGCCGATGCCGCCGGCATCACGCTGCGCGGTGGGGTGCGGGAAAACCCGGACGAGCACGTCATCGACGGCACCACCGCCGGTGGCGAGCGGTGGCGGCTGGCCGCGTTGCCGTTCCTGTCCCAGCGGTACGCGGTGCGCGCGTTGGAGATGTACGAGCTGACCGCCGCGGAGACCAACCAGACGTACGCCGACCACCTGGGCCGGGTGCTGGGGCGACTGACCGAGGGTTTCACCGAACCGGACCGGGTGCACCTGGTCACCGCGCACCTGACGGTGACCGGCGCGGCCACCGGTGGCGGCGAGCGCGACGCGCACACCGTGTTGGGTTACGCCGTTCCGGCCACCGTCTTCCCGGCCACCGCGCACTACGTGGCGCTGGGTCACCTGCACCGGGCGCAGCGGGTCGCAGGCCCCTGCCCGGTGCGGTACAGCGGCAGTCCGCTCGCTGTGGACTTCGGCGAGCAGGAGAACATCCCCTCGGTGACGATCGTCGACGTGACAGCCAGCACCGCCGCCCGGGTGCGGGAGGTGCCGGTGACGGCGGCGAGCGCGCTGCGGACGGTGCGGGGCACCCTGGCCCAGCTCGCCGAGATCGAGGCACCGGACGCGTGGCTGCGGGTGTACGTGCGGGAGCAACCCCGCGCCGGCCTGCGCGAGGAGGTTCAGGAGCTGCTCCCCCGGGCCCTGGAGATCCGGATCGACCCGGAGCTGTTGACCGCGCCGGGCAGTGGCGCGCGCATCGCCCAGCGGTCGGGGCGTTCGCCCCGGGAGTTGTTCGCCGACTACCTGGACAGCCGGGGCCACGCCGACGAGGGTGTCCGGGAGCTCTTCGACGAGCTTTTCGAGGAGGTCGAGCACTGATGCGTCCGATGCGGTTGGACATGGCGGGGTTCACCGTCTTCCGGGACGAGACCACAGTCGACTTCACCGACGCCGACTTCTTCGCGCTGATCGGCCCGACCGGTTCGGGCAAGTCCACCGTGCTGGACGCGATCTGCTTCGCCCTCTACGGCATGGTGCCCCGCTGGGGTGGTGCCCGAGGGTTGGCGAACGCGCTCGCGCCGTCGGCGACCGAGGCGCGGGTGCGGTTGGTCTTCGAGTCCGGCGGCGCCCGGTACGTGGCGACCCGGGTGGTCCGCCGGGACGGCCGGGGCAACGTGAAGACCGCGAACGCCGGGTTGCAGTTGATGCCGGCCGGCTTCGACGTGACCAAACTGGACACCGGGTTGAGCCCGGACGACCTCGGCGAGGTGGTGGCCGGCACCCCCGCCGAGATGGAGCAGGCGGTGCTGGAGGCGGTCGGGCTGCCGTACGAGCAGTTCACCAGCTGTGTGGTGCTGCCACAGGGGCAGTTCGCCGACTTCCTGCACGCCAAGCCGGCGACGCGGCAACAGATCCTGGTCAACCTGCTGGGCCTCGGCGTCTACGAGGACGTGCAGAAGAAGGCGACGGCGCGCGCCGCGCAGGCGGAGGCCCGGCTGGAGGCGGTCGACCAGGTGCTCGCCGGGTTGACAGGCGTGGACGACGAGGCGTTGGCCGAGGCCGACGCCCGGGTGGAGCGGATGGCCGAGCTGGCAGCCGCGGTGGCCGAGGCGGTGCCGGAGCTGGCGGCGGCCCGGGTCACCGCACGGGAGGCCGCGGCGGCGCTGACCGCGCTGGACGGCGAGTTGACAGTGCTGACCGGGGTGCGCGCGCCGGGTGGGGTGACCGCTGTCGCTCGGGCGGTCGCCGCGGCGCGGGCCGAGGCCGAGGCGGCGTCGACCGGGGTGTCGCTGGCCGAGGAGCGGGAGGAGAAGCTGCGCGGCGAGTTGGCCGGCGCCGGTGACGAGAGCGCGCTGCGGCTGCTGCTGCGGGCGTACGACGATCGGGACCGCCTGTCCGGCGAGGCCGACACGGTCCGCGCGGCGGTGCGCACGGCGAACGACGAGCACGCCGCTGCGGTGGCGGCCCTGGCCGCCGCACGCGTGATCGCCGACCGGGCCGACGCCGAGTTGGAGGCGGCCTTCCGGGCGCACGAGGAGGCGAAGGCCACCGATCTGGCGGTGAGCCTGCGGGTGCACCTGCATGCCGGTGCGGCGTGCCCGGTGTGCGAGCAGCCGGTGGCCGAGGTGCCGGCGGTGCCGGCCGATTCGGCGGTGGCCGCCGCGACGGCGGCGGGCAAGGCCGCGCGGGCAGCGACCAAGGCCGCGCAGGCGACGGTGCAGGAGCGGGACACGGCGGCGCGTGAGCTGGAGCGGCTCCTGGTGCAGGCGCGGGCCCGGCAGGAGCAGGTGGAGGCCCGGCTGGCCGAGCTGGCCGGTCAGCTTGCCGGCGCGGCCGAGCCGGCCGTGCTGCGGCGGGAGTTGGCCGAGCACGCCCGGTTGCGGCGCGCGCTGGAGGAGGCGGCGACGGCGGTCCGGGCCGGCCGCGAGACCGCTCGGCAGGCCCGGGCCGGGGTGGACGCCGCCGAGGAGCGGCTGCGGGCGGCGTGGCGGGCCTTCGACACCGCTCGTGACGGGTTGGCCCGGTTCGGCCCGCCGGCGACCGATCGGGACGACGTGGCCGCCGCGTGGGCGGCGCTGACCGACTGGGCGACGACCGAGGCGGATCGCCGCCGCGCCGATCGGGCCGTCCGGGCTGCCGCCGTGGCGGAGGCCGAGTCGGTGGCCGACGGGGTGCAGCGGGCCATCGCGGGCATCTTCGCCGCCGCCGACGTGCCGGTCGGAGACGATCCGGTGCACGCGGCGACAGTGGCGGTGGAGCGGGCCGACGCCGAGCGGCGGCGGCTGCACGAGCGTCGCGAGCAGGCCGGGACGTTGCGCGAGCAGCGGGCCGGGCACGAGCGGGAGGCGCAGGTGGCGCGCGCGCTCGCCGGGCACCTGCGGGCCAACAACTTCGAGCGGTGGTTGCTGGCCGAGGCGTTGGACCTGCTGGTCGACGGCGCGTCGGGGATCCTGCGGGAGCTCTCCTCCGGGCAGTACGAGCTGGTGCACGACAAGGGCGAGTTCGTGGTGGTCGACCACCACGACGCGGGGCTGCGTCGGGGCGTTCGCACCCTCTCCGGCGGTGAGACGTTCCAGGCGTCGCTGGCGTTGGCGTTGGCGCTCTCCGAGCAGCTGGCCGGGATGTCCACCACGGCGGCGAGCCTGGAGTCGATCGTCCTGGACGAGGGTTTCGGCACGCTCGACGCCGCCACCCTGGACACGGTGGCGGCGACACTGGAAAACCTGGCGGCCCGGGGCGATCGGATGGTCGGCGTGGTCACCCACGTGCCGGCGTTGGCCGAGCGGATCCCGGTCCGCTTCGAGGTGCGCAAGGATGCCCGGTCCGCGCGCGTGGAGCGGACGGGCCGGTGAGCGCGAGGAGTGCAGCGCGGCGGATGGGACGGGCCGGCCGGTGAGCGACGCCGCGTTCTTCGTGGATTCGTGGGATCCGGCGTACGGTGCGTCGTTCGAGGCGTCCGCCGCCGGGCCGGCCGCGCCGAGCAGCGCCCAGGTCGACGCGGACGTGGAGTTGCCCGCAGTGGACTGGCGGGCCATCGGGGTACGCCCCGGGGTGCGGGCACCCGACGTGGTGTTGCTGGTCGACGGGGTCCGCCGTATCGACGCGAGCATCTGGACGGCGGAGACCGACGGCCTGTCGTTTCCCGGGTTGGCCGCCTCGTACGCCGCCGGGGTGGTCCGGTGCGACCTGGGCCGGGGTGCGGCGCAGTTGGCGGGCACCCGGGTGGGCCGGGGCCTGTTCACCGCGAGCCCGTCGGCGCAGGATGTGGTGGCGGGCGCGATCCGTTACCCGGTGCACCGGGTGGGTGGCACCGGTGAGCTGGCGAAGCTGCCGGCCGCCGTGCAGGGTCCGCTGACCGCGTTGGAGGTGGCGGTGTCGGACGCCGCCCGGGTCGACGGTGACCTGTTGGTGGTGGACGGCCCGTTGCGTAGTCGCCGGCAGTTGCCGCGCACCCTGGGCTACATCAAGACGCAGCACAGCCAGTACCTGGATGCCCGGTTGACCGCTGTGGTGACCGGGATGGCGTCGGGTGAGCGGTCCCCGGTGTTCCGGCTCGGCACCGCCTGGGGTGGTTGGTCGTGGTATTTGCGTCTGCCGGTGGCGATCGGCGCGCCGTGGGCGGGCATCGTTCGGGTGGAGTGCTCTGCCGACCTGCCCGTCGAGGCGGCGATCGAGCTGGCCGACCTGTCGCTGGTCACCCTGCCGCGTTTCGCGTCCACCCCGTACAAGGATCCGCGGGCCCCGCAGAACCTGATCCCGATCGCCGGCCTGGAGCGTCGGCTGCGGGCCCTGCTCGGCGATTCCCGGCTGCTGCACCGCGCGTTGACCGCAGCGGCCCGCGCGGCCCGGTGAGCGCGGATACTGGTTCCGGTGGGGCGTAAACGGGCAGGTGACCGGGTGGTCGAGCAGGTGGACACCGGGCTGGCGGAGCTGGTGCCGGATCCGGACCGGGCCGGCTCGTGGACGTTGCTGTTGGACGGCGCGCCGCAGTCGCACGTCGACCTGACCGACCCCACACACCTGGAGTTCGAGTACGTGCGGCGGTTGGCCGCCGCAGTGGATCTGATCGCACCGGCCGGGGATCCGCTGCGGGTGCTGCATCTGGGTGGCGGCGCCCTGACCCTGCCCCGGTACGTCTCCGCCACCCGGCCCGGGTCCACCCAGCGGGTGTCCGAGGTGGACGGTGCGCTTGTGGAACTGGTCCGTCGGGCGTTGCCGTGGCCGTCCGACGCCCGGTTGCGGGTCCGGGTGGAGGACGCCCGGGCGGTGCTGGCGTCCACCCGGGAGGCCAGCTACGACGTGGTGGTCGCCGACGTGTTCGCCGGTGCGCGTACCCCGGCCCACCTCACCTCTGTGGAGTACGCGGCCGAGGTGGCCCGGGTGCTGCGCCCCGGCGGTTGGTACCTGGCGAATCTGGCCGACGGCCCGCCGCTGCGGCACGCCCGCGGGCAGGTCGCCACTGTCCGTTCGGTGCTGCCACAGGCCTGTCTGGTCGGGGACGCGGCGGTGTTGCGCGGACGCCGGTACGGCAACCTGGTGCTGGTCGCCGGCCGGTCCACACCCCCGGTGCCGGAGCTGACCAGACGTGCTGCCGGCGACTGGTTCCCCGGGCGGGTGGTGGCCGGTGACGAGCTGGACCGCTTCGCCAGTGGTGCGCCTGTCGTGCGGGATGCCGACGCGACCGGCTCGGATCCGCCACCGCCGGGGCTGTTCTCGGTGCGCCGCTGACCGTCCGAGCAACGGCGGCGCGGAAATTTCTTCCCCGTTTGTTGATCCGTTGGGGCCGGCGCTGCGTACCACCGGGCGGCCCACCTTGTGGGCCGGCGTTGGTCACGGACATCCCGGAGGTCTGCATGCACGCGGTGGCGGCCGGTTGGCATGGCGACGCGGTACGCGCTGACTGGTTGTCGGCGCGACCCTCGTCACGGTCAACTTCGTCTGCCCGGGGGGTCGACTCGCGGGCGACGTCTCGCCAGAATGGTCCGGTGACGCCGCGACCGGCGCCCGGGCGCCATCAGGCGACGTCAACCGAGGCGAGCCACTCCGACCAGTTGATCCGTCAGCTCTACGCCGAGCACGCCGGCCCGTTGCTGATGTTCGTCATGCGCCTCACCGGTGGGGACCGGCAGCGCGCGGAGGACATCGTCCAGGAGACGCTGCTGCGGGCCTGGCGCAACGCGCACCGGCTGGGCACGCAGGGGCAGGGTTCGTTGCGGCCGTGGTTGGTCACTGTGGCCCGCCGGATCGCCATCGACGAGCATCGCAGCCAGGAGGCCCGGCCGCCGGAGACGTACGACCGGGACCTCACCGCGTTCGCCGAGGCGGACAGCACCGACCGGGTGCTGCGCACCATGACGGTGGCGGACGCCCTGCGTACGCTCAGTCAGTCGCACCGGGAGATCCTGATCTCGACGTACTTCCGGGGGCGGACGGTGCCGGAGGCCGCCGAGGAGTTGGGGCTGCCCCTCGGCACCGCCAAGTCGAGGGTCTACTACGCGCTGCGCGCGCTGCGCACGGCTCTGCAGGAGCGGGGGGTGACAGAATGAGCCGGCCGGACCACATGGACGTCGCGGCGTACGCGCTCGGTGTGCTCGACGAGCAGGACACTGAGCGGTTCGAGGAGCATCTCGCCACCTGCTGGGCGTGCGCGGCCGAGTTGGAGACGATGGTGCCGGTGGTCGGGCTGCTCTCCGACATCGACGGCGAGACGATGATGGCGCTGGAGCAGACGGCGACCGACCCGGCCCTGCTGGACCGGACGCTCGGCGCGGTCCGGGCCGACCGGCGGCGTACCCGGTTTCGTCAGTTGCTCGCGACGGCCGCCGCTGTGGTGGTCTTCGGCGGTCTGACCGGGTACGGCTTCTCCAGCGTGGCCGGCAACGAGCAGTCGCCGGGGGTGCTCGCCGAGTCGACGCCGAGCGCACCGAACGATCCGCCGACCAGCGGGCCGACGGCCGCGCCGAGTGGCCCGGGTGTGGGCGGCACCGAGGAGGAGGGTGACCAGGTCGAGGCGACCGACCCGACGACCGGTGTGCAGACCACCATGTTCCTGGTGACGAAGGACTACGGCACCCGGATCAATTTCAGCCTGCGGAAGCTGCCCGGCCCGCGTATCTGCCGACTGGTGGTGGTGCGCAAGAACGCCACCACGGAGGTCATCTCGACCTGGTCGGTTCCGGAGAGTGGCTACGGCACCAACACCCGACCGCAGGGTCTGGAACTGAGTGCCTCGACGTCGGCTCTGCCGGCCGACATCAAGCAGCTCCAGGTGCAGTCGGTGGATGCCAACGGCGTGGCGAGTCCGCTGGTCACCGTACCCATGTAAGCGTTTCTGCCGCATCGGCGCCGGTCATTGTCACAATGACCGGCGCCGATCTGTCGTTGCGGGCGGCCCGCCTCGCGGGGGCGCACGCATGACGGCCGGAAATGGTTCAATAGATTTACGTGAAATTGACCACTGTTACTACTTCAACCTTGACAGCCCGCCCGCCGTACCTATGGGTGAACTGTCAAGAATGAGGAGGGCACGTGGCACAGATGAAGCGGACCGTCATCGTCGCGAGCGCGATGGTCGCACTAACGGCCTGCGCTCCCGCGGGTTACGACGGGGCGAACTCGAGCGCGGCCGAGCCGGTCGCCGTCGCCGCGGCCGAGCCCACCGCGACGGTTGAACCTGAGGTCTCGGCGTCCGCGGAGGCGCCGGCCGCCGACGCCCCGCCCGCGGACGTCGACCTGACCGAGAAGTTGGTCGGTAAGAGTGTCGCCCGGATGGGCAAGGTGGTCACCGACCAGGACGGCTGGATCCTGTACCGCTTCGACAAGGACACCGCCGACCCGCCGTCGTCGAACTGCGTCGACAAGTGCGCCGAGGTGTGGCCTCCGGCGTTGACCGACGGCAACCCGGAGCTCACCGGCGTCTCTGACGACAAGGTCGGCAGCGTGACCCGGCAGGACGGCACCCGTCAGCTCACCATCGCCGGCTGGCCGGTCTACCGCTACATCGGCGACAAGAAGCCCGGCCAGTGGAAGGGCCAGGCTGTCGGTGGCACCTGGTTCGTGGTCCAGCCGGACGGCAAGAAGAACCTGAGCTGCCTGCCCAAGGGCACCCCGAAGGCTGTCGCACCGCCGGCGGACAGCGGTTCGAGCGACGCCGGGGGCTCGGGCTACTCGTACTGAGCCCGATCGCCCGCGAGGGCACGGTGGTCGGTCGTCGCCGGGGAGGGCGCGACCGGCCACCGTCGTGTCCGGGGTGGTTCAGGCCCGTTCCCACGGGCTCGGCACCGGGAAGTACGTCTCCAGGAACGGGATGAGCAGCGCCAACTGCGCGTCGAGGTCCTCCTCGACGGAGAACGCGTCGTTCAGGCAGAACACCTGCCGGTCCCGACGGGCGAGCAGGTGCGCCAACCGGGCGGGTGTGTCCGGGTGGGACAGCTCGGCGATGGTGTACCGCAGGTTCCCCGGTGCCGCGCGACCGGTGTGGAACGCGTAGTAGTGGTGCAGCGACGAGGCGACCGACAGGTCGTCCATGCTGCGGAACTGACTCGCCGCGGTCCGCCGGTACTGCTGCGGGAACGTCTGCTCGATCTCCTGGAGCACGCTTCGCCGCAGCGCGTGCGGCATGTGCTTCATCTTCTGGGTCAGCACGGTGCCGAACCGCTCCGCGATCAACGCCCGGTTGTTCTTCCCGGCCGCCGACGACGGGATGTCCCCGGCGGTGGGTGGGCCCGGCGGCACCAGCGCCGGCGAGGGAAAGAACCGGGAGATGCCGTTGGCCAGGAAGAAGTCCTGGGGCAGCACCTCGGTGCCGAGGAAGACGTCGTCGTTGAAGTACAGGAAGTGCTCGGAGAGCCCGTCGATGTGGTGCAGCTGGCTCTCGATGGCGTGCGAGTTGTAGGTCGGCAGCACGGTCGGGTCGGTGAAGATCTCCCGATGGCTGACCACCCGCAGCCCGGTGGCGGACGGGTCCAGCCAGGTCGGCACCTGGTCGTCGGTCACCACGTAGACGTGGCGCACCCAGGGCGCGAACAGGTGCAGCGACCGGAGCGAGTAGCGCAGCTCGTCGCGGCTGAGGAAGCGGGCCGCGCTCGCCGCCTCCGCGTGGTACGGCACCCCGGCCACCTCGGCCCGTCGGCGCAGCCAGGCCGGGTCGGTGCCGTCGACCCAGGTGTAGACCACGTCGACCGGGAACGGCACGTCGTCGGGTCGGGGCGCGGCGAACTCCGCACGGGTCCGGGCGGTCGCGGGGGCGGCGGCGGGCGCCAGGCCGGTGAACCGCGACTCCGGTACGAGGACCAGAGGCGCCGCCACCGTCACCTGTTCGGCGACGACGTTGGGTCGCGGCGCGACGAGTGTGTCACCGTCCCGGGTCCAGAACTCGACGTCGCACCCGTACTCCTGCCCCAGCACCAGCCGCCGCTGGGGGTCGGTCCAGTACCAGGTCAGCCGCACCACCGGGGCGTCGGCCAGCCGGTCCCAGGTCTTCGGTTCGAAGCCGGCGGCCGGCTGCCCGGTGCCGTCCGGCACGCAGACGTAGCCGGGGACCCGACCACAGGCGGCGGCGAGTGCGGCGTACGCCCGCGCGCGGTGCTCGGCGTCGACGGCGACCATCGACGAGCGGTGGGATTCGCCGCGTACCCGGAAGTGGGGTACGCCGGCCTCGTCGAGTGCCGCCGTCACAGTGGTGAGGTTGTCCAGCCGCGCCGTCAGCGGGGTGACCGTCGCCCCGATCCGGGCCACCCGCGGTCCCCGGTCGGCGGTGACGACCACCCGGTCCGCGCCGGCCAGCAACTCCGGCTGGCGGCGGGCCAGCCGCTCGCCCCGGCGCTCGGAGAGGTGACCATCGCGGGCGGCCCGGGCGACCCACTGCTTCAGCTGGTGCCGGGCCCGGGGGCTCACCTTCGTCGCGATGGCACGCCGGGTCTGCGGGCTGAGCACCCGGCGGTAGACCTCCACGAACCCGGTGGGTTCGGCCAGCGCCCGGGGTGCCTCCCCCGGCGGGGGCTTCGACTCGGTCACCGCTCGTTTCTCCTCGTGTCCGTGCTCATGGGCGATCGACGACGACGATCGACAGTTCGCTGTCGCGGGTGTAGTACGGGCGGACCCGCAGCAGCGGCGCCGGGTCCTCCTCGACAAGATCCAGCCCCGGATCGTCCACCAGGTAGATCTCCGGGTAGTTGTAGACGAGCTTCTTGTCGACGACGTCGTCGACGAGCAAACCCAACCGGACCTGACGGTCCGTGCCGGCCTGCCGCAGCCACAAATCCCAGTCCTCGTACCGGCCCAGTCGATGTGCGGCCAACTCGTCGACAGCCACGTCGATACGCAGGTGGCCGCCGCGGGTTCGTACCACCGGCACAGACACCGCGCACTCGTGGTGACCCCGTCGGTGGAGCACGGCCTGCTCGGGAATGCCGGATCCGCACCAGACGGCCTCGATCGACACCCGCTCACCGCTGAGGGCGATCCGCCGCACCTCGGCGTGCTCTGCCCGGACCCAGCTGCGCACCGCCAGGAAGCCGTCCGCCGTGCGGTACGGCAGGTGTGAACGGACCGCGTACCCGCCGGCCGGATCATCCGCCGGTCGGTGACCGCCGGCGAGTACCCGCGTGTCGATCCGGTCCGGGCACAGGCGGAGGCGCGCCCCCGTCAGCGGTTGCAGGTACGCGTTCCAGCGGCCCTCCGGCAACTCGTCGGCGGGCAGCACCGCCACCTGGCGTGCCCCGTCGTCCCGTGCTTCCAGCGGCACCCGCACCTTGTGCCCGCTGTCCCGGTCGCGCAGCAACAGGTGCGCGCCCGCGGCAAGGCCCGGTGCGGCGATACTCAGGCTGAGGCCGTGGTCCGGCAGCACCTGACAGTCCACTTTCGGCCCGGCGGCTGGAGCGGCGGCCCGCCGCCGGATCGCCTTCTGCAATCTGGCGGAGGTGGCCCGGGCCTGCCGAATGCGGGAGAGTCGCACCAGTGCCCCGATGCTCGCCCGACGGGCCAGGTCACTACCCGCGATCCCGCGAAGGACCGGGTCGCCCAATAGCCGGACCAGATCGGGTTCGCGAACCAGGTCACCGCTGCGTGCCAGCACTGAACGCCCGGTTCGCGGCCCCTTACCCGACCGGGCGACCCGCGAGGAACGCCCGGGCGCCGGGCCCCGCTCGACGAGCACGGCGTCACACTGCCGGGCGAAGGAGTCGGCGAGTGTATCCGGGTCGAACCGCGCCGCGTTCACCAACGCCTGCTGGGCCAGTCGGGCCCGGAGATCGTCGTCGTGCATCAGCGTCCGCAACGCCGAGGCGTACGCGTCGAGGTCGTCCATCGGGACCAGCAGACCATCGACCCCGTGCTGGATGATCTCGCGGGGTCCGACCGGGCAGTCGGTGCTGATCACCGGCAGGCCGAGCCGCATCGCCTCCACGATGGTCATGCCGAACGATTCCCGCTCCGAGGAGACCGCCGCGATCGAGCCCTTGACCCACTCCGTGGACATGTCCTCGCGCCGGCCCATCAGTTGGACCTGGTCGGACATCCCCAGCTCGCGGATCTGCGCGACAAGCGCCGGGCGTTGTGGACCATCTCCGTAGATCCGCAGTTTCCAGCCCGGATGATCGCCGGCGACCCGCGCGAAGGCGGCGATGAGCCGGTCGTACCGCTTGATCGGGTCGAGTCGCCCCGCGCTGACCACGATCCGGTTGGTTCCGTCGGCCGGCGGCACGGTGGGCTGGGGAACGCTGTTCGGCAGTGCCACGACGCGGGTGTGTGGCACCGGATTGCCCGATCGGAACGCAGCGGCGTCGGCCTCCGTCACCGTGAAGGCCAGGTCGATCCGGTGGTACGAGAGCCGGATCTCCTCCTTCAGCGCGTCGTCGATCAGATCCTGCGTCATGTGTTCCTGCGCCACGCGGACCGCATGGTCGGGGCCGTGCCGCGCCACCACCATGTTGATTCCCGGACGGGTACCCACAATCACGTCGGCCGCGGTCGAGCGCAGGTAGTCGATCATCCGTTCGTCGGTCAGCCGGCTGTACTGGGTGTGGAACTCCTCGCTCTTCGGCACCAGCAGGGACGGCTCCCGGAGGCGAGGGTCGGCTCGGTCGGGACGCCGGGGTCGGGTGTCGAGCAGCGGCACGAGCGCGATCCGGTCGTCGATGGCGAACATCGGCTCGTCGGTGCGGCGGAAAACAGAGACGATCTCCACTCCGTGCCCCCGGCCCACCAGGGCGGTCGCCAGGTTCAGCACGGCTCGGTTGGTGCCACCGACGCCGTACATGTTGTGGATCAGGAAGGCGAACTTCACCCGGAGGTCCTCAGTTCGTAGGGGCTCGGCACCGGGAAGTACGCCTCCATGAACGGCTCGAGGATGGTCATCTGGTGTTGCAGTTGGGCGAACGTCGAGTAGGCGTCGTTGATGCAGAAGGTGTCCCAGTCCCGCCGCGCCTCCGCGCGCCGCAGCCGCGCTTCGAGGTCGGGTACCGCGAGTTGGACGTAGCCGTAGTTGACGCGTCCGGGCAGCGCGCGGCCGGTCAGGAACGCGTAGTAGTGGTGCAGCGAGTACGTGATGGTCAGGTCGTTTGCGCTGCGGAACCGACTGCGCATGGTGGCCTCGTGCTCGACCGGAAACTCCCGCTCGATCTCCGCGAGGATGCTGCGCCGCAACGGGTAGGGCACGTGCTGGGAGCCCTGGGTGAGGGTGCGGCCGAACCGCTTCTCGATCAGGGCCCGATTGTTCTTGATCATCGCGTCCACCGGGCTGTCCAGCTCGGTGATATCGCCGAGCGGGATCCGGTTCTGGGACAGGAAGAACTTGGTGTTGCCATTGGCCAGGAAGAACGTCTGCGGTGCCAGCGGCCGACCGAAGAACATGTCGTCGTTGAGGTACAGGAAGTGCTCGGCGAGCCCGTCGATGCGGTGCAGCTGGCTCTCGATGGCGCACGAGTTGAAGCTCGGCAGGGCGTCCGGGGCAGCGAAGATCTCGTCATGGTTGACCAGGAAGATGTTGCCGGCGCTGAGGTCCAGCCAGGCCGGACGCTGGTGGTCGGTCACGATGTAGATGTTGCGGACCCACGGGGCGTTCAGGTGGAGCGACCGCAACGAGAACTTCAACTCGTCACGGTTGATGTACCGCGACTCACTCGCCGCCTCGGCGTGCAGCGACTCGCCACGGACGCTCGCCCGGCGTTGCTGCCACTCCGGGTCCGCGCCGTCCACCCAGGTGTAGACCACGTCGATGGGAAAGTCGATGTCGTCCGGAAGCAGGTGGTCGAACTCCGCGCGGCTACGCCGGGGTGGGTGCCACTTCGCCGGAGAGGCGAGGCGGGTCAGCCGGTGCTCGTCCACCTGCACCGGAGTACCCTCCAGTGCCACCGCCCGCATCATCCGGTTGGGCCGGGGCGAGCGGAGCAGCCCGGCCGACCGGTCGGGTTTCCAGAACTCGATCTCGCAGCCGTACGCGGGGCCCAGGATCAGCTTGAGGGTCGGGTCGGCGCGGAACCAGGTCAGCTTGATCGCCTGCGCGGCGTACAGCTCGGTCCAGGCCGGCGCCTCCGACGCGTCGGTGAGGCCGCCGACGATCGGCGGCCGGGGTAGAACCTGGCTCACGTAGCACGTCTCGACCCCACCCAGCTTCTCCAGTGCGCTCAGCGTGGCGAGCCGATCAACCTCGCTGACGCCGATCACCGGCGTCCGGTCGTCCATGCCGCGGACGAGGAAGTAGTCCACCCCGTGCGCGTCCAGCGCGCCGCTCACCGCGTCGACGTTCAGCTGACGTCCCAGGATCGGGGTCAGGTCGGCATGCACGTGCGCGGTACGACGTCCACCGTCGACCAGGACCTCGCGAAGCGCGGGAAGGTCTCGTCCGACGCTCCCCACCGACGCGGCCCTGGCCGCCTCGGCAGTCCGGGATGGCTCTCCCGCGCGCTGCGGTACCACCGGCGTGTTGTTCACGGCACTTCCTTCATCGGGTTCAAGGACGATCCGAGTCGGTCCGGTCGGGAGGCGAGGAGTCCGCCCGCTGTCGACACAGCCAGGAGAACGGGGCAGCCGGCCTCGTCGATCTGCACCGCGTGACCACCGACGATCGGCGTCGACTCGCGCAGCCAGCGGCAGGGCGTCCCCCCGGCCGGGTCGAGCCAGGCCACGCTGGAGCCGGACGCGTCGTCTCGGACGGCTACCAGGACCGCGCCCGCCTCGGAAACGAACCGGGCGGTCAGTGGGCCGGGACCGCCGTGACCACCGAGGTCAGCGGCCGTCGACAGATCCCACTCCCGGCCGGCGCCGCGCGTACGGTACGACAACACGGACGCCGAGTCCCGTCGCCGGAACAGAAGTAGTCGCTCGCCGTCGGGCAGCCGCGTCACGGCAGGCGGGCCTGCCGGCGCCTCTGTCTCCAGCGGGGCGTACTCGGCGACGAGTTCCGGCACGGAGACCAGCCAACGTCCGATCCCGGTACGCCCGGCAGCCAGCACCTCCACGTGGTGGTCGTCCACCACGACCGCTGCCAGGCCGTCCTGAATGTCCCGGCCACCGAGGTCCTGCCACTGCGTCCAGGACGTCCCGTCGTACAGCCGGGCGCTCAGTCCCTTGCCGGCGTTCCGTGCCAGCAACAGGACACCGCCGTCAGGCAGGGAGACCGCGTGCGGCATGCCGATGTTCCGTCGATCCGACGGGGCATTGCGCCGGGCGGGGTTGCCCAGCGACTCCCAGCGAACGGTGGCGTCGCCGGCGGCGGGCAACACAGTTGTCCAGATGTCGCGGACGTGCCGATCGGGCTCTGCCGTGAGTTCTTGACGCACCGCGAAGAGCCGCCAGTCGCCGTTCGGGGTGGCCAACGCGGCGACGTGCGGAAGGAGTCCGCCGCCGGGAACCACCTGGCTCGGGGCAAACGGGCCCGAGCCGGCCTGCTGCCAGCGAACCACCTGGCCACCCCGTACGGCGAAGGCCGACAACTCACCGTTCGGGCCCGCCGCAGCCCACGTTCGCGAGCCGGGATAACGCAACGTGGTTCCGGAGGCGTTCCCAGTGCCGATCGCGTCGCCACCGACCTTACGGTCGCCGTGACCCACGGGTCCGTCGGCGGGGCGGCCGTCGGCCCACCCGTAGATGTCCTTGTACCGCTGCTTGAGTGCCCGCGCCTTGGGGCTGAGGTTGGACGGCCACCGTCGGACGTAGTAGCCGCGGAACGCCTCGACGGTCGTGGCGCTGCCACCACCCTCGGCGAACCATCGTTGGGCCGCCTCGTGCGCAAACAGCCCGGTGATGGTGTGGGCGAGGTGGTCGGAGTAGTCACCGGTGTCGGCGTGCTGGGGGTTGGCCTTGTCGTGCAGTTGACGATCGGGATCCGGGTCCATCGTCCACAACAGCGTCGGCTCGACGTCGCGCAGCAGGTGCAGCAGCGCCTCGATCAGGTTCTCGCGAGAGTAGGCGAACGAACCGGAGACCGGCGAACCCAGCGGGACCATGGTGGGCGTGACGGCGGCCTCGCCGGTCCACAACCGTGGCAGCGAACCGGCCCCGACCGGCGAGCCGGGAGGCGGCGCACACCAGAGGTTCAGCGACACCAACCGGATCCACGGGGCGTCGACAAGCGTCGAAAGGTCCGCCTCGGTCGTCGAACCCAGGGTGATCGCCGCACGCCGCCACTTGGCGTTCCGATCGCCGAGAACCATCTCCCCGTACGCCGAGCGGAGCCCGTTGAACCGCGCGGCCGCGAAGCCCTCGAAGTCGACCGGCAGCGCGGCGTGTGCCGCCGACCCACCGGGGGCGTTACGTCCGTCCGCCTCACCGGCGGTCAGGCAGACCGTCAGGTGCGTCGCGCTGTGGTGCAGCTGGCTGGCGAGCAGCGGGTTCAGGAAGTAGAGATCGTCGTCCTGGTGAGCCATGACGGCCATGGACCGAGGACGGCCCTCAGACGTCATGGCGCTCCCCAAACGGATCGGATCGCCGCAGGCCCGGTTGCTCTCGTGAGCCGAGGACGGCCTTGAAGTCGGTGACCGTGTTGAGCATGTTGTTGGGCATGGTGGGCGCGTCGACCGGGGCGTTCCGGCGGGCATCCCGCACCGGGCGGTACGAGCGCCGCCACAGCTCCCCGGCGCCCACGTTCCGCCGCTCCGCCACCACGTCGTCCGGCAGCTCGAACGGGGCGGGGAAGGGCAGGTAGCGGGGCAGGAAGTCGGCCAGCATCCGCTCCTGCTCGGCGAACGACCGAGGGTCGGAGTCGGTGTCGTTGAGGCAGAACACGTCGCGGTGCCGGCGCGCCAGCAGCTCGGCCAGCCGGGCGGGGGTCGAGGGGTGACCCAGGTCGGCGTACTCGTACTCGATGTCACCGGGGACGGCCTGCGCGGTCAGGAACGCCCAGTACTGGTGCAGCGACGACGGGATGGACAGGTCGCCGTGGTGCCGGAACCGGTGCCGCGCGGTGGCCGTCACCTCGTCCGGCAGCATGCCCTCGATCTGCTGCATGATGCCGCGGCGCAACGCGAAGGGGGTGTGCTTCATCTTCTGCGTGATGGTCACGCCGAACTGCCGTTGGATGTGCCGACGGTTGTTCTTTCCGGCGGCCTTCACCGGCGGGTCCTCCGGCTTCGCCTCCCCCAGGCCGAACTGGGCCGGGGAGGGGAAGAACTTCGCGATCCCGTTGGCGTGGAAGAAGTGGTTCGGCAGCAACGGACGACCGAGGAACACGTCGTCGTTGAGGTAGAGGAAGTGTTCGGCCAGTCCGTCGATGCGGTGCAGCCGGGACTCGATGGCGTGCGAGTTGTACGACGACCGGCCACCGAGGTCGGCGAAGAGCTCGGCGTGCGAGATGACAGTGATCATCGGATGGCTCGGGTCGAGCCAGCTCGGCAGTTGGCTGTCGGTGATCAGGAAGATCCGCCGCAGCCAGGGCGCGAAGCTGTGCAGCGAGCGCAACGAATACCGCAGCTCGTCGCGGTTGTGGTAGCGCGACGAGTTCGCGGCGACCGCGTGCAGCGGGCCGTCCGGAGCGCAGAGCGCTAGCGACTTCCGCTTCAGCCACTGCGGGTCGGAGCCGTCCACCCAGGTGTAGACGGCGTCGATCGGGAAGCCGACCCGGTCCGGCGCCCGGACGGCCAGGTCCCGCCGGGTGCCGTAGGTGTGGTCGTCGGCCTCGGGCACGAAGTGGCTCATCAGCGCCGCTGCCACCCGGACCGGCTGGGCCTGGGCGGGCGCCTCGTCGACGACCCCGTTGCGCCGGGGTGCCCGGACCATGTCCCCGTGCCGGCTCCAGAACTCGATCTCGCAGGCGAACTGGGCGCCGAGGACGACTCCGGCGCGGGCGTCGGTCACCGGGAAGCAGACCTGGATCACCTCGGTCGGGGCGGCGTCCGGTTGGTCCCGACGGGGTTGGATCTGCACCACCCGGACGTCCGCGCCGGAGAGTGCCGGCGCGGAGCGGATGAGGCGTTGCACCGCCGGCCGTTGGTCGTCGAGGACCGCGACGGTGCTGCGCAGGTGGTCGTCGTTACGAATGCAGTGGTATTCGATGCCGGCGGCGTGCAGCGCGGTGGTGACGGCGGTGAGGTTGCGGTGCCACTGCTCCAACGGGGTCGCCGTGGCGACGACCTCGGCCCGGGTCCGAACGCCACCGTCGGTCACTGCCACCCGGGCGCCAAGGTGGTGCACGGTGTCGCTGCCGCGCGGTCGGGAGAGCGTCTGCACCAGGCCGATCCGCCGGTGTGCGGGCAGCAGACCCAGCAGCCGTCGCCGTGCCGACGACGGTAGGAGTCGATAGACCTTCAGAGCGATCATGCGCTGGGCCGTCCGCTCGGGACGGCCGCCCCGTCGGCGGGCACCCGTCAGCCCTGCGAACGGGTAGCGGGGTGAGATCCCACTGGCGATGATTCGACACAGACTCGCGCAGCCATCACTGCATGCCCTTCCACAGATCCCCCGTTGGCACTACGTGGCGATCCGGCGTCGGCCGCGCGCCGCCTGGTGGCGGCTGCCGACGGACACCGGTCTCCGGGCCGGACCGGGTTCTCCCGCGAGTGGGAGTTGCTGGCCGCCGCAGGTGGCCCGGGGCAGTGCGTTTACCTGCAGGCCATCAAACAACCACATGATCGATACCTGGCCCACCGCCAAAAATGGCATAAGGGCGGTATGCGCCTGTTCGCCAAGATAATCCTGGCCATTCGGGTGGTTCAACGACACCGGGACGGTCGGCCGAACGTACCCCCGCGAAGCTCCTCAACCCCGGGCGCGACCGGTACGGCCGGTCGTCAGCCCCTACCGTGACCTGGCAGAGTAGCGGGGTGACCGAGACCGGACCCGCCGCGACCAGGGTGCTGCACCCACCGGCCGGCTACCGGCTGGCCGCCTCGGTCCGCGCGCTCACCTTCAGCCCGTACGACCCGTGCGCCCGGGTGGCGGCCGGCACCTTCTGGTGGGCCACCCGCACCCCGGACGGGCCGGCGACGCTCGCGCTGCGACCGGCCGGCGGCGAGTTGCTCGCGGAGGGGTACGGGCCGGGCGCCGAGCACGTCCTCGCCCGCGCCGACGCGATCGCCGGGCTGCGCGACGACCTGACCGGCTTCACCGAACTGGCCGCGGCGCACCCGCTGGTGGCCCGTCTGGCCCGGGAGCACCGAGGGCTACGGATGCCCGCCACCGGGGAGGTCTTCCCCCGGCTGCTGCGCGCGGTCTTCGAGCAGAAGGTCACCGGCAAGGAGGCCTACCGGGCGTACGCGGCGATGGTGCGGCACTTCCGGGAGTCGGCTCCCGGCCCGCTCCAGCCGCTGCTCCTGCCGCCCGAGGCCGCCGCCGTGGCCGCGACCCCGTACTGGGTGTTCCACCCGTTCGGGGTGGAGCAGCGCCGCGCCGACACGCTCCGTCGCGCCGCGGCGCTCGCCGACCGTCTGGAGCGCAGCACCGACGCCACCGACGCCACCCGCCGGCTGACCGCGATCCCCGGCATCGGGCCGTGGACGGCCGCCGAGGTGGTCCGGATCGCGTACGGCGACCCCGACGCGGTCAGCGTCGGCGACTACCACATCCCGAACACGGTGGCCTGGGCGCTCGCCGGCGAACCGAGGGGCGACGACGCCCGGATGATGGCCCTGCTGGAGCCGTTCCGAGGTCACCGAGGGCGGGTGTGTCTGCTGCTGGAGGCGGCCGGCATCCGGGCACCGAAGTACGGCCCGCGCGCCCCGATCCGCTCGTTCGCCCGGTTCTGAGTCGCTCCGCCGCCACGACCTTCTGGTCGCTCCGGCGCCGCGGTGGTCAGCGAACCGCGCAGAGCCGACGTAGGGTGCGCCCGAGCCACCAGGCGTACGTGTGCTGCACGGCCCGAACCGCCGGACCTCCGACGCGGGTGAACCAGCGGTCCGGCAGGCTGAACGCGCGGACCTCGAACCAGACCCCGCCGGTGTCGTCGCGGACGACCTCGAAGGCCTCCTCGCCCCGCTCCGGGTGCCCGGGCAGCGTGCCGTAGCCGAAACCGGCGAGCGTTGGCGAGTCCGCACTCCAGACCACCTGACACGGCCCCCAGAGGCGGGCCGGGCCGACGCCGAGGCCGGCGGTCACCAGCACACCGTCGGTGGCCCGCGGAGCGTCGGTGCGCATCCGGACACCGGCGGCGCGGTGCAACCGCCAGCTCAACACCGCCTCGGCGGCCGTCTCGAAGCAGCCGTCGGGCAACGGATACCGGTGGCGCAGGTGGTGGTACCCGCCGGGCAGCGGCCCGTGCCGGGTCGACCCCACCTCCGGGTACGTCAGCTCGGCCACCGTTCCCCCTCGACCTCGACCGGACACGGCCAGGGTACGGCCGGCGCGGTCGGGCCGCCCATCGATGGCGACGGCGGCTGTGATGTGCTGCCCCGATGAGCGCCGAGGCGAACATCGTCCCGGCCGGCATCCTGGACGCCGGCGAGATCCTCACAGTGCAGCGCGTCGCGTACCTGAGCGAGGCGCAGCACTACACCGACCCGTTCCTGCCTCCGCTGACCGAGACGGTGGACGAGGTCGCGGCGGTGCTGGCCGGCCCGAGCATCGTGCTCGTCGCCCGGTTGGGGCACCGGCTGGTCGGCTCGGTGCGGGCCCACCTGGACGGGGACACCGCGCACGTCGGCCGCCTCTCGGTCGCCCCCGACCAGCAGGGGCGGGGCGTCGGGGCGCAGCTGCTCACCGCCATCGAGCGGGCCTGTGCCGGCCGGGTGGCCCGGTTCACCCTGTTCACCGGAGCGGACAGCGCTCACAACCTGCGGCTGTACGAGCGGCACGGCTACCGGATCGTGGCGCACCGTCCGTCCCCGCGCGGCATCTCGTTGGCGGTGCTGGAGAAGCCGGCCGTCAGCCCCGTTCGCAGCGACGCCTGAGCCCGTCGGCCTCCATCCGCACGTAGCGGCGGAACAGCTCGCCGTACAGCCAGCCGATCAGGCCGGCCAGCGGACCGGACTGGTCGATGACCAGCTCGACGCGGGTACGCCCGTCGGGCAGCGGCAGCAGCCGGTGCTCCCCCGTGGTCCGCACGCCCGGAGCGGCGGAGACCCAGACGAACTCCCGCCGCTCGGTCAGCTCGGTGACCCGCCACACCGCCGGGCGCAGCTTCGGCTGGGTCAGTCGGGCGGTCGCGCCGACGGCGAGCGGCCCCGGCTCCCCCCGCTCGGCCCGGGTCACCGAGTCCGTCCACTCGGGCCAGCGCGGCACGTCGACCAGCACCGCCCAGACCTGTTCGGCATCCGCGGCTATCTCGGCATCGGCTACGAACCGCATGGTGTCCCCTCCCCTGCGGCGCCGCTCGGCACCGCCACGGGTGCAGACGAGGCCGCCGGGAGGAGTGTGACACCGATGTGCGATCCCGTCCGACCCTCCTCAGTGGAGGTAGACCGGGCCTGGCACCCGTGGTTCCCGGCCGCACACACACCGTCCTCGGCCGCCGCGCGGATCAGGCGGCCTCGCGCAGGTCGGCCAGTGTGAGCGGGGTACGCCGCCGCAACAGCTCCTCCAGCTCGGGCACCGAACCGACCTCGCCGAGCACGTTCCGGCCGCCGCCGAACCTCTCCGGGTAGCGGCGGGTCAGCCGGAAGCGGTAGCGGCCCCGGATCAGCTCGACGCTCACCCGCCACCGCCCGCAGCAGTCACAGACCCACTCGGACACCTCGCGAAAGTAGCTCTGACCTGCGGTTATTCGATTCGCCCGGTCGGGACGAGCGACGCGTAGGCGGACACGCCGCCCCGCCGTCCACGGTGATCTGCCTCACGACTGTCGGTACCGTCTGATTGACTGGTCGGCGTGGACCTGCCGATCAACCCGCCGGTCGAGCCGATGCTGGCCAAGAGCGTTCCCAAGCTGCCCACCACGCCGGGGGTGACCTACGAGCCCAAGTGGGACGGGTTCCGGTGCATCGTGTTCCGCGACGGCGACGAGGTCGAGTTGGCCAGCCGGGGCGGCAAGTCGATGACCCGCTACTTCCCGGAGGTGGTCGAGCAGGCCCGCCGGCAGTTGCCGGAGCGGTGCGCCGTCGACGGGGAGTTGATCGTGATTCGGCGCGACGGGCCTAGCGGCCAACCTCGGTTGGATTTCGAACTGCTGGCCCAGCGTGTCCACCCGGCCGCGTCCCGGGTGAAGATGCTGGCCGAGACCACCCCGGCCGACTTCGTCGCGTTCGACCTGCTGGCGATCGGTGACGAGGCGCTGCTCGACCAGCCCTACCCGCGCCGCCGCGAACGTCTGGTCGAGGCGCTGGCCGGGGTGCGCCCGCCGATGCACGTCACCCAGGTCACCACCGATCCGGACACCGCGCGTCGCTGGTTCGACGTCTTCGAGGGCGCCGGGCTGGACGGTCTGATCGTCAAGCCGGCCGACCTGCCGTACGAGCCGGGCAAGCGACTGATGTTCAAGGTCAAGCACGCCCGCACCGCGGACGCGGTGGTGGCCGGCTTCCGCTGGCACAAGTCCGGCCCGGTGGTGGGCTCGCTTCTGCTCGGCCTCTACGACGACGCCGGGGTCCTGCACCACGTGGGCGTGAGCGCGTCGTTCAGCATGGCCCGCCGCGCCGAGTTGCTCGACGAGCTGGCGCCCTATCGGGACACCGGCGGCGAGCACCCGTGGGTGCACGGCGACCACGAGCGTGGCCAACGCATCCCGGGTGGGGTCAGCCGGTGGACCGGCACGAAGAACCTGGAGTGGGAGCCGGTGCGTCCGGAGCTGGTGGTCGAGGTGGGCTACGACGCGATGGAGGGTGAACGGTTCCGGCACACCGCCCAGTTCGTTCGGTGGCGTCCGGACCGCGACCCCCGATCCTGCCGCTATGACCAGCTCGACCGGCCGATCCGCTTCGACGTGGACCAGGTGCTGCGCGGCGACCCGACGGCCACCGTGGACCGAGCCGCCACCGGCTCGGCGTAGCCTGGCCGTCGACCCGACTCCGGAGGACCACGTGACCCGCACCGCCGACCAGCCTCGGATGGCGACCAGCCGCCGGGTCCGTCGCACTCTGGCCGCCTTCGGCGTCGCCGCGCTGCTCACCGCCGGCTGCACGCTGCCGGCGTTCGCGCCGCGTACCGAGGTGGAGGGCGCGGCTGCCCCGACCGGCAGCGCGCCGACCTGGCGGGCCTGCCCGGAGGTGGCCGACGAGTTGGTCGGGCGGAGCGCACCGAACATGCGCTACGAGTGCACCCGGATCGCGGTGCCCCGTGACTGGGGCACCGGCGGTGGGGCGAGCGCCGGCCCGGGCGCCGGGGAGACCTTCGAGATCGCCCTGCTGCGGGCCCGGTCGACGAAGCAGCGCGACCGGGTGGGCTCGTTGGTGATCAACCCGGGCGGCCCGGGCGGCTCCGGTGTCGACACGGCCGTCTACCTCTCCTTCGGTCCCCAGTTCGGCGGGCTGCCCGCCTCGATCACCGAGCGCTTCGACATCGTCGGCTTCGACCCGCGCGGGGTCTCCCGGTCCAGCCCGGTGAAGTGCATCTCCGACGCCGACCTGGACGCCAGCTTCGGCTTCGACCCGGACCCGGCGAGCCAGGCGACGTTCGACGGCTTCGTCGGCCTGAGCCAGCGGATCGGGCGCGGCTGCGGCGACCGTTACGGCGACCAGTTGCCGCTGTACGGCACCGAGCAGGCAGCCCGCGACATGGACGCGGTACGCGCCGCCGTGGGCGACGACAAGCTCACCTACCTGGGCTACTCGTACGGCACCCTGCTCGGCGCCACGTACGCCCAGCTCTACCCGCAGCGGGTGCGGGCGCTGGTGCTCGACGGCGCTGTCGACCCGCAGCAGCGGCTGGTCGAGGGCTCGGAGAGCCAGGCCCGCGGCTTCGAACGGGCCTTCACCAACTTCACCCGCTGGTGCGCGGCGAACGCCGGCCGCTGCCCGATCGCCCCGGACGCCCGCGCCGCTGTCACCTCGGCCATCGACAAGGCCAAGGTCTCCCCGGTGCGCGGCGCCGACGGGCGGGAGGCCACCGCCGGCTGGGTGTTCTACGCGGTCATCTCCTCGCTCTACACCGAGTCCGGCTGGCAGGAACTGGCCCAGGCGATCGACAAGCTGGCCGAGGGCGACCCGAAGGACGTGTTCCGGCTCGCCGACGCGTACGCCGGTCGGGAGGACGACGGGCGCTACTCGAACCTGTTCGACGCCAACCTGGCCATCAACTGCGCCGACGAGACGGAGAAGCCGAGCCGGGCGCAGATCCGGCAGTTGCAGTCCGAGTGGCGCGGCAAATACCCACTGTTCGGGCCGGCGTTGGCGGTCGGCATGTTGAGCTGCGTCGAGTGGCCGGGCGGTCGCGACCCGTACCCGACCGGGAAGGCGAACGGCGCGCCGCCGATCCTGGTGGTCGGCACCACCGGCGACCCCGCCACACCGTACGAGCAGACCCCACGGCTCGCGTCGATGCTGGGCGTCGGTCGGGTGCTCACCTGGGAGGGCGAGGGGCACACCGCCTACCCGCAGACGTCCTGCATCACCGACGCGGTCGACGCGTACCTGCTCGACCTGACCGTCCCACCGGAGGGGAAGCGCTGCCCGGCCCGCTGACCGGCTGGGTCGGCGGCAGTGGGGGCAGATCGATCCCCTGCCGGGTGGCCAGCTCCTCCAGCAGCGCCCGCATCCGGCGCACGTCGGCCTTGAGCTGCTCCTGCTCCTCATGCTCGAAGGCGTTGTCGTCGACGATGAGCCGGCTCGCGAAGTGCGCGGTGATCAGCGGGATGACCAGCAGCACCATTGTCGAGATGAGCAGCGCGGCCAGTGTGCGGCCCGCCCAGGTGGTCGGCGAGATGTCGCCGTATCCGACGGTGGAGGCGGTCACCACCGCCCACCAGACGGCGTCGGCCGGGCTGCGCTGCTCGACCTCCCCGTAGATGATCCCGGCTACCACGATCATCAACAGGTACGAGGTGATCAGCGTGCGGGGCGAGTTCGCGAACCACACCAACGCCCGGTATATCCACCGGAACGGCAGTAGCAGGAGCTCCATGCCGCCCCATGCTGCCCGTTGCCCGCAACCGGCACACGCCCATTCGCCGGTTTCGCTGTGTCAGGATCGCCGGCATGACCGACGTGATCTACCGGGAGGCGGTCCGGGCTGACCTGCCGGCCGTCATCGCCCTGCTCGCCGACGACGTCCTGGGTAAGGCCCGCGACTTCACCGAGGTCGACGAGGCGTACGAGAGGGCGTTCGCGGCCATCGACGCGGACCCCCGCAACCAACTGATCGTGGCCGAGCGGGCCGGTGAACTGGTCGGCTGCCTGCAGATCACCTACATCCCGGGCCTTGGTCGGCACGGCAGTGAGCGGTCGCTGATCGAGTCGGTCCGGGTCCGCTCCGACCAGCGCGGCCGAGGGCTGGGCCGGGATCTGATGACCTGGGCGGTCGAGCAGGCCCGGCAGCGTGGCTGCGCGCTGGTACAGCTCACCACCGACAAGACCCGCGAGGACGCGCACCGCTTCTACCTGGGCCTCGGCTTCGTGGCCAGTCACGAGGGCATGAAGCTCGCGCTCTGACCCGGCGTCGCGTTCAGCCGGCGGGGGCAGTGGGAGTCGCCGCGACCGGGTTACGTTCGCTGCCATGAGCAGGCCGACGATGCCCGGCGCCGCGCCGTCGCGCCCGCCATGGCGGCGAACCGGCTCGGCGCTGTTGGCGGTCGGCGCCCTCCTGGTCGTCGTCGCGTTCTGGCTGCCCGCCTGGCGCAGCGTCCACCCGGATCGGACGGAAATCACCCCGGGTTCGGAGGTGCTCGGCTGGGCGCTACCGTTCGCGGTGATCGCCGCCGTGTTCGCGGTGCTGTCGCTCGCCAGCACCGGCCCGGCCCGCTGGGTCTGGCGGCAGGCCAGCCTGGGGATGCTCATCTCCAACGTGCTCGCCTGCGGCAGCCTCACCGGGGCGTACTGGTACTTCGAGGCCGAGGACCCCTACGTCGAACACGAGCTGATCTCGACCGGGCCGGGCTCCGGTCTTCTCCTCGCCCTGCTGGGCTGCCTGCTGATCCCGCTCGCCGGGTCCCTCCCTGACGGCCGGAAGCGCACCGACCGACCCGGAGACGACCGGCCCGACCAGGCGCAGTAGAGAGTCCCGGAGAAACGCTGTGGAGCTGATGTCGTCGACGAGTCACGCCGGCGATTCGTTTACGACATCAGCTCCACAGCGAGCGACAGACCACCATTCGCCATCCGCCAACCCGCCGAGGGCCAGCCCGCCGTCAGCGGTCAGCCGTCGACCAGGCGACCGTCGCGCAGGACGAGCACCCGGTCGGCGAGGTCGATCAGGGCCGGGTCGTGTGTGGCCACCAGGGCCGTCATGCCACGGGCGTGCACCACCGCGCGCAGCAGATCCATGATGGACCGTCCGGTTTCCGAGTCGAGCTGACCGGTGGGCTCGTCGGCGATGAGCAGGTCCGGCTCGTTGGCCAACGCACGCGCCACCGCGACCCGCTGCTGCTGGCCACCGGACAGCTCGTACGGACGCTGGGCGGCGTGGCCGCCCAGGCCGACCATCTCCAGCAGCACGGAGACGCGTTCTTCTCGCTCCGCGGCCGGCACCTGCGCCAGCCGCAACGGCACGCCCACGTTCTCGGCGGCGGAGAGGATCGGCACCAGCCCGAAGGTCTGGAACACGAACCCGACAGTGCCCCGGCGCAGCCGCAGCAACTCCGCCTCTCCGGCCGAGGTCACGTCGTGTCCGGCCACCACCACCTGACCGCTGTCCGGCCGGTCCAGCCCGCCGATCAGGTTCAGCAGCGTGGTCTTGCCGGCCCCGGACCGACCTCGGATGGCCACCAGCTCACCCCGGTTGGCGGTGAACGACACGTCCCGCACCGCGTGCACGGCGTGCTCACCCCGGCCGAAGGTCCGGCTGACCTCGCTGACCCGGACCACCTCGTCGGTGCCCGCCGGGGGCGCACCGCCGAACCCGGCCGCGCCGGTCACCACCATGTCCTGCCGGCTCATGCCCGCGCCCCCCGCTCCTCCGAGGCCCGGTCGCCGGGCCGTACCTGCACATGGTCCGGCTCCAGGTCGAGCCGGACCCGCTCCTTCAGCGAGAGCGCGTCGACGAACGCAGCCGGCAACTGCATCCGACCGTTGCGGTCCAGCACCGCGTACTCCTCGCTGACCAACTCGGTGTTGCCGTCCGCGTCGATCCGCGCGGTCCGGCGTACCTCGGAGGCGGTCCGGCCGTCGCGGATCGCGACGGTCCGGCGGACCTGCGTGGCCACGGCGTGGTCGTGGGTGACGACCACGATGGTGACGCCCAGTTCCGCGTTGATGGTGCGCAGCGCCGCGAAGACCTCCGCGCCGGTCGCCTCGTCCAGCTCGCCGGTCGGCTCGTCGGCGAAGAGCACCTCCGGGTCGTTGGCCACCGCCACCGCCACCGCGACCCGCTGCTGTTCGCCACCGCTGAGCTGCCCGGGCCGCCGGTCGGCGCAGTAGCCCACACCGACCAGGTCGAGCAGTTCCCGGGCCCGCTCCCGACGGGCCTTGCGGCTGCGCTTGCCGGCCAACTGCATCGGCAGCTCGACGTTCTCCAACGCGTTGAGGTACGGCAGCAGGTTGCGGCCGGTCTGCTGCCAGACGAACCCGACCAGCTGCCGCCGGTAGCTCAGCCGTCGCTTGGCCGAGAGCGAGAGCAGGTCGTAGTCGGCCACCCGGGCGATACCGGCGGTCGGGGTGTCCAGGCCGGAGAGGATGTTGAGCAGGGTCGACTTGCCCGAACCGGAGGCACCGACGATCGCCACCAGCTCGCCCCGGTCGATGACCAGGTCGAGTCCCTGCAGGGCGACCACCTCCACCCCCTCGGTCTTGAAGATGCGCACCAGGCCGTCGCAGACGATGTGCCCGCGGAGGCGGTCCTGCCCGCCGGCCCGCTCGGCGGCGCGTTGCGCGGCCCGCTGTTGCAGGGCGGCCAGGTCCGGCACCAGTGGAGTCTGGGCGGTAGCGGTCATCTCAGCTCTCCTCTCCGAGCCGAAGCACCTCTCCGAGGCGCAACCGGCGGTTGTTCAGGGCCTCGACGGCGACCGCGAAGCCGAGGGCGATCGCCCCGAGCGCGAGCACCGCGGCGACCAGGCTGGGCTCGAAAGCCACCCGGACCGGTACACCACTGGTGAACGCGGACAGGCCGAGCACCGGGTTGAGCAGCAGGGGCAGCGCCGTCCCGACCAGCGCACCGGTCAGCACCGACACCGCGACCAGCGGGGTCAACTCGACCAGCAGCAGCCCACGCCACTGCCGGCGGGACAGGCCGAGCGTGCGCAGCCGGGACAGCACCTGGCCCCGCGAGCGCGCGCCAGCCAGCACTGTGAACGCGATGGCCAACAGCCCGAGCAGGGTGCCGCCGACGGCCCCGGCCACGAACCCGAACGCCAACACCCCGTTCGCCCCGCCCTCGCCAAGCTCCCGGCGGACGTCCGCCCGGGTGTCGACGGTGACCCCGATCGGCCGGGCCCTACCGGTGACCGTGCCGTCCCGCTGGTAGCGCACCTGCCCCTGGTCACCGACGACGCGCAGCGCCTCGGCGTCCAGCGAGTCCCCGGCGATCAGCAGGCTGGTCGGCACCGGAATGGTGGTACGCGTCGGCAGGGCCTGCCAGGGCAGGATCACGAACCGGCCGGTGTCCGCCGCCAGCAACGGGAAACCGTCCTGGGTGCCGGCCACCCGGAACTCGTACCGCTGGCCCTGCACAGAAATGAAGGCCGAGTCGTCCAGCCCGGCCTTCGCCAGGTCGGCGGCGACCGCCGGTGAGACGATCGCCGGCAGCGGACCCGAGCCGGGCCCGGCGGTGCGCAGTGCGGCCGGAACCGGGAGGTCCACCTCGGATTCGCGAGCGACGGTGTCCAACCCCGAGCCGTCGACCAGCAGCACGTCCGTCTGCCCGATGAAGGCGTCGGTGCCTACCTCGTCGGACGCGAACCGCTCATCGTCCTCGTACAGGACCGGGGCGACGGCCCGGACCCCCGGCAGACGGCCCAGCTCGTCGACGGTGTCGGGTGCGAAGCGCTCCCCACGGATCACCGCGTCGGCGGGGACGATCTGCTCGGCGGCCCGTTCCCGGCTCGCGTCGACGCCGGCGGCCACGACCGCGCAGAACGCGGCGGTGCCGATCGCCAGCACCACCACGACCAGCGGGGCGGCGACCGCCGCGCGGCCGGCGCGGGCCGTGCCGAGGAAGGCCACGCTGCCCCGGGTCCGTGCGGCCAGGCGGCTGACCAGCAACAACGGCCAGGGGTACGCCCGCAGCGCCAGCACCGCCGCCGCGACCGCGAGGAGCACCGGCACCGACACCAGCAGTGGGTCCACCTCGCCGAGCGTCAGGCCACGCCGGCGCAGCAGCACCGCGGCGAGCCCGGCCAGGAGCAGCAGAGACACCTCCACTGTGAGCCGACGGGCCGACGGGCGCACCCGGATCAGGTCCCGGCGCGCCGCCCCGCCGGCCGGTACGGCCAGCGTCGCCAACGGCAGCGCCAGCGTGACCAGCACGGTCACCACGATGACGTACGGCGTGGTCGGATCCGGGGCGCCGGGGAACAGCGTGCCCAGCCACCAGCCCAGCGCGGCGGCGACCGGCACCACAAGCACCGACTCGGCGAGGCTGCGCCGGGCACCGGCGGTGGCCCCGCCGCCACGGGCGCGCAGCAGCGCGAACTCCGAGCGACGCCGTCTGGTGGCGAGACCCGCCGCGAGCACGATGAGCCCGGCCAGGGTGGCCAGTACGCCGGCCGCGATCACCGCGAGCAGGGTCCGGACGGCATCGATCTGGGCGGCGAACGCGCGCAACGGGACGTCGACGCCCTGGGTCAGGGTGATCCCCGTCGGCTGGTTGCGCTGCATCACCTGCAGGCCGTCGATCAGCTGGTCCAGCTCGCGTGCGTCGATCCGGTCGACGCCCAGTCGGTAGCGCCAGTTGGACTGGATCGGCCAACCCGCGGCGGCCCGCTTGTTGAAGGGCGACTGCGCGACGACGCCGACGATGACGAACGGCTCACCATCACCCTGCGGTTCGATGACCCGCAGCAGCTGTGGCAGCCCGTCCCAGATGCCGTTGGCGCGGTCGACAGGGCGGAACAGCCCGGTCACCACCAGCGGGGCACCGTCGATGAGCCTGCCCTTGTCGTCGGTGTTGCCGATGCGCAGTTGGCTGCCGGCGCGCAGGTTGAGCTTGCCGGCCACGTCGACGTCGAGCGCCACCTCGATCGGCCGTTCGGGAACGTACGTCTCGCTCGGCCACGTCCCCTCGACGAGGGTGCTGGCGCCCTGTATGTCGGGCATGGCCCGCAGGCCCAGGTCGACCAGCAGGTTGCGGGCCGCCAGGTCCGGTCCGGCCACGCGGGCCGCCGCGGTCTCGACGCTGTACCACCGCTCGGTCACTGCCGAGCGCACCGGCGGCGGCATCTCCGCGGCCAGGGCGTCGAACCGTTCGGCGGCGTCGCCCATCGCCGTCCGCCGTGACGTCGCCGGCTCCAAGCTGGTGGTGTACGAGAGGTCCCGGCGGGCGGCCGGCTCGCTGTTGAGTTGCGCTCGCAGTCCCTGTTCGGCGAGCCGGTTGACCAACCGGGGCACTCCGCTGATCAGCAGCGTGACCACCAGGGTCAGCACCGCCAGCAGCAGGAACTGCCCCCCGTACGCCCGGACCCGCCGGACGGCCGCCCCGACGTTCATCGTTCTCCCCCGATTCGCAGCTGCACCGCCGCCACCCGCTGACGGATGCCGGTGGCGATGAACGCGCTGAAGGCGAGCGCCGCCAGCAGCAGACCGACCGCGGTCAGGCCGATGGGCACCCAGGGCAGCACGAACGCCGCCGGGGGTGTCGGCCGGCCGGCGGCCGGGGTGAGGATGACAAGTGGGGCCATCGTCGCGCCGACCGCGGTGCCGAGCAACAGCCCGACGCCCACGCCGATGCCGGCGAGGAACGTCTGCTCGGCCAGCAGCGCCCGGGCCATCAGCCGGGGCGTGGCGCCGAGGGTGTGCAGGACCGCGAACTCGCCGAGCCGACGCCGGGCGGTGGCCCACACGTCCACCATCAGGCCGACGAGGGCGAGCAGCACCGCGCCGAGCGCGGCGGCGAGCATTCCGGTACGCGAGCCGCGCCAGTACGGGTCGTCGGCGGCCGCCTCGATGGCCGCCTCCCGGTTGAGCACTGTGACGCCGGGGAGTGCGCTGGCCGCCTGGGCGGCGGCGTTCGCGTCTCCGGCGCCGACCCACCATTCCGGTACGGGTCGCAGCGTCCCGCCGGCACGGATCAGCGCGTCGACCGCCGCGGGCAGGTCCAGCAGCACGCCTGCCGCGGTGGTGGTCGGCACGGCGCTCAGCTCACCGACCAGCCGCACCGGCACCGTCACCCCGGAGAGCGGGAGGTCGACTGTGTCGCCGACGCGCAGGCTCAGCGCCTCGCGTACCTGGGGGGTCATCAGCACCGGTACGACCGCCTTCGCGGCCGGAACGACAACGAACCGGGTCGGGCCCTGGTCGATGCGCTCCAAGCCCGGCCAGCGTTGCACCGGACGGCTGGCGACGAATCCGCTGCCGCTCTTCTGCACCGGCACGCGCGGTCCGTCGGCCCAGGTCGCCGCCCACTCACCGGTGAGATCGGCGGGGCGAGCCTCACCGCCCGCGTCGACGAGCGTCAGCCCCTCTACCTGAAGCCCGTACGAGTCGCCGCCGGCCCGCCCGCCGTCGGCTTCGAACCCGGCCACCCGGAGCGGCACTCCTCCCACGTCCGGTAGCTGGACCGTGAAGCGCGTAGCCCGCCCGTCGCTCGGGGCGTCCACCGCCGGCAGCCGGAAGGCGAGGCCCTCCGCGCTGGTGACCAGCAGCGCCACGGAGATCCGGTGCGGTTCGTCGGGCGTTCCCACCGGCGTACGGACGGTGCCGGTGATCGTGCGGGTGCCCTCGGGTAGCTCGACGCCCCCGACGGCTTCACGCGCCCCGACCATCCGCTGGTACTGCTCCGAGGCCGACCCGTCGGCGAGCCGGTCGGCGAGCCGGACGACACCCGGGGCGCTGGCCGGGTCGACGCCGATCACAGTCACTGGCAGGTTTTCCCGCCCGACGCGCACCTCGTCCCGCCACGCCGGCAGCACCCGGCTCACACTCGGCAGCGCGGCGAGCTGAGCGGCCCTGTTCGGCGGGGCGACGCCAGCCCGTTCGGTGACCCGAACGTCGGCGCCGACCGTGTATCCGGCTTGTTCGACCTGGGACCGCTCGCCCGTGCTGATCAGCGACCAGGCCAGGGTGCTGCCACCGACGGCGAGGGCGAGCAGCAGGACCGGGCCGGCGTGCGGACGCCGTCCGGCCTGCCACATGCCGAACATGGTGGCGGTCCAGGGACGTCGGTCGACGAACCGCTCCGCGAACCGGGTGAGCGGCGGGAGCACCCGCAGCGCCAGCACGGCACCGGCCAGCACACCGAGCGTCGGGGCGGCGACCAGCAGCGGGTCGAGCCCGAGCCGGCCGCCCGAGCCCGCCAGCGGGGAGGCGTACCGGCGTAGCTGCACCCAGGCGAGCACGGCGAGCGCCACGAGCATCAGGTCCACGCTGGCGCGCTGCACGCTCGCCGCCCGGTTCGGCCGGGATCGGGCCGCCATGTCGGCGACGTACGTCCCGGCGCCGCGCAGCGCCGGAAGGACCATGGCGACGAGGCAGCCGGCCGCGGTGGCCGCTGCCGCCGCCCAGACAAGGGTGGCGTTGCCGCCGGCGGTGGAGAGGTCAGCCGAGCCGCCGGGTCGGATGTAGCGCAGCGCCTCACCGGCGATCAGCGGACCGAGCACGGCGGCCGGGGCGACCACCAGGGTCGCCTCGCGGGCGGCCAGGCCGGCCAACTGCCGACGGGCGGCGCCGCGGGCACGTAGCAGCGCGGTCTGTGGGCGGCGGTCCTCGTGCAGCAGCGCGGCGACCAGCACCAGCGCGTACCCGGCGAGCACCAGGATGAGCAGCAGCGGGGTGGCCAGCGACGAGCGACCCACCAGGTCGGCGCGGGCGACCCGGTCCAGCAACTGCGGCATCTTCGTCACCGTCTGCCCGGAGCTGCCCAGTTGGGCGGCCTCGGGCACGGCCGAGACCGCCTCGGTGAGGGCTTTCCGAACGGCGGGCAGGTCGGCGGTGTCGACGCCACCGAGGTCAGGCTGGGCCAGCCAGGACGCCGACACCGAGCCCGGGAAGGTGGCCGCGAAGTCGGCCGGGTCGAGCGTGAACGGTCCGTACGAGGTGCCGGAACCGGCGCTGCCCGTGCCCACACCGGGGGCCAGCAGCCAGTACGCGTCCGCCGGGTCGCGGGGCCGCCAGGTACCGGCGAGCACCAACTCTCCCCGTCGTTCGGTGGCCCGGTCGCGCACCGGGACGCGTTCGCCGACGGTCAGGCCGAGGGCGCCGGCGACCCGCTCGGGCAGACTCACCTGGACGGGGTTCGCTCCGGGGCGGGGCCAGGCGCCGCTGGTCAGCTCCGCGTGGGTGGCGAGGTCGGCGAGCGTGGCCAGGTTCGCGAAGACCGGTTCGTCGGCCGTACGCGGGATCTGACCGAGGTCGCCGGTCAGCTCGCGGCCGGTGCCGTAACGGGCGGCGGTGACGCTGACCGGGACGCCGCCGAGCCCGGTGGCGAGCTCGGCTCGGACCGCCTTGTCCCGGCTTGCGAACTCGGCCGCGTCCCGCCCACCCGAGCCACTGACCAGAAGGCCGCGCTCCTCGGCGGGCGAGGCGGCGACCAGTGCCCGCTGCCCGGCGTCCACCGCCCGACGGTTGTAGTCGGACAGCCCAGTGACCAACGCGACGGCGACGAGGGCAGCGATCACCGCCGCGACCAGCAACCCTCGCGCCTCGCGGGCCCGCCTCCACACCAGCTTCATCCGACGCCTCCCCTGGCCCTGGCGGGCCGACGACCATCAAGACAGGCCATCTACCGGGAAAGGTTCGCGCCCGTTACATGATCGTTATTACGGAAGGGTCAGCTCAGGCGGTGAGCACGCCTGGACGGCTAACTGCCGCCCCGAAGGTTGCGGATGCCGAACACCACCGCGCCGAGCACCAGCACGACCCCCAGGAGTTGGAGGCCCGGCGAGTCGTCGGCCTCCCCGTGCACGATGCCGGCGACGCCGAGGGCGACCACGAGAACGGCGGCGACGGTCAGGACGTACCTCATGAGGTTTCCTCCTCGACCCACTCCAGCAGGTCTCCGGGCTGGCAGTCGAGCACGCGGCACATCGCTTCGAGGGTGCTGAAGCGGACCGCCTTGGCGCGGCCATTCTTCAGCACCGCCACGTTGGCGGGGGTGAGCCCGATGCGCTCGGCGAATTCACCGACGCTCATCTTGCGCTTGGCCAACTCCACGTCGATGCGGACGACGATGGGCATCAGATCACCGCTTCCATGTCGGTCCGCAGGGTGGTGGCCTGCCGCAACAGCGCCCGCATCACCACCATGAGGAGCCCCAGCACGCTGACACCCACCGTCAGCAGGAACAGCAGCAGCGGCAGCCCTGGGTCGTCCGCGTTGAACCCCACATAGAGGAAGACACCCACGAGCACCAACCATGCGGCGGCGATGGCCCACACGATCGCGTCCACCCACTTCAGGGACGCTTCGGTGAAGATGCGGTCGCTCTTGACCAGGCTGAGCAACTTCCAGGTCGCGACGATGACGACCTGGACGCACAGCACCCAGAACACCGCCACGACCGTTGCCGGCCACCTGAGGTAGGCGTCCTGCGGCGATTCCTGGGCCATGTGGGCGAACTGCCCGGGCAGGGAGAAGGTCTGGAACAGGACCAGGACCCCGAACAGCACCACGAGGAAAACTCTGAGAGCGGCTACCGCTCGATGCTCCGTAACCATGCATCGAGTTTCGCTCGTTACCTATCGAAAGTCAATCGGTTGCCTCAGTGTCGACTCCGACTCACGGCAGCGTCGGCCCGGACACCGGCCTCGCCTTCTGGGGGTAGAAAGTCTCGTGACGGGCCAGCATGGCGACGAATTCGCCGATCTTGCGCTCGCGGGTCTCCGCCCGCTTGACGGCATTGAGGCGGTGGATGAGAGCGAACCGGTTGGCCTTGGTGAGCACGTCGAGCATGGCCTGGGCGGCGGGCTCGGCGGCGATGGCGGCGAGCAGGTCGGCCGGCACCTCCGCCTCCGACGGCGGGGCGTAGGCGGCCGCCCACCGCCCGTCCGCCTTCGCGGCATCCACAGCGGCGCGGCCCGCCGGCAGCATCCGCCCCTGCTCCTCCAGCCGGGCCACGTTGGCGACGTTGCGCTGGGACCACGAACTGCGCTGCCGACGCGGGGTGAACCGGATCCAGGAGGACTCCTCATCCCGCTTACGGGCCTGCCCGTCGATCCAGCCGACACACAGGGCCTCGTCGACCGCCTGCTGCCAGGTCACCGTGGTGACCGTGCCGCCCTTCCTGGTCAGGGCGAGCCAGACGCCGGGCGACGTGGCGTGGTTGGCCGCCAACCATGCGCGCAGGGCCTCGGCGTCCGCGACGACCAACTCAGCCAGCTCGGTGCTCGTCATGCGGGCAAACTATCCCCCGGGTCCGACAGCCGGTGCCCGCCGTGCGACGCGACCAACGCGTCTACCACGGCGTCAGCGTCAGCGTCAGCCACGTCCGATGGGTACTCCGGCAGCAGGTCGTCCCAGGCGATCAGCCACGACCCGAACAACTGAGCCTGCCCCTCGGGCCGAGCGAAGAACCAGACGTGCAGGTGGGCGCCGCCATCTCCGAAGCGGTAGACGTGGGCTCGCGAGATGTTCGGCAGCGCCTGCACGTGGCGAGCGATCCGAGTGCTCAGCAGCCCCAGTTCGGCCGCCAGTTCGTCGGGGAGATCCTCCATGTCGTGGTGGTCGCGCGGCAACAGCATGAGCACCAGCGGGACGCCCACGCCCGGGATTTGGATCAAGCGCCAACGCTCGTTGAACCAGATTCCTTCGTCCCGATCGCGGCAGGTGTCGCAGTCTGCCGGATCCTCGCCGTGCCGCGCCGGCTCCGGGAGCACCGGCGGCCGCAGCGGCGCCACTCGAAGCCCGTCCGGCTCGAACGGACTGATCTCCCACCCGGTCATGCGCGCCAGGGGAAGGCGGTGCTCGTCGTCCGCGGCGGCGATCGCGTGGTCGTAGAACTCGTCCGGTCGCATGGCCATGTGGCACAGATTAGTACGACAAGATCCACATTGGTCGACGGCAGATCATCACCGAGCGGCAACCGCCGGAGGCCCGCCCCACACCCCAGCCGCTTTCCCGCCTGGTGGATGCCGATCGGCCTACGTTCGTCGGCGGTAGTGGTTGCGGCGCGGGATCTGGTCGGGGTCGAGCCAGGCCGGCGGGACGAACTCCGGGTGGCCGTCGTGGCCCAACTGAACCGCCCACTCGGTCTGGTGGATGTGCCGGTGGTGATGGCCGCAGAGCAGCACCGCGTTGTCGAGGCTGGTCGGACCGCCGTCGGCCCAGTACCGGAGGTGGTGGGCGGCGCACCAGCGGGGTGGCCGGTCGCAACCCGGGAAGGCGCAGCCACCG
Source organism: Micromonospora sp. NBC_00860 (assembly GCF_045207375.1). Lineage (NCBI taxonomy): Bacteria > Bacillati > Actinomycetota > Actinomycetes > Micromonosporales > Micromonosporaceae > Micromonospora > Micromonospora sp. NBC_00860. The sequence goes on from NZ_CP108825.1 coordinate 4,346,345, forward strand.
TCGCGCAGCACCAGCGCCCGACGCAGTGGGCCGGTGACGAGGCGACGTTGTCGGCCCACATCGAGCACCTGCCCAGCACCGCCAAGCACGGCGGGCAGGATGGCCGCATCGCAGGCGAGCCGGCGCACCGTGTCGGGAGTGAGCCGCAGGCCGATGTCGAGGGTGCCGGAACCCAACTACCGCGCCAGTGCGTCGTAGCCGGTGGTGACGACGAGCTGGGCCGGGTCGCCGCCGTTCTCCGGGAGCTCGCCGGTACGCAGCGCCAGCCGACACACGCCCGCGAGGGCATCGTGGCGACGTTGCCCGGCACACCGGGTGTCGTCGGGTCCGGTTGGTGCGCTGAGCGGGTCGGTGACGGCACGCAGCAGTGCTGCGGCCTCCGCGTCGAGGGTGCCGCTGAGCCGAAGCCGCCCGTCGGTCTGCTCGGAGATGGTGAGGTGCCGGTCGCGGGCGGCCCGGGCGGCCTCGGCGGCCAGGGCCGCCGCAGCGGTGGCGTCGGCGACTTCGGGGGCGACGTGGTCGAGAATCCGGGTGCCCATCCGACGCAGCAGGGTGGGGTCGAACTGCGCGGCCCACTCGACCAGCACGCCAACGGCCTTGTCGGCCACCTCTGCGCCCGCCGAGACCGACACCGTGACGGCCGTGTCGGCGATGACCCGGGCCTGCTCCACGCTGACCGCCCCACTCGCCAGCGCCTCGCGCACGGCAGGTGGGGCCACGTCGACGGAGGCGGCGAGGCCGACCAGCCGACGGGCGGCGGAAACATCGAGTCGCAGGCGGTGGCGCAACCACACCGCCGTCGAGGAGGCGCCCTGCGCGACCGCGCTGCCCCGACCGTCCAACTCCCGGACGACCGCCAGCTGCACCGCCGCGAGCCGCTGCTGAAGCCGGTGGGTGGCGTCGAGCGCCGCGATCAGGTCAGGCTCGGAGAGCGCCCAGACGGAGGCATCAGCGCAGGTCGCCACTGCACTGTCCGCCCGTGCCAGCTCATCGATCACACGCAAATCCTAGAACAGGTGTACGACGACGCCGCCACGGATTCGTCTGGACTCGGATGATCCGAGACCATACGATCTAGTCATGAGATCCCTCCCTGCCCCCGACCTGTGGACGGATGCCCTCCCCACGGCGACGCCGCCGCCGGACATGGCGATCTACCAGCTCCCCACGGGCACCTACGAGACCCGAGCGGCGTTTGCCATTCGGGGCGGCTCGTTCCGGGACAAGCGGCAGTTCGCGGCCACCGCCATCCTCGTGCAGCACCCCAACGGCGACTTCCTCATCGATGCCGGCTTCGGGGCCAACGTCGCCGCACACGTAGCCATGCAGCCGCGGTTCGCCCGCGCCCCCTTCCAGACCACCCGAACGGTGCGCGAACAGCTCGACGACAGTGGTTACGACCGCACGAGGCTCAGCGGAGTCTTCCTGACGCACTCGCACTGGGACCACGCCAGCGGCCTGGACTCGCTCGACCTCCCGGTCTGGATGAACCGGGGCGAGCTTGAGTACGCCGCCAAAGACGGTGACGGCAAGGTCTTCCGCGCCGTCTCGCCCGGCCACGAGATCCGCGAATACTCCTTCGAGGGTCCCGCCTACCTCGGCTTCTCCGCGAGCTTCGACGTCCACGGCGACGGGTCACTGGTGTTGGCGCTGGCCGGGGGCCACACAACGGGGTCCGTGGTCGCGTTCGTGACCCTTCCATCGGGGCAGCGCTACGCGTTCATCGGCGACCTGACCTGGCAACTGGACGGCGTCCAGCGAAGGGTGGAACGCCCCTGGTTGCTCCGGACCCTCGCCGACAGCGACGCCGGGCAGGTGCGACAGGGCATCCTGCGATCGGCCGCATTGACCGAGTTGATGCAGGTCGTCCCCGCCCACGACCAGCGCGCCTACCAGGGAATCCCGCTCCTTGAGGGTGCGGCGCGATGACTGCTGGACCAGCGCCGTCACTCGACTCCGAGATCACCTGGCTGTTGCATCGCGCCGCCCAACGAATGCACGTGGTGACCGGCGAGCAGGCCGAGAAGCACGGCCTCCAGCTGCGCGACTACATCGTGTTGAGCGCGCTCGACAAGACACCGGGGCTGACCCAGGTCGAGCTGGCCAGAGCGCTCGGCCTCGACAAGACCACGCTGATGACCCAACTGGATCGACTCGAACAAGAAGATCTCGTCGTACGCCACGCCGACCCCAACGACCGCCGACGACGCATCCCGGCGATCACCGCCGTCGGGGACGACGTACGGGCGCGGGTCGCTCGCGCCAGCGAGGAGGCGGAGCGCAGCGCGATGGCCGACTTCAGCCAGGCCGAGGTCGACATGTTCCGCCGGATGCTGTTCACGATCATCGGCACCACTGTGGACCCGGGCTCATGCCTGTGACGCACGGCCGCGGACGTGCGGACCGTCGATGCTCACGTCGCTCGTGACATCGACGGACCGCGTGCCGCGATTATTCTCGGCTCGACCGCTGTCACGAGAGGCGCCGGACCGGACATGGAATAGACGTGAGCTCCGGGACTGAACACGAGAAACGCTTCCAACGCGTCTACGCGGCCAACTTCGAACCACTGCTGGCGTACGCGATGCGACGCGTCGAGCAGCCCGAGGACGCGGCCGACATCGTCGCCGAGACCTTCCTCGTCGCCTGGCGGCGCAGCCACGAGATGCCGCCGGAGGCCGAGGTCCGGTTGTGGCTGCACGGCGTGGCTCGGCGGGTGCTGGCCAACCACCACCGCAGCGGGGCCCGCCGGGGGCGGCTTGGCGACCGGCTGCGGCAACGATTCCGGTCGGCCCTCGCCGTCGACCCGGGCAGCGAGGTGCCCGAACTACTCACCGTCCGGGCCGCGCTGGCCCGGCTCAACGAGGTGGACCGGGAGTTGCTGATGCTGACCTTCTGGGAGGGGCTGGAGCCGCGCGAGGTCGCCGTGCTCCTTGAGTTGAACCCGGCTGCGGTCCGTACCCGACTGTCTCGTGCCCGAGCCCGGTTGCGAGACCTCATCGGTCACGACCTCGACCCACCCGGACATGTACTCGACGTCATGGCCGTACGCGCCCTTGAGGAGGGCAGATGACCGACGAACAGTTCGACCGGAGGGTCCGCGACGCCGACCCGTACCGCCCCGAGGTCATCGCGCACCTCGGCGGGGCCGAACAGGAACTCCTGGAGGAGATCATGTCCACGCCGATCCTCGAATCCGTCACCGAGCCTCCGGGCCGGCGCTCCCGCCCGCGCCGCCGCCTGACGGGGGGCCTCGCCACCGCAGGCGTCGCGGCCGCCGTACTCGCCGTCGTCTTCGGCATCTCGATGGTGAAGACCGGGCAGCCGGGGGGCCAGGAAGCGGCACCGGAGACGAGCTCCAGCTCCGTGGCTCCGGGAATGGGCTCCTACTCGGCGATGGTGCTCAAGGCAGCCGAGCAGAACCCGCGGCTGCTGGTCGACCAGCCCGGCTGGAAGGCACAGCACGTCGACGGGTTCGCCAAGAGAACGGGCAGCATCACCTACAGCAAGGGTGAGCGAGGCCTCAGGATGAGCTGGTACGAGGCCACCGAGTACGCCGTGCGTCACAAGGATCGGCTCCAGGTCAGCAAGCCGGAGTCCGTGCAGGTCGACCGCTGGCCGGGTGATCTGTTCCGATACAACGAGCGCGAGTTCGAGGTCCTGCTCAAGCCTCGCGACGGGTCCTTCGTCGAGGTGCGTACCGTGGGCGCCTGGACGCGCGCCGACTTCGACCGGGTTCTCGCCAGTGTGGTCCGCGTGGATGCCCGTACGTGGCTGGCCTCGCTCCCGGCGGAGATCGTCACGCCGGAGCGGGTGAACGAGCGGGCGGCCGCGGTGCTCGCCGACGTGCCGCTCCCTCCGGGCTTCGACCCCGCCACGCTGAACGTCGAGGGCATCAACGACCCCTCCCAGTTCGGCATCCGGGTGATCGGCCCGGTCGGCTGCGCGTGGATCACCGAATGGAAGCGCGCGAAAGAGAGCAACGACGAGGACGCTCTCCGGCGGGCAACTGACGCGTTGCGCAGCAGCCACAACTGGAAGGCACTCCAGCAGATCGACATCGACGGTTACTGGGCGGACGGTTTCTGGGAGACCGCCGACAGGTTGGCCGCCGGCGGCCCTGTCCACCCCAAGATGTTCAACCCCTGCAACGCAGAGCAGTAGCAGACGTCGGGCTGCTCGGGGACGACGACCTGCCGACCCCGGGCAGCCCGGCACCCAGCGCGCTCAGGCGCTCTCGTCCTCGGGAGGGCGCTTGGCGCGGCTCGGCTGCACGCGCTTGGGCTCTCCGGGCATCTTCGGGTGGTCCGGCGGGTACGGCAGGTCACCCTGGCCGGCGGCGGCGTCACGCTCCGCCCACTCCAGCAGCGGGGTGATGTCCCACGGTGCGTCGTCGATGCCGGCGTGCGGATCACCTCGCTCGGCGAGCCGGGCCGGCACGGTGCGCAGGTCGAAGTCGTCCGGGTCGACGTCGGGTAGCTCGTCCCAGGTGACCGGGGTCGAGACGGTGGCCCGCGCGTTGGCCCGCAGCGAGTACGCGCAGGCGATCGTGCGGTCGCGCGCCATCTGGTTGAAGTCGACGAAGACCCGGGTGCCGCGCTCCTCCTTCCACCAGGCGGTGGTGACCAGGTCGGGGTTGCGGCGCTCCACCTCCCGGGCCAGCGCGATGGTGGCCCGGCGCACCTCGGTGAACGTCCAGCGGGGTTGGATGCGCAGGTAGACGTGAACGCCCCGGCCGCCGGAGGTCTTCGGCCAGCCGGTCGCGCCCAGCTCGTCGAGGAGCGCGCGGACCTCACCGGCGGCCCGTGCCGCGTCGGCGAAGTCGGTGCCGGGCTGCGGGTCCAGGTCGATGCGCAGCTCGTCGGGGCGGTCGACGTCGGCGGCCCGCACGGGCCAGGGGTGGAAGACGATGGTGCCCATCTGCGCCGCCCAGGCCACGTGCGCCAGGTCGGCCGGGCAGAGCTCCGCCGCGTTCCGCCCGCTCGGGAAGGTGATCTGCGCGGTCGTCACCCAGGGCGGCACGCCCCGGGTGGGCACCCGCTTCTGGAAGAACGCCTCACCCTCGACGCCCTCGGGGAAGCGTTGCAGGGTGGTCGGCCGGTCCCGCAGGGCGCGCATGATCCCGTCGCCGACCGCGAGGTAGTAGTGGAACACGTCCGCCTTGGTGAACCCCCGCTGCGGGAAGATCACCCGGTCTGGACTGCTCAGCCGGACGGTGTGCCCGGCCACCTCGACCTCAGCGGCCGCAGCCTTGGTGCCACCCATCCCGCGACCTTATGCCAAGCCCCCGACGTTCGACGTACCGTTGACGGGTGAGTCTTGACGACAACGAGCTGCCCCGTACCGACGAAGAGTGGCGGGTCCGACTGACCCCCGAGGAGTTCCACGTCCTGCGGGAGGCCGGCACCGAACGCCCGTGGACGGGCGAGTACGTGGACACGAAGACCCAGGGGGTCTACCACTGTCGCGCCTGCGGGCTGGAGCTGTTCTCCAGCGACACCAAGTTCGACTCGCACTGCGGCTGGCCGAGCTTCGACGATGCCATCCCGGGCCGGGTCAAGGAGATCGAGGACCGCACCCTCGGCATGGCCCGTACGGAGATCCGCTGCGCCCGCTGCGACAGTCACCTCGGGCACGTCTTCCACGGCGAGGGCTTCACCCCGAAGGACACCCGGCACTGCGTCAACTCGGTCTCCATCAAGCTGGAACCCCGCTGACCCGGGCACCCAGGGCGTGACGGCACTCAAGGCGTGACCGGGCTAAAGGCGTGACCGCTGCTCAGGGCGTACCCCTGAGCAGCTCGACCTCGGCGGTCCGGGACTGCTCGATCCGCCGGGCCAGGTCGCGGACCCGTTCGTTGCGTCCGACGCCGACGTGGGACCGGGCCAGGTCGGCGGCCGACCGCTGGTGGTCGGCGAGCACCTCGCGCAGCACGCTGTCGACGTCCGCGTCCGGCGCGGTCCGCAGCCGGTCGAGCGCGGCGTCGTCGCCGTGCCCGTCGTGGTGGTGTGCGGCGGCGCTGGCACCCGGCCCGGTCGTGGGCAACCAGCCGCGCATGGCGGCCAGTTCGTCGCCCTCGGTCGCCTCGATGGCGGCGGCCAGGGTGCGCAGCGTCTCGTCGCGCACCCGGTCCCGGGCCAGCCCGACGATCTGCAGGGTGCGTTCGCTGTGCCCGACCATCGTGCTCAGGAACACCACGTCGATCCCGCTCATCGCGTCCGCCCCGACTGCGGACCCGACGCCCGCGGACCCGGCCGCCGCCGAGCCGGCCGGGGACGCGGGGGCCGGCTGCGGCAGGGTCGGCGGGCTCGACGTGGGCGGTCCGGCGCAGGCTCCGGTGAGCAGCAGAGCGGCAACGACTGACGCCAGCGGGGTACGGCGGGGCATGCCGGTGGCTCCGTTCACGCGAGGGCGGCGACACGGGTGCAGCCAGAGGGCCGCACCCGTGCGGTCAGACCTGGAGCCAGAGCGCCGGTACGTTCGGCGGCTCCCAGCCCGGGATCGCTGTGTGCGCCTGCCGGCAGCGGTACGTCGCTCCGCCGTAGGTGACCTGGTCGCCGACCTGGTACGCCCGGCCCGTCGTCCAACTGCCGCCCGGCGCGGGCGGAGTGGTCGGCGTGGCGGTCGGGGTGGGCCGTGGGGTGGGCGAGGTGGTGGGGGTCGGGGTCGGGGTCGACCCTCCGCCGCCGATCTGCACGTCGATGCAGGAGTAGAAGGCGTTCGCAGTGTCGGAGATGTTCCACACCGCGAGGATCTTCTGTCGGCCGGAGAAGCCGCCGAGATTGACGTTGTGGGACACCGTGGCGCCCGGCTGTTGGCCGTTGCCGTTGACCACGCCGACCCGGGTGTTGCCGATCCAGTACTCCCAGTTGCTGGTGGCGTGCCGGGCGGTGTTCACCCAGGTGAAGGTCAGCGAGCTACCCACCGAGGTGGCCGGCCAGCCCCGACTGTCGTCGTTGAGGACGGCGAACTGGGCGATTCCGGCATTGCAGCTGCGCAGGCCCTTGGGGCCCTCGACGCTCTGCGGCTCGTACTTGATCTGCCCGCAGTCGGGCACCCGGCCCTGCGCGCAGAGCGCCTGCCGGCTCGGTGGGGCGGAGACGTATCCGTGCGCCTGCGCGGGGGCGGCGACGGTGAGGGTGGCGGCGACGGCGCCCGCCGCCACCAGCGGGACGGTGATTCTTCGACGCATGGGGGCAGCTCCTTCTCCAGGTGCGGTGAGGTGCCCTCAAGGTAATTTAAACATTGTTAACAGTAAAGACTCTCATCGATAAATCCATCGATGGCGGCAGTTTTCTTCTCAGAGCCGGAGCAGGCAGCCCCGGTCGTCGACCTGGTCGGCCGACTCGTCGTCCAACCAGACGCCCCCGGTACCGAGGTAACGGAACCGGTACTCCCCCGGCGGCAGCTTCACGGTCACCGTCCTGGTGCCGTCGCGGCGGGCCACCAGTTCGTGCCGGCCCGGCTGCCATCCGTTGAAGGAGCCGACGACACTCACCGGGCCGGGCGGGACGTCGCGGGGCAGACAGAAGGTGACCCGGGTCTGGTTGCCGAAGAGCTTGTTGCGCTTGATCACGGTGATCCTCCGGGGGTTGCGGCGGTTCACCCGGCATAACGGACAACACGCCGACGCCGACACGCCGTCGACGCGGCCAGGCGTCGGCGTTCCGCCCCACGTCGCGGCCCTCCGGGGGATTCTGTAGGTACTTGTTCACTTAACGGAGGTTTTCGGTGGCAACCTGCGAGGTCTGCGGCAACGACTACTGGATGGCGTTCGAGGTGCACACCGTCAGCGGCGACGTGCACACCTTCGACTCGTTCGAGTGCGCGATCCAGCGCATGGCACCGATCTGCGAGCACTGCCAGGTCAAGATCGTCGGGCACGGCGTCGAGGTCAACGGCCGCTTCTTCTGCTGCGCACACTGCGCCCGCGCCGTCGAGGGCGCGGTGGGCGCCGAGATCCGCGACGCCGTCGGCGCCCGCCCGGCCTGACCGCGCCAGCCCGGCCGTAGGCCCTCCGGACCGCCACGCTGGGGTACGGTCGTCGCCATGCGGCCATTCCTGGGCGTCCTGCCCCCGCCGCGCTCCTGAGCGGAGCGCCGCGCCTCTCGCCGACCGGGTGACCTGACCCCGCTCGGCCACCCTGTCGTACGCGCTCCGTCGACGTCGTCCCCGTCAACGGCTCACCCTTCGGAGCGCTCCCGTGTCCACAACCCGTACCCCGCTGCCGGCCGCCTCGGCCGCCCGCCACGCCGCCCGCAGCGGCCTCATCCAGATCAGCGTCACCGGCGTGCTGTGGGGCACCACCGGCGTGGCGGTGCAACTGCTGCGCGAGAGCACCGGGCTCAGCCCGGTGAGCATCGGCTTCCACCGCCTCGCCATCGCCGCGCTCGTGCTGCTGGCGTGCACCGCCGGCCGGCTCCGCACGATAGTGGCCACAGTGCGCGCCGCACCCGTACCGCTGCTGCTCACCGGCGTCGGCCTCGGCCTCTACCAGGCGCTCTACTTCGCCGCCGTGGCCTGGGCCGGCGTCAGCGTGGCCACCATCGTCAGCCTGGGCCTGGCCCCGGTGCTCGCCGCGGCCTGGGAGTCGGTACACGCCCGCCGACTCCCCGGCCCGCAACGACTCGGCACGCTGGTCGCGGCGATGGCCGGCCTCGTCCTGATCACCGGCGCCACCGAGCACCCCGGCGCTGCGGCGCCCGCCCCGCTGCTCGGCCTGCTCGCGGCGGCCGGCTCCGGCCTCGGGTACGCGGTCACCACCCTGATCAGCCGCCAGGTGTCGCAGCGCACCGCGCCGATGGCGCTGACCACCATCTCCACAGTGGTCGGCGCGTTGACCCTGGCGCCGTTCGCTGTGGTCGCCGGGGTCGGCCTGCCGGTACGCCTCGACACCGTGGCGCTGCTCCTGCACCTCGGCGTGGTCACCACGGCTGTCGCGTACGCGCTGTTCTACGCCGGACTGCGCACCACACCGGGCAGCGTCGCGGCAGTGCTCACCCTGCTCGAACCGCTCACCGCCGCGGCCCTGGCGGTGGCCCTGCTGCACGAACCGCTCCCCCTGCCGGTGATCGGCGGCGGCGTCCTGCTGCTCACCGCCGTGGCCGCCACCTACCTGGCACCCGACCGGGCGGAAGCCCGGTGAACCCGCCCGACCTACCATCGGTGGATGCCCCAGCAGACCACCGAGCTCCGGACGGCCTCCTTCGCCGACCTGAACGCCCGCACCTTCCACGACCTGCTCAAGCTGCGCATCGACGTGTTCGTGGTGGAGCAGAACTGCCCGTACCCGGAGCTCGACGGGCGCGACGTCGAGCCGGGCACCCGGCACCTCTGGCTCACCGACGGCGGCGCGCCGCTGGCGTACCTGCGGATCCTGGCCGACCCGAACGGCGACGCCCGGATCGGTCGGGTCGTGGTGGCCCCGGAGGCGCGCGGCGGCGGGCACGCCGGCCGGCTGATGACCGCGGCGCTGGAGGTGGTGGGCAACCGGGCCTGCGTGCTGGACGCCCAGTCGCACCTGGTCGCGTTCTACACCCGGCACGGCTTCGCGGTGAGCGGCCCCGAGTACGTCGAGGACGGCATCCCGCACACCCCGATGCGGCGCGATGCCATTGACGGCTGACGATCGAGCTGGCATGGTGCCGGGTAGAGCCATCGCGGGAGCCAGCGATCAGGCACGGGAGTGGGCAACTCCCGGCGATCCGGGTGTCGACGTCCGACCTCATCCCCCCGGGGGCTCCATGTTCACTCCCACCCGATCACGACGCGTGCTCTGGCTGTTCGCCATCGCGGCGACCACCACGCTCCTTTTGACGACCGCAGTGACCACCATGCGGGCCGAACCCGCCTCGGCGCACGGTTCGGTCGTCGACCCGGCCTCACGCAACTACGGCTGCTGGCAACGTTGGGGCAGCGACTTCCAGAACCCGCGGATGGCCACCGAGGACCCGATGTGCTGGCAGGCCTGGCAGGCCGACCCGGCCGCCATGTGGAACTGGAACGGCCTGTACCGCGAGGGTGTGGGGGGCAACCACCAGGCCGCCGTCCCCGACGGCCAACTCTGCAGCGGCGGACGCACCCAGAGCCCGCGCTACAACGCGCTGGACACCATCGGCGCCTGGAAGACCACAGCGGTGTCAAACAACTTCCGGCTCCGCTTCGTCGACCAGGCCCGTCACGGCGCCGACTACATCCGGGTGTACGTGACCAAGCAGGGCTTCAACGCGGCCAGCCAAACACTCGGCTGGGGCAACCTGGAGTTGGCCGGCCAGATCGGCAACACGCCCGCCTCCCAGTGGAGCCCGGACCCCAGTGGTGTCTCGATCCAGATCCCGGTCAGCGCGCCGGGACGCACCGGACGGCACATCGTCTACACCGTCTGGCAGGCCAGCCACCTGGACCAGTCGTACTACCTGTGCAGCGACGTCGACTTCGGTGGCGGTTCGACCACCCCGCCACCCACCACTCCCCCGCCGACGACCCCGCCACCGACCACGCCCCCGCCCACCACGCCGCCGCCGACGACCCCGCCGCCGGCCGGTGCCTGCACGGCGACGTACCAGGTCACCGGTCAGTGGTCCGGTGGCTTCCAGGCCGAGGTGAAGGTGACAGCGGGCGGTTCACCGACCCAGGGCTGGTCGGTGAGCTGGAACTACAACAACGGCCAGCAGGTCACCTCGTCGTGGAACGCGACGGTCGGCGCCAACGGCACGCTGGTCACCGCACGTAACGCCAACCACAACGGCACCCTCGCCGCCGGAGCGAGCACCACGTTCGGTTTCCTCGGCTCGTGGAACGGCAGCAACCCGGTTCCGCTGGTCTCCTGTACGACGACCAGTTGATCCCCGTCCGGCGCCGCACCCGGGCGGGGGTGCGGCGCCGGACGGTGGGAAATGCGGTGGTGCCCGGCGGTCCGTCCGGGCACCATCCCCGCATGATCGAGATCAGGGTGCTCACCCCCGATGACTGGCCCACCTGGCGCGAACTGCGGCTGGCCGCCCTCAGCGAGGCGCCGGGGGCGTTCGGCTCCCGGCTCGCCGACTGGCAGGGCGACGGCGACCGCGAGCAACGCTGGCGCGACCGGCTGAGCATCCCCGGCTCACACAACCTGGTGGCCGTCCTGGACGGGCGTCCGGTCGGGATGTCGAGCGGCGTGCCCACGGCGGACCCTCTGGTGATGGACCTGATCTCGATGTGGGTGCACCCCGACGCCCGCGGCAAGGGTGTCGGCGACTGCCTGGTGGACGAGGTGGCGCGCTGGGCCCGCGAGCGCGGCGCCGACCGGCTGCGCCTCAGCGTCATGCCGGACAACACGCCCGCAAAGGCCCTCTACGAGCGCGTGGGCTTCACGCAGACCGACGAGTTGGGCGATCACCTACCCGACGGCGTAGGCCGCGAACAGGTAATGCAACGCACCCTCTAACCACGCCCTCACCCCGCCCCCCGTGCCCTCCCCGCCCCTCCCCTCCCCGCGATCTTGCACTTTCGGTCGCCGGATCGCGACTTATGCCCTTTTCGTCGGGACAGAAAGTGCAAGATCGCGGGGTGGGGACGGGGGTGGGGGTGGGTCAGACCAGGCAGTTGACGATCTCGGCTACCGAACGGCGGCGGCCGGTGTAGAACGGGACCTCTTCGCGGACGTGCCGGCGGGCACCGGAGGCGCGCAGGTCCCGCATCAGGTCGACGATCCGGTGCAGTTCGTCGGCCTCGAAGGCGAGCATCCACTCGTAGTCGCCGAGCGCGAACGAGGCGACGGTGTTGGCCCGTACGTCCGGGTAGCCGCGGGCCATCTTCCCGTGCTCGGCAAGCATCTCCCGCCGCTCGGCGTCGGGCAGCAGGTACCACTCGTAGGAGCGGACGAACGGGTACACGCAGATGTAGGGGCGGGCCTCCTCGCCGGCCAGGAACGCCGGGATGTGGCTCTTGTTGAACTCCGCCGGCCGGTGCAGCGCCATCTGCGACCACACCGGGGTCAGCGCCCGGCCCAGCGTGGTGCGGCGGAACCGCAGGTACGCGTCCTGGAGCGCGTCCGGGGACGCGGAGTGCCACCAGATCATCACGTCCGCGTCGGCGCGCAGCCCGGAGACGTCGTACACGCCTCGGACCACGACGTCCTTGCCGGCCAGCTCGTCGAAGAGGGACACCACCTCGCCGGTGACGTTGTCCCGCAGCGACGGCAGCGGGGAGCTGGCCCGGAACACCGACCACATGGTGTAGCGGATGCTGTCGTTCAGCTCCCGCAACCGGGCCGCGTTGGTCTGCTCGGTCATCTCGCCGATCCTCCCAGTGCTGTGATGATCTCTTCGGCCGCCGTCTCGCCGGAGCGGACGCAGACCGGGATGCCGACGCCGTCGTAGCCGGCGCCGGCGAGGACCAGTGTGGGGTGCGCGGCCCGCAACGCCGTCCGCGCGGCGGCGAGCCGGTCGGCGTGCCCCGGCGCGTACTGCGGCAGCGCACCGCCCCACCGCTGCACGTGCCCGTCGACCGGTGCGGGCAGCGGGGTGCCGAGCACCGCCGACAGCTCGCGGTGCACGGTGGCCGCCAGGTCCGCGTCGGGGCGTTGCAGGTGCGCCTCCTCGCCGTACCGGCCCACCGAGGCGCGCACCAGGGCCAACCCGTCCGGCCGGCGCAGGTGCCCCCACTTGGTGGTGAAGAAGGTCGCCGCCTTGATCAGCAGGCCCTCGGTGCTGGGCACCAGGAAGCCGGACAGCTCGGGCAGTCGCGGCTGCGGCAACGCCATGGTGACCAGGGCGACGCTCGCGTAGTCAAGCGCGCCGACGCCCGCCGCCACCGCCGGCGCGGGGCCGGCGAGCAGCCGCGCCGCCGGTCGGGCCGGCACCGCCAGCACCACCGCGTCCACGTCGACCATCGACGACTCCAGCTCGGCGCGTCTACCGCCGCGCCGCGACCTGGAGCCGTCGTCAGGGTCGCGGGTCGGGCCGACGGTGAGCCGCCAACCGGTGCCGGTAGGCGTCAACTCGCGCACTGCGGCGTCCCGCCGTACCGTCGCGCCGCTGGCCGTCACCGCCGCCTCGACCAGGGTGCTCAGCCCACCGGCCAGGGTGCCGAAGACCGGCGCGCCCGGCGCACGCGGCGCGGCGGCCTGCGCGGCCCGGACCGCGCCGACCAGGGTGTGCTCCACCCGGGCCGCCCGGGCCAGCGCGGGCATCGTCGTGACCAGGGAGAGATCGTCCGCGCGGCCCGCGTACACGCCACCCAGCATCGGGTCGACCAACCGCTCGACCACCTCGTCCCCGAAGCGGGACCGGACCAGCGCACCCACCGAGACGTCCGCGTCGGGCCCGACCAGCGGCCGACCGCCGTCGGTGTCGGCGTCCGCGGCCGGGCGGGCGACAGCGGCCACCCGATCCAGATCCCCGGGTACGCCCACCAGGGTGCCGCCCGGGATGGGGCGCAGCCCCCCGTCGACGACCAACGCGGCCTGCCCCACTGTGGGGTGCACGATCCTCTCGGCCAGCCCGAGCCGGCGGGCCAACGCCACCGCCGCGCTCTCGGCGCCGGTCGGGTCGCGCATCAGGAACGATTCCGCGCCGAACTCCACCGGCTGGCCGGCCAACTCCCCGGTGCGCAGCTTTCCGCCCAGCGCGCCGGACTGCTCGTACACGGTGATCTCGGTGCCGGCCGGTGCGCGGTCGCGCAGGCGGACCGCGGCGGCCAGGCCGGCGATCCCGCCGCCGACCACCGCCACCCGCCAGGGCTGCCGCGTCACCGGTCAGCCCTGGTCGGCCCGGCGGCTGGACAGCTCGTGCACCAGCGCGACCACCCGGGTCAGCACCTCCGGGTCGGTCTCCGGCAGCACACCGTGGCCGAGGTTGAACACGTGCCCGGGGGCCGCCCGGCCCTGCTCCAGGATGCGGCGTACCTCGGCCTCGACGACCGGCCACGGCGCCAGCAGAACGCACGGGTCCAGGTTGCCCTGCACCGCCTTGTCCGCGCCGATCCGGCCGGTGGCCACGTCCAGCGGCGTACGCCAGTCGACGCCGACCACGTCCGCCCCGGCCTCGCCCATCGCGCCGAGCAGCTCGCCGGTGCCCACCCCGAAGTGGATCCGGGGCACCCCGGCGCCCACCAGCCCGCTCAGCACGGCGGTCGAGTGCGGCAACACGAAACGACGGTAGTCGGCCTCGGAGAGCGCGCCGGCCCACGAGTCGAACAGCTGCACGGCGGAGACGCCGGCCTCGATCTGCACCCGCAGGAAGGCCAACGTCACCTCGGCGAGCCGGCCGCAGAGCGCGTGCCACAGCTCGGGATCGCCGTACATCAGGGCCTTGGTCTTAGCGTGGGTGCGCGACGGCCCGCCCTCGACGAGGTAGCTGGCGAGCGTGAACGGCGCGCCGGCGAAGCCGATGAGCGGGGTGTCGCCCAGCTCGACCACCAACTGCCGGACGGCCTCGTCCACGTACGAGACGTCGTCGCGGGTGATCGGGCGGATCCGCTCCACGTCGGCGGCGGTGCGGATCGGCTCGGCGACCACCGGGCCGGTGCCCGGCACGATGTCCAGGTCGATCCCGGCCGCGGCGACGGGCACCACGATGTCGCTGAACAGGATGGCCGCGTCCACGCCGTGTCGGCGCACCGGCTGGAGGGTGATCTCGGTGACCAGCTCCGGTCGGCGGCAGGACTCCAGCATCGGCACGCTCGCCCGGATCTCCCGGTACTCCGGCAGGGAGCGGCCTGCCTGGCGCATGAACCAGACCGGGGTGTGCGGAACGGGCCGACGTCGGCAGGCCCGGATGAAGGGCGAGTCGGCCGGTCCGCCGGGGCGGGATTCTCCGTCTCGGGCGACAGTGCCCGTGGTGTCCGTGGTCATCGCCGCAATCGTGCCACGCCCGCCACCCCCAACCGGGTGGGGGTGAGAGGAAGGGCACCGTTCCTTACGCCCGGTGCCCTTCGCTGAGCGTCGGCGCGCCGTCGAAGCGGGCGACGGACGGCGGCATAGGCTGCCGACATGGCCCCCCCGATCGCGCTCCCGGAGACGTTCGCCCGAGCGGTCGCCGGGCTGCGGTCGGCCGCCCCCCGGCCGGAGATCACCCTGGAGGAGGTCGGCGCCCCCCAGCGGCTGGCCCCGTACACGTTCGCGCTCGCCGCGACAGTGCTGCGCGACGACGACGAGGTCGCGACCGGCCGGCTGATCCTGCTGCACAACCCGGTCGGGCACGAGGCGTGGCAGGGCACCCTGCGGCTGGTCACCTACGTGACCGCCGAGTTGGAGGTCGACCTGGCCGCCGACCCGCTGCTGCCCGGAGTCGGCTGGACGTGGCTGACCGACGCGCTGGACGCCCAGGACGCCGGCCACCGGGCGATCGGCGGGACGGTGACGCAGACCATGTCGACCCGGTTCGGCGACCTCGCCGGGCCACCGACCGTCGGTGACATCGAGATCCGCGCGTCCTGGACGCCGATCGACGACGACCTGACCCCACACCTGCTCGGCTGGTGCGCGCTGCTCGCCTCCACCGCCGGCCTCCCCCCACCGGGCGTGACGGCCCTCTCCGACCGCCGCCCGGCCGGCGCGGCCTGATGTTCGGCGCTCGGAACGACACTTCGCGGACACCTGATCGACACACGCCGGACCGGCTGCACCCGTCGGATCTCCGCGCGCACTAGGGTTGGCAGGTGACCGACGAACCACCCCTGCGCCGTCGGCCCACCGAAGAACTTCCGGGAAACGCACCCCAGCACCCGCCGTCGGCCCAGCCGCAGCCGGCGGGCGAGGGGGCCGACCCGGCCGACGGTGGGCCCGTTCCGCTGATCGCCCCGCGTGACGGCACCCCCGATCCGGTGGCCGCCCCGGCCGAGCTTGCCGAGGTGGTGGCCCGCTTCGCGGCGGGCACCGGCCCGGTCGCCCTGGACGCCGAGCGGGCTTCCGGCTACCGCTACAGCCAGCGCGCGTACCTGGTGCAGTTGCGCCGGGCCGGTGCGGGCACGGCGCTGATCGACCCGCTGCCCCTGCCCGACCTCAGCGCGCTGGACGCGGTGATCGGCGAGGCCGAGTGGGTCCTCCACGCGGCCAGCCAGGATCTGCCCTGTCTGGCCGAGGTGGGGTTGCGTCCGCGCCGACTGTTCGACACCGAGCTGGCGGCTCGGCTGGCCGGTTTCGAACGCGTCGGGCTGGCCGCGCTCACCGAGCAGTTGCTCGGGTTCACCCTGGAGAAGCACCATTCGGCGGCCGACTGGTCGAGCCGACCGCTGCCCGAGTCGTGGTTGACGTACGCCGCCCTCGACGTGGAGCTGCTCACCGACCTGCGGGACGCGCTGGACGCCGAGTTGACCCGGCAGGGCAAGTCGGCCTGGGCCGCGGAGGAGTTCGCCGCGCTGGTCCGCACCGGGGCACGTCCGCCCCGGGTCCGTGCGGAGCCGTGGCGGCGCACCTCGGGCATCCACCGGCTGCGGGGGGCGCGGGCCCAGGCCCGGGTCCGCTCGATGTGGTACGCCCGGGACCAGATCGCCTCCCGGCGGGACGCCGCTCCCGGTCGGGTGCTGCCCGACTCGGCCATCATCGCCGCAGCCGAGCTGGATCCGAAGGACGAGAAGACCCTGCTGACCCTGCCCGGTTTCGGCGGCCGGTCGGTCCGTCGGCTGGCCCGCACCTGGCTGGCCGCGCTCGACGACGCCCGGCAGCTGCCGGAGGATTCCCTGCCGGTCTCGCCGGCCGTGGAGGGTCCGCCCCCGCCGCACCGGTGGGCCGAACGGGACCCGGTGGCGGCCGGTCGGCTGGCCCGCTGCCGGGAGGTCGTGATCCGCATCGCCGGTGAGCACAACCTTCCGCCGGAGAACCTGATCACTCCAGATTCGATCCGCCGACTGGCCTGGACCCCGCCGGAGGAGATGACCGAGGCTTCGGTCGCGGAGACCCTGCGCGGCCTCAACGCCCGCGAGTGGCAGATCGGGCTCCTCACTCCCGACCTGACCGAAGCCCTGACCCCCACCCCACCCCTCCCCTGACCCCCTCCCACGAACCCTGGTGATCATGAGGTTGACGGGCCTCCAGGAGATCCACAGCCCCGCCAACCTCATGATCGTCGGAAGTTGGACGAGCCCAAGGTGACGGTGGGGTGTGGGGTGGGCCACAGCGGGGGGGTGGGGACGGGGTTGGTTACTGGCGAGTAGCATCCGAGGGAAACGTGCCCGTGTCCGCGACCCTCGTTCGGTCCGGCGTGCCGCCCGGCGCGAAGGCCGAATCACGGTCGAATAGGAGGCTCAAGTGCCCCGTGAAGTTCGCGATGTCGTCTTCGTCGACGGCGTCCGTACCCCGTTCGGCAAGGCGGGTGGCATGTACGCCAACACCCGCGCCGACGACCTGGTGATCCGCTGCATCCGGGAACTGCTGCGCCGCAACCCGCAGCTGCCCCCGGAGCGGGTCGAGGAGGTCGCCATCGCGGCCACCACCCAGATCGGCGACCAGGGCCTCACCATCGGCCGCACCGCCGCCCTGCTGGCCGGGCTGCCCAAGACCGTTCCCGGCTTCGCCATCGACCGGATGTGCGCGGGGGCGATGACCGCCGTCACCACGGTGGCCAGCGGCATCGCGATGGGCGCGTACGACATCGCCATCGCCGGTGGCGTCGAGCACATGGGCCGCCACCCGATGGGTGAGGGCGTCGACCCCAACCCGCGCATCATCGCGGAGAAGCTGGTCGACCCGTCCGCGCTGGTGATGGGCTCCACCGCGGAGAACCTGCACGACCTGGTCCCGCACATCACCAAGGCACGCACCGACGCGTTCGCGCTCGCCTCGCAGCAGAAGACCGCCAAGGCGTACGCCAACGGCAAGCTCCAGGACGACCTGGTGCCGATGTCGATCCGCGACGCCGAGGGCGGCTGGGGTCTGGCCACTGTGGACGAGGCCCCGCGGGACACCTCGCTGGAGAAGCTCGCCACCCTGAAGACCCCGTTCCGCCCGCACGGCAAGGTCACCGCAGGTAACGCGGCCGGCCTGAACGACGGCGCCACGGCGAGTCTGCTGGCCGACGAGGCCACCGCCCGCGAGCTGGGTCTGCCGGTCGCCATGCGGCTGGTCTCGTTCGGCTTCGTCGGAGTCGAGCCGGAGGTGATGGGCGTCGGCCCGATCCCGTCGACGGAGAAGGCGCTGCGCCTCGCCGGCCTCAGCATCGACGACATCGGCCTGTTCGAGCTGAACGAGGCGTTCGCCGTGCAGGTGCTCGCCTTCCTCGACCACTTCGGGATCGCCGACGACGACGCACGGGTCAACCCGTGGGGCGGCGCGATCGCCATCGGTCACCCGTTGGCCTCCTCCGGCGTGCGGCTTATGACGCAGCTGGCCCGCCAGTTCGCCGAGCACCCCGAGGTCCGCTACGGCCTCACCGCGATGTGCATCGGCATCGGCATGGGCGGCACTGTCATCTGGGAGAACCCGCACTGGGAGGGAGCTAAGTGAGCGCGCTCGCCGCACCGAACGAGGTCGTCACCAGGGCGTTGCTGCGCCAGGTGAACGTGCCGGGGCTGGACCGGCCCGCCGCCCTGATCACCCTGGACAACGGCTTCGACCACACCAAGCCGAACACCTTCGGCCCTGGTGGGCTGGCCAGCCTGGACGAGGCGATCACCGCCGCGCTCGCCGCCGACCCGGCGTTCATCGCGGTCACCGGAAAGCCGTACATCTTCTGCGTGGGCGCGGACATCGTCGGCCTGCCGCAGCTCGCCGATCGCGCGCAGGCGCTGGAGATCGGCCGGCTCGGCCACCGGGTCTTCGCCCGGCTCAAGGACAGCAGCGTCCCCACCTTCGCGTTCGTCAACGGCGCGGCGATGGGCGGTGGCCTGGAGTTGGCGCTGCACTGCCACTACCGGACGCTCTCCGGTGGGGCGGCGGCCCTCGCGTTGCCCGAGGTCTCCCTCGGTCTGGTGCCCGGCTGGGGCGGCACGCAGCTGCTGCCGAACCTGATCGGCATCCCCGCCGCGACCCAGGTGATCATCCAGAACCCGCTGATGCAGAACAAGATGCTCAAGCCGAAGCAGGCGGCCGAGCTGGGCATCGCGGACGTCCTGCTGGAGCCGGCGGACTTCCTGGAGCGGTCCCTGGAGTGGGCGGCCAGCGTGGTCCGGGGTCAGGTCACAGTGACCCGGCCCGAGGTCGACAAGGACATGTGGGCGGGCGTGCTCTACTTCGCCCGGGAGACCCTGAACCAGCGGCTGCACGGCGCGGTCCCGGCCGCGTACAGGGCGCTCGACCTGTTGGAGACGGCGAAGGACGGCGACTTCGCCGCCGGCACCGCCGCCGAGGACGAGGCCCTCGCGGATCTGGTCTTCTCCGAGGAGTTGCGCAGCGGCCTGTACGCGTTCGACCTGGTGCAGCGGCGGGCCAAGCGCCCGGCCGGCGCACCGGACAAGGGCCTGGCCCGGACGATCACCAAGGTCGGCATCGTCGGCGCGGGTCTCATGGCCAGCCAGCTGGCGCTGCTGTTCGCCCGCCGCCTCCAGGTGCCGGTGGTGATGACCGACCTCGACCAGTCCCGCGTGGACAAGGGCGTCGGCTACGTGCACACCCAGATCGAGAAGGCCGTCACCAAGGGCCGGATGGACAAGGGCACCGCCGCCAAGCTGTACGGCCTGGTCAGCGGCACTGTCGACAAGAGCGCCTTCGCCGACGCCGACTTCGTCATCGAGGCGGTCTTCGAGGACCTGGGCGTCAAGAAGCAGGTCTGGGCCGAGTTGGAGAAGATCGTCTCCCCGGAGGCGGTGCTCGCCACCAACACCAGCTCGCTGTCGATCACCGAGATGGCCGCCGAGTTGGAGCACCCCGAGCGGGTGGTCGGCTTCCACTTCTTCAATCCGGTGGCGGTGCTGCCGCTGCTGGAGATCGTCCGGGGCGAGCGCACCGACGACGTCACGCTGGCCACCGCGTTCGCGGTCGGCAAGCAGCTCAAGAAGTCGAGCGTGCTGGTCAAGGACGCACCGGCGTTCGTGGTGAACCGGCTACTCACCCGCTTCCTGGGCACCGTCTTCGCCGCCGTCGACGCCGGGACGCCGCTGGACGTGGCGAACAGCGCACTGGACCCGCTGGGCCTGCCGATGCGCCCGCTCGCCCTGCTCCAGTTGGTCGGGCCGGCCGTGGCGTACCACGTGGGCGGCACTCTGCACGCCGCGTACCCGGACCGGTTCGGGGTCAGCGAGAACCTCAAGCGGATCGCCGACTCGGGCCAACCGATCGTGGTCGACGACCAGGTCAACGAAGAGGTCGCCAAGCTGCTCGTGGTGGGTGACCAGCCGCTGACCGCCGAGCAGGTACGCCAGAACGCGCTGGACGCGCTCGCGCAGGAGATCCGGCTGATGCTGGACGAGGGTGTGGTCGCCGAGGCGCAGGACATCGACCTGTGCATGATCCTGGGCGCCGGTTGGCCGTTCCACCTGGGCGGTGTCACGCCGTACCTGGACCGGACCGGCACCTCCGAGCGGGTCACCGGCCAGCGGTTCCTGCCGCGTGGCGCGGCGAGCCTGCCGGCCTGATCGATAGCTCTACCACAGTCGCGGTGGTCGGACCGTCCCTCGTGGACGGCCCGGCCACCGCGACCGTTTGTGATCAGTCGATCGCCGGTTGCGGGTTTCCGCAGGGACAACGGCGGACTCCGCACCGGGTTAGGATCACGCGTTTTGCACACCCATCTTGGAGCTGACTGATGTCCCAGCCGCCGGCCAATCCCTACGGCCCGCCGCACGATTCCCCCGACCCGTCGCAGCAGCCGGGCCAGCAGCCTGGCGGTTGGCCGCCGCCACAGCAGCAGGGACAGCCGCAGCAGCCCGGTGGCTTCCCGCCGGCGCAGCCGGGCTTCCCACCGGCGCAGGGTGGCTTCCCGCCCGCGCAGTCGGGTTTCCCGCCGGCGCAGCCGGGTCAGCCGTACGGTGACCCGAACCTGGCCGGCGGCCCGCCGCCGGCGAAGAAGTCGAACGTCGGCAAGATCGTGCTGATCGTGTTGGCAGTGGTGCTGGTGCTCTGCCTCGGCGGCGTGGCGATCACCTGGTTCGCCGTCAAGGACGACGTGGGCGCCGTCGTGGATGCCAGCAAGACCCGGGTGGTCGCGCCGGCCACCCTCGCCGGCCGGCCGAAGCTCACCAACCCGGAGCTCCAGACGGCCGCCGACCAGGCGGTCAACGAGATGAAGACGGCTGCGGGGAACGCGACGAGCACGGTCGCCGCCTTCTACGGTGACCCGACCAAGCAGGATCTCGTCATGATCACGGGCGTGTCCGGGCTGCTGACGGACCCGAAGAAGGAGCTCGACGCCTATGTGGACGGCCTGTCCAAGCAGCTGACCGTGGGCGAGATGGCCGCCGTCGACGCCGGCCCGCTCGGCGGTGAGGCGCGCTGCGGCGACGGCAAGGCCGAGACCGTGCCGCTGGGCATCTGCGTGTGGGCCGACCGGGGCAGCCTGGGCATGGTGGTGATGTACTTCAAGACCGCCGACCAGGCGAAGGCCGAGTTCGCCACGATCCGGGGCCAGGTCGAGCAGCAGTCCTGATCGGTACGAGACCGGGGCCCCGGCCACCCTCGGGTGGCCGGGGCCCTGCTGCTGTTCCTGAAGCGCGCCGATCGGCAGCCGTCGTCGCGGCGGTCACCCCGTGGGGCCGCCAATACTTTGCCCTTGCGCTAACTGTCATCTCCGGCAACACTTAGCCGCATGGCACAGTATTCGGCGCAGCTCGACGGCGTGTTCGTCGCCCTCGCTGACCCGACCCGGCGCTGGGTCATCCGACGCCTCGGCCACGGCCCGACGAGCGTCGGTGATCTCGCCCGCGAGTTTCCGATGACCCTTCCCTCGTTCATGAAACACGTGCAGACGCTCGAGTCGAACGGACTGATCCACACGACCAAGTCCGGCCGGGTGCGCACCTGCGTGCTCAACCGCGAGCGCCTCGCCGTCGTCGACGACTGGCTCGCGGAGCAGCGCCGGATCTGGGAAGAGCGCACGGATCGCCTGGAACGCCTCGTCACCGATCAGCAGGAGAACCAGCAGTGAATCCCGACCTGGACCTGACCATGGCGCGGGTCATCCGTGCCCCTCGCGCCTCCGTGTGGAGCGCCTGGACCGACCCGTCCCGCTTCGAGAAGTGGTGGGTACCGTCGCCAGCCCTGTGCCGCGTCGATCGCTTGGACGTCCGGCCCGGTGGCGCATTCGTCACCCGACTGAGCGAGGACGGGGTGGAGTTCGTCCCACACCTCGACGCGTGCTTCCTCGTCGTCGACGATCTCGAACGGATCGTGTTCACCAATGTGATCGACAGCGCCTGGCGGCCCGCGAACCCTGCCCCGGTCCCAATGACCGCGGAGATCACCATGAGAGATCATCCGGACGGTACGGACTACCGGATCATTGTCCGCCACGGTGATCCCGCCGCTCGTGACCTGCACGAGAAGATCGGCTTCGCGGACGGCTGGGGCTCTGTCACCGAACAACTCGCCGGGGTCGCCGAGAGCCAGGGTGCGCCGTGAAGCTCGTCCTTACCGAGTTCGTCACTCTCGACGGCGTCAGCCAGGGTCCCGGCTCGCCGACCGAGGATCCGAGCGACGGCTTCACCCGCGGCGGCTGGCTCGTGCCCTACCTGGATGAGGCGTTCGTCCGCCGCACCTCTGACTGGTTGGGTCTCGCCGACGGTCTGCTGCTCGGACGGCGGACCTACGAGGCGTTCGCTCGCGACTGGCCGCAGATCACCGACCCGAACGATCCGTTCACCGAACGGATGAACTCACTACCGAAGTACGTCGTGACCAACACCCTGGCGGAGGGTTGTTGGCCCCCGACGACAGTGCTCCACGGTGACCCGATCCACACCGTCGGGGAACTCAAGGCGCAGCCAGGACGGGAGCTCCAGATCCACGGGAGCGCACGGCTTGGCAGGGCACTGTTGTCGGCCGGCCTCGTCGACACACTCCGACTCGTCGTCGCCCCCACCGTGGCCGGTGCCGGGCGTCGGCTGCTCGACCAGCCGAGCGCATCCGTCGGCCTCCGGCTGGTTCGCCACGAAGCGACGGCGAAGGGTCTGCTCCTGCTCGAGTACGAGCATGTCGGCGCCGCCCCGGTGGCGGAATACGAGGGCGTGACGGCCTTCGTCTAGTCACCGCGCAACGACACGGCCACCGCCTGAATCTTGCGGGCAAGTCCTGCCCCAGCAGCGTGGCACGCGGCCCCGGCAACCCGAGGGTGGCCGGGGCCCCGTGCCGTACGAGGACGGTCAGGCCTGTTCGGCAACCGCTGCCGCGGCCCGCGCGGCCGCTGCGGCCGCCCGCTCGTCGGCGTTGCCGAGCACGCAGAACTCGTTGCCCTCCGGGTCGGCCAGCACCACCCAACCCCCGCCGGTCGGGCCGACGTGGTCGGCGACGAGCGTCGCGCCGATGCCCAGCAGTCGCTCGACCTCCTCGGCCCGGGTCCGGTCGGCGGGTTGGAGGTCCAGGTGCAGCCGGTTCTTCACCGTCTTGCCCTCGGGCACCGCGAGGAAGAGCACCTCCGGGCCGCCCGGCGGCAGGAGCATCGCCTCCGGGTCGCCGGGGAAGTCGTCGGGCTGCCGGGGGCAGTCGAAGACCTGCGACCAGAAGCCGGCGAGGGCGTACGTGTCGTGACAGTCGATGCTGATGTTGTGGATCGTCGTACTCATGCTTGGTCCTCCACAGTCGTGTCGACCCGCTCCCCGGCGCTGCGGACCACGCAGAACTCGTTCCCCTCCGGGTCGGCGAGAACCGCCCAGCCCGTCCCGTCGGTGCGCCGCTGATCGGTGATCATGGTGGCCCCGAGGCCGAGAACCCGCTCGATTTCCTCGTCGCGGGTCCGGTCGACCGGTTCCAGGCAGATGTGGACCCGGTTCTTGGTCACCTTGTCCTCGGGCACCGC
The DNA here is from genome assembly GCF_045207375.1 of Micromonospora sp. NBC_00860. Taxonomy (NCBI): domain Bacteria; kingdom Bacillati; phylum Actinomycetota; class Actinomycetes; order Micromonosporales; family Micromonosporaceae; genus Micromonospora; species Micromonospora sp. NBC_00860. The sequence goes on from NZ_CP108825.1 coordinate 4,370,206, forward strand.
TTGGAAGAACATGTTCGGCGTGGCACCGTCCGGCGGCAGCAGGGCAGCTTCCGGGTCACCCGGAAGGTCCTCCGGGAGCCGGGCGTAGCCGAGCACCGCCGACCAGAAGCCGGCCAGGGCGTACGTGTCGTGACAGTCAAAACTGATGTTGCGGATCCGTGGATACACGGGTGTTCCCTCCGTGCGGATGGGACGCTCCGCTTCCGGGAGTCAGCCGGCGCAGACCCGGGGTGCGGAGTCATGATTGGCGGACATCGACGCACCCCCCTTCACTTCTTGGGCTGACGCGGTGATCTTGCCATCGGCCAAGCCTCCTCCGCAACCCCGTTCAGCCGGGGCTGGGCACCGCGCCGTTGACCACCGGGGCGTCCGCCGACGGCAGGGTGACAGTCACCTCCAGACCACCACCCGATTGCGCGATCACCCGCACGGTGCCGCCGTGGGCAGTGCAGACCGCCCGGACGATGGACAACCCCAGGCCGGAGCCACGGGCGCCGGTGCGTTCCCGGCCACCACGGCGGAACGGCTCGAACAGTCCCGGCACGTCGGCCTGGTCCACCTCGAAACCGGTGTTCCCCACCACCAGCCAGGACCGGTCGCCGTCGGTGCCGGTACGCACCCAGAGCCGGCCGTGCAGGTGGTTGTAGCGGACCGCGTTCTCGATCAGGTTTCCGGCCAGCCGGTCGAGCAGCCCCGGGTCGCCGACGACCGGCGCCGACTCCAGCGACGTCTGCACCCGCAGGCCGATCCGTTCCACCTCGCGGCGCATCGCCGACAGCGCGTTGGCGGTGCCCGCGGCCAGATCACACTCGGTACGCCGTCCCAACTGCCGCCCGGCCTGCGCCTCACTGCGGGCCAGCACCAGCAGCGCGTCCACCAGGCCGTTGGCCCGCTCGGAGGCGTCGCGGACCACTGTGGCCATCCGTCGGTACTCGGCGGCGTCCGCGTCGTCGTCGCTGAGCGTCACGTCGATCTCGGTCCGCATCACCGCGAGGGGGGTACGCAGCTCGTGCGAGGCGTTCGCCACGAAACGCTTCTGGGCCTCGAACGCGGACGCGATCCGGTCCAGCATGGCGTCGAACGTCTTGGCCAGCTCGGCCACCTCGTCGTCGGCGCCCGAGTAACCGATGCGCTGGTCCAGGGTCGCCTCACCGAGCCGCTGCGCGGTCGCGGTGACCTGGTGCAGGGGGCGCAGCGCCCGCCCGGCCACCGCGTACGCGCCGGCCACCCCGACCACGCTGATCGCCAACAGCGCGACCAGGCCCTTGGCCAGCAGCTCCCCGGAGGCGGCGTCGACCAACTGTCGCTGCCACTCAGCGGCGTCCATCTGCCGACCGTCGGAGAGCAACACGATCGTGCCGGGCACCAACTCGTCGGTGGGTCGCAACGCGTCGCGGACCAACAGCCAGGCCAGCACCACCAGGATCGCTCCGGCCCCGACCAGCAGCACGCCGTTGAGCACTGTCAGCCGCAACCGCAGGGTGGGCCGCAACCGGCGGCTCATGCGCCCACCTCGGCGGTGCGGTAGCCCGCCCCGACCACCGTCTCGATCAACGGCGGGTCACCGAGCTTCTTGCGCAACGTCATCACTGTGACCCGGACGATGGTGGTGAACGGGTCGGTGTTGGCGTCCCAGACCCGTTCCAGCAGCTCCTCACTGGAGACCACCGCGCCGCGCGCCTTGAGCAGTTCGCAGAGCACCCCGAACTCCTTGTTGGTGAGGTCCACCGGCACACCGGCGCGGGTGGCCACCCGCCGGGCCGGGTCGAGCACCAGGTCGGCCAGTTCGAGCACCGGCGGCGCGGCCGGGGTGGCCCGCCGTCCCAGCGCCTGCACCCGGGCGACCAACTCGTCGAACGCGAACGGTTTGGGCAGGTAGTCGTCGGCGCCGAGCTGCAACCCCTCCACCCGGTCAGCCACGGTGCCGCTGGCGGTCAGCATCAGCACCCGGGTCAACGCACCGGAGGCCGCCAGGTCGGCACAGATCTGGTCGCCGTGCACGCCGGGCAGGTCGCGGTCGAGCACCACAACGTCGTACCGGGTGATGAAGGCCGCCTCGTGGCCGGCGTCGCCGTCGTACGCCACGTCGACGGCCATCCCCCGCTTGCGCAACCCGCGCGCGATCGCGTCGGCGAGGTTGCGCTCGTCCTCGACCACCAGTACCCGCATCCCGGCCTCCTCGCTGCTGACCACCGACAACCTAGTGCCGGCCGGCAACCATCGTCCCTCGCCGTCCGCGCCGGCCGGCGTTGCGGGCCACCACGGCGTACGCGATGCTGGCCGGCGGCACCGAGCGACGGACGGACCTGGCATGACCACTGCGGCACCACCCACCCGACGGGACATCGCCTACCGGGGTTTCCACCTGCCGGCCGACACGGCCAGCGGCAGCGGCGACGGCCTGCGCGCCAGCGGTCGAGGGCTCGCCCTCGACGGCGTCGCCTCGCGGGGCACCTGGACGTCGCCGCCGGTACCGGTCGGCTTCGCCGTCGCCGAGGTGGTGCCGTCCTGGACGGCGGACACCCCGGACGGCTGCTGGATCGAGGTCGACCTGCGCGGCTGGCACGACGACGCGCCCAGCACCGACTGGTACCGGCTGGCCCGCTGGGCCGCCGGCGACCACACGGTACGACGCACCTCGCTCCCCGGACAGCGCGACGGTGCCGCCCGGGTCGACACCGACACCCTGATCATGACCGGAGCGACGGTCACCGGTTGGCAGGCGCGAGTGACCTTGTGCCGGCCCGCCGGCAGCCCCACCGGCCCGGTGCTGCGCAGCATCGGCGCGGTCGCCACCGGGCCCACGACCCCCGACCACTGGTACGCGCAGGAGCCCACCTCGTCCGCCGCCTGGGGCCGGGTGCTGGACGTGCCCCGCTACTCGCAGCGGCTGCACGCCGGCCAGTATCCGCAGTGGGGTGGTGGCGGCGACTCCTGGTGCAGCCCCACCTGCACCTCGATGGTGCTCGCCTACTGGGGCGCCGGGCCGACCCCGGACCGCTACGCCTGGGTGGAGCCGTCCGGCCCGCGTCCGGTGGTGGTGCACGCCGCCCGACACTGCTACGACCACGCGTACGCCGGGGCCGGCAACTGGCCGTTCAACACCGCGTACGCCGGTCTGCACGGGGTGAACGCGTTCGTCACCCGACTGCGGTCGCTGGCCGAGGCGGAGGCGTTCGTCGCCGCCGGCATCCCCCTGATCGTCTCCGCCGCGTTCCGCGCCGACGAGGTGCCGGGGCTCGGGTACGACACCGGAGGGCACCTGATGGTGCTGGTCGGCTTCACCGCCGACGGCGACCCGGTGCTCAACGACCCGTACGCCTCGGACGACGACGCGGTCCGTCGTACCGTGCCCCGGCGGGGTTTCGAGGCGGTCTGGCAGCGCGGCAGCGGCGGGGTGGCGTACGTGTTGCGACACGACTCGGTGCCGCTGCCCCCGCCGCCCGCCCAGGCCAACTGGTGATCAGTCGGCCAGTTTCCAGAGCTGGTAGGAGCCGGCCGCGGCGGCGCTGCACACCAGGTAACCGGTGATCGCCTGACACTCCCCGGTGGCATCGGGCAGCACGTCCACAATGCGCACCTTTCCGGCGGCGATGTCCAACTCGCTGACGAGCATCCCTCCGTCGGGATGCCGTCGTATGCCGACCAGCCGACCGCCGACATCGAGTTGGTACAGCTCCCACTTGCCCAGGTCGGCCAACTGCCGGCCGGTCAGCGCATCGATCACGACGTACTGCTCCATCGGACCGAAGCCGCTGATGTTGGCCATCAGCCGGCCTCCGTACGGCCAGCCCCACAGCCAGCGGTCACTGCGCCAGCGCACGTCGCCGGTCGCGGGGTCGAGCGCCTGTAGCTCGTTGCCGCCGGTGCGCAGACACACGATGGGCCCACAGTCGAGCGCGAACTCGATCGGGCCGCTCGCGCGTGTCCAACGCCGATCCAGCCGGTCCAACCCGTACGCGTTGATCGTGCCCGAGCCTCTGTCGATGGCCAGCAGCAGGTCGTCGATCAGATCGATCCCGAGCCGCGCCCCGCCGGGTGGGCGCATGTCGGCGTGGGCCAGCGCCGCGCCGGTGGTGGCGTCGCGTACCTCGACCATCCCGTTCTCCTGGTTGAGCACCAGCCGGTCCACCCCGTGCCCGGTGTCCCGGACGCTGACCTCGGCGGTGGTGGGAGGTAGCTGCCAGCGCACGGTCCCGCAGCACGGATCGACAGCGCGCAGATTGGACGGCAGGGTCTCGCCACCGCTCCGCAGCAGCAGGTTGCCGTCGGCCAGCCTGGAGACGCTGCCCGGCTGCTGCCACCGGTACGCCCCGGTCGCCCGGTCCAGGGCGACGGTGAGTATGTCCCGACCCTCCGGGCCGATCTCGAACCCGGTGGCCAGCAGCATGCCGCCCAGCGGCTTCATTCCCCAGTAGCGGGCCTCCGCCGACAGCGGCGCCTGCCAGACCAGCTCGCCGCCGGGCAGCCGGTACGCGGACAGCCGCCCCTGCCGGGTCGAGGTGTTGACCGGCTCCATGACCAGCAGAAGGTCACCGTCGACCATGATGTCGGACCCGCGTTGGGCCTGCAGTGTCACAGGGGTTCGCCGGGGTGGCGACACCGCGGCGGCGGCGAGCGTGACGAGTGCGAGCAGCAGGACCAGCGCGCAGCGCAGCGGGCGACCGTGGCCGCGGGGCGGGCGGGGCATCGGGTCCGGGTCCGAGTCGTGCCGTAGCTCGCCGAGGTCGATCACCGAGTCGCTCACCGCGTCAACCTCCACAGCGCTGTCGTGCCGTCGAGACGCTGGCACAGCAGGACCGGCAGGGACGCCTGGCAACTGCCGGCGATGCCCGGCAGCACGTCGACGATCCGCGATCGGCCGGCCACCAGATCGAGTTCGGCGACGACCATCCCACCGCCGTCGCCCCGCCGCACACCGACAAGCGGATCGTCCGGTCCGAGCACCGGCAGCAGGACCCACGCACCCAACTCGATGCGCACCTGTCCGGTTGCCGCGTCCCGCACCGTGTATCCCCGACCGGGACTGGCCATGAGCAACCGACCGGACCGGACGTCGGCCAGGTTGTCCTGGCCCGCTTCCGACCACCGCACCGCGCCGGTGACCGGGTCGAGCACCTGGAGGCCGCCGGTCTGTGGCACCGCGCAGAGCAGACCACCGCAGGCGAGCACATGCGACACCAGCGTCACCTCGGCCGTCCACCGTGGCTCCAACTGGGCCAGCCCGAAGGCCACCAGCCGGGTGCTGCCGGGCGGAACGAGCAGCAGCAGGTCGTCCACGACCTGCACCCGCTGGTACGCCGACCGGTCACCGGGCAGCGTGTCGACGCTGCGCAGCAGGTCGCCGGTGCCGGCGTCGTGCACCTGCACCTCGCCGGTCGGTTGCAGGAGCACGAACCGGTCGACCTGGCCCTCGGAATCGAGATGGGAGGTGGGATTGGCGGCCGGCGGGATCGGCACCGACCAGAGCACCCGGCCGGTGTCGGGCTCGACCCCGCTGATCGTGCCGGACCCGTCCTCCCGGACGTCGGTCAGCAGCAGGCCGCCGCCGACGGTCGGTTGCAGAGCACCCGGATGCTGCCAGCGTTGCCGGCCCGTGGCGCCGTCGAAGGCGGTGGTCTGGAACAACCGGTTCGGGGCGTTGACCGCCATCGCCAGCACCAACCCCCGTTCGGCCCGGACGTCGAGGTAGTCACCGGTGCGGGCCAGCGACGCCTGCCACCGCCGCCGCGCACCGGCGCCGACCGGTGCGGGCTGGGCGTACGCGGTGAGGTACCGGTCGCCGTCGGGTGCCGGCGGGTCGACCACGAAGACGCCGTCCCCGGCCAGGTACGCCGTGGACCTCCGCGACGCCGGCACCTCGCTCACCGTTCGCTGCGGTGGCGGCGTGGCGCCGGCCAGCACCACCAGGCTGAGGACCAGCACCGCCCCGCTGCGCAGCGGGCGACCGGCGGCGCGGGGGCGCCGAACCGCAGGCGCCGACGCGGGCTCGTCCCGGATCTCGCCCAGCTCGATGATCGACAACGACCGTCCTTCCGTCACCAGTAAGGCTGGCCGACGGGTCGCCATCCGGCAAACCGACCGCGAGCGCACCGGGCCGGCAAAAGCGACGGAACCCCGCCTGTACGATGGCGCGTCGTGGCTGTGCCGGTGGTAGACCCTTCGCTGAATTCCCTGACCGACGCCGACCCGGCCGAGGCCGAGTCGACACGGCGGCCTCGACGCCGTCCGGCCCGAGCCGACCTGTTGGCCCTCGGAGCCTATGTGCTGCTGGGCGTCTTCGTCTGCCTCAACTACTGGGGTGACGTCACCGGCCGGGTCTCCTCGCACCTGCCCACCGATCACAGCTGGTTCGAGTGGCTGTTCGCGCACGGCGCGTACTCGGTGCGGCACCTGGAGAACCCGCTGTTCACGGCCCGTCAGAACGCCCCGGACGGGGTGAACATGATGGCCAACACCTCGCTGCTCGGGGTGACCCTGCCGCTGGCCCCGCTGACCATGCTGCTCGGCCCCCAGGTGATGTACGCGCTCTACCTGGGCGCGGCGCTGGCGGCCACCGCCGGCACCGGGTACTGGATGCTCTCCCGCCACCTGGTGCGCTCCCGGGCGGCGGCGTTCGTCGGTGGCGCGTTCCTCGGCTTCGCGCCGGGAATCATCCACCACGCCAACGGCCAACCGAACTTCGTGTCCAACTTCCTGCTCCCGCTGATCGTGGTGCGGGTGCTGAGCCTGGGTGAGCCGGGCCGGTGGCGACGCAACGGGCTCGTGCTCGGTGCGCTGGTGGCGTACCAGATCTTCATCAACGAGGAGATGTTGCTGCTCACCGCGCTGGCCTGCCTGGTCATCGTGCTGGCATACGCGGTGCAGCGGCCGCGCGCCACCCGGGCCGCCGCCGGCACGTTCCTGGCCGGGCTCGGCGTCGCGGGCGGGCTGGCCCTGGTGCTCACCGCGTATCCGATCTGGTTCCAGTTCAACGGCCCGCAGTCCTACCGGGGTCTGCAGGGTGGTGTGTTCCACAACTGGGGCGAGGATCTGGTCGCCTTCGTCACCTTCGCCCGGGACACCTGGGCCGGTGACCCGGCGGTGGAGAAGACGATCGGCCTGACCGAGCAGAACACCTGGTTCGGTTGGCCGCTGGTGCTGCTCTCGGTGGTGGCTCTGGTGCTGCTCGTACGCCGCTCGCTGGCCACCCGGATCGTCGCGGTGCTCATCGTGGTGTTCAGCGTGGCCGCGATCGGGCCGTGGGTGCGGTTCAACGGCGTGGAGACCGGTGTACGGGGCCCGTGGTCGTACGTGTCGGACGACCTGCCGCTCGTCGAGATGATGATGCCGACCCGGTTGACGCTTGTGGTCGCCGCCGCGGTGGGCGTACTGCTCGCGTTGACCTGGGAAGCCGCGCACCGCCAGGGGCGCCCGGTGGCAGACCCGCCGCGGGTGCCGGCCCAGCGCACCGCCGAAGCGACCCCGGCCACGTCCGCCGAGCGGGCCGAGCCCGCCGCGCCGGCCGCGGCGCGCCGTCGGTGGCTGCGTCCGGTGGGGTACGCGGCGGTCGCCCTCGCCGTGCTGCCGCTCTTCCCGCGGCCGCTGCCCGCCCAGCAGATCGACCCGCCGCCGCACTTCATCAGCGCGGGCGGCTGGCGGCCGTACGTGCCGGCGGGTCGGACCCTGGTGCCGGTGCCGATCCCGAGCAACGTGCACGGTCTGCCGACGCTGCGGTGGAGTGCGCTGACCGGGCAGGAGTTCCCCGTGCCGGGCGGTTACTTCATCGGGCCGAACGAGCTGGGTGAGGGGGTCTTCGGTGCGCCGAACCGACCGACCAGCTCCCTCATCTACTCCACCATGGACAGCGGCACGGTTCCGGCGCTCAGCGACGACGACCGTCGTCAGGCCGTCGAGGACCTGCGGTTCTGGCGGGCGTCGGTGGTGGTGCTCGGGGCGCACCCCCGCGAGGCGGTGCTCCGTGAGCTGGTCACCGCCCTGATCGGGCCACCGCAGCGGGTCGACGACGTCTGGGTCTGGGACGTCCGCACCCTGGTGGGCTAGTCGAGGACCGGGCCATCGGTCGGCTCAGCCGACCCGGTCCCGGACGTCCCACAACCATCCGCCGTCGACCGGTCGGCCCGGTCCGATCAGGTCGTCGACGGTGCGGCGGACCGGGTCACCGTGCTCCAGCTGGCCGAGTACGACCACCGCGGCCCGCCAGTGCCGCAGGTCCTCGACGGCCTGACGACGGTCGTCGTCGCTGAGCACCGGCACCGCGCCGGTCTCGGCCACCTGCCGCAGCAGCACCGACGTGGGCCGGTCCGGCGCACCCCAGCGGGCCGCCGGGTCGTCCGGGCCGCTGGGGCCGATGAAGTAACCGCCCGGCGCGGAGAACCCCAGGCCGGTACGGGCGGACCAGAGCATCACCGGGCTACGCGCGGCACCGGTGACCGGGGGCACCGCGACCACCGTCCGGCCGGGCGGCACCAGCGGACGCCAGCCGCCGGCGGCGACGAACGCCGGCACCGGCGCGACCGGCACCACGCGGATCGGCGTCGGCGTCAGGGGCAGCAGCGCGGCGGCGACCGCGCCGGCCCACAGCAGCCGCACCGGTGGGCCCGCCGCCACGTTCGGCCCGCGGGCGGCCCGGACCCGGTCCACTGACAGCGCCACCAGCACGCCCAGCACCGGTACGCAGACCAGCGCGAACCGGGCCGGCACAGCGAGGTCGAGCAGCGGTACCCCGGCGACCAGCCGGTACGGTCCCGGAATGCCTGTGGCTTCACCGTCCACCCGCAGTTCGCCGCCGAGCGAGAGCACTGCGAAGACCACGCCGCAGGCGGCCAGTGCCCGGACCATGGGTCGTCGCCACTGCCAGATCACGATCACCACGGCGAGCACCAGCAGACCCGGGCCGAAGAACGAGTTCTCCTCGGTCGGGTTGGGCGAGAGCAACCCCGGCAGCCAGTCGTCACCCAGCACGGTCTGCCGGGCCGACGCGGTGAACGAGGCGACGTCCAGCTGAAAACCCTGCGTGGCGAACGCCATCCCGGAGTAGTGCTGCGGGCCGTGGAACTGGAACCACAGCGGATACGCCAGCGGCACCGCCGCCACCCCGGCCGCCACCGCGAGCCGGCCGAACAGGGCCGGCGCGAGCCGCCGCGCGGCCACCCGGTCGGCGAGCGCGTAACCCAGCGCGAAGACTCCGGCCGCGAGCGCCAGGAAGACCAGCACCTCCTCGCCGATGAAGACCTGCCAGACGAGCAGCAGTCCCAATCCGACGCCGGGGCGCCACACGCCGTGCCGAGTCGTGTCCGAGGCGGGCCGGAACACCAGGGCGAGGATCGCGGGCACCAGGAACTGGGCGGCGATGTGCAGATGGGCGCCCGCCTGAGCGATCATGCCCGGGGCGAAGCCACAGATCAGCCCACCCACCGCGGCTGCGGTCCGGGTGCCGACCAGCCGGCGGCGCAGCAGCACGTACCAGGCGACGGCGGTCCCGGCGAGGCAGCAGACGACCGCCACGCAGAACGCCACCTGCGAGCCGAAGAGCACTGTGACAGGGGTCAGCGGGACACCCAGGCCGAGCACCGAGGTGTTCGCCATCAGGTTGACCCCGTCGGGCGCGTTCAACCCGGTGCCGAGGAGCGGGTTCTCCCCCTCGACCACGGCATGCGCGGCGTGGGCCAGCATCCACTCGAAGAGGATCTGGTCACCCGCCTGGTGGAAGAGCCGCCACGGGCGACCCCACTGCCCGCTGGTCACCATCACGGCGAGGCCCAGATAGCCGGCCACCACCAGCGCGTCCCGCAGCCAGGCCGGACGGGAGGTGCCGACCGTCGCCGGGGACGAGGTGTTCGGGGACGTTGTCCCGGTGGTCATCAGACCGAACGGTCGGTGAGCGCCCGGACGTCCCAGACCCAGACATCCAACTCCTGGCGGCCCGGGCCGACCAGCTCCTCGACCGTACGTCGCAGCGGCTCGGCGTTCTGCTGCCGCACCGGCAGGACCAGGATCGCCGCCCGCCAGTGCCGCAGCTCGTCGGTGAAGCGCCGACGCTGCCGGTCGTCGAGCTTGGGCGTACGGCCGGTGGTCGCCACCTCCTCCAGCATCTGACCCACCCCGCTGGGACGACCGCCGAACCGGCCCGCGTCGCCGGTGTTGCCGTTACGGGGTGCGAGGAAGTAACCGCCGGGGATCTTGAAGTCGAGGTTGGTAGCCGCCGCCCAGCGCATGCCGTGCGTGTTGCCCATGCTGGGCACCGGGATCGGCACCAGCGTCTGGTCCGGTCCGACGTACGCCCGCCACCGGTCCGCCGTGATGAAGTCCGGCACCGGCGGCCGGGAGACCATCCGCAGCGGCATCGGTGCGATCGGCAGCAGCGCGAAGGCCAGGCCCGCCGCGGTGAGCACGCGGACGGTGCGGCGGTCGGCCGGGCGGAGCGCCCAGGCCCGCTCGACGGCGAGCGCCAGCAGCAGACCGACCACCACGCTGGTGATCAGCCCGAACCGGGTCGGCACCACCGCGTCCAGCAGCGGCAGGTGCACCAACCACTGCCACGGCCCGGTGATCAGCTCGCGGTCCCACCAGGAGACCCGCTCGCCGAGGGAGAGCACGGCGAAGAACACGCCGGTCACCGCGAGCGCGCGGACGATCAACTCCCGGCGCAGCCAGACCACGATGCCGATGGCCAGCATCGACAGGCTCCAACCGAAGAAGGCGTTCTCCTCCGAGTAGTTCGGCGCCAGGTTGATGTTGGCGCGCTGGTTGCCGCCGAGGGTGGGCGAGCCGGGGGCGAAAAACGCGGCGATGTCGTTGCCGTAGTCCTGCACCGCGTCGCTGAGCCCGTGGTAGGCCATCGGCCCGGCGAACTGCACGTAGAGCGGGTACGCCAGCAGCGCCCCGGCCAGCAGCGCGCAGGTCGCCACGCCGACGCCCAGGGGTCGCCACGCCGCCCGCCACCGGGCCGGCTCCTGGGCGAGCACCGCCAGCAGGAAGACGCCGCACGCCAGCGCCGTGAAGAGCAGGATCTCCTCGTTGATGAACGCCTGCGCGGCGACCAGCAGGGCGAGCAGGGCCCCGTCCCGAACCGGTCTTCCGGACCGGGTGAGCACCAGCACCCGCCACACGATGAACGGCAGCAGGAACTGGCTGATGATGTTCGGATGCCAGCTGGCGTGCGAGAGCATCGCTGGCGAGAACCCGCAGAACCAGCCGCCGACCGCCGCCGCGAGCGGGGTACGCACCAGGTGGCGGGAGAGCATGAGGTACCAGGCCATGGCGGTGCCGGCGAGACCGAGCGTGACCAGCACCACGAAGGAGACCGCCGGCCCGAAGAGCAGCGTCACCGGGACCATCGGGATACCCAGCGCCAGCACGGCCGTGTTGGCCATCAGGTTGACGCCGTCCGGGTAGTTGAACTGCTCGGTGTAGAACGGGTACTCGCCGTGCAGCACCACTCGTACCGAGTGGGCGAGGAAGAACTGCACCTGCGCCGGGTCTCCGGTGTAGAGCGAGGCCACCCGGCCGGACGGGTCCAGCCAGATCCGGCTGGTCACCCAGAGCGCGGCGAGCAGGAACAGCCCGCCCACCGCCAGGTGCTGCCGACGCCGGGTCCACCGACGCCACCGCGACGGCACCGCGCTCTCCGCCGGCGCCTCGGGCTCGGCCGGTGCCGCGCTCTCCGTTGGCACCTCAGGCTCGGCCGGCGCCTCGGGCTCGGCTGGTTCCGTGGTGGGGGCGGTCAGCGCGGGCGGGCCGGCGAAGAGGCCGACCGGTGTGCGGTAGCTCACCAGCTCGGCGGAGTCGGCTGCCGCCTCCGTGTGCGGCGCGGGCAGGGCGCGGGACTCGGCAGGCGTCACAGTCGGCGGAGTCTACCGGAGCAACCAAAACGCCCTAAACCCCCGGTGGCGTCCACTGTGGTGGGTCGGGCGCCGGCCAACTGAGGTGGCGCACCGGACATCTCGTACTATGGCGCTTTCCGACAGCGACGCGAGGCGATCGGGGGCGGGCCAGGTGACTCCAGGCCGTCGGTACGGCAGGGCGCTTCCCGTCCTGCTGAGCGCGCTGCTGGCCGCCACGGCCTGCGGTCCGGTAGCCGAGCGGAAGCCGCAGGACCTCCGGGTCGGGTACGACAGCCTGGACGGCACTCTCGCCGTGTGGCCGCCCCGCGGCGACCTCTCCGGGGACGCCACGGCGACGGCGGCGGTCACCGCGGCGGTCCGCAACTGGCGGTCGCCGGCCGACGACCGCGCGCACCTGCCCTCGTCCGGCATCCTCTTCTCCGGTCGGGTCGACGGCGCCCCGATGGCGCTGGTGGCCGCCGACGTGCCCGGCGAGAGCGCGTCCTGGCTGCTGCAACTGACGCGCGAGGGTGACCGGTACGCGGTGACCCGCGCCACCGAGTACACCGACCCGGGTTACCTCGTCTACTCCGACGTGCTGCCGGTGCAGACGGCCGGCGGCCGGCGCTACCTGGTCTCGGCCCGGGTGCAGACCCTCCTCGGGCCGCAGGACCGGACGCTCGCCATCGCGGACGGCCTCAGCGCACCGGTCGACGTGCCGTCCTGCACTGCCGTCGGGGTGACCGCGACCCTGCGAACCACTGAGTCGCTGCCCCGGGGGCGGGCCGCCGACCGGCTACTCGACCTGGGCACCGGCACCGTCGATCCGCGCTACCCGCTGGTTCGCGACGAGTCCGGCACGGGCCGGCGGGCGCTCACCGGCCTGGACACCTGCGTGCTGGCCGGCGATCGGGGGCCGTTCGGCAGCATTCCACGCCGGATCGGGGACCGGGACGCCCCACGCTCGGTGCCGACGTCCTGGCCGATGGCGAAGCTCACCGTGCGCTCGCTCGGCGAGGTCGCCCTCGGCGGCGGCGAGCCGGCCGAGTTGCAGCAGCTCAGCTGGGACACCGACGCCGGCGCGATGACCGCGGTGATCTATCGACCGGCCGACGGGAGTGCGCCCGTGGTCTCACCCGCCGACCGGGCCACCCCGTTGCAGGCGTACCAACTGCCGGTGCCCGGTCAGCCGCTGGTGGTGCTGAGCTGGCGGGCCACCCGGGACAGCTCCCTGTCCGTCCCACCGGGAACTCCCGTGCTTGTCGAACGGCCCGGCCTGGCGGTCGTCCCCACCCCGTCCCGTTCCCAGACCTACAGCCTCGCCAACACCGACAAGACCCACTACCGCTCGATCTCCCCCCGCTAACCCCCGGGCAGCGCGCTCCCCACCCACCCCCTGCCCGCGCGATCTTGCACTTTCTGCGCCGACAAATCGGGGCTCAAGGCGCATCACGCCGACCGAAAGTGCAAGATCGGCGGGGCAGAGCGGGGCAGAGCGGGGCGGGGCATTGGGCAGGGATACACGACGGCGGGCGCCCCGAGGGACGCCCGCCGTCGTTCGTTCTCGTTAGTTCTGCGCTGCCGCGTCGCTGGCGGTGAGGCGATCCGGAGTGGCGTCCAGGCCGGAGATCCAACCGGTGACGTTGCGGGCCACGTCCTGAGCGGTCAGGCCCAGGTCGGCGAGGATCTGCGCGCGGGTGCCGTGCGGGTGCCAGTCGGCCGGCACACCCAGGTCCTTGAGCGGCACCCGGACGTCGGCGTCACGCATCGCCTGGGCGAGCGCGTCGCCCACCCCGCCGACCCGGACGCCGTCCTCGACGCTGACCACGAGCCGGTGGCGGGCGGCCAGGTCGACCAGCTCCGCCGGGACCGGACGCACCCAGCGCGGGTCGACGACGGTGACCCCGTAGCCCTGCTCGGCGACCCGGGCGGCCACCTCCATGCCCAACTGGCCGAAGGAGCCGACCGCGACGAGCAGCACGTCGGTACGGGCGGACTCGGCCAGCACGTCGACAGTGCCGACCCGGCGCAGCGCCGGCAGGTCCGCGGCGACCGCACCGGTCGGGAACCGCACCACGGTCGGGCCGTTGTCGACGGCAACCGCCTCGCGCAGCTCCTCCCGGAGGGTGGCGGCGTCGCGGGGAGCGGCGATCCGCAGCCCCGGCACCACCCCGAAGACCGACATGTCCCAGATGCCGTAGTGGCTCGGCCCGTCCGGGCCGGTGATGCCCGCCCGGTCCAGCACGAAGGTCACCGGCAGCTTGTGCATCGCCACGTCCAGCAGGACCTGGTCGAAGGCGCGGTTGAGGAAGGTGGCGTAGACCGCGACCACCGGGTGCAGGCCACCGAGCGCCAACCCGGCCGCCGAGGTGGCAGCGTGCTGCTCGGCGATGCCCACGTCGTACACCCGCTCGGGGTACTTGCGGGCGAGCTTGGCGATGCCGGTCGGCTCGGCCATCGCGGCCGTGATGCCCACCACGTCCGGGCGCTCGTCGGCGATGGCCAGCAGCTCGTCGGCGAAGACGTGCGTCCACTTCACCGACGGGGCGGCCAGCAGCGCGCCGGTCTCCACGTCGAAGGCGCTGCCGGGGCCGTGCAGGCAGTCCGCCTCGTCCTCCTCGGCGGGACGGTAGCCGTAGCCCTTGCGGGTGACCGCGTGCACGATGACCGGGCCGCCGAAGTTCTTCGCCGCGCGCAGCGCCGCCTCGACCGCCGTCACGTCGTGCCCGTCCACCGGGCCCACGTACTTGATGCCGAGGTCCTCGAACATGGCCTGCGGGGCGACCGCGTCCTTGATGCCCTTCTTGACCGCGTGCAGCACCTCGTACATCGGCTTGCCGACCAGCGGCGTGGAGCCGAGGGCGTCCTTGACGGTGTCGAGGACCTTCTCGTAGCCGGGGTTGAGCCGCAGCGAGGAGAGGTGGTCCGCCAGGCCACCGATGGTGGGCGAGTAGGAACGGCCGTTGTCGTTGACCACGATCACCAACGAGTTGCCGGCGGTGGCGATGTTGTTCAGCGCCTCCCAGCACATGCCGCCGGTCAGCGCGCCGTCGCCGACCACGGCCACGACGCTGCGCGCCTCACCCCGGAGGGCGTACGCCTTGGCGAGGCCGTCGGCGTAGGACAGCGCGGTGGAGGCGTGCGAGTTCTCGATGAGGTCGTGCTCGCTCTCCGCCTGGCTGGGGTAGCCGGAGAGGCCACCGCGCTGGCGGAGCTTGTCGAAGCCGGCCTGACGTCCGGTGATGATCTTGTGTACGTACGCCTGGTGGCCGGTGTCGAACAGGAGTCGGTCCCGGGGGGAGTCGAAGACGCGATGCATGGCGAGCGTCAGCTCGACCACACCGAGGTTGGGTCCGACGTGCCCGCCGGTGCGGGAGACCTTGGTGATCAGGAAGTCCCGGATCTCGGCGGCGAGGACGTCCAGTTCCTCGCCGGACATCCGCTTGACGTCCTGCGGACCGCGAACCGTCCCCAGCAGCCGGCCGTGGTTGGCCGTGTCCTCTTCAACGCTCATGACCGGAGAGTCTATCGGCCGCCCGGTACTCCGCAGCCCGGCCCGAGCCCCGCCCACCCGGGGTGGGCGGGGAGTCGGCAGCTGAGTAGCCGGTCAGGCGCCGACAAACGCGGACGCGCGGTGTTCTACCTCTCCGGCGGAAGCAGCAGCCCGACCTGCTCGACGTGCTGCGTCATCGGGAAGAGGTCGAAGCCCCGGAGCGCCGCCAACCGCCAACCGAGGTCGGCGAAGGTCCGCACGTCCCGGGCGAAGGCGGCCGGGTCACAGGCCACGTACGCGACCGCCCGCGGGCCGGCGGCGGCCAGCGCGCGCACCACCGGGGCGCCGGCCCCGGAGCGCGGTGGGTCGAGCACCACCACGTCGACCGGGCCGGTGATCCGTCGGCGGGCCAGCGCGGTCTCCACCCGGGCCGACACCACCTCGACGCGGGGCAGGTCGGCGAGGTTCTCCCGGGCGGCGGCGACACCCTGCGCCGCCGCTTCGACAACTGTCACCCGCCCTGTCGCGCCGACCCGTGCGGCCAGCCCGGCGGCGAACAGCCCAGCGCCGCCGTAGAGGTCCCAGGCAATCTCACCCGGCTGCGGGTCCAGCAACTCCAGCACCGCCGCGGAGAGGGCGTCCGCCGCGGCCGGGTGCACCTGCCAGAACGCGGACGCCGGCAGCGCCCAGTCCCGTCCGGCGGCGACCTCGCGGACCTCGGCCGGGCCACTGACCGGGGTGGGCACCCCGTCGCGGATCTCCGTGACGGTCACGTCCCCGCCGGTGCTGGCGACGGTCTCCACCGCCTCGGCGGCCGGCCAGCGCGCACCGGTCGGGGTGAGCACCGGCAGCTGCTGGATGGCCGGGTGGGCGATCCGGCAGCGGTCGATCGGCACCACCTCGTGCGAGCGGTGCTTGAGCAGGCCGGCCCGGTCCGCGGCGTCGACCGCGTAACGGACCCGGGATCGCCAGCCGAGCAGCCCACCGGGCAGCGCCTCGACACCGACGCCGAGCCGGTCCAGCTCGACGTCGGTCAGCCCGCCGAGGCGGACCAACTGCTCGCGGACCACTGCGGTCTTCCAGGCCAGCTGCGCGGCCGGGGCGACGTGCTGGAGGTCGCAGCCTCCGCAGGCACCCGGCTTCGCGTACGGGCAGGGTGGCTCGACCCGGTCCGGTGAGGGCTCCAGCACGGTCACCGCGTCGGCCCGGACGAACCCCCGGTGCACCTCGGTGACCTCGGCGATGACCCGTTCACCGGGCAGGGCGTGCCGGACGAAGACCACCTGCCCGTCCACCCGGGCCACGCAGTGCCCGCCGGGGGCGACCGCGTCGACGGTCAGCTCGACCCGGTCCGCCTCGGCCAGGCCCCGCTCGAACGCCGACGGGGCCGACGCCGACGGCGTCCGGGGTGTCGCGGTCCGCTGACCGCCCGACTCAGTCACGGGTGTTCCCCATCGTTTCGTTGTTCTCGGGACCACCCTCGCCGGGCGGCGCGGAGGCCACCGGCGGGGCGGCGACCAGCGGCGGCACGACGCTGCGTGGCCCTCGCGCCGGGGTCCGGGACAGCGTGGCGTCCAGCCGGTCCAGGTTCTTGCTCGCCGTCGAGGCGAGCTGCCACGGCACGCTGACCACCATCACCCCCGGTTCGAAGAGCAGCCGGCCCTTGAGGCGCAGGGCGCTCTGGTTGTGCAGCAGGTTCTCCCACCAACGGCCGACCACGTACTCCGGGATGAACACGGTGACCACGTCCCGGGGCGACTTGCGGCGGGTGGAGGCGACGAAGTCCAGGATCGGGCGGGTGATCTCCCGGTACGGCGAGTCGATCACGGTGAGCGGGATGGCCATCTCCCGCCGCTCCCAGTCTGCCTGCAGGTCCCGGGTGTCCTTCTCGTCCACGTTCACGGTCACCGCGGTGAGCGTGTCCGGCCGGGTGGCGCGGGCGTAGGCGATGGCCCGCAGCGTCGGCTGGTGCAGCTTGCTGACCAGCACGATCGCGTGGTTGCGGGCCGGCAGCACGGCACGGCCCTCGTCCGGCGGGGTCAGCTCGACGGCGATCCGGTCGTAGTGCCGGCGGATGGCCAGCATCAGCACGTAGATCACCGCCATCGCGGCGATCGCGATCCAGGCGCCGAGCAGGAACTTGGTGATCAGGACGATCACCAGCACCGCGCCGGTCAGACCCGCGCCGAACGTGTTGATCGCCCGGGAGCGGTACATCCGGCGACGCGCCTCCGGGTCCCGCTCGGTGCGCAGGTGCCGGTTCCAGTGCCGGATCATGCCGACCTGGGAGACGGTGAACGAGACGAAGACCCCGACGATGTAGAGCTGGATCAGCTTCGTCACCTCGGCCTGGAAGCCGACGATCAGCACGATCGCGAAGAGGGCGAGGAAGGTGATGCCGTTGGAGAAGGCCAGCCGGTCGCCCCGGGTGTGGAACTGGCGGGGCAGGTAGCGGTCCTGGGCGAGGATCGAGCCGAGCACCGGGAAACCGTTGAACGCGGTGTTCGCGGCCAGGAAGAGGATCAGGGCGGTCACCCCGGCCAGCACGTAGAGCAGGACCGACCCGGAACCGAAGACCGTCTCCCCGAGCTGGGTGGTGACCGTCTTCTGCACGTACCCCTCGGGGCCGGAGACGATCTGCAGGCCCGGATCCTCGACGAACTGCAGGTGGGTCAGCCGGGCCAGCCAGATGATCCCGACCAGCATGCTCACCGAGATGGTGCCGAGCAGCAGCAGGGTGGTGGCGGCGTTGCGGCTCTTCGGCGCCTTGAACGCCGGCACCCCGTTGGAGATCGCCTCGACGCCGGTGAGCGCGGCGGCGCCCGAGCTGAACGTCCGCAGCAGCAGGAAGACGAGCGCGAAACCGGTCACGCTGTGCTCGGCCTGGATCACCAGGTCGGCGCTCGGCGCACGGAGTTCGTCACCCAGGACGAAGACCCGGAACAGCCCGGTCAGCAGCATCCCGAGCATCACGATCACGAAGCCGTAGGTGGGGATGGCGAACGCGGTGCCGGACTCGCGCAGGCCGCGCAGGTTGACAGCGGTCAGAAGGACCACCGCGAGCACCGCGATCAGGACCTTGTGGGTGGCCACGAACGGCACCACGGAGCCCAGGTTGGCCACTCCGGAGGAGACCGACACCGCCACCGTGAGCACGTAGTCGACCAGCAGGGCGCTGGCCACCCCGACGCCGAACTTCGGCCCCAGGTTGACAGTGGCCACCTCGTAGTCGCCGCCACCGGACGGGTAGGCGTGCACGTTCTGCCGGTAGCTCGCCACCACAGTGAGCATGACCACGACCACGGCCAGCGCGATCCACGGCGAGAAGAAGTACGCGGAGGCGCCGGCGATGGAGAGGGTCAGCAGGATCTCGTCAGGCGCGTACGCGACGCTGGACAGCGCGTCGGAAGCGAACACGGGCAGCGCGATGCGCTTCGGCAGGAGGGTGTGTTGGAGCCGGTCGGACCGGAACGGTCGACCGAGAAGAAGCCGCTTCAGCAGCGAGGTGGGACTGGCCACGAACGCCAAGAGTACGACCACCACAGCGGGAGCACGGGGGTGGGCGATCACCGCTGCTCGCGACGGCGGGGTACGGTCGGTCCCCGCTCGCGACCGGGACGTGGCAGGCTCGCACTCGAAGGCCACCGGCAGCGGGAGTGGTACGCACCTTGGGAGGGACAGCGTGCACGTCGTGATCATGGGATGTGGTCGGGTCGGGTCGACCCTCGCCCACAGCCTGGAGTCCCGAGGGCACTCGGTGGCGGTGATCGACCAGGACGCCGACGCGTTCCGCCGGCTCGGCCCCGACTTCGCCGGGATCACGGTGACCGGTGCCGGTTTCGACGGCGAGGTGCTCCGGCAGGCCGGCATCGAGCGCGCGGACGCCTTCGCGGCGGTGTCGAGCGGCGACAACTCCAACATCATCTCGGCCCGGCTGGCCCGCGAGACGTTCGGCGTGTCCCGGGTCGCGGCCCGCATCTACGACCAGCGCCGGGCGCAGGTCTACGAGCGGCTGGGCATCCCC
Organism: Micromonospora sp. NBC_00860; assembly: GCF_045207375.1. NCBI lineage: Bacteria > Bacillati > Actinomycetota > Actinomycetes > Micromonosporales > Micromonosporaceae > Micromonospora > Micromonospora sp. NBC_00860. Next base: position 4,389,548 of record NZ_CP108825.1, read on the forward strand.
ACGGTGGCGACCGTGCGGTGGACCGCGGACCGGATGCTGCGACACCTGGTGCCGGAGGGCAACGTGGAGATCTTCCGCGACCCCACGAGCACTGTGTCGATCGTCGAGGTGCCCGTACACAAGGACTGGATCGGCCGACCGGTGCGGGCGCTGGAGGACACGACCGGCGCGCGGGTGGCCTACCTGATCCGCTTCGGCATCGGCACGCTGCCCACCGGCTCCACAGTCATGCAGGAGGGCGACCAGGTGTTCATGCTGGTCAGCGATGACATCGTGGCGACTGTCACGTCGGTGGCGGCGACGCCGCCGGAAGGAGGGCACTGAGCCATGCGGGTCGCCATCGCGGGCGCGGGCAACGTGGGCCGCTCGATCGCCCAGGAGTTGATCGACAACGGTCACCAGGTGATGCTGATCGAGCGCCAACCGAAGATGCTGCGCCCGGACCGGGTGCCGGCCGCCGAGTGGGTGCTGGCCGACGCGTGCGAGCTGAGCAGCCTGGAAGAGGCCGACGTCGCCGGATGCGACGTGGTGGTCGCGGCGACCGGCGACGACAAGACCAACCTGGTGCTGTCGCTGTTGGCCAAGACCGAGTTCGCGGTGCCCCGGGTGGTCGCCCGGGTCAACCGGGCCGAGAACGAGTGGTTGTTCACCGAGCAGTGGGGCGTGGACGTCGCGGTGAGCAAGCCGCGGGTGATGGCCGCGCTCGTCGAGGAGGCGGTCACCGTCGGCGACCTGGTCCGGCTGATGACCTTCCGACAGGGCGAGGCGAACCTCGTCGAGATCACCCTGCCGCCGACCGCGCCCTACGTCGGCCAGCCGATCCACGCCGTGCCGCTCCCCCGCGACTCCGCCCTGGTGGCGATCCTGCGCGGCAAGCGGGTCCTGGTGCCCAGCCCGGACGACCCGATCGAGGCCGGCGACGAGCTGATCTTCGTCTGCACCGCCGAGGTGGAGGACCAGGTCCGCGCCGTGATCCTCGGACCGGACAGCGTCGAACGGACCCGCGGCTCACGCTGAGCGGCCCGGGTGACCCGGCCTCGCTCAGGCGCTGGGCAGCGGGGCCGGCGGCGACTCCCGGGTGACCCGGCGCACCGTCCAGACCGTGATCAGCAACAGCAGCGCGTACGGCGGGTAACCCAGGGCCAGCCGGGCCACGCCCAGCGCGGTGTCCTGGTGGGCCAGGTAGAGCCCGGCCTGCACGCCCACCTTGGCCAGCCAGACCACACCCCAGAGCACTGTCAGCTGGGTGAAGGTACGCACCAGCTTCGGGTCGGCCCGCCACTCCGAGCGGCCCTTGGCCACCAACACCGACCAGATCCAGCCCACCAGCGGCTGCCGGATCGCGGCCGAGATCAGCAGGGCCACGCCGTACCCGATGCCGTAGAGGATGCCGGGGAGGTAGAAGTCACGCTCGTCGCCGGTACGCCAGGCGATGGCCGCGCCGACGCCGACGCCGAAGAGCCCGTTGACGGCGTGCCGGATCGGCCGACGCTGGGCCAGCCGCAGCCCGGCGATCAGCACGGCGACCGCGATCGACGCGATCACCGCCGGCCGCAGCTCGCCGATGATGTTGGCGACGACGAACACCACGACCGGGATGCTGGACTCGACCAGCCCGCGCCACCCGCCGAGCTGGTCGGCCATCTGCTCGGCGATCGTCGGCAGCGGCTCCTCGCCCTCGGGGTCAATCTCCGGCTGTGCCGCCCGGTCCTGTCCCGTCGTCATCGCCGGCCTTCCGTCCGCAGTGCCGTCACTTGGGCGAGTCCAGCTCGTAGTAGGGGTTGTAGATGACCTTGCGGTCGTCCCGCACGGCCACCCGACCACGGGCGGTCAGGTGCCGGCCCGGCTCGATCCCGGCGATGTGCCGCCGACCCAGCCAGACCAGGGTGACCACGTCACTGCCGTCGTACAGGTCGGCCTCGAGGGTGGGCAGGTTGGTGCGCGGCGTGTAGACCACAGTGCGCAGCCGCCCGGCGACCGAGACCAGCTGGCCCCGGGAGCACTGCTGGGCGGGGATCCCGCCGCACTCGGCGCTCTCCCGACGCAGCTCCTGCGCGTCGATCTCGGCCTCGCTGGCGGTGAACCTCTGCAGGATGCGCCGTAGCGACACCCGGCTCTCGTCGGTCGTCATGACCTCCGCGTCACCCTCTCCACGCTCGCCGTCCCCGGCCGGCCCCGGCGGCGCCGGAACCGTGCCGCCAGCGTACGCCGACGGGGCTGGTTCCGGCGGGCCGGTGCGCGCGGGTCAGACCTGACGCGGCGCGGCGGCGGCGTCGCCCGCCTCGGCCTCGGCCTGGTCGGCGACCTCCCGGGGCAGCCGCAGCGGCAGCGGCTCGCGGACCGGCTTCGCCTCCTGCCCACGGTCGACCACCAGGCCGTCCAGGCACTCGACGAGCGGCCCGGCCATGGCCGGGTCGGTGGCCACCGGGCCCTGGAACACGCCACGGACCATCCAGCGCGGCCCGTCGATCCCGACGAACCGCAGGTTCGTCACCCCGTCCGGGGTACGCACCTGGGCGTGCAGCTCCGGGCCGTACTCCCCGGCGACCTCCTGCGCGCTCGCGCCGTCACGGAGCAGCGACTGCCGGATCTCCTCACGCACCTCGTCCCAGATCCCCTCGGACCGGGGGGCGGCGAAGACGCCCAACTGGAGCGCGTTGTCGCCATGCACCAGCACCACCTGCTGGATCACACCCTGCGGGTCGGCCTGCACCCGCACCTCGACGTCGGCGATCGCCGGGATGTGCAGGCTGCCCAGGTCGAGTCGCTGCACGTCGTCGTAGCTCTCGGAGATGTCGTACGGGCCGCGCTCCAGCGTCGGCGCCGCATCGCCCTGGTCCGGGACCTGGGTGGCCCGCTCGTCACGGGTCTGCCGCTCGGCATCGGCCCGCTTTCGGGAGAAGATCACTGCGCCTGCCCTCCGCTGTTCACACTCACCCTGCCACCTCTTCCGCCTGCCCGCGGCCCAGCTCGCTCGGCCGCCGCTCGACCCGGTCCTGGCCCGTCGGCGACGGCACCAGCCCGGCGTGCCCACCGGTGGACCCGTGCCCACCGGTCCCGCGCCGGGACGCGGGCAGCTCGACCACCGGCTCGAACCGCGCCCGTGCGACCTGCTGGACCACGAGCTGCGCGATCCGGTCGCCGCGGGAGATCTTCGCCGGCACATCCCGATCATGATTGATCAGGTTGACCAGGATCTCACCCCGATAGCCGGCGTCGACCGTACCGGGCGCGTTGAGCACCGTCACGCCGAGCCTGGCCGCCAGACCGGACCGGGGATGGACCAGGCCCACGTACCCCTCCGGCAACGCGATGGCCACGCCGGTGGGCACCAGGGCACGACCGCCGGGCGGCAACTCCACGTCCGCGGCGGCCACCAGGTCGGCCCCGGCGTCGCCGGGATGGGCGTACGTGGGCAGCGGCAGCTCCGGGTCGAGCAGCTGCACGAGCACGGGTACGACGTCGGTCACGGGTCCCCTCTTCCGTCCGGTTCGCGGGGTGACCCTGCCATCCTGCCGGTTCGTCGAGCCGCCGTGCGCCGTACCCTCGCAGGAGTGAGCATGTCGCCCTCCCCGTCCACCGATCAGCCGCCGGTCGCCGCCCGCTCGGCGTACACCGAGCGGCTGGATCTGCCCTGGTGGCTGTGGCTGGCCGGGCTGGTCGCCGCCGCGTTGCTGGCCGTCGAGATCTGGATGGGCGCCTCCGGCGTCCGCACCTGGCTGCCGTTCGCCGTGCTGGTGCCGCTCACCGCGGCCGGGCTGTGGTGGCTGGGCCGGATCCGTATCGGGGTGGCCGACGCCGAACTGCGGGTGGACGACGCCCGCCTGCCGGTCCGTTTCGTGGCCGACGTGGTGCCGCTGGACGTGGCCGGCCGACGTGAGGTGCTCGGCGTCGGCGCGGACCCCCTCGCCTTCGTGGTGCAGCGACCGTGGATCGGCGGCGCCGTGCAGGTGATCCTCGACGACCCTGCTGATCCGACCCCGTTCTGGGTGGTGAGCACCCGCCACCCGGTCGAGCTGGCCGAGGCGGTGCTGACCGCACGGGACGCCCTGGCGACCTCCCAGGCGGCCGCGGGCGAGCCGGGCTGATCCGACGGCCCAGGCCGGCTCAGCCGACCGGGGTGCCGGCCTCAGGCCGGCCCAGCGGCGCAGGCCCGCTCAGGTGCCGGTCCGGGGCCGCAGGCGCTCAGGTGCCGGTCCGGCGGTGCACGCCCGCTCAGGTGCCGGTCGGTGGGCCCGGGAGGGCGTTCGGTGGCGCGGGCCGGGCGATGCCCCGCCGACGCAGGTCGACCTGGAGTTGGTCGGCCATCTGCTGGGTGGCCCGGCGGTTGAGGAAGCTGGCCACCGCCGCGCCGGTCAGGAACGGCCCGAGCGTGGTGAGGTTGCGACCGAAGCGCCGCAGCAGCATGTCCCGCAGTTCCTTGCGGGCGGCGGTGCCGAGCACCGCTCCCACTCCCACGCCGGGCACCATCGGGTTGACGCCGCGCTGAGTGGCCCAGGAGTGCACCAGTGCGACCGCCCGCTGGCTACCGGTGGCTGGTAGCGCCACTCCGTGGATCTCGTGCAGCTCGCCGACCAGCTTCAGCTCCACCGCCACCACGGCCACGGTCTCCGCGGCGAGCAGCACCGGCGCGGAGAGCAGGGTCGGGGCCACCGTCCACTCGACGGCGGCGACGCCTCCACCGGCCGCGCCGATCGCGGCGGTGGTCCTCGACGCGTTGCGGATGAGTCTGTCGGCCAGGGCGGCGTCGTCCAGACCGGGGAAGTGCCGGCGCAGCGTGTCCAGGTCCCGCACCGGCACGTGCGGGGCGATCTCGGTGACGGTGTCGACCATCCACCGTACGGCGGCGCGGGGCTTGAACAGGTCGGAGATGCCACGCGCACGGGCCTGCCCGACCATCCGGGTCAGCAGTTGGCGGCGCCGGGCCGGCTCGATGTCGTCCGCGGTCAACGCCGCGACGGTGGCACCGAGGTCATCGGTACGCGCTGTCGCACCAAGGTCATCCGTGCCACGGGCGGCATCAAGGTCGTCCGTGGCACGGGCTGCACCCAGGCCGTCCGTGCCGCCATCGGTGGTGCCGCCTCGATCGCTCATCGGACCTCCCGGTGCTGTGGCTACCCGCTACGAGTCAAGCAGGTACCCACCGCTGCCGCATGCCTACACCGGCAGCGGCGGCCCCGTTCAGGAGGCCGCCGCTGGTGTCATGGCTGTCAGACGCACTCGCGGCAGATCAGCTCGCCGTTACGCTCGACCGCCAGCTGGCTACGGTGGTGGACCAGGAAGCAGCGGGCGCACCGGAACTCGTCCTGCTGCATCGGAAGCACCTTGACCGTGAGCTCCTCGTCGGCCAGATCGGCACCGGGCAGCTCAAAGCTCTCGGCCACCTCGGCCTCGTCGACGTCCACCGCGCCTGACTGTGAGTCGACGCGCCGTGCCTTGAGCTCTTCCAGGCTGTCCTCGCCGAGGTCGACCTCGTCGCGACGCGGGGCGTCGTAGTCGGTGGCCATCGGTTTCACTCTCCCATATCGATGTTGTCGCTTCCGGTTGTAACGCCGGACGACGCTGTTTCGGTTCCGCTGGCCGGCCACCACTTGTGTCGGGCACCCGACCCGAGGACCGAACGGGTCGAGCTCGCCGGGGCGACTCCCCTGCGAGCGCGGAACCTTACCCCCCCTTGGGCGAGGCATGTATACCGCCCTTGCGGCTGAGATGTACGCCCCCGCACGCGAAGTTGTTCCCAATGTGATTCAGGCGACACGAAGATAGGGGTAGTAGTACCCGGTTCGCGGTCGCCGCGCCGGCATGTCGGGCTGTTTCCACGCGACGGCCGGACAACCGTTAACCTCAGCGGCGTATTCGACGGCCGGCGGCCTGAGCGATCGTTTCTGGCCGTCACCACCCACCTGAGGTCCGGGGAGTGCCCTGATGAGTTTTGCGCGCGTGCGAGCACTCGTCGTCGTCGGCCTGCTGGCGGTCATCGCCCTGGTCTTCGTCGTCGTGGCCGTGGTCCGCGACAGCCAGGGCAACGCGGGCACCGCGGCGGGTTGCCCCGAGGGCTGGCCGCTGGCGGATCTGACCCTGCGCGAGCGCAAGGACGTCAAGATCAACGTCTTCAACGCCACGGATCAGCCCGGCCTCGCCTCCACCGTCGCCGACGAGTTCAGCAATCGACAGTTCCAGGTCAAGAAGACCGGGAACGAGAAGAAGGTCAACAGCGTCGCGGTGCTGCGGTACGGCCCGAAGGGCGTCGGGTCCGCGCACCTGCTCCAGGCGTACTTCCTCAACAACGCCACCCCGGGCTACGACCCGAAGCGCACCGACGACACCGTGGACGTGGTGCTGGGCAACAACTTCCAGCAGCTCGCCACCACGACCGAGGTGAACCAGTCACTCGGCGACTCGGGCCCGCCGGAGGCGCCCAAGGGCTCCTGCCCGTCCCCACCCGCCAAGTGACGGCGTAACCGACCCACAGCGGCGCCGGGTCGGCGGCCAGGCCCGGCCAGGCACCGACCTGGTCCGCAGGATCACGGCCCGGCCGTTCACGACCCGCTGGTCAGGGCCCGGCCGGCCCCGAGCCGCTGGTCAGGGCCGGCCGCTCAGGGTCCGCCGGCGGCGTCCAGCGCGGCCAGCCGATCGTGCAACGGCGCGAAGAGAGCGGGCGGGGCCGCGACCACCAGGTCCGGCCCCGGCGGCCGACCGGCCAGGCCGGCGACCCGAACCCCCGCCTCGGCGGCCACCAGCCCGCCCGCCGCCAGGTCCCAGGCCGCAAGACCCTTCTCGAAGTACGCGTCGAGCCGCCCCTCGGCGACCAGGCAGAGGTCCAGCGCGGCGGCGCCGAGCCGGCGAATGTCGCGTACGTGTGCGATCAGCCCGGCCACCACCTGCGCCTGGTGTGACCGACGGGCGGCGTCGTAGCCGAAGCCGGTGCCGACCAGCGCCTGCCCGAGGTCGACCTCACCGGAGCACCGCAGCCGGTTGCCATCGCGCCAGGCCCCACCACCGGCCGTGGCGGTCCACTCCTCACCGGTGTTCACGTTGCGCACGACGCCGGCAACCACCGTCCCGTCCACCTCGGCGGCCAGCGAGACCGCGGAGTGCGGCAGCCCGTACAGGTAGTTCACTGTGCCGTCGATCGGGTCGACGATCCAGCGCACCCCGCTGCGTCCCGTGCCGGAGGTCTCCTCGCCGTACTCCTCACCGAGCACCGAGTCGTCCGGGCGCAGCGCGGCCAGCGCGTCGAGGATCTGCCGCTCGACCGCCCGGTCGGCGGCGGTGACCACGTCGGTGACGGTGCTCTTGGTGGCGGCGACAACGACCCCCTCGGCGCGCATCCGGTACGCGGTGTCCGCCGCGTCCCGGGCCACCTGCACCGCGATGCTCAGCAGCTCCGATGACGTCGTCGCCGAGTTGGTCATGATTCGCCTCTTTCCGCACTCCGGGTGCATGTGGATGTGTGGAACTACCGACCCGGCTTTCAAAGATCATCGTTCCGGACAGCGCGCGACGGCGCCAGACCAGGATCTCTGGTGCTCCACATCCCGCGGCCAGGGGTGTGCCGATACCGCCCGCGCGACTCAAGGGGCCAACCTCCGGCAATATGCCCCTTTAGGTCCGGTAATGTGGCTTAAGTGCTTACCACCCCGTCCACGCTCGGCCCGCAACCGTTGCCCAACCGCGACCTGGTGGGGACGCCACCGGCCGGACCACCAGCGACCTCGGTGATCCGCACGCGCTCCCTCGCAGCCGCCCCGCTGACCCGGTACTGGCTGCTCAGACGGCAGTTCGGACACGATCTGCGCACCCTCGGGCTCGACGACGGAAGCCCTTCGCCGGCCCGGCGGCTATCATTACCGCGAAGCCCATACCTCCGCCGCACCGACGGTCCCCACCGGCGGTACGCGGTGCGGAGCAGGATGATCGCCGCAGACGGCGTTACAATTCACCCCTGCCCACGCGGCACGGACCGCCGACCACCGGCCGGACCGTGACACGAGGGTCCCTCAACCACATCGCCCGGCACGGTAACCCTCGCTGCGCCGGACGAACCCGCCGTGCCCGCTCTTCGCCTCCGGAAGGTCATTCGTGACAGAACCCCGCCAGCCCGGCGCCGACGTTCGCTCGCTCACCGACACCCTGATCGCCCACGCGCAGAGCGCCGGTGGTCAGCTCACGTCGGCTCAGCTCGCGCGCACCGTCGAGTCCGCCGAGGTGACTCCGGCCCAGGCCAAGAAGATCCTGCGCGCGCTCTCCGAGGCGGGAGTGACCGTCGTGGTGGACGGCTCGGCGAGCACCCGTCGCCGCGTCGCCGCGGCCCGCTCGACCACGCCAGCGTCCCGGGCCACCACCGCCAAGACCACCAAGAAGGCCGCCGCGCCGGCCCCGAAGCAGGCGCCCTCCCTCGACGACGCCCCGGCGACGTCGGTCCCGCGCAAGGTGGCCGCCCGCAAGGCGACCGGCACCGGCGCTGAGGCTGCCGCCGCGACCCCGGCGAAGGCGACCCGGTCGACCCGCGCCACCAAGGCGACGGTGGCCGCAGCTGCCGGAGCCAAGCCGACCAAGGCTGCCGGCAAGGCCAAGGGCGAGGGCGCCGAGGGCGAGATCGACCCGGAGGAGCTTGCCGCCACGATCGAGGACGTGGTGGTCGAGGAGCCGGCCGAGCTGGCCCAGGCCGCCGAGACCGACGCCGCCGCCTCGGCGACCGACAACGACTTCGAGTGGGACGACGAGGAGTCCGAGGCCCTCAAGCAGGCGCGACGCGACGCCGAGCTGACCGCCTCCGCCGACTCCGTCCGCGCGTACCTGAAGCAGATCGGCAAGGTTCCGCTGCTCAACGCCGAGCAGGAGGTGGAGCTGGCCAAGCGGATCGAGGCCGGGCTCTACGCCGCCGAGCGGCTGCGGGCTGCCGACGAGGGCGAAGAGAAGCTCGTCCGGGACATGGTCCGTGACCTGGGCTGGATCTCCCGCGACGGCGAGCGGGCCAAGAATCACCTCCTGGAGGCGAACCTCCGACTGGTGGTGTCGCTGGCCAAGCGCTACACCGGCCGTGGCATGGCCTTCCTCGACCTGATCCAGGAAGGCAACCTCGGTCTGATCCGGGCCGTGGAGAAGTTCGACTACACCAAGGGCTACAAGTTCTCCACGTACGCCACCTGGTGGATCCGCCAGGCCATCACCCGCGCCATGGCCGACCAGGCCCGCACCATCCGCATCCCGGTGCACATGGTGGAGGTCATCAACAAGCTCGGCCGCATACAGCGTGAGCTGCTCCAGGATCTGGGCCGCGAGCCCACTCCGGAGGAGCTGGCCAAGGAGATGGACATCACACCCGAGAAGGTGCTGGAGATCCAGCAGTACGCTCGGGAGCCCATCTCACTGGACCAGACCATCGGCGACGAGGGCGACAGCCAGCTCGGCGACTTCATCGAAGACTCCGAGGCCGTGGTCGCGGTCGACGCGGTCTCGTTCTCGCTCCTGCAGGACCAGCTCCAGCAGGTGCTGCAGACGCTCTCCGAGCGTGAGGCGGGTGTGGTACGCCTGCGCTTCGGCCTGACCGACGGCCAACCTCGGACGCTCGACGAGATCGGCCAGGTCTACGGGGTGACCCGGGAGCGGATCCGGCAGATCGAGTCCAAGACGATGTCCAAGCTGCGCCACCCGTCCCGGTCGCAGGTCCTCCGGGATTACCTGGACTGAGCGGGTTTCGTCAACCGAACGTGTCGTTTTGACCACCTGGTGTGCAACACCAGATGGTGATCGTCCGGATGCACGAATGTGATCGTTGACGTGGCACCCTGGGTGCACGGCACACTGTCCCTTCCAGGTGTGACCTCGGTCCCCCGCGGGCACACAGGGAAGGCAGTGCCTAGTAAGGGTGTTGCACGATAGGTGAGCAACGACCGAAGAGATTGTTCATCGGTGACGACCAGAGGAGGAAGGCGATGACCCCGACCCTCACGCCGCCGCCCGAGACGGTGGCGCCCCCAGCCGCCGATGAACGGTGCGACCGCTGCAATGCTGCCGGGAAGCTCCGGATCACTCTGGCGGGTGGGAGCGAGCTGGTGTTCTGCGGGCACCACGCGAACAAGTACGCGGAGGATCTCGTGAAGATCACCGAGCGGTTCGCAACGGAGCCCGATTTCAGCTGGCGTGGCGCCGATCTGATGGCGAACTAAATCCGCAAACCGACATAGTCGGCCGGAGGCACCCCGAGGGTGCCTCCGGCCGACTTTTATCTGTCCGGGCCGCCCCGCGCCCCGCGCCCCGCGCCCCGCGCCCCGCGCCCCGCGCCCCGCGCCCCGCGCCCCGCGCCAAGATCTCCGCAACTTCCCCGAAGTTGCTGCCTCCGACACGCGGGAAGCACCAACATCCCCGAAATTGCGCGGACCTTGACGACGCATACCGCCCCGAGGGACCGGGAACAGGTTGCGAGCGCCCACGAACTCCACGGTCGTGCTCGAACCAGGATGTAGTGGTCTCACCGACGCACCGATGCCACTACATCCCGGATATTGCGCGATCTTGAAGTAGAGGCACCCCGCAGAGGCCCACCAGCGCGGGCGTTTTAGGAAGACAATCCTCGGCCCCACCCCGGACGAAAGCCGTGATCCACTCGGTTTCAAGGAAGTCGCGCCCTCCACGCCGCTCCAAGACCGCGTCTTCAAGGAAACCGAGTGGATCAAACCGCCAGCACGGCCACCGACCCCACCGCAGGCACGGGCGCAGTCAGTGCGTTCCAAGCGCGGGCGCATACAGGACCGCCGACCGGGCAGGACCGCCCACCGGGCAGGACCACCCACCGGGCAGGTCTAGAGGGTTTGCACGGTGGCGATGCGTTCCTCGAGCTGCTCGATCGTGGCCTGGGCGCTCGGCGGGCCGCCGCAGAGTCGGCGCAGTTCGGCATGGATCTTGCCGTGTGGCTGGCCGGTGCGGTGGTGTCGGGCGGCCACCAGAGCGTTCAGTTGGCGCCGGAGGGCCACGCGGCGCTGGGCGGCGCTCATGGGTGCGGGTGGCGCTGCTGTGGCCGCAGCGGCCGGCTGAGCGGCTCCGTCGGCCGTACGGCGGCGTTGGGCGGCGAGTTGTGCGGCCTGCCGCTTGGTCAGCAGGAGCGAAACCTGGTCGGCGGTGAGCAGGCCGGGCAGGCCGAGGTATTCCTCTTCCTCGGGGGTGCCGGCCTGGGCGGCGGTGCCGAACGAGGCGCCGTCGAAGATCACCTGGTCCAGTTCGGCGGTGGCCGAGAGCGCCGCGAACCGCTTCTCCAACTCCCCGCTGGCCTGGTCGTCGCGCTGCGCGCGTTCCAGCAGGTCGTCGTCGAAACCGTCGGCTTCCTTGGGTTTGCCGAGGACGTGGTCGCGCTCGGTCTCCATCTCGCTGGCCAAGCCGAGAAGGTGCGGCACGCTGGGGAGGAAGACCGACGCGGTCTCCCCGGGTCGGCGGGCCCGCACGAACCGGCCGATCGCCTGGGCGAAGTAGAGCGGGGTGCTGGCGCTGGTGGCGTAGACCCCGACCGCCAGTCGGGGGATGTCGACCCCCTCGGACACCATCCGCACCGCGACCAGCCACCGCTGGTCGGACGCCGCGAACGTCGCGATCCGGGCGGACGCGCCCTGGTCGTCGGAGAGCACCACGGCGGCCTTCTCGCCGGTCACCTGCTCGATCAGCTTGGCGTACGAGCGGGCGGTCTGCTGGTCGGTGGCGATGATCAGACCGCCGGCGTCGGCCATGCCCGCGTTGCGCAGCACTGTGAGTCGGGCGTCGGCGGCCCGCAGCACCTGTGGCATCCAGTCGCCGGCCGGGTCCAGGGCGGTACGCCACGCCTGCGCCACCAGGTCCTGGGTCATCGGCTCGCCCAGCCGGGCCGCCAGCTCCTCCCCCGCGTTGGTACGCCAGCGGGTCTCCCCGGAGTACGCCAGGAAGAGCACCGGCCGGACCACGCCGTCGCGCAGCGCGTCGGAGTAGCCGTACACCGAGTCGGCGCGGGAGCGCAGCAGCCCGTCTCCGCCCCGTTCGTAGCTGACGAACGGGATCGGGTTGTCGTCGGAGCGGAACGGCGTCCCGGTGAGCATCAGCCGGCGTACGGCGGGTTCGAAGGCGTTCTTCACCCCGTCGCCCCAGGACCGGGAGTCGCCGGCGTGGTGGATCTCGTCGAGGATGACCAGGGTGCGTCGGGTCATGGTGCGCCGCCGGTGCACCTGCGGGGCCATCCCCACCTGTGCGTAGGTGACCACCGCGCCGTGGAAGTCGGCCGCGGAGTGCAGGTCGGCGTTGCGGAACGCGGCGTCGAGTTGGATGCCCACCCGGGCCGCCGCGTCGGCCCACTGGTTCTTGAGGTGCTCGGTCGGCGCGACGACGGTGACCGCCTCCACGGTGCCGTCACCGAGCAGTTCGGCCGCGATCCGCAGGGCGAAGGTGGTCTTGCCGGCGCCGGGCGTGGCGACAGCGGTGAAGTCCTCGCTGCGGCGACGCAGGTATTCCACCAGCGCCTTGCGCTGCCAGGCGCGCAGCGCCGGGAACGTCTCGAGCACCGGCGTCCGGGCTGCCACGCGAAGCTCCTCTCCGACCGCACGATTGCGGACCCCGGGCGAGGGCCACGAGGATCCGCCGCCCATGAAAACGCCTCCGCGCAGAAGCTGCCGCGAAGGCCGACTCAGCATAACCAGGCCGGGCCGTCGGGCCCAGGCGACGCCACGCTGGTCACAATCCCGCACCCAGTTGAACAGCGGCCCGACCGTCTCACCACTCCCGGTCGGTGCGTGGATCCGCCCCGTCGGCGCGCGGTGGGCGCAGCGTGGCCACCGGCGCGGACCAGCGTCGACGCAGCGCGATCAGGCGCAGCCCGAAGACCAGGACGGCGGCGGCGGTGAGCGGTGCGGGCCCGGTCTGCCCGGTGACGTACAGCAGCACCACCAGGACCGCACCGGCCAGTGCGGCCAGCGCGTAGATCTCCCGGCGCAGCACGACAGGGATCTCGGCGGTGAGCAGGTCCCGGCCGAGCCCACCGCCGATCGCGGTGAGCATGCCGATCAGGCAGGCGCCGACCGCGGGCACCCGGGCGTCGAGCGCCTTGAGCGTGCCGGTGACGGTGAACAGCGCCAGGCCGGCCGCGTCGAGCACCAGCACTGTGGTGCGCAGTCGGGCCAGTTGCGGGTGCAGCCAGAAGACGGCGAGTGCGGTGATCGCGGCGGTGGCCACGTACCGCCAGTCGGCGAAGGCCAGCGGCGGCACCTCGTCGATGACCAGGTCCCGGAAGATCCCACCGCCGAGGGCTGCCACGAAGCCGACGAAAGCGACGCCGAACAGGTCCAGTCGCTTGGCCACCGCCGCCGAGGCACCGGACGCGGCGAACACCGCCACCCCGGTCAGGTCGGCGAGGAGCAGGGCGGTGGAGGTGGTCACCGCCGCAGGCTACGTCGCCGGCCGGAGCGCCGGCCGAGGTTCACTCACGGTAGGAGTCGTAGATCTCCTTGCACTTGGGGCAGACCGGCGAACCCGGCTTGGCCGCCTTGGTGACCGGGAAGGTCTCGCCGCAGAGAGCGACGACAAAAGTGCCCATGACGGCACTCTCGGCGATCTTCTCCTTGCGGACGTAGTGGAACATCTCGGGACCGGTGTCGGCGTCCTTCAGCTCCGGACGCTCGAGAACCTCTGTGCTCACGTCTGCACCTCCAACCGACAAGTTTGGCAGGTCATCACGGCCGGGTCCACTTGAGGCCGGCCGAGGCCCCACCCCGTACGGTGCCCGTGTGACTGACTTTCACATCAGCTACGGCACCGAGGTGGCCGAAGCCCTGCGCGACGGCCGGCCCGTCGTCGCCCTGGAGAGCACCATCGTCTCGCACGGCCTGCCGCGACCGGAGAACCTGCGCGTGGCCAGGGAGATCGAGCGGACGGTTCGGGACGCCGGGGCCGTTCCGGCGACGATCGGCATGATCGCCGGCGAGCTGGTGGTCGGCCTGGACGACGCGCAGCTGACCCGGCTGGCCACCGTCGACGGAGTGACCAAGCTCTCCGTCCGTGACCTCGCGGTGGCTGCCGCGACCGGCGCAGACGGCGCGACCACGGTGGCCGCGACCAGCGCGGTGGCCGCCGCCGCCGGTATCGGCGTGTTCGCCACCGGCGGGCTGGGCGGGGTGCACCGGGAGGCCGCGCACACCTTCGACGAGTCGGCGGACCTGGTCACCCTGGCCCAGACCCCGATCGCTGTGGTCTGCGCCGGGGTCAAGTCGATCCTCGACGTGGGCGCGACGCTGGAGCGCCTGGAGACCCTCGGCGTCGCGGTGGTCGGTTACCGCACCCGCCGGTTCCCCGGCTTCTACCTCACCGACGCCGGCTTCGACCTGGACTGGTCGGTGGACTCACCGGAGCAGGTCGCTGCCGTGCTCGCCGCCCGGGACGAGCACGCAGTGCACACCGGCGGGCTGCTCATCGCCAACCCGCTGCCGGTCGACGAGCAGCTCGACCCGGAGCTGCACGACCGGACCCTCACCGACGGCCTGGCCCTGCTGGAGCGGGACGGGATCACCGGCAAGGCCGTCACCCCGTACCTGCTCGCGCACTTCCACTCGGCCACCGAGGGCGCGAGCCTGGCGGTGAACGTGCGGATCATCCTCCGCAACGCCGACCTGGCCGCGCGGATCGCGGTCGCCTCGGCGGCCCGCGGCACCGCCGTCCCGGCATGACCCGACCGGCCCGGATGGTCGTCGTCGGGGACGTGATCACCGATGTGGTCGCCGTGCTGTCCGGGCCGCTCGCGGCCGGCTCGGACACCGGGGCCGAGATCAGTCTTGGTGGCGGCGGTCAGGCGGCCAACACCGCCGCGTGGGTCGCCGCGCAGCGGGTGGACGTCACGCTCGTCGGCGCGGTCGGCGACGACGACGCTGGGCGGGACCGGGTGGCCGAACTCGACCGGGCAGGCGTCGACTGCGCGATCGAGCGGGTCGAGGGCGCACCGACCGGCACTGTCATCGTGCTGGCCGCCGACGACGAACGCACCATGGTCAGCCAGCGGGGCGCGAACCTGCGGCTGAGCGCCGCGCACGTCGAGCAGGCCCTCGCGGCGGCGCCCGACGCTGGGCATCTGCACCTGTCCGCGTACACACTGCTGGACGCCGAGTCGCGCGGCGCGGGGCTGCGGGCGCTGGCTGCCGCCCGCGAGCGCGGGCTCACCATCAGCGTCGACGCGGCCTCCGCGGCGCCGCTGCGGCGAGTCGGCGCGGCGGCGTTCCTGAGTTGGGTACGCGACATCGACCTGCTCCTGGTCAACGCGGACGAGGCAACGGTGCTGGCCGGCGGGCTGGACCCGGCGGCGCAGGGGCGGGCGCTGTCGGCGACGGCTCGGCGGGTCGTGGTGAAGCGTGGCGCGGCCGGCGCGGTCTGGGTCGACCGCACCACGCCGGTCTGCGTGGCACCGGCCCGGCGGGTGGCAGTGGTGGACGTCACGGGCGCGGGCGACGCCTTCGCGGCCGGTCTGCTCACCGCGTGGCTCGGCGGTGCCACCCCGACCGCGGCGTTGAGCCGGGCCACCGACCTGGGCGCGCTGGCCGTCTCCACGGCCGGCGCCCGGCCACAGCCGTAACGGCCCGCGCCGGGCCTGGCGCGGTGGGGACGGATGGAACCCTGGCCCGTTCGCGGGTCAGGGTTCGACGTCGATGACCTTGTGCGGGCGCTCCTCGGCGGTGAGGCTCATCGGCGGGGTGTCGTCCGTGTGCCGGCGGTGGAACCGGTTGGCCAGCCGGTGCTCTTCCTTCGGTGGCCGGTCGTTGGCCAGCAGCACGGCCAGCCAGGGGATGAGCACCATGCCGAGGGCGCACAACGGCAGCCAGAGCCAGAGCAGCGGGGCGTTCGCACCGACCAGGATCGCGCCGACGATGATGCAGGCCACCCGGATGCCCATCATCAGGACGTAGCGGCGCTGACGGCTGGTGAGTTGATCACCCTGGCTGCGCGAGGCGTCGGTGATCAGAATCGGCTGGTACGCCTGACGCTTCACCATGGACCTCCTCGAGGGGTTACGCCTCATCCTGTCACCGCAGGCCCGTGATCAGCGAACTTCGACTCATCCCGTCGCGTGTTACGTGCGTGGTACGCTCCGCAACGTGGGCAGCAGGTTCAGCTTCACCGACGAGGCGTTGGCCAACCTGAGGGTCTACGACGTCACACCCGGGGAAGTCTGGGAGGCGCTGCACAGCGCCCGACGGGTCATCCGGCATCTGGGTGACGACGTGATGGTGGTCTACGCCGCCGCCCGTCGGGGCCGCCGGCTGGCGGTGCTGCTCGCCGAGGCCGATGGCACCGACAACGACTGGGACATCCTCTCCGCCCGCGAGTTGAGCGACGTCGAGTCCAAGCGCTACGACGAGGCCGTGCGGAGATCTCGCCGATGAGGAGGCCGTGACGATGCACCGTAACGACGCGACCAAGCAGTTCCACGGCGGCGGCGACCGGATCGCCGACCTGATCGACGAGAGCCCGCCGGCAGACCTGCCCACCCCCGACACCGACGTGCCGATGGTGAGCCGCTCGGTGCGGCTCCCCCTGGACACCTACGAGCGGGTTCGCGCCGCCGCCGACGCCCGGGGCATCGGGGTCACCACACTGATGCGCCAGTGGATCGAGGCCGGCCTGGCCGACCTGGACGACTCGGCGACCGTCTCGCTGGCCGACGTCCGGCGCGCGCTGGCCTCGCTGGCGCACCCCACCGCCGCCTGAGCAGACCGGCCCTCACCGGCCCTCACCGGGCCGGTCGGTCAGCCGCCGGTCTTCGCCTTGGCCGCCGCCTTCATCTGCTGCTTGAACTCCCGCACCCGGCGCAGCGAGTCGGCGTCGGTGACGTCGGCCACCGACCGGTACGCGCCCGGGTCGCCGTAGTCCCCGGCAGCCTTCCGCCAGTCCTGCGGGGTCACCCCGAACCGCTTGCCGAGCAGGGCCACGAAGATCTGCGCCTTCTGCTTGCCGAAGCCGGGCAGCGCCGAGACGCGGCGCAGCAGCTCCGGTCCGTCGGCGACCTCGGCCCAGAGCAGCGCCGCGTCACCGTCGTAGCGCTCCACCAGCACCTGGCAGACCTCCTGCACCCGGGCCGCCATGGCCTTCGGAAACCGGTGCAGCGCGGGCGGCTGGGCGAAGAGCGCGACCAGGGCCTCCGGGTCGTACCCGGCCAGCTCCGCCGCGTCCAGCTCATGGCCGAGCCGCTGCTGGAGCACGTACGGCGACGAGAACGCCTTCTCCATCGGCACCTGCTGGTCGAGGACCATGCCGAGGAGCAGGGCCAGCGGACTGCGCTCCAGCAGCCGGTTAGCCTCCGGGTCGATGGGCAGCACAAGCGTCATGCGGACCATCCTGCCTGGCCCACCGACCCGGGCCGCCACCGACGCTCCGACATGTACCGGCGGGTGACGCTGACCCGGGACGCGACGGCAGGCAGGATGTCGGGGTGGACGAACACGACATGCTGCTCTCCCCCGCCGGTGTCGACGCGCTGCGAACCGCGCTGACCCGGACCGGTTTCACCAGCCACGGCATCGCCGAGCGGCTGGGCGCCCAGGCGACCGCGGCGGTCGCCCGCAACGACTACCGGGCCGCGCTGCGCGCCACCGAGGACGGCGACCCGCTGGGCACCCTGATCCGGGTGTTCATCTGCGACCAGACCGAGCCGGAGGCCGCGGTGGCCACCGCGCTGGCGCCGCTGAGCCTGGACGAGGCCCTGGCCGGTGGGCTGGTCGAGCGGTACGGCGACGGCCTGCGCGCGGGCGTCGACCTCGAGCCGTACGGCGAGGACTGGTGGGTGCTCGCCGATGTGCCGGCCAGCGCCCGACCGGGTCGCCCGTTGCACGCCGAGCACGTCCTCGGCGTCGGCGGGGCAACCCACACCCTGATCGGCGCAACCATGCGCCGGCCGGTCGACACCGCACTGGACCTGGGCACCGGCTCCGGCGTCCAGGCCCTACACCTGGCCACCCACGCCCGGTCGGTGACCGCCACCGACCTCTCCGAGCGGGCGCTGCGTTTCGCCGCGACCACCGCCGCCCTCAACGGCCAGGACTGGGAGTTGCTCCGCGGCGACATGGTCGCCCCGGTGGCCGGTCGGCGGTTCGACCTGGTGGTGAGCAACCCGCCGTTCGTCGTCGGCCCGGGCACCACCACGCACGTGTACCGCGACTCCGGCCGGGTCGGCGACGCGATCGGCGCCGAACTGGCCGCCGCCGCCCCGGGCCTGCTCACCGAGGGCGGCACCATGCAGTACCTGGCGAACTGGGTCCACGTCGCCGGCGAGGAGTGGGACGAGCGGGTCGCCGGGTGGTTCGCCGGGACCGGCCTGGACGCCTGGGTGATCCAGCGCGAGGTGGCCGACCCGATGGCGTACGTCGACCTGTGGCTCACCGACGTCGGCGAGACCGCCGACCCGCAGCGGATGGCCGCCTGGCTGGACTGGTTCGACGCGCACAAGGTGGAGGGCATCGGCTTCGGCATCGTGTCACTGCGCCGGGGCGGGCACGCCGACCCGGTGGTCCGGGTGGAGGACCTGCGCCAGC
This sequence comes from Micromonospora sp. NBC_00860, assembly GCF_045207375.1. Taxonomy (NCBI): domain Bacteria; kingdom Bacillati; phylum Actinomycetota; class Actinomycetes; order Micromonosporales; family Micromonosporaceae; genus Micromonospora; species Micromonospora sp. NBC_00860. The sequence goes on from NZ_CP108825.1 coordinate 4,408,072, forward strand.
GGGTGCAACCACCGCTGGGCGACCAGGTCGCCTCCTGGTTCGACCGCCAGGACTTTCTCCGGGTACGCGACACAGAGGCGTTGCTCGCCGAGCGCTATCGGGCCGCCGAGGGCCTCCAGCTGCGACAGGAGGCCACCATGGGCGACGAGGGCTGGGGGGTGGACCGGCAGGTCCTGGCGATGCCACACGGCCTGCGCTGGACCGAGGAGATCGACCCGCTGGTGCTGGCGCTGGTCGGTGGCGCCGACGGCCGGCTGCCGCTGCGTGACCAGCTCGCCCTGCTCGCCGCAGCGCACGACGTCGAGCCCGACGAGATGGCCGAGGCCGCCGGCCCGATCGTGGCGCACCTGGTGGAACGCGGCTTCATCGAGCCGGTGAGCGCCTGATGCGGGCGGTGGTGCAGACCGTTGGCCGGGCCAGCGTGACGGTCGACGGCGAGGTGGTCGGTGCCATCGAGAACGGCCTGCTGGTGCTGCTGGGGGTGACCCACACCGACACCACGGAGACCGCTCAGACGATGGCCCGCAAGGTGCACGAGGTGCGCATCCTGGACGGTGAACGGTCCGCGGCCGACACCGGCGCGCCGATCCTGGTGGTCAGCCAGTTCACCCTCTACGGCGATGTCCGCAAGGGCCGCCGCCCGAGCTGGACCGCCGCCGCCCCCGCCGAGGTCGCCGAGCCACTGGTGACAGCGGTGGTCGACGCCCTGCGTGAACGAGGAGCCAAGGTCGAGACTGGCCGTTTCCGCACCCATATGCTGGTGGAAAGCACCAACATAGGCCCCCAAACCCTCCTCCTGGACCTCTAACCGAAGAGGCCTCGGCGGGTCAGGGACTGGCGGAGCCAGTTGTCGAGTTCGGCAGTCCAGTCGGTGCGGTCGGCGGTGGCGTGGTCGACAGTGAACCGGCCGAAGGCGTCCCGGCCCTCGGTGAAGACACCGCCGCGCTTGTCGACCTCCAGCACCACCTGCATCTGCTGCGCGTCGGCGATGAAGGTGACCTCCAACTGGTTGATCGAGCGGGCGTACTGCGGCGCCGGGCTGAACTCGATCTCCTGGTAGAACGGCAACGTCTGGCGTACGCCGTAGATGTGACCACGCTCCACGTCGGCGCGGGCGAACCGGAAACCCAGCCGCAGCAACGCGTCCAGTAGTCGCTCCTGCGTCGGCAACGGGTGCACCGAGACGGCGTCCAGGTCACCCTTGTCGACAGCGCGGGCGACCTCCAGCTCGGTACGCAGGCCCATCGTCATGCCGTGCAGGTGCTGCCCGTACAGCTCGGTGACCGGTGTCTCCCACGGCACGGCGAAGCGGAACGGGAGGTCGTAGCGCTGCCCCGGCTCCAGCCGGAAAGCGCCGGTGACCTGCTGACGGTGGAACTCCTGAGTGGTGTCGTAGTCGTTGTCGCCGCTCTCGACCTCGACCCGGGTGACCAGGCCGAGGGTGACGTGGTCGATGTCGACCTGGTGGTCGCCGCCCATCACCTGGATGCGGCCCTCTAGCTGGCCGCCCGGGCGGCAGTTCGGGTTGGCCAGCACCGTCTCGACCGACGGGCCGCCGACGCCCATTGCCTTCATGAGCCGCTTGAAGACCACACCGTCCTCCATCTGTCGTCCTCGGCCGACCAGAGGTGGCCGGCCGTCCGCAACGTAGCCGGGGCGGGCAACCACTCACCGGGACGACACACCGCACCAGCGATCCGACGCAATTCCTGTCGGGTGCCCGATCGCCTCACTCCCGTTTTACGCCCCGCCCGCCAAGCTGTTGTCACACCGGCACCACTGGGCCGGGAACACGGCACCGACGTGGAAACGGGGAGAGACAGAGATGGTCCTGCAGATGACGGAACACCGGACGCGCCCGGCCACCACGACCAACGCCGACGGGGCCTCCGAGGCCCTCGTCGACCTGGACGCCACCGACGAGCGCGGCATCTCCACCGACCTGGTCCGGGCCTACCTCAACGGTATCGGCCGGACGAAGCTGCTGACCGCCGCGCAGGAGGTCGACCTGGCCCGGCGCATCGAGGCCGGCCTGTTCGCCGACGAGAAGCTGGCCACCTGCACCCCCGTCTCCGCGGAGCTGCGAGCCGACCTGGAGCTGATCGTCGCGGAGGGTCGGGCGGCCAAGGACCACCTGTTGGAGGCGAACCTGCGGCTGGTCGTCAGCATCGCCAAGCGCTACACGGGCCGTGGCATGGCGTTTCTCGACCTGATCCAGGAGGGCAACCTCGGTCTGATCCGGGCGGTGGAGAAGTTCGACTACGCCAAGGGCTACAAGTTCTCCACGTACGCCACCTGGTGGATCCGCCAGGCCATCACCCGCGCAATGGCCGACCAGGCCCGCACAATCCGCATCCCGGTGCACATGGTCGAGCAGGTCAACCGGATGGTCCGGGCCCGCCGCGAGCTGGCCGTGACGCTGGGCCGCGAACCAACGGTGGCCGAGGTGGCCCGCGCGCTGGAAATCCCCGAGATTCAGGTCATCGAGCTGATCTCCTACGACCGGGAGCCGGTGAGTCTGGACCAGGCCGTCGGCGACGACGGTGAGAGCGCGCTCGGCGACTTCGTGGCCTCGGTGGACCCGCGTAGCGAGCCGGGCGACACCGCCGCTCAGGGCGAGCTGCGCAACGAGGTCAGCATCGTGCTCTCCACCCTGTCCCAGCGGGAGCAGGCGGTCATCCGGCTCCGGTTCGGCCTGGACGACGGCCGGCAGCGCACCCTGGACGAGGTCGGCCGGGAGTTCGGCCTGTCCCGGGAGCGGATCCGGCAGATCGAGAAGGTGACGCTGCTGAAGCTGCGCGCCCCGGAGCGGGCCCAGCGCCTGGAGGCGTACGCCTGCTGACGCACCTGGTTCCCACGGAAGGCCCTGGCGGTTCGCCGGGGCCTTCCGTGCTGTCGGGTGCTTGACGGCGGCCCCCAGCTGCGATAAAACCAAGTGGTTATTTAACCAGGAGGTTATGAGCGAATGGCTGTCGAGTTGTTGGACGCGACCTTCGCAGCGCTGGCCCACCCGACCCGGCGGGCCATCCTCGCCCGGCTCGCGCTGAGCGAGGCCACCGTGACGGAGTTGGCGGAGCCCTTCGAGATGAGTCAGCCGGCGATCTCCAAGCACCTCCGGGTGCTGGAGCGCGCTGGCCTCGTCACCCGGGGGCGGGACGCCCAGCGCCGGCCGTGCCGGTTGGAGGCCCGACCACTACGCGAGGCGACGGCCTGGCTCGCCGACTACCGCGACTACTGGGCGGAGAGCTACCAACGCCTCGACGCCCTGCTCGGTGAGCTCCAGACCAGGGAACGGGCCGACACCACCGTGGAACAGGCCGCCGAGCCCCGGCACGACCGACCGGACGGGACGGGCCGGTGACCGGCCTCGATGACGCGCTCGTCGTGCACGCCCCGAGCGACCGGGAAATAGTGTTGAGTCGGCTGTTCGACGCCCCGGTGGACCTGGTGTTCGCCGCCTTCACCCAACCCGAGCTGCTGGTCCGGTGGTACGGCGCACGCGGTTGGCGGCTGGCGGAGTGCGACGTCGACCTGCGGGTCGGCGGGCGGTGGCGGTTCATGTCACTGGGCCCGGCGGGTGCCCGGATGGTCCAGGCTGGGGTCTACCGGCAGATCGAGCCGCCGCACCGGCTGGTCTACACCGAACTCTTCGACGACCAGTCCTACCCCGGCGAGACCCTTGTCGGCCACGAGTTCACCGAGTTGGCCGGTCGGACGACGGTCACCACCACGCTGCTGTACGCCACCGCGGAGGGACGGGACATCGTCTTGCGCTACCCGATGGCTCGGGGCGTCGGGCAGAGCTACCTGCGGCTCGCCGAGTTGCTGCACCTGACAACGACGACACGAGGAGAACAACCATGAACTGGACGTTGGAAGTGGTGATCGTGCCGGTCTCCGATGTGGACCGGGCCAAGAAGTTCTACGCCGACCAGCTCGGGTTCACTGTCGACCACGACACCGTGATCAACGACGAGGCGCGCATCGTCCAGCTGACCCCGCCGGGCTCCGGCTGCTCGATCGTGATCGGCAAGGGCGTCATCCCCGAGATGCCACCCGGCTCAGTCAAGGGCCTGCAACTCGTGGTGCCCGACCTGAAGCGGGCCCACGAGGAACTGGTCGGGCGGGGTGTGGAGGTCAGCGAGATCCAGGTGGTGGGTCAGAACCCCCGGCCGGTGCCGGATCCGCTGGACAACGTCGGCTTCGTCTTCTTCGCCGACCCGGACGGCAACACCTGGGGTGTCCAGCAGATCTCCAGCCGCGCCTGACCGGGCCCGCTCACAGGCGGCGAGGGCCGGTGTCCGGGCGGGCGACCACACCACCCACCCCCACCTGGGCGTGCAGGACCGAGATGCCGTCCGGGCGGGCGAGCACCGGGTTGAGGGTCAGCGACCGCACCCGGGGTTGTTCGTCGGCGAGCTGACCCACCCGCAGCAGCAGGTCGGCCAGGGCCGCCTGGTCGACCGGCGCGGCCCCCCGGTGCCCGCGGAGCAACGGCGCTGCCCGGGGCTCGTCGACCAGCTCGGCCGCGTCCCGGTCGGTCAGCGGCACCGCCCGCCAGGCCCGATCGCCGAGCAGTTCGGTGGCGACCCCGCCGAGGCCGAAGCCGACCACCGGCCCGAACGCCGGGTCTTCCACCACCTCCACCACGCAGGCCACCCCGGGCGGGACCATCGGCTGGACCAGGGCGTCCGCGCCGAAGGTCGCCGCCAGGTCGACGTACGCGCGACGGAGGGTCGGCTCGTCGGACAGGTCGAGCCGGACCGCGCCCAGGTCGAGTCGGTGCCGCAGCCCGGGGGCGGCCGCCTTGAGCGCCACCGGGAAACCCAGCCGCACGGCCGCCTCGACCGCCGCGTCGGCGGAGTCGACGTGCACCGACGCCACCAGGTCGATGCCGTACGCGGCCAGCAGCGGGCCCGGGTCGGTGGTGTCGGCCCGGAGCGCGGCCTGCGCGGCCGTCCGATCGAGGCCGGGCAGCTGCGGTGCCACCCCGGGCGGGCGGCGAAGCCACTCGGCGTACCGGTGGGCGCGGGCGAGCGCGCGGACCGCCTCCTCCACGCCGCCGTACGCCGGCACCCCCGGCGGCAGACGCCCGACCAAGAACGTCGCCACTGTCGGCTTGCCCAGCGCGAGGGCGGCCGGCAGCGCGGCGGTCACGTCGGCGTCCACCTCGGTCAGCTGGCCGGGCAGCGGCGGGGCGAAGACCACCACCAGGGCGTCCACCCGTTCGTCGGCGGCCGTCTCGGCGAGCGCGGCGGCGAACTCGGCGGCACCGGCGCTCGGCCCGACGTCACGCGGGTAGCCGTCGGCCACGCTGAGGCCCTGCCCGACGCACGCGGTCGCGGCGAGCCCGGTTAGGGCCGAGGAGTTGCCGACCACACCTACCCGGCCGCCGGCCGGCAACGGCTGGTTGGCCAGCAGCACCCCCACGTCGAGCAGCTCCGGCACGGTGTCCACCCGGATCACCCCGGACTGGGCGAAGAGCGCGGCCACCGCCACCTCGTCCGGGCCGGCGGCGTCACCGACCCCCGGCGGGCGGGCCGGCGAGGCGAGCGCGACGACCGGTTTGGCCCGGCCGATCCGTCGGGCCAGCCGGGCGAACTTGCGCGGGTTCCCGAAGGTCTCCAGATAGAGCATGATCACGTCGGTGCCGGGGTCGTCCTGCCAGTACTGCAGAAGGTCGTTGCCGGAGACGTCGGCCCGGTTGCCGGCCGAGACGAAGCTGGACAGCCCGAGGCCCCGCCGGTCCGCCTCGGCGAGTAGCGCCACCCCGAACGCACCGGACTGACTGAAGATGCCCACCCGACCGGCCGGCGGCAGCGCCGGGGCGAGGGTGGCGTTGAGGCGTACCGTCGGGTCGGTGTTGGCCACGCCCAGACAGTTCGGGCCGACGACCCGCATTCCGGCAGCGTGCGCCGCGCGGACCAGCGCCCGCTGGGTGGCCGCGCCCTCCGGGCCGGCCTCGGCGAAGCCGGCCGAGATGACCACCAGGCCGTGCACCCCAGCGGCGGCCGCGTCGGCGACCACCGCGGTCGCCGCCTCCGGCGGGACCGCCACCACGGCCAGGTCCACCGGCGCTCCGGCGTCCACCGCCGACGGGTACGCGGGCAGACCCGCCACGGTCGCCGCGCTCGGATGCACCGGCACCACCGCACCGGTGAACCCGCCGTCGCGCAGGTGCCCGAGCACCGCGGCGCCGACGCCCTGGCCGGTTGCGCTGGCGCCGTAGACGACGATGCCGCGCGGGGCGAGCAGCCGGGCGATCGAGCGGGCCTCGGTGCGGTGCTCCCGGCCCCGCTGCACCTCCAGGCTGGCCTCGGTGGGCGCGATGGGGAAGCTCAGGTGCACCACGCCGTCGGCGTACTCGCGCTGGACCTGGTAGCCGAAGTCGGCGAAGACCCGCAACATCGTCCCGTTGGCCGGCAGCACCTCCGCGACGAAGCTCATGATGTCGTTGCGGCGGGCCGCGTCGGCCAGGTGTTCCATCAGCACCGAGCCGATGCCCCGCCCCTGGTAGGCGTCCTCCACCACGAAGGCCACCTCCGCCTCCGGAGCCTGCGGGCCGAGCCGCTCGTACCGGCCGACCGCGACGATCTGGTCGGCGACCAGCACCACGAACGCCTCCCGGTCGTGGTGGTCCACCGTGACGAAACGGATCAGATCCCGCTCCGGGATGCGCGGGTACGGCGAGAAGTACCGCAGGTAACGGGTCCGCTCGGAGAACCGGCTGTGCATCGCCACGATGCCCGGCGCGTCGGCCGGGTCGATCGGTCGCAACTGGACGGTGCTGCCATCGCTGAGCAGCACGTCGACAGGCTGGCCCACTGTCGTCACCGGAACGCCCTCCCCCGGCCCGGCTCAGTCCCGTGGATCGTGCGGGTCGAGCCCGAGCAGCGGGAAGACCGTCTTGCGGGTGGCCGCGATCGCCCGGTCCACAGCGTTCGGCTCGCCGGTCGGCTGCCACGGCTCGTACGACGGGTCGGCGTCGTCGGTCATCCGCAGTGGCACCTCCCGGCCCAGACGGCGGGAGGCGACCAGGTCCCGCCAGGCGGGTGGGGTGAGCGTGGCCGGGTCGATGGGGTCACCGGTGGCCACGGCCAGCAGGTGACTCCAGGCCCGGGGCACCACCTCGACGAGCGCGTACCCGCCGCCGCCGGTGGCCACCCACCGGCCCTCGCACAACTCGTCGGCGAGCGCCCGCATCGCCAGGTAGGTGGCCCGCTGCCCGTCCACTGTGAGGTTCAGGTCGGCGAGCGGATCCAGCCGGTGCCCGTCGGCGCCACACTGGCTGAACAGCACCTGCGGCCGGAACGCGCGCAGCACCGACGGCACGATCGCGTGGAACGCCCGCTGCCAGCCGCTGTCGTCGACACCCGGCGGCAACGGCATGTTGACAGCGGTGCCCTGCGCGCGCGGCCCACCCGTCTCGTCCGGGAAACCGGTGCCCGGGAAGAGCGCCAGCGGCGTCTCGTGCAGGCTGACAGTGAGCACCCGAGGGTCGTCCCAGAAGATGTCCTGCACCCCGTCGCCGTGGTGCACGTCGACGTCCACGTACGCGATCCGCTCGGCGCCCAGGTCCAGCAGGCGGGCGATGGCCACCGCGGGATCGTTGTAGACGCAGAAGCCGGAGGCCCGGGCGGCCATCGCGTGGTGCAGCCCGCCGGCCACGTTCACCGCCCGCCGGGCGTCGCCGCGCCAGACCGCCTCGGCGGCGGCCACCGTCGCGCCGGCGATGAGCGCACTGGACTCGTGCATCCCCTCGAAGACCGGGTTGTCGGAGGTGCCCAGCCCGTACCCGGCGAAGAGCGGGTCGCGCGGCGCGTTGCGCACCGCGGCGAGGTAGGCCGGCTCGTGCACCCGGGTGAGCAGGGCGTCGTCTGCGGGCTCCGGCTTGACCACCCGCACCCCTGGCCGGTGCAGGATGCCCAGCTCGCGGGCGAGCGCGATGGTCAGCTCCACCCGGACCGGGTCGAGCGGATGGTCACCCATGTCGTAGGCGAGCAGCGACTCGTCCCACACCACCACCGTGTCGTCGGACATGAGCCCATCGTCGCACGAGGACCGGCGCCGGCCCACCGCACGCGCTGGTCAGCGGCCGGGTGTCGGCCCGGAGGCGACCGGCCGGGCCGGGTCGGCCACCCAGTTGCTCCACGATCCAACGTAGAGCGCGGCGTCCGTGCGGCCGGCCAGGTGCAGCGCGAGCACCGCCTGCGCGGCGGTCACCCCCGAGCCGCAGTACGCCCCGACGGCCCGCCCCTCGGTCACCCCGGCGGCGGCGAACCGCTCGCTCAACACGTCGGCGGCCAGGAACCGGCCGTCCGGTCCGACGTACTCCCCGGAGGGCAGGTTCGCCGCTCCCGGCACGTGCCCGGCGACCGGGTCGATCGGCTCGACCTCACCCCGGTAGCGCGGCGCCGCCCGTACGTCGAGCAGCACGGCGTCGTCCGCGGCGGCCAGCGCGGCGGCCTCCCCCGCGTCGAGCACCGGGAGATCACCGGGGCGCACCACGACGTCGCCGGGGCCGGGGGCGGGCGCGTCGGTGGAGACGGGCCGGCCGGCGCCGGCCCAGGCCTGGTAGCCGCCGTGCAGCAGGCGCACCTGGCGGTGCCCCGCCCAGCGCAGCGTCCACCAGGCCCGCGCGGCGGCCATGCCGTCGCCGCCGTCGTACACCACCACTGGGTGACCGGCGCGGACGCCGGCGGCCCGGAGCGCGGCCTGCAACGCGGCCGGGTCAGGCAGGGGGTGTCGGCCGCCGGCGCCCGGCGCCCCACAGAGCGCGGTGTCCAGGTCGACGAAGACCGCCCCGGGCAGGTGGCCGGCGAGGTAGTCGTCACGGCCGGGCGGGCCGACGAGCCGCCAGCGGACGTCGAGCAGGGTGGGCGGATCGGCCTGGTCGAGCTCGGCGACGAGCCGCTCGACCTCGACCAACGGCCCCTGGGTACCGGACATGGCGACCATCCAACACCATTCGCGTAGACGGCACGCGGTTCGGCGGCGGTCGCCAGTCGTTCACCGAGGTAACATCGTGCACCGGAGGGCCGCTGACCTTATGAAGTCTCACGACCTGGTCGACACGACCGAAATGTACCTGCGCACCATCCTTGAGTTGGAAGAGGAGGGGGTGCCGCCGCTGCGTGCCCGGATCGCCGAGAGGCTGCAGCAGAGTGGCCCCACAGTGAGCCAGACCGTCGCCCGGATGGAGCGCGACGGCCTGCTCACCGTCGAGGGGGACCGGCACCTGACGCTCACCGCCCTGGGTCGCGGCAGCGCCGTCTCGGTGATGCGCAAGCACCGCCTCGCCGAACTGCTGCTGGTCAACGTCATCGGGATGCCCTACGAGGAGGCCCACGAGGAGGCCTGCCGCTGGGAGCACGTGATGAGCGACGCAGTGGAGAAGCGGGTCTACGACCTGCTCAACCGGCCGACCCGTTCCCCGTACGGCAACCCGATCCCCGGGCTCCAGGAGCTGGGTTCACCCGCTGCGGAGACCACCGACGTCGCTGAGGGCGAGCGCAACCTGGCCTTCCCCGGCCTGTCCGGGCCGGTCGTGGTGCGCCGGATCTGCGAGAGCGTGCAGAAGGACGCCGACGTGCTGCGCCAACTACACGCCGCCGGTGTCGACCCGGGCGCCACTGTGACAGTGGCCCAGGAGCGCGACGGGGTGTCGATCGACCGCTCCGGCGACCGGGTGCGACTGCCCCGCGAGGTCGCCTCCCGGGTCTTCGTCGCCGCCAACTGACCAACCGGGCACCCGGGCGTCACAACGCCCGGGTGTCCACCTTTTTGGCCAGCGCGGCCAGATCCCCGGTCAGCTTCTCCACCGCCGAGCGCTCACTGCCCCGGGCCGCGGTCCAACTCACCGTTGCCAGCCGCCCATCGCCGGCCAGCCAGCCCACCTCGGCGACCGGCCCCCGCCCGCTCGCCGCGGCGGTGGTCCGCTTGTACGCCTGCTGGCCCAGCCCGGTGACCTTCGCCGCCTTGTCCGGCACCACGTCCGCGCCGAAGCTGGTCTTGTCGATCGTGGTCTCGGTCACGCTGAGCGTCAACTCCGGCAGGGTCGCGCCGGAGGCCCGGACCACGCAGGTGTGGGTGTCACCCTGTTCGCTGGCCGCCGCCACGTCGAAGCGGACCTTCACCACCTGCTCGATCACCGTGAAGTCCAGCAGACGGCAGGCGCCGCCCGAGGAGGCCGCCGCCGCGTCCACCGTGATCGGCACCGGCGGCGGCACCGCCACCGGCTCCGCCTCGTCCGCGCAGCCGCTCACCAGCAACCCGGCCAGCCCGACGACCACGATCCGACCGCGCACGTCCCACCCTCTCGCCGACCGACGGCGGAAGGCGCCCGCCGGATGTCCGTCGGACACCGTACGGGGTGTCGGTGTCGCGCGGAAGTCCTCGTTGACGCCTATTCCGACGGTGGATCGTCCACGTACGGACAGTGCCGGCAGCCGCGCCCGCAGCACGTGCCACGGCGGGCCAGGAAAGCGGCGCTGAGCACGAACAGCCCGCTCGCCGGGTCGAGGTAGCCGGCCTCACCGGCGGCCAGCGCGGCGGTGTGCGCGGCGAGGATCCGGGCCCGGTCGGGATGGTCGGACGGCAGCCGGGACGGGTGCGGCTCGGTGAGCGCCCGGTCGGCCAGGGGTCGTCGCTCTCCGGTCACCCGCAGCAGTCTAGGGACGGTTCGTGGTCGGCCTCCCCCCGCCTGGATGTCCGACATGCCCCCGGCGTCGTCGCGGCGGGTGGCTGTTTCGTCGTACGGTCCGACGACGATCGGGTTCGACACCCGTCAACGCGTACTGAGGGGAACCATGCGGAAGATCGTTGTGCAGATGAGCGTGTCGTTGGACGGTTTCTTCGAGGGCCCGGGCGGCGACATCGGCTGGCACCAGGTCGACGAGGAGTTGCACCAGCACTTCAACGACGTGATCGCCCCGATGGGCGGGTTCCTCAGCGGCCGGGTCAGCCACGAGCTGATGGCCGCCTACTGGCCGACCGCCGATCAGGACCCGACCGCCAGCGGCCCGGAGCGCGAGTTCGCCCGCATCTGGCGGGACATGCCGAAGATCGTCTACTCGCGCACGCTCGACCACGCCGACTGGAACGCCACTGTCATGCGCGAGGTCGACGTCGAGCAGGTCCGCAGGCTCACCGCCGAGCCGGGCGGCGACCTGGCGCTCGGCGGGGCCGACCTGGCCGCGACGTTCGCTCGGCACGACCTGATCGACGAGTACCGGATCTACGTCCACCCGGTGCTGGTCGGTCGGGGCCGCCGACTCTTCCCCGAGGCGGACGCCCCGACCGGCCTGCGACTTGTGGAGAGCCGCGTCTTCGGCAACGGCGTGGTCCTGCTCCGTCACGAGCGGGTCCGCTGACGATGACCGTCACCTTCGACGCGATCGACGGGACCACGCTCGCGTACCGGACCGTCGGAACCGGAGACCCACTGGTCTGTCTGCCGGGCGGCCCGATGCGCGACTCCGCGTACCTCGGTGACCTCGGCGGTCTGGGCGCCCACCGGACGCTGGTCATCCTCGATCCGAGGGGCACCGGCCGGTCGGCGGCCCCGGTGGATGTCTCGACGTGCCGCTGCGACCGCCTGGTCGACGATGTGGAGGCGCTGCGCGGGCACCTGGGCCTCGACCGGCTGGATCTGCTGGGGCACTCCGCCGGCGCCAACCTGGCTCTGCGGTACCTGACCGGGCATCCCGATCGGGTGGGCCGACTCGCGCTGGTCACCCCGAGCATCCGAGCGGTCGGGCTGGAGGTGACAGCAGCGCAGCGTCAGGAGGTCACCCAGGCCCGGGCCGGCGAGCCATGGTTTCCGGTGGCAGCAGCAGCGTTGGAGTCCATCCTCGCGGGTCGGGCCGGGCCAGCCGCCGCGCAGGAGATCGCGCCGTTCCTGTACGGCCGGTGGGACACGGCCGCTCGGGTCCACCAGGCCGCCGAGTCCGGCCAGCGCAACGAGGAGCTGGCGCGGGTCTTCAGCTCCGAAGGCGCCTTCGATCCGCCGGCCACTCGTGCGGTGCTCGCCGCACATCGAGGTCCGGTGCTGCTGCTCGCCGGTGCTGTCGACCTGGCCGCACCGCCGGGCCTGGTGGCCCAGTTCGCCGAGCTGAGTCCACGCGCCGAGCTGGCCGTCCAGCAGGGCGCCGGGCACTACCCGTGGCTCGACGACGCCGGGGCGTTCACCGCGACGGTCGTGGCGTTCCTCGCCGGCTCGGATGGTGCTTGAGTCTCCACCGGGGGGAGACACGAGGGTGGGGGCATGAACGGGGAGACGCGTCACACGATCGGCGAGCTGGCCCGGCGGACGGGCCTGAGCGTCAAGACCATCAGGTACTACGCCGACAGCGGGATCGTGCCACCGACGGACCGGAGCCCGGCCGGCTACCGGCGGTACGGCCCGGAGGCCGTGGCCCGGTTGGAGCTGGTCCGGACGCTGCGTGACCTGGGCCTGGACCTGGCCACCATCCGGCGGGTGGTGGACCAGGAGGTGACAGTGCCCGAGGTGGCCGCCGCACACGCCGAGGCGTTGGCCGTGCAGATCCGGGTGCTGCGGCTGCGCCAGGCGGTGCTCACCGTCGCGGCGAGGCGCGGTTCCGGCCCGGCCGAGGTGGACGAGCTGCACCGGCTGGCCCGGCTCACCACCCGGGAACGGGGGCAGTTGGTGGCCGACTTCCTGGACAGCGTCTTCGCCGGCCTCGGCGACCAGCCCGCGTACCCGGGTGTGATCGTCTCGATGACACCGGAGCTTCCGGACGACCCCAGCATCGAGCAGGTCGAGGCGTGGCTGGAGCTGGCCGAGCTGTGCCAGGAGCCGGATTTCCGAGCCCGGATGCGGCGGTTGGCCCGACAGCACGCCGCCGACCACGACGTGCCGGGGTTGCCCCGCCCGGGCGCCGTCGCGGTGGTCCGGGACGCGGTGGCCCCCGCCCTCGCGGCCGGTCTCGACCCGACCAGCCCGGACGCCGATCCGGTGGTGGCGGCCGTCACCGGCCGGTACGCGAACCTGCACTGTCACCCGGACGACGCCGACCTGCGTCGACGGTTGCTCGACCGGCTGGTTCCGGCCAACGACCCCCGCCGGGACCGCTACCTCGACCTGTTGGCGGTGGTCAACGGCTGGTCGACCGGCGATGCGACGGCACCGGCGGTGGACTGGTTCATCCGAGCCCTGCGCGCCCGGATGCCCCAGCCGGCTCGTTGAGCTGACCGGGCCCCGGGCGGCTTGGCGGTCGGGCCGGCTTGGCGGCGTCAGCCGAACCAGGTCATCGCCTGACCGTGGCCTCTGGCCCAGGCCAGCGGTTTCCCGTCGAGCGCAAGGACGTTGTGCAGCGCATCGCTCGGCGGGGCGGGCAGCCCGTCGTACCGGAGCACCTCCGGCCCCTCGTTCGCGACCCAGTGCCCGGGCAGCTCGCGGACCAACCGGACGAACGCGTCCCGGCGTGGCGGCGGCACCTGGTAGAGCACTGACGTGTGGAAAACCACGAGCGTCGCGTCGGTCGGCGCCCGCGCGGCCAGCGCCGGCAGGTCGTCCACCAGGTCGCCGCGGACCAGCAGCGGCGGGTCGGCCGCGGCGACCTCCGCCGCGGCCCGCAGCCGGGCCCGTCGGTGGCCGTGCTCCGGCCAGATCAGCGCGTCCAACCAGGACACGTCGTCGGGGTCGGTCACGTCGAGCGGGTTGAGGTCCAGGCCGGCCCGCCACACCACCCGGGGTACGCCTGCCGGCGGCACCAACCCGTTGGCCGCGCAGTCGAGGACCGGCTCACCGGAGCCGACTTCATGATCGCCGTACCGGTACGCGTACCGGTCGGGGTAGAGGCAGAGCCCGGCCGACGCGCCGACCTCCAGCAGGGCCAGAGGCTGCGGCAACGCGGCGAGCACCGGCAGCAGGACCGCGCACCGGCCCGCCTCGTTCGTCTGGGTGGCCCGGGTGAGCAGTTCCGCTTCGATGGCCGGCCAGTGCGTCACCACGAAGTCGTGGAAGGTGACCGGGTCGTTCACCGGGCCGCCGAGCCAGCGGACGACGCCGAACAGCAGATTCGGCTGCCGCTTGGCCGGCGGAAGCCTGTCGAGCAGGGTGAGCAGGTCGTCGTCGCGGGCGACGGCCTGCGACAGTCGCTCGTACGTGGGCGACACCCCGCGCGCCTCGCGGCTGCTGAACTCGGCGTACGTCCCAGCGGTCGTCATGCCCTCATCGTCGCAGCCCATTCCTCGGAAATTCAGCCCCCATTCCCGTGCGCTGACTCACCCGCCTCATAGAGTGCGGCGGCGGTCGGACCGTTGAGCAGCAGCTCAGCGGGGGTTCGGGCCAGGGCAACGGGGAGGAAAGTGTCGTGCGGGGTGACGGTGTACGGGTACTGATCGTCGGCGGAGGTGTCGCCGGCCTGGCGGCGGTGGCCGCGCTGCGCGAGTGGGGCGCGACGATCGACGTCGTCGAGCGGGCGCCCGGGCCGACCGACTCCGGCACCGGGATCTACCTCACCGGCAACGCGACCCGGATGCTCGACGTACTCGGTCTGCGGGAGTCGGTCGCCGACGTCGCCGTGGAGATCAGCCGGCAGCGCAGCGCCAACCAGCGCGGGCGTCGCCTCTTCGACATCGACGTGGCCGCACTGTGGCAGGGCGTCGGGCCGTGCGTGTCGCTGCCCCGGGCGCAGCTGCACCGGGCGTTGCTCGACGGCGTCGGCGACGCCCCGATCCGCTGGGGCCGCCAGCCGGTCGCGCTCCTTCCGGAGGGCGACCAGGTCGCCGTCGAGTTCGACGACAACAACACCCAACGGTACGACCTGGTGCTCGGCGCGGACGGGGTGAACTCGACGGTCCGCCGGCTCGCCTTCGACGGCCAGGCCGCCCGCGACCTCGGCCAGTACGCGTACCGCTGGGTCGCTCCCCGCATCGACGACGAGCCGGTCTGGTCGGTGCAGTTGGGGCGCGGCAGGCAGTTCCTGACGATCCCGATCAGCGCCGAGCAGACGTACTGCTACTACAACGACGGCCCGGTGGCCGACCGGCCCGGCTGGCGCGACGAGCTGGCCGCGACGTTCACCGAGCCGGCGGCCACCATGCTCAAGGCCCTCGACTACGACGACAGCACCCTGCACGCCGGGCCGAACCAGGAGGTCGTGCTCGACTCCTGGTCCCGGGGGCCGGTGCTGCTGATCGGCGACGCCGCCCACGCCACCTCACCGAACATGGCCCAGGGCGCGGCGATGGCAGTGGAGGACGCCGTCGTGCTCGCCTCGTCGTTGGCCAACTCCGACTCCGTCGCCGACGCGCTGCGGGGTTTCGAGGCGCGGCGGCGCCCCCGTACGAACTGGGTGCTCAGCCAGACCCACCGCCGGGACAAGGCCACCGGGCTCCCGCCCGCGCTGCGCGACCTGGTGATGCGCCGCCTCGGCGAGCAGATGTTCCGCTCGAACTACGGCCCCCTGTTCGCCCAGCCCTGACCGGTCCGCCGTGGCCGGCCCGCTCACGGCAGCTGGCCCGGCCGGTCGACGATGGCGATCCGCAGGAGCGCGGCAGCCGACTCCAGTGACTCCTTGCCGTTACGCACCACCGAATTACGGGTGCCAAGGTAGACGTGGGAGTCCCGATCGAAGATGAGATCCAGGTTGCCGCCGATCACACCGGGCATCCGAATCGCCACCCCGTGCCGGCCGGCGACGTCCACCACGTCACCCGATATGACGACCGCTCCGGGCTGCCGTGCCAGCACTTCGAACAGCGCCGCCAGCGCTCGGGGCGGCACGTAGCCGTCGAGCATCGACCACGCGGTGGTGTACGCCATGCTCTCGTCGCCGTACACGGCCTCCTCGTCGGCGCCTTCGGGAAGGTGCAGGTCGACCGGGTGTTCCCGAAGGTATCGAAGCAGTTCGTCCGGATCGGTGGGCAGGTCGCCGTGGTACGCCGGCGGCTGGAACGCGTCGAGCTCCTTCTCGGGATCGGCGGGATCATCGATGCGGAGCACCCTCAGCTCGCCCCACCCGTTCGGATCGGTCTCCGGTCGGTAGCGACCCTGCGTGTACGCGACTCCGCCAGCCGACTGCCACAGTTGGTTCCGGATGGTCTGGTACGGGCCGCTGTCCGGCAACTCCCGGACGGTCGCCAGGGTTTCCGTGAAGACGTACTGCTCGGGCCGGGCGGTGAGTTCCGGCTGCTGCCGGGCCGCGTCGGCCGCCAGGTGGAAGATCTCCGACGCGCTGGCCGTCGGCGGCGGCTGATCGCCCAGCCTCATCGTCTGGACCGCCAGACCACCGGCGGTCAGCGCGACCGCCAGCCCGAACGCTCCGGCGAGGCGCCAACCGCGCAGGAAGCGGCTAGGGCGCCCCTCGGGATGGGCCGCCGACGCCATCTCGGCCCGCCCGGCGACGTGTGCGGTCAGATCCCTGAGGAGCCGCTCCTCGAAGCCCTGCGGCGACCGTTCGATCTCGTGCATCGTCATCTCCGTCTCATCAGGCGAGGGTGGTGGCGGGGCGGGCGAGCACGGCGCGGACGACGCGGCGGGCACGATGCAGGCGGACCCGAGCGGCGACCGGCGAAACCCCCAGCACTGTCGCGGCCTCCGCGACGCTGAGGCCGTCCACGGCGACGAGTTCGACAAGGGCCCGGGTGCCCTCCGGCAGCTCGCTCAGCGCCCGATGGGTGCGGCGGGCCGCCGACTCTGCGTCGATCCGCTCCTCGATGCGGGCGATGTCATCGGGGCCCAGGTCCCGCCGTCCGGCCAGGCGGCCGGTCACCCGCAGCCGTTGAGCCGCCCGACGCCGCTCGTCGCCGATGACGTTGCGGGCCACCCCGTACAGCCAGCCGATCTGGCTACCCCGGTCCGGCCGGTAGCCGGCCGCCGACTCGATCACCGCCAGGAACACGTCGGCGGTGAGGTCGGCGGCGAGATGCGGGTCGTCGACCCGCCGCGCCACGAACCGGCCCACCGCCTCCAGGTGCCGCCGGTAGAAGACCTCGAAGGCAACCGGATCGGCTCCGATGCCGCAGATGTCGTCGTCGGCGTGGCTCGGCTCATTCACAGGCCGTCCTCCCTCGTAGCCCTCACACCCCTTCTTCGTCAGACGGAGCGCGGGTGTTACCGAACCATCCGGCCCGTATGGGGCGGCACTGCTGGTCCAGTTGGGCAACCGCCCTGGTGATGCGGCATTATCGAAGCACCGGCGACTGGCGGCACGGGGATGGTGGAACCATCGGGGAGCCTCTCGCGGGCGTCGACCGCCTGGGCGCCTGCGTCGAGGAACCGTCATGACCACGACCAGCCAATCCGCAGAACAGCACACCCCGTCGGGCCTGGCCCGGCTCCTGCCGGGTGCACCCGTCGCCGAAGCCGTCCTGGCCGAGACCGCCGACGCGGTCGCCCGCCTGCGCAGCCGCGGCATCACACCGAGCCTCGCCACCATCCTCGTCGGCGACGACGACGCCAGCGCCGGTTACATCGCCATCAAACAGCGTCAGGCCGCCGCGCTCGGGTTCGCCTCCCCGCACGTGCACCTGCCTGCCACCGCCACCCAGGCCGAACTGCACCAGGCCATCGCCCGGTTCAACACCGATCCGGCCGTGCACGGGCTGCTCGTGCAGTACCCCGTGCCGGGGCACCTGGACTACGACGCGGCGCTGCAGACCATCGACCCGGACAAGGACGTCGACGGGATGCATCCGCTGAACATGGGGCGTCTCGCCGTCGGCCTGCCCGGCCCGCTGCCGTGCACCCCCGCCGGCATCGAAGCCCTCCTGGCGTACCACGAGATCCCCGTCGCCGGTCGTGAGGTCGTCATCCTGGGCCGGGGCGCCACTCTCGGACGGCCCCTGGCCATGCTGCTCGCCCAGAAGCGCCCGACCGCCAACGCCGCCGTCACCGTCGTCCACACCGGCGTGCCGGACTGGGCCCGCTACACCCGCCGCGCCGACATCCTCGTCGCCGCCGCCGGCGTACCCGGGATCGTCCAGCCCGAGCACGTCAAGCCCGGCGCCGTCGTCATCGGCGCCGGCGTCCGCTACGAGGGCCGGCGCCTCCTACCGGACGTGGACGAAGCGTGCGCCGCGGTCGCCGGCGCGATCACGCCCCGGGTCGGCGGCGTCGGTCCGACCACCGTCGCGATGCTGTTCCGCAACGCCGTGCGCGCCGCCGAGCGCGCAAGCCAGTAGCCCGGTTCCGCCGCCATCGTCGAGATCACTTGATGCTGAGCTGGCAGCCCCACCGCGCAACACCCTGACGAGTGTGATGCCTGTGAGTCATCAAGATGACTCACAGGCATCACGGCCACCGACAACATGCCCTCCCGCGCGAGCCTCCAGGGGACCCGGAAACAGCGCTGCCCCGGCCTCCGACGAGGGAGACCGGGGCAGCGCCGCGTTTCGCGTACGTCAGCTGCAGCCGCTGGTGGAGCCGCAGCCCTCGCAGACGTAGCAGCTACCGGCGGGGCGCATCTTCGTACCGCAGGTGAAGCAGAGCGGCGCGTCGGCGGCCTTGCCGATCACGGCCTCCAGCAGCTCGGTGCTGGAACCCACGCTCGGAGCCGGCTTGGCAGCGGCCACGTCGGCCATCTCCTGGGCCGGCTGGGCGACAGCTTCCGGCTTGGCCGGGGTCTCCACCGGCGCGGACGACGCCATCGCGGTGAGCTCGACACCGGTGACGGCGGCGGCCTCCGCGTCGGCCTCGGCCCGCAGCTGCGCGGCGCGCTCCGAGGCGGTGAAGATGCCCAGCTCGGCGCGGCGCTCGTAGGGCAGGAAGTCCAGCGCCAGGCGACGGAAGATGTAGTCCATCACCGAAGCCGCCATCCGCACGTCCGGGTCGTCGGTCATGCCGGCCGGCTCGAAACGCATGTTGGTGAACTTGCTGACGAACGTCTCCAGCGGCACGCCGTACTGCAGGCCGATGCTGATGGCCACCGAGAAGGCATCCATCACGCCGGCCAGGGTCGAGCCCTGCTTGGACATCTTCAGGAAGACCTCACCGAGGCCGTCGTCCGGGTAGGACGACGCGGTCAGGTAGCCCTCGGCGCCACCGACGGAGAAGCTGACCGTCTCGGACGGGCGCTTCTTCGGCAGGCGCTTACGCACCGGCCGGTACTCGATGACCTTCTCGACCGCGGCCGGCGCGGCCGATGCGGTCTCGACGGCGGCCGGCTCGGTGGCCTTGTTGGACTTGGCCACCGAGAGCGGCTGGCCGACCTTGCAGTTGTCCCGGTAGATCGCCAGCGCCTTGAGGCCGAGCTTCCAGCCCTCGAAGTAGATCTTCTCGACGTCCTCGACGGTGGCCGCCTCCGGCATGTTGACCGTCTTGGAGATGGCGCCGGAGACGAACGGCTGGATGGCCGCCATCATCCGCACGTGACCCATCGGGGCGATCGTCCGCTCCCCCATGGCGCAGTCGAAGACCGGGTAGTGCTCCGGCTTGAGGCCCGGGGCGTCCACCACGTGGCCGTGGTCGGCGATGTGCTCGACGATCGCCTCGACCTGCTCCTCGGGGTAGCCGAGGCTGCGCAGGGCGCGCGGCACGGTCTGGTTGACGATCTGCATCGAGCCGCCGCCGACCAGCTTCTTGAACTTGACCAGCGCCAGGTCCGGCTCCACGCCGGTCGTGTCGCAGTCCATCATGAAGCCGATCGTGCCGGTCGGGGCGAGGACGCTCGCCTGCGCGTTGCGCCAACCGTTCTTGTCACCGATCTTGTTGCCCTGGGTCCACTGCTTGGTCGCCTCGCGGACGATCGCGGTGGCCACCGGGCTGGTCGGCTTGATCTCGTCGTTGGCCGCAGCGTGCTTGCGCATGACCCGCTTGTGCGGCTCGGCGTTGCGGGCGTAGCCGTCGTACGGGCCGACGACGCCGGCCAGCTCCGCCGAGCGGCGGTAGGCGGTGCCGGTCATCAGCGACGTGATCGACGCGGCGACCGAGCGGCCCTGGTCCGAGTCGTACGGCAGGCCGGTGGCCATCAGCAGGGCGCCCAGGTTGGCGTAGCCGATGCCGAGCTGCCGGTAGGCGCGGGACGTCTCACCGATCTTCTCGGTCGGGAAGTCCGCGAAGCAGATCGAGATGTCCATCGCGGTGATGACGAACTCGACGGACTTGACGAACTTCTCCACCTCGAAGCCACCGTCGGCGCGGAGGAACTTCATCAGGTTGAGCGAGGCGAGGTTGCACGAGGAGTTGTCCAGGTGCAGGTACTCCGAGCACGGGTTCGAGGCGGTGATCCGCCCGGTCTCCGGGCAGGTGTGCCAGTCGTTGATCGTGTCGTCGTACTGCAGGCCCGGGTCGGCGCACTCCCAGGCGGCCTGGGAGATCGTGCGGAACAGCTTCTTGGCGTCGACGGTGTCGATCACCGAGCCGTCCAGCCGGCCGCGCAGGTCGAAGCCCTTACCGTTCTCGACCGCCGACATGAACTCGTCGGAGACGCGGACCGAGTTGTTGGCGTTCTGGTACTGCACGCTGACGATGTCGGAGCCGCCGAGGTCCATGTCGAACCCGGCGTCGCGCAGCGCGCGGATCTTGTCCTCCTCGCGCGCCTTCGTGACCACGAACTCCTCGATGTCCGGGTGGTCCACGTCGAGGATGACCATCTTGGCCGCCCGGCGGGTCGCGCCACCGGACTTGATGGTGCCGGCGGAGGCGTCCGCGCCACGCATGAAGCTGACCGGGCCGGAGGCGGTGCCACCGGAGGAGAGCAGCTCACGGGACGAGCGGATGCGCGACAGGTTGACCCCGGAGCCGGAGCCGCCCTTGAAGATCAGCCCCTCCTCCTTGTACCAGTCGAGGATCGAGTCCATCGAGTCGTCGACGGCCAGGATGAAACAGGCGCTGACCTGCTGCGGCGACGGCGTGCCGACGTTGAACCAGACCGGCGAGTTGAAGCTGAACACCTGGTTCAGCAGCATCCAGGTCAGCTCGTGCGCGAACACCTCGGCGTCGGCCGGGCTGGCGAAGTAGCCGTACTCCTCACCCGCCGTGCGGTAGGTGGTGACCACCCGGTCGATCAACTGCTTGAGCGACCACTCGCGCTCCGGGGTCCCCACCGCGCCCCGGAAGTACTTCGTGGTGACGATGTTGGCCGCGTTGACGCTCCACGACTCCGGGAACTCCACCCCACGCTGCTCGAAGTTGATCGAGCCGTCCCGCCAGTTCGTCATGACGACGTCCCGGCGCTCCCAGGAAACCTCGTCGTACGGGTGGACCCCCTCGGCCGTCCACACCCGGTCGATCTTCAGCCCCGCGCCTGCCTTGCTTCGTGAACGGCTAGTTGTCACGCCGTCGCCCCCCTCGTCTGCGCGGTGCCCCACCGCGCGTCCCAATCTCTCGAAAAACTGTGAAGACTCAGCTGGTACGGCCGGCGGCCTCAACCGCATCGGCCCGGCCCTGCTCCCGGGCTCGCGCCGCGGCCCGCAACGTCTCGATCTCGCGCTCGAAGTCGGCGAGCGAGTCGAACGAGCGGTAGACGCTGGCGAACCGCAGGTAGGCGATCTCGTCCAGGTCGCGTAGCGGACCCAGGATCGCCAGGCCCACGTCGTGGCTGGGGATCTCGGCGGCCCCCTTGGCCCGGACGGTCTCCTCCACCCGCTGCGCGAGCAGCGCGAGTGAGTCGTCGTCCACCGGCCGGCCCTGGCACGCCTTACGCACCCCGCCGATGATCTTCGTGCGACTGAACGGCTCGGTCACCCCGCTGCGCTTGACGACAGCGAGGACCGCCTCCTCGACGGTGGTGAACCGCTTGCCGCACTCCGGGCAGGAACGCCGCCGTCGGATGAGCTGGCCGTCGTCGGCCTCCCGCGAGTCGACCACCCGGGAGTCAGCGTGCCGGCAGTACGGACACCGCATCGCCCACCTCCTAATAAATGATCAACTGCGAGCACACCGGACACCCCCGGGCACGCCTCACCGCGACGGTGCCATCCTCGGATGACGCCCGCCGTGATCGACGTTACGGGAGTGCGGTCGGTAGTCAGACCCAACCTGTAGGCAACTTACGCCCGTGTCACTACTACATCTAGGGGTCGACCGTATGTCGCCGGGGAAGCCGGGTCAAGTTGGCCGGCGTGTCCGGCGCGTCACGGACCATCCGGTCATCCATGCCCCGCACAACGCCCGAAGACCCAACGTCACGACCCCGCCCGGGTTACCGGCCAGCCGGCCGGATCCGGCCGGAAAACGGTCGACGATCGAACACCAGTGCTACCTGACGTACCATTTATCAGAACATCCGTACGACCGGAGTGCTTTTTCACCCCGACACGCCGGTGAGAGGTCGTACAGATGTTTGAAAATGACTGATCTCACCTATACGGTCATGAACAACGTGGCACCGCCGCACGCACCACGAGCCGACGAGGCACCCAGCGCCGACCAGGGAGGACGGACGTGACCGAGGACCGGGCCAGCCGGCCGAAGAGCCCGCAGCAGATCACCGAGGCGGGCCCCCCGGCCACCCGACGCCGCAGCGCCGCGCGGAGCCGGACGGGCCAGCCCGCCGTGCGCGCGGTCACCCCGGTGGTCAGCACCTTCCCCGACCCGGCGACGGTCGACCTGACCGCCCGCCAGCGCCGCATCCTGGAGTTCATCCGCAACTGGGTGGAACGACACGGCTACCCGCCGAGCGTTCGCGAGATCGGCGAGGCGGTGGGCCTGGTGTCGCCGTCCAGCGTCGCCTACCAGCTCAAGGAGCTGGAGAAGAAGGGCTTCCTGCGCCGCGACCCGAACCGGCCGCGCGCGGTGGACGTGCGCGCCCCCAGCGAGGCGATCGACGACGAGCTGTCGAGGGCACAGCGACCCACCCCGGCGTACGTGCCGATGCTCGGTCGGATCGCAGCGGGTGGGCCGATCCTCGCCGAGCAGGCCGTGGAGGACATCTTCCCGCTCCCCCGCGAGCTGGTGGGTGAGGGCGAGGTCTTCATGCTCCAGGTCAAGGGCGACTCGATGCTCGACGCGGCGATCTGCGACGGCGACTGGGTGGTCGTCCGGCAGCAGCCGACCGCCGACTCCGGCGAGATCGTGGCCGCCATGCTCGACGGCGAGGCGACAGTGAAGACCTACCGGCGGCGCGACGGGCACGTCTGGCTGATGCCCCAGAACCCGGCCTTCGACCCGATCCCCGGTGATGACGCCACCATCATGGGCCGGGTCGTGGCGGTGCTACGGCGGATCTGACCGATCGGCGGGTGGGTGCCGGCAGCGCTCACCCGCACCGCTCGGCAGGGGCGGGTGAGCGTCTTCAGCGTCGATCAGTAACGGTCGCCCCGGGGACCACGACCGCCCCCGGGATACTGCCCGTACGGGTCGATGGGCGCGTCGTCGTCACGTCGCCGACCGGGCCGCTGGCCCCGGTAGTCGGGCTCCTGCCCACCCCGCCGGGGCGGCTCCGCGCGACCGGGCTGAACGCCGTCGGCGCCGTACACGCCGCCGCCAGCACGGCCACCGCCACCGGCCGGGGGACGACCACCGCCGCCACCCTGCGGGCGACCGGCGCCACCAGCCGGCGGACGACCGCCACCACTGACCGGAGGACGAGCGGCGCCACCAGCCGGCGGACGACCGCCACCTGCCGGGGGACGTCCCGCGCCACCTGCCGGGGGACGTCCGCCGCCGTAGACACCGGCACCGCCTCCGTCCGGTCGCGCCGCACCGTAGCCGCCGCCACCCGAGGCCGGCCGGCCGCCACCGCCGTACACGGCACCACCCGCCGGGGCCGGGCCGCCGCGGCCCGCACCACCGCCGTAGACCGCACCGCCGGCTGGAGCGCCGCCCCCGTAGACACCACCCCTGAAATCGTCGTCGGCCGGGAAGCCGTCGACGGCACGACCCGCGCGCGGGCCGAACGGCTCGCCATCCGGGTCCGACGTGTCGGACTCGTCAGCGGTCGGCGGCCGACGGCGCGCGCGGACGATGCCGAAGATGCCGGCGGCCACCAACAGCAGGCCGATCAGCCCGACCGCCCCGACCAGGTACGTGATGTCGTCGAGGCTCAGCCCGTCGGTCCAGGATTTCGAGGCGGCCGGCTTGCCGCCCTCCTCCGGACCCAGGGGCACGGCGGTCGAACTGGACGGGGCGTAGCTGAGGATGTCGAGCGGCTCGTCTTCGGTGAACCGGCCCGCGTCGGAGACGGTGAGGAACGACTTCCCGTCCGAGGTGTAGCTGATGGCCTCGCCGAACGGGTCGGCCAACGGCGTCACCCGCGGCTTGCCGCTGGTGAGCGCGCCCACGATGTCGCCACCGCTCACGTCGAACTCGAAGGCGTCCGCGTAGGTGCGAAGGACCACCCGGGAGCCGTCCGGTGCCCGGGACGCGCCGGTGATGGCGATCCGGCCGAACGTGTTGAGGGTGTTCTCCGTCTGGGTCTTCGGCAGCGTGATCTCGCCGGCCTTACGCATCGGCACCGGGTCGGTGTCACCGGTCTTCAGGGCGGCCGACGGCGTGTAGATCTCGGCTTTTCCGCTGGTCACCTTGGTGATGATCAGCGGTTTTCCGTCGTCGCCGATGAGCAGCGCCTCGGCGTCGTGCGGTTTGGCCTCGGGGTAGGCGAGCCGATGCAGCGTCGGCTGCTTGGCGCCGGTGACCGGCATCGACCAGAGCGCGACGCGGCTGCGGCGCTCCTTCGAGTCGGGGTTGTCACCGGTGTCGGCGATCCAGAGGGTTTTGCCGTCCTTGGACAGGGCGAGATCCTCGGTGTCGAACGGACCCTGCCCCGAGTAGCGGACCGGCTCCTTCGAGATCTTGCACTTGCTGTCCAGGAAGAAGACCCGCTTGCGTGCCGCGTCCTCGGTGCCGTCGTTGACGACGATGAAGCCGCTCTTGGTCGCGATCAGCCCGGACAGCTCCCGCAGGCGTTCATCGGTGATCGTGCAGCGCTTCTTGCCGGGAGTGGCGGCGGGCGGCTCGGACGACCCGGGAGCGGGAGCCGCCACGGCGACTCCGGCGAGCGCCACGGTTGCCCCGAGCAGGCCGAGGGCAACCGTGACCGAGGAAACAACGCGGCGCATTCGGCCAGTGTCGCATGCCACGCGTTTCCGATGGATGACGCCGTGGCCGCTCAGGACCGGCTGCCGGCCGCCTGCCCCTGCCGCTCCACGTCGAACGCCGCCAACTCCGCCGCCAACTCCGCACCGACGCGGACGTGCACCAGGGTGCCCTCCGGCAGGTGCGACGTGCTGAGCACCTCACCCGTGCGGTGCGCCCGAGCAACCAGGTCACCCCGGTCGTACGGCAGCACGGCCCGGACCTCCACGGCCGGGCTGGGCAGCCGCTCCTCGATCGCCGCGCGCAGCTCGTCCATGCCCCGCCCGGAGTACGCGGAAACGAAGATCGCGTCCGGCCAGAGCCGCTTGAGCCGCAGCAGAGTGTCCTCGTCGGCCGCGTCGGTCTTGTTGACCACCAACAGCTCGGGGAGCCGGTCCGCGCTGACCTCGGCGAGCACCGCGTGAACCGCCCGGACCTGCTCCTCCGGATCCGGGTGGGTGCCGTCGACGACGTGCACCACCAGATCCGCCTCCGCGACCTCCTCCAGCGTCGAGCGGAACGCCTCGACGATCTGGTGCGGCAGGTGCCGGACGAAGCCGACAGTGTCGGAGAGGGTGTAGAGCCGCCCGTCCGAAGCGGTGGCCTTGCGGGTCGTCGGGTCCAGCGTGGCGAACAGAGCGTTCTCCACCAGCACGCCCGCGCCGGTCAGGCGGTTGAGCAGGCTGGACTTGCCGGCGTTGGTGTAGCCGGCGATGGCCACCGCGGGAACGGCGTTGCGGGAACGCCGGGCGCGCTTGGTCACGCGTACCGTCTTCATGCTCTTGATCTCGCGACGCAGCCGGGAGATGCGGTGACGGATGCGTCGCCGGTCGGTCTCCAGCTTTGTCTCACCGGGACCACGAACACCCACACCGCCGCCGGCGCCGCCGCCCCGGCCGGAACCACCGGTCTGCCGGGAGAGCGTCTCACCCCAACCGCGCAGTCGGGGCAGCAGGTATTCGAGCTGGGCCAGCTCGACCTGCGCCTTACCTTCCTTGCTCTTGGCGTGCTGGGCGAAGATGTCGAGGATCAGCGCCGTGCGGTCGACGACCTTGACCTTGGTGCGCTGCTCCAGGTTGCGCAGCTGCGACGGGGACAACTCACCGTCACAGATGACGGTGTCGGCGCCGGTGGAGAGCACCACCGCACCGAGGTCGTCGACCTTGCCGCGGCCGATGTACGTGGCCGGGTCGGGTCGGGTCCGACGCTGAATGAGCCCTTCGAGCACCTGCGAACCGGCGGTCTCGGCCAGCGCGGCGAGCTCGGTCAGCGAGTTTTCCGCGTCGGTGACTGTGCCTTCGGTCCAGACGCCCACCAGGACGACCCGCTCCAGCCGCAGCTGGCGGTATTCCACCTCGGTGACGTCGGTGAGCTCGGTCGACAGGCCCGGGACGCGTCGAAGGGACTGCCGCTCTGACAGCTCCATCTCGCCGGTGGTGACGTCGTCGAGCTCGTCCTCGACGGGGACAAAGCTCTCCTGGTCTCGCAAGCGGTTCTCCTGTCCGTTTTGATAAGTAGAACGTAATCCTGACATGACACAACGCCGAACGCACCTGCTATATGCCCATGGTGAAGGTCGCCAAAAGTGGGGGCGAATGCTGGTCGGCCGCGACAACCCGGTAGAAATGCGGGCGGCGGCCGAACGGCCGCACAGCCGTTACGGAGGGATCCCGTGGCCATCACCCGACTGCCGAGCGCCGGATTTTCGATCACCATCCGGATCGCCGTGACCGCGGACGCATCCTCGATCGGCCGGCTCACCACCTCCGTCGGCGAGGCCGGTGCGATCGTCACGGCGCTGGACGTGGTGGACTCGGACCCGACCCACGTGATCGTCGACCTGACCTGCGACACCGCCGACGCCGGTCACGCCGACCAGGTGGTCGACGCGCTGACCGCGCTGGACGGCGTTGACGTGCGCAAGGTGTCGGACCGGACGTTCCTCCTGCACCTGGGCGGCAAGATCGAGGTGACCTCGAAGGTCGCGCTGCGCAACCGCGACGAGCTGTCCCGCGCGTACACCCCCGGGGTGGCCCGGGTCTGCATGGCGATCGCCGAGAACCCGGCCGACGCCCGGCGACTGACCATCAAGCGCAACACCGTCGCGGTGGTCAGTGACGGCTCGGCGGTGCTCGGCCTCGGCAACCTCGGCCCGGCCGCGTCGCTGCCGGTGATGGAGGGCAAGGCCGCGCTGTTCAAGCGCTTCGGCGGGGTGGACGCCTGGCCGGTGGTGCTGGACACCCAGGACACCGACGAGATCGTGCAGATCGTGAAGGCGATCGCGCCGGCCTACGGCGGCATCAACCTCGAGGACATCGCCGCGCCGCGCTGCTTCGAGATCGAGGCCCGGCTGCGTGAGGCGCTGGACATCCCGGTCTTCCACGACGACCAGCACGGCACCGCGATCTGCGTGCTGGCCGCGCTGACCAACGCGCTGCGGGTGGTGGGCAAGCGGCTCGAGGACGTCCGGGTGGTCGTCTCCGGAGCCGGCGCGGCCGGCACCGCGATCATGAAGCTGCTGCTGCGCCAGGGCGTCGGCGACATCATCGCGTACGACAGGGAGGGCGCCCTGCACCGTGGGCTGACCGGGCTCAACTCGGCGTGGCAGTGGCTGGCGGAGAACACCAACAAGGAGAACTACTCCGGTGACCTGCCCGGCGCGATCCGGGGCGCCGACGTGTTCATCGGGGTCAGCGCGCCGAACCTGCTCACCGGCGATGACATCGCGCAGATGGCGAAGGACTCGATCGTCTTCGCGCTGGCCAACCCGGACCCGGAGGTCGACCCGCGGGAGGCGCGCAAGCACGCCGCCGTGGTCGCCACCGGCCGCTCGGACCAGCCGAACCAGATCAACAACGTGCTCGCGTTCCCCGGGGTGTTCCGGGGCATGTTGGACGCGCACGCCGAGGAGTTCACCGAGGAGATGGCCATCGCGGCCGCCCGGGCCATCGCGGACGTGGTCGGCGAAGAGAAGATCAACCCGACGGTGATCGTGCCGAGCGTCTTCGACTCCCGGGTCGCCCCGGCGGTTGCCGCCGCCGTCCGCGCCGCCGCGCACAACCCCAGCCCGCTGCCGGCCGCCGACCCCGGCCCGGCAGACCTGCCGGAGATCGCCGCGAACGCCAGCGCCACCCCGTGACGAACAGGCCCGGCATCCGCGTGTGACACCGCGAGCCGAGGAACGGCCGGGCGAACAGGTCGTCTCCCGTCCTTTGCTCTGCTTCAACCAAGGAAACGGCCCGTGTCCGACTACCGGACACCGGGTGTTTCGCGGGCTGAAGCAGAGCAAAGGACGCCAACGGCAGACGGCCGGCCGACGCGCGCACAGCGCGCACAGACAGACAGCGCAGACAGCGCGGCGTCAGACGTTGGCGGGCAGGGTGGAGAGATCGACCTCGCCGGTGGCCACCAGGACGGCCGGGCCGGAGAGCCAGCAGGAGTCCGACGTGACAGTCACCGTGAGGCGGCCGCCGGGCACGTCCACGGCTACCACGCCGGTGACCCGGCCGGCGTCGCGCAGCGCCACCGCGCCCACCGCGCAGGCACCGGTGCCGCAGGACAGGGTCTCGGCGCTGCCGCGCTCATACACCCGCATCAGGGAATGTTCGTCGGTGCCGTCGACCGGGTCGCCCGCCACGATGAACTCCACGTTCACCCCGCTCGGGAAGACCGCCGGGTCGAACCCCGGCGCGACGGTCAGGTCCAGCGCCGACAACTCCACGCCGGCCGGCAGCACGCAGACCAGATGCGGGTTACCGACGTCCACCACCGCACCGGCCAGGGTCAGCCCGCCGAGGGTGGCGGCGGAACTGTCGTACACCCGGGGTCGGCGCATCTCCACTGACACGGCGTCGCCCTCGACCAGCGCGCGCACGACGCCCGCCCGGGTGACCACCGGCAGCGCCGCGCCGGCGGGCGTGGCCAGGCCGGTGTCGAGCAGGTAGCGCACGAACACCCGGGCGCCGTTGCCGCACATCTCGGCGAACGAGCCGTCGGCGTTCCAGTAGTCCATGAACCACTCGGCCTCGCCGGCCATGCCCGCGCCGTCCGGGTGCTTGGCCGCGCGGACCACCCGCAGGACGCCGTCCGCGCCGATGCCCCGACGCCGGTCACAGAGCGCCGCGACCAGCCCAGGAGTCAGGTCGAGCTGACCGTCCGGGTCGGGAAGGAGGACGAAGTCGTTGCCGGTGCCGTGGCCCTTGGTGAACTCCACTCCCCCATCATCGCGCAGCGGCCGGCACCAGACGCAGGGCGGCCCCGATCAGGTCCGGGGTCGTCGAGTCCAGCCAGTGGATCCGCGGGTCACGCCGGAACCAGGACCGCTGCCGGCGGACGAAGCGCCGGGTGGCCCGGACCGTCTCGTCGTGCGCCTGCGCCTCGGTCAGCTCACCGGCGAGCAGGCGCAGCACCTGCTGGTAGCCCAGCGCCCGGCTCGCCGTCCGCCCCTCCGGCAGCCCGCGTGCGACCAACTCCCGGGTCTCCGGCACCAGACCGTCGGCCCACATGCGGTCGACCCGCAGCGCGATCCGCTCGTCCAGCACGGCGGTGTCCAGGTCGACGCCGAGCTGCACCGACGGGTAGTACGGCGTGGGCTGCGGCAACGACGCGGCGAACGGCGCTCCGGTGAGCTCGATCACCTCCAAGGCCCGCACGATCCGCCGACCGTTGCCGGGCAGGATGCCCTCGGCGGCGACCGGGTCGGCGGCGCGCAGCCGCGCGTACAGCGGGGCCGGACCGACCTCGGCCAACTCCCGTTCCAGCCGCTCCCGCAGCGCCGCGTCGGTGCCGGGGAACTCGAAGCGCTCCAGCACCGCCCGCACGTACAGCCCGGACCCTCCGACCAGCAGCGGCACCCGCCCCCGGGACAGGATGTCGTCCACCGCCGCGCGGGCCAGCCGCTGGTACTCCGCGACGCTCGCCGGCTCGGTGACCTCCCAGATGTCCAGCAGGTGATGCGGCACCCCGTCCCGCTCGGCGAGGGTCAGCTTGGCGGTGCCGATGTCCATGCCCCGGTAGAGCTGCATCGAGTCGGCGTTGACCACCTCCCCGTCGAGGGCGTGCGCCAACGCGATGCTCAGCGCCGACTTGCCGGCCGCCGTCGGGCCGACCACCGCGACGACAGTGCCGACCCCGTCGCCTGTCACATCCGCTCCCAGGACGCCACGAAGTAGGCCACCCCGTAGGGGGCGGAGTCGTGCAGCAACTCGCCGCGCCACCCACCACCGGCCGCGCGGGCCGCGCCGGCGAGAACCTGCCAGGGGGCCCGACCGGCGGCCTTCAGCTCCGTCGACACCACCGGGTCGAGGTCGAGCAGGGCATCCAGGTCCGCGTCGGCCAGCGCCGCGGCAACCGCCTGGTCGTACGGGAGGGCGCGCGCGTCGTCGTACCCGGGTGCCTTCTCACCCCGGCAGGCCGACCCGTCCCCGAGCACCAGCGCCGCCACCCGGTCACCGGCGGCGCCGACCTCGTCGGCGAGCGCGGCAAGCTCGGCCGGGCCGGCGTCAGCGGCCACCTGCACGGCGGTCACCGGCGGCCGCGCGTCGTGGCGGGCCAGCAGCCACGCGCCGACGGTCAGGCTCAACGGCAGCACCGCGCCCCGGTCCGGCTGGCCGGGCACCAGCGGCACGTCTAGGTCGACACCCCAGGGCTGGAGGGAACCGGTCGCCGGGGTGCGGATCGGGCCGGTCACCGGGCCGGTGCCCAGCAGCAGCAGAATGTCCGGATCGGCGGCCAGCAGCCGGCGTACGGCGGTGTCACAGGCCGCCCGCAGATCATCCAACTCCGGGGCTGCGGAGCCCGCCACCTCGGGCACGAGCAGGGGCGGATGCGGGCAGACTGCGGCGGCGACCAGTGGCACCCGTTCACCGTAGCGGGAATCCCCGGTGCGTCTCCGAGCCGATCCGGTCATTAGGCCCCTAGGACACCGTATGGTCACGGTCGGCGATAGGCGCTCGACGCGGACCGGGTCGGACCTGTGACAATGCCGGAAGCAACTTGGCTGCGCCGTGGCGGCGACGGGGGATCAGTCCCTCGACGCCGGGAGAACGAGGATGGGCACATGAGCGACTGGACTGCCTTCGGACGGGTGGACGCGGACGGCACCGTGTACGTCAAGACCACCGAGGGCGAGCGGGTGGTCGGATCCTGGCAGGCGGGAGCACCGGAGGAGGGCCTGGCTCACTTCGCACGTCGCTTCGCCGACCTGGTGACCGAGGTGGACCTGACCGAGGCGCGACTCAAGTCGGGTGCGGCGGACGCCGGGCACTCGTTGAGCACGATCCGGCGGATCCGCACCACGCTGCCCGAGGCCAACGTGGTCGGCGACATCGACGCGCTGGCCGCACGCCTGGACAAGCTGGCGACCCTCGCCGAGGAGAAGGCCGGCGAAGCACGCGCCGCCCGGGACGCCGCTCGCGGTGAGGCCCTGGCCCGCAAGACCGCGCTGGTCGAGGAGGCCGAGAAGCTGGCCGCCGAATCCACCGGGTGGAAGACCGCCGGCGACCGCCTCAAGGAGATCCTCGACGAGTGGAAGACCATCCGCGGGGTCGACAAGAAGGCCGACGGTGAGCTGTGGAAGCGGTTCGCCGCCGCCCGGGACGGCTTCACCCGCCGCCGCGGCGCCCACTTCGCCTCCCTGGACTCGCAGCGCAAGCAGGCGCAGACGGTCAAGGAGGAGCTGGTCGCCGAGGCGGAGAAGCTCCAGGAATCCACCGACTGGGCGGCCACCGCCAACCAGCTCAAGGACCTGATGACCCAGTGGAAGGCCGCGCCGCGCGCCTCCAAGGAGGCCGAGCAGAAGCTCTGGGAACGGTTCCGGGGTGCCCAGGACGCGTTCTTCAGCCGGCGTAGCGAGGTCTTCTCCGCACGGGACAACGAGCAGCGCGGCAACCTGGAGCGCAAGCAGGCCCTGCTCGCCGAGGCCGAGGCGTTGGACATCGACGCCGACCCCAAGGGCGCCCAGGCCAAGCTGCGCGAGATCCAGGCCCAGTGGCACGAGGCCGGCCGGGTGCCCCGCGAGGCGGCCGCCGGGCTGGAGCGCCGACTGCGCGTCATCGACGACAAGGTCCGTGACGTGATGGACTCGGCGTGGCGCCGCACCACCAAGGAGGACAACCCGCTGCTCGCCCAGATGCGGGCGCAGGTGGCGGAGGCCGAGGACCGGCTGGCCCGGGCGCAGAGCGCCGGGGACGCACGCCGGATCAAGGAGGCTGAGCAGGCCCTCGCCTCCAAGCGGCAGTTCCTCCAACTCGCCGAGCAGGCCGGCTGAGCTGACGACGTCCGGAGCCCCCGGTCCCGCTCGGGACCGGGGGCTCCCGCGTGTCCGCCCCCACGCCCTCGAACGCCCGCACCCCACCTCACGCGCCCCGCGCCCCGCGCCCCTCGGTCCTCGCGCCCTCGCGCCCTCGCGCCCTCGCGCCCTCGCGCCAAGATCTGCGCACCTTCCCGGATGTTGCTGCCTCCGACGCGCGAGAGACAGCAACATCCCTGAAACTGCGCGGATCTTGACGACGAACACCGTTCCCGAGCGGCCGGGGCGGGTGTTGGGCGCCTGGGACCGTCAAGGTCACGCTCGAACCTGGATGTAGTGGCCACGAAGCGGCCGGGATGCCACTACATCCATGTTCTAGCGCGATCATCCAGGGGCACACGGCGCAAAGGGCTGCGGGGTGGGGCGCGGGGTGGGTGTGGCGCACGGGACGGGCGGGCCGTGGGCGGGTGTGCACCTGTCGGGCCGGACGAGGCGGCGTGCGGCGGGGCGACGGGGCGACGGGGCGACGGGGCGACGGGGCGACGGGGCAGGTTGACGCATTGACGCGGGCTGATCAGAATGAGCGACGGAGCCAGGTAGGGCCACCGGCACGAGGGCGACGAAGGCGGAACATCCGCCGTCGCGGGTCGCCGGTGAGCTGCCGCGAGTGACTACGTCCGCGTGACATGGGCCGTCGCGCACTGTCCGCGTACCCCTTGGGGACCGTGACGTGCGGACGGCCGCCCGCCGGCGTCGTCTCCGGACGGCGCCGGACCTCCGAAGTGGAGCTCGAATGTTCCGTCCCAAAGCTCTCGGCGGCGCGGTCACCGCGCTCGTCACCGTCGCGGCCGGCGTGTTCCTCGCCGCCGCCGTCAGCACCAGCCCGGCCGTTGCCGCTGGCACCGGTACCGGTTATCTGCATACCAGCGGCAACCAGATCGTGGACAGCACCGGCGCCACGGTCCGGTTGACCGGCATCAACTGGTTCGGCATGGAGACCGACAACAAGACCTTCCACGGGCTGTGGTCGAACAACCCGTGGCGGGGGCAGCTCGACACCATGGCTCGGCTGGGCTACAACACGTTGCGGGTGCCGTACTCGAACGACGCGCTGAAGCCGGGCGCGACCGCCAGTGGGATCAACGACTTCGTCAACCCGGACCTGATCGGGCTGTCGCCGTTGCAGATCCTGGACAAGGTGATCGACTACGCCGGCAGCAAGGGCATGCGGATCATCCTGGACCGGCACCGGCCGACGGCGGCCGGGCAGTCGGCGCTCTGGTACACGTCGACGGTCTCCGAGGCGACCTGGATCAACGACTGGAAGATGCTCGCCCAGCGGTACGCGGGCAACCCGACGGTGATCGGCGCCGACCTGCACAACGAGCCGCACGCGGAGGGCACCAACCCGGCGGCCACCGGGGCGTGCTGGGGCTGTGGTGACACCACCCGGGACTGGCGGCTCGCCGCCGAGCGGGCCGGGAACGCCATCCTCGGTGTCCAGCCCAACTGGTTGATCTTCGTGGAGGGGGTGAGCTGCCCGAGCGGCGGCCTCTCCAACGTGTGGGACGGCGACACCAGCAACGACGAGGACTGCGGTTGGTGGGGTGGCAACCTGTCGAAGGCGGGGCAGTTCCCGGTCCGGTTGACCGTGGCGAACCGGTTGGTCTACTCGCCGCACGAGTACGCCACCTCGGTGTACCGGCAGACCTGGTTCGACGCCCCGGACTACCCGGCGAACATGCCGGCCATCTGGGACAAGTACTTCGGTTACCTGTACAAGCAGAACATCGCGCCGATCATGATGGGCGAGTTCGGCAGCACCCTGGTCGACCCGAAGGACAAGGTGTGGCTGGAGAAGCTGATGGCGTACACCGGGACCGGGGTGACCGGGATGTCCTTCACCTACTGGTCGTGGAACCCCAACTCGGGTGACACCGGCGGTATCGCTCTTGACGACTGGACCAACGTCAACACCGCCAAGCAGGCGATCCTCCAGCCGTACCTGATCGCGCCGTCCGGTGGCGGCGGGCCGACCGGTGGTCCGACGGACCCGCCGACGGACCCGCCGGCCGGCGCCTGCACGGCCACCTACCGGCAGGTCAACGCCTGGCAGGGCGGCTTCCAGGGCGAGTTGACAGTGAAGAACACCGGTTCGGGCGCGGTGAACCCATGGGCGGTCACCTGGAGTTGGCCGTCCGGGGTGACGTTGGGCAGTGGCTGGAACGCCACAGTCACGCAGTCCGGCACGACGGTCACCGCGGCCGCTCCGAGCCACGCTCCGTCGCTGCCGGCGGGCGGGTCGGTCACGGTGGGCTTCACTGCCAACGGCACGGCCAGCGCGCCGGGCACTGTGAAACTCAGCGGCGCCAGCTGCTGACCCACCCGGGACGGCCGGTGCGCACCGCATCGGCCGTCCCGGCCATTTACATCAAGGTTCTTCTATGCTTTCATCGGGAAAGCGCTTGCCTCTTCGTCGGTGGGCGCGAGCGCGGGAGCCGCTTTCCTTCACGAACCTGCACTGGCGGGCCCGAGGACCACTGGTCCCGGCCGAGACTCGCCGCCCACGGGCATGGGCGTCGCGACACCTCCGTCCGCCTTCTCGAAAGGAAGCAGCATGCGCACAGGACGGCGTCGAATGACGCTGATCGCCACCACCGCCGCAGCCACCGCCACCCTGGTCACCGCCGGGCTGCTGACCTCCGTGTCCGCCCAGGCGGCCGCCGGCTGCCAGGTGGCCTACACGGTCGCCAGCCAGTGGCCGGGCGGATTCACCGGCAACGTCACAGTCACCAACCTCGGCGACCCGGTCTCCGGATGGACGCTGCGCTGGTCGTACGGGGCCGGTCAGCAGGTCAGCCAGGCGTGGGGCGCCACCGCCTCGCAGAGCGGCAACCAGGTCTCCGCGACAAACGTCGACTACAACGGCAGTCTGGCGACCAACGCCAGCGCCACGTTCGGCTTCAACGCGAGCTGGAACAACTCCAGCAACCCGGCTCCGAGCGGCTTCACACTGAACAACGTCGCCTGCACCGGCAGCACCACCCCGACCACGCCGCCGCCGACCACCCCGCCACCGTCGAGCACTCCCCCGCCCAGCACCCAGCCGCCGTCGACACTGGTCGGGTGGGCCACCCAGAACGGGGGCACCACCGGTGGCGGCACCGCGGCCACCACCACCGTCACCACCGCCTCGGCGCTGACCAGCGCGCTGAACGCGACAGGCGCCGCGGTGATCCGGGTGTCCGGGACGATCACCTGCTCGGGCATGCTGCGGGTCCGGTCCAACAAGACCATCCTCGGCAACTACGGCGCGACCATCGCCGGCTGCGGGCTCAACGTCAGCGGTGACCGCAACGTGATCATCCGCAACCTGACCTTCCGCAGCTGGAACGACGACGCGATCAACGTGCAGGAGTCGGCCACCAACATCTGGATCGACCACAACAGCTTCAGCAACGGGTACGACGGCGCCGTCGACATCAAGCGCGGCTCCGACTTCGTCACCGTCTCATGGAACCGGGTCTCCAGCCACGACAAGACAATGCTGCTCGGCCACAGCGACGACAACGCCAGCCAGGACGTCGGCCACCTGCGGGTGAGCTACCACCACAACTGGTTCGACGGCAGCAACCAGCGCAACCCCCGGGTGCGCTTCGGCAACCCGGTGCACGTGTACAACAACTACTACCGGGCCAACGGCGGCTACGGCGTCGCGTCCACCGAGAACGCCGGGGTGCTCGTCGAGGGCAACTACTTCGAGAACGTCGACGACCCGTACCACCTCGGCGAGGGGGACTCGGGGCCCGGCAGCCTGGTCGCCCGCAACAACCACTTCGTCAACTCGCCCACCGGCCAGGCCGGCGGCAGCGTGGCCAGCATCCCGTACTCCTACCAGCTGGACACCGCGAGCACCGTCAAGTCCATCGTGACGGCGGGCGCCGGCGCCGGCCGGATCACCGTCTGACTCAGCCCTTCACGGAAGGGCCCCCGTCCGGGGGGCCCTTCCGTGCGGTCAGTGGGTGGCGCAGCCAGCGACGGGGGCAGGCGCGACCGGCGGTGCGCCGATCGTCGGCAGACCGAGCAGAACCCCGGGGGTACGCGGGGAGCGACCCGCCTCGGCGGCGTCGCCGGCCCGGGTGCGCCGGTGCGCCACCGGCGGTCCGTCGGCGTTCAGGTGGTGCGGCGCCGCGTACGTGATGGTGGTGTGCACGATGTCGCCCGGCCGGATCTGCCCAGCGAGGGACTCCCCACCGGCGGTCTCGGTCGCGAAGTGCACCAGTCGACCGTCGCGGGCCCGACCCGACATCCGGCCGGTCCGCTCGTCCTTGCGGCCCTCGCCGACCGCTACCAGCACCTCGACGGTCTCCCCGACGAGGCGCTTGTTCTCCGCCCAGGTGATCTCCTCGACGGTAGCGACCAACCGCTCGTAGCGCTCCTGCACGACCTGCTTGGGCAGCTGATCGTCCATGGTCGCGGCGGGGGTGCCGGGCCGCTTCGAGTACTGGAAGGTGAAGGCCGAGGAGAACCGGGCCTCGCGGACCACGTCCAGGGTGCGCTGGAAGTCGGCCTCGGTCTCACCGGGGAAGCCGACGATGATGTCGGTGGTGATCGCCGCGTCCGGCATCGCCGCGCGGACCTTCTCGATGATCCCCAGGTAGCGCTCGGAACGGTAGGACCGGCGCATCGCCCGGAGCACGTCGTCGGAGCCGGACTGCAACGGCATGTGCAGCGAGTGGCAGACGTTCGGCGTCTCGGCCATCGCGGCGATCACGTCGTCGGTGAAGTCCTTCGGGTGCGGGCTGGTGAACCGGACGCGCTCCAGCCCGTCGATGTCGCCGCAGGCCCGCAGCAGCTTGCCGAACGCGTACCGGTCGCCGAACTCCACGCCGTACGAGTTGACGTTCTGCCCGAGCAGGGTCACCTCCAGCACGCCCTCGTCGACCAGGGCACGCACCTCGGAGAGGATGTCGCCGGGGCGCCGGTCCTTCTCCTTGCCGCGCAGCGCCGGCACGATGCAGAACGTGCAGGTGTTGTTGCAGCCGACCGAGATCGACACCCAACCGGCGTAGGTGGACTCGCGGCGGGTGGGCAGCGTGGACGGGAAGACGTCGAGGGACTCCAGGATCTCCACCTCGGCGGCGGCGTTGTGCCGGGCCCGCTCCAGCAGCACCGGCAGCGCGCCGATGTTGTGGGTGCCGAAGACCACGTCCACCCAGGGCGCCTTGCGGACGATGTCGCCGCGGTCCTTCTGGGCCAGGCAGCCGCCGACAGCGATCTGCATCCCGGGGTGCTTGTCCTTCACCGGGCGCAGGCGACCGAGGTTGCCGTAGAGCCGGTTGTCCGCGTTCTCCCGCACCGCGCAGGTGTTGAAGACGACGATGTCCGGGGTGTCGTCGGTCGGCACGGCGCGCACGTAGCCGGCCTGTTCGAGCAGGCCGGAGATCCGCTCAGAATCGTGCACGTTCATCTGGCAGCCGTACGTCACGACGTTGTAGGTCCTAGCCACCCTCTTGGTGCCCCTTCC
Organism: Micromonospora sp. NBC_00860; assembly: GCF_045207375.1. Lineage (NCBI taxonomy): Bacteria > Bacillati > Actinomycetota > Actinomycetes > Micromonosporales > Micromonosporaceae > Micromonospora > Micromonospora sp. NBC_00860. The sequence goes on from NZ_CP108825.1 coordinate 4,445,830, forward strand.
CCTCGGGCTACCAGGGTAGCGGCCCGTTCGGGTGGCCCAACCCACCGGCATTGACCCGCTGGCCCATGGCGGGCATCCACGACGGGCAGTACGCTGCACAACAAGAATGTGTTCTGGGCGATTTCGGGGGCTTTGCACTCGGCGCCGACGATGCGCGGCTCCGTTCACGGGGGAGCACATGACGACCCGCGGGAGGCCAACCGTGACGCGACAAGATGCGACACAGCGCACCGTCACGGCCCCGGACGGACGGCACCTCGCGGTGGAGACTTCGGGATCGCCGGACGGGCCGGCGGTCTTCCTGCTGCACGGCACCCCGGGCAGCCGCAGCGGCCCCCGGCCCCGGGGCATCGTCGTCTACCGCCTCGGTGTGCACCTCGTCTGCTACGACCGACCCGGGTACGGCGACTCCGACCGGCACGAGGGTCGGCGGGTGGCCGACGCCGCGGCCGACGTGGCAGCGATCGCCGACGACCTCGGCATCGACCAGTTCTCGGTGGTGGGCCGGTCCGGTGGCGGGCCGCATGCCCTGGCCTGCGCCGCGCTGCTGCCGGACCGGGTCACCCGGGCCGCCGTGCTGGTGGGGCTCGCCCCGGCCGGCGCGCCCGACCTGGACTGGTACGCGGGCATGGCGGAATCGAACGTGGAGGACTACGGGCAGGCCGACGAGGACCTGGCCGAGCTCACGCTCAACCTGAAGGTTCGCGCGGAGGAGGCCCGCCGGGACCCGATGACGCTGCTGGACTTCCTCCGCCCCCAACTGCCCGACGAGGACATCCGGGTCGTCGACGACGTCGCGATCCGGCGACTGCTGACCGACATGTACTCCGAGGCGCTGCGACACGGCCCCGAGGGTTGGATCGACGACGTGTTGGCGATCCGGCGCGGCTGGGGGTTCGACCTGGGGGCCATCCGCGCGGAGGTCCGGCTCTGGCACGGCGAGCAGGACCGCTTCTCCCCGGTGGAGCACTCCCACTGGCTCGCCTCGCGGATCCCGCGCGCCGAGGTGCAGGTGCAGCCCGGCGCCGCGCACTTCGGGGCGGTGGAGATCCTGCCGCAGACCCTGACCTGGCTGGCCACGCCGGACCTCGCGACCAGCCCGCGGCCCTGAGCGCCCGGCCCCACCGGACCGGCCCGACAACGACCTGCCCGCCGGACGACCCGGTCAGATCGTGTGTGGGTCGATCACCCGGACCACGAACCGCCGTTCGCGCAGGGTCTGCACCGTGGGATGTTCCAGACCGATCACCTCGGCCAGCCGGTCCGCCACGTCGCCCACGTCCTCGCTGGCCGCGCCGTCGCCGGCCCGCCTCGACACCAGGGCGAGATCGCCGAGGCAGCGCAGCGTGTCGGGGTGGTCCGCGCCGATCACCGCGGCCAGCCGGCCGGCGGTCTCCCGCAGCCGGTCCCGCGCCGACTCCCGGTCGCCCTCCTCGGCGAGGCACACCGCCTGGTTGACCTCCGCGGCGAGGGTGTGCGGGTGGTCCGGGCCGAGCACCTTGCGCAACTCCCCGACCGCCCGGGCCGCCGAGGCGAGCGCGTCCGACCTGCGCCCCAATGCGCGCTCCGCCGCCGAGATGTTGCTCACCGTCGCCAGTGTGTGCGGGTGCTCCGGGCCGAGCCGGAGCTGCTCCTCGAACGCCAGGCGCACAGCTGTCATCTCGGTCAGCGCCCGAGCCGCGTCACCGACGGCCAACAGGTTCGCCGCGCGACTCGACCGGCACGCCACCGTGTCCGGGTTGTCCGGACCGAAGCGTTCGTCGAGCTCACGGTAGGCGGTCTCGAACAACGGCGCGGCCTCGCTGCCCCGACCGGAGCTGCGCAGCGACACCGCCAGGTTGACCTGAGCGGCGAGACTCTGGCCGTCGTCCGGCCCGAGCACCTCGCAGTACGTCTCGTACACAGTGCGCAGCAGGGCGGCGGACCGCTCGTACTCGCCGGCTTCCCGCAGGTCGCTGCCGAGCCGCACCGCCGAGACGAGGGTGTACGGGTGGGTGGGGCCGAGCACCAGCCGCCGCCGCTGGTGCACCTCGTCGTCCCATCGTCGGGCCGACCGGTAGTCGCCGACCAGCCGGTACGAGACGGCGAGGTTGTTGGCGGCGCTCAACGTCCGGGGGTGGTCCTCGCCGAACACCTGGAGCCAGGAGGCGTAGGTGGACCGGTCCCGTTCCAGGGCCTCGGCGTAGCGGCCGAGCGCCCGCAGGTCACCGCCGAGGCTGCCGGCGGTCATCAGACTGTGCGGGTGCAGCGGGCCCAGCAGCCGGCGTTGCTCGGCGAGCACCGCCTCGTCCAGGTCCCGCGCCTCGTCGAACCGGCCCAGGCTGCGCAGGATGTTCGCCCGGTTGAACCGCAGGTGCAACAACTGGCGGCCCAGCGGCGACGCCTCGGTCTCCTCACGCGTGTCGCCGAGCCGCGCGCTCCAGGTGTCGTCCACCTCCTGGCTGAACACGTCGGCCTGGTCCAGACCGCCGCGCTGCCACAGATAACGGACCCGGTCGATGAGCAGCTGACACACCGACTCGTCCGGGCAGGTCAAAGCCTCGGAAACCTCCAGGTGCGGCCAGAGCATGCGCAGCCGGGCCCAGGTGGTCGGGTCGTCCACGTCGCCACGGGGTCGGGAGGCGGCCAGCACCAGGTGCACCTGGTGTCGGGCGGCGGTGATCTCGTCGTCGGTCATCCGGTCCCGGACCACCGCCTGCAACAGCCGGTGCACCTGGACCCGACCGCCCTGGACGTCGAGCTTGAGCAGTGCCAGGCGGTTGATCTGCTGGACCAGGGCGCCGCGCACGAGCCGCTCCGACACCGACGGGTCGAACGGCACGAGGGCCGCCGCCATCTCGTCGCTGTAGATGAGTTCGAGGGCGATCTCCGGGGCCAGCACCGAGCAGAGCTGCAACAGCCGGTACGCGGCGGGCGCCCGCTCGAGCAGCCGGTTCAGCGACAGGTCCCAGGTCGCCTCCACGGAGAGGGCGCTGGGGCCGTGCCGTTCGATCTGCCGCAGGTAGTCGGCGACCGACGTGCCGGTGTCGGCGAGCCAGGCACCCGCCGCGGCCACCGCGATCGGCAGGTCGCCGAGCGCCTCGGCAACACGGTCGGCCTCCTCCGGGCTGATCGTGGGCACCCGCTGGGCGAGGTGCGCCACGCTCTCGGTGCGGTCGAAGACGTCCACCTGGATCGGGTTGGCCCGGTCACCCCACGCGCGGTTGCGGGAGGTCAACAGGACGTGCCCGGGGCCCTGCGGCAGGAAGGGCTCGATCTGGTCGAGTTCCTCGGCGTTGTCGAGCACGACCAACCACCGCTCGTACGGCTCACCACGGCCGAGCACCTGCAGCACCGACCGGACCGTGTCGGGCAGGGTGGGACCGACGAGGATGCCGAGGCGACCGGCGAGGTCGGCGAGGGCGGTGTCGACGAACTGCGGCGGGTCCGCCACGATCCACCAGACCACGTCGTACGCGGCCTTGAACCGGTGCACGTATTCCAAGGCCACCTGCGTCTTACCGACGCCGCCCATGCCCTGCAGGGCGACCGGCAGCACCACAGCGCTGCCCCCGCTCTGCAACTGCGCGCGCAGCCGGGCCAGGTCGTCCTCCCGGCCGGTGAACCGGGCGTTCCGGTTGGGGGCGTTGAAGATCAGTGGCTCGGTGCCGGGGTAACGGGTGGCCCCGCCCGCCGGCCCGTCCGCCGACGACGGCACCGGCCGGCCGACCAGCCGCAACACCCGCTCCACGGCGGTCGTGGCGCTCACGTTGACCAGGTTGGTGGAACTCTGGGACGGGAACTCCGCCAGCGGCCGCAGGTCGGCGACGTACACGGCCAGGGCCGTGGAGCCGGTGCTGGTGTCCCGGTCGGGCAGGCCACCGGACGGCGTCGCCACGTAGGCCGGCGAGACCACCGTCAGCGTGCGCGGGGCCGGCGTACCGGCCGACCCCACGGCGGCAGTGGGCTCCACCACCCGCAGCCCGGCCGAGCTGAGCACCCGTTCCAGCCACTCGGCCCAGATGGCGTCCTCCGGCGCGTACCGGAGCACGATCTGGTCGTCGATCGCCTCGGTGCGTCGGCGGAAGCGAGCCTTGCCCCGCTCCCGCACGGACTCGTCCATCAGTGGCAGCGCGGTCACCGCGCCGTCGGTGAGGATCCCGGTCAACGTCTCGAACGCGGCCAGCAGCGACGTCGGTGAGCCCGGCGGGTCGCCGAACGTCGCGAGGGTCTCCTCGTACGCGTAGAACGGCCGGTAGGGGACCTCCACAGCGGCCCAGTACCGCCGCCGTTCCGCCTCGGTCATGCCGGCGGGCAACCCGGCGAACCGGCGCATGGCCAGCAGGCGACCCGCCTCGGCCCGCTCCTTCTCGGCCTGGTCGACGCGCATCGGCACCGGCAGGACCCGGATGTCACGTCGCCGGTACCGGTCCCGTACCGAGTGCGCCACCCGGGCCGCGCCGTCGATGCCCTGGTCGCTGAGGGTGAAGCAGTCGACAAGGGTGTCCGGCAGGTGCAGGGTGCAGATGTCGGCGACGTCGCTCAAGCCCGTCCGGCTGTCGATCAGGGTGAAGTCGTACTGGCGCTTCATGTCCGCCCGCAGCGCCTCGAAGAACTGCGCCCCGCCCAGCCGGTTGTAGAAGTTGTCCCAGTCCAGCCCACTCACCGAGACGGCGTAGTCGCTGTTCTGCCGGCCGGCGGAGAGGAAGTCGAGGCCGCCGCCGTCGGGGAAGTTCCAGCGCAGGGAGAACGCGTGCCGCCCGACCCGGGCGTACTGCTCCATCCAGCGGTCCGGTCGGTCGTCGACCCGGGTGGTCTCCCACTCGTAGTCGCGGATCATGTCGATCACGCCGCTGGTGCCCTGAATCGCCTCGGCGTCGAGGAACGGGTGGAAGAAGCGGTGCAGACCGGGTGACTCGAGGTCCCAGTCGGCGACGAGCACCCGCCGGCCGCTGGCCGCCAGGATCCAGGCCACGTTTGCCAGCGCCATCGTCCGGCCCGTTCCACCCTTGAACGAGTAGAAGGTGACGACCTGGCCTTCGCGATCGTTGTTCATCGGTTTTCTCCGTGGGGACGCGGTGGGGCCGGATCATCAGGCGGGGACGCGGGGTCGGTGGAAGCGGGGTCGGTGGAAACAGTCGAACCGGCGGCGGGCAGGCCGTCACGCAGGCTCGGCACCGGCTCCGGCGGTGGTTCGAAGGGCACGACCGGGCCGTACTTGAGGAACTGCCGGCGAGCCTCGGTGACCAGCGCCGGCATCAGGTCGACGAACTCCGGCATGCTGCACGCGCGCTTCACCTGGGGCAGACCGGCGTCCTGCAACAGCTGGGTGACCTCGGTGGCCCAGCGGGTGGCGTCCTGGCTGTCGTCGTCGTCGGTGACCACCAGCGGAACGACCCACTCCCGCAGGCCGCGCAGCAGGCGGGCGAGGACCCCGGCCGCATCCGGCGCCGCCGCGATCCACGGGTCGACCAGCAACACGGCCGGCCGCCGGTCGAGCAGCGCGGATGCCTGCGCGAAGTCCTCGGTACGGGCCGACAGCCCGAGCCGCTCGGCGGTGCTGACCGCGTACTCGGCGGCGGGCAGTTGCTGGCTACGCCCGTACGGCCGCCAGAGCCGGCCGCTGGCGGCGTAGCCGGCGGGGTCGCGATCGGCCGGCAGCCGGTCCCGGGTCGGGGCCAGGACGGCGACGACGAAGTCCGGGTCGGTCGGCGCGGGACGGACCACCTCGTCCAGGCCGGGCGCCCGGGACGGGCCCATCGGTCGCCGCTCGGCGGTGTGCACGATCCGGCTCGCCAGGCGGCTCAGCAGCAGCTCGTACTGGGCCCGGTAGGAGGCCAGCATGCAGAACGCGCGCAGGCCGTCGGCGGCGTACTCCGGGACGTCCCTGCCCAGGTCCAGGGCGCCGTCCAGCTCCGGGTGGGCCTCCCACGGGGGGAACGGGATCCACAGCACCGGGGTGAGGTGGCCGGCGGTGAGCCGGGCCGACCCGGCGGCGGTCAGCCGGGCCCGGAAGGACTCCTGCTCTCCCAACGCCCAGGGGCGGCTGAAGTAGCCGGGTGAGTAGAGCGGGACGAAGACCTCGGCGTCACCGAGCGCCTCGGCGAGGGCCGCCTTCCAGTCGGCGCCCAACGGGATGTGCTGGTCGAAGAAGCCGATCCGCATTCCGGCGACCGGGCGCGCCTGCCGCCGCACCTCGTCGGTCAGGTCGGCGAAGAACTGGCCGACCCAGACGTCGGCGTCGGCCCGGGCACCCGGGGGCGGCGCCGAGTGGGCGTAGCTCAGGAAGAAGTACGTTCCGCGCGCCCCGGTTCGGCGCCGGTCCGCCGGCGGGCTCACGTCGGCTCCTCGGCGAACCGGTTGCACAGCTCGTCCACGCTCGCCGGCACCCAGGGTTCGACAAGGTACGACCGGTGGATGGCCACGATCCGCTGCGCGAGCCGCCAGACCACCGCCCGGTACGCGTTCTCCCACTGCATGGTCAGCAAGCCGTAGACCCCGTCCCGCTGGTAGTGCACCGCGATGTCGGGATCCGGCATCGCGGTCGGGGTGAAGCGCTGGATGTCGCGGAGCACCCGGGGCAGAACGGTGCCGTTCGTCGGCGACCAGGTCACCGGCACGATCGCCGTCTCGTGGACCGAGGCGGAGCTGTGTCGCGGGGTGATCCGTCGGCGGGAGAACGCGTCCCACTCCCGGCCACACCACTCGCTGCCGAGCAGCGCGCTGGACACCAGCGGAACGAAGACCTGGCAGGTGCCGGCGGCCTGGAGAAGCTCCGGGCTCCAGCGTTCGCCGCCGGCGATGGAGGTGTCCAGGAAGCCGGCGTCCACTCCGGTCACCGGGCCGACCAGCTCGCTGACGTGGACGGAGAGGTCCTCGAAGAAACGGGAGACGTACTCGGCGGGTTTGCCGGTGGCCCGGCCGACCGGTGCCCGCGAATAGCTGATGAAGAAGAGCGGGGCGCGTGCTCTGGAGGGTGCGTCCACTGTGCTCACCGCTGCCCCTCCGCCCTCCCCACGCGGCCGGAACATCAGCGTAGTCCCCGCGTCAACGCCGCGCCGCCAACCGGTTCGTGGCGAACCAACCAGTCGCGAAGTCGACAGCGGCCCGCGCCGGCAGCAGCCGGGCGGTGGCCCGCCCCACCCGACCGCGGCGCACCAACGGCGTCTCGTCCAGCGCGGCCCCGACCATCGGGAAGTCCCGGTCGTCCAGGTCGAGCGCCCGGAAGTCGAGGCGGACCCGCCGCCCGTCGACGAGCCGGAAGCAGTGGTATTCGCGCTCGGGCAACGGCACCGGCAGCCGGTACTCGGCCAGGTGCAGGGCGCTGCACGCCTCGTAGCCGAGGCCGAGCAGCAGGATCTGCCCGTCCGCCGCGTAGAGGCCGCCAACCGGTGAGCGTTCTCCCAGGTGGCAGGTGAGGTCATGGCCGTCGGTGAGCTGCCGGGCCCGAGGGCCCAGCGCGGCGAAGGAGGTCTGTGGATGGTCACTGCGCACGGCACCGGGGGTGCACCGGACGTACTCGGCGAGCGCACCCATCCGCTGGGAGGGGGTGGTCCGGCGGTCCCAGCCAGGCAGCGCCGCCTCGTACCGTTCGCGCTGCGCCTGGTCCATGCCGGCGGTGGCTGCCAGGTGGGCTCGGGAGGTGGTCGAGTTGCCATCGGTCTGGGTGGGCACCAGCAGCGTGCCGGCCGGGCCGAGGACGTCGCGCAGCGCGCCGGCGAGGGTCGCCGGGCCGTGCTCCAGCGGGCCGACCCGACGGAGGCCACAGTGCACCAGCAGGCACACCCCCGGGCGTACGCCCAGCGCCCGCAGGTCGTCGGCGAGGCGGGGGCGGCCCAGTCTGGGCAGTGGGTGCTCATCTGGACCCGACACGGGTCTCCTCCAGGGCGTGGCGCAGCTGGCCGACGAACCGCTCACCCGCCGCGGTGAGCGACCGGCTGGCCAGCAGCGCGTCGACGCCGTCCCGGGTCCAGGCCAGGAAGTGGGCCGCGTGCGCCGACGCGTCCCGCTGGTCGGTGGCCGCCCGGGACTGCCAGACCTGGGTTACGGCGAGGTGGGCGTACACCCCCTGGAGCACGCCCTCCGGTGGCCGCGGGTCGGGGCGCCAGGGCACCCGGATCCGGCCTTCCTGCCCGGGTTCGACCAGGTCGTACAGGTCGAGCACCGCACCCAGCTTCGCGTGCTGCCACTCGTGCACGAGCAGCACCGCCATGGTCTCCGGGTCGGGATGCGGGGTGACGGCGACCGCGCCGAACGCGTGCCGGGCGGTCGCGCTCCGCAGGGGTCGCGCCGGGTCGGGCGCCAACGGGACGACGGCACGCAGACCGCCGTCGAGCGCCGCCGCGTGCGCCGGCACGTCCCGGTGCACGACCTGCCAGGCCTCCGCCAGGGTACGGCCCAACGCCCGCGCCGCCGGCACCTCCAGACGGGATTCCACCGGCTGGCCGTAGCAGTCGCGGTACGGGTCGCCGTCCTCCAAAAGCAACCGGCCACCGGGCACCGGCACGTCGCGGGTCGGAAGCCAGCCGGTCGACGACGACGCCAGCGGATCGAGGAGCACCGTTTGCGCGACCGACCCGCCCCGGATCTGGACCTCGCCGGGCCGGACGGTCACCTCGGCGCTCTCCCCCAGGCCGGGCAGCACCAGGCTGCCGAGCGTGGGCAACGTGATCGTGTCGGCCCGCACCGGGACGGGCATCGCGGCCGGGACGCCGGCCCGCAGCGCCGCCGCGATGGCGAGGGCCGGCAGTGGGTCGACCGCCGCGCCGAGACCGGGCGGGGCCGACGGGTCGAGGCGGTGCACCAGCGCGGGCCGGACGAACGGGTGCGCCAGGACCGCCCGAACCGCCTCCGGCGCCGCCTGGTCGAGGTGGACGAGAAGCTCCCAGGCGGCGCTGGTGCCGGACCGGTCCCGGCAGGCCGCCAGCAGCGCCCGGGTGATGGAGAGCTGGGTGGCGGCGAGCAGCGCGAGCGTCGACGTCGACCCGTGCCCGGTCGCCAGGTCGTCCAGCAACTCGTCGACCGGCAAGGTGGCGGACCATTCGCCCGACGCGGGCGGTGTGGGCGGCGGGTGGGCGTCCACTGTGTCGATCAGGCGGAGCAGGTCGGCGCAGTACACCGAGGGGTTGTCGAAGCCCGACCCGGTGCGCCAGCGGTGGGCGTACAGGCCACCGCCGCACCGGTCGACCACCGGGCAGGACCGGCAGGTCGCGCAGAGCCCGTCCACGCCGTCCTGCCGGACGGCGACCCCGGGGTGCCGCGCGACCTCGTCCACCGGGTGGTCGAACACGTCGAACCCGGTGCCGGCCGCACCGTGGTACGCGGTCTTCAGCGAGTCGACCTGCTCCCAACTGCCGTCCGCCTCGATGACCAGCACGTCGGCCGGCGCGAGGCCGAACGCCTCGGTACCACCGCCGCCCGGGCGCAGCGCCTCGAACATCCGGATCGACATGGGCCGCCCGTCGTCCACCCACCGCCGGTGGATCCGCCCCAGCCAGTCCGCGTACGGGGTGGGGTCCGCGCCGGGGCGCTGCGGGGGGTGGTCCCAGGTGGCGTGGGGCAGCAGCAGGTCGACGCGGGGCGGGCTCTCGGCCAGCAGTGCCTCGTACACCCGGTCCGGGTCGTTGCGGACGTCGATGGTGCAGAGGATGCCGGCGTAGCTGGAGCGGTGCTCCGGTCGCCGGAGCAGAGCCAGCGCCCGCCGGACCTGGTCGTGGCTGCTGCCGCCGTGGGCGAAGACCCGGTGGCGGTCGTTGGCGGCGCGGTCGCCGTCGAAGGAGACCCCGACCCGCACGTCGTACTCGACGAAGAGCCGGCACAGCTCCTCGTCGAGCAGTACGCCGTTGGTCTGCATGCGCAGGTCGAGCCGCGCCCACTGGGTGATCGTCGTGCGCAGCTCGGCCAGCACCTCCCGCAACCCGGCGGCGCCCAGCAGCAGCGGCTCACCCCCGTGCAGCACCACGTGCACGACCGGCAGGCCGTGCTCGCGGGCGTGTTCGGCGATCCGCCGTGCGGCGGCCTGGACCGTGGCCGGCGGCATCCGCGCCGGGCGGCCACGCCAGGTCTGGTCGGCGTGCTGGTAGACGTAGCAGTGGTCGCAGCTGAGGTCACACCGGCTGTGCACCTTCAGCACGAACTGACTGATCCGCCGGCAGGATCCGCCCACTCCGGGTGCACCGCACCGGCAGGCCATCGCTCAGATGGACGAGTTGAAGGCGGCGACGGCCACGGTGCCGGACGGCACGGAGTCGTTCGTGACGACGCGCCTGCGCACCGCCTCGATCAGATCGGCGTGCTCGACGGGGATCCGGTCCAGCGGGGTGTGCAGGCTACGGGTGAGATTGTCTAGGTCGGGACGGGATGTGCGGGCGGGGGCATGGTCCACAATGAGTCTCCGGGGGCCCGGGGCGCTGGGAGCGCGAGCGGCGGCTGTGGCTCGAACGGCTCTGGTCCGTGACCAGGATAGACAAATATCGACCCAGTGTCACCGTCGGTACCATAGCCGGCACGGCGAGTGGTAGACCGCGCTGGACCGAGGAGGAGCTGACATGTGCCGGAGCATCAAGACGCTGCGTGAACCGTTCACCCCGCAGGTGACCGACGCGGACGTCGAGGCGGCGGCGTTGCAGTACGTCCGGAAGATCTCTGGTTTCCGGGCGCCCGCCGCGCACAACGCCGCCGCGTTCGACGCCGCGGTGGCCGCCGTGGCCGAGGCGACGCGCACCCTGCTCGACCAACTGGTGGTGCGGGGTGCCGGATCGGGCACCCCGGACCGGTCGGCCACCGCCGCCAGCTGACCGCCGCTCACCGGCTCGGCACCCGGCCGGGCCTGACCCTGAAGAGGGTCAGGCCGCGGCGAGCGCTGGGGCGACGGTGTCCGGCGCCCAGCGTGAGCGGTGGCACTGCGACCAGCCCCGACAACCCGGGTCGCCCAGCGAGCAGAGCCGCAGCCTGCTGAGCACCTCACCGTCGTCGGTGTCCCGCACGTCGAAGTGCACCGGACGGACAGTGCCGTCCGGGGCGACGAGCAGGTGCCGGCCCGCGTCGAGCGTGTCGTCGCGCAACAGGCAGTTGCGGCCCAGCAATCGGGCCAGTGCGGCGATGCTCGCGTGCTCGGAGAGCTGCTCGGGCACCCCGTAGCAGTCCACCACCGTCGCGAATTCGCCCGGCGCCTGCCAGACGTCACACACCACCGCGTACGCCGGCAGCCGCGCCGGGTCGGCCGCCGCCAACGGCATCACCACCCGACCAAGCGCCTCGGCCAGCGCCGGGTAGACCTCCACGGGTTGAGCCCCGTCGATTCTCCAGTTCCACAGCTCGGTCATTCCGCCTCCTCGCTGCGTTCGTCCCCACCGGCCTCCGGATCGGGCCTTACACACGATGGTGGGGGGCATTTGACCCCAGCCGGGGGCAAGTTACCGGTCTGTGACCATTCCGGGCAAAATTTCCCTGAGCAGCATTGCTCGGAGTAGCGGGAAGGTGACAGTTTATCGGGTATGGTGCGCCCTCCGCACCACCGCCACCGCGTGTCCTCCCGCAGGTCCACCGCCCCCCTTCAGCGCAGGACGACCCGGTGCTCCCCCCGGGGCAGCAGCTCGCCCACCACCGGAGCGCCCGGCACCTCGCCGGCGACCAGCAGGCCACCGGAGGTCTGCGCGTCGGCCAGCAGCAGCCGCTCCGCCTCGTCCGCCACGCCGAAGTCGGTCCACGGGGTCACCCAGTCCAGATTGCGCCGGCTACCGCCGCTGACGAACCCGTCGCGCAGCGCCTCGCGCGCGCCGGCCAGGTAGGGCACCCGGGCGGTGTCGATGGCCACAGTGACCTGGCTGGCCCGCGCCAGCTTCGAGGCGTGCCCGAGCAGCCCGAACCCGGTCACGTCGGTGCCGCACCGGATGCCGGCGGCGACCGCCGCGCGGGCGGCGTCCCGGTTGAGCGCGCTCATCGTGGCCACCGCCTCCGGGAAGCTCTCACCGGTCGCCTTGTGCCGGGTGTTCAGCACGCCCACCCCGAGCGGCTTGGTCAGCGACAACGGCACCCCGGCCCGCCCGGCGTCGAGGGTGATCAGCTCCTCCGGCCGGACCGTGCCGGTGACCGCGAGACCGTACTTCGGGCCGTCGTCGTCCACGCTGTGCCCGCCGGCCAGGTGACAGCCGGCCTCCCGCGCCACGTCCTGACCGCCGCGCAGCACCTCACGGGCCAACTCGAGCGGGAGCACGTCGCGCGGCCAGCAGAGCAGGTTGAGCGCCACCAGCGGGGTGCCGCCCATCGCGTACACGTCGGAGAGCGCGTTGGCCGCGGCGATCCGACCCCAGTCGTACGCGTCGTCGACCACCGGCGTGAAGAAGTCGGCGGTGCTGACCAGACCGGTGCGCTCGTCGAGGCGCACCACCGCCGCGTCGTCGCCGTGGTCCAACCCGACCAGCAACTCGGCGGTGCCGGTCGCCGGACCGAGACCGGCCACCATGATCTCCAGCTCGCCCGGCGGGATCTTGCAGGCGCAGCCACCGCCGCGGGCGTACTTGGTCAACCGTACGGGTTCGGTCATCCCCCCATGATCTCGACAAGGCGCCACGATCGCCACCGCGACCACCCATCCGGTGACCGAAATCGGACGCCCGAGAACGATCGTGACCGGTGTTACCGCTCCGTGACCCGCCGGGTTGCGTTCTGCCACATCAGGCCGCCTACAGTGGCCGCACCGGGGGTCAACCGACCCCGTATCCGGGAGACGACAGGGGACGGTGGACGACGTGACGACGGGCGAACCGCTCATCGTGCTGGACGCGGTCAACAAGTGGTTCGGGCCGCTGCACGTGCTGGACGACGTCTCACTGTCGGTGGGTCGGGGCGAGGTGGTCGTGGTGATCGGCCCGTCCGGCTCCGGCAAGTCGACGCTGTGCCGCACGATCAACCGACTGGAACCGATCAACTCGGGCACCATCACCTTCGACGGTCAGCCGCTGCCGGCCGAGGGCAAGCCCCTCGCGAAGCTGCGCAGCGAGGTGGGCATGGTCTTCCAGTCGTTCAACCTCTTCGCGCACAAGACCATCCTGGAGAACGTCACCCTCGGCCCGATCAAGGTCCGCAAGGAGAAGCCGACCGCCGCCCGCGAGCGCGGCCTGGCCCTGCTGGACCGGGTCGGCATCGCCAACCAGGCGGACAAGTTCCCGGCCCAGCTCTCCGGTGGCCAGCAGCAGCGGGCGGCCATCGCCCGGGCGCTGGCCATGCAGCCCAAGGCGATGCTCTTCGACGAGCCGACCAGCGCCCTGGACCCGGAGATGGTCGGCGAGGTGCTCGACGTGATGACCTCGCTGGCCAGCGACGGCATGACAATGGTCGTGGTGACCCACGAGATGGGCTTCGCCCGGCACGCGGCGAACCGGGTCATCTTCATGGCCGACGGGCAACTGGTCGAGGACGCCCCACCGGCGGAGTTCTTCGCGAACCCGCGCAGCGAGCGGGCCCGAGACTTCCTCTCCAAGATCCTCACGCACTAGGCGTCCGTAGTGGAGCGCGCCGTACTCGGTGGGCTCCGTTGAAGAAGGAGAAGAGTATGCGTATCAAGCGCGTTGCGGCAGTCGCCGCGGTCGCCGCTCTGGCGCTCGGCCTCACCGCCTGTGGTGGCGACGACGGCGGGGACACCGGTGCTGGCAGCAAGTCCTTCACCGCCGGCACCACCATGGAGAAGCTGAACAAGGCCCAGAAGATCAAGGTCGGCACCAAGTTCGACCAGCCCGGCTTCGGCCTGAAGGGCCTCTCCGGCAAGCCGGAGGGCTTCGACGTCGAGATCGCCAAGATCATCGTCAAGGAGCTCGGCATCCCCGAGGACAAGATCGAGTGGGTCGAGGCCCCCTCGAAGGTCCGCGAGGACGTGATCGTCAACGGCACTGTCGACCTGGTCGCCGCCACCTACACGATCAACGACAAGCGCAAGGAGCGGATCGCCTTCGCAGGCCCGTACTACGAGGCCGGCCAGAACATCCTGGTCAAGAAGGACGACACCACCATCACCGGCCCTGACTCGTTCAAGGACGGCACCAAGAAGGTCTGCTCCGTGACCGGCTCCACCCCGGCCGAGACGATCAAGCAGTACGTCAAGGACGTCGGCACCCAGCTGGTGCTCTTCGACACCTACGACAAGTGCCGGGACGCCCTCAAGGGTGGCCAGGTCAACGCCGTCACCACTGACAACGTGATCCTCCTCGGCTACATCGCCAAGGACGAGGCGTCGTTCAAGCTGGCCGGCAGCAACTTCACCAAGGAGCCGTACGGCATCGGGGTGAAGAAGGAGGACGCGGACTTCCGCAGCTTCATCAACGACACGCTGGACAAGGCGGTCGCCGACGGCAGCTGGAAGAAGGCCTGGGACAGCACCGCCGGCAAGTTCGGCGCGGAACTGGGCTCGGCGCCCACCATCAACCGCTACTGATCTGATCCTTCGATCTGGAGGGTGGGGAGGAACACCGACCCGTGAACGTGCTCATCGACAAGTTCGACGTCTTTGCGGGTGGTTTCTGGCTCACCCTCCAGATCTGCATCCTCGCCGCGATCGGTGCCCTCGTCCTGGGCGCCATCGTGGCGGTGCTGCGCATCTCACCGGTGCCCCCGCTCCGCGCGCTCGGCACCGGCTACGTGAACGTCTTCCGCAACATGCCGCTGACAGTGGTGATGTTCTTCGCCGCGTTCGGCCTACCGGCACTCGGCTCCAACGCGGACTTCCTCCGCATCCCGGTGCTCGACTCGCTGTTCACGCGGCTCGGCACCGACCTGCCGTACTTCCGGTTCGCGTTGATCGCCCTGGTGCTCTACACAGCGGCGTTCGTCTGCGAGGCGCTGCGGTCCGGGGTCAACGCGGTGCCCGCCGGCCAGGCGGAGGCGGCGCGGTCACTGGGCCTGACCTTCGGGCAGAACCTGCGCCACGTGGTGCTGCCACAGTCCTGGAAGGCCTCGATCGTCCCGCTCGGCTCGGTGATCATCGCGATGATCAAGAATTCGGCGCTGGCCGGCTTCTTCGGTGTCGTCGGTGACCTGTCGGCCACGGCCGACCAGCTCACCGGAGCCGAGGGCTACGCCTTCATCCCGGTCGCCATCGGCATCTCGATCGGCTACCTGATCATGACCGTGCCGCTCGGCGCCCTGCTGGACCGGATCGAGAAGCGACAGGCGGTGGCCCGATGAGTCAGCAGACCAGCGTCCTCTACGACGTCCCCGGGCCGCGGCAACGGCGGATCACCCTGATCAGCAGCATCGTCGCCGGAGTCGTCCTGCTCGTCGGGGCCTACTTCCTGATCTACCAGCCCCTGGACGAGAAGGGCCAGCTCTCGATGGAGCTGTGGGGGCCGCTGCTCGACCCCTCCAACGAGAACTTCTCCCAGGTGTGGGACCGGATCGGCCTCGGCTTCAAGAACACCCTGATCGCGGCAGCGCTGGCCATCGTCTCCTCACTGGTGCTGGGCACACTGCTCGCCCTCCTGCGGATCCAGCTCAAGAGCCTGACCCGGCTCCGGTTCACCGGTGTGGCAACGCCGGTGGCCTACCTGCTGCGTGGGCTGAGCACGCTGCTGTCGGCGATCACCCGGGTCTGCGTCGAGGTGTTCCGCGGCCTGCCCGTCGTGATCACCATCTTCTTCGTGGCCCGCGGCTTCCCCGAGTTCGGCCTCTACTTCGACAACCTCTGGTATCTGGTCATCGGTCTCACCATCTACAACTCGGTGGTGATCGGCGAGATCCTCCGCTCCGGCATGGAGGGGCTGCCGGGCGGTCAGGCGGAGGCCGCCGCCGCCATCGGGCTCTCCCCGTCCCAGACCACCCGGATGATCCTGCTGCCGCAGTCCTTCCGGATCATGCTGCCGGCCCTGATCAGCCAACTGGTCGTGGTGCTCAAGGACACCTCGCTGGGGTTCATCATCAGCTACGAGGAGACCCTGAACATCGGCAAGCAGATCATCGGCGTGCTGGGCAACCCGATCCAGGTCTACGTCGTGATCGCCGTGCTCTTCATCGTGGTGAACTACTCGCTGTCCAAGCTCGCCCAGTACGTCCAACGGCGGCTCGCCCGGGGCCGCAAGACCGCCAACACCCCGGTGCAGAACCCGCCGCCCGCGGCCCTGATCTCCCAGGCCGAGGGCGGAGGCGGCGGCGGAGGCGGCGGCGGCGCCTGAGCCACGCCACACCGACCAGAAGGCCCGAAGGCCGCCCCGAGCAATTCGGGGCGGCCTTCGGTCATCTGCGCGGGTTGTGCGTGTCGCGCCGCTGCGGGCGCGGACGCTGCGGGAGGGTGATCGACTCGGTTTTCAGGAAATCGCGGTGTCCCGACGCGTGCGACCCACCGACTTCCAGGAAGCCGAGTCGATCAAACGGCTCAGCGGGCGATCTCGGTGACCCGGGACTCGCGAACCACTGTGACCCTGATCTGACCCGGGTAGGTCAGCTCCTCCTCGATCTGCTTGGCCACGTCGCGGGCCAGCACGGCCGCCCCGATGTCGTCGACGTCGTCCGGCTTGACCATCACCCGGATCTCCCGGCCGGCCTGCATGGCGAAGACCTTGTCCACGCCGAGCTTGCCAGCCGCGATCTCCTCGATCCGCTCCAGCCGCTTGACGTACGCCTCCAGGCTCTCCCTGCGCGCGCCCGGCCGACCGCCGGAGCAGGCATCGGAAGCCTGGGTCAGCACGGCCTCGATGGTCTGCGGGGGCACCTCGTTGTGGTGCGCCTCGATGGCGTGCACCACGTCCTCGTGCTCGCCGTACTTGCGGGCGAGGTCCGCGCCGATGATGGCGTGGCTGCCCTCCACCTCGTGGGTGAGCGCCTTGCCGATGTCGTGCAGGAACGCCGACCGTTTGATGATCGGCACGTCCAGCCGCAGCTCGGCCGCCATGATGCCGGCGATGTGGGCGGTCTCGACCAGGTGCTTGAGCACGTTCTGCCCGTACGAGGTGCGGTAGCGCAGCCGGCCAAGCAGGGTCACCAGCTCCGGGTGGATCTCGGTGATGCCGACCTCGACCAGGGCGTCCTCGGCGGCGCGCAGGCAGAGCTGCTCGACCTCCTGCCGGGCCAGGTCGTAGACCTCCTCGATCCGGTGCGGGTGGATGCGGCCGTCCAGGACCAGCTTCTCCAGGGTCACCCGGCCCACCTCACGGCGGACCGGGTCGAAGCAGGAGAGCAGCACCGCCTCGGGGGTGTCGTCGATGATCAGGTTGACGCCGGTCACCGACTCGAAGGCGCGGATGTTGCGCCCCTCCCGGCCGATGATCCGCCCCTTCATCTCGTCACCGGGCAGGTGCAGGACGCTGACCACACTCTCCGCGGTCTGCTCGCTGGCGACCCGCTGGATCGCGTCCACCACGATGTGTCGGGCGCGCTGCTCGGCCGTGTTGCGCGCGTCGGACTCGATGTCCCGCACGAGCAGTGCCGCTTCCCGCTTGGCCTGCGTCTCGATGGCCTCGATCAGCTCCAGTCGCGCGGAGTCGGCGGTGAGCCCGGCGACCCGCTCCAGCTCGCGGCGGCGCAGTTCCTCCGACTCGGTCAGCTCTGCCTCGCGCTGGGCGAGCGCGGCCTCCCGGGCGGCGAGGGCGGCCTTCGCG
Organism: Micromonospora sp. NBC_00860; assembly: GCF_045207375.1. NCBI lineage: Bacteria > Bacillati > Actinomycetota > Actinomycetes > Micromonosporales > Micromonosporaceae > Micromonospora > Micromonospora sp. NBC_00860. Next base: position 4,463,391 of record NZ_CP108825.1, read on the forward strand.
GCGGTGAGCTGCCGCTCCCGCTCGGCGAACCGCTCCACCTCCTCGGTGTGCATCCGCTCCCGCTCGTCCATCCGGGCTGCCCGACGTTCCACCTCGGCGGCCTGCTCCCGGGTGGTGGCGGCGAGCACCGCGACCTCCCGCTCGCCGCTGCGCCGGGCTGCCGTCCGCAACTGTTCGGCGTCCGCCTCGGCCTGCTTGTGGGCGCGCTCCAGGACGGTGTCCGCCTCGGCCCGGGCGTCGTCGAGGACCCGCCGCGCCTCGGCGCGGGCCGCCTTCGCCTCGGCCTTCGCCGCCGCCGCTTCGGTACGGGCTGCGGCGGCCGCTGACTTCGCCACGTCGATCGTGCTGTTCGCCTCGTCGGCCGCGGTCCGCAGGGCAGCCAGGGACTGCTCCTGGCGGTCCTTCTCGGCGATGAAGGCGGGATCCTCCGGAGCCGGCGCGGCGCCCATCCGGCGCATGGTCCGGATGCCGACCAGCACGGCCCCGATCACCACCACCGCGAGGACGAGGACGGCCGCGAGGAGCACGACGTCGAACGCGTTCATGCCGGGACCCCGTCGGGTCTACCGATGAACCTGTGCCGCCGCCCCGCCATGGCCGCCTCCCCTAACGTCGAGACCGCAGCGACCGTGCCGGGGGCACACTCCTGCGGCTGTGGACGCCCGACCGGAGCGGCTGGCCGTGGGTAGCTTTCTCCGCCGGCGGTGCCCGTGGGCAGCGTCGGCGACCGGGTGCAGTTGTCGCAGCGTTCCGGACCGGCCTGTCCGGAACTGCCGCCAAAGGCCGCGGAGTCGGCCAAAGTGATGCTGTTCTGTTACGCGATCTATGTTGTGCGCTTAGCCTGCGCTGGTCGGGCAATGTGAGCCTGTATGGCGAGGCTAGGTCGCCGGGGGTGCTCTGGTCAAGGACTCATGATCAAACCCCCCAAACGGAGCGAAGTTGCGGCGTCACTCAAAGCTGATGTCGTGTCGGACACGGAAGGACAAACACGGCGAGCCGACGGCCTCGATACGGATGTCGTGCCTGTTCGGAGACTGCGGCGCCCCGCGTAAGAGCCGACTTTGTGACACCAGCGACCCCCCGCTCGCGCCCAGCCCTCTCGTCGGGCTCGTCACTTCAAGATCGCGCTCGATCCTGAGAGTCAACACCGTTGCGTGAGGGCTGCAGCCGGGCGAGAAGATCGCACCGATCTTGCAGTTTCGGTTGTCGATATGGGTGGAATGCCCCTTATGTCGGGACAGAAAGTACAAGATCGCGGAGCAGGGGCGGCGCGAGGTCGAGGATCATGGAGTTGTGGTGCCCGGATTAGTGCTTTACGGGCGTTTGGTTGCCCACCACAACTCCATGATCGGCGAGGCAACGCCGGTGTTGACTTCCGGTACCGAGCACGATCTTGGCGCCGGTCGCTCGGCGGGCGCCGATGCTCACCCCGACGGGCGGCCCTCAGCATCGAGGCGACACACCCATCGCGCGCGCTCAGTCGACCAGACGGTTGTCTCGCTCCAACTCGCCCTCGGCCTCGGCGAGCGCGTCGGCGTCGATCTGCTCGGCGAACTCGGCTGCCTCGGCGCTCTGCGCGGCGAGCGCGTCCTTCACCGCCCGGATGGCCACCCCAGGCGGGTAGCCCTTGCGGGCCAACATGCCCACCAGTCGGCGGAAGACCGCGTCCGGCTCGCCTCGGGCGGTGCGTAGCTTGCGCTCCACGAGACCTCGGGCGGTGTCCGCCTCGGTCTCCTCGTCCAGCTCATCCAGCGCCTCGGTGGCCACCTCGCCGTCCACGCCCTTGCGGCGCAGCTCGTTGGCGAGCGCCCGGCGAGCGAGGCCGCGCCCGGCGTGCCGGCTGGACACCCAGGCCCGGGCGAACGCGGCGTCGTCGATGATGCCGACCTCGTCGTACCGGTCGAGCACCTCGGCCGAGACCTCCTCGGAGATGCCCCGCTTGGCCAACGCCCCGGCCAACTCGGCCCGGGTGCGGGGCCGCACGGCAAGCTGGCGCAGGCAAATCTCGCGGGCCACCTCGGACTCGTCGCGTGGGGGCGCCGGAGACTCGACGGTGTCGGTCTCCTCGGACCGACCCCGGCGGCCTCGCCGAGGGCGGGGCGGATCGGTGGCGTCGCCCGTACGAGGCGGACTGGCATCCCAGCCCCGCCCCGTACGAGCGCGTCGTCCTGCCATGGGTCAGCGACCGGTCAGAAGTCGACCGGCGGCAGCTCCGGGCCACCGGCGGCGTCACCCGCGCCGACCCCGACGCCGAGCTTCTCCAGGATCTTCTTCTCGATCTCGGCGGCCACGTCCGGGTTCTCCTTCAGGAACTCCCGGGCCTTCTCCTTGCCCTGGCCGAGCTGGTCGCCGTCGTACGTGTACCACGCTCCGGACTTGCGGATGATCGCCTGCTCCACGCCGACGTCGATCAGCGAGCCCTCGCGCGAGATGCCCTTGCCGTACATGATGTCGAACTCGGCCTGCTTGAACGGCGCGGCGACCTTGTTCTTCACGACCTTGACCCGGGTGCGGTTACCGACCACGTCGGTGCCGTCCTTGAGGCTCTCGATGCGTCGCACGTCGAGCCGGACCGAGGCGTAGAACTTCAGCGCCCGACCACCGGTGGTGGTCTCCGGGCTGCCGAACATGACGCCGATCTTTTCCCGCAGCTGGTTGATGAAGATCGCCGTGGTGCCGGTGTTGCTGAGCACACCGGTGATCTTCCGCAGCGCCTGGCTCATCAGCCGGGCCTGGAGGCCCACATGGCTGTCGCCCATCTCGCCCTCGATCTCGGCGCGCGGCACCAGGGCCGCCACCGAGTCGATCACGATGATGTCCAGAGCGCCGGAGCGGATCAGCATGTCCGCGATCTCCAGCGCCTGCTCGCCGGTGTCCGGCTGGGAGACCAGCATCGCGTCGGTGTCGACGCCGAGGGCCTTCGCGTACTCCGGGTCGAGCGCGTGCTCGGCGTCGATGAAGGCGGCGATGCCACCGTTGCGCTGGGCGTTGGCCACCGCGTGCAGTGCCACAGTGGTCTTACCGCTGGACTCGGGACCGTAGATCTCGACCACCCGGCCACGGGGCAGGCCGCCAATGCCGAGGGCCACGTCGAGCGCGATGGAGCCGGTCGGAATGATTGCGGTCTGGACGACCGGCCGGTCACCCAGCCGCATCACCGAGCCCTTGCCGAATTGCTTGTCAATCTGAGCGAGAGCAAGGTCGAGTGCCTTCTCCCGGTCAGGCCCTGCTGCCATGGTTGCCACCCCTGCCTTCGCCGGCGTCTTTGCTGAGCTTCGCGTCACGCGGACACGCTAGGCGCTAGGTCCGACAGAAAACCAGCCGACGGGCCGCGAGCTGTGGACGAGCACCCCGCTGTGGACAATAGCCGAACAGGTGTACGACTCGACAAGCGACACGCGGAACCGGCGAAAAGGCTGCTCAGCGTAGTCGAGCGGGCACTCGGTCGGGGTACGCGGCGCAGACCGCCCGCCACACCACGTGCGTCTGCTCCCCCGACGCCAGGGCCTGCTCGATGGTCCGCCCGCCGAGCTGGGACAGCACCTGATCTCGGGCGATGCTGGCCGCGTAGCCGGGCCCGAACGCCTCGTCCAGCCGCGTCCAGAAGTCGGTCAGCCGCACAGTGATCAGCCCTCCTCGTCCGGTGCCCCGGTCGGCACCGGGCGCAACGCTAGCGCCACCAGGGGCGCCGCCGCGACCGCCGCGAGCAGGGTGAGCACGGGATAACCGGCGAACTGCATGACAAACCCGCTGACCACGGCGGCCCCGGCACCGGCCAGTCCCATGATCAGATCGGACAGCCCCTGGACGCTCGGCCGCACAGCGGCCGACACCGACTCGGACAGCAGGGTCGAGCCGGCCACCATCGTCCCCGACCAGCCCAACCCGAGCAGGACCAGACCGACCGAGAGCCGAGGCGTGTGGTGCCCGGCGGTGCCGGCGACCGCGCAGGCGGCCAGCAGCAGCCCGACCCCACCGAGGATCACCGCCCGTCGACCGAGCCGGTCGGTGAGCCAACCGACCACCGGGGAGAACGCGTACATGCCGGCGATGTGCAGGCTCAGCACGATGCCGACCAGCCGCAACACGTCGGCGTCGGCGTGCGACTCACCGAGCCGGACCGGAGTCATCGCCATCACCGCCACCATCACCAGGTGACCCACCGCCACGGCGGCGATGCCGAGTCGGGCGGCGGGCTGTCCGCGTACCACCGACCAGGCCGCACGCATCCCGGCGCCGCGCGGCGCGCGCTCCTTGACCGGCGCGGCGGCCGGGGTCGCACCACCACCTGCCGCCGGCGCCTCGGCCGCCACCGCGGTCGCCGTCGCGTCGGCGGCCGACGGCAGATCGGCTGCCGGCGCCTCGGCGGCCGCGAGCCGCCGCGCGGTGAGCAGCGGGTCGGGCCGGAGCAACCCGAGGAGTACGACGGCAGCCAGCACGAACGCCGCCGCGCTGAACGCGAACGGGCCGGCCAGCGGGGGCAGCCCCCAGCCGGTGGTGACCCGATCGGCCAGCGCGGCGAAGTTCGGCGCGGCCACTGCACCGATGGTGGTGGCCCAGACGATCAGGGAGAGCTGCCGCCCCCGGCGGGCCGGCTCGGCGAGGTCCACCGCCGTGTAGCGGGCCTGCAGGTTCGCGGCGGTGCCCCCGCCGAAGAGCAACATGCCGACGAAGAGCAGCGGCACCCAGCGGGTGGCCGCGGCCAGCACCACCAGCAGGCCGCCGACGGCACCGACCGTGTACGCCAGCACCAGGCCCGGCCGGCGACCGTGCCGCGCCATGATCCGGGTGACCGGGACGGCGAGCAGCGCGGCACCGACCACCCCGGCGCTCTGCGCGACACCGGCCACCGCGGTCCCGGCGATCCGGGCCGCGAGCAGCGCGCCCACGGCGATGCCGATGGTCACGCCGATCCCGCCGATGATCTGGGTGGTGAAGAGCAGCCGCAGGGTTCGCCGCTGGATCGACGCGACGTCGGGTCGGGCGGCGGTACGCGGCGCGGTCAGGTCGGTCGCCATCGGCGCTCCTGTCGGAAGGGGGTGACTCATCCTCGCGCACCCGCACCGACCAGCGGCAGTGGGTTTTGCCGGAACGGGGTCGCTCCCGGCGCGACCCACCCCTGTGTGCCCGGGTGAACGGCGCTGTTGGTCGCCGCCAAGGACGTGTTCAGCAAGATCACGGCGGGCGACCGAGGCGCCCTACCCACGCGATCCTGGTGTTTCCGGTGGGTTGGGCGCAGCCAGCAGGGATGCCAGCCGACGGATCCGGGTCAGGGTGCGCGCGGCGACGGCCACACTGGCGGCGGCGACCACGCCGAAGATCACCGCGAAGCCCTCGTTGTCGGCGGCGAGCAGAGCGAGCAGGACCAGCCCGAGGCAGATGCCCAGAATGGCCAGCAGCGCCGCCCAGGTGGCGCGCCGCTGCCCTGCCACGTAGCGGGGCAGCGCGGCCCGCGCCGCGGCGTCCTCGGGCACGGTGCCGGTACGCACTGCCCGGCGCAGCGCATGCCCTTCGGGATCCTGCCGGGCCTCGCCCACAACGCGCTGCCCCAGATAGATCGAGTGGCCGATCCAGACGGTGTTCAGAGCGGCGCGCAGCACGGCTTCGACCAGTGATTCCTGTCGGTCGAAGAGCCAGCGCACCGGCAGCGCGATGAACACCGTCATCGGAACCCAGTAGACGGCCATGAGTTGCAATCCGGTCGCCCGCTCGAGGAGCCGCTTCCCTCTCCCGCGGCGCCCGGCGGCCACAGAGGGCGCACCCGCACGACGCTCCTCGTTGTCAACCTCCATCGACACCCGTTACCCACCCACGCGATCCGCGACGCACCGTCAATCTTGGACAGTTTCCGTTCCGCGCGAACTGTGCTGTCCCGAGTCATGTGTCAAGGGGAAGTCCCGATAGATGTGTCAGGTGTTGTTGATCAGGCTGCTCGGGTGAGGCTGATGTAGGTCCGGTCGGGGGTGAGGTGGAAGTGGCCGAGGGGTTGGCCGTCTTGGTGGTAGATGGTGATCCGGCTCTGGTCGCGGATGGCGGTGATGGTGGCGCCGGCGTGGGTGGTGCCGACGCTGGTGCGGTGTCCGGCGACGGTGATGGCGCCGGTGCTGCCCACGAGGCAGCGGTGCAGGGTGGCGTCGGTTTGCATCGGCAGGCTGGCCGGCCCGCCGAGGCTGGGCGCGTGTGTCCATGCCTGGGCGGGGGTGGCGCGTCGCGGCAGGGCGCTGTGGCGTCGTTGGGTGTTGTAGTAGCGGCGGTAGACGTCGAGGAGGTTCTGCAGTTCCGCGCGGGTTGCGGGGGCGGGGTGGGTGCTCAACCAATTTTTGAGGGTTTGGTGGTGGCGTTCGACCTTGCCGCAGGTCTGCGGATGGTAGGGGCTGGAGTTGATCGGCCGGACATTGTGGTCCAAGAGGCACTGGACGAACGTGGAGATCGATCCGGGCCGGGTCAATCGGCTGGTGAACGCGGTCCCGTTGTCGGACAACACGATCGCCGGGGTGCCGTACTCGTCGAATGCCTGCCTGATCGCGGTGACCGCGCCTTCGGCGGTCTCCGCGCTCGTTGCGTGACAGCCGACGAGGGTTCGGGTGCAGTCGTCCAGGACGTCGAAGACCGCGGCGAGGCTGCCGTCGGCGAGCCGGACGTTCGTGGCGTCAATTTGGTAGCAGTCGCGGGGCCGGGCGTAGACGAACCGCCGAAACGAGCTGCGCGGCCGTTTCGCCGGGTTCCGTTCGAGCAGGTCATGCCGGGCCAGGACCCGGTTGATCGTCGATCGCGACGGCACCCGCCACGGCGCACCGGTAGCGGCGTGCACCTCGATCAGCGCGTCGCGAATGAAGTCAGCCCCGTTATCCACGCCGAGTTCGACGCGCAGCTTGCAGATCCAGGCGTCCAACTCCGGTGGCGTCGTCCGCGGACTGCTACGCGGCCGCCGGGACCGCTCATGCCACTCGCCCTCATCCCTGATCCGTGCCTGATGCCGGTAAACGGTACGGACCGAAACCCCATGCTCACGCGCGAACTCGGCGGCGTTGATCCGCACCCCAGCAGCCAACTGGGCATCGAGCAGATTCATGACACGCCGCCGAGAAGCCATACCCGGCACCATGGACCAGCACACCCAAGGCCCCTGCCAAGTGACACATGTATCGAGACTTCAACACTGACAGATGTCATGGGACTGAATAGTTCCGCGCGAACGGAAACTGTCCAAGATCTGGCCGGCGCACGGCTGGGTCGGTCAGCCCGCCATCACCCGCTGGTGCAGCGCGGAGACCGCCGAACGCGCCGCGACGAACGCGCCGTGCTGCCAGGCCACCTCGTGGCTGAGCCAGTCCCCGGCGAAGTAGACCCGCCCGGCCGGTTGGAGCAGCAGGTTGTAGCCGGCCGTGCCGTACCGGGGAGACGTCCAGGCGCCCTCGATGTAGCGAGTCCGGTCCCAGGCGTGGGAGTACGAGGTGACCAGCTCACTGCGGTACTTGTCACCGTGGATCTTCACACCCTGGCTGATCGCGCGCTCGCTGCGCTGCTCCGGCGTGAGGCCGCTGTACGCCCTGGCGTTCGCCCCGGTGTTGTAGTAGCCGACGACCAGGCCGCGCTTGCCGTGGAAGCCGTAGGACGGATACCAGATGTGCGACAGGTCCAGGTCGGTCTCGGTGATACCGCCGTAGATCCGCTGATCGGTCTCCCACCAGCGGCTGCGGTACTCCAGGCCGATCTTTCCGGAGGCGGTGACCGGGAAGTCGGCCAGGGCCGCGGTCACCGCCGTGCCGAGATTGTGCGGTACGCGGGCCATCAGGTGTGGCGGTAGCGCCGCCACGCAGTAGTCGGCGGTGATCTGCGACTGCCGACCGCCCTGCCGGTAGGTCACCTCGACCCGACTGCCCCGGTCGGTCACCCCGGTGACCTCGGCGTTGAGTCGGATCCGGTGCGGGCCCACCGCGCGGGCCAGGGCTCGGGGGATCTGGTCCATCCCGCCGACCGGCTGGAACATCAGCATGGCCTGGTCGTAGCCGAACTCGAAGGAGAAGTACCGGCCGATGTTGCTGGCGAACACGTCGGAGAGTGCCGGTGGCGTACCGAGTGGGCGCCCCACGTCGTTGCCCGCCCCCGGGTAGGCGAGGTAGCCGCGACGGTTCGTCCCGGTGTAGGCCCAGTCGCTGGTCCGTCCGCCGATCGCGCCGAAGCTCTGCAGGAACGACAGCAGCCGGTCACGGTCCTCGGTGGTGAGCCGGGCGTCCAGAGCGCCCTGGTCGGTGGCCTTGGCGAGCAGTTCCGAGACGTAGCCGTACACGTCGGCCTTGGCGGTGCGGTACCGGACCGGCTCGGTCATCCCTGCGGACTCGTTGTAGATCCAGGCGTCGGCGTTCTGATTGGTGAAGACCTCGATGGGTACGCCCAGTTCCCGGCAGTAGTCCATCGTGACCATCCACTGTGCGATGCGGCCCGGCCCGGCGTTGAAGTAGACCCCGTCGGAAAAGCTGGCCCGCTGGGTGCGTCCGTCGAGGTCGGTCTCGACGTCGCCGCCCCGAATGGTCAGGTTCCGCCCACCGACGCGGTGCCGCGCCTCCAGGATCGTGCAGTGGTAGCCCGCCTTGCCCAACTCGTACGCCGTGGTGAGCCCGGCGATGCCGCCGCCGAGCACGACCACACTCGCGCCCGACCGTCCGGTGAGAGTGAAGTCGGACCGCTCCGGCGGCCGGAAGGCCGGGGTGACCGACGCCGCCGCGCTGGGGGCCAGCCCCATGGCGCCCATGGTGGCGAGCATCGCTCCGGCACCACCGCTGATTCCGACAGTACGCAGGAACCCACGCCGGCTGACCATCGACTGCGTCTGATCGCTCATAACGGCCTCCCCTACAAGATCGACTCGCATGAGTCTGCAGAGGATCTGTTACGCGGTTCACGCATTGCCGTTTCCGGCGGGTATCGCCTCGCCGCGCGACCCGCGTGGCACTTTCCGCCAACCCGGGACGGGGCGACCGCGTTTCGCCGGCTCGGGCCGGGCCGGCGGCGTTTCGCCCGCTCCGGGCAGGGCGGCTTGCGGTCGCCGGTCAGCCGGGCAGGGCTCGGGTGACGACGGTGAGGTCGGCGACCAGCCCCTCGTACGCCTTGTCCTGGTCGTCGGCCCGCAGCACGGCGGACGGGTGGATGGTGGCCAGCAGCCGAGCCTGCGGGGCGTCGGCCCGCTTTCCGGCGTTGTCCACCGGCACCTGCTCGAAGTCCGCGGGGTGCTGCGCCGACTCCGGCCAGGGCAACAACTCGCCCCGCTGCCGGGTGACCCGGAAGGACGGGCCGAGCAGCGCCTTGGCGGCGGTCGCGCCGAGCACCACCACGATCTCCGGACGCAGCCGGGCGAACTCCGCTACCAACCACGGCCGGCAGGCGGTGATGTGCGCCTGGTCCGGGGTCTGGTGGATCCGCCGCTTGCCACGCAGCTCAAAGCGGAAGTGCTTTACGGCATTTGTCAGATAGAGGTGACCGGGGTCCAGCCCGGCGTCGTCGACCGCGCGGCGCAGCAGGCGACCGGCCGGACCGACGAAGGGCAGCCCCTTCTGGTCCTCCATGTCGCCGGGCTGCTCGCCGACCAGCACCACACGAGCGCTCTCGTCGCCCCGGCCGAAGACCGTCTGCGAGGCGTCCCGGTACAGCTCACAGCCCCGACAGCCGCCGGCGGCGGTGCGCAGGTCGTCAATGGTGTCGGCGTCGGGCGGAATGAACCGCTGGGCGCCCGGAGCGCTCCCGGTCTGCTCGGCCATGCCGACTGTTATATACCCGTTCGATGCTCACCGCCGGATACGCCCCGGCGCACCGGCATCTTCGCGTCAGTAGCCGTCACCGCCCCCGTCGCCGCCGGACGCGATCGCGATCAGCACGATGACGATGATGATGATCGCCACCGCAATCGCGATCCAGATTCCCTTACGAGCCCCACCAGTAGCCATGTCCCACACCTCCGGGCGCCCGCATACCCGTCCCGACCGTCCCAAATCCCCCCGATGGAGTGGCTCAGGTGGGGAAACCTTGGGAGGGGGGTGGGTTTTCGGCTTGGGCCAGGGCCGCCGCCAGGGGGGCCAGGTCGGTGGGGTCCAGGGAGCTGACGGTGATGCGCAGGGCGGGCGGGGCGGCGATCCGGTAGAGAGCGCCGGGGGCCACCGCCCAGCCGGCGTCGCGGAGCGCGGTCACCGTGCTGGTCTCGTCCGCGACCGGCAACCAGACGTTGATGCCGCTGCGACCGTGTGCGGTCAGGCCGTGCTCGGCCAGCGCGGCGAGCAGCCCTTCGCGCCGCTGCTCGTAGCTCCGCGCCGCCCGCTCCACCAGCCCGGTGACCGCCGGGTCCCGCCACAGGGAGAGCACCAGGCGTTGCAGCACCGTGGAGACCCAGCCGGCGCCGACCCGGGTACGGCCACTCACCCGGGCCACAGTCGTCTCGTCGCCGACCAGCACCGCCAGCCGCAGGTCCGGGCCGAAGGGCTTGCTCACCGAACGGACGAAGGCCCAACTCTCTGTCGCACCGGCGAGCGGGTGCAGGGGTACGCGGGCCAGCTCGGCAGCGTGGTCGTCCTCGATCAGCAGCAGGTCCGGGCGGCCGGCGAGCAGCGTCCGCAGCGCCTCGGCGCGGGCCGCGGAGACGGCGGCGCCGGTCGGATTCTGCGCCCGGCTGGTGACGATCAGCGCCCGCGCTCCGGCGGCGAGCGCCGCGGCCACCCCGGCGACCAGCGGGCCCTCGTCGTCCACCGGTACGCCGATCGGGCGCAACCCCAGCGCGGCGACCAGGTCGAGGAGGTTGGCCCAGCCCGGGTCCTCGACCGCCACCGCGTCGCCGGGGCGAAGGTGGGCGCCGAGCAGCCGTTCGATGCCGTCCAGCGCACCGCCGGTGAGGGTCAACTCCCCGGCCGGCACGCCGTCGGCGCGCAGCCGGGTGCGGGCCGCCTCGGCCAGTTCGGGCAGCACTCCGGCGTCGGAGTAGCCGACCGACGGACCGTCGTGGGCGGCGAGCGCCGCCAGGTGCGGGCCCAGCGGGGGAAGCAGCCGGGGGTCGGGTTCACCCCGGGACAGGTCTCGGGCGCCGGGCAACGGTGGGGGGCGCAGCGCGGAGCGGCGGGCGGCCACCGGCGGGCGGGGGCGTACCCGGGTGCCGTGCCGACCGGCGGTGGCGAGCAGGCCGCGCTGGCGCAGCTCCTGGTAAGCGCGGGCGACGGTGGCGGGGCTGACGCCCAGCTCGGCGGCGAGTGCCCGCACGGGTGGCAGGGCGGCCCCGGGTGACAGGGCGCCGGTCCGGATGCCCGACTCGATGCTGGCCGAAATCTCGACGGCTGTCGTACCGGTGAGCTGATAGTGTGCTGACACAATTAAGAGATTGTACTAGAACAAAGGGCCGCGCGCATGTATCCACCCACCGCCCGGACCACACCCCACCGTTCCCGCGACAAGATGAGCTACGACCAGGACGCCGCCCACGCCGTGCTCGACGAGGCGTACGACTGCGCGCTCAGCTTCACGGTCGACGGCCAGCCACGGGTGCTGCCCACCCTGCACGTCCGCATCGGTGACACGCTCTACCTGCACGGCTCCACCGGCAGTCGGCCGCTGCTCGCCGCCCGGGGCGACGACGGGCTGCCGGTCTGCGTCGCGGTGACTCTGCTCGACGGGCTGGTCTACGCCCGCTCCCAGTTCCACCACAGCGCCAACTACCGCTCGGTCGTCGCGCACGGCACCGCCCGGCTCGTCACCGACGAGCGGGAGAAGCTCGCCATGCTCACCGCGCTGGTCGAGAAGGTCGGTGCGGGACGCAGCGCCGCCACCCGTCCGCCCAGTCGTCGCGAGTTGGCCGAGACCGCCGTACTGGCGCTGCCACTGCGTGAGGTGTCCGTCCGGGCCCGCACCGGCGGAGTGCGCGAGGACGAGGCCGACCTGCACCTGCCGCACTGGGCCGGCGTGCTGCCACTGCGACTGACCGCCGGGCCACCCGAGCCGGACGCCGGGGTCACCGCGCCGCTGCCGGCGTACCTGCGGACGCCCCGCACGCCCTGGCACGACCCGGTGCCGCTGCACGGCGAGCACGTTCGGCTGGAGCCGCTGGAGATGGCGCACACCGACGAGTTGCACGCCGCCACCGCGGACCCGGAGGTGTGGCGGCACCTCAGCGTCGCGCCGCCCACCGCGCCCGCCGAAACCGCCGAGGTGATCGGCACCGCCCTGGCCGCCCAGCACCGGGGCGAGCGGGTGGCCTGGGTGCAGCGGTGCGCGGCGACCGGGGCGGTGGTGGGCAGCACCTCCTACTACGACATCGACCCGGAGCGGCGGGCGGTGGCGATCGGGCACACCTTCCTCGGCCGGCCCTGGTGGCGTACCGGGATCAACACCGAGGCGAAGTTGCTGCTGCTCAGTCGGGCCTTCGACGACCTGGGCGCGGTACGGGTCGCCTGGCACACCGACATCCGCAACGTTCGCTCCCAGGCCGCCATCGAACGGCTCGGCGCCACCCGGGAAGGGGTGCTGCGGATGCACCGGCAACGCCCGGACGGCTCCTGGCGGGACACCGTGCAGTACGCGATGACCGTCGACGAGTGGCCGAACGCACAGGCCAGGCTGCGAGAAAGACTTCTGCGGACGGCACCGGTGGCGTGATGATGGCGGGCGTGCTGGGGATCACCGACATCTGGACGTACGTGCTGGGCACCGTGGCCATCATTCTGCTGCCCGGGCCCAACTCACTCTTCGTGCTTTCCACCGCGGCGAAGCGGGGCGTCGCGGTCGGCTACCGGGCCGCCGCTGGCGTGTTCGTCGGCGACGGGGTGCTGATGTTCCTCTCCGCCGCCGGGGTGGCGTCGCTGCTCAAGGCGTACCCGCCGCTGTTCATGGTGATCAAGTACGCCGGCGCCGCGTACCTCGGTTATGTCGGGGTGACAATGCTGCTCGGCGCCGTGCGGCGCTGGCGTGACCGCAACGACCCGAGCACGCCGCGGCTCATCGACGCCGCGGAGCCGGCGGCAATGCGCAGCCCGTTCCGCAAGGCGCTGGTGATCAGTCTGCTGAACCCGAAGGCGATCCTGTTCTTCATCTCGTTCTTCATCCAGTTCGTCGACCCCGGCTACGCCTGGCCGGCGCTGTCGTTCCTGCTGCTCGGGCTGATCGCGCAGGTGACCAGCGCGCTCTACCTGACCGCGTTGATCTTCGCGGGCACCTTCCTGGCCGCCCAGTTCCGCCAACGCCGCCGCCTGGCGGCCGGCGGCACCACCGCCGTGGCAGCCCTCTTCCTGGCCTTCAGCCTCAAGCTGGCCACCGCCAGCGCGGGCTGACACCCAACGGCGCGTCGATCATGGAGTTGTGGCGCCTCACAAAAGGTGTAGTACGGGATATTCATCCCACCACGACTCCATGATCGACGCGGGCCGGGCGGACGGTCAGGTGCCGTCGCCGCCGGAGCCGCCGCCTCCCACGCCGGCGCCGCCGGCGGTGCCGCCGAGGCCGTAGCCGGGTCGGATCGGCTCGTCGGGATGGCGGCTCACGTGGGCCGACCCGGCGATCTGCGCGGACCAGTCGGCGTGCGCGGCCGCAGCGGCGTGCCGGTTGATCGCCTGGCGGATCCAGCCGTCCACCGTGGCGACCCAGTCCCGCCGGCCGGCGTCCTCGTGCCAGAGCCGGAACCGGCTGATGCTCTGGTGGGTGATTCCGGCCAGGGCCAGCCGGCGATCCATCCAGAGGATCGCCTCCAGGCCCGCCGAGTTGGTCACGAAGATCACCTCCAGCTCGGTGATCGGGCCGGCGTAGAGCGGCCCCACCCAGTAGCCCCAACGCTGGTGCAACGGCAGCGTGTGCTCCACCCCCGGCAACCCGCCCTCCTGCAACCCGGACTGGCGGATCATGAAGCCCAGCGTGTCCAGCGCCGCCAGCACGTGCTGCTGGGTGGGGAGCGGGTGCACGAAGACCGGCACCATGGCCCCCTGGTCGAGGTCGGGGTCGAGGGACACCTCGGTCCGCAGGCCCATCCGCAGGCTCAGCAGCGGCACACCGCCGAAGGTGGTCACCGGGGTCTCCCACGGCAGCGGGAACGCGAAGTCGACCGCCCGCCGCCGACCGGCTGGTACGACGAACCGGCCGGCGATCGGCAGGTGGTGGAACTGCACGAGACGTCGGGCCTTGGCCGGATCATCCGGCTCGACAGTGGTGACGAGGCCGAGCCGGATGTGCCGCACCAGCACGTCGTCCGGGCCGGCCGCGAGGGTCACCCGCCCGGGCAGGCGCAGGCCCGGCCGGGTGCTCGGGTTGGGGAGCGTGGTCTGCACGGAGAGCCCGGTCCCACCGGACTCCGGTGACACTCCCGTCAGCCGCACCGCGCGCCCCCTCCCGGAACGGGGACAGCACGCCCCGCACCAGCCGCGCCTACCCCGTCGAGGTGATCTCAAGCCCGCCGACGTCGAACAGCGCCGGCGTTGACCCGGCCGCACTTCGTCAGTGCGGCCGGGTCGGGCGGTCAGCGCAACCGACGCCCGCGCGGCACCGTGTCGGTTTCGTCGTCGAACTCCCCGATGACCTCCTCCAGGAGGTCCTCCAGGGCCACGAAGCCGATCGGCCGGGCCGGGCCACCGCCGTTGCGGACCAACGCGAGCTGCGACTGCCGGGCCCGCATCGCCGCCACCGCCTCGGTGACCGTGGACGTCGCGGGCAGGGTGAACGCCGGCGTCATCAGCTCGCCCGCGGTGGCGACCCGGCCGGTGGTGACCACCCGTACCGCCTCCCGCACGTGCACGAGCCCACACACGTCGCCCGCCTCGTCGAGCACCGCGAGCCGGGATCGGCCGCTGTCCCGGCTGACCTCCTCGATCCGCCCGGCCGAGTCGTCCCGGCGGACGGTGACCATGGTGGCGAACGGTTCCATCACCTGCGCCACCGACGTGCCCTGCAACTCCAGCATGCTGGTCAGCAACTGGTGCTGCTCGGCGCCGAGCAGCCCGTGCTCACGGGACTGTTCCAGCAGGATCCGCAGCTCGTCCGGGCCGTGCACCTGGGCGAGCTGGTCCTGCTGGTTGACGCCGAACAGCCGCAGGATCGCGTTGGCCAGGGCGTTCAGCGCGGAGAGCACCGGCCGGGAGACCCGGGCGAAGGCGCGGAACGGCAACGCGAGCAGCGTCGCCGAGCGCTCCGCGTCGGTGATCGCCCACGACTTCGGCGCCATCTCCCCCACCACCAGGTGCAGGAAGGTCACCACGCCGAGGGCGAAGACCAGGGCGATCAGGTGACTGGCCGCGTCCGGTAGGCCCACCGCGTGCAGCAGGGGGCTGAGCAGGTGCTCGATCGCCGGCTCGGCCAGCGCGCCGAGACCCAGGGTGCACAGCGTGATGCCCAACTGCGCGCCGGCCAGCATCAGCGACAGTTCGCGGACGCCGTCCAGCGCGGCCCGGGCCGCCCGACCACCGTTCGCCGCCGCCTGCTCCAGGCGGTAGCGCTTGCTGGCCACCAGGGCGAACTCGGCGGCCACGAAGAACCCGTTCAGCGCCAGCAGGATCCCCGAACTGAACAGTGCGATCCCGGGGCTCATCGGTGCTTTCCTTCATTCGCGACTGCGGGGCTCGCAAGCTCACTCCTCGCGCTCATGCGATCACCTCGGGTTTGGTCAGCTGCAACCGCACCGAATCGGCCACGTGCCGGTCCACGGCCAGCACCTCGACCAGCGCGCGGGGCTCCGCCGCGCCGTCCTCGCCGTCCGCCCCCTCGGGTTGCAGGCTGATCTCCAGCCGGTCGCCGACCTCCGGCACCCGGCCCAACTCCCGCATCACCAACCCGGAGAGGGTGTCGTACTCCGGGGCCTCGGGTAGGGCGATGCCGGTGCTGTCGGCGACCTCGTCGATCCGCCAGCGGGCCGGCACCACCCAGGACCCGTCGTCCTGCCGGGCCGGTGCCCGCTCCGGTGGGTCGTCCTCGTCGCGGATCGGGCCGACGAGTTCCTCGGCGATGTCCTCCAGCGTGATGACACCGGCGAAGCCGCCGTACTCGTCGACCACGCACGCCATCTGCCGGTGCCCGGACCGCAGGCGGTCGAGCACCGTGGGCAGGGGCAACGTCTCCGGTACGAGCAGCGGCGGCCCGGCCACCGCACTCACCGGGGTGGTGGCCCGCTCCCCCGGGGGTACGCCGAGCACGTCGGCGATGCCGACGATGCCGAGCAGGTCGTCGACGCCCTCCGCGCCGCGTACCGGGAAGCGGGAGTGGCCGGTGTCCAGCAGCTCGACCACCCGACTGACCGGCTCGTGCGCCCGGACGGTGTGCACGTCGACGCGCGGCACCATGGCCTCACCGGCGGTGAGTTCGCGGAAGTCCAGACCTCGGTCGAGCAGCGTCGACATCTCCGCGTCGAGGCTGCCCTCCTCGCGGGACTCGGCGATGATCTGTTCCAGGTCCGCCGGGGTGGCACCGCTGGGCAGTTCCTCGATCGGTTCGATGCCGATGCGGCGCAGCAACCGGACCGAGGCCCGGTCGAAGAGCCGGATCAGCGGCCCGGCGACGGCCAGGTAGATCAGGGTGGATCGGCTCAGCGCCCGGGCCAGTTGCTCGGCACGGGCGATGGCCAGGTTCTTCGGGGCCAGCTCACCGAGGACCATCTGCACGATGGTGGCGATGACCAGGGCCAACGCCACCGACAGCGGCAGGCTGACCGCTTCGCTGACGCCGGCCACGCCGAGCAGTTCGGCGAGACCACCGCCCAGGTACGGCTCGGCGACGTAGCCGACCAGCAGTGCGGTGACGGTGATGCCGAGTTGGGCGCCGGAGAGCATGAAGGAGAGCCGGCTGGTGACGGTCAGGGCCCGGGCGGCGGCCTGATCGCCGTCATCGGCGAGCTGGCGCAGCTTGCCCCGGTCCACGGCGACGTAGCCGAACTCCTGCGCCACGAAGTATCCGGTGGCGGCAGTGAGAAGAATGATCAGAAGGAGACCAACGACGATCAACACGGGTCGCTCAGGGCTCCCGGGGTCGTCGGTACGGGGATATGCCGGGCACGACCCGGCTGGCTACTGCTGCCCTCCTGGGCAGAAGAGTCGATCATGCCCTCATTTTATCGGCGCTGGCTGGGACTCCGCTGGGGGTGGGCCGAAGGAGCGGAACGTCCGGTTCGGCGGGCGCCGCCGGTCGTCACGCCGGCCCCGTCGACCCGCCGCCCGGCCCGCGTTCGGCCAGCTCATCGGCATCGAGCAGGCTCCGGTCGAGCCGCCCCGACCGGTACGCGGCCCGCCCGATCATCTGCGCCGCGACCGGCGCTGTCGCCAACTGGAAGACAGCCACCAGCAGGATCATGCCGAGGTCCGCCGGGGCCCTCAGCCGCAACGCGATGCCCAGCAGCAGCAGGAGCACCCCCAGCACCTGCGGCTTGGTGGCCGCGTGCATCCGGGACAACGCGTCCGGGAAGCGCAGCACGCCGATCCCGGCGGCCAGGCCGAGCAGCGCGCCGGCCACCAGGCAAGCGGCGCCGAGCCAGTCCAGGATCGTCGCGATCACTGCTGCTCCCGGACGGCGAAGCGGACCAGCGACACCGATCCCACGAAGCCGAGCAGGGAGAGCACCACCAGCACGGGCAGGGTGGTGGCGTGCCGGTTGACCGCCGCCTCGGCGCCCACCGCGCCGACCATCGTGGCGAGCAGCATGTCCGCGGCGATCACCCGGTCCACCAGCGACGGGCCACGGTAGAGGCGGGTCAGCGCGAGGAGCGCGGTGACCGACAGCAGTGCGGTGAGGACGACGGCCAGGAACGTGGTCACGGGCGGGTTCCCTTCTCGGGTGAGGTGACGTCGAGGTGGCGCAGTTCGGCGGTGGAACCCACCGCGCGGACGATCCGCCGCTCGACGGCGAGGGTGCGGTCCCGGGACACGTCCAGGTCCCCCGGGCCGTGGGTGTCCAGGACGTGCAGGTAGAGCGTTCCGGAGTCCCGGTCCACCTCGAGGATCAGCGTGCCCGGCACCAGCGAGACCGCCTCGGCGGTGAGCGCCAGGTTCAGATCGGTGGACACCCGCAACCGGACCGCGATGATCGCCCCGCGCGGCCGGTAGCCGGGCTGCACGGCGATCCGGGCGACGTGCAGGCTCGCGCGGACCAGCTCGACGGCGAACCCGCCCGCGAACACCAGCAGCGCCCGCGGTCGCAACCGGCCACCGAAGCTGACCGCCGGCAGCGGGAAGAACACCAGCACGGCCGCGCCCACCAGCAGGCCACCGACCAGGTTGGCCCAGTTGATGTCGCCCCAGAGCAGGTTCCAGACCACCACCAGCCACCCGAGCGCCACCGCCTGGTCCCGCCAGCGCCCGAGCCGGCCCCGCCCCACCACGGCGGGCCGGGGGGCGTCGGGACCCGGCTCGGGGGAACCGGTCACGGCACACCGCCCGGCAGCACGGCCCGCACGTACGGGGTGCGCAGCCGCAGGTCCGCGGCCGCGTCAGCGGTGACGTCGAAGAGCGGACCGGCCAACACCGTCAACGCCAGCCCGAGGGCGACCAGGGCCACTGTGGCGCCCACCATCAGCCTCGGCAACTGGACGACCGGCTCGCTGGTGGCCAGCCGGGGCGCGCGCCAGAAGGCGATGTTCCAGACCCGCGACGCCACGTACAGGGTCAGCAGGCTGGTCAGCGTGCCGGCCGCGACCAGCACCCCGGGCAGCGGTCCGCCGGCCGCCACCCCGGCCTGGAGCAGGCCGAGCTTGCCGAGGAAACCGGAGAACGGTGGCACTCCGGCGAGGTTCATGGCCGGGACGAAGAAGAGCACACCCAGCAGCGGCGCCACCCGGGCCAGCCCGCCGATACGACGCAGGTCGGTGCTCCCGGCGCGCTCCTCGACCAGCCCGGCGACGAGGAACAGCGTGGTCTGGATGGTGATGTGGTGCACCACGTAGAAGATCGCGCCGGAGAGGCCGGCGGCGGTGCTCAACGCCACCCCGAAGATCATGTAGCCGATGTGGCTGACCAGGGTGAACGAGAAGAGTCGCTTCAGGTCGGACTGGGCCACCGCACCGAGGATGCCGATCACCATGGTCAACCCGGCGACGACCATGAGCAGCACGTGGGCACGCCCACCGGGAAACAGCAACGTCTCGGTGCGGATGATCGCGTAGACGCCCACCTTGGTGAGCAGACCCGCGAAGACGGCAGTGACCGGGGCCGGCGCGGTGGGATAGCTGTCCGGCAGCCAGGCCGACAGGGGGAAGACCGCCGCCTTGATCGCGAAGGCCAGCAGCAACATCAGCTCCAGGGCCAGTCGGACGCCGTCGGGCAGGTCGTCGAGGCGCTGGGCGAGCTGGGCGAGGTTGAGCGTGCCGGTGGCCGCGTACACCAGACCCACCGAGGTCAGGAAGATCATCGAGGAGAGGATGCTGACCACCACGTACGTCGACCCGGTCCGGATCCGGGTCTCGGTACCTCCCAGGGTGATCAGCACGAAGCTGGCGGCCAGCAGGATCTCGAACCCGACGAAGAGGTTGAACAGGTCACCGGCCAGGAACGCGTTGGTGACGCCCGCGGTGAGCACCAGGTACGTCGGGTGGAAGATCGACACCGGCGAGCTCTCGCTCGTATCGCTGCGCCCCTGCCCGATCGAGTACAGCAGCACGCAGAGGGTCACCGCCGAGGAAACCACCAGCATCAGCGCGGCCAACTGGTCGGCCACCAGGACGATGCCGACCGGCGCCGGCCAGCCTCCGACCGCCACCACCACCGGCCCGTGCCGGTACGCCTGCACCAGCAGCAGCACCGCCACGGTGAGCGTGCCGCTCAGGCACAGCACACTGATCGCCCGCTGGATTCGGGGCTTCCCGGCCAGCAGCAGGGTCAGGGCCGCGCCGAGCAACGGCACCACCACCGGCAGCGGCACCAACGTGCTCATCACGAGTCACCCCCGCGACGTAGCCGTCGGCGGGCCGGCTCGGGATCGACCTGTTCCGGGTCACCGTTCGGGCCCTCGCCACCGCGATCGACGGCGCCCACCTCGTTACGCTCGGCCCGGCCGATGATCTGCCGGTCCTCCAGGTCGTCGGGGACCTCGTCGTCGCCGGAGAGATACCAGCTGCGGTACGCCACCGCGAGCAGGAACGCGGTGAACCCGAAGGTGATCACGATCGATGTCAACACCATCGCCTGCGGCAGCGGGTCGCTCATCCGTTCCACCGGCCCGGTGCCGACGACCGGCGCCCCACCCGCACGCCCGCCCAACAGGATCAACAGGTTCACCCCGTTGCCGAGCATGACCACCCCGAGCAGGATCCGGGTCAGGCTGCGCTCCAACAGCAGGATCACCCCGCACCCGACCAGCACCGCGACGGCCAGCACCAGCACCAACGTCGGCCCCGCACCGCTCCGCGTCATGCC
This sequence comes from Micromonospora sp. NBC_00860, assembly GCF_045207375.1. Lineage (NCBI taxonomy): Bacteria > Bacillati > Actinomycetota > Actinomycetes > Micromonosporales > Micromonosporaceae > Micromonospora > Micromonospora sp. NBC_00860. The sequence goes on from NZ_CP108825.1 coordinate 4,483,733, forward strand.
CGGTCCCCCTTGTCGACGGCCAACCCGCCGGTCGCCGCTCCGGTGGCCTCGATGTGCCGGTCCACCTCGGCACCGAGGCTGCGCAGGATGTCCAGCACCAACCCGATCACGACCAGGTACACGCCGATGTCGAAGAAGAGCGACGTGACCAGGTAGGCGTCGCCGATCAGTGGCAGGGCCTGGTCGACCTTCGCGCTCTCCAGCACGGACCCGCCGATCAGCAGCGCCACCACGCCGGTGCCCACCGACAGGGCCAGCCCCGCGCCGAGAATCGCGCCGGCGCCGATCGGGGCCGCCTCGGTCAGCTCGTACCGCCCGCCGGCCAGATAGCGGACCACCAGGGCGAGACCGGCCACCAGCCCACCGGCGAACCCGCCGCCCGGCGCGTTGTGCCCGGAGAAGAGCAGGAACAGGGAGAACAGCACCACGGTGTGGAAGATCAGCCGGATGACCACCTCCAACACGATCGAACGGCGCTCCTCGTAGAGGGTCGGGCCACCGCGCAGCCACACCGGCCGGCCGCGTGCACCCACCCGCTGGTCCGACTCGGGCCGACGCGGTCGCGGCCCGGTGCGGGAACGCTCGAAGATCAGGCTGGCCACCCCGGTCGCGGCCACCACCAGCACCGCCAGCTCGCCCATCGTGTCCCAGGCCCGGATGTCGACAAGGGTCACGTTGACCACGTTGCGGCCGTACCCGTGCGCCACCGCCAGATCCGGGAAGGCTGCGGAGATGTCCGGCGCCCGGCGGGCGCCGACGGCGGTGAGGGCCAGCCCGGCGGCCACCACCCCCGCGCCCACCCCGATCGCCCGACGGACCCACCGGGTACGGCGCAGCGGGCGGGCCGAGAACCGCTCCGGCAGGCGACGCAGCACCAGCACGAAGACGGCGATCGTCGCGGTCTCCACCAGGAACTGGGTCAGCGCCAGGTCGGGCGCTCCGTGCAGCACGAACAGCATCGCCGTGCCGTAGCCGGTCATGCCCACCAGCAGCATCGCGGTCAGCCGGCGACGGGCACCCACCGCCAGCACCGCCGCCACCGTGATCACCAGCACGACCACCGGTTGCAGCGGGCTGTCCCAGAGCGGAATCCGCGCCCTCCAGGGGCTGGCGGAGAGCATCGCCGTGCCGGGCACCAGCACCAGGGTGACCAGGATGATGCCCAGGTACTGCGGCAGGGAACCGCGCTGGGTCGCGCCGGTGACGTCGATGGCGAGCCGGTCGAACCGGCCGATGACCCACTCGTAGCCCTGGTTGCCTCCGACGGGTGACCGGAGCCGGGCCAGCACCGGGGCGAGCGGCCCGCGCACGGCGAAGAGCAGGCCACCGCCGACGAGCGCCAGCACGGACAGGCCGAGCGCCGGGGTCGGTCCGGCCCAGAGCGCCAGGTGCGCGTCGACCCCGCCAAGCAGATCGGCGTACGGGCGCAGCAGGTGGTCCAGCACGCTCGCGGCCGGGCCGGCGAGCAGACCGGCACCGGCGAGGACCGCGGGCGGCACCAGCAGCGACGCGGCGATCGACCCCGGCGGGACCGGTGCCACGCCCGGCCGGTCAGCGAACGCGCCCCAGAGGAAGCGGGCGCTGTACGCCACGGTGAGCACCGTCCCGGCGACGAGGCCGGCGAGGAGCCCCGGTTGGTCGGTGAACGCCCCGAACACCGCCTCCTTGGCCACGAAGCCGACCAGCGGCGGCACCCCGGCCATCGACGCCGCGGCCAGTACGGCGACCACGAACAGCGGCCGGGACCAGTGCCGCAGCCCGGACAGCTCGCGCAGGTCACGGGTGCCGGCACCGTGATCGATGATGCCGACGACCAGGAACAGCGCCGCCTTGAACAGGGCGTGCGCCAGCAGCATCGCGGTACCGGCCAGCGCGGCGTCCGGGGTGCCCGACCCGGTCACCGCGACCAGCAGGCCGAGCTGACTGACCGTCCCGTACGCCAGCAGCAGCTTGAGGTCGGTCTGGCGCAGCGCGGCCCAACCGCCGAGCAGCATCGTCGCCACACCGGCGACCTGCACCACCGGCCGCCACGGGCCGACAGTGGCGAGCACCGGCGCGAGCAGCCCGACCAGGTAGACGCCGGCCTTGACCATGGCGGCGGCGTGCAGGTAGGCGCTGACCGGCGTGGGAGCCGCCATCGCGACCGGCAGCCACGAACTGAACGGCAGCACCGCCGACTTGGACAGCGCGCCGGCCAGGATCAGCAGCACGGCGCCCACCAGGTACCCGCCGCCGGGCAGCGACTGTGCGCTGATCTCCGACCAGCGGTAGGTGCCGGCGTGCTCGCCCAGCATGATGAAGCCGACCAGCATGGCGAGGCCGCCCAGCGTGGTGACTGTCAACGCCTGCGCCGCCGCCCAGCGACTGGACCGCCGTTCGGTGCTGTGGCCGATCAGCAGGTACGAGAAGATCGTGGTCAGCTCCCAGCCGACGTAGAGCAGCAGCAGGTCGTCGGCGAAGACCAGGACGAGCATCGCGCCCGCGAACGCGACCAGGACCGCGGCGAACCGCGCCAGCCCGGTGGAGCCGGCGCTGAAGTAGCGGGCGCTGTAGACCAGCACGAGCGCGCCGACGCCGCCGATCAGCAGCGTCATCAGCCAGGAGAGCGTGGTGAGCCGGAACGCGATGTCGAGGCCCAACTGCCGGATCCACGGGTACGTCTCGACCACCGCACCGCCGTGCGCGACGGCCGGGGTACGGGCCACCGCCCAGCAGAACGCGGCGGCCGGCGCGAGCGCCAGCGGGTAGCACGCGCGCGGACCCCACCAGCGGACGAGCAGGGGCGCGGCGAGAGCCGCCACGAGGTGGAGGATGAGCAGTACCAGCACCTGCGCTCCCGATCGACATGGCCGACGCCCGTGGCAGCGGTGGCGCCTAGCAGCGATCAGACGCCAGTTCGTTCCGCGCCGGGCGGTTTTGCCGGAATTCGCCCGGTAGCCGCCGTGCGGTGCCTGTGGCGGAAGGTGGTCAGCGCAGCAGGGCGTTGTTGAGGGGTTGCGCGTCGTCGGGTGTGGGGCGGTCGTGGCGCAGCTCGGCCAGCAGGTCGGAGCGGCCGAGTTGGCGGGCGACCCGGTCGACCACCCGCTCGGCGGCGGTCAGCGACCGCACCGACAGCAGGCGGCCGCGGCTCTCGCGACGCAGCACGAAGTAGTGGACGGCGACGCGTACCTGACCCCGGTCGGCGGCGCTGGCCTGGGCGGTGCAGAGGACCAACTCGCGCAGGCAGCGGGCGAGGCGTTCGGCCAGCTCGAGCTCGGGCCCGTGCAGGCCGGCACGGAGCGCGGCGAGGTGGCTGTCGACCTTGCGAATCAGCACGTCGGTGCCCGGTTCGACGGTGCGCTGCTCGCTGGCCATCACATCCCCTCACCCCGGTTCGCGTTGCGGGTGAAGTTACTTTATGTTGCTCCTTAGAAGCAAGCAGTTAAGTGAGACTTAACGTATTAAGCGCACGTTCCACGCTTTTTGCCTTTTGCTGGCTCATTCCGTCGTGAGGTCGTTCGTGGATGTCGGACCGGCGGGGCACGATGGACCGGTGACCGGGGCAGACGCAGACGCCGGCGCGGTGCTCGCCGGGTTCGGCCCGGCCACCCGCGCCTGGTTCGACAACGCCTTCGCCGCCCCGACCGCCGCGCAGACCGGCGCCTGGCGGTCCGTTGCCGCCGGTCGCAACGCGCTCGTGGTGGCGCCCACCGGCTCGGGCAAGACGCTCGCTGCCTTCCTCTGGTCACTGGACCGACTCGCCCGCGAGCCGGCGCCGGCCGAGGCCCGCCAGCGGTGCCGGGTGCTCTACGTCAGCCCCCTCAAGGCCCTCGCCGTCGACGTGGAACGCAACCTGCGCGCTCCGCTGGCCGGCATCAGGCAGGCTGCCACCCGGCTGGGCGTCGCACCGCCGGACATCACCGTCGGGATGCGCACCGGCGACACCCCCGCCGACGAGCGACGAGCCTTCGCCCGCACCCCACCGGACATCCTCATCACCACGCCCGAGTCACTGTTCCTGCTGCTCACGTCCGCGGCGCGCGACTCGCTGCGCGGCATCCAGACGGTGATCGTCGACGAGGTGCACGCGGTGGCCGGCAGCAAACGCGGCGCCCACCTCGCCCTCTCCCTCGAACGCCTCGACGAGCTGCTCCCCGCCCCGGCCCAGCGCATCGGCCTCTCGGCCACCGTCCGGCCGATCGACGCCTGCGCGCAGTTCCTCGGCGGCGCCCGCCCGGTCGACGTGGTCCAGCCGGCCACTCCGAAGACCATCGAAGTCAGCGTGCAGGTCCCGGTGGAGGACATGACCCGCCTGGACGAGCAGGAGCAGCCACCGGAGGACGACCTCGGCGGCCCCGGCCCCCGGCGGGCGTCGATCTGGCCGGCCGTGGAGGAGCGGGTCTTCACCCTCATCGGGCAGCACCGCTCGACGATCGTCTTCACCAACTCCCGGCGCAGTGCCGAGCGCCTCTGCGCCCGGCTCAACGAGCTGGCCGCCGAGGCGGTCGCCGCATCCGCGTCGGACGAGGAGGCGATCGGCGTACCGGAGGGGTTGCCGGCGGGCGACGACCCGGCGGGCGACGGTGACCCGGCTTCCGGCGAGCAACGCTGGGGTGGCCCTGCCGGTTCGATGCGCAACCGGCCGCCGGCCGAGGTGATGGCCCAGTCCGGCGCGGCCACCGGCGCGGCGCCCGTGATCGCCCGGGCCCACCACGGCAGCGTCTCCCGGGAGGAGCGCAAGCACATCGAGGAGGCGCTCAAGTCCGGTCAGCTCCCGGCCGTGGTGGCCACCTCCAGCCTGGAGCTGGGCATCGACATGGGCGCTGTCGACCTGGTGGTGCAGATCGAGGCCCCGCCGAGCGTGGCCGCCGGGCTGCAACGGGTCGGCCGGGCCGGGCACCAGGTGGGCGCCGTCTCCCGTGGGGTGGTCTTCCCCAAGCACCGCGGCGATCTGCTCTCCTGCGCGGTGGTCGCGGAACGGATGACCGACGGCGCGATCGAGGAGCTGCACTACCCGCGCAACCCACTGGACGTGCTGGCCCAGCAGATCGTCGCGATGGTGGCGCTGGAGCCGTGGGCGCTCGGCGACCTGGCCGTGCTGGTCCGCCGGGCCGCGCCCTTCGCCGAGCTGCCCGACTCGGCGCTGCACGCCGTGCTGGACATGCTCTCCGGCCGCTACCCGTCCACCGCCTTCGCCGAGCTGCGCCCCCGCCTGGTCTGGGACCGGGCCACCGACCTGCTCACCGGCCGGCCCGGCGCGCAGCGACTCGCGGTGACCAGCGGCGGCACCATCCCCGACCGGGGCCTGTTCGGGGTCTTCCTGGCCGGCGCCGAGCGTGCCGCCCGGGTCGGCGAGCTGGACGAGGAGATGGTCTACGAGTCCCGGGTCGGCGACGTCTTCCTGCTCGGCTCGTCCTCCTGGCGGATCGAGGAGATCACTCCGGACCGGGTGCTGGTCTCGCCCGCTCCGGGGCAGGCCGCGCGCATGCCGTTCTGGAAGGGCGACCAGTTGGGTCGGCCGGTGGAGCTGGGCCGGGCCATCGGCGCCCGGGTGCGCACCCTGCTGCGACAGACCGACGAGGCGGCACTGGCCGCGCTGCGCGACGGCGGGCTGGACGACTGGGCCGCCGGCAACCTGATGGCCTACCTGCGCGAGCAGCGGGAGGCCACCCGCTCGTTGCCCGACGACCGCACCGTGGTGGTCGAACGGTTCCGCGACGAGCTGGGTGACTGGCGGCTGGCCGTGCACAGCGTTCTCGGCGCCCGGGTCAACGGGCCGTGGGCCCTCGCGGTGGGCCGCCGGCTGGCCGAGCGGTACGGGGTGGACGCCCAGGTGATGCCCTCCGACGACGGCATCGTGGTGCGACTACCGGACACCGCCGACGAGCCCCCCGGCGCCGACGTGGTGGTCTTCGAGCCCGACGAGATAACCCAGCTCGTGGAGGAGTCGGTCGGCACCTCCGCCCTCTTCGCCGCCCGTTTCCGGGAGTGCGCCGCCCGGTCACTGCTGCTGCCGCGCCGTGACCCGCGCCGCCGTCAACCGCTCTGGCAGCAACGGCAACGCGCCGCGCAGCTGCTCGACGTCGCCCGCGAGTACGCGGACTTCCCGGTCACCCTGGAGGCCGCACGGGAGTGCCTTCAGGACGTCTTCGACCAGCCGGCGCTGGCCGGGCTGATGCGCGACCTGGCCACCCGCAAGGTGCGGCTGGTCGAGGTGGAGACCAGCGCCCCGTCCCCGTTCGCGCGGTCGCTGCTCTTCGGCTACGTCGGCGCGTTCCTCTACGAGGGCGACGCCCCGCTCGCCGAGCGCCGCGCCGCCGCGCTCGCCCTCGACTCCACGCTCCTCGGCGAGCTGCTCGGCCGCGTCGACCTGCGGGAGTTGCTCGACCCGGCGGTGCTCACCGAGACCGACCGGCAGCTGCGGTGGCTGACCGAGCAGCGCCGCCCCCGCGACGCCGAGGACGTCGTCGAGCTGCTGCGTGTGCTCGGTGACCTGAGCGACGCCGAGTTGACCAAGCGCGGGGTGCCGGAGACGTGGCTCGGCGAGCTGGAGGCGACCCGCCGGGTGCTGCGGGTCCGGATCGCGGGCGAGCAGCGCTGGGTGGGCGTCGAGGACGCCGCCCGCCTGCGCGACGCCCTCGGCGTGGCGCTGCCGATGGGTGTGGCCGAGGCGTACCTCGCCCCGGTGGCCGACCCGCTCGGTGACCTGGTGGCCCGCTACGCCCGCACCCACGGGCCGTTCGCCGCTGCCAGCTGCGCGGCCCGGTTCGGGCTCGGCGTGTTCGTCGTCGAGCAGGCGCTGCGCCGGCTCGGCGCCACCGGGCGGGTGGTCTCCGGGGAGTTCACCCCGGACTCGGCCGGTGCCCAGTGGTGCGACGCCGAGGTACTGCGGATGCTGCGCCGCCGCTCGCTGGCGGCGCTGCGCCGGGAGATCGAGCCGGTGCCGCCCCGGGCGCTGGCGACGTTCCTGCCCCGCTGGCAGCAGGTCGGCTCGTCCGCCCGAGGTGTGGAGGCGCTCGCCGCCACTGTGGAGCAGTTGCAGGGTGCGGCGGTGCCGGCGTCCGCCCTGGAGCGGTTGGTGCTGCCCGCCCGGGTCGCGGACTACTCCCCCGCCCAGCTCGACGAGCTGTGCGCGAGTGGGGAGGTGCTCTGGGCCGGGTCGGGCGCGATCTCCGGGGGCGACGGCTGGGTCACCCTGGCGTACGCGGACGCCGCGCCACTGCTGCTGCCGCCACCCGACGAGGCGTTGACTCGTACCCCGCTGCACGACGCGGTGCTCGACGCGCTCGGCGACGGGCAGGCGCTGTTCTTCCGCCCACTGGCCGACCGGGTCGGCTCGACCGACGACGCCGCACTGACCGGGGTGATCTGGGACCTGGTCTGGGCGGGGCACCTCAGCAACGACACCCTTGCCCCGCTGCGCGCGGTGCTCGGCGCCGGCGGAGCGCACCGCTCCCGGCCGTCCGCGCCCCGCACCCGTTACCGGCGGCCCGGTCGGGTGGCGCTGCCGACCCGGGGTGGCCCGCCGACCGTCGCCGGCCGCTGGTCACGTCTCCCGGAGCGGGATCTCGACCCGACCCGGCGGGCCGCCGCGCTCGCCGACCTGCTGCTGGAACGGCACGGGGTGGTCACTCGGGGGGCGGTGATGGCCGAGCAGGTGGTCGGCGGGTTCTCGGCGGTCTACCCGGTGCTGTCGGCGCTGGAGGAGCGTGGCGCGGCCCGCCGGGGTTACTTCGTCGAAGGGCTCGGCGCGGCGCAGTTCGCCGTACCCGGTGCGGTGGACCGGCTGCGCGCGCTCGCCGAGCCGACCGACGGTTCCCGGGGGCGGGGCGCGGCGGCCACGGTGCTCGCCGCGACCGACCCGGCCAACCCGTACGGCGCGGCGCTGCCCTGGCCGGAACGGGTTGTCGACTCCGGCGACGGCGCCACCCCGGCGACCGGGCACCGGGCCGGCCGCAAGGCGGGCGCCTTGGTGGTGCAGGTCGGCGGTGACCTCGTTCTCTACGTCGAACGCGGCGGTCGGACGCTGCTGTCCTTCAGCGACGACACCGACACACTCGCCGCGGCCGGCAAGGCGCTCGCCGACGCCGTCCACTCCGGGGCGTTGGGTGCGATGTCGGTAGAGCGGGCCGACGGCGAGGCGGTGCACTCCTCGCCGCTGCGGGACGCGCTGACCACCGCCGGCTTCCGGGCCACCCCCCGCGGCCTGCGCCTGCGCGGCTGACGCCGGGGCCCCGCCGAGGGCAATCCCGCACAGAGCCTGATGTCTGTGAGTCATCACGATGACGCACAGACATCAGAGTCAAGAGAACGACATGCTTCGGCCACGCCGACGCCTCAGCGCAGGCCGTTGAGCACCTTCTCGTAGCGGGGGCGGTCGGCGGCGGGGGTCTTCGCCTCCAGGTAGTTCAGCACCACCGCGCCCCGCTGGTACGACTGGCCGCCCCAGGTCTCGGCGATGTCGCTGGCGCTGGTCTCGTCCGGGAACACGTAGACAGTGACGGCGTCGGTGGCCATCAGCTCGGAGCAGCCCAGGCCGAGACCGTCCGGCCCACAGTCGACCGAGCGGTCCTTCGGGTGCGGCACCTCCAGGCCGGCGGCCCGGAACGCATCGATGACCTGCTTCGCGCCGGGCGCACTGGTCGGGCGCTTGGGCAGCACCACCGGCGGCGGGCTGGCCGGCCGCCGCTCCGTCGTGCCCTGGGCGGCGGCGGAGGGCGGGGTCGCAGCATCGGCGGAGGGTGAGGTCTGGGGCGTCGGCAGGCCGGTCGGAGCCGCCTCGGAGGAGACGGTTGGGGTCGCCGCGTTCGGGCTGCCGTCGTCGTCACTGCCACAACCGGCGCTGAGGGCGACGGCGACCAGCAGGATTCCGAGTGCGGGGAGGTTCCGAGTTGTCACCAGGGCAGTCTGCCCAACGTCCTCCGGCGACGGGAGGGGCCGGTCGGTCACTGCGCTGTCCCGTATCCGCCAGCACCCGCGGTTCCACTAGCCTGCGGGCATGTCCGCCGTGCCCTGGATCTCGCTGACCACCGACTACGGCCTCACCGACGGCTTCGTGGCCGCCTGTCACGGGGTGATCGCCCGGATCGCACCGGCCGCCCGGGTGATCGACGTGACACACCTGGTGCCGCCGGCGGATGTCCGGCGGGGGGCCGCAGTGCTGGCGCAGACCGTGCCGTACCTGCCGGTGGGAGTGCACGTGGCGGTGGTCGACCCGGGCGTGGGCACCGCCCGACGGGGCGTCGCGCTGGCCACCCCGGGCGGGCTGCTGGTCGGCCCGGACAACGGGTTGCTGCTGGACGCGGCCACCGCGCTCGGCGGGGTGACCGACGCGGTGGAGCTGACCGAGCCGCGCTGGCTGGCCACCCGGGTGTCCGCCACGTTCCACGGCCGGGACGTCTTCGCGCCGGTGGCGGCCCGGCTGGCGCTCGGGGCGCCGCTGGCCGAGGCGGGCCCACCGGTCGACCCGGCCGCGCTGGTGCGGCTTCCGACGCCGACGGTGACCCGGGACGCCGAGGGCTTCACCGCCGAGGTGCTGACAGTGGACCACTTCGGCAACGTCCAACTGGCCGCACCGGCCGAGTTGCTCGATCCGCTGCCGGCCGACCTTCGGGTGGGTCCGCCCGGACCGACACCGGCCCTCGCGGCGGTGCACGGGCGGACCTTCGGCGACGCCCCGGCCGGTGGCCTGGTGGCGTACGTCGACTCGGCCGGTCTGGTCGCTGTCGCTGTCAACGGCGGGCGGGCCGCGGACCTCCTCGCGGCGTCCCCGGGGGACCTCCTGCGGGTATCGGGCTGATGTTCGACTGTGGAATGCTTCTCCGGTGGGTGAGCATGTGGTTCCTGTGGGCTGTCCCTGCTGTGCATCCCGGACCGGCGGGGGGACCTGCCCCGTCTGTTTCTGGACCGACGACGGCCAGACCGACGCTGACGCCGACGCCGTCCGGGGCGGCCCCAACGGCGACCTGAGCCTCACCCACGCCCGCCTCAACTACGCCGTCTACGGTGCCAGCCACCCGCGCTACCAGGACATGGTGCGCACGGCTCGCCCCGACGAGCGCCCCTGACACCGACGGGGCGCCCGACGGGGTGGGCGTGGCTCAGCAGGCCGGCACGCTGCCGCCGTACACGGTGGAGATGTACGCGTGGCTGACGTACTGGCCACTGGCCAGGCGGTTCCAGCGGGTGGTGGTCCGGTAGGGGCCGGCCACCGACTGACCGGTGACGTAGCACTGGATCGGCACGTGGGCCAGCCGGGCGGCGAGGCCACGGGTCGCGTACGACGTGCTGGCCCCGGTGCGGATGTTGAGCGGTCCGTCGCCGACCACGCCGCGCGGGCCGCCTCCGGTCCACAGATAGGCGACGTCGACCCAGGCGTTGGTGGTCAGCCGCAGCCCGTCCCAGAACGTGCCGTCGGCCAGGTCGATGCCGGCCGGGTTGAGCACTGTCCGCCCGAACTGGTCGCGTCCGCCGTTGTAGCCGGACTGGTACGCGGCCTGCGCCTCGGGCCGGCCCTGCGGCAGGTTCTTCCAGTTCTCCCGCACCGATGACGGGTTCCAGTAGTCGTCGCGGGTGTTCCACGGCCCGACGTCCCAGACCGGGGCGTACTCGCAGCGGGAGCCGCTGGTGGTGCAGACCCGCACTGTGTAGTCGCCGGTGTTGAGCGGGGAGAGACCCCGCCGCGACGGCAACGCCGCGAAGTGGTCCCGGGGCTGCACGGTACGGCCGTTGGCGGTCAGCTCACCGACCAGCCCGATGCGGGTGGCGTACACCCGGTAGGTACGGCCGGGCGTGGCGGCGGACACGGCGGCGTTCGCGTCGGCGGTGAGCCGCACGCCCCGGACAGTCGCCGTGGCGCCGCCGTTCGGGGTGGTGAGCACCACCCGGGTCTGCACCCGGGTGACGGGCCGGTCGAAGACCGCGCCAGCGGTGGCCGCCCGCCACTCCGTCCAGCCGGCGGCCCGCCAGCCGCGGACCTGCGCCTCCACTGTCGCCCCGGCCGGAACCGCGGCGCTGATCTCGGCGCGGACCCGGGTGGCCGGGCGGGCGAGGGTGCGGGGAGCGGTCACCAGCATCCCCTCGGCGACAGCGCTGTGCGGGCTGCGGGCGCCGCGCCCGGTGGGCCGGGCCTCCCGCAGGCGTAGGCCGGCGGCCGTGCGCCGGACGTTGACATCGTCGCGGTCGACGATGGTGAGGTCGGCGCTCCACCGTTCATCGCCGGGCGCGGCGGCGACGAGGCTGATCGGGGCGCCGCTGGACGCGGCCGGAACCGGGCCGGTGGCGGGTAGCAGCGCTGCGGTGAGCAGGAGGACGAGGGTGGCGATGAGGGCGACGGATGGGATACGACAACGCGGTCGCGTCATGGGCATTCTCCTCAGAACCCCCTGACCTTCGCATGTCAGGAGATCATGAGGAACCTGAGTACAAATAGCGACACATGCGAATCTTGCTCGAAAGAGGGAGGATGGCAGGGTGCCCGAAGGCGACACCGTCTGGAACACCGCGCGCGTGCTGCACCGCGCGCTGGCCGGCGCGCGGATCACCGGCAGCGACTTCCGGGTGCCACAGCTGGCGACAACGGACCTCGCCGGCTGGACCGTCCGCGAGTCGGCCAGCCGGGGCAAGCACCTGCTGCTGCGGCTCGACGCCCCGACCGCGGAGCACTGGACCCTCCACTCCCACCTGCGGATGGACGGCGCCTGGCGGGCGTACGCCCCGGGAGAACGCTGGAGCGGCCGGCCCGCGCACCTGATCCGGGTGGTGCTGCGCAGCCCCGGCGCGGTCGCGGTCGGCTACCACCTGCACGACCTGACCCTGGTGCCGACCGACGAGGAGGACCAACTGGTCGGCCACCTCGGCCCCGACCTGCTCGGCTCGGACTGGGACCCGGCCGAGGCGGTCCGTCGGCTCGCCGACCACCCGGAGCAGACCATCGGCGAGGCGCTGCTCGACCAACGCAACCTGGCCGGTGTGGGCAACCTCTACAAGTGCGAGGTGCTGTTCCTGCGCGGCGTGTCACCGTGGACCCCGGTCGGCGGGGTGCCCGACCTGCCGGGCCTGGTGGCCCTCGCACAGCGTCTGCTCGCCGCCAACCGGGGTCGGTGGACGCAGAGCAGCACCGGCTCGCTGCACCGGGGGCAGACCAGCTACGTGTACGGCCGCCGCGCCCAGCCCTGCCGCCGCTGCGGCACCGCCATCCGCAAGGAGGAGCTGGGTGAACGGGTCACCTACTGGTGCCCGGTCTGCCAGCCCGAGCGTCCGGGTCCGCCGTCATCCGGCTGACCAGGCTCTCGCCAGACGAGACACATGGCAGAAACGGACGATTGGGTAATTCCTAACCGGCCGCCGGAGTCGCATGCTGCGGTTGAGCGCTCACCGACCGTCAGCAGAGTGCCGAGGTTCCCACGCCGGGGTGGCGGACCTCGCGCCCCGAACCGGGGAGAGTCATGGCGATGTTCCGCAGACTCCGCTCCACCTTCTTCGAGCGGACCACCAGCGACACCGACGCCAACGGCCGGGCGGCGTCCGTGCCGGCCGCGCGTACCGCCGAGGAGGCCGTTGTCACGCCGAGCCTGGACCCGGCCGTCGTGCCCCGCTACTTCGGCCCGGTGCCGAACTTCGCCCACAGCCCCCGCCCGGGGCGGGACCCCGACGGGCGGGTCGCGGCCGGGACCGGGCTGCGCAAGTTCGTCGACCCGCTGCCCCTCCCCGGCCAGCCGGGCCACGGCGATCTCGGCAGTCACCTGCCGGTGGCAGCGCCGGACACCATCAGCTACCCGGGCTGCGACTACTACGAGATCGGCCTCCAGGAGTACGCCCAGCGGCTGCACCGGGACCTACCGGCCACCCGGCTGCGCGGCTACCGGCAACTCAACCTGGGCACCGACCCGGCCGGGCACAACACTGTGGTGCCTCCGGAGCGGCAGTGGCACCTCGGGCCGATGATCCGTGCCCGTCGGGGTCGACCGGTCCGGGTGAAGTTCATCAACCAGCTCCCCACCGGTCGGGCCGGCGAGCTGTTCCTGCCTGTCGACGACACCATCGAGGGGGCCGGCCTCGGCCCACTGGACGGGCCGGCGCCGTACCCGCAGAACCGGGCCGTGCTGCACCTGGCCGGGGCGCAGACCGGCTGGACCAGCGCGGGCAACCCGGGGCAGTGGATCACCCCGGCCGGGGAGATCACCCCGTACCCGACCGGGCCCGGCCTGGCCCACGTGCCGGACATGCCGGCCCCCGGCGCCGGGGCCACCACGCTCTACTTCCCGAACGAGCAGAGCGGCCGACTGCTGTGGTTCCACGACAACACCCTCGGCCTGGCCCGGCTCACCGTCTACGGCGGACAGCTCGCGCTCTACCTGCTCACCGACCCGGCCGAGGACCAACTCGTCGCCGACGCGGTGCTACCGGCCGACCAGGTACCGCTGGTGATCGAGGACAAGACGTTCGTTCCGGACGACACCCAACTCGCCGCCGAGGACCCGACCTGGGACCGGGAACGCTGGGGCGCCCGGGGCAGCCTCTGGCACCCGCACGTCTACCAACCCCGGCAGAACCCGTACTCCTCCGGCGGACGCAACCCGACCGGCCGGTGGGACTACGGCCCCTGGTCCCACAACTCCGCCCCGGACGACGCCCACGCCGACGGCTGGGTGCCGAACCCGTACCACGACCCGGTCGGCGCGCCGGACGAGCCGCCGCTGAGCCCCGGCGTACCGCACCCCTCGGCCGTCCCCGAGGCGTACGGCGACACCCCGCTCGTCAACGGCGTCGCCTACCCGTACCTGGAGGTGGGGCCGCGGGCGTACCGGTTCCGGATCCTCAACGCCTGCCTGGACCGCAGCCTCAACCTCCAGCTCTACCGCGCCTCCTCCGACGCGCCCATGTGGACGGCCGACGGGGCCCTCGCCGACCCCGACGCCGGTGAGGTGCCGATGGTGCCCGCCGCACGGGCGGCGGACCGTCCAGCCTGGTGGCCGACCGACGGACGCGACGGCGGGGTGCCGGACCCGCGCGCCGCCGGACCGGAGTTCATCCAGATCGGCAACGAGGCCGGCCTCCTGCCGGCGCCCGTGGTGCTGCCGAACCGACCGGTCGGCTACCGCTACGACAGGCTCGACCCGACAGTGCTGAACGTCGACGGGCACACACTGCTGCTCGCCCCGGGCGAACGGGCCGACGTGCTCGTCGACTTCTCCGCCGTGCCGCCGGGCAGCACGCTGATCCTCTACAACGACGCCCCGGCCCCCCTGCCCGGCTTCGACGCCCGCTACGACCAGCACACCGACGCCCCGGACCGCAGCGCCGAGGGCGGCCCGCCCCCCACCGAACCGGGGTACGGCCCGAACACCCGCACCCTGCTCCAGTTCCGGGTCACCGGGACGCCGGCGCCGCCGTACGACCTGGACCGGCTGCGCGAACGGCTACCCCAGGCGTACGCGGCCAGCCAGCGCCCGCCGATCGTCCCGCAGCCGGCGTACGACCCGGCGTTCGGCACCCGGACTCCGGCGCAGACGACGGTGCCGGTGCACGCCACCACTGTGACGTTCACGCCGACGGCCGGCACGGGACCGGTGACAGTGCCGATCGCGGTCAAGGCCGCACAGCAGATCTTCGAACCAGATCACGGTCGGTTGGCGGGTCGGCTCGGCGTCGGGCACCCGCACGCCGGGCCGCTCAACCCGACGACGCTGCCGCTCGGCGCGACCGACCCGGTCACCGAGGTGCTCTTCGCCACCGACTCCGCCGTGCCGGTGGGTACGCCCACCGACGGCACGCAGCTCTGGCGGATCAGCGGCAACGTCCGGCAGACCGAGCCGTTGCACGTGGGCGGCTGCGACGTGCAGGTGATCAACCGGGTGGGCTGGGACGGCACGCTGCGACTCCCGCACGGCACGGAGCTGGGCTGGAAGGGGATCATCCGGGTCAACCCCCGGGAGGACGTGGTGGTGGCGCTGCGCCCGGTCGCGCCGGCACTGCCGTTCAAGCTGGGTGACAGCGTCCGGCTGCTCGACCCCTGTCGCCCGGCCGGAGCGCGGACCGGGTCGACGCCGGTCAGCCCGGCCGACGGGCGACCCGCCACTGTGGTCAACCAACTCGTCAACCTGGGCTGGGAGTACCGCTGGCACAGCCAGCTCGCCGGCCACCGCGACGGTGGGATGAGTCGACCGCTGGTGCTGCGGGTGGCGCCGAAGGCACCGACCGGGCTGACCGCCACCCCGGTGCCCGGCTCCGCCACCGCGCTACCCGCGATCGCGCTGGCCTGGACCAGCAACGGTGGGCGTCCACCCGCCACCAGCCACCTGCTGCAACGGGCCACGGACGCGACCTTCGGCGGTGAGGTCACCACGATCACCGTCGCGGCCGCCGCCACCCGGTACACCGACGCGACAGTCACCCCCGGCGTGACCTACCACTACCGGATCCGGGCGGAGAACGCGGTCAGCTACTCGTCCTGGTCGAACGGGGTACCCGCCTCGGTGCACCTGGCCGCGCCGAGCGGTCTGGTCGCGACGCTCCCGCCGGCCGCGCCGCTGCGCGTGGCGCTGCGCTGGACGAACCGCTCCTTCGCCACCGGCATCGACGTGCAGCGGGCCACCAACCCGACGTTCACCAGCGGCCCGGGCACCACGGCGATCGGGGTCGGCGACAACCACCTGGACGCGACTGTGGCACCGGACACCACGTACTACTACCGGGTGCGGACCACCTACCTGGGTGCCGCCTCGGCGTGGTCGACTGTCGCCACGGTGACCTCGCCTCCAGCGCCGGGCACCCCGACCGCGGTGACCGCCACCGCCAGCGCGCCGGGCCCGGACACCGCGACGGTGATCCTGGCCTGGGCGGCGAGCACACCCGGCGGCCCGGGGTCCGGGTTCACAGTGCAGCGGGCGCTCGACCCGGCCTTCGAGCACGAGGTGGCCACCTTCACGGTGACCGGCCGCGGCTTCACCAACACGGGGTTGGCCCGGGGTGTGACCTACCACTACCGGATCCGGTCGTTCAACGTCGTGGGCACCTCGCCGTACACCGGGCTGGTCCCGGTGACGACACCACAGTGACCGGCCGGGGTCGGCGCGCGGTCTCGCGGCACGCGAGCTGTCAGCGCGTGGCGCGCGGTCTCTCGGGGCGTGTGCCGTCAGCGGGTCGGCGCGCGCAGCGGGGTGCCGACGGCGCGCAGCTCGGCAAGGGCCCCGGCCACCCCGTGCAGGAGGTCGGTCGCCTCGGTGAGCCGGTCGGCGGCCGGGTGGGCGGTCTCCGGTCGGGAGTCCTCGGCCAGATAGCCGGCGGCGGCCACCACCAGCCGCTCGTACGCCGCCACCCCGCCCACCAGTTGAGCGGTCAGCGCGGCGTGCGCCTCGGCCAGCGGCGGCCGGGCGTCGGCCGGGGCCAGCCGCAGCGCGCGTTCGACGCTGGCCACCCGCGCGGCCAGGTCACGCAGCGAGCGGTCCGCGGCGGCGGCTTCCAGCACCGCCGGCTCGGCCAGCCCGGTGAGCCGGGGGGCCATCCCGGCCAGGGTGAGCGCCGCCCGGTCCAGTCGGGCCCACTGCTCCCCGGCGCTGGTGCCACGCAGGGCGATCCGGGAACGGACCCGACGCACCTCGGCCAGCACGCCCGGGCCGACCGGCAGCCGCTCGACGGCGGCGATCAACCGGGCCCGCGACCGGGCCGCCGCCTCGGCCGGGTCGAGAGCGGGAGGCGCCGGCTGGGCGGCCACCGCGCGCACGTCGATCCAGCGCCAGGCAGCGAGCGCCACCGCACTGCCCGCGGCGCCGGCCCAGGCCGCGTCGGGCAGACCAAGGCCGGCGTACGGAGTCAGCACCGCCGCCGCACCGCCGAGCCCACCGGCCAGCACACTCCACCGTCGGGCCGACCGGCGCAGCCGACCCAACCTTCGGAAGTAGCGTGTCCGCTCGTCTGCCACAGTGACCCCCTCGATCCGGTCGTTCAGCCGGCGGCGGTCGGGTCGCCGGTGCCCCGCTCGCGAGCCATGCTGGCGCGCAGCTCGTCCAGGCGGGCGGCGGCCGTCGGGTCGTTGGCCGGACCGGCCTTCTCGGCCTGCGGCACGGCCGGTCGCTGGGCCGCGCCGCCGAGCTGCTCCCCCGCCATGCTGGACCGGATCTGCTCGAGCCGGGCGGAGCCGGCCGAGTCGATCGTGGCCTTCTGAATTTCCAACATACGGCCCTCGACGGAGTTGCCGGCCAGTTCGGCGCGACCCATCGCGTTGGCGTACCGCCGCTCGATGCGGTCGCGCACCTCGTCCAGAGACGGGGTGTTGGTGGGCGCGGTCAGCGACGACATCGACTCCAGCGAGCGGGCCACCGTCTCCTGCATCTTGGCCTGCTCCAGCTGGCTGAGCAGTTTGGTGCGCTCGGCGAGCTTCTGCTGAAGGATCATCGAGTTGTTCTCGACCGCTCGGCGGGCCTGGGCTGCGGCGCCCAGCGCCTGGTCGTGCAGGGTCTTCAGGTCCTCGGTGGCCTGCTCGGCGGAGACGAGCTGGCTGGCCAGCGTCTGCGCGGACTGCTCGAACCGCACCGCCTCGGCCTCGTCGCCCTTGGCCCGAGCCTGGTCGGAGAGCACCAGCGCCTGCCGGGCGTTGCCCTGCAACCGCTCGACCTCGGTCATCTGCCGGGACAGCTTCATCTCCAGCTGACGCTGGTTGCCGATCACGGCGGCCGCCTGCTGAACCAGCGCCTGGTGCTGCCGCTGGGCATCCTCGATGGCCTGCTGGATCTGCACCTTGGGATCGGCATGCTCGTCGATCTTCGCACCGAAGAGCGCCATCAGGTAGTTCCAACCCTTGACGAACGGGTTCGCCATCTCCGTGGTATCCCCTCAGTAGCGTCGCTCCACCACGGCCGGGCCGGCTGAACCGACCGACCGTGACCGGCCGGTCTCCATCGTCCCAGCCGAACGCCAATGGGGCATCCGTACCGGGCGGTCGACAGCACCGGCGGCTCCTGCGAGCAACCCTACGCGGCCGGGGCCAGCCCGCCCACGGTCAACCGGATCGGCGGCTCAGGCCGCGCAGACCACGTCCCGGTCGCGCTCGGTCGGGCGGACCCGGGTGCTGCGCAGGGTCGCCTTGAGCGGCGAGTCCTGGCGGACCGAGACAGCGACCTTGCCGTCGGAGGTGACCTGACGGACACCCCGGTTGGTGCTCTTGGCTGCGGCGTCGGCCGGCTCGTCCTGCATCGAGACCAGCACCCCGGGCATCTGCTCGGCGAGCGCCACGGTGTCGCTCACCTCACGCAGCAGCTCGGACAGGCGGGCACCGAGGGCGTCACAGATCGCGGCGAGCAGCTCGCTCGACGGCTCCTTGTGCCCCCGTTCGATCTCGGAGAGGTAGCCGAGGCTGACGTTGGCGGCGGTGGAGACCTCACGCAGCGTGCGCTGCTGGCCCTGCCGGCGCGCTCGCAGTGCGTCACCGATCACCCGGCGTAGCAGGATCATCGCACCTCCCCCTGAGGGATACCTCGCGCCCGCCGCTGGGCAGCCGGTCGCGGCGGACCGCGCCGACCCCGAACGTCGGAGCCTTCCCGCAACCGTACCCGTTGCGGGCCCGGGCGACATCCCGCCCCGCCCGTCGGTTCGCCGGGACGGGCCCACCTGGTCGCGTGTGGCGTCGGCTTGGGTGGCTCTGACCGCTTCGGCCCTGGCCTTCATGACGTCGTGGCGGCGAGCTGTTCGGCGAGCAGCCGCAACGCCTCGACAACCGCTTCCGCCCGGACGTGGTCCCGCCCGGTACCCAGGTCGAGCTGGCGGACCTCACCGCCGTTCGGGCCGGCGACCGCGACGTAGACCAGGCCCACCGGTTTCCCGTCCTGCGGCTCCGGGCCGGCGACGCCGGTGGTGGCCAGCCCCCAGTCCGCACCGCACCGCTGCCGGCCCCCCTCGGCGAGCGCCGCCGCCACCTCCGGGTCCACCGGCCCCCGCTCGGAGAGCAGGTCGGCGGGGACGCCAGCCAGGGTCGACTTCAACTCGGTGGCGTAGACCACGAGGCCACCCCGGTAGATCCCGCTGACCCCGGCGATGTTCACGATCGCAGCGGCCAGCGACCCACCGGTGAGCGATTCGACGGTGGCCAGGGTCTCGTGCCGCTCGGCGAGCCGGTGCACGACCGCTGCCGCCGCGCTACCCACCTCGGAGCCGTCCACGTCAGCACCATTCACCCCAGCACCACCCACCGCAGTACCACCCACCCCAGCACCGTCCGCCCGGCCACCGTTCCCCGACATCCCAACCCCCGTCGCACAAACCAGTCCTTCCCCACCCACCAATCCCCAACCCACCTGCCACCAACCTCGACCCAATCGCGGCGATCATGGAGTTAGCGGCACGACACGCCGTGCCGACGGGCAATAACCTCATGATCAACCGCAGGAGGTGGCCGGGAGGCCCGAAGGGCCGGTGGGGGTGGTTCAGCGGGGGCGGCGGAGGCGGAGGGCTTGGGCTATGTAGTCGAAGCCGGTGGCGACCGTGACCAGGACGGCGGCGGCCATGATCCAGGGGCCGACGGCGGCGAGCGCGGCCGGCATCGGCCAGAGGTACCAGGCGATGGCCAGGATCTGGAGCGCGGTCTTGACCTTGCCGCCTCGGCTGGCGGCGATCACGCCGTGGCGGATCACCCAGAACCGCAGCCCGGTGATGCCCAGCTCGCGGACGAGAATCAGCGCGGTCACCCACCAGGGCAGTTGGTCGTACCAGGAGAGCAGCACCAGCGCCGCGCCGGTGAGCGCCTTGTCCGCGATCGGGTCGGCCACCTTGCCGACCGAGGTCACCAGCCCGAAGCGGCGGGCGATCCAGCCGTCCACCAGGTCGGTCGCCGAGGCCACCGCGAAGATCAGGCAGGCCGCCATCCGCCAACCGGCGTGCGTCATCCCGGACACGATCACCGAGGCGGCGAAGACCGGCACCAGCACCAGCCGCAGGGCGGTCAGCGCGTTTGCCGCATTGACCACGGGCACCACTGCCACCACCCGGGCCGGCGTCGACTCCGTCGCCCCGGTCACCGCCGCACTCCGCTCGGGCCGCCGTGGCGTTCCCGGCACCGCACCACCTGGGTCCCCCGCTCCGCTCGGGCCCGCCGTCACCGTGCCGCGCCGGGCGCCGCCGAGATCATCTCATCCGGCACGGCGAGCAGGTCCACCCCTTCGGTGCCGGTCACCGTTGCGCGTACCAGATCGCCGGGGCGCAGCGCGGCCAGGTCGACCCCGCCCTCGGCCGGGGCGACCAGTGTGGTGGAACCGTCCACCTCCGGCGCCTGGTGGGCCGCCCGGCCCTCCACGACGCCGTCCTCGATCGAGTCGACGAGCACCTCGACGGTGGAGCCGAGCCGGTCCTCGGCCCGCTGCGAGCAGAGCTCGTCGGCGAGGGCGCTGAGCCGGTCGTAGCGCCGCTTGATCGTCGCGGCGGAGACCTTGCCGGGCAGGCCGGCGGCCTCGGTGCCGTCCTCGTCGCTGTAGTCGAACATGCCGATCGCGTCGAGCCGGGCCTCGGTCAGGAACCGGACCAGCTCGTCGACGTCGGCGCGGGTCTCGCCGGGGAAACCGACGATGAAGTTGCTCCGGGCCCCCGCCTCCGGAGCCAGGGCGCGGGCACCGGCCAGCAGCTCCAGGAAGCGGTCGGTGGAGCCGAAACGCCGCATCCGGCGCAGCACCGGCTCGCTGGAGTGCTGGAACGACAGGTCGAAGTACGGGGCCACGCCCGGGGTGTTGGCGATCGCCTCGACCAGCCCGGGTCGGGTCTCGGCCGGCTGAAGGTAGCTGGCTCGCACCCGGACGATGCCGGTCACCGCGGCGAGCTGCGGCAGCAGCTTCTCCAGGGCGCGCGGGTCACCCAGGTCCTTGCCGTACGAGGTGGAGTTCTCGCTGACCAGCACCAGCTCCCGTACGCCGGTCTTGGCCAGCCACTCCGCCTCGGCGAGCAGCTCGTCCGGCGTACGCGAGACGAAGGCCCCCCGGAAGGCCGGGATGGCGCAGAACGCGCAGCGGCGGTCGCAGCCGCTGGCCAGCTTCAGCGACGCCACCGGGCCGGTGTCGAGCCGTCGGCGCAGCACCTGGCGCAGGTGTGCCGGGGTGTGCTCGTCGGTGTCGACGACGGTGCGGCTCACCGTGCCGTGGCCGGGCAGCGACACGGTGCTGTCGCGGCGCTGCACCGGGGTCAGCGGCAGCAGCTCGCGCCGGTCTCGCGGGGTGTGCGCGGTGATCTGCTCACCGGCGACGACGGCGTTCAGCCGGGCGGCGATGTCGGGGTAGTCGTCGAAGCTCAGCACCGCCTGCGCCTCGGGCAGGCTGTCGGCCAGCTCCCTGCCGTACCGCTCGGCCATGCAGCCCGCGGCGACCACCTTGGCGCCCGTCCCGGCGGCGGCGAGCAGGGTCTGGATGGAGTCCTGCTTGGCCTTCTCCACGAAACCGCAGGTGTTGACGACCACCACGTCGGCGCCCTCGCCGTCGGTGGTCACCTGCCAGCCGTCGGCGTGCAGGCGGGCGGCCAGCTCCTCCGAGTCGACCTCGTTGCGGGCACAGCCCAGGGTCAGCAGGGCGACGCGACGGCCCTCGGCGTGGTCAGCGGGAGAAGGAGAGGTTGCAGACACCATCCGAGGGTACCGGGCCGACCGGGGAAGCCCACGCACGCGGGCTGCGGAGACGGTTGACAGGGAGGCGAACGTCATTCCGGTCAGCGCGCCTCGGCGCCGACACGGGTGAGCGCGTCGAGCAGGAACACCTCGGTGCCGGCCAGGCCGGTGGAGCAGAAGACGGAGATCTGGTCCGCGGTGGTCCGGCCGGGGACCGCCCCGGCCAGGATGCCGCCCAGGTCGCGCAACCGCCCGGCGTACGGGGGTGTCGCCGCGAGCATCGGCGGTTGGTAGTCCGCCGCCTGGGCCGGTGAATCGGTGACCAGCAGGTCGGCGGTGTCCAGCAGGTCGGTGCCGAACTCGCTGCGGTCGCGCTGCTTGAAGCCGACCGCGTTGACGTGCGTGCCGGGGCTGAGGTCGGCGGCGCAGAGCACCGGGGTCGGGCTGGTGGTCGCCAGCACCACCAGGTCACGCCCGGCGACGGCCGAGCCCGGGTCGGCCACCACACGGGCCGGCACACCCAGTTCGGCACGGACCCGGGCGGCGAAGGCCTCCCGGCGGGCGGCGGAGCGGCTGTGCACCACCACCTCGCGCAGCGGACGGACCGCGGCGGCTGCCCACACCTGGGTCCACGCCTGCCGGCCGGAGCCGATCACCCCGAGGGTGGCGGCGTCGGGACGGGCCAGCGCGTCGACAGCGAGGCCTCCCAACCCTCCGGTACGACGGGAGCCCAACTCCTCGCCGACCGCGACGGCCCGGATCGCCCCGGTCCGGGCGTCGTGCAGCACGACCAACTGCTCGCCCTGCGGATGGCCGAAGGTGTCGTACGAGCGGAAGCCGTACCACTCGCCGACCAGGTGCCCGGCGGTGAGCACCATCCGCCCGCCGCCCAACGGTGCGGCGGCCCGGGGAGGCGCGATCAGGCGTCCCTCGTACGCGGCCAGGAGGGCGGCGCGCATGGCGTCGACAGTGGTGGCGGCGTCCAGCGCGCCGGCGACCTCCGGGTCGGCGTAGAGCATGGTCATGCTGGCGATACTGCAAGTTGAAGTCAGGTAGAGGTCAACGGACCGTGGCGGTGGTCACCGCCCCGCCACCGGGGTCGGTGCTAGCGTCGGCACCGGCGGCCGGATGCTCGTGGCCGCTCCGGACGAGTGGTGGGCGTACCCGGTCAGGCCAAGACGCCCCGCGTGACGTGCAGACTCGACTCGTCCCGGCGCGGCAGCCCGGGCGCTTCCGGTGAGGTGAACGATGGCCTGGCTCGTACTGGTGATCTCGGGACTGTTGGAGACGGCCTGGGCGATCGCCCTGGACCGCAGCGCCGGTTTCAGCCGACTGGTCCCGTCCGTGGTGTTCGTGGTGACCCTGCTGCTGAGCATGGCCGGGCTGTCGTACGCGCTCCGGGACATCCCCGTCGGCACCGGCTACGCGGTCTGGGTCGGCATCGGCGCGGTCGGCACCGCGCTGGTCGGGATGCTGGCGCTCGGCGAGTCGGCGAGCCTGCCCCGGATCCTCTGCCTCCTGCTGGTGGTCGCCGGCGTGATCGGTTTGAAGATCTTCCACTGAGGTGCCCCGTCGGCAGGCGTGACCAGCGCCCACAGTGGGTAGTGATCGATTCGTCACGACAGGCTCTCATCCGGAGGAAGACATGGCCGACATGCCGAGCACCGCCCGTCCCCGCAGCAACGCCGCCCGCATCCTCACCATCGTGGGCTTCGTCTTCGCGGTCCTGGCCCTGCTGCTCAACCCGATCATCTTCGGCGTGCTCGGCGTCATCGCGGGCGTCGTCGGCGCGGTGCTCGGCGACAAGCCGCTGGGCTGGTACGCCGCCGCGGCCAGCGTCGTCGCCGCGATCATCAGCCTGGTGATCTTCTCCGCGCTGATCAACAACTGACCACTCCCCCAGAGCGGGCCCGCCGGATACCGGCGGGCCCGTCGTGCGTCCGGGGTCGACTGTCGGTCAGTCCACGTCGCCGCGCAGGCCGGCCAGGACCTCGTCCAGCTCGTCCGGTTTGACCAGCACGTCGCGCGCCTTCGACCCCTCGGACGGCCCGACCACTCCCCGGGTCTCCATCAGGTCCATCAGGCGGCCCGCCTTGGCGAAACCGACCCGCAGCTTGCGTTGCAGCATCGAGGTGGAGCCGAACTGCGAGGTGACCACCAGCTCCACCGCCTGCACCAACAGGTCCAGGTCGTCGCCGATGTCCTCGTCGATCTTCTTCTTGTTCTCCTGCGCCGGGGCCAGCACGTCCTTGCGGAACTCCGGCTCACGCTGGTCCTTGCAGAACTTCACCACGTCGGCGATCTCGCGCTCGGTGACCCAGGCGCCCTGGATGCGGACCGGCTTGGAGGCGCCCATCGGCAGGAAGAGCCCGTCACCTCGGCCGAGCAGCTTCTCCGCGCCCGGTTGGTCGAGGATGACCCGGGAGTCCGCCAGGGAGGAGGTGGCGAACGCCAGCCGGGACGGCACGTTCGCCTTGATCAGACCGGTCACCACGTCGACCGAGGGGCGCTGGGTGGCCAGCACCAGGTGGATGCCGGCGGCCCGGGCCAACTGGGTGATCCGGACGACCGAGTCCTCCACGTCGCGCGGCGCGACCATCATCAGGTCGGCCAGCTCGTCCACGATCACCAACAGGTACGGGTACGGACGCATCTCGCGTTCGCTGCCCGGCGGGGCCTTGATCTCGCCGTTGCGGACCTTGCGGTTGAAGTCGTCGATGTGCCGGACCCCGTTGGCGGCGAGGTCGTCGTAGCGCATGTCCATCTCGCGGACCACCCAGTCCAGCGAGTCGGCCGCCTTCTTGGCGTTCGTCACGATCGGGGTGACCAGGTGCGGGATGCCCTCGTAGCCGGTCATCTCGACCCGCTTCGGGTCGATCAGCAACAGCCGCACCTCGTCCGGGGTGGCCCGGGTGAGGATGGAGACCAGCAGGGTGTTGAGGCAGCTCGACTTGCCCGCGCCGGTGGCGCCGGCGATCAGGATGTGCGGCATCTTCGCGAGGTTGGCCACCACGTAGCCGCCCTCGATGTCCTTGCCGAGCGCCACCACCATCGGGTGGTGGTCACTGGTCGCCGCCCGCGAGCGCAGCACGTCGCCGAGGGCGACGTTCTCCGGGTCGGTGTTCGGAATCTCCACGCCGACGGCGCTCTTGCCCGGGATCGGACTGAGGATCCGCACGTCCGGCGACTTCACCGCGTACGCGATGTTGCGGGACAGCTGGGTGATCCGCTCGACCTTGACCCCGTGCCCCAGCTCCACCTCGTAGCGGGTGACGGTCGGGCCGCGGGTGAAGCCGGTGACCGCGGCGTCCACGTCGAACTGGTCGAACACGCCGGTCAGCGCGGCGATCACCTCGTCGTTGGCCTTGCTGCGGGTCTTCGCGGCCGCCCCGGCGCTGAGCATGTTGGCCGGCGGCAACGTGTAGTCCCCGGCCAGTCCGGTCAACGCGAGCTGCTCGGCCCGGGTCGGGGCGGGTGAGTGCTCCGGCGGGTCGACCGGCGGCTTGCGGCTCGCCGGCACCTTCGCCGGAGACTTGCGCGGCAGCACCATCGTCTCCTGGAGGTCCGCGCCCTCCAGGTCCTCGAAGTCGTCCGGGTCCAGTGGCGCGGGCATCCGCTTCGGCTGCCGCTTGCGCGCCGGCTTGGCGGCCGGTTCGTCCGTCTCCTCGTCGGCCTCCGGTGCGCTGACCAGCCCACCGGCGAGCAGGCCCAGCCGCTCGGGGATCTTGTTGATCGGCGTCGCGGTCACCACGAGCAGACCGAAGAGCAGCAGCAGGATGAGCAGCGGCACCGCCACCCAGGCGGTCACGGCCCGCTCCAGCAGCCCTCCGACGCCCGCGCCGACCAGGCCACCGGCGAAGTCACGCTCCAGCGTGTCGGCCGGGTTCTGACCGATCTGGAGCAGCGCGGCGGTCGACACCAGCAGCGAACCCCAGCCGATCAGCCCACGGCCCCGGTGCTCCGGATCCGCCGGCTGACGCATCAGCCGCCACGCCCCGATCATCAGCAGCACCGGTACGACCACCGAGATCGCGCCCAGGAACAGCCGGATCGTGTCGGCAAGTTGTGCGCCCACCGGCCCCGCCCCGGACAACCAGAGCGCCACGGCGGAGAGCAGGGCGAGCCCGAAC
This sequence comes from Micromonospora sp. NBC_00860, assembly GCF_045207375.1. NCBI lineage: Bacteria > Bacillati > Actinomycetota > Actinomycetes > Micromonosporales > Micromonosporaceae > Micromonospora > Micromonospora sp. NBC_00860. The sequence continues at coordinate 4,509,416 of NZ_CP108825.1, forward strand.
ATGAGCAGGCCCGCGCCATCGCGACGGTGCTCCGGGTCGAGGTCGCGGGCCGAGGCGGCCTGCCGGCCGGCGGCGCGCACCGCCCAGCCCATGCCGTGCGCCAGCCCCATCCACAGTGCACCGACCGCACGGCCGACGTAGACCGCCGGGCTGGGCCGGGGCGGCGTGGTGCGACGTCGGACCGGTGCCCGGGTGGTCTTCTTCGCCGGTTGACGGGCACGACTGTTGGTGCCACCGCGCGGCGACGCGCCGCGCCGCCGGCTCGCCTGAGAGGTACGGCCCGCCATAGAGTCACGGTAACGGTGGGGCCGGGCAGAACCCCGCTTTTCCGGGTCGTGTCCGCGCGTCGTAACACGAACCCCACCGCCGGTCGTGATATCCGCCTCAGAAGGGATGCCCCATGGCGTCGCCGGAGATCGAGGGTGATCCGGACGATCCGCTGGCCGGCCACCCTGGCGCACTGCGTCCGCTGACCGGCGAACTGGTCGCCGCGGTGCTCGCTGCCCGCGGCCGGTCCGTCGACCCGACAGTGGACGGCGAACTGGTGGGCGACTTCGACGACAACCTGATCTGGTTCCTCCGCGTCGGCGGCGACGGGGAGCTGCTCCAGATCCGCACCATGGTCGATCCCACCTTCGGCATCGAACGGGTGCCCGACCTGTACGCGTTCTGCAACTCCTGGAACCACGACCGGCTCTGGCCGAAGGCGTTCGTGCACGTCGACGACAACGGGCGGGCCCGGGTGTACGGAGAGGTGATCACCGACCTGGAACGCGGCGTGACCCCACACCAGCTCGACCAACTGCTCGACTGTGGCATCTCCACCGGCTGCCAGCTGGCCGTGGCGGTCCGCCGACTGCCCGGCGCGGTGCCGTCGTGACCGGCCGGGACGAGTTCACCGGCAGCCGCACCGGCACACCACCCACCGGCCCCGGTGACCGCCCGGGGCGGGGCCGCGTACCGGCGTTGGAGGCCGCGCTCACCGACGCCCGGGACCTCCCCGACGGCCCGGCCCGGCAGGTGGCCCTGGAACGGCTCGCCGAGCGCGCCGACGCGGCCGGAGACGTCCGGTCCGGGATGGACGCGCGGTTCGCGCTGATCGAGGCGTACCTGCTGCACGGGGAGCGGTGGCGTCTGGTCGAGCCGGTCCGGCGCTGCCGGGCCGCCGCCGACCACCGGCCCGACCTGCTCACCGACACGGAGACCGGGCTGCTGCTGCGCTACCAGCGGTACGCGGTGGAGGCGCTGCTCGGCACCCCCCGGGTGGGGCTGGACCAGACCCGGTCCCTGCTGCACGACCTGGCCCACCGGGTCGGCGCGGACGGTCCGGACACACCTACCGTCGCGGAGCTGCACTGCCGCATCGCCGACCACCTGGGCGACGAGCCCACCGCCCGGCACTGGTACGAGCGATGGGTCGGCAAACGGCCCGGCCCGGCCGGCGGCTGCCCGGGCTGCGCCTCGGCCCGGCGCGCCGAACTGCTGGCCGGCTGGGGCGAGTGGACCGCGGCGCTCACCGAGCTCGCGGAATCCGACGGCGACCCGCGGTCCTGCACCGACCAGCCCGAGCGGGACCTGGTCGCCGGTCTGCTGCCGGCACTGCGCACCGGCGAGTCGGCGCGCGCGGCGGCGGCACACGTGCGGGCGTACCGCCGGCACCGGCACGAGCGGGCGGCATTCCCGCACCTCGCCGCGCACCTGCGGTTCTGCGCGCTGGGCGGGCACCTGGAACGCGGGCTGGCCATTCTGGCCGAGCAGCTGCCCCGGTTGGACCGACCGACCGACGACCTCGCCGCCATGGAGTTCGCCGCCGCCGGGGCACTGGTCTGCGGGCTGGCCGCCGACGCCGGGCTGGGCGGGCGGACGATGCGCCGCCCGGCGTACGGCGAGCGGACGGCCACCGAGGTGGACGTCGACACGCTCGGGGCGCTGCTGCTCGGGGTGGCCAGCGAGCTGGCCGGCAGCTTCGACGCGCGCAACGGCACCGGGCACCACTCCGGACGGATGGCCGCCTGGCTGGCCGAGCGCCCGCTCGCGGCACCCGTTCCGTTGCCCACCGACGACGAACCCGACGGGCTCGACACCGACCACTCCGACGCGGAGGCCGAGGCCGAACTGGGTGAACGCGAGCTGTCGGCGCTGTCCCTCGCCATGATCACCGCGATCCTGGACGGGCGCGGCGACAGGTACCTGGTGGACGAGGGCGGGACCGTGGTCGGCCACTGGGAGGGTGCGGTGATCCAGTTCCGGCGGGCCGGTGAACGCGGTGAGGTGTTGCACGCCCGCGCCATGGCCAACCGCCGGCTGCCGGCGGCCCGCCGCGCCGAGGCGTACGCCTTCTGCAACGCGTGGAACCACGACCGGCTGCTGCCCAAGGCGTACGCGCACGACCTCGGCGACGAGTTGGTGTTGGCCGGCGACGTGGCCACCGACCTGGCGCACGGGGTCGCCCCGGCGCAGCTGCGGATCCTCATGGACGCCGCCATCGCCACCGGCGTCGCGTACGCCGAGGCCGTCGCCGCCCTGCCCTGACCCCCCGGGTACGGCGGACGCCGGCCCACCCCGTTCGGGTGGACCGGCGTCAGCGGGAGTTGCTCAGACCTCGACGACGGTGGGCACGATCATCGGCCGACGACGGTACTTGTCGTTGACCCACCGCCCCACGGTCCGCCGGACGATCTGCTGGAGCTGGTGCGGGTCGGTGATGCCGTCCGCCGCAGCCCGGTTGAGCGCCTCGGTGACCAGCGGCACCACCGGGTTGAACGCCTCCGGGTCCTCGGAGAAACCCTTCGCGGAGAGCGTCGGGCCGGCGACCACCTTGCCGGTGACCGAGTCGACGACAACGGTCGTGGCGATGAAACCGCCGTCACCGAGGATCCGCCGTTCGGTGAGCAGCGACTCGCTGACGTCACCGACGGCGAGGCCGTCCACGTAGACGTACCGGCTCTTCACGTGCCCGACCAGGCTGGCGCGGCCCTCGACCAGGTCGACGACGTCGCCGTCCTCGCAGAGCACCACCCGGTCGGCGGCGACCCCGGATTCGATGCCGAGCCGGGCGTGGGCGCGCAGGTGACGCCACTCGCCGTGCACCGGCATCAGGTTGCTGGGCCGGACCACGTTGAGCAGGTAGAGCAGTTCCCCGGCGGGGGCGTGCCCGGAGACGTGCACCTTGGCCACGTCCTTGTGCACGACCACAGCGCCGGCCCGAGCGAGCCGGTTGATCACCCGGTAGACCGAGGTCTCGTTGCCCGGCACCAGCGACGAGGCCAGCACGACGGTGTCACCGGGGGCGATGGTGATGTGCCGGTGGTCGCCGCTGGCCATCCGGCCCAGCGCGCTCATCGGCTCACCCTGGGACCCGGTGGACATCAGCACGATCTCATCCGGCGGCAGCGTGGTCGCCTCGTCGATGCTGATGACCAGGCCGGCCGGGATGTTGAGCAGGCCGAGGTCCCGGGCGATGCCCATGTTGCGGACCATCGACCGGCCGATCAGCGCGACCTTGCGGCCGTGTTCGGCAGCGGAGTCGAAGACCTGCTGCACGCGGTGCACGTGCGAGGCGAACGAGGCCACGATGATCCGGCCCTTGGCCTTCGCGAAGATCGAGTCGAGCACCGGCCCGATCTCCCGCTCCGGGGTGACGAAACCGGGGATCTCCGCGTTGGTGGAGTCGGACAGCAGCAGGTCGACGCCTTCGGCGCCGAGCCGGGCGAAGCCGGCCAGGTCGGTGATCCGACCGTCCAGCGGCAGCTGGTCCATCTTGAAGTCGCCGGTGTGCAGCACCAGGCCGGCGGGGGTGCGGATGGCCACCGCGAGGGCGTCCGGGATCGAGTGGTTGACAGCGAAGAACTCACACTCGAACGGGCCGAGCCGCTCGCGGCCGCCCTCCCGCACGGTCAGCGTGTACGGCTGGATGCGCCGCTCGGCCAACTTCGCCTCGACCAGGGCGAGGGTGAACTGTGAGCCGACCAGCGGGATGTCGGGCTTGTGGGCGAGCAGGTACGGCACCGCGCCGATGTGGTCCTCGTGACCGTGCGTCAGCACGATCGCCTGCACGTCGGCCAGCCGGTCCAGGATCGGACCGAAGTCGGGCAGGATCAGATCCACACCCGGCTGCTCGACGTCGGGGAACAGGACCCCGCAGTCGACGATCAGCAACTTGCCGTCGTACTCGAAGACGGTCATGTTCCGACCGATGGCGCCGAGCCCGCCGAGCGGGATGATCCGCAGGCCACCTTCCGGCAGCGGCGGGGGTAGTTCCGCCTCGATGTGCGCCTCGGTCACGCGTCCACCTCATTCTGCGACGCCGTCACTCGGCGCCCATCGTGTCGTTCGATCATTCGGGCAGCTCCAGGCCCGCTGCCGCGAAGTCCGCGCGCAGCTGGGCGATCTCGTCGTCGGTGGCGTCCACGAGCGGGGGCCGCACCGGGCCGGCCGGCAGGCCCAGCGACGCCAGGCCCGCCTTCACCAGGATGGTGCCCTGGGTACGGAAGATGCCGGTGAACAGCGGCAGCAGCCGGCGGTGCAGGGCCAGCGCGGTCGGCATGTCCCCCGCGTCGTACGCCTCGATCATCTGTGCGGTCAGCGCCCCGGTGAAGTGCGTCGAGGTGCCGACCACGCCCACGGATCCGACGGCAAGCGCCGGCAGGGTGAGGGCGTCCTCGCCGCAGTAGAAGGCGAGGGCGGTGCGGCTGGTGACCCAGCTGGTGGCGGTCAGGTCGCCCTTGGCGTCCTTGACCGCGACGATCCGGCCGTGTTCGGCGAGCCGGACCAACGTCTCGGTGTCGATCGGCACGCCCGAGCGGTGCGGGATGTCGTACAGCATCACCGGCAGGCCGGTCGCGTCGGCCACCGCGGTGAAGTGACGCAGCAACCCGCTCTGCGGCGGCTTGTTGTAGTACGGGGTGACCACCAGCAGGCCGTGCGCACCCGCCTTCTCGGCGGCGGCGGCCAGCTCGATGGTGTGCCGGGTGTCGTTGGTGCCGACGCCCGCGACCACCTTGGCGCGGTCACCGACGGCCTCCACCACGGCCCGGATCAGGTGCTCCTTCTCCGCTTCGGTCGTGGTCGGCGACTCGCCGGTGGTGCCGTTGACCACCAACGCGTCGTTGCCCTGCTCGTCGACCAGGTGGCTCGCCAACCGGGCGGCGCCGTCGAGATCGAGGGAACCGTCGGGGGTGAACGGGCTCACCATGGCGGTGAGCATCCGGCCGAAGGGGCGGGACGCCGGTCGGGCCGCGGCGTCGAGGTGGTCGTGCGTCATACCCTCCAACCTAGCGGACGACCAGCCGGGGCCCGTCGGGGAAGGGCTCAGGACGCCTCGTGCGGGCTGGCCGCCACTTCGGTGCCGTCCGGCAGCGTGGAGATCACGAAGTCGGCGAACACGTTCGGGGCGACGCCCTGGAGCTGGCGAAGGCACTCCACGGCCAGCTCACGGATCTCCACGTCGGCGTGCTCGGTGGCCCGCATCGCGACGAAGTGCCGCCAGGCCCGGTAGTTGCCGGAGACCACGATCCGCGTCTCGGTGGCGTTGGGCAGCACCGCCCGGGCCGCCTGCCGGGCCTGCTTGCGGCGCAGCGTCGGGTTCGGCTCGTCGGAGAAACGCTGCTCCAGGCCCTCCAGCAACTCGGTGTACGCCCGAACGCTCGCCTCGGCGGCCTCCACGAACTTCTTGTGCAGCTCCGGGTCGTCGGCGATGACGGCCGGCTCGACCATGGCCGCGTCCCGCTCCGGGACGTACCGCTGGGAGAGCTGGGAGTACGAGAAGTGCCGGTGCCGGATCAGCTCGTGGGTGAAGGAGCGGGACACCCCGGTGAAGTAGAAGGTGACCGACCCGTGCTCCAGCACGCTCAGGTGACCCACTTCGAGGATGTGCGCCAGGTAGCCGGCGTTGGTGGCGGTCGCCGGGTTCGGCTTCTTCCACGACTGGTAGCAGGCCCGGCCGGCGAACTCGGCGAGCGCCTGGCCACCCTCCGCGTCGGTCGACCACGGCACGTCGTCCGGGGCCGCGAATTGGGTCCACGCGATCAACTTGACCTGGGGCTGCACCATGTCCGGCATTCCTGGGACTTTAGTGGTGGGGTGCCGCCCGGCCCAACTCAGGCGCGCCCCGTGCAATGTCGATCACTCAGCAGCGGTGAAGTCGCCGAAGCCCCGGGCGAGGTCCGGGGCTTGGGGCCCGGGGCTTGGGGTCGGGCGCTTGGGATCCCGGGCCCGGGCGTGGGGTCCCGGGCCCGGCGTCCGGCGTCCGGCGTCCGGCGTCCGGCGTCCGGCGTCCGGCGTCCGGCGTGATCGTTGTCGAGGCCGGGGCGGACAGTCCCATCGGCGTCCTTTGGAGCTGAATCGTTTGCGACATCAACCCCTGCCCGATGGGGCTCTCCGACAGGCACGACCCATCCGAGGAGGAGCCCCGCCCAACCCGACGAGCCTCACCCAGGCGTCCAAGCGCCCGGAACGATCCAAGCGCGACCCGAGCGACCCCGAGCGGCCCGAGCGGCCCTGCGACCCGAGCGGCCCTGCGACCCGAGCGGCCCTGCGACCCGAGCGGCCCTGCGACCCGAGCGGCCCGGTAGCCGCTTCCGCCCGCAAGATCGGGCAACATCCTGGATGTAGTGGCATCCACCGCGCCCGACACCACTAGATCCAGGTTCGAGCACGATCTTGGGGCGGACTGCGTCGACTGCGGTGTGCCGCGGGGCGTGGGCGTCCGGCTGCCCACTGGGGTGATCGACTCGCGTTGCTGGAAGTCGGGGTGTTCGGGTCGGGTGGATGGCCCGGTTTCCTGAATACCGAGTCGATCATGACGGGCGGGCAGCGGAGGAGGCCCGTGATGTCGTGAACGAATCAGCTCCAAAGGACGCCGAAGAGCGCATTCCGGCCGAGTCCCGCATCCGCGCGCTGACGCATTCGATCACCAGCGGGTTCGGGCGGCAGCGCACTCGGTTACCAAGCGCGTCGGGCGACAGCAGGTCGGCGACGGCGCGTCAGGCAACAGCAAGCCCGGCCGGCGCGTCAGGCAACCCGAGTCGGGGCACCAGCGCGTCAGGCACCAGCGCGTCGGGCGGCAGGGCGGTCAGACGTAGAGCGACGTGAACGGCGCCCAGGGCAGATTGCGGAGCACCGAGAAGGCCAGCCACACGGCCAGGAAGCCACCGATGACCTTCGAGCTGATCCGCAGTTCGGGCAGGCGCCAACCGAACGCCTGGCTGCCGGCCCAGGCCACGAAGAGGTACGCGAGGAACGGCAGCGCGAAGATGAAGACGAAGTGGTGCCGGGCGGCGGCCGGCAGGTCGCCGTGCAGCACGTACCAGAGTGCGCGGGTGCCACCACAGCCCGGGCAGTCCAGCCCGGTGGTCAACTTGAGCAGGCAGGTGGGCGCGGCGTCCGGGTCGGCGTGGGTCGGGTTGCTGAGCAGCGCGTAGCTCATGCCGATGGCGACGCAGCCGAGCGCGGCCAGCGGCACCGCCCAGCGCGGGGATCGTTCGTAGAGCCGCAGCACGAACCGGGTGAGCCGGTCCGGCTCAGGCGCCGCGTAGCCACCAGGCGGGGTCGTCGGCCAACCCTCCGGCGCCGAGCCATCGAAAGCCGCGCCACCGGGACCAGAGCCACCAGGACCCGCGCCACCGGGACCGAACCCACCGGGACCCGCGCCGCTGGGAACAGAGTCCGCGGGCGCCGTGTGGACCGCCCCGGGGGCGGGCTGCGGCTGGTCGACCGGTCCGGGAGCGCTCGTCACGCGCTCACGGTACACCGGACACGCCGGCCAACGCGGCGGTGAGCGGACCGGCCAGGTCGCCGGCGGCGGGCGGTGCCACCGCGTCCAGGCCGAGCCAGCCGGCGAGCCGGTACAGCTCGGCGGCGAGCGCCACCGCGGTCTCCCCCGGGTCGGCGCCGGTTTCGAGCCAGGCGGCCGGGACGAGCAGCACCCCGGCCTTGCGATCGGCCTTCAGATCGACCCGGGCGGTGAACCGGTCGCCCTGTAGGAATGGCAACACGTAGTAGCCGTAGACCCGCTGTGGCGCCGGGACGTAGATCTCGATCCGGTAGTTGAAGCCGAACAGCCGCTCGGTGCGGGCCCGTTCCCAGATCAGCGGATCGAAGGGGCTGACCAGCGTGTTGCCCCGCACCCAGCGGGGCAGCCGGGCGGACGCGTGCAGCCAGGCGGGCTGGCGCCAGCCCGCCACGGTGACCGGCACCAGCTCACCGGCCTCGGCCAGCTCGACGACGGCCTGCCGCGCACCGGCCAGCGGCAACCGGAAGTAGTCACGCAGCTCCGGCTCCGCGGCCACCCCGAGCGACCGTGCCGCGAGGCCCACCAACGTGCGGTACGCCTCGGCGTCGGTCGGGGTGGGTGCGGCCACCACCGCCGCGGGCAGCACCCGCTCGGGCAGGTCGTAACGGCGGGCGAAGGAGGTGCTGCGCTCGGCGGCGGCCACCTCCCCGGCCCAGAACAGGAACTCCAACGCCCGCTTGACCGCCGACCAGTTCCACCCCCAGTTGCCGGTCTCCCGGGGCGCGTCGTGCTCGATCTCGGCGGCGGTCAGCGGCCCCCGGGCGGCCACCTCGTCCCGGACCCAGGCGACCAGTTCCGGCTGCTCCTGGGCGATCCGCCGCATGCCGCCCCAGGATTCGCTGTGCGCGCGGGCCATCCGCCAGCGCAGCATCGGGTGCAGCTCGACGGGGACCAGCGACGCCTCGTGGCCCCAGTATTCGAACAGCTCGCGCGGGCGTCGGTAGGCGGCCTGGTCGAGCAGGGTGGTCGGGTAGGGCCCGAGTCGGCTGTAGAGCGGCAGGTAGTGCGCGCGTTGCAGCACGTTGACCGAGTCCATCTGGATCAGCCCGACCCGGCCCAGCACCCGACGGAGGTGCCGGCGGGTGGGCACGCCCGTCGGCGCCGGGTCGGCGAAGCCCTGGGCGGCGAGCGCCGCGCGGCGGGCCTGGGCGAGCGAGAGTGATTCCGGTGCGGTCATCGTCGGCGACCTTAATTCATCGGTACGACGCCGGTGCGGGAAGCTGGACGTGACGACCAACGAGGCATAGAACGGTGCAATGCTGACCATCCGTCGGGAGGAGCCGGACGACGCCGAGGCGGTCGCCCGGGTACACGTACACGGCTGGCAGGCGGGCTATGCCGGCTTCATGCCGGACGAGGTGCTCGGGCGGCTCAACGTGGTGGCCTGGGCGCAGCGTCGCCGCGACGTCGGCACCGCCGACCCGGAGCACCCGTTCACCACGGTGCTCGGCGAGGTGGACGGGTCGGTCGTGGGTTTCACCACTTTCGGGCCGTACCGCCGCAACCAGGACCGGGACGACCTGGACCCGACGGTCGGCGAGGTGGTGGCGCTCTACGTGGAGCCGGCCTACTGGGGTGACGGGACCGCCGCGGCGTTGCTGGACGCCGCCCGGATCGGGCTCACCGAGCGGGGCTGGGCCGGGTACCGGGCGTGGGTGCTGGCGGACAACCGGCGGGCCCGGCGGTTCTGCGAGCGGGCCGGCCTGTCACCGGACGGTGAGGAGTCGACCTACCAGGTGCCGTTGGCCGGTGGGGGCCCGCCGGTCGGGCTGGTCGAGCTGCGGTACGCCGGACGCCTCGACCGTTGAACCGTCCGGGGTCAGCCACCGGCGGATCGGCAGGAAGGCCAGCAGCGCCAGACTGACCCACACGTAGGCGTTGCTGCCCAGGAAGCCGTCGACGCCGGTGAAGTCCTTCTCCCAGAGCCAGACGGCCCGGCTGATCAGCAGCGCGTACCCGATGGTCGCGGCGACCAGCAGGACCTGCCGGCGGCGGCCGGCCGGCGCGGCCATCGCGTTGTCGACCAGCAAAATCAGCGCGGGCAGCAGCCAGACCAGGTGGTGCACCCAGGTGACCGGGCTGACCAGGCACATCACCGCGCCGGTCAGCGCCAGGCCGGTCGCCTCGTCGCCGGCCGCGACGGCGGCCCGGGACCGCCAGGCCCAGAGCGCCAGGGTGCCGAGCACCAGCAGCAGCCACAGCAGGGTGCTCGGGTGCTCCGGGTCGAGCCGGGCGACCACCCCGCGCAGCGACTGGTTGGAGACGAAGGCCAGCTCACCCACCCGCCCGGTGTTCCACAGCGCCTCGGTCCAGAACTCCCGGGACGCGTCGGGGAAGAGCGCCGCGGCCAGCAGCGACACAGCGGCGGCCGTGCCGCTGGCGGTGAGCGCGGCCCGCCACCGACCGGTCACCAGCAGGTAGACGATGAACACGCCAGGGGTCAGTTTGATCGCCGTGGCGAGGCCGATGCCCACCCCGGTCCACCGGTTGCCGGCCGGCAGCAGCCGCAGCAGGTCCACCGCCACCAGGAAGAGCAGCAAGGTGTTGACCTGGCCGAAGTTGACCGTCTCCCGCATCGGCTCGAACGCGGCAGCCAGGCAGAGCGCCACGGCGAGGGCGAACCACCGGGTCCAGCCGGCGCGGCGGGCGATCGGGTCGACCAGCCACCAGATCAGCACCGTGGTGGTGGCCACGCTGGCGAGCACGCTCACCACGATCGCCGCCGTCCACGGCAGGTACGCCATCGGCAGCATGACCAGCGCGGCGAACGGCGGATAGGTGAAGCCGTACTGGGTGCCCGGCTTGAGGTAGTCGTAGATCTCCCCGCCGTCGTGCACCCACCAGGTCAACGCGCCGTAGTAGACCTTCAGGTCGAAGAACCCGTGCCGGACGGCCGCGACGGCGAGGAACCCGGCGACCGCCGCGGCGAGCACCACCACCCCGACGACCTGCGCTGTCGTCCTGTTGGCACCCTGCGCCACCGTCGTCTCCCTCGCCCTGCGTAGGCTTCCGTCCCATGGCTCTCGGGTACGTCCGCCCGGCGCGTCCCGAGGACGCCGGCGAGATCGCACGCATCCAGCTCGCGACCTGGCGGGTCGCGTACCGCCGGATCCTGCCTCGGCATGTGCTCGACAACCTGGACGAGGCGTTCCTCGCCCGGCGGTGGAGCGCCGCGGTGCTGGAGCCGCCCTCGGGCGCGCACCGGGTGCTGGTCGCCGTCGAACAGGCCGAGCAATCGTATCTGGTGGGGTTCGCCGCCTCCGGCCCGGCCGACGCCGAGGCGTTGGCCCCGGGTGAGCCGGCCGACGCGCTCGGCCCGGACGTGGCGGCGGTGACCGACCTGCTGGTCGAGCCTCGGTGGGGCCGGCGCGGGCACGGCAGTCGGCTGCTCGCCGCCGCCGTCGACCTGTGGCGGGAGGACGGGATGAGTCGGGCGGTGGCCTGGGCGTTCGACGGTGACGAGGCGACCCGCAAGTTCCTCACCAGCACCGGGTGGGAACTCGACGGCGCGGCCCGGGCGCTGGACGTCGACGACATGCTGGTGCCTCAGGTGCGCCTGCACGTGGGCGTGCCGACCGAGAAGGTGCCGGTCGACGACGAGCCCGCCGGCTGACCCGCGCTGACGCCCGGACCCGGGCACCGGCACGGGTCGGCGCGCCCCGGCCAGAGTGGGCGCCGATGTCCGACCGGTCGCCTACGGTCGGCCCATGAGCTCAGCCACCACGCCGCTGTCGACGCCGACCGCCGAGGGTCACCTGGAGGAGTTCCGGGTCGAGCTGACCGGCTACTGCTACCGGATGCTCGGTTCGCTGTTCGACGCCGAGGACGCGGTGCAGGAGACTCTGCTGCGGGCCTGGCGCGGGTGGAGCGGCTTCGACGGCCGCTCCAGCACGCGCACCTGGCTGTATCGGATCGCCACCAATGTCTGCCTGGATCTGCTGAGGGGTCACCGGCGGCGGGCCCTGCCGACGGATTTCGGTGACCCGTCGCCGCCGGTGGCCCCGAGCCTCGGTGAGGCGGAGGCGGGTTGGGTGGGGCCGGCGGCGGACGCGGCGGTGCTGCCCACTGCGGATCCGGCGGAGCTGGCCGTGCTGCGGGATTCGGTCCGGTTGGCGTTCGTCGCCGCACTCCAGCACCTGCCTGCCCGGCAGCGCGCGGTGCTGATCCTGCGGGACGTGCTGAGCTGGCATGCCGACGAGGTCGCCGGTCTGCTTGAGACCAGCGTGCCCGCCGTCAACAGTGCGCTGCAACGTGCCCGGGCCACGCTGGCCGAGCGTCCCGGTGCGACGCCCGGCCCGGCCCTGGACGAGGAGCATCGCGACCTGCTGGACCGCTACGTGCGGGTGTTCGAGCGCTACGACATCGACGCTCTCGTGGGTCTGCTGCGCGAGGACGCGGTGCACAGCATGCCTCCGTACCGGATGTGGTTGTCCGGGGCGGCCGACATCGGCCGGTGGATGGCTTCCTGGCCGGCGTCCGGCTGCCAAGGTTCCCGGCTGGTGCCGGTCTCGGCCAACGGCGGTCCGGCGCTGGCGCAGTACCGCCCTGACGAGGCTGGGGGGCGGCGAGCGTTCTCCATCCAGCTCGTCGACGTCGCCGACGGCCGGATCACCCGGCTCACCCACTTCCTGGAGCCGGCGCTCTTCGCCCGCTTCGGCCTGCCCGACAGAATCGCCTGACCGTCGACCGATGAGTTCGGGGCCGGTCCGTCGTCCACCCTCCGACACCAGCCGTCACCAGAAGGGTGAGACCCATGCGGACAGCACACCCCGCAGCCGGGCGTCGGGAGTGGATTGGGCTGGCCGTGTTGGCCCTGCCCACCCTGCTGCTGGCACTCGACCTGAGCGTGCTCTACCTGGCTCTGCCGAGCCTCAGCGCGGACCTCGGCGCCGACAGCACGCAGCAGTTGTGGATCACCGATGCGTACGGTTTCCTGGTGGCCGGTTTCCTGGTCACGATGGGCACCCTGGGCGATCGGATCGGTCGTCGGCGCCTGTTGTTGATCGGGGCCGGTGCCTTCGCCGTGGTCTCGGTGGTGGCCGCCTACGCACCGAACCCGCCGCTGCTGATCGCCGCGCGGGCCCTGCTCGGTGTCGCCGGGGCCACGCTGATGCCCTCCACGCTGGCCCTGATCAGCAACATGTTCCAGATCCCGGCTCAGCGCGCGGTAGCGGTCGGGGTCTGGATGAGCTGCTTCATGGGCGGGATGGCGGTCGGGCCGGTGATCGGCGGGGTGCTGCTGGAGAATTTCTGGTGGGGCTCGGCGTTCCTGCTGGGTGTGCCGGTGATGGCGGTGTTGCTGGTGGTCGCGCCGCTGCTGCTTCCGGAGTTCCGCGACCCGCACCCCGGCCGACTGGACCTGGTCAGCGTCGCGTTGTCGCTCGCCACCATCCTGCCGGCGGTCTACGGCGTCAAGGAACTGGCCCGGCATGGATGGCGGCCGCTGGCCGTGCTGGCGATCGTGACCGGCCTGCTGGTCGGGGTGGTCTTCGTGCGGCGGCAGCGCCGACTGCCTCACCCGCTGCTGGACGTGGGCCTCTTCAACAACCGCACGTTCACCGCCGCACTGCTGGTGTTCCTGCTCAACGGTCTGTTGATGGGCGGCACCTTCCTGCTGGTCAGCCAGTGGCTGCAACTGGTCGAAGGGCTGACCCCGCTACGCGCCGGGCTGCTACTGGTGCCGCAGGCGGTGGCGATGATCGGCGCGACCACACTGGCTCCGTTGCTGGCCCGGCGGTTCCGACCGGGGCACGTGATGGCCGTCGGGCAACTGGTCACGGCGGCGGGCTTCCTGCTCCTCACCGGCGCGGATGGCGACCACGCCCTGTTTGTCGTCCTGGTCGCCTTCGTCGTCACCTCCGCCGGGATCGCGTTGCCGTCGGCCCTGGTCACCGACCTGATCGTCGGGTCGGCGCCACCGGAACGGGCCGGCTCGGCAGCGTCGCTCTCGGAGACCAGCGGCGAGTTGGGCATCGCCCTGGGTGTGGCGGTCCTGGGTAGCGTGGGCGCCGCCGTCTACCGCTCCGAGCTGGGTCCGGCGCTGCCCGCGGGGCTGCCCGCCGAGGCGGCGGCCCGTGCCCGCGACGGGCTGGCCGGGGCGGTGACGGTGGCCGGTGAGCTGCCGGGCGGGGTGGGCGGCCCGCTGGTCGAAGCCGCCCGGGCGGCGTACACGAGTGGGCTGGTCGTGACGGCCGCCGTGAGCGCCGTCGTGCTGCTCGGGCTGGCCGTGGTCGCCGCGTTGGCGTTCCGGTCGGTGCCGCCCTATGCGCCGGTCGGTGCCGAGCCGGCGCAGCCCGAGGAGTCCGCGCCGACCGCCACCCGACACTGACGCCCGCTGCCGACCGGTGTGGCGGCCCCGGTCGGGGCCGCCACACCGGGCCGGTCAGCCCTTGTCCGAGCCGTCGTTGGCGTCGCGGACGAAGTACCGCTGGAACACCACGAAGATGATCGCCACCGGGATGGTGGCCAGCAGCGCGGCACCGAGCTTGAGCGGGTACTGGGTGCCCTTGCCGAGCGAGCCGCTGACCAGGTCGGCCAGGCCGCGTGGCAGGGTGAACAGGTCCGGGTCCTGCACCGACACCAGGCTGTGCGGGAACTCGTTCCAGGAGCTCTGGAACGACAGGATGGTGAGGGTGATCAGCGCCGGTTTCGCCATCGGCAGCACCACCGACCAGAAGGTACGGAAGATGCTCGCCCCGTCGATCCGGGCGGCCTCCTCGACACTCACCGGGATCGACTCGAAGAACTGTTTCATGATGAACACGCCCGCCGCGTCGGCCAGCAGCGGCACCACCAGACCGGCGTAGCTGTTGTAGAGGCCGAGCTGGTTGAGCACCAGGAACTTCGGGATCAGCAGCACCACCCCGGGGACCGCCATCACCGCGATGACGGCGGCGAACAGCCCGCTGCGGCCCCGGAACCGCAGCCGGGCCAGCGCGTACCCGGCGAGCGAGTCGAAGAAGACCCGGCCGATGGTGACCAGCACCGTCACCAGCAGCGAGTTGCCCAGCCAGAGCGGGAAGTTGGTGCCGGCGAAGATCCGTTCGAAGCCGGCCAGCGTGAGCGGGTCCGGGAACGGTGACAGGGGGTTCGCCGCCGCGTCGGGTTCGGTCTTGAGCGCGTTGCCGATCTGGATGACGAACGGGTAGAGGAACACCAGCCCGAAGAAGACCAGCGTGGCGTACCCCAGGAAGCGGGTGGCCAGGGTGCGGGCCGCGCGCTCGTTGCGCCGCGCGGGCGCCGCCGCCGGGCGGTCGGTGAGCACGGCCATCTCAGGACCTCTCCGGTACGCGTCGACGCCACCAGCCGCGGCGCGGTCGGTCGGTGTCCCGCTCGGCCAGCGCCCGGCGCTGGATCAGCGTGAGCACGATGATGATCAGGAACAGCACGAAGGAGATCGCGGCACCGGAGCCGTAGTCGAAGTCTGCGAAGGCGGTCCGGTACGACAGGTACGCCGGGGTGAGTGTGGTCTTGGCCGGGTCGCCCTGGCTCATCACGTACACCTGGTCGAAGACCTGCCAGGAGCCGATCATGCCGAGGGTGAGCACCAGGAACATGGTGGGTCTGATCATCGGCAGGGTGACGTAGCGGAAGCGCTGCCACCGGGAGGCGCCGTCGAGGTTGCTCGCCTCGTCCAACGTGACCGGCACGTTCTGCAGGCCGGCCAGGAACATCAGCATGAAGGTGCCGGAGGTGGTCCAGACGACCAACGTGATGATCGAGATCATCGCCACGCTCGGGCCGGCCAGCCAGTCCCACCAGGTCAACCCGAACGGGCCGCCGTCGGTCAGTGCCGCCGGTGGCGAGTCGACGCCGACAGCGCCGAACAGCAGGTGCAGCACGCCCCGGGAATCGGCGAACCACTCCGGGCCGTCGATCCCGACGAAGCCGAGCAGCGCGTTCACCGCGCCCGAGTTGGCGAAGAGGAAGAGAAACACCACGCTGATCGCGACCGAGCTGGTCACCGAGGGGAAGTAGAAGGCGCTGCGGAAGAAGCTCTTGCCCTTGAGCATCCGGTTGTTGACGACCAACGCCAGTCCGAGCGCGAGCACTGTCTGCGCCGGCACCACGATCGCCACGTAGTAGATGTTGTTGCGGATGCTGGTCATGAAGTCGCGGCGGGCCAGCCCGTCCTCGGTGAACAACTGGGTGTAGTTGTGCGCGCCGACGAACGGGACGTCGCCGGTGAACGGGCTGCCCTGGCCGTTCCAGTCGGTCAGGCTGACCCAGAGCGCCATCAGGATCGGCAGCAGCAGGAACAGCCCCAGAATGACGATCACCGGCGCGACGAAGAGCCAGCCGGCGAGGTTCTCGTTGCTCCGGATGCCGCCCCTGCTGCGGCGGGGGCCCGCCCCGCCCGCGGTCGCCACGGCGGTCAGTGTCTCGGTTGCCATCTTCCCTCCCTTCCTCTCTCCGGCCGACGTGCGGCGGGGCCCCGGTGGTCGCCGGGGCCCCGCCCTCACCTCAGCTGCCGCCGAGCGCGGCCTTGGCGTTCTTGTCGAAGTTCTGCAGCACGGTCTTCGGGTCGCCGTTGGCGAGCCCCTGCAGACCGGTGTCGAGGTCCTTGAGGACGCTGTCCATCTTCGGAGCGTTCACCGGGCCCTGGGCGTACGCGACGCCGTCGACGAACACCTTGTCCGCCGGGAACGCGGCGGTGTACTGGTCACGCGCCGACTGGCGGGACGGCATGACACCGAACGCCTTCGCGAAGGTCATCTGCTGCTCGCCGCTGGTCATCGCCTCGACGAACTTGATCGCCTGATCCTTGTACTTGCTCTTCGCGGCGATGCCCCAGCACTGGGTGAAGGAGAGCGTGCCCTGCCCCTTGGGGCCGGCCGGCAGCGCCACGACCTTGTACTTTACGTTCGGGAAGTCGTTCTGGAGGGCACCCTTGATCCAGTTGCCCTCGATGGTCATCACGGCCTTGCCCTTGCCGAACGCCTCACCGGACCAGCCGGAGTCGAGCTGCTTCGGGTACTTGGCCAGGCCGGTGCTGAGCATGGTCTTGACGTACTGGAGGGCGGCGAGGTTCTCCGGGGTGTCGGCGGTGGGCTGCTTGCCGTCCTTGCTCACCAGCCAGCCGCCGTTCTGCACCATGAAGGCGCCGATCCGGTCCCGGGTGTCACCGAGGGCCAGCGGGACCTGCCCCTTGGCCTTGATCTTCTGGGCGGCGGCGGTGAGCTGCTCCCAGGTCGTCGGCACGTCGGCGTCGGTCAGCCCGGCCTTGGCCCACAGTTCGGTGTTGATCTGCAGGGCCAGGGTCGAGAAGTCCTTGGGCGCGCAGTAGAGCTTGCCGTCGTACGTGAAGGCGCTGCGCAGGCTCTCGTAGAAGTCGCCCGAGTTGCTGACCTTGTCGCCGTACGGCTCGAGGGCGCCGACGCTGGCGTAGTTGGCGAACTGGGCCGCGTCCACGTAGAAGACGTCCGGCGGGGTGCCGCCGGCGAGTGCCTGACCGAGCTGCTGGGTGAGGTCCTGCGCCGGGGTGACCGTCGCGGTGTTGCCGGAGCTGGTGGCCCACTTCGCGGCAGCGTCCTGCACGGCCTTGGTCTCGGCGTCACCGGACGAGCCGATCAGGATCTGCAGGCTGGCGGGGCCACTGGACTGGGCGGTGTCGCCGGACGAGTCGTCGAAGCCGCTGCCGCAGGCGGCGGAGCCGAGGAGGGCGACGGCGGCGAGGCCGGCCACCGCTGCCCGGGTGATTGTTCGGGGTGCCATGGTTTCTCCTGGTGGGGGGTGGGATTACGCGGTGTGCCGCAGCGCCAACGAGGGCTGGAGCAGCACGGGGGTGGGGGTCTCGTGGTCGCCGTCGAGGACCCCGGTGAGCAGGTCCACGCAGCGGGCGGCGGCTTCGCCGAGCGGTTGGCTGACGCTGGTCAGCCCGACCGCGGCGGCCACCGGCGTGTCATCGAAGCCGATCACCGACACGGGCGGGTCGACGCCGCGGATGGCCTGGAGGGCGCCGAGGGCGAGCGAGTCGCTGGCGCAGACCACGGCGCTCGGCGCCACGTCGACCAGCAGGTCGCGCATCAGGCGTTCGCCCTCGGCGATGCCGTCCTCGGTCTCCCGGTGCAGCCCGGTCGGGTCGACGCCGGCCGCGTGCAGCGCGTCGCGCCAGCCGGCGCGCCGGTCGTCGCCGACGCCGGAGCCGACCGGCCAGCCGAGGAAGGCGATCCGCCGGTGGCCGGCGTCGAGCAGGCGCTGGGTGGCCTGGGCGGTGCCGGCGGCGCCGTCCACGTCCACCCAGGGGTGCGCGTCGAGCGCGTCCCACGGGCGACCGAAGGTCACGAACGGTACGTCCCGGTCGGCGAGCCATTCGGTACGCGGGTCGCCGTACTTGGTGCCGACCAACACGAACGCGTCCAACTCGTAGGTGCCGAGCAGGTCGCCGTAGGTGGCGATCTCCCGGTCGTCGTCGGTGGCGGTGTAGAGCAGCACCCGATAGCCGGCGGCGTCGGCGGTCTCGGTGAGGCCGTGCAGGAAGCGGTCGAGCACGGAGCCGTTGATGCCGTCGCGGGTCGGTTCGATCCGGGCGGCGATGAGGCGGGAGCGGCCGGTGCGCATCTGCCGGGCGGCCTGGTTGGCCCGGTAGCCGAGCGCGTTGATCGCGTCCTCGACCCGCTGACGGGTCTCCTGCCGCACGATGTGCGGGGCGTTGAGCACGTTGGACACCGTCTGCCGGCTGACTCGGGCGTGCCGGGCCACCGTCGCGATGGTCACCTTTTCGGCCACTTAATCCCTCTCGCGGTCTTGAACGATCCAATTTGGATAAGGCAGGATTGGATCGTTCAAGTTTCTGGAATGTTTCGCACTTTGCACCGCCAGGGGCGCGTTGTCAAGATGGCCGCCCCGCACCCCGAGGATCTGGAGCCACACCGTGACCGAACGCCAGCTGCAACCCCTCCTGCACGAGTTGGTCGGGGTGGTCTTCGCCCCGACCAGCGCGCTGGGGGACGCGACCGGGCAGATCCGCGCCACCGGCGTCCAGGGCGTCTTCCACGCCGACGCCCGGGTGCTCTCCCGCGCCGAGCTGCGGGTCGACGAACGGGAGCTCGAAGGGCTGACCCGCGGCGACGACGGCCCGCACGGCGCACACTTCGTGAGCCTGGCCCGCTGGCTCGGTGACACCACCCCCGACCCCACCGTCCGCGTCGACCGACTCCGGCGGGCCACCCGCAACGGCCTCACCGAGGAACTGCGGATCGCCTCCACCGCCACTGTCGACGTACAGGCCACAGTCACCGTCGACCTCGGCTGCGACCTGGCACCCATCGAGGTCGTCAAGTCCGGCGGCACCACCGACGCGCTGGCGGCCACGACCGGCCAGCCGGGCACGCTCACCTGGTCGGGCACCGGAATCACCGTCACCGTCAGCGCGCCGGGCGCCGACGTGCTCGCCGACGGCGAGCGGGCCACCACGCCCCGGCTGGTCTGGCCGGTCGACCTGCCCCCCGGCGGCGAGACCGTGCTGCGCTGGCAGGTGACAGTCGACGACCCGCGCGCCGTCGTCGTCGGCCCGGCCGGCGAGCCCGAGTGGTCCCGGCCCGAGGTGACCGCCGACGACCGACGCCTCGTCCGACTGCTCGACCGCAGCCTGGACGACCTGCGCGGCCTCCGACTGGCCGAGACCGGCGCACCTGGCGACGTGTTCCTCGGCGCCGGGGTGCCCTGGTTCCTCACCCTGTTCGGCCGGGACAGCCTCTGGGCCGCCCGGATGATGCTGCCGCTCGGCACCGACCTGGCCGCCGGCACCCTGCGCGTGCTCGCCCGCCGGCAGGGCACCCGCGTCGACCCGGCGACCGGCGAGGCCCCCGGCAAGATCCTGCACGAGCTGCGCCGCCACGCGTTCGCCCTGCCCGACAACGGCCTGCGCCTGCCGCCGGCGTACTACGGCACCGTCGACGCCACGATGCTCTGGGTCAACCTGCTGCATGACGCGTGGCGTTGGGGAATGCCCGCCGAGCAGATCGAGCCCCTGCTGCCGCACCTGGAGGCGGCGCTGCGCTGGCTCGGCGAGCACGCCGACCCGGACGGCGACGGCCTCGTCGAGTACATCGACACCACCGGACACGGCCTGTCCAACCAGGGCTGGAAGGACTCCGGCGACGCCGTCCGCTTCCACGACGGGTCCCTGGCCACCGCGCCGATCGTGCTCGCCGAGGTGCAGGGGTACGCGCACGAGGCCGCCGTCAACGGCGCCGCCCTGCTGGACGCCTTCGGCCGACCGGACGCCGACCGCTGGCGCGAACACGCCGCCGCACTGGTCGGCCGGTTCCGCAAGAGCTTCTGGGTCGACGGTCGCCACGGCCCGCAACCGGCGCTGGCCCTCGACCGCGACAAGCGCCCGGTCGACTCGCTGACCAGCAACATCGGCCACCTGCTCGGCACCGGCCTGCTCGACCGGGACGAGGAGGCCCAGGTCGCGCACCTGCTCACCACCGACACGATGGCCGCCGGGTTCGGGCTACGCACCATGTCCAGCGACGACGCAGGCTTCAGCCCGCTATCGTACCACTGTGGCTCGATCTGGACCCACGACACAGCGATCGTGCTCGGCGGGCTGGCCCGCGCCGGGCACCGCGAGGCCGCGCTCGGCCTGGCCGACGGGCTGCTCAGCGCGGCCGAGGCGTTCGACTACCGGATGCCGGAGTTGTACGGCGGCGACGACCGGGCACAGGTGAGCCGCCCGGTGCCGTACCCGGCCTCGTGCCGGCCGCAGGCGTGGGCCGCGACGGGAGCGGTGCTGCTGCTCCAGGCCGCCACTGGGCTCTACCCGGACGTACCGGGCGGCACGGTCCGGCTGGCGCCCCTGGCGGGAGCGGAACTCGGCGCGGTAGCGGTCGACGGCTTCCGCGTGGCCAACACCCCGGTGCACGTCACTGTCGACAGCACCGGCGAAGCCACAGTCACCGGCCTCCCCACCCCACTGACAGTGACCCCGATCCTCCCCACCCAACGCCGCCCCACAACTCCGTCCCTCCCCCACTAATCCCCAAACCCCGCCCGCCCCGCCCCACCCGTCCCGTCCCGCCCCGTCCCGTCCCGTCCCGCCGATCATGGAGTTGTGGTGGGCGACAGCTCCACATGTGCCCCTTATGCAGGGCACCACAACTCCATGATCGACGCGGGCCAGACCCGGTGCTTCGGCGATCTTGCGGTTTCGGTTGCCCGGATGGGTGGGATGTTCTTTATGTCGCCGCAGAAAGTGCAAGATCGCGGGACCGGTTCAGGGGGTTTGTTCGGCGATTACCTCGTCGTCGTCCATGGCGCCGGTGGGGTGGAAGCCCAGGGACTCGTAGAGGGTCGCGGCCGCTGTGTTGTCGGGGTGGTACGAGAGGCGGACCGGGGGGTTGCCATCCCGGGTCGCCAGCCAGGGGGCCAGCGTCTGCACCGTGGCCCGGCCGACGCCCTGGCCCTGCTCTGCGGCGTCGATCAGCATCCCGCCGATCCAGTGCGAGCCGTCGTCGTCCACGCCCCACATGACGTGGCCGACGACGGTTTCGTCGGCGTACACCGCGAGCGAGTTCCACACCTCGGAGCGCATGCTGAGCAGCAGGTAACGCGCGCCCAACGCGGCCACGAACCGGCGCTGGTCGTCGCGCGGGGCGACGTCGGCCACCGCCCGCCAGTTGTCGTCGTCGACCGGCCGCAGCGTCACTCGCCGCCCGACCCGGTCACCGTGTCCACCATCGATCATCGGGGCAGCCTAGGGGCGGCCAGGCCCGCGCCGCGACCAGGTTTCACCCCGGGGGAAGGACCCGGCCCGGTCAGTCGAGCAGGGCGTCCAGGCCGACGGTGAGGCCGGGGCGGTTGCGCACCGCGCGGACGGCCAGCAGCACGCCCGGCATGAACGACACCCTGTCGTACGAGTCGTGCCGGATGGTCAGCGTCTCGCCGGTGCCGCCGAACAGCACCTCCTGGTGGGCGACCAGGCCGGTGGCGCGCACCGCGTGGACGCGTACCCCCTCGATGTCGGCGCCGCGCGCACCCGGCACCTCGTCCTTGGTGGCGTCCGGCACCGGGCCGAGGCCGGCCTCGGCCCGGGCCTGGGCGATCTGCCGGGCGGTGTGGGTGGCGGTGCCGCTCGGGGCGTCCAGCTTGCGCGGGTGGTGCTGCTCGATGATCTCGACGGACTCGAAGTGTCGGGCGGCCCGCGCGGCGAACTGCATCATCAGCACCGCGCCGATGCCGAAGTTCGGGGCGATGACCACGCCCACCTCGGGCCTGTCGGCCAGCCAGCCGCGCACCTGCTCCAGCCGCTGCTCGGTGAAGCCGGTCGTGCCGACCACCGCGCTGATGCCCTGCTCGATGCACCACCGGAGGTTGTCCATGACGACGTCCGGCGTGGTGAAGTCGACGACCACCTCGGCGGTGGAGACGGCGGAGCGGCTGTCGCCCTGGTCGATCGCCGCGGCGAGGGCGAGATCGTCGGCGGCGTCGACCGCCTTGCAGACCTCGACGCCCATCCGGCCACGCGCACCAAAAACGCCGACCCGCAGCTGCTGGGCCGGTGCCTTTCCCTGCTCGTCAGTCACGGGGCACAACCTATCCCAATCGGGACGGGCCCTTCCGGCCGGATGCGGTGTGCTCCACCGGCCGGGACACCCGGGCGGCAGACCTCAGACCGCGAAGTCGCCGGCGCCGAACGGGCCCACCACGGCCAGCGACATCGGCCGGCTGAGCAGCTCGGCGGCGAGGACGTTCACGTCCTCCACGGTGACCTCGTCGACCCGGCGGAGCAGCTCGTCGACAGGCATCAGGTCGCCGTAGAGCAGCTCACCCTTGGCCAGCCGGCTCATCCGGGAACCGGTGTCCTCCAGGCCGAGGACGAAGGAGCCCTTGCTCATCCCCTTGCCCCGGGCCACCTCGGCCTCGGTCAACCCGTCGGCGGCCACCCGGGCCAGCTCGGCACGGGTCAGGGCCAGCACCTCGTCCACCTTGCCCGGCGCGCAGCCGGCGTAGACGGCGAAGAGGCCGGTGTCGGCGTACTGGCTGGCGTACGAGTAGACCGAGTACGCCAGGCCGCGCTGCTCGCGGATCTCCTGGAACAGGCGACTGGACATGCCGCCGCCCAGCACGTTGTTGAGCACCCCGAGGGCGAACCGGCGATCGTCGAGCCGGTCGATGCCGGGGCAGCCGAGGATGACGTGCGCCTGCTCGGTCTCCTTCGGCTCCACCAGCGTGGTCGCCGGCTTGGTGCGTACCGCCGGGGTCGCCGCGCGGTGCGGCGCCGGGCTGGCCGCGTCGCTGTCCAGCGGGGTGCCGCGCACTGCCTGGCGGACCAGCTTGACCACCGCAGCGTGGTCGAGGTTGCCGGCGGCGGCGATGACGATCTGCGGCGCGGTGTAGCGACCCCGGTAGAAGCTCTGGATCTGCCGGCGGGTCATCGGCGTGACGGTCTCGGCGGTGCCGGAGATCAGCCGACCCAGCGGGTGATCGCCGTAGACGGCCTGGACGAAGAGGTCGTGCACCTCGTCACCCGGCTCGTCGTCGTGCATGGCGATCTCTTCCAGGATCACGCCACGCTCGGTCTCGACGTCGGCCGGCTCCAACAGCGAGTCGGCGACCAGGTCGCACATCACGTCGATCGCCAGCGGCAGGTCCTCGTCCAGCACGCGGGCGTAGTAGCAGGTGTATTCCTTCGTGGTGAAGGCGTTGGTCTCACCACCCACCGCCTCGATCTGCGAGGAGATCTCCAGTGCGGTGCGCTTGTGGGTGCCCTTGAAGAGCAGGTGCTCGAGGAAGTGCGCGGCACCGGCCTGCGGGCCGGTCTCGTCGCGCGAGCCGACCGCCACCCAGATGCCGAACGAGACGCTGCGCATCGCCGGAATCGCCTCGGTGAGGACGCGCAGGCCGCTGGGCAGCACGGTACGACGTACCGTGCCGCCCAGCGGGTCGTCGCTGAGCGTCCGGGTCACCGCGCGGGCGGTGCCGCCGGAGCGGCCCGCCCCGGTGTCCCGAGACGCAGCCACCCCCCGTCGATCCGGTGGAAACGGCGCGCTGATGGCCCGACTCACGTCTTGCTCCCGGTTCGACGAGGGGTGGGTGATGCGTTGTACGACGGTCAGCTGTGCCGGGTCCGACGGCGCGGACGCTCGCCGCCCTCGCCACCCTCGCCGCCGCCGTTGCCGCCCTCGCCGCCGCGCTCCGGGCCACGCCCGCCACGGTCGCCGCCACGCTCACGGTCGCCGCGGTCACGCGGAGCCCGGTCGCCGCGGTCACGGCCAGCCGGCCGGTCGCCAGCGGCGGCCTCACCGGCGGCCGGAGCCTCGGTGCCCTCCGGGCGGACCTTGTCGAGGTAGATCTTGCCGCGGGCGTCGATGTCCGCGATCTCGACCTCGACCCGGTCACCGACGTTGAGGAAGTCCTCGACGCGCTCGACCCGCTTGCCGTCGCCCACCTTGGAGATGTGCAGCAGGCCGTCACGGCCCGGCAGGAGCGAGATGAACGCACCGAACGCGGCGGTCTTGACCACAGTGCCGAGGAACCGCTCGCCCTGCTTCGGCAGCGTCGGGTTGGCGATGCCGTTGATCCGGTCGACGGCCGCCTGGGCCGACGGGCCGTTGGTGGCGCCGACGTAGATCGTGCCGTCGTCCTCGATGGAGATCTCGGCGCCGGTCTCGTCCTGGATCGCGTTGATGGTCTGCCCCTTCGGGCCGATCACCATGCCGATCTTGTCGACCGGGATCTTGACGGTGGTGACCCGGGGCGCGTAGTCGGACATCTCGGCCGGAGCCTCGATCGCCGCCTTCATCACGCCGAGGATGACCTGCCGGGCCTCGTTCGCCTGCTGCAACGCGGCGGCCAGCACGTCCGACGGGATGCCGTTGAGCTTGGTGTCGAGCTGGAGCGCGGTGACGAACTCCGGGGTGCCGGCGACCTTGAAGTCCATGTCACCGAACGCGTCCTCGGCACCGAGGATGTCGGTCAGCGTCACGTACTGGGTCTTGCCGTCCACCTCGTCGGAGATGAGCCCCATCGCGATGCCGGCGACCGGCGCCTTCAGCGGGACACCCGCGGAGAGCAGGCCCAGCGTCGACGCGCAGACCGAACCCATCGAGGTGGAGCCGTTGGAGCCGAGCGCCTCCGACACCTGCCGGATGGCGTACGGGAACTCCTCGCGCGACGGCAGCACCGGGATCAGCGCACGCTCGGCGAGCGCGCCGTGGCCGATCTCGCGACGCTTCGGCGAGCCGACCCGGCCGGTCTCACCGGTCGAGTACGGCGGGAAGTTGTAGTTGTGCATGTAGCGCTTGCGGTTCTCGGGGGACAGCGTGTCCACCATCTGCTCCATGCGGAGCATGTTCAGCGTGGTGACGCCCAGGATCTGGGTCTCGCCCCGCTCGAACAGCGCCGAACCGTGCACCCGGGGCAGCACGCCGACCTCGGCGGTCAGCGACCGGATGTCACGCGGGCCACGCCCGTCCATGCGGACCTGCTCGCGCAGCACGCGGTTGCGCACCTCGGACTTGGTCAGCGACCGGAAGGCAGCGCTGAGCTCCTTCTCCCGACCCTCGAACCGGGCGCCCAACTCCTCGGCGACCCGGGCCTTGACCCGGTCCAGGGCCTCCTCGCGGTCGGCCTTGCCGGCGATGGTGATCGCCTCGGCCACCTCGCCACGGGCCAGCTCGGAGACGGCGTCGTACACGTCGTCCTGGTAGTCCAGGAAGACCGGGAACTCGGTGACCGGCTTGGCGGCGACCTCGGCCAGCTCGCTCTGCGCGCGGCACAGCTCACGGATCGCCGGCTTGGCGGCCTCCAGGCCGCTGGCGACGACCTCCTCGGTCGGGGCGGTGGCACCGGCCGAGATGAGGGCGACGGCGTTCGGGGTGGCCTCGGCCTCGACCATCATGATCGCGACGTCGCCGTCTTCGAGCGTGCGGCCGGCCACGACCATGTCGAAGGTGGCGCGAGCCAGCTCCTCCAGGGTCGGGAAGGCGACCCACTGGCCGTCGATGTGGGCGACGCGGGTCGCACCGATCGGGCCGGAGAACGGCAGGCCGGAGAGCTTGGTCGACATCGAGGCGGCGTTGATCGCCACGACGTCGTACGGGTGCTGCGGGTCGAGCGCGAGGATGGTCTCGACGACCTGGACCTCGTTGCGCAGGCCCTTGACGAACGACGGGCGCAGCGGCCGGTCGATCAGCCGGCAGGTGAGGATCGCGTCCTCGCTGGGCCGACCCTCACGGCGGAAGAACGAGCCGGGGATGCGGCCCGCGGCGTACATCCGCTCCTCGACGTCGACGGTCAGCGGGAAGAAGTCGAACTGCTCCTTCGGGTGCTTACCGGCGGTCGTGGCGGAGAGAACCACCGTCTCGCCCAGCTGGGCGATGACGGAACCGGCGGCCTGGCGAGCCAGCCGACCGGTGGAGAAGGTGATCTCGCGGGTGCCGAAGGACCCGTTGTCGATCACGGCGGTGCGGGATTCGGTGCCGAGTTTGGTCTCGGTCATGTGCTGTCGTGCTCCTTCGCGTCGTGGGCCCACGACATCGGGGAGCTGCTCAGCCGGCCGGTCTTCGATCGAAGCGCCCGGGTGGCCGGCATGATGCCGGGGTTCCCGGGGGCCACTACCGGAGACCGGTACGCTGACCGGCTCCCTCTCGGGTGGTCGCGCGGCCCGTGTTTCCTCAGGTGGGACGCGGTACGGGGGAGCGGCCGTCCGGCCACTCCCCCGTCACGTCACCGGCGCAGACCGAGCCGCTCGATGAGCGACCGGTAGCGGGCAATGTCCTTCTTCTGGACGTAGTTGAGCAACCGACGGCGCCGGCCGACCAGCAGCAGCAGCCCACGGCGGCTGTGGTGGTCGTGCTTGTGCACCTTCAGGTGCTCGGTCAGCTCGGCGATCCGCTTGGTGAGGACCGCTACCTGGACCTCCGGCGAACCGGTGTCGCCCTCGGCGGTCGCGTACTCCGCGCGGATGCTGGCCTTGGCTTCCTGATCGAGCGCCATGTTCTCCCTGTTTCGATGGGTTGATCAAGTGGGTGTCCGTCGTCCCGGTGGACCGGGAACGGACCGGTTCCTCGCACCCGCGGCGTCGAGCAGGCACGCGAGGCCCCACGCCGGTCACCCGACGTCCCGGCAAGACTACCAGCACTCGCCGGTAACACCCGGCGAAGGGCCTCGGTGGCGGCCCGTCACCCCACCACGATCAGGCCAGTACGCGCCGGGTGCGCTCGACGTCCTGATTCATCTGGGCGATCAACGGCTCGATCGAGTCGTACCGGATCTGACCACGCAGGTGCGCCACGAAGTCCAAGGCCAGCCGCTCGCCGTACAGGTCGCCGGAGAAGTCCAGCGCGTACGCCTCCACCCGCCGTTCCCGGCCGGAGAAGGTCGGGTTGGTGCCCACGGAGACCGCCGCCAGCAGCGGCTCGTGCTGGCCTCGGCGGATCAGCCGGGCCGCGTACACGCCGTCGGCGGGCACCGCCGCGTACCTGTGGCAGAGCAGGTTGGCGGTGGGGAAGCCCAGCTCCCGGCCGCGCTGGTCGCCACGGACCACGACGCCCTCCACCCGGTGCGGGCGGCCCAGCGCGGCGGCCGCCGCGCCCACGTCGCCCGCGTCGACGCAGGACCTGATGTACGTGGAGGAGAAGACGGTGCCGGCCTCGGCGACCAGCGGGGCGCCCTCCACGCCGAAGCCGAACGTCTGACCCAGCCGTTCCAGCAACTCCACGTCGCCGGCGGCCCGGTGCCCGAAGCGGAAGTTGCCGCCGACCACCACCAACGCCGCGTGCAGGTGCTCGACCAGGACGTCGTGCACGAACTGTTCGGCCGGCACCCGGGAGAACTCCGGGGTGAACGGCACCACGCAGAGCACGTCGACGCCGAGCGCCTCGATCAGCTCGGCCTTGCGGGCCGGCTCGGTGAGCACCGCCGGGTGCGAACCGGGGCGGACCACCTCGGCCGGGTGCGGGTCGAAGGTGACCACCACCGACTGCACGCCCAACTCGCGGGCCCGGGCCACTGCGTGCCCGATCGTCGCCTGGTGCCCCTTGTGTACGCCGTCGAAGACGCCGATGGTGACCACCGAGCGTCCCCACCCGCCGGGCGCCGCGTCGTAGCCCCGCCACCGCTGCATGCCGTTCCTCTCTGCTGTCCCGCCGGCCGGCGGGTCGACACCGCCGGCTGCGGGCCGACGGACCTGCGTCCCGCGGTCAGGCCGGGGCGAGCACGATCTCCGCGCGGGCCCGTCCGTCCCGCTCGCTGACGATAGCGATCAGGCCGCCGGCCGGCCCGAAGACGGCGTACGGCCCGGTGAGGCCGGCCGGGTCCAGCGGCCCCCCGTGGGCGAGCACCCGGGCCTCGTCGGGTGTCGCCTCCCGGCGCGCGAAGAACCGGTCGGCAGCCGCGTCCAGCGGCAGGTTCACCACGTCCGGCGCGCGCTGCTCCAACTCGTCGAGGGTCGCCGCCTCGGCGAGGGTGAAGCCACCCACAGCGGTGCGCCGCAGCGCCGTGAGGTGCCCGCCGACGCCGAGCGCCAGGCCGGCGTCCCGGGCGATGGCCCGGATGTACGTACCGGAGGAGCAGGTCACGTCCACGTCCACGTCCACCACGTCCGGCTCGGTGCGGCGGATCGCCAGCACCTCCAACCGGGAGATGGTGACCCGCCGGGCCGGCAGCTCGACGCTCTCCCCGTCGCGGACCCGCTTGTACGCCCGCTGCCCGTCGATCTTGATGGCGCTGACCGCGCTCGGCACCTGGTCGACCTCGCCGCTCAGCCCGGCCAGCGCCGCCCGGATCGCCTCGTCCGTCACCTGCCCGGCGGGCACTGTGGCGGTCACGTCGCCCTCGGCGTCGTCGGTGACGGTGGTCTGGCCGAGCCGGATGGTGCCGGCGTAGCTCTTGCCGGCACCGATCACGTAGGTCAGCAGCCGGGTGGCCCGGCCGACACCGATCACCAGCACGCCTGTCGCCATCGGGTCGAGGGTGCCGCCGTGCCCGACCCGTCGCGTCTTCGCCAGTCGGCGGATGCGTGCCACCACGTCGTGCGACGTCATGCCGCCGGGTTTGTCGACCACGATCAGACCATCGGTGCTCACGTCGGCCAAGCCTGCCAGATGGGCCGTACTCCGTAGTGCGTGGGCACGCCCGGCGTGACCCCAGCCTCCGCGCCGACCACCACGCGCTGCTGATGGCGAGCCGGTCAGCGGACCGCGCCGGTCACCGCCCAACGGCCGTTATGCAGTCGCAGCAGCAGGGCGACCAGCCGGATCACCACGAACACTGTGAGCCCGGCCCAGATCCCGCCCAGCCCGAGGTTGAGCGCGTACGCCAGCCAGATGGCCGGCAGGAAACCGCCGAGCGCCGCCACGATGGTGAGGTTGCGCAGGTAACGCACGTCGCCGGCGCCGATCAGCACGCCGTCGAGGGCGAACACCACCCCGGCCAGCGGCAGCATGACGACGAACCACGGCCAGGCCACCATGGCCTGCTCGCGTACCCCCTGATCGGAGCTGAACCACGACGGCACGACGCCGGCGCCGGCGGCGACGAGCAGCGCGAAGGCCACGCCGCAGACGCCGCCGAGCACGCCGATCCGGCGGGCGAGCGCCCGCGCCCCCGCGTCGTCGCCGGCCCCGAGCGCGGCGCCGACCAGGGACTGCGCGGCGATGGCGAGGGCGTCGAGCACCAGCGCGGTGAAGAACCAGAGTTGCAGGGCGATCTGGTGGGCGCCGACGGCGGCGGCGCCGAAACGGGCGGCGACGGCGGTCGCGGACAGGAAACTGGCCTGGAACGCCAGCCCACGGATCAGCAGGTCCCGGCTGAGCACGAGTTGCTGGCGGATCACGCGGGGTTGGGGTCGCAGTGACACGCGCTCGCCGACCAGGGCGGCGGCGAAGAGCACCCCGCAGAGCGTCTGCGCGACGACGTTCGCCACCGCCGAGCCGACCAGACCCAGCCCGCCGGGGTAGACCAGCAGCGGGCAGAGCAGCGCGGAGAGCAGGTTGGGGCCGAGCACGAAGAACAACGGGCGGCGAGTGTCCTGCACACCGCGCAGCCAGCCGTTGCCGGCGGCGGCCAGCAGCAGGCCAGGAGCGCCGAGGGCCGCGATCCGCAGCCACTGCGCGGCGGCGTCGGCCACCTCGCCACCACCCCCGGCGAGGGTACGCGCGAGCGCGCCGCCGCCGACCTGCATGCCGATCGCGATCAGCAGACCGACACCGAACGCCAACCAGGACGACTGGACGCCCTCGGCGACTGCGGCAGCGCGGTCACCGGCGCCGAAGCGGCGGGCCGCGCGGCCGGTGGTGCCGTAGGCGACCACGGTGCCCACCCAGGCGGTGAGCGTCATGACCGTGCCGCCGACGGCGAGCGCGGCGAGCGGCACCCGGCCGAGGTGACCGACCACCGCGGTGTCGACAAGCACGTAGAGCGGCTCGGCGGCGAGCACCACGAGGGCCGGCAGGGCGAGCGCGGCGATCCGCCGGGGCGAGGCGGGTCGGTGGGCGGTGGCGGCGTGGTTCATCGCCGCCGATCCTGGCACGGCTGCGGTAAGGATCGCAATCCAGGCGACTGCTTACGTCGCCAGCGAGCGCGGGCTCGGTCGCGGCCCGCGCGGTCCCTAACTCACTGGCGGGTGTCCATCGACGTCTGCAGCGCGCGGCGGGCCTGCTCGCGGGCGTCGTCGGTGGTGGTCTCGGGCTTGGGCTTGTTCGGCATGGTGGCGCTCCTCTTCCCAGGGCGTGAGCCGCCGACACGCGGCGGCCCTCACGGGCGGTCGTGCTGAGCGCCCCACGGCGGTCCGGGGTTACCGGAGCAGCCGACTGGGCAGCGTGAGCCCGGGTCGATCCGACCCTGGAGGGAGGCGGTACGGGGTGTGGCACCACCGCCCATGACCTGCACCGCCAGGCGGTACCGGCCTTCTCCCAAGTTATCGTTCAGGTCCACATACTGCTCACGGTTCCCGCCATCTGGACAGTCGACAACCCGGCTCAGCGAGCCAGGAAGTGCCAGCCCAACCACCACCAGAACCCGAACAGACCGATCCGGCCCACCGGCACCGAACCGACCTCGTAGCGCATCACGTAGGCGCAGACCTCGCCCAGCGTGGGGATCCGCGACCCCTCCCGCCGGGCCATCCACTCGACCACAGCGAAGAGGACCAGCGCGGTGAGGAAGCCGCCGATCGCGAGCGCTCGCATCATCGCCGCACCAGCCCCCAGAAGGCGGCCAACCAGGCGAACCAGACCGCCGACCGGGTCAGGTGATCCTCCAGGAGAGGGTCGGCCAGCCGGGAGAAGGTGGGGAAGTCATCGCCGGCGGCCAGCACGAAGGTCGCGCCCTCGAAGACCCCGAAGACCACCACCGGCACCGCCCACCAGGCCGCACCCGCGCCCAGCCGGCGCGGCGCCGGCCGACGGGGCACCCGGTTGCTCAGACCGAGCCAGATCAGCACCCCGCCGGTGCCGACGGTGAACAGATTCGCCTCAGTGGAGAAGGACGCGAACCGGCCACCGACGAGCGACAGGCAGACGAGGACGGGAACGGAGACGGCGGGCCGGTCCCAGGCGCGGGGGGCCTCCACGGTGAGGTCGTGCGGCTGCTCCATCCCGCAATTCTTCCCGGTCTCACGGAGCGCGGGAAGACCGACACTCCCCGGAGCTGACCCTGATCTTCGGGACCGCCCGATCGATGGCCGCCGATCAGGGCCGGCGTCAGCCGATCAGCGCCGCGTCCAGCTGACCGCGAATCGACTCGACCACCTGCTCGACGGTGCCCCGACCGGTGAACCCGGCCGCGAACGTGTGCCCACCACCGCCCAGCGCGACAGCCACCCGACTGACGTCCACCGCGCCCTTGCTGCGCATCGACACCGCCCACTCGGCCGGTTTGGTCTGCTTCACCACACAGCTCACATCCGCCTCGGCCGTGCAGCGCACCGAGTCGATCAGCGCCTCCAGCACGTACGGCCGCTGATCGTGCCGGGCCAGGTCGTCCAGCGTGGCGAAGGTCCAGACCAGCCCCCGACCCCCGGCCGCGGCCGGCTCCAGCCGAGCCCGGCCGAGCACCTCACCGAAGAGGCGGACCGCGCCGAACGGCCGGGTGTCGAAGACCCGCCGGGAGATGTCACCCGGCGAGATGCCGGTCGCCAGCAACCGGGCGGCCATCTGATGCACCGCCGGAGTGGTCGCCTCGAACCGGAATGAGCCGGTGTCAGTGGTCAGCGCCACGTAAAGGCACTCGGCGATGGCCTCATCCACCACCACCCCGAGCCGGGCCAGCAACTGTTCGGCCACGACCGACGTGGCCGCCGCCCCCGGGTCGACCAGGTTGACAGTGCCGAAACCGGGGTTGGAGGCGTGGTGGTCCAACACCAGCGCCGCACCCGCCGACGACAACCGCCCGGCCAGCTCGCCGAGGCGCGACTCGCTGGCCGCGTCGAAGCAGATCACCAGATCGGGCGCCGGGTCGGCGGCCTCCGCCGGGACCAGCAGGTCCAGCCCCGGCAGCCCACGGAACGGCTCCGGCACCTCCGGCGGCCCGGGAAAGGTCGCCTGCATCTCGCGTACGCCGAACTGCCGCAGGCCCAGACCGAAGCCGAGCATGCTGCCCAGCGCGTCGCCGTCCGGGTTGATGTGGCAGATCAGCAGAACCCGGCCGGTCGGCGGGAGAGCCCGCACCAACGCCTCGGCCGCAGCCCAGTCCGCCTCGGCGGGACCGAGCCCGGCAGCCCCGGCGAGCGAGGCGGTGGCGGTGTTGGTCACCGCGTTTCCCCACCCCGCGGGGTCTCCTTGACGTCGGAGGCCTCGTCGGCCTCGTCCGTCTCGTCGGCCTCATCGGTCTCGTCGTCCACCCGGTACGGCTGGGCCTCGCCCGCGTACTTCGCCTGGGCGGCGAGCCGCTGCACCTCGGCGTCGGCGTTCCGGGCGGCCGCGAGCAGGTCGTCGATGTGCTTGACCTGGTCCTGCACGTCGTCGAGGACGAACGTGAGGGTCGGCGAGTGGCGCAGCCCGAGCGCCTTGCCGACAGTGCTGCGCAGCAAACCCTTGGCGCTCTCCAGAGCCGCCGCGGTGTCCGCCTGGGCCACCGAGTCACCGAGCACCGTGTAGAAGACCGTCGCGTCGCGCAGGTCAGCGGTAATCCGGGCATCGGTGATGGTGATCATCCCGAGCCGCGGGTCCTTGATCTGGCTCCGCACCACCGACGCGACCAGCTCACGCACCCGTTCCGCGTGCCGGCGTACCTTGGCCGGATCAGACATCTCGCCACCTCCACGGCGTCCTGCTCCCGGTCGAGCCGGCGGCCCGAAGGCCGCCGGCCGACCGGCCAACATCTCGAACATTACCTTCGGGGCCGCTCCGGTCGCCCGGCACAGCCGGCACCATGGTCAGTCGTCGTCCACGCCGTAGAGCCGGCGTCGGACCGACAGCAACTCGACCTCGGGGCGATTGGCCACCAGGCGCTCACAGGAGTCGAGCACCTCGCGGACGTGCGCCGTCTCGGCGGCCACCACGGCCACCGCCAGCTGCGCTCGACCATGCAGGTCGAGCGCACCCACCTCGGCGGCCGACACCTCGAAGCGGCGCAGCGCCGCCACGATCGGCCGTACATATGATCTCTTGGCTTTGAGCGACCTGGAGTCGCCCGGCAGCAGCAGGTCGAAGACCGCGGTTCCGGTGAACATCGCCCCGGACGATACCGCCAACCCGCCCCGCATGATCAAGGGGTTTACGCCGAGTGGCGTAAACCCCTTGATCAGCGTGTCACTGCCGGATCAGGCGCGAACCTTCTCCCGCATCTCGAAGGTCTCGATGACGTCGC
This sequence comes from Micromonospora sp. NBC_00860, assembly GCF_045207375.1. NCBI lineage: Bacteria > Bacillati > Actinomycetota > Actinomycetes > Micromonosporales > Micromonosporaceae > Micromonospora > Micromonospora sp. NBC_00860. The sequence continues at coordinate 4,542,966 of NZ_CP108825.1, forward strand.
CGACCTGGACGTTGTTGTAACCACCCAGGGTCAGACCGCACTCGAAGCCCTCGCGGACCTCGGTGGCGTCGTCCTTGAACCGCTTGAGCGAGGTGATCGTGAGGTTGTCCGCCACGACCGTCCCGTCCCGAAGCAGGCGAGCCTTCGCGTTGCGCCGGATGACGCCCGACCGGACGATGCAACCGGAGATGTTGCCGATCTTGGACGAGCGGAAGACGTCGCGGATCTCCGCGCTGCCCAGCTCGGCCTCCTCGTACTCCGGCTTGAGCAGGCCCTTGAGCGCTGCCTCGATCTCCTCGATGGCCTGGTAGATGACGGTGTAGTACCGGATCTCCACACCCTCGCGGTCGGCCATCTCACGGACCTTGTTCGAGGCCCGCACGTTGAAGCCGATGATCGTGACCGGCTCCGACGAGGCACTCGCGAGCATGACGTTGCTCTCGGTGATCGCACCGACGCCCCGGTCGAGGACCTTGAGCTGGACCTCCTCGGGGATGTCGAGGTTGAACAGCGCGTCCTCCAGGGCCTCCACCGAACCGGAGACATCGCCCTTGAGGATGAGGTTGAGCGAGGTCTTCTCGCCCTCCTTGAGCTGCTCCATGAGCGTCTCGAGGGTGGCCCGACCACGGGAGTTGGCGAATGCCGCCGCCCGCCGCCGTGCCTGTCGCTGCTCGGCGATCTGCCGCACCGTGCGGTCGTCCGCCGCGGCGAGGAACGTGTCACCCGCACCGGGCGGCGCGGTCAGACCCAGAACCATGACCGGACGCGCCGGACCAGCCTCGGAGAGCTGGTTGCCGTTCTCGTCGAGCATGGCCCGGACCCGGCCGTGCGCCCCACCGGCGACGATCGAGTCGCCCGCCCGCAGGGTGCCCTTCTGCACCAGCACCGTCGCCACCGCACCGCGGCCCTTGTCCAGGTGCGCCTCGATGGCCACACCCTGCGCCGGCCCGTCGATCGGAGCGGTCAGCTCCAGCGACGCATCGGCGGTCAGCAGGACGGCCTCGAGCAACTCCTCGATGCCGATGCCGGGCTTGGCTGCCACGTTGACGAACATGGTCTCGCCGCCGTACTCCTCGGCGACCAGGCCGTACTCGGTCAGCTGCTGGCGGACCTTGTCCGGGTTGGCCTCCGGCTTGTCGACCTTGTTGACCGCGACCACGATCGGCACGTCGGCCGCCTTGGCGTGGTTCAACGCCTCGATGGTCTGCGGCATCACGCCGTCGTCGGCCGCGACGACCAGGATCACGATGTCAGTCACCTGGGCACCACGAGCACGCATGGCGGTGAACGCCTCGTGACCCGGGGTGTCGATGAAGGTCACCGCGCGGTCCACACCATCGTGCGGAACGTGCACCTGGTACGCACCGATGTGCTGGGTGATGCCACCCGCCTCACCAGCGACGACGTTCGCCTTACGGATGGCGTCGAGCAGCTTGGTCTTACCGTGGTCGACGTGACCCATGACGGTCACGACCGGCGCACGGCTGACCAGACGCTCCTCGGCCACCTCCGCGTCGAGGTCGATGTTGAACTGCGCAAGCAGCTCGCGGTCCTCGTCCTCCGGGCTGACGATCTGGATGTCGAAGCCCAGGTGCTCACCCAGCAGCTGCAGGGTGTCGTCAGAACAGGACTGGGTCGCGGTGACCATCTCGCCCAGGTTGAACATCTCCTGGACCAGCGAACCCGGGTTGGCGTTGATCTTGTCGGCGAAGTCCGACAGCGAGGCGCCACGGGAGAGCCGGACGACCTGACCCTGACCCCGGGGAGCACCCGAGCTCATGGTCGGAGCCGACAGGTTGTCGAACTCCTGTCTGCGCTGCTTCTTGGACTTGCGACCGCGCGTCGGCCGGCCACCCGGACGCCCGAAGGCACCCGCGGCACCGCCGCCACGGCCACGACCACCGGCACCCGGACGACCGCCACCGCCGGACGGAGCACCCGGACGGAAACCGCCACCGGGAGCACCGCCACCGCCGCCGGGACCGCCACGGTAGCCACCGCCACCGCCGGCACCCGCGCCGCCACCGGGGCCGCCGCGGTAACCGCCACCGCCACCGGCGCCACCGCCGGGACCGCCACGGAAACCGCCGCCACCGCCACCGGGGCGACCAGCGCCACCACCGGGACGACCAGCGCCACCGGGACCGGGGCGACCGGCAGCCGGACGCTGGCTCGGCATGGACGCCGGGCTGGGCCGCGGCGGCATGGAGTTCGGGCTCGGCCGCGGCGGCATGCCCGCCGGGCTGTTCGGACGAGGGCCACCCGCACCGGCGGCCGGGGGCCGCTGCTGCTGGCCACCCTGGATGCCGAACGGGTTGTTACCGGCACCGCGCGCCGGCGGACGACCGCCCGGCCGGGCACCCGGACCGGGAGCCGGCGTGCTCGGACGAGCTGCCGGCGAACCGGGACGGGGCGGCATCGCCGCAGGACCCGGCCGAGGGCCGGGGCGGTTGCCACCGTCTGCCGGAGGCTCCCGGCGAACGGGGTTGTCCCGCTGCTGCTGGCGGGCGGCCTGCGCGGCCTTGACCGCGGCCTCCTGCTCAGCCTTCAGCGCGGCGGCACGCGCCTCCGCGGCCGCCACCTCGATGTCGTGGGCACTCGCCGGCTTGGCGACCGGGGTCGCCGTCTGCGGCGCACCGGGAACCGGACCCTTGGGCTTCGGACCGGGTGCCGGCGCGGCCGGCCGCCGAGGCGGCATCGGCTTGGCCGAGACCCGGGGCGCGCCCGGGGTCGGGGTTGGCGTCGGGGTCGGGTTTGAAGCCGGCGTCGACGCGGGCGCCGACGGGGCGGCCGGAGCCGGGGCTCCGGCGGACGCGACGAATGCGTTCCGCAGCCGACGGGCGACGGGCGCCTCGACGGTGCTGGACGCGGACTTCACGAACTCGCCCATTTCCTTCAGCTTGGCGAGAACGGTCTTACTCTCGACCCCGAGCTCTTTTGCAAGCTCGTGTACGCGGGCCTTGCCTGCCACTGCACTCCTCACTCCGAGGTCGTGCGGGCAGCACCCGCAGCGACCTCACTCGTGCACTTGAAGCCTGGTCATTTCAGGGACTTCATCGTGTGCTCATGTCGGTCGTCCTACCCTGCTAGCGACCCTCGCCCGGTCGGGCTGACCGGACGTAGTGGTTGGCGCATCGACGTGCTCCGCCAGCACACCGTGGTCGAGGACCTCGGTGCTGCGCAGCGCACGCCCGAAGGCGCGGCGCCGCACCGCCAGCGCGAAGCAGGCCGGATCCGGGTGCATGTTCGCTCCCCGACCCGGCAGCCTGCGGAGCGGATCAGGCCGGAGGCTGTGACCAGCCTCGTCCCTGACCGCGACGATCCGCAGCAATTCGCTGGCCGGCGCACGTTGCCGGCAACCCACACAGGTGCGCTCCGGCTGCGCGCGTCGTACCACTGGAGGAAGTCTACCCCTAGCTGCCCGAGATCGCGCCGCCCGGCTCCCGCACGTGATCAGTTCCCCCACGCGCTGCCGGCGCCGTCTGCTCCGCATCGGACCGAATGTCGATTCGCCAACCGGTCAATCGGGCCGCGAGTCGGGCATTCTGCCCCTCCCGACCGATCGCGAGCGAGAGCTGAAAGTCGGGAACGGTCACCCGGGCGGCCCGACCGGCCAGGTCGACAACCTCGACCCGCAGCGCCTTGGCCGGCGACAGAGCGTTACCGACGAAGGTGGCCGGGTCGTCCGACCAGTCGATGATGTCGATCTTCTCACCGTGCAGCTCGCTCATCACGGCACGCACCCGCTGACCCATCGGGCCGATGCAGGCGCCCTTGGCGTTCACCCCGGGGGTGGTGGAGCGGACGGCGATCTTCGTGCGATGGCCCGCCTCACGGGCGATCGCGCCGATCTCCACGGTGCCGTCGGCGATCTCCGGCACCTCCAGCGCGAACAGCTTCTTGACCAGAGCCGGGTGCGACCGGGACAGGGTGATCTGCGGCCCGCGCATGCCCTTGGCCACGTGCACCACGACGCAGCGGACCCGCTCGCCGTGCGCGTACCGCTCACCGGGCACCTGCTCGGACTGCGGCAGCACGCCCTCCAGCTTGCCCAGGTCGACGCTGACGATGCCCTTCTCGGTACGCGTCTCGTGCGCCTGCACCACGCCGGTGACCAGGTCACCCTCGCGGCCGACGTACTCACCGAAGTGCACCTCGTCGGTGGCCTCCCGCAACCGCTGGAGGATCACCTGCTTGGCGGTCATGGCGGCGATCCGGCCGAAGTCGTGCGGGGTGTCGTCCCACTCCCGCACCAGGCTGCCGTCGGCGTCCATCTCCTGCGCGTACACCAGGGCGGCGCCCGACTTGCGGTCGATCTCCACCCGGGCGTGCGGTTCGGCACCGTCGGTGTGCCGGTAGGCGGTCAGCAACGCGGTCTCGATCGCCGCGAGAATCGTGTCGAACGGGATCTCCCGCTCGCGCTCGAGTGCGCGCAGCGCCGCGAGGTCGATGTTCACCTCTCCTCGTCCTCCACATCATCTTCGTCGTCGATGTCGTCTGAATCGTCGATCTCGTCGGAATCATCCGCGTCGTCGAACTCGTCGTCCGGCTCACCGAGCTCGGCGAGCCGGGTGAACTCGACCTGCACGCGGCCGGGGCCCAGCTGGGCGTACGCCCAGGCGGCGCGGCCGTCGTCGGTCTCCAGGTGCACGCCCTCGTCGTCGGCCGCGACCACCCGGCCGGTCAGCTGACGGTCACCGGCGGGCTGCTCGCCACGCTGGCCGGGCAGCGCGGCCGCGCCCCTGACGGTGACCTTGACCAGCCGGCCCACGTTGCGCCGCCAGTGGCGGGGAAGGGTGAGCGGCCGGTCGACGCCGGGCGAGCTGACCTCCAGTTGGTACTCGCCGGCGACGATGTCGCCACCGGTCTCCTCCGCGGCGTCCAGCGCGGCCGAGACCGCGCGGGAGACGTCCGCGACGGCGTCCAGGTCGATCCCGCCGTCGGTGTCCACCATCACCCGCACGACGTGCCGGCGGCCGGCCCGGGAAACCGACAGGTCCTCCAGGTCGTAGCCGGCGCCGTTGACCACCGGCTCGATCACGGCCCGCAGTCGGTCCCGCCGCGCGGCGAGGTCACCGCCGCGGGGACCCGCGGCACCGCGGGGTCGACCCGTCGGCCTGGTGGCACGGCCACGCTGCGTCATCTCCGCACCCTCTCCCTGGTCGACGGGGACCGTTCGTCCCGCCATGCCGGCACGCCACCGGAGTGGACACGCCGGTGGTTGCGCAGAGCGTAACGCGCCTGCCCGGCGGCGGACCGGGCGGCGCACCGACGCCGGTGACCCCCGGAGCGGCGCGCATGGTGTTGACTTGGCCGGTGGGGATCGGCAGAACGACGCAGCGCGACCAAGCATCCGGACATTCCCGGCGAAAGCTCCTGAGTGCCGGGGCGCTGCTGGTGCTCGGCGGCGCCGTGACGCCGCTGACCGGCTGTGATCTTTTCGACCGCGACGATCAACCAGCCCCACCGCCCGACCCACTGCGGCCGATGGTGGACGAGTCGCTCGCGCTGGCCGCCGCGTACCGGGCGAGCGCCACCGCGCACCCCGAACTCGCCGACCGGCTCAACCCGATCGCCGAGACACACACCGCGCACGCCACCGAGCTGGCCCGGGTGATCGGCGTGACAGTGCCGTCGGGGGCCTCCGCCGCGCCGACCGCCGCCCCGGCGGCCGATCGGAACGGCGCGCGTGCCGCCCTGCGGGCACTGGAGAAGACCGCCCAGAAGTCCGCCACCGCCGCCTGCGCCGCGGCGCCCCCGGAGCGGGCCGCACTGCTCGGGTCGATCGTCGCCGCCCGAGCCACCCATCAGGAGGCACTGAAGTGAGGCAGCCGTCCGCCGGGGAGGCGCTCGCCTCCGCCCTCTCCGCCGAATACGCGGCCATCTACGCCTACGGACGGATCGGTGTCCGGCTCAGCGGAGCGGCCCGGGACGCGGCACGCCAGGCGGAGGCCGCACACCGACGCCGGCGCGACGCGCTGGTGGTGCAGCTCACCACGGCCGGCGGGGTGGTCCCGGCGGACCGCGCCGGGTACGCGCTGCCGTTCCCGGTCACCGACCGGGCGAGCGCCCTGCGGCTCGCCGCCGAGGTGGAGGAGCGCACGGCCGCGCACTGGCGGGCGGCCCTGGCGTCCACCACGGGCGCCGACCGGGACCAGGCGCTGGCCGCCCTGGTCGAGTACGCCGTGCGGGCCACCCGATGGCGGAAGACCGCCGGGCTGACCCCGCTGACTGTCCCGTTTCCCGGTCGGCCGGCCTGAACCGGTTCGCTCCGGTTGCGGTACGCATACCAGGTATGCATACTCCGTTGCCATGTCCATCCGTCACGGGTTGCTCGCCCTGCTCGAACGCGGTCAGATGTACGGCTACCAGCTGCGCGCCGCGTTCGAGGAGTCGACCGGCTCGACCTGGCCGCTGAACATCGGGCAGGTCTACACCACGCTGTCCCGACTGGAACGGGACGGGCTGGTGCGCCCGCTGCCGGAGAGCGAGGCCGGGCAGCGCCCGTACGAGATCACCGACGCCGGCCGGGCGGACCTGGCGCTGTGGTTCGCCACCCCGATCAGCCGTACCGACCGGCCCCGCGACGAGCTGGCGATCAAGCTGGCGCTGGCGCTGACCACCCCGGGGGTCGACGTCCGGTCGGTGGTGCAGGCCCAACGCAGCGCGACGATGCGGGCCCTGCAGGAGCTGACCCGGTTGAAGTACGGCAGCAACCGGCCGGAGGACCTCCCCTGGCGTCTCGTGCTGGACTCGATGGTGTTCCAGGCCGAGGCCGAGGTGCGGTGGCTGGACCACTGCGAGACCAGTCTGGTCCGGCACCAGCCCAGCGGCCCGGCACCTCCCCCTCCCCGGCCCGGTGACGACGTGCGGGACGCGGCTCGATGGGCCGGCGAGGAGGCGCGACGGTGAGCGGGCCGGACGACGCGGTGCTGGAGCTACGCGCCGTCCACCGCACCCACGGCGCCGGGCCGGCGGCGGTGCACGCGCTGCGCGGCGTCAGCCTGGTCGTCCGGCCCGGCGAGCTGGTCGCCGTGATGGGGCCCTCCGGCTCCGGCAAGTCGACCCTGCTGGCTCTCGCCGGTGGGTTGGACCGCCCGACCGGCGGCGAGGTCCGGGTCGAGGGGCAACCACTGGGGGCACTGGACCGGCGTGGGCTGGCCCAGCTGCGTCGCCGCCGGATCGGCTACATCTTCCAGCAACTCAACCTGCTGGGCAGTCTCAGCGCACTGGAGAACGTGGCGCTCCCGTTGGAACTCGACGGCACCAGCGGACGTCGGGCCCGCGCACTGGCCATGGCCGCGCTCACCGAGGTGGGTCTGCCCGCGTTGGGCGACCGCTTCCCGGACCAGCTCTCCGGCGGGCAGCAGCAGCGGGTGGCGATCGCGCGGGCGCTGGTGGGCGAACGCCGGCTGGTCCTCGCCGACGAGCCCACCGGGGCGTTGGACTCCCAGACCGGTGAGGCGGTGCTGCACCTGCTGCGCCGCCGGATCGACGCGGGTGCCGCCGGAGTGCTGGTCACCCACGAGGCGCGGCACGCCGGCTGGGCCGACCGGGTGGTGTTTCTCCGCGACGGCGTCCTGGTCGACACGACGGCACCGCTGGGCAGCGTCGAGCAACTGCTGTCCGGCAGCGAACGGTGACCATCCGCCGCCCGACGCGGGCCCCCGGTCGGGCCGACACCGCGTCGCCGCGGCTGGTCACACCGCCCGCCCCGGTCGGCCGACGGCGGTTCGCCGAGCTGACCGGCTCCTGGCGGGCGGCGCTACGGATCGCCCGGCGGGAGTCACGCCGGTCGCGACGGCGCACCGCCCTGGTGCTCGCGATGATCGCCATGCCGGTCGCGGCGCTGGCCTTCCTGGCGGCGAGCTACGACATGGCCGAGCTGACCCCGGAGGAACGCGTCGACCGCCGGCTCGGGGTGGCCGACGCGCAGTTGCAGTGGATCGCCAACGCCCCGGTGGGGCAGGACGAGTGGGGTGAGGGCTGGTACACCCGCGACGGCGAACTCCCCGCGAAGGTCACCGCGGCACAGCTGACCGCACTGCTCGGGCCGGGCAGCCGGGTCACCGAGGTGCGTCAGCGCGTTCCGCTGACACTGCGCGGCCCACACCGCGACGAGGTCGTGAACGGTCGCGTGCTGGACCTCACCGATCCGCTGGCCCGCGGGCTGGTGCGGTTCCGGGCCGGCCGGGCACCGCAGCAGCCCGGTGAGGTCGCCGTCAGTCCGGTGGCGCTGCGCCGCCTCGACCTGCGCCTCGGCCGCGCCGTGGCCGCCGCCGACGGGAGCAGGGCGTACACAGTGGTGGGGGTGGTCGAGTTTCCCGACGACCTCGGACCGGTCGTGGCGCTGCATCCGGGTGCCGTGCCGTCGACCGGTCCGGGGCCGGACCCGGACGGTGTCTGGCTGGCGGACGTGCCGGGCACCGTCGACGCTGCGCTGGTGTCCCGGCTCAACGACCGTGGGGTGGTGGTCACCGCGCGACACGGGATCGGCCCGGCGACCGGAGCGGACCGGACGTGGCTCGGTTCGATCGTGGGAGACAACCCCAACGACCTGGGCACCGGCGTCCTGATCGCCGGCCTCGGGCTGCTGGAGGTCGTCCTGCTGGTCGGGCCGGCCTTCGCCGTCGGCGTCCGTCGCCGCCGACGGGATCTGGCGCTGGTCGCGGTGGCGGGAGGGGACGCCGCCCAGCTCCGCCGGGTCGTACTGGCCGACGGTGTGGTGCTGGGGGTGCTGGGAGCCGCCGCCGGCCTGCTGGTCGGCGTCGGCGCGGCGTTCGCCGGTCGCCCGCTGATGGAGCAGTACGTCTTCAGCGCCCGCTTCGGCGGCTACCGCTGCTGGCCGAGCGCGCTGGTCCTGCTCGGTGGCGTCGCGGTGCTGGCCGGGGTGCTCGCCGCGCTGGCACCGGCCTGGACCGCCGCCCGGCAGGACGTCACCGCCGGGCTCGCCGGGCGACGCACCCCGGCGAAATCCCAGGGCCGGTGGTTGGCCCTCGGACTGGCGCTGGTGGCCGGCGGGGCGGGGCTGGCGGCGTTCGGGGCCACCCAGACCTCCCCGGCGGTGATCCTCACCGGGCTGATCCTCGGCGAGTTGGGCCTTGTCTGCTGCACACCCACGCTGCTCGGGGCGCTCGCCCGCCTCGGCCGGGTGTTGCCCCTGGCACCACGGATCGCACTGCGCGATGCCAGCCGCAACCGGGCCGCCGCGGCACCGGCCATCTGCGCCGTGATGGCCGCCGTCGCCAGCAGTGTCGCTCTCGGCGGATACCTGGCCAGCGACGGCGCCCGCGACGCGCGCGCCTACCGGCCGGCGCTGCCGACCGGCCACGTCCTGGTCTACCCGATCGGAACGACCGGGCAGCCCACGCTGGCCCAGATCACCGACGCGGCCCGAAATCAGCTCGGAGTCGGCGCGGTCGCCCCGGTGCAGACACCGAGCTGCGGAACGGAGCGCACCGGCTACTGCGACATCGCGCCAGTGCTCCCGCTGACCCGGGCCTGCCCCTGGCAGCCCGGTGTTCAACTCCCGGAGGCGCAGCGCCAGCAGGCCCGCGCGGATCCCCGCTGCCAGATCCGCGAGATCGACCACCTGGGCGGCTACGTGGAGGCCGGGGTCGACGACGGGACGGCGCTCCCCCTGCTCACCGGCGTGGACCCGGCCGCGACCGCCGCCGCCGCGGCGGTGCTGCGGGCCGGCGGCGTGGTGGTGACCGACCCGCGCTACCTGCACGACGGCCTGGTGACCGTCCGGGTCCGCGAGGTGGAGGCCGCGCCGGACCGGGAGACGAGCACCGTCCGGGACCTTCCGGGGTACGCGCTGCCTGGGGCGACCGGCCAGTCCCGCCTGCTGCTGTCCACCACCGCGGCCCGACAACTCGGGCTGAGCTGGTCCCCGACCGGCTGGGTGATCGGCACCACGACCCCGCCCGACGAGGAGCAACAGGCACGGTTCGCCGCCGCCCTGCGGCCCTTCGGGACGCTCGCGCTGAGCGTGGAGAACGGCGGCCCGCCACGCGACGTCTCACCGCTGCTCCTGCTGCTCGCGGCGGCGGCCGGGCTGATCACGGTGGGGGCGGCCGGGGTCGCCACCGCGCTCGCCGCCGCCGAGGGGCGTGCCGAGCTGACCACCCTCGCGGCCGTCGGCGCGGCCCCCGCGGTACGCCGGCTGCTGGCGATCTGCCAGGCCGGGGTCATCGCCGGTCTCGGTTCGGTGCTCGGCATCGTGGCCGGTCTCGGCACCGCCGCGATCGTGCTGGTCTCGGTGAACCGGCAGTACGCCAGTGACTGGCCGGTGTCCGACCCGTACCCCTTCCTGGTGCCGTGGCCCGCGCTCGGGGTCCTGGTGCTGGTGCCGGTGGTGGCGATGCTCGGGGCGGGCCTGTTCACCCGGGCCCGACTGCCCATCGAACGGCGGCTGGACTGACCGATCCGCCGGACGATCGAAAGGGGACCGCGCGGGGGTGCCGCCGGGGCTGGGCAGCCGGCAGACTGATCCGCGTGTCAGTGCTCAGGAATGTCGTCCGTCGACTCGGTCATCATCGCTGGTTCGGCGCCACCGCACGCCTGCTGGTTCCGGCCGATCGGATGGTTGGTCGACTCACCCGGGGCCGGGTGGTCGCGCTCGGCCTGCTCCCCTCCCTGCTGATCACCACAACGGGCCGTCGCTCCGGCAAGCCCCGCAGCAATCCGCTGCTCTACGTGCCCGACGGCGACGCGTACGTGGTGATCGGCTCCAACTGGGGGCAGACCCACCACCCCGCCTGGGCGATGAACCTGCTCGCCGAGCCCACCGCCGAGGTGGACGTGAAGGGCCAGCGGGTCGCGGTGCGGGCCGAGCGGGCCTCCGGCGCCGAACGGGACCGGTTGTGGCAGCTGCTGGTCACCGCCTGGCCCGCGTACCGCACGTACGTGCAGCGGGCCGGTGGCCGGGAGATCCACATCTTCCGGCTGGCCCCGACCGGGCGCGGCGCGCCCGAAGCTCCGCCGTCGGCTGGCTAGGCTGACGCTCGGTAGCCAAGGCGAGGTGGTCCCGTGAGCGCGAGGAGTGAGCCGGGGTTGCGAGCCCCGCAGCCGCGAACAAAGGCGGTCCCGTGAGCGCGAGGAGTGAGCCGGCCGGTGTCGACCGGGGCCTCGACGATCGACGGTGGACGGTCGCGGAGCGGGTGGCCGAGGCGGTCCGGCGGCGGTTCCCGGCCGATGCGCTCGCGATCGCGGTGCACGGGCCCCTGGCGCACGGTGACGACGACGGCGGCGGGGACCGCGAGGCGGGAATGCTGGTGGTCACCTATCGGCCCGGGACCGGGCCGCCGCCGGCGACCCGGCGGGTGGACGGGGTGCTCGTCGATCTGACCGTGGCCGCCGCCGAGGACTACCTGGCCCAGGCCCGGGTGCTCTCCCCGCTCTGGCCGTTGACCGCCGACAGGTACGTCACCACACAGCCGCTGCACGATCCGACGGGCTGGTTGCGGACGTTGCGCGACGAGCATCTGGGCCGGCTGGCCCGGGCCCGGCCGGCGGAGTTCAGCACCGCGGCCCGGCAGGCGTGGTACCGGGGCAGCGCGGCGCACTCCCGGGCGGCCCGGCTCGCCGAGTGGTACGAGACCGATCAGGCTCTGCTGATGCTCGGTGAGGCCCGGCTGGCTGCGGCCACTGTGACCGGCCTGCTGAGTCGCACCTACTTCCGTGACCCGGGGGACGCGGTGCAACGCACCGGGTTGGCCGGGGCGGACATGACCGAGGTGGGTGTGGTGCTGGCCCGGCAGGCCGAGGAGTTGGCGGCCCGTGGTCGTGCGGTCGACGGCACTGTGGACGAACTGCTCAGCGCCTGAGCCGCGTCACAGCCCGCCCGGTACGCCGATCAGCGAGCCGATCAGGTAGGTGGCACCGGCCGCCGCGGCGCCCAGCAGCAGCTGACGCATCCCACTGGTCCACCAGGGACGGCGGGTGAACCGGGCCACCACGGCACCGGCGGCGAACAGCCCGAGCCCGCCGACGGCGAGCGCCAGCCACAGTTCGGTGGCGCCCAGCAGGTACGGCAACAGCGGGACCAGCGCGCCGACGGAGAAGAACAGGAACGACGAGATCGCTGCGGCCCACGGGCTGGGCTGGTCGTCGGGGTCGACGCCCAACTCCTCCCGGACGTGCACCCGCAGCGCCTCCTCCGGGTCGCGCCGCACCGCCTCGGCGACCTGGGTGGCGAGGTCCCGGGGCAGGCCCCGGGCCACCCACGCGTCGGCCAACTCCCGGGCCTCCGCCTCGGGGTGCCGTTCCAGTTCCCGTCGCTCCTTGGCCACCTCGGCGGCGACCTGCTCGTTGGCGGAGCGCACGCTGGTGTACTCGCCGAGCCCCATCGAGATGGCCCCGGCCACCAGGCCGGCGCTGCCGGTGAGCACGATGCTGCGCGGCGACACCCCGCCACCGCCGACGCCTGCGATCAGGGCGATGTTGGTGACCAGGCCGTCCATCGCGCCGAAGACGGCCGGCCGTAGCCAGCCGCCGGAGACGTCCGCGTGGTGTGCCTCGCGCAGTGCCGCTGGGGTGTCGGTCACGGCACGGTCAAAATCTCGTGGCCGTCGTCGGTCACCACGATGGTGTGCTCGAACTGCGCCGTCCACTTCCGGTCCTTGGTGACCACTGTCCACCCGTCGTCCCACATGTCGTACTGGTAGGTGCCGAGGGTGATCATCGGCTCGATGGTGAACGTCATGCCCGGCTCCATGATGTCAGTGGGGCGCGGGCTGTCGTAGTGCGGCACGTAGAGGCCGCTGTGGAAGGCCTCGCCGATGCCGTGGCCGGTGAAGTCACGGACCACGCCGTAGCCGAACCGCTTGGCGTACGACTCGATGACCCGGCCCACCACGTTGATCTGCCGGCCCGGGGCGACGGCGCGGATGCCGCGCATCATCGCCTCGTGGGTCCGTTCGACAAGCAGCCGGGCCTCATCGCTGACCTCGCCGACGCAGAAGGTGGCGTCGGTGTCACCGTGCACCCCACCGATGTACGCGGTCACGTCGACGTTGATGATGTCGCCGTCCTCCAGGACGGTGGAGTCCGGGATGCCGTGGCAGATGACCTCGTTGAGGCTGGTGCAACAGGACTTCGGGAAGCCCTTGTAACCAAGCGTCGACGGGTACGCGCCGTGGTCGCAGAGGAACTCGTGCACCACCTTGTCGATCTCGTCGGTGGTCACGCCCGGCTTGCAGTGCTCACCGGCGAGCTGGGTCGCCTGGGCGGCGAGCCGGCTGGCGATCCGCATCTTCTCGATGGTCTCCGGCGTCTGCACGTGCGAGCCACGCCACTCCTGCGGGCGCTTCTTGCCCACGTACTCCGGTCGGGCGATCTGGGATGGCACCGGTCGCATCGGGGAGAGCGTGCCTGGTGTCAGCGGCGGACGGACGGTCATGCCACAAGCCTATCGCCGGGACCGCTGGTGACCCGCGCCACGGCCGCCCGGTGGAGGTTGTTGCCCTGCCAGGGTGGCTGTGCCATGGTGTCTGCGTGGATCAAGGGGGAGCACCGCCCGTCTTCTCCGCCAGCGCCGAGATCGACGGTGACCACCTCCACGTCGTGGTGGCCGGCGAAGTCGACATGGCGACCGCGGACACGATGCTCCAGACGGCGCTGCGCGAGCCCGCCGGGAAGATCACTCTCGACCTGAGCGCTGTCACCTTCTTCGACTCGGCCGCCATCCACGCAGTGGTCCGGCTCGCCCAGCAGTTCCCGGGCATGCTCACCGTCCGTCCGTCCCGGCAGGTCCGTCGGGTGCTGGAGATCTCCGGCCTCGGCGAGCAGAGTTGGCTGGACCCGGCCTAGGGCCGGCGTCGCACACTCCTCGACCGGCCGGGCAGAGCCCAGGCCCGCGCCGCCGGGCGCGCGGTCAGTCCTGCAGCTGCCGGCGCAGCGTCACCTCGGTGCCCTGATCGGTACGCCGTACCGACAGCTCGCCCAGCGCCTTGATCAGGGCCAGGCCGCGGCCCCGGAAGCCGGCGCCGGTCGACTCCCGCCACTGCCCGCTGTCACGCACAGTGGCCGTCACCGTCCGATCCTCGATGGCCACCTCCACACTGATCACGGCCTCGGCGGGGTGGATCGGGTGCTCGATGGCGTTGGCGGCGGCCTCGGAGACGGCGACGGTCAGGTCGAACAGGTCGGTCTCGCCGACGGAGTGCGCGACCAGGAAATCCTCCAGCCGCTTCCGCAGCACGCTGAGCCGGGTCGGGTCCGCCGGTAGCCGCAGCGCGAAGCGGTTCAGCTCCGCCGCCTCCAGGGCGAGGACCGCCACGTCGTCGCGGCGCGGCCGTCCGGTGACCCGCTCGACGACCGCGTCGATCAGGTCCACCACGTGCTCACTCGGGGCGGCCGCGTCGATGCGGAGCTGGGCCAGGGAGGCGTCGATGCCGAGCTGGCGGTCCTCGATCAGCCCGTCGGTGTAGAGCAGCAGTCGGGTGCCGGCCGGCAACTCGCCCTCGGCCGACTCGTAGGTCGCGCCGGGGAGGGCGCCGACCGGCGGACCGAGCGCTCGGTCGTGCAGGAACGCCACGTCGCCTCCGGTGATCAACAGTGGGGAGGGGTGACCGGCGCTCGCGTACCGCAGCCGACCGGTGCGGGGGTTGAACAGCAGGCAGACCACTGTCGCGAAGGAGCGACCCTCGGTGGAGCCGACCAGCCGGTTGAGCCGGGTCAGCGACTCACCAGGATCGAAACCCTCAAGCACGTACGCCCGCAGCGCGTTGCGCAGCTGCCCCATCGCCGCGGCGGCCCGGACGCCCTTACCGACCACGTCGCCGATGACCAGCACCAGGTCGTCGCCGTTCAGCGCGATCGCGTCGTACCAGTCGCCGCCGACCTCCACGTCGGCGCTGCCGGGCAGGTAGCGGCTGGCCACCACCGCGCCGGGCAGCTGGGGCAACGACCGGGGCAGCAGGCTGTGCTGAAGGGTGGTGGCGATGCGGTGTTCGGCTTCGTAGAGCTGGGCGTTCTCCAGTCGCACCCCGACGAGCCGGGCCAGCTGGGTCAGTGCGGCGTCGTCGGTCTGCGCCTCGTCGCCGTCCGCCCGCCAGACCTGCAACTCACCGAGCTGCTTGCCTGCGGTGCCGGTCAGCTCGGCCACGAAGGACGGGTCGGCGGCGGTGGTGCCGCCGCCGTCCGCCTCGAAGCGCGCCTCGGACGCGGTGACCACCACCCGAGCCGCCTCGGCGAGGCTCAACGCGTGCCGGGCGGCGACCTGGAGCACGTCGGCGGTGGATCGGGCGGTGTTCACCGCCACCGCCGCGTCGGCCAGCGCCCGGAGCCGGCGGATGATCTGCCCGCGCAGTTGGCCCAGCTCCACGTTGGCCCGCACCCGGGCGATCAGCTCCTGCGCGGAGAACGGCTTGGTGAGGTAGTCGTCGGCGCCGACGGCGAGACCGGCGACGGCCTCCGCGGAGCCGGCGCGGGCGGAGAGCAGCACGATCGGCACATGCCGGGTACGCGGGTCCGCGCGCAGCGCGCTCACCAGCCCGAACCCGTCCAGCCGGGGCATCATCACGTCGGTGAGCACCAGGTCGAACCCGCCCTCGCGAGCCAGCGGCAGGGCATCGAGCCCGTCGTTGGCGGTGACCACGTCCCAGGTCGGGGAGAGCAGCCGACTCACGTGCTCCTGTAGGTCGGCGTTGTCGTCGACGACCAGGATCCGGCCAGCAAGTTTGCTCTTCGCGGGCTGGCCGTCGAGCTGGGGTGTCTCCGCGACGCCGGCCCACAGCGCGGTCTCCGCCACGAAGAGCCGGGCCTGCTCGGGTTCACCCACTGGCAGCGGGTCGAACGCCGCCACCCGGTCCGCCGGCAGGTGCGCCGAGCCGAACGGAATGGTCACAGTGAAGGTGCTGCCCCCGTCGACCTGGCTGGTCAACCCGACCTCACCGCCGTGCATCTCGACCAGTTCCCGGACCAGCGCGAGCCCGATGCCGGTGCCTTCGTGGGTGCGGGCCCGCGCCCCGGGCACCCGGTGGAACCGTTCGAAGACGTGCGGCAGCTCGTCCGGCGTGATGCCGATGCCGGTGTCCGTCACCTCCAGCCGGGCCGCGCCCTCCACGGCCCGGATCCGCACCCGGATCTCGCCGTCGAAGGTGAACTTGACCGCGTTCGACACCAGGTTGAGGACGATCTTCTCCCACATGTCCCGGTCGACGAAGACCGGAGTCGGCAGCGGCGGACAGTCCACCACCAGTCGCAACCCGGCCCGGTCGGTGGCCGAGCGGAAGGTGCTGGCCAGCCGGGCGGTGTAACCGGCGAGGTCGGTGGGCTGGTAGCGGGCGGCGAGCCGACCGGACTCCAGTCGGGAGAAGTCCAGCACTGTGTTGACCAGCTTGAGCAGGCGCAGCGCGTTGCGGTGCATCATGGTGAGTCGGTCGGTTTCGGCGGCGGGCAGCTCCGGATCGGCCAGCATGTCCTCCAGCGGGCCGAGCACCAGGGTCAGCGGGGTGCGGAACTCGTGGCTGACGTTGGCGAAGAAGTTGGTCTTCGCGCGGTCCAGCGCGGCCAGTTCGGCGGCGCGGGCCCGTTCCTGCTCGTACGCCCGCTGGACGCCGACCGCCCGGGAGATCTGGGCGGCGACCAGGCCGAGGAAATCGCGGTAGTCGTCGCTGAGCGGCAGCTGACGGGCCACGCCGACGACCAGCCCGCCGACCGTCTGGTTGTTGGCCGCGAGTGGCAGCACGAGGGCACGGTCGGCGGCGTCGACCGGCAGCACGTCGAGCAGAGCGGCCACCTCGACCGTGGCGGGCGTGCCATCGGCGGTCATCCGCGCCAGCAGCTGCGACGTGACGTCGGCGGCGGGCGGGGCGGTGCCGGTGTGACCGGCCAGGGTGAGCTGGCCGCTGCCGTCAGCCAGGTAGATCAGGGCGAACGGCACGTCCGCCCGGTGCCGACCGAGCACCCCGGCGGCGGTCCGGCCCAGTTCCGCGGCGCTGCCGATGTCGCTCAACTCGGCACCCAACTCGGACAGCGCTCGCAGCCGGCGCTCGCCGAGCACCCGCCCGGTGGTCTCGCTGACGATGCAGTAGACGCCACTGACCGAGCCGTCGTCACCTCGGATCGGGTCGTACGACACGTTGAAGTAGGTCTGCTCGACGAAGCCGTAACGGTCCAGCAGGAAGGGATGGTCCTCGCCCCGGTAGGAGCGGCCGGTGCTCCGGACGTTGTCGAGCAGCGGGCCGAGCACCGCCCAGGTCTCCGCCCACCACAAGCGGGCCGGTTGGCCGATCACGTCCGGGTGTTTGCCACCGATGGTCGGCCGGTAGGCGTCGTTGTAGAAGGCCAACCGCTCGTCGCCCCAGAACATGACGATCGGCGCGCTGGAGGCGAGCATCATCCCGACCGCGTTTGTCAACGCCGGGGGCCACTGGCCGGGCTCACCCAGCGGGCCGGAGGACCAGTCGAAGGTGGCCAGCCGCTCGCCCATCTCGCCGCCGGCCGCGAACGCGGCCGCCAACATCGGCGGGGTCTCCCGGCTGGACAGGGCGGCATGCCCGATGTCCGCGCCCCCCTGGGCCGAGCTCATGCAGCCTCCCGCTCCGGCCGTACCCCTCGACCGTTGATCTTCACCCGCCGTGCTCCGACTTGTACCCCAGCGGACCAGCAACGTAACGCATTACGAGCGATGGACGCTGGTTACGTACGCCGGAGCCGTCGCGCACCGGACAGTGCGGGTGGACGGCGGCGTCGGGCAGCGGTGGCCGGAGCGCCCTGACGAGTCAGAAGACCGGCAGCCCGTCGATGCTCGCCGCGTTCCTGGTGGCCCGGTAGTCGACAAGGTCGTCGGTGCTGCGGCGGGAGTGTGAGGTGAGTAACAGGTCGCGTTCGGCCCGGAAGTCCATCAGTGGCACGGCGTATCCGCAGGAGTCACTGACCCGCTCCACCTCGACAGTGATGACCGCCCGGACGGCGTGCACGTCCGGCGGCGCGGGAAACTCGGCGAGCCGATCGGCGAAGGCGTCCTCGGTGACCGCGACGCTGCTGCCCCGCCCGTGCAACCGGACGATCTTCGGCGGGCCGTCGAAGGCGCAGAACATCAGCGTGATCCGGCCGTTGTCCCGCAGGTGGGCGATGGTCTCGGCTCCGCTGCCGTGATAGTCGAGGTAGGCCACACGGTGTGCGTCGAGGATCATGAACGTGCCACGCATGCCCTTCGGCGACACGTTGACGTGCCCCTCGGCACCGGACGGGGCGGTCGCCACGAAGAACAGCGGCTGCGCCACGATGAAGTCACGCAGTCGACCGTCGATCTCCGGATAAACCTTGCCCATGCGCCGATCCTCCCACCGGTGCCACCTGCGGGCAGGGGCGATCTCAGTCACACCCGCTTGTCGGCGGCCCGCACCAGCGCCGTGATCGGGCGGGGGTCCGACTCGTTCTCCGGATGCCACTGCACCCCGAGCACGAACGGCAGGGCCGGATCCTCGACCGCCTCGACCACGCCGTCCCCCGCCCAACCGGTCACCGTGAGCCGGCCCGGATCGGCGACCGCCTGGTGGTGGTACGAGTTGACCTGCTCGACCCCCGCCAGGACCGAGGCGGCGAGGCTCCCCGGCGCGAACCGCACCGCGTGCGCCCCGTACACGCCGGGCGCTGGACGGTGCTCCTCGTGACCGACCACGTCGGGCAGGTGCTGATGCAGGGTGCCGCCGTACGCGACAGCGAGCAACTGCATCCCCCGGCACACGCCCAGCACCGGCACCTGGCCCGCGAGCGCGGCGGCCAACAGGGCCAGCTCGCCAGCGTCCCGGTCCGGCCGGTCCTCGGTCCGCGGGTCGGGCGGCTGGCCGTACCGCACCGAGCCGACGTCCGCGCCACCGGCCAACAGCAACCCGTCGAGGACGGCCACCACGTCCGCGTCCACGTCGTCCGGCGGCAGCACCACCGCCCGGCCACCCGCGGCCGTCACCGCCCGCGAATACGCCTCCGGGACCAGCACCGCCCGTACCCCCCGCCAGACGGCCCAGTCGGCGGGTTCGACGTACGCGCTGACCCCGATCAGCGGCCTTCTCCTCAGGGCTGGCACGGTTCGCGACTGCGGGGCTCGCAAAACCGGCTCACTCCT
This sequence comes from Micromonospora sp. NBC_00860, assembly GCF_045207375.1. Classification (NCBI taxonomy): domain Bacteria; kingdom Bacillati; phylum Actinomycetota; class Actinomycetes; order Micromonosporales; family Micromonosporaceae; genus Micromonospora; species Micromonospora sp. NBC_00860. Next base: position 4,562,044 of record NZ_CP108825.1, read on the forward strand.
CGCGCTCACAGAGGAGTGACGTAGGCGCCCGTGATGCCACCGTCGACCACGAACTGCGCGGCGGTCATGAACGAGGCGTCGTCGCTGGCCAGGAACGCCACCGCGGCGGCGATCTCCTCCGGTTGCCCGAAGCGACCCATCGGCACGTGCACCAGCCGACGGGCGGCCCGCTCCGGGTCGGCGGCGAAGAGTTCCAGCAGCAACGGGGTGGCCACCGGGCCGGGGCAGAGGGCGTTGACCCGGATGCCCTCGCGGGCGAACTGCACACCCAACTCCCGGGTCATCGCGAGCACCCCGCCCTTGCTCGCGGTGTACGCGATCTGCGACGTCGCCGCGCCCATCAACGCCACGAACGAGGCGGTGTTGATGATCGACCCCTTGCCCTGTCGCCGCATGTGCGGAATGGCGTACTTGCAGCACAGGTAGACGCTCGTGGTGTTGACCCGCAGCACCCGTTCCCATGCGTCCAGGCCGGTGTCCAGGATGGAGTCGTCGTCCGGCGGTGAGATGCCGGCGTTGTTGAACGCGATGTCCACCCGGCCGTGCCGGTCGGCCACCCCGTCGAACAGCTCACGCACCGCCGACTCGTCGGCCACGTCGGTGGCCACGAACTCGCCGCCGCACTCCTCGGCGGCCTTCGTACCGGCCGCCGCGTCGATGTCCACGCAGACCACTCGGGCCCCCTCGGCGGCGAACCGCCGCACGGTGGCCAACCCGATGCCGCTGCCCGCTCCGGTGACCACGGCCACCCGGTCTTGCAACCGACCCTGCACTGGCGTCACTCCTCCGTCGCGATGAACACGTTCTTGACGTCCGTGAAGGAGTGCAGCGCGTCCGGGCCCAGCTCACGACCGAGCCCGGAGCGCTTCATCCCGCCGAACGGGGTCCAGTAGCGCACCGAGGAGTGCGAGTTGACGCTGAGGTTGCCCGAGTCGACGGCACGGGCCAGACGCAGGGCCCGCCCCACGTCCCGGGTCCAGATCGAGCCGGAGAGGCCGTACTCGGTGTCGTTGGCGAGCCGGACCGCGTCCGCCTCGTCGTCGAACGGCAGCACCGAGACCACCGGGCCGAAGATCTCCTCCCGCCAGTGCCGGTCGGCCGGCGAGTCGGCCAGCAGCACTGTGGGTGCGTGCCAGAACCCGGGGCCGTCGGGGCAGGAGCCGGTGAAGGCGACAGCCGCCCCGGCGAGGTAGCCGGCGACCCGGTCCCGTTGGGCGGCGGAGATCAGCGGGCCCATCTCGGCGGTGTCCCGGGACGGGTCCTCGACGCGTACCGCGCGTACCGCCGGTTCGAGCAGTTCCAGGAACCGGTCGTACACCGAACGCTGGACCAGGATCCGCGACCGGGCGCAGCAGTCCTGGCCGGCGTTGTCGAAGACCGCGCCCGGCGCGGTCGCGGCGGCGCGTTCCAGGTCGGCGTCGGCGAACACGATGTTCGCGCTCTTGCCGCCCAGCTCCAGGGTGAGTCGCTTCACCTGGGCAGCGCAGCCGGCCATGATCCGGGTGCCGACCTCGGTGGAGCCGGTGAAGCAGATCTTGCGGACCGCCGGGTGGCTGACGAACCGCTCCCCCACCACCGAGCCCTGGCCCGGGACGACGGTGAAGACGCCGTCGGGCAGGCCCGCCTCGCGGGCCAGCTCGGCCAGTCGCAGCGCGGTGAGCGGGGTCAACTCGGCGGGCTTGAGCACCACTGTGTTGCCGGCGGCGAGCGCCGGGACGAACCCCCAGGCGGCGATGGGCATCGGGAAGTTCCACGGCACGATCACGCCGACCACACCGAGTGGCTCGTGGAAGGTGACGTCCAACCCGCCGGGCACCGGGATCTGCCGCCCGGTCAACCGCTCGGGCGCGCCGGCGTAGTAGTCCAGGACGTCGCGGACGTTGCCCGCCTCCCACCGGGCGTTGCCGATGGTGTGCCCGGAGTTGCGCACCTCCAGCGCGGCCAACTCGTCCAGGTGCGCGTCGACCACAGCGGCGAACCGCCGCAGCATCCGCGCCCGGTCCCCCGGCCCCACCCGACGCCAGGTCTCGAAGGCCGTGGCGGCGGCAGCGATCGCCGCGTCCACGTCCTCGATCGAGGCCCCCGCAACCTCCCGGAACCCCACCCCGCTAGCGGGATCCACCACCATGGTCACGCCGCCACCCCCATCTTCACGTGGTCAGAGGCGTTCGAAGCCACGGGTCAGCTCCCAGTCGGTTACCGCGGCGTCGAAGGCGGCCAGCTCGACTCGCGCCTGGTTGGCATAGTGGGCCACCACCTCGGGACCGAACGCCTCCCGCGCCGCCGTGGAGTTCTCCCAGAGGGCCAGGGCGTCGCGCAGGGTGCGGGGGACGCGCTCGGCCTCCGGGTCGTCGTACGCGTTGCCGGTGCACTCCTCGGCCAACTCCAGCTCACCGTCGATGCCGTGCAACGCCCCGGCGACCAGCCCGGCGATCGCCAGGTACGGGTTGACGTCCGCGCCGGGCACCCGGTTCTCCACCCGCATGCCCTGCCCGTGCCCGACCACCCGCAGCGCGCAGGTGCGGTTGTCCACCCCCCAGCGCAGCGCCGTCGGGGCGAACGACCCCGGTTGGTAGCGCTTGTAGGAGTTGATGTTCGGGGCGAAGAGCAGGCTGAACTCCCGCATGGTGGCGAGCAGCCCGGCGAGCACCCGCTGCCCGGTCTGCGACAGGTGCGCCGGCCCGTCGCCGAGCATCGCCGACGAGCCGGACGAGTCCCGTAGTGAGAAGTGGATGTGGCAGGAGTTGCCCTCCCGCTCGTTCGGCTTGGCCATGAAGGTGATCGCCATCCCCTCCTGGGCGGCGATCTCCTTGGCGCCGTTCTTGTAGATCACGTGGTGGTCCGCGCAGGCCACCGCCTCGTCGTACCGGAAGGCGATCTCGTGTTGCCCGAGGTTGCACTCGCCCTTGGCGCTCTCCGGGGTGAGCCCGGCGCCGGCCATCTCCACGCGGATGCGGCGCAGCAGCGGCTCCACCCGGGCGGTGCCGAGCAGTGAGTAGTCGACGTTGTACTGGTTGGCCGGGGTGAGGTCACGGTAGCCGCGCTGCCAGGCGTCCTCGTACGAGTCGCGGAACAGCACGAACTCCAACTCGGTGCCGGCGTACGCGGTCAGCCCGTGCTCGGCCAGCCGGTCCAGCTGCCGGCGCAGGATCTGCCGGGGTGAGGCGACCACGTCGCCCGAGCCGTCGAGCCAGGTCAGGTCGGCCAGCAGTAGCGCGGTGCCGGGCTGCCAGGGCACCCGGCGCAACGTGGCGAAGTCCGGCACCATCGCGAAGTCGCCGTAGCCGCGTTCCCAACTCGACATCGCGTACCCGTCGACGGTGTTCATGTCGACGTCCACGGCGAGCAGGTAGTTGCAGCCCTCGCTGCCGTTGGCCACCACCTGGTCGAGGAAGAACGGCGCGTGGAACCGCTTGCCCTGCAACCGGCCCTGCATGTCGACGAGGGCCAGCACCACGGTGTCGATCTCGCCCTCGGCGACGGCGACCCGCAGTTGTTCCAGCGTGAGCGGAGCTTTCCTCATTCGCGGGCCTCCATCACCAAGGTCTACTGGCAAACCGGATCACCGTCAATGCCCCCGGCGCCACGTGCGGCAAACCCGACCGCCGGCCGGCGGGACGGCAGCACCGCCCGTCCCGCCGGGTGCCGATCAGACCGGGCCGTCGGCCGGCGCCGGGTCGGCCGCCGCCGCGGGTTCCTCGACGGTACGAACCGGACCGGTGAACCACTTGCGGGCCGAGGCGTACCACCAGACGGCGACCAGCAGCAGCACCCCGCCGACGGCGAGTGGCGCGTAGTTCACCGCCGACCAGGTGAACCCGTCGTTGCCGGGCACCCCGGCGGGCACGATCGGCAGCACGAAGTAGACGGCGATGATCGCGATCTCGATCACCGCGATCCAGCCGAGCAGCTTGTACTTGCGGCCCAGCGTCCACGGCCCGGGGACGAACCGGTCGCCCATCCGCAGCCGGAGCGCGATCGGGATGAGGAACGACAGGTAGAGCCCGAGCACCGCGACGGAGACGACAGCGTAGAAGGCGATCGGGATACCGGCGGAGCTCTCGTAGAGCGCCGGCAGGGTCAGCACCAGGCCGGCCACTGTGGCGCCGATGATCGCGTTGACCGGGGTGCCGTTGCGGTCGACAGTCGACCACAGCCGCCAGCCCGGCACCGCACGGTCCCGGCTGAACGCGTACGCCATGCGGCTCATCGAGGTCACGCAACTCATGCCGCAGAAGAACTGCCCGATTGTCGAGATGATGATGACGATCTTGAAGAAGACCGGGGTCAGCGCGGACTCGAAGATCGCGCCGGAGAAGCCGCCCGCGGCGTTGACCGCCTCGACGTCGGTGGCAGCGAAGAGGAACGCCAGCAGCAGGATCCACCCACCGACCGCCGAGTAGAAGATCGACTGCCAGAGTCCGCGGGCCGCCGCCTGAGAGGCACCCCGGGTCTCCTCGGAGACGTGCGCGCAGGCGTCGAAGCCGGTGATCGTGTACTGGGTCAGCAGGAAGCCCAGCGGCAGCACGTAGAACCAGAACGTCAGCCCGCCGATGTCCCCGTCACCGAAGCCGGAGTTGTTGAACCGCTCGGTGAACACGAACTGGAAGCTCTGGTGGTTGTCGGGCACGAAGACCAGGATGGCCACCACGACGGCCGCGCCGGCCACGTGCCACCAGACCGAGACGTTCTGGAGTACGTCGATGATCCGGTGCCCGAAGATGTTGATCAGCCCGTGCAGCACCAGGATGATCACGAAGAGGACGAACGCCTGACGCAGCGTCCCGGCCCAACCGTCGAAGAGCGCCGACAGGGTGAGGTTGAGGAACGTCGCGCAGCCGTAGTCGACCGAGGCGGTGACCGCCACCAGACCGATCAGGTTCAGCCAGCCGGTGAACCAGCCGTGCACCGGACGGCCCATGGTGGCCGCCCACCAGTAGATCCCGCCCGCAGTCGGGTACGCCGACACCAGCTCCGCCATGCAGAAACCGATGATCAGGATGAACAGCGAGATCAGTGGCCAACCCCAGGAGATGGCGACCGGCCCGCCGTTGTTCCACGCCTGACCGAAGGTGGTGAAGCAACCGGCCAGAATCGAGATGATCGAGAAGGAGATGGCGAAGTTGGAGAAGCCACTCCACTTGCGGCGCAACTCCTGTTTGTAGCCGAGTTCAGCGAGCCGTCGGGCATCCTCGTCCATCGGTTGCTCGGCGGTCGGCACGGGCGTCGTGGCCACTGCACACCTCCCTGAGGTGGTTCCGCGTGCGAGTGGGCAAAGTGTCGTCCCGGCCGATCAAGGCGGTCAATACGTAGTCGGTGGGAATCTCACCGACGTCGCGGCTAATTGTGTTGCCACCCGGGCCACCCCGGCCGCATCCTTAACCACGTGACCAGCCCGTTCGCGACGGGCCTACCCGGGCACTCGGACCGCCCGGACCGCGGCGGCGCGGGGCACAGCCTCTCTCTCAGTACGGCGATCCGCCGTGCCCGACAAGTGCCCCGCGCCCCCGACCCGTCAGGACGGGACCTGACGTCCGGCGGGCAGATCGACCAGCAGGCCCGACCGGGCCACGGCGACCGGACCGCCGTACGCCCGCCGTGCCGCGGCGACCGCCGCGTCGGGGTCCGTGCCCGGCCACAGGTGCGTCAGCAGGACCGCACTGGTCCGTGCCGCAGTGGCGTAGCGACCCACCTCGGCGGCGCTCGACAAGAATCCGACATGCCGGTCCGGGATCTCGTCGACATACGTGGCGTCGGCGATCAGCAGGTCGGCGTCGCGGGCCAACTCGACGAGCATCGGGCTCGGCCCGGTGTCCCCGGTGTAGGCCAACACCGTTCCGCCAGCGGAGAAACGCACACCGGCGTTCGGCACCCAGTGCGGCAGTGACCAGGTCCGCACGGCGAACGGGCCGACATCGAAGTTGTCGCCGGGGCTGAACGCGTGCAGTCGGTACGCCGTGTCGACGAGCCCTGACTCGTCGATCGCGAGCAGTGCGTCGAGGCCGCCGGTCGGCGCGTACACCGGCAGGGCCGGCGCGGAGCGGTCGGACAACACCCGTGCCCGCAGCAGTGGCTGGAGGTCGGCGCAGTGGTCGGGATGGCCGTGGCTGACGTACACCGCGTCGACAGCCGAAGCGGGCAGCCGGGTCAGCAGCGGTTGCACCGTCGCGTAGCCAGGATCGATCAACAGCCGAAAGCCGTGGTGCTCGACCAGAAACCCCGCACACCCCTGTTCGGCGGAGGGCCAGGCACCACGACCGCCGAGCACCACGACGCGCATGGGACCGACCCTAGCCGCAGTGGCTCCGCCGCCCCGCCCCGAACTCGTCCGACCGAGAGCGGCGGGTCACGTCATCAGCAGACCGGCCACCCACAGTGCGGCAATGATCAGGCCGGCGGCGAACTCGACAAGCATCGACAGGCCGGCGGCCTTCAGAGCCTGCACGGTGGACGGCCAGGCCAACTGGTTGCTGCCCAACCGGAGGCGTTCGGCCGCCCACACCCCGGCCACGAAGCCGAGCACCAGGCCGACCACCGGCACCACGAAGAACCCGATGATGCCGAGCACCCCGCCGGCGAGCAGCGTGGAGGTCGGCACACCGGTGCGCTTCAGGTTCCGGCCCGGCCACGCGTACTTGATCACGGCGCCGCCCCCGGCGACCACTGTGGCGGCGGCGAACACCGCCCAGCCACCCAGGCCGGCGCCGCCGAAGACCGCCCAGAGCAGCACGCCGCCCCAGCACAACGGCAATGCCGGCAGGCCGGGCACCACCACTCCTGCCAACCCGGCCAGGATGGCCAGCCCGGCCACCACTGTCACCGCCGTCTGCGAGTCCGTCAGGTCCACGTCGCCACCTTCCGTCGCCACCCTCCGGACCGGAACGGTCCCCCGCTCCGCCGCGCGCCGTCGCTTCGCGCCACGCTGCTGTGCCGACTGGTTCGCTCGCTGCGCTCGCTCACGCCAGCACTCCGCTTCGCTCCGTGCCGTCGCTTCGCGCCACGCTGCTGTGCCAGCCGGTTCGCTCGCTGCGCTCGCTCACGCCGCCGCCGCCCCGCCGCCGCGCAGCCGGGCGGTGATCGCCTCGGCCGGCGCGGGCGCGCCGAAGTACCGGCCCTGCCCGGTGTCGCAGCGCAGCGCCCGCAGCCGTTCCGCCTGCACGCCCGTCTCCACCGCCTCGGCTGTGACCCACAACTCCAACGCGTGCGCCAACCGGACCAACGCGTCGACGATCCGTTCGTCGCGGTGGTCGGCTGCCTGGTCGGTCCCGTCCGCGCGGATGCCCTCGACGAACGGGCCGGCGAGCTTCAGGCAGTGGATCGGCAACCGACGCAGGTACGCCAGATTGGAGTACCCGGTGCCGAAGTCGTCCACGGCCAGCCGGACGCCGAGCGCGGCGAGCCGGTGCAGGCTGCGCAGGGGTTCACCGGCGCTGCCCATCACGGCGCTCTCGGTCAGCTCCAGTTGCAGCAGCTCGGCGGGCAGCCCGCTGGTCTGCAACGCGTCGGCGACAGTGTCCACGATGGCCGGTTCGTCGGCCTGCCGGGCGGCCAGGTTGACGCTGACCACCAGCCTGGCGTCCGGGAACTCCCGCCACCACCGTTCGGCGTCGGCGCAGGCCTGCCGCAGCACCCACTCGCCGAGCCGGACGATCAGGCCGGTCTCCTCGGCCAGGCCGATGAACCGGTCCGGCCCGATCAGGCCCAGCTCCGGGTGCTCCCAACGGACCAGCGCCTCCACGGCGAGCATGGTCCCCTCCAGCAGCGACACGATCGGCTGGTAATGCAGCACGAACTCGCCCCGGTCCAGTGCGGCGGGCAGCCCGGCCACCAGCGCCGATCGGGCGATGTCCCGGGCGCCGCGCTCCGGGTCGTAGACCGCCCACCGGCCCCGACCCGCCGCCTTGGCCCAGTACAGCGTGGTGTCCGCCGCCTTCATCAGCTCGGACGCGGTGGTCTCCGAGGCGGGACAGTGCACGATGCCCACACTGGCCGAGACTGCCAACTGGTGCTCACCGACGTGGACCGGGGCGGCGACGGCGGCCAGCGCGGCCTCCGCGACGGCGACCGGGTCGTCGGTGTCGTCCCCTCCGTCGACGAGGATCACGAACTCGTCGCCCCCCATCCGGGCGACCAGGTGGCCGTGGTCGGCCACGCACGCGGCCAGCCGCCGGCCGATCATCACGAGCAGTCGGTCACCGAGGTCGTGGCCGAGGCTGTCGTTGATCGCCTTGAAGCCGTCCAGGTCGAGGAAGCACACCCCGACCCGCTGGCCGACGCCCGCAGTGTCGAGCACCCGCCCCAACGTCTCGAAGAACAGCGTCCGGTTGGGCAGCCCGGTCAGCGGGTCGTGCAGCGCCTGGAAGCGCAGCCGCTGCTGGAGTTCGTACCGCTCGGTGATGTCCTCGATCATCGCGACGGTGAATCGGGGTCGCCCCTCGTGTCGGATCAGCGAGACGGCCAGGTCCGTCCAGACCACGCTGCCGTCCTTGCGGTGGTAGCGCTTCTCCACCCGGGCCGCGTCGTGCTTGCCCTCGATCAGCTCCTGGTAGAGCTCCCACATCCCGGCGGCGTCGTCGGCGTGGAACAGCGCCGCCACGTTGATCTCGCGCAACTCCTCGATCGTGTAGCCGAGCATGTCGGCGAACGCCTGGTTGACGTCGATGATCCGGCCGTCCACGCCGGCGATCCCGATCCCGATCGCGGCACCGGTGAACACCGCCCGGAACCGCGCCTCGCTCTCGCGCAGCGCCTGCTCGACCTCGTCGCGCGCCTGCCAGGCCGACCGGGCGATCCGCTCCTGCTGGCTGAAGGTGCGGTCGCGCAGCGCGCGGGCGAACCCGGCGGCCACGCCGCCCTGCATCGCCGCGATCCGCTCGGCGAGATCCGCCGGCCGGTCACCGTCGCCCAGGACCCGCCGCCCGAAGGTCGCACCGAGCGCCTGCAGCGTCCACTCCAGGGCCTGCGGCTCGGTGAGGTGCGCCTCCACCAGGGCCCGCCCGACCTCCTCGGCCGGGCGGGTGGTGAACGGCTCCGCCCGGACCGCCTGGGCCAGCCGGATGGTGTGCGCCAGCAGCAGCCGCTCGGTCTCGGCCACGCTGAGTGGCACGAAACCGAGGCGGCGCACCGCGCGCGCCCAGTCGGCGGCGTACCCCTGAGGGTCGGCCCGGCCGGCGACGACCCCGGCGGGGTCCCGGCCGGCATCGACCCCGGCGGGGTCCGGGACGGCGACCACGGGATCAGCCGGCGGGCTGGTCGTACCGGGCGACGCCCCCGAAGGCGCCGAACCGCTCCGGGTGCTCGTCCACGTCGGACGGTGAGTCGGGGCGCCAGAGCGGCATGTGCACCACTCCCGGCTCCAGCACTGTCCAGTCGCCGAAGAAGCCGGTGACCTGCGCCCGGGAGCGCAGGGTGATCTCGGTGGCGGTGCGGGCAGAGAGCCGCTGGGCGTCCAGCATCTCCTGCGGCTGGTCCTCGAATGTGGAGTGCGAGACGACCAGGAAGCTGCCCGGCGCGGCGGCGTCCCGCAGGGTGGCCAGGATCGCCTCGGGTCGGTCGGCGTCCGGGATGAAGTGCACCACCCCGGCCAGCAGGATGCCCATCGGTCGGCTGAAGTCGATCAGGCCGAGCCGTCGGGTCTCGGCGAGGATCCGCTCCGGCTCACGCAGGTCGGCGTGGATGACCCCGGTCAGCTCGTTGCCGGCCAACAGCTCCCGGCTGTGCGCGACGGCCACCGGGTCGATGTCGACGTACACCACGCGGGCCTTGGGGTTCACGCCCTGCGCCACCTCGTGCACGTTGCCCACTGTGGGAATTCCGGAGCCGATGTCGAGGAACTGGTCGATGCCGGCGTCGAGCAGCACCCGGACGGCCCGACGCAGGAACTCCCGACCGGAACGCATGGTGGCGGCGAGATTCGGGGTCATGCTGGCGATCTGCTCGGCCAACTGCCTGTCGATCTCGAAGTTGTGCGCCCCGCCCAGGAAGTAGTCGTACACCCGGGCCGCGCTCGGCCTGGTCAGATCGATCTCGGTCGGCAGTCCGTCCGGCATCAGTGTGCTCCCCAGTTCATCGCCGCGGCGCGGGACGGCACCGGCGAATGGGCGTGCCCCGGGCACGCGCGAGCACCGGTCGACCCGCGGGTCGTGTGGTGTGGACCACTCTAGGCGGCTGACTCCAGCAACAGCGAGATGCCTTGACCAACGCCGATGCACATGGTGGCCAACGCCCGCCGGCCACCTCGACGGCGCAATTCCAGCGCGGCGGTCAGCGCCAGCCGCGCGCCGCTGGCACCCAGCGGATGCCCGAGCGCGATGGCCCCACCGTTCGGGTTGACGTGGTCGGCGTCAACGGGCAGCCCCAGCTCCCGCAGCACCGCCACGGACTGCGCGGCGAATGCCTCGTTCAGCTCCACCACGTCCACCGCACCCAACTCGACGCCGACGCGGTCGAGCAGCTTGCGGGTGGCCGGCACCGGGCCGATCCCCATGATCCGGGGCGGCACACCGGCCGCCGCCGCGCCGACGATCCGGGCCAGCGGGGTCAGGCCGTACCGGGCGACCGCCGCCTCGCTGGCCACCAGCAGCGCCACAGCGCCGTCGTTGACGCCCGAGGAGTTGCCGGCGGTCACCGTGCCGCCGTCGCGGAACGGGGTGGGCAGCGAGGCCAGTTTGTCCAGCGAAGTCTCCCGGGGATGCTCGTCGACCTCGACCAGCCGGGTCTCCCGACGACCGGCCGGCACCGACACCGCCACGATCTCCTCGGCGAACCGGCCGTCGGCCTGCGCCTTGGCCGCACGCTGCTGCGAGCGGTACGCGAAGGCGTCCTGCTCGGCGCGGCTGACGCCGTACTCGGCGGCCACGTTCTCCGCCGTCTCCGGCATCGAGTCGACCCCCCACCCGTCGCGCATCAACGGGTTCACCAACCGCCAGCCCAGTGTGGTGTCGTACACCTCGGCCGAGCGGGAGTACGCCGACGTCGCCTTCGGCATGACGAACGGCGCCCGGCTCATGCTCTCCACCCCGCCGGCGATCACCAGCTCCGCGTCCCCGGCGACGATGGACCGGGCGGCGGTGGCGAGCGCGTCCAGGCCCGAGCCGCAGAGCCGGTTGACAGTGCTGCCCGGCACCTCCTCGGGCAGGCCGGCCAGCAGCGCCGCCATCCGGGCCACGTTGCGGTTGTCCTCGCCGGCCTGGTTGGCGCAGCCGAGCACGACGTCGTCGACCCGCGCCCAGTCCACCGACGGATGACGGGCGACCAGTTCACGGATCACGTGCGCGGCCAGGTCGTCGGGGCGGACGCCGGCCAGCGCGCCCGCGTACCGGCCGATCGGGGTGCGGACACCGGCCACCAGGTATGCCACGGTCATCGCGAGTCCTTAGGGGGTGCAGACGGCGGGGGTGGGGCACGCCCACCGGGTCACGAGGGCTGCTGGCCGCCAGGATATCCGCGCCCGTAGCGGATAGGTTGACGGCATGGCCCGGGCCCAGTTCAGCGCAGAGACCAGCGGCGGCGGCGCGTTCGTCCGCCAGCCGAACCGGTTCACCGGTCGGGTCACCGCCGACTCCACCTCGCCACCCGGTGGCGGCCCGGACGAGCAGGACCGCTGGCCGCTGGAGGCCGGCCGTTACCGGCTGATCTGGTGCCGGGCCTGCCCGTGGGCACACCGGGCGAGGATCGTGCGGGGCCTGCTCGGGCTGGACGACGCGATCTCGCTGGGCACCGTCGACCCGATCCGGGACGAGCGGGGCTGGGCGTTCGCCCTCGACCCGGACGGTTTCGACCCGGTCCTCGGCGTGAGCTTCCTCTCCGAGGCGTACCTGGCCACCGACCCGGACTACACCGGCCGGGTGACAGTGCCGGCGCTCGTCGACACCCTGACCGGCCGGGTGGTCACGAACGACTATCCGCAGCTCACCCTCGACCTCTCCACCGAGTGGCGGTCGCTGCACCGCGCGGAGGCGCCGGACCTGTACCCGGTCGAACTGCGCCCCGAGATGGACGCGCTGATGGCCGAGATCCACACCGACGTGAACAACGGCGTCTACCGCTGCGGGTTCGCCACCTCCCAGGCGGCGTACGACGAGGCGTTCCGGGCGCTCTTCGCCCGGCTGGACGCGCTCTCCGAGCGGCTGGCCGGGCAGCGTTACCTGATGGGTGACGCGATCACCGAGGCGGACGTGCGGCTGTTCACCACGCTGGTCCGCTTCGACGCCGCGTACCACGGGCACTTCAAGTGCAACCGCAACAAGCTGACCGAGATGCCGGTGCTGTGGGCGTACGCCCGCGACCTGTTCCAGACGCCGGGTTTCGGCGAGACGGTGGACTTCGACCACATCAAGCGGCACTACTACGGCACACACCGGGAGATCAATCCCAGCGGCATCGTGCCACTCGGGCCGGACGAGTCGGGCTGGCACACGCCGCACGGGCGTGGCTGAGCAGGGTCGGCCGGCCACCCCGACCGCGCCGAGGGCCCGCGGCGACGTCGCCCGCCGGGTCGCCGGGTCCGCAGCGGCCGGCTGCACCCTGGCCGGTGCGCTGGCGGTGACGCTCGCCGTGGTCGCCGGTCCCGGTCCAGGGTTCACCGGGTACGTCAGTGAGGCGGGCATCGCCGGCAGCGCCCACGCTACGACGTACCGGATCGGGATCCTGGCCCTCGCCGGCGCGTTGCTGCTGATCGGCGCGGCGCTTCCCCCCGGGGTGTGGGCGGCGGCCCCGGCGCTGCTCGCCGCCGGGGCCGTGTTCACCGCCGTGTCCGGGGCGGTGACCTGCTCCGACGGCTGCCCGTTGCCACCGTTCGAGCGCGCGACGACGGCGGACCTGGTGCACGGCGGCGCGAGCATAGCGGCGACCGCTGCCGTGGTCTTCGCCATGATCACGCTGGCGGTCTCCGGGTCGGCCGGCCTCACGGTGCGCCGGCTGGCCGGCGCGGCCGCCACGCTGGCCCTGCCGCTCTGCGCCACTGTGGGGCTGGCGATGCTCGTCGTCGGCCGGGGTCCGGTGGTGGGGGTGCTGGAACGGCTGATCCTCGCCCTCGCGGTGCTGTGGGGCGTGAGCACCGCCACCGCGCTGGCTCTCTGTAAGGAGCCTCACGCCGTCCGGTCCTTCCGATGAGCGGGAATCGGCGTAACGTCGGCCAGCGATGACCAATGTCTGGGGCCTCACTGTCCGCCTGTATGTCGATCTCCGACTGCAGGCCAGTGGCATCTGTCCGGGCTAGCCGCGTTCCCACGCCTGCCCCGATCGGACCGGACAATTGGATACATCTCAATGCCCTTCAGCCTGCGCAAAATTCCCTTCTCCGTGCAGATCCTGCTCGGCCTCGTGCTCGGCGTCGCGCTCGGCTTCCTCGCCCGCAGCAACGACCTGAGCTGGCTGACCAGCACCCTGCACACAGTCGGCAGCCTCTTCGTCCAACTGCTCAAACTGGCCGTGCCGCCACTGGTCTTCACCGCCATCGTGGTCAGCGTGGTCAGCCTGCGCGGGGTCGCCAACGCCGCCCGGCTCGCCCTCAAGACCCTGCTGTGGTTCGGCATCACCGCGCTGATCGCGGTGAGCATCGGCATCGGCCTCGGCCTGCTCACCAACCCCGGCAAGGGCGTGACCCTCGACCTGGGCGGAGCGGCCCCGCCGAAGAACACCGGCTCGTGGACCGACTTCCTCACCGGCATCGTGCCCACCAACCCGGTCGGCGCGTTCGTCGAGGGCAACGTCCTCCAGATCGTCTTCCTCGCCATCGTCATCGGTGCCGCGGCCCTGCTGGTCGGCGACGCCGCCGAACCGTTCGTGGCGCTCAACCGCTCCCTGCTGGAAATCGTCCAGAAGGCGCTCTGGTGGGTCATCCGGCTCGCCCCGATCGGCACACTCGGCCTCATCGGCAACGCCGTCGCCTCGTACGGCTGGGACCTGCTGGCCCCCCTCGCGAAGTTCACCACAGCCGTCTACGTCGGCTGCGCCATCGTGCTGTTCGTGGTCTACCCGCTGGTGCTGATCCTCGCCGGCCGCCTCAACCCGCTGCGCTTCTTCGCCGGCGCGTGGCCGGCGATCGAGCTGGCCTTCGTGTCCCGCTCCTCGGTCGGCACCATGCCGGTGACCCAGCGCTCCGTCGAGCGTCTCGGTGTGCCCCGCGAGTACGCCTCGTTCGCGGTGCCGTTCGGCGCCACCACGAAGATGGACGGTTGCGCCGCCATCTACCCGGCCCTCGCCGCGATCTTCGTGGCCCAGGTGTTCGGCGTGGACCTCGGCATCGGCGACTACCTGCTGATCGCCTTCGTGTCGGTGGTCGGCTCGGCGGCCACCGCCGGCCTGACCGGCGCGATCGTGATGCTCACCCTGACCCTCAGCACGCTGGGCCTGCCGCTGGCCGGCGCCGGCCTGCTGCTGGCCATCGACCCGATCCTGGACATGATCCGCACCGCCACCAACGTCGCGGGGCAGGCCCTGGTGCCGACGGTGGTCGCCGCCCGCGAGGGCACCCTCGACCGCGCCGCGTACGAGTCCGCCGGCCGGCGTGACCTGACCGACCCGGAGCCGGTCGCCGACACCCGGCCCGAGCTCACCCCCGTTCCTGCCTGACCGGTTCACCAGTACGGCGACGGGCCCCTCTCCCCGGGGGCCCGTCGCCGTGTCGGAGAGGATGACCCCATGAGTTCCCTGTTCACTCCCCTGGCCCTGCGCGGGGTCACAGTGCCCAACCGGGTCGCCATGGCGCCGATGTGCCAGTACTCCGCCGGCCCCGACGGCCTGCCCACCGACTGGCACCTGATCCACCTCGGCAGCCGCGCGGTGGGCGGCGCCGGCCTGGTGCTGACCGAGGCGACCGCCGTACTTCCCGAAGGCCGGATCAGCCCCCAGGACACCGGCCTCTGGTCGGGTGCCCACGTCGACGCCTGGCGGCCGGTGACCGCGTTCGTCGCCGCCCACGGCGCGGTGCCGGCCGTGCAGCTCGCGCATGCCGGCTTCAAGGCCTCCACCTACCGGCCGTGGGCGCCCGAGCGCGGTGGCGTGCCGGACGCCGAAGGCGGCTGGACGCCCGTCGCCCCCGGTTCGGAGCCCTTCACCACCGGCTACCGGACACCGACCAGCCTCGACGAGGCCGGCATCGCCGGTGTGGTCGAGGCGTTCGCGGCCGGCGCCCAACGCGCGCTGGACGCCGGCTTCGCCGCCGTGGAGATCCACGCCGCCCACGGTTACCTGCTCAACGAGTTCCTCTCGCCGCTGACCAACCACCGCACCGACGCGTACGGCGGCGACCGGGCCGCCCGGATGCGACTCACACTGGAGGTGGCCCGCGCGGTCCGTGCCGCGGTCGGCGAGGACGTGCCGGTGCTGACCCGGATCTCCGCCACCGACTGGGTCGACGGCGGCTGGACGATCGAGGACAGCGTGGTGCTCGCCGGCGAGCTGGCCGGCGTCGGCGTCGACCTGGTCGACGCGTCCTCCGGTGGCGTGAGCGTGGACCAGCGCATCCCGCTCGGCCCCGGCTACCAGGTGCCGCTGGCCGCCCAGATCCGCCGCGAGGCCGGCGTGTCGACCGGCGCGGTGGGCCTGATCGTGGAGCCCGAGCACGCCGAGCAGATCGTCGCCAGCGGCGAGGCCGACCTGGTGCTGCTGGGCCGGGAGTTGCTGCGCGACCCGTACTGGCCGCGCCGGGCCGCCGCGAAGCTCGGCGTCGCGTACTCCGGGCCCGCCCAGTACGCCCGCGCCTCCTGATCCCGGCCGGTCGGGCGGCCGCTCACGCGGCGGCCGTCCGACCGTCGGTCAACCCGCCAGGTGCGACCAGTCGCCCTCCAGGTCCTGCCAGGTGCCCTGGGCCGCCACAGTGCCGCCGAGCAGAACCACCACGTGGTCGGCCCGGACCAACGCGGCACGCTTCGCGGTCGAGCCGACCACCGTCACCCCGTGGCCGCGCAACGCCTGCCACAACGCCAGCTCGGTGGTGACGTCCAGCGCCGACGACACGTCGTCGGCGACCAGCAGTTCGGTACGCGGAGCCAACGCCCGGGCCAACGCCAACCGCTGCAACTGCCCGCCAGAGAGCCGGGTGCCCTTGTGCCCGATGAGCAGGCCCAGCCCACCACCGGCGGCGGCCAGGTCATGGTCGAGCTGGGCGGTGCTGACCGCCCCGGCCGCGTCCACCTGGTGCCCGAGGGCGATGTTGTCGGCGACAGTGCCGGACAGCACCCGGGGCAACTGACCGACGTAGCCCACCTGGTTGGGACGCAGGAACAGCTCCGGCTCGGTGACCGGGTCACCGTTCCAGGCCAGCTCGCCGGTGTGGTGCACGATCCCGGCCAGCCCGCGCAGCAACGACGACTTGCCCGACCCCACCGGCCCGACGACCAGCACCAACTGCCCCCGCTGCACGGTCAGGTCCACGTCCCGGACGGCCACCGTCCCGTCGGAGTGCACCACCCCGAAGCGACGCAACTCCAGCCGGCGCAGCGGATGCCGCGGCGGCATGGTCGGCGCGGGCGCCGTCCCGGCCGTCAGGTCGACCTCCGGCACCCCCGCGGAGTACGCGCTCACCCCGGTCATCGCCGCCGTGCGCCGGGTCCAGACCCGCGCCGAGGGCAACTGCGAGATCAACGACGCCGTCGTCCAGGCGAACCAGCGGGCCGCGCCCAGGGTAGAGACGGCCACCAGCACCGCCCCGGCGGAGAGCGAGCCGTTCAGGTAGAGCGCCCACGCGCCGATCGGCAACAACCCACTGGCCATCGACGGCGTGGAACGCGCCCACACCTGCACCGAGATCTCCCGCCGCTGCCGGTCGCTGCGCAGCACGTCCAGGCCCGCCAGGTGGCGCAGCACCGCCGTGGTCGCGCCGGCGAGCTTCACCGTCCGCGCCGCGGAGAGCGCGGAGACCAGCGCCGTGGCGAAGGACGCCCGCGCCGCCACCGTCGCCCGGGCGGCACGCTCCAGCTTCGGCCCGAACAACGTCGCGGCCAGCCCGGAGACGACCATCGTGCCGAGGAAGAACAGCCCCGGTACGACGCTGCCGGTGACCGCCGTCATGGCGACCACGAGCACCAGCGCGACGGTCTGGTCCAGCACGTTGTCGGCGAGCTGGACCACCCGCTCGGTGTCCCCACCCTGCGCCACCACCTCCGCGGGGGTGTGCGAGCTGACCCGACGCGGCCCGGTCTGGCCGTGCACCAGGCGAAGGCCGATCCGCAGCATCTGCCGCACCCACCACTGCGGAAACCAGACGTGGGTGTAGAACGGCAGCGGCAGGGTCACCAGCAACCCGGCGACGATCCCCACCGCCGGCAGGTACGGGTTGCCCGTCCCGTCGACCAGGTCCGCCCAGAGCCAGGGCAGCACCGGGCCGTCCAGCCCCAAGAGGCTGAGCCCGAGGAACAGCACGATCGCGGCCGCCCCGTACCGGGGGTCGTTGGTGCAGAGGCGGAAGATCTCCCGCAGCGTCCGGGCCGGCGGCACCGGCGGCAGTGGCGGCGGGTCGGCCCGGGTCGGCGCGACCGCGCCCTGCGTGCCGTCCGACGGTGTCGCCGGCTCGGCCCGCGTGGGTGCCGGCTCGGTCGGCCAGGCGGCGGCCTGCTCGTCCGCCGCGACCGGCCCGGCCCGCGTCGGCGCCGGCTCGGTCGGCCAGGGGTCGGCCGGGCCGGGCCCGACCAGCAGGTCGGTGCCGACACCGGTGCGGCCGGCCGGCGCCACCGTCGCGTACGCGGCGGCGTGGCTGGTCGCCAACAGTTCGGCGAAGCGCGTCGACGTCTCCAACGGACCGGCCTCGACCACCGCGCCGTCGGCCAGGACGACCACCTCGTCACAGCGGCGCACCGAGGAGAGTCGGTGCGCGATGACGATGCCGATCCGGTCGCGCAGCAGGCGTTCGGTGGCCCGCTGCACCCGCGCCTCGGTGACCGGGTCCAGCCGTGCGGTGGCCTCGTCGAGGATCACCACGTGCGGCTCCCGCACCAGGATCCGCGCGAACGCCACCAACTGCTCCTGACCGGCGGACAGCACATGCCCGCCCTCCCCCAGCCGGGTCGTCAACCCGTCCGGCAGCTCGGCGATCCAGCCGGCCAGGCCCAACTCGTCGAGCGCCCGAGCCGCGGCGTCGAGCAGTTCCGGGTCGAAGAGCGCCACGTTCTCGGCGAGCGTGCCGGCCAGGATCTCGGTGCGCTGCGGCACCAACGCCACCCAACGGCGCAGCTGCTCGACGTCCAGGTCGCACAGGTCGGTGCCGCCGAGGAAGACAGTGCCCGGCGGCACGTCGACCGCCCTGGTGAGCACCTTCGCCAACGTCGACTTGCCCGAACCGGTCCGCCCGATCAGCGCGTACGAGCGACCACGGGCGAAGGTGAGGCTGAGCCCGCGCAGCGCGGCCCCCCTGTCACTCTCCCCGTACCCGAAGGTCAGATCCCGGATGCGCAGGTCACCCTCGCTGGGACTGGCCCCGCCGACCGGCTCCTGCCGGGCCTGGTAGAGCAACTGCACCCGCGCCCACGCGCCGAGCGCCTCCTGGATCTCCGGCACCATCCGGCTGACGTGTTCCGCGGTCGCCCCGAAGGCCAGGGCGAGCAGCCAGATGGCGGTGAGCCGGGCGGCGTCGATCCGGTCGGTGGCCAACGCCCACGCCCCACCGAGCACCACCACGCCGATGCCCGCCCGGATCGTCGCGGTGGCCACCGTCGCCACCCGGGCGGACAGCACCCAGACCACCAGGCCACGGGACAGCACGGCGGAGGCCCGCCGGGCGTACAACCGCAGCACGTACGGCCGCGCCAGACTGGTGCGGACGTCGTCCTGGCCGTGCACCGCCTCCTCCATCACGGCCGCCAGGTCGGACCACGCCTCCTCCTCGGCCATCCGCGCCGGGCCGATCCGCGCCGTGGGCCGGCGCAGACCGACCGCGAGCACCACAGTGAGCAGCAGCATCGCGATCCCCGCCGGCCACCACACGAACAGCGCCACGACCATCGACAACAGACCGACGCAGAGGCCCTGGGCCAGCCGGGTGCCCTGGTTACGGATCGCCGACGCCACCTGGTAGACATCCCCGTCGATCCGGTCCAGCAGCTCACCCACCGGGGTGGTCTCCAGGGTCGGCAGGTCCTGCCCCAGAGCGACGCGACAGAGCCGTCGACGCACGTCGGCCGACCAGTCGGCGGTCAGGCCGGCCATCAGCAGACTCACCGCGAGGTCACTGAGGACCACGGCGACCAGAGCCGCAGCCAGCACCGCGAAGAAGCCAGCCGAACGATGCACCAACACCGCGCCGGCCAGCGCCGACGCGCCCGCCTGCCCTGCGGCGCCCAACACGATCAGGACGGCCACGATCGTCATTCGGCGGGTCGACGTGTCCCACAGATCACGGAGCAAGCGCATGGAAAGTCCTCCGGGACGTGGGTGGCGGAGACCTCAGCCTGCCGGCACCAAACCGCCAACTCAACCGATTTTCCGGTCCTGAGCAGGGCATCCATCGGTTCAGGCAGCAGCGGCGGCGGACCTGCTCGACGCCGCCCAATGCCTGAACCAGACCCTGGGACACCGAGCCGGCGGTTCCCGCGTCAGCGCCGCCAGCGGCCGACCAGCGCGGCAACGGCCGGGGCATGGCCGGCGCGGTGGGCGCGGGTCACGGCCGACGGTTCGGGCAGTCCGCCACGGTGGGCAGATCAGGGCCGACTAGCTCGGTCAGAGCCGGAAGACCTGGCGGTGCAGCTGACCCCATAGGCGTTTTGACCGATTTGATGCGACCTATCCACTCGGCGACACCCTCGGAGTTCTTGGTCGACTCGGGTTCCTTGATGTCGCGGTGTCCGGGCGTCCCGGATGCCCCGACTTCCGTGAACCCGAGTGGATCACCCCGGTGAGGGGCGGATTCACGCCGTAGGCCGCGTGCCCGTGTGGGCGGTTTGGTCACTGGTGGGCGGTGTGGGTTGTGACCGGGTGCACCGGTGGGCTGGAATCGTGGGCGGGCGGGGGTCGTTACATACCCTGACGATCGCAGCACCACGACCCGCCACCCGGGCCCGCACGGGGTTGGGATCGCAGGTCGCGCAGGTTGGAATGCCAGCCTCCGCCCGGTCGTTGCAGTCCCCACGAACGACCGCAGGCACCGCCACCACGAGGGTGCCGATGGATGGGCCAAACCCCGGAATCACCCCGGCCCGCCGGTCGTTACACAGGGTCCCGGCGCCACGAGCCCCCCGGCTCGCGAGGTCGCCGACCCCCCAGACTTTTCCCCTTTGTACGTGCAGCGCCGGACGAGGTGCTCACACCCTGCCGCCGCCCCCTTGGTGGTTGGGGTGTTCCTACCCCCGAAGGAGCTACCCCCATGAACACGATCTTCCGTAAGAGCATGCTGTCTGTTGCTGGTCTCGCGTTCGCCGGTGGTGTGTTCGCCGGTCCGATCGCCGCCCACGCCGCCACCCCGGTCGATGCCAAGCCCGTCGCCGTGGCCGTGCAGACCAACGCGCCGAAGCCGCAGGGCGAGCAGTCCCACATCAGCCTCAACGACGAGCAGACCGCCAACGTCAAGGCCATCATCGCCGCCACGAAGAAGGCCGGTCTCCCCGAGCGGGCCGCGGTGATCTCGATCGCGACGAGCCTGCAGGAGTCGAAGCTGGAGAACCTCGGCCACCTCGGCGATATGAACGACCACGACTCGCTGGGCCTGTTCCAGCAGCGCCCGAGCTCGGGTTGGGGCACCCCGGAACAGATCACCAACCCCGAGTACTCGACCACCGCGTTCCTCAAGGGCCTCAAGCAGGTCGACGGGTGGCAGGACATGCCCCTGACCGACGCCGCGCAGACCGTCCAGGTCTCCGCCTACCCGGACGCCTACGCCCAGTGGGAGCAGCAGGCCACCGACCTGGTCGCCCAGCACTGGAACAGCTGACCCACACCACAGCAGAACAGCACGACACCGACCGCTGGCCGGCACCCGCAACCCGGGGTGCCGGCCAGCGGCATTCCTGCTGCCACCGATCGCCAGCCGCCACCCGCCACCCGCCGTTCTTCGGTCGCCGACCGCCGTTCGCCACACGCTGGCCGCTGTCAGCTGACCGCCGTTCGCCATTCGTTGGCCCGGCCGCTCACGGCCTGCCGCCGGGGCTGGGGACGCCGATCTCTCCCAACGGAGGCGGATGGCGTCGACCAACCGGAGCCTGCCTACAGATCTTGGACACTTCCCGTTCCGCGTGAACGGAAACTGTCCAAGATCTACAGAGATAGGGGCACCCGCACTGCCGGGACAGGGCACCCGCACCCACCCCGCAGCGGTCAGAAGAGGACGGTGGCCAGGGTGCCGATCGGCTGGAAGCCGCAGCGCTCGTAGACGCGGCGGGCCGGGAGGTTGAAGTCGTTGACGTACAGGCTGACGGTGGGGGCGACCCGCAGCAGCGCGTCGCGGACCACCGCTGCCATGGCGGCGCTGGCGATCCCCCGGCCGCGCCACTCCGGTGCGACCCAGACGCCCTGGATCTGCGCCGTGCGCTTGGTGACCACGGCCAGTTCGGCCTTGAACACAACCTTGCCGTCGACGATGCGGGCGTACGCGCGACCGGTCCGGACCAGGTCGTTGACCCGTCGGCGGTAGCTGCGTCCGCCGTCCTCGGCCAGCGGGGAGACGCCGACCTCTTCGGTGTACATGGCCACCGCCGCCGGGAAGAGCCGGTCGACCTCGCCGGATCGAACCTGGCGTACCTCCGGGTCGGCCGGTACGGGTGGCAGCGTGTCGGTGACCAGCAGTGGCTGGTTGGGGCGGACGTCTCGCGCTGGCCCCCAGGTGTCGGAGAGTCGGTCCCAGAGCCCGAGTACGGCGTCGGCCCGGCCGACGATGGAGGAGCAGAGCCGTTCCTCGCCGGCGAGCAGGTCGGCGAAGGCAGCCACCGCAGCGTCGCTGGCCAGCACCGGGGTCAGGTTGCCGCCGAGCCAGCAGAGTGATTCGAGGTTGCGGCGGGCCCCGTACCCCAGGATTCTGCCCTCGGCCCGCCACCAGGAGAGTCCGCGCGCGGCGATCCGCTCGGCGACCTGCGCGCCCGCGAACGGGTCATGGTCGAGCAGTCGCTCGACCGCGCGGCGCTCCGATTCCCCCAGTTGGCGTACCGGCACCGTCAGCACGACTATCAGCCTGCCAGATCGACCCCCCGCTCCGCCGGTCGAGTGACAAGGCCGGCACAGGCTTCACGGGGCGGCGTCCGCCCGGCCCACCGGACGACCGGGGGCACCAGGGCTCCGAGCAGGAGGAACAGGGCACCGAGTACGAGCCAGCCCGGTACGCCCCAACCGAGGGCGAGGGTGGTCACCACCACCGGTGCGA
The DNA here is from genome assembly GCF_045207375.1 of Micromonospora sp. NBC_00860. NCBI lineage: Bacteria > Bacillati > Actinomycetota > Actinomycetes > Micromonosporales > Micromonosporaceae > Micromonospora > Micromonospora sp. NBC_00860. Next base: position 4,584,326 of record NZ_CP108825.1, read on the forward strand.
GCATCTTGCCCAGTTCGTAGCCCATGCCGTACGCCCCCTGGTACTGCCCCTGGGCGTCCGCTGGTGCCAGCCCGAAGGAGATTCCCCAGCCGGCGGCGGAGTGCCACAGTTCCCCGGTGACGTGCGCGACCGCCCCGAGGCCGAGCAGGCTCACCGCGCCGGCGGTGGGAAGCTCGCCGCTGGCGGCGAAGAGTACGCAGGCCAGGGCGATGGCCACGCCCGCTCGCCGGGCGGCGCGGGCGGCTCCGGGCACTGTGGCGGCGGTGTTCGCGGCGCGTACCTGGAGGAGTACCACGAGCACCGTGTTGACCAGCGTCAACGCGGAGATCATCCAGGCGGGGGCCCGGGTGTGACCGGCGATCCACAGCGGCAGGGCGATGGTGAGCAGGCTGAAGTGCATCGACATCAGCCCGTCGACCACTGTGAAGGCGAGGAACGGGCGGTCCCGTAGGGCGATCAGCCGAGGGCCGTGCGTGGGCGCGGCGACCGGGGCGACGGCGGGCAGTCGGAGGAAGACCACCGCTGCGGCGAGTGACGTCGCCGCCGAGGCCAGGATCAGCGCGACGTACCCGGCTCGGGTGTCGGCGGCGATGGCGAAGCCGCCGAGGACGGCGCCGACGGAGATCCCGACGTTGGTGGTGGCTCGCAGGTACGCGCGGGTGCGGACCCGCTGGTCGGCCGGGATCGCTCCGGCGATCAGCGCGCCGCGGGCGCCGCGCTCGACCGCGTCGGCGAGCGCGGTGGCCGCTCCCACCAGCACGAACGTGGGGAACGACCGGACGGTGATCAGGCCGATGGTCAGGGTGCCGGCGACGAACAGCGCACCGACCTGCACTCCGCGCGGGCCGACACGGTCGGCCAGGTAGCCGCTCGGGGTGCTGGCCAGCACGCCGACCAGGGCCGAGATGGTCAGCCCGATGCCCACCTGGGTCGCCGACAGGCCGACCGACCGGGTGAGGAAGAGCGCGCTGGCGACGAGCCAGAGGCCCCTCCCGACGGTCTTGACCAGGGTGCCGAGGGTGAGGACCCGGGCCGGGCCCGGTGCGGGAAGCAGGCGCATGACCGACACCCTAACAAGACGTACGTACGGTTTGGTAAATCAGAGTTGTCGCCGATGCATTGCCGATATATCGTTGATGCATCAGCGATAGTCCTACGGAAGGAAGAACCCGATGAGGTTCCACCGACAGCACCACCCGATGCACGAGGCCCGGATGCGGGGGTTCGGCTTCCCGCCGGTCCCGCCCGGTCCGCACGGCGGCCACGAGCACGGACACGGCGGCCCCTGGGGCGGCCGAGGCCGTGGACGGGGTCGGGGCCGACGCCCCAACGTCCGATCCTCCGTGTTGGCCCTGCTCACCGAGCGGCCAATGCACGGCTACGAGATGATCCAGGAGATCGACTCCCGCACCGGCGGTGCGTGGCGGCCGAGCCCAGGCTCGATCTACCCCACCCTCCAGCTACTGGAGGACGAGGGAGTGATCGTCGCCAGCACCGAAGAGTCCGGTGGTGGGCGGAAGCGGTTCACTGTCACCGAGGCCGGTCAGGCCGAGGCCACCGAAGCCGCGCAGACCCCGCCGTGGGCGGACGTCGCCCAGGGCACGGTGAGTAGCTGGCACGACATCCGCGACTCCGGCGCGCAGGCGATGAACGCCCTGCGCCAGGTCATGATGAATGGCACCGACGACCAGCGCGAGCGGGCCGCCCAGGTGCTCGACGAGACCCGGCGCAAGCTGTACGCGATCCTCGCCGAATCCGAGTGACGCCAGCCCGCGCCACAGCGCCACAGCGCCACAGCGCCACAGCGCCACAGCGCCACAGCAAGATCAGCACAAACGCACAGCGGCCGTTCCCCGCACGGGGAACGGCCGCTTTTTCCAAACGGAAAAACGGCCGCTTTTTCCAAACGGAAAATCAGTGCACTGTGACGGTCGGGCCGGTGACCAGACCGCGCAGCTCCTCGGGGAGCTCGGCGCCCATCTCGTCGGCGATCCGCAGCGCCTCCTCGATCAGCGTCTCGACGATCTGCGCCTCGGGCACCGTCTTGACGACCTGACCCTTGACGAAGATCTGGCCCTTGCCGTTGCCGGAGGCGACCCCGAGGTCGGCTTCCCGGGCCTCGCCCGGACCGTTCACCACGCAGCCCATGACGGCGACCCGCAGCGGCACCGGCAGCCCTTCCAGGCCGGCGGTGACCTCCTCGGCGAGCTTGTAGACGTCCACCTGGGCCCGCCCGCAGGACGGGCACGAGACGATCTCCAGGCCCCGCTCGCGCAGACCGAGGGACTCCAGGATCTGGTTGCCGACCTTGATCTCCTCGACCGGCGGGGCGGACAGCGACACCCGGATCGTGTCGCCGATCCCCTCGGCCAGCAGCGCGCCGAACGCGACAGCCGACTTGATGGTGCCCTGGAACGCCGGCCCGGCCTCGGTGACGCCGAGGTGCAGCGGGTAGTCGCACTGCTCGGCGAGCTGCCGGTACGCCCGGATCATCACGACCGGGTCGTTGTGCTTGACCGAGATCTTGATGTCACGGAAGCCGTGCTCCTCGAAGAGCGAGCACTCCCACAGCGCCGACTCGACCAGCGCTTCGGCGGTGGCCTTGCCGTACTTGCTCAGCAGGCGCTTGTCCAGCGACCCGGCGTTGACGCCGATCCGGATCGGCACCCCCGCCGCCCCGGCGGCCCGAGCGATCTCCTTGACCTTGTCGTCGAACTGCCGGATGTTGCCCGGGTTGACCCGGACCGCCGCGCAGCCGGCGTCGATCGCGGCGAAGACGTACTTGGGCTGGAAGTGGATGTCGGCGATCACCGGGATCTGCGACTTCTTGGCGATCGCGGGCAGCGCCTCGACGTCGTCCTGGGACGGCACCGCCACCCGCACGATCTGGCAACCGGACGCGGTCAGCTCGGCGATCTGCTGGAGGGTCGCGTTGATGTCGGAGGTGAGGGTCGTGGTCATCGACTGCACCGACACCGGCGCACCACCACCCACCGGGACCGAACCGACCATGATCTGGCGGCTGGCCCGACGGGGAGCGAGCGGCGGGGGCGGCACGGCTGGCATACCGAGACTGATAGCTGTCACTTCAGGCACTCACCTTGAGAAGAGCGTGATGGGGTTGACGACGTCCGCGGCGATGGTCAGCAGCGTGAACGCGCCGCCGATCAGGATCACCACGTACGTGAAGGGCATCAGTTTGAGGTAGTCCACCCGGCCTGGGTCGGTCCGGCCGATCCGCGCGTAGACCCAGGAGCGGGCCCGTTCGAACCAGGCGATGGCGATGTGGCCGCCGTCCACCGGGAGCAGCGGCAGCAGGTTGAACACGCCGATGAAGAAGTTCAGCGACACGAAGAGCATGAAGAAGACCAGCCAGGCGTTGTTCTCCACCGCCTCGCCGCCGAGCCGGCTGGCGCCGACGACGCTGATCGGGGTGTCGACGTCCCGCTCGCCGCCGGTCAGGGCGGTCCACAGGGCGGGGACCTTCTGCGGGAGGCGCTGGAGCGCCTGGGCGGTGCCGACGGCCAGCTGACCGGTGAAGTCGGCGGTGGCGCCGAAGGCGCCGACCGGGCCGTACGTCACACGGGTCGGGGTGCTCGGGACGAGCCCGACGCCGAGCGCGGCGACCGGCGCGGCGGCGCCGTTGGGGTCGTTCAGCGGCGGACGCTGGGTCTGCGCGAGCACCGTGCTGGTGGTGGCCGACTGCCCGTCGCGGACGTACGCGATCTGTGCGGTGTCGCCCGGCTTGAGCCCGCGCAGCGTGGTGAGCAGGTCGCCGTAGGAGTTGATCGGGGTGCCGTTGACCGAGGTGATCCGGTCCCCGTTGCGCAGTTGCCCCTGGGCGGCCGGGCTGGCCGCGTCGGCGGGGGTGCACGCCCGCACCGCGTTCTCCGGGACGACGCACTCACTGAGCTGGATGACGGCCGGCTCCTGGCGGGCCTGCGCGTCCGTGGTCGGGAAGTCGGGGTTGGGCAGGCCGGCGGAGACGGCGAGGATCCAGATCGTGACCAGGGCGAGCGCGAAGTGCGTGATCGACCCGGCGGCCATCACGATCGTCCGCTTCCAGACCGGGTAGCGCCACATCACGCGTGACTCGTCGCCCGGCTCGACGTCGTCGTCCTGCGGCGTCATCCCGACGATCTTGCAGAAACCGCCGAGGGGAATGCCCTTGAGGCCGTACTCGGTCTCACCCCGCCGGAACGACCAGATGGTGGGGCCGAAACCGACGAAGTACTTGGTGACCTTCATCCCGAACATCTTGGCGGTCAGCAGGTGACCCGCCTCGTGCAGACTCACCGAGATGAGAATGGCCAGGGCGAAGAGGACCACCCCGAGCAGGTACGACATCAAGCTCCTTCCACCGAACCCGCGATGATCTCCTGCGCGTGCGTGCGTGCCCACGACTCGGCCGCGAGCACGTCCTCGACGGTACCTGGTTCGTCGAAGTCCGGAGCCTCCTCCAACACCCGTTCGAGGGTGTCGACGATGCCGAGGAACGGCAGCCGGCCCGCCACGAACGCGGCCACGCACTCTTCGTTCGCCGCGTTGTAGATCGCCGGCCGGCAGCGCCCGGTCTCCCCGGCGGCCTTGGCCAGGGCGACGGCCGGGAACGCCTCGTCGTCGAGCGGCGCGAACTCCCAGGTGTGCGCGGCCGTCCAGTCGACGGCGGAGGCGGCCTCGGGCACCCGGTCCGGCCAGCCGATGCCGAGCGCGATCGGCAGCCGCATGTCCGGTGGGCTGGCCTGGGCGATCGTCGACCCGTCGACGAACTCGACCATCGAGTGGATCACAGACTGCGGGTGCACCATCACTGTGATGTCGGCGTAGGGCACGTCGAACAGCTCGTGCGCCTCGATCACCTCAAGGGCCTTGTTGACCATGGTGGCCGAGTTGATCGTGACGACCGGACCCATGTTCCAGGTCGGGTGCGCGAGCGCCTGCTCGGGTGTGACCTGCGTCAACTCGTCGCGCCGCCGCCCCCGGAACGGGCCACCGCTGGCCGTGACGATCAACCGGCGCACCTCACCGCGCGTCCCGGAGCGCAGGCACTGCGCCAGCGCCGAGTGCTCCGAGTCGACCGGGACGATCTGCCCCGGCCGCGTCACAGCGGCCTTGACCAGCGGGCCGCCGGCGACGAGGGACTCCTTGTTGGCCAACGCGAGAGTACGACCACCGCGCAGCGCGGCCAGCGTAGGAGCGAGGCCCAGCGAGCCGACCACCCCGTTGAGCACGATGTCGCACGGCCACTGGGCCAGTTCGGTCATGGCGTCGGGGCCGGCCACGATCTTGGGAAGCTTGAAGTCTCCGGTGGCCCACCCGCGCCGGCTCGCCTCGGCGTAGAACGCGAGTTGCAGGTCCTGCGCGGCGGACGCCTTGGCCACCCCGACCGCCTCGACGCCCAGTTCGAGGGCCTGCGCGGCGAGCAGTTCGACGTTGCCGCCGCCGGCACCCACGGCGACCACCCGGAACCGGTCCGGGTTACGCCGGACGATGTCGATGGCCTGGGTGCCGATCGAGCCGGTGGACCCGAGCAGAACAAGGTCGCGGGGGGAAGTCACCCGGCCATTCTCTCCCACCGTCACTGAACGCCCGCTGGGAGCCTCAGCCCTCCCCGTCCGCCGACGCTTCCGGCAGCGCCTCCTCGCCCAGCAGGTCGGCCGGATCAATGGAGAACTCGAACGGCTCCCGCATGACGAAGCGCGTCCCGGCCGCAGCGGCAGCCACCGGCCGGTACTCCCCCTCGGTCAACTCGTACAAGGCGATGGTGGGCACCCGATTGCGCAGGTCAACCCGGAGGAAGAAGGGCACGCGGGCGGCAGCGTACTCACGCGGGCGGTCGATGATGTCCTTGCGCCAGTTTCCGGGCGAGACGATCTCCCCGAGAAGCACAGCGTGCCTGATGTCCATCGTCGTTCGACCGCCGCCGGGAGCGTCGAGAATGACGATGTCCGGGATGAAGAGATCCGGACCCGAGACGATGTTCGTCTCAAGATAGAGCCACAGCTTCGCCCGACGGGCCGCCTGCTTGAGGAGATAGGCGAGGCCCAGCTCCGCGTCCTGATGGTCGTACCCGGCATGTGGTGTCACGATCACGCTTCCGCTCAGGACCTCAACCTTGGGGCCGTTGGTCTCCGGCAACAGGTCGAGGGCGAGCTGCGCGGTCCACGGCTCGTCGTGCCACCGCAGCACGTCGAACGACGGCTCGGTGTGCTGCGGCGCCGGTTCCGGCGCGAACGCTGCCTGGGCCATCCGGGCTCACCCCCTCAGCGGACCATCCTGCTCAGCTCAGCCTAGTCGCGCAGCCCTCCGCGGCACGGCATCGCACACGCGGTGCGACAGATCGAGATATCGGCCTGGCCCCGGGTGCTGGCGGCGTTCAGGCCGGGGCGACGCAGAACACGACGTCGAGGTAGTCGGAGCGTTTTGTCCAGTTCGAGTAGTGGTAGTCGATGAAGCCGGGCGCCTGGGCCTCGCACACCGCGTCGGCCTGCGCCTCGTCGACGACGACCTGTTCGATGCGAGCCAGCACCCGCCATGTCCCGCGATCGCACGGGGCGATCTTGTACACCACGCTGGCCGTGTCACCGGCGTTACGCACACACTGCCCGGCCTGCACGAACTGCTCATCGCCGTTCGCCTTGGCGGCGGGGGTGGCGACGGTCGGGCTCGCTCCCGCGCTGGGCTTCGCCGTTGGCGTGGCGCGGGAACCGGCCCATTCGATCACCTGGAACACCACGCCCACGATGCCGGCGATCGCGGCAGCGGCACCCAACCAGGGCAGTAGGGCACGCAGCGGCCGGCTTGCGGTGGACCCGGTTTCGTCATCCATTCTCGCCTCCGACCCGTTGTGGTGCAGCCCTCCGCGGTCGCGGCGCCGATCCACCCTCCACATTGACAGGTCGCCACGAGGCACGTCACGCACCCTGGATCGCCAACAGGGGGCCGCACGATCTCCGCTACCCACCCTGTCGAACCAGGCCAACGGCCGTCCTCGGCGATCAGGACCGGTCCGAACCGTCGGCGGTGGCGTCGGATGTCCGACTGACGCCACTCGCCGGCGATCGACTCGGGCTTACGGAAATCGGGGCGTCCGCGGCATGCGGACACCCCGACTTCACTGAAACCGTGCTGATCGTGCGGGATCGTCGACCAGGGGCCGCCGGAGCGGCCCCGGTCGGGGTCAGCCGCCGTTGATGACGAACTGTGAGCCCGGCTGGATGACGATGTTGCCGTCGGCCGAGTTGGTGATTGTCACGTTCGTCAGGTTGGCGTTGCCGCGTGCGCCGCTCATCGCGAGGATGCCGGCGCCGTTGTTGGATTTGTCGATCCGCACGTTGGTGATGGCGACGTTCGGCATGTTGCCACCGCCGTTCTTGAACTGGATGCCGTCGTACGTGGAGTCGATGATGTCGGTGTCGCGGATGGTGACCCCGACGATGTCCCTGGTGGAGGGGAAGAGGGTGATGGCACCGAACTCCTGGTCCTCGTTCCAGAACGCGCCGCCGGTGCGGTAGAGCCCGTTGTTGGCGATCAGCGTCGTGCCGGAGAACGGCAGCGGGTCGTGGTCGGTCGCCAGCATGATGCCCGGGTAATTGGCGGTGTCGTAGATCAGGTTGTTCTCGATCGAGTTGTCGTAGCCGCCGTAGATGGCGATGCCGTTGGCCCGCCAGGGCAGTTGGATGGTGTTGTTGACGAAGTGGTTGTCGTGGGCGATGTCGACGGTGCGGTCCTTGACGTACGGGTTGGCCCAGACGGCGAGCGCGTCGTCACCGGTGGTCCGGAAGGACGAGTTGAACACCCGCGAGTTACGCGTGCCGTTGCTGAAGTTGATGCCGTCGGCGTACGTGTTGCGGATCCGCATGCCGCTGAAGTCCAGCCCGTCGGCCGGCCCCCACAGGTCGGGGATGTTGTCGTAGTCGCGGCCCACCCAGACGCCCACGTTGGCGTGCTCGATCCAGACGTTGCTGATCCGGGTGCCGGTACCGAAGCGACCGTTCAGACCGACGCCGCCCTCGGCGTTGCCGTCACCGCCGCGGATCCGGCCGGAGCCGAAGATGGCGATGTCGGAGATCTGGGTGTTCTTGTCGATGTCGAAGCCGAAGTTGCCCTCGTGCGGGTGGTTGATGCCGCCCACCACGTTCTGCGGTTCGGTCAGCGTGTAGAGCTGCGAGTGCCACATGCCGGCGCCCCGGATGGTGACGTTGCTGATGCCGACCTGGTTGTGCGTGCCCCGGTTCAGCGGGTCGTCGGTCAGGATCTTCTGCTCCTGCCGCCACTGCCCGGCGGGGATCCAGACGCAGCTGATGACACCGTTCTGGTCGTCGGTCACCGCCCGCTGGATGGCGGCGGTGTCGTCGAGCCCGTCGTTCGGGACCGCACCGTACGAGGTGATCGAGGTGCAACCGGTCGGCTGGCTCGCCGCCGGCGCCACCTGCTCCAGATCGATCATGTCGATGACGTAGAAGGAGGCAGTGTCACCCGAGTCGCGCTGCAACTTGAACCGGGTGCCGGCCGGGTACGACTGCGCCAGCAAGGCGTTCGACTCGTCGAAGAGCCGTCGGGCGTCGGCCTGCGGGGTGTTGGTCAGCGCCTCCGGACCGTCGGTGTTGCCGTAGAGCCAGCTGTGCTTGGACGACAGTGTCAACTTCCGGGAGAAGACGTCGTTGACGTAGAGGCTGATGGTCGCCTCGATGCCGCCGCCACCGGGCGCGTCCGGGATGGAGTTGCGCACCACTATGGAATTGGCCTGGTTGGCCGAGGTGAACTCGACGAACTGGCCGGTGCTGGCGAGTCGTACCGACTTGCGCCCCGAGGACTCGCTGGCGAAGTTGGTGTGCCCGAAGGTGCGCAGCGGGTCGGTCTCCAGCAGCGTGCCCTGGTAACGGCCGGCCTCGGCCTCGTAGGAGACGTACGGGACGGCAGCCCCGCGGCCGACCACGATCGACTGGCTGAACGCGTTGTTTGTCTCGTTGGTCTCGGTGACCACGTTCGTGGCGTCGGCGGTGGCGGTGATGGTGGCGCCGCCGCTGGTGGCGGTCCAGCTGCCGCTGACGGCCACTGTGACCGTCGCGCCGGCCGCGATCGAGGCGGTGTTGGTGTTGAGCGTGGTGCTGCCCGCGACCAGCCGGGTGACTGTGGTCGCGCCGGTCGCGGTGGTGCCCCGGTTGCGGACCGTCACGGTGAAGGTGACGGACGCCCCGACGGCCGGGTTCGGCGGGTTCGAGGCGATGCTGAGCACCTGGAGGTCGGGGCCGGGGGCCTGCGCCACCACCAGCGGTGACGCGGCCGTGAAGCTGTTGTTGCCGTTGTTCTGCTCGACGATCGTGTTCGCCGGGTCGACCACCGCCGAGACGGCGTAGCTGCCCATCGGCCGGGTGCCGGCGTTGAACGAAACCGTGGTCGAGGCGCCCGCGGCGAGCGCGCCCACCGAGGCGCTGCCGACGACAGCGCCGGCCAGGCTGAAGTTCACTGTGGTCGCGCCGGCGGCGGCGGAGCCGATGTTCTGCACCACGGCGGAGAGGGTGACCGGGGAGACCTCGCTGGGCGACGTGGGCGACCAGGTCACCGAGCTGACGACCAGGTCCGGGTTGGGCGCCGGGGTGCCGCACACCTCCAGCTCGGCGACCTGGCCGGACGGGGCGCCGGTGTTGCCGGTGAACCGCAACTGCACGTCAGCGGTGGTGGCGGTGACCGGGATGGTCACCACGTTGCTGCCCTGGGCGAACTGGTAGGCCGCCGCCGACACCAGGCTGGTGTACGAGGACGACGCCTGGTCGCGACCGAGGACCTGGATGGTCTGGGTACGGGTGCCCCAGGCCGGGTCCGGGTTGAGCTTCACCGTGACACCGGAGATGGAGTGGTTCGCGCCCAGCGCCACTGTCAGGTTCTGCGGGTAGCTCGCCGCGCCCTCCCAGTAGGTGGTCAGCTGCCCGTCGTTCGCCTTGTCCGGGGTGAAGCTGAAGGTGGAGCCACTCGCCGTCATGCTCTTGCCCTGCGCCACGTTGGTGCAGGCGGGCGGGTTGCTGCCGGTCCGGGTGACGGTGTTGCTGTTGCCGGAGAGGTTGCCGGCGCCGTCGCGGGCGCGGACGTAATAGGACACGGTCGCCGTCGCCGGTTGGGTGTCCTGGTAGGTGAGGACGGTGCCCAGCGTGGCGATCAGGTTGCCGCCCCGGTAGACGTTGTAGCCGGCGAGACCGCTGCCGCCGGAGTCGGTGGAGGCCCCCCAGTTGAGCGTGATCGTGCTGCCCGACGTGCTCTGCGACAGCGTCCCGGGGACGCTCGGCGCGGTGGTGTCACCGCTGCCGGTACGGGTCACCGTGTTGCTGTTGCCGGAGAGGTTGCCAGCGGCGTCGCGCGCCCGGACGTGATACGACACGGTCGCCGTCGCCGGCTGGGTGTCGTTGAAGGTGGTCACGTTGCCGATTGACTGGAGGAACGCGCCGTTGCGGTAGACGTCGTAGCCGGCGATGCCGCTGCCGCCCGCGTTGTCGGTGGACGCGACCCAGTTGAGGCTGATGGTGGTGCCCGACTGGGTGTACGAGAGGTTGCCCGGCACGCTCGGCGCGGTGGTGTCCGGGGTGGTGCCGCCGCTGCCGTACACCTCCAGCTCGGAGAGCTGCCCGGCCGGCCAGCCGCTGTTGGCGGTGATGGTGATGCGGACGTAGCGGGTGGAGGTCGAGCTGAAGTTGATCGTGGCGGTGCTGCCGCTCGCCGGGTTGAAGGTGTACGTCTGTGACCCGACCAGGTCGATGAAGGACGAACCGTTGGCACTGCCTCGCACGCTCAGCGTCTGCGTCCGGGTCCCCCAACCGGAGGTCGGCAGCTTCAGCACTACCTGGTTGACGCTCTGCGACGCGCCGAGATCGACCTGCACCCACTGCGGGAACGCGTTGTTGACGCTCTCCCAGTAGCTGCCCGCGTTGCCGTCGACGACCTTCGACGAGTCGTAGACGTCGGCGTGGCCGCTCTCCTGGGTGGGACGGCCCTGGGCGAGGTTGGTGGCCGCCGGGGCGAAGCCGGCGCTCGGTGCTGCTGCCGACTCGGCGGGGCCGGCGGCGGCCGGGTTCGCGACGGCGGTCGCCCCGGCCGTGGCGATCAGCGCGGCGGCGGCCGTGGCCGCCACCATCCTGAACAGATTCGTTCGTCTCATCACTGTCCTTGTCGTCGGGGGACGGTTGCCGCGGTGGCTGGACCACGGGGGTGGGGGTGCGGCGGTGCAGCGCCGGCCGACGCGAACGGGCCGGTGTCGAGAGAGACGGGGTGGCACGGGCGGCGCGGGGGCGCCGCTCGTCCCGGAAACACCAGATGGGTACGACCATCAACGGGCCTCCCCAGGAGGCCCGTTGAATCTTCCGAGAGCGTGCGCAGAACCATGCACGCCTTTGTCAAAATCTTGCGTTACTTTGGCCCAAAGGTTACTGACGTGCTACGGGAGCGTCAACACTTCGACACCCGTGACTATTGACGGACTTGTCTGCCCTGATGGCCGTCGTCCCCGCTGAACTGCCCACAATTTCGGGGAAGGTGCCACCTCCCGACGACTGGAGGCCACACCTTCCCCGAAGTTGCGCGGATCTTGCGTCAGGTCGTACGGGAACGATCAGGCATCTGGAGCCGTCAAAACGAAGGTCTCCAGCAGCTCTCCGCCGTACCAGTCGGTGCGCTGGCCCACATGGGTCATGCCCAGCCTCCGAGCGACAGCCATCGACGGCTCGTTGCCCGGCGACACGACCGCGTAGATCTCCCGGGTGCCGGCGGCGAACTCCCGCGCGACGAGCACACGAGCGGCTTCGGTGGCGTAGCCGTGACCCCACGAGTCGGGGTGCAGGTGCCACCCCGTCTCGATGTCCTCGGTACGCACCGCCTCGTCCCGCCCCGGCAGCGGCTTGAGCAGCGCCGTACCGACCACCTGACCGGTCTCACGTACCTCGACCGCCCAGGTGCCGTACCGGCCACCGTCGTCGGCGTGCCGGTCCTGCCAGATCCGCAGCCGCTCGACGGCCTGGGCCGGGTCCGTCATCGGCAGGCCCGGCGAGGCGCCCAACCAGCGGGTGATCTCCGGACGGCGGTAGATGTCGTAGATCCGGGCCAGGTCGGCCGGATCGTCGGTCCAGTCACGCAGGATCAGGCGTTCGGTGGTGAGAACAGTCATGGTCGGCGATCTTAAGGAGTGGCGGGGCCGACGACAGGGAAGGAGGACCCGATGGGCAACGGCTGGCAGCGCGCGAAACGGATCACCAGTGCCGCGTTCCGTCCGGTGCGCGGACGGGACCTGTCGCTGCACGCCGCCGCGATCACCTTCTACGGGGCGATCGCTGTGGTGCCGGTCGCCCTGCTGGCGATCTGGCTCACCGCACTGGTGGCCGGGGCCGACCGGGTACGCCGGCTCACCTCGTACGCCGTGGAGGCCCTGCCCACCGCGATCGGCGCGCCCCGCGCGGTGGAGGCGCTGGTCGACGCCGGGGTGGGGTTGACCCCGCTGCTGGCGCTGGCCTCCCTGCTGCCCGCCTCGCTCTACGGCGAGGGCCTGCGGCGGGCTTTCGTCTCGGTGGCCGCTCCCCTTTCCGACGAGCACCTGGTCGGCTGGCGGGGTCGGCTCCTGCTGTTGCCACTGCTCGCACCGGCCCCCGCGCTGCTGCTGTCGATCCTGCTGGCGCTCCCGCTCACCACCCGCCTCGTCCGCCAGGGCGGGTGGCTCGGTGTGCTCGGCGTGGTGCTGTCGTTCCTGGCGGTCTGGCTGGTGCTCACGCCGGTGCTGGTGTGGGTGTTCCGGGTCGTCGGGCCGGCCTCACCGGACTGGCTTTCCACCCTCGGCATCGGGTCGTTCACCGCGGCGAACCTCTCCGGTTTCCTGCACGGCTTCGTGCTCTTCGCCTCCCTCCCACTGGACCTGGGCGTGCCGTTCGGCGGCTTCGACGAGATCGGCGGCGGCGTCGCCGTCCTCCTCTGGCTCTACCTGTTCCACGTGATCGTCCTGGCCGGCTACTCCGCCACCCTGGCCCTCTCCCGCTGGCGCACCACCCACCCCAACACCCCCACCCCCACCCCCACCCCGCCGGGTTGATCAAGAGGTTGGCGTCACCGCGAGGCCATTCCTTGACGAAAACCTCTTGATCATCGGGAGGGGTGAGGCGGGGGCAGGGGGTTAGGGGGTGGAGAGGGCTTCGGTAGGGGTTAGGCGGGCGGCTCGGATGGACGGGTAGACGCCGGCGATCACCCCTACCAGGAGGGCGCCGGCTATCCCGCCTACCACCGCGGTCAGCGGGATGGTGGGCGGCCAGCCCTGGTAGCTGGCGTAGCCGACAGTCGCGAGCACTCCGAGGGCTGCCCCGGCCGTGCCGCCGAGCACGCTGAGCAACACCGACTCGGTGAGGAACTGCACCCGGATCTGGCCACGGTTCGCGCCGAGCGCCCGGCGCAGGCCGATCTCCCGACGGCGCTCCAACACCGAGATGACCATCGTGTTGGCCACGCCGATCCCACCGACCAGAAGGGCGACCGCCGCCAACCCGAGGAACAGCGCGGAGAAGCTGTCCTCGGTGGCCCGTTTCGCGGCGAGCGCGTCGGAGGGGCGGCTGACCTGGACCAGCCCGGGCAGCTGCGGGTTGAGGGTGGCCGGCAGCACGGCACGGACGTCCTCCAACGCGTCCTCTCTCGCCCGCAGGTAGACGACTGTGGGGTGACCGTCGAAGCCGAGCATGGCCTTGGCGGCGTCCCAGCCGACCAGCACCGATCGGTCGAGATCCGGGGAGAGCGGCAACGGGTCCAGGATGCCGATCACTGTGAACCAGCGCTCGCCGATGAACACCTGGGGTGGTTGCCGGGGATCCACTGTGGCGAAGCCGAGCCTGCTCGCCGCGACGTAGCCGAGGACGGCGGTCGGGAGCCGGGCCGTCCCGGCGTCGAGGGCCCGGCCGCTGCGGATCCGGCCGTTGACGGTCCCCAACAGGTCCGGCCGGGACGCGAGCACACTGAGCCCGGACGTGTCGTACCGGTCGAGCAGGTCGTTGCGGCGTACGGCGGTGTGGGTGTTCGCGACCGCGCTCGCCGTGTGGACCGGCCCGATCCGCGACGCCATGGCGGCGGCGTCCTCCGGCAGGAGGACCGGCGGGTTCTGATCCGGCACGGGCTCGGCCCGCAGCAGGTTGGTGCCGAGGGCGGAGAGCTGGTCCATCAGGTCGCGCTGGCTGGACGCGGGGATCCCCACCACGACGACCAACGTGGCGATGCCGATGGAGATGCCCAGAGCGGAGAGGACGGCCCGCATCCGGCGGGTGGTCAGCCCGAGCAATCCAAGCCGGAGTACGTCCGCCGGGGCGAGCCGGGTCGACCGGGCGACACCCGGGCGGGCGCTCACGCCCCGCTCCCGGCAACGGTGTCGGCGACGATCCGGCCGTCGCGGATCTCCACCTGTCGAGGCGTACGGGCGGCGAGATCGCGGTCGTGGGTGATCACGGCGATGGTGGTGCCCTCCGCGTTGAGGTCCGTGAGCAGGGCCAGAACCGCCTCCCCGTTGACCGTGTCGAGGGCGCCGGTCGGCTCGTCGGCCAGCACCAGCGCCGGCTCGTTGACGAGTGCCCGAGCTATCGCCACCCGCTGCCGCTCCCCGCCGGAGAGCTGCTGCGGCAGGTGGTCGACCCGGTGCGCCAGGCCGACCCGGGCCAACGCCTCGATGGCGGTTCGGCGGCGGCGACGGCGGGGCACCCCGGCGTAGAGCAGGCCGGTGGCGACGTTCTCGGCGGCATCCAGCCCGTCGGTGAGGTGGAACTGTTGGAAGACGAAGCCCAGCCAGCGGCCCCGCAGCGCGGAGAGCCGACGGTCTGACAGCGCGGTGACCTCCTGCCCGGCCACGCGCACGCGGCCGCTGGTCGGCAGGTCGAGGGTGCCCATGATGTTCAGCAACGTGGACTTGCCGGACCCGGAGGGCCCGACGATGGCGAGCATCTCGCCAGCGCGCACGGTCAGTGAGACGTCGTCCAGCGCGGTCACCCCGCCGGGGTACGTCCTACTGACCCCCTCGACGTTCAGCACCGGCTCGGCGATCACGATGCCGTCACCACGTCGAGGCCCTCGGTCACGCCGGTGCCGCTGATCTCGACCAGACCCCTGGCGAACATCCCGGTCTCCACGGCCACCAACCCACCGTCGGGCAGTTGCAGCGCATGCCCGCCCTCGCGGAGCGCCACCAGCGCGCCGACCGGCACCGCCAGCACGTCCTTGTGGACGGAGGTGGTGAACCGGACCTGGACCGCGGCCGCGTCCAGCTTGGCCACGTCCGCCGCCCGGGTCGGGGCGACGAGGACGTCCACCGTCGGGGGGCTGCCCTGCCCGGTGCCGCCGTCCGGGCCACCGCCACGCACCGTCTGGGAGATCGAGGCGACTTTGGCCGGGATCTCGGAGCTGTCGGGCAGGGCGACGACCACGGCGGCGCCGACCGTGATGGTGCCGACCTCGGTGGCCCCGACCGGCACGGTGACCAGCTTGACCTTCTCGGTGACGGCAAGCAGCTCACCGGCGACCGGGTCACCGGGCAGCGCCTTCACCGCGCTGACCCGGGCCGGCCCGCTCAGCACCGCGACCTGCCCGACCCCGATCGTGCCGGTGGGATCCAGGCCGACGGCCTTCTGCCACTTCTTGATCGCGGCGACGAGGCTTCCGGTGAGCACTGCCTGACCCGTGCCGATCTTCGTGCCGTCGGTGCCCCGGGACGGCTGCGAGCCGGTGTGGTAGCCCAGCGCCGTCAGGTTGTCCCACACGATCCGTACGTCGCTGCCCACCAGTCCGGGTTTGTCGAGCGTGCGAAAGAGCGGGGTCCCGCCGAACAGCACCGGCACGGGTCGGTCGTTGACCCGGTAGAGCGGCTTGCCCCGGGCCACAGTGTCGCCCACCTTCGGCAGCCGGGTGACGACACCCTCCCCGGCGCCCTTCACCACCCGTTCCGGGCCGAAGCCGAGCGTGCCGTTGAGCGAGCGGGTGTCCGACAGGTCGGCCCGGGTCACAGTCGTCGTGGCCACCGATGGTGGGGTGCTCGCAACGTCGCCGTCGGCGTGACGTCGCAGCGCCAGCACCCCGACGCCGGCACCCACGGCGATCACCAGGGTCACCGTCGCCACCACGATCGCGGTACGCCGGGTCGTCCGCCGACCACGATCGTCGGTCGGACTACTTCTTGGCACCGAAGATCTCCATCGTGCATTCCCTCTCGGCCTTGTCCAGCGCGGGACCCTCAAGGCCGCCGGCCGGGTCGGCGACCCCGTCGTCGTAGGTCCAGCCGGAGCCGTCCGGCAGCGAGTGGATCTTCATACCGCGTCCACGTAGGCACTGGACGTAGTCGTTCCACTGGCTCACGTAGTTCGGGTTCTTCTCCGGGTCCAGCTCCGGCGGCTGGAGCGGCAGTTTGTTCGCGCACGCCACGTACGCCGCCTTCGGTTCCCCGCTCTGGTCGAGGGACAGACCCGTACCGTCCCCCACCGGGCCGGGTTGTGACCGGCCCTCGTTCAGCTTCACGCCGTTGTCATGCAGGCAGATGTTGTACGTCCCCCAGAGCCGCTCCTCCTCCTCGTCGGTCATGTCCAGGCGTAACTGCGGCCGACCGTTCGCGGCACCACCGGCGGGGGTGGTGTTCACCGGGGCGGACGGGGTGGTGAGCGACGCGACGTCACCGCTGGCGGTGCCCTTGTCGGCGTTGGACGCGCCGCCGCCGCAGCCGGTGAGGGCGACCGCGAGCACTGTGACCGCGGCGAGCCCGGCCGCGACCCGATGGGTTGAGTTGGTCATGACGTGGAGCTTCACGCCCACCTGTCAGAGACCTGTCAGGAACCGGTCGTCATCCGATAGCCCCAGCTCAGCGGCCGCGCTGGAACCGGCGGGTGCCACGTACAGTCGCTGCCGTGTGTGCGTACGTGCTGGTAGCCGAGGACGACCCGAAGCAGGCGGAGTTGGCGCGCCGGTATCTGGAACGCGAGGGGCACGAGGTGGTCGTGGTGTCCGACGGGCGGGCCGCCCTGGAGCGGATCCGGCAGCGGCCCCCGGAGCTGCTGGTCCTCGACGTGATGATGCCGAAGGTCGACGGCCTGGACGTCTGTCGCATCCTGCGCCGGGAGTCCGACCTTCCGGTGCTCATGCTGACCGCCCGGTCGACCGAGGACGACCTGCTGCTCGGACTCGACCTGGGCGCCGACGACTACATGACGAAGCCGTACAGCCCGCGTGAACTGGTTGCCCGGGCCCGCAGCCTGCTGCGCCGGGGCCAGCGGACGGCGCAGGCGGACCCTGTGCTGCGGGTCGGCGCCGTGCACGTCGACCCGGTGCGCCACGAGGTACGCAGCGACGGACGCCTCGTCGACTGCACCCCCGGCGAGTTCCAACTGCTCCAGGCGATGGCCGCCCAGCCCGCCCGGGCGTTCACCCGGGATCAGCTCCTGGGCTACCTGCACGGGTTCGACAGGTACATCACCAACCGGACCGTGGACGTGCACGTCATGAACCTCCGCCGGAAGATCGAACCGAACCCGCGCAAGCCGGCCCGGCTGGTGACCGTGTACGGCGTTGGATACAAGTTGGTCGAAGAGTCATCCCGTGTCGGGTGAGGTTCCGCTGCGCCGCAGCCTGCTGCTGCGACTGCTGGCGCTGGCCATCCTCATCGCCATCGGCTCGATCGCGGCTACCGCGTGGCTGGCCGTCCGCACCACCACCGGAGCGATCCGACAGGAGCAGGGGCAGGCGCTCGCCGACGACGCCCGCATCTACGACACAGTGCTCGCGTACGCGGCGACCCACCCGAACTGGGACGGGGTCGACGCGGCCCTTCGGCCGCTCGCCCAGGACGTCGGCCGCCGGATCGCCCTGACCACCGACACCGGTGCGCCGATCGCGGACTCGGCACCCGGCGCGGGCCCGCTGCCGACGACGTCGTCGGCGACCGTCGACGCGCTGGCCGTCGACACCGCCCTGATGCCCGGGACCACCCCGCCGACCGGCGGTGACGGCGGCACCAGCCGCATCGACCCGCGCACCACCGGGCCGTACCTGCTGCCGCCCGAGGAACGCGCGGCGCTGCGCGACAGGGCGGCCCAAGCGGTCCAGTGTCTCCGGATGCGAGCGCAGATCGACGCCAGCGTCGTGGACGGGCCCACCGGCCGCCCACGGATCGACACCCCCGGCACCGACCTCGCCGACAGTGCCGCCTGTATCCAGCTGAGAGAGGACCTCGCCGCTCACACGGCCACCGAGGGGAAGGCGCTCGCCCAGCTCAACGCCCTGGTGAACACCTGCCTGGCGCGGCGGCGACTGCCCGCCGTGCAGGTGGACCTGAACTGGACCTGGACGAGGCAGCCGGCGGCCAGCGCACCAGACTCCCGGAGCGCGGCCGGCGTCGACCAGGAGCACAACCGCGCGGTCAGCGCCTGCGTCGGCACCAGTCGACGTGAACAGCTCATCCCGTACGTCGCCCCGGCCGCGACCCTCTTCGTCAGCGACCCGGGCGGCCACCCCTCGACCACCTTCGACCTCTCCCCTGCCAACCAGACGCGCATCGTCGCGGTCGCCGGTCTCGTCCTGCTGGTGACGATCGGCTTCACCGTCCTCGCCGGCATCCGGCTGACCCGCCCGCTGCACGCCCTGACCGGGGCGGCCCAGCGGATGCGCGACGGCGACGGGTCCGCCCGGGTCCGGGTGTCCGGTCGCGACGAGATCGCCCGGCTGGCCGAGGTCTTCAACGACATGGCCGAACGGCGCGAGCGGCTGGAGCAGCTGCGCCGGGCCATGGTCAGCGACATCGCCCACGAGATGCGTACGCCGGTGAGCAACATCCGGGGCTGGCTCGAAGCGGTCGAGGACGGCGTCGCGGCCCCCGACCGGCGGCTGCTCTCCTCACTGCTGGAGGAAGCGACAGTGCTCCAGCACGTGATCACCGACCTGCAGGACCTGGCCGAGGCAGACGCGGGCGCGCTGCGGCTGCACCGCGAACGGGTCTACCTCACCGACCTGCTCGCCCAGGTCGGTGAGGCGCACCGGGTCCAGGCCGACCGGGTCGGCGTCACCATCACGGTACGTACCGAGGCCGACCCCCAGGTGGACGCCGACCCGGTGCGACTCCGTCAGGCCGTCGGCAACCTGGTCGCCAACGCGGTACGGCACACCCCGTCGGGCGGGCGCGTGACGATCAGCGCCAGCGCGACCGACGCCGAGGTCATCGTCTCCGTGACCGACACCGGCAGCGGCATCAGCGCCGAGGATCTGCCCCGGGTCTTCGACCGCTTCTGGCGGGCCGAGAAGTCCCGGAGCCGGCAGACCGGCGGCAGTGGCCTGGGCCTCGCCATCGTGCGCAAACTCATCGAAGCCCACGGTGGCACGGTCAGCGCCACCAGCACCCCCACCCAAGGGTCCACCTTCGCCCTCCACCTACCCCCTCCCCACCCCTGAACCGGTGATCAAGAGGTTTGCGTCACCGGAGGGCCGTCGAACGACGCAAACCTCTTGATCACCGAGGACGCGCGCGGAAGGGCTGACCTGGCCGGGCGGCGCGGACTAGGCTGCCGCGGCATGAGCAGTGAGATTCCGGCCCGCGCCGATGTCGTGATCGTCGGTGCCGGGCACAACGGTCTGGTCTCCGCGGTCCTGCTGGCCCGCGCCGGCCTGGACGTCCTCGTGTTGGAGGCCGCCGACGTGATCGGCGGCGCGACGCGCACCGAGAACCCGTTCCCGAAGGTGCCGGGGCTACGCCACTCCACCGGCTCGTACCTGCTCGGGCTGATGCCCCCGGAGCTGCTCGCCACGCTCGACGTACGGATCCCGGTGCTGCGCCGCGACCCGCACTACTTCCTGCCCACCCCGGGCGGCCTCGGCTCGCCGTACCTGCTCTTCGGCAGTGACACCGCCGCCACCCGGGCGCAGCTCGCCGAGTTCTTCTCCCCCGCCGACGTGGCCGCCGACGATGCCATGCAGGCCGAGTTGGCCGCGCTGCGCGAAGACCTCGCCCCGGCCTGGTTGGCGGAGCCGCTGAGCGTCGAGGAGACCGCCGAGCGGCACGTTCGCCCGGCGTTGCGCCAGGTCTTCGTCGACCTCGTGCAGGGCTCGGTCGCCGACTACCTGGCCCGGTTCGAGTTCCGCTCGGAGCTGCTGGTCAGCATGTACGCGGTCACCGACGGGCTGTCCGGGCTCAACGCCGGCCCCGACGACCCCGGCACCGGTCACAACTTCCTCGTGCACAACATGTGCAGACTGCCCGGCTCCGGCGGCACCTGGATGATCGCCGAGGGTGGGATGGGCACGGTCTCCCGGACGTTCGCCGAGGCCGCGCGCGCCGCCGGAGCGACGATTCTGACCGGTACGCCGGTGCACGCGGTGACACTGGACGGCGGCGCGGCGAGCGGAGTGGTACTGGCCGACGGCCGGGAGGTCGCCGCCCGGGTGGTGCTCGGCGCGTGCGACCCGTACCGCTTGATGGACCTGTTGCCCGACGGCGCGTTGCCGGCGCGGCTCGGCGAACGGATGGCGGCGGTCCGCCGGCCCGGCACCACGCTCAAGCTCAACCTGGCGCTCACCGGCCTGCCGAACTTCTCCTGCCTGCCGGCCGGTACGCCGAGCCCGTTCGGCTCGACCATCCACCTGCTGCCCGGGTCCGCGTCGCTGGTCGGCGGGGCGGAGGCGTCGCCGATGACCGCGCTGCGCGCGATGTGGGCGGACGTGCAGGCCGGGCTGCTGCCCTCGGAGCCCACCATCGAGTGGTACCTGCACACCACCGTCGACCCGTCGCTCTCCGACGCCGCCGGGCACCACTCCTCGGCGCTCTTCGTGCAGTCCGTCCCCTACGAGCTGGCCGGCACCACCTGGGACGCGGAGCTGCCCGGCTACGTCGACCGGCTCGTCGGGATCGTCGAGCGGTACGCGCCCGGGACCGCCGACCTGATCGCCGACGCGGTGCCGCTGCCGCCGCCCGGCATCGAGGAGCACTTCGGCATCACCGGCGGGCACATCCACCACGTCGACAACACCGTCTCGTTCACCGACCGGATGCCCTACGCCACCGGCATCGACGGCGTGTACGCCGGCAGCGCCGGCTGCCACCCGGCCGGCAGCGTCATCGGCGCGGCCGGCCACAACGCCGCCCGCAAGATCCTCACCGACCTGGGCAGCTAACCCGAACTCCCCGCGATCTTGCACTTTCGGCCGCCGCTATGGGTGGTATGCCCTGGTTCGGCGGGACAGAAAGTGCAAGATCGCGGCGGTGAGGTGGGGTCAGATCACTGCCTCGCCGGCGGGGGCCGGGGTCTCCGCGTCTACGCGGTGGGCTCTCACCTTGTGGCCGACGCTGGTCAGGCAGCGGCCGCTGGGCAGGTCGAAGCGCCAGCCGTGCAGCTGGCAGGTGAGCTGGTCGCCGTCGACGATGCCGAATCGGGTCAGGTCCGCCTTCAGGTGCGGGCAGCGCCGCTGCACCACCCAGTCGCCCAACGTGATGTCCTCGGCGTCGGTGCTGCGCTCGTGCTCGTCGTACCAGCCCTCGGCGTACTGGAGCCGCTCCTCGGAAAGGCACTTGAAGAACGCGTAGACGAACTCGTTGTACTGGCCGATCCGGGCCGCCGAGAACCGGCAGGACAGGAAGAGCGAGTTGACCCAGTCCACCTCGTCGATGAAAAGCAGGTGCTCGATCAGCGACCGCTCGGTCCGGAACCGGTAGCGCACCTTCTCGTCCGCGTACGGCCGGACCTCCTTGCCCGGGAAGTCCACCACGATCGACTCGACGCTTTCACCGTCATACCCCACCAGGTCGAAGCGGACCGGGCCGCCGACCCCCTTGGCCAGGTAGATCGACTCGTCGAGCAGCGGCTCGATCCGACGCTTCATCTCGCCGAGCACGTCCACCTCGGGGTGCCGCCAGGACGCCTTCTCCGCCTCGATGATCGGGCGCTTGCGCTCCCGCATCTCCTCCAGGTGGGCGACCTTGTTCGCGAAGAACTCCTCCACCGGCACCGGGTGGGTGGTGCTCGCGCCCTCTGTGGTGACCTCGGCGACGCTGCCCGGCAGCAGGACGATCCCGTTGGTGCCGCCGACCTTGGCGTACTCCGACAGGAAGACGGACTGGTCGGGGAAGATGTTGCCCTCGTCGCCGTGGATGTCGTTGAACTGCCACAGGGCGTCGTCGAGGAAGCACGGCGGGCCGGCGATCGGGAAGACGTGCGACGCCTTCAGGTCGTCGATGTACCGCCAGGTCCGGTCGAACTGCCGGTCCCGCTTCTGCTTGCCGAACGCGGTCTTCGCCGCCTGCGGCAGTTCGTAGACCATCGGGTACCAGATCGCACCGGAGAACTGGAGCAGGTGCGCGTGCACGTGCCCCAACTCGGCGAAGACGCTCAGGTCGGTGGGGCGGGCGTCGTTCTGGTTGAGCAGCCGCACACCCTCGTACTCCACCCAGAGCGAGGAGTCGCCGATCGGCCCGTCGGTCGGGCTGGTCAACGCCTGAATCATGATCTTCAGGCCGCCGGGCAACTCCACCACCTGCTCGTTGGGCGCCTTCAGGAACTTGGTGAAGCCCAGCGCCCGGAACTCGTCCTCCATCTCCGAGGTCGGGAACTCGGGGAGCAGGACCGTGGCGTCCTTGGAAACGAAGTCGCGCAGGTGCTTCGCGTCGAAGTGGTCCCGGTGCAGGTGGGAGACGTACAGGTAGTCGACCTGCCCCAGGGTTTCCCAGTCCAACAGTGAATTGTCCGGGAACGGGAACCACGACGCGAAGTAGGCCGGATTCACCCACGGGTCGCACAGGATGCTGCCCGCGGCCGTGTCGATCCGCATGCTGGCGTGCCCGGTTCCGGTCACTCGCACCGCACAGTCCCCCTCAAACAGACAATCAGGTGTACGCCAAACGCTACCGGAGCGAGTCTGACCACCACCCCGCGACGCCGGTAGTGCCGTTCAGCCCGGGTAGGCAGGGCCGATGGCCAGGAAACCCCCACCCCACCGCGCCGCGCACGAGGCGTGCCAGACTAACCAAAGATCCGATCGCGAGGGAAGGACCGACAGTGGCAGGAAGCGAGCCGGTAACGTCGCCAGACCAGCACAAGCCCGGGCACCGCAAGGCCGGGCAGATCGGCGCCGTGCTGTCCGCACTGGCGCTGCTGGCGATGATCTGCGGCAACCACGAGGGCAGGGTCGAGGACATCTGGCTGATCGGCCTGGCCGCACTGCTGCTGATCATCGTGATCGGCGACATCGTGCTGCGGCGCAACGGTCTGCGCTCCTGACCCGACCCACCGCCGGACGACCGGCCGAGAACGCCGAGGGCCCGCCCCCACCCGGGGGACGGGCCCTCGTCCGTACGCGTCGGGGTCAGCGCCCGAAGAGGATGTCCTGCACGTCCTTGAGCGCGGCGTCGACCTCGGCCTCGAAGTAGCCACCCGGCACCAGGCCGAACCGGAGCGTGTCCAGGTCCTTCGGGTCGACCGGCATCGGGTTACGGCGCTGCATGCCACCGAGCAGGGTGTCGAAGAAGCGGTCCACCTGGTCGGGGTCGTACCCGCTGCCGAACCGGCGCACCTGGAAGCTGCGGCGGATCTGGTCGACCCGGTACAGGTCGCTGCCGGGCGGACCTGCCATCGGCGGGCCACCCATCGGGGGACCACCCATCGGCGGGCCGGCGACCGCGGGCGGGCCGGCCATCGGCGGACCACCCATGCCCTGCTGCGGCAGCGGAGGCGGACCGGCCGGACCACGGCGCATGTCGCGCAGGTCCCGCTCCGGCATCCGGATCTCGGCGGTCATGTCGGCGCGACCGTGCCGCCCGGCCTCGAAGCCGTCGAAACGCGGCTCCTCGGGAGGCGGCGGATAACCGCCGGGGGTGCGCTGGTCGTCGGGGCCGTACCCGCCGCGCTGATCATCCGGGCCGTACCCGCCGGGTGAGCGCTGGTCGTCCGGGGGGCCGTACCCACTGGGGCCGGCGGGCAGGCCGCGCTGCGGCATGCCCTGGCCACCCATCGGGCCGGGGCCCATCGGGCCACCGGGACCCATCGGCGGGCCGGCCGGGCCACGTGGCGCGTCGTAACCACCACCGCGGGGGGCGTCGTACCCACCGGCGAAGGCACCGGTCGGCTCGTCGTAGCGACCGTAGGGCGGGCCGGCCTGCGCGGGCATCGCCCGGGGCGGCATCGGCTGCGGCACCATGCCCCGATCGTCACGCATGGGCGGACCCATGCGGTCCGGTGGGCCCATCCGGTCACCCATCCGGGGGTCGCCACCGCGCCCGGCGCTGTTGCGCTCCTCCAGCTCGGCCAACTGCCGCTCGACCCGGTCCAGGTGAAGGTCGACCTGCCACTCGTCGTAGCCGTTGAAGCGGACCCGGAAGACGACGTCATGAACCTCCTGGGAGGCCACCGGGGCACCGACCTGTCGGCCGTCGAGCGTCGCCTCGACCCGGTCGAGGAAGGCATCCACCTCGTCGACCTTGTATCCCCGGCGGAGCGCCTTGCGCCGGAAACGCTGACCCTGACTCGCCACTATGTCTCCTGGTCTCGTTCGCCACGCCCGGTCACGCCGGTGCCTCTCCGGCGCGGTCGGTGTTGGTGTCGTTGTCCTCGGCGGCGGCGAGTTGGCCACACGCGCCGTCGATCTCGCGACCCCGGGTGTCCCGAACTGTGGTGGACACCCCGGCGTCGCGCAACCGCCGGACGAACTCCCGCTCGACCGGCTTCGGGCTGGCGTCCCAACGACTGCCCGGCGTCGGATTGAGCGGAATGAGGTTCACGTGGGCCAATTTGCCGGCCAGCAGCCGCCCGAGCAGGTCGGCTCGCCACGGCTGGTCGTTCACGTCCTTGATCATCGCGTACTCGATCGACACGCGACGGCCCGTCCGGGCGGCGTAGTCCCACGCTGCGTCCAGCACCTCGGCTACCTTCCAGCGCTGGTTTACCGGCACGAGTTCGTCGCGCAGATCATCATCGGGCGCGTGCAACGACAGCGCAAGGGTCACTGAGAGGTCTTCGCTGGCCAGTCGGTGGATGGCCGGAACCAGGCCGACCGTGGAAACGGTGATGTGCCGCTGGGACAGGCCGAGCCCCTCCGGAGCCGGGCTGACCAGCCGACGGATCGCCGCGATCACCCGGTTGTAGTTGGCCAGCGGCTCGCCCATGCCCATGAAGACGACGCGCGACAGCCTCGGCGGGGAACCCGCGACCACGCCGGAGGCAGCCACCCCGGCCATGTACACCGCCTGGTCGACGATCTCCGCCGTCGACAGGTTGCGGGTCAGCCCGGCCTGGCCGGTCGCGCAGAACGGACACGCCATGCCGCAGCCCGCCTGGCTGGAGATGCAGACGGTCACCCGGTCCGGGTAGCCCATCAGCACGCTCTCCACCAGCGCACCGTCGTGCAGCCGCCAGAGCGCCTTGCGGGTCGCACCGTCGTCGCAGGCCAGCTCGCGCACCGGGTTGAGCAACGTCGGCAGCAACTGGTCGGCCAGCCGCTCCCGGGTAGCCGCAGGCAGATCGGTCATCTCCTGCGGGTCGCGGACCAACCGCCCGAAGTAGTGGTTGGAGATCTGCTTGGCGCGGAAGGCCGGCTCACCCAGCCCGGTGACCAACGCCTGGCGGCCGGCCAGGTCCAGGTCAGCGAGGTGCTGAGGGGGCATGGAGGCCCGGCGCGCGGCGGGGGCGACCGAGATGGCGGGGATCAGGGGCAGGCTCGTCATGGCTGGTCCAGTGTGTCACGCCGTCGGCGGCGGCTGCCGGTCCGGAGGTGTCGAACGGGCCGCGAGCGCCGGAGCCGGATGACCAGGTCGCCGTGATTCATACCTCAGCTCACCACCGGTACGAAGACCGCCAGCAGCAGGTAGGCCGTCGGCACCGCGAACAGGATCGAATCGAGCCGGTCCATCAGACCGCCGTGGCCGGGCAGCAGGTTGCTCATGTCCTTCACGCCGAGATCCCGCTTGATCATCGACTCGGCCAGGTCGCCGAGGACCGCCGCGCAGGAGACGGCCACCCCGAACAGCGCGCCCCACCAGGGGGCCACCTCGAACATCAGCCACAGCAGCACCGCGCTGCCCAGGGCCGCCGCGGTGACCGAGCCGGCGAAGCCCTCCCAGGACTTCTTCGGGCTGATCGACGGGGCCATCGGGTGACGGCCGAAGGAGACACCGGCCGCGTACCCACCGGTGTCGGAGAGGACCACCCCGATCAGCGTGGCCAGGATGCGCAGGTGGCCGTCGTCGGGGGCCGCCGCCAGCAACGCCGCGAAACCGGCGAGGAACGGCACGTAGACGGCGATCAGCGTGGCCGCGGTGATATCCCGCTGGAAGCCGGCCGGCCCGTCACCCAACCGCCAGATCATGGTGCCGAGCACTGTGACCAGCAGCCCCAGGCTGAGCGCGTCCGGGCCGGCGTACCAGGCCAGACCCACCGTCAACACGCCACCGGCGATCAACGGCACCAGCGGCGGGTGCGCGCCGCTGCGTCGAACCGCGCGGGCCATCTCCCAGATGCCGATGGCGACCGCTGCGGCGATCACCGGCAGGAACGCCAACGGGTAGACCAGCAGCGGCACCACGATCAGCGCGCCGAGGCCGAGCCCGACCCCGATCGCCGCGGGAAGATTGCGCCCCGCCCGCCCGGTGCCCACCTGCTGGGTGGCCGGTCGGTCGAGGCTGGCCCGACGGCGCCCCTTCGCCCGTCGACCGGTCGTCGGAGCCTCGTCCGGCACCACCTCGGCCCGCACGGGCGCGAGCTGCTCGGTCGGGTACCCCGGGTCGTCGAAGCGGGCGGGAGGGCCCGGCTCGACGAAGTGCCCACGGTCCGGGCCGTCGAAACGGGGCGGCCCGTCGCCAGCCGCGGGAGGTCGACCCGGGTACCGGTCACCGCGCCCCCGGTCGTCGTACCGGTCGGGCTGGTTGCGGTCGTCCACGTGCCGGTCCCGGTCGTCGAAACGATCGTGCCGGTCCCGGTCGTCGAAGCGGTCGTCCGGACGGACCGGGCGGCCGCGCTCGTCGAACGGGTCCGCGGAATGCGGGTCGGCGTACGGCCGGGCGTGCGGGTCGGCGTACAGCTCAGGGCCAGCGGCCGGACGCCGGATCCACTGGCCGGCCTCCAGCTCCTGCTCCGGCCAGGGCAGCGCCACCGGGCGCTCCGGCCGGTCCCAGCCGCGAGGCTCGCTGCCGTAGGGGTCGGGGTGGGACATCACGCACCGCGACGCGGCACGAGAACCACCACATGACGCAAGACCACAAGCATCCCCTACACGTGCGATGTTCCTCCGATTGACCGCCCCGACGGTCGGTCGATCCCCGGTGTTCACCACCCGGTGGCCGGGAATCCTGCCGAGCCTACTGCACACACCGGACCGGCACGGCGGACGAGGCACGCCGACGGACGTCACCCTCGCCGCCAGGCCGTCGGCCAGCGGCGCCCACCCGTCCGGTACGGCAGACCGCAGCCGATCCGCAGCCGTCGATCCGACTCGTCCGGTGCGCGATCGAGTACTGAGCGAACACGTCCCGCGTGGTCCGCTGGTGCCGCGCTGGCACCCGCCCGCGCGTCGGAACGGGGGAAGGGCACTCACATGTACAAGTTCGGTCTCGCGGTGCTGACGGTGGCCGCCATGGTCCTGGGAGCAGGGTCACCGGCCGCCGCCACCACGGCACGGACCAGGATCACCATCGACCGCCACACCAGCGAACTGTTCCCCTTCGAGCCGCCCGTCGGCGAGCCGGGAGTGACGTACCCGGCGGCGGGGGTCACCGCCACCGCCCGGCACTGCCCGGCCGGCATCGTCCTCATGTCGGCCTCGCTGGTGCAGGACGGCCTGCCGACCCTCTGGGCCACCGGCGGACACGGCGCCGGCGAGATCCTCTGCGACGGCGGCACCGTCGAACTCGGGATGGCGTTCGCCCGGATCGCCCCGGCGCTGCACCCCGGCCGGGCCACCGCACACTTCTCGCTGCGCGACTCGACCACCGGCGAGCAGTTCGCCGAGAGCACCAGGACCGTCTGGATTCCCTGCTGACCTACCCAACGAGGCCCGTTCCCGACGTCGGGAACGGGCCTCGACGCAGCTCAGCCGCCCAGCCGGAGGCGGTCACACCTCGAGCAGCTCGGTTTCCTTGTGCTTCACCAGGTCGTCGATGCTGGCCACGTACCGCTGGGTCAGGTCGTCGAGTTCCTTCTCGGCGCGGCGGCCGTCGTCCTCGCCGGCCTCGCCGTCCTTGACGATGCGGTCCAGCTCCTCCTTGCCACGGCGGCGGACGTTGCGGATCGCCACCTTGGCCTCCTCGCCCTTGTGCCGAGCCACCTTGATCATGTCGCGGCGGCGTTCCTCGGTCATCTGCGGGAGCAGGATGCGCAGCTGGTTGCCCTCGTTGTTCGGGTTCACCCCGAGGTCCGAGTCGCGGATCGCCTTCTCCATGGCGTTGATCTGCGAGTTGTCGTACGGCTTGATGATGGCCATCCGCGGCTCGGGAACCGCGATGGACGCCATCTGCGTCAGCGGCGTGGGCGTGCCGTAGTAGTCGATGATGACCTTGGAGAACATGGCGGCGTTGGCGCGACTGGTACGGATGGCGCCGAACTCCTCCTTGGCGTGCTCAACCGCACGCTCCATCTTCTCCTCGGCCTCGAGGAGGGTGTCGTCGATCACCGGTCTCCTCGCCTCCTTCTGTGCTCGTCGTGGGCTCTGCTGAAAGTCGTCAGACCCGCTGCTGTCGTCGCCGTCGGCGCGACTCAGGCGGTGATCAGGGTGCCGATCTTGTCGCCACCCACCGCGCGGATGATGGTGTCGTCACCCTGCGCGCCGAAGACCAGCATCGGCAGGCCGTTCTCCATGCAGAGGCTGAACGCCGCCGCATCCGCCACCCGCAGGTTGCGGCGCAGCACCTCGGAGAAGGTGATCGAGTCGAGCTTGCTGGCGGTGGGGTCGATCCGGGGGTCGGCGGTGTAGACGCCGTCCACGCCGTTCTTGCTCATCAGCACCACGTCGGCCCGGATCTCCAGCGCCCGCTGGGCGGCCACCGTGTCCGTGGAGAAGTACGGCATTCCGGCGCCGGCGCCGAAGATGACCACGCGGCCCTTCTCCAGGTGCCGGATGGCCCGCAGCGGAATGTACGGCTCGGCGACCTGGGCCATGGTGATGGCGCTCTGCACCCGGGTCTCGATGCCCTCCTTCTCCAGGAAGTCCTGGAGCGCGAGGCAGTTCATCACGGTACCGAGCATGCCCATGTAGTCGGCGCGGGCCCGGTCCATCCCACGCTTCTGCAGCTCCGCCCCGCGGAAGAAGTTGCCGCCGCCGACCACCACGGAAACCTGCACACCGCGGCGGACCACTGTGGCGATCTGCCGGGCGATGGCCTGGACGACGTCCGGGTCGACGCCGATCGCGCCGCCACCGAAGACCTCACCGGAGAGCTTCAGCACCACCCGGCGGGCACGCCCCGGCGGCGGTGCCGTCGGATCGTCCAGCTCCAGCGTCCGGTCACTCACAACCTGCGTCATCCGCCCCGCCCTTCCCCACGCGCACGCCCCGTGCGGCGCGTACCGCGAACCTGCCGCTGCCGACCCTATGTGACGAGGAGGCCGCGGTGCCTGTCACGTACACCGGCGGCCTCCTCGTTGATGTCTCCTGCCCACGGACGCCAGCGGCGCCCGGTGGCGGCTCAGGCCTGGCCGACCTCGAACCGCACGAAGCGGGTGACCTCGATGCCGGCCTCGGCCAGCAGCTGCTTCACCGACTTCTTGTTGTCAGAGACGGACGACTGCTCGATCAGGACGAAGTCCTTGAAGAAGGAGTTCACCCGACCCTCGATGATCTTCGGCAGGGCCGCCTCGGGCTTGTTCTCCTCGCGGGCGGTCTGCTCGGCGATGCGCCGCTCGGACTCGACGACCTCAGCCGGAACCTCGTCCCGGGTGAGGTACTTCGGCCGCATCGCGGCGATCTGCATGGCCACACCACGGGCGTCGGCGTCGCCAGCCTCGTCGGTCTTGCCGGTGTACGACACCAGCACGCCAACCGCCGGCGGCAGGTCCTGGGCCTTGCGGTGCAGGTAGACGGCGGTGGTGCCCTCGACCCGGGCGAACCGGTTGAGCACCAGCTTCTCGCCGATCTTCGCGGACTGCTCCTGGATCAGGTCCGCGACGACCTTGCCGGCGAGCTCGGAGGCGAGCAGTTCCTCGGCGGAGTTCACGCCGGCGCGCTCACCGTGCTCGACCAGCTGCTGGCCCAGCGCGATGAACGACTCGGTCTTGGCGACGAAGTCGGTCTCGCAGTTGAGCTCGAGCAGCGCCTTGCCGGAGTGGGCGACCAGGCCGTTAGCGGCCGTACGGCCGGCCCGCTTGCCAACATCCTTGGCGCCCTTGACGCGCAGGATCTCGACGGCCTTGTCGAAGTCGCCCTCGGCCTCGGTCAGCGCCTTCTTGCTGTCCATCATGCCGGCGCCGGTGAGGTCGCGGAGCTTCTTGACGTCCGCGGCGGTGATTTGGGACATGGCTCTCTCTTCGGTGTTGAGACGGCGTGTGGATGGTCAGAGATGCCGGTTACCCGGATCCGGGCGGATCGTGCCCGGCGTACCGTCGCTGCCCGCCGTTCGCGAAAACGGACGGCGGGGCAGCGACGGTGCGATCACTCCGCGGTGGCGGCCGCCGGCTGCTCGGTGGCGGCCGTCGCCGGCTGCTCCGGGGTGGCGGGCTGCTCGGCGGCGGCAGCGGCGGGCTGCTCGGCCGGGGCGGCCGACTCGTCGGCCTTCTTCGGCTCGAGCAGCTCGCGCTCCCACTCGGTCAGCGGCTCGTCGCTGGCGACACCCTCGGGCTTCTCGTCGTTGCCCCGGCGACGGCCGGAACGCGCGATCAGACCATCCGCGACGGCGGCGGCGACGACCTTGGTCAGCAGCTCGGCCGAGCGGATCGCGTCGTCGTTACCCGGGATCGGGAAGTCGACCTCGTCCGGGTCGCAGTTGGTGTCCAGCACCGCGATCACCGGGATGCCCAGCTTGCGGGCCTCGTCGACGGCGATGTGCTCCTTCTTGGTGTCGACGATCCAGACCGCGGCGGGAAGCTTCTGCATGTCCCGCAGGCCACCGAGGGTGCGGGTCAGCTTGATCTTCTCGCGGGAGAGCTGCAGGGTCTCCTTCTTGGTGTAACCGGCGGCGGTGCCGCTCAGGTCACCCAGACCCTCCAGCTCCTTCATCCGCTGGAGCCGCTTGTACACGGTCTGGAAGTTGGTCAGCATGCCACCGAGCCAGCGGTGGTTGACGTACGGCTGGCCGACCCGGGTCGCCTGCTCGGCAATCGCCTCCTGGGCCTGCTTCTTGGTGCCGACGAACAGGATGCTGCCACCCTCGGCGACGGTCCCACGCACGAACTCGTACGCCTTCTCGATGTACTCGAGGGTCTGGCGCAGGTCGATGATGTAGATGCCGTTGCGCTCGGTCATGATGAAGCGCTTCATCTTCGGGTTCCAGCGCCGGGTCTGGTGCCCGAAGTGGACACCGCTCTCCAGCAGCTGACGCATGGTCACGACGGCCATGGTTGGGGTACTCCTCAAGGTCCCTGGTTGTCACGCCCGGCCGGTGGCCGGGCGTCCTGGCGCCTGGTCGCCGACCCATGGTGGACCCGATCAAGATCGGGACCAGGGAGGCCGTCGCTCCACGACGATTCGTGAAGAGGGCGCGCGAGGTCGACCGCACGAGGCGGTCGCCAGTTGGCCAGTGTACGCCCCTCACCCGTTCAGCCGCCCCGGGGTGCGCGTGGCGTGCTGCTCCGCCGCTCCCCCGCTCCCGGCCCCGTCGCTCCCGGCTCCCGACGCGAGTTGCTTGGGAAGATCGCGCTACTTCATGGAAATAGTGGCCTCCACGTCGCCGGAAGCCACCATTTCCTGGTTGTTGTCCGAATTTTCAGCGCGGGTCGGGCAGCGGCGGGTGCTCGCGGGGTCAGCCGGCGGCGAGCGCGGCGGCCACGAAGAGCACCAGGCCGACGGTCAGGTAGGCCGTCGGTGGGCGCAACCAGCCCCGGCCGTTGTCGGCCAGCGCCAGACCTCCGGTTCGTAGCCCGTACAGCCCGGTCGCGAAGATCGGCAGTCCGGCGACCAGGGCGATACCCACCACGACGTTTCCGGCGTCCACCGGGTCGCCGGTCACGCCCGCCAGCAACACCCGCAGCGCGGGAACCTCGAAGATCAACACCAGCAGAGCGAAGAGTACGGCCAGCACCGGTCGACGGGTCCGATAGACGCCGTCGGCGGCCGGCGGGTACACCGGCGGCTCGGCTACGGGCAGGTCAGGTCGAGGACCGATCCCCGGCATCGGGCCGGTCGGCATCTCCAGCGGATGCGGTGTGTCGCCGCCGCCCCGGGTCGGCTCGATGATCGGGTACCCGGCGAGCGGAGCGGGACGGGCCTGATCGGCGAGCACGCTGGCCGGCGCTGTCGATGTGCTGTCGCGAGACGTCTCCGGCACCGCGCTGCTCACCGGAGGTCCCGCAGCCGTCGCTTCGCGGGCGGCTCGGCGTCCGGGCAGCTCACCGGAGGTCTCCGAGGGGTCCCGGTCCGCCCGCCGCGACCGGGTGGCCCGGTAACCGTCCACCTCCGGTCGCGCGGCACCCAACGGGTCGACCGCGCCGAAACGCCCCGAATCTGCCTCACTCGCCCCGAACCGACCGGTCTGATCGTCCAGGGCACCGAAGCGACCCGAGTCCGGCTCCGACGCACCGAACCGACCCGCGTCGACGGCGCTCAGGCGACCCGAGTCCGACTCCGGCGTACCGAACCGGCCCGCGTCGACGGCGCCGAAGCGTCCCGAGTCCGGCTCGCGGCGGCGGCCGACGCCGGTGTCCTCGACGGAGCGGCCGTCTTCCGCGCCACGCTGCTCGGGGATCTCGCTGTCCCGGTACCGCGATTCGCCCGCGCCGCGCCACTCCGACTCGCCGTAACCGCGACCCCGCTCGTCGGGGTACCAGCGCGACTCCTGATCTTCCGGAAAACTCCGTCGTCCGTCCACGTCAGGCACCGTATGCGACCGGCCACGCGCGCGCCATTTCAGCCCGGAGCGCGGCCGGCCGCGCTACCGGCCGCGGTCGGAGGCCCTAGCACACCGTGAGCATGATCGTCCGACTGTCCACAGCAACCCTGTTGTCCACAGTTGGGCCGCCGCCGGGTCGCGGCGATCGCCCTCCGGCGGGCACCGTGCCGGCCATGACGAAGCGGAACCAGGCGGTTGGCGCGTACGGCGAGCGGTGCGCGGCCCGGCACCTGACCGAGGCGGGGCTGCGCCCGATCGCCCGAAACTGGCGCTGCCCGGCCGGGGAGATCGACATCATCGCGTGGGACGGGCCGGTGCTCGCCTTCTGCGAGGTGAAGACCCGCCGGGGTGAGAGCTTCGGCACCCCGGCCGAGGCGGTCGTGCCGGCCAAGGCCCGCCGACTGCGAGGGCTCGCCGCCCGGTGGCTGACCGAGACCGGTACGACCGCCGAGGAGGTGCGTTTCGACGTGCTGTCGGTGCGGCTGCCCGACACCGGGCCGGCGCAGGTCGACCACCTCAAGGGCGCGTTCTGACATGCGTACCCGAATGATCGGTGACGCGCGGTGAGCTACGCGAAGGTGCTCTGCGTGGGGCTGGTCGGGGTGACCGGCCACCTCGTCGAGGTGGAGGCGGACCTGTCCGCCGGGCTGCCGGCGGTGGTGATCTCCGGTCTGCCGGACACGGCCCTGCACGAGGCCCGCGACCGGGTCCGGGCCGCCGTGGTCAACTCCGGCCAGCGCTGGCCCAACCGGAGGATCACCCTCAACCTGCTGCCCGCCACGCTGCCGAAGTTCGGCTCGGCCTTCGATCTGGCCATCGCCGCGGCGCTGCTGGGCGGCTCGGGTGAGTTGCCGTTGCTCCCGCTGGAGGGGGTGGTGGTCCTCGGCGAGCTGGGGCTCGACGGGACGGTCCGGCCGGTGCGCGGCGTACTCCCGATGGTCGCCGCCGCGGCCCAAGCCGGCGTGACGCGGGTGATCGTCCCGGTCGGCAACGCCGTCGAGGCCGCCGTCATCCCCGGGGTACGGGTGCGAGCGGTGGACACCCTGCACCGGCTCGTTGCCTTCGTTCGGGACGGGACCCCGCTGATCGAACCACCGGCGGACATCCCGGAGCCACAGGCCGGTGGGCCGGATCTCGCCGACGTCGCCGGGCAGCAGCTGGGTCGGCGCGCCTTGGAGGTCGCCGCGGCCGGCGGGCACCACGTGGCACTGCTCGGCCCTCCGGGCGCCGGCAAGACGATGCTCGCCGAACGACTGCCGTCGATCCTGCCCGAGCTGGACGACGACGCGGCGCTGGAGGTCACCGCGCTGCACTCGGTGGCCGGGCTGCTGCCGCCGGGTGGTCGGCTGCTGCGTCGCCCGCCGTTCCAGGCGCCGCACCACACCGCGACCGTGCCATCGCTGGTCGGGGGCGGCTCGGGGCTGGCCCGACCCGGCGCGGTGTCGCTGGCGCATCGCGGGGTGCTCTTCCTGGATGAGGCTCCCGAATTCAGCAAGGGTGCGCTGGAGGCGCTGCGCCAGCCGTTGGAGCACGGCCGCATCCAGCTGAGCCGCAGCGGGGGCGGCACCGTGTACCCGGCCCGCACCCAGTTGGTGCTGGCGGCCAACCCGTGTCCGTGCGCGAAACCGGCCGGCGATGCGCACTGCGAGTGTTCGCCGCTGGTTCGCCGCCGCTACCTGGGAAGGCTCTCCGGGCCGCTGCTCGACCGGATCGACGTCCAGGTGCGCCTGATGCCGGTGCGGGCGGCCGAGCTGATGGCGACCGACGGCGATGTCGAGCCCTCGGCGACCGTCGCCGCCCGGGTGGCGGCGGCCCGGCAGGCGGCGGCCACCCGCTGGGCCGACCTCGGCCGGCGGCTCAACGCCGAGGTGGAAGGCCCACACCTGCGCCGACCGCCGTGGCGACTACCGGCCCGGGTCACCGTCGAGCTGCGGGGCCGGCTCGACTCCGGCTCGCTGTCGGCGCGCGGCTTCGACCGGGTGATCCGGATGGCCTGGACCATCGCTGATCTGGACGGTCGCGACCGGCCGGACCAGGACGACGTCCGGGAAGCGCTTCAACTACGGACGGGGGAGGCGACATGAGCGCCGAGGAGGAACGCAGGCTGGCCCGGGTCGCCCTGACCTGGCTGGCGGAACCGGGCACGCGAGCGGTGCATCACCTGGTCGAACGGCACGGCCCGGTGGCCACCCTGGATCTGCTGCTCGACGGCGGCAGCCCGGACGGCTGGCTGCACACCACTGTCGCCGCACGCTCGGCAGCCGGCGACCCGCGGGCGGTGGCCGCGGAGGCCCTGGAACGGGCGGACCGACTGGGCGCCCGGCTGGTCACACCGGACGACGAGGAGTGGCCGGCCCAGGTTGCCGGCCTGGCGACGTTGCGTCTTCCGGACG
Source organism: Micromonospora sp. NBC_00860 (assembly GCF_045207375.1). NCBI lineage: Bacteria > Bacillati > Actinomycetota > Actinomycetes > Micromonosporales > Micromonosporaceae > Micromonospora > Micromonospora sp. NBC_00860. The sequence continues at coordinate 4,619,699 of NZ_CP108825.1, forward strand.
TCAGCCGCCGGGTGGACGGTGAGACCGCCCCGCCGCTCTGCTTCTGGGTACGCGGGAGCTGGCCGCTCGGCGAAGCTCTGGATCGCTCGGTGGCAGTGGTGGGGGCGCGGGCGGCCACCGGTTACGGGCAGCACGTCGCGACCGAGCTGGGGTACGGCCTGGCGGAGCGGGACTGGACGGTCGTGTCCGGTGGCGCGTTCGGCATCGACGCCGCCGCCCACCGGGGTGCCCTCACCGCGGGCGGTCTGACAGTGGCGGTGCTCGCCTGCGGGCTCGACCGCCCGTACCCGATGGGCAACACCGCGCTCTTCGACCGGATCGCCGAGACGGGGTTGCTGGTCAGCGAGTGGCCGCCCGGTGCCGAGCCGCTGCGGCCCCGGTTCCTGATCCGCAACCGGGTGATCGCCGTGGGCACCCGGGGCACCGTCCTGGTGGAGGCGGCGGCGCGCAGTGGCGCGACGCAGACCGCGCGGCGAGCCATTCACGCCAATCGGGTGGCCATGGTGGTGCCGGGGCCGGTGACTTCGGCGATGTCCGTCGGCGCGCACGAGTTCCTGCGCGAGCACCCCGACAAGGCCCGGCTGGTGACCGGGGTGGCGCACGTGCTGGAGGAGGTCGGCCGGATCGGGGCGGACCTGGCCCCGCTGGCGCGTGGACCACAGCGGGCCACCGACGCGCTGGACGACGACGCGCGGTCGCTGCTGGAGGCGCTGCCCCGTCGGGGCGCGATGGGCGTGGACCGGCTCTCCGCGCGCGCCGGTGTCGACGTACGGACCGCGTTGCGCAAGCTGTCACTGCTGGAGGAGCTGTCCATGGTGGTCCGTCGCGACGACGGCTACGCCCTCGCCCCGCCCGCCAAACTGAAGCGTGCAGCGGCGGAGACATCTGGCCGGGCTGGCACCTGAGCGGATGTGTCACCGCCGTCCGGCCGGCGTGGCCGTCCGGACGCCCCTCGCGCTCGGGTCCTCGGCCGACCGGCACTGCCGGTACCGTGCCCGGTCATGGGTGCAATCAAGCCGTGGCACATCAGCGTGCTCTGCTGTCTCGTCGTGACCGCCGTGCTCGTTGTCGGCCTGGTCGTGGTCCTGACGAAGAGGAGCAACCGCCGATAGTCGGGGTGGAGACCGGCGCCGTCGTGGCCGGTGGCGTACCTGTACCGGCCGTAGGCTGGTGCCGTGCCAGCCGACAATGAGGGTGACCGGGCCGTGGGACCGGCCGGCACGCCGGCGCGGCCACGATGAGCCGGCCAGACCGGGGCACCCGGGCCATGCACCAGGCACTGCCGCCAGCGCTGCGCGACGCGGTCGACGACTTCGCCGAGCACCTGTCCCGGGTTCGTAACCGGTCGGCGCACACCGTCCGCGCGTACGTCACCGATCTGGTCTCGCTGCTCGACCACGCCGTCCGGATGGGCTGCGTCGACCTCGCCGAGCTGGACCTGTCCGTGCTGCGCAGTTGGCTGGCGCGACAGCGCACCACGGGTGCGGCCCGCACCTCGTTGGCCCGGCGGGCCGCGTCGGCGCGGGCGTTCAGCGCCTGGGCACACCGGGCCGGGCTGCTCCCCGCCGACGTGGGCGCCGCGCTGGCCAGCCCTCGTGCACACCGGGACCTACCCAGCGTGCTGCGCGCCGACCAGGCCGCCGCTCTGGTCGAGGCACCGTCCCGGCAGACACCGCCCACCAACCCGCCAGTGGAGTCGGGCCCGAGCGAAGCGGCCGAGGCGGTACCGCTGCGGGACCGGGTGCTGCTGGAGCTGCTCTACGCCACCGGCGTACGGGTCAGCGAGGCGTGCGGGTTGGACGTCGGGGATGTCGACCACGGCCGGCGGGTGATCCGGGTGTTCGGCAAGGGTGGGCGGGAACGCTCGGTGCCGTACGGGGTGCCCGCCCAGCGGGCGTTGGACGACTGGCTGCGGCGGGGCCGCCCGGCGATGGTGGGCGCCCGCTCGGGCGACGCGCTGCTGCTGGGCGCGCGGGGTGGTCGGCTCAACCCGACGACCGCGCGTCAGATCGTCGGTGCGTACGCCGAGGCCGCCGGGCTGCCCCGGACCAGCCCGCACGATCTACGGCACTCCGCGGCAACCCACCTCCTGGAGGGAGGCGCGGACCTGCGCGCCGTGCAGGAGCTGCTCGGCCACTCGTCGCTGGCGAGCACGCAGATCTACACCCACGTGTCGGTCGAGCGGCTGCGCGCCGCGTACCGGCAGGCGCACCCACGCGCCTGATCGAGCACCGGAGGGCGCGCACGGGCGGCGGTTACGATCATCAAGTGAGCGTCCCGAATCCCCCTGAGCCGATCCCGGGCGCCCGCCTGCTCTTCTCCCTGGACCCGGCGGTCAGCCACCTCAACCATGGTTCGTTCGGTGCGGTGCCGATCGGCGTGCAGCGCGCCCAGCAGCGGCTGCGCGACGAGATGGAGGCGAACCCGCTGCGCTTCTTCACCCAGGGGCTGGTGGACCGGATCGCGCACACCCGCCGGCACCTCGCCGGGTTCCTGGGCGCCGACCCGGACGGCAGCGCCCTGGTGGGCAACACGACCACCGGCGTCGCAGTGGTGCTCCAGTCGGTGGGCCTCAAGGCCGGCGACGAGGTGTTGAGCACCGACCACGGGTACGGGGCGGTGAGCCTGGCCATCCAGCGCGAGTGCCGCCGGACCGGCGCGGTCAGCCGGGTCCTGCCGGTCCCACTGGCCGCCACCGACGAGCAGATCGTGCAGAGCATCCGCGCCGGCCTTCGCCCCGGGCGGACCCGACTGCTCGTCGTCGACCAGCTCACCTCGGCAACCGCGAAGCTCTTCCCGACCGCCGCGATCGTCGGGGTGGCCCGCGAGCATGGCGTGCCGGTCCTGGTGGACGCCGCGCACGCCCCGGGCATGCTGCCCATCCCGGTGGGCAGCATCGACGCGGACTTCTGGGTGGGCAACCTGCACAAGTGGGCGTACGCCCCGCGCGGGACCGCCCTGCTGTCAGTGGCACCGCAGTGGCGGGATCGGATCGAGCCGCTTGTGGTGTCCTGGGAGCAGGAGTCGGGTTTCCCGGCCCGGCTCGAGTGGCAGGCGACTCTGGACTACACGCCCTGGCTTGCCGCCCCGGCGGGCCTGTTCACGATGCGCAGTCTCGGCGTCGACCGGGTGCGGGCGCACAACGCGGCGCTCGCCGCGTACGGCCAGCGGGTGGTGGGGGACGCTCTGGGGGTGGCCCCCGCCGACCTGCCGGAGCCCGGCGGACCGGGGGTGGCGCTGCGCCTCATTCCCCTGCCGCTCGGCACGGGCACCACCATCGACGCGGCGCGGGCGTTGCAGGCGCGGATCGGTGAGCGGCTCGCCGCCGAGGTGGCGGTGATGAGCTGGAACGGCCGGGGGTGGCTGCGGCTCACCGGCCAGGTCTACAACGCCGCCGACGAGTACGAGCGGCTGGCCGCACGGCTGCCGGCACTGCTCGCCCAGCGCTGACCGGACGGCCGGGAGCGGGCATCGGAAGCGGACACCGGGAGCAGGCGCACCGGGCCGAGGCCGAGCAGGGCCAGCGGGTCGAGATACTCCTCGCCCCGGCGCAGGCCCCAGTGCAGGCACGCCTCGGTCGGGCAACCCGGATGCCCGGACAGCAGCTCGCCCAGCGGCGCGCCGGCGGTGACCGGCTGGCCGGGGTGTACGGCGGGTTGGACCGGTTCGTGGGTTGTCCGCAGCCCGTCGGCGTGCCCCACTGTGACCACCGGTCGCCCGGCCACCAGGCCGGCGAAGAGCACTGTGCCCGGCCCGGCGCTGCGGACCACCGCTCGGGCCGGGGCGGCCAGGTCGACGCCGCGATGACCGGGCAGCCAGGGTCGGGGCGGCCTGTCGAACCGGCGTACCGGACGGGGTGGCCCGTCGAGCGGCCAGCGGAACCGCCCGGCGGGCGCCGGGTCGACGACCTGCTCTGCCAGGGCCGCGACCGGCACGGTCGGCGTCGGTGGTTGGCCGGGCACCGCAGCGACCAGCACCGCCAGCCCGCAGAGCTGGACGGTCAGTGTGAGCGGGAGCGCGGTGCAGAGCAGCACCGTGCGGCGGATCGAACGGACGGATGGCTGTGGCATGGCGGCAGCCTCCGGCCGACGCCGGGTCGCCCGCCAGTCCGGCCGACGCAGCTGTGGACAACCGGAGGTGCTGTGGACGACCACCCAACGGCGTCGATGATCTGTTATGCCCGGGCCGGCGGGAGGCTGTCCGCGGCCCGCCGCGCGAACGCCGCCGTACCTCCGGTGGCGTTTTCGGGCCACCCGGGAGGGCCTAGGCTGGGCCGCGTACGGCGGGTGCCGCCGTCTGCACCGGGGAGGCCCGCATGACCACTCTCGATGACCGGACGTCGTCCCCCACCGGGCCGACGGTGGCCGACGTGAGCGGCCCGTCCCGGCTCGCGGAGCCGGACGAGACGATCAGCGCCGAGGAGTTGCAGCTCGCGGCCCGCAACCACGGCATCCCACTGGAGGCGCTCCGCTACGACGTCACCCCGGCCGGGCTGCACTACCTGCTGATCCACTACGACATCCCGGAGCTCGACCCGGCGACGCACACGCTGACCATCGGCGGCGCGGTGGAGCGTCCGCTGACGGTCACCCTCGCCGACCTGCGCGAGCGGCCCCGGATCACCCGGCAGGTGACCCTGGAGTGCGCCGGCAACGGGCGGGCCCTGCTGCACCCCCGGCCGGTCAGCCAGCCCTGGCTGGTCGAAGCGGTCGGCAACGCGGAGTGGACCGGCACTCCCCTCGCTCCGCTGCTGCGGGAGGCGGGCATCGACCCGGACGCGGTGGACGTGGTCTTCACCGGCGCCGATCACGGCGTGGAGCGCGGGATCGAGCAGGACTACCAGCGGGCGCTTCCGGTCGCCGACGCGCTGCGCGAGGAGGTGCTGCTGGCGTACGAGATGAACGGCGCTCCCCTGCTGCCGCAGCACGGCGCGCCGCTGCGGCTGATCGTGCCGGGCTGGTACGGCATGGCGCACGTGAAGTGGGTCCACTCCATCGAGCTTCGGACCGAGCCGTTCGAGGGGTACCAGAACGCGGTGGCCTACCGGGTACGCCGCGACGCCGACGACCCAGGCGTGCCGGTGACGCGGATCGAGCCGCGTGCCCTGGTCCGCCCGCCCGGCTTCCCCGACTTCATGTCCCGCCGTCGGGTGCTGCGGCCTGGCCCGTGCACCCTGGACGGTCGGGCCTGGTCGGGGCACGCGCCGGTGGTCGCCGTGGAGGTCACCACCGACGGCGGGCAGAGCTGGACACCGGCCGAACTGGACCCGACGGACGCTGGGGATTTCGCCTGGCGGCGTTGGCGGCACGAGTGGGTCGCCACCCCCGGCCGGTACGTGCTCGGCGCGCGGGCGACCGACGCGTCCGGGCGGACACAGCCGGTCGAGCAACAGTGGAATCGTGGCGGCTTCGCCAACAACATGGTGCAGCGGGTCGAGGTAGTGGTGCCGGCCGAGTGATCGGCGGCCCGTGTCACGCCACGGGTGGGGGGCCCGTGGCACGGCCCAGCAGTGGCTGGGGTGAGCTCAGCCGCCGAAGCCGGAGTCGGCCGGCAGCGAGATGTCGGGCTTCTCCAACTCCTCGACGTTGACGTCCTTGAAGGTCATCACTCGGACGTTCTTCACGAAGCGGGCGGGACGGTACATGTCCCACACCCAGGCGTCGTGCATCTCGACCTCGAAGTAGACCTCGCCGTCGGAGTTACGCACGTGCAGGTCGACCTGGTTGGCCAGGTAGAACCGGCGCTCCGTCTCCACCACGTAGGAGAATTGGCGGACAATGTCGCGGTACTCCCGGTAGAGCTGCAGCTCCATCTCGGTCTCGTACTTCTCGAGATCTTCCGCGCTCATCGCACTCCGCCTTCCATGGCCACATCTTCCCCCACCGGCGTCGGAGGCCGAGGCTGCTCGCCCAACGCCACGCCGACGGTACCCCCTGACGCCCACGAGCGCTCCATCGGCTCATCCGAGCCGTGGCCACCGGGCCGTCGAGCGCGCGGCGGCCGGCCGTCGCGGCCGGAGACCGCGGCGACATTGACGTACGAGAACCGGTGCTCCCGGCACGGCCCGTGCTCCCGCAGCGCCGCCGAGTGCTCCGGGGTGATGTAGCCCTTGTGCTCGGCGAAGCCGTACGCCGGGTACACCCCGTCCAACTCCACCATGAGCCGGTCCCGCGTGACCTTGGCCAGCACGCTGGCCGCCGCCACACACGCGGCCACCCGGTCGCCCTTCCACACCGCCAGCCCGGGCACACCCAGGCCGTCCACGCCGAAGCCGTCGGTCAGCACGTACTCCGGGCGGGTGGTGAGCGAGGCGAGCGCCCGGCGCATCGCGGCCAGGTTGCACACGTGCAGGCCCCGGGCGTCGACCTCGTCGGCCGGGATGACCACCACGGCGTACGCGAGCGCGCGGTCCACGACCTCCGCGTACACCCGTTCCCGACTGGCCGGGGTGAGCAGCTTCGAATCGGCCAGCCCTTCGATTTCGCCGCGCCGCCCCTCGGGCAGCACGGCCGCGGCGGCGACCAGCGGACCGGCGCACGCCCCCCGGCCCGCCTCGTCGGCACCGGCGACGTGTCGGAAGCCACGCCGCTGCAACGCCCGCTCCAGGGCGTACAGGCCGGCCTCGCGACGCACCACTGTGCGCGGCGGGGTCAGCACGACGCCTCGCACTGGCCGGCGGTGGTCGGCAACCCCAGCCGGGTCAGCAGGGCGGGCAGCTCCGGGGGGTAGAACCGGTCGCCACTGGCCACCAACTCGTCGGGAAGCCACCAGCGGTGGTCGGCGATGCTGCGCCGCTCGACGTCGTTGAAGCCCGTGGTGTCCACCCGCCAGGATTCCACCCGGAAGAGGAAGAAATCCTGCTCCTGGCGGTACCAGACGCCGTCGAACGAGAACTCGGTCGCGTCGGACCAGACCGGCTCGCCCAACTCGGCCGGGTCGAGCCGCAGGCCGGTCTCCTCGGCCAACTCCCGGGCGGCACCCGACGCCGGGGACTCCAGCGGATCGAGCCCGCCGCCCGGAGTGAACCAGTATCGGTGCCCGGGTCGGGCCGGGTCGAAGCCCTCGAAAAGCAGGACCCGGCCGGCCGCGTCGACGAGCAGCACGCGGGCCGCGCGTCGAGGGGTGTAGGCACGGTCGCCACTGCTCGCGCCTGCGGGGCTCGCAAGCTCACTCCTCGCGCTCACGGTCACCGCACCAGCCTGCCAGACCGACGCCGGATCGCCCACGCCCCGTCGGCCTACGGCTTGGGAATGCCGTCGAACCCGTCGGGCACTGTCAGCCAGGTGGCCCGGTTGACCGGCCAGAAGACGGTGAACGCCCGCCCGACCACGTCGTCCTCGGGGATGGTGGCCTCGGTGATGTTCTGCCCGGACTGCTGCCAGTGCTCCAGTGAGTCACCGGAGGCCGAACGGTGGTCGCCCATCACCCACAGCCGACCCTCGGGCACTGTGATGTCGAACTCCTGGTCGGCGGGCTTGTCGCGAATCCCGTCCATGGAGAAGATGTACGGCTCGTCCAGCGACTTGCCGTTGATCATCAACCGCTCCTCCGGGTCGCAGCAGACCACGTGGTCCCCGGGGATGCCGATCACCCGCTTGATGAAGTCCTCACCGTCGGGGTTACCGCTCCACTCGGTCGGAGCCTTGAACACGATCACCTCGCCGCGGTGCGGTGACCGGAAGTCGTAGACCAGCTTGTTGACCAGCACCCGGTCGTCGATCTTGAGGGTGTTTTCCATGGACGGGGAGGGGATGAAGAAGGTCTGCAGCACGAAGGCGCGGACCAGCACCGCGACCAGGATCGCCACACCCAGCAGGATCGGCAGCTCCTTCCAGAAGGAGCTGCGCGGCTTGTCGGTCTGCTCGTCAATCACGCCAAGGAGCCTACGTTGCCCGGCTGGACGGCACCGTCCGGAACGCGCGGGAAGCACGTAGCGCGGCTGCCAACGGAAGCATCAGCAGCACACCGCCCTGCGGAGTCGGTCGCACCGGAGACGCGCCGGGGGACGCGGTGGCTGGGCCGGAGACGTCCTCGAACGTCGACGGCACCGACAGCCCGCTCCACCGCGACGAGGGCCAGACCACCATGAAGGCCCGGCCGACCACGTTGTCGATCGGCACCGGCCCCTGGCACCGCGCGTCCTGGGAGACCTCACGGTGGTCACCCATCACGAAGATCTGACCGGGCGGCACGACGATCTCGTCGAAGCGTCGGGAGCGACACTCCGCCGGGTTGGGTGGCAGGTCCAGTGGTGAGTCCCGCAGGACGTACGGCTCGTTGAGCGGGGTGCCGTTGACTGTCACCCGCCCCTGGCTGTCGCAGCACTTGACCCGGTCGCCGGGGAGACCGATCACCCGCTTGATGAAGTCCTTCTCACCGGGACGACTCACCCCGACCAGGTCGCCGACGGTGCGGGCGAGCCGGCCGGCGACACCGGGCTTCGGCTGCTCGTCGACCTGCGGCGCCCAACGGTCGGTGCCCCGGAACACCACCACCTCGCCGCGCAGCGGGTCACGAACGTCGTAGACGACCTTGTTGACCAGCACCCGGTCACCGACGAGGAGAGTGTCCTCCATCGAGCCGGACGGGATGAAGAACGCCTGGAGCAGGAAGGTACGGATCAGCACCGCGAGGCAGAACGCGACCACCAGCAGCAGCGGCAACTCCTGCCAGAGGGGCATCTGCCGGCGGGTACGGCGAGCCCGTCGGCGCCACGGATCGACGGTGCCGTCCTCGTCAAGCGTCTGCACCACGCCACTCCCCGGTCCGCAGAAACACCACCGCCCGGGAGCCTCGTCGAGGCTCCACGGGCGGTAGTGGACAGCTGCCCGCCACGTGGGCGGGACCGCCGCCTCGCTGCGCCCGTACGACCAGGGTAGTGCGCTCTGGTCGGTACGGCATACGCGCAGCTCGGGCGGCGTGGCGAGCGGGAAGTCAGCTGGGCTGCTTCTCCCGCTTCTCCTTGATCTTGGCCTTCTTGCCGCGCAGCTCGCGCAGGTAGTAGAGCTTGGCGCGACGCACGTCGCCGCGGGTCACGACCTCGATCCGGTCGATGCCCGGGCCGTTGAGCGGGTAGGTCCGCTCGACGCCGACACCGAAGCTGACCTTGCGGACCGAGAAGGTCTCGCGCAGACCGTCACCCTGGCGGCGGATCACGACGCCCTGGAAGATCTGGACACGGGACCGGTTGCCCTCGACGACGCGGGCGTGCACCTTGACGGTGTCACCGGCCCGGAAGTCGGGAAGGTCGGTCCGCTTCGACTGGGCGTCAAGGGCGTCCAGGATGTTCATCGCTGCGTCCTCGTAAGGCTCACGGCGCACCGTCACTCGGTGCGCGGGTGGGTGATTCTGATTCCCGGGTGGTGATCGGCGGACCGACCCCGGTCGGGGATCCTCGCAGCCGACCGCGGGCGCGGACGGATGCGGCAACCCCCCTACTTTGCCACATCCCCCGGTGGAGGTTGAAATCCGGCCTGGTCCAGGGCCGCGATGTCCCGTTTGTCGAGCCGATCGGCCGGCAACGCGGCCAGCAGGTCCGGACGGCGGGCCGCGGTCCGCAGCAGACCCTCCTCGCGCCGCCAGCGGGCGATCTTGCCGTGGTCGCCGGAGCGGAGAACCTCCGGCACGTCGTGCCCACGCCAACTCGGCGGCTTGGTGTAGATCGGCGCCTCCAGCAGCCCGTGCGCGTGCGACTCCTCGTCCAACGAGCCCGCGTTGCCCAGCACCCCCGGCAGCAACCGGGTGACCGCCTCCAGCATCACCAGGACCGCGACCTCACCGCCGAAGAGCACGTAGTCACCGAGGGACACCTCGGTGACCGGCATCCGGGTGGCGGCGTGCGCCAGGACCCGCTGGTCGATCCCCTCGTAACGACCGCAGGCGAAGAGCAGGTGCGACTCGGCCGCCAACTCGTACGCCATGGCCTGGGTGAACGGGGCACCGGCCGGCGACGGCACCAGCAGCCTTGGCGGAGGGGCGTCGAGCGGCGCGAGGGCGTCCAGTGCCTCACCCCACGGCTCCGGGCGCATCACCATCCCTGGCCCGCCACCGTAGGGGGTGTCGTCGACGGTGCGGTGCACGTCGTGGGTCCAGGTCCGCAGGTCGTGCACGGCGAGCTGGAGTACGCCGTTGGCCCGCGCCCGTCCGATCAGCGACAGGTCCAGCGGGGCGAAGTACTCCGGAAAGATCGACACGACGTCGACGCGCATGCGGGCTGGTCCTAAAGGTCGAGCAGTCCGGCTGGCGGGTCGACGATCACACGTCCACCGGCCAGGTCGACCTCCGGAACGATCGCCCGGACGAACGGGATCAACGCGGTACGCCCCTCGGGGCGTCGCAGCACCAGCAGGTCGGACGAGGGCGCGTGGTCGATGCGGGCGACCTCGCCCAGGCGTTCGCCGGCCGGGGTCACCACGGCCAACCCGACCAGCTGGTGGTCGTGGAACTCCTCCGGGTCGTCCGGTGGGGCCACGTCGGCGCTGTCCACCACGAGCAGCGTCCCGCGCAACGCCTCGGCGGTGTTGCGGTCCAGGATGCCGTCGAACGCGATCAGCACCCGGCCCTGGTGGAAACGGGCTTCCTCGATGGTCAGCTCCGCCGGAACCCGGAACGGCACGCCGGGCTCGTCCGCAGGCGTCGCCCCCGGCTCACTGTTGCTAGCAGGCGGGGGTGTCGCCCCCGGCACAGTGTTGCGCGCAGGCGGGGGCGTCGCCCCCGGCGCAGTGCGCAGCACTGTGCCGGGGGCGAACCGTGCCTCGGGCTCGTCGGTCCGCACTTCCACTGTGACCTCACCGCGGACACCGTGCGGCTTGCCGATCCTGCCGACGACGAGCTGCATCAGTACGAGTCGACGATGTCGACGCGAACCCCGCGGCCGCCGATGGAGCCGATCACCTGGCGCAGCGCCTTGGCGGTCCGGCCGGACCGCCCGATCACAGTGCCGAGGTCCTCGGGGTGCACGCGGACTTCGAGCCGCTTGCCCCGACGGGAATCGACCATCCGCACCCGGACGTCATCCGGGTGGTCGACGATGCCCTTGACCAGGTGCTCCAACGCCGGACGCAGTGGCATGTCAGGCCTGCTCACCGGCGTCGGCAGCGGCCGGAGCCTCGGTCTTCGGCGCCTCGGCGGCCGGAGCCTCAGCCGGAGCCTCGGTCTTCGGAGCCTCGGCAGCCTTGGCGGCCTTCTTGGCCGGCTTGGCCGGGGTCTCCGGGGCGAGCCCGGCGGCGGCCTTCGCCTCAGCCTCGTACGCCGCCTTGCGGTCGGCCCGCTCGGGGGCAACCAGGAGCGGCGGCGGGGCCGGCAGGCCCTTGTACTTCTGCCAGTCACCGGTCAGCTCCAGCAGCCGCTGCACCGCCTCGCTCGGCTGAGCGCCGACGGACAGCCAGTACTGGACCCGCTCCGACTTGACCTCGATGATCGAGGGGTCTTCCTTGGGCTGGTAAACCCCGACGAACTCGATCGCCCGACCGTCACGCTTGGTGCGCGAGTCGGCGATGACGATGCGGTACTGCGGGTTGCGGATCTTGCCCATCCGCAGGAGCCGGATCTTTACGGCCACAGTTGTTTCGCTCCTGTTGCGATCTCACCGGCCCAGGCGGGCGGTGTGCATGGGTGAGCGCCGACCGGACCCGTGGGGTTGGGCCGGAGACTACTCGGTGGACTGGCGACGTGCCCGGGTTAGAGGGCGCCGGACGCGCGCCGGATACCAGCGACCCATTCTGCCAGATCCGCTGCCGATCGCACGCATCGGACCCGTACCCCGCATCGTCGGTGACCGGGAACACCGCTCAACGCACCGGCGGACGGTCCCATCCCGGCGGAAGCTTGTCCGGTACGCCCCATTTCGACGGGGCTACGAAGTCACACCAGGTGCCGTCGAACGGGAACTCGCCGGCCTCGGCGAGCGCGATCACCCGCTCCCCCTCGGCGCGAACCGCCTTCTCGTCGGTCACCCAGTAGTCGGCGCCGAAGGCGAGCCGCTCGACGAACTCGTCCTCGTCCTTCCACTCCCACCTGCGGTCCGGCCACACCACCACGTCCAGGTCCTGGTCCACCACGTCGACGCCGGCCACCGGGCCGTCGTCCCAGCGGACACCGGGCTCCTCCAGGTTGACGTACCAGTGGGCGAACCGGCCCTGGGCGTCGGAGAACCACCAGACGGAGTGCGCCGCCCCGGTGGGCAGGAACTTCAACAGCGGCGGGCCGTTCCAGCGCCCCTCCGCCAACCGGTACGTCGACGAGATCCACTCGGCGAACGGCATCGCCCGCATCCCCAGCCCGGCCTCGGTCACCTCGTGGGCGACCGGCGAGTCCCGGGCGATCCAGACCAGCAACCCTCGATCGTCGTCGCTGACCACGCGGGCCGGCCGGACCCACCCGATCCGGCCGTGCCGCACGTTCCGATGCATGATCAGCCGACCCGGCTCGAACCGGTCGACGGGGTTGCCCGGCCGCACCTCAGTAGGCGCGGGCGAGGATGGCGATCAGATCCGGCTCGTCCTCCGAGTCCGGTACCGAACCGTCGGCGCGCAGCAGGCAGCGCACCGTGACGCCCTGACCGTTCGCCTCCGCCTCGCCGGCCACGCCCACCGCCGACCACGGCACCCGTGCCCAGCCGGTCGCGGCGGCCTCGATCGCCTCGGCCAGGGTGGCCACCTCCACGGTGCGGGACTCGCGGTTGGCCAGCGCCTGGTCGTGCAGCACCTGCTGGTCGGTCTCCAGGGCGGCCAGTACCGCGGTGACCACGTCGGCCACCGGGGTCGGGGTCTTCGAACCGTCGGTCCGACGCACCACCGTCGCGTTGCCCACGGCCAGGTCACGGGGGCCGACCTCGACGCGTACCGGATAGCCGCGCAGCTCGGCGTCGACGGCCCGGCGGCCGAACGGGGTGTCGGTCCGATCGTCGAGCGCGACCCGGACACCGGCGTCGCGCAGGCCGTCGCGCAGCTTGGCCGCCGCCTCGCCGACGCCGTCGCCGTCCTTGACGATCATGACGTACGCCTGGATCGGCGCCAGCCTCGGCGGCACGCGCAGCCCGTTGTCGTCGCCGTGCGCCATGATCAGACCACCCAGCATCCGGGTGGACGTGCCCCAGGAGGTGGTCCAGGCATGCTCCCGGCCGCCCTCCTTGGAGGAGTAGCTGATGTCGAACGCCTTGGCGAAGTTCTGACCCAGCTCGTGGCTGGTGCCCAGCTGCAACGCCTTGCCGTCGCCCATCATGCCTTCGCAGGTGTACGTGGCCGTCGCGCCCGCGAACCGCTCACGCGCCGTCTTCAGGCCGACCACCACCGGAATGCCGATCACGTTGACCATCAGGTCCTCGTACGCCTCGTGCAGGATCCGCCGCGCGTACGCCCGGGCGTCCTCACGGGTGGCGTGCGCGGTGTGCCCCTCCTGCCAGAGGAACTCGCTGGTACGCAGGAAGATCCGCGGACGGAGCTCCCACCGGACCACGTTCGCCCACTGGTTGAGCAGCAGCGGCAGATCCCGGTACGAGTCGATCCACTTGGCCATGAACTCGCCGATGACCGTCTCGCTGGTCGGACGCACCACGATCGGCTCGGCCAGGGGCTTGCCACCACCGTGGGTGACGACCGCCAGCTCCGGCGAGAAGCCCTCGACGTGCTGCGCCTCGCGCTTGAGGTAACTCTCCGGGATGAACAACGGGAAGTACGCGTTCTCCGCACCCGCCGCCTTGATCCGAGCGTCCATCTCAGCCTGCATACGCTCCCAGATGGCGTAGCCGGCCGGTCGGATGACCATGGTGCCGCGAACCGGGCCGTTGTCGGCCAGCTTCGCCTTGGCGATCAGGTCCTGGTACCAGCGGGGGAAATCCTCCGCACGGGGAGTGAGCACGCGTGCCATGACCGCACATCCTATGCGCCACGCGGGCGGACACCGCGTCCGGGAGTCGCCACGCCATGCCGTGCCCCTCCGCCGACGGGCCGCGACGACGCCGGGCAGGTCGACGAAGCCGACGGACCGACGGTGCCGGACGGACCGACGGTGCGGCCGGGCGGGCGACGACGACGCTGGGCGGGCCGAGGGTGCGGCCGTAGAATTCGACCACCATGGCTACATCGACGGACTCCCCCCGCCAGCGGCTGCGGGACACGATCGTGGACGCCGCCCGCGCGCGGACCATCGCCGCCGGGTGGGACGCGGTCCGGATGGGCGGGGTGGCCACCACGGCCGGGGTGAGCCGGCAGACCGTCTACAACGAGTTCGGTAACAAGGCGGGCCTCGCCGAAGCGCTCGCCCGCGCCGAGGTGGACCGGTTCGTCGGCGACGTTCGCGACGCGCTGCTCGCACACGGCTCCGACGTACGGGCCGGCGCGTACGCCGCCATCGCGCGCACCCTCTCCACAGCGTCGGACAACCCGCTGGTCAAGGCGATCCTGACCAGCGCCCGAGGGGGGTCGGACGAGCTACTGCCGTACCTCACCACCCGCGCCGAGGTGGTCCTCACCGAGGCGTCCGGCGCGCTGATCGACTGGGCCGGCGACCACCTGCCCGGGGCGGACCAGGCCGCGCTGGCCTTCGCCGCCGACACCATCGTCCGCCTGGTGGTCAGCCACATCGTGCTCCCCCGCGAACCGATCGAGCAGACCGCGACGGCCCTCGCCGACCTTGCCGTACGCCTCTTCAGCGCCGCCGCCCGCCCAGCCCTCTGACCCTCCGCGCCCACGCCCCGCCCCGCACCGCACCGCCCCAAGATCCGAGCAACGTCTCGGATGTTGCTGCCTCAGGCGCGCGGGAGGCAGCAACATCCCCGATGTTGCGCGGATCTTCGTCGTCGATCTCGCCGCACACCACGATCGTGCTCGATCCTGGATGTCGTGGCATCCCCCGAACGCCGAGGTCAGCGGATGACGCGGCCGCGGAGGATCGTGCGGGACGGGGCCCGGACGACGCGCAGGTCGCTACGGGGGTCTTCGGGGTAGACGGTCAGGTCGGCGAGGCCGCCTTCGACCAGGCCGGGGAAGCCGAGCCATTCGCGGGCGCCCCAGGAGGCGGCGGCGAGGACGTCGGTGGGTGCCATGCCGGCCTGTTCGTGCAGCAGCAGCATCTCCTCGGCGGCCAGCCCGTGGTCGATGCCGCCTCCGGCGTCGGTGCCCACGTAGATCGGCACCCCAGCCTCGTGCGCGGCACGCACCACCTCGGGGAAGCCGTCGCGCAGCGCGAGCATGTGCTCGGCGTACCCGGGGAACTTGCCCCGCGCCTGCTCGGCGATCCCCCCGAAGGTGGCAATGTTGATCATTGTGGGGACCAGCGCGGTGCCCTGGCGGGCCATCTCGTCGATCAGGTCGAGGCTGAGCCCGGTGCCGTGCTCCACCGAGTCGACGCCGGCCCGCACCATGATCTCGACGGCCGACTCGGAGAAGGTGTGCACCGCGGCGCGTACCCCGGCTTTGTGCGCGGCCTGGACTGCCGCGGTGAGGGTGTCCGCGTCCCAGGCCGGCGCGAGGTCACCAACGCCCCTGTCGATCCAGTCGCCGACCAGCTTGACCCAGCCGTTGCCGGCCCGCGCCTGCGCGGCCACCATGGCCGCCACGTCGGTGGCGTCGACCTCCACGCCGATGTCGCGCAGGTAGCGCTTCGGCGGGGCGACATGCTGGCCCGCGCGGGCCAGTCGCGGTAGGTCCGGCTCGTCGTCGAGTTCCGGGTACGGGTACGGCGAGCCGGCGTCCCGGATCGCCAGCACCCCGGCGTCCCGGTCGACGTGGGCCAACTCGCGGGCCTGGTCGAGCGAGGTGATCGGGGCGCCACCTCGGGCGATGCCGATGTGGCAGTGCGCGTCGACAAGCCCGGGCAGGACGAAGCCACCGTCGACGACTGTCTCCGCACCGGGCACCGGGGTGAAGGTCACCCGGTCGCCGACCAGCCAGAGATCCCGGACCTCGTCGTCGGGGAGCAGCACACCGCGCACGTGAAGAGCCATGCGCACAGTCCTACCCGATCACTCCTCGTCGGGGGCGAGCAGGTCGTTCTTCCGGGTGGTCAGGGCGGGCAGGTCCACGGAGACCTTCCACGGCTGCTCGGTGACGAACAGGTCCTCGGTGTGGGCGACCTGCTCGTACTCCCGGTTGGCGCCAAGGGTGTACTCGGTGAGCGTGACGCGCTCCTGGAGCGGGTCCACCACCCAGTAGGACCGGACGCCGGCGTGCGCGTAGACCTTCGCCTTGTCGTACATGTCGCGGAAGGTGGAGGTCGGCGAGACGACCTCCACGGCGAGCAGGGCGTCCTCGACCGGGACGGGGGACCGGCCGGCGTGCTTGCGGCGGATGACCACCACGTCGGGGCGCGGCTCGTTGCGCCGGTCGACCCGCATGGACAGGTCGATGCTGACCAGGTATTCCGGCGGGCAGTTGACTTCGATGGCAAGCAGCAGTCGGACGCAGAGGTCCTGATGCACGGCAGTGGGGGACGGCACGATCAACCTTCCGTTGATCAGTTCGTACGGAAGGTCCTTCGGCAGATCACCGAGGTCGTCGACCGTCCACTCGTGCCGTTCGGGCAGGATCGGGGCCGCGGTCATGACATCTCCTTCCCGGGGGCGACATCACCCTAAGCGCCGGATCAGTCGCCCGCCGTCACCGACACGCGTCAGCGCGGGCCCTTGTCGCCGCCCTTGCCGAGCTTGTTGAAGTCGATCTTCGGGAGCTTGAAGCCGGGCGGGAGGCCCTGGCCGCCAGCGAGGTCGTTCGGGTCCATTCCCGGCGGGAGCTGCGGCATGCCACCCGGGAAGCCGCCCGGGAGCCCGGCGCCGGCCCCGGTACGCGGACGACCGCCGCCCTTGGTGCCCTTGCGCTTGTTCTTCGGCGACTTGGTCGCCTTGCGGCGGCCACCACCGGGCAGGCCCATCATGCCGCCCATCTGCTTCATCATCTTCTGCGCGTCGGCGAAGCGGTTGAGCAGCTGGTTGACGTCCATCACGGTGACCCCGGAACCGTTGGCGATGCGCGCCCGGCGGGAGCCGTTGATGATCTTCGGGTTGGTCCGCTCGCCCGGGGTCATCGACCGGATGATCGCGGTGACCCGGTCGAAGTGGCTGTCGTCCAGCTCGGAAAGCTGGTCCTTCATCTGCCCCATGCCGGGCATCATGGCCAGCACGTTCGCGATCGGGCCCATCCGCCGCACCGCGATGAGCTGGTCGAGGAAGTCGTCCAGGGTGAACTGCTCACCGCCCATCAGCTTGGCGGTCATCTTCTCCTTCTGATCGGAGTCGAAGGCCTGCTCGGCCTGCTCGATCAGAGTGAGGACGTCGCCCATGCCGAGGATCCGGCTGGCCATCCGGTCGGGGTGGAAGACGTCGAAGTCTTCCAACTTCTCACCGGTGGAGGCGAACAGGATCGGCTGCCCGGTGACCTCGCGGACCGACAGCGCGGCACCACCACGGGCGTCGCCGTCGAGCTTGGAGAGCACCACACCGGTGATGCCGACGCCGTCGCGGAACGCCTCGGCGGTGCGGACGGCGTCCTGACCGACCATCGCGTCGATGACGAAGATGACCTCGTCCGGCGAGACGGCGTCGCGGATGTCGGCGGCCTGCTGCATCATCTCGGCGTCGATGCCCAGGCGGCCGGCGGTGTCGACGATGACGATGTCGCGGGCGGCGCGCTTCGCGTGCTCGATCGACGCGCGGGCCACCTGCACCGGGTCACCGGTGCCGTTGCCGGGCTCCGGGGCGTACACCTCGACACCGGCCCGGCCACCGAGCACCTGGAGCTGCCCGACGGCGTTGGGGCGCTGGAGGTCGGCGGCGACGAGCAGCGGCTGGTGGCCCTGGCCCTTGAGCCAGCGGGCCAGCTTGCCGGCGAGGGTCGTCTTACCGGAACCCTGGAGGCCGGCCAGCATGATCACCGTAGGCGGCTGCTTGGCGAACTGGAGCCGTCGCCCCTCGCCGCCGAGCACCTTGATCAGCTCTTCGTTGACGATCTTGATGATCTGCTGGGCCGGGTTCAGCGCCTGGGAGACCTCGGCGCTGCGTGCGCGCTCCTTGACGGCCGCGATGAAGCCCTTGACCACCGGCAGCGCGACGTCCGCCTCCAGCAGCGCGAGGCGGATCTCGCGCGCGGTGGCGTCGATGTCGGCGTCGGTGAGCCGACCCTTGCCGCGGAGCTTGGTGAAGATCCCGGACAGGCGGTCACTCAAGGTGTCAAACACGCGAACATCCCGTTTGTCAGTGTTCCGGCGGGCACAACGCGGCCGGCACTGCGGAGTCCGGCCACCGCTAGGGTAACCGCCCGGCCGTAGGGCCGCTGTCGCCCGGCCCGGGCCTCACCCCGACACCAACCCCGACTGGTACGCGAACACCACGAGCTGGGCCCGATCCCGGGCTCCCAGCTTGCCCATCGCCCGGCTGACGTGGGTCCGCGCGGTCGCCGGGCTGACCACCAACTGTGCGGCGATCTCCTCGTTGTTCAGGCCCTCACCGACCAGGCCGACGACCTGACGTTCCCGGTCGGTCAGGGTGTCCAGCCGGGGGTGCGGGCGAAGCACCCGGGACGGCCGGGTGGCGAACTCGCGCACCACCCGACGGGTCACCGACGGCGACAGCAGCGCCTCCCCCTCGGCGACGAGCCGGATGGCGCGCAGCAGCTCGGCGGGCCTGGTGTCCTTGGTGAGGAACCCGCTCGCACCGTGCCGCAGTGCGTCGAAGACGTACTCGTCCAGCTCGAAGGTGGTGAGCACCACCACCCGGGTACCGGTCAGGTCGGGGTCGGCGACGATACGACGGGTCGCCTCGATGCCGTCGATGCCGGGCATCCGGATGTCCATCAGCACCACGTCCGGCCGCTCCTGACGGGCCAACTCGACCGCCCGCAGCCCGTCGGACGCCTCGCCGGCCAGCGCCAGGTCGTCCTCGCTCTCCACCAGCGCGCGCAGCCCGAGCCGGACCAGGTCCTGGTCGTCGGCGATCAGCACCCGGATCACGTGGCCGGCTCCACGGGCAGACCGGCGTACACCCGGAACCCGCCTCCGGCGCGCGGCCCGGTGGTCAACCGTCCGCCCAGCGCCGCGACCCGCTCGCGCATCCCGGCCAGACCGTGACCGCCCTCGTCGTCCGTCGGACCTGTCGTGGCACCCGCCCCCTGGTCGGTGACCTCGACGGTCAGCTCGTCGGCGCGGTAGTCCACTGTCACCTCAGCGCTCGCCACCCCCGCGTGACGCAGCACGTTTGTCAACGCCTCCTGCACCACCCGGTACGCGGCCAGGTCGACAGCGGCCGGCAACTCCCGGGGGTCACCGACCACGCGCACCTCGACGGCGAGCCCCGCCCCGGCGAGCCGGTCGCGCAACGCGGGGAGCCGGGCCAGGCCGGGTACCGGCTCACGCTCGGCACCCCGCCGCACCGCACCCAGGGTGACCCGCAGCTCGTCCAACGCCTCGCGGCTGGTCCGGCTGATCGCGGTCAGTGCCACCTCCGCCTGCTCCGGGCGCTTCGGCAGCAGGTGCAGGGCGATCTCCGCCTGCATGCTGATCGCGGCGAGCCCGTGCCCGACCACGTCATGCACCTCCTGCGCGATGCGCAGCCGCTCCTCGTCGGCCTGCCGTCGCGCCTGTTCCGCACGGCCGCGGGCCTCTTCGGCACGGGTCCGCGCGGCCGCCTCACGACTCACCCGTACCACCACCCCCACCGCGAACGGTACGACCACCCAGGCCGACGCGGGCAGCACTCCCGTCCAACCCGGGGCCGGCCCCCGGCCGAGGAAGACGTGCGCCAACAACAGGACGAACGCGCCACCGGTGGCGAGCGCCGCCGGGCGTACCGGCAACCAGACGGCCACTGTGTACACAGCGACCAGGAACGCGATCAGGATCGGTCCGTACGGGTAACCGATCAGCAGGTACGTCGAGGTCGCCACGGTGACCACCGCGAGGGTGGCGACCGGGGCGCGTCGCCGGACCAGCAGGGCGAGCGCGGCGACGGCGATCAGCGCCCGACAGGCGGCGTCCACCGGCCTCGACCCCGGCTGGTTGTCCGCGGCCAGACCGGTGGCGAGCAGCCCGAACCCGAGCAGCACCAGGGCGAGCGCGGCATCCGCCGCCGCCTCCGGCCACCGCCACCGCCCACCTCGTCGCATGGCCGTCATTCTGCCCGCGCCAACGCCACTCGACGTGCGTCCACGAGCGGCACCGCCCCTACGCCCCCGGACGTACCCCGCCGCCCCGTCTCATCCCACCCCTCGCCCCCGCGATCTTGCACTTTGTGCCACCACTATGCGGCTTTTGCGCGGTACGCCGGGACACTAAGTGCAAGATCGACGCGGGAGTGCGGGGGCGGGGCGCGGGAGTGCGGGGCGGGGCGGTTAGACGGCGGCTAGGACCGCGGCCTCCAGGCGGGCCCGGGTGGCGTCGTCCGGCCAACCGCCGACCAGGTAGAAGGCGTCGACCACGTCGGCGCCGAGGGTGGAGATGCGGGCCGCGCGGACCAGGGCACCGGCCTCGTCGAGCGCGCAGGCGACCCGGTAGAGCAGCCCGGCGGCGTCGGCGGCGCGCAGTTCCAGCAGTACGGCGTCGGTGGCCGCCTCGCGGTGCCAGACCACCCGGGGAGCCGCGCCGCCGCCCCGGCTGGCGAGCGCACGGCCGCGCAGCCGTTGGGTGACCGACACGTCGCCGGCGACCGCCCGGCGCAGGTCGGCGCGGAGCGGGACCGGGTCCGGCGGGAGGCCGTAGCGGGGCTGTACCCGGCATTCGACGAGGGCCCGACCGTCGACGGCGGAGGCGTCCGCGGAGATCACTTCCAGTCGGTGCAGCGCCAGGCAGCCGGCCACAGTGGCGAGCAGACCCCGCCGGTCGGCCGCCGCGACCGACACCCGGTCGCCGGTCAGGTGGACGACCGGCAATGGCCCGGCCAGCAGCTCCGGGTCCGGGGCGGGCGGCTCGGGGAGTACGCCGGTGTCCAGCGCGGTACGGACCCGGGCGACCAGTTCGGCGACGAGTCGGCCCTTCCAGTCGGACCAGGCAGCCGGCCCGGTCGCCGCCGCGTCGGCGCGGACCAGGGCGTGCAGCAGGTCGAGGGTGCCCGTGTCGCCGACCGCCTCGGCCACCGAGGCGATGGTGACCGGGTCGCTCAGGTCCCGGCGGGTGGCCACGTCGGGCAGCAGCAGGTGCAGTCGGACCAGCTTGCCGATCAGCTCGACCTCCGGGGCGGGCAGACCGACCCTGGTGGCCACCGCCTGGGCAACCGGCACACCGACGGTGCTGTGGTCACCGGGGAGGCCCTTGCCGATGTCGTGCAGGAGGGCGCCGAGCAGCAGCAGGTCGGGGCGTTCCACCTCGCGGGCGTGCCGGCTGGCCTCGTGCGCGGCCTGCACGAGGTGCCGGTCGAGGGTGAAGCGGTGCACCGGGTTGTGCTGCGGCAGGCTGCGCAGCCGGGTCCACTCGGGGAGCCAGCCGTCGACCAGCCCGTACCGGTCGCTGGTCTCCCAGGCCGGCACCAGGCCGGCACCGGCGCCGAGCAGGGTGATCAGCGCGGCCCGGGCCTCGGCCGGCCAGGGGGCGGGCAGCGGCGGGCAGTACGCGGCCAGCCACTCGCAGGTGGCCCGCGCGATGGGGATTCGGGTCGTGGCGGACGCGGCGGCCACCCGCAGCGAGAGGCTCGGGTCGGGGCGCGCGCCGATCGCCGTGCGGGCGAGCACCAACTCGCCGTCGTGTTCGACCACGTCGCGGGCGACCGGGCGGCGGGCCGGGCGACCGTTCCCGCCCCGCGACCGGCCGGAGCGCAGCCGGTCGGCGGCGCGGAAGGCGTCGTCCAGGGCGTGGCTGACCGTACGGGCGTCACCGGCGACCCGACGCAGCAGCGCGTCGCCGTCTTCCAGGTCGAGCAGTGTGGCCACTCCGTCGCGTTCCTGAGCGACCAGCCGGTCGACCCGTCGGCCGACCTGCTGGTGCAGCGCGTCGCGGGTGTCCAACAAACGCAGGTGGGCGGCGCGTACGGCGGGACGCAGCGCGTCGGTGATGCCGGCGGCGGAGATCGCCCGCAGCAGCCCCACGTCGCGCAGACCTCCGGCGGCCTCCTTGAGGTCGCCCTCCAGCAGGAACGCCAACTCGCCGTGGGCCTGCCAGCGGGCCTCGGTGACCTCCCGCAGGCCGGGCAGGTGCCGGACGGCGGTGCGCCGCCAGTGATCGGCGGCGGTACGGATCAGCGCGTCGGCCAGCGCCTGGTCCCCCACGACAAGCCGGGCGTCGAGCAGCCCGAGGGCCACCTTGACGTCGTCCTGCGCCACCGAGAGCGCCTCGGCGACGGTGCGGACGGAATGGTCGAGCCGCAGGCCGGCGTCCCAGATCGGGTACCAGACGGAGGCGGCCAACTCGTCGGTGCCGGGCACCCCGGCGTGCACCAGCACCAGGTCGAGGTCGCCGTACGGGGCGCACTGCCGCCGGCCCAACCCCCCGACCGCCAGCAGCGCCACCCCGTCCCGCTCCGGCAGCAAACCCCGCAGAAACGAGTCGTACGCGGCAGCGCGCCCCCGCCGAGCGGCTTCCCCGATCCCCCCGGGAACGCCGACGACCTCGTTGATCAAGAGGTTCGCGTCGCCGTCATCGGCGGGTCCTGACGCGTTCTTCTTGATCAACGAGGTCATGTCGTTAGTGGTCGCGGTCAGAGGGCGTCGAGGCCGCGTTCGCCGGTACGTACCCGGACGACCTCTTCGACACCGGTGACCCAGACCTTGCCGTCACCGATCTTGCCCGTGCGGGCCGCTCCGACGATGGCGTCCACCACCTTGTCGACGTCGATCTCGTCGGTGAGCACCTCTACCCGGATCTTGGGCAGGAACTCGACCGTGTACTCGGCACCCCGGTAGACCTCGGTGTGCCCCTTCTGCCGCCCGTACCCCTGAACCTCGCTGACGGTCAGCCCGGCCACCCCGAGGGCGTGCAGGGCCTCCTTCACAGCGTCCAGTTGGTACGGCTTGATGACTGCGGTCACCAGCTTCATGTCCAACCCCTCCATCCCAGGAACGTTAACCGGCGACCTTTTCGCTGACCGGCTCGGCGGGCTCCGCCTCCGGCTTGGCGCCGCTCGTCGTGCTGCCACCGGGGGTGCCGATGCCGGCCATCGCGAACGCGCCGCCCGTGCCGCCACCGGCCGGGGACAGGTCGTAGCTGCTCTCGGCGTGCTCGCCGATGTCGATGCCCTCGACTTCGGCCTCGGCCTTGACCCGGAACCCGATGGTCTTCTCGATGACGAAGGCGAGCACCCAGGCGATGCCGAACGACCAGACGGTGACGATCAGGCCGGCGAGGGCCTGCCGCCCGAGCTGGGTCGCGCCGCCGCCGTAGAAGAGACCGTCGGAGGCGCCCACCACGTCGGTGATCGCGGCGTTAACCGAGTTGGTGGCGAAGAGACCGAGCCAGAGCGAGCCGATCCAACCACCGACGAAGTGCACGCCGACCACGTCGAGCGAGTCGTCGTAGCCGAGCTTGTACTTGAGGCTGACGGCGAGCGCGCACACCACGCCGGCGACGATGCCGAGCAGGACGGACGCCCACGGTGCGATGAAGCCACAGGCCGGGGTGATGGCGACCAGACCGGCGACTGCGCCGGACGAGGCGCCGACCATCGTCGGCTTACGGTCCTTGACCCACTCGACTGCGATCCAGCCGAGCACCGCCGCCGCCGTGGCGAGCTGGGTGTTGATGAAGGCGAGGCCGGCGACCGAGTCGACGGTCAGCTCCGAGCCGGCGTTGAACCCGAACCAGCCGAACCACAGCAGACCCGCACCGAGCGCGACCAGCGGGATGTTGTGCGGCTTCATGCCCTCACGCGGCCAACCGAGCCGCTTGCCGAGGACCAGGGCCACGGCCAGGGCCGCCGCACCGGCGTTGATGTGCACAGCGGTGCCACCGGCGAAGTCCAGCGCGTGGATGTCGGCGCCGATGATGCCGCCGCCCCACACCCAGTGCGCGACCGGGAAGTAGACCAGGGTGGCCCAGCCGAAGGCGAACAGCAGCCAGCCGGCGAACTTGGCCCGGTCGGCGATGGCACCGCTGATCAGCGCGACGGTGATCACCGCGAAGACCATCTGGAAGGCCATGAACACGTAGAGCGGGACCCCGATGCCGCTGGGGTTCTCCGCCGTGGCACCCCACAGGTCGGTCTCGGCGAGGAAGGTCTTGGTGCCGAGGTACGCGCCCGGGTCACCCCAGAAGCCGTTCACGTCGGTCCCGAAGGCGACGCTGAAACCGTAGAACCACCACAGAATAGAGATGAGCCCGATAGCCGAGAAGCTCATCATCATCATGTTGAGTACGCCCTTGGCCCGGTTGAGGCCGCCGTAGAACAGCGCCAGTCCGGGGGTCATGAGCAGCACGAGCGCGGTCGAAACCAGCAGCCACGTGGTATTGGCGCCGTCGATCGTCGGTGCTTCAGGCACGCTGGCCTCCTAAAGGTGAAGTCCTCCTTCGCGGCTTTCCGGGGCAGCGTCGCCCGTAGGCCGGTTGCGCGGAAGCTTCGCGGCCGGCTGTTTCACTTTGGGTCCCGTGCGGGTTTCCGTTTCGTGACGGGTTGTTTCGGACGTGTCACCAACTCCGCACAGTCAGCAGCATGGACGACTGTGGATCGACCGGACGGCGCGCGTCGATGGCTGACCGGTCAGCGGCATCGACCGGTGCGCTCGACGGGACCGGCCGAGCATCGACCGAAAGGCACTCAGCGGAGGGCGTTCTCCAGAGCGTGCCGCTCGTAGTCGAGCAGCCGCAGATCGCGCATCGGCCGACGCAGGTGGCCCTTGTGCACGATTCGGACGAACGCCGGCTCACCGGCGGCGGCCATCCGGCGGATCCCCTCGACGTGGTCCACGATCCGTTTGCGGATGGTCCGGATCAGCCGGTGCCGGTCCCGGGGGATCAGCCCGTACGCGTCGGCGAAGAGCCGGAGCCGGCGCGGCCGGTCCGGGTGCTTCCAGCCCAGGGTGATCGAGTCGCGGTCCGCGAAGATCGGCACCCAGGTCCAGGCCGCGTACGCCACGTCGTAGATGCGGGCCCCGGGCGAGGCGAGGTCGAAGTCGATCAGCCCGAGGGTGCCGTCCGGACGCCAGATGACGTTGTGCGGCGCGGCGTCGTGGTGGCAGATCACCTCGGTGTCCGGTGGTGGGGGCCCGAACGAGCGCCAGACCGCCGACTGCGGAGGGGTGAAGCCGTACTGCGCGTCGTGGAACATCCGCAGCATGGTGGCGACGGTGACCAGGGCCTCGTCGGTCACCCAGTGCGGGGCGAGCGGATATTCTCCGCACTCCCCCTCCAGGTACGACAGCACCTCACGGTTGCGCTCGTCCATCCCGAGCGCCCGGGGGGCGCCGGTGAACCCCACGTACTCCAGGTGGCGCAGCAGCGCGTGCACGGACGGGGTCCACGGTCCGGCGTTGCGCCGGACCGTGTCACCCACGCGGACAACGGTGCTCACGTTGCCGCCGTGCAGCGGGATCTCCTGCGAAGTCACGTACGGTCTCCCGAGGCGCTGCGAAGGATGGCCGGGGTCGCGCCAGCCCGCGTACGCGCGATCGTCAGTGGTCACCCGAGACTACGCGTCCCGGCCGGTGGCCTCGGTCCCCAGCAACGCGTCGACGAACTGCGCCGGGTCGAACGGGGCCAGGTCGTCCTTGCCTTCGCCGAGGCCGACCAGCTTCACGGGGATGCCGAGCTTGCGCTGTACGGCGATCACGATGCCGCCCTTGGCGGTGCCGTCGAGCTTGGTCAGCACGACTCCGGTCACGTTGACCACGTCGGTGAAGACCCGGGCCTGCTCCAGGCCGTTCTGCCCGGTGGTGGCGTCCAGGATGAGCAGTGTCTCGTCGATCGGGCCCTGCTTCTCCACCACGCGCTTGACCTTGCCCAGCTCGTCCATCAGGCCGACCTTGTTCTGCAGGCGGCCGGCGGTGTCGATGAGCACGGTGTCCACGCCGGTGTCGATGCCGCGCTTGACGGCGTCGAAGGCGACGCTGGCCGGGTCGGCGGCCTCGGGTCCGCGGACGGTCTCCGCGCCGACGCGCGAGCCCCAGGTCTCGAGCTGGTCTGCCGCGGCGGCCCGGAAGGTGTCCGCCGCGCCGAGCAGCACGCTGCGACCGTCGGCCACCAGCACCCGGGCGATCTTGCCGCAGGTGGTGGTCTTGCCGGCGCCGTTGACGCCGACGACCAGGACCACCGCCGGCACGCCGTCCTTGGGGGCGGTCCGCAACGAGCGGTCCAGGCTCGGGTCGAGCGCGTTGACCAGTTCGGCGGCGAGCAGTGCCCGCAGCTCGGAGGCCGAGCGGGTGCCGAGCACCCGGGTGCGCTCGCGGAGCCGGTCGACGATGTCGCGGGTGGCGTCGACGCCCACGTCGGCGGTGATCAGGCTGTCCTCGATCTCCTCCCAGACGTCCTCGTCGAGGTGGTCGCGGGCGAGCAGGCCGAGCAGGCCCTTGCCGAACACGTTCTGTGAGCGGGACAGCCGCGAGCGGAGCCGGACAAGCCGCCCGGCGGTCGGCTCGGGGACCTCGACCTGCGGTTCGAGCACCGGCGGCGGCTCGACCAGGACGCCGGTGGACAGATCGGACTCCGGTGCCTCGACCGGCGGTCCGGCGAGATCCTCCTCGGCCCTGGTGTCGACCTCGGTGCGCGGCAGCGGGGGCTCGGGCCGCCGCCGCAAGCGCGGCACGACCAGCCCGACTGTGCCGGCGATCAGCACACCGAGCAGGACCAGAGCGAGGACGAGATATTCGGCCATGCCGGAATCCTGTCAGATGCGGACGGCGGCGTCCCAGCCACCGCACCCCGAGCCGCGCCTGGAGCCTCAGCCCACCGCTCCCAGGTGCGGCGCTGGGGGTCTCAGCACCGCACCCGGCCGGCACCGGCGAACCGGCGGTAGGCTCGGCCGCATGCCCGCCGCACACCTCCTCATCGGCCCACTTCTGCGGCGAGTGGTGGACACCCGGGCGACGATCTGGGTGGAGACGGCGGCGCCCGCCGTGGTCGCCGTCCGCACCGCCGGCGGCGCCACCGGCACCGCGCCCACCTTCTCGGCGTACGACCACCACTACGCCCTCGTGGTGGTGGAGGGGCTCACTCCGGACAGCGAGACCACCTACGAGGTGCTGGTCGACGACGAGATCGTCTGGCCGGTGCCGAGCAGCGGGTTCCCGCCGAGCGTGATCCGCACCCGGGCAGCCGACGATCGGGACCAGCCGGTCAGTCTGATCTTCGGCTCGTGCCGGGAGACCACCCAGCACGCCACCACCCGCAAGCTGCCGCCGGACGCGCTGGACGCGTACGCCCGACGGTTGATGGCCGACCCGGAGTCGAACCCGCTGCCGGACCTGCTGGTGCTGCTCGGTGACCAGGTCTACGCCGACGTCACCTCGCCCACGGTGCGGCGGCTGCTGCGTCGACGGCGGCGGCGGCCGAAGGGCGCCCCTGCCGACCAGGTGGTGAGCTTCGACGAGTACACCAAGCTCTACCTGGAGTCCTGGCGTGATCCGGAGATCCGCTGGCTGCTCTCCACGGTGCCGAGCGTGATGATCTTCGACGATCACGAGATCATCGACGACTGGAACACCTCGGCGGCGTGGCGGGCCGAGGTGCGCGAGCAGCCGTGGTGGCAGGAGCGGATCGGCAGTGGGCTCGCCTCGTACTGGGTCTACCAGCACCTGGGCAACCTCTCCCCCGACGAGATCGTCGCCGATCCGGTCTTCGCGAAGGTCGCCGCCGCCGAGGACGCCACCGGCGTGCTGCGCGAGTTCGGCCACCGGGTCGACCAGGAGTCCGACCTGGCGCACGACACCGAGCGTTGGCGCGCGGTGCAGTATCAGTGGAGCTACGCGCTGGACCTGGGCCGGACCCGGCTGGTCATGCTGGACAACCGGTGCAGCCGGGTGCTCGAGTCCAACAGCCGGGCGATGCTGCCGCCCGGCGAGTGGGCCTGGTTCCTCGACCAGGCGCACGGGGTCTACGACCACCTCGTGGTGGGCGCCTCGCTGCCCTGGTTGCTGCCGCAGGGCATCCACCACATCGAAGCCTGGAACGAGAAACTGGCGGACTCGCGCCGACAGTGGGTGGCGCGCGGGGCGGAGAAGCTGCGCCGCGCCCTGGACCTGGAGCACTGGGCGGCGTTCCGGCGGTCCTTCGAGGCACTCGCGGAGACGTTCGCCCGCATCGGCACCGGCACGCCGCGGCAGTCCGGCGCGCGGATCGGGGCCGGCCCGGCGTACGCGCCACCGGCGTCGATCAGCGTGCTCTCCGGTGACGTGCACCACTCGTACGTGGCGCGGGCCCGGTTCGCCGACCCGGCGGTGGTCACTCCGGTGCACCAGCTCACCTGTTCGCCGATCCACAACCAGGTGCCGGCGGGTATCCGTCCGCTGATGCGGTTGGGGTGGTCGCCCGGTCCGGCCGGGGCCACCCGGGCGCTGGCCCGTTCGGCGGGCGTACGCCGGCCGGGGGTGCGTTGGCGCAAGCTGGCCGGTCCCTACTTCGGTAACGCGGTCGCCACTCTGACCCATCAGGGGCGCGGGGCCGACGTGGTGATCGAGGGCACCACGAAGGACGGGCACCTACGCCCGGTGATGCGGCGTCGACTCTCCGGCGGCGGCGAGCCGACCGCGCCGTAGTCTCTACGCGTGGACGAGCACCTGCCGGAGCCGATCCGGGCGGTCGAGCACGAGTTGACCGCTCTGCTGCGCCGTGGTCGGGCGGTCTCCTGGGAGATCGCCCGGGAGGTGCACCCGAACCTGGAGCCGAACACCTACGGGTTGCTGCTCTGGTTGCGCCGTAGCGGGTCGATCCGGTTGACGGAGTTGGCGGCGCGGCTGGGCGTGGGCAAGGGGACGCTGAGCCGGCAGATCAACGCGTTGGAGGTCCTCGGCCTGGTCCACCGCGATCCCGATCCGAGTGACCGGCGGGCCGCGCAGATCAGCCTCACCGAGGAGGGGCAGCGCCGGTTCGACGTGGCGCGCGCGGCCCGGCTGGGCGAGTTCCTGCGTGCCCTCGACGGCTGGCCGGAGCGGGACGTCGAGGAGTTCGCCCGGCTGCTCGGCCGGTTCAACGACTCCTGGCAGTAGCGGCTGAGGCGAGGGAATAGGGCGTCGGTCCGACAAGTTGTTGCTTCAGGCAACCAAGGCTTACGGTTGCCTCAGGCAACTCACAGGCGGCCCGTGCGTACCAGCCCCGCCGTTCCACCTCGACTCCGCTCGGAGGCAACAAACGATGAGCCAGGCGACAGTGCCTCCCCAGGCGACCGCCGTGACCATGACCCACCGGCAGATCCTGGAAGCACTCTCCGGCCTGCTGCTGGGCCTGTTCGTCGCGATCCTCTCCTCCACTGTCATCTCGAACGCGCTGCCGCGGATCATCACCGAACTGCACGGCGGCCAGTCCGCGTACACCTGGGTGGTGACCTCGGCCCTGCTTGCGACCACCGCGACCACCCCCATCTGGGGCAAGCTGGCCGACCTGACCAGCAAGAAGACCCTGGTCCAGCTCGCCCTGGGGATCTACGTGCTGGGCTCGGTGCTCGCCGGTCTCGCCCAGGGCACCGGTGAGCTGATCGCCTGCCGGGTGCTCCAGGGCGTCGGCGTCGGCGGCCTCACCGCCCTGGCCCAGGTGATCATGGCCACGATGATCGCGCCCCGCGAACGCGGTCGCTACAGCGGCTACCTCGGCGCCGTGATGGCAGTGGGCACCATCGGCGGCCCGCTGATCGGCGGCGTCATCGTGGACACCTCCTGGCTCGGCTGGCGCTGGTGCTTCTACGTCGGCGTGCCGTTCGCCATCCTCGCGCTGATCGTGCTCCAGAAGACCCTGCACCTGCCGGTGGTCAAGCGGAAGGCCCAGATCGACTGGTGGGGCGCCACCCTGATCACCGCGGCCGTCTCGGTGCTGCTGATCTGGGTCTCGCTCGCCGGCGACCAGTTCGCCTGGACCTCCTGGCAGACCGCCGTCATGGTCGTCGGCGCGCTGGTCCTCGGCGCGCTGGCGATCCGGGTCGAGACCCGGGCCGCCGAGCCGATGATCCCGCCGCGGCTGTTCCGCAACCGCACCATCACCCTCGCCGTCGTCGCCAGCATCGCGGTCGGCGTGGGCATGTTCGGCGCGTCGATCTTCCTGGGCCAGTACTTCCAGATCAGCCGCGGTCAGAGCCCGACCATGTCCGGTCTGATGACCCTGCCGATGATCCTCGGCCTGCTGGTCGCGTCCACCGTCATCGGGCGGGTCATCACCAGGACCGGCCTCTGGAAGCGGTACCTGGTGATCGGGTCGGCGCTGCTCACCATCGGCTTCGCGCTGATGGGCACCCTCCGCGCCGACACCAGCTTCACACTGCTCAGCGTCTACATGCTGCTGATCGGCGTCGGCCTGGGCATGACCATGCAGAACCTGGTCCTCGCCGTACAGAACACCGTCGGCCCGCACGAACTCGGCGCGGCCAGCTCGGTGGTGGCGTTCTTCCGCAGCCTGGGTGGCGCGATCGGCGTCTCCGCCCTCGGCGCGGTCCTCGCCCACAAGGTGAAGGACTACACCGCCGACGGGCTGGCCCAGCTCGGTATCCCGGCCTCCAGCTCCGGCAGCGGCGGCGCCCTGCCCGACGTGCACACCCTGCCCGGCCCGCTGCGGGCCGTGGTGGAGAGCGCGTACGGCCACGGCGCCGGTGACATCTTCCTGGCCGCCGCCCCGTTCGCGCTGATCGCGCTGATCGCGGTGTCCTTCATCAAGGAGGTGCCGCTGCGCCAGCACAACGGCAACCCGGTTTCCGACGAGGTCGAGCGGGAATCGACTCTCGCCGCCGGCGCTGGCGCACCCGTGATCCGTACCGGCGAGCAGAGGTGAGGTAGAGCCATGGGCGTGGGAGCACCGGACCGCGAGGAGTACGGTCCCCGGACCCGACCGTTGCCCTTCGAGCGCGGCACGGACGGACCACGGGTGATCATGGTGGGCATCGACGGCACCCGCACCTCCGAGCGGGCCGGCTCCTACGCCGCCGGCCTGGCCCGTCGGCAGAGCGCCGCACTGGTGGTGGTCTTCGTCAGCTCACCCAGCGGGCTGACCGCCCTGGTGCCCGGGATGGACGCCGGCGCGGTCCAGCGCACCCACGACGAGTTGGCCGACGAGCTGCGCCGGGAGTGCCGGCGCGGGGCCGAGCAGTGGGGCATCCCGGTGACCCTGCTGGTGCGCCGCGGCGACGCGTACGGCGAACTGTGCGCGGCGGCCGACGAATTCCAGGCCGACATGCTGGTGGTCGGCGCCTCCGAGCAGGCCGGACACCGGCTGGTCGGCTCGGTCGCCACCCGGCTGGTCCGCGCCGGCCGCTGGCCCGTCGTCGTGGTGCCCTGATAACCCGTCGCGCAGTGTCCGAGGTGCCGGGCAGGATGCGCGGCATGACCTGGATCGCACCGGAGATCACCCGGACCCCCGAACCGTACGTCGGCGACGAGCGCACCATGCTCGACGGCTGGCTCGACTACCACCGACAGACACTGCTACTCAAGTGCGCCGGCCTGACCGAGGAGCAGTTGCGGACCCCGAGCGTGGAACCGTCCGGGCTGACCCTGCTCGGTCTGGTCCGGCACCTGGCCGAGGTCGAGGCCTGGTGGTTCCGGGAGAACTTCGCCGGCGAGCGTGTCGACTACCCGTACTTCACCCCGGAGAACCCGGACGCCGACCACGACGTCAGCGCCGCGAACGCCGAGGCCGACTTCGCCACCTTCCACAGCGAGGTGGCGCTGGCCCGCGAGGCCGCCGCCGGCCACTCGCTCGACGAGACGTTCACCGAGGTCGGCGCGAAGAAGCGCACCTTCAACCTGCGCTGGGTCTACGTGCACATGATCGAGGAGTACGCCCGGCACAACGGTCACGCCGACCTGATCCGGGAACGCATCGACGGCGTCACCGGCGAGTGACGAGCGGTCCCGTCACCCGGTGTGCCCGGCGCGGAGCAGGTGCTCGCCCAGCGGGGTGAGCGTGTGCCGCACCGCCGGGCCCGCCCGGTGGGTGGTGACCAGCCCGGCCGACCGGAGGACGGAGGCGTGCTGGCTGGCCGAGGCGAGGGAGATGCCGACCGCCCGGGCCACCTGTGAGGTGCTCGGGCCGTCAGCGATCGCACCCAACACCGCCGCTCGGGTCCGCCCCAGCAGGTCAGCCAGGGGTTTGCTGCTCACCAGCGCCCGCTGGGCGGTGGGACGGATCGGATAGGCCAGCACCAGCGGGCCGGCCGGGTCGTCCAGCACGCAGGGCCGGGGCAGCAGGTACGACGGCACCAGGGTGACGCCTCGGCCGGCCGGCGCCAGGATGATCCCGTCAGCGAATCCACACTCGTACGACAACTCGTACCGCTCGCCGTACGGCTTCCAGAACAGGTACGGGCTCAGGTCACGCAGGACGCGGTCGATCCCGGCGTCCACCATGGTGTGTGCCCGCACGGCGCGGTCGCCGCGAACCGCTGCCGTGATCGTCTGCTGGTACGGCGCGACCGCGATCTGGTGGAACGCCCGCATCGCCACGCAGAGTCGCTGCCGGGCGGCCGTGTCGCCAGAGGCGAGGGCACCGACCCGGGCCGGCAGGTCGCCGGCGGCGATCCGGGGTCGTAGCTCCGCCGCCAGCGTCGCCGTCGGGGTGGCCAGCACCTCGTCCAGGGCTGCCGGCAGGTCGCTGCCGAGGCTGGGCGGGGTGAGGAAGTCCGGAAACCACCCGGGCAGCCGGCACAGGTCGAGGTACGGACGCATCTCCGGACGCAGCGCCGCCCGGGTGCGTGCCCGCCAGGCCGCGAGGTGTTCCGGTGCGGCCTCGAACAGCCGCTGGCCGGCCGCCCCGAGTTCGAGCAGCACAGCGGGTTCGGGGCGCAGGACGGTGCGGCTCAGATCCGTCGCGGTGAGCTGCAACGTCAGCATGAGCCGACGCTAGCCACAGTTCGGCCCTGCCTGAAAGGGCATGGAGCAGGCCGCGACCGGACCGGATCCTCGTCGCATGAACACCTTCCTTGTCCTGGCCACCAGCGTGGTCCTGCTCGCCGGCACCTCTGGCGCCCCAGCCCACGCCGCCGTCGAGCGTGCCGACACCTACGTCGTCTCCACTGAACCGGGCGTGTTGCCCGAGGGCATAGCCGTCACCCGCGCCGGCACCATGTACGTCACCAGCCTCGCCACCGGGGCCGTCTACCGCGGTGACGTCCGGCACCGGCGGCTGCGTCCGTTCCTCCCCGCGGGCTCGGACGGGCGAACCCACGCCGCCGGGATCCACGTCGATCGCGCCGGCCGACTCTTCGTGGCCGGTTACGACACCGCGACCCTCTTCGTGTACGACCCGGACGGGCGCCTGCTGGCGAAGCGGAGCGCGGTGACCGGTGCAGCTCTCAACGACCTGGTGATCACCGACCACGCCGTGTACGTGACCGACTCGGTCGGCGGCACGATCTGGCGGGCCACGCTGGACGGTGGGCGCGTGGGCCCGCTCGAACCGTGGCTGCGGCCGTCCGACTTCCCGACCGCCCCTGGCTTCCTCAACGGCATCGTCGCCAGCGCCGGCGATCGGCTCGCGCTCGTCGCCGACCAGGGCACCGGGGCGCCGGGCACCGAACGTCTCTGGCGCATCGACCTCGCCGACGCCACGGCCAGCGAGGTCAGGGTGTCGGGTGGACAGCTCGGTGCCGACGGGCTGTTGCTGGAGGGCAACCGCCTCTACGGTGTGGTCAACTTCCCCGACCCCGCTGACGGGTACCGCTTCGCGGTGAACCTGGCGGTGCTGGACGGTGACCTTCGGGCCGCCCGGGTGGTCCGGCAGTCCCGCACCGCCGGCCTGGAGCAGTCCCCGACCACCCTGGCCCGCGACCGCGACCGGCTGCTGTGGGTCAACAGCCAGCTCAACGCGACCGCGCCGGCTCCACCGTTCACGGTGACCGAGGTCCCCGGCCTGAGCTGAGAGGCGGCCCGACTCAGTAGTCCAGGGCCGCCCGGAGGTAACGCAGGTCGGCGTGGCCGCCCCAGCGGTGCGCCGACAGCCCGGTGGCGCGCGCGCCCCGCACGGCCCAGTCCTCGTCGTCGACGAAGAGGACCCGGGCCGGCGGGGTGGCCAGGGCCACGCAGGCGGCCTTGAAGTATTCCGGGGCGGGCTTGTGCACGCCGATCACCGAGGAGTTGACCACCACGTCCAGCTCGCCGACCAGGCCGAGCGCGGCCAGGTCGGCGTCGAGCAGGTCGGTGGCGTTGGTGCCCAGCCCGACCCGGATGCCCGCCGCACGGACCTCCCGGACGAACGCCAACACCTCCTGGTCGACCTCGCCCCGGTAGCTCTGCCACTGCTCCACAGCGGCGCGGGCCCGTTCCGGGCTGCCCACCGATTCGGTCAGGGCGTCCGCCACGCTGCTCATCCACTCGGCGTGGTTGACCTGGCCGGTGAGCACCGGCTGGAGCCGCCCCCACTGCATGGCGATCTCGCCGAGCACACCCTCGGAGAGGCCGTACTCCCGCTCGACAACGGCGGCCACCGCCGGGTCCCACCGGCGCAGTACGCCGTCGAAGTCCAGCAGGAGCGCCGTCGCGCGTTCCCGAGCCACTACCCGTTCTCCTCGCCGCGGCCAGGCCGCTGGTCGTCCTCGTCGGCCCGGTTGAGCCGTTGGCTGATCACCTGAGTGACCCCGCTGCGCATCGTCACGCCGTAGAGCGCGTCGGCGATCTCCATCGTCCGCTTCTGGTGCGTGATGACGATCAGCTGACTCTTCTCCCGCAACTGTGCCAGCAAGGTGATCAGCCGGCCCAGGTTGACGTCGTCCAGGGCCGCCTCCACCTCGTCCATGATGTAGAACGGGCTGGGTCGGGCGCGGAAGATCGCCACCAGCATGGCCACCGCGGTCAGCGACCGCTCACCACCGGAGAGCAGCGACAGCCGCTTGATCTTCTTGCCCGGTGGGCGGGCCTCCACCTCGACGCCGGTGGTGAGCAGGTCGTCCGGTTCGGTGAGGATCAGCCGTCCCTCGCCGCCGGGGAAGAGCACTGTGAACACCTGCTCGAACTCGCGGGCGGTGTCCTCGAAGGCGCTGGCGAAGACCTCCAGGATCCGCTCGTCCACGTCCTTGACGACGGTGAGCAGGTCCCGGCGGGTGGCCTTGAGGTCCTCCAACTGCTCGGAGAGGAACTTGAAACGCTCCTCCAGCGCGGCGAACTCCTCCAGCGCGAGCGGGTTGACCTTGCCGAGCAGGGCGAGTTCGCGTTCCGCCTTCGCGGCCCGCTTCTCCTGCACCGGCCGCTCGTAGCGCACCGGCTCGGGCACCGGCAGACCGTCACGTTCAGCAGCCGCGACGTCGACAGGGGTCGGCGGAACGGGCTGGGTGGGGCCGTACTCGGCGACCAGCGTCTCCACGTCCAGCCCGAAGTCCTCGGCGGCCTTCGCCTCCAACTGCTCGATGCGCAGCCGCTGCTCCGCCCGGGCCACCTCGTCGCGGTGCACCTGACTGGTCAGCCGCTCCAGCTCCGCGCCGAGCCGCTTGGCAGCCCCGCGTACCTCCTGAAGCTCTGCCTCGCGCGCGGCGCGCTCCAGGGCTACCGCGTCGCGGTGCTCCTCGGCCGTAGCGATCGAGGTGGTCAGCCGGGTCAGCGCCTCCCGGGCGCCGCCGGCGACGGACCGGGCGATGCCCGCCCCCCGGGCGCGGGCGGCCCGCCGGGCCGCCGCGCGTTCCCGGGCGGCCCGCTCCGCGGTGGCCTGCCGGGCGAGCGAGTCGGCCCGGCCGGCGATCGAGGAGACCCGCTCCTCGGCGGTACGCACGGCGAGCCGGACCTCCATCTCGTTCTGCCGGGCCTGCGGCACCATGGCCGCCAGTTGATCGCGTTCCTCGGTGGAGGGCTCGGCGTCGACCGGCGTCTCCTCGGCCAGCCGCAGCCGCTCCTCCAGCTCGGCGAGCGCGGTGAGGTCCCGTTGCCGGGCGGCCTCGGCGCGGGAGCGGGAGTCGCCGAGCCGGTCGGTCTCGGCCTTCGCGGACCGGGCCGCCGCGCCCAGCTCGGCCAGCCGGCGAGCGGCGGCGTTGCGGTGGCTCTCCGCCTCGCGCTTCTCGGCGGCGGCGTGCTGTACGGCCTCCTTGGCGGTGGCCACCTCGGCGCGCGCCTCGACCAACTGATCCCGCAGCTCCAGCCCAGCGCGTTCGGCGGTGAGCCGGTTGGCGCGGGCCTCCTCGACGGCGGCCTGCACCTCGATGTAGCTGGGGGCCTTGGCCGACCCGCCCGCCGCCGCGTACGCCCCGACCACGTCACCGTCCGGGGTGACCGCCCGCAGCTCGGGGTTGCTGGCGACCAGCTCGGCGGCGGCGGCGAGGTCGTCGACGAGCGCCACGTCCCGCAGGGCACGGTGCACCGCCGGACGCAGCTCGGCGCTGCACTCCACCAGGTCGGGCGCCCACCGGGCGTCGTCGGGCAGCTTCGGGCGCAGCGCGTCCGCGGAGCCGGTCATGCCAGGCCCCGCCGGGCTGCCGACCAGCAGGCCGGCCCGGCCGGCGTCGGAGATCTTCAGCAGCCGCATCGCCTCGACGGCCTCGTCCACCCCGCTGACGGCGACCGCGTCGGCGAGGCCGCCGAGCGCGGCGGCCAGCGCGGCCTCGTGGCCCGGCGCGACGGTGAGCAGGCCGGCGAGGCTGCCGAGCAGGCCGGGCACGTCCCCGGCGCGGGCGAGCAGTGCCCCGGCCCCGTCCTTGCGCCGCAGCCCCAGGGCGAGCGCTTCCTCCCGGGCCTTCCAGGTGGCGGCGTCCTTCTCCGCCGCCCGCTCGGCGTCGGCCAGCGACCGGACGCTGGCCTGCGCCCGCTCCTGCACGGCGACCGCCTCGGCGTGCCGGGCGTCCAGGTCCGCGTTGTCCCTGTCCGCCTCGGTGGACTGGGCGGCGACCGCGTCCAGCTCGGCCTGCGCCTGCTCGGCGCGGCCCAGTGCGTCGGCGTGCGCGACCGCGAGGCGTTCGATCTCCTCACCGGCACTGGTGGTCCGGGCCCGGGCGGAGTTGACCTGGCCGGTGAGCCGGGCCATCCCCTCCCGCCGGTCGGCGATGGCCTTGGCCGCGGCGACCAGCTCCCGCTCGGCGGCGGCGAGCTGCCGCTCCAGCTCCTGGCGGTGCTCGACCGCCTCGGCGAGGCGGATCTGGTCGTCGGTGAGCGCGCCGCGCAGCTCCTCCTCCTGCTCGCGGACGCGTTCGGCCTCGGCCTCCAGCTGGTCCGGGTCGCGGCCGGGTCGCTCGTCGTCACCGGTGGCGCTGAGGTGCCGCAGCCGCTCCCGGGCCAACTGCTCGATCGAGCGGAACCGTTCCTGGAGGGCGGAGAGCTTGTACCAGGTGTCCTGGGCGGCGGCGAGCAGCGGAGCGTCCTCCGCGAGGGCGGCCTCCAACTCGCCGAGCCGACCCTGCACCTCGGCGTGCTCACCCTCGATCTGCTCGCGCCGCTCGCGCAGCGCGGTCTCGTCGGCGATCTCCCGGTCCAGGGTGGTCCGCAGCGTGGCCAGGTCGTCGGCGAGCAGGCGCAGCCGGGCGTCACGCAGGTTCGCCTGGATGGCGGCGGCGCGCCGGGCCACCTCGGCCTGCCGGCCCAGCGGCTTGAGCTGCCGACGCAGCTCGGCCGTGAGGTCGGTCAGGCGATTGAGATTCACCTGCATCGCGTCGAGCTTGCGCAGCGCCTTTTCCTTGCGCTTGCGGTGCTTGAGGACGCCGGCCGCCTCCTCGATGAACGCCCGGCGGTCCTCCGGCTTTGCGTGCAGCATGCCGTCGAGTCGGCCCTGCCCGACGATGATGTGCATCTCCCGGCCGATGCCGGAGTCGGACAGCAGCTCCTGGATGTCGAGCAACCGGCAGGAGTTGCCGTTGATCTCGTACTCACTCTCACCGGAGCGGAACATCCGGCGGGTGATGGAGACCTCGGTGTACTCGATCGGCAGCGCGCCGTCGGTGTTGTCGATGGTGAGGGTGACCTCGGCACGGCCCAGCGGTGCCCGGCCGGCGGTGCCGGCGAAGATGACGTCCTCCATCTTGCCGCCACGGAGGGCCTTGGCGCCCTGCTCGCCGAGGACCCAGGCGATGGCGTCGACGACGTTGGACTTGCCCGAGCCGTTCGGGCCCACCACACAGGTGATCCCGGGCTCCAGCTTCAACGTCGTCGCGGAGGCGAAGGACTTGAACCCCTTCACCGTCAGGCTCTTGAGATACACCTACTCGATCCTCGTCCGGTGGCCGCCGTACCGTCGCCGGCTGTGGGGACCTGGGTGAACTCGCAGACTAACCCGGCGGTGGGAGCGGGCCGCCACGCGACCCGCCCCGGGTCGCGTCGACAGTGGGCGCGCTGTGGTTCCGTCGACCGCGGGAAAGACAAGCGCCTTTCATGATCAGCTTCATCAGTCGGCGCGCTTTCCGGTAACTGTGCGGTGCGCTTCCCACACCATCGACCACAAGATCATGAATCGTCGGCACCGAAAAGGCGCCGGACAGTGTTACGCGCCGGCACAGAGGTGTCGGCGCGCATTTTTGCGATGGTGCGATTCAGTTTTTACGATCTGAAGATCAGGTCAGCGCCGGCTCGGCCAGACGGAGCAGATCGTCTGCCTCCGCCGCAGCCGCCGCGAGCCGATCATTGTCGGCACGCAGACGCGTGATCTCGAACTCCAGTGCCTGAACCCTGGCACGCAGTCGGGTGACCTCGTCGAGCAGACGCCGGTCGGGCGCTGCACCTACGTGGCCGTAGAGGGCCTTCGCCATGCTGACTCCTTGATATGCGCTGCCGGAAAGGCCGGCCAACGCGCGCCCATTTGTACGCGGCTGTCATTCCAGGCTGTATCTGGGCATGACCGGGCGCGACTGGCGACACCTATATATTGAGCCGCAAACCCCTCCTTCGTCAAGTTCTCGCAGGCCGTAGATCATCTCTACGTCGACCTGTCCACTTGTCGGGGGGGCTGCCGCAAGGCACGGACACTCTCTGTCCGGACGCCTTTACTGTACGCCCGGATCCGCGGAAGTCCGCACCCTGGCGTCCGACTTCCCCTTAACTCTTTCTTAGCCACGTTGCCGCAGGTCGTAGGCGCGCCGTAGCGTCACCCCGGCCCGCAACCGACCCCTGGAGGCATAGGCGTGTACGGCTGGACCGATCCGATGGACCCGAACGGCGCCCCCCGGCGCGCCGAGGGACCGACCGACGAGCCGGCCTGGCTGCACGACCGCCCGGAGCCCCGCTCGGCCTACCTCTTCGGCGACGAGCCCGGTCAGCCGGGCGACGAGTGGCACCCGCAGCAGCCCACCGGCGGCCGGCAGACCGGCCCGGAAACCCGCGCTGAGGCGGCCGACGCCCAGGCCGCCGCCTGGCCGGCCCACCAGCCGGAAGGCGAGACCGGCGGTTGGGGCGACAACCGCCCGGCCCAGGACACCGCCGCTGGTTGGGGCGACAACCGCCCGGCCCGGGACACCACCGACGGCTGGCGCACCGAGGCGCCCGGCGGCTGGCACACCGACACCGACCCGGAGACCACCGCCGACGGCTGGCGCGGCGCCGCCGAGACCGGACGGCCCGGCGAGGGACGGCACCGCTCCCCACGCCGCTGGCGCCGACCGCTGATGATCGGAGGCGCCGCCGCAGCCGCCACCCTCGTGGTGAGCTTCGGCGTCGGCGCGCTCACCCTGCCCGGCGGTGACGACGGAGGTGCGCGGCCGACGGCCGTCGACGACACCTTCGCCCAGTCGGCCGCGCCGACCGAGGAACCGGCGCTGGACACCCTCGCCGCGCCCTCCCCGTCCGCCACCCCCAGCCCGACGTCTCCGAGCCCGACGCCGAGCAAGGTCGTCAAGCCCACGCCAGCGTCGTCGCGGAGCACCGCCGCGTCACGGCGCAGCGTCGAGCGCAGCAGCGCGCCGAGCAACACCGGCACCTCCACCGGTTCCAACGGTTCCAGCGGCACCGTGAGCGCCCAGGCCCGCGAGGTGGTGGACCTGGTCAACGCCGAGCGGGCCAAGGCCGGCTGCAAGGCGCTGAGCATCGACACCAAGCTGATGACCGCCGCCCAGCGGCACAGCCAGGACCAGGCCGACCACAAGAACATGTCGCACACCGGCAGTGACGGCAGCAACGCCGGAACCCGGCTGGACCGGGTCGGCTACACCTGGCGTACGTACGGCGAGAACGTGGCCTGGAACCAGCAGACCCCGGCCGCGGTGATGGACGCCTGGATGAACAGCTCCGGCCACCGGGCCAACATCCTGAACTGCGCGTTCACCGAGATCGGCGTCGGCATCGCCAACAGCAACGGGCCGTACTGGACGCAGGTCTTCGCGGCGCCGCGCTGACCGCGCGTCGTTCCCGCCCCCGCGCTCGTTTGACCCGGTGAGGTACGTCGGGCCGGAGCGTGCGGGCCGCGTACCGGTGCGGACGGCGACCGGCCGTCCGGGACCCGGGAGCTGCCGATGCGGATCCGGCCGCGGCGACACGTCGCCGTACGCCCACTGCGACGCGTCCTGTCCGCTGGCGTCGTCCTCGTGCTGGTGGTGCCGGCGTACGGGTGCCGGCCCACGCTGACCCCGCCCGGCGCGCCCACCGCGTGGCCGGCGGCCCAGGCCCGGCACTGGCAGTGGCAGTGGCAGCTCAGCGGCCCGCTCGACCCGATGGTGGACGCCGACGTCTTCCTGCTCGACCCGGTGGCCACCACCGCCGCGCAGACCGCTGAGCTGCGCTCCCGGGACCGCCGGTTGATCTGCCAGGTCAACGTGGGGTCGGTCCGCTCCGACGACCCGGACGCCAGCCGGTTCCCGGAGGTCGTCCGGGGCGCGGCCGGACGTCGACCCGACAGCCGGTGGCTGGACGTCCGCAGTTGGGACGCGCTCCGACCGGTACTGACCGACCGGTTCCGGCTCTGCCGGGGCAAGGGATTCGGCGCGGTGGCGCTCTTCGACGCCGACGGGTACGCGGCGCGCACCGGCTTTCCGCTCGACTTCGACGACCAGCTGCTGTTCAACCGCCGGCTGGCCGAACTGGCCCGCTCGTTGAGCCTCTCCCCCGGGCTGGTCAACGACGTGCCGCAGCTCGCCGCACTGGCCCCGGACTTCGACTTCGCTGTCAACGAGGAGTGCGTCCGGCTGGCCCAGTGCGCCAAGCTGCTGCCGTTCAGTGACGCCGACAAGCCGGTCTTCCACGTCGAGTACACCGGCTCGACCGACGACTTCTGTGTCACCACCGTCGGCTACGGCTTCGCGTCGATCCGCAAGGACCGCACGCTGGACGCGTCCCGAGAAGCCTGCCCACTCCCCTGAGCCCGCTGGGCCGGGCCTCGATTCGTGGCCTGGCCCAGCGGGTTCGGGCGGTCAGGGGACCGGCACCAGCTCCGGGGCGGGGGCGGGTGGGTCGGTGGGCGCGGGCGCCGGGCGAGGTCGCAGGAAGCGCGGGGCCCACCAGTTGGCGTCGCCGAGCATGGTCATCAACGCCGGCAGCACCACGCCGCGGATGATCGTGGCATCCAGCAGGATCGCCGCCGCCAGACCGATGCCGAGCTGCTTCATGTCGATGGTGCTCAGCGTGGCGAAGATCGAGAAGACCCCGACCATCACGATGGCCGCGCTGGTCACCACCCCGGCCGACGAGGTGATCCCGTACGACACGGCCTCGCGGTTGGGCAGGCCGGACCGGACTCCCTCGCGGATCCGACTGACCACGAAGACGTGGTAGTCCATCGAGAGGCCGAAGAGCACCACGAAGAGGAACAGCGGCAG
Source organism: Micromonospora sp. NBC_00860 (assembly GCF_045207375.1). Classification (NCBI taxonomy): domain Bacteria; kingdom Bacillati; phylum Actinomycetota; class Actinomycetes; order Micromonosporales; family Micromonosporaceae; genus Micromonospora; species Micromonospora sp. NBC_00860. The sequence continues at coordinate 4,661,376 of NZ_CP108825.1, forward strand.
CCAGGACACGATGGCGCCCATCGACGTGAAGCCGAGCAGTCCCTCCGCCCACTCACCCTGGAAGATCAGCACCAGCAGGCCGTACGCGGCGCCGGCGGAGAGCAGGTTCAGCGCGATCGAGCTGGCCGCGATCACCACCGACCGGAAGGTGAACGCCATGACCAGGAACGTCAGCACCAGCACGAAGCCCATGACCAGCGGCAACTTGTCCCGGACGTGCTGCGCGTAGTCCTCGCTGTCGGCCACGCCGCCGCCCACCGCGTATTCGATGCCGGGGATGCCGCGCAGCTCGGCCGGGACCAGGCCGCCGCGCAGCTTCTCCAACGACTGCACCGACCGGTCGTCCCGACTGGCGTACGGGGTGGGGACGTCCAGCACCGAGACCCGCCGGTCGGCCGACACCTCGATCTTCGGGCCGTCCGCCTCGGCCGGGGCGAACAGCGGATCGCCGGCCGCCCGGGTGGACAGGTCGGTGAGAGCGGCGCGTACCCGGTCGGCCTGATCGGCGGGCGCCCGGACGGCCACCACGTGATTGGTGCCGGCGCTCGGGAAGGCGGCGGTGAGCCTGTCGTACGCCTGCATCGCCGGAGTCGTGCGGGGCAGGTCCTCCATGCCGGGGAACTTCAGCTTCATGCCGAGCGCCGGTGCGGCCAGCGCGAGCAGCAGCCCGACCGAGATGACGAGCGTCGCCACCGGCGCGCGCAGCGCGGGCCGGAGCACCGCCGGCCACAGCCGGGGCGCGCGGGGCTCACCGTGCCGGCCGGTACGCGGGGCGGTCAGTCGCCAGAGCAGCGGCACCCGGGGCCGGTCCACCCAACGGCCGAGCCGGGCCAGCAGGGCGGGCAGGACGGTCAGCGAACCGGTCACCGCGACGGCCACCACGAGGATCGAGCCGATGGCGAGGGACGAGAAGACCACGTCACCGGCGAGCAGCAGCCCGGCCATCGAGATGATCACCGCGAAGCCGGAGACCACAACGGCGTGTCCGGAGGTCTCCGCGGCGATCTCCACAGCGTCCAGACCGGACCGGCCCTTGGCGCGTTCCTCCCGCTCCCGGCGGATGTAGAACAGCGAGTAGTCGACGCCGACCGCCATGCCGATCAGCAGGATCACCGGTGCGGTGGTGTCGGTGGCCGGCACCAGGTGCGAGGCGAGAGTGGACAGACCCATCGCGGCGGCCACCGAGGAGAGCGCCAGCAGCACAGGCACGCTCGCCGCGATCAGCGCGCCGAACGCGATGATCAGGATTGCCAGGGTGACCGGCAGGCTGAGCAGCTCGGCGCGCTTGAAGTCCTTGCCCAGGGTGTCGTCGAGGGCCTGACCGATCGACGGCCCGCCGACCTGCTCGACGCGCAGCTCGGGGTGCGCGGCCTGCACGGTGGCGGTGGCGTCCCGCAACGGTTGCACCCGCTCCGAGGCCGTCTCCGGGTCACCCGACATGGTGATCGGCAACAGCAGTGCCGATCCGTCGCGCGCGGTGACCGGCTGGCCCACCCCGGCCACCCCGGTGACCGTACGCAGCCGTGCCGCCGCGTCGTCGGCCGCCGCCTTCGCCGCCGCCTGGTCCAACGTGCCACCCCGGGAGGTGATGAGGACGTTGTCCTCGGCCGGGTCGTCGAAGTCACCGGCGTCCACGATCAGGCTGGCCCGCCCCGCCTCGCCGATCGCCTGGTCACCGCTCGTGGCCTCGTTGAGTCCGGCGGCGTTGCCGCCGACGAAGCACACCGCCACGAACACGGCCCACAGTGCGATCGCCCGCCACGGGTGCTCGGCGCTCCACCGCGCCAGCCGCACCGTCACCGGTCTTCTGCCCATCTCGGGTCCCCCTGTCACGTCAACCCCCTGTCAACGGTGCTGACGCTAGGTGCGTGACGAGGCGGTCACATCGGGGATCGACCCGGGCCCACCCTGGAACCACCGGACCGGGCGCGGGGGTGCGTTCGTCGGACGTCAGCCCGCGATCCGGACGTACACCGGGGTCCTGCCCGGAGCGACCCGCCGCGACCCGCCGGTATCGCCCCGAGCCGGCTCCGGGTCATCCCCGAAGGGAACCCCGGGGCCGTGGCTGACAGTGCGGGCAGCTGTACGAGGAGCGGTTCATGAACGCCTCGCGGCGGATGGGCGCGCCGCACCGCCGGCACGGCTCGCCCTCGCGGCCGTAGGCGTTCAGCGCCCGGTCGAAGTAGCCACTCTCGCCGTTGACGTTGACGTAGAGGGCGTCGAAGCTGGTGCCGCCCTCGCTGATCGCCTCGGCCAGCACGTCGCGGACGTGTCCGAGCAGGCGCTGCGCGGCCGGGCCGGTCAGCGCGTCGGTGGGTCGGCCGCCGTGCAGCTTGGCGCGCCAGAGCGCCTCGTCGGCGTAGATGTTGCCCACCCCGGAGATCAGGGTCTGGTCGAGCAGCGCCCGCTTCACCTCGGTGTGCCGGCGGCGCAGCGCCGCGACGAACGCCTCGTCGGAGAACTCCGGGTCCATCGGGTCGCGGGCGATGTGCGCGATCTCGTCGGGCAGCTCGGCACCGCCCTCGCTCACCGAGAGCCCACCGAACGTGCGCTGGTCGACGAAGCGCAACTCCGGGCCGTCGTCGGCGAACCGGAACCGGACCCGCAGATGGGTCTCGTCGGTCGTGCCGGGTGGCTGGAGCAGCAGCTGACCCGACATACCGAGATGCCCGACGATCGCGTCACCGCTGTCCAGTGGCAGCCACAGGTACTTGCCGCGACGGCGGGCGTCCAGCACCGTCCGGCCGGCGAGCACGTCGGCGAAGTGCACGTCGCCCGGACCATGTCGGCGGACCGCACGCGGGTGACGAACCTCGACCGAGGCGATCCGCCGGCCGACGACCCACTGGGCCACCCCCTGCCGGACGGTCTCCACCTCGGGCAGCTCAGGCACGCCGCCGACCCGTCTCGTGGCCGTCGGCACCCCCGGCCGGCAGTGCCTGCGCCAGGTGGTCGGCCTGCTCGGCCTGGGCCGCCCGCTCGGCGCGCTCCAGCGGCCCGAACGGTTCGTCCCGGTCGGCCGAGTCGTCCCGGACGTCTGACTGGTCCTGGCGGTCGTCGCCGGCCCGACCATCCTGGCCCTCGTCGCCGTTCTGGCCGTTCTGCTCGGCGAGCGTCCGCCAGGCGGCCTCGGCGGCCCGCTGCTCGGCCTCCTTCTTGCTGCGCCCCTCGGCGCCGCCGTACCGGTTGCCGGCCACCACCACCCAGGCGGTGAACGTCTTGAGGTGATCCGGGCCGGTGCCCTCGATCCGGTACTCCGGCACGCCGAGCCCAAGCGCCGCCGTCAGCTCCTGGAGGCTGGTCTTCCAGTCCAGGGCGGCCCCGCGACCAGCCGACTCGGCCATCAGCGGGTCGAAGAGCCGGTGGATGACGATCCCCGTGGTGTCCAGGCCGTACTGGAGGTAGATCGCGCCGAGCAGCGCCTCCAGCGTGTCGGCCAGGATGCTCGCCTTGTCCCGACCCCCGGTCGTCTCCTCACCCTTACCGAGCAGCAGGTACGCGCCCAGCCCGTCCGGGCCCAGACCGCGGGCCACGTCGGCGAGCGCGCGCATGTTGACCACGCTGGCCCGCAGCTTGGCCAACTGCCCCTCGGGCAGATCCGGGTGGTTGTGGAAGAGCGCCGTGGTGATAACCACGCCGAGCACCGAGTCGCCGAGGAACTCCAGCCGCTCGTTGGTCGGCAGCCCGCCGTTCTCGTACGCGTACGACCGGTGGGTCAACGCGCGCTGGAGCAGCTCGGGTTCCAGGCTCACTCCGAAGGCGGCTTCCAGGTGACCGACGGACGCCCGCCGCCGCTTGTCGTTGCTCATGTGCGTACCTCGGTGTCGGTGGAGCAATCGGTGCGATCCGTCGCGGCGTCGCGGTCGAGCAACGCGGAGACCAGATCGGTGGCGCGCCGCCGCCACAGGTGGGCGGCGAGAGCTATGCCGGAGGCGACGTCGTCGGCGCGGGCGGACCCGTGGCACACGACCACCGTCCCCGCGACGCCCAACAGGGCCGCCGCGCGAGGCGCGCCGCCCTGGGCGGGTGGGCCGCCGGCCATCGCGTACGCGCCCTCAATGGCCTTGAGCAGCACGTTACCGGTGAAGCCGTCGGTGACGACCACATCGGCGCGCGCGCCGAGGGCCACGTCGTACCCCTCGACCAGACCGACGTAGCGCGCCCCACCGGGCAGCGGTTCGACGGCGAGCAGCGGGTCGGTGGCGCGGCGGACCCGGTCACCCTTGCCGGCCTCGGTGCCGACCGACAGCAGCCCGACCCGGGGCGCGGCGATCGAGTGGGCCACCGCCGCGTAGGCGGCGCCGAGCACGGCGTGGCGGGCGAGGGTGGCCGGGCGGGGTTCCAGGGAGCCGCCGACGTCGAGCAGCACGACCGGCCCCGCCACGGCGGGCAGGGTGGCGGCCAGCGCGGGTTGGCGGATCTCCGGCGAGCGGCCGAGGCCGAGCACGGCGGCGGTGACCGTGGCACCGGTGGCGCCGGCGGAGACCAGGGCGTCGGCGGTCCCGTCACGGACGGCGGTGACCGCGGCCCGGACGGTGCTCTCGGAGCGGGCGGCGCTGGGATGGTCGGCCATGCCGACGACATCGCGGACGGGCCGCACCGTGATCCGGGCGCGTTGCGCCGGATCGAGGGCAGCAATCAACTCGTCGGCGACCTCGGTCGGACCGACGAGAAGCAGATGCAGGTCAGGGTCGGCGCGCATGGCCCGCAGAGCGCCGTCAACCACGACGGCGGGAGCGTCGTCCCCGCCGAGGAGGTCAACGGCGATCCGCGCGGCGCCCGGCTCCACCGGAACGCCGGCCGGATTGGGCCGGCCGGCGTCGGAGGGAGCCGGAGCACCGGGCGAATGCCAGGATGCGCGCGCCGCCCGACCTGGGGTCGGGGGCGTCACTCGGCGTCCAGGTCAGACCTCGAGAACCTGGCGGCCGTTGTAGGTGCCGCAGACGGAGCAGGCGGCGTGCGGCAGCTTCGGGGACTTGCACTGCGGGCACGCAACGGTCGCGACCACTGTCGCCTTCCAGTTCGCCCGGCGGGACCGGGTGTTGCTGCGCGACATCTTGCGCTTCGGGACGGCCACGGTTCTTACTCCTCTGTAACGGTCAGTTGCGACAGGCCCGCCCAACGCGGGTCGATCTGCTGGTGACTGTGGTCGGCCGGCAGATCGTCCCAGTGCGCCCCGCATTCGGGGCACAGTCCTGGGCAGTCCTCCCGGCAGAGCGGGTTGGTCGGCAGCGTGAGCACCAACGCGTCCCGCAGCGCCGGCTCCAGGTCGATCAGATCGCCCTGCATCCGGCCCACCTCGTCCTCGTCGGTCGTGGCGTCCGTGGTGCTGTCCTCGTACGCGTACAGCTCCTGGATCGTCACGCCCATCGAGTCGTTGATCTCGCGCAGGCAACGGCCGCACTCGCCCCGGACGGGACCGGTGATGGTCCCGGAGACGAGCACGCCCTCGGACACCGACTGCAACCTCAGATCGAGGTCGAGGTCCGCGCCCTCCGGCACGCCGATCAACTCCACACCGAGGTCCGCCGGTGCCGGCACGACCCGCCGGACCTCACGCAACGCGCCAGGGCGACGCGGGAGGTCCCTCGTGTCGAGGACCAACGGCGACCTGGGGTTGAGTGTCGATGGCGAGTGCTTGGGCATAGTTAGACTCCGGCCGGTGAGAGGCCGACAAAAAAGGTTACCTGGACGACCACCGGACCGTCGAACCGGGGGCGACGCCCGCCTGAGAAGTCGGCTGGTGAGGTGCCGCTCAGAAGGGTAGCGGGCGTTCCGCCTCATCCCCAGCGAAGGTGCCGATCTCCCGCAGCGCGTGCATCTTGTCCCGGCCGCGCTCTATCGAGGCCAGCGCCCGGGTGAGGAACTGCTCGAAGTTGGCCAGCGCGGTGTCGACGTAGTCGTCGACCTCCTCACGCAGGCGCTGCGCCTCGGCACGGGCCTCGCCGATGATCCGGGCGCCCTCGTGCTCGGCCGACACGGTGATCTCGTTCACCGAGACCAGGCGGGCGTGTTCTGCCTCACCCTCGCTGATGATCCGGTCCGCCTCACGCTTGCCGGCATCCATGATCTTGTCGCGCTCCTCCAGGAGTGCGGCGGCGCGACGCAGGTCGGCGGGGAGATCGGCACGCATCTCATCGAGGGCAGCGATCATCTCACCCCGGTCGACCATGCAGTTGTTGCGCGACATCGGGACGGAGCGGGCCTGCTCCAGGATGGCGATCAGTTCGTCGATGCGATCGAGCGGGTCCACCGGCTACCTCACTCCTGTCGTTCGTCGGCCGACCTCCATGATGCGGGCTACGGCCGTTCCCCGCGCCACCAATCATGTCGTGCCCGCCCCACCACCGCCCCACTCACCCCAACCCGGCGAGTCGCGACATAGTCACCCCTGGCTCTCCCGCGCCACCATCCCGGCCTCCCATTCCGTCGATCTTGCACTTTCGGTTGCGCCAAACCGCGCCGAAAGGGGCGATCCGGGAACCACAAGTGCAAGATCGCGGGGTGGGAGGGAGGCAGGGCGGGTCAGGGGCGAGGGCCCAGGCGGGCCTGGAGGGCTTCGCGGACCGGGTCGGGGACGTGGGCGGAGATGTCGCCACCCCACTTGGCCACATCCTTGACCAGGCTCGACGAGAGGAACGAGTAGAGCGGGTTGGTCGGCATGAAGAGCGTCTCGACACCAGCCAGCCCGATGTTCATCTGGGCCATCTGCAACTCGTAGTCGAAGTCACTGACCGCCCGCAGCCCCTTGATCAGCACACTGGCCTGCTGGGCCCGGCAGAAGTCCACCAGCAGCCCTCGGAACGACTCGACCCGCACGTTGCCGTACGACGAGGTCACCTCGCGGAGCATCTCGATGCGCTCCTCGACGGTGAACAGGCCACTCTTCGACTGATTCACCAACACACCGACGATCACCTCATCGAAGAGCCGACTGGCCCTTCCGATGATGTCGAGGTGTCCGTTGGTGACCGGGTCGAACGAACCGGGACACACCGCACGTCTCATGATCGGCGACCGTACCAAAGGGTGGTCTCGCCGTAACGGCGACTGCGCTCGGCGGTGATCCCCTCCACCCAGTCGAACTCCCTGGTCCGGCGGGAACGCTCCACCACCACCAGCGCGTCGGGCGCCAACCAGCCCCCGTCGGCCAGCGCGGCCAACATCGCGGTGATCTCCTCGTCCGGCACCGCGTACGGCGGGTCGGCGAAGACCACGTCGTACGGCTCGCCGTCCGGCCCGGAGGCCAGCACCGTCGCCACCTTGCCGGTGACCAGACGGGCCGCCGGACCGGCGCGGAGGGTCGCCACGTTCTCCCGGATCACCCGAGCCGCCCGCGGGTCGGACTCGACAAGCAACACGTGCCGGGCCCCCCGGGACAGCGCCTCCAGCCCGACCGCGCCGGAGCCGGCGTACAGGTCGGCGAAGCGGGCGCCGTCGAGATCGACCTCGGCCTGGACGGCACTGAACAGCGCCTCCCGGACCCGGTCCGAGGTGGGTCGGGTGCCGGCGCCGGGCGGCGCGGCGATCCGCCGGCCACCGAGCGTCCCGGCCACGATCCGGGTCACCGTTTCCTCCTGCTCATGCCCGCGACGCTACGCGATGCGGCACGGACCCGGTCAGCACGGCGCGGATCCGAGGAGCCGGCCGGCCGGCGAAGACGCGGAGCACCTGAGCAGCCCCGACGGTGCGGTATCCACCGTGGAGCCCGCAGCGGACGCACCGTCCCCAGTGACCGGACAGACACCTTCGGTATATCAAAGATCACGAATCGACTACATTGCCGGATGGCAATGATCTGAACTCCCCTCATTAACCACCCATCAGTACAGTCTCCCCCTGTCCCCGCTTTCGCCGCGGGAACACCGCCGCGTCGCGCGACGCCCCGGTGAGCAGGTGACCCCCCGGTCACGATGCCTCCCGGCCTCCCGCCACGCGATCCGTACCCCCCTCACCAGGAGCAGGCGTGAACCCTCCCAAGTCTCCGTTCCGGCGCGTCGCGGCCATCGCCGCAGGCGCGCTGATCGGCCTCGCCGGCGTCGTGACGTTCGCCGCACCCGCCAGCGCCCACCACAGCGAGATCCAGGTCAAGGCCGACTGTGACACCGCCACCGGCGAGTGGGTGGCCACCTGGACCGTCAAGACCTTCGCCCCGGGCGACGTCACCAGCTACAAGTTCAGCGAGGTCTCGGCGAAGACGTACGTCGGCGACACCGCCAGCGACGCCACCATCGACGGCATCGCGGCGACCGAGGACAAGGTCTACCCGTACGCCGTCAGCGACGCGGTGACCGCCACCCAGCGCCTGGACGCGAAGACCACCAAGGCCACCCTGTCGGTGCGGGCCATGTGGAACAACGAGTTCGAGGACAAGGAGCTGCGCTCCGCGTCGATCGAGTTCAGTGGCACCTGCGCCAAGGAGCAGCCCCCGGTTCCGGCCACCCCCAAGCCGACCGCCAACGTGGCCGCGGACTGTGACGGCGTCGTCGTCGTCAAGCTCGGCAACGCCGAGGACGCCACCGCGCCGGCGAAGTTCACCATCACCGGTGCCGGCGACTTCACCAAGGACGCCACCGTCGCACCCGGCGAGAGCAAGTCGGTGAAGGTGCCCGCCAAGAACGCCACCTCCATCAAGGTGGTCGCCGACGGGCTGGACAAGCCGCTCTTCGAGGGCACGCCCGCCACCGCTGAGAACTGCGTCGAGCCCGGCGAGCCGGCCGGCAGCTACAAGTCGACCTGCACCGAGCTGATCTTCGACATCGCCAACCCGGCGGATGGCAAGACGATCACCATCACCTTCACCCCGAACAAGGGCAAGGCCCAGACGCTGACCGTCGAGCCGGGCAAGAGCGGCACCGTCACCTTCCCGGCTGAGGAGGGTCTGACCGTGACCCCGACCGCCGAGGGTCTCGACGACAGCAGCCCGATCGCCTGGGAGAAGCCCGCCGACTGCACCCCGGGTCAGGGTGGCGGCGACAAGGACGAGCCGGCCCTGCCGCTGACCGGTGCTGCCACCGGCGGCATCATCGCCGGCGCGGCGGTCCTGCTGGCCGCCGGCGTGGCGCTGTTCATGGTGGCGCGTCGTCGTCGGGTTCGCTTCACCGCCTGAGACAACACGCTCTGACACCTGAGGGCGCGTCGACCACCCGGTCGGCGCGCCCTCAGCCATGTGATGGCCCTGCTGGTCAGCCCTTTTCCAGGTACTCCGCGCGGTCCTCGTCCACCAGGGCGGCCACCGAGGCGGCCAGCGCCGGGCTACGGGTCAACTCGGGGTCGTCCTCGATCAGGGTGATCGCCTCGGCGCGGGCGTCGCGGATCAGATCGGCGTCGCGTCGCAGGGACAGCAACCGCAGGTGCGAGCGGTGCCCGGACTGGGTGGCACCCAGCACGTCGCCCTCGCGGCGCTGCTCCAGATCCAGTTCGGCGAGCTTGAAACCGTCGCCCGTGGACGCCACCGCGTCCAGTCGCTCCCGCGCCGACGACCCCTCGGCCGCCTCGCTGACCAGCAGGCACAGCCCGGCGGCAGCGCCCCGGCCCACCCGGCCCCGCAGCTGGTGCAGCTGGGAGACGCCGAACCGGTCGGCGTCCAACACGATCATCACTGTCGCGTTCGGCACGTCGACGCCAACCTCGATCACTGTCGTCGCCACCAGCACGTCCAGGTCACCGGCTGCGAAGGAACGCATCACCGCGTCCTTCTCGTCGGCCGGTAGTCGACCGTGCAGCACCCCGATCCGCAGGCCGTGCAGCGGGCCCTCGGCGAGCAGCGGAGCAACCTCGGTGACCGCCAGCGGTGGCCGCCGGCCGTTGTCGTCCTCCGGTGGCGGTTCCTCGTCCGACGCAGGTCCGTCACCAATTCGCGGGCACACCACGTACGCCTGGTGGCCGGCGGTCACCTCCTCGCGCAGCCGCCGCCAGGCCCGCTCCAGGTAGGCCGGTTTCTCGGCGGCCGGCACCACGTGCGAGGCGATCGGCGACCGCCCCCGGGGCAACTGGGAGAGGGTGGAGACCTCCAGGTCGCCGTAGACGGTCATCGCCACCGTGCGCGGGATCGGGGTGGCCGTCATCACCAGCACGTGCGGCGGCTGGGCCGCCTTGGCCCGCAGGGCGTCGCGCTGCTCCACGCCGAAGCGGTGCTGCTCGTCGACCACCACCAGGCCCAGGTCGGCGAAGTCGACCCCCTCGTAGAGCAGGGCGTGGGTGCCGAGCACGATGCCGGCGGCGCCGCTGGCCACCTCTCCGAGCGCCCGGCGGCGGGCTGCCGCGCCCAGCGAGCCGGTGACCAGCTCGACCCGGGTGGCGTGCTCGGCGGAGCCCAGCTCACCGGCCCGCCCGAGCGGCCCGAGCAGGTCGAGCATGCCGCGGTGGTGCTGGGCGGCCAGCACCTCGGTGGGCGCCAGCAGCGCGGCCTGTCCGCCCGCGTCGACCACCTGGAGCATCGCCCGCAGCGCCACCACCGTCTTGCCCGAGCCGACCTCGCCCTGCAACAGGCGGTGCATGGGGTGCGGGGTGGCCAGGTCCGCAGCGATCTCCACACCCACCTCCCGCTGACCGGCCGTCAGTTCGTACGGGAGTCGGGCGTCGAAGGCTTCCAGCAGCCCACCCGGGCGCGCCGGGCGGGGGCGGGCCGGCCAGTCGGCCGCCCGGTGTTTGCGCTGCACCAGTGTCACCTGGACGGCGAAGGCCTCATCCCACTTGAGTCGCCGGCGCGCCTGGTGCAGCGCCTCCTTGCTGGACGGCCGGTGGATCTCGGTCAGCGCGGCGCCGAGCCCGACCAGCTTGCGGCTGGCCCGCACGGCGCTCGGCAGTGGATCGTCCGGTGGGGTGAAGGTGTCCAGTACGACGCGCACGCAGCGCGCGATCACCCACGTCGGCACGGCCGCGGCGGCCGGGTAGACGGGGATCAGCGCCCCGGCGAACTCCTCGATGTCGTCGCTGACCGCCGCCTCGCCGTCGCCACCCTCGCCGAGCAGGACGTACTCCGGGCCGTTGAGCTGCCGCTTGCCCCGGAACTCGGTGACCTTTCCGGCGAACAGGCCCCACCGGCCGGGTCGCAGCTCCCGCTCGCGCCACGCCTGGTTGCCGAAGAAGGTCAACGTCAGGACCCCGCCGGAGCCGTCGCCGACTGTCACCTCCAGCAGGTTGCCCCGCCGCTGACGCATCGGACGCACCGCTGTGCGCTGCACCTGGGCCATTACGGTGACCTGCTCACCGACGTCCAGTGAGCGGATGTCGGTGTGCTCACCACGCTCGTCGTAGCGACGCGGGAAGTGGTAGACCAGGTCACCCGCGGTGTGCAGGTCGAGGTGCGAGGCCAACGCCTTGGCTGTCTTGTCCCCGACCAGCTTCTTCAGCGGAGTGTCCACCGTGGCTGGTTCGCTCATTCGATCCCTACCAGGAGCGGATAAAACGGCTGACCGCCCGGGTACGCGTGCACCTCGACGAACGGCCAACGTCGCGCGACGTGCGCGCGGACGGCATCGGTGAGCCCGGCCGGAGCGTCCAGCCCGGCCAGCAGGGTGACCATCTCGCCGCCACCTCCGAGCATCCGGTCGACAACTGCCGCGCAGGTGTCGGTGAGGTCGGTGCCGATGAGGTGCACCTCCCCCTCCACCAGCGCCAGCACGTCACCGGGACGGCACGGACCGGCCACTGTCAGCGCTTCCCGGCTGGCGTGGCAGACCTCGGCGTAACGGCAGGCACCGGCCGCCTCGGCCATCGCGATGACGTCGTCCTCGAAACGGCGGTCACCGTCGCGGACCGCGAGGGCGGCCAGTGCCTGCACCGGCGAGCGGGTCGGCACCACGCTCACCTTGATGCCGTAGCGGTGGGCCTCGCGGGCGGCCGCGCTCGCCACCGCCTCGGTGTTGGCGTCGTTGGGCAGCACCACCACCCGGGCCGCCCCGGTGCCGCGGACGGCGTCCAGCAACTCGCCAGTGGACGGGTTGCCCGGCACCACTGTGGCGCCCTCCGCGGCGAACAGGTCGGCGATGCCGCCGCCGGTGGCCACCACCACCGCGGCCCGGCCGGCCACCACCGGGCCGGAGGGCGACTCAGACTGGTCGGCGAAACGGGTCACCGAGATCCGGTACGGGCGGCCGGCGGCGACACCGGCCTCGACCGCCGCGCCCACATCGTTGACGTGCACGTGCACGTTCCAGGTGCCTTCCGGCTCACGCCCGTCGCCGACGACGACGAGCGAGTCGCCCAGGGCGTCGAGTGCCCGCCGCAACCCGTCGACCGCCTCGGCGCGGGCGTCGAGCAGGAACTGCACCTCGTAGGCGTATTCATCCGAACCGGTCTCGCGGGCGACGGTGGCCGCCGGGCGGGCGGAGCGCGGTGTCGGCGCGGGCCGGGCCGTGCTCTCCCCGGTGAGCACCTCGACCAGGGCGTCGAGCAGCACGCAGAGCCCTCGGCCACCGGCGTCGACCACGCCCGCGCGGGCCAGCGCCGGCAACTGCTCCGGCGTGCGGGCGAGCGCCTCGGCCGCCGCCCGGGCCGCGACGGCGGCCACCGTCGGCAGGTCGTCGCTGGCCGCGCCCTCGGCAGCGGTGGCGGCGGCCGCGACCACGGTGAGCAGTGTGCCCTCGACCGGCCGGGAGACCGCGGTGTACGCCGCTGTGGTGCCGGACCGCAGCGCGGCGGCCAGCTCACGGCCGCGCACCGCCGGCACCCCGGCGGCCTGGTCGGCGAAACCACGCAGGATCTGCGAGAGGATCACCCCGGAGTTGCCCCGCGCGCCGAGCAACGCGCCCTGGGCCATCAGCCGCAGCGCGTGCCCGTGCGCGGTCGGCCCGCTGTCGGGGAGAGTGTCCAGATCCATGGCGAGGGCCTGCTGGGCCGAGGTGAGGGTCAGCACCAGGTTGGTGCCGGTGTCGCCGTCGGGCACCGGATAGACGTTGAGCTGGTCGATCTCGCCCTGGTGGCGCTTCAGTGCGGCCAACCCGCTCGCACACCAGCGGCGGACCGCTGCGGCGTCGAGGGTGTCCAGCACGGGCAGAAGCCTACTGGCGCGCACCGACACCCGTCGGACTCGTCCGGCGTGTCCCCCGCGCCCCAGGCCGGCGCTGGCCGCGGCGGGGACGACCCACTCCGGTACCCTTGCCGCCGGGCCGGCCCACCGTCGGGCGGACGGGCCCACGACCAGGCGTGAGCCGGGGCACGGGCGAGCGCCGGACCGGGCCGGTTGGCCGGGTCGGCGAGTCATCGGGTAACCTGACCAGGTTGCCCGGGCAGCACCTGCCGGCGACCTCATGAACGTATCAATCCCAGGAGTATCCCGTGGCTAGCGTGTGCGACGTCTGTGGCAAGGGACCGGGCTTCGGCCACAACGTGTCCCACTCGCACCGGCGGACCAACCGCCGCTGGAACCCGAACATCCAGTCGGTGCGTACCCCGGCCGGTGGCGGTAACACCAAGAAGTTGCAGGTCTGCACCTCGTGCATCAAGGCCGGCAAGGTCACCCGCGCCTGACGCGGTAGCACCCACCTTCTCGTTCGGCTCAGCCGGCGGACCCCGAGGGTCCGCCGGCTGAGTCGTGTCCGTGGGCCGATGCCGCACGCCGGCCCGCCAACGCCTGGCGCGGAGGCCTCTCCGGGCCCGACCGTGACCTGGCACACCGACCGGTCGGGCGCCCGGCAAGGGCTGACCCGCAGGTCAGAGGGTGCGGCCGAAGGAGACGCAGCCCTCCGCGTCCTTGTAGAAGCCGAAGTTCGGGATCCGCTCGTACCCGGCGGAGCCGTACATGGCGATCGCCTCGGGCTGCTTGTCGCCGCACTCCAGGACCACCCGCTTGCGGCCCTGCTCGCGGGCTGAGCGCTCGACGGCCGCCAGCACCGCGCGGGCCACCCCCCGCCCCCGCGCCGCCGGCGCCGTGTACATCCGCTTCAGCTCCGCGGTGTCGGCGCCGTGGCTGCGCCAGCCACCGCAGCCCACCGGCTCCCCGGCCAGGTAGGCCACGAGGAACGCGCCATCGGGCGGCTCGAACTCGGCCGCGTCCACCGGGGTGTCGTCGCCGGTGCCGCCGTAGCGGGCACCGAGGTCGGCCAGTGCGGCGTGGATCAGGTGCTGCGCCACCGGTGCGTCGAACCGCACCGCCCGGATCTCGATCTCACTCACGGTATCCAGGGTACGGCGACGCGCCGGCCTCACCGGAAGTGGTCCCAGCCGGCCGGGCCGTCGTAGGCGACGCCATCGACAGTCACGCCGGCACCGTCGGTGACCAGGCCGATCCGCCGCCAGCCCGACGGCAGCGCCACCGCCGGGGGGAAGGTCGCGGCCAGCGCGTGGTCGTCGCCACCGGCGAGGATCCAGGTGTACGGGTCGACGCCGAGTGCCTGCGCCGCGTCGGCCATCTGCCGGGGCACCTCGAACCCGTCCCGGCGTACGTCGATCGCCACCCCGCTGGCCGCCGAGACGTGCCCGAGGTCGGCGAGGAGCCCGTCCGACACGTCGATCATGGAGGTGGCGCCGAGCTGGGCGGCCTGCGGGCCGGCCGGGTAGGGCACCTGCGGCCGCCGGTACGCCTCGACCAGCAGCCGGGGGGTCCGGAAGCCCCGGGTCAGCACTGTCAGCCCGGCCGCCGCGTACCCGGTGCGCCCGGCCAGGGCGAGCACGTCCCCGGGGCGGGCGCCGGACCGCAGCACGGGCGGACGGCCAGCCAGGTCGCCCAGCGCGGTGACCGCGACGGTCAGGGTGGGGCTGGCGGACATGTCGCCGCCGACGACGCTCGCGCCGACCGTCCCGGCCTCCGCGGCGAGCCCGTCGGCCAACTCCTCGGCCCAACTGGTGTCCAGGTCCGCCGGCATGCAGAGAGCCACCAGCAGGGCGGTCGGCGTGGCACCCATCGCCGCGATGTCCGCCAGGTTCGCCGCTGCCGCCCGGTGCCCGACGTCCCGGGCCGAGGACCAGTCCCGCCGGAAGTGCCGGCCGTCGACCAGCACGTCGGTGGAGGCCGCCACCCGGCCGTCCGGCGCGGCCACCACCGCCGCGTCGTCGCCCGGGCCGAGCAGGGTCGTCGGTCCGTACGACAGCCGAGCGGTGATCTTCCCGATCAGCCCGAACTCCCCGATCCCGGACACGCCGACGCCACCGCGGGCGTTCCGCCCGTGCTGCCCGGCTCCGCCGTGCTCGCTCACCGCTGCTCCTTGACGACCGATAGGGATCAGACCTGGTCCGTAAGGTAGTTTCACCCTTCGGGCCGCTCCCGGGCGGCGACGGACGGAGGTCGAGTCGTGGTACAGGCGTACATCCTCATCCAGACCGAGGTCGGCCGCGCACGTGACGTGGCGGGTCTCATCGCGGACATCCCCGGCGTGGTACGCGTCGACGCCGTCACCGGGCCGTACGACGTGGTCGTCCTCACCGAGGCGAACACCGTCGACGAGCTCGGCAAACTCATCGTCAGCAAGGTGCAGATGGTGCCCGGCATCACCCGCACCCTCACGTGTTCGGTGGTGCGGCTGTAAGTGGACGAGATGACGACCTCCTCCTCGGCCCTGGACGACGACGGGCCGCGCGACGCGGCCGACGGGACGCCCGAGCCGGCTGACGGTAACCGTGAGTCGACCGATCCCGCGGCCGCCGCGCCGGCCGGCCGCGATCGGACCATGCGTGGCGCCGCCCTGCTCGCCACGTTGATCGCGCTGCCGATCACGCTGCTGGTGGCCGTACTGGCCTTCAGCAAGCTCAGCCCGGACACGCCGGCCGCCGCCCCGACACCCTCGGCGACCACCGCCCGGGTGCAGTCCACCACCCCGGTGGAGATGGCCGCCCCGGCGCTGGCCGCCCGCCCGGCCACCGTCTGCCGGGCGCTGCTCTCCCAGCTTCCGGCGAGCATCCGCGACCTGGCCCAGCGGCCGGTCACCGCCGGTCCGGAGCAGAACGCCGCGTACGGCGACCCCGCGCTCACCGTCGCCTGCGGCGGCACCGAGCCCGCCTTCCCCAGCACCGACGAGGTCTGGACGGTCAACCAGGTCTGCTGGCACCTGGCCGAGCAGGCCGACGCGGCGGTGCTCTCCACTGTCGACCGGGAGACGCTGATCACCGTGCGCGTCCCGCGCTCGTACGAGCAGCCGTTGCAGTGGTTGCCGACGATCTCCAGCACGATCGTGGCGAGCGTTCCCTCCGGCGGCGCCATCCCGTCCGGCTGCCAGCACTGAACGCGAACCGACTCCGCCCGCGCCGGCTGACCGGCGCGGGCGGGGCCGGACTGCTCAGTGCAGGCCGACGCCGCGCCGCTGGGCGGTACGGATCAGCCGGTTGACCAGCTTCGGGTACTCCAGGCCGGAGGCCGCCCACATCCGCGGGAACATCGACGTCGGGGTGAAGCCGGGCATCGTGTTGATCTCGTTGAGGTAGACGTCCAGCTCGGGGGTGACGAAGAAGTCGGCCCGGGCCAGACCGGCGCAGTCCAGCGCGGTGAACGCGCGGACCGCGTACTCCTGCACCTGGCGGGTCACCTTCTCCGGCAGATTGGCCGGAATGTCGTACTCGCAGGAGTCGTCGAGGTACTTCGCCTCGAAGTCGTAGAAGTCGTGGTCGGCGACGACCCGCACCTCGGCCAGCACGGACGCCTCGGGCGCACCACCGGCCTCGCCCTCCAGCACACCGCACTCGATCTCGCGGCCGACGATCGCGGCCTCGATGATGACCTTCGGGTCGAACTGCCGGGCGCCGGCGACCGCCGCGTCCAGCTGCGCCCAGTCGGTGACCTTGCTGACGCCGAACGACGACCCGGCCCGGGACGGCTTGACGAAGACCGGCAGGCCGAGCCGCTCCTTGTCCTGCTCGCTGAGCGTCATTCCGTTGCGCAGCACGGCGTACGTGCCGACCGGGATGCCCTCGACGGCACAGAGCTTCTTGGTGAACTCCTTGTCCATGGCGGCCGCGGAGGCGAACACGTTCGCCCCGACGTAGGGGATGCCGGCCATCTCCAGCATTCCCTGGATGGTGCCGTCCTCGCCGTACGTGCCGTGCAGCACCGGGAAGACCACGTCCACGTCGGCCAACGCCCGGGGACCCTCGGTCGGGTCGAGCACCATCAGCCCGTTGCCGGTGGGGTCGGCACGCAGCACGATGTCGTCGCCGGAGTCGGCGGTGATCTCCGGCAGCTGACGGGCGTTGATCGCGAGCTGGGAGGGGTCCCCGTTGGTCAGCACCCATTGGCCGGCCCGGGTGATGCCCACCGGCACCACCTCGAACTCGTCCGGGTCGAGTGCGCCGAACACGCTGCCGGCGCTGACGCAGGAGATGCCGTGCTCCGGGCTGCGGCCGCCGAAGACGATCGCCACGCGGGTCTTGCCTGGGGTGGTCACTCCGGTCACCTCTTCGTACGCGACTGCGGCTGGTCGTGCTCGCCGGTGGCGCTCACCCGGTTGACCTTACTGTGCGTGGCCGCGGGGCGAGGCGATACCCGGCGAGCCACGGCACGACACGGCAATCGGTCATCGGAGGATATACGGTGCGTGATCGGACGGTGGCGGCGTCGCGGGCCGCTGACCTGGGTCTACTCAGTCCCGGGAGTGCCGGCGACCGACCGCTATCACCTTCACCCGCTGCCGTCCGGCCCGCACCATGCCCAGCGCCATGAACGCTCCGGCGATGCGGTCGGCGGCCTCCCGGCTGCTGGCGCCGACGACCTGCCGGCGCCGTTCCGGCGCGACCCGCTCGTTGCGGTTGATTCCCTCGACGGGGCGCACGTCGGTGAGCACCACGAGGAAGCGGGTCATCGCGTGCCGCCCGAGGGTACGGCGGGGGGCTCCGGGCGGGTTCGCACGTCGTCTCCTTCCGGCAGGCCGGGGTGGCGGGGCGGCACGCGACGATCGGGTACGGGGGAGAAACCCGATCGCCGCGCGCCCCATCCCCTCCGGTCGCTCACCACCACCGTCGCCACGACAACCGGCGGTGAGGACGCCATAACAGATTGACACGTGTACAGCCGTGAATGCAACTCTCATCGACGTTCTCTCATGCAGACGTTCCCGCAAATGTGTGCGACCATCGATGCATGGCTCCGAAGACCGCCCGTGCCCGCCGGCTCGGCATCGCCCTGCGCCACCACCGGGAAGCCGCCGGGCTGACGCTGGAGACCGCGGCGGATGAGATCAACAGCACCCGCAGCACCCTCTCCCGGTACGAGAACGCCCAGACCCTGATCACCCCGGCGACCGTGCGCGCCCTGCTCACGTCGTACGGGGTGGGCGCCGACGAGGTGGCCGCGGCGGTGCAGCTCGCCAAGGACGCCCGCAAGCCGGGCTGGTGGGTGTCGTACTCCTACGTGCTGGATCGGCGCACCATCGACTTCATCGCGCTGGAGGCCGAAGCGACCGCCATCGCCAACTTCGAGCCTTCGGTGGTGCCCGGCCTGCTACAGACCGCCGACTACGTCCGGGGCGTGATGCGGGGCGGGCCGCACACCCTCAGCGACGACATGGTGGAGCAGCGGGTCAAGGTCCGCCTCGACCGGCAACAGCGACTCACCGGCGAGAACCCTGCCATCTTCGACGCGATCATCGACGAGGGCGCGCTGCTACGCCCGGTCGGTGAGCAGTCGGTGATGAACGGGCAACTGCGGCACCTGGTCAAGATGGCCGAGCTGCCGAACATCAGCGTCCAGGTGATCCCACTCTCCGCCGGCTACCACCGGGGCACCCGGGGTTCCCTGCACATTCTCGAGTTCGCCGACCCGGAGGACCCGATCATCGCGTCGGTGGAGACCGTCGCGGGTCAGATGATCCTCGACCGCGCCGGTGAGACGCGTACCTGCACCAAGATCATGGAGCATCTCCGAAGCGTGGCGCTCAGCCCGGCGGACAGCCGCGAGATGCTCCTGTCAGTCCTGAAGGGACGGTAGGACCGATGACCCCGATGATCACAGCGGCCTTGGCCGCGGCGCGGTGGCGCAAGAGCAGCCGCAGCGGCGACGAAGGCGCCTGCGTGGAGGTGGCCGCGATCCCGCGGCTCGTGGCCGTCCGCGACTCCAAGGACCCGGCCGGCCCGGCCCTGCTGTTCCCAACGGCGGCCTGGGCCGCCTTCGCCCAGGCGCCGCCCCAGCGCTGACCAGAGACGCCGAGCCGGTGCGGGTCGTGGCCCGCGCCGGCTCAGGCAACCAGCGGGCGGGGCTCCGGAACGGCGCGCAGCGCCTCCAGCGCGGCGATCGCGACGCCCCGGGCACCGGCCATGTCCCGGTCCGGCACCAACGCGAAGGTGGCCACCGCCGCCTGCTCCTCGCGGAGCACCGTGTGCTCGCGAACCGTCGCCAGGAACCAGTCGCGGAACTCCGGTGCCGCCTCCACCACCCCGCCGCCGACGAAGTACGCGTGCGGGTCGGTGAAGTTCGCGGCGACTGTGAACAGCCGCCCCAACGCCATCGCCTGCTGGGTGAAGAGCTCCCGCGCGAGGGCGTCCTTCCGCTCGCCGTACGCCCGGACCAGCTTGGCCGCCCGGGCCACCGGCTCGGCTGCGAGCGGGTGGTCCGGGTACCGGGTCAGCCAGTACGGCAGCAGGTTGCGTTCGATGCCGGTCAGCGAGGCGACGCTCTCGACGTCCCCGGTGAAGCCGCAGGCGCAGGTGGGTTCCGGCTGACCCGGGCCGAGCAGCCCGCTCAGCGGGATGTGCACGTGGCCCAACTCCCCCGCCATTCCGGCCGCACCGGCAATCACCCGACCGCTCTCGACCACACCCCCGCCGAGGCCGGTGCCCACGATCGCGGACACCGACGAGCGGTTCATCGCGTCGGCGCCGAAGTGGAGGTGGTGCGCGTACAGCGCTGCCGCGTTGCCGTCGTTGTGATAGATCACCGGCAGACCGAGCCGTCGCTCCAGCGCCCCTCGTACGTCGAAGCCGCGCCAGGCCGGCTGGGAGAAGTTGGTGGAGCCCCGCGACGAGATGACGCCCTCGGCGCTGGCCGGGCCGGGCGTGTCCAACCCGACCGCCTGGACCAGGTCACGCGGCACGCCGGTCTGCGCCAGGGCGCCGTCCAGCGCCCGCGCCAACGCCTCGATCGCCGCCTCCGGCCCGGACCGCACCTCGCTGGGGATCTCCAACAGCCCGTCCACCAGGAAGCGGCCGTCCACCGTCAGCACGGTGGCGTTGTTGCTGGTGCCGCCGTTGTCCAGCCCGACGACCACCGGCACCCCTGCGCTGCCCACCGAAACCACCTCCCGCCGTCGTGAGTGTGAGCCGAGGCTAGTGCCAACCCCTCTCCCCCGCCACGCCCCGGCCCGCCCGGCAGTTCGCCACCGTCGATCAAGGAGTTGTGGTGGGGGATGAAATACCTGGTATGGCGCTTATCGGGCACCACAACTCCATGATCGACTCGGACTCGGGTCAGGGGAGGCGGGCGAAGACGGCGGTGGCGTCCAGGTCTTCGTCGTGGCGCACTGTTGGCAGCAGGCCGGCCGCGCTGAACGCGTTGCAGAGTGTGTCGACCTGGGTGGTGCCGGCCTCGACCACCAGGTGACCGCCGGGGGCCAGCCAACCCGCCGCGTCGACACCCACCCGGCGCAGCACGGAGAGCCCGTCCGGGCCGCCGTCGAGCGCTACCGGGGCCTCGTGCAGTCGCGCCTCCGGCGGCATCAGCGCGACCGCGTCGGTCGGCACGTACGGGGCGTTGGCGACCACCAGATCCAGCCGACCCCGCCACCGCCGGGGCAGCGGCGCGAAGAGGTCACCCTCGTACACCTCGGCGTTCAGCCCGGCGACGTTGCGGCGCGCGCAGGCCACCGCCGCCGGATCGATGTCGGCGGCGGCCAGCCAGCGCGGCGCGAGCCGGTGCGCCAGCGCGACAGTGGTGGCCCCGGAGCCGCAGCACAGGTCGACAACGGCCGGCGCCTCGCCGGTCAGCTCGGCCGCCACCTCGACCAGCAGGGCGGTGCGGGCCCGGGGCACGAAGACGCCCTCGTCGACGGCGATCCGCAGGCCGCAGAACTCCGCCCAGCCGAGCAGGTACTCCAACGGTTCACCGGCCACCCGGCGGTCGGTCAGGTCGACCAACGCCGCCGGGGTGTGCGCGGCGGCCAGCAGCAGTTCGGCCTCGTCCTCGGCGTAGACGCAACCGGCGGCGCGCAGCCGGCGTACGAGGGCAGGACGGTCGGTGGGGAACGGTGGTGCCATGGGAATCCTCCGGGGAACGCTCGCCGGCGCTCCCGCGGCCGCTATCGCGGCAGGGACACGGGAGGAAGCGCCGGTCCTGTCTGTTGGCGGATCGGACTCACCTCCTCCGGTCGTGGCCGCCGGTGCGGCCGCCGACACCCTAACTCAGACCGGGCCTGCGGCGTCGAGCGCGGCGGCGATGTCAGCCACCAGGTCCGCGGTGTCCTCCGCGCCGCAGGAGAGCCGGACGAAGCCGGGAGCGGTGTCGTCGCCCCACTGCGCCCGCCGGTCCGCAGTGGTGTGCAGGCCACCGAAGGAGGTTGCGGCCGCCACCAGCCGGGCGGCCTCGACGAACCGGCCCACCCGGTCGGCGTCGCCAAGGTCGAACGAGAGCACCCCCGGTATCCGGCGCATCTGCGCCGAGGCCACCGGGTACGCGGGGTCGTCCGTCCGCCCCGGCCACCGCAGGCCGGTCACGTCCGACCGGCCGGCGAGCAGGTCGACGACCGCGGCGGCGTTCGCGCTCTGCCGGGCCAGCCGCAGGTCGAGAGTGGCCAGTGACCGGTGGGCCAGCCAGGCGTCGAACGCGCCCGGAACCGCCCCGGTGGTGGTCCGCCAGGTCGTCACCGCGTCGATCAGCTCGGCGGACCGGCTGGCCAGGTAGCCCAGCAGCAGGTCGGAGTGGCCGGTGAGCGCCTTCGTACCGGAGGCGACCACCATGTCGGCACCGAGATCCAGCGGGCGCTGACCGAGCGGGGTGGCGGTGGTGTTGTCCACAGCGAGCAGCGCGCCGTCGGCGTGCGCCCGCTCGGCCAGGGCCGCCACGTCGACGACGTCCAGGCCCGGGTTGGCGGGCGTCTCCACCAGCACCAGCCGGACGCCCTCGAAAGACGGGTACGGCCCGACGGTCGGCACGAACAGCACCCGGACGCCGATCGCCTCCAGCACATTGGTGGCGAACGCCCGGACCGGGAAGTATCCGTCGGTGGGGAGCACCACCGTGTCCCCCGGCCGCAGCAGGGTGAGCAGCAGGCCGGTGATGGCCGCCTGACCGGTCGAGAAGACCCGGCAGTCACCGCCCTCCAACTCGCCCACCGCCGCCTCCAGCAGCCGCCGGGTCGGGTTGTCGGGGCGGCCGTAGCCGTTCGGCGACGTGCCCTGACCCTCGAACGGGTCGAGGTGGTACGGCGCGGCGAAGACCGGCCCGGGCAGGAACGGGTCCCCCGGTGCCGGCTCGGGCAGGCCGGCGCGGACGCAGCGGGTGCCGTCTCCCCACTCGTTCATCGGGTTCCTCACTCGTACGACTCGGGTTTGGCGGTGCGGCTCATCAGGGTCTCCACGGCGAGGCGCGGGTCCATCCCCTCGTGGCAGATCCGCTCGACGTGCTCGGTGATCGGCATCTCCACGCCGTGCGCCCGGGCCAGGTCGCGGATCGCCAGGCAGCTCTTCACGCCCTCGGCGGTCTGCCGGGTGGCGGTCTGGGCCTGCTCCAGCGTCTCGCCCCGGCCAAGGTGCTCCCCGAAGGTGCGGTTGCGGGCCAGCGGGGACGAGCAGGACGCGACCAGGTCACCCATGCCGGCGAGGCCGGCGAAGGTGATCGGGTCCGCGCCGAGCGCCACGCCCAGCCGGGCCGTCTCGGCCAGCCCACGGGTCATCAGCATGGCCCGGGTGTTGTCGCCGAAACCCATCGCGGTGGCGATGCCGTACGACAGGGCGATCACGTTCTTGACCGCCCCGCCCAGCTCACAGCCGATCACGTCGTCGTTGGTGTAGGGGCGCAGGTACGGCGTCCGGATCGACGACTGGACGAGCGTGGCGCGGGCACTGTTCGTGCCGGCGACCACTGTCGCGGCGGGCTGCTCGGCGGCGATCTCCGGGGCCAGGTTCGGGCCGGACACGACGACCACCCGGTCCGCGGCGACCCCGGCGGTCTCCACGATGACCTCGCTCATCCGCTTGGTGGTGCCCAGCTCGATGCCCTTCATGAGCGACACCAGGGTGGAATCCGGGTGGAGGTGCCCGGCCCATTCGGCGAGGTTGCCGCGCAGGGTCTGCGACGGCACGGCCAGCACCACCACCTCGGCGCCGGTGATCGCCTCGGCGGCGTCGGCGGTGGCGGTGACGCGCGCCGGCAACAGCAGGTCTGGCAGGTACTCCGGATTGCGGCGCTCGGTCCGGATGCACTCGGCGACCGGCGCCCGGCGGGCCCACACCGTCACGTCCCGCCCCGCGTCCGCGAGGATCTTGGCGAACGCGGTGCCCCAGGAACCGGCACCGAGCACCGCGACGTGACCGCTCATGCCACCGCTCCGCTTCGCTCCGCGGCGGCCTGAGCGACACCGCTACTGAGCCGGATGATTCGCTCGCTTCGCTCGCTCATGCCGCTTCGTCCCGCGGCTCGCGGCCGACGGAGGACCGGGCCGGTCGCTCCCACAGTGGCGGCGGGGTACCGCCACGGATCTCGGCGAGCATGTCCCGCAGGCGCAACATGATGGTGTCCGTCATCTCCTCGAGGGTGGCCCGGGTCGGCTGGGCGTCCGCCCACCGGCTCAGGTCGATCGGCTCCCCGGCGGCAACGGTCACCGGGATCCGGGGGCGCAGGCTGACACGGGTCGTCCGCGGGTCGAAGATCCGTTCCGGCCCCCACATCACCACCGGTACGACCGGGGCGCCGGTGGCCAGGGCCAGCCGGGCCGCACCGGTCTTGGCCTTCATCGGCCAGAGCTCCGGCTGTCGTGTGGTGGTGCCTTCAGGGTAGATCACGACCGCGCCGCCCTCGTCGAGCGCGGCGACCAGTGCGTCCAGCGAGCGGACGGCGTCCACGCTGCCCCGCTCGACCGGGATCTGCCGGCACCGGTGCAGGATCCAGCCGACCACCGGCACCCGGAACACGCTGGCCTTGCCCAGGTACTGCGGCCAGCGCCCGGAGTCGTAGATGAAGTGCGCGGACACCAGCGGGTCGGCGTGTGAGATGTGGTTCGCCACGATGATCACGCCACCGTCGCGGTGGAGATGCTCCTGACCACGCCAGGTACGCCGGGTCCAGACGGTCATCACCGGCTTCACCAGCCCCACGGCGAACCGTTGCCAGAACCCCAGCCTCCGCCGTGCCACTGTGCCTCCTCGTCGCGCCCCAACCCCGCCGCGAAATCCCGCCCGCGACACCCGCAGCGGAAATCATGCCTGCTCGCCCCCGGTACGGCCAGCGAGGGGCCCGTCGTCCGGCTGGCAGGATTGCGGACGTGAGTCAGCCGAGGTGGGCCGTGGTGGTGCCGGTGAAGCGGCTGGCCGTGGCCAAGAGCCGGCTGCGGGGCGCGCTGCCCGGCGTACCGCATGAGGAGTTGGCGCTGGCCCTGGCAGCCGACACGCTCCGCGCGGTGCTGGCCTGCCCGGCGGTCGCCGAGGCCCTGGTGGTGACCGACGACGACCGGGTGGCGGCGGCGGCGCGGGCCGCCGGCGCGCGGGTGCTGCCGGACGAACCGGACGCCGGCCTGAACGCCGCGTTCCGGCACGGGGCGGCGGGGGCCGCCGCCGGATGGGTGGCCGGGATCACCGCAGACGTGCCGGCGCTGCGCCCGGCCGAGCTGGCTGGCGCGCTGCTCGCGGCGCAGAACGGCCGACCCGGGGTACGCCGGTTCCTGCCGGACGCACCCGGCGGGGGCACTGTGCTGCTCACCGCCGGGCCGGGCGTGCCGCTGGATCCGCGCTTCGGGGTGGGCTCGGCGGTCGCGCACGCGGCGAGCGGGGCGCTGCCGCTCGACGGCGACTGGCCCAGCCTGCGCCGGGACGTGGACACCGCAGCGGACCTGGCCGCCGCCGCCCGCCTCGGGCTGGGACCGCGCACCGCCGCCCTCGTGGCCGCCGGTCGCCCCGCCCGCGCCGCCGGCTGAGCTTGCCTGGCCCGCTCCGCGGGCTGAACCCCCGGGTGTACGGTGCCAGCATGCAGGGCACGGTGGCCAGCTACGACGCGGCGACGCGCAGCGGTGTCCTGCTGCTCGACGACGGCACCGAGATGCGCTTCCCCGCCCGGGCCTTCGACGCCTCCGGGCTGCGACTTCTCCGGCTCGGCCAGCGGGTCCGCATCGACACCGATCCCGACGGCGAGGTCGTCCGGGTGACATTGCCGACGATGATCTGACCCGGCGAGCCCAAGTTCATTTTGCGTTTACCGTAATCGGGTGATTATGAGCGGGTGAGCACCCCTCGCGAGCAACCCGCCCACCCGCCCGCCACCGACCTCCGCAACGGCTCCCGTACGCGCGGCACCGATGGGCGCTTCCGCCCGTCCCGCGCCGAACACGCCAGCGCCGCCCGCGCCGACACGCTCGCCGACGATCCCGGCGCCGCCTCCTCCGGGCTGGACGAGGTCATCGACCCCGCCCCGACGATCGAGTCGGACGGCCCTGCCGCCGGTGACGTCCACCCGGTCCTGCCGGACGACCTGCCGGCCAGCGCCGGGCAGGAGGACGACGACGAGCCCTCGGCGGCCCCGCCGCTGCCGGAGGACCGGTTCCTCAACCGGGAGCTGTCCTGGCTCGACTTCAACGCCCGGGTGCTCACCCTGGCCGAGGACCAGCGCACCCCCCTGCTGGAACGGGCCAAGTTCCTGGCCATCTTCGCGAGCAACCTCGACGAGTTCTACATGGTGCGCATCGCCGGGCTGAAACGGCGGCTCTCCGCCGGCCTGCCGGTGCGCGGCGGGGACCGGCTGCCGCTGCGTACGCAGCTGGAGCGGATCGCCGAGCGGACCGCCGCCCTGGGTGCCCGGCACGCCGCCTGCTTCGTCGACGACGTGCTGCCCAAGCTGGCCGACGAGGGCATCCGCATCCTGCGCTGGGGCGAGTTGGGCGACGGCGAGCGGGAGCGGCTGCGCACCTACTTCCGGGAACACATCTTCCCGGTGCTGACCCCGCTCGCTGTGGACCCGGCGCACCCGTTCCCGTACATCTCGGGTCGGTCGCTGAACCTGGCGGTGGCGGTCCGTGACCCGGACGGCGGTTCGGAGCTGTTCGCCCGGGTGAAGGTTCCCAACAACGTCCCCCGCTTCGTCCGGGTGGACCGGGACCAGCCGGGCGTCCGGATGTTGCCGGTGGAGGACCTGATCTCGGTGCACCTGGGCCAGCTGTTCAGTGGCATGCAGGTGGTCGAGTGCCACCTGTTCCGGGTCACCCGCAACGCCGAGGTGGAGGTCGACGAGGACCGCGACGAGGATCTGCTCCAGGCCCTGGAGCGGGAGCTGGCCCGGCGACGGTTCGGCCCCCCGGTCCGGCTGGAGGTGGCCGCGTCCATCTCCGACCACATGTTGGAGCTGCTCGTCCGCGAGTTGGACATGGACGACCAGGACGTGCTGCGGGTGCCCGGCCTGCTGGACCTGTCCGCGCTGTGGCAGGTCTACGGCGAGGCGGACCGGCCGGACCTGAAGGACCCGCCGTTCGTGCCGGCCACCCACCCCCGGCTCGCCGAGGGTGAGGTGCCGCGCAGCGTCTTCTCCACACTGCGCGACGGGGACATCCTGGTGCACCACCCGTACCACTCGTTCGCCACCAGCGTGCAGCGCTTCATCGAGCAGGCAGCGGCCGACCCGAACGTGCTGGCCATCAAGCAGACGCTCTACCGGACCAGCGGCGACTCCCCGATCGTCGACGCGCTCGTCGACGCGGCCGCCGCCGGCAAGCAGGTGGTGGTGCTGGTGGAGGTGAAGGCCCGCTTCGACGAGGTGGCCAACATCGGCTGGGCCCGCACGCTGGAACGCGCCGGCTGCCACGTGGTGTACGGCCTGGTCGGCCTGAAGACGCACTGCAAGACCGCGCTGG
The DNA here is from genome assembly GCF_045207375.1 of Micromonospora sp. NBC_00860. Lineage (NCBI taxonomy): Bacteria > Bacillati > Actinomycetota > Actinomycetes > Micromonosporales > Micromonosporaceae > Micromonospora > Micromonospora sp. NBC_00860. Next base: position 4,688,282 of record NZ_CP108825.1, read on the forward strand.
TGGTCCGGCAGGAGGGCAACCAGATCCGTCGCTACTGCCACATCGGCACCGGCAACTACCACCCGAAGACGGCCCGACTGTACGAGGACTTCGGCATGCTCACCGCCGACCCGGAGATCGGCGCCGACCTCACCGACCTGTTCAACGTGCTCACCGGGTACAGCCGGCAGACCGCGTACCGGCGGTTGCTGGTCGCCCCGCAGGGCATCCGCAGCGGCCTCATCGAGCGGATCGAGCGGGAGATCTCGCACGTCCGCCTGGGCATGCCCGGCCTGGTCCAGTTCAAGGTCAACTCTCTGGTCGACGAGGGGGTGACCGACGCGCTGTACCGCGCCTCCCAGGCCGGCGTCCACGTCGACCTGCTCATCCGGGGCATGTGCACGCTGCGCCCCGGGGTGCCGGGGCTGTCGGAGAACATCCGGGTCCGCTCGATTCTCGGCCGGTTCCTGGAACACTCCCGGGTCTTCCGGTTCGGCAACAACGGCGCGGCCGAGTTCTGGATGGGCTCGGCCGACCTCATGCACCGCAACCTGGACCGTCGGGTGGAGGCGCTGGTGCAGGTGACCGACCCGATCGCCCGCGCCGAACTGGACCATGTGCTCACCGCCGCGATGAGCCCCGACGTGGACGCGTTCGAGCTGGCCGGCGACGGGACCTGGACCCGGCGTACCGGCGGTGACAACGCCCGGGCCCATCTGCAGGAACTGTTGCTGCGCCGCGTCGGTGGCACGGCCGGCTGACCGCGCAGCGCATAGGCTGAGCTGATGGTCGAGGAGGAGCAGAAGTACGAGGTGGACGACACCTACGTGCTGCCGGACCTGGCCGGCACGGCCCCGGCCGGCGGCCGGGTCCGGGCACTGCCACCGGTGACGCTTGTCGCCCGCTACCTCGACACTGTCGACCTGCGGCTGGCGCGGGCCGGTGCCTCGCTGCGCCACCGCCGGGGTGACGAGCTGCCCTGGACTGTGAAACTTCCGACCGGGACGCCGGGCGTCCGGCACGAGATCTCCCGTCCCGGGCCGAAGGGGCAGCCGCCTCCGGAGCTGGTGGAGTTGGTCACCGTCCTGCACCGGGGAGCGCCGCTGGCCCCGGTGACAGTGGTGCGGACGGTGCGGCACGCGTACGAGGTGTGTGACCGGGCCGGCACCGTCCTGGCCGAGGTGGTGGACGACCGGGTGACGGTGCTCGACGACGCCGGCACCACCACCGACACGTTCCGCGAGGTGGAGGTGGAGCTGAAGGGCGGCGACCGGAAGCTGCTCGACCGGGTCGGCGAGGTGCTGCGCGAGGCCGGCGCCCAGGGCGGGTCGTTCACGCCGAAGCACGTACGGGCGCTGGGCGCGACCGCGCAGGCCGATCCGGACCTGGTCGCGCCGGCCGGGCTGCCCGACGAGCCGACCGCCGGTGACGTGGTGACCGAGGCGGTCCGCAAGGAGATCCGCCGGCTGTTGGCGCACGACCCGCTGGTCCGGCTGCGCGCCCCGGCTGCCGGTGACGACACCGCCGTGCACCAGATGCGGGTGGCCTGTCGACGCCTGCGCAGTGATCTGCGCACCTTCAAACCGTTGCTGCGCAAGACCTGGTCCCGCCCGCTGCGCACCGAGCTGCGCTGGTTGGCCGGGGTCCTCGGCGCGGCCCGCGACGCCGAGGTGCTGCGCGCGCGGCTGCGTCGCACCGCCGACGCCGATCCGCTGAGCCCGCTCGACCGGGGCGCTGTGGACCGGCTCGACGAGGTGCTCGCCGCACGGCAGCGGCAGGCGTTCGCCGCCATCGACGGGACGCTGCGCTCCGCGCGCTACCTGGCCCTGGTGGACTCCCTGGTGCTGGCCGCCCGCGCCCCGCGACTCACCCGCCGGGCGTCCGCCCCCGCAGCGGAGGCGCTACCCGCGCTGGTGGCCCGCCCCTGGCGGCGGTTGACCGGGCCGGACGGCGTCGACGGGCTCGACGCGCAGTCGCCGGACGACCACTGGCACGCTGTTCGCAAGGAGGCCAAGCAGGCCCGGTACGCGGTCAACGCGGTGGCCCCGACGGTCGGCAAGGCCGCACGCCGGCTGTCCCGCGCCCTCGCCCAGGTGCAGGACGTGCTCGGCGAGCACCAGGACGCAGCGGTGGCGGCGGACACCTGGCTGGAGATCGCCGCCGAGCGACCGGACGACCACGAGCTGGCGGTCACCGCCGGGCGGCTGGCCGAGCGGGAACGCCTGTCGGTACGCCGGACGCGGGCTCTCCTCCCGGCCGCCTGGCACCGAGCCACCCGACGCCGGCGCACCAGTTGGCTGCCGTGACGGGGATCCGGGCGGCCGGCGGGGTGGCCTGGCGGCCGACCGCCGACGGCGTGCACGTCTGCGTGGTGCACCGCCCCCGCTACGGCGACTGGACGCTGCCGAAGGGCAAGCTGGAGCCGGGCGAGCACGCGCTGGCCGCGGCGGTCCGTGAGGTGGCCGAGGAGGCCGACGTGCGGGGCGTGCCGCAGGTGCGGCTGCCGTCGGTGCGGTACCGCAGCGAGGGGCAGCCCAAGCTTGTCGACTACTGGTCGATGCTCGCGGTGGCCAGCGGCGGCTTTCAACCGGGCACCGAGGTGGACGACATCCGCTGGCTCGCTGTGGACGACGCGATCCGATTGGTCAGCTACCCCCACGACGCCGAGGTGCTGGCGGCGTTCGCCGCGCTGCCGTCGGTCACGGCGACTGTCGCGGTGGTCCGGCACGCGCACGCCGGTAAGCGGGCCACCTGGTCCGGCCCGGACGTCGGGCGCCCCCTCGACGCCGAGGGGTGGGCCCAGGCGAGCACGCTGGCCGGGCTGATCGCCCTGATCCGACCGGCCCGGCTGGTGTCGGCGTCGCCGCGACGGTGCGTGCAGACACTCGACCCGGCCGCCACGTTGCTCGACCTGCCGATCGAGGTTTGCGGCGACCTGGACGAGCCACAACCCGGCCAGCAGAGCGACGAGCAGATCCTGGCCACCGCAGCCCGGCTGCTGGAGTTGGCCGGCACCGGTGGGCAGTCGGCGGTGTGCAGCCAGGGCAAGGTCCTGCCGGGCGCCCTGGAGCGGCTGACCGGCCGCACCGACGAGGACTTCACCACGCCGAAGGGCGGCGGCTGGCTGCTCGCCTTCGCCGCCGACCGGCTGCTGGCCACCGATCGCCTGTAGGGCCCCGGTTCGACGGGCCCGGCTCCGTCAGCGGGGCGGCAGGGTCACTGTGACCGCGACCGGCAGGTGGTCGCTGGCCGTGCTGCGCGGCGCGACCGGATCGCCGGGGGTCAGGCCGGGCGAGACGAAGATGTGGTCGATCTGCTGGCGCGGGTCGTCCGCCGGGCTGGTCGCCAGCGGTCGGGCGGCCGCCAACGCGTCGACCAGGCCGGCGTCGGTGAACTCCGCGAACGCCTCGTCGCCCGGCTCGGTGTTCAGGTCACCCGCCACCACCAACGGCCGACCGGCCGCGTACCGGGTGGCGAAGTCGGCGACCGCGCGGGCCTGGACCACCGGACCCTTGCCGGGCGGCGGTTGCAGATGGGTGCTGACCACTGCGGTACGGACACCGTCGCCGAGGTCCAGTGTCACGGCGAGGGCCTGCGCCCCGGTGGGCGCGCCGACGGCGGCCAGCGGCAGGGTCCGCGGATCGCGTACCGGCCAACGGCTGAGCACCGCGTCACCCCAGACGGGATCGGCGGCCGGCCCGAAGACGTACGGCATACCGAGCCGGTCGGCCAACAGGTCCAGGGTGTCGTGCCCGCCGTTGAGCAGCCAGGCCCGGTCCACCTCGCTGAGCAGCACCACGTCGGGCCGTTGCCGCTCGACGACCTCGGCGAGGCCGGTCAGGTCGAACCGGCCGTCCAGCCCGAACCCCATCCGGATGTTGTACGCCACCACTGTCAACCGTTCCGGCGGGCCGTCCCGGTTGCTGGCCACCGGCACCTCGTCGGCGAGCACCGGTGCCAGCAGGGCCAGCGCGGTGACCGCGGCGGCTGCCCGGAGCGGCGGAAACGGCCCGGGAAGCCGGTGGACGACGGGACGGGCGGTGAACGCCACGGCGGCGATCAGCACGGCCACCACCACCGGCACCACCGCGTTGGGGTAGCCGAGATCGTAGGCCGAGTAGTACCCGACGGCCCCCAGCGCGAAGACGAGCATGCCGGCGGTGACCGCGTACCCCCGCCGGGAGGCACTGGTGCCGGCGCTCGCGGTGTCGCTGTCCGAGTGGTTGCCGTCGTCGGTCAGGGCCAGGCAGGCGCCGAGGCCCACCGCGGCGAGCAGGACGGCGGGCAGGAGCAGGTCGCCCCGGTCGCTGGCGAACAGCACCGCGCCAGCGATAAGTGCCACCGGGCCGTACGCTCGGCCCCATCCGCGAGGCGGCCGGGTCAACGCGACGCCCAGGAACCCGGCGACCGCCACCGGCACCGGTGCCAGGCCGAACAGCGGCGACCGAGCCACCCCGTCCCCGGCGACCAGGTACGACATCCCGGTCCGGGCCAGTGCCGGTGACAGCGCCACCATTCCGGCCAGCAGCAGCGCCGGCCCGGCCAACAGCCAGGCCCGACCACCACCAGGGCCGGCAGGGGCGTCAGCGGGGCCCACAGGGGCGTCAGCGGGGCCAGCGAGGGCGTTACCCGCACCGCCGCGCCGGCCGGATCGCGCCGTGCCGGCCAGGAACACCGCCACCGCGACGGCGCTGAGCAGCCACGCCACCCAGTCACCCCGCCAGACCAGGTCGACGGTGTCCAGCACCGCGTGCACTGCCGCGTTGACAGCCAACCCCAACGCCAACCCCGGGACCGGGCGGTCGGTGTCGGCGGCGACGCCGACCAGCCAGACCAGCCCGGCGAGCAGACCGGCGGTGGCCAGCCAGAGCTGCGTACGTCCGCCGGGGGCGGCGGTGAGCGTGAGCCGTGCGACGGCGAGCGCGACAGCGGCGACGACAGTGACCGGGCGGGCTCCGACCCGGCGGACCACGGCGGGTGCGCCCATCGCGAGCACGAACCAGCCGAGGGCGAACGCCCCCATCAGCTCGGCCGGGGTGGACGCCGCCTGACCGAAGATGGTGATGATGCCGGGTAGCCAGACCCGCAGCACGTCGATGAGGAGGAGCACACCCAGCGCGAGCGTGCCGGTGGTGACCTGGCGGTAGCGCACCGGCGCCCCATTTCCCGTCGGCGTGCCGGCGGAGGGGTGGCCGGCACGGCGATTCTGCGCGAGCACGGCAACCCGGTCAACGGTTCCCGTACGCCGAGAGACCGTTCCGGTACGCCGCAAGGGCGCCCACCCACTGGTGGACGCCCTTGCGGTACGGGTCGGTCAGCGCTTGCTGGCCGCCTTCTTGGCCGGAGCCTTCTTCGCCGGCGCCTTCTTGGCCGCCGTGCTCTTGCTCGCCGCCGCGGTGGTCTTCTTCGCCGCGGTCGACCGGGTCGCGGCGGTGGTCTTCTTCGCCGCGGTGGTCTTCTTGCTGGCGGCCGTCTTGGTCGCCGTGGTGCTCTTGCTCGCCTTGGCCGGGGCGGTCTTCTTGCTGGCGGCCGTCTTGGTCGCCGTGGCGGTCTTGCTCGCCTTGGCCGGGGCGGTCTTCTTGCTGGCCGCCTTCGCCGTGGTCGCCTTGGTGCCCGCCGCCTTCGCGGTGGCCGCCTTGGTGCCGGTCGCCTTCGTGCCCGCCGCCTTGGCCGTGGCGGTGCTGGTGGTGGCCTTCTTCGTCGCCACCGTGGCCTTCGGCACCTTGCCGCTGGCCACCATTTCCTTGAACCCGGCGCCGGGGCGGAAGGTCGGGACTGACGTCTTCTTGACCTTCACCGCCTCGCCGGTACGCGGGTTGCGCGCTGTTCGCGCGCCACGCACACGCTTTTCGAATGCTCCGAATCCGGTGATCGCCACCTTCTCGCCCTTGGTGACCGCCGCCTGGACCTCGGTGAGGACCGCGTCGAGCGCGGCCGTCGCCATCTTCCGGTCCCCCAGGCGAACGGCGAGCGCCTCGATGAGCTCGGCCTTGTTCACGACTTCCTCCCGATTGTGCAACTGACTCGTCGCGAGCCATTCTGCGCGCACGGTATGCCCTGTGCTGCCGGGACACAAACATTCGGTAGAAAAAAGCCCTTGTGTCGTAACGGATTCACCCCCACCGGATGGCCCGATGGGGGTGAAATCCGCTGTGCGAGCGGCCTAACGGCTATGCCACGGAGGGCAGGAACGGCAGTCTGCGCGCCTCGTAGGAGTCGATGTCGGCGGCGTGGCGGAGGGTGAGTCCAATGTCGTCGAGGCCCTCCAGGAGGCGCCAACGGCTGAAGTCGTCCAGCGGGAACGACCAGCTCGCGTCCCCCGCCCGCAGTTGGCGGGCGGTCAGGTCGACGGTCACCGGAGTCGTCGGATCCGCCTCGATCAGGTCCCACAACTCTTCGACGGCTTTCAATTCCAACTCGACCGGCAACAGACCTTCCTTGAGGGCGTTGCCGCGGAAGATGTCACCGAAGCGCGGGGCCACCACCGCGCGGAAGCCCCAGTCCCGTAGCGCCCAGACGGCGTGCTCCCGGGAGGAGCCGGTGCCGAACTCCGGGCCGGCGATGAGGATCGACGCCCCGGAATAGTTTTCATCGTTGAGCACGAATGCCGGATCTTCCCGCCAGGCGCTGAACAGCCCGTCGGCGAAGCCCGTCCGGGTCACCCGCTTGAGGTACACGGCGGGGATGATCTGATCGGTGTCCACGTTGGACCGGCGCAGCGGCACGGCGGTGCCGGTGTGGGTGGTGAACTTGTCCATCTCGTCGGTCCCTTCTACAGGTCGGCGGGGGCGGCCAGCCGGCCGACCACGGCGGTGGCGGCGGCCACCGGCGGCGAGACCAGGTGGGTACGCCCACCCCGGCCCTGACGGCCCTCGAAGTTGCGGTTCGAGGTGGAGGCGGAGCGCTCGCCCGGCTTCAGCGTGTCGGGGTTCATCCCCAGACACATGGAGCAGCCGGCGAACCGCCACTCCGCCCCAGCGTCGGCGAAGACCTTGTCCAGCCCTTCGGCCTCGGCGGCCTCGCGCACGGCGGCGGAGCCGGGCACCACGAGCATCCGGACACCGTCGGCGACCCGGTGGCCCCGCAACACGTCCGCAGCGGCCCGCAGGTCCTCCAGGCGGCCGTTGGTGCAGGACCCCACGAAGACCACGTCGATGGGCAACTCCCGCAGCGGGGTGCCGGGGCGCAGGTCCATGTACTCCAGGGCCCGGCGGGCGGCGGTGCGCTCCGAGTCGGTGGTGAACTCCTCCGGGTCCGGCACCGGGGCGCTCAGCGGGGCGCCCTGCCCGGGGTTGGTGCCCCAGGTGACGAACGGGGTGATCCGGCTGGCGTCCAGGGTCACCTCGGCGTCGAAGCGCGCGCCCTCGTCGGTGGGCAGCGTCCGCCACCACGCCACCGCCGCGTCCCAGTCCGCGCCCTGCGGCGCGTTCGGTCGACCCTTGAGGTACGCGAAGGTGGTCTCGTCCGGCGCGATCATGCCGGCCTTGGCGCCCCACTCGATGGACATGTTGGCGATGGTCATCCGCCCCTCCATGGAGAGGGCGCGGATCGCCTCGCCGCGGTACTCGACGATGTGCCCGCGACCGCCACCCGTGCCGACCTGAGTGATCAGCGCGAGCACCAGGTCCTTGGCGGTCACGCCGGGCGCGAGGCGGCCGGTGACGTTCACGGCCATCGTCTTCGGCCGGCTCTGCGGCAGCGTCTGGGTGGCCAGTACGTGCTCCACCTCGCTGGTGCCGATGCCGAAGGCGAGAGCGCCGAAGGCGCCGTGGGTGGCGGTGTGCGAGTCGCCACAGACGATCGTCAGGCCCGGCTGGGTGAGACCGAGCTGCGGGCCGATCACGTGCACGATGCCCTGGTTGTCGTCGCCGAGCGGGTGCAGCCGCACCCCGAACTCGGCGCAGTTGCGGCGCAACGTCTCGATCTGCGTACGCGACGTGGGGTCCGCGATGGTGAGCAGGTCACCACGGCGGAGGCGGAACGCCGGGTCGGCGTACCCGGTCGGGGTGTTGTGGTCCTCGGTCGCGAGGGTCAGGTCGGTACGACGCACCCGGCGCCCGGCGAGCCGCAGCCCGTCGAACGCCTGCGGGCTGGTCACCTCGTGCAGCAGGTGCAGGTCGATGAAGAGCAGGTCCGGCTCACCGGCGGCGGACCGTACGACGTGCGCGTCCCAGACCTTCTCGGCCAGGGTCCTCGGCTCAGGAGTGACTCCCACCATCTGGACATCCTAAATTCTGGGAGGTAAGTTTCGGCTTGTGGGACACAGTATGAGCGGTGTCGGCGTTCTCGACAAGGCGGTGGTCATCCTGGCCGCCTGCGTGGACGGCGCCAGCCTGGCCGAACTCGTCGAACGCACCAAGCTGCCCCGGGCCACAGCACATCGCCTGGCCCAGGCCCTGGAGATCCACCGAATGCTGGTGCGGGACACCCAGGGCAGATGGCGGCCCGGCCCCCGCCTGGGCGAGCTGGCCAACGCCGCACCGGACGTTCTGCTGACCGCCGCCGAGCCACTGCTGGCCGCGCTGCGCGACGCCACCGGTGAGAGCGCCCAGCTCTACCTGCGCCGCGCGGACGAGCGGATCTGCGTGGCGGCGGCGGAACGCGCCAGCGGTCTACGGGACACAGTTCCGGTCGGTTCGGTGCTGCCGATGACTGCCGGCTCCGCGGCCCAGATCCTGCTCGCCTGGGAGCCGCCCGAGGCGGTGATGCCGCTGCTGCCGCGCAGCAAGTTCACCGGCCGCACCCTCGCCGAGGTACGCCGTCGCGGCTGGGCGCAGAGCGTCGCCGAGCGGGAGGCCGGTGTGGCGAGCGTCTCCGCCCCGATCCGTGACCGCACCGGCCGGGTCATCGCCTCGGTCAGCATCTCCGGCCCGATCGAGCGCCTGGGCCGCCGCCCCGGCGAACGCCACGCCATGGCCGTAGTAAGAGCCGGCCAACGCCTATCCGGCCTCTAACCCCGCCCCCGGTCCCCCCTGCCCGCTTTCCCCGGTTGATCATGAGGTTAACGACAGCGACATCGGCGTGTCGTGACCGCTAACCTCATGATCAACGGGGGGTGGGTGGGCAACGAGAAAGGCTCATCTCGCTTGGCGAGATGAGCCTTTGGTTGTAGCCCCGACCGGATTCGAACCGGCGCTACCGCCTTGAGAGGGCGGCGTCCTGGGCCGCTAGACGACGGGGCCAGAACTTTTCCGTTCACCACCCTCGCGGGCGGTGCGACTGTAGTCTAGCGGCACCGTACCCGGGCACGAGCGCGGGGTGCGCCGTCGCCCGAGGGCCCGGCAGCAGACCGGAACGACCCCGGCGGCGGACCCGGGACGCGGACACGAAACAGCCCGCCTCACCAGGTGAGACGGGCTGTACACGATGTAGCCCCGACCGGATTCGAACCGGCGCTACCGCCTTGAGAGGGCGGCGTCCTGGGCCGCTAGACGACGGGGCCAGAACAACTTTTGCTCCCCCACCTCAGCGGCGGAGGAGCTGCACTCTACCGAAGACCGCCCTCCGCCCCCGAAGGGGCGGAGTCGAACTCCGTCAGAATCCAGCGTCTGGAAATTCTCGCGAATTCCCGCAGCGCTGGGGTACCAGGACTCGAACCTAGACTAACTGAACCAGAATCAGTCGGGCTGCCAATTACCCCATACCCCATTGGCCCCTTGCGGCGCCGGGAGTGAACTTTACCCTCCCGGTGCCGGCAGGCCAAATCCGATCCCCCCGAACCACCAGTGAGCTGCGGAAACAGGGGCATCAGACGGATCAGGCGACGGGAACCACCGGGTTGGTGAGCTCGCCGATGCCGTCGATCCGCACGGTGACCGTATCCCCCTCGACAAGCTGGCTAACCCCGGCCGGAGTGCCGGTGAGAACGACGTCGCCGGGCAGCAGGGTCATCACGTGCGAGATGTACGACACCAGACCCGGCACGTCGAAGACCATGTCCTTCGTCCGGCCGAGTTGGCGTACCTCCATCTCCTCCGGGTTGCGACCCACCTCACAGCGGATCTCCAGGTCGGAGACGTCCAGCCCGGTGGTGATCCACGGGCCGATCGGGCAGAACGAGTCGAAGCCCTTGGCCCGGGTCCACTGCCCGTCCGAACGCTGGAGGTCCCGAGCGGTGACGTCGTTGGCGCAGGTGTAGCCGAAGATGGCGCGTTCGGCGGCGGCCCGGTCGGCGCGGCGCGCACCCGGCGCCCCGATCACGACCGCCAGCTCCGCCTCGTGCTCGACCTGCTTCGAGAAGATCGGCAGTCGGATGGCGTCCCGGGGACCGATCACCGAGGTGGACGGCTTGAGGAACAGCAGCGGCTCCCTCGGCACCTCGTTGCCGAGCTCAGCGGCGTGGTCGGCGTAGTTGCGACCGACGCAGACGACCTTGCTGGGCAGGATCGGCGAGAGCAGCCGGACGTCGGAGAGGGCCCAGCGGGCCCCACTGAAGGAGAGGTTGCCGAACGGGTGGCCCTCGATCTCGGCGATGGTCAGGCCCTGCGGCCCGGCCTCCGGTTCGCCTTCGACGGCACCGAACGACATTCCCTTGGCATGGGCAAAACGAGCGATACGCACCCGGCCAATCTAGCCCCGCCGGCGCCCCAACCGGCCAGGACCGGCGGTCCGGTGTGCTCAACCCGTCACCGCGCGGCACCCTACCGGAGCTGGAGGTGACCGGGGCGGACTTCTCGACTTCGTACCCGCACGGAGGCGACTCGCCCCTAGCGTCGGCTCCGGAGGTTCGTTCGTATGCCTGCATCGACACGACACCACAGAGCCCTCGCAGTGTTCGTGCACTGCCTCGGCATCCTCGCCGCCGTGCCGGCCCTGCCGACGGCGGCTCCGGAGGCGGCGGCCGCGCCACGACCACCGGCCGCCACGCCACGACCACCGGCCGCCACGCCACGACCAACGGCCGCCGCACCAGGGCCACCGGCCGCCACAGCAGCACCAGCGGCCACCCGGCCGCCGGTGGCGATGGTCGCTCGGGTGACCGAGCCCACCCCGCCCTCGGCGCCGCCGGCGATCGCACCGCCTTCCCGGGCACCGGCGTCGGCGCCCCCGCAACAGGTCACGGTGGCGGTCGCGACGGAGAGCAGCCCGGCACCGAGGTACCGGATCCAGGTGCGCAACGTGAGCAACTCGCCGCTGGAGACCACAGTGCGTCAGGAACTGCCGCCCGGTTCGTCGACGACGGCGATCAGCGGTGGTGGCCGGTCCACCCCGGCCGGCGGATCGGCCACCGAGGTGACCTGGCGGTTGCGACTGCCCGCGCACAGCACCACCACGCTGGGCACCGCGCTCACCGCTACCGCGCCGGGCCGCCCGCTGACCGCGCCGACCTGTGCGTTCACCAGTGACGGCAGCCGGCCGTACGACTGCGCCACGGCCACCTGGCAGGCGGCAGCGGCACCAGCGGCCGAGGTGACCGAGGCGCCGCCGTGGCGCCGCTACCCGGTGCTGCTCGCCGGACTGGCGGCCCTGCTGCTGATCAGCGCCGCCCTGGTGTGGGTGTGGCGACGTCGGCGCGGGCGTCGGGTGACGGCTGCCGCACTCGCCACCGGCGGCGGAGCCGAGCGTGGCCCCGGAGCCGAGGGTGGCCGCGGGACGATCTATCCCCGACCGGCGGCCCCGAGCCCGGTGCGGCGTCGGCGTACCCCGCCGGTCTGGATGTTGGTGGGCGCCGCCGTCGTGGTGCTGGCCGGTGTGGTCGGCACCGCGGGTTGGACGGCGACCCGGCAGGTCGCGGCGATCGACACGCAGAAGCAACCCACCAGCGGCGCGTGGAGGGGCACGGGGGTCACCGGGTCGCTGGGCGTGCCGTTGCGCGAGTCGGCGTTCGAGTTCACCGTGTACAGGATGACCTGCGGCGCGCCCGGCACCGCAAGGAAGGCCGACGGCGGCGGTGCCGCACCGGCCAACGGCCGACGCTGCGAGGCCACCGTTGGCGTGCGCAACGTCACCGGCGACCACCAGCCCTGGCACAGCGAGCTGCAACGGGCGTACCTGCCGGGCGGCCGCTGGGTGAGCACCGACGAGTCGGCCACCCGGACGGCGAACCTGGGCCGGGACGTCTTCGCCGACCCGATGGCGGCGGGCACCCGGATGGTGCTCCCGCTGGTCTTCACAGTCGACGGGCGGGACCCGCCCCGGCAGTTGGAGCTGCGCAGCGGAGTGTTCTCCGCCGGAGTCCGGGTGCAGATGCCCTGACCGGTGTGCGGGGCGGCGGTCGTACCCTGGGGTGCGTGACCGCCGCCCTTGCCCCCGCCGTGCTCGACGCGACGCAGTGGCAGGCCCGCCGGCGGGCCCACGAGGAGCGGGTGGACGTCTGGCTGACCCCGCACCTGGCCCGGCGACGACGCGGTGAGCGGCATCCGGTGGCCGACTTCCTGTTCACCTACTACTCGCACCGCCCGGCCCAGCTGCGTCGCTGGCATCCGGGGCCGGGGGTCGAGCTGCGGGACGCCGATCCGGCCGAGTTCGGCCGCGACTACCGCGCCTGCACCGCAGGGGTCACCCTCGACACCGATGGGGTACGCGCCCGGCGCGGCGAGTCGATCGCCTGGATCCGCTCCCTGCTGGCGGCGACGCGGGGACGGGCGCCGCACTTCGGCTGCTTCGGGATGCACGAGTGGGCGATGGTCTACCGGCAGACCCGGGAGGAGCTGCGGCACAACGCCTGGCCGCTGCGGCTGAGCGCGGAGCGCACCGCCGAGGTCGTCGAGGAGCGGGGCGTGCGGTGCAGCCACTTCGACGCGTTCCGGTTCTTCACCCCGCCGGCCCGCCCGTTGAACCTGCTCACCCCGACCCGGGAGACGCAGCACGCGCACGAGCAGCCGGGCTGCCTGCACGCCAACATGGATCTGTACAAGTGGGCGTACAAGTTGTCGCCGTTGGTCTCCTCGGAGCTGGTGGCCGATGCCTTCGACCTGGCCCGGGACATCCGCACGCTGGACATGCGGGCCAGCCCGTACGACCTGGCGGCACTCGGCTACCCGCCAGTGCGTGTGGAGACTCCGGACGGCCGGGCGGAGTACGCGGCGGCGCAGCGCGGGTTCGCCGAGCGGGCCGCGGTGCTGCGCGACCGGCTGCTCGCCGCCGTCCCGGACTAGTCGCCGTCCCGGGCTGGTCGTCGTCCCGGGCTGGTCGTCGTCCCGGGCTGGTCGTCGTCCCGGATCAGTCGTCGTCGGCGCGGCGGTCCCGTTTGCGCTGGGACTGGCGTTTCTTCTCGGCGAGCCGGCGTTCCTTGGCCCCACGGGACGGGCGGGTCGCCCGGCGGGCCGGCGGTGGTGGTGCCGCGGCCTCTCGCAGCAGGGCGGTCATCCGGGCCCGGGCCGCCTCCCGGTTGGCAAGCTGGGCCCGGTGTTCGCTGGCGGCGATCGTCAGCACCCCGTCGACCAGGCGGTTGGCCAGCCGGGCCAGCGCCCGCGGCCGCAGCCAATCGGGCACCGCTGGGGAGTTGGCCACGTCGTAGCTCAGCTCGACCCGGGAGTCCGCGGTGTTGACCCCCTGCCCGCCCGGCCCTGACGAGCGGGAGAAGCGCTCCCGTAGCTCTCCGGCGGGGACGACCCACCGGTCGGTCACCCGCAGTCCGTCGTCCACGCCCCGAGGCTAACCCGCGACGACCCGCCGGGGGCTATCGGTGCGGAGGCTCACTCTGCGTCGGCAACTGGCTGGGCGCCGGCCCGGCGGTCTCGTCGTCGGAGCCGACGGCCGCGTACGCCACGGCGCCGAAGAGCAGCACCCCGATCACCGCGGCCTTCACGGCGACGCCGCGGATCAGGGACCAGGCGCCCCGGCGGGCGCCTGGCACCGATTTCTTGACGGTCTGGTAATCGTTCCACCCGCGTCGTGCCCGGGCGTACGCCGACCCCACTGCACATCCGATGACCAGGCCCACCAGCAGGAGGACCGTGAGAAGAGGACGCTCCACCTCCGCCAGTATCCATACCGAGCGTAATATTTCCATGCTCCGATGCTGTCCGGCCGGATATCTGACAGTGGCAGCCCCGGTCAGGGCGTTCGGGCAGCTCAGCCGCCCTTGCCGATGATGGTGTCGGCGGTCTGCTGCACCTGGTCGATGGGGATGGCGAACCCGATGCCGATCGAGCCGTTTCCGTCGATGGTGGCGATGGCGGTGTTCACCCCGACCACCTCCCCGCGAGCGTTGACCAGTGGCCCACCGGAGTTGCCGGGGTTGATGGACGCGTCGGTCTGCACCGCGCTGTGCCGGTTGTTGCCGAGCCGTACCTCCCGGTCGAGCGCGCTGACGATGCCCGCGGTGACCGTTCCGGCCAGACCGAGCGGCGAACCGACCGCGAGCACCGGCTCACCGACCCGGGTCGCACCCGGCTTGGCCAGGGGCAGCGGGGTGAGACCGGCCGATGCCGGCACCTTCAGCACCGCCAGGTCGCTGCGCGGCTCCCGTCCGACCACCTCGGCGGCGAACCGGCGGCCGTCGGGCAGTTCCACTGTCACCGGCCCGCCACCCCCCTTGGCCAGGATGTGGTCGTTGGTGATGAGGTGCTGCTGGTCGTCGACGGCGAAGCCGGAGCCGGTCGCTGACCCGCTGGTCGCGGACCCGCTGGTCGCGCCGCCGGCCAGCACCGACACCACCCCGGGTACGGTCCGCTCGGCCGCCGTGACCAGTTCGGCCGGCACCGGGGCGGCGGACGCGGCGGCCGGGCCACCAACCCCGTCCCGGCTGGCCACCACGCCACCGGCGAGGGCACCGGAGACGGCCGAGACCGCCACCACCGCCAGCACGGCGAGCAGCCGCCCGGGCCGTCGCCCGCCCGGGTCGCGCTCGGGCGCGTCCCACCACCCGCGCCCGTCCGGGTCGAGTTCCGGCGAGATGAACCAGGGACCGCGCGGTTCGCCCAGTCCGGTCTGCACTGCCATGCGTACTCCTCACTGTCGACGTCGGTTGTGCGCGGCGGTCAGGGCAGTCGGGAGAACCAGCGCATCGAGCCGGCGGCGGCGCCCATCGCGAACACCAGTCCGAGGCCGATGAACCGGGCCGAGACGTCCTGCCGCTCCGTGCGGTAACCGACCGAGCTACCGATGTCTTCGTAGACGGCCCGCAGTTCGTCGGTGGTGCTGGCCTCGTGGAACATGCCGCCGGTCTCCTCGGCGACCGCCTTGAGGGTCTGTCCGTCCACCGGCACCTGGATGGGCCGCCCACCGCGGTCGACGAACCCGGACGGTGTGCCGAACGAGATCGAGTGCACCGGCACCTCTGCCTTCACCGCTTCCGCGGCCGCCTCCATCGGGTCCATCCCGGAGGTGTTGGCGCCGTCGGAGAGCAGGATGACCCGGGCGGGTGGGGTCTCCTTCGCGGCTTCGCTGTCCAGGCTCTTGACCGCGCCGAGTGAGGTGTTGATGGCCTCGCCGATCGCGGTGCCCTGGACGCCGGTGATGCCCTCGGCGAGCCGGTCGATCCCCTCGTCGAGGGCGCCCCGGTCGGTGCCTGGGGGCACCAGCACGGCGGCGCTGCCGGCGAACGCGACGAGACCCACGTTGAACTCGTCGGGCAGGCCCTCGACGAAGCGCCGGGCGGCCTCCTTCGCCGCGGCCAACCGGTCCGGTTCGACGTCGGTGGCGAGCATCGACGTGGAGACGTCCACCGCCACCATCACGGTGGCCCGTTCCCTGGGCACCCGGACCTCGGCGCTCGGGCGGGCGAAGCCGACCACGAGCAGCGCCAGCATGGCCAGGAAGAGCCCGGCCGGTACGTGCCGACGCCAGGCTGGCCGCTGCGGCGCCACCCGGTCCAGCAGTCGCAGGTTGGTGAAGCGGACCGCGTACCGGCTGCGCCGCCGCTGCATCACCAGGTACGCGACGACCAGGGCGAGCACGCCGAGCAGCAGCCAGAGTCGCAGCGGCGACTGCCAGATCACGCGGCACCTCCCCGGGGCTGGCCGACCGGCGCGGCGGCCAACCGACGTTGGGCGTGCACGTGCCGGACGATGTCGGCGCTCCAGTCCCCGTCGGTGCGCAGCGGCAGGTGGGTGGCCCCACTGCGTCGCAACGCCTGGTGGACCTGTTCGCGCTGGGCGGCGGCGGCCTCCGCGTACCGCTCGCGCAGCCCACGGTCCGATGTGCACACCTCGCGGTGCCGGCCGGTCTCCGGGTCGACGAGCGTGATCAGGCCGACGTCCGGCAGTTCCAGCTCACGCGGGTCGGTCACCTCGATCGCCAGCACCTGGTGTCGGACGGCCAGCCGGCGCATGGTCCGCTCCCAGGGCGCGGTCAGGCCGGGGTCGTCGGGCAGTCCGTCGAGGAAGTCGGAGACCACCACGACCAGCCCACGCCGGTTGGCGATCCGGTGCAGCGCGTCGAGCCCGTCGGCCAGATCGGGCGGTCGGGCCGCCGGCTCACGCCCCGGCCGGTCGGTGGGCGCGGTGGCCCGCGGGGCGGCGAGCAGCGCGCGGAGCAGTGCGAGCAGATGGGTACGACCGCTGCGGGCCGGGAAGCGGCGTACCCCGTCGGCGCGCAGCACCTGGGCGCCGAGGCGGTTGCCGACGCCCGCGGTCAGGAAACCGACCGCCGCGACGGCGGCCACCGCCAGTTCCCGTTTGTCCAGCTCGGCGGTGCCGAACTCCATGCTGGCGCTGCCGTCGACGAGCAGCCAGGTGGTCAGTTCCCGGTCGGCGTCGACCTGCCGGACGTGTGGCACCGCGGTCCGGGCCGTCACCGCCCAGTCCATCCGGCGGACCTCGTCCTCGCCCGGCCTGTACTCGCGACTGCCGGACGGTTCACTGCCGGGGCCGGGCAGCAGGCCGCGGTACTGGCCGTGCAGGAGACCGTTCAGTCGACGGGTGACGGTCAGCTCCAGGCGGCGCAGGCGCTGGTCCGGGGCCAGCTCGGCCAGGCCGGGGTCGGCGGGCGCGGTGGTGGCGCGTCTCATGCCGCCGCCAGATCCGGTGTCTGCTGCGGGTGTCCGGTGGCCAGCCGGGGCGGCGGCACCGCCTCGACGAGCCGTCGCACCACGCTCTCGGCCGACACCCCGTCGGCCACCGCGTCGAAGGAGAGCACCAGCCGGTGGGCGAGCACGTCGACGGCCAGCTCACGGACGTCCTCGGGCAGCACGTACTCCCGCCCCCGCAGCAGGGCCTGTGCCCGGGCGGCCGCGACCAGGCCCAGGGTGGCCCGGGGGCTGGCCCCGTACGCCAACAGTGGGGCGATCTCCGGCAGCCCGAACCGGCCCGGGTCGCGGGTGGCGAGGATCAGCCGCACCACGTACTCGGCCAGCGCGTGGTGGACGAAGACCCGCTCGGCGTGGAGCTGGAGGTCCCGCAGCCGTTGCGCGTCGAGCACCGGGCGCGGGGTCGGCCGGTCGGTGCTCATCCGGTAGAGGATGGCCAGTTCGTCGGCGTCGCTGGGATAGTCGACCACCACCTTCATCAGGAACCGGTCGCGCTGCGCCTCCGGGAGCTGGTAGACCCCCTCGGACTCGATCGGGTTCTGGGTGGCCAGCACCAGGAACGGCTCCGGGACCGGCCAGCTGCGCCCGCCGATCGAGACCTGCCGTTCGGCCATCGCCTCCAGCAGCGCCGACTGGACCTTGGCTGGGGCCCGGTTGATCTCGTCGGCCAGCACCAGGTTGGCCATGATCGGACCCAGCTCGATGTCGAAGGTCTCCTTCGACGCCCGGTAGATCCGGGTGCCGACGATGTCGGAGGGCACCAGGTCCGGGGTGAACTGGATCCGGGAGAAGGTGCCGCCGACCACTGTCGCGAGGGTCTGCGCGGCCAGTGTCTTGGCCACGCCGGGTACCCCCTCCAGGAGGCAGTGTCCGTTGGCGACCAGGGCGGTGAGCAGGCGTTCGACGAGGCGATCCTGCCCGACGATCACGCGTTTGACCTCGAAGAGGGTCTGTTCCAGCTCGATGCCGGTCGGCTCCGGATCGACCGGGCTGGGCATGCTGGCCAGGGTGTCCGAGATGTCCGTCACGGTGCTTGCTTCCCTGGCACACGCTCGGCAAACGTCGGATTGTGCGGGCCGGACCGGCCCGGAGTGGCCGGAATGGGGATGAGTCGCGCGGAAGGGTGACGACCGTCGCGAGTCTGTCGAGGAGCACTCAAGTGTCAAGCGACCGGCCAGTGAGCGCTCGACCGGCACGAACCGCTCGAGGAGGCACGACCCCTCGTGGACCGTCGACCCGGCCGGGCAACCCGCGCCGGGCGGACAGGGTCCGGCCCCCGCGCCGGAGGCGACGGGGGCCGGGTGTCAGGTGTCGGTTCGGTCAGGGTGTGTGGGTGAGCAGTGTGAAGCCCAGGTTGGCCGGGGTCCCGAAGGAGTTGCGGGTCTGCACGAAGACCGCGTTGGGTGTCAGGATCCGCGGGGCGACCGAGACCTCGCCACCGGGCGGGATGCAGCAGGAGCCGGACAGGGAGAGGGTGGCCAGGAAGGCGCCGGCCGAGACGGTGTGGCCGAAGATCACCTCGTACTCCCCGACGCCGTACTTGACCACGGTGCCGCCGCCGCGCGCTTTGGTGCCGTTGGAGTTGACGACGGTGAAGACGTTGGTGGCCACCAGTGGGGTGGCCGCACCCGCCTTCAGCGCGGCTTTCGCGATGCGCGCCGACTCGGCGCTGACCGGCGGCTGGGCGTTCGTGCCGCGTGCCGCCGGCTGGACCGCTTCCTGCGGCGCTTTCGCCGACGGCTGGGCGATGGCGATGCCCCCACCGGCGAGACTGAGCCCCAGGACAGCGAACGTGACCGCCGCCACCTTACGTCGGAAGGATGTGCTCATGACAGGTCCCCCTTGTGTGACCGTGCGAATTCGGCCGACCCGCGGGGCGGGACGGATGACTGCCCATAAATAGGCGTACGACGACGGTTGGGCGGGGTAAAGCTGTCTCGCTCACACCCGAAGAGATTGGTTTCTCAACAATCTGCATCCCCTCTGAGCTGCGGATACTACTCAGAGTTGCGTCGTTTAAGCCAGATGGAACGTAGCACCGGAAAAAGCCGCCAGTCAATAGTTGATCTCGCTTTTCCGGAGTGTCAACCAGCCGTCATATAATTGTGAAATGTGAGCGCACCACCATTCATGAAATGGCTTCGCCGGGCCCGACTAGGATCATTCTCGTGATCATCGACGCTCCGCCCGCCCGCCGGAACGCTCGGCTCGGCACGGTGCTCTGCTGGCTTTCCGTCGTACCCACCGCCCTCTGGGCAGTGGCCCGACTGCTCGGCCTGGACCGGGGACCGTTGGTGCAGGCGTTCGCCTTCACGCCGTACGTCGCGGGGGCCAGCGTGCTGGTCCTGGCGCTCGCGCTCGCCCTGCGGCGCTGGTGGCCGGCGGCGCTCGCGGCCCTGGCGGCGGTGGCGTTGCTCGGCACCGTCACACCTCGGGCGCTGGCGAGCCCGCAGCCGACGGCGGCCGGGCCGACAGTGCGGCTGCTCACCGCCAATCTGCTCGCCGGCGCCGGTGACGCGGAAAGGCTTGTGGAGTTGGTCCGCCGACACCAGGTGGACGTGCTCACCGTGCAGGAGTTCACCCCGGACGCGCAGGCCGCACTGGATCGGCTCGGCCTGGACACGCTGCTGCCGCACCGGCAGCTCAACGCGGAGGTCGGCACCGCCGGCTCCGGGCTCTACTCACGGTGGCCGCTCACCGACGTCGGCGTCCGACGCAACCTTGAGGGGTGGGGCTTCAGCCAGGCGTACGCGACGGTGTCCGTCCCCGGCGGGCCCCCGGTCCGCGTCGAGTCGGCCCACCCCTCGGCGCCGTACGCGCTGGACCAGGTGGGCGCGTGGCGTGCCGACCTGACCGCCCAACCACCGGCCACCCCGGACGGTGGCCTGCGGATCCTCGCCGGAGACTTCAACGCGACCCTCGACCACAGTCCACTGCGGGCCCTGCTGCGCAGTGGTTACGTCGACGCCGCCGATGCCACCGGGCAGGGCCTGACCGGCACCTGGGGTCCGTACGACGGCGACCTCATCCCACCCGTCACCATCGACCACGTCCTGGTCGACCACCGCATAGCGGTCCACTCGGTGAAGGTGCTGAACCTCCCCGGCAGCGACCACCGCCCGGTCCAAGCCACCCTCACCCTCCCCACCCCCTGACCACTCACCACCCCACCCCCGCCCCCACCCCGTCGATCTTGCACTTACTGTCCCGACATCAGCGACATAAGCCGCATCCCGTCGACACAAAGTGCAAGATCGCGAGGGTGGGGTGGGCAGGGGGGGGAAGGGAGGGGGTGGGGTTAGACGGAGGCGGGGGCCAGGCCGTAGGTGAGGGCGTCCACCAGGGCGTGCCAGCTGGCCTCGACGACGTTGGGGTGGACGCCGACGGTGGTCCAGTCCCGACCGCTGCCGTCGGAGGTTTCCAGCAGCACCCGGGTGACCGCGCCGGTGCCGTGGCTGCCCTCCAGGATGCGCACCTTGTAGTCGGCCAACTCGAAGTCACGCAGCTGCGGATAGTGCCGCGTCAGCCCCACCCGCAGCGCCTCGTCGAGGGCGTTGACCGGGCCGTTGCCCTCGGCGGTGGCGATCACCCGCTCACCGCGAACCCGAATCTTGACGGTCGCCTCGGAGACCACCGCGCCGTCCTCGCGGTGCTCGACCAACACCCGGTACGACTCCAGGGTGAACGGTCGAGCGGGGCTGCCCTCCGGCAGCTCGGAGCGGACCAGCAACTCGAAGGAGGCATCGGCCGCCTCGAAGGACCAGCCCCCCGCCTCCAACTCCTTGACCCGCTTGGTGACCCGGGTCAGGGCTTCCGGGCTGCCGGCCAGGTCCAGGCCGAGCTCACGACTCTTGAGCTCGACGCTGGCCCGACCGGCCATCTCGGTGACCAGGATCCGCATGTCGTTGCCCACCACCGACGGGTCCACGTGGTTGTAGAGCAACGGGTCGACCTTGATCGCGCTCGCGTGCAACCCCGCCTTGTGGGCGAAGGCAGCGGCCCCGGCGTACGCCTGGTGGGTGTCGGGGGCGATGTTGGCGATCTCGGCGATGGCGTGCGAGACCCGCACCATCTGCGCCAGGCAGCCCTCCGGTAGGACGGGCATGCCGAGCTTGAGTTGGAGGTTGGCGACGACAGCGAAGATGTCGGCGTTGCCCGGGCGTTCGCCGTACCCGTTGGCGGTGCCCTGCACGTGGCGGACGCCCGCCTCCACCGCGGCGATCGTGTTGGCCACCGCGCAGGCGGTGTCGTTCTGGGCGTGCATACCGAGCAGCGCGGCGTCGATCCCCAGCCGGTCGGTCAGGTCGCGGATCACTGCGGTCACCTGGGACGGCAGCATGCCGCCGTTGGTGTCGCAGAGCACCATCCGCTCGGCGCCGGCGGCGAGCGCGGTCTGCACCACTGCCGCGCCGTACGCGGGGTCGTGCCGGTAGCCGTCGAAGAAGTGTTCGCCGTCGACGAAGACCCGTCGGCCCTCGCGGACGAGATGGTTGACGGTGTCGTGGATCATCGCGAGGTTCTCCGCGCCGGTGGTGCGCAGCGCGCGCTCGACATGCCGGGTGTCGGCCTTGGCGACCAGGGCCACCGCCGGCGTCTGCGCATCCAGCAGGGCGCGCACCTGGGGGTCGTCCGCGACCGGAACCCCGGCCTTGCGGGTGGCGCCGAACGCGACGAGTACGGCGTGCCGCAGGTCCAGTTCGGTGCGGGCGCGGCGGAAGAACTCGGTGTCCTTGGGTACCGCGCCCGGCCAGCCGCCCTCGATGAAGCCGACGCCGAACTCGTCGAGCAGTCGGGCCACTGCCAGCTTGTCGACCACCGAGTAGGTGAGCCCCTCGCGCTGGGCGCCGTCGCGCAACGTGGTGTCGAAGACCTGGAACGTCATCAGGATCCTTTCTCGGAGCAACAAAAAGACCTCCCGCGGATGCGGGAGGTCTGCGCGCTCGGCAGAGGGGAGAGCCGGCGCGCTAGGTCGCAATAATCAGGGCGGTGCTGGTCACGGTGGCTACTCTGCCACCCCTCCCCTGTTTTGGGAGAAACAATCCACATAGCGGGATGGTGACGGAGAGTTCGTTCGCACCGGGCCGCCGCTCGTGATCGGCTTCACAAGCCAACGGGCCACTCATTGGCGGAAACTGCCGTGCGGAAGCATCTGGAACGGATCCGATGACGGCCACCGCGCCGTCTGCAAGGAGGACCTGTGCTCACCGTCAGTGACCGCTTACCTGAGCACGGACTCGCCGCCTGCGTATCGCTGGGCGCCAACAACGCGTCCAAGACGATCAACCACACGTCCCACGAGGGCACGTGGTGTGTGGTCTTCGTCGGGCCGATGGACTTCACCTCCATCAGCCCGACGAAGATCGCCGACGAGACCCTCTGCGCCGCCGGGGTCTGACCATGGGCCTGGACGCGATCACGGCAGCCCTGCCGGAGTACGCCACTGACATCAGGCTCAACCTGGGCTCCACCATCGGCACCTCGGCGTTGACCCCGGCGCAGAGCTGGGGCACCGCGCTGGCCTGTGCGGTGACCGCCCGCAACCCGGTGGTGCTGCGGGAGATCGCGGCCGAGGCTCTCGGGCACCTCGGGCCGGAGGGTGTCGAGGCGGCCAAGGGCGCTGCGGCGATCATGGCGATGAACAACATCTACTACCGGGCCAAGCACCTGATCGGCGACGAGCAGTACGCCTCGATGCCGGCCCGACTGCGGATGCAGATCATCGCGAGGCCGGGGGTGGACAAGGGCGACTTCGAGCTCTGGTGCCTCGCCGTGTCGGCCATCGCCGGCTGCGGGGTGTGCCTGGAGTTGCACGAGAAGAAGCTGCGCGGCATCGGCTTCACCCGGGAGCAGCTGCACGAGGCTCTGCGGATCTCCGCAGTGGTGCACGCCGCGGCGGTCACCCTGGACGCCGAGGCCGCACTGGCCTGAGCCGGTCGCCGTTTCCGGCCCCCGACGGCCGGGTAGCTCCTGCGGAGACATGAGTTGATCGGTGACAGTCAGGAGTGAACGGCATGGACAGGATCGATCCGCACGCCACCCACGCCGGGCCGGACCCGCTGCGCGGCGGCGACCAGGGCGCGGTGCCCGGCGGCGCGCCGGCCGGCACGTTCGACCCCTGGCGCTACCGTGACCAGGCCGGCGTGGCCGACGCCGACCTGGTCGGCTACAAGGTCGAGGCCACCGATGGCGGCATCGGCAAGATCGACAGCGCCAGTCACGAGGTGGGCGGCAGCTATCTGGTCGTGGACACCGGGCCCTGGATCTTCGGCAAGAAGGTGATGTTGCCGGCCGGCACCGTCAACCAGGTCGACCACGACCAGCGCACCGTCTCCGTCGACCGGACGCGGGACCAGATCAAGGCCGCCCCCGAGTACGACGAGGCCAGCCACAGCGACCCGAGCTACCGGGATCAGCTGGGTGGCTACTACGACGAGACGTACGGCGCGCTCCCACCCGGCACCGCACGGTGACTGTTCGGCCCGACGGCCGGTGGGACGCTGTCCCACCGGCCGTTACCGTGTGAGCGTGGACGTCACCGAGAACGACCCCCAGCTCTCGCTTCCTGCCACCTTCAACTTCCGCGACGTCGGTGGCTACGTCGGCCACGACGACCGACCCGTACGCCGAGGCCGGCTCTACCGCTCCGACTCGCTGCACCGCCTCACCGAGCAGGACCGGGACGCGTTCGCCGCGATCGGGATCCGCACCGTCATCGACCTGCGCCGCCCCACCGAGGTGGAGCGGGACGGCCGGGTGCCGGCGTACCAGGGACTGACCTACCGGCACATCCACCCGGAGCACGCCGACTGGGCGGGTACGCCGCACGAGGAGGGCGCGAGCCTGGCCCGGTACCTCGCGGACCGGTACGCCGACCTGGCCCAGACCGGCACCGCCGGGCTGGCCGAGGCGGTCGGGCTGATCGCCGACTCCACCAACGCCCCGGCGGTGGTGCACTGTGTCGCCGGCAAGGACCGCACCGGCATCGTCTGCGCGCTGACCCTCGCCGTGCTCGGCGTCGACGACGCGGACATCACCGCTGACTACGCGTTGAGCAGTGCGGCGTCGGCCCGGTACAGCGCCTGGCTGGCCTCCGTCACCCCGGGCGGGGTGGACGTGCCGGCGCCGTTCCTGAGCTCACCCGCCGAGGCGATGCAGATCTTCCTCGACGAGCTGCGCGCGGGGCACGGCTCGGTCGAGGCGTACCTGCGTCACGCCGGGGTGACCGACGAGCAGCTCGCCGCGCTCCGTGACCACCTGCTCGACGAGCCCGCCCAGGAGCAGCCCACCGACGCGTAGGCCGACCGCGGCGGCCCGTCCGGGTGGGCGGGCCGGCGCGGTGACTGAGGTCAGAAGACCCGCTGCACCCAGCCGTGCGGGTCGGCCGCCTTGCCCCGCTGGATGTCGACCAGCTGCTGACGCAGGGCCATGGTGACCCGGCCGGGTTCGCCACCACCGATCAGGAACTCGCCGTCCGGGAAGCGGACCCCACCGATCGGGGTGACCACCGCTGCGGTGCCGCAGGCGAACACCTCACGGAGGCGACCGCTGGCGGCGTCGGCCTGCCAGTCGGCGAAGCTGACCGGCCGCTCCTCGACCTGGTGCCCGGCCGCGCCGGCCAGCGTGAGGACGGCGTCGCGGGTGATGCCCGGCAGGATCGTGCCGGTCAACGGTGGGGTGACCACAGTGCCGTCGTCGTAGACGAAGAAGACGTTCATGCCGCCCAGTTCGTCGACGAAGCGACGCTCCACCGCGTCCAGGAAGACCACCTGGTCACAGCCGGCCTCGATGGCCTCCGCCTGGGCCGCCAGCGACGCGGCGTAGTTGCCGCCGCACTTGGCGGCGCCGGTGCCACCGGGCGCGGCCCGGGTGTAGTCCGGGGAGACCCAGACGGTGACCGGCTTGACGCCACCGGTGAAGTACGCCCCGACCGGTGAGGCGATCACCATGTAGAGGTACTCGTTGGCCGGGCGGACGCCGAGGAAGACCTCGCTGGCGAACATGAACGGCCGCAGGTAGAGGCTGCCGTCCTCGCCGGTGGGGATCCACTCCCGGTCGATCTCGATGAGCTTGTGCAGCGAGTCGACGAACACCTCCGGCGGCAGCACCGGCATCGCCATCCGCTGCGCGGAGGTGGCGAAGCGGGCGGCGTTGGCGTCCGGCCGGAACATCGTCACGCCACCGTCGGACGTGCGGTACGCCTTGAGCCCCTCGAAGATCTCCTGCGCGTAGTGCAGCACCGCGCTGGCCGGGTCCATCGGGATCGGGCCTCGCGCCTCCACCCGTGCGTCGTACCAGCCCTTCCCGTCGGCGTAGCGGACGGTGACCATGTGGTCGGTGAAGACGCGGCCGAAACCGGGGTTGGCCATCAGGGCGGCCCGGTCGGCAGCGGATACCGGCGCGGCATTCGGACGGATCTCGAAGTCGAGCTTGTCACCACCGCTCATCGCGCGGACCTCCCTGCGGAACAACGGCATGCGGGACCGCACACCGACATGGCTGTGCCAGAAACTTACCCCGAACGGTCGTTCAGCCGGTAGCGCCGGTCCGGTGGGCCGGTCCGCCCGGGCAGACCGGCCGCGGGCCGGTCGCCACTCGGGTCGGGAAGGTCAGGCTACGGCGTGGGCGGCAAGCCGATCGCCTACCTCTTCGGTACGCAGCGTCACGCCCGGAACCCGGCTGGCCAGCTCGGCGGCGACCGCCGCATTGACCCGGGCGGCGGACTCGCTGTGCCCGAGCTGCTCCAGCAGCAACGCGGCGGAGAGCACCGCGGCGACCGGGTCGGCGATGCCCTGCCCGGCGATGTCCGGCGCCGAGCCGTGCACCGGCTCGAACATCGAGGGGTACGCCCCCTCGGGGTTGATGCAGCCGCTGGCGGCCAGCCCGATGCCCCCGGTGACGGCCGCGGCGATGTCGGTGAGGATGTCGCCGAAGAGGTTGTCGGTGACCACCACGTCGTAGCGCTGCGGCTGGGTGACCAGGAACATGGCCGCCGCGTCGACGTGCTGGTACTCGGTGGCGACGTCCGGGTGCTCGGCGGCGACCGCGTCGAACGTGCGCGCCCAGAGCGACCCGGCGTGGGTCAGCACGTTGGTCTTGTGCACGAGGGTGACCTTGCGCCGCTCCCGGCGGCCGGCGCGGGCGAACGCGTCGCGGATCACCCGCTCCACGCCGTGCCGGGTGTTCAGGCTCTCCTCGGTGGCGACCTCGGCCGGGGTGTCCCGGTGCAGGGAACCACCGGCACCGGCGTAGAGCCCCTCGGTGCCCTCGCGCACCACCACGAGGTCGACCTCGCCCGGCTTCACGTTGCCCAGCGGGCCGGCGACCCCGGGCCAGAGCCGGGACGGGCGCAGGTTGACGTACTGGTCGAAGGCGAAGCGGAGCTTGAGCAGCAGGCCCCGCTCCAGCACACCCGGCGGGACCGTCGGGTCACCGACCGCGCCGAGCAGGATCGCGTCGTGCCCGGCCAGCTCGGCCAGCACCGAGTCGGGCAGCACCTCTCCGGTACGGTGCCAGCGGGCGGCACCGAGGTCGTACTCGGTGGCCTGCACGTCGGGCAGCACCGCGTCGAGGACCTTGCGGGCCTGCGCGACCACCTCGGGCCCGATGCCGTCTCCGGCCACCACCGCGATCCGCGCCACGACCGCACTCCTCTGCTCAACGGTTCCGTTCGGGCAACGGTACGTCGCCGTCCCGCCTCCCGGTACGCTGCGTCCACGATATGGGACGCGGGAATGCACAGCACCCTCTCAGCTGGGACTCATGGGGCGGTCATCTCCGCTGCCTACGGTAGTACCCAGCGGGTCGCGGGGGCCCGCTGAGCAACGGGGTCGCGAGGACGCGGCGCCACGTGCGAGGGGGCAGATGCGATGCGCATCGACGAGCAGCCACGGACCCGCTGGCCGGACCCGTCCGCGTTCCGCAACCGTCGGCCGGATTTTCGACTCGGCAGCCGCCGGCACCGGATCGACCCGGCCGCCGCCACCGAGGGCCGGATCGCGGTGCAGCACACCGTACGCACCGCGACCGCCGAGTACACCCTGCTACTCAACGCACCCGAGTGGCTCGGCCGCCGGGGGGTGGGCGAGGCGCTGCGGGACAGCGTCGCCGAGCTGCGCGCCATCGACCTCACCTACGGCCCCAACCGCCCGGAGAGCCTGGTCTCCCGGCTGCGTCGGGACGAGATCAGCCCCGAGTCGTACCCGCCGCTCGCCGATCTCGTGGACCGCTGCGCCGCGATGCGGGCGGCCACCGACGGGTGGTTCGACGCCTGGGCGGTGCCCGGCGGCTTCGATCCGGGCGGCCTGCTCGGCGGTTGGGCGGTGGAACGCGCAGCGGAGCGACTGCGCGCCGCCGGCATCCACGACTACGCCGTACTCGCCGGCGCTGACCTCGTCGTCCGGGGTCGCGCGCCGCACGGCGGGCCCTGGCGGGTCGCCGTGCACCACCCGACCGCACCCGAGCGCGCGCCGCTGGTGCTGGAGATGACCGCCGGCGCGGTCGGCACCTCCGGGGTGACCGGGCGGCAGGGGCACGTGGTGGACCCGCACACCGGCGAGCCGGCCGATCACCTCGTCGCCGCCACCGTTGTGGGCCCCGATCTGGCGATCGCCGACGCCTACGCCACAGCGCTCTACGCGGCCGGCCCCACCGGCCTGGCGTGGTTCCGGGGCAACTCCGACTATCGCGCGCTCTTCGCACACCGTCGCTGATCTGGTCGGGCGCGCGATCGGCCCCCACCGTCTCGGCAACGACAGTGGGGGCCGGTCAGCGACGAGTGCGCGTGGCTCGCACAACCGAGGGGTGCGGACCGGTCGGGCCGGACGTCGACCGCGCCACCCGAAGACGGGCCGGCGCCTCGAACTCGGCCAGTGACCGCAGTGCGTACGCTAGCGAATCGACGCAACTCGACGCAAGAGTCTCCACACCGGACCGTCCCGGCCGGAGCCCGCGGTGATCGACCGTTGACCGGCGGCGAGGCAGTTTCGACATGGTGAACGGCGGATGGCACGCTATCGGCCGTGAGTTTCGATCTGAGCGTGTGGGCCCTGGAGGACGGGGCGACGCCCGAGGACGTGCGGACAGCGGTCGACGGTTGCCGACAGGGACGGCACGTGGACCGCTACCCCGACCCGCGGGTGGTCAGCTTCTACCGGGCGATCACCGCGTCCTATCCGGACCGTCACCCCGGCCCGAACAGCCCGTGGGCGGTGGCGCCGCTGCACGCGGCCCACGACCACGTCGAGCTGAACCTGCATCCGACCTGCGCGGATCAGGTGCTACTGGACATCGAGCGGCTGGCCGGCGAGCACGGGCTGATGCTGTTCGACCCGCAGGACGGCTCGGTCTACCCGCCGCCGGCGCGACTGCCCGGCTGACAAGACCGGCGGCACCAACGGGGAAATGACGAGGGGCCCGGCGAATCGCCAGGCCCCCCACGGTGCTTGTCGTCTACTACTCGTCGCGCAGGTCGGCGGCGCTGGCCGCCGTGGCGCCGATCGACTCGGCGGCCGAGGTGAGCAGCTCAGCGCCGAGCGCCTGGTCGACGGTGAGCGTCATCAGCGTCTCACCGCCCGCCTCCCGACGAGCCACCTGCATGGCGGCGATGTTGATGCCCGACTCGCCGAGCAGGGTCCCGACGGTGCCGACCACACCGGGCCGGTCGGCGTAGCGCAGGAAGAGCAGGATGCCCTCCGCGCCGATCTCCACGTCGAAGCCGTCCACCTCGGTCAGCTTCAGGACGTCCCGAGCGCCGGAGTGGGTGACAGTGCCCGAGACACTGACCGTCCGACCGTCCGGCAGCGCGCCGCGCACCGTGACCAGGGTCGGCTGCTCGGCCGTCTCGGCCAGGGCGGCAAGGGTGACCTCGACGCCACGCTCGGCGGCCAGGTGCGGGGCGTTGACGTAGGTGACCTGCTCCTCGACCACGGAGCTGAACAGGCCCTTGGTGGCGGCGAGCTTGAGCACCGACACGTCGTGGCTGACGATCTCACCGCGGACCTCGACAGTGACGCTCGCCGCGACCCCACCGGCGACAGCGGTGAACGCCCGGCCCAGCTTCTCCGCCAGCGGCAGCAGCGGCCGAACGTCCTCGGCGACCACACCGCCGGCCTGCACGTTCACCGCGTCCGGGACGAACTCGCCCTGCAACGCCAGCTTGACGCTCTTGGCCACGGCGAGACCGGCCTTGTCCTGCGCCTCGTGGGTGGAGGCGCCCAGGTGCGGGGTGGCCACCACGTTGTCGAAGGCGAACAGCGGCGACGAGGTGCACGGCTCCTTGCTGTACACGTCGACACCGGCGCCGGCGACCCGGCCCTCGGCGATCGCGTCCGCGAGCGCCTGCTCGTCGACCAGCCCACCACGGGCGGCGTTGACGATGCGAACGCCGGGCTTGACGATCGCCAGCTCCTTCTCACCGATCAGGCCCACCGTCTCCGGCGTCTTCGGCAGGTGGATGGAGATGAAGTCGCTCTCCCGCAGCAGCTCCTCCAGCCCGACAAGGCGGACGCCGAGCTGCGCCGCACGGGCCGGCTGGATGTACGGGTCGTACGCGATCAGCCGGGTGCCGAACGCGGCGATGCGCTGCGCGAAGAGCACCCCGATACGACCAAGCCCCACCACGCCGACGGTCTTGCCCTGCACCTCGACGCCTGTGTACTTCGACCGCTTCCACTCCCCCGCCTTGAGCGCGGAACTGGCGCTCGCGGTGTTACGGGCGACGGCGAGCAGCAGCGCGACGGCCTGCTCGGCGGCGGAGACGATGTTGGAGGTGGGCGCGTTGACGACCATGACGCCCCGCGCGGTGGCGGCCGGTACCTCGACGTTGTCCAGCCCGACGCCCGCCCGGGCGACCACCTTGAGTCGCGGCGCGGCGGCGACCGCCTCGGCGTCGATCTGGGTCGCGCTGCGCACGATGACGGCGTCGGCCTCGGAGAGCGCCGAGAGCAGGGCCGGACGGTCGGTGCCGTCGACGTGACGGACGTCGAAGTCGTGGGCGAGCACCTCGATGGCGGCGGGGGCGAGTTCTTCGGCGATCAGTACGACAGGATTCATCGGTCCTCGTAGAGGTCGTGTTTGCGATCGGCCCGGGCGGCGGGGGGCGCCGCACTGCGCCCTGCGCTGATCCGTGCCGTGGCCGTCAGGTGCCGGCTGCTGCACCTACAGGCGATCGTAGGGGCCACGCTGGTCGGCGTGTTCCGGTCTTCGGGGTGAGTGCCCTCACACGCCCGGTCGAGCGACGGACATCGGCCGTTCACCGCACCGACACGGTTGCTCGCGACCACTACAACCGGAGGCACGCCCCTGCGGGAGGATCCGCCCTTGTCGCTCGCCGTGCGCATCACGCTGCTCCGACAGCTGACCCGCGTCGATCTCGCGCGGTTCGGTCCGAAGCTGGCCGAGGCGTTGGTCACCCGGTCCCATCAGGTGAAAATCCGACGCAGCTTCGTGCCCCGGCGCACCGCCGCCGCGGACGAGGCGGTCGCGCTCTACCGGCGGCTGGTCCAGGACCGGCCGGGCCGGCACGAGGTGGGGTTGGCGCGGGCGCTCGTCGCGCAGGGTTCGGTCCCGGACGACCGCACCGTGGGATCCGCGCTCGCGCAGGGCCGGGAGGCGATCGGGTACGTCGAGGACGCGACCGACCGGGACGGCCTCGTCGTCCTGGCCGCGGCGCAGCTGATGGTGGCCATGCAACTCCGCTCCGACGCACCCCGCGACGCGCTGCCGCTCGCCGACCAGGCCCGAGAGACCTGGCTACGGTGCGCGCCACTCGGTGCCCGTGAGCGGGTGGAGTTGGCCCGGTCCCTCACCGTGCTCGGCTACTGCCGGGCGGTGCTGGGCGAGCCGGCCGAGGCGCTCGCCGCCCGGGAGGAGGCGGTCGAGTTGTTCCGGCGGCTTCCCCTCTGGAAACGGCTGAAGTACATGCCCGCCCGACTCGAGGCGATGAGCGGGCTGGCGGACTCCCTCGCCTCCCATCGTCGGTTCGCCGAAGCGCTGACGCTGGCCACGGGTGCCCGCGAGGACCTGACCTACATGAGCCGTGTGGAGCCACTGCGGTTCCGACCGACGCTCGGCAATCTGTTGTTCGTGATCGCCCGGTGCCACCTGGGGCTTCGCGAACAGGACGCGGCAGTGGCGGCGGTCGAGGAGGCCGTCGGGCACTACCGCTGGCTGGCCAAGCACGACCCCGTTCGGTATCAGCCACGGCTGGTCGTCGCGCTACGCACGCTCGCCGGCACTCTCAAGGCCCTCGGGCTGTACGAGAAGGCCGCCTGGGCCACCTCTGAGGCCGAGGCGATGGAAAGCCGCTGACGGAAGGGCTGCGGCCAGCGGCCGGCGACCCGCGCTGGGGAGAGCGCTGGATCGCCGGCCGCTGGTGGACCGTTCCCTTGTCGAACGGGTCAGGCGGTCTCGGTGATCGGGCGGTCCACCCAGCTCATCATGCCGCGCAGCTTTTTGCCGGTCTCCTCGATCGGGTGCGCCGCACCCTCGGCCTGCCACTTGGTGAAGTTGGGCCGGCCGGCCTCGTCCTCGGCGACCCACTCGCGGGCGAACTCGCCGGACTGGATCTCACCCAGGATCTTGCGCATCTCGTCCTTGACCCGGGAGTCGATGATGCGCGAGCCGCGGGAGAGGTCGCCGTACTCGGCGGTGTCGGAGATGCTGTAGCGCATCTTCGCGATGCCGCCCTCGTACATGAGGTCGACGATCAGCTTCAGCTCGTGCAGGCACTCGAAGTAGGCGACCTCCGGGGCGTAGCCCGCCTCGGTGAGCACCTCGAAACCGGTCTGCACCAGCGCCGAGGCGCCGCCGCAGAGCACCGCCTGCTCGCCGAAGAGGTCAGTCTCGGTCTCCTCGGTGAAGGTGGTCTTGATCGCGCCCGCGCGGGTGCCGCCGATCCCCTTCGCGTACGCGAGGGCGAGCGCGAGCGCGTTGCCGCTGGCGTCCTGCTCGACGGCGACGAGACAGGGCACGCCCTTGCCGTCGCTGTACTGGCGGCGGACCAGGTGGCCGGGGCCCTTGGGCGCGACCATGGCGACGTCCACCTCGGCCGGCGGCTTGATCAGGCCGTACCGGATGTTGAAGCCGTGGCCGAAGAAGATCGCCTTGCCGGGGGCGAGGTGCGGGGCGATCGACTCCGCGTAGATCCCGCGCTGGGCGGTGTCCGGTGCGAGCACCATGATCACATCGGCCTCGGCGGCGGCCTGCGCCGGCGTGAGCACCCGCAGGCCCTGCTCCTCAGCCTTGGGACGGCTCTTCGAGCCCTCCGGCAGACCGATCACCACGTCGACGCCGGAGTCCCGCAGCGACAGCGCGTGGGCGTGGCCCTGGCTGCCGTAACCGATCACCGCGACCTTCTTGGCCTGGATCAGGCCGAGGTCGGCATCGTCGTCGTAGTACACCTCAACGCTCATGAGAACTTCCCTTTCGTACGACGGCCGGGGCGGCCCGTCGTGGTCTGTGCGGATGGATTCCGGGACGGCCCGCAGGGGCCGACCGGTGGCAGGTCAGGCGGCCCGCAGCGCGGGACCGGCGGTGATCGAACGCGAGCCGCGCCCGATGGCCACCAGCCCGGACTGCACCATTTCCTTGATGCCGAAGGACTCGAGGTCGCGCAGGAGCGCGTCGAGCTTGTCCGGGGTGCCGGTGGCCTCGATGGTCAGCGTGTCCGGTGCGACGTCGACCACCCGGGCGCGGAACAGGTTGACGGTCTCCAGCACCTGCGACCGCGCGGACCGGTCGGCGCGAACCTTCACCAGCAGCAACTCCCGGGCAACCGAGACCTGCGGATCCAGTTCAACGATCTTGAGCACGTTGACCAGCTTGTTCAGCTGCTTGGTGACCTGCTCCAGCGGGGACGACTCCGCGTTGACAACGATGGTGATCCGGGAGACGTCCGGGTTCTCGGTCTCGCCGACGGCGAGGCTGTCGATGTTGAACCCGCGCCGGGAGAACAGGCCGGAGACTCGGGCGAGCACGCCCGGCTTGTTCTCCACCAGCACGGACAGGGTGTGCATGGTCATTAAATGTCATCCTCGTCGAAGACCGGGCGGACGCCACGGGCGAACATGATCTCGTCGTTGCTGGTGCCGGCGGCGACCATCGGCCAGACCATCGCGTCCTTGCCGACCACGAAGTCGATCACCACGGGCGCGTCGTTGATCTCCATGGCGGCGGCGATGGTCTTGTCCACGTCAGCCGCGGTCTCACACCGCAGCCCGACGCAGCCCAGGGCCTCGGCGAGCTTGACGAAGTCGGGGATGCGGTGCTTGTGGGTGCCGAGCTCGGTGTTGGAGTAGCGCTCGTTGTAGAAGAGCGTCTGCCACTGTCGGACCATCCCGAGATTGCCGTTGTTGATGACGGCGATCTTGACCGGGATGCCCTCCAACGCGCAGGTGGCCAACTCCTGGTTGGTCATCTGGAAGCAGCCGTCCCCGTCCACCGCCCAGACCACCGTGTCGGGCTTGCCGACCTTGGCGCCCATCGCCGCCGGGACCGCGTAGCCCATCGTGCCGAGGCCGCCGGAATTCAACCAGGTGTACGGCTTCTCGTAGGAGATGAACTGCGACGCCCACATCTGGTGCTGGCCCACCCCGGCCACGAAGATCGCGTCCGGGCCGACGATCTCGCCCAGCCGCTTGATCACGTACTGCGGGGACAGGGTCCCGTCGACCGGCTCGTCGTAGCCCAGCGGGTAACGGTTGCGCAGGTCGTCGAGCTGCGTCCACCAGTCACCGAGGTCGGCGGTGCGCCCCGTCGACCGCTCGGCGGTGACCGCGGTGATCAGCTCGTCGATGACGTGCTTGGCGTCGCCGACGATCGGCACGTCCACGTGCCGGTTCTTGCCGATCTCGGCAGGGTCGATGTCCGCGTGGACCACCGCCGCGTCCGGGGCGAACGAGTCCAGTTTGCCGGTGACCCGGTCGTCGAAACGTGCGCCCAGCGCGACGATCAGGTCCGCCTTCTGCAGGCCGTAGACCGCGGCGACAGTGCCGTGCATGCCGGGCATCCCCAGGTGCTGCTGGTGCGAGTCGGGGAACGCCCCGAGCGCCATCAGCGTGGTGACGACCGGGATGCCGGTCAGCTCGGCCAGCCGGCGCAGCCCGTCGGTGGCACCGGCCTTGAGCACCCCGCCACCGACGTAGAGGACCGGCCGCCGGGCCGCGGCCATCAACCGCGCCGCCTCCCGGATCTGCTTGCCATGCGGGTGCAGGGTGGGCCGGTAGCCGGGCAGGTCCAACGTGGGCGGCCAGGAGAACGTGGTCGACGCCTGGAGCACGTCCTTGGGGATGTCGACAAGCACCGGGCCGGGTCGCCCCGTGCTGGCCAGGTGGAACGCCTCGGCCAGCACCCGGGGGATCTCCTCGGCGTTCTGCACGAGGAAGTTGTGCTTGGTGATCGGCAGGGTGATGCCCTGGATGTCGGCCTCCTGGAAGCCGTCGGTGCCGATCAACGGGCTGGCCACCTGCCCGGTGATCGCCACCATCGCCACCGAGTCCATGTACGCGTCGGCGATCGGTGTGACCAGGTTCGTCGCGCCCGGGCCGGAGGTGGCGATGCAGACGCCGACCTTGCCGGTGGCCTGCGCGTAGCCGGTCGCCGCGTGCCCCGCCCCCTGCTCGTGCCGCACCAGGATGTGCCGGACCGTCGAGTCGTAGAGCGGGTCGTACGCCGGCAGGATCGCACCGCCCGGAATGCCGAAGACGACGTCGACCTCGAGTGCCTCAAGGGACCGCACGAGCGAGCCGGCCCCGGAGATCGGGGTCGCGGCGGCGGGCCGTACCGCCGGGACGGCCGGGGTGGCCGTGCGCGTGGCGGCCTGGTCGACGTCGACGGTCGGGTCGGCGGCCGCGCGGGCCCGGCGGGCGGTGTGGGCGAGGGTCTCGGGCGTGGGTCTCGTCATGGCGGTTCTGGCCTTCGGCTGGAGTGGCTGGTGGCTAGTCAAGCGATGCGACGCGGGCGAGGCCCGCTTCGCCAGGTTCCGATGGCAATAAAAACGGCCCTCGTGCAGATGCACGGGGCCAGCGCACTCTCGGTGAGGGAGAGTGCGCTCAGGTAAGTACTCGCAGCGACCGGTACGACGACATGCGGCTAAGCCTGACGCATCTCACGCGATGAGTCAACTGATCCCACATGCTGGTTAACGGAGGTCGGCGCGTCGGCCTGCGACGCGCCATCGGCAGGCGGGGTGAGCTGCCCAGACCCGCGCGCAACCCGACGTGGCGGGGGCACCTGAGCGGGACGCGCACCCGGTGACGTGGCCGCCTCCAGCATCGCCTCCAGGTGCTCGGCCGGCACCCCCCAGCCGAAGAGCGCGCCCTGGCCGAACCGGCATCCGGCGGCCACCACGGCGGCCAACTCGGTCGGGGTGGTCACCCCCTCGGCGATCACCTCCAGCCCCAGTTGGTGACCCAGTCGCATCACGATGTCGACCATCGGGGCGAACGCCGGGCCGTCCTGGCCGACCGGGCGGACCGGCTCGTGCTCGGCGACCAGACTGTGGTCGATCTTGAGGATGTCGATCGGCAACCGGCGCAGCTGCCCCAGCGACGAGTAGCCGGCCCCGAAGTCGTCCAGCGCGATCCGTACACCGGTCAACCGCAGCGCGGTGAGCCGCCGGATCAGCTCGTCCAGGTCGGTGGCGACGGCGTGCTCGGTGACCTCCAGCACCAGCCGCTGCGGCGGCACGTGGTGGGCGCGCAGCGCCTCGGCGACCTGGACCACGTACTCCGGGGCGTGCAGCTCGCGCGGGGAGACGTTCACCGACACCCAGACGTCGTGCCCGTCCGCCAACCAGCGGGAGAGCTGGTAGCAGGCCTGGTGCAGCACCCAGGCGCCGAGCGGGGCGATCATCCCGCACTCCTCGGCGAGCGGGATGAACTCGTCCGGACGCACGTTGCCCAGCTCGGGATGGTGCCAACGGAGCAGCGCCTCGGCGCCGACCGGCCGCACCGACGGCAGCGACGCCACCGGCTGGAACGCCAACCGCAGCTCGTCGCGGTCGATGGCCCCGCGCAACTCGTGCTCCACTGTCGTACGGCGGCGCAGCAGCTGGTCGTACGCGGCGTCGTACCGCTCGATCCGGTTCTTGCCGCGCTGCTTGGCGTAGCGCAGCGCCAGGTCGGCGTGGCGTAGAAGCAACTCCACGTCCGGCTCGTCTGCCCAGTCGGCCACCCCGATGCTCACCGACAGGAAGACCGGCCCCTCCGGCTGGTCGTACGGCCGGTTGAGCACCCCGAGGAGCCGTTCGGCGACCCGGTCCGCCTCGACCGCGCGGCCCTGCATGAGTACGGCGAACTCGTCGCCGCCCAACCGGGCGGCCACGTCACCGGGGCGCAGGTTGCCACGCAGCCGCCGGCCCACCTCGGCCAGCACGGCGTCGCCCACGTCGTGGCCGCGCATGTCGTTGACGTTCTTGAAGCCGTCCAGGTCGAGGCCGAGCAGCACACAGGGTTTGCGGTCCGCGGCGTTCTGGTGCAGGGCTCGGAGCAGGCCGCGCCGGTTGGCCAACGACGTCAGCGGATCGGTGTGCGCCAGCTCACGGAAGTGCGCCTCCCGCTCGACCAGCCGGCCCGCGTATCCCCGCACGTCGCGAAGGGTGAGGTACTGCCGTGCCACCAGGGCGAACCCCTCCACGCTGCCGGCCACGATGCCGGCGGCGGTGAACCGGCCGTCCTGGGCGAGGTGGTACATCGCCGAGGCGGCCATCGCCAGCATCGGGGCGACGGCGTACTCGCCGTCGCTACCGACCAGGTCCAGGTCGACCTGCCCCGGCCGGTCGGCCCGGTACACGACGAGCGCGACGGTCAGCAGGCCGGCGGCGAGCACCACCGCACCGGTCAGGGCCATGGTCGGCCCGGCCTGGCAGAGCCCGGCGCTGAGACCCAGCCCGCCGAAGGTCACCGCGCTGATGCCGGTGCCCAGCGCGGCCAGCCGTCGACGTGGTGTGGCGGCCCGGAAGACGACGATCACGACGAGCCCGGCGCCGAGCGCGGCGCTCACAGTGGCCACCAGAATCGCCGGGCAGGCCATCGGGGTGGCGGCACCGAGCAACCGGGTGGGCTCGGAGAAGAGCACCCAGCCGACGAACCACAGCGCCGCCGCCATGACCAACCCGTCCAGGGCCAGCCGGGCGGTTCCCGCGGCGGTGGCGGCCACCCCGGGCAGCCGGAGCAGACCAGCGGCGAAGGCCAGCCCGGCCACCGCCGTGCCGATCGCCACCGCTGTCGCCCAACCGGTGCGCTGCCCCTGCTCGTGGGCCCAGTGGTCGTTCGCACTGAGGGCGGCGAGCACCCCGGCCAGGAGGCTGAGCAGGGCGACCCCGGCGGCCGCCGCGAGCAGCACGTGCGCCGGGCGGCGCGGCCTCGTCCGCCGCCGGGCGACGAGGGTCAGCAGCACAGCGGCCACCGCGGCGACGAGGCCGCTGAGCGCCGCGACAGCGACCATGCCCGGTGGAAAATGCACGCCTCCAAGAGTGCCGGATGGGCGCACCTCATGGGGGGTTGAGTGTGCATCTGTTGGGACACGGGAGATAGCCGGGTGGCCCGGCGGGTCGATGGTGTCATGCTGGTATGCATGCCTGAGCTGCGGTCGAGGACCTCCACACACGGTCGGACGATGGCCGGCGCCCGGGCCCTCTGGCGGGCCACCGGGATGACCGACGACGATTTCGGCAAGCCGATCGTCGCCATCGCCAACAGTTTCACCCAGTTCGTGCCTGGTCACGTACACCTCAAGGACATGGGTGGCCTGGTCGCCGACGCGGTCGCCGAGGCCGGCGGGGTGGGCCGGGAGTTCAACACCATCGCTGTCGACGACGGCATCGCGATGGGCCACGGCGGCATGCTCTACTCGCTGCCCAGCCGTGAGCTGATCGCCGACGCTGTCGAATACATGGTCAACGCGCACTGCGCGGACGCCCTGGTCTGCATCTCCAACTGCGACAAGATCACCCCCGGGATGCTGCTGGCCGCGCTGCGGCTCAACATCCCCACCGTCTTCGTCTCCGGCGGCCCGATGGAGGCCGGCAAGACGATGGCGATCGAGGGCGTCGTCCACAGCAAGATCGACCTGATCGACGCGATGATCGCCTCCTCGAACGAGGCGGTCACCGACGAACAGCTCGGTGAGATCGAGCGCTCCGCCTGCCCGACCTGCGGCTCCTGCTCCGGCATGTTCACCGCCAACTCGATGAACTGCCTCACCGAGGCTATCGGGCTCGCGCTGCCCGGCAACGGTTCCACGCTGGCCACCCACGCCGCCCGCCGGTCACTCTTCGTCGAGGCCGGCCGGACCGTCGTGGAGATCTCCAAGCGGTGGTACGACGGCGACGACGACTCGGTGCTGCCGCGCACTGTCGCCTCCAAGGCCGCCTTCGAGAACGCGGTCGCCCTGGACGTGGCGATGGGCGGCTCCACCAACACGGTGCTGCACCTGCTCGCCGCCGCCCGCGAGGCGGAGATGGACTTCGGCGTCAGCGACATCGACGCGATCTCCCGGCGGGTGCCGTGCCTGGCCAAGGTCGCACCGAACTCGCCGAACTACCACATGGAGGACGTGCACCGGGCCGGCGGCATCCCGGCGATCCTCGGTGAACTGGACCGGGCCGGGCAGCTCAACCGGGACGTGCACGCCGTGCACTCCCCCTCCCTCGCGCAGTGGCTGACCGACTGGGACGTGCGCGGTGGCTCCCCCACCCCGACGGCCGTCGAGCTGTTCCACGCCGCCCCCGGCGGGGTGCGCACCACCGAACCGTTCTCCACCACCAACCGGTGGTCGTCGCTGGACACCGACGCGGCCGGCGGTTGCATCCGGGACCGCGAGCACGCCTACTCCGCCGACGGTGGGCTGGCCATCCTGCACGGCAACCTGGCGCCCGAGGGCAGCGTGGTGAAGACCGCCGGCGTGCCGGACGACTGCCTGACCTTCCGTGGCCCGGCGAAGGTCTACGAGTCGCAGGACGACGCCGTGACCGCGATCCTCGCCAAGCAGGTGGTCGCCGGGGACGTCGTGGTGATCCGCTACGAGGGGCCCAAGGGCGGCCCCGGCATGCAGGAGATGCTCTACCCCACCTCGTTCCTGAAGGGCCGCGGGCTGGGCCGTTCCTGTGCGCTGCTCACCGACGGCCGTTTCTCCGGCGGCACCTCCGGGCTCTCCATCGGGCACGTCTCCCCCGAGGCGGCGTCCGGCGGGCTGATCGCCCTGGTCCGCGACGGCGACGAGGTCGTCATCGACATCCCCAGCCGGTCGATCGAGCTGAACGTGCCCGCCGAGGAGTTGGAGGCGCGCCGGGTGGCCGAGGAGAAGCGCGACAAGCCGTACACCCCGACCGATCGGCAACGCCCGGTGTCGGCGGCGCTGCGCGCGTACGCCTCGATGGCCACCTCGGCCAGCGACGGCGCCTACCGCCGCGTCCCGGAGTAACCACCCGCTCCCGCCCGTACCGCCGACATCCGCGATGTCGGGGCGTCTCGTCGACCCGGATACCCCGACATCAACGATCGCGTCTCGATCAGGGCGGATCGGCGAAAACGCGGTGCCCCCGCATCGACCGCGTGGGCTAGCGTGTCGTCGGTCTACTGGGGATCGCCCCAGATTCTTACGGGGGAAGGCGTGTACGTGTCTTTTTGGAAGAAGCCGGCTCTGGTGGCGGTCTCGGCGCTCACCGCGTTCGCCGTCTCCGCCTGCGGTGTGACGTCCGGCGCGTCGGACGAGCCGAAGCAGCCGAAGCAGCCCAGCGTCCTGGAGTTGCTGGCCAGTGATCTCAAGGGATCGCTGCTGAAGACGGCCGAGACCACCGACAAGACCGACTCGGTGACCGTGACGATGACGGGCACGATGGGCGGCGAGAAGATCTCTATGCAGGGCGTCCTCGACCTGGGTGACCCGCTCAAGGCCGAGATGAAGATGACCGACGCGAAGGGCGACACGACCACCGTCCGGATGATCGGTGCCGTGATCTTCGCCGAGATTCCAGCGGAAAACCGCACGGGTACGGGTGGGAAGCGCTGGATGAAGATGGACCTGACCGGACTGAGCAAGATGGCAGGCACGGACTTCACCAAGCAGTTCGAGGACGCCGACCCGGTCAAGCAGGTCAAGACGCTGCTCGCCATCGACGGCACGACGGTGGTGGGGCAGGAGACGGTGAACGGGGTGCCAACGGTCCACTACACCGTCACCACTCCGGTGGCGACCTACCTCAAGCAGATCGATGCCAGGCGCCGGGACGCCACCGAGAAGGCGCTGGCCACGCAGGGCGTCAAGGAGCTGAAGATCGACCTGTGGGTCGACGAGCAGTACCGCCCACGTCGGGCCGGCCTGGTGATGGGCACGATGGGCGACATGGTGATCGACTACACCGACTACGACAAGGCGGTGGCCATCGAGACGCCACCACCGGCAGAGACCACCGATCTCGCCGAGATGCTGGAGGGCCTGACCACCACCCGCTGATCAGTTGCCGGTGGCTGGCTGCCCCGCAGCGCCGTAACGACGAGGCCCCCGGCGTGTGCCGGGGGCCTCGCTCTTCACTGAGGCGCGACCAAGCGCGACGGTCGGTTGGGCACTTCAATGGACGGGCCGGACGTCAAGCGCATCGTGACAGCGGTCGGGGCGTCGTCGCCGGGAAGTTTGGCGATCACAGGGTGACGACGGCGTCCTCGGCGAGGGTGAACAGCCCGGCGTCCAAGGTGATCGTCTTGAGCTTGGTGCCCTTCGGAACGTCGAAGAAGACGTTCGCGGTCACCGAGTTGCCCGGATTGATCTCATCGAGGAATCCTTGCCCGTCATCATTGCCGTAGATCCCGGCCTCTCCGTCGACCTCGTATTTCCGGCCACTCCCGTCCTGCGCGGAAATACTGCCGTCGGCGTGGAAGCTGTGCGCCTTCTTAGTAACGTTCTTGACCGTCACGCTGACTCTGCAGAACGTGCCCTGCGCCTTGGTGTTGAGGAACTCGCTGCCCACCTTCGCGATCCCACACTTCACGCTCTTGACGGTGAATTCGAAATCACCGCCGCGTACCTTGTCGCCGATGCCGGCCGCCTTGGGCTTCGTCTCTGCGGGAGCCGCCGAAGTCTTGGCCGGTGTGGGTGCGACCGCCTCGTCTGCCAGTGGCGCTGCGCTCGCGGCAACGCTGTTCGTGGCGGCGGGTGCGCCACTGCTAACGGCGGCGGCATCAACCTTGTTGTCATCAGCGGTAAGACTGACCACCACGGCACTACCACAGCAGAGCACCACGACGGCGCCGATCCCGATGAGAGTGGGCAGTAGCCAGGATGCACGCTTCTTGGGGGTGGGCGACGGCGGGAACTGGTTGGGCGGCAGCGGAGACTGACCTGCCGGGGGCGGCGGGAACTGCCCGGCGGGCACCTGCGAGAACTGAGCCGTCGGCGGCATCGGCGACTGGCCGGCGGGGAACTGATTCTGGGCAGGCTCGTTGGGTACCGTCATCGAGTGGTGTCTCCCGGGTCTTGACTGGCGCTGGTGCGCAGAGAACCAAAGCGCTTCGCACAGTGCCATAGGCACACTCGGAAATTAGTCCTCCGGCCAGGCGGAAACCACATGACGAGGCAGCTCAGAACGCACCCACTCTGACAGTTCAATGTCAGCCGTTCAGGCAATTCTTGAACTCGGTCCAGCAAATATCGAAATGCCTCCACGCTCAGCTCTGTCAGATATCCTACAAAAGGCCTCTTTGTCTGACGGCTGGCCTGTTGATTCCCCGATCAGGGGCCGAAGGAAAGAGCGCCTTCGCCGCAGAGCCGGCACAGCTGGGAGGACATCGACTGCGGCACCCATTCTCGAGCATGCGACCCCATGGAAACCGTCCAATTCGGTGGACCGCAGGCCATCAGGTCCGGATCATCAGGTCAGGACGGCGCCCAGGGTCCGCTGACGAACTGCCCGTTGCCGACGAACGGGCTGACGTTGGGCACGCACCCGCCCAGGCCCATCGTCTGGGTCATCATGACCGGGGCCGGCTTGCCGCGACCGCCGCACTTCATGTGGGCGAAGCCGAGGAAGTGACCGAACTCGTGATTGATCACGCCGGCGTGGTACTCGTCGATGCTGACCGGATATCCCGGTGAGCCCTGGAGCCACCGCCGCAGGTTGATCATGATGGTCTTGCCGTACTTGCAGGAGTAGACGCCCTCGGTGTCGACGCCGCTCGCGCCGCAGAGTCGGTCCACCGTCCTCGGTGTCGCGAGCCGCACGTCGACGTCGACAGTCGAGCTGCCGACCCGCTGGAAGGACCACGACGCCCGGGTCAGGTTCACCGCGGAGTTGGTGACCGGGTGCTGTGCCGACGTGGCCCACCCGTTCGGCGCCGCCAACACCTGCTCAATGCTCGCAGCGAACCGGTCCGGCTTCCAGGCTGGGATGTCACCCCAGGCGATGCCCTTCTCCACCGAGACGCTGTAGCGCACCCGCTTCTTGCCCTTGCCGATCACGCGACCGGTGCCGCTGGCGGTGGTGAAGGTGCCGGCGGCCCTGGTGGGGATCTGCGCGTCGGTCGGAATCTTCGGAGTCGGGCTGGAGGTCGGG
This sequence comes from Micromonospora sp. NBC_00860, assembly GCF_045207375.1. Lineage (NCBI taxonomy): Bacteria > Bacillati > Actinomycetota > Actinomycetes > Micromonosporales > Micromonosporaceae > Micromonospora > Micromonospora sp. NBC_00860. The sequence goes on from NZ_CP108825.1 coordinate 4,730,716, forward strand.
GTGTCGCTGCGGCTCGGAGCCGAGCTCTTCGCACTCGGGCCGGTGCGGGGGACCTCGGCCTGCCCGGAAGCCGGTGTGGACAGGCCACAGGCGGCGGTCGCCAGCACCGCTGACAACGAGATCGGCACGAGCAGCCGTCCGTTGATCCGCACGTCGAAACCTCCAGGAGCGATCACGGGTCAGTGAGAACACCGGGAGGTTACGTGACTGCCTGTAAGGAAAATGTCAGGACGATGCGCGGCGGGAACCGGCCGATAGCTCACATATCTGGCTTGCTGCCCAAGGCGGATCACGCTGGGTATCGGAGCAGGCGAGGTCAGGCGGCCGCGACGACGTGGTCGATCACCAGGTGGGCGGCACCGGTGATGCCGACGTCCTGGCCGGCGGCGACCCGCTCGATGAGCAGGGTCTGGGTGGCCAGCGGGAGGCACCGCTCGTAGAGGGTGGCGCGCATGCTGGCCAGCAGCGGCTCACAGTCGGCGAGCCGACCGCCGATGGCCACCACCTGCGGGTTGAAGAAGTTGACCACCACGGCCAGGATCTCGCCGACGGCACGGCCGGCCTGCCGGGCGAGGGCGGTGGCCTGCCGGTCACCGTCGTCGATCAGGCGGATCACACCGGTCAGGTCGGAGACCGGTACGCCCTGACCACGGAGCGCGGTGACCAGTGCGGCGCCGCTGGCCACCGCCTCCAGACAGCCGGCGTTTCCACAGGTGCACGGTGGCGCGGGATCGGCCACCACCCGGCAGTGGCTGATGTCCCCGGCCGAGCCCTGCGCGCCCCGGTGCAACCGTCCACTGGAGATCACACCGGAGCCGATCCCGGTGCCAGCCTTGATATAGACGGCGTGGTCCAACTCGGGGTGCGCGGTGCGGTGCGCGCCGAGCGCCATCAGGTTGGCGTCGTTGTCCACGATGACGGGCACGTCGACCCGGCCGGCGCAGAACGCGGCGACGTCGAAGCCGTTCCAGCCGGGCATCCGCGACGGGCTGACGATCCGCCCGGTGGCGTGCTGGACCGGGCCGGGGATCCCGATGCCGACGCCGCGGAGCGCGCCTGTCGCCGAACCGCCGGACGAGGCCGCCGGTTCGCCGTCCACCAGGGTGGCGACCTCGGTGAGGAGCGCACCGAGCACCGCCTCCGGGCCGTCCTCGATGCGGACCGGCAGGGTGCGGGCCTGGACCACCCGCCCGGAGAGATCCAGTGCGCCGACGCGGGCGTGATGGGCGCCGAGGTCGATGGCGCCGACCACGGCACCGCCGGTGGGCACGGCGAGCTGGCGGGGTCGCCGCCCGCCCCGGGACCGCCCGGCGCCGGTCTCCTCCAGCAACCCCTGGCTGATCAACGCCTCGACCCGCTGGGACACCGTCGACGGGGAGAGCCCGGAGAGGCGGGACAGGTCGGCCCGACTGACGGCCGCACCGGTGGCCACCCAGCGCAGTAGCTCCCGGGGGCCGCCCCGGAGGGCTTCGCGTGGCGCGTCGTCAATCGTCACGTCAGCTTCTTAGCACCCGCAGTTTGTTCAAGCAACCGGTTGACTTAGTTTGCTGGCTACTTTTAGATGGCGCTGTTGGTTCGATATGAAGCTGACTTAGTTTTGTAGTCGAAGGAAGTGGGGCCGTCTGGTGGCACCGGAGACGACGGGTGCGAACCGACCGATGGTGTCGGTACGCGGCCTGAACAAGTGGTTCGGTCCGCTGCACGTGCTCAAGGACATCGACCTCACTGTGGCCGCCGGCGAGGTGGTCGTCGTGGTGGGGCCCTCCGGCTCCGGCAAGTCGACACTGTGCCGCTGCCTCAACCGGCTGGAGACCGCCGGGCAGGGCAGCATCGAGATCGACGGCGAGCCGCTGCCCGCCGAGGGCCGCGCCCTCGCCCGGCTGCGCGCCGACGTCGGCATGGTCTTCCAGTCCTTCAACCTCTTCGGCCACAAGACGGTGCTGGACAACATCACCCTCGGCCCCACCCGGGTCCGCCGGATCGCTCGACCCGAGGCGCGGCAGCAGGCGATGGCCCTGCTGGAGCGCGTCGGTATCGCCGACAAGGCGGACCACCACCCGGCCCAACTCTCCGGCGGGCAGCAGCAGCGGGCCGCGATCGCCCGGGCCTTGGCGATGCAGCCGAAGGTGCTGCTCTTCGACGAGCCGACCTCGGCTCTCGACCCGGAAATGGTCAACGAGGTGCTCGACGTGATGGTCTCCCTCGCCGCCGAGGGGATGACCATGATCGTGGTGACCCACGAGATGGGTTTCGCCCGTCGCGCCGCCGACCGGGTGGTCTTCATGGACGACGGCCGGATCGTCGAATCCGGCGCTCCCGACGAATTCTTCGCAGCTCCGCGCACCGAGCGGGCCCGCGACTTCCTATCCAAGATCCTCCAGCACTAGCCCCCAACGGGAGGGTGTCATGTCAATCCTCAAGATGAGCTTCACCGGGCGGCGGTCGCTCGCCCTCACCGCCACAGCGGTGGCGGTGACCCTCGCCGCCGCCGGCTGCGGCGGCGACAGCGGCGGCGGCGCACCGACGTTGCCCGGCAATCCGGGCCTGGGCGGGGACGGCGTGGTCGCCCAGTCGGTGTACGACGCCGCACCGGTCGCCACCGACGCGGACATCCCGGCGGGTTCGACGATGGAGGCGATCCGCAAGCGCGGCTACCTGAACATCGGTGGTTCCCTGGACGCGCCGCTGCTCGCCCAGCAGAACCCGGTCAGCGGCACCATCGAGGGCTTCGACGCCGACATGGCGAAGCTGCTGGCGAAGTACATCATCGGCAAGCCCGAGGTGAAGACGACGACCATCGGCACCCAGACCCGGGAGGCCATGCTCCAGGCCAAGTCGGTGGACGCGGTCTTCCAGACGTACACGATCACCCCGCAGCGGGCCACCCAGGTCGCCTTCGCCGGGCCGTACCTCACCTCCGGCCTCGCCGTCGGGGTCCGCAAGGATGACACCTCGATCAAGAGCGTCAAGGACCTCGCCGGCAAGACCGTGATCGTCGGGGCGAACACCCCCGCCGTCACCGCGCTGCCCTCGGCCGCGCCCGGCTCGAAGCAGATCGCCTTCGGCACCGACCCGCAGGCGTTGCAGGCGCTGCTGCAGAAGCGCGGCGACGCGTACGTGCAGGACTTCACGCTGCTCGCCTCGGGCGCCAAGGCGAACCCGGGGATGAAGGTGGTCGGCGAGCCGTTCACCACCGAGGCGTACGGCATCGGCCTCAACAAGGAGGACGCGCAGTTCAAGGAGTTCGTCAACAACTGGCTGAAGAAGATCCAGGCCGACGGCACGTGGGCGAAGGTCTGGGAGGGCACCCTCGGCTCGGTGGTGGAGGGTGGCGCGCCCACCCCGCCCGCCCTCGGTTCCGCCGACGGCTCCTGAGCAGTCTCCCGTACCGATGGAAGCCCTCACCGCCCACCTGAGTCAGCTTGGCCACGGCCTGGTCACGACGGTCGAACTGACCGTCGTGACCACCGTCGGCGCGATGCTGCTGGGCATCGTCGTGGCCACCCTGCGGATCGCTCCCGTCCCGCTGCTGCGTGCCATCGGCACCGCTTACGTCGAGGTGTTCCAGAACCTGCCGCTGCTGGCGCTGCTGGTGCTCTTCGTGTTCGCGCTGCCGACCATCGGCATCACGTTCCCGCTGTTCACCTCCGCCGCCATCGTCATCGCGGTGTACGAGGGGGCGTACCTGGCCGAGGCGATCCGCGCCGGGATCAACACGGTCGGTGTGGGCCAGGCCGAGGCAGCCCGTGCCATCGGGCTCACCTTCGGTCAGTCCCTGCGGCACGTGATCCTGCCGCAGGGACTCCGGGCGGTGATCCAGCCGATCGGCAACATCTGCATCGCGCTGCTGATGAACACCTCGCTTGCCGCCGCCGTCGGCGTGGTCGAGCTGACCCAGGCGGCCAACAACGTGAACCTGGTCGAGGCCCAACCGATCGCCGTCTTCACCGGCGCGGGCCTCGCCTACATGCTGCTGGCGCTGATCATCGGTCAGGTCACCGGCCTGCTCGAACGAAGGCTGGCGATCGTCCGATGAACAAGACGCAACAGATCCTCTTCGACGAGCCCGGCCCCCGCGCCCAGCGGCGGATCCGGATCGCCACAGTGCTGGGCGCGATCCTCCTGGTCGGCGCCCTGGTCGCGGCCGTCCACCAGTTCGCCAGCCACGGCGAGTTGGCCGCCGCCCGGTGGGAGCCGTTCACCACCTGGCCGATCTGGCGGTACCTGCTCAACGGTCTGTGGGCCACGCTGCGCGCCGCCGCCGCGACAGCAGTGCTCAGCGCCGCGCTCGGGCTGCTGCTGGCGCTCGGTCGGCTGTCTACGCATCGACCGCTGCGCTGGCTGGCCGGCGCGTACGTGGAGATCTTCCGGACCGTACCCACCCTGCTGCTGATCTACGTGACGCTGTTCGCCCTGCCGCAGTACGGGCTGAACTTCCCGCTGTTCTGGAAGCTCGTGGTGCCGCTGGTGGTCTCCAACTCGGCGGCGTTCGCGGAAATCTTCCGGTCCGGCATCCTGGCGCTGGACCGTGGCCAGACCGAGGCCGGCCTCGCGATCGGCCTGCGCCGTGGGCAGGTGATGGCGCTGGTGGTCCTGCCGCAGGCGCTGCTCCAACTCGCCCCGTCCCTGGTCAGCCAGCTGGTCGGGCTGCTCAAGGACACCTCGCTCGGCTTCGTGGTCAGCTACACCGAGCTGCTCTACAGCGGGCAGGTGCTCGCCTCGTACACCCACCTGCTGATCCAGACGTTCCTGGTGGTGGCGCTGATCTACCTGGTGGTCAACGCCTCGCTGTCGAAGTTCGCCCGCGTACTCCAGGCCCGCAACGGCCGCTTCGGCGGCCGGCGCGGACGGCGGACCGCTGAGCTGCCCCCGCCGCTTCTCGAAGGGAACACCCCCCGGTGACCATCTTCCGCTACGCCGAACTGGCCCGGGTCGTGCGCAACGGCTTCGTCGAGAGCCGGCACTACGGCAGCGTCGTGGTGCTCGCCCCGGACGGGACTGTCGCCCTCTCCGCCGGCGTACCCGACGAGCCGGTGCTCCCCCGCTCCACCCTCAAGCCGGTGCAGGCGTTGGCCTGCCGGATCGCCGCCGGCGACGAGCTGACCGGCCCGGCGCTGGCGCTCGCCGCCGGTAGTCACACCGGCGACGACCGGCACGTCGAGGTGGTTCGGGCGATGCTTGCCCGGGCCGGCCTGACCGAGGACGCGCTCGGCTGCCCGGAGGACTGGCCGGAGGACGAACCGACCCGGGATCGGCTGATCCGCGCCAACGGACAGCGCGACCGGATCCGGATGAACTGCTCCGGCAAGCACGCCGCGATGCTCGTCGCCTGCGTCGCCCGGTCCTGGAGCACCCACGACTACCTCGACCCGAACCATCCGCTCCAGCGGGAGACCGCCGCCGCCGTCGCCCGGCTGGCCGGCGCGCCGATCGCGCACCACGCTGTCGACGGCTGCGGCGCACCGCTGTTCGGCCTGTCGCTGACCGGCCTGGCCCGCACCTTCCAGGCGTTGGTCAACGCGCCCGCCGGGAGCGACGAGGCACTGGTGGCGCGGGCCATGCGCGAACACCCGGAGTACGTCGGCGGCTGGCACGGGCACCCGAACACCGACCTGATGCGGGCGCTGCCCGGCGTCCTCGCCAAGGGCGGGGCCGAGGGCGTGCTCGGGGTGGCCGCACCGGACGGTCACGCGGTGGCGGTGAAGGCCATCGACGGTTCACCCCGAGCCACCACCGCCATCGCCCTCGCCGCCCTCGACGCCGTGGGCGTACCGGTGGGTGGGGCCGACGCGCTGCGCCAGGTGCCGGTGCTCGGCGGCGGCGTACCGGTCGGTGCCGTCACGGCCGTCATCGACTGGACCACAGCATCGTCTCGGACCGAAGCGGTATCGCCTCGCACGGAGGCGGCATCGCCTCGCACGGAAAAGGAAGAATCATGAACACATTCGAGATCTGCATCGACAGCGTCGAGGGCGCGGTCGCCGCCGAGGAGGCCGGCGCCGACCGGGTGGAGCTGTGCTCCGCGCTCTTCGACGGCGGGCTGACCCCCAGCCTGGGCACCATCGAGACGACGCTGCGCGCGGTCAGCCGGATCCGGGTACACGTGATCGTCCGCCCCCGGGCCGGCGACTTCATCTACTCGCCGTTCGAGATCGAGGCCATGGAGCGGGACGTGCGGGCCGCTGTGGCGGCCGGCGCGCACGGCATCGTGATCGGCGCGTTGACCGCCGAGGGCGACGTCGACGTGCCGACCACCCGCCGGCTGATCGCCGCCGCGGGCGACGCCAGCATCACCTTCCACCGGGCGTTCGACATGACCCGCGACCCGCACGCGGCGCTCGAGCAGCTGATCGAGCTGGGCGTGCACCGGGTGCTCACCTCGGGTCAGGAGGTCAGCGTGCTGGAGGGTGCTCCGCTCATCGCCGACCTGGTGCGCCGGGCCGCCGGCCGGATCGTCATCATGCCGGGCGGTGGCATCACCCCGCGCAACATCGCCCGGATCGTCGAGGCGACCGGCGCCGACGAGTACCACTTCGCGGCCCTGGTCAGCTCGGACAGCCCGGCCGTGCACCGCAACCCGGCGCCGCTGATGGGTGGCAGCCTGAACCGGCCCGAGTACGAGCGCTCCGGCACCTCCGGCGCCCTGGTCGGCCAGGTGCTCGCCGCCGCCCGCGCCTGACCGCCGCATCGCGCCCCCGGGCGTGATGATCGTGCGCGAACATGGAAGTAGTGGCCTCCCCAGCGTGGGAGGCCACTACTTCATGGATCGAGCACGATCGTGGCAGCAGTCTCCGCCCCGGTTCGTCCGCCGCCTAGCGCGACGGTGCGGGCGTACCGGATGGCGGCGGGCGTGTCCGGGAAGAGCAACTCCTCGCGGCGCAGGTCGTCAGCCACCCCCAGTGTGGCCAGCACCTGGTCGTGTGCGGGGGTGATGCCGGAGAGCAGGACGACGATCCCGCGTCCGCGTAGCCGCCGGATCGCATCGCCGAGGACGTGCGCGCCGGTGGCGTCCATGGTGGTCACCCGGGACATTCGCAGGATGACGACACGGACGTCGGTGACCTCGGAGAGTTCGAGGAGGAAGGTGTGGGCCGCAGCGAAGAAGAGCGGCCCGTCCAGCCGGTACGCGACGATGTGTTCAGTGAGCAGCGCGTACTCCTCGGCGCTGTGTTCCCCTGGGTCGAGGGGCACCTGTTCCAGCCGGGCGCTGCGGGCCACCGCGCGCAGGGCGAGCACCACGGCGACGCCGACGCCGACCGCGACGGCGGTGACGAGGTCCCAGATCACCGTGACGGCGAAGGTGAGTACCAGCACGACGGCGTCACCCCGGGTGGCCCGGGCCAGCGCCCACAGCGAACCAGCCTCCACCATGCGGACGGTGGTGGCCAGCAGCACCCCGGCCAGGGCGGCGAGCGGGATCCGGCCGACCAACGGCGCGGCGGCCAGCACGATGGCCGCGAGGGCGACGGCGTGGGTGAGGGCCGCCAGCTTCGAGGCCGCCCCGGCGCGGACGTTGACAGCCGTCCGGGCGATGGCGGCGGTCGCTGGGATACCGCCGAAGAGGGGGGCGGCGAGGTTGGCCATCCCCTGACCGAAGAGTTCCCGGTCCGGGTCGTGCCGCTCGCCGACGGTCATGCCATCGGCGACGGTGGCGGACAGCAGGCTCTCCAGGGCGGCGAGCGCGGCGACGGCGAGGGCGCTGGGAAGCAGCACGCCCAGTGCGCCGAGGTCGAGGAAGCTGAGCGAGGGCGCGGGCAGGCCCTGCGGCAACGCGCCGATCCGGATCAGATCGACCGGGATGACCTCGGCGAGGACGGTGGCGGCCCCCACACCGAGCAGCGAGAACGGCAGGCCGGGTCGCCACCGGGCACCCAGCAGCATCAGCGCCGCGACGGCGAGGGCCACCGCGAGCGCGGCCGGCCGCGGGTGTACGACGAAACGGGCGACCGCGTCGAAGGCGACGGCCCAGACCTTTTCCCCGTGCGCGTCGCTGACGCCGAGTGCGGCGGGCACCTGTTGCAGCGCGATGACCACGGCGATGCCGGCGGTGAAGCCCTCCAGCACCGGGGTGGGCAGGTAGCGGACGTACCGGCCCAGGCGGGCCACGGCGAGCGCGATCAGCACCAGGCCGGCCATCGCCCCGACCATCAGCACGCCGGTGGCTCCGAACTGCTGCACCACCGGCACCAGCACCACTGTCATCGCCCCGGTCGGCCCGGAGACCTGGAGGTTGGAGCCCCCGAAGACAGCAGCCACCGCACCGGCGATCACGGCGGTGATCAACCCGGCCTGGGCGCCCAGCCCGGAGGTGACACCGAACGCCAGGGCCAACGGCAGCGCCACCACCGCCACGGTGAGCCCGGCCAGCAGGTCCCGGCGCGGTGAGCGGTGGACCGCGGCCCAGTCGGCCCGGCCGGGCAGCAGCCCGAGCAGCCGCTCTCGGGCCACCGGGATGGCGCTGCTCACCTGTCCGCGCCGGTGGAGCGCAGCTCCCCGAGGAGGCCGTCCCGGTCGGTGAGGACCGCGCCGAGGATCCGCCGCCCGGCGGCCAGCAGGTCGGCCACGTCCGGGGTGCTGAGCGCGTACATGACGAGGGGACCGTCGCGGTGTGAGGTGACCATCCCGGCGCGGCGCAGCACGGCGAGCTGCTGGGAGAGGTTGGAGGCCTCGACCTCGATGACGGCGAGCAGGTCCCGGACCGGCTTCGGGCCGTCCTGGAGCAGTTCGAGGACCCGGATGCGCACCGGGTGCCCGAGCGTGCGGAACAGTTCCGCCTTGGCCTGGTACAGCGGCACCGACATGAGATCCCTCCCCCTCGACGCGAAGACTTTATCACTTGAACAAGTCTTCAACTTGATGTCACGACGCTTTCCCAAACAAAACCGGCCGGATGGAGCGCACCATAGTGCCGACCTTGATCAGCAGCCGGCCCCTCGCCCTGGTGAGGGCGCACAGGCCACCCCCACCCCCTTTGCTCTGCACCCCAATAAGCACCAGCCGCAGACCGTAGCCGTCGCGCCCGCGGGTGCAGAGCAAAGGACATCAGGAAGTAGTGGCCTCCGCAGCCACGGGAGGCCACTACTCCATCGATCGAGCACGATCTTGGAACGTCAGGCGAGGTCGTTGACGCAGCGCAGCACCGGGCGGGCGACGAGGGCCGCCGGGTCCAGCAACCCGTCCGCGTGCACGGTGAAGGTCGTCGACTCGCCGTGCAGCAGAGTGACCAGGGCTGTGTCCACAGTGGCCGACGCATCCAGCCGGTCCGGGAAGAGCGTCAGGTCGCGCAGCACCGTGCGCGCCGTGACCCTGACCCGCTGCCCACCGTCGACCGGCTCGACCGTCGCGTCCCAGGCCGCCGCCGGCCACTCCACCTCCCGGTCCTCGGCGAAGAACCACAGGGCGCGCTCCGCGGTGCCACCGGCCTCCGCGACGAGCAACTCGCGCCGGGCATCCTCCGGCCGCACCAGGTCCGCCGGCAGCGCCAGCACCACCGAGGAGTACGCCGGGACGTCGAGGTCGACCGAGGTCTTCGCCCTCGGCTCCCCGGTGAGCGTGAACCGGGTGACCGCAGCCGGCGCGGTCCATGGCTCGGCGGTCTCGTTGACAGCGATCAGGGCCAGCCCACCGTCGCGGGGCTGGACGGTGAGCAGCCGGTCGGCGTACGCGTGGCGCAGCGCGTACCACAGGGGTTTGCGGCGGCCGTCGCCGTCGACGGCCGACCAGGAGGTCACCGGCCAGCAGTCGTTGAGCTGCCAGACGATGGTGCCCGCGCAGACGTCCCGGTGGGAGCGGAAGTGCTCCACGCCGAGCCGGATCGCCCGAGCCTGGTTGAGCTGCGTCAGGTAGTGCCAGTCGTCGAAGTCCGCCGGTGCGGGCAGGTGCGCGTCGAGGCCCCGCTGGAGCTTGGCGTCACCGCCGGCCGCCTTCTGGTGGTGCGCCATGCCCGGTGAGTCGTGGGCGAGGGGTTCGTCGCTCAACGCCCGGCGCAGCGTCGCGTACGCCGGTGGGGCCTGGTAGCCGAACTCGGCGACGAAGCGCGGGACGTACTCCCGGTATTTGGTGTAGTCGTCGGTGTTCCACACGTCCCAGATGTGGGTGGTGCCGTGCGCCGGGTCGTTGGGGTGGATCGCCTCGCTGCCCGACCAGGGGCTGCCCGGCCAGTACGGGCGGGTCGGGTCCAGCTCTCCGACGATCCGGGGCAGCACGTCGAGGTAGTAGCCGCGCCCCCAGGTGCGCCCGGCGAGGGCCTGCTGCCAGTCCCAGTCGTGCCAGCCCCAGATGTTCTCGTTGTTGCCGGTCCAGAGCACCAGCGACGGGTACGGCGCGAGCCGGGTCACCTGCTCGGCGGCCTCGGCGGCCACCTCGGTGCCGAACGGCTCCTCCTCCGGGTACGCGGCGCAGGCGAAGAGGAAGTCCTGCTGGACGAGGAGACCGCGTTCGTCGGCGAGGTCGTAGAAGTCCGCCGACTCGTACCGGCCGCCGCCCCAGACCCGCAGCAGGTTGACGTTGGCCGCGACCGCCTGGTCGAAGCGTTCGGCCAGGCGGGCCCGGGTGATCCGGGTGGGGAACGCGTCGTCCGGGATCCAGTTGACCCCGCGCACGAAGACCGGGACGTCGTTGACCGACAACGCGAACGGGGTGCCGTGCTCGTCGGGTGTGGTGTCGATCCGTACCGAGCGGAAGCCGATGCGGTGCGACCAGTCGTCCAGGATGTCGCCGTCCGGTGCGTGCAGAGTCACCTCGATGGGGTGACGGGTCTGGTCGCCGTACCCCCGGGGCCACCACAGCGCGGGCTCGCGGACGGTGAGGGTCAGCACGGCCGTGCGCTGCCCGGCCGGGACGACCACCTCGGCGCGGGCGCCGGCCACGGCGGCCCGGACGGTCAGCGGGACGTCCGCGACCCGGTCGACCTCGACGTGCACCTCGACCCGGCCGTCGCGACCGTCCATTGTGACAAGTGGGCGGACGGTGGCCAGTCGGGCGGTCGACCAGGCATGCAGGCTGATCTCCTGCCAGATGCCGGCGGTGACCACTGTCGGCCCCCAGTCCCAGCCGAAGTTGCAGGCCATCTTGCGGATGAAGTGGAACGGCTCCGGGTAGGCGTTCGGCCGGTCGCCCAGCCGCTCCTGCTGCGCCTCGGCGTAGCGGTACGCGGAGTCGAACGTGACGACCAGGTCGTTGTCCCCGTCCCGCAGCAGCGGTCGGACATCGAAGCGGTAGCCGCGGTGCATGTTCGCGGTGCGGCCGACCTCGACCCCGTTGACTGTGAGCGTGGCGACGGTGTCCAGGCCGGCGCAGACCAGGTCGACGCGCTCGTCGTCGCCCGCCCGGTGGACGAAGGTGGTCTGGTAGACCCAGTCGGTGCGCCCGATCCAGGCCACCGCCCGCTCGTTGTCGTCGAGGTAGGGGTCGGGGATCAGCCCGGCGTCCAGCAGATCGGTGTGCACACAGCCAGGTACTGTCGCCGGAACGGACCGGCCGGCGACAGCCTCCGGCACCTGCGCTCCGGGGACCGCTCGCACTGTCCAACCGTCGTAGAGTGCCTGTCGGCTCACGATTTCCCCGCACCTTCTGCATCGAAAGATGCTGACTGAACCGGATAAGCTGAGCCACCGTACGGTTCGGAAATCCGGGCTGTCAACGGCCACAGAGCGAAGGAGCACGCCGGTGAAGCGGCCGACCATCGCCGACGTCGCCCAACGCGCCGGGGTGTCCAAGGGCGCCGTGTCGTACGCGCTGAACGGGCAGCCCGGCGTCTCCGAGGCCACCCGGCAGCGCATCCTGGCCATCGCCGCCGAGATCGGGTTCAGCCGCAGCAGCGCCGCCCGCGCCCTGTCGGCCGCCGCCGCCGGGGCGATCGGTCTGGCCCTGTGCCGACCGGCCCGGACCCTCGGCGTCGAGCCGTTCTTCATGGCTCTGATCAGTGGCGTCGAGGCCGAACTCTCCGCCCGCTCGTACGCGCTGACCCTCCAGGTGGTGGCCGACCACGACGCCGAGATCGCTGTCTACCGGCGCTGGTGGGGCGAACGGCGCGTGGACGGGGTGCTCGTCTGCGACCTGCGCACCGACGACCGGCGCATCCCCGCACTCGAACAGCTGCAACTGCCGGCGGTGGTGATCGGCGGCCCCGGCGGCACCGGGGAGCTGGCGAGTCTCTGGTCCGACGACGCCGCCGCGCTGACCGAGACGGTGGAGTACCTGGTCGCGCTCGGGCACCGGCGCATCGCCCGGGTCGCCGGCCTGCCCGACCTGCGGCACACCGAGATCCGCACCGACGCCTTCGCGGCGGTCCGCCAACGGCTCGGCCTGGTCGACGCGGTCACCGTCTGGTCCGACTACACCGGCGAGGAGGGCGGCCGGGCCACCCGCCGGTTGCTCAGCTCGGCCAACCGGCCCACAGCTGTCATCTACGACAACGACGTGATGGCCATCGCCGGGCTCTCCGTCGCCCAGGAGATGGGCCTCACGGTGCCCGGCGACCTGTCCATCGTGGCCTGGGACGACTCGCCGCTGTGCCGCCTGGTGCACCCGCCGTTGACCGCGCTGGGCCGGGACATCCCGGCGTACGGGGCGCACGCCGCCCGGCAACTGCTCGCCGTCGTCGCCGGGCGGCCCGCCGGCCGGGTGCAGGACGAGACGCCCCACCTCACGCCGCGCGGCAGCACCGCACCGCCCCGCGACAGATGAACCGGTTCAGCGCGACGCTGAGGGAAACTCCTCGAAGTACGCCTCGACCCGCTCGGCCGTCGCCGGACGGGCCAGCGCGAACCCCTGCCCGTACCGGCAACCACCCCGGCGCGCCCCCTCGACCTGGGTCGACGACTCCAACTCCTCGGCGACGATCTCGACGCCCAGCCGCTCGCCCACGTTGACCACCACGTCGATCAGCGGCGGTTGCCCGTCCGGCCGGGCGCCCACCAACTCCGGGCCCACCTTCAGCAGGTCGATCGGCAGTCGGCGAAGCTGGGCCAGTGAGGCGTGCTCGGCCCGGAAGTCGTCCAACGCCGTGCGGACGCCCAGCGACCGGAGCCCGGCCAGCCGAGCCACCACTGTCGGCAGGTCACCGGCGACCCGCGGCTCACTCACCTCCACCACCAGTCGCTCCGGCGGCACCCCGTACGCGGCCAGCACGGCTGCGAGCCGCTGGACGAAGTCCGGAGTGGTCAGCTCCCGGGTCGTCACGTTGACCGCCATCCACAGCTCCCGGACGCCCACCGACCAGTCGGACAACTGCCGGCAGGCCCGGTCCAGCACCCACCACTCCAACTCGCCGACCAGGTCCAGGTCCTCGGCGACCGGCAGCAACTCGGCCGGGAGCACCGCCCCGAGCACCGGGCTGCGCCAACGCAGCAGCGCCTCCGCGCCCACCGGCTGCCCGTCGGCCAGGTCGACCACCGGCTGGTAGACGAGGTCCAGCTCGCCGCGCGCCACCGCACCGGGCAGCTCGCGCTCCAGGTCGAGGCGGCGCACCAGCTGTTCCTCCAGGAACGCGTCGTACCACTCCACCCTGTCCCGGCCCAGCTGCACGGCTCGGCGTCGGGCCAGCTCGGCCTGCCGGAGCACGTCCGCCGGCCCGGCGCCGCTCACCTCGGCCAACCCGACGCTCGTGTGCACGCGCAGCATCGCGCCGGCCAGCCGGTAGGGCGGGCTGAGCGCGGTCAACAGTCGGGTGCCCAGCGCGTACGCCAGCACTGGGCCGGCGGCGGTGACCACCGCGAAGCCGGTACCCGTGCAGCCGGTGACCAGATCGTCGGGAGCGATGACCGCGCGGGCCCGGTGCACCGCCTCGGCCAGCACGTCCTCGCGGGCCGTCGGGCCGACCCCCTCGGTGCCGTGCAGGTCCACCAGCAGCAACGCGCCGGCCGGTGCCGGAACGTCGCCGATCGCGGCCAGGGCGTCCAGCAGGGCGGCCCGGTCGCCGGGGCTCCCCGCCGCGGGTCGCCGGTTGAGCCCCGACCACGCGGAATCGTGATCAGGCGACCAGGTCGAGCCGGCACCCATCGTGGTGGCCGCGCCCTCCGGGGCGCCGGGCCCTCGCTCGAGCGGCGACTCCGGCGTGCCCGGCCAGCGTCCCGGGGCCGCCCGGCGGTGCCGCAGCGACCGGCCGGCCGGTCGCCGGTGGGCGGCCCGTCGACCGGACGCGGGCGCGTCATTCGCCCGCAGCAGCTCGCGCAGCACCAGGGGTGGCACCGCCGCCAGGGCCAACAGCACGCTCGTGGGGTCCGGTGCGCGGCCGGCCCCCAGATGCAGACCCGACGCCAGCAGCAGCACCGCCGCGGGGAGCACCAGACGGGGCCAGGCCGCGGCGACCGGCTCCGCGGGCTCCACGTCGTCCACCGCATCCGCCGCACCGACCGCGACGAGCAACATCCCGAACACCAACGGGGGTACGGCCAGCAGGGCCGCCCGCCCGCCCGGCGCGGACGGCAACGTGGCCAGCAGCACCAGCCCACCCATTGTGAGCAGGACGCCGCCCCGGCAGACCGCCGCACCGGAGCGCCGCCGCGGCCCCGCGAACGCGTTCAGTGCGGCCATGCCCAACCCGCCGAGCGCCAACGCGCAGACCAGCCGAACCGGGACCGGCGGGCCGCCCTCGGGCAGCAGCAGCCAGCCGGCGAGGGCCAGACCGACGGCCGGACCTGTCGACTCGACCAGCCACCGCAGCCGGACCGAGGCCGCCGGCCGGGAACGGCCGGGGAGTCGGTACAGGCCGGTCGTCGAGAGGGCCGCCACGACCAGTGACCCGATCAGCACGGCCAGGGTGTGCCCGATGCCGGCCAGGGGCAGCACGACGGCGGTGAGGCCCGCCGTGACCACCGCCGCGTCGAGCAGCACACCCGCCGCACGCGGTGTCGGGTCGGCGCCGCGCCGGGCGGCCAGTCGGGAGAGGCGCAGCCCGGCGAGCGTGGCGCCGGCACCGGCGGCCAGCGCGATCACCACCGACGTCGGGACCAGGTCGACGGCACCGGCGAGGAGGAGCAGCGCCACCGCCATGGACGTGGCGGCCTCGGGTGCCGCACGACGGGGGACGAGGACGCGGAACGGGTACGCGAGGAGCACGGCGGTCGCCTTCGTGAGGGGGCACGGGGGCGGTGCGGCGGTGCGGGACATCGGACGTTGCGAGTCCGCTACCCACGATTGGCAACGATGGACGGCCGAATTGGTTACTTGCCGGTCACTCAGAGGAGACAACGACCTGTGTCACTGTACGGCGTGCCGCGCGCTGCTGGCACCGCCCGCCGCGAGCCGAAACGACAGGGAGTGGGATCATCGGAGGGTGAGTAAGCCCGACACGGTCCGCTTCCGGTACAACCAAGCCATCCTGGTGGCCGCGATCATCGCCTTCGTCGGCGCCCTGCCGTTGGCGAACGCCTCGGTCTACCTGCTGCCGGTGCTGCTCGTCCCGCTCGCCGTCGCGATCTGGGCCTGGCGGGCCGGCACCGACGCCGACGCGCGGGAGCTGCGCATCCGGGCGCTGGTCGGGCAGCGTCGGATCGGTTGGGACCAGGTCCTCGAGCTGACCACCGACCAGCGCGGGCGCGCTGTCGCCCGGCTCGACGACGGCCGCCAGGTCATCCTGCCGGCCGTCCGTGGGACGGATCTGCCCCGGCTGGTCGAGGCAACCGGCCAGACACTGCCCGACGCCCCGGCGGACGCGACCGGTCAGTAGCCGTCGACCACCGTGTTGATCAGCGGTTGCCCGGCGGCGAAGCGGCGTACCTGATCGCCCACCAGTCGGTAGGCCCGTGGCAACAAGCCACGCACCGACCCAGCCACGTGCGGGGTGAGCAGCACGTTCGGCATGGCCCACAGCGGCGAGTCGGCGGGCAGCGGCTCCGGGTCGGTGACGTCCAACGCCGCCATGATCCGACCGGTGCCCAACTCGGCGACGAGCGCCTCGGTGTGCGCCACCGGGCCCCGGGCCCCGTTGACCAGCAGTGCCCCGTCCGGCATCGCGGCCAGGAACGCCTTGTCGATCAGGCCACGGGTCTGGTCGGTGAGCGGCACCAGCACCACCACCACGTCCGCGTCCGGCAGCAGCCGGGGCAGTTCCTCGACGGCGTGCACCCCCTGCTCCGGACGGGCCGTCCTGGCGACCAGGGTGAAGCTCACGTCGAACGGGGCGAGCCGGTCACGCACCGCGGTGCCGATCGAGCCGGCGCCGATGATGAGCACCCGCTTGCCGGTCAGCTCGTCGGTCGGGGTGTTCTCCGCGAACGTCCAGCGCCGCTCGGCCTGCGCGCGAACGAACGCCGGGAACGCCCGCAGCTGGGTGAGGATCGCGGTGACGACCCACTCGGCGGTGGACGGGTCGTGCACACCCCGGGCGTCGCAGAGCGTCACCGTCGGCGGTGTCCGGCCGGCCCAGGCGTCCGCCCCGGCCGAGAGCAACTGCACCACCGCCAGGTCGGGCAGCTCCCGCAGCACCGTCGTCGCGTCCGAGCCACCCAGGAAGGGCGGCACCCAGAAGCGGACGTCGGCCGCCTCCGACGGCATCCGGTCGGTGTGCTCGAAGACCTCCACTGTCACGTCCGCGGGCAGCTCGCCCACGAGGTTCAGGCCGGCCTGGTGCGGAATCCATACCTTCACGTCCGTCGACGATAGTCCCCGACGCCGAGGCCGGTGGAGGCACCGCGGCGAACCGGCGCCCCAGGGGATGGCGCGTGGGGCCGGGGCGGGCGAGACTCAGCACACCGATGTTCGACTCCGACCCCAACGAGGTATAACGAGGGTCGGAGGGCCGGTCGGCCTCCGCCCCGGCAGACAGGTGCTCGATGACCGACGGCTCCCCCGGCCCCGCCCGGCGTTCGATCGCGCCACCTTCGGTGCTCGGCGACCCGGACCGGCTGCGCGCGCTCTCCGACACCGGGCTGGACGCCGCCCCGGACGAGGCGTTCGACCGGTTCGCCCGGCTGGTCAGTGACCTGCTGGACGTGCCTGTCGCGCTGGTCTCCCTGGTCTCCGCCGACCGGCAGTTCTTCCCGGGTGCGGTCGGGTTGCCGCAGCCCTGGTCGGAACACCGGCAGACCCCGCTGAGCCACTCGTTCTGTCAGCACGTGGTGGACATCGAGGTGCCGATGGTGCTGCCGGACGCCCGGCTCTACCCCCGCGTCCGGGACAACCTGGCCATCGACGACCTCGGCGTGGTCGCGTACGCCGGGATGCCGCTGACCGACCTCTCCGGCCGGGTGCTCGGCTCGCTCTGCGCCATCGACAGCAAACCTCGCGCCTGGACGGCCGCGCAGCTGCGGACCCTGGCCGACCTGGCCGCCGCCTGCTCGTCGGAGCTGCGACTGCGGATCGCGCTCGACGGCGCGCAGGAGGCCCGGCGGCGGGTCGTGCAGGCGCACGAGCGGCTGGAGCTGCTGGCCGGGGTGAGCGAGACCCTCGCTGGCACCCTGGACGTGGGCACCGCGCTGCGCCGGCTCGCCGCGACCATGGTGCCGCTGCTCGCCGACTGGTGCCTGCTCACCCTGATCGGGCCGAACGGCCTGCCCCGCGAGGTGGTCTCGGTGCACCGGGACCCGGCCCGCGCGGCGGACGTCGACCGCTTCGGCGAGCTGCTGCGCACCGGGCTGAGTTCCGAGTCGAGCATCCGGGCGGTGCTCCGGACCGGCCAGCCCCGGCTCGGCAGCGTGGCGTCCCTGGCCGACGTGACAAGGGGCACCACAGACCCGGAGATGGCCTCCATCGCCAGTCGGCTGGGCATCGCCTCCTACCTGAGCGTGCCGGTGCGGGGCGTCGGCGGCACGGTGCTGGGGGCGATCACCCTCGTCAACGGCGGCCAACGTCAGCAGTTCGACGACCGGGACCTGCTCACCGCTGTCGACATCGGCCGCCGGGCCGGTCAGGCCGTCGGCAACAGCTCGATGTACGGCGAGCAGCGGCACGTGGCCGAGGTCCTGCAACACAGCATGCTGCCCCGACTGCCGGTGGTGGCGGAGCTGGAGTTGGCGGCCCGCTACCAACCGGCGGCCGACCGGGTCGAGGTGGGCGGTGACTGGTACGACGCCTTCGTGCAACCCGACGGCGACGTGATCGCCGCGATCGGGGATGTGGCCGGGCACGACATCGAGGCGGCGGCGACCATGGGTCAGCTGCGCAACCTGGTGCGGGGCAACGCCTTCGGCCGCCCGGACGCGGTCGGGTCGCTGATGAGCAACCTGGATGGCGCCATCCGTGGACTGCGGCTGCCGATCGCCGCCACCGCGACGCTGGTGCGGATCTGTCCGCAGCGAGCCGGCGTGCACGAGGTGACCTGGTCCAACGCCGGGCACCCGCCGGCCCTGGTGGTCCGCGTCGGCGGGGCGGTCGAGGCCCTGGAGGCGACACCGGAGCCGCTGCTGGGCCTGGCCCGCCCGTCGCCCCGGAGCAGCCGGTCGACCAGCCTGGCCACCGGCGACACCCTGCTGCTCTACACCGACGGGCTGATCGAACGGCGGGACCGCTCCATCGACGAGGGATTGGCCGAGCTGGTGGGCCGGCTCACCGGCACCGACACGCTGCCCCTCGATGACCTGTGCGACCTGCTGCTCACCTCGATCGGCCACCGCGAGGACGACACCGCGCTGCTGGCCGTCCGGGCACGGTGAGTGGTCCACCGGGGGCCATCGGGCGGGTGCATCGGCACCCGTTGGACCTCGACGGGCCCGGCTGGGCCGCGCGGCGGGCTACCCTGGGCCGGGTGAGCGCCCGTCCCCCGTACCCTCGCATCCGCCGCCTCCGGGTGGCCCTCGCGGCGTCCTGCGCGGCGCTGCTGTTCACCGCCGGTTGCAGCTTCGGTGAGCCGGATCCCGACCCGGCGGGTGAACCGCCCAACCTGCCGACCCCGTCCGCGTCGGCGAGCCCCGGCGGCGCCGGCCAGCAGGCGGTGGCGACAGTGCTCGCCAAGAATCTGCGGGTGCCCTGGGCCATCGCCTTCCTGCCGGACGGCGGCGCGCTGGTCACCGAACGGGACAACGGCAGGGTCCTCCAGGTCGGGCCCGAGTCCGGTCCGGACGGGCTGCGGGTCCGCCCGGTGCAGACCATCCCGGACGTGGCGGCGGCGGGCGAGGGTGGCCTGCTCGGCATCGCCGTCTCCCCCGACTACGCCCGCGACCGCACGGTGTTCGTCTACTACACCACCGAGCGGGACAACCGGGTCGCCCGGCTGCAACTCGGCGGGCAGCCCACACCGATCCTCACCGGCATCCCCAAGGCCAATGTGCACAACGGCGGGGGGCTGGGCTTCGGCCCGGACAAGCAGCTCTACGTCAGCACGGGTGACGCCGGTCAGCGTCCCCTCTCGCAGGACGTGAAGAGCCTCGGCGGCAAGATCCTCCGGATCACCCCGGACGGCAAGCCCGCCGCCGGCAATCCGTACCCCAACTCCCCGGTCTGGTCGATGGGGCACCGCAACGTCCAGGGTCTCGCCTGGGACGCCGCGAAGCGGATGTACGCCGTCGAGTTCGGCCAGAACACCTGGGACGAGATCAACCAGATCACCAAGGGCGGCAACTACGGGTGGCCGGAGGTCGAGGGCCAGGCCGGCGACAAGCGGTTCACCGACCCGATCGCGCAGTGGGCGACGTCTGACGCGTCCTGCTCCGGTCTGGCCGCCACGGACCGACTGCTGGTCACCGGCTGCCTGCGCGGCAAGCGCCTCTGGGTGATGGAGTTGACCGACACCGGCACGTTGCTCGGTCAGCCCAGTGAGCTGCTCACCAACCGCTACGGTCGACTGCGGGCGGTGGCCGCCGCGCCGGACGGGTCGCTCTGGGTGAGCACCTCCAACCACGACGGGCGGGGCAACCCGGCGGGCGACGACGACCGGCTCCTGCGGGTGGTCTTCGCGGGCGGTGACGGCGGGCGCAGCTGACTTCGTCACCATCCGTTCAGGTTTGCCAAGATCTTCCGACGGGCAGGTCAGACTTTCAGCATGGACGGCCAACGCGACGAGCGGCACGACGACGCCGATGACCGGGACGACCCGGTGACCGGCGACGATCGGCCGCGCCCGGCGGGCTGGCGGGCCGGTGCGGCCGGCCCGCTGCGCCGCCTCGGCCTGATCGTCGCCGTCCTCGCCGTGGCCCTGGGCGGGGCGGTGCTCGGGGTGCTGGCCGGCGGTCAGGTGAGCACCGACATCGGCCCGTTCCGGGCCAACCTCAGCATCTCCCCCGCCCGGGACGGCGGCACCACCGTCGACATCCCGCCGCTCGGCGCGCTGCTGCTCGACAGCCACGACGGGCCGACCCACCTCACCGTCCGGCTGGGCGCGCTCGACCAGGGACGCACCGAGGCGCTGATCGACGACCCGGCCAGCATCAGCCGGGCCAGTCAGAGCGCCGTGGAGGACGTCCGCTCCGGGGTGATGCGCCTCGGCCTGCGTACCCTCGGCGCGTCGGTGCTGGTCACGTTGATCCTGGCCGGGCTGATCTTCCGCGACGTCCGGCGCACCGCCTGGGCGGGTGGGCTGGCGCTGCTGGTCACCGCCGGCAGCCTCGGCACGGCGGCGGCGACACTTCGTCCGCAGGCCATCGAGGAACCCCGCTACGAGGGGCTGCTGGTCAACGCGCCGGCCATCGTCGGTGACGCCCGGCGGATCGCCAACGACTACACCAAGTACGCGGAGCAGTTGCAGCGCCTGGTCGGCAACGTCAGCCAGCTCTACACCACCGTCTCGGCACTTCCGCTGTTGGAGCCGACCCCGGGCACCACGCGGGTGCTGCACGTCTCCGACATGCACCTCAACCCGACCGGCTGGCAACTGATCCGGACGGTCGTGGAGCAGTTCGGCATCGACGTGGTGATCGACACCGGGGACATCACCGACTGGGGCAGCGAACCGGAAGCCTCCTTCGTCGCCTCGATCGGCCTGCTGAAGAAGCCGTACGTCTTCATCCGGGGCAACCACGACTCCGGCAAGACCGCCGCCGCGGTGGCCCGCCAGCCGAACGCGATCGTGTTGAACAACACGACCACCACTGTCGCCGGGCTGACCATCGCCGGCATCGGCGACCCGCGCTTCACCCCGGACAAGAACACCTCCCCGGCCGGCAGCGGGTTGACCCAGCAGGTGGCCGACCAGGTGATCGGGGCCGGCAACCAGCTCGCCGCGACGATCCGCAGCTCACCCCGACCGGTCAACATCGCTCTCGTGCACGACCCGGCGTCGGCCGGGCCGCTCGCCGGCACCTGCCCGCTGGTGCTTGCCGGGCACACCCACTCCCGGCAGGTCTCCGAGCTGCCGCAGACACCCGGGCAGCAGCGCACCACTCTGATGGTGGAGGGCTCCACCGGCGGTGCCGGGCTGCGCGGCCTGGAGGGCGAGAAGCCCACCCCGCTGTCGATGAGCGTGCTCTACTTCGACCAGCAGAAGCTGCTCCAGGCGTACGACACCATCACCGTCGGCGGCACCGGCCAGGCCCAGGTCAACCTGGAACGACGCCTGGTGGAGAACCCGACCGCCACCGCCACACCCACGCCCACGCCCACGCCGACCGGCGGTGTCCCCGCCACGCCCACGCCCACGCCGACCGGCTGACCCGACGCCGACACCCGCCGGCGGACCGGCGGGCACCGACGGGTCAGCGCAGGGCGATGGCGGCCAGGGCGGCGTTGACGATGCTGCCGGGCAGCAGGTCGTGCAGTTCGTACAGCTCGGCGACGCTGCCGGACTGGCCAAACTCGTCCACGCCGAGCGGCACCGCCGGTGCGCCGACCGCCGAACCGAGCCAGGCCATCGCGTGCGACGCGGCGTCGTGCACCGTCACCACCGGCACCCGGTCGGCGAACGCGGACCGCAGTGCACCCGGCACGCTGGGCACCGTGGCCGTCCGTACGCCCTGGCGCAGGGTGCGCTGCCAGGCCCGGTAGAGCCGGTCCAGCGAGGTCACGTCCACCACGTGCGCGGCGATGCCCTCGTCGGCCAGCTCCGCCGCGGCGGCCAGCACCTCGGGCAGCACCGCCCCCGAGGCGGCCAACTGCACCACCGGGGCGTCGACCAGGTGCGGGTACGCCTGGTGCGCGTCGACCAGCCGGTACGCCCCGGCGACGACCTGCCGGCGCAGCACCGCGTCGCCGAGCCGCGCCCGGGCCGCCTCGAACGGCGCCTGGTCCAGCGGTCGGGTGCTCAACCGGAAGTAGTACGCGCCGTCCTCGGCGGGTGCGGCGGTCGCGGCCGGGGACGACCCGCCGGCGATCTGACCAAGCGCGTCGCACAGCAGCCAGTCGAGGGTTGCCGCGTACGCCGGCTCGACGAAGGTCACCCCGGGCAGCTCCAGGCCGACCGACGCGGTGATCGTGGACTGGTGGGCGCCACCCTCCGGGGCGAGGGTGATGCCGGACGGGGTGCCGGCCACCACGAACCGGGAGCCGGAGTAGGTGCCGTACAGGAACGCGTCGAGGCCGCGCAGCACGAACGGGTCGTAGACAGTGCCCACCGGCAGCAGCGGCTGCCCGGACAGGTCCCAGGAGAGCCCGAGCTGGCCGAGCAGCAGGAACAGGTTCATCTCCGAGATGCCCAGTTCGATGTGCTGCCCGGCCGGGCTCTCCGTCCAGCGCAGCATCCGGTCCTCGGTCCAGGAACGCTGCTCGGTGGGGGCGAACACCCCGGTCTTGTTGATGAACCCGGCGAGGTTGGTGGAGGTGGCCACGTCCGGGGCGGTGGTGACCAGGTAGCGGCCCACCTCCCGGTCCCGCGCCAGGTCCACCAGCACCCGACCGAAGGCCTCCTGCGTGGAGATCGGCTTGTTGGCGCGTACTCCCGTGCTCTCCGGAACGGTGACCCCCAGCGCACGCTCGCGCGGCGCGCGGGACAGCGCCTCCCGGCGGGCGCCGGCCTGGATGCCGGCGGGTGACGCCGGGTCGAGGCGATCCCACTCGGTCTCGGTGGTCAACCCCTGCGCGGCGCGCAGCGTGTCGACCTGCTCCGAGCTGAGCAGCGCGGAATGGTTGCGCGGATTGCCGGCGATGGGCAACCCCCAACCCTTCACCGTGTACGCGAAGACGACGCTGGGCCGGTCGGTGACCGCGTCGCACTGGGCGTACGCGTCAAGCATCGCCTGAAGGTCGTGCCCGCCCAGGTCGGTGACGAGCGGGCCCAGCTCCTCGTCGTCGACGTGGGCGATCAGCTCGTCGATGCCGGCCGGAGCGCCGTCCAGGAACTGCTTGCGCAGCGCCGGCCCGGTCAACCCGAACAGCGACTGGTACTGCTCGTTGGGCATCGCGTCGATCCAGTCACGCAGCGCCTCGCCGCCCGGCCGGGCGTACGCCTCGGCGAGCCGGCGGCCGTACTTGACCTCCACGACGTGCCAGCCGGCCGCCTCGAACTGGCCCCGCCACTGGTTGATCCGGATGCCGGGGACCACCCGGTCCAGCGACTGGCGGTTGAAGTCGACGAGCCACATGACGTTGCCGAGCCCGGTGGTCGCCGGGTCGGCCACCGCCTCCCAGATGTTGCCCTCGTCCAGCTCGGCGTCGCCGATCAGCGCCACGAACCGGGAGTGCGGGCGGGCCCCGAAGTGCGCGTCGACGTACCGCCGGGTGGCGGCGGCGAAGAGCGGCGCCGCCGCGCCCAGGCCGACCGAACCGGTGGAGAAGTCCACAGCGTCCGGGTCCTTCGTGCGCGACGGGTACGACTGGAGGCCGCCACGGGCCCGCAGCCTGGGCAGGTACGAGCGGTCCAGGTTGCCGAGCAGGTACTGGATGGCGTGGAACACCGGGGACGCGTGCGGCTTCACGGCGACCCGGTCCTCGGCGTCCAGGTGCGCGAACCAGAGCGCGGTCATGGCCGTGACCAGGGAGGCGCTGGACGCCTGGTGGCCGCCGACCTTCACACCGTCGCCGGTGGCCCGGTCATGGTTGGCGGCGTCCACGATCCGGGTGGCGAGCCAGAGCACCCGCCGCTGGATCTCGTCGAGGACATCGAGGTCGTGCTCGGTCACGGTGGCTCCATCCAGGCGTCGTCGTTGACGCCCTCGCGAGGGGTGCGGGGTGGCCGCGTAGTCGGCAGGGGGTTACGGAAGGCCGCCGCCGGGTCGCGGCGGCGGCCTGCTCCGGGTGGGTCTCTCAGCCCTGGACGCCGAGGCGCTCCAGGATCAGCTCACGCAGGGTCTTCGCGTCGGCCTGACCCCGGGTGGTCTTCATGACCGCGCCGACCAGCGCGCCGACCGCAGCGACCTTGCCGCTGCGGATCTTGTCGGCGATGCCCGGGTTCGCGGCGATCGCCTCGTCCACGGCGGCGGTGAGCGCGCCGGTGTCCGACACGACCTCCAGGCCCCGGTTGGTCATGATCTCGGTGGGCGAGCCCTCACCGTCGACCACGCCCTCCAGCACCGTGCGGGCCATCTTGTCGTTGAGCTTGCCGGCGTCGACCAGCCCCTGCAGCTCGGCGACCTGGGCGGGGGTGGCACCGATCTCGGCCAGCTCCACGCCGCTCTCGTTGGCCCGGCGGGACAGCTCACCCAGCCACCACTTGCGGGCCGCGGCCGGGGTGGTGCCGGCGGCCACGGTGGCCTCGATCAGCTCGACCGCGCCGGCGTTCAGCACCGACTGCATGTCCAGGTCGGAGAGGCCCCACTGCTCCTGGAGCCGACGCCGGTGCACCCGGGGCAGCTCCGGCAGGGCGGCCTTCAGCTCGGCGACCCAGGCCCGGTCCGGGGCGATCGGCACCAGATCCGGCTCCGGGAAGTACCGGTAGTCGGTGGCCGTCTCCTTCGAGCGACCCGGGGTGGTGTCGCCGGTGTCCTCGTGGAAGTGACGCGTCTCCTGGGTGATCCGGCCGCCCGCGTCGAGCACCGACGCCTGCCGCAGCATCTCCGAGCGAACCGCCCGCTCCACCGACCGCAGCGAGTTGACGTTCTTGGTCTCGGTACGGGTGCCCCACTCCGCGCCCGGCAGGTTGAGCGAGGTGTTCACGTCGCAGCGCAGCGAACCCTCCTCCATCCGCACGTCGGAGACGCCGAGGGTGCGGATCACGTCGCGCAGCTCGGCGACGTACGCCTTCGCCACGTCGGGTGCGAGCGCGCCGGTGCCCGTGATCGGCTTGGTGACGATCTCGACCAGCGGGATGCCGGCACGGTTGTAGTCGACAAGCGACTCCGTCGCGCCGTGGATGCGTCCGGTGGCGCCACCGACGTGCAGCGTCTTGCCGGTGTCCTCCTCGAGGTGCACCCGCTCGATCTCGATCCGCACCGTCTCGCCGCCCACCTCGACGTCCAGGTAACCGTCGACGCAGATCGGCTCGTCGTACTGGCTGATCTGGAAGTTCTTCGGCATGTCCGGGTAGAAGTAGTTCTTCCGGGCGAAGCGGCACCACTCGGCGATCGAGCAGTTCAACGCCAGGCCGATTCGGATGATCGCCTCGATGGCCGCCTTGTTGGCCACCGGCAGCGAACCGGGCAGACCCAGGCACACCGGGCAGACCCGGGTGTTCGGCTCGCCACCGAAGTCGGTCGGGCAACCGCAGAACATCTTGGTGTTCGTGCCCAGCTCGACGTGGGTCTCCAGGCCGATCACCGGTTCGAAGCGCGCAACGACCTCGTCGTACGCGGGCAGTGTCGTGGTCATGAGACGCTCCAGGCGCGATCCGGACAGAACCTGTCCAGCCTAATGGGGTTGCCCGATCAATCCTCGGCCGGGTTTCCCGACCCACCGGCAACCCCCGTGTGTCGGTGTGTTCGCGCCGTCACTCGGGTACCTGTCGACCATGACGAATACGGGGAATGATCGATCCGTCAACCAAACTGGGCCGGGTCGACGGTACAACAACAGGCAGGTCCTGCTGGCGGTGCTGGTCGCGTGGGCGGTCGCGGCCGTGCTCACCCTGATCGGCTGGTCTACCGCCGACGGCGAGCGGCAGCCGGACGACCTGTGGCTACTGGTGGTCCTGCTTGCCATCCCGGGCCTGATCGGGTTGGCCGTCGCGTGGGGGATCGGGTCGGTGGCCTCGCGTCAGCGCAACCGGGAGAGGGCGTGACACCCGCTCGGCGGCCGATCGGCCGAGGTGCGCGGCGTCGCGCGGGGGTAGTCGCCGCGAGTCTGGTGGTGGGGCTCCCGGCGTTGACGGTGGCGCTGTTCGTCCTGGACGGGCGGGAGATCACGCCGCGCGGCGTACTCACGATCTTCCTGTTCGCGCTCCTCCTCGCGGCGTTCGGGGCGGCGGCGACTCTCCTGGCCAGTCACCGGCTACCCGATCCACAGGCAGCCCAGACCACCGATCGGACGGTCCGCCAAGCGCTGCGCGCCGGACATGCCGACGACCCGCGCATCGATTCCCTCGCGCGCCGGGAGGCCGAACACCGGATCGGTGGGCGCTGGGTGCTCTGGCTCCTCGGTGTCGGAGTGCTGCTCGAGGCGCTGCTGGTCGTCGGCGCGTCCCGCCCGTCGACCCGGGTGATCGCCGTGGCGCTCGGAATCTTCTGGGCCACTCAGGGCTACATGCGCTGGCGTGATCTGCGGGAGGCCCGCCGCTACCTCGCCGGGCCGCCGAGCCAGCCCTGATCGACGCCCAACCCGTCCGGACGCGCGTCGGCGCCGAGGGACATGTCCCTCGGCGCCGACGCGGTTCCGGTCTAGAGCGCCGGCGGGGTGAACGTGCCGACGGCGGACTCCAACGCGGCGGCGACCCGGTACATCCGGTCGTCGGCCATCGTCGGGGCCATCACCTGCAGACCGACCGGCAGCCCCTCGGAGAGCCCGCAGGGCACCGAGATGCCCGGCCCGCCGTACAGGTTCGTCGGGATCGTGTACAGGTCGGCCAGGTACATCTGGTACGGGTCGGCGGTCCGCGCGCCCATCGGGAACGCCACCGACGGGGTGGTCGGCGAGATCAGCGCGTCGACCCGCTCGAACGCGGCGGTGAAGTCCCGGGTGATCAGCGTCCGGACCTTCTGCGCCTGCCCGTAGTACGCGTCGTAGTAACCCGACGACAGCGCGTACGTGCCGATCATGATGCGGCGCTTGACCTCCGGGCCGAAGCCGGCCTCGCGGGTCAGCGACATGACCTCCTCCAGCGACCGGTTGCCGTCGTCGCCGACCCGCAGGCCGAACCGGACGCCGTCGAACCGGGCCAGGTTGGAGGAGCACTCGCTCGGGGCGATCAGGTAGTACGCCGGCAGCGCGTACGCGAACGTCGGGCAGGACACCTCGACGACCTCGGCGCCCATCTTGGTCAGCGCGTCCACCGACTCGCGGAACGCGGCCATCACGCCCGGTTCGGCGCCCTCGCCGACGAACTCGCTCACGATGCCGAGCCGCACACCGGTCAGGTCACCGGTCGCGCCGAGCTTCGCCGCCGCCACCACGTCCGGCACCGGCTGCGGGATGGAGGTGGAGTCGCGCGGGTCGTGCCCACCGATCACCTGGTGCAGCAGGGCCGCGTCGAGCACCGTCCGGGCACACGGGCCGGGGGTGTCGAGCGACGAGGAGAAGGCGACCAGCCCGTAACGGGAGGTGCCGCCGTAGGTGGGCTTGGCGCCCACGGTGCCGGTGACCGCGCCGGGCTGGCGGATCGAGCCGCCGGTGTCCGAGCCGATCGCCAGCGGCGCCTCGTACGCGGCCAGCGCGGCGGCGCTGCCACCACCCGAGCCACCGGGGATCCGGCTCAGGTCCCACGGGTTGTGCGTCGGGCCGTACGCCGAGTATTCGGTGGAGGAACCCATCGCGAACTCGTCCATGTTGGTCTTGCCGAGCATCACCGTGCCGGCCTCCCGCAGCCGTTGCACGATCGTCGCGTCGTACGGCGGGCGCCAGCCCTCCAGGATCTTCGACCCGACGGTGGTCGGTACGCCCCGGGTGGCGAGCACGTCCTTGACCGCGACCGGCACACCCGCGAGCGGGCCCAACTCCTCGCCGGCGGCCCGGCGCTCGTCCACCGCGCGGGCCGCGGCGAGCGCGCCGTCGGTGTCGACGTGCAGGAAGGCGTGCACCCGGTCGTCGACCGCGGCGATCCGGTCCAGGTGCGCCTGGGTCACCTCGACGGCCGAGGTCTCGCCCCCGGCGACCAGGGCCGCGATCTCCGTCGCGGTCATCTTGATCAGGTCGCTCATGCCGTCACTCCGCTTCGCTCCGCGACGCCATGAGGCACCACGGCGCTGCACTGCTGATTCGCTCGCTGGCGCTCGCTCATGAGGCCACATCCTCGGTCAGGATCCGCGGTACGCGGAACCGCTGGTCCTCGGCGTCGGGCGCGCCCGACAGCGCTTCCTCCGGGGTCAGGCACGGCGTGACGACGTCCTCGCGGAAGATGTTGGTCAGCGGCACCGAGTGCGAGGTCGGCGGGATGTCCGCGGCGGCGACCTCGCCGACCTGGGCGACCGCCTGGAGGATCACGTCGAGCTGGCCGGCGAACGTGTCCAGCTCCTCCTCGGTGACGGCGAGCCGCGACAGGCGCGCCAGGTGCGCGACCTCCTCGCGGGAGATGGCGGCCATCCGTGCCCCCTTCTGAATTCCTGCTGGTCGGGCGGTGTGCCGGCCGCGCGACAGGTGGAGCGTGACACGCGGTGACCGGAGCGAGTCTATTGTTCCGCTCCGGTGCCGCGTCCCCGACTCCCCCTCTGGCGGCCCTCGT
The DNA here is from genome assembly GCF_045207375.1 of Micromonospora sp. NBC_00860. Taxonomy (NCBI): domain Bacteria; kingdom Bacillati; phylum Actinomycetota; class Actinomycetes; order Micromonosporales; family Micromonosporaceae; genus Micromonospora; species Micromonospora sp. NBC_00860. Next base: position 4,759,265 of record NZ_CP108825.1, read on the forward strand.
ACCGGGTCAGCGGGTGGGGCGGCGGGCGACATCCGGCTGTGGGAGACCGCCGGTCGGGCGGACCGGCCGGTACCGGGCCAGCCAGGTGACCAACTCCTCGGCCGGCATCGGCCGGGCGTAGAACCAGCCCTGAGCGGCATCGCAGCCGGCGGCGTGCAGCATCCGCCAGGTCCGCTCGTCCTCGACACCCTCGGCGACCACCCGCAGCCCCAGCGCGCCGGCCAGCTCGATCATCGACCGGACGATCGCCGCGTCGTCTGCGTCTTCGGCCATGCCGAGGACGAACGACCGGTCCACCTTCACCTCGGACAGCGGCAGGCGGCGCAGGTGCTGGAGGGAGGAGTAACCGGTGCCGAAGTCGTCCAGCGCGATGGCAACCCCGATCCGGTGCAGTCGGGAGATGGTGGCCAGCACCCGGCGCGGGTCGGCCATCAACGCGCCTTCGGTGATCTCGACCTGTAGCCGTTCGGCCGGCACCCCGTAGCGGGCCAGCCGGTCGGCGATCTGGTCGGCGATCTCACCGGTGTGCAGGTCGCGCACGCTCACGTTCAGGGCCGCGCGCAGGCCGATGCCGGCCGCCGACCACTTGGCGAGTTGCTCCACCACGTCGTCGACGACGCGTCGGGTGAGCAGCCGCATCACGGCGCTCTGCTCGGCGACCCGGATGAGTTCCTCCGGGTCGACCATGCCCCGCCGGGGGTGCCGCCACCGCAGCAGCGCCTCGACGCCGACCACCTCGCCGGTCGCGATGGCGATCTGCGGCTGGTAGTACATGGTGATCTCGCCGGCGTCGTCGGCCGGCTCGTCGTCCGCGTGCGCCCACCCGGTCGGTTCCAGGGACTGCCCGGGCGTACCCGGCCCGACGTCCCGCCGCGCCCCGGTGCGGCCCCTGCCCGCCGCGCTCGCGTTCGGGGACCGCCGACCGTTCCCACCCCCGGCGCGCCGCTCCCGGGCGGAACGGGTGCCGGCGACCGTGGCACGGGCGTTCCGCCCCCGGATCGGGTCAGCTCCGGTGGCGATCCGGTTGATCAGCTCATCAGGGTGCGCCAACTCGGCGTCGGTGCGCCGACGACGTGCCCACCACCGACCAGCTCCCGGCGGTGCCGTGGCGACCGTCGGCGCCGGGTCCGCCGCTGGCGCGGGGCGGCCCGGCGCTGCGGTGGGCAGCGCGGCACCGTCACCGCCGCGCACCTCCGCCGACGCGACGAGGGGTACGTCGACAGTCCGCTCGGCGTCGCTCGGCACGCCGTGCCGGCCGTTCCCATCCGGCTGCGCGACCGCACCCTCGCTCTGCCCCTGACCTGCCGGCTCGGCGTCGGCATCGAGTGGCACCTCGGACGATGGGCTGACCTCCAGGACGCGGCGCAGGTCGGCGAGGAGGCCGAGCCGCTCGGCGGAGTTGTGGTCGGACTCCGGGGCGTACACGGCCACCGTGTCGTTGCGGTGCTTGGCGTCGTACATCGCCACGTCCGCGTGGCGCATCAGGGTGGCGAAGTCCTCGCCGTGCTCCGGGAAGAGGGCGATCCCGATCGACCCGCCCACGTCCAACGGCAGCCCGTCGAGCGGCACCGGCTCGGCCAGCGCCTCGACCACCCGGTCGGCCAACTCCCGCGCCTGGCCGACGTCGGTCAGCCCGGTCATCACGATGGCGAACTCGTCACCGCCGAGCCGGGCGATCATCTGTGGTCGGGGCTGCACGTCGGTGAGCCGGGCACTGACCTCGACCAGCAGCCGGTCGCCCACGGCGTGCCCGAGGGCGTCGTTGACGTTCTTGAAGCGGTCCAGGTCGATCAGCAGCAGCGCCAGCTGCCCGTAGGGTTCACCCCGGGCGGTCCGCTCGGCATGCAGGTGCACCTGCTCGGCCACCTCGGCCAGCAGGGCCTTGCGGTTGGGCAGCCCGGTCAGCGGGTCGGCGGCGGCGAGGTGCTGCTGTTCGTTCGTCAACCGCGCCATCCGGTAGACCGCGAAGAGCGGCACCAGCACCAGCGGGATCAGCGCGGCACTGACCCGGGCCGCGGCGACCAGCACCGGGGCGAGCAGCAGCAGTGAGCCGGTGGAGAGCAGTTCGAAGCCGAGGCCCTGGCGGACGGTGGGCCACCAGCGATCCCCGAAACGCAGCCGCACCGCCCAGCTGACCAACCCGTAGTTGACGACGAACCAGGCCAGCGCGGCGCCGCCGACGGCGGCCACGTCCGTCCAGTGCAACCTCCCGCCGGAGAAGATGGTGCCCGAGCCGAGCTGGATCACCCCGTACGCGGCGGCGAGGGCGCACGCGTACTGCCCGACGTTGAAGGCCGTGCGCCAGGCGGCGTGCCGCATCCGCCAGCCGGACACGACCACTCCGACCGCCTGCACCACCACCGCCGGGCCGAGACCCCAGCCGAGCAGGATCGCGAAGGTGAAGCAGGTGGACGGGAACACCGCCGACGTCTGCCGGCGCCCCGGTGGCACGAACGGGCGGGCGTCGCAGATCACGGCGAGCGCGGCCATCGTCCAGAACGCCACCGGCAACTCGGACAACTCACCGGGGAGAGTCGCGAGTGGAACGGCAGCGGTCAGCGCGGCGACCGCCAGGATGCCGGCGACGAAGGCGGCGAACGGTGCGACCCGTCCCGCAGGAAGCGAGTTGCGTGGGTCGGCGACCTCCACCACACCTCCCGACCGACCATCGGCGTGCCGGTGCGCGCCGTGACCCAATGAAACGCCCTCGGCCCCCAGTTTCCCGGTATGACAGTCACGAATCGGTCGTAGTCGTAATTAAGTTGGTATACGCGGCCAGTCGCCGTGCCCGGCCGCCGGTGGGGTCAGCCGCCCAGCTGGGCGACCTCCCGGGCGGCGTCCGGGCCGGCGTCCAGCAGGAGCCGGAACCCGTCCTCGTCGAGCACCGGCACCTTGAGACTGGCGGCCTTGTCGGCCTTCGACCCGGGGTTGTCCCCCACCACCACGAAGCTCGTCTTCTTGGAGACCGACCCGCTGACCTTGCCGCCCCGGCTCTGCACGGCCTCGGCCGCCTGGTCGCGGGAGAACCCGGCGAGGGTGCCGGTCACCACCACCGTCAACCCCTCCAGCGGGCGCGGCCCTTCGTCGACCGCCTCCTCGGCCATCCGTACGCCGGCCTCGGCCCACTTGCGGACCACCTCGCGGTGCCAGTCCACCGCGAACCACTCCCGGATGCTGGCGGCGATGGTCGGCCCGACCCCGTCGACGGAGGACAGCTCCTCCTCGGTGGCCGCGTCGATGGCGTCCATCGAGCGGAAGTGCCGGGCGAGCGCCTGGGCGGCGGTCGGGCCGACGTGCCGGATGGAGAGCGCCACCAGCACCCGCCACAGGTCCCGTTCCCGGGCGACCGCGAGATTGTCCAGCAACTTGGTGGCGTTGCTGCCCAGGCTGCCGTCCTTGTTGACGAAGAACGGCGAGCGGGACAGCTGCTCGGCGTCGAGGTGGAAGAGGTCGCCCTCGTCGCCGATGATCTCCGCGTCGAGCAGGGCAGCCGCGCCCTTGTAGCCGAGCACCTCGATGTCGAACGCGCCCCGGCCGGCGAGGTGGAACACCCGCTCCCGCAACTGCGCCGGGCAGCTGCGGGAGTTGGGGCAACGGATGTCCACGTCGCCCTCCTTCGACGGGGCGAGCGGGGTGCCGCAGGCGGGGCAACTGGTGGGCATGACGAATGGCCGGGCATCGGCGGGCCGAAGGTCGACCACCGGACCGAGCACTTCGGGAATCACGTCGCCGGCCTTGCGCAGCACCACCGTGTCGCCGATCAGCACGCCCTTGCGCTCCACCTCGCGGGCGTTGTGCAGGGTGGCGAGCGCGACTGTGGAACCGGCCACGCGCACCGGCTCGAGCACGGCGAACGGGGTGACCCGGCCGGTACGCCCCACGTTGACGTCGATGTCGAGCAGCTTGGTGGTGACCTCCTCCGGCGGGTACTTGAAGGCGATCGCCCAGCGCGGGGCACGACTGGTCGACCCGAGCCGGCCCTGGATGGAGACCGGGTCGACCTTGACCACCACGCCGTCGATCTCGTGCTCGACGTCGTGCCGGTGCTCGGCGTAGTAGGCGATGAACTCCGCCACGCCGGCCAGGTCCGGGACGACCCGCCACCGGTCGCTGGTCGGCAACCCCCACGACTTCAGTGCGGCGTACGACTCGGACTGCGCCCTGGGCTGGAACCCACGACGGGCGCCGATGCCGTGCACCACCAGGCGCAGCGGCCGGGTGGCGGTGATCCGTGGATCCTTCTGTCGCAGACTGCCGGCGGCGGCGTTGCGGGGGTTGGCGAAGGGCGCCTTGCCCTGCTCCACCAGGCCGGCGTTGAGATCGGCGAACGCGGCGATCGGGAAGTAGATCTCGCCCCGGACCTCCACCAGCTCGGGAATGTCCGGGAATTCGGCGGACGGGGTGAGCTGGCTGGGCACGTCCCGGATGCTGCGCACGTTGGCGGTGACGTCCTCACCGGTGCGCCCGTCGCCCCGGGTGGCGGCCCGGACCAGCCGGCCGTTCTCGTAGGTCAGGTTGATCGCCAGCCCGTCGACCTTCAGCTCGCACAGGTAGGGCACGGGACCGCCCGCGTCCCGTTCGACACGGTCGGCCCAGGCCGCCAACTCCTCGTCGGCGAAGGCGTTGTCGAGCGAGAGCATCCGTTCGGCGTGGGTGACCGCTGTGAAGTCGGTGGAGAAGGTGCCGCCCACCCGTTGGGTCGGCGAGTCGGGCGTCCGCAGCGCCGGAAACTCCTCCTCCAGTGCCTCCAGCTCGCGCAACTGCCTGTCGAAATCGGCGTCGGGGATGGTCGGCGCGTCCAGCACGTAGTAGCGGTACTGGTGCTCGGTCAACTCCTGGCTGAGCGCGGCATGCCGCTCCCGGGCCTGCGGCGTCGGCTCAGCCCCGGCCGCCGCCTCCTGCGCCGGGCTGACCTGCTGACCGATCTGCTCCTCGGACACACCGCCACCTTCGGACACGCCTGCGACCTCCCTGATCACGCTACTCCGGCACGGTATCGGGCCGGTGGGACAATCCGCCGCCCGCCCGCGCCCGGAGCGACCTCGCCCTCAGCCGCCTGCCCTGATCACTTGATGCTGAGCAGCTCGACACCGGCGCATCAAACAGAGTGACTCTTCGTCAACCCCCCGCCCTGCCCCCCGCCCTGCCCCCTCCGACCATGGAGTAGTGGTGGGCGGCAAAGCGCGCCGATCAGGCCAAAACAGGCACCACAAGTCCATGATCGACGAAGCCGGACCGCCCTCCTCCGTGATCTTGCGTTTCCTGTCGCGACATTAGGTGGCATTCCCCGCATAACGGCGATCGAAAGTGCAAGATCGGCGCGGGCGGGTCCTTCGCCCACCAACCGGGCCGCTGACCCAACGGTTCTGAGCTACTCAGCATCAAGTGATCGAGGGTGACGGTGGGGTGGCTCGGGGCGGCGAGGCAGCTGCGGTGTGGTTGGCGGGCGGCACCGGCGGCGGCGTGCAAGGATCGCCGGACGGTGCGACCGGCGGGTCGCCGGGACGCGGAGGTACGGATGCGCGAGGCACTGCTCTGGGCGGTGGCGATCCTGCTGACCGTGGCCGCTGGCTGGGCGTGGAACAGCTGGCGGCACCGGGTGGCCAACCGGCGTCCGGAAACCCGCCCGAATCGGGGCGGCACCGATGGCCGTCGTCCCGCCCCGCCACGGCCCCGTGGCGCCGAGAGGCCGTCCACCAAACCCCGCTCACGCGACACCGACCGGCACGACGGCACCCCCGCGCCCGGTGAGATCTGGTGGGCCGACGTGCCGTACGCCGACGGCAGCGGGTCGAAGGTGCGCCCGTGTCTGGTGCTGCGGGCCGACTCCCGGGGCGCAGACGTCCTGAAGATCACCAGCCAGGACAAGAGCGACCGGGACGACCACGTCCGCATTCCCACCCGAGACTGGGACCCGGGTGCGGAGCACGACAGTTACCTCAGCCTCACCGAGCCGATCCGACTCAGCTCGGCCGCCTTCGCCGACCACGCCGGCCGCTGCGACGCCGACCTGTGGCGAAAGGTCCGCAGCCTGCGCCACCTCCCCACCTCCTGACCGCCCGCTGGCCACCCTCGACCGCCGCTGACCATCCTCGTGGCCGGCCGCCGACCTTGATCGACTCGCGTTCCTGAAAGTCGCGGTGCCCCAAGGACCCGGACACCCCAACTTTCAGAACCCCGAGTCGATCATGGGGGCCGGGCCGGCCGGGCCGGGCCAGGTCGGTCCCAGCCGCGCCCGGTCGGTCCCAGCCGCGCCCGGTCAGTCCCAGGTCGCGCCGAGCGTGGCGAGTTGGTCCGCGTACTCGATGCGGTCGGCCCACTCGCGCGGCCAGGCGGTCATGCCGACGGCCGCGCCCACGAAGGCGCCGGCCAGGGCGGCGATCGAGTCGGAGTCACCGGCGGTCGTCGCGCCCCGGGCCAACGCCGCGACCGGGTCGTCGGCGTGCCGTACGGCGCAGAGCAGCGCGGTGGCCAGCGCCTCCTCGGCCACCCAGCCCTCGCCGGTGGCCTGACACGGGTCACCGCCGTCGTCCGGCTGCGTCAGGGTGTTCGTCAGTCGGCCCAGCACCGTCAGGCACTCGTCCCAGCCCTGGGCGATGAACTCCTCCGGTGTGCCGGAACCGGCACGCCGCCAGAGGTCGCCCAGCCACCGCTCCCGGTAGACCAGCCGCTGGGACAGTGCCCGCTCGCTGAGCACCGCCGGCAGGTCGGGCAGCGGAACGCCCCCGCGCAGCGCGAAGACGGCGTACGCGGTGAGTTCGCTGGCGGCCAGACCGGTCGGGTGGCCGTGGGTCAGCCCGGCCTGCAACTGGGCCAACCCGGCGAGTGTGTCGAGGTCCACGTCGAGCAACCCGACCGGGGTGACCCGCATGTTGGCCCCGCAGCCCTTCGAGCCGACCACTGTCGCCTCCTGCCAGCGCAGCCCACGGCTCAGCTCGGCGCAGGCGCGCAGGCAGGTCATGCCCGGGGCACGGTTGTTGTCCGGGCTGACCGCCCAGGCCAGGAAGCGTCGCCGCAACAGCGGCTCCACCGCCTCCGGGGTTAACGACGGCGCCTCGTGCAGCGCCCAACCCACCGCCAGCGCCATCTGGGTGTCGTCGGTGACCAGCGCGGGCTCGCCGGACAGCTCACGGGGGCCGGCCGGGCCGTACCGGCGCTCGATCTCGGCGACGGTCAGGAACTCGGTCGGCTTGCCCAGCGCGTCACCGTAGGCGAGGCCGAAGAGCGAACCGGAGGCGCGCAGCGCGGAGGTGTGGATCACGGCGGCCATCATGCCCGGCCGCCGCAACCCACGGCGGGCTCAGGGCGGCCTGGACTCCGCCTCGGCTCGACCGCCCTTATGAAACAGGCCCTAGTCCCAGCAGAGGCAGAACGGATGGCCGGCGGGATCGGCGTAGACCCGGAAGCCCTCGCCCTCGCCGGGCAGCCGCCGAGCCCCCAGCGCGAGCGCCGCCTTCTCGGCGGCCTCGATGTCGTCCACCGTCACGTCGAGGTGGAACTGCTGTGGGCGCTCGGGATCCGGCCAGGCGGGCGGGCGTAGGTTGAGCGACTGCTGGAAGGCGAGGCGCGGCTGGTGACCGGGCGGGCCGCCCAGCACCACCCAGTCGTCGTCGGAGTCGCCCTCGGCGAGCGGCACGCCGAGCAGCTCGGCGTAGAACGCCGCCAACGCCCGCGGATCGGGGCAGTCGATCACCACTGAACGCAGCTGTCCAATCATGTCCGTCATCCTGCCCACCGGGTACGACAGGAAACCTCACGCCTCGGCGAGCCGCCGGCCCGCGTCCCGGCACGCGGCGAGCACCGCCCGCGCGTACTCCGGGGTGGCACCGGCGAGACCGCAGGCCGGGGTGACGACCACCTGCTCGGCGAGCTGCCGACGGGGAAAGCCGAGGCGGTCCCAGACCTGGCGTACCCGGTCGGCGATCTGTGCGGAGGTCGGCGCGGCACCGGCCGACGGCGGCCGGGTCGGCGCGGCCCCGGCAAACAGCCCGAGGCCGGCGTCGATCGCCTCGCCCAGCGGGTCGAGCTTGGTGACGAGGTCCAGGTCGAGGGCGACCGCGACGGCGCCGGTGGAGCGGATCAGCTCCAGCGGCACGTCCGGGGCGCAACAGTGCACAAGCGTCGGTACGCCGACCGCGTCGACGATCGTGCGCAGCAGTGCGGCGGCGTCCACCGACTCGACCGCCCGGTACGCGCCCAGCCCGCTCTCGGTCGGCACCCGCCCGGCCAGCACTGTCGGCAGTGACGGTTCGTCCAGTTGCAGCAGTACCGACGCCCCGGGCAGCCGGCGGGCGACCGCCGCGACGTGCGCGCGCAGCCCTTCGGCGAGGGAGCCGGTGAGGTCGCGGACCGCGCCGGGATCGCGCAACAGTCGGCCACCGATCGGCAGCTCCAGCGAGGCTGCCAGCGTGAGCGGGCCGGCGGCCTGCACCTTGATCGGCCCGGCGTACCCCTCGGCCTGCTCGGCGAGCTGGTCCAGGTCGCGTTCCATCAGGTCACGAGCCCGGCGCAGGTCACGGCCCGGGCGTGGGGCGACCCGCCACCGCCCCGCGTACACCTCGACGGGCAGCTCGACGAGCAGCCCGGCGGATCGGCCGATCATGTCCGCCCCGGGGCCACGGGCCGGCAACTCGGGCAGGTGGGGCAGCTCGGGCAGCTCACCGAGGACCACCCGCTGAGCCTCGCCGATGTCGGTGCCGGGCAGCGAACCAATTCCGGTTGCCGCGCCGGCCGGCCAGGGCCACGCCTGATCTGTCACGGGCGAAGGCTATCCCGCGAACACCCGGGCCGTGCGGTCAGCCGGTGATGGTCGCGGAGCCGAGGACCACGTCGCCGGCCGGGTCCGGTCGGTACGCCACCACTGCCTGACCGGCGGCGACGCCGCGCACCGGTCGGCGCAGCTCGGCGTGCAGCCGGTCACCGTCGAGTGCGACGGTCGCCGGCACCACGTCGCCGTGCGCGCGCAACTGCACCTCGCACTCGACCGGCGCGTCGGGGCGGGCGACGCCGGTCCAGACCGGACGTACGGCGTGCACGTCGGACACCTCCAGCGCCTCGGCCGGGCCGACGGTCACCGTGTTGGTCTTCGGGGTGATGGAGAGCACGTAGCGTGGCCGCCCGTCCGGGGCGGGCCGGTCCAGGTGCAGCCCGCGACGCTGCCCCACCGTGTACGCGTACGCGCCGCTGTGACTGCCGACGACCGCGCCGGTGGCGGCGTCCACCACGTCGCCGGGCGCCTCACCGAGCCGGCCGGCGAGGAAGCCGCGGGTGTCCCCGTCGGCGATGAAACAGATGTCGTGTGAGTCCGGCTTGTCGGCCACGGCAAGGCCACGCTCGGCGGCCTCGGCGCGGACCTGCGCCTTCGTCGAGTCGCCCAGCGGGAAGATCGAGCGGTCCAGCTGTTCGCGGGTGAGCACGGCGAGCACGTACGACTGGTCCTTGGCGAGGTCGACGCTGCGTCGCAGCAGCCCGTCCGCGCCGAGGCGGGCGTGGTGCCCGGTCACCACCGCGTCGAAGCCCAGGGCCACCGCCCGGTCCAGCACCGCCGCGAACTTGATCTTCTCGTTGCAGCGCAGGCAGGGGTTCGGCGTACGGCCGGCGGCGTACTCGGCGACGAAGTCGTCGACCACGTCCTCGTGGAAGCGGTCGGCCATGTCCCACACGTAGAACGGGATGCCGATCACGTCGGCGGCCCGCCGGGCGTCCCGGGAATCCTCCAGCGTGCAGCAGCCGCGCGCGCCGGTCCGATAGGTCTGTGGGTTGCGAGCCAGCGCCAGGTGCACGCCGGTCACGTCGTGCCCGGCCGCCACCGCCCGTGCCGCCGCCACGGCCGAGTCAACCCCACCCGACATCGCCGCCAGAACCCTCACCGACTCACTCCCCTTCCCCGCCCTCACCACAACCCTATCCACCAGCCCCGAAAACCCTCCGAACCCGTGCCCGCCCCGCCCACCCGCCTTCGCGATCTTGCAGTTGCTGTGGCGACATATGCCGCGCATGGCGCGAACCGCCAACCGAAAGTGCAAGATCGCGGGGGCTGGACCCGGGTCAGCGGGGGGTGCGGAGGGCGGCGGCTCGGCGGGCTCGGTCGACAGCCGCCGGGAGGGCCGCGATGAGGGCGTCGATGTCGGCCTGGGTGCTGGTGTGGCCCAGCGTGAAGCGCAGCGAGGAGCGGGCACGGTCGTCGTCGGCGCCCATCGCGAGCAGCACGTGCGAGGGCTGGGCCACCCCGGCCGAGCAGGCGGAGCCGGTCGAGCAGGCGATCCCCTGCGCGTCGAGCAGGAGCAGCAGCGCGTCGCCCTCGCAGCCGGGGAAGGAGAAGTGCGCGTTGCCGGGCAGCCGATCGGTCGGGTCACCGTTGTAGATCACCTCGGGCACCGCCTGACGGACCCGCTCGATCAGATCGTCGCGGAGCGCGGCCACCCGGGCCGCGTACTCCTGCTGGCCCTTCACGGCCGTCTCCACGGCGACCGCGAAGGCGACGATGCCGGCGGTGTCCAGGGTGCCGGAGCGGATGTCGCGTTCCTGGCCGCCGCCGTGCAGCAGCGGCGTGGCCGGCACGTCCCGGGCGAGCAGCAGCGCGCCCACCCCGGTCGGGCCGCCCAACTTGTGCCCGGTGACGGTCAGCGCGGCGACTCCGCTGGCCCCGAAGTCGACCGGCACCTGACCGACCGCCTGGATGGCGTCGGTGTGGAAGGGCACACCGTGTTCGGCGGCGACGGCGGCCAGTTCGGCCACCGGCTGGACCGTGCCCACCTCGTTGTTCGCCCACATCGCGGTGACCACGGCCACCTGGTCGGCGTGCGCGGCCAGCTCGGCGCGCAGGGTCTGCGGGTCGAGTCGACCGACGGCGTCCACCGGCAGCCAGCCGACCTCGGCGCCCTCGTGCTGGGCCAGCCAGTCGACAGCGTCCAGCACCGCGTGGTGCTCGACGGCGCTGGAGACCACCCGGCGGCGGTCGGGCCGGGCTCCCCGGCGGGCCCAGAAGATGCCCTTGACCGCGAGGTTGTCGCTCTCCGTGCCACCACCCGTGAAGATGACCTCAGAGGGCCGGGCGCCCAGCACCGCGGCCACCTGCTCGCGTGACTCTTCGACCCGGCGGCGGGCACGACGGCCCGCCGCATGCAGGGAGGACGCGTTGCCGACCTCGCGGGCGGTAGCGACGTACGCCTCCAGTGCCTCGTCGAGCATCGGAGTCGTCGCCGCGTGATCCAGGTAAGCCATCGTCGTTCAGCGTACGGCCGACACCTTGGGGACCGGATGCCGGAGGGGACCGCACGCAAAGGCCGGGGTGGAACTCCACCCCGGCCCGACGCGCGCGGACCCGGTCAGGCGGGCACCGCGGTGACGACGATGTTGTCGCGGTACTTGCGCGCCTTGGCGTCGAACGGCCCACCACAGGTGATCAGGGTCAGCCGCGGCTTGCCGTCGCGGGCGAAGTACCGGTCCAGCGGGATCTTGGTCTTGGCGTACTCCTCCCGGGCGACGACCCGGTAGCGCCGCGCCTCGCCGTCGCTGCCGGTCGCTGTCAACGTGTCGCCCTGGTCCAGCTCACGCAGCCGGAAGAACGCCCCCTTGCCCTGCGTGGCGCTGTCCACGTGACCGGCGATGACCACCGAGCCGGCCTCCGCCTCCAGGCCGGGGCCGTAGCGGTACCAGCCGATCTGGTCGACGCTCGGCGGCACCTCGAACTCGTTGGTCCGCTCGTTGATGCCGACCGCGTTGACGGTGGCGGTGACGTCGATCTCCGGGATCAGCAGCCGTACCGGCGGGATGATCTTCGGACCGGCGGGCAGCTCACCCGCTGTCACCGGCACCGACGGGACACTGGCGGCGGTCGGTGCGGGGCTGGCCAGCGTGCTCGCCTCCTCGGCCCCCACGGTCCCGGCCGGCTGGTTGGCGCACGCCACCAGTGCGGCGACGGTGAGCGCGGCAACGCCGGCGGCCACTGCCGCCAGCGCGCCGCGGTTGCGCACCGTCACTCGCGGCCGGTCCGTGCGGTCGCCATCCGCACCCCACCACCAAGCAGCAGGAGTACGCCGGCACCGGTGAGCACGTACCACCAGGTGTTCACGCCCGTGCCGGCCTGGCCGCCGTCACCGCTGGGCACGCCACCCGGGGCGGAGTGCAGGCCGGTGATGGTCTGGGCCACCACGTCGAGGGTCTTGCCCTCGGCGGAGCCGATCGCGTAGACGATCGTGGCGGTGCCCTCCTTGAGGTTGAGGTCCGCCGGGCCGATGGCCACGGTGTCGGTGCCGGCCAGCACCACGTCCGCCTTCACGTCGCCCGCGTCGACGTCGCCCTTGGCCTCGTTCGGGTTGGTGAGGTTCTCGAAGACCGGGGTGCCACCGGCGCGGACGTCGACCGCCGGGGCGGCGGCGGTGTGCCGGACGATGAGCCGGGCCTTGCCGGCGTCGACCTTCGAGACGTCGTTCACGAACGGGGTGATCTTCGGCTGGCCGGCGGCGTCGAGGTGGGCCGCGATGCTGATGTTCGCACCGCCCGGCACCGCCGCGTTGTCGACAGTGAGGATCGCGCTGCCGATCGGCTCGCCCGGCTTGGTGAGCGCGATGTCGTAGTCGCCCTCCTCCAGGTTCAGCGGGCCGGCGACGTCGCCGGGCTTGAAGTTCTCCAGCGTCTTCTTTCCGTTGACGTAGACGTCGACGGGGGTGTCCGGGATGCCGTGCACGACGGAGACCTTCGACGTGGCGGCGTACGCCGGGCTGGCGGTGAGGGCACCGACGCCGGCGAAGGCCAGCGCGGCGACCGCGCCGCCCGCGGCGACCCGACGGAAGTACGAGAGCTGCATGTCTGCCTCCTGGTATTTGGTGCTGATTCGTCAGGCCTGGCTTGCAGAACGGGTTACGCCGGCTCTCGGACGGGCGGATGCGCCCCGGAGGCACTTTTCTTTTTCGACCCCGACTGCATCCGGAACGGGGTCGGGGGGCGAAGAGCTGGTGAGATGACATCGACCGGGGAAGTGGGGCGGAGACTGTGGCAGCTACAGTCGGGCATGCCCCATCGAAGGCGAGCCGCCCGATGACGGCGCTACGACAGGAACCGGACCCTCCGGTGGACGACCTCGACCGCAGGTTCCGCGACGGTGACGACGTGGCGCTCCGCGAGGCGTACGACCGCTACGGTCGTGCGGTGCTCCACCTGGCCACGTCCATGCTGGCGAACCGCAGCGACGCCGAGGACGTCACCCAGGCGACGTTCGTCGCCGCCTGGCTGGGTCGCGACACGTTCGACCCGGCCAAGGGGTCGCTGATCGGTTGGTTGCTCGGTATCGGCCGGCGGAAGGTGATCGACCGGATGCGCGCCTCGGCCCGGGAGACCCGGGTGGTGGAGACGGTCCGGCAGCTGCCCGAGCCGGCGCAGACCCAGCCGGACCCGGACCGCGTGGTGGACCGGTTGGTGATCGCCGACGAGCTGGCTCGTCTCCCGGACGACCAGCGACGGATGCTGGAGTTGGCCTTCTACGACGATCTGACACACCAGCAGATAGCCACTGTGACCGGCGTGCCGTTGGGCACCGTGAAGAGTCACATTCGACGCGGCATGGCGAGCTTGAAGCGCAGATGGGAGGTGGACGGTGCAGCACCTGGACCACGACCGGCTGGTATTTCTGGCGCTCGGTGAGAGCGAGGCGGACGACGGGGAGAGCACCCACCTCGGCACCTGCGCGCTCTGCCGCGCGGAGGTGGCGAGCCTTCAACAGGTGGCAGGGCTCGGCACCGAGACGCAGGGCCTGGCCGATCTGCCCGACCCGCCGGAGCACATCTGGCAGGGCATCGAAGCCCAGGTCACGGCCGCGGAGGCCGGGCCGTTGCTGACGGAGACCCGCCGACACCGGGTGCCCGAGCAGGCCGACACCACGACGGCCGAAGCGGCCCCGGGCGCGGTGGCCGAATCGACTGTGACGCGACTGGACCCGACGCGGCGGTCCCGCCGGGGTCGTGGCTGGTCCCGTTGGGCGGCCACCGCGGTGACCGCGGCAGCCGCCGCGGCGGTCGGGGTGGTGGGCACCGTCTCGGTGCTCCGACCGGACGACCCGACGCCCACCCCGAAGCCGGTGGTGGTGGCGAGCGCGCCGCTGGCGGCGTACGGGGCGACACCGCCGACGGCCAAGGGCGACGCCCGGGTTTTCCAGGACGGCCAACTACATCTGCATGTGGCGAATCTCCCGAGCGTCGCGGGGTACTACGAGGTCTGGCTCATCAATCCGACGACGATGGAGATGTTCTCGGTCGGCACCCTGGGTGGCGGCCCGGACGCGCTGCTACCCCTGCCCCCGAACGTCGACCTCAAGAGCTACTCGGTGGTCGACGTCTCCGCCGAGCGGTACGACAACAACACCGACCACTCCGGCGACAGCCTGTTGAGGGGCTCCCTGACGGGCTGATCGGCGGGCCGGCTCAGCTCCCCGGCTCGCCGATCAGCTCCCCATACGGCAGTGGCCGCCCGTGCGAACGGGCGGCCACTGACGTGTCGCAGGTGTCACTTGCGCTTGCGGATCTCCTCGGCGGCCTGCGGGACGATCTTGAAGAGGTCGCCCACCACCCCGAAGTCGGCCAGCTCGAAGATCGGCGCCTCGCCGTCCTTGTTGACCGCGACGATGGTCTTCGAGGTCTGCATGCCGGCCCGGTGCTGGATGGCACCGGAGATGCCGAGGGCGACGTAGAGCTGCGGGGAGACCGTCTTGCCGGTCTGGCCCACCTGGAACTGGTGCGGGTAGAAGCCGGAGTCGACGGCCGCGCGGGACGCGCCGACGGCACCGCCGAGCAGGTCGGCCAGCTCCTCGACCAGCTTGAAGTTGTCGGCGTTGCCGACGCCCCGGCCGCCGGAGACGACCACGCCGGCCTCGGTCAGCTCGGGGCGGGAGCCCTTCTGCTCGGCGACCCGCTCGACGACAGTGGCCAGCTTGTCGGTGTCGGTGACCGAGACGCTGAGCTGCTCGATCGCCGGGGTGGCCGCCGCCGGGGCGGGGGTGACCGAGTTGGGCCGGACGGTGACCAGCGGCAGGCCCTTGGTGACCTTGGACTTGACGATGGTGGAGCCGGCGAAGGCGACCTGGGTCGCGGTGCCGTCGGCGTCCAGGCCGACCACGTCGGTCAGGATGCCGTTGTCGAGCTTGACGGCGAGCCGGGCGGCGATCTCCTTGCCCTCCTGGGCCGACGCCAGCAGCACGGCGGCCGGCTGCACCCGCTTGACCAACTCGGCCAGCACCGTCGCCTTGGGGGCCACCAGGTAGCCGTCGATCTCGTCACCCTCGGCGGCGTAGATCTTCTCCGCGCCGTACTCGCCCAGCTTGCCGCTCAGCGCCTCGGCGGCGCCGGCGCCACCGAGCACCACCGCGCTCGGGGTGCCCAGCTCACGCGCGAGGGTGAGCATTTCCAGGGTGACCTTCTTGACGCCGAATTCCTTGGTGGCTTCGACGACGACGAGAACCTCAGACATGTCAGAACCCCCCTCTCACACGAACTTCTCGGTGGCGAGGAACTCGACCAGCTTGACGCCGCCCTCGCCCTCATCAGTGATCTTTGCGCCGCCGGAGCGCGGGGGGCGCTTGGTGTGCTCGACAACGGCACTGGTGGCGCCGTCGAAGCCCACCTCGTCGGCAGCGACCCCGAGGTCGGCCAGCGAGAGCGTCTGCACCGGCTTCTTCTTGGCGGCCATGATGCCCTTGAAGGAGGGGTAGCGCGGCTCGTTGATGGTGTCCCAGACGGAGACCACGGCGGGGGTGGCGGCGGTGACCACCTCGTAGCCTTCCTCGGTCTGCCGCTCGACGGTCAGCGTCGCGCCGTCGACGGTGAGCTTGCGGGCACCGGTGAGGGCCGCGACGCCCAGCCGCTCGGCGATCATGTGCGGCATGACCTGGACCCGACCGTCGGTGGACTCGGCACCGCAGATGACCAGGTCGGCATTGAGCTGACCGAGCGCGGCGGCGAGCACCTTCGAGGTGGCGACGGCGCACGAGCCGTGCAGGGCGTCGTCGAGCACGTGCACGGCCTTGTCCGGGCCCATGGAGAGCGCCTTGCGGATCGACTCGGTCGCCCGGTCCGGACCCATGGTCAGGATGGTGACCTCGCCGCCGTGCGCCTCCTTGATCTTGAGGGCCTCCTCGATGGCGTACTCGTCCATCTCGTTGATCACGTTGTTCGCCGAACCGCGGTCGACGGTGTTGTCGTCATTGCGCAGGTTGCGGTCCGCGCCCGAATCAGGCACCTGCTTGACGAGTACGACGATGTTCATCGCGCTTCGACGACCCTCCTGTGTGGTGTTGCGATTCGCTCGCCCGGTCTGGGGCGCAGCGTCGCGCGTCGGTCGACGTGAGGTCAACCGCGGGCGGTTGTGCAGTTGCCCACGGCGCAATGTTACCTGCCAGTAGGTTGCGCTCCCGCAGCACTCAGGGTGACACAGCTCACCGACGCGCGGCCGGTCAGGCCGGCTCGGCCAACGCGACCCGGATCTGGTCGATGGCCGCCGCCTCGGCGGGCGCCACCCCGTCGTGCGCCCAGGCCACCCGGTCCGCCGCGGCCAACACCAGTTCGCGGTACGCGTCCACGTCGTGTGGGCACTTCTCGCGCAGGATCCGCACCGCCTGCCCGAGCGCCGGCAGCACCACCGACTCGATCTCCAGCTGCGAGTCCCGGGGAAGTCGCGGCAGCGGACCGGTGGTCAGCGCCTCCTTGACCGTGCCACTGGCGTCGGCCAGCGCGTCGGACGCGGCGATGCTCTCCCGGATCACCCCCAGGACTCCCGGGTCGGCGTTGGAGACCAGGAAGACAGCGCCGAAGGCACCGGTCTTGAGGGTCAGCCGCTCCTCGTCCGTCAACCGCTGCTCCATGATCACGGAGTGTAGACGTACGGGGTGGTGGTGGTGACCGCGACGAGGCCGAGCCGCTGGAGGATCGGCCGGCTGTCCTCGGAACAGTCGACCTGCATGAGCGTCCGACCTCGCTGCTCGGCCAGTCGCGCCCGGTAGTTGACCAACGCCCGGTAGATGCCCTTGCGCCGCCATTGCGGCAGGGTGGAGCCGCCCCACAGGGTGGCGAAGCCGGTGTTCGCCGGGAACCGCACCCAGCCGGCACTCACCACAGTCCCGTCCGCCTCGGCCACCACGACGGTGATCGAGTTCGGGTCGGCGTCGATCTCCTTGGCCAGGCCCCACACGAGGTGCGAACGGTCCTCCTGCCAGACCTCCTCCTCCATGGCGGCGATCCGCTCCAGGTCCTCCCGGGAGGTCACCTCACGCAGGCGTACCCCCTCGGGGGCGGCCGGCAACGCGGCGGCCAGCGGCGCGACCGGGCCGACCACGACGGTCTCCCGGTCCTCCGGCACGAAGCCGGCCGCGCGCAGGCGGTCCGCCAGGTCCGCCGGTTCGTCGTGCTCGTTGAGCTTCCACTCCGCCGACTCGCCCCGCTCACGGCACAACCGCACCTGCCGGGCGATCAGCTCGTCCAGCGCGTCGCCGGTCAACCCGCCCAGGTCGCGGTAGGTGATGAACCCGCCGGAATCGAGCCCGGTGATCCGGACCAGCGGCCCGTCCCGCTCCACGGTCACCCCGGCCGGAACCGGGTCGGGGATCTCCGGGCGGAGTTGGTTGTCGTAGGCGGTCCGCAGCGTCTGTACGTCGAGATCAGTCATCGGCCCAGGCTAAGCGGGATGGGAAGCGGATAATCTCCCACTGTGTGGGAGGCGATCAGGCGGTGGTTCGACCCGGCGGAGCTGGGCTCGGTCGGTGAGACACCGGACTACCGCTTCTCCCTGGCCAACGAACGAACCTTCCTCGCCTGGCTGCGCACCGGGTTGGCGCTGGTCGGTGGCGGGTTGGCCGCCGCCCAGTTCCTGCCACCGCTGCCGATGAGCCACCTGCGCGAGGTGATCGCTGTGGCGTTGCTGCTGCTCGGCGCGGCGGTCGCGATCCGCGCGGTGGACCACTGGGCGCGTACCGAGCGGGCCATCCGCCTCGGTCAGGAGCTGCCCGCCTCCCGGTTCCCCGCCATCCTCGCGCTCGCCGTCGGCGTCGGCGCGCTGCTGCTGGTGGCCGCCGTCCTGATGCGGGCGGTCGGCGGACGGTGAGCACCGGACGCGACCCGGGGCTGCAACCGGAGCGGACCCGGCTGGCCTGGCGGCGCACCCTGCTCACCGTGACCGTGGTGACAGTGCTCGCCGTCCGGCTGGCATCGACAGGCGACACGACAGGTGCGCTGATCGCCGGCGGGACCGTGCTGGTGTGGGGCGCCCTGCTGGTGCTCTGCTGGCCCCGCGGCACCGGCACCGGTCCGGCCCGCACCGGCGGCCGGACACTGCCCCTGGCCACGGCGGGCACTGTGGTCCTGGCGTTACTGGGAGTGCTGCTGGTGCTGCGCGGACTGTGGTGACGCGAACCGGTGCGTCATCATGGGTGCATGGCCCGGCTTGGCGTACTCCTCTTCCTGGTGCAGATTGTCCTCGCCGTCTGCGCGCTGATCAGCTGTCTCTCCGCCGAGGAGGGCCAGATCCGTGCCCTTCCCCGGATCGCCTGGGTGCTGATCATCCTGTTCTTCCCGCTGGTCGGCTCGATCGCCTGGTTCATCGTCGGCCGGGAGCCCAACCCCGGCGCCCGCAAGGGCTGGCCGGGCGGCACCGGCGGCGCCGAGCGGCAGCGCCCACGACCGGTGGCCCCCGACGACGACCCGGAGTTCCTGCGCTCCGTGGAGGAACGCGCCCAGCAGCAGGACCAGGAGCTCTTCCAGCGCTGGGAGGAAGACCTGCGGCGGCGCGAGGACGACCTGCGCCGCCGGGACGGCGAGCCGCCGCGCGAGGGCGACCGACCGGAGGTGTGAACGCGCCGCCGCCGCCGGCGCAGGAGCGACGGCGGCGGCGGGTGCGACTCAGGCCAGGTTCGACGACCGGGGGTACGCGTCGGTCGGGTCGGTGAGCACGTTCACCAGGTACGGCACTCCGGAGTCGAACGCCCGCTGGAGCGCCGGGCCGAGGTCGGCTGCCTTGGCGACCGTCTCCCCCGCCCCGCCGAGCGCGCTGACCACCGTGTCGTACCGCAACTCGGGCTGGAGGTCGGCGGCCACGTCGTAGCCGTACATGGCTCGCATCGGGTGCTTCTCCAGCCCCCAGATGCCGTTGTTGCCGACGACGATCACCACCGGCAGCTTCTGGCGGACCAGCGACTCGACGTCCATCAGCGAGAAGCCGGCAGCGCCGTCGCCCATCAGCACGCAGATCTGCCGGTCCGGGTGACTGACCCGGGCGCCCATCGCGTAACCCATGCCGGTGCCCAGGCAGCCGTACGGGCCCGGGTCCAGCCACGTGCCGGGCTGGGCCGGCTCCAGGTACCGCCCGGCGTACGACACGAAGTCGCCGCCGTCGCCGATGGTGATCGCGTCCGGGGCGAGCGCCCGACGCAGCTCGCCGTAGATCCGGGCCGGGCGGATCGGGTCGGTCTCGGCGGCCATCTCCGCGGCGTCCCGAGCCTTCGCCGCGTCCTCGGCGACACGCAGGTCGGCGATCCAGTCGGCGTGGTCGGCCCGGTCACCGGAGTGATCGGCCAGCGCGGACAGGATCAGGCGCAGGTCACCGGCGGGGGCGGCGGTCGGCTGCACGTGCGTCGCCCGTTGGCTGGGGGCGTCGACGATGTGCACCACCTTGGCGTCACCGAAGTCACCGAAGCTGAGCCGGAAGTCCAGCGGGGTGCCCACCACCACGACCACGTCGGCGCCGGAGAGCGCGGCCCGACGGGCCTTGGCGAACGCGAGCGGGTGCTGCGGCGGGAGCGAGCCGCGACCCATGCCGTTGGTGAAGACGGGCACCTGCAACGCCTCGGCCGCCTCGCGCAGGGCGGCGACCGCGTCGCCCGCGTACACGTCGGAGCCGGCGATGATGACCGGCCGCTGCGCCCCGGCGATGAGCATCGCCGCGCGGCCGACCTCCTCCGGGTCCGGGGCGATCGGGTCGACACCAGTCACGGTCGGCAGCTCGGCCTCGGCGACCGAGAAGACCGTCTCCAGCGGAAAGTCGAGGAAGGCCGGGCCGCGGTGCGGGGTGAGCGCGGCGTTGAGCGCCGCACCCACCGCACGCGGGATGTCGTCGGTGCTGAACACCGTCTCGGCATGCTTGGTGACCGGCGCGACCAGCGGCAGGTGGTCCATCTCTTGGAGGCTGCCCGAGCCCCAGCGGAACGCGGGCGCGCGCCCGCCGAGCACCAGCACCGGCGAGGCGTTGAAGAACGCGCTGGTCATGCCGGAGATGCCGTTGGTGACACCGGGCCCGGCGGTGAGCACCGCGAGGCCGGGGCGGCGCTGGAGCTTGGCCACCGCCTCGGCGGCGAAGACCGCGGACTGCTCGTGCCGGACGTCGTAGATCGGAAAGTCGGTCTTGTACGCGGCGTCGTACAGCGGGAAGACGTGCCCGCCGGACAGCGTGAACATCTCCCGTACGCCGTGCGCGCGAAGTGCCGCGAGCGCCAACTCGCCGCCGTGACCCTCGATCCGCTCCGTCATGTCGCTCCCATCGTCCGTGGCCGGGATCACAGGTTACCGGCCAGTCACTTGACCCTTCGACCGTGGCCCCGGCCAGTGGACGTTGCCGAGGTCAGGGGGCCGGCGGGCCGGGAAGCGACGGATCAGCGGCCGGTGAAGCCCGGCTTGCGCTTCTCGACGAAGGCGTTCATGCCCTCCCGCCGGTCGTCGGTGGCGAACAGCGCCGCGAAGAGCTGACTCTCCCAGGCCAGGCCCGAGTTCAGGTCCATGTCCAGGCCGCCGTCGACGGCCAGCTTCGCCGCCCGCAGCGCCTGCACCGGCCCGGTCAGGTACGGCGTGATCAGCGCGACGGCCGTGTCGTACACCTCGGCGGCCGGGGCGACCCGGTCGGCCAGGCCGATCCGCAGCGCCTCCTGCGCGTCCACCATCCGCCCCGACATGATCAGGTCCTTGGCGCGGGCCGGGCCGACCAGGCGGGCCAGCCGCTGGGTGCCGCCCGCACCCGGGATGATGCCCAGCTTGATCTCCGGCTGGCCGAGCTTGGCGTCCTCGGCGACCACCCGCCAGTCACAGGCCAACGCCAGCTCACAGCCGCCACCGAGGGCGTACCCGGTGATCGCGGCGACCACCGGCTTGGGGATCCGGGCGATCGCGCCGAGCGCGCTGGACAGGTTCGCGGCCCGGTCGGCCATGTCCACGTAGGACATCTCGGCCATCTGCTTGATGTCGGCGCCGGCCGCGAAGACCTTCTCCCCGCCGTACACGATGACGGCGCGGACCTCGGGATCGGCGGTGGCCGCCGTGGCGGCGGCGCGCAACTCCTCCTGCACCTGGGTGTTGAGCGCGTTCATCGGCGGCCGCTCCAGCCGGATCGTGCCGATGCCGTCAGTGGTCTCCAGCCGAACGAACTCGCCCACGCTGCCCTCACTTCCTCGTCGAAGTCGCGTGCCAACCTTACGACCCGGCTCGTTTGGGTAAGTAGTGTGGTGTCAGCCCCGCGGGCGGGAGTCCAGCCATGATCACTTATTACGACGACAGGTCGGTGCAGGTCACCTCCACCACCGTTCGCGTCGACGGCCGCAGCTACGCGCTGGCCGACATCACCATGATCTGGCACCGTCGGGGCACCCGTTCCTGGCGGGTGCTGGTGGGGCGGGGCGCGATCGGTGCAGCGCTCGCCGGTCCGCTGGTCGCGGCGGTGCTCGGCATCGGCGTGGCCGTCTGGTTGCACCGCTCCCCCACCGTGACGATCGCGATCGTCGGCGCGTCGGTGCTGGTCGGTCTGGCCGTCGGGCCGGTCGCCGACTTCCTCTTCGAACACCTGGACCGCTCGTACTCCCGGGGCAGCCGCCAACTGGAGATCTGGGCCCGCTGGCGGGGTCAGCCGGTGCGCCTGCTGCGTACCGGTGACGCGCTGCGCTTCGGGCAGATCTACCGGGCGGTGCAGCGCGCCGTCGAGCACAGCCAGCCCGCGCGCCCCGGCAGCCGCCGCTAGGCGGCCTGGTCCCGCTTCACATCCCGACCTGACCAGGGCCCGTCGCCACCGATGGGACCTGCGCGTCGACTGCACTCGCCACCGGGCGCGGCAGGCGCGGCAGCGGCGAGCGCGGCAGGTGGGTCGTTCCTGCAGTGCCGCCTGTGGAGCTGATATCGCAAACGAATCGGACCGGGACCGCGACGAGGCGCGTGATAACGCAGACGATTCAGCTCCAAAGGACCGCCACCACCACCTGTACCCGCCGGGCGGCCGCCGTCGAATCCTCCGCGACGAAGGGCCGATCCGCTGCGAAGACGGCCGAGTGCCGAGGTCCGAGCGAGGCGAGGGTTGCCTGTCGGTGGTTAGGCTTAGTGATGACCCTCTATTACCGGGACGACGCGGTGCAGGTGACCTCCGAGTCGATCCGGGCGGGCGGTCATGTGATCGCCCTGTCCGACGTGACGTTCGTCTGGCACGACCGGGGGCCGAAAACTCTTGCCGTCCGCGGCCGGGCGCTGGGGCGCGGCGTCCTGGTGCTGCTGCTCTCGCTGCCGCCGCTGGTCGCCGTGGTCTGCGTGCTGTCACTGGCCTGGTCGGCACAGGACCGGGGCAACTGGCAGCTGGCGTTGATCATTCTGGCTGCCTGTGCGGTGGGGGCTTTGGCGTTGATGCCGTTCCTGGAAATCCCGTTGGGTTGGCTGGACCGCTCCTACGAGCGCGGCAACCATGTGCACGAGCTGTGGGTGCAGCACCACGGCCGGGAGGACCTGCTGGTGCGCACCCCGGACGCGCTACGGTTCGGGCAGATCTACCGGGCCGTGCAGCGCGCCGTCGAACAGCAGGGGGACCATCGATGACCACCCGCCGCGGCGAGGCCGTCGCCCTGGCCGGCCTGCTCGCCGCGGCCGGCGTCACCCATCTGGTACGCCCCGGCGTCTACGACCCGATCGTGCCGCGCGCGTTGCCCGGCCCGGCCCGGTTCTGGACGTACGCCAGTGGGGTGGCCGAACTCGCTGTGGCGGCGGCGGTCGCGCACCCGGCCACCCGGCGGGCCGGCGGTCGGGCCGCCGCCGCGCTCTTCGTCGCCGTCCTGCCGGCGAACGTGAAGATGGCGGTGGACTGGCGACACCGACGGCCGACGAAGCGGGCCATCGCGTACGGCCGGGTGCCGTTGCAGGCGCCGCTGATCTGGTGGGCGCTGCGGGTGGCCCGCGCCGACACCGCCGGCCGACGGTCACGCTGACCGGCTCCGTCGGGCGGTTGTGGCACAGCCGACGCACACTTGACCCCATGGCGATTCCCCTCCCCACCCCGGCCGCCGTGGTCGGCCTGACCCGCTCCGCTCTCGACCAGGCGCTCGGCTCGGCCACCTCGATGGCCGCCGTGCCCGCCCGCGCGTTCGCGGTGCTGGACGGGGTGGAGGCGCTGCTGGCCCGGATCAACGGCGTGGTCGACCGGATCGAGACGACACTGGACCGGACCGACCAGGTGCTCACCGACGCCGAGGCCGCGGTTCGCGAGGTGGCAGTCATCAGCGCCGCCGCGACCACCGCCATCGACACGGCCACCGAGGTGGCCACCGCCGCCGCGGTGGTGGTCGCCGAGGCCGACCGGGTCTCCCGGGCGGCGAGCACGGTGGTCGCCGAGGCCGACCGGGTGGCGGGCCGCGCCGCCGCCACAGTGGGCACCGCGGCGGAGGCCGCCGCCACGGCGGCCGAGCTGCTGGCCGCGTACGAGCCGGCGCTGCGCCGGGCCGCGCCGATGGCCGGGCGGTTCGTCGAAGAGCTGAGTCACGAGGAGATCAGCGCGGCGATCCACCTGATCGACGAGTTGCCCAAGCTCAAGGAACACCTGACGGCCGACATCCTGCCGATCCTGGCCACGCTGGACCGGGTCGGCCCCGACCTGCACGACCTGCTGGACGTGACCCGCGACCTCAAACTCGCCGTGGCCGGCATCCCCGGGCTGGGCATGCTGCGTCGACGCGGCGAGAAGCTCGCCGACGAGCCCGTCGGCTGAGCCCTCACCCGCCCGAGCTGTGACTCAGCAGTCGCAGGTGATCGTCGTGGTCGGCGCGGTGAGGTCGTCGACCGGTCGCCGGGTCAGCCCGGCCTCCGTCACCACCGGCAGCCCCTCCCGCGCCCAGTACTCGAACCCGCCGAGCATCTCCTTCACCGGATGGCCGAGCCGGGCGAACTCCAGCGCCGCCCGGGTCGCGCCGTTGCAGCCCGGACCCCAGCAGTAGGTCACCACCGCCGACCCCGGCGGGATCAGGTCCACCGCCCGGCTCGCGATCTCGGCGGTGGGCAGGTGCACCGCGCCGGGGAGGTGCCCCTGCGCCCAGGCGGCCGCGCCCCGGGAGTCGACGACCACCAGGCCCGGGGTACCTGCCGACAGGTCGGCGTGCACATCACTGACGTCGGTCTCGACGCTGAGCCGATTGTGGAAGTGGGCGGCGGCGGTGGCCGGATCGGCCGGCGGAACGGCGAAGGCGAAGGTCATGCACCGATCCTCACCGGCACGCCACCTCGGGACGAGTGGCGCGAACGACGTCCTGCGCTAACATCCCGCCATGCCGATCCCGGCCACGACAACCGGCCCGCGCCCGCTACCAGCGCCCCGACGGCCAGCGGCCGCGCACCCTGTCGCCGTGCTCGCGTACCCGGGAATGTCGGTGTTCGAGACCGGCATCGTCACCGAGGTCTTCGGGCTGGCCCGACCCGAGTTCGACGTCGACTGGTACGACCTGGTGCTCTGCGCCGAGCAGCCGGGGCCGGTGCCGGTGGTCGGCGGAGCCACCCTGCACACCCCGTACGGTCTGGCCGAGCTGGCGGCGGCGCGGACGGTGATCGTGCCCGGCGTACCGGACGTGACCGCTGACCCGTCGCCCGAGCTGATCACCGCGCTCCGTCGGGCGCACCGGCGCGGCGCCCGGATCATGTCGATCTGCTCCGGGGCGTTCGCGCTGGCCGGAGCGGGCCTGCTGGACGGTCGGCGGGCCACTACCCACTGGCGGTACGCGGAACTGCTGGCGCGCCGCTACCCCCGGGTCGAGGTGCACCCGGACGTGCTCTACCTCGACGACGGTGACCTGCTCACCAGCGCCGGCAGCGCGGCCGGGCTGGACCTCTGCGTGCACGTGATCCGGCGCGACCACGGCGCGGCGATCGCCAACGCGGTCGCCCGACGGCTGGTGATCCCCCCGCACCGCGACGGCGGGCAGGCCCAGTTCGTCGAGGCACCGGTACCCGCCGACCCGGACGACGACCGGATCGCGGGCAGCATCGACTGGGCCCTCGCCCATCTCGCCGAGCCGCTGAGCGTGGCCCAGCTCGCCGGGCGGGCGCACATGTCGTCCCGCACCTACCTGCGGCACTTCGCCCGGGCCACCGGGACCAGCCCGATCCGTTGGCTCATCGACCAGCGGATCCGCGCCAGCCTGACCCTGCTGGAGGAGACCGACGCCCCGGTCGAGCAGGTCGCCCGCGCGGTGGGCTTCGACACGCCAGTGACCTACCGGCACCACTTCGGCCGGGTCATGCTGACCTCACCGTCGGCGTACCGCCGGGCCTTCCGCACGGGCGCGGGTCAGCGGACGTAACCCGCCGACGCGCTCAGGCCGGTTCAGCGCGGGACGCGCTCAGGCTGCTACGTACAGCTCGTCGATCTCGGCGCGTCGCGGTAGCGCCACCGACGCGCCGAGCTTGCGGACGCAGGCGGCGCCGGCCGCCGACGCCCAGCGCACCGCGTCGACCACGTCGCGCCCCTCGCCCCAGCCGACGGCCAGCGCCGCGGTGAACGCGTCACCGGCGGCGGTGGAGTCGACCACGTCGACCGGTACCGCCGGCACGTGCACCTCGGTGCCGTCCCGGTCGACGTACCAGGCGCCCTCACCGCCGAGGGTGAGCACGGCCCGGGGGGCCAGGTCGAGCAGCGCGCGGGGTTCCTCCCGACCTCGGCCGGCGAGCGCCTGCGCCTCGCCCTCGTTGACGACCAGCAGG
Source organism: Micromonospora sp. NBC_00860 (assembly GCF_045207375.1). Classification (NCBI taxonomy): domain Bacteria; kingdom Bacillati; phylum Actinomycetota; class Actinomycetes; order Micromonosporales; family Micromonosporaceae; genus Micromonospora; species Micromonospora sp. NBC_00860. Next base: position 4,785,223 of record NZ_CP108825.1, read on the forward strand.
TCCACGGCGGCGAGCAGTTCGGGTGGGAGGTCCCGCGCCGGGGCGGCGTTCAGAATGACCCTGGTGCCGGCGTCGCGGGCGGCCACCGCGGCGGCGGTCACTGTCTGCACCGGGATCTCCAGTTGGGCGACCAGGACGTCCGCCGCGCGCACCGTGGCCAGCTCATCCTCGGTGAGGTCGACCAGGGCCTCGTTGGCGCCGGGGGTGACCACTATGGCGTTCTCCCCCTGGGCGTTGACCATCACGAGCGCCACCCCGGACGCGCCGTAGACCACGCGAAGTTGACTGGTGTCCACGCCGGCCGCGGTGATGCGGGCCTTGAGGGTGACGCCGAAGGCGTCCGAGCCGATGGCGCCGAGGAAGACGCAGGAGGCGCCGGCCCGGACCGCGGCCACTGCCTGGTTGGCGCCCTTGCCGCCGGGCACCATCACGAAGTCGGTGCCGAGCATGGTCTCGCCCTGTCGCGGCAGCGCGGGTGCCATCGCGACCAGGTCCATGTTGGCGCTGCCCACCACGGCGACCCGGGTCTGCGGCACTGTCGTCTCCGTCTCTCCGACGCTCAGGCGGCGCGAGCCGTGAAGCGGTCGCCGGACCGCTCGACCACCAGTGGCAGCCCGAAGGTCTTGGAGAGGTTGTCACCGGTCAGCGTCTCGGTGAGCAGACCCTGGGCGACCACCCCACCCTCGCGCAGCAGCAGCGCGTGGGTGAACCCGGGCGGGATCTCCTCGACGTGGTGGGTGACCAGCACCATCGCCGGGGCGTCCGGGTCGTGGGCCAGCTCGGCCAGTCGGGCGACCAGGTCTTCCCGACCACCCAGGTCGAGCCCGGCGGCGGGCTCGTCGAGCAGCAGCAACTCCGGGTCGGTCATCAGGGCACGGGCGATCTGCACGCGCTTGCGCTCGCCCTCGGAGAGGGTGCCGTAGCGGCGCTCGGCGAGGCCACCGACGCCGAGTTGGCTCAGCAGCGCTCGCGCCCGCGCCTCGTCGCCACGGTCGTAGTTCTCCCGCCAGCGGCCGACCACCGACCAGGCGGCGGTCACCACCACGTCGCTGACCCGCTCGTCGGCGGGGAGTCGCTCGGCGATCGCGGCGGTGGTGAGGCCGATCCGGGTACGCAGCTCGTTGACGTCGGTGCGGCCGATCCGCTCGCCGAGCACGTACGCGACACCCGTGGTGGGGTGCAGCCGGCCAGCGGCGAGGTTGAGCAGTGTGGTCTTGCCTGCGCCGTTGGAGCCGAGCACGACCCACCGCTCGTCCAGTTCGACGCGCCAGGTCAGGTCCTGTAGGAGGGCGGTGCCAGAGCGGCGTACGCCGACGCCGTCGAGGCTGACCACCAGATCCGGGTCCACGAAAGCGGCGGCAGGCGCGGCGCCGGCAGCGCCGGGGATCAGGTCACCAGTCACCGCACCATCCAACCACGCAGCGCCGGGGTGCCCCCCATGGGCGGCACCTCAGCCATAGGCTGAAGCGCCGTGTCGTTGATCACCAAGCCCGAAGGACGGCCCATGCCCCGTCGACGTACGGAGCCGCGCGGATGAGCGCGGTCATCGAGATCGAGGGTCTGCGCAAGACCTTCCACAGCATGCGCAGCGGCCGACGGGTGGCGGTGGACGGGTTCGACCTGCTGGTCGAGGCGGGCCAGGTCCACGGTTTCCTGGGCCCCAACGGCTCGGGCAAGACCACCACGCTGCGGGCCCTGCTCGGGTTGGTACGCGCCGACAGCGGTCGGATGACAGTGCTCGGTGAACCGTCGCCGGAGTTGCTGACCCGGGTGGCCGGCCAGGTCGGCGCCATCGTGGAGAGCCCGCAGTTCTTCGGCAACTTCACCGGCTACCGCACGCTGCGATTGCTCGCCCGCGCGGGTGGAGTGCCGGTCTCGCGGGTGGACCAGGTGCTGGAGCTGGTGGGCCTGGACGACCGGGGCGACGAGCGGGTGAAGGGTTACTCGCTGGGCATGAAGCAGCGCCTCGCGGTGGCGTCCGCGCTGCTGAAGGACCCGCGGTTGCTCATCCTGGACGAGCCGGCGAACGGGCTGGACCCGGCGGGCATCCGGGAGATGCGGGACCTGATGCGGTCGCTGGCGGCCAGCGGGGTGACGGTGCTGGTGTCCAGTCACATCCTGGGCGAGATCCAGCTGATCTGCGACCACGTCACGATCATTTCGCGGGGTCGGCGGGTGGCGACCGGCCGGGTGGACGAGGTGCTGGCGGGTCACGACCGGCACGAGTTCCTGGTCCGGGTGGCCGAGCCGGAGCGCGCCGTCGAGTTGCTGCACGCGGCCGAGCTGACGGCTGTCGTGGACGGGGACGCGTTGGTGGTGGGTGGGGTGAGCGACCCGACAGTGGTCAGCCGGGTGCTCGGTGAGCAGGGTCTGTGGGTGGGCGAGCTGACGCCGCTGCGGCCGGATCTGGAGAGCGTCTTCCTGGAGCTGACCGGCGCGTACGAGCATCCGTCGGTGCCGCGGCAGGTCGACGACTCGTCGCTGCCGCAGGGCGAAGCTGTGATCGACCTCGATCGGGGAGTGGACGCGTGAACCTGGTGCGTGCCGAGTTGGAGCGACTGTCCGCGCGTCGCTTCGTGCAGCTCATGGTGGTCCTGTTGGTGTTGGCGTTCGCCGTGACGGCGGCGACCACGATGGCCGGCTCCCACAAACCGACAGCGAGTGAACTGAACTCGGCGCGGGAGCAGGCCGCCGACGCGCGGCGCGACCTGGAGGCCACCCACCAGGAGTGCCTGGCCCGCCAGGCCGGCACCTTGCCGGCCGACACGGACAGGTACCTTCCCAGCGACTGTTCGGCGGTCGACCCGATCCGGCAGGACCGACTGCCGATCGCCGCCGACTATCTGCCGGGTGTGTTCACCTTCGCCGAGCAGGCCGAGCCGCTGCTCTATTTCCTGATCGCGTTCCTGGTGCTCTTCGGGTTCCTGGTCGGCGCCTCCTACATCGGCGCTGACCTGAACTCGGGCGGTGTGGTGAACCTGCTGCTCTGGCGACCGCGCCGGGTGACGGTGCTCGCGGCCAAGTTGGGCACCCTGCTCGGCACGGTGTTGGTGCTGGCCCTGCTGGCGTCGGTGGCCTACCTCGCCGCGTTCTGGGTTATCGGGCAGACCGCCGGGTTGCCGGGCAGGCTGGACGGCGACTTCTGGCGTTCGCTCGGCGTGGTGCACGGCCGTGGCCTGGTGTTGGTGCTGCTGGCCTCAGCGTTGGGCTTCGCGATCGCCACGCTCGGTCGGCACACGTCGGCGGCGCTCGGCGCGTTCGCCGCGTACGCGGTGGTCTGGGAGTTGGGCGCCCGGCTGGTCCTGGAGATCGTCGACGCGCGGAAGTCGGACCTGTTCATGCTTTCCAGCCACATCGGGGCGTGGCTCAACGGCGGTGCGCGGTTCTACGACGAACGGCTGTGCACGGGCGGCCCCGGCCTCAACTGCGACCCGTTCTACACGATTACCTCGGGGGCGTCGCTGCTGGTGCTGCTCGTGCTGGCTGGCGGGCTGACCGCTGCGGCGTTCGCCGTGTTCCGCCGCCGCGACCTGATCTGAATCGAGGCCGTCGGGTCGCCCGGTCCGGGCGGCCCGACGGAACAGTCCAGGCCAGCGTCCGGCAAGAGCTTGCAAGCTACGGATGCTCGGTGAAATATTCCTTCACATGACCCCCGCAGCGGGCTCAGCCGACGGTGGAGCCGAACACCTCGTCGCGCACCGCGTCCAGGGCGGTGCGCAGCGCGCCGTGCAGGATCGGCTCCTCGGTCAGCCCGGTCGGCACCACTCGCGGCCGGACCAGGGTGATCGCCGCGACCTCCTGCTGCACCCGGTCGGCGAGCGCCGCGCCACCGGCCTGACCCACCTCGCCGGCGAGCACCACCAGCGGTGGGTCCAGCACCACACAGGTGCTGGCCACGCCGAGCGCGAGCCGACGGGCCAGCTCGTCGAGCATCGGGCCGCCGTCGGCGCCCGCCGCTACGGCCGCGCGGACCGCCTCGGCGGCGTCGGCGTCCGGGTAGCCGTGCTCGCGGGCCACCGCGCGCACCGAGTCCGCGCCGACCAGCTGCTGGAAGGCCGGCTTGGCGCGACGGGAGACGTCGCGCGGGATGGGCGCGCCGGGCACCGGCAGGTAGCCGATCTCGCCGGCCGCACCGCTGCTGCCATGGTGCAACCGCCCGCCCAGCATGATCGCCAGGCCGACGCCCGCGCCCACCCAGACCAGCACGAAGTCCGCCAGCCCCTGCGCGGCACCGGACTGCGCCTCGGCCACCGCGGCGAGATTGACGTCGTTCTCGAAGACCACCGGCGTGTGCAGGTCGTCCCGCAGCGCGGCGAGCAGACCGCTGTGCCAGCGCGGCAGGTTGAAGGCGAAGGTGATGTCGCCGGTGCCGGGGTCGACCAGACCCGGGGTGCCGAGCACGATCCGTCGTACGCTGCTCAGCTGCGCCTGGGCGCTGCTCGCCGCCTGCACGACGGCGTTGTGCACCACGCCCACCGGGTCGTCGGTGTCCCGGGTCGACTGCTCCACCCGGCCGATGACCGCACCGGTGATGTCGGCGCACGCGGCCACCACCCGGTCCGGCCCGACGTCCACGCCGACCACGTGCGCGCTGCCCGGGCGGACGGCGTAGAGCTGGGCGTTCGGCCCTCGCCCGCCGGCCTGCTCGCCGACCCGCGCGACGAGGCCGCGCTCCTCCAGCCGCTCGACCAGTTGCGAGGCGGTGACCTTCGACAGGCCGGTCAGCTCGCCGAGTCGAGCCCGGGTCAGCGGGCCGCGTTCGAGGAGCAACTCCAGCGCGGCACGGTCGTTGAGCGCCCGCAACAGGCGGGGGGTGCCGGGCAGCCGGGTCGCACTCATGACACGTCCTCTAGTTTTAGTAAACTTTGCTAACTGTAAACCGACCTGCGAACGGGTAGCCGTAGCGTAACGGCCACTCGACGGTGGGACGCTCCGCCGACTCGGCAGGGCCAGGACCACCACCGGTACGACGTTTCGTACCCGCGGGACACCGAAGGGGGAAGATCACGTGGGGTTGGATCCAGGACTGCGCCGGCTCGCGCTGGGCACGCTGCTGGCCGCGTACCCGGGACCGGTCCCGCCGGACTGGGCGGTCGACCTGCTGGCCGAGGGGCTGGCCGGGCACACCCTGTTCGGCACCAACGTGCACGACCCCGCGCAGGTGGCGGCGAGCACCGCCGCGCTGCGCGCCGGTCGGCCGGACGCGCTGATCGCCATCGACGAGGAGGGTGGCGACGTGACCCGACTGGCGCACGCCACCGGCAGCCCGTACCCCGGCAATGCCGCCCTGGGCGCGATCGGCGACGTGGCCCTCACCCGACGGGTCTACCAGTCGATCGGCGCGGAGCTGGCCGCGCTCGGCATCACCGTCAACCTCGCCCCCACTGTCGACGTCAACACCGCAGACGACAACCCGGTGATCGGCACCCGGTCCTTCGGCGCGGATCCGGTACGGGTCGCCGCCCACTCGGCCGCCGCCGTGGCCGGGTTGCAGGCCGCCGGCGTGGCCGCCTGCGCCAAGCACTTCCCCGGGCACGGCGCCACAGTCACCGACTCCCACCACGAACTGCCCACAGTGGACGCTCCGCTGGCCCTGCTGCGCCAGCGGGACCTACCGCCGTTCGCGGCCGTCGTCGCCGCCGGGGCGCGCGCCGTGATGACCGCGCACATCCGGGTGCCGGCGCTCACCGGCGCAGATCCCGCCACCTTCAGCCGGGCCGTCCTGGTCGACCTGCTGCGCACGGAGTACGGCTTCACCGGCACCGTCATCACCGACGCGCTGGAGATGAAGGGTGCCGCAGTGGCCGCCGGCGGGGTCGGGCCGGCCGCGGTCCGGGCCCTGGGCGCCGGCGCCGACCTGCTCTGCATCGGCGCGAAGGTCGACGCCGAGCTGGTCGAGCGGGTGGCCGCCGAGATCGTCGACGCGCTCACTGACGGCCGGCTGGCGAGGGCGCGGGTCGAGGAGGCGGCCGGCCGCGCCGCCGACCTCGCCGCCTGGGCCCGGGCCGCCGCCGGGTCACCGGCCACCGAGGATACCGAGCTGGGGTACGCCGCGGCGCGCCGCGCGGTTCGGGTGGACGGCCTGCTCACCGGCCTGAACCAGCCACTGGTGGTGCAACTGCACACCGAATCGACGATGGCCGAGGGTCGGGTGCCGTGGGGCCTCGGTCCACACCTGGACGGGGTGCCGGAGATCCGGGTGATCGCCACCGAGACCGACGCGACCACGCTGCGCGGCTTGGCCGGCGACCGTCCCATCGTGCTGGTCGGGCGGCACCTTCACCGGCTGCCGGGCGGCCCGGAGCTGATCGCCGACCTGGCGGCGGCGCACCCGGTGACAGTGGTCGAGATGGGCTGGCCGGCGCAGTGGCGACCAGCGGGCGTCCGCGCCTTCGTCACCACCTACGGCGCGAGCCACGCCAACGGTCGCGCGGCGGCCGAGGTGCTGGGCCTGGCCGGCTGAGCCACGGCGTTTCTCGGCCGGGCGTGACGCTCGGCCGGGTAACGGCTCTCGGCGCCGCACCAGAGTGTCCACAGTCACTGGTCGCCCTTTCTTGAACATGTTCAATATTCACCCTAGGCTGACGGCGTCGGTAGTTGAACACGTTCAAGAAGGGCGTCCACATGGACATCAAGGTCTGGATGTACGTGATCTACCTCGCGGTCAGCGTCGGCCTGACCATCTGGGTGGCTCGAGCACTGTCCCGCAACGGGCAGGTCTTCCTGGAGGAGGTGTTCGCCGAGGAACGGCTCGCCCGAGCGGTCAACAGCCTCCTGGTGGTCGGCTTCTATCTGCTCAACCTCGGCTACGTCACGGTGGCCATGAAGCACGCCGACCCGGTGGAATCGACCAGCCAGGCCATGGAGGAGCTGTCTCTCAAGATCGGCCTCGTGCTGCTGGTGCTCGGCGCGCTGCACTTCTTCAACGTCTTCGCACTCGGCCGCTACCGCCGGAACCGGCTCCGCCAGCTCGCCACCCACCCCCCGCTCGCCCCGATCGGCCGACTCCCCATGCAGTCCACCCCACCCGGGTCGCAGCTGGTCGACGCTTATCCGGCGGGACCGCAGCCGACCGGCGTGTACCCGGCCGGACCCCAGCCAACCGGTCCGCAGGCGGCCGGACCGCAGCCGGGCGCCGGACCGACGAGCAACCCGCCGACCCGATGACCGTGTCCCCGACCGGTGGCGTCGGTCGGCTCCCGGATCCCACCGCTCACTCCGGCGGTGGGGTCCGGGGGTTCACCGTCCTGTTCGACGCGGCCTGCCCGCTCTGCCGGGCCGCCCGCCGCTGGTTGTCGTCCCGCGCCCAACTCGTACCCCTGGAGTTCGTGCCGGCCGGGTCCGCCGAGGCCCGGCGGCGCTTCCCCGGCCTGGACCACGACGCGACGCTGCGCGACCTCACAGTGATCGCCGACACCGGCGAGGTGTACGCGGGCGACGGCGCCTGGTTCGCCTGCCTCTGGGCACTGGCCGACCATCGGTCCACGGCCGAGCGGCTGGCCCGACCGGCCCTGCTGCCCCTCGCCCGGCAGACGGTGGCCGCCGCCTCGGCGATCCGGGAACGGATCCGCGACCCGTCGGCCGAGCCGGCCGACGAAACGGCGGGATACGGTGGCCCCGATGACCGAGCAGCCTGCGCAGACGACCGCTGCGGGTGACCCTGCCACCGCCCGAGGCGAGCAGACCCGGCAGCTGATCCGGGACACCGCGATGCGGCTGTTCCGCGAACGCGGCTACGCCCAGACCACCATGCGGGCGATCGCGCAGGAGGCCGGCGTGGCGGTCGGCAACGCCTACTACTACTTCGGTTCCAAGGACCACCTGATCCAGGAGTTCTACGCCCAGTCCCAGGTCGAGCACCGGGCCGCCGCGCAGCCCGTGCTCGACCGGGAGGAGGCGTTCGGTCCCCGGCTCGCCGGAGTGCTGCACGCGGGGATCGACGTGTTGACGCCCTCGCACGGATTCGCGGCGACCTTCTTCAAGACGGCGGCGGAGCCCACCTCACCGTTGAGCCCCTTCTCGGCGGAGTCGTCCGGCCCCCGACAGTCGGCCATCGACCTCTTCGGCGAGGTGTTGACGGGCTCGACGGCGAAGGTCGACGCCGAGCTGCGCCCACAGCTGCCCGAGCTGCTCTGGCTCGCGTACATGGGCGTGATCCTCTACTGGGTGCACGACCGGTCGCCGGGCCAGACCAAGACTCGTCAGCTGATCGACGGGGCCGTACCACTGATCGACCGGCTCGTGGCGCTGTCCCGGCTCCGGGTCCTGCGGCCGGTGACCCGACAGGTACTCGACCTGATTCGCACGCTCCGTCACTGACAGGGCCGACACCAACGACCGGCGAAGAAGCAGGTCAAGTCCGCTTTTCGACACTCCGAACCGACAGCTTCAGCCTTGCCCCGAGCCGGTTCGATACGTAGCGTGATCGACACGTAGCGGCTCGCCCCCAGCGGCGGCCGTTACACCCGGAATCGGGGCCTGGGGGGAGGTTGCGGACCGTGGATCCGGCCCGGGATCCACGGTCCGCGCCCAATGCCGCTCAGCGCGGATAGACCCCGTACGCGCGCCAGCCCCGGTCCGGGAAACCCGCCGCGTCGGCAACCCGGGCCGAGGCGTGATTGTCCCGCTCGTGCAGGTAGGTGGGGACCGCCCCCTCGTCGAGCACCCGCCGTGCCGCCTGGGCCACCAGTCGGCGGGCGAGGCCGCGCCCCTGGGCGGCCGGCACGGTGCCGACGGCCAACTCGTGCCCGTACGCGTCGTGCCGCTTGATCCCGGCACCGGCCAGGTAGGTGCCGTCCGGGTCACGGACCACCAGCACCGGCCGGTCGAAGAGTCGCAGCCACGGCGGCAGCCCAGGGGCGGTCGGCTCGGTCCACTCCCCCACGTCGGGCAGCGGCGCGGGTGCCAGGCTCCACCGGAAGGGACCGTCGTGTACGCAGAACTCTGGCCGGCCGACGGCCTCCGGCAACGCGGCGAGCAGCCGGGTCGGCGTACGGCGAACCAACTCGCGGATCGCCGCCACGCGGTCCGGCGCGACGGAGAGCACGGCACTCCGCCCGGTGTCCACGGCGAGCGCGGGGCGCAGCCGGCCATCCCAGGCCGGTGCGGCCCGCCGGTGCGAGGCGACCACGTGCAACCCCGGCCCGGCCGGCCACTGGCCGAGCCAGGTGGCCAGGTGCAGGTGCAGCCGCCGGTCGAGCATGCGCACCTCCCCGTCACCCCGACCCGTCGTGGATCACCGTACGCCGGACGGCAGGGCCGGGCGCAGGATACGTCGGGGCCGAACGGGCCAGGGGTGCGGGAACCAACCGCACGAATCGACCGTCATATGTATTTCTATATCTGGACACCTTTGTTTGGGACGGTGAACGCATGCCGATTCAGCCGAGCGACCACTACCAGCAGGACCCCGAGCGACTCTGGCAGGCGGCGGAGGCCGTCGGAGGCAATCCACCCCAGCCGCGCTACCGGAACCCCAGGACCATCGGCGGCGCCCTGTCGTGGGCCGGGCTGAACAAGCTGCCCGTCGGCAGCTCCAGTCGGCACCGCCTGAACACCCACTGACGCAGCACCGGGTGGGTGGCACCGAAGGGGAGCCTCCGACGGTCGCCCGGGGCGACACACCGGAGGAGGTCCAGCGGGGGCTTTCGCACACCTGTCGGGTAATTTCTTGTGGTCCGCCATCCCGGCCTACGACAGGAGAAGCTCCGCGCATGGGCAAGAAGACGATCCACGTCTCCGACTTCACCGGCACGGTTCTGCAGCAGGACGACGAGGTGGTCCGCGTCGTCGTGCTGGAGCACCCGGACCTGGTCGCCGGGCCCGTGCAGTTGGACGCCACCCCGGGCGAGGTGGAGAACATCGACGATGCCGCGCTGGACGTGGCGGTGGTGGAGATCCACGACCGGCACGGTGGCGGTGAGCCCCGCCGGGTGGTGTTGACCGCCAGCGAGTTCGACGCGATGGCCACCGACGTGCCGATGGCGCAACTGTTGAAGACGGCCGAGCGGGTCCGCCCACCCAAGGCCCGCAAGACCACCGAGAAGATCGACTACGGCACGTTGGAGCACGCCGGCAAGCCACACCGGGGCCGGGTCACGGAGGAGGAGGCCCGCCTGGTGCGCGAGCAACTCGACGAGGTCAACAAGCGCCTCGCCGACGCGGGCGTACGCCAGATCGACCCGGCCGATCCGGAGCACGCCCTGCGTTACGGCTTTCCTGAGGCCCCCTGACCCCGGGTTCTCACTTCTTCCCGACGGCGGCGGCGAGGGCGGCGGCCAGGTCGCCCTCGACCGTCGCCTTGTCCAGGCCAAGGTTGGTGAGCACGCCGGCGCCGTCCTCCTGCTCGAGCAGGGCGAGCAGCATGTGCTCGGTGCCGATGTAGTTGTGCCCGAGGCGCAGCGCCTCCCGGAAGGTCAACTCCAACGCCTTCTTGCCCCGCGCGTCGTACGGGATGAGGTCCGGAACCTGCTCGGCCCGTGGTGGGAGGACGGCACCGACCGCCTCCCGTACCGCCTCGGGGGTGGCGCCCCGACCAGCCATCACCCTGGCGGCCAGCCCTTCCGGCTCGGCCAGCAGGCCCAGCACCAGGTGCTCGGGGCCGATCTCGGCGTTGCCGCTGGCCCGGGCCTCCTCCTGCGAGGCCATCACCACGTTGCGGGCGCGAGGGGTGAACCGGCCGAAGCCTGCGTTGGGGTCGAGCGCTGCCGCCTCGGTCGCCTTCGGCACGAAGCGCTTCTGGGCGGCCTGCTTGGTGACCCCCATGCTGCGGCCGATGTCGGTCCAGGAGGCGCCCGAGCGTCGGGCCTGGTCCACGAAGTGCCCGATCAGATGATCGGCCACCTCGCCGAGGTGGTCGGCGGCGATGACCGCGTCGGTGAGTTGGTCGAGCGCGTCCGTGTGCGCCGTCTTGATCGCCTGGATCAGGTCGTCGAGCTTGACGGGGTTACCCATCTGGAGAGGATCTGTCATGCGTCAACCATAGGTTGACGCATCTCGTCGCGTCAACCCTGAGTTGACGACTTCGGCTCGCCTCAGGCGGCGTACTCCGGCAGGAGCCGAGCGACGGCCGCCGGCGAGGGCATGCCGGCGATCTCCTCGGCGATCAGGCGGGCCGCGTCGCGCTGCTCGACGCTGCCGCGCTGCGGCAGCAGCCGGTGGACCTGCTCGGCGATGGCGCCCGCGTCCACCTCGCCGGGCAGGAGCCGCACTGCGACACCGGCGGCGGCAAGCGTGTCGGCGTTGGCGAACTGGTCCGCGCCCTGTGGCAGCAGCAACTGCGGTACGCCCACCGCGAGCGCGCCGAGGGTGGTGCCGCTGCCACCGTGGTGCACCACCAGGTCGACGAGCGGCAACAGTTCCGCCTGCGACACCCACTGGTGCACGCTGACGTGGGCGGGGATCTCGCCCAACTGTTCGACGGGCACCCGGCCCGCCGCGACCACCACGTCGGCGTCCAGCGTCGCCAGAGCGGCGATGGCGGTGCGCATCAACTCCGGCGTGCCGAACGCGGTGCCGAGGGTCAGATAGATCAACGGTCGAGACGTGCGACGGCTCACCCGTTCGGGCAGCGGGGCCGGGGTGGAGAAGGCGACCGGTCGCAGCTCGATCCGACGTTCGGTGGCGAGGAAGTCCTTGTCCTGGAGCGAGGGCGGCCAGATGTCCAGGTGCGGCCGGCCGACGACCTCGGCGTTCCTGGTGGGCAGTTCCAGGCCGATGCCCTCGGGAAACATCCGGCCGAACCCGTGCCACAGGCCCGGGATCCCGGCCCTGTGCGCCGCCACGGCCGCCCCCGGCAGCCCCCACTCGTGCACCACCAGGTCGGGCCGCAGCCGCGCCAGCTCCGGTGCGAGATCCTCGGCGTACACCTCGTAGAAGGCGTCGCCGGGACGGAACGGCCGCAGGCCGTGCGCGGCGAGGGGCGCGTGCACCTCCGGACCGGCGGCGAAGTGGACCTCGTGCCCGGCGTCCCGGGCGGCGATCGCCAGCGGGATCAGCGGATAGGTGTGACCGACGGACGCAAGACTGGCGAACAGCACACGCATGGCGTCGGACCCTACCTGCCGCACCGTGGGCCGGCCGGGTCCGCTGGCCCGTATACGGTGGGCTCCGGTCGAGCGCGGTCACCGGCGGAAAGGGCGGTCATGCGTCTGCACGTGGGGTGCGCGATGTGGAGTCACCGGTCGTGGCCGGGCCACCGGCTGCCGCCCACCGAGCGCCTGCGGCACTACGCCAGCTGGTGCGACGCAGTGGAGGGCAACACCACGTTCTACGCGACCCCGGCCCGGGACACAGTGGCCTCCTGGGCCGCGCAGACGGATCCCGACTTCCGGTTCGTCCTCAAACTTCCCAAGGTCATCACGCACGAACGTCGGCTCACCGACGTCGACCAACCGCTGCGCGCCTTCCTGGACGCCATCGAGCCGCTCGGCCCGCGCGCCCACGCCCTCTGGATCCAGCTACCCGGCTCGTTCGCGCCCGCCGACGTCCCGGCCCTGGGCCGTTTCCTGGAACAGCTTCCGCGGTCCCACCGGTACGCGGTGGAGGTCCGCCATCCCGCGTTCTTCACCGACGCCCGAGCGGCCCGAATGCTCGGGGCGACCCTCGCCGCCGCCCGCGCCGAGTGGATCCCCTTCGACACGACCGCCTTCTTCACGAGCCCGCCGACCAGCGACGCGGAGCGGGACGCCTGGACCAAGAAGCCACGCCTGCCGCTCCGGTCCCTCGCGCTGACCGACCGGCCGATCGTCCGCTACCTCGGTCGCGACGACCCGACGCGCACTGTCGAGGGGTGGCAGCGGTGGGTCGACCTGACAGTCACCTGGCTACGCGAGGGACGCTCGCCGACGATGTTCATCCACACCCCTGACAACGCCGACGCGCCGGCGCTCGCCCGCCGGTTCCACGACGAGGTACGGGCACGCGTACCCGGGCTCGACGCGTTGCCCGAGCCGATCCCGGTCGAGCCGTTGACGCTGTTCTGAGCGGACCGGTCAGCCCTGCCGGTCGAGCAGGTCGTCGAGATGGGCCGCCGTGCTGATCAGCGAGAGGTGGCTGAACGCCTGCGGGAAGTTGCCGATCTGCTCACCGGTCGGTGCGATCTCCTCGGAGTAGAGGCCGAGCGGGCTGCTGTAGGTGAGCATCTTCTCGAAGGTCAACCGGGCGTCGTCGATCCGGCCGGCCAGGGCGAGCGCCTGCACGTACCAGAAGGTGCACATGTTGAAGGTGCCCTCGGTGCCGGCGAGGCCGTCCGGCGAGGCTTTCGGGTCGTAGCGGTAGACCAGGCTGTCGGAGACCAGGCCGGTGTCCATGGCCCGCAGCGTCGACTCCCACATCGGGTCGGTCGGCGAGATGAAGTTCAGCCCCGGCATCGCCAGGAGCGAGGCGTCCAGGATGTCGGAGCCGTAGTGCTGCACGAACGCGCGGCGCTCCTGATTGAACCCACGAGTCATCACCTGCTCGTAGATGGCGTCACGTTGGGCGGACCAGCGGGCGATGTCACCGGGGCGGCCCCGACGGCGGGCGATGCGGATGGCCCGGTCCAGCGCCACCCAGGACAACACCCGACCGTAGGTGAAGTCCTGCCGGCCGGACCGGGTCTCCCAGATGCCGTCCTCGGGTTGGTCCCAGTGCTCGCAGAGCCAGTCCATCAACCCGGCCGTCTTGCGCCACCCCTCGTACGGCGCGATCAGCCCGTTGCGGTCCGCGAGCTCCAACGAGACGAGCGCCTCGCCGTAGATGTCCAGTTGGAGTTGGCCGGCCGCGCCGTTGCCGATCCGCACCGGCGCGGAGCCGCGGTACCCCTCCAGGTGGCCCAGCACCTCCTCGGGAAGGTCCGGTGAGCCGTCGATGCGATACATGATCTGCAGGGGCAGGTTGCCGTCCCGTGCCTCCCGGATGCGCGCGTCGAGCCAGAGCAGATACTTCTCGGCCTCGTCGGTGAAGCCGAGGCGCAGCAACGCGTGCACGGAGAAGGACGCATCCCGGATCCAGGTGTAGCGGTAGTCCCAGTTCCGCTGCCCGCCGATCTGCTCGGGCAGCCCGGCGGTGGGTGCGGCGACCAGGGCGCCCGTCGGCGCGTACGTCATCAGCTTGAGGGTCATCGCCGAACGCTCGACCACCTCCCGCCAGCGGCCCTTGTAGCGGGAACCGCCCACCCACCTCCGCCAGTGGTCGCGGGTCTCGGCGAGCAGCTCGCACGCCTCGTCGGTGGTGAGCGCTCGGGGCGCGTGCGGGCAGGCCGTCTCCAGGGTCACTCCGCCGATGTCGCCGGCGTGCAGGGTGAACGACGCGGACACACCGTCGGTGTCCCGTTTGATGTCCTTCATGTCGAACTCGCGGAGCGAGTTCTTGAAGGCGGCGAGGGTGAGGCTCATCGTCGCGCTGCGGAAGACGTCGCCCTCGGGGTGCACCTCCAGCTCGTACGGGTCGCGCCCGTAGTTGAACCGTGGGTGGCAGTGGAAGCGGAACTGCATGCTCCCCCGGACCATCCGCACCAGTCGGATCAACCGGTGCCGGTCGGTGGCCTCGGCCCCGGTGACGGGCATGAAGTCCAACAGCTCACCGACGCCGTCGGCGCTGTGGAAGCGGGTGATCAGGATCGGCGTACCGGGCAGGTAGAGCTGCTTGCTCGTGTAGTCGACGCCGTCCGGCGAGAGCTGGAAGTGGCCGCCGTTGCGGCGGTCCAGCAGCGCGCCGAAGACGCTCGGCGAGTCGAAGCGGGGCGCGCAGAACCAGTCGACAGTGCCGTCCGTGCTGATCAGTGCCGCGGTCTGTAGA